>NZ_CM136922.1:0-4800000 GCF_054461335.1 Duganella paludis
GGTCACCGGCGTGGACGTGCAGTCGGTCAGTGCCGACGGCAGCAGCGCCGTGCTGCTGATCTACGGCACCGGCTTCGTCGAGGGCCAGAACAGCGAGTACCGCTTCGGCAGCGGTGGCACCGCCCAGGTGATCGTGGATGCCGGCGCCGCGCTGGGGCCGGACGTGCAGCAAATGTACGACCCGCTTCTCGGCCAGTACATCAACGGCCAGGTCTACCTGACCGTGCCGCTGTCGAACGGCGCCTTCGGCCCGATCAGCGTGAAGACGGCCGGCGGCATCAGCGCCAGCTTCACCGCCAGCCTGGACGGCGTGACCGCCGCCGCCCTGTCCGGCACCCCGGCCAACCCGGCGCTCGCCTCGGCCAATCCCGGCCAGGTCGTCAAGCTGCGCGGCGCCGGCCTGTCCACCGACAGCGACATCCTGTTGCGCTACGTCGGCCACGACGGCGCCCCGGCCATGTTGCGCCTCAGCCCGATTTCGGCCAGCGCCGACGGCACCGAGGCCACGCTGGTGCTGCCCGACTACGCCAACGGCGCCTTCGCCCTGCAGATGTTCGGCTCGGCCAGCCAGCCGCTGCTGCAGATCGTGCCCACCCTCACCTCCATCAACGGCACCAGCGCCCTGTTCGGCAGCGGCTTCGTCGAAGGCGCCACCACCTACCAGTTCGCCGGCAGCAGCGTGGCCGACACCGCCGTCGCGGCCGGCATCGACGTCAGCTACTACTACGATCCGGCCCTCGGCACCTACATCTACAATGGCCAGGCCAACTTCGGCAGCGCGCTGCCGGCCCACTTCGGCTTCGGCACGGCCAGCGTCACCACCGCCGGTGGCACCTCGGCCGCCCTGCCCGTCACCGCCCTGCGGCCGGGCTCGGCCACCGAGGCGGCCGGCACGCTGTCCGACCTCGCGGTCGATCCGGCCAGCGGCGCGCTGTGGGCGCTGGACCAGGACAATCCCGGCCACCTGCTGCGCATCGATCCGGCCAACGGCCTGATCCTGCAAACCATCGCCCTCACGCCCGCCATGGGCAACCAGTACACCGCCAACTACGGCGGCCTGCAGATCGCCGCGCAGGCGCTCAGCCTGGGCGGCACCGCCGTGCCGGCCGGCGCGCTGATCGTGGTCGCCGGCTATCCCTACAACGGCAGCAACAGCGTGGCCGCCATCGATCCCGCCACCGGCGCGCTGATCGCCAAACTGGTGCTGCCGGTGAACTACTACGCCACCGCCGGCCTGATCGACCCGGCCAGCGGCCATCTGTTCCTGCTGTCGCACCAGTTCAACCAGATGATCGAGCTGGACGCGGCCAGCGGCGCCGAGCTCGCGCGCGTCGCCATTCCCTTCAACGTGCAGAGCTACGCCGGCATGGCCATCGATCCGGTGGACGGCAATTTCTGGATCGGCAGCTACAACAACATCGGCGAGCTGGTGAAGGTGAACCACGCCGGCGTCGAGCTGCGCCGCGCCGACATCAGCGGCCAGGGCTTGAACAGCAACCAGATCAGCGGCCTGGCCTTCGCCCCGGACGGCAGTCTGCGCATCGCCACCGTCTCCGGCCTGATCCATCGCGCCACGCTGGGCGACGACTTCAGCGTCAAGGCGCCGACCCTGACCGCCGTCGCCGCCGCCGCGCTGCAGGGCACCCCGGCCCAGGCGGCCGTGGCCAACGCCAACGTCGGCCAGATGATCGAGCTCACCGGCAGCAACTTCGGCGCCGGCACGCAAGTGCTGTTCAATGTGCGCGACAACGCCGGCAAGGTGTCGGTGCTGGCGGTGCGTCCGCAGCTGATCAACGCCGCCGGCACCCGCCTGCAGGTGCTGGTGCCGGAACTGGCCACCACCGGCGAGGTGCGCGTGTCCAACGTCGGCACCACCGACAGCGGCTTCGGCAGCCAGGCCGACGGCGTGCACCGCGCGCTGAGCTTCACCTTCACCGCCAGCGGCCCCGCCAGCACCGTGCGCTTCGCCGACGGCGGCCTGGAAGCGCTGGACAACGAGAGCTGGGGCCTGGACAACGTGGTGGTGCGCAACGGCGCCAATGTGCTGTTCGCCGACGACTTCGAGGCCGGCGCCAAGGCCGCCTGGAGCAATCCGCTGGTCCACAGCAGCAGCGCGCAATCGCTGTCGGCCTTCTCCGGCCGCTTCAACAACGCCAGCCAGACCCTGAGCCTGAGCGGCCTGACGGCCGGCCAGACCTACACCGTCAGCTTCGACCTGTACGCGCTCGACAGCTGGGACGGCAGCGCCGGCAATCCGGACCAGCTCAGCGTGGCGGTGGACGGCAACACCGTATTCACCCGCACCATCAGCAACAGCGTGCTGCAGGCGCAGACCGTCAACGCCACGCCCGGCATCCGCCTGCAGATCGTGCCGACCCTGGAGTCGATCAGCGGCCGTCCCGGCCAGGACGACCTGTTCACCCTGACCGGCTCCGGCTACGCCGAAGGCGCCACCACCGTCACGGTGGGCGGCATCGCCGTGGCGGACCCGGCCGCCAACACCTACCCGTTCGACATCACCGGCCCCCGCAACGGCAGCCTCAGCCTCTCGGCGCCGCGCACCCTCGACGGCCCGATCCGGATCAGCACCGAAGGCGGCTACGCCGAGCTGGCCGGGCCATCCTTCGGCCAGACGTTGACCAGCCGGTTCACCGGCATCGGCGCCACCAGCGTGGCGGGCCAGGCGGCCGATGCGACCCTGCCCTCCGCCAACAGCGGCCAGACCATCGTGCTGTCCGGCCAGGGCTTCACCTCGGCCACGCTGGTGCAGTTCCAGGCCGCCGACGACAGCGGCCGCACCGGCACCGTCACGCGCGGCGGCGTCGCCTCGGCCGATGGTCGCCAACTGACGGTGCGCGTGCCCGCGCTGGCGCGCACCGGCGAGGTCACCGTCCTCGGCAGCGGGGCCAGCTTCACGCTGCAAGTGGTGCCCGTGCTGCGCGCCGTCAGCGGTGTGATCGCGGCCGGCAACACCTTGCTGATCGACGCCAGCGGCCTGGCGGCCGACAGCCTGAGCGTGGACATCGACGGCAAAGCGGCCACGGTGCTGGCCTTGACCACCTTGTCCGAAGGCGCCAGCGCCACCAGCCAGGACCAACAGTTGCTGCGCGTGCTGGTGCCCACCGGCACCACGGCGGGCGCGCTGACCGTGCACACCGCCGGCGGCAGCAGCACCCTCCACACCAGCGCGGCGGCCATCGCCAGCCAGCCCGACCGGACCCCGGCCGATGCCGGCGCCACGCTGGCAGCCGCCGTCGACGCCGCGCCCGGTATCAACCAGCGCCTCACGCTCAAGGCCGCCATCGCCAATGGCGGCGATGTCGATCTGTACCGCGTCGACCTGAATGCAGGCGAGCGCCTGACTTACTTCCTTTCCGAGCACTACTACAGCATGGTGCGCCTGTTCAATGCGGCGGGCGTGGAGCTGGACGGCGAGGTGCGCGGGGCCGGCAATACCACCCCGTTCGACTTCACCGCCAGCAGCACCGGCAGCTACTACATCGGCATCAGCGGCTACTACAACAACAACTACGATCCGCTGCAGTCCGGCACCGGCAACGACGGCGTGTATAGCGGCAACTACAGCCTCAACCTGGTGCGGCAGCTGGCCGGCAGCAGCCACATCGGCGCCATCGCGGCCAGCGCCGACAGCGGCACGGCGGCGGTCGCTGCGCTGCCGTCGGCCAATGTGCAGCAAACCATCACGCTGACCGGCAGCGGCCTGCAGGCCAGCGACCAGGTGGTGTTCACCGTCATCAACGACAACGGCCAGCTGAGCCTGAGCACGGTGGCCGCGGCCAGCGTGGCGGCGGACGGCAACAGCCTGACCGTGGTGGTGCCGCTGAACGCCACCACCGGCGCCGTACGCCTGGCGCGCGACGACGCCGGCGTGGTGCTGCAAGTGGTGCCCACGCTGTCCGGCCTGGAAACCAATCCCGGCGGCGCGTTCGACGGCGCCACGCTGCGCCTGCGCGGCAGCGGTTACGCCGAAGGCACGGTCAGCGTGCTGTTCGGCGCCCGGCGCATCGACGACATGGGCAGCTCCTACGGCATCGACGTCTACGACAACGGCCGGCAATTGAGCGTGGTGACGCCGGCCGGCGCCGCCACCGGGCCGATCCGCATCAGCACCGCCGGCGGCACCAGCGCCGCGCTGGGCGCGACCTTCACCGGCATCGTCGCCACCGCATCCAGCGGCACGCCGGCCGACGCCGCCCTGCCTTCGGCGGTGCCGGGGCAGACCATCCAGATCAACGGCACCGGCCTGACCAGCGGCACCGAGATCGTCTTCACCACGCTCGACCACGCCGGCAACCAGTCCGAGCTGCTGGTGAGCGTGGCCTCGGTCAACGGCGCCCAGACCCAGGCCCTGGTGAAGGTGCCCGCCGGCGCCGTCACCGGCAAGGTGCGCGTGGCGGGTGACCTGAACGGCGCCAGCAACACGCTGCAGGTGTTGCCTGCCGTCACCGGCATCAGCGTGCAGTCGGTGGCGGCGGATGGCAGCACGGCCACCGTGCTGCTGTACGGCAGCGGCCTGGTCGAGGGCATGGACAGCAGCTACAGCTTCGGTTCCGTGCTCATCACCGACGCCGGCAACACCACCGGGCCCGACGTGCAACAGGTATATGACAGCGCGCTGGGCCAGTACGTCAACGGCGCGGTCTACCTGACCGTGCCGCTCAGCGACGGCGTCTTCGGCGCCATCACCGTGCACACCGCCGGCGGCGCCAGCGCCGCCTTCAGCACCGGGCTGGCCGGCATCACGGCCAGCGCCGCCAGCGGTACGCCGGCCGATCCGTCCAAGGCATCGGCCAACGCGCGCCAGTCGATCACGCTGACCGGCACCGGCCTCAGCACCGACAGCACGCTGCTGCTGCGCTATATCAACTACAACGGCCAGCTGTCCATGCTGCGCCTGAATCCCGTGTCGGCGCTGGCCAACGGCACCTCGGCCACGCTGGAGGTGCCGCTGGAAGCCAACGGTGCGTACACGCTGCAGATGCTGGGCTCCAGCGCCCAACCGTTGCTGCAGATCGTGCCGACGCTGGATCGGTTTACCGCGGACGGCCAGTTGTACGGCAGCGGCTTCGTCGAAGGCGCCACCCAATACACCTTCCCCGCTGCGCCCACCGTAGCCGACAGCGCCGTGGCGACCGGCGTGGACGTCACCTACTATTACGACGCCGCGCGCGGCGGCTACCAATGGAACGGCCTGGCCAACATCAGCAACGCGCTGCTGCCGCACTTCGGCAGCGGCAACGTCACGGTGACCACGGCCGGCGGCACGGCCGCCATGCCGATCACCATGATCCGGCCGGGCAGCACCACCGAGGCGACCGGCGCGCTGGCCGATGTGGCGGTGAACCGCAGCACCGGCGCCCTATGGACGCTGGACCAGAACAATCCCGGCCACCTGCTGCGGATCGACCCGGCCAGCGGCCTGGTGCTGCAGTCGATCGCCCTCACGCCCGCCATGGGCAACCAGTACACGGCCAACTACGCGGGGCTGCAGGTGCTGCCGTCGGCCGCCACGCTGGCCGGGGTGGCGGTGCCGGCCGGCAGCCTGCTGCTGTTCGAGGGCTACCCCTACAACGGCAACAACGCCGTGGCCGCCATCGATCCGGCCACCGGCGCGCTGATCGCCAAGCTGGAGCTGCCGGTGTCCTACTACAGCACGGCCGGCGTGTATGACGCCGCCAGCGGCCAGCTGTTCCTGCTGTCGCACCAGCTGAACCAGATGGTGGCGTTGAACCCGGCCACCGGCGCCGAAATCGCCAGGTACAACCTGCCGCTAAACGTGCAGAACTACGCCGGCATGGCGCTCGACCCGAGCGACGGCAATTTCTGGATCGCCGGCTACAGCGATGTCGGCATGCTGGTCAAGATCAGCAAAACCGGCACCGAACTGCGCCGCGTCGATGCCGCCGCCCAGGGCATCAACGCCAATGAAATCAGCGGCCTGGCGTTCGACGCCGACGGCAGCCTGCGGGTGGCGTCGGTGCGGGGCGTGATTTACCGGGTCAGCGTGGCATGACGCCCGGCGCGGCCAGCACGGCGGGGGTGGCGGGCGGCGCAACGGCCGGTGCGGCCGCCACCGCCGTGCGTGCGCCGGCCGCACCGGCCGCATGGCTGGAGCAGGCCTGCCGCAGCCTGCCCGGCACGCTGGCGGCCATCGTCGTGGTGCAGACGCCGGCTTCCGGCGCCTTTGTCCTGGCCGCCGCCTGGCCCGGCCAAGCGGCGGGCCTGCATCTGCTGCCGCTGTCCGAACGCTGTCTGGCCTCGCGCGGGATGCTGGTGCACGAGGCCGGCGGCGCCACCGGCGTGGCCATCCCGCTGCCGGCCGCTGATGGCACGCCAGGCACGCCGGCCGGGGTGCTGGTGCTGGAAGCCGACATAGCCGTGCTGCCGGCCGCCGACCTGCTGACGGCCGCCGGCGCGGCAGCGCGCTATCTGCACCACGTGGTGCTGGGTCACACCGGCGCGGCGGACGATCCGGCCACCGCCGGCCAGCGCCGCCAGGCCGAGCTGCTGCGGGTGCTGTGCCGGCCCGCGATCTTCCCGCACGCCGCGCTGGAAACCGTCAACTGGCTCAGCAGCCAGTTCGACTGCACCCGCGTGGCGCTCGGCATGCTGCGCAAAGGCCGCATCGAATTGCAGGCGCTGTCGCACTCGGCCTGGTTCGAGCGCAACAGCCATGCCGTGACGGCGCTGGAGAACGCCATGGACGAGGCCAGCGACCAGCGCCGCAGCGTGGTGCTGCCGCCGGTGCCGGGCCTGCGGCCGTCGCTGTCCATCGCCCACCGCGCCGCCGCCGGCGGCATGTCTGTCTGCAGCGTGGTGCTGGCCGGCGGCGACGGCCTGGGCGCCGGCGTGCTGTATTTCGAGCGCGCGCCGGGACGCGGCTTTTCGCTGGCCGAGGTGGAAGCGCTGGAGCACATCGGCCAGTATGCCGGCCCGGTGCTGGAAGCCAAGGACCAGGCCTACCGCTGGCTGGGGGCGCGCAGCCGCCTGGCCTGGCGCCGCGTCGGCGCCCACCTGCGCGATCCGCGCCGCCCCGCCCTGCGCGCCGGCCTGGCGCTGGGCGCCGTGGCGCTGGCGGCGCTCACCCTGGTCGATGCCACCTGGCGCGTGGGCGCCGACGCCGCCATCGAGGGCGAGCAGCAGCGCGCCATGCCCGCGCCCTTCGACGGCTACCTGGCCAGCGCGGCGGTGCGCGCCGGCCAGGTGGTGCGGCGCGGCCAGCCGCTGGCCGAACTCGACACGCGCCAGATCCAGCTCGACGCCCAGCGCTGGCAGGCCGAGGAAGCGCAGCACGACAGCCGCTACCGCGACGCCCTGGCGCGCCACGAGCGCCCCGCCGCCGCGCTGGCGCTGGCGCAGCGCCAGCAGGCGCAGGCCCAGCTCGGGCTGGCCAACGATCGCCTGGCGCTGGCCACGCTGACCGCCCCCTATGATGCCTACGTGGTGTCGGGCGACCTGTCGCAACGCATCGGCAGTCCGGTCGAACAGGGCAAGATCCTGTTCGAACTGGCGCCGCTGCACGCCTACCGCGTGGTGCTGAAGGTCGACGAGCGCGACGTGCGGGCGGTGCAACCGGGCCAGCGCGGCGAGCTGCTGCTGGCCGGCATGCCGCACCGGCGCCTGCCCTTCCTGGTGACCAATATCGCGGCGCCGGAAGCGAGCGAGGGCCGCAACGCCTTCCGCGTCGAGGCCACGCTGCAGGAAGCCGTGCCGACGCTGCGTCCCGGCATGCAGGGCGTGGCCAAGATCGAGGCCGGCCAGCGCAGCCTGTTGTGGATCTGGACCCATTCCGCCTGGCACTGGCTGCAGCTGCAAGCCTGGAAGTGGCGGCCCTGATGGCCGGCGCCTTCCTCAGCGACAGCTGGTACCGCGTGGCCGCGTTGCGGCCGCGCCTGCGCGGCCACGCCCGCGTCAGCCGCCAGCGCTTTCGCGGCCAGGCCTGGTACATGGTGCACGACCCGCTGACCAACCGCGTGCACCGCTTCTCGCCGGCCGCCTGGTGGCTGGCGTGCCAGCTCGACGGCGCCTGCACGGTCGATGCGGCCTGGCAGCGCGCGCTGACCGAACTGGCCGATGCCGCGCCGGCGCAGGACGAGGTGATACGCTTGCTGTCCCAGTTGCACGGCGCCGATCTGCTGGTGAGCGAAGCCAGCCCCGCCACCGGCGAGCTGCTGGAACGGCGCGACCAGCAGGCCAAGCCCAAATGGCTGTCCGGCCTGATGAACCCGCTGTCGATCCGCCTGCCCTTGTGGGACCCGGACCGCTTCCTGGCCGCCACCCTGCCTGTGGTGCGGCCGCTGTTCTCGGCCTGGGGCGCGCTCCTGTGGCTGCTGCTGGTGCTGCCGGCCCTGCTGCTGGCCGGCCAGCACTGGCAGGCGCTGACCGCCAACCTGTCCGACCGCCTGCTCTCGGCCGGCAACCTGGTGGCGCTGCTGCTGGTCTACCCGGCGGTCAAGCTGCTGCACGAACTCGGCCACGGCTACGCCGTCAAGGCCGCCGGCGGCGAGGTGCACGAGGCGGGCGTGATGCTGCTGATCTTCGCGCCCTCGCCGTACGTCGACGCCTCGGCCTCGAACGCCTTCCGCTCGAAACACTACCGCGCCTTCGTGGCGGCGGCGGGCATGTTGACCGAACTGGCGCTGGCCGCGCTGGCCATGTATGTCTGGCTGGCGGTGGAGCCGGGCGTGGTCCACACCATGGCCTTCAACGTCATGATGGTGGCCGGCGCCTCCACCCTGGTCTTCAACGGCAACCCCTTGCTGCGCTACGACGGCTACTACATCCTGTGCGACCTGGCCGAACTGCCCAACCTGGGCCAGCGCGCCAACAGCTACTGGAGCTGGCTGCTGCGGCGCCATGCCTTCGGCGACCGCGACGCCACCGCGCCGGACGCCACGCGCGCCGAGCGGCGCTGGCTGCTGGGCTATGCGCCGGCGTCCTTCATCTACCGCACCGGGGTGGCGCTGTCGATCGCCCTGTTCATCGCCAACGAGTATTTCTTCGTCGGCGTGCTGCTGGCGCTGTGGTCGATGGTGGGGCTGGTGGTGGTGCCGGCGTTCAAGTCGCTGCGCTTCCTGCTGGCCAGTCCGGCGCTGGCGCGCAAGCGCACGCGCGCCCTGCTGGTGAGCGGCGCCGCGCTGGCCGTGGTGCTGGTGCTGGGCGCGGCCGTGCCGATGCCGCATTCCTCGGTCAGCGAAGGACTGGTGTGGGTGCCGCACGGCGCCGAAGTGCGCGCGCAAGGCAGCGGCTTCGTGCTGCTGGCGCCGGTCAAGCCCATGGCGCAGGTGCAGGCCGGCCAGCGTTTGCTGGAGCAGCAGGACCAGGCCCTGAGCGCGCGCTACCAGGAGCAGCTGGCCAAGGTCGACGAACAGCAGGTGCAGGCGCTGCTCGACCTGGCCAGCGACCGCGCGCGCGCCTTCCAGTCGCGCCAGGCGCTGGAGCGGGAAATAGCCGCGCTGGCGGACGTCGAAGGCCGTCTGGCGCAGCTCACCACGCAGGCACCGTTCGCCGGCGTGTTCGTCTGCGCCCACGCCGAAGACCTGCCGGGCAGTTATATCAAGCGCGGCGACCTGGTCGGCTACATCGTCGCCCCCGGGCCGCGCATCGTGCGCGCCGTGCTGCCGCAGGCCGACATCGCGCTGGCGCGCGACGGCCTGCGCGAGGTCGAGGTGATGCTGGCCGACCGCATCGGCGAAGTGTACCGGGGCCGCGTGGTGCGCGCCGTGCCGCAGGCCGACGAGCGCCTGCCGCACAAGGCGCTGGCGGTCGAGGGCGGCGGCACGCTGGTGCTCGACCCGCGCGACCCGGACGGCCTGCGCACGCTGGACAAGGTGTTTCAATACGACATAGCCATCGACGGCATGCCGGCCGGGCTGCGCATCGGCACGCGCGCCTACCTGCGCTTCCGCTACCCGCCTGAGCCCCTGTTCACGCAAGGCTTGCGGCGCGTGCGCCAACTGCTGCTGGCGAGGTTGCATGTCTAGGGCCACGCTGGCAGCCTGGGGCAGCCGTCCCGGCGCGGACTGGCTGGCGCCGCAACGCGCGCCGCAGCAGGCCAGCGCACTGGACCGCTTGCTGGCGCAGGGCCTGGCCCGCCTGGGCAACTGCGTGGGCGCCCCGATGGCCCGGCTGGAACAGCGCCGGCTACGGCGCTTTGCGCAGGCGGCGCTGGCGCACGGCGCCGCCCTGCGCGACCTGGACACGGCGGCGCTGGCCGCAGCGGCCGAAGCGCTGCGCCTGGAGCTCAACCGCAGCGGCATCACGCCGGCGCTGGCCGCGCGCGCCTTCGCGCTGGCGGGCGAAGCGAGCGCGCAGCGCCTGGGCAAGCGTCCCTATGCGGTGCAGCTGCAGGGCGGCTACGGCCTGCTGCGCGGCCGCCTGATCGAAATGGCGACCGGCGAAGGCAAGACCTTGACCGCCCTGCTGCCGTCGCTCACGCTGGCCCTGGCCGGCGTGCCGGTGCATGTGGTCACGGTCAACGACTACCTGGCCCGCCGCGACGCCGAGTACGTGCGGCCGGTGCTGGAGATGTTCGGTTTCACCGTCGGCGTGGTCACGCACGAGGAAGAGGACGACGCGCGCCGCGCGGCCTACCGCGCCGACGTCACGTATTGCGTGAACAAGGACCTGGTGTTCGACTTCCTGCGCGACAGCCTGCTGCCCGACGGCGCCGAACGCAAGCAGCGCGGCCTGTACTTCGCGCTGGTGGACGAGGCCGATGGCATCCTGGTGGACGAGGCGCGCACCCCGCTGGTCATCGCGCGCGAACGGCCCATCGCGCAAGAGCGGCTGGACGCCGAGCTGGCGCTGGGCCTGGCGCGCGCGCTGCGCCCGCCGCACTACCGCGCCGAACAGGAGGGACGCCACTTCCGCCTGACGCTGGAAGGCCGCTTCCACTTGTCGACCCAGCCGCTGGCGCAGGCGGCGCCCGCCTGGCAATTGGCGCGCGTGCGCGAGGAGCGGGTGGAACAGGCGCTGTGCGCCCTGCATGCCTTCCGGCGCGGCGCGCACTACGTGGTCATGGATGGCAAGGTGCAGATCGTCGACGAATTCACCGGCCGCATCCTGCCGGACCGCAGCTGGGAGCGCGGCCTGCACCAGATGATCGAACTGAAGGAAGGCCTGGACGTGACGGCGCCGCGCGAAACCATCGCCCGCCAGACCTACCCGGAGTTCTTCGGCCGCTACCTGCGCATCGGCGGCATGACCGGCACCGGCGCCGAAGTGGCGCCCGAGATCAAGGCCAACTTCGGCATCGACATCGTGACCATCCCCACCAACCGGCCGCGCATCCGCCGCTTTCTCGGCACCCGCCTGTTCGCCACCTCCGCCGCCCGCTGGCAGGCGGTGGCCCGGCACGCCATGCAGGAGGCGGCGGCCGGGCGTGCCGTGCTGGTGGGCACCCGCTCGGTGCTGGCCTCCGAGGAGCTGAGCGCGGTGCTGACCGGCCTCGGGCAGGCGCACCGCGTGCTCAACGCCATGCAGGACAGCGAGGAAGCGGCCATCGTGGCGCAGGCCGGCCAGGCCGGACGCGTCACGGTGGCCACCAATATGGCCGGCCGTGGCACCGACATCGACCTGGCGCAGGCGGTGCGCGCGGCCGGCGGCCTGCACGTGATCCTGTCCGAATTTCACGAGTCGCGCCGCATCGACCGCCAATTGTACGGCCGCGCCGGCCGTCAGGGCGACCCCGGCTCCTGCGAAGCCATCGTCAGCCTGGAGGACGAGCTGTTCGTGCAGTTCGCCCCGCTGCTGGTACGCTGGCTGCGGTTGCGCCATCGGCGCCGCGCCGAACTGCCCGCCCGCTGGGGCGCGCTGCTCGGCTATCTGGCGCAGCAACGCGCCGAGCGCAGCAACGCCGGCATCCGCCAACAATCCGCCGAACGCGATGCCGCCATGCGGCGCGCCATGGCTTTTTCAGGAGAGCAACCTTGAACGCAGTCTTTTCCAGCGCAACATGGCTGCTGGCCTGCGCCGTTGCCGCCGCACCGGCCGCCGCCGCGCAGTTCGACTGCCTGATCGAACCGCGCCAGACCATCGAAGTGCGGCCCTACACCGAAGGCCTGGTGGCCAAAGTGCTGGTGCAGCGCGGCGACAGCGTGCGCCTCGGGCAGGTGCTGGTCGAGCTGGAGTCGGGCCTGGAACGCGCCAGCGCCGACGTGGCCAGCTTCCGTGCGCAGATGCAGGGCACGGTGAAGTCGCGCGAAAGCCGGCTCGACTTCCTGGCGCAGAAGGCCAGCCGGCGCGAACAGCTGGTCAAGGAAAACTACATTTCGCGCCAGGACCACGACGAATCGGCGGCCGAACACCGCCTGGCGCAAGCCGAGTTGCTGGACGCGGAAGACACCCGCAAGCTGGCCGGCCTGGAGTACCAGCGCAGCATGGAACAACTGCGCTTGCGCACCATCCGCAGCCCGATCGACGGCGTGGTGATGGAGCGCCTGATCAATCCGGGCGAACTGGCCGACAACCGCGACATCCGCAAGCCGCTGCTGAAACTGGCCGAGATCAGCCAGCTGCATGTGGAAGTGCTGCTGCCGAGCGCCGCCTACGGCGCCGTGAAGGTGGGTGAACAGGTGAACGTGCTGCCGGAACAGCCATCCGGACGCCGGCTGGCGGCCACCGTCAAGGTGATCGACAAGGTATTCGACGCCGCCAGCGGCACCTTCGGTGTGCGCCTCACCTTGCCCAATCCCGGCGGCGCGGTGCCGGCCGGCGTCAAGTGCAAAGCCGAATTCGCCAACGTGCCCGCTGAGCGCCTCCAACCGCGCAGCGTGTCCTCGGTCGCCCAACCAGTCCGCGCGGCCGCAAACGTCAAGCGCTAGGCTGGCTGCGGTGCAGTGCTTGCGCATGAATGCGCTAAAATGACCGCTGTTTTTAACGATGCGGAACTGATGAACGACGAAAAAGACCGCGCGCCCCGCCCTACTTTCATGGCGGTGGCAGCGCTCATGCTGGCGTTGAATGCCGATTTCTCCTTCGCGCAAGCACTGGACTCCGCCGTGGCGCCGCCATTGGCCGCCGCCGTCGAGCTCGACACGGTGACGGTGCAACGTGGTGACCTGCTGCAAACGGTCGACGCCACCGGAAAATTGCAGTTCCACCGGTTTGCGGATGTCAATGCCCAAGTCGCCGGCCAGATAAAGGATGTGCTGTTTTCCATCGGCGATTCGGTACAGGAAGGCAAGTTGCTGATAGAGATTACGCCTGCGGTGCGCGCGGAAAACAATCGTGCACAAATGTCAAGGCTGCGGGCCGAACTGGCAGACCAGCAAGCCCAGACGGACTTCGCCGAACTACAGTTCAAGCGCCAGACCCAGCTCAAGGCGCAAAACGCCACCCGCGACGAAAGCGTTGAGTCGAGCCGCATGAATTTGTCGTCGGCCCGCGCCCGCGTGGATTCCATCAACGCGCAGATCCAACAGCTGGAAGCGACGCTGAAACTCGATGAGGACAACAGCCGCCACAAGCAGGTTCTGGCGCCGCTATCGGGCACCGTGGTGGCGGTGAATGCGCGCGCCGGGCAAACGGTGAACATCGGCCAGCCGGGCTTGCCCTTGATGCGCATTGCCGACCTGTCACGCATGACGGTCCAGGCGCGCGTGGCGGAAGTCGATGTCACGCGCCTGAAGCGCGGCATGACGGCCAACTTCCAGACGCCCGGTTACCCCGGCCGCACCTGGTCGGGCAAACTGCGCCAGGTGCTGCCCGTCCCTGCCGACGGCACGGGTGAGCAAGGCAAGCAGACTTTTTACAATGTCCTGTTCGAGGTCGATAATCCGGAACAGGAACTCATGAGCGGCATGACCACCCAGGTGCAGTTCATCGTCGCCCAGGCCAAGGATGCGTTGCTGCTGCCGGCGAACTTGCTGGGCAAGCGCGATGCGGCGGGGATGTATCTGGTCCATGTGGTGAACGCCGAACGGCGCATCGTGGCGCGCAAAGTGAAAATCGGCTTGCGCACAGTGCAGCAGGCACAAGTGCTGTCCGGCCTGGAAGCGGGCGAGCAAGTGCTGGCCGGTCCAGTGCCGGCGCTGGCGCCTCAGCCCAAGCCGGTAGCTCCGGTGGGGGCGCCATGACGCAACGCGCTGCACGCTGCCGGTGGACACTGGTTGGACCGCTGTGCCTGGCCGGCGTTGTGCTCGCCGGATGCACGCACACGAAGCCTGTGGCGGAAGCTTTGCCGACAGTGGAATTACCGGCCGGCTGGTCGCAGGCGGGCAAGCCGGGCAGCCAGGAATGGCCGGACACCTACTGGTGGCAACGCTTCGGCAGCGACGAGCTGAACCAACTGGTGCGCGAGGGGCAGGACAGCAACCTGGAACTGGCCGCCGCGATGTCGCGCATGCGTCAGGCGTCGGCGCAGGCGCGGATTGCCGGCGTCACGCTGCTGCCTTCCGTCGATGCCTACGCCGGCGCCAGCCGGGATCTGCCGCTCGGCGGCAATCGCAACGCCAATGTGTCGACGAGCGGCCAGTTGCAGGTGTCTTACGAACTCGATTTCTGGGGCAAGAACGCCGCCAGCGTGGCCGCCGCCGAGGCATCGCTCAGGGCCAATTTCTACGATCGTCAAACCGTCGCCCTCACCGTCACCAGCGGCATCGTGTCGACGTATCTGCAACTGCTGTCCCTGCACGACCGTCTCGACGTGGCGCGCGAGAACGCCAAAACCGCCGAGCATGTGCTGTCGCTGGTCGAGGCGCAGAGCAGCGTCGGCGCCGCCACGTCGGTCGATCTGGCGCGCCAGCGTTCCGCCGTCGCCAGCCAGCATGCCACCATCCCTGCCTTGCAGCAGCAGGAGCGCGAGGCACAATCCGCGCTAGCCATCCTGCTCGGCCGGTCGCCGCAAACCTTCAAGATCAGCGATAGCGGACTCGGCACCATCAGCTTGCCGGAAGTGACGGCAGGCATGCCGTCCGAGCTGCTGTCGCGGCGCCCCGATATTCGCCACTCGGAAGCGGTGCTGGCGGCCGCCAGCGCCAACGTCGAGGTGGCGCGCGCGGCATTGTTTCCCAGCATACGCCTGACAGGATCGGCGGGCACACAAAGCAGCGCCTTGCTGTCGCTGCTCAACGCCCAGAATGTGTTCGCCAATGTCGGCGCCTCGCTGGTGGCGCCAATTTTCGATGGCGGGCGCCTGCGGACCGAGCGCGATCTGGCCATCGAACAAAAACAGGAGCTGGTGCAGACCTATCGCTCGACCGTCCTGTCGGCCCTGGCGGAAGTGGACACCGTGCTGGGCCAGATCAACAGTCTCGACGAGCAGCGCCGCTTGAAAGAGGTGGAACTGGAACAGTCGCGGCTGGCGTTCAATTTGTCGGAGATCCGCTACAAGGCGGGGGCGGAAGACTTGATGACCGTACTCGATACCCAGCGCAGCCTGTCGGACGTGCAAAACGAGCTGGGGATACTGAAACTCAAGCGCCTGCAGGCCACGGTGTCGCTCTACAAAGCGCTTGGTGGTGGCTGGCAGGCCGGCTGAGCAATAAAAGGCCGTTGATCTTGTAAACCAACGGCCTTCTACAACTCGCTTTACTTGAACACCGCCCTCACCCCGACAAAGTACTGTCGCCCGATCACATCATATGCGCGCGGCTCGGTATTGGTGCCAGTCGCAGGATCGCGCGGATTGACGTCCGGCTGAGCATCGGCCAGGTTGTTGATGCCAACATACGCGTTCACTGCATCCGTGATGCGATAGTTAAACCGCAGGTCGATATAGGTAGCGGAATCGAGCTTGTTCAAGTCCTGCGACAAGTTGTTCGACTCCAGAAACGCCTTTGTCGCGCTGCGATAACGAATTTGCGAGAACACGTCGAACTGTTTCGTGATGTTGTAGGTCCCGTTGACCGACAGTCGCCACTTCGGAAACAGGGGACGGTCCACAAACTTCTCGACAGCACCGCTCGAGTTCGTGACATCGTAACGAGCCAGGTAGTTGGCGTAAGCGGCAACGATGAAATTCGGCCGCGAATAGTCAACTTCCAGGTCGACGCCGCGCGTTTTGATACTGGCGGCGTTGATCAGCGGCGAGCGCAGATTCAGGATCGGACCATCGTTGATGTCGCGCGACAGGTTGCCACCGCAGGTAGGATCGAAGGAACCAGGTGCCACACTATAGCAACGCTTCACATAAACATCCGCCGTGTCACGGGTGATGCCATCCTTGATGGAGATGTCGAAGTAGTCGGCCGACAGCGACAGACCGCGCAGCGGTGTGAACACCGTACCCAGCGTCAATGAATTGGCAGTCTCCTCCTTCAGCGTCGGTGAACCCGCCTGCAACAAGCGCGTGTTGTTGGCTTCCGACGACACCAGCGTATACGAACCGTTGCTGGCGATGCGGCGCGCAACCGCAGGGATGGAACGGCAGTTCTGGGCGACATTGCCCTGCGTCGCGGCAGTCACGCCGTTGCACACATCGGTGTTGGTGCCGGCAACGCTGGTCGCGCCGTTGGAATACAGGTCATTGATATTCGGCGCGCGTACCGAGCGCGACCAGCTGCCGCGGAAGCGCAGGTTGTCCGTCACGGGCGCGTTGACGCCCAGCCGATAGGTCGGTGCCGTGCCGATGGTGGAATAGGAACCCACGCGGGCAGCCAGATCCAGAATCAGCCAACGCGCAACCGGCAGCTCAACTTCGGCAAAGGCTTCCTTGACATCGAACTCGCCCGAGATGGCCGACACCTGGAGGTCCCTGGAAAGGCCCAGCTGGCGATAAGCATCCGGCGTCTCTTCGGCTTGTTCCTTGCGGTATTCAACACCGGCCGCGAAACTGATCGGTGGTTGGTCGGAAATCGCGTATGGCAGCGAACCGGAAAGAACGCTGTTCAGCACGGTTTGCTTGATTTCGCCGGTCTGCCCCGTCGGAATCATCAGATACTTGAGCGCGTTGGGTGAGAAGCCGGTAATGCCGGCATTGCCCGCCAGGCTGTCGGTCGTGCCGAAGGGGTTGACCGGCAAACAGCCTTCCAGGCGCGCCGTGGCATCCGCGCACTGATAGCCGCCTTTTCCATCCGGCGCCAGGGTAATGGCGTTGCGGAAATTGGGGATGCTGAAGTCACCTTTGTTGGCCTGCTTTTCCAACGTCACGCCATACACCGCACTCGATTTGAGCGACAGCGTTTCGCTGAAATCATTGGTCAGGCCGCCTGCGACCCGGAACGTGTCGCGCTTGTTCGACACCGTACGGTCGCCGAATTCGGTGAGTCGTTTGAAGGTCTGCACCCGGTCCAGCGAGGTGTTCGCGCCCAAGGCGTTGACCAGCTGCCGGCCGGCGCTGCTGCCGACAAAGTACGGGCTGGTGGCGACATCGATGCCAGTCTTGCCGCCCATGGGGACACGGAAGATATCGCTGACGACCGACACCGGCGCCGGCTCCAACGCCACGGAAGACGTCGTGCCAGTGTAGTTCAGTTCGATGTCGGCGCGGGATGTCGGGCTCAAGTCGAAGTTCAGGCCGGACGCGATATAGCTGCGCTCGTACGGCGCCACGAGAAAGCGGCGGCTGTTCTGGTTATCCCAATCGGCCGTCCCCTGCGGGTTGGATTGCGCGTCCAGCAAGGGCTGGCTGGTGTTGAATGGGGAGCCGTTGCCGAAGATCGCCAAGCCATTGGGAGCGAACAGCGCTGCGCCGGGCACGTGTGCAGGCCCATTCCGCCGGGCGATCGCTTCGCGAATGCCATCATTATTGGCATCGATATAGGCTTGTTCATAGGTTGAAAAAGCCCTGGCCGTCGAGCGCAACGCTTCCTGCCTGGACTGGCCTGCGGAAATCCAGGCATTGCCCGATTCGAAGTTCTGCCCGTAGGTCAGATCGAAATTCTTCCTGCCCGCCCCGCCCGCTTCGGCGCCGGCGCCAAAGGCGTTCAATTCCAGGCCGCTGAAGTTTTTCTTGGTGATGATGTTGACCACACCGGCAATCGCATCCGAGCCGTAAATTGCCGATTGTCCGCCGGTCAGCACATCGACACGTTTAATTAGTGAAGTAGGAATGCTGTTGAGGTCGACGCCATATCCGGTGTTGGCGGAAACGCCCGAAACGTAACGGCGGCCGTTGACGAGCACCAGCGTGCGTGCCGAACCCAGATTGCGCAGCGCGGTGGTGGCCACGCCCACATTGGCGGCGTCTCCGCCGATCGAGGAATTGTTGGACGAAGCGGAAAGACCGGACGTGAGCGAAGGGATGCCGTTCAAGGTATCGGCGATGGAGATCGATGCCGTACCCTTGATCAGACTTTCACCAACCTCGGTGATGGGAGACGACGAAATAGAATTCTGTGCTTGCCGGATGTTGGAACCGGTGACCGTGACGACCTGGACTTTCGCTTCTTGATCTTTCTCATTCGAAACTTTGAGATCTTGATCGCCTTGCGCGTAACTGGTCGCTGGTGCAACCATCAGCAGTGCTGGACACGCAATCAGGGCTGCATGCGACCAGTATGAGTGAGCCTTGAATGCCTTGGATCTTTTGAGACTAGAAAATTTCATCACCTCTCCCTATGTTTGATGTCAGATATCTGACTGCGCAATCCTAAGTTAATCCACTCACATATGCAATTATGCAATTCAAATCTTCCAAGTACTGTTGTCAAAAATAGACATTTGAAGGGCAAAATACGCCCTTTCTCCCTCTGCAGCGCAAGATTTAGACGCTTTTCGATGGTTTCAACTTAAATTTACACAACAACTCAGATGTCAGATATCATAGCGGTGAGCGATGTATAGTTTAGATATGAAAACTTGTAATCCCATGAAAAAAATCGTTGTAAGGTCCGTCGTCATCGCCTGCCTGATTGCCGCAACATCGGCCGTGGCGGGTGCACGCTTCCCGGAATTTCCGGTCGCCGTCAAAATGACGGCGGCGGCCAAGGTGGGCAATACGGTGTATGCGGGTCTCGGCACCGCCGGCAAGGCCTGGTACGGGCTCGACATGTCGCAACCCGCTGCGCAATGGGCGGCCTTGGCGCCCTTCCCCGGCCAGCCACGTGACAACGCCAATGCGGTTGCGATCGGCGCCGATGTTTATGTGTTCAACGGTCAAGGCAAAGCACATCCGGACGACAGCAAGCTCATCGTTTTCGACACGGTCTGGAAATACGATACCGTCGCCAATACCTGGAACCAGGTCGCGACACGCTCGCCCATGGGCGGTCTGGCTGCCGGGGCGACCACGTTGGACCGCGAAAACGTCCTGTTCTTCGGCGGCGCCAACAAGGCGATCTTCGACGGCTACTTCGCCGACTACTTCGACGCCAAGCCGGCCATGCGAGACGAGGTAGACGCCCGCTATTTCAACCAGCGCCCGGAAGACTATCTGTTCACCGCGCAGGTGCTGAGCTACAACCCGGCCAGCAATCGATGGCGCAATCTGGGCATCGATCCAAGCCGGGCGACCGTCGGCAGCGCCATCGCTGTGAATGGCAACAAAGTGACGCTGATCGGCGGGGAAATCAAGCCCGGCCTGCGCTCGCCACATGCGAAGCGCGTGACGGTCAGCGGCGAAAAGCTGAGCTGGGACCAACCATTGCCGATGCCGCCCGCCCCTAATGACGCCGCGCAGGAAGGTATCGCCGGCGCCTATGCCGGTTACAGCAACGGCGTCCTGCTGGCTGCCGGCGGCGCCAACTTCCCCGGCGCGTGGAAACAGTTCAACGCTGGCCAATTATTTGCGCACAAGGGTTTGAGCAAAACCTGGCGTGCCGATATCTACGCCGAAATCCGGGGTGCCTGGCGCGTGGTCGGCCAATTGCCGGCAGCTATGGGCTACGGGTCATCGGTCCAACTGGACGACGGTGTGCTGGTGGTCGGCGGCGAATTGCAAGGCGGCGCCGGCAGCAAGGAAGTGTTTTTGATGAAGTGGAATGGCAAGAGCGTCGACATCGTTCGTTGATCGGGCCAGCGTACTAGAACTCAGCAAAAAGGTTATTCATGACGCATCAACTCAAAGGCCGCATCCTCACCAGCGATGGCTGGATAGAGGGAAAGATCAGCTTGACTGCCGACGGCCGCATCGCAGCGATCCAATCCGTATCAGACCTGAGCGCCGAAGAAAAATCCCGCACCTTATTGCCCGGCTTTGTCGATCTGCATGTGCACGGCGGCGGCGGCGTTGACGTGATGGAAGGAGGCAATGCCGCCAACCTGATGGCAAAAATCCATGCCCGCCACGGCACGACTTCCCTGCTTGCCACCACGATGACTGCGCCGATGTCGGAGATCGATCAAGTCATGGAAGGCATAGGCCGCACTTGCCGGCTGCGCTCCGCCGGTGAAGCGCGCATTCTCGGCGTGCATCTGGAAGGGCCGTATCTCAATCCGGGCAAGCTGGGCGCGCAACCGAATTTTTCAGTGGCCGCAACCTTGGGTGAAATCGATCGCCTCGGCGAACTGGCGCCCATCCGCCTGGTCACCATCGCGCCCGAAGTTGCTGGCCATCTCGACATCATCCGGGAACTGAGCCGGCGCGGTGTGCGCATGCAATTGGGCCACACCCTCGGCACCTATGAAGATGGCGTGGCGGCACTGGAGCACGGCGCCGCCGGATTCACCCATTTATTCAATGCGATGACCGCCCTGCACCATCGCGAGCCCGGCATGGTCGGCGCGGCGCTCGCGCACGCCGAGTATGCCGAGCTGATCCCCGACTTGTTGCACGTTCATCCGGGCGCGATCCGCACCGCCTTGCGCGCCATCCCGCGCCTGTTTTGTGTGACCGATTCGACCTCGGCTTCCGGCATGCCCGATGGCGATTACAGCCTGGGTTCGCATACCGTGACCAAGTGCATGGGCGGCGTGCGCCTGGCCGATGGCACGCTGGCCGGCTCTTGCCTGACCATGGACCAGGCCTTGCGCAATCTGGTGTCCATCGGCTTGTCGTTGGACGACGCATCGAATCGGCTCTCCCTGTTCCCCGCCGATTATCTCGGCCTGTCCGAGCGCGGCCGCCTGGCGCCTGGCGCCTGGGCCGACATTATCGAGCTGGACAGCGCACTGAAGCTGTTGAATGTCTATGTAGAAGGAGAACAAATTGTCCTTAATGCTTGAAGAAGCGCTGCACGCAGCGCAAGCGGTCGCCGATCAGGAACGGGAAGCCGGCGCCGGCCTGGCCGAACTCGGCTTGGTATTGGCCGACATCGCGCCAGCTCTGGTGCTCACGGTGGCGCGTGGCAGTTCGGATCACGCCGCCAACTATTTCGCCTATCTGGCGATGCAAAGACTGGGCGTGCCCGTGGTGTCGTTGCCGATGTCGCTGGTCACTGTGCATCGCGCACCGCTCGCTGTGCAAGGCCAGGTAGCGCTCGCGCTCTCTCAGTCCGGCGCGAGCCCCGACCTGATCGACACCATGACCACCCTGCGTGCTGCCGGCATGCACACCGTGGCCCTGGTCAACAAAGCCGACTCAGCGCTGGCGACTGCCTGCGAATGGGCGTTGCCGTTGTGTGCAGGCGTCGAAAAAAGTGTCGCCGCCACCAAGAGCTACATTGTGTCGCTCTCCGCGATCGCCAGCCTGGTGGCGTACTGGGGTAAGGACGCAAGGCTACAAGCCGCTCTGCAGACCCTGCCGGGAAAACTCAGGGAAGCCACCCAGCACGACTGGCAAGCGGCAATCGATGTCTTGAAAACCGCAGAACGCATCATGGTGGTTGGACGCGGCCTCGGCATGGCGGTGGCCCTGGAAGCGGCCCTGAAATTCAAGGAAACCTGCGCGATCCAGGCGGAAGCCTTCTCCAGCGCCGAAATCAAGCATGGTCCGATGGCCTTGATCGACGATGGCTACCCCCTGCTGGTATTCGCCCCGCGCGGCCCAGAACAGGCCGGCGTATTGGCGCTCGCCGAGGAAATGCGCGGCCGTGGCGCCAAGGTCTTGCTGGCCGCGCCAAACGACGTTGCATCGCGCGATTTGACGATCAGCACCGCCGACGACGAAGCGCTGGATCCGCTGCTGGCGATACAAAGCTTCTACGTGATGGCGGCCAAACTGTCGGCAGCGCGGGGGCTGAATGCGGATGCGCCGAGGCACTTATCCAAAGTAACCAAAACCTTATAAAACATTAAGCATTTCACCAGTCAGTTGTTTGACATCTGACATCTTGCGTGATACGCTCTACTCTTATCAGTGTGACAAACTACGACCTTCTTCGGGATTGCCAGTGAATACATTGCATCGCACATCAGTCAAGGAAAGCAGTCAGGCGCTTGCATTTGCCTGGCCAGACTTCCCGCTGGCCCTGAAGGAAGCGGTGGGCGTGCGCGTCGGCGCGACGCTGTTTGCCGGCCTGGGATCGGCAGGCCAGGCCTGGTTTGCGCTCGACACCACGGCGGCCTGCAAAACCTGGCAGCCGCGCGCAGCGTTTCCGTTTGCCGCGCGCAACGGCGCCGTCGCAGCCGCAGCCAACGGCAAGATCTATGTATTCGGCGGCTGTGGCCGTTCGACGCCAGCGCAGAGCCTGCATCAATTCGACAGCATTGCCTGCTACGATACGCAGGCCGATAGCTGGACCGAATTGCCAGCCCGTTTGCCGGTTGGCCTGCTGGGGGCGTCCGCTGCGGCGATCGGTTCTTCCATCTATCTCTTCGGCGGCTACAACAAGCCGCAATTCGATCGGTTTTTCGAGGAATACGAGGCGGCGGACCCGGCGCGGCAACCGGCGATTTTGCACGCCTTCATGGATCGCCGGGTGGAGGATTTTGCCTGGAATGACCATGCCTGGGAATTCAATACGAACGACCACAACTGGCACGATCTCGGCCCGGTGCCGCATGCGCCCCACTGCGGCAGCGCCCTCATCGTTGATGGCCAGGAAGTCCTGCTGGCGAACGGCGAGATCAAACCCGGTCTGCGCACGGCCAGCGTGCGGCAGGTGTCGATCCGGCACGGCGCATTGTTTTGGCGGCCGGAACAAGATTTGCCGGCGCCGGATCAGTCGCAAGAAGGGATTGCCGTGGCTTTTTCCGGAAAATGCGGTATGGTCAAGATCCTTGCCGGTGGCACCAATTTCATGGGCGCGCGTCGCAACTATGCGTCGGGGACAAAGTATGCGCACCAGGGCTTGAACAAACTCTGGCGCGACGAGATCTACCTGTTGAAAAACGACACCTGGGAGTTGGCCGGCCGCTTGCCGCAGGGCCGTGCGACCGGACTGGCTTTTGAAGTTGAGCAGGGTCTGTTGCTGGTGGGGGGCGATACGCAAAATGGACAGCCCTGCCTTGAGACTTGGCTGCTTTCCTACACGGAAAGCACGGGAATAACGATTAGTGGTAACAAACTGAATTAAAGAAAGCATCGCATGACGAAAAAAATTCCGACGTATCGCTTGGCGCAAGCAGAGATCAAGCAATTCATCGAACGCAAGGGCCTCAGGCCGGGAGACGGCTTGCCGCCGGAAGGCATGCTGGCTGAAGACCTTGGCATCAGCCGCCCGTCGCTGCGCGAAGCCGTCAAGTCGTTGGAATCGCTCGGCATCCTGGAGGCGCGTCACGGCGAAGGGATTTACGTCAAGGCGTTTTCTTTCGACGCCATCCTGGAAAACCTGCCCTATTCGATGGTCGCCGACGACGCCCAGGTAACGGATTTGCTCTACGTGCGCACCTACCTTGAACTTGGAGCGATTCCCTCGGTCGTCAGAAATATTCAAACCGAGAATATCGAAAAACTGCGCTCGCTCGCGGAAACCATGCTCAGCAAAGCGCTGGCCCATGAGACCTTCTTCGACGAAGACCGCGCCTTCCACGCCGAGATGTATCGCTGCATGGACAACAATTTCTTGCTGTCGCTGATTGATCTGTTCTGGCGGATCTTTAACAACTTGCTCAAGAATTCGGGCGAAACGGAAATCGATCAGTGGCAGTTGGAAAACTCTGCCCGCGACCATATGGCGATCGTCGAGATGCTGGAGAAGAAAGATAAAGCCGGCTTGATGTGGGCGCACGCCAAGCATTTCGAATCCATCTCCAAGCGTTACCCGAAGGCCGCCATCCAGATATAGCCTGCGGTTCAGGCAGGCCTTCAACTCCCAAAGCGTAGAAAAAAAGCTGGTGCATCGGCCAGATGGGACCCTTTTGCCTAAAAATTTGTCGCACCGCTGCTTATTTGAAAGAAGAAGACCAGAAGATGATCAAGAACGAAACCGGCAAAATCATTTTTTCTACCGCCTTGGCCGCGCTGCTGAGCCTGACTGCCTGCGCTGCCGCCACCGGGCAGACATTTACTGGCGCTTTCGATGTCGGCGCCAGCGGCAATGCGCAAAAATTCAATCCACTGACCGCATCCGCCGGCTTCAGCTTCTACAACAAATATTTCAGCACGCTGACTTTGTACGATGTCGGTCTCCAGAACATTTCCGGCGACCTGGCCGAAAGCTGGACCTATGCCAAGGACGGCAAGAGCCTGATCATCAAGTTGCGCCAAGACGTGACATGGCACGACGGCAAACCCTTTACTGCAGCGGACGTCAAGTTCACGCTGGAACTGGTAAAAAATCCGGAGATGGCCAGCGTCTTCTCGGCACGCCTGAACGATGTGAGCGCGATCAAGGCATTGGACGCTTACACCGTGGTCCTCGAACTGGTGCAAATGGACGCTTCGCTACCGGACGCGTTCACCAACATCATGATGGTGCCGCAACACCTGTTGGGCAACATCCCAGCCAGGGAGTTGCGCACGTCCAGCTGGTGGAAGTCGCCGGTCGGTACTGGCCCGTTCAAATGGGCCAGGTACACGCCGGATCAATTCGTCGAACTGGTGGCCTATCCGCAGTTCTATCGCGGCAAACCCCGCCTGGCGAAATTGGTCAATCGTTACTTCAAGGACGGCAGCGCGGCGACCATCGCCTTGCAAGCCGGAGAAATCCAGTACAGCGCCATGACGCTGGACCAGGTCAAGGAAAACCAGAGCACCAAGGCGGTCGACGTGATTGCCGGCCCTTCGCATGTGCTCAACTACATCGGCTTCAACAACAACGACCGGCGTTTCAAGGATGTCCGTGTGCGCCAGGCGATCCTGCTGGCCATCGACCGCAATGCCATCATCAGGAGCATCTACAGCAACACGGCCAGCGTCGCCAATTGCGCCTTGACGCTGCCGCAGTATGTTCCGGCCGATATCAACCAGTACCCGACCAACGTCAACCAGGCCAAGGCCTTGCTGGCTGCGGCAGGCTGGAATCAATCCGAACCGCTGGAAATGCTGACCTACTACAACGATCAGGCAAGCAAGGACGTGGTGACGGTCTTGCAATCGATGCTGGCGCAAGTGGGCATCAACGTCATTCCGCGTTTCGTCGATGGGACCACGTTCGGCACCATCGTCGATGCCAACAAATTCAGCATGGTCTACGCCGGCGGCGGCAATGGTCCCGACCCCGGCACGCTGATTCCTTTGATGAAGTCGTCGTACGCGCCGCCCAAGGGCGTGAACCGCATGCGCGTGAATATTCCTGAACTGGACCAATTGTTCGACGCCGGGCAGCGGGAAACCGATGCTGGCCAGCGCGCCCTCCTCTACCAGCAAATGTGCCGTGTCACCAACGCCCAATTGCCGTGGATTCCTTTGTGGGTAGGCAAGCGCTTCGGCGGTTTTACGAAAAATGTTCAGAACGTTGTCTGGACACCGGCGCCGGGCGGTGGCCGTTATCAGGACTTCCCGGAACGCTGGTCGATCAAGTAAGCGGCCCGCCGCTTTTTTAACTAAGTTTTGAGAACACGGGGCAGAACATGCTGAAATATATCTTCAACCGTCTGGTGATCAACATCCCTACTCTGCTGGCGATTTTGGTGACCATCTTTGTGTTGATCAATATGGCGCCCGGCGATCCGGTCGACGCCTTCGTCCCGCCGAATACCGCATTGACGGCAGAGCAAAAAGCCGTCCTGCGTCACGATCTCGGCCTGGACCAGGCCGCGCCGCTGCGCTTTGTCAGGTGGATCGCACAGGTCGCCAGCGGTGATCTCGGCTATCGCTACAAGGACGGCGCCAAGGTGCTGGATGAAATCACGAGCCGGCTGGCGCCGACCTTGATGCTGGCCTTCGCCGGGCTGAGCGGCGGTTCGCTGCTCGGCATCATGCTCGGCATTTTTGCCGCGCGCCGCTACAACAGCGCGACCGATCACGCCCTATCCATCGTCGCCTATGTGGCCATCTCCACCCCGGCGTTCCTGCTCGGCATCCTCGGCATGTATGTGTTTTCCCTGAAGCTGGGCTGGTTTCCAACCGGTGGTTATTCCGAGCCCGGCCAAGGCGGCCTGCTCAACACCCTGTATTACCTGGCCTTGCCGGCGTCGGTCTTGTCGGTCCAGTTCATCGCGATTCTGATGCGCTATACCCGCGCCGGCTTGCTTGAGGTGATGACCCAGGACTACGTGCGCACCGCCAAGGCCAAAGGTTTGTCGGCGCGCGCGGTCACCTTGCGCCACGCCTTCCCGAATGCGCTGATTCCTATCGTGACGGTCATCGGCGCCAATTTCGGCGCCCTGATCGGCGGCGCGGTGTTTGTCGAAACGGTGTTTTCCTGGCCGGGCATGGGCATGCTGTTTTTGGACGGCATCGAGAGCCGCGATTATCCGCTGATCATGGGCATCGCCCTGTTCATGGCGATTGCGATCCTGCTGGTGAATATGCTGACCGACATCCTCTATTCGTGGATCGATCCGCGCATCACCCTGAAATAATTTACTTGCCTCTCATCATACGGACCTATCGTTATGAATCATTCCAGTATCGGCGCAGCGCGGTGGAAGAAATACAGATCCAGCAAAGCGGGCATGTTCGGCCTCGTGGTGTTCTCCTTGATCACCTTGCTCTGCATTTTTTCGCGCCAACTATTTCATTTCGATGCGAATGCGATCGACCTCGATTCGACCCTGCTGCCGCCCTCGACGCTGCACTGGCTGGGCACGGACCAGATCGGGCGCGACATGCTGGCGCGTACTTTCGCCGCCGGCCGCGTCTCCTTGCTGGTCGGTGTCGCCAGCGTGATGCTGGCGGTGCTGATCGGTACGCTGCTGGGCGCGCTGGCCGGCTATTTTGGCGGCTGGGTCGACAGCCTGATCATGCGCCTGGTCGACATGGTGATGACCTTCCCGCCGATCATCGTGCTCATGACGCTGGCCGCTGTGATCGGTTCCGGCACCGGCAAGACCGTGATCGTGATCGGCCTTCTATCCTGGCCCCTGGTGTGCCGCCTGGTAAGGGCGCGGATACTCAGCGTGCGTGAAATGGAATTCGTGGCGGCCGCCAAAACCCTGGGCGCAGGCCATGCCTACATTCTGTTCAAGCACTGCCTGCCCAACACCATGGATGTGCTTGTAGTTTTTTCTTCGCTTGGTTTCGTCTCGGCCATCATGGCCGAAGCGGGACTGAGTTTTCTCGGCCTGGGCGTGCAGTTGCCGGATGCCAGCTGGGGCAGCCTGATCAGTATTGCGCGTGAGGCTTCCGTCCTCAAGCAATATCCGTGGATCTGGCTCCCTTCCGGCGTCTTCATTGTCATGACTGCGCTTTCAGCCAATTTTATCGGCGACGGTTTGCGCCGTACCTTTGACCCCAAAACACTTAAGGAATAATCAGCATGTCCACTCTGAAACTGCATGGCATCGTGCCACCGGTCGTCACGCCTTTGACCCAGGACTTCCAGGTCGACGAAAAAAGCCTGCGTAAAGTCGTGCGCCACCTGGTCGATGGCGGGGTCCATGGCCTGTTCCTGCTCGGCTCGACTTCGGAATGCGTGTTCCTGAACGCCAGCCAACGCGCGGAAGTCATCCGGATTGCGCTGGACGAAGCCGCAGGCAAAGTGCCCGCCGTGTGCGGCACCATGGATCCCACCACCGACCGCGTGATCGACAACGCCCGCCAGGCGCAGTCGCTCGGCGTTGACGGCCTGGTCGTCACGTCGCAGTTTTACACCCGCTCCAGCCAGAACGAAACCATCGATCATTTCAGCATGATCAAGGATGCGGTCGATCTGCCCATCCTGGCGTACGACATTCCGGTTTGCACCAACCTGAAACTGTCGCGCGAAACCATACGCGAGATGTACGACCGCAAATTGATTTGCGCCGTGAAAGACAGCAGCGGCGATATCGAAAACATGCGCATGCTGGGACTGGATTTCGCCGCCGAGCCGGATTTCTCGATTCTGAGCGGTTCGGAAACCGTGGTCGATTACGCTTTGCTGGGCGGCGCGCATGGCAACGTGCCTGGCCTGGGCAACGTCGATCCAGCAGGCTACGTTCGCCTGTACAACGCCGCGCAGGCCGGTGACTGGGCCGCCGCCCGCAAGGAACAGGAACGCCTGATCCAATTGTTCCAAATCGTGTTCCAGGGCGTGCCGGACACCAGCCCGAACGCCTCCGGCGTCGGTGGCTTCAAGACCGCGATGCACCTGATGGGCCTGATCGAAAACCGCCACATGAGCCGTCCGAACCGCGTCTTGCCCGATGCCGCCGTGGCCAAGGTCAAGCAAATCCTGATCAGCAGCGGCCTGCTGTAATTTCGCTGCCCAGAAAAGAGGTAATCGCAATGAGAAGTTCCGAAGTGATTCTCGATGTCCAAGGCCTCACGACATCGTTCCCGACCCCGGGCGGCACCGTCAAGGCGGTGAACGACCTCAGTTTTTCGCTGAAGGCCGGCGAAACGCTGGCCATCGTCGGCGAGTCGGGGTGCGGCAAATCGGTTACCTCATTTTCTCTCATGCGTCTGCTGTCCCCCCAGGCCAGCATCCAGGGCGAGGTCTGGTTGACGGCGCGCGACGGCAAACGCCTGAATCTGCTGTCGCTGACCGAGAAGGAAATGGAAAGCGTGCGCGGCAACCAGCTCGGCATGATCTTCCAGGAACCGATGACGTCGCTCAATCCCTTGCAACGCGTCGGCGACCAGATTGCGGAAGGCCTCATCGCGCACGGCATCTGCACAGCGGCCGCAGCGCAGGCGCGCGCGCTGGAGCTGCTCAAGCTGGTGGGCATCTCGGCGCCGGAAATCCGCGCCAGGCAGCATCCGCATCAAATGTCGGGCGGCATGCGCCAGCGCGTCATGATCGCGATCGCGCTGTCCTGCGCGCCGCAAGTGCTGATCGCCGACGAGCCGACCACGGCGCTCGACGTCACCATCCAGGCGCAGATCCTGCGCTTGATGCGCAAGCTGCAACGCGAAGTCGGCATGGGCATGGTGTTCATCACGCACGACATGGGCGTGGTCGCGCAGATCGCCGACCGCGTCGCCGTCATGTACGGCGGCCAGTTGGTGGAAACCGCCGACACCAAGACCCTGTTCAGGAATCCGCTCCATCCCTACACCCGGGGCCTGCTGGCGTCGGTACCGCGACCGGGGCATAGCGGACGCCTGGTCGGGATACCGGGTCAGGTTGAAACCATCTATGGCGAACATATCGGCTGCCGCTTCGTCAATCGCTGCGCTCAGGCCACCGACCTGTGCCGCGCCGAGAGGCCGGGCCTGGTCGCGCACGCGGATGAGCAACGGGTACGTTGCCATTTCGCCGGTTCATAAGCGGTTAATAGCGAGAGCGATATGCATACCACGACAGAAAATACCTCCGTTGCCGGCAAGACCGGTGACGCGATTTTAAGTTTTTCCAGGATCGGCATCACGTTCCAGACCAGGACCAGCATGTTCGGCAAGGCGCAGCCTTTACGCGCCGTGCAGGACGTGTCGTTCGACCTGTTGCGCGGCGAAGTGCTGGGCATCGTCGGCGAATCCGGCAGCGGCAAATCGACGCTGGCCAAGCTCGCGATGCGCTTGCTGCAACCGACCTCGGGTGAAATCCTGTATGAAGGCAAGCCGATCAACTCGTACCGGGGCGCGGCGCAAAAAGCCTTGCGCGCCGATGTGCAAATGGTGTTCCAGGATCCGAACGCCAGCCTGAATCCGCGCTTGACGATCGAACAGAGCTTGCTGGAACCCTTCGTCCTGCACAACCGTGGCAGCCGGCTTGAGCGCGCTACGGAAATCGCCCGCCTGCTCGGCGTGGTCGGCTTGCCAGCCACGGTATTGCAGCGCTATCCCCACGAATTGTCGGGCGGCCAGAAGCAGCGTGTGGTGATCGCGCGCGCGCTGGCGTTGAAGCCGAAAGTGCTGATCGCCGACGAAGCCGTGGCCGCGCTCGACGCCTCGGTCAAGGCGCAGATCATTAACTTGCTGCTCGATCTGCAAAAGGAATTCCAGCTGTCGATCATTTTCATCTCGCACGACCTGCCTATGGTGCAGGCGATGTGCGACCGCGTGCTGGTCCTGTATCTGGGCCGCCTGATGGAATACGCGCCGCGCGCCGCGATCGCCCACGGCGGCCTGCATCCGTACACCCGCGCCTTGTGGAAGAGTTCGCCTATCGCCGATCCTGAGCTCGGCATGCCGGAAAAAGAGACGCTGGCAGGTGACATCCCCAGTCCGCTGAATCCGCCCAGCGGTTGTGTGTTTCACACCCGCTGTCCTCAAGCCGTGGAACGCTGCAAGCAAACTGTGCCTGAACTGAACGTGCTGTCGGCGCAGCATGGCGTGACGTGTCTACTTATTCAACCTACCGAGTGCCCATGAATCTCTCCCAACTGAAAAACGCCCTGATCGTTTCCTGCCAACCCGTGCCTGGCAGCCCCATGGATCGGCAAGACATCATCGTTGCCATGGCCGGCGCGGCGGTCGCCGCCGGCGCCGGCGGCTTGCGCATCGAAGGCGCGGCCAATGTCCGTGCGGTGACTGCCGCCGTCAAGAACGTGCCGGTGATCGGCATCGTCAAACGCGATCTGGAGGACAGCCCGGTGCGCATCACGCCGTATTTGCACGACGTGCAAGCGCTGATCGCCGCCGGCGCCGCCGTGATCGCCTTCGACGGCACCGATCGCCGGCGTCCGGTGACGGTGGCCGAATTGCTGGCCGCGACCCGTGCCGCCGGCCGTCTGGCGATGGCCGATTGCTCGACCCTCGAAGACGGCCTGGCCTGCCAGGCGCTCGGTTGCGATCTGATCGGTTCCACCTTGTCCGGCTACACCGAGGAGACCGCCGGCGTGCCGGACGACCGTCCGAATCTCGAATTAGTTAAGCAACTGAGCGCCGCCGGCGCGCTGGTGGTGGCCGAAGGCCGCATCCGCACCGCCGCCGAGGCCGCCGCTGCGCTGAGCGCCGGCGCGCATTGTGTGACGGTCGGCTCGGCGATCACGCGCATCGAGCACATCACCGAATGGTTCATCACCGCGATGAACCAGGCACGGAAGAAAGACTGAGATGCTGCTCGCCCTTGATATCGGCGGCACCAAGGTCGCCTCCGCGCGCGTGGAAAACGGCGTCATCGTCGAACGCCGCCAGCACCCGATGGCCTGCGATGAAGACGGCTTCGGGCTGCTCCTCGACGCGCTGACCGCAGGCTGGCCGGCGCCGGCGCGCGTCAGCGTCTGTACCACCGGCTATATCGACGGCGGCCGCGTGCACTCGGTCAATCTCGACATCATCAAATTCTGGGATGGCTTTGCGCTGGCCGATCTGCTGCAGGCGCGCTACGCCTGCCCGGTCACCTTGATCAACGATGGCCAAGCCGCCGCCTGGGGCGAATACCTCAGCCGTCAAACCGAGCCCACTCATCCAGCCAATCTGCTGTTCATCACGCTCTCGACCGGCGTCGGCGGTGGACTGGTGCTCGATCATCGATTGCGGGTCGGCCCGCACGGCCTGGCCGCGCACGTCGGCCACGCCGGCGTACGGCTGGCGGCGCTGGATGGCGCGACCACTTGCGGCTGCGGCCGCCTCGGTTGCCTGGAAATGATTGCCTCGGGCACGTCGCTGGCGCGACAGGCGACGGCGATCTTCGGCCAGCCCATGACCAGCGCGGAACTGTTTGCGCGCGCCGCCGACGACGACCGTGCCGAAACCATCATCGCCCATGCCGCGCAAGCCGTGGCGGAAGCGATTGGGGGTTTCCACATGATCGTCGACCTGCAAGAAGTCGTGATCGGCGGTAGCGTCGGTCTGGCCGAAGGCATGCTGGATCGCATCCGCGCCGCATTGAAGGGCTTGCCGTTGCGCGCCGCGCCGCTACTGAGCGCCGCGCGCCGAGGCGGCGATGCCGGCTTGAGCGGCGTGATCGCGCTCGATAACACATCACCGGAAAAAATAGCATGCATCCAGATCAGCAAGTCAGGCAGTGGTACGTGCTGGTGATTGCCGGCCAGTCCAATGCGCAGGGTTTCGGCGAAGCCATGCCGGAACTGGACGATTTACAGAGCTCACCGCGCATCAAGCAGCTGGGCCGTTACCGCGGCGTGCGCCCCGACGGCGTGTACGAAGACCGTTGGAACAAGATCATCGATGCCAGTCATGCGCTCGATGATGTCAAGGACATGCGGTTCTGTAATTTGAGCGGCAATACCGACCCGCGCCGTTCGGGCACGGTAGGCCCTGGCATTTTCGTTGCCCGTCGTCTGCTGCCCTTGTTGCCCGACGATGCAGGCATTCTACTGCTGCCGGAAGCGCATGGCGGCGCCGGCATGGACTTCGGCGATCCCGGCAGCTACATGCAGGAGGAAGAATGTACGCCGCAAGCGCAACCGGGCGCCAGCGTCGGGCGTTGCGTGTGCAATTATCCCGGCCTGGACGACAGCAACACGCAGGGAGCGATGGCGTGGATGGGCACGCATGGCGCCGCGTCACCGTTGTACCGCGACTTGCGTGATCGTTTGCGCCATGCGCTGGCGTCAAACCCGGCCAATAAGCTGCTCGGCTTCGTCTGGGTCCAGGGCGAATCCGACGCCCACGCGGGCGATCCGTATGCCGACCACCATGGCGCCAGTTTTAACACGATGGTCGACCGGCTGGGCACAGACCTGGCCGACCTTCGATCGCAATTCCTCAACGGCGACTGGACGCAAGTCCCGTGGATCAATGTGCTGGCGACGCACTGGTGGGACGAAGCGATTGCGGCGCATAAAAAAGTCATCGACGGCTACCGCAGGCTGGCGCGACAACGTCCACAACAAATGTGCCTGCTCGATGTCCGCCACCAGGAAAACGGCGAGGTTATGGAAACCAACCAGACCCATTTTATTGATCCTCGCAGCGCCGCGTATTCACCCGAGTTAAACGGCGTTGTGACCGACGGCCGCTCTTGCGAACCCCATATGATCCACATCCATCTGTCATCGGGCGCCTATCGCGGTGAGGTCTCGCGCAGGATTGCGCAAGCGCTGCAAGAACGCTGTTTCGGCAACTAAGGAGACTTAAGCGTGAATCAGCGAAAGGCCTACGCCAAGGCTTCCTGCTTCACCGCACTGGACTGCCTTGCATGCGCGTCGGAATTGTGAAACGGCGCCAGCCACGCCACGATGAAGGAAGGAATGGTGGCGGCCATGACGAAAATGAAGTAGTTCACATAGCCCATCATCTCCTGCAAATGGCCGCTGGCGATACCGGTAAGCAGCATGCACAAGCCCTTCAAACCCGTTCCGAACGCGTAATGGGTGGTCGAGTACTTGCCTGGAGCCAGTTGCTGCATCAGGTAGATCGTCAGCGCGACGTGACCGAACCCGTAGAAGAACTTCTCGACGACGACGCCGGCAATCACCCACCACTGGTCGCCGGGTTGGAACCATGCCATCAGCAGGAAAGTCACATTCGGTATATTGACAGCGCAGGCCATGGTCATCAGGCCAGACTGGAGGCCACGGCGCGCGGCAAATAGCCCGCCCAGCAAGGCGCCGACCAGGACGGCGCCGAGGCCGAAGGTCCCATAGATCAAACCTAGGGCTTCATTGGTCAGGCCCAGGCCGCCGCGTGCCACGGGATCGACCATGAAAAACGGACCTATCTTCTCAAGCAAGCCCACACTGACCGGAAACAGCAGCGCCAAGGCGATCATGCGTCCGATATCGCGCTTCTGGAACAGCGTGACGAAGGAATCTTTCATGATGTGCGCGGCGTCGGCCAAGCCCGCAGGCGCGTTGGCGGCGCGCGCCCCGGCTGGCATCACCAACCGATGCCAGCCGGGCAGCAGCAGCGCCACGCCGGCAATGATATACAGGATCACCTGCCACGCGTCGCCCCAAGCCGGGCCGGCGACGGCCGGGTCGTGTCCGAACACATGGGAATGGAGGAAGCCGGACAGGTAGACCAGACCGCCGGTGACGAGGATCGGCGCCAGATTCCAGCTCAGGCTTTGAACGCCGCAGAACAGCGACTGCGCCCTGCCGGATAAGGCGGAAATGTACACCCCGTCGGTGGCGATGTCCTGGGTGGCGCCAAGGAAGGAAGTCATCCACAACAGCGCCATGATGACGCCCATGTATCCCGGCAGCGGCAGCAAGCTGGCCACCGCCAGGAAGGTCAAGCCGATCAGCACTTGAGCCATCAGCACGAAGAATTTCTTGGTGCGGTACATTTCCACCAGTGGCGAAAACAAGGGTTTGACCGTATAAGCGAGTATGAAGTAGCTGGCGTATTCGGCCGCTTTGCCGTTTTCCATGCCCAGGTTCTTAAACATGACGGCCATGGCAATGTTCAGTACCGCGTAGGACAGGCCCATTGAAAAATAGGCCGAGGGAACCCACAGCATCGGTGTCCCGGAAATGCGTTTCTCATCCATGATTGCTTTCGTGATTGGAGGCGTCGAGTCTCGCACATGGCTTGCCGACTACACCACCGGAGCCGTCCGAATGCCCGAAAAGTCTATGCATTCAGCCAGCCGGTACAGGCCTGGAACGCCGCCGCCCCCATTCCGAAGATATGCAAACTTCTCCGTAAATTGGCATCAGCCCGCGCGCCTGAATCCGCCTACGATGGCGACATTATTCACGCAAGGGAGTCCTCCATGTCACTGCTGTTACCCGCCGATGTCGAAACCTACCGCGAGCACGGCTATCATTTACATCGCAAGCCGCTGTTCAGCCCCGAAAAACAAGCGCTGCTTACCGCAATCTTCGAGGAGCACCTGGCGGACAAGGGCACGCGCCTGTCGGACGAACTCGATACGCCGCATTTTCGCGATCCGCGCCTGTTCGATTTTCTCTTGTCCGACGAGGTGCTGGACCTGATCGAGCCGGTCATCGGACCCAATATCGCGCTGTGGTCGAGCCACTTCATTTGCAAGGATCCCCTGGTCGGACGGGCGACGCCCTGGCACGAGGACAGCTCCTACTGGAATAGCCGGGTCGACGGCTTTGACCAAATCATCACCGTCTGGTTGGCGATCGACCGCAGCACGCGGGAAAACGGCTGCATGCGGGTCATTCCTGGCACACACCGCAACGGCTTCTCGGAATACGAGCGCGTCGACGGCGCCATCAACACTTTCGACACCCAGGTGAAAGGCGTGGACGAGCGCAGCGCCGTCTACTTTGAGCTGGAGCCCGGTCAATGCTCGCTGCATGACTCGCGCATCATCCACGGCGCGGCCGCCAACACCAGCCCCTTGCGGCGCTGCGGCTACACGATGCGCTATTTTTCCACCAACATCAAGGTGGTCAAGGACACCGATCACACCGGTGCGCCATTCAAGATCTGGCTGGCGCGTGGCCAGGATCTGGCCGGAAACCGCTACGCCAACGTCTCACCCAGCCCATGAAAAAAGGGATGTGATCAACTTCCCATCGTGCTGGAGCGGCGGCGGCTGACGCCACTGGGCGCCTGCCCATAAGCCTGACGAAACACCCGTGAAAAGTGCGTCAACGTATTAAAGCCGGCGGAATAGGCGATCTCGGTTACGGGCAACTCGGAGGAATGCAGCAGCGCATGCGCAAATTCCAGGCGCAGGCGCTGCAGATATTGCTGAAACGTGCAACCCACGCTTTTGTGGAACAGTTCGCTAAAATAGTTCGTAGAAAGATGGGCCTGATCGGCGGCATCCTCCAGCGTGATCGGCTGGCGAAAATGGTGCTGAATATACATCAGCGATTTGCGTACACCCGCCGGTACCCCGAACGGATCGGCGCGACCGCCGCCGCCGGCAGCGCGAGGTCGCAGTCGGTGCCACACAATCAGCAACTCCGTCACCGCGCCCTGCACCACCAGCTCGCAACCGGCCAGCCGCTGCGCCCGTTCGCGCTCTATGCGCGCCAGGCAGGCGTGTAAGGCGGCCAAGCCGTCGGACACGCAGCGAATCTGGCGCGCGTAGGCACCGTCAAATAGCAAATGCCCGAGCGCGTCCCCCAGCACCGAGCGGCCGAAAATCAGATTGGCCAGCGCCAGTTGACTTCCCGCCGCCGGCCCGATCGCGTGAAAATCCGCAGGTGTCATCAGAAACGTGTCGCCCGGCGCCAGGCTGTGGGATTCGCCATTGACCTTGTGCCATCCCAGGCCGTCGAGCACGATGGTCCATTCATAGAATTCATGCCAGTGCAACGGAAACGGCTCGACCAATCGCTGCCGGTCAAGCCGGACGGCCAGCGGCCCGGCAAGGAATTCGGTGTTCAGCAGGCGGCTGGGAGAACTCATCACGGCTGGACAGCATCCAGCGCCGCGTCCTTGAAGCGCGCCTGAAAGGTTTGCGCCATCCACAAATTCACGTCCCACAGGTCGGCCGCAGGCGCTTGCGAATAAGGCGCACATTGCAAATACGGTGGCGGGCCGAATTCCGGCGTGAACGTCATGTGGCGACGGCCGGCCTGGGCCAGATGGCGCGCAATCGCCAGCCACAGCTGCAGGAAATTCTCGACGTGGTCGGCATACTCCGGCGCCCTAGGATCGGGCACTTGCGGCCCCTCGGTATAGCCAACGCGGCCGTGGATATGGATGGCCCGACCGAGGGCCAGCGCGACGTCGGGCTCATCGCAGTCAAGCATGCGCTCGCAAGCGACGGTCCAGTGACTCAGGTCGGCGCCCAGTTTCAAGCCGGGAAAGCGGTGCAGCATGGCGGCGGTCTGCCACGGCGTGAAACATATCCTGCCACGATGCGTTTCGTGGGCGATCTCCAGTCCAATCTCTTGCTCGACTGTCAGCGCGGCGTCGAAAAATCGGCATTGCTCGTCCGTGCTCATCCGGTCCAGCCCGCTATGGGAATTAATCAGCACAGGCCCCAACTCCACTGCGCGCAACACTTGCTCGCGAAATGACGCAATATGGTCCGGCCCGGTCGTCACCACTTGCGCGACATACTCCAGCCCCAAGGCATCGAGCGCGGTGCGGAAGCGCCCATCGACACTACCCAGACGTGGCGGCGTATATTCGACGCCGTGGTAGCCCGCAGCGCTGATTGCCTCGAGGCGGCCTTGCCACGCCCCATCCCATTCCCACAACGATTTATAGAGTTTCAGTTCCACACATGCTCCTGGTAAAGCGGCGCCCGGCGCACCGTTTTCGATTGTATGGGACCGGTGGACAGCGGAGCAGGAAGACGCAAGTTTCGCCTATACATTCAGCAGAAAAATCCATCACTCCGAATCGGCTCGTTTGCATTGCATGGGCTTGCCAAAATTCGCGCGATCAAAAAGAAAAAGCCCCTGAAAATCAAGGGCTTCATCTCATCCATTTGCCAGGTAGCGCCAACCGGCTGCTACGGAATTATTGCTACTCAATGGTCGCAGGCGGCTTGCCGCTCTTGATCGCTTGCAGCAGATGCGTGGTCATCGAGGTGGGATCGATGAGCAAGTCCGGATCTCTGTCTTCCTTATCACGACCATGACGTACAGAGCCGAATATGCGCGGATTACAGGCATGATGCTGCACAACGATCTTATGCATCGCATCTCTAGTGGACCGTGTAGACGTAGCTAATCCAGACTAACCCTGGAGAAATTCTGTTGCGACAAGGCTATAACTTCCAATTTCTTAGTAATGTTTTTTACCAAGAAGTTTGATCCAGATCAAACCCGGCCCATTTTAGTGCTGCCTCTCATTTCTTAGCGCATAAAAAAGATTTAGCATCGGAAATAGAAATTGAAATAGGAGGCAGCCATGCAACTACAAAAATCAGAGGTAGTGAAATTTGGCTTTTTGTTCATCGGGGACAGCCGTCGCTCTTCGACGCTGTACTTTGCGGGGTTTCAGCCAGGCGCGACCAAGAGTAACGCGCACCAAGTAGTGATCGCCGAAGTACTCGATGCGGTCAGCGCAAATCGAAAAGTCGCATACGCGGTCGATCAAAGCTCAGTTGGCAGGCTTGACGAGCACGAGCTTGAAAATCTCTGCAGAATCGCAGTCGGCCAATTTCTGCAAAAACTCCCCAGCGACAATTTCATGTGCTTAGCATTGCCGTTGAATTTGGCGGGCCAGCGCTGGGCAGGTACATTCCAACCAATCCAACTATCTACACTTGTGTAGAAAATCGACGAAACCGTCTGGACTTTTCGAGCACCGCAATCTTATCGGGGTTTTCGGCGAGATCGACAATCCAACGATCGCGTGGTAGCAAGCATCTTCGTCTGGATGGCCATCGCTTGAAAGAGCGATCACTTGATCTTTGCCCCTTCGAAGTCTCCAACGCCACGGCTCTTTGGTAATAGGGCAAGTGTCTTTATAGATCTCGAACCACATGTCTCCTCCCTGCTATAGGAAAGAAATATTAGCGGTTACTTGCATACTAGACAAATACATTTTGCCTCATTGAATTTGATGAAAATCAATGCGCTGATCTCAAAAATGTGCCTTTTACAAACGTATCCAGCAAATCACAGTACACTGAATGTTCACTTGCAAGGTGCAATGAAAGTGTTGTCGCAAATTCTACTCACTAGTTGATGATTTTATTCAGCCAGCAATCGCCATCTCGGCGCCGGCATTCCGCACTATCACGAATTCGTAATATTACGTTATACGGAATATTGTTTATCGTCAGATAATCCACGGCGTCCTCCTCGCCGAGCCGCTATTCTCAGCCGGCAAGCCAACCTGCTCTCGTGCATGCACTCCACGGCCGGCGCGCGCCTGTTGACAATACTGTCGCACTAGGTCTTCAGAAGGTGCTCCGAAATTTCTGAGAGCAGCAACGCACCAAACGGCCTTTTCAAATCGTGTTCATAGGTTTGGCTTCGCATCGCGCGCGTTGTTTCAGCCATCTTGAATTTGTCGAGCCAGCCTCGTATCATCACTTGGGAATTGCCGTGCCATCTTAATCACCATCAAATCGGCTCGCTTGGCATTGCATGGGTTTGCCAAAATTTGCGCCACCAAAAAGAAAAAGCCCCTGAAAATTCAGGGGCTTCATCTCATCCATTCGTCAGGCAGCGCCAGCCGGTGCCGACTACGGAATCATTCCCATTCGATGGTCGCTGGTGGCTTACCGGAAATATCGTAAACGACGCGGTTGATACCACGGACTTCATTAATGATGCGATTGCTGACCTTGCCCAGCAACGCGTGCGGCAGGTGGGCCCAGTGCGCGGTCATGAAGTCCTGAGTTTGCACCGCGCGCAAGGCCACCACGTATTCGTAGGTGCGGCCATCGCCCATCACGCCCACCGATTTCACCGGCAGGAACACGGCGAACGCTTGCGAGGTCGCTTCGTACCAGTTCTTCGGCTCGGCGTCCTGATCGAAGCCCGGCACGATGGTCGCCTCGTATGGCGTGTTGCGCAGTTCTTCGATGAAGATGGCGTCGGCCTGGCGCAGCAGGTCGGCGTAGTCCTTTTTCACTTCGCCCAGAATCCGCACGCCCAGGCCCGGGCCTGGGAACGGGTGACGGTAGACCATCTCATGCGGCAGGCCCAGCGCCACGCCCAGCTTGCGCACTTCGTCCTTGAACAGTTCGCGCAGCGGTTCCAGCAGCGACAGCTTCATGTGTTCCGGCAGGCCGCCCACGTTGTGGTGCGACTTGATGGTCTGGCCTTTCTTGCCCTTGCCGGCCGATTCGATCACGTCCGGGTAGATGGTGCCCTGCGCCAGCCACTTGGCGTTGACCAGCTTGCCCGATTCCTTGTCGAACACTTCGACGAATTCGCGGCCGATGATCTTGCGCTTCTGCTCTGGATCGCTGACGCCGGCCAAGTGGCCCATGAACTGGTCTTCCGCATCGACGCGGATGACTTTCACGCCCAGGTTGTTGGCGAACATGTCCATGACCATCTTGCCTTCGTTCAGGCGCAGCAGGCCGTGGTCGACGAACACGCAGGTCAGCTGGTCGCCGATGGCGCGGTGGATCAGCGCGGCGGCCACCGACGAATCGACGCCGCCGGACAGGCCCAGGATCACTTCATCGGTGCCCACTTGCGCGCGGATTTTCTCGACCGCTTCCGTGATGTAGTCGGGCATGTTCCAGTCTGACTTGCAGCCGCAGATTTCGTGCACGAAGCGGCTCAGCATGACCTTGCCCTGCACCGTGTGCGTGACTTCCGGGTGCCATTGCACGCCGTAGAAGCTCTTCTCTTCGTTGGCCATGGCGGCGATCGGGCACGACGGCGTGTCGCCCATCAGCACGAAGCCCGGCGGCATGTCCAGCACCTTGTCGCCGTGGCTCATCCAGACCTTTTGCATGCCGTGGCCTTCGTCGGTGACGAAGTCGACGATGCCGTTCAACAGCTTGGTGTGGTTGCGCGCGCGCACTTCGGCGTAACCGAACTCACGCACTTTGCCGTTCTCGACCTTGCCGCCCAGCTGGGCCGCCATGGTTTGCATGCCGTAGCAGATGCCCAGTACCGGCACGCCCAGTTCGAACACGGCGTCCGGCGCGCGCGGCGCGTCGCCTTCCAGCGTCGAGCTGTGGCTGCCCGACAGGATCACGCCGGCGGCGCCGTAGTTGCGCACGAACTCGTCGCTTACGTCGTACGGGAACACTTCCGAGAACACGCCGGAATCGCGCACGCGGCGGGCGATCAGCTGGGTCACTTGGGAGCCGAAATCGAGAATCAGAATTTTAGAGTGCATGGACTTGTACTGAAGAGGAGAGAATAGAAAAACGCCGGCTGACTCAGCCGGCGTTGCAAGGACGTCTTAGTCGCCGGAACGGTAGTTCGGCGCTTCCTTGGTGATTTGTACGTCGTGGACGTGCGATTCGCGCATGCCGGCCGAGGTGATCTCGACGAACTCCGCTTTGTTGCGCAGTTCTTCGATGGTGGCGCAGCCGCAGTAACCCATCGATTGGCGCACGCCGCCCACCAGCTGGAAGATGATCGCCAGCACGGAGCCCTTGTAGGCCACGCGGCCTTCAATACCTTCGGGCACGAACTTGTCGGCCTTCATGGTGGCGTCCTGGAAGTAGCGGTCGGCCGAACCGTCAGACATGGCGCCCAGCGAGCCCATGCCGCGATACGATTTGTACGAGCGGCCCTGGTACAGGATCACTTCGCCCGGCGCTTCTTCGGTGCCGGCGAACATGGAACCCATCATCACGGTCGAGGCGCCGGCTGCCAGCGCTTTCGAGATGTCGCCCGAGAAGCGGATGCCGCCGTCGGCGATACATGGCACGCCCGTGCCTTCCAGTGCTTCAGCCACGTTGGAGATGGCGGTGATTTGCGGCACGCCGACGCCGGCGACGATACGGGTGGTGCAGATCGAGCCTGGACCGATGCCGACCTTGACCGCGTCCGCGCCGTACTCCACCAGCGCCTTGGCGGCGGCGGCGGTGGCGATGTTGCCGCCGATGACGTCCACTTGCGGGTACTTGGTCTTGATCCACTTCACGCGGTCCAGGATGCCTTGCGAGTGGCCGTGGGCGGTGTCGACCACCAGCACGTCCACGCCGGCGGCGACCAGCAGGTCGATACGCTCTTCATCTTTGGCACCCACGCCGACAGCGGCGCCGACCAGCAGCTTGCCCTGCGAGTCTTTCGACGCCAGCGGGTGCTCGTGCGATTTCTGGATGTCTTTGACGGTGATCAGGCCGCGCAGTTCAAACGCGTCGTCGACCACCAGCACGCGCTCCAGGCGGTGCTTGTTCATCAGGCGCTTGGCTTCGGTGGTATCGGCGCCTTCCTTGACGTACACCAGCTTTTCGCGCGGGGTCATCTTGGCGCGCACTTCGGCGTCCAGTTCCTGCTCGAAACGCAGGTCGCGGTTGGTGATGATGCCGACCACTTCCTTGCCTTCCACGACCGGGAAGCCGGAAATGCCATATTGTTCGGTCAGCTTGATGACGTCGCGGATCTTCATGGTCGGCGGAATCGTGATCGGATCACGCAGCACGCCGGCTTCGAAACGCTTGACACGCGCTACTTCACGCGCCTGGTCTTTAGGATTCAGGTTCTTGTGGATGATACCGATACCACCCTCTTGAGCCATGGCAATCGCCAGGCGCGCCTCGGTGACCGTATCCATCGCTGCCGACAGCAGTGGGATATTCAACGTAATGTTGCGGGTCAAACGGGTTTTGAGGGACGTATCCGCGGGCAGAACGTTGGAGTAGGCTGGGACGAGCAGCACGTCATCGAATGTGAGTGCTTTTTGAAGTAGACGCATAGCATTTCCTATAGGCGCAAAAGCAGATTATACAGAATACGCGCGATTCTGTCTGGAACTTCTTCGGCAACGCCCAGCCGCTCGCCTCTGCCTTGTCAACGGCAAGTGACATACCCAAAAACAATTGTTAAATTTTGCTGCGCGGAATTGGTGTTGTTTTAACACCAATCTAAGAAAATCGTTATGTTTACATACGTCGCTGCACTGCGACAAAAAAACTCTGGCGGCTTCGTCGCTGGTTACCAATAACTTATGTTTTTAGGGGTTCTACGATGAAAATGAAATTACTTGCTGCTGTACTGCTGGCTGGCGCCGCATTCACCGCTTCGGCCGATGATCAGGTCAAAACCATTGGTCTGGGCACCACCACCTTCCAAGGTATGGGTACCCTGCTGTCCGGCGGCTCCGACACCATCACTTTCGACGGCCTGGCATCCGGCACCTACAACGTTACCGTATCGTACCAGGCCAACTTCCTGGATATCGACAGCGTAACGCTGAACAACAATCTGGGCACCTCGGTCGAAATCAATCTGCCTATCGGCTCCTTCACCGCCGGCGGCGTGATTATTTCGGGCCAGTCGCCATTCACCCTGATGCTGAACGGTACGCAAGCCAGCTCGCCGTTCGCGCAATACGGCGGCGCCATCACCGTTACCGCAGTACCAGAACCAGCAACCTACGGCATGCTGCTGGGCGGCCTGGGCCTGCTGGGCTTCGTTGCTCGTCGCAAAAAACAGTCGTAATTTGTCGTAAAGAACCACCTGCGCTCCGGTTGACAGTTGCCATGAATCATGGCGAAATCGCTGTATGCTTAACTGGAGCGCTTTTATGAACCATCGCAACACGTTGTTGGCAGTGATGCTGCTGACCCTGTCTCCACTGGCACTAGCGCAGTACATGTGGATCGACGACAAAGGCGTCAAGCAGTTCTCCGACCGCCCGCCCCCGGCCAATATACCGGCAAAGCGCATACTCAAGGCGCCCGGCAAGCCGCTGTTCAATCCCAACGCCCCTGCCGAGCCTGAAGCTGGCGCAGACACGCATGCCGCCGCAAAGCCAGCCCCAACAGTGGCCGAACGCAACGCCGATTTCAACAAACGCAAAAGCGAAGCCGCCGAAGCTGAAAAGCAATCCGCCGCCAACGCCCAGCGCAAGGCCGACGAAGCCGCCAATTGCAACGCCGCGCGCCAGAACCAGCAGGCCCTGGACCAGGGCTTGCGCCTCAGCACCTACGATAAGAACGGCGAACGCGGCTATATGAACGACCAACAACGCGAAGATTTGCGTAAAAATACGCAAAAAGTGTTGGCCGATTGCAAATAACTGCTCTTACTTTGGTCCCGGCTGCCGTATGATATCGCTATCAATATCACTCAGATCGCAGCAATGACGAAGACTCTAGCGGGCAAGAGCCGGGCCAGCGGCCGTATCACCCTCGCCATGGTGGCGGAGAAGGCGGGCGTGGCCACCATGACCGCCTCGCGCGCCATTACCCAGCCGGACATGGTGTCCCAGGCCCTGCGCGACCGCGTCGACAAAGCCGTGGCTGAACTCGGCTATGTGCCCAACCGCGCCGCCCGCGCGCTGGCTTCGTCGCAATCGAAAGTCATTGCGGTGCTGGTGCCGTCGCTGTCGAACGCCGTGTTCACCGAAGTGCTGGCCGGCATCCAGGATGCGCTGGACGCCGACGACTACCAGATCCTGATCGGCAACACCCGCTATTCCGACAAGGAAGAGGAAAAGCTGATCGGCACCTACCTGCAGTCGAATCCGGACGGCATGCTGCTGTCCGGCCTGACGCACAGCCCGCGGGTGCAGCAAATCCTCACCTCCTCGCGCGTGCCGGTGGTGTCGATGATGGACATGTCCACCAATCCGGAACAACTGACCGTCGGCTTCTCGCAATTCCAGGCCGGCTACGCCATGACGCGCTACCTGCTCGACAAGGGCCACAAGCGCATCGGCTTCATCGGCGCGCAGCTGGACGAGCGTACCCTGCGCCGCGCCGAAGGCTACCGCAAGGCCATGCAGGAAGCCGGCCGCGCCGACGCCAAGCTGGAGGTGATGGTGGCCGAACCGTCCACCATCGCGCTGGGCGCCGAGCTGGTGGGCCGCATGCTGGCCCAGGCCCCCGATTGCGAAGCCATTTTTTGCTGCAACGACGACTTGGCCCACGGCGCCATCTATCAGTGTCAGCGGCGCGGCATTTCCGTGCCTTCGCAGCTGGCGATCTGCGGCTTCAACGATTTGCCGGCCTCGGCGTGGATGAATCCTTCGCTGACCACCATCGGCACGCCGCGCTACCGCATCGGTTTCGAAGCGGCCACCCTGCTGCGCGCCGTCATCAAGGGCGAAAATCCGCCCACCCGGCAGATCGATCTCGGCTTTACGCTGATGGCGCGCGAAAGCGCATAAGCAGAGTTGGCGGCGCTTGCTGCTGCGCCGCAGCATCGATAGTTCTTTACAAATTCTTCAATCCGTCTAAACTCGCTCAAACTGTTAGCGCTATCATTCATATGCTCAAAAGTGTAAAAATCAATTCCCCGCGCTGGGTCGTCATGGGCGTCAGCGGTTGCGGCAAGAGTTCGGTCGGCTTGCAGCTCGCCAGCGCGCTGGCGGTGCCGTTCCTGGAGGGCGACACTTACCACTCCTATGAGAACGTCGCCAAGATGACGGCCGGCATGCCGCTCACCGATGCCGACCGTGCCGACTGGCTGTGGGCGCTGCACCGCGAAATCCGCGACGCCCGCCTGCGCCAATCGGGCCTGGTGCTGTCCTGCTCTTCGCTCAAGCGGCGCTACCGCGACCTGCTGCGCAGCGCCGACCCGGAATTGCGCTTCGCCCACCTGGCCGGCCCGCGCGAGCTGATCGCCGACCGCATGGCCGCGCGCAAGGATCACTACATGCCACCCGCCCTGCTCGACAGCCAGCTGGCCACTCTGGAACCGCTGGAAGAAGACGAAGCCGGCATCGTGCTGGATATCGCCACCGCGCCGCCCGAACTGGTGCGGCAGATACTGCGTCAATAAACAAGGATAGTTACCGCTATCAAAACCGAGCTCTCCCCGGAACCCTAGCAAGTTCCGTTCAGGCAGTGATACGCTGCCTGCTTTTACATGCGTTTGAAAGTGATCGTGAACAAAAAACTGACTTGGCGTGAAAAAATCAGCTACGGCGTGGCGGACATGGGTTTCAATTTTTATTGGACCAATGTCGCCACCTTCCTGCTGATTTTCTACACCGACACCTTCGGCATTTCGGCCGCAGCCGCCGCGTCGATGATGTTCACGATCAAGATCATCAACGCCTTCACCGATCCCATGATCGGCGCGGCCGCCGACCGCACCAATACGCGCTGGGGCAAATTCCGCCCCTACCTGATCTGGGTGCCGGTGCCGCTGGCCTGCGCCGCCTTCCTCACCTACACCACGCCCGACCTGTCGCACGACGGCAAGCTGATCTGGGCCTACGGCACCTATCTCGCCATGATGGTGTGCTACACCTGCATCAACATCCCGTACAACGCACTGTCCGGCGTGCTGTCGGCCGATCCGCAGGAGCGCTCCACGGTCAACGGCCTGCGCTTCATCTTCGCCTTCGCCGGCGGCACGCTGGTGACGGCGGCCACGCCGGCGCTGGTGCAGTGGCTGGGCGGCGGCAACGACAAATTGGGCTGGCAGCTGACCATGCTCACCTGGAGCGGGTTCGCCTCGCTGCTGTTCGTGTTCACCTTCCTCAACACGCGGGAACGCATCGCCCCGCCGGCCGAGCAGAAGTCCAACGTCTGGCAGGACGTGCGCGACCTGTCGCAGAATCGTCCATGGGTGGCGCTGTTCTTCCTGGCGCTGATCATCATGATCACCATCACCCTGCGCACCAGCAGCGCCGCCTACTACTTCAAATACGTGGTGAACCGTCCGGAACTGATGGCGGGCTTCGTGCCGGCCTATATGCTCGCCGCAGCGGCCGGCGCCTCGCTCACGCCGCTGATGACGCGCTTCATCGACAAGCGCAAGCTGATGATGATCCTGATGACCATCACCGCCGTGCTGTCGTCGGCCTTCTTCTTCGTGCCGAAGGACCAGATCGTGCTGATGTTCGCGCTGCAGGTCGGCATGGGCCTGGCGCTGGGACCGAAGTCGCCGCTGGCCTTCTCCATGTACGCCGACACCGCCGACTACAACGAATGGCGCACCGGCCGCCGCGCCACCGCCATGACCTTCGCCGCCGCCACCTTCTCGCAAAAGCTGGGCACTGCCATCGCGGTGGCGGTGATCGGTTCGATCTTTACGCAGCTCGGCTACGTCGCCAACGCGGCGCAGACGGCCGTGTCGCAGGCCGGCATCGTCTGGCTGATGTCCTTCATTCCGGCCGCCTTCGCCCTGCTAGCGGTGGCGGTGATGTTCTTCTATAACCTCGACAACCAAAAACTGCTGCAGATCCAGGCGGATCTCGAAGCGCGCAAATCCTGACGGAGAGACTGATTATGTTACGCCCCACCCACAATGGCGACCGCTACGAACTGACCAGCCCCACGGCCATGCCGCAGGCGGCGGGCTTCCTGTGGAACCAGAAGATGATGATCCAGATCACCTGCCGCGGCTACGCCACCGCGCAGTTCATGCAGCCGGAGCCGGCCAAGTATGCGCACGCGCCCAACCTGGAGGCCAAGACCTTCATGCAGCCGGAGCAGAACTACTACGCCCACCATCCGGGCCGCTTCTTCTACATCAAGGATGAAGAAACGGGCGAGCTGTTCTCCGCGCCGTATGAGCCGGTGCGCACGCCGGTGGACAGCTACAGCTTCTCGGTCGGCAAAAGCAATCTGGCCTGGACCATCGAGCACCTGGGCGTGCGCGTCGAGCTGACCTTGGGGCTGCCGGTGGCGGACGTGGTGGAAATGTGGTCGCTGCGCGTGACCAACCTGTCCGGCCGTGCGCGCAAGCTGAGCGTCTATCCCTACTTCCCGATCGGTTATATGTCGTGGATGAACCAGTCCGGCGAATACCGTCCGGACCTGGGTGCGGTGGTGGCCAGCAGCGTCACGCCGTACCAGAAGGTGGCCGACTACTTCAAGCAGAAGGACTTCAAGGACAAGACCTACTTCCTGTGCGAGCAAACGCCCGACGCCTGGGAAGTGCGCCAGTCCGCGTTCGAGGGGGAAGGCGGCTTGCATCGCCCTTCCTCCATCGACGCCGAACAAATGGGCAATAGCGACGCGCGCTACGAGACGCCGACCGCCGCCCTGCAATACCGCCTGTCGCTGGCCGACGGCGAGGCGCGCGACTACCGCTTCCTGTTCGGTCCCGCCTTCGACGACGCCGAGATCAAGGCGGTGCGCGCCAAGTACCTGAACGCGGAAGCCTTCGCCGCCACGCAGCAGGAATACGCCGACTACATCGCCAGCGGCCACGGTTGCCTGCGCATCGAGACGCCAGACGCGGACCTGGACAACTTCGTCAACAACTGGCTGCCGCGCCAGGTGTTCTACCACGGCGACGTCAATCGCCTCAGCACCGATCCGCAGACCCGCAACTACCTGCAGGACAATATGGGCATGAGCTTCATCAAGCCCAGTGTGATGCGCAAGGCCTTCCTGCACGCGTTGTCGCAGCAGGAAGCCAGCGGCGCCATGCCGGACGGGATCCTGCTGGCCGAAGGCGCGGAACTCAAATACATCAACCAGGTGCCGCACACCGACCACTGCGTGTGGCTGCCGGTGGCGCTGAAAGTCTACCTGGACGAAACCGGCGACTACGACATCCTGCATGAAGACGTGATCGGCGCCGACAGCGGCGTCGCCCTCACCGTCTCCGAGCGCGTGAGCAGCGCCATGGACTGGCTGCTGCAGGCGCGCGACAAGCGCGGGCTGAGCTACATCGCCCAGGGCGACTGGTGCGATCCGATGAACATGGTCGGCTACAAAGGGCGCGGCGTATCGGGCTGGCTGACCGTGGCCACCGCCTATGCGCTCAACCTGTGGGCCGAGATCTGCGAAACCACCGGCGCCAGCTCCTCGCTGGCCGAAAGCGCCAAGCATTTCCGCGCCGGCGCCCGCGCCGTTAACCGTGCCGCCAACGAACACCTGTGGGACGGCGACTGGTTCGCACGCGGCATCACCGACGACGACGTGGTCTTCGGCACCAGCAAGGACCAGGAAGGCCGCATCTGGCTCAACCCGCAAGCCTGGGCCATCCTCGGCGGCGCGGCCAACGCCGGCCAGCGCGCTTCGATGGTGGCGCAGGTGGAGGATCAGCTGTGCACTCCCTACGGCGTGCAGATGTTCGCGCCGCCGTTCAGCGCCATGCGCGACGACGTCGGCCGCGTGACGCAAAAGCATCCGGGTTCGGCGGAAAACGGCGCGGTCTACAACCACGCGGCCGTGTTCTACATCTACAGCCTGTACAGCATCGGCGAAGGCGACCGCGCCTACAAGCTGCTGCGCCAGATGCTGCCCGGCCCGAACGAGGCCGATTACCTGCAACGCGGCCAGCTGCCGGTGTTCATCCCCAACTACTATCGCGGCGCCTGGCGCGAGTATCCGCGTACGGCCGGCCGCTCCAGCCAGCTGTTCAACACCGGCACCGTATCGTGGGCCTACCAGTGCTTTATCGAAGGCCTGTGCGGCCTGAAGGGCAACGCCGAAGGCCTGGTAATCGAGCCGCAACTGCCGGCGCATTGGGACGGCATGAAGGTGGTGCGCCAGTTCCGCCATGCGACGTTCAACGTGTCTATACAACGCGCGGACGTCGCAGAAATACAAGTCTGGCATGAAGGTAGGTGTTTGACTGAAAACGTTTTCACCGGTATTGTTGCAGGCGGCACGTACGCGCTGGAGGTCTTGGTCCCGCGCTGAAACATCAACTAAAACTATAAGGACATCGTAATCGTATGAAGAAGCGTCTCTGGTTGTCTCTGGCCCTGGCCTACCCACTCATGTTGACCGGCGCCGTACACGCCGCAGACGCCAAGCAACCGTGGCTCGACGCCGCGCAGTCGCCCGACGCGCGCGCCGAGCAACTGGTCAAGGCGATGACGCTGGATGAAAAAATCCAGACCGTGTTCGCCTACTTCTCCACCGAATTTACGCCGAAAAAATTTGAGCAGCCGAAGGAAGGCCGTCCCGGCTCCGCCGGCTGGGTGCCGGGCGTTCCGCGCCTCGGCCTGCCGTCGCAATGGCAGTCGGACGCCGGTGTCGGCGTGGCCACGCAGGCCGTCTCCAAGACGCCGTACGAGCGCACTTCCCTGCCTTCGGGCCTGGCCACCACCGCCACTTGGAATCCGAAGCTGGCCTTCGCCGGCGGCGCCATGATCGGCAGCGAAGCCCGCTCGACCGGCTTCAACGTGCTGCTGGCCGGCGGCGTCAACCTGATGCGCGAACCGCGCAACGGCCGCAACTTCGAATACGGCGGTGAAGACCCGCTGCTGGCCGGTATCATGGTCGGCGAACAGATACGCGGCATTCAATCGAACCATATCGTTTCCACGCTCAAGCACTACGCCTTCAACGACCAGGAAACCAACCGCAACCACGTCAACGTCAAGATCGAAGACAAGGCCGGCCGCATGTCGGACCTGCTGGCGTTGCAGTTCGCGCTGGAGCGCGGCCAGCCTGGTTCCGTGATGTGCGCCTACAACCGCATCAACGGCGACTACGCCTGCGAAAACGAATACCTGCTGAACGAAGTGCTGAAGAAGGACTGGAAATTCCCCGGCTACGTGATGTCCGACTGGGGCGGCACCCACTCGACGATTCCAGCCGCGACGCGCGGCCTGGACCAGCAGTCCGGCTTCCCGTTCGATAAGTCGGACTACTTCAACGCGCCGCTGAAGGAAGCGGTGGTCAACCGCCACGTGCCGGAAGCGCGCCTGGACGACATGGTCAAGCGCATCACCCGCTCGATGTTCGCCAACGGCGTGGTGGAACATCCGGTGGCGACGCCGGCTTCCGCCGACGCCGGCATCGACTTCGCCGCGCACGGCAAGGTCACCCAGGCCGACGCCGAAGAAGCCATCGTGCTGCTGAAGAACGACAACAGCCTGCTGCCGCTGGCGGCCGGCGTGCGCAGCATCGCCATCATCGGCGGCCACGCGAATGTCGGCGTGCTGTCGGGCGGCGGTTCGGCACAAGTGTATCCGCAAGGCGGATCGGCGGTGCCGAATGAAGGCCCGGCCTACTTCCCCGGCCCTATCGTCTACCACCGCTCGTCGCCGATGGGCGAACTGGCCAAGCTGACCAAGGCCAAGCTGACCTACAACGACGGCAAGGACGCCGCAGCAGCAGCCAAGCTGGCCGCCAGCAGCGACATCGTGATCGTCTTCGGCACCCAGTGGCTGGCCGAGAGCTTCGACGCCGACGACCTGAACCTGCCGGGCAAACAGGATGCGCTGATCGCCGCCGTCGCCAAGGCCAATCCGAAAACCGTGGTGGTGCTGCAGACCGGCGGCCCGGTGGTCATGCCGTGGCTGAACAATGTCGGTGCGGTGCTGGAAGCCTGGTATCCGGGCACCAGCGGCGGCACGGCCATCGCCCGCGTGCTGGCCGGCGAAGTCAATCCGTCGGGTCGCCTGCCGGCCACCTTCCCGGCTTCGGTGGCGCAGCTGCCACGCCCGGTGATCGATGGCGATGCCAAGACCAAGGATGACAACATCCTGGAAAAGATCACCACCGACTACAACATCGAAGGCGCGGCCGTCGGCTACAAGTGGTTCGACCTGAAAGGCCACAAGCCGCTGTTCCCGTTCGGTTACGGCCTGTCGTACAGCACCTTCGCCTATGAAGGCCTGAGCGCCAAGCCTGCCGGCAGCGGTGTTGAAGTCACCTTCAACATCAAGAACACCGGCAAGCGCGATGGCAAGGCGGTGGGCCAGGTCTACGTGTCGCCGATCTCGGGCGGCTGGGAAGCGCCTAAGCGCCTGGGCGGCTGGGACAAGCTGGAGCTGAAGGCAGGCGCCAGCGGCAAGGCCACCGTGCAGATCGATCCGCGCCTGCTGGGCGTGTACGACAGCGCCAGCAAAACCTGGAAAATCGCCGCCGGCGAATACCTGGTGACCCTGGCCGATTCCGCCGGCGCCAAGCCTGCGGCCAGCGTCAAGGTCAAGCTGGATGCGAAAACGGTGGACGTCAACGGCCGTTAAGTAATTAGCGCAAGCGCGGTGGGGTTGGTAAAATAGCCACCCACCAATCCCATCGCGCGCATGAAACCTATCTTCCTCACGGCAGCGCTATCGCTGCTGGCGCCGGCTGCTCACGCGCAGACCAGCGCTCCCTATTTACCAAAATTCGCCCGTCCGCAGCTACGCGCCGAACCCCTGTTCGACAGCTGCACGAAGCTTGTATGGCCGCGCGCGTCCTTGCGCAATGAGGAAACCGGCGTCGTCACCTTGCGATTTACCATCGCCCCCAACGGGCGACTGCTCAAACAGGAAGTGGTGCGCAGTACCGGTTTTCCCTTGCTCGACAAAGCCGCAAGCGAAGGACTAAGCACATGCCGATTCCGCCCCGGAAGCATCAACGGCACACCGGTCCAGACGGTCTCCTATGTTCAATACGTGTGGACGCTGGAATGACGATGATGAAAATACTGACCGCTGCCATTCTGATGGCCACCAGTGCATTGCTCCATGCGGCAGCCATGGACCCGGCACCGCTGAACTGCTCAACGTTCAACCCCACCGCCAAGCCCACTCCCCTGGCGGATGCCGAGCGCGCCCTGCAGGCGGCGCGCGGCGACAGCCTGGCTGAAGCCAACGCCATGTATGTGCTGGCGGAGGCGAAATATTTCTCGCGCGATCCGGCTGGCGGTGATGCGATGATCAAACAGGCCAACGCCATCTGGAACGAGCAACCGGCGACCGTGCAGCTGGCAGTCAGTCTGCAGTCGTACGCACGCAAGCTGATCAAACTGAATAACTGTGCGCTGGCCTCGCCGCTGCTGCATACCACGTTGTCCATCGCGGAGCGCGCGCCGGAATCGGACGAAGCCCTGGTCTACGGTGTGTTATCCGATCTGATGCAAGTGGAAGTGGCACGCCGCAACGTCGCTGCGGTGACGCAGAACGCACCACGCCTGCTCGCATACTGGCAAAGGAATGGCGATCCGGCTGACAGCATTGCCGCGCCGGTGTACCGCAGGATGATAGACCTGTATTACAAAGACGCGCAGTACACACTGGCCGAGCCACTGGCGACGCGGAACCTCAACAACGGCGAGCAGCGTTACGGCGCCGGGCATGCCGCACTGATTGAGCGCTTGCTCGATCTGGCGTCGGTGTACTACGGCCAACTGCGTTATGCCGAAGGTGAGGCGGCATTCATGCGCGCGGCGGCAATCTCCGCCAAGGTCGATCCGCGTGGCGCCACCCGTTTTGCGCCCGGCGCCCAGCAGCAGCTTGAAGATGAGATGCGCCGCCGTTACAACCAGGGCGACACAGCCGGCGCGTTGGCACTGGGCGAACAGGAAGTTCGGCAGTTGGCGCAAGCGCTTGAAGCCGACATGCAGGCGTTGCAAGTTGCAACCACGGCGCGCGACGCGCAGCCGCCCGGCCCCACGCCGCGTCCTGCCTTGGTTGCGGCGGCGCTACGAGCCCGCATCAAGGTGGCATCCTCGGAGAAGGCACTGGCCGCAATGCGTGTGCGCGTTGCGGAGATCCTGCATGCGCAGCAGCGCTACGATCAGGCGCAGGCGCTGTATCTGCAAGCGCTTGACGGTTACGCGCGTTACGGAGCCGATCCGCTGGAAACCGCCGCCGTGAAAAGCGATTTGGCCATGTTGTATCGCGCACGCGGCAACGACACCGCAGCCCTGCCGCTGCAGGCGGAATCGTTCGAAATACTGCTGCTAGCCTACGGCATAAGCCACCCGGACGTGGTGGATAGCGCCGGCGAGTTGGCGGCAATCTACAAACGTCAAGGCAAGAAGGCCGAACTGGCGGCTTTGGTGGAGCGCGTGCCTGCACTTCGCGTGCGCTGAAACCTTAATCAGGCGCCGACAAGGCCGTGAGCAACGGCCCCTGGCCTTGTCGGAAGGTGCGCTTGACGATGCTGTCGTCGAAATAGCGCGTGTAGATGGTGCGGATGCTTTGCTCCGTCACCATCGCCTTCAAGGCGTCGGCGTAGCGCTGGCGTACCGCTTCCGGCATGGTCTTCCTCGACAGGTAGATGCCGGTGAAACGCTGGGCGGATTCCTGCACCGGAATCACCACTGCATGCTTCTTCAACTTCCCCTGCTTCAGATAGCGGCTGTAGATCGGCGCCGAGGCCAGCGTGCCTTCGGCGCGGCCCATTTCCAGCTTGCCGAACACTGTCTCGTAATCGTTCACCACTTCCAATCGTCCGGCGGCGGCCAGCCGCGCCAGTTGGGCGTCCACCGCCGTGCCATAGGTGACGCCGCGCGTGACATTGAGCCGTCCTTTGCCGTGCTCCACGTATTCGGCCAGACTGCTGTAGCGGCGCTCCGGCGCGCTGGCCAGCACCAGGTCGTACTGCAGGTAGGCGTAAGGCAGATGGCGGGCGTAGGCGTCGCGCTCCGGCGTGCTGGCCGAGCCCATCGTCATGTCGATATGGCCGGCCTCCAGCTCGATGAACAGGCGCTGGCGCGGATACCAGTGGAATTCGAATTTGCAGCCGGTACGGCGCGCCATTTCATAGGCGATGTCGACCGCAATGCCGCCGATGCGTCCCTGCTCGCGGTATGACATAAAGCCAAGGTCGCTCAGGCCGACGCGCGTGACCGGCGGACAAACCACGCCGGCCCGGGCCATGGGCAGGCTGCAGCACAACACGACGATCAGGAGCAACCGATTGCGTCTCATCATGAACTCTTTGCGGGTGGTAATGATGAGTGTATCTTAGGTTGCCCATGCAAGGCGAGGAAGCCCTATCGCTGCAAAGCCGCTTTGCAACAATGCAGGTGTGGAGGAGAATATTTTCGCAAGCGTGTCGATTTGGGATGCCCTCGCCCGTTGTAGGATTGAAGCACCGACCATCCCATCCACGCCAACCAAGGAAACGCTATGCACAAGCAGATCATCCTCAACCTGCCGGTCAAGGACCTGGCCAAATCCAAAGCCTTCTTTTCCGCGCTGGGTTTCACCTTCGATGCCCGCTTCAGCGGCGAGCACGCGGCGTTCATGAACATCGTCGACGGCACGATTCAAGCCATGTTGACGACCGAACCCTTCTTCCAATCCCTGATCGACAAGCCGCTGGCGAACGCGAAGGAAGCCAATGAACTGGTCATCTGCCTGAGCTGCGAAAGCCGGGAGGAAGTGGACAGCCTGATCGCCAAAGCCGTCGCCGCCGGCGGCCGCACACCACATCCGCCCGAAGACAACGGCACCATGTACGACCAAGGCTTCGAAGACATCGACGGCCACCTGTGGAACCTGGTCTGGACCGCGCCGGAAGCCTGACCGCCAATCAAGCCGTTGCGGAAGTCTTGCGGCGGCGGCGGGCGTTTTTGGGGTCCGCGATCAGCGGGCGGTAGAGTTCGATGCGGTCGTGGGCGCGCAGGATGGTGTCCAGCGGCTTTTTCTTGGCGTAGACGCCGGTTTCAAGTTGGCTCAGATCGAGGCCCGGCACTTCCTGCAGCAGACCGCTCAGGGCGATGGCCTGCTCCAGCGTGGTTCCCAGCGGCACCTGCAAGGCGCGCAGGAATTGCGCGCCATCGCTGGCGTAGCACACTTCGATCGTGATGGTCTCAGCCGCCATACACCGTTTCCGCCCGTTTGCAGAAGGAATCCACCATGCTGTTGGCGATGATGCCGAACACCGGCCCCACCAGCTTGTCCAGCAGCGCGCTGGAGAACTCGTAGTGCAGGTCCAGGTCGATCTTGCAGGCATCCTCGCGCAGCGCCTTGAAGGTCCAGGTGCCGTCCAGGCACTTGAAAGGACCGTCCACCAGCTTCATCTTGATCGCCGACGACGGCACGTTCTCGTTGGCGGTGGTGAAGCTCTGCTTGACGCCGTGATAGTTGATGCCGACGCTGGCCACCACCGTATCGCCATTGCGTTCCTTGATCTCGACACCGCCGCACCATGGCAGGAATTTGGGGTAATTCTCGATGGCCGCCACCAGGTCGAACATCTGTTGGGCGCTGTAACCGAGTAAAACTGATTTGTGCACTACTGCCATTTGCTAACCATTTGCTATGATGTTGAATTATTCGCGTCTGACGACGCGCAGCAGTAGTTTAACCGATACCCACTCATGACCATAGCCGATAACAAAAAAGCCTTTTTTGACTACTTCATCGAAGACCGCTTCGAAGCCGGGATCGTGCTTGAGGGCTGGGAAGTCAAGGCCATCCGCGACAACAAGGTGCAGATCAAGGAAGCCTACGTCACCATCAAGGGCGACGAGCTGTACCTGTTCGGCGCCCACATCAGCGCCCTGCCGACCGCCTCCACCCACATCAGCCCGGAAGCCGTGCGCACCCGCAAGCTGCTGCTGCACCGCGAACAGATCGACAAGCTGATCGGCAAAGTCGTACGCGCCGGCTACACCCTGGTGCCGCTCAACCTGCACTTCAAGGGCGGCCGTGTGAAATGTGAAATCGGCCTGGCCAAGGGCAAGAAAATGCACGATAAACGTGCCACAGAGAAAGATCGCGATGGCAAGCGCGAGGTCGCGGCCGCCATGAAGGTCCACCGCCGCTAAAACTGTTGCGCACTCTGTACAAAACCCGGTCCCGCACCGGGTTTTTTATTGGGTGGAGAATTTCTAAGTAGAAACATCCATGCTAAACTGGGAGAAGAATGATTTCACATTCGCAGCCGCTGCATGGCTGCGATCCGGAACCTGTACTTTTGACGACGAGGCAATAATGGCGCTGAAAACTGCAATGGCTATCGCAGCCGGGATACTGCTGGCAGGCTGCGCGTCGCGCTATACGCCCACGCCGCTGGCGGCCAACTTCCCCACCACCAAGCAGGCCAAGCTGCAAGCCGCCTACCACTGGGGCGTCATCTCCGACAGCATCGAAAAACAGGTCTCGGCCGAGCTCAAGAAGAGCCCGCCGCGTCCGGTCTACCTGAACGAGCCGAAGGAACCGACCCCGTTCCAGCGCGCGCTGGCGACCCAGCTCACCACCTCGCTGGTGAACGACGGCCACGTGGTCTCGCGCAGCCCGGCGGGCGCGCTCAAGGTCGAGCTCGACGTGCAGGCGGTCAGCTTCACCGCCAACCGTCCGCAATACCGCTACCATGGCGAGCGCTCCATACTCGGTGCCGGCGTCTGGCTGCTGAGCGAAATCGAAGCGCCGGTGCTGGCCAACCTGACCGTCGGTGTCGGCGCGCTCGATGCGCACGACTGGTTCAACGCCCAGTTCGCGCCGGGCGAAACGCCGAAAACCGAAATCATCGTCACCGTGTCGGTCTCCGACCAATACCGCTACCTGGCGCGCAGCACCTCCGCCTACTATGTGGCCGACAGCGACCGTGTACTGTACGGCATCGTCGATCCCAAGCCCGAAGAACCTAAACTGACGCGCACCTTCCAGGTGCGTGGAGACATGTAATGCTGAAGACCGTACTGCGCACCGCGCTGCTGGCCCTGCCCCTGCTGGTGGCCGGCTGTTCCTCGACGCCGAAGAACGAGGAAGGCAATTATTCCACCATCTCCTCCAACCAATTCATCAACGCCAACTACAAGGCCGCCGACACGCTGCTGCAGCAACTGAGCGGCAAGCTGGTGGCCGACAAGCCGCTGATCATGGCCACCGTGGTCAACATCGACGCGCTGGAACAGACCACCACGCTCGGCCGTCTGGTATCGGAGCAACTGTCCACGCGCATGGCGCAAGGCGGCCTGAGCATGCTGGAGATGAAGCTGCGCAACAGCGTCTACCTCAAGCGCAACCAGGGCGAGCTGATGCTCACGCGCGAAATCGGCGAAGTGGCCAACAGCCACAACGCCCAGGCCATCGTGGTCGGCTCGTACGCGGAAACCAGCGACATGGTGTTCATCAACGTCAAGGTGATCCAGCCCAACACCAACTTCGTGCTAGCCGGGCATGACTACGTGCTGGCCAAGGAAGCCATCGTCCGCTCCATGCTGCAGCGGAACTAAAGCAGCAAGGGCAGCACCTCCACTGCCGACGCCTCCACTTTCAGGCCGATCAGGTCGTCCGCCCGGGTTTTGCCCAGGTTGATGGCCGCGATCGGCTTGTTTGTTTGCGCGGCCAGCTTGGCGAAGCGGTAGCCGGAAAACACCATCAGCGAGGAACCGACCACCAGCACGGCGTCGGCCTCCTCCGCCAACTGCAGCGCGTCGGTGGTGCGCTGCGGCGGAATATTATCCCCAAAGAAAATCACATCGGGCTGCAAGACGCCGCCGCAAACGCCGCATTGCGGCAGGCGGAAATCCTGGAACTCGTCGAGCTCCAGTTCGGCGTCGCCGTCGGGACGCGCCTCGGGCACCACCTCGCCGGCCGGGCCGGTGGGCGCGAAGGTCGGATTGGCGTCCAGCAGCCATTGCTGAATTTCGGTACGCGGATGCACCTTGCGGCAATCCAGGCACAGCACGCCGTGGATATTCCCATGCAGCTCGATCAGCTTGCGGCTGCCGGCGCGCTGGTGCAGGCCATCGACATTCTGCGTAATTACGGCATGGATACGGCCGCTAGCCTCCAGCTCGGCCAGCGCACGGTGGCCGGCGTTGGGCGCGGCGCCGGCCAGGGTCGGATAGCCAGCCATGCTGCGCGCCCAGTAGCGGCGGCGCACCGCCTCGGACTTGCGGAAATCCGGCCCCTGGATGGGATTGCGGCCGCGCCGCACGCCATCCTTGTCGCGGTAATCGGGGATGCCGGAAGCGGTACTGAGACCGGCGCCGGTCAGCACCAGCACCCGTTTGTTGCGTTGCAGAAAAATTTGCAGCTGTTCGATGTCTTGGTTCATACCCAAATGGTACAACACATCAGAAAGTGACAAATATCACTAGGCGAGTTTGGTATTTCCAAGATAAAATTTGCATGTCTTTTGAGAAACCAAAGTTACCAACTAACAACACGAAAAGGGATACGCCATGAAAGCCAAGAACATTCTGAAATGCGCCGCACTCGCGGCCCTGATGGCAGCTGGTGCAGCACAAGCTGCGCCGGTTGAGCTGGTGCTCAACGGCAGCTTTGAAGCCGATCACGTCGACAACTACACCTGGTACAACACGGCAGCTCTGACCAACTGGTCCAACACCAGTGGCGGCATTGAAATCCGCAACATGGTCGAAGGCTCGGCGGCTGATGGTCACAACTTCGTCGAACTCGACACCACCGGCAATAGCGACATCTACCAAATCCTGAGCACGACGGCTGGCCAGTACTACACCCTGACCTACAAGTACGCCGACCGCATCAACGTACCGGTCACCTCGCAAGGCTTGAGCGTCTCCCTGAACGACAGCGTCGTCAGCAGCGTCGGCACGTCGGGCGGCGGCTGGGCCAATGGCAGCTACACCTTCCTGGCCACGGGCGCAACGAAACTGACGTTCACCGCGACCGGCACCAGCGACAGCCTGGGCACCTCGCTGGACATGATCTCGGTAACGGCCGTACCGGAACCAGAAACCTACGCCATGCTGCTGGCCGGCCTGGGCCTGGTAGGCTTCGCCGCCCGCCGCCGCAAGCAATAAAAATTCGGGGTCAGTTCCGACATTCGGACACGAGCCCATCCGTAGCAGGCGCTACGGATGGGCTCGTGTCCGAATGTCGGAACTGACCCCGAATCTTAAAGACGGGTGCGCAGGTCTTCCACGGATGCGCACCAGTCCGCGTAGTGCTCGCTTTCTTCCCAGAGTTGCCGCAGTTCGCTGTAGGGCGCGGTGATGCGCTCGATGGCGCGCAGTGCCTTCTCCGCCAAGTCAACTCGCGGCTTGGCCTTGGCTTTGCGCGCTTCCACCCATTCGTCGATCGCCGCGCTGTCTTCCGTTTGCGGACCGCCCTTGCCCTGCAGCCGCGCCAGCACTTCGATCGCCGCCAGCGCTTCGGCCGCGAACGGCGCTTCCAGTTCCGCGCCGCTGTCCAGCACCGTGTTGAGCGTATCCGCCACCGCGTCCAGATTGTTCGTTTCGTGCAAGTCTTCCGCCCAGTCCTGCGCGTAGTCGTTGCCGAAGGCGTCCACCGACCAGGTTCCCATAATTATTCCTTGATGATCTTGCTTTGCGTTTTGACGACCTGCATCGCAGTTGCGATCAGGCCGCTCATCTCCCCGAGATTGGCCGGTATGATAATCGAATTGTTGGTCTTGGCAAGCTGGCCGAAGGCGTTGATGTATTGCTCGGCCACTTTGAGGTTCATGGCTTCGTCGCCGCCCGGCTCGCGGATCGCCGCACCGACCTGACGCAACGCCGTGGCGCTGGCTTCCGCCAACGCGACGATGGCCGCCGCCTGGCCCTGCGCGCGGTTGATGGCCGCTTTCTTGTCGCCTTCCGAGCGCGCGATCTGCGCTTCGCGCTCGCCGTTGGCGATGTTGACCTGCTCCTGCTGACGGCCTTCCGACGCCGCGATCAAGGCGCGCTTCTCGCGCTCGGCCGTGATCTGCGCCTGCATGGCGTGCAGGATTTCCTTCGGCGGCGTCAGGTCCTTGATTTCATAGCGCAGCACTTTCACGCCCCAGTTGGACGCCGATTCGTCGATGGCGTTGACGATGGTGGTGTTGATGTGCTCACGCTCCTCGAAGGTGGTGTCGAGCTCCATGCGGCCGATCACGGAACGCAGCGTGGTCTGCGCCAGCTGGGTGATGGCGGCGATGTAGTTGGACGAGCCGTACGAGGCGCGCATGGCGTCCGTCACCTGGAAGTACAGGATGCCGTCCACCTGCAGCTGCGTGTTGTCCTTGGTGATGCACACCTGCGGCGGCACATCCAGCGGGATTTCCTTCAGCAGGTGCTTGTAGGCGATGCGGTCCACAAACGGAATCACGATGTTGAGACCAGGCCCCAGCGTGGCGTGGTATTTGCCGAGCCGCTCCACCACCCAGGCGTGCTGCTGCGGCACCACGTTGATGGTTTTGAAGACGAACACCAAAGCCAGTATGAACAGGATGAAGGTGACGTTGCCGATGCTGATATCCATGTATTTCTCCGTAAGTTAATCTCAGGCGGCCACGATCAGGCGGCTGCCGCGTACTTCGCGTATCGTGTATTGGCCCGGCGCAGGGATGGCCCCCGGCGTGGCGCCGGCTTCCAGGACGACATCCCACAGCGCGCCGCGATACATCACGCGCGCCGCGCCATCCTGCCACGCCGGCACATGCACGGTCTGGCCGATATCAAGGTTGACGTTGGGGTCGCGCTCAGCCTGCACGCGTTGATGCTGCAGGCCGAAGCGGCTGCGCCGCAGCGCGACCGTGGCGCCGACGCCGACCACGGCGGCCACCAGCAGCTGCACGGCCTCGCCGAAGCCCAGCAAGGCGGCGGCGCTGCCCGCCGCCAGGCCGATGGCGATCATCAGCAGGTAGAACGTGCCGGTGAATAGTTCAAGTATGACGGTGAGGCCGGCGGCGGCCAGCCAGTAGCTCCAATCAGCCATGATGCTCTCCTTTCAAATGCAAAAACCCCCGCTGCCCGGAATGGGCGGCGAGGGTTTGTGCTGCTGGACAAATGGTATTGATAGAGTTTTTTGCTACTAAATTCGATAACTCCAGTCTAAACCATTTTCCATCGTCGTCAATACTTTATTATTTCTGCAGGCTGGCCAGCTTTTGCCAGGTGTCGATCACCGAGTCAGGATTCAGCGACATCGATTCGATGCCCTGCTCCATCAGCCACGCCGCGAAGTCCGGGTGGTCGGATGGCCCCTGGCCGCAGATGCCGATGTACTTGCCCTGCTTGCGGCAAGCCTGGATGGCTTGCGACAGCAGCGCTTTCACCGCATCGTCGCGCTCGTCGAAGTCGGCCGCCAGCAGCGCCATGCCGGAATCGCGGTCCAGGCCCAGGGTCAGCTGGGTCAGGTCGTTGGAACCGATGGAGAAGCCGTCGAAATGCTCGAGGAAGCGCTCCGCCAGGATCGCGTTCGATGGCACTTCGCACATCATGATCAGGCGCAGGCCGTTTTCGCCGCGCACCAGGCCGTTCTTGCCCAGCAGGTCCACGACTTTTTCAGCCTGGCCCAGGGTGCGCACGAACGGCACCATGATCTCGACGTTGGTCAGGCCCATGTCGTTGCGCACGCGTTTCATGGCGGCGCATTCCATTTCGAAGGCGCCGGCAAAGTCGGCGGCCAGGTAGCGCGCCGCGCCACGGAAGCCCAGCATCGGATTTTCTTCGTCCGGCTCGTAGCGCGAACCGCCAATCAGTTTCTTGTACTCGTTGGACTTGAAGTCCGACAGGCGCACGATCACTGGTTTCGGCCAGAACGCGGCGGCGATGGTGGCGATGCCTTCGGCCAGCTTGTCGACGTAGAAGGCTTTCGGCGAAGCGTGGCCGCGCGCGACCGACTCCACCGCTTTCTTCAAGTCGGCGTCGATGTTCGGATATTCCAGGATCGCTTTCGGGTGCACACCAATATTGTTATTGATGATGAACTCCAGGCGCGCCAGGCCGACGCCCGCATTCGGCACCGACTGGAAGTCGAAGGCCAGCTGCGGGTTGCCGACGTTGAGCATGATCTTGGTCGGCAGCTTGGGCAGTTCGCCGCGCGCCACTTCCGAGATTTCGGTTTCCAGCAGGCCGTCGTAGATCTTGCCTTCGTCGCCTTCGGCGCACGAGACGGTGACGAAAGTGCCGTCCTTCAGCACGTCGGTAGCGTCGCCGCAACCAACCACCGCAGGCACGCCCAGTTCACGCGCGATGATCGCCGCGTGGCAGGTACGGCCGCCACGGTTGGTGACGATGGCGGAAGCGCGCTTCATCACCGGTTCCCAGTTAGGGTCGGTCATGTCGGCCACCAGCACGTCGCCTGGCTGCACGCGTTCCATATCGGCCGGGTCGTGAATCACGCGCACCGGACCGGCGCCGATCTTCTGGCCAATCGCACGGCCGGAGGCCAGCACCGTGCCGCTCGACTTCAGCTTGAAGCGTTGCTGCACGTCGGTCGCCTTCTGCTGCGACTTCACGGTTTCAGGACGCGCCTGCAGGATGTACAGCTTGCCGTCGCGGCCATCCTTGCCCCACTCGATGTCCATTGGACGCTGGTAGTGGTTCTCGATGATGACGGCGTACTTGGCCAGCTCCACCACTTCTTCGTCGTTCAGCGAATAGCGGTTGCGTAGCTCGACCGGCACGTCCACGGTTTTCACCGAACGGCCAGCCTTGGCTTCGTTGGTGAATTCCATCTTCAGCAGCTTGGAGCCGATGTTGCGGCGGATGACAGGCGATTTGCCTTTTTCCAGCATCGGTTTGTGGACATAGAATTCGTCCGGATTGACGGCGCCCTGCACCACCGTCTCGCCCAGGCCATAGCTGGAGGTGACGAACACCACGTCCTTGAAGCCGGACTCGGTATCGATGGTGAACATCACGCCGGCCGCGCCCAGGTCGGAACGCACCATGCGCTGCACGCCGGCCGACAACGCCACTTCGGCGTGGGTGAAGCCTTTGTGCACGCGGTAGGAAATGGCGCGGTCGTTGTACAGGGAAGCGAAGACGTGCTTCATGGCGTCGAGCACGTTTTCAATGCCGACCACGTTCAGGAAGGTCTCCTGCTGACCAGCGAACGAGGCGTCCGGCAAGTCTTCGGCGGTGGCCGAGGAGCGCACGGCAAACGACATCTCGGTGCTGGAATCAGCCACCAGTTGGTCGTAGTAGGTTTTGATTTCCGCTTCCAGGCGTGGCTGGAACGGGGTGTCGATGATCCACTGACGGATCTCGGCGCCGGCTTGCGCCAGCGAACGCACGTCGTCGATGTTCAGATCGGACAGGCGGTCGGCGATGCGGTCGGCCAGCGATTTACCGCCACCGACGCTGTGCGACAGGAAGTCGCGGAAAGCCTGCGCGGTGGTGGCGAAACCACCAGGCACGCGCACGCCGGCTTCCGCCAGCTGGCTGATCATCTCGCCGAGCGAGGCGTTCTTGCCGCCGACGGATTCGACATCCGTCATTCGCAAGTGTTCAAACGAGGCAACGTAAACCGCTTCGTTGTTTTGCTCCTTCAATGCTGCGTTGGACATAATTACACCTTTTTGATGATAGAAATCTTCCAGCGAGGCGCAGACTTGTTTCTTGTTATTCTGTTCGTCGTGCAGCACAATCTAACCATTGCCAAGCATTCTACAGCCTGAAACGCGAATTGACGATTCACAATACCGATAGCCACCTCTACATGACACAAGAACAACGACAACCCCTGCCCTCCGCCGCCCGCACGGTCTTTTTCGTTTCGGACGGGACCGGCATCACGGCAGAAACCTTTGGTCACTCGGTCCTGACCCAATTCGAGCTGCGCTTCCGCCAGGTGCGGCTTCCCTTCATCGATACGCTGGACAAGGCGCACGACGCGGTGCGCAAGATCAACGAAGCGTTTGCAACCGATGGTCAACGGCCAATCATCTTTTCGACCCTGGTGAAGACGGAGTTGTCGGACATCATTCGGCTATGCAAAGGCATGTACATGGACATGTTCCAGACCTTTGTTGCTCCGTTGGAACAAGAGTTGGGGGTGAAGTCGACCCACACCATCGGCCGTTCGCACAATATCGTGGACAGCGAGGAGTACAAGAACCGGATCGAGGCGATCAATTTCTCACTGGCGCATGATGACGGGCAGTCGCACAAGAATTTGTCGTCGGCCGATGTGATTCTGGTGGGCGTGTCGCGCTCGGGCAAGACGCCGACCAGTTTGTACCTGGCGATGCAGTATGGGATCAAGGCGGCGAACTATCCGTTGATACCGGATGATTTCGAGCGTGGCAGGTTGCCGTCGTCGCTGTATGAGTTCAAGTCCAAGATTTTTGGGCTGACCATTACGCCGGAGCGTTTGAGCGAGATACGGAATGAGCGACGCGCGGGCAGCAAGTACGCGTCGCTGGAGAATTGCCGGTATGAGGTGAACGAGGCGGAGGCGATGATGAAGCGCGAGGGCATACGCTGGCTGTCATCGACCACCAAGTCGATTGAAGAGATATCGACCACCATCCTGCAGGAAATCAAACCGGACCGGCGCGAGTACTGATCAGAAGAAGTGCTGCCAGTCGGCCAGCCAGGCGGGGAAGTCTTCCACCGGCATCGGTTTGGCGATGTAGTAGCCCTGGGCGTAGGTGCAGCCCAGGCCTTGCAGGAAGTCCCAATCCTGCTTGGTTTCGACGCCTACCGCCACCGAGCGACGATCCAGGCTGCGGGCGAGGCCCAGGCAGGAGCGCAGCACCGTGCCGATGGCGGCGCGCTTGGAGGCGCCATCCACAAAGCTGCGGTCGATCTTCAGTTCCGAAAACGGGATGCGCGCCAGCAGTTGCAGGTTGCTGCGCCCTGTCCCATAGTCGTCGATCGCCAGGCCGAAGCCTTTCATCCGCAATCGCAGCAGCCGTTCGAGGAAGTGCGGGTCGGTGGTGAGCACCGCCGATTCGGTCATTTCGAAGGTGATGTAGTCGGCCATGATGCGGTGCCGCTCAAGGCAGGTGCCGATCTGCTCCATGAATTGCGGGTGCGCCAGCGTGGTCTGGTCGACGTTGATCGATACCGAGATCGGCACGCCCTGGTCGTGCAGCTTGCGGCAAGCCGCCACCGATTTTTCGATCATGGCCCAATCGAGGAAGTCGACACGCCGGTTGTCTTCCAGCGCCTGCATGAACGAAGCCGGTCCCAGCACCCCATGCAGCGGGTGCCGCCATCGCGCGAACATCTCCAGGCCCTTGACCTGCCCCGTCTCCAGCTCGATCTTCGGTTGGAAGTAAGGGTCGAATTCGCGCGCCTGCAGGCCTTGCCCGACTTCGGCAAAGGACATGCGCGGCGCCGGTCCCTGCGCGCCGTGCGCCGCGCCGGGTTGCAAGTAGTTGGATACCAGCGCCATCAAACGGCTGCCGATCACCGGTTTGCCGATCGCGCCCAGCACATTGACGCCATAAGCGTCCGCCATGGTCTCCACCGAGAACAGCACGGCGTTGCTTTGCGCGCCGACCACGATGATGCCGGCCTTGCAGCGCGCTTCACCGAGGCGGCGGATCAGTTCCAGCGCATCCATGCCCGGCAGCGCCAGGTCGATGATGGCGATGTCCACCGGCGGCGTGATGCCGGCGCTGAAGTGGCGCAGCGCGGTGTGGCCGTCGGGCGCCTGCGTGATGCGCCCAACGCCCACGTGCACCAGGATATCGGCCAGCGCATGGCGTTGAACCTGATCCCCTTCGGCTACCAGAAAATGCAACTGCGCGATATCCATGTACAGCTCCAGTGTGTGCTTACGCCTGATTCTGCCTTACTTGTTCGAAAAAGCAAACCGCCGCGCAGGCGGCCACGTTGAGCGACTCCACCTGGCCCAGGTGCGGTATCACCACCTGGTGCGTGGCCGCCGACAGCAGGTCGTCCGCCACGCCCTGCCCTTCGTGGCCGAACAGCCATGCGGTCGGCACGCGCAAATCGACGTCGTACAGGCGCTGCGTGGCGTAGCCGCTGGTGGCCAGGGTCTGCACCTTGGCGCCCGCAATCAGCGCCGCCAGGTCGACGTTTTCAAAAATATCGAGCACGAAGTGCGCGCCCATGGCCGCACGCAGCACTTTCGGCGACCAGCAGAACGCCGTGCCGGCGCTGCAGTACACCTGCGTGATGCCCGCCGCCGCCGCGCTGCGCAGGATGGAGCCGACGTTACCGGGATCCTGCACGCCGTCCAGCAGCACCGCCGATACACTCAGGGGCGCCGTCACCGCGCGCTCCGGCGTGGCGACCAGGAACATGACGCCGACGCCATGCTCCACCTGGCTGACGGCGTTGTACAGCGCGTCCGGCAAGGCCAGCACGTGGGCGCGCTGCGCCTCCAGCTGGCCGACGATCTCCATCACTTCAGCGTTCTGCAGCGAACCTTCGCTCACCACGCATTGCTCCGGCAGGCCGCGCAGCTGCAGATACGACTGGCACAGGTGCACGCCGTCGAGCAGCGTGCGGCCGGCCTTGCGGCGTGCCGACGAGCTGCCGGCCAGCTTGACCAGGTCTTTGTATTGCGCGTTGTCGCGCGAGGTAATCGTCTTCACAGGTTCACCTCCAGCAGCGCGCGCACCGGCGCGAAGGAACGGCGATGCACCGGCGACGGCCCGTGCTCGCGCAGGCGCTCCAGGTGCAGCGCCGTGCCGTAACCCTTGTGCTGGTCGAAGCAGTATTGCGGATAGCGTTCGTGCAGCACCACCAGCGCCGCGTCGCGCGCGGTCTTGGCCAGGATGGAAGCGGCCGAGATGGCGTCCACCTTGTCGTCGCCGCCGATGATGGCGATGCTCTGGATCTTCATCACCGGGCAGCGGTTGCCGTCGATCAGGGCCAGCGTCGGCACGGTGCTCAGCGCTTCCACCGCGCGCCGCATGGCCAGCATGGAGGCCTGCAGGATATTCAGCTTGTCGATTTCGTCTTCAGACGCTTCGGCGATGGCCCACGCCACGGCGTGCTGCTTGATCAGCGGCGCCAGCATGTCCCGCTTGGCTTCGGTGAGTTTCTTCGAGTCGCGCAGGCCTTCGATGGGACGCGAGACGTCGAGGATGACGGCGGCCGCGAACACCGGGCCGGCCAGCGGCCCGCGTCCCGCCTCGTCCACGCCGCAGATGATTTCATCGGGCGATGCCGGCAGGTCGTCGAACAGTCCCAGGTTTTGATTCTTCACTTTAGTTACTCTTCATTCCGTCGTTCCCGCGCAAGCGGGAACCCATAGGTCGATGACCGGAGGCGCTCAGCATGGATTCCCGCTTTCGCGGGAACGACATTCAGGCGCCGATTACTTTCAGCACCGCTGCGGCGCTTTCCGCCGCGCTGTTGCGCAGCAGGCTGTGATGCATGTCGGTGAAACGCTGCGCCAGCCGCAAACGGTGCGGCGCGTCGCTCAGCTGCTTCCACATGGCTTCCGCCAGCCCGTCCGGATTGGCCGCGCCTTGCAGCATCTCCGGCACCAGGAATTCGCGCGCCAGGATGTTCGGCATGCCGATCCACGGCTGGTAGTTGAAGTGGCGCAGGATCTGCCATTCCAGCTCCGCCATCTTGTAGGCGATGACCATCGGCTTCTTGAACAGCGCCACTTCCAGCGAGGCCGTGCCGGACGCCACCAGCACCGCGTCGGCGGCCGCAATCGCGGTGTGCGACTGGCCGTCCAGCAGCTGGATCTCAACGTCCTGCAGGCCCGCCTGCGCCACCAGCTGCAGGAAGTACTGCTTCTGGCGCTCGCCGGCCATCGGCGCGACGAAACGCAGCGTGCGGTCGCGCAGCTTGAGCAGCCTGGCCGCCTGCATGAAGGCCACCGTGTTGTACTTGATCTCCGACATGCGGCTGCCCGGCATGATGGTGACCACGTTGGCGTCCTCCGGCATGCCCAGCGCGCGCTTGGCCGCACCTTCGTCCGGCGCGAGCGGGATCAGCTCCGCCAGCGGATGGCCCACATAGCTGACCGGCACGCCGGCCTGCTGGTAGATCGCTTCTTCAAACGGAAACACCACCAGCATGTGCGACACGGCGCGGATGATTTTCTTGATGCGGCCACCGCGCCAGGCCCAGATCTGCGGGCCGATATAGTGGATGGTCGGGATGCCGGCCGCCTTCAGCTGCTCTTCCAGCCCGAGGTTGAAGCCCGGGTAGTCGGCGCCGATGAAGGCGGCCGGCCGCTCGGCCAGCAACTGGTCGCGCAGCTGGTTCTGGATGCCCTTCAGCTCGCGGTAGCGCATCAACACGGGCAGCAGGCCGCGCACCGTCAGCTGGTCCATCGGCCAGTGCGATTCGAAGCCCTGCGCCATCATGTGCGGGCCGCCGATGCCGTGGAAGCGCGCGTCCGGCAGATGCGGACGCAGGCCGGAAAGCAAACGAGCCGCCAGCATGTCGCCGGACGGCTCGCCTGCCACCAAGGCTAACGACAGCTTGTCAGCGGACGATGCCACGGCTCGCCGTATCGAGGAATTCGCGCATGGCGCGCATGTGCAGCGCCACTTCGGTCGGTACCGCAGCCTCTTCGGCCACCAGCGCCGCCTTGGCTTCTTCCAGCGTCAGGCCGGAGCGGTAGATGATCTTGTAGGCCGCGCGGATACCGTTGATCTGCTCGCGCGTGAAGCCGCGCCGTTTCAGGCCTTCGATATTCACGCCGTGCGCCGCCGCCGGGTTACCGTTCAACAGCACGAACGGCGGCACGTCCTGGGTCAGCGAAGTGCTCATGCCGACAAACGCGTGCGCGCCGATCTTGCAGAACTGGTGCACGTTGGCGAAGCCGCTCATGATCACGTGGTCGCCGATTTCGACGTGGCCGGCGATCTGCGCGTTGTTCGAGAAGATCGTATTGCTGCCAACCACGCAGTCGTGCGCCAGGTGGACGTAGGCCGAGATCCAGTTGTCGTTGCCCAGCGAGGTCACGCCCTTGTCCTGCACGGTGCCGGTGTTGAAGGTGCAGAATTCGCGGATGGTGTTGCGGTCGCCGATGGTCAGGCGGGTCGCTTCGCCGGCCCACTTCTTGTCCTGCGGCGCGGCGCCGATGGACGAGAACTGGAAGAACTTGTTGTCGCTGCCGATGGTCGTGTGACCTTCGATGACCACGTGCGGGCCGACCACCGTGCCGGAGCCGATGGTGACGTTCGGGCCGATCACCGTATACGGGCCGACTTCTACGCTCTCGTGCAGCTCGGCCTTGCTGTCGACGATGGCGGTGGCGTGTATCCTGGACATGATTACTGCCCTGCCGCCGGCTGCGATGCGTCGGCGGCGTTACGGATGGTGCACATCAGGTCCGCTTCGACCGCAGTCTGGCCGTCGACCGAGCCGACCGCCTTGTATTTCCAGATGCCGCGCGAGACGCGCACGATTTCGATGTCCATCTTCAGCTGGTCGCCAGGACCCACAGGGCGCTTGAAGCGCGCGTTGTCGATGCCGACGAAGTACACCACCGAATTTTCGTCCGGCTTGATGCCCATGGTCTTGAACGACAGCAGCGCGGCGGTTTGCGCCATCGCTTCGATCATCAGCACGCCCGGCATCACCGGCTTGTGCGGGAAGTGGCCGTTGAAGAATTCTTCGTTGACGGTGACGTTCTTGATGGCGGTGATGCGCTTGTTCTCTTCGTACGACAACACGCGGTCGACCAGCAGCAGCGGATAGCGGTGCGGCAGGTAGGACTTGATTTCGCAGATGTCCATCGTCTTGGAGGTTTCAGGCTGAGTAGTGGTCATGATTCGTTATTCTCTGTTTTGGTCTTGATGGTTTTTTCCAGCGCACGGATTTTATCGCGCATGGCCGACAGGTTGCGGACAATCGCGGCCGACTTTTCCCAGTCGGCGTTTTTCGCCAGCGGGTAGAAGCCGGTGTACTGCCCCGGTTCCAGGATCGAGCGCGATACCATGCTGCCCGAACCGACATGCACCTTGTCGACGATTTCAAGGTGGCCCAGCACCATGGCGGCGCCGCCGAAGGTGCAGTACTTGCCGATCTTCGCGCTGCCGGCCACGCCGACGCAGCCGGCCATGGCCGTGTGCGCGCCGATATGGCAGTTATGGCCGATCTGGATCTGGTTGTCCAGCTTCACGCCGTCTTCGATGATGGTGTCGGCCAAGGCGCCGCGATCGATGGTGGTGTTGGCGCCGATGTCGACGTCGTCGCCAATCATCACGCGCCCGGTCTGCGGTATCTTGATGTACACGCCGCCCTCGTTGGCGAAGCCGAATCCGTCGGTGCCGATCACGGCGCCGGAATGGATGATGCCGCGCTGGCCGATCTGGCAGTAGGCGTGGAAGGTGACGTTGGCGAACAGCTGGGTGCCGGCGCCGATCACCGCCTCGCGGCCGATGAAGCAGCCGGCGCCGATCACCGCGCCGTCTTCAATCACGGCGCCATCTTCGATCACCGCGCGCGCGCCCACGTGGGCCGATGCGGCCACCTGCGCGCTGTCGGCCACCACGGCGGTGGCGTGCACGCCGGCCGCCGGCACGATGGCCGTCAGCGCAGCGAAATACTGCGCCGCGCGGGCGAAATACACATACGGGTTGGGAACGACGATGCGCGCGCCGCTGTAGCCGGCCGCGATGAATGCGTCATCGGCGGCCGACACGATCAGCGCCGCCGCCTTGCTCTGCAGCGCTTGCGCGCGCAGCTTGCTGTTGCTGAGAAAGCTGATGTGCGAAACGCCGGCATCCGCCAGTGGCGCGATCCCGGTCACTTCCAGGTTCGCATCGCCCACCAGCTGTCCGCCCAAGCGTTCGACCAATGTGCCTAGTCGAGTGCCCATCGGGTGATCCAATCTTTTTGTTTATTTATCTTTGTCCAGCGCGGACAGCACCTTCTCGGTGATGTCGATGCGGTTGCTGGCCCAGACCGCGTCCTGCAGCACGATGTCGAAACCTTCGACGCTGGCCAGCTGCTTGATGATCTTGGTGGCTTTTTCAGAAATCGCCTGGCGCTCCTCGTTGGTGCGCTGGCTGACGTCTTCGCGGAACTCGCGCTGGCGGCGCTGGTATTCCTTATCCAGCTCGAACACGTCGCGCTGGCGCTTGACGCGCTCCGCCTCGCTCAAGGTCGGCGCATCCTTCTCCAGCTTTTCCGAGGCGGTCTTCAGGCGTCCGGCCATTTCGGCCATGGCCTTCTCGCGCGACTTGAACTCTTCCTTCAACTTTTCCTCGGCCAGCTTGGCCAGCTTGGATTCATTGTAGATGCGTTCAGGGCTGATCCACGCGATGCGCGAGGCCGAGGTCTGAGCCTGCACCGGCGCCAATGAACACCAGCCCAGTGCAAGCACGGCGAGATATTTGGTCATGGTTGCAGATGCAGTCTTCAACTTATTTCTCCGAGAAAAATGATATTACCTTCAAGCACAACTTCAACCATTAGAAGCCGCTGCCCATCTGGAACTGGAAGCGTTCCAGGCGGTCGCCCGTCTTGGCGTTCAGGGGCTTAGCATAACTCAGTTTCAGTGGACCGACCGGCGAAATCCAGCTGATCCCCAGACCGGTCGAGTAACGCAGCTGCGACAAGCGCATCTTCTCGCCTTCCTGATAGACCTGGCCGCCGTCCAGGAAACCGAACCAGCGCAAGCTGCGGTCCTGGCCCGAACCCGGGAACGGCAGCTGCAGCTCGGCATTGCCGATCAGGCGCGAAGCGCCGCCCAGTGCATCGCCGTAGCGGTAGTCGACCGCGCCCAGCGAGGAACTCAGGTAGCCGCGCACCGAACCGATACCGCCGCCATAGAAGTTCTTGAACACCGGGTAGTTGCTGTCGCCCAGGCCACGGCCGTAGTCGATCTCGCCCTTCAGGGCCAGCGTGACCTTCTGGTACAGCGGCTTGTACCACTGGTGCTCGTACACGGCGCGGTAGTATTTCTGCTTGCCGACCAGGTCCAGCTCCAGGTTGGCGCGCTGGTAGCGGCCTACGGTCGGCGTCAGCGCCGAATCGCGGCTGTCGCGCGCCCAGGCCATCGTCAGCGGCACGGCGTTGGTCGAGGCGGTGCCGACACCGGTGGTGGTGCCGTTGATGGTATTGACGTATTCCTGGAAGCGGATCGGCGAGGTGCTGTCGGTGGTGATGCGCGAGCGTTCCAGGCCGATGCCGAAGAACACGGTGTCCACTTCCGAGAACGGCACGCCGTAGCTGATGCGGCCACCCTGCTGCTTGATGGTGTAGGAACCGATGTTCAGCGCCGGCGGCTGCTGCGTGCGCAGATACAGCTCGTAGCCGCGCGAGATGCCGTCGTCGGTGTAGTAAGGGTCGGTCTGCGAGAACGAGATCGTGCGGCTGTACTTGGAGGTGTTCAGCTCCAGGCCCACGGTGGTGCCCGAACCGGCGAAGTTGGCCTGCTGGACCGCCGCCTGGAACGAGAACTTCTCCGACTGCGAGAACGCGCCGCCGATCTGGAAGTTACCGGTCGGCTTTTCGACCACGGTCAGGTTGACGTCGACCTGGTCGGAGGTGCCCTGCGCTTCCGGCGTGTCGATGGTCACGTCCTTGAAGTAGCCGAGGCGGTCGACGCGGTCGCGCGACAGCTTGATCTTGTTGGCGTCGTACCAGCTCGACTCGAACTGGCGGAACTCGCGGCGGATCACTTCGTCGCGGGTAGTGGTGTTGCCGGCGATGTTCATGTGGCGCACGTAGGCGCGCTTGCCCGGATCGATGAAGAAGGTGAAGGCCACTTCGCGCTTCTCGCGGTTGATGTCCGGATTGGCGTTGACGTTGGCGAAAGCGTAGCCGAAGGTGCCCAGGCGATCCGAAATCAGCTTGTTGGTGGCGGTCAGCAGCTCGCCCGAATAGGTCACGCCCTTGCGCAGCAGCACCAGGGTGCGCAGTTCTTCCTCGCGGCCGAAGGTCTCGCCTTCGAACTTGATGTCCGATACCTTGTACTGCTCACCCTCGGTGATGTTGATGGTGATGTAAATATCCTTCTTGTCGGGCGTGATCGACACCTGGGTCGAATCGATGTTCATCTCGATGTAGCCGCGATTCAGATAGAAGGACTTGAGCGACTCGATGTCGCCGGTCAGCTTGGTCTTGGAGTACTGGTTGGCCTTGGTGTACCAGCTGAACCAGCCGCCGGTGTTGAGCGCCAGGTTGTCCTTCAGCTCTTTGTCCGAGAACACCTTGTTGCCGACGATGTTGATCTGTTTGATCTTGGCGATTTCGCCTTCGTCCACCGCGAAGGTGATGCTGACGCGATTGCGTTCCAGCGGCGTGACGGTGGTGACGACTTTCACGCCGTACAGGCCGCGCGACAGGTACTGGCGCTTGAGTTCCTGCTCGGCGCGTTCCACCGAGGCCTTGTCGAAGATCTTGGTCTCGCCGACGCCGATGTCCTTCAGCGCCTTGACCAGCATGTCTTTTTCGAATTCCTTGGTGCCGGTGAAGTCCACCTTGGAGATGGCCGGACGTTCCTCGACCAGCACCACCAGCACCTGGCCGTCTTTTTCCAGCTTGACGTCCTTGAAGAAGCCGGTCGCGTACAGCGCCTTGATGGCGGTGACGGATTTGTCGTCGGTGAAGGTTTCGCCGACACGCACCGGCAGATAGCTGAAGACCGTACCGGCTTCCGTACGCTGGATCCCTTCGACGCGGATATCTTTGATGACGAAAGGATCGATCGCCATGGCGCTACCGCTGCACAGAGCCAGGACAGCGGCGCCGATCAGGCTACGGCGCAGGGAAGTTGAAGTAATACGGTCAGAATATAATTTCATCGGGTTCAATGGCTCAATCAACGAGAACTACTACAACAACCGGGCAACGTCGTTAAAGACCGCAAGCAGCATCAAAGTCAGCAACAAACCCATGCCAAGACGCTGCGCGATTTCTCCAACGCGCTCCGGCACAGAACGCCCAGTTAAAACTTCCAGCGAATAATACAGCAAATGCCCGCCATCCAGAACCGGAATTGGAAGCAAATTCATCACACCTAAACTAATGCTGATGAAGGCGATAAAGCTCAAATAGCTGGCCACGCCCATTCGTGCGGTCTGGCCGGCGTAATCGGCAATCGTGATCGGACCGGTGACGTTCTTCAGCGAAGCTTCGCCGGTGATCATCTTGCCGATCATTTTCAGCGTCATGGCGCAGGTGTCCCACACTTTGCCGACCGCCTTGCCGACCGCCGCCAGCGGGGAAGAAGGCACCTTGATCATATCGGGCAGCAGCGCGACGTACGCGCCGATCTTACCGACTGTTACAGTTCCTTTGCTGGTTTTTGCCTGTTCCGCCTGCGGCGTCATGCTCACGGTCAGCGGCTGGCCGCTACGCTGCAGGTCCACCTGCACCGTTTTTCCGGCCGATGCACGAATGATGTCGATGAAGGCGATGCCGTCGGCCACCGCCACGCCGTCGACGGCGGTCAGCAGATCGCCCTCGCGCAGGCCGGCGCGTTCGGCCGGGCTGCCCGGTATCACTTGCTGCACCAGCGGCGCCGGACGCGAAACGCCGACGCCCAGCTGGGCCGGCACGTCGCCTTCCAGATCCAGGCCTGCCAGCGCGGATGCCGGCAAGGTGGCGGCGACGCGGCCCTGCCCTGCGCGCTCGATGGCGAGGCGGATCTCGTGCTTGTCGATGGCGGACTGGATGAACTGCCAGCGCAGTTCCGACCATACCTGCACCGGCTGGTCGTTGACGGCGGTGACCACGTCGCCGTTCTGCAGGCCGGCCTGCGCGGCGGCGGTCGCCGTGCCGGCGACGACGCTGATCTTGCTGCTCGGCTCCTCGATGCCGTGCATGTACAGGCCCGCGAACAGCACGATGGCGATCAGGAAGTTGGCCAACGGGCCGGCGGCGACGATGGCGATGCGCTTCCAGACGTTCTGGCGCGTGAACTCGCGCTGCAGGTCCGCTTCCGGCAGGCCGGTCAGCTCACCCTCGCGCGCATCCAGCATCTTGACGTAGCCGCCCAGCGGCAGCGCCGAGATGGCCCATTCCGTCTGGTCCGGGCCGAAACGGCGCGACCACACCACCTTGCCCATACCGACCGAGAAGCGCAGCACTTTCACGCCGCACCAGCGCGCCACCAGATAGTGCCCCAGTTCGTGGAATACGATCAGGGAGCCCAGGCAGACGACGAACGCCAGCACGGTTTGCAGGAAGTTCATTGGGCCAGTCCGGCGATATGGGTTTCAGCGGCGGCGCGGGCGGCAGCGTCCTGCGCCATCACCGCTTCGATGCTGTGGGCGGCGCCGTGCGGCAGCGTGTCCACCACATGGGCGATCACGCGGTCGATCTGGCGGAAGCCGATCTTCAGGTCGAGGAAGGCTTGCACCGCCACTTCGTTGGCCGCGTTCAGCAGGGCCGGCGCGGTGCCGCCGGCGCGCAGCGCGTCGAAGGCAAGGGCCAGGCACGGGAAGCGCGTGAAGTCCGGTTTTTCAAACTGCAGCGTGGCGATCTGCGTCAGGTCCAGCTGCGCCACGCCGGAGGCGATGCGCTCCGGGTAAGCCAACGCGTGGGCGATCGGCGTGCGCATGTCCGGGTTGCCCAGCTGCGCCAGCACCGAGCCGTCGACGTAGGACACCATCGAGTGGATCACCGATTGCGGGTGAATCACCACTTCGATGCGGTCGGCCGGGGCGCCGAACAGCCAATGGGCCTCGATCACTTCCAGGCCCTTGTTCATCATGGTGGCCGAATCGACCGAGATCTTGCGGCCCATCGACCAGTTGGGATGCTTGCAGGCCTGCTCCGGCGTCACCGCTTCCAGCGAGGCGACGTCGCGCGTCAGGAACGGGCCGCCCGATGCGGTCAGCAGGATCTTGGCGACGCCGGCGGCCGGGTCGCGCACGGCCGGCACGCGGCCGCCGAACTGCGGCATCGACTGGAAGATGGCGTTATGTTCGCTGTCGATCGGCAGCAGCACTGCGCCCGATTCCTGCACCGCGTCCATGAACAGCTGGCCGGACATGACCAGCGCTTCCTTGTTCGCCAACAGGATCTTCTTGCCGGCGCGGGCGGCGGCCAGCGTCGGCGCCAGGCCGGCGGCGCCGACGATGGCAGCCATCACGCTGTCGACTTCCGCCGCGCTGGCGATGGCGCACAGGGCTTGCTCGCCCCACTCCACCTGGGTCTTCACGCCGGCGGCGCGCAGCAGCGCGGCCAGCTGGTCGGCGGCGGCGGCGGTGCCGACCACGGCGCGCGCGGGACGGAACTGCACGCACTGCGCGGCCAGGTCGTCGACGCGGCTATGCGCGGACAGGGCATAGACGGCATAGCGCTCGGGATGGCGCGCCACCACGTCCAGCGTGGATACGCCGATCGAACCGGTGGCGCCTAAAACGGTGATACGTTGCATGGGAATTCTTTCAGAGCCAGGACGTGACCAGTGCGGCCATCGGCAGCACCGGGATCAACGCGTCCACGCGATCGAGCACGCCGCCGTGGCCGGGCAGCAGGTTGCTGCTGTCCTTGATGCCGGCGCGGCGCTTGAGCGCGGATTCGAACAGGTCGCCGATGACGGAAAACATCACGATCACCAGCAACACCAGCAGCGTCAGCGCCCAGCCGAAGCGGGCGTGCAGCTTGTAGGTGAAGGTGTCTTGCAGCCACGGGGCGGTTGTGTTGCCACCAGCGTCGGCCAGGACCACCGACAGCGAGGCGATCACCAGCACGGCAATCGCGCCGCCGATCGCGCCTTCCCACGACTTGCCGGGCGAGATGCTCGGCGCCAGCTTGCGCTTGCCGAAGGCCTTGCCGGAAAAGTAGGCGCCGATATCGGCGATCCACACCAGCACCATCACCGACAGCAGGTACAGCGGCGAGTGCAGGAACAGGCCGACGATGGCGAAGAAGGCCGCGAACACGGCAAAGGTGAAGGTGATCGCCAGCGACCAGTTGGCCGCGCCCTGCAACGGCGGCAGGCCCAGGCCCAGCGTCGGCGCGTAGCGGATCACCCACAGCAAGGCGGCTACGCCGTACAGCGCGTTGACCGAGCCCGGCTTGGCGGTGTACATCAGCAGCACGAACAGGCCGGCGCCGACGAAGCCGGCCGCGCGGGCCTTGCCCTCGGCCAGGCCGAACAGGCGGGCGCCTTCCCATACGGCGGCGCCGACAAACAGCGTCACCACCAGGGCAAACGCGGGGAAATAGTTGAAGAACAGGACCGGCAGCAGCACCGCCAGCAAGACCAGAGCGGTAATAATCCTCGTTTTCAGCATTTAGTTTGTCTTTTCAGCCAGTTGCGCCCCGGTGCGGCCGAAACGGCGTTCGCGGTGCTGGTAGGAGGCGATCGCCTCGTCGAGACATTCGGCGGAAAAGTCCGGCCAGTAGATGTCGGTGAAGAACAGCTCGGTGTAAGCGAGCTGCCACAACAGGAAATTGGAGATGCGCTGCTCGCCGCCGGTGCGGATGAACAGGTCCGGCTCGGGCGCGTAGGCCATGACCAGGTGCGGCGCCAGTTGCGCCTCGCTGAAATCGGTGGCGCCGGGATGGGCCTGGACCATCTGGCCGACGGCCTGCATGATGTCCCAGCGGCCGCCGTAGTTGAAGCAGACGGTCAGGGTCATGCGGGTGTTGGCGGCGGTCTTGCGCTCGGCGGCGGCGATCATGCCTTGCAGCTTGTCGTCGGCGCGGGACAGGTCGCCCACCACGCGCAGGCGGATGTTATTGGCGTGCAGCTTGGAGACTTCGCGTTCGAGCGCGGTCACGAACAGGCGCATCAGAAGGGACACTTCCTCTTCCGGGCGGCGCCAGTTTTCCGAGCTGAAGGCGAACAGGGTGAGGTATTCGACGCCACGGCGGGCGCAGGACTCGACCACGGTGCGCACGGCTTCCACGCCTTTGACGTGTCCGGCCACGCGCGGCAGGAAGCGCTTGGTGGCCCAGCGGCCGTTGCCGTCCATGATGATCGCCACGTGGCGCGGCACGGCGGGTGCGTCTGGAACCTCGGTAGTCGAACTCGTATATTTCATGAAAACTTTGGTGCCAAAGTATAAAGTATTGCAGGTGTGACGCGAAAAGACAAGAAGCGCTCCGCAGAAACGTCATTCCCGCGCAGGCGGGAATCCATAGTACGCGTGCGGGCACGCTCAGCATGGATTCCCGCGTACGCGGGAAGTCGTTTCGCCCAGTGGGCGGAAGGACGAGGGGGACTCCGCCGGTGTTACACCGTCAAAACTTCTTTTTCCTTATCCAACAGCATCTTGTCGATATCGGCGATGGCCTTGTCGGTCAGTTTCTGGATGTCGTCGGTGCCACGGCGCTCGTCGTCTTCCGAAATCGCCTTGTCCTTGACCAGCTTTTTCAAGCCTTCGTTGGCGTCGCGACGGATGTTGCGCACGGCAACCTTGGCGTCTTCACCTTCGCTCTTGACCAGCTTGACCATTTCCTTGCGGCGCTCTTCGGTCAGCGGCGGGGTCGGCACACGGATGGTGTCGCCCTGCGCGGCCGGGTTCAGGCCCAGGTCCGCGTCGCGGATGGCTTTCTCGATGGCGCCGGCCATTTTCTTCTCGAACGGCTGCACACCGATGGTGCGGGCGTCCACCAGGGTCAGGTTGGCGACCTGGCTGATCGGGGTCGGATTACCGTAGTAATCAACCGTCACGTGATCGAGGATGCCGGTGTGGGCGCGACCGGTACGGACCTTGGCCAGGTCGGCACGCAGGGTTTCCAGCGATTTGACCATGCGCTCTTGCGCACTCTTTTTAACGTCAGCTACGGACATTGCTGCTCTCCTGTTGTTTCTTAAAAATTAAACGTGAACCAGTGTACCCTCATCCTCGCCCATGATCACGCGCATCAGCGCGCCGGGCTTGGTGATGGAAAACACTTTGATCGGCAGTTTCTGGTCGCGGCACAGCGCGAAAGCGGTGGCGTCCATGACCTGCAGGTGCTTGGCGATCGCTTCGTCGAAGCTGATCGTGCTGTACAGCGTGGCGTTCGGATCCTTCTTCGGATCGGCGGTGTAGACGCCGTCCACCTTGGTGGCCTTCAGCACGATTTCCGCGCTCATCTCCGAGCCGCGCAGCGCCGCTGCGGTGTCGGTGGTGAAGAACGGATTGCCGGTGCCGGCCGCGAACACCACGACCTTGCCTTCTTCCAGGTACTGCAGCGCCTTCGGGCGCACATACGGCTCCACCACCTGCTCGATGCCGATGGCCGACATGACGCGCGCGGTGATGCCCACGTGACGCATGGCGTCGGCCAGGGCCAGCGCGTTCATCACGGTGGCCAGCATGCCCATGTAGTCGGCGGTGGCGCGGTCCATGCCTTGCGCACCGGGCGCCACGCCACGGAAGATATTGCCGCCGCCAATGACGATCGCCAGCTCCACGCCCAGTTTCGCGACCTCGGCCACATCGGCCACCATGCGCTCGATCGTGCCCCGGTTGATGCCGTAAGGATCATCGCCCATCAGGGCTTCGCCGGACAATTTGAGGAGGACGCGCTTATAGGCTGGTTTGGACATGAGACGGGGCTCCTAGATAAAGTTATTCGGGTAAGCTTGCCGGCGCCTATGATACCTCGCCCAACGCCGGGCACTACTGAGGGCTTAAAAAAACGGGCCTCTCGGCCCGTTTTCTTTTTATTACGCTCCTTTGGAAGCGGCCACTTGAGCGGCCACTTCTGCTGCGAAGTCGTCTACTTTCTTCTCGATGCCCTCGCCTACCACGTACATGGCAAACGATTTAACGGTGGTCGATTTTTCTTTCAGCATCTGCTCGATCGATTGCTTGTCGTTTTTCACGAAAGCCTGGTTCAGCAGCGATACTTCTTTCAGGAACTTCTGGACCGAACCTTCCAGACGCTTGGCGACGATGTCGGCAGCCTGTGGGGTTTTGCCGGCGGCAACAGCGGCGGCTGCATCTTCGTCCGCTTTCAGCTGAGCAACCGAGCGCTCTTTTTCGATCAGTTCCGCAGGAACCTGGTCCGACGACAGCGACACTGGCTTCATTGCAGCGATGTGCATGGCCACGTCTTTGCCCACTTGCTCGTCCGCGCCGTCGAATTCAACGACCACGCCGATGCGGGTGCCGTGCAGGTACGAAGCCAGCTTGGCGGTGGTTTCGAAACGCTGGAAGCGGCGGATCGACATGTTTTCGCCGATTTTACCGATCAGTGCGGCACGCACTTCGTCCAGGGTCTTGCCTTCGTCGCCGGCTGGCAGGGCCAGCAGGGCAGCGACGTCGGCCGGGTTCTTTTCAGCTACCAGACGGGCAGCGGTGTTGGCCAGGTTCAGGAAGTCGTCGTTTTTCGCAACGAAGTCGGTTTCCGAGTTCACTTCGATCAGGGCGCCTACGCCGTCGGCGATGTAGGTCGCTACCACGCCTTCAGCGGTGATACGGCTTGCTGCTTTACCAGCTTTGCCGCCCAGCTTGACGCGCAGGATCTCTTCCGCACGACCCATGTCGCCTTCGGCTTCGGTCAGTGCTTTTTTGCATTCCATCATCGGCGCGTCGGTCTTCGCGCGCAGTTCGCCTACCATTGCTGCAGTAATCGCTGCCATGTGTTTCTCCTGTATTCGGTATTTCAGTGGGTGGTTATGTCAAAAAAAAGGGGGAGCTGTTGGCCACCCCTTTTTCTACAGCCTGTCAGAAACGATTAAGCCTGTTCGCTGACTTCGACGAATTCGTCGCCGGCTGCTGCTTTAACCATCTCTACAACTTCGGCGCCAGCGGCCGAACGGCCTTCCAGGATCGCATCTGCAACGCCACGGGCGTACAGCGTGATGGCTTTCGACGAGTCGTCGTTACCTGGGATGACGTATTGCACGCCTTCTGGCGAGTGGTTGGTATCGACCACGCCGATAACCGGGATGCCCAGTTTTGCGGCTTCGGTGATGGCGCCTTTATGGTAGCCAACGTCAACGACGAAGATTGCGTCAGGAACGCCGCCCATGTCTTTGATGCCGCCGATCGATTTTTGCAGCTTAACGATTTCGCGTTGGAACATCAGCGCTTCTTTTTTCGACAGCTTCTCAACCGAACCGTCTTCCACCGAAGCTTCCATGTCTTTCAGGCGCTTGATCGAGGTCTTGATGGTTTTGAAGTTGGTCAGCATGCCGCCCAGCCAACGCTGGTCGACGAAAGGAACGCCCGCGCGCTGAGCTTCAGCGGCGATGATGTCGCGTGCTTGACGCTTGGTGCCTACCATCAGGATGGTGCCACGGCTTGCGGCTACCTGTTTCACGTGTTTCATCGCTTCTTGATACATACCCATCGTCTTTTCCAAGTTGATGATATGGATCTTGTTACGGTGACCGAAGATGAACGGAGCCATCTTTGGGTTCCAGAAACGGGTTTGGTGACCAAAGTGGACACCGGCTTCCAGCATTTCGCGCATAGTTACGGACATAATTTACTCCAGGGTTAGTTCTGGAATCCGATCAGTCACCCGGGAAAATTCCCTGGCACCCTTGTCGAACGGATTCGCGTGTTTAAATTAAGAAATACAACATTGCTTAAACCAAATTCAAGCAACCCGAGATTCTACCCTAAAAACAGCCACTTGGGCAAGCACTCTCGCTCTATGAGACGGCGGCCAACCGCCCCGCGATGGTGCATGCAAGATGATAGTGTTGTGCGCCGATGCACCAACATAGCGCAGAGCATCAAAAAATTCTTAGTAGATAGCTATTTATATGGAAAGTGTAATATCATTCGGGACACCATAGTTCCACTACATTAATTTCGCCGCGCCCAACCCATGCGATAGCGCCCAGCCTGAGAGATTTTCCATGCCCTTACTGCTAGCTGTCACACTTGCCGCCGCGATTCAACCCAGCTGCTCCTGGGACCACCCAGGCCACAACCCCTACACCGGCGGCGCCGCAGCCGCCATCGACCGCTACACCGACATTCCGGAGGCCGTGCGAAGCACGCTCAAGCGCCGCATGCAGGAAAACCAGTCCGACGACAAGGTCAGCATCACGCGCGAGCACATCACCGGCAAATACCAATACGATCCCGCCATCCGCGACATGCATTTCGGCAAAGCCTCGGTCTGCGCCACCGTCACGCGCGACAAGTGGGCGGACACGCGCAACGAGCCGGGCGCCGTGTATTGCGTCGAGCAGCACTGCATCCTGGTGCCGCGCATCTGCGGCAACGTCAGCCGCGTCACCCGCTCCGAAGCCGTCGCGTCGACACCTGCGGCGCCGGCGCGCGAGCTCGAAGCCCCGGTCGAATTCACCGACCCCGGCCTGGCCGAACTGGGTCTGTTCGACGCGCCGAAGCTCGAACCGATCGAACTGGATCCGGCCGAAGAGGCCCAGCGCCGCATCGCCCGCCAGCGCGCACTTGACGCACTGGACCACCTGCAGGACGACGAGGAACTGGCAAAAGCTGGGGACGACACCCGTCACGTCGGGTTTGGCGGCCGCGGCGGACGCGGTTCCAACGGCAGCGGCGACGTCGACGACGTCTCCCCGGTGCCGGAAGCCGACACCTGGGGCATGCTGCTGGCCGGCCTCGGCCTGGTGGGCTGGCAGGCGCGTCGCCGCGCCAAAGCGGCGGCCAAGGCAGGCGCCTAAGACCGCGCCCATGCCGCCGTCCGCCAGGGCTGGCGGCGACAGCCGCACGACTGCCCCGCCGTCGTTTATAATTTCAACATATCGCACGCCACGCGCCGCCGCTGATCGCTGACTCAGCGATCGGTGCGCCGGGCGTGTTCACCGTTTACCTTGCAGATTGCGATCACTATGTCCATTTCCATCAAAACCGCCGAAGACATCGAAGGCATGCGCATCGCCGGGCGCCTCGGCTCCGAAGTGCTGGACTACATCACCCCCTTCGTCAAGCCGGGCGTCACCACCGGCGAACTCGATCGCCTGTGCCACGAATACATGGTCAACGTCCAGGGCACCATCCCGGCGCCGCTGAACTACTGCCCGCCGGGCTACACGCCCTACCCGAAAGCCATCTGCACCTCCGTCAACGACGTGATCTGCCACGGCATCCCGGGCGACAAGGTGCTCAAGAACGGCGACGTGGTCAACCTCGACATCACCGTCATCAAGGACGGCTACCACGGCGACAACAGCCGCATGTTCTTCATCGGCGAACCGTCGATCATGGCCAAGCGCCTGTCCGAGATCACCTACGAATGCATGTGGCTGGGCATCGCCCAGGTCAAGCCGGGCGCCACCTTGGGCGACATCGGCCACGCCATCCAGCAACACGCCGAAAAAGCCGGCTACAGCGTGGTGCGCGAGTTCTGCGGCCACGGCATCGGCAAGGTGTTCCACGAAGAGCCGCAGGTGCTGCACTACGGCCGTCCCGGCACCGGCATCGTGCTGGAAACCGGCATGATCTTCACCATCGAGCCGATGATCAACGCCGGCAAGCGCGAAATCCGCGAAATGGGCGACGGCTGGACCATCAAAACCAAGGACCGCAGCCTGTCGGCCCAGTGGGAACACATGATCCTGGTGACCGACACCGGCTATGAAGTGCTGACCCTGTCGGCCGGCAGCCCGCCGCCGCCGGCCTTCATCGGCGGCGCCGCCGCCAAGGCAGCGTAAGCCGTGAACGCGGCCGTGATGAAGAAGGAACTGCGCGAGCAACTCAAGCGCCAGCTGAAAGCCGACCGCCAGCTCGTCATCGCCGCATTCCGTGACGACGGCAAGCCGGAAAAGCTGCTGCGCAGCCTGCGCCAGAGCGTCGACGCGGTGCTCACCACGGCCTGGCACGCGGCCGCGCTGCCGGAAAACACGGCGCTGATCGGCGTCGGCGGCTACGGCCGCGGTGAGCTGTTCCCCTATTCCGACGTCGACCTGCTGATTTTGCTGGAGCAGGCGCCGGACGCCGCCACCACCGAAAAGCTGGAAGAGCTGGTGCAGCTGCTGTGGGACCTGGGACTGGAAATCGGCCACAGCATCCGCACGGTGGACGAGTGCCTGAGCGAATCGGCGGCCGACATTACGGTGCAAACCAGCCTGCTGGAAGCGCGCATCATCTGCGGCGACGATCAGCTGTTCGCCGAACTGCAGCACCGCTACGACGCCGCCATGGACCCGCGCGCCTTCTTCCACGCCAAGCTGCTGGAAATGCGCCAGCGCCACGCCAAGTACGAAGACACGGCCTTCAGCCTGGAGCCGAACTGCAAGGAAAGCCCGGGCGGCCTGCGCGACCTGCAGGTGATCCTGTGGCTGGTCAAGGCTTCCGGCCTGGCCAACTCCTGGCGCACCCTGGCCACCAGCGGCCTGATCACGCAGACCGAAGCCAAGCAGCTGATGGAGAAGGAACGCGCCTTCAAGGATATCCGCGTGCGCCTGCACCTGCACGCCGGCCGGCGCGAAGACCGCCTGGTGTTCGACGTGCAGACCGCCATCGCCGAGTCGCTGGGCCTGACCGCCACCGGCAGCGGCCCCAATATGCGCCGCGCCAGCGAATACCTGATGCAGCGCTACTACTGGGCCGCCAAGACCGTCACCCAGCTCAACACCATCCTGCTGCAGAACATCGAGGAACGGCTGTTCCCGAAATCGGGCGAGGCGGTGCGCATCAACGAACGCTTCAACGACGTCAACGGCCTGATCGACATCGCCGAGGACGACACCTTCGAGAAGAATCCGTCGGCCATGCTGGAGATTTTCCTGCTGATGACCGAGCGGCCGGCGCTCAAGGGCATGACGGCGCGCGCCACCCGCGCGCTGTGGCACGAGCGCTTCCAGATCGACGCCGCCTTCCGCGCCGATCCGGCCAACCGTTCGCTGTTCCTGCGCATCATGCAGGCGCCGGTGGGCGTGATCCACGCGCTGCGCCGCATGAACGACCTGTCGGTGCTGGGCCGCTACCTGCCCAACTTCCGCAAGATCGTCGGCCAGATGCAACACGACCTGTTCCACGTCTACACGGTCGACCAGCACATCCTGATGGTGGTGCGCAATATGCGCCGCTTCACCATGGCCGAGCACGCGCACGAATACCCGTTCTGCAGCCAGCTGATGGCCAACTTCCCGCAGCCGTGGGTGCTGTTCCTGGCCGCACTGTTTCATGACATCGCCAAAGGCCGGGGCGGCGACCACTCCAAGCTCGGCATGGCCGACGCCGAACAGTTCTGCCGCGACCACGGCATGAGCGAGGAAGACACCGAACTGGTGGTGTTCCTGGTCGAGAACCACCTGACCATGTCGCAAGTGGCGCAGAAACAGGACTTGTCCGATCCGGACGTGATCCAGGCCTTCGCCAAGGTGGTGGGCGACGAGCGCCACCTGACCGGCCTGTATTTGCTGACGGTAGCCGACATCCGCGGCACCAGCCCTAAGGTGTGGAACGCCTGGAAGGCCAAGCTGCTGGAAGACCTCTACAAGATCACCCTGCGCGTGCTGGGCGGCGAGCCGCACAGCGCCGACAACGAACTGCGCAACCGCCAGCAGGAAGCGCTGGCGACCCTGCGCCTGTACGGCCTGGAAGCGGATGCGCACCAAGCGTTCTGGAAACAGCTCGACGTCGCCTACTTCCTGCGCCATGACGCCTCCGACATCGCCTGGCAGACGCGCGCGCTGTACGACCGCTTCAACAGCGAGCAGCCGGTGGTGAAATGCCGCCTGGCGCCGATCGGCGAAGGGCTGCAGATCGCCGTCTACATCAAGGACCAGCCGGACCTGTTCGCGCGCATCTGCAGCTATTTCGACCGCAAGAATTTCAGCATCCTCGACGCCAAGATTCACACCACGCGCCACGGCTACGCGCTCGACACCTTCCTGGTGACCGAGCAGAACTTCGCCAAGAGCTACCGCGACATCATCAGCCTGATCGAGCACGAGGTGTGCAGCCTGCTGACCACGCCCGAGCCGCTGCCGGCGCCGGGCAAGGGCCGCTTGTCGCGCCTGTCGCGCACCTTCCCCATCCAGCCGACGGTGGACCTGCGGCCGGACGAGCGCGGCCAATACTACCTGCTGTCGGTGGCCGCCAACGACCGCACCGGTTTGCTGTACTCTATCGCCAATGTACTGACCAAGTACAAGATCAACCTGCACACGGCCAAGGTCATGACCCTGGGCGAGCGCGTGGAAGACGTGTTCCTGATCGACGGCGCGGCGCTCAACAACGCCCGCAACCAGATCCAGCTGGAAACCGACCTGCTGGACGCCATCAAGGTTTAACCCCTGTTTTAAAAGAGCATCATCATGTCTGAAGAATTACTCCGCCTGTCCAAACGCATGTCCGAACTGGGCTTGTGCTCGCGTCGCGAGGCCGACGAATGGATAGAGCGCGGCTGGGTCCGGGTTGACGGCAAAGTCATCTCCGAGCTGGGCACCAAGATCTACCCGAGCCAGAAAGTCACCGTCGAGCGCCAGGCCGCCGCCGAGCAGTCCAAGCGCGTAACCATCCTGATCAACAAGCCGATGGGCTACGTCTCCGGCCAGGCCGAGGACGGCTACCAGCCGGCCGTGGTGCTGATCAAGCCGGAAAACCGCTGGCCGGAAGACCCATCGCCGGAAATGTTCCACCCGACCCAGCTGCGTTCGCTGGTGCCGGCCGGCCGCCTGGACATCGACTCGGTCGGCCTGCTGGTGCTGACCCAGGACGGCCGCGTGGCCAAGCACCTGATCGGCGAAACCACCGAAGTCGACAAGGAATACCTGGTGCGCGTGGAATACACCAAGCCGGGCAAGCTGCCCGACAGCGACCTCAAAAAGCTCAACCACGGCCTTTGGATGGACGGCAAGCCGCTGCTGCCGGCCAAGGTACGCTGGCAGAACGACGACCAGCTCAGCTTCACCTTGAAGGAAGGTAAGAAGCGCCAGATTCGCCGCATGTGCGATATGGTGGGCCTGAAGGTGGTCGGTTTGAAACGGGTGCGCATCGGCAAAGTGAAGCTGGGCGACCTGCCGGTGGGCCAGTGGCGCTATCTGCGCCCCGATGAGCGCTTTTGAACCACAAAGGATCAAAAATTCTTGCTATTTTGCAAGCCAAAACGCTGAATCCGCTATAAACTACCGAGATCGACCTCGCATTATAGAAGTCATTATCAAAGAGATATGCCGTCGTGAACGATCCAATACCAAATGAATTTCGACGCGGGCCCCCCACCCTAAAAGACGCTGTGGAGCCAATCGCGACGGGTTCGAACCCCCACGAAATGACCGATGAACATGACATCGGTGATTCCCTGACTGCGCTCGCCGAATCGGGCGAGCCGGTCTCGATTTATCCGTCCAGTTCCACCAATGTAGTGATGGGCCGGCTGAAGTCGGTCGATCCGGAAAATCCCTACTTTGTGCTGGAGTTGAACGAGGGCGAGTTCCTGCCGCCCGGCGACGCCGTCTTCGTGGCCTGGCTGCGTTCGGCGAAGATCCAGTTCAAGCTCACTTCGGATACCTGGCCGTCGCTGCCGGACCAGCCTACCCTGCACCAGCTGGAGTTCCCGCTGAGGTGCCAGGTGCTGAACCGCCGCTCCTCGACGCGTCTGGAAACCCCGCTGGGCGTGTACTACATGGCCTCCTTCGTCCTCAACGGCAAACCGTACGAGCTGCAGTTGTACGACTTTTCCGCCGGCGGCGTCGGCATGCGCGCGGCGCCGCGCGACGCGGTCGGCCTACACGTCGGCCGCAAGCTACAACGCGTGCGGCTGGAGCTGGGACCGGATTCGGTGATGATCGCCGACCTGGAAGTGCGGCTGTCGCGCACCTTCCGTTCCTTCCTGCTGGGCGAGCAGGTGCAGATCGGCTGCCAGTTCGCCAATCTGTCGCCGGCCATGGAAGAAGAACTCAAGCGCTTGCTCGACAAGCTGCATTCCGGTCGTCAGCGCGCAGCGTAGTTCTAGGCATAAAAATTGCTTAAAAAGCAGCTAGTCCACTAGCTGCTTTTTTTATGACCTCGACACAGCGCATCGTCAAAATCCGGCGCGATTACAATACCTGGGTGGCCAATGAGACCATCGAGGATTACGCGCTGCGTTACACGCCGCGCGCGTTCCGGCGCTGGTCGGTGTTTCGCGTATCGAACACAGCGTTCGGGGCGATCTCGTTCCTGGTGCTAGAGGCCATCGGCGGCACCATCACCGTCAACTACGGCTTCATCAACGCGCTGTGGGCCATCATGGCCATCGGCCTGATCATCTTCCTCACCGGCCTGCCGATCAGCTACTACGCCGCCCGCCACGGCGTCGACATGGACCTGCTGACGCGCGGCGCCGGCTTCGGCTACATCGGCTCGACCATTTCGTCGTTCGTCTACGCCTCGTTCACGTTCATCCTGTTTGCGCTGGAAGCGGCCATCATGGCCTATGCGCTGGAGCTGTATTTCGGCCTGCCGCTCTATCTCGGCTACATGGTCAGCGCGTTGGTGGTGATTCCGCTTGTGACGCATGGCGTGACGCTGATCTCGCGCATCCAGATGCTGACGCAGCCGGTCTGGCTGATCCTGATGGCCCTGCCCTTCATCGCCATCTTCATCAAGCGCCCGGAACTGCCTGGCCAGTTGATGACGTATGCTGGCCGCGACGGCACGCACGGCCAGTTCAATGTGCTGATGTTCGGCGCGGCGACGGCGGTCGGCGTGGCGCTGATCACGCAAATCGGCGAGCAGGTTGACTTCCTGCGTTTCATGCCGCAGCAGACCAAGGCCAACCGCCTGCGCTGGCACTTCGGCGTGCTGCTCGCCGGGCCGGGCTGGATCCTGCTCGGCATCGCCAAGATGCTGGGCGGCGCGCTGCTGGCATGGCTGGCGATCAGCAGCGCCATGCCGCTGGAGCATGCGGTGAATCCAACCCATATGTACCTGGCCGGCTTCGGGCTGGTGTTCGAGCATCCGCAACTGGCGCTGGCCGCGACCGCGCTGCTGGTGGTGGTGTCGCAGGTGAAGATCAACATGACCAACGCTTATGCCGGCTCGCTGGCGTGGTCGAATTTTTTCGCGCGCCTGACGCACAGCCATCCGGGCCGCGTGGTGTGGGCCGTGTTCAACGCGCTGATCGCCGTGCTGCTGATGGAGCTGGACGTGTTCCAGGCGCTGGACCAGGTACTGGGCCTGTACTCCAACATCGCCATTTCGTGGATCACGGCGGTGGTGGCGGACCTGGTGATCAACAAGCCGCTGGGCCTGAGCCCCAAGGGCATCGAGTTCCGACGCGCCTACCTGTACGACATCAACCCGGTGGGCGTGGGCGCCATGCTGCTGGCCTCCGCGCTGTCCATCGCCGCCTTCATGGGCGTGTTCGGCGTGCAGGCGCAGGCCTTCTCCGCCTTCATCGCGCTGGTGACGGCGCTGGTGACTTCGCCGCTGATCGCCTACGCCACGGGTGGCCGCTATTACATCGCACGCCAGCCGGAGCACGTGCATAGCAAGACCTGCGTCATCTGCGAAAAGGAATACGAAGCCGAGGACATGGCGCACTGCCCAGCCTATCAGGGTTCCATCTGCTCGTTGTGCTGCTGCCTCGACGCGCGCTGCAACGACGCCTGCAAGCCGCATGCGCGCGTGGCGGTGCAATGGCAGCAGGCCATGCGCGCGCTGCTACCGCAGTCGCTGTGGCGCTACCTGAGCAGCGGGCTTGGGCACTATCTGCTGCTGATGATCGTCACCGTGCTGTTCCTCGGCGCGCTGATGGGATTGATCTACTACCACGAGCAATCGGTGCTGCCGGCCGGCGCGCAGGCCCTGCTGCCGCAGCTGCAACTGGTGTTCGTGAAGATCTTCGCCGCGCTGCTGCTCACCAGCGGCATCGTCGCCTGGTGGCTGGTGCTGACCAGCGAAAGCCGCCGCGTGGCGCAGGAAGAGTCGAACCGCCAGACCGGTTTGCTGACGCGCGAGATCGAGCTGCACCAGCAAACCGACGCCCAGCTGCAGCAGGCCAAGAAGACCGCCGACCTGGCCAACCAGGCCAAGAGCCGCTACATCGCCGGCATCAGCCACGAGATCCGCACGCCGCTCAACGCCATCCTCGGCTACGCGCAGTTGCTGGACAACGATCCCGCCATTCCGGCCCATCGCCAGCAGGCCGTGCGCGTGATCCGCAACAGCGGCGAACATTTGCTGTCGCTGATCGAAGGTACGCTGGACATCGCCCGCATCGAAAGCGGCAAGCTCAATTTCGACATGAAGGAGCTGGACTTCCCGGACTTCATCGGCCAGGTGGTGCACATGTTCGAACTACAGGCTGCCAACAAGGGCCTGGCCTTCCGCTACGAACTGACCGGCGCCCTGCCGCGCTGCGTGCGCGCCGACCGCAAGCGGCTGGGCCAGATCCTGATCAACATCCTCGGCAACGCCGTCAAGTTCACCAGCCATGGCGGCATCGTCATGCGTCTGCACTACGCGCGTGAGATGGCGTCGTTTGAAATCGAAGACACCGGCCCCGGCATCCTGCAGGAAGAGATCGACCATATTTTCGAGCCATTCTCGCGCGGCAGCGCCAGCGCGCACGCCAACGCCAGCGGCACCGGCCTGGGACTGCCGATCGCCCGGATGCTGACGCAGCTGATGGGCGGTGAGCTGAAAGTACGCACCACGCCGCGCGGCAGCATCTTCCACGTGCGCCTGTTCCTGCCCAGCGTGCACGCGCCGGGCGGCCGCACGGCTGGCGGCGGCGCATCGCATGCTGCGGCCGCTCAGTTGCAACGCATCGGCTATGCCGGCCCGCGCCGCAGCATCCTGGTGGTCGACAATGAGCGCGTGGATCGCGAACTGCTGCTCAACATCCTGCAGCCGCTGGGCTTCGAAGTGGCGCAGGCGGCGTCCGGCCTGGAATGCCTGGACCAATACGCCAGCTTCAAGCCGGACCTGATCCTGATGGACCTGGCCATGCCCGGCATGGACGGCTGGGAAGCCAGCTACATCCTGCGCCGGCGCGAAATGTCGGTCACGCCGATCGCCATCGTGTCTGCCAACGCCTTCGACAAGGGCATGGAAAATCCGGCCGCCATCCGCGCCGAGGACTTCTTCGTCAAGCCAGTGAATGTGACAGAGCTGCTGGACTGGGTCGGCGCGCGGCTGTCGCTGGAATGGATCACGCAGCCACCTCTTAAGGCGCCCACGCCCGCAGCGGCGCCGGAACTGGTGTTCCCGCCGGATGAAGCCATGACGGCGCTGCGCGAATTGATACGCGTCGGTTATGTGCGCGGCATCCAGAACAAACTCAATGAAATCGGTGCGCTCGATCCGCGTTACCAGCATTTCACCCACACCATGCGTAACTTTGCCGCCCGCTTCCAGCTCGATGCGATGGCGGATTTCGTGAAAGAGAATGATGAACTTCAACCGTGAAGCCGTGAACACACCCGTGGTACTGGTGGTGGACGACGTGCCGGAAAACCTGGCCGTGCTGCACGACGCGCTCGACGAATCGGGCTACACCGTGCTGGTGGCGAACAACGGCGCCGCCGCCCTGATCCGCGCCGCCGAGGCGCAGCCGCACATCATCCTGCTGGACGCCATCATGCCCGGCATGGACGGCTTTGAAACCTGCCGCCAGCTCAAGGCCAACCTGGCCACGCGCCATATTCCCGTGATCTTCATGACCGGCCTGACCGAGGCGGAGCACGTGGTCACAGCGTTCGAGGCGGGCGGCAACGACTACGTCACGAAGCCGCTGCGCACCAGCGAGGTACTGGCGCGCATCACCTCGCACATGCAGACCGCGCAGCTGGTGGACCAGGCGCGCAGCGCGCTGGACGCCTTCGGCAACGCCGTCATCGCCATGACGCCGCGCGACGGCAAGATCGTCTGGCAAACGCCGTTGGCGCGCACGCTGATGCAGGGCTATCTGGCCGACACCGGGCTACAGGAGCAGTTGCCGGGGTGGCTGCAGGCGACGCAGCTGGCGCACAGCCAGGGCCAGTCGCACCCGCCGCTGACGCTGGCGCGCGGCAGCCGGCGCCTGATCTTTTCGGCGGCGGAGTACAGCGAGAACGAGCAATGGATGATCGTGCTGCGCGAGGAATCGGATGTGGCCACCATTGAATCACTGATGAACTGCTTTAAGCTCACGCAGCGCGAGTCCGAGGTGCTGAACTGGGTCATCAAGGGTAAGACCAACCGCGACATCGGCGACATCCTCGGCACCAGCCCGCGCACCGTCAACAAGCACCTGGAGCACGTGTTCGTTAAACTCGGCGTGGAGACGCGCACCTCGGCGGCGGCGGTCGCCCTCGGCAAGATCCGCGCAGCGACGAGCGCATAGCCTCCCCCCGCGCCCGCGCCGGGCATTCGTGCCGGGCCTCGCGCGCAGTCCGTGCCATAATCGCCGCATGGATAAAGAAGCCGAATTAAAGCGCTCCAAGCGTCTCGCGCTGTCGCTCCTGCTGGCGGCGGCGCTGGTGTTCGTCGTCACCTCGCTGCTGCCGCGCGGCTTCTGGACCGACTGCTTGCGGGCGGTGTCGGAAGCGGCCATGGTCGGCGCGCTGGCCGACTGGTTCGCCGTGGTGGCCCTATTCCGCCGCGTGCCGATCCCCTTCATCGCGCGCCACACCGCCATCATCCCGAACAACAAGGAGCGCATCGCCGACAACCTGGCCGGCTTTGTCGACGAAAAATTCCTCAAGCCCGAATCGCTGGCGGCCGTCATCCTGAAAACCGATCCATCCACCCATGTGGCGCAATGGCTCCGCGAGCCCGCCAACCGAGGCTACCTGGCCGGCCACCTGCTCAAGCTCCTGCCGGAAATCCTGGCCACCGCCGACGATGTGCGCATACAACAGCTGCTGCGCGACGCGCTCAATACGGCCATCGGCAAGCTTGATCTGTCACGCTCCCTGGGCGCGCTGCTGGCCGGACTGACGCGCGACGGCCGCCATCAGGAACTGCTGGACGACGGCATGGTGGCCCTGATGGGCCTCATCAACCGCCCCACCACGCGCGAGATGATCGCCGGCCAGATCACCGCCTGGCTGAAACGCGAACACGCCACCATGGAACTGATGCTGCCCACCGAGTGGATCAGCGAAAGCGGCGCGGCCATGATCGCCAAGGCGCTGCAGAACACCATGGAAAACATCGCGGCCGATCGTGACCACAAGCTGCGCATCAAGTTCGACGGCGTGGTGCAGCGCTTCCTGGAGCGATTGGAGTCGGACCCGGAGTTCCTCGCCAAGGGTGAGGAATTCAAACGCTACCTGCGCGACGGCGATCCGTTCAACGCCTACATCAAGGACCTGTGGGGCAGCGTAAGGGACTGGATCACGGCCGATATCGCCAGCCCCGACTCGCGCCTGAACGCCGGCGTGGAACAGGCCAGCGCATGGCTCAGCGAGGAACTGCTGGCCCATCCCGACATGCGCGCCTCGCTCAACCAGCACCTGGCCGGCATGGCCCGCACGCTGGCGCCGGCCTTTTCCAGCTTCTTCACGCGCCACATCAGCGACACCGTCAAGGCCTGGGACGACAAGGACATGTCGCGCCAGATCGAACTCAATATCGGCAAGGACCTGCAGTTCATCCGCGTCAACGGCACGCTGGTGGGGGGCATGATAGGCCTGTTGCTTTATGCCTGTTCGCAGACGATGGCGTGGCTGGCGCACTGACTATCGTGTTAACATGTAATCCATGAAAATATGCCAGGCCCTGTTCATTTCAGCGCTGTGCGCTGGTGCGCACGCGGCCGACATTCCGGTCACGATCTACGGTGACGCCGGCTATCCGCCCTATTCCTATGAACAGAACGGCAAGCCGGCAGGCCTGTATTACGACATCGTGCGCGCCGCCACCGGCTATATGCAAGGCTACAAGGTCACCATCTTGACCGTGCCCTGGAAGCGTGGCATGGCGATGCTCAAGGCCGGCACCGGCTTCGCCTTGTATCCGCCCTACATGAACACCAAGGACGAGCCGTGGACCTGGCCCTACTCGCAGCCACTGTATGAGGAACACGTGGTGGCGGTGTGCCGCAAGGACGTGCTGGCGGCGAAGCCGCGCAAGCGCTGGCCGGACGACTTTTACGGCCTCACCATCGGCAACAACGCCGGCTTCATCGTCGGCGGCGAAGCGTTCGACAAGGCGGTGCAGTCAGGCAGTCTGCGCGTAGAGGAAGCCAAGGACAGCGAGACCAATATCATCAAGCTAGGCCTGAAGCGCATCGACTGCTACATCAACGACCGCGTCTCCATCCAGTGGACACTGAACAAGATGAAGGCCGACGGTAAATATCAGGAAGGCGTCAGCCACGCCGAGCTGGCGGAGGCGGTGCAGATCGCTACCAAGCAAGGCTACCTGGGTTATACAGACCGTGACAAGGGCGTCTATGCGTTCAAATCAGATTTCGTCAAGCAGTTCGACGCGGCTATCACGCAGATGAAACGCAGCGGCGAATTGGAAACCATCACCCGCAACTTCTTCAAGACGCATTGATGATCCGCAGCGCGGCGGCGATGCACAGGCCCTGCAACGTCGTGTAGTGCCACACCAGCGTGCAGTTATCCAGCGTGGCGCGATTGACCGCAGTAAGGCGTCCGGTCCATGAACGCGCCAACAGGTAGATGCACAGGATCGCCAGCAGCACCGCATGCAATCCTTGGTAAGCCAGCATCGCCGCCACCGTTGCGCCCCATGCCGTGGCAACGGGATCGAGGCCGGCTGCGCGCTGGCTACCGAGATCCATGCCCACGCCGCCCAGCATGCAGACCAGGGCCAATACGAAAGCCAGCCGCTGCCAGCCACTCGCCGCGTGGCGCCGCGCCCATGCGATCAACAGCGAGCCGGCGACCAGCAAGCCGCACGACGCCCACGTGGCTGCTGCGGACGGCAGGCTGCTGCCGGGCGGCGGGCACACTTCCAGCCGCATCGCCGTGTGGATGTGCGCGAACAGGAAGGATGCGAACACTGTGGCGTCCACCACCAGCATGATGATGGTGGCCCACCAGGAATGCGATAACACGCCGCGCGCGCCGAGCGGCAATGACACCGCGTCCGCCACGCGCACCATGCGCTGCGGCGGCAAGCTGTCCGACTGCCACATCCACGCCAGTACAGAGGCCACCGCCACCAGGCCGCAGGCCCACGCCGCCAGCGCCATCTCAACCGTCAGCAGCAGAAAGAAGCCGGCCGTGCCGATGGCGGCGGCGAACGGCCACCAGCTGTCGCCCGGCAGCACCTGCACGTACAGCGGCCGCGCCATCACGGGGCTGGTGACGATGGTTTCGCGGCGGCCGGTGGCGCTACCCGGCAGCCAATGCGCGCCGGCTTCCACTTCCTGCGGCAGTTGCGGGTTGTCCCACAACGGCTCGCGCGAGCGCACGTCCGGAATGCTGCGGGTGGCGTAGTCCTCGGTGTGCAGCCACTCCAGCGTGGGCGCCTGCCATGGATTGCCGTGCCGGCGCTTCGGCTTGCGCAGCGTGCGCACGGCGTCGATCATGAACAGCAGCACGCCCAGCGCCAGGATGAAGGCGCCGATGCTGGACACGAGATTAAGCAGGTTCCATCCCATCTCCGGCGAGTAGGTGTAGACGCGGCGCGGCATGCCCAGCAAGCCGGTGAGGTGCATCGGGAAGAACGCCACGTTCATCCCGACGAACATCAAGCCGAACACCCAGCGTCCCAAGCGTTCTGACAGCTGGTGGCCGTTCACCAGCGGCATCCAGTAATACAGCGCGCCAAACATGGGGAATACGAGTCCGCCGATCAGCACATAGTGGAGGTGGGCGACGATGAAGTAGCTGTCGTGCGCTTGCCAGTCGAACGGCAGTACCGCCACCATCACTCCGGTCAGCCCGCCGAGCAGAAAGATGAACAGGAAGCCCAGCACGAACAGCATCGGCGCATTGATGCGCACCTGTCCGCGCCACAAGGTGGCGATCCACGCGAACACCTGTATCGCGGTCGGCACCACCACCATCATGCTGGCGGCCGATACCAGCGTGGCGGACCACAGGCTGAGGCCCGCCGTGAACATGTGGTGCGCCCACAGCGCGAAGCTGATGACGCCGACCGCACCCAGCGCGATCACGACCGGCCGGTGGCCCACCAGCGGCGAGCCAACCAGCGTCGGGATCATCATCGACACCATGCCGGCCGCCGGCAGGAAGATGATGTACACCTCCGGGTGGCCGAAGAACCAGAACAGGTGCTGCCACAGCACTGGATCACCGCCGCGCGCGGGAATGAAGAACGGCCAGTCGTAGGCGCGCTCCAATTCCAGCAGCGCGGTGCCGGCGATGATGGCCGGGAAGGCGAACACGATCATCAGCGCGATCACCAGCATGGCCCAGGCGTAGACCGGCATGCGGCTGAGCGTCATGCCAGGCGCGCGCGTGAACAGGATGCCGACGATGAGTTCTATCGCGCCGGCGATGGCGGAGATTTCGATGAAGCCTATGCCCAGCAGCCAGAAGTCGGCGTTGATGCCGGGCGAGTGTTCCTTGCCGGTCAGCGGCGGATACATGAACCAGCCGCCGTCCGGCGCCAGGCCGGCGAATAAGCTGAGGAAGAAACCGAGGCCGCCGGCCGCGTAGGCCCAGTAGGCGTATGCAGACAGGCGCGGAAACGGCAGGTCGCGCGCGCCCAGCATGGCGGGCAGCAGGAATACGGAGATCGCCTCCACCACGGGGATCGCGAACAGGAACATCATCACCGTGCCGTGCATGGTGAATACCTGGTTGTAGACGGCGGCGCTGAGCAGGCTGCTCTCCGGCAGCGCGAGCTGGGCGCGGATCATCAGGCCGAGTATCCCGGCCAGCACGAAGAACAGCAGCGCGGTGCCGATGTACAGCAGGCCGATGGTGGAGTTATTGACGGTGGTGAGGAAGCGCAGGCCTTTCGGTGTACGCCAGATGCGCTCCAGTTGTTCCAGCTCGCCGTCCGGGCGCGGCACGGAGCTTGGCAGGGGTGGATGCGGATCGCTGCGCGGCGTGGTCATTTCAGCTGCTCCAGGTAGGCGGCCAGCGCTTGCAGGTCGGCCAGTGGCAGGTCGGCGGAAGCCGGCATGCGCACACCGGGCTTGCTGATATGAGGATTGGCGATCCACGCCTCCAGCGCGCCACGATCATTGCGCAAGGTGCCCGCGCCGATGTGCAGGCGGCTGCCGACGTGCGTCAGGTCCGGTCCAAGCGTGGCCTGCGCACCCTGCGCACTGCCGCCGGCGCCACGGATCGTATGACACGCCCCGCAGCGCTGCTGCTCGAAAATACGCCGCCCGGCCTGCACCACCAACGGCTCTCTGGCCGGCCTGGCCTGCGCCGCCAGCCACGCCGCAAATTCCGCCTCGCTCTGCGCAACCACATGCAAGGCCATGCGTGCATGCTGTTCGCCGCAATACTCCGCGCACTGCCCGCGATACACGCCTGCGTGATCGGCCTGTAGCGTCATGCCATGCCAACGGCCCGGCACCATGTCCACCTTGCCCGCCAACGCCGGCACCCAGAAGCTATGAATCACATCCGCACTGCCCAAGCCCAGATACACAGGCCGCCCCACCGGCAACCGTATCTCATTGGCCAACACAATATCCGGCCCGCCCGCCGGATCGGTATAGCGCACCTCCCACCACCACATCCGCGCAATCACCGCAATCTTCACCGCATGCTGCGACGACGGCATACTCAATTGCGCGCCGCGCCAGGTGGAAAAAGCCAACAACGCCGACAGCACCACCACCGGCAGCAGCACACCACCACCGATCAGCCAAACACGCGACCGCACCTCGCGCCGCCCGCGCAATCCCATCACGCACAGCACCATTACGCCAATAAAGATCACCGTCGCGCCGGCAGTCAGCACCCACGCCAATTGCCCGATCACCTCCGCGTCCGGCCCGGCCGGGTGCAGCGCCGATTGCTGAGGACTCGTCATGGCAGCGCGTACAGATAAGCGGCCATGTGGCGCCCATCCTCGGCCGACACGCCCATCGCCGGCATGGTGGTGGAAGGCTTGAGCGCGGCCGGATCGACTAGCCAGCGCACCAGCGCATCGGGCGTATTCGGCACACTGCCCGCGATATAACTACGACCGCCGAAACTGTCCAGTGGCGGCCCGATCTGCCCGCGCGCGGCGGCCACGCCGGCCACCTGATGACATGCCCCGCATTGATATTGCGCCATCAGCAGCTTGCCGCGTTGCGCATCGCCGCCCTCCACGCGCGCAGGTGCAGGCCCGCCGCTATCACAAGCGGCCAGCCATGCCAGCGGTAGGAGAAAAAGGATGCGCACGATTGGAACCTGCCTTAGCCCGTCATCTCGATATACTATAAGAATCACAACTTTCATGTCTTTTCAACAGGACGCAGGTAATGACCATGCCCCGTCGCCGCCGACTTGTCGCCATCACTGCCGTCGCCACATTGGGCGCGCTGGCGGCGCTCGGCGCTGCGGGCGGCGTGCTGCTACTGTACGGCGGCTACTACAACGTCGGTGCCACGCGTTCGCACTTTCAATGGGTGCACAGCCTGCTGGAAATCGGCCTGCGCGAATCCGTGCGGCACCATGCGCGCGAGATCACGGCGCCATTGAATCCTGGTCCCGCAGTGGTCCTGCGTGGCGCCGGCCTATATCGCGACAACTGCGTCACCTGCCACGGCGCACCCGGCGTCGCGCAAGGCGACATCGGCAAAAGCATGCAGCCCATACCTGGCCCGCTGGCCGACGCCGCGCGGCGCTGGCGTCCCAACGAGCTGTATTGGATTACACGCCACGGCATCAAGATGAGCGGCATGCCGGCGTGGGAATTTCATCTGGCAGATGAAGACATCTGGTCCGTGGTCGCCTTCCTGACGGTGCTGCCGACATTGTCGCCACCGGCCTACACTGCGCTGGCCGAGCAGGCCGGCCATCCAGCGCGCGCGCCGCGTCCCACGCAAGCGCAAGCCGATGCGGAACGGGGCCGGTTGGCGCTGACCCAGTACGCGTGCAACGCCTGCCACCTCATCCCCGGCGTGACCGGTCCCGCGACGCTGGTCGGCCCGCCGCTGCGCGATTTGGCGGCGCGGCAGTACATCGCCGGCGGCCTCTCCAACAACCACGCCAACCTCGCCCTCTGGCTGCGGGAGCCACAGCGATTCCAGCCGCATACCGCCATGCCGGCCATGGGTGTCACAGAGTCGGACGCGCGCGACATCGCCGCCTACCTGCTCAAACCATAAACGGAGAAAACCAACATGCCCACGCCCAGCCCATCGCCACCGGCCGCCCCACCCTCGCCAGCTGCCGAGTCCTTGCAGCCTTCGCCGCCTTTTCAGCCCGCGCAATCATCGTCGCCCTCGCCGTCCCTCTCACCGCGCGGCAGCGAGCGCAGTTTCCTGCATCGCGTGGTGCTGGCCTACGGCATCGCCATGTTATTCATCCTGGTGCTGGCCGCACTGTGGTTCGGCGCGGAAGTCTTCCTGTTGTTGTTCGCCTGCGCGCTGTTCGCCATCCTGCTATATGAACTGAGCCGCCGCATGGCCGAGCGCCTGCCCATGCGGCGCGGCGTGGCCCTCACCATCATTGCGCTTGCGCTGGCCGCGCTGATCGGTGGCGGTGGCTGGGCGCTCGCGCCGCAAATCGCCGAGCAAGCGACGGAGCTTGGCTCCGTGGTGCCGGACGCAATCGAACGGCTGCGCGCCGCAGTGGCGCACAACGCCTTCCTGCGCAGCATCCTGTCCGACCTGCCAAGCGCGGAGCAAATACGCAAGCAATTGACAGCCATGGTGCCGAATGCGGGCCTGGTATTCACCGGCGTGTTCGGCGCGCTGGGCAACGCCGTCATCGTGTTGTGCGTGGGCCTGTACTTCGCGGCCCAGCCGACGCTCTACATCGACGGCTTTATCAAACTCATTCCCAAAACGCGGCGCCGCCGCGCGCGCGAAGTGCTGGATGCCATCGGCGACACGCTGGCGCGCTGGCTGGTGGGCAAAGTAGCGTCGATGATCGTAGTGGGCGTCGCCACCGCGACCGGCCTGTGGGCGCTGGACGTGCCGCTGGCCATGGTGCTCGGGCTGATCGCCGGCCTGCTCGACTTCATCCCCTACATCGGCCCGTTGATGGCCGGCGTGCCGGCGGTGTTGATCGCCTTCTCCATCAGCCCGGAACTGGGCCTGTACACCATGCTGCTATTCCTCGGCATCCAGCTGGCGGAAGGCTACCTGCTCTCCCCGCTGATCGAAGCGCGCAGCGTATCGCTACCGCCGGCACTGACCATCGCCATGCAAATGCTGCTCGGCGCCCTGTTCGGCATGGCCGGCATCGCCCTCGCCACGCCGATAGCGGCAGTCCTCTCCGTCCTGGTCACCATGCTCTACGTCCAGGACGTGCTGGGCGACTCCCCGCCTAAACCGCCAGATGGCGCTTGACTTCGGGGTCGTTCATTGCCGCTTGCGCGCCGGCGGCGACTACTTCGCCGCGTGATAGCACCATGAACTGGTCGGCCAGTTCGTGGGCGAAGTCGAAGTATTGTTCGCACAGCAGGATCGCCATGTCGCCGCGCTGGCGCAGCAGGCGGATCACATTGCCGATGTCCTTGATGATCGATGGCTGGATGCCTTCGGTCGGTTCGTCCAGGATGATCAGCTTGGGCTCCGCCAGCAAGGCGCGGGCGATCGCCAGTTGCTGCTGCTGGCCGCCGGACAGGTCGCCGCCGCGCCGGTGCAGCATTTCCTTCAGCACCGGGAACAGTTCGTACACCTCGCCCTTGATCAGGTGCGCCTTCTTGCCGCTGTGCGTGGCGAGCCCCATTAGCAGGTTTTCCTCCACCGTCAACCGCGCGAAGATTTCGCGGCCTTGCGGCACGTAGGCGATGCCGGCCCGCGCACGCTGGTGCGGCGCCAGTTTGGTGATGTCGCGCCCTTCCAACCTGACGCTGCCCGCCGATACCGGCAACACGCCCATCAGGCATTTGAGCAGCGTGGTCTTGCCCACGCCGTTGCGGCCCAACAGCGCCATGCACTTGCCCTTTTCCAGCTCCAGCGAGACGCCGCGCAAGGTGTGCGAGGAACCGTAGTATTGGTTGATTTTTTCTACTTGCAGCATATCGTTACCGTCCCAGATAGACTTCGATGACCCGTTCATCGGCCTGCACTTCGTCCATGCGTCCTTGCGCCAGCACCGAGCCTTCGTGCAGCACCGTCACCACGCCTTGCTGCGCGATCTCGGTGACGAAGGCCATGTCGTGCTCCACCACCATGATGGAGTGCTTGCCGCGCAATTCGTTGAGCAGCTCCGCCGTGCGCGCTGTTTCAGCGTCCGACATGCCGGCCACCGGCTCGTCCAGCAGGATCAGTTGCGGCTCCTGCATCAGCAGCATGCCGATCTCCAGCCACTGCTTCTGGCCGTGCGACAGCAGCCCGGCCAGGCGCTGTTCGCTGCCGTTCAGGCGGATCTGCTTGAGAATCTCTTCGATCTTGCCGCGCTGTTCCGATGAGAGACGCGCGAACAGCGTAGGCCGCACGCGCTTGTCCATCTTCATCGCCAGCTCCAGGTTCTCGAACACCGTGTGCTGCTCGAACACCGTGGGCCGCTGGAACTTGCGGCCGATGCCGGCGTGCGCGATTTCGTGTTCGCTCATGCGGCTCAGGTCCATGGTCTGGCCGAAGAAGGCCGTGCCGGAAGTCGGCCGCGTCTTGCCGGTGATGACGTCCATCATGGTGGTCTTGCCCGCGCCATTCGGCCCGATGATGCAGCGCAGCTCACCGACCGAAATATCCAGACTCAGTTTGTTCAACGCGCGGAAGCCGTCGAACACCACGCTGATCTCTTCCAGGTACAGAATCGCACCGTGGGTGGTGTCCACTCCCTGCAGGGCGATGCGCCCATCGTTCATTGCGCTCATGCCTGCTCCTTCTTGCGTACGAGTCCGGCCAGGCCGCTAGGCAGATAGCGGGTGACCAGGATGAAGATCAAACCCAGGGCGAACAGCCACAGGTCCGGGAATGCGCCGGTGAACCAGCTTTTCAAACCATTCACCGAGAATGCGCCGATGATCGGGCCAAGCAGCGTGCCACGCCCACCGACCGCCGCCCAGATCACCATCTCGATCGAATTCGCCGGCGACATTTCGGAAGGATTGATGATGCCGACCTGCGGCACATACAGCGCGCCCGCAATCCCGCACAGCACCGCCGACAGCGTCCACACAAAGAGCTTGAACCACAGCGGGTTGTAACCGATGAACATCAGGCGCGATTCCGAATCGCGCACGCCCTGCAGCACGCGGCCCAGCTTGGACTTGACGATCCAGCGGCACAGCAGCAGCGCGCCCACCAGCGCCGCCAGCGTCACCAGGTACAGCGTGGCCTTGGTGCCCGGTGCGCTGATGGGAAAACCCAGTATCCGCTTGAAGTCCGTGAAGCCGTTGTTACCGCCGAAGCCCGTGTTATTCCGGAAGAACAGCAGCATGAAGGCGTACGTCATGGCCTGCGTGATGATCGAGAAGTACACGCCCTTGATGCGCGAGCGGAAGGCGAAGAAGCCGAACACGAAAGCCAGCACGCCAGGCACCAGCACGATCAACGCTAGCGCCACCCAGAAGCTGTCGGTGCCGCTCCAGTACCAGGGATAGGTTTTCCAGTCGAGGAAGACCATGAAGTCCGGCAGGTCGCTCTGGTACACGCCTTCGCGGCCGATGGAGCGCATCAGGTACATGCCGTGCGCATAGGCGCCCAGCGCGAAGAATACGCCGTGGCCCAGCGACAGGATGCCGGCGTAGCCCCACACCATGTCCAGCGCCAGCGCGGCCAGCGCGTAGCACATGAATTTGCCGATCAGGCCCACCAGATAGCTCGATACGTGCAGCGGGTGGCCATCGGCAAAGAAGACATTCAGCAGCGGCAGCACCGCCAGCAGCACGGTGAAGCCGACGATGCCGCTCCACGCCTTGCGCGAAAACAGAGATGGATGGTTCATTCAGCGCTCCTGCCTTTCATGGCGAACAGCCCTTGCGGACGCTTCTGGATAAAGATGATGATGAAGATTAGGATGGCGATCTTGGCCAGCACCGCGCCGGCCACCGGCTCCAGGAATTTGTTGGCTTCACCCAGTCCCAGTGCGGCAATCACGGTGCCGGCCAGCTGGCCCACGCCGCCCAGCACCACCACCATGAAGGAGTCGACGATGTAACTCTGGCCCAGGTCCGGCCCCACGTTGCCGAGCTGCGACAGTGCCACGCCACCCAGGCCGGCGATGCCGGAGCCGAGGCCGAAGGTCATCATATCGATCTTGGCGGTGGAGACGCCCACGCAGCCGGCCATGCGGCGGTTCTGCATGACGGCGCGCACGAACAGGCCGAGACGCGTTTTGTTCAGGATCAGCCACACGCCGCCCACCACCAGCGCGGCGAAGACGATGATGGCGATGCGGTTGTAGGCCAGCACCAGCGAGCCAAGCACGGTGACGCCGCCGGACATCCAGGCCGGATTGGCCACTTCCACGTTCTGCGCGCCGAAGATGGTGCGCACCGCTTGCATCAGTATCAGGCTGATGCCCCAGGTGGCCAGCAGCGTTTCCAGCGGACGGCCATAGAGCCAGCGGATCACCGTGCGTTCCAGCGCGATGCCGACCAGCGCCGTCACCAGGAAGGCGGCCGGCAGCGCGGCGGCCAGGTACCAGTCCAGCGCATCCGGCATCCAGCGGCGGAAGGCCATCTGGCACAGGTAAGTGGTGTAGGCGCCGATCATCAGCAGCTCGCCGTGCGCCATGTTGATAATGCCCATCAGGCCGAAGGTGATGGCGAGGCCCAGCGCCGCCAGCAGCAGCACGCTGCCGAGCGAGATGCCGTAGAAGATGTTGCCGATGAATTCAGTGCGCGCGAGGCGGCTGTCGAGCGCCTGCAGGGTGTGGGCGGCGGCGACGCGCACGCTTTCGTCGGCGTCGTCGGTGACGATGGCTTGCAGCGTCGGGCGGAGGTTGGCGTTGCTGCTCTCGGCCAGCGCTTCGACGGCGGCTCGGCGGCTGGCGGCCTGCGGCGATTGCAGGTTGGCGGTGGCGGCGACCAGGCGCAGCATGCTGCGGATTTCGGCGTCGGTTTCCTTGCTGAGAGCTTTTTCGATCAGCGGCGCTTGCGCGTAGGTGGCGGTTTTTTGCAGTTCGGTGACGGCGGCCAGGCGTTGCGCGCGGTTCGGCGAGAACATCTTGAGCGCGGACAGCGCTTCGTCGACCGCACCGCGCAGGCGGTTGTTGATCATCAGGCCATCCAGGCCTTCCGGCAAGGGGCCGCTGGTACCAGTGGCGGCGTCGATGGCCTTGTCGTCGGCGACGATGTATAGCTTGCCGTCGGGCGTGGTATAGACGTCGCCGTTTTGCAGGGAAGTCAGGAAGCGCGTGGCGTCGTCGTTGGCGAGTGCGCCGATTTTAGCGATGGCTTCGACGCGGGCGTCGGGATCGTCACCGGCCAGTGGCGCCAGCATGGCCGGATCGATCGCCGCGCGCGCGGCGCCGGCCAGCAGCAGGCATGCAAGGAGAAGGAGTTTTTTCAAGATGCGTATTCCTTAGTTGATGCGATTGGCTCAGCATGGATTCCCGCTTTCGCGGGAATGACGGCGGCTATACGGCCGGCGGCACGCAATTGCAGTGGACGGCGGCTATGCGGCAGCCGTCGCTCCCGCGAAAGCGGGAGCCCATGCTGACGTGATGCCGCTTACAGCTTTTGCTTGCCTTCGTTACCCGGAATGTATGGGCTCCATGGCGCGGCGCGTACCGGGCCTGGCGTTTTCCAGACCACGTTGAACTGCCCGTCCGCGCGGATCTCGCCGATGAACACAGGCTTGTGCAAGTGGTGGTTGGTCGGGTCCATGGTCAGGGTGAAGCCCGACGGCGCCTTGAAGGTCTGGCCGCCCATCGCTGCGATCACCTTGTCGGTATCGGTCGACTTGGCCTTCTCCACCGCCTGCGCCCACATGTGAATGCCGACGTAGGTCGCTTCCATCGGATCGTTGGTCACCACCGTGTTCGAATTCGGCAGCTTCTTGGCGACCGCGTAGGCTTTCCACTTCTTGATGAAGTCCGTGTTCACTGGATTCTTCACCGACTCGAAGTAGTTCCACGCCGCCAGGTGCCCCAGCAGCGGCTTGGTGTCGACGCCGCGCAACTCTTCCTCGCCAACCGAGAACGCCACCACCGGCACGTCGGTCGCCTTCAGGCCAGCGTTACCCAGCTCTTTGTAGAACGGCACGTTGGAGTCGCCGTTGATGGTCGAGATCACAGCCGTCTTGCCACCGGCCGAGAACTTCTTGATGTTGGCGACGATGGTCTGGTAATCCGAATGGCCGAACGGGGTGTACACCTCGTCGATATCGCTGTCCTTCACGCCTTTGCTCTTCAGGTAGGCGCGCAGGATCTTGTTGGTGGTGCGCGGGTAGACGTAATCGGTCCCCAGCAGCACGAAGCGCTTGGCGCCGCCGCCGTCCTTGCTCATCAGGTACTGCACTGCAGGAATCGCTTGCTGGTTCGGCGCCGCGCCTGTGTAGAACACGTTCTTCTCCAGTTCTTCACCTTCGTACTGCACCGGATAGAACAACAGGCTATTGAGCTCCTTGAACACCGGCAGCACCGACTTGCGCGACACCGAAGTCCAGCAACCGAAGACCACCGAGACCTTGTCCTGCGCGATCAGGCCGCGCGCTTTTTCCGCGAACAGCGGCCAGTTGGAGGCCGGGTCCACCACCACCGCTTCCAGCTTCTTGCCCATCACGCCGCCCTTGGCGTTGATTTCATCGATGGTCATCAGGGCCACGTCTTTCAGCGACGTCTCCGAGATGGCCATGGTGCCGGACAGCGAGTGCAGGATGCCGATCTTGATGGTGTCGGCCGCGTAGGCCTGCGTGCCTGCCGCCAGCAGCGCGGAGGCGGCGGCGATGCGGCTCATGGTGCCGATAAAGTTGCGACGATTTTGCATGGGTTGGCTCCGTGGTGGTTGATTAGTATTGAAGTTGCAGGGCGATCGAGAACTTGTCCTGATCCGCGACGCTGGTGATCCTGGTCTTCGAGTACACGGCGCTGATCTGCGCGTTGTAGCCGTCGATGATGTAGTTGGTGCCGACATCGAACTGCTTGGTGTCGATGTTGGTGTCGGCGGCGAACTTCTGCCAGCGCACGAACGGTTGGAACTTGCCCCAGCCGGCTTTCTCTTCGAAGATGTAGGAAGCGCCGGCGGAATAGGCCTTGCCCTGTTCGGACTTGATGATGTCGCCGGTGTCGTAGTCGTACCACGCCGCTTCCACCGCGAAGGCGCCGGCGCCCTTGATGCGTTTTTCAAGCAGAAAGTCGACGTTGTAGGAGCTGTACTTGCCAACCTTGCCGACGGTGAGGATGCCGTCCTTCTGGTAGCGGCCCGCCACGCCGATGGCGAGGATGTCGGCGCCGCCCAGGTAGTTGCCGGTGCCGTAGTAGCCCGGCTCCGCATCCCAGAAGTCGTACTGCACGCGGCCTGCGTACATCAGGGCGTCGTCGGCTTTGACGCCTGCGGCCTTGGCCTGGTTCTGCGTCAGCGAACCGATGCCGAAGGTGTGGCCTTCGAAGGCGCCGAAGGAGTAGCCAAGGCGGCCACCGTCGCCCACATTGCCCCAGACGACCACGCCGTCGTCGCGGCCACGGAAGATGCCGCCGTTGTAGCCGTAGCGCGAAGCCACGCCGGCCCAGTAGCCGCCGCCCAGCGAGTAGTATGGACCGGCCATGTTGGCGCGGTCGGACGGCGACAGCAGGCGGCCGGCCCAGATATTCAGTTCAGGCGAAATGGCGAACTGGCCGGCGGCATCCAGCACGCGGATCTTGTCGCCGTCCCACTCGGTGTTGAACATGCCCTTGATGTTCTTGTTCAGCGAAGCGCCGAAGAACAGGCGTCCGCTGTCCAGATTGAAGTCGCTGGAGCGGCCGCCGTCCGGCGCGCCGTGATCCGCGCTGGTGTAGCTCTCGCGCAGTCCGAAGCCGACCGTGACCGACTTGTCTTCGCCAACGTTGATCGTCGCACCGGCCAGCGCATTGCCCGCCGCCGCTGCAACCGCCGTTGCCAACAGCACCTGTTTCACCCCCATCTTGCTCTCCCAGTTTGGTTTTGGATGAGACAAGATTAACGAGACGGCAATCTCCGAGGAATACGTTGAATGACGTAGTGGTAGCGTAGGTACAAACCGCTTTAGCGCTTGCCCGCCCCCGCCAACTCCGCCAACGCCCGCTCCAGCACCGGATCGCGCCCGGCGCGCAGGCCGGCGACAGTCTGTTTGACTTCGATCTGCGGCGCCACGCCGATGCCGACGAACTCGCGGCCGTCAGGGAACACGTCGCGCTTTGCGCAAACGCGCGCCCCGCCGCCGCCGGGCAACTGGAAGTTGATGGCCTGCCCGGTACTGCCGCCGGTGGCCTCGCCCAGCGTCAGGCCGCGCCGCATGATGTTGAAGGTGACGACGAAGTCCTCGGCCGCTGAATAAGTCTGCGGGCCGCTCAGCACCGCCACCGGTCCCTCGTACACCTGTTCGCGCTGCTGCACGTAAGCGCCGCCCGGCAGCTGCGTCCAGTTCACCAGGCTGCCGACGGAGGCGCGCAGATAGGCGTCGTTGGCGCGCACGTAGCTGGTTGCGCCGACGATAGGCTTGCGTGTCAGGTAGCTGAGTATCTGGGAGCCGATCTGGCCATTGCCGCCGCCGTTGCGGCGCATGTCAATGATCAGCGCACGCGCTTTGAGGATCTGCGGCAGCGCCGCTTCGAAGGCCTTGAGGCCGGAATCGTCGGTGAAGTGGTCGATGCGCAGGTAGGCCACGCCGTTAGCCTGCATGGAAAACTGCGGCGCTTCCGGCCAGTGATAGCCGCCGCTGCGGGCAATCGTTTCTCCCCCCGCTCGGCGCCATCGGCGGCGCGCAGGCGCAGCTTCACGGCGTCCGTGGCGCGGCCGCGCAGCAGGCCCACCGTGTAGGTCTGGAACGCCAGATCCTGCGGTGCACCGGCGCTGACCAGCGGCGCCACGCGCTGCTTCGCATAGTCGTGCACCGGCACGCCGTCGATGGCCAGCAGTTCATCGCCCACACGCAGGCGTCCGGACGCCGCCAGGGCCGCGTCGTCGATGAACGCCACCAGCACGCGGCCCTCTACTAACGTCATGCGCACGGGCGGCACCGCTTCGAATTCGGCGTTCAACTCGCCAGGCGCCCAGATGTTGGTGTGACCGTCCTTGAGCAGTGGCGCCAGCTGGCGCATCACCGCGTAATAGTCACGCGTGGTCTGCGCCGCCATCACCTTGGGCAGGTACTCCATATAGACTTTGTCCCAGTCGAGGTCCGGCACTTTGTCGAAGTAGACGAAGCTGTGACGCGCCTCGGCCCAGAAGTGCGTGAGGCCGGCAATGCGCTGCTCCATGCTGAGCGACTCCGTGTAGGGCTGCGCGCTGGCGGGACCTTGCCACAGGCGCTGTGGCAGCGCGGCGGTGGCAAGCACGGTCTGGAAGCGCGGCTCGTTGCGGATCGCCTCGAACTCGCTGCTGGTGCGCAGCTGCTTGGCGGCGGCAGGAAACCACAGCAGCATGCTGGCCTGCTCCAGCGCGACCAGCGCCTGCTCCTTGCGGCCCTGGCGACTGTAGGTGGCAGCCAGCGGTACCAGGTTGTTATAGCCCTCCAGCCGCAGCGACGGATTGCCGGTGGCCTGCACCGCCTCGCCGAGGTAGCGCTGGGCGTCCTCCAGCAGCATGCTCGCGCGCTGCAGGTCGGCCGCCGTGGCGTCTGCGCCGGTCAGGCCGGCGGCCTGCTGGCGCAGCGCACGCACATGGCTTACGCTGTCCTCGATGCTCGCCGCCTGGCACTGCATCGCCATCGACATAAACATAAACATAAACAACGCCACCGAAATCCGCTTCATGTTCAACCTTGCATAAAAATCAAGAACGCGGATCTTAATACAAACGGCAGTCCGTGGCACAATAACGGCTTACTTTTTTTGGAAGACCATCATGACCGTATTCGCCGCCTCAGTATTCGACGCCACCGTTATCTACGAAGGCAATGAGCTGTTCAAGGGTCAAGGCGCCGCCAAGGGCTGGGCCGAGAAGCTGGCCAAGGAGCTGGAATGCGAGATCGGCGTCGAGAAGATCGGCACCGGCTGGGTGCTGACCGGCCGCGTGGACGGCGAGGCCTGCAAATGGAGCATCGTCGGCCAGCGTCTCAAGCGGATGGATTAATAAATCGTGCGCTAGCGCACATCGTCCCCGTACGGGCCGGCGTAGGATTCCCTGACCTGATCAGCGAGAATAACCATGAAACGCGACCCGCACGCCGTGCTGCAAGTCCCCGCCTCCACGTCTGCCCCGGCCACCACGCCGGCGCCCGTCGCCGCCAGGCTGGCGGGCCTGCGTTATGTGCACGACGACCAGCCGGGCATCACGCGCCAGCTGCGCGGCAAGCAGTTCCGCTATCTCGATGCCGACGGCAAGGCGGTCGCCGATGCCGACATCCTCGCCCGCATCAAGGCGCTGGTGATTCCGCCGGCATGGACCGACGTCTGGATCTGCAAGCACGCCCTCGGCCACTTGCAAGCCACCGGCCGCGATGCGCGCGGCCGCAAACAATACCGCTACCACGCCCGCTGGCGCGCGCACCGCGACGACGCCAAGTACGGCCGCATGCTCAACTTCGGCAAGGCCCTTCCCTCGATCCGCGTGGCGGTGGACGCCGCGCTGCGCAAGCCAGGGCTGCCGCGCGAGAAAGTGCTGGCCACCATCGTCTATCTGCTGGAGGCGACGCTGATGCGCATCGGGAACGAGGAATACGCGCGTGAGAACAAATCGTTCGGCCTGACCACGCTGCGCGACCGCCACGTGCGGCTGGACGGCAGCAAGGTGGAATTCCGTTTTCGCGGCAAGAGCGGCGTACATCATGCGCTGGAAGTGCAGGACCGGCGCCTGGCCAACATTATCCGCCGCATGCGCGACCTACCGGGACAGGATCTGTTCCAGTATGAGGACGACGACGGCGATCCGCACGCCATCGGCTCGGCCGACGTCAACGAATACCTGCAAACCATCACCGGCGCGGACTACACCGCCAAGGACTTCCGCACCTGGGCCGGCACCGTGCTGGCCGCCGTCGCGCTGAAGGAGTACGAGAAGTATGACTCGGAAGCCCAGGCCAAGAAGAACATCGTGCAGGCCATCGAAGCGGTGGCCAAAAAGCTCGGCAATACGCCGACCATCTGCCGCAAGTGCTATGTGCATCCGGCCGTGATCGAGTCCTACCTCGACGGCACCATGCTGGACGCCCTGCGCCAGCGCGCCAAGGAAGAGCTGCAGGAAGACCTGCACTCGTTGCACCCGGAGGAAGCCGCCGTGCTCGCACTATTGCAGCAACGCCTGCAGTAGTTCTATTCCTCGCGTGGTAAGAAAGGATTTAAAACGTCTACCTGGAAAGGGATAAAATCGCCAACGTTGCGCGTCACCACAATCAAATTGTGCTGCTTTGCGGTTGCCGCAATCATAGCGTCCATATCGAGGGCATGTGTGCGTCGATGCATCAGCTTGGCCCAAAGACGAAAAGTCTCCGCATCCATTGGCAACAAATTATAGCTCCCAATTAAAAGGATGGCCCAGCGTTCGATCTCATTGGCCTTAGCGGGGTTTCTCTCCCTTGTCCGTTCTATACCAACCTGAATTTCGCCTACTGTAGCGGCAGAAAGATATAGTTCATCATCGGGTATAGGCGCTATCCAGGCAAGAACGCCAGCATGAGGACGCAAATGCCGTAGCTCCGAGACGACGTTCGTATCAAGCAGATACATTTAACGTCACTCAGACAAAGTTGTACTGTTCCGCGATTTTAATCTTTCGGGAACCAGCTCATCGGTTCGGGCCCAGTCACTCAATAGCAACTCCTTTAGACTAGGCCGGTGAGCAGATCGCGCCATTTGTTGCGTCAGCAACGCCACGCTCTCGCCCTTCAGACATGCATCCAGCATATCGGCAAATTGGCTTTGTGCATTTTCTACCGACCAAGTGTTCATAACAGCCTCCCACCATATAACCAGTCTAGCATAGGAAAATATGCTGACCTGGGTTTGAGCTGCCGCAAACAAGAGTAAAATTCAGATCCCGTGACCGCGAGCTAACCATGTGCCCTGCCCTGCCCTTCCCGATCCGCAAAGAGTGCCCGCCGGGCGCTTGCGTGTGCGGGCGCGATGAGCTGCTGGACGCCTGGGAACGCGACGGCGCCGACATCCGCGTGCTGCGCCTCACGCGAGAGGAAGAGAAACGGCTGATTGAACGCATTGCGGCCGTAGCCACCTACGAAGACCTGGGCCGCATGAAACAGCGCCTGCAGGAACTGCTCGGCATTACGCTGACCATTACCCCGAGCGCGCGCGGCGTCAGCACCGTGATGGGCCTGTCGATCAAACTGGTCGAGCAGCCGGGCCTGTGCCGCAAAACCCAGGAAGCGCTGCCGGCCGCCGTGCGCCGCTGCTTCCGCGAGCATCCTGAAATCGTCTATGCTTTGCTGAATTCGCGCGACCTGCTGAGCGGCTAGCCCGGATGGGCCAGCGCGGCGCCGGGCATGGTACCTTCGCTGCTGCCGTCCGGGTAGATGTCGTGGAACTTGCTGAAGTCGAGGATGCGCACATTGCCTTCCAGTTTGTCGGACATGATGTCGGCGAAGTGGTGGTTGAAGAAGATGTGCTCCGCCGCATAGGTCTGGCGCGCGTGGACGAAGTCGTTGAGCGTGTCGTCGGTGCCGGAGATGCCCACCGCCAGCGTGGTGCCTTCGTCGATCAGGTCCTGCTGCGTCTTGCCGAACAGCGGGCTCGTTTCGTCGATCTGGTGCAGGATGGTCCAGCTCAACGCGAACACGCTATTTTCTTCGCGCTCCAGTTTCAGATCGTAGAAGCGCGTGAAGACCTGCCCTTCCAGGGTGGTTTCGCGCCGCACCAGCGAGGCCCGCGCCGACGCTTCCAGAATCAGGTTGGCGCGCTCGTTCCCGGCGCGCAGCATCAGCGTGGGCACGCCGTTGAACGGCGTCACCACCGCCACATCGGAGAACATGATGCGCGAGGTGGGCCGCGAGAAGCGCGCGAACAGCAGGCCGGTCACCGCCGCCACCTCCACCATGCCAAGCAGGATCTCGGTCGACGCCACCACGTGGCCGTAGGTGGTGGCCGGATTCATATAGCCATAACCGACCGTGGCCAGCGTCTCGATGGAGAAGAAGACGCAATCGGGGAAGTAGCCGGGCCGCGCATTCGAGATCGAACCGGGCACCGCGTAGAAGGCCAGCGCGAACGCCAGGTTGGTGAACAGGTACAGCAGGCCGACCAGCACAAAGAAACGCGGCCAGCTGACCGTCAGCATCCAGTGGTAGATATCGCCCCAGTGCCAGCGGTTGATGCCGATGCGCCGGATGCGCGAAGTCCCCATCTGAAATTCGCCACGCACCTTGCCGACGCGCGGCCGTATCGATTGCGGTGGCGGCTCGGTGCGCATGGCGTCAGTCGTCGTCGTTGGGGTCGAGATCGGGGAACATCACTTCCGTAAAGCCGAACTTGGAAAAGTCCTTGATGCGCATCGGGTACAGCTTGCCCAACAGGTGGTCCACCTCGTGCTGTACCACGCGCGCGTGGAAGCCGTCCACGTCGCGCTTGATCGGCTGGTTGTGCTGATCCACGCCTTCGTAACGCAGCTTGGCGTAGCGCGGCACGCTGCCGCGCAGGCCGGGCACGGACAGGCAGCCTTCGAAGCCTTCCTCCATCTCTTCCGACAAGGGCCTGAGCACGGGATTAATCAGCACCGTTTCCGGCACCTGCGGCGCCTCCGGGTAGCGCGGATTGCTCTTGAAGCCGTAGATCACCAGCTGCAGGTTGACGCCGATCTGCGGCGCCGCCAGGCCTGCGCCGTTGGCAGCGTGCATGGTGTCGAACATGTCGGCGATCAGTTCGCGCATGGCGGGCGTGTCGAATTCGGTCACCGGTTCGGCCACGCGCAGCAGGCGCGGATCGCCCATCTTCAGGATCTCACGGACGGTCATTTTGATTGAGCCTCGATGTCGCACTGGATCTGACGCAGGAAGGCGCAGTAGTCCTCGCCGGTTTCCGCGTGCTTGAGACCCATCGCCGTGGTGGCTTTCAGGTAGCCCAGCTTGGAGCCGCAGTCGTAGCGGATGCCGTCGTAGCGGTAGGCCAGCACACGCTCGTCTTTCATCAGCGCGGCGATACCGTCGGTCAGCTGGATCTCGCCGCCGGCGCCGCTGCCCAGATTTTCCAGGTAGTCGAAGATACGGCCCGACAGCACATAGCGTCCCACCACCGCCAAGGTGGACGGCGCCACTTCCGGCTTCGGTTTCTCGACGATGCCATGCACCAGTTCCAGCTTGGGCTGGTAGGCGGTGGCGCTGACGATGCCGTATTGGCGGGTCGCTTCGCGCGGCACTTCTTGCACCGCCAGGATGCTGGAGCGTTCGTAGGCATACAGCTCGGTCATCTGCGCCAGCACCGGCTTGACGCCGTCGGCCGTGTCCATGAAGTCGTCCGCCAGCAGCACGGCGAACGGCTCGTCACCGATCACCGGGCGCGCGCACAGCACCGCGTGGCCCAGGCCCAGCGGCTCGGACTGGCGGATGTAGATGCAGTTGACGCTCTTCGGTATCACATTGCGCACCAGTTCCAGCAGCGCGTGTTTGTCGGCGGCCTCCAGTTCCGATTCCAGCTCGTAGGCTTTGTCGAAGTGGTCTTCGATGGCGCGCTTGTTGCGGCCGGTGATGAACACCATCTCCGTGATGCCGGCGGCGACCGCCTCTTCGACCGCGTACTGGATCAGCGGCTTGTCGACGATGGGCAGCATCTCCTTCGGCTGCGCCTTGGTGGCGGGAAGGAAGCGGCTGCCCAGCCCTGCGACAGGGAATACGGCTTTTTTAATTTTGGTCATGGTTATTCTTCTTTTTCGAGTAATGCGAGCAGTCCTGCTTCGTCCAGAATCGTCACTTCCAGCTCTTGTGCCTTGGCCAGCTTGCTGCCCGCATCTGCGCCAGCGACAAGGTAATGCGTTTTCTTCGATACCGAGCCGGAGACCTTGCCACCCTTGGCTTCGATCAGCGCGGCGGCCTGGTCGCGGCCCATGGTCGGCAGCGTGCCGGTGATGACGAAGGTCTTGCCGGTAAGGTGACCTTCGGCGGCCACGCTTTCCGGTAGCTGCGCCAGCAGGTCTTCGCGCAGCAGATGCAGCGCCTTGACCTGTTCGCGATTGGCCGGCTGCGCCATCCAGTTGTCCAGCGATTCCGCCACGGCGGCCGGCAGGCCGAAGACGTTGAACACTTGCAGATAGCCTAGCGTTTCCAGCGTCACGCCCTCTTCGATCAGTTGCTTGCTGCGCGGTTCGGTCAGTTTTGGTATCGCCAGCGCGGCCAGCAATTTGACCGGTTCCAGTTTCTCGCGCAGCTTGGCGCTGGGCGGGTGCTCACCCTGCGGCGCCACGCCGGCGGCCAGCAGCGCGTCGATAGCTTCCTGGTTTTTCGGTTCGGCGAAGAATTCGGCGATGGAGTCGGCCACCGTGCCGCCAATGTCGGGCAGCACGCGCAGCAGCGCGGCCGGCACGCGGCGGATCAAGTCGAAACGGCCCAGCCATTCGGCCAGCGTCTTGGCGGTCGATTCGCCCACATGGCGGATGCCGAGCGCGAACAGCAGGCGCTCCAGCGGCGGGTTCCTGCTAGCGGCGATGGCTTCCAGCAGGTTGTCGGCCCATTTGGTGGCGATCTTCCCCTTGGCGACGGTTTCCGGCGTGGTGCCGTCGCGCTCATCGGCCAGGCGCTTCATCTCCAGCAGGTCGTCCAGCTTGAGCGCATACAGGTCGGCCACGCGCTGCACCTTGCCCCATTCGACCAGGCTGTCGATGTAGCGGTCGCCCAGGCCTTCGATGTCCATCATGCGGCGGCCGGCGAAGTGGCGAATGGCTTCCTTGCGCTGCGCGGAGCAGAACAAACCGCCGGAGCAGCGGGCGATGGCCTCGCCCTCTTCTCGCACCACATGCGAGCCGCACACCGGGCAGGTTTTCGGCAGCACATAGGCTTCCGGTTCCGGCGACGGACGGCGCTCCAGCACCACGGCCAGCACTTCCGGGATCACGTCGCCGGCGCGGCGCACGATGACGGTGTCGCCAACGCGCACGTCTTTGCGGCGCACTTCATCTTCATTGTGCAACGTGGCGTTGGTGACGTTGACGCCGCCGACGAACACGGAAGCCAGCCGCGCGACCGGCGTGATGGCGCCGGTGCGGCCGACCTGCACTTCAATCGCCTGCACCACGGTCAGCGCTTCTTCGGCCGGGAATTTATGCGCCAGCGCGAAGCGCGGCGCGCGCGAGACGAAGCCCAGCGTGCGCTGGTCTTCCAGGCGGTTGGCCTTGTAGACGACGCCGTCGATCTCGTACGGCATGGCCGGACGAGCCTCGCCGATCTGCTTGTAGTAGGCCATCAGGCCATCGTAGCCGCGCACAACGCTGGCTTCCTTGGCTACCGGCAGGCCCAGTTCGCGATACCAGTCCAGCAGCGCGGAATGCGACAGCGGCATCTCGGCGCCTTCCAGCGCGCCGACGCCGTAGGCGAAGAAACTGAGCTTGCGCGAGGCGGTGATGCGCGAGTCCAGCTGGCGCAAGCTGCCCGCCGCCGCGTTGCGCGGATTGACGAATTCCTTTTGGCCGGCCGCGCGCTGGCGTTCGTTCATCGCTTCGAAATCGCTCTTGAACATCAACACCTCGCCGCGCACATCGAGGATGGCGGGCGGATGGTCGCTCTTCAGGCGCAGCGGAATGCTGCGAATGGTGCGGATATTGGTGGTGACGTCCTCGCCGGTGTAGCCGTCGCCGCGCGTGGCCGCCTGCACCAGCAGGCCGTCCACGTAGCGCAGGTTGATGGCCAGGCCGTCGTACTTCACTTCGGCGGCGTATTCGATCAACGCGGCCGTATCCAGACCGTCGCGCACGCGGCGGTCGAAGTTTTCGATGTCTTCATCGCTAAAGCCGTTGTTCAGCGACAGCATCGGCACCGTGTGGGTCACCTGGTCGAACTGCGGCAGCGGGGCGGCGCCTACGCGCCGGGTCGGCGAGTCCACCAGCGCCAGCTGCGGGTGCGCTGCTTCAAGCTGTTGCAGCTCGATGAACAGCTTGTCGTACTCCGCGTCCGGGATGGTGGGCGCGTCCTCCACGTGATAGGCGTGCAAATGCCGGTTCAGCTCCGCGCTGAGTTGCTCGATGCGCGTTTTGAAATCCACTTCCGTCATTACCTTGCCTTCTTAACTGAACAAACGCAGCGCGCGGGTCGAGCCGGCTGGGATGTCGGCTTCATTCATCTCGGTGTAGAAATCCTGCACCTGGCCGGCGATTTCGGTCAATGCCGCATCCGACAGCGGCTGGTTGTAGTCGTCGACGATGGTGGCGTCCAGGCGGGCCACCAGCGCCTTGGCGCAGGCGACCATGGCGCCGAAGCCGTCGCGCGCCGGCGCCACGCAGGGCACGTCCAGCAGCAGCGTCAGGCGGGCCGTGGTTTCCTCGGCCGGCGTGACATTGGTCGACAGCGAGAACAGGAAACCGCCCTCGCCGTCCGGCATGACGAAGCGGCCGTCCGGACGCAGGTCGAAGCCCTGCTTTTCCAGCGCCGCGATCAGCGTGTTGACCGACCATGGCGCACCGTTGGTTTGCAGGTTGACGCCCAGCTGGGCGTCGTGGCCGGCGACGAAACGGTGCAGGTTGCGCGCTTCGGCCATGACCTCGATCATGTCCGGCACGGCCGGCTCGGCGCCGATTTCGTCGGCCATGGCGCGCAGGCGCGTCACCAGTTCCGAGTATTCCAGTTCGTTCAGCGCGGTGCTGCGGCTGGCCAGCTGCACGCCGCCTTGCAGTTCGGTGTAGACGCCGCCGTGGTTGACCGGCTCCCAGTCGCCGCTGACGGCTTTGCCGATGAAGTGCACCGGCTTGTTGCCCACCATGCGCAGCGTTTGCAGCACCGGCAGCAGCTTGTCGCCGCGCGCCGGGGCTTCCAGCGCCAGCGGCAGCAGGCAGTCGATCAGCGGGTCGACCAGCGCCGTGGCCTGTTCGGCCGCAGCGGCCGACGCCGCGTTGGCGCGCGCCGCCAGTTCGTCTTCGGTCACCGGTTTGCCGGACTCGCCGTCGGTGGTGAATTCGGCCGCCACCGCACCGAGTGCCGCCGCAGCGGCGGCAGCCTCGCCGCCGGCCACGCCGGGTTCCGTGCCGTCGAGCGAGAAGCTCGGCTCCTGGCGCGCGTGCGGCGCCAGCGGTGCGCCCGGCTCGTCGCCGGCGCGCATCAGCACGTCGTCATGATCGGAGGAGAAGGCACGTTCCACGCTTTTCTTGGCCTTGTACTCCTGGATTTTGTTGTACGTGAAGACGCCGGCGACAAACACGCCGGCGGCTGCGATTAAGCTCATTTGAAGATCTGTCATGCTGCTTGTGCCTCGGAAGCGAAGTTTGCGGCGGATTCCATATCCACCGCCACGATGCGCGATACACCTTGTTCCTGCATCGTCACACCGATCAGTTGATTGGCCATCTCCATCGCAATCTTGTTGTGCGAGATGAAGAGGAATTGGGTATGTTCGGACATGCGCTTGACCATGCGGCAGAAGCGCTCGGTATTGGCGTCGTCCAGCGGCGCGTCGACCTCGTCGAGCAGGCAGAATGGCGCCGGGTTCAAACGGAACATGGAGAACACCAGCGCGGTCGCCGTCAGCGCTTTCTCGCCGCCGGACAGCAGGTGGATGGTGGCGTTCTTCTTGCCCGGCGGCTGGGCCATGACCTGCACGCCGGAGTCGAGGATTTCGTCGCCGGTCATGATCAGCTTCGCCTGGCCGCCGCCGAACAGGATCGGGAACAGTTCGGAGAAGTGGCCGTTGACGCGGTCGAAGGTGTCCTGCAGCAGGTCGCGCGTTTCCTTGTCGATCCTGGTGATGGCGTCTTCCAGCGTGTTGATCGCCTCGGTCAGATCGGCGTTCTGCGAATCGAGGAAGTTCTTGCGCTCGGCGGCGGTGGCCAGTTCGTCCAGCGCCGCCAGGTTGACCGCGCCCAGCATCGATATCGCATTGGTCAGGCGCGTGACCTCGCCCTGCAGGTAGGACGCCTTCATGTCCGGATGCAGCTTCTCCGACAGCGCCGCCTCGTCGGCCTGCACCTCGGCCAGCTGCGCGGCGAACTGCTCCTGGTTCAGGCGCGCGGCCTGCTCCTTCAGCTGCATCTCCATGATCTTGTCGCGCTGCGGTTGCAACGCGCGCTCGGTGGACATGCGGCCTTCCTCGAACAGGCGCAGTTGCTGCGCGATCTGGTCCAGCTCATGGCGCGCGTCCGACAGCGCTTTTTCCTGGCCGCTGCGGCGGTCCAGCAAGTCCTGCAAGCCTTCGTTGGCCGTGCCCTGCTCCAGGCCTTCCAGCTCCATGCGGCCGGCCTCCAGGCTTTCCGTCACCTGCGTCACCTGCGCGGTGGCGGTGGCGATACTGCGGCGGAATTCCTCGATCTTGCTGCGCTGGGTCTTCTCGGCGAACTGCACTTCCTGCGCCGCGCGTTCGAGGTCGCGCAAGGCCTGGCGTGCATCGGCCAGGCGCTGTTCCTTGGCCATGAATTCGGTCTGGCCGTCTTCGTGCTCGCCTTGCAGGTTGCCGAGTTCCATATCGAGCTGCTCGAACTTCTCCTCCGACTCCAGCTTGATCTGCGTCTGCTCTTCTTCCTGCGCGGCGATTTCGGCCAGGTCGGTTTCGATCTGCGTGCTGCGCTGGTTGAAGCGCGCCTCGACCTCGGACAGCTTGACCACGTCCAGCTGCAGCGTATGCACCGACGATTGCAGGCTTTGCAGCCTGGCGCGGTACTCGGTCAAACGGCGCGTCAGTTCCGACAACGCCGCCTCGGCGCGCACCGAGCGCGAACGCGCTTCGTCGGCCAGCATTTGCTGCGCGCGCAGTTGCTTGGTGATGTTGTCGATGTCCTGCTGGCGTCCCAGCATGCCGTCCTGTTCGGAATCGGCGGCGTAGAAACGCACGCTGTTCTGCGTGACGACGTGACCCTGGCGCGTGATGAGGGTGCCGCCGGCCGGCAGCTTGGCGCGTTCGGCGAAGGCTTCGGCCGTGTCTTCGGCCATGTAGACGTTGTGCAGCCAGTCCTGCAGCAGGCCGCGCAGGCCCGGATCGTTGATCTTCAACAGATTCAGGAAAGGCTTGAGGCCAGGCGCTTCCACCGGCGCCGGCGGCACGGCGGTGGACGGCGCGTACAGCGCCAGCTTGGCCGGCGGCGCGTCGCTGAAGAAGGCCTTGGCCCATTCGATGTTCGACATCTGCAGCGCCGAGGTGCGTTCGCGCAGCAGCGATTCCAGCGCCGGCTCCCAGCCGCTTTCGATATTCAATTTCTGCCACAGGCGCGGCAGCGATTCCAGCTCGTGCTTCTGCAGCCACGGCGTGACCTTGCCCTGCGTTTGCACGCGTTCCTGCAACTGTCGCAGCGCATTCAGGCGCGCTTCCAGCTGGGCGTTGGCGGCGCTTTCGGCGTTGACCTGCTGCTGCGCTTCCTGGCGTTCCTGCTCCAGCTTGGGCTGCTGCTCGTGCGCTTCTTCCAGCAGGTAGTTCTGTTCTTCCAGCGCTTGCTGTTTTTCTTCCAGTTGCAGGCGCAGATTGGCCAGGTGCGAACTGTCCGGCAGGCTCAAGCCGCTCTTCTCCTGCTGCAGGCGCTCGCGCCGCACGGCCAGGCCGTTGAGGATGTTGTTGGCGTTGCGCTGATGCGCGGACTCCAGCTCCAGCTGTTGCTGCGCCTGCATGATGCGTGCGCGCGATTCGGTGCTCTTGCCCTGCGCTTCTTTCCAGGCCTGCTCCAGCATCGGCAGCGACTCGGCCTTTTGCTCGGCCATCACCTGCGACTCTTCGACCTTGGCGCTCAGTTCTTCCAGATTGAATTCGGCTTCCTCGATCTGCTCGCCGAATTCGGTGGCCTGGCGCTGCCACTGGTCGCGTTGCGCGGTCAGCGTCGCCAACTGCGCTTGCAGGCGGCTGCGCGACTCGATCACGAACTTGATCTGCGCTTCCAGGCTGCCGATTTCGGCGTTGGTCTGGTACAGCGCGCCCTGCGCCGTGTGCAGGCGGTCGCCGGCGGCGAAGTGCGACTGGCGCATCTGCTCCAGCGACAGCTCGACGTTGCGCAGCTTGGCGGTTTGTTCTTCCAGGTCGTTCTGCGCCTGTTCGACTTCGCGGAAGTATTTTTTCTGCTCGGTCTCGGCTTCGATCTTGCGCAGCAGCCAAAGCAGCTTTTGCTTCTCTTCCTGGTCGGCTTGCAGCTGGTGGAACTTGGTCGCCACGGCGGCCTGGCCTTCCAGCTTTTCCAGGTTGGAGTTCAGCTCGCGCAGGATGTCTTCCACGCGCAGCAGGTTCTCGCGCGTGTCGTGCAGGCGGTTCTCGGTTTCGCGGCGGCGTTCCTTGTACTTCGATACGCCGGCCGCCTCTTCCAGGAACACGCGCAGTTCTTCCGGGCGCGACTCGATAATCCGCGAGATCATGCCCTGGCCGATGATGGCGTAGGCGCGCGGACCGAGGCCGGTGCCGAGGAAGATGTCCTGGATGTCGCGCCGGCGCACCGGCTGGCCGTTGATGTAATAAGTGGAAGTGCCGTCGCGCGTCAGCGTGCGCTTGACCGCGATTTCGGCATATTGGCCCCACTGGCCGGCGGCCTTGCCGGCGTTGTTGTCGAACACCAGCTCCACCGACGAGCGCCCGGCCGGCTTGCGGTGGGTGGAGCCGTTGAAGATAACGTCCTGCATCGACTCGCCGCGCAGCTCGGATGCCTTGGATTCGCCCAGCACCCAGCGCACGGCGTCGATGATGTTCGACTTACCGCAACCGTTGGGACCCACCACGCCGACCAATTGACCCGGTACCTGGAAATTGGTGGGATCAACGAAAGACTTAAATCCCGACAATTTAATGGATGATAGACGCACGTTGTTATCTGGTGTGTGGGCTGTAAAAGTTCACAATAATACCATTTTGCGCATCGAATAAGGCCGTAAACCGCGCAACGTTGCGGGGCCGCCGTCAGTCGAGCAGCGGCTTGGGCTGTCGCCACATATGGCGGGTGTAGGGCTGGTCGCGCCCGGACAGGTACAGGGCGGCCTGCGTGATCCAGTGTTCAGCCGGAATCGGCTCGACCCTGGGCGCCACCAGCAAGATGGGGATGCAGAACAGCACCAACACGCGACTCAGCGCCATGTGGTGCTCGGTGCTGGCGTACCAGATGAAGATGCCGGCCACCGCCAGGCCGAGCAGGCAACCGGTCACCGCCTCGGACGACGAATGGGCCTGCACGTAAACGCGCGACATGGCGATCAGCACGGCCAGCAAGACGCCGGCGGCCGTGCTGGCGTAGCGCGCCGCTGCCGGCATATGACGGCAGGCAAGGAAAGCGGCCACCGGGAACACGGCGGCGGCGCGCATCGCGTGGCCGCTGAAGCCCGCGAATTCCACCGAGGCCACGCCCACGCCCCAGCCGATGAAGGCCATCTTGGTGACGACCACCAGCGCCATGCCGGCGCCGAACAGCGTCAGCCAAATGGCCGTCAGCCGCCAGGATTTGCCGGCCAGCAGCCACACCATGATCGCGATCCCAATCGGGCCGGTCACCGCCAGGCTGCCCGCTATACTTAACCAATGCCACCACATCATCATCTGCCGTCCTGCTCCTCGTATTTTGCACTGCAGCACGCATTAGAACACATGCATGTCTATCTTGGCCAATAATTACCGCAAGGCAACCATTCCGCAGCGCCGCGCGCGCAAGCGAGCAAAAATTTGCCGGGCATATACGTGCCCGCCGCCCTTCCCAGCGACTGCCTGCTTTCGCCTGAAATTGCCTGCAAAATGCCTGCATTTGTAACAGAGAAAACGCCGTCTCCATAGGGAGCCCGCTTGAATAGCGGCTGACATTTCAGGCATTGCTCAGACAATTTCAGGCGAAAGCAGGCAATGGCTCGGGAGGAGCACCCCATGGTGTCTACCCAGCCATTGCCGACTGTCTAGGCAAGCGCGGCGGATGGGGCGATGCTTGCGTCGTTGTCGGCGCTGCGGGACAAGGCTGCCGACAGGGCTACCGTGACCACGCCTTCTGCGCGCAGGGCGCGCGCACTACCTTCGCGGAAGCGCGTCGCCAGCTCCGTGCCGGACATGGAAAACGCTTCCTGCCGCGCCGCAGTCGAAAAGATATACAGCGTGCGCAGCGGGCTGATCCAGGCCAACTTCACCTTGCGGCTGCCACCTTCGTCGTTGGCGAACTCCAGCCACATGCCGCGCGTCAGGCCGTCGACTTCGATGATGGCGTCTTCCTCCTCCGGCGCCGGCGGCGGCTGTTGGGCGCGCGCCTGCTCCTCGGCTTCGGCCTTGGCTTGCAATTGCAAACGGCGCTCGGCCGCCTGCTGTGCCACCTGCATCGAGATCTCCAGCTGCCGCTCGGGCGACAGCTCCACCGGCGCACGCACGATGGAAGCGTGGCATTCGGCCAGTTCGGCGAAGAATTGCAGGCGGTCGGCGTCCTGCCACCTGATCACATCCAGCCACTTGTTCAGGGTCGACAGCAGGCCGGGCAGCTTGGCGATCAATTGCCTGCGGTCTTCCGGCTTCAGCTTGGGACGGACGCTCCAGATCAGGTCGTCCATGGTTTTGGTGGCGTTGTTGACGGCGCCCGGCTTGTCGTCCTCGATACTGTACGCGATGGTCAGCACGGAGACCCAGCGCTGTTCCAGGAAGGCTTCCACCACGGCGATCACTTCGCCGGTGCCGATGCGCAGGGAGACGGCGTTCTTGGCCAGCTTGTTCGATTCGGCCAGTTTTTCCTGCTTGAGCGCGGCGGCGATGGGAGCGGCGATGGCGGCGGCGGCGGCTTTTTCCTCGGCCTGGATCGATGCTTCCAGCTCGTTGACGGCTTCGGTGAAGACCGACAGTTCCTGCTCGTAGTCGCGGCCGACGCGGTCGACGCTGCGCTGCATGGCTTCGTACAACGGATCGTCCGGGCCTTTGCGCTGCTCCCAACCCATGCGCGACAGCAATTCCAGCAAGCGGCGGGCAGGATGGGCTTCCTGGAAGAAGAAGTTCTTGTCGACCAGCGCAGCTTTCAGGACGGGGATTTGCAGGAAACGAATCAGCTCGCGCGTTTCCGGCGAAATGCTTTGGTCGCGGAAGACGGTGTCGAAGACGGCCGACAGCAGGTCGATGGTGCTTTCATCGTTACGCGACAAGCTGCCCTGCGGCATGCTGTGCTTGAGGTTGGGCAGGTAGAACACATTGGCCGCAGTCGCACCGGCATGGGATGCGTCGGACTGGGCCCTGCCGGCCGCCGATGCGCCAGCCACCGCCGTGCCGGGCGAGCCACCGGCCGAGCCGCCGCTGCCGCTGCCGCCAACGCCGCCGCCAACGCCACTGCCGAAACCGCTGCCGCTGCTGCTGCCGCCGGGCGCGCCCACCGCGACCATCGGTACCGCCTTTTGCAGCTCCGCCAGATAAGCCAGCAGCGGCTGACGGGCGCCGATCTGCGCCGCGCGCTGCGCCTCCTCGTTGGTCATCACGCCAACGTGAAAGCCCTGCGCCGGCCCTTGCTGCCACGCACCGCCGGCCACGAAACCAGCCGCCGGCACCACTACGCCGCCCGCTTGCACGTGGCCGCCGCCCATGCCCGCCATCGCTCCCGGCCCAAAGCCCGCGCTGCCGCCCGAGCCTACGCCGATGCCGACTGCCTGGCCGCTTGGGCCGACGCCACTGCCGACGCTTGCGCTTCCTGTCCCGCCGTTGCCGAATCCCTGGCCTGCGCCGCGCGCACGCTCCGCATTCGGCGCCCAGGCGCCGCCGGCCGACAGCGCCGCTGCCGGCAAGTCCGGAATCGTCAAATCAACACCGCCGGCCGCGCCCTGCAGCATGCCGCTGGCGATGCCATCGACAATCTGCCCTGCCGCCGAGCCGGCCACATCGCTGGCGGCGAAGAACTGCCGCAATTGCTGCGCCAGCGCCGCCTGGTTGGTGCGCGCCTTGGCCGCCGCGCCGCCATCCTTGCCGGCATCCAGCTTGCGGCGCTGATAGCCGCCCACCGATCCCGGCAGCACGCCCTTGCTCTGCAAAGCCAGGCTCAGCGCTTCCAGCATCGGCCCCAGCTCGATAAACATGCCCGGCTTGAGCAACGGCTGCAACAACACCACCGACTCCTCCTCGGGATCGAACTCCGCCCACGCCTGCTGCAAAGCCACTAAAAACACCTCCGGCCGGAACGGATTCTGACCGGTGCGCAGGATATCGCGCTCCAGCAGAAAGCCCAGCCGCACATTCAAAGTCTGCAACTGATCGGCGTACAAACTCTCGAACGGCTTGCTGACCCCGCTCAGCGCCACCTTGTTATCCATCTCCTCGAACGGCACCAGCGACAGCGACAAACCGCCATCGCGCGGCGCTTTCTTGGGCGTCGGCGCCAACTCGGCAATCTCGCGCCGCAAAGCCTTCTCCAGCGTGCTGGTGGCCAGATGCAAAAACGCGAAATTCCGGTTACGCAGCTGATTCCCCGCCCGCAGGCGCTGCTGAATCAGACGGGTATCGCCATCGGTGGCATCAATCAGCGCGCCAGCAAGCTTGTTCGCCAGATCCAGATACTGGTCGCCCGCGTGCTTGACGGCGATGCCGATCAACTCCTCCAACAAGGCATGCCGCGGCGACACCGGTTGCTTCGGCGTGGCGGATGTTGTGGAAGTTGCAATCATGGGCGGACCTGCTCGATTTATTTCTATATCCCTGCATTGTTACACGACATTTCCACAAAGCAATACCATGAAACTAAGAATATGCAATATTTCGCGTATTTTGCTGATTCCCCGCAACTCCGGACGGCGCAAGCGCAGGCTTGATGCGGCGCAAAAGGACAAGGTTGAAGTTTCCCTAATATAAAAAACTCACCTTTCCCGCCATCAAGGAACCCTCATGAAACTCCTGCACAACCTGGAAACCTCCAGCAAGCTGCTGGCCGCCTTTGCCCTGGTGATCAGCCTGACTGCGCTGATCGGCTTGAGCGCCCTATCGCGGATGGATGCGATCAACCATGTTACCTCGGAATTGTCGGGCAAATGGCTGCCGCAGGCCAGCACCATCCTGTCCGCGCGCAACGACAACGCCGACGCCCAGGCCAATGAGACGGAACGCGCCAAGGCGCTCAACCTACAGCTGAGCAAATTGCTGGTCAGCGCCATGCAGTCGAACCAGGAAGCGGCGGAGAAAACCCAGCAGTTGTACATCCGCGCACAGCTGCTGACCTACGCCCTGCTGAGCGCGCTGGTCGCCGGCGGCGCGCTGCTGGCGCTGTGGGTGGCGCGTTCGATCTCGGCGCCGCTGCAGGACGCCATGCTGATGGCTCAGCGCATCGCCGCCGGCGACCTCGGCACGCGCATACCGCCGCAGCCCGGCAACCAGACCGGCAAGCTGCTGCAGGCCATGCAAGAGATGAACGACAGCCTGCTCGGCATCGTCGGCCAGGTGCAGAGCGGCGCACGCGCGATCGGCGCGGCGGCGACGGAAATCGCGGCCGGCAACCAGGATTTGTCGGGCCGCACCGAGCAGCAGGCCTCGGCGCTTGAGGAAACGGCATCATCGATGGAGCAACTCACCGCCACCGTGCGGCAGAACGCCGAGCACGCGGTGGAAGCCAACAAGCTGGCCTTGTCCGCCTCCGCCGTGGCGGTGCGCGGAGGCGGCGACGTGGCGGAGGTGGTCGGCACCATGGCCTCGATCAACGACAGCTCGCGCAAGATCGCGGAAATCATCGGCGTGATCGACGGCATCGCGTTCCAGACCAATATCCTGGCGCTGAACGCGGCGGTGGAGGCGGCGCGCGCCGGCGAACAGGGGCGCGGCTTTGCGGTGGTGGCCTCCGAGGTGCGCAGCCTGGCCCAGCGCAGCGCGGCGGCGGCCAAGGAGATCAAGGAGCTGATCGACGATTCGGTGGACAAGGTGACGCGCGGCACCGAGCTGGCCGACCAGGCGCGCAAGACCATGGATGAGGTGGTGGGCAGCGTCAAGCAGGTGACCGGCCTGATCGGCGAGATTGCCGACGCCAGCGCCGAGCAGACGGCGGGGCTGGAGCAGGTGAACCAGGCCATCTCGGCGATGGATCAGGCGACCCAGCAGAACGCCGCGCTGGTCGAACAGGCAGCAGCGGCGGCCGACGCCATGCGCGGGGAAACCGGCAAGTTGAGTGCGGCCATCAAGGTGTTTGCGGTACCTGACGAGGTAGCGGCTGGCGTCGTGTCGACTGCGGCGGCAGCAACGGCGGCGGGAGCGGCGCCTTCCGCGCCGTCGGGCCCAAGGTCGGCGCCGGGCCAAGGCACCAGGCCCGCATCACGCATTCCACCCGCCCTGCCACGCCCTGCCCGCTCCGAGCGCAAGGAAGTGGAGTGGGAAGAGTTCTAGCCAATCTCCTACACGCCACCAAGGGGAACTCCGATACCGACCGCGCAAGTGAAAACGCATCATTGCCCCACCAGAAACGCCCCGGCGTCGCTGGCATTCTTTCACTTTCGTAAAGGAATCAAAATGAGCACGAATCAAAAAGGCAGCGGTAGCAAGCAGGGCTCCAACCAAGGCAGCAGCAAGCAATCGGGCGGAGCGGGGTCGTCGGGCGGCTCCTCGCGCGGTAGCGGAACTCAGGGCGGCACGCACGAGCAGCATGTGGAAGCCGGCCGTCAAAGTCACAAAAACGACGGCAAGCAGTCGGGCAATCGCTAAGTCTGCGTTTCGCCCAAACGAAAGGGTCAGCCCCCGCGAGGGGGCCAACCCTGCTGCTGGCGTTAGATGTTGGTCACACGCTGGCCGGCTGGCGGGATGAAGTCTTCGACCCCGTTGATCATCCCTACTTTCAGCGCCTCGGCCGAGGTCAGGTGCAAATCCGAATATTCGTGCGTGCGCCAGTTCTCTTCGGTCAGCGAGACATGCGTGCGCAGGATCTGTTCCGTGCGGGCGTCGTCCGCCTGCAAACCTTCCACGATAATGCGCAACGCGTCCGGACGGGCGCCGTGCGGCGCACTGGCGTGCGATTTATGTACCATGAAACGCGCGGTATCGCTGGCATAGCGCTCGGCGCCGGCCAGGAACAAAATCACGGCGATGGAAGCCACGGCGCCGGCGTTATAGGTGACGATTTTGATCGGCAGCTTGCTCAGGTAGTTGTACAGGCAAATGCCGTCGCTCACATAGCCGCCGTTGGACTGGATCAGGATGTGGGCGGTGGTGATGCGGTCTTCGGTCATGTCGGCGACGGCGTCGAAAACGCGGCGCACCATGTCGCTATTGACATCCCCGGACAGCGTAAACCACGCGTGCCCCTCGTAATTGTTATGGTCCTGGCTCATGGGTGGGCTCTCGAATAAGTGTGCTTCATTCTAGCAAATTGTTGTTTCAAAGGCTTTTCCGTTGCCCATTCGTGCGCAGCGCCCCGCCTCCCCGCAAGATTGACAATCAAGCCCTTCTGACATATATTCCCGAGTCTTGATCGGGAGAGGGCAATCCAGCGTTGCCGCCGAAGGGGCACTACCCAAAAACTCTCAGGCAAAAGGACCGGTCAAGGGGTCAGCATGACTCAAACTCTGGAGAGCGGTTGCCACAGCAACCCACCGAAGGGGCGTGCGGAACGGTCAGTTCCGTTATCTCTCAGGTACCAAGGACAGAGGGGTTGCAACATGATGGAATCTGCTATTCCGGCATTCCCTGTTAACCTCTTTTCGATTTGGACCGTGCCATGACGCTCAAAGCTACCCCCCTCAATAACGCACACCGCGCCGCCGGCGCCCGCATGGTCGATTTCGGCGGCTGGGACATGCCGGTCAACTACGGCTCCCAAATCGAAGAACACAACGCCGTGCGCACCGACGTCGGCATGTTCGACGTCGCCCACATGTGCGTGGTCGACATCAAGGGCGACAACACCCGCGCCTTCCTGCGCGGCCTGCTGGCCAACAACGTCGACAAGCTGCAAGTCTCGGGCAAAGCGCTCTACTCCTGCATGCTCAACCCGCAAGGCTTCGTGATCGACGACTTGATCGTCTACTTCATCAACGAGAGCTGGTTCCGCCTGGTGGTCAACGCCGGCACCGCTGAAAAAGACGTGGCCTGGATGCAGGCGCAGAACGCCGCCAGCAACAGCGGCGTCACCATCACCCAGCGCCGCGACGGCGCGCTGGCCGACAGCATGGCGCTGATCGCCGTGCAAGGCCCGAACGCCCGCGCCAAAGTGTGGGAAGTGATCCCGGAATCGAAGGAAGGCACGGCCGAGATGAAGCCGTTCAACGTCGCCTTCGCGCAAAGCGCCGCCTTCGGCGAGGCCATGATCGCCCGCACCGGCTACACCGGCGAAGACGGCTTTGAAATCGGCGTCGCCGCCGACAAGGCCGAGCAACTGTGGAACGCCCTGGCCGCCGCCGGCGTGAAACCGGCCGGCCTGGGCGCGCGCGACACCCTGCGCCTGGAAGCCGGCATGAACCTGTACGGCCAGGACATGGACGAAACCGTGAACCCGCTGGACGCCGGCCTGGCCTGGACCATCGACCTGGTGTCCGAGCGCGACTTCATCGGCAAGGCCGCCCTGCAAGCCATGGGCCAGAACGCCCAGTTCGTGGGCCTGATCCTGCGCGAAAAAGGCGGCGTGCTGCGCGCCCACCAGAAAGTCATCGTGGCCGGCACCGACGCCACCGGCGAAATCACCAGCGGCACCTTCAGCCCGACCATGCAGCAGGCCATCGCCCTGGCCCGCGTGCCGAACGGCGTGAACGTCGGCGACACCGTGCACGTGGAAATCCGCGACAAAAAACTGGCCGCGTCTGTGGTTAAATTGCCGTTCGTACGCAACGGTAAGATCCTGGCTGTTTAATTCATACCTCTCACCCCTCTGGAGCACTACAACATGAACATTCCTGCAGACCTGAAGTACACCGAATCCCACGAATGGGTACGCGCTGAAGCCGACGGCACCGTTACTGTAGGCATTACCGAATACGCGCAGGACGCGCTGGGCGACATCGTCTTCGTCGAACTGCCGAAAGTCGGCACCACCTACGAAGCCGGCAACGACGCCGCCGTGGTGGAATCGGTGAAAGCCGCTTCGGACATCTACGCACCGGTCGCCGGTGAAGTCGTGGCCGTGAACGACGACGTGGTCAACGCGCCGGAATCGATCAACGCCGACGCCTACGCCAACTGGCTGTTCAAGATCAAGCCTAGCGACGCCGCCGCCATCGACGGCCTGCTGGACGCTGCCGCCTACGGCAAGAACACCGGCGCCTGATTGCCGTCGCCCTCGCGCAGGCGGGGGCTATAGAACGCTAGCTCAGCATGGGTCCCCGCTTGCGCGGGGACGACAGCCCTTTCTTCTCTCTCTGCCCTCGCCCACATCATGACCCGCACCAGCCTGACCCAACTCGAAGCGCGTGACGCCTTCATCGCCCGTCACATCGGCCCAGACGCCGCAGAACAGCAAGCCATGCTGTCGGTACTCGGCTACGCCTCGCGCGCCGCCCTGATCGACGCCATCGTTCCCGCCAACATCCGCAACAAGGAAGCCCTGCCGCTGGGCGCCTACGCGCAGCCGCTGCCGGAAAACGAAGCGCTGAACAAGCTGAAAAAAATCGCCTCGAAAAACAAGGTGCTCAAGTCGCTGATCGGCCAGGGCTACTACAACACGCTGACGCCGAACGTCGTCCTGCGCAACATCTTTGAAAACCCGGCCTGGTACACCGCCTACACGCCCTACCAGCCGGAGATTTCGCAAGGCCGCCTGGAAGCGATCCTGAACTTCCAGCAAACCATCACCGACCTGACCGGCATGGGCATCGCCAACGCGTCGATGCTGGACGAAGGCACCGCCGCCGCCGAAGCCATGACGCTGATCCAGCGCGTGAGCAAATCGAAATCGAACGTGTTCTACGTGGCCGACGACGTGCTGCCGCAAACCCTGGAAGTGATCCAGACCCGCGCCAAGCCGCTCGACATCGTGGTCAAGACCTTCCACCCGGCCGAACTGGCCAGCGTGGGCGAGTGCTTCGGCGTGCTGCTGCAATACCCAGGCGTGAACGGCAACGTGCGCGACTACAAAGCCGGCGTCGAAGCCGTCAAAGTCAATGGCGCGATGGTGGTTGCCGCCGCCGACCTGCTGGCGCTGACCATGCTCACGCCTCCAGGCGAATGGGGCGCGGACGTGGTGGTGGGTAACAGCCAGCGCTTCGGCGTACCGCTGGGCTTCGGCGGCCCGCACGCCGGCTACATGGCCACCCGCGACGAATTCAAGCGCTCGATGCCGGGCCGTCTGGTCGGCGTCACCATCGACGCCCAAGGCAACAAGGCCTACCGCCTGGCGCTGCAAACCCGCGAGCAGCACATCCGCCGCGAAAAAGCCACCTCCAACATCTGCACCGCGCAGGTGCTGCTGGCGGTGATGGCCTCGATGTACGCCGTCTACCACGGCCCGCAAGGCCTGCAGCAGATCGCTCAGCGCGTGCACCGCCTGACCGGCGTGCTTGCCTCGAACCTGAAAACCCTGGGCTACACCGTCACCAACGACACCTGGTTCGACACCCTGACCGTGGCCGTCAAAAACGCCGAGCAGCTGCACGCATCGGCCCACTCGCACGGCGTCAACCTGCGCGTGATCGACGCCACCCACGTCGGCGTATCGCTGGACGAAACCACCACCCGCGAAGACATCGCGCTGCTGTGGACCGTGTTCTCGCACCCGGTCGGCGGCCCGGCCCACGGCCCGGACTTCGACAGCGTCGAAGCCGCCGTGGCCCTCGCCTTCCCGGACGCGCTGGCGCGCACCTCGGCCTACCTGTCGCACCCGGTATTCAACCGCTACCACTCGGAAACCGAGATGCTGCGCTACCTGCGTTCGCTGGCCGACAAGGACCTGGCGCTGGACCGCACCATGATCCCGCTGGGTTCCTGCACCATGAAGCTGAACGCCACCGCCGAAATGATCCCGGTGACCTGGCCGGAATTCTCGACCATGCACCCGTTCGCGCCGGAAGCGCAAACCGTCGGCTACCGCGAAATGATCGCCTCGCTGGAAGAAATGCTGTGCGCGGTGACCGGCTACGCCGCCATCTCGCTGCAGCCCAACGCCGGCTCGCAGGGCGAATACGCCGGCCTGCTGGTGATCCAGGCCTACCACCAGTCGCGTGGCGAAGGCCACCGCAACATCTGCCTGATCCCATCGTCGGCGCACGGCACCAACCCGGCATCGGCATCGATGGTCGGCATGCAGGTGGTGGTCACCGCCTGCGACGAAAACGGCAACGTCGACCTGAACGACCTGAAAGCCAAGGCCGAACTGCACTCGAAGAACCTGGCCTGCGTCATGGTCACCTACCCTTCGACCCACGGCGTGTTCGAAGAAGGCATCCGCGAACTGTGCGACATCGTTCACAGCCACGGCGGCCAGGTCTACGTCGACGGCGCCAACATGAACGCACTGGTGGGCGTGGCCGCACCGGGCGCGTTCGGCGGCGACGTCTCGCACCTGAACCTGCACAAAACCTTCTGCATTCCACACGGCGGTGGCGGCCCGGGCGTCGGCCCGATCGGCGTCGGCGCGCACCTGGCAAAGTTCCTGCCCAACCAGCGTTCGAACGGCTACATCCGCGACAACGCCGGCATCGGTTCGGTATCGGCCGCGCCGTATGGCTCGGCATCGATCCTGCCGATTTCGTGGATGTACATCGCCATGATGGGCGCGGAAGGCCTGACCGCCGCGACCGAAACCGCGATCCTCAGCGCCAACTACATCGCCCGCCGCCTGTCGCCGCACTACCCAGTGTTGTACTCGGGCCACGACGGCCTGGTGGCGCACGAGTGCATCATCGACCTGCGTCCGCTGCAGGACGCCACCGGCATCTCGAACGAAGACGTGGCCAAGCGCCTGATGGACTTCGGCTTCCACGCCCCGACCATGTCGTTCCCGGTACCGGGCACGCTAATGATCGAGCCGACCGAATCGGAATCGAAAGCCGAGATGGACCGCTTCATCGACGCCATGATCGCGATTCGCGGCGAAATCGCCAAAGTGGAAAGCGGCGAGTTCGACAAGCTGAACAACCCGCTGAAATTCGCGCCACACACGGCCGAAGTGCTGACGGCGGACGTCTGGGATCGCAAGTATTCGCGTGAAGTGGCGGCCTATCCGGTGCCATCGCTGCGCAAGCAGAAATACTGGCCACCAGTCGGCCGCGCCGACAACGTCTACGGCGACCGCAACCTCTTCTGCGGCTGCGCACCGATCAGCGATTACGAGTAAATCGAACTTCGCTCCCAAGAATCCCGGCCTCTGCGCCGGGATTTTTTTTACTTAAGCTTTTCATAAACTCAACAATGTGACATTTTGCGCGTCTTTCAGATAAGCAAAATGCTATCCTCATGTCACCAGGGCAGCAGTCTCAAGGGGCACAGGACCAGCAGGGTTTGGGGTTCACCAAGGCTAAGCATGAAAATAAGCAGAAAAGCGGTTGGTTTAGGTATTCTCGTGACTACCATTGCACTATGTGCCGCATTTATCCGAGCCGCGCCGTCGTTAGGAGGCGCGCAGTCTTGCGGGCTTGGCTTAGCGCCCGACGCCCCTGGCTATGCAGAGACCGAAGCGCAGCAGGCGCTTGAGGCGCGGACGAACGGATATCTGACAGTATGCGACGCCAATCTGGACCGCTTCCGCATCGCATTCAGCCCGCTTACCAAAGCAGAGGCAAACTTGGCGTTTCAGCCAGTTGACCTGTCCAGCACACAATTCACTCATTTTGTTAGCCTAGGTGGAGCAAGCGAGTCCGTAGGTCAAGTACCCTCACGCCTTTATCGCGGTTTTCTAACACCAGAGGGGCATACTATCACCCTGTTTGAACACGATTTATCAGCCGATGGCAGCGTAACGTCGCGTAATCCTATAGATGAGCCCGAACGCATACATGGCTTGCCGGCGCGGCTTAGTGTGCTGCAAACACCTGCTGGCAAGGCAGTTTCACACCTATCTTGGCTTGAGCATCGGCGCTGGTACGAACTCTGGATTGACGCGAACGTCGTCGGCACTCCATTGCGCGAGCAATTATTCACACTTGCCGCCTCGCTGCCGTCATCAGTACCCGCCTGTCCAAATGAGAGGGTGCTTGAACCAATTCAAATGGACGCGAACGGCTTCCCAGTAGTCAAGCCTATGCCTGATACCATGACCCAAGCCGAAATGGACGCTTTATTCGACCAAGCCAAGCGTCCATGTAAATAAGCAAAGGTCCGCAAGGAACGGTTTCAGCCCAGAGAGAGAATTCGTGAGTTTTGCAGATGAGCAAACTGCTATGCTGCGGCCGTCGGCCGAGTTCGGCCAAGAGCGGACCTACAATCGCATACATATACGTCCACATCGTCTTTGAACGCTGAAAATTGAACGGTGACGTGTGAGAATTGAAGAGTATGTTTTCTTTGTTCGCGGCGCTGTCATGTGGCGTTGCTCGTAGAACCATTGAAAGTAAAGATGATGCGATTTCAACCGAACCGTGCGACCCTTGTTTCCGTAGCCGCTTCCATTGTCGGTATCGCACTGGTCGCCAATGCCGTATTTTTGGTTCTGGGCGGCCAGCTGGGCCACGCCCTGATGCGCGCTGGCCTAGGCCTATATTGCTGCATCTGGGCCTTCGTCCCCTACGGCGACTTCTTCCGCGTTGCGCGTATGCCGGTCCGTCTCGACGACAGCGCGGAGCGCAATGCCTACGCCAAGTTGTTCCCTCCTCGCCTGCTGCCAGCAATGTGGTTGTCGATGGCTCTGATGTTCGGCGGGTTTGTCTATAACGTGGTTGGCGTTTTTCGCTGAGCGCTGCTTTAACCTCGTTCGCTATCGGCCATTAGCAGCCGGAGCTAGATTGAACCCACTGCATATTGGAATGTATAGAGATTGATTACTGAAAACGTGATTCTGGAGCTTGAGAAGTTTGCTCCATCCGATGAGCCGGAAAATGTTGGCCGACTATACGAAATTTTTGACCAGTTACAAGCGCTGCCCCCCGCATTGCGTTCGCCAGTAATACCGGCAATACTTGGGCTGATTGAGCGCTATCCAGAAGCCGAACTTGGTTCGCCAGGGCCCTTAGTTCACGAACTTGAGGCAATACCAGGGTATGAGTCTTACTTGAGGGATTCCGTTGTAAGGCAACCGGCTTACCTAAGCATCTGGATGGTTAATCGGATTTTGAATTCTGAACTTTCGGCAGATGAGCGTTCGGGTTGGTTACAGGTCCTGCTCTCAGTTTTGACACATCCCTTGGCATCTGCGGATTTGCGGCAAGAGGCCAGCGAGTTCTTGGAGCATCAAGGCCAGTAACCGCGTCCGGCCAGAAGCGGTCCCTCGCGATTCGACGGAATCAATCAAATTAGCTGAACGGAGGTTAACGTATGCCTACAGGGGCGCACCTTACGAATATTGCTAACGGTTTGTGCGGTTCATTCACCAGCCGGAACAATGAGCTGGATGGTTATTGGGCAATCGGCAAACTTCGTTCGCTGGCAGAGAAGTATGGTCAGACCACGGTATTACTTAACTTGCTGACGTCATCCATTCACCCGCCCGCGTCCGAGTTCGCCCCTGTGTTGGCGCGCTATAGCAACCTGCTCGTAAAGCTGGCAGAGGTCTCGCGAATTCCACTTGAGGAAATTACGACGGCACACATCATGCTTGACTTCGCACCTCCACCCTGGCCTAGAATCATCTACTACAAGCTGCAATGGGGTGATCAGTTTACCCTGACCGTGACCATTAACGCGGACCATAGGGCTGTTGGAAGCGTGCGTCATGCCGGCTATTGTCGGCCGCACGATCCAGTCCAAGAGATTCGGTCAATTCGCTCAGCAATTTGCTAACGCGAGGACCGTTCTGGGACGCTTTCCACCAAGCGTGAGAATATGTGAGTTTTGCAGATGAGCAAGCTGGTATCCTGAATGCCATCGGCCGCGCTCGGCCAAAAGCCGTCGCTGACAGACAGTACAGAGAACCTAAAAGACAAAAATGGAAAATCTACCGTTTCGTATAGTTGAAGTTTTCGAAATAACGGGTAGAGGGGCTGCTGTTGTGTTTCACGAAGTTATCGAACTAAAAAGCGGAACGCCGACACCTGTAAAGATTGTTACGCCCGATGGTGAAACGTTCGAAGCAGTTGGATTTGTAGTGCTGTTTCTTCGCCGACAGCTTCCAGTTGTGAAAAAATCTGTTCTCTTATTGCAAGATATTCAAAAAGACAAGGTCCCCGTCGGTTCGCAGCTCTGTTTTCTATGAGCTACAAGCCATTGGACAGAAAACGGCCATAAGCAGACCTGCCGCATCTGAGAGTTATTGAGGAAATTATTATATGAAGGTGATTGCTGCTATCAGCGCGTTTCTGTTCATCGCATTAGCTTCGATGTTTGGAACCAATGCCAGCCCAGCTCAGACAGAGTTGGTTCCAACTGCACTTTCCATTCTCTTATTCGTAGCAGGAACGGCACTCATTTTAGGAATCGTTTTTGGTCATTCTGCATTGGGCAGTGCTACAGTTTTTGGTGGCTTGGCACTGCTCTTCGTGTGGCTACCGCAGCAGTACTATGCGACTGAAGAATCGTTGAGTCACTCAGCAATCACTCTAGTGCTCACAATCTTCACTCTGGCCCTAGGTTTCTTTGTTGGCGGACTTGTACGACTTCGTATCGCTATGCAATTGCGCCAAGCAGATTAAGGCAGACTGTTTGCGGCCAGTAAGCGGTCTTTGATTTAACAATCAACAATTTATTACTAGGGTTTTTCGCCGATGAGCTACAATTTAATGGTGTTTCTGCCTGAGTGCGCGCCAGTTGGTAGAAGCGAATTTCTCGACTGGTTTGATAGCCAGACCGAGTGGGGTGAAGAACATTCTTACGATGACCCAAGCGTAACTGCGCCATCTCTAAGCAATTTATTCAAAGAAATAGTGACGATTTTCCCGGCATTAAACGGCCCCTACGCACTCGACGAGTTGCCCGAAGATGAGTCATCGCTGGCAGACTACTGCATCGGCAAACAGGTTATCTACATTGGATTTTCTTGGGATAAAGTCAACCAAGCTTATTCTGATCTTCATCGACTCGCCGCAAAACATAAGGTCGGATTCTTCGACGTCTGCTCTGATTCTGGTACTGTATGGTTGCCTGCGGCAGGTGGTCAGCTGAAGGTCGCACATGAACATCAGGCGTAGCTCAACTTGGGCCAGCTTTCGGCCAGAAGCAACTTGGGCCAGCTTTCGGCCAGAAGCGGTCAGATATATAGATACCAGATCAATCTAGAACGAGGGAAAATTGTGCTCGCTAGCTATAAAAAGATAGGAAACGCCGCAATTGGCGTGTCGGCTGTTTGTTTTGCAGCCATATATGTGCTTGGCAAAAATTCATCGACCGGAAACGTATGGGGGCCGGGTGGCGCGCCGCCCATGTTGATGTATGCCGAAGTCATGGCAATCTTGGGCGTATTTTGGGCCTACGCAAAATCCAAAGGCTATTCCGGATGGGTTGGCGTTGCTCTTTTATTTCTGAATATAGTAGGGCTTATTGTATTGATTAAACTTCGGGATAAACATCCTAATATAGCTGAATCAAACGATGTAGCCCGCTTACCTCCCGGGAGGAAGTTGACATTTTTCACCTTTATTGTTGTTGGATTAGCCGCATTAGTATACGTCTTTAATGAAATCAGGAAGGCTAGCTCCTGAAATCTGGCGTTAGAACCGAAAACGGCCAAGACCGGACATCAATGGTTTGGAATCGGATATTTTATGAAAGATATATGCAAGAGAAATTTCGCTCGGACATACTTGCCAACCATAATAACCGCATGATTCTGGAGCGCTGGAACGAGTTAGCGCTTCCAGATGGTTGGTTAGTAGCTGGCTGCTTATTTGAGCTGCCGCCCAGCAGTGTAAGGACTCCAAATAACTCAGATACAAAATCATCTTTCCCCATCCTCACCTTGCAATGACCATTGTTCCCACCAATCCGGCGGATCCTGCCACCTTGCCACCACTAGCTCAAAGCGCCGTCGACGAGACCAGCGTCGCCTCGGAGTTTCTCGAATATGGATTGATGAAGCTGGTCCTCGTGCAGGATCGCTTCGTTCCCATATCGAAGGAGTCTTTCGACAAGATCACCTTGGCCAGGGATTGCCTCATGCAGCTCGTGGTCATCGAGGAGAAGTTCGACTTTGTCGTTGAGAATCTCGCGACGCTGGAAAAAGCCGTCCACGACGCGGAGAGGCTGATGAAGACGTTGCCGATCGCGACCGTCGAGTTCCAGCTGGCAAAGAGCGACATTAATCGACATGTCGCGAACTTGGTCGCCTTGGGCAGAATGTTCATCGATCAGTCGCTGGTCCACGTCGACAAGTTGAACACGCTCGTCGGCGAAACGCTCTTCGACCTGGCTGCCGCGCGATCGCGGCAATACGATGCGAGGCTCGGATATCGCGTGATCTACGAACTGCGCAACTACATGCTGCACAAGGCATCTGCCGTGCACCTTGTTGAATTCCACCCGCGCAAGAAATACGACTCGGGAGGCGCAATGTCGATCGAGCACAAAGTCTTCGTCTACACCAGCGCTGCGGAACTGGTCGAGGACAAGAAATTCAAGCCGAGGGTTGCCGCGCAACTGGCGGAAATCGGCGACCATCACAACTTGGTGGACATGGCTCGCGACTACGTCGCGGGGCTCTGGGATGCCCAACTAGAGTTCCGCATCGCATTGGCGGAATTCGTGTCCGACACAGAGGCCGCCTACATTGAGGGCGCGCATCTCTATGCCGGAGCGAATGTCGGGGATGAGACGCCAGCTTTGGTGGGCCTCGCGGCAGTTGGGCGTTCACCAGCCGGTGAAATCAGAGCGAGGACACCTATTGTCTTGGACCTGATGGCTCAGCGTGAGCACTATGAGCAAAAAAATGGAGAAGCAGCCCGGCGCCGGCTGGATGCGATAGGATAAAACAGCCAAACGGTGCGTTGCCGTTTGTTCGTTTTCTCGATGAGTTGACCCTTCAGTTTGCATCGCTGTTCACCGGCGCCTCAACTCCAAGTTAAACGTCCGCTTTGTTGAGCTGTAAAGGTCGACAACGGGGCGACTTCTGTCAGGGCGTGACAAATCGTTAGCTTTGCACGCTGGCAAGATGCTATTCTGACCATGTGGGCCGTATCCGGCCAGAAGCAGCCGATCAAGTTTGGCGTTCCCCTTAATTCGCGCAATACACATGAAACCTGTTGAGCAATATTCCCTGTTAGCACTTCCCGCTTGGTACCCGTTCGGGGACTACAAGCGACGTTTGGTTCGCGATGGACATTCGACTTGGGTAGTGGTGGACGGGGAAGAAATCGCCGCCCAATTTTCTTGCAATGGTTTTACTGTTCTTGTGACAAATTACGACTACTTTGATGGTGTAAGTAATTGGTTCCATCTAATCGACAACGAAGGCAAGATTCTAGACATCGTTACCACCCCCGACTATTTCGGATTCCTTCAAAGCGTTGAAATTCAGACTGAGCTCGAATTGAATTTTGGGTTTTACGGTACGAATGACCAGTGGAACCTGCGTGTTCACGAACAACCGTTTTGGTCTTGCCGAATTGAGGAGTTACGTTCTCGTGTGAACCGGTTTTTATTTTCTAGAAGGTACCTCATGCTAAGCTGCACGAAGGGCGAACCATGGTTTTTCCAACAAGTCGAGCTGGATGCTTCGGCGGAGGCTATCGATTCGCAACGCCGACGTTGAGTTGGGTGTTGACGTACAGGCAGAATTCGGCCAACACCGGACAGACATTGCACACCAAAATTAATCAAAACTGAACATGGATTTTCCCGAAGAATTTGATGGCTGGCTCGCATCTGTGCTTGCTCCAGAGTTACCAAGCACTCTTGTCGCGTTTTCGTTTAATCTCTTCGAATTAGACTCTACAGACGCGAGATATGGAATTGAACTAGTTGGGGCTGACGAGTTCGATCTGAACGACACGGACTGGGCATGCGGCGAGGTCTGGGTGGCAAATCCTCACTTTATTTCTATTCCCCGAGCGTTTGCTGACGAGGGATGGGAAAAATGCTTGGACGATACCAAGCGACTGCTGGCCAACGCGTTGGCGAAGCCTTCGATCTTAATCTCAAAGCTGAAAGACAAAAGAGCGGTTGCCATTGGGTTCGTCGATGGTGACTTGGAATTGATTTGGCAGCGCTAGTCCGCCGCCGGCCAAAAGCCGACTTATAAACCTTTGAGCTCGTCACCATAGGCCTATGCTGAAATACATATTTGCATTAATAATCTCTCTGGGCGCGTCTATATTATGTATGGCCAGCGAAGTGTTGGTGAAGACCAAAGATGGCAAGCTGCTTGTAGAAAGTCTTCCAGTATCGGTGGAGAAAGAGTTTGAGGGTTGTGGGTGCGCTTTTAACAGTCGTACGAACTCTTCTCTAACCGCCCTTGCTTGGGACTATTCGTCTAACCAATCGAGTGCAGCGATGCAGATCAATGGGAGAACAGAACGCTTATCACTCGTTGAAGAAATAAGCCATCGAAAAAAGACAGGTATGGCGGATCCTCAAGAAGGCGACTCGACTATGTATAAATTTCGTTCTGAATCGGCGTCCGCAGCACTGAGTTGTAAGGTGTCTCAGACCTGCTGGGAGACGCCTGGTTGTGAATATATTGCTTATTCTTGTTTCGCACGCGTCCGCGCAAATGGTCAGCAGGTAAGTTTTCCTGTCGACGGTGGCTGTGGTTGTTAAAAAATAATCTCGGTGCCTGCCATTGCGAAGAACTGCTATCCCGAGGTCGTAGGCCGCGTTCGGCCAAAAGCAGACCTAGCCGAATACAGCAAATTTCGAGTGAATCCCGTCATGCATAATTCAAAGCTTGTATCGCACTGGTTGTTGCCTCAATCGGTTCCTAAGGCAGTGCTTCCGGTAATAGAAACCCTTCGTAACAAAGGCATTCGGGTTTGTCGCGTCGGGCTGGAAAATCCGAAAGCGCCAACGCACTATGTGTTTGTGGATCAACCATTTGATGCCCAAGAGATACTGGCCAATCTGCCCGACAGCAACGGCCTGAGTATTGATCCCGACGGCTCAGGAATTCACTCCCACGAATACGTGTGGGTAGGGTTTGAGCTGAATGTTTGCGGGCATAAATCTGGCGCAACCATGCCTATGCTGCAAGGGGAGCGTAACAAGCCTTGGTGGAAGTTTTGGGACTAGGCTTCCAAGCCGTTAACGGCCAGAAGCCGACGGTCACAAGTATTTTTGAAGGCGTTTATGTTCACATGTCCTTGTTGCGGGTATGAGGTGTTTGGCGAGTTTCCTGGCTCCTATGATATTTGCGCGATTTGTTTTTGGGAGGACGACGTCTTCCAACTCTACTTCCCCAGTCAGGGAGGTGGGCCGAATCCAGCGAGTTTGATAGAAGCTCAGGTCAACTTTATTCAGTTTGGTGCATGTGACCGTGCCATGGCTAAAAACGTCCGGCAGCCGAGGGCCGATGAACTCCGTAATAGCGACTGGTTCCCGCTGTGGGAACGTAGGGTAGACGTTCCTGACTCGCAAAATAGTGGAGCGCACCCTCAACACATGACTTCGAAAAATGACCTTTACTATTGGCTCCGCAGCTGATGAATTTGCAGGTTTGGACTGTATCCGGCCAGAAGCCGACGTTGGAAATTCACACGTTAGGAACTGTAGAGGAAGAATTTTTTGAATAAGAACACATCAATTAAACTGCTTGGATTGATATTCGGCATTACGATTTTAGTCGAGATTCTGACTTGGGTAATGGGGGCGCCTCCAGAGAAGAGTGTAGTCAGGTTGATATTCTTAACTGGATTGTTTTTGTGGTTGCTCAAAGGGTCTCGCTTTGCGCGCTATACGTTGAGTGTCGTGTATTCGTTGAGTGCACTCTTGGCCGTCTCCTCGGCCGTCCGGCCAGGTGAGGCGCTAGCATTTGTCGCTTTATTCTGGTGCTTTAGTATTTTCTCGGTTGTTGCTGCCGTTTTCTTCATTCGGTCAGGTGTCTTGCGCGCATTGACTGCTCCAGTACGTGTAACAACAGAGTGACGCAGCTTCCGGCCATAAGCCGCCGGTCATTTCCGATGGCAGCATGCCGACTAATCAACTTCCGGACCCTTCGCAATTCGTTATCTAAGACTCGCGCCGTTTGATCAATTGTTGAATAACCCGGAAATACAGCGTGTGATGAAGTACAAAAAGTAAGGGAGAGAGCGTGCCACGAAATCTGCGAAGAAGTATTTTAGCACTAATGGGGGCGGAAATGCTGAGTTCACTGGGTGGTTGCGCCATAGCTGGGAAAAATGATAAGGTGTATCACGGACTCCAAATTGAGGTACATAGAAGTGTTGGGAAGGTATTCAATGTTCGATACACTTATGGGGAGGCGATTGTAAACGAAACTGTACCTTCAGCAGGGTCCGTTGCGGCATTTGAGAACTATTCCGCTCCCATGCGAATTCCTGAAGAATTTCAAATTAGCTGGGAAACACAGGATGAAAAAAAACACGAGGCGAAAGTTCCAGTTTATAGCCGATTTTCTGGCTCGATTGACAACAAGAGCATAATCTTTGTAATCATGTCAGACCACGTAGAAGGTTACGTCGGCGTTTCAACGCCATATGGCCAGAAACGAGAGCGTTTTTACTAGGCAACCGGCCAGTAGTCCAAGAAGAAACTAAAATTCAGAAGACGTGTGCACAGAAAAATAGAGCTTGACATGCGCGTGTATCCCCGTGGTTGCTCACTCTCCGATGACGGACTACGGCCAGAACCAGCCATCCACAGAATATTTCGTAATTCTGTCTCGATTAGAAAATCATGAAGAAGCTTGTTAAGAAAAATTCAGATGGCCGCCTGCTCGAAGTGGATTCTAAAGCGCTACGTCGAGAAGCGCTGGAGCTAAAGGATCTGATAGAAAGCGCTTCGGATGAAGAACAACGCCAATTTGGCTATCGTAGAATGTTGCTGCCGCTAATCGATGCCGTATTGAACAGCAATGTAGTCTTTCCTTACATGTATTCGCCGTACAACCTAAGGGAAATGATGGAAGGGATGGCACCCGAATTACCGGGTCGAGTGGAAGAGTTGTATTTCCGTTTTTTGAACCGAATCCAAGGCTCTCCCAATCTTTCAAGTTACTCCGTCTCTGTTCACGGCCATTACGTACCTGGTGCTAGTGAAGAAGTCATTGATGGAGAACGATATGAGTGGGTTTTATTTGAAGATTAAAGCGGATGCTATAAATGTTTCGATAGACGCCCTAAAATGCGAAGGTCCGAGATGGGGCGAAAGCGGACTGGTGCAGTCTGCATACGAGTGCTGAAATATCCCGCCTGACACATCGACACGGCCCATCTCCAGTCATCGCTGAAGTTGAAGTAGGCCGCGTACTCATGCGGGCACCGGCGCCCCAGGCTAAGGAAAGTGCGCGAAACAACGTGTCAGTCCTCGCCCGATTCTCTACAGCCAGATAATTAACCCCACCACTCCGATGATCAGGCCAGCCTTCGTGACCTGATAGGCCGTTTTATTCCACGCCTTGTAGCGACGCCGATACCGCCCCATGACATACGAGATCGTGAACAGTTTGCTGATCACGCCCGTCTGGTCGCCCGTTTCGTTGGGCGAACTGGCAGCGGTCATGAGCGTGCGGCCCAGCCAGCGGTTCACCGCCTGAGCCCAGCGAAAGCGCATCGGACGCTCTATATCGCAGAACAAAATCACGCGATTGGTCTCGCTGCCGTTCACGGCCCAGTGGATGTACGTCTCGTCAAAGATCACGCTCTGGCCATCGCGCCAGCTATGACGTTGGCCATCGACTTCAATGAAACAGCGGTCGTCGTTCGGCGTCGCCAGACCAAGGTGATAGCGCAGCGAGCCAGCATACGGGTCGCGGTGCGGGTTGAGTTTGGCGCCGGGCGGCAGCTCGGCAAACATAGCTGCCTTGACCGACGGAATACGGCGCAGCAGTGCCACCGTCTGCGGGCACAGGCGCTCAGCGGAAGGATGGCCGGCAGCGTACCACTTCAGATAAAACCGCTTCCAGCCGGATTTGAAGAAGGAATTGAAGCCGGCGTCGTTGTTGCGCTCGGCCGCTTTGATTTTTTGCAGCGCCAGCAGGTTCACCGCCTCGGCCCGGATGACTTCCCAGTTCTGCTGCAGCGGCGCCAGATCTTCCCACGGCCCCTCCTTCAGATACGGCTGCGCAGGCACCCGCGACAACAACTGCATGAACAGGTTGATCGGCGCCATGAACGACGAGTGGTCGAACAGCTGACGCATGAACGGCAGGCGCACCTTGCCGCGAAAATGGACGTGCAACACGCAGAGAAACAGAAAACCTACGGCGACATACTTCATATCTCGTACCCTCCTATACCACCCTCACAAACGTTATTTAATAATCATTGTACTGTCGTTCGCGGCGGCGCGCTGCGCGCCCCAGAATAAGCAAATTTTCAACATCCGTGAAAAAGGCGTTGACTTCATTACACCTGTCAGATATTCTTTACACATGAAATCAAAAAACCTCACCGGCGATCAGTTATTGGCAGCGTTGGCAGCGCTGTCGAATCCGCATCGGTTGCGGGTGGTGGCGGTGCTGGCGGTGGGTGGACGGAATTACGTCAGTCAGCTGGCGCGGGAGTTGAACATCAGCCGCCCTCTGCTGCATCTGCATTTGCAGAAGCTGGAGGAAGCGGGCCTGGTCACCAGCCAGCTGGAACTGTCGGCTGATGGCAAGGCGCTCAATTATTTTGAAGCCGCACCGTTTGCCATCGACCTGACGCCGGCCATGATTGCCGAAGCAGTACAAACCTTGACGACCAATCCTGAAAAATAGAGGCGCAATATGTCTGAACCGATTTACCTGCTGACCATCTTCATGCCGCTGGCGACCATCTTCCTGATCTTCGGCATGCGCTTCATCGCCAGCATCAAGAAAGCCAAGCTGCAGGCGGAGGGTGAAGAAGCCTACCGCTTGATCGCTGCGCGCGCCGTGGCGGCGCAGGAGCAAACCGCCATTGAACTGGCCGAACTGAAAACCCGCATCATCGCTATCGAAAAAATCCTGAAAGAAGTCGAGTAATCCCACCCTACCCCGAGGAGTCTCATCATGCCGCAAGTATCGCTGTTTCGCCTGTATTCGCTGAGAGTTGTGTACTTCATCATCGCGCTGGGACTGGCGTTGGTTGTGTGGCCGAGCGTGATTCAACACGCCGAACCTTGGGGCCTGTCGCAGGGCGTGGTCAAGTGCATGCTGGCGGCCTTCAGCCTGCTGTGCGTGCTCGGCATCCGCTACCCGCTGCAAATGCTGCCCGTGCTGATGTGGGAACTGACCTGGAAATCAATCTGGCTGCTGATCGTCGCCCTGCCCGCATGGCAAAGCGGCACGATGGACGACGCTATCATAGGCACCGCCATGGAATGCATGGTCGCCATCATCATCCCGCTCGCTATGCCGTGGAACTACGTCTATGCCAACTACATCCAGAAACAGGGAGACCGCTGGCGCAATGAAGAAGCACGCAATCAGCCAGTAGGCTCCCAGGTGAAAGCCTGACTCTGCAATAGCTAGCTGCGTACCGACGCCAGGCGCAAGCGGACGACGCGGGCGCTGCCGGCGGGACGGGTGGCGTCGGGTGGTTCGATGCCTTCGTCCAGTTTGAAGATGGCGACTGCTTCCGATAAATAGACCGCCTGCCGCTGCAAGGTGCTTGCGGCGGCAGCCGCTTGCTGGACCAGCGCCAGGTTTTGCTGCGTGATCTCATCCATGCTGACGATGGCCTGCTGCATGCCCTGCACGCTTTGCGCATGCTCGCTGTTGGTCTCGCCGATCTGGCCGATGATCTGGCCCACCTGCCGTACCGAGTCCACAATCTCCGCCATGTTGAGGCCCGCTTCTTCCACCGAACGCGTGCCGATGTCGATCTCCGCCACCGAATCGGCGATTAGCAGCTTGATCTCCTGCGCGGCCGACGCCGACCGCTGCGCCAGCGTGCGCACCTCGCCGGCCACCACGGCAAAGCCCTGACCGTTCTCGCCGGCCCGCGCCGCTTCCACCGCCGCGCTCAAGGCCAGCATGTGCGTTTGCACCGCCAGGCCGTCGATAACGCCGACGATTTCCACCACCCGCCGGGAGCTACCGCGTATCGACGCCATGGTCACCACCAACCGCTGCACCACGCTGCCGCCGCGCGCCGCGAAGCTGTTGGCGCAGTGCGCCAGCTGGCTCGCCAGCTCGGCGTGCGTGGCATTCTGCGCCACCTGCCCGCTCATCTCACGCATCGCGCCGTCGGTTTCCTCCAGCGTACCGGCCTGCGCGCGCGTGCGGCGTGCCAATACCGAGTTGCCCTGCGCGATTTCGCGTGAAGCGTTGTCGATCGATTGCGCCGACGCCAATATCGTCTTCAAGGTAGTGTTCAGGTTGCGGATGCTGGTGTCGAGCGCGCGCGAGGTTTCGGCGATTTCGTCCTTGCCGTACACGCGCTGGCGTACCGTCAGATTGCCCTCGGCCAGATCCACCGCCGCCGCGCCGATCTCCCGCACTTCCTTGAGCATGGCGCTACGCACCGCCATCGTCACCAACAACGACAAGGCAATCGACAAGGCCACCACGATCGGCATCCAGGTCGACAGCACGCGGAAGTCGGCTTCAGCGTCCGCATACGCGCTTTCGCTCAGGCTTTGCTCCAGCCGTGAAAGCTCCTCCAGCCGCAGCGCCACCACGTCGAATGCGCGTTCGGCCTTGGACATGGCGTTGGCCGCCATCGACTGGTCGGCCATCGCCAGTTCGATCACATCCTGCATCGCCTTGACGTAGACCGTGTGCGCAGCTTGCGACTGCACCACGAAGCGCCGTTCCGCCGGATCGGACTGGGTCGCCATTTCCAGTTGCGCGAACTGACGGTCCAGCGCCGCGTGGCGCAGATGGATGTCGCGCACCAGCGCATCCACGCGCGGCGCCGAGAAGCTGGCGTTGATCCAGGTGAGCAGCTGGTAGATTTCCGTGTGCGCCTTGTGGGCGTTGGACACCAGGTCGGCCGCCGCCTTCAACCGCACGGCGCGCTGCTGCACCATGTTGTCGAGCGACTGGTTCTGCCGCAGCAGGCCAAGATAGGCGCCGGCCGACAGCACGATCAGCAAGATCAGCACGACACCCGGCGCCAGCAGCAGCTTGGGACCGATGCGCAGTTTGCTGAGCATTTGGTAAGGTAGGTTCAGCACGGCCGCTCAGTGCTTGTAGATGCCGGCTTCAAGGGCCACGTCGTCCACGCGCAGCACGTAGGTGCGCTTGGCCTCGACCTTGCCCGACTCGGGATTGCGGAATTTGTAGTCGACCCAGCCGTGCCCCGGCCCTTTCGCCAGGGCCAGCATCTCCTGGCGGAACAGCTTGCCGTCGGCGTCCGGCACCTCCAGCAGGTTCTTACCGATCAGCGCGGTGGTCGGATGCGCCACCGTGATGCCGTTCAGGTCGCGCATCGCCAGGTACAGCGCGCCCTGGTTGAACTGTGCATCCTTGCTGTTGATGCGGGCCACCATCTCGGCCTTGCCGTGCGTGCGCACGAACTGGGCGCCTTTCTCGGCCAGCGCCACCGCGTCCTTTTCATTGGGCGCGGCCTGCGCCACGCAGCACACCATCAACCCCATCGCCATGAACTCGCGCATGATTCCCCCTGACAGCCAAGATGTTGTAATCTACGCTGGCTGCCGCGACGCAATCTTGCGTTCGATCAATAGTCACAAAGTAACAACAGGAGCGACATGAAAGCAAGCACCAAGGCGGTCTTGATATCGGCGTTGATTTTTCCCGGACTGGGCCACTTGGCGTTGCGGCCGTCGCGCGGGCGACGGGCTTTGCTGTTCATCGTGCCGACGCTGGCTGCGGCGTTTTATCTGCTGCGCAGCGTGCTGGTACTGGCATCGCAGCTGGTCGAGGAGATCGAGACCGGCAGGCTGGGCTTGGATCCGATCGCGATCGTCGAACGCATCCACGCTTCCGGCATCGACAATACCGCCACCAACCTGGCCTCGCTGGTGTGCATCGTCTGCTGGGTGGGCGCGATTGTGGACGTTTTATGGCTGGGGCGCGGCACGCGTGAATCCTGACTGCTGGAAGGTCAGGCTGTCATCACAGCTTCATCTGATGACGCTACACTAGCAGCGCCTACCAGAAACTGACAACCTGATGATCTTGCTGAACACCCTGATCCGGTCGCGCCGCGCGGCCGGAGACGCCGTCTGCGCCTGCATCCTTGCTTTCGCCACCCTGCCCGCCCTCGCCGGCCGCCCGATGACGGTGGACGATGCAGCCATTGTCACGCCCGGCCAATGTCAGCTGGAGACCTATGCCCTACGCTCGGATGCCGCGCGCGAATACTGGCTGACACCGGCCTGCAACGTGGGCGGTACGTGGGAACTTGCGGCCGGCGGCGCATGGGTGAAAATCGGCACGCGCATCACCCACTACGGTCGACTTCAGGCCAAGACCGTGTTCAAGCCACTGGAAGCCGGCGACTGGGGCGTGGGCCTGGTGCTGGCCAATCAATTTCGGACTGGACGCGGGCTTGATGGCGATATCTCGGCCAACGTGCCGGTCAGCTTTTCGCTGCGCGACGACAGCGTGCTGTTGCACCTGAATGCCGGCGCAATGCGCACGCACACAGAGCGGCGGACCGATGCCACCTGGGGCATCGGCGCCGAGTTCAGGCTGAACGAGCGCAATTCGTTCATCGCCGAAACCTTCGGCCAGCAGCGCAACGGTTCGCGCTACCAGTTCGGCTTTGCCCATGCGCTGATACCCGATCACCTGCAAATCGACGCCACCTGGGGCAATCGGCTAACGCGCGGCGCCAGCGAACCAGTGATCACGCTGGGCCTGGTCCTGCAAACCAACTAGACCGCCATGCGGCCGGCGGGCAGCAGCGTGGGCGACGCCACCAGTTGCTGCCAGCGTAGCCGCAGCACGAGCGCCGTCACCAGCGCCACGCCGCTGCCGAACCAGAACAAGGGCAAATCCGGATGTGCTTGCTCCACCACCGCCAGCGCGATGTACGCGGCAACGATCAACAAACTCATCGCCATCGGCAAGAGCGCGCGCGGCACGGTGGGCGCGCTGGCATAGTCGCGCATCAGCAGACAGGCAAACGGCAGCGTCAGCATCGCCAGCGCATAGGTAATGCCGCGCAATTCCAGTCGCCCGAGGCTGACCACATCGATACACACGACGGCCACCGTGGAAATCAACCATAGGCGCAGGCAGCGGAACAGCAGCATGCCCAACAGCACCCGATTGAAGCGCGCGGCAGCGGGGGCGGCCGGCGTCAGGCGATACAGGCCCTGTTCGCCGCTGAACCGCACCGCTTGCGCGCTGACCGTGCAGGCGTACAGCAGCACACTCGTCATCAGCATGCCCTGCATCATGGTGCTGGTGAACAGAATCACACCTGGACCGCTTTTATCGGCGAGATAGCGCGCCACAAACGCCATCAGCACAGCCGACACCAAGGCATAAGCGATGGCGCCGGCGTCATGCGCCTTGACGCCCAGGACGTGCATCATCTGCCTGCCCTGGCTGGCGCCGTGGCGGCTGTCGGCACGCAACGCCGCGTTGTAGGGACCGCGCAGCCAGGCCAGCCAGCGCACGCCGCCGCCCGGCTCTCCGATCACGATCGTGCCCTTGGAGCGCGCCAGTTGACGGGTGTAACAGGCGTACCACGTCCAGTGGCGGTCGCCGCCGTGCGGAAATACGGTCTTCATGGCGTGTGCGCCAACCAGCGCCAGCAGCACCACGCCGATCAGCGTCACCAGCGGTTCGCCGAAGCGGTCTCCCGCCGCAATCAACTTATCCAGCGGATGCTTGGCGATGGAAATCGAGGCGACAATCACCGCCGACGGCAGCAGGTTCAGCCATTGATAGCGCTGCGCGTACATCACGTAAATGGTGAATACACCACCCGTCAGCAGTCCGTAGCCGAAGTGGCCGAGCAGCAGCCAGCACAGCACCGAGGTCGCCAGCGTGCTGGCGAGGAACAAACCGGCAGTCAACTGCATCAAACAGCGTCGCATGCCGGGCACCAGCGCATGCGCCGGTTGATTTTGCAGCACGGCGCTTTTCAGATACGCGCCGCACCACATGTAGCCCAGGCTGCTAAGCAGGAAGAACATCAACGCGTCGCCAAACACCGGGTTGCCAAAGTAATATCCAAATATGACCTGCCCGACCAGGCAGGCGGCGATAAACCAGCTCAGGCGTATCAGCATGCCGCTGGTGGAGCGGTCGCGCATCAAGTGCAGCAGACTCTGGCGATAGGCTGGGTTCATTTGGTCACCTCGACGAACAGGTCTTCCAGGCTGAGATTTTTACCTTCAAGCAACTCATCCAGGGCGCCTTGCAGGACGATCTTGCCGCCTTGCAAGAATGCCACATCCAGCGCCACCCGCTCCAGATCGGACAGGATGTGGGTGGAGAACACCACCGTGGTGTCGCGCTCGATCACGCCGTTGATCAGCTCCTGCAGAAAATCGCGGCGGCCGACCGGGTCCAGGCTGGCGACCGGCTCATCCAGCACCAACAGTTTTGGGTCATGGGCCAGCGCGCGGATGATGGACAGGCGCTGCTTCTCGCCGCCGGAAAGCTTGCTGATTTGCTTATTCGCCGCCTCGCCCGCCAAGCCCCAGCGCTGCATCAGGCCGTCCACCTTGGCCTGATTCCAGCGCGGATACAGGGCCTTGAAATAGTCCAGAAGTTGCAAAGGCGTCAACCACTCGAACAGCTCGGATTTCTGCGGCACGTAGCCGATGTTGGCGCGGATTTCGTCGCTCAGCGCCTCCACCGGCTGGCCGAACAGACGGCTGCCGCCGACATCCGCCTCGCGTAATCCGAGCAGGCATTCCAATAAAGTTGATTTACCGGCGCCATTACGTCCGAGCAGGCCAATAACCTTACCGGATTCAATCGACCAATTCACGCCTTGTAATACCTGCTGCTGGCCGAAGGCTTTATGCAAATTACTCATCTCAACGACGAAGGGCTTCATTTAGTTTCTCCAAGAATTTTAGCGAATAACTGCAGCACGGTTTCATTGTCCATTTCCAGCTGACGGGCCTCGGCAGCGGCACGTTCCAGGGTCGGTATTAAAAGGTTTTCACGTCCGGCCGACGACTGCACTTCAGCCACCAGCATGCCGATGCCGCGTGCGCGGCTTAATAAACCTTCGGTTTCCATCATGTTATAAGCCTTGGAAACCGTCATGGGATTGACTGCTAATGTAAGAGCAACATCCCGCACCGACGGTAAAACATCGCCGGGTTTTAAAACGGTGGCGGCAATTAATCGACGCACCTGCTCAATTAATTGCCTGTAAATAGGATCGGACGAACCGGTCGCTATCGTGAACAGTGAAGCCGTATGTGTGGTCATGGCATTCGTATCGGTGTATTAGTTGATTAATACAGTAGACTACGTTGGACGGCATGTCAAGCATCTTCTTCATTCGACACCAGGAACTGGTTTGATCGTGCCAATTCTTGGTCTGAATCCGGGGCTCCAGCCCTTGCGTTGCGTGCGTTCCCGCACCGGCGGCAGCGGATGGGATGCTTATACTTCATGCATGCGTATCGCCACCTTCAACGTCAACGGCATCGGAAGCCGCCTGCCTGCCCTGCTCCAGTGGCTGGAAGAGGCCGGGCCGGATGTCGTCTGTCTGCAAGAACTTAAAGCTCCGCAGGAGAAATTCCCGGAGTCGGCTATTAATAACATCGGCTACGGCGCGATCTGGCATGGACAAAAAAGCTGGAATGGCGTCGCCATATTGGCGCGCGGCCAACAGCCATTGGAAACGGGACGCGGCCTGCCTGGGGATCCCGACGATGTGCAAAGCCGCTATATTGAAGCGATGGTGGAAGGCATTTTAATCGGCGGCTTATATCTACCGAATGGCAATCCCGCACCCGGACCTAAATTCGATTACAAAATAAAATGGTTTGAACGTTTTATTCTGCACGCGGCAAAGATAATAGAAAGCGGCGCTCCCGCAGTTCTCGCCGGTGACTACAACGTCATGCCCACCGAGCTCGATGTTTATAAGCCTGAGCGCTGGGTGGATGACGCTTTATTCCGCCCGGAAGTCCGGGAAGCCTTTCACCGCTTAATAAAACAAGGCTGGTGCGATGCGCTGCGGGAGAAACATCCGGGCGAGGTCATTTACACATTCTGGGATTACTTCCGTAATGCCTACGGGCGCAACGCCGGGTTACGCATAGACCATTTGCTGCTCAGTCCATCCCTGACGCCGGCACTGAAAGCAGCCGGCGTAGACCGCGAAGCGCGCGGGCGCGAGAAGCCCAGCGACCATGCTCCGACGTGGGTGGAACTCGACTTGGGAGGTCGCTGATGGAACAAAAATGGCCGCAGCAACTCTGGCTGGTCCGGCACGGCCAAAGCGCCGGCAACGTCGCGCGCGACGCCGCCGAAGCCGGCAACAAACTGTTGATCGACATCGCCGACCGGGACGTCGACGTCCCCCTCTCCGAACTGGGACACCGACAAGCCCACGCCATGAGCGGCTGGTTCCAGGCTATGGGACCGGAAGCACAACCCAGCGTGGTCCTGTTTTCCCCCTACGTCCGGGCGCGCGACACGGCGAAAATCGTCATCGACCACCTGAGCCGCGACCAATTGCTGGCCGTCGTGGGCGACGAAAGGCTGCGCGAAAAAGAATTCGGCATCGTCGACCGACTCACTCCGCTTGGGATACGCGACAAATACCCGGAGCTGGCTGAGCAGCGCGCCCACGTCGGCAAATTCTACTTCCGGCCACCGGGCGGCGAAAGCTGGTGCGACGTCATCCTGCGCCTGCGCAGCGTTATCGACACGATAACGCGCGAATACCACGGCGAACGTGTACTCATCGTCGCGCATCAGGTCATCGTCAACTGCTTCCGCTACCTGCTGGAGCGACTCGATGAAGATGGCATCCTGGCCATCGACCGGGCCGGAGATGTACCCAACTGCGGCATCACCGAATATCGATTCGATTCCTCCGTCGGCAAACACGGCAAGCTGCAACTGGTGCAAGCCAACTTTGTAGCCCCCCTGGAAAAGACCGGAACGCCCATCACGGCCCAGAAAGACCAGCCAACCGCACCGAAATCATGAACAACGACATCAGCGCACGCCTGTTGCGGGACTGGCCGCTGGCCATGCCTGGCCCCAACGCAGATAAAAATGAACGCGGTTACGTGATGATCGTTGCAGGATCGCGCGAGATGCCGGGAGCCGTGCTACTGGCCGCCACAGCAGCCCTACGCGCCGGCGCCGGCAAACTAGTCATCGCCACAGCCGCCAGCGCAGCAGCACAAATCGGCGTTGCCGTCCCCGAAGCGCGTGTCATCGGCCTGCCGGAAACGCCGGACGGCGGCCTCATTGCCGACAACGCCGCTGAAGTACACAAGCTCTGCCGGCAAGCCAGCGCGGTGCTGATCGGCCCCGGCATGCAGGACGACACCGCCTGCTGCCAACTGGTACGCACCCTGCTCCCACACTGCATCGATGGGCCGCTGATTCTGGACGCGGCCGCCATGACCATCGTCAGCCGCGGCGCCGAATCCGATCCAGCCGGCTTCCGCTTCCAGAGTCCTACCCTGCTAACGCCTCACGCCGGCGAACTGGCCCGCCTGACCGGTGCCGACAAGCAAGACATCCAGGCGCAGCCGGAAGCCGCCGCCCGGCTCGCAGCCCAGCGCTGGCATGCCACGGTAGCGCTAAAAGGCGCGATCACCGTCATCGCCGACGTCAACGCGCAGCAATGGCGCCACGAAGGCGGCAACACGGGTTTAGCAATATCGGGATCGGGAGACGTACTGGCTGGCATCATCACCGGCCTGGCGGCGCGCGGCGCCTCGTTGGAACAAGCGGCAGCCTGGGGCGTGGCCCTGCACGCGATGGCGGGAGAACAACTGGCCCTCAAACACGGGCCGCTAGGCTACCTGGCGCGCGAAATCAGCGCCGAAATCCCGGCCCTGCTCCGCGCCCTTGCCACCAACTAAATTCGGGGTCAGTTCCGACATTCGGACACGAGCCCAACCGTAGCAGCCGCTACGGTTGGGCTCGTGTCCGAATGTCGGAACTGACCCCGAATGTTGACCCCGGATTTTAGACGAGCTTGGCGGAGTGCTCGCGGGTGGCGTGGAATTGCAGTTTCGGCCAGCGTTCCTGCGTCAGGCGCAGGTTGACACTCGATGTCGCCAGGTAGGCCAGGTTGCCGGCGGCGTCGTAGGCGACGTTGTGGCCGAGCTGGTCTTCGAAGTCCAGCAACGCTTTTTTGTCGTCGCTCGATACCCAACGCGCGCTGCTGATGCTGGTGCCTTCGAATACCGCGTCGACGCCGTATTCGTTCATCAGGCGGCTCGCCACCACTTCGAACTGCAGCACGCCGACCGCACCCAGTACCAGTTCGCCACCCTGCACCGGTTTGAAGACCTGTACCGCGCCCTCTTCGCCCAGCTGCTGCAGACCTTTGTGCAGCTGCTTGATCTTCAGCGGGTTGCGGATGCGCACCGAGCGGAAGAAGTCCGGCGCGAAGTATGGAATACCCGTGAAGGTCAGCATTTCGCCTTCGGAGAACGAGTCGCCGATCTGCATGTTGCCGTGGTTCGGCAGGCCGATGATGTCGCCGGCGTATGCTTCTTCCACCTGTTCACGGCTCGATGCCATGAACGTGACCACCGACGATACTTTCACTTCACGCCCCAAACGCAGGTGCTTGACCTTCATGCCGCGCTCGAAACGCCCGGAGCATACGCGCAGGAAGGCGATGCGGTCGCGGTGTGCCGGGTCCATATTGGCCTGGATCTTGAACACGAAGCCGGTGAACGGCTCTTCCTTCGGATCGACCGCCCGCACCGTGGCGTCGCGCTCGCGCGGCGCCGGCGCCCAGTCGACCAGCGCCGACAGAATCTCCCGCACGCCGAAGTTGTTGATCGCGGAACCGAAGAACACCGGCGTCTGCACGCCCGACAGGAATTCTTCCAGGTTGAACGGGGTCGAGGCGCCGCTCACCAGCTCCACTTCCATGCGCAGCTGGTCCATCTCGAGCGGGAACATCTCCTGCAGGCGCGGGTTGTCGATGCCTTCGATGATCTCGAACGCGCCGTCGGCCTTTTCTTCACCAGCCTTGAACAGCATGATGGTGTCGTTCAGCAGGTGGTACACACCGCGGAAGCTTTTGCCCATGCCGATCGGCCAGGTCACCGGCGCGCATTGGATCTTCAGCACCGATTCCAGCTCGTCCAGCAGTTCCAGCGGGTCGCGCGTTTCGCGGTCCATCTTGTTCATGAACGTGACGATCGGCGTGTTGCGCATGCGGCAGACGTCCAGCAGCTTGATGGTCTGCGCTTCCACGCCCTTGGCGGCGTCGATCACCATCAGCGCCGAGTCGACCGCCGTCAGCACGCGGTAGGTATCTTCCGAGAAGTCCTGGTGGCCCGGGGTGTCCAGCAGGTTGACCACGTGGTCGCGGAATTCGAACTGCATCACCGACGATGCCACCGAAATGCCGCGCTGCTTCTCGATCTCCATCCAGTCCGAGGTTGCGTGGCGGCCCGATTTACGGGCCTTGACGGTGCCGGCCATCTGGATCGCGCCCGAGAACAGCAGCAGCTTTTCGGTCAGCGTGGTTTTACCCGCATCCGGGTGGGAGATGATGCCGAAGGTGCGGCGGCGCTGCACTTCGCGCGCGATCAGCGCCGGCGTCTTGGCGCTGGCGGCTGTCGACGCATCGTCGTCTTGGTTGTCGGGGATTGTGTTTTCGGTATCGTTGGCCATGTGGGCGATCTAATCTAGGGCAAGCTAAAGCGGTTCTGCGAACCCTCGATTATACCCGTTATTGTCCCTTTATACGACGCCAGCCGACCCGGTGCGCCTCCGCCGTGTCGAGCTCCTTGGTGCGGACGGTGGAGTTGCTGCCGTCGGCGAAGGTGGTGATCAGCTTGAGCTGCCCGCTCGGCAGCCGCACAATGATGAAGCCCACCGCCGCCGAGGTATTCGACAGCGTGGTCCCGGCCGGGTCGCCGTTCACGCCCTGCCCCGTGCATACGTCCACCTGATACAGGTTGCTGGTGCCGCCCACCGAACACGCCGACGACGACGACGGGATGTTGGTGATCACGTTCGCCACGCCGCTGACGATCTGCGGATCGAGGTTCATGCGCTCGCCCTGGTTCAGGTTCCAGTTGAAGTACCAGCCGTCCTTTTGCGTCAGGTCGACCGGGTTGTTGGTCACCGCGTAGGTGGTCTGGTTGCTCGACGAGCCCTGCACGCTCAGCGTCTGCTGCACCAGGCTGGAAGTCGGGATGGTGCCCATGGCGTTGCCGCTGTCCTTGAGCGCGAACAGGGTTTGCACCGCCGTGTTGGTGGTGTCCGGCACGTCGAGCAGCCTGCCGGTGCCGAACAACACGATGCGGGTGGCGGTGGTCCGGGTGCTGGTGACGCCGTTGCTGTCGGTGCTGGTGACCGGCACGCCGCACTGGGTGACGTCGGGCCGGGTGGTGATCGGCTTGGTGGCGCCGGCATCGCCCATCTTCAGCACCGAGATCGCGCCGCTGGTGGCGGTCAGGTCGAAGCGCCACATCGCGCCAAGCACGTCGCCGCCGTAGACGTAGGTGACCTTGGCGTCCGCCAGCGGGTCGCTGCTGATGGCGGTGATCTTGGCCAGGCCGGACGGCGTGGTGGTGTCGCCGGAATTGGTCTTGGCGCGCGCCAGCACGTTGCCGGTGGCCGCTTCCACGATGAACAGCATGCCCGTGCCAGTGCCCACGCCGACGCCGTCGGTGCCGGGAATGTTGTTGTAGCCGGAGGTGAGGAACACCACCCACTTGCCTTGCCAGATGCCGAACTGCGGATTGCCGAAGCTCAGGCCCAGTTCCGGTTCGTTGTGCTGCGGGCAGACGGCGGCATCGGCGCACAGTTCCCACATCACCTTCGGCGCAGCCGGGTCGGTCACGTCCAGCGCGTAGTAGCCGCGCCCACCGGCATTCAGGCCGCCGACCAGCATGGTGCGCCACTGGCCGTTGATCTTGACGTCCGCCACTTCGGGCGAGCCGTCGGCGGTGAACTGGTGGTTGGTGCCGTAGGTGGTGCCGGCCAGCGCCGACAGCTTGCTCATGACGATGCGCGGCACATAGGCCCAGCGTTCATTGCCGTTGGCGGCGTCGAAGGCGTGCAGCATGCCGTCGTTGGCGGCCACGAACACCGTGCCGGGACGGTTGGCGTAGTCGGTCTTGTAGTCGGTGTAGGCCAGATCCGGGTAGTTGTTGTGCGGCTCGCGCACATAGGCCGGCTTGGACGAGGCGATGTCGCCGATCACGATCGGCACGATGGTGCCGTTGGCGTCGGTGGCCGAGCTGTAGGCGCGGAACAGGTTGTCGTCGGCGTAGGTCTGCACGCCGCGCAGCCAGTCGACCATGTTGGTGCCGCTGTTGACGATGGTCTTGTCGGTGGTCGACAACAGCGTGCACTGGCTCAGCGTGCCGCACTTGTTGGCGAACCACGCCTTGGTCGTGCTGTCCATATTATTGAAGGTGAAGTCCACCGGATCGGTGCCCGGCGCCTGCCCCGGCTGCATCATCTTGATCTTGCGGGTGGCGATGGATTTGCCGACTGTGCTGCTGGTGCTCCAGCTGGGCGTCTTCATCACATCGCCGGTGGTGGTGTCGATCTTGCGGTCGGTCAATTCGCCGTACCAGTGCACGGTGGTGAAGGTGGCCGAGAAGATGTCGTTGTCGGTCAGCGTGATGTTCGGCGTCGACGTCGCCGCCGCCGCAGCAGCGCCGGTGCGCACCTGCATATTCGACAGCGCCTCGCGCAGGCCGCTGACCACGTCCTTGGGGTCCTGCGCGCTGAAGTATTTGCCATGGCCGTTGATGGCCGCGTGCCACAGGTCGTCCACCCGCTCCTGCACCGTGCTGGCGGTGCTGCCGGTGTCCGGATCGGGCCAGACGTAGGCGCCGCCGGCGTTCCACGGGCAGCCGCTCGGCGCCTGCGTGATCAGGTTGTAGAAATCGCCGCCCGGTTTGGGCGCGGTGTCGTAATTGGGTTCGTAGGTCATCACCCCGTCCACGCCCAGGCCCAGCGCGTAGGTGTTCATGTGCAGGTGGGTGTTCTCGCCGGCGGCGGCGGGCACCGATCCGGGACGGGTCATGTCCGGCTCCAGCGACGGCCGCAAGGACACGGTGCCGGTGCTCGATCCGCCGTTGTACCAATGCAGCGCGACGTCGGAGATCGAGGGCTGCGCCTGCGCGCGCTTGTCGGTGCAGCCGCCGGCGATGGTGCAGAAGCGCGCCGTATTTTCCACGTTGTCGTTGTTGACGACGTTGGCGGTGCTGCTGCCGTTCCAGTAACCGTCCGTGGTCAGGATCATGAAGTTGGGCTGGCACGGGTACTGCACCACTTCCTGCCCGGTCGCGTAGTTGTACGGGGACAGGTTGGCGAACATGCGGCCGACGTTGTCCATCGCCGTGCGGATCGGCGTCGAGCCGGAGGTGGTGGTGCCGTACAAGGTGCTGTACCAGGTGCTGCGCGCGCTGCCGGTAAAGTCGGCCGGCTTGATGTCGATGGCGCCGCCGGCGCCGGCCGCCGACAGCTTCACGTAGCCGACCTTGTAGTTGGCGGTGATCGGCGAGAACGCGATGCCGACCGAGGTCTTCATCATTTGCAGGCGGCTCTTGTAGTACACATACCAGTTGGCGAAGTTGGTCATCTCCTCGTTGTAGGTGCAGGTGGAGCCGGCGCAGTCGATGCGGTCCACCGATTTCGGGTAGGTGCGGCCGCTGACGATGTTCACGCGCACGAAGGGATTGGGCGCACCGGAGCCGGCCGACAGCGCCGCCGTGGTGGTCGGGATGGTGTCCATCACCGCCGCCGTGGTGCTGGCGCTGAGCGAGCCGGGGTTGGTGAAGCTGCCCATGGCGATGGCGCCGGTGTTGGTCGCCGCGCCGCTGTCGACCACGCACACGCTGTTGTTCGGCAGGCTGTTGACGCAGTTGCTGTTGCTGCCGGCGTAGGCCTTGTAGGTGCCGCCGGTGCCGATCTGGGTGATGAACAAGGCGGCTACCTGCGCCGCCGTCTTGCTCTGGCCCAGCGCCAGGCTGCTGAAAAGATTGGTGCCGTTGTATTTGGTGGTGCCGATGGCCGGTGAGCCGCTGCTGGAGGTGGTGCCGCTGAAGGTGACATACGCCGGCGCGATGCGCGCCGAGGTGGCGGTGACGGTGAAGCCCCAGCCTGAACGCGAATTGTCGTTGACGGTGACGCAGTTGCTGACGTTCTTGGTGCCGGTGCAGGTCACCGGCACCACCGCCACCACGTTGTCGGCGGACAGGGTGATGCCGAACACGCTGCAGGCCGGCACGCTGGGCTGGCCGGTCGGCGTGCGCACGCAGGCGTAGTACTGGTTGGTGGTGCTGCGGGCGATGATGTTGGCCGCCACCGTGCTGGCCAGGGTCTGCTGCTTGAGCGCGGTGTTGGTGCCGGTGCTGGCGGTCATCGCGCCGCTGGTGATGGTGACGTTGCCGCCCGCTTCGGCAATCACGATACTGGAGATGCTGAGCGAGCTGGCGCCGGCCGAGGCGCCGATGGCGATGGTGCCGTAGGAGGCGATGGCGCCCGACGGCGACGAATAGCCGGGGTAGATGAAGGCGCCGACGCGCTTGCCCTGGCACTGGGTCAGCAGGCGGTCGCTGCACCAGCGCACCCGCACCGGCACCGGATAGCCGGCCGGCGCCGCCGCGCCGATCGAGGTCGACTTGCAGTTTTTCATGGTGTCGTCGGTGCAGAACTGGCCGACGCCGATGGTGTAGTAATACGGCCCGGTGGTGATGTCGGTCGCCGTCTTGTAGGTCGCGTCCGGGTAGGTGTAGGTCGAGGTGTTGAACTGGCAGGCGCCGCCGGAGTTGCACCACTTCAGGTCCGGGTAGCCGGTGATCAGGTTGATGTTGTCGGTGCCGGTATTGCCGAACAAGTCGGCGCGGCGCGCGCCGAAGCCGTCGTTGCTCACCACCGTCCAGTTGGTGGTGGCGGCGGCCGTCTGCTGCGAATAGAAGGTGCCGTCGGCCTTGATCGGCACCTGGTAGAAAATCGCCGGATTGTAGTACTGCTTGTTGAAGTCCGGGCTCATGAACGGCGGATGGCCGACGTTGCAGGCCATGGTGCCGGCCTGCAGCGTGGCGCCGCTGCGGCACAGGCCGTCGTTGACGTAGTCCGGCGTGTAGGTCTGCTCCATCGAGCCGGAGTTATCGAACAACAGCATCAGGTTGGGCTTGACGCTGCCGGTGCCGGTGATGTTCAGCAGCGGCACCTGGGCGATCTGGGTCGGCGCGGCCGATGCCGGCCAGGCGGCCAGCATGGCCAACATCGTCAATAGGGAAAGTAGCTTCTTCATGATGTTTCCTCAAGGGCCTTTCATGATGACGGCCTGCGTCACCACATTGCCGCCGCGCGGGCCGGACACGCGCGCCGTCACCACATAGTGGATCTGCGCCGCGACGGCCAGGTTGGAAGCGTCGATCTTCATGGTTTCGCCCAGCGCGCGCGGGCCGGTGGTGCCGGGACGCGGCGCCGTGGTCTGGCAGCGGTTGTTGGGGTTGTCGTAGGCGCCCGCCAGCATGCACATGCGGTGGATCACGTACTGCACGCGGTTGCCGTCGGCATCGGCCGGCATGGTGGTGGCGCCGTTCCAGAAATTCGGATTGCTGGCGGTCCAGTTCTGCGGCAGCGTGGCCGTGTAGCCGGCGGCCGGCTGATCGGCCAGCAAGTCGTTCTTGTTGGGCACGTTGCGCAGGTAGGTGAAGCCGGCGTGCAGGCCGGCGTCGGCCGCCTTGGTCAGCGCCGCCTCATACGCCAGGTTGGACGTGGTCAGCGTGCTCGAGGTGCTGGACTTGAGCAGGTAGATGCTGCTGACCATCATCACCGCCAGCATGATCAGCATGATGGGCAAGGCGATGCCGCGCTGGCGCCGGAAAGTGTGCGTAATCATGGCCGGTATTGGGAGTTGAGGATGGGGACGATGGTCTCGAAGGCGCGGTAGCGGTAGCACTTCCAGTTGACCGGGTCGCCGGCCACGGCCACCGCCACCTGCATCGGCACGGCGGCCACGCCGGACGGCACGGCGCTGGCGAACACGGTCGGCAGCACGGTGGTGGCGCTGCAGTCGCCGTTGCGGTCCGGCTTTTCCACGGTCTTGCTGCGCGCCACCACGGCGATCCGCACGGCAGCGATGCGCTGGTAGTCGCCGGGGGCGCCGGCGATGCCGTCGTTGTCGGCGTCCATCATCTGCGCGCTCCAGCGCGTGATCTGCATGCCGCCGTTGGCGGTCGGCAGCATCTGCGTGCCGTTGCCGGCCGGGTTAGGATCGTAATTCGGCAGCGCGCGGTTGTCGAAGCCATACTGGGCCTTGATCGAGACGATGTTGCTGGCCACCGAAACGCCGCTCTCCTCGGCCCCGGCCAGGTCGGTGGCGCGCAGCAGCAGGATGGCGTTCTGCACCGACCAGGTGTGGAAGTGCAGCTGGTCCGGCTGGCCCAGGTTGTACATGAAGGTGACGTTCTTGGCGTAGGCCTGCGTCATGCTGGCGGCCGCGTTGTAGCGGTACTGGCTGCCGCCGCCCAGCAGCATCTCGGCGCTGCGGCCGTTGGCCGGGTTGAAGCCGGAGATCTGCATGATGGTGCACTGCCGGTCCGGTGTTTGCGGCGCCACCACCAGCACGTCGCCGGGGTTGTAGCCGTAAGGCGCACCCTGCGCGCCGACCACGAAGCTCTCGCCGCCGTAATCGGCCGTCATCAGCATGGAGCCGACACCGGCATTCGAACTTCCGCTGTTGAATGAAATCACGTCCGGCGCCGTGCCGTTGGACTGGATCACCACCGGCGCCAGCGGCGTGACATCGACACCGCCCTGCTTGGCCGTCATCAGCGCATAGCCGCGCTGGTCGCTGAAGACGGTGTTGCAGCCGTTGACGGTGCGGTCGTTCAAGCCCCAGCCGGCGGTGCCGGCGTCGTTGCTGAGCGAGAACATGGCCAGCATGCCGTTCTGCATCGAGTCGGATCCGCCGACGGCGGCGTCCTTGTTGGCCTCGCCGCTGATGACCAGGCGCGTGGCGAACAGCAGCGCCAGCAGGCCGATCGCCACGCTGACGCTCAGTTCCACCAGCGAGAAGCCGCCGTGGCGGCGTTGGGTGAAGGTTTTCATGTCAGCGCGCGATAAAGGAAGTGACCCGGTGGCGGTTCGGCTCGCTCTTGGCCTTGAGCCGCCAGCGGATGGAAATATCGACCTGGTAGCGGCTTTGCGCCGGCTGGTCCCGCACCTGCACCGACAGCACGGCGCCGGGAATGTTCTTGCGCGTCTCGGCGGCCCACTCGGCCAGCTTGACGTTCGGGGTGCCGCCTTCGGCCAGGCCATACATGCCGGCATTGGGCACGTCGGCGTTGATCACGCCGATCAGCTTCTCGGCCGCCAGCGTGGCTTCGGCGCGCATGCCGGCGTCCGACAGCGCCGAGTAGGCACGCGCCTGCAAGCCGACCGTGCCCAGCAGGCCGATGCCGAGGATGACGATGGCCAGCATCGCCTCCAGCAAGGCGATGCCGCCCTGGCGCCGGCGAGGATGTGGACGTTTGGCGTAAGCGTTCATGGTGGGCAGGCCCGGTTGTCGCTGACCGCCAGCGTCGGATCGCATTTGGTGGCCACGCCGGCCAGCGTGATGCTGAGCGCCACCACCGGCACCTCATGGGCATAGTTGGTCGATGGGTCGAGCCGCAGCTGGGTCAGCCTGTCGTCGAAGGTGGTGTTGACCCAGCCGGTGGCGGTGAAATACACCTGCGACGCGCCCACCGGCAGCGTGGTCGGCTGCAGCACCTCGGACGACGGCAGCGCGTCGGCCGAGCGGTAGATCGAGCGGAAGCCGGACGCGCCCTCCGGGTCGTTGGCGGCGGGCGCCGCCGTGGTGGACCAGCTGTCGTCGTCGGCCCCACAGGTATTGTTGAGGCCGACAAAGCAGAGGTCCACCTGCCAGTCCATCTGGCCGGTATTGGTGTTGGGCGTCAGCGAAATACGGCTGAAGGCGTTGTGCGCCACCGCTTGCCGGCGCGCCATGCTGAAGCCCTCGGCATAAAACTCGCTCGCGCCGCGCGCGCGGTTGGTCAGCAGCCAGCTGCTGGCGTTGGGTATGCCGATCGCCAGCATGATGCCGAAGATGGTGATCGTCACCAGCAGCTCGACCAGCGTGAAGCCGGCGCTGCCGCGACGTCCCGGTGGCGGGCCTAGTTTGAACATGCTCCACCCTTGCGGTCGACCCAGCACACGGCGCTGGTGCCCCAGCCGGTCGGGCTGGCGGTGGTGGCGCGGCCGCCGCTCTCGTTGAGGGTGTAGGCGAAGCCGGCCATCTTGCCGGTGCCGGTGGCGGTCAGCGTGTAGGTAGACACGGTGGCGTTGCTGAGCGCGTAAGTGAAATTGGCGGTGGTGCCGGGGAAGCTGGGCGCGCCGTCGAAGTTCACATAGGTACGGTTGTTGGCCCAGTACTGCTCGGCCGCCGGCTGCGCGCCGCCGAGTGCGGTGAAGGCTTCATTCAGGCGGCCCCGGGTGACGTAATCGCTGTAGGCCGGCACCGCCACCGCCATCGTCACGCCGATGATGGCCACCGAAATCATGATCTCGATCAGCGTGAAACCGCGTTGCAGATGTTTGTTCATGGCCCTGTCCCTTGTATAAATGAATCCTACAAGAAACAGTGTAGCGCGCCAGCCTTGCATTTCCCTGAGGAAACCCTGACAAATTCCTGACAAACGCACAGATCCTGCAAATTTAGCTGAATTTCACGCTGAACAGGGCTCCCTGGCCGCTGGGCGGAGCGCTCAGCGTCAGCCGCGCGCCGTGCACCACGGCGATGTCGCGCACGATGGCCAGGCCCAGGCCGCTGCCGTGGGTCTTGTCGTCCAGCCGCACATAACGGCTGAATACCTGCTCGCGCTTGGCCGGCGGAATGCCGGGGCCGTTATCCTCCACCGTCAGCAAGCCGGGGCGCACCGTCACCGTCACGGTGCCGTGCGGCGGTGTGTAACGGATGGCGTTGTCGATCAGGTTGTCGATCAGGTCGCGCAGCAGGAAGCGGTCGCCGGTGATGGTCACCGGCTGCAGGTCGAAGCCGATGTCGATGTCCTTCAGCGTGGCCTGGTCGACGAAGGATTGCACCGCCTCGGCCACCAGCGCATCGAGCGCCAGCGGCTCCAGGCGGGCTTTCTCGAACTGGTGCGGCTCGGCCCGCGCCAGCGCCAGCAGCTGGTTGGTCTGCCGTATCATGCGCTCGGTGGCGGAGAGCATCAGCCGCACCGACTGCGCGGTTTCCGGCTCGTCGTGGCGCGCGCCCAGCCATTCGAGCTGGGTCTTGAGGCCGGCCAGCGGCGTGCGCAGCTGGTGCGCCACATTCGCCAGGAAATCCTGCCGCGCCTGCGCGCCCTCGCCCACCTTGGCCAGCAAGCCGTTGAAGGCGCCCACCACCGGCTCCAGCTCGTAGGGCACGTCGTCGGCCGCGATCGGCGCCAGATCGTCGCCCTCGCGCTGGTTGAGCCGCGAACGCAGGCGGTTCAGCGGCCGCAGGCCGTTGCTGACCGAGAACCAGATCAGGCCCACGCAAGCCAGCGCGAACACGATCTCCACCAGCACTAGCGTGCGCAGCACCGCCTCGCGCAGGTGCGGCGAGGCCAGCATGTAGGCCAGGGCGCCGGCGCCGAGATTCATCAACAGCACCGGCGGGATCACCCAGCGCAGCAGCCGCAGCCGGATGCTGGTCATGCGGCTGCCTCCAGCATGTAGCCGAAACCGCGTATGGTGCGGATGGTGACGCCGGCGTCGGCCAGCTTGAGCCGCAGGCGCGAGATGTAGACTTCCACCGCGTTCAGGGTCAGGTCGTCGCCCCAGGGCAGGATGGCGTCGATGATCTGCTGCTTGGACACCACGCGCGCGGCGTGCTGCAACAGATACTCCAGCACCGCCCACTCGCGCACCGACAGCTCCACCACTTTGTCGCCGACGCGCGCGCGCTTGGCGGCCAAGTCCAGCGACAACTGGCCCAACGCCAGCGTGGCCTGCGGCGCCGTGTGGCGGCGTGCCAGCGCCTTGACGCGGGCCACCAGCTCGGCGGTGGCGAAGGGCTTGACCAGGTAATCGTCGGCGCCCTGCTCCAGCCCGCGCACGCGGTCCTCGACCGCATCGCGCGCCGTCAGCAGCAACACCGGCACGGCGCTGCCGCGCGCGCGCAGGCGGCGCACCACCTCGAAACCGTCCATGCCGGGCAGGCCGATGTCGAGCACCACCACCTCGGCCTGCACCGCGCGCTGTAGGAGTTGATCGGCCTGGGCGCCGTTGCCGACCACCTCCACCACCATGCCGTGACTGCCCAGCACGCGGCTCAAGCCGTCGGCCAATACCGCATCGTCTTCCACCACCAGTACATGCATAATCGTGCGCCGCGTCGTCAGGAGTTATGCCATTATGCCGCTGCCTTCACGAGAAAGACAGGCCCCCTTGTAGGAACATGCCTACAAGCCGAGCTGTCCTGCGCCTACGTTGGGGCGTCCCCATATCTTATGTTCGCCAATTAACAATCCTCATAAAGTTACGTCAACACGTAACTAGCTTGTGAGGATCATGATGAACAACACCCAAGTCACCGCAATTCAGAAAAACGCCTACAAAATTGCGCCCCGGCCTGCGGTCACCTACAGCGGCGCCCAGCAGAACGAATTGCTGGCCGCGCTGCCGCGCGAAGTCCTCGAATCCCTGTTTGAACACCTGGAACTGGTCCAACTGCCGTTTGGCAAAGAGCTGTTTGAATTCGGCAATGCCATGGAATATGTGCACTTCCCGACCACCGCCATTGTGTCTCTGCTGTACGTCATGGAAGACGGCGCCACCACCGAGATCGCCGTGGTCGGCCATGAAGGCGTTGTAGGAGTATCGCTGTTCGAAGGCGAGCGCGCCATGTGCAGCGCCGTGGTGCAGGCGGCCGGTTACGGCTACCGCATGAAAGCCCAGCACCTGCGCGACGCCTTCGCCAAGGGCGGCGCCCTGCCGGCGCTGCTGATGCGCTACAACACCGCCCTGTTCGCACAAATGGCGCAGAACGCCGTCGGTGGCCGCCACAGCTCGATCGAACAAAAGCTGTGCCGCTGGCTGCTGGACCGCCTCGACCGTTCGCCATCGAACTCGCTGAAGGTGACCCAGGAAATGATTTCCATCATGCTCGGCGTGCGCCGCGAAAGCATCACGGCCGCCGCCGGCAAGCTGCAGGACGACGGCCTGATCACCTACCGTCGCGGCAACATCACTGTGCTTGATCGCTCAGGCTTGGAGGCGTATGCGGGCGAGTGCTATAAGGTAGCGAAGACGGAGTTTGATCGTCTGCGGGTTGATGTAGCGCGCTGCTGATCACCTCGGTCAACGCCGGCGGCAAGGCCACGCGCCGGTGCTCCGGCGCCGCCATCGGCTCCACGCCGCGCAGCGGAATCGCCACTTCAATGCAAGTCCCCGTATCGTTGCGGCCGCGCCGGATGTTCAGGCTGCCGCCCAGCAGCAAGGCGCGCTCGCGCATGCCCAGCAAGCCGTGCGACATCGGCTTGACGATGGTGTCGGACGCGATGCCGATGCCATCATCGATAATCCGCAACATCAAGCCGTCGCCGCTGCGATTCAAGGTCACCGTCACGCGGCTGGCCTTGGCGTATTTGCGGATATTGGTCAGCGATTCCTGCACGATGCGGAACAGCGCGATCGACAGGTCGCCGGAATAGCGCGTCATGGCCTCCATGTCGGCCGCCACGCTGCAGTCGCAGCGCACCTGCGACAGGCGGCTGAATTCCTCGCAATAGCTTTCGATGGCCGCGCACAGGCCCAGGTTGTCCAACAGGCTCGGCCGTAAATTCTCGACGATGCGGCGCTTCATTTCCACCGTTTCCACCAGCGTGCCGCGTGCGCGCTTGAGCTGTTCGGCCAGCTCCGGATGGGTGTTGCGCAACTGCTGGGTGACGGCGGCGATATCCATGCTGATCGAGGTCAGGTTGGCGCCCAGCTCGTCGTGCAATTCGCGCGACAAGCGCACCTTCTCTTCCTCGCTGATGCTGATCAGATGGCGCGACAATACCGATAGCTGCTCGGTGCGCTGCTGAACCGTCGACTCCAGGTTTTCGTTGGCGCTTTGCAGCGCGTGCTCCACCGCCGCCCGGTGCGCGAAGCTGCGCCGCACCAGCTGGTAGAACATGATCAGCACCACGATGGCGACGGCGTTGATACCCATCCCCAGCAGCACCGCCTTGTGGTACTGCTCGTAGAACAGGGCGCTGCGCGCGTTGAGCGTTTCGTTCTGTTCCTGCTCCATGATGACCACCAGCAGGCGGATCTCATCCATGCTGGAGCGGTCGTCGCTGAGCTTGGCGATGTTGACGATTTCCTGCAGGCCGCCATCGCGGTAGACGTCGATGGCCTGGGTCATGATGCCCAGGCGGCGGCGCACCAGCGTCTGCAATTGCGCCAGGTTCTTCAGCTGCGACGGATTGTCCGCCAGCAGCTTCTGCAGTTCCTTGAATTCGGTTTCGCTATCGGTCAGCGCGGTGCGGGTGGGGCCGAGATAGGCGTCGCGGCCGGACAGGAAATAGCTGCGCATGCTGCTCTCGGCATCGAGTACCAGCACGTTCAGGTATTGCAGGCGGTCGGCCACGCGCGCGGTCTGGCTCAGCAGCACCTGGGCGCCGCGCAGCGCCTGCAAATTGTGGAACAGGCTGAAACCGTTGACGATCAGCAGCAACGCACAAGTCACGCCCAGGACGGTCTTGTACAGCGGCAAGCGTAGATACGGCGCCGTTTCGACGGTGAAATACATCCATTTCCTTCCGATTGGTCGCATGCCCAATGGGGCCATGCCACTCAAATTATAGACTGGAAGAAAAATCAGTGCGCTCGCGCACACTGCAAGCGTGCGCTTTAATCCAACAGATTATTTTTCATGGCGTAGTAGGTCAGGTCGGAATTCGACTGCATGCCCATTTTTTCCATGATGCGGGTGCGGTAGGTACTGACGGTTTTGATGCTCAGCGACAGCGCCACGCCGATGTCCGACACCGTGGCGCCACGCGCCAGGCGCAGGAACACCTGGAACTCGCGGTCCGACAGTTCCGTATGAAGCGCCGTATTCGGATCGCGGTCGAAGCTCTGCGCCAGCAGTTCGCCGACGGTCGAGCTGACGTAGCGACGGCCCTGGTACACGGTGCGCACGGCGGTCATCAGTTCATCGGCCTCGCACTCCTTGTTCAGGTAGCCGTTGGCGCCCATTTTGAACAGGTTGAGCGCGTACTGCTGCGCCGGATAGCCGGACAGGATCAGCACCGGCAGGTCGGGCTGGCCTTGGCGGATGGTGCGCAAGGTATCGATGCCGCTTTGATCCGGCATGGCGATATCGAGCAGCAGCACATCGCAAATTTCACGGCGGGCGATATCCAAGGCCTCGCGCCCGGTACCGGCTTCCGCCACCACCTCGAAATCATCCGAGGACGAAAAAATCTGTTTAAACCCTGCTCTTACAATTTGATGGTCGTCACAAATGGCAACGCGTATCATTCTTTCCTCTCGTCGTGCCCGATCAATGCCGGGCTGTCCGCCACCGTGCATCAGCGTCGCTGATAATCGAATAATATTGAAAGTATAGCAGCAATCATATCGCCAGCCGCTTCTTGCGGCAGCGGTGCGCTGCTATTCAGTCGTCCTTAAGAGACCGAGTATCGACAGCAGCTCGCTGCGGATAAAGTCGCGGTCCAGCGGAGGAACAACGGCCGATGGCGGCGCGCCGTTGACGCCGGACCCGCCATCATACTCCGTGGCGGCGCTATCGTATGCCCTGCTATCGAGTTTGTTGCGTGCCCCGCTGATGGTAAAGCCCTGCTCGTACAGCAATTCGCGGATACGGCGGATCAGCAGCACCTCATGGTGCTGGTAATACCGGCGGTTGCCGCGGCGCTTGACCGGCTTGAGCTGGGTGAACTCCTGCTCCCAATAGCGCAGCACGTGCGGCTTCACGCCGCACAGCTCGCTCACTTCGCCGATGGTGAAGTAGCGCTTGGCCGGGATCGGCGGCAGGACGACCAGTTCGGACTTGGCGAGACGATCGTTCATGGCAGCTCAGTTCCCAATCAGGCGGCGCGCGCCATCGGATTGCTCTCTTCGACCATGCCCTTGAGTTTCTGGCTGGCGTGGAAGGTCACCACGCGGCGCGCGGTAATCGGTATTTCTTCGCCGGTCTTGGGGTTGCGGCCCGGCCGCTGCGGCTTGTCGCGCAGCTGGAAGTTGCCGAAACCGGACAATTTGACGGCTTCGCCGCGCTCCAGCGCGTTGCGGATCTCGTCAAAGAAGGTCTCCACCATGTCCTTGGCCTCACGCTTGTTCAGGCCCACTTGCTCGAACAACAGTTCGGCCAGTTCCGCCTTGGTCAGCGTCGGCAAATCTTTTTCAGCATCCTGGCGCACCTTGGCAACCTGCATGGCCCGGTGCAGATCGGCAGCCAATGCGGATTGGAGTACGGCGGAATCAACGTCGTTGTTATTAATTTTCCAGCCCTGCCTTATATAAAAATGACTGAGTCCGGCATGCGCCGGACTCCCGATTGGTCAAAAAGGTAACGCTTTAGTTGCGCTCAAGTACGCAGGCGCGCGCCATGTTGTTGCTTGGCGGCGTCGCCGGCGGCTGCCATTACGGCCTCCACCACATCGTCTTGCAGCGTGTTTTGAGTATCTTGCAAGCTAAAGCGGAAAGCAAGCGATTTTTCGTCCGCCTCCAAACCTTTACCACGATATTCATCAAACAAAACAATGGCTTGCACAATCTTGCCCTGTGGACTTGCTTGCACAGCAGCATTAAATGCATCCAGCAAATCCTGTGCCGGAACCGTTTGCTTGACTACCACGGCCAAGTCGCGGGTGGCGCCTGGGAACTTGGAAATCTCATCATACTTTGGCACAGGTCGTTGCTGCAAGGCAAACGCTTCGACCTCGAACACTACCGGTGCATGCGGCAGCTCATATTTCTGCAGCCAGCGCGGATGCAGCTCGCCGATGAAGCCGATGACTTTACCATCCAGCAACACATGAGCCGAGCGGCCAGGGTGCAGCGCCGGGTGCTCCGCCTTCACGAAACGCAGTTGCACCGGTGCGAACAGGTGCTCCAGGTCGGCCTTGACGTCGAAGAAGTCGACCGCGCGGTTGTCCTGGCCCCACTGCTCGTCCGCCGCGCCGCCGTAGGCGATGCCGGCCACGCGTTTCGGCTGGTGGTAGCCGCCCACGGTCAGCGGGCCGTCGGCCACGCTGTCGTCGCGCTGGTAGATGGCGCCGATTTCGAACGCGCGCACGCGGTTGGTCTTGCGGTTCAGGTTGTAGCGCACATTGGCCACCAGGCTGCCGACCAGGGTCGAACGCATCACGCTCATCTGGCTGGCGATCGGGTTCTGCAGCTTGATCGGGTTGGCGTTGCCGCCGAAATCCTGCTCCCAGGCCGCTTCCACGAAGCTCATGTTGACCACTTCCTGGTAGCCGAGGTCGGCCAGCTGGTGACGCACCGCGAACAGCGAGCGGGTGTTTTCCGGCGCGATGATCATGGTGTTGGCGGCCACCGGCGCCACGGTCGGGATATTCTCGAAGCCGTAGACGCGCGCCACTTCCTCGATCAGGTCTTCCTCGATCTCGATGTCGAAGCGGTACGACGGTGCGGTCACCGAGAACACGCCGTCTTCCAGCGTGAACGGCAGCGCCAGGCGGGTGAAGATGTCGGCGATGACCTTGTCGTCCAGCGCCACGCCGATCACCTTCTGCGCGCGCGCGGTGCGCAGCTTGACCGGCTCGCGTTGCGGCAGCTTGGCGATCTGGTCATCCACCGGGCCGACCTGGGTGGCCGGCGTGCCGCAGATTTCCAGCAGCAACGCGGTGATGCGCTCGATGTGCTCGACCGTGGTGGCGTAGTCGACGCCGCGCTCGAAGCGGTGCGCCGCGTCGGTCGAGAAGTTGTACTTGCGGGCGCGGCCCTGGATGGCGCTCGGCCACCAGAACGCTGCTTCCAGGTAGATGTTGGTGGTGTCCAGCGAGACGGCGGTGGCGTCGCCGCCCATGATGCCGGCCAGCGATTCCAGTTCCTTGTCGTCGGCGATCACGCCCACCCATTCGTCGATCTCGACGGTGCTGCCGTTGAGCAGCTTGAGCGATTCGCCCTTGCGGCCCCAGCGCACGTCCAGCCCGCCGTGGATCTTGTCCAGGTCGAACACGTGCGACGGACGGCCCAGCTCCAGCATCACGTAGTTGGAGATGTCCACCAGCGCCGATACCGGGCGCTGGCCGCTGCGCTCAAGGCGCTGCTTCATCCAGTCCGGGGTGACGGCCTTGGCGTTCAGCTTGCGAATCACGCGGCCCGAGAAACGGCCGCACAGGTCCGGCGCCGAGATTTTCACCGGCAGCTTTTCATCCGTGTTGACGGTGGCGGCGCGGAAGGTCGGCGCGTGCAGCGCCACACCGGTCAGGGCCGACACTTCACGCGCCACGCCCAGCACCGACAGGCAGTCCGCCTTGTTCGGGGTCAGCTTGATGGTGAATTTCAGGTCGTTCAGTGCGTAGTAATCGCGGAAGTTCTGGCCGACCGGCGCGTCGTCCGGCAGTTCCAGCAGGCCGCTGCCCTCTTCCGACAATTTCAGTTCCTTGGCCGAGCACAGCATGCCTTGCGACTCGACGCCGCGCAGCTGGCCCACCTTGATTTCAAACGGCTTGCCATCGGCGCCCGGCGGCAGCACGGCGCCGGCCATGGCGCACACCACTTTCAGGCCCGGGCGCACGTTCGGCGCGCCGCAGACGATGTTCAGCAGCGTGCCGGTGCCCACGTCCACCTGGCAGACGTTGAGGCGGTCGGCGTTCGGGTGCTTGGCCATGTCGCGCACCAGGCCCACCACCACGTTGGAGAACGGCGGCGCCACGGCCTCCACTTCTTCCACTTCCAGGCCGGACATGGTCAACAGATGGGCCAGCTCGTCCGAAGTCATCTTCGGATCGACCATGGTACGGAGCCAGTTTTCGGAGAATTGCATAATCAAACCTTTGGTTATCTGTAGCTCCGTCATTCCCGCGCAGGCGGGAATCCATAGAACGGCTGATCTGAGTCAGCATGGATTCCCGCTTGCGCGGGAATGACGTGCCAGGGCTGTCGTCTTAATTGAACTGCTTCAGGAAACGCAGGTCGCCTTCGTAGAACAGGCGCAGGTCGTTGATCCCGTAGCGCAGCATGGTCAGGCGCTCCAGGCCGGAGCCGAACGCGAAACCGATATATTTCTCAGGGTCCAGGCCGAAGTTGCGCACCACCGACGGGTGCACCTGGCCCGAGCCCGACACTTCCAGCCAGCGGCCCTTGAGCGGACCGGAACCAAACGCGATGTCGATCTCGGCCGACGGTTCGGTGAACGGGAAGTACGACGGACGGAAGCGCACCTGCAGGTCATCGGTCTCGAAGAAGGCCTTGACGAAGTTCAGGTACACGCCCTTGAGGTCGGCGAAGCTGATGTTCTCGGCGATCCACAGGCCTTCGACCTGGTGGAACATCGGCGAGTGCGTGGCATCGCTGTCGACGCGGTAGGTGCGACCCGGCGCGATCACCTTGATCGGCGGCGTGTGGCTGCGGGCATAGCGCACCTGCATCGGCGAAGTGTGCGTGCGCAGCAGCAGCGGCTTGCCTTCGCTGTCGTTGCCTTCGATGTAGAAGGTGTCCTGCATCGAGCGCGCAGGATGGTTTTCCGGGCTGTTCAGCGCCGTGAAGTTGGTCCAGTCGTTTTCGATTTCGGGGCCGTCGGCCACATCGAAACCGATCGAGCGGAAGATCTCTTCCACACGTTCCCAGGTACGCATCACCGGGTGGATACCGCCGCCGGCGCGGCCGCGGCCTGGCAGGGAGACGTCGATGGCCTCGGCGTTCAAACGGGCTTGCAACTGGGCTTCGGCCAGCGCATCACGGCGCGCGGTCAGCGCGGCTTCGATCTGCTGCTTGGCGGCGTTGATCAGCGCGCCCTGCGCCTTCTTGGCGTCAGGATCGAGCTTGCCCAGGCCCTTCATCAATTCGGTAATCTGGCCGGTTTTGCCCAGGTATTTGGCTTTGGCGTTTTCCAGTGCGGCGGCGTCATCTTTGGCCGCGTCGAAATCCTGCACTGCTGAGGCGACGAGTTGTTCCAGGGAGTCCATGCGTTTTTCTTATCCTTGAATCAAAAAACGGGGCACAGGTATGACCCTTGCCCCGTTCTCTTGCGTAAATCCGCGCTTAAAAATTAAGCAGCGATTTTAGCTTTAACGACGTTAACAATCGCAGCGAACGCTGGTTTGTCCATCACTGCCATGTCGGCCAGGACTTTACGGTCCAGTTCGATTGCAGCTTTCTTCAGACCGTTCATGAATACGCTGTAGGTAACGCCATGCTCACGGGAAGCGGCGTTGATACGAGCGATCCACAGGCGGCGGAAGACGCGCTTCTTGTTACGACGGTCACGGTATGCGTACTGGCCAGCGCGCATAACTGCTTGCTTGGCAATACGGTATACCTTGCTACGACGACCGCGGTAGCCTTTGGCAAGATTCAGTACTTTTTTATGACGGGCACGCGCAGTAACCCCACGTTTTACTCGAGGCATATTAGCTCCTTAGATGAGTGGTGAGATTAAGCGGATGGCATCATCGCGTAGACGCGCTGGACGTCGGACGCATTGATGTTACGGGTGCCGCGCAGTTGACGCTTGTTCTTCGTCGTCTTCTTGGTCAGGATGTGGCGTTTGAAAGCCATACCCGATTTAACGGTACCACCTGGACGCACGCGAAAACGTTTTTTCGCCGAGCTCTTGGTTTTCATTTTTGGCATAGATATTCTGCCCTCTCGGACAGCTCCTATTAAACAGGATTACAGGTGGCAACACTACGTCGCTCTTAGATGCCTGCTCTCACTTGTTTGTGCAGCGGATGCGAGTCCACTACATTTACTACAGCCGAACATTATAGCCGAGAAAAACAAAAAAGGGCACAACACGTGCCCTTTTTTTAGCATGCCATGATGGCAAACTTATTTTTTCTTCTTCGGCGCCAGCACCATAATCATCTGGCGGCCTTCCATTTTCGGGAACTGCTCAACCTGGCCATGCGGCTCCAGGTCGGCTTTCAGACGTTCCAGCATGCGGAAGCCAATATCCTGGTGCGCCATCTCGCGACCACGGAAGCGCAGGGTGATCTTGGTCTTATCGCCCTCTTCCAGGAACTTGATCAGGTTGCGCAACTTGATGTTGTAGTCGCCATCATCGGTGCCCGGACGGAATTTGACTTCCTTCACGGCGATGATCTTCTGCTTCAATTTCGCTTCGTGAGCCTTTTTCTGCTCCGAATACTTGAACTTACCGTAGTCCATCAAACGGCACACTGGCGGGACCGCCGTAGGGGCGATCTCGACCAGGTCGACGTTTGCCTCTTCCGCCAGGCGGAAGGCTTCGGCCAAACTCACGATACCGAGCGGCTCGTTATCGACCCCGGATAAACGCATTTCAGGGGCAGTGATTTCGCCATTGATGCGATGCGACTTGTCAGTAGCTATGGTGATTCCTTTTAAAATCTAATGAATTGCCAGTGCGATCAGGCTTTGTTGACGACATCTTGCTGAAGTCGCTCTATCAGGGCATCGACGGACATGACGCCCAGATCGACATTGCCCCGTGCCCGCACGGCGACGGTGTTGGCATCCCGCTCTTTATCGCCCACCACAAGGATGTAAGGCAGTTTTTGGACGGAATGTTCACGTATTTTATAGTTTATTTTCTCGTTGCGCAAATCGGTCTGCACGCGGAAGCCGCTACGGCGCAGCTTTTCAGCCACTTGTTGCACATATTCGGCCTGCGCATCGGAGATGTTCAGCACCGAAACCTGCACCGGCGCCAGCCACGCCGGCAACGCGCCCGCATAGTTTTCGATCAAGATGCCGATGAAGCGCTCCATCGAACCGACGATCGCACGGTGCAGCATGACCGGCACCTGGCGGGTGTTGTCGGCCGCCACGTACTCGGCGCCCAGGCGCTCCGGCATGAAGAAGTCGACCTGCATGGTGCCGACCTGCCATGGGCGGCCCAGCGAATCCTTCAGGTGGTACTCGATCTTCGGACCGTAGAACGCGCCCTCGCCCGGCAATTCGGTCCAGGTCACGCCGCAGGCGCGCAGGCCCGAGCGCAGCGCTTCTTCGGCTTCGTCCCACACTTCATCGGTACCGATGCGGTTGTCCGGACGCAGCGCCAGCTTGACTTCGATATTGTGGAAGTGGAAATCCGCATACACTTCCATCGCCTGCGTGTGGAAGGACACCACTTCCGGCTCGATCTGCTCGTGGGTGCAGAAGATGTGGCCGTCATCCTGGGTGAAGCCGCGCACGCGCATGATGCCGTGCAGCGCGCCCGAAGGCTCGTTGCGGTGGCACTGGCCGAACTCGCCGTAGCGCAGCGGCAGGTCGCGGTACGAACGCATATTGCTGTTGAAGATCTGCACGTGGCCAGGGCAGTTCATCGGCTTCAGCGCGTAGGAGCGGTTTTCCGACTCCGTCACGAACATGTTTTCGCGGTAGTTGTCCCAGTGGCCGGTCTTGCCCCACAGGCTGGCGTCCAGGATCTGCGGCGCCTTCACCTCCTGATAGCCGTTGACCTGGTATTTGTGGCGCATGTACTGCTCCACTTGCTGCCAGATGGTCCAACCCTTCGGATGCCAGAACACCAGACCCGGCGCTTCATCCTGGAAGTGGAAGAAGTCCAGCTGCTTGCCCAGCTTGCGATGGTCGCGCTTTTCCGCCTCTTCCAGTTGGAACAGGTACTGCTCCTGGTCTTCCTTCTTGGCCCAGGCGGTGCCATAAACACGCTGCAGCATCTCGTTCTTGCTGTCGCCGCGCCAGTAGGCGCCGGCCAGCTTCATCAGCTTGAACACTTTCAGCTTGCCGGTCGACGGCACGTGCGGGCCACGGCACAAGTCGGTGAAGTTGCCTTCGCTGTACAGCGACACATCCTGGTCGGCAGGAATCGAGGCGATGATCTCGGCCTTGTAGGCTTCGCCGATGGACTTGAAGTAAGCCACGGCTTCGTCGCGCGGCAGCACCTTGCGGGTGACCGGCTCATCCTTCTTGGCCAGCTCGGCCATTTTCTTTTCGATGGCGACCAGATCGTCAGGCGTGAACGGACGCTTGTACGAAAAGTCGTAGTAGAAACCGTTGTCGATCACCGGGCCGATGGTGACTTGCGCGTCCGGGAACAGCTCTTTCACGGCGTAGGCCAGCAAGTGAGCGGTCGAGTGACGGATCACGTCCAGACCTTCCGGGTCTTTGTCGGTGACGATGGCTAGGTCGACGTTCTTGTCGATCAGGTAGGAGGTATCCACAACTTTGCCATCGACTTTACCGGCCAGTGCGGCCTTGCCGAGGCTGGTGGCGATGCTGGTTGCCACTTGGGCCACGGTAACCGGGCCATCGAATTCGCGGGCGGAACCATCAGGAAGGCGGACTGAAATCATTGTGATCTCCGGGTGATGTAAAGGGTATTAAAAAATATAGACGAAAAAAAACGCGGGCTAGCCGCGTTTTCTCTTTTTTCAAGCAAAAGAATCCCGTTGACTAGCGTCACTCCCAAAGCTTGGTAGTAGTTCGCGGTGTCATAACCGTGATGCCTTTCTCGCTCTTACATATGTTCTGGTGGGCGGTGAGGAATTCGAATCCCCGACCCCTTGGATGTCGACCAAGTATTCTAACCAGCTGAACTAACCGCCCGTTGACCTGCTATTTTACTGCTTATTTACCGCTTAATTGCTACGTACTGCGTATTCTGGTGGGCGGTGAGGAATTCGAATCCCCGACCCCTTGGATGTCGACCAAGTATTCTAACCAGCTGAACTAACCGCCCGAAGACCAGCATTATAGAGAGCGATCCGAAGAAAAACAAGAGCCTACAGAGGAAACATTTCTTTGAGCACTATGAGAACCGCAAAGCGTGCGTTTCTGCCTTGCATTAAACTGTGGTCATCGCCCATCCAATATGCAGCCCATGCCAACCGACACCGCCCTGCCGCCCTCGCCCTCCGCCCACCTGCACGAGCATCGCGACGGCGACGCCCACTATCGCCACTACACGGTACAGCGCAGCCAGTCCGTGCTGGCGTGGTCGCTGGCGCTGACGCTGGGCTTCGCGGTGGTGGAAGTGGTGACCGGCTTCATGTCGAATTCGCTGGCCCTGATTTCCGACGCCGGCCACATGGTCACGGACGCGGCGGCGCTGGGCCTGGCTTTACTGGCGCAGCTGATCGCCAAGCGGCCGCCATCGGCACGCCACTCGTTCGGTTTCGGCCGCGCCGAGGCGCTGGCGGCGTTTGTGAACAGCCTGGTGCTGTTGCTGCTGGTCGGCTGGATCACTTACGAAGCCATCAGCCGCTTCTCGCATCCGGAACAGGTGCAAGGGGCCACCGTGTTCGTGGTGGCCGCCATCGGGTTGGTGATCAATCTGGTGCTGGCCTGGATGCTGTCGCGCGGCGAGAGCAATATGAACACCCGCGCCGCGCTGGTGAACGTGCTGGGCGACCTGCTGGGTTCCGTGGCCGCGCTGGTGGCCGGCGCAGTGATTTACTACACGGGATGGATGCAGATCGACCCGCTGCTGTCACTGTTCGTGGCGCTGCTGATTTTAAAATCCACCATCGACGTGCTGCGCGAGTCCTACCACTTCCTGATGGGCGGCGTGCCCGAGCAGATCGATTACCTGCGCGTCGGCGCCGACCTGGAACAGCTGGAAGGCGTGTGCTCGGTGCACGACCTGCACGTGTGGGACATGGCGCCCGGCCAGCCCGCCTTGATCGGTCACGTCGAAATCACCGATCTGGCGCACTGGCCCGAGATCCTGCACAACATCAAAGCCATGCTGCTGGAAAAACACGGCATCGACCACATCACCCTGCAGGCTGAAGTGGCCCCGCCGCTTTAAACCATCGGCACATAGAACGCGTAGTCCGTAACGGTGGTGGCCGGCGTGCCGGTCAACACGGCCAGCTGCGTCAGTTCGCCTTCCGACACCAACTCATCGTCCGCGCCGGAGATGAACAGGAACACCGTGCTTGAGGTGCCGTTGTCGACCACGAACACGGCCTTGGCGCCGGTCGCGTAGGCCGTGTTGGCCGAGCCAATCAAGGCAGCCGCCGCACTGGCCGATACCGCGCCCGTGCCTGCCGCGTTCTGGGTGAACACCACCAGTTCCGCACCGACATCGAAGCCGCCGGCCGAGCTGCGGGTGGTGGCCAGATCGATCACTCCATCGCCGTTGCCGATCTCCAGACTAGGCATATCCAGGATCATGTGGTCGCTTCCCACGGTAAAGTCGGTCACGGTGTTGACACTACCGCTGCTAAGGTAGAACCAGTCATTGCCGGCGCCGCCTGTGTAGCGGTTGTTGCCGCCGGCACCGATCAGGTTATCCGAGCCGGCGCCGCCGGAAAGGGTGTCGTTGCCCGCTCCGCCGATAATCACGTTGTCCAACTCGTTGCCAGTGCCGGTGAACGCGCCCGATCCTTCGAAGGTCAAGAACTCGATCTGCTTGGCCATCGTGTAGGTATTCAGGGTGGAAACGACCCAGTCCTGATCGCCAACCACGGTTTCAACCACCACGTCGCTGGTCGAATTGACGAAGTACTTATCGCTGCCGGCGCCGCCGGTCATGGAGTCGTTGCCGAGGCCGCCGTCGAGCGTGTCGTTGCCGGCGCCGCCGATCAGGGTGTCGTTGCCCGCGCCGCCATACAGCGCATCGCTTTCGCCGCCGCCGTCCAGCTTGTTGGCGGCGCTGTTGCCGGTTAGGGTGTTGGCCTGGTTGTTGCCGGTCAGGCCGACCGCCAGCGTACCGGTAATGGTGGCGTCTTCGATGTTGTCCGCCAGCGTGTAGCTGCCCACCGCCGTGAATGCGACGAGGACATTGTCGACGCCTGAACTGAATTCCTCGACCACCAGATCGCCGGCCACATTGACCACATAGGTATCGTTGCCACTGCTGCCGACCAGGGTGTCGATGCCGAGGCCGCCGTCCAGCGTGTCGTTGCCACTGGTGCCGGTGATCGAATCGTTGCCAGGCGAGCCCAGCAAGCCGTTGATCTCGGCGATGGTCTTGCTGCCACCGTCGAAGTTCACCAATTCCACGCCGCGCAAGGTGATGTTCTCGCCGGTGGAGACGCTGACCAGCTGGGTGTCGGTGGCCGACAAACGGGTGACCGTATAGGCGCCGAAAGCGCCCACCACCGTCAGCGTATCGGAACCTCCGCCGCCATCGGCCACGTCGATGCCCGTGCCGACGTTCAGTGCGTCGTTGCCGTCGCCACCGATCAGGCTGTCGTTGCCGATGCCGCCGGATAGCGTGTCGTTGTCGGCGCCGCCGTCCAGCGTATCGTTGCCGGCGTTGCCGATCAGGCTGTCGGCCCCCGCCATGCCGAGCAGCTTGTCGTTGCCGACTGCGCCTTCGATGACGTTGGCCAAAGCATTGCCGGTGCCGGCAAACGCCGCCAGGCCGGTGTACTTCAGGTTCTCGACGTTGAGCGCCAGCGTCAGCGCCGCTGCCGTGGTCAGGATCAGGTCGGTGCCGGAACCGCCGGTGGCCAGTTCGGTCACCACGTCGGTTGCCACATCCACCACGTAGACGTCGTCGCCGTCGCCGCCGATCATGGTGTCGTTGCCGGCACCGCCGTTCAGGCTGTCATTACCTGCGGCGCCTTCCAGCTTGTTGGCTGCGCTGTTGCCGGTCAGGGCGTTGTTCTCGGCATTGCCGGTCACATTGACGGCCAGCACACCCGTCACGGTGGCGTTTTCGACGTTGGCGCTCAGCACATACGTGCCAGCCGCCGTGAACGCCACGGTGACGCTGTCCATGCCTTCGTCCGCCGCTTCCACCACCACGTCGCCGACGACGTTGACGACATAGGTATCGTCGCCGCTGTAGCCGGTCATGCTGTCGATGCCCAGGCCCCCGTCCAGCGTATCGTTCTGGTCGGCCGCGCCGGTCAGGGTATCGTTGCCGATGGTGGCGCGGTTGGCGTTGATGTCGTCCAGCGTCTTGCCGACGCCGTTGAAGACAAAGTTTTCCACGCCGCGCACCACCACGTTTTCGCCGGTGATAACGTTGATCAGCTGGGTGTCGGTCAGCGACAGGCGGCTGCGGGCGAAGTCGTCGAAATTGCCCAGCAGGGTCAGCGTGTCGCCGCTGCCTCCGCCGCCGTCCGCCACGTCGACGCCGGTGCCCGCGTTCAGCGCGTCGTTGCCGTCGCCGCCGAACAGGCTGTCGTTGCCGCTGCCGCCGGCCAGCGTGTCGTTGTCGGCGCCGCCGTCCAGCGTGTCGTTGCCGGCGTTGCCGACCAGGCTGTCGGCGCCCGCCATGCCCAGCAGCTTGTCGTTGCCGACCGCGCCTTCGATGATGTTGGCCGAGGCATTGCCGGTGCCGGCAAACGCCAACGAGCCGGTGTACTTCAGGTTCTCGACGTTGAGCGCCAGCGTCAGCGCCACCGCCGTGGTCAGGATCTGGTCGGTGCCGGAGCCGCCGGTGGCCAGTTCGGTCACCACGTCGGCCGCCACGTCGACCGTGTAGATGTCGTCGCCGTCGCCGCCGCTCATGCTGTCGGTACCTGCGCCGCCGTCGATGGTGTCGTTGCCGGCGCCACCGGTGACGGTGTCGTTGCCGAGACCGCCGCTGATGCTATCGTTGCCCGCCCCGCCATCCAGCTTGTTGGCTGCGGTGTTGCCGATCAAAATGTTGTCCTCGCCATTGCCGGTCACATTGACGGCCAGCGTGCCCGTCACGGTGGCGTTTTCGACGTTGGCGCTCAGCGCGTACGTACCCGCCGCCGTGAATGCCACGAGCACGTTGTCCGTGCCTTCGCCCGACGCTTCCACCACCACATCGCCGGCGACGTTGACGACGTAGGTATCGTCGCCGCTGTAACCGGTCATATTGTCCGCGCCCAGTCCGCCGTCCAACGTGTCGTTGAAATCGACCCGGCCGGTCAGCACATCGTCGCCCGTGCTGGCGCGGTTTTCGTTGACCTGCGCCAGCGTCTTGGCAACGCCGTTGAAGAAGAAGCTCTCCACGCCGCGCACCAGCACGCTCTCGCCGCTGACCGCGTTCACCAGCAAGGTATCGGTCAGCGACACGCGCGTGCGGCTGAAGTCGGCAAAGCTGCCGGTCAGCGTCAGGGTATCGCCGGTGCCGGCGCCGCCATCGACCGTATCGACGCCGGTGCCGCCGGAGAACGAATCGTTGCCTTCGCCGCCGTCGAGCGAGTCGTTGCCGGCGCCGCCCATCAGCGTATCGTTGCCGGCCAGGCCCTTCAGCACGTCGTTGCCGACGCCACCGAGGATCAGGTTGTCGAGCACGTTGCCGGTGCCGGCGAAGCCTGTCGTTCCGGTGTATTGCAGGGTCTCGACGTTGGCGCCCAGCGTGTAGCTGGCCAGCGCAGTCTTCACCACGTCGATGCCCGAAGCGCCGCCGGCGGCTTCGGTCACCACGTCGGTCGCCACATCCACCGTGTAGATGTCGTTGCCGTCGCCGCCGGCCATGCTGTCGCTGCCCGCGCCGCCGTCGATGGTGTCGTTGCCGACGCCGCCGGTGATGGTGTCGTTGCCGAGACCGCCGCTGATGCTGTCGTTGCCGGCGCCGCCATCGATCTTGTTGGCCGCGCTGTTGCCGGTCAGGATGTTGTCCATCGCATTGCCGGTGACGCTGACCGCCAGCGTGCCGACGATCGTGGCGTTCTCGACGTTGGCGCTCATGACGTAGGTGCCGGCGGCGGTGAAGTCCACCGTGACGCTGTCGGTGCCCTCGTCTTCGGCCTCGATCACGTTGTCGCCGGCGGCGTTGACGACGTAGGTGTCGTCGCCGCCCTTGCCTTCCATGCGGTCGTTGCCGAGGCCGCCGTTCAGCGTGTTGGCGCCGCTGTCGCCGACCAGGTTGTCGTCGAAGGCGCTAGGGATATTCGCCTGCACTTCGGCCAGCGTCATCGTCGTGCCGTTGTAGCCGCCGAAGATGACATTCTCGATGCCGCGCAAGGTGATGACGTTGTTGGCGTCAAACTTGTAGGTCAGCACGGTATCGGTCGCGTTCGGACGGGTCACCGTGTAGGAGTCGAATGGCAGCGAGACGACGGCAATGTCGCTGTCGAGACCGCCGTCCAGCAGATCCTTGCCGCCAGCCGAGATCAGTGTGTCGGCGCCCGCGCCGCCGACTATGCTGTTGTTGCCGGCGCCGCCGAGCAGGATGTCGGCACCCGCGCCGCCGTCCAGCGTATCGTTGCCGAGCCAGCCGTCCAGGATGTCCGCGCCGGCGCTGCCGGTCAGGGTGTCGCCGAACGAGGAGCCGATCGCGATTTCGATGCCGATCAGCTTGTCATTCCCGCCCATGCCGTCGTTCGTCACCACGCCGGTGGCCAGGTTGACCGACACCGCGCCTGCGGAGGCGTGATAGTCGATGGTGTCGCTACCGCCCTTGCCGTCGATGGTGTCGTTGCCGCCGCGGCCTTCAAACCTCTCGTCCAGGTCGCTGCCGGTGATTGTGTCGTTGAGGGATGAGCCGCGCACCTGTTCGATGTGGGACAGCGTGTCGGTGCCGCCCAGGCCATCCAGCGCGATACCGGTGGTCAGGTTGACGTTGACGCCGTTGGTGCTGGTGCTGTAGTCCACACCGTCGAAACCGCCGCCACCGTCGATGACGTCGTTGCCGGCGTTACCCATGAAGTTTTCGATCACGTCGTCGTAGTCGCTGCCGGTCAGGGTATCGTCGTAACGCGAGCCGCGCACGCCGTCGATGTCGATCAGGGTGTCGGTGCCGCCATCACCGTCGTCGGCCGTGCCGTCCGAGCGGCCGCCCAGCTGGACGTTGACCGCGCCGGCGGCGAAGTCGTAGCTGGCGATGTCCATGCCGCCGCCGCCGTCGATGGTGTCGTCGCCGCCTTCGCCGGACAGGATCTCGGTCAGCACGCTGTCCGAACCGGTGATGGTGTCGTCATGCGTGGAGCCGCGCACGATGGTGATGTTGACCAGCATGTCGTGGCCGCTGCTCTCGCCGTCGGCGGTGCCCTCCTCCAGGTTGATCGCCACCGCCGACGCCGAATGATGGTACAGCGCCACATTGTTATTGGTCTGGTTGATGGTGTCGGTGACGGCGCCGCCGTTGATGACGTCATCGCCTTCACCGCCTTCAAAACCTTCCAGCAGCGCCGTCGTACTGCCGGTCAGGATGTCGTTGTGGGTGCTGCCGATCACGAAGTTGATGTTGACGAGCTTGTCCGTGCCTTCCATGCCGTCCTGCGCAATCCCGGTGCCCAGGTTGACGTCAACGCCGAACAGCGATTCCCCATAGTTGACATAGTTCGCATCGGTGTTGCCGATCTTGTCGGTGATGGCGCCGCCGTCGATGCTGTCGTTGCCGTAGCCGCCCTGCAGCTCGTCGGAGCCCGCGCCGCCCAGCAAGGTGTCGTTGCCATTGCCGCCGACCAGCAGGTCGGTGCCGCCCATGCCGTCGAGCTTGTCGTTGCCGACGCCGCCCACCAGCACATTGGCGTCGGCATTGCCGGTGCCGATGAAGTTGCCGGAGCCGACGTACTGCACCAGCTCGACGTTGGCGCCCAGCGTGTACGTGCCCAGCGTGGTCTTGACGCCGTCCCAGCCGCCGCTGGCCAGTTCCGTGACCACGTCGCCGGTGGCGTCGACCACATAGCTGTCGTCGCCCAGGCCGCCGTCCATGGCGTCGTTGCCAGCGCCGCCGTCCAGCGTGTCGTCGCCGGCGCCGCCGCTCAGCTTGTTGGCGGCCGCGTTGCCGGTCAACTTGTTGTCCAACGCATTGCCGACCACGTTGACGGCGATCGTCGCGGCCGCCGTCACGGTGGCGTCTTCCACGTGCTGCGCCTTGGCCGCCATGTCGAAGGTGCCGGCCGCCGTGAAGGCGACCTTGACCAGGTCTTCGCCGCCGTCCACCTCCTCGACGATCAGATCCAGCGCGTTGTCGACCGTGTAGGTGTCGTCGCCGTCCAGGCCGGTCATGGTGTCGTTGCCGGCGCCCCCGTTCAGGTCGTCGTTGCCGTCCGTGCCGAGCAGGTTGTCCGGACCCACGCTGGCGATGTTCAGCTGCACTTCGGCCGCCGTCATCGTCGTGCCGTCGGGGCCGCCGAAGTGGAACGTCTCGACGCCGCGCACGGTGATGACATTGTCCGGATTCCCTTTATTGGTCAGTACCGTGTCGATCGCGTTCGGCCGGGTGATGGTGTAATCCTCAAACTCCAGTGCCAGAATCAGTTCGTCGTCGCCGGCGCCGCCGTCGACCGTATCCCGGCCGCCATTGCTGATGAGCTGATCGTCGCCAAGGCCGCCCAGCATGCTGTTGTTACCCTCGTCGCCAGACAGGGTATCGTTGCCGGCGCCGCCGTCGAGCGTGTCGTTGCCTTCCCTGGCGGTCAGCAGATTGTCGGCGGCGCTGCCGGTCAGGCTGTCGGCATAACCAGTGCCACTGGCGTTTTCGATGTTGAGCAGCTTGTCGGCGCCGCCCTGCCCGTCCGTGGCGTTGCCGGTGGCGAGGTTGACGACCACGCCGCTGCCGGCACGGTTGAACATGACGCCGTCGACACCGCCCGCGCCGTCGATGCTGTCGTTGCCGGCTTCGCCTTCGAACCACTGGGTGCCGTCGCTGCCGATGATGGTGTCGTTGAATGCGGAACCGTGCACCTCTTCGATACCGTTCAGCACATCGGTGCCGCCCAGGCCATCCGTGGCCGTGCCCGCGACCAGGTCGACCTTGACGCCGGCCTTGCTGGTGCTGTACTCCAGGATATCCCAGTACACCGAATCACCTTCGATGGTGTCGTTGCCGCCGTTGCCGATGAAGATGGCAAAGTCCATGCCGCCGCTCATCAGCAAGTCGTCATGGGCCGAGCCGCGCACGCCCTCGATGTTGATCAGCGTATCGGTGCCCATGTTTTCGAATTCATCGACTTCGCCGTCGCTGGCGGTACCGGCGCCGAGGTCGACCGTCACGCCGTGGCTGGCGAAGTCGTAGCTGGCATAGTCGATGCCGCCGCCGCCGTCGATGGTGTCGTCGCCGGCCTCGCCCGAGAAGGACTCGATCAGGCCGCTGTCGGAACCGGTGATGTTGTCGTCATGGGTCGAGCCGCGCACCATGGTGATATTGAGCAGCGTGTCCACGCCGCTGCCTTCGCCGATGGCCATGTGCTCCTGCAAGTTGACCGTCACCCCGGTGTCCGACTTCAGGAACATCACCATATTGTTGTCGCTCTGGTTGGCGTAGTCGCGCACTGCGCCGCCATCGATGGTGTCATTGCCTTTTCCGCCCTCGAAACCTTCCAGTTGCGCCAGCGTGCTGCCGGTCAGGACGTCGTCGTCATTGCTGCCGATCACGAAATTGATGTTGACCAGCTTGTCGGTGCCGCCGAAACCATCGCTGGCGACGCCGGTGCCGAGGTCGACCGACACGGCGCCGGCGCTAAAGGAGTACACGGCAACGTTGAAGTCGCTGTTGCCGATCTTGTCGGTCAACGCGCCGCCGTCCAGCGTGTCGTTGCCCGGACCGCCGAACAGGGTGTCGGAACCGGCGCCGCCGAGCAGCGAGTCGCTGCCCTGGCCGCCCAGCAGCAGATCGTTGCCTTCCTTGCCGTCGAGCTTGTTGTTGCCGGCGCCGCCCTGCAGCGTGTTGTCGCCGGCGTTGCCGGTGCCGGTGAAGGCGGACGAGCCCATGTAACGCACGTTCTCCAGCGTCGCACCCAGGGTGTAGGTGGTCAGCGTGGTAATGATGCTGTCGTTGCCGCCATTGGCCGCCTCGGTCACCGTGTCGGTGGCCGAATCGACGTAATAGGTGTCGTTGCCCTGGCCGCCGTCCATGGTGTCGTTGCCGGCGCCGCCGTCCAGCGTGTCGTTGCCGAGGCCGCCGGTCAGCTTGTTGCCGGCCGCATTGCCGGTCAACTGGTTGTCGCTGTCGTTGCCGATCAGGTTGATGGCGACGGTACCCGGCGCCGCGATCGCGTTCTCCACGTTGGCCGCGTTGGTCAGCATATTGTAGGTGCCGGCCGCCGCCAGATTGACCTTGATGGTATCGATGCCGAAGATCGGCTCCATATCCTCCAGATCTTCGTCCTCGATGATGGTGTCGCCGACGTTATCGACGATATAGGTGTCGTCGCCTTCGAAGCCGACCATCTCATCGGCGCCGCCTGCGCCATCCAGCGTGTCGTTGAACTCGGTGCCGAAAATGGTGTCCGCACCGGGGCCGGCCACGCCGTCGACCAGCGTTTCGAAGTCCACCACATCGCCGTCGAATTCGATCATCTCGACGTTGCGGAAGATGACCGTCTCATTGGTGTATTTGTTGGCCATCTGGGTGTCGCCATTCGTCAGACGGGTGACGACGTAGTCGTCTCTCATGCCGTCCATGCCCAGGGTGTCGAGGTCCATGTTTTCAGCGTCGGTGCCGCCATCGACGAAGTTCTTGCCGCCGTGGGCGCGGAAGTAGTCGTCGCCGGTGCCGCCCAGCATGCTGTCGTTGCCGTTGCCGGCCTCCAGCCAGTCGTTGCCGGCACCGCCGGACAGCGTGTTGTCGCCGGCGCCGCCGTCGAGCTGGTTGTCGGCCTCGTTGCCGGTGATGCTGTCGTTGAACCTGCCGCCCGAAACGTGCTCGATATTGCGCAGCGTGTCGGTGCCGCCGTAGCCGTCGCTCGCCGTGCCGGCGGCCGAGCCGATGCCCAGCGTGACCTTTACCGCGCCGGCGGTGTGCTCGTAGTCGGCATAGTCCTCGCCATCCTTGCCGTCGATGGTGTCATTGCCTTCGCGGCCTTCGAAGAATTCGACCGGCGCGTCCGAGCCGTTCATCACGTCGGCGAAGGCCGAGCCGCGCAAGCCTTCGATACCGCTCAGCTCATCGGTACCGCCCAGGCCATCCGTCACCACGCCGGTGGCCAGGTCGGCGACGATGCCGGCGGTGCTGCTGGTGTAGATGGCCATGTCGAGGCCGTCGCCACCGTCGATGGTGTCGTTGCCGCCGTTGCCCTGGAAGCTTTCGACCTTGTCGCCGTTTTCAGGATCGCCGTTGTCGGGATTGCCGCCGGTGAGCACGTCGTTGTAGGCCGAACCGCGCACGCCTTCGATGCCGCTCAGCTCATCGACCTTGCCGTAGCCGTCCTCGGCGGTGCCGGCCAGCAGGTCGACCACCACGCCCGCCTTGGCGTTCTCGTAGCTGGCGATGTCGTAGCCGTCGCGGCCGTCGATGGTGTCGTTGCCGTCGCGGCCTTCAAAGACCTCGACGCCGTCGCGGTCGCTGCCCGACAGATGGTCGCCGTAGCTGGAACCGCGCACGGCGTTGATGTTGATCAGGGTGTCCTCGCCGATGGTCGCGCCGTTGGCAGTGCCTAGCTCCAGGTCCACCGTCACGGCGCTGGTCTCGTTCTGGTAGGTGACGCGGTTGACGTAGCCGCGGTCCTGCGGATCGACCAGCGCGCCGCCGTCGATGGTGTCGTTGCCGCTGCCGCCGTCGAACTGCTCGACGATGGCGCTGGCACGGCCGGTCAGGACGTCGGCGAAGTTCGAGCCGACCACGGCGTTAATATTGACCAGTGTGTCGGAGCCACCGAAGCCGTCCTGCGCCAGGCCGCTCTCCAGGTTGACGTTGACACCACCGGCCGACGACTTGTACACCACCGTGTTCATGTCGGTTTCGTTCACCAGGTCGGTGATGGTGCCGCCGTCGATACTGTCGTTGCCGGGACCGCCGATCAGGGTATCGGCGCCGGCGCCGCCCAGCAGCGTATCCTTGCCGCCGCCGCCGACCAGCAAGTCGTTGCCGCCCATGCCGGACAGCTTGTCGTCGCCCGCTCCGGTCAGCAGGGTGTTGTTGCCGTCATTACCGGTGCCGGTGAAATTGCCGCTGCCCTGGAACATCATGTTCTCGACGTTGGCCGCCAGCGTATAGCTGGCCGCCGTGACGTAGACTTGATCGGTCACGTTCAGCTCGGTCTCGATGATGACGTCGGTGGTCGCATCGACGTAGTACATGTCGGCGCCCGCGCCGCCCGTCATGGTGTCGGTGCCGCCCTTGCCGTCCAGGGTGTCGCTGCCGGCGCCGCCCTCCAGCTTGTTGGCTGCGGCGTTGCCGATCAGGACGTTGTCGAGCGCATTGCCGGTCAGATTGATGGCGGCAGCGGACGTCACCGTGGCGTTCTCCACGTTCGCGCCCAGCACATAGGTGCCGGCGGCGGTGTAGGCCACGTTGACCAGATCGACGCCGCCGCTGAACTCCTCGACCACCACGTCGCCCGCCGCATCCACCGTGTAGGTGTCGTTGCCGGACAGGCCGGTCAAGGTGTCGTTGCCGGCGCCGCCGTTCAAGCTGTCGTTGCCGCTGGTGCCGGTCAGCTGGTTGGCGCTCGCGTTGCCGGTCAGGGTGTGGCCCGCCGCCGTCAGCACGCCGTTCTCGACGTTGGCGGACAAGGTGAAGTCGACACTGGTCTTGATGGTATCGCTGCCGGCGCTGGCCGCTTCCGTCACGACGACGTCGGTCTGGCCCACCACATAGGTATCGTCGCCGGCGCCACCCACCAGGGTGTCCTTGCCGCCGCCGCCGTTGAGGGTGTCGTTGCCGGCGTTGCCGTTCAAGGTCTGGGCCGCATCGTTGGCGCCCTGCTCGCCCCAATAGACCTCGCCGTCGGCGCCGGCGGTACCGTTCAAAATCGCGCTGCTGACCACCAGGTTGAAGGCGCTGCTCTTGGCGCTGGTGTGACCGTACACGTCGGTCACGGTGGCGCTCAGCGCGTGCGTGCCGTCGCTAAGGTGCTCGATCTCCGCGCCCCAGCGGCCGTCGTCGTTGACGCCGACCGTGGCCAGCAGCGTCAAGCCTTCGTAGATCTTGATCACCGAACCCAGGGCCGCCGTGCCTTGCAAGGCCAGGTGGCTGTTGCCGACGGTGGCGCCGCTGCTCAACGGACTGTTCAGCAGAACGAACGATGCCGAGAAATAAGCCGGGTCATACTGCGGCAGGTTGCCGCCGACGATGGTCTGCACTGAGAACGTCGGCGCCGCCGGTGCGGCGGCCGAGGTCGAGCCGACCACGAATTCCGCGTTGCCGTCCTTGTCGATCAATTGCTGGAAAACGCCGCCGCCCTTGTTCAGCACGCCGCCCTGCGAACTCCAGCTCACCACGATGGAGCCGTCGCCGCTGGTGGCGAGGGTCGGGAAATTCTTGGTGCCGTAGCCCGGATGGTCGCTGACCACCAGATTATCGGTCAGCGCGTCCTGCGTGGCGCCGTCGTAGCGGCGCACCATGATGCTCGAAGCGCCGTTGGCCTCCTGGCTGTCCCACACCACCATGAAGCTGCCGTCGTCCAGGCCCTGCACGTCCGAGGCGTAGTGGCCGCTACTGCCGTCGGCCACCACCAGCGGGCCGTCGCCGACCGCTACACCGCTGGCGGTGAACGCGCGCGCCAGCACCTGCACCGTGCCGCCCGGCGGCGTCGCCGTCCAGGTGACCACGAAGCCGCCGGTCGACAGCCAGGAGATGTGGATGTTGCCGACGTAGTCATTGACGCAGTCGATGATCATTGTTTCGGCGCCGGTCTTGTTGCCATAGGTGTCCAGGTGTTGCATCACATAGCTGGCCTGGTTGGCCAGCGAGACGCTGCGCCAGACCACCACCAGCGAGCCGTCCGACAGGCGCTCGATCATCGGCGCTTCCTGCGGGCCGTCGGTGGTGGTGTTGAGCTGGAACTCGCCGCCGTTCTTGCTGCCGTCCCAGTTGTATTTTTGCGCATAGATGCCGTTGCTGGTGCCGCCGCCGTCCTGGCCGGACTGCCAGGTCACGATGTAGCCGTAGTCGCCCAGGCCTGTCGCCACAGGGAAGCGCTGCTGGAAATCGGTGGTGGTGTTGACCAGCACTTCGCCGTCGACCTTGTTGCCGGCCGAGTCGAAGCGCTGCAGCTTGATGTCCCAGGACGGCGTGCCGCTCAAGACCGGGTTGTTGTTGCTGTTCCAGAGCACGACATAGCCGCCGTCATCCAGCGCACTCACGCTCGGACTGCGCTGGTCACCCGGCTCGACGCTATTGACGCGCTGCTCGGCGCCGACCGGCTGGCCTTCGGCGTCGAACAGGCGCGCCACGATGCCGTCGCCGCCGCTGTCGAAGTCGCGGTAGGCCACCACGTAGCCGCCGCTGTTGAGCTGCGTGGTCGCCTGGTAAACCTGCAGATTGGCGGGATTGCTGCTGACGCTGCGTTCCAGCGGCTGCAGCAAGATGCTGCCATCGCTGAAGTGCAGGTTGCGGATGCCGGACAGGCGGTCCACGCCATCGGGCGAGCCGTCGCGCAGGTCGGTCACGATCACGTCGCCGTTGGCGTCGGTGCTGATCGAATAATCGGCGCGGTTGCCGCTGAAGTTGGCCTGATCGTCGCCACCGCCGCCACGCAGGGTGTCGTTGCCGCCGCCGCCGACCAGGGTATCGGCGCCGCCGAGACCGAGCAGCACATTGGCGCCGGCGTCGCCGCTCAGCATGTCGTTGTAATAGCTGCCTTCGACATTTTCGAAGTTGGACAACTGGTCGACGCCGTCGGCGCCGCTGCTGGCGCCGTCGGCCAGGCTGACCGTCACGCCGGCGGTGGCAAATTGGTAGCCGACCGTATCGATGCCGGCGCCGCCATCCAGGGTGTCGTTGCCGCCGTTGCCGTAGAAAGTGTTGGCGCCGTCGCTGCCCAGCATGACGTCGGCAAAGCCGTTGCTGCCGGAAACCATTTCCACGTTGAGCAGCAGATCGTTGTCGCCGCTGCCGTCGGCGACAACGCCGGTGACCATGTTGACGTCGATGCCGTGGCCGACGCTGTAATAGGTGACGCGGTCGTTGCCGGCGCCGCCGTCAAAGGTGTCGGCGCCGGACTGGGAGCGGATGTAGTCGTTGCCGTCGCCGCCCTCGATGGTATCGTTGCCCGGGTCGGTGCGACCGGCGCCATCGCCACCGAAGCTGTCGTCGCCCTGGCCGCCAATCTCAAGGTTGTTGCCGGCGCCACCCTGAATGTAATCGTTGCCGGCGCCGCCAATCAGCGTATCGTCGGTGCCAGTAACTTCCAGGCTGTCTGCATATGCGGTGCCGTTGATTTGAGTGCCCATGTCGCTGATCCCTGAGATGTTTGGTGGTTTTAATTAGTGCGTCGTCGGCGACGCCGGTCGGGCGCAAAAAGCGCGCCTCGCCGCCTCCTGTGTGGAGGTCTTGGCAACATAACATCCTAACGAACATCCCGGAATCACTTAACTTAAGTTCATGCGCATTGTGTTGAGGAAACAACAGCAATCTTTACATTTACACTACAATGACGCCTCGTTCTTCCACATAGATATCCCATGCAGAATTTTGAAAAACGCCGCGACCGATACAATGCCTTTGCATCGTTCGAGAACCCGCTGGTCAACCTGAGCTTTGAGTTGGAGGTGCCGGAATTCCGGCCATACTGCAAGCAGCAAGGGCTGCCACCGTTTCACTTCTTCCTGTACCACGTATTGCATGCGCTAAAGGGAAGCGACAACTTCATGTACCGCATCCACCAGGGCGAGGTCATCAAGATTGACGATTTCTGGGCGTCCTACACCGTCATCAACCAGGACCACAACCTGAATTTCGCGCGCTTTGAAATGACGGAGGACTTGGGGGAATTCATCGCCCGCAGCGTGGCGTCGAAGAAGGAGGCGGAAGCGAGCACGCAAATCATCAACACCACCGAGGCGTTGAGCGAATACGAGAAGCGCAGGAACATCCACATCACCTGCATGCCGTGGCTCAAGCTGGCCTCGATCGAGCACCCGATCTACGAGCACAAGACCTACGACATCCCGTCGCTGGCCTGGGGCCGTTTCAGCGAACCGCGCGCGGACGGCAAGCTGACGATGACCATGGCGGTGCAAGCCCACCATGGTTTCGTCGACGGCTACCACATCCATCTGCTGGCGCAATCCATCGCCGCGCGCATTGCGCAGACGATGGATTAGTTGCCTTAAGCGCGGCGGGCTTCCTGGACGCCGGTGACTTCGGAGATGGCGGCCAGGGCTTTATGCAACTGGGCCGTGGCGCCGATTTCGGCCGTGAAGGTCATGCGCGCGAAGCCTTTGGCGCTTTGCGTGTTGACGCCGATGACGTTGATCTTCTCGCGCGAGAAAATCTCCGAGATGTCGCGCAGCAGCCCCTGGCGGTCGTTCGCCAGGATGAAGATGTCGACCGGGTAGACCGTGTCCGAGACCGACCGCCCCCACTCCGTCACGATCACCCGCTCCGGCGCCTTGGCGCGCATTTCGGCGAAGTTCTTGCACGTGGCGCGGTGGATCGACACGCCCTTGCCGCGCGTGACGAAGCCGACGATGCCGTCCGGCGGCGCCGGCTTGCAGCATTTGGCCAGCTGCGTCATCAGGCCGTCCGTGCCCACCACCAGCACGCCCGACTTGGCGCCCTGCTCCACGCTCGACGCCTTGCTCTTGCCGAGGAAGACCTCGTCCGCCGGCCCGCTCGGCTCGCCGCTGTCGTGCAGCGCGTTTTCGATCGCGCGCAGGCTGAATTCGTCCTTGCCCACCGACAGGAACAGGTCGTCCACCTTGGCGAAGCCCAGCTTGTTGGCCAGCGCTTCCAGGTTGACCGCCGTCTTGCCTTCACGCTGCAGGGTTTTTTCCACCGCAGCGCGGCCGTGCGACAGCGTTTCCTGCATGTCGATGGCGTGGAACCAGGCGCGGATCTTGGAGCGCGTGCGCGTCGCGACCGTGTATTCCTCGGCCAGCCAGTCGCGCGATGGCCCCGCCGTGCCCGGCGCACCCTTGGCGGTGATGATTTCACAGGTCTGGCCGTTTTTCAGCGGCGTGTTCAGCGGCACCATGACGCCGTCCACCCGCGCGCCACGGCAGCGGTGGCCGACGTCGCTGTGCAGGTGATAGGCGAAGTCCACCGGGGTGGCGCCGACCGGCAGTTCGATCACGCGCGCCTGCGGCGTCAGCACGAAGATGCGGTCGTCCAGCGCGGCGGCCTTGAGTTTTTCCACCCATTCGCGCTGCTGCTCTTCCTGGCCGACCACGGCGTCCGCGACGTCGGTTTTCCAGGCCAGCAGCTGGCGCAGCCAGGCGATTTTCTCGTCGTACTTCTGGCCCTGGAAGTTGGAGCCGCCCTCTTCCTTGTAGCGCCAGTGCGCGGCCACGCCGTACTCGGCGAAGCTGTGCATTTCCTGGGTACGGATCTGCACTTCCAGCGGCCGGCCGTCTTCCGCCGTCACCACCGTGTGCAGCGACTGGTAGCCGTTCGGCTTCGGCCGCGAAATGTAATCGTCGAATTCCTTGGGTATCGGGGTCCAGATGTTGTGCACCACGCCCAGCACGGTGTAGCAGGTTTTCACGTCGGCCACGATCACGCGGAAGGCGCGCACGTCGTACAGGTCGGTGAAGTCCAGCTCCTTGCCCTTCATCTTGCTCCAGATGGAGTAGATGTGCTTGGGACGGCCGAACACCTCGGCCTGGATGCCGGCCGACGCCATCTCCGATTGCAGGCGGGCGATGGCGTTGGTGACGAAGCCTTCGCGCATCAGGCGCTTTTCTTCCAGCATCTTGGCGATGCGCTTGTACGTTTCCGGCTCGATGAAGCGGAACGACAAATCCTCCAGCTCCCACTTGAGCTGCCAGATCCCCAGGCGGTTGGCCAGCGGCGCGTACAGGTCCAGCGTCTCGCGGCCGTAGGCGCAGGTCATGTCGTTGAACAGCTTGATGTCGGCGAAATAGCGCAGCGTGGTCACGCACGACGCCAGCCGCACCAGCACCACGCGCATGTCGGAGGCCATGGCCAGCAGCATCTTGCGCAGCGTTTCCACCTGCGCCACCGCCATTTGTGCGGCGTTGCGGCCGCGGGCCGCCGCCGCGCCTTGCGGCGCCTGGGTCTGCGTCAGTTCGCGCAGGCGGATCAGCTGGCGCACGCCGGCCACCAGGTCGTTGACCTCGCAGCCGAAGCGCGGCTCGATCACGGCCGATTGCTCGGTGTCGAGCAAGGTCAGCTCGAACATCAGGCCGGCGATGCGGGTTTCAACGTCGGTGCGCAGGAAGGCCAGCGTGCCGGCCACGCCGACCGCGAACTCCAGCGCCGGCTGGCCGCTGGTGCCAACCTTGTCGCCGTAGGCGGCACTGGCGAAGTCCAGCGCCGCCAGCATGCGGGCGCCGTCGTCGGGCGACAAGCCCTGGACCAGCTGCTCCGACGTTGCGCTATTGAGCGCGGTGGTGGAAACCATGGGACTCCTAGCGCTGCGCGGCGATGACGACGATTTCGACCAGCACCTTCGGATCGGCCAGGCGTGCTTCGACCGTGGCGCGCGGCGGCGTGTGGCCTTGCGGCGCCCAGGCGTCCCATTCCTCGTTCATGCCGGGGAAGTCGGCCATGTCCTTGATATAGATCTGGCAGCTGAGGATGCAGGTCTTGTCGCTGCCGGACTCGGCCAGCAGACGGTCGACGTGGCCCAGCACTTCGCGGGTCTGGCCCTGGATGTCGGCCGACGTATCTTCCGCGATCTGGCCCGCCAGGTACACGGTGCTGTTGTGGATCGCTACTTCGGACAGGCGCTTGCCTACATGCAGTCGTTTGATTTCCATACTATTTTTAACCTAACAAGAATTTCTTTGCTATTGCAATTTGATCGTCGTGAATGAAAGTGGGCGCGTGGCCCACGTTCGGAATTTCCACCAGCGTGGCCTTCGGCCCGCGCTCGGTCATTTCCTTGGCCGTTTCCGGCGACAGCAGGTCGGAATCGGCGCCGCGCACCAGCAGCGTCGGGCAGCGGATGGCGTCATACGCGGCCCACAGCATGGCCTGGTCGGCGTCGGCCGATTCCGGCGTGGCCGAGCGGAACGGCAGGGCCAGCCCCATATCGTAATGGCGTACCCATTTGCCGTCTTTGTCCTGGCGCAATACGTCGGTGGCCAATTTGTGCCACTCGGCTTCGCTATGCTCGCCGAACGACAGCGACACGTCACGGATGAACTTGGCGCCATCTTCGAAGCTGTCGAAGCGCATGTCCTGGCCGATGTAGTCGCCGATGCGCTGCAGCGCCAGCGGCGCCAGCACCGGGCCGATATCGTTGAGCACCAGTTTGCGGATCGGATTGCCCGGCAGCGACGCCATGCCCATGCCGATCAGGCCGCCCATCGAGGTGCCGAACCAGTCGACCTTCTGACTTTCGCCGTCTGGCAGAACCCGCGCAAGCAAGGTTACGATATCGCTGACATACTGCGGAATGCGGTACAGCTGCGGATTCTTCAGCCAGTCGGAACGGCCACGGCCGACGACGTCGGGACAGATCACGCGGTAGTCGTTGGCCAGTGCCTGCGCCATGTTGTCGAAGTCGTCGCCCACGCGGGTGACGCCATGCACGCACAGCAGCACATTAGGATTGTTCTCGTCGCCCCATTCTTTGTAGGAGATGCGATGCAGGCCGGCCAGCGACAGGCATTGAACAGACTTTATTTTTGCTTCGAACATGCGGCTTCCTCAATGGTTTTTATGTAATGATGTTCAGAATTACCATTTTACCGCGTTGTGATAATTTCCTACCGAAGTGTAGCGCAGCGCCCATTCAATCACCAACCCTATAGACGATAGAGGACAGTATGGCAAACAAGACTTTGAGCGGCAAAACAGCATTGGTCACCGGCTCTACCTCAGGCATCGGCCTGGGCATCGCGCGTTCGCTGGCGGCCGAGGGCGCCAACGTGTTGCTGAACGGCTTTGGCGACAGCGCCGAAATCGCCCAGCTGCAGGTGGACCTGGCCAAGGAATTCGGCGTGCAAGCGGCCTACCACAACGCCGACATGACCAAGCCGGCCGAGATCGAAGCCATGATCAACTTCGCCGGCGAAAAATTCGGCGGCGTCGATATCCTGGTCAACAACGCCGGCATCCAGTTTGTCGCCAATGTCGAGGATTTCCCGACCGAGAAATGGGACGCCATCATCGCCATCAACCTGAGCTCGGCCTTCCATACTTCGCGCCTGGTGCTGCCGCGCATGCGCACCAATAACTGGGGCCGTATTATCAACCTGGCCTCGACCCACGGTCTGGTGGCCTCGGCCGGCAAGTCGGCCTATGTGGCGGCCAAGCACGGCCTGATCGGCCTGACCAAGGCCAACGCGCTGGAGACCGCCACCACCGGCGTCACGGTCAACGCCATCTGCCCCGGCTTCGTGCTGACCCCGCTGGTGCAGAAACAGGTCGACGACCGCGCCGCCAAGGATGGCATCAGCAACGAGCAGGCCAAGAAAGCGCTGCTGGCCGACAAGCAGCCATCCGGCGACTTCGTCACGCCGGAAGAGCTGGGCGCGCTGGCCGTGTTCCTCTGCTCCGACGCAGCCAAGCAGGTGCGCGGCGTCGCATGGAATATGGATGGCGGCTGGGTCGCGCAGTAAGCGGCCTAAGTAGTATCCCTAACAAAAACAGATATCACCGGCGTGAATTTGCGGTTTTCCACAATAGTGATATCTGTCCATTTGCGCGATGATGGACTCCTCACACCCGAACCACGAGGAGACCCCGTGAAAAAACCATTCTATAAAGTCCTGTACATACAGGTACTGTTCGCCATCGTCTGCGGCGTGTTGCTCGGCGTTTATCTGCCGACCGACGCGGTTGCCATGAAACCGCTGGGCGACGGCTTCATCAAACTGATCAAAATGATCATTGCCCCGGTGATCTTCTGTACCGTGGTCTCCGGCATCGCCGGCATGCAGGACGTCAAGAAAATCGGCCGCGTCGGCGGCAAGGCCCTGCTCTACTTCGAGGTCGTCTCGACCATCGCCCTGGCCATCGGCCTGGTCGTGGCCAACGTGCTGAAACCGGGCGCCGGCTTCAACGCCGATCCTGCCCACCTGGACACCAAGGCGATCGCGCAATACACGCACGCCGAAGGCCTGACCACGGTTGATTTCATCATGAACATCATCCCGAAGACCTTCGTTGATGCCTTCGCCAAGGGCGACATCCTGCAAGTGTTGCTGATCGCCATCCTGTTCGGCTTCTCGCTGTCGCTGCTGGGCGAGCGCGGCCGTCCAATCGCCAAGCTGATCGACGAGTTTTCGCACGTCATCTTCGGCGTCGTGAACATCATCATGAAAGCCGCTCCGATCGGTGCCTTCGGCGCGATGGCCTTCACCATCGGTAAATACGGCCTGGCCTCGCTGATCCCGCTGGCCAAGCTGATGGGTTCGTTCTACCTGACCTGCTTCCTGTTCGTGTTCGTGGTGCTGGGCCTGATCGCCAAGTACACCGGCTTCTCGATCTTCAAGTTCATCAAGTACATCAAGGAAGAACTGCTGATCGTGCTGGGCACCAGCTCGTCGGAAAGCGCGCTGCCTTCGCTGATGACCAAGCTGGAACGCATGGGCTGCTCCAAGCCTGTGGTCGGCCTGGTGGTCCCAACCGGCTACTCGTTCAACCTGGACGGCACCAACATCTACATGACCATGGCCGCCCTGTTCGTTGCCCAAGCGACCAACACCGAGCTGACCCTGTGGCAGGAACTGACCATCCTGGGCGTGGCGATGCTGACCTCCAAGGGTGCGTCCGGCATCACCGGCGCCGGCTTCATCACCCTGGCGGCCACGCTGGCCGTGGTACCGACCATTCCGGTGGCCGGCATGGCGCTGATCCTGGGCATCGACCGCTTCATGAGCGAATGCCGCGCCCTGACCAACTTCGTCGGCAACGGCGTGGCCACGGTCGTGGTATCGAAATGGGAAAAAGAACTGGACATGGAAAAGATGAAAGCCGAACTGGACCATCCAGGTTCGACCGTCACTGTCCGCGATCCACTGGAAGTCGTGCCTGGCTAATCCCCAGCACGCCTGAAACGCCCCGCCCGGCCAACGCCGCGCGGGGCGTTTTTCATTGGAGCAAGTTTCAATTGGATCACTCTTGCCCCTTACGGCTGAATCGGGTGTAATGCGGCATGCAAACATATTAACTTTACAACCATGCTGTCGGAACTGCTCTCACTGATTAGCCAGGAAACGCGATTGCTGCGCCTGACCACCCCGCTCGGGGACGGCGTGCTGACGCCTGAATGCGTGCGCGGCGAGGAATCGCTGAGTGGCGGCTTCCATTACCGCATCAGCGCGCTGTCGGCCGATGCCAGCCTGCCGCTGCGCGCCCTGCTCGGCCAGCCGGCGCTGCTGGAATTGCAGACCACGCTGGGCGAGGCGCGGCCGTTCCACGGCCACATCACCGGTGTCGAGGCCAACGGCGCCAACGGCGGCATGGCGCGCTACACGCTGACGCTGGAACCGTGGACCGCTTTCCTCGGCCACAACCGCGACAACCGCATCTTCCAGGACCGGAACGTGTTCGACATCCTGGACGCCGTGTTCGGCGCCTGGCAAGGCCAGGGCAAGCTGGCGCCGGCCTGGCGCTTCGACGTGCAGGACCGCAGCGCCTACCCGGTGCGCAGCCTGACCACGCAATACCAGGAAAGCGACCTCGCCTTCGCCGAACGCCTGATGCATGAAGAAGGCCTGTTCCACTACTACCTGCACCGCAGCGACGGCCACGAACTGGTGATCGCCGACGACAACAGCAGCTTCCAGCCCAACGCCCAGTCCGAGGTGCGCTTCACCCAGCCCGGCGCGGTGATGCGCGAAGACAGCATGGACCGCTGGCGCTGCGAACTCAAGCTGCAAACCAACGCCGTCGAACTCAGCAGCTGGGACTACCGCACCCTGGACGCCCGCCCGGTCAGCGCCACCAGCACGGCCGCCGGCTCGGACGACCATCCACTGCTGACCAGCCGCGACGTCCCGGGCGCCTACGCCTACGCCTCGCGCGCCCACGGCCAGCGCATCGCCGACCAGCAGTTGCAGGCGCTGGAAGCGGCCCGCGAGGTCTACACCGGCGCCGGCACCGTGCGCACGCTGGCCTCCGGCACCACCTTCACTTTGAACGAGCACGCGCTGGGCGATGGCAAAGCCTTCCTCATCACCCGCGTGGTGCACCTGATGCACAACAACCTGAGCGCCGACCTGCACGCCGGCCTCATGCAGCGCCTCGGCGAAAGCGCGCTGGGCGCCGCCATCGCCGCCGAGCAGGCCGGCAGCCTGCACGCGGTCGGCAAGCAGATGGGCGAGCGGCCGCTGTACCGCAACCGCATCGACGCCATCGCCAGCGACGTGCCCTACCGCGCCAGCGGCACCGACGGTCACGGCCAGCTGCTGCATCCACGTCCAACCATACGCGGCCAGCAAACCGCCGTGGTGGTCGGCCCGGCCGGCGCCGCCGTGCACACCGACCGCGACCACCGCGTCAAGGTCCAGTTCCACTGGCAGCGCGGGGCGGCCGGCCACAGCCGCCTGAACCATCCGGCGCCGGACAGCCACAGCGGTGCGCCAGCCGATGACAGCGTCGGCGCCTGGGTGCGCATCGCCACGCCGCTGGCGCCGCTGGCCGGCGCCAACTGGGGCAGCAACGCCGTGCCGCGCATCGGCCAGGAAGTGCTGGTCGATTTCATCGACGGCAATATCGACCGGCCGGTGGTGATCGGCGCGGTCTACAACGGCCAGGGCCAGGCCGATGCCCAGCACAACCAGGTGGCCCAGGGCGGCGGCGCCAGCACCGGCAACGCGCCGGCCTGGTTCCCCGGCGAGGCCGAGGCGCACGCCCATCCGGCGGTGCTGTCCGGCCTCAAGAGCCAGGCGCTGCCAGCCAGCCAGGGCGGCGGCGGCGCCTACAGCCAGTTGGTGTTCGACGACACGCCGGGCCAGCCGCGCATCGGCCTGCAGCGCCACGGCGCGGCGCACCAAGGTACGGCGGAACTCAATCTGGGCCACCTGCGCCAGCAGACCGACAACCAGCGCCTGAAGCCGGCCGGCTTCGGCGCGGAACTCAAATCCGCGCACGGCGCCGCGCTGCGCGCCGGCAAAGGCATGCTGATCTCGGCCGACGTGCGCAACGGCGGCGCCGGCCACCAGCTGGACGCGCGCGAGGCGCAAGCCCAGATCGAACAGGCCGGCCAGTTGCAGACCACGCTGGCGACCACGGCGCAAACCCACAAGGCGCTGCTGCCTGCCGAACCGGCGCCGGAGAAAATCCCGGCCATCGCCGCCATGACCGCCAACGCCCAGGTGCTGGACGCCAAGGTGGCCGGCACGGCGGGCAAAATCGGTGGCGACGGTGAAGCGGCGGCCTACAGCGCCGCCGTGCTGCAACTGTCCACGCCGGCCGGCATCGCCGCCGTCACGCCGGCGAGCGCGGTGCTGTCCGCCGGCGCCAGCAGCAGCCTGACGGCCGGCCAAGACATCAACCTGGCGGTGCAAGCCAACAGCCTGCACATGGTGCGCGATGGCATCAGCCTGTTCACCAATGGCAAGGCTGACAGCGCCGACAAGCCCAACCAGGAAACTGGCATCCGCCTGCACGCTGCCAGCGGCAAGGTCAGCAGCCAGAGTCAGAGCGGCGCCACCACGCTCACCGCCGACAAGCTGATCACCGCAGCCAGTGTGACCAAGAGCATCACCGTGGCCGCCAAGGATTATGTGCTGCTGTCCGCCCAAGGTGCCTACATCAAGCTGGAAGGCGGTAATATCGAAGTGCATGGTCCAGGCACCACGAGTTTCAAGGCCAGCATGAAGGAGCTGACCGGACCGGTGCAAAGCACGTCCGTCCTGCCTGAACTGCCGAACGAAAAACTGTACGCCGGCCGTTTCAAGGTGGAAGACGCGGCCAGTGGTACTGCCGTCGCGGGCCGTTTGTATAAAAAAGTTCGCGCCGACGGCAAGGTCTTCTTCGGCAAGACCGACGTCGACGGCCAAACCATGCCGATCAACACGGCGAGGGAAGAACAACTCGCGATTTCGTTAGAACTTAACGAGAAGTTCCATCGCGACAAAATCGATGAAGAAGAGGATGTGAACAAATGGTTTACCCAGGCATGAAAACAGCCCTGCTGGCCGCACTGTGGACTTGCTCTGCTGCGGCCCAGACGGCTGAGCCGGAGTCATTCTGGTTCAGAAATGAAACCAAGTGCGGCGAGGCGCGCGTCACCGTGCGCTCGTATTGCGAAGTCGCGCATCGCGAAAATGCGGTAATGCAGCGCAACACGGCCTGCGCCGAACAACAACTGGTGATTGAGCAAGCGGGGAAAAAGGCCATTATGCGCGACTTGCTCGAGCATGAGCCGGTGGAAGACGATTACCACGTTGCCGACTCGCTGCGCTGCGTATCAGCGGGCAAGCAACGCTACTTGGTGATCAACATGAGCACAGGTGGCAGCTGCGACACCTGCGAGCTGCAAGCCGTTGTCGGCCTGGACGGCCGCTGGAAACGCTATGGCGACAAATGGACCGCCAGCGCCGTCGAACAACGTGCCCTCCGCCAAAGCGAAGCGACGTGGCGCAAGGAAGCGACATTTGATTTACCTAACAATGTGCGCGAGTCCGAACAATGACTGACAACACCAGTTCGCACTATGACGAACCAATCGACCCGAAAAAATCCGTGTCCGGCACCGGGCGCAACGGCTGGGATGTGCCGCCCGAGGTACAACAAAAAGTCATCGACATCATTATCGAGGAAGCGCGCAAGAAAGGCTTCAACAACCGCGATACGGCGTACTACATCGCGATCGCCAAACGCGAGTCGTCGTTCAATCCTGACGCCGCCAGCAAGAGCAGCACCGCATCCGGCATCGCGCAGGTGGTTGACGGTACCGCAAAAACTTATGGCATTACCGATGCCAATCGCTTTGATGCGCGCGCAAGCATCCAGGCCGGCCTGAGTTATTTTTACGATCTGAAAAAAGCCACCATCGCCGACTATGGCTCGGCGGCAGGCAAATTCGAGCCGCTGGTCTACTACCGCTATCACTACGGCGAGTTCTCTACCCGCCGCAAGGTGATGGTCGGCAAAAAGGAAACCTGGCCGCCTCGCGATTTTTCCGAACTGGAGAAAAACAAGCGCTATCCGGATTCAAAAACCGTGGTCGATGAGGCCGAGCGTTTCGAAGCAATTCTGAACGCCTCGCATGGGCTGGTGATCCAGCTGAGCGACGTCATGGGCAAGCCGATGAAGAACCGCAAAGCCATCACGATCACCAAGACGCCCAAGCCTAGCGGCCCGCCCGCGCCGGCAGCCGAACCGGCGACTCCACCCGCAGCATCCAATGCGCCGCCGGCCGCCGCCACATCACCTGCCGCCGCACCCGCAGCCCTTCCTGCTGAAGCGGGGGAGCCGGCAGCGGCGACGCCCACCGCCGCACCTGCCGCGTCGCCCTCCGTCGATCAGTCTGTGCCGGCCGCAGCCGACGACCATCATATCGAATGGGAACTCCACGCAGAAGAAGTCACCACCGACGCCGACGGAAAGCTACCCGAAATCAACACCGAATCGCAGCAAGCCATCATACTGCTGATCCCGCGCATCGACTACCAAGCCTACAACGATGCCGTCAGCAAGGAAGGCATGCCGGAAGACGGTAACGAACACGTCCTCCAACCGCACGACGGTGAAGAAGTCGCCGTGGCGATTGCTGCGCCGCACAACGGCTGGAAACCCACGCCTGAAAACACCGGTGGCGCAGCAGCTCCGCTGCCGACGCCCGGCCCGACGCCGCCGCCCGCACCGCTTCCGTCGCCGGCGGCAGCGCCCAAACCTCCCGCCGGTGCCGCCGCGAAAACCTCGCGTCTACCGGCCCAAGCTGCTGCGCCAGCCAACGTCTTCGACGCAGCCGCCCAAGCGGCCAAAGACAAGGCTGCGCCCAAACCCTCACCCGGCCATCAGATCACGTTTGCAGACATCGTTGCTGCGGTGAAAAATGACCTCGGCTGGAATGTGGTGTACGGCACCTCGTTCGCCTACATCAAGCAGTTCCAAACCCGTCCCAAGACGCCGGAAGCACCGCTGACCGCGCAAACCACCGCGCCGGGCCCAGCCCGCCAGCAAGTGATCGGCAGCAGCTTGCCCAACAAGGAAGTCGCCAAGCCCAAAGTCGAAGAGAAAGTCAAAACTGCCGAACAGACGGCCGTCAAAACGGTCGCGGCCAGCAGCGACGCGCCGTGGATGCCGTTTGCCCTGAAGGAGCAAGGCAAGGATGGTGCCGAGAAAGTCACCGAAAATACGGATACCCACAAGACCAACCCCGAGTGGAAAGCACAGCATGCCGCGCGCGAAGCGAGCAAAAAAGCTGAAAAAGCCGCGCAAAAGCAGTTGGGTATCGAACAGAAAAAGAAACCGGCGGACGACGCCAAATTGGCCGAACTTCGGGAGACCATCACCAGGGAGCAAAAGGGCTACGCCGATGCGGATGCCGCCATGCTGAAGATCGAACAACGCTTCAACAATCCGGACATCGTCAAATACTTGCAAACGACCACGCTGGAGCGTGATACGGCACGCGACGACGGCACGTCATGGTGTTCCTCCTTTACCAACTGGTGCATGGAACAAGCTGGCTACAACGGCACCGACGACGCACGGGCCATATCGTGGAAGGATTGGGGTGAGCAAATCAGCGAGCCACGCTACGGCGCCATCACCGTTGTAACCCGTTCCACCAAACCGGAATACCATGTTGGTTTTTACACCGGCACGACTGAAAAAAATGTTGCAGATGGCGTCGAGGAAGTCGAGGTCAAAGGCAAAGACGGCACCATCACCAAGAAAACCAAAAAGAAATTCAGAAAGGTCAAAATGGTACGCCTCCTGAGCGGCAACTTCTCGCGCATGGTCAGGGATTTTGCCGGCTGGACCGTCGACCCGGCTGACGATCCAGCCCTGCATCTGGTGTCGTACCGCTGGCCGACCGAAAAGGACAAACGTAAATGAAGCAATTCCTGATATTGACGCTGTGCGCCGCGAGCCTGACCGGCTGCCTGGACTCGCCAGCGAGCGCCGAACCGTGCAACCCGCCGGACCCAGCCCTTCTGCGCGCTACGTGGCAATCGTTCCGCAACGCCACCCTGGCTGGCCAGCCCGAACAAGCGGCGCGCTACTACAAGTTTCCGGTGCAACTGCTGCCGCCCATGGATGGAATGAAACCGATGAAAATCGCCCGTCCAGTGTTCATCAAACACTACGCCGAACTGTTCCAGCGCGGTCCGGCCGACACGGAAATCGCCATGCTCACCGCGATGAAAAAGTCGACCGGCAAAGAATATATCCCACAACCTCAGTTCGACAGCACCAAATGTCGCTACAACGTCCCGACCCGCATCGAAGACTATAACTTCGTCTACGATAAAGCCGCCGGATGGCTGGTCGAGTCACTATACTATGACAACAACGATCTGGAACTTGCCAGGTCATCGCAGCTAGATCGCCTATGAAGTTTCAGGCCTTGATGTTAAGCCTGGCTGCTGTCGTCTCAGCGTGTCCCGGTGCCGTCAATGCGGCGACCGGGGCCGATGCGGTGCAGTACCTGGCGCAACGCGGATGGATCGCCTTCGACAGCAAGGCCCGCCCGACCATCCCGGCCGAAGGCATCGCACCCGTCATGTATTACGCCAAAGGCGCCAACGTGCCCAGCTGCGGCCTGCTAAGCGGCACTGCCGCCGCGCCGACGTTTGTCGAGATCCTGGCGGCCGAGCCGGGCGAACAATATCCGCAATGCGCCAGCATCAATGACGCTGCCGCCTTCAAGCTGGCCGGCAAGGACTACCTGGTGTTCGAATACACCGACCTCGACAGCCGCAACGAAAGCTACGAGCAATTTTTTTACGTGTTCAAGAACAAAGGCGGGGAATACGTCGCCGACGAGAAGCTCAACGAGGAAGCCGGCGGCCCGCAAAAAGGCAAGGTCAAGGCAGCGGACGGCATACGCGCCGCGCGCGGCTACGCCATCGGCAAGGCGCAGCCGGCCATGGAGCTGCAGACGCGCGACCTGATCGCCGACGCCAACGGCGCCTTTGCCGTGTTCAAGGACAAGACCAGCGCCAACTGCTCCTTCGTGCTGGACAACGGAACGGAACTGAGCAAGTTCAGCAGCGAGTTGTTCGCCGCGCGCGGCAAGTGCCTGAACTACCTCGCATCCAGCAAGCTCGACACGCCGGCCACGACCTATTACCTGGGCATGTTCAAAGGCAGCGACGTGGCAACCAATGTCGCCGTGTTCTCAATGGCCAAGGGCACCGCCGCCGTGCGCGCAGAAAAAGAGCTGGCACAGGGCGCGGTCGCCAGCGGCAAGGTCACCGACATCAAGTCGCTCAAAGCCTACCTGACCGCAGCGGAGAAATCAGGGCGCCGGTGATTCCGAGATATTGAATTTCTTCAGCGCGCTGCGCTCATCGCGGCCGGCCAGCGTCAGGTAGAGGTTGGCCTGCTCGCTGAAGCTGCCCATGGGATGGCTGCAATCCTTCAACCCGCAGCGCAGCTCGCGCTCGCGGTTCACGCTCTGTTTGATTTCCCAGAAGCGCGTTTCCTTGTCGATGCCGAAGCCGTCCAGTTCCAGATAGCCGGGAAACACGCCGGCCGTCATCCATTGCGGCGCCGGCTGGTCCGGCGGCGCGTACTCCGCGCGTTCCTTCAACTGCGGCTGGAATAGCAGGCTCAGGTGGCGTACCTTGCCGGAGCCGTCCGCGCCGTTGCCGATCTCGATGCCGGCCTCGTCCCATTTGCACCAGGAAGTCTTACCGCCCTGGCCGCCGCACACCGCGTTCTTTTCGCCGATCACCTTGCGCCAGCGTGCGAAATCCTGGCCCAGCACCAGTTGCTGGTCGTTGTAAAGGATCTTGCCGTCCTTCAGGACGATCTTCGGCGCCGCGCCGGGCTTGACCTTGCGCACCTCGCCATGGTCTTTGATGGCGCCGGTGGCCTTGGCCGCCTTTTCCAGCGCCGCGCCCATCCGTTCGCCCACGGTCGGACTCTCGCTCTGGGCATGGCAGGCGGACATCAGCACGCACGACAGCAGTAATAGTTTGGCCTTGCTCATTACTTGAATAGATCCTTGAAATATTTGTTCACATAATCCCAGGTCGACTGGCTGGCCTTGCCGGCGTTGCGTATGCCGTCCAGCACTTCTTTCTTGTGGGCCTTCTCCAGCGCCTCCCACTCGGTGGCGGATTCGCCGCGCTTGACGTTGGCCGGATTCTTCTTGGCCCACTGCGCCACCGTCGCATCCTGCCAATGGCAATCCATCGGATGCACCAGGTAGGCGCCGGCGATCGCCGCCGGGTCGGCCGCCGGGTTGGAACCGGTCCAGCGCGCCGCCATGGCGTCGCCGACGTTGCGCACCGCTTCCTTGGCCAGTAACGCCGCCAGCACATGGAAGGCATGCGTGTCGTGGTCCTTGGCCAGTTGCGAGTGGGTCGGATCGGTGGAACCGTTGGTGTTCGGATTGCCGGTCCTGACCACTTGCTGGTCGTCCACGCTTTCACCCGCCAGTTTCAGCAGCGACGAATACACAAAGGCGTAGCAATTGCCGATCATACCAAACGAGTAATGCATGACCTTGCCGATCACATCGCGTCCCGGCATGCGCGCCAAGGCATCGCGGTACAGCAGCGCCTGGTCGAACAGCTTGAGCCAGCTCGGGTCGCGATGTTCGCGCAGCAGGATGCGTACGATCCGGTCGGCCTTGGTGCGCTCGCCCGGCTTGATGGCCTTGTAGTCCCATTCCACCTTGAACAAGGTGTCGGCGATCAGCCCGGCCGTGCTGGCGATGACGTCGTCGGAATCGAACATGCCGGTCACCACAGGATACATATGCTTGCTGCCCGCCACCGGCGAGGTCCACGGCAGCACGTTGGTGTGGCCGGCCTTGCGCAGGCTCAGCTCGACAAAATTACTGTGCGCGAAATAGTCCTCCAGCACGTGCAGCGCCGCGCCGAAATGGCGGTAGCCGGCCGGCGTGCGGCCCGCCGCGATCGCCTTGCCAAGTTCGGCCTGCATGTACTTGCGCGATTCAACGATGTAACGCTTCATGCCGGTAGCGGTGTCGACCGCCACATCCTGGGGACGGGCCTTGGGCTGGAAGTCCTTGTCGATGGTCTGCGGATCCGGCGCATCCTTTTTGTTGTTGGTGGGGTTGTCGATGTGCTCCACCGGGCGATACACGCCGAGGATATCCTCCGTCACCTTGAACAGCGCTTTTTCGCTGGCCTTGCCGACAAACTCGGTTTCCGCCAGCACGTCCACCACCTCGGTCAGCTCCTTGCGGGCAATGGCGCGCGGGAAGTTCTTGGGCGCATTGGGTGCACGCACGATGGCGGGGTCCAGCACCTGCGAAAAGTCGCGCAGCCAGTTGCCGAAATAAATCTGCTTGCGCACCGCCTCGGTGTAGATCTCGTTTTCCAGCGCGTCTTCGATCGACTGGTGGCCGAACGAACTGTTGGGATGCTCGGCATGGTGTTCGCCCCGGCCAGCGCCGAAATACTCGACGCTGCCCTCCTTGCCTTCCATGCGCTGGGCCTGCTCGTCCTGGGCCTGGCGGATCGCCGTGCGGGCTTCGTTGTAGTTGACCTTCAACGGCCCGCTGAAATTGGGCGACGAATAGTTCGCGTACTCGGCCTCGCTGCTGCCGGCAAAGTCGAACACCGCGATTTCGTAGGCGAACTTGGCGCCCTCGTCCAGGTCGGCGTCCGCCTTCAGGGTCGAGCTACCGTCGGGATGCTTGCCGGCCAGGTCGGTGCGCAGCACCAGGTCGATGTAGTGGCCGAATTCGTGCAGCAAGGCGGTCAGCAGCTCCCACGATTCGTCGCGGCCGGCGGCGGCGCGGTCGGCCGCCGCCTGGTGCACGCGGATCTCGCGGGTTTCGTTGTCGAACGAGGCTGGATAGTGGCCGCCGTTCATCAGTTTGATTTTCGGCTGCGGCAGCGCGCCGCTGCGCAGCGCTTCGTACAGCTTGATGTAGGTTGGCGCCGGAATGTCGTAGCCAAAGATCGGCACCACCAGCGCCACGAATTCGAGCTTGGTGCCGTCCTTGGCCACCCGCGTCAGCTGGTCGAAGGCAAAGCTGCTTTCCAGCTTGCGGCCGGGCGCTGGCGCGATGATGCTGACCGGTAGCACCGGCAAGGCGTAGCTTTGCTGCGTGGCGCCGCCAAAATTCTTCTTGCCGGCGTGGATGGTCAGCTTGCCCGGGCACTGCACCGTGATGTTGCCGCCGTCGATGGTGATGTTGGCGCCGCCCGCCGTGGACAGGCTGATGTGCTTGGCCGCCGCCCAGTCCACGCCGGCGTTGATGCTGACGATGTTGACCTCGTCGCGCGCCTGCACCTTCAACTCGTCGGCCTGCGCCTGCATGTCGATGGCGTCCTGCGCGGCGATCAGTTGCACGCCCAGTTCGCCCGCGCCGGGCTTCATCGCGCCGCCCAGCACGCCGATGGCCTGGCCGCTGTGGACACGCATCTGGCCGCCGGTGACGAACTGGCTGTCGTTGCCGCTCATGAGCGTGATGGTCTCGCCGTTGGCCAGCTGCAGCGCCGCGCCGGCGGTGACGCCGAGGCCGCTCTTGCCGCTGATCGCAATCACCGGAGAGCTCGCGTGCGGCAATTGATCGTCGCCGGGCGCGGTCTTTTTGGCCTCGGCATCGGCGCGCGCGGCCTTCAGGCTGCCGTTGCCGACCATGCCGGACACCGCCGTGAGCATGGCTTTCAGCGGCGCGGCCTGCTTGTCCAGCGTGCTGGCGTTAGCCTTGGCTGCGCCGATGTGGCCGGCCAAGGCCACGGTCTGATGGGTTTCGGCGGCCTCGCTGAAAGTCTCGCCCAGCTTGACCGCCTGCTTGAGCAAGGCGATGCCGGCGGTGTTGTCACCGGCCGGATCGCGCACGTCGGCGCCGTGGTTGATGTGGTAGCTGCTGATCAGCAGACCAGCGCCGCCGCGTACCGCGCCATACGCATCGGTGCGCAACTCGGCGCCCTGCCCGCGCAGGCTGCCGCGATAGTTGTCGGCGCTGTGGATCAAGTGTCCCAAGCTCAGCTCGCTGGCGGCGTGGGTCGAGCGCAGCTGCACCCGGCCTTGCGCATCGGTATCGTCGAACAGCAGTTGGTTGTAGCCGGCGCCGCCGAACTCCTTGCTGCGCACGCCCCATTGCGCAGCGGCGTTGCGATGGCCGTCGCTTCCTGCCGCCGCACCGTGCCACAGCGGGCTGTTGCCGCCCGCCAGATTGCCCTGCGCGGAAGGTGCGTGGTCGGCGGCCGGCTGGAAGCGTGCCTCCTGCGACTCGTTGCCGCCCTGCGCGCCCGGCGTCGGCGCGACGCCGCCCTCGCCCTGGCCGTTGTACAAGGCGCCGATGATGATCGGACGGTCGATGTCGTTTTCAATGAATTGCACCAGCACTTCCTGGCCGATGCGCGGCAGGAAGTGGCTGCCCATGCCGCCGCCGGCAGAACGCTGCGCCACGCGCACCCAGCAGGTGGCGTCGCCGTTGTCCTGCCAGTGGTAGCGGATGCGCACCCGGCCCAGCCGGTCGCAATACAGCTCGTCGGCACCGGCCGGACGGTCGAGTCCATCGGCGCCGATCACGATGGCGCTTTGCGCGCCGCGCGCGGTCGGCCGTGGATGGCTGCGGCCGTCGCTGCCCGGAAGTTGCGGCCGCCAGATCACCGCAGCCGGCACCGCCTCGAAGCTGTTGGCGTAGCCGCTCTGGCGGGCCTGGGCGATGATCAGCGCGAAGTCGTCCGGCGCATCGGCTACGGTGTCTTCCAGCAGCTCCGGAATGGGGCCGAACAGTTCGGCCAGCGCCTGCTGCGCCGGCGACGGCAGATTATTGACACCGACGCTGCGCACCCGCAGCAGCACGTAGGCAGGCGGCGTGTCGCCCGGCAGCGGCCCCTGGGTGAGGATGAAACGGCTGCCGGCTTCCATGGTGCGCACAGTGGAACGACCGCGCCACTGCTGCGCCACCGCTTCCCGGCCTTGCATCTGGATGTCCGCATAGCGCTGCGCCTGGGCGGCGTTGGCATAGGCGTACTGGCCAGGCACATCGTAACTTTCCAGCGCTTGCAGCCGGCCGGCGTTCAGGCGCGACGGCGCGCTGGCGGTGACTGCCTGTTTGCCTTTATAGTCATAGCTGAGCAGCGTGGTCAGCGCAGCGGTGACACTGCGGCGTGCCTGTAGCGCCTGGATGCTGTCCGACGCCTCGCCGGCACGCGCACCGTGAAAACGGATGCCGCCTCCGGCCGCGCTGGCGGCGTCTTCCGGTGTGGCGCTGCTTTGACTGCTGTCGGCAAACAGCACCACGCCCACGCCGTCTTCCAACTGTTCATAGCGCCACGCCAAACCTTCCTCGGCCAGCAGGCGCTGCACGAATTCCAGGTCCGACTCGCGGTACTGGCAGCAATAGCTGCGCGCAGCCGCCTCCGCCATGAACGGCTCGGCCTCTTCGCTCCAGCGCCACCGCGCCAGCGGCGCATAGCCTTCGAAGATATCGTCGATGATGGCGGTGACCGTTTTGTCCTGCCACACGCGGCTGTTGCGTACCTGGCTCAGGCGCCACAGCCAAGGCGTCAGACGCAGGCGGAAACGCGCCAGGCCGCCTTCGCTGCCGAGCATGGCCGCTTGTGTAATCTCGCCATGGAAATGGGTGCGGCTGCCGTCCGCAAGGCTGACCGCCAACGCCGCCGGCCGGCCCAGCAAGGGCGCCAGCTGGACCGAAGCGTTGGTCGACAGCACGATGATGTCGCGCGGGCCGACGCCCTGCACGCTGTCATCGGCGGCAAAGGCTTCCACCAGCAGGCCGCCGGCACCGAGGTCGGCGTCGTCTTCACCGCCCAGGATCAACTCGTACAAGCGGGTAACGCTGGTAAATTGCGCCAGGGCGGCGGTGACCTGCTCGATCAGCGCGACACTCATGATTCGGCGGCAGTTTTCACCGCGACCGGCTGCTGCTTGCATTCGGGTTCTTTGCGGGCGGCGCCGGCGCACAGGTGTGCGCGGCATTGAGCAGCGCCGGCCTCATTCATCCGTCCGCACTGTTTGAGCTGGTAGCCGGGCGTTGAGGTTTCCTTGGCGGGTTTGGCGGACTGCACATGGGCCATCAACGCGGCCAGCAAGGCGACGTCGTTATCCTGCGGCGTAGCTTTAGGCTTCGGCTTGGGTTCGGCTTTCTTCGCCAGCTGCACCGGCTTTTTCGGCGGCTGCGGCTTGGGCTTGGCCGGCGCGGCATGCGGCTTTTCCAGCGCGGCGCGCAGCTCACCGGGCGCGCCTTCGTGGGCAAGCGCGGGCGCGGCCGCTGGCTTGGCCGGGGTGTCATTGAGTACGTCCTTGAGCGAGCGGCTGTCCGCAGGCGGGCTGACGGCGGCTGTCTCTTCGACGATGGCGGCGGCCGGTGCAGGCGCTGGGGTTGGCGCAGGCGTCGGGGCGTCAGCTTGCGGCGCGGCCGCCACGGCTGCATCCGGCGCCGGGGTGATGGCCTGCGCGGCGGACGGCAAGGTTAGTTGCGGCTCCGGCCCTGCATTCATCCACAGCGCTGCGCTTCCTGCCAGCACTAGTAGAGCCAGCAAACCACCAGCCAGCGCCACCTTCTTACTCGCAGGCTTGCGCGCGGCAGCGGCGGCAGCGCCTGGACGACGCTCCAGCCCATCCAGAATACCGGCGCGACCGGCCTCCGGCGGCGGCGCGCTCGACAGCAGGCTGGGACGGCCACTGGCAGGCGGACGTTCTTGATCACCTTGCAAAATAAACTCCCTTGTTAATTTCGCATGACTTTACGACATCCCGGAAAAATCTGCCGCACGGATAGCTGTTCAATCGTGCGCGGGCTTGTCATAACTCTAATATATACTTCAAAGCAATGCTTTTTAGACATTTTATAGCTCCGAGGGCAACGTGTTCTTACTGGCGGTAACCCTATATTTCCTGCTCGCCTGCCTCATCAGCTGGATGCTGCTGTTCCCATCCGGCCGCGAGTTTGTGCTGGCTGCGCTGGCCGGCGTCGGTGCGCGCTTGCAGCACACGATAGGCCGGGCGGCGCAGCGCCAACGCAATGGCGCGAGCGCCTTGCGCCGCTCCGGCGGCAGCGCGCTGGATGGGGTGCGCGAGTTTTTCGCCAGCCACTATCTGCTGTGCCTGGGTGGCCTGGCGTTGCTGTGCGTGCCGCCGATATTGGCGCTGCTGCTGGCCGGGAAACCGTCGCTGAACGGCTTCGAGGCCTCCACCCGCGAAGTCAATCCGCAGGTGGCTGCGTTGTTGGAAGGCGAGCAACTGGTACCGCCGCCCGCCCTGCCGCCGCTGGTGTTCACCACCGCCGACGTGCAGCTGGAGCGGCCGATGCTGGTCAGCGCCAGCCGCGACTGGGCGCTGCTGGATGCGGTCTACGCGCAGCGGCTGCTGATGGCCTTCCGCATCATGAAAGAGAAGTACGGCTACGAGATGGCGCTGCTGGAAGGCTACCGCAGTCCGGCCCGCCAGAACACGCTGGCGGCGCTGGGCTCCGGCGTCACCAATGCGGCCGCCTTCCAGAGCTGGCATCAATACGGGCTGGCGGCCGATTGCGCATTTCTACGCGACGGCAAGCTGGTGATTTCCGAGCGCGATCCGTGGGCCATGCGCGGCTATCAGCTGTACGGCGAAGTGGCCGAATCGCTGGGGCTGACCTGGGGCGGCCGCTGGAAGATGATGGATTTCGGACATACCGAGCTACGCCGGTCCGGCGTAATGAAACGATAGGAGACCACCATGGCAGGACCAGTCATCGTCTTGGGCGACAAGACTTCGCATAACGGCGCCGTGGTCGAGGCGTCGCAGCAAAGCGATTGCAACGGCAAGGGCATCGCCCGCGTGGGCGACAAGATTAGTTGCCCGCGCCACGGCAACGGCACCATCGCCAGCGGCGATCCGAGCATGCTGGTCGATGGCAAGCCGGTGGCCCGCCACGGCGACAAGACCTCTTGCGGTGCGACCCTGATCGCTGGCCAGCAGTCGACCGTGGACCAGGTGTAATCGATGCAGTGGTTGCGCAACGTCGTCGTCACCAGCACCGCTTTCGGCGGCAGCTGGGGCGCGTCCATCTTTTACTGGCGCGAGACCAACCGCGTGCCGGCCGCCAGCGAGCTGGTACTTTATCTGCTGGTGCTGCCGCTGCTGTTGCTGGGCGCGTGGTGGCTGGCCCGCAAGGCCTGGACGCGCGTGACGGCGCCGGCAACAGCCAGCCCTGCGGCTGGTGCGGCAGGTGCCGTAGGCGCCGACGCCGGCACCGCCGCCATTGCGCCGGCCCCGCCGCTGCCACCAGCGCTGACCATCGCCGCCAGCGCACTGCGCGTACCGCATGGCGATTCGGTGTCCGCGTTGCGCGCGGCGGTAGCCGACAACCGCGCGCGCCCCAGCCTGGATAAAGAACTCAGCGACGATGACGGTTACCCGATTCTGAGCGCCCGCCTTGAAGATGCCGGTGACGCCGCGCTACGCGACGACCTGTTGCAATGGCTGCAAGCGCGCCAGCTCGACGATCCACGCTTCGACCAGGGCCAGTGGCGCGCGCTCGCCGCCGCCAGCGCGGTCGCGGCCGAACTCGCAGCGCAAGCCAGCGTGCACATTGGCCTCGCGCCGTGGCTGGAACAGCAGGAAGAACGCCGCCAGGGCCGGCTGCCGCCGAACAGCGTGGCCGTCCCTGCGCCGCCGTCGCTGCGTCTGCTGGCCCTGTGGCCCGACGACTGGCAACCGCAGCAGCGCGAACTCGCACAACAATGGCTGCACCACGTGGCCGACGAAGCCGGCTGGCCGGCGGCGCTGCTGGCCCCCGCCACCGCGCCGTTGGCGCGCAATCACACCGTGGCCGGCGGCCGCGCCGATGCCGGCGGCCACGCGCACGCCGATGCCGATGCCGGTACTGATGCCGATGCCGGTTTGGTGCTGGCAGCACTCCTCCAGCGCTGCGCCGATGCCGCCCATCCATGCCTGGCGATCGTCATTGCAGCCGGCTCGCACTTGAGCGAAGCCGGTATCGACCGCCTGTCCAGCCAGAACGCACTGTACACGGCCAAGCAGCCACAAGGCCGCATTCCCGGCGAAGGCGCGGCCGGCTTGCTGCTGGCCGACGCCGCCACGGCCGGCCACCTCGGCGGCGGCAGCACGCTACAAGCCCTACACCACGGCCGCCGCCTGACCTCCGCCGACGAAGTCCGCCGCGACACCGACACCAGCCTGGCGGACGCTGTCAACCACGCCCTGCAAGCCGCCCAGGTGGACGGCGCCGCCATCACCCTGGTGGCAGCCGACACCGGCCATCGCACCAGCCGCGTGACGGAGCTGATGCACGTGGTGACGGCCGCCGCGCCGCAGCTCGATCCCGGCGTCGACGTCATCAGCGCCGGCGGCAGTTGCGGCAGCTGTGGCGCGGTCGCCTGGCTGACCGCCTTGGCGCTGGGCGACGCCGAAGCGCAAGACCGTAACGCCCCGGTGCTCTGCATCAGCAACGAAGACCCCTACCACCGCTACGCCGCGCTACTACGCCCGGCGCCAGCGGCATGACACTCCCAAGTAATCGAGCCCTATCATGATGCAAAAATTCTGGCTGTTCCTGATCCAACGCCGCACGCTGATAGTCATCGGCTGGCTGGCCTTCGCCGCCCTGCTGTTCACCGCCGCCGCGCTGCTGCAATGGCCGGCCTCTGTGCCCTGGACCGTGCTCGGTGCGGCGCTGCTGTTCGGCGCCGCCGTCTGGTACTGGCGCCACCGCAAGACCCAGCGCGCCGCCGGCCAGTTGGGCGAGATGCTGGAGCAGCAGGCCGCCAAGCCGGTCAAGGCCGATCCGGCCCAGCGCCAGGAAACCGAAGCGCTGCGCACCCGCATGCTGGACGCCATCGGCACCATCAAGAACTCCAAGCTGGGCCAGACCTCCGGCAACGCCGCCTTATACGAGCTGCCCTGGTACATGATCATCGGGAATCCGGCGGCCGGCAAAAGCACGGCCGTGGCCAGCTCCGGCCTGCAGTTCCCGTTCGCCGACAGCAAAATCGTGCAGGGCGTGGGCGGCACCCGCAACTGCGACTGGTTCTTCACCACCGACGGCATCCTGCTCGACACGGCCGGCCGATACTCGGTGGTCGACGACGACCGTGGCGAGTGGTTCGGCTTCCTCGACCTGCTGAAAAAATACCGCAAGAAGGCGCCGATCAACGGCATCATCATCGCCGTCAGCGTGGCCGAGTTGACCCGCAACCGTCCCGAATTCGCCATCAACCTGGCCAAGAACCTGCGCCAGCGCGTGCAGGAACTGACCGAGCGATTGGAGGTGCACGCGCCGGTCTACGTGCTGTTCACCAAGGCCGACCTGATCACCGGCTTCAACGAATTTTTCCAGGACAGCGAACGCGGTGAGCGCGACAAGGTATGGGGCGCCACCCTGCCCTACAGCCGCAACACCAGCGGCGAGGAAGTGCTGAACCAGTTCGACGCCCGCTTCGACGAATTGTACGAAGGCCTGAAAGACCTGAGCGCGGCCAACATGGCGCTGCAATGGCGCGAGCGCATGCCGCCCGGCGTGTTCACCTTCCCGCTTGAATTCAGCTCGATCAAGCCGTCGCTGCGCACCTTCATCGCCACCCTGTTCGAGGAAAATCCGTTCCAGTTCAAGCCTGTGTTCCGAGGCTTCTACTTCACCAGCGCGCTGCAGGAAGGCGAGACCGTGTCCGCCTCGTCGCAGCGCGTGGCGCAGCGCTTCGACTTGAAGCTGCAACCGGCCGAACACGAGGAAGCCCACCAGCAGCAGGGCTACTTCCTGCTTAACCTGTTCCGCAAGGTGATCTTCGCCGACAAGGATCTGGTGGCGCAATACGCCAGCCCGGCCAAGACGCGCATGCGCTATGTGGCCTTCTTCGCCGCCACTGCTTTCGCAGGCCTGGCGCTGGCCGGCTGGAGCTGGTCATACATGAACAACCGCCAACTGGTGGCCAACGTGCAGGCGGACCTGGACCAGGCCATCAAGGTGCAGGAAAAATCGATGGACCTGCAATCGCGCTTCGCCGCGCTGGAGATCCTGCAAGACCGCATCGAGCAGCTGGACAAATACGAAGAGAACCGCCCGCTGTCGCTGAGCCTAGGCCTGTATCAAGGCACGCTGCTGGACCGCAAGCTGCGCGAGGAATACTTCAACGGTGTGCGCGAAGTGATGCTCAAGCCGGTCGGCCAGACGCTGGAAGCATTCCTGGCCGAAGTCAATACCAATTCGGCGCAATTGCAGCCGATGGCGCGGCCGGTGAGCGCGGCCAGCGGCGGCACCACGGTGTCGGCCAACGCCACGCAGGCGGAAGCCGCAGCGGCGATCAACAACAGCGCCCAGCAGTTCAAGGACGCCTCGCCGACCGACGCCGAAGACGCCTACAACGCGCTGAAAACCTACCTGATGCTGGGCGATAAATCGCGCGCGGAAGCGGGCCACCTGAACGACCAGCTGACGCGCTACTGGCGCGTGTGGCTGGACACCAACCGTGGCAGCATGCCGCGCGAGCAGCTGATCCGCAGCGCCGAGCGCATGATTTCGTTCTACCTGGCGCAGGTCAACGACACCTCGTGGCCGCAGCTCGATACCCGTCTGGCGCTAGTGGACCAGACCCGCGACAGCCTGCGCCGCGTGGTGCGCGGCATGCCGGCGCGCGAACGCGTGTACGCCGACGTCAAGGCGCGCGCCGCGACCCGCTTCCCGGCGGTGACGGTGGCTTCCATCGTCGGCGACCAGGATAAGGAACTGGTACTGGGCAGCTATGCGGTGCCGGGCAGCTTTACCCGCGCCGCCTGGCAGGGCTTCGTGCAGGACGCCTTCCGCGAGGCGGCCAACCGCGAACTGCAAAGCGCCGACTGGGTGCTCAAGACCTCGTCCAAGGATGACCTGACGCTGGAAGGCAGCCCGGAACAGATCCAGAAGTCGCTGGTGGACCTGTACAAGAACGACTACGCGCGCGAATGGCAAAAGTTCGTGCAGGGTGTGACCGTGCGCGAACTGTCGAATTTCGACCAGGCCGCAGGCGCCATGAATCGCCTGGGCGATCCGCAAACCTCGCCGCTGAACAAGTTGATGAACAGCGTCTACGACCAGACCTCTTGGGATAACCCGTCGCTGCTGGACGCCGGCCTGCAACGCGCGCAGCGCGGCGTGAGCGGCTGGTTCAAAGAGACCATCCTGCGCCAGAAACCGTCGCAGCTGAATGTCAATGTCAGCACCGGCGGCGTGCAGAATGCAGCGCTGCCGCTTGGTCCCGTCGGCCGCGAGTTTTCCAGCGTGGCCAAGCTGGTGGTGGCCAAGGACAAGGATGCCTCGCTGATGCGCGGCTACATGGAGCAGCTGTCCAAGCTGCGCGGCCGCTTCAACCAGATCAAGAACCAGGGCGATCCTGGCCCCGGCGCACGTCAGCTGATGCAGCAGACGCTTGACGGCAGCGGCTCGGAACTGGCCGACGCGCTCAAATACGTCGACGAGCAGATGCTGACCGGGATGACCGACGCGCAGAAGACCGCCATCCGTCCGCTGCTGGTGCGTCCGCTGATCCAGAGCTTCGCGGTGATCGTGCAGCCGGCCGAGACGGAGATCAACAAGGTGTGGGCGGCGCAGGTGCTGCAGCCGTTCCGTCAGACGCTGGCGACCAAGTATCCGTTTGCCACTGAATCGAAGGCGGAAGCGAGCAATGCGGAAATCGGCACGGTGTTCGGGCCGGACGGCGCGATCGCCAAGTTCTTCAACACCACGCTTGGTCCGCTGGTGGTGCGCCGTGGCGACACGGTCAGCACCCGCACATGGGCCAATATGGGCATCAACCTGGCGCCGCAGGTGGTGACCAGCTTCCCCGGCTGGGTTGCGCCGCTGGCTGCCAACGGCGTCGCCAATGCGGCCGCTTCCAGCGGTGGCGAGGCGCAGACCAACTTCGATTTGCAGGCGTTGAGCGCCGTCAGCGCCACCGAATTCACCATCGAGATCGACGGCCAGGCCTTGCGCTGGCGCGGCCTGCCGCAGCCATGGGTGCACATGGTGTGGCCGAATCCGGCCGGCGTGCCGGGTGCGCGCATCACGGCGATTACGCCGGAAGGCCGCAGCATTGTGGTGTTCAATGAGAGCGGCCATTTCGGCCTGAAGAAAATGATCGACGCCGCCAAGCGCAAACGCAAGGAGAATGGCGCGTTCGAGCTGACTTGGGATAACTCCGGCGTGGCCGTGACCGCGAACCTGAAGATCGTCGGCACCACGGCGCCACCGGTGCCCGTAGCGCAGGCAGCGGCGCCGGCAGCGGCCGGATTCAAGCGCCTGCGCCTGCCCGATACCGTTACCGCACCGGGGCCGGTCGTACAGCCTGCGGCTGCCGCAGCGCAGGCCGCGCCGTCGACGGCGGCAGGTGTACCGGGCGTGCCAGGTGCACCCGCACTGCCAGCCGCTGCGCCGGGCACTACGGCCACACCGGGCGTACCGGGTGCGCAGGGCGCCCCGGGAGTACCGGCCACTGCGCGAGGAACGCAGGGCGTGCCGGGTGCGCCGGCGGCACCGCCGGCGCGCGCGCCGACGCCGGTGCCAGCCACCATGCCGTCGCCGCCTGCGGCTGGCGCGAGCCGCACGGTCGGAGCCCAGCCATGAGCCGGGGCGCCACCATCGCCAACATCGGCTACTTCGGCAAGGTGCCGGGACGCGGCGACTTCGTGAAAGGCGGCGACAGCCCTGCCCTGATCAAAGTGCTGGACGACTGGCTGGCCCAAGCCATGGACCTGATGAGCGCCGACGCCCGCTGGAAGCTGAACTACGACGCCGTCGCGCCGCTGCACTTCGCCTTCGTCGGTCCGCGCCGGCGCCACGCCATCGCCGGCCACATCGTCGCCAGCAGCGATCAATCGTCGCGCCGCTTCCCCTTCCTCATGACCAGCAGCATGGAAGTGGCGGAACCGGCCAGCTTCGTGGCCAGCGCACCGCTGGTGTTCAACCGCCTGTGGACCCGGCTGGCGACGCTGAGCAGCAGCGTGGTCACCGCCAGCGATCCGACAGTACCGTTGCAACTGGCGGCCAGCGAAGCGATCGAGCTGGATCTGCGCGGCGCCGCCTACCAGGCCAGCTTCGACGATTTCCTCGAACTGCAAACCATCGGCGGCCTCGATGCGCTGCTGTCGCAAGCCGGCTTCCGTGGCTCGTCGCGCCAGGTGCTGCTGGCACTGGGCATGCTGCTGCAGCCGGTGCTGGCCAGCAGCTCCAGCCGCCTGGAAAAAACCCTGCTGCTGCCGCTGCCGCAAGACCCCATGTACCGCAACCTGGTGGCGGCATTCTGGCTGCACATGATCACGCCCTTCCTGGCGCGCGCCGACTTCGAACTGGCGCTGTTCCTGACGCGCCGGCGCGAACAGCCGGTGCTGCTGGTCGGCTTCAGCGGCGCCTCGCCGGCCACGCTGCACGGCATCATGGACCCGCAGGCGGTGCCGGATCAGCAGATCGGTTTTGAACAACTGGACTGGGTGGAGGAACAAGCCGACAGCGACTACGCCGTCAAGAAGCTGTCCACCTATCTGTCGCAGCCATCCCTGTCACTCAAGTCCGCGTTGGAGTCAGTCAGCGCGGCGTTTATCGGAACCTGAACCATGCGTACACTTTTATTCGCAAGCCTGCTGCTTAGCGCCGGCGCCACGTATGCGCAGGCCAGCGCGGTGCAGCCCGGCCAGGTGCTGGCCGCCGGCACCGTGCCCGATGAAGCCAGCAAGGCGGCGGTGTTGGCCAAGCTGCGCGAAGTCTACGGCGCCGACAAGGTGGTCGACCAGATCTCGATCGATAAGGTGGCCATGCCGGCCAACTGGAACAGCTATGTGCAGAAGCTGATCACACCCGATCTGAAGCAGATCAGCCGTGGCCAGTTGAAGATCGACGGCAGCACCGTCAGCCTGCGCGGCGAGGTGGGCAACGAGTCGGTGCGCCAGCGCATCGCCAGCAATATCGCCACCAGCCTGAATCCGACCTACACCGTCAACAATGGCTTGCGCGTGTCGGCGGCCGACCAGGGTGTGCTCGATAGCGCGCTGGCCAACCGCATCGTCGAATTCGAAAGCGGCAAGGCCGAGTTGACGCCGGCCGGCCGCGCCATCCTGGACGAGATGGTGGCGGCGTTACGCAAGCTGAGTAACCGCAAGGTCGACATCATCGGCCACACCGACAGCGCTGGCCTGCGAGCCACCAACCAGGGCTTGAGCCAGGCGCGCGCGGAGGCGGTCAAGGCTTACCTGGCCAGCCACGGCATCAATGGCGAGCTGCTGACAGCCAGCGGCCAGGGACCGGACCGCCCGATCGCCAGCAACGACAACGCAGAAGGCCGCGCGCGCAACCGCCGCATTGAATTCCGCATGGCTCAGTAAGAGGACACTATGTATTCAGCACAAGAACTGCTACAACCAATCAGCGACGCCGAGCCATCGGGCGCCGACCTGTCGTTTTCGCCCGATCTCGACGCCATCGCGCAGGCGCGTAAATTCGATGATCCGTCGCTGGATCAAGGAGAATGGGTGACCGAATTGAAGGAGGCCGATTGGCCGTTCGTGGTCGCACGTTGCAGCGCGCTGCTGACGTCAAAGAGCAAGGACCTGCGGCTGGCCGTCTGGCTGACCGAAGCCGGCGCCCGCCTCCACGACCTGCGCGGCTTGGGCGAAGGTTATCTGCTGCTGGCCGGCTTGTGCGACCAGTATTGGGAGCGCGGCTTGTATCCGCAGGCCGAAGATGGGGACAACGATCAGCGCACCGGGAATCTGAGCTGGATACTTTCCCGCACGCCGGCGCTGGTGCGCGAAATGGGCCTGACCGAGAACGGCGATTATTCAGCGCTGGATTTCGAGGAGGCGCGCAAGCGGGCGTCCAGCGGAAATGAGGAGTTGCAGAACCGCGCGCCACGGCTGGCGGATATGGAGACGGCCAAGCGCAACAACTCGGCGCAGTTTGCGACCGCCTTCCGCGCCGATGCGCTGTTTTGCATCGAGGCGCTGGAGCAGCTGGAGCGTGTGGCCGATGCGCGGCTGGGCAACGACAGCCCAGGCTTTTCCTCCGCGCGCGATGCGGTGAAGGCGATGCTGCATGCGGTTCCGGCACCGCTGAATGCCGCGACTGCTGCGGCGGAAGGCGCCAGCGTCTCCGCATACGAATCAAGCGGCGCTGACGCGAATGTCGGTGCGGCGGGCGACATGGGCGATGTGGAGATCACGCAGCCGTCGCAGTCTGCCCGCCCGGGCGTGATCGGCAACCGCGCACAGGCAGTCACGCAATTGCGCGCCGTGGCGGCCTTCTTCCGCCGCACCGAGCCGCATAGCCCCGCTTCCTATTTTGCCGACAAGGCGGCTGCGGCGGCGGAGCAGGATCTGCACACCTGGCTGCGCTCCGTGGTCAAGGACGAGGCATCGCTGGCGCACATCGAAGAACTTCTCGGCGTGCCGCCAGCTCAGTAACCACCACCACCACCGTCATTCCTGCGCACGCAGGAATCCATGCTGAGTATGGGGCCCCGCTTTCGCGGGACGACGGGGTTACTTGACGCTGTACTTGAACTGGCCCGCTTTGCTGGCGCTGACCTTGATCTTGCTGATCGCAGCGCCCTCCGCCATGCGAGCCAGTACCGATTCCGCGATCTCCGGCAGCAGCGTGCCATTCAAAATATTGTCCACATTGCGCGCGCCGGAATCCACTTCCGTGCAACGCGCCAGCACCGCTTCCACCAACGCCTCGTCGTAACTGAACTCCGCCTTGTGATTGGCGGCGATGCGGCGTTCGAACTTGCCCAGTTTGAGCTTGATGATCTCCACCAGCACATCGTCCGGAATCGGATAGAACGGCACCACCTTCAACCGTCCAAGGAACGCCGGCTTGAACTGCTTCATCAGCGCCGGGCGTATCAGCTGCTCCAGCTCCTCCACCGACGGCATCTCTTCCGGCGACTTGTTCAGGCAGGCCTGCATCATCGCCCCCGAGGCCACGTTGGAAGTCAGGATGATGATGGTATTTTTGAAGTCGATCTCGCGCCCCTCCGCATCATCCATCACGCCTTTGTCGAACACTTGGAAGAATAGTTCCATCACGTCCGGGTGGGCTTTCTCCACTTCGTCCAGCAGCACCACGCTGTACGGATTGCGGCGCACGGCTTCGGTCAGCACACCGCCTTCACCATAGCCCACGTAGCCGGGCGGTGAGCCTTTCAGCCCGGAGACGCTGTGCGCTTCCTGGTACTCGCTCATATTGATGGTGATGAGTTTGCGCTCGCCGCCATACAGTGCATCGGCCAGCGCCAGCGCGGTCTCGGTCTTGCCGATGCCGGACGGGCCGACGAACAGGAACACGCCTTTCGGTTTGTTTGGATCATCCAGATTGGCGCGCGAGGTGCGCACGCGCTGGGCCACGGCTTCGATGGCGTGCGGCTGGCCAAGCACGCGCTGTTCAAGGTTTTCGCGCAGGCGCAGCACAGTCTTGATTTCGTCCTTGACCATTTTACCGAGCGGGATGCCGGTCCAGCCGGCGACGATTTCCGCCACCACGTGGCCGTCCACCTGCACCGGCACCATCGGCGTTTCGCCTTGCAGCTCGCGCAATTCGGCCACCATGGCCTGAATGTCGCGCGCCTGCCCTGCGCCCCCGGCGCCGGGGACGGACGGCGCGTCGCCAGCGGAGTCCGCGCCGCCCACGGCGGCAGGCGCCGCCGCAGCCGAGCGAGCTGCGATGATTTGCGCGGTCAGTGCTTTCTCTTTCTCCCAGCGTGCGGATAGCGTCTTGTGCTGCTCGTCCGCCGCAGCGCGTGACTCGCGCAGTTCCTGCAGACGCGCTGCGGCGGACGCTCCGCCCTCCCCCTGCTCACGCTCCAGCGACGCCGCCTCGGCGTCGATACGCTCCATCTTGCGCGCCAGGTTCTCGATCAGCGACGGCGTCGCATTCTGCCCCAGCGCCACCTTGGCGCAAGCCGTATCGAGCACGCTGATCGCCTTGTCCGGCAGCTGACGTCCCATGATGTAGCGATGCGACAAGCGCACCGCCTCGGTGATCGCCTCGTCGTACACGCGCACGCCGAAATGCTTCTCCATCAACGGCGCCATGCCGCGCAACATGGCGCAGGCCAGTTCCTCGCTCGGCTCCTCCACCTTAACCACCTGGAAGCGCCGCGCCAATGCCGCATCCTTCTCGAAGTACTTCTTGTACTCGCCCCAGGTGGTGGCGGCGATGGTGCGCAATTCACCACGCGCCAGCGCAGGCTTCAGCAGATTGGCCGCATCGTTCTGACCCGCCTGGCCGCCGGCGCCAATCATGGTGTGCGCCTCGTCGATGAACAGAATGATCGCGTGCGGGCTTTTCTTCACCTCGTCGATCACATTCTTCAGGCGGTTCTCGAACTCGCCCTTGACGCTGGCGCCGGCCTGCAACAAGCCCATGTCCAGCGTATGAATCTCCACGCCCTTCAACACATCCGGCACGTCGTTCTGCGCGATGCGCAACGCCAGTCCTTCCACCACGGCCGTCTTGCCGACGCCGGCCTCGCCGGTCAGGATGGGATTGTTCTGGCGGCGGCGCATCAGGATATCGATCGCCTGACGAATCTCCAGGTCACGACCGATCACCGGATCGACCTTGCCGTCGCGCGCGCGCTGCGTCAGGTTGGTGGTGAACTGGTCCAGCGCCGGCGTCTTGCTGGCGGCGCGCGCCTGCAGCTCGCCGACCGGATCGGCGCCCTCGCCGTTTGAAGGCGCCGAGCGCAACACCGGCGTCTCCTCGGAGCCCGCGCTGACCTTGTCCAGATTGTGCTTGATCTGCTCCAGATCGAAACGCGCGAACAGCTTCGAACTGCGCGCCGCCAGCTGCGCCAGTTCCGGCTCCGTCAACAAAGCCTGCAGCAGGTGCGCGCTGCGGATCTGCGCCTGCGCATCGTCCTGTAAATCGAGCGACGCGATCAGCCACGCGTTCTCGAACAGCTTGGGCAGGCGCGGCGAGAACACCGGCGTGCGGGTATTGCCGTTCTTGAAGCGCCCCACCTCCGCGCGCAGGTCGGCCTCCAGCTGGGTGATGCTGATGTCGTTTTGGCGCGCGATCACGGCCACGTCGCTTTTCGGCTGCTCCAGCAGCGCCAGGAACAGATGTTCGATATCGACCTCGTACTGGCCCAGCGACACGCACAGGCTGGCCGCGCGCGTGGCAGCGGCGCGGCTGGTGTCGTTCAGCTTTGCGATCAGCGTCTTCAGGTTGATGCTCATGTTGTTATCCTTTTTATGATGTGTGTATCTCGTAGCAGACGTCGCTGCGGTCCTGCTGCTGCGCCTCGGTGACCAGAAAACTATCCCAGCCCAGGCGCGCACCGTCGTCGTCCAGCCGTGCACCCTGCACCTCCTCGGCGCACAGCACCAGCTGCACTTCATACTCCAGCGAGACGCCGGTGAACATGGTCAACATGCTCTCCAGCGCGCGCGCCGCCTTCGCGCCGGGCAGGAAGGATTCGTAGCCTTCCCGGTCCAGCGGCCCTATCACCAGCCGCAGGCGCAGGTCGCGCTGCCACACGCGCTCCCCGGCCATGGCGCCGCCGCCCAGCATGGCGTTGGTCATGCCCAGCATGGTCTGCTGCGCAGCCGGCACACCGTACCAGGCACCGATGAACTGCTCGGCGCGAACCGTCTGGCAAAAATATTCCGACAGCACGCGCGCGATCTGCACCGCCGACGCCGGCCGCTGACGCATGGCGGTGGCAAAGTACGCCACCGATTCATCCAGCACGCCATCGCCGCCCTCCGACAAGCGCCGCCGCAAGGACGGGTTGTGCATGCCGGCCAGCGACAGCAGCAGCGGCAGGAATTCATCCTTGCCGTGGATCTGGTACTTCAGCTCCAGACGGTACTTGCGCCACGCTTCGTAGAACAGCGCCAGCGCACGGTTGGAAAAAGTATCGAGGAAGGCGCGCGGCCCCTCGTCTTTCTGATAGAGCGTATGAGCGGCGATGCGCTCCGTGTAGTGCGCCGGCAGCGTGCCGCTGCTGCCCAAAAAACCCATGAAGGCCGGCGTGATGCGGATATAGCGCAGTTGCGCCGACTTCAGCGCCTGGCCCAGGCCGCGCGCATCGGTGGCGGTGTCGCGCGGCTCCGGCTGCAGCGCTTCCAGCTGGCTGGCCGGAAAGCTCAGCGAAGTCGAATTCTGAAAACGCAGGAAGTTCGCCACCGCGCCGTCGTCCGGCGCACCATGGCGCTTGAGCCACAGCTCCAGCATGCGGACCGCCTGAAAATATTCGAAGCGATGCGGCTCGGCGAACAGGCGCTCGATTACAGCAGGCTCAAATCGCCGCTTCGTGGCAAGCATCGCAGCAGTTCCTCTCCATTTTTACCCGACTTGATGACCAGCTGCGCAAAGCTGTTGGCGTGCACGTACAAGCCAAGGAAGCGCTCGACGATCTGCGCAAACGCATGCACGCCGCTGCCGACGAAAGCTTCCTCGTCCACCGTCAACGTGACCTCGATGCCGCGCACCAGGCAGGCGAAGGGATTCCCCGGCAGCCAGGTGTTGGCCGCCTTGTGCGATACCCCGAGGATGCCGCCGATCTGCCGCTGCGACGCCGGGGAACGCGGCAAGTCGTACAGCGTCAGCATCTCGCGGAAGGCGTCGATGCCGCCGTCCGTCAACGACAGGTGATTGAGCGACAGGTGGGAAATCAGGCGCCAGTGCGCGCCGCGTCCGCGCGCGAAGCGATACGACGGCGTCGGCTTGCGCAGGAAGCTGATGGCGCGCACGCTCGATCCGCCTTCCAGGAACAAGTCACCGCCGCGCATGCCGTAGCTGAGCAGCGATGGCAAGTCGCGGTTGGTGCAGCTCAGTTCCAGGCTCAAGGTGTCGGTTTCCACCTCGGCCGGATCGAAGTCGATGTCGACGATGGAGATCTGCGTTTCATAGCCGGGGCTTTTCTCGGCGATGTCTTCGTCGCGACGCGCCACCCAGTAGTGGCCGTTCTTTTCCGGCGTCTGGCCGTGGCGCAGCGAATAAAATGGACGAAACTCCTGCACCGACTCGCCCTGCGGCGTTTGCCGCACCAGCTTGACCGATTCAATCGCCTGCACCGCGTAGGCAAAGGCGCGGCGCGCATCGGCCAGCACCGGATAGCTGGCGGTGGCGTGCGTCAGCCGGATTGGTTCGCCGCGCTGGCGGAACAGGTTGACCACCGGCGTGCAGCCCAGCAGCACGTTATTGGTCGACAGCGTGGCCAGCATGCGCGCCAGGTTGGAGTCGGTACGCATGCCCGACAGCGCCAGGTGCAGCGTCACCGACTTGCAGCCGGCCGGCAGCACGCCGCCAATCGCATGCAGATCGAGATCGAAGAAGTTGAATTTTTCAGGGAAGCAGAAATACTCGGTCAGCAAACGGTAGGCGGTATGCGAGCGCGCCGAGAAATCGATCAGCGCCTCGTCCTCGCCAAAGCCGGCCGGCGACACGGGAATCTTCAGCAGGGGCGTCCAGCGGCCGTTGCCGTCCGCTTCCACGTAGGCGGCGACGGCGCGCGTGAACAGCGCATCGCGCAGCGCGGCGCAGAACGAAGGCTCGCCGTCGATAAACACGCGCAGCTTGCCCAGGCCGAGTTGCGCCAGCGTGACTTGCTCCGCCGTGCAGGACAAGGTCAGGCTGATGCTCGACGTGGCTTGCGCCGGCGGCCGCAGCGCTTCCGGCGCGGCGATGATGGGCTGGAAGGACGCGGCGCTCAGCGCCAGCGGCGCCACCGTCACCGGATAGGCGGTGCGGAAGGTGCAGGTGGCGCCGCGCACCGGACGCGTGGTCAGCTGCGTGCCGCGCGCGATTTCGCTGGCGGTGGTCAGTTGCGAGGCGGCGCCACTGAAATCCATGCGCGCGATCGAGCACGATGGAAACGGCCGCAGATAGTGCGGATACAGCACCTCGAACAGCGCTTCGGTAAATTCGGGATAGTCGTCATCGAGCCGTTTGGCGATGCGTGAATTGAGCAGCGCGAACGATTCGATCATGCGTTCGATGTGCGGGTCTTCGCACACCTCGCCGCCGATCAGCAGGCGGCCGGCGATTTTAGGATAGCGCTCGGCGAATTCGCGCGAATAGCGGCGCAGGAATCCGAGTTCGCGCTCGTAGTACGGCAGTAGTTGTTCCACTCTCAAACTCCCAGCGGCAACGGGCTGACGCGGCGTGCCTTGCTGATGGTGTAATGCAGGCTTGAGGGCTGCAGGATGGCGTCAAAATTGACGGGTTCGTGCGCGCTGTGAACCACCAGCAGCGCGGTGATGGCGAAATTCAAACGGTTGACGGAATCGGCCCGCAACTCCAGCGACGCCTGCACATTGCGCAGGCGCGGCTCGTGGCGTGCGATCGCCTGTTCCAGGCTGCGGCAGATGAAAGCACGATCGTCGGTGCTCGACAGCGACAAGCCGGCGAAATCATTCAGGCCATAGGTCGCAATCGACCGGCCGCATTCGGGAAAACGCTTCAGGAGATCCTCCGGGATCACGGTACGGGTATTGAGCAGCGCTTCAAGATCGCGCGCCACCGAGTCCTTCAAGTCCTCGATCGACAGTCGCGACACCGTACCGCTGGACGCCCCGTGCACGGGCACGTCCATCAGTCGGTCGAATAAACCCGGAGTAAATCCCTTCATTGCAAATTAAGCCGTCTTGTTAGCCGACAGATCCCAGCCGCCCGAGGTGTTGCCGCCCGAACCGCCGCCCACTTTCTGCTGGGTGTACTTCCACTTGACCTTGGAGTATTTCAGCGACAGGTCTTCGGTCAGGATGTTGCCCTGTTCGACCGATGGCGCCACGCTGGAGATCAGCACGTTTTCCAGTTCGATCTCGAAGTACTTGACGCGGTCGCCCTGGCCGTCGGCGCGCAGGAATTCCAGCTTGGCCTTCGGCAGGGTTTTGCCCGAGGAGCAATTTTGCAGCAGCAGCGGCGTGGCCAGGTCGGCCAGCTTGCTGACGATGATATCTTTGTGCTCGGTGCGTTCGGCGGTGTGGCCGCCGCCGGTCGACGCGGTCGCCGATTTCGGCTGCAGCACTTCCCACTGCACCGATTTCACTTCGATCCAATCCTTGTGGGTGGTGTCTGCGGATTCGCCTTTGATGCCGTCGATTTGCAGATAGACGTCGATTGCCATGGTATTCCTTTCAATGAATAATAAAAATGCTACGACTTAGGTTTTGGTCGATGCCGGGAGCTCCGCGACCAAACGGAGAGAAACGGAGAGTTCATCGAGCTGGAAGTGCGGACGCAGGAACGACACGGCGCGGTACACGCCCGGACGGCCCGGCACTTCCGACACCTGCACCGATGCTTCACGCAACGGGAATTGCGCCTTCTGTTCCTGGCTGGCGTTATCGTCCAGCAGCACGTACTGGGTCAGCCAGCGGTTCAGGAAGTCCTCGACGTTGGCGGCAGCGGCAAAGCTGCCGATCTTGTCGCGCATCATGGCCTTCATGTAGTGGGCGATGCGCGACACCGCGAAGATGTACTGCAGCTGCGCCGACAGCACGGCGTTGGCGTTGGCGGCGTCGTTGGCGTACTTCTTGGCCTTCTGCGTCGATTGGGCGCCGAAGAAGGCCGCGTAATCGGTGTTCTTGCAGTGGACCAGCGAGATGAAGCCGAGGTCGCTCAATTCTTTTTCGCGACGGTCGGTGATGGCGATCTCGGTCGGGCACTTGAGCGCCACTTCGCCTTCGTCGGTCTTGAAGGTATGGGTCGGCAGGTCTTCCACCAGGCCACCGCCTTCCACGCCGCGGATCGCCGCGCACCAGCCGTAGTCCTCGAAGGCGGCGGTGAGCTTGGTGCCGAAGGCGTAGGCGGCGTTGCACCACAGGTATTTGTGGTGGTCGGTACCGTCCACGTCCTCGACGAAATTGAAGCCTTCGACGGTGGCGCCGTCGGCCGGGTTGAACGGCAGACGGCCCAGGAAGCGCGGCAGCGTCAGACCGACGTAGCGCGCGTCTTCCGACTCGCGGAACGATTTCCACTTGGCGTATTCCACGGTGTCGAATACTTTCGACAGGTCGCGCGGCTTGCCCAGTTCGCTGTAGCTCTCCAGGCCGAACAATTCCGGCGAGGCGGCCGAGATGAACGGCGCGTGCGCGGCGGCCGCCACGTGCGACATCTGCTCGATGAAGTACATGTCCTCCGGCTGACGGGTGATTTCGAAATCGCCAATCAGGGCGCCGAACGGCGCACCGCCGAAGGTGCCGAATTCTTCTTCGTAGACCTTCTTGAACATGGTGCTCTGGTCGAATTCCAGCGCCGACTGGAAGTCCTTCACCAATTCCTTCTTGGTGGCGTTGAGCATCTTGATCTTCAGGTTCTGGCCGGTGGCGGTGTTCTTGACCAGGTAGTTCAGGCCGGTCCAGCTGCTTTCCAGCTTCTGGAATTCCGGCGCGTGCAGAACGGCCGACAGCTGCGCCGAAATCAGGCGGTCCAACTCGGCGACGCGAGCGTCGATGGTGGCGGCCAGGTTGTCCGACACCACCACCGTGCCGTCCATCACCTGGCTGACCAGCTCGGAGATCAGGTCCTTGGCGCGCGCATGCTCAACGCTGGACTTGGCGACCTTGCTCTGCTCGACGATCTGGTCCAGCAGGCCGACTTCGGTAGTTGCCGGCGCACCGCCGGGAGTTAATTGTGCGGACATGTCAGTCCTCCTTTTTGTCGGCGGTTTGCTGGCCCAGCACGGCCAGCTTCTCGGTGCTGTGCAGGACGTCGTTGAGAATGTCTTCCAGCTTGTCGTTGCCGGCCAGCTTGTTGCGCAGGTCGGCCAGCTTGGTGCGCGCCTCCAGCAGCTTGCGCAGCGGCTCGACCTGCTCGACCACGGCCTCAGGGCGGAAGTCGGCCATCGACTTGAAGCGCAGGTCGACCGCGAACTCGCCGCCGTCGTCGCTCAGCTCGTTCTTGACGCGGAAATTGGCGCGCGGCTCCACGCCTTTCAGCACCTCGTCGAAATTGTCACGGTCGAGGTTGACGAACTTGCGCTCCTTGAGGCGCTTCTGCTCGACTTCCGAATTGCCGCCGAAGTCGCCCACCACGCCCATCACGAACGGCAGTTCCTTGTTCTCGATGGCGTCGCCGATTTCAACGTCGTAAGTCATTTGCACCCGTGGCGGGCGGATCTTCTGCAGTTTTTTCTGCACGCTGGTACTTTTGGACATGGCATTCCCCTCTTCGGTTATTTCAATGCGCCGAACGGATTGGCGTTGGTGTCGTCGTCTTGCTGCTTGGCTTTGCCCTTCTTGGCCGTCGCCTTGCCGCGCGCCGGTGCGGCGGCCTGCTGCGACGGCGGCGTGGCTGGCGGCACCAGCACCGATTCACCCAGACTCTCGCGCAGCAGCTTGGCCAGGTCCTGCGACTCGGTGCGGATCGAGCCGGACAGATTGTTCTGGCGGCTCAGGTCGGCCAGCGAACGAGTCGACAGGCGCAGGCCGCTGATGGCGATGATGCTGTTGGCCAGCGTGTCGTTGGGGTCGCGCACCAGCACTTCCTGGGCGTTGATGATGGCGTCGCCGTACTGGCCGGCTTCGTAGCGGGTCTGGGCAATGCTCAGCCATGGCGACTTGTCGGCCGGATAGGCCACCGCCGCCTGCTTCCACAACGTTACGGCCTGTTCCTTCTGGCCGCTGCCCGACGCCGTGCCGGCCTGGGCCAGCATCGACTGCAAACTTGGTTTCGCGACCGCCTGCGGCGTCACTGGCGCGGTGGTACAGGCGCTCAGCGCCACCACCGAAAAGATGGCTCCAGCCAGTTGCGCGGCCCGAGCAAAAGAGTGTGCGGTTGTCATACTTACCTCTAATTCGATGTCAAAAAACAATATTTAAAAAACAATTATTGCAACTGGGCGCCACGTTATCAGAAATTTATTATTTACCGCGCTCAATTGGACTCAACCGTGCGCAGCCTTTAAAAAGAGAAATGTTATTGTTCTGCTACTTTCAAAAAAGGCATAACATGAGTGGCAAAATTCTCTGGGGCGAAGGCCTGTTCCTCCGTCCGCAACACTTCCAGCAGCAGGACCGCTACCACGAGCAGCGCCTGAACCAAAGCGTGCAGGCGGTCCACCCCTATGCCTGGGGCGTGAACCAGATCCAGCTCGACCGCGACGCTTTGGCCAACCAGAGCCTGCGCCTGCTGGAGCTGTCGCTGCGCTTCCAGGACGGCGAGTTCTACGACGCGCCCGGCGCCGACGACCTGCCGGACGCGGTCGACCTCAGCCAGCTGCAGCAGTCGCAGCAGACCGTCACCTACTATGCGGCGCTGCCCGCGTTCAAGGCGTTCGGCGGCAATTTCGGCGACAGCAGCGCTGGTAGCAACGGCGGCGTGCGCTACCAGCAGCACAACCAGGACACGCCCGACCTGTACACCCAGGCCGCACCGGCCCAGCTGAGCTACCTGAAAAAAACTTTGCGCCTGGTGCCGGAATTCGAAGCGCGCGATTCCTACACCCATTTCCCGCTGCTGCGCCTGCGCCGCGCGGCCACCGGAGGCTTCGAGCTGGACGCCTCCTTTGTGCCGCCCAGCCTGTCGGTGCGCAGCGCCCCGCTGCTGTTCCTGCAACTGCGCCGCCTGCTCGATGCGCTGCAGGCCAAGGTCAGCGCGCTGTACGGCCACCACCGAGAGCCGAGCAAGCACGTGATCGAATTCCGTTCCGGCGACATGTCCTCGTTCTGGCTGCTGCACACGGCCAGCGCCGCCTTCGCCTCGTTGACGCATTACTTCCAGCATCCGGGCCTGCATCCGGAACGACTGTACGAACAGCTGCTGAGCCTGGCCGGCCAGTTGATGACCTTCTCCAAGAGCTGGACCCTGAGCGATCTGCCGCCCTATTCGCACAGCGATCCGGGCCCGGCCTTCGCCACGCTGCACCAGATCATCCGCGAGCTGCTCGACACGGTGATCTCGGCGCGCTACTTCGCCATCGCGCTGCGCGAGGTCAAGCCGTCCTACCACCACGGCATGCTGGACTCGGGCAAGATCGACGACAAGACCACCTTCTACATCGCGGTCTCGGCCGCCATGCCGGCTAGCGAGCTGGTGGACGTGGTGCCGCTGCGCTTCAAGGTCGGCGCGCCGGACGACGTCGAAAAATTCGTGTTGTCGGCCATGCCCGGCGTGCGCCTGCAACACGCTCCGCAGGTGCCGGCCGCCGTGCCGGTACGGCCGGACGCGCTGTACTTCACCATCGAGGCCAAGGGCCAGATGTATGAGCGCATGCTGCAAGCGCAATCGATTTCCATTTATGTTCCCGGCGGCATACACGACCTGCAGCTGGAACTGGTCGCCGTCACTTCCTGAGGTTACGCCCGATGAATACCGTTACCGCCCCATCCCTGATCGGCGCCGCCCCGGCGCCGGCCGCCAGCCTGGCGCCGCAAACCTTGCTCGACCTGATGTATGACGGCTTCTACGCCCTGTTCATGCTGAAGAACGGCAACGGCCCGCAGGAAAACGCCGAGTTCGCCAACCGCATGACGCAGTTCCTCGACGACTTCGGCCGCGCCGCGCGCAAGCACGGCGCCTCGCCGGACGACATCGACGCCGCCAAGTACGCTTTCTGCGCGGCGGTCGATGAAATCATCCTGCGCTCGCCGTTCGCCATCCGCGACACCTGGGAACGGCGGCCGCTGCAACTGGTCCTGTTCGGCGAACAGCTGGCCGGCGAAAATTTCTTCATTCGCCTGGAATCGCTGCGCGCGCGCGGCAGCGCCCACTTGCAGGCGCTGGAGGTGTTCCACATGTGCCTGCTGCTGGGCTTCCAGGGCCGCTACATCCTGGAAGGCTCGGAAAAACTGAACTACCTGACCGCGCGCCTGGGCGACGAGATCGCCCACATGAAAGGCAAGCGCGGCGGCTTCGCGCCGCACGCCGAGCGGCCCGACCAGATCGCCCACAAGCTGCGCAGCGACCTGCCGTTGTGGGTGCTGTGCTCGGTGTTCGGCCTGATCTGCGTGCTCGGCTACATTGGCCTGCGCGCTTCGCTCAACCGCAATACCGAGCAGCAGGTGGCGGCGTATAACGATGTGGTCAAGCTGGCGCCGCGCCAGGCCAACCTGACCATCACCCTGCCCTGATGGATATCGCCTCGCTGATCCCATCGGCACTGGGGCTGTTCGGCACCGGCCTGAGCCAGCACGCGCGCCTGCTGACCCTGGCCAGCGCGCAGGATTCGTCGCTGCCGGAAGCATTGGTGGCCGAGCGTTTTTCGGGACGCGAAGGCGTCAACGAACTGTATGGATTTGAAGTCGACGCGCTCAGCACCTCCACCACGCTGGAACTGGACCAGTTCATCGGCGAGGAATTGACGGTTACCCTGCTGCAGGCCGATGGCAGCCGCCGCGCCTGGCACGGCATCTGCACCGAAGCCGCCTGGCTGGGCGCGGATGGCGGCACGGCGCGCTACCGCCTGCTGCTGGAGCCGGCGCTGGCCCTGCTGCGGCTGCGTCGCGACAGCTACATCTTCCAGGACAAAAACGCGCAGGACATCATCACCGAGCTGCTGGCCGACTATCCACAACTGCGTTTCGAGTTCGACGTCACGCAAACGCTGGCGCCACGCGCCATCTGCACCCAGTACCGCGAAAGCGACCTGGCATTTTTCGAACGCCTGCTGGCCTCGGAAGGCCTGAGCTGGCGCTTCGAGCACGACCAGCCAGATGACGCAGCCACGGATGGCCAGGCCAAGCACAAGCTGATCATTTTCGACAGCCAGGCGGAAGCACCCGAGATGCCGGGCAACGCCGACATCCGCTTCCACGGCGTGCGCGCCACCGACAGCGAAGATGCCATCGATCAGTTCGCCGCGCGGCGACAGGTGCAGCCGAACGCGGTCAGCATCAGCAGCTGGGACCCGGCGCAATTGCTGGCGCCCGGCGCCGAACAGCTGTCCTCGCTGGACGCCGGCGAACTGCCGTCGCTGGCCGTGCACGACGGCGGCGGCGAACGCATCGCCAGCGCCAAGGGCGAGCCGGAGCTGCTCAGCCAGCTGATGCTGCAGGCGTTGGAACTGGACAACAAAGTCTTCGAAGGCGAAGGCGCGGTGCGGCAACTGGCGGCAGGCCATGCCTTCGCGCTCACGCAACACGAACGCTACGCCGAAGACAACCGCTTCAAGGTACTGTGGGTACGGCACGAGGCGCGCAACAATGTCGCTTCGGAAGTGAAAAAACTGGGCGACCTGATCGAGGCCGGTACCTACCGCAATCACTTCGGCTGCGTGCGCGAGGCGGTGCCCATCGTGCCGCGCGCGACCGCCGCGCCGCAGCCCGCCACCGCGCTGGGTCCGCAGACCGCCATCGTGGTCGGCGTGGCCGATGCGGTGGCCAGCACCACGCGCGACCACCAGGTGCGCATCCAGTTCGCCTGGCAGCGCGGCATCGGCGCCAACCCCGGCGGCCTCGGCCACGACACCGACACCCACGGCAGCGCGCCGGGCGACGATAGCAGCGGCGCCTGGGTGCGCGTGGCCGAGGCGCTGGCCGGCCCCAACTGGGGCTCGCAGTTCACGCCGCGCATCGGCACCGAAGTGCTGGTCGACTTCATCGACAACGACATGGACCGGCCGCTGGTGGTGGCGCAGCTGTACACCGGCTCGGACACGCCGCCCTACGCGGCCGGCGTGGATTCCGGCGCCAACCATGCGGGCACGCTGTCCGGCATCCACAGCCACAATTTCGACGGCGGCGGCTACAACCAGTGGCAGCTGGACGACACGCCGGGCCAGTTGCGCACGCGGCTGGCGACCAGCAGCGCGGCCACCCAGCTCAACCTCGGCTACCTGATCGAGCAGACGCCCTCCTCGCCCCAGCGCGGCGCCTATCGCGGCGCCGGCTTCGAGCTGCGCACCGACGCCTGGGCCGTGGTGCGCGGCGGCGAAGGCGTGCTGCTGAACACCAGCGCGCGCAGCGCACAAGGCAGCGGCGTGGCATCGACGCAGATGGATGCGGCCGAATCGGTGAACGCACTGAAGGCCGCGCAGGAACTGGGCAAGACCCTGGGCGACGTGGCCGCGCAGCAGCGGGCGCTCACCAGCGCCGACGCCGCCAAAGCGCAGCAGGAACTGCTGGCCCGCATCGATCCCAAGGACAAGGGCAAGCATGACGGCGCGCTCAACGGCCAGGAAGCCAGCAAGGCGCAGGCCGGCGCGCGCACGCTCGACGCGGCGCAGCCGGTGGAAAAATTCTCCGATCCGCTGGTGCTGATGGACGCGCCGGCCAGCATCAACTGGGCCACGCCGGCATCGACCGTGCTGTTTGCCGGCGAGCAGCTGCACTGGACTTCGCAAGGCGATATGCACATGACGGCCGCGCACACGCTGTCGTCGGTGGCGGCCAATGCGGCCGGCTACTTCAGCCAGCGCGGCGGCATCCAGGCCATCGCCGCCAACGGCCCGGTGTCGCTGCAGGCGCATACCGGACAGCTGGAGATCCTGGCAGACCAGGCGGTCAAGGTCATCTCGGTCAACGACGGCATCGAGATCAAGGCCAGCCAGAAAATCGTGCTGCAGGCCGGCCAATCGTCGATCACGCTGGAGGGCGGCGACATCACTTTCGCCTGCCCCGGCAATTTCACCGTCAAGGGCGGACAGCATATCTTCGATGGCGCCGGCCGCCAGAGCGCCAATGTGCCCGCACTGCCTGGCACGCTGGCCACACAAACAGATTGGATCGCATTGCACTATCTGGAGCCGGAAAGCGCGCTGGGCATCGCCGGCGCCGAATACGAAATCCACTTCGACGGCGGCCCGGTGGTCAACGGCAAGCTGGACGATCAGGGCAAGGCCAGGCACGACAACGTCGAGCGCAAGCCGGTCAAAAAAGTCGTGTACAAACCGCGCACGCCGGAACAAGAAAAACCGGCCTCGCCGCTGGAGGATTTGAGCAATGCCTGAGATCAATTCGACCCAGATGCGCGACGCGCTGGCCTGGGCCACCAACGACCGGGCCAAGGCCGAAGAACCCAGCACCAATCCCTTCGTCTGGTTCTGGGAAGCGATGCAAGGCGACTTCAACGAGGACCGCTCGACCGGCCAGTTGGTGATCGACGCCGCCATCTCCATGATCCCGCTGGTGGATCAGGTGTGCGACGTGCGCGACCTGATCGCCAATTGCAACAAGCTACGCAAGGACATCAAGGATACCTGGGCCTGGGTGGCGTTGGCGCTGACCTTGATCGGCCTGTTCCCCACGCTCGGCTCGCTAGTCAAGGGCGTGCTTAAAATCTTTTTCGGCTTCGTGCGCCGGCTGGGCGGCGACGCCATGGTCAAGGCCGTGGAAATGGCCATGACATGGGTCATTACCTTCCTGCGCCGGCGCGACGTACAGAAATACCTGCGCCTGCACAAGGTAGACGAAGTCTTCAAATGGCTGGCGGTCGAGATCAAGGCCGTGCGCGGCAAGGTGAATGTGAGCGCCTTGCTGGCGGCCTTCGATCGCGGCATCAAGGTGCTTGAGGGTTTAGCCGACAAGGTATCGTACGTGCCGAAGATCGGCGCCAAGGCCAAGGCCGCGCTGGAGGAAATGCGCCACATCCGCCAGGTGGCGGATCAGTACCTCGGCAAGGCGCTGCGACCGGTGCAGGATGCGCTCGACACCATCGTGATGCGCCTAGAGCGCGAATCGCTGCAGCGCCAGCGCGGCATCGTCAATGCCAACAACATCCATTATCGCGGCGCGCTGCCGGAAGCATCGGCCGTCACCCTGATGCGCAACGCCAAACCGCCACCTTCGTGGCTCAGCGTCGGCAAAAATGCCGAGTTTCCACAGCTTAAATACGTAGCCTACAAGGCGCTGGTGGACTTCAAGGCCAAGCGTGGCTGGCCGATGCTGAGCCAGCAAAACGTCGAATCGTTCGCCAGCCTGGTGGCCGCCGAGTTCAAGGGCCCGGCGCGCCTATACCGCGTTCTCTCGCCCAACAGCCGCGCGATGAGCGATTGCTGGGTGACGGAAGAAGTGTTCAAGCGGCTGCAGGCACAGGCAGATCCGCGTGCGGCGTGGCGCAAGCATCTGGCGGTGTGGCCCGACTGGAACGTCAACGGCCAGTTCGTGGTGTACGACGTCAAGCCTGGCGAAACACTGAAGGTGTGGCGCGGCAAAGCCTCGACACAGTTCAAGGACAATTTGCCCGACCGTCACCTGGAAGGCGGCTGGGAACAGATCGTCTTCAACGTCGCCCGCGCGGACCGGCGCAACGATACAATGCGCTACTACACGCTCAACGGCGGCAAAGCCAACCGCTTGCAAAACGCGATGAGCCAAGATCAATACAATAAGCTGAGCAAGGCCGAACAGCGCCGCTACGTCGGCATACGCGAGTCCATCAACCACCCGAATATCAGCGGGCCATTCGACACCGGCTGGGGCTACTCCGACTTCGGCGGATCGGGCTTGGGCGAACGCATCGGCCTGCCCTCGTTGCCGGGACAAACTACCAAAATGATCAAATGACTATGCCGAACGCGCCATTTCAACTGACCACCACGCAAAAACAGCAGGTGAGTCTGCTGTACCACTTCGCGTCGCTGGAGTATCTGAAGGGCCTGCAGCAGCGCCTGCATGCGCTGCTGGCATCCATCGATCCAACGCTGGATCTGGCCAAGCTGCAAAACCGTGATGAGCTGCTCGCCGATCCGCGCTGGGGCACGCGCAACACCGCCGACAACTGGGGCAACAACGGCTGGCCCTTCCTGGCTGACTTTGAATTGTCCGTCGCCACCGATATCGCCAAGCGGGCGTTTGAAAGCTACTCGGTCACTGGCGCCAATCAATGCATACGCGGCCTGGCTGAATTGTCGCTGGACTGGATGACCCCGGACGAGGAGGACGACTTCCAGACGCAACTTGAGCAAATTTCGCTGTACGCGGGGAATATCGACGACACCATGTACCAACACGAGACAAGCGGGCGTTGGGACGACTTTACCCTCACCGTCGCCTTGCAGGAAATGCCCGACGTGCTGGACGCGGCGCCTGCGCTGCGGCTGCGGCCCGACGTCATCGGACAAACCGGCCAGACGCCGGTGCGCACCGGCGTCTATCTGCCGCTGGACGATCCGCATGGCTCACCGCAGTTTTGCTGGACCGGACAGCCTGCCGGCAAACTCCTTGAGTGCAACACGTTCAACGACCTCGGTTTGGCGGCATTGGCGGCACTCGGGCGGAGCAAGTTGTGGCGCGACGCGCAAGGCATGCAGGCGTTCGCCCAAGCCCATGCCAAGGACCCGCGCCTGGCCCAGGACCCGTTCCTTGCCGACAGCCTGCCTGAGCCGGAGCTGACGCCCAGCCTGGTGGGCCGCAACGCCTTCACGACGCGGCCTTGCAGCTGGATCTACGTCGAACAGCTACACGGCGAGCCGATGGACTGGCAGGACAGCGACGAGACGGCAACGCCAGCCGGCGGCCCGCGCGTAGAAGCCGGCGCCCCTTGTCCGCAAGCGGGCTACTACTTCACGCCGGCCAAGCTCGACTCGCGGCGCTATTTCGCAGTCAATGAAACCATGCCGCAAGTCGGCGGCCAGTACGGGCACACCATCTGGCAATGGGATAGCGACCAGGGAAACACCAAGTAATCAACCGCCATGCAGACCACGCTATTTCAGTTAAGCGCCATCAGCGATGCAATAGAACTGCCATCTAATCTCGAGCGACAACAGATTTTTCATCTCCTGCAAAGACTCAGCTCGGTCACCGCTTGGCGCCGTATCTTTGAATGCTACAAAGCTTGGACGGGATGTGCTGAAAACAGCGTGCGCGAAGCAGACAGGCAAGGCTACTCACAGGCTTTTGTTGAGGTAACCCATGGCTAGTCCGAGGATGCGATCGACGGCTCAGTCGCAGAGAGCCTTGGAAATACTATTCGAGGCATATATCCTGCTCGTTATGATCACCGTTTTGTGCGGCGCTACACTCGTCCATGCGCGCGGCCTTGGCGAAATGGGATCACAACCTCTTGAGAGTGCGGAGAAGGAACATTTGACGACTAAAGATATCGTGGACATCTACGCAAAATCGGAGCTAGACGAGATTCCAGCCGTCGTTCCGATGACCTCCGAGCAGCAGCAATACGTGCTCTCGTTAATCGCCTCCACAGTAGATGTGATAGAGCAGAACCGCGAACTCAGTGAAAAGGATCCGGTGTTCGGCGGTGGTGCTTTTTTCTGGCCGAAGAATCCTCAGCAACCGGCTAAGTCGAAGATCACCTACCGACCTGACAATTTCAAATTTCAATCAATCACGATAGGTTTCAGTCGCGAGAATAGTCAGCGACCATGGAGCATGGCTGGCTTCGCCATACATCCGAGGAACTTTCCCGACGGGGTGTTTGGCATGAAACTGCCGAAAGAATTTTTTTCCAAACTGATTTTTGAAAAAGCATACGCCGAACGGCGCGAGCATGCAGCACTGACAGAGGTGAACGTCTTCCTCTACAAGCTACAACGTTCTGGCAAGAGCATGACTTTACAATTTGATGCAAGGCCTGATGTCTCCAACATTCAGGATCAACATCCGCAAAGTTTTCATAATCTGGTTATCTATAGTGGCGACCGGGTCGCATCACCGGAACGTTGAAGAGGCTTCTAGAACATGTGGTGTCTTGAAAGTATATTGCATGGGAACACAGTTGATACGCCATGAGCCGGTCTATACAGAACTGCCGTGTACATGGATACCGGTAGAACGACTCGATGGGAATGGCATGGCAAGCTCCCCGAGCATCCTGCGGCCAACCACCGATGCCGTTTCCGCAAGCAGATCGTGATCCAGAAATGAACCATCTTTCTGATCAAGACTTCGCCGCGCTCAGAGAAAATTGGGCAAGCGTGATCGCCCATCTCGAACGGTGTCTCGATGACTTCCTGCGCAGCCTGCCCTCAGGCAGGTTTCAATGGCGGAAGCCCGAGCGGTCCGACATTGTCTGGGCGTGAAGTTGTCCTTCCCATTTTTCGCAAAACGCTGGCTGCCCTTGATAAGGGATACGCGGCAATACAGCGCGGTGATCTTAGCGGATTCGGAGTTGCACACGCCCCGCTGCATACGTTAAAAAACCAAAACGCAGCGCGGCCAAGTTGGATGCGCCAGCAAGATGAACGCATCTATGAAGAATTATGTAGTCAAGTGATCGCGCTCGCGGAAAACATTATCGCAGCCGAGCGCGCCCATTGGTATCCGCTGCTCACGCCATTGCGGGCGCATCAAACCGCTATGTTGTACCGCTATGCCTCGCTCGATTATGTAAAAGAGGTCGATCAGATGCTCACGCAAATCATCAGCGGTGAACCGGGCGGCGAGCAAAAAGTAGCTTGGGCTTCCACACAAGAGGCCGTGATGCTGGATAAAACTCCCCTGCACAACGATGCGAAGCAATGGCAACGCACCACGCGCGAGTTTCTGACCGAAATGCGGACCAAGCTGCGGCAAGACATCGCTGACCGTGCCGGTAACCGCTACCGCGCCGGGCATCTGGGCCATTTTTTTACCCAGGTAGCACGCTCAGACGCCTATGATCCTTACCGCATGACCGACGAGTACGAGGTATGTGAGAAGTTCGTTGGCCAGTTCATTTACCCGGTCGAGGACATCTTGGTCCCCCACCGCCGCCGCGTAATGGATGACAGGTGGTTCAGCGATTACGAATACAATTTTTTGCTCAAAATAGAACCAACACCCACCTTCCGCATTCGTCCCGATATCGCTGCACGGGTGGGCGAGATACCGCCCCGCGCAGGCGTCTATTTCAGCCAACACGACGCAGGCGCGGCTCCGCAGTTTGCCTGGCCCGAGGAAAATGGCGTATTGAAAGGGGACGACGCCGGCGCCGAGTGGCATTTTGTCGAGATCGCAGCGAATTGAACAGAACGTCCGGAACCGAACAGCAGCAGCGTTCATTTCCGAACAGTTTTTCCCGGAAACCGGCGTGGCACGGGAGTTGCACTGAGCACTGCATTCACACTGCGGAGGTCACAACATGGCGGAAATCACACTGGGCGCGCGCGGCAAGGAACAGAGCGTCGCGGTCGACATCAATGCACGCGGGCAGATGGTCGGCTTCATCGAGGAGGAAGATGGCCGCCAGCGCGCCGTCCTGTACGACAAGCGGCCGATCGAGCTGGGCACGCTGGGCGGCAGCGACAGTTTTACCAAGGACATCAACGCCGGCGGCGACGTGGTCGGCACGGCGCAAAACGCCAGCGGCTACTGGCGCGCGTTCGTGGTTCGCTCCGGCCAGCGCATGCAGGATGTCGGCACGCTGGGCGGCAACAGCAGCTACGGTTCCGCCATCAACGACCATGGCCGGATCGTCGGTTTCGCCGACACCAGCGACGGCTACTACCGCGCCTTCAGCAGCGACGGCGACCAGGCGCCGGTGGATCTGGGCACGCTGGGCGGCCGCATCAGCTACGCCAGCGGCGTTAACAACCAGGGCGCGATCGTCGGCACGGCGGCGCTGCCGGACGGCTACCGCCACGCCTTCCTCTACCAGGCCGACCAGGGCATGCAAGACCTCGGCACATTGGGCGGACGCTCCAGCGCCGCCAGCGCCATCAATAACAAGGGCGTGGTGGTGGGTGCCTCGGAAACCGCCGACCGGCGCTGGCACGCCTTCTCCTGGGAACAGGGCAAGATAAAAGACCTGGGCGCGCTGATCGGCTACGGCGACAGCTTCGCCACCGCCATCAACGATGCCGGCCACGTGGTCGGCAGTATCCGCATCGGCGAGGAGCGCCGCTCCTTCGTCTACCGGGATGGCAAGATGACTATCCATCCCGGTGGCCACGGCCTGTACCTGGTGAATGCGATCAACAACCAGGAACTGGTGATCGGCGCGCGCTCTACCAGCAACAAGTTCTACGCTTCCACCATGATATCCAGCCAGCCGGCGGCGGTGACGCACGGCGGCCAGGATCTGCTGAGTCTGATGGCCGTGGTGCTGTTGTTGACGGCCGGCGTGGTCGTCTACAAACGCCGCTATCGCGGCATCGCCCTGCCCCGCAGCGTCTAACTGTCCGGTCCCGTCTCCTCCGCACCACACCACGCGGCGCAATTCAGAATTGCGCCGCGTGGCATTTCGTCCTGCATGGGCCGTCGATAAAATGCAATTGAACATCTCCGATTGCCAATAACAAAAAACGGAAAGACACCATGCATGCCTTTCGCACCATCGCCGCGCGTCTATTCTTGTGCTGCATTTGCCTGACGGCCGCCGGCGCGGCCAGGACCGAAACCCGCATCTACCTCGACCAGGTGGCGCCGCTGGCCTATGGCGACAACGGCGCCTGCAAGGGCTTGCTATGCGAGTTGATGGCGGAGATGGCGCGTCGCGCGGACCGCCGCGTGGTGATGACGCCGCTGCCGCTGATACGCCTGCGCGTTAGCTTAAGCAACGACAGGGACGGACTGGGCACCCTGTGGCGCGTGCCCGCCTTGGAAGGAGACTATAAATGGTGGTTCAAGCTGCTGGACGCGCGCTTCTACATGGTCGCCGCAGCGGATTCCAAACACGATATTTCTTCTGTGGCGGCCGCCAAACACTTGCGGGTGGGCGTCATTCTCGGCTCACCGGCCGAGCTCATGGCGCGCAATGCCGGCTTCGACAACATCCAGGTGTCCACGTCGCCGGAGAGCATCGCCAAAAAACTGGCGCTCGGGCGCATCGACGTCTGGATCGGCACGCCGCGCGTGTTGCAGGCGGTGTATCAGCGCATGGGACAGGACAAGCCGCCGCTGCGCGTTGGTCAGGAAATCGCCAGTATCGGACTCTACCTTGCCAGCGGCCACGGCTTCAGTCCGCAGGAAGCACAACGCTGGCACGCGGCGCTGGAGGCGATGAAGAAAGACGGCAGCTACGCCGCCATCCTGTTGAAGTACCCGGACAGCCTGCAGTGACCGTCCGGATAAAAACGGTCTGGCCGCTTACAGAGCCGAGAAGTCCAGCTTGACGCCGGTGGCCTCCTGAATCTGGTCCTTGGTCACGCCCGGCGCTAGTTCGGTCACTTTCAGGCCGGCTTCGCTCACTTCCATCACGCCCAGGTCGGTGATGACCAGGTCGACCACGCCGACACCGGTCAACGGCAGGTCGCATTTCGGCAGCAGCTTGTGCGAGGTCGAGCCGTCCTTGGCCGTGGCCACGTGCTCCATCAGCACCACGACCTTCTTCACGCCAGCGACCAGGTCCATCGCGCCGCCCATGCCCTTGACCATTTTGCCCGGAATCATCCAGTTGGCCAGGTCGCCCTTTTCCGATACCTGCATCGCACCCAGAATCGCCAGGTTGATCTTGCCGCCCCGGATCATGCCGAACGAGTCGGCCGAGCTGAAGTAGGCGGCGCCCGGCAGCGCCGTCACGGTCTGCTTGCCGGCGTTGATCAGGTCGGCATCGATTTCACTTTCCGTCGGGAACGGGCCGATGCCGAGCAGGCCGTTTTCCGATTGCAGAAACACCTCGATGCCCGACGGTACGTAGTTGGCCACCAGGGTCGGCAGGCCGATGCCGAGGTTGACGTAGTAACCGTCCTGCAGTTCCTTTGCCGCGCGTGCGGCCATTTCATCACGAGTCCATGCCATAGTAATCTCCGATATTCTTTAGTTGGCGGCGCGGATGGTGCGCTGCTCGATGCGTTTTTCCGGCGTGGCGTTGACCACGATGCGGTGCACGTAGATGCTCGGCAGATGGACCTGGTCCGGATCGATCTCGCCGGTCTCGACGACCTGCTCGACTTCGACGATGCAAATCTTGCCGGCCATGGCCGCGTTCGGGTTGAAGTTGCGGGCGGTCTTGCGGAACACCAGGTTGCCGGCCTTGTCGGCCTTCCAGGCCTTGACCAGGGCCACGTCGGCCACCAGGCTGCGCTCCATCACGTATTGCTCGCCGTCGAATTCGCGGATTTCCTTGCCGTCGGCAACGATGGTGCCGACGCCGGTCTTGGTGAAGAAGGCCGGAATGCCGGCGCCGCCGGCGCGCAGTTTTTCCGCCAGGGTGCCTTGCGGCGTGAATTCCAGTTCCAGTTCACCGGCCAGGTACTGGCGCGCGAATTCCTTGTTTTCGCCCACGTAGGAGGCGATCATCTTCTTGATCTGGCGGGTTTCCAGCAGTTGGCCGAGGCCGAAGCCGTCGACGCCGGCGTTGTTGGAGATGGCGGTCAGCCCGGTCACGCCGGAATCACGCAGCGCGCCGATCAGCGCTTCCGGAATGCCGCACAGGCCAAAGCCGCCCACGGCGATGGTTTGTCCGTCCTGGACGACGCCGGCCAAAGCGCTGGCCGCGTCGGGATAAATTTTATTCATATGTGTCCCTTATGATTTGTGTTGCGTGTGCAATGCCAACGTTATTAAAAATACCTTGGCACCGAGGCGATCCAGCATAGAATACGCACATCAAAAGTTCAATACCGTAGAACTACCTGCCAGAGAACAATGAGCGCTCAGCCTGTCATCGATTACGAATCCATCTTCCTGCACGCGCCGGTGGGCATGTGCATTTCGGAGAACCGCATCATCCAGTCCTGCAACGAGGCGCTGGCCGGCATGTTCGGCTACACCCGGGCACAGCTCGATGGCCTGTCCTTCCTCGCGCTGTACCCGACCATGGACGAATTCCTGCGCACCGGCGACCGCATCATTCCCATCATGAACGCCAAGGGCCGCTATTCGGACGAGCGCATCATGCGCCGCGCCAGTGGCGAGCTGTTCTGGTGCCACGTCACCGGCCACGCCATGAAGTCGAACGAACCGCTGGGCCCCGGCATCTGGACCTTCGAGGATGTCAGCGAAAAACGTCCGGTGACGGCGGAACTGACGCCGCGCGAGCGCGAAATCGCGGCGCTGCTGGTGGAAGGCAAGACCAGCAAGACCATCGCGCGCCAGGTCGACCTCAGCCCGCGCACGGTGGAAATGCACCGCGCCAAATTGATGCGCAAATTCTCGGCCGCCACCTCGTCGGAACTGGTCCACAAGCTGGTCGGCGTGCAGCTGTAATAGCGGTTACCAAAAGCGCCTGTGGCTAGGCGCAGCGCCGAAGACAGTGCGAATAGCACGGCGAGGCGCTGCAACGACGCCACAGGCGCTTTTGGCGGCCGCTAAGTGGCGGTCATGCCGTCATCGGCCGAGATAATCGCGCCGTTGATGAAGTTGGAATCCTCGCCCGCCAGCAACAGCAGCAAGCCATCCAGGTCTTCCGGCTTGCCGGGCCGTTTGCGCGGCAGCATCTCCAGCAGCTTCTGGCCCTGCTCGCTGGCGAAATATTCCTCGTTGATTTCGGTTGAAATATAGCCCGGGCAAATGGCGTTGGTGTTGATGCCGTACTTGCCCCACTCCACCGCCATCGCCTTGGTCATCTGCACCACGCCGGCCTTGCTCATGCAATACACGCCGATCTGCGGCAGCACGCGCAAGCCGGCCACCGAGGCGATGTTGATGATGCGGTGCTTCTTGCTCGGATCGCCCTTGGCGCGCGCGATCATGCGCTTGGCCGCCTGCTGGGCCACGAAAAACGCGCCGCGCAGATTGGTGTCCATCACGAAGTTATAGTCCTCCGGCGTGACGTCGACCAGCCGCTGGGTGGTCGAGACGCCCGAGTTGTTCACCAGGATATCGATCGGCCCGGCCTCGGTCTCGGCATGGGCGATGGCCGACTTGATGCTGGCGTAGTCGGTCACGTCCAGGCTGACCACATGGGCGGCGCCGCCGTCGGCCTCGATTTCGGCGCGCAGTTCCTTCAGGCGCTCGGTGCGGCGCGACGCCAGCACCACCTGCGCCCCGGCCTGCGCCAGCACTTTGGCAAAACGGGCTCCAAGGCCGCTGGAGGCGCCGGTGATCAGCGCGATTTTTCCCTCAAAGTTGACTTCTATGCCCACGGGCTGCTCCTGGTGTTGGTGATAAGGCGTGTCTGATCGTAATCATTACACAAATCGCCAGTATTAGATTGCGGTGTCTAATAATGTCGCGGAAAATGGCAGCAATCCAACCTAAAAAGAAGCACAGTCGTGCTAAAATTTTCTCATTCATCAAAACCACTATAACAATACACCATGACACAGCCTCAAAACCTCGTAGAACAGTATGGCCCACGCGACGCGATGGAGTATGACGTCGTCATCGTCGGCGGCGGCCCCGCAGGCTTGTCGGCAGCGATCAAGATCAAGCAGCTGGCCGCTGAAAAAGGCCAGGAAGTGTCGGTCGTCGTGCTGGAAAAAGGCGGCGAGCTGGGCGCCCACACCCTGTCCGGCGCCGTGATGGACCCGAAGGCGCTGACCGAACTGATCCCGGACTGGAAGGAAAAAGGCGCGCCGCTGAACACCGCCGTCACCGAAGACCGCGTGCTGTTCCTGACCGAAACCAAGGCCTACAAGACCCCGAACATGCTGCTGCCGAAGTGCTTCGAGAACCACGGCAACTACGTGATCTCGCTGGGCAATGTGGTGCGCTGGCTGGGCCAGCAGGCCGAAGCGCTGGGTGTGGAGATCTTCCCCGGCTTCGCGGCGGCCGAAGTGCTGTACAACGACGACGGCTCGGTCAAGGGCGTGGCCACCGGCAATATGGGCGTCAAGCGCGACGGCGAAGCCGGTCCCGACTTCCAGATCGGCATGGAACTGCACGGCAAGTACACCCTGTTCGCCGAAGGCGCGCGCGGCCACCTGGGCAAGCAGCTGATCGCCAAGTACGACCTGAACAAGGGCAAAGACCCGCAATCGTACGGCATCGGCATCAAGGAACTGTGGGAAATCGATCCGGCCAAGCATCAGCCGGGCCTGGTGGTGCACACCACCGGCTGGCCGCTGGACAGCAAGACCTACGGCGGCTCCTTTCTGTATCACCTGGAAAACAACCAGGTGGTGGTCGGCTACGTGGTCGGCCTGAACTACGAAAACCCTTACCTGTCGCCGTACGAGGAATTCCAGCGTTATAAAACCCATCCGGCGATCTCCACCTTCTTCGAAGGCGCCAAGCGCATTTCCTACGGCGCGCGCGCGATCACGGCCGGCGGCCTGCAATCGCTGCCGAAACTGGTGTTCCCGGGCGGCGCGCTGATCGGCTGCGAGGCCGGTTTCCTGAACATGAGCCGCATCAAGGGCAGCCACGCGGCCATCAAATCCGGCATGCTGGCGGCCGAATCGGCGTTCGAGGCGCTGGGCGCGGGCCGTGCGGGCGACGAACTGGCCTCCTACCCAGTCGCCTTCGAGCAATCGTGGCTGCACGAAGAGCTGCACGTGGCGCGCAACGTCAAGCCATGGCTGAACAAGGGCCTGTACCTGGGCTCGATCATGACCGGCATCGACCAGATCGTGTTCCGCGGCAAGGCGCCATGGACCCTGCACCACTCGCACGCCGACCATGAATGCCTGAAACCGGCCTCGCAGTTTACGCCGATCAGCTATCCCAAGCCGGACGGCAAGCTGACCTTCGACCGCCTGTCCTCGGTATTCATCTCCAATACCAACCATGCGGAAGACCAGCCGATCCACCTGACGCTGAAGAATCCAAGCGTGCCGGTGGACGTCAACCTGGCCCAGTACGCCGGTCCGGAGGCGCGCTACTGTCCGGCGGGCGTGTATGAATTCGTCAAGACCGACGAAGGCAACGACCGCCTGCAGATCAACGCCCAAAACTGCGTGCACTGCAAAACCTGCGATATCAAGGACCCGACCCAGAACATCGTCTGGATCACGCCGGAAGGCGGCGGCGGCCCGAATTATCCGAATATGTAAAAAAGCAACACTTTAAGAACAGCGCGGCTACTCACCGCGCTGTTTTTCTTTTGACACAGGGTATGAAATCTTGCCCGCGCCTGCTAATCGGCACATAATCGGCGAGTGGAAAGACGGTAGACAGCGGCTTTCGGGACTTCGTTACAATTATTTTTCATAAATTTCCACAAAGCATTTAATGTCCTTCCAGATACGGTCGTCTTGTACTTGGGAGAGCGCAAAAGATTCGTTGCTCCGAACTGAATCCACCTACCAGGAGTTATTTCATGCTGAGCCTTCACACCAACGCTGCGGCCCTTTCCGCACAGAACTCGATCGGTCGCACCCAAGGGTCGCTGTCGACCTCGCAGACCCGCCTGAGCACCGGTTTCCGTGTCAATTCGGCCATGGACGATGCTGCAGGCCTGCAAATCGCAACCCGCCTGAAAGCACAAACCAGCGGTATGGCGATGGCCATGCGCAACACCCAGAACTCGATCTCGATGCTGCAAACCGGCGAAGGCGCGTTCGACGAAGTGTCGACCATGCTGATCCGCATGAAAGATCTGGCCACCCAGGCAGCCGATGCCTCGTCGACCACCAAAGACTTGGTCGCACTGCAATCGGAATACGATGCGCTGGGTAACGAACTGAACAACATCGTCAAGAACACCAAGTTCGGCGGCGAAACCCTGATCGTCGGCGGCACCCTGGCAGCTTCGATGACCTTCCAGATCGGCGCCTCCAGCACCGAGACCATGACCCTGGACCTGACCGCAGGCGCCGCGAAAACCACCATCGGCGATTTGGACACCGCCCTGGGCCTGGTCAGCGCCAACTACACCACCCAGAGCGCCACCGCTGACACCAAGCTGGACAAAGCCAACGTCGCCACCACCATCGACAACATCACCGACGCGCTGGACCAAGTCGGCGCCGTGCGTTCGCGTCTGGGTGCAGCGGCCAACCGTCTGGACCACGTGTACAACAACTTGTCGAACATCTCGACCAACACCAAGGCCGCTACCGGCCGCATCATGGACACCGACTTCGCGACCGAATCGTCGAACATGACCTCGTCGCAGATGCTGCTGCAAGCTGGCACCGCCATGCTGAAGCAGTCGAACAGCACCTCGTCGCTGGTTATGTCCCTGCTGCAGTAATCGTAGTAGACTCCGGATATGTCCACATATCCGGATTACTGAAAGGGCCAACCGGAGCATTTCGGTTGGCTTTTTTTACATCCGCAATTCTAGAAAGCGAGCCTGATGGCTGTAGATCGTATCGGACCCACTTTGCGCCCGCTCGGCGTCCCGGACCGGCCGCTAGCGCAGCCCGGCCAGGTCACGCGCGTTCCGGGCAGCGAGGGTCCGCTCGACATCGACTATCCGGTGGGGCCGCTGGCGCCGGGCGGGCCGAACGGCACCGGCGGACCGAATTCCGTGGGAGCCATCCTCGACGCTCCCGAGCAGCAGGCCATGCCGCGCTCGCAGGCCGAAGCGCTGGCCGCCGCCATGGGCGAGATCGCCGACGCCGGCGAAGCGGCCGCGATGCGGCCGAACCAGGTTTTCCTCTCGCGCCAGCTGGTCTGGCAACCGCCCGACACCAACGCCATGGCGGCCTCGTGGCAAGTCATGGTGCGCACCTACGGCGAGCAGCGTGCCGCCTGGCTGGAGCAAGCCAGCGGCCAGCATCTGCCGGCCAGCCTGTTCATGACCGACCACACCCCATCGACGCTGCGCGACGGCCGTCCCGGCATGCCGGTGGTCACCGAAATGGAGCCATGGCGGTTTGCCGTCTACGCCTGGGGCGCGGAGCGGCTGGTGCTCAAGGTGGTGGTCAAGGACGACGACGAATACGAACGCGACCGCCGCCGCCGCTCGCGCGTGGCCTTGCGGCTGGAACTAATGCTGCCGGGCGTGGGCCGGGTGGTGATCCAGATGGAGCCGGCCAGCGGCAACGGCGTGGTGCTGGAAGTCGGCGCCGCGCAGACCTCGGCCATGCAGCACATGCGCGACATGCTGCCGCAACTGGCGGCGGTGGTCAGCCGATCGGGCCTGAGCATCCTGCGCTGCCGGCTGCGCCGCGAACTGCCGGCCTCGACCGGCGAACACTCCTACCCGAGCCGCCTGCACACGGCGGCGCTGACGCAAGCGCTGTTCCGCGCGATGGCCGAAGTGGCCGTCCTGCTGTCCACCCCCACCGTCCCCGACGACCTGTTTTCCGAATCCGCATAGAGCCCGTCGTTCCCGCGCAGGCGGGAACCCATAGGCGGCTTGCTACGGAGATGTGCTATGGATTCCCGCTTTCGCGGGAAGGACGGTGCGTCGGCTCGGCTTAGCCGACGGTGCCGATGATGCTGACTTCGCGGTTTTCCGGGATTTCGTTGTACGACAGTACGTGCAGGCCCGGCGCGAACAGGCGGGCGTAGCGCGCCAGCAGCGGACGGATCTGCGGCAGCACCAGCAACAGCGGCGGCGTCGCCTGCTGCTTCATCTGCTCGCGCGCCACCGGCATGTTCACTTGCAGCTGCGCCAGCAGGTGTGGGTCGATCGGATAGTTGTCCAGCACCACCTTGCCGCTCTGACGCGCCTGGTTCAATGAGCCCAGCAGCATGTTCTCCAGATCGCCGCCCAGGTTGAAGGCCTGCATTTCCGTTTTTTGACCGAACAGGCTGGTGACGATCTGGCGCCGCAGGGCGCAACGGACTTCGGCCGCCAGCAGGATCGGGTCTTTGGTCGTCTCCGAGCTGTCCACCAGCGTGGTGGCGATCGGGACGATGTCTTTCAGCGAGACGTTTTCCGCCAGCAGCACGCGGAACACCCGCAGCAGTTGCGTGTGCGTCAGGGACTTGTCCAGCGCCGCCGACAGCTTGGGCGCGACCGCCGTCAGCCGTTCCATCAGCGCCGGCACGTCTTCATGACGGAACAGCTCCGGCAGGTATTCGCGGATCAGCTTGGACAGGTGGGTGGCGATCGCGCTCGGCGCTTCCACCACCTGGTAGCCCAGCCCCAGCGCATTGGCTTTTTCGCTGGTTTCGATCCAGGTCACCGGCATGCCGTACGCCGGCTCGATGCCGGGGATGCCGTCGATCTGGCCATACACATTCGGCGACGGAATCGCCATCAGGCGATCGGCAAACACTTCGGCCTGCGACACCACGCTGCCCGACAGGATCACCGAGTATTGTGTCGGCTTGAGGCCGAGGTCGTCGCGCACCCCGATCGGCGGCAACAACAAGCCCATCGATTCCGAGATGCTCTGGCGCACACCGCGCACGCGCTTGCTCAACGGCTCGCCATACGCCTTGTCGATCAGGCCGACCAGCTTGTAGCCGACCGCCACCTGCAGCGGCTGCACCGCCGGCAGGCTGTACCAGTCAAGCTCGGGCGCGCGGTCGTCGCGCAGCGCCGCTTCGATGGCGTCGAGATTGTTGGTTTCGGGCACCTTCACCCGGTTCAGCAACCGCCAGCCGACATAGGCCAGCACCAGCGCAAACGGGCCGAACATCTGCCACGGCATGCCCGGCACCAGCGCCAGAATGAACATCATGCCCGAGGCGCTCAGCATCACCTGCGGCGAGGTCAGTACCTGGTTGCCGACCTGTTGCTCGAAGTCGCCCGAGTCCGAGATGCGGGTCACCAGGATGGCGGCGGCGGCCGACAGCAGCAGCGCCGGGATCTGGGCCACCAGGCCATCACCGATGGTCAGCAGCGCGTATTGCTTGAAGGCGTCGCCGAACGACATGTCCTGCATCAGCGAGCCGATCGCCACGCCGCCGACCATGTTGATGATCAGGATCAGGATCGAGGCCACGGCATCGCCGCGCACGAATTTGGAGGCGCCGTCCATGGCGCCGTAGAAGTCCGCTTCCGACGCCACTTCCTGGCGGCGCAGCTGGGCTTTTTCCTGGTTGATCAGGCCGGCGTTGAGGTCGGCGTCGATCGCCATCTGCTTGCCCGGCAAGGCGTCCAGCGTGAAGCGCGCCGAGACCTCGGAGATGCGCTCGGCCCCCTTGGTCACCACCATGAAGTTGATGATCATCAGGATCACGAACACCACGATACCGACCACGTAGTTACCGCCGACCACCACGTTGCCGAAGGCTTCGATCACATGACCGGCCGCCGCCGTGCCTTCATGGCCGTGCAGCAGCACCACCCGGGTCGAGGCCACGTTCAGCGTCAGCCTGAGCATGGTGGTGGCCAGGATGACGGTCGGGAACACCGAGAAGTCCAGCGGCCGCTTGGCCGACACCGACACCAGGATCACAATCAGCGCCAGCACGATATTGAACGTGAACATCACGTCCAGCAGTACCGGCGGCAGCGGCAGGATGATCATCGCCAGGATCATCAACAGGAATGCCGGCGTGGCAAACTTGTGGCGACGCGCTTCCGCAATCAGCGTTTGGAAAAAATTCACTGCTTAACCTCGCTCATGGATGTGGGCACAACAACTTCTTTTGGACGTTCGGGTTCGGCCTGGCGCCGTCCGGTACGGAATGCCTTCAACTGCAGCACATAGTTCAGCACCTGCGACACCGCCTGGTACAGCTGCACCGGGATCTGTTGGTTGACCTGGCTGGTGTTGTAGATGGCGCGCGCCAGCGGCGGCAGCTCCATCACTTCGATCTTGTATTCGACCGCCAGACTGCGGATGTACAACGCCATCTCGTCGACGCCCTTGGCCAGCACATACGGCGCCTCGGCCTTGTTCAGGTCGTACTTCAGCGCCACCGCGTAGTGCTCCGGGTTGACGATCACCACGTCGGCGCTGGGCACGATCTTGCGCGCGCTGCGCCGCGCCATGGCGCGCTGCAACTGGCGGATGCGCTGCTTGACCTCGGGCCGGCCCTCGGTCGACTTGTGCTCTTCCTTCATGTCCTGCTTGCTCATGCGCTGGTTCTTGGCGAAGAACCAGGCCTGCGCCGGCACGTCGATCAGCGCGAAGATGACGAACACCGCCACCATCGCCATCAGGCCGTCGAGCATCAGGTTCGAGCCGTTCAGCATGGCCTGGCCGATGGTCATCATCTGCAGTTGCGTGTACTGCCCCACCGTCGAGCGCGCCACGTGGATCAGCACGGCGATCAGCACGCCGGCCTTGCCGATCGAGATCGCCAGCTCGAACGCGTGCTTGCCGCTGAACAGGCGGCCCAGGTTGGCCATCGGGCTCATGCGCGAGAGCTTGGGTTCCCAGTGCTTGGTCGAGATCACCCAGCCGCCCGGCACCATGGCGCCCAGCATGATGAACAGCGGCACCACGAACAGCGGCAGCACCATCTTGATCAGCAAGGCCATCGAGCTGCTGAACACGATCGACATGGCGTTGTCGATGGCGCCGTCGCTGTCGAGCGGGGCAAAGCTCTGGTGGAAGATTTCGTTGAACTGCATCAGGTATTCGGGCAGCAGGTAGACGAACAGTTTCAGACTGACCAGGATGCCGATCGCGGTCGACAGGTCGCGCGAACGCACCACCTGCCCTTCCTGGCGGGATTTCTTGAGCTTCTGTTGTGAAGCCTTTTCTGTTTTGTCGCCGGTGCTGTCGTCAGCCATGGATGGCCACCTGCATCTGCTGGCGTATCAGCTCCAGCACCATATTGCTCATGCGGATATAGTGCTCGGGAATGAAACGCACCACCTGCGCCAGCATCATCAGGCCGAAGATGGTGATCACGGAAAAGCCCAGCGCGAACAGGTTCAGGCTGGGCGCCACGCGGTTGAGGAAACCGAAGCCGAGCTGCACCACCAGGGTGGAAAACACCACCGGGATCGCCAGCAGCATCGCCGCCGAAAAAATCCAGGCCACGTTGTAGGCCACCGCCTCCATCAGCATCGGGCCGAAGCCCCGGCCCAGCGGCCAGGCCTTGAAGCTCTGGCCGATCACGTTGGCGATCACCAGGTGGCCGTCGATGGCGAAGAACACGATGATGGCCAGGGTCGACAGCAAGGCCGACACCACGTCCGACGACTGGCCGTTGAGCGGGTCGTTCATCACCGCCATCGACAAGCCCATCTGCGACGACACCATGAAGCCGAGCACGCCGATCACCGACATGGCGAAGTGGAACGCCAGCCCCAGCACGAAGCCGATCAGGGCTTGCTCGATGGTGGCCACCACGCCGTGCATGGAAAACGGATTGATGGCGGCCGGGCCCCAGTCGACGCCGCCGGTCAGCGGCAGCATCAGGATCGCCAGCACCAGCGCGATCAGGATCCGCACCGTGGTCGGCGTGACCGCCTCGCCCAGCACCGGGGCGCCGATGAACATCGCCAGGATGCGGCAGAACGGCCACCAGATGGCGGTCAGCATCGGCAACAGCTGGGAGAGGACGGATTCCATGGGGCGCGGGCGCGGCTAGCCGACCAGGGTGGCGGCGCGGGTAAAGATGGAGACGCAGAAGTCCATCAGCAGGGTCGACATCCAGCGCCCGGCCAGGATGATGGCCAGCAGCGTGATGAGCAGCCTCGGCAAGAAGCTCAGCGTCTGTTCGTTGATCTGGGTGGCGGCCTGGAACAGCGCCACCAGCAGGCCGGTGATCAGGCCGGGCACCACCAGGATCACCACCAGCAGCATGACGATGTGCAGGGACTCGACCACCAGGTCGACGGCGATTTCGGGCGTCAGCATCGCTCCAGCCTCCTCAGTACGCCTGCACGCTGGTCACCAGCGTATTCACGGTCAGGGTCCAGCCGTCCACCAGCACGAACAGCAGCAGCTTGAACGGCAGCGAAATCACCAGCGGCGACAGCATCATCATGCCCATCGCCATCAGCACCGACGACACCACCAGGTCGATCACCAGGAAGGGAATGAACAGCATGCAGCCGATCTGGAACGCGGTCTTCAGCTCCGACAGCACGAACGCCGCCAGCTTGACGGTGAACGCGTGCTGGGTCGGGTCGGTGATCTTGTCTTCGCCGGCCAGGTGGGCGATCTGTTGCAGCGCGGCCTTGCTGGTTTGCGCCAGCATGAAGCGCGAGACCGGCTTTTCGGCGATCTGCAGCGCGGTTTCCAGGCCGATCTTGTCCTGGTCGTACGGTACGAAGGCTTCGGTCCAGATCTGGTTGCCTATCGGCCGCATCACCAGCAGCGTCAGGATCAGCGCCACGCCGGTGATGATCCGGTTCGGCAGGCCCTGTTGCAGGCCCAGGGCCTGGCGCAGCAGCGACAGCACAATCACAAAGCGGGTAAAGCTGGTCATCATCATGACCATCACCGGGAGCAAGCCCAGCAAGGTCATGATGATCAGGATTTGCATCTTGACCGTCAATTCGGTCTTCGCGCCCGGCACCACATTGGCCAGCAGGTCGACCGCCTGGGCCGGCGCCATGGCCAGGCCCAGCAGCAATCCCAGCGCGGCAGCAGCGGCCGCGCCCGCCATGGGGCGGCGCCACTGCAGGTTCACACTCCAGGTCATGGAGTCATCATGTCGAGATTCAGGCCGTCGAGGTCGATCACTTTGAGGCCGTAGTTTTCACCGGCCACCACCACCTCGGCGCGGCCGATGGCGGTGCCGTTGACCTTGATCACCAGCGGCTCGCCGGCCAGCACGTCCAGTTCCACCACGCTGTCGGGACCGATGTTCATCAAGTCCTGCAGCGAGATGCGGGCCGAACCGACCTCCAGCGTCAGCGTGACCGGGATCTTGCGCATCATGGCCGGCAGGTCGCGGCGCGGCGCCGAGACCGGCAGGTCGGTCAGCTCGGCGCCGGGCTGGTCGATGATCATCTCTTCGGACAGATCTTCCAGCAGGGCGTCGCTAGGGTTGGCTACGTTCATGTTCATCATTATTCGGCGTCTTCAAAAGAGGTTAAACAGAGTTTGCCTTTGTGCTCGGTGACGGCGGCCGTGAACAGGCGGGAGTCTTCGAGCAGGACGTCGGCCCTGGCCAGGCTGATCGGGATCACATCGCCGACCTGCAAATCGTACAGGCTGCCCAGCGACACTTCCTTGCTGGCCAGGCGGCCGATCAGGCCCACCTGCAGGCGCTGGGCCAGCGGCGCGGCGGTCTTGGGCTTTTTCCCGGCGTCGCGGTCGCGCAGCAGGCCGCGCAGCACGCTCGACATCAGATTCTTGTCGAGGGCGAACCAGAACTGGCCGCTGGCGCCGCCGGCGGTCTCGCTGACGGTGACGCTGATCACCCAGCTGCCCTTGGGCGGCGGCGAACCGGGGGCCGGCTTGAACTCGGCGTCGGCGCCCTCCTCGGCCTGGCCTTCGGCGCCGACCGGCTTGTCGATGGCGGGCAGGTTGAGTTCGATGCGGCCGGCCAGGGTGCCGGCCAACTGTTGCCCGAGCACCACAGCCAGGCGCTCCTCGGTGGCGGTCACGCGCACCGTGTTTTCGTCGAGGACGGGAGCGTCGGGTTTGGGTTCGGTTTTGGCGCCGCTGCCGTAGCGGTAATTGAGTACGCTGAGCAGCACCTTGCGCTCGAGCGAAAAGGCGATCTGCCCGGCCGGCGCGGCAAAACTGAGCCAGCGGCTGCGCCCTTCGCTGCCATCGAGGCGGCTGAAGGCCACGTCCTGCACCTGGAAGCCGCCCCAGTAGCGGCGGTTCATGTTCAGGCGCATGGACTGCGCCAGATCGTCGCGCAACTGGGCCGCAAAAATATGCAGCAGATGCACCGGACGACCAAGCAGGCTGGGGTCCAGAACTTGATGTTGCGTCTGTTTTGTCGTTGTCATGTGTTAGCCATGGCGGTTAATTCTTCCCACTCCTCCATCATCGCACTATCCAGCTAAAAACTGGTTACTTCCAGCGCAATTTTTTGTCATGGTCGCTAATCGTAACTGAAAGCGGGACGATCTCGGAAGCAGCATACATGAAAATTCACATTATTGCTATTGAACAATATTTGAACAAATCTTTCCCTGAGACAAATACCGCTTTACAAGAATGTTGCTAGCCGGTAAGCTTACCCCATCATCCGCAGCGGTATCGCACATCAACAAACGGCGCTTACTAAATGATTTGTAACGAGATTTGCCTTAGAAAAACTGTTATGTCCAAAACGAAACAAAACAGTTGGGAAAATTTACGTTGAGCAACTTAAGCGCGCCACGCCAAACACCACCCATCCAACTTTCCGAGCGCTTGCTCGCCGACGTGTCCGACTTTGGCCGACACGATGGCACTATCTTTATTACAAGACTGTGACATGGGCAACGGATGTGTAGCACCTTTGGTATACGGCGGCACAAATCTGACAGTTGGGGTTGCTGCTTTTCGGCAATCTCGCTAAGGTAGTCATCTGGATTCAACGCAGCAAAACGCGGCAAAAATGGGGGTAGCACTATGAGCAACGGATTCGCCAGCCTGATACAGGCCGACCTGGCGTCGCTGACCAACGCGGCGCAAAACCTGGGCAACCACAGCCAGAACATCGCGGCCGCGGCCCAGTTCGGTTCGCAGGACCCGCAAGGTGCCTCGTCCTTCGCCCAGACCATGCAGGGCGCGATCGACAAGGTCAACCTGCAGGACGTGGAAGCCGGCCAAAAGATGGCCGATGTCGACGCCGGCAAGAGCGACGACCTGGTCGGCGCCATGCTGTCCAGCCAGGAAGCCGGCCTGTCCTTCTCGATGTTGATGCAAGTGCGCAACAAAGTGATGGGCGGCCTCGACGAACTCATCAAATTACCGCTGTAAGCCTCCGCGAAAGCACACAACGTGATCAACACCATCAAGTCCGCCTTCGAGCGTTGGCGCGCGAACCCGTCTGCGCCGGCGCTGTCTCCGCAACTGCTGAAAACCCTGTACCCGCTGCTGATCCTGGCCATCGGCCTGACCGCGCTGGTGTTGATGTATATGTGGAGCAGCCAGGCCAGCTATAAGCCGGTGTTCGGCGCGCGCGAGCGCGTCTCGGCGCCGGACATGATGGGCGTGCTCGACACCGAACACATCCCCTACCGCGTGCACCCGGACAGCGGCCAGGTGCTGGTGCCCGATTCCATGCTGGGCAAGGTGCGCATGCTGCTGGCCGCCAAAGGCGTGACCGCGCAGCTGCCGGCCGGCCTGGAACTGATGGACAAGAACGACCCGCTGGGCGTGTCGCAGTTCGTGCAGGACGTGCGCTTCCGCCGCGGCCTGGAAGGCGAACTGGCGCAATCGATCATGACCCTGGACGCGATTTCGCACGCGCGCGTGCACCTGTCGATCGCCAAGTCGACCTCCTTCGTCTCCGCCGACGGCGATAAATCGTCGGCCTCGGTCGTGGTGCAGCTCAAGCCGGGCGCCAACCTGGCGCCGGAAGCCATCGCCGCCGTGGTCAACATGGTGGCCGGCAGCGTCGCCAGCCTGGCGCCGGCGCGCGTCAGCCTGGTGGACCAGGCCGGCAACCTGCTGTCGTCCCACATCGACCTGGCCGACGGCTTCGACGCCGGCACCACCGGCAACGACGCCGGCAAGCGCTACCAGGACCAGGTCAAGGCCAACATCAAGGGCCTGATCGGTCCGGTGATCGGCGAAGACAACTACCGCATGTCGGTGGCCGCCGAGGTCGACAACGACCGCGTCGAAGAAACCGTGGAAAAATACGGCGCCGATCCCAAGGTGACCAGCGAAGCCATGCGCGAAGAGCAGGACCGCAACCGCATGGTGATGGGCGTGCCGGGCACGCTGTCGAACCGGCCGCCGCCGGCCGCCGCCAATCCGGCCGCCGCCAACCAGCAAACCGCCGGCGGCGCCGCCGATCCGAACGCCGCGCCGGACGGCACCGCGCGCAAGAACGCCACCACCCGCCAGTACGCCTACGACCGCAGCATCACCCAGACCAAGCGCAGCCGTGGCCGCCTTGAAAAGCTGAGCGTGGCCGTGGTGCTGGCGCAGGCCGCCGCGCCGACGCCGAAAACCGGCTGGAGCGCGGCCGAAATCGCCAACATCGACAAGATCCTGCGCAACGGCCTGGGCATCAATGCCGAGCGCGGCGACCAGCTGGTGGTGTCGGCCATGAACTTCCCGGCCAAGACCGCCCCGGCCCAGTGGTGGGAAGAGCGCGACAACATCGTCGACGTCAGCAAGTATGCGATCTACGCCGTGGCCGCGCTGCTCGGCTACCTGCTGTTGCTGCGCCCTATCCTGCGCCTGATGAACGCCCGCTTCATGCCCGATCCGAAGGAAACGGCACGCATCGCCGCCGAACGCCGCGCCGCCGAACAGGCCGCCGTGGCCGCCGCCAAGGAAGCCAAGGAAGCGGCCGCCAAAGAACAGGCGGTCCTGGCCGGCAACGCTGCTCCGGGTACCCCGGGTGCGGCGCCGGCACTGGCCGGCGCGACCGGCCAGGCCGGCATGCCGGTGGTGCCGCTGCTGGAAAACTACGACCTGCCGCCTCCGGGCTCGGCGGTCGACGTGATGGTCGATCACCTCAAGGTACTGGCTGCCAAAGAGCCGGAACGCGTAGCCGAAGTCGTCAAACAATGGATGCAGAAAAATGGCCGAACTCAATAACATGGATGACGATGGCGAATACGCCATGCCGACGAAGCTGACGCCGGTCGAGCAGGCGGCCATCGTGCTGCTGAGCATCGGCGAGGAACCGGCGGCGGCCGTGCTGCGCTGCCTGTCGCGCGAGGAATTGCTGGAAGTGACGCAGGTGATGTCGCGCATGAGCGGCATCAAGGTCGAGTCGGTCAAGAACGCGATGCAAAAATTCTTCGACGACTACCGCGAACAGTCCGGCGTGCATGGCGCTTCGCGCAGCTACCTGAAGCGCTCGCTCGACCTGGCGCTCGGCGGCGATCTCGCCAACACCGTGCTGAACAACATCTACGGCGACGAGCTGCGCCCGAAAATGGCGCGCCTGCAGTGGGCCTCGCCGAAGTGGCTGGCCGAATACATCTCCAACGAACACGTGCAGATGCAGGCCGTGTTCGTGGCCTTCCTGCCGGCCGCGCTGGCCGGCCAGATCATCGACGCCCTGCCGCAGGACAGCCGCGACCTGGTGCTGCTGAACCTGGCACGCATGGAGGAAGTCGACAGCGACCTGCTGCAGGAACTCGACGAGCTGGTGGACCGCTGCCTGAGCTCCTTCGATTCCCAGGGCACCAGCGTGGAAGGCATCCGCCAGACCGCCGAAATCCTCAACCGCCTGCCGAGCAACCGCGCGCAGATGGTGGAACTGCTGCGCGCCCACGATCCGGAAGTGGTGTCCAAGATCGAGCTGTCGATGTACGACTTCTTCATCCTCGGCAACCAGACCGAAGTGGCGATCACCCGCATCCTGGAAGACGTGCCGCTGGAACAATGGGCCATCGCGCTCAAGGGCGCCGACATCGCCGTGCGCGACGCCGTGCTGAAAACCATGCCGAAACGCCAGGCCCAGGCCTTCGAGGACATGATGCGCCGCGCCGGCCCGGTGCCGATGTCGCGCATCGAGCAGACCCGCCAGGAAATCATGGCCACCGTCAAAGCCTTGGCCGACGCCGGCGAGGTCGAGATCCAGCTGTTTGCCGAACAGGTGGTGGAATGAAGCAGTTCCGTGCCTACCGCTTCCCGCCGCTGGCGCAGTTCACCACCCAGCGCGCCGCTGCGGCGGCCGCGCACGGCCACGGCCATGGTAGCGACGGCGGCGCCCAGTGGGCCGCCTCGGTCAGCGAGGGCTTTGAACAGGGCCAGCGCGACGGTTACGAAATCGGCCTGGCGCGCGGCCAGGAAGACGGCTTCGAGACCGGCCGCCTGTCCGGCCAGGAACAGGGCCGCGAAGAAGGCCGCCACGAAACCCTGGTGGCCTACGACCAGATGGCGCGCCCGGTCGACGCCATGCTGAAAAGCCTGAAAAAGCTGCGTTCCGACTACCGCGCCGCCCAGCGCAAGGAAGTGGTCGACCTGGTGGCCAAGGTGGCGCGCCAGGTGATCCGCGCCGAACTGGCGCTGCAGCCGGTGCAACTGATGGCCCTGGTCGAGGAAACCCTGGCCTCGATGCCGCCGACCCGCGATGAAATCGATGTCTTCCTGAATCCGGAAGAACTGAAACGCATCGCCGAGCTCGATCCGAAACGTTCCAAGCGCTGGAACCTGATTCCGGACGCGCGCCTGGAAGTGGGCGAATGCCGCATCAAGGCCGGCGACAACGAAGTTGATGCCGGATGTCATCAACGTCTTGCGGCTGTCATGGAACAGGTCGATAATCAATTACAGATCGCCGACAGCGGCGATGAACCGGAGACCGAAGAGTGATCGCGGATGCCTTACGCAATCTGGAACTGGGTTCGGTACCCATGGCGACCCCGACGGGCCGTCTGGTGGGCGCGTCCGGTTTATTGCTTGAGGCCGTAGGTTGCCCTTTGCACACGGGCCAGCGTTGCCAGATTGAGACAGTCGGCGGCGAATGGCTGGACGCCCAGGTGGTCGGTTTCCGCGACAAGCTGTCGTTCCTGATGCCGTTCAAGAAAGCCGTCGGCTTGACCACCGGCGCCCGCGTGCTGCCCTCCCCTGAAAAAATCAGCCTGCAGATCGGCTCCAGCTGGCTCGGCCGCATGGTCAACGGCCTGGGCGAACCGATCGACGGCCTGGGCAAGCTGAGCGGCGACTTCCCGCTCGACAGCCAGCCGCCGCGCATCCATCCGCTGAAGAAAAAACCGGTCACCGAACCGCTCGACGTCGGCGTGCGCGCCATCAACTCCATGCTGACCTTGGGCAAGGGCCAGCGGGTCGGCCTGATGGCCGGCTCCGGCGTCGGCAAGTCCGTGCTGCTGGGCTTGATGACGCGCCAGACCGTGGCCGACGTGGTGGTGGTGGGCCTGATCGGCGAACGCTCGCGCGAGGTGCGCGAATTCGTCGACATGTCGCTGGGCAAGGAAGGCTTGCAGAAAGCCGTGCTGGTGATCGCCCCGGCCGACGAAAGCCCGCTGATGCGCGTCATGGCGACCGAACTGTGCCATTCGATCGCGGCGCACTACCGCGACCAGGGCAAGAACGTGCTGTTGCTGGTCGATTCGCTGACCCGCTACGCCATGGCGCTGCGCGAAGTGGCGCTGGCGCTGGGCGAGCCGCCGGCCACCAAGGGCTATCCGCCGTCGGTGTTCTCCAACCTGCCGCAGCTGGTGGAATCGGCCGGCAACGGCGAGAACCAGGTCGGCAGCATGAGCGCGATCTACACCGTGTTGGCCGAGGGCGACGACCAGCAAGACCCGGTGGTCGACACGGCGCGCGCGATCCTCGACGGCCACATCGTCATGACGCGCGAGCTGGCCGAGCGCGGCCACTATCCGGCCATCGACATCGCCGCCTCGATCAGCCGCTGCATGGCGCAGGTGATCGACCATCAACACATGATGGCGGCGCGCGCGCTGAAGGCCAGCATGGCGCGCCACGAACGCGTGCGCGACCTGATCCCGCTGGGCGCCTATGTGCCGGGCGCCGATCCGGTCACCGATAAAGCCGTCCAACTGCACCCGAAAGTCGAAGATTTTTTATGCCAGGGCACCAAGGAAGAAGCGCCGATCGCCAACTGCATTGCTCAACTTGAAAAGCTGATGACATGAGCCAACAGAAAATCCGCAACCTGACCACCCTGGTGGCCCTGCGCAGCACCGAAGTCGAGCGCCTGCAGACCGAGATGGCGGAAAAGACCAATACCCGCGAGCGCTACCAGAAAAACCTGGAGCGCCTCACCAGCCTGTACACCAACAGCGGCGCCAGCGGCAACCTGCACCCGGCCCTGGCCGGCAACTGCGGCGACTACAAGCAAGCGGTGATGGTCATGGCCGACAACCACCGCCTGGACTTGCACATGCACGAGGCCGACATGGCGGTGTCGCAACAGGCGCTCAACCAGGCCTGGGCCAAGCGCGAGGTGATGGACATGGTGCTGAACAAGGAGCAAAAGAGCTTCACGCAGCAGAAAAACGTCAAGGAACGCAAGCAGCATGACGAACTGGCAACGCAATTGTGGTTACGCGGGCAGAAATAAGCGCGGTTACAAAATTTAGTTGGGAATATTTTCATACGGAAACGATTAAGGTCGCCTTATATCAGGGTACACTTCATTATCCTTTCCAGGAGCACGATCATGGCTATCATCAGCAGTCCTACCTACGACCCGAAGACCACCGCCGAAAACCTGGCCAATTCCTATATCGCCGGCACCAAGGCCATCCTTGACGCGCGCGCCACCAAGGCCGCCGCGACCGTCAAGGGCTTGGGCACGCTGGGTTCGGCGCTGAGCGCTTTCCAGCTGGCGATGTCTTCGCTCGCCACCAGCACCAAATCGGTCACCGCCAGCTCGGCGACCTTCAGCACCCCTGCGGTGGCCACCGCCACCGCCAACGCCAAAGCCGTGGCCGGCACCTACTCGTTCTACGTCGAACAGCTGGCCACCGCCGGCCAGGTGTCGTACAACGTCAACGACAGCGTCGCCACCAACGCCGGCGCCATGAACGTGGTGCTGGCCGACGGCTCGACCTTCCAGGTCGACCTGGCCAGCGCCGACAACAATATGGACGGCATGTTGAGCGCCAAGGAAGTGGCCGCCGCCATCAATTCGGCCGCCGCCAACGGCTCGCGCGTGACCGCCTCGACCATGACCGTCAACGGCCAGTCCAAGCTGGTGCTGACCTCGGCCAAAACCGGCGCCGGCAACGCCGTGGCATCGATCGACGTCAGCGGCCTGGGCGACGCCGGCCTGCAGGCCAGCCTGTCGGCCCAGACCACGCTGACCACCGCCAACGACGCCATCGTCTGGGTCGGCGGCCAGAGCGGCACCAAGGTGCAGCAGGCCTCCAACACCTTCAGCGTGGTCGACGACGTGGAATTCACGGTGGCCCAGGCGCAGGCCGTGGGCGCCGCGCCGGTGACCATGACGGTGGCCGCGGACAACGCCGGCACCGCCGCCAACGTGCAGAGCTTCATCACCGCCTACAACACCCTGATCAGCAGCATCAACACGCTGACGGCGGCCGGCGACCATACCGTGGTCGAGTCGACCGACGGCAGCGCCCCGACCTACGCCTCGGCCGACGCCGCCTTCCACAACGACGCCGGCGTCACCTCGCTGCGCGACCGCCTGAACACCGTGCTGCGCACCGCCACCGGCGGCCTGTCGCTGATCAACTTCGGCATCACCGCCACCAAGGACGGTTCGCTGACGCTCGACACCACCCGCCTGAACAAGGCAGTGGCGGCCAACCCGGCCGCGCTCGACGGCCTGTTCGGACGCGCCGGCGTCGGCGTCGACAGCGGCGTGCTGGGCGCGATGAACAAGCTGACCACGGCCTGGACCAGCACCACCAACGGCTACATCGGCAGCCGCCGCGACGTGGCGACCAAGCAGCAAGGCGAAATCGACAGCCGCCAGGCCGTGCTGAAAAACCAGTTCGACAACGCCTACAAACGCTATCTGGCGCAATTTACGACGCTGCAGTCGCTGCAGGCGTCGATGACCACGACCTCGAATATGTTCACGGCGCTGTTCTCCAACGACAGCAGCAACTGACGCGAACCTTGCATTAATTCAGACCCCTACGGTGAATACCATGTTGAACCAGGAAGCCTACAGCAGTTACCACTCCACCAATCTGGACGCGCAGGTGGCCCGCGCCTCGCCGATCGAGCTGGTGCTGGTGCTCACCGATGGCCTGCTCGAAGAACTGGCGCGCGCGCGCGGCCACATCGTCGGCAAGCGCTACGAGCTCAAGGCCAAAAGCCTGAACAAGTGCACCGACATCATCAACGGCCTGTCGAGCTCGCTGGACTTCGACAACGGCGGCGAAGTGGTGGAAAACCTGGGCCGCCTGTACGACTATTGCGCCGGCCGCTTGTACACGGCCGGCGTCAGCCTGGACCCGACCATCGTCGACGAAGTCACCACCCTGCTGACCACGATCAAGAAGGGCTGGCTGGGAGTGCAGGCCAAGACCAATGGATAGGCAACGCACTTTGCTGCAGATGGCGCAGAAAATGAGCGCCGCCATCGCTTCCGAAGACTGGAAGATGCTGGCGGCGATTAACACGTTAATGGGCAGCACCTTGCCGCAGATGGCGGCGCAAGGCCAGTGGAGCGCCGCCGAACGGGCCGCTTTGTCGGCCCTGCGCCAGATGCACAACGAAGCAGTCAAGCGCTGCAACCGCGCCACCGACGAACTGGGGCGGCGCTTGCACGACATGCAGGCAAACCAGGAGGGCTGGCTGGCTTATGCCCTCGAGAGCGAACACACAGAAAACGGAATCCAAGCATGAGCACGACACTCTCCAGCGCAACGGCGGCGGCCAAGGCCGCCCAGGCCGAATTGACCGCCCCGGTGGCGGCCAATCGCACCGTGGCCGGCAACGATAGCGGCAACGGCAAGACCAAGGCCGCCGCCAAGCCGGCCGCCGACACCCGGAGTGAAGGCAACACGGCCCAGGCCAGCGCCAAGCCGGCCCAGGACCAATCGGGCAATGCCAATGCCAGCGCCAACGCAGCCGCCGCCGCCCAGCCGGACGCGCGCAGCAGCGCCGCCGCGCAAGCCCTGGCCGACGCCGCCCCGGCGATCGCCCCGCTGTTTTCGCAATTGCTGAACCTGGCCGACGTGGCCATCGGCGCCGACGACGGCAGCGATGCCGCCGCCCCGGCCGACGGCGACGACGCCACCGGTTCCGGCAGCGCCGCCGCCGGCAGCGTGTTGCCGGCCATGGTGACCGCGCTGCTGAACGTGCCGGTCATGCCGCAGCAAGCGCAGTCGACGCCGGTCGCCGGCGCCGCCGGCGACGCCGCCAGTGTGGACGCCATCAGCGCCACCGCCACCCTGAACAATAGCGCCACCCGCCTGAATCTGGCCGCCGCCGGCGTCGCCGTCAATCCAGCCGCCCTGCCCGCCGCCAACGTCAACACCCACGCCGGCGCCGCGCCAAGCGCAGACGACGCCGCCGCAGCTGCCGCCGCGTTGGCTGCAGCCCAGGAAAGCGCGGCCCCGGTCGCCGTGCCGGCCAGCCAGAACACCTATGCCCAGGCCGCCAACCCGGCAGCAACGGCAGCAGCGCGCCAGTTCCAGGCCGATACCGGCACCGGCGACAACGCCACCACGCCGAGCACCGAGCGTCAGGCGCCGGTCGCCGACACCGGCGCCCTGCCCCTGCCGACCGCCATTGTTGGCGCACCGCTCAAGGAAGCCTGGGTCAACGGCGTGCGCATCGTCACCCGCGCGGCCGACAACGCCGCCGCCAATACAAGCTCCGCCACGGCAGCCGCCACCCCGGCCGGCGCCACCGTGGCCGCAGCCGGCGACGAACGCAGCTTCACCCTGGCCGGCACCGGCACGGGCAGCGCCGCCGCCGCCGGCCAAACCGCCGGCGCACCGGCCGCTCCGGCCGCTCCGGCCGGCAGCGCCGTCACCTTGGCCGGCACGCCGGAACAGTGGCAGCAGCCGCTGCGCCAGGCGCTCGGCGACCGCCTGCAACTGCAGCTGCAACGCAACAGCGAGCAGGCCGTCATCCGTCTCGCCCCCCCGAACATGGGCAGCATCGAAATCTCGATCCGCCACAGCGCCGGCGCGCTGCAGGTCAACCTGAGCGCCAGCAACAGCGAGGTGCTGCGCCAGCTCAACACCATCGGCGACAGCGTGCGCCAGGACTTGTCGAACCGCCAGTTCACCGACGTCGCCGTCACCGTCTCGTCCTCGCGCGCCCAGGCCCAGGCCGATCAGGGCGGCCGCAATGGCCAGCAGCGTCCGCAGGACGACGGCCGCACGCCGGGCCGCGCGCTGAGTGAAGACGACAGCACCGCCACCTTTGCCATGACCGGGGAGTAATTCGCACAATGAACAAAAAAGTCATCATCGCTTTAGCCCTGGTCGCCGTGGTCGGCGCGGCCGTCGCCGGCGGCGCCGTCTGGTACATGTCCAAGGGCGACGCCGAGCACGCGGAAGAATCCAAGGACGCCAAGGACAGCAAGAAAAAGCCGAAGAAGGAAGAAAAGAAATCCGAACTGCCGCCCAAGTACCTGACCGTCGACAAGGTGGTGGTGATGCTCAAGCATGAGCCGAGCGACACGGTGACGCATTACCTGTCGGCCGACCTGGTGGTCGCCACCGACGCCAAGCGCGAGAAGGAAACCAAGGAAAACCTGCCGCTGCTGCGCAGTGTGGCGGTCAAGACCCTGTCCAACCTGCCGATGGCCAGCGCGCGCGTGATGACCATCGACCAGTTCGCGGGCGAGTTGAACAAGGCTTTCGATCATGCCTTCGAAGAAGAAGGCCGCGAAAAGCCGTTTGACGAAGTCATGATAGGCAAGCTGATTGTCGAGTAGGCCGCAACGGCATGAACCAGAGTGGAGCGGGCATGGGATACGTAGAGGAATTTTCAGACACTTATGCCGAGAGCTACGGTGAGCACGGCCAGGCGCCGCTTGCGCACAGCGTGGCCGACGAGCAAAAGCATCTGATGGCGTATGCGCCGCTGGTCAAGCGCATCGTGCGCCAGCTCAATTCGCAGATCGCCGGCGCCATCGACCGCGACGACATGGAGCAGATCGGCCTGATGGGCCTGCTGGAAGCGCTGCGCCGCTACGGCGAGCCGGACGGCGCCTTCGGCAGCTACGCCAGCCTGCGCGTGCGCGGCGCCATCCTCGACGAGCTGCGCCGCCAGGACTGGCGCCCGCGCGCGGTGCGCCAGCAAAGCCACAAGCTGCGCGACGGCGTGCGCGCCCTGACCCGCAAGCTGGGCCGCGAGCCGAGCGAGCACGAAATCATGGAAGCGCTGGCGCTGACGCCGGAAGCCTACCAGGCCTATCTGATGGATGAAAACGCCGAGCTGATCGCCAGTTTCGACGAGGTGCTGCAGGACAGCGTCAGCAACGACAGCGTGCCCAGCCCGGAAGAACAACTGATGGTGCGGCGCAGCCTGGAGCAGGCGCTGCGCGGACTCGACGAGCGCGAACAGCGCGTGGTGCAGATGTATTACGAGTTCGAACTGAGCTACAAGGAAATCGCCGCCGTGCTGGACCTGACCGACGCCCGCGTCTGCCAGCTCAACAAGGCGGCGCTGAACAAAATGAAGGCAGTACTGCAGGGCGCGTAAGACGCCTTGTGGCTAGGGATAGAAAAATGACGCGGAAAGGCGAATCATCATGCAGCAAATAGTCGGTCTCCTCATAGTTTTAGGCAGCGTCTTCGGCGGCTTCTTCATGATGGGCGGTGCCTTCCATCAGATCTGGCAGCCGATCGAGCTGATCGTGATCGCCGGCGCCGGCCTCGGTGCGCTCGTCATCGGCAACCCCAGCCACGTGCTGAAGGAGATGATGACGCAGATTAAAAAGATCATCACCAAGAAGAAATACGATTCCGAGTTCCAGCGTCAGCTGCTGCTGCTGATGTATGAACTGCTGCAACTGGCGGCCGGCGGCCTGAAGGCGCTCGACGCCCACGTCGAGGCGCCCAAGGACAGCCCGCTGTTCCAGCGCTATCCGCGCGTGCTGGAAGAGCCGAAACTGCTGGCCTTCATCGTCGACAACTTCCGCCTGATGGCCATGGGCAAGATCAACGCGCACGAACTCGAAGGCGTGCTGGAGCAGGAACTGGAAGCCATCCACACCGAACTCGAACAGCCGGCCAAGTCGCTCGGCAAGATCGGCGAGGCGATGCCGGGCTTCGGTATTCTGGCCGCCGTGCTGGGCATCGTGATCACCATGAACACCGTGAACGAAGGCGCCACCTCGGGCGAGATCGCCGAACACGTGGGCGCCGCCATGGTCGGTACCTTCATCGGTATTTTCTTCTGCTACGGCCTGATCGACCCGCTGTGCAATATGATGAAGCAGCTGGTCAACTCGGAGGCGGCCAACAAGGAAACCGTCAAGGTGGTGCTGGTGACCCACGTGGCCGGCAAGCCGCCGCTGCTGGCGATCGACGCCGGCCGCCGCCTGGTGCAGCTCAACATCAAGCCGAGCTTCGCCCAGCTTGAACGCTGGATCAACGATCTGGAAGGCCGCGACAGCGCGCCGGCCGATGACAGCTCGCGTCGTGGAGGCCGTGGTGCTAAAGCCGCATGACAAAGCGCATGACCAGACCATCGTCAAGCGCGGTGGCGGCAAGCACAAGCACGACGACCACGGCGGCGCCTGGAAGGTAGCGTTCGCCGACTTCTGTCTGGCGTTGATGTGCCTGTTCCTGGTGCTGTGGCTGATGGCGGCGCGCAACACCGAGTCGCTGGAGCAGATCCTGACCGAGGCCGACGGCGCCAAGACCGACCAGGGCAAGGGCGTCATGCCCGAGCAGGTCGGCGGCCCGCGCGGCAGCCTGATCGACCGCTTCCCGATGCCGCACTTCGGCAATTCGGAAGCCGAAGGCAAACAGAAGGCCGCCGCCGACCAGACCGACGTCCCGGCCGCGCCCTCCTCCAAGGTCAAGTACGAGAGCCCGGACGACCTGACCGCGCTGTCGCGCGTGCTGACCAAGATGAGCGCCGAGGCCGGCCTGTCGAGCAATCTTGAATCCGTGATCACGCCCTACGGCCTGCGCGTGATGCTGCACGACACCGACCGCCAGGGCATGTTCGTGCGCGGCAGCGCCGTGCCGACCGACAAGTTCCGCGCCCTGTTGCGCAAGATGGGACCGCTGTTCCAGCAGATGGAAAACCAGATGCTGATCGTCGGCCACACCGATTCGCTGCAATACGCCGACCGCAGCTACGCCGCCTTCTCGAACTGGACGCTGTCGGCCAACCGCGCCATGTCGGCCCGCTCGCAATTGCTGGCCGGCGGCATGAACCGCGAATCGGTGCTGCAGGTGGTCGGCATGGCCGACCGCGCGCCGCTGGACATGAAAAAGGTCGATGCCGGCATCAACCGCCGCATCGAGTTGCTGATTTTGACCACGGCGCAGGCCAAGACCATCGCCAGCATGTTCGGCATGCCGGACGCGTCCGACCCGCTGACCCACGACGTCGACACGGCGCTGCCGGACGCCACCTTGCTGCAGCAGTTGCGCAGCAAGCTCGGCGGCGATTCGCCGCTGCGCGACCCGCGCCGCAACAAATAAGAGTTCGTATGGAAACCAAGCCAAGCAGAGGCACACGTATGAGAATCTCGACACCGACACCGGACGGCATGGCCGTCCAGCGCGTGGCGGAAACCGCTCCGGTGGATGCCGCCGAGGCGGCCGCCCCGGCGGCGCCCGCGCCCTCCCCGCTGCAATCGGCGGTCCTGCAACCGGCCCTGCAAGCCATGCGCGAGATGCCGGAGATCGACCAGGAAAAGGTCGACCTGCTGCGCAATGCCCTGGCCAAGGGCGAACTGCCGTTCGATCCGGGCAAGCTGGCCGGCCTGATCCAGCGTTTCCACGGGAGCGAGCAGTGACTGTAAGCCCCACCACCCGCCAGGACGCCATGCGCGCGCTGCTGGCCGGGATTGCTGACGATTTAGTGTCTTATCAAGCATTGCACTCGCTGTTGCAGCAACAATTCCAGGCCGCCCTGCGCCACAAGGCCGCCGAACTGGGCCCCGTTGCCGAGGCCATCTCCACCCTGGTCGATGCCATGGAGGCGCGCCGGGTGCAGCGCGTGGCGCTGGTACAACGCTTGTTGGGTCCGCAAGGCACCATGTTGCAGGCTTTTGCCTTGCTGAAAAATGCGGCACGGGAGAGAATGGAAGCTGATTGGAAAACACTGGAACAAGCCGTGCTCGCATGCAAGGAACTGAGCAAGCGCAACGGTGACCTGATAGTGGAGCAATACAGCATCATGCAGCGCGTGCTGCATGGCGAGGAGCAAATTTATGCGCCAGCTTAGCGGAATGCAGGCAACTGCGCCGACTGCCGCAACCGTATCGAACGTCACCGCCAGCCGCCCCACCGCGGCCACTGGCGGTTTTGCCGCGTCCGCACCGCGCGGTGGCTTCAACACCACCTTCCAGCAAGTCCAGGCCGACGTCGCCGCCTACATCGCCCAGGGCGACGGCGGCGCTGCCTCGGCCTCGTCCTCGTCCGCGATTCCCTCCCAGGCCCAGGCCATGAGCCTGCAAGCGATGGCCCTGCGCAACCGCAGCGGCGCCATCGAGGGCGAAGAGAACGGCGTCGACAGCGATATCCAGCAACAATTCCTGGCCTCGATCAAACCGTGGGCCGAGGAAACCGCCGGCAAGCTCGGCGTGTCGCCGGAACTGGTGGCGGCGCATGCGGCCCTGGAATCCGGCTGGGGCCGGCAGCCGCTGAAGAACGGCGCGGCCAACGCCAACAACCTGTTCGGCCTCAAGGCCGGCAGCGGCTGGCAGGGCGAAGTGGCCGTCGCCAGCACCACCGAATATGAACACGGCGCCCTGCTCAAGAAGACCGAGCGCTTCCGCAGCTATCCGGATACCGCCAGCGCCTTCCGCGACTACGCCAGCCTGCTCACCAGCAGCCCGCGCTACGCGGCCGCCCTCAACACCGGCAGCGATGCGCGCGCCTTCGCCAGCGGACTGGCCAAGGCCGGCTATGCCACCGATCCGAATTATGCAGACAAGCTGAGCAAGGTAGCCGCGCAATTGCAGCGCGGCGGCGGCCTCGCCGGCGTCACTCCGACGGGGAACTAGTGGTCACGGGCGCAGAAACCGGTTCTACCGTGGCCGCGCCAGTCACCCGGGCGCGGATCACCGTACCGTTGGCGTTGCGCACCCGCACCGTGTCGCCACGGCCGCCGGCGTCCAGCGCCTCGCCGGCCATGCTGACCTCGATCTGCTCGTGGCGCGCGACGATGCGCACCGGCTCGCCGCGCTTGACCAGGGTCGGCGCGCTGAGCACGCCCTTGCGCAGCACCTCGCCGGCGCGCAGCGCGCGCTTGCCGCTCATGCCCACGGCGTCCTGCGGATCGCTGATGCTGTCCAACATTGTCGAAATGTCGTGGCGCTCAAGCAACACGTCTTCGTCGGCCAAAATTTTTCCCGAAGGCAAATCGCTTGCCGCGACTGCAATCCGCGCCGTGACCTGCGCGCGCACGATGAATTCATACCGCCAGCCGCCGGCGCCGGCGCAGGTGGCGACGAAGCGCATGCGGCTCGGCAGCCGGGTATCGGCGCCCTGCACCGCCGGCGCTTGGGCGCACGCGGCCAGCGGCCGGTTTCCCGGCAACACGGTCAGCGTGAATTGCGGCTCGCTCAGGCCGGCCGCCACCGTCCAGCGTTCCAGGTGCTTGCGTGCCGCTGCTTCAACCATGACCGGTACCTGTTCCGCCGCCACTGATGAGTTAGCAGAAAATACTTCAGAAACCGGAATGCAAACCAGCAACACGGCCGCCGAAACAGTTACAATACATTTGTTGTACATGAGCAATAGCCTCTACTATGATGCGGAAGATCATTCTACAGGGCAACCGGACGATGTGATTCATGTTGTCGCTCATGTCGACACGTTTTACAGCAACGTCACCACAGGGGAAGAAGATGGGCATTAATTTCAAGGATGCGGCAGGCGTCCATGCCAACGCATTGGCGCTGCGCGCCGACCGCACGCGCATTCTGGCGTCGAATATCGCCAATGAAAACACGCCCGGCTTCCAGGCCCAGGACATGGACTTCGCCGCCACCCTGGCGAATGTCGAAGCGGTCGGGAACGGCGACCTCGGCGACGGCGGCGAAAGCGCGCTGATGTACCGCGTGCCCTACCACCCTACCCGCGACGGCAACACCGTCGAAATCGGCGTCGAGCAGGCCGCCTTCTCGCAGAACGCCACCGACTTCGCCACCAGCCTGACCTTCGTGAACATGAAGTTCAAAGGCCTGGCCAAGGCCATCAACGGTCAGTAAGCCTCAAATAAGCATCAACTAAGCAATCACCAGCAGGAGCGCCAGCATGTCGTTCAAGAATATTTCAGAAATCGCCGGATCGGCCATGGCCGCACAGTCCGTGCGCCTGAATACCATCGCCAGCAACCTGGCCAACGCCGATTCCGTGGCCGGCACCGAAGGCGAGACCTACCGCGCCCGCAAGCCGGTGTTCGCCACCGTGATGAGCGACGGCCCGGACGGCATGGGCAGCGCCGGCGGCAAGGTGCAGGTCTTGGACGTGGTGGAATCGTCCGAGCCGCTGCGCCAGGTCTACGAACCGGGCAACCCGATGGCCAATGCCGAAGGCATGGTGTTTTACCCGAACGTCAACCAGGTGGCCGAGATGACCGACATGATGTCGGCCTCGCGCGCCTTTGAAACGAATGTCGAAGTTCTCGGCCGCATCCGTTCGATGCAGCAATCCCTCCTTAAACTCGGTGAAGGCTAAGCCATGGCAGTCAGTCTCCTCAACAACAATACCAGCACCAACGGCACGTCCCGTGACAGCGTGGTCGGCAATACCGCCAGCGAAACCTCGGACATGTTCACCAAGCTGCTGGTGGCGCAGATCCAGAACCAGGATCCGCTCTCGCCCACCGATCCGGCGCAGTTCGTCCAGCAGCTGACCCAGCTGTCGCAGACCGAGTCGCTGCAAAAGCTGACCACCATCACCACCGCCAGCGCCAGCGCGCTGTCGAGCCTGCAGGTCATGGCGCTCGGCGGCCAGGTCGGTTCGGAGGTGACGGTCACCACCGCCAACGTCAAGGTCGACGGCAGCGGCGACAAGATCACCGGCCAGGCCACGCTGGCGGCCAGCAGCACCAGCACCATGGTGGTGCTGACCGGCACCGACGGCGTGCGCCACGAAGTCAAGCTCGGCACCCAGGCGCCGGGCACGCTCAACTTCAGCGTCGATCCGGCCAAGCTGGGCCTGGAGGAAGGCAGTTACAAGATCGCCATCGAGACCAGCAGCAAGGAATCGCCGAGCATCAATATTCAAGGCCGCCTCAACAATGTACGCCTGCTGCCGAGCGGCGGCGTGACGCTCAACGTCGCCAACGTCGGCGATACCGGCTCCGACACGATCGTCGCCTTCAACGGCAAAAACACCGCCACTCAATCTGTTCTCTAAGGAAGGATTCCACCATGAGTTTCGATATCGCATTGTCTGGCATTCAGGCCATTAATGATTCGCTGGACGTGACCAGCCACAACATCGCCAACGCCGGCACCTACGGCTACAAGGCCAGCCGCGCGAACTTCTCGTCGCTGGTGGCGGGCAACCAGGTCACCGGCGTGCAGGTCGGCTCGGTCACCCAGAGCATCGGCCGCCAGGGTGGCATCCTCAACACCGGCAACGGTCTCGACGCGTCGATCAACGGCAAGGGCTTCTTTATCGGCCGCGACGCCTCCACCGGCGAAGTGCAGTACACCCGCGTCGGCCTGTTCGAGGCCTCCAAGGACGGCTTCCTGATCGACTCCTCGGGCCGCAAGATCCAGGGCTACCCGGTCGACTCGACCACCGGCTCGATGGGCGCGCAAGGCGATATCGTCATCCCGACCGGCGCCATCCCGGCCGTGGCCTCGAAAGACGTGACCTACGTCGGCAACCTGTCGAGCGACTGGACCGCGCCGGCCAGCGTCTGGGCCGCCCCGGCCGCCGGCGAATCGCCGGAGACCGCGACCTTCAATATGTCCAAGGCCTCGGTGATCTACGACTCGCTGGGCGGCAAGCACACTATGACCCAATACTTCGCCGCCACCAGCGACGGCGCCGGCGGCACCACCAAGAACAGCGTCGACGTCCATTACCTGGTCGACGGCGTCGAAGTGACGGCGGCCCCGGCCAGCGTGCTGACCTTCGACCCGGCCAGCGGCAAGATGGTCGCGCTCGATCCGGCCACCAACTCGTTCCAGGTCGGCCTCGACCTGAGCGCCATCGTCACCAACACCGGCGGCACGCTCAACAACGTCACCATCGACTACACCGGCACCACCAACTTCGCCGGCGAAGCGACCACCTCGACCAACAACGCCGACGGCTACGCCTCGGGCACCTTCAGCCAGCTGACGCTGGGCGAGGACGGCTCGGTCATCGCCGGCTACACCAACGGCCAGAAGCAGACCGTCGGCCGCCTGGCCATCGCCACCTTCTCCAACGAGGCGGCGCTGACCGCGATCAGCGACACCAGCTGGACCGCATCGATCGCCTCGGGCGACGCGCTGGTCAACGCGCCGGGCGTGGGCATGGGCGGCACCATCAACGTCGCCACCCTGGAGCAGTCCAACGTCGACATCACCTCGGAACTGGTGGGCCTGATGACCTCGCAGCGCAACTACCAGGCCAACTCCAAGGTCATCCAGACCGAGAGCACCATGCTGCAATCGCTGATGCAGGCCATCTAAGGAACGCTGACCCATGGACGCGCTGATTTACACCGCCATGAGCGGGGCCGAACGGGCCCTGCGCGGGCAACAGGTACACGCCAACAACCTGGCCAACGTCGACACCGGCGGCTTCCGCGCCAACATGGAGCTGTCGTCGGCGCAGGCCGTCAACGGCTACGGCTACGACGACCGCCACCTGGCGCAGTTGCAGGCCAACGCCGTCTCGACCAAGCCGGGCACCATGAAGAGCACCGGCCGCGACCTCGACGTCGCGGTGGCCGGCGCCGGCTTCCTGACGGTGCAGACCGCCAACGGCGAGGCCTACACCCGCGCCGGCGCCATGCAGCTCGACGAGACCGGCACCCTGCGCCTGAACGGCGACACGGTGCTGGGCGAAGGCGGCCCGATCAGCGTGCCCGAATATACCGCGATTTCTATCGGCGCCGACGGCACGCTGTCGATCCAGGCGCCCGGCACCACCACCATGCAGGTGATCGACAAGCTGCGCCTGGTCAAGGCCGAAGCGTCGGAGCTGACCAAGAACGTCGCCGGCCTGCTGGTGGCGCGCGACGGCCAGCCGCTGGCCACCGACCCGACCGTGGTGCTCAAGCCCGGCCACCTGGAAGGCAGCAACGTCTCGGCGGTGGAAGAGATGGTGTCCGTGATGAGCCTGAACCGCACCTTTGAAGTCCAGATGAAATTGTTCTCGGCCACCGATTCGATGGCCCAAGCCGGCAACCGCCTGATTAGCGGCAGCTAATCCACCCACACTCCAGGGAGAAATTCATGAATCCAGCAATGTGGATCAGCAAGACCGGCGTTCAGGCGCAGGACCAGAAACTGCAAGCCATCGCCAACAACCTGGCCAATGCCAACACCGTCGGCTTCAAGCGCGACCGCGTGGTGTTCGAAGACCTGTTCTACTCGGTCGAGCAGCAGCCGGGCGCGCAGCGCGCCGACAACAACACCCTGACCCCGTCCGGCGTCCAGCTCGGCAACGGCGTGCACATGGTCGGCACCCAGAAGGTGTTCACCCAGGGCATCCTGCAAACCACCCAGCGCGAACTCGACATCTCGGTGATGGGCAACGGCTTCCTGTCGGTGCGCCAGCCCGACGGCACCACCGCCTACACCCGCGCCGGCCAGCTGCAGGTCGACGCCAACGGCATCCTGGTCAACGCCAACGGCCTGCCGCTGATTCCGCAGATCACCGTGCCGGCCAACGCCACCGCAATCTCGATCGGCGAAGACGGCACCGTCTCGGCCAAGATCGCCGAGAACACCACGCCGCAGCAGCTGGGCCAGCTGACCCTGACCTCGTTCATCAACCCGACCGGCCTGCTGGCCCTGGGCGAGAACCTGTTCGCCGAAACGCCGTCGAGCGGCACGCCGACCGAAGGCACGCCGGCCACCGCGCAGTGGGGCAAGATCAAGCAAGGCACGCTGGAAGGCTCGAACGTCCAGGTGGTCGAGGAGATGGTCGACATGATCGCCGCCCAGCGCACCTACGAAATGAACACCAAGGTGCTGTCGGCCGCCGACAATATGCTGCAGTACCTGGCGCAGGCGGCACGTTGATGAAACCCGCACTGCCCCTGCTTGCTGCGCTGTTGCCCGTGCTGCTGGCCGGCTGTGCCCAGTTGCAGCCGCCGGCGGTGCGCCCCGGCCCGTCCGACGAACCGCCCACCGTGTCGCGCGTCGTCGCGCCGCGCGGCGTCTCGGGCGGCGTCTACAGCGCCGACCTCGGCCTGTCCCTGACCTCGGACAGCCGCGCCTTCCGCACCGGCGACATCGTCACCATCATCCTGCAGGAAACCACCCAGGCCAGCAAGAAGGCCGGCACCAGCTTCTCCAAGCAATCGGCGGACAATATCAACGCCCCCAATCTGCTGGGCAAGGCTTTCCCCAAGGCCTCGATCGGCCTGGGCGCCAACAACACCTTCGCCGGCGACTCCACCAGCACCCAGCAGAACGCCCTGACCGGCGCCATCACCGTGATCGTGCAGGAAGTGCTGCCGAACGGCCTGCTGCGCGTGGCCGGCGAAAAAACCCTGACCCTCAACAACGGCGAAGAATTCGTGCGCCTGCGCGGCTATCTGCGCGCGGCCGACATCGACGCCGACAACCAGGTGTCCTCGCAGCGCATCGCCAACGCGCGCATCGCCTACTCGGCGCAGGGCACCCTGGCCGATGTCCAGCAACCGGGCTGGCTGACGCGCTTCTTCAGCGGCCCGCTGATGCCGTTCTAAGCACATGATAGACGGGTGATCCCATGAATTTCCGCAAGCTTTCCCTCGTACTCCCCTTCGCCGTCGCGCTCGGCCTGGCCGCCGCGCCGGCCCAGGCCGCGCAGGCGCTGCGCAACCTGGTCGCCATCGAAGGCGTGCGCGACAACCCGCTGGTCGGCTACGGCCTGGTGGTCGGCCTGAACGGCAGCGGCGACTCGACCCAGGTCAAGTTCTCCAGCCAGTCCGTGATCAATATGCTCAAGCAGTTCGGCGTGAAAGTGCCGGACGGCACCGACGCCAAGTCCAAGAACGTCGCCACCGTGATGGTGTCGGCGGTGTTCCCGCCCGGCTACCGCAAGGGCCAGAGCATCGACGTGGTGGTGTCGTCCATGGGCGACGCCAAGAGCCTGCGCGGCGGCGCCCTGCTGCTGACGCCGATGCGCGCGGCCGACGGCGAAGTCTACGCCTTGGCGCAGGGCAACGTGGTGGTGGGCGGCTTCAGCGCCCAGGGCAAGTCCGGCTCCTCGATCACCGTCAACACCCCGACCTCGGGCCGGATTCCGAGCGGCGCCAACATCGAACGCGAGATCGGCACCGATTTCGCCAGCAAGCCGACGGTGCGCCTGTCGCTGCGCCACCCGCACTTCCAGACCGCGATCAACATCGTCGAGTCGATCAACAAGCGCTTCGGCGACATCGCCACCGCCAGCGACGCCACCAGCGTCGACGTGGTGGCGCCGCCCAATCCGACCCAGCGCGTGGCCTTCATGGCCAAGCTGGAAGCGATGAGCATCGACGTCGGCGAGGACGCGCCGAAAGTGGTGTTCAATTCCCGCACCGGCACCGTGGTGATCGCCGAAGGCCTGCGCGTGCGCGCGGCCGCCGTCACCCACGGTTCGCTCAAGGTGGTGATTTCCGAATCGACCAAGGTCAGCCAGCCGAACGCCCTGGCCGGCGGCCAGACCGTCTCCTCGCCGCAGTCGCAGGTGACGGCCGACCAGGGCCCGGCGCAGATGTTCAAATGGCCGGCCGGCGCCAAGCTGCAATCGATTATCGACGTGGTCAACAGCCTGGGCGCGACCCCGGACGACATCATGGCCATCCTGCAGGCACTCGACCAGGCCGGCGCCATCGAAGGCGAACTGGTCGTCATTTAAGGAATCCCATGGACAACAGCTTCGATCCCGCGCGCCTGCTGGCCAAGGGCACGGCCGGCCAGCTCAGCGGCACCCACGTGGCGCCGCAGCCGGTCCAGGCCAACGACACGGTCGATCCGGCCTACCGCGCCAAGGCCACCGAGGCCGCCGTCAAGTTCGAAAGTTTCTTCATCGGCCGCATGCTGCACCAGATGCGCGACGGCGCCCGCGCGCTGGCCGCCGACGACAGCCCGGGCAAGCGCAGCACCAACGACGAGATGCTCGACATGGCCGACAACCTGGTGGCCGACCAGCTGGCCGGACGCCGCGCCTTCGGCGTGGCCGACGTCATCCTGCGCCAGTTGCTGCCGGCCGCCCAGCCGCCGGCCTCGGCGGCAGCGGCCAAGGCCACGGGCAATATTGCCGATCCGCAAAATTTATCGGCCGCCGCGCACAAAACGCTTAATCAGCAGCAATAAACGGTCGCTTAGTACTGCTATCGGACCGGTGGGGCAGCGCCTCCATGGGTCCCTCGGACTTCACCAGGAAAGACCCGTCTCATGACCATCTCGTATAACGCACTGTCTGGCGCCCTGGCCGCCCAGGCCGCACTGAACACCGTCAGTCAGAACATCGCCAACTCGCAGACCAAGGGCTACACGCGCCAGGGCGTGCTGTTGCTGGCGACGGCGTCCGAACCCGGCACCAAGTCGGCCGGCAACGGCGTGCAGATCGGTTCCCTGCTGCGTTTCAGCGATTCCTACAAGTCGCAGCAGCTGTGGCGCACCAACTCCGAGCTGGGCGCGCGCTCGCAGGTGCAGCCTTACCTGACCCAGATGGAAACCGTGATGAGCGACGACAAGTCCAGCCTGAGCTACGGCATGGACAACTTCTTCACGGCCCTGAACGCGGCCGGCGTCGACCCCACCTCCTCGCCGCTGCGCCAGCAGGTGATCACGGCGGCCGATTCCATGTCGCAGCAGTTCAATTCGATCTACAACGTCACCGCCAACCAGCTGGTGTCGGTGCAGCAGCAGCAGTCGGCCATCCTGCCCTCGCTCAACGAGTCGCTGGCCGGCATCGCCGCGCTCAACAAGCAGATCGTCGCCGTCAGCGGCGCCGGCACCAACACCTCGGCCCTGCAGGACAAGCGCGAACAGTTGATCGACAGCGTGGCGTCGCAGGTGGCGGTGGAAGTGCTGACCAATCCGGACGGCACCGCCAACGTTTCGCTGAAAAGCGGCCAGCCGCTGGTGGTCAGCGACTTGAACGCCAAGCTGGAATTCGTCAGCACCAGCGGCGCCACCACCCTGACCCTGAGCTTCGCCAACAGCAAGTTCAAGCTCGACGACACCAAGATCGGCGGCCAGTTGGGCGGCCTCGGCAACTACAAGCAAAACACCCTGCTGCCGCTGCAGAACTCCATCAAGGAGATCGCCCAGCAGATGACGCAAAAGGTCAACGACCAGCTGCGCCTCGGCTTCAAGAGCGACGGAACGCCGGGCCAGGACTTGCTGGTATTCAATCCATCGAGCGCCACCGGCCTGCTGCAGGTGAGCACCGGTTTCCTGACCACCGACCTGGCCTTCTCCAGCGACGGCACGCCCGGCGACAGCGGCAACCTGCAGCAACTGGTGGGCATCAAGGGCCAACCGATCACCCTGACCACGCTGGGCAGCGTACTGCTGGGCGACGCCGACACCCAGATCGTCGGCAAGCTCGGCATCGACAGCCAGCAGAACCAGTCGCAGCTGAACACCGCCACCACCATCCGTACCCAGGCCGAGGACGACTGGAAGTCGACCAGCGCCGTCAATACCGATGAAGAAGCCATCAACCTGGTGGAATTCCAGAATATGTATCAAGCGAACATGAAGGTGATTGCCGTGGCCAATACCCTGTTCGACTCGACGCTGCAAATGTTCGGTTAAGGAGAGCCTGAATGCGTATCGCCACCAGCCAGTTCCAGGCCACCATGAACCGCGGCCTGCAAGACAACCAAACCCACCTGGCGTCGCTGACCGCGCGCATGGCCAGCGGCAAGCGTTTGCAAGTGCCGTCCGACGATCCGGTGACCTCCGTGCGCCTGTCGCGCCTGAACCGCGAGGAAGCCATCGTCGGCCAGTACCGCGCCAATATTTCGGCCATCAAGATCCGCCTGTCGACCAACGAGACCTACCTGAGCAGCATGGTCAACGACATCACCCAGAGCCGCGACCTGCTGGTGTGGGCGGCCGACGGCAGCAACACCGGCGACGACCTGCGCTCGATGACCACCACCATGACCGCGCTGCGCGACAGCCTGTTCTACAGCGCCAATGAAAAAGACCAGGAGGGCCGCTACATCTTCTCCGGCACCCTGACCGACACCCCGGCCATCAAGTACGACGACACCCAGCCGGTCGGTTCGCGTTACAGCTTCATCGGCAACACCAACCAGCAGAAATCGGTGGTCGGCAACGGCATCACCCAAACCGTCAACGTCGACGTGTCGGGCCTGGAGTCGCTGCTGAACCAGATGGACAGCACCATCAACGAGCTGTCGCAGCCGGGCATCACGGCCGCCACGCCGTCGTTGCGCGCCGCCATCACCGCCAATATGGACGGCGCCAGCACGACCATGGAAGCGATCGCCGGCAAGATCGCCAATTTCGGCGGCGCCCAGAACGTCATGCAGACGCTGGACGGCAACCACGCCAACGTCAGCCTGTCGAACAAGACCGCGTTGCTGGACCTGGGCTCGCTGGACATGGGCGATGCCGCGACCGAACTGAACGGCTACAACCTGGCGCTGCAAGCGTCGTACAAGGCCTACTCGAAGATCAGCAACCTGTCGCTGTTCAACATCCTGTAATCTTTTTTAGCCCTCAGCCATGCAAATCACGTCCGCCCCCACTCCCCAGGTCATCGTTCCCGGCGCCAACGCTGGCAATGCGACTTCGGTGGACGGCACGTCGCTGGGGCTCAACGGCGAAAACGCCGCCACCGCCACGCCGGTCACGCCGACACCCAACTCGGCCGCACCGCTGCGCCGTGGCCTGAACAACTGGGACCAGCCGCTGCAGGGCGATATTTCCGGCGCCCAGCAAGCCCTCGATTTCCTGGAGCAGAGCGCGGCCCAACTGCGCAACCTGAAGGCCGACCTCAGCGCCCGCCTGGCCAACCGCCAGCGTTCCGACGGCGCCCTGGAAGCGCGCGTGCGCCAGTTCAGCAACAGCTGGCGCAACCGCAGCGCGGCCTCGGGCGGCACGCTCGACGCCAAGCTCAAATTCAGCAACCAGGGCACCAACACCACTTTCACCGTGCGCGGCATGAACCTGGCCAACCTGCGCAACGGCGGCCGCGAAGTGCTGGCGATTTCCATCGGCGGCGGCCAGAACGTGCGTTCGGTGGTGCTGGAGCCGGGCCTGTCCGACAGCCAGATCGCCCAGCGTTTCGACGAGGCGCTGGCGCCGAGCGGCGTGCGCGCCGGTCTCAACGACGACGGCCAGCTGGAGTTTTCCACCGCCGAGTCGCAGTGGAGCAATGTGCGCGACACCATCGCCGTGCAGGGCAACGGCATCCGTTTCCCAACCGGCCAGCTGAACCGCGTAAAGGCGGAAACCGCCCCGCCGGATGTCGATCCGGACAGCTGGAGCACGGCCGACATGGAGGCGATCCGCAGCAGCCTGCAACAGGTGGTGCAGGCACTGGCCAAGGTGGAACAATCGATCGCTTCGGTGCACCAGGCGCTGGCCCAGGTCAGCGCGCGCGTGCAGAACGCGGCGCCGGCGGCCACCAAGAACGGCATGGACCAGGTGGCGCAGAATTTTGTCTCGACCACCAAGCAGCCCGGCTACCAGTCGCTGCTGTCGATCACCTCGGCGCTGGCCGGCATCAGCCGCGAGCGCGTGATGTCGCTGCTGCGCCTGCGCTAAAGCTGGATCGGGCCGCGCTGCGCCAGCGCCGCCAGCTCCGCCGCCGGCAGCGCGCCGGCGTACACAAACCCCTGGGCGTAATCGCAGCCGGCCATGGCCAGCAAGCCGCTTTGCGCCTGGGTCTCCACCCCTTCCGCCACCACCTTCAGACCCAGCTTGTGGGCCATCACGATCAAGGCTTCGCACATGGCCAGGTCGCCGCTGTCGCTGGCCAGGTGCTCGATGAAGCTGCCGTCCAGCTTGAGCAGGTCGATGCCGAAATGCTTGAGGTGGGCCAGCGAGGAATACCCGGTGCCGAAATTGTCGAGCGCCACCTGCAAGCCCATTTCGCGCAACTCACGCAGGCGTTCGGTCACGCGCGCCGAACCGTCCAGCAACACGCCTTCGGTAATTTCCAGCACGATGCTGCGCGGCGGCAGGCCCAGCCGCGACGCCATCCTCAGCCATTCCACGTACAGCGCGGTGTCGCCGCGCAGCTGCGCCGGCGACTGGTTGATGCTGATCTGGAAGTGGCGGCCCAGTGCATCCTGCCATAGCCGCGCCTGCTGCACGGCCTGGCGGAACACCCAGTCGCCGATCTCCAGCATCATGCCGCCGGCTTCGGCCAGCGGCAGGAACTCGGCCGGGGCCAGCAGGCCGCGCACCGGATGGCGCCAGCGCAGCAGCGCTTCGGCGCGCTCGATCCTGCCGTTTTGCAGGTTGACGATGGGCTGGTAGTGCAGCACGAACTGCTCCTGCGCCAGCGCCTGGCGCAGGTCCAGCGTGACTTGCTGGCGCGCCTGCGCCGCCAGTTGCAGGTCGCGCGTGAAATAGCTATAGCGGTTGCGTCCGCTCTGCTTGGCGGCGTACATGGCCTGGTCGGCGCTGCGCAGCAAATCTTCGGGCGTGGCGGCGTCGGCTGGATACAGGGCGATGCCGACACTGGCCGAGACCGACGGCGAGGCCGCATCCAGGGTCACCGGGCGGCCCAGCAGCGCCAGCATGCTGGCGGCGATGCGGTCGACGCTGTCCGGCTGGTCCAGCCCGGACAGGATCACGGTGAATTCGTCGCCGCCCAGCCGTGCCACCGTGTCCGAGCTGCGCACGCACAGGCCGATGCGGCGCGCCGCCTCCACCAGCACGGCATCGCCCTGGTGGTGACCTAGGGTGTCGTTGACCTGCTTGAAGTCGTCCAGGTCGATGAACAGCAGCGCCAGCTGCGAACCCTCGCGCCGCGCCTTCTTGATTTCCTGGCCCAGGCGGTCGTTGAACATGTGGCGATTGGGCAGCGCCGTCAACTCGTCGAAATTGGCTTGGTGCCACACCAGCTCGGCCGAGGCGCGGCTGGCGGTGACGTCGGTCACCAACGCCAGCGCGCCGCGATAGCTACCGTCGGCGTCGAAGATGGGATTGGTGGCCAGCGTGGCCCACAGGTCGCGGCCGTCCTTGCGGATGAACTTGAATTCGTGGCGCTCCGAGACGCCGCGCTGGCGCTGGGCGATATTGCGCTCGAGGATGATGCGCCCTTCCTCGTCCATGAACGCCACCAGCGGCTGCTCCAGCATTTCCTCGATGCTGTAGCCCAGCATCTGCGCCATCTTGGGATTGACGAAACTGGTGCGCGAGGCGGCGTCGATTTCCCAGATGCCTTCCTCGGCGTTGTGGACGATGCGGCGGAAGCGCTCCTCACTGCGTTCCAGCGCCGCCAGCTTGCCCTCGGCCAGTTCCAGCACCATGCGGATGCCCTGCCCGTCGCCGTCGGCGCTGGCGCGCAGCGACACGGGAAAGCCCTGCTGGTTGCGGTTGCGCAGCATCTGCAGGTTGCACTGCTCGGGCTGGCTGGAGTTGATGGCGCGCCGCAGGAAGCGGTCGAAGTCCTCCAGGAAGCGCGGGGCGATGAACTGGCGGAAGGCGAGGCGCGCGGGATTGTTGCGCGGCACGCCGAGCAGGTCGGCGCCGACCACGTTCATTTGCAGGATCGTGGTGTCGTAGGCCAGCACGAAATAGCCGACCGGCGCCAACAGGTAGATGTCGTTGAAGTAAGCGTGCTCGGCGCCGTTGTCCAGGTCGCTATAAACCTCCCTTGCGGCCTCGTCGGTGAGGGTCGCCAGGCCGGGCAGCTCAGCGTGCATAGTCTTATCCATACACCCCCTTGTTTTGATGTTTTCAGACTAACATTTAGGGGCCGGGATGTCGAGTGCCGTGCTTAGCGCGAGCGGTGTGCGCGGTTCAAGCGTTGTTCCGCGCGCCGTTGCAGCGCTTCGAACAGCAGGCTGAGCGCCCAATAGATGGCGGCCGCCGCCAAGTACAGCGGCAAAGGCTGGAAGGTGGTGGCGATGACTTCCTTGGTCGACAGCATCAATTCCGTCAGCGTAATGACCGACACCAGCGAGGTATCCTTGATCAGGCTGATCAACGTGTTGCTCATGGCCGGCACCGCCACCCGCAGCGCCTGTGGCAGCACAATGTGGTACAGCGTGCGCCAGTAGCCGAGGCCCAGGCTAAAACTGGCGTCCCATTGCCCCTTGCTGATCGAGGCGATCGCCCCGCGCAAGCTCTCGGACAGGAAGGCGCCCGAGTTCAGGCTGAGCGCCAGGATGCCGGCCGTGACCGGCGAAAACTCGATGCCGACGCTGGGCAGGCCGTAATAAATCACGAACATCTGCACCAGCAGCGGCGTGCCGCGCATCAGACTGACGTAGATGTTGGCCGGCCAGGCCAGCACGCGGTACGGCAACATGCGCAGCACCGCCACCGGGAAGCCGATCAGCAGGCCGCCGACCATGGCCGCCAGCGCGAACAGCACGGTGTAGCCGGCGCCGCGCAGCATCACCGGCGCGGCTTCGCGCAGCAGTTCCAGCCATTCCATCGCTTACGGCGCCTTGCTGACGTCGACGCCGAACCATTTCACCGAAATGGCTTTCAGGCTGCCGTCGGCGGCCGCCGCGGCCAGCGCCTGGTTCAGCGCCTGCTTGAATTCGGGATTGCCCTTCTTGAACGGAATGCCCATGCGCTCGACCGCGCCCACCTGCGCCCCGGCCTTGATTGGCAGCTTGGAGATCTTCAGCAAATAGGCCGACATCAGGCTGTCGTTGAGCGCGGCGTCGATGCGGCCCGAGGCCAGGTCGGACATGGTGTCCGGCGCGGCCGCGTAGCTGCGCACCTCGACGCCCGCCACCGCCTTGGCCTGCTGCTCGTAGACGCTGCCCTGCCCCACGCCCAGCTTCTTGCCCTTGAGGTCGGCCAGGGTTTTATACACAGCGGTCTCGTTGTTGCGAATAATCAGCTGTGGCATGGAATAAATATACGGCTGGGAGAAATCGAAGGCCTGCTCGCGCTTGGGATTGACGCCCACCTGCGAAATGATGACATCGTATTTGTTGGCCGCCAGCCCGGCCAGGATGCTGGCCCACTCGCTGCTGACGAATTCCACCTTCACGCCCAGCCGCGAACCCAGCAGCTTGGCGACGTCGACGTCGTAGCCGGCCAGTTCGCCGTTCTTCTCTTTATAGTTGAACGGCGGGTAGGTGCCCTCCAGCGCGACCTTGAGCGTGCCGCGCGCCTTGACGGTGGCCAGCAGGTCGGCGGCCGAAGCCAGGGTCGGCAAAGCCAGCGCAGCGGCCAGCACCAGGATGAAATGACGTTTGAGCATGAGATTCCTATAGTGGCAGGCGCTACCAGGCGCCCATACGGCGGCGCAGGCCGAAATGATGGCCCACGACCAGTATCGAACTGGCGATCAGACCGCTCAGCCCTATCATCAACTGCACCAGCTTATCATCCGGCAGCACCCACATGCGGCCGGCCGGCGCTTCGCTCACGCGCGCGGCCGCCATGATCAGCGGCGCGATCCATTCCGCTTCTTCCGTCACGTCCAGAATGATGTGGCCGTCCTGCGTGGTCTGCAGGTAGATTTCGCCCCCTTCGGCCAGGGTGAAGCACACGCCGTAGCCGGTTTCATTCTTGCCGATGTGCTGCTGCAGGGCCTGGTTATGCTCTTCGATCCACAGTTCCACGTCGGCCGGCGTTTCCAGACCGCTCCATGGCACCGGGCGGAAGCGCGGCGGCTCTTGATTGTCTTGCATTGTTGAATCCTGTTGTCTTGCCCAGCCGCCAGTTTAGCCTAGAGCGGCCTATGCCGGGGGTCAACCCTTCCAGGTTCGTTGCAGGCCGGTGTCGGCGTGGATCCAGCCGCCGCGCGGGCCGGAGCGGTAGTAGAAGCCGACGCCGCCCTGGCGGAAACTCTTCACCAGGCCGCCCAGCACTTCCGCATTCAGGTTGGCCAGCCGGATATCGGCCGCGCGGCCCGTGATATGCAGCGACTGCCGCGCCGCAGGCACGCCGTCCTCGCGCAATTTATTGTTGGATGCTGCGGTGCGGTAGCCGGATAGAATCTCCACCGGCGAATCGATGCCGTAACGCTGCACGAAGGCTTGCGTACCCCACAGGGTTTCAAACAGCTTGGGATCGATGTTGCGGGTCTCGTTGCCGCCGTTGACGTCACGCATCAGGTGGCACAGGTCCTGGTAGGCCGATTCGATGATCTCGCCGTCTTTCCAGTACAGCAGTTTGGCGCGCTCCTTGCTGGCGGGCCGGGTGACCTCGATGGTGCGCGGGCGCAGCCAGAATTCCAGGTCCAGCGCCTGGGCGTCGAAGATATCGGGCGGCGGCACCATCTCGCCGCGTCCGATGCCGGACGGCGCCAGCTGCTCGGAGGCGCGCGGCATGGTGTTTTGCACCGCCACCGGCGCAGGCTTGGCGACTGGTTTTGCGACCGAAGCTTGCCGCACCGGCGTGCTACTGGCGCATCCTATCAACGGCACAGACAAGAAACTCGCTGCGGTCACCCCTAAAAACTCCCTGCGCGACGCCATAACTCCACCCATACCGTAAAAAAGCAATATTGTTACTATAGCCTATGCGGAGGGAAAGAAAAACCGCCACATCTTACGTTTGAGAAATGATACAGCTGCCTCAGCGATACAAAAATTCCGTATCAGAAATGTTTTTCCAGCTTCAGTTATGTGATTCGCTTATGGCTGGCATTCCAACAATAAAGTATTCATATATGACGCGCCGCAGTATAGTTCAGTTGTACCTGATTTGTTTTCCGATCTAACTAACTACCTACTGGAGCCTGCCATGATTACTCGTTCTATCGCCGCCCTGTCCCTGATCCTGCTGTCGACCATCAACCCAGCCAGCGCCGCTGTTGCCGCCGAACGCCTGAACAACGCCGATTGCGGCGCCCCTAACTACCGCAACTCGTGGCAAGACGACGAACTGGCCGGCAACGTCAAGGTCGCCGTGCTGGTCGATGACAAAGGCAACGTGCAAGACACCAAAGTGATCTCGTCGAGCGGCCACTTCGCCCTGGACAAAGCATCGCTGCGCGCCAGCACCAGCTGCAAGTTCAAGCCAGCCTCGAACGGCGCAGAACCAGTCTGGGCACAAGTGCAATACAACTGGGTTCTGAACTAATCGATGCAGTTTAAGCAGCGCGCCGCGCCGGTTCCCCCAGCAACACCGAGCGCGGCTCATCGAGCAGATACCCTTGCACGAGCAATGATACACCGGCGGCCGCGCTAAGTTCGCGCAAAGCCGCCAGGTGTTGCGGCGTTTCCAGCCGTTTGAACACCACTGCCACATTGGAGCCGGCGCAACGCTGGAGCAACTCCGTCAATCCCGCCACATCCTGCAGTTCGCGCGCGTCGAGCTTGAACACGTCCGGCCGCAAGCGATCGAGCACGCCCTTGCCATCCCGCGCACTATTCACATTGACCGCGAAGCGGAAGCCATTGCGGCGATAGTTATCCGATACGTAATTCAATAGCCAGCCCTGCTGCGGCGTCGCCGCCGGCAATTGCAGCACCACCCGCTCCAGCGGCAGCTCGAGCGCATCGAGAATGCGGCGGAAGGCATGGCCGTGGTTGCTGCTGACCGCGCTCAGCAGGCGGTCGTGCACGTTCAGGTAGAGATCGGCCTTGGCGTTGGGCGCGCTATCGGCCTGGCGGAAAAAATTGATCGCATGCAGCATGCGGCACAGGCGATCGAGCTCGATGGATTCGTCGTCGCTGGCCGCGTGGTCCAGCAGCTTCCACAGCGACAGCCCCTGGTCCTGCGCCGACACGCTGCGCGCCAGTCCCTCGTACGCCAGCACCGACTCGCCGTCCAACTGCCGGATAGGCTGGAACGCGCTGCTCATGGTGCAATTGAAAAACCGCCCCTGCGCCTTGCCCTCGTGATCGAGCCAGATGCTGGAAGCAGCGCTGGTGGCGTCGGATAGACGCGCCAGATACTTTTGCAGGATGGGAAAAGACATTGAAACTCCTTCGGGCTACCAAAAGTCGTCAGCGTATGCCCGGGCGCAGGAAAGCAGAACGAATGCTTTCGCCTATGGATATGCCAAAACATTCGTTCCGCCCGCGTGGTGCGGCCGTTATCGTGAGGTCATCGTTTAACCAGGTAGACCTGCATGTGCCAACTCCTCGCAATGAGCAGCAACAAGCCCGCCGCCATGGACTTCTCGTTCACCGGCTTTGTCGAACGCGGCGGCCGCACGGGCGAACACCGGGACGGCTGGGGCATCGCCCTGCACACGCCGACCGGCTGCCGCCTGTACACCGACTACCTGCCGTCGATCGAATCGCCGCTGGCGGCGCAGTTCAAGCAAAGCCCGATCAAGGCGCGCAGCGTGGTGGCGCACATCCGCAAGGCCACGCAGGGCCGCGTGTCGCTGGAAAACAGCCACCCGTTCACGCGCGAGCTGTGGGACCAGACCTGGTCCTTCGCCCATAACGGAGACCTGAAGCTGTTCGCGCCCGACGCCAGCCTTGGCCTTTACACGCCCTGGGGCGACACCGACAGCGAGCGCGCCTTCTGCCACATGCTGTCCGGCCTGGCGCAGCGCTTCGACGCGCAGCCCGAACGCCACGTGCTGTACGCGGCGCTGGCCGAGCTGGCCGGCGAGATCGCCGACTACGGCACCTTCAATTTCATCCTGTCGAACGGCGACCTGCTGTTCGCCCATTGCAGCACCGAGCTGCACGTGGTGGTGCGCGCCTATCCGTTTTCGGTGGCACATCTGATTGATTGCGAAATGAGCATAGACTTCAGCCGCCACAACCATCTGGACGACCGCATCGCCGTGATCGCCACCGCGCCGCTGACGTCCAACGAGCAATGGACGCGCTTTGCAGCGGGCGAACTGAAGCTGTTCGCCGGCGGCGTCGATGTCAGTGCTGAAGTGGTAGTGGAAGAAGAATGGCCGCTGGAGGCGGCCTACTAAACCGTATTGCAGTTGCAGAAGCGCTTGCGCTTGGGGGCGTCCGGACAGGTGGCGTCCTCGTCCAGCTGCTTCCAGAAAAACACCGTTTCCACGCCGTAGGGCGAACGCACCTTGCCGGCGTCGGTATAGCCGAGCCGGGCGAAGAATTCCTGGCCGGTGGCCGTGCTGTGCAATTGCAGCGCTTTCACGCCCCAGCCGCAAGCCTGCTCTTCCACGCGCTTGAGCAGCGCCTTGCCGACTCCCTGGCCACGCGCCTCCGGCAGCAGATAGCACAGCGCCAGCTTGCCGGCGCCGGTGAGCAATGCGACGCCGACGACAACGCCTTCGCTGGTAGCCACCAGCGAAAAATTGGTGGGCGAGCTGAACCAGTTCGCCACCATCTGCGGAGTTTTATTGCCTAGCCAGGCATCGAGGACGGCGGGATCGTTCTTATGATCCAGTTCGCAGCATTCCTTGATAGACCGGCGCAATACATTGCATGCTGCCTCCGCATCCGTCGAAGCAGCAATACGAATTTCAAGACTCATGTATGCTCACAAAACATTACTAATTACGACTATACACCAAGCCGGGTAAGGCCGTCCGATGCTGCCAGACTAGAGGGTGGCTCCGTGTTTGCCCACTAATGTTTTCAAAAATCCATATACGTTTTATAGCGAACTTCTAAGCATATTACGAAAAATTCGTATCTTTTCCGGGCGAAATTTTACACTATGGACACTTGTTATTACGAAAGCTCATTATGACCACCCAAAAAACTACTCGCCGCGTCGTCATCGCCTCCTTCCTGGCCGCTTCGGCCACCCTGCTGGGCCTGCCGTTGCAAGCCCAGGCCGCCGACCCTGTGCTGCTGAACGCGTCCTATGACGTAACGCGCGAGCTGTTCAAGGACATCAACCCGGCCTTCGTCGACTACTGGAAGAAAACCACCGGCGAAACCATCAGCGTCAACCAGTCGCACGGCGGCTCGTCCAAGCAGGCCCGTTCGGTGGCCGACGGCATGGAAGCGGCCGTGGTGACCATGAACCAGGCCAATGACATCGATATTCTGGTCGATCGCGGCGTGGTGGCGGCCGACTGGACCAAGAAATTCCCGAACGGCGCCTCGCCCTTCTACTCCACCGTAGTCTATCTGGTGCGCAAGGGCAATCCAAAACAGCTGAAGAACTGGGACGACCTGGCCAAGCCGGGCGTACAGGTCATCATCCCGAATCCTAAAACCTCGGGCAACGGCCGTTACACCTTCCTGGCCGCGTGGGGCTCGGTGCTGAAAAAAGGCGGCAGCGAAGCCCAGGCGCGCGAGCTGGTGAGCAAGATCATCAAAAACGTGCCTATCCTGGACGCTGGCGGCCGTGGCGCCACCACCACCTTCACCCAGCGTGAAATCGGCGACGTGCTGATCACCTTCGAAAACGAAGTCAACCTGGTGCGCACCGAGTTCGGCGACAAGTTCGACGTGGTCTACCCAACCACCTCCATCCTGGCCGAATCGCCGGTGGCCGTGGTCGACAAGGTGGTGGACCGCCGCAACCTGCGCAAGCAGGCCACCGGCTACCTGAACTACCTGTACACCGAGGAAGCCCAGGAAATCATCGCCAAGCACTCGCTGCGCCCGCGCTCGGAAAAGGCCTTCAAAAAGTACAACGCCAACTTCCGCCAGGTTGCCCTGTTCTCGGTGGATGAGGTGTTCGGCGGCTGGAAAGCGGCGCAGAAGAAATTCTTCGACGACGGCGGCGAGTTCGACAAGATCTATCAGAAGTAATCACCGTTACCCACAAAAAGCCCCGGGGCGCTCGCGCCTCGGGGCTTTTTGCATCTTGAGCATGAAAAAAAATATAAGAATCCGGGACTTACGCACAATAGACGAGAACCCACTTTAATGATATTGTCTATCCTTAGAGAATATTGCCGTGTAGCTAGACTATTTGCGCGCGCCACGTCCCCCAGACGTGTCCGATGGACTCCTCTTCCCTTTTTGAATACCGATATGCTCAAGAAAATTGTTGCTGTACTGCTGACATCGTTTACTGCGGCCACGTTTGCCGCAGTACCGCTCGGCTCGCAGTCCGTGCTGGTGGTCGAAGACGCCACCGGCAAAGTGCTGCTGGAAAAGAACGCCAATACCCAGGTGCCGATCGCCTCGCTGACCAAGCTGATGACGGCCATGGTGGTGCTGGACGCCAAACTGGACATGAACGAAAAGATCGCCATCGACCGAGCCGACGTGGATATGCTGAAACACAGCACCTCGCGCGTGCCGGTCGGCGCGGAAATTTCGCGCGGCGATGTGCTGCAGCTGGCGCTGATGTCGTCAGACAACCGCGCCGCCGCATCGCTGGCGCGCACCTTTCCGGGTGGCCTGGCTGGCTTCAAGCTGGCGGTCCGCCAGAAGATCCGCACGCTGGGTCTGACCCAGACCGTGATCGAGGAACCGACCGGTTTGTCGCCGCAGAATATGTCGACCGCGACCGATCTGGTGAAGATGGCGGCGGCGGCTGGAACCTATCCGGAGATCCGGCGCATCACCACCGACACCAAGGACATTATCAATATCAAGGGTCGCAAGGTGGAGTATCACAACACCAATCGCCTGGTTGGCGCCAAGGGTTGGGATGTGGGTTTGTCCAAGACGGGTTACACCGAAGAGGCCGGCCGTTGCCTGATCATGCGCTTCAAGTCGGCGGGTAAGGACGCAACGCTGGTGCTGCTGAATGCCAAGGCCAACTCGGCGCGTTTGATGGATGCGGCCAATATCCGCCGCTTCGTTGCGGGGCCGGATGAGAAACCGAAAGTATTGAAAGCTTCGGTCAAGAGCAAGAAAAAGGCTGTCAAACAGACCAAGCGTACGCGTCGGGCGATGTGATTTGCGCGACCCCGCGTGGCAGTGCGGGGTCGGACCCCGTACGGGGTCCGACCCCTAAGTGGTGACGCTGGCGCTGAGGCAAACGCACACGGGGTAGAACCAGATTCTGGCTGCAACGCGCCAAAATTTGGTTTAAACCCCGCCCAGCAAGTCCCTCAGCCCACTTGCCCTTTGGGTCCGCTGGCCTATTGCATCCAATAACACCTGCCCATTCGGGGTGAGTAACGTAAAGTAGTCGCGCGCCCGTGTGATGCCGGTGTAGATCAACTCCCTGGCCAACATCCCGCCCCCGTCTTTCGGCAACACCATGGCCGTGTGCGCGAACTCCGATCCCTGCGATTTGTGCACGGTCATGGCAAACGCCGTCTCCACATTTCTTAATCTTGTGGCAAGTACGCTGCGCACCGTTTCGCCTTCCGAGAAGTACACCCGCAACGCGCCAGGCCGCAACGGGTCCGGCAAGGTCAAGCCGATATCACCGTTGAACACCCCCGTCGCATAGTCGTTCCGCGTCACCATCACCGGCCGGCCGACGTACCATTCCCCCGTTTTCTTGAGCAAGCCAGCCGATTGCAATCTTTGTTCAATTGCATCATTCAGGCCCGACACACCCCACTCGCCTTCCCGCACCGCACACAAAATCCGGAAGCTCTCAAAACTTCTCAAAATATTAAGTCGTACGATGTCCTCGGCATTTTCCGGCAAATTCTTGATTAATTGCAAATAGCCGCGATAGCCTGTCAACGCCAGTTGCAGCAGGTCCGCAGACTGCGCCAAGTCGGTCCAGACCACCTTGCCGTCGCCGCCGGAACGCAATACTTCCACCGTCCTGGCCGCATCGCCGGCGTTCACGGCCAGCGCCAGCGCGCCGATCGGTCCGCCGAAACGGCGGCTTTCGCGCAGCATCACTGTCTGCTGGGCGATCGGCCCGCTGCGTCCGGCATACTCGTCCGGAATCTGCTGCCCGGTGCTCGCTTGCACATAAGACAAGGTTTCCGGCAGATATTCTCCGGCCTCGGCGTTGTGACACAGGTCGCCCAACACCGCGCCCGCCTCCACCGACGCCAGCTGATCCTTGTCGCCCAGCAAGATCAGCGTGGCGCGCTCCGGCAACGCCGCCAACAGCGCCGACATCATTTCCAGGTGAATCATTGACGCCTCGTCAACAATCAGCACATCCACGTCGAGCTGATTGCCGGCGTGGTGCTGGAACGCCCGGGTATCGGGACGCGCGCCCAGCAAACTGTGCAGGGTCCGCGCCGCGCCCATGCGCGCCGCCAGCTCGCGCAGCGGCAGGGCCGAGCCGACCTTTTCCGCCAGTTCGTCCAGCGCGATATCGATCGATTGCTTGAGGCGCGCCGCCGCCTTGCCGGTCGGCGCCGCCAGCGCCACGCGCAGGCCCGACTGTCGCTCGCCGGCGGTGGCGAACAGCAAGGCCAGCAGCCGCGCCACGGTGTAGGTCTTGCCCGTGCCGGGACCGCCGGTGATGATGCCCAGCTTGCCGCGCATGGCCACCGCACAGGCGATCTTTTGCCAGTCCGGACCGCCGCCGCGCGCCGGGTGCGGGAACAGGATGTCGAGCCATCGCCGGATGTCGGCCGTTTCCGCGTCGGCGTCGGCCGCCAGCACCCCGCCCAAGGCGCGGAAGCGCACCGCGCCGGCGACGTGGGTTTCATCCTGCCAGTAACGGCGCAGGTAGAGACGGTCGCCGTCCAGCACCAGCGGCTGGTTGAACTGCTCGCCGCCGACCGGCCACACTTGGCGGCAAGCGGCCAGCAAGGAGCGCCAGGCGGCCACGTCTTCCGGCCAGTTGCCGACGGCGGCGCGCAGTTCGCGCCATTCGTCGCCGCTCCAGCCCAGCAGCGCGGCCGGGTCGCCGTTCAGCTCGCTCAGCATCAGGCAGCTGTGGCCACGTCCTTCCAGTTCGGACAGCAGCACGCAGGCGGCCATCAATTGCGGCGAATTGTCGCCCACCGTGCCGATAAAGCGCGCGAACGCGCCGCTCAGGCGGCGCAACTGGCCGGCTTCGGTAAGCGCGTCGACCTGCACGAAAAATGCGTTACTCATGAGATGCACCCAGCAGGCTGTCCAGCCCTTCCAGCAATTCGGGATCCGGCGCCATCAAATAGCAGCCGCGCGTTTGCGGGTTGCCTATGCCGCGCAGGAACATGAAGACCGCGCCGCCCAGCTGTTCGGCGGGATCGTAGGCGTCGCCCAGGCGGCTTTGCAGCAGCCGGTGCAGCGCCAGCATGTAGATGGCGCCCTGAATGTCGTAGCGATGCTCGGCCATGGCGCCGATCAGCGCCGCTTCGTGATAGGCCCCATCGCCGCCGCCCAGCGCGTTCGATTTGTAGTCCAGCACCCAGTAGCGGCCCTCGTGCTCGAACACCAGGTCGCAGAACCCTTTCAGCATGCCGTGCAGTTCGCGCTCCGGCAGCGCGGGCCTCGAGACGCCGCCCAGCAGGTGCGCGGCGCACAGCCGGTCCAGCGCGCTGGTCACCAGGCGCTCGCTCGGGAACCAGAACTCCATTTCCGGCAGCGGTTCGGCGATGCTGCTCAGCGGCGCGTCCAAATACGGCAGCGGCGTGCCGGCGATCACGCGCAGCCACGCCAGCGTGTCGTCCAGGCGGTTGCCCCAGCCGGCGCGCTGCACGCGGCGCGTCAGGCGCGTTTCAAAATGCTCGCTGTCGATGATGGCAAAGCCCTCCTGACCCATCCACTCCAGTTGCTCGTGCAGGAAGTTGCCGGGTACAGAGCCACGCGGGAAGCGATGCCACGGCGCGTCTTCCACCCGCCCCGGCAGAACCATGGACGGCACATCACCCTCCTCCAGCAGCTTCTCCTGCAAGGCGTCGCGCGGCACCAGGCCGGCGGCACTGATGGCGCCCGTCGGTCCGGTGCGCCGCGCCAGCGAGCTGAAACTGCCGACCGACCAGTCGCGTTCAAAGCGCCCGCCGTAGTGCTGCGGTTCCAGCAGCGGCGGGCGTTCTTCCACGCGGCTCAGGCGCGTGGCCGGCTGTGCGCCCATCGGCAGCGTGGTGATGCTGATCGCATCGCAGCCTTGGCAGGCGTGGTGCCAGCGTTCCATCATCAGGTCCGACGGCAGCGGTGCGCCGCCGGTCAGCAGATAGCCGAGCGCCGATTCGTGCAGCGTGTTGTCGCCAGCCTTGCGGACCGACAGCGCGGTCACGCCCAGCCACAGGAAGTGGCGTGCTCGCGTCAGCGCCACGTACATCAGGCGCAGATCCTCTTGCAGGCGCGCGCGTTCGACCAGTTCCATGGCGGTGTCGGTCAAGGCCATGTCGATGCGGCGCACGCCGTCGTCGTCGCTGAATTCAAAGAAGCTGCGGTTGCGCCGTTCGACCTTGCGCGCGGTGACGGCGAACGGCAGGTACACCAGCGGATACTCAAGGCCTTTGGATTTGTGGACCGTGACCACCTTGACCAGTTCCGCATCGCTTTCCAGGCGCAGCACGCGTTCATCGCCCGCGCCTTCACCGCCTTCGATCTGCTCGGCCAGCCAGCGGATCAGCGCCTGCTCGCCGTCCAGCTGGCGGCTGGCCGATTGCAGCAGTTCGGCAAGGTGCAGGAGGTTGGTGAGGCGTCGTTCGCCGCCAGCCTGCTGCAACAGGGTCGCCGGCAACCGCAGCTCGTGGATGAAGCGGCGCAGCATCGCCAGCACGCCCTGGCGCTGCCAGATGATGTGCAGCGCCTTCAGTTGTTCGACCCGTTCCTCCCACGCCAGTTCGTCCGACGACAGGCGCGCCAGTTCGGCCAGCGGCAGGCCAGCGGTGCGCGTGGCGTAGGCGGTGCGCGCCAACGCACCGTCGAGCGGATTGGCGACGGCCGACAACCAGCGCAGCACGTCGGCCGCTTCCTCGCTGTCGGTGACGGAATCCTTGTCGGACAGGTAGACGCTCGGTACGCCACGCCGTTGCAATGCGCGGCGTATGGCCGCCGCTTCCTTGCGGTCGCGTACCAGCACGGCGATGTCGGCCGGCTGCAGGCGCGTGAAGCCTTTGCCATCGTCAAAGCCGACACGCTGTTCATTCAGCTTGGCGACGATGTCCTCGGCGCAGTGGTGGGCGAAGAATTCGCGGTAGCTGTCGGCCTTGAGATCCTGCGCTGCGCTGCAGGCGATCACCAGCGCCGGCACGTCGCCGGCCGCGTCAACCATGCGCTCATCGCGGCCCTTGGCGCCGACGGCTTCGAACGGCAGCGGATTCTCGCGCGTGACGATGTCGCGGAAGCGGAAAGCGCCTCGCGGGAAGCCCTGGTCTGCCGCGCTGCTTTCGGCATGCAGGAACAGGTGGTTGACGGCGTCCACCACCGCTTTCGTGGAGCGGTAGTTGGTGCCCAACTGGTAGTGGCGGCCGGCTGTGGCGCGGCGTGCCGACAGGTAGCTGTGGATGTCCGCGCCACGGAAGCCGTAGATCGATTGTTTGGGATCGCCGATCAGGAACAGTCCCGTCGCGGGATCGTTGTCCGCCACGCGATACAGCTCATTGAAGATCTGGTACTGGTTGGGCGCCGTGTCCTGGAATTCGTCGACCAGCGCCACCGGGTATTGGTCGGTGATGCGCTTGCGGAGAGCGGTGCCGTTTTCGCCCTGCAGCGCGGCGTTCAGGCGGTCCAACATGTCAGCAAAGCCGAACTGGCGGCTGCGCTTCTTCAGTTCTGCCATGCGGTCGGCCACCGCCGCCGCCGCGTGGCGGTACAGCGCGTGCGACAGCGGCTCGATTTCCAGCAGCGCGTTTTTCAGCGGCTGTGTTTCCTCGAAATCCTCGGGAATGGCGGCGCTGAAGTTCTTCGAGAACGCGTCTTCTATGCCTTCAGTAGCAAGGCGGTTCCAGGCGGTGTCCGAAATATCGGGCATGACGCTGGCCGGATTCTGCGACCATTCGCGCAGGCCGTTGAACCAGGCCACCAGCGAATCGGGACGCATCTTGTTCCCGTTGAAGCACTTGGGATCGACCGCGCGGTGATGGGCGATCCATTGTTCCATGCGGGTGGCGCGCTCGTACCAGCCGGCCTTCAGTTGCGCGAGCTGCGCCTGCTGCTGCCGCTGCACGCCAGCGATCAAGGCGCCCAGCGATTCGCCGCGACCGGCCGCATCGCCGATGATGTCGGCGCGCTTGACCAGGTCACGGATCGATTTTTTCAGTGCGCCGACGTCGCCCCAGCAGGACAACAATGCTTCCAGCGAGAGCGCGTTCAGCGGGTAGACCTGCTGGCGCCAGTAATCATGTGCGGCGTCCTCGAACAGCGCCTGTTCGTCGCTGACCAGTTCTTCGTCGAACAGGCTGCCGCTGTCGAAGGCGTGTTCGCGCAGCATGCGCTGGCACCAGGCGTCGATGGTGAAGATGGCCGCTTCGTCCATCGTTTCGGCGGCCAGTTGCAGGCGGTGCGCGGCCTGCTGCTGCGCGGCGCGGTCCGGATAGGATTCGAGGATCTGGTCCAGGTATTCGTCGCGCTTTGGGTGTGCTTCGGCGGCGCGGAAGTACGCTGCCGCCTCGACCAGCCGTTCGCGCACGCGGTTGGACAGCTCGCGCGTGGCGGCGCGGGTGAAGGTCATCACCAGGATATCGGCCGGCAGCAAGGGACGCTGATAGGCGTTGTCGCCGCCGTGGCCTAGCACCAGGCGCACGTACAGCGCTGCGATGGTCCAGGTTTTGCCGGTGCCGGCGCTGGCCTCGATCAGGCGCGAGCCGTGCAGCGGAAAGGTCAGCGGCGCGAGTTGGTTTGCTGCGTTGTTCATGCCGAGCCCTCGCCGTCGATCTGCTCGACCGTAATAAAGTGTTCCATCCATTCCGCCAGCGGGCCATACAGGGCGCGCGATACGTCGTCGAAGTCATCCTCTGCGCTGAGGGCGACAAAGTCAGGCCACAGGCGCGCCAGGCACAGGTCCTGGTTCTCGCCGCCGATGTCGAATCCGCCGTCGTACACGGCACGCGGATCGCCCTCCTGCACCAGCGCCAGCGCTGTCTTGCAGGCGGTCGGCAAGGGCCGGTTCATGCCATCGCGCCACAGGCACACCAGTTCGCGCAAGGCTTCCTGCGCCTGCACCGGGTCCAGCGGCTTCATGGTGACGATGGCGTCGCGCGCCACGAGGTAGCCGGTAACCTGCATGCCGGTGGCCGATATGGCCAGCTGGCGCAGCCACATGGCGATCAGCTTGTCGCCGCGCGGTTTGCCCTGCTTGTCGGCCACGCGCGAGGACATCTGCGCCAGCCACACGGTGTCGCTGCCGTTGCTGCGCAGCTGGTCGATCCAGTCGTCCAGCGGCACGCCGGCCAGCACCAGGTTGAGCGCCACCTTGGGCGCCGGCAGTTCGTAGTGCTGGCGCAGCGTCAGCCAGGCGCAACGCACCGGCACCAGCGCCTGCACCAGCTGGTCCTGGTACTGCTGGCCGATCAGGCCTATCGGCAGCACGCCTTCGCGCGCCAGGCGACCGGCGCGCTGGGTCAGTTTGTCGTAGACCTGGTCGATTTCCTCCGGCGTTTCAGCGTCGTCGAGCATGGTGTCTTCGAGCAGATAGCGTTCCAGAGCGTTGAGCGAGAACGGTTCCTCGTCTTCGCCGACCAGCGCGGATTCGACGAACATCACGCCCAGGCGCTGGCGGAAGAAGAAGCGCACCGGCTGGCGCAGGAAGTTGTGCAAGCTGGCCAGCTTGAGGCGGAACTTGTCGTCGATGTCGAACGGCGGCAGCACCGCCGTTTCGGCGCTCGCGGCATCCTCGCCATGCGCCTCGCGCCATTCGCGCGCGTAGGTCAGCAGGCCGCCGGCTTCGAAGTAGCGGCGGCTGAAAGGCTGCAGCGCGTGCTCGGTGGTGCGCGCGTGCAGATCCTCCTTTTCCAGATCCCAGCCGCTGACCAGATAGTCGCGCAGTTGCGATACCAGCACCGACGGCGGCTGCTCGCTGTTGTCGCGCACATTGCGTCCGACCCAGCTGATATACAGCTTGTCGCGCGCGGCCAGTACCGCTTCCAGCATCAGGTAGCGGTCGTCGTCGCGGCGCGAGCGGTCGCCCGGACGGGCCATGCCCGGCTGCGCCAGCAGGTCGAAGTCGGCCTTGGGCGCGCGGCGCGGGAAGTCGCCGTCATTCATGCCGAGCAGGCAGACCACGCGGAACGGAACGGCGCGCATCGGCATCAGCGTGCAGAAGGTGACGCCGCCGGACACGAACTGGTGGTTCAGCGTCGGCTCGTCCATCAATCCCAGCCAGGCCTCGCGCAGCACGGCCAGCGGCACCGCTTCTTCGTAGGCCGCGCCTTCGCAGGTGTCCAGCCATTTGTTCAGGGCGTCGTCCAGGAGCGCCAGGGTCAGGCGGTCGCCCTCCTCGCCGGGCTTGAAGAAGGCCGCCAGCAGCGCGCGCGCCTGCACGCCCCATTCGGCCGGCGAGCGTGATTCGGCCAACACCGCGCGCCAGTGCAGCAGCGCTTCCACCAGTTGCGCCAGCGAGCCGGCCAGCGCGGCATCGAGCCCGCCGACTTCCGCATAGGGTTCGATGCCGGCGAAGCTGGCGCCGTTACCCCACCCGGTGCCGGAGCTGCCGTTGGCTGCGGCGCCGGCATTGGCACTCGCGTGGACACCGCCCGAGCCGCTCGCGTAGCCCAGCAGCATGCGGCGCACGCCGAAGATCCAGGCATTCTGCTCGCCGGCAGGGCCGAGACCGAGGCCGCTGCGGTGTTCCTGATCCAGCCCCCAGCGCACGCCCGCGCCTTCGATCCAGCGGCCCAGCGTCGGCAGGTCGTCGTCATGCAGGCCGAAACGCGCGGCCAGCGCCGGCACGTCCAGCAGGTCGCGCACTTCGCTCTGGCGGCAGCGCTGCTGCGGCAGGCGTAGCAGCCACTCCAGCGCCACCAGCAGCGGATTGACGCTGCGGTCGTTGACGTCGCCGATTTCGAACGGGATGTAGCGCGCATCGTTGCGGCGGTGCTGGGCGAATACCGCGTGGATGGCGGCGGAGAAGGTGTCGATGTCGGGCACCATCACCACCACGTCGCGTGGGCGCAGCGGACGGCCGTTGCGCTGGGCGTCGACGAACATTTGCAGCAACTGGTCGTGCAGCACCTCGACCTCGCGCTGCACGCTGTGGGCGATGTGGAATTCGATGGAGCGGTCGTCCGCCGCCGGCGCCGCGTGCGGGTGCTCGGACAGCGGCAGCAGTTCGCGTACGGCGGCCTGCACCTGCGACAGCAACGTATCGCCCTCGCCCTCGCTGAACAGGTCCACGCGCAGCGGCGCGGCGGCGTCTTCGTTTTCGGCGGCCGCGGCTTGCGCCGCTTCGTCGAACTCATCGAGCATGCGCACGAAGTCGCGGCCCTGGCGCCCCCAGCTGGCCAGCAGCGGATGGCTGTGGGCGTGCAGTTCTTCCAGCGGAATCTGGCCCAGGTCCTGGCCGTTGCGCAGTTGCTGGCGGCGGTGCGCGCTGCGCAACAGGTCGCGCCCTTCGATGATGTCGCCCCAGTAGTACTGGCAGGGATTGGGCACGGCCAGCAGCACCTGCGTGTAGCGCGCCAGCGAAGCGAGCGCCTGCAAAGTCTGGAACGGCAGCGCCGACACACCGAAGATCACCACCCGGCGCGGCAGGCGGCCCAGCGGCGCTTCGCCGGCGGCGCTGGCGCGCACGAATTCCGTGTGCACCGTGGCGCGGCCCAGGTCGCGCTCGTGCGGCGCCACGTCGGCGATCACGGCGCGCCACAACTGGCCCTGCCAGCGCTGGTCTTCCGGCAGCGGCGCGACCTCGCCGCGCGCATTGCGCAGCTGGTCGCGGCCGGCCGCCCAATCATCGAGCCAGTCTGCCCGGTAGACCTGGTATTGGTCGAACAAGTCGGCCAGCCGTTCGGCCAGTTGCAGGCGGCGCTCGGCCTCGCCGTCGGCCAGGAAGTGGCGCAGCGGCGTGAAGACGGGATCGGCCAGCAAGGTAGGCAGAAGGCGCATCAGGCGCCAGGTCAGCGGGCCTTTGTCGAAGGCGGAGATGGGCGGCACGCTTTCGCGTCCCAGCATGCCGCGATAGGCGTCCCACAGGAAGCGCGCCGGCAGCGCCACGCGGGCGGCGGCGCAGATGCCGGCTTCCTCGGCCAGCGCGATCTTCAGCCACTCGGCCACGCCGTTGGACTGCACCAGGAAGATTTCCGACTCCAGCGCCCCGAGCGGATGATTCCTCAGCCATTGGAAGACGGCGGCGCGCAGCTGTTCCATCTGGTTGCCGTGCAAAATCAGCAGGCCGGGGGTGATGCCAGGGTGCATAGGGCTGTTCTATATGATCGAAGCCCTATTATCGCTCTAGCCCGGATCGTATGCCAGCAGTTCCTGTTCGATATGCAGGTCCAGCACGGCCAGCATGGCGTGCAGCTGCTGCACCAGCCGGCGCGCGTTGTCGCTGTCGGCGTCGTTGCGCACCTGTTCCAGCGCGTAGCACAGGTTCCCGAACTGCATGGCGCCCACCGCGCGCGCCGCCGATTTGATGCGGTGCCCCAGTTCGGACAGCTGCACCAGATCGTCCTGGGCCAGCGCCTGGTCGATCTCCACCAGGCCGTCGCGGGCGGAGCTCAGGAACAGCAGCGCGTATTTGCGCATCTTGTCCGGCTTGCCGCTGAAGGTGGAGGCCAGCGCCGCCAGGTCGAACAGCTCGGCCGGCGCCTCGTCGTCCTGCGGCGCGGTGGCGATCACCGGCATGGCCGGCGCTGCGGATACCGGCGGCGCAGGCGGAGCTGCAGGCGCCATCTGGCGCGGCACGAACACCGGCGGCGACGGCAGCACCGCCACCTGCATCGGCGCCGAGAAATACGACGGCGGCGGCGGCACCGGCTTGCGCGCCATCTCGCTCGGCGTCCTGGCCCGTTGGCTCATCCACTTCGACAGCATATTGAACAGCAGCTTGGGCGCGATCGGCTTGGTGACAAATTCGTCCATGCCGGCATCCAGGCAGCGCTGCTGGTCGCCGCGCCCGGCGTTGGCGGTCATGGCAATGATCAGGGTGGCCGACAGCTTGGGATGGGCGCGGATCAGGCGCGTGGCTTCGTAACCGTCCATCACCGGCATCTGCACGTCCATCAGCACGCAGTCGAAGCGCTCCTTGAGCAGCAGGTCGATGGCTTCCTTGCCGTTGTTGGCCACGCAGACGGTGGCGCCGGCGTCCTCCAGCAGCTCCTGCCCCACCTGCTGGCTGAAGATATTGTCCTCCACCAGCAGGATGGAGGCGCCGCGTATGCTGTCCAGCACATCCGGCTGCACCGCATCGTCGCTGGACTGCAGGAAGCGCACACCCTTGACCAGGCGCGCGGTGAACCAGAAAGTGCTGCCCTTGCCCGGCGCGCTGTCGACGCCCACGCCGCCGCCCATCAGCTCCGCCAGCTGCTTGCTGATCACCAGCCCCAGGCCGGTGCCGCCGTAGCGGCGCGTGGTCGAGGTGTCGGCTTGGTGGAAGGACTGGAACAGCTGCGCCACCTGGTCCTGCGTCATGCCGATGCCGTGGTCCACCACTTCGATGCGCACCATCACATGGCTGTCGCGCTCCTCCAGCGGCCGCGCGCGGATCACCACCTTGCCGTTTTCCGAAAACTTGATCGCATTGCTGGCGAAGTTCAGCAGCACCTGCTCCAGCCGCAACGGATCGCCGCGCAGCTGGTGCGACAGGCCGGGCCAGATTTCATACACCAGCTCCAGTCCCTTGGCCTGCGCGCTTTCGCCCAACTGGCTGGAGATGTTCGACAGCAGCGTATCGAGCGTGAAGTCCAGCACCTCCAGGTCCATCTTGCCCGCTTCGATCTTGGAGAAGTCCAGGATGTCGTTGATGATGCCCAGCAGGTGCTGGCCGGAGTGGTAAATCTTCTGCAGGTAGTCGCGCTGCTTGGGATGCGTGACCGATTTCAGCGCCAGGTGCGCCATGCCGATGATGGAGTTCATCGGCGTGCGGATCTCGTGGCTCATATTGGACAGGAAGTCGCTCTTGGCCTGGTTGGCGGCGTCGGCTTCCTCCTTCAACTTGTGCAGCTCCGTGACGTCGGTCGACAGGCCGATCACCGCCGTCACCGAGCGGCCCAGCTCCACCGGCACCTTCACGGTCCACTGGTGCTGCACCACGCCGTCGCTGCCGACGAAGGTGGTCTCGCCGGAACGCTTGACGTTATCGGCGAACACCGGCCGCTCCAGCGCCCACTGAATATCCGCCGTCGCCGGGTCCATCAATTCGCGGTCAAGCTTGCCGATGATGTCCTTGGCCGGCAATCCCATGCAGGCGGCCATGCGGGCGTTGACGTAGATGTAGCGCCGGTTGCGGTCCTTCATGTAGACGTGGGCGTCGACGCTGTTGAGCACCGTGTCGAGCATCACGCCCTGCTTGATGGCGCGCCGACGCGAGGCGTACAGCACGAAGACGTAGCTATACAACAGCAGCGTGCCGGCAAAGCCGGTCAGCGCGGCGATCCACGGGAAGTAGAGATCGAAGCCGGTCAGCAGCGCGTCCTTGCGGACCTGGAACTGCGCCTTCCACAGGCTGCCGTTGAAATCGATCGGCAGCACGGTTTCAAAATGACGATCGCGCTCGGCGGCCGCCAGCGGCGTGGCCACCAGCGCGCCATTGTCGTTGTACAGCAGGCGGTCGGTCGGCTCGATCACCAGCCGACGCTGCTCGACGTCGGCGCTGCCGTCGGCGAACAAGGTCAGATGCACCTGCCGCACCGTCATCTCGTCGATCGCGCCCTGCACCAGCCGGGGCACGCTGAAGCCCGCGCCCACCGACCCCAGATAGGCGGCACGGCGTTCGGCCACGGTGCCGGTCGGCAGGCCGCGCCGATAGACCGGCAGCCGCACGCCCAGGCCGAAATGCGGCGTCGGCAGCTTGACCACGATGGGCTGGCCGGAAGCCGCCACCTGCCCGCTGTCGCGCGAGGACGCCAGCATGCGGGCGATGGCCGGACTGGCGGCGATGTCGACGCCATGCCGCTCCTCCAGCATGGCGAGCGGCTCGAGATAGGTCAGCACCGCGTACTGTTCGCGGCGGCCGGGCGGCTTGATGTCGAATTCGGGAAAGCCTTCGGCGCGCACGCCGGCCACGAAGGCGTCGCGCTGGGCGTCCGTCACCATCGGCGCCCAGGTCAGCGCTTCGATGGCGGGGAAATAGCGCGGGATATCGAGGCTGGCGACGTACTGATTGAACTGCTTGCGCGAAATGGCGTCGCTGGTTTGAAACAGCGCCGCCATGCCGCGCGTGAGGTCGGAATAGGACTTGATGCGCGCCGAGATGCCGTACTGCGTGCTGCGCGCCAGGTTTTCAAAGCGCCGGGCGGCATCGTCATCGACCGTGCGCGCGGCGACGCCATAGAGCAGCGCACCAATTCCAGCCGCCAAGGCGCAGCCCACCGCCCAAAATACCAGGCGTGAACGGGTGACGAATTTACTCCTGTTAGCGGTTTTCAGCATGCAGTATCACTTGAATACGAAATTATTTGCATCACAGCAGCATACTATTAATGCTCCGCTGAAACCAGTGTAAGAATTGGTGAGAATTCCCCTCCAATCGTGCGCGTAGGAAAATTTAGTTCCGATAATATTTTTGTCGTTGGAAAAACTAGTAGCTTAGTTAGTAAAACGATAAAATAGCGGGCGTCGCAAAGATGTCGCAACGCACAATTTTGCTTGACTCGACCACACACAAGAGTATCTTAACCTTCCATAACGCTACCTTCGACCGCCGCCGTGCAAATCCCCAAAGTCCTCCTCGTAAACGACGACCAGGCCAGCCTTTATGCGCTGGAAAGCCTGTTGCTGGAAGCCGCCGATCAACAAGTTTACGAACTGATGACCGCCAGCTCGGGCAAGGAGGCGCTGCGCCATGTGCTGCTGCACGAATTCGCCGTCATTCTGCTGGACGTCAGTATGCCGGGCATGGACGGTTTTGAGACAGCCGAGGCGATCCACTCGCATCCGCGCTCGGCCGGCACGCCGATCATCTTCATCACCGCGCACTACGCCGACGAGATCAACCGCCTCAAGGCCTACCAGAAAGGCGCGGCCGACTACCTGTTTACGCCGGTGATCCCGCAAATCCTGCAGGCCAAGGTGGGCGTGTTTGTCGAAATGTCGCAGCGGAATATCGAACTGCGCATCAAGACCGAAGCGCTGGCGCGGCTGAACCAGGACCTGCGCGTGCAGCGCCTGCAGGACCTGGAACGCATCAACGCCGAGCTGGAACAGGAAATCAAGGAACGCAAACAGGCGGAGCAGCGCGCGCACGAACTGTCCACGCGCGACGCCCTGACCAACCTGCTCAACCGCCGCGCGCTGATCCAGCAGCTGGAACACGCTGTGGCCACCTCGGACCGCAACGGCATCGGCTTCGCGCTGCTGTTCCTCGACCTCGACAAGTTCAAGCCGATCAACGACACCTACGGCCACGAGGCCGGCGACGAGCTGCTGCGCCAGGTCGCGGCGCGGCTGACGGCGGCGGTGCGCGTGGCCGACACCGTGGCGCGGCTCGGCGGCGATGAATTCGTCGTCATCATCGAAGGCAAGGCGGCATCGGCCAACGCCGCGCGCGTAGGCCGCAAGATCGAAATGGCCTGCGCCCTGCCCTTCGACATCGGCCAGCACCGCCTGAAGACGGCGGCCAGCATCGGCATCGCCCTGTATCCGCAGGACGGCGCGGACGCCCAGGCGTTGATGAAGAACGCCGACACCGCCATGTACCACGCCAAGGAGAACGGCTCGACGCCGGTGCAGTTCTTCCACGAAGAGCTGAACGTGCGCGAACGTGAGCGCGAGCGCTGGACCCTGGAACTGCGCAAGGCGCTGGCCGCCGGCCAGCTGGAGCTGCGCTACGAACCGCAGGTCGACTTGAATACCGGCCGCATCATCGGCGCCGAGGCGCTGCTGTACTGGCGCCATCCGGTGCATGGTCCCATCGAAGCGGCCCAGTTCCTGCCGATGGTGCAGGAACGCGCGCTGCTGGACCGCATCGACGCCTGGGTGATTGCGCAATGCTGCTCGCAGGTCGCGCTGTGGCAAAGCATGAGCGAATCCATACCGGGGGCACCGCTGTGCATCTGGCTCAACCTGGCCACGCCGCAGTTGCACGGGGAACTGCTGCAGGTGCTGCTGCCAGCCATGCGCAAGCACGGCCTGGCGCCCGGCAGCATCGGCATCGAGCTCAATGAAAAGCTGCTGTTCGGCCCGGGCGACGCCCTGGCGCAAATGCTGACGCAGATGCAAAGCACCGGCGTGCGCATCGCGCTGGACGATTTCGGCAGCGCGCGTTCCTCGCTGGCCGCCTGCAAGCGCTGGCAGCTCAACGCCTTGAAGATAGACCGCAGCTTCGTGCACGGCATCGGCAACGACGAAGGCGGCACGGATATCGTGGCCGCCGTCATCCACCTGGCGCGGGCCTTGTCCATGCGTGTGGTGGCGCTGGGCGTGGAAACGCGCCAGCAACTGGAAGTGCTGCAGGAACTGGGCTGCCATACCTGCCAGGGCGCGCTGTTTTACCCGCCGCTGCCGGCGGCCGGCCTGCTGGAACAGACCAGCGGAGCCGAATCGAATATCAATACACCGACTCACCTCCCCTCCTAAGCAATGAGGAATAAGCGATGAATAATATGACCGACCTGGGTGAACAACTGGACGCCAAAGTGCTGCTGTCCACGCTGATGGCGCTGAAAAAAGGCGACTTCTCCGTGCGCATGCCCTCCGACTGGGTGGGCATGGCCGGCAAGATCGCCGACACCCTGAACGACATCATCGACACCAAGGCGCGCATGGTGCGCGAGGTGACGGAGGTGAGCCGCGTGGTGGGTCGCGAAGGCCGCCTGACGCAGCGCGCGGAAATGCCGAACACTGTCGGCGGCTGGGCCACCATCATCAGCTCCGTCAACACGCTGATCGACGATCTGGTGCGGCCGACCTCCGAAATGGCGCGCGTGATCGGCGCCGTGGCGAAAGGCGACCTGTCGCAGACCATGTCGCTGGAGGTGGACGGCCACCCGCTGAAGGGCCAGTACCTGCGCGCGGCGATGACCGCCAACACCATGGTGGAGCAGCTGTCCTCGTTCTCGTCCGAAGTAACGCGCGTGGCGCGTGAAGTGGGTACGGAAGGCAAGCTCGGTGGCCAGGCGCAGGTGAAAGGCGTGGCCGGCACGTGGAAGGACTTGACCGACTCGGTGAACTCGATGGCGGGTAACCTGACGTCGCAGGTGCGTAACATCGCGGAGGTGACCACCGCCGTGGCCAACGGCGACTTGTCCAAGAAAATCACGGTGGACGTGCGCGGCGAGATTCTGCAATTGAAAGACACCATCAACGTGATGGTGGACCAGTTGCGTTCCTTCGCATCCGAAGTGACGCGCGTGGCGCGCGAGGTGGGTACGGAAGGTAAGCTGGGCGGACAGGCGTATGTGCCGGGCGTGGGCGGCACGTGGAAGGACTTGACCGACAACGTGAACTTCATGGCGTCCAACTTGACTGGCCAGGTGCGTAACATCGCGGCGGTGACGACGGCGGTGGCGAACGGCGACTTGTCGAAGAAAATCACGGTGGACGTGAAGGGCGAGATTCTCGAACTGAAGAACACCATCAACGTGATGGTGGACCAATTGTCCTCCTTCGCATCGGAAGTGACGCGGGTGGCGCGCGAGGTGGGTACGGAAGGTAAGCTGGGCGGCCAGGCGCAGGTGAAAGGCGTGGGCGGCACCTGGAAAGACTTGACCGACTCGGTGAACTCGATGGCGGGTAACTTGACGGGCCAGGTGCGTAACATCGCGGAGGTGACCACCGCCGTGGCGAACGGCGACTTGTCCAAGAAGATCACGGTGGACGTGAAAGGCGAGATTCTCGAACTGAAAAACACCATCAACGTGATGGTCGACCAATTGAACTCCTTTGCATCCGAGGTGACGCGCGTGGCGCGTGAGGTGGGTACGGAGGGTAAGCTGGGCGGCCAGGCGAATGTGTCCGGCGTAGCCGGTACGTGGAAGGACTTGACCGACAACGTGAACTTCATGGCGTCCAACTTGACGGGCCAGGTGCGTAACATCGCGGACGTGACGACGGCGGTGGCCAACGGCGACCTGTCGAAGAAAATCACGGTGGACGTGAAGGGTGAGATTCTCGAACTGAAGAACACCATCAACGTAATGGTGGACCAATTGTCCTCCTTCGCATCCGAGGTGACGCGGGTGGCGCGCGAGGTCGGTACGGAAGGTAAGCTGGGCGGCCAGGCGTATGTGCCGGGAGTCGGCGGCACCTGGAAGGACTTGACCGACAACGTGAACTTCATGGCGTCCAACTTGACGGGCCAGGTGCGTAACATCGCGGCGGTGACGACGGCGGTGGCCCGTGGTGACTTGTCCAAGAAAATTACGGTGGACGTGAAGGGCGAGATTCTGGAACTGAAAGACACCATCAACGTGATGGTGGACCAATTGTCCTCCTTCGCATCCGAGGTGACGCGGGTGGCGCGTGAAGTGGGTACGGAAGGTAAGCTGGGCGGCCAGGCCAACGTGTCCGGTGTGGCCGGCACGTGGAAAGACTTGACCGAGAACGTCAACCAGCTGGCGGCAAACCTGACCAACCAGGTGCGGGCGATTGCGGAGGTGGCGACCGCCGTGACGCGCGGCGACTTGTCGCGCTCCATTCAGGTGGAAGCGCGCGGCGAAGTGTCCTACCTGAAGGACAACATCAACGAGATGATCCGCAACCTGAAAGAGACCACGCAGAAAAATGCGCAGCAGGATTGGCTGAAGACCAACTTGGCGCGCTTCACCCGCCTGCTGCAAGGCCAGCGCGACTTGCAGGCCGTGACCAAGCTGATTCTGTCCGAGCTGGCGCCGCTGGTGTCCGCGCACCACGGCGTGTTCTACATGATGGACTCCGGCGACACCGATGCGCGCCTGCGCATGATCGCCAGCTACGGCTACCGTTCCAGCCGCAAGCTGCCGACCTCCTTCCTGCCGGGCGAAGGCCTGGTCGGCCAGTGCGCGCTCGAGAAGGTGCGCATCTGGCTGACCGACGTGCCGCGCGACTACATCGTGGTGTCGTCCGGCCTGGGTGCGGCGCCGCCGACCAATATCGTGGTGCTGCCGATTCTGTTCGAGCAGCAGGTGAAAGCGGTGATCGAGATCGCCTCGCTGGACCGCTTCACCGAAACCCACTTGTCCTTCCTTGACCAGCTGATGGAATCGATCGGCGTGGTGCTCAACACCATCGAGGCGAACAGTCGTACCGAATCGCTGCTGACGCAGTCGCAGTCGCTGGCGCAGGAACTGCAACAGACCAACCAGGAGCTGGCCGAAAAAGCCCGCCTGCTGTCCGAGCAGAACATCGAGGTGGAACGGAAGAACCGCGAGGTGGAACAAGCGAAGCTGGCACTGGAAGAAAAAGCCACCCAGCTGGCGCTGTCCTCCAAGTACAAATCCGAGTTCCTGGCGAATATGTCACACGAGCTGCGCACGCCTCTGAACTCGCTGCTGATCCTGGCGCAGCAGCTGGGCGACAACCCGGACGGCAACCTGTCCGGCAAGCAGGTGGAGTTCGCCAAGACCATCCACGGCTCCGGTTCGGACTTGCTGACGCTGATTAACGATATTCTGGACTTGTCGAAGATCGAATCCGGTACCGTGACGCTGGACGTCTCCGAGTACCGCTTCCAGAACCTGCGCAACTACGTCGACCGCACCTTCCGCCACATGGCCGAGGCCAAGCACCTGGGCTTCTTCGTGGAGCTGAAGGACAGCCTGCCGACCGCCATGATGACCGACACCACGCGCCTGCAGCAGGTGCTGAAAAACCTGCTGTCGAACGCGTTCAAGTTCACCACGCACGGCCAGGTGTCGCTGGCCATCAGCCTGGTGAACAGCGGCTTCACCAGCGACCACCCCAACCTGCTGCATGCGGATGCGGTGCTGTCCTTCGCCGTGAGCGACACCGGCGTCGGCATCGCGGCCGACAAGCTGCAGCTGATCTTCGAAGCGTTCCAGCAAGCCGACGGCTCCACCGCGCGCAAGTACGGCGGCACGGGCCTGGGCCTGTCGATTTCGCGCGAGCTGGCGCGTCTGCTGGGCGGCGAGATCCGGGTGGAATCGGTGGTCGGCAGCGGTTCGACCTTCACCCTGTTCCTGCCGTATAACCGCGCTGGCTTCATCAACTACGACATGGTGCGCGCACCGCAGGTGCGCCTGCCGACGCCAACGCCGCAAGTGGTGTACACGCCGCCGCAGCACGCCGAGCATGACACCCTGTCCAGCGTCAGCGAACTCGATGGCGACATGAATGAATACAACAGCAGCGACGACCGCGGCCTGGTGGCGCCGGGCGATCCGTCGGTGCTGATCATCGAGGATGACGAGCGCTTCTCGCAAATCGTGCTGGGCTTCGCGCGCGAGAAAAACTTCAAGGGCATCATCACCATGCAGGGCGACTCGGCCCTGAGCCTGGCGCGCGACTATCTGCCGTCGGCCATCTTCCTGGACCTGGACCTGCCGGATATCGACGGCTTCACGGTGCTGGACCGCCTGAAACGCGATCCGAGCACGCGCCACATTCCGGTGCACGTGATGTCCAGCCTGCGCGAGCGTGAACGTGCGCTGCGCCTGGGCGCCATCTCGTACCTGAATAAACCGATCAGCAAGGAAGTGCTGCAGGAAGAGTTCAGCCGCATCCAGAAATTCCTGTTGGGCGGTAAACGCAGCCTGCTGGTGGTGGACGACGAAGCGGCGCAGCGCGATTCCATCATCGCCCTGATCGGCGACGTGGATATCCACATCGTGGCGGTGGAAACCGGCCAGGCCGCGCTGGAAGTGCTGCGCGAACAGCACTTCGACTGCATGGTGCTGGACCTGACGCTGCCCGACATCAGCGGCTTCGACCTCCTGGACATCATCGGCAAGGACGGCTCGCTGCGCGACCTGCCGATCGTGATCAACACGGCCAAGGACTTGAACCGCAAGGAAGTGGCAAAGCTGAAGCGCTACGCCAAGACCATTGTGATCAAGGATGCGCGCTCGCCGGAGCGCCTGCTGGACGAGACGGCGCTGTTCCTGCACCGCTCGCAGGCCAGCCTGCCGGAAGCGCAGCGCCGCATGCTGGAAGAGATCCACGCGGCCGAAGGCGGCCTGGCGGGACGCAAGGTGCTGATCGTCGATGATGACTTGCGCAATATTTTCGCCCTGTCTTCGCTGCTGGAGCGCCAGCAGATGCAAGTGCTGTTCGCAGAAAACGGCCGCGATGGCATCGAGGTGCTGGAGCGCGATCCGACCATCGAGATCGTCCTGATGGACATCATGATGCCGGAGATGGACGGCTACGACACCATGCGGGCCATCCGCCGCATCCCGAAATTCAAGTCGCTGCCCATTATTACGCTGACGGCGAAAGCAATGAAGGGCGACCGCGATAAATGTATCGCGGCCGGCGCGTCGGACTACATCACCAAGCCGGTGGATGTGGCGCAGCTGCTGTCGCTGATGCGCGTTTGGTTGCACTGATGTCGTCGATCTTCGCTTCCATCAGGGCTGCGCTGTCGGGCGAACCGTCGGCGCCGCCGCCAGAACAACCCAGGCCGCCGGAGACGGCGTCGGACGGCGTCCCCGCGCCATCCGGTGCACCGGTCATCGTTTCCTCCGACGCCGCCGTGCGCCGCCACTCGCCGTCCTCGGTCGAGGAACTGGAACTGGAGCTGCTGCTGGAGGCTTTGTTCCAATGCCATGGCTACGATTTTCGCGGCTACGAGCGTTCCGTGGTGGCGGCCAAGGTGCAGGCGCTGCGCGCGGAGCTGGGCCTGACCACCATCTCGGCCCTGCAGTCGCGCGTGCTGCATGACGACGGGACTTACAACGCCTTGCTGCGCGCGCTCTACGTCAAGCCTGCGCTGATGTTCGACGATGCGCAGGAGGTGTCGATGCTGCGCCTGTCGCTGGGCGTATGTTTGCACGGCGCCGCCCTGCCGCGCGTCTGGCTGGCCGATTGCGCCGGCGCGCAGCAGGCATGGACCCTGGCCATCCTGCTGGAACAGGAACAGCTGGCGCCGCGCACGGAAATCTACGCCACCGTGGCCAGCGACGCCATGCTGGCCGAGGCGCAGCAGGCCAGCCTGCCGATGACGCGGCTGAGCGAGCTGCAGGCGAACTACATCCGCAGTGGCGGTGTCGGCAAGTTGATCGATTACTTCGAGGTGAGCGCGGACGGACTGCACGCGGTGCTCAAGCCGCACCTGAACAGCCGCATCACGTGGGCGCAATACAATCTGGTGACGGATGCTTCGTTCAACGAGTTCCAGATGATTTTGGGGCACCGCGCGCTGCCGGACTTCGGCCCGGCGCTGCACCGGCGCGTGCTGCAGCTGTTCGACGACAGCCTGGTCCCATTCGGCACGCTGGCGCTGGACCAGCCGCTGGACGAACACGACCCGCTGTCGCGCCACTACAAACCGCTGCTGGCGCACCAGACCTGGTACAAGCGCATCGCCTGAACGCCCGTAGCACTCAGGCGGCGCTCGGGCGTTCGGCGATGCGGTCGCGCCACGCCTGCAGGTGCGGCATGCCCTCCTGCCCCGGCCGGAACTTCATCAGCCCGCGTCCAAACTCCAGCGCACAAAACGCCGTGATGTCGGCGATCGTAAAGCGCTGCCCCGCCACAAAGGGCTGCGTGGCCAACACCTGATCCAGCCAACGCGCCGTTTCGCGCATTTTCTCGCCCTGCACCGCGCCATACTCGGGAAACTGCGGCTGCTCCAGCGCCGCCAATCCCGGATGCGTATGCCGCACACAATTGGCGATGCCATAAAACAGATGCAGCTCCACGCGACGGTCGGCCATTTCGATGAACGCGCGTTCGTCGTAGCCCTCGCCCATCAGGTTAGGCTCCGGCGCATATCCTTCCAGCCAGCTGCAGATCGCACGCGTTTCGCACAGGATGCGGCCATCGTCCAGCTCCAGCGCCGGCACCCGGCCGAAGGGATTGCGGGCCAGGTAGTCAGCGCTGCGATGCTCGCCGGCGCCAAGATCGATCACCACCTGTTCAATATCGGCCAGGCCTTTCTCGGCCATGAACATGGCGACGCGGCGCGGATTCGGCGCGCGCAGGGAAGTATAGAGTTTCATCGCGATTGTCCCGTCTCCAGCATGGTGCGCGCAGTAGTTGGATCGGGACGCTCGGCGCGCGGCGGCAGGATGATGCCGCGCTTGACCGCCGGCCGTTCGGCGATGGCAGCCATCCAGCGCTGCAGATGCGGCAGGTCGTCCACCGTCACGCCCGACCAGTTATGCGTATGCACCCAGGCCCAGTTGGCGATATCGGCGATCGAATAATCGCCGGCCAGGTATTCGTGCCCGGCCAGATGCGCATCCAGCACGCGGAACAGGCGCTTGCTCTCGCCCTGATAGCGGTCGATGGCCGGCTGTATCTTCTCGGGGAAGTAGCGGTGGAAGACGTTGGCCTGTCCCATCATCGGGCCGATGCCGCCCATCTGGAACATCAGCCACTGCATCACCTGCGAACGTCCCTTGAAGTCGGTGGGCATCAGTTCTCCGGTCTTCTCGGCCAGGTACACCAGGATGGCGCCCGACTCGAACACCGCGAAGTTGTCCTCCGAGCGGTCGACGATGGCCGGGATGCGGCCGTTGGGATTGAGCGCCAGGAACCAGGGCTCCTTCTGCTCACCGGCGGCCAGGTCCAGCACATGCAGCGTGTAGGTCAGTTCCAGCTCCTCCAGCGCGATGGAGATTTTGTGACCGTTGGGCGTGGCGGCCGTGTAAAGATCGATCATGTCTCAGCCTTTGCTTTTTATGGGCGTAGCACGATCATATCCGCATTTGGGATTTGACAGCGCCGGCACGACACCGTAGATTGATCGCCTGCCCACGAGGCCACACATCGAAAAGGATATGCATGAAACGCAGCTTGATTTCGCTCGCCATCATCGCGACGCTGGGATTATCCGCCGCAGGCCCTACCCTGGCCGCCGCCAAAGCCGAGCAGACCACCCAACTGCCGCGCAACGCCGTGCCGACCCACTACGCAGTATCGCTGACGCCCGACGCGGCCAACAGCAGTTTCAGCGCCAGCGCCACGATCGCGCTCGACGTCAAGCAGGCCACCAGCAGCCTGACGCTGCATGCCGCCGACCTGAAATTCAGCGCCGCCGCCATCAGCGCCGGGCCGGGCCAGGCGCCGCGCGCGGCCGCCAGTATCGCGCTGGACGCGGACAAGCAAACCGCCACCTTCCACTTCGCCGACACCCTCAAGCCGGGCCAGTACCAGCTGAAACTCGACTATACCGGCGTGATCGGCCCCCAGGCCGCCGGCCTGTTCTCGCTCGACTACCAGAACGGCGGCGCCAACAAGCGCGCCCTGTACACCCAGTTTGAAAACTCGGACGCGCGCCGCGTGATCCCGTCGTGGGACGAGCCGTTCTACAAAGCCACCTTCGCGCTGGAAGCGACCATCCCGGCCGGCCAGATGGCCGTGTCCAACATGCCGGTCACCTCCACCACCAAACTGGCCGACGGCAGAGAACTGGTGCGCTTCGCCACTTCGCCGAAGATGTCGACCTACCTGCTGTTCTTCGGCCTCGGCGAATTCGAACGCGCCGCCACCATGGTGGACGGCGTGGAACTGGGCGTGGTCACGCAAAAAGGTGCGCTCAACCAGGCGCAGTTCGCGCTCGACTCCTCGCGCGACGTGCTGCGCGAGTACAACGACTACTTCGGCGTGAAATATCCGCTGCCGAAACTGGACAACGTCGCCGCGCCGGGCCGCAGCCAGTTCTTCGGCGCGATGGAAAACTGGGGCGCCATCTTCACCTTCGAATACGCCATGCTGCTCGATCCGCGCACCGCCACGCAATCGGACAAGGAAACCTCGTTCCTGGTGGCCGGTCACGAAATCGCCCACCAGTGGTTCGGCAACCTGGTCACCATGTCCTGGTGGGACGACCTGTGGCTGAACGAAGGCTTCGCCTCCTGGATGGAGTCGCGCACCACCACGCGCCTGCACCCTGAGTGGCACTGGGAACTGCGCTCGATCGGCACGCGTGAAGACGCGATGGAGCGCGACGCGCTGGCCACCACCCACCCGGTGGTGCAGCGCATCGCCACCGTGGAACAGGCCAGCCAGGCCTTCGACTCCATCACTTACAGCAAGGGTGAGGCGGTGATCCGCATGCTGGAAAACTATGTCGGCGAAGAGGCCTGGCGCAACGGCGTGCGCAGCTACATCGCCAAGCACGCCTACGGCAACACCGTCTCCAACGACTTGTGGCGAGAAGTGGAAAAAGCCGCGCACAAGCCGGTGACCGCGATAGCGCATGACTTCACGCTGCAACCGGGTGTGCCGCTGATCCGCGTTGCCGACGCGGTCTGCAAGAACGGCAAGACCAGCGTACAACTGACGCAGGGCGAATACAGCAAGGACCAGGAAAACAAAAAGCCGCTGAGCTGGCGCGTGCCGGTGATCGCCAAAACCGTCGACGGCGCCGAGGTGCGCACGGTGGTCAACGGCGGCAAGGCCGGGATGACGCTGCCCGGTTGCGGCGCGGTGCTGGTCAACGCCGGCCAGAGCGGCTACTACCGCACGCTGTACGCGCCCAAGGCCTTCGCTGCGCTGGCGCAGGGTTTCGCCACACTGCCGGCCATCGATCAACTGGGCCTGCTGGCCGACAGCTGGACCTTGGGCCTGGCCGGCCTGATGCCGGCGTCGAGCTTCATGGAACTGGCCGACAGCGCACCGCAGGACGCCGCACCGCAAGTGTGGCAGCGCATCGCGGTGGTGCTGTCCGACCTGCACGACAGCTATGAAGCCAAGCCGGAACAGCGCGCGGCGCTGGACCGCTACGCGCGTGCGCGCCTGGCGCCGGCGCTGGCCCGCATCGGCTGGAACGCCAGCAAGGACGAAGCGGCGCCGGTGGCCAATCTGCGCGAGACGCTGATCAGCGCCCTGGGCAAGGTCGGCGACGAAGGCGTGATCGCCGAAGCGCGCCGCCGCTATGCAGCATCGTCCACCGACAAGGACGCGATGCCGGCGGCGCTGCGCCGCCCTATCCTGGCGGTGATCGCCGCCAACGCCGACGCCGCGACCTGGGATCAGCTGCGCGCCAGCGCCAAGGCCGAGCAAACCAGCATGATCAAGGCCGAGCTGTACGACCTGTTGGGCGACGCCAAAGACAAGGCGCTGGCGCAGCGCGCGCTGGATCTGGCGCTGACCGAGGAACCCGGCGCCACCGCCAGCGCTTCCATCGTCAGCCAGGTGGCGAGCAGCCATCCGGATCTGGCGTTCGACTTCGCACTGGCGCATCGCGAGCAGATCGACACCAAGATCGACAGCAGTTCACGCAGCCGGTACTACCCTGGCCTGGGTGGACGGTCCGCCGATCCGGCCATGGTCGGCAAGCTGCGGGCATACGCCAGACAGTATCTGCCGGCGGAGGCGCAAGGCGACGCCAAGACAGCCATCGCCGCGATCGAGTATCGCATCAAGGTGCGCAGCAAGCGCCTGCCGCAGATCGACGCGTGGCTGGCGAAACATGGACAGCACGGCGGCTAGGCAAAAAAAAACCAGCATCATCGTGAGATGGTGCTGGTTGCAAAACGCTCGAGAGCGTGGGGATGTTCGGGTGTGCGGCGACGTTTTTTTATGGCTGTCGACGCAACGGAATTTGTGCCGGGCTTTACGGTCCGGCAACCGGGCGCTGGCTTTAACCTCGCGCTATGGGATCTACTTTGCCATTGATCGGCAAGGACAGGCTTAGAACTTCATTAAAGAAGCTTAAAGGAGGGCTCAGGAGGGATTGGTGCCGGTGTTTGAGGCCACCGGCCAGCCTGCTGAGCTATGCTTCATGGTATCCCGCACCATCTTGGGCGCGGGGCCAGGCGAAGCATGCTGTCGCCAGCGCAGGCGATAATAATCGGACAATATGACGGCCAAATGACGTATCGAAAAAATACCATCGCGGCGCTGGGCGCCTTGTGCTTACTGAGCGCGTGCTCGCCGCTGCCAACGCCGCCGCCGAACGAGCCATTCGTGCCCGCGCCGCCGCAAATTGTCATCAGCCATCCTGCGCCGGTGGCGACATATGAGGTGAAGCAAATCGACAGGGCCAACTCGCTGATCGCCGTCACCGTGCGGCGCGGCGGCGTGCTGGCGCGACTGGGGCACGACCACGTGGTGGCCACGCACGCCATCACCGGCACGGTCTCGCCATCGCAAAACCGCGCCGATTTCACGTTCCGTCTCGACCAGATGAAAATCGATGAAGCCGACCTGCGCCAGATCGCCGGCCTGGAAAAGCAGCCCTCCGCAGACGCCATCGCCGGCACGCGGGAAAACATGCTTACCAAGGTGCTGGACGCGGAACGCTATCCGCTGGTGAGCGTGCAAGCCACGCGCATCGCCGCCGGCCAGCCGCTGCAAGTCGCGATCACGCTGCACGGCGTTACGCGCACGCTATCTATTCCGGTCGAGCTGCGCGAAGAAAACGGCGAGATCACGGTCAAAGGCACGACCACGCTGAAGCAAACCGATTTCGGCATCACGCCGCTCTCCGTCATGGCCGGCGCCATGTCCGTGCAAGACCAGATGGAACTGCGCTTCGACCTGAAGGCCAGATAAAAAAAGCCCGCAGCACTTGGTAAGTGCTACGGGCGGAAGGTTTCAAATCGGGAGAGACTTGAAAGAGCAAAGCCAGTATCGCAGCCGTGCATGACGCGATGATGACATCGCCCTCCCGAAAAAACTTTTTTTAGCGCGCGATGATCAAACGCAGGCCCAGTCCGACGAAGATGGTACCGGCCACGCGGTCCATCCATTTGCCGGCGCTCGGCGTGCGGTTGATCCACGCACCCACCGCGCCCGAGAAGTAGCCCAGCAAACCAAACAACACCACCGCCTGCGCCGTGAACAGCAGTCCCAGTTGCGCGGTTTGCCAACCGGCGTCGCCGCGCTCGGCCACCACGAACTGCGGCAGGAACGACAGGAAGAACAGCACCACCTTCGGATTGATCGCATTCGCGAACAGGCCTTTGGTGAACAGCTTGAGCAAACTTTCATCGGGCAAGCCCGCGCCTTCAACGCGCGCGCCGCCACGGCTGCGCAAGGCGCCGTAACCGAGCCAGATCAAATACAGGCCGCCCAGGATCTTCAAGGCGCCAAACGCCATCGGCGAGGCCTTGATCAGCGCACCCACGCCGAGCGTCGCCAGCACCGTATGACTCAGGCAGCCCAGCGCGCAACCCAAACCGAACATCATGCCCTGGCGCCGCCCGCGCGACATGCCGACGCTGAGCACCATCAGGTTATCGGGGCCGGGCGAGATCGTGATCAGCAGCGCGGCGCTGAGAAATCCTATGAACTGTTCTGGTGAGATTAACAAAATGATTTCCTATGGCGCAAAGCCGCCATCATACCAAACGGTTAAGTTCTCGTTTAAAATGACCAGTACCACCACGAAAGAGCCCAGCGAGCATGATCCACAGCCTCACCGCGAACCTGCATCGCTACGTTCTGCTACTGCTGCTCGCCATCTCCATCCATGCCGGCGCGGCTCCAGTCGCCCTCACCGGGCCAGGTATCGATCTCGCCAAGGCCGGCCAACTGTATGCCGATGGCGGCGAACCCTATCCGCTCGACGCCACCGGCTTGCCCAACATGCTTGCAAGGCTAAAGCCGGCGTCGCACGTCAACCTGCTGGGCGGCAGCTACTGGCTGTACGCGGAGCTGCGCAACGACGGCCTGCAGCCGCATTGGGTGATCGACCCGAACGACACGCTGATCGACATCGTCGACATCCAGGTCTACGGCGAGGACGGCAGCATCCACCAGCTGCTGACCGGCTACCGCCAGCCGCACGCCTACATGCTGCACTACGGTCGCGACATCGACCTGCAGCCGGGCCAGCGCTATCACGTGCTGATACGCTTCTCCAGTCCCTACTACGCGCGCTCGCCGGTGTTCTCGGTGCTGCAGCGGCCCGCCTACCAGCAGTTGGTGGCGAACGAGAACGTGCTGATTATCGGCTCCATCGGCGCGCTGCTGGCGCTCACGGTGTTCAACTTCTTCATCTACTCGATCACGCGCGAGCGCTCCTCGTTGTACTACTCGCTGTATGTGTTGTGCTATGCCGTCGCGTGGGGCATGACCTTCCACGTGTCGGCCGACTTGTTCGGCTGGCACAACCTGCACTGGCACTACGTGCCCTTCTTCCTGCTGCCGGTACTGAGCACGCTGTTCTACACCACCTTCCTGCGCCTGAAGGACACCGCGCCGCTGCTGTACAAGCTAAGCCGCATCAACCTGGTGCTGCCGCTGGTGACGCTGCCCAGCTGCTTCGTCGCGCTCAGCTACGCCCACACCATCGCCACGGTGGTGATCACGATCTGGATGGTCATGGCGCTCACCAGCGGCATCGTGGTCTGGCGGCGCGGCTACTACCCGGCGCGCTTCTTCGTGCTGGGCTTCGTGGCGCTGATGGTGCCTGGTCTGCTGATCCTGCCGGCCAACGTCGGCCTGATACCGGCCGTGGTGGCTAATGCGCAGCTGTTCACGCTACTGGGCGGCACGCTGGACGGTGTGTTGCTGGCGTTCGCGCTGGCCGACCAGATCCGGCTACTGCGCAACAACCTCGAACAGCGCGTCAACGAACGCACGGCGGAGCTGACCGAAGCCAAGGAGCACGCGGAAATCGTCAGCCGCCACCGCATCGACTTCCTGTCGGCGATGAGCCACGACATCCGCACGCCGCTGGCCGGCGTGATCGGCATGATCAAATTCGCCATGCGCGACCAATCGCTGCAAGGGCGCACGCAGGAATACCTGCGCATCGGCCTGCACAACGGCGAGTCGCTGCTGGCCATCCTCAACGACATCCTGGACTTCTCCAAGATCGACGCCGGCCGGCTCACGGTGGAAACGGTGGACTTCGACCTGATCGCGCTGATCGACGACGCCATCGGCATCCTGCAACAGCAGGCCGACGCCAAAAGCCTGCTGCTGCGCTATGAGCTGGCGCTGGACCTGCCGCGTTATGTGCGCGGCGATCCGACCCGCCTGCGCCAGATTCTGCTTAACCTGCTGGGCAACGCCATCAAATTCACCGACCGTGGCGAGGTGCGGCTGGACGCCGCCGCGTTGCAGGCGGCCGACGGCCGCACCAGCGTCAGCTTCGACATCACCGACACCGGCCCCGGCATCCCGCCTGAAACGCTGCCACGGCTGTTCCGCAAATTCGAGCAGGCCGACCATTCGACCACGCGCCGCTACGGCGGCACCGGGTTAGGCCTGGCCATCTGCAAGGAGCTGGTGGAATTGATGGGCGGTTCGATCGCGGCTGAAAGCCGGGTCGGCGCCGGCTCCACCTTCAGCTTCACGCTGCCGCTATCGCTGGGCATCGCGCCGGCCATCGATCCCTCGCAGCTGCCGCGCAAGGATCATCACGCCTATCGCCTGCGCGTGCTGTGCGCGGAGGATGTGCGCACCAACCAGATCATCGTCAGCACGCTGTTGGAAGGCATGGGGCACGACATCCGCATCGTCGAAAACGGCCTGCAGGCCTTGCACGCCTTGAGCAGCGCCGCCTACGACCTGGTGCTGATGGACGGGCGCATGCCGATGATGGACGGCGAACAGGCCGCGCGGCTGATCCGCGCCGGCGGCAGCGAAGACTATCGTGTGCTCGATCCGGGCATTCCTATCATAGCGCTGACGGCCAACGCCAGCGACCATGACCGTGCGCGCTATCTGGCGGTGGGCATGGACGGCTTCCTCAGCAAGCCGGTGGACGAGCGGCTGCTGTACGACCAGGTGGAAAAAGTCATCGCCCAGCACCTGAGCCGTGGCCGCCAGTTGCGCCCGACGGACGCAACGCGACCGGCGACGGCGAACACCGACGCGCTGGACCTGCAATTCGGCGTGGCGCCGGGTGCGGCGGGAGCGGTGCCGGCGCCGGACACGGTGCACATCATGCCGCTGGCGGGGCTGTCGCACAAGCACATGCAGCGCATCACGCAAGCCTTCCTGGACGAAGCGCCACGGCGGCTGGAAACGGCGCGCGCGGCGGTGGTGGCCGGCAACAGCGGCGCGGCGGCGGCGGCCATCCACGCGCTCAAGGGCAGCGCCGGCTACCTCAACTCGACGCACCTGCACTCGCTCTGCCACGCAATGGAAACGGCCGCCACCTCGGGCGACCTGACGCAAGTGAGCGCCATGCTACCCGACGTCGAAGCTGCCCTCGACAAAGCCTGCACCGACCTCCGCAGCGCCGCCTAACTTCGGGGTCAGTTCCGACATTCGGACACGAGCTCTGCCGTAGCGCGCTACGGCAGAGCTCGTGTCCGAATGTCGGAACTGACCCCGGATTTATTTGGGGCGGGGTGGACGGACTGCGGCGTCGGGCTGGCTTAGCTCGTCCTTGCGCAGCAGGCCGACGGCGGCCGCCACCGATTGCGCGACGTTGCGGACCTCCTGCTGGAATTGCTCGTCGCGGTCCAGCACCTCGTGACTTTCCGCGTAGCTTTCGTAATAGCCGAGGTAGCGGTCCAGCGCCGATTGCTTGCCGGCGTCGATCAGCCCCATCCAGTCGAGCCAGTCCGACAGGTTGCGGCGCAGGCTTTCCACGCCGGCCACGTCGCCGTGCACCACCAGGCCGTAAGTGCGCCCGGACAGGTGCTTGGGATAGTCCCAGCCCTTCAACTCGAGCGCCTTGGCCTCCTCCGCCTTTTTGCCGTGCGTGCTGGTCGGATCGGGATTGCCGCCGTCCGCACACACCAGCCGGTCGATCATCAGCTTGAGTACCGACGGCGCCTGGTACCAGTACGTCGGCGTGAGGATGATGACACCGTGCGCCGCCACCCATTTTTCGTAGATCTCCGCCATCCAGTCGTTCACCTGCCGCTCACCGTGGTTGGGATAGCAGCTGCACGGCCAGTGGCACAGCGGCATGGCGGTCGACACGCAACCCTTGCATGGGTGGATGTGCAGGTCATACGCAGAGGTCAGCAGGCTGAGATCGAGCACGTCGGCCTCGATGTTGGCCGCCTCCAGCACTTCCTTAGCCCACAGGCTCATGCGGTAGGTCTTGGAGATCTCGCCGGGACAACTGCCGTCGTTGCGCGCCGCGCCGATGATGACCAGCACCCGTGAGCGCGTTTGCGGATCTTTTTGCCGCTGCTCCGCAGCCAGCAGGCGGTCGCGAGTAGCTTTCCATTCCACCGACAGATCGTAGTCGGGATCTGCGAAACCTGCGCCCGCCTTTTGCGTGATCGGCGCCTTGCGGCCTGCATCATAGTTTTCCCACGCCACCTCCTCCACCTTCGCCAATGCATCCTTCACCGGCTCGAACGCCGGATCGACGAAAGACCGCATGAATTGCAGGTGGAATTCGTCCCGGCCCAGCGGCGCCGGCGCCTGCCCTTTTCTGATTTCTGTCATCACATTCTCCCGTAGTAAGCCAGCTTGGCACGGCCGAGCACCCTTCTCCGTTCGCTGACGCACGCTCCTACAAGGCCACGGCGCGTGCGCCTACTTTGTCTGCCGCTGGGGCGGCTTAGCATGTGCCTACAACCTCACAAGGAGACCCATCATGAGCCAATCAAACAAACCCAGCGAAAAAGGCTTCAAGCCCGGCGCCAACATGCCTAGCGAAGGCTATGATCCCAAGCGGCAAGGGATGTCGCAAAGCGGCAACCACGCCACCGGCGACGTCGCCAACGACACGCCCGGCAACCAGCAGCAGGTGCTGAAAGACGACCAACCAGCCCAGTCGGAACAGGCGCTGCGTCAGGATAACCAGAGCCGGGCCGATCTGCGCAACCAGCAAAGCGCTTCCGCTGCCGCCACCTCCGCCACGCACCGCGACAAGAATGCCGGCGCGCGCGGCGACAGCTACACCGACAACAACCGCTCCGACAAAAGCTGATTCCAGTTTACTGGACATGGATTTCCTGTAAAATGGAAATCCATGGACATCAACCTTTTGATCGCCCGCCGCGTGCGGGAACTACGCGATAGCCAGGGCCTCTCGCTTGACGCTTTGGCGACGCGCAGCGGCGTCAGCCGCTCCAATATCTCGCTGATCGAACGCGGCGAGAGCAGCCCCACCGCCGCCGTGCTGGATAAATTGGCCAGCGCGCTCGGCGTGGCGCTGGCCGCTCTGTTCGAGGACAAGGGTGCGCCGGAAGACGCGCCCTCGCCCCTCGCGCGCGTGGCCGATCAGCCGGTGTGGACCGATCCGGCCTCCGGCTACATGCGCCGCAGCCTGTCGCCCGCCGCCCCGTCGCCGCTGCAGCTGGTGGACGTGGTATTCCCCGCCGGCCAGCGGGTGGCCTACGACAGCGTGCCGCACAACGCCGACATCCATCAGCAGGTGTGGATGATCGAAGGCGCGATGGACATCAGCGTCGGCGAACAGCGCTGGCGCCTAGAGGCCGGCGATACGCTGGCCATGCGCCTCGACCGTCACATCGTCTACCACAATCTCACGGGCCAACAGGCGCGCTACCTGGTCGCGCTGACCACGCAAGCCATGCCGGCCGCGATCAGGAGAAACACATGAGCGCCTACATGAGCAACGGCATGCGCGCCGACACAGGCGCCAACGCGGTGGCCGGCGCACCGGCAATCGCCGTGCGCCGCGTCAGCGCGGAGGAAGCCCGGCTTGACGCCACGCGCGGCGAGCCGCTGGCCGCCGCACTCACCGACATCCTGATCAACTGCGTCGAAGGCGGCGCCTCGGTCAGCTTCATGCTGCCGTTGGAGCGCGCAAAGGCGCTGGCATTCTGGCGCGGCGTGCTGAAAGGCGCCGCGCGCAGCGAACGCGTGCTGCTGGTAGCGGAAACCGGCGACAGCCGCATCGTCGGCACCGTTCAACTGGTCACCGCCCAACCGGACAACCAGCCGCACCGCGCCGACGTCGCCAAGATGCTGGTGCACGGCGACATCCGCCGCCAAGGCGTGGCCGCACAGTTGCTGGCCGCCGTCGACCAGGCCGCGCGCGCGGAACAAAAATCCGTCCTTGTGCTCGACACCGTCACCGGCAGCGACGCCGAACGGCTGTACCAGCGCGCCGGCTGGCAGATGGTCGGCGTGGTGCCCAATTTCGCGCTGATGCCGGACGGCGCCTACTGCGGCACCACCTTCTTTCACAAACAACTGCCGGTGTAAAATGTCCCATGGCCCGATCACAACCTGAACACCGCGCCTGGGTGCGCATGCCATCCGGCCGCCGGCTGGACCTGCTCGATCCCACGCCCTTCGACTGGGACGACAGCGATCTCGCGCTCGGCCTCGCACGCACCTATCGCTGGGGCGGACATTCCGCCTGGCCATTGCCGCTGTCGGTGGCGCAGCACTCGCTCACCGTAATGCACGTGCGCGCCGCCGCCTGCGCCTCCGCCGGCCTCACGCTATCGCCCATCTCCGCCCTGCGCGAACTGTTGCACGACGCCGAAGAAGGCCTGCTCGGCTTCGACTGCCTGTCGCCGCTGAAGCCCTTCATGGGCGATGCCTTCCGAGCCCTGACCTTAAAACTGGAAGCCGCCGTCTTCCTGCGCTACGGCCTGCCGCACTGGACGCCCAAGGAGCACTCCGCCCACAAACTGGCCGACCGCCTGGCCGCCGCCAGCGAAGCGGTGCACGTAGCCGGCTGGTCGGCGCAGGAAGTCCAGCAAACCTTGAAGATCACCGTGCCACCGTTGAGCGACGATCCGCTGCACGCCATCTACGGTGGCACCGCCTGGGAACCATGGCCGCCAGCCCTCGCCGCCCTCCGCTTTCTGGAAGAGCTCGATAGGCTGAAAACGCAGGTATCATGATTCTTGTCTTTACAATCATTTACTAAAATTAACTTTTAATTCAGGCGGCGTTCCTGCAATCATGATTGCCTCGAAGCTCGCCACCATTAAGGAAACCCCATGCGTCACCGTATATTTGCTGCCGTCCTCCTCGCCTCCGCCATCGCCGGCTGCGCCGACATCCCTGTCCCGCCGCAAAGCTCGACCACCACCGTCACCTGCACCACCGACGAACCAACCACCGGTCAACGCGTGGGCAAGAAGCGCTGCAGCTGATTCCTTCCTATACCTTCGTATAACTATACGAATCGGGCGAGGTTGACGAGAATGCATTCATCAACCTCATCTGGAGCCCGACCATGCATACCGCCTCTATCGTCATCGCCGATGTTCACCCGTTGATCCGCGCCGGCATGGCCTCCCTGATTGAATCCGACGGCAAGTTCACGCTGCTCGGCCAGGCCAGCAACGGCAGCCAGGCCGTCGAGATGTGCGAACGCCTGCAGCCCGATCTACTGCTGATGGACCTGAATATGCCCGATTGCGACGGCGTCGAAGCCATCGGCCGCATCCGCGCCCATCAACCGGACGCCAAGGTCATCATCCTCAGCGGCCACGATGGCGAGGACGACGTCGACCGCAGCATGCGCGCCGGCGCCCACGCCTACATGCTGAAAAACGCCCCGCTGGCCGACCTGATGACCTGCATCCACGCCGTGCTCCAAGGCCGCAAGTTCATGATGCCGGAACTGGCGCTCAAACTCGCCAGCCGCATCCACGGCAACCACCTCACCCCGCGCGAACGCGACATCCTGGTGCACCTGGCCAGCGGCATGAGCAACAAGGTCATCGCGCGCGCCGCCGGCATCGGCGTCGGCACGGTCAAGTTCCACGTCAAGAGCATCATGGCCAAGCTCAACGTCTGCACCCGTACCGAAGCGGCCATGGTGGCGGCCAGGCGCGGCCTGGTGCACCTGAACTAAACGCGGCCGGCTTATCTTTAGGCGGGGGCGCCGCGCGCCGCCTTCCGCTACCATCGGCGATTCCCTTTGCAATCGAGGATCGCCATGAAATTACTACAGAAATTCCTGCTGGTCTGTGCCATCTGCATGCCATTGGCAAGCCACGCCGCCGCGCCCATGGTCCGCACGCAAGCACCCGGCTACTACCGCGTGATGCTGGGCGAGTTTGAAATCACCGCCCTGTCGGACGGCACGCATCCGTTCCCGGTCGATACGGTGATGACCAATATCTCGCCGCAGCAAGCCTTGCAAGACCTGGCGGACGCCGATCTGAAGCTGCCGCTTCAAGGGTCCATCAACGCCTTCCTGATCAACACCGGCGGCAAGCTGATCCTGGTCGATACCGGCGCCGGTGCGCTGTACGGAGATTGCTGCGGCAAACTGCTGGCCAATCTGCGCGCCGCCGGCTATCAGCCGGAACAGGTCGACGAAATCCTCATCACCCATCTGCACAAGGACCACGCGGGCGGTGCACCGCAATTTCCGAACGCTGTGCTGCGCATGTCGCAGGCCGAGGCCGACTATTGGTTGACGCCCGCCAACAAAGCCGCCGCACCGGAATTCCTGTCGACCTTCTTCGACGCCGCGCAAGCCGCCGTGGCGCCGTACAAGGCCACCGGCCGCTTCCAGCCTTACCAGCACTTCGGCCCACTGGAGCCCGGCATCCGCGCCCTGCCCGCTCCGGGCCACACGCCCGGCCACGCCGCCTACCTGGTGCGAAGCAAGACGCAACAGCTGCTGATCTGGGGCGACATCGTGCATGTGGCGCCGATCCAGCTGCCGCACCCGGCGGCCACCGTCAAATACGACAGCAGCGCCACCAGTGCACAAAGCACCCGTGCCCTACTGCTGCAACAGGCGGCCGCACAGCATTGGATCATCGCCGCAGCGCACATCGCCTTCCCCGGCCTTGGGCACATCCGCCAGCGCCAGGGCGAGTATCAATGGCTGCCGCTTAACCATGACGAGTCCCCATCGCCTCAGCCATAAGGGAGAGCTGGCCTTTTGGCAGGAGCCTTTCTATCGTGCGCTGCTTACACTGCACTCGCACTATCCATTCACCCACACAGGAGTACCCAATGTCCAATAGCAAACTGACGGTCGACAGCGTTACCACCGAAGACGGCACCCGCATCCACTTCAAAGACTGGGGCACCGGCCCGGCCGTCGTCTTCAGCCACGGCTGGCCGCTGCAGGGCGACGCCTGGGAAGACCAGATGATCTTCCTCGCCAGCAAAGGCTACCGCGTGATCGCCCATGATCGCCGTGGCCATGGCCTGTCGAGCCAGCCCTGGGGCGGCAACGATATGGATACCTACGCCGACGACCTCGCCACCCTGCTCAACGCGCTCGACATCAAGGAAGCCACCCTGGTCGGTCACTCCACCGGCGGCGGCGAAGTGGCGCGCTACATCGGCCGTCACGGCACCGCGCGCGTGGCCAAGGCGGTGCTGGTGGGCGCCGTGCCGCCGCAGATGCTGAAGACGGAAAAGAATCCGGACGGCCTGCCGCTAGCCGTGTTCGACGGCATCCGTGAAGGCGTGCTGAAGGACCGCTCGCAGTTCTTCAAGGACTTGACCATCCCGTTCTACGGCTACAACCGTCCGGGCGCCAAGGAGTCGCAAGGCGTGCGCGATACCTTCTGGCTACAGGGCATGCAGTGCGGCATCAAGAACGCGTATGACTGCATCAAGCAGTTCTCCGAAACCGACTTCACCGAAGACCTGAAGAAGATCGACGTGCCGACCCTGATCGTGCACGGCGGCGACGACCAGATCGTGCCGATCGGCGCCTCGGCCCACGCCGCCGTCAAGCTGGTGAAGAACGCCACGCTGAAGGTGTACGAAGGCGCGCCGCACGGCCTGCCGACCACCCACAAGGACCAGCTGAACGCCGACCTGCTGGATTTCCTGCAGTCGAAGTAACCCTATCGGGTAATCCGGCACCTGCAACTATGCCGGATTTTCTCCGCTGGCCCTATGCTGCATGATGCGTGCTGACCTAACACCATCGTGGATTGCCATATGGCCAGCCTTGCCCACCATCCGGACCTGCGTCCCGCCCGTATCAATGCGCTGGGCGAATTTGCCGCCTCCATCGCCCACGAAGTAAAGCAGCCGTTGGCAGCCGTCAAGCTCAACGCCGAAGCCTGCATGAAGCTACTGGAACTCGATCCGCCCCGCATCAGCGAGGCGTGCGCAGCCTTGCGCGTGGTGCTGCTGGCCAGCGTGGCCGCCGGCGACATGGTGCGCAGCCTGCAAGGCATGGCCTGCCAGAGCGCACCTCTCCACACCACCTTCTTCCTCGACGACGCCGTGCGCGACGTGCTGCAACTGCTGCGCGGCGAGCTGCGCCAGCACGGCATCGCCCTCCACGAACAGCTGACGCTCGACAGCGTCCAGCTGCAAGCCGACCGCGTGCAATTGATGCAGGTAATGATGAATTTGCTGATGAACGCCATCGAGGCGCTGAAGGAAATCGACGCGGAACGGCCCGTAGTCACGCTGCGCACGGCGCTGGTGGACGGCGCCGCGCGCATCTCCGTGGAAGACAACGGCCCCGGCATACCGGTCGCGCTGGCGCAGCGCATCTACGAACCGCTGTTCTCGACCCGGCCGGACGGCACCGGCATGGGCCTGGCGATCTGCAACAGCATCGTCCAGGCCCATGGCGGGCGCCTGTGGCACAACTCAGATCACAACGGCACTGCTTTTCACCTCAGCTTCAAGGAGTACACCTTATGGACCCCATCTCGATCCTGATCGCGGACGATCACCCCCTGATACTGGCCGGCTTGAGCACGCTGCTCGGCGCCATGCCGGAATTCCGACTGGTGGCGCAAGCGACCGACGGACTGCAGGCGGTGGCGATGTATCGCCAGCACCGGCCGGACGTGGTCATCATGGACCTCGGCATGCCACACCTGAACGGCGTCGACGCCATCGAACAGATCCGCGCCGAGGACGCCAGCGCCAGCATCGTCATCCTCACCACCCACCAGGGCGATGAAGACGTCTACCGGGGCTTGCGCGCCGGCGCCAAGGCCTATCTGCTCAAGGACGGCGCCACCGACCAGTTGGTCGATTGCCTGCGCACCGTGGCCAGCGGCCAGCAATACCTGCCCGCCGCCGTCGCCAGCAAGCTGGCCGAACGCAAGGCCGGCAACCAGCTGTCGCGACGCGAGCTGGAAATCCTGGCCCACCTCGCCACCGGCAAGAGCAACAAGATGATTGCGCGCAGCGCCGACATCGAAGTCGGCACCGTGAAATTCCACGTCAACAACATCCTGGCCAAGCTCAACGTTGCAAGCCGCACCGAAGCCGCCACAGTGGCGGCCCGGCGCGGCCTGCTCAGCGTGTTCTGATTACTTCGCCGGCACAGGAGCCAGCACCTTGTGGGTGCTGCTGGTGCGTTCCGGCGCCTTGTGCACCATGGTGTAGGCGTAGTCCACGCCCATGCCGTAGGCGCCCGAGTGTTCGCGCACAATAGCCATCACGGCATCGTAGGTTTCGCGGTGCGCCCAGTCGCGCTGCCATTCCAGCAGCACTTGCTGCCAAGTCACAGGAACGACGCCGGCCTGCACCATGCGCGCCATGGCCTGGTCGTGCGCTTCTTTCGAGGTGCCGCCGGAGGCATCGGCCACCATGTAGATTTCGTAGTCGCCTTCAAGCATCGCGCAAAGGGCGAAGGTGGTGTTGCAGACTTCGGTCCACAGGCCGGCCACGATCACTTTCTTCTTGCCGTTGGCCTTCAGTGCGTCGCGTACTTTCTGGTCGTCCCAGGAGTTCATCGACGAACGTTCCAGGATTTCCTTGTCCGGGAACACATCCAGCAGTTCAGGGTAGGTGTGGCCCGAGAAGGCTTCGGTTTCGACGGTGGTGATGGTGGTCGGAATGTTGAATACCTTGGCGGCCTTGGCCAGACCCACGGTATTATTCTTCAGCACCTGACGGTCGATCGACTGTACGCCGAACGCCATTTGCGGCTGATGATCGATGAAGATCAACTGGCAGTTTTTCGGGGTCAGGACTTCTAATTTAGGGTTGCTCATGATGGATTCCATTGGGTGTAAAGGAACCTCCATCTTAGGTCGCGCAACTGTGAAATACTACTCACCTAAATGTAGGCTTTCCACTCACCCCGCCTCTGCTAAGATAGGTTCACCATGAAAAAACAACTGACCGAACTGACCCGCGCCCTGCGCGACCTGCACAAGCAATTGATCAATCTGGAAACCCAGTATTTCGGCGCCGTCGGCAGCCCGCTGGAGCATTTGCAGCTGATCACCAATCACCCGCATTTCGCCTGGCTGCAAAAGCTGTCCGGCCTGATGACGCAAATCGACGAACGCCTTGATGAACCAGAGGAGATCACCAGCGCCGAGGCCAAGGCCTTCCGCCAGGCCCTGGAAATGCTGATCGGCCCGTGCGAGGAAGGCGACCAGGCTTTCCGCGCCAAGTACAACGCCTTGCTGCATGACGGCCCGGAACTGGTGATGGCCCACGGCGCGGTGCGCAAGCTGTTGTCAGGAATCTAATACGCGACAATTTTCTCACCAATAAGAGATAAGTCGGCGTATCTAAAGCGGTTTTTGCAGATATCCACATCAACTGTGGATAAGGGTGTGAATAAGCGCCACTTGACAGCCGAGAACGCCTTTAACGACGGGCGTTATAACAAATTGCCTAATCCACAGGCAGATTTTAAACCATTTAAAATCAAAGACTTAGAAAAAGTAAAAAGTCGCCACCCGGCGGCTTTTTCGCTTCTTGAAAAATAATTTTCTGTGCATAAGTGGGTAGAGCGGCACCGTTGTTTCGCCGCACTGCGAATTCTTTGACAAAAGTGCTGGCGAGGAATAGTGTCACTCTGAAGTTCGGACTGTTCGACTTACCTGGGACTTGATGCATGAATCAGAACGACGACGATACCGATTGGATGATAGAAGACGAAGCGCAGCCGGGCAGCCAGCCGCGCAACGCCGGCGCCAACGCGTCGGGGCCGCCGCCGTGGCGCGTACTGATCGTGGATGACGATGTCGATGTCCACGTGGTCACCAAATTTTCGCTCAGCAATGCCTGCTTCCTGGGGCGGCGTCTGAGCTTCCTGCACGCCTACAGCGGCGAGGAAGCGCTCAACGTGCTACGCAACACGCCGGACATCGCCCTGGTACTGCTGGACGTCATCATGGAGACCAGCGACGCCGGCTTGCATGTGGCGCGGCAGATCCGCGACCAGTTGCACAACAACCTGGTGCGCATCGTGCTGCGCACCGGCCAGCCGGGTCAGGCGCTGGAACACAGCATCATCCTCGACTACGACATCAACGATTTCTGGTGCAAGACCGACCTCACCACGCGCAAGCTGTTCACCACGGTGATTTCGTCGTTGCGGGCCTATGCCGGCCTGGAAGAGGCGCATCGCCGCACAGTGAGCCTGCAAGGGGAGCTGGAACAGGCGCAACGCCTGCTGGCCGCCGTGGATCAGCACGCGGTGCTGATGACGCTCGATGAGCGCGGCCGCATCGCCACGGTCAACGACAAGTTCTGCGCGGTATTCCAGTTCAGCCGCGAGGAACTGGTGGGCATCGATCCGCGCCTGCTGCATCCCACGCCCTATCCGCAGGACCAGCTGGCCGACGCCTTGCAGGCGCTGAAGGATGGCGAAGCCTGGACCGACGTCGTCACCGCCTGGCGGCGCGATGGCCAGGAAGTTCGCCTGCGCGTCACCGCAACCGGCGATGACGGCGGCACCATCATCGTCGGCAGCGTGTTGCAGGCGCTCAAAAAACCGCTTTAAGTTTCGCTTAAGTTACGGATCCATAAGCCTTTTTAGGGATATCCACACAAGCTGTGGATATCTATGTGGATAGACCCCCATTGACAACGCATACAGCCTGTAACGGCGCGGTTTTCTACAAACTGCCCATCCAAGAGGCAAAAATATTATGCTTTAAAATCAATGACTTAGATTATCACTGATTGTAACGAGAAAAGTTTTCAAAAAAATTCTTGCCAACATGATTTGTGCATAAGTAAACGCAGCGGGCGTATATCAGGGCCAAATCAGTGGGTCGATTTTCGGCGCTGATCGGGGTGCAATAGCACCCGTTCGATCACTTTCGGATCGACGTTGTGCGATTTCATATATTCGATCGCGCATACGGTGTTGAAACTCGACTGCACCGTGATACCGCGCTCCACCACCGCCCTGCTTTCTTCGTCGTGGCGCTGCTGGAACAACATGCTTTGCGGAGCCGATTCGAGGCTTTGAAGTTGCGTAACGTTCATCATGATCCCGGTTAAAAGTTGAGGGCTGCCGCCCGATCGTTGATGCGCTCAGGGAGTATGGCCGACGATGGGACAAAGTCAATGTCAGCCTCCTATCATTCCGCAATTAAACTTCCGTCGTTCTATAATGTGGCATGAACCCAGAAGCACCCCGCCCCCGCCCCTCTTCCCTGATGGATTTATTCGTTTCTTTTACGCTCCTTGCGCTGCAAGGCTTCGGCGGCGTGCTGGCGGTCGTCCAGCGGGAAATGGTCGAACGCAAGAAGTGGCTGACGCCGGAGGAATTCATTGAAGACTGGGCGGTGGCGCAGATCATGCCCGGTCCCAACGTGGTCAACCTGTCGCTGATGATCGGCGACCGCTACTTCGGCCTGCGCGGCGCGATGGCGGCGCTGGCCGGCATGCTGTGCGTGCCTTTGATGGTGGTGCTGTGCCTGGCGCTGCTGTACGCGCAATACGGCAGCCATCCGGGCGTGGCCGGCGCGCTGCGCGGCATGGCTGCGGTGACGGCCGGCATGATCGCGGCAACCGGCCTCAAGCTGGCCTCGGCCTTGCGCACGCACCCGCTGCCGCGCTGGCAGACCACGCTGATCTCGCTGGTCTGTGTCGGCTTTGTGCTGGGGCTGCGCATGCCGCTGGCCTACACCTTGCTGATCTTGGGCGGGCTGGGCTTTGCGCTGACCTACCGCAAGCTGAAAGGGCCATCGGCATGAGCGAGGCGCCTATCCATATCGTGCTCAGCTTCACGGATTGGCTGAGTTTGTTCGGGCACTACATGCTGTTGTCGCTGATGTCGATCGGCGGCGCGATTTCGACCTCGACCGAGATGCATCGTTATCTGGTGGAGGAACACCATTGGCTGACGCAGGCGCAGTTCAATAATGCGATTGCGATTGCCCAGGCTGCGCCAGGGCCGAACGTGCTGTTCGTGGCGCTGATGGGATGGAATGTGGGTTTGAATGCCGGCAGCTATGCGGCGGCGTTTGGCGGCGTGGCGGTCACGATGCTGGGGATTTTGATTCCGAGCACCACGCTGACCTATCTGGCGGCGCGCTGGGGACACAGGAACCGCGAACTGCTGGGCGTGCGCGCCTTCAAGCAGGGCATGGCGCCGGTAGTGGTGGGATTGATGATATCTGTAGGCGTGATCCTGGCGACCGCCAACGGCAATCCTGCGACGGACTGGCCGTTTTGGGCGGTGGCAGGGGTGGCCGGACTGCTGATCTGGCGCACGCGCATCCACCTGCTGTGGCTGTTGGCAGGTGGCGCGCTGGTCGGGTGGTTCCTGTAAGCGCAGCTTACTTGTTCTGGTAACCGCCGTAATATTTGACGGGACTCCAGGCCGGCTGCACTTCCAGCGCGGCTGGCGCAAGCTGCTGGTACTCCGGCGCCGCATACACCACCTTGCCATTGACGATGGTGAGGCTCGCCTCCAGGTTCTTGATCTTCTCCACATCCATGGTGAAATAGTCCTGCGGCAGGATCACCACGTCGGCGTACTGGCCTTTGGCCAGCGTGCCTTTCAGCTTCTCCTCACCGCTCATCCACGCGCTGCCCGACGTCATCAGCTTCAGCGCCTGGTAGCGGCTCAGCACGTCCTTGTCCTGCCAGATCTTCAAACCGCCGGCGGTCTTGCCGCTCACCGCCCAGTAGATCGACGGCCACGGGCCATAGCTCGACACGCGCGTGCCGTCCGTGCCCAGGCCGACCGGGATCTTCATCTCCAGCATCTTCTTGATCGGCGGCATCTGGCGGGTCTGTTCGCCGTACTGCTTCCAGTACAGCTCGCCCTGGAAGTACATGCGGTCCTGCACCGCAATGCCGCCGCCCAGCGCCTTGACGCGCGCCAGTTGCTTGTCGCTGATGGTCTCGGCATGGTCAAAGAACCAGCGCAGGCCGTTCAGCGGCAGTTCTTTGTTGATCTTCTCGATCACCGCCAGATCGCGGTCGATGCTTTCGTCATAGGTGGCGTGGATGCGGAACGGCCAGCGATTCTTGATCAGCAGGCGCAGCACCGGCTCCAGCTCGCTCTCCATGTGCGACGGCATTTCCGGACGCGGTTCCAGGAAGTTCTCGAAGTCGGCCGCACTCCATACCAGATTCTCGCCGCCGCCCTCGGTGTTGTAGCCGTTGGCGTAGAACAGGTGGTCGTTCTTGTCCGGCTTGGTCAAGGTCAGCCAGCGCTGGTAGTCTTCCAGCTCCTTGCCCGGCTTTTGCGCGAACAGGTAATAGGACGTGCGCACTGTCAGCTTGCCGTTTTTGGCCAGCTCCAGGCTGACCGCGTAATCGTCGGGATAGGCCTGGCCGCCGCCGCCGGCGTCAATCGCGCTGGTCAGGCCGAGGCGGTTCAGCTCGGTGTAATACTGCAGGGTGGAATTCAGTTGCTGCTCACGCGGCAGCACATTGGTCTTGGCCAGCGTGGTGTACAGGATCATGGCGTTCGGTTTGGCGATCAGCTTGCCGGTCGGCTTGCCGTCCGCGCCCAGCTCGACCACGCCGTCCTTGTACTTGGTGTCGGCGTTGTAGCCCAGCGTTTCGATGCCTTTTTTATTCAGGAAGCCCAGGCCGTAGAGATACAGCAGGAACACCGGCTTGTCCGGCACCGCTTCGTTGATCTCTTCCAGGGTCGGCAGGCGCTTCTCTTCGAACTGGAATTCGTTCCAGCCGCCCACCACTTTGACCCAGGCGCCGTCCGGCGTGCGCGCGGCCTGTTCCTTCAGCATTTGAAGGGCTTTCTTCAGCGAGGTCACGCCGTCCCAGCGCAGTTCGGCGTTGTAGTTCAGGCCCTGGCGGATGACGTGCAGGTGCGAGTCGTTGAGGCCGGGGATCACGGTCTTACCGGCGGCGTCGATGACTTGCGTGTTGGAGGATTTCAGTTTCAGGATCTGGGCGTTGCTGCCCACGGCTTCAATCTTGCCGTCCTTGATAGCGAGGGCTTGCGCATACACGCCCTCTTTGGTCATGGTGGCGACCTTGCCGTTGGTGATGATCAGATCGGTGGCGGTCGCGTTGGCGGTGAACGCGCAGGCGATGGCCGCCGCGAATGCAAGCTGCGTCAATTTCATGAACTACTCCTGAAAAATAAAACCGGCGCTGACTCGATAAATATCGCTGCAGCGCCGGTGGTGGTCAGAGAATTGAGCGAGCTCAGTTCCCGTGTATTAGTCCTTGATGGCTTCTACGGCGAAGGTCAGGGTTACGTCGTCGCCCACGTGTGGAGCGTATTTGCCGGCGTTGAATTCGGTGCGCTTGATGGTGGTCGAAGCGTTGGCGCCGCAAGCCAGTTTCTTCATCATTGGGTGGTCCATGCACTGGAAGTGGGTGATGGTCAGGGTCACTGGCTTGGTCACGCCCTTGATGGTCAGGTTGCCTTCAACCGTCGATGGCACGTCGCCCTTGAAGTTGACCTTGGTCGACTTATAGGTGATGGTTGGGAACTTGGCGGTGTCGAGGAAATCTTCGCCCTGGATGTGGCCGTCGAACAGTTTCGAGCCGGTGTCGACCGATTTGGTGTCGATGGTGGCTTCTACCGAGCCGGTCTTGGCGGCGCGGTCCAGCGTGATCTTGGCGGTGGTGTTGTTGAAGCGGCTGGTCTGGTTCGAGTAGCCGAAGTGGCTGTAGCTGAAGCTGGAGAAGGTGTGGTTGGCGTCCGAGGTGAAGCTCTCAGGAGCAGCAAATGCGGACAGGGAAACACCAGCGGCGAGCAGCAGGGCAATAATTTTTTTCATTTGGAAACTCCTAATGTGGTGAACAAGATTGTTCGAGTGAGGACGATTATGCTCGCGACATCTAAAGTTGTAAAACGAAAAATTTACCGCTTTACTATCGATAAAATCGATCATACAGCGTGCCGTTATCATAACGGAACGCTGGGCAAAGGGTATCTGTCTTAAGGGATGTAGCCGGCTTACCCGGCAGGGTAGCTGCGTATGGATTCCCGCGTGCGCGGGAATGACAGCTCGTCAGCCGCGAATGCGGGAATGACGGACCGTCGTTCCCGCGAAAGCGGGAACCCATGCTGAGTATATTACGCCGCGATCGCAGCGTCGGTGGCAGGCGTTTGCTTCAGTATCCGGTTCAGCAGGCGCTGTTCCAGCGCGGCGAAGGCCGCATTGCCACGCGCGCGCGGGCGTGGCAGGTCCACTTTCAAGTCGAGCGTGATACGCCCGTCCTCGATCAGCACGACACGATCGGCCAGCGCAATCGCCTCCTGCACATCATGCGTCACCAGCACCGCCGTGAAGCCGCGCGCCAGCCACAGCGACTCGATCAACTGCTGCATCTCGATCCGCGTCAGCGCATCGAGCGCACCGAGCGGCTCGTCGAGCAGCAGCAATTGCGGCTCGTGCAGCAAGGCGCGCGCCAGCGCCACGCGCTGACGCTGACCGCCGGACAGCTCCGCCGGCCAATCGTTGGCGCGCTCCGCCAGGCCCACCGTGGCCAGCGTGGCGGCCGCCGCGTTCAGCGAATGCGGCAAACCCAGCGCCACGTTCTCCAGCACCGATTTCCACGGCAGCAGGCGCGCCTCCTGGAACATGATGCGGATACTGGCGGCAATCGCGCCCTGCCCGATCTTGATGCGACCCTGCTCCACCGTCTCCAGTCCGGCGACCGCGCGCAACAAAGTGCTCTTGCCGCAACCGCTGCGGCCCACCACTGCGACAAACTCGCCCGCCTGCAGCTCCAGCTGCACGTCATGCAGCACCTGACGCGAGCCGAAGGATTTGTTCACGCCGTCCAGGTTGAGCGAGACGCCCTGCCGGCGCGGCGGCGGCGACGACGTCCAGGTGGCGCTTTCGCGCGGCAGCGCGCCGGCGTCGAATAATGCGTTGGATATAAACATGCTTGCTCCTTAACGGTATGCGGGGTTCCAGCGCAGGAAATGCTTCTCCATCCCGCGCGATACCAGGTCGGCCAACTTGCCCAGCAAGGCGTACAACAAGATCCCCACCAGCACCACGTCGGTCTGCAGGAACTCGCGGGCGTTCATGGTCATGTAGCCGATGCCGGCTTGCGCCGAAATGGTCTCGGCCACAATCAGCAACACCCACACCAGGCCAAGCGAGAAGCGCACGCCGACCAGGATGGACGGCAGCGCCGCCGGCAGGATCACATCGCGATACAGCGGCCAGCCGGACACGCCGTAGCTGCGCGCCATTTCGATCAGGCCCTGGTCCGCCGAGCGGATGCCATGGAAGGTGTTCAGATAGACCGGGAAGAACACGCCCACCGCCAGCAGGAACAGCTTGGCCGTTTCGTCGATGCCGAACCACAGGATCACCAGCGGAATCAACGCCAGCGCCGGGATGTTGCGGATCATTTGCAGCGTGGTGTCGAGCAGCGTTTCCGCGCGGCGGAAGCTGCCGGTCAACAGCCCAAGCAACAGGCCCAGGCCGGCGCCGATGGCGAAGCCGCTGATGGCGCGCCACAAACTGGTACGCAGGTGCACCCACAGCTCGCCCGATACCGCCAGCGTCCAGAAGGCCTTCGCCACCGCCCAGGGTTCGGGCAGGATGCGGCTAGACAGCCAACCCAGTTGCGAAGACGCCTGCCACACTACGATCAGCAGCACCGGCAGCACCCACGGCGTGAACGCGCTTTGGCGCTGTTTTGCCTGGCTCATATCACGCCGCCTTCTTCTTCGGCACGATGTCGCTGGCCATGATCTCGCCGAACGGGCCGCTCAGCGATTGCTCGCCGTGGTCCTTGCCCTTGCCCAGCAGCGGGAACACCAGCTCGGCGAAGCGGTACGACTCTTCCAGGTGCGGATAGCCGGAGAAGATAAAGGTCTCGATGCCGATCTCCTGGTACTCCTTGATGCGCGCTGCCACGGTTTCGGGGTCGCCCACCAGCGCGGTCCCGGCGCCACCACGCACCAGTCCCACGCCGGCCCAGAGGTTGGGCGATACTTCCAGCTTGTCGCGACGGCCACCGTGCAGGGCCGCCATGCGCTGCTGTCCAACGGAATCCATTTTCGAAAACGCCGCCTGTGCCTTGGCGATGGTTTCATCGTCCAGATGGCTGATCAGTTCATCGGCGGCACGCCATGCTTCCTCGTTCGTCTCGCGCACGATGACGTGCAGGCGGATGCCGAACTTCACCTTGCGGCCATGCTTGGCGGCGCGCGCGCGGATGTCTTCCAGCTTTTCCGCCACGGCGGCCGGCGGCTCGCCCCAGGTCAGGTAGACGTCCATCTGCTCGGCCGCCAGCTCGTGCGCCGGCTCCGAGGAACCGCCGAAGTACAGCGGCGGATACGGTTTCTGCACCGGCGGGTACAGCGTCTTGGCGCCCTTGACCTTGATATGCTTGCCGTCGAAGTCGTAGCCCTTGTCGCCGCCCTCGCCCGCCAGCGACGCGCGCCAGACGCGGATGAATTCATCCGAGATTTCGTAGCGCTTGGCGTGGTCGGCGTACAGGCCGTCCGCTTCCAGCTCGCCCTGGTCGCCACCGGTGACCACGTTGATCAGCAGGCGGCCGTTGGACAGGCGGTCGAAGGTCGACGCCATGCGCACCGCGAGGCCCGGCGTGGTCAGGCCCGGGCGGATCGCCACCAGGAACTTGAGGTTTTGCGTCACGTGGATCAGCGACGACGCCACCACCCATGCGTCTTCGCACGAGCGGCCGGTCGGCAGCAGCACGCCGTCGTAGCCCAGCGTGTCGGCGGCCACCGCCACCTGTTTCAGATAATTGGCGTCGATCGGGCGCGAGCCCTTCGAAGTGCCGAGGTAGCGGCTGTCGCCGTGCGTAGGGATAAACCAGAATACATTAAGAGACATCTTCATTCCTTATTGCGCTGCCAGCTGCTTCGGCGACAGCTGTGCATCTTTGACGGCGATCGGTTTCGGGATCAGTTTCAGGTTGGCGAAGGCATCGGCCAGCTTTTGCTGCTGTTCCAGCACTTCGGCGGTAATCGGCTTGACGCCGTAGGAGTAGCGCGACGCGGCCAGCGCCACGACTTCAACATCGAGGCCGGTCTGCGCGGCCAGGATCTGGGCCACGTCCTTCGGATTCTTGGCGCCCCACTCGTCGACCTTGGCGATTTCCTCCAGCAGGATGCGAACAATGTCGCTGTTCTTTTCGGCGTATGGACGCGCGGCCAGGTAGAACTGGTGGTTGGCGACCAGGCCTTTGCCGTCGGTCAGCACGCGCGCGCCCAGCTGCTTCTCGGCGGCGGCCAGGAACGGATCCCAGATCACCCAGGCGTCCACCGCGCCACGTTCGAACGCGGCCCGCGCATCGGCCGGCGGCAGGTAGATCACATTGATATCCTTGTAGCCGATGCCGGCCTTCTCCAGCGCCTTCACCAGCAGGTAGTGCACGTTGGAGCCCTTGTTCAGGGCGACCTTTTTGCCCTTCAAATCGGCCAGGCTACGCAGCGCGGAGTCCTTGGGCACGACCACGGCTTCGCTGCCCGGCGATGGCGGCTCGTTGCCGACATAAACCAGGTTGGCGCCGGCCGCCTGCGCAAAGATCGGCGGCGCTTCGCCGACGGTGCCGAAATCGACGCTGCCCACGTTCAGGCCTTCCAGCAGTTGCGGGCCGGCCGGGAATTCGGTCCATTTGACCGTGACGTTGCGCTGCGCCAGCCGCTGCTCCAGCGTGCCGCGCCCTTTCAGCAGGGTGAGCGTGCCGTACTTCTGATAGCCGATGCGGACTTCCTGCTTGGCGGGCGCTTGCGCCTGTGCCTGACCCGCGCCCGCCGCCATCACGCCGGCCGCGAACAACAGTCCCAATGTGTGGCGGCGCGCTGCGCGTTTCTGCTCGATACTCATTACTTTCTCCTTAGCGTGCCAGGCGCACTGGCTGTGCGCTGGCGACAAATACATCTTCCGGCTGCTGGCGCAAGGCGTTCAGCGCGGCGGACAAGGCGTCCACGCCGGCCTGCACGCGCCAGGCGATTGCCGTGTCCACGGTCAAGCCACTGACATCGCTCCAGGTGAGCTGCTGCGAGGTGGCGTAAATACTGGTGAATACCTGGCGCGCATCGAGCGCATGCAGCACCGGGCGCAGCGCGTAGTCGAGCGCCAGCATGTGCGACTGGCTGCCGCCGGTGGCCAGGGGCAGCACCAGCTTGTCCTTCAAGCCGTCTTGCGGCAGCAGGTCGAGGAAGGCTTTCAGCACGCCGGTGTACGAAGCTTTATAGATCGGCGTGGCAATCACGATGGCATCGGCTTCGGCGACGCCGTCAATGGCGCGCTTCAGGGCCAAGTCGGCGAAGTCCGCGTGCAGCAGGGCTTTCGCCGGCAGGTCGCGCACATTCAGTTTGGTGTTGCGGTGGCCGAGCGCGGCCAGCTTGTCGCCTACGTGGTCCAGCAGTCGTCCGGTGCTGGAAGGTGCCGCAGGACTGCCGCCGAGTAGAAGAATGCTCATGTTCCATCCCCTGTCTTTTAATGGTGAAAATTGTGGAAGCCAGAATAAATCCACGCGATAGAAATCAAAACGAATAGTTTTACGTTTTGATATGCGAAAACTAAAGCATGATTTTTTTACATATCAAAACCCGGATTTCTTCGTTTGCCGCGCTAGCAAGCATCTGCATACTGGCGGCACCGACTCCTCTATCTAGTGGACATACCATGTCTAATGCACTGCTAAAAACGCAGCCCCATGATCCGCTCCAGATCGCAACCGAACTGGCGCTGCGCCTTGCCAGCACCGCCAATGCCCGCGACCAGGCCGGCGGCCACGCCGCCCAGGAGCGCGAGTGGATCCGCGAATCCGGCCTGCTTACCCTGTCCATCCCCACCGCCTACGGTGGCCAGGGCGCGGACTGGCCCACCGTCTATCAGGTGATCCGCATCCTGGCCCGCGCCGACAGCGCGCTGGCGCACATCTTCGGCTTCCATCACCTGCAACTGGCGGGCATACAGCTATATGGCACGGCGCAGCAGCAGCGCCGCTTCCTGACGCAGACCGTGGAGCAGAATCTTTTCTGGGGCAATGCGCTCAATCCGCTGGACAAGCGCACCTCCGCCACCGAAGCCGATTACGGCTTCCAGATCGACGGCGTGAAGAGTTTTTCCTCCGGCTCGGTGGGCTCGGACTGGCTGACCATCTCAGCCTGGCACGAAGAGACCCAGTCCGCGCTGATCGGCGTGGTGCCGACACGCCAGTTGGGTGTGTCCGTGCAGGCCGACTGGGACGCCTTCGGCCAGAAGCAGACCGACAGCGGCAATGTGCATTTCAATCAGGTGTCGCTGCCGTCCACGCAGGTGCTGCAGGCGCCGGGCATCAAGCCGACGGCGCAGGCGACCTTGCGTTCGCAGGTGGCGCAGCTGATTCTGGTGAATCTCTACCTAGGCATCGGCGAAGGCGCGTTTGAAGCGGCGCGCTCGTACATCGCGCAGGAAGCGCGTCCGTGGTTCGCCTCCGGCGTGGCGGCGGCCGGCGCCGATCCGCTGGTGCAGCATCGCTTCGGCAAACTGTGGCTCAAGCTGCGGCCTGCGTCGGTGCTGGCCGATCATGCGGCGCAGGAGCTGGAGCGGCTGTTCCGTCTTGGCGCGGCGGTCACCGCGCAGCAGCGCGGCGAACTGGCGGTGTCCGTGGCCGAGGCCAAGGTGCTGGCGCATGCCGCCGGAGTGGACGTCAGCAGCGAGATCTTCGAATTGACAGGCGCCCGTTCGACGTCCGCCAAATTCGGCTTCGACCGCTATTGGCGCAATGTGCGGGTGCACAGCCTGCACGATCCGGTCGACTACAAAATCCGCGACCTCGGACGCTATGCGCTCGACGGCACGCTGCCTGAACCTAGCGCTTACTCGTAATGACTACTCCCCTGATTCGCATTGAACATGCAAGCAAATCGTTCGGCGACTTTCATGCGGTGCGCGATGTATCGCTGGACGTCGGCCACGGCGACATCTTTGGCCTGATCGGCAAGAGCGGCGCCGGCAAGTCCACGCTGCTGCGCCTGATCAACCTGCTGGAACGTCCGGATGCAGGTGCAATTATGGTCGATGGCCGCGAGCTGACGTCGCTGTCGAAGCGCGACCTGCGCGACGCGCGCGCCAACATCGGCATGATCTTCCAGCAGTTTAATCTGCTGCAGAACGCCACGGTGTTCGAGAACGTGGCCTTCCCGCTGCGCATTCACGGCGGCCAAACCAAGCAGCAGATCGCAGCGCGCGTGGCGGAATGCCTGGCGCTGGTGGAGCTGAGCGACAAGAGCGACAGCTATCCTGCGCAGCTGTCGGGCGGCCAGAAACAGCGTGTCGCCATCGCCCGCGCGCTGGCCAGCGGGCCGGCGGTGATGCTGTGCGATGAGCCGACGTCCGCGCTGGATGCGGAAACCACGCGCGCGCTGCTGGCGACGCTGAAGGACATCAACCAGCGGCTGGGCGTCACCATTGTGATCGTCAGCCATGAGCTGGACGTGATCGGCGAGATCTGCAACCGCGTGGCGGTCATCGAGAACAGCGTGATCGCCGAACAGTTCGCGCTGGACGACACGGCCAGCCTGGCCGCACCGCGCCAGACCGCGCTGGGCCGCGAACTGGCCGCCGCAGTCGCCAGCCGCTCCCCCGTCGCCGCGCCACACCGCGCGAATCCCGCACGTCCGCCGGCTGCCGCAACCAATCAGGAGACACTGCATGTCTGAACTCATCTCCTCACTGGCCGTTTCGGCCAGCGCCATCTACGCCATGCTGCCGGAAATGTGGGAAGCTCTGGGCCAAACGCTGACCATGCTCGCCATCGGCCTGTCGGCCGCCATCATGGTCGGCGGCCCACTCGGCATCCTGCTATTCCTGGTGGCCGACGGCCAATCGCTGCAAAACCGCCCTGCCGCACTGGTTCTGGGCTGGCTGGTGAACACGGTACGCTCCTTCCCGTTCATCATCCTGCTGGTGGCGCTGGTGCCGTTCACGCGCATCATCGCCGGCACCTCCATCGGCCCGCTGGCCGCCGCCGTGCCGCTGTCGTTCGCCGCCATCCCCTACTTCGCGCGGCTGGTCGAACAGAACCTGCGCGAAGTGCCGCGCGGCGTGATTGAAGCCGCCCACGCCATGGGCGCATCGGAACTGCAAATCATCCTGCGCGTGCTGCTGGTGGAAGCGCGTTCCGGCCTGGTGCTGGCGCTCACGGTGCTGTCGATCAGCTTCCTGTCCTACTCCGCCGTGGCCGGCGTGGTGGGCGGCGGCGGCATTGGCGACCTCGCCATCCGCTACGGCTACTACCGCTTCGAAACCGACATCATGGTCGCCACCGTCGCCATCCTGATCTTCATGGTGCAGGCGATCCAATTCACCGGCAACCGCATCGCCAAACGCATAGACAAACGCTAAAGGAACCAACATGAACACTCGCCGCACCCTGCTGCTGGCCGCAATCGCCGCCGCAGTCAGCCTCTCCGCCCACGCCAAAGATCCAAAGGAAGTCGTGATCGGCACCAGCGCCGGTCCATACGCCGACCAGGTCAAGCTGGGCATCAAGCCTATCCTGGAAAAGCAAGGCTACAAGGTCAAGCTGGTGGAATTCAACGACTACATCCAGCCCAACTACGCGCTGGCTGAAGGTTCGTTGGACGCCAACATCTTCCAGCACATCATCTACCTGACCAAGTTCTCGGCCGACCACAAGCTGCCGCTGTCGGAACTGATCAAGATCCCGACCGCACCCATCGCCATCTACAGCAAAAAACACAAGACGCTGAACGACGTAAAGGAAGGCACCACCGTCGCCCTGCCGAACGACCCGACCAACCAGGCGCGCGCGCTGGTGCTGCTGGACCAACTGGGCTGGATCAAGCTGCGCGAGAAAACCGATCCAATCAAGGCATCGGAAAAAGACGTCGCCGTCAACATCAAGAAAATCAAGCTGCTGCCGCTGGAAGCCGCGCAGTTGCCGCGTTCCCTGCAGGACGTCGACTATTCCTTCGTCAACGGTAACTACGCGCTGGCCTCGGGCCTGAAGCTGAAGGATGCGCTGATCACCGAGAAGATCTCGCCTTCCTACGCCAACCTGGTCGCGGTGCGCACGGCCGACAAGGACAAACAATTCGCCAAGGACATCGCCGCAGCCTACCGGTCGCGCGAATTCCTCGCCGTGACCAACAAGCACTTCGCCGATTACGCCAAGACCGACTACCAGCTCGCACTCGAAAAGTGATGCGGCCGACGGCGTTATTTCATGACCAGCTTGTGTAGGAATTCGTAAACCACCAGCGCGAGAAACAGAAGCGGCAGCGCCTGGATCACCAAGCTGGGGATTGCAGCGACGTGGATGACTTTTTCTAAAATCGTGTAGGCGATGGAGCAGAAAAAGGCTGTGGCCAGGATCCACTTTTTCTGGGCGACGAACACTCCAACGCAAGTTACCGAACCGGCCAAGCTCAACATAGTCGCAATTTGCATATTCAGGCTTTAAGAAAATTAACGCCCGAAAGTTATCACATGCGGCGCCAATCGGGCGACACGTTCCGGCGGTCGAATTAAACTACGTTGAGTATGGCTAAAAAACCAACTCCACTTCCAGACGCCGAACCGCTATTGCGCGTGCGCTCGACCATCGATGCCGCCGAGATGGCGCGCATCTATGCCGGCGTTCGGGCGATGAGCGTTGAACGATTGACCGTCCAACACCGGGCACGTGTGGCGCGCATGCTGAGGCATCTGCCGACGTCCACGCCCCGGCATCTGGCCATCGCGAAGTGGCTTTGTATCGGCGGCTTGACCGTATCCATCGCGATGACGGGCGTAGGCGGCCTGCCATTTCACGGCTATCCTCTGGAGCTGCTGTTTGCGGCATTTTTTGCGGTAATGCTGGTGCTGTGCCTTGGTCTGCCGAAGTTCACCGCATGGGTGGAAAAATGCCGCGAGCGGCTATTTGAGTATCTGGCGCTGAAAACCGCCAACCGCACCCTCAAGGCAGCGAGGAAGAACCTGCCGTTCGAGGCTGAGTACCAGTTCTTTGGCGATGAGGTGGCGTACTCGCGCATCATCGGCGAGCAGGAGCAGTTGATCTGGAAACGCAGGCTTCAGGGCACGTGTCTGCCCGGTGACGGCTTCACGCTGCTGTATAAGAAACCGACTTCGCAGGAGCCCTACGGCATTCTGCTGCACGCGCCATCCCCTGAATTGAACGCCCAGCTGGATCAACTGGGCTTGCAAGTTTAGTCGTTACGCATCTGCGCTTGCGAGACATTGCTGGCCGGCGGCACGCTTTGCGTCAGCCACACGTTGCCGCCGATGGTGGAACCGGCGCCGATGGTGATGCGGCCCAGCACCGTGGCGCCAGCGTAGATCACCACGTCGTCTTCCACGATAGGATGGCGCGGCACGCCTTTGATCAAGGCGCCCTGCTCGTCCGCCGGGAAGCGCTTGGCGCCCAGCGTGACGTGCTGGTACAGCCGCACGCGCTGGCCGATGATGGCCGTTTCGCCGATCACCACGCCGGTGCCGTGATCGATGAAGAAGCTGCCGCCGATCTGCGCCGCCGGGTGGATGTCGATCCCGGTCAGCGAGTGGGCGATGTCCGAAATCAGCCGCGCCAGGAACGGCGAGCCGAGACGGTGCAGGCTGTGCGCCAGCCGGTAGTACAAAATCGCGATGGTGCCCGGATAGCACAGCATGATCTCGGCCACCGAGGTCGCCGCCGGATCGCCCGAAAACGCCGCCTGCACGTCCGACACCAGCAAGGCGCGCACCTCCGGCAAGCTGGCCGCGAAGCGGCGCGTGATGTCGTGCGCCTGCTGCGTGAGCGCTTCTTCGTCGGGGATCGCTTCTTCCGACGAGAACTGCAAGCCGCGCCGCACCTGCTCGGCCAGACGGTTCAAGGTGGTGTTGAGCGTGTCGCCGACGAAGAAGTCGATGCTCTCGTCGGTCAGGTTGGGACGGCCGTAGTGCGTCGGGAACAGTACCGCCTGCAGGCCGTTGACGATGGTGGTGAGCGCCTCGCGCGACGGCAGCTCGCGCACGCGGCCATGGTGGCGGATGTTGTGCGTGGCTTCGCGCGATACGCGCAGCTGTTTGATCACGCTGCCCAGGTTCCAGTGCGAGGGCTTGACGGAGGTGCCGTCAAAGATATCTATAGTCATTATTGTCTCGAATTCGAAAAACAGGGGCGTAGTCGCCCACTTTGCAGCATAACCAGTGACGCAATACAGGCCAACGAAGGATTTCAGCCATTCTTATGCGGTAAGCGCATATCGCGTAAAATGCCGGGTCCAACGAACAATACGCTATTCATGAATATTTTGCTGACGCTGCTGCTGGCGGGCCTTTCCATGGTCGGTCCACTGGCCATCGACACCTATCTGCCGTCCTTCCCGGCCATCACGCAAGCCTTCGACGCCAGCCCGCTGCTGGTGCAGCAGACGTTGTCGATGTTCCTGTTCTGCTTCGCCTTCATGATGCTGTTCTACGGCACCCTGTCCGATTCCTTCGGCCGCCGTCCGGTGATTATCGTCTCGCTGGTGCTGTACATCGTAGCATCGGTAGTGGCGGCCATGGCGCCGTCGATCGGCGTGCTGCTGGCTTGCCGCATCGTGCAGGGTTTGGCGGCGGGCGCCGGTTCGGTAGTGGGCCGCGCCATCGTGCAGGACCGTTTCTCCGGCGCGGCTGCGCAGAAAATCCTGTCGCACATCATGATGGTGTTCGGCCTGGCGCCCGCGATCGCACCGGTGCTGGGCGGTTGGCTGCAGGTGAGCTTCGGCTGGCGCTCGATCTTCTGGTTCCTGAGCGCCTTCGGCGTGCTGATGCTGGTGGCCGTGTACCGCGCGCTGCCGGAAAGCCTGGCCGTCAAGGACCGCCATCCCTTCCATCTGGGCGTGATCGCGAAGAATTACTGGATGGTGCTGAGCCATCACCACTTCCTGCTGCTGTCGGTGGCTGTCGGCATGTGCTTTGCGGGCGTGGCGCTGTATATCGGCTCGGCCGCCTACTTTGTGATGAACATCCTGCACCTGCCGGAAACAGCCTTCGCCTGGATGTTCGTGCCTCTGATCAGCGGCATGGTGATCGGCTCCGCGCTGTCCGGCAAGTTCGCGCTCAAGTTCTCGCGCAAGGCGCAGGTGTGGCTCGGCTTTGCGGTGATGATCGGCGCCGGCATCATCAACGTCGGCTACAACCTGTTCTTCGTGGCGGCCGTGCCTTGGGCTGTGATGCCGTTGTTTATCTACTCCTTCGGCCTGGCGCTGGCGATGACGCCGCTGTCGCTGATCGCGCTGGAATACTTCCCGAACAATAGCGGACTGGCGGCGTCGATGCAGTCCTTCATCCAGATGCTGCTGTTCGCGCTGGTGTCCGGACTGGTGGCGCCGCTGTTGTTCGACAGCGCGCTGAACCTGGCGTGGGGCGTGCTGGCTAGCCTGATCCTGAGCGTGATCGCCTGGCTGCTGGCGCAGACCGGCAAGCCGGTGGTGCACGACTGATCAAGGCCAGGGCGCGGGATTCAGGTCGACATACTGCGCCCCGCCCTGCTCGGGTTCGCGGTCCACGGACTGCCCGGCTGGCGTCTGCGCCGGATTGCGCAGGCCCAGTATCTCCTTGCGCGACTCGACGAAGTCCGCGCTCGACAGCGGGTTCTCCTTGTCCGGCCAGTTCTCCACGGCCCAAGCCTGCAACTGCTCGAACCGCTGCCACAATTCGCTGATAAATTGGCGACGCTCATCTTCGTTATCCATACCACCTCCTCTTTACGCCAGCTTGCGCCAATGCGGCCGGAGCGTCGGTACGCAAGATAACCCACTAGCATGTAAAATGATGGATTAAACCGCTCTCCGCCTCATTCAACGAATGCGCCTCACCTCATTTACCGATTACTCGCTGCGCACGCTGCTCTACCTGGCAGCCAATCGGGATCGACTGGTTACCATCCAGGACATCGCCGATTTGCATGTGATATCAAAAAATCACCTGATGAAGGTGGTGTACCAGCTGGGCCTGTCCGGCCTGGTGGAGACGGTGCGCGGCCGCAATGGCGGCCTGCGGCTGGCCAAGGAACCAAAAGACATCAATATCGGCGCACTAGTACGCGCAACGGAGACCGATTTCTTCATGGCCGAATGCTTCGACCGCGCCTCCGACACCTGCCCGCTGACCCACGACTGCAAGCTGAAGCACACCCTGAACGACGCCACGCGCGCCTTCCTGGCCGTGCTGGATCAGCAAACGCTGGCAGACATGCTGCCGGCCGATCCGGTCGCATCCCAAACCAAACCAGTGCGCATCATGCGCAACGCGGCCAGCCGCTAGAGGTGCTAGGCTGCGTCCTGCCGCAACTGCGGCAGCGATGCCATCAGGTCCGAGAAGCGCTGCCCCTGGATCATCACGTGTTCGCGCAGGAGTTGCGCGGCCAGTTCGCCGTCGCCGTCGATGATGGCTTTTACTACGCCGTCATGCTCATGGTAGGAAGTCGCCAGGCGGTTGCGCACCCGCAGTTGCAGGCGGCGATAAGGACGCAGACGGCGATATAGCGCCCGCGTTTGCTCGATCAGGAATTGATTGTGGCTGCCGGCGTAGATGGCCTCGTGGAACACTTCGTTCTTGTAGTAATACTCATCCGGCTCCTGCGCCTCCAGCGCATCCTGGCAAGCCTGATGCGCTGCCAGCAAGGCCTGCTGCTCTTCCGGCGTCATGCGCCGCGCCGCCAGGCGGCCGCAGGTCGATTCCAGTTCCGACATCACTTCAAACATTTCCACCAGTTGCTGCGGCCCCAGCTCGGCCACGATGGCGCCGCGCCGTGGGCGAATCACCACCAGTCCCATCGACGACAACTGAATCAAGGTCTCGCGGATCGGTGTGCGCGAGACGCCAAAGCGCGTGGCCAGTTCGGTCTCGTCCAGATGCTGGCCGGGCTTGAGCTCGCCGACAGCGATCATTTCTTCGATTTGTTCCCGGAGGGTGGCGGAATGCGTGGTCATGTACGCATTATATCGCTTGACAATGTATTCGCAACCGCTATTCTTGTATACACAAAAAAGATTATTGCATATTGAATGCGAATTAGATAATATTTCCTGACATCAACCCTTGGAGGACGTATGACCGCTTACACCCGCAGATCTGCTCTGGCTACTCTCGGTGCCCTGGCCGCTACCCCGTTGTTGTTGCAACCCGCCTGGGCGCAGACAGCGCTCAAGATCTCCCACCAGTTCCCCGGCGGCACGCTGACTGAAGGCGATTTCCGCGATCGCCTGACGCGCATGTTCGCCGCTGAAGTGGAGAAGCGCTCCAAGGGCGCACTGAAGTTCGCGATTTACCCCGGCTCGTCGCTGATGAAGACCAACGCCCAGTTCTCCGCCATGCGCAAGGGCGCGCTGGACCTGTCGCTGGTGCCGCTATCCTACGCCGGCGGCGAAGTCCCGGAAGTGAACATCGGCCTGATGCCCGGCCTGGTCACCTCCTACGACCAGGCCTACGGCTGGAAGAACGCGGAAGTGGGCAAGGAACTGGCGCGCATCCTGTACGACAAGGGCATCGTGATGCTCAGCTGGATCTGGCAAGGCGGCGGCATGGCCTCGCGCGGCAAGCCGGTGGTCGATCCGGACGACGCCAAGGGCATGAAGATCCGCGGCGGTTCGCGCGAAATGGACCTGATGCTGAAAGCCGCCGGCGCCGCCGTGGTGACGCTGCCATCGAACGAAATCTACGCCGCCATGCAGACCGGCGCCATGGAAGCCGCCCTGACCTCCTCTACTTCGCTGATCTCGTTCCGTCTTGAAGAAGTATCGAAGGCACTGACCACCGCGCGCGCTGGTTCCTACTGGTTCATGCTGGAGCCGCTGATGATGTCGCGCGCCATCTTCGACAAACTGCCGAAGGACCAGCAGCAGATTTTGATGAACGTCGGCGCGGAACTGGAAGCCTTCGCGCTCAAATCGTCCAAGGAAGACGACCAGCAGGTCGCCACCGTGTATCAGAAAGCCGGCGCCAAGGTGGTGGACATGAATCCGGGCGCGCTGCAAAAATGGCAGACCATCGCCAGGGCCACGGCGTGGAAGGACTATGCCGAGAAAAACGCCAGCTGCGCCAACCTGCTGAAACTGGCGGAGAAGACGCTGTGAGCCACGGCGTTGAACTGACGCCGCCGCGCGGCCCGGCGCCGCCGGACAACGCCGTCATCGCGGCGCTGCAGGCGGGCCTCGACAAGGTCAATCGCGGCCTCATGGCCTTGTCCATGATCGCGCTGGTGTTGACGGCGCTGGTGCTGACCTACTCGGTGGTGTCGCGCTATTTCTTCCATGCGCCCACCGACTGGCAGGACGAAGCGTCGGTGTTCATGCTGGTCGGCGTCACCTTCTTCTGCACCGCCTACGTCCAGCACCATCGCGGCCATATCGGCATTGAAGCCATTGCCGGCCTGCTGCCGCGCCGCGTGAATGCGATCCGCCTGTTTGTGGTCGACCTGGTGTCGACGCTGTTCGTCGGCTTCTTCACCTGGAAATCGTGGCTGCTGTTCCACGAAGCGTGGGTCGACGGCCAGACCACTTCCTCGACGTTTGCGCCGCCGCTGTGGATACCCTACTCCATGATGGCCGCCGGCATGACCCTGCTGACGCTGCAACTGCTGCTGCAAACGCTGACGCGCATCACCAACAAACCGGAGCATGCAGCATGAGTGAACTGACCTTGGGCGCTCTGTACGGCGCCGTCACGCTGGTGGTGATGTTCTCCGGGATGCCGATCGCATTCGCGCTGGGCGTCGTGGCCACCGGCTTTATGTACTTCTTCATGCCGTCGTCGTCGCTGGACACCATCACCCAGAACGTCTACGAAGAGATGGCGTCGATCACGCTGCTGTCGATTCCCCTGTTTATTTTGAAGGGAGCGGCCATTGGCAAATCGCCGGCCGGTAAAGACCTGTATTCGGCCATCCACACCTGGATGCACAAGGTGCCAGGCGGCCTGGGTATCGCCAACGTGTTCGCCTGCGCGCTGTTCGCCGCCATGGCCGGCTCCTCGCCCGCCACCTGCTCGGCCATCGGCTCGGCCGGCATTCCGGAGATGCGCAAGCGCGGCTACTCGCCTGGATTCGCGGCCGGCATCATCGCCGCCGGCGGCACGCTGGGGATTCTGCTACCGCCGTCCATCACCATGATCCTGTACGCGGTGGCTGCCGAGCAGTCGCTGGGCCGTTTGTTCCTGGCCGGGATCGGCCCCGGCATCCTGCTGGTGGTGCTGTTCGCCGGCTATGCCGTCTACCGCGCCCGCAAGGAATACCGCATGGCGCTAGAGATCTACCAGAAGGGAGGCGAGAAGTCCGCCTATCTGGAGGACGAGCACTTCACCCTCAAGGAGAAGGTCGAGATGCTGCCGCGCGTGCTGCCCTTCATCGTGCTGCTGATCGGTGTCATGGTCGCACTGTATGGCGGCTTCGCCACCCCGTCCGAAACGGCGGGCCTGGGCGCGCTGCTGGCGATGGCGCTGCTGGCCGTGATCTACGGCGTGTGGAAGCCGAAAGACCTGTCGCCGATACTCGGCTCGTCGATCCGCGAATCGACCATGCTATTGCTGATCATCGGCATGTCGCTGCTGTATTCCTATGTGATGAGCTACCTGCACATCAGCCAGTCGGCGGCGGCCTGGGTGGTCAGCCTGCACCTGTCGAAGTGGGTCCTGCTGGCGGTGATCCTGCTGATGGTGATCGTGTTCGGCTTCTTCCTGCCGCCGGTATCGATTATCCTGATGACGGCGCCGATCATCCTGCCGCCGCTGCGCGAAGCCGGTTTCGATCTGATCTGGTTCGGCATCGTCATGACGGTGGTGATGGAGATGGGGCTGATCCATCCGCCGGTGGGGCTGAATATATTCGTCATCAAGAACATCGCACCGGACATTCCGCTCAAGGATGTGATCTGGGGCGTGTTCCCCTTCCTGTTGCTGATGGTGGTGGCCGTCGTGCTGCTGTGCGTCTTCCCGTCCATTGCAACCGGCCTGCCTGACATGATTATGGGAGCAAAATAAAATGTCCTGGAACACCTTGCAGCAAAATCGCGATGGGCGATTGCAGCGCGCGCGCACGGCGCTGGGCAATACGCTGGACGGCAAGAGCGTGCCGGCGGCGAACATCGCGGACTTGCTGCATTCGGTCATCGAATGCGGTGACCGCGTCTGCCTCGAAGGGAACAATCAGAAGCAGGCCGATTTTCTCGGCCATGCGCTGGCTAACCTGAATCCGGAACGCGTCAACAACCTGCACATGCTGCAGTCGGTGCTGGCGCTGCCCGAGCATCTGGACGTGTTCGAGCGAGGCGTCGCCTCGCGGCTGGATTTTTCCTTCTCCGGCCCGCAGGCGGCACGGGTGGCGCGGCTGGCGTCGGCCGGCAAGCTGAATATCGGCGCTATCCACACCTACCTGGAGCTGTTCAGCCGCTACTTCATCGACCTGCCGCCGCGCGTGTGTCTGATCGCGGCGGAATCGGCGGACCGCCACGGCAACCTGTACACCGGGCCGAATACCGAGGATACGCCGGCCATCGTGGAGGCGACGGCCTTCAAGCAGGGCATCGTCATCGTCCAGGTGAACAAACTGGTGGACAAGGTGCCGCGCGTGGACGTGCCGGGAGACTGGGTGGACTTCGTGGTGCAGTCGCCACGGCCCTACTACATCGAACCTTTGTTCACGCGCGATCCGGCGCAGATCTCCGAGATCCAGGTGCTGATGGCGATGATGGCCATCAAGGGCATCTACGCCGAGTACGAAGTGCAGCGCCTGAACCACGGCATCGGCTTCGACACGGCGGCCATCGAGCTGCTGCTGCCGACCTACGCCGAGTCGCTGGGCTTGCGCGGCAAGATCGGCAAACACTGGGCGCTCAATCCGCACCCGGCGCTGATTCCGGCGATCGAGGCGGGCTTCGTCAGTTCGATACATTCGTTTGGATCGGAACTGGGCATGGAGGACTACATCCATGCGCGGCCGGACGTGTTTGCGGTCGGTCCGGACGGCAGCATGCGCAGCAACCGCGCCATGTGCCAGGCGGCAGGTCACTACGCCTGCGACATGTTCATCGGCTCCACCTTGCAGATCGACTTGCAGGGCAATTCATCGACGGCGACGGCGGGCCGTATTTCCGGCTTCGGCGGCGCGTCCAACATGGGCGCCGATGCGCGCGGACGGCGCCACGCCAGCCCGGCGTGGCTGAAGGCTGGCGAGCAGGCGCGCGCCGGCCGCAACACCATCCCGCGCGGCCAGAAGCTGGTGGTGCAGATGGTGGAAACCTTCCGTGAGCACATGCAGCCGGCCTTCGTTGAAAGGCTGGATGCGTGGGAGTTGATGGAACAGGCCAAGATGGCGATTCCTCCGGTGATGATCTACGGCGACGATGTGACCCACATCCTGACCGAGGAAGGCATCGCCAACCTGCTGCTGTGCCGCACCGATGAAGAGCGCGAGCAGGCCATACGCGGCGTGGCCGGTTACACGCCGGTGGGCCTGGGCCGCGACCAGCGCATGGTGGAAAACCTGCGCGACCGTGGCATCATCACCCGCGCCGAGGATCTGGGCATCGACAAGCGGCTCGCCACGCGCGACCTGCTAGCGGCCCGCAACATGAAAGACCTGGTGCGCGCATCGGGCGGTTTGTACAATCCGCCCAAGCGTTTCCGCAACTGGTAAAGGAGTCGGAACATGGAAACATTGAATTATCGATTTGAACAAGGCACGCGCCGGCTGAACGCCGCACCGGAAGTGGTGGGCGTGGTCGGCTCGGGCAATCTGGAAGTGCTGATCGAACCGGCGGCGCTGGACGGCGCCTGCACCATCGAGATCAGCACCGCCGCCGTCGGCTTCGGCCGCATCTGGGAAGCCGTCATGCGCGACTTTCACGCGCGCTGGCTGCTGGCCGACACCCGCATCTCCATCAACGACATGGGCGCTACGCCCGCCGTCGTCAGCCTGCGCCTCGACCAGGCCGTACAAACCATGCTGGGAGACGCTTGATGAACCGCGCCATCAGCTACCAGGAAGCGACCGCGCGCGAACGGCTGCAACAGCTTTTCGATGCCCGCAGCTTTGAAGAATTCATCCCACCCTCGGCGCGCGTCATCAGCCCGCACCTGGCGCAGCTGAACGCACCGGTGGCGTTCGACGACGGCGTGGCCATCGGCCGTGCGCTGCTGGGCGGCGTGCCGGTGTACGTGGCGGCGCAGGAAGGCGCCTTCATGGGCGGTGCGGTCGGCGAAGTGCACGGCGCCAAACTGGTCGGCCTGCTGCGCAAGGCGGTCGTGGACAAGGTGGCGGCCGTGGTGCTACTGGTGGAGTCCGGCGGCGTACGCCTGCACGAAGCCAATGCCGGCTTGATCGCGGTGCCGGAAGTGATGCGTGCCCTGCTCGATGCGCGCGACGCCGGCGTGGCCGTGATAGCGCTGGTCGGCGGCGCCAACGGCGCCTTCGGCGGCATGGGCATCGTCACCCGCTGCGCCAACGTGGTCGTGATGTCGGAGGAAGGCCGGCTGGCGATGTCCGGCCCGGAAGTGATCGAAACGGCCAACGGCGTCGAGGAATTCGATTCGCGCGACCGCGCGCTGGTGTGGCGCACGTCCGGCGGTAAGCACCGCTACCTGATGGGCGATTGCCAGCGGATCGTGGCGGACAATATAGCGGCCTTCCGCACGGCGGCCCAGGAAGCAGTTGCGGAGCTGGCCGGCGCTGCGACCGGCCTGACACTGGAGGCACTAGAAGCGGAACAGCAAATGCTGGCAACGCGCCTTGATAACTTCGGCAAGCTGGACGACCCGGTCGACATCTGGCATGCGATGCAGATGCCGGATGCGGAAAATATTCCGATGCTGGATGTGGACAGTTTTATCGCGGCGTCGGCAACGCGCCGCCAGGGAGTGTGAGATGGACTGGAAAAAACTGGCGGACACGCTGTTCCCCGAAGGGTGCGCGATCGTCGAGGAGAACGCATTCCTGTGCGGCAGCGCGCAAGTCGATGGCCAGCCGATAGCGGTGATCGGCACCACCAATCACACGCCGATAGGTGTGGAGATTGCGCTGGCCCAGGCGCAGGCCATCCTGCGCACGGTGCGCGACTATCCAGGCATGCCGATCCTGATGCTGATCGATACCCAAGGCCAGCGCCTGCGGCGGCGCGACGAAATGTTGGGCATCAATAGCTATATGGCCCACTTGGGCAAATGCGTGGATCTGGCCCGGCGCAAGGGCCACAAGATTATCGGCCTGGTGTACGACCAGGCGCTGTCGGGTGGTTTCATCACCAGCGGATTGATGGCCGACGCCTGCCACGCGCTGCCCGAAGCGACTATCCGCGTGATGGGTTTGCCCGCCATGGCGCGCATCACCAAAGTACCGGAAGAACTGTTGACGGAACTGGCGCAGAGCAATCCGGTGTTCGCACCCGGTCCGGAGAACTATCTGCGCATGGGCGGTCTGGAGTCGATCTGGAACGGCGATCTGGCGGCGCACTTGCGCGCGGCGCTGGCGCAGCAAACCGACGGCGATCAACGCAGCGCGCTGGGCTTGCAACGCGGCGGGCGCCGGTTGGCGCAACCGGTGATCGATGCGGTGGTCTCGGGCAGCCATGTTCAACGCGCCTAAAGACTTCGAGCGGCACATGCTGGTCTGGCTGAATCAAGCCGGCTGGCGCGCTGCCGTGGCGGCGCAGCCGCAGCACGAGGCGGCGCTGCTGCAATGGGCTGCGCAGGATTGGCCTGTCGTGGTCCGGCGCATGGATGCAAACGCGGACGCCGACGTGGTCTGTCTCGGCCTGCCGCTGCCGCCGGATGCCGACGGCAGCAAGGTACGCATCGCGCTGAGCGCGCGGTTGGACGATGTGGAAAAAGTCAGCCGCGCGGTCGTACTGCGCTCGTCGCTGCGCGCGGCCGGTCCTTGGCGCGAGCGCCTGTCGGCGTTGTGCGACGAGGCGGAGGCGTTGGATTTCCGCGTATTTGGATCGCTGGCAATGCAAGCGCTGACCGGGTTGACGTATGTCTCACCAACTTCGGACGTGGACCTGTTGTTCCAGCCGACCTGCCGCCAACAACTGGATCATGGTGTGGCGCTGCTGGCGCGGCACGCGCAGCACCTGCCGCTGGATGGCGAGATCGTTTTCCCGGACGGCGGTGCCGTGTCGTGGAAGGAGTGGCGCACGGCGATGACGCATCCAGCCAAAGTCCTGGTGAAAGAAATGCACACCGTACGCTTGGCCGACACCGCGTCGCTGCTGGCCACCTTGGCGCCGCAACCGATGCTGGAGATGCTGTGATGCGCGCCGCAAGCCATGCCACATCACGCACACCCGGCATATCGACGGTGGCAGGCGCGCTTGCCGGCCGCCACGCGGAGAAAAAAACATTCGCGTGCGAAGTGGCGCGACTGGCGGTGCGTAGCCTGCACGCGGAGTTGTGCCTGTACCCGAAACCGGGCCTGGTGTCGCCGGTGGACAATGGCAGCCATGACGACATGGACGCCGGCACTTTCATGCGCAGCATGTTCGCGCTGCGTCACTACTTCAGGAAAATCTGCCTGGCAGGATGGAATGACGCGTCGTTTGCGCAGCTCAAACAGCTCGGGATCGCCGCCGAAGCGGCCATGCTGAAAGCCACGCGCGGCGTCAATACCCATCGCGGAGCCATCTTCAGCCTGGGCATGCTGTGCGCCACCGCCGGCCGCGCGCGCGCGCAAGGCACGCCGATGACGCCTGCCGCCCTGCGCGCCGCGATGCTGATCCGCTGGGGCGAAGAACTCGCCGGCCATGCCGCCGTCGCCGCCGCGCCTATGCCCCCGCCGATGCCCGCGACCGCGCCTACTGCCGTCGCGGCAGCGACAGCCGGTTCCGGTCCCGTTGCAAGTGCCGCTGCCAAAGCATCCCGCCACTCCGGCAAGACGACAAAGCGCGACGCCCTGAGCAACGGCTTGCGCGTAGCCGCGCGCTATGCCGTCAGTGGCGCGCGGGAAGAAGGCGCGCTTGGCCTGCCATCCGTATTTGAAGTCGGCATCCCTGCCCTGCTGACCGCCCGCGCGCGCGGCGCCACAGTCACCGAAGAACGCGTCGACACGCTCTACACGCTGATGGCGCACATCAGCGATAGCAACGTCTACCACCGCGCCGGCCCGCAAGGCGCGCAGATCGTGCGCGACCACGCCGAGCGTTTCCTCGCCCAAGGCGGCACCGCCAACCGCAACTGGCACGCCACGGCCGTCGCCAGTCATCACGTCTTCGTGCAGCACCGCCTCTCACCGGGCGGCGCAGCCGACCTTCTGGCCGCCTGCTGCCTGGTGCAATCCATCGCGGCGCTGGAGAATAAATGAGCCGCTCACGTCTGCTGCTGCTCTGCCCCGGCCAGGGCGACCAACATCCCGACATGTTCACGCTGGCGCGCTCCGATCCCGCCGCCGCAACGCTCATCGACACCCTGCTCGCCGTCCAACCGGACGCCGAAGGCGCCGATATCTACGCCAACCGCACCGCCCAGCCACTGATCGTGACCGCAACCCTGGGCATGTGGCAAGCCATCCGCGACTTCGCTCCGCCGCCGGCGCTGGTGGCCGGCTACAGCATCGGCGAACTGTCGGCGCACAGCGTGGCCGGCGCCATCCAACCCGAAACAGCCATGGCACTGGCGACCCGGCGCGCGCAGTTGATGGACGACTGCCAGCGCTCGGCGCCAAGCCAGGCGCTGCTGACCATCACTGGACTGCCGCTGAGCAGCGCCAGCACGCTGGCCGCCAGCCACGGCTACAAAATCAGCATCGAAACTGGGGAAGACAGCTGCATCGCCGGCGGCCCAGCCACGCGTGCCTCGCAACTGCAGCAGGCAGTGGAAGCAACCGGCGCGCGCAGCAAACGCCTGCCGGTGGCAGTGGCATCCCACACCATCTACATGCAAGACGCCGTCGCGCCCTTCGCCGCAGCGCTGCGCGCTACAAACTTCCACTCCGCGCAAGCGCCTGTGCTGGCCGGCATAGACGCCAACCCGGTCACCGACAAAGTCCGCGCCATAGAGACGCTCTCGCAGCAGTTGGCGCAAAAGATCCGCTGGCTGGCCTGCATGGATGCCGCCGCCGAAGCAGGCATCACCGTGGCGCTCGAACTCGGCCCCGGCAATGCCCTCGCGCGCATGCTGCAAAACCGTCAGCCGCACATCAACACCCGCTCGGTGGCCGATTTCCGCACGCTGGACGGCATACGCCGCTGGCTGGAGCGCGCCGCCGAAGATTGATCAGCGATTATTCTGCGTCGCCCACGCCATAATGTTTTGCGCATCCATCGCGCCCGGCTGGCGCGCGATTTCGCGGCCGCCCTTGAACAGGGCCAGTGTAGGAATGCTGCGGATCGCATAGCGCGCCGCCAGGTCCTGCGCCTGCTCGGTATCGACCTTCACCACCCGGAACTGCGGCTCCAGGCGCTGCGCGGCCTGCGCATAGAACGGCGCCATCGTGCGGCACGGGCCGCACCACGGCGCCCAGAAATCCACCAGCACCGGAATATCGCTGCGCTCAATGTGCTTGAGGAAGCGCGCGCTGGTCAAATCCACGGGCGCACCGGTAAACAATTCTTTCTGACATTTGCCGCACACCGGCTGCGCCGCCAGTCTGGCGGACGGTACGCGATTCACGGCATCGCAATGCGGACAAACGATATGCAGCGACTCGGGCTGCGCGGACGCGGTATTGCTCATCATGACCTCCAGAACATCAAGCTGAGCATGATAATCGATGGACGAAAAAAATGCCGCGCACGCGGCATTTCGCGTACACGGCCAATCGATGAACTACCGCTGATACAAATAATCAGGTTTCTTTGCGCGCGCCGGTCTGCTTGCCGGCCTGGCCGGCGCTTTGCGCAGCGGCGGTTTGTGCCGAGGTGGCCTGGCCGCCCTGCATCTGGCCGGCTTCCCGGCCTTCCGTGCCGTTCTGGCCGCTCTGCAAGGTCTGGCTGCCCCGGCCTTCATTGCCGCGCGACGCACGTTGCGCACCGTCGTTGCGGAAGGCGAATGGATCGGTGAAGCGGTCCACTGCCTCCTGATGGCTGCGCAGCGTTTTTTCCGTTTCCTCGGAAGTAACGCGCGCTACTTCATCGGCCAACTCCCTGGCGGTGCGGCTGGTTTCCTGCACGTGTTCTTCCGCCACTTTGGACAGGTCAACTTGCGTACCGGCGGCAATGCGGGACAGATGCTGCTGATACGAACGCAGCTTGTCAGCGCCCGACTGCGCGCGGTCCGCAGCAACCGCCAGCACTTCGGTCGGACGGTGGGCCGTGATGACTTGCTGGCCCGCCTGGGTGGTTTCTTCCAGCATGGTTTGCGCCAGTTGGATGTTCAAATCACTAAACTGCTGAACGGTACGGAAAAGCGATTTCGACATGTCGTTGAAGAACGACAATTGGGCTTCCATGTGGTTTTTTGCTGCGGGGGTGGGCGTTTGGGAAAAAGGGTACATAGTTACCTCTATAGTTGAGAGCCTGGGATGGTCCACGCTGCGACTGCAGCGCGAACGTCAAGGCTACGTTAACCATTTCGGCCTCGTTTGATCTAGATCAAACGAGCGCCCATACCCGATTTTTCCTACTTAAATAGGACTGCCGCCTTCTGCACCGTGATGGCAATGCCGATCGCCAGCGGGATGCCGACAGCCAGCCAGCCGAAGGCCACGACCACCGGACTGGTCACGCCATTCGAGGCCACCGCCGTGCCGCTCGACGCCGCAGCGTCGCGCTCATGCGCCAGCTTCTTCTCGGCCGCCAGTTCGGCGTCGCTCATGAAGTGCTTGTCGGCCACCGGACGGACCAGCAGGTTGCAGATCAGGCCGATCACCAGCAAGCCCGCCAGCACGTACATGGTGATGTCGTAGGCCTGCGCTTTCGGCACGCCGTTGGCGATCTGGTATTCGCGCACGTAGTTGACCAGGATCGGGCCGAACACGCCGGCCGCCGCCCATGCCGTCAGCAGGCGGCCGTGGATGGCGCCCACCATCTGGGTGCCGAACAGGTCGGCCAGGTAAGCCGGCACGGTGGCAAAGCCGCCGCCGTACATCGACAGGATGATGCAGAAGAAGCCGACGAACAGCGCCAGGTGGCCGCCGTGCGCCATCGAAGGAATCGACGCGTACAGGGCGAAGCCCAGCACGAAGAAGATGCCGTAGGTAACCTTGCGGCCCAGGAAATCCGAGCACGACGCCCACACGAAGCGGCCGCCGATATTGAACAGCGACAGCAAGCCGGTGAAGCCGGCGGCAATCGCAGCGATCTGGCCCTTCTGCGCGATGGTCAGCTCATTGAAAGTGGCAGCGACGCCCAGCAACTGGCCGCCGAAGATTTCCTGCAGCAGCGGCGAAGCCATGCCGAGGATGCCGATGCCGGCCGTCACGTTCAGGCACAGCACCCACCACACCAACCAGAACTGCGGAATGCCCCAGACTTTGCTGGCGTGCACGTGGCGGGTAGTGATCATGGCGTTGGCGTTGCTGGCCGGCGGCGTCCAGCCAGCCGGTTTCCAGCCGGTAGGCGGCACGCGGTAGGACAAGGCGCCGGCCATCATGAAGACGAAATAGATCGCCGCCATCACCAGGAAGGTTTGCCACACGCCGACCGCGTCAGGCGTGGCGAAGAACTTCATCAGTTTGTCGGCCAGAGGCGCGCCGATCATGGCGCCGCCGCCGAAGCCCATGATGGCCATGCCGGTCGCCATGCCGCGACGATCCGGGAACCATTTGATCAGGGTCGAGACCGGCGAGATGTAGCCGAGGCCCAGGCCGATACCGCCGATCACGCCCGAACCGAGCCACATCAGCCAGATCTGGTGGTGATAGACGCCCAGCGCCGAGATCACCAGGCCGCCGCACCAGCACACGGCCGACACCACGCCCGCCTTGCGCGGACCGGCATGTTCCAGCCAGCCGCCGAACAGCCAGGCCGACAGGCCCAGGAACACGAAGAACATGGTGTACATCCAGCCCAGCATGGAAATCTGCCAGTCGCAGCTGGACGACAGAATGCGTTCCAGCAGGCCCATATCAACCGGGCAAGCCAGCGCTTCCTTGATGCCGATGGCGCGCGAAAGCGGCAACCAGAACACCGAGAAGCCATAAGCCATGCCGATGCACAAATGAATCGCCAGCGCCGCAGGCGGCACCAGCCAACGATTGAAGCCGGCACCGGCGACGGTGCGTTCCTTCTCTAAAAAGTCCAACAAAGCCATGCATTTTTCCCCAATGAGTGTTTCTTATGAACAATATCGGGCGAGAGAATAGCACAAGTGCAATTGCTATGCGACAAGGTAGCAACAGGATCTGCCTATAATTTAGTCAGATCCGTGCAATCCTGCGGAAGCCGGTGTACACTGGAGTCTTCTTGCCGAAGGGAAATATCATGGCGATTGCCGCGCTTAGCTCTGGAGTTACTGGTCTCAACGCCGCCGAACGCGCGTTGGGCAACAGCGCGCACGCGATCGCCAACATCGGCACGCAAGGTTTCCAACCGACGCAGGCCTTATTCCAGGAAAGCGCACCGGCCGGCAGCGGCGTCTCCATCTCCATGCACGGCCAGCAACTGCTGCAAACGGACGCGCCCAGCGCCACCAACCTGGCCACGGAAACCACCAACTCGCTGGTCTACAAAGCGCAATTCGACCTGTCCGCCGAAGTCATCCAAGCCGCCGACCAGAATCTCGGCACGCTGATCGACATCAAGGCCTAATCGAACATCTCAGCCCGTGCATTGATTGGTTATAAAATCAATCACTCTCCACACTTTCGTGCAGTACTAGAAATTAGTACTACAATATATGGAAGCCCGGCACGCAAAAACCCTACAGCTCATTTTCTCCCGTCCAACTCCGGCCGGCGTTAAGTGGCTTGACGTATTGGCACTATTCGAGGCCCTTGGCACAGAGATTACTGAAGCTGAGGGCGCACGAATCAAAGTCTTCCTTTTTGAGCAGGTGAAGGTAATGCACCGTCCCCACCCTTCCCCAGACATCGACAAGGGTGCGGTGGCATCCATCAGAAAATGGCTTGAAGAAAACGGAGTGAGACCATGAACAACGTGATGAAAATCAACGGCCATCAGGCAGTTATTGTTTTTGATCCTGAAATTGAACTTTTCAGAGGAGACTTCATCGGACTCAATGGCGGCGCTGACTTCTACGCTTCCGATGTAGCCGGTCTACAGCGCGAAGGAGCTATTTCCTTAGCTGTATTTTTAAAAGCATGCGCAGAAAAAGGTATTGAGCCACTCAAAAATTTTTCAGGCAAATTTGTTCTTCGTATTGACCCGGCAATTCATGAAGCTGCTGCGCTTGCTGCTGCAGCCCAGGGGAAAAGCTTGAACCAATGGGCTGCCGAGATACTGGAAATTTCATTGGCTAACGGGGATAACTCCTCTGCGCTTGCCGCTTAAAGCACGGTTCTAGCTAGTCGCGAATGCGGTTTGAGTAATCAACCGCCTGATCCGCCGCGCGGGCCTTGGCTGTGATGTGGGCTTTTTGCCGCAAGGTCTCAAAATCGCCCTGCCCGGCCAGCGCACCGATGTCGTACAGGTAGCGATCCAGATATCCCGACGCCAGCAGCCGCCAATCCAGCGGCAGCCCGGACGTGATGCGACGCGCCATCTGGTAGACGATGGTGGTGCAGTTGCCGGTCAGGGTGTTGTAGAAGCGCGGCTTGCGCTTGAGCTGTTGACCCTCGTCCAGATACGCCATGAACAGCGAGCGCATGGTCGCCGGCGGCATGCGCAGACGGTACAGCCACATGTCCTCGCCGCGCGCATTGGTGCGCACGCGCAGGATGTCGCGCTCGTCGGCCGCAATCAACACCGTCTCGTAGCGCTTGAAGAAGCCGGCCAGCGCGTCGAAGCTCTCGCCGCGCTCCTTGCGGATTTCAATGGAAAAGGTCAGGTAGCGGCCGTCGCTGAAGCCGAAGGACAACAGCGTGTGAGCGATGGCCGGCCCCATCCAATAAGACAGCGCCACGTCCACCGAGCGCAGTTGGTCGAGGTTGTACTGGCGCGATTCCCAGCGCGCGGTGTAGTCGGTGTCGCTGCGCCAGTCGAAGTTGCGCACCTGGTCCAGCGTAACTACACTGCCCTCCACCTTGCCGGTCACCATGCGCGATACGTCGTCGGCCCAGATGCGCTGGTGGCTGGGCTGAATCGTGGCCCACCACGCCACCATCGCGATCCACAGCACCAGCCACACGCCCAGCGGACGGTAGGCGCCGCGCCAGAAGTACACCAGCGTCACAACGCTGCCGGCGATCCAGACGCCGACGACCAGCTTGCGCGCGAGATCGGCGGCAGGCAGCTGGAACCATAGCGCTCCGGCACCCCATGCAGCCAATACGGACAGTAAGAGAGAGCCAAGCAGCATGGCGGCGAACACAAGGTAGCGTCTGGTCATGCCTTGATTATGACGCCTAATCCTCCCGTTCGTCGACTCCGCTGTTTCTGGCGATCTGGACGAAGATCGTTTTTACTGCAATACTAAACACCACGCCGATGACGCCGATCAGTTCCAACATGGCAGGTTCCGTAAATGAAGAAGAGACGCTTCACTTTAACGGCGCGGCCGATTTGAATCCAATATCAAATACGGCGGCTATCTATCTCGAAACGGCATAACGGTGATTTCTCTTAAACAGTTCAAATATTTCATAGAGATCGTGGAAGCCGGCAGCTATTCCCGCGCGGCCGAAAAATTGTACGTGGCGCAGTCGGCCCTGAGCCGGCAAATCAAAGAACTGGAAGACGAACTGCAAACGCCGCTGCTGGTGCGCGACGCCCGCCAGTTCGAGCTGACGCCCGCCGGTCAACTGTTTTTCGAACGCGGCAAACGCATCCTGGAAGACATCGATGACACGCTGCTGCAAGCGCGCCACGTGGGCAAAGGCGCCCAAGGCCTGATCCGCCTGCAGCACTCAAGTTCGGTGATCCTCACGCCGCGCATCAGCAACGCATTGGCGCAGACGCTGGAAGAGCATCCCGGCGTAACGCTGGATGTCTCCATGCTGCCATCGGAAAACCAGACGCTGGAAATCGAGGAAGGCCGCGCCGATATCGGCCTGCTGCGCTTGCCCACGCTGCGCAGCCATCCGCACATCCACGTGCGAGAGATCGGCAGCGAGCGCCTGATGGTCGCAGTGCCGCAACACTCGCCGCTGGCGACGCGCGACAATCTTGAACTGGCCGACCTGAGCGAGCAAGCCTTCATCTCGATACCGCACAAAGACCGTGGCGGCCTAAGCTATCTGGTGGCCAATCTGTGCCTGGAACAGGGCTTCTTTCCCAAGCCGGCGCGCGCCCTGTCGCGCAAGTCGTCGCAACTGAACCTGATCGAAGCGGGTCTGGGCATCGCCATCGTGCCCGAGTGCATGCGCCTGACCGCGCCAGCCGGCTTGCGCTTCATCCCGCTAGCCCAGGGCCAGCTGCAAACCACCGTAGGCCTGGCCACCCGCCGCGAAGCCGATCCGCTAGTGGCCGCATTTGCCGATGCGCTGGTTGAAAAGCTAGCTAGTCTTTCTTTTCCAGCACCGTAATCTTGCCATCGGCTTCAAGGAAGATGCAGCGCGCATCGGGGAGTTCGACGTCTGCTTCGCGCAGCGCTTGCTGCACATCGCTCTCGGCGACGCGACATTTTTTCAGCATGTCGTAGTAGATGCGGTCGTTACGGCCGAGCAGAACGCTTTCGCCATCGATGATCTTGGCCAGCTTGCGGCTGTGCGATGACAGCCAGGCCAGCGCCATATTGAGCGCGATGAGAGTACACGCGATAAGCAGGCCACCGGCCACCGAGTCGTCGCCGCCGGACAAGGAGTTGGAGACGGCTTCGCTCAATAGCATTACCACCAGCAGATCGAATGGCGTGAACTGGCCGACCGTGCGCTTGCCGGACACGCGCACCAGTACCAGCAACACGCAGTAGACAATTACGCCGCACAGGATGAATTCCCACCACGGTAAGCTTAAATCAAACATGGAGGCTCCTTGAGACGAGCCTCCACCGTACTACCACGAAGCAGGGAGCGAATGTACGCGCACTAACGCTACGTCACTTCCCCACCTCAACGACGTTTACCGCTCATTCTTTTGGCTTGAGCGTCCGCCTTCCGACTGATCGGCCGAACTGCCACGGGCGCCGCCGCTGGTGGCGCTACCACCACTACCGCCGCTGCCTGCACGCGAGCCGCTGGTGCCGCCGCTGCTGGAGCCCGAGGAACTGCCGCTTTGCTGATTGCCGTCGTTCTTGTGGCTCATGCTGCCGGCCTTGCGTGCTTCTTCGGAGGTGAATTCGTGCGCATTGCCGGATGCGTGGGCGGCGCGACCGCCTTCAGCAGCGATCTCACGTTGACGTTCCGGGTCCATCGATGCGAACCCGCGATTGCTGGTGTCGCCGCTTTGCTGGCTTTTGCCGCCTTGATTGCCGCCTTGGTTACCTTGATTGCTTTGGTTATCCTGATTGCCTCGTTTCGAGCTAGCCATGATAAGTCTCCTTGGTTTTGAAAAAATCCCGACGCCAGATGCGTCAGGGAGTGGCCATCCTAAGACCAACGCGGCAGTGCAAGTAGAGCCACACGCCCGTCGTGACGTAGGACTATCCTTGCTTGTTTAGACCCAAGGTCACATATGGCTCAGCCCAACGGTTTCGCAGTGTCTGCCTACAGCCGCACAAGCGGCGATCCTACACAAGAGTGTCCTCATGCGCGGTACGATGATTTTCAGCGCGCTACCGATGGCGCGCACCACCAGGAGATCATCATGAGCAAACCGACCCAGGCCGGCAAAAACGGCGGCAATAGCAGCGTTCAAGAAGCTAAAGGCAGCAAGTCGTCGAGCACGGCCAGCAGCGGCAACGCCAGCAGCGCCGGCAAAGGTAACAGCCAGTCCAGCGGCAGCGGCAGCAAGTCGGGCGCGACCGCCGGCAAGTCGTCCGCCAAGTCCAAGTAAGTGCGGCAGAAGTGAGGGCGCTGTGTTGGCGCCCTCACGCTCGCCAGCTGAACCGGGCGACTGCTGACGTCGACGTATGGCACACTGTTGCCATCCGAGACAGACAGGAATCAGCATGAGCGCCGGACCCGAAGACGAACAAGCCTCACCCAACAATCCGCAGCGCCGCGCCAGCGATCAAGGCGAGCGCCGCCAGCAGGACCGCAAGCACCAAGACACCGGCACGCCGCGCTATCTCGACCCCGGCGACACCGTGTTCAGCCTGTGGGGCCGCGTCATCATGGCGCGCTACCGTCGCGTTGCGGCGGCGGCCACGCGCCACATCATCCAACGGCCGCTGCACATCGGCGTATCCGCCCGCATCTTCCATCCCGAACCCGGCGCCACCGGCCTGCGCAGCAAAAACTTGCAATACCTGGAAGAGTCGATCGCGCAATGGGTGATGTCGCGCGACGTGCTGGTGTTCATGATCCCCACCGTGAATACGGAAGGCCTGCTGCACCCGTCCAACATCCGCCTGCGCGACTACGCCAAGCATCTGGACGGCCTGGTGCTGCAAGGCGGCGCCGACGTTTCGCCGCAAAGCTACTCCGAAGTGCCGACCAAGCCCGAGTGGGGCGGCGATCGCGCGCGCGATATGTATGAACTGGAGCTGCTGCATGAATTCGTGGAAGCGGGCAAGCCGGTGCTCGGCATTTGCCGTGGCTGCCAGTTGATCAACGTCGCCTTCGGCGGCACGCTATACCAGGACATCGCCACCGACGTGCCGGAATCGCTGGCCCACGTCAACGACGAATACGACCGCAACCGCCATGAAATCAGCTTCCCGGCCGGCTCCTCGCTGGCGCGCATGTTCAAAGGCGTGAAGACCGGCCTGGTCAACTCCATCCACCACCAGGCCGTGAAGACATTGGGGCGCGACATGTCGGTGGAGGCGCTGTCCGTGCCCGACAATATGATCGAGGCGATCCGCTACCGCAAGGCGCCCTTCGTCATGGGCTTGCAGTGGCACCCTGAGTTCCACCGCGCGGGCGGGGTGGAACTGCTCGATTGCACGGGCATCCTCGACACCTTCCTGCGCGTGGCGCGCGAGACACGTTTCTAGTCAAAACTACAATGCCATAAATAAATGTATTTTGGTTTGTTGCCATCATCGGGTGTAGACTGACGATCTTCGCAATACCCGGATGGACTCCATGAGACGCCTGCGCAGCACCGCCGTGATCGCAACAAGCCTGCTGCTGGCCCCGCTGACCTGTTCGGCCCAGGAGCTCATCCACGTCGCCTACAGTGAGCGTCCGCCCTACCTGCTGCCAACGGCCGATGGCTCACCAGCCGGCCTTACCGGCGCACCGGCCGCCGCCGCCTTCAAGGCCGCCGGCATCCCGGTGCAATGGCACAAGGTGCCGAGCAACCGCCAACTGGCGATGATCAAAGATCCGCAAGGAATGAATTGCACCATCGGCTGGTTCGCCGTGCCGGAGCGCATGGCGTACGCCAAATACACCAAACCGATCTACCGCGACAAAAGCTGGGCGCTGTTGGCCAATCCCGCCTTCGAGGCGCGCGGCATCACCACCATGGACGAGCTGGCCAGCCAGCGCGATATCCGGGTGCTGGTCAAGGATAATTATTCGTACGGCGGTCTCGACAAGTTCATCCAGAAATGGCATCCGGTGGTGGCGGTGTCGACCGCCTCCACCGTCAAGATGGTGCAGTCGGTGGCCAAGGGCTCGGTCGACGTGATGTTCGTCTCCGAAGATGAGGGCGCCTACATCCTCAAGCACGAGGCGGGCGAGTACCAGGCCAACCTGCGGCTGCTGCAGCTGAAGGACATGCCGCGCGGCGGCGACCGTCACATCATGTGCAGCAAGGCCGTGCCGGACGACATCATCAACCGCCTCAACAAAGCGATCACCTTCAAGTAATCAACGTCCGCGGAAACGCTGGATGGCGGCGTCCACCACGCCCTCCACGCTGCCGCTGCTGTCGAACTGCTGGCGCAGGTAGTGCGCGTCGCTGCCCTCGTGCGTGACCTGCACCAGGTGCTGCAGGCCCGCCGTGCCGCCCAGCGCGGCGCCGTGCGGCTCCATCTTGCGCAGCGTGGTCAGGATGTCTTCGCGCAGCGAGACGCTCTCGTAGGTTTTCGGATGGACCACCGTGCCGTCCAGGCCGAAGCGGCAGGCCTGGAAGCGGTTGTAGTTGTAGACCAGGTAATCGTCTTCGGCCGGCGGCTCTTCGCGGCGTTCCAGCAGATAGCGGCACAGCGCCTGCAGATACACGGCCAGCGCGGCGGCACGCTCCACCGTCAGCGGCGTGTCACACACGCGCAGCTCGATGGTGCCGAACTCCGGCTTGGGACGGATGTCCCAGTAAAAGTCCTTCATGCTCTTGATCACGCCCGTGTGTTCCATCTTGGCGAAATACTCGTGCTCGAAGGTGTGCCAGCTTTGCGTGAACGGCGCGCGGCCGCTCATCGGAAACGCGAACACCGAGTTCAGGCGCGCGGAGTTGAACAGCGTGTCGTTGCCCTGCACGTAGGGCGAGGACGACGACAGCGCGATGAAATGCGGTACGTAGCGGCTAAGCGAATGCAGCAGGAACAGCGCATCATCGCCCGACTCGCAACCGATGTGCACGTGCTGGCCGAAGATGGTGAACTGCTTGGCCAGGTAGCCATACAGCTCCGACACTTCCTTGAAGCGCGGCTTGGAAAAGATGCGCCGCTCCGACCATTTCTGGAACGGGTGCGTGCCGCCACCGCAGATACCGATGTTGAGTTGCTCGCCGGCCTGCACCAGCGTGTCGCGGATCACCTGCAGCTGCGCCACCAGTTCCGTGTGGTTGGTGTGCACGTCGCTGTTTATCTCGATCATGCTCTCGGTGATCTCCGGCGTGACGTTGCCGGGGAAAGGCTTGCGGCTCAACAGGTGCAGCAGGTCCGGGCTGGACGCCGTCAGGTCGAAGTCCGACAGGCTGACCAGTTGCAGCTCCAGCTCCACGCCCATGGTGAGCGCTTTCGATGATTTGAATTCTTCCAATGCCATTATTGTTTCTCCTTGCCCGGGGTTTCATTGGCCCACACCAGCGCGCGCTGGGTGATGACGGGGCCGACCACTTCCAGCAGCAGCGTCATCGCGGCCAGCGCCGCCAGTTCGTCGACCAGCACGATCCCCATATATTTGGTCTGCTCCAGCAGCAGCGTGACGAACACCGACATCGGCGACAGCGCGATGCCGGTCAACAGGCCCTTGCGCCACGAGATGCCGCCCACGTGCGCGAAGGCGGCCACGCTGGCGGCCTTGACCACGAAGCGGGCCAGCAGCAGCACAGCGGCCAGCGCCGCGCCATCGACCACGCGTTCCCACTCCAGCGTCGAGACGGCAAACACGAACAGCAGCACGGTCAGCAATTCGCCGATGCCGCCGAAGTTGCGCTCGGTGCGGCTGAAGGCGACGCGCTTGTGGCGCGCGGCCAGGCCGAAGGTCAGCGTCGCCAGCACTGGCGAAACGTCGAACGCGCGCGATGCGGCCACCAGCAGGATCACGCCCAGCGCAAAGGCGATGGTGCCGTCCTGCGCCAGCGCGCCGAGGCGGCGCAGCAGCGGCGGCACGATAAAGCCCATGATCGCGCCCATGGCGGCCGACACCAGCAGCTCGATGCCGCTGTGAGAGATCGCCTGCGTCAGGCTGCCGGAGGTCTGGAACACCCAGAAGCCCACCACTACCTTGAACACGAACAGCGCCACGACGCTGTTGATCGCCACCAGGTGCAGCACGCGCTCGGTCACCTGGCCGGAACTGTTTTCTTCATTGATTACGCGCAGCACACCGGCCGGCGAGGTCGACATCGCCAGCGAGGACAGCAGCAGAGAAGTCAGCGGTGGCATGCCGCTCAGGTGAGAGATCAGGTAGACCACGCCAAAGGTCGCGGCCGATTCCACCAGGCCGCTGACAGCAATCCAGGGATTGATCCGCAACCAGTGCAGATTGATGCGATAACCAAATTCAAACAAGATCAAGCCAAACGCCAGATTGGCGAGGATGGTCACATTGCTAGATGCGCCGCTGCTGAGTGCTTCCGGAAATGCCTGTGCCAACAAAAATCCAACCAAACCGTAAACACTGATGCGCGGCAAGCGCGTCCAGCGATGCACGAATTCCCCCGAGAGCCACGCCACGGCAATCGCCAGTGGCCAGCCCAGATCGGCCAAAATGACCTGAATATCCGGCATGTACTTCTCCTTTATAAAGATACTTGTACAATTCTGAACTATTCGCACGGTTTTCACTGTGCGCCAAGGAACATAAGGAAACAACTATGCTGGAACTTGTCAGTGAACACGCTTGCTTCGGGGGCGTGCAGCGCTTCTATCGTCACGAATCGCGCGAAATCGGCTTGCCGATGCGCTTTTCAGTTTTCCTTCCGCCGCAAGCGGCGCAGGGTCCGCTGCCGGCGCTGTTCTATCTGGCCGGCCTGACCTGCACCGAAGAGACCTTCCCGATCAAGGCAGGCGCGCAGCGCGTGGCGGCGGAACTGGGCCTGGTGCTGATCGCGCCGGACACCAGCCCGCGCGGCGCCAATGTGCCAGGCGAAAGCGATAGCTGGGATTTCGGCGTCGGCGCCGGCTTCTATCTCGACGCCACCGAGCCGACGTGGGCCAAGCATTACCGCATGCACAGCTACATCCATGAACTGCGCGAACTGGTGACGCGCGAATTACCGGTCGATGCGCAGCGCATCGGCATCTTCGGCCATTCGATGGGCGGACACGGCGCGCTGACCATGGCGCTCAAGCGTCCCGACGTGTTCCGTTCGGTGTCGGCGTTTGCGCCGATTGCCGCACCATCGCAATGCCCGTGGGGTGTGAAGGCTTTCAGCGGCTACCTGGGCGACGACAAGGCGGCTTGGGCCGCGCATGACGCCAGCCAGCTGATGGCCGGCGCCCGCACGCCCTTCCCGGCCGGCATCCTGATCGACCAAGGCCTGGGCGACAAGTTCCTGAAAGAGCAGCTGTATCCGGAAGCCTTCGAAGCGGCCTGTGCAAGCGCGGCGCAGCCGCTGACCCTGCGCCGGCATGAAGGCTACGATCACGGCTACTACTTCATCGAGACGTTCGTGGAAGACCACCTGCGCTTCCACGCGCGCAATCTCGCTACAGCTTGATTTCCGTGCCCAGCTTCGTCAGGAACTGGGCGATCCAGGCCGGATGCGCAGGCCAGGCCGGCGCGGTGACGAAGATGCCGTCGGTCACCGCCTGATCGACAGCGATGTCGGCATACTTGCCGCCGGCCAGCTTGACTTCGGGCGAGCAAGCGGGATAGGCCGAGATGGTCTTGCCGCTGATGACTTCAGCTGCGGCCAGCAGCTGGGCGCCATGGCAGATGGCGGCGATCGGCTTGTTGGCAGCGGCGAACTGCTGGACCAGTTCGATCACGCGCGGTTTCAGGCGCAGGTATTCCGGGGCGCGGCCGCCGGCAATCATCAGGGCATCGTAGTTGCCGACATCGGCGTCGGCGAAGCTGGCGTTCAGGGTGAACAGGTGGCCTGGCTTTTCGGTGTAGGTCTGGTCGCCCTCAAAATCGTGGATGGCGGTCTTGATGGTGTCGCCGGCCTTCTTGTCGGGGCAAACGGCATGCACCGTATGGCCGACCGCCTGCAGCGCCTGGAACGGCACCATGGTCTCATAATCTTCCGCAAAATCGCCCGTCAAAAACAGTATCTTCTTCGCAGCCACGGTGGATCCTTTCCTGAAAGTTAAAAGGGCCGCAACATTGTCGTTCCGGCCCTTCGATACTACCCCGTTTGCACCATGTTTGCACTTCCTCACACGGTCCGGCACAATGCTCCAAAGAAGAAAAAGGCCGCAACGTCACCATTGCGGCCCTTCGATACTACGCAGCTGAAAACGCTCAGGCGGCGGTTGCGGCCTTGCCCAGCACGGCGCGAATGGTACCCGCCAGATCCTCGGCCGAGAACTTCGCTACATACGCATCCGCCCCCACACCCTTGACGTGATCCTCGTTGGTCTTGCCCGACAGCGAAGAGTGGATCACCACCGGAATCTTGCCGAAGCGCGGGTCCTGCTTGATCAGACGGGTCAGCGTAAAGCCATCCATCTCCGGCATTTCCAGATCGGTCAGCACCATCGCCACGCGATCGGTGATCGGCAGGCCTTCGGCCTTGGCGCCTTCGGCGATCGACTGCAAACGGTCCCAGGCTTCCTTGCCCGACTTGGTCATGATGAAGTGCACGCCCATCGCTTCCAGGCCTTTTTCGATCAGGTTGCGCGCCACCACCGAGTCGTCGGCGGCCAGCACGACCGAACCCGGCTTGAGCAGCACTTTCGGGCCGATGGTTTCCGGATCGATGTCGTCGCGCTCAGGCGGCACCAGCTCGCGCAGGATGGTTTCCACGTCCAGCACCTGGGCCAGACGCGTGTTCTGCACGTCGCCGTCAACGCGGGCGATACTGGTAACCTTGCCGCCGGCCGTGCCTTCGGCGGTCAGCACCTGGCTCCAGTCCAGGCGCACGATTTCATCCACAGATTCCACCGCGAACGCCTGCGTGGTACGCGCGAACTCGGTGACCAACATGATATTCAGACCGGTTTTTGGGGTCACACCGACAATGCCTGGCAAATCCAGCACCGTGATGATTTGTCCGCGCAGATTCACAACGCCGAGCATGTGTGGCGGGGATCCGGCCACAGCAGTCACTTCAGGCATCGCCACGATCTCGCGGATTTTGAAGACGTTAATGCCGAACAGCTCCGAGTGTTCGCCGTTGGCGTCGCCGCCCAGACGGAACAGGAGCAATTCGAACTTGTTGGAGTTGGTTAAGTTACTGCGCTCATCAACTTCCTGCTGAACAGATTTCATGGATATCGTCTCCTTCGGTGGTCCTAAGGCAGTATAACGTTTGCAAGAGGAAGATGTTGTGTTGGAGAACGATAAACAACAAAAAAAGGAAGCCCGTGGGCTTCCTTTTTACATGTACTTTAACGAAGTACGAATTCTGGAGCGGGAGAAGAGTCTCGAACTCTCGACCTCAACCTTGGCAAGGTTGCGCTCTACCAACTGAGCTACTCCCGCAGAAGGCAATATTATGACAGAAAGATTTTCCTTCCGCCAGTACCCTTGCCCAACTTTTTACCGTTCTTCCAATAGTGTAAGCTTAGCCTCGTTTGCCCACGGAGAAGAGCAGGAATGGATTCAATCGAAGTTGTGCTGATCATGCTGCTGGCGGTGGTGGCCAGCGCCTACATCCGCCGCGTGCTGCCGCGCTCCATCCCGCTACCGCTGGTGCAGATCGCCCTGGGCGCGCTGATCGCCGCCAAATCGAGCCACGGCGTCGACCTGGAGCCGGACCTGTTCTTCCTGGTGTTCCTGCCGCCACTGCTGTTCCTGGACGGCTGGCGCATTCCCAAAAGCGGCCTGCTGCGCGACAAGGGCACCATCCTCGAACTGGCTTTCGGTTTGGTAGTGTTCACCGTGGTCGGCGCCGGCTTCCTGATTCACTGGATGATCCCCGCCATGCCGCTGCCGGTGGCGTTCGCGCTGGCGGCCATCGTCTCGCCAACCGATCCGATCGCGGTCAGCTCGATCGCCTCCAGCACGCCCATTCCCAAACGCCTGATGCACATCCTGGAAGGCGAATCGCTGCTGAACGACGCCTCCGGCCTGGTGTGCTTCCGCTTCGCGGTGGCGGCGGCCATGACCGGCGCCTTCTCGCTCCAAACGGCCGCCCTCACCTTCGTCTGGCTGGTGGTGGCCGGCATCGCGGCCGGCGTCGGCCTGACGCTGCTCATCACCTGGGTGCAGCGCTGGCTGGTGCGCCACTTCGGCGAACCTGCCGGCTCGCCCATCCTGGTCAACCTGCTGATCCCCTTCGGCGCCTACCTGGTGGCCGAACGCCTGCACGCCTCCGGCATCCTGGCGGCGGTGGCGGCCGGCGTCACCATGAGCTATGTGGAACTGAGCGGTCACGCGCACGCCAACACCCGCATCCAGCGCTCGGCGGTCTGGGACACGGTGCAGTTCGCGCTCAACGGTGTGATGTTCGTGCTGCTAGGCGAACAGCTGCCCGACATCTTCCGCCTGGCCGGCGCCTCGCTGGAGGAAAGCGGCCATGTCAACCGCTGGTGGCTGGTGGCCTACGCCTTCGCCATCACCGGCGGCCTGCTGGTGCTGCGCATGGCATGGGTCTGGGCCTCGCTGCGGCTGACCGTCTTCAAGCAGACGGTGCGCCACCTGCCGCGCCACAAAATCAATCCGCGCCTGCTGCTGGCGACCACGCTGGCCGGCGCGCGCGGCACCATCACGCTGGCCGGCGTGCTGACGCTGCCGCTGGCGCTGCCGGACGGCTCGCCGTTCCCGGCGCGCGCGCTGACCATCTTCCTGGCCTGCTCGGTGATCCTGATCTCGCTGCTGGTGGCCAGCATCGCCCTGCCACGCCTGCTGGCCGGCGTCACCTTCCCTGCCGAGCCGGAAGAGCAGCAGGAAGAAGATCTGGCGCGGCGCGCGGCGGCCAACGCCGCCATCAGCGCCATCGAAAAAACGCAGATCGCGCTGATGGAATCGGACGCCTGCGTCGATCCGGAAGTCTATCCGCAGGCGGCGGCGCGCGTGATCGCCTTCTATGAGCACAAACTCAAGGAAGTCGATCCCGCCAGCGAGACGGCCTGGCGCAAGACCGACTCCGCCGAAAAGGAACTGCGCTTGGCGGCGCTGGAAGCCGAGCGCCGCACCGTGTGGGACCTGGCGCGGCACGACCACATCTCCGACGCGATCTCGCGCAAGCTGGTACGCGAGATTGACCTGATGGAAGCGCGCTACCGCTAAGCCCATGCAAAGAACCCGGACCATCATCGCCCTCGCCTGGATTCTGTTCTGGGTGCTCATGGTATCGACCTCGGTGCAGGAATACCTGCGCGGCCATGACCACGGCATCTGGAAGCCGATCCTGTGGGAGACCTCCTCCGCGCTGACCGGCACCTTGCTGCTGCTGGCGCAACGCCACTACACGCGCAGATACGATGCTTTGATTGCCACGCCGGTACGCTGGTTCCTGCGCCAACTGGCCTGGCTGCCGGTGTACTGGGTCGCCTTCGTGCCGATCGCCTTCGGCCTGCGCCACACCATCTATTCCTGGATGGGCGAAACCTACACGCATGAAGGCTGGGCCGAGGTCTATCTGTACGAAGACATCAAGATGACGGTGTTCTTCTGCATCTTCGTCACCATCACCTTCGGCGTGCTGTCCTTCCACGCCATGCTGGACGAAAAAGTGCGCGTGGAACGCGCCAACGCCTCGCTGCGCGAAGCGCAATTGCTGCGCCTGAGCCAGCAGATGCAACCGCACTTCCTGTTCAATGCCTTGAACACGATATCATCGCTGATGTACAGCGACGTGGCGCGCGCCGACGCCATGCTGGTCCAGCTATCCGACGTATTGCGCGCCACGCTGGACGTGGGCGAGCGCCACCTGGTGCCGCTGGAAACCGAACTGCGCATCCTGCGCGGCTACGCCGCCTTGATGGGCGAACGCTTCGCCGACCGCGTCACCATCGCCTGGGACATCGACGAATCGCTGCTCGCGTGCGAAGTCCCGGTCATGAGCATGCAGCCGCTATTGGAAAACATCTTCAAGCACACCGTCGAAAAGCGCCGCCAATCCACCGCCATCCACATCTCCGTCCAGCGCCAGCAGAACACCCTGCTGCTGCGCCTCGAAGACGACAGCGGCACGCTGTCCCCCAACGTCGGGGTCAGTTCCGACAATCGGACAAATGGCATCGGCGTGCGCAATCTGCGCGAGCGCCTGGCGGCGTTGTACGGCGAGCGCGCCGGCTTCGACCTGGTTCAATTGGAGCCCGCCGGCGTGCGGGCGGAGGTGCGGTTGCCATGCGCATCCTGATCGTCGACGACGAGCGGCCGGCGCGCGACAAGTTGCGCCGCATGCTCGAATCCGAACCGGGCATCAGCGCCATCGAAGAAGCGCGCGACGGCGTGGAGGCGCTGGAGCTGCTGCCCGCATTTGCGCCGGATGTACTGCTGTTGGATATCCAGATGCCGGAGATTACCGGTCTCGATGTCGCCGCCTCGCTGCCGTCGCCGGCGCCGCTGGTGGTCTTCGTCACCGCCTACGACGAATACGCCATCCGCGCCTTCGACGCCAACGCCATCGACTACCTGCTCAAGCCCTATGACCAGCCACGCCTGCAACGCGCGCTGCAGCGCGTGCGCCAACGCCTGGCCCTGCAACGCCAGCCGGAGCAAGCCGCCATGCCGGAGCTGCCGGCCGTGACGCAGCTGCTGGTCCCGGAGCGCAGCGGCACACGAGTGGTGAAAGTGGACCAGATCCAATGGATAGAAACGGCCGACAACTACGTCATCCTGCACACCGATGATGGCGAGCCGCTGATGCGGCAAACGCTGGCCGGCCTGCTGGACAAACTCGGCCCGCGCTTCATCCGCTGCCACCGCCGCGCCGCCGTGCAACTGAGCTGGATCGCCAGCATCGTCAATCTCGACAAGGGCGACGGCGAGCTGATACTCCACAACGGCGCACGCGTGCCGTGCAGCCGCCAATACCGCGCCGATGTCATGGCGCGGTTGTAGTCAGCAACCGGCTTACGCAGCGGCCCGGTGCTGCTTGCGACGCGCGGCCACGCCCAGCAAGCCCAGTCCCGCCAACAGCATCGCATAGGTCTCAGGCTCCGGCACCGGCGCCAGTTGCAGCGTGTCGATCGTCGCGTTGAACTTGAAGGTCTTGCCGGCGTTGTCGTTCCAGAAGATGAACAACATGCCGCTGTAGTTGTCCAGCGATAGCGACAATGGCAGCGAGTTGTCGGTAAGCGTGGCGCCCAGATGCCGGTCGCTCAACATCAGCCCGATGTCGTGTGTGCCGCCGGAGCCGTCATTCATGGCGGCGGTGACGTTCACCAGATCATACGGCTCGGGCGAGGTGCTCACCACGTTCGTGACATGCACCGCCGGCTCGTAGTACTCCTCCGTGACATTGTTATGAAACGCGTAGCCGGCACTACTGGACAGCGTCACGCCGACTTTGCTCACGCTGTAGTAGTCGGCGTAGCTGGTGCCGTCGCCATTGTCGCCCGAATAGGCAGCGACCAGCGTGGTGTCGAAGAAGAAGGAACCGGAGATGGTCGACGTCGCCGGCAGCAAAGCCAGGGCGCCGGCGGGCGCCGCGCTTTTGCAAGCCTCCGATTCACCCCAGCTGACGCCCATTTCGCCCCATGGCGCTCGACTCCTGCGCATGGCATGACTAATCTGTCATCAAACCAAAAGGAGCTTGCAATGACTAATCAACGCCTGTTTTTCCTCGACTGGATACGCATCCTCGCCTTCTTCGTGCTGATCCTGTACCACACCGGCATGTACTACGTGACCTGGGACTGGCACGTGAAAAGCCCCTACGCCAGCGACGCCATCGAACCACTGATGATCCTGTCCTCGCCGTGGCGTCTCGGCCTGCTGTTCATGATCTCCGGCGTCGCCACCGCCTTCATGCTGAAGAAGTTCCGGGTCGGCGCGCTGCTCAAGCAGCGCAGCTGGCGGCTGCTGGTGCCGCTGGTGTTCAGCATGTTCGTGATCGTGCCGCCGCAAGCGTACTTTGAAGTGGTGGAGAAAGTGGCCTATCAAGGCAGCTACACGGAATTCATGCACTTGTACGTCACCAGCTACCAAGGCTTCTGCCGAGGCACTGACTGCCTGCGCATGCCAACCTGGAATCACCTGTGGTTCGTGGCCTACCTGTGGGCTTACACCATGATCGGCGGCTTGATCGTGTGGCTGCTCGGCGCGCGCTTCGGCACCATCTCCAATGCGCTGGGCCGCCTGCTTACCGGCTGGAAGATCATCGTGCTGCCGGTGGCGATGCTGGCGGTAGCGCGCTTCGCGCTGGTCGACCGCTTCCCCACCACCCACGCCCTGATCGACGATTGGTACAGCCACGCCCAATACTTCTTCCTGTTCGCATTGGGCGCCTTGCTGGCTACGCAAAGCGCGCTGTGGGCACGGATCGAAGCGCTGCGCTTCGCCAGCCTTGGCCTGTGGCTCGCCAGCTGGGCGCTGATCGTCTGCTACTGGTCGATCCCTGAAGCACTGGCCAACACGCCTGAAGTCCTGCAATGGAAACCGCTGATGCGCACCATCTACTGCCTGTGCCAGTGGACGCCGATCCTGACCGTGTGCGGCTTCGGCCACCGTCATCTGAACTTCGACAGCGCCAAGCGCCGCTACCTGACCGAAGCCGTGTTCCCGGTCTACATCCTGCACCAGACGCTGATCGTCACCATGGCGCACTGGATGAAACCGATCAAGCTGGCGCCAACCATCGAAGGCGTGTTCCTGATCGTGCTGACCTTCGCCATCAGCTTCGGCGTGTTTGAAGTGGTGCGCCGCATCGCCGTGCTGCGCCCCCTGTTTGGATTGGGACCGCTTACTTCACAAACGTCAGCGTATGCTGCGCAGGTCCCGGCAGCAGCGACGACTCCCGGCCGGTAAGCCAGTCGGTGCGGCCATCGAGGAACCACGGCGACAGCGGATGGCCGCTCTGCCCGGCCGGCATGTTGAAGATGCCCTTGTCTTCATGGCCCGGCGATACGCTCAGTCGCTCGGACTGGCCGAACGTAGGACCGGCCACGCGCGGCATGTGCTGGTCGCCGGCCAGCATGTCCGGCGCCACCTTCAGGTACTTGCCCAGCACCGGAATCGCCGACGCCATCGGATGCGCACTGGCCGCCGTGTTGCGCTGGCCCCAGGTGGCGGCCGACAACGGCTGGCCATCCTTGGTCAAGTCCTTGATCACGCGATCCAGCGCCGCCACCTGCAAGGCCTGCCAGTCCGGATACTGCGACGGTAGCCAGGCCGCAGGCTGTTGATCCAGCAGACGCGCCAGCACCACCGGCCAGCGCGAGCTAACGGCGGCCATGCTGGCCTTGGGATCGACCTGCGCCAGCTGGGCGTTGGCGCTTTCGTAGAAGATCTCATACACCGCATACATGAAGCCGCGCGTGATGCGATAGCCGACCGAATCCACGCTGGCCTTGCCGGTCCAGCCATCCTTCAACAGCGTCAGCGCCTCGGTGCGCGCCGGATTGCCGGCCACCGCTTTCGCATCCAGCGCGGCGATGGCGCGCTCGCGCCACGCGGTCAGGAACACGGCGCGGTCATCAAGGCCGATAGCGTAGACCTTCTTCACATCCGTCTTCGGCCCCAGCGCCGCCAGGTTGTCGCGCACCTGATGCGTGCGCGCGCCGAGATCGAAGCCGCCATCACCCAGCAGTTCCGCGCCTGCCGCCGCCAACTGGCGGCTGTTGGCGGTGGCGAGATGGCCATCGGCCGGATTCATCACCTTCGGATACTCGGCCGGCGACAGCCAGCCTTGCCACATGCCGGCCGCATCGTCCACGCCCAGCGGATAAGTTGCCGCCACACCGGCAGGCGCACGGCGCGGCAGCGGGCCGGCGATGGTCCAGCCGATATTGCCCTTGTCGTCGCCGCCGACGAAGTTCTGCGCCGGGATGCCGGCGGTCGGCGCGATCGCCAGCGCCTGCTCCAGCGTGTCCGCCATTTCCAGCTTGCCCGCGTTGAAGTTGACGGCCACCGGCGCATGCGCGGTCCAGCGCAGCGCGTAGCTATGGCCCATGGCCTCGCGGATCGGACCGAGCGAGGTTTCACGCACGATGTACTTCGCCGCCGGCGCGCCCTTGATCAATATGGTTTCCTCATGCGCCACCGGCGTTTCCCAACCGGCTTGCGTGCGCACCTGGCCAGGCTTGGACGGATCGCTTTCCAGCGCGATGAAGTCCATGTAGTCGCCGTAGCTGTTGGTGAAGCCCCATGCCACGTGGCCATTGCTGCCCACCACCACGAACGGGGCGCCCGGCAGCGTGACGCCTACCATGCGGCGCTGGCCGCCCTTCCCGTCCGGGAACTGCAGCGCGGCGCGATACCACGTGGCCGGCAGCTGTATCCCGAGGTGCATGTCATCGGCGACGATGGCCGCGCCGGTGTCGCTGCGGCTGCCCGCGACGGCCCAGTTGTTGCTGCCCACGGTGTTGAGGAATTCGGCTGCCGCCACCTTGGCCGGCGCCGGCGCATCGCCGGCCTTTGGTTGGCCCCACCACGCGGGCGGCGCGGCGGGAATCACCACATCGGCGGCGGCGATGGTTTTCGCATCCAGCGGCGCATCCCAAGGCGTGGACTCGGGCGCCAGGAAGGCGCGCTGCTCTTCGGTGGCGTGCTCCTTGAACCAGCCGCGTGCCAGTTCGCGCGGTTCCTGGCTGCCCTGCAGGTCGAAGTACATGGCCCAGATCACCAGCATGGTGTCGGCCGGGGCCCAGGCGCGCGGCGCCAGGCCGACCAGCGCGTATTCAAACGGCTGCGCGCTCAAGCCCTTCAAGCCGTCGTTGACGCCGGCGACGTAGCGGTCCAGCAGCGCACGGTCGGCGGCCGGCATGGCCTTCACCGCCAACTCGGCGCGTGCGCGGAAGCGATGCAGGCGGTGCGATTTGTCGACCTGCAGCGCGCGCTCGCCGAACAACTCGGACAACTCGCCGGCCGCCACACGGCGCAGCAGATCCATCTGGAAGTAGCGCTCCTGCGCGTGCACGAAACCGGTGGCGTAGGCGACGTCGCCCCGGCTGCCACCGCTGATCAGCGGCACGCCGTGCGCATCGCGCGCCACGCTGGCCGTGGTCTCCAGCCCTGCGGCCTGGCGTGAACCTTCAAGCTGCGCCAGGCTGCCGCGCAAATACAGCCATGCGGTGGCCACCGCCAGCAGCAGCAACAGCACCGCCGCGATCAATACGCGCCTGGACCACACCAGCACCCGGTTTTTCTGCATACCATCCCCGTGATAAAAAATCGTCAATTGGGCATACTGCCAGAGAGAGGGGGCGCGGGCAACCAGCTACTTGCTGCGGGCGATAGATTAGAGTTAAAGATCCATTTCCCAGGTCTCGTTGACCATGTCCTTGCCGAAGGCATGCACCGGTTCTTCCGCCACCAGCACATAACCCTTGTTCTGATAGATGTGGCGCGCTTCCTTCTGCTGGTCGGTGGTCCACAGGCGCATCTTGCGATAGCCGGCGGCGCGCGCGAAACGGTGGCATTCATCCACCAGCCGCGAGCCCAGGCCGTAACCGCGCGCCTGCTCTTCCACCAGCAGCAGCCGCAGTTTGGCCACGCCCTCCTCGCCGCTGCGCGCCAGTGCGATGGAGCCGACCGGCTGGCCGGCCATCTCGGCGATCCAGCAACGCTCCAGCGCCGGATCGAAGTCGCGTTCGAAGTCGGCGCAGATCTGGCCGACCAGGGTTTCGAAGCTGCGGTCCCAGCCCTGCAGCGTTTCATACAGCTCGCCGTGGCGCCGCGTGATCCATTCCATATCGCCGGGACGGTGCGCGCGCAGCACGAAAGGCTGGGCGTACTTCATGCCGCTTTCGGCGTCGAGCAGTTCGCGGATGGTGCGCATCGCGTCGAGCATGCGCAGCTGGTTCGGTTCATCGAAGCGGGACAGCATGTCGCCCACTTCTTCGCGCGAGCGGCGGTCCAGCGGTTCGTAGACGGCGCGGCCATGCTCCGTCAGGTGCAGCAGCTTGGTGCGGCCGTCGGTTGCCGAGGCCACCTTGTCAACCAGGCCGGCGCTTTCGAACTTGGCGATGATGCGGCTCAGGTAACCGCGATCCAGCCCAAGGTCGCGGCACAGCGCCGCCGACGGCTGGTCGCCGTGGTGCGCCAGCTCGTACAGCACGCGCATCTCGGTGAGCGTGAAGTCGCTGTGCAGCAGCCCTTCGCGCAGCACGCCGATGTGGCGAGTGAAGAATCGATTGAACGAACGAACGGCGGCAACGCGTTCCTTGAAGACTGGGACAGGCATGGGCACTCCAATAATCGGCACACGGCGATTTTGCGACACATTGCTGACTGAGTCAACATTCTGTCGTCTGCAGGTGTGTTACAGTTGAAACAACACGACCATACGGCCGCCGCCGCCCATCGCCATGTTAGCTGCACCGATCCCCGATTACGACCAGGAGCGGCTCGCCGCCCTGCGCGAAATGCTCATCCTCGACACGCCGCCGGAGGAGCGCTTCGACAAAGTGGTGCAATTCGCCGCGCAGGAATTCGACGTGCCGATCGCGCTGATCTCGCTCATCGACGAGAACCGCCAATGGTTCAAGGCCCGTGTGGGACTGGACGCGTGCGAGACCGGGCGCGACATCTCCTTCTGCGGCCACGCCATTCTGCAATCCGACATCCTCGTCATCCCCGACTCGCGCGCCGACGAACGCTTTGCCGACAATCCGCTGGTGGTCGATGAACCGCACGTGATCTTCTATGCCGGCACACCGCTGCTCATGCCGTCCGGTCACGTCATCGGCACGCTATGCCTGATCGATCACCACCCGCGCGCTCTGGACGCCACCGAGCTGGCGATCCTCGCCTCGCTGCGCGACTTGCTGGTGGAAGAATTGACCAACCCTGCGGAGGCGCCTCATGAGTGAAGCACCGGCCAGAAAACTGAACATGCTATTGGTGGAGGAGCAAAACCTGCTGCGCCGGACCGTCTCGCTGACGGCGCGCTCGCTGGGCCTGGGCACCGTGCACGAAGCGGCTACCATGCAGGCGGCCGAACGCATGCTGCGCGAGCAGAAGTTTCACGGTGCGGTGATCTCGATCGATTGCGGCGCGAACGGCGATTGCCATTACAACCTGGCCTTGCTGGACAAGGTGCGCAACGGCCTCTCGGCCAGTCCGGCGACGATACCGATCGCGGTGATGGTGGACCAGGCCACGGCGGACCTGATGCGTGAACTGCGCGAGCGCCAGGTCAACCGCGTGATCCTCAAACCCTTCCGCGCAAAAATCCTGCTGGAAGCGTTCGAGGCTTTCGGCGGCCCTGAGCCCGCGCAGAAAAGCGGCTAGTAGATCTCGCGCGCCACTTCGCGCACGGACTTGAGCAGCAGCTCGGCGCCGGGCGACAGGATGTGGCCATCGACCTTGATGATGCCGAAGGCGTCCATCCGGCACGGCAGTTCGATCGGCAGGATATTCAGCACGCCCTGCGCTTCGTAGTACTGTGCCACCGCGATCGGCATGACGTTGAGCGCGTCGGTCTGCTGCAGCAGCGGTTTAATCAGCAGCACCGCCGTGGTGTCGACCACGTTGACCGGCACCTCCAGGCCCGCACGGCGGAACATCAGTTCACAGCGCGCGCGCAGGATGCTGCCTTGCGGCGGCAAGATCCACGGCTGACTGGAGATGTCGCGCAGTTGCAGGCTTTTCGCCTTCAGCAGCGGATGGCCAACCCGCACCACCGCGCACGCCGGCTCGTCGCCCAACTCCTCGTAGCTCAAGCCCGCAGCGCTCTCACGCTCCGGAATGCGGCCGATCATGAAATCGAGACGGCCGCGCTGCAACTGCTCCAGCAGCACGTTGGACTGCTCCATCTCCACGCCAATGCGCAGCTTGGGTGCGGCCTGCTTAGTGCGGGTGATCGCCTGCGGCAGCAGCGCGATCCCCGGCGTCATGATGGTGCCGATGTCCACCTGGCCGCTCAAGCCGGCCTTGATGGCGACGATATCCTCGTGTGCCAGCGACAAGCTGGTAAGCGCCATGCGGGCGTGACGAATCATCGTCTCGCCGTAGATGGTGGGCTCCATGCCGCGCGGCAGACGATCGAACAGCTGCACGCCCAGCATCTCCTCCAGGTCCTTCAGCTGCTTGGACGCGGCGGGCTGCGTCATGTGCAGCTCTTCGGAGGCACGGTGGATATTGCGTTGTTCGTCCAGCGCGATCAGCAGCAACAGCTGGCGCGTTTTCAGGCGCGCGCGCAGGAACCAGTTAGGGTTAGTTTCCATAGTTCGATGATATCATGTTCGATATTGAATGAAGAACAATATCGCGTTTATCGATATCACTTGCAAGCCGAACTAGGATTGGCCGCAGGGCCTTCCTTGGTCTGCTTGATGAACGGGATGGTGCCGTCGGCGTTGTACGCAAACTCCTCCACCGCCACCGAACGGCGGAACTCCGCGCCGCCCGGCAGTTTGGCGTTGTGGTAGAAGATGTAGTTCTTGCCGTTGAATTCCACGATGGCCTGGTGGATGGTTTTCACCTTGGCGTTCTTCGACATGATCACGCCCTGGAACTTCCACGGGCCGACCGGACTTGGGCCGGTCATGTACGCGGTCTCCTCGGGGAAGTCGCGCGAGTACGACAGATAGTAAGTGCCATTATGCTTGTGCATGTACGGCGCTTCGGTGAAGCGGTCCATGCCCACGGTGTGAATCGGGCCATCCAGTTCGGTCATGTTGGATTTCAGCTTGGCGTACTTCAGCACCGTGTTGCCCCAGTACAGATAGACCTGGCCATCGTCGTCCTGGAAGATGCCGGGATCGATATCGTCCCAGGCGATCGGCGCTTCCAGCGTCATGTTGTTGGTGATGAGCGCCGAGCCGCGCGCATCCACGAACGGGCCTTCCGGCTTGTCCGAAACAGCCACGCCGATGGCGCGGCCAGGAATGCTGGCGTGATCGACGGTGGCGTAGAAGTAGTATTTGCCATCGCGCTTGGTGATGTCGGCGGCCCATGCGTCCACCTTGCCGATCGCCCATTTGAAGGCGGACGGCTGGATCGGCGAACCACGGTCGGTCCAGTTCTTCATGTCACAGCTGCTGTACATACGCCATTCCTTCATGACGTAGTCCTTGTCGGTGGCCGACGCCTGGTCATGGCCGACATACAGGTAGACCATGCCGTTTTCAACGAAGGCCGCAGGGTCGGCGGTGAACAGCTTAGGCAGGATAGGGTTGGCCGCATGCGCGGCGCAAGCCAGCACGCTCGCCGCAGCGAACATCAAAGTTTTTTTCACGTTACTCTCCAGAGTGAGGGGAATTTTTATATTTATTTTTTATTGCCGCGCATTGTCATCACGCGCTGAACGACACAGAACACAAACAGCAGACCGCCGATGACGATCTTGGTCCACCACGAGCTGAGGGTGCCGTCGAAGGCGATCAGCGTCTGGATGGAACCCAGCACCAGCACGCCCGTCAGCGCGCCGGCCACATAACCATAACCACCGCTCAGCAACGTGCCGCCGATGACGACCGCCGCGATGGCGTCCAGCTCCGTGCCCTGCGCGTGCAGGCCATAGCCGGACAACATGTAGAACGAGAACAGCACGCCGGCCAGCGCCGCGCAGAAGCCGGAGAAGGCGTAGATCAGCACCTTGGTGCGCGCCACGCGCAGGCCCATCATCAGCGCCGATTGCTCGTTGCCGCCGATGGCGTAGATAGCGCGGCCGAACGGCGTGCAGTGCGCAACGTAGATGGCGACGGCCAGCGTGCCCACCGCGATCAGTGCGCCCGGCGAAATGAAGCAATCCGCGATCGACAACTGCGCTTGCGACATGGCGACGAAGAACGGGTCTTCGATGGTGATCGAGTTAATGCTGATCAGGTAGCACAGGCCGCGCGCCAGGAACATGCCGGCCAACGTTACGATGAAGGGCTGCAGCTTGAAGTAGTGGATCATCGCGCCCATGGCGGCGCCGAACAGCATGCCGATGGCCAGCGAAATGGCGATCACCACCACCGGCGGCCAGTGCCAGGTTTGCAGCATCCAGGCGCAGATCATGGTGGTCAGCGCCAGCACCGAGCCGACCGACAGGTCGATGCCGCCGGACAGGATGACGAAACTCATGCCGACCGCGATCACCAGCAGGAAAGCGTTGTCGATCAAAAGGTTGAACAGCACCTGCAGCGACAGAAAGCCCGGATAGGCCGCCCCGCCCGCGCCCAACAGGACGATCAGCAGGAACACGGTGATCAGGGACGTGAAATACGGCGATGATGTGAACGAGCGCATTATGCGTTACCTTTCGCACTGGCCGAGAACGCGCGCCGCCACATGGTCTTGAACTCCGAGGACTGCGATACGCAGACCAGGAACACCACTACGGATTTCACGACCATGTTGACTTCCGGCGGCAGGCCGATGGAATAGATGGTGTAGGTCAGCGTCTGGATGATCAGCGCGCCGATCACGCTGCCGGCCAGGCTGAATTTGCCGCCGGCCAGCGAGGTGCCGCCCAGCGTGACGGCCAGGATGGCGTCCAGTTCCAGCAGCAGGCCGGCGTTGTTGGCGTCCGCGCTCTTGATGTTGGAGGTGATCATCAGCCCGGCCACGCCGGCGCACGCCGCGCAGAACACATAGACGAAGAAGATCAGCGAGGCGGTCTTCAAACCGGCCAGCCGCGCGGCCACCGGGTTGATCCCGACCGACTGGATGAACAAACCCAGTGCCGTCTTCCGCAGCATCAGCGCGGTGACGATGAACACGGCGGCCACGATGAACAGCGAGAACGGCAGGCCAAACAGATAGCCGCTGCCGAGGAAGAAGAACGGCTGGTAGTAGACGGTGACGATCTGGCCGTCGGTGAAGAGCTGCGCCAGGCCGCGTCCCGCCACCATCAGGATCAGGGTGGCGACGATGGGTTGCAGGCCCAGGCCGGCCACCAGCACGCCGTTCCATGCGCCGCACAGCAGCGCGGCGCCCATGGCGACGGCCAGTGCGATCCACATCGGCGTGTTGGCGACGTAGGAAGGGACACCGTTTTCCATCACCATGGTGCCGCCGATGAGCATCGCGGCGACGGTGCCGCTGATGGCGACGGTGGCGCCGACCGAGATGTCGATGCCGCGCGTGGCGATCACCAGCGTCATGCCGATGGCTGCCAGGATCAGCGGCGCGGCGCGGTTGGCGATGTCGATCAAGCTGCCGTACAGGTGGCCGTCCTTGATCTCCAGGTGGAAGAAGCCGGGGATCATGAACAGGTCGATCAGCAGCAGGATCGCCAGTGCAGCGAGTGGACGGAACAAGGGGTGGTGCAACAACTTATGCATGTGCATCTCCAGCGGCAATCACGTGCAGCACGGTGGTTTCATCGAGCGCGCCGCGCGGGTATTCGCCTCCGGCTTTACGGTCGCGCATGACGACGATACGGTCGCTCACGCGCAGCACTTCGGGCAGTTCGGACGAAATGAACAGGATGGACATGCCTTTGCGGCACAACGCCGAGACGTAGTCCATGATTTCCTGCTTGGCGCGCACGTCGATGCCGCGCGTTGGTTCGTCGAGGATCAGCAGTTTGGGATCGGTCACCAGCCAGCGCGCCAACAGGACTTTTTGCTGGTTGCCGCCGGAGAGCGAGCCGATAGGCGTTTCGATGCTGGCGGTCTTGATGCCGAGCGCTTTGACGTATTCTTCCGCCAGCTGTTGCTGGCGTTTGAGCGGGATGGCGCGCATGATGCCACTGCGGGCTTGCAGGGCGAGGATCAGGTTTTCGCGCACCGACAGGTCGAGGATGGCGCCTTCGTGCTTTCGGTCTTCGGAGCAGAAGCCGATGCCGGCGGCGATGGCGTCGCGCGGCGTGGACAGGTTGCGTTCCTTGCCGTCGATGGTGATCGTGCCACTATCGGCTTTATCCGCGCCGAACAACAGGCGTGCGGCTTCGGTGCGGCCGGAGCCCAGCAGACCGGCAAGGCCCAGCAGCTCGCCCTCGCGGATCTCCAGATCCATCGGCAACAACGCGCCCTTGCGGCTCAAACCGACGGCGCGCAGGAACGACTTGAACCGCCCGCCCGCGCCAACTGCAGCCGCGTCCCGCGCCTCGGCCGGTGCTGCGGCAACGCTGGCGGCGGCCCCGGTGGCGGCTGGTGCGCCGACCATCTTGTTGACCAGCTCCACGCGTGACAAGTCGGCGGCCAAGTACTCACCTTCCCGCTCGCCGTTGCGCATCACGGTAATGCGATCCGAAATCGCATACGTCTGATCCAGGAAGTGCGTTACAAACAGAATCGCCATGCCCCGCTCGCGCAGGCCACGCAAAACGCTGAACAGCAAATCCACTTCCTTCTCATCCAGCGAGGAAGTCGGTTCATCCAGAATCAGCACCTTGGCCGACACCAGCAAGGAGCGCGAAATCGCCACCATCTGCTGAATCGCCAGCGGATAGTGCGCCAACGGCATGGTCACATCGATCCGCACCTGCATGCGCTCCAGCAGCGCGGTCGCCTGCTTCGCCATGCCGGCCCAATCGATGCGTCCCAGCTTGCGCGGATAACGACCAATAAAGATATTCTCCGCCACCGACAAATTCGGGCAAAGATTCACTTCCTGATAAACAGTGCTGATGCCGAGGTTCTGCGCCTCCAGCGTGGACTGCGGCTGTATCGCCTGCCCGGCCAACAGAATCTGGCCATGGTCCGGCGTATAAACACCCGTCAGCACCTTGATCAGCGTCGACTTGCCGGCGCCGTTCTGGCCCATCAGCGTATGCACCTCGCCCGGATACAGCTTGAGCGACACGCCATTCAAAGCCTGCACACCGGTGAAAGCCTTGCTGATGCCGCGCAGCTCCAGCACCGGCGCTGGCGCAGAAGAGATATTCGTCATCGCGATCAGTATTTACGGTTCGGGAATTCCTTGGCCGCGACTTCGGCCGGGAACACGCCTTCCTGCGTCACAACGCGTTTAGGCACAGGCTTGCCGGCGACGACATCCTTGGCGATCTGCATCAGTTGAGGACCGAGCAGCGGATTGCATTCCACCGTCACGTTCAGCTTACCGGCGATCATGGCCTCGAACGCACCCTTCACACCGTCGATCGAAATCACCAGAATGTCTTTACCCGGTTTCAGGCCGGCTTCCTCGATCGCCTGGATCGCACCAATCGCCATATCGTCGTTGTGCGCATACAGCACATTGATCTTCTTGCCCTCGGCCTTCAGGAACGCTTCCATCACTTCCTTGCCCTTGGCGCGGGTGAAGTCGCCGGTCTGCGAACGCAGCACCTTCAACTTCGCATTGCCGGCGATGACTTCCTCGAAGCCCTTCTTGCGGTCCAGCGCAGGCGCCGAACCGACGGTGCCTTGCAGTTCAACGATATTCAAAACGGCATCAGGTGTCTTCTTCTGACGCTCCACCAGCCAGCGGCCGGCGCGACGGCCTTCTTCAACGAAGTCCGAACCGAGGAAGCTCACATACAGCGAAGGATCGCTGACATTGACCGCTCGGTCGGTCAGGATCACCGGAATATTGGCGCGCTTGGCTTCGCGCAGCACGGTATCCCAGCCCGATTCCACCACCGGCGAAAACGCGATCACGTCCACGCGCTGGGCGATGAACGAGCGGATGGCCTTGACCTGGTTTTCCTGCTTCTGCTGCGCGTCGGCGAATTTCAGTGTGACGCCTTCCTTCTTGGCGGCGTCCTTGATCGAAACGGTGTTCGCGGTGCGCCATTCGCTTTCAGCGCCGACCTGCGAAAAACCGATCACCAGCGGCTTGGCGGCGAATGCGGGCATGCTCAGGGTGATGGCGGCGGCCAGCGCGGTGGCCAATACGGTACGACGATTCGTCATGGTTAAGTCTCCTGATAAGTTTTTTTATGTGTTTTCCGGATCAATACTATGAGAAACACAAATATCTATCCAATGATATTTTCGCATCCTGCAATATCAATTTTGGTATGTCAACGCAGCAGCCGGAGGCCATACAGGCCGCCAGCGACCGAGCCATCGCGTGCCACGAACTTGACCACCAGCTTGCCGGCTGCTGCTGCGCCGGGCGGAATGGCGTAATCGCGGGTGTACAGCTCCTGCACGGCGCTGGCATCCAGGCGCACTTCAGCCAGCAATTTGTCGTTGATAAGGATATCGAAACGACGGCCGGCGTCGAGTTTTGAATATGTCAGCCGCAGCGCGCGCGCCTCGCCTTTGCGGTCGGTCAGCTCGTAGCTGAACCAGCCGGTCGCGTGGCGCCAGTGCTTGCCCTTGTTGACGCCGGCGTCGGCGCCTTCGGCCTTGAAGAAGTGGTCCGACTCCGGCTGCTGCTCGCCCGGCGCCACCTGGTCGATGGTCTGCGCATCGAGCGCCAGGCGCTCCTTCTCATCCTCGGCTGCCTTGGCGCGGCGCTGGGCCAGATCGCCCGGCGTCGAATACGGCAAGTAGACGACATAGCGCGCATCGTGCACGCGGAAGAACGGCACGAAGGTGGTCGGCCCGCTTTGCGCGGCCTGCACCAGTCCCGGCGCGGTGAAGGTCAACGGGCGGCCGGGAACGGGACGGAAGCGGTCCGCGAAGGCCGCGTTTTCGCTCACCAGCACCGGCGCCTGGTCCAGCGGGCACACAGGGCCGCTGGCGATGTGGCCCATGCGGCTATCGTCGGCAAGGAAGTTGAGGCGCTCGCCGGGGAAAGGATTGGTTTTGGCGGCCAGCACCAAGGGGCCGTGCAGCACGGCGTAGTAAGCCGATTTGTCGGGCATCTGCTCCAGGCGCGTTTTCATCGGCAGGCGGATTTCCACCTTGTCGCCGTCGCGCCACGCACGCCGCACGTTGACATAGCGGTCCGTACCGATGGCTGCGGTCACCGGCTTGCCGTTGACCGCGATGCGCAAGGCGCCCTGCTCCACCCATTCCGGGTAGCGGATCTTCATCGTGAAGGTCTTGTTGCCCTTGACGGTGATGGTGCTGCGGTCTTCATCGGGGAAGCGGTTGGCCTGGCGGATCTGCACGCCCTGCTCGCGCCAGTCCAGCGTCGACGGGATGAACAGGTTGACGTACAGGCTGTCGCCGCGATGCGCGTAGATGAACTCACCGTACTTGGCGTGGCTTTCTATGCCTGAACCGACGCAGCACCACATGGCCTGCTGCGGCTGCGAGTACACGCGGTAGTGGTTGGGCCGCATCGGCGTGAAGTACACGAAGCCGCCGCTGTCGGGCCGCTGCGAAGACAGGATGTGGTTGTACAGCGCGCGCTCGTAGTAGTCGGCGTAGCTGCCTTTGGCGTCACCGAGGAAAAGCAGCTCGGTGAGTTTGAGCATATTGTAGGTGTTGCAGGTTTCCGGGCCTTCCACTTCTTCGATCATGGACGTGTAGTCTTTGTCGTCGTGGAAGTGCTCCTTCACGCTATTGCCGCCGATGGCGACGGTGCGGTGATCGTGCACGGTTTGCCAGAAGAACTGCGCGGCGCGTTGCCAGTCGCGGCGGCCGGTGATGTCGCCGATGCGCTTGAAGCCGATGACTTTCGGGATCTGCGTGTTGGCGTGCAGGCCGGTGAGCTGGTCTTTTCCTTCTTCCAGTGGACGCAGGATGGCATGGTGGGAGAAGCGGATCGCCAAGTCCATGTATTTCTGCTGGGCGGTCATTTGATAGACGTCGGCCAGCACTTCGTTCATGCCGCCATGCTCGCTGCGCAGCATGGATTGCATCTGCTCTTCGTTCAGCTGCGCGGTTAGGCCGATGGCCCAGTCGCACAGCGCGATCAGCATGGTGCGGGCATCAGCGTTGTTGGCGTAGAGGTAGGCGTCGCGCAGGCCGGCGTAGGTCTTGTGCAGGTTGTACCACGGGACCCACTTGCCGTTGACCGAGAAGTTGTCGGCGTGGAGTTTGCCGTTGGCGATGTCCTGCCATGCGCTTGCGCCGCCGGGGATGCCGCCGATGTAGCCGTTGCCGTTGGCTTCCTGGCAGCGTTTGAGTTCAGCGACGAAGTAGTTCAGGCGCTGTTCGATTTCCTTGTCGCCGGTGGCGGCCAGCATCAGGGCCAGCGCGGTCAGATAGTGGCCGCCCATGTGGCCATCGAGGCCGGTGGATTCCCAGTTGCCGTAGGTCGGCCTCTTCAGCGGCAGGCCGGCTTCGCGCAGGAATGGCGCCAGCAGGCGGTCCACATCCAGCGAGAGGATGTAGCGAAGGTCGGTCTGTTGGGCTTCCAGGAAGGGACTGGGGCCGAGGCGCACGGCGCTGAGCGGGAACAGGGACGTCGCGCCGTCGGTGCGCGCGCCGGGTGCGGCCGCAGCGGCTTCCAGCGCCGCGCCGGACGCGGCCAACGCGGCGGACGCCGAAGCGGAGGCGATCGCGCCGCTGGATGCGGCAGCGGACGGGGTGGCGCCGAGCGCGCCGCTGGATGCAACGGTGGCGGCCGCGCCGGCGGCCAGCTTCAGTGCGCGGCGGCGGGAGGCCTGCGCGGCGGACGGCGTGCGCGCGGTTGCCATTACTGCGCCGGCAGCTGGTTGCTGCGATATTTATTCAGGTCCGCCTGATCGACACTCGGCCAGCCGGCGGCGTCGAACTTCATTTCCATGATCTTCAGCTTTTGCAGATACTTGTCTGCGGTCTCGTAGGCGTGCAGCACCAGATAGTCCTTGCCATCGAAGGTGTAGGCGCTGTTGTGGCCCAGGCCCTTCCAATCCTTGTCGCCGGCGATGAGCAGCGAGCCGCCGCCCTTCATCATGTCGGCGCCGTTCTTGTCCAAGTATGGCCCGATCGCTTCCTTCGAGCGGCCAACCACCAGATGGTAGGTGCTGTCCGCCTTTTTGCAGCACAAGCCGAAGGACGCAAACTGATAGTAATAGTCGCCCTTCTTGAAAATGTATGGCGCCTCGATCTCGCCCACTCCAGCTTTTTCGCCGGAGCCTGAAGCGCCGTTGGTGCGGCTGGCGATGGCGTGCCATTCCTGCGGCTCGGCCAGGCCGGTCCACTCCTTGTTCAACTTGACCATTTTCAGGCCGCTCCAGAAGGAACCGAACGCCATCCAGGCATTGCCCTTGCTGTCTTCGATCACGTTCGGATCGATGGCATTCCAGTCGTCGCGGTTCGGCACCGACTGCAGCATCATGCCCTTATCCTCCCAGCGATAATCGGGAGAACGCGGGTTCAGTGTTTTATTGACGGTGACGCCGATGCCGGAGGTGTTCTTGCCAAAGCCCGACACGGAGTAATACAAATAGTATTGACCGTTATGGAACTGGATGTCCGGCGCCCAGATATGGTCGTCGAACGTCGGCGCGGCTTGCTTCGCCCACACTGGCTGGCCTTTGAACACGCGGCCCTCCGGCGTCCAGTTCTTCATGTCCTTCGAGCTGTAGAAAGTGATGCCCGGCCCCGTGCTGAACACGTAGTAGGTATCGCCTTCCTTGGCCATCACCGGATCGTGCACGCTGACTTCCTTGGCGGTGCAACCCGCAGCCGCCAGCGCAAACGCCACCATCGATAAAACGTACTTCATTGCGAACCTCTTCCTAGTTGCCTGTACGGGCGCCCCAGATGGACACACCGTCCACCGATTGCGCCGTCCACGTCACCACAAACGCGCTGGCGTTGGTATTCCACTGGCGCGACAGCACGCCAACGAAAGTCCCGGTCGCACCGAGCGCGATGGTGATCTTGTTGCCGCCATCATGCTTCCACGTGCCGCTCGCCGTGCCCGACACCGTACCATCCGCCGCCAGCACCACATTCTGCGACGCCTTGATCGCCGTCGAAATGTCCTTGCCGTGGTTGATCATCTTGTACGATCCCGCCACATCCGCCGCAGTCACTTCGGCCGACAGCGCCGTGGAGTTCTTGCTGAGCGGAGCATAACGGAACGGCGCCACCACCGGCCATCCGTCCGCGTTGATGAACATCTCATGCACGCGGATCTGGTGCTGCTCGCCCATGCCGGGGAAGCGGGTATGGAAGATCAGGAAGTACTGCCCGGTTGCGGCCTCATAGTACGCCGAGTTGTGGCCCGCCGATACATAGCCCAGCGCCGTCCCGCTCTCGCCCGCCGCCAGCGCGAACTGGTGATTGCCCATGATCTTCTGGCCGAACGGCGCGATGGTCGCGTCGTCGAACAGCGGCAGCGCGGGATTCGACTTGACGTTGGCCATGTCGTTGCCCTTCGCGTCCAGATACGGACCGTCCGGATTCACCGAACGCGAGACGCGCATGTTGTACGCGCCGTTCGCATCCAACCCACCGAAGGAAGTGAACATGTAATAGAACTTCGACTGCGGGCTGTACATCACATACGCGCCTTCGATGCGGCTGTGATTCCCGCCCAGCAGATGCTTGCCGTAGCCCTGCCCCGGTTTCTGCTGGCCTGTGGTGGTGTCCATCTCCAGGATGAAGATACCGCCCGAGTAGGAACCGTAGATCATCCACAGCTTGCCCTGCTGGTCGAAGAAGGTATTCGGATCCACCACGTTCGGCATGGTCAGCGCGTCGTAGATGGTCTTGCCGTCTTCACCGGGCAGGCCCCACATGCCCGACTTCAGCAGGATCTGCTTGTTGACATACGGGCCTTCCACCTTGTCCGCCACGGCGAGACCCAGCGCCGAGCGTGGGGAGTCGCCCTTGCAGGCGCAGTAGTAGTGATAGAACTTGCCGTCGGCGAGCTTCACCACGTCCGGCGCCCACAGGTCCGTCACCTGCGCCCAGGCGAAGGTATCGGCCAGCGAGGTCACCACGTTGTTGAACAGTGGATTGGACGCCGTCACGTTGTCGGCGATCTTGGTCCAGTTCATCAGGTCGGTGGATTTGGCGGCGGCCAGGTGCGAGCCGAACACGTAGAACGTGCCATCCACCTTGATGACGGATGGATCGTGTACCGAGGCTTCCGCAAACGTGATGCTCGTTGGCGTTGGCGTCGGAGTAGGCGTCGGCGTTGGAGTGGGCGTCGGCGTCGGCGTCGGTGTTGGAGTAGGCGTCGGCGTCGGCGTCGGCGTCGGCGTGGCGCCACCTCCTCCCCCGCCGCAGCCGGCCAGCATCAGCGCGACGCCGCCGGCGGTAATCACCTTGCGGCGCGTGATTTTAATATCGTCCATGTGCTTACTCCACCGCCACCACGATCACGGCCTTGGCAGGCACCTTGACCGTCAGCTTGCCATCGGCACCGGCAGCAGCGCTGAACGGCACAGGTTTGATCGCTTGCGGCGCCGTGAAGGTGTTATGCACATCCATCGCGGCAGCGGTCAGCACGCGGCCTTTGACAGCCTTCACGCTTTGGCCGGGAATATTCACCGCCACATCGGCAGCCTTGTTCGGATTGGTGTTCACCAGCGCCAGATACAGCTTGCCATCCGTGCCGCGCGCGGCCGATGCGCTGATCTCAGGCACCTTCACGTTGCCGACGGTGTAGTCGGGATTGTCCTTCAGCGTGATCGGCAGCGAGGTCGCGCCCTGGAACGGCACATACAGCTGGTATGCGTAGTAGGTCGGCGTCAGCACCATCTTGTCCTTGTCGGTCAGGATCATCGCCTGCAGCACGTTGACCATCTGCGCGATGTTCGTCATGCGCACGCGTTCCGCATGGGCGTGGAAGATGTTGAAGTTCAGCGCAGCGACAACCGCATCGCGCAGGGTATTCTGCTGGAACAGGAAGCCTGGATTGGTGCCCTTCTCGACGTCGTACCAGGTACCCCATTCATCGACGAACAGGCCCAGTTTCTTCTCCGGGTCATGCTTGTCCATGGCGGCGCTGTTCTTCTGGATATGCGTTTCCATCCGCAGCGTGTTGGACAAGGTGGAGATCCACTCGTTTTCCTGGAAGGCGGTCGAAGCGCCCTTGACTTCCCACTTGCCGGTCGGGATGGTGTAGTAGTGGAAGCTGATGCCGTCGGTCTGCTTTTTCAGTTCCTTGCTCAGCACTTCGGACCAGATGACGTCATTGTCGTTGCCGCCGCTGGCGACGATTTTCGGACGATACTGCTTCGGCGCGCGCAGGAAGGTCTCGACCTGCTTGTACAGGTCCGTGTAGTACTGCGGGCTCATATTGCCGCCGCAGCCCCAGGCTTCGTTACCAACGGCGAAGTACGCCACCTTGAATGGTTTGTCGCGGCCGTTCTTGCGGCGCATATTGGCCAGTGTGGACTTGCTGTCGGAGGTCATGTACTCGACCCACTCCGACATCTCTTGCGCGCTGCCGGTACCCAGGTTGCCGTTGACGTAGGCGTCGGCGCCCAGCAGATCGACCAGGTCGAAGAATTCGTGCGTGCCGACGGCGTTGGACTCGTCCACGCCGCCCCAGTTGGTGTTGACCTTGACCGGACGCTTCTCGCGCGCGCCGATACCGTCGCGCCAGTGGTATTCATCGGCGAAGCAGCCGCCCGGCCAGCGCACCAGCGGCACCTTGATGTCTTTCAGCGCGCCGACCACGTCGTTGCGCCAGCCCTTGGTGTTGGGCGTCTTGGATTTCGGACCGACCCAGATGCCTTCGTAGATACCGGTGCCCAGATGCTCGGCGAACTGGCCGTAGACATCCTTGTTGATGACGGCGCCCGGCTTGGCGGTATCGATGGTGATTTCGGCCGCGAACACGCCGCCCGAAGCCAGCATGCACATGGTGAGGACAGCTCGTTTGATTGGGTTCATTTCAGTCTCCTTTTTATAATTGGATTACGAAGCCGCCATGCGGCTTAACCGTTACGACGATTTTTTTACTGGCAGCGATGCTGCGCTGGCTGAAACTGCGCGGCTGATCGCCATCGGTGAAGATGACGCCCTGCTTCTTGCCGACGAAGGACAGGTCCAGCGTCAGCGTTTTTTCCTGGTCGGAGCCGTTGATGCCGGCGATATACCAGGTGTCGCCGCTGCGGCGCGCGATCACGGCGTACTTGCCGGGATAGCCGTCCACCAGGCGGCTGTCGTCCCAGCTGCGCGGCAAGTCCTGCATGAACTTCTTGATATAGGCGGGAACCGTGGCCATGCCGGCCGGGATCTCGACGAAATGCTGGATGCCCGACAGGTACAGCACCGACGTCGCCAGCTCGAAGCCGTTGGTGCTGGCGCGCTTGATGTTGGGGATGTCGCCGAACACCACCGGCGTGAAGTCCATCGGATCGAACAGGTTGCGCGTGAACGGCAGCATGGCCGCGTGGCTCGGCATCTTGTCCTGGTCCACCTGCTCGAAGGTGGTGAACTCGAAGCCCTTGATGGCTTCCATCGTCATCAGGTTGGGCCAGGTGCGCTGCCAGCCACGCGGCAGCGTGGCGCCGTGGAAGTTGATCAGCAGGCCGGCATCGGCGGCGTCGCGCAGGATGTCGTTGTAATAGGCGATCATCGACTGGCCGTCGCCGGCGAAGAAGTCGATCTTCAGGCCCTTGATGCCGATGTCGCGCAGGCGCTTGAATTCCTTGACGCGCTGTTCGTGCGTCAGCAACTGGCTCTTGGGCGAGTATTCGGTTTTATTCCAGGCGCCGGACGAGTTGTACCAGAGGATCAGGCCTATGTTCCTGGTGGCGGCGTAGTCGGCCAGCTGCTTGATCTTTTCGTAGCCGATCTTGCGGTCCCAGTCGGCGTCGATCAGCGTGTAATCCCAATGCATGTCCGCAGCGTAGTCGATGAACTGCTTTTGCATGTCGTAGACGGTGGCGTCATCCTTGAGGATGCCCCAGCTCCACGATGCGTGGCCCGGCTTGACCAGCGCCTTATCGAAAGCGATGGCCGGCGCCGCGAGGTCGGTGCCCAGCGTGGAATTGGTGACGGTGGCCAGCGAGCCCAGTGCGATCAGGCGCCATGGGGAGGTCAATGTGCCCTCCACTTCCGCCATCAGGCCGCCGTTGGTGTACACCTCGGCCGACATCGGATTGCCAATGCTGTACTTGCCGCCGCTGGAGTCCTGCGCCAGGCGCGAGGCTTGCCAGGTGCCGTCCATATTCGCTTCCGAAATGGCGAGCCAGTTGGCGCCGGTGCGAAACAGCGCAGGGAATACCCAGCCGGCCGTCGTCGGCGATTTGGTCCCGGCCGCGATCTCCATCTGGTAGTGCTCTTCGTAGGATGGATTGGTGTTGCTCCAGCCGGTTTGCGCGACCGACATCGGCTGCAGCCACGCCTTGGCGCCTTGCGGCAGCGCGAAGGTGGTGCGCTCCTGGACCAGTTTTTTCAGCGGCAGCGACGGCTCGGCGACGATGTAGCGGAAAGCCACGCCGTCGTTCGATACGCGGAACACGATGTCGATCTTTTGCTGTTTGGTGTTTTGCAGCGAGTACGTTTGCTCGTTGGCGCGGTAGGTGATGTCTTTGCGTTTGCCGACGGCCATCTGGTAGCTGTCTTCAACGACGCGCGGCGCGCTGCTTGTGGTCAGCGTCAGGTCGCTGCTCAGGTCCGCGCCGGCCAGTTGCAGTCCAAGGTCGGACGCCAGCAGGACAGGCTTGCCGTCGCGCGCGATGGTGTAGGTCAGCTTGCCGTCCGCCGCGTTGACAGTGACGGCGATGTGATTGTCGGGACTACGCAGTTGGGCGGCAGCCGAGGTAGCGCTAGCAGCGTTGACCGTCGGCGCCATTGCCAGGGATGCGACGGCGCAGGTCAGCGCCGTGATTGCGGTTGTTTTCACCATGTTCCTACCATTTCTATGGTTGCTATACCCCGCCGCATCGATGTGCGGTGTCTCCGGGGGCGAACGGTGTTACTGCAAGCGGTTTATACCCAGCCTGCGTCGACGATAAATTCCTGCGCGGTGCACATGGCGCCGTCGTCGGCGGCCAGGAACAAGACCATCGACGCCACGTGCTGCGGCATCAACTTGGTCGGCATGCACTGATTGCGCTTGATGTCCTGCTCACCGGCGTCGTCCAGCCACAGGTCGATCTGGCGTTGGGTCATCACCCAGCCCGGCGTGACGGTGTTGACGCGGATGCCGTGGGCGCCGAATTCACGCGCCAGGCCGCGCGTCAGGCCATGCACTGCCGCCTTGGTGGTGGCGTACACCGGGTAGCCGGCGTTCTTGACGTGCCACGAGATCGAGCCGACGTTGATGATGGAGCCGGCGCCTTTTTTCTTCATGCCTTCCAGGACGGCCTGGCAGGTGAAGAACATCGGGCGCTGGTTGATGTCGATGCATTTGTCCCAGAATTCGGGCGTGACGTCTGCGGTGTCGTGACGCTGGTCGTTGGCGGCGTTGTTGACGAGGATGTCGAAGTCGCCGATCAGGCCGGAGAGTTCGGTGATAGTGGCTTGCAGCGCCGGGATGTCGGTAATGTCGCACTGGCGGAACAGCGGTTCGGGATAGCCGGCTTCCTTCACGCGACGGATCAGCGCCAGGCTGGCGTCGCGGGCGATATCCACGAAGGCGACTTGCGCGCCTTGCTCGGCGAAGGAAATCACCATTGCTTCACCGATGCCGGTGCCGCCGCCGGTAATGAATACGCGCTTGCCGCGCAGGCTGCCGAACTTGGCCAGTTGGGTCATACAGTCTCCGTTATATGCGCGTCGTTCCCGCGAAAGCGGGAACCCATGCTGAACATGCGTTCTATGGGCTCCCGCGTACGCGGGAGCGACGTCGTTTTTAGTTGCGGGTCAATTCGCCGTCGCGGCGCAGCCACTTGGCCGAGCCGTTGTCGCGCAGGACTTCCGGCAGCAAGGCTTGCGCCAGGTTCTGGTAGCACACCGGACGCAGGAAGCGTGCGATCGCGCCCGTGCCGACCGAGGTCGAACGACCGTCGGAAGTCGACGGGAACGGGCCACCGTGCACCATGGCGCTGCACACTTCCACGCCGGTTGGATAGCCGTTGGCCAGGATGCGGCCCACTTTACGTTCCAGCACCGGCAACAGCGCTTGCGCGGCTTCCAAATCGCCTTCGTCCATTTGCAGCGTGGCGGTCAGCTGGCCTTCCAGCTTGTCCGCGACCTGGCGCAGTTCCGCCACGTCCTTGCAAGCCACCACCAGCGAAGCCGGTCCGAAGATCTCTTCCTGCAGCGCGTGCTGCGACAGGAACGAAGCAGCCGACGATACGAACAAGGCCGGAGCGCCCTTGCCTTCCGCCTGCGGCGCCAGCGCCAGGGTCTTCACCTCAGCATGTTCGGCCAACTGCGTCACGCCGCGTGCGAAGTTGCCGGCGATCCCAGGCGACAGCATGGAGCACGCGGCGCCGCCCACCAGCGCTTGCGACGCGGCAGCGGTGAAGCGGTCCAGGTCCGGGCCGGCCAAGGCCAGCACCAGGCCAGGGTTGGTGCACATTTGGCCCACGCCCATCGTCAGCGAGGCGGCGAAACCAGCGGCGATATCTTCCGCGCGGTTCTTCAGCGCCTGCGGCAGCAGGAATACAGGATTGATCGAGCTCATTTCGGCATACACCGGAATCGGCACCGGACGCGCAGCCGCAGCGGCCATCAGCGCCATACCGCCACCGCGCGAACCGGTGAAGCCGACCGCCTTGATGGCGGGATGGCGCACCAGCTCAATGCCCAGCTCATTGCCCACGCCGGTCAGCAGCGAGAACACGCCGGCCGGCAGGCCGCAGATCTCAACGGCTTTAACGACGGCGCGGCCCACCAGCTCCGAGGTGCCTGGATGCGCGAAGTGCGCCTTCAGCACCACCGGGCAACCGGCGGCCAGCGCCGACGCGGTGTCGCCGCCTGCTACAGAAAAAGCCAACGGGAAGTTACTGGCAGCGAAAACCGCTACAGGACCCAGGCCGATCATGCGCATGCGCAGGTCGGGACGCGGCGGCGTCCGATCCGGCAGAGCTTTGTCAAAGCGCACATCGTGCCACGAGCCTTCGCGCAGCAAGTTGGCAAACAGTTTCAGCTGACCGACGGTGCGGGCACGCTCGCCTTCCACGCGCGGGCGCGGCAGGCTGGTTTCGGCCATCACGCGCTCGACCAGCACATCGCCCAGCTCCATGATCTGGTCGCCGATGGCTTCGAGGAAGACGGCGCGCTGCTCGTCGCTCAGCGCACGGAAGGTGTCGAAGGCTTCGTCGGCCAGGCGGCAAGCCTGGTCGATCTGCGCCGCGTCCACGGTGCGGAATTCTGGATCAATGACCTGGCCCAGCGCCGGGTTGTAGGCGCGCACGCCCGCGCCCGTGCCCTTGACGTCTTTACCGCCGATCAGTGCATCGCCGGTGATGATCATAAGGCCTTCACTTTCGCCACTTCGGTCTTGTACACGGCCAGCTTGTTGCGCAGGGCCGGGCCGAACTGCGCCGACTCGATCTCAAAGGTTTCGCCAGGCTGCACCGAAATATTATCGGCCACGCTCAGGGTCGCGGTGCCGAAGAAGTGCACGTGCACGTCGCCCGGACGCTTGAACAGCGAATACTTGAAGTGGTGGTGTTCCAGGTTGGCGATGGTGTGCGACATATTCTGTTCGCCGCTGAAGAATGGCTTCTCCCAGCGTACCTTGCCTTCCTTGTCGTAGATGCGCGAGGTGCCTTCGATGCTGGCCGGCGCTTCGCCCACCAGCAGCGCCGGTCCCAGGCCGCAGACGCGCAGCTTGGAGTGCGCCAGGTACAGGTAGTTCTGGCGCTCGGTCACGTGGTCCGAGAACTCGTTACCGATGGCGAAGCCGACGCGGTAAGGCTGGCCGTCGTCACCGATGACGTACAGGCCAGCCACTTCAGGCTCTTCGCCGCCATCGAGCGCGAAGTCCGGCATGTTCAGGTCCTGGCCGCTGGCGGCCACGATGGAGCCGTCGCCCTTGTAGAACCATTCCGGCTGCACGCCGGCTTCACCGGCGGCAGGCTTGCCGCCTTCCACGCCCATGCGGAACATCTTCATGGAGTCGCTCAGCGATTCGACGTCGCCGCCGATTTTCTTGTGCATGGCGTCGCGGGTATCGGCGGAACCCAGGTGGGTCAGGCCGGTGCCGGTGACGTAGGTGTGGGCATCGTCGCTGTGATCGAGCGGCGACAGCAGGCGGCCGGCGGCGGCCACCGCGTCGAACGCGGTGGTTTGCGCGCCGATGGCTTTTTCAGCCAGGGCTGCAATGCCGGTCGATTTGCGGATCGCATCCTGGGCCAGCGCGTAGGTGGTGCTGTAGCCGTCGATGATGCGGATGGTGTTTTGTTCCAGCACGCCGATCTTGCGCGCGCCTTGTTCGTTCTTGAATTGTACGAGTAGCATGGTGAGTCTCCGGATTAATGCGAGTGACGTGGCACGGCGGAACCGCGATTACCGACCAGGAAGTCGAAGTCGCAGCCTTCATCGGCCTGCAGCACGTGCTCGATATACAGTTGCTGGTAGCCGGTCTTCGGACCAGGCGCGCTGCCTGCCACGCGAACCGCCTGGCGTGCCGCCATCTCTTCGTCCGAAATCTCCAGATCCAGCTTGCCGCCGGCGCAATCCAGCGTGATGTAGTCGCCATCCTTGACGATGCCCAGCGGGCCGCCGGCCATGGCTTCCGGCGCCACGTGCAGTACCACGGTGCCGTAGGCGGTGCCGCTCATGCGCGCATCCGAAATACGCACCATGTCTTTCACGCCGGCCGCCAGCAGTTTCGGCGGCAGGCCCATATTGCCCACTTCCGCCATACCCGGATAACCTTTCGGGCCGCAGTTCTTCATCACCAGGATCGAATCCTTGGTCACGTCCAGGTCCGGGTCCATGATGCGCGATTTATAGTGTTCGAAGTCTTCGAACACCACGGCCTTGCCGCGATGCTGCATCAGTTCCGGCGTCGCGGCCGATGGCTTCAGCACCGCGCCGCGTGGCGCCAGGTTGCCGCGCAGGATGCAGATGCCGCCGTCCTTGCGAATCGGATTATCCAGCGTGCGGATCACTTCTTCGTCGCAGATCGGCGCATCGTGGCAGTTTTCCCAGATGGTCTTGCCGTTGACGGTCAGCGCGTTCGGGTTCGGCAGCAGATTGCCCTCGCCCATGCGGCGGATCACCGCTGGCAGGCCGCCGGCGTAATAGAACTCTTCCATCAGGAAGCGGCCCGATGGCAGCAGGTCGACGATGGTCGGCATGCCACGACCCACGCGGGTCCAGTCTTCCAGCTCCAGATCGACACCGATACGGCCGGCGATGGCCTTCAGGTGGATCACGGCGTTGGTCGAACCGCCGATGGCGGCGTTGACGCGAATCGCGTTTTCAAAATTCTCTTTGGTCAGGATCTTCGACAGCTTCAGGTCCTGCTTCACCATCTCGACGATACGGATGCCGGACATGTGGGCCAGCACGTAGCGGCGCGCGTCGACGGCAGGGATGGCGGCGTTGTGCGGCAGCGAAGTGCCCAGCGATTCGGCCATGCAGGCCATGGTCGATGCGGTGCCCATGGTGTTGCAGGTGCCGGCGGAACGCGAGTGCCCCGCTTCGGCGCCGATGAAGTCATGCATGGAGATTTCGCCGGCCTTGACCTGCTCGTGCAGCTGCCAGACGGCGGTGCCGGAACCGATGTTCTTGCCGTTCAGTTTACCGTTCAGCATAGGGCCGCCGGTGACGACGATGGTCGGGATATCGACCGAAGCGGCGCCCATCAGCAGTGCCGGGGTGGTTTTGTCGCAACCGACCAGCAGGACCACGCCGTCCATCGGATTGCCGCGGATCGATTCTTCCACGTCCATCGAGGCCAGGTTACGGGTCAGCATCGCGGTAGGACGCAGGTTCGATTCGCCGTTGGAGAAGACCGGAAACTCGACCGGGAAGCCGCCGGCTTCGTAGATGCCGCGCTTGACGTGTTCCGCCAGTTTGCGGAAGTGGGCGTTGCAGGGGGTCAGTTCCGACCAGGTGTTGCAGATGCCGATGATCGGCTTGCCTTCGAATTCGTGATCAGGAATGCCCTGATTCTTCATCCAGCTACGATACATGAAGCCGTTTTTATCTTGGGTGCCAAACCATTCGGCGGAGCGCAGCTTCACCTTTTTGTCATTCTCAGACATGCATTTCTCCTCAGTATTTTCCTGTGCGGGGACGTGAATGTCATGCCCCCGCATCGATAAAGCATACTAAGATGTACTGAGATAACTTTCCAATAAATTGTTTATCGATATCGATATCGAAATCGATATACCTAGACGGTGCTGAAGCGGTAAGCCATCACGGTCGCATATTCCTCGTTCGGACGCAGGATGGTCGACGGGAAATCCGGGCGATTCGGCGAATCCGGGAAGTGCTGCGGTTCGAGACAGAAGCCGCTGCGATAGCCGTAGATGCGCCCTTTTCCAGTCACCTGGTCGTTGAGGAAGTTACCGCTGTAGAACTGGATGCCCGGCTCCTGCGACAGCACCTCCAGCACCCGGCCGGAGGACGGATCGACCACGCGGGCCGACACTTCCATCGCCTTGTCGGCGGATTTCGTCAGCACGAAGTTGTGGTCATACCCTTCCCCGTAGCCCAATTGCTCATCCCGATGGCCGATGCGCGCACCGATGGCGTGCGGTGTGCGGAAGTCGAATGGTGTGCCAGCCACCGGCGCCGGCGGACCGGCGGGAATCAGGCCGCTGTCGACCGGCGTGTACGATTCGGCCGGAATGGTCAGCTCGTGGCTCAGGATATCGCCCTGGCCGGCCAAGTTGAAATAGGCGTGGTTGGTCAAGTTCATCAGCGTGGCCTTGTCGGCGACGGCGTGGAAAGCAATGCGCAACTCGTTATTCTCGCGCAGCTCATAGATGGCGGTGACTTCGGCGGTGCCGGGATAACCCTGGTCGCCGTCCGGGCTGACCAGCGTCAGGATCAAGCCCACCGATTTCGGCGTGTTGAACATTTCGGCATCCCACAGCCGGCGGTGGAAACCATCGGCGCCGCCGTGCAGGTGATTGGCGCCGTTGTTCACGTCCAGCTGCACGGTTTCGCCGTCCAACGTGAAGCGGCCGTTGGCGATGCGGTTGCCGTAACGGCCTATCAGCGCGCCGAAATACTGCGATTCGCCGAGGTAGGCGTCCAGATTATCGTAGCCGTGGCAGACATCGGCCAGTACGCCATCGCGGTCCGGCACGTGCAGCTCGACGATAACGCCGCCCAGATTGCTGATTTTCGCGATCATGCCGTTGGCGTTGGTCAGGGTGTACAGCGTGGCCTCGCGGCCGTCCGGCAGTTTACCAAAGGAAGATTCAGTGATCGTTGCTTGCATATTACTCTCTAAAGACAAGGCGGCCGAGAGGAGTTACCCTGCTCGGCCGCCGGAAGGTGGTGCGGTCGCGCCTTGTTACGCGATCGACGGTTTTCCGAATACGGGCATGCCCTGCTCGTCCCACTTCAACGGTTTTACGAAGGTGTGACGGTCCGGATTCCACAGCGGGTCGCCGATAATCTCGGTGTAGGTGCGTGCATGATAAACCAACATGACGGTTTCGCCATCGTCCGCGATGGTAAAACTGTTATGACCGGGACCATACACCTTGTGCTCGAAGCAGGTTTGCAGCACCGGCTCCTTCAACTTGGTCCACGATGCCGGGTCCATGACGTCGGCGTTTTCTTCCGCCCACAACAGGCCCATGGCGTAGTTTTCGTCGGTGGCGCTGGCCGAATAGCTGATGAAGATCTTGCCGTTCTTTTTCAGGATGGACGGACCTTCGTTGACCCAGAAGCCGCGTATCTCCCAATCGAACTCCGGCTTGCTCAGCATGACCGGCGCACCACCCAGCTGCCACGGCGTTTTCATCGGCGCGATGTAGATGTTCGAATTGCCTTCGATGGCATTGTCCTTTTGCGCCCACACGTAGTACAGCTGGCCCTTGTGGGTGAAGGTGGTGGCATCCAGGCAGAAGGTGTCGATGCCGGTGTCGATCTGGCCCATGAACTCCCACTCGCCTTCCAAGGGATTGGCGTTGGTGTTGCGGATCGCGTACATGCGGTGCTGGAACAGCTTGAACTTGATCTCGCGGCTAGGCGCTGCGGCGAAGTAGACGTACCAGGCGCCGTCGTTGTAATGCAGCTCCGGCGCCCAAATCAGTTCGCTGTAGGCGCCGGTGTCCGGCTTGTGCCAGACGTCGACCTTCTCGGCGTCCACCAGGCCGGCGATGGTTTTCGCGCGGCGCAGCTCGATGCGGTCGTACTGCGGCACCGACGCGGTGAAGTAGTAGTAACCGTCGGTGTGACGGTAGATGTGCGGATCGGCGCGTTGCTCGATCAAGGGAGTGAGGATGTTTTCCATTTCGATTTCCAAAAAATTAGACTGCCACATAGCCTTTGACTCCCATCTGCGCCTTGACCTGCGTGTAGTACTCGTCGTCGATACGGTACTTGAACATCAACAGTCCCATCACAGTGTGGAAGAAGCCGGGAATCAGGGTCAGCATCAGCACGATGCCGTGCAGCGCGAACGCGGTTTGCTCGTGGTTCGGCTGGTATTCAAAATACGTCAGCAGCAAACCAACCAAAGCGCCGGCGATGCCCATGCCGGCCTTCTGGCACACGGAGATGCCGCCGAAAGCGAAGCCCGACACGCGCTGGCCGGTCTTGACGGTGCCGTAGTCGATGGCTTCCGCGATGGCCGACCAGAACACCGGCGCATGCAGGTCCACCACGAAGGACAGCAGGAAGTACAGCACGAAGGCAAGCATCATGTCGCCGGGGCCGACGAAGAAGTACATGGCGGCGCTGATCAGGCCCACGCCGATCTGCGTCCAGCGGAACAGTTTGACCTTGCTATAGAACTTGGTGATCCAGGTCGATGCGATCATCGACAGGATGGCCGCCGCCACGCCGGTGGACAGGAAGGCCGACACGGTGGCCGCATCGGCGCCGAGGAAGTATTTGGCGTAATAGATAGCGACCGAGCCGCGCACCACGTAGCCGATGGTGCCGGTCACGCAGACCGCGCACAGGATCAGCCACTGGTCGTTTTTCATCAGCACCGAGATCTGCTCGCCCAGCGACTGGCGCTGCACCTTGTGCACCACGCGCTCCTTGGTGGTGAAGAAGCAGAACAGGAACAGCAGCACGCCCATCACCGCCATCACCGCCATCGCGGCCTGGTAGCCGGTGGCCGCGTTGCCGCCGCCCCAGCGCTCGGACAGCAGCGGCACGATCACGGTGACCATGAAGGCGCCGACCTTGGCGAAGAACAGGCGGTAGCCGTTGGCCGACAGCGTCTGCTGCGGATCGTTGGACAGCGCGCTAGGCAGCGAGATATACGACACGCCCACACCGGAAGTCATGATGGTCATGATGATGTAGGTCGAATAGGCCCATACCAGCTTGGCGCTGTAGCCCCAGTCCGGCGTGGAGAACACGAAGAATACGGACAGGCCGTAAGGCACGGCCAGGAACAGCAGCCACGGACGGTAACGTCCCCAGCGCGTCAGCACGCGGTCGGTGATCTGGCCCATCACCAGGTCGCTGACGGCGCCGACGATTTTGACCAGCACGAACAGCAGCGCCAGGTCGGTGGTCTTCAAACCGTAGATATCGGTGTAGAAGAAGGTAATGATCAACATCATCGACGAGATCACCACGTTCAACGCCATATCGCCGGCGCCGAAACCGATTTTCTCAACCACCGACATTTTTTGATTCGCCGCCATAATTACCTCTTTCAATGACGTCATTCCCGCGTAGGCGGGAATCCATGCCGAGCATCCTATTTGGCGCAGCATGGATTCCCGCTTTCGCGGGAATGACGGGTGTTACTTAAGTTTAGATCTTCCAGTTCAGGAACAGGCCCACCGAACGATCATACTTGCGCGTATCGCGTGGATACAGGCCCTTGTTGGTCCAGTAGTCGGTGTACTTGAAGTTGCCCAGATTGGTGCCGGTCAGCGTGATCGAGGTATTCTCGTTGATCTTGTAGCCCAGCGAACCATCCAGCGACGACATCGGCGAAGCGATCAAATCCAGGCCTGGACCGCCGTCGTTGTACAACTGGGTAAACTTCGAACGCCAGTTATACGCCAGTCGGCCCGAGATGCCAAACTTCTCATACAGCGCCACCACGTTGTACGACCATTTCGACATGCCCGCGAACGGCTTGTCGCTCAGGACTGCGACGGACGTCGAGGTGGTCTTGCCTTCGGTGTAGGTGGCATTCGCCTCCATGCCGAAGCCGCCCATCCAGCCGGGCAGCTTGTCGAAGAACTGGCGGTAAGCCACTTCGGCGCCCTGCAGATAGCCATCGTCGGTGTTGAACGGACGGGTAACGTCGTAGACCACGCCGTTGTAGGTCTCCTTGGTCACCTTGTTCATGATGTAGCCCTTGAACTCGTGGCGGAACAGCGCAACGCTGGCCATGCCGGTCGAATTGAAGTACCACTCCAGCGAACCGTCGTAGTTACGCGCGGTGAAAGGCTTCACCTCAGGATTGCCGCCCGATGCAGTCGCCTGCACGGTCACGCCCGAATTGATGTAGGCGGTGCCTGGATTGAGGTCCGAGAAGTTCGGACGGGTCAGCGTCTTGGTGGCCGAGAAGCGGGCGATCACGTCGTCGCGCACCTGCAGCTTGAAGTTGGCGCTTGGCAGATAGCTGGTGTCGCTGCTCTGCTTCGAGGTCCGCACGTAGGTGGTGCCGTCCATCGAATTGCCCAGCAGGTCCGAATCGGTCTTGGTGATGCGCATGCCAATCACGCCGTCCAACGGCATGCCGGCGACATCCCAACCCACGTGGGCCTTGCCGTACAAGGCGTAGTTCTTCTCTTCGTCGGCGAAGTACGATCCTGGGTCCAGCGCTTTCGCGGCGCTCGAACCGGTAACGGCCTTGCGCACGTCGCCGGTGTTCGAGATCAGGTAGCTGGCGCAAGGCGTGTACCACGACTTGGTGCCCCAATCGTTCTTCATCTCGGCGGTGCAGTTCAGGCCTGGCACCGAGCTGGCGCTCACGCCCGGCAGCGCGCCGACCGAACCTTCGAAGGACTTAATCGATTCCGCCTTGCGCTGGGAAGTGCGCACGCCGAACGCCAGATCCTTGAGGATGCTCTCGTCCTGCAGCGTGTAAGTACCGTCTGCGCGCCAGTCGGTCGAGGAACCGGTGTCGCGGCCATAGCGGTCGAACAGTGCGTTGAACACGTACTTGCTTGGGTCGTTCAGGTTCATGCCGCCGTAGGCGACGTTGGCGCTGCCGTTCAGGTTAGGCGTGACGGTGGCATTCGGCACCACGGCCAGCGTATCAAGAATCGGATTCTGCCAATCGTAGCTCGACAACGTGCGCGACACCTCGGAGCTCAGGCGCAGGCCCGGCGCGGCGTTCCAACGGCCGCCGATGGCGTGCTGCTGGGTCACGTTGTTGGCGCGGTTGGCTTGCGTCGACATGATGGTGTTGACGTCGTGCGAAGTCAGCGACTGCAGCTGATTGGTGCCAGGGACCTTGGTGGCGGTCATCTTGTCGCCAGGGCCCCACCATGGCAGCGCCACGAAGAAGTCGGTCTCGAAGTTGTTCAGGTAATGGGTGCCCAGGCCTTCGGCGTACAGTTCCACATCCTTGTTCGGCTTCCACTGGAAGGCGTAGTTGCCGGCGGCGCGGCGACGGTCGCCGCCCACGTTCTGGAGACCCATCAGGTCAGGGCCCATCAGATTAGGCAGCAGCCAGCCCTTGTCGACCGGCTTGGTGTTGAAGGTGCGCTCTTCACCATAGTGGTTGCGCACGTAGGACACGCCGAACAGCGCGCCGAATTCACCGAGGTCGGTCTTCCAGCGATTGGAGATCATGCCGCTCAGGTTAGGATCGGTGCGGTCGGCCAGCGAATTATTGGTGGCGCCGCCATTAACCACGGCGGTGAAGCCCTTGAAGTCCAGCGGACGGTTGGTGCGCACATCGATCACGCCGGCGATACCGCCTTCGATCAGGTCCGCGCTCTGCGACTTGTACACGTCCACGCGTTGCAGCATGGTCGAAGGAATGTCGGCCAGCTGGATATAGCGGCCGGTGGTGGTGAACAGCTCGCGGCCATTCAGCATGGTGGCGATACCGGGCAAGCCGCGGATCAGCACCGTATTGGCTTCGCCGCCGTCGCGGCGTACTTGAACGCCGGTGACGCGGGCCAGGGTCTGGGCCACGTTCGTGTCGGGGAACTTGCCGATATCGTCGGCGACGATGGAATCGATAACGTTATCGGAATCCTTTTTGATCTTTTGCGCACTTTGCGCAGCGCGGCGCACACCGGTCACGACAACGGTCGACTCGGTGGTCGGCTGAGCGGCATCGGTGGCCGCAGGTGCTTCTTGTGCCAGAACTGGGAAGGTGCTCAACAGGCCAGCGGCGGCCAGGACGGCGACGCCGGATTTCAGGACGAGGCGATGCTTTGCCTGGGACTCGAAAGCCCCGGATACTGTGTGTTTCATAAGTCTCCAGTGTTATCTGTTTTCTTAGAGAGCTGAGTCATATCAGCTTTCTGTAACAAATCTTAGGTGCTGGAGAAAAAACAAACCAATCAATTTTTGGCCGTTTTCGATATCGGAAAAGGTATCAGTGGCTTGAAATCACGTAAAACCGGTTGGCCACTGCAGTAGATTTACATTTGGCTAGGCAATTTTGTCTCTCACACACAACAAGGTTCCCCAGGGAAAGGCTGCTGCACAAGCAGATGAGACAGCCGTTGAAGACCCGCTTGCAAGAGGCCCCTATCCTTGATGCTGCCCAAAGAGATCCGGATTGCATTCACGGTTCCGCTGCCGGTGGCGAACTCCTCCGCCGGAGTGACGGCGATGCCTTCCCGGCCGGCTGCCTGCGCAAACTCCGAGGAATTCCAATACGCAGGCAACTCAAGCCATACATGCAGGCCGTCTCCGGCACCGCTGTAGCGCCCCGACAGAATATCGCGCGCCATCCGGTGGCGCAGGCGCGCTTCCTTGCGTACGCCTTTCATCAATCTCTCGGCCGAACCGTCGAAGATCCACTGCGTGGCCAGTGCGGCCGTCAGCGGCGCGACCATCAGCGCGAATGATCTCAACGCGGCCAGGAAACGTTCGCGTTCGTGCGGATCGCGTACCAGCACGAACGCGACACGCAAGCCGGGCGTCAGGCATTTCGACAGGGTTGAAATGTAATACACCTGTTCCGGGGCGAACCTGGCGATCGGTGGCGGCGGCGCATCGGCCAGGAACCAGTAGGGATCGTCCTCGATGATGCGCACATTGCAGCGCTTCGCGCTGCTGGCGAGCTCCTTGCGCCGGCGTTCCGGCATGGTGATGGCGGTCGGATTCTGCAAAGTTGGATTGAGGTAGACCAGCGCGGGCTTGTGCCGGCGGCACGCTTTCTCAAGCATCTCGGGCACCATCCCGTGCTTGTCCGCCTCCACCGCAATGATGCGCCGGCCGAATTGGGTCGCTGCGGCACGCAAGCCGGGATAACTAATAGGCTCCGCCAGGATCACATCGCCCGGCTCCGTCAGCGCAAGGATCAACGCGGCGATCGCCGCTTGCGCGCCTGGACAGACGACCAACTGCCGAGCATCTAGCTGTCCAAACATCGGTTCGAGCCATTTGGCGCCGGCCTTGCGGTCGGATTCGCCGCCGCCGGCCAGGTGGTAATTCATCAGCAAGTCGTTATCCGCGCCCATCAACACTTGGGACAGACCTTGTTTCAACAGGTCGTCGAAGTCCACACCATCCGGCGGTGGCGGCGTATTCATGCTCAGGTCGAGGATAGCGCTCAATTCGACTTTCGGTGCCGCGACATACGTGCCTCGGGCGCCGCGCCCCACCAACAAGTTGCGGCGCCGGGCTTCGTCGTAGGCGCGCGTGATCGTCGTCAGGTCGAGGTCCAGCTGGGCCGCCAACTGGCGTTGCGGAGGTAGACGGTCGCCCGGTTTCAGCGCTCCATCGACCACCGCCGCCTGCAAGGCATCCGCAATTTGCAAAAACCGTGGCCCCTTGTTCCCGTCCAATCGCGGCAGCCAAAGTGGCAAACTTTCATCTTGTATGGCTTTTAGCTGGGACATTTTGTCTCAATGTATGGAAATTGCTTTAAGGTAGTATGCCTCATAGATAAAGTTAAGTGAGCCAGGAAATACCCAAAATGATCGAATGGATCCCGATAGTCTTCGTAACGTTCAAGTTCCTCGTGCTGGGCACGGGCATGTTCTTCGCCGTCAAGTGGCATTACGATCAAGGCAAGAAGGGAAAGGAAAAGCGCGCCGTACTGCGCGCGAGCGGCAAGATAGCCGCAGTCTTCGTGCTATCGCTGCTGGGCCTGGGGCTCCTCACCTTGTTCCTTATCAGGCTGCTCGGCATGGACTTGACCTTCCCGTGAGGACATATCCCAATTCGCTTATGGCGACTTCGGTTGCAGGGTCAGCATCTGGATGCGTGGCGGCGTTGTGGGGGCCAGCAGCAGCTGGCCTGTTACGCGTCCGGTTGCGCAGCGCCAGGTAAAATCTCCGCCGAGCGCGCCATTGGGGACGATGGCGGCCGAGGTGTCGCAATCGCCGACGGCTTGTTTCAGCTTCGCCAGGTCGCGGCGCCAGCCGGCGGCGTCGCGGTCCATCAGGAAGTTCATCGCCAACTGATCGCCCGCCACGCCGACATCGCCCTGCTGGTAAATCGTGCCGGCGGTCCGATACGCTGTCGCCAGCACCACCCCGACCGCGACGCTGCGCGGTTTGAGGAAGCCGCCACGGCTAAGCGTCACCGCCGCATCCCACACCGCTGCCGATGAACCGGAATAACTGCGGTTGGTGAACGCGAATACGCCGACGCCGTATTCCGGCAGCAACAACACGTGCGAGCCGTAGCCGGGATAGCCGCCGCCATGGCTGAGCGTCAGCCCCAGTTCGCAGTCGGTCGCCACGATCAAGCCCATGGCGTAGGTCGACGCCTGGCGGCAGCTGGCCGCGCCGGTATGGCCGAAGCGCTGGCGCAATACCGGAAAATTGGAGCCCTGCGCCAGCTCGCGCACTGTGGCGCGCTTGACGGGACCGGCATCGGCCCCATCGCGCGCCGGCCAGGCCGACAGCAGGTAACCCATCCATTTGGCGTAATCCACCGCGCTGGTCTGTACTCCGCCCATCGCGCCGAAGGCGCCGTGCCCCATGGTTTGCACCTGCGTCCACTTGTTGTCGGCCCAGTGATAGCCGTGGGCCCGACGCTCCGGCGGCGCCGCGTCCGCAAGGAAGCCGGTAGACGCCATGCCCAGAGGCTGCATCAAGGTGGACGAAATGGTGTCCGCATACGGCCGGCCGGAAACGTTGGTGATGATGCGTCCCAGCACCGCATAGCCAAGGTTGGAATACTCCATGGTGATGCCGGGCGCATGACTGAAAGGCACGCCGCCGCGCAGCAGTTCGGTGAACGCCGCGTCGGGCAGCGGAGTCTGGCGGTCGCCCCACGGATCGTCCGTCACCAGCCCACCGGTGTGGTTGAGCAGGTCGCGCACGCGGATGCGCGGTGCGTCCTGGGTCGGATAGGTCCAGTTCTTCATCTCCGGAACATAGTTCTCCGCCGGCGCCTCCAGCTGCAGCTTGCCGTCGTCGCGCAGCTTCAGGATGGTCAGCGCGGTGAAGGCCTTGGTCATGGAAGCGATGCGGAACAGGCTATCGGGCGTCACCGGCCGCTTCGACGCCAGGTCCTGTACGCCCATGCCGCGCACATAGGCCAGCTGACCATCCGCCACGATGCCATACACCAGACCGGGCACATGCTGATCAAGCGCATAGTCCGCAAAGATCCGGTCGACCTGCGCAAACAGTTCAGCGTTGCGCCGGTCGTCGTCGGCCGCCATGGCGGGCAGCGTTAACGCCGTAAGGAACAGGAACACGGATTGTTTGAAACGTGCCATCGTCGATCCTTTATTGTCGCGAATCCAAATCGGGGTCAGCTCTGTCATTTGGACACGGACGACCATTCATTGCGAAATATCAAACCGGTCATCAAAAACTGTGCATCACAAATTCTAAGCACCGCATCACAATCCCATTCAGTCGTATTGAGAAATGTCAAAGAATGGTGGCAAGTGTCCGAATGACAGAGCTGACCCTGATTTGGGAGATGTTAGAGGAACCAACCATACGGAAATCCATAGCGCCAGACATTAAACAGCTGGTCGGAGCTTTCAATGCCACAGATCGTCATGACTTTATCGAGATACACCAGGATTTGGTCGCGTTCCTCGGACTCCGACGTGTCGATATCAGCCAGCGTCACTTTCATTGCGCGGAGTACCGTCGAGCGTTGTGGTCGTGCAGGCAGCTCGGCAATCAGCGTTTGGATTGTCGCATCGACCGAAGCCTGCGCGACCGCCCTCTGCGCCTCGCTTGCCGCTCCCGGATAGAATGCCGCGGTATCCGGGCCGAACTTGTGCTCTGACTGCAAACTGCGCAAGCGCTCTATCACCGCCGGTGTGATGGCCAATTGTTGGTCATTGAAACCGGTCGGCCAAACATAAAAGCTTAGTCCGGTGGTGCCGGCAACAATAACGGCAGCGACAAACGCGACGACACTGGCCAATATCTTAATAATCATTCAGCTCCAATTCCCCGTTTTATTGGAACGCTACTTCCGTGAAACTGCGCAGTTTGCGGCTGTGGAGCTTGTCTACGCCCAGCGCCCTCAGCAGTTCCATGGCGCGGATGCCGATGCGCAGATGCTGGTCGACGCGGTCGCGGTAGAACTGGTTGGCCATGCCCGGCAGCTTGATTTCACCGTGCATCGGCTTGTCGCTCACGCACAGCAAGGTGCCGTACGGCACACGGAAGCGGAAGCCGTTGGCGGCGATGGTCGCGCTTTCCATGTCCAGCGCAATCGCCCTGCTTTGGCTGAAACGGCGCTCCGGCGTCCGCTGCGGCATCAGTTCCCAGTTGCGGTTGTCGGTGCTGGCCACGGTCCCGGTGCGCATCACGCGCTTGAGATCATGCCCGGTCAGCTGCGTGACTTCGGCCACCGCCGCTTCAATCGCCACCTGCACCTCGGCCAGTGGCGGAATCGGCACCCACAGCGGCAAATCTTCGTCCAGCACGTGATCTTCGCGCACATAGCCGTGGGCCAGCACGTAGTCACCCAGTTCCTGCGTGTTGCGCAGGCCGGCGCAGTGGCCCAGCATCAGCCAGGCGTGCGGACGCAGTACCGCGATGTGGTCAGTGATGGTCTTGGCGTTGGCCGGGCCGACGCCGATGTTGACCATCGAGATGCCGGTGCCGTCGGCGCGGATCAAATGATAGCCCGGCATCTGCGGCATGCGCGGCGGCGCGGCGCCCAGCGCGTCGCCCGGCTGCACCGACTGCCCCACGCGGCGCGTGACCAGGTTGCCCGGTTCGACGAAGGCGACGTAGTCGTCCCCCGGCGCGTCGGACGGATTGGCCATCAACTCGTGCCCCAGCTTGATGAATTCGTCGATGTAGAACTGGTAGTTGGTGAACAGGACAAACTTCTGGAAATGGTCGCACGAAGTGCCGGTGTAGTGCCGCAAGCGCTGCAGCGAATAATCCACGCGCGGCGCCGTGAACAGCGACAGCGGCTGCGCTTCGCCCATCGGCACTTCGTGCGTGCCGTTGGCGATGCCGTCGTCCATGGCGGCCAGATTGGGCAGGTCGAAGACGTCGCGCATCAGCAGGCGGCGCTCGGCGGTCATGCTGCCTTCGATGTGCTCATGTTCGGCAAACGAGAAGTGAATCGGAATCGGCTGCGCGCTGACGCCGACTTCGATCTTGACGTGGTGGCTGCCGTGGTTCTTCAACAGCAGCTTGAATTGCTGGAGATAGTAGCGCGCGAACAAGTCCGGCCGTGTGAGCGTGGTTTCGTAGGTGCCGGGGCCGGCGACAAAGCCAAAAGCCAGCCGCGAATCGGCGCGGGCCACGGTGTCCGTATGAACCCTTACAAACGGGTAGCAGGCGCGTACATGCTCGCCGATGTCCTCACCGGCGACAAAGCGCTTCATGGCATCGCGCAGGAAGGCGATGTTGGTGTCGTAGATGGCCAGCACCTGATCGTAGGCCAATTGGGCGTCGTCAAACTGCATGGGGGCGATGAATGGGCGATGATTCGTAGACATGCGGCTCCTTTCGTTGTCGACTCGTATTTCCTATTGTAAAGGCTGTAAGAAGAACTTGCATTCTCCCTCTGTAGAAAGCAATTCGCGTACCGTACAATGGCGCTCTGACACCACACAAAGTTCCAGCATGAATCATCCAGCACCACAGCCCATTCCGGATCTCCTTTTCGGCCCGCAGCAGGAAAGCCTGCTGCGGGAGGAAATCCTGGCCGATCTGCTGGAAGCCAGCGCCGCGCGCCATCCCGAGCGGATCGCGCTGATTTTCGGCGATCGCCAACTGACGTACCGGGAACTGGATGCGCAGGCCGACCTGGTGGCGGCGCGGCTGATCGAAGCCGGCGTGCAGCCGGGCCAGATCGTCGGCCTGTGGCTGCCGCGCGGGATCGAGCTGCTGGTGCTGCAGGCGGGGATCGCCAAGGCCGGCGCGGCCTGGCTGCCGGTGGACGAGGACACGCCGGTCGAGCGTCTGCAGGTGTGTCTCGACGACGCCAGCGGCGCCGGCGTGCTCACTTGCGCCGCGTTTGCGCCGCGCCTGGCCGATGTCGCCGCCGGCGGCCGCACGGTGTGGACCGCCGAAGCGCTGCTGGCCCCCCCCGCCGATGGTGCGATCCTGCCCCGGCGCGGTGCGGTGTCGCCCGATGTTCCGGCCTACGTCATCTACACCTCCGGCTCCACCGGCAAGCCGAAAGGCATTCTGATCACCCAGCGCAGCATCTGCCACTTCCTGCGCAGCGAGAACGAAGTGCTGGGCGTGAGCGGCGACGACAAGGTCTATCAAGGATTTTCCGTGGCCTTCGACATGTCGTTCGAAGAGATCTGGATTTCCTACCTGGTCGGCGCCACGCTGTGGATCGGCCCCAAGGAAATCAGCGGCGATCCCGAGACCCTGCCGCGCATGCTGGAGCAGAACGGCGTGACGGTGCTGCACGCGGTGCCGACGCTGCTGGCGCTATTCAATCAGGAAGTCCCGAGCCTGCGGCTGATTAACCTCGGTGGCGAAGCCTGCCCGGAATCGCTGGTGCAGCGCTGGTCGCGCGAGGGCCGGCAGATGTTCAACACCTACGGCCCGACCGAAGCCACCGTCTCGGCCAGCCTGGCGCGTTTGCGTCCCGGCCATCCGGTCACCATCGGCAAACCGCTGCCGAACTACGGCTTGCTGGTGATCGACGCCAATGTCGGCCCGGTCCTGCGCCTGCTGGCGCATGGTGAAGTGGGCGAATTGTGCATCACCGGCCCGGGCCTGGCCGCCGGCTATCTCGGCCGGCCCGACCTGACGGCCGAGAAGTTCCTGCCCAATCCCTGGGCCGGCGGCGCGCACGACGCGCGCCTGTACCGCACCGGCGACCTGGCCCGCATCGGCGCCGACGGCGAAGTCACTTGCCTTGGCCGCGCCGACGACCAAGTTAAAATCCGCGGCTTCCGCGTGGAGCTGGGCGAGATCGAAGCCCTGCTGGCCCAACAGGCCGGCGTGGGCACCGTCGCCGTCCTGCTGCGCAAGGACGACGATATCGACCAACTGGTCGCCTACATCGTGCAGGAAGGCGCTTCCGCGCTGGACCCGCGCGAACTGCGCGCCGCCCTCGCCGCCAAGCTGCCGCCTTACATGGTCCCCGGCCGCTATGAAATGCTGGACGCCATGCCGCGCCTCACCTCCGGCAAAATCGACCGCAAGACGCTGAAGGCCACGCCGCTCAGCGCCCCGCCGGCCGGCAGCGCCGAGGAGTCCGACCTGCCCGAAACGCCGGCCGAGGAAGCCTTGTTCGCCGCGCTGGCGACGCTGTTCCCCGGCCAGCCCATCCTGCGCAACGCCGACTTCTTCACCGATTTGGGCGGCCACTCCTTCTTCGCCGCCCGCCTGGCCTCCTCGCTGCGCACCGATCCGCGCTACGCCCACGTCACGGTGCGCGACATCTACCAGCAGCGCCAGGTCGGCAAGATCGCGCAGGTACTGGCGGAGGCGCCGGCCGCCGGCGCGGACGAAAAAACCTGGACACCGCCATCCACGCTGAAACGCTGGATCTGTGGCGCGGCGCAGGCGGCCGCGCTCCCGCCGCTGGTCACCCTGCGCATGGCGCAGTGGCTGGCGCCCTTCTTCACCTACCACTTCTTCACCGGCGATCCGGGCGACTCGGTGGCGCTCGCCATCGCCGCTTCGGTCGGCGTGTTCCTGCTGGCGACCATCGGCGAATTCGCGATTGCCATTGCAGGCAAGTGGCTCATCGCCGGCCGCCTGAAAGCCGGCGTGTATCCGCTGTGGGGCCTCACGTACTACCGCTGGTGGCTGGCCGACCGCCTGGTGGAAGCCGCTCCCGCTTATCTGCTCAGCGGCTCCTCGCTCAATGCCTGGTGGCTGCGCGCGCTCGGCGCCAAGGTAGGCAAGGAAGTCACCATCGGTTCCATGAGCCTGCGCGTGCCGGATCTGCTGGATATCGGTGATCAGGTCAGCATCGGCAACGCCGTCAATTTCGAGAATGCCCGCGTCGAACGCGGACAGCTGCACCTCGGCCGGATCACGCTGGAGCGGGATGCCTGCGTCAGTTCCTTCGCCATCATGGAGGGGAACACGCGCGTTGAAGCGCTGGGTCACCTGGAAGGCCAATCGGCATTGAGCGATGGCGGCGTGGTGCCGGCGGGCCGCATCTGGTCCGGCTCGCCCGCGCGCGACATGGGCGCGTTCGAGCGCAAGCTGCCGCCACGTCCACCGGTGACGGCCGCGCGCCGCGCCGGCGAAGCGCTGTTCTTCATTTTCGGCATCCTGCTGATCGTTACGCTGTTCTTCATGCCGGTGTTCCCGACCTTCGTTTTGATCGACTGGTTCGACGACGCGGGCTGGCTGCCATCGGTACAGGGGGACGACATGCGCGTGCAGCTGCTGCGTTACTTCCTGCTGGCCTTCCCCGCCAGCGCGGTGCTGATCGTGCTGACCGCAGTGCTGTCGGCGGGCATCCGCTGGAGCGTGCTGCCGCGTTTGAAGCCGGGCCAGTTCCCGGTTCACGGCAATACCTACTGCGCCAAATGGCTGGTGAGCCAGATCCAGGAATCCAGCCTGAATGTTTTGCACGGCATTTATGCGACGGTGTTTGCGCCGTACTGGTATCGCTTGTTGGGCGCAAAAGTCGGCAAGGATGCGGAAATCTCCACCGCGCTGGGCGTGGTGCCGGACATGCTGACCCTCGGCGACGAAACCTTCATCGCCGATGCCGTCATGCTGGGCGATGAGGAAATCGATGGCGGCTGGATGGTGATGCAGCCGACCGTTATCTCGCATCGCAGCTTCGTCGGCAATGGCGCGTATATCCCGGACGGCACGGTGCTGCCGGAACAGGTGCTGATCGGCGTGCACTCGCGCGCACCGGACAACGCGCAAATGCGCAGCGGCGATACGTGGCTGGGTTCTCCGCCGATTAATCTGCCGGCGCGCGAGCAGACCAGTGGGTATCCGGAATCGCTGACCTTCCATCCTTCGCCGCTGCGCCGTCTCGGGCGCGGGCTGATCGAGGCCTTCCGCATCGTCGCGCCGCATGCGCTGGTGATCGCGGTAGGCTACACGCTGGTGCTGGACGTGATGCCGGCCGCCGGCGCTGGACGCTGGGCGGAGGTGGTGTGGGACATGGCGTTGGCGGGACTGGCCTACGGCGTGGGCAATTATTTGTTCGTGGTTGTGCTCAAGTGGCTGTTGATCGGGCGCTATCGCAAACAATCGGAGCCGATGTGGACGCCGTTCGTGTGGCTGTCCGAAGGTGTCACCAATCTGTATGAAGGCATCGCCGTGCCGAACTTCCTGCGCTACCTGCGCGGCACGCCGTGGCTGCCGCTGGCGTTCAACCTGCTCGGCACGCGCATCGGCAAAGGCGTCTACATGGACACGACTGATATCACGGAGTTCGACTGCGTGCAGATCGGCGACCACAGCGAGCTGAATGCCCTCACCTGCCCGCAGACGCACTTGTTCGAGGACCGCGTGATGAAGATCGATCATGTGATCATCGGCGAGCGGGTTTACATGGGACCGCGCGCGTCGGTCTTGTACAGCGCCGCCGTGGGCGACAACGCTCGCCTCGGCGCGTTGACGCTGGTGATGAAGGGCGAGCATATTCCGGCCAACGGCAACTGGGCCGGCTGCCCCGCCGCACCGGCGCGCCCATGAACGCGCTGGCCGTCCAGCTCTGGCCCGGCGCAACGCCGACGCCGCAGGACGGCCTGTTCGCAATCCTGATCCAGACCGGCGCGGGCACGCAGCCGGCCAGCGCGGGTTCTCAGCGCGACGCCGCCCGAAGCCAGCTGCGCGCCGCCGCTTGCGAAGCACTGGCCGCCGTACTGCGCGTGCCCACCGACGAAATCACCATCGCCTCGACGCCCGGCACGCCACCACACATCCTGCTAGCCGGCCGTGAAAGCCAAATCGGCTGTTCCTTCAGCCACGACGACGGCTACGCACTGGCCGCCTTCAACCTGCAAGGGCCCATCGGCGCGGACCTGATGCGCGTGCAAACCATCCCGGACTGGCAAACAGTCGCACGCGACTACCTCGGCCCGCGCATCGCCGCCGCCCTGCAAACCGCCACCGATCTGCCCAACGCTTTTACACAAGCCTGGACACAACGCGAAGCCGCGTTAAAATACCACGCACAACAAATCAGCGAATGGCAAGCCGACCTTCCCGGTCGCTCCATATCGCTGGCCCTGCCGGCAACCGGCCTGCTCGGGCACATCCACATTGGAGACAAAAGCGCATGAGAGTACCAGCACTGATACTGGCAGCCATGGTGGCAACTACAACGGCGAATGCCGCAGACTGCGGCCCCGACAAACTGAACACCTCCCGCACCATCACGCTCAAGCGCGAAGGCGCGGCCTACGGCACCAATCAGCACAGCGCACTGCCGCAGAAAAAAGGCGAAGTAGTCCTCACATTCGACGACGGCCCGTCGCCGGAATACACGCCGATGGTACTCAAGGCCCTTTCCGACCAATGCGCCAAAGCCACCTTCTTCATGATCGGCCAGCACATCGCACAGCAACCGGATCTGGCGAGGCGCGTCGTCAGCGAAGGCCACAGCGCCGGCATCCACAGCAACACGCACGCGCACATGGCCGCGCTCAGCGCCGATCAGCAACTGGACGACTTGCAGCGCAGCCGCGCCGCCTACAAAGCCGTCTTCGGCGTGGAAACGCCGGCCTACCGCTTCCCCTTCCTGGAAGAGACGCCAACGCTCTTGAAAGCGCTCAAGGAAGCCAGCATCACGGTCGCCTCGATCGACCTGGCCATCAACGACTGGATACCGGAAGACACCACCGCCATCCTCGCCCAGCGCCTGAACGATAGTCTCGACAAAGCCGGCAGCGGCATCATCCTGATGCACGACGCGAACGGACCGACCGCCAAGGCGCTGCCCGCGCTGCTGAAAGTATTGAAAGACAAGGGCTACAACATCGTCCACCTTGAATGGCAGTGAAAGGAGCCCCATGAGCACCGACAAAGTAGACGCCTTCCTGGAACGCGCCAAGAACTGGCGGGAAGAATTCGAAACCCTGCGCGCCATCATCACCGACAGCGACCTGACCGAAGACTTCAAATGGGGCCAGCCCTGCTACACGCTGGACGGCCACAACGTCGTGCTGATGCACGGCTTCAAGGAATACTGCGCGCTGCTGTTCTTCAAGGGCGCACTGATGAAGGATCCGAAAAACCTGCTGATCCAGCAGACCGAAAACGTGCAGGCCGCGCGCCAGATCCGCTTTACGGGCGTGGCTGACATCAAGCGGCAGGAAAAAGTCCTGAAGAGCTACATCAAGGACGCCATCGCGCTGGAGAAGTCGGGCGCCAAGGTGGAAATGAAAAAGACCACCGAGTTCTCCTTCCCCGAAGAGCTGGAGCGCAAGATGGACGATCTCCCCGCCCTGCGAACCGCCTTCGAAGAACTGACACCCGGCCGCCAGCGCGCCTACCTGCTGCACTTCTCCTCAGCCAAGCAGCAGAAAACCCGCGAATCCCGCATCGAAAAATGCGTCCAACGCATCCTCGACGGCAAAGGGCTGGATGACTAAAAGCTACTCCGTAATCGCACGAAGACGTGCGAGCGCGTCTTCGATGACGTATTCCGGCACACTCTCTACACGCTTGGCCTTGCGACCGACAAGGTCCAGCATCCGAATTTGATTGACCAGGGCCACGCCCTGAGTCTTGGTGCCAGCACCGCTCAGGGTGGTGGCGAAGCCGGCGTGGCGAGCAAAATCGCCGCCTTGGGTGATTGGAGCAACTAGCACTACACCCAGAGCGTTGTATGCAGCCGTGGACATCACCAAGGCTGGGCGCATGCCTTTCTGCTCGTGTCCTTGGGTCGGATCAAGGTTGACCATGACAATATCACCACGATCAAACTTTGGACGGCTCACCATGCCTCACGTCCTACAGGTTTTATATTGTGCCAGTCCGCCATATCAGCAGGCTCGGGGACGGAGGGATCGCACTGTGCAACCAATTCAGCCAACGAATAAACTGGACGAGCGGCCTTCAGCAAAACGCCGTCCGGCTGCACGTCTACACTCAGCTTATCGCCTAGCTTCACCTTCAACAACCCCAACAATTCGGTAGGCAAGCGGACCGCAGCGCTGTTGCCCCATTTCTGAATCGAAAGCTCCATTTCGCCCTCCTATGTGTATAAACATAGTAGATACACTAATTTTCACTGTCAAGTGACAAAGCAAAGGCCATTTTCTGGAGCTGGATGTCGGGATGGCTTTCAAGCGGTTCCCATTCCGGCAGGAAGACGAAGCCCTGTTTCTGGTAGAAGCGCGCTGCGCGCAGATTTGTTGGCGACACGTCGAGAAGCAGGCGCTTGTATCCTTGCGCCGTGGCGTGAGCTTTGACCGCGCTAACCAGCCGTGCGGCAGTGGGTGTGCCGCGCTGCGATGTCGCTACCCACATGGCGATCAGGTTCAACTCCTGATTTGCGTCCGGAACATGGGCGACGATGCCGACTGCTTCGCCGCCATCGAATGCGAGGATGTATCGCGCGGGACCACGGCCCGCCGCGCGGTCACGCCATGCCGCATCCGTGTAGGCGGCGGCGCTGGCGTGGCTGACGCCAAACGCCGTCGGCGCATCGAGCAAGGCGGCGAGGCGGATGCGCTTCAGCTCCTGCCAGTCGTCTTCACGAATATAGCGCACGACCACGCAGGGACGGCGCATTTGCGCATACAGCACGTCGATGCCACTGTATTGCCGCGTCGCTGAGCCGCCAATCACAAAACCGTTCTTCTCGTAGAAACGGATCGCGTCCACGTTGGAACGCGCCACGTTGAGCGACATGCCTTCCACCAGCACGGCATTCAGCAATGCCTGCCCCACGCCCTTGCCGCGCGCACTGCCCTGAACGAACATCGCGCGCAACTGACCATCAAACACCGCAGCGAATCCCTGCACCTCGCCGTCGTCATAAACCGACACTACGGATTCATTAAACGCCGTCTGTATGCCTGCATCATCCTCCAGCGGCGTGAACGTGAACGCCCCGGCCTCAAACTTCAACTCCGCCGGCTTGGCATCCAGGTAGATGCGGCAAACCGCCGCGAAATCCGCTGTCGTGTAATCGCGTACTGTCATGTCAGAGGTGCCTCACTTCGGCCGGCGGCGTTTCCCAGTTATCGTTTTTCCCGTCCAGGTAGGTGATGGGCGCGTTGGCGAGTTCCTCGGCGCTGACGTCATCAAGGCAGGTGACATTCACCGAGTAAAACTCGCCCCAGCGCGGCGAACGGCCGATGCCGAACGAGCGCACACCGCAGTGACGGCAGAACAAGTGCTTGTCGGTCTTGGTGAGGAACTGATACAGCGTCAGCTCGCCCTCGCCCGTCTTGAGGCGAAAGGCTTCCGGCTTGATGATCGCCGGCCAGTAGCGCACCTTGACGCAAATCGAGCAGTTGCAGCGCAAGGTGCCCTGGCTCAGATCAATATCGGCCTCGAATGTCACGGCACCGCAGTGACAGCCGCCATGGTAGGTTTTCAGCATAGTTGTGTGGCGGTGCTGTGGCGCGGCGTTGCGTTTTCGTGGAACAGGTCGGCCAGGTATTCGCACAGTTCCGGCTCCGGCACATCGCCGGGAATGACGAAGTCCGCCGGCCGGCGCTTGCCTTCGCTGCCGAAGTAGAACGCACGCCACGCGCCCGAGGCGCCGGTCACCAGGATGTGCGCGCCGAAGATGTCGAACTTGAGCTCTTTCATCGGAAGGCGTCGATCACGACCTTGGCCACTTCGCCGTGAAACTCGGGCCGCCATTTATCGTCCTTGCCTGGCTGCGTGAGATACACCGCCAGCACGATGGGCGCCTTCCCCGATGGCCAGATCACGGCGATGTCGTTGATCGTGCCATAGCTGCCGGCGCCGGTCTTATCGGCCACCGGCCAGCCGGCAGGCACGCCGGCGCGGATGCGCGTGTCCCCGGTGGTGTTCCCCAGCATCCAGTCCTTCAGCTGCTTGCGCGGCGTCGCAGGCAGCCCGTCACCCAGCACCAGCTTGTGCAGCGACTTCGCCATCGCCAGCGGCGTGGTGGTGTCGCGTGGATCGCCCGGTATCGCGCTGTTCAACTCCGTCTCCCAGCGCTCCAGGCGGAAGTCCGCATCGCCGATCGAACGCGCATAGGTCGTCACCGCAGCCGGCCCGCCGATCTGCTTCATCAACAGGTTGGCCGCCGCGTTGTCGCTATACTGCAGCGTCGCTTCGCACAAAGCGGCCACCGTCATGCCCTTGGCCACGTGCTGCTCGGTGACGGGCGAATTCGGCACCAGATCCTTCTTCGTGTAGCGGATGCGCCTCTTCAACAGCGCCGGCTCGCGCGCCAGCACCGCAGCGGACAACATCGTCTTGAAGGTGCTGCACAAGGGGAAGCGCTCGTCGGCGCGGTGCAGCAGTTGGCGGCCGTCGGCCATGTTCAGCGCCGCCACGCCCAGCCGCCCGCCCGACTGCTTCTCCAGCGCGGCCAGCAGCGCGGTCGGCGTGGGAACCGGTGCACCGGGCGCTTGGTCCAGCAACTCCGCAGCGCGGGCAAAGGGAGTGGTGACCAGCGCCAGCAGCAGCGCACGACGGGTTGTAAAATCGCTCATCGGCTATGAATAACAGTTAAGTAAAGAGTAACTCATCATACCAGCGCCACGAAATCCGTGGTCACCAATTGCGCGCACCGCATTCCACGACGGCGGTAGACTGTTTTCATGGTTACCCAAATGCTCATCGTCGGCGCCGGACCCACCGGCTTGGTGCTTGCCATTGCGCTGGCGAGACGGGGCATTGCTGTCCGCATCATCGATACCAGCAGCGGGCCGGGCCAGGCCTCACGCGCCATGGCCGTGCATGCCCGCACCTTGGAGTTCTACCGCCAGCTGGGCTTCGCCGAAGCGGTGCTCAACCAGGGCATCAAGATAGAAAACATCCATTTGCGCGAGCATGGCGAAGACATCGCCGAGCTGCCGCTCAAGGACATCGGCGCCGGCCTCAGTCCCTACCCTTTCGTGCTGGCCTATCCGCAGGACGACCACGAACGCTTCCTGGTGGCCCAGCTCAAGGCCGAAGGCGTGGAAGTGGAATGGAACACCGAGCTGGAATCCTTCACCCAGGACGAATGGGGCGTGCGCGCGGTGCTGGAGCAAGACGGCGAGCGCCACGCCAGCAGCAGCACCTATCTGTGCGGCTGCGACGGCGCCCGCAGCCGTGTGCGCGAATCGCTCCGGATGGAATTCGCCGGCGGCACCTACGACCACCTGTACTACGTGGCCGATGTGCAGACCTCCGGTCCACCCAACCAGGACCTGATCGGCCACCTGGGCGCCAACACCTTCGCCCTGATGCTGCCGGTGCGCTCGCGCGGCATGCAACGCCTGATCGGCATCCTGCCGGACGGCGCGCCGCCCGATCCCGACTTCGAAGCCGTGCGCCCGGTGCTGGAGCCGCTGCTAGGCATACGGGTGGAACAAGTGAACTGGTTCTCCACCTACCGCGTGCACCACCGCGTGGCCTCGCACTTCCGCATCGACCGCTGCTTCCTGGCCGGCGACGCCGCCCACATCCACAGTCCGGCCGGCGGCCAGGGAATGAACACCGGCATCGGCGACGCCATCAACCTCGCATGGAAACTGGCGCACGTGCTGCAAGGCCGCGCCGATCCCGCGCTGCTCGACACCTACGAAGCGGAGCGCATCGTCTTCGCGCGCAAGCTGGTGGCCACCACCGACCGCGCCTTCCGTCTGCTGGTGGCACAAGGTACTGGCGGGCAGCTGTTGCGCAGCTGGCTACTGCCGCATGTGTTCCCGGTGCTGAGCGGCTTCGCGGCGGCGCGGCGCACGCTGTTCAAGACCTTGTCGCAGGTGATGATCCATTATCCCGACAGCCCGCTCAGCGCCGGCCGCGCGGGCGAAGTCATCGGTGGCGACCGGCTGCCGTGGCTACCCTTCGATAACTTCGCGCCCCTGCAATCGCTGGACTGGCAGTTGCACGTCTACGGCCAGACCGACCCGCTACTGGCCGCCGCCGCCCAGGCCCTCAAGCTGCCGCTGCACGCCTGGCCGTGGAGCGAGGCGGCCGCGCACGCGGGCCTGCTACGGGACGCGGCTTACCTGGTGCGCCCCGACATGCACGTGGCGCTGGCCCTGCCGCGCCAGGAGGTGGACGTGCTGCAGGAACTGGCGGCCCGCTATAAACTCAGGTTCGGCAAGGATAGCTGAAAGACATTGACATCCCCGCGACGGACAGGCTAAGGTCAGCGACGCGCTGATTCTTTACCCTACCTATACAAAGGATGCCATGACTCACAACCGCCGCGACTTCTTGCTGGCCACCCTCGCCGCCTCCACCGTGGGCGCGCTGCCCGGCCTGTCCATCGCCGCCACCGGCAACCCCGCCGACGCCAATTTCTCAAAACTGCTGAGCGATATCGCCGAAGAAGTCTTGCGCCTGTCGCCGACCTCCGCCACCGGCCTCGGTCTGGACAAGGACGCGCGCGCCGCGCTGAAGTCGCAGCTGGAAGACCAGTCACCGGCCGGCGACGCCGCATGGGCCGCCGAAGTCAAAGCCATCCACGCGCGCCTGCGCACCGTCGACCGCAAGGCCCTGAGCGCCGAGTCGCAAACCCTGTACGATTCGGTCGCGTACGCGGCCGAATCGGGCATCGCCGGCCTGCGCTTCCCGTTCGGCGGTGCGGCCAGCGGTTTCTATGGCGGCACCGCGCCGTTCCCGGTCACGCAGCAGGACGGCGCCCTGACCCGCATCCCGGAATTCCTCGACTCGCAGCACCAGATCGCCAACGCCGCCGATGCGGAAGCCTACCTCGAGCGCGTGGCCGCCCTGGCCCGCATGATGGACCAGGAAACCGCGCGCATCGCCGAGCAAGCCGGCCAAGGCATCGCGCCGCCGGACTTCATCTGCCGCACCGCGCTGGCCCAGTTGCAGGACTTCCGCAAGACTGCAGCGGCCGAGCAAAAGCTGGTGTCGTCGATCACCGAGCGCACGCAAAAGCAGAACATCGCCGGCGACTGGCATGGCCGCGCGCTGAAACTGGTGGAAGGTTCGGTCTATCCGGCGCTGGAACGCCAGATCGCGGCGTTCGACCAAGCCTCAGCCAAAGCCACCAGCGTGGCCGGCGTGCACCGCCTGCCGGACGGCGCGGCCTACTACGAGTGGGCGCTGCGCCTCGGCACCTCGACCACCCGCAGCGCGAAAGAGATCCACGCCATCGGCCTGGAACAGAACAAGCAGCTGCAGTCGCGCATCGACGCCATCCTGAAAAAACAGGGCATCACCAACGGCACCGTGGGCCAGCGCCTGCTGGCGCTTTCCAAGGACCCGCAGCGCTTCTACGCCGACAACGACAAGGGCCGCGAGGAGCTGATCGCCTACTGCAACGACCGCGTGCAAGCGGTGCGCAAGCTGATGCCGGAGATTTCGCGCCTGGACCTGAAGGTGCCGCTGCTGATCAAACGCGTGCCGACCGATATCGAAGCCGGCGCGCCGCTCGGCTATATGAATTTCGCCTCGCTCGACGGTTCGCGTCCGGCCATCTATTACATCAACCTGAAGTCGACCACGTTGTGGCCGAAGTCGGAAATCGCCACGCTGACCGCGCACGAAGGCCTGCCGGGCCACGCCTGGCAAGGCGCCTACCTGGCCGAGCACCACGAGAAGCTGCCGCTGATCTCTTCGCTGATCGGCTTCAACGCCTTCATCGAAGGCTGGGCGCTGTACTCGGAACAGCTGGTCGATGAATTCGGCCTTTACGCCAACGATCCGTTCAGCCAGATCGGCTATCTCCAGGCGCAGCAGTTCCGCGCCTGCCGCCTGGTGGTGGACACCGGCCTGCACGCCATGCAGTGGACGCGCGAACAGGCGATCCGCTTCCTAGTCGAGAACACCGGTCGCGGCCAGCAAGCCATGACCAGCGAGATCGATCGTTACTCGGTATCGCCGGGCCAGGCCTGCGGCTACAAGGTCGGCCATAACGAGATCCTGCGCCAGCGCGAGCGCGCCAAGGCCGCGCTGGGCGGCAAGTTCGACCTGGCCGGTTTCAACGACGCGCTGGTCACCAGCTGCGGCGTGCCGCTCACCGTACTGCCGACCGTGATCGACCGCTACATCGCGGCGCAGCGCCGCAAACAACAGAAAGCATAAATAGTCGTTTATACGGCGATGGTTTTCTTGTAAGCTTGCCATGCAAATCATGAAAACCATCGCTATTATCGGCGGCGGGGTCACCGGGGTGACCACCGCCTATGCCCTCGCCAAGCGCGGCTTCGCCGTCACCCTGCTGGAACGCCATCGCTATGCGGCGATGGAAACCTCATATGCCAACGGCGGCCAGCTGTCCGCCTCCAATGCCGAGGTGTGGAACCACCGCGCCAATATCGCCAAGGCTTTGCAATGGATGCTGCGCCGCGACGCGCCGCTGCTGGTGCATCCGCTGCCGACCTGGCACAAGCTGTCCTGGTTCGCCGAGTTTATCGGCGCCATGCCGCAATATCACGACAACACCATCGCCCTGGCCCGCATGGCCGTCGCCGCGCGCGATCACCTGTTCCAGTGGGCCGACGATGAAGGCATCCAGTTCGACCTGCAGCGCAAGGGCATCCTGCACCTGCACCGCGACCGTGCGGAGTTCGGCCACGCGGTCGCGGTCAGCAAGCTGCTGGCCCGTGGCGGCCTGCCGCGCCGCGCGGTAACGCCGGAAGAGATCCGCGCGCTGGAGCCGGCGCTGCAAGGCCGCTACTACGGCGGCCACTACACCGAAAGCGACAGCAGCGGCGACATCCACAAATTCACCACCGGCCTGGCGCAGGCCGCGCAGCGCCTCGGCGCGCAACTGCGCTTCAATCAGGAGGTGGTGCAGCTCAGCAGCGGTGCCGAATCAGGCGCCGGCGTCAGCGTGACCGTGCTGCACAACGACAGCGCCGTCGTCACCGATTACGACGCCGTGGTGATCTGCGCCGGCGCGGCCAGCCGCGCACTGGCCGCGCAACTAGGCGACCGCGTCAACGTCTATCCGGTGAAGGGCTATTCTGTCACCGTCCATCTGGAGGACGACACCAGCCGCGCCGCCGCGCCGCAAGTGAGCCTGGTCGACGACACGGTGAAGCTGGTCTGCAGCCGCCTCGGCGAGGACCGCCTGCGCGTGGCCGGCACGGCCGAGTTCCACGGCTATAACCGCGACATCCGCGCCGACCGCATCGCGCCGCTGACCACATGGGTGCAACAGAACTTCCCGGACGTCAGCACGCGCACCCTCACGCCATGGGCCGGCCTGCGCCCGATGATGCCGGACCTGATGCCGCGCGTCGGCCCCGGCAAGGCGCCCGGCGTCTACTACAACACCGGTCATGGTCATCTCGGCTGGACGCTGTGCGCCGCCACCGCCGAGATGGTGGCGGCCAGTATCGCCGCGTCGCGCGACTCTGTGTTGCAACGCACGGCCATCCCCTTGAAAATGGCATAAACTGGCATCATCTGAGGCCCTGTCTCGACCTGGAGGTATGACATGAACCATCAATTTAAGGCACGAACCATCGTCCGCACCACCATGCTGGCCGCCGCCCTGGCGTTGGCGTCGCCGGCCTTTGCCGCCGAGCCAACCATTCACGACGTGTATGTCGCAGCCGAATCAGGTAAATACGCTGAAGCGCAATCGATGATGGACCAGGTGCTGAAAGCCCACCCCAACAGCGCCACTGCCTATTTTGTCGAAGCCGAACTGCAAGCCAAGCAAGGCCAGTTCGTGGCCGCCCAGGCCTCGCTGGCCAAAGCCGAGCAGCTGTCGCCCGGCCTGCCGAAAGTGAAACCTGAAGCGCTGGCCAAGCTGCGCACCCTGCTGGCGGAAGGCCAGAAGGTCAACTATTCGCAGCAGCAGCGGCCACGCGCGGCCAATGGTAACGGCAGTGCCAACTACGGCAACGGTGGTTACGCCAATGCACCGCAGAGCAGCGGCTTCTCGTGGGGCGGCATCCTGATCATTGGTGCCGGGCTGGCCGGCTTTATCTGGCTGGCGACCCGTTTCATGCAGCGCCGCCAGCAGCAGGCGCCTAACGGCGGCTTCGACCCGGCCGGCTATAACCCTGGCGCGGCGCCGGGCTATCCTCCAGGCGGCGGCTTCCCGCAACAGCAAGGTTACGGCCAGCCTGGCTATGGCCAGCCGGGTTATCCTCAGCCGGGCCAACCGGGCATGGGTTCGCGCATCATGGGCGGCCTGGCGACGGGTGCGGCAGTGGGCGCAGGCTTTGTAGCCGCTGAAGCGCTGGCACGCCAGTTCACCGGCAACCACGGCTCTTCCAATCACGACCAGCCGCGCAACGACGTCGTCTACGACGATCCGGCCGCGCAAAATGAACTGCTGCGCCGCGACGACATGGGCGGCAACGACTTCGGCGTCAGCGGCGGCTGGGATGATGCCGGCGGCGGTGGCGGTGGCGGTGGCGGTGGCGGCGGCGGTGATAGCGGTGGTGGTGGCGGCGACTGGGACTGATCCCGTCCACCTGAATACCTCACGGGGCGCGGCGCTCGCCCGCCCCGGCAGCCTCCATCGCCAGGTCCCAGTAAGCGGGACTGCCGAAATACTCCTTCAAATGACGTATCAATAGCTGCGCCTTGGCCTGGTTGGATCGGCCGGGCATGTGCACCGCGTGGATCGCAGGCTCGCCCGGATCGCGGCGCGGCGGATGCGGCCCGCGCTCCACCGGCAGCATGGGGAACACCGGCACCAATTGACCGGAGACGATGGCGTCGCTCGCCAGCCAGTTCGCCAGATGGACGATGCCGGCACCGCAGATGGCCGCGTGCAGCAGCGAGTCGGTATCGTCGCAACGCAGCTTGCCCTTTACAGGCAAGGGCTGGTTGTCATTCACTCCTTCGAAGCGCCACCAGCCGCGCGGCGGCACACGTCCATTCACCGTCAGGCATTGATGGTTGAGCAGATCCTCGGGCGAGGTTGGCCAGCCGTGCCGCTCAAGATACGCAGGACTGGCGCTGACCACACGGTTCATGCCCGCCAGATGCGTCGCCACCAGGTCGCTGGACGGCAGCACGCCGGCGCGCACCGCCACATCGACGCGACGCGCCGACAAATCCACCACTTCGTCGCTCACATGCAGGTCCACCTCGATCAGCGGATGCTGCTGCAGGAACTCGGCAATGGCCGGCGCCACATGCAGGCGGCCAAAGGCGGCCGGCGCGGTCACCGTCAGCAGGCCACGCGGTTCGCTGTCCAGTTCCTGTACGGCGCTCTTGCCGTCCGCCAGTTCGGCCAGTATATTGCGGGCCCTCGGCAAAAAGCGTTCGCCGGCGTCGGTCACGATCACCTGGCGAGAACTGCGCAGCAGCAGGCGCGCGCCCAGCTCCTGCTCCAGTCCATCGATCCGGCGCGACACCGAGGACACGGCCATTTCAAGCTGCACCGCCGCCTTCGACAAACTGCCCAGTTCCACTACGGTGATGAAGCACTTCAAGCCATCGATCATTCTTTCCTCATGTTTGCGTTTTTCGCAAAGAGCATTTGCTTTTTTGCGTATTGTGCCATTTTTTGCAAAGCTGCATACTGCGCTCTATCGACGAATTGTTAAGGACACCATCATGAAAATTAAACCACTCCTGGCCGCACTGGTGCTGGCCGCAACCGCCCCCGCCTACGCCGCCGCGCCTATGGCCGGCACCAATGCGCCGGGCTTCCACCGCATCGTGCTGGGCGACTTTGAAGTGACCGCCATCAGCGACGGCACGGTCGACCTGCCGTTCGACAAACTGCTGCACCAACCGGCCGCCGTCACCGTCAAGGCGCTGGAACGCAACTTCCAGAGCGCACCGACCGAAGCGTCGGTCAACGGCTTCCTGATCAACACCGGCGCCAAGCTGATACTGGTGGACGCCGGCGCCGGCAGCCTGTTCGGCCCTACCCTCGGCAAGCTGCTGGCCAACATCAAGGCTTCGGGCTATCAGCCGGAGCAGATCGATGAAATCTACCTGACCCACCTGCATCCTGACCACGTGGGCGGCCTGGCGGCCAACAGCCAGACCGTGTTCCCGAACGCCGTGGTTCGTGCCGACAAGCGCGATACCGACTTCTGGCTCAGCCAGGCCAACCAGGACCAGGCGCCGGCCGACAGCAAGGGCTTCTTCCAGGGCGCGGTCGCCTCGCTGTCGCCATACGCCACCGCGCAGCGCCTGAAGCCGTTCAGCGGCGACACCGAACTGGCGGCCGGCGTGCGCGCCACCTCCAGCTACGGCCACACGCCGGGCCACACCATCTACACGGTGGAGAGCAAGGGCAAGAAGCTGGTGCTGGCCGGTGACCTGATCCACGTCGCCGCCGTGCAGCTGGAACATCCGGAAATGACGATCGGCTTCGACAGCGACGCCAAAGCCGCCGCCGCCGCGCGCGCCAAGGTATTCCAGGCGTTGGCCAAGGACGGCACGCTGGTGGGCGCCGCCCACCTGTCCTTCCCGGGCTTGGGCCACTTGCGCAGCAGCGGCAAGGGTTACCAGTGGGTGCCGGTAGCCTATAGCCAGTTGCGCTAGTCAGTTTGGTGTCAGCAAACATGGCCACAATGAGCGGTATGAGTACCTCCCCTCGCCCCATCTCCGTGCTGGTTGTCGACGACCACCCGCTGCTGCGCGCTGGCCTGGGCGAGGCTATCTCCTCGCAGGGCGACATGGCCTTGGTCGGCGAAGCATGCAACGGGCGCGAGGCCGTGGACGCCTACCAGCGCCTGCGGCCGGACGTCACCATCATGGACATCGCCATGCCGGAGATGGACGGCGTGGCGGCGCTGCACGAGATCCGGCGCGAGCATAACAACGCCCGCGTCGTCATGCTCACCACCTACAAGGGCGACGCGCAGATCCTGCGCGCAGTCCAGGGCGGCGCCGCCGGTTTCCTGTTGAAGAGCACCCTGCGCAAGGAGTTGCTGGACACCGTGCGCGGCGTCCACATGGGACAGCGCCGCATTCCGCCGGAGATCGCGATGGAACTGGCCCAGCACATGGGCCAGGGGCCGTTAAGTTCGCGCGAGATGGAAGTGTTGAATCACGCGGCGAGCGGCAATTCCAATCGCCGCATCGCCGAGCGCCTGTCGATTTCCGAGGAAACCGTGAAAGCGCACATGAAGAATGTGCTGGCCAAGCTGGCCGCGAACGATCGCACCCATGCGGTGACGATCGCCCTCAAGCGCGGCATTATTACGATTTAGTCGTTGGCTGTAGCGGCCAGCCACACCAGCATCGCGCACGGCAGCAGCAGGCCGTGGAAGCCGGTCAGCACAAACGCCACGCCGCCGCACATGCAGCCGGCGGCAAACGCCAGCACCGGCCAGGTGAGCTTCTTGCAGCGGGCGATGGCGTCCTTGTCGCCGCGCAGCGAATCCACCAACTCGATCACCAGCGTCGTCACATTCCCGGTCATGACGGTGGTGGCCGCCGTCTTGCCCAGCAAAAGCTTGCCGTAGGCGTTTTGCACCGCCATGGCGCCGGCGCACAAGGCGCCGGTGAGCAGCGTCAATGGCGCCGAGGCTTCCACCACCGGCGCCGCCTGCCACGCGCACACCACCGTCGCCAGCATCATGAACAGCTGGAACAGGAAGCTGTTGCGCAGGGTCTTGCTGCCGCTGCGATCCCAATGCAATATCGCCAGCCGCGCCAGCGCGACAAACAGGATAAACACCGGGAACACCATCAGCTTGATGGCGATCGCCTGCGAAGGCTCGATCAGCGCGCGGCCGATCAGCACGAAGTTGCCTGTCACGTGGGCGGTGAACAGGCCGAATAGCCCGACAAAGCCCAGCGTGTCGACGTAGCCGGCCAGGAAGCCCAGCGCCACGCCTTGTTTGATATCACCGCGTTCCATTACTACCCTTTTGTAAATCCAGCCAGGCCACCAGCAGGAAAGCGCCGGTCAAGCCCAAATGTTCGAAGAAGCTGTTGGCGGCCATGAAGCGCTCCATGCCAGACATCTCCCAGAATCGGTTGGCGACGAAGGTCGCCATCAACGTAAACACGCCGAGGAAGCCGGCGCCCAGCCAGCGGTAATAACCGCAGAGGATGGCCAGCGAAGCGCCCAGTTCCAGCGCGATCACCAGCGCGGCCAGCGGCCCCGCCGGCGACAGGCCGAAATGCTGCATCTCGCCGACCGCCGAGTTGAAGTCGCTCAGCTTGTTGATGCCGCCCTGCAGATACGCAGCGCACAGCAGCAACAGGCATACCCAGCGTATCCATGGCGCAGATAATAAATTTCGATTCATTCGATCTCCGTATGCGCGTCGCTCCCGCGCAAGCGGGAGCCCATACTCAGCATGGATTCCCGCTTGCGCGGGAAGTCATTTCGCCCAATGGGCGGAATGACGTTGTCTATACCGCCCAGCAGGCGCAGCCCAGCGCGCCCCAGAAGCTCTTCAGGTCCGACACCGGCGCCTTGCTGCCCCACGAATTGGCGTGCTGGTGGCCGTGCACATTGCAGTTGTTGGCGCAGCCGCAGGCGGCGGCCTGCTGTTCGCGTTCACGCTTCTGCTGCAACTGGCGTTTCTCCAGTTCTTTGAGCGCGGCGCGGCTGGTGCCCTGCTTCTCGCCCCAGCCGGCGTAGCCGCCGAAACGGCGCACCGGAGACCAATCCGGCATGGCCGGCGGCGGCGGCGTGTCGTGGCTGGAGAAGGCGCCGGCCGCGTACACCACCTTGCCGCCGACGATGGTCAGCTCGGAGCTCAAGTCCCAAATCTCGCTTTCGGCGCAGGCGTAGTAGTCCTTGTCCGGCACGATCATGTCGGCCAGTTGGCCCACCTGGATGCGGCCCTTCTTGCCCTCCTCGTTGGAGAACCAGGTGGTGTTCTCGGTCCACATGCGCAGCGCAGCTTCGCGGTCCAGGCAATTGGCGCGCGGGTAAAGCTGTGCGCCGCTGACGGTTTTACCGGTGATCATCCAGGCCAGCGACACCCACGGATTGTAGGAAGCCACGCGGGTGGCGTCGGTGCCGGCCGAGGTTTTCACGCCCGCTTCGATGATCTTCTTGATCGGCGGCGTGGCTTCGGCGGCGCCGTGGCCGTAACGCTCGATGAAGTATTCACCTTGATATGCCATGCGATGCTGCACGGCGACGCCGCCGCCCAGCGCGGCGATGCGGTCGATCGAACGGTCGGAGATGGTTTCAGCGTGGTCGAAGAACCAGTTCAGGCCTTCCAGCGGAATGTCCTGGTTCACACGCTCGAACACGTCCAGCGCGCGGCTGATGGTTTCGTCGTAGGTGGCGTGCATGCGCCACGGCCAGCGGTTCTGCGCCAGCACGCGCACCACGCCTTCCAGGTCGTCCTCCATCGATTCCGGCATATCGGGACGCGGCTGGCGGAAGTCTTCGAAGTCGGCTGCCGAGAAGGTTAGCATCTCGCCGGCGCCGTTGTGGCGGAAGTAGTCGTCGCCCTGCTGGTACTTCACCGCCTGCGTCCAGTTCAGGAAGTCTTCCTTTTCCTGCTTGGGCTTCTGCGTGAACAGGTTGTAGGCCATGCGGATGGTCAGCTGGTTGGCGTCGGCCAGTTGCTGCACCACCTGGTAGTCTTCCGGATAGTTCTGGAAGCCGCCGCCGGCGTCGATCACGCCGGTGACGCCCAGGCGATTCAGCTCGCGCATGAAGTGGCGGGTCGAGTTGACCTGGTATTCCAGCGGCAGTTTCGGGCCTTTCGACAGCGTCGAGTACAGGATGGCCGCATTCGGTTTCGCCAGCAGCAGGCCGGTAGGATTGCCGGAACCGTCGCGCAGGATCTGGCCGCCCGGCGGTTCCGGCGTGTCCTTGGTGTAGCCCACGGCGCGCAACGCGGCGCCGTTCAGCAAGGCGCGGTCATACAGGTGCAGGATGAACACCGGCGTGTCGGGCGCCACGGCGTTCAGTTCCTCGATGGTCGGCAGGCGCTTCTCGGCGAACTGGTGTTCGGTGAAGCCGCCCACCACGCGCACCCACTGCGGCGCCGGCGTGATCGCCACCTGGGCCTTGAGCATGGCCATGGCGTCGGCCAGCGAACGCACGCCGTCCCAGCGCAGCTCCAGGTTGAAATTCAGGCCGCCACGGATGATGTGGCAATGGTTGTCGATCAGGCCAGGCAGCACGCGCTTGCCTTTCAGGTCGATGATCTTGGTGTTGGCGCCGGCCAGCGCCATGATCTCGTTGGCGCGGCCCACGTGGGTGAATTTGCCATCCTTGATGGCGACCGCTTCGGCATGCGGGTTGCTGCGGTCCAGCGTGGTGAACAGGCCACGGTGGAGAATCAGGTCGGGCGTTTGTTGCATCAGGTACTCCTGGTTTCATCGGACTTCTGCGCGGACGGCAGCTGACCGAAACAGTGTGGTTTGACGTGGTCTTTGAGCCACGATACTTTCGGCGCTTCGGGCTGCCACAATTGGCGCAGGAGCGGCGGCAACTGCTCGCCGAGCAGCATGCCCAGCAGGCCGACCAGCGCGATCACCGGCGGCGCAGGCGAACGCACGTTCAGAAATCCGTAGATCAGGCCCACCAGCAAACCGACGGCCACCGATACGATATACATTTTCATGATTTGGCATAGCTCCGGTAGGTGAATCGTACCCACAGTGTAAAGAGGTCGCCGGCTTCCGGCATCACCGGTATTGATCGGGTGCTTCCCTCTCTTTTGGGGGATCCCAACTTGCGCATCAATAGGTGTTGGATCAATGCTAAAATGACCAGATGACGACTGCACGCGCAACCCTGCTCCTGCATGCTGCAGCCTCGTGCGGCCTGCTGTGGTTCGGCCTGATGTGCTGCGGCCCGGCAGCCGCGCAGCAGCCGGCGCCCCGCCTGCAGGAACAATACACCCACACCGCCTGGAGCGCGCTCGATAGCGCGCCGGTCGACATCCTCAATATCGCGCAAACCAGCGACGGCTGGCTGTGGCTCGCCACCGGCACCGGTTTGTACCGATTCGACGGCCGCCGCTACGAGCGCATGGACAGCGTCGGCGGCCACGCCCTGTTGTCGTCCAATGTCCGCACGCTGTATGCGCCGCCCGAAGGCGGCCTGTGGGTCGGCTACCGCACCGGCGGCGGCATCAGCTTCTTTCGCCACGGCCAGGCCAGCCACTACGCCGCCGGCAACGGCCTGCCGGCCGGCGCCGTCACCAGCATCGCGCGCGCGCCCGACGGCAAGCTGTGGGTGGCCGCGCGCGACGGCCTGGCGCGCTTCGACGGCGAGCGTTTCGTCACCGTCGGCGCCGACGCCGGCCTGCCGAAACGGCGTGCGCGCCAGGTGCTGTTCGACCGCAGCGGGCGGCAATGGGTGGCCATGCAAGGCGGCGTCTACAGCCGCGCCGACGGCGCCTCGCCGTTCCGGCCGGCGTGGCCGCACGGCGACTTGAGCGCGCTGGCGCAGGCGCCGGACGGTTCGATATGGGCGTCCGACGTCGACAGCTACTACCGCATGCAGCCGGAGGCGCCCGAAGGCGACGCGGCGGCAAGGCCCGCGCTGGCCGGCAATAATATGTACTACGACCGCGATGGCAATATGTGGCTGTTCCGCGCCGGCGGCATGGAGCGGCGCAACGCCGGCAACAGCGAGGCCGCGCTGCAGCAGGATCTCAACGGCGGCCTGCCGCAGAGTTTTTTCCAGGACCGCGAAGGCAACGTCTGGATCGGCACCTCGGCCGGGCTGAATCGCTTCCGCCGCAACCGCCTGCTGACCCTTCCGCTGCAAACCATTTTCAATCATCCAGCCATCGCGCCGGCGGCCGGCGGCGGCGTCTGGGCCGGCGACCGCACCGGCGCATTGCATGCGCTGGGACCGGAGGGCGAGCGGCGCAGCATGCTGTCGGGCGATGTCTCGGCGCTGTACCGCGATCCGGACGGCGTGCTCTGGGCCGGCAACGACGATGAGGTGTGGAGCGTCAACAGCAAGCGTAACGACCGCAATACCGCCAAGGACCGCGGCGACCGCATCGAACGCTATCCGCTACCGCCGGAAGCGCGCAGCTACGAAGTGCAGGCCATGAGCCGCGCGCCCGATGGCGGCCTGTGGGTCTCCATCGTGCGCGAAGGCCTGTACCTGCTGAAGGACGGCCAGTGGCGCCGCCAGCCCGCCCTGCCCGCGAACATGCCCGGCATGGCCGACCCTTTCCCCATCTGCCTGGCGGACGGCGGCAACGGCGTGCTGTGGGCCGGCTATATCCGCAACCACATCGTGCGCATCAGCGGCGACAAGGTCGTCACCTTCAGCGCGGAGCAAGGCGTGGAGCTGGGCAACGTGCTGACCATGTACCGCCACAACGGCCAGATGTGGGCCGGCGGAGAACGCGGCGTGGCCTGGTTCGACGGCGAGCGCTTCATCCCGCTGCACGGCCGCAAGGGCGAAACTTTCCGCGGCGTGTCCGGCATCGTGCGCACCGCGCGCGGCGACCTGTGGCTGTTCGGCACCGAGGGCCTGAGCCGCGTCAGCGCGGAGCAAGTGGCGCTGATCCAGCGCCAGCACAGCCACGAGGTCGAATTCGAACGCTTCGACGCCCACGACGGCCTGCTGGGCGCGGCCTCGCAACTGCGGCCCATGCCGTCGCTGGTGCTGGGCGACGACGGCCTGCTGTGGATGGCCACCGCCAACCGCATCAACTGGATCGACCCGTCGCGCATCGTGCGCAATCCGGTGCCGCCGGCGGTGCTGGTGCAGGGACTGGCGATCGGCGAGCAGCACTTCAGCCCCCTGCCCGGACTGACGCTGCCCAAGTCCACCAATAACCTGCGCATCGACTACACGGCCTTGAGCCTGAGCGTGCCGGAACGCGTGCGCTTCCGCTACCGCCTGGACGGCGTCGACAGCGACTGGCAAGACCCCGGCGCGCGGCGCCAGGCCTTCTACACCAATCTCGATCCCGGCCAGTACCGCTTCCGCGTAATGGCGGCCAACGAAGACGGCGTCTGGAACCCGCAGGAAGCGGAGCTGGCCTTCAGCATTCCGCCCACCTTCATCGAAACCATGTGGTTCAAGCTGTTGTGCGCCGTCGCCGCCGGCCTGTTGCTGTGGGCAGCCTACCGCTGGCGCCTGCAGCAGGTGACCATGCAGCTGCGCCGGCGGCTGGAAGACCGCGCCGATGAACGCGAACGCATCGCCCGCATGCTGCACGACACCTTCCTGCAAAGCGTGCAAGGGCTGATGCTGCGCGTGCAGACGCTGCTCAAGCGCCTGCCGGCGGACGGCGAGGCCTATAAGCTGGTGGAGAAGATACTGAACCAGGCCGACACGGTGCTGGCCGAAGGCCGCAACCAGGTCAGCGGCCTGCGCACCGTCACGCTGTACCAGCACGACCTGCCACGCCTGTTCAGCGAACTGGGACAGCAGCTGCGCGAGGAACAGGCGGCCGACTTCGCGCTGATCGTCACCGGCCAGCTGGCGGCGCTGAAGGAGCCGGCCGGCGAGCACCTGTACCACATCGGCCGCGAGGCGTTGCTGAACGCCTTCCGCCACGCCGGCGCCTGCCGCATCGAGCTGGAACTGGGCTACGCGCAGGACTACTTCACGCTGCAGGTGCGCGACGACGGCGGCGGCATACCGGAAGAAGTATTGAACGCGGGCGAACTGCCAGGCCACTGGGGCCTGATCGGCATGCGCGAACGGGCGGCCAAGATCGACGCCACGTTGGCCCTGTGGTGCCGGCCGAGCATGGGCACGGTGGTGGAGCTGCGCGCTCCCGCAGGGGCGGTGTATGAACGCCGGCGCGGCGCTCTGCGCCGCTGGCTGATGCGGGAAGCCGCTTAGAACACGATAGAACTACTGTACCAGGCCGCAGGAATGCAGGTCGAGGATGCCGCGTTCGATCGCCATGGTCACGGCGTGGGTGCGGTCGCTGGCGTTCAGCTTGGACAGGATGCTCTTCATGTGCACCTTGACCGTCTCCTCGGAAATCGCCAGGTGCATGCCAATGCGCTTGTTGCTCTGGCCTCCGGCCACCAGCTGCAGCACCTCCACCTCGCGCTTGCTGAGCGCTCCCTCGTGCCAATGCTCGGCGATGCCGCTGGCCACCGACGCCGGTATGCTGCGCCGGCCCTCGTGCACGCAGCGGATGGTCGCCAGCAGCTCCTTGCGCAGCATGCTCTTTAACAGGTAGCCGCAAGCGCCGGCCGTGATCGCGCGCTGCGCCAGCACGTCGCCCTCGTAGGTGGTGAGCACCACGATGCGGGCGCCGGGAAATTCCCTGCGGATGGCGATGGTCGCGTCGATGCCGTTCATGTCGGGCATCTGGATATCCATCAGCGTGACGTCCGGCTGCAGGCGCCGGTAGGCTTCCACCGCCTGCACGCCGTTGGTGGCCTCTTCCACCACGCGCATATCGCTCTCGTCGGCGATGACGCTGGCTATGCCTTCGCGGAACATGGGGTGGTCATCCACGCTCAGGATGGTAATGGGCGACGGGTTCATGGGGCTACTCGCGAATAAAGTTCTGACATCTGCCGGCTAGCATGACACAAGTGCAAGCGTTTGCCTATACCTCCATCTGGGTAGGGAGGTACTCCCGGATCGGGGCGTGGCAAAAGCGTGCGAAAACCTTAATCTTATGCTTATGCGAGGATTCACATCCAGTTTCCCGCGCGGAAGTGCGGGAGTCGGTCTCTTGATGTTAAGGGCAGCCGTCAGTCTGCAGCTACTGATGGAAAGCGGCTGCGGCGGCGTCACGCCCTGGTGGCCGGCGGTGCTGGTGGCGCTGCTGGTGCTGGCGCTGATGACCGGCACGCTGACGCCGGTGGCCTCCTTGGTCGGCGCCATGTTCCATGTGGCGTGCCTGATGCACGCCGACTGGCCGCATGCGGCGGCGCTGATGATCGCCACGGTGACGGCGATTGCACTGGCGCTGCTGGACGCGGGCGCCTATTCGGTGGACGCGCGCCTGTTCGGGCGGCGCCGTCTGATCGTGCCGCCGGACCCGATCGATAGCGATTGATGCAGTTTTCATTTTTAGGAGAGACACATGCGAGTGGATAACCGTTCCTGGCCACAGGCCCCCATCGCCGGCAGCGGCACCGGCGCCGACTCCGGCATCCAGCAGGGTGACCAGGTCCGCGTGCTGATCGCGCATGCGGACCCCATCGTCAGCGCCGGCCTGGCCACGTTGCTCGGCGCGCACGGCGACATGCACATCGCCACGGTCGGCGCCGATCCGGCCACCCATGCGAACGCCGACGTCATCGTCGTCGACCACCGCAGCGGCCTGGAACACATGCGCCGCAGCGCCCACGCCCCGCACCACAGCGACCACCAGCCGCGCGTGCTGATCGTCACCCAGCTCGAACGCGAATGGGAAGTCCGCACGGCGATGATGGCCGGCGTGCACGGCTACCTGCTGCAGAACGCCGATCCGGAACAACTGCTGATCGCCGTGCGCACGCTGAGCCGGGGCATGCGCTATCTGAGTTCGGAACTGAGCCGCTGCGTGGCCGACAGCTTCACCCGCATCGGCCTGACCAGCCGCGAAACCGACGTGCTGCAGCTGCTGGCCCAGGGCCAGTGCAACAAGTCGATCGCGCGCGAACTGGGCATCGGCGTGGGCACCGTCAAGACCCACGTCAAGGGCCTGTTCGACAAGCTGGGCGCCACCGCGCGCACCCACGCCGTGGTGCTGGCGACGCGGCGCGGCCTGGTCGGCGACTCCTACCTCAACCAGCCCCACTAAAAATTTGATTAGGAGTCCTTGTTAATTCAAAAAAGCTGCGTATAATACGCAGCATGGACACCAAATTCAACCAGCAGTGGCACGATACGCCGGATGTTTCGGCGCGCATCGTCACCTCGATCGGACGCATCGCCAGTGTGATGCGCTCCGGTATGTGGGAGTTCGCCACCGCCGAAAACCTCAATCCCACCCAGGCCGAGATGCTGCAGCTACTGCAGGGTCGCAAGCACGGGGTGCGCTTGTCCTGGCTGGCGTCGCAGTTGTCGATCAGCGCGGCCAGTGCCAGCGATTCGGTATCGGCCCTGGTGTCCAAGGGTTTGCTGTACAAGGCGCGGGCGGAAGATGACGGCCGCGCCACTGCACTCTTCCTGACGGCGGAAGGTGCGGTAATGGCGGCCCGTATCGGCAGCGCTCTGGATTTTGCCGAGCAAGCCGCAGCCGCTTTGCCTGCGTCGCAACAGGCGGAGCTGCTCACCGGTTTGTTCAAACTGATCGCGCAGTTGCAAAAGACGGAACGCTTTCCCGAAATGCGTGCCTGTTTGTCGTGCCGGTTCTTCGAACCGAACGCGCATCCGGGCAAGCCGGCTCCACATCACTGCAATCTGGTGAATGCGCCGCTGTCGGTGCCGCTGTTGCGCATGGATTGCCTTGAACACGAACCGGCCGATCCGGTCGCCAAGGCGCGCAACTGGAAAGTGTTTGCGTAATTTCCTCAACCTTTTTTTGACCAATTTAATTAGGAGTCCTATTATGCCTACCGCATCCCGTATCGCTCTCGTTACCCCTGCCGACACCACCGGCGAACGCCAGCAGCTGCTGGCCCAGATCCAGGGCACCTTCGGCGCCACGCCGAATATGTTCAAGGCCGTCGCCAATTCGACCGCCGCGCTGAAGTCCATGTGGGGCTCGTTCGGCGCCTTGGGTGGTGGCGTCATCAACGCCAAGCTCGGCGAACAGATCGCCGTCGCCATCGCCGACCGCAACGACTGCGAATACTGCCTGGCCGCGCACACCGCACTCGGTCGCAAGGCCGGCGCCAGCGCCGAAGAAATGAGCGCCGCCCAGGCCGGCCAGTCGGCCGATCCGAAAACCGCCGCCGCCCTGCGCTTCGCGGTCGCCGTGGTCAACAACCGCGCGCAGATCGCCGACGAAGACGTGGCCGCCCTGCGCGACGCCGGCTTCAACGACGAGGAAATCGTCGAGATCCTGGCCCACGTGGCGCTCAACCTGTTCACCAACTACGTGAACGTGGCGTTCAAGGTGCCGGTCGACTTCCCGTCGGTCAAACTGCGCGCCAAATAAGGAGCGGCCATGTTCCCTATCGCCCCCGAACTCCAGGTCGCGGAATGGCTGAACAGCGCCAAACCGCTGTCGCTGAAACAGCTGCGCGGCAAGGTCGTGGCCATCTACGCCTTCCAGATGCTGTGCCCCGGCTGCGTATCGCACGGCATCCCGCAGGCCAGGAACATCCGCGCCACCTTCGACGCCAAGGATGTGGCGGTGCTCGGCCTGCACTCGGTGTTCGAGCACCACGCGGTGATGAACCGCGCCGCGCTGGAAGCCTTTGTGCATGAATACCGCATCGACTTCCCGGTGGCGATAGACCAGCCGTCGGCCCACGGCCCGATCCCGCTGACGATGGAGGAGTACCAGCTGCGCGGCACGCCGACGCTGATACTGATCGATCGCCAGGGGCGGCTGCGCCTCAGCCACTTCGGCCGCGCCGAGGACATGCAGGTCGGCGCCCTGATCGGCCAGCTGGTGGCGGAAGCCGCCGGGCCGCAGCCACAGGTGCAGTGCGACGATACCGCATGCAGCATCAACTAGTACCCGCAACGCCGGCGCTTGGGGATTGATAATTTCGTAACGTATAATCGGAAATTCTTGTCATAACGATTATTCTCCTATGCTCGATCTCGCGCTGGCGTTCTATCTGGTCCTGGTCCTGCCGACCCAACGTTTGTACCGCAGCATCCGCCCGCGCCAAGGCCCCAAGCGCACCATCGAGCAGCGCTACCTGCTCTCGATGCGCGACATCGGCCTGATGCTGCTGGCGCTCCTGTTCATCTGCTGGCGGAACGGCTACGCCGCCGCCGACATGGGCCTCGCCCTGCCCGCAGCCGGCGTGCCGCTGTGGTGCCTGCTGGCCGCCAGCGCCACCATGGCGGCGCTGCTGATCGCCAACTACATCTCCACGCGCAAAATGGCGTCCGACAAACGCGCCACCCTGCTGCAGCGATCGCGCGACGGCGGCATGCCCACCACGCCGTCGGCGCTGCGCCTGTTCGGCTTGCTGGTGCTGTTCATCGGCGCCGGCTGGGAGCTGCTGTACCGTGGCTTCCTGCTGCTGGCGCTGACGCCCTACGTCGGCGTCTGGCCGACGGTGCTGTTGTCCGGCCTGGCCTACGGCGCGGCGCACGGCTACAAGAGTCCGATGCAGTTCTCGCTCAGCATCCTCTCGGCGCTGCTGTTCGCCGCCGGCTATGTGCTCAGCGGCAGCCTGTGGTGGCTGATGGTGATCCACATCGTGCTGCCGCTGACGAACGCCATCACCACCCAACAGTTGATCAAAATGTCGGAACGAGAGGAAGCCAAGCATGCGCTATCTTAAAACCCTGATGCTGTTGATCGCGGCCGCAAGCCTGGGCGGCTGCGCCTTCTGGCACAACCCGCGCACGCAGCAGCACACCGGCAGCGTGGTCGACTACCTCTACCCGGACGCCAAGAGCGCGCCGGCGCTGGCGCCGTCGGTGGTCAAGCTGCGGCCGCCGGTCAAGGTGGGCATCGCCTTCGTGCCGGGCGGCGGCTACAGCGCCATGCCGGAAGCGGGCAAGATGAAATTGCTGGAGCGCGTGCGCGAGTCCTTCGCCCGCCACGAATACATCGGCAAGATCGAGATCATCCCGACCCAGTACCTGCGCGCCAAGGGCGGCTTCGACAACCTGCAGCAGGTCGGCCGCATGTTCGACGTCGAAGTGATCGCCCTGCTGTCCTACGACCAGGTGCAGTTCAACGACAGCAATGCGCTGTCCGTGCTGTACTGGACCATCGTCGGCGCCTACGTCATCAACGGCGACCAGTACGACATCCAGACCATGCTCGACGCCTCGGTCTTCGACGTGGCCAGCGGCAAGCTGCTGTTCCGCGCACCGGGCGTGAGCCGGGTGAAAGGCAGCGCCACGGCGGCCGGCTTCACCGAAAAAGCCCGCGCCGCGCAGGACGCCGGCTACCAGCGCGCGGTCGACGACCTGGTGCCGCAACTGCAGGCGCAGCTCGACGGCTTCCGCGAACGCGTGAAGAACGACCACACCAACTACCAGGTCGAGAACAAGGCCGGCTACAAGGGCGGCGGCGGCATGGGCTGGATCAGCCTCGCGCTGGCAGCCCTGCTGGGCGGCGTCGCCTATGCCGTTCGACGCCGCGCCTGAACTGCTGGAGTTCGACCGCCACGCTGTCCTCGCCGGCGAAGTGTGGCGACTGTGGACCTGCCACCTGGTGCACTATTCGGCGCAGCACGCGCTGATCGATTTCGCCACCACCGCCGCTGCCGGCGCGGTGGTGCTGCCCGCCCTCGGCTGGCGGCGCCTGTGCGGCATCCTGGCGCTGACCGCGCCGCTGATCGCCGCCGGCCTGCTGCTGCTGGCGCCGGACTGCCAGTACTACCGGGGTGCGTCCGGCATCGCCGTGCTGCTGGTGGTGCTGGCCGCCGGCACGCTGTGGCCGCGCGCCGGCCCGCGCGCCCGCGTGGCGCTGGTCGTGCTGGGCGCAGCCCTGGCCGCCAAGATCGCCGCCGAAGCGCTGGGCTACGCCGCCGGCTGGTCAGACCTGCCGCCCGACGTGGCCGTGGTGTGGCAATCCCACCTTTTGGCCGCCATCTTTGGAGCAATTTTAACTGCAATTAAGAAATATTATTGATTCTGAATTGCAAAAAATACTACAATGCCGCCATGTTTCCCAATGGCAGATTCCATGAGCGATATAGATTTGATCGGCAAATTCCACTACGACTTCGACACCAAACCCGGCACGATTCATATCACTGCGGACGAAGTCAAGAATCTGTCCACCCACGGCACCGGCACAGTGCGGCTGGAACTGTGGGCGACCAGCTTTCCGTGGAGTGAGACTTCGGTCAAAGACGGCTATCGCATGGCGACCGTGGCGCTGCTCCCGGGCAATGGCGCTCTGACATCGGGTCAGGAATTACTCGATATCGACAAGATCGTGAATTTCAGCGCCCCGCCGAGCGGAACGTATTACGTCTCGCTTGTGGTGGCCGAATACACCGCGAAAGACTTGAGCATCGACGGCGGCTACGAAATTCGCGATGGCAGACCTTTTTCGAAATGGATGACCGTCAGCAGCACCGGAACTGTCGGCACCCGGGACATCATCCAACCGACCGTCAGCATCGAATCGCAATCGGTCATGGAAGGCGACAGCGGCAGCAAGTTCATGCAGTTCACGTTGAAGCTGTCCGAGGCAACGCCCCTGTACACCCCAATCCGCTTCGATACCAACGACCAGACCGCTTTGGAAGGCATCGACTACGAGGGCGTGCACAAGAGCGTGGTGTTCTCGCCCGGCCAAACCTCGCTCACCGTCTCGGTGCCGATCTACGGCAATGAAGACTTTCAACCGTCGCGCGTGTTCGGCGTTGCGCTCGGCCCGCTCGTCAACGGCGACACCACGGGCAGCGACCGCAATGCGATCGGCTACATCACGGACGACGACGAAGACGGCTTCCCCTTGCCAACCGACGGCTTCGCCGACCTGGAGTGGTACCTGTACACCACCCGTACCGAATTCGCCTGGGACAAGGCCACCGGCAAGGGCGTCAAAGTGGGGGTGCTGGACAATGGCATCGATGCGTCCCACCCCGACCTGGCCGCCAACGTCCGTACCGACCTCGGCCGCACTACCCTGACGCTCACGGCCGGCGGCGCCCCCGTGACGACCACCGATAACCACGGCACGCTGGTGGCCGGCGTGATCGCCGCCGCGCGCGACGGCAAGGGCGCCGTCGGCGTGGCCTACGACGCCCAGCTGGTGTCGCTCTACAGCGCCAGCAAGATCAACGCCCAGCTGCCCACCGAAATCGCCAACGCATTCAAGTACGCGAAAAACCTCGACGTGCTCAACAACTCCTGGGGCTACGGCAACCTGCTCACCGCAGGCACCGAATGGGCGTTCTACGACAACGCCAACAAGCCCGAGTTCGCCCCGGCCTTCAAGGCCCTGCGCGACCTGGCTGCCGAGGGCCGGCACGGCCTGGGGACCGTGGTGGTGCAGTCGGCCGGCAACGGCTACGACTACGGCGACGACACCAATCTGCACAACTTCCAGAACAGCCGCTACATCATCACCGTCGGCTCCACCGACTACGCCAGCAGCTCGTCCTACTTCAGCACCACCGGCGCCTCCATCCTGGTGTCCGCACCGGGCGGAGCGGGCGACCACAACTACGCCAGCATCATCACCACCGACCGCACCGGCCAAGCCGGCGAGAGCAGCAACGATTTCGCCTTTGCGGACGGCACCTCGTTTGCCGCGCCCGTCGTTTCGGGCATCGTGGCGATGATGCTTGAGGTGAACCCGCATCTCGGCTATCGCGACGTGCAGCAGATCCTGGCCTACACCGCCCACCAGACCGACTACAGCAACGGCGTCGTCTTCGCCAACGGCGCCGGCGACTGGAACGGTGGCGGCCTGCAATACATCTACGGCACGCAGACCACCGGCTTCGGCCAGGTGGATGCACTGGCGGCGGTGCGGCTGGCGGCCAGCTGGGGCAACGCCGCCAGGACGGTGGCCAACACGGTTGAAGTGACGGCGTCGCAAAAGGTCGCCCAGGCGATCCCGGACGATTCGACCACCGGCGTCACCAGCGTCATCGAAATCACCAGCGACATGGTGGTCGAGCGGGTCGACGTTGGCATCAACATCAGCCACTCCTACATCGGCGATTTGCAGATCGCCCTGACCTCGCCTTCCGGCACCACCAGCTACCTGATGGTGCGCCCATCGCAAGGAGCGTTGAGCGCCTACGGTTCCAGCCAGGACGACGTGCACTTCACCTTCGACACGGTGCTCAACTGGGGCGAAACCGCTACCGGCAAATGGTCGCTGAACGTGATGGACCTGGAAACCCTCTTCACCGGCACCTTCACCGACTGGACGCTGGACCTGATAGGCCACACGGCCAGCAAGGACGACACCTACATCTACACCAACGACTTCGCGATGCTGTTGAAGAACAACCCGGCGCGCGCCATCCTGACCGACAGCGACGGCGGCAACAACACCATCAACACCGCCGCGCTGGGCGCCGACAACTACATCGACCTGAGCGGATCGTCCGCCTCCACCCTCAACGGCGGCAAGCTGACCATCGCCGCCGGCACCACCATCCGCAACGCCTTCGGCGGCGACGGCAACGACACCATCATCGCCAACGCCGTCGGCGGCACCTTGCACGGCATGGGTGGCGACGACATCCTGCGTGGCGGCGCCGGGCTCGATACCGCAGCCTTCCTGCACGCCAGCGCCGACTATGCCATCGCGAAAACCACGACCGGCTACAGCGTCAAGGCCAACAGCGGCGATGAAGGCACGGACCAGTTGAGCGCCATCGAGCGCCTCGAATTCAGCGACGGCGTGATCGCCCTCGACTCCGCCGGTGGCATCGCCGGCCAGGCCTACCGCCTGTACCAGGCCGCCTTCGACCGCACGCCGGACCGCGCCGGCCTCGGTTACTGGATCGGCGTGATGGACGGCGGCGTGTCGCTGATCGAAGTGGCGCAAGGCTTCGTGCAGTCGGGCGAATTCAAGACGCTGTACGGTGCGACGCCAAGCAACACGGAGCTGGTCAACCACCTGTACCAGAACGTGCTGCACCGCGCGCCCGACGCCGCCGGCGCCGCCTACTGGCTCGACCTGCTCGACCAGCACCGCATCACCGCCGCCGACGCCCTGCGCAGCTTCAGCGAAAGCACGGAGAACGTCGCCGCCCTGGTCGGCGTGACCGAGAACGGCATTTACTACACGCCCTATCACGCCTAAGTCCACGCTTGTCCTTCAACTAGCTTAACGCCAGCCCTGTTACGACCCGTTTGTGTTCGCATTTGTGTTTGGAATGCGTCACACGGGCCGTTAATTCTTGAGTATCTGGCATTGTTGTAGGCATAATCGATCGACCTGAACGATCGTGCCCTTTTGTGAATCCTATCGTCTTTGCCATCCCCGTTTTCATGGTTTCCATCCTGCTGGAAGTGTGGGTAGCGCGCCGCCGTGGACTCAAGGCCTACGACGCCGCCGACGCCCTCACCAGCCTGCACCTCGGGGTACTGAGCCAGATCACCGGTCTGTTCGCCAAACTGGCGACGCTGGGCATCTATGTCGCCGTGTTCGAACAATACCGCCTCACCACCCTGCCCATCAGCAGCGTGTGGGTCTGGGCCGGCGCGCTGCTGGCGTACGACTTCTGCTACTACTGGGCGCACCGCATGGGCCACGAGGTCAGCGTGCTGTGGGCCGCGCATGTGGTGCACCACTCGTCCGAGTACTACAACCTGTCGACCGCGCTGCGCCAGACCTCCAGCGGCTGGTTGTTCGGCTGGATCTTCTACCTGCCGATGGCGCTGGCCGGCGTACCGCCGATCGTGATGGTCGGCGTGGGCCTGATCGACCTGCTCTATCAATACTGGGTGCATACCGAAATGGTGGGCCGCCTCGGTTGGCTGGACCGCGTGTTCGTCACGCCGTCCAACCACCGCGTGCACCACGGCCAGAACGACTACTGCATCGACCGCAATTACGGCGGCATCCTGATCCTGTGGGACCGTTTTTTCGGCACCTTCGCCGAGGAACGCGACGACGAGAAAATCATCTACGGCGTGCGCTCGCCGCTGCGCAGCCTCAATCCGCTGTGGGCCAACGTCCACTACTACGCCGACCTGTGGCGCTCCGCCGGCCAGGTGCGCGGCCTGCGCAAGAAAATGCACGTCTGGCTGGGCGGCCCGGGCGCATGGACCGGCGAGCCGCTGGCCCATTTCGACGGCGCGCAATTCCAGCCCTACCGGCCCAACACGCCGCCGCCGGCGGTGGCCTACTGCGTGCTGCAATTCGCCCTGCTGGCGCCCTGCATCATGCACCTGATCGCGGTGGCGCCGTCGCTGGCGGCCGCGCCGCTGGCGCTGTATGCGGCGCTGATCGTGGCCGGCACGCTGGGCCTGGGCGCGCTGCTGGAAGGCCGCCGCCTCGGCGCCCGCATCGAACAGGCGCGCGGCGCCATCATGGGCCTGGCCTTCGCCCTGCTGCCGGATTGGTTTGGATACGAAGCACCGTTGCCGTTGCGGGCGGCGGTGCTGGTGCTCGCTCTGGGCGCCGCTGTATGGTTGGAAAAAAATATAAAAACACATCAATGGGAGACCGCATGAAAACGCATCGCACCGTTATCGCCGCCAGCCTGGCGGCAGCTTTCTTCGTTCCGCCGGCATGGGCCGCCGACGAAGTCCAGTCCGTGGTGGTCACCGCCCAGTCGCGCAAGCAGCTGGTGCAGGACGTCCCGATGACGATGCAAGTCCTGACCGGCAAGGACATCGCAGCCGTCGGCGCCAAGGATCTGGCGGACCTGAACGGCTACATCCCCGGCCTGACGGTGGACGCGGTCGAGCCCACCCAGCCTTCGTTCGGCATCCGTGGCGTGCAGGCGGGCGACTTCGGCATCGCCACCGATTCGCCGGTCGGCATTTACGTCGACGGCGTCTACACCGGCAAGACCGGCGGCGCCCTGATGAACTTCATCGACGTGCAGCGCATCGAAGTGGTCAAGGGTCCGCAGGGCACGCTGTTCGGCCGCAACAGCGCCGCCGGCGCCATCTCCATCACCGCCAATGAGCCGGGCAAGGAAGTCGACGCCGCCGCCCACGTGAAGCTGGGCCGCTTCGGCCGCGCCAACGCGGACGTGATGCTGAACCTCCCCATCACCGATACCTTCGCCACCCGTATCGTGGTGGTGCGCTCGGGCAGCGAGGGCTGGGTCGACAACACCGCCACCGGCAAGAATTCCGGCGGCGACAAGGACTGGGCCACCCGCGTTTCGCTGCGCAAGGACTTCGACGCCGCCAAGCTGGTGTTCGCGTGGGAGCACGAGAACATGGAGCAGTACGGCCGCCCCGCCTTCGGCGTGATCAAGAATCCGGCGCTGCCGCTGGGCGGGTATCGCGGCGTGTACGATGCCGCCTACACCGCCAACTTCGTCAATCCCTTCGACGCGCCGCTGGCCAACGACCAGCCGGGCAGCGAAGGCCGCGAGTTCGACGGCGCCACCTTGCGCTTCGAAGCGCCGGTGGCTGGCATGGCCTTCAATTCCATCACCGCCTACCGCCGCTTCAAGACCCACAACCTGACCGACAACGACGGCGGCGCGCGCGCCGACCTGCACCTGACCACGCAGGATGCCAAGGCCGCGCGCAGCTTCCAGCAGGAGTTCAAGCTGTCGGGCAAAACCGACCAGCTGGACTGGATCGCCGGTGTCAGCTTCTATCACAACAACGAGCACCAGGACGCCGGCGCCTACGTCACCACCGGCACGCTCGATACCCTGAGCCAGTTCGGCGGCGGCGATCCCAACTTCGCCATGCTGTTCGGCGGCCTGGCGGCGGCCGGACTGCCGGGCATCCGCCCGGACAGCGTGTTCTCGTGGGATGAAACGCACTACAGCGACGTGCGCACCCGCTCCGCCTCGGTCTACGGCGACACCATCTGGCACCTGACGCCGCAGACCAACGCCACCGTCGGCCTGCGCTACACCAAGGACAAGAAGAGCATGACCTGGTACGTGCCGGGCCGCGTGTCGCCGCAACTGGACGACTTCCTCAACCGCTTCGGCCCATTGGCCGGCCTGAACGCGGCGTCGTTCCCGTCGAACGTGATCTTCGACACCGCCGCGCGCCTGGCCGCGTCCCCGGTATCGCGTGAAAAGGACTGGACCGACTTCAGCCCGCGCCTGGTGCTGGACCATAAGCTGAACAAGGACACCATGCTGTTCACGTCCCTGTCGCGCGGCTACCAGGCCGGCGGCTTCAACATCTTCACGCCGCCGAATCCGGCGTCGACTACCCGCGCCGGCCAGGACCCGAGCTTCGAACCGGAGAAAATGACCAACTTCGAAGCCGGCATGAAGATGGTGCTGCCCGAGCTGCGCGCCACCGTCAACGCATCGCTGTTCGCCTACAAGTTCAAGAACCTGCAGGATATCCAGCTGTACAGCGTCGGCACCATTCCGACCTACAACGTGATCTCCAGCGACCAGAAGGCGCACGGCCTGGATGTCGATGGCCGCATCCGCGTGACGCCGCGCGTGACGCTGTTCGGCGGCTTCGAATACATCAACCAGACCTATACGCGCTACCAGCGCCTGGACGCCGCCGGCCACGTAACGCTAGACCTGGGCGGCCAGCCGGTCGGCACGCCGCGCCTGACCGCCATGGCCGGCGTCAACCTGAATTGGGAAATGGCCGAGGGCCGCGCCAGCGTCAACTTCCAGGGCACGCACGCCACCGCCAGCCGCTGCAACAGCGACACTGCGGACCTCAGCTGCCTGAACACCGGCAAGCTGAAGACCGGCACCGCCCAGAGCAAGTTCGATCTGCGCGTCGGCTGGGACAGTCCAAGCTCGCGCTACGGCGTGGCGCTGATCGTCAATAATGTGTTCGACCAGCGCTACATCCACTCGCTGGGCGGTCAAACCGAACAATATGGCGCGCCGTATGCCTACATCACGCCGCCGCGCGCAATCGGCGTGGAATTCAGGGCTAGCATGTAAATGACTTCAAAACTCGTACTGGCTGCTGCGGCAGTATTGGTGGTTGCGGCAGGCGGTGCGGCGACTCTGGCGGTCCGTCCGCCGGAGTTGTTGAAGGTCGGCGCCAATTACGGCGCCAAGATCGTTTGTTCGAATGTGTTTATCGCCGGGCGCGACGCGCAGGCCGTGTTGGCCGATGATGTGCAGGCGCCCGGACATCCGGTGCTCAAGCACCTCAAGGTGCACGTGGACCAGGAGCGCAAGACGGTGCGCGCGCAGTTCCTCGGCTTCATGGGCGACGGCATGGCCGTGTACCGTCCCGGCACCGGCTGCGCCGCCGTGCCGGACGGCGACGTGGCGCGGGCCGCGCAATACCAATTCAACCCGATCAAGATCTGGGCGCCTTCGCCCAATGTGCCATGGCCTACCGGATCGCAGGCGGAGTCCAACGCTGCGGTGCAGGCCTTGCTGGAGCAGGATGCACTGGCCGGTCCCGGCATGCGCGGCATGGCGGTGATCCATCGCGGCCGCCTGGTGGCGCAGCGCTATGCCACCGGCTTCAACGCCACCACGCCGCTGCTGGGATGGTCGATGACCAAGACCGTCACTGCGGCGCTGGTCGGCATGCAGATCGCGGACGGCAAGCTGTCCTTGCAGCAGAGCGGCTTCTGGACCGGCGCGCAGGACCAGCGTGCCGGCATCACCCTGGCGCAGCTGATGTCGATGAGCAGCGGCTTGCGCTATAACGAAGGCTATGGCGACGTTTCCGACGTCACGCGCATGCTGTACCTGGAGCCGGACATGGCGGCGTTCACGGCGGCGCAACCGCTGGAGCATGCGGCGGGCAGCAAATGGAATTATTCGAGCGGCACCACGGTGCTGCTGTCGCGCCTCTGGCAGCGCGCCGCCGCCGGCGAGAGCGGCGCCGCCGACGCCAGCGCCAGCAACGGCGCCACGCCGGGCGCCACCTCGGCGGTCACCCTGGCGCTGCCGCACAACCGCCTGTTCGCGCCGCTGGGCATGAACAGCGCCGTGATCGAGGCAGACGCGCGCGGCAACCTGGTCGGCTCCAGCTATATGTACGCGACCACGCTGGACTGGGCACGCTTCGGCCAGTTCCTGCTGCAGGACGGCGTATGGCAGGGCAAGCGCATGCTGCCCGAAGGCTTCGTCGAAGGCATGCAGCGACCGGCGCCGGCCTCCGGCGGCCAATACGGACAAGGGCAACTGTGGCGCTGGGGGCCATCCGGCGACACGCCCGAGGGCCAGAATCCGGACACGCGCTTCCAGCTACCGGCCGACACCTACTGGATGGAAGGCCACGACGGCCAAAGCATCGCCATCATCCCGTCGCAGCAGCTGGTGGTGGTGCGCCTGGGCCTGACGCCGCACCGCCTGCTGTACCAGCCGCAGGCGCTGGTGGCGGCGGTGGTGAAAGCGTTGCAGCCATGAGCGGCGCCGTGCCATACGGCCTGCTGCGCCATCAAGGCCCGATGCTGCTGACCGGTGCGCGCGTGCTTGGGCACACCCTGCTGAACGTTCTGCGTCCCGCTCCGGCGCCGGCCGCAGGCGCCGAGGCACAGGCCAAGCGCCTTGAACGCATCATCGCCGCGCCGCCGCAGGACCTGGTGGAACACTACATCGCCTGGGCCGGCGCCGCCGGCTGCTACGACGGCCTGCTGCCGCCGCACATGGTGTCGCAATGGAGCTTGCCGCTGGTGGGCGAACTGCTGCTGCAAATGCCCTACCGCCTCACCTCCGTCATCAACCAGGGCGTGACCCTGCGTGCGCACGGCCCGCTGCCGCGCAACACTCCGCTGCACGTCAGCGCCGCCGTCCAGGAAATCACGCAAACGCCCGGCCGCATCAAGGTGGTGGTGGCGGTGGTCACCGGCACGGCGCAGCAGCCGTCGCTGGTGGAAGCGCGGCTGCACATGAGTTTCCTGCTGCCCGGACCGCGCGCGGCCAAGCCGGTGCCGCAGCGCGGCCCCGAGCTGGATTGGATCACCGCCGGCCTGTGGCACGCCGACGCCCAGGACGGCCTGCGCTTCGCGCTGCTGACCGGCGACTTCAATCCCATCCACTGGTGCGGCCCGCTGGCGCGGCGCTCGGTGTTTCGCGGCATGGTGCTGCACGGCTTCGGCAGCCTGGTACGCAGCTACGAAGTACTGTCGCGCCAAGGCGTGCGCTTCGACGAAATCGACGTCCGCTTCGTCAAGCCGGTGGCGCTGCCGTGCAGCGCGCTATCGGTCCAGGTGGCGCCGCAAACCTCGGCCGACGCCGACGGCTGGCGCGCCGTGCGCCTGGCCGGCAGCGGAGACGCGCTGCACCTGGCCGGGCGATTGCGTTAGCCGGCGTCCCGGTGTATCGTCACGCCACATACCACCATAGGGACGCGCAATGACGATACTGATACTGGGCCTGATCATCTTCCTCGGACTGCACTCCGTGCGCATCGTCGCCGAAGACTGGCGCAACGCCACCCGCGCACGCCTCGGCGAAAACGCCTGGAAAGGCCTGTACTCGGTGATCTCGGTGCTGGGCTTTGTGCTCATCGTCTGGGGCTACAGCCTGGCGCGCCAGGCGCCGGTGGTGGTGTGGACGCCGCCGCCCTTCACCCGCCACCTGTCCGCGCTGCTGGCGGTGATCGCGTTCGTGTTTCTGGCCGCCGCCTACATCCCGCGCAACGGCATCAAGGCCAGGCTCCATCATCCCATGACGCTGGGCGTGAAAACCTGGGCGCTGGCGCACCTGCTGTGCAACGGCACGCTGCACGACATCCTGCTGTTCGGCGCCTTCCTGGTGTGGGCGATGCTGCTGTTCCGCGCATCGCGCCAACGCGACCGCGCCGCCGGCACGGTCTACCCGGCCGGCAGCGGCGGCGCCACCGCGCTCACCATCGTCGCCGGCATCGCCAGCGCCGTGGTATTCGCACTGTGGCTGCACGCCCCGCTGATCGGCGTGCGCCCGTTTTAACTACAAGCAGTTGAAGGAATGCGTGCGCCCCACGATGGCAGATTGTAGAATAATTGACAATCCCATTGAATGGAGGTGCATATGGCTGACTGGACCAGCGGTTACGTTGCGGATATCGGTTACATCTACGGCTACTACAGCGAACTGAATCCCCTGCGGGCGAAATTCATGCTGCTGAGCGCCAGGCTGGCGCTGCCGGCCATGGGCACCGCGTGCGAGCTGGGTTTCGGCCAGGGCGTCAGCGTCAACATGCATGCGGCGGGCGGCACGGTCGACTGGCACGGCACCGACTTCAATCCCTCCCAGGCCGGCTCCGCCCAGCAATTGGCCGCCAGCTATGCCGACGGCGCGACGCTGCATGACCAGTCCTTCGCCGAATTCTGCGCGCGTCCGGACCTGCCGGATTTCGACTATATCGCCCTGCACGGCATCTGGAGCTGGATCTCGGACGAGAACCGCGCCGTCATCGTCGATTTCGTCCGCCGCAAGCTCAAGGTCAGCGGGGTGCTCTACATCAGCTACAACACCCTTCCCGGCTGGACCGCCATGGTGCCGGTGCGCCACCTGCTCACGCGGCATGCCGAGATCATGACCGCACCTGGCGCCGGCCCGGCGGCCAAGGTGGAAAGCGCGGTCGCCTTCGCGCGCAAGCTGTGGGCCACCAACCCGGCCTACGCCCGAGCGCACCCGCGCCTGGGCGAGCGCCTGACCACGATCGCGGGGCAGGACCATCACTACGTCGCGCACGAGTACTTCAACCGCGACTGGGTGCCGATGTCGTTTGCCGACATGGCGCGCTGGCTGGAAAGCGCGAAACTCGATTTCGCCTGTTCCGCCACCGCCATCGAGCACGTGCCCGAAACGCAGATGACGCCGGAGCAGCTGGCGCTGCTCACGGAATTGCCCGACCCGACGTTCCGCCAGAGCGTGCGGGACTTCATGGTCAACCAGCAGTTCCGCCGCGATTACTGGGTCAAGGGGCCGCGCCAGCTCAACCTGCTGGCCTACACCGAGGAACTGCGCGAGCAGCGCGTCATCCTGACCGCGCGAAGAGAAGACATCACGCTCACGCTGGACTGCGCCCTCGGCAAAACCACCTTGGCCGAGCCTATATACACGCCGCTGCTGGACCTGCTGGCGGACCACCAGCCGCGTACCCTGGGCCAGCTCGAAAAGGCGTTGCGCGGCGTTGGCATAACCCTCGGGCATTTGCAGCAGGCGACGCTGGTGCTGCTGGAGAAAGGCGTGCTGGGATTGGCCCAGGATGACGCGACGATCGCGCGCTGCCGTCCGCGCACCGACAGTTTGAACCGCACCCTGATCGCCCAGGCGCGCGGCAGCGCCGACGTCAATTTCCTCGCCAGCCCGGTGCTGGGCGGCGGCGTGGCCGTCTCGCGCTTCCACCAGCTGTTCCTGCTGGCGCGCGCCGGCGACATGCACATGCCGCATGAGTGGGCCTTGTTCACAGACCGGCTGCTCAAGGCGCAACAGCAGCGCGTGCTGAAGGACGGGGTGCCGCTGGAGGACGATGCGGCGATGCTGCGGCATCTGAAAGAGCAGGCGGACATCTTCAACGAAAAGCGTCTGCCCGTGCTGATCGCGCTCGGTATCGCTTAACGGCACTTGCCGCGCACCACGGCGGCGACGATCCACGGCAGCGACAACGGTCCGACCACATTCACCGGGCCTATTTTGGCCGGCTGCAGCTTGAGCGCATCCTCGTGCAGGCAGTCCGGCACCTTGGCCTCGTCGAAGGCGGCGCTCATGCGGGCATGCGCCGTGTTGGCGCGCAGGACGCCGGCCTGCGGCCCGGAGGCGGGTGCGGGACGCGGATCTTCCGCGATCGTCTCGCGCACCGCCTTCCTGATCATTTCATCGCTCAGCACCGGTGCGGCCGGCGCCGACAGCACGTCGGCCGGCACGGCCTGCGGTGCGTCGGCGGCCAACGCAGGCCATGACACGGCTATCAGCATAGTGAAGATCGTCGCGCGCACCACCTTGTCACTCCCTTTCCACGCGCACCGCGTTGCGGCCACCCTGCTTGGCAGCGTACAGCAGTTTGTCGGCTTGCGCCAGCCAACCGGCCGGCGTGTCCGCCTTGTCCATATAGGCCACGCCGATTGAAATCGTGATCGGATGCCCCTCCAGCAGCGTCGCCGACGCCACCGCCGCGCGCAGGCCTTCGGCCAGCACCGCCGCCGCGTTCAGGCCCGCGCCGCTGGCCATGATGGCGAATTCTTCGCCGCCGTAGCGGAAGATGCGATCGGAGGAACGGGTGTGGCGCCGCATCAGTTCCGCCAAGCGTATCAGCACCTTGTCGCCGGCCGGGTGGCCGTATTGGTCGTTGACCTGCTTGAAGTGGTCCAGGTCCAGCAGCAGCAGGCACGATTCCGCATGCGGCCTGCGCTCCTGCGCATACTCGGCCAGCTTGCGGTCCAGCGCGCGGCGGTTGCCGACGCTGGTCAGGAAGTCCAACTCCACCGCCGTGTGCAGCTTCCTGGTCTGCAAGCCGGTACGGTAGGCGAAGATGTAGGCGAACAGGTTTACCAACCCGATGGTGACGACGATGGTCAACAGATTGACCACCTCCAGCTGTCTCACCAGGATGGCCACCAGCGCCAGCACGCCGACGCTGTTGATGGCCAGCGCCAACGACGGCCGCAAGACGAAATAGGCCGCGATCATGGTTGGATAGACCCAATACACCAGCGACACGCCGCGCAGGTAGACCGTGGCCAGCATGCCGCCGGTGTAGAAGATGGTCACGCCCAGGCTGGCCGCCTTGTAACGGCCGGTACGCCAGACGTCGATGATCACCGCCGACATGGCCAGCACCAACGCCATGTCCACCACCGCCGACGCCCAGCTGCCCTCCACCATGCGGTAGATACCGAACGGCAGGATGCTGGGGATGCTCAAGGCGCACAGCAGCATCAGGATCACTTCCTCCTGACGGCGCTGGCGGCCTCCCGACAGCCAGCGCCAGCGACCGGCGCCTGGTTTGTCGGTACTCTTCATGGCGGCGCTCAGTGGATGCCCGGCGCGCTGGCGGTTCCCGGCAGGCCGGCGGCATCGGCCGGCTTGGCCTCCGCCTTGTGCTCACCAGCCAGGAACATATACATGGCGGGCACCACGAACAGCGTGAACAAGGTGCCGATCGACAGCCCGGTGAAAATCACCAGCCCCATGGCGTGGCGGCCGGCCGCGCCGGCGCCGGAGGCGATCACCAGCGGCACCACGCCGAACACCATGGCCGCCGTCGTCATCAGGATCGGGCGCAGACGGGTGGCCGCAGCTTCCTCGATCGCCTCGCGCTTGGACTTGCCGGCCTCGCGCAGATGGTTGGCCACCTCCACGATCAGGATGCCGTGCTTGGAGATGAGGCCCATCAGCGTCACCAGCCCCACCTGGGTGTAGATGTTGATCGAGGCGAAGCCGAGGAAGATAAACGTCATCGCGCCGAACAGCGCCATCGGCACCGAGAACAGGATCACGATAGGATCGCGGAAGCTTTCGAACTGCGCCGCCAGCGCCAGGAACACGATGATGACGGCGAACAGCATGGTCACCAGGAAGCCGCCCGACTCCGCCGCATACTGCCGCGACTCGCCCGAGAAGTCGGCCGAATAGCCCGACGGCGCCACTTCCTTCAAGGCGTCGCGCAGGTACTGCTGGATCTCGCCCTGTGAAGAACCGGTCACGCCGGAGATGGTGGCGGAGTTCAACTGCTGGAAGCGGGTGATCGACTCCGGCTGCACGCTGTACTTGATGGTGGCAACGGTGCTGGCCGGGATCATGTCGCCGCTTGGCGTCTTGATGTAGAAGTCCAGCACGTCATCCGGGTTCAGGCGGTCCACCTGCTGCACCTGCGGGATCACCTTGTACGAGCGGCCCGCGATCGAGAAGTAGTTGACGTAGCCGCCTCCCAGCGCCGCGCCCATGGCGTTGCCGAAGTCCTGCTGCGTCAGTCCCAGCGTGGCCAGCTTGTCGCGGTCGACGTCGACGCGCGCCTGCGGCGTATCGATCTTCAGGTCGACGTCGGCGAAGTAGAACTTGTTGTCCTTCTGCGCCTTCTCCAGCACTGCGTGCGCCACCGTGTTCAGGTTCTCGAACGGCTCGGTGGTGGTGATCACGAACTGCACCGGCAGGCCGGAGCTGCCCGGCAGCGCCGGGAACTGGAACGCCGCCACGCGGCCGCCGGCGATGCCGTTCCACTTGGCCTGCAGCTCCTGCTGGATCTCGTGCGCCGAGCGGGTGCGCTTGTCCCACGATTTGAACAGCACACCGCCGATGCCGGAATTGGTGGTCGGCACGCCGGTGATCTGGAACATCTGCTCATATTCCGGCAGCGATTTAGCGACCTCGAAAATCTGCTTGGCGTAGGCCTGCATCTGATCGGAAGTAGCGGTGGGCGCACCCACTACCTGCGACAGCACGATGCCCTGGTCTTCCTCCGGCGCCAGCTCGGACTGCGACATCTTGAACATCAGGATCAGCAGCAGGAACACCACCACGCCGAAGGCGATCAGCACGGCCCAGGTGTTGAGCAAGCTATGCAACAGGCGCAGATAGCCGTTGTGCACCTTGTCGAACACCTTGTCGATGGCCTTGACGAACTTGCCCTCGTCCTGCGAATGGTCGAAGAACTGCGCGCACATCATCGGCGACAGCGTCAGCGCCACGATGCCGGACACCGCCACCGCCCCGGCCAGCGTGAACGCGAACTCGGTGAACAGAGCGCCGGTCAGCCCGCCCTGGAAGCCGATCGGCACGTACACCGCGATCAGCACCACCGTCATCGCCAGGATCGGGCTGCCCAACTCGCGCGCGGCGACGATCGAGGCGTCGAACGGCGTCATGCCAGCCTTCATGTGGCGGTCGACGTTTTCCACCACGATGATGGCGTCGTCCACCACCAGGCCGATGGCCAGCACGATCGCCAATAGCGTCAGCAGGTTGATCGAATAGCCGAACATCAGCATCACGAAGAAGGTGCCGATCAGCGACAGCGGCATGGCCACCACCGGCACGATCACCGCGCGGAAGCTGCCCAGGAACAGGTAGATCACCACCGTGACGATGATCAGCGCTTCCACCAGCGTCTTCACCACTTCATCGATCGAGGTGTTGATGAACTCCGTGGAGTCGTAGACGATTTCGCCGGTCAGGCCCGAAGGCAGTTGGTCGCGGATGGCCGGGAAGGCCTCGCGCACGCGCTTGGCCACGTCCAGGATATTCGCCTCGGGCGCCACCTTGATACCGATGAACACCGAGCGCACGCCGCTGAAGGCGACGTTGAAGTCGTAGTTTTCCGATCCCAGCGTGACGGTGGCGACATCCTCCAGCCGCACGATGGCGCCGCCGGCCTGCTTGACGGCCAGCTGCTTGAACTCCTCGACCGTGTGCAGGTCGGTGCCGGCGGTCAGCGGCACGGTCACCATCTGGCCCTTGGTCGAACCCAGGCCGGCCAGGTAGTTGTTGGCCGCCAGCGCGGCGCTGACCTCGGTGGCGGTGACGCCGTGGGCCGCCATCTTGCCGGCGTCCAGCCAGGCGCGCAGCGCGAACTGGCGCGCGCCCAGCAGCTCGGCGGTCTGCACGCCCTGGATGGAATCGAGCTTGGGCTTGACCACGCGCGCCAGGAAGTCGGTGACGTTATTGGTCGGCAGCGTATCGCTGTAGAAGCCCATGTACATGGCGTCCGTGGTCTGGCCGGTCTGCACCGTCAGCACCGGTTGCTGCGCCTGTTGCGGCAGCTGGTTGCGCACCGAGTTGACCTGGGTGGTGATCTCGGTCAGCGCGCGGTTGGAATCGTAGTTCAGGCGCAGCGTGGCGGTGATGGTCGACACGCCGCTGTTGGACGACGACGACAGGTAATCGATGCCCTGCGCCTGCGCGATGGCCGACTCCAGCGGCTGCGTGATGAAGCCCGCCACCGTGGCCGCATCGGCGCCATAGTAGGTGGTGGAGATGGTGACCACCGCGTTCTGCGTCTTCGGATACTGGTTGATCGGAAGGCTGAACAGGGAGCGCAGGCCCAGTACCACGATCAGTAAACTGATCACGCTGGCCAGCACCGGCCGTTTGATGAAGATGTCGGTAAAGTTCATGGCGCTTGATCCTCAGTGTTCCTGCGGCGTCGGATTCGGGCTGTTGGCCGGTTGCACCTTGTTGTCGATGGTGGCCGGCGTGCCGTTCTTCAGCTTCAGCTGGCCGCTGGTAACCACGGTCTGGCCTTCCTTCAAGCCGGTGAGGATGGCCACCTGGTCGCCGCGCGTGGGCCCGGTGGTGACGAAGACCTGCTGCGCCACCAGGTAGGGCTGGCCTTTGTCGTCCTTGAGCGGGTCCTTGGCGTTGGCCGCCGGCGGCGCCAGCACGAACACCGTGGAGCCATACGGGTTGTAGGTGATGGCGGTCTGCGGCAAGGTCAGGTACTTCTTCAACGCGCCCTGCTCCAGGCTGACGTTGGCGAACATGCCGGGCAGCAGCTGGCGCTTGGCGTTCGGCACCGTGGCCTGCACCTGCACATTGCGGGTGGCGGCATCGACTTTCGGGCTGATGGACGTGACCTTGGCCGGGAAACCCACGCCGGGATAAGCATCGCTGCCCAGATTCAGCTTCTGGCCGATGGACAGGCTGGCCAGCTGCTTCTGCGGCACGTAGAAATCGACGTACACGGTATCGATGGTCTGCAGCGTCACCAGCTTGTCGCCGGGGTTCAGGTACTGGCCAGGATTGATGGCGGTGATCCCCAGCTTGCCGGCGAACGGCGCGCGGATGGTCTTCTTGTCGACCAGCGCCTTTTGCTGCGCGACCAGCGCCTGCTTGCTCTTCAGGTCCGCCTCGTCGCTGTCGACCTGCGCCTGGCTGATGGCCTGCGCCGACAGCTGCAGCTTGTCGCGCTTGAGGGTGGTGCCCGACAGGTCGGCCGCCGCCTGCAGCGCGCGCAGCTGCGCCACGTCGGAATCGGCATTCAGCTCGAACAGCACCTGGCCGGCCCTCACCTCGTCGCCGGACTTGAAGCGCACCTCGCGCACCAGGCCGGCGATCTCGGTGGTGACGTCGACCCCGCGCACCGGCGCCAGCGTGCCCACGGAGGTGAGCTGCGGCTGCCACTCGGCCGTCTGCGCCTTGACGGCGGTGACCACCTGGGCCCCCGGCTTGGGCGCGCTGGCGATCATTTTCTGGATCTGCATGTACTTCCCGAACGCCAGCACCGCGATCAGTAACAGCACGCACCCTGCCATGATGAGCATACGCTTGGTCATAACGCTATCTCCTGCTTTTTTCGATTATTGATTTTGACGATTCCACCAGCCGCCGCCCAGCGCCTGGAACAGCGCCGCCGTATCGGCATAACGCGCCGCCTGCGCCTGCACCAGGCTGATATGGGTCTGCTGATAACTGCGCTGCGCATCGAGCAACACCAGGTAGCTGATGCCGCCCAGCTTGTACTGCTGTTCGGCCAGCGTCAGCGTTTCCCTGGCCAGCGTTTCCGCTTCGGCCTGCGCGCGCAGCGCGGCGGCGTCTGCGTCCAGTGCGCGCAAGGCGTCGGCGACGTTCTGGAACGCGGTCAGCACGGTGGCTCGGTACTGCGCGGCCGCCGCATCGTAGGCCGCTTCGGCGGCGCGCCGCCTTGCGCTCAGCGCGCCGCCGTTGAAGATGGGCTGCGTCAGGCCGGCCGCCAGGCTCCAGGCATTGGTGTTCGACTCGAACAGCTTGCCGAAGGTCTGGCTGGCCGAGCCGAAACTGCCGCTCAGCGTAATCTGCGGGTACTGCGCGGCCGTCGCCACGCCGATGGCGGCGCTGGCCTGATGCAGCTGTTCCTCGCTGGCGCGGATATCGGGCCGCTGGCGCACCAGCGCCGACGGCAGCGACACCGGCAACTGCTCCGGCAAGGTGAGCGACTCCAGCGCGAACTCCGGCATGCCGCCCTCGCCCGGCAACCTGCCGGCCAGCACGGACAGCTGATGGCGCGCCGCCGCCAGCGCTTTCTCCAGCGGCGCCACGGTGGCGGCGATCTGCGCCACCTGGTTGCGCTGGCTGAGCACCGTGGTGCGCGGGATGGCGCCGTATTCGAACTGCTTTTCGATGACGTTGAGCTGGCGCGTCAGCGCATCGAGCACCTCGCGCGTGGCCTGCAACTGCGCGCGCAGCGAGGCTTCCTGGATGGCCGTGGTGACCACGTTGGCGCTCAGCGCCAGGTAGGTCGCCTCCACCTGGAAGCGCTGGTAGTCGACCGCCGCCTGAGCGCCTTCCAGCGTGCGGCGGGTGGCGCCGAAAACGTCCGGTGTGTAGGCCACATTGACGGAGGCGTTATACAGCGTGAAGACGCCGGCCGCGCCGCCGGACGAGGCAACGCTGGTCTTCTGCCGCGCGGCGCCGAGCTGGCCGTTCACCGACGGATAAACCAGGCTGCCGGCCTGCGCATTGTAGTTTTCCTGGACTTGGCGCAGCACCGCTTCGGCGGCCGCCATGTTGGGATTCTGCGCCAGCGCGCTGCGGATCAACTGGTCGAGCGCCGGCGAACGAAACAGCGTCCACCATTGCGCCGGAATCTCCTGCCCGAACGCGAACTGCTGTGCGGCGCCGCCGGTGCCTGGCGCGGAGGCCGTTTGCTGCGGCAGCGGCGTGGGGGTGTAACGATCGCTGGGGCCGGCGGGCGCCGCAGGGATCTTGAAATCCGGGCCGAGCGCGCAGCCGCTCAAGCCAGCGGCGATCAGTGCCGCTGTGAAAATCTTCTTTTTCACTACAGTCTCCCGCACCAACAAAGGTCAAATAATATAGATTAAATAACATACTCGCATTTTTTAACGCTCCAGTGTGGCTTATTGCCGTGCGAACACGAAAAAAAGCGGGCTTTGCCATTTCTGGCAAAGCCCGCTTCGGTATCGGGATATGTATTGCTCGCTTATGCTGGTTCCGGCGTCGCCACGGCGCCATAAGCGCGGTTGACTTCGGTCAGCGAGAAAGCGTTGGGACCGTTGGTCTGCGCATCGGCGGCGACCACTTCGCTATGCGTCAGGTTGCGGTAGGTCAGCGGCGCTTCATAACGGATACGTTCGTCTTCGCTGATCTTGCCGTCATGGTTGGTGTCGGCGCCCAGCTTGGTTTCCGGCGGTGGCACGCCCAGCACGCCATCTTCGCCTACGCCCGGCAGCGGCTCAGGCGACAGCAGCGATTGGGCCGGCGTTTCCACGCTCGCCCCGCCTTCGTTGCCGAAACGGGCCTGGAAGATCTGGGTCTCCGGACGCTCGGTCAGCTTCTTCAGACCTTCGTCGAATTGCTGGAGCGCGGTTTTCAGGGTCTCGTCTTCCGACACGGCCTTGACCAGCGCATGGGCCTGGTCGGCGCCATCGCCGGTGTTGGTCGAGTTGCTGGTATCAGCCTGCAGGGGGCTGCTTGCGTTGAAGCCGGGCAGCGACAGGTACGCGGCCAGAGACGAGCTCAGGTCCGTGTTCGTGCTGTGTTCGTGCTCCGACGATTTGACAGGCGCAAGCGCCTTGTCCGCAACCAAGGCTGCGGAAAGGGTGGCACCACCAATATTGTTCAATGTAATCATAATTGACTCCTGCAAGAAGATTCCTCACCTACACAATTCTATCAGCGTTTTGGCAAGAGTTACCATTTCGTGACCGCATCTCCTGCAAAAAAGCACTCTTTTCCTCAAATAAACTTTCTTTGCAACATCTTCTCGATTGGAAAAATTAATTGCCATTCTGCCCTGATAGCTTTACGTGCATTTCAATGACTTTCACACAATAAATGCGCTGTAAATGCGTTGCCAAATTGGTCAGACCACCGTAGAATTGGTCAACCAGTTTTTGACCACCCGCGAGCTCGGCCTTCATTCAGCAAGGCCCTCCTCTCGGTGGCACGGCACACGCGAGGTGTGTCGAACGGCGACCGGCATCGATCCGGCGCCGCCGCACTCAAACTATCTGGAGACAAAATGCACCTCACCTTACGCAAAGCCGCAGCGGCCGCATGCCTGCTGTGCGCCGCCACCGTTACACAAACTGCCCACGCATCCGATCCGCTACAACACGCCGTCATCAGCGCCAGCTACAGCGCCGGTGCGGTGCTCAGCATCGGCGACGACTACGCCGGCAGTTCCGTCAGCGGCCTCGATCCGTTCAACACCAGCGTGGAGTTCTTCACCGCCGACGCGCTGTTCGGCTTCGATTTCGCCGCCGACGGCCAGCTCACCATCTACAACAACCTGCCCATATCAGGCCCGGTCGCGGCCGGCGCCTACATCGCCACCTTCGACTTCGGCGCTTCGCTGGGCAAGGCCATCAAGGGCTTCAGCCTGTCCGACGCCGGCCTCAATGGCGGCACGCCGGTGCTGACCGTGATCGACGGCCACACCATCAGCATCGACCTGAGCGCGGTGGAATGGAACGGCGAATACAGCCCGCTGCAAACGGCCATCACGCTACAGGCGGTACCGGAACCGTCGACGCTGCTGATGCTGACGGCCGGCCTGCTCGGCATGGCACTACGCGCGCGCCGCCGCAGCTAAACGCCCTCTCACATTTCAAGGAGCATCAGATGAAACTCACACGTTTCAGGGCAGCGCTTTGCCTGCTCGGTTTGACCACGGCCCTGCACGCGGCGGCCATCGACCCGGCGCTACAGACCGCGCCGGCGGACGGCTTCGGCGCCGGCACCGTGGGCGGCTCGTCCGCGCCCACATCGCAAATCTACACCGTGGCCACGCGCCCGCAACTGCTGGCGGCGTTGCAGCGCGGCGGCGTCAATCCCAAGATCATCAAGCTAGCCGGTACCATCGACATGACCGAAGGCGTGCCCTATGCGAACACCGGCGACCAGGCCATACGCGGCCTGATACGCCTGCCCGCCAATACCACGCTGATCGGCGCGGACAGCAATGCCGGCATCGTCAACGGGCATATCGTGGTATCCAACGTTTCGCAGATCATCATCCGCAACCTGAAGATCGTGAACCCTTGCGACGTCGGCCCGATCTGGGATCCGAGCGACGGCGCGCTCGGTAACTGGAATGCGGCCTTCGACGGCATCGGCGTCTCCGGCTCGGACCACGTGTGGGTGGATCACGTCACCTTCACCGACGGCGCCATGACCGACGACCTGCTGCCGACCGAAAACGGCCAGGTCAAGCAATGCCACGATGGTGCGCTCGACATCACCAACGCCTCGGACTTCGTGACGGTGTCGTACAACGTCTTCGGCCAGCACCGCAAGAATAATCTGATCGGCTCCAGCGACAGCGCGGCGGCGGACAGCGGCAAGCTGCACATCACCTTCAGCAACAACATCTTCCGCGACATCGTCAGCCGCGCGCCGCGCGTGCGTTATGGGCAGGTCCATCTGTTCAACAACTACTTCGTGGGGAGCAAGGCGCATCCGGCCTATGGCTATGAATACACGGTGGGCGTGGGCCATGCGGCGCAGATCCTGTCCCACAACAACGTGTTCGAGATCGCTGGCGTTACGCGCTGCGACCAGGTGGTGACGCCGATCGGCGGCACCGTGGCCGGCGCCTTCAGGGACGGCGGCTCGGTGCTGAACGGCGCCGCGCTGGCCGGATGCTCGACGCCATCCAGCGTGGCCTACAGCGTGCCCTATGCCTACAGCGCGCGTCCGGTGGCGCTGGTCAAGCCCAACCTGCTGGCGCAGGCAGGCGTAGGCAAGCTGGTGTCGACCATCAGCGGCAGCGGCAACGTCACGCCCGACACCACCATCACGCTGACCTGCCCCGCTTCGGGCCTGTACTTCTGCGACGATTTCCAGAACAGCAGCATGGCCAACTGGAGCCTGCTGCCGGTGCCAGGCGCGAACGGCAGCTTCGGCGTCAAGCCCGAAGTGATCGGCGCCGCCAACATCGTGATGCAGTACACGGCCGCCGGCACCGGCGGCGTACTGGCCACGCTCAAGCCATCGGCCATGGCCGGCGTGCCGTCGGGCGACTACTTCGTCGAGGCGCGTATCAAGCCCATGACCAACAGCACCACCAGCAACAAGCTGCTGTACCTGCTCACGCGCTACAAGGACGCCAGCAACTGGTATGGCGCCGGCCTGAATGTGCAAGCCGCCACCAGCAGCACCCAGGTGGAAATCGCCCGTATGCTGGCCGGTACGCTGACGCGGCCCAAGCAGGTGAAGAAGCCGATCCAGATGGATGCGCAGTTCTACACCGTGCGCTTTGAAATGAAGGGAACCACGCTCACCGTCTACCTGGACGGCGAGGCACTGGGCTCGGTCACCGACGCCAGCTTCGCCGAGCGCGGATTGGTGGGCCTGTACACCACCAACAAGTCGTTCCAGATCGATGACGTGCGCATCGGCGATCCGTCGCTCAAGCCTTCGCAGCTGACGCTGAATCCTTCCGCCCTGACCTACGCGGCGGAAGTGGGCGACGCGCCGCTCAACGTCAGCGTCACCGCCGTCAAGCCGGACGGCACGCTGGACAGCTTCAGCGCATCGTCCAGCAATCCGGCGGTAGTGGCGGTGTCCATCAACGGCGCCTCGCTGAGCGTGACGGCGGTCGGCGCCGGCAACGCCACTATCACCGTCACCAGCGATTCCGATCCCACCCTGATGCGGACCATCGCGGCCACCATCGCGCCGCAATTCGTGCAGCCGACGCAAACCTACGCGCTGGGCGGCGCCACCCTGCCGGCCGCGCATGCCGATGGCAGCCACGTCGACGCCTCGCTCAAGCTGACCTTCGACGGCCCGCCGACGCTGGGCTCCGGCGGCAGCATCCGCATCTTCCGCAAGGCGGACAACGCGCTGGTGGACGTGATCCGCTTGTCCGGCGAGACCGATATCCTCGGCTATCCGGGCCAGGCCAATGTGCGCAAGGTGAACACCACGCCTGTCACCATCAGCGGCAACACGGTCACCATCAAGCCGCATGCCAACAAGCTGGCCTATGGCACGGAATACTACGTCGCCATTTCCAGCGGCGTGTTCAACGGCGCGACGCTGGGTGGCGTGCCGTTCACCGGCATCGGCGTGCTGGGCGACTGGTCGTTCACCACCCGCGCCGGTGCGCCGGTTTCCGCCGCCAGCCTGACCGTGGGCGATAGCACCGACACGGATTTCAGCACCGTGCAAGGCGCGCTGAATTTCGCCATGCAGACGCTGGGCGCGGCCGATCCGGCGACCATCCACGTGCGCAACGGCGTCTACACCGAGCTGCTCTACCTGCGCGGCAAGGACAATGTGACGCTGCTGGGCGAAAGCCGCGACGGCGCCATCATCCAGTACACCAACCATGACACGCTCAACACCGGTTCCGGCGCCAGCCAGGCCAATGCCGATGCGGCGGCGGCAGGCGGCCGCTCGCTGCTGCTGGCGGAAGCGTCGGACATGCTGGTGCTCGATACGCTGATCTTGAAGAACACCACGCTGCGCTCATCGGCCATCTCGGCGCAGGCGGAGACGCTCTACTTCAACAACGACAACGGCCGCCTGATCGCCCGCAACGCCAACTTCTACAGCGAGCAGGATACGCTCAACCTGAAAGGCTACGCCTGGTTCTGGCGCTCGCTGGTGGCCGGCAATGTGGACTTCATCTGGGGCAGCAGCCGCGCCGCGCTGTTCGAGGAAAGCGAGATCCGCTCGGTGGGCGACACCAGCAACGCCACCAGCGGCGGCTACATCCTGCAGGCGCGCGCGGCCAACGCCGGCGACAAGGGCTACGTGTTCCTGAACAGCCGCCTGACGCACGGTCCCGGTCCCGGCCCGCTGCACGGCGACGTGCCCGTCGGCGCCACCTACCTGGCGCGCAGCGCCGGCAATCCGGCTTACTGGGACAACGTCGCCTTCATCAATACCAAAATGGATGCGCACATCGCCACGGTGGGCTGGGCGGGCCTGGGCGTGAACGGCCAGCCGGCATCGAATCCGGCGCTGGCCAACGCCGCCAGCGGCTGGCGCGAGTACGGCAGCACCACGCTTGCAGGCGATCCGATCAACCTGGCGGCGCGCGTTGGCGGTTTCCAGCTGAGCGCCAGCGACGTGGCGGCGGGCTTCGCCGACCGCGCCAAGGTGTTCGCCGCCTATGGCGCCGGCGCGGGCTGGAATCCGCAGCCATAGGGAAGGTCATCGTTTCGTCACAAGAATGGGATAACATGATGTGTTATCCCATTCAACCTGACGACGACCTTTATGACGAAGAAAATGTCCTTGCGCGCCATCGTACTGGCCGCATCCTGCCTCGCCCTGTCCAGCTGCTACGCGGCGCCGGCGGCGACCACCGCCTCCACCATGCCCAAGCTCGTCGTCGTGCTGGTGGTGGACGGCCTGCCGAACGAACAGGTGCAGCGTTACCGCGACCAGTTCGGTGACGGCAACCAGGGCGGCCTGCGGCGCATGCTCGACCAGGGCGCGTCCTTCAGCAACGCGCACCAGGCACACGGCGTCACCGTTACCGCCATCGGCCACAGCGCGATCCTGACCGGCGCCTATCCGTACGTGCACGGCGTGATCGGCAATAACTGGATCGACCCGGTCACCAAGAAGTCCGTGTACTGCACCGAAGACACCAACTACACCTACATCGGCGAAGAGACCAAGCCGAGCGACGGCACCTCGCCGGCCAAGCTGAAGGTCAACACGCTGGGCGATGAACTGCGCTACGCCACCGGCAGCCGCAGCAAGGTGATCACCGTATCGGGCAAGGATCGCGGCGCGATTCTGTTGGCCGGCAAAACCGGCACCGCCTATATGTACATGGACGAAAGCGGCAACTTCGCCAGCAGCACCTACTACATGAAGCAGCATCCGGAATGGGCCACCAAATACCTGGCCACCAAGCCGCAGGACCGCTACTACGGCAAGACCTGGGCCACCCTGTTGCCGCCGGCGGCCTACGCTGCCGATGCGCCGGAAGAACTGAACGCGCCCAAGCCTGGCTCGCACAACCGCCTGCCCTACACCTACTACAGCGAAAGCGGCAAGATCGACAGCGGCTACTACGCCAGCCTGCGCGTCGGTCCGTTCCTGGACCAGCTGACGCTGGACTTCGCGCGTGCGGCGGTTGAAGGTGAAAACCTGGGCCGCAATCCGGCCGGCGTGCCGGACCTGCTGGGCGTGAGCCTGTCGGCGCACGACTACGTCAACCATGCGTTCGGCCCGGAGAGCAAACTGTCGCACGACCACCTGCAGCGGCTGGACCGCATGCTGGGCGAGTTCTTCACCTATCTGGACAAGCGCGTGGGCATGGACAATGTGCTGGTGGTGCTGACCGCCGATCACGGCTTCGCCAACACGCCGGAGTTCGCGCAAACGCAGCACTACGACGCGCAGCGCCTGGATGGCGCAAAGCTGATCGATGCGCTGGACGCGCATCTGGCGGAGAAGTTCGGCGTGGCCAAGCTGGTGCAGGCGGCATCGCTGCCGAACATCCATCTGGACTATGCGCTGGCGGAGCAGCAAAAGGTCAGCCGCGAGACGCTGGAAAACACCGCCGCGCGATTCCTGCTGGCGCAGAACGGCATCGCCGACACCTTCACGCGCACGCAGTTTGAAAGCGGCGCGGTGCAAGGCACGCGCATCAACACGCTGATGCGCCGCGCCTGGAATCGCCAGTCGTCGGGCGATCTGATGGTGGTGACCAAACCATATTGGTACTTCGCCAGCAGCAGCACCAACAGCGGCACCTCGCACGGTTCGCCGTATGCCTACGACACCAATGTGCCGTTGATGATCATGGGTAAGCGCTGGATCAAGCCGGGCGCCTACGGCCAGTATGCCGAAGTGGTCGACATCGCGCCGACCCTGGCCAAGCTGCTGCAACTGCGTCCGCCAGCAGGCGCGGAAGGCCGCGTGCTGGTCGAGACGCTGCGCTGATTCAGCTCAGGTTATTCAGGTACTGATTCAGGTGCTCGAAGTTGAGCGGCTTGGAGAAGTGCTGGGTGAAGCCGGCCGCGACCGCCTTCTTGACGGAGTCCTGGTCGGCCGAGCCGCTCAGCGCGATGATCGGCACCGCTTGCGCGCCGGGCATGCGGCGGATGGCGCGCACGGCGCCGAAACCGTCCATCCACGGCATGCCGAGGTCCATGATGATCGCGCGCGGCATGCCGTCGCGCACCCAGTCGCAGGCTTCATACCCGTTGTGGGCCGAGGCGGTTTCGTAGCCTTGGCACTGCAGCAGCGCCGACAGCGATTCCACCATCTCGACGTTGTCGTCCACCACCAGTACCTGTTTTGCGCTTGCCATGATAAACCTCACATTGTTGGGATTTGTGAGGCCATCGTAGCAACGGCCGAGCTAGTCGTATGTTCGACAGCGCACCTTAAACCTCAGCGCGTACGGCGGCCTCGATTTTCGCCACGTCGATCTTCCCCATCTCCATCATCGCCTTGAAGGCGCGTTCGGCCACTGCGCCGCCCTGGGCCATGGCCTCGGTCAGCACGCGCGGGGTGATTTGCCACGACAGGCCCCATTTATCCTTGCACCAGCCGCAGGCGCTGGGGGTGCCGTCGTTGCCGATGATGGCGTTCCAATAGCGGTCGGTCTCGGCCTGGTCGTCGGTGGCGATCTGGAATGAAAAGGCTTCGCTTTGCTTGAAGGCGCTGCCGCCGTTGAGGCCCAGGCAAGGGATGCCGAGCACGGTGAATTCAACGGTCAGCACCTGGTCCTTTTTCCCGCCGGGGAAGTTGGCCGGCGCGTGGTGGACGGCGGTCACGGCGCTGTCCGGGAACACACTGGCGTAGAAGTTCGCGGCTGCCTCCGCTTCGCTGTCGTACCACAGGCAGATGGTATTTTTATGCATTAGTGCCTCCATGTCGTCGCCAAATAGAAACCAAAACACCAAGATTGCAGTATCGACCATTTAACCAAACCAGGGCGCACAATGCGGGTAGTCCGGCTGAATTACCCGTTATCGACGCTGCAGCCAGTTGACCACCGCCGCCGACAGGGCAATCCGGTGGTCGGCGAATGCATGGTCGCTATCGATCGCAAGGCTGGTGATCTTTCCCTTGCGCTGCGCGCGGATGGCGTCGGCCAGCTCTTTATTGGCCTCGCCGCCACCGCGTACCGCGCCTATCACCAGCGCGGGTTTTTCCGCCAGAGCCGGTGCGTAGCCAATCAAGTTCCAGTCGGTGGCGTGCCGCTTGATTTCTTCGGCAAGACGCTCGGCATCGGTGCCTGCCAGGCTGTTGCCCAGATCGTCAAGGCCAGCGACAAAATCTTTCGTCATTTCAGGATTGGCGACCAACTCCTGCCCATCGAGGCCGGCGTTCCATGCATCGATCAGCACCAGTCCTGCGGCGTCGGCGTGATGGGCGGCGTACAGCGCCGCAGCCATGCCACCCATGCTATGGCCGCCGATGTACAGGCGGCGCGGATCGACGCCATACCTGGCCGCCGTTTCAGGCTGCAGCAGGAAGGTCATGGCTGCCGCCGCATCCTCCACCGCGCCTTCGATGCTGAAATTGCCGGGCGATCCCCAACTACCGCGATAATGCATGGTCACGACATTCCACCCGGCGCGGCGCACGGCCTGCGCCAGGTCGAGATTTTGCTCGTTGCCCGGCAGGCCGTGCAACAACAGCAGCGTCGGTTTCGGACCGGTGCCTGCGGCTTTCATGATCAGCGCATTCATCCCCTGCCCGGCGCTGGGAATCAGCAACTGCTGGTTGGCCGGCGGATGCTGCCGATCACGCACAGGATCGGTCACGACCGCCTTCGGCAGCAACGTTGCCGCATGTAGGTTGAAAGCGGCGAGCAACAGGCAGGACAAGACGATGGGGCGCTGAAATGATTTCATGGATGATTCCGGTTGATGAACAACTGCGGCGGCATTGCCCGGCCAGGTAATGCCGCCATCCCGTCAGTGCCTATGAGCAGGCCTTGCCGTGGTCTGCGCGGAAGCCCTTGGCTAGGGCATCCGCCTCGCTCATGTACTCCCCGCTCTTGGTCTTGCCGTACCAGCGGCCGCCTTCGCAGTGATAGACCTTGGTCGATGAATTGACCCACACCTTGCCGGCACCGCCGCCGGACGCCGCTGCTTTGGGCGCGGCTTTCGCTGGTGCGGCGGCAGGGGCGGCTTTCGCCGGTGCGGATGCAGTTGCCGGGGCGGCGGCTGGCGCAGGAGCGGCGGCGCCAGCTTTCTTGTCGACGCCGCCATGTCCGCGGCATGCCCCCTTCAGCGTGGCGCCGCTATACGGCGTCCCGTCCTTGCAGACGGCAGTGACGGCCGGCGCTGCGGCAGGCGCCGCAGGCGCCTGCGCAAAGGCAGCAGTGGAGAACCCAGCGACAAGGGCTAAGGCAAGCACTATTTTTCTCATGACCAACTCCCAATAGGCACGGAGATACGTGCGTATCTCCGATACTATTGCAATTCCTACACTATGGAGTTTGTTTCACAACGGAGTTGGCCCGTGCGTCGCGTTTTTGAAACAGCGCGCCGCTCAACACGGGCGCGCGCGCGGACGCTAACTCACCATCAGCTTGACCGACTTCAGGTTCACGCTGTCCGGACCGGCATGGATGGTGAAGCTGCCCGGCTCCACCACGCGCTGCATCTCGGTGTTGTGGAACCACAGGTCGGACGGCTTGATGTCGAAGCTCAAGGTGCGCTTCTCGCCCGGCTGCAGCGTGACGCGCTTGAAGGCTTTCAGTTCCAGCACCGGACGGGTAACCGAGCTGACGTCGTCGCGGATGTAGATCTGCACCACTTCGTCGCCGGCGCGCTTGCCGGTGTTGGTCACGTCCACTTCCACCTTGGTCGATTCGCTGACGCCGATGCTGGCCTTGCCCAGGCGCGGCTCGGAGATCGCAAAGGTGGTGTAGCTCAAGCCGAAGCCGAACGGATACAGCGGCTTGGTTGTACCGTCGATGTAGCCACGGCGTGCCGATGGCTTGTGGTTGTAGAAGATCGGCAGCTGGCCCACGCTGCGCGCGATCGACACCGGCAGTTTGCCGCCGGGATTGGCGCGGCCAAACAGCAGGTCGGCGGCGGCGTAGCCGGTTTCCTGGCCCATGTACCAGCCTTCGATGATGGCGTCGGCCTTCTCCGCCAGCAGGTTGATCGACAGCGGACGGCCGTTCAGCAGGAACACCACGGTCGGCTTGCCGAGCGCGAAAATCGCGCGCGCCAGGTCGTTCTGCTGGCCCAGCAGGTCCAGCGTTTCGCGGTCGCCCAAGTGGGTGTCGGCCCACGCTTCGCGGCTGGTCTGCTCGTTGTCGCCCAAGACCATCACGATGGTGTCGGCCGATTTGGCCGCTTCCACGGCGGCGGCGATCAGTTTGGCGTTGACTTCCGGTGGCGTGAACTTGATTTCGTCGGCGCCCCACAAGCGGCTTTCGGTGATGCGCACGCCTTCCGAGTACGACAGCGAGAATCCCTGCGCCTTGGCTTCGGCCTGCAAGCCGTCGTAGATCGACACCACGTGGCGCGGAATGTCCGAGTAGCCGCCGATCGGCGTGTCCTTGGCGTGGGTGCCGACCAGCAGCAGCTTGCCGACCTTTTTGCCATCCAGCGGCAGCACGCCCTTGTCGTTCTTCAGCAGCACCGGCGTGCGGGTCGCGGACAGCCGCGCCAGCGCGACGGCTTCCGGCGTGGCGGTCAGGCTGTCGGCCACCTTGGCGTCGACGTACGGTTGCTCGAACAGGCCGGATTGGAATTTCATGGTCAGGATGCGGCGCACCACGACGTCGATCTCGGCTTCCGAGACGCGCTTTTCCTTCACCAGCGCGCCCAGCTCCTTGTAGGCCAGGCCGTCCGGGGTTTCCACATCCACGCCGGCCTTGATGGCGCGGTAGGCGGCTTCCTTCGGCGTCGCCACCAGCTTGTGGCGCGTGATCAGTTCATTGATGCCGAAGTAGTCCGACACGGTGATGCCCTTGAAGCCCCACTCTTCGCGCAGCACCTTGTGCAGCAGCCAGTGGCTGGCGTGCGACGGCACGCCGCCGATTTCGTTATACGACGGCATAACGCAACCGACGTTGGTTTCGCGGATGGCTTTTTCAAACGGCGGGAAGAAGTCTTCGCGCAGGGTGCGCTCGCTCACTTCCGCCGGGCCGATGTTGGTGCCGTTCTCCGGCTGGCCGTGGCCGGTCATGTGCTTGAGCGTGACGAAGACCTTGTCCTTGGCCAGCTTGGCGTCGGTGCCGGCGAAGCCGATGATGGCGGCCTTGCCGATTTCGCCGCACAGGTACGGGTCTTCGCCGTAGGTTTCTTCAATCCGGCCCCAGCGCGGTTCGCGCGCCACATCCACCACCGGCGCCAGCGCCAGGTTGGCGCCGCGCACGCGCATCTCGCGCGCCGCGACGCTGAAGATTTTCGTGGTCAGCTCCGGATCGAACGACGAAGCGATGCCGATCGCCTGCGGGAAGCAGGTGGCGTCGCGTGCGACATAGCCGTGCAGCGCTTCCTCGTGCATGAACAGCGGGATGCCGAGGCGGGTCTGCTCGACCGCCCACTTCTGCGCGGCGTTGACGTAGGTGGCGGTTTCCAGCGCGTTGCGGTTTTTCTGTTCGCCGGAGTCGCCGGCGGCCCCGCCCGCAGCCACACGGCGGTCGGACGGGCGGCCGATCATGCCCAAGCCATGCGGCCAGACCTTCTGCGCCTTGGCGGCAGAGAATTCGCCCTTGGCGTCCTGGATCTCGGTCTTCTGCTGCCAGGTGCAGATCATCTGGGCGATTTTCTCTTCCAGCGTCATGCGGCCCAGCAGGTCGTCGACGCGTTTTTCCAGCGGCAGCGCGGCGTCCTTGTAAGGTGCTTGCGCGGTAGCGGCAAACGATGGCAACACGGTCAGGCCGGCCAGGCCGGACACGGACGTGAGGAACTGCCTGCGATTATTGGTCATGCGATTGTCTCCTTGATTTTTATAGGTATTAGCGCTTGCCTGCACGGGTGCTGACGTCCACCCACACGGCCAGCGTCAAAATCGCGCCCTTGACGATCATTTGCCAGTACGTGTCGACGTCCAGCATCGACATGCCGTTGTCCAGCGAAGCCATGACCAGCGCGCCGATCAGCGCGCCGTGCACGGTGCCTGAGCCGCCGCGCATCGAGGTGCCGCCGATGAAGCAGGCCGCAATCGCATCCAGCTCGCCCGAGGTGCCGGCCGATGGCGAACCGGCCGCCAGGCGCGCGGTGTTGACGATGCCGGCCAGTGCGCACATCAGGCCCATGATCCCGAAGATCCACAGCTTGATCGACTTGACGTTGATGCCCGACAGGCGGGTGGCCTCCATGTTCGAACCGACCGAGTACACGCGGCGGCCGAACACGGTCTGCGTGGTGACGTAGCTGAACACGCCCAGCAACGCCAGCAACAGCAGCACCGGCAGCGGAATGCCTTCGTAGGAGTTGAAGGTGATGACGAAAGCCGCCAGCACCACGCCCAGCATGGCCAGCTTGGCGGCGTCGCGCCATACCGGCGCCACGTCCAGCTTGTGCACGGCGCGGCTGCGGCGCTGCGCGAAGATCAGGTAGATCGCCACCGCGAACAACAGTAAGCCCAGCGCGATGCCCAGCACCGGCGACAGGTAGGCCTGGCCGATGTAGACCATGTCGTCCGATACCGGCGCGATGGTGGTGCCGCCGGTCACGCCCAGCACGATGCCGCGATAGGCCAGCATGCCGCCCAGGCCGACGATGAACGATGGGATGCCCAGGTAGGCGGTCAGGTAGCCGTTGAACAGGCCAATGACCAGGCCCACCACCAGCACCACGATCAGCGTCAAAGGCAGCGGCAAATGGTGTGTCACATCGAGCACCGCCGCGATGCCGCCCAACAGGCCAAGCAGCGAGCCGACTGAGAGGTCGATCTCGCCGGCGATGATCACCAGCGACATGCCGCAGGCGACGATGCCGGTGATGGCCATCTGGCGCATCAGGTTGGACAGGTTGCGCGGCGTGACGAAGCCACCCTCGGTGTGGTAGCTGAAAAAGGCCCAGATCAATGCCACCGCGATCAACAACGCCAGCATCTTGTACTGCGTGAACAACTGCTTGATATTCATACTTTTCATTTTTAATCCTGGTTCAATGCGCGTCCAGCGCCGCAGCCAGCACGGTTTCCTGGCTCAGATTATCGTTGACGAAATCGCCGCGTAGCTTGCCCTCGCCTATCACCAGAACGCGGTCCGAAATGCCCAGCACTTCGGCCAGTTCCGACGACACCATGATGATCGACATGCCTTCCTTGGCCAGGTTGAAGATCAGCTGATAGATCTCGAACTTGGCGCCGACGTCGACGCCGCGCGTCGGTTCGTCGAGGATCAGGATCTTCGGTTTGGTCAGCAGCATCTTGGACAGCACCGCCTTCTGCTGGTTGCCGCCCGAGAGGCCGGTGATCGGCAGGAAGGGGCTGGAAGTCTTCAGCTTGACGCTCTTGATCTCCTGGCGGATGGTCGCTAGTTCGGCATCCTGGTCGATGCGGGTGGCGCGCACGAAGTCGTTCAGCACCGCCAGCGTCATGTTGTGGCCAACGCCGAGGTCCGGCACGATGCCGTGGTGCTTGCGGTCTTCCGGCACCATGGCCAGGCCGTTGCGGATCGCTTTGACCGGTGTGCTGGTATCGAGCTTGCGGCCGTTCAGCCAGACTTCCGCCTGGCTCTCGCCCGGATAGGCGCCGAAGATGGCCGACACCAGTTCGGTGCGCCCAGCTCCCACCAGGCCGGCGATGCCGAGGATTTCGCCCTTGCGCAGCGTGAAGGAGATATCGTCGACGCGCTTGCGCTCCGGATTATCGGGGTCGAAGCAGGTGACGTTGCGCGCTTCGAAAATCACCTCGCCCGGCGTATGTTCGCGCTGCGGGTACAGCTGCGTCATTTCGCGGCCGACCATCTGCGCGATGATGCGGTCGATATTCATCTCCGACATCGGCGTGGTGGCGATATGCTGGCCGTCACGGATGGTGACGATGGTGTCGCAGATGTCCGCCACTTCATCCAGCTTGTGCGAGATGTAGACGCAGGTGACGCCCTTGGCTTTCAGCGAATGGATAATCGCCAGCAGCACCTTGATTTCCGACGCCGTCAGCGAGGACGAAGGCTCGTCCAGGATCAGCAGGCGCGCGTTCTTGTTGAGCGCCTTGGCGATCTCGATCAGCTGCTGGTGGCCGCCGCCGTACTGCTTCACCGGCAGCACCACGTTGACGTCGTTGATGTTCAATTCTTTCAGCAGCTGCTCGGCGCGACGGTTCATGGCCGCATAGTCCATGCGGCCGCCCGGCAGCGTGATCTCGTTGCCGAGGAAGATATTCTCCGCCACCGACAGCTCCGGCACCAGCATCAGTTCCTGGTGGATGATGACGATGCCGGCCGCTTCGGTTTCGCGGATGGACTGCGCCTGCAAAGGCTTGCCGTCCCAGATAATCTCGCCGTCCCAGGTGCCGTGCGGGTACACGGCGGACAGCACTTTCATCAAAGTCGATTTACCGGCGCCGTTCTCGCCACAAAGGCCGGCGCATTCGCCGGCCTTGAGCTTGATGTCGATGCCGTTCAAAGCGCGCACACCGCCAAATTCCTTGACGATGTTGCGCATTTCCAGAAGATATTCGGCCATCCTGAATCCCTTAGTTGGCGGTCAGTTGGGCCTTGGTGTAGAAGCCGTCGTCAGACAGTACGTTCACGTTCGCCTTGGTCAGGGCGATCGGCGCCAGCAGCAGCGTGCTGACGTTCTTCGTCCCATTCGGATAGCTGGCGTTGTAGGCCGGCGCTTCGTTGCGTACCAACTTGATCGACAGGCGTGCGGCTTCGGTGGCGATCAGCTTGAGCGGCTTGTAGACGGTCATGGCCTGGGTGCCGGCGATGACGCGCTTGACGGCCGCCAGGTCGGCGTCCTGGCCGGAGACCGGCACTTTGCCTGCTAGCTTCTGGGCGGCCAACGCCTGGATCGCGCCGCCGGCGGTGGCGTCGTTGGATGCGACCACGGCGTCGATCTTGTTGCCGTTGGCGGTCAGCGCGTTTTCCACGATGGACAACGCTTCGGAGGCGCTCCAGTCCTTGGTCCACTGCTTGCCGACGACCTTAATGTCGCCTTTGTCGATCAGCGGCTGCAAGACTTTCATCTGGCCTTCACGCAGGACCTTGGCGTTGTTGTCGGTCGGCGCGCCGCCCAGCAGGTAGTAGTTACCCTTTGGTTTGATGGCGACCAGGCTGCCGGCCTGCAGTTCGCCGACTTTGGCGTTGTCGAAGGAGATGTAGGCGTCGATGTCGGCGTTCAGGATCAGGCGGTCGTAGGACACCACCTTGATCTTGGCCTTCTTGGCTTCACGGATGGCGTTGTTCAGCACCGTGGCGTTGTAAGGCACGATGACCAGCACGTCCACGCCGCGCGAGATCAGGTTCTCGATCTGCGAAATCTGGCGCTGCTCGCTGGCGTCGGCCGATTGCACGAACACCTTGGCACCCAGCTTTTCGGCTTCGGCGGTGAAGTACTCACGGTCGCGCGCCCAGCGTTCCAGGCGCAGGTCGTCGATCGAAAAACCGATCTTCGGGTTTTTGGCGTCGGCCATGGCGCTGCCGGCGCCCAAGGCCATCATGGCGCCCAACACGGCGCTCACTACAATCTTCTTCATTTTTTTGTGTCTCCGTAGGGGGAATCTTAGTGGTTGTGGCGTGCCAGAGTCTGGCCCACTTCCTTGTATTCAAGCGCCAGTTCCATGCAGGCGCCGGTCTCCATCTGGCCCACGGTGGAGCGGTACAGCTCCTGCCATGGCGTCTGGCTGGCCGGAATAGCCGGAATGCCTTCGCCCTTGCGCTTGGCCAGTTCCTCGTCGCTGATCAGCATATTGCAGCTGCCTTCGTTCAGGTCCACGCGCACGGTGTCGCCGGTGCGGATGTAGGCCAGGCCGCCGCCTACCGCGCTTTCCGGCGAGGCGTTCAAGATCGACGGGCTGTCCGAGGTGCCGGACTGGCGGCCGTCGCCCAGCGTCGGCAGCCAGTTGACACCGCGCTTGATCAGCGCATCAGGCGGTTGCATGTTGACGACTTCCGCCGAACCAGGCCAGCCGATCGGACCGGCGCCGCGTATCACCAGCATGCAGTCTTCGTCGATGTTCAGCGACGGGTCGTTAATGCGGTCGTGGTAGTCGCCCGAACCGTCGAAGACGATGGCGCGCGACTCGAACACGTTCTCGGCGCCCGGCTTGCTCAGGTAGCGCGCGCGGAATTCCGGCGAAATCACGCTGGTCTTCATGATGGCGAAGTCGAACAGGTTGCCCTTCAGGACGAAGAAGCCCGCGTCTTCCTTCAGTGGTGCATTGAACGGGAAGATCACTTCGCGGTCGTTGGTCTCGCGGCCCTGCAGGTTTTCCGCCATGGTCTTGCCGGTGACGGTGAGGCGCTTGGAGCGCAGCTTGCCCTGCTGTTCCAGTTCCCACATCACGGACGGCACGCCGCCGGCGCGGTGGAAGCGCTCGCCCAGGAATTTACCGGACGGCTGCATGTTCAGCAGCAGCGGCACCTTGTGGCCGTATTCCATCCAGTCGCTCGATTTCAGCTCGACGCCGGCGTGACGCGCCATGGCGACGATGTGCTGCTGGGCGTTGGTGGAACCGCCGATGGCTGCGTTGACCACGATGGCGTCCAGGAAGGCGTCGCGGTTCAGGATGGCCGAAGGACGGATGTCCAGCTTCGCCATCTCGACGATGCGCTTGCCGGTTTCATAGGCCATCTGGCCGCGTTCGCGGTACGGCGCGGGAATCGCCGAGCAGCCGGTCAGCGACATGCCCAGCGCTTCGGCGATGGCGTTCATGGTCGATGCGGTGCCCATGGTGTTGCAATGCCCGGCCGACGGCGCCGAAGCGGCGGCGATCTGCAGGAACTTCTCGTTGTCGATCTTGCCGGCGGCCAGTTGGCGGCGGCCCTTCCAGATGGCGGCGCCGGAACCGGCCAGCTCACCTTCGAACCAGCCGTCCAGCATTGGACCGCCGGACAGCACGATGGCGGGAATATCGACCGTGGCCGCAGCCATCAGTTGCGACGGCGTGGTCTTGTCGCAGCCGGTGGTCAGCACCACGGCGTCGATCGGGTAGCCGTGCAGGATCTCGACCAGGCCCATATAGGCCAGGTTGCGGTCAATGGCGGCGGTCGGGCGGCGGCAGTTCTCGAAGATCGGGTGCAGCGGGAATTCCATCGCGATGCCGCCGGCGTCGCGGATACCGTCGCGCACGCGCTTGGCCAGCTCCAGGTGGATGCGGTTGCACGGGCTGATGTCGCTGCCGCTTTGTGCAATGCCGATGATCGGGCGGCCGGAACGCAGTTCCTCCGGCGTGATCCCGTAGTTCATGAAGCGCTCGAGATAGAGCGCGGTCATATCGATGTGGTCCGGATTATCAAACCAGTCCTGCGAACGGTAGCGACGCGATTGGGTGCTCATGGAGATGCCTATTCTGATAAATATTCTGGTAAATACGAATGCTGCAGTTGTCCCGGCGAGGCGACGCGGAAGCTGAATACGCCTCCCGCCAGCGGTTCCCGGCTCAATTCTTCGTCCGTCAGTCCCTTGCGGGCCGTGGTCACAAACACGGTGCGCAGATCCTCGCCCCCGAAGGCGACCTTGGTGACATTCGAACACGGCATGGGGATTGTGTCCAGCAGTTCCCCCGATGCCGCATAACGCTCGATGCGGGCACCGGCGAACAGGCCGACCCACAGCGCGCCGTCGGCGTCCACCGCCGTGCCGTCCGGGTAGCCGGCGCCGGCGATCTTGACGAACACGCGCTTGTTGGACAGCGCGCCCTGTTCATCCAGGTCGAAGGCGTAGATGGTCTTCTCCAGCGTGTCCGTGTGGTAGAAGGTGCGGCCGTCCGGGCTTACGCACGGACCGTTGGTGATGACGTAGCCGCCGTCCTTGTGCTGCAGGCCCTGGCCTGCGCCGAGGCGGAACAGCGAGCCGCTGGGCGCCACTTCGGCGTTGTCCATGGAACCGAACCACAGCGCGCCGTGGCGGTCCACATAGCCGTCGTTGAGGCGATTGCCCGGAAGCTCGGCTTCCAGTTCCTGGATGGCGCTCAGCGCACCGGTCTCGAACGAGAAGCGCTCGATGCGGCCCGGCAGGCCGCACACGAAGTCGCCGCCGTGGATCGGCAAGGCGAAGCCCACTTCGGACGCCAGCGTCCAGCTCTGGCGGCGGCCGCCGTCTTCCGCGCAGCGGTGGATGGCGCGCTGCTTGATGTCGACGAAGTACAGCATCTTGTCTTCAGGATGCCATACCGGGCCTTCACCGAGGGTCGCGCCCAGCGGCCAGATGCACTCAGGCTGGTAGAGGTTCATGCACCATACCATCCGGCGTCTACGAAGTAATCGCGGCCGGAGCAGCGTCGTGCATTGTCCGAGGACAGGAACAACGCCATGGCGGCGATGTCTTCCGGCTCCACGCGCTCGTGCAAGCACTGCGCGTTGAGGATTTCCTGCTCGCCTTCCGGCGTGTGCCAAAGCGCCATCTGGCGCGCGGTGCGCACCGAACCCGGAATCACGCAGTTGACGCGGATGCCGTCCCGGCCCAGGTCGCGCGCCAGGCCACGGGTCAGGCCTTCGATGGCCGCCTTGGCGGTCATGTACAGGGTCAGGTCCGGCAGCGCCAGGTGCCACGAGATCGAACCGAAATTCAGGATCACGCCGCTGCCGGCCTTCTTCATGCCCGGCGCCACGGCCTGCGCGCAGAAGAACTGGTGGCGCAGGTTGACCGCCAGGCTGTCGTCCCAATACTTGCCGGTGACGTCTTCGATCTGGTGACGGTTGTCGTTGGCGGCGTTGTTGATCAGGACTTCAATCGCGCCGTGATCTTTTTCGATCTGCGCGAACACGTTGGACAAGGCGTCCAGGTCGGTCAGGTCGCAGGGGAAGAAGACCGGCGGGATTTTGGCGTCCTTCATGCTGTCGGCCAGCTCGCGCGAGGCTTCGACGGCGATATCGACGAAGAAGACTTGCGCGCCTTGTTTGACGAATGCGTCCACGATGCCGGCGCCGATGCCGGTTCCGCCGCCAGTAATCAGGACCCGCTTGCCAGCGAGGTCCGGGTAGGTAGCGTAGACCAGGGGTTGAACCATTTATTCTCTCCAGAGATGCAGTTATGTTTGCGTTTTGTTTTTAGTTGAGCAGGCCGCGTTGGGCCAGATTGCGGTACAGCGCGCGCACGCCGAACGTCCACGGTGCGACTTCTTCGCTCAGGTAGACGTGGTTGACCAGCATGCCGAGCGACGGGCTGCTGATGCTGACGCGGTCGCCCAGCTTGTGGGTGAAGCCGGCGCCCGGTGCGCCACGGTCCTTGATCGGCGAGAACATGGTGCCGAGGAAGAGCATGAAGCCGTCCGGATACTGGTGGTGCGGGCCGCTGGTTTGCGACACCAGGTCCAGCGGATCGCGGCTGATCTGGCGCATGCGGCTTTCGCCGTCCAGGCGGAAGCCGTCTTCGGCGCCTTCGATCGCCAGGCGCAGTTCAGCGTTGCGCACGGTGTCGATGGTGAAGCGCTCGTCGAACAGGCGGATGAACGGGCCGATGCCGCAGGAGGCGTTGTTGTCCTTGGCTTTACCCAGCAGCAGCGCGCTGCGGCCTTCGATGTCGCGCAGGTTGACGTCGTTGCCCAGGGTGGCGCCGACGGTCTGTGCGCGGCTGTTCACAGCCAGCACGATTTCCGGTTCAGGGTTGTTCCATTTCGAAGCGGAATTCAGGCCGACGTCGGCGCCGAAGCCGACCGCCGACATCGGCTGCGACTTCGAGAACACTTCGGCGTAAGGGCCGATGCCCACTTCCATGTACTGCGACCAGGCGCCGCGCGCGATGAATTCCTGCTTCAGCTTTTCCGCTTCCGGCGAACCTGGCTTGATGGCCGACAGGTCGGCGCCGATGTCCTTCAGCAGCGAGGCGCGCAGTTCGTCGGCCTTGGCCGGGTTGCCGCCGGCCTGCTCTTCGATCACGCGTTCCAGCAGGCTGACGGCGAAGGTCACGCCGCAGGCCTTGATGGCTTGCACGTCGCACGGCGCCAGCAGACGCACCGCCGCGTCGGCGTGCGGGCCGCCGTTGCCCAGCGCCGTTTCCACCAGCGCCTCGGCGCGGCCCAGCGATTCGCCTTGCGCCGAGTGGGCGAACGCTACCAGGTCGTCGCGGTCCAACAGGTCCGACATGGTCGGCGCTACTGCGGTGATGTCGAATACTTCGCCGTTGCGCACCACGACCACACTTGGGCCGTTGACGTCGGCGCGCCATACGCGGCCTACCAGCAGTGCGTCCGGCAGGTCGACCGGCAGGTGGGCCGATACCGGCGCGTGTTTCAGATTGTTTTTCATGGGATGTCCTTTGTCTCGATTTTCAATTTCAGTGGTTATCAACGCCCGAGGCTCGGTTTGTTAGGGGAATACGTCCAGCCGGGTACCAAATACCGCATCGCCATCGCGTCGTCGCGCGCCGTGGTGGCTACCTTCTTGTACAGTTCATGGGCCGCTTCGATGCGGTCCATGTCCGGTTCTATGCCCAGGCCCGGTGCTTGTGGCACCTTGACCTCGCCGCCGATGATTTGCAGCGGCTCGCGCGTCAGGCGTTCCTGGCCTTCCTGCCAGATCCAGTGGGTGTCGATGGCGGTGATCCTGCCCGGCGCGGCGGCGGCGGCGTGGGTAAACATCGCCAGCGACACGTCGAAGTGATTGTTGGAGTGCGAACCCCAGGTCAGGCCCCAATCGTCGCACAACTGCGCCAGCCGCACCGAACCCTGCATGGTCCAGAAATGCGGATCGGCCAGCGGAATATCGACGGCGCCCAGCAAATGCGAATGCGCCATCTGGCGCCAGTCGGTGGCGATCATGTTGGTGGCGGTGGGGATGCCGGTGGCGCGGCGGAACTCGGCCATGATTTCGCGGCCCGAGTAGCCGTCCTCCGCACCGCACGGGTCTTCGGCGTAGGCCATGAGGTGGCCCTGGCCACGGCACAGGTCCACCGCTTCGCGCAGCGACCAGGCGCCGTTCGGGTCCAGCGTCACGCGTGAATCGGGAAAGCGGGCCTTGATGGCGGCGATGGCTTCCATCTCTTCGGCGCCGCGCATCACGCCGCCTTTCAGCTTGAAGTCGCGGAAGCCGTATTTGGCGACGGTGGCTTCGGCCAGTTCAACGATGGCGGCCGGCGTGATGGCCTCCTGGTTGCGGCGCGCGTACCAGTCGGCGGCGCCCTCGCCGCTCAGGTATGGCAGGTCGGTGCGGCGACGGTCGCCGATGTAAAACAGGTAGGCCAGCATCGGCACGCTGTCGCGCTGCTGGCCGGCGCCGAGCAGTTCGCAAACGGGGACATTCAGGTGTTGCCCCAGCAGGTCAAGCAAGGCCGCTTCGACGGCGGTGACCACGTTCTCAAGGCGCAGATTGATTTCATGCGGTTGCTTCAGCACTTCCGCTTCGGCGTCGTCGGTCACCTGATGCAAACCGCTGATGGAGGCGCGGATGGCGTTCAGAGTGCGGTTATAGCGGCCGACCTGCGTACCCACCACCAGCGGCACGGCGTTTTGCAGCGCGCGCAGGATGCCTGCGCCGCCGGGAACCTCGCCCATGCCGGTGTGGCCGGCGCTATCTTTTAACAGTACTACATTCCGGGTGAAGTATGGCGAATGGGCGCCGCAAAGATTGAGCAGCATGCTATCGTGACCCGCCACTGGTACTACTCGCATCTCCGTTATCACCGGACTGCCAGCCTCCGGCGTTTTTGTTGCATGTACCATCTCTTTACCCTAAAATGAATAGCGCTAACATTTTATGAGTGTGAAGGAATTATGCGACCAAGTCAACACGCTTTACAGCAGTTTATCCCCAGCTGTTTCGGTGCCGTCCTGACGGCCTTTATGATGAACGCGACGGCTGCGGAACCACCTTCACACTGGGTGGCCAGCTGGGGTGCAGCGCAGCAAATTCCGGAGCCGGCGAACGAACTTCCGGCCGAAAACTGGCGCGACGGCAGCCTCCGCCAGGTCGTCCATCTCACTCTGGGCGGCAAGCAGTTCCGGGTCCGCGTCAGCAACGCATACGGCACTGCACCATTGATGCTGCAGGCGGCCAGCGTGGCGCTGGCGCAAACGCCCGGCAAAGCCGGCATCGCCGCCCCTACCCTGCGCCCACTGACCTTCGACGGCCGCGCCACGGTCATGATTCCGGCCGGCGCGGAATACTATAGCGATGTGGTGGAGATGGAGCTGAAACCGGCCGCCGATCTGGCCATATCGTTGTATTTCAGCGAAGCGCCGGCACGCCAGACCGGCCATCCCGGCGCCCGCGCCACCACTTTCCTCGCCAAAGGCAACCGCGTGGGCGAAGCGGAATGGGACGACGCCACCACGGTCACGCGCTGGTATGCGCTGAGCGACGTCGAGGTGCGCGCCCCGCGCAGCACCGGCGCGCTGGTGGCGGTGGGCGATTCGATCACCGACGGTTACGGCGTTCAGGCCGACACCAATACCCGCTGGCCGGACATGCTGGCCGCGCGCCTGCGCGGCGCGAAGCAGTCGCTGGGCGTGGTCAACGCCGGCATCGGCGGCGGCCGCATGCTGCGCGACGGCCTGGGGCCGAACGTGGCGGCGCGCTTCGACCGTGAAGTGCTGTCGCGCGCCGGCGTCACCCACGCGCTGGTGATGATCGGCGTGAATGACCTGGGCGGCCAGCACCGCAACACGCCGGAAACGCCGGCCGACCGCCAGCAGATGCTGGCCGACCTGAAGCTGGCGCACCGCCAGCTGGCCGAGCGCGCCCGCGCGCATGGCGTGTGCCTGATCGGCGCCACGCTGACGCCATATGTGGGCAGCGACTACTATCATCCGGAACCCGAGAACGAGGCGGACCGCCAGGAGCTTAACCAGTGGATACGCAATTCCGGCGTGTTCGACGCGGTGGCCGATTTCGACGCGGCGCTGCGCGATCCGGCCAAGGCCGACCGCATGAAGGCGGAATACGACTCCGGCGACCATCTGCATCCATCGGCGGCAGGCTACCGCGCCCTGGCCGACGCCGTGCCGCTGGCCGCGCTGCGCAAACAATGCGGAGCCGCCAAATGATGGGCGCGCGCGCCGTATCGTCCATGCTCTCCGCGCTGCTGGCGGCGACATTCCTGCCGGCGTCCGCCGCGCCGGCATCCAAGCCGACCGCCGCCGCGACCTACACCAATCCAGTGCTGAGCGGCTTCCACGCCGACCCGAGCGTGTGCCGCGTGGGCGGCGACTACTACCTCGCCACCAGCAGCTTCGAGTACTTCCCCGGCGTACCGATCTACCACAGCAAGGACCTGGTCCACTGGCGCCAGATAGGCCACGCGCTCACGCGCGCCAGCCAGTTGAAGCTGACGAACACCCGCAGCTCGCAAGGCATCTACGCCCCCACCCTGCGCTGCCACGACGGCGTGTTCTACATGGTCACCACCAATATGGAGGGCGGCGGCGCCTTCTACGTCCACACCAAGGACCCGGCCGGCGAATGGTCGGAACCCGTGTGGCTCAACGATAAAACCTGGGGCATGGACCCGTCGCTGTTCTTCGACGACGACGGCAAGGTTTATTACACGCGCCACGGCGGCGGTGAACGCGGCGGCGTCTATCAGGCGGAAATCGACATCAAGGCCGGCAAGCTGCTGGAGCAACCGCGCCTGATCTGGTCCGGCACCGGCGGCGTGTGGCCGGAAGGTCCGCATTTATATAAGCAGGACGGCCTGTACTACCTGCTGATCTCCGAAGGCGGCACCTCCTACAACCACAGTTTGACGATGGCGCGTTCCACCACACCGGGCGGTCCATACACGGCCAATCCCGCCAATCCGATCCTGACGCATCGCGACCACCCGGACCTGCCGTTGCAGGCCACCGGCCACGGCGACCTGGTACAAACGCCGGAAGGCAAATGGTGGATGCCGCTGCTGGGCATACGCCCGATCGCCAACCGCCATCACCTCGGTCGCGAAACGCTGCTGACGCCCGTCGAGTGGAATAGCGAGGGCTGGCTCACCGTGAACAAGGGCAAACCGCTGGCGACCGAAATGTCCGCCGAAGGCCTGCCGCCATTCGCGCCGTGGCCCACCGAACCGGTACGCTACGATTTCAGTCAACCCAAGCTTGGCCTGCAATGGACGCAGCTGCGCGGCCCCGGCGATGGCCTGTGGTCGTTGGGCGAACGTCCCGGCTACCTGCGCCTGAAAGGCAGCAGCGTCACCATGAACGACATCGCGCAGCCGGCTTTCATCGCCCGCCGCCAGGAGCACATGCGCATGCGCGCATCGACGGAAGTGGAGTTCCAGCCATCGGCCGCCACGCACGCCGCCGGCCTGGTGCTGCGCCAGAACGAAAACAACTACTACGAACTGCGCATCACCGGCACGCCGCAGCGACGCCTTGAACTGCTGGCGCGCGCGGGGGGCGTCACCTCGCTGCAAGCCACGGCGGCGCTACCGCCGGGGAACGGCCCGGTGCAGCTGCAGGTCGAATCGTGGGCCGACCGCTATGAATTCAGCTACAGCGCCAGCGGTGCCAACGCGCCCCTCAAGATGATCGGCACCGTACCCACCGCACCGCTGTCATCCGAATCGGCGGGCGGATTTACCGGCGTCTTCATCGGCATGTATGCCGAAGGCGCCCGGCAGCAAGCCATGCCTGCCGCAGATTTCGCATGGTTCGACTACCAGCCACTGGAAAAATAAAACGATATGAGACAACGACTCCTGGCAACCGGGGCCCTGCTAGCGGCCCTGCTAGCGCACGCCCTCCCCGCGCACGCGCTGGGCCAGAAAAAACTGGCCTGGTTCGACCAGCCTCCCGCCGGCGCTGTGACGCTGGCAAACAACGGCAAGGCCGCCAGGCTGTATGTGGACGGCGCCGACCACGTGGGCGTAGTGCGCGCGGCCGGTGACCTGCAAGCGGACATCGCCCGCGTCAGCGCCGCCAAGCCGTTGCTGTCCACGGACGGCAAGCCGGCCGGCGCGGACGTGGTCATCATCGGCACCATCGGCAAAAGCGCCTTGATCGACCAGCTGATCGCGGCCGGCAAGCTCGATGTGTCGGCCATCAAAGGCAAGTGGGAAGGCTGGCAGGTGCAAACGTTGAACAAGCCGCTGCCGGGCGTGGAGCGCGCACTGGTGATCGCCGGCAGCGACAAGCGTGGCACCATCTACGGCATCTACGAGATGTCCGAGCAGATCGGCGTCTCGCCGTGGAACTGGTGGGCGGACGTACCGGCGGCGAAGCACGCCAGCATTTACGCGGCGGCCGGCGCTGCGGTGAGCGATGCGCCGGTAGTGCAGTACCGCGGCATCTTCCTGAATGACGAAGCGCCGGCGCTGACCGGCTGGGTCAAGCAGCACTACGGCGACTTCAATCACAAGTTCTATTCCAAGGTGTTTGAACTAATCCTGCGCATGCGCGGCAACTACCTGTGGCCGGCCATGTGGGGCGAAGCGTTCTACGACGACGACAAGTTGAACGGCAAGACCGCCGACGACTACGGCGTCGTCATCGGCACCTCGCACCACGAGCCGATGATGCGGGCGCACGACGAGTGGCGCCGCTACGGCGCCGGCCAGCACTGGGACTACAACCGCAGCGGCGAAGCCCTGCGCGAGTTCTGGACGCAGGGCCTGCGCGTCACCAAGGGACAGGAAAAGCTGATCACCCTGGGCATGCGCGGCGATGGCGACGAGCCGATGTCGCGCGATTCGAACGTCTCACTGCTGGAGCGCATCGTCACCGACCAGCGCAGCATCATCGCCAAGGAGATCGATCCGGACGTGACCAAGGTGCCGCAGGTATGGGCCTTGTACAAGGAAGTGCAGGACTACTACGAAAAAGGCATGCGCGTGCCGGACGACGTGATGCTGCTGTGGTGCGACGACAACTGGGGCAATATCCGCCGCCTGCCGACGCAGGATGAGCGCAAGCGCGCCGGCGGCGCGGGCGTCTACTATCACTTCGACTATGTCGGCGGTCCGCGTTCGTACAAGTGGATCAACGTGACACCGCTGCCCAAGGTGTGGGAGCAGATGCATCTGGCATGGCAATACCAGGCCAACCGCATGTGGATCGTGAACGTCGGCGACCTGAAGCCGATGGAAGTGCCGATCGAATTCTTCCTCACCTATGCATGGAACCCGGCTGCATGGCCGGCGGAGCGGCTGCCGGATTACCTGAAGCTGTGGGCCACGCGCGAGTTCGGGCCTGAGCATGCGGACGATATCGCCGACATCGTAGCCAAGTACGCCAAGTACAACGGCCGCCGCAAGCCGGAACAGCTGGAGCCGAATACCTACAGCCTGGTGAACTACAACGAGGCCGAGCGCATCGTCGGCGAGTACAAGTCGATCGCGGCAAGGGCTGAGAAAATCTCGGCGGCGCTGCCGTCGGCCAAGCGCGATGCGTTCTATCAGCTGGTGCTGTATCCGGTGAAGGCCAGTGCGGTGGTGAACGAGTTGTATGTCACGGCTGGCATGAACCGCTTGTATGGCTTGCAGGGACGCGCGGCCACCAATGACCTGGCGGCGCGGACACGCGCGCTGTTCGCGGAGGATGCGGAGCTGGTGCGCCGCTATCACCAGGATGTCAGCGGCGGCAAGTGGAATCATATGATGTCGCAAACGCACCTGGGCTATACCTACTGGAACCAGCCGCCGCGCAATGTGATGCCGCCGGTGACGGAGGTGCAGGTGCCGAAGGCGGCCGACATGGGTGTGGCGGTGGAAGGCAATGAGAACGTCTGGCCTGGACCGGCCGGTGACGGCTTGTCGCTGCCGGCGCTGGATGTGTTTGAGCAGCAGGCGCGCTTTGTCGAGATCTTCAATCGCGGCCAGGCGCCGTTCGAGTACAAGGTAACGGCCAGCGAGCCGTGGATCACGCTGGACAAGCCGTCCGGCAAAGTCACACGCGACCAGCGCGTGGCGGTGAATGCACGCTGGGCCGAGGTGCCGGATGGTGTGAGCAGCGCGACGCTGACCATCAGCGGCGCAGGCGGCAAGACGACGGTGAAAGTCCCCTTGCGCAAGCCTGTTGGTGCGGCGGCGATGAAGGGCTTTATCGAGACCGGCGGCGTGGTGGCGATGGAAGCGGAGCACTATACGCGCGCGGTGGCGGCGGGTCAGCGTACGTGGTTGAAGGTGCCGGACCATGGGCGCACCTTGTCGGGCATGACGGTGCAGCCGGTGGATGCGCCGGCAGACCAGGCGCCGGCGATGCGGCTGGAGTATGAGATGCAGTTGTTCAGCGCCGGCAGCGTTGAGGTGCAGGCGACGCTGGCGCCGACGCAGAAGTTCCAGCCGGGGGCAGGATTGCGTTATGCGGTGTCGTTTGACAACGAGGCGCCACAAATCATCAACGTGCACGCGGATGCAAGTGAAAAGGCGTGGGAGCGGACGGTGTCGGATGGGGCGACGGTGTTGAGCTCCCGGCACCAGATCGACAAACCCGGCCCCCACACCCTGAAATTCTGGGTAGTGGATTCCGGGTTGGTGCTGCAAAAGCTGACGGTGAACGCCGGGGGGCAAAAGCCGAGTTATCTCGGGCCGCCTGAAAGTCCTCGTCGCTAACCTGCAACCTAAGTGGTGATGCGGGGTCAGCCCCGCGCCGGCGCCGCCTTGATCGCCGCCGCAATCGCATCCCGCAACGGCTTCGCGCGCAGCTGGTCATCAAACGGCGTAGGCCGCATCTTCTGCCCATCCGTGCGCGGCGCTTCCTTCCACTCCTGCAGCCAGCTGGTGTGGTCCGCCATGCCCCACATCAAAAAGTCCTTGCACTGCTTGTAGCTGAGCGTCACATCCAGATAATCCTTGGCCAGCGCCGCCACGCCGGCGTCGCGCGTCGCCACATCGGCCGGCAGCTTGCGGTCGTTCACGTCGAACTCCGTAATCAGCAGATCCAACCCCATGCCGGTCACCTCGTCGAGGAACTTGCGCCACTCGCGCTGCCCTTTCGAACCGTTGCTGACGTCATCCCACGAACCGATATGGCTCTGCAAACCCAGCGCATGCACCGGCGTCCCGCGCGATTTCAGATCATGCAGCAGCTTCAGCACGCCCTCGCGATGCTTTTCGCTGCCCTCGTCGCCGCGCATGTAGTCGTTGTACACCAGCTGCGCCTTCGGCGCGTGCTCCTTGGCCAAGCGGAACGACAGATCGATCTGCTCCAACGCCCCCATGCGCTCGGTGAAGACGTTGGCGCGCAAGCCGCCGGTCTTCGGATCGACCGCCTCGTTCACCACATCGTAGCTATGAATCGCGTCGCCGAAGTGCGAACACACCGTGACAATATGCTTGCGCAGCAGCGCTTCCGCCGCCTTCGACGGCTGTGCGCCGAAGTCGAATTCATTCACCCACTTCGGCAACCACTTGGCTTCCTGCCAGATCAGGTTATGACCGCGCACCAGCATGCCCTGCTCCTTGGCCCACGCATACATCGCGTCGGCCGGGCCGAAGTTGTACTGGCCCTGGCGCGGCTCCAACGCCTGCCACTTGCCTTCGTTCTCTGCCACCAGCATATTGCATTCGCGCGCCATCAAGGCCTTGTAGGCGGGATCGCTGAAGTATCGGCCGCCGATCGCATTGCCCACATTGAGGCCCTTGCGCTTGCCCAGGACCTTCAGGGATTCCGGCATGTCGGCGGCCAGCAACGAGGTTGCGTGGGTCGATGCCGCACCGGCGGCCATGGCGGCCATGAAGCTGCGTCGGGATATTTTCATATTGTTTGTCTCCGTATTGGAATTGTTTATTAACATCGTGGCATAATGAAATGGTTACGCTACCATAAAAACGGAGACACCATGCGATTTTTCCTTCCTGCGGCCCTCACAGGGCTGTTACTGTCACTGGCCGCCACAGTGTTCGCTGCGGACGAAGACGGCTACGACCTGTGGTTGCGCTATCGGCCGCTGGAGCGCGCCGCGCAGGCGACGGTGAAGGCGCAAGCCCGCGCCATCGTCATACCCGGCGGCGCCACGCCGACCACCGACGCCGCGCTGGCGGAATTGAACAAGGGCCTGGCCGGCATGCTGGGACAGGCGCCGCAGAAGGCCACACGCATCGGCGACGGCGCCCTGCTGCTCGCCACGCCCGAGCGCCTGCCGGAGCTGGGCGCGGTCAATTCGCCGCTGCGCACCGAGCTGGCCGCGCTGGGCAGCGAGGGCTACCTGCTGCGCCAGACCAGCATCCAGGGCCACAAGGTGACGCTGATCGCCGCCAACAGCGACATCGGCCTGCTCTACGGCGCCTACGCCTGGCTGCGCGAAGCGGCCATCGGTGCGCCGTCACGCGCGCTGTCGTCCGCGCCCAAGCTGCAACTGCGCCTGCTGAACCATTGGGACAATCTGGACCGCACGGTGGAACGCGGCTATTCCGGCCAGTCGATCTGGGACTGGTGGGCGCTGCCGGACATCCTCGACCAGCGCTACACCGACTACGCCCGCGCCAACGCCTCGCTGGGCATCAACGGCACGGTGCTCAACAACGTCAACTCCAAGCCTGAAGTGCTGACCGCGCCCTTCATCGCCAAGGCCGCCGCCGTGGCCGATGTGCTGCGCCCTTACGGCATCAAGGTCTACCTGTCGGCGCGCTTCTCCACGCCGTTGGAACTGCACGAAACCACCACCGCCGATCCGCTGTCGCCGGAAGTACGCGCATGGTGGCAACGCAAGGCCGATGAGATCTACAAGTCCATTCCCGACTTCGGCGGCTTCCTGGTGAAAGCCAATTCCGAAGGCCAGCCCGGCCCGCAGGACTACCAGCGCAACCACGCCGACGGCGCCAACATGCTGGCCGCCGCCGTGGCGCCGCACAAAGGCATCGTGATGTGGCGCGCCTTCGTCTACGCGCCGAAGGGCTCACACCGCGCCGACGACCGCGCGCGCCAGGCCTACGAAGAGTTCAAGCCGCTCGACGGCGCCTTCGCCGCCAATGTGCTGGTGCAGGTGAAGAACGGCGCCATCGACTTCCAGCCGCGCGAACCGTTCCACCCGCTGTTCGGCGCCATGCCGAAAACGCCGCTGATGATGGAGTTCCAGATCACCAAGGAGTACCTGGGCTATTCCACCGACCTGGCCTACCTCGGCACCATGTTCGAGGAAACGCTGGAGAGCGACACCAAGTCCGCAGGCACCGTGGCGCAGACCCTGAGCGGCATGGCCGGCGTGGCCAATATCGGCAGCGACCGCAATTGGGCCGGTTCGCATTTCGACCAGGCCAACTGGTACGCCTACGGCCGCATGGCCTGGGACCCGCAGGCCAAGGCGCGCACCATCGCCGCCGAGTGGGCCGCCCTCACCTTCGGGCCGGACCGCCGCGTGGCCGCGCCCATCGTCGAGATGATGATGATGTCGCGCGAAGCCGTGGTCGATTACATGACGCCACTCGGCCTGCACCACATCATGGGCACCAGCCACCATCACGGCCCTGCGCCATGGGTGGACAACCTTGAACGCCCGGACTGGAATCCCGTCTACTACCACCGCGCCGACCGCAACGGCATCGGCTTCGACCGCACCGCCAGCGGCAGCCACGCGCTGGAACAGTACGCGCCGGAGATCGCGCGCCAGTACGCCGATCCGCGCACCACGCCGCAACAGCTGCTGCTGTGGTTCCACCACCTGCCATGGGATTACGCCATGCCGTCCGGCCGCACCCTGTGGGCCGAACTGTTGGCGCGATACGACAAAGGCGTGGCCGATGCGCGGTCGCTGCGCACGCGCTGGACCGCGCTCAAACCGCTGATCGACGCGCGCCGCTACGTCGAAGTGGACCAGCGACTGGCGCGCCAGATCGACAACGCGGTGCTGTGGCGCGATGCCTGCATCGCGTATTTCCAATCGGTTTCCGGCCTGCCGTTGCCGGCCGGCGTGCAGCCACCGGCGCACACGCTGGACTACTACAAGGCCTTGCGCTATCCCTACTCGCCGGGACGCGGCTAAATCCCGCCGGCCGGGGCATTCCCTGCCCCGGCCGGCAGTCGCTTGTGGTAAAGTCTGACGCTGAGCATACCTTCATATTTTTTACGCAGTACCCTAGGCAGATGACAAAAACAAAGGTGAAACCGGCGCCTGTTCCGGCCGTGCAGAGCCGCTCGCAAGCGCCAACCATGGCCGACGTGGCCAAACTGGCAGGCGTATCCCCGATGACGGTGTCGCGCGTGATGAACGGCGATACCAATGTCCGCGAAAAAACCCGCAACCGCGTCGATGCGGCCGTTGCCGCCCTCAATTACGTGCCCAATCAGGCTGCGCGCCGCCTCGCCGGTTCGCGCCCGATCCGCGTCGGCTTCTTGTACAGCAATCCGAGCGCGGGCTACCTGAGCGAATTCCTGGTCGGCCTGTTGAACCAGGCCAGCCCGAACAATGTGCAGTTGGTGGTGGAAAAATGCGAGGCCGATGAACACGGCGTCGAACAGGCGCGCCGCCTGATCGCCAACGGCGTCGACGGCATCATCCTGCCGCCGCCGCTGTGCGACACGCGCAACCTGATCGACCTGATCGCCGCGTCCGGCACGCCGGCCGTCACGGTGGCCTGCGGCCAGCCCGACCAGCGCGTGGGCGGCGTCAGCATCGACGACTACCAGGCCGCCTACGCCATGACCTGCCACCTGATCGCACTGGGCCACCAGCGCATCGGCTTCGTCATCGGCCATCCGAACCAGAGCGCCAGCGCGCGCCGCCTGGCCGGCTTCAAGGCCGCCATCGCGGAGAAGCATGCGCAAAGCGCGCCGGAGCTGATCGTGCAGGGCCAGTTCACCTATCGTTCCGGCCTGGATGCGGCGGAACTGCTGCTCGGGCTTGAGCACCGCCCCACTGCCATCTTCGCCAGCAACGACGACATGGCCGCCGCCGTGGTGGCGATCGCCCACCGCCTCGGCCTGGACGTGCCGGGCGACCTGACGGTGGCCGGCTTCGATGACACCGCGCTGGCCACCACCATCTGGCCCGAGCTGACCACCGTGCGCCAGCCGATCACCGAGATGGCGGAAGCGGCCGTGCAGTTCCTGGTGCGGCAGATCCGCGCCCAGCGCAACGGCACGCCCGAGGCCCCGGACCACGTGCTGATGGCGCACCGCCTGATCCGCCGCCAGTCCGACGCCGCGCCGCGTTTGCGCCCTTCGACCAAGATCGCCGGCAAGGTCAAATAACGATGCCGCCGGCGCCCGCCGGCCGGCGTCGAAAGCCGCAACGCGGCGCGGTGGTTTTGCGATATAGTTGGCGTCTCCAAAAACTATAGAGACTACGCCATGAAGACTGCCGGCCTACTGCTTGCCACCTCCTGCCTCATTTCCACCGTTGCCGTCGCAGCCGCCGCAGCGCCGGCGACCGTCGCGCCGCGCGCCACCACCGCCACCGGTGTGGTGACCGGCGTGCAGGAAGCTTCCGGCGTGAAGTCGTTCAAGGGCATTCCCTACGCGGCGGCGCCGGTCGGCAAGCTGCGCTGGGCCGCGCCCAAGGCTGCGGCCAAGTGGAAAGGCGTGCGCAAGGCCGATCACTTCGCGGCGCGCTGCATGCAGCTTCCGCTGTTTTCCGACATGGTGTTCCGCTCCGACGGCGTCAGCGAAGACTGCCTGTACCTCAACGTCTGGACGCCGGCCCAATCGTCCAAATCGGCCAAGGAAAAGCTGCCGGTGCTGGTGTACTTCTACGGCGGCGGTTTCGCGGCGGGCGACGGCTCCGAGCCGCGCTACGACGGCGAGAGCATGGCAGCCAAGGGCGTCGTCACGCTGACCATCAACTACCGTCTGAACATCTTCGGCTTCCTGGCCCATCCCGAGCTGACCAAGGAGTCGCCGCACCGCGCTTCCGGCAATTACGGCCTGATGGACCAAGCGGCGGCGTTGCAGTGGGTGCGCAAGAATATCGCGGCCTTCGGCGGCGATCCGTCGCGCGTGACCATCGCCGGCGAGTCGGCCGGTTCGTTCTCGGTCAGCGCGCAGATGATCAACCCGCAGGCCAAGGGCCTGATCGCCGGCGCCATCGGCGAGAGCGGATCGCTGCTTGGGCTGATGGCGGCCGCGCCGCTCGGCACGGCGGAGCAGAACGGCGCGAGCTTCGCGCAGTCGATCGGCGCATCCTCGCTGGCCGAGCTGCGCGCCCTGCCCGCGCAGCAGTTGCTCGACGCGACCCAGAAGCCGGGCACCTGGTTCTTTGCGATCCAGGACGGCCATGTGATCCCGCGCGCGCCGGTCGACATGTACGCGGCCGGCGAGCAGGCCAAAATACCTTTGCTGGCCGGCTGGAATTCGTATGAGGGCCACTACAAGCAAATCCTCGGCGAGACCGAACCGACCGCCGAAAACTTCGGCGCGGCGCTGCAAAAGCTGTATGGCGACCAGGCCGCCGCAGCGCAGCAGGCCTATGGCGGCGACGTGAAGCAGGCCGCAACCGAGCTGGCGAGCGACCGCTTCATCGGCTACGGCACGTGGAAGTGGATCGACAGCCATGCGCGCACCAGCGGCAAGCCGGTCTACCGCTACTACTACACGCGTGCGCGCCCAGGCCAGGAGGGCGCGGGCCACTCGGTGGAGATCGAGTACGCCATGGGTAACCTGGCAGGGAATAAAGTCTATGCATGGACCGACGCCGACCGCGCGCTGTCGGCGCAGATGCAGGATTACTTCGCCAACTTCATCAAGACCGGCAATCCCAATGGCGCCGGTTTGCCGGAATGGCCGCAAGCCAGCAGCGGCAAGGGCTCGCGCCTGATGAAGCTGGACGTGCCGTCCAGCGCGATCACCGCAACCGACGACGCCCACCAGCAGTTCCAGGAAACGCAGGTGCGAAAGTAACCTACGAAAGTAAAGGTAGTTGAAGCATCGGTTTGTATTTTATTGTATCGGCAGGTAATCACATGAAAACCTGCTATACAATTTATCCTCTTATCCAGAGGAACAAACCCCATGCGCAAAAAAATCGGCTTACTGGCCCTTTGCCTGACGGTGTCCGCCTATGCGGCGGAACCATTCGACGACAAATTCCGTCAGCTTGACGAAAGCCTGCCGACACCGAACAGCTACCGCACCGCCTCCGGCGCGCCGGGCCACGCCTACTGGCAGCAGCGCGCCGACTACACCATCAGCGCCTCGCTGGACGAAGCCAAGCGCGCCATCACCGGCAGCGAGCAAATCACCTACCACAACAACTCGCACGATACGCTCAGCTATCTGTGGGTGCAGCTGGACCAGAATATCTACAAGAAGGATTCCGACGCCCGCATGATGTTGACCCAGCCTTCGCGCGAAGCCTGGATCAAGCCATCGTCGCCGGATGACGGCTACAAGTTCGAAGGCATGCGCGGCGTGCTGGCCGGCCGCGAGTTCGACGGCGGTTTCAATATCAAGAGCGTGGGCGCCAACGGCCAGCCGCTGAAGTTCGTCATCAACCGCACCATGATGCGCATCGACCTGCCTACACCATTGAAGCCGGGCGAGAAGTTCGCCTTCAATATCGACTGGTCCTACAACATCAACGAACAACTGGTGCTGGGCGGCCGTTCCGGCTACGAGCACTTCGACGAAGACAAGAACGACCTGTTCGAAATCGCCCAGTGGTTCCCGCGCATGGCGGCCTACTACGACGTCTACGGCTGGCAGCACAAGCAGTTCATCGGCACCGGCGAGTTCACGCTGGAATTCGGCGACTACGACGTGCAGCTGACCGTGCCGGCCGACCACGTGGTGGCCTCCACCGGCGCGCTGCAGAATCCCGCCGACGTGTTGAGCGCCGCCCAGCGCGAGCGCCTGGAAAAAGCCAAGACCGCGACCGCGCCAGTGGTCATCGTCACGCAGGAAGAAGCCACCCGCGCCGAGAAGTCGCGCAGCAGCGCCACCAAGACCTGGCACTTCAAGGCCGCCAACGTGCGCGATTTCGCGTGGGCGTCGAGCCGCAAGTTCATCTGGGACGCACAAGGCTACAAGAAGGATTCCACCGACGTGATGGCGATGTCCTACTATCCGAAGGAAGGCAATCCGCTGTGGGGCAAGTACAGCACCCAGGCCATCATCCACACCATCGACAAGTACAACAAGTACAGCTTCGACTACCCGTATCCGACCGCGATTTCGGTCAACGGCCCGGTGGGCGGCATGGAGTATCCGATGATCTCGTTCAACGGCCCGCGTCCGGCCAAGGACAAGAAGACCGGCGCGCTGACCTGGTCGCAGCAAACCAAGTATGGCCTGATCGGCGTGATCATCCACGAGGTGGGCCACAACTACTACCCGATGATCATCAACTCGGACGAACGCCAGTGGACCTGGATGGATGAAGGCCTGAACACCTTCGTGCAGTATCTGGCCGAGCAGGAGTGGGAGGACGGCTATCCCTCGCGCCGTGGCGAGCCGCGCAACATCGTCGACTACATGCGCAGCCAGAACCAGGTGCCGATCATGACCAACTCGGAGTCGCTGCTCCAGGTCGGGAACAACGCCTACGCCAAGCCGGCCACCGGCTTGAACATCCTGCGCGAGACCATCCTGGGCCGCGAACTGTTCGACTACGCCTTCCGCGAATATGCCCAGCGCTGGAAGTTCAAGCGCCCTACTCCGGCCGATTTCTTCCGCACCATGGAAGACGCTTCCGGCACGGACCTGGACTGGTTCTGGCGCGGCTGGTTCTACACCACCGATCCGGTCGACATCAGCATCGACGGCATCAACGAGTACGGTGTGAACACCAAGGACCCTGAAAAGGAAAAGGCATGGAAGAAGGCGCAGAAGGATGCGCAGCCGATCTCCGTTTCCGAACAGCGCAACAAGGCCCTGCCGAAGCGCCTGGACGCGCATCCGGAGCTGAAGGACTTCTACAACGAGCACGACGAGTTCACCGTCACCAACAAGGATCGCAACAGCTACGCCGAAGCGATCGAGAAGCTGGAGCCGTGGGAGAAGAAGCTGCTGGATCAGGGCAAGCACCTGTATCTGGTGGACTTTTCGAATCAGGGCGGCATGGTGATGCCGCTGATCCTGGAGATTGAGCTCAAGAGCGGCAAGAAGTACATCGAGCGCGTGCCGACGGAAATCTGGCGTTACAACTCGAAGAAGATCACCAAGCTGATTGTGACCGACGAACCGATGGTGGGCCTGACCCAGGACCCGTACTGGGAAACCGCCGATATCGACACGTCCAACAACGCCTGGCCGCGCAAGGTGACGCAGTCGCGCCTGGAGCTGTTCAAGACCGAGCGTGACAAGAACAACCTGATGCGCGACTTCAATACGCCGCTGAAGAAGGACGAGAAGAAGTGATACGCGTAAGGCGCATCGCTGTCGCCGCTGCCGCCCTGCTCACGCTGGCCGGCGCGGCGCACTCCCACAACTTCCACATGGGCATAGCGGACATCAGCTACAACGAGCGCACCGGCGGCACCGAGATCGTGCACACCTACACGGGACACGATGTCGCCACGCTGTTGGCCAATCTGTACGGCCAGCAGTTCGACCTGGGCCGCGCCGACAGCGAGGCGCCGCTGCGGCGCTACGTGGAGAAGCAGTTCTTCATCGAAGACGCCGCGCAGCGCCGCCTGCCGCTGCAATGGGTGGGCGTGAAGGTGGATGCCGACAGCGTCGTCATCTACCAGGAAATCCCGGGTGTAAAACTGGCGAAAGGCAGCCGCATACACAACGCTTTGCTGATAGACTTCCTGCCTTCGCAAAAGAACACAGTCAATCTGCAAACCGATGGCAACACCAACACCTTCCTCTTCGATCAACGCAGCATCGATCAAACTGTCCCTTAAATACGCTGTGCTGTTGGCCTTCGGTTCCGCACAGGCGGACGACCAGCTCCTGCAAAGGGTGCTGGTGGAAGGCTCGCGCACCAACCAGCTGGGCGTGGCCGATGCCGCCAGCGCCGGCGTTGTCACGCAGGCGGAGCTGGCGGCGCGCACGGTGTATCGTCCCGGCGAGGTGCTGGAGGCGGTGCCGGGCCTGGTGGTCAGCCAACATAGCGGCGAGGGCAAGGCCAACCAGTTCTACCTGCGCGGCTTCAACCTCGATCACGGCACCGACCTGCGCACCACGGTGGACGGCATGCCGGTCAACCAGCGCAGCCACGCGCATGGTCAGGGCTGGACCGACCTGAATTTCCTGATTCCCGAATTGGCGGTGCGGCTCGATTACCGGAAAGGCCCCTACTCCGCCGAGGAAGGCGATTTCGCCTCGGCCGGCACGGCCTCCGTGGTGTACGCCAACCGCCTGCTGCAGGGCGTGGCCAGCGTCTCGGCCGGGCAAAACGGCTACCGCCGCGCGCTGCTGGCAGATTCGGTGGAGACGCAACGCGGCAGCCTGCTGTACGCCGTCGAAGCGATCCACAACGACGGCCCGTTCATCAATCCGGACGACTACCGCAAGCTGAACGCGGTGCTGCGCTACAGCGAGGGCTATGCCAACAACGGCTTCAACGTCAGCCTGATGGCGTACCAGGCCGACTGGAATTCCACCGACCAGATTCCGCTGCGCGCGGTGCAGGATGGCCGTATGGGCCGCAACGAGGCCATCGACAGCACCGACGGCGGCAAGGCGCACCGCTACAGCCTTTCCGGCGCCTGGCGCCGCACTGCGGACGACAGCGCATCGAAGGTCAACGCCTACATCATCGCCAACCAGCTCGACCTGTGGTCCAACTTCACTTACTTCATGGACGATCCGGTGCATGGCGACCAGTTCGCGCAGCCGGACCGGCGCGTCACCAGCGGCCTGAATGCGGCGCACAGCTGGCACCATCACACCGAGAGCGGCAACAGCGAAACCACGGTCGGCGTGCAGCTCCAGAACGACAACATCTTCAACGCCCTGCTCAACACGCAGGCGCGGCGCACGCTGTCGGTGACGCGGCAGGATCACATCGTCGAATCCAGCGCCGGGCTATACGTCGAGAACAACACGCGCTGGAATGCGGCCTTGCGCACGGTGCTTGGCGCGCGCGTGGACAGTTATCGCTTCGACGTGCGCAGCGACCTTGCCGCCAATTCGGGCAAGGCGGACGATCATCTGGTGAGCCCGAGCCTGAGCATGATCTACGGGCCGTGGCAAGCGGCCGAGGTGTACGCCAACATCGGCAGCGGCTTCCACAGCAACGACGCGCGCGGCGCCACCATCGCCATCGATCCGAAGACCGGGCTGGCGGCGGACAAGGTGACGCCGTTGGTGCGCTCGCGCGGCATGGAGCTCGGTGCGCGCACGGCGTGGCTGCCCGGCCTGCAAACATCGCTGTCGCTGTACCGGTTGGATTTCGATTCGGAGCTGGTCTACATCGGCGACGCCGGCGCCACCGAGGCTGGTCCGCCAAGCCGCCGCCATGGCGTCGAGTTCTCCAACTATTACAAGCCGCTGAAATGGCTGTCGGTCGATCTGGACCTGGCCTATGCGTGCGCACGCTCGCGCGGCGCGGATGCCGAGGGCGCGGCGGCTGGCCGCTACATTCCCGGCGCGATAGAAGGCACCGGCCAACTGGCGCTGACGGTGGACGATGGCGGGCCATATTCGGCCTCGCTCAAGCTGCGCTACTTCGGTCCGCGTCCGCTGGTGGAGGACAACAGCGTGCGTTCGGGATCGAGCATGACGCTGAACGGCCGCTTCGGCTGGAAGATCAGCAAGCAGTTGTCGCTGGAGCTGGAAGCCTTCAACCTCGCCAACCGCCGCGATTCGGCCATCGACTACTATTACGCTTCGCAACTGAAGGGCGAAGCGACAGCCATCGAAGGCATTCACTTCCACCCGATCGAATCGCGCTCGCTGCGGGCGACGCTGACCAGGAAGTTCTAGGCGATTGCAGCACGCAAAGGAAAATCGTCCGGTTCGCGGCTGTGATACGATTTTTCGATGCCGGAGGATCGATCATGAGCAAGCGCAAACCACCAACAGCCGAGCTTGTTATCAAGGAAGACGGGCCATCGCTCAAGACGGTGAAGTTCGGCTCCGTCACCGCCCCCGCGCCGAGCGAGGCGGAGGTGGAGCGCAACATCCTGGCGGGCCAGAAAGCGCTGGGACGCGCGCTACGCCGAATGCTGCGGCCCGGAATCGATCTCCCTCAGCCGCCGGACATCCCGTTCTTCCACGCGGACCCGGACATTCCCGGCCGGATAATCCGCAAGCTCAACGGAGTCACCGAATCCGGCACCATCGTCAACGGCAAATTCCGGCCCGCAAAATGATGACCTTGAAAACAAAATGCGCCGCTGTCATTGTGCCGCGTGCAGATCAAGGCCGATGTGGTGTATGACCGCCGCAATGAGCGCGGGGCGGCGCCCGCGTCCATTGCCGAGTGGATGAACAGAGTCAGTCCGCGCGCGACGGCTTAGAACTCTTCCCATTCGTCCTTGGAAGACGACGATGCGGCTTTCAGTTTTTGCGGCGCCGGTTTGGCGGCTGGCTTGGCCGCTGCCGGACGCGCGGCCTTCGGCAATGCGGTCACCGTGGCGCGACGCGGCGCCGGCGGCGTGTAGGCCGCTTGCGATGCGTTGATCTTGAACGCGCTGACCACCTGCTCCAGCTTGTCCGCCTGATCGCGCAGCGTCGCTGCCGCCGCTGCGGTCTGCTCCACCAGCGCGGAGTTCTGCTGCGTAGTCTGGTCCATCTCCGTCACCGCGCGGTGCACCTGCGCGATGCCGTCGTTCTGTTCCTGCGTCGCCGCGCTGATTTCGCCGACGATGTCGGTCACCTGCTTGATGCTGGAGACCACTTCGTGCATGGTCGAACCGGCCTGCTCCACCAGCTTGGTGCCCGAGCCGACCTTCTCCACCGAGTCGTCGATCAGCGCCTTGATTTCCTTGGCGGCGGCGGCCGAGCGCTGCGCCAGGTTGCGCACCTCGGTCGCCACGACGGCGAAGCCACGGCCCTGTTCACCGGCGCGCGCCGCTTCCACTGCCGCATTCAGCGCCAGGATGTTGGTCTGGAACGCGATGCCGTCGATGACCGAAATGATGTCCACGATCTTGCGCGACGATTCATTGATCGAACCCATGGTGACCACCACCTGCTCCACCACCGAACCGCCTTGCGTCGCCACTTCCGACGCCGAACGCGCCAGTTGGTTGGCCTGGCGCGCGTTGTCGGCGTTCTGGCCCACGGTGGACGTCAGCTGCTCCATGCTGGCCGCGGTCTGCTCCAGCGCCGCCGCCTGCGACGAGGTGCGCTGCGACAGGTCGCCTGTGCCCGCCGCGATCTGCTGCGAAGCCGCGCCCACCGCGTTGGTCGAGGCGCGCACGGTGTCGATCACGCCGGCGATCTGCTCCAGCAGCTTGTTGAAGGCCACGGCCGTGTGGCCGATTTCGTCCATGCGTTCGACCTTGATCTGGTGCGTCAGGTCCAGCGACTGGCTCACGTCTTCCAGCGTGCCGCGAATCGACGCCAGGCTGCCCTTGATGATGATGTACAGCTGCCACGCCAGCGCGCCCGTCACCAGCACCGCCACCACGATCACCGTCACCAGCAGGCGGAAGGCGAAGCTGTAGGCGGCCACGCTTTCGGCGCGCACGTCTTCACTGAGCTTGTTGTTGTAGGCGATGTGGTCGTCGAAGGCTTTCTTGACGCCGGCGGCCGAGGTGGCGAGCGGCGTGCCCGCCTGCAGCGTGGCGCGCACCGCGTCCATGTCGCCGGCATGCGCGCCGGCGATGAACGGCACCAGCGCCTGACGGTAGGCCGCCATCGCGGCCTTGTCGGCTTCCAGCATCTTGCGGTCGGTTTCGTCGAAGATGTTATTTTTTTCGTACTGCGCCACCACTTCGTCGAACTTGGCGTGGGCGTCGTTGTAGGCTTTATCCAGCGCGCTCTTGTCGGCCAGGTTGGAGAACACCGACAGGCGATAACCGGCCAGGCGGCTGTCGGCCAGATAGCCCTTGGCCATGTTCAAGCCGGCGATGCTGGGAACCAGGTTGCTCTGCACCATATCCAGCCGCTGCTGGGCGCGCGACAACTGGGTCAGGCCGGCGACGCCGACAAAAATCAGCGCCAGCAGCGCCAACGACAAGGTCAAAATCAGTCGCTTGGTAATGGTCATCGTTACTATTCTCATAGAAGTGGAAGTGAGGCGGCCGTCTTGCTGCGGCCAGCCTCAAAGTATAACGGAACAGTATTACCGCCGAGTAACCAAAAATGAATTTACATTGCACTGCAACTAAAACGCAACGTAACAATGGCAATCAGATCACATGGAAGCCGTGCGTGCCGTCGCGCGCCAGCTGCGCCACCAGGCCGAATTCCCAATCCAAATAGGCTTGCATGGCCTCCGCGCGGTTGTCGGTGCCTTCGTAGGGACGGCGGTAACGGTCGATCAGCGGCGAGGCCAGACGCGTGGCGCCCGACTCCAGCGGCTGGCCGGCGGCCGCCCACGCGGTGGTGCCGCCGGCCAGCACCAGCACCGGCAGCGCGGTCAGCGCGCGCAGGTCGGCCGCCGCGTAGCGCGCCAGCAGGCCGCTGCCGCAGGTGAGCACATAGCGTTCGCGGCCGGCGGCGGCCGGCAGTTGCGCCAGCGCCGCCGCCAGCTGCGAGCGCAACGCAAACCACGCGCCGGGTATATGCCGCTTCTGATAATTGACCCCGGAGGACAGGTCCAGCACCGCCGTGCGCTGCGGCCCGTCAGCTGCGGCCAGCCATTGCGACAGCGTCGCCACGTCCACTTCCTCGGCCTGCGGCTGCGGCGGCAGTTCGTCCTGCCAAGCGCCGGAGACGCTGAAGTCTTCCGCGCGCAAACCGTCCACCACGCAAACGTCGTGGTTCATCTGGCGCAGCCAGTGCGCCGTGAGGTTGGCACGCACGCCGTCGCTGTCGGCCAGCACGATGCGCGCGCCGCGCACCAGCGCAAACTGCTCGGTTTCCTGCACCAGCTGGCCGCCGGGCGCGGAACGGAAGTGCGGCAGCCTGCCGTCGCCATATTCGCCGGGGCTGCGGACGTCGAAGAAGTAGTAGCTGCGCGTGCGGTCGGCGTGCAGACCTTTTAGCTGCCCGCGCTCGACGCGCGCCACGCCGGCGCGGTCGGCCAGCTCGCGGGCGTCGCGCGCCGCCGCCTGGCGGTTGGCTTCCGACGCCGGCGGATAGCTGCGCGACTGGCCGTGTTCCAGCTGCTGCCGCGCCAGCGTCCAGCCGATGGTGCCGTTGCGCAGCGCGGCCACGGGATTGGGCACGCCGGCGTTGATCAGCGATTGCGTGCCGATGATGCTGCGCGTGCGGCCGGCGCAGTTGACGATGATGCGGGTGGACGGATCGGGCGCCAGCTCGCGCGCGCGCAAGGCCAGTTCCGCGCCCGGCACACTGATGCTGCCGGGGATGCTCATGGTGTGGTATTCGTCGTAGCGGCGCGCGTCGAGGATGACGATGTCGGCGCCGTTGTCGATCAGCGCCTGCACTTCCGGCGCCGGCAGCGACGGCGTGTGGCGTTCGTGCTCCACCAGTTCGCCGAAGGATTTGCTGGGCACATTCACGTCGCGGAACAGTTCACCGCCGGCGTCGCGCCAGCCGGCGAGGCCGCCCTCCAGCAGCGCTACATCGGTATAGCCCAGTTGATGCAGGCGCAGCGCCGACGGCAGCGCCAGGCCTTCGCCGTCGTCCAGTACCACGATGGGCACGTCGCGGCGCGGCAGTTTGGCGTAGGCATCCAGTTCGATGCGGCCGTAGGGGAAGTTGGCGGCGAACAGCGGGTGCGCCTGCGCGTGCGGATCTTCTTCGCGCACGTCGAGCAGCGCGATCTCGCGGCCGGCCAGCAGTTCCGCCCTCACCTGCTGGTAGCTGCGGTGCGGGAACTGCGGCGCGTAGCCAGAGCGGAAGGGCTTGACCTGGCCGTCCAGCGTGTACACGCTGCGGTCCACCGCGCCGATGTCGGCGCCGTAGACGTGGATGCCGATCGAGACGCGGTCGCTGTAGGCGTTGTGGACCTGATGGATATCGCCGAGCGATGGCGAGACCGCCGCCACTGTGCCGCTGTCCAGGCGCTGAGGTTCGCCGTCGGGCGCCAGCGTGCCGTCGGCGCGGCGGTGGAAGCCTTGCGATAGCTCGGCGCCGCGCAGCAGGCCGATCAGGCCCCAGACGGTGTGGTCGTGGATGGGCGTGGACTGGCCCGGCCCCCAGACAAAGCTGAGCACCGAGTAGCGTGCGGCGGGGTCGCGGTAGAGCAGGTACTGGCGGTAGAACTGCGGGTGCGGCGCGGCCGCTTGCGGCGGCAGCCAGTCGTCGTGCCGCAGCAGCTCGCGCAGCAGGGCCGAGCCTTGCTCGACGATTTCCGGCTCGCTTTTTTCCACTATGCCGTCCAGCGCGTTGATGAATTGTTGCAGCCGTTGCGGCAGTTCGCGTTGTCGTGTTTCGCTCATCTTTTCTTCTCCTTGCGCGGCTTAGATTACCACGCCGCGCGGGCAAATTTGCTTATCTGTTCGCGCTATATTCAAACGCGAAACCATTCGTTTCCACGCTTTATGTGGCGTCGTACCATCGGGAGACAACCATTCAGGAGTCGATCATGCAACGTCGTACCTTGCTGTCCTTGTTAACCCTGCTGCCATTGGCTTCCTGGGCGCAGAAGCCCTCTTCCACGCTGCGCATCGGCTATCAGAAGTCGTCCACGCTGCTGACCATTTTGAAGGTGCGCGGACAGCTGGAGCAGGACCTGGCGCCGCTGGGCGTGAAGGTGACCTGGCATGAGTTTTCCAGCGGCCTGCCACTGCTGGAGGCGCTCAACGTCGGCGGCGTGGACTTGAGTGCGGACGTGGCCGATACGGTGCCGGTGTTTGCGCAGGCGGCCGGCGCGCAGCTGACCTACTTCGCGCAGGAAGCGCCTTCGCCGACGGCGCAGGCCATCGTGGTGCGCAGCGATTCGCCGATCACCAGCGTGGCGGAGTTGAAGGGCAAGAAGGTGGCGGTGACCAAGGCGGCCGGCAGCCATTATCTGCTGATCTCCGCGCTGGACAAGGCGGGCTTGCGCTTCAAGGATATCGAGCCTGCTTATCTGACGCCGGCCGATGGCCGTGCGGCGTTCGAGCGCGGCAGCGTGGCGGCGTGGGTGACGTGGGACCCGTATCTGGCGGGCGTGCAGAATCAGTCGCAGGTGCGCATATTGGCCGATGGCCGCAATGTCGCGGACTATCAGCGCTACTACCTCGCTTCGACCGCGTATGCGGAAGCGCGGCCGGATGTGCTGGCGGTGGTGTTCGAATCGCTGCGCAAGACCGGCAAGTGGGTCAAGCAGTCGCCACGCGAAGCGGCCGAGCTGCTGGCGCCGGCCTGGGGGCTGGATGCGAAGACGGTGGAGCTGGCGAACAGCCGCCGCAGCTACGATGTGCGGCTGGTGGTGAAGGATGCGCTGGGCGAGCAGCAGCGCATTGCCGATGCCTTCTATGGCGAAGGCCTGCTGCCGCGCAAACTGGACGCCACCGCCGTGCCGCTCTGGCGCTTGCGCTAAGCCGCCCCCCGCCGCCGCCGGGCAGATGCCGCGCACCGCCGATGCGGGATGCGCGGCCGGTGCGGCGTCGGCGCTAAGCCAACGTGGGGTAGCCGGCGCGCACGGCGTCGGCTTCGAGGCGTTCGATACGCTGGTAGTCTTCGTCGTCGCGGTGCTGGAAGGCCTTGATGCGCAGCGCCTGCATGTGCGCGCGCAGTTGCGGGCTGGGCGCCAGCAGCGCCTGGCGCAGGCGTGCCTGCACGGCTTCCGGCACGCCGCGCGCGGCCACCAGCGGCAGGCCCGGTGCGGACGCCGAGTACTGCAAGATCCTGATGCCTTCCACCCGGTCCGGCCATTCCTGCTGCAGGTAGCCGAAGGTGACGCAGTCGATGGCGGCGATGTCCGCCTCGCCTTCGCGCACCGCGCGCACGCTGGCCGCGTGGCTGCCGGTCCATTTCACCTTGCCGAAAAAGCGGCCCTCGCGCGCCAGTGGAGCGACCGCGTGGCGCAGCGCGTTCATGCCGCTGTTGGAGTGCGGGTCGTTGGCGGCGGCGGTGAGCCCGCGCGCCTCGGCCAACGATGCGACGCCGTCCAGCGCGCGCGTGACGATGACACTGGAATAGTCGCTGCCCTCGCAGCCGGCGAAGTCGAAGCACGGCGTCGCCAGCAGCGTCACCACGCCGCGCAGCGCGCTCACGTAGGGATAGCCGCAGGTTTGCGACAGCAGCAGGTCCGCGCGGCACCACAGGGCCGGCAGCTCCGGCTCGGGCAGCAGCCGCACCGCGTCGCGCACGCCGGCGTCGGCCAGCACGCAGGCCAGCAGGCGTTCGTACTCGCGCTGCAGGCGCGGCGAGACGTTATACATCGGCAGGGAGACAGTCCAGTTCATGGCATGCGCGGGTGTACAGGTGCGTCGATGGGACGGAAGCCGTAGCGGCGCATCAGCTCTCCGTAGCCGTCGATCTGGAAGCCGCCGCTGCGGGCATTATAAGCGTGGCGCCGGGCGTCGTACACGCGCGGCAGCAGATACCACGGCAGCGACGGCAGGTCGTGATGCACCAGGTGCAGGTTGTTGTTCAGGAACAGGATGCGGAACACCAGGCCGGCGTTATTCAGCACAATGCGCTGCTTGTGGTCCTCCGCCGGACGGTGCTCGTAGTAGGAGCGGATCATCGCCAGCGATTGCGCCGGATAGGAGATCGCCAACACGTACCAGAGCGCCGGGACGCCGAAGCTGGACTCGATCCACCATAGCAGCGCCGCCAGCATGGCGAGGTGGCGCAGCCAGACGCCGGCGTCGCGCAGGTCGCCCCGGGCCAGTTGGCGCGCGGCGCCGCCCCAGGTCGAGGCGATGGCCAGCGCCGGGCCGATCGCCAGCCGTCCCCAGAAGGTTTTGTTCAGCCAGCGCAGCGCGCGCAGCGGACGGCTCATGGCCGCCCATTCGGCCGGCGACACATAGGTGCTTTCGGCGTCCAGCTCGGGCAGGGTCAGGTCGAAGTCGTTGTGGTGGCGCAGGTGGCTTGCGCGGTAGATCTCGTACGGATACCAGACGGCCAGCGGCGCGTAGCCGAACAGGCGGTTCAGCCACGGCCAGCGCGTGGGATGGCCGTGGATCAGCTCATGCTGGAGCGACATGTACCAGGCGCACCACCACACCATCAGCAGCGTGGCCGGCATGGCGCCCAGCAGCGGCCAGCCGGCCAGGGTGGCAAGCCAGCCGCCGTGGATCCCCACGATCAGCAGCCAGGTCGGCCACTCGGCGCGCCATAGCGGGCGCGAACGCTCGGTGCTTACTTCGGTTTTCTGCGCGATATCTATCCAGGTGTGCATATGAATCTCCTGAGGCCGAGTATATGCAGGGCCGAAATCGCTGAAAACGAATGAAAACGCGCTTCCTTATGCGGATTCTGTACGCGCATTAACTAAATAGTTAGTGTAATATCTTTGAAAACCTAAAAAGGAGACGCGCATGAAATATCTGGCAATCGCCGGCATGGCGGTAATGGGCATGGCGGCGGGCGGCGCATCGGCGCAAACGGCGATCACGGTGGATGGCGGCAAGATCGAGGGAACGACTCTGCCCTCCGGCGTGCGCACCTGGCTGGGCGTGCCCTTTGCCGCGCCGCCGGTGCGCGAGCTGCGTTGGCGCGCGCCGCAGCCGCTGGCGCCGTGGCGCGGCGTGTTCCATGCAGACCGCAAGGGACCGGAATGCATCCAGCTGCTGCGCCGCAAGGATATCAACCACTACTTCGGCGAGGAAGCGACCAGCGAGGATTGCCTGTATCTCAACGTGTGGGCGCCGGCCAAGGCCAAGGCATCAGCGGGCAAGCTGCCGGTGATCGTCTTCATTCACGGCGGCGGCTTCACGGTCGGCTCCAGCGGCATGGCGCTGTACGGCGGCGAGAACGTGGCCGCGCGCGGCGACGCCATCTTCGTTAACATGAACTACCGGCTCGGCATCCTGGGCTACATGGCGCACCCGGAGTTGACGGCCGAATCGCCGCATCGCGCGTCGGGCAACTACGGCTTCCTCGACCAGATCGCGGCGCTGCAATGGATACAGAAGAACATCGCCCGCTTCGGCGGCGATCCGTCGCGCGTCACGATTTCCGGCCAGTCCGCCGGCGCCGCCTCGGTCGGCACCCTGCTGGCCAGCCCGCTGGCCAAGGGCCTGTTCCAGCGCGCGGTGCTGATGAGCGGCGCGGGCGTCAGCAACCAGGCGCCGTCGCTGGCGGAGTCCGAGAAGACCGGGCTGGAAGTGCAGAAGGCCGTCGGCGCTGCCTCGCTCGACGAGATGCGCCAGTTGCCGGCCGACCGGGTGTTCGCCGTGCAGCGCGACTTCCAGTTCGGCGAATCCGGTTCGGTGACGGTCAAGCCGAATATCGACGGCTACGTCCTGCCGGACAGCATTCCCAACATCTACGCCGCCGGCAAGCAGAACGACGTGCCGGTGATGGGCGGCTTCACGGCCGACGATATCAGTTTCAGCCCGCTGCGCGGCGTCGCTACACTGGAGCAGTTCCGCGCGACGGCGGCCCATATGTACGGCGACCGCGTGCAGCAGTTCCTCGACCTGTACCCGGCCGCCACCGATGCCGACGCCGCCCGCATGGGCCGCCTGTACAGCCGCCAGGCCATGATGGAGAAAGGCACGCGCGCGCTGGCCCAGGCGCAGCAGGCCAGCGGCAAGTCGCCGTTCTACATGTTCCTATTCTCGCACGTGCAGCCGTTCAATCCCGCAGTGCGGCTGAAGGACAATCCGCAGGGCGCCTACCATACGTCCGACGTGCCCTACTGGTTCCAGACCCAGGACGCGCTCAATATGTTCCGCCCCACGCGCAACTGGCAGCCCTACGACCGCGAGCTGTCGCGGCGCATGATGGACGGCCTGCTGGCCTTTGCCCGCAACGGCGATCCGGCCACGCCGGCCACGCCGTGGCCACGGTGGCGCGCCGACAGTGCACAATACCTGGAATTCGGCGACAGCGTGACCGTGCAATCAGAAGACGCGGCGCAGATGGATTTCCAGAACCAGCCCATCAACATCGCGCCGGGCGGTTCGCCGCTGCCGCGCATGACGCGCGACTGATGATGATAAAAACGGAGACAGCAGCATGAATCACACCACGGCGACCTACGCGGGCAATCCCGCCGCCCGCACCCGCACCCGCACCCGCTTCACCATGCTTGCCCTGCTGGCCGTGGGCACCCTGATCAACTACATGGACCGCACGGTGCTCGGCATCGCCGCGCCGCTGATGACGCAGGACCTGCAGATCAACGCCGCCGTGATGGGATTGGTGTTCTCGGCCTTTTCGTGGACCTATGCGCTGGCGCAGATACCGGGCGGCGTGTTCCTCGACCGCTTCGGCAGCAAGCTGACCTACTTCCTGGCGCTGACCTTCTGGTCCATCTTCACCGGCCTGCAGGGCGCGGCGGTGGGCTTGAAGTCGCTGCTGCTGGTGCGCTTCGGCCTGGGCATCACCGAGGCGCCCTGCTTCCCGGTCAACAGCCGCGTGGTGGCGACCTGGTTCCCGCAGCACGAACGGGCGCGCGCCACCGGCATCTATACGGTGGGCGAGTACCTGGGGCTGGCCTGCTTCGCGCCGAGCCTGTTCTGGGTGATGCACCATTTCGGCTGGCGCTCGCTGTTCTTCGTGGTCGGCGCGGTGGGCGTGGTGTTTGCGCTGGTGTGGTGGCGCGTGTACCGCGAGCCGAAGGACTCTACCACCGTCAACCAGGCCGAACTCGATTACATCGCCGCCGGCGGCGGACTGGAAGCGCCCAAGACCGAGAAGACCAAGTTCGCCTGGAGCGACGTCACCCGGCTGCTGCGCGTGCGCCAGATCTGGGGCGCCAGCCTGGGCCAGTTCGCCGGCAACACCACGCTGGTGTTCTTCCTGACCTGGTTCCCGACCTACCTCGCCACCGAGCGCCAAATGGGCTGGCTCAAGGTCGGCTTCTTCTCAGTGCTGCCGTTCCTGGCGGCGGCGGTGGGCGTGATGTTCGGCGGCTGGGTGTCGGACTGGCTGCTCAAGCGCACCGGCTCGGCCAACGTCGCGCGCAAGCTGCCGATCATCTGCGGCCTGGTGGGCGCGGCCAGCATCATCGGCGCCAACTACGTCGACAGCGACGCCGCCGTGATCGCGATCCTGTCGTTCGCCTTCTTTGGCCAGGGCATGGTGGGCTTGGGCTGGACCTTGATTTCGGACGTCGCGCCCAAGCATTTGATGGGACTGACCGGCGGCATCTTCAACACCTGCTCCAACCTGGCGGGCATCGTCACGCCGTTGGTGATCGGCTTCATCATCAGCGCCACCGGCTCGTTTTTCTATGCGCTGGTGTATGTGTGCGCGGCCGCCGTGGCGGGCTTGCTGGCTTACGTGTTCGTGGTCGGCGACGTGAAGCGCGTTCAACTCAAGGAGGATTGATGAAGATCTTGCTGCTCAACGGGATCAACCTGAATATGTTCGGCAAGCGCGATCCGGCGCAGTACGGCACCGTGACGCTGGCCGAAATCGAACAGCGCGTGCAGGCGCTGGGCCGCGAGCTTGGCGCGGAGGTGAGCTGCTTCCAGACCAACTTCGAAGGCGAAATGTGCGAGCGCATCCACCGCGCGCATGAAGAGGCGTTCGACGCGGTGCTGATCAACGCGGGCGCGTGGACGCACTACAGCTATGGCATCCGCGACGCGCTGGCGATTCTGAAGGCGCCCATCGTGGAGGTACACATGTCCAACGTCCATGCGCGCGAGCCGTTCCGTCACGTGTCGGTGTTTGCCGATATCGTCAGGGGCCAGATCTGCGGCTTCGGCGCGGACAGTTACCTGCTGGCGCTGCGGGCGGCGGTAGCGGGCTATATGCCCCAACTAACAGACAGGCAGAAAAATAGTTCTTAAAGTGGGCATACGTTCAGATTCCACTTAGAGGCAATACCATGAAGATTCCCAGCCTGTTGTCCTCCGCCCTGATCGGCGCCGTCGCCAGCGCGCGCTCGATGACGCCGATGGCCACCATCGCCACGGCGCGTCTGGCCGACCGTGGCACGCCCGGCGAGTTGTTCCTGCTTGATCGTCCGGTGTTCAAATACGGCGCCATGGCGATGGGCGTGGGAGAGCTGTTCGGCGACAAGATGAAGACCGCGCCGGATCGCACCGTTTTCCTCGGCCTGCTGGCCCGCGTGATGAGCGCGGGGATCGCCGGCGCGGCGCTGGCGCCCCACGGCCGCGAGCAGGCGGGAGCGGCGGTCGCCGTCGCCACCGCCGTGCCGCTGGCTTATCTCACGCTCTCGGCCCGCAAGAAGGCCATGGCCAGCATGGGCCAGACGCGCAGCGGCCTGATTGAAGATGCGCTGATCGTGGCCGCAGGCGCCGCCATCGTGGCACTCTCAACGCGTGGCAAGTCGACTAGCTGAGTTACGCCCGTATCTGCGCATCGCGGCATCGGGCCGCGAGTTCCCATCGCTTATTTTTTGGAAAGCGCAGCCAGACGGATTTCCAGGCATTGCGCGTACCGCAGCCGCGCCCATTCGCGAACCGTGATGGCGTGATGGACAGGCCATCGCAGATGATTTGTTCGTCTTCGACTTTGGCGTACACCGATCGGCCGCAGAAGATGCTGCGTAACTCGGTGCCGTTCGGCAGGAAAAGCTGCTTCCATTGATAGCCCCGAAGGCTGTTGTCGCTATTGTCCGCATTGATTGATGGCGCCGACGCTGCTACCGGGATTGCCACTGCGGTGGCGGTGGAAGCGTCGGCGTCGGCCTCGACGCCCTCTTCATCGTCGTCGAACCAGACGTGGTGTTGAGGCGGGGTCGTAGCGATGTAGTGCTTGATCAGTTCACATATGACCGCTTCCGTCTCGGGGCCATAGCAGGGCTCGTCTAAATGGTCGGTCAGTGCCCAGAGTACCTTGCTTGGCAAGTGTAGAACTACAGGGTGGTCGTCCATTTTTTTCTCCCCTCTAAAACGTCTAAACGCTCTAAACGCTCTAATTCATTCTAAAACGCTAGAGATCACCCTAAAATTTGACGCAAAACTAGTCTATTTTCTCTATTTCGTCTATTTGCTCTATTTTTTCCCGCTTTCTCCGTACTTTTTAGAGCGTTTTCTATCGAAATAGTTCAATCTCTAGCGTTTTAGAGGTTTTAGACGTTTTAGAGCGGCAGAAAATATAGGACTTATACATACCCGAGCGTTAAGTGAGAATGCGTGAGTTTTACCGATTGGCGAGCTGCTATCCTGCCTGAACCGAAAATTCTTCCAGCTCCCCATGTCAATTGAAGCGTTTGGAAAATGGTCTGCTCGTGCTCTCTCCCGCAGCGCCGGAACGGCCTTGCTCGTCCTGATGGCTGCCCCCGCGCACGCCGATTCGAAGAGCATGACCGCATGCACCGGCCCGGCCGATCCCGAGGCCTGCCTGATCGAGGGTGACGCGCCCGATCGCTCGCGCCTGCCCGCAGCGGGGCCGGCGGCATGGGTGAGCGACAACAGGCTGGTGATTTCGTGGGTGGGCGAGGCGGACAAGGTGCTGGTGGCCGGGAATATCCCGTTCGCGCGCCCGATGCCGCGCGTGGCCCCGGGCCTGTTCCAATCCATCATCCAGTACCCAAAATCCCAGCAAACGCGCGTGCAACTGCGGTTTTCCGTAACGCGCGACGGCAAAACGGACATCAGCCCGCAAGCGACCGAGCTGGTTGGCCCGGACGCGTTTGCCATCCTGAGCGACGGCGACATCAAGGAGCAGGCCATCAGCTTCGGCCAGTCGCTGCCGGCGGCCAGGGTATGGCTGCCGCCCGGCTATCGCGCCGGCGTGCGCTATCCTATCCTCTACCTTGCCGATGGCGGCTGGACCAGCCCCGGTGCATGGCTGACGGAGCCGATCCGCCGTGGCGAACTGCCGCCGTTGATCGTGGTCGGCGTGGACTACTGCACCGAGGAGCTGGCGGAACAGGAGACGCCGGATTGCCGCATGCAGAACTATGTCGGCGCACCGAGCGGCCCGTTGGCGCCCGAATTCTTAGCGCACGAACGCTTCCTGCTGCATACCGTGATACCGGCGATCGAGGCCAGGTACGGCGCTCCCCCCGAACGGCGCCTGCGCGCGATCGGCGGCGCCTCGAACGGCGGCGTGTGGTCGGCGTCGATGGCACTGCGCAATCCCGGCGTGTTCGGCGCGGCCTTTGTCATGTCGCCCGGCATGCCGCCGGCGCAACATGATGAAGCACGGCCATCGGCACGCTTTTACGTATCGGCCGGCGACCTCGAACCGGCGTTCCGCCACACCGCGCGACGGCTGACGGAAGATATCGTCGCGCGGGGCGGCAGCGCCACCTTCACCGCCTATCCCTCCGGCCACGATTACTGGATGTGGGGACGCATCATGCTCGACAACGCGCGCGACTGGTTGAAAAGCCCCGGCGGTTAAAGCGCCGCAGCGGCGCCGGCGTGGCCTTCGCGGATTTGCAGGCTGCGGCGCAGCACCTGGTCGGTCACCCATTTGGCCGAGCGGCGCGCGCGTTGTGCCACCAGTTCGGGCGCCATTTGCAGGTAGTCGTCGTTGAAGACTTCGAAACTGTAGTCGCCGCGATAGCCGGCGCGGTCCAGTCGGCGCACCAGGTCCGACAACTCCACAGAATGCTCGCCCTCACCCGGAAAAACGCGCATGTGGCGCGCCGTCTCCAGCCGCTCTTCCGACGAACGGATCTCGCGCCACATGAAGTCCGACAGCTGCACCATGGCGATTTTGCTCCACGGGATCAGGTCCACCGTGTCATACGAAGCGCCGTTGGCCAGCATGTGGAAGGAGTCGATCACCACGCCCAGATTCGCATGGTCGGCGCGCTCCACCGCCTCCCACGCCACCTCGTACTCGCTCACATTGCGGCCCCAGGACAGCGCCTCGAAGCCCACGCGCACGCCCAGCGGCACGGCCAGCGTGGCCAGCTTGGCGAGGTCGCGCGCGATCTTGTCCAGGTCTCCGCTGGCGTGCTTGGAGGTCGACGAGCACACCATCAACAAGGGCGAGCCCACCGCCTGGCAGATCCGCAGCATGCTCTTGGCGATGTCGATCTTGTACTCGTGCAGCGTGCCGCTCAAGCCCTCGAAGTCGCGCATCACCTGGATGCCGGTGACGCGCACGCCGCTCGCGCGCACCAGCTTCACCGCCGCATCGAGCCCGCCCGGATAGTTCACCAGGTCCTTGGCCCACAACATCAGCTGCGAAAAGCCGGCGCTGCGCGACGCTTCCAGCTTCATCTCCAGGGTGCCGGCCAGCGTGATGGTGTCCATGCCGAAGTTGGTCAGGTTCATACGCCCTCGCTGTGCACCAGTTCAAAACTGACGCTGCCCTTGAACAGCTGGGTCAACGCGCCCTTCGCGCACGGCGACACCGGCGCGCTGTCGACAAAGGTGACGCCGCGCGCCTGCAAGGTGCGCACCGCCGCCATCACGTCGCGCGTGCCGAAGCCGACGCGGATCAACTCCTCGTCCCAGTGGCCATCGTCGCTGCCGGCCGGCGGTTCGATCAGCTGCAGGTAAAAGCGCTTGCACGGGCTTTCCAGCAGGGTCCCGGTGGGCAGCACGCCCTGCACCACGCCTTGCGGCACCACGCGGAAGCTCATCAGGTGCTGATAGAAGTCGATCCACTCGGCCGTGCGGTCGCGGCGGATCGCCTGCACCACGCCGAAGAAGGCCATGTCCGCCACCACCGGCTTGGGCAGCGGCTGGTCGCTGATCTTGAAGTCGACGTCGTAGATCGAAAAATCCTGGTAGCGGTCGACGAAGTACAGCACCGAGTCGCCGGCGCCATGCACGCCGGGGATGTTCAATTCCATGGCGCCGGCGCGGGTCGGAATCGCCCAGGCGCCGCGCGCCAGCGCGTGCTGGTAGGCGGCGCCGGCATCGCGCACGCGGAAGGCGATCGCCGACAAGGTGGTCGAGCCGCGCTCCGCATCGGCCACCGCCCACGCCACCGGATCGGCGTTGACCACCACGTTCATGCCGCCCTGCCGGTACAGCACCACCTCGCGCGAGCGATGGCGGCCGACCTGCACGAAGCCCATGGTCTCCAGCACCGCGCCCAGCGCCAGCGGCTCCGAGGTCGCGTATTCGACAAATTCGATGCCATCGAGGCCGAGCGGATTGCTCGGCAGTGGATTGTTTTCCTGGGTTTTCATAGCGCTTGCAGCTCCTTGAAGTGCAGTTGCATGCGCGCCGCATCGGGCCGCACGCCGGTGAACAGTTCGAACGCCTTCACGGCCTGGAACACGGCCATGCCGCCGCCGGTCATGGTGCGGCAGCCCTTGGCCTGCGCCGCCTGCAGCAGCGCCGTCTGCAGCGGGAAGTAGACGATCTCGGACACCCACTGTCCCGGCCGCAGCAGCTCGGCCGGTAGCGGCAGGCCCGGATGCTTGGCCATGCCGGTCGGGGTGGCGTGGATCAGGCCATCGGCCACGCGCATCGCCGCTTCCAGCTCGGTGCAGGCGACGGCGCGGCCCGCGCCGAAGCGGGCGCACAGCGACTGCGCCAGTTGCTCGGCGCGGCCGGCGTCGGCGTCGACCAGGCGCAGCGTGTGCGTGCCCATCATCAACGCCGCGTGCGCGGTGGCCGCACCGGCGCCGCCGGCGCCCAGCTGCACCACCTCGCCCATGGCCACATCCGGCAGGCTGGCCTTGAAGCTTTCGGCGAAGCCCCACCAGTCGGTGTTGTAGCCGATGCGCTGGCCATCCTTGAACACCACGGTGTTGACGGCGCCGATGGCGCGCGCGTCGTCGCACAGGCTGTCGAGCAGCGGGATGATGTGCTGCTTGGCCGGATAAGTGACGTTCACTCCCGAAAAGCCCAGCAACTCGGCCGCGTCCAGCAATTCCGGCAGCTGCTCCACGGTCAGGCCCAGGCGGTCCAGGTCCAGCAGCTGGTACAGGCAGTGCATGCCATGGGCGGCGGCTTCGCGCTCGTGCATGGCCGGCGTCAGCGAGCGGCCGATGCCGGCGCCGATCAGGCCCAGCAAAATACGGCATGGTGCGGTAAGCGACATAGTGGTTCCGTTCAATCTTTTAAGTATTGAATCGATACTACACTAACCAGTTAGTTAATATCAAGCGAAAAACAACCGGATTTCGGCTGTTTTGCGACATCTGTTCAGGAAGCGCGCACGTAGCGCAGGATCATGTCCACCACCGCCTCGCGGCGCTTGGCGTGGACCTCGGCCGCCTTGAGGTCGCGGCCGAAAATGAAGCTGAAGGTATGCTGGTTGGAGACGTTGTAGAACGACAGCGCGCTGATCGACATGTGCAGGTCGACCGGATCGACGTCCGGGCGGAACACGCCCTCGGCCACGCCGCGCGCACACAGGCCTTCGAGCAGGCCGATGGCCGGCTTGTTGATGGCCCTGAGCGTGGGGATCTTGCGGATGTATTCACCGTTGTGGATGTTCTCGGTCATCACCATGCGGATGAACTCCGGGTGCTGGGCGTGGTAGTCGAAGGTCGAGCCGACCAGCGCGCGCAGCGCCGGCACCGGCGGCAGCTGGTCCAGGTGGAAGCCGTGCTCGATCTGGCGGAAGCGCGTATAACTCTCCTCCAGCGCCGCCACGTACAAACCTTCCTTGTTGCCGAAGTAGTAGTAGATCATGCCCTTGTTGGAGCCCGTCTCCGCCGCGATCTCGTCGATGCGCGCGCCGCTCAGGCCCAGGCGCGAAAACTCCTGGATGGCGACGTTGAGGATGCGGGTGCGGGTGCCGTCCTCCTCGGCCGCTGCCGGAGCAGGAGCGGCCTTCTTGCGTGGCGCCGGTTTTTTTGCGACAGCGGCTGCGGGTGCGATGGTTTTAGCTTTCATGCCATTATTCTAACCGAAGCGCACCCGCGTGCCACGCCTCATCGGCCCAGATACCTGTCGTAGAACTTCGCCGCGATCTCGTACAGGTCGCGCGCCTCCGGATAGTCCGGATTGGTCATGAAGCCGTGCCCCAGGCCATCGTAGATCAGCAGCTCCGACGCCACGCCCGCCTTGAGCAGGCGCCGGTGCCCGTAGGCGGCGGAACTCATGGCGAAGTCGCGCGTGCCGGTGGCGAAAATCGTCGGCGGGAACTTGGCCAGCGCCGCCAGGTCGTTGGCCGGCGTTACCGCCGGATCTTCCAGGCTGACGTTGTCCAGGTATCCCGGTCCCGGCGGCATGGCGATATTCGCGCCCGTCGCCAATCCCGCGAACACCGCCGAATCGCCCTCCATGAAGCGCGCGCCCAGACCGGCGCAGTACACGCCGATCACACCGGGCGCCGGCAGGCCGGCCTTCTGGAACGAAGCCACGCTCTGCGCCACCAGCGCGCCGCCGGCCGAGCAGCCCACCAGGCCGACGTTGGCCGGCTTGTAGTCCTTCAGCACGGCCTGATACACCTTGGTGAAATCCTCGGTGGCGGCTGGGAAGCGGTACTCCGGCCCCTGGCGGTACAGCAGCGAGATCACCTTGAAGCGCCCCACCGCCGCCACCGGAATGCTGATCAGCAGGCCGTTGGCGCGGATGCCGGTACGGAAGCCGCCGCCGGGCGCGTTGATCATCACGCGGTTGCGGTTCGCCTCCGGCACGCCGCCCTTGGGCGTGACGATGGCGACCGAAATGCCGTCGATGGTGGTCTCCTCCACGTCCACCGGGAACACCTCGCGCATGTGCGCCACATTCGGCGCCAGCGTGGCATTCATGGCCTGGCGCAGCGCCGCCATGTCGGTAGTCTCCGGCGGCCGCGCCGCGCCCGGCCCCTCGGTCGGCCGGCTGCGCCGGATGATGGCCTGCGACTCGGGACTCAGGATGTTGGACAGCCCGATCTCCGCCTCGCGCACATGCGCCGTGCCGCTGGCGTCCACCGTAATTTGCCGGCTCGGCGTCGACTGCGCCATGGCCGGCAGCAGCGTGCAGGCGGCCAGCAAGGCCGCCAGTCTGGATAGTTTCATCGTCTCTCCCATGGTCAGAACTTGGTGCGCAGGCCGAGGTAATACGAGCGGCCGATGATGTCGTAGGTCGACGCCAGCGTCAGGTTCTGGTTGCCCGGCACGTAGGCCGGATCGCGGTTGAACAGGTTGTTGATACCGGCGCGCAGCGTCACGTTCTTATTGAGCGTATAGCGCAGGCCCAAGTCGAAGATGTCGTACTTGGCCACGCCGGCGGTCGGGCTGGCGGGACGGGTGACGGTGGTGACGTCGTCCATCGCCGGGATATGGCGCCAGCGCAGATTGGTCGAGAACGCGCCCAGGTCATAGCGGAAGGTCACGGTCGACTGCCACGCCGGACGGATCACGGTATCCACCGTGCCCTTGAACTCCTTGATGGCGTCGCCCGGCAGCGCCTGCGACTGATAGCTGTTGGTGAAGCTGACAGCGGTGTTGATGTTGAAGTTGCCGGCGTCCGGGGACAGGCCGACGGCCGACAGCGGGAAGCGCCAATCCAGCTGCAGGTCGACGCCGGACGTCTTCAGCAAGCCGAGGTTCAGGTACGGCGCCGACACCTGCGTCAGCAAGCCGTTGGCGTCGCGCGAGATCAGCTGGCAGAAGGCGTTGGCCGCCGAGTAGCTTGGATTCGAGCCATCGAGGTTGTAGCACTTGTTGAGCGCGGACGCCGCCGGCACCGCCGAAATCGTGTCCTTGATCTTGATGGTGTAGTAGTCGACCGAACCGCTCAGCTGCGAGAACAGCGGCCAAGGCAGCTGCGGCGTGAACACCAGGCCCAGGGTGCGGGTGTCCGCCACTTCCGGACGCAGGTTGGCGTTGCCGGAAGAGACGGTGGAAGTGGCCACGGTCGGGAAGGTGTAGGTATCGACCACATTGGACGGCACGCCGGTGGCGATGCACAGCGCGCGCAGCTGGGCCGCGTTGGCGCCGGCACGGGCGGCGGTGCGCACGTCGCACGGCTCGCCGCCGTTCGGCGGGCTGCCGAACTGCACCTGGTTGCCGCTGGCGGCGCTATACAGCTCGCCGATGTTCGGCGCGCGGATGGCGTGCTGCAGGCCGCCGCGCACCAGCCAGTTCTTCACCGGCGTCCACTCCAGCTCCACCTTGTAGGTGCCGGCGTTGACGCCGGTGTCGTAGTTGGAGCGGCGGTAGCCCGGCGTGATGCCCAGCGACTTGGCGAACGGCGCATCGGCCAGCAGCGGAATGCGCAGCTCCAGCGCCACCTCCTTCACCGAGGTCCGGCCCGACGAGCGCTGCGAGGCGATCACCGCCTCGATGTTCTGCGCCGCCAGCTGCGAATCGGGCACATAATCGTAGGTGTTCTTGCGGTAGTTGGCTGAGGCCGAGAACTGCATGTCGCCGGCCGGCAGCGTCACCAGCGTGCCTTGCAGGCTGGCCTCGGCGATGCGCTGCGACAGCGTCTCGCGGCTCAGCGCATTGGTCGAAATGTAGTTGCGGCAGGCGTCCGACAGCGAGCGCGAATTGGCGTCGCCGAAGGGATTAAAGCCGCCGGCGCACAACGTCTTGCCGCCATCGGGCGCGTTGAGCAGCTCCTGCACGCGCGAAGTCAGCACTGCGTTGTACTGGGTCTGGTCGTGCACCGTGCGGTCGGCCGACACGTAGGCGTCCCAGCTCCAATCGCGGAACGGCAGCTCGCCGCGCGCGCCGACGATGATTTGGTCGACCGTGTAAGCCTCGTCCCACTGCTTGTTCGGCACGCCGACGAAGCGGGTATTCCACAGGAAGGGCGCGGCGGCGTCCGGGCGCGAGGCCAGGATGGTTTTCAGGTCGGCCGGCACGAAGGGATTCGACAGCGGCACCAGCGTATTGGCGCCCTGCCCGAACTGGGTCAGCGTGCCGCCGGAATTGGTGTGCGCCACCGAGCGCGTATGCAGGAACTGGGCGTAGCCGGTCAGCTCCGGCATGAAGCGATAGTCCAGCTTCTCGAACAGGCTCTCGCGGCGCAGGCCGTTGAGCAAATCATTCTGGATCAGCACCGGCATGCGCACATTACCGCCGACGAGGGCGTACGGGCCGCTGGTCGCGCCCAGGTAGTTGACGGCGCCGGTCTGGCTGAACAAGGTGCCGTTGTCGTTGAAGCCCAGGTTATTGGTGCGCGGGACGGTGGCCGTCACGCCGTACTTGGAGAACACGCTGTTGACGGCGGCCTGGGTCGGCAGGTTGTTGGCGGCCGGCAGATAGGTGCTGGTGCCCAGATAGCTGGACGGCACGCCGAGCTTGAAGAACGGCCGAGCCTTGCCCGGCAGGCTTTCGCGATCGTCGTAGCTGACCGAGAACAGCGAGAAGCCCTTGCCCTCATCGAACTCGGTGCCGACCGTCAGCGACGGGCTGACCTTGCGCAGGTCGTTCTTCTGCGAATTGCCGTACTGGACATCGAACACGACGCCCTTCATCTTGCGCAGCGACTTGAAGTTGATCACGCCCGACATCGCGTCCGAGCCGTAGACGGCGGAAGCGCCGCCGCTGATGGTCTCGATGCCGTCGATGACGGCCTGCGGCACGGTGTTGATGTCGACCTGGCCGAAGGCGCTGGCCAGCGGCAGGCGGCGGCCGTCGAGCAGCACCAGGTTGCGGTTGTCGCCCAGGCCGCGCAAGTCCAGCGTGGCGCGCGCGCCGGTGCCCTGGCCGCCGGTGGCGGCGGTGCCGGACGGCGTGAACTGCGGCAGCTGGTTCAGCGTCGCCTCCAGCGTGACGTTGCCGCTTTCCTGCAGCACCTCCTTGCCGGTGGCGACGATGGGGCTGGGCGAAGTGTAGTTGCGGGTGGCGATGCGCGAACCGGTGATGACCACCGACTCCATCTTCGGCGCTTCTTCGGCGGCCGCCACAGGCGGCGCGGTCGGTGGCGCCTCCGCCGTGGTCTGCGCCTGGGCGCCCACCACCACGCTAAAACCGAGCACGCTGCTCTTCAGGGCGAAGTCGCGCCAAGCGCCTTTGCGATACTGTTTCATTCTGTTGTCTCCGTCAGTTGATGTTATTTTTTTGATCCTGAACAGACATTACACTAACTAGATAGTTAACTTCAAATGGATTCTTTGTTGAGCGCTAAAAAAAATCGCGCCACACAGGCGTGGCGCGATTCTTACGTATGTATTCCACCACACGCCAATACCGACTACACGCCGGGATCGCGCACCTTCTCCACCTGGTCGAACTCCACGTTGAACCATGCGCCGCCGATGGCTTCCGCCTTGCGGATGTACACGGTCTGCACGATGTCGCGCGTGGCGGCGTCGATGCTCACCGGGCCGCGCACACTGTTCCACGCCATGCCCTTCATCGCAGCCAGCAGCTTGTCGCCGCTGCTGTCGCCGGCGGTGTGCTTGAGCGCCTGGTACAGCAGGTGCATGCCATCGTAGGCGCCGACCGAATGGAAGTTGGGGCGCATGCCCTTGTTGGCCTTGCCGAAGGCGTCGACGTAGGCCTTGTTCTCCGCCGACGGATGCGCCGCCGAATAGTGATGGCTGCTGACCACACCCGCAGCCGCCGGGCCGATGCTGGCCATCAGGTCGTCGTCCAGCACATCGCCGGTGCAGATCAGGCGCACGCCGGCGGCGGCCAGGCCGCGATCGGTGAACTGCTTGAGCACCGCAGCGCCCTCGCCGGACGGCACGAACACGAACAGCGCGTCCGGCTTCAAATCCTTCACACGCGCCAGGAACGGCGCATAGTCCGGATTGCGCAGCGGCGCGCGCAGGCTGTCCACCACCTTGCCGCCGCCCTCGGTGAAGCCCTTGACGAACACCTTCTCGGCATCCAGGCCGGGGCCGTAGTCGCTGACGAAGGTCACCACCGTCTTGATCTTGTTCTTGCCGGCCCATTGCGCCATCGGCGCCGTCACCTGGGCCAGCGTGAAGCCGGTGCGCACGATGTAGGGCGAGCGCTGCGGAATCACCGAGGTGGCGGCGGCCATCACGATCATCGGCACCTTGGCCTGCGTGGCCACCGGCGCGGCGGCGAAGGCCAGCGGCGTCAGGCCGAAGCCGGCCAGCACCTGCACCTTGTCACGCGAGACCAGCTCCTGCGCCAGGCGCTTGGTGACGTCGGGCGAAACGCCGCCGTCGTCCTTCAGCAGGATCTCGACCGGACGGCCACCGGCGACAGCGCCGTACTGCTGCGTGTACAGCTTGACGGCCGCCTCGATCTGGCGGCCGGTGGAAGCGAATGGACCGGACATCGGCAGGATCAGGCCAACCTTGATCGGCTCGGCCGCAGCGGCGGCGGCCACGCCCGGAACAATGGCCGGCAGCACGCCGGCCGACAAGGCGGCGGCGCCCAGCAGGATGTGGCGGCGCTGGCTGTTGATATTTTCTTTCATGGTGTCTCCTCTTCTCTTTTTATAAATCCAGCAGCAGCGTGGCGCTTCTGGAACGCGAACAGCAAGGGGTGAAAATATCGTTGGCCGCTTGTTCGGCCTCGGTGAGATACAGGTCGCGGTGGTCCGGCACGCCGTCCAATACGCGCGTCAGGCAGGTGCCGCAGACGCCCTGCTCGCAGGACGCCGGCACGAACACGCCGGCCGCGCTCAGCACCTGCAGCACCGTGGCGCCGACCGGCACCGTGTAGCACGCGCCGCTGGAGGCCAGCTTGACGTCGAACGGCTGGTCGCCGGCGGCCGGCGCGGTGGCGGCGGCTGCGCCGAAGTATTCAAGGTGCAGCTGATGCTCCGGCCAGCCCAATGCTGCGGCGCTGGCCTTGACGTGGTTGATAAAGCCTTCCGGCCCGCAGAAATAAATGTGCGTGCCGGGCTCCTGCTGCCGCAGGCGGGCCAGCAGCGCCGGCAGGTCGAGCGCTTGCACGCTGTCGTGGTGGAAGCTCACTTGCGCGGCGAACGGCGCGCCTTCGATGCGCTCGCGGAAGGCGGTGCGTTCGGGCGAGCGGGTGCAGTAGTGCATCTCGAATTGCGCGCCTGTCGCCGACAGCGTTTCCGCCATCGCCAGCAGCGGCGTCACGCCGATGCCGCCGGCCAGCAGCACGCTGCGTGGCGCGGCCACCAGCGGGAAATGGTTGCGCGGGGCGCTGATGGTCAGTGTCGCGCCGGCACGGATCTGCTCGTGCATGGCCTGCGAGCCGCCGCGCGAAGCTGGGTCGCGCAGAACGCCGATCAGGTAGCGGTGCGTTTCGTGCGGCGGATTGCACAGCGAGTATTGGCGCACCAGGCCGGGCGCCACGTGGACGTCGATGTGGGCGCCGGCGGTGAAGGCCGGCAGCGCTGCGCCGTCGGCGCTTACCAGCTCGAAGCTGCAGATGCCCTCCGCCTCGTCCGCGCGCCGCTCGACGCGCACCGACAGCAAGCCAGCCTCCATGCCGGCCGCACTCATGCCGGCGGCGCTCATGGCTGCACCTCCTGTGCCGGCGCCTGCTCCTTCAGCAGCCACTGGTCCAGCACGCGGCGCGACTGCACGCCGCCGGCGTCGATATTCAGCATCAGCAGCTTGCGCTCCGGATGACGCAGAATGTTCTGCTGCTGCAGCTCCAGCATCTCGCGATCTTCGCTGAAGATCTTGCCCTGCCCTTCGCGTATGGTATCGGTCAGCGCCTGATCCTGCGGCTTGAAATTGCGCGCCATGCCCCAGAAATACCAGTGCGAGGTCTCGGTCTCCGGCGTAATGAAATCCACCACGATGCTGGACGCCTTGTGCTCCGGCGCCGCATCGTAACCGCCCTTGCCCGCATGCGCCACGCCGACCTCGATCATCACATGGCTGGGCGGCGAAAAGCGGCAGATCTGCCAGCGATCGACCGGCACATCATCGGCCAGCCCATTGCCGCGCAAGGCCGCGCGCCAGAACGGCGGCGCCATGATGTTCTCCATATGACGGCTGGTGACCACCTGCTCGCCCTCCACACGCGTATGCACGGGCGCCTCGTCGATCTCCTTCTGGCCGATGCTCGACGCATGCACATAGGTCTCGTGCGTCAGGTCCATCAGGTTATCGATCATCAGGCGGTACTCGCAGTTGATGTGATACAGGCCGCCGCCATACGCCCATTCCGGATTGTCGGCCCATTCCAGGTGATGGATCAGCGCCGGATCGGCCTTCTCCTTGTCGCCGGTCCAGACCCAGATAAAGCCATAGCGCTCCTCGACTGGATAGCTGCGGATGCACGGGAAGCCGCGCACGCGCTGGCCCGGCATCGCCACCACCTTTCCATCGCAGCCCATCTCCAGGCCGTGATAGCCGCACACCAGCTGACCGTCGCGCACAAAGCCCAGCGACAACGGTGCGCCGCGATGCGGGCAGAAATCCTCCACCGCCGCCACCTTGCCCTCGGCGGCGCGGTAAAACACGATCTTCTCGCCGCAGATGGTGCGGCCCAGCGGCTTGCCGTCGATCTCGTCCGGCGTACAGGCCACATACCAGGTGTTCTTGGGGAACATTTTTGTCTCCTTGTGCTTTAATATTCAGTACACTGAATGTAGTACAGTACCGACGCGAAGTAAACCACTTTAGATGCGGCACCGCACAACCGAGACCACCATGCCAGAAACCGAAAGCAAGCTCATCAACCTCTACGAACACCCGGGCCACTTGCTGCGCCGCGCGCAGCAAATCTCGGTGTCGATTTTTTACGACGAAATGGGATCGGAGCTCACGCCGGTGCAGTACGCCATGCTGCGCAACCTGGCCGCGCAGCCGGGCGTCGACCAGGTCTCGCTGTCGGCGCTGAGCGGCATCGACACCTCGACCGGCGCCACGGTGTGCGCGCGGCTGGAGGAGAAAGGCCTGCTGGAGCGCAAGGTGATCCCGACCAACCGCCGTCAGCGCGCGCTGACCATCACGGCGGCCGGCGAGCAGCTGCTGGAATCGCTGATTCCCGGCGCGCAGCGGCTGCGGCGTCGCATCCTGGCGCCGCTGAGCAGCGCCGAGCAGCTGCAATTCATGGAACTGCTGACCAAACTGGTACAGGAAAACAACGAACAAAGCCGCGCACCGCTCGCGCCGCGCGATACAGTGCGCTGATCGCACAGGCGGGTAGCCACGGGGCAACTGTTGCGCTAGCATGGACTTGCCGGATAACCGGAATAACAAGACAGGAGACGCAATGAAACTCACTCATCTTACGGCCGCCGTGGTGCTGGCGGCGGCGCTGCCGGCGTTCGCGCAGAATGGCAAAGCGGAAGCGATCGCGCTGGTCGACAAAGCGGTGGCGAACATCCAGAAAAAAGGCATCGAAGAAGCGTGCAAGGACTTCGCCGATCCGAAAGCCGGATACATCGAAGGCGAGCTGTATGTATTCGTCCACGACGCCAACGTCATGATGAAATGCCACGGCACCAACGCCAAGTTAAACAACAAGGACATGATGCAGCTGCGCGACGCCAACGGCAAATACTTCTCGAAAGACATGCGCGACCTGGCCATGTCGGGCAAGACCGGGTGGGTGGATTATGTGTGGGTCAACCCGGTAAGCAAGGCGCTGGAACCGAAGTCCTCGTATGTGAAAAAAGCCGACGACAAATATTTCGTTGGCGTCGGCATCTACACCCGCAAATAAAACCCGGGGTCAAAACCCGGGGTCAGTTCTGCCAATCGGACACGAGCCCAACCGTAGCATGCGCTACGGTTGGGCTCGTGTCCGATTGGCAGAACTGACCCCGGTTTATCAGGCGACGGCGACCAGCTTGTCGAGTTTGTCGCCGTCGGCCAGCAGGCTGGCGCTATCGGAGTCGTGGACGATGCGGCCGCGGTCCAGCACTATCGCGCGCTGGGTCAGCGATAAGGCCAGGCGCGCGTGCTGTTCCACCACGATCACCGACATGCCCTCTTCCTGCACCAGCTTGCGGATCACCCGCACCAGCTCCTGCACGATGATCGGCGCCAGACCCTCCATCGGTTCGTCCAGCAGCAGGATGCGCGGGTTGGTCATCAGCGCGCGCGCGATCGCCACCATCTGCTGCTCGCCGCCCGACAATTGATTGCCCATGTTGTTGCGGCGCTCGAACAGGCGCGGGAAGATCTGGTACACCTTCTGCAGATTCCACGGCCCGGGACGCGCCACCACGGTCAAGTGCTCCTCCACCGTCAGCGACGGGAACATGTGCCGCTCCTGCGGCACCCAGCCCAGCCCCGCGCGCGAACGCTTGTGCGTGGACATGCGCGAGATGTCGCCGCCGGCCCAGCGGATGCCGCCGCCGTGCAGGCGCGTAAGGCCCATCAGCGTCACCAGCAAACTGGTTTTGCCGACGCCGTTACGGCCCAGCAGCGCCAGCGAGTCGCCCTCCTTCAGCGTGAACGACACTTCTTCCAGCACGATCGATTCGCCATAGCCGGCGGTGACCTTATCCAATACCAGCAGCTCAGTCATGTTCCGACTCCCCCAGATAAACTTCCTTGACGCGCGGGTCGGCGGCGATTTCCGCCGGCGTGCCCTCGGTCAGCACCTTGCCGCCCACCAGCACCGTGATGCGGTCGGCGAAACGGAACACCAGGCTCATATCGTGTTCGATGAACAGCACCGTCACGTCGCGCGGCAGCTGCGTCAGCACTTCGAACAGCTCCTTGCTCTCGGCCTGCGGAATGCCGGCCGCCGGTTCATCCAGCAGCAGGATGCGCGGCTTGGTCGCCAGCGCCAGCGCAATCTCCACCAGGCGCTGCTTGCCGTAAGCCATGCTGCGCGTGATGCTGTTGGCCTGGTCGCTGAGCTTCAGCGTCGCCAGCAACTCCAGCGCTTCCTCGATGACTTCCGGATGGTTCTCCACCGTTTTCCACCAGACGTGCTGCAGGCCGCGCCGCTCGCTGATGGCCAACGCCACCGATTCCAGCACCGTCATGCCCGCGAACAGGGTGTTGAGCTGGAAGGTGCGCGTCATGCCGCTGTGGACCCGCTCATGCTGCGGCAGGTGCGTGATGTCCTCGCCGCCCAGGTACACCTTGCCGCTGCTCGGGCTGAAAGCGCCCGTCAGCAGATTGATGAAGGTGGTCTTGCCGGCGCCGTTGGGGCCAATCAGCGCATGGCGCGCGCCCGGCTGGAAGGTCAGCGAAACGTCGCTGTTGGCCACGAAAGCGCCCCAGCGCTTGCTCAGGCCTTCGGTCCGTAATGTGATGTCGCGGCTCATGGCTGCTCCTTGCTTTCAGGTTTCACCATTCGGTACAGTCGTTCCATGCCGCCCATGATGCCGCCGCGCGCGAACAGCACGATCAACACCAGCAGCAGGCCGATATAGAACTGCCAGTAGGCCGGATTCAGGCCGGCGATGTAATCCTGCGCCAGCATGAACACCGCCGCGCCGATCAGGCCTCCGTACAAACGCCCGGTCCCGCCCAGCACCAGGATGATCACCAGCTCCGCCGAACGCGGGAAGCCCAGCGAATCGAGGCCGACGAATTGCGTGGTCTGCGCCAGCAGCGCACCGGCCACGCCGGCCACCGCCGCGCCCACCGTGAAGATGGCCACCAGGCGGCGATTGACGTTCACGCCCAGCGACGGCATGCGGCGCACGCCTTCGCGGATGCCGATCAGGCTCAAGCCGAACGGCGACTTGACCACCCGGCGCAGCACCACGAACACCAGCAGCAGTACGGCAAAGCTGTACCAGAAGGCGACGTTGCCATTCAGGTCGAACTCGAACACGCCGAACAGTTTACCGACCATCATGCCGGACAAGCCGTCCACGCCGCCGGTGATGAAGGCGGCCTTGTTGGCCGCTTCAAACAGCATCAGGCCGATGCCCAGCGTGACCATCAAGCGCGTCAGGTCCTGACCGCGCACCACCAGGAAGCCGGTCAGCAGGCCGCACACGCCGGCCACCACGCCGGCCGCCAGCAGGCCGCTCAGCGGCTCGCCCCAGCCATGCACGGCCAGCAGGCCGGCGGTGTAGGCGCCCAGCCCGAAGAAGGCGGCGTGGCCCAGCGAAACGATGCCCGCATAACCGAGGATCAGATCGAGCGACACCGCGAACAGGCCGACGATCATGATCTGGCTGATCAGCACCAGGTAACCGGGGAAAGCGAAGTACGCTGCGATCGGCAGCAGCCAAAACACGATTTCCAGCGGCTGCCAACGGTCGTTCGGCAGCTTCGGCTTGGGCAGCACGCGCGCCACTTGGGCGACAGGCTTGGTTTCATTCTCGACAAAAGCGTTCATGCTTTCCTCCGCATCAGGCCAGCAGGGAACAGGATCAGCAGCACCACCATCAGCGCGTAGATCACGAAGGCGCCGATTTCCGGCACATAGTATTTACCGGCGACGTCGAACACGCCGAGGATGATGGCCGCCAGCAGCGGCCCCTTGATGGTGCCCGCACCGCCCACCGCCACCACCAGCAGGAAGTAGACCATGTACTTGACCGGGAAGGTCGGGTCGAGGCCCAGCACGTCGATACCGAGGCCGCCGCCCAGACCCGCCAGGCCGGAGCCCAGCGCGAAGGTCAGGCTGAACACCAGGCTGACGTTGACGCCCAGACCCGCAGCGGCGGTCTGGTTGTCGACCGAGGCGCGGATCTGCGCGCCGAAGCGGGTGCGTTCGATCAGCAGGCCCAGGGCCACCGTCACCAGCACCACCACGCCGATCAGGAACACGCGGTAGGCGCCGACGTCGAGGCCCAGCAGCGAGATCTGGCCGCGCAGCCACTCCGGCAGCAGCACCGGCTGCTGGGTCGGACCGTAGAAATACGTCGCGGCGGCCACCGACATGAAGGTCAGGCCGATCGAGAACAGCACCTGGTCCAGGTGCGGCGCCTTGTACAGGCGGCGGTACAGCAGGCGCTCCAGCACCAGGCCGACCAGCGCCGAAGCGATGAAGGCCAGCGGCAGCGAGGCCAGGAACGGCACGCCGAAGCGCGACAACAGCGTCACGCTGACATAACCGCCCAGCATGGCGAAGGCGCCGTGCGCCAGGTTGATGAAGTTCATCATGCCCATCGTGACCGACAGGCCGACGCTGATCAGGAACAGCAGGCTGCCGTAGGCAATGCCGTCGAACAGGACTCCGGCAAAGTTGGCTAGCATGGCTGCCTCCGGTTTTTATATAGTATTTTCATGTTGTCTCCACTACTTCCAAAAAACCAATTACACGCGTTCGATGATCATGGCGATGCCCTGCCCCACGCCGATGCACATTGTGCACAGCGCGTAACGCCCGCCGCTGCGATGCAGCTGATAAGTAGCCGCCGTCACCAGCCGCGCACCGCTCATGCCCAACGGGTGGCCGAGCGCAATCGCGCCGCCGTTCGGGTTGACGCGCGCGTCGTCGTCCTTCAGGCCCAGTTCACGCAGCACGGCCAGGCCTTGCGCCGCAAACGCTTCGTTCAATTCGATCAGGTCCATCTGCTCCAGCGTCAGGCCGGTCTGGCGCAGCAGCTTTTGCACCGCCGGCACCGGGCCGATGCCCATCACGCGCGGCGCCACGCCGGCCGTGGCCATGCCGACGATGCGCGCCAGCGGCTTCAGGCCGTGCTGCTTGGCCGCCTCGCCGCTGGCGATCAGCAACGCGCAGGCGCCGTCGTTGATGCCCGACGCGTTGCCGGCGGTGACGCTGCCGTCCGCGCGCACCACGCCCTTGAGTTTGGCCAGCGCTTCGATGGTGGTGGCGCGCGGATGCTCGTCCTGCGCGAACATAATTGCGTCGCCTGCCCCCGCTGCGCGGCGGCTCTGCGGCAGCGACACCGGCACGATCTCCTGCGTGAACACGCCGGCGGCGATGGCGGCGGCGGTCTTGTTCTGGCTGGCCAGCGCAAACGCGTCCTGGTCGGCGCGGCTGACACCATAGTCGGCGGCGACGTTCTCCGCCGTCTCCGGCATGGTCTCGGTGCCGTAGACTTCCTTCAGCGCCTTGTTGACGAAGCGCCAGCCCATGGTGGTGTCCTGCAGCTGCGCGCTGCGCGAGAACGCCGAATCGGCCTTGCCCATGACGAAAGGCGCGCGCGTCATCGACTCGACGCCGCCAGCGATCATCAGGCTGGCGTCGCCGGCCTGGATCGCGCGCGCGGCCGTGCCGATGGCGTCCATGCCCGAGCCGCACAGACGGTTGACGGTGGTGCCCGGAATTTCCTGCGGCAGGCCGGCCAGCAGCGTGGCCATGCGCGCCACGTTGCGGTTGTCTTCGCCCGCCTGGTTGGCGCAGCCGTAGATCACGTCGTCCACCTGGTTCCACTGCACGCCGGGATTGCGCTCGACCAGCGCGCGCAGCGGAACGGCGCCCAGGTCGTCGGCGCGCACGTCTTTCAGCGCGCCGCCGTAACGGCCGATGGGCGTGCGGATCGCATCGCAGATAAATGCTTCGTTCATATTGTTCATCCTTTCAACAGCGGCGCGCCGGTGGCGGCCTGCAATTCTTCAAACGTCAGCCCCAGCGCCATTTCGCGCACGGCCAGGCCGTCCGGCGTGACATCGAGCACCGCCATGTCGGTGTAGATGCGGTTGACGCACGCCACGCCCGTCAGCGGATAGCTGCAGGCGCTGACGATTTTACTTTCACCGGTCTTGGTCTGGTGGTCCATCATCACAAATACCTGCTTGGCGCCCAGCGCCAGGTCCATGGCGCCGCCGACCGCCGGAATCGCATCCGGCGCGCCGGTGTGCCAGTTGGCCAGGTCGCCCTTGGCCGACACCTGGAAGGCGCCCAGCACGCAGACGTCCAGATGGCCGCCGCGCATCATGGCGAACGAGTCGCCGTGATGGAAGTAGGCGCCGCCGGTCAGCAGCGTCACCGGCTGCTTGCCGGCGTTGATCAGGTCTTCGTCTTCCTCGCCGGGCGCCGGCGCCGGGCCCATGCCCAGCAGGCCGTTCTCGGAGTGGAGGAAGACTTCGCGGTCGGTCGGCAGGTAGTTGGCCACCTTGGTCGGCAGGCCGATGCCGAGGTTGACGTAGGCGCCTTCAGGAATGTCCTGGGCCACGCGGGCGGCGATCTGGTCGCGCGTATAACGATTGCTCATACAGTTTCCTTCACCACGCGTTGTACGAAGATGCCGGGCGTGACGATCACTTCCGGATCGAGTTCGCCCAGCGCCACCACGTCGCGCACCTGGGCGATGGTGACCTTGGCCGCCATCGCCATGATAGGACCGAAATTGCGCGCCGTCTTGCGGTACACCAGGTTGCCCCAGCGGTCGCCCTGCAGCGCCTTGATCAGCGCGAAGTCGGCGTGGATCGGCGACTCCAGCACATAGTGGCGGCCGTTGATCAGGCGCGTTTCCTTGCCCTCGGCCAGCAGCGTGCCGTAGCCGGTCGGCGTGAAGAAGCCGCCGATGCCGGCGCCGGCGGCGCGGATGCGCTCGGCCAGGTTGCCCTGCGGCGTCAGCTCCAGCTCGATCTCGCCGGCGCGGTACAAGGCGTCGAAATGGTGCGAGTCGGCCTGGCGCGGGAAGGAGCAGATGATCTTGCGCACCCGCTTGGCCTTGAGCAGCGCCGCCAGTCCGGTTTCGCCGTTGCCGGCGTTGTTGTTGACGATGGTGAGTTCCTTGGCGCCCTGCGCGATCAGCGCGTCGATCAGCGCCGACGGCATGCCGGCATTGCCGAAGCCGCCGATCATGACGGTGGCGCCGTCATGGATGTCGGCAACCGCCCGTTCAAGTGATTCAAAAGTTTTATCGATCATTGTCTGCTTTCGTTGCAAGTTGTGCGATAATCGAACTAATGATTGATTACCGCACACTCAGTGTAGAACTTGCGGTGGTCCGGGTCAAGAAAAAAACGCCTATTGAATTCAACGCCTGCATTAAAATCACGCCATGCCTAAAGCCATTGCCCCGATAGACGCGGACGACGACCGCGAACCGACCATCGCCGAACAGATCGACGCGATGACCGATCCCAGTTTCATGACCTCGCTGGCGCGCGGCCTGGCGGTGCTGCGCGCCTTCAGCGATGCGCGCAAGCCGCAGACCATCGCCAGCGTCAGCCAGAAGACCGGCATCCCGCGCGCGGCCGTGCGGCGCTGCCTGCACACCTTGCGCGAGCTTGGCTACGTGGACGCCGAGCTCAACAACTTCTCGCTGCGGCCCAAGGTGCTTACGCTCGGCTACTCCTACCTGTCGTCGACGCCGTTGACGGTGTCGGCCCAGCCCTACCTGAACAACATCAGCCGCGCGCTCAATGAATCGAGTTCGCTGGCGGTGCTGGAGGATGGCGAAGTGCTGTACGTGGCGCGCGCCGCGACCTCGCGCGTGATGTCGGTGGCGCTCAACACCGGCAGCCGCCTGCCCGCCTACTGCACCTCGCTGGGCCGGGTGATGCTGGCGCATTTGCCGGCCGATGAGCTGGACGCCTATCTGGAGCACACCCGTTTGCGGCCGATGACGGTCAACACCGTGGTCAATCCCAAGCGCCTGCGCGAGATCCTGGCCGGCGTGCGCCGCGACGGCTACGCCATCAACGATGAGGAGCTGGAGCTGGGATTGCGCTCGATCGCGGTACCGGTGCGCGGCGCTTCCGGCACGGTGCTGGCGGCGTTGAACGTCGGCGCGCAGGCGGCGCGGGTCAGCGTGCAGCAGCTGCAGCACGAGTTCCTGCCCGTGCTGCAACGCGGCGCGCAGGAACTGTCGGTGCTGCTGCCTTAAGACACTCGCTTAGAACGAGTGGCGCAGGCCGGCCATGACGCCGTTCTGCGTCTTGCCCGCGCCCACGCTGCCGCCCGCATCCAGCGCCACCGCCGACAGGCCCGAGTTCTTCATGCGGCCCAAGGCGCCATACGCGGCGGTACGCTTCGAGAAGTAGTAGGTCAGGCGGGCCACCAGCATGGTGGCGTCGTCGGCGCTGTTTTTCACATCCTTCTTGGCCACCTGCGCATCCAGCGTGGTGAACGGCGTTACCGGATAGCTCACACCAAAGAAGTACAGGTCCGACTCGGTCAGGCCGGTGACCGCGCGCGTCGTGCGATCGACCACGCCGCCGGCCAGCTTGCCTTCGCCGACTTTGACGTAGGCGTTGCCGGTGATGCGCTTGTCGCTGTTGTTGCTGCTGGTCAGGCCGCCGGCGGCGCCGGTGTTGCCGTACAAGATGTCATACGAAGCATTCAGGCCATACGCTGCCGTCTCGTAACCGAACATGCCGGTCACCTGACGGCAAGCCTTGGAATTGCCCGGCGTTTCGCCAGGGCAGCCAGTGGCCGCAGGACCGCCCGCCGCCGAGCTGTCACGGCCCGTGCTGTAGGTAGCGCCGATCACGAAATTGTTGAAGTTGCCGTAGTAGCCGATCGCATTGTCGCTGCGCGCATTCGGAATGTAGGCGTCGATGCTGCCGATGGCGAACAGGTTAGGCCCCATCACGTCCGACTTCAGGCTGGCGATATAGGTCATGTTGACCTGGCGGCCCAGGGTCAGCGTACCGAAGTCACCCTTCAGGCCGACGCTGGCCTGGCGGCCGAACAGGCGATTGCCCTGCCCCATGGTGCCGGTGTCGAGCGCCAGGCCCGCTTCCAGCGTGAAGATGGCCGACAAGCCGCCACCCAGGTCCTCGGTGCCGCGGAAACCGAGACGCGACGGGAAGGAGCCCGTCAGCGACGGCATGCGGGTCACGCTGTCGCCGGCGGCGTTGACGTTGGTCATGTGCGCGAGTCCGGTGTCGACCAGGCCATAGATGGTGACGTTGCTCTGGGCCAGGGCGGTCGATGCGCCGACTGCGCACAGCAGCGCGACTGCGCCACGAATGGTGTTTTTCATTACGGTATCTCCTGTTGTTTTAATGTTGTGCGATTATCGAACATTGGGTTGTTAATCGCACATAGATTGGATACTATGGTTGTCACGGTATATTGTCAATCACCGAAAACAGAACCACACAGGAGACAGCCATGAGCATGAAAAAAGTAGTGAAAATAGCGACACTTGCGGCATTTGCACTGGCCGCCGTACCCGCCGCATGGGCGCAGGACACCATCAAGGTCGGCGTCATCGCCGCGTTTTCCGGCCCATTCGCCGATTACGGCAAGCAGATGGAAGGTGGCATCAAGGCCTATATGGCGCAATACGGCGACACCGTGGCCGGCAAAAAGATCCAGATCATCATCAAGGACACCACCGGCCCGGCGCCGGAAGTGGCCAAGCGCCTGGCGCAGGAACTGGTGGTACGCGACAAGGTGGACTTCCTGGCCGGCTTCGGCCTGACGCCGGAAGCGCTGGCGGTGGCGCCGATCGCCGAGCAGGCCAAGAAGCCGATGATCATCATGAACGCGGCCACCTCCGTCATCACCACCAAGTCCAACTACATCGCGCGCTTCTCGATGACGCTGCCGCAGATCTCCGCGCCGATGGCAACCTGGGCGGTGAAGAACAAGATCAAGAAAGTGGTGACCCTGGTGGCCGACTACGGCCCCGGCATCGACGCGGAAACGGCGTTCAAGAATGAACTGGTCAAGGGCGGCGGCACGGTGACGGAGTCGATCCGCGTACCGCTGCGCAATCCCGAGTTCGCACCGTTCATCCAGCGCATCAAGGATGCCAAGCCGGACGCGGTGTTCATCTTCGTGCCGGCTGGCGAGCAGAGCATCGCCTTCATGAAGGGCTACCGCGAGCGCGGCCTGGCCGAAGCGGGCATCAAGGTCATCGCCACCGGCGACCTGACCGACGACCACGTGCTGCCGGCCATGGGCGACGCCACGCTAGGCGTGATCACCACCTTCCACTACTCGGCGGCGCACAAGTCGCCGGAGAACGCGGCCTTCCTGAAGAGCTTTGCGGCCACCAATCCGGACGGCGGCCGTCCGAACTTCATGGCGGTTGCCGCCTACGACGGCATGGCGGCGATCTATGAAGTGGCGCGCAAGCTGAACGGCAAGATCGACGGCGACAAGGCCATGGAAGTGCTGAAGACCATCAAGCTGAACAGCCCGCGAGGCCCGATCGCCATCGATCCGGCCACCCGCGACGTGGTGCAGACGGTGTACGTGCGCAAGGTGGAAAAGGTCGGCAACGAAGTCTATAACGTAGAGTTCGACCAGTTCGCCAACCAGAAGGATCCGGGCAAGGAAGCGGCGAAGTAAGTTGCGGCCATATCCATGTAGGTGAGGCAGCGTACAGCCGCATCGCGGTGCGTCGCTCAGAATCACCTACATGGATACGCACACGACAACCCGCCAAGTCAGGAAATTTCACCCCGCAGCCTATGCGATGCAACGGCAAATGCGGGCGGTGAGGCGGACCATGTCCGCCGATACGGTGGAAGAATCACAGAGAGCGGCCCGCTGGGCGCAGGCCTGGTATCAACTGGTGCAGCGCAAGCTGGACCAACTCCAGCACGCGCCGCGCTACCTGCATTAAGCCGGCGAGTAGCAACCGCCGGCGCGGCGCTCCATGCCATGGCGGTCCAGCACGATGACGGTGCCGCGACGGTATTCGATCAAGCCCTCTTCCTGCAGTTTGCCGGCGCAGCAGGTAATCGATTCGCGGCGCACGCCCAGCATATTGGCGATCATTTCCTGCGTCACTTTCAATTCGTTCGACAGCGAGCGGTCCAGGCGTTCCAGCAGCCAGCGGCACAGGCGTTGTTCGATGCTGCCGTGACGCACGCCGGCCACCGTTTGCGCCAGTTGGGCGAACAGGGCGCTGGTGTGGCGCATTAGTTGCTGGGCCAGCGCACCGCCGCTGAAGAAGGCCTGGCGCAGCACGGCCGATTTGATGCGGTAGCCGTAGCCGGCGGTCTGCACCACGGCGCAGCAGTTGGCGCGCTCGTTTTCGTACATCGACACACCCACCACGCCTTCGCGTCCAACTACGGCCACCTCAGCGGCGCCGCCTTCTTCGGTCACGTATTGCAGCGAGACGATGGCGTTGGTTGGGAAGTAGGCGTATTCCATGTTGTCGCCGGTGTCGAACAGGCGCTTGCCCGCTTCCAGCGGCACCAGGTCGAGGTGCACAAACAGATCCACAAGCTCTTCCCGCGACAAGGCACGCAGCAGTTCATTCTGTTGCGCGCCGGTCAGGCTGATGACGGGCGCAGCGGTTTGCTGCATGGCGCGAGGGATGCTGGCGGAAGTGGAAGTCTGGTTAGCTGCGTACATATCGTGCCTCATCAATTGGGATTGGATGAAGAGCACTATATCCCTGCTATGTGCGCTTGCTTATAGGAGCACCTACAGGCCTTATGTAGGTTATGAACATAACACTGTGTCAGCGTGGTCCTACGTTCACTCGAATTGCCTTAAGGCATGAATTTGTTCAGTCGCGAACTTTCGTCGTGCTGGCGCTCGTCGCGCGAACGCAGGCGGCCGGGGTTGCGGCGGTGTTCCGGTTCGGACACCACGCGCTTGATGACGCTTTCCAGCACGCCGCGATGGCTCATGTATTCGGCCGCACTCTCCGGGCCCAGGCGGTCGGCGCGTTCAATGCCGGCTTCCACAACGTCGGAGGATTGATAGTCGGGACGGAAAGTATGTGTGGTAGACATTGCTGCCTCCTGGAATGTGGACAATGTCCAATTCTCGGATTCTACAGCAGCGACCGCAGTGCGGTAACGCACTCCCGTGGCGGCCGCGCAACTCAACAGGCAACTTTTTTTAGGGTGCGGGCACACCTTGGGGTGGCTGGCCGTTGCGCGGAATCAGCCAGCCGCCGTCGCTGAGCCAGTCCGCCAGGCGGTCCGGCCAGTGCACATCGGACAGGCGCTCGGAGCGCTGGCCCATGTTGAACGCGTGGTCGGTGTCGGCGTACAGGTGCAGCTCGGCCGACACGCCCGCGCCAACCAGTTGCTGATACAGGCTCAGCGCCGGCGGCATGCAGCATTTGTCGTTGGAGCCTGCCACGATGAAAGCCGGTGGCGCGTTCTGCGCCGATTTCGCAGGCGAGCCCAGCGGGCCGGGATAGACCAGGATCTGAAAGTCCGGACGCGCGCTGAGCTTGTCGACCGTATCCTGCCGCGCCGGCGGCGACGGTTCCGGGTTGTCGGCCACCAGCGAGACCAGCTCGCCGCCGGCCGAGAAGCCCATGATGCCGAGCCGCTGCGGATCGACGCCGTACTCGCCCGCGTGGGCGCGCACCCAGCGCACGGCGCGACGCAGGTCGGCGGCGGCGTCGTTCTCGATCGAGTAGGTCGAGCCGGCGTCGCGCGCCAGGCGGTACTTGAGCACGAAGGCGGTGACGCCGACGCGGTTGAGCGACTTGGCCGCCACCATGCCTTCGTTCTGGAACACCAGGATGCGGTGGCCGCCGCCGGGCACAATGATGACGGCCGCGCCGTTGGCGTGGCGCGGGTTGGCGCGCATCACCGTCAGCGATGGATCGTGGATATTGCTGAGGTAGGAGTTGTCGTTCTTCTCCGGTTCGTTGTGGCGCTTCTCGGCGCCGGGAGCGCCGTCGGGCCAAAGGCGAACCTGCGCCGGTGCCGCCGCCGGCGTCTGCGCCTGCACGCCCGCCTGGACGGCCAGCAGCGTCAACGCCAGCGCCAGGGCGCGCATCGTGGTGGTTTTATTGCGCATTAAAGCCTCCTGCTGCGTACAGCGAGTGATGGGTGAGTATGAACAGCGTACGGCCATCGGCGCCGCCGAAGATCAGCTGCAGCGGACGCTCGGGCACGTCGATGCGGCCGATCTCTTTGCCTTCCGGCGAGTAGACGAACACCTGGCCGTTGGCCACGTACACATTACCATGCTGGTCCACCGCCGCGCTCTCGCCGCCGCGATTGGCGGCCAGTTTCAGGTCCGTGATGGCGCCGCCGGCGCCGATCACGCCGCTGAAGGTGCGGTTTTCGGAGCCGTTGGTGAACACTACGCGGCCGTTGGCGCCGGCTTTCACCAGGCCGTTGGTTTGCAGCGTGTCGGACCAGCGCCAGCCCAGATGGTCGGCCGGGCCCTGGCGCAGCACGCGGAAGGCTGGCAGTACCAGGCTGCCGTCCGGTGATACGTATTCACGCTGCTTCGCCAACGCCACGTCGCGCGCGAACATCTCCGCCAGCGTGGTGAATTCGTAGGTGTCGTAGTTGAGCTGATCGCGGAACTCGCCGTTCTGCCAGAAGTTGACCGGCACCAGCGTGCCAGCAGTTGCTCCTGCACCGGCGCGGGCCTGCACCGGCGTCGGCTTGATGACGGTGACCGGGCCGGCCGGCTGGTTCGGATTGAACGAATACACCGTGCCTTCCGCGCCGGCCGAGGACAGCACCAGCACAGAACCGCTCTTGTCGATGGCCAGGTTGACCGGATCGAGCGGCGCATCGCGCACCACCGCCAGCCCGCCCTCTTTCGACCAGCTATAGATGCGGTTGAAACGGCGGTCGGCAAAATACAGCTTGCCCTGCGCATCCACCGCCGCGCCGGCGATGGAATAGAAGTCTCCGTCCAGCTTCTCGACCTTGGCCGCCGCAAACGGGCCGGCCGGCGCGGCAACCGGCGCGCTGGTCGCGAAGACGGCGGCGGCCGGGCCGCTGGCGGCGGCATTCGCGCCGGTAGTCCGCGCACCGATGTCCAGCACCGCGAATTCATGCTCGCGCACCTCCTGCTTGCGCGTCATATCCAGCAGCGAATTCTCGAACGGATACTTGCTGGCGCGCAGATAGGTGGCGCAGCCGTTGTCGTCGCAAGTGGCGTAACCACTTTCGCCGTTCACATGCACGTTGCGGAAGCGGATATTCTCCGAATTCGTCATCTTCACCGCCGCCACGGCCGGCTTGATCGAGCGCGTCACGCGATACGAGTGGTAATTGGCAAACGTGATATTGCGCGAATTGCGAATCTCCAGCGACACCGCATCCATCCCGTCGCGCACCTCCTGCTCCGTCTGCGGCGCCAGGAACTCCCAGTTCTCCACATTATCGAGCACGATCTCGGCGCGGATATGGTGCTCGGCCGACAGCTCATACACCTTGCCCGGCGTCTTGGTATCGGACACATAGAAGCCAGCCTGCGCAAAGGTACTCGGCGACCACACCGCCACAAACGTCCCACCACCGCCATCGGTCACCCAGATGCTCGGATACTGGCGATCCCAGTGCGCGGTCGGATCGAAGTTGCCGGTCCTCTGATACGGATCGCGGCGCTTGCCGTCATACAGGCGCGTGCCATGGCCACCCTGAATGCGGATATCGTCCACCAGCGACTCGGCGCCGGCCTTCCACAACAGCGCCGTCGCGCGCGGATTGACCTCGCCGGTTGCCAGGCCGAAACCGGTGAGAATCGCATCGCCGCCCTTGGCGCTTTCCAGCAACGCCTTCGGACCGTCCGCACCAGCATAAGCCTCCGCGCCATTCGGCAGCACCAGCTGCGTCACGCCCGGATGCAAGCCTATCAGCACCGTGTCAGGCTTCATGCGTATCGTATCCTGCACCATGTAAAAGCCCTGCGGCAGATACACCACGCGCTTGCTGTCGATGGCCTTCTGCACGGCCGCCGTATCGTCCGTCACGCCATCGCCCACCGCGCCGAAATCGCGCACGCTGGCCCACTGGCTGGTGGCCGGCAAAGTGCGCATCACCGGCGCGCGCGGCGCCGGCATGGCCTTCAGCGCCGCGCCCTTGATGTGCGTGCCGAACTTGCCGACACTGCCCAGTCCCGGCAGCATCAGGCCGTAATTGAACTCGGTGACTTGATACGTCGGGCCATAGCCCAGCACCGTCTTGCCGCTGTCGCGGAAGCGCGCGAACACCGGCACATTCTTGGCGGTGGCGTTGTCGAAGCCCACCTGCGTGTAAACATTGTCCTCATTGCTGATGACCACCGCCGCCTTGGAGACGTTCTCGAAGCGCACGTCCTTGCCCCACAACCAATCGCCATAGCCTTTACTGATCTCGATGCCCACCGGCGTGTTGCGGATGGTGGTGTTCACCAGCGTCAGCCCGGCCTCGTGGCCGCGTATCGCCGCCTCGCGCTGGCCTTCGAAGGTGGAATCCATCAGCGTGTACTGCCATGCCGGCGAGGTCTTCTCGGTCAGGATGCCGTAACGGCCGCCGTAGAACTTCAAGTCGAAGCTTTCATTGCCGACCATGTACACGCCGGCCAGGCCGGAACCTATATGGAAATCCATGTGGCTCAGGTACGAGTGCTGCGCGGTGCGCAGGCGCACGGCGGCGGCGGCCGGATTACCGTCGCCGATCTCGATATCCACATTGCTCATCGCGGAGTAGAAGGTCGCCGAATTGGCGTCGCGTACATTCTCGCTGAACGGCACCGCGCTCTTCACCGGCACCGGCACCTTGCCGACCGTGTACTGGTCGCCGCCGGTGAACACCACCATGTTCGCCACGCCCTTCTGATAGCCCGGCGTATTCGCGCCCAGCACCAGCACCGGCCGCGTCGGACCGACGCCGTACAGGCGCACCGCCAGCGGCACCAGCAGCGAGCGCGTGATGCGGTAACGGCCGGACGGCAGGAACACCACCCCGCCCTCGCCCTTGTTGGCGGCGGCGTCCAGCGCCGCCTGGATCGCCGCGCTATCGTCGGTGCGGCCGTCGCCGACGGCTTTCACTTTCACCGCGCGCGGATCGTCCGGCATGGTCTGATAGGCCGAGAAGGAGGCAGCGCGGGAAGCCGCCTGGGCGAGCGTAGGCATCGCCACGGTTGCAGCTATCGCAGCAACCGCCAGCACATTCAAAATTGGTTTCATCTGTTTTTATCCCACAAAGGAAGAAAGAATCAGTACGAAAATGAGCCCGAACACGCCAACCAGCGTTTCCATCAGCGTCCACGAACGGAAGGTATCTTTGAGCGATAGTCCGAAGTACTCCTTGAACATCCAGAAGCCGGAATCGTTCACATGGCTGCACATCAAGCTGCCCGCGCCGATGGCCAGCACCATCAGGCTCGGGTCGACGCCCGATGCCTGCACCACCGGCGCCACGATGCCGGCCGCCGTCAGTCCGGCCACCGTGGCCGAACCGAGACAGATGCGGATCAGCGTCGCCACGCTCCAGCCCAGCACCAGCGGCGGCACCGGCAGCGCGCTCAGTTGCGTGCCCAGTTGCGCGCTGACGCCGGAATCGACCAGCACCTGCTTGAGCGCACCGGCGCCGGCGATCACCAGCAGGATCGGCGCGATGTCGCGCAAGGCGTCCTGCGCGCCGGCCATCAGCAGCGCCGGTTTCTGTCCGCGCGCCAGTCCCAGCGTGTACACCGCCACCAGCAACGCCAGCAGCATCACGATCATCGGGTTGGCCAGGAACAGCAACAGCGACTTGAGCGCCGGGTCGGCGATCGGCAGCATGGAGGCGCCGGTGGTGGCGGCCAGCAGCCACACCGGCAGCAGCGCCGTGGCGAAGCTGTTGAACACACCCGGCAGCTCGGCCTCGTCGCGCAGGCCGCTGCGGAACATCGGCGCCGGTTCGGCGTTGATGCGCTTGAGCGTCATCGCGAACAAGGGACCGGCGATGATCAAGGTCGGCACCGCGACGATCAGGCCGTAGAACAGCGTGCGGCCCATATCGGCGTGGAACTGCGCCACCAGCGCGGTCGGCGAAGGATGCGGCGGCAGGAAGCCGTGCGCGATCGACAGCCCGCACAACAGCGGAATCGCCAGCGCCACCGCCGGCCGTCCGCTCTGGTACACCAGCGAGAACACCAGCGGCACCAGCAGCACGAAGCCGACGTTGTAGTAGAGCGGAATGCCGGCCACGAAGCCAGTCAGCGTCAACGCCACCGGCATGCGCGCGGAGCCGAAGATGCCGATCAGGTAGCTGGCGATGCGCTGCGCGGCGCCGCTGTCGGCAATCAGCTTGCCGAACACCGCCCCCAGGCAGACGATCACGATCAGCGAACCAAGCAGGTCGCCTATCCCCTTGTCGATGGACTTGGGGATGCTTTCAAGCGGCATGCCGAGCAAGAGCGCGGCGGCCAGCGCGGCCGCCACGAACGCCAGCAGTGGCTGGACCTTGGCCCAGGCGATCAACAGCGTGAGCGAACCGACGGCGATGCCGACGGCGATCAAGGCCCACGCGGCCGGCGTCACTCCGAAGAGCGCCGCCAGCGGACTAAGGATAGTCATCGCGCGAGGCGTGCTTAGAAGTTGTACCGCACGCCGGCGCGGTACACGCGGCCGATGACATCATAGAGCGCCGGGTTGATGCCGTAACTCAGGTTGGTTTGCGGTGCGGCCACCGGATCGACGTTGCCGATATTGTCGATCTTGAAGAAGGCCGTGGTTTTATCCGCGATCTTCCAGGTGCCGCCCAGGTCCACGTAGAAGGCGCCCTTCATGTGGTTGTTGGCGATGGTCGGGTGGATCACCGTCGATACCGGGCAGTTGGTCTGGCACTCGATAAACTCGTTGCTGTACTTGCCGCTGCTGATCCAGCGCTGGGTCAGCGTCAGGCCGTACTTGTCGGTGTCCCACGATTGCGACAGCAAGCCTTTCCAGCGCGGCGTGTTGCCCAGGTTGTTGCCGGCGCCTTCCGATGGAATGGTGCCGACCACGCCCGGATCGGTGATGAAGCTGATATTGCGCGTCACCAGGCCGCGCAGCGTGAAGCGGCCCGGCAGGTTCCAGTCCTTCAGGTTCTTGCGGTACGACGCTTCCAGGTCGTAGCCCTTGCTGTGCAGCGAAGCCAGGTTGAACGCCTGCACCGTCACGTAGTTATTGGTCGACACCGGGTTATTGAGCGACATGGCGCCGCAGATTTCCTGATTGCCGGCCACGCACAGATCCACTTCCTGCTGCGCCGTCAGCGACGAGATCACGCCATCGACCTTGATGTCGAAGTAGTCGATCGAGGCGCTGAAGCCGGGCGCCCACGACGGGCGGTCCAGCACCACGCCGAAGATGTTGTTACGGGCGATTTCAGGACGCAGGCGGGTGTTGCCCACGGTGCGCTGCTGGATGGTGACGGTGTTGCCCTGGTACTGGACGATGTTGTTGACCACCACGGCGGCCGCATACAACTCGCTCAAGTTCGGTGCGCGCACGTCCTTCGAGGTGACCGCGCGCAGGCGGATGCCGTCGATGCCGGTCTTCCAGTTGCCGCCCAGCTTCCAGCTTTCCACGTGGCCCGAGGTGCTGTAGTGGGTGTGGCGGTCGGCGATGTTGACGTTGGCCTCGCCCCAGGTGGCGGACTTCAGCACCGGCACGTTCAGCTCCACGTAGGCTTCGCGCACGTTGTAGGTGCCCGAAGCGTTGTGGTAGTTGCCGGCGTACCAGTTGTTGCCGACGCTGGAGTTCAGCAGCGGATCGGCCGGATAGGCAGCGGTGTTCGGGGTGTCCGGCCAGACGCCGTTGCCGTATGGGTCGCCGCTGACGCGGTAGCTCTCGCGGCGCCACTCGGCGCCGGTCGCCAGCGCCACCGGGCCGGCCCACGATTCGAACGCTTCGCCGTTGACGTTGAAGCTGCCCACGTCCTGCTGCTGGCGGGTGTGCTGCTGCGGGCCGTTGGCCGGCGCCACATAACCCCAGGTGGCGGCGCTGACCGGGTTGTTGCCGATGATGTTGAGCGGGACGCAGCCCGATGCGCGCGCCGCTTCGCTGCGGCAGGCGATGCTGCCGTCGGCCAGGCGCACGGCGTCGATGGCGGCGTTGTAGCGCGCGTTCAGCGTCATGTCGTGGACGATGATGTCGGTGAAGTTGATGCCGCGCGTGACATACGCGTCATACGACCATTCCTTGCCCAGCAGCGGGAAGCGGCCGTTGGCGCCCAACACGGCGCGGCGCATCTCGCGGGTCGGATGAACGTTGATATTCTCCGGGAAGATGGCATTGGCGGTGCCGTACTGGAAGCTGGTGATGTTGTTGGCCGCGCAGGCCGCCGCGATCGACGCCGGCAGGTACGGATTCGAACACTGGATGGTCAGGTTGGCGTTCTTGGCCGCGCCGGGATTGGGCGAGAACTCCGACTTCACCTTGCCGAAGTTGGCGGTGAAGTAGATCTCGTGGTCCGGGTTGATGTCGAAGCCCACGCGGGTGTAGCCCACCTGGCGAGTCAGGTCCATCGCCAGGTTGGTGCCGGCGCCGACGCTGCCGCTCAAATCACCGCCGACGCAGAAGGGATTGACGCAGCCGGTGACCGCGCCGGTGCCGGTCGGCACGCCGCCGGAACCGTACTGGAACGGGAAAGGCTGGCCGTTGGCGCCGAAGGCCGTGCCTTGCAGCGGGCCGTTGGTGATCAGGCCGTATTTGGCGTACTGGTACTGCTGCGCGTGTTCGATCACGGTGTACTGCGGCTTGCCGTCGTTGGTCGCGCTCAATGGGCGGACCTGATAGGCCGGATTCTTGTACCAGCTACGGCCGTTCGGGCCGACTTCACCGAATCCCGGCGATTCGATACCCTTCTCGCGGCCGTATTCCAGGCTGGCCGTCACGTGCAGGCGGTCGTCCATGAAGGCCTTGCCCCAGGCGGCGCGCAGCGAGCCGTTCTTGTCGTCGTGGTAGGTGGTCTGGCCGCCTTCGACGCTGGCCTTGAAGCCTTCGAACTTCTTGTCGGTGACGAAGTTAACCACGCCGCCGATGGCGTCGGAACCGTAGGACGCCGAGGCGCCGCCGGTGACCACGTCCACGCGCTTGACCAGCAGTTGCGGGAACTGGCTGACGTCGGTGACGCCGGTGACGTTGGCGCCGACCACGCGCTGGCCGTCCAGCAGCGTCAGGGTGCGGATCGGACCCAGGCCGCGCAGGCTCAGGGAGCTCAGGCCCTGGATACCGCTACTGGTGCTGTTGGTGCTGGTGGTGCGGCCGGTGCTGCCCTGCAGTGCCGGCAGTTCGGCGATGGCGTTGAACAGATTCGGTTTGGCGGTCTTGGCCAGGTCTTCGGCGCCGAGCGAGGTGGTTGGCGTTGGCAGCGTGAAGCCGCGCGCGGAGATGCGCGAGCCGGACACGGTCACCACGTTGTCGACTTTGGCTTCGGCTTCGGTGGCCGCAGCCGGCGGCGTAGCTTCGGCCTGCGCCTGTCCGGTGGCCTGGGCATCGGCATCGGCGGCGGCCTGCTGCGCATGGGCGGCCGATACGGCCAGCCAGCTGCAGGCGCTGGCCACGGCGAGGCGCATGATGGTGTTACGGGTAGTGGTCTGTGTAGTCATGTGAGTCTCCTTCTAGTTTTTGTGATCTTTTTACTGATTGCTACCGGGTTCTGATCTGGTTCACCAGGTCGTCCGGTGGTGTTTCGATATCGAGGGTGATGCCGGCTTCGTCCTGCTGCAGCGGCTCCAGGTCGCGGAACTGGCTGTCCAGCAGGGAGGTCGGCATATAGTGATTGGGACGCGCCTGCATGCGCGCGGCGATCAATTCCTTCGGGCCGTCCAGGTGCGCGAAGCGCAGCGCCGGATCGCCTTCGCGCAGCAGGTCGCGATAGCGCCGCTTGAGCGAGGAGCAGGAGATGACCAGACCCTCGCCGCGCAACCGCGCCGCGCGGATCTGCTCCTGCAGGGCCAGCAGCCAGTCGGCGCGGTCGTCGTCGTTCAGCGCGACGCCGGCGGACATTTTGGCGACATTGGCCGGCGGGTGGAACTGGTCGCCTTCAACGAAAGGCACGCCGTTCGCTGTCGCCAGGGCCTGCCCGATCGTGCTTTTGCCGCAGCCGCTGACGCCCATCACCACCCAACGGTTAGTCTGCATCCAAGTCTCCAAGTTTAGTTAGCGCTAACATCACCTTCCGAAAGAAATCGATGCGGTACAGCTGCATCTTTCGGTGAAATATTGGGGGAAGTTCGCGGCGGCGCTAAGATAGCGTTATCATTTTTGATGACTTTAGCTTACCGGGGAAATTTGTAAAGAGATATCCATGCTGCGTCGCAGCGAAAATCTGCGTGGATTTTGCAGCTGACGCTACCGCCAGCACGCATCTGGTGCAGCGCAGCATAAGGTGCTGTACAAAAGCCACACAGCCGGTGCTATGCTACGGCTGCCCTACCCTGTTCAACTTACAACAACAAGACCATGCACAACACCGAGACCGCCCGTCCGCTGACGGGCCAGGATTACAAAACCCTGTCGCTGGCCGCCCTGGGTGGCGCGCTGGAGTTCTACGACTTCATCATCTTCGTCTTCTTCGCCAACGCCATCGGCCAGCTGTTCTTCCCGCCCGAGATGCCGGACTGGCTGCGCACCCTGCAAACCTTCGGCATCTTCGCGGCCGGCTACGTGGTGCGTCCGCTGGGCGGCATCGTCATGGCGCACTTCGGCGACCTGCTGGGCCGTAAGCGCATGTTCACGCTGTCGATCCTGATGATGGCCGTGCCGACGCTGGCCATCGGCCTGCTGCCGACCTACGCCAACATCGGCCTGGCCGCACCGCTGCTGCTGTTGCTGATGCGCGTGTTCCAGGGCGCGGCGGTGGGCGGCGAAGTGCCGGGCGCATGGGTGTTCGTCTCCGAGCACGTGCCGGCGGGCCGCACCGGCTACGCCTGCGGCACGCTGACGGCCGGCCTGACCTTCGGCATCCTGCTTGGTTCGCTGGTGGCGACCGGCCTCAATACCGCCTACAAGCCGGAAGAAGTGCTGGCCGGCGCCTGGCGCATGCCGTTCCTGCTGGGCGGCGTGTTCGGCCTGGGCGCGATGTATCTGCGCCGCTGGCTGCATGAAACGCCGGTGTTCGCGGAGATGGCGCAGCGCAAGGCGCTGGCGGCCGAGATGCCGCTGAAAGCCGTGCTGCGCAGCCATCGCGGCGTGGTGGCCGTGTCGATGCTGCTGACGTGGATGCTGTCGGCCGGCATCGTGGTGGTGATCCTGATGACGCCGACGCTGCTGCAGAAGGTCTACCACATCGACGCCCGCACCTCGCTGGTGGCCAACACCATCGCGACGCTGTGCCTGATGTTCGGCTGCATGTTCTACGGCGTGCTGGCCGACCGGCTGGGCGTCAAGCCGGTGCTGTTCGTCGGCGCGTTGCTGCTGGCGGTGTGCACCTGGGTGTTCTACACCACCTTGCGCACGCAGCCGGAACTGCTGCTGCCGCTGTACGGCCTGACTGGCTTCTGCGTCGGCGTGGTCGGCGCCGTGCCGTGTGCGCTGGTGCAGGCCTTCCCGCCCCAGGTGCGCTTTTCCGGGCTGTCGTTCTCCTACAATATGTCGTACGCCATCTTCGGCGGTTTGACGCCGGTGGTGGTCACGCTGATGCTGAAGAACGACCCGCTCGGCCCAGCCTATTACGTGATGGCGGTGTGCGTGATCGGCATGCTGTCGGCCCTGTTCATCCGCAAGGCCGTCTAACTATCGAACCCATAGCCGCGCAGTTCCGCATGCGCGCCTCGGGTACTAAGCACTTGCCGCAGCGACGCTAAAAAGGTGTCTATCGCCGCGAGGTCACTCACGAAATGCACGACGCACTCGTCGTGCAAATCCGTGCGAGTTGGCACGATGGCGGAAAGCTCACAACGCACGGTGATTTTTCCAAGCTGACTTCTTGAATAGAAAAGTTGGCACCCGCTTGCTGATTGCATCCCAAGCGCAAAGTCACAGGCGGGCGCCTCACTTCCGGTATTCAGAAACGCATGCAAGGATTCGACGGCCTCCTCCATCGCAGCAATATCTGTATGGATAACCGTCGAGAAGTTCAATGGTGGCTTCCGCACGCTGACGGTCACTGAAAACTCTTCGAGGTCCTCGCTCCGGGTAATGGAAAAATGCGTCGTCATCAATACGATCTCCCATCATAGAAATTGTCTCGCGCCATGCCAGTTTATCGCGGCGCTGAACGTAATTGTATGTTTCCCGCACAAATACCAAAATTTACATTTTAATTGTAACTTATAGTTATACGCAGGCTAAGTTTGATGTAGTATAAAAATGTAATTTTGATATCGTATTTGGCTCAACCCTATTCATTACTCATCACTTTTCGGGAGCAACAATGAAGAAAGCGAAGCAAGCACTGATGGCGGCATTTGCGGGATTCTCCATCTTGTCCGGTCTGGCGCACGCCGACAGCACCACGTTGAGCGAGAACTACTTCGGCCAAGTGGCTGCGGGCCAGGACGTCTGGCAAACCTTGGCGGAGCCATATACGCGAACCGGTAACACCTGGAGTTGGAGTGACCTTTCGTTTAGCTGCGCCGGCTCCTGGTGCGATAGTGGATTCGGCGGCGTTAGCACCTCATACAACTACGTGCAGGGCAACTATGTGTACTTTGCCGGTCCGGATGTGGCGACCATCAACTTCAAGCAGGCCGTGTCGTCGGTAGGCATGGGCGTATGGGGGCTGGGACACATATCTGGATCGGCAGGGAAAATCCCCACGCCGCTGATCGTCAACTATGCCGACGGCAGCCACACCTTCTTCAGTGACGTTGTGTTCGACGGCGATATCCTCGGCGAGCGCAAGTTCTTTGGCGTTTTCTTCGACAAGCCGGTGACGTCGATCTCGCTTGCGATCGGCTCGGACGGCAACGGCCTTTTCTTTGACAACATCCGCTACACGGTTGCCGCCGTGCCGGAACCGGAGACCTGGGCGATGCTGGCTGCCGGCCTTGGCTTGGTTGGAGCAGCGGCACGTCGCCGCCGCCAACCCGGCGCCGGCAGCCACTGACGTAGTTAAATCCGATAGGAAATCACGCGTGGTTTCCTATCTTCGTTGACCAGAGCTTGGGGTATTCCTTCCATCAATTTGGTCTAATCCAGTCTAATCCGGGATGGTTCGGACTAAACGAGTCTAAAAATCGATGCACCGAGTCTAAAATAGTCTAGAAAAATAGCCTCAAAGTCTAATTCGATCTCTTTTTTTGCAGAGAAAGTCTAAAACCGTCTAAAAATTCATTCTGAGCCGCAAGAATTAGACTGCTTTCGCATGGATGAACGGCTGCGCTACCGGATCGACGCCAGCGACGAAGCGCGGCTGGCCGTCATGCCGACGCTGATGCTGCAGCCGCTGGTCGAGAACGCGATCAATCACGGACTGGCACCCAAGCGCGATGGCGGCAGTGTGCTGGTCGACGCCACTGTGCGTGCCGGCCGCCTGCAAGTGCGTGTGGTGGACGATGGCGTCGGCCTGGATGCACACGGCCATCGCAAACAGGCCGGCGCCGGCATGGCGCTTGCCAATCTGCGCTCACGCCTGCACACCCAGTTCTGCGACAATGCCAGCCTTACGCTGCGCCAGCAGCGAAGTGAGCTAAGTGGAGAACGTGGCGGCGTGGAGGCGGTACTCGACCTGCCCTACGTGCGCCGCGCTACCGCACCGGCAATGGAGGCTGGATGACGCGCGCACTGATCGCTGACGACGAACCACATCTGGCGCGCTATCTGCGCGACCAGTTGCTGCTCCTGTGGCCGGAGCTCGACATCGTTCACATCGCACGCGACGGCGTGGAAGCCGCCGCCCGCATCGCCGAGCTGGAACCGGACCTGGCCTTCCTCGACATCCAGATGCCGGGGCTTTCGGGCCTGGAGGTGGCCCAGGGCATCGAGGGCAACACGCGCGTGGTCTTCGTCACCGCCTTCGACGAATTCGCGCTGCAGGCGTTCGAACATGCGGCGCTGGACTATGTGCTCAAGCCAGTTAGCACCGAACGACTGGCGCGCACCGTGGCACGCCTGCGCGCCGCTCCCGCCACGCCACTATCCGGCCCTGCCATGGCGCAGGCCCTGCGGCAGCTGACGGCCTCCCCTGCTCCCCACGTAGTAGCCCGGCTGCGCTACATCATAGCCTCACAAGGCGACCGCACGCACCACATCGACATCGCCAACGTGCGTTTCTTCCGGGCCGACGACAAGTACACCGTGGTCGCCAGCACCGGCGGCGAATTCCTGATCCGCAGCACCATCACGGAACTGACTGCGCAACTCGATCCGGATCAGTTCTGGCAGGTGCACCGCTCCACGCTGGTCAATCTGGCCTGGCTTGAAGGAACGCGGCGCGATGCGGCCAGCCGGCTGTTCCTTCGGATACGCGAGCATGATGGCGAACTGCCGGTCAGCCGCGCCTTCGTTCACCTGTTCAAGGCCATGTAGCCGACGACGCCAGCTTGCCACTCATCGCATCCACTGTCGATTCGTCGCATTGGGCGTGCACCGCCGCGCACCTTGGGCGATGCTGGCGTTTTCTTTCGTGGAGACGCCAATGTTCAAGCCCGCATCGATACTACTCATCCTGATCCTCGCCGCGCCGGCGTCTGCAGCGCCGGTTGTTGAAGCCATCAACGGACGCCAGGTGGAATCGCTGACCATCCGCCACCCGACGTCTGAAGGCGTGGTGGTATTCGAAGGGGGCTCGCGCAATACGATCGATAAATGGGGCACGGTGCCGGAGCGGATCGCATCGGATGCGTCGGTGTTCGTGTACAACCGGCCGGGCTACGGCAACAGCGAGATCGCGACCACGCCGCGCGACGGCCGCACCATCGTCGAGGAACTGCGCGGCGTGTTGCGCCACAAGGGACTGCGGCCGCCGTATGTGCTGGTCGGCCACTCACTAGGCGGCTTGTACATGCAGCTATACGCCAGAATGTATCCGGATGAAGTGAAAGGCCTGCTGCTGGTCGATTCCATCTACCCGCGCATGATCAAGAAAACGCAGGACTTCCCGCTGACCACCCGCCTCGCCGGTCGGCTGGCGTTTTCAAGTTCGGTGTGGCGCGAGATCGAGCAGATCGACGACACCGGCGAAATGATACTGGCGCTGCCGGGTATCGACGACAAGCCCATTGTGCGGCTGATGAACCAGCCGACATCAAACACCGCCATCGCCGTGGACTTCGGCGCCTTCAGGACGGACAAGGCGACGCAGGACACCGTGCGCGCGCTGTATCCGAAAGCGACCACGGTAGTGGCCGACTCCAGCCACCAGATGGCGCTGACGTCGCCCGACATCGTGGCGGCGGCGATCCGGCAATTGCTGCCCTCGCCGCGCCAGTGACTTACTTGTAGAAGCCCGAGCCGACGATATATTCGCCCTGGCGTTCGATGTAGGACTTCTTGTCCTGCATCTTCTGCGTCGCCGGATTGGTCCACTTGTACTCGACGAAGCCGCTCCCCTTGGTGGTGGCGAGGCTCACCATCTCCTTGTTGAAGTATTTGCCATCCATGTCTTTCACTTCGATCATCTCCTTGCCTTCGGTGCGCGGACTGCCGGGATTACACACCATCTTGGCACGGATATCGTGGACGTAGACATAGGCGCCGTTGGGACGGAAGCCTTTGGACGGGTCGGCGAAGTCGGCGCAGGCTTTCTCGATGCCGTTAGCCTTGATGTAGGCGGACGCCTTCTTGACCAGCGCCTGGGCATCATCTTCCGGCGTCGCCAGGGCCAAGGCGGAGATGCCGGTCATTGCGATCAGGACTGCGATATTTTTATAGTTCACTCAAGTCTCCATTGGTGGTTGTACATCAGTCGATGTACTTCAAGCCGGCCTGCTCCAGCGGGCCGCGCATGTTGTACATGTCCAGGCCCAGCACGCCCGCCGCCAGTTTGGCGCGCTTTTCGCCTTCGAGGTCTTCGCGTTTTTGCGCCACTGCGGCGACGCGCGCCACGTCGGCGGCCGGCACGATGACCACGCCGTCATCGTCGGCGATGACGGCATCGCCGGGGTTGACCAGCGCGCCGGCGCACAGCACCGGGATGTTCACCGAGCCGAGCGTCGATTTGATGGTGCCCTTGGCGCTGATGTTCTTGCTCCACACCGGGAAGCCCATCTCGGTCAGGAAGCGCACGTCGCGCACGCCGGCGTCGATGATCAGGGCCTTGGCGCCGCGCGCCTTGAAGCTGGTGGCAAGCAGGTCGCCGAAATAGCCGTCGCTGCATTCGGCAGTGATGGCCGCAACGACGATGTCGCCCGGCTGGATCTGCTCCGCCACCACGTGCATCATCCAGTTGTCGCCCGGATGCAGCAGCACCGTGACGGCGGTGCCGGCGGCCTGCGCGCCGGCGTAGATGGGACGCATGTAAGGCTTGAGCAAACCGACGCGGCCCATGGCCTCGTGCACGGTGGCGCTGCCGAAGCTGCCCAGGTGCTCGACGTGTTCACGCTCGGCGCGCACGATGTTGCGCTTGACGACGCCCAGTTGGTTAATCAGCGGTGCGGTCATAAGCCCTTCTCCTTCATTGCTGCATCCAGGCGCGGGAAGACGCGGCGGGCGTTGTGTTCAAAGATATTCGCGCGATCGGTGTCGGTCAGATTGGCCGCTTCGATGTAGCGTTTGGTGTCGTCGTAGTAGTTGCCGGTTTCCGGATCGATGCCGCGCACCGCGCCGATCATCTCCGAGGCGAACAACACGTTCTTGACCGGCATGACCTTGGTCAGCAGGTCGATGCCCGGCTGGTGGTAGACGCAGGTGTCGAAGTAGATGTTGTTCAGCAGGTGCTCCGAGAGCAGCGGCTTTTTCATCTCCTGCGCCAGGCCGCGGAATCGGCCCCAGTGGTAAGGCACGGCGCCGCCGCCGTGCGGGATCAGGAACTTCAGCGTCGGGAAGTCCTTGAACAAGTCGCTGGTCAGGCACTGCATGAAGGCAGTCGTGTCGGCGTTCAGATAATGCGCGCCGGTGGTGTGGAAACAGGCGTTGCAGCTGGTGCTGACGTGGATCATGGCGGGAATTTCGTACTCCACCATCTTTTCGTAGATCGGATACCACGACCGGTCCGACAGCGGCGGCGCGGTCCAGTGCCCGCCCGATGGATCGGGATTGAGGTTGATGCCCACCATGCCGTACTCCTTGACGCACTTCTCCAGTTCCGGAATGCTGGTGGCCGGGTCAACGCCCGGCGATTGGGGCAGCATGGCCGCGCCGATGAAGTGCTCGGGGACCAGCTGCGCCACGCGCGCGCACAACTCGTTGCAGATGGCGGCCCAGGTGGCGCTGGTGTTGAAGTCGCCGATGTGGTGCGCCATGAAGCTGGCGCGCGGCGAGAAGATGGTGAGGTCGGAGCCGCGCTCCTTCATCAGGCGCAGCTGGTTGGTTTCGATGGATTCGCGCAGCTCGTCGTCGCTGATTTTCAGATCGGCGACTTTCGGGCCGAGGGCCGGCGTGTTCAGGTTGGCGATCTGCTGGTTGCGCCAGTCTTCCAGCGCTTTGGGCGCGGTGGTGTAGTGGCCGTGGCAGTCAATAATCATGGATGGATCCTTTTAGAGATGGGCGGGGACGAAGACTTCGCCGCGCATGATGGGACGGGCGGTGCGCAGCAAGGCGGCGCGCAGCACTTGTCCGGATTGGTCGGTTTCCAGTTCGACGCTGAATTCGCCGGTGGGATGTTCGATGGAGAGCGTCTGGCAGGCCTCGCGCCCCGCGCTGGCGACGCCGTCGGCGATGGAGCCGGGCAGCACGCAGGCGGTGGCGATGGTGACGGCGGCCAGCACCCCGATGGAATCGTGGCAGACGTGCGGGATGAAGCAGCGGGTGCTGAGCGCACCGCCGTCGCGCGCGGGGGCGATCAGGCACATTTTCGGATAGTTCTTGGCCGCGACGTCGCCGAGGCCCATCAGCGGGCCGGCCGCCAGGCGCAGCGCTTCCAGGCGCGCGCGCAAGGCGTCGTTGGCGGTCAGCTCGGCGGCACTTTCGTAGCCGGTGATGCCGAAGGCGGCGGCGCGCACCAGCACCATCGGCATGCCGTTGTCGATCAGCGTGGCGTCGACGGCGAATGGCGCGGCGTTGCCGGCACTCGCCGCGGCTGCGGCGCCGCTGGCGTTGGCGTTGGCCTTGGCGCGGGCCGCAGCGGCGGCGGCACCAACGTCGATGCGGTCCAGCGCCCGGCCGGTCGGCAGCAGCGACGGGCACACCGAGCCGGCGGTATCGAGGAAGTTGATGGTGATCGGCGCGGCCGTGCCGGGGACGCCGTCGATGCGGGCGTCGCCGCCATATTGCAGCTTGCCGCCGGGCGTCTGCACGGTGACGTCGCACTGCATATCGGTGTTCAAGGTCAGGATGCGCGCGGTGGTCACGCCGTCGGCAATCGGCAGCAGTCCGCGCTCAAGCGCGAACGGCAGCACGGCGGCCAGCATGTTGCCGCAGTTGGGCGTGACGTCCACCGTGTCGTTATGCGGCTGCAGCTGGGCGAACAAAAAATCCAGGTCCACGCCGGGCGTGGTGCTGCGCCGCACGATGCCTGCTTTACTGGTCAGCGGATGCGCGCCGCCCAAACCGTCGATCTGGCGCGGATCGGGCGAACCGATGGCGGCCAACAGCACGCGGTCGCGCGCGGCGCGGTCGGCCGGCAAATCGGATTCAAGGAAGAACGGCCCACGCGAGGTGCCGCCGCGCATCAGCATGCAGGGTATGGCGCGTTGATCGGAAACGGGATCCAGGTTCATGGTGACGGCTCGGGTGGCAGTGTGAATGCCACAAGTATCAATGCCGGCAACATTTGCGTGGTTGCGTTGTGGGCGTTGATTTGTTCTAATCTGCTTATCGCGAACCTATTTCAACCACCATGTCCCTGGTCAGCCTGCGTCACCTTCATGCCTTCAATGCCGTCGCCGCCAGCGGCGGCATCCGCCGTTCGTCCGAGAGTTTGTTCCGCGCCTCCTCGGCAGTGGCGCGTTCGGTGGCGGCGCTGGAAGAGAGCCTTGGCGCCCAACTGTTCGAACGCAAGGGACGCGGCATGCTGCTCACAGCCGCCGGCGACGTGGTGCGCAAGCGCGCCGACCGCATCGAGTCCGAGCTGCACGAAGTCCGCGAGGAAGCCGTGCGCCTGCGCGACCGCAGCGGCGCAAAAGCCGGCGGCAAGGTCGGCGGCATCGAGGCGCTGCTCAACGAGCGCCGCCTGCAGGCCGCCTCGCTGCTGGCCGAAGCGCACCACATGCCCAGCGTGGCGCACGTGATGGGCGTGTCGCAGTCGGCGGTCAGCCAGGCCATCGCCCGGCTCGAGGACATGCTGGGCCAACCCCTGTTCCTGCGCACCGCGCACGGCATGGTGCCCACCGACGCCGGCCGGCGTTGGACCGAATCGTTCGAGCGCGTGCTGGCCGAGCTGCGCCACATCCCGGAGGACATCGCCGCGCTGGCCGGCGTGGTGCTGGGCGTGGTCAGTATCGGCGCGCTGCCGCTGGCGCGCTCGCAGCTGCTGCCGGTGGCCATATCGTCGGTGCTCAAGCGTCACCCGCAGCTGCAAATCCGTTCGCTGGAAAGCCCATATGAGGAACTCACCGCCAGCCTGCTGAGCGGGCGTATCGACTTCATCGTCGGCGCGCAGCGCGCCGGTGTCGGCGACGCCTTCGAATCGCGCTCGCTGTTCGAGGACAAGGCCGCGCTAGTGGCGCGCGCCGGCCATCCGCTGACCCGCCGCAGCAAGCTCAAACTCGATGACCTGGGCGGCTATCCATGGGGACTGTCGCGCAGCGGCACGCCGCTGCGCGAATCGCTGGTGCAGTTCTTCGAACGGCAGGGCAAGCAGCCACCCTCGCCCGCCGTGGAAACCGGCGACCTGGCGTTGCTGCGTGGGCTGCTGGTGTCGAGCGACATGCTGACCGTGCTGTCGGCGCACCAGCTGCACCACGAGGTGCGCACCGGCCAATTAGTGGTGCTGCCGTTCGAAATGCCCGGCATGGAACGCACGATCGGCGTCACCACCCGCAAGAACGCCCACCTCTCGCCCGGCGCCTACGCGCTGCTGGCCGAGATTGAAACGATCAGCGCCGCCTGGCGATAAAAACCACGGCGATAAGCAGATTGCAACGGTTCGGCAAGCAAAAGCAATACTCTCCCTCCTGTCCAAACATACACTAGTGAAGCGGTGGCGGTGCAATTCGCCTTTACACCACTTTACACAAAACTAGATAGCAGACAGGAGACTTAATGAATATAGGACAAACGCTCGACGTTCGGGCACACATCAACGGCCGCAAGATGAGCGGCTACCAATGGCTGCTGCTGGCCCTGTGCTTCCTGATCGTGGCCACCGACGGCATGGACGTCGCCATCATGGGCTTCCTGGCGCCGGCCATCACCAAGGAATGGGGCATCTCGCGCGCCGCCTTCGGCGTGGTGATGAGCGCCGCGCCGATCGGCCTGGCCATCGGCGCCATCCTGGTCGGCCCGATGTCGGACCGCTTCGGCCGCAAGAAGCTGCTGATGACCTCCGTCGCCTGGTTCGGCGCCTTCAGCGTGCTCAGTGCTTTCGCCAACGACGTCACCACCCTGTCGCTGCTGCGCTTCCTGACCGGCCTCGGTCTCGGCGCCGCCATGCCCAACACCACCACCCTGCTGTCGGAATACGTGCCGGAGCGTTCGCGCTCGACGCTGATCGCTATCATGTTCACCGGCTTTAACCTCGGCTCGGCGCTGGTCGGCTTCGGCGCGGCCGCGCTGCTGCCGAACCACGGCTGGCGCGCGGTGCTGATCGCCGGTGGCCTGATCCCTCTGGCCTGCCTGCCGGTCTACTTGCTGCTGATACCTGAATCGGTGCGCTTCCTGGTGGTGCGCAAATTCCCGTCCGAGCGCATCGGCCGCACGTTGCGCCGCGTGGTCGGCGGCGACGTGCCGGCCAACGCCAACTTCACCATCAGCGAACCGCAGGTCACCGGCTCGCAGCCGGGCAAAGTACTGTTGTCGCCTGCTTATCGCGCCACCACGTTGTCGCTGTGGGGCACCTACTTCATGGGCCTGCTGGTAATCTACCTGCTGAGCGGCTGGCTGCCGACCATGATCAAGGACGCCGGGCTGCCGATCGAACGCGCCGCCAACATCACCGCGCTGTTCCAGTTGGGCGGCACCGTGGGCGCGCTGCTGGTCGGTTACTTCATGGACCGCGTATCGCCGAACAAGGTGATCTCGCTGGCCTACTTCGGCGGCGCCGTCTTCATCCTGTGCCTGGCCTCGGGCAGCGTGGAATCGTCGCTGTTCGCCGTGTTCGTGCTGCTGGCGGGCTTCTGCATGAGCGGCGCGCAAACCGGCCTGAATGCCTACGCCCCATCGTGCTACCCAACCATGGTGCGCGCCACCGGTGTCAGCTGGATGCAGGGCATGGGCCGTTTCGGCAGCATCTTCGGTTCCTTCGCCGGCGGCGTGCTGCTGTCGATGGGCTGGGGTTTCAGTTCGGTGATCGCGATCCTGGCGGGACCTGCCACGCTGGCGGCCATCTTCATCATTATCAACAAGCTCGGTCAACGCGCCGAGGCAGTGAAAGCTTAGGACTACATCATGGCTAACATCATCGGCGCCATCGCCTCCTCCCACACGCCGACCATCGGTTTCGCGTTGGACGCCAACAAGCAACAGGACGCCGCCTGGGCGCCCATCTTCAAGGCCTACGAACCGGTGCAGCAATGGCTGGCGGAGAAAAAGCCCGACGTCATGCTGGTGATCTACAACGATCACGTGACCTCGTTCTTCTTCGACCACTACTCGGCGTTCGCGCTGGGCATCGGCGAGAGCTACCATCCGGCCGACGAAGGCGGCGGCGCGCGCAAGCTGCCGCCGGTGGCCGGCCACGCGGGCCTGGCGCGCCACATCGGCCAGTCGCTGATGGCGGACGAATTCGACATGTCGTTCTTCCAGGAGAAAGGACTGGACCACGGCTGCTTCTCGCCGCTGTCCATCCTGTGGCCGCACGAGCAGGAGTGGCCGGGCAAGATCGTGCCGCTGCAGATCGGCGTGCTGCAGTTCCCGGTGCCGTCGGCGCGCCGTTGCTACAAGCTCGGTCAGGGCTTGCGCCGCGCGATCGAAAGCTATCCGGAGGATTTGAACGTGGTGCTGGTGGCCACCGGTGGCCTGTCGCACCAGGTGCATGGCGAGCGCGCGGGCTTCAACAACACGCCGTGGGATCACCAGTTCCTGGACCTGTTCGAGAACGATCCTGAAACGCTGCTCAACATGACCCACGCCGACTTTGCGCGGCTGGGCGGCTGGGAAAGCGCGGAGGTGGTGATGTGGATGGCGATGCGCGGCGCCATGTCGAGCAAGCTCAATTGCGTGCACCGGGAGTACTACCTGCCGTCGATGACCGGCATCGCCGTGGCCCTGTACGAAAACGCGGCGGCGCAGGACAAGGCGCTGAACGCGGTAGCCGTGGAGGCGCACCGCGCGCACATGGCGCACCAGACCAAGGGCGCCGAGGAACTGCCGGGCACCTATCCGTTCACGCTGGAGACCAGCGTGCGCGCCTACCGCATCAACAAGTATCTGCACCAACTGGTCGACCCGGCGTTCCGCCAGCGCTTCAAGGACGCGCCGGAGGCGACCTACGACGACGCCGGCCTGACGCCGCAGGAACGCGACCTGGTCACGCGGCGCGACTGGCGCGGCATGATCCAGTACGGCGTGATCTTCTTCTTGCTGGAGAAGCTGGGCGCGGTGGTGGGCGTGTCGAACCTGCACATCTACGCGGCCATGCGCGGGCAGTCGCTGGAGGATTTCCAGAAGACCCGCAACGCGCCCGGCGCGCTGTACTCGGTGGGCTCGTCCGCCACCTGGGACAAACCGGCAGAAAAATAATTCACACCAAAACAAGGAGACTTAAAACATGAAAAAAATCGCATTCGCCGCATCCCTCATGCTGGCCGGCGCCGCACAGGCGCAGAGCAGCGTCACCATGTACGGCATCATCGATGCCGCCGTCGAGCAGTACAGCAACGCCGACGCCGCCGGCAACAGCGTAACCCGCATGCCCAGCCTGGGCGGCGGCATGTTCCCGTCGCGCCTCGGCTTCCGTGGCACGGAGGATCTGGGCGACGGCCTGAAAGCCATCTTCCAGCTGGAGAACGGCTTCGCGCCGGACACCGGCACCCAGGGCCAGAACCGCTTGTTCGGCCGCCAGGCGTGGGTCGGCTTGCAGGGCAAATGGGGCCAGCTGACCTTCGGCCGCAACTACAATATGCTGAACATCTCGACCTATGACGTCGACATCATCGGCCCGTCGCAGTACGGCCTCGGTTCGCTCGATTCGGCCATTCCGAACGGCCGCAGCGACAACTCGATCGCCTATCGCGGCACCTTCAGCGGCGTGACCGTGGGCGCCACTTATAGTCTGGGCCGCGACACCTCGGCCGCCGGCGGCCCGGCCGGCACCGCCTGCGCCGGCGAAAGCGCCACCGACGCCACCGCCTGCCGCGAGTGGTCGGCCCTGCTGCGCTACGACGGCAACGGCTACTCCCTGATCAGCGCCTATGACCGCATCTACGGCGGCGCCGGCGCGGCCAATGGCCTGAACAGCAGCAGCAAGACCGACAGCCGTGGCCACGTCGCCGCCTTCATCAAGCGCGATGACTGGAAGGTCGGCGTCGGCATCATCAACCGCAACAACGAAGGCTCCACCGTCCAGCCGCGCAGCAACCTGGTGTACATCGGCGCGGCCTACAACGTGACGCCGCTGTTCACCATCGACGGCCAGTTCGCCAAGCTCGATTACCGCGCCACGTCCAACGACAGCTCACAGCTGCTGATCCGTGGCGTCTACAACCTGTCGAAGCGCAGCGCCGTTTATGTGGCGGCGGGCCGCATCAACAACGACGGCGCGGCGGCGCTGGCGCTCAGCGCCGGCGGTTCGGTCGGCGCGGGCTTGAACCAGACCGGCATCATCACCGGCATCAAGCATAGCTTCTAAGCTTTAAAGATCTTCATGGTGGCCGGAAGCGCCCTGCTTCCAGTACGCGGAGATACGGGCCGCCTCGCGCGGGTGGCCCTTGTCGCCGAACACCGCGTCGCGCACCTGCGCGGCCACCGCCGCTTCCCCCGCAAACCAGAAAAAGCCTTCGCCTGCCGGCAGCGCCATGGCGCGGATTGCCGCCAGCAGCGCCTGCACGTCGCCGAAGCGCTGCAGCGTGACCTGCGCCGCGCTGTCGAAGCTTAGCGCGGACGCTTCCGGTCCCGCCACCAGCACCTGCACCTGCGCGCCGGCCGGCAGTTCCTCCAGCCGGCGGCGGATCGCCGGCAGCGCGGTGACGTCGCCGGCCAACACGTGCCAGGCGTAGTCCATCGGGATGATCATCGAGCCGCGCGGGCCGGCGACCACGGCGCTCTGCCCCGGCTCCGCCTGGCGCGCCCAGTCGGACGCCGCGCCCGTGGCGTGCAGCGCGAATTCGATGGTCAGCTCGCGCTTTTCGTTGTCGTAGCTGCGCGGCGTGAAATCGCGCCGCACTTCATCGCTGATCAGGAATTTCACATGGTCGTCGTAGGAGGACGAGACGAAATCGTGTAAGGTCTCGCCTTTGAATGTTACGCTGACATAGTCAGGCGTCAGATGCCGCACGTCGACCACTTGCAGTTCCCGACGTTTGAGTTCATGCCGCACACGTTGGATTCGATTGCTCATCATGCACCTCTTAGTTGATAATGTCACCTATTATGACCAAACAAGTTAATAAAGTCAACCAATCCGATACGGTGTTCGACGCCATCCATTCGATCATGCATTTGTACCGGGCGCGCCAGCTGCAAGGCATGCGCGACAACCCGCACGAGTTGACCCACATGGAATACAAGGCGCTGGGATTTTTCTCGCGCCGTCCCGGCGCCACGCAAGGCGACCTGGTGGCGCATTCTGGCCGCGACAAGGCGCAGCTGGCGCGCCTGCTGAAAGGCCTGCGCGACAAGAGCCTGCTGGACGCGGTGGCCGACGACAGCGACCGCCGCATCACGCGCCTGAGCCTGAGCGCCGAAGGCCAGCGTATCTTCAACCACCTGCACGACCTGGGCGCGCAAGCGTCCAACGCGGCCGTGGCCGGCATGAGCGCCGACCAGCTGGCGCAGCTGCAAACCCTGCTGGCCCAAATTCGCAGCAATCTCGAAGCCGGCTAGGCACTCCCCGGCTGTCCACGGCAGCGCACCGTCCTGGCGCGTGCTGTCAGCCTACTCTTACGTGCACACAAGTCACGCACCGATGTGGGGCGGGCTCGGCAACGTCGATAATCGTTCAACGACGTTAGCCCAGCCACAGGATTCCCATGTCACAACTAGAACAAACGGCCTTCGCGACGGCGCCGGCCGCCGTCACTGTCGCCGCGCCCGGCGCAGCAGCCGTGTACCACGCCCTGAACCGCGGCAATCCCGGCGACGAAGCACTGGTGCAAGGCCGCACCTTTCTGATGCAGCGCCTGCAGGCTGCGCGCCAGCTGCGCTGCGACCTGCCGGCCGCACCGGACCAGCTGGCGCCGTGGGTGGCCAGCCGCGCCTTCACGGTCGGCATGGAATACCAGGCTTACCTGCAGGGCCGCCGCGAAGGCGCGCCGCGCCGCTACTTCAGCAACCAGTCGCACGCCCTGCATTTCCTCAAGCACGTGGCGCCGACCAAGCTGGTCGATGGTGCCTGGCTGTACGGCCTGCTCGAACGCTGGGACGATCCCGACTTCCGTCCGCTGATCCAGACCTACCTGGAAGAGCTGGGCGACGGCGTGCCCGAAAAGAATCACGTGTTGCTTTACAAAAAGCTATTGGCCGCCCACGACTGCGACAACTGGCACGACTTGCCGGACACCTATTTCGAACAGGGCGCGATCCAGCTGGCGCTGGCCTATGACGCCGAGCGATTCCTGCCGGAAATCATCGGCTACAACCTCGGCTACGAACAGTTGCCGCTGCACCTGCTCATCAGCGCCTACGAACTGAACGAGTTGGGCATCGATCCCTACTACTTCACCCTGCACATCACGGTGGACAACGGCAGCACCGGCCACGCCCACAAAGCCGTGCAGGCGCTGCTGCAACTGCTGCCGCGCCTGGGCGACAGCGCCGCCGTCTGGCAGCGCGTGCAGGACGGCTACCGCCTCAACGACCTGGGCGCCTGCACCACGTCGGTCATCGCCGGCTTCGACCTGGAGACGGAGCTGGTCGACATCATGGCGGCCAAGAGCCACGCCGGCTGCAATATGCATTCCGACTACTGCCGCCTGGCCGGTCGCGGCATCAACGAATGGCTGAGCGATCCGCAGCAGATCCCCGCCATGCTGACCGAGCTGGAAAGCGCCGGCTGGATCCAGCGCGGCCAACCGCCGGAAAACAGCCGCTTCTGGCGCCTGATCCAGAGCGAGCGCGCCGAAATGTTCGGCGTCTTCAGCGCCTACGAACAGCAGGTGCTGCGCGACTGGATTGTGACGCCGGCGCGCGTGCCGAGCTTCCGCGCCCGCCAGCGCTCCCTCGATTCACTGGGCCTGCACCACGCCCAGCGTCGCGGTCCGCCACGCGGCACCGTGCGCCACCACGGCGGCGATGAAGAAGACGCCAGCCCGCTGCGCCGGCTGGAACAGCAGGTCGCCACGCTGGGCAGCAAGCAGTCCGCCATGACGCTGCTGCGGGAACTGATGTCGCCGGCACAGCATCACCGGCCGTTGGGACTGATGGCCACTCGCATGTACCGCCAGCTGATCGACTGAGCCCATGAACGGGACTCTGATGATCATCGGCGGCGGCGAGGACCGCACCGACAGCATGGACATACTGAAGCGCTTCGTCGAACTGGCCGGCGGGCCGGCGCAGCCGATCGCCGTCATCACCGCCGCCAGCACCGTGCCGGACGACGTCTGGGACATGTACGCCAAAGCCTTCGCCGAAATGGGCGTGAGCGGCGCCACCCACGTGCGCATCGAAAGCCGCGCCGAGGCAGAAGACGACATGCTGGCGCATCGCGTGGCGCAGGCGCGCGCCATCTTCATGACCGGCGGCGACCAGAAACGCCTGGTCGCCATCCTGGGCGGCACGCAGCTGGAACGCGCCATGCGCAAGGCTTACGTGGATGGCGCCTGCATCGCCGGCACCAGCGCCGGCGCCTCGGCGCTGTGCACGCACATGCTATCCGAGGGCAAGGCCGAACTGGCGCCGGAAAAAGGCGCGGTGCGGCTGGGCGCGGGGCTGGGTTTTGTCAGCCGCGTCATCATCGACCAGCACTTCTCGCAACGCCACCGCATCAACCGCCTGCTCAGCGTCATTGCGCAAAGTCCGTTTTTGCTGGGCGCCGGCATCGACGAAGACACGGCGCTGATCGTGCGCGAGGACGGCATCGAAGTGGCCGGCGCGGGCAGCGTCACGGTGGTCGATTGCCGGAGTGCGCGCACCAACGTCACCGACATCCGCGCCGGCGCCGTGCCGGAAATGCTGGACGTGCGCCTGCACCTGCTGCCGTCAGGCTCCTTCTCCAACGCCGGGGACGACGGTCCACTGGCCGATTTCATCTCATATCTCACCGACAGGAATTGAATAGCATGATCATCGTTAAACAACACGTACTGCGCGGACCGAACCTGTACTCGCGCCAGCCTTGCCTGCTGACCCTGATCGACCTGCAGGCGCTACGCGACCACGACACCGCCGCCATGGAAGGTTTCAACACGCGCTTGCTGGAGCTGCTGCCGTCGTTGTACGACCACCGCTGCTCGGCGGGACAGTACGGCGGCTTCGTGCAGGCGCTGCGCAAGGGCGCCAACCTGGCGCACGTGGTGGAGCATGTGACCATCGCGTTGCAATGCCTGGCCGGCACGCCGACCTATCTGGGCCGCACGCATGATGTGGTGGGCAAGCCCGGCCAGTATCGGGTGGTGTGCTCGTATGAACTCGAACAAGTGGCGATCGAGGCTTGCGATCTGGCGGTGTCGCTGGTGCGCGCCATGGTCGATGGCACGGATGGCGCGGACCATGTCGCCCGCCTGCTGGAGAACGGCGTCGCCGAACTGCGCGAGACGGCCGAACGCCACGCCATCGGCACCAGCACCGGCGCCATCCTGCGCGCGGCGGCGCGCCAGAACATTCCGTATCAACGCCTGACCGAGGAAGCCAATCTGTTCCTGCTGGGATGGGGCGCGCAACAAAAACGCCTGCAGGCGACCATCACCGGCGACACCGGCCATATCGCGGTCGGCATCGCCTCGGACAAGCAACTGACCAAGGCCCTGCTACAGGAAGCCGGGGTGCCGGTGCCGGAAGGCGTCAGCGTGCGCACGCTGGAACAGGCGCAGCGCGCAGCACGCGATCTGGAGGGGCTGGTCACCATCAAGCCGCTGGACGGCAACCATGGGCGCGGCGTCACCACCCGCTGCGGCACGCCGGACGACGTGGCCCTGGCTTTCGAACGCGCGCGCGAACATGGCCGCACCATCATCGTTGAACGCTACATTCCAGGCGACGATTACCGCATCCTGGTGGCCGGCGAACGCGTGGTCGCCGCCGCGCGCCGCCGCCCCGCCTCCGTCATCGGCGACGGCGTCTCGACCGTGCGCGCGCTGGTGGAACTTGAAAACCGCAATCCGGCGCGCGGCGAAGGCCACACCAACATCCTGACCCGCATTCCGCTGGACGGCCACGCCGAGACCACGCTGGCGGCACAGGAACTGACCTTCGACAGCGTGCCGGAAGAAGGCCGCCGTGTGCTCATGCGCGGCAATGCCAACCTGTCCAGCGGCGGCACGGCGGAAGACGTCACCGACCGCCTGCCGCCGGCCACGCTGGCGATGTGCGTGCGCGCCGCCCGCAAGATCGGGCTGGACGTGGCGGGCATCGACCTGGTGTGCGAAGACATCGCCACGCCGCTGGATGGCCGCAATGGCGCCGTCATTGAAATCAACGCGGCGCCGGGCATTCGCATGCACGAATACCCAAGTGCCGGCGTGCCGCGCGATGCCGGTGCAGCCATCGTCGAATCGATGTTCGGCCAGCAGGATGGCCGCATCCCGGTGATCGCCGTCACCGGCACCAACGGCAAGACCACCACCACCCTGATGATCGAGCACGTGCTGCGCCAGGCCGGCATCGGCACCGGCTGCACCACCAGCGAGGGCGTTTTCATCAACGGCCAGGCAGTCACGCGCGGCGATTGCAGCGGTTACTGGTCGGCGCGCACGGTGCTGTCGGCGCCGGAGGTGGAATTCGCGGTGCTGGAAACGGCGCGTGGCGGGATTCTCAAGCGCGGCCTGGCCTTCGATCGTTGCGACGTGGCCGTGCTGCTCAACATCAGCGATGACCACCTTGGCATGGACGGCGTGGAAACGCTGGATGAACTGATGGCCGTCAAGGCGGTGGTGGCGCAGGCGGCCGGCAAGGCCGTGGTGCTGAACGCCGAGGACCACCGTTGCATGGCGATCGGCGCGGCGCTGGACGATGAGGTGGAACGCATCTACTTCAGCTGCGAAGCCAACCATCCGGCGCTGCTGCGGCACCTGCGCGCGGGTGGACGGGCGGCCTGGCTGCAGGATGGCTCGCTGATGGTGTCGGATGGTGCGGGCGAGCCGCTGCCGCTGCTGGCGGCGACGGACATGCCGTCGACCCTGGGTGGCTGCGCGCGCCACAACATCGCCAACGGCCTGGCAGCAGCGGCTGCGCTGCTGGCCTGCGACGTTGGCAACGGCGCGATTGCCGCCGGCCTGCGCACCTTTGTGTCGGATGCGCGAAACAACCCGGTGCGGGGCAATCTGTATGACATCAATGGCGTGCAGGTGATCGTCGATTTCGCACACAATCCAGCGGCGTTCGCGGCGCTGGCCGACACCGCGCGCGCCATGACCACGGGACGCACGGTGGTGGTGGCAACGTCGCCGGGCGACCGCAGCGAGCAGGCGTTCCGGCAGATCGGGAAAGTGTGCGGCGGCTTCGACACGGCTGTGTTCTATGAGTGGCCGAGTGAAGACCGTGGCCGCGCGCACGGCGAACGGGCGGCGATCATGCGGGCGGCGGCGCGGGAGAGCGGTGTCGGTATCGGCGCCAACGTGCTGCTGGAAATCGACCCGGCGCAAGCCTTGCGCATGGGGTTGAGCCAGTGCCGCGAGGGCGATGTGCTGGTGTACGCCTGCGGTTCGTCGGTATCGGAACTGGTCGATGCGCTGCGCCCGGTCGACCCGGTCAACGCGGCGCGCATCGACGCGTCCCTGGTTTAAGCCGGAGCAGCCTGCTGCGCCAGCCGTTCCGCGGCTGGCGCATCGATGGCGCGGATCGCTTCGATCAACGTCGCCACTTCGGTGCCGCAGGCGAATACCAGGACATCGCCCGGCCGGCATGCCAGATAGGCCGCCTGCACCGCCGTTGCGGCGTCGGCATAGGTGGTGACTTTGGCGCCGCCCTCGGCCCGTGCGCCCTCGCTGATCAATTCCGCCGCCACGCCCGGCCCCCTGCCCCTGCCCTGCGATTCATACACGAACAACTGGTCGAAGTGCGCGGCGCAGGTGGCGCCGGTACGCATCAGGTCTTCGTCGCGGCGGTCGCCGGGCGAGGTCACCACCGCCAGCACCCGGCCCGCATCCCATCCCGTCGCCTTGCTCTGGCCCTGCCCTTGCGCCAGCCCGCGCGCCAGCGTCGCCAAGGCCGCATACGCCGCCGGGTTGTGCGCATAATCAAGCACGATGCGCACAGGTCCCAGTTCAAACACGTTGGAACGCAGCGGGTTGGTGGCGGCGTCCGATTCAAAGCTCGACAGCCCCGCCGCGACCTGCGCCACGCTGAAACCACACGCCGCCAGCGCCGCCACGGCCGCCATGCTGTTGGCGATATTGTAGCGCGCCAGCCCGCCGCAGGTGGCCGGGATGTGCGCAGCCTTGATCACGCGCTGGCGCACCTGTCGCTGACTCAGCATGATAATGTCGTTCTCCAGCCAGACGGCGTCGCCGCCCTGCTCCAGGTGCGCGATGAGCACCGGGTTATCAAGCTTCATCGAAAAATACATGGTGCGTGCACCAGGCGCCAGGCGCGCGCGCGCCGCCACGCAGTGGGCGTCGTCGGCGTTCAGCACAGCGGTCGCGGCGGCCGATACCACCAGCGATTTCACACGCGCCAGCTGCTCCACCGTCTCCACGCCATCGAGGCCGAGGTGGTCGTCGGAGACGTTGAGCATGACGCCGACGCTGCAGCGGTCGTAGGCCAGGCCGCGCTTGAGCAGGCCGCCGCGCGCGGTTTCCAGCACGGCGAATTCAGTCTGCGGAGAACTGAGCACGCTGCGGTGCGACCAGTAGCCGGTGCAGTCGCCGTCGGCGTACAGGCGGCCGTCCAGCGCAATGCCCTGGGTGCTGGCGCAGCCGGTGCGGTAGCCCGCTAGCTTGACCGCGTGCGCGATCATCAGCGTGGTGGTGGTCTTGCCGTTGGTGCCGGTGACGCCGATGACCGGGATGCGTCCCTGCGCCGCGTCGGCGTGCAGTTCGCGCCGCAGCATGCGCTGGTCGTGGCTGGGCGGGACGGCGCCCAGCACGGCGTCCACCTTGTAGCCGTGCCGTCCGGGCAGCAGGTCGACCTGGGCGTGCGCCAGGCCTAGGGTGGCGCCGGCGCGTTCGCTGACGTAGCCGGCGTCGGGATCGGGGTGTTGTGCGACGCCGTCCATGACCTGCACGCGCAGGCGTTCGCCGGGCTGTCGTTGCGGCGAGTGGAAGTCTTCGTCCGGTACTTGCAGTTGCGCCTCGATCAGCAGGGAGCGCATCATCTGGCGGTCGTGCAGCAGGGTGTTGCTGAGCAGGCGATTGTCGTCGCCGGCCTGGTCGACGAAGCGCCATTGGCGCTTGCCCCAGCCTAGCCGTATCAGGCCGCCATGTTCGCTGATGCGCTGGACCGGGATGCCCAGCGCGGCGGCTTCACGTGCGAGGGCGCTGGCGGCGGGCGGCAATTGCATGCTGGCCGCCAGCGCGCGCAGGGATGTCACTGCTGCGGCGACGTCGGGAGTTTCGCCACGTTCGGTGGCGGAGATCAGCTCGGCGGCGGCGGCCAGCGCGGCCTGGCCTAGGTGTTCGAGCGCGTACTGCACCACCACGCGCCATTGCGCGGGTGCGCCGTCTTGGGGCTGGCCGGCCTGCGGCTGCTCGGCCGGTTCGGCGTGCATGAATTCCACCGGCTCCCCGCAGGCATGCTGCAGGTAGAGCGCGGTGTAGGCCAGTTGCGGTCCAGCTTCGGGCTGGGTCGATTCGATCACGGCCACGATGCAGGTGGTGCGGCTGTATAGGTTGGCGCCGCGCAGCAGGCGCTGTTGGACGATGCGCATGGTCAGCCCTCCTTGGTGGCCACCAGCCACACTGCGGCGATGCGCTCGGCGCTGGCGTAGGCTGGCGTTTCCAGTTCTTCGCCGAAGACGTCGGGATCGATTTCTTCGTAGGTCCAGTGCAGGCCTGCTTCGTCCAGCAGTGCGGCGGCGTGGCGCAGGAATGGGTCGTCGCCGTTGGTCATCGCGACGCCGGTGTAGAGCCACAAGGCGCCGCCTGGCGCCAGCCGTTCGATGGCGGCGCGCACGATTTGCAGCGACAGGCCGATGCCGAGTTCACCGCCGCCGTGGCGGTAGGCGCGCTCGGATGGGTCGAGCAGGTAGGGCGGATTGGCGACGATCAGGTCGAACTGGCCGTCGAGTTGGTGCAGCAGATTGCTGTAGCAGCTGCGGGCGTTGGACACGCCGGCCAGGCGCATATTGATGTCGGCCAGCGCCAGCGCGCGGGCGTTGATGTCGGCGGCGATCACTTCGGCCTGCGGGAAACGGCGGGCCAGCGCAATCGCGGCCGCGCCGCTGCCGCAGCAGATTTCAACGATGCGCGATGGCGCCGCTGCGGATGCAGCCGGCGACGGCGGCGCAGACGCGAACGCCGACGCGGGCGGGCGCATGATCGATGCCGGCGCCAGCGTGTGCGCCATCGCGCGCAAGAAGCGGCAGGTGTCGGGGCCGAAGAATACCGCCTCCGCCTGCGTGGTCGGATACGCCGAGTGAAACAGCCACTCGCCCGCCAGCGTGGACACCCTGAGCGCGCTGCGCAGCGAACCGCCCTGCTCCTCCACCACGCCGGCCGCGCGCATCAGCGCCAGCAACGTGCCGTCGACCGCGCTGGCGGCGAACGGCCGGCTCCAGCCGAAGATGTCGCGCAAGGTCGCCGTCTGCGGCTCGGCCGCACGCGCCAGCACGCGCGCCTGCGTGGCCGGTGTGACAGTGGAAAACCGGTATTGGCGGGCGCGCAAGGCGGCGCCCAGCGCCAGCAAGGCTTGCTGTTGCGCGGCGGGGATGTGGTACGGGGTCACAAAAGCTCCTCAAACCCTCATACTGCCGCAGCTCGCACGTCAACAATGTGCGCCAGCGAACCTATAGAACCTTTAGTACGCGGATCAAGTCGCTCAAGCGGTAAGGCTTGGCGATCAGCTCGAAGTTGCCGATGTCCGGCATCTGATCGCGCAACGCGGCCTTGACGTAGCCCGATGCCAGCACGATCTTCAAGTCCGGGAAGGCGGCGCGCGCGGCCTTGCCCAGCTCCACGCCATTCATGCCCGGCATGACCACGTCGCTGAACAGGATGCCGATGTCAGGATGCTGGCGCAGCGTCTCCAATGCCTGCGTGGCGTTATCGGCCGACAGTACTTCGTAACCGAGATGCGAGAACAGGCTGATGGCCGTCTCCAGCACGTCGATCTGGTCGTCCACCAGCAGGACTTTTTCGGCGCTGGCCAGCGTGCCGTCCTCACCGCCGTCCGCCTCGCGCGCCACGGCCGGGAAATACATCGCCACCGCCGTCCCCGCGCCCACTTCCGAATCGATGGTCAGCGCGCCCTGGCATTGCTGCACCATGCCGTACACCTGGCTCAGGCCCAGGCCGGTGCCCTTGCCGACTTCCTTGGTGGTGAAGAACGGCTCGACCGCGCGCAAAATCGTTTCCTTCGGCATGCCGGCGCCATTGTCCTTGACCATCACGCGCACGTAACGGCCCGCCGGCAAGCGTTCCACTTCGTTCTCGGCCAGCGCCACGACATCCAGGTCAATCAGCACTTCACCGCCGTCGCCCATGGCGTCGCGGGCGTTGACCACCAGGTTGAGCAGGCCGGATTCGAACTGGGTGGGATCGATCATGGCGTTCGGCAGGTCGGCATGGACTTGCAGGTACATATGCATGTCGTCGGGCAGCGCGCGCCGCAGCACCGCCTCGAACGAACGGATCACGCGGGCCACGTCGTGCGACTCCTGGCGCAAGGGCTGCTGGCGCGCGAAGGCCAGCAATTGCTGCGTCAGCGACGCGCCGCGCTGGGCCGCGCGCGACATGGTGTCGACCGACTTGGCGACCATGGCCGGGTCCTTGGACATGCGCAGCAGTTCCAGGCCGTTCATGATCACACTCAGCAGATTGTTGAAGTCGTGCGCGATGCCGCCGGTGAGCTTGCCGATCGCCTCCAGCTTCTGCGACTGGAACAGCGCCTCGCGCGCCCGCTCCAGCTGCTCGGCGGCCACGCGGCGCTCGGTGATGTCGCGGGTGATCTTGGCAAAGCCCATCAACTCACCGTTGGGGTCGAGAATCGGATCGATCACCACGTTGGCCCAGAAGCGGCTGCCGTCCTTGCGCACGCGCCAGCCTTCGTCCTCGAACTTGCCGGTGGTGCGCGCCAGTTCCAGCGCCAGCGTCGGCCGGCCCTTGGCGCGGTCTTCCTCGGTGTAGAACATGGAGAAATGGCGGCCGATGATCTCATCGGGGTGGTAGCCCTTGAAGCGTTGCGCCCCGGCGTTCCACGTGACCACCACGCCTTCGGGAGAGAGCATGTAGATGGCGTAGTCGGTTACGCCCATGATGAACTGGCGGAACCGCTCCGCTTCAATCGCATCCACGCTGGACAGGGCATTCTGCTGCATGATCTTCCTTCAACTCTATGTAAAAGCAATTTTACTTCAGAGCAAAAGAATATGGGTGCGCAGATTCAACCGTTCGTCCTGGACAAACACCGCCCAGCGTGGCCTTCCTACTTATTTGCCGATCACCTTGACCAGCCCTGCCGCCGACTTGACCAGGCCGGCATCGCCGCCGCTGGCGCTGAGCTTGCCCGCCGCATCATCCCACTTGAGCTGGGTGACGGTCGACTTGCCCTTCTCGTAGTCGTAGCTCACGCCGTCGTCGTCGTACAGGCGGAACTCGCCGCTCTTGCCTGGATAGACGTGGATGGCGGCGATCGCCTGCTTGGTGGCGGTCGACTGCACGTCGGCGCCGATCGGCAGCACCGAGCCGGCTTTCACGAACACCGGCATCTGGTCGATCGGCGCGGCCACTTTCACCCAGCGTCCGCCGGCCAGCTTCTCGTTGGTCCAGAAGTTATACCAATCGGCGCCGGCCGGCAGGTAGACATCCTTCTCGGTCTGGCCCTGCTCCGTGATCGGCGCCACCAGGAAGGCCGGGCCGAACATGTACTGCGTGCCGATATTGGCCACGTTCGGATCGCTCGGGAAGTCCATCCACAGCGGACGCATGAACGGCGCGCCGGTGTCGTGGGTGTACTTGGCCTGCGAGTACATATACGGAATCAGCTGGTAGCGCAGCTTGTTGAAGCGCGCCATCACGACTTCCGCCTGCTTGCCGAAGGACCAGATCTCGGCTTCCTTGCGGTCGCCGTGCAGGCGCAGGGTCGGCAGGAAGGTGCCGTACTGGAACCAGCGCGTCATCAGCTCCGGATAGTCGTGGTAGTTGCCGACCACCGCGCGGGCGTCCGACGGATCGAGCAGCGGCGCTTTCACGGCCGAGGTGGTCGGCGCCAGCTTCTGCCAGCCGCCGATGTCGTTGCCCCAGTAGGCGATGCCCGAGGCGGTCATGTTCAGGCCGGTCGGCACCTGGCGCGCCAGTGCTTCCCAGGTCGGCTGGATGTCGGACGACCAGAACAAGGCGCCGCTGCGCTGCGAGCCGAGGTAGGCGGCGCGCGACAGGATCAGCACGCGCTTGTTCGGTTTCCAGGCGCGCATGTTGTCGGCCACGCCTTCGACGTGCATCAGCGGGAACAGGTTGTGGTAGCGGTCGCCCGAACCGATCGAGTAGAAGAAGCCGTCCGGCACCAGGTCCGGTTCGGTCTCGTCCAGCCACGGGTAATCGAAGCCCTGCGACAGGATGTTGTCGCGCGCCTTTTCCCAGAACCACTTGCGGGCGGCCGGGTTGGTCGGATCGATCAGGCCGCCGGTGCGGTCGGAGCGGAACGGCAGACCGTCGACGGTCTTGCCGTCCTTGTCCTTGAGCAGATAGCCCTTGTTATCGAGCTCGTTGAAATAGCGGCCCGAGGTTTCGTAGCGCGGCCAGATCGAGATGATGGACTCCATGCCCATGTCGTGCAATTCCTTGTTCATCCCTTTCGGGTCGGGGAACTGCGTCGGATCGATGTCCATCTGGCCCATGCGGGTCCAGTAGAACCAGTCCAGCACCATCACGTCCAGCGGGTATTTCTTCTCGCGGTAGGTCCTGGCCACGCGCATCAGTTCCTGCTGGCTGTCGTAGCGGGCCTTGGACTGGATCAGGCCGAAGGCCGATTTCGGCGGGATCGGGGTCTTGCCGGTGACGCGGGCGTAACCGGAATAGATTTCCTCCGGCGTGGCGCCGGTGATGACGAAGAAGCTCACGCGCTCGCCCACGTTGGACTGGAACGCGGTGCGGCCGTTGACGCCGGCGACAAAGCGCGTGGCCGACGGATTGTCCCACACGATACCGTAGCCCTTGGACGAGACCATGAACGGCACGCATACGCTTTCGCCGGCCGGGGCGTCGTACCAGTGCTTGCAGTCGAGCACGCGGCCGCGCAGGTCGAGCGCGCCGAGCGATTCCTGGTTCTGGCCCATGCCGTAGTAATGCTCATCGCGCGCGACCGAAAAGGAGGCGCCGACCTGGAAGGTTTTCTCGGTGTTGACGGTCTGCGGCGACATCTCCCAGCCGTTCATGCTGACGATCTGTTCGCCCTTGGCGTTGAGCACCTGCAGGCCGACCGGCGCCAGCGACGGCGCGAAATACTTCTGGCCCTGGGTCGGCACCGACGGCGGCGGCGATGGATTCACGCGCACCGTCATGGCGGCCGATTTGAAGACGTCGCCGCCCTTGCCGCCTTCGTGGCGGAAGGCGCTGTTGTCGCTGTTCTTGGGCAGGATGCCGTAGCCGGGGCCTTTCAGCACTTCACCTTTGTCGACGGCGATGGTCACATGGACCACGTTCGGGCCATAGGCCTCGATCGAGACGTAGGCGCCGTCACGGTCCAGGGTGGCGATGGGGGCGGCGAAGGCCGACGTGGCGGAAATGGCGGAAATAGCGAAGATCGAAGCGAGCGCGGTGAATACCGGCGTTGGGGCGAACTGTCTCATAAGCCTCTCTTAGGTTGGAGATGTGTCCCCGCATTGTGCTTCTTCATTTTCGAAATATCAATTATGAAAATCACCAAAAGCGACTATGTTTCTGTCGTGCTCAGCTCGGCGCGCGCCTGCCCGATCACCTGCCGGCCGGCGCTCACGGCCAGGCATCCCATCGCCAGGGCCACGGCCAGGTCCGGCCAGCGGCTGCCGGTGCCGAACACGCCCAGCGCGGCCAGCATCACGGCGACGTTGCCGATGGCGTCGTTGCGGGTGCACAGCCACACCGAGCGCATATTGGCGTCGCCATCGCGGTAGGCGTACAGCAGCAGCGCCACCGTGCCGTTGGCCAGCAGCGCGATGAAGCCGATCACGCCCATCACTTCCGGCGCCGGCATGCTGCCGGTGGTCACGTCCCAGCCAGCCTTCAGCAGCACCAGGCTGCCGTAGACGGCCATGGTCCAGCCCTTGAGCAACGCGGTACGAGAGCGCCATGCGGCGGCCAGGCTGAGCGCGAACAGCGACAACGCGTAGTTGCCGGCGTCGCCGAGGAAATCCGCAGCGTCGGCCAGCAGCGCCACCGAATCGCCGCGCAGGCCGCCCGCCAGTTCCACCGCGAACATCACGGCGTTCACCACCAGTGCGATCCATAAAATGCGCCGGTAACGACGGTCCACCGGGGGCGGCGCGCAGCCGCCGGAACAGCATCCAGCCATACAACCTCCTTCGACCACGAGCCATGCGGCAAAAATTTGTGCCATGCCGCAATGCCCGAGGGATGTGAAGCAACGAACAGAGCCCGTCGCCGGGGGCGCCTAGGATGAGGCGTTTCTGCCTTACCAGGAGACCGGTTTGAATATCCAACGCTATCTTGCACCTTTTTCCAACGTCGAGGGCGACGAGTTGATGCTCGCCGCCAGCGCCGCCGCCATTACTTTTTTCGCCATCTATGCCTGCCTACGGCTGCTGCGCAAGCGCCTGTGCCGCCATGACGAAGCCGGCCGCGCAGACCGCCCTGCGGCGCAACTGCTCAAGGAAACCCTGAACCGCACCAGTATGCTGTCCGTGTTCGTGGTGTCGGTGCTGGTCGGGCTGAAGATGCTGGAGCTGCCGCCGCTGTGGGAAGAACGCCTCGGCCATTTGTGGTTCGTGGTGCTGGGCTTCCAGCTGGTGCTGTACTTCGACCGCGCCGCCACGCTGGGCGCGCGGCGCTACTTCCGCAATCATGCCGACAATCCCGACTCCCCGACCACCGTCGCCAACACGCTGATGGTGTGGGCGCTGAAGACCACGCTGTGGGTGGTGTTCCTGCTGGCGGCGCTGTCCAACCTGGGCATCAACGTCTCGGCGCTGGTGGCCAGCCTGGGCATCGGCGGTATCGCCGTGGCGCTGGCGGTGCAGAACGTGCTGGGCGACCTGTTTGCCTCGCTGTCGATTGCGGTCGACAAGCCGTTCGAGGTGGGCGACTCGATCTCCATCACCAACGTCTCCGGCACGGTGGAGCATGTGGGCCTGAAGACCACGCGCATCCGCGCCGACAGCGGCGAGCAGGTGGTGATCGGCAATGCGGAGCTGCTGAAAAACACGGTGCGCAACTATAAGCGCATGCAGACGCGCCGCGTACAGTTTTCCTTGCGCGTTAATCCGGCCACGCCGGTCAAGCTGGCGGCGCGCATTCCGGAGGCGCTGAAGGAGATCATCGACCGCCAGCCGGATGTGCGTTCGGACCGCGTACACCTGAAGTCCATCAGCCAGGACGCGCTGGAATATGAGCTGGTGTTCTATGTGCTCAATTCGTCCTACGTCAATTACATGAACGCGCAGCAGGCGGTGCTACTGGGCGCGTTGGAGATGTTCAGCAATATGGGCGTGGACGCCAACGCGCCGACGCGCCGCCTGCAATTCGAGCAAGGCGCGGAAGCGGCCAACGAGGGGCCGCCGCCCGAACGGCGCCTGCAAGCGCGCCACTGAAACACTTAGCTCCGTCATTCCCTCGAGCTTAGCTCCGTCATTCCCGCGAAAGCGGGAATGACGATGAGGCCTCAGGGCTTGAGCTTTTCATCCTCGGCCTGGGCGTCCTGCATGGCGTCAGGTTCCAGCTCCTCGGCCGAGCGGTTCAGGTGGATGAACACGCCCCACGCGGCCAGCAACACGCCGACGCCGGCCACCAGCGCGGCCACGTACAGCAGTTCGCTGGCGTCGTCATGCACCGCGCGGAAGGTGGCGACCAGGCATTCGATCGCCAGCGCCACGACCACCACCACGAAGAAGCGCGACAAAAACCGGCGCACACGGGTCGGCGCGCTGATGTCGGCGTCGCGCACCACTTCTTCCTCGATGATGGTTTCGGCGATCTGCAGCGCCACCACGGCGGCGGCCAGAATGCCGATCGCCTCGATCACCTCCTGCGCGGCGGTCAGGCCGGAATCGGCCTGCAACGCGTGCCAGCCCACCTGGGCGCCGACGAAGATGAGCATCAGCGCCCCGGCGGTGAATAACAGGGCGATCGCGGCGTGGACCACGCCGAAGGCCAGCATTAACTGTTTCATGGTCCGTATCCCGTTGGTTGTTTCGCGTATTGTAGAGCGGGGCTCGGGCGCCGATTGTGCGCCGTCGCACCGTTAAAGTTTTTATAATCGCGCATCTTCAACCAACCAGGAATTACCGATGCGAGCCGCCCTCCTCCTGTTTTGCGCGCTGTCCGCCAGCGCCACGCTGGCCCACGCGCAGATGCCGCCAAAAGACACCGCCAAAGGCAAGGACCACCCCCTGCTTTCGCGCTTTGCCGAATCCAAGCTGGTTGGCTATGACATCAAGGAGTTCGACGAAGTGACGCTGCCGGCCGGGAAGCGCATCGCCAACAAGAACAACCAGCCGGCGTTCCAGGAAGCCCTGGCGCTGGAGGGCAAGTACACGCGCATCGCCTACAACTACCCGAAGGCGCGTTCCGCCGTGGAGGTGATGCGCAACTACCAGGCGGCGCTGGACAAGGCCGGCCTCAAGACCGTGTTCGCGTGCGTGAAGGAAGCCTGCGGCCCGGAGTTCGGCGCCTACTTCCTCGATAAACACGTGGGCAACAACTTCATCCAGGGCAGCAGCGACTACTGGTCGCCGTTCAACCACGGCCGCAACGACGAGCGCTACCTGCTGGCCAAGGGCGTCACCGCCGACGGCACCCAGGTCCATGTCGCCATCTATGTGGTGGCGCCGGTGGACGGCAAGGAAGGCGCCATCTATCAGCAAGTGGTCGAGGGCAAGCCTATGGAAGTCGGCAAGGTCAGCGTCAACCTGAACGCGGCCGACATGGCCAAGGGCATTGCCGCCGAAGGCAAGGCCGTGGTGTACGGCGTCTACTTCGATACCGACAAGAGCGACATCAAGCCCGAATCGAAAGCCGCGCTGGGCGAAATGGCCAAGCTGCTGCAGCAGGACGCGCAGCTGAAGGTGTACGTGGTCGGCCACACCGACAGCCAGGGCGCTCCCGCGCGCAACGCCGAGCTATCGCAGAAGCGCGCCGAAGCCGTGGTGAAAGCGCTGGCCGCCGATTACAAGATCGACGGCAAGCGCCTCAGCGCCAAAGGCGTCGCCTCGTGGGCGCCGGTGGCCTCCAACGACGCCGAAGCAGGCCGCGAGAAAAACCGCCGCGTGGAACTGGTCAAGCAGTAGCAGCCTTGCGCGGCAGCCATTGCACGCCGCCGCGCTTGTACAGCGACAGCATGACCACCATGGCAACGGTGTAGACGGCGGCCATCACCAGGAACATCGGCCGGTAACTGACCACGCTGACCAGGTTCCCGATCAGCCATGTGCTGACGATGCCGCCAACGCCGCTGACGATGCCGACGATGCCCAGCACCTTACCCAGGCTGCGCGAGGTGAACAACTCCAGCGACAGGCTGGTGACGACGATCTGCCAGATCATGTGCACCAGCGCCACCCACGCCGCCGACATCAGGCTCACCGCCACCGGCGGCGTGAAGTAGTTGATCGCGCCGACCGGCGCCAGCACGGCCACCGCAGCCATCGCCACGATGCGCGCACACAGCGGCTGCATGCGGGTAAAACGCATCAGCGCCGCGATCAGCACACCGGCTACCATGCAGCCGATGCCGGCGAACAGATACACCACCCAGGCGCGCGAGCCCATGTCCAGCGTGCTCAGTCCTCGTTCGTCCGTCAGGTATTTCGGGAACCAGTTCAGGTAAAAGAACCACACCGGGAAGGTGAGCATGGTGCCCAGCGCCTGCGCCCACACGCGCGGCTCGGTCAGCGCCTGGCGCCAGGTCTGGATGTCGACCGCACCGGGCGGCGCGGCGGACGGCGCTTCCTGCTTGTGATCCGCGCCGGCGCCGCGCGTCGGCAGCAGCCACCAGATGGCGGCCCATACCAGGCCGCCCGCGCCCATCAGGATGAAGGCGGTGCGCCAGCCGGCGATTTCATTGATCATCGTGACCAGCGGCGGCGACACGGCCGCCCCCAGCATGGCCGCCGCCGTGTAGATGCCGATGCCGAAGGCCTTCTGCCCAGCCGGCAGGAACATCGAGACGATGATGGGCGCCGCCATGAAGTTACCGGTCTCGAACAGGCCGAGGAAGAAGCGGCTGCCCGCCAGCTGCGTGCTGCTTTCCACCAGCCCGCACATGGCACCGGCCAACGACCACATGACCACGAACACCGGCATGGCGCGCACCGCGCCCAGGCGGTCCACCAGCACGCCGGAGGTGATGTTCCCGACCGTGTAGGCGATCATGAAGGCCGTGACCACCATGGCGTAGGCCTTGTCGTCCATAGCCAGCGCGGCCTGGATGGGCTGCGCCAGCAGCGACAGCGTCTGGCGGTCCACGTAGTTCAGGAAGGTGGAGAAGGCCAGCATGCCGACGATGATCCAGCCGCCGCGCCGGGCATGGTGCGCCGCCTGCGCCGCTTCCGCCGCGTGATTGTCGTGCACCTCGTTCGCCTGGGGCACTTGCGTTTCGCGCCCGCCGCTCATGAGGCGAACTGCCACAGTGAGTCCTTCGGCGCGATGCCCAGGCCCGGCCCCTGCGGCAACGTGAACACGCCGCCGTCGCAGCGCATGGCCGTGTCGAAGTGATGCAGGTGCTTGTTCATAAAATTGTTCTGGTATTCGTGCATGCTCAACTCGGCCACGGCGCTGGCGGCGTGCAGGCTGGCCGCCATGAACACGCCGAAGCCGATGGTCGCATGCGGCGCCACGCGCACGTGATAGATGTCGGCCAACTGACAGATGCGCATGAACTGCGTGATGCCGGTGCGGCCCATCTCCGGCTGGATCACGCCCAGCGCGCCGGTTTTCAGGCGCTGGTGCGCATCGTACACGGTACGCCACTCCTCGCCCACCGCCAGCGGGATGGAAGTGGACGTCGCCAGCCGCGCCAGGCCATCCACGTCTTCGGTATGGCAAGGCGCTTCGAGGAAGCCGATGCGATACGGCTCGATGCGGCGTGCGATGTCGCAGGCTTCGGAAGCGGTGTGGCACCAGTGCAGGTCCAGCATGATGTCGATGTCCGCATAGCGCGTGCGCATCAGGCGTATCAGCTCGACGTAATCGAACGACGACGCCGCGTGCACCTTGAACGAACGGAAGCCCTGCTCATACAAGGCCGCTACCGAAGCCTCGCGCTGCGCCAGGTCGCTGCCCGGCAGGTTGGTGATGTAGGCCGGCAGGCTGGCGCGATAGCGTCCGCCCAGCAGCTGCCACACCGGCTGCTTGAGGATCTTGCCGCACAAGTCCCAAAGCGCGATATCGACCGATGCCAGCGCATCCAGCCAGAAGCCGGTGGTGTAGCCGCGCACGCGCATCATGTTGTACAGCGACTGCCAGATGGTCTGCACGTCCAGCGGACTTTTCCCGGCCAGGAAAGGCCCGATCACATCGGCCACCAGCGCCCTCACCGCCCCTGCCGCCACAATGCCGTAAGTCTCGCCCCAGCCCACCGTGCCATCCTCGCAGGTGATCTTGATCAGCAAGGTGCGGTCGTCGGCGGGATAGATGGTGCCGTTGTCGGGATCGACGATATAGCCTTCGGCGTTCACCGGCAACATGCGGCCGGCGTGCAGCGATTGGGGTTGCGGAATGCGAATGTGGAAAGTCTCCACCTGGGCGATGCGGCTGCTGGTCATGCGGTCTCCTGTATCACGATTTTTGTTGTTTACTGATGCACAGTCTATTCACCAGTGCAAACACAGTCAACGAAAAACTTGTAAATAAAGGCCTTAATCTATAATGTGATTGTTTACTTTTGACTCTTACTTTCACTTTCACATGAGCGATACCGATCAGCGCTACAAGGCGCCGGCACTGGAAAAAGGCCTGGACATACTGGAGCTGGTGGCGGCCGAACCGCACCCGGTGACGGTCGCGGAAATCACGCGCAAGCTCGATCGCTCGCACGGCGAATTGTTCCGCATGCTGCAGGTGCTGGAGTTCCGTGGCTTTATCGAGCGCGCGCCGGACAGCGACGGCTACCGCTTGACCGACAAGCTGTTTGCACTGGGCCTGGGCCAGCCGCGCATCAAGGGACTAGTGGAAACGGCGCTGCCGAAAATGCTGGCGATGGCCGAGGCCACCGGGCAGTCCTGCCACCTCGCGGTGCATTCGGAAGGACAGATCGTGGTGGTAGCACGCATGGAGTCGAGCGAGATGATCGGCTTCTCGGTGCGCGTGGGCCATCGCCGCGATTTGAGCAGCACCGTGTCCGGCACCGTGCTGTATGCCTTCCAGGCCGCGCAAGTACGCCAGCGGTGGGACCGCTGGCTGGCGCCGCAACTGGACGACACCACCCGCCCGGAGTTCGAGCGGCGCGTTCTGAAGGCGCAGAAAAATGGCTGGGCCAGCGCCAAAAGCGGTTACGCCGCCTGCATCACCGACCTGGCGGCGCCGGTGTGGCGCGGCGAATCGGCGGCGGCCGCGCTGGCCATTCCGTTTGTTGAATCAACGCGGCAGGTGCGCAGCCTGGAAGAGACCACCGTCCTGCTGAAAGCCTGCGCCGACGATATCTCCACACACCTGGTGGCCAGCGACGCGCGGCTGTAAGACATCAGGCCTCGCGGCCGATTTCCTTCGCGCCCTCGCGCAGCACGCCCACCAGCTCCTCGGTCGCGCCTTCCGGTATCCAGCCCGACAAGGCCAGGCCGGCGTGTACCGGATCGCCGGTGGACACGGCCACCACGTGGTGGTTGCGGTCATCCTCCACCCGCACGCGGGCGTAGCCGAGGCGGCGCACTTCCGCCAAGCGCTCCAGCAACTGCGGCATCCCTTCCGGATAGCGCGGAATCTCGCGCTCGCCGTAGATGCGCACGATATGCTCGTCCGCCAGCTCCGACAGCAGCATCATGCCGATGCCGCTGGTGGTGGCCGGCAGCAGGCCGATACGTCCCAGCCCCATCGAGATGTCCATGCCCGGCGGCGCGTGGAACAGATAGCTGACGCTATCGTTCCACAGCACGCCCAGCGCCACCGTGTGGCCGTGGCGGCGCAGCGTCTGCAGCACCGGCAGCGAACGATTGATCAGCCCCGAAGCGAACAGGCTTTGCGCCGCAAGCACGTGCATGCCGGGACCGGCCGTGTACTTGCGGTTGGCCAGCTGGCGCGCGATGCCCAGATAGGTCAGCGTTTTCAGCAAGCGATTGACCTTGGTCGGATCGAGATCGATGCGGCGGGCCAGCTCGCGGCAGCCCACCGGTTCTGTGGCCGTGGCCAGCGCCTGCAGCGTGACGATGCCGTCGATCAGGCTCTGGTTCGGCTGGGCTCCTAACTGTGACAGCATACGGTTCTATTCCTTCGAGGCGAAAACACCATTATGCCTCAGCTCACGCGTTCCACGCGCTCCCAGAAGCCTTCGTTCGGCGTCACGCCGAGACCGGGGCCGGTCGGCAAGCGATAAACGCCGTCGGCGCAGGCCATGTCGGTATCGAGCAGCGCCAGGTTGCGTTCGAAGATGGAATGCTGCCACTCGTGCCGCCACAGCTTGCCCACCGGCGCGCTGGCCTGCAGGCTGGCCGCCAGGAAGATGCCGACGCCGATGGTGGCATGCGGCGCCAGCGTGGCGCCATGCTGCTGCGCCAGCGCGGCGATGCGGCAGAACTGCGTAATGCCGGTATGCGCCATCTCCGGCTGCACGTAGCGCACCTTGCACGAGGACAGGCGCAGCTGCGCTTCGTAGCTGGTGGCCCACTCCTCGCCGCCGGCGATCGGCACCGCGCTTTCCTCGCACACCTGCGCCAGGCCCGCCACGTCTTCCGGCTTGACCGGCGCCTCCAGGAAGAAGGGATCGTACTTGCCGACCACGCGCGCCAGCGCCGACGCTTCGGCCGCGCTGAACTTCCAGTGCAGGTCGGCCATGATCTCGGCGTCCGGGCCCAACGCGCCGCGCAGCGCCGCGAATTCCTCGGACACACCTTCGTGACTGACCACCGCCGCGAACTTGAAGGAGTTGATGCCGCGCGCCTGCCATTCCAGCGCCAGTTGCACGCGCTGCTCCAGCGTGGCGGCGGGAAGTCCGGACAGGTAGCACGGAATCTCCGTGCGTCCGGCGCCGCCCAGCAACTCGGCCACCGACACGCCGCGACCGCGTGCGCGCAAGTCCCACAGGGCGATATCCAATGCCGCGATGGCGTCGGTGTGGAAGCCGCCGGTGCAACCGCGCACGCGCATCAGGCCATATAGTTCGTCCCAGATGACGGTCACGTCTTCCGGATCGCGCCCCATCAGCACCGGCGCCAGTAGCTCGTTGATGATTTCACAGGTGGCGCGCGGCGCGCAGATGCCGTAGGTCTCGCCCCAGCCGACCGCGCCGTCGTCGGTGGTGACGCGCACCACCACCGAGCGGTCCACCGTCGGGTAAATGGTGCCGTTGCCCTTGCGGACGATGTAGCCGCGCGAGTTCACTTCCTCGCCCGGCCCGAGCGGACCGAGATACGGCGTCTCGCGCGGCGAGGTGACGATAAAGGTTTCTACGCTGACGACCTGGCGTTGTTGTGCGGCGCGTGTGTTCATTTCGGTGCGATCCATTCAAGCGGCAGCAGATCGCCCAGGCGCTCCAGCAGCGCCGCCAGCTCGGCGCGGTCCTGACGGTCCAGCGACGGGCCGGGCGCGCGCACGAAATCGTTGGCAATGATGCCGCGCATTTGCAGCACGGCCTTGGTAAGGCGCCAGCGGAAGATCTGCTGCATGTTCAAGAGGGGCAGTGTACGCTCAAACAGATCGCGCGCGCGCTTTTCGTCGCCATCGTTGAAGGCCTTGATCATGGCCACATGCAGTTCCGTGATTTCGGAGGCCGGCATGGTGCCGCGCGCGCCGCGCTTCAATTCATCGATCACGAAGCGGCCGCCCGCGCCGCCGAACACCGCATCCAGCGAATCGCCCGCCAGTTCGCTCAGTTGGGTGATGCGCTGGCCTGACGGCGGCGCCTCTTCCTTTACATAGCGGATGCCATCGACTTCCGCCGCCAGTTGCGCCACGCGATCCAGCGCCAGGCCGATGCCCATCGGCGCCGGCGCGTTCTGCAGCATGATGTCGACCTTCGATTGAGCGCGGATCTGGCGGAAGAAATCGGCCATCGCTGGCAAATCCTTCTCCAGCTTGTGCGGCGTCAGGATCATGGCGGTCTGCGCACCGGCACGCGCGCCGGCATCCGCGTAGGCGGCGGCATCTTCCAGCGTGGTGGCGCTGGCGCCGATCACGAACGGGATGCGTCCTGCTATCCACTCGCCGATCAGCGCCGTCATGTGCAGGCGCTCTTCCCGGCTCAAGGTGTCGTATTCGCTGGCCAGGCCGGGGAACACCACGCCGTCCGCGCCGGCCGCAATCACGTACTCCAGCACGTTGCGCGTGCCGGCTTCGTCGATCTCGCCAGTGGGATGAAAAATCGTGGGAAGGATGGGTAATACGCCGCCGAGTGTGTTCACAAGCATCTCCAAGTTGTAGTTAAGTGTTGCTATATTAGCTTAGCATGTGATTTCAAAATTGGGAACATCTGGCGCAAAACAGCAACAAACCGCACAAATAATCGCTTGATCAAGATTTTTTGTTGCTATAGGATATACAGCAATGGATCTACTATAGATTCATTAACCAGCACGCATGCGCCGGTGTTATAAAGGCGCAGCAGTGCCATAACAACATTTGGAGACAAGCACATGAAGAAGAAAGTCATCCCCGGACTTTTGGTCACGACGGTCCTCGCGTCCAGCGGCGCATGGGCGCAGACCGACACTGCCAGCACGACCGATAACACCAGCACTACTACCGCCACCGCCGCCGCTGCGGACGTTGTGCCCACCGAAGCCGCGCCGGTGTCGATCGTGGTATCCGGCATCCGCCAGGCCTTGCAGTCAGCGCGCAACAAGAAGCGCGACGCCACCCAGTTCGTCGACGCCATCGTGGCCGACGACATCGGTAAACTGCCGGACAAGAACGTGGCCGAGTCGCTGTCGCGCGTCTCCGGCATCCAGGTCGATCGCGGCGTCGGCGAAGGCTCCAACGTATCGATCCGTGGCCTGCGCCAGAATGTGCTGCTGTATAACGGCCGCGAAATCGTCGACTCCACCGGCCGTGGCGGCACCGGCCTCGATCAACTGGGTACCTCGACCTTCGGCTTGATGGCGCTGGTGCCGTCCGGCCTGATCTCCAGCCTGGAAGTAACCAAGCTGGCCGGCGCCGAGCAGATCGCCGGCGGCCTCGGTGGCGTGGTCGATATCCGTTCACGCATGCCGCTCGACGGTCCCGAGCAAATCGCCGGCAAGATCGGCGCCGGCTACGAAGACCTGCCCGGCAAAACCAGCCCGGAACTGTTTGGCCTCATCACGCGCAAGTTCGCCGACAACAAGGTGGGCGTGCTCGGCTCCGTATTCTATGAACGCCGCTCGCTGGCGCAGCAAGGCCTGGACACCTTCTCCGGCTACAAGTCCTACACCGACGGCGGCAAGCTGCGCTTCGGAGACCAGGATGCGCGTGCCAGCGAAATCAGCGAGACGCGCAAGAAGTTCGGCTTCAACGCCGTGGTGCAATGGAAGCCCAGCAAAGACCTGGAACTGACCGGCGATACCTTCTTCTCGCGCCTGGAATCTGAGCGCGACCGCTTCTGGATCGGCTTCAATCCGACTGCGGGCCTGAGCAACGCCGCCTACTCGTCCAACAACATCCTGATGTCCGGCCGCGCCACCGGCCCGGTGATGACCAACACCGAGTACGCCGACATCAGCTCCGACGTATCGTCCACCGCGCTGCGCGCCAAGTTCACGCTGTCGGAAACGCTGAAAGGCACGGCCGAAGCGTCCTACGGCCACGCCACCTCCAGCTATCGCCAGCTCTACTTCCGCCTGCAGCCGCTGGCCACCGTGACCAGCTTTGTCGACTTTGACCTGAGCAAGGGCGACTTCGGCTCCTTCAACGTCGGCGGCATCAACCTGGCGGACATCAACTCGCTGCGCCACACCATCATGTTCGACAGCTCGTTCGAGGCCAAGACCAACAGCAAGTCGGTGCGCGCGGACTTCAAGCGCAGGCTGGACGCCAGCTGGCTCGAGTCGCTGGAAGTCGGCGCCCGCTACAACAATCTCGATTCCGACCAGGACCCATCCATCGGCGACATCCGCCCTGCCGGCGGCATCTCCGGCAGCAGCCTGACCGGCTTCCTCACCACCCGCAACACCGGCTTCTCCGGCGGCGATTTCAGCGGCCTGCCGGGCAGCTACGTCATCGCCGACAAGAACAGCTTCACCGGCTGCAAGGCGTTTTCCGCCTTCCCCGCCATCGTCAACGATCCGCAGTGCGTGAACGCCTACGGCCAGCTGGGTTCCGCCGCCGCACGCTTCCGCATCAAGGAGGAATTCAACGAGGCCTACGCCAAGCTGAATCTGAGCGGCGACATCGCCGGCGCGGAACTGTCGGGCAACGTCGGCGCGCGCTTCGTGCAGCGCAAGCTCGAATCGACCGGTAACCTGATCAACAGCGCCGGCCAGGCGGTGCCCAACACGGTGGACCGCACCGACAACAACGTGCTGCCATCCGCCGTCGCCAAGCTGCAGCTGGCCGAGGACACCGTGGTGCGCGTCGGCGCCGCCAAGGCGCTGGCCTTCGCTAACACAGCCGACTTGTACAACGGCGTGCGCCTGTATGCGCCGACCTACGCCAACGGCGTGCTGGTGCAAGCGGGCACCGGCGCCGGCGGCTCGCCGCAGCTCAATCCCTTCAAGGCCAACCAGTACGACCTGTCGCTGGAATACTACTTCGGCAAGCAGGCCATGGCTTCGCTCGGGTTGTTCCGCAAGAACGTATCGAGCTTCATCGTGCAGAAGCAGATCGCCGAGACCTATGACGGCGAAACCTACCTGGTCAACCGCAAGATCAACGGCGAAGGCGCCAAGGTCTCCGGCGCGGAGGTCCTGCTGCAGCTGCCGTTCTACTTCCTGCCATCGCCGATGGACGGTTTCGGCGTGATGGCGACCTACTCGTACATCGACTCCACCACGCCGGTGAAGGACATCACCGGTGCTTCGCTGGCCTTCCCCGGCCTGTCGAAGAACAACGCCAACCTGGTGGCCTACTATGAGCAGGGTCCAATCAGCCTGCGGCTGGCGGGCAACTGGCGCAACAAGTACTTGGTCGGCATCTCGGCGGCGGCCACTGGCGTCTACAATGATTCGTACACCGACGTCTCGGCCACCGCGCGCTATGAGCTGACCAAGAACCTGTCGCTCAGCGTGGAGGCGAATAACCTCAGCAACAGCCAGCAGCGTACTTACGACGGCGTCAAGGAAGCACTGCGCACCAATGCCATTTATGGCCGCATCTACAAAGTCAGCATCAGCGGCAAGTTCTGAGAAAGGGAAGCATGAAACAACAGGAATTGAAAGGCCGGGTGGCGCTGGTGACCGGCGCCGCCAGCGGCATCGGCGCGGCGGTGGTGGCCGCGCTCAGGGCCGAAGGCGCACTGGTCGCGGGCTTCGATATCAACCCGGCGATGGACTCCGACTGCAACCTGACCGGCGACCTGCGTTCGGCCGCCAGCCTGGATGCGGCCATGCAGCAGCTGCGCCAGCGCCTCGGCCAGCCCGATATCCTGGTGCACGCCGCCGCCATCGGTGCGCGCGGCAGCGTACTCGATACCGATCCGGATACGTATATGGATCTGTATGCGGTCAACGTGGTCGGCGCGGTGCGGCTGATGCAGCACCTGGCGCCGGCCATGCAGGCCAAGGGCAAGGGCGCCATCGTGATGCTGTCGTCGATTAACGCGGACTTCGCCACGCCGTCGCTGGCGGCTTACGCGGCGACCAAGGCGGCGTTGAACAATCTAGTGAAGACGGCCGCGCTGGAACTGGCGCCGGACGGCGTGCGCGTGAACGCCATCGCACCCGCCTCGATCGACACGCCGCTGCTGCAGGCCGGCTTTGCGGCGCAGGCCAATCCGGAACAGGCCATTGCCGCCAACAAACTGCGCCACCCGCTGTCCCGTTTCGGCACTGCGCAGGAAGTTGCGGAGCTGGCGCTGTTCCTGGTGTCGGACCGCGCGGCGTGGATCACGGGCGCCATCCACCATATCGATGGAGGCGCCAGTGTCACGCGACGATAATGGCGGTAGCTTTGTAGGCGTCAACTGGGGCAGCACCAACTTCCGCGCCTACCGCATCGCCGGCAGCGGCGAACTGCTGGACGAGTTTTCCCGCCCGGCCGGCGTGGCGGGCCTGAAACGGCCGGAGATGGAAGCCATCATGAACGAGTTGATGGAACGCTGGCCCGATACCACCATGGTCTACGCTTCCGGCATGATCGGCTCCAACATCGGCTGGGCGGAGGTGCCGTATGCCGCCGCGCCGGCCGATATCGCCGCCATAGCGCTGCACGGCCATGCCACCAGCATCGGCCGCGCGCCAGTGCACATCGTGCCGGGCGTCAGCTGCCGCCGTGGCTACGACGGCGGCCCTGACATCATGCGCGGCGAGGAGATCGAGTTGTTCGGCTTTGCCGCGTTGGAGCCGGCGTGGAACGGCCTGCTCGCCCTGCCCGGCACCCACACCAAATGGGCACGCTTTGAAGAGGGCCGCATCACGGGCTTTTTCACCAGCATGTCCGGCGAGATCTACGACCGGCTGACGGCCGCCGGCCTGCTGGCCTCCATCGTGGAAGGTGAGGCCAGCGACGGCCCGGTGTTCCAGGAAGGCGTGCAGACCGGCCTTGCGCGCCAGCTGGGCATGGCGACGCTGCTGTTCGGCGCCCGCGCCCGCGTGATGCATGGCATGTTGAGCAAGCCGGACGCCGCATCGTATTTGCGCGGACTGCTGATCGGTTCCGAGATCGCCGACGCGCGCGCCATGCTGCCGGACCTGGGCCGCGTGCCGGTGCCGTTGATCGGCAGCGGGCCGGTGTGCAAGCTGTATGCGGCGGCGCTGGTAGCCATTGGCGCCGGTTCGTATTTCGTCGATTCGCGCACGGCTTGCATCGCCGGTTTTCATGCGCTGCATCGCGCACGCATCGCCACCGGGAGGCCGGCATGAGCCATACAGACCTAGCCGCAGCGGTGCCGGCTGCGATGTCGGCCGCCACGCCGGCCGAGTTGCGGCTGACGGCGGCGCTGGCGCAGGCGCCGGTGATCGCCATCCTGCGAGGACTGCGCACCGAGGAAGCGCTGGCGGTGGTTCAGGCGCTGTACAACGCCGGCGTGCGGGTCGCCGAGGTGCCGCTCAATTCGCCGTCGCCGTTCGCCACCATCGCGCTGCTCGTCAGGCACTTCGGCGAACAGATGGTGATCGGCGGCGGCACCGTCACCGAACTTGCGCAGGTGGAGCAGTTGGCGGAGTGCGGCGCGCAGCTATGCGTCTCGCCCAACACCAATGCCGCCATCATTGCCGAAGCACGCCGGCGCGGCATGGCGCCGGCGCCGGGCTTTGAGACACCTACCGAAGCCTTCGCCGCGCTGGCGGCAGGCGCACGCCATCTGAAGTTCTTCCCCGCCGCCGGCCGCAGCGGCGAGCTGAAAGCCTTGATGGCCGTGCTGCCGCGCTACGCACAGGTGACAGCGGTCGGCGGCGTCACGCCGCAGGACGTACCGGAGTGGCTGGAGTCGGGCGCGCAATCGTTCGGCGTTGGCGGCGATGTGTATCGGCCCGGCGCCACGCCCGAATCGGTGCGCCAGCGCGCCGAAGCGTGGATCGCCGCCTGCACCAAGGCTGCGCGTCGTCCGCAGTTCACGCTGGCCTGCAATCCGCTGGCCAGCATCGGCGAATCGCCGCGCTGGCAGGCCGATGGCGACCGCGTTATCTGGGTCGATCCGGTGCAGCGCAAGCTGCTCAGCTACGGCGACAGCGATGGCGGCAACAACGCCCACACCTCGCTGCCGATGGACGCCAGCGTCAGCGCCATCGGCGCCCTGCCCGATGGCCGGCTGGCCGGCGTGCTGGAAGATGGCTTCTGCGTGGTGGATGCCGGCACCGGCAACGTGCAACGCCGCTCCACCGTACAACTGGCGCCAGGCTGCCGCTTCAACGACATGAGCATCGATCCAGCCGGCGGCGTGTGGGCCGGCGTGATGCACAAAGGCCTGCTGGCCACACGCGGATCGCTGTACTACGCGCCGACGGTCGACGCCACGCCGGTGGAAGTGGCGACAGGTCTGGGCATCCCCAACGGCATGGCCTTCGACGCCAGCGGCGAACGCCTGTTCGTGCTGGACACCCTGCCGCGCAACCTGATCGCCTACCCGGCCGACATCAGGAACGGCACGCTGGGCGAACCCACCATCGTCACCGACTTCATGGGCATCCCCGGCAAGCCGGATGGCATGGCCCGCGCACCAGACGGCAGCTTCTGGGTGGCGATGTGGGGCGGCGGCTGCGTGGTGCAAATCGCGCCCGACGGCGCGCTGCTGCAAACGGTGAAGCTCCCCGCTCCACACGTGAGCAGCGCCTGCATGGACGACAGCGGCCGCCTATGGGTCAGCACATCGCGCATGCGTCTAAGCCACCAGCAACTGGCCGACGCACCGGGATCGGGAGGACTATTCGTCATCTGCTTTTGACAAAACTTGGCCAGCTGCGCACCAAACATCGTTCGATCACACGGCGATCAACGCAGGCGACAAATCCCTGCGTTCGTGCAAAACACGTAGTAGATCAAGTTCGCTGGCATCGATACGATAGAACAGGATGAATGGGAAGCGGTCCAAATGCCAGCTCCGCAAGGAGCGATCAGGCAAGAAGTGTGCATACTGGCGCGAGCCGATATTTGGCTCGTCGCAAAGATCTTGCAATGCTGACTCCAGCTCACTCACAAAGCTATCAGCCAGGTCTGCGCGCACGCTGGCGTAGTAGTCGGTGATTTCTTCCACATCCAACTCGGCAGCTGGAGAAAGTTTGAAGTCCACGTCATCCACGCTTGGTGCGTATGCGCGCTTTCAATGCTGCGCCTAACTCAGCCGCAGTGGTCTTCTTCGACGGGCCGCTGTTGATGCCCTCCATCACCAGGTTGTAGACGCGCTTTTCCTCCTCGTTCTGCGGGCCTGCTGCGTCCGCGTCACGAGGCATTTGAAACTTGCGAGTTTTAGATGGGGTAGCCATGGCTCGATTATAGGCTTCGCGTCGAAACGTGCAAGTGATTCGCGGTTTCGTCCAAAGCCAGGCGGTGGATATTTCGATAGTCTCCTATTCATGCGGCATCCGTCGCAGCATGAGAGTGAATAATCACCACGTAGGAGACACGATGAAAACAACACAGCACATCCTGATGTGCGGCGTAGGCATGCTTACGCTTTGCGCGCAGGCTTCTGCGCAGACCGAGACCGATGAAGCAGCAGCTGCGGCGCCCGAGGCGGCGCTGACCTCGGTCACCGTCACCGGCTCGCGCGTGATCCGCAACGGCAACAGCAATCCTTCGCCCACCACCGTCATGAGCACCGACGACCTGCTCACCGCCAAACCCGGCGCCACACTGGCCGACGCCCTCAACTCCCTGCCCGTGTTCTCGGGTTCGCGCGGCTCGGCCAGCAATCCCACCACCGCCGGCAGCGCCGCCGGCGGCAGCGGCTCGGCCAACCAGCTCAATCTGCGCAACATCGGCGCCACCCGCACCCTGGTGCTGATGGACGGCAAACGCATTCCACCCACGCTGTACAACGGCGCCGTCGACGTCGACCTGATCCCGCAGCTGTTCGTCGAACGCGTGGACGTGGTCACCGGCGGCGTCTCCGCCGTCTATGGCTCGGATGCCATGACCGGCGTGGTGAACTACATCATCGACCGCAAATTCAACGGCATCAAGGCCGATGCCAGCTACGGCGTTTCCGAACAGGGCGACGCCAAGAAATCCAACGCCGGCCTGGCCTGGGGCGCCACGCTGGGACGCGGCCTGCACGCCGAAGCCGGCATCGAATACCGCAAGGAAGACGGCATCAACCGCCGCTCCGACCGCGACTGGCTCAATCAGGTCGGCGTCACCGGCACCGGCACGGCCGCCAATCCCTACGTGCTGCAATCGAACCTGCGCCAGAAAAGCTTCCCCTTCGGCGGCCTGGTGACCAGCGGCGCGCTGGCCGGGCAAACCTTCAAGCAGAACGGCGTACTGAGTCCCTTCGTGGCCGGCACGCCGACCGGCACCGCCGCCATCGAAGTCGGCGGCGACGGCGGCTACTGGGACTCCGGCCTGCTGTCGCAGCTGGAAGCCAAGCAGTTGTTCGGCCGTCTCGACTACGAACTGTCGAACGACACCCGCGTCTACGCGCAACTGGCCGGCAACCTGAAGACCAACACCAACTACGCCGAAACCAATCAGCTGAACGGCGTCACCCTGCGCCGCACCAACGCCTTCCTGCCGTCGCAGTACCAGGCGCTGATACCGGCCACGCAAGCCACCTTCGGCTTCAGCAAATTCATGGCCGACATTCCGCGCCTGACGGCCGACTCGGATTCGAAGCAATGGGTATTCAACACCGGCGTGGAAGGAAAATCCGCCGGCATGAAATGGGACCTGGACTACACCTACGGCCGCGCCAAGCTGAATACCGCCATGTCCAATGTGCTCAACCGCCAGAAGCTGTCGGCCGCGCTGGACGCGGTCAGCAGCGGCGGCGGCACGGTGTGCAACATCACCGTCACCAATCCCGGCGCGGCGGACGACTGCGTGCCGCTCAATGTGTTCGGCCCCAACGCCGCCTCGGCGCAAGCCATCGACTACGTGACCGACACCGTGCGCTTCGACTCCACCACCGTGATGCACGACGTCTCCGGCCAGATCGCCGGCAGCCCGTTCGCCACCTGGGCCGGCCCGGTCAACGCCGCCGTCTCGGGCGAATGGCGCGACATGGCATTCTCCTCGCACAGCAGCTCGCGTCCGTCGGACCTGGTGAACTGCACCGGCTTGACGCTCAACTGCGCCACCGGCGCCACCCGCACCGAATACGTGTTCGGTGAAAGCCCGCAAGGCGTCAGCCAGCGCGTGTGGGAAGTGGCGGGCGAACTCGATGTGCCGCTGTCGAAGCGCCTGAGCGCCAACGGCGCGGCGCGCTACACCTCGTACAACACCAGCGGCAATTACGTGACCTGGAAAGTGGGCATGGACTGGAGCGTGCTCGATACGCTGCGCCTGCGCGCCACCCGCTCGCGCGACATTCGCGCACCGACGCTGTACGACCTGTTCGCGCCGGTCTCGCAGGTGCAGGTGCGCCCCACCGACCTGCTGACCGGCGCCAGCCCCACCGTGCCGCAGATCGACGAATCGAATCCCAACCTGACGGCGGAAATCGGCAACACCATGACGCTGGGCCTGATCTGGAAACCGCTGCCCAAATTGAGCTTCGCGGCGGACGCCTACCGCATCAAGATCTCGGACGCCATCACCACCGTCTCCGGCTCCACCGCCGCGTTCCAGACGGCCTGCTACCAGAGCGGCGGCAGCTCTCCATACTGCGCGCTGCAAAAGCGGCCCAACGGCTATAGCGACAAGTCGGCCGCGAATGCCGTCACGTCGTGGGTCAACCGCAGCGTCAACATCGCCGAAGTCGAAACCTTCGGCCTGGACCTGGAGGCCAACTATGCGACGCGGTTGTTCGAACGTCCGGCCTCGCTGCGCGTGCTGACCGCATGGCAGCCGCACGTCTACTACCGCCAGCCCGGCCTGGCGGTGGTGGACCAGGGCGGCGCGGCCTTCGGCGCCGGCGGCATGGCGTCGACGCCGGCGGTGCGGGTGTCGGGCTACTTCCGCTTCCGTCCCGCCGACGACGTGACGCTGGACCTGTCGCAGCGCTGGCGCAGCGCCATGAAGCTGAGCAAAGACCCGGCCGAAGTCTGGTACAACAACCATATGCGCTCGTTCGCCAGCACCGGCATCAACCTGTCGTACAAACTGGCGGCGGGATCGGGCGACGTCCAGCTCTACTTCAACGTCGAGAACCTGTTCGACGCCGAACCGCCGGTGGGCGCCTTCTCCGGCAACGGCACCCGCGCCGGCCTGCGCGACGGCTTCGCCCAGGCCGACGATCCGCGCGGGCGCTACTTCACGCTGGGGGTGCGTTCACTGTTCTGACGGCGCCGCTGCGCGTAACGGATGCCCGAGTTGCCTGAGTTGCTTGAGCAGGGCATCCGTGTCAGAATCGGTCCTACTTCGCCACCCCGGCCAGGAGACCCTGTGAGCCTCACCGCGCTGAAATTGACGCCGCCGTCGACCGCCCTGCCCCTGATGGCGCGGGAGCGGCTGCTCGGCAAGCTGACCAGCGACGGCGAGTTCAAGATCATACTGCTGCGCGCGCCGGCCGGTTACGGCAAAACCTCCTTGCTGCGCATGATCCACGCCAACGCCAGCCACGCGCCGCACCGCCCGGCCTGGCTGACGCTGGACAGCGCGGACAACGATCCGGCCCGCCTGATGCTCGGCCTGCGCGCCGCCCTGCTCGACGCCGGCGCGCCGGCCAGCGACAACTACGATGAATTGTCCGAGTCCAGCGTCACCCATCTGTTCCTCGACGACGTCGAGCGCCTCGACGCCGCCGCCATCGAGCTGCTGTTCTCGCTGATTACCGAGGTCTTCCCGCGCCGCCTGTGCGTCTACCTCGGCGCCCGCAACCTGCACGACTTCAGCATCGCCAGCCTCAAGGCCAAGGGCGCGCTGCGCGAACTCGACATGCAGGACCTGCAGTTCAGCGCCGACGAAACCGTGGCCTACCTGCGCAACGCCCGGCTCGAGCTGCCGAGCAACAACCTCGACCTGCTGCAGCGCGCCGCCGAAGGCTGGCCGGCCGCCATCGAACTGATCGCCCTGGCCTGGAAACGCCTGCAGGGCCGCAGCGGCATCACCCTGCCCAGCCTGCACAGCCTGAAGGACCTGGGCGACTACCTGGCCGATGAAGTGTTCGAGGCGCAGCCGGCCACCATCCAGGCCTTCCTGGTCGCCACGGCGCCGCTGCACTCCTTCAATGCCGAGCTGGCCGACGCCGCCCGCGGGGCGCGCGACAGCGCCGCGCTGATCGCCGCCATCCGCGCCGCCGGGCTGCCGATCCAGCCGCTCGAGGGCCGCTGGTTCCGCTATCACCCGCTGTTTGCCGAGCATGTCGCGCAGCAGCACCCGCCGGCGCCGGCGCTGTACCTGCGCGCCGCCGAGTGGCTGGCCGAGCACGACCATGCGCTGGAATCGATCGACTACCTGATCAAGGGCGGCCGCGCCGAGCGCGCCGCCGACCTGCTCGAATCGATGGCGCGGGCGCTGCGCTCGCGCGGCCAGATCTCGACCGTGGTGCAGATCTGCGACCGCCTGCCGCGCGCGGTGCTGGAGGCGCGGCCGCTGCTGGCGGCCACCATCATCGCCGGCCTGGTCTACACCAGCCGCCGCCAGGAGCTGGCCGACTGGCTGCAGTACTGCCGCCAGCAGCAGGCCCTGCCCTACGCCGACCGCCTGTACGGCGAGGCGCTGCGCGGGCTCGAACCGACCCTGGCCTTCCTCGAGGGCGACCTCGACGCCTGCCACCGCCTGGCCCACGCCTACTGGCCGCTGCAGCAGGAGTCCAACGTATTCGACCGCCTGTCCTTGTCCTACAGCATCATCTACAGCTGCCTGTGGCGCGGCGACCTGGACGAGGCCGAGCGGCTGCTGATCGTGGCCCAGCGCGCCTGCGGCCAGGCCAACGCGGTGATGGGCATGGCCATCGGCTGCTTCATGCACGCCCTGCTGGTCGCCATCAAGGGCGACCTCGACGACGCCGAGCGGCAGCTGGCGGCGCTCGACAAGATCGGCAGCCAGTACAGCCAGGAAATTCCGCCGGTGCTGCTGCACCTGTTCAGCGCCGGGCTGGCGATGCTGATCAAGTACGAGCGCAACCAGCTCGACACCATCGCCGGCCCGTTGCAGATGGCCAACGGCCTGATCATGATCGGCCTGCCGTGGGAGGCGCACAGCGGCATCCTGCTGGTGCAGTCGCGCGTCATCGGCGCCGAACACGGCGCGCCGGCCGCGCGCCAGTGGCTGCAGGAGCAAGTCATGGGCGTCACCGGTTCCCTGCATGCGCCGGTGCGCAAGGTGCTGGAAACCGAGCTGTCGCGCCTGAGCACCCAGCTCGACTTGCCCGCCGTCATGGCCGGCTACGCGCAGCTGCTCGGCGACGGCGCGGGCGCCGAGCAGCATCTGCTGCCCTGCAATGAAATCGACGGCGGCGGCATCGCCCAGGCGCGGCTGATGATCTACACCGGCCGCGTGGCCGACGCAGTGACGCGCCTGCGGCAGCTGCTGGCCCATGCGCAGGCCGGCCGGCGCCGCTGGCGCGCCGCCAAGCTGGGGCTGCTTCTGGCGATCGCGCTGGAACGCGCGGGCCACAAACCACAGGCCGAACAGGCGCTGGCGCCGGCGCTCGAACAGGCCGCGCAATCGGGCCTGGTGCGCTGCTTCCTGGACGAAGGGCCGGCGGCGCTGGCACTGATGCAGGCCATGCAGGCCAAGGCCCGCCACGTGCTGAGCGCGGCGGCGCTGACCCATCTCGACCATCTGCTCGGCCTGCAGGAGGCGCCGGCCGCCGCCCGCGCGCCGCTGGAGGAACTGACCCAGACCGAATGCGCGCTGCTGACCATGGTGGCGCACGGCAAGACCAACAAGGAAATCGGCGACGCGCTGTTTCTGTCGGTAAATACCGTGAAATGGCACATGGCCCAGATCTTCCGCAAGCTCGACGCCGGCAACCGCAGCCAGGCCGTGTTCAACGCGCGGCTGGCCGGCTTCCTCCCCAAGCAATAAGCGCTTTCTCCCCGATTCTTCAGGCAGTTGAATGTGCCGATGTGGGCGCACTCTTAAAATTATTGCATCCGTTTCAATTTATTAATTAATAATACTTTTCGGCATCACCACCCCACGTAACGCCCTTTTCCATACTTTAGTAGGGCGATTACTTCCATCGGAAAACATAAGATTCCATCCAGAAATATCCGTACACCTCCCACCAGCTTGGCCCTATCCCCGCCGACTGCCCACATCACAAAGCGGAAACAAACATGTCTAAAAATATACTCATCGTCGATGACAGCCGTCTGTCGCGCATGATTTCAAAGCAGTACGTGCTCAGCCTGCATCCGGACTGGCAGATCGAGGAAGCCGCCACCGGCGAGCAAGCCATCGAGAAGGCGGCGCTGCGCGCGCCCTGGCTGATCCTGCTGGACGTCAACATGCCCGGCATGGGCGGCCTGGCCGCCGCCGTCGAACTGCGGCGGGCCTACCCCGACATGCACATCGTGCTGCTGACCGCCAACGTCCAGGACGCCGTGCGCGCGGCGGCCGAGCGGCTCGGCCTGGGCTTCCTGGGCAAGCCCATCCTCGAGCCGCAGATCCACGCCATGCTCACCAGCCTGGAGCCGCGGCCATGATCGAACTGCGCAACCTGAGCGAATTGGAAGTCGACAGCCTGGTCGAGATCTTCAACATCGGCGTCGGCCACGCGGCGGCGGCGATGAGCTCCATCGTCCACGAGGAAGTGCGCATGTCGGTGCCGGCCCTGCAATTCACCAGCCGCTCCCAGGCGGCCGGCGAGCTGGGCGTCGGCGTCTCGCTGTGCGGCATCAGCCAGCAGTTCCAGGGCGCCTACGCCACCGAGGCCATCCTGATGTTTCCGGAGGCGGCCAGCTTCGAGATCGTGCGCATGATGGTCGGCGACCTGGTCCCCATCGACGAGCTGGGCGAGATGGAGCGCGAAGCCATGAGCGAGATCGGCAATATCGTGCTCAACGCCTGCGTCGGCACCCTGGCCAACCTGTTCCAGAAGGAGCTGCACGGCTCGCTGCCGGTGTACCGCGTCGGCAGCAGCGAGCAGATCCTCAACCCCACGCACGACAGCAGCGACCCGGTGGTGCTCATGCTGCGCATCGATTTTTCGCTGGAACGCCAGCAAATCGAAGGCTACCTGGCCTTCATCCTGGACATGTCCGCCCTGTCCGACCTGCGTGAACAAATCAACCTTTACCTGCAGCGCTTCTCCGGAAACGCCATCGATGGATACCATTCGCCATGAAAGACAACCTGTTGCACGATGCATTCGGCTCCCTGAACCTGGGCGTGCTGGTGGTGGACGCCCGCTACCGCATCACGTTGTGGAACGTCTGGCTGGCCGCGCACACCGGCCGCAGCGCCGCCGAGGCGCTGGGCCAGGATTTCTTTGAAGTCTTCCCCGACCTGCAACACCACCGGGTGGGCGTCGCCATCCACCAGGCGATTTGCCACAACCTGCCGTCGCTGCTGTCGCAATCGCTGCACCGCTCGCCGTTCCCGCTGTTTGCCGACCCGGCCGAACCGGGCCAGCGCATCAGCCAGGCCATCACCATCACGCCGCTCGGCGGCGACGAACGCCACTGCATGATCCAGATCAACGACGTCAGCACCGCCGTGCGGCGCGAGGCGCTGCTGCGCGAGCAGGCCCACGTGTTGCTGTCGCAGTCGCTGTCCGACGGCCTGACCGGCGTCGGCAACCGCCGCCACTTCGACCTCTGCCTCGACAAGGAATGGCGCGCGGCCAAGCGCAACGGCAAGCCGCTGTCGCTGCTGATGATCGACGTCGATTTCTTCAAGCCCTATAACGACCACTACGGCCACCAGCAGGGCGACCTGTGCCTGCAGCTGGTGGCGGCCGCCATGCGCAAGGCGCTGCGGCGGCCGGAAGACATGCTGTTCCGCTACGGCGGCGAAGAGTTCTGCGCGCTGCTGCCGGGCACCCGCCCGGCCGACGCCATCGAAGTGGCCGAGAGCGTGCGCGCCAGCGTGCTGGCGCTGCGCCTGCCGCAGGTGCGCTCGGCCGACGGCGACATGGTCAGCGTCAGCGTCGGCGTCGCCAACTACGGCCCACGCGCCCAGCTCGGCCATGCGCAACTGGTGCTGGCCGCCGACAGCGCCCTGTACGAAGCCAAACGCGCCGGCCGCAACCGCGTGCGCGCGAACGCGGCCTTTTGAACCCTTGACATCATGCTTATTCATCACAACGCATTCATCGCCCAGCGCAACCGATATGAAGCGCTGGTGTGCGCCCGCTACGGCGTGGACGCCGCCACCTACGCCGCCGTCACCGAACTGCTGGCGCCGATTGCCCTGCCGGTAGCCCGCCGCAAGGGCGAATACCTGCAGCACGCCGGCGAAATCTCGCGCTACCTGTACTGGGTCACCGATGGCGTCGCGCGCAGCGGCTACACCACCAGCACCGGCACCGAAATCACCATCTCGTTTTCCACCGAAAGCTACTCGGCCCCGCCCTACCACGACCTGCTGGCCGCCAGCCAGGGCAGCCCGGCGCGGTATTTCGTGATGGCCGAAACCGCCATGGAGGGCTTTCGCCTGGAATGGGAACGGCTGCAGATGCTGCTGGAGACGGAAAAGTCGCTGCGCATCTACCACACCAAGGTACTGGAGTATCTGCTGCAGCAGGAAGCGCGCCGCAGCTACACCCACATCGCCGCCTGCGCCACCGACCGCCTGGCCAGCTTCCGCGCCGATTTTCCCGGCCTGGAGGAACGCATCTCGCAAAAGGTGATCGCCTCGTTCCTCGAGATCACGCCGCAATACCTGTCGCAAATGCTCAACGGCAGCCTGCCCAAACCGGAGCGCAACAACGACTAGCCAGGCCGCGCCATACTTAAGTGGGGTCTTTAATTCGACCAGCGAACGTAGAATTCCTGCCGGCTCAACCCACCCAGGAATACGCATGCTGAACAATATCTCCATCAAATCCAGGCTGGTCTTCGTGATCGGCCTGCTCGCGGCGCTGATGACGGCCATCGGCGCGACGGGACTGGTGCGGCTGGACGCCGCCAACGGCACGCTCAAGACCGTGTACGACGACCGCCTGATCCCGGTCGGCCAGCTGGACCGGGTGGTGCGCGGCCTGCTCAATGTCCAGCTCAACCTGCAGGGCGGCCTGCAGCCGGTCGATCCGCAGGAGGCGCGCCGCCAGCTGGCCGCCGCCGAGGCCTCGTGGCAGGACTACATGGCCACCTACCTGACGCCCGAGGAAACCGTGCTGGCGCAACGCTTCGTCGCCGCCCGCGAGGTGTTCCTGACCCGGCACGTGCTGCCGCTGCTCGACGGCCGCGACAGCGCGGAGATTCATAACCTGCGGCGCGACTACGAAGCCGTGTCCGGCGCCGTCAACCGCCTGATCGAACTGCAGCAGAACGTGGCGGCGGACGAATACCAGCAATCGCAGCAGGCGTTCCAGCGCTTCCGCATCCTGGCGCTGGCGCTGCTGGCGGCCGGACTGGCGGCCGGCGCGGCGGTCGGCGTGTGGCTGATCCGCAGCATCACGGCGCCGCTCGACTACGCCATCGACATCGCCCAAGCGGTGGCCGGCGGCGACCTGACGCGCGAGATCCGCATCGACTCGCGCAATGAAATGGGCCGGTTGCTGTTGGCGCTCAGGGAGATGAACCTGAGCCTGCGCCAGATCGTCGGCCAGGTGCGCGGCGGCACCGACACCATCGCCACCGCATCGAGCCAGATCGCCGGCGGCAATATGGACCTGTCGGCGCGCACCGAGCAGCAGGCCAGTTCCCTGGAAGAGACGGCGTCGTCGATGGAGCAGCTGACCGCCACCGTCAAGCAGAACGCCAGCCACGCGCAGCATGCCACCGAGCTGGCCGGTTCGGCTTCCGAGGTGGCCACGCGCGGCGGCAAGGTGGTGGCCGAGGTGGTGCACACGATGGACAGCATCAACCAGGCCTCGCGCCGCATTTCGGAGATCACGGCGGTGATCGACGGCATCGCGTTCCAGACCAATATCCTGGCCTTGAACGCGGCGGTGGAAGCGGCGCGGGCCGGGGAACAGGGACGCGGCTTCGCGGTGGTGGCGCAGGAGGTGCGCACGCTGGCCCAGCGCTCGGCCGAAGCGGCGCGCGAGATCAAGCTGCTGATCGAGGATTCGGTGGACAAGGTCGATGCCGGCAGCCGGCTGGTGGCGCAGGCCGGCAGCACCATGGACGACGTGGTACGCAGCGTGCAGCAGGTCGGCGGCATCATCGGCGAGATCAGCCTGGCCAGCCGCGAGCAGAGCATCGGCATCGAGCAGGTCAACCACGCCATCATGCAGATGGATACGGTGACCCAGCAAAACGCCGCGCTGGTGGAGGAAGCGGCGGCAGCGGCGGCGGCGCTGAGCGAACAGGCGGCGGCGCTGAGCCAGGTGGTGAGCGTGTTCCGCACGCCGCCGGCGGCTAGTCGTCAGCCCGGATGCACCACCCACATCCACGCGCTGAGCGTGAAGAAGGAAGCGACCATGCAAATCAGCAGCGCAGCGGCGCTGCGGTCACCCTCGCCGTAGGCTTGCGCCAGGATGGGATAGATGCTGAGCATGGGCATGGCCGCCATCAGCAGCGCCGCCGCGCGCAACTCAGGTTCCATCGGTGCGATGCCCGCCAGCGGCAGCAACGACGCCACCAGCAGCACCGCCAGCGGGTGGCCGACCAGCTTGGCCGCCACCAGCGGTATCACGCGCTGCCAGCCGCTCGTCAGGGACAGCCCGAACAAGGTGCCGCCGATGGCGAACAGCGAGACGCTGCCGCTGGCCTGAGCGAACAGGTTCACGCTGCGCACCACCGGCGGCGGCAGCTTGATTTCCGCCAGGCTGATGACCAGGCCCGCCGTCACCGCCAGCACCAGCGGGTTGCGCGCCAGGCGTTTCAGCGACTGGCGCACCGCCTGCAACCAGGAGCGGCCGCCGCCGCCGTCGCGGGCGTTTTCCGCCATCGCCAGCAGCAGCGGCAGCATCACCAGGTTTTCCACGATGACGTTCAGGCCCAGCGCCACGCCGGCCACCGGCGCCACCATCAGCAGCAGGATCGGGAAGCCGATGAAGCTGCTGTTGGAGCAGGACACGCCCATCGCCAGGAAGGTGCTGCGGGTGCGGCTCAAGCCGCCGAGGCGGCGGCCCGCCACGTAGGCCAGCGTCAGCATCAGCAGCGAGCCGGCCAGATAGGACAGCAGATAGGCCGGATGCAGGATGTCGCCGATGCGGCGCTGCGCCAGCGCGTTGAAGATCAGCGCCGGCAGCGCCAGGTTGAGCACGAATTTGCCGAACACCTGCATGTCGGTGCGGGCGAACAGCCCGAAGCGCGTGGCCAGGTAGCCCGCCAGCACAACAAGGTAGATCGGGCCGGTGATGGCGAGGATGTCCAGCATGTCTTGTCTATTTAACCAAAAGGTTAAGTGTGCCAGACTTCGGGATTCTCTGCCAGCCGGCTCATAATCGGCGGCCGAGCCGCCGCCGATCAGCCGCCGCTTGCGCCCTTCTGCGCCGCGCGCAGGATGCGCAGCACGTTACCGCTCCACATTTTCTCCAGGTCGCTGTCGCTGTAGCCGGCCGCTTTCAACGCCAGCGTGATGCGCGGCAGGTCGGACACGTTGGCCAGGCCGGTGATGCCGCCGCCGCCATCGAAGTCGGCGCCGAAGCACACATGCTCCGGCCCCGCCACTTTGATCACGTGCAGCAGGCCGGCCATGTACTGCTCGAAGGTGGTGCTCCACAGCGGCGCGGTCTGGTTCATCGCCAGCCAGCGCGCGCTGACGGCGTTTTGCTCGGCCGGGCTCAGGTTCGACATCCGTTCGCTCTTGTCGAACAGCGCCTCGCGCTCCTGTCCCATGTCGATGTTGCTGAGGTAGATGGTCGAGAAGCACAGCGCGCCGCCCGAAGCGGCCAGCTTGCGCAGCCGCTCGTCATCGAGGTTGCGCGGGTGGTCGAAGATGGCGCGCGAGCCCGAGTGCGACAACAGGATGGGCGTGGCCGACTGCTCCACCATCTGGTCGAAGGCGGCATCGGAGGCGTGGCTGGCGTCGATCACCATGCCCAGCCGGTTCATCTCGCGCACCCAGTCGCGGCCCAGGGGACTGAGGCCGTTCCAGCGCGGCTTGTCGGTGGCCGAATCGGCGAACTGGTTGTTTTGCGTGTGGACCACGCCCACCAGCCGCACGCCCTCCTTCTGGTAGGTCGACAGCGCGGCCACGCTCTCGCCCAGCGGATAGCTGTTCTCGATGCTCTTGAATCCCACCAGCTTGCCGCGTGCGTTCAGCGCCAGCGCATCGTCGGCGCTGCGGGCGGCGCCGATACGGTCGCTGAAGCGCGCCAGCATGATGTCGATTTCGGCCGAGCGCCGCTGCGCCGCCTTCCCGGCGTCGGCGTAGCCTTCCGGCGTTAGCGGCCCTTGCGGCGTGAAGATGGCGAAGAAGCCGCCGTCCAGGTTACCGTCCGCCATGCGCGGCAGGTCCAGCTGCGCCATCTCGGTGGCCGGGTCGTGGCGGTCGCCGAAGCTCCAGCCGGGGCGCGTGAAGTGCACCGCGCTGTCCAGGTGCGTGTCGAGCGTGAACAGCTTCGTGTGCGCCGCATCCGGCAAGGCCGGCGCGCTGCTGCACGCCGCCAGCATCAAGGGCGCCAGCGCTGCGGCGATTCCTGCTAATCGATTCATTTATCCGCCTTTACGGGAGTGAAGTCCAGATCCTGATAGTCCCAACTGAAGTCGGCGATCGGCGACGCGGCTTTCATCGCGATGCGCGCCACCTTGCCCTCAGCGTCCAGCGCAAAGGTAACATAAGCCGGCTCGATAGTCTTGTCGTCGAAGCGGGTGATGTAGGTGTCGTACTGCCAGTGTTCCAGCTTGCCGCCCATGCGCGGCGTGGACTTGAAGTCGATGCGCGGACCGTCCGCCGTGGTCGCGATCTCGATATTGCCGTACCACGGATCGCTGTAGGTTCCCGCCAGCGCGGCCGGCGGCACAGACGGCCCCACTTTCGCCGGCGTGCTTTGCCCGGCCTTGAGCGCCTCCAGTCCCTGCGCCACCTGCTTCTGGCTGAAGGACACGTACTTGGCCGGCCAGTCGCCGGCGGGCAGGCCGAGGTAGTGGTCCATCAGCTCATACATCAGGCCGCGGATGATGGCGCCGTCTTCGCTGTTGATGGTGATGGCGAAACCGACCTTCTGCTCCGGCAGCATCACCACCGCCGTCTTGAAGCCGAAGACCGCGCCGCCGTGCCACACCACGCGCACGCCGCGATAATCGACCACGTCCCAGCCCAGCGCATAGCTGGAGAACTGCGACTGCAAGGGCTTGAGTTCCGGCGGCATCTGGCCGATCGGCATCTGCACCACCGGCGTCCACATTTGCGCGTGGCTGGCGGCGCTGAACACGCGCTTGCCGTCGGCGGTGGCGCCGGCGCCCAGCTGCACCTGCAGCCATTTGGCCAGGTCGTTGGCGCTGCTGGCGATGCCGCCGGCCGGCGCGGCGTTGCGGCCAAGGTCATCGCGTTCATCCAGCCGTTCCTGGTCGCCGGCGCCGCGCAGGCCGCCGTTCATGCGGGCATGCGGATAGGCGCGGTCCTCGGTGGCGAAGTTGCGTTCATTGTCGGTGGTCGAGTTGCGCATGCCGGCCGCCTGCAGCACGTGCTGGCGGGTGTACTCTTCCCAGCTTTGGCCGCTGACGGTTTCGATCAGCTGGCCCGCCACCACGTACATCAGATTGGAATAAGCGAAGGTGGTGCGGAAGCTGGTGGCCGGCTTGAAGTAGCGCACGCGCCGCACCACCTCGGCGCGCGAGACATTGCTGCGCGGGACAAACAGCAGGTCGCCGGTGCCGTAGCCGATGCCGCTGCGGTGCACCAGCAGGTCGCGGATGGTCATTTCGCGCGTCACCCACGGGTCATACATCTGGAAGCCCGGCAGGTGGTCGATCACGCGGTCGTCCCATTTTATTTTGCCGGCGTCCACCAGCGTTGCCAGCGCGGCGACGGTGATAGCTTTGCTGGTGGAGCCGATCGGGAACAGCGTGTCGGCATCGACCTTGGCCGGTGCGCCCAGCTGGCGCACGCCGTAGCCGCGCGCCAGCGTGGTCTTGCCGTTTTCGACGATGGCGATCGCCAGGCCCGGCACGCCGATCTGCTGGCGCAAGGCCTCGACGCGGGCATCGAAGCGCGCCGGCGGCGCGGCGTGCGCCAGGCCGGCGGCGAGTGACAGCGCGGCCAAGGCCCGCGCCATGATGATCTTGTTCATACGCGCTCCTGAATATGGTTGACCAGTTGATCGAAGGCCGCGCCGCCGCGCATCGGATCGGCGACGGGCAGGCCGAGGCGCTGCGACAGCGCGGCAATGGCCGCCTGCGCCGCCTCCGGCGCCATGGCCGAAGTATTCAGCGCCACCCCGGCGCAGGCGATGGCGGGATTGGTGACACGTCCCAGCGCCACGGTCTGTTCGATCACCGCTTCAACCGATGGCAGCGGCGTGTCGCCGAAGCCGAGGATGTGGGTGCGGCCCGGATCGTGGCAGACCACGAACAAATCCGGCTGGCTGCCGTGCAGCAGGCCGAGCGACACGCCAGCATACGCCGGATGGAACAAGGAGCCCTGCCCTTCGATCACGTCCAGGTGATGCGGCGCGGCGGCGGGGCTGAGCAGCTCCGCCGCACCGGCCACGAAGTCCGACACCACCGCGTCGATCGGCATGCCGCCGCCGGCGATCAGGATGCCGGTCTGGCCGCTGGCGCGGAAGTCCGCGTCCACGCCGCGTGTGCGCAAGGCGCGGGCCAGCGCCAGCGCCGTGTACTTTTTACCCAACGCGCAATCGGTACCCACCGTCAGCAGCCGCTTGCCGGAACGGCGCCGGCCGCTGGCCACCGGGATATTGGCCGGCGGCGTGCGGATGTCGATCAGGCGCCGGCCCAGCCGCTCTGCCGCCGCCCGCAGCGGTTCGACCTGCGCCAGCTTGACGTGCATGCCGGAGACCAGGTCCAGCCCGGCCTCAAGCCCGTCCAGCAGCGCCGGCACCCAGCTCTCGGGTATCAGCCCGCCCGGCGCGGCCACGCCGATCACCATCGAGGTGGCGCCTTGCGCGTGCGCCTGTTGCGGCGACAGCGGCGGCAAACCGGTGCTGACGGTGGCCGCCGGCAAAGCCAGCTCGCCGACGCAGCGCTCGCCGGCCCAGTCGCGCAGGCCGAAGGCGGTCTTGGCGTAGCCCGGTTCGACGGTATCGCCGAGGAACAACAGGTAGCGGCCCAAAGTGGTTTCCACAGTCATTAGAACTCCTTGGTCAGGGTGACGCCCAAAGTGCGCGGCGCGATCACGCCGGTGTTGATGGCGCCACCAGGCGCGACGTTCATGCCGTTGGCGGTCTGCGCGCCGGTGGACACCTTGCCATGGCTGTTGCCGAGGTTTTTGCCGTACGCCTCCAGCGTCCACGTGCCCATTTCAAGGCCGACGTAGGCATCGACCACGTTATACGACGGCACTTCGCGCTGTCGGCCGTGGGCCGTGCGGTAGGTGCCGTCGAACGACGCCGACTGGTCCGACAGGTGACGCACCGAGGCGCCGGCAAACGCCTGCGTGGTGTCGCCCACGGACCAGCGGTAGTCCGCCATCGCGGCCATGCTGAACTTGGGCGAGAACGGCAACCGGTCGCCCTTGACGCCGCCCACCAGCGGATCGGTGTCGCCATCCAGACGGGCCTTGTTGTAGGAACCGTTGGCCGACAGGCGCAGGCCCTGCAGCGGCCGCAGCGTGGCGTTGAATTCCAGCCCGTTCGAAGTGGCGCCGACGCCGTTGGTGTTGACGCCGAAGCCGTTCACCACGGCCAGCAGCTGGATGTCCTTCCAGTCGATGTGGAAGGCCGCCACTTCAAACGACAGCTTGCCGTCGGCGCTGAGCGACTTATAGCCGATCTCGTAGCTCATCACCGAATCGGAAGCGTAGGTGGTCGGCGTGCCGGCCGGCGCGTTCGGCGGCAGCACGTTCGGGCCGCCCGGACGGAAGCCCTTGGCGGCGCGCGCATACAGCGAGTTGCGGTCGTCAATCTTGAACTTCGGCGCGATCGCGTAGGTGAACACGTGCTCCGACGACTCGGCCGTCAGGTTGGATGGACCTCCCACCAGCGCGCCGTCCTGCGCCTGCTGCGCGTCCTGCTTGTTGTGGCTATAGCGCGCGCCCAGATCGAGATCGTAGCGCGGGCCGAAGTGGAAGGTGGTGTTGGCGAAGGCCGCGTATTCCTTGTACTTGGAGGCCAGCTCCACGCTCGCCAGCAACGGCAAGGCGGTGATCGGCGTCAGCGTGCCGGGGTTCACGGGCGCGTAGCGCTGCTTGATCAGCCCTTCCTCGTCGGTGTAATAGACGCCGGCCAGCCAATCGAAGGCGCCGCCGGGATTGGAGCTGAGGCGCACCTCCTGCGTGAACTTCTTCAGGTTGGTGTTCTGCGCCAGGTAAAGTTCGTTGGGCGTCTCGAAGATGCTGGCGATCAGCGCGCTCAGGTTATAGGTGGCGTCGTCGCGGTAGGTCTGCTTCTGACGCGCGGCGCTGGTGGAGGAAGTCAGCGCGGCCCAACCCATGTTCCAGTTCAGGGTGGCGTTGTAGACGCGGTAGTTCACGTCGTGGAACTGCGGCACGAACTGCGACGACGACTGGCGGCCGTGCAGCGTGGCCAGCGTCTCTGGATCGCTTTCGACCACGCTGGAGGAATCCACCTCGATGTTCTGCGCCACCGCCGACAGCCGCAGCGAGAAGTCCTTGTTCGGCGCGTACAACAGCGAGGCGCGGCCGCCATAGTTGCGCGAGCCGTTGATGTCGTTGGCGCGATCCGAGCCTTCGGTGCCGATGGAGTCGATGAAGCCCGGCTCCCTGCTGTACGAGCCGGAGGCGCGGAAGGCCAGCGTATCGCTGATCGGCGTGTTCACGACCAGGTTGGAGCGGTAGGCCAGCTTGCCGCCTTCCACCGTGGCCGCGCCGGCGCGGGCGCGCAGCACGAAGTTCTCGGTATCCGGTGCGTTGGTGACGAATTTCAGCAGGCCGCCCAGCGAGCTGGCGCCGTACACTGCGCCCTGCGGGCCGCGCAGCACTTCCACGCGCGCCATGTCGAAGGTGTCGAAGTCGCCGGCCAGCACCGCGCCGTTGACCAGGCCACTGCTGGAGCCGAACGGCGTTTCATCAAGGTAGACCGCGACGGTGGAGGCGACGCCGCCGGTGTCCAGGCCGCGCAGCACCAGGCGTCCTTCGCCCGGCGTGCTTTGCACCAGCTGCAGGCTGGGCACCAGTTTCAGGTAGTCGGCAAAGGTGCTGGCCTGTTCGCGTTCCAGCGTTTCGCCGCTGATGACCGAGACCGATTGCGCCACGTCCAGCGTGGTCTGCGTGCGCTTTTGCGCGGTGATCAAAACCTGCTGGACTTCCGGCTCGGCCGCGTAAGCGCCCGTTACTGCAAGCGCCATCGACGTCAACAATAAGCTCTTCAACATGTGCTTCTCCCGTCAGGTGTGTTAGTTGGATTGGTTTATTTTTTGTGTTGCAGGATGCAAAAGCCACATCAGCGCGGCGGCCACGGACGCCAGCCCGGCCAGCAGCGCGAAGAAGGACGCCGGCTCGAAGCGGCTCCACAGGCTGCCGACGAAACCGGCGCTCAGGCTGCCGGTGAAGATGATCAGGAACCAGGCGCCCACCGTGGTGGTGCCCAGCCGGGGCGGCGCCAGCCGCGCGAACAGACCAAGGCCGGTCGGCAGGATGAACAGCTCGCCGAAGGTGAAGATGACGAAGAACAGCGCCAGCCACATCCAGCCCGCCGGTTTGCCGCCGGCCTGCCAGGCCACCAGCGCCAGCAACAGGTAGGCGCCGCCGACGATCAGCGCGCCCAAGGCCATGCGGCGTGCGGGCGGCTGGTCGTGACCGGCATCGGCACGGCGCCGCCAGTAGGCCAGCAGCGGGGGCGTCATCAGCATCACGAACAGCGGGTTGAGCGACTGGAACCAGGTCATGGGGATCAGCCAGTTGCCGGCCTGGCGATCCAGACCGCTGTCCGCCCACAGGGCCACGGTGTTGCCGACCTGCTCGTAGGCGGAGCGGAACACCGTCACCGCGACGCCGATGGCGACCAGCGTCAGCACCGTGCGGCGGTCGAAGCCGCGCGGCGCGGCGGCTTCCGCTGCGGCGTGTGCGATGCGCTCCGGCTCCGGCGGCAGCCAGCGCTTGCCGCTCAGGTAGATCACCAGTCCGGCCAGCATGCCGATACCGGCCAGCCCGAAGCCGTAGTGCCAGCCATAGACTTCGCCGATGGTCCCGCACAGCAGCGGCGCCAGGAAGCCGCCGATGTTGATGCCGACGTAGTAGACGTTGTAGGCCCAGCCCCGGCGCGGATCGTCGCGGCGGTACAGGTCACCCACCTGGCTCGGCAAGGTCGGCAGGAACAAGCCGTTGCCCAGCGCGATGGTGAGCAGCGCCAGGTAGAACAGCGGCTCGAACGTCATCATGAAGTGCCCCGCCGCCATCACCGATGCGCCGATGATGATGGCGCGTCGCTTGCCCAGGAAGCGGTCCACCATCATGCCGCCGATGATGGGCGTGAAGTAGGCGCAGGCGGTGTAGGCGCCGTAGATGTAGGAGGCATGCGCCTGGCCCAGCATCAACTGCCGCGTCATGAAGTAGACCAGCAGCGCGCGCATGCCGTAGTAGGAGAACTGTTCCCACATATTGGTGAGGAACAGCACCGTCAGGCCACGCGGATGGCCGAACCACGTGGCCCCGGTCGTCATGCCGTCACCCGCGCGCCACCCCACACAGCCGCCGACGACCACACGTTGCCGTGCACGTAGTCGACGCCGGGCTGGCGGTCGTTGGCGAGGAAGGTCGGACCATCCAGATCGACGATGTCGCAGCTTTGTCCAAGCACAAAGCTCGGCGCCATCGCCAGGCTGGAACCGCCCATATTGCCGACCATGACGCGCAGGCCAAGCCGCCGGGCCTCGGCGGCCATCATCAGCCCTTCGGTCAGGCCGCCGCATTTATCCAGCTTGATGTTCACCACATCAAAGCGGCCCAGCGCCGACGGCACATCGTCCAATGTCAGGATGCTTTCGTCGCCGGCGATCGGAATCGCCGAACGATAACCCTGCAGATGCGCCTCCTGTCCACGCGCCAGCGGTTGCTCCAGCAGGGCCACCCGATAAGTCGACAGGCCGGCCACCAGCGCATCGAGATCGTCCGCGCCAAAGCCTTGGTTGCCGTCCACGCCCAGCCACACGTCCTGCCGGGCCGCGCGGATCGACGCCACCCGCGCCAGGTCGAGCTCAAGCTCGCCGGTCAGCTTGACCTTGATGGCGCGCGCCTGGGCGCATTCCCGCGCCGCCTGCGCCATGCGCAGCGGTTCGTCCGCGCCCAGCGTGAAGGTAGTGCGCAAGGCACGCGGCGCCGTCTGGCCGGCCAGCTGCCATACCGGCATGCCGTGGCGCGCGGCCTCCAGCTCCCACAGCGCGCAATCGACCGCGTTACGGGCGCCGCCGGGCGGCATCAGGCCGCGCAGCTCGTCGCGGCTGGGATCGGCCTCGATGGCGTCGCGTGCGCGTTCCAGTTCCGCCAGCATGTGCGGCGCGTCGTCGCCCAGGTAGTAGACGCCGCCGCCCTCGCCGCGTCCCTCGAAGCGGCCATCACTGAGCTTGACCACCACCACGCTGAAATTTTCGAACAGGTAGCCGGAGATACGGAACGGCTGCCGCAGTTGCAGCTGTTCCGAGGTCACGGTGAGAGTCAGGCGTGCCATCAGTAATTCACCGTGAAGGCCAGCAGGCCGAAACTGAATGCCACATACAGCAGCACGATGCTGGACAACAGCACCAGCACGCTCCACAGCTTGCGCAGGCGGCTGCGGCCATCACTCAAGACCAGTTGCAGATTGCGTGCGCTGAGCAGCACCGCGCCGACGAACACCACCAGCCCGACCGCCTGCAGCAGCCACAGATACGGATCGCTGAGCGAGGTGGCGTATTTCAGGCTGCTCAGCATGGCCGAGAACATGCCGACCCAACCCAGCAGCACGCCGATGCTCAGGCCTGCGGCGATCTGCGTGGCGCGGGCGGCAGTTCGGGCTTTCCCGGCCGGCAGCGGCGCCACGCCGTATTTGCGGCGGCAGAACCAGCCCACCGGTAGCGCCAGGAAGGTCAGCAGCAGCACCGGCAGCGCCACCATCAGGGCCGGCATCAGCCAGGCGCCGGACTGCGAGGCCGGCACACGGTCGAACACCATGAACGGCGACATGAAGTCCATGCTCCAGCGCACCGGCTTGCCGTCCACCACCTGCGCGGCGATGCGGTCATGGCCATTTCGGTCGCGCCAGATGAACGGTGCGATCTCCACCCACTCGCGCGGACGATGGTTGCGGCCCACCAGGTCGGGAATCAGCAGTTCGCCCTTCTCGTTGACGGTGACCTTGGTCTGGCCGATGAAGCCGAGGATGGAGAAGAAGCTCGACGCCGAGCGGCGGCTGTTCTGCCAGGTGCCGCTCATCAGCTGGGCGTGTTCGGCGGCGGTTTTGTCGTCGACCTTGCCGTCCGCTGCGCCTTCGTAGGCGAAGTAGCGGTCCGAGAAGTCGTGGAACAGCGCGGTGCGCAGCGTGCCGGCGGCGCCGCCCTTGCCGGCGCTGTTGAAGGACACGTAGAAGCCGACGCCCTCCTTCATGTAGAGGTGCAGCGAGGTGTGGAAGGCTTCGGTGTCGCCCAGGTGGCCAACCACGGAGCGGCCGTTGATATTGGTTTCAAAGTAGCCCAGCTCCATGCGGTTGAGCGGGCCGACCAGCGATTTCGGATTGACCTTGGCCAGCGGGCTGTCCAGCATGGTGGCGGCGGTGGCCTGCGACAGGATGCGTTGACCATCCAGCTCGCCGTACTGGAGGCTGGCCAGCATGAAGCGGCCCATGTCGGTGCCGGAGGCGGACAGCGAACCGGCCGGCGCCGGGCCGACGATCTCGAACGGCTCCGGTGGCTGGCCCACTTTGGCGTAGCCGCGCGACATATTCGGCTCCAGCGCGGCCGGCAGCGGCTGGCGGAAGCTGGCCGTGCGCATGTCCAGCGGCTTGAAGATTTTCTGCTCGACGTAATCGTCGAACGACAGGCCCGATACGCGTTCGACCACATAGCCGGCCAGCGCGGTGGCGTAGTTGGAATAGGCCGGCGTGGTGCCGGCGGCGTAGATGCGGTGCGGCACCCAGGCTTTCAGCAGGTCACCCAGCTTGGGCGTCTTGGCCGGGAAGTAGTCGATGATTTCCTTGGCCGCTTCCTCGAAACCGGCCGTGTGGGTCATGACCTGGCGCAGCGTGACGGGCGCGCCGTCCAGTGCGGGGATCTTGAAGTCGAGGTAGGTGTTGATGTCGGCGTCCAGGTCCAGCTTGCCCTGCTCCACCATTTGCATCACGGCGGTCCAGGTCACCAGCTTGGAGACCGAGCCGGGACGGAACAGCGTGCGCTCGGGATCGACCGGCTTGCGCTTTTCCGCGTCGGCGTAGCCGAAGCCGCGCGAGGTGAGGATCTGGCCGTCCTTGACCACCACCACCACGGCGCCCGGGATGTCGCCGGTGTTCAGGGCGTAAGGCATGTAGCCGTCCAGCCAGCTGTCGACATCTTCCTTGGTGAGGCCCTGCTTGCCGCGCGGGGCCGGCACCATCGCCGCGCCGCCCGGAGCCGCGCTTGGTGCCGCCGATGGTCCCGGCACCACCGCTGCCGGCTTCACCGTCTGTTGCCCCAGCGCGCCACCCGCTGCCAGATACAACGCCCCTACTAATATTGCCCGTCGGAAAACCATGGACCTCTCCCTCTCGATTGTGTATTTGCTATGGACTAAATCACGCTATAGAATGCACTTTGCTGAAACGGTTAAAAATTCTCTAATCAGGACACTTTGATCCTGATAGGAAAATTTGTCAATATTTGGAAATTGAATATGTCTCTTAATTCGCCTACCTTGGGCGCGCTCATGCGCGGCCTGCGCAGCCGGAAGGGCTGGACGCTGAAACAAATGAGTGCGGAAAGTGGCATCCCGGTCTCGACTTTGTCGAAGGTCGAACATGATCGCCTGACCCTGACCTACGAAAAGCTGTACCAACTGGCACAGCGGCTGGGGTTAAGGATGTCTGAGCTGTTTGCGGAGGAAAGCGAGGACGCGGTGACGCCGACCGCGCGCCGCAGCCTGGGCGACCTGTCGCACGCGGTGCGGGTGGAAACGCCGAACTACGACTACCACTACCTGTGCGCCGAATTGCGCCGCAAGCGCATGATCCCGGTGATCGCCAAGGTGCGCGCCAAGACCGCCAAGCAGTTCGGCAACTTGGCGCATCACTCGGGGGAAGAGTTTTCGTATGTGCTGAAGGGCAGCGTGGTGGTCACCACCGAGTTCTATGATCCGGTGGTGCTGCACGAGGGGCAGTCGATCTACTTCGATTCCAGCATGGGCCACGCCTACCTCACCGCCGAAGGCTGCGACGAGGCGCTGGTGCTGACCGTGATGTCGAGCGCCGACGAGGAGCAGATGGATACCCTGATCCACAAGCACGCCGAGAATTAAAAATTCGAATAAACGTTATGCGGTAAATTGTATTTTCAAATAATTTGCCTTGCGTGATGATGGTTGGACAGCAGTTACAACAACAACCATCATCACGGAGACAACCATGCGCAAGTTCCAACGGGCGGCCGCAGGCGCCCTGCTATCCACCTTCTTCATCACCGTGCAGGCGGCCGATGCGCCGCCGGTGCGCATCGGCGTCATCACGTCGCTGAGCGGCGTGGCCGCGCAGAGCGGCGAACAAATGAAGGCCGGCATCGACACCTGGCTGCGCATGCACGGCGACAGCGCCGGCGGCCGCAAGCTGCAAGTGATTTACAAGGACGACACCGGCGCGCAGCCGGAGGTGGCCAAGCGCCTGGCGGGAGAGCTGATCGGCCGCGAGCAGGTCGACGTGCTGGCCGGCTTTGTCTTCACGCCCAACGCGGTGGCGGCGGCCGGCGTGGCCGATCGCGCTAAAAAACCGTTGGTGATCATGAACGCCGCCGCTTCGGCCATCACGGCGCGCTCGCCGTATGTCACGCGGACTTCGTACACCATCGCCCAATCGGTGCAGCCGCTGGCCGAGTGGGCTTACAAGACCGGCTCGCGCCGCGTGTTTTCCATCGTGGCGGACTACGCGCCGGGGCAGGAAGCGCACACCTGGTTCAGCAGCAGCTTCACCGCCAAGGGCGGCGTCATTGTCGATAGCGTGAAGGTGCCCTTGTCCACCGTCGATTTCAGCGCCTACCTGCAGCGCATCAAGGACGCCAGGCCGGACGCCATCCACGTGTTCCTGCCCAACGGCCAGCCGATGGTGTCGTTCATGAAGGGCTACAAGGAGAAGGGATTGGACAAGGCCGGCATCCGCTTCCTTGGCGGCGAGGGCTGGGCCGACGAGGATGTGCTGAATGCGGCCGGTGCTTCGATGCAGGGCATCTATACCGCCGGCTTCTATGCCTTCTCGCGGCCCGGCGCGGACAATGCGGCCTTCACGGCGGCGTTTGCGAAAACCGTCGGCCAACGCTTCAAGCCCAACTTCCAGGCGGTGGCCGCGTATGACGGCATGGCGCTGATCGCCGCAGCCCTGCAACGGACCAAGGGCGACGCCGGTGGCGAGGCGTTCATGGCGGCGTTGAAAGGCTACCGCGCCGACAGTCCTCGCGGCACAGTCAGCATCGACGACAAGACCAGGGATATCGTGCAGACCATTTACATCCGCCGTATCGACAAGCAGGCCGACGGCCAGTACGCCGCCATCGAGATCGACCGCCACGACGCGGTGCGCGATCCGGCCAAGCCGCTCGACTAAGCCGCTGCTGCCGCTGCGGCGGCGCGGTCGACGATGACGTAGTGTTTCCTGACCGGTTCCACCACCTCGAACACGCCCTTGAAGCCGGCGGGAATCACCATCGCATCGCCGGGGCCGGCTTCGGCGGCGTGGCCGTCTTCATCGATCACGCGGCAGCGGCCTTCGAGCACGTAGAAATATTCATCCTTGTTGGGGCCGAAGGCGATACGCCAACTACCGCGCTCGCACGCCCACACGCCGGCGCTGACCTCGCCGCTGGCGTTGGTGAAATGATTCCACGTCGTGCGCTGGGGATTCCCCACCAACCGCCGCTCCTCGCGCGGATGGTCATATTCTGGAGCGGGTGATGAACTGCGGAATTCGGTAATGGCAGATTTCATTTTGATGGATGGGGTCTGAATGGCTCAATTGTACTATCCCGCCACCGTCGTTCCATGTGGATCTGAAAGCACATCTTTCACAGCTACTTGCCACTCCCCCCCCACATGGCTGGGTCCGCCGGCCGGCTGTCCTGAAAAATTTGCACGTTCATACTTCCGAGAAGCGCTCCTATATCTGCGGCCTGCGTCTCCTCGTAATATCTTTCGAGGAATCTGAACACCGCCTTATAGGCCTGCTCTTCACTAATCATACCCATGATCGCCTCCATTAACGTGTCCATCCTCTTTTTGACGGCGAAGACAATCCGGTTAGCGGATTGTATGGGCGGGGAGGATGATTGATTCCACCATTAATTATAGTGTAGCCTCGAACTTGCACCCAAACCTGATTGCTGAAAGCATCCACGCGTGCATGCCAGGTATTTCTATGCCGGAGAGCCTGTGGTTAAACCATGAGGGGCAACAAAAAAGGGCAGCCTTGGCTGCCCTTTGGTTGCTTACTTGAGTGTGCGGCCAAGGAAGGTGCGCATCAGTGAGCCGATCTTGGCGCTCTCTTCTTCCAGCGCGAAGTGGCCGGTGTCGAGTATGTGCAGTTCCGCCTTTGGCAGGTCGCGCAGGTAAGGATGGGCGCCGGCCGGTGGGAAGATCTTGTCGCCCTTGCCCCAGACAATCAGCATCGGCGGCTGGTGCTTGCGGAAGTAGGCCTGCCATTCCGGATAGTGCGGCGGATTGGTGCCGTAGCTGTGGAACATCTCGATCTGGATGTCCTTGTTGCCGGGACGGTCCAGATAGGCCTGGTCGACGGTCCAGGCATCCGGGCTGATGCGCGACACATCATGCGCGCCTTCGGTGTACTGCCACTTGGTGCCGGACAGCTCCAGCAAAGGACGCAGCTTGGAACCGTTGGCTTCCGTTTTCTCGCCCCAGTAGACCTTGACCGGCGCCCAGAATTCATTGGCCAGGCCTTCATCGTAGGCATTGCCGTTCTGGACCACGATGGCGGTCACGCGCTCCGGATGGGCGGCGGCCAGACGGTAGCCGATCGGCGCGCCGTAATCCTGCACGTACAGCGCGTATTTCGATGCGCCCACCGCCACGGTGAACTTGTCGATCACCTTGGCCAGGTTGTCGAAGCTGTAGGTGAACTTGTCCATCGGTGGCATGTCGCTCTGGCCGTAACCTGGATAGTCGGGCGCGATCACGTGGTAGCGGTCGGCCAGCAGAGGAATCAGGTTGCGGAACATCTGCGACGAAGTCGGGAAGCCGTGCAGCAGCAACAGCGTCGGCGCATTCTTCGGACCGGCCTCGCGGTAGAAGACATTGACGCCGTCGATGTTCACGGTGCGATAGCTGACGGCGGCGGTGTTGGCGACATTGGGCGCGGCGGCCGGCGCGGCCATTGCCGGCAAGGAGAACGACAGCGACACACTGACCGCCAGCGCGGCCACGGAATGCATCAGGATGGTGGAAGTTTTCATGATGGCGCTCGCTTAGAAGTTGAACACGGTGTAACCGTCGGCGGCGATCTGGGCGATGCTCGGCAGACCCGAGGTGCCCGGCACGCTGTTGTCGGTGATCAGGTCGAAGCCCGATTTCTCGGCTTCTTCACGTGCACCGAACACGTCGGCGCAACCGCAGGAGATGCCGACCACCGACACTTCGACCGCTTTGTACAGCGCGTGCACCGGATGCGCGGTGTCGGCCAATACGCCAGGCCAGCGGGTGCCCGTGCCCTGGAAGTAGATGCCGACTTCCGTGCCCTTCTGCTGAAAGTCATAGGCTGCGGCCAATGCGTTGAATACACGGCCAAGGGCTTCTTCGCCGGCTTTTGGATCGGACAGAATAATGATGGCTGCTTTCATGCTCGTTCTCCTTCAGGTTGGATGGTGAGTCCATTCTAGGCATTGAGGAGAACGAGCGAAATAATGCACAGATCAATTCATTGTTTCGCTTAGAGAAACGCTAACCCGCATTCAAATGCGCGTGCGAACGCAGGTAGTCGACCAGCATGTCGATGAACTTGCGCACCTTGGCGGAGCCGAACTTGCTCTCCCGGTGCAGCACGTGCACCGGCAGCGGCGCCTCTTCGTAATCGGCCAGGATGATGCTCAGGCGGCCGTCGCGCAGCTGTTCCGCAACCTGATACGATAGCAGGCGGCAGACGCCTAGGCCGCCGACGGCCGCATCGATGGCGGCGTCGTTGCTGGTGACCGTCAGGCGCGGCTTCATGCGCACCATGGTCGGATCGTCAAGCGCACCGAACTTCCACTCGACACGCGGCGAGATACCGCTGGCGGCAATAATCGTGTGGCGCAGCAGGTCGGCCGGATGCTGCGGCACGCCGTGCTTCGCCAGGTATTCCGGCGAGGCGCACAGTACGCGCCGCACCTGCCCCACCCGCAGCGCCTTCAGGTTGGAGTCCGGCAGGTGACCGATGCGCACCGCCACGTCCATGCCCTCCTCCACCAGGTTCACCACGCGGTCGAGGAAGTACGCCGACACCTCGACTTCCGGGTAATCCTTCAGGAAGCGCACGATGCAGGGCATGATGTAGGAGCGGCCGAACAGCACCGATGCCGTGACCGACAGGTTGCCCTTGGGCGCCGAGTTGATGCCGGCCGCCGCCTCGTTGGCCTCGGCGATGCTGGCCAGGATGGCGCGGCTGTCGTCCATGTAGCGGCGCCCGGCTTCGGTCAGACGCACGTTGCGGGTGGTGCGCAACAGCAGCTTGACGCCCAGATGCTCCTCCAGCCCCGAGATGGCGCGCGTCACCGCCGCCGGTGACAGGTCCAGGCGGCGCGCGGCGGCGGCGAAACTCTCTTCCTCGCCGACGCAAATGAACACCGTCATCAGGTGGACTTGATCCATTCATTACTCCTGGCGAAATACTGACTTACGTTTGGCGGGTATTCTTGTTTGGTCCATTATTTCGCAAAATACCGATACCAGCAATTAACTTCGGGAGAACCGCGATGGACAATCAGGAAGGATTCCACGCCGGCGAGCGTGCCATGCAGCACTCGGCCGGCGAAACGGCCATCGCAGACCGCAATATCTCGGTACTCAGCGACACCGTGCTGGCCGGCGCCCGTCCCTTCATTGCCAAGCAGTTCATGGGCGTGCTGGCGAGCATCGACGCTGGCGGGCGGGTGTGGTCGTCGCTGTTGTTCGGCAAACCCGGCTTCCTGCACACAGACAGCGGGCGCTCCATTCTGGTCGACGTGCCCGAGAAGGACCGCGACCTGTCCGATCCGCTGTGGACCAACATCGAGCAAAATCCCGACATCGGCATGCTGTTCATCGAACTGGGCTCGCGCCGGCGCTACCGCGTCAACGGCACGCTGGCGAATATCAACCCTCAGGGCATCGAGGTTGCGATCCGCGAAGCCTATCCCAACTGTCCCAAGTACATCCAGCGCCGCCACCTGCGCCAGCAAGGCGAGGCGCGCTTGCCGGTGCAGAGCGCACAGGGCACGGTGCTGCGCGGCATGGTCGAGGACATCGTGCGCCAGGCCGACACCGTATTCGTCGCCAGCCGCCATGTCGACATGGGCGCCGACGCCTCGCACCGGGGCGGCACGGCCGGCTTCGTGCAGCAGCTGAACGAGACCACGCTGCGCATTCCGGACTTCCACGGCAACAGCCTGTTCAACACGCTGGGCAACTGGCATGTGGACCCGCGCGGCGGCCTGGCCATTCCGGATTTCCCCAACAACCAGCTGCTGCAGCTGACCGGCACCGTCTCCATCCACTGGCACCAGGACGATGCCGCCAACCAGACCGGCGGCACCAGGCGCTTCTGGGAATTCAAGGTGGAGCGCTGGATCTTGCGCGACATTCCGCAGGCACTGGAATGGGAATACCTGGACGCTTCGCCCTTCAACCCGCCGATTCCGTGAGGCCGTGATGGACTACCTGATCTCCGACATCATCGAACGCGGAAGCGGCGTCAAGGAATTCCAGCTGCGCAGGCAGGACGGCGGCGCGCTGGCGCCATGGCGGCCGGGTTCGCACATCGTGCTGCGCTTCCGCGCCGCCAACGGTTGCCGCTACGAGCGCCACTACTCGCTGGTGGGCGTGCCCGGCGCGGCCGAGGTTTATCGCATCGCCGTACAGCGCGAGGCCGACGGCAAAGGCGGCTCGCGCAGCCTGCACGACGAGCTGCGCCCCGGCATGCAGATCGAAGTCGACGGCCCGCACGACGGCTTTCCGCTCGACACCAGCGGCGCCGGACGCGTGCTGCTGGTGGCCGGCGGCATCGGCATCACGCCGCTGATTTCCATGGCGCACGCGCTGGCTTTGCAGGGCAAGCCCTACACCCTGCACTACCTGGCGCGCAACGCCGAACGCCTGCAACTGCTGGAGGAGCTGGGCGCCGCCACCTCGGGAACGCTGCTGCCGCACCTGTCGGCGCTGCACGGAAAAGCCGACCTGGCGGCTCTGCTGGGGCCCTATCAGATGGGCGATACGCTGTACGCCTGCGGCCCGACGCCGCTGCTGCAGGCGCTGGTCGAGGCCGGCCAGCGGCAAGGCTGGCCGGCCTCCGCGCTGCGCTTCGAAAGCTTCGGCGCGCGGGCACAGGCCGGCGATGTGGCGCTGACGGTGGAGTTGTCGCTGTCGGAAATGACGGTGGACGTGGCGCCCGGCACCTCGATCCTCGATGCGCTGATCGCGGCCGACGTGTTCGTCTCGTACGAGTGCAAGCGCGGCGAATGCGGCAATTGCTATACGGAGGTGCTGGAAGGCCAGCCCCTGCACCGCGACCTGTGCCTGACGCCGGCCATGCGCGCAGGCGGCATGTGCACCTGCGTGTCGTGGGCGGGCCCGCCGGGCCGGCTGGTGCTGGCCTTGTGAGCTGAAGGATTACTTCACGTCGAGCAGTTCGACGTCGAAGATCAGGGTGGAGTTTGGCGGAATCGGACCGGCGCCGCGTTCGCCGTAGCCCATGTGGGCGGGCACGATCAGGGTGCGCTTGCCGCCGATCTTCATGCCTTGCACGCCTTCGTCCCAACCTGGAATCACCTGCCCGGCGCCGAGCTGGAAGCTGAACGGCTCGCGGCCCACCGACGAATCGAACTGCGCGCCATGCTGCTGCGGCGCGTTCGGTTCGTACAGCCAGCCGGTGTAATTGACCACGGCCTGGGTACCTGCCACGGCTTCCTTGCCGGTGCCAACCTGGCTGTCGATTTTTTGCAGCGGCGCTGCGTCGGTGGCGGAGGCCGATGCCGATTCAGTCGTCGGGGTTTTGGCGCGGTCGCAGCCGGCCAGGGTCACACTCAGGGTCAGGCCGATCACGCAGGTGGTAAGCAGATGTTTCATGTAGTCTTTCAATAAAAATGGTTCAAGCTTCAGTTTCGCATACGCGGTCGCGTCCGGCCGACTTGGCCTGATACAGGCGGCGGTCGACGCGGTCGAGGAAGACATGGGCGTCGTCGTGGGCACCGGGCACGATGGTGCCGATGCCGATGCTCACCGTGACCGTGCGGCCGACGCCGGAACGGGCATGCGGCAGTTCCTTCTGCGCCAGCAGCTTGCGGCAACGCTCGGCCACGTTGCGGGCGGCGTCCTCGTCCGTGGCCGGCAGCAGCAGTATAAATTCCTCGCCGCCGAAACGGGCGCACAGATCGCGCGCGCGGGAAGCGCCGGTATCGAGCGCCTGGGCCACGCGACGCAAGCACTCGTCGCCCTGCACGTGGCCGTAATGGTCGTTGTATTGTTTGAAGTAGTCGATGTCGATCACCACCAGCGACAGCGGCTCGCCCGTCACGCGGGCCTTGGCCCACTCGACCGGGTACAGGGTATCGAACATGCGGCGGTTGGCCACGCCGGTCAGGCTGTCGCGGTAGGACAGCACTTCCAGCTCGCGTTGCAGCTGCAGGATCTTGTCCTCGGCCTGCTTGCGGGCGGTGATGTCGAACATGAAGCCGACCAGCGCCTCGACGCTGCCGTCCTCGCGGCGCACCACGTGCACCACGTCGCGGATCCAGACGTAATCGCCGTCGGCGGTCAGGGCGCGGTAGTCGGCCTCGTGGTCGACGCCCTGCTGCGACTGCGCCACGCAGAAGTCCACCGTCTTCTGGCGGTCTTCCTCGTGGATGCGTTCGGCCCAATCGTTGACGGACAGCCAGCTGGCTTGTTTCCAGCCGAGCAGTTCCTCGATTTGCGGGCCGATGTAGGTAAATTGCATGCTGGCCCAGTCGATGCGCCAAGGAATGGCGCGGGTCGATTCAAGCAAGGTGCGATAAACGCCGGAGTCCTCGGCGGTGTTGCTAGGCAGGGAAGTCATCTATCTTGAAAGTCAGCTGGAACGGCGTTATTGTGCACTAGAAACGCCAGTTGTGCGACCTTCCCCGGCTTGCGCCGGCAAACTACGCGGCCAACTCGCGCAGCGGCGTCTCGGCCCGTGGCCGGGCGCGCCGTTCGGGCATCGGGAAAGTCGGCACCTCGCCCATGGCCGAACAGGCGGCGATCAGCTTGAGCGCCGCCAAGGGCTCGGCAAAGTCGACTTCCGCCGCGGACGTCAGCGTCCTGGGCGAGGTCGGCAAGATCGTCGAGAACTTGTCTTCAAAGCACAGCTCACGCACGGCGCGGATCTGCAGCTCCAGCATGATGGATTCCGGGCTATGGCTGCGCGCCACCACGGCGCCGCCGACGCTAAGCAGCATCTCGACGCCGCCCTCGCCCCGGGAAAACGAAACATTTGCTGAGTTCATCCGCGTTACTCCCCACATCGCATAAAAAAAACTGCCTCGTACGGAGGCAGGAAAGATTTGATTCGAGAGTTGATTCAATCTACGCATACTATATCGACGCTACATGACGCTGGTGTGACAGCCGATCAAGCGTAAGCCAAGCCGGCGCGCAGGGTGACCACCACCACGGTGCCGGCGCCCGGCGCGCTGTGGATTTCCAGCTTGGCGCCGATGCGCGCGGCGCGCTCGCGCATGCCGGTCAGGCCCCAGTGCCGCTCTCGCTGGCCGGCCCTGAGCACGGCGTCGTCCATGCCGCTGCCGTGGTCCTGCACCGCCAGCGTCAGCGCGCCGGCGCCGTAGCCCAGGCGCCCCACCACGTCGGCGCTGCCGGAGTGCCGCAAGGCGTTGGCGATAGCTTCCCTGGCGATGGCCAGCAATTCATCCTGGACCTCGGGCCGCAGCGTGCGCCGCGCGCCCTGCTCGTGCAACGTGAACGTGACGCCATGCTGCGCGGACGCCGCCACCCCGGCCGCGTCCAGCGCCTGCGCCAAGTCGCCCCGACAGCCTTGATTGCCGCGCAGGTCCATCAATTGTTCGCGCCCCTCCTCGACCACGACGTCGGCCGCATGCAGGGCGGCGTCGATTTGCCGCTGCACCTTGTCCTCGCGCGGCAGCACCGACTTGATGCTGTGGAAGTGCAGGATCAGCGCCTGCACGCTTTGCAGGAAGGTGTCGTGCAAAGTGCGGGCGATGCGCGCGCGTTCGTCCATGCGGCCGCGCATACGCTCGACCACGCGCGCCGTCACCTGCGCCATGCGCCACAGGTACAGCAGGTACAGAGCGCCGGCCAGCAGGCCCGCGCAGGCCAGCTTGAACCAGTCGGTCTGGTAAAACGCCGGCGCCACATGGAAGCTGACGCTGGCCGGCGCCGCGCTCCACACGCCGTCCTCGTTGGCCGCCATCACCTCGAAGCGGTAATCGCCGGGACCGAGGTTGGTGTAGAAGGCCTGGCGCAAGGCGCCGGCGTCGCGCCACTCGTGGTCCTGGCCGATGAGCCGCACGCGGAAGCGCGCGCGTTCGGGGATCGACAGCACGGCGGCGGTGAAATCGATGCGCACATTGTGGGTATGCTTGGGCAATTCGATGCCGCTGGCCGCGCGGTAGCGCTGCTGGTCGGTGTTGAGCCAGGTGATCAGCGGCGTCGGCGCCACCGGATTGCGCACGATGCGGCGCGGATCGATCACGCCGACGCTGCTGGAGGTGGCGTACCACAAGCGGCCGTCGCCGGCCTCGGCCAGGGTGTTGAGCGGACGCAGCTGCTGCGCCGCGCCAGCGTAGCCGTCAAGGAAATCGAAACGCTCGGCGACGACCCGGTCGGCGCCGCCGTTCAGCACGCCGGCCAGCTCGGCCGCGCCGATCCGGATCAGGCCGTCCACGCCTTGCAGCCACAGCTCGCCCTGCGCCGTGTGGACGATGCCGGCGATGCCGGCCAGCGGCCGGCCGGCGCTGTCGTTGAGCATGACGAAGCGGCCCTGATGATAGCGCGCCAGGCCCTGGTCGCCACCGATCCACAGCGTGCCGCGCCGGCTGAACATGGTCAGCACATTGCCGACCGCGAGGCCGTCGGCCGCGTTGAATTGGCGGATTTTCCCCTGCTGCAGCATGGCCATCGCATTGCCGGTGTAGCCGAACCACAATCGCCCTTCGGCGTCGGCGTGCAGCGACAGCGCGGTGCGCGGCGCCAACTCGGCATGCCCGCCGCCGGCCTGCCACACGCCGTCCACGAAGGTGTGCACGCCGCGCCGCGCCAGCGAGACCCACAGCCGGCCATCGTCCGCCACCGCCATCGCCTGCGCCGGTTGCGCCTGCAGCGACGGCGGCAGCATCCAGGTCTTCACCTGGCCGTTGCGCCGGCTCCACAACCAGTGCGGGTCGCCAAACCAGAGCGTGCCGTCGGGGCCGAGCGTGCCGGCCGTGGCCGACAGCATATCGCTGGGGATGCGGCTGCCGTCGGTGGCGATGGCGAAGGTCGGCGGCGAGACCGGGTCGCGCGAGGAATGGCTGCTGATCCAGATCTCGCCGCCGGGACCGGCCGTGATGCTGAAGTCGGTGTTCCCGGCGGGCATATCCTGCACCGACAGCCGGGTTTCCCGTATGCGGTCGACCCCGTTTTCGCTCATGAACCAGAGGTTGCCTTCGCGGTCGTCGAAAGGCGCCCTGAAAACGCGCACGGCGCTGAACTCGTACGGCGCCGGCAGTTCCTTCTTCAGCCGCCAGTCCGGCGTGTAGAGCCGCATGCCATCGCCGGGGCCGACCCACCAGGCGCCGCGCCGGTCCTGATGAACGCTGTAGGGCGTCACGTCCTTATCGGGCAGATTCAGCAGCGACAAAGTTTCCGTGACCGGATCGAACAACCGGGGAGTCTCGCCGAATTTGAAGATGATGACCCGGCCGTCGGCCGTCACCTGGCTGCGCTGCATGCTGCCGAAATCGCCGACGCGGCGGAAGCGATGCGTGCCCGGCACGTTGCGGTACAGGCCGGCCTTGTGCGTGACCAGCAGGCCGCCATCGGGCAGCACGTTGAGCGTGGGCTGGTCGCCGGCCGGCAACCCATCGGCAGGCAACACCTGCCGCCAGCGCGCGCCGTCCAGCCGGTAGATGCCGGCGGAGCTGGAGAACCACCGCGTGCCGTCGGCGGTTTTCCCCATTTGTAGGATGGCGCTCGGCGGCACGCCCTCGGCCTCGCCGTAGTGGCGCACCGCGCCGTGCTCGAAGACGCTGATGCCGCCGTGTTCGTAACCGACCCAGAGCGCATCGCCGAACAGGGCCAGCGCGTGGACATTGGGCGACTTCAGCGGATGGCCGCCGAGGTCGTCGACGCGCTCGAAGCGCACGCCATCGAAACGGAACAAGCCGTTGGAGGCGCCAAACCACAGCATGCCGGTGCGGTCCTGCACCACGGCGCTGGGATCGGACGGTGCGCCGTCGCGCTTGGTCCAGGCCGTGTGCGACAAGCTCGATTGCCAGAACGGCAGCGGCGCGGCGGCTGCGGCCGATGCGCAGCACCAGGCGGTGGCCAATGCGCCCATCGTCAGGGTCAGGCGCAAACGCGCCCGCAATGCCAGCGCTCTGTTTCGACGGAAAACCATGCAGGCCAAGGAGATAACTAAAAGACAATAGCTTACAGCAAGGCACTCGGTTCCGGCAAGCAAGTGCTCGATGGCAATAGCGCTGTGCCCGTCAACGCTGCGCCGCGCAAAAGATTGCGTCGTTGATGTCCTGGTGGGGCCAGGTGTTGTTCGCGCGATCCAGCAGCGCCATCACGTCCGTCGAGGTCGCCGAGCGCGTGTTGTTGCCGTTGTCCCACCACACGGTCGGGATGCCGTACTTGGTCGCGCCCTGGACGAAAGCCAGGGCGTGCTTGACGCGCTCGGCCGCGTTGCCCTTGTCCGTCGACGCCCATTCGCCGATCACCACCGGAATGCCCTTCGCCACGTATTTCGTGTTCAGGCGGTCGAAGAGCTGGTCGAATTCGGCCTGGCCGGCGAAGATGCTGGTGCCTTTCTGGTCGCCGGCGAAGCTCCACGGACGGTAGGCGTGGCTGGACAGCGCGATCATCGGATCGGACGGCAGCACCAGCAGGTTCAGTTGGGCATCGTCCGGCGCCGCCGCGTACGATGGGATCATCACCAGCCGGCGTGCGTTGTTGCCGCCGGTGGCGCGGATCGCGGCCAATGCGGTGGCATTCAGTCGGTTCAGCACGTCGTAGTACTCGGCCTTGCCGGTCCAGTCGTCGACGCCGCCGGGCGCCACGCGCGGCTCGTTCATCACCTCGAACGTGACGTGCTGGTCGTACTTGTTGAATCGGTTCCCGATCTGCGTCCACAGCTTGGCCAGCGTGTCCTTGGCGCCGGCCTCGTTGGCGAGCGTCGGCGCTTGCCAGCCGTTGTTGTGGTGGATGTTGACGATCACCGCCATGCCGTTGTCGAGCGCGTACTTCGCCACTTCCTCGACCCGGTTCATCCAGGCCGGATCGATGGTGCGCGCGGCGCCGCTCATGTGGTCGTCCCAGCTGACCGGCAGGCGCAACGTGGTGAAGCCGGCCTTGCGCACGGTGTCGATCATGGCCTTGGTGGTCTTCGGGTTGCCCCAGAAGGTTTCGTCGGCGAGCGGGTTGGCCGTGTTGCCGGCAGCGTCCAGCGTATTGCCGAGATTCCAGCCCTGGCCCATGTCCTTGACGATGTCGGCGGCCGTGCGTGCGCGGCAGGCTTTGCCGTTTTCAAGGGCGTTGCCGCTGGCGTCGGGCGCGGTCGACAGGTTGGCGCAGAAGGTGGTGCCCCCCGGCGGCGTCGCCACCGGGGGCTTGTAGGCGGCGCAGGTGGCGGTCGATGCCGTGGCGGTGGCGGTGGCGCCGCTGCCGCTCACGGGAAGCGGCGATGCGTTCGATCCGCCGCCGCAGGCGGCAAGCACGAACAGCGCGATGACGGCGCCGATAGAGTCTTTAATCATTGGTGTCTCCAGATGTCAGGGAAGGCTAAAGACGACGATACTACCACCCGGTTTCGACTTGACGTTCTTGCCGCCGCCTGCGCCGATGGCAACGTACTGCTTGCCGCTCACGGCGTAGGTCGCCGGCGTCGCGATGCCGGCGGCGGGCAGCGTGGTTTGCCACAGCAGCTTGCCCGTGTTCTTGTCGAAGGCCCTGAACCGGTTGTCGTACACGGTGGCGCCGATCAGCAGAAGACCGCCCCGGGTGACGACGGCGCCGCCATAATTTTCGCTGCCGGTGTCGGTCATGCCCTGCGCCGCCAGTTCGGGGTATTCACCGAACGGCTGGGTCCACACATACTCGCCGGTGTTGACGTTGATGGCGCTGAGCGTTCCCCAGGGCGGCGTGATGGCGGGATAGCCTTCGGCATCCAGGAATTTCGTGTAGCCGTCGAAGACCCAGGAGTCGCCCTCCGTGGACGGATAGGCCGGTGCACCCTTGGGCGCCATCTGGGCGGGATCGCCGCGCAGGTAGCCGATGATGGCGTCGACGTCGGCGTCCGACAGCGTGCCGCCGAATCCGGGCATGCGTCCGCCCCCTTGCGCGATCTGGCGCCGCAATTGCGCGGGCGTCAGGCGATCATGGACGCCGGCCAGCGCCGGGAATTCCGGCGGACTGCCCTTACCCTCGTTGCCGTGGCACGCGGCGCAGGTGTTCAGGTACAGGGCCTGTCCACTTTTCCCGGCCACGACCGGCGGATGTTGCTTGACCTTCAGGACCCACGCCATCTCGTTGGCGTTGACGTAGATGATACCCGTCGTCGGGTCATACGCCGCCCCGCCCCACTCCGCGCCGCCGTCCATGCCCGGGAACAGGACCGTCCCCTGCTGCGATGGCGGATCGAACGGCCCGCGAGAGTGCAGACCCGAGAACGCCGCCAGCGCGTCGTGGTGCGCCTTGGCCGTCCGCTTGGTGAGCATGTCGGCCGTCAACTGCTGGCGCGCGAAGGGCTTGGGCAGCGTGGGCAACGCCTGGGTGGGCGCGCTCACTTCACCGGGAATGTCGGATGCGGGCGGCCGCAACTCGGTCAGCGGATACATGGGCTGGCCCGTCAAGCGGTCCAGGATGTAGATGACACCCGCCTTGGTCGGCTGCACCAGCGCCGGGATGCGTTTGCCGTTCCGGTTGACGGTGATCAGGGTCGGCGGAGTCGGCGGGTCGCGGTCCCAGAGGTCGTGCCTGACCAGCTGGAAGTGCCAGCGCCGTTTTCCAGTGTTCGCGTCCAGCGCGACGAGTGAGGTGCCGAAGAGGTTGTCCCCGATCCGGTCGCCCCCGTAGAAGTCCTTGTTCCCCATGCCGGCCGAACCCAGGGGCGCGAACACGATGCCGCGCTCGGGGTCGAGCGTCAGGCCCGACCAGGCGTTCGCGCCCATCGCCGTTTTCCAGGCGTCCTTGGGCCAGGTGTCGTAACCCTTCTCGCCCGGATGCGGGATCGTATGGAAGATCCATTTCTGCGCCCCGGTGCGCACGTCGTAAGCCCGGATGTGGCCCGGCGTGTTGCCGGTGGAACCCATGACGATCAGGTTCTTGTAGACGACACCGGGCGACACATTGCCTACGCTGACGCTGTCCGGATCGCGCCCCAACCCCTCGCGCATGTCGATCTTGCCGTGCTTGCCGAATCCTGCGGCCAGCTTGCCGGTCCGCGCATCGACCGCCATCAGGTGGCCGCGAAACGTGACGAAAATGCGTTCTTCACCTCCATTTCGCCAGTACGAAACGCCCCGCAGGCGCTGCTTGGTGCGGATGTCTTCGCCGAACGCCGGATCAAACACCCAGCGCTGCTCGCCGGTCGCCGCATTCAGGCAGAACAGGCGGCCTTTCGGCGACACGAAATAAAAGCGGTCGCCGACGACGAGCGGATTGCCCTGCATATCCGACTGATTGCCGCCGTCGCCGAAAGCGTCGCCCGAATCGAAGGTCCAGGCGACCTTCAGGTCCTTGACGTTGCCGGTGTTGATCTGGTCCAGCGTCGAGTAATGGGTACCGTGGGCATTGCCGTGATACCAGGGCCACTCGTTGCCGGATTGGGAAACCGCAGTCGGGTTCGCTGCTGCCTGGCACACCATCACCCATCCAGCCAAGGCGGCCGCCGCAATGGGCCGCGCGGATGAAATTCCGTACTGCTGCATGTTGTCTCCTGTTATTTTCGGCACGAAGCCGCAGCGCAAGAATACACGCAGCATTTCGGCGAATCTATCAGGAAAACGGCAATATGAAGGCAAAAAGGGCAGCCCACCGGGCTGCCCTTCTACATTTTGGAGCGGGAGAAGAGTCTCGAACTCTCGACCTCAACCTTGGCAAGGTTGCGCTCTACCAACTGAGCTACTCCCGCTTAGGAGCTTTGGAGGCGAGGATCGGAGTCGAACCGACCTAGACGGCTTTGCAGGCCGCTGCATAACCGCTTTGCTACCTCGCCAGAGGAAACTTTTTACTGCAAGACCACAGCGGGGTTACGCGCTGCGATCCGGAATTCTGGAGCGGGAGAAGAGTCTCGAACTCTCGACCTCAACCTTGGCAAGGTTGCGCTCTACCAACTGAGCTACTCCCGCATTGGAGTTACATTTTTTACTACGCCAGCCAGCTTCCGGGGAAACTGGAGCGGGAGAAGAGTCTCGAACTCTCGACCTCAACCTTGGCAAGGTTGCGCTCTACCAACTGAGCTACTCCCGCATTTGGAGTCCAGCATCTTAGCAGCAAGCTGCTCTTTTTGCTAGTACTACTTGTTATCGACAACTTTGTTTGGAGCGGGAGAAGAGTCTCGAACTCTCGACCTCAACCTTGGCAAGGTTGCGCTCTACCAACTGAGCTACTCCCGCTTTGCTTCGTCGTCATCAACAACAGGCCAGCATTATAGAGCATCTGTGGCGGCTGTCAATGCCGAATGAAAATATTGTTTATACGGTTACAGTTGACCCGCTTTTTCCTTGATCAGCGGCCACGCCAGGCGCAGGTAGTAGAACATCGACCACACCGTCAACACCGCCGCCACTTCCAGCAGGCGCGCGCCCCAGAACTGGGTGTCGACCGCGCCGAACAGCACATCATGGAACAGCAGCAGCGGAATCGCCGTCATTTGCGCCGTGGTCTTGATCTTGCCCAGCGAGCTGACCGCCACCGATTTCGAGGCGCCGATCTGCGCCATCCACTCGCGCAGCGCCGAGATGGCGATCTCGCGGCCGATAATGATGAAGGACATGACCGCATTGGCGCGATCGAGCTGCACCAGCACCAGCAAGGCGCCGGCCACCATCAGCTTGTCCGCCACCGGATCGAGGAAGGCGCCGAAGGCCGAGGTCTGGTTCCAGCGCCGCGCCAGGAAGCCGTCGAACCAGTCGGTGACGGCGGCGACGATGAACACCAGCGTGGCCGCCAGATTCTGATCCGACACCGGCAGCATGGTGGTCGGTAGGTAGTAGACGCCCACCACCAGCGGAATCAGCGCAACGCGCAACCAGGTTAACAGAATCGGAATATTGAAAGGCATAAGCTCAAGATAAAGTGCGGCCAGGAAAATGTGTAATGCGCCGCTAGTCTACCTTGCCCTTGCGCTTTAAACCAGCACCGTTGTAGGGGACGCCCTCAATGCAGCTGCTTGTAGATTTCCTCGGCCAGGGCGCTGGAGATGCCCTCCACCGTCTTCAGGTCTTCGACGCTGGCGTTGACCACCCCGCGCAGGCCGCCGAAGCGGGCCAGCAGGCGCTGTCGCCGCTTGGCGCCGATGCCTTCGATCTCCTCCAGGCGCGAGGTCTGGCGCGTCTTGGCGCGCTTGGCGCGCATGCCGGTGATGGCGAAGCGGTGCGCCTCGTCGCGGATCTGCGCCACCAGCATCAGCGCCGCCGATTCCTTGCCCAGCTCCTGCGCCGGCCGGCCATCGACGAACATCAGGGTCTCCAGGCCGACGCGCCGCCCTTCCCCTTTCGCCACGCCGACGATCAGGCTGATGTCCAGCCCCAGTTCGGCGAACACCTGGCGTGCCATTTCGATCTGGCCCTTGCCGCCGTCGATCAGCACCACGTCCGGCATCACGCCGTCGCCATTGGCGACCTTCTCGTAGCGGCGGAACAGCACCTGGCGCATGGCGGCGTAATCGTCGCCCGGCGTGATGTCGTTGATGTTGTAGCGGCGGTATTCGCCGTTCTGCATCTGGTGGTGATGGAACACCACGCACGACGCCTGCGTGGCCTCGCCCTGCGTGTGCGAGATGTCGAAGCACTCCACGCGCAGCGCGTCGATGTCCTCCGGCTCCAGCTGCAAAGCCTCGACCAGTGCGCGCGTGCGCGATTGCTGCGAGCCCTGCTCCGACAGCAGCCGCGCCAGCGAGATCTCGGCGCCCTTCTGCGCCAGCTCCAGCCATTTGCGGCGCTGATCCTGCGGCTGGAAGATCAGGTTGATGCGGTGGCCGCACTGCTCCTGCAAGGCCTGGATCAGCGCCGGATGATTGAACTCGATGTTGAGGATCAGCGTGCCGGGAATGAATTTGTCGGCGTAGTGCTGCGCCAGGAAGGCCGCCAGCACTTCGACCTCGATCGATTCCTCGGCGATGGCTTCGGCGTCGCTGACGTGGGTCGGGAAGTAGGCGCGGTCGCCCAGGTGGCGGCCGCCGCGCACCATGGCCAGGTTGACGCAGGCGCGTCCACCCTGCACCAGCACGGCGATGATGTCGACGTCGGCGTCGCCGGTGGTTTCCATGCTTTGCTGGTGCAGCACGCGCGACAGCGACTGGATCTGGTTGCGCACCGCCGCCGCCTGCTCGAATTTGAGTTCGCCGGCGTAGGCATGCATTTTCTTTTCCAGATCGGCCAGCACTTCGGACTGGCGGCCGCGCAGGAAGCGCGCGGCGTTTTCCACGTCGAGCTGGTAGTCCTCTTTGCTGATCAAGTCCACGCACGGGCCGCTGCAGCGGCCGATCTGGTTCAGCAGGCAGGGGCGCGTGCGGTTGGAATACACGCTATCCTCGCAGGTGCGGATCTGGAACACCTTCTGCAAAATCTGCATCGATTCCTTGACCGCCCACGAGCTGGGGAAGGGACCGAAGTACTGGTTCTTCTTGTCCACCGCGCCGCGATAGTAAACCATGCGCGGCGCATCGCCGCCGGTGATCTTCAGGTAGGGATAGGATTTATCGTCGCGGAACAGGATGTTGAAGCGCGGGCTGAGGGCCTTGATCAGGTTATTCTCAAGGATCAGGGCTTCGGCTTCGCTGTGGGTGACTGTGGTTTCCAGGCGCGCGATGCGCTCGACCATCATGGCGATGCGCGGGCTGGCCAGGTTTTTCTGGAAGTAGCTCGACACCCGCTTTTTCAGGTCGCGCGCCTTGCCGACGTAGAGCACTTTGTCCTCGGCGTCGAAATAGCGGTACACGCCCGGCAGGTTGGGCAGCTTGGCGACGGTGGCTAATACTTGTTCGCGCGGATCGCTTACTTCTTCTGTCACTTTTCCTGCTCCACGATGACGAAGGCGACCGCGTAGTCCTCTTCGTCGCTGACGGTCACCTGTGCCGACAGCTTGTTCTTTTCCATGAATTCTTTCAGCACGCCGCTGCATACGATCATCGGCTTGCCGCTCGGGTGATTGAGCATCTGCGCGGCCGGCCACGTCATCGGCATGCGGATGCCCAGGCCGATGGCCTTGGCGAAGGCTTCCTTGGCGGCGAAGCGCGTCGCCACAAAGCGGATGCCGCGCACCGGGTGCTTGGCCTTGCGCGCCAAATACTTGTCGAATTCCTGCGGCCCGAGAATCTTTTTGGCGAAGCGGTCGCCATGCTTTGCCAGCGCTGCTTCGATGCGCGGGATTTTGCAGATGTCGGTGCCGATCCCGTAAATCATTTTCGCGCGCCCAGGCGGGTCGAGACCATGATGGCCTTCATTTCGCGCACGGCGTTTTCCCAGCCGACGAACACCGAGTGCGCGACGATGGCGTGGCCGATGTTCAGTTCCGCGATTTCAGGAATGGCGGCAATCGCCTGTACGTTGGTGTAGTGCAGGCCGTGGCCGGCGTTGACCTTTAAGCCCTTGCCTACGCCATACAGCACGCCGCGATGGATGCGCTCCAATTCGGCCGCCTGCTCGGCACCTTCGGTGTCCGCATAGCGGCCGGTGTGCAGTTCGATCACCGGTGCGCCAACGGCGGCGGTGGCGTCCATCTGCGCTTCGTCGGCATCGATGAACAGGCTGACGCGGATGCCTTCGGCCTGCAGCTGCTTCACAGCGCGCTCGACGGCGTTGTAGTTGCCGGCGACATCGAGGCCGCCTTCGGTGGTGACTTCGGTGCGCTTTTCCGGCACCAGGCAAACGTCGGCCGGTTTGATCCGGCAGGCGAAGTCGATCATCTCCTGCGTGACAGCGGCTTCCAGGTTCATGCGGGTCAGCAGCTGCGGCGCCAGCGCGACGACGTCGGCGTCCTTGATGTGGCGGCGGTCTTCGCGCAGGTGCAGCGTGATGCAGTCGGCACCGGTCTGCTCGGCCAGCAGTGCGGCGCGGATCGGGTCCGGGTAGCGGGTGCCGCGCGCGTTGCGCAGGGTGGCGACGTGGTCGATGTTCACGCCGAGGTCGATGATGGTGCCGCTAGGTTGCAGGAAGCTCATTGTGTTATCTCGTTATTTATAACTGGGACAGGTCTATCAGTATCTGGCGGGTGTTCAGTGGCGCGCCGTTCAGGTGGTGTGCGACCAGGAAGCGCATCAGCTGCTTGCTCTGGACTTGCGTCGCCACGTCTTCGTAATTTTCGCATTCCATGTCGAGCAGCGTCTTGCCGGCCACGCGCGGCCAAGGGTCGGAGGCGCGCTCGGGACGCGGGCCGCGCTCGGGATCTACCACGTAGGTGATGCCGGCCTGCACCACGCCGCGCGTTTCGACGCAACGCGTCAAGTCGGCGGCCACGCCCGTCTCTTTAAGTAAGGCCCGTTCGAACTTTCTCAAGACGATGGAAGCAGGTTCATTGTGCGCCAGCTGGTTGAGCGTGGCGACGTAGTGGTCGAACAGCGCCGGGTGCGCGTCGTCGCGCGCCAGCAGCTTGACCAGCAGTTCGTTGAGGTAGAAGCCGCACAGCAGCGCGGTTTTCTCCAACGGCAGCATGCCGCCCACCCATTCGGCGTCGGTCAAGGTGCGCAGTTCGGATTTGCCGACCCAGCTTGAGGACAGCGGCTGGAAGGTCTGCAGCACGCCGCGCAGCTGCGAGTGCGGCCGCTTGGCGCCCTTGGCGATCAAGGCCACGCGGCCGAAGTCACGCGTGAACAGGTCGATGATCAGGCTGGTTTCTTTGTAGGGATAGCTGTGCAGCACGAAGGCCGGCTGGCCGGCGACCTTGGTGCCGACGGTGCGCTCACGGCTGGGCGCGCGCGGGCGCTTGGGTGCGGCGGATGCGGCAGGCGCAGCGGCTGCGGCAGGCGCAGCGGCTGCGGCAGGTACAGCGGCCGCTGCGGCCATCGCAGGCACGCTCGCCTCCACCGGCGCCGGCGGCGCAGCTAGGGTGTCGGCATCGAGCGTGGTGGTCATGCTGGTGATGGATTACTCGTAACCGTAAGCGCGCAGGCCCGCTTCGTTGTCGGCCCAGCCGGATTTGACCTTGACCCAGATTTCCAGGTACACCGGACCGCCGAACAGTTTTTCCATATCGAGGCGCGCTTGCGTCGACACTTCCTTCAGGCGCGCGCCCTTGTTCCCGATGATCATGGACTTGTGCGTATCGCGCTCGACCAGGATGGCGGCGAACACGCGGCGCAGGTCGCCCTCCTGCTCGAACTTCTCGATCAGCACGGTGCTGGTGTAAGGCAGTTCGTCGCCGACGAAGCGGAACAGCTTCTCGCGCACGATTTCCGACGCCATGAACTTCTCGCTGCGGTCGGTGATGTCGTCCGGTCCGAAGATGGCTTCGTTCTCAGGCAGCAGTTTTTTCAGTTCTTTTTCCAGTCCGTCGAGCTGGAAGCGCAGCTTGGCCGACACCGGCACGATGGCGGCGAAGTTGAACTTGGCCGCGACCTGCTGCGCGAACGGCATCAGCGCGACCTTGTCCTTGACGCGGTCCGACTTGTTGATCACCAAAATCACCGGCACTTCGGTCGGCAGCAGGTCCAGCACTTGCTGGTCGGCCGGGCCGAAGGTGCCCGCCTCGATCACGAACAGGATCAGGTCCGACGAGATCAGTGTGTTGGTGACGGTCTTGTTCAGCGTCTTGTTCAGCGCGTTGGCGTGACGGGTCTGGAAGCCCGGCGTGTCGACGTAGATGAACTGCGCGTCGTCATAGGTCTGGATGCCGGTGATGCGGTGGCGCGTGGTCTGCGCCTTGCGCGAGGTGATGCTGACCTTGGCGCCAATCAGGGTGTTCATCAGCGTGGACTTGCCGACGTTCGGGCGGCCCACAATAGCGATGTAGCCGCAACGGAAGTTGCTGGCGGAGGTCGTTTCGGTCGTCATGGTGTTCTCGTGTTATTTATTTGCTGCCTTGGCCGACGGCGTCGGCTGGTCCTGCACGGTGGCGATGCCCGCCAGCTTGAGCTGGGCGGCACGCGGCTTGGACTTGCGGGTGGCTGCCGGCGCTTTCTGCACGGCCTGTTCGGCGGCGGCCAGGGCCAGCTTGGCGGCTGCCTGTTCGCCGGCGCGGCGGCTGCCGCCGCGGCCGAACACCTGGATGCCCAGCTTGGGCACCAGGCATTCAATTTCAAATTCCTGGCTGTGCGCGGCGCCGTGGGTGGCGATCACGTTGTACAGCGGCAGGGAGATTTTCTTCGCTTGCAGGAATTCCTGCAGCAGGGTCTTGGCATCCTTGCCCAAGGTTTGCGGATCGACCGTGTCCAGGATCGGGATGTAGAAGGAACGGATCACGTCGCGCGCTTCGTTGAAGCCGCCGTCGAGGTAGATGGCGCCCAGCAGCGCTTCCAGCGTATCGGCCAGAATCGACGGACGGCGGAAGCCGCCCGATTTCAGCTCGCCCTCGCCCAGGCGCAGGAACTGCGACAGTTCCAGCTTCTGCGCGATTTCAAACAGCGACTGCTGCTTGACCAGGTTGGCGCGCAGGCGCGACAGGTCGCCCTCGTCGATCAGCAGATAGCGGTCGTACAGGATGGACGCCACCACGCAGTTCAGAATCGAATCGCCCAGGAACTCCAGCCGTTCGTTATGCACACTGCTATGGCTACGGTGCGTCAGGGCCTGCTGTAAAAGACCAGCATCCTGGAACGTGTAGCCTAAACGAGTTTGCAATAACTGGAGATTCATTATCTGTCGGATTCTTTATTCGGTTTTCGCGGGTTTGGCAGCGCCTTTGGCGGTGGTGCCTTCGTATTCCAGCAGCAGGCTGGCCGGCCCGACCAGCGGGATTTTCTTTTCGTAGGCGAAACTGATTTCCGTTTCGCCATTAACTTTTTCGATGATCAGGTCGCGGCCGTTGATCGAGCTGATGTAACCGGCCACGGCGCTGGCGTCGAAGGATTTCTGGATCTCCACCACCGACCCGGCCGACTTGGCCGTGACGATGGCGTTCTGGATCGCCCGGTATTCGGTGTAGGTCGGCACGATTTTCAGCGCCAGCACCAGCACCATGCCCAGCAGGCCCAGCACCACGATCAGTCCCACCAGCGAAATACCCTGCTGCCGTTTTTGCATCTTAGACCCTTTCGCGCCTGCGTACAGAATTAACGGATGCTGCCGATACGGCGCAGATTACCCAGATTCATCCAAACGAAAAATGCTTTTCCAACAATGTTCTTATCCGGAACAAAGCCCCAATAGCGGCTGTCCAAGCTGTTGTCGCGGTTGTCACCCATCATGAAGTAGTTGCCCGCTGGAACCACGCAGGTGAACCCTTCATAGCGATAGCTGCAGTTCTCGCTCTGCGGGAACGGGAACACGCTCTCGCGGCTGTAGGTCGGCTTGCCTTCGTCGTTCAAGATCCGGTGGCTCACGCCACTCAGGTTTTCCTCGAACTGCTTGTTGTACACCATGCGCTCGTCGCCGAGGTAGTCGTCCAGCTGGACATACTTCACTTCCACGCCGTTGACGGTTAAGCGCTTGTTTTCATACGTGATTTTATCACCCGGCACGCCAACCACGCGTTTGATGTAATCCTGGCTCATATCCATCGGATATTTGAACACCATCACATCGCCGCGCTGCGGGTCGTTGATCTGCACGATCTTCTTGTTGATGACCGGCAGACGGATGCCGTAGGTGAACTTGTTCACCAGGATCAGGTCGCCCACCAGCAGGGTCGGCACCATCGACGACGATGGAATCTTGAACGGCTCATACAGGAACGAGCGCAGGAAAAACACCAGCGCGATCACCGGGAAGAAGCTGCCCGAGTATTCGATCCAGGTCGGCTGGCGCAGGATGCCTGCTTCCAGCTGGGCACGGTTGCCGCTGTTGTCGACCTTGATGCCGTCTGCGCTCAGCTTGGCGTTGCGGGCGTCGTAATCGGCCAGCGCGCGGTCGGCGGCGGCACGGCGCTGCTTGGCCAGGTAGAACACGTCGAAAAACCAGATCACGCCCGTGATCACCATCAGCACGAACAGGATTAATGCAAAGTTACCTAAGATGACTTGCAGGTTCATTTATCGTCCACTTGTAAGATGGCCAGGAACGCTTCTTGTGGAATCTCGACCGAGCCCACTTGCTTCATGCGTTTTTTACCGGCTTTTTGTTTCTCCAGCAGTTTCTTCTTACGGCTGACGTCACCGCCGTAGCACTTGGCCAGCACGTTCTTGCGCAGCGCCTTCACGTTTTCACGCGAAATCACGTTGACGCCGATGGCGGCCTGGATGGCCACGTCGAACATCTGGCGCGGAATCAGTTCGCGCATCTTGGCGGCCACCTGGCGGCCGCGATAGGCCGAGTTGGAGCGGTGGACGATGATCGCCAGCGCATCGACCTTGTCGCCGTTGATCAGCATGTCGACCTTGACCACGTCCGAGGTGCGGTATTCCTTGAACTCGTAGTCCATCGAGGCGTAGCCGCGCGACGTGGATTTCAGCTTGTCGAAGAAGTCCAGCACGATCTCGCCCATCGGCATCTCATAGATCAGCTTGACCTGGCGGCCGTGGTAGCTCATGTCCATCTGCACGCCGCGCTTGCTGATACACAGGGTGATCACCGAACCGACATACTCTTGCGGCATGTACAGGTTCACCGTCACGATCGGTTCGCGGATTTCGTTGTACTTGGTGGTTTCCGGCATGCGCGACGGGTTGTCCACCTTGATGACGGAACCGTCGCGCATCTCGACTTCATACACCACGGTCGGCGCGGTGGTGATCAGGTCCTGGTCGAATTCGCGCTCCAGGCGCTCCTGCACGATTTCCATGTGCAGCAGGCCCAGGAAGCCGCAGCGGAAGCCGAAGCCCAGCGCCTGCGACACTTCCGGCTCGTACATCAGGGCGGCATCGTTCAGCTTCAGCTTTTCCAGCGCGTCGCGCAGAGAATCGTACTGGTTGGCTTCGACCGGGAACAGGCCGGCGAACACCTGCGGCTGGACTTCCTTGAAGCCCGGCAGCGGCTCGGCGGCGCCATTCAGCGCGTGGGTGATGGTGTCGCCCACTTTGGCGGCCTTCAATTCCTTGATGCCGGCGATGACGAAGCCCACCTGGCCGGCCGACAGTTGCGGCAGCGAGAACGAACGCGGCGAGAACACGCCCACGTCTTCCGTCAGCTGTACCGAGTCGGTCGCCATCAGTTTGATTTTTTCTTTCGGTTTCAGGGTGCCGTTGACCACGCGCACCAGCATCACCACGCCAACGTAGGCGTCGTACCAGGAGTCGACGATCAGCGCCTGCAGCGGCGCGTTCGGATCACCCTTCGGTGGCGGCACCTTGGCGATGATCGATTCCAGCACGTCTTCCACGCCGAGGCCGGTCTTGGCCGAGCAGTGGACGGCGTCGCCGGCTTCGATGCCGATCACGTCTTCGATTTCGGCGATGGCGTTCGGTGGATCGGCGTTCGGCAAGTCGATCTTGTTCAGGACCGGCACCACTTCCACGCCCAGGTCGAGCGCGGTGTAGCAGTTGGCCACGGTCTGGGCTTCCACGCCTTGCGAGGCGTCGACCACCAGCAGCGCGCCTTCGCAGGCCGACAGCGAGCGCGACACTTCATACGAGAAGTCGACGTGGCCGGGGGTGTCGATCAGGTTCAGGTTGTAGACCACGCCATCGCGGGCCTTGTATTGCAGGGCGGCGGTTTGCGCTTTGATCGTAATGCCGCGTTCGCGCTCCAGATCCATCGAATCGAGCACTTGCGCCTCCATCTCGCGGTCGGACAAGCCGCCGCACAGCTGGATGATGCGGTCGGCCAGGGTCGATTTACCGTGGTCGATGTGGGCGATGATGGAGAAGTTACGTATGTTGTTCATTAACAAATATTCAAAAACGGTTTTGAAACGACGGGCGCACAATACAAAAAAGCGCTCCGAGCTGGGCGATGCCCTGGCGAGCGCCTTGTGGAAATATGCTATGCCCGGGCATTTTACCGGATTTCAGAGCGGAAAGCCCGATTTATGGCACGAGAAGTGCAAGTACTTGGGCTTCGTCGAGGAAGTAGTGGCACAGCTCCGGCTTGGACAGGTCGGCGAACAGCACCGGCACCAGTTCATCGTAGCGCGCCAGCAGGTCGGGGTCGCCGGCCTGGTCGATGTCGATCACGTCCACGGTGAAGGGCTGCTGCGGCGTTTGCAGGCGCAGCAGGGCTTCCAGCATATCGTGACACAAATGACAATAGTCGCGGGAATAGAGAGTGAAGTGCATGCGCGCTCCGTCGTTCCTGCGCACGCAGGAACCCATGCTGAGCATACTCGGCATGGGTCCCCGCTTGCGCGAAGACGACGCTTTACTTCGCGGTTGGGCGCAGCAGGATGTGGCGCGAGGCGCCGTCGCGCAGCACCAGCAGCACGGCCGGCTTCTTCGGATCGAGCTTGGCCACCGCCGCGTTGAACTGCTTGACGTCCTTGATCTCGGTGTTATTCAGCTGCAGCAGCACATCGCCCTCTTCCAGCTGGGCGCTGGCCGCCACGCCTTCCACATCATCGACCACCACGCCGCCGGCGATGCCCAGCTCTTTCTTCTGGTCGGCGCTCAGGTCGCTGACCTTCAGGCCCAGCACATTGGCCTTGGCCGGTTCCGGCTCGGCCTTGCCCTTGCCTTTGCCGCCCTTGGCCGGCTTCTCGGCATCGAGTTCGGCCACGGTGACCGGCAAGGTCAGCTCGGCGCCCTTGCGCCAGACGGTGACGGTGGCCTTGCTTTCCAGCGCGGTCTCGCCCACCAAGCGCGGCAGGTCGCTGGAACGGTTCACCGGCTTGCCGTTGAACTTGAGGATGATGTCGCCCGCCTTGACGCCGGCCTTCTCGGCGGGACCGCCCGGCTCCACCAGCGACACTTCGGCGCCCTGCGCATTCTTCAGGCCCAGCGATTCCGCCACTTCCTTGTTGACTTCGCCGATCTGCACGCCGATGCGGCCACGGGTGACCTTGCCGCTCTTCTTCAACTGGTCCGACACGCGGATCGCTTCATTGATCGGCACGGCGAACGAAATGCCGTTCGAGCCGCCCGACAACGTGGCGATCTGCGAATTGATGCCGATGACCTCGCCGCGCATATTGATCAGCGGGCCGCCCGAATTGCCGGGATTGACCGCGACGTCGCTCTGGATCAGCGGCAGGTATTCGCCGGTGTCGCGCGCCTTGGCCGAGATGATGCCGGCGGTGACGGTGTTTTCCAGGTTGAACGGCGAGCCGATGGCAATCACCCATTCGCCGGCGCGGATCTTGTCCGAATCGCCCATCAGCAGGAACGGCAGTTGCGCGCCGTCGATTTTCAGCACGGCCACGTCGGTGCGGGCGTCGGCGCCCAGCACCTTGGCCTTGAATTCGCGCTTGTCGGTCAGGGTGACGAACACTTCGTCGGCGCCGTCGACCACATGGGCATTGGTCAGCACATAGCCATCGGCCGACAGGATGAAGCCGGAACCGACGCCGCGCTGCACCGGTTCGTCGGACGGCGCCTGGCGGCGCGGCGTGCGGCCTTGCGGCGCCGGGACATTGCCACCGAAGAAGCGGCGCAGCAGTTCCTGCATCTCGTCGTCACCCGGCAGGCCGTTGGCGCGCGGCGTCTGCTTGGGGCGCTCGGTGGTGCGGATATTCACCACGGCCGGGCCGACGCGGTCGACCAGATCGGCGAAGTCCGGCAGGCCGATCACGGCGCCGGTGACGGGCACGGCCGCCGTTGCCGGCGACATCCCCAGGGTCATCCATAAGCTTGCGCCAAGTACCAGCGCGGACAGCGTTTTACTACCAGCAGAGAAGTTATTTTTCATGGAAATTATCGGTCTCTATAAAGTTCGGGATGCAGGCGCTCGCCCCGTCGACGCGGTAGGCGCGCGACGTGAGGCTAGCACATGGTAAGCGAAAATCGCCATACCGGATGCGCGAAAAGATTATAAAGGTATGTGCTCAGGGCAAGGTAATGGCGGGCGACGGAACTTCAAGCCCCGGCAACGATGGCGCATAGTCCGGTTCGGCCGCCAGCGCGGTGGCCAGGCGCACGCCGAAGCCGTCGCTCAGTTCGCCGCCCGGCGTGCTGCGCAGCACGTCCCCGGTCAGGTGATAGGCACGCCAGGCGGCGCGCCCTTCCGGCGTGCCGAGCGCGGCCAGTGCCAGCTCCCGCTCGCTGTCCGGCAGCTCGCCGTCGGCCAGCGCCGAGATGTGTTCGTGCAGTCTTTTTTGGGTATCCATCGCGTATCCCGCCATAAAAACCAGTCTGCTGTTTTGCCGGACGCCAACAGCTCTTCCATCATTGCCGCCTTACCAGCGCTTGTCAACCGGCATGTCGAGCAAGGGCCGCAGTTTGTCGGCGATCACCTCGCGCGCGCGGAAGATGCGGCTGCGCACCGTGCCGATCGGGCAGGCCATGATGTCGGAAATTTCCTCATAGCTGAGCCCATCGATCTCGCGCAGGGCAATGGCGGTGCGCAAGTCCACCGGCAAGGCGTCCATGGCGGCGTTGACGGTCTGGGCGATCTGCTTGCTGGCCAGCATGGACTCCGGGGTGTTGATGTCGCGCAAATACTCACCATCGTTCAAGCCCTCCGCTTGCTCGGCGTCGGCGTCGGCGAACGTGGGCGTGCGCCGCCCCTGCGTCGCCAGGGAATTCTTGGCGGTGTTGATGCCGATGCGGTACAGCCAGGTGTAGAAAGCCGAATCGCCACGAAAATGTCGCAACGCCCGGTATGCCTTGATAAAGGTTTCCTGCACCACGTCCTCCGCTTCCGCCGGGTCGTGCACGATGCGCGACAGCAGGCGCATGAGCCGGCGCTGATACTTCGCCACCAGCAAATCAAAAGCCTGTTTGTCACCATCGCGGACCCGCTCGACCAGCAACTGGTCGCACTCGCGTTCTGTCGTCACTCCTGCATTCCTCGGTGGTCTGCAGCGCTGCCACTTCATCCAGCCGTATGCGATGCCGCATATGCTATAGAGTTAGCTCGCTGCAAGAAGTTCACACTGCCGACGTGTTTATTTGGGCGCGCGCGGCGGCGCGGCATGCCAGCGCCAGAGCGCGCCACTCGTGCCGCGTTACGCTGTCCGGCAGCACCGCCAGCGTCCGCACGCCGCCCGAGGCATCGCGCAGACGCAGTAACAGCAGGCACGGCCACAGGGTCGCGCCATCCAGCCGGCATAACGCACTGCCGCTCTGCTGGTATACCGTCAGCCGCACACGGCCGACACCGGATATATCAAGCTCTCGCGCAATTGCCGACGGACGCCCGAACAGCCAACCCAGCACGCCCATCAACAAGCACAAGCACGGCGCAGCGACGCCGGGACACGCGGCGGCGGACGTCATCACGCAACAGCACAAGCCGGCATGCGCAAGGCGCAGACCGCGCGAGGGGCGGACGATGACGGACACCGCGATCGACATGACGGCAGCACCAAAAAACACATGAATTAAAACGGGGGATACAACGTGGAAGCGCCGGCGCGGGGGCCGGGCAATTCAGGCGCCGGTGGGAGCCGGCGCCGAATTCTCGCCCACCCTGTTTGGACAGGACGAGGCGAGAATTAGTTCAAACTTTTTTAGACCTTACCGAAGACCAGGCTGCCGTTGGTGCCGCCAAAGCCGAACGAGTTCTTGACTGCATACTCGATCTTCATATCGCGGGCCACATTGGCGCAGAAGTCCAGGTCGCAGTTCGGGTCCTGGTTGAAGATGTTGATGGTCGGAGGCGACACCTGATGGTGGATCGCCAACACCGTAAACACCGCTTCCAGGCCACCTGCGCCGCCCAGCAAGTGGCCGGTCATCGACTTGGTCGAATTGACCACCAGCTTCTTGGCGTGGTCGCCGAAGGTGCGCTTGATGCCCTGCACTTCAGCCACGTCGCCTTGCGGGGTCGAGGTGCCGTGCGCATTCACGTACTGCACCTGATCCGGGTTGATGCCGGCGTTGCGCAAGGCGGCTTGCGCCGATTTGCTGCCACCGCTGCCATCTTCCAGAGGCGAGGTCATATGATAAGCATCGGCGCTCATGCCGAAGCCCACCACTTCCGCGTAGATCTTGGCGCCGCGCGCCTTGGCGTGTTCGTACTCTTCGAGCACCATCACGCCGGCGCCTTCGCCCAGCACGAAACCGTCGCGGTCCGTATCCCACGGACGGGATGCGGTCGCTGGATCGTCGTTGCGGGACGACAGCGCCTTGGCCGAGGCGAAACCGCCCAGGCCCAGCGGCGACACGGTCGATTCGGCGCCACCGGCGATCATCACGTCGGCATCGCCGTACTCGATCAGACGAGCGGCGGCGCCGATGCAGTGCAGGCCGGTAGTACAAGCCGTCACGATCGACAGGTTAGGACCACGCATGCCGTACTTGATCGACAGGTTGCCCGAGATCATATTGATGATCGAGGCCGGCACGAAGAACGGCGAGATACGGCGCGGACCGCGCTTGTCGTAATCTTCCTTCTGCTCTTCGATCATCGGCAGGCCGCCGATGCCGGAACCGACGATCACGCCGATGCGGTCGGCGTTTTCTTCGGTGACAACCACGCCGGAGTCTTGCACAGCCTGGATGCCGGCCGCCATGCCGTAGTGGATGAAGGTATCCATGTGGCGGGCTTCTTTCGCGGAGATGTACTCCTCGATGTTGAAGCCTTTGACCTCGCCGGCAAAACGGGTGCTGAAAGCAGATGCGTCAAACTTGGTGATGGTGGCAATACCGGATTTGCCCTCGGTGGCCGCTGCCCACGAGTCGGCAATGTTATTGCCGATCGGAGTGACGGCGCCCAGGCCGGTAATGACAACACGACGGTTTTTAGAACCTCTCAAGCGATTCTCCTAAAGTCGATCGGGCAGATATTACGCCTTGACGTGCGCGGTAGCGTAGTCGATCGCTTGCTGCACGGTGGTGATTTTTTCTGCTTGTTCGTCAGGGATTTCCATTTCGAACTCGTCTTCCAGTGCCATCACCAGCTCAACGGTGTCCAGCGAGTCAGCGCCCAGATCATCGACGAACGACGATTCGGTTTTGATGTCTGCTTCGGCGACGCCCAGTTGTTCAGCGACGATTTTCTTAACGCGTTGTTCGATATCCGACATGTTATGGCTCCATTTTGTTTGTTACGGAAAGCGCGCATTTTATCAGGTTTGCGCACTGAAAAACTAATTTCGGTGTCTGCTGCTAAATATACCGAAATTACTACTAAAAGATTTGAAACGGCTTTATTCGTGCGCCGCTCCGCATCAGTTCATATACATACCGCCATTCACGTGGAGGGTGGTGCCGGTAATATAAGCGGCTTGCGGCGACGCCAGGAAGGCGACCGCCGCAGCGATATCCTCCGGCTTGCCGAGGCGCGCCAGGGGGATTTGCGTCAGCAAGGCGGCGTGCTGCTCTTCGCCCAGCGACTTGGTCATGTCGGTGTCGATAAAGCCCGGCGCCACGCTGTTGACGGTGATGTTGCGGCTGCCGATTTCGCGTGCCAGCGCGCGCGTCATGCCTTCCACGCCGGCCTTGGCGGCGGCGTAGTTCATCTGGCCCGGATTGCCGGACGAGGCCACCACCGAGGTGATGTTGATGATGCGGCCGGCCTTGGCCTTCATCATGCCGCGCAGGACGGCGCGCGACAGGCGGCCGACCGAGCTCAGGTTGGTGGAGATGACGCTGTCCCACTCCTCGTCCTTCATGCGCATGGCCAGGTTGTCCTGGGTGATGCCGGCATTGTTGACCAGGATGGCGACCGCGCCGTAAGTCTTGGTGATGTCGTCGATGACGGCGGCGCAGGCTTCGGCGTTGGTGACGTTCAGCACCATGCCCTTGCCGGCTTCGGCGCCGATCTCGGCCAGGTAGGCCGAGATCGCTTCGGCGCCCGCTTCGGTGGTGGCGGTGCCGACCACGCGCGCACCCTGGCGTGCCAACTCTTGAGCAATGGCCTTGCCGATGCCGCGCGATGCGCCCGTTACCAGGGCGACTTGATTTGCTAAAGTCATGTAAGTCCTTCTACAGTAAATACGGAGTGTGCCTGAATGCGCAAACGCTTATTTGAGTTCGCTCAACACGCGCTCCAGCGTAGCCTGATCGTAAAACGCGTCGCCCACCAGATTGGCGTCGATACGTTTGGTCAGACCCATCAGCACTTTGCCCGGGCCGCATTCGACCAGCTTGGTGATGCCTTCGGCGCCGATCTTCTGCACCGTTTCCACCCAGCGCACCGGCGCGGCGGCCTGGCGCACCAGCGTATCCTTGATCGCGGCCGGATCGTTCAGCACGGCGACGTCGACGTTGTTGATCAGCTGGATCTGCGGCGCCGAGAAGCTGATGTTTTCCAGGTAGTCACGCAGGCGGTCCGACGCCGGCTTCAGCAGCGACGAGTGGAACGGCGCCGACACCGGCAGACGCAAGGCGCGCTTGGCGCCCTTGGCCTTGGCGATTTCGCAGGCGCGCTCGACAGCGGCGGTTTCGCCGGCGATCACCACTTGCGCCGGGGCGTTGAAGTTGACGGCTTCGACCACGCCACCAGCGGCGGCGGCTTCGGCGCAGGCGGCGCGCACGTCGTCATCCGACAGGCCCAGCACCACGGCCATGGTGCCCTGCCCGACCGGCACGGCTTCCTGCATGGCTTGCGCGCGGAAGCGCACCAGCGGCACGGCATCCTTGAACGAGATCACGCCGGCGGCCACCAGGGCCGAGTATTCGCCCAGGCTATGGCCGGCCACGACCGACGGCAGCGGGCCGCCGGCGGCGATCCATGCGCGATAGCTGGCGACGGCGGCGGTCAGCATGACCGGCTGGGTGTTGGTGGTCAGGTCCAGCTCTTCTTTCGGGCCTTCGGCCATCAGCTTGCCGAGGTCGAATTGCAGCGCATCGGATGCTTCGGCGATGGTCTGGGCGACCACCGGGTTACCGGCAAAGCCGTCCATCATCGCAATCGCCTGCGAACCTTGGCCTGGGAATACAAAAGCAAATTTAGTCATGACGTGTTCCATCTCTTTTATTATTGGCAGCAAAGCTATCATGCAAACATGACCGCTCTGCTACCGCTGAGCCCGTTAGAACTCTAATTCTAATTCAGGGTCAAAAACGCGCGAGCACAGCGCCCCAAGTGAAGCCGCCACCGACGCCTTCGAGCATGATGTTGTGGCCACGCTGCACGCGGCCATCGCGCACGGCGGCATCCAGCGCCAGCGGGATCGATGCGGCCGAGGTATTGCCATGCTGGTCGACGGTGACCACCATCTTTTCCATCGGCAAGCCCAGCTTCTTGGCGGTGCTGCTCATGATGCGCAGGTTGGCTTGGTGCGGGATCAGCCAGTCGATCTGCTCCGCCTGCATGCCGGCTTTTTCCAGTGCCTCGTCGGCCACCTTCGCCAGTACCGAGACGGCCAGCTTGAATACCGCCGGGCCGTCCATGTACAGGTAGGCTTCGCCGGCGGTGGCGCCGCTGAAGGTGTTGGGCATGCACAGGATGTCGGAGTGGCTGCCGTCCGCGTGCAAGGCGGTGGCCAGAATGCCAGACTCTTGCGAAGCGCTCAGCACCACGGCGCCGGCGCCGTCGCCGAACAGCACGCAGGTGGTGCGGTCGCTGAAATCGAGGATGCGGGAAAATACTTCGGAACCGATCACCAGCACATTCTTGTGCACGCCGGCGCGGATGAAGGCGTCGGCGGTCGACAGCGCGTAGACGAAGCCGCTGCACACAGCCTGCACGTCGACGGCGGCGCCGTGGTTGGTGATGCCCAGCTTTTGCTGCACGATGCAGGCGGTGCTGGGGAAGCTGCCGAAGAAATCCGGGGTCGAGCTGGCAACGATGATCAGGTCGATATCGTTGGGCTGCAGGCCGGCCATCTCCAGCGCATTCCTGGCGGCCTTGACCGCCAGGTCGGACGACTTTTCGTCAGGCGCGGCAAAGTGGCGCGCAGCGATGCCGCTGCGGGTCGTGATCCACTCGTCCGAGGTCTCGATGCCTTTGGCAGCGAGTTGATCAGCCAGTTCCTGGTTGGTCACGCGCTTTGCCGGCAGATAACTGCCGGTGCCCATAATTTTGCTAAACAAAGTCATGCCGTTCTACCGTCCACTAATTCGTTGAGGTGGGTACTTCCGGGGCTTCGGTGTTACGCGGCATCAGCTCGGTGATCAGCGTCGAAATGTGCGGCAACACGTCATTTTTTGCAGCATCATACGCCCGCTTGATCGCCCATTCAAAGGAATATGCATCGGCGCCGCCATGGCTCTTGAACACCAGGCCGCGCAAACCCAGCAGGCTGGCGCCGTTATACCGCGACGGCGACAGGCGTTTCTTGATGTTGTTCAAGGCGCCGCGGCCGATCAGCGCGCTCAGGATGGTGAACGGATTGCGGGTGAATTCGGACTTCACGGTCTCGGCGAAGAAGCGGGCCACGCCCTCCACCGCCTTCAGGGTGACGTTGCCGGTAAAGCCGTCGCACACCACCAGGTCGGTGGTGCCCTTGAAGATGTCGTTGCCTTCGACGTTGCCGAAGAAATTCAGGGCGCCGCGTTCGTGGTCGACCTGCAGCAGCTTGCTGGTGGCCTTGACCACGTCGTTGCCCTTGATGTCCTCGGTGCCGACGTTGAGCAGGCCGATGGTCGGGCGCTCGATGTTTTCCATGGCCGAGACCAGCACCGAACCCATGATGGCGAACTGGTGCAGGTGATGCGGCCCACAGTCGACGTTGGCGCCCAGGTCCAGCATATAGGTCGGACCGCCCTTCTGGTTCGGCATGATGGAGCAGATGGCCGGACGGTCGACGCCGCTCATGGTCTTGAGCACGTAGCGGGCCACGGCCATCAGCGCGCCGGTGTTGCCGGCCGAGACGGAGGCTTGCGCCTTGCCGTCCTTGACCTGCTCGATGGCGACGCGCATCGACGAATCCTTCTTGCGGCGCAGGGCCACTTCGAGCGGATCGTCCATGGTGACTTGTTCGGAGGCATGAACCACACTCAGGCGCGGGTGGGCGTCGGCGTGGTGCTTTTTCAATTCGGCGCGGATGACGTCTTCGAGACCGACAAGGATCAGCTCGGCATCAGGCTCGCGTTTGACGAAGGAAATAGCTGCGGGGATAGTGACTGAGGGGCCGTGATCGCCACCCATGCAGTCGATAGAAATTTTGATTGTCATTGTTTTAGCAAGCGGCAGAACCGCGACAGCCGGAATCCGCGTTGGAACATGACGGTGTGCAAAACCAAATTGCAGCCGATGAAAAAAGAAAAAGCGATGCTACACAAGTCAGCACCGCCTGTTTCTGGTCCAGCAAAAGCGTCGATTACTCGTCGTTTTTGGTTTTCAGGACTTTGCGACCACGGTAAAAGCCGTTAGGGCTGATGTGGTGACGCAGGTGGGTTTCACCGGTGGTTGGCTCGATGCCCAGTTGTGGAGCAACCAGGAAATCGTGCGAACGGTGCATACCGCGCTTCGATGGGGATTTTTTGTTCTGCTGAACTGCCATGTTAATGACTCCTAATACATAAGTTCTAAAATTCTAACACAATCGACCGGCATAAAACATGCGAATCGAGCCCTACTACTTTGCACTGCTAACTTGCCAAGACTCGATTACTCGCCGCGCATTGACACGTCTGTTACAAACTACTTATTCGGATTTGAGGCCCTTCAGGGCGTCGAATGGCGAGATCTTCTCGCTTTTTGCCTTGTCCAGCAGGGAATCATCGGGGCAGACATCGTGTTTCGGCGTGTGCGGCAGGGCCAGCAGCGCTTCGTCTTCCACCAGATACATCAGTTCCATGCTGCGGCTACCGACGATCACATCGATCGACTCGTCGGCAATCATTTCTTCAATTTCATCTGCCTGTTCATCGTCCTTACCCAGCATCAGCACGGTCGACGAGGCGAGGTGGTGAGCGTAAGGCTTCAGGCAGCGTTGGCAAACCAGCTGAACGGTGCCGTCTACCGACAGCGTCATCTGGGGGAAGCCCATCTTGCTGGTGCTTCCTGCCACTTTCCAGGCAATCTCGCCGGAGGCGTCCGCGCACTCCTTGGCCAGGCGGGTCATTTCAGCGACAGGCGTCACGCCGTCCTGCTTCCCGTTGATCCGACAGAATTCAAAGGTGTCGATCACAAAAGCACTCATTACAGAAATTTCCCCGGAAAACCTGCGATAATAGCAGGGTTTTCGACATTAAGTCAAAGCCTTAGCGATTTTTTGCGTATTTCCTGTCGCAACATTACCGGCGACAGAGCATATAACAATCCCCTCATGACATCAAGTTTACTCGTACTCGCGTCCAGCTCCGCCTACCGCAAAGAATTACTGTCGCGCCTGCAACTGCCTTTCGAGGTGGCAGTGCCCGACATCGACGAAACCCCGCAGCCCGACGAAACGCCGAGCGCCACCGCCCTGCGCCTGGCCCGTGAAAAGGCCGCCGCCGTGGCCGCGAAGATGCCCGGCGCCATCGTCATCGGCTCGGACCAGGTCGCCACGCTGGACGGCGAACAGATCGGCAAGCCCGGCAACCACGCCAACGCGCTGGCGCAATTGCAGACAATGCGCGGCCGCGAAGTCATCTTCCACACCGCCCTGTGCGTGTGGGATGGCCGCAACGGCACGGCCCAAGTGGAAGACATCCAGACCGTGGTGAAGTTCCGCGATTTGCCGGACGCCGAGCTGGACGCCTACCTGCGCATCGAGCAGCCCTACGACTGCGCCGGCAGCGCCAAGAACGAAGCCTTGGGCATCGCCATCCTGGAACGCATCGACAGCAGCGACCCGACCGCCCTCACCGGCTTGCCATTAATCGCCCTGACAGGCATGCTGCGCGCCATTGGCGTCACCTTCTTCAAAAACTAATATGACCGGCACCCTCTTTTTAATACCGAACACCCTGGGCGACACCGAAACGCTCGCCAGCGTCCTGCCCGAGCAGGTGCAGCAGATCACCTCGCAGCTCGACTACTTCGTGGCGGAAAACGCCAAGACCGCGCGCGCCTTCCTGAAGCTGATCGGCGCACAGCACCCGCTGTGCAAGCCGATGCAGGAAATCCAGATCGCGGAACTGAACGTGAACACCCCGGCCGCCGCGCTGGCCGACCTGCTGGCGCCGCTGCTGGCGGGCCGCGATGGCGGCCTGGTGTCGGAAGCGGGCGTGCCGGCGGTGGCCGATCCCGGCGCCGACCTGGTACGCCTGGCGCACCAGCACAAGATCCCGGTACGGCCGCTGGTGGGACCGTCGTCGCTGCTGCTGGCGGTCATGGCGAGCGGCCTGAACGGCCAAAGCTTCGCCTTCAACGGCTACCTGCCGACCGACGCGGCGCAGCGCGCAGCGCGCATCAAGGAACTGGAACTGCGTTCGCGCAAGGAAAAGCAGACGCAGCTGTTCATCGAAACGCCGTACCGCAACGCCGCCATGCTGGAAGCGCTGATCGCCTCCTGCGCGCCGGGCACGCTGGCATGCGTAGCGACCGACCTCAGCCTGCCAACCGAAACCATCCGCACGATGACGGCGGCCCAATGGAAAACCGCGCCCGCGCCGGACTTCCACAAAAAGCCCACCGTCTTCCTCCTCCTCGCCCAATAAAACCCCATCCGGGGTCAGGTCCTCCATTGCTACACGCTCTCTGCTGTAGCCACGGCTACAGCAGAGAGCGTGTAGCAATGGAGGACCTGACCCCGGATTAGATGCTGCGGGTGTAGTCGGTAACCCATTCGATGGCGGCGAGTTGGATGGCGTAGAGTTGCGACGGCTTGAGCTCCAGCTGGTGCAGCATCTGCGCCAGTACCCGGCCGTCGCGGCCTTTTTCGATGTGCTCGATCAGGCTCAGCATGCTGCCGTAGTCGCCGCTGCGATGCAGCAGCGCGCCGCGCACTTCGTCCAGCACGTTCACGCTTTCCAGCACGTCGCGCATGTGGATCGAGAACAAGGTGTCCATCAGCGACATCACGCCCACCGTGAAGCCGATGTCCGCACTGACTCGCTGCCCCGGCTTGCGATGCTCGACCATCAGCTCCAAGGTCTTGCCGCGCGTGGTCGCCAGTTGCAGCAACGGCGAGGTGAATTCCTGCGTGCCGCCATTCTTCACGTACAGCAGGATCTGCAGCCAGCGCCGCAGCTGCCGGCGCCCCAGCACCATCAAGGCATGGCCCACCGAGTTGATGCGCTGACGCGCGCCCACCGCCGGCGTGTTCACCAGCCGCAGCAGGTTCAATGTGATCAGCGCGTCGTGCTTGACGCTGTGCTCGATTTCTGTGTTGCTGGCGTCGCGGTCCAGCAGCGTCAGCAGGTTCAGCACGCTCATCTGCGATGGCGAGATCTTCTTGCCGCTCAGGATCACCGGCCGCGCAAAATAATAGCCCTGGAAATATTCGAAGCCCAGGTCCATGCACTGCTGGAACTCTTCGACCGTTTCCACTTTCTCGGCCAGCAGCTTTTGCTTGGGGTTCTTCAGCACGCGCGACAAGGCCGGCAAGGTGCCCGGCTGCATATCCTTGATGTCGACCTTGATGACGTCGCACAGCGGCGTGAATTTCTGCACGTCCTCCGACTGGCCGATCACATCGTCCAGCGCGAACTTGAAGCCGACTTGTTTGAGCTCGGCGATGCGCGCCAGGATTTCCGGCGTCGCCTTGACCGTTTCGAGGATTTCGAGAATGACTTTGTCGTGCGGCAGGAAGCGGATGAAGTCGCTCATCAGCCCCACCGCGTCGACGTTGAAGAAGGCCAGCTGGTCGCCCACCACCTGCCCCATGCCCAGCTCGGAGGCATGGGCGATGACCGTGGCGGTGGCTTCGGCGTCGTCGGTGACGTGGGCGGCGTCGCTGGTTCCGGCGTCGCGGAACAGGAGTTCGTAGGCCACCAGCCGCTGTCCCCGATTGAGGATGGGCTGACGCGCCAGAAAGAAATTGTCAGCTAACTTGGATGGTGCAAGTGACGAGGCTAACATCATGGGGCGCTCCCATTGATATGCTTGTCACCAGCCTATACCCGATTATGTACTCTTGACAATATTTTTCTGCCGTATAGGCGGACGGCGTTCACTATTGTTGCGCCCAGCCGTCGTTGGCGTGCCGCTTTCAAGAACGAAGCGGGCGCCGGCGTCCTGCCCCAGCGCTTTCACCAGCCACGGCATGACTTTCTTGAGCATCGGCTCCAGCGTGTACGGCGGGTTCAGGATGAACATGCCGCTGCTGTGCAGGCCGCCGATACCGTCCGGCATAGGCGTCTTGATGGTCAGCACGACGTTGAGCCAGTTGGCGGCCGGCAGTTGCTTGAGCTTGTCCGCGAACTGGCGCGATTCCATGCGCTGCAGCAGCGGATACCAGACCGCGTAGGTGCCGGTCGGGAAGCGGCCCAGTGCTTCGGCCAGCACGTCCTTGGTCTTTTTATAGTCCTGCTTGTCTTCGTATGGCGGATCGATCAGTACCAGCGCGCGACGCGACGGCGGCGGCAGCAGCGCCTTGAGCGCGGCAAAGCCGTCGCCACGCGTGACCAGCACGCGCTTGCCGCGCACGGTCGGACGGATGCCTTGCTGCGCGGCGTGCTCGTCGAGCTTGCGGAAGTTATCGGCCAGCAGCTTGGAGTCGGCCGGGTGCAGCTCGAACAGGCGCAGGCGGTCGTGCTCGCGCGCCACCTTGTCGGCGATGAACGGCGAGCCCGGGTAGTAGCGCATCTTGCCGCTCGGGTTCATGCCGCGGATCAGGTCGACGTATTCCTTGACCTCTTCCGGCATGTCGGTCAGGTTCCACAGCGGGCCGATACCGGTGTCGTACTCGGCGTTCTTGGAGGCGAAAGCGCCATCGAGTTCATACACGCCGGCGCCCGAGTGCGTGTCGATGTAGCTGTAGGCCACATCTTTCTGATTCAGGTACTGGAGCAACTGAATGGTGATGAAGTGCTTGAGCACGTCGGCATGGTTACCCGCGTGGAAGGCGTGGCGGTATGAGAACATAAGCTGGTGATCCTGATTGATTCAATCCGACATTATCCCTCAGAAAGCGCAAGCGACCAAAAAAGCCCGTACTTCATCTGGATCAAAGTGTGTGCATCTACGCTGGCTAAGATGGAACTGCCGGGTGCGCATCCGCGCGCGCGGCATTCTTTCATGGAGGAGACTATGGCTTTCAACAACGTAGGGCCGCTAACCTTCCTGGCGCCCGGTCAAACGGCGTTCTGGAATTACAGCTACGGGTCCGACCACGGCACCCAGTTCGCATCGGCCGATGTGAAGACGCCCAACCAGGGCGCCGTCCACATGGCCGACCAGCAGCGCAAGCGCAAAGACAACAACGGCAACGCAACCTACTTCGTCAATATCCACAACCAGGGCGTCGGCGGTTGCTTCCACAACTTGCAAGGCGGAGGCATGTCATGAAGATGACCATCGTAACGGATGTGCACGGCAACGTGCTGGGCGCCGTTCAGGGACACAGCCTGACGGAGAACAAGGATGGTGTGGAGGCGACCGTGTCGTTTGCGCCCGGCCACGCCACCCACATGGTCGAAGTCGACGACGACCTGAGCACGGTGGACGACGTCGATGAATTCCAACAACGCCTGCGCCGTCACCTGCAGCAGCATCAGCAGAAGCCGTAAACGGCAAAGCGGCAGCGATTTTGTCGCTGCCGCTTCTAGCACAAGCAAGTGTAGCCTGCCCCTGCTATGTGTAAATGATAGCGCCTGTGCCGCCAGCGCCACCAGTCTTATATAAGATAAAACAGCAAGTTTTAAATACATATAAATCAAGTACTTAACTTGCATATTCCATGATGCGGAAAGAAATTTCTCAGAATGGAAAATTTTAAAGTTGCGATTCCACATCGAATTTCACTATGCGAAAGCAAAATCCCGCAATATGAAATCACGCCAGCTTTTGCTGCGCGATCAGGATGCCGTCGGCATCGGCATACACCCAGTCTCCAGGATTCACCGGCACGCCGGCGATGTGCACGCGCAGATTGCGTTCGCCCGCGCCCTTCTTGCTGCTTTTCTGCGGATGCGCCGCCAGCGCGCGCACGCCGATGTCGCAGGCGTTGATTTCATCGGTATCGCGGATGCAGCCGTCGACGATGATGCCGGCCCAGCCATTGTCCTGCGCCAGCAAGCCCAACTGGCCGCCGACCAGCGCACGGCGCAGGCTGCCGCCGCCATCGACCACCAGCACATTGCCGTCGCCCGGCGTTTCCAGTACGGACCGCACCAGGGCATTGTCCTCATGCACCTTCAACGTGACCACGCGGCCGGAAAAGCGCACCCGCTGGCCGTAGTGGCGGAAGACCGGCGGCAGCACCGCCAGCCGGCCGTCGTCCAGCAGATTGGCGTTGTCGTCGCATAAATCGGTGGTTGCAAAGCTCATCCTCGTCCCTCTGGCATAGTTAAACTAGTGTTAATTCTATGCGGTTTCAGGCACGGCGGCTACGCGGCGATTATTGCCGACGCCCAGCGCCGTCAGGATCACCAGTGCCTGGAAGATGCCGATCACGATGAACACGCCGGCCGGCTGCTGCGCATCCATCAGCACACCGAACAGGATGGCGCCCAGCGCCAGGCCGCTGTCCAGCCCGGAATACACGACGCCGAACACGCGGCCGGTGGCATTGGCCGGCGCCGCGCTGCGGATCATCAGGTCGCGCGAAGGGCCGGAGATGCCGGTCACCAGGCCGATCAGGCCCATCAGCACCACCGCCATCCAGGCCGGCACCACAGCCGCCGCCACCACCAGCGCCAGCAGCGCAGCCACGCCAAAGGCGATCATGATGATGCGATCGTGGTTGCGGCTGCCGGCGCCGAGGAAGCCGCCGTACACCATGCCCAGCGCCGAAGCGAACATATAGCAGGTGTAGGCCGAGGTGGCGGTCGCCAGCGACATGCCGTACAAGCTCACCAGGCTGGTGGCGGCAAAGGTCTGGATGCCGGCCAGCGCGATGGCGGAAATCAGGAAGAAGGCAAAGCACAGCCACACCACCTTCAAGCGCAGGAAGCCGAAAGCGCCGCCGTCGGGTGCGCCGCCAGACTTGCCGCTGTTGCCGGGGGCCGGGGTGACGGCGATCGGGTCCGGACGTAGCGCGTGCCGGTTCAGCACCAACAACACCAGCACCGCCAGCGCTACCGTTGAAGCCGCGAGCAAGGCCACGCGCCAGCCGGAACGGCCGGCGACAAAAGTCAGGAACAGCGGCGACAGGGCCCAGCCGATATTGCCGCTGATGCCGTGCACCGAGAAGCCGTGCGCCAGCCGCGCCTTGGACACGCGCTGGTTCAGCAAGGTGTAATCGGCCGGATGGAACACGCTGTTGCCGCAGCCGGCCAAGAAAGCGCCCAGCATCAGCTGCACGTAGCTGTGCGCGCTCGACAGCAGCACCGCCGACAACCCCAGCAGCCCGATGCCGCTGAACAGCACGGCGCGCGCGCCGAAACGATCAACCACGAAGCCGGCCATGGCCTGGCCCACGCCCGAAACCACGAAGAACACCGTCATCAGCAAGCCCAGTTCCGAATAGCTGAGGCCGAACTCCGGTTTGAGCCACGGGATCAGCGCCGCCAGGATCAGGTGATAGAAGTGGGAAGTGCCGTGCGCCAGCCCTACCAGCGTAATCACGCGGGCGTCCTGGCGCAGCAAAGTGTTGTCGGTCATGCTGCTCTCCAAAGTATGTGCTGAAGTTTAAGCAATTTGGCGCAGTCTGATTTAAGATAGAAAGACAAAATTTATCGCATATCCGCCATGCCCGTCGCCGTCGTCAACCACACCCAGTTCAACTGGGACAGCAACTTCCCTACCGAGACCTGCCCGGTGACCATGTCCGGACGCGACCTGGAAGCCACCACCGTGCTGCTGCCGCATCATCATCCCTGGGGCCAGTTCACCTACGCCATGCAGGGCGTGATTCGGGTGGACGCCAACAATAGCACCTGGATCGTGCCGCCGCAGCGCGCCATCTGGATTCCGCCGGACATGGTGCACGGCTTGACCGTGCTGGAGCGAACCCAGCTGCGCCCGCTGTGCGTGCACGCCAGCCGCACGCCCTTCCCCGGCAGCGAATGCCGCGTGCTGGAAGTGTCCAGTCTGCTGCGCGAACTGCTGGCGGCGCTGGAACAGCACGATCAGAACGAACAATCGCGCCGCGAACACCTGCTGGGCGAGATGCTGCTCGACGAACTGCCGCGCTGCGCCGAGCGTCCCGTGCGCGTGCCGCTGCCGACCGACAAGCGCCTGAAAGCCCTGTGCGACGCCCTGCTCGCCGATCCCGGCGCCGAACTGACGCTGACCGGCTGGGCCACGCAGGTGGGCGCCTCCGAACGCACGCTGACCCGCTTGTTCGAGCGCGAACTGGGCATGGGCTTCGGCCACTGGCGCCAGCAGGTGCGGCTGGCGCACGCCGCGCCGCTGATTTCGCGCGGGATGCCGCTGTCACAGGTGGCGGCGGAATTGGGCTACGCCAGCCAGTCGGCGTTCTCCGCCATGTTCCGCAAAACCTTCGGCTGCTCGCCTTCAACTTTCTTTGGTAACGGGAAATAATGATGGATCGTTAAGTTTTCCTTTTTTATGCCGATAACGTGTGCTTGGAGCAAAGTACGGTACATTAGTGGAAACTTATCAATCACAAGCGACATACCGAATGGCGGACCTGTCCCTCTTCTCGAACGAGCAAATCGCGGCGCTGCTGTCGGCGCTGCCGGACCCCGCATTCATCCTCACGCGCAGCGGCCGCTACGCGGCGATCTTCGGCGGCACCGACAGCCGCTACTACCACGACGGCAGCGGACTGGTTGGCAAGTCGCTGGCGGACGTGCTGCAGCCCGAAAAGGCGGCGTGGTTCCAGGCGCAGATCGCCGTCGCGCTGGCTTCCCAGGGCCTGCATGTGGTCGAGTACACCCTGGCGGCGGCCGACGTCAAAGGCGTGGGCGACGACGGGCCGGCCGAACCGATCTGGTTCGAAGGACGGGTGCAGCCGCTGGGCTATCCGGTGCTGGGTGAGGACGCGGTGTTGTGGGTGGCCAGCAATATCACCGCCAGCAAAAAGCTGGAGGCGCTGCTGCGCATGCAGAGCGAGACCGATGCGCTGACCGGCCTGGCTAACCGCCGCAAGCTGATCAGCGGGCTGACCGAGCACTTCGAGCTGTTCGCCCGCTACCAGACGCCGACCTCGGTGCTGATTTTCGATATCGATTATTTCAAGGGCATCAACGACGAGTTCGGTCACCTGGCTGGCGACAAGGCCATCATGGCGACCGCCGACGTCTGCCGGCACGAGCTGCGCGCGGCCGACTTTCCGGCGCGGCTGGGTGGTGATGAGTTCGTGGTGCTGATGCCGCACACCGGCATCGCGCCGGCGCTGGCGATTGCGGAACGGCTGCGCGTCAAGATTGCGGAGGCGCTGTGCGAACTGGGCACGCTGGGACGCGGCGCCACCATCAGCGGCGGCCTGAGCGAGATGACCGCCGGCGATGCCTCCTATGAAGATGTACTGAAGCGGGCGGACGACGCGCTGTACCGCGCCAAACGCGACGGCCGCAACCGCATCGTCCGCCACTGACCTCGCCGAGCCGTCATTCCCGCGCACGCGGGAATCCATACTCGGCATAGCGCATCGGCGCGCCCTCCCGCTTTCGCGGGAGCGACGGTCAGGCGAAGCTGAGCTCGCCGTTGGCCACGTCCACGTGGATCGTGTCCTTCGGCCCGAACTTCCCTTGCAGGATCAGCTTGGACAGCGGATTTTCGATCTGCTGCTGGATCGCACGCTTCAGCGGCCGCGCGCCATACACCGGATCGTAGCCGGCCTCGGCGATCTTGTGCAACGCCGCGTCCGTCACGGTCAAGCCGATTTCCAGCTTGCCCAGGCGCTGCTCCAGAATCGCCAGCTGAATGCGGGCAATGGCGCCGATGTTCTTCTCATCCAGGCCATGGAACACCACAATCTCGTCGATCCGGTTGATGAACTCCGGACGGAAGTGCGAGCGCACCTCGGCCATCACCGCCAGCTTGACCACGCCCGGATCCGAATCCTCCATCGACTGGATCTTATGCGAACCCAGGTTCGAGGTCATGATGATGACGGTGTTCTTGAAATCCACCGTGCGGCCCTGGCCGTCGGTCATGCGGCCGTCGTCCAGCGCCTGCAGCAGCACGTTGAACACGTCCGGGTGCGCCTTCTCCACCTCGTCCAGCAGGATCACGCTATACGGTTTGCGACGCACGGCCTCGGTCAGGTAGCCGCCCTCGTCGTAGCCCACGTAGCCGGGCGGCGCACCGATCAGGCGGGCCACCGAATGCTTCTCCATGAACTCGCTCATGTCGATGCGGATCATCGATTCCTCGGTATCGAACAGGAAGCCGGCCAGCGCCTTGGTCAGCTCGGTCTTGCCGACGCCGGTCGGTCCCAGGAACATGAAGGAACCATACGGACGATTCGGATCGGCCAGACCGGCGCGCGAACGGCGGATGGCGTCGGCCACCGCAGAAATCGCCTCGTCCTGTCCAATCACGCGTTCGTGCAGCTTGTCCTCGATGTGCAGCAGCTTCTCGCGCTCGCCCTGCATCATGCGCGAGACGGGAATGCCGGTCGCGCGTGACACCACCTCGGCAATTTCCTCGGCGCCGACTTCGGTGCGCAGCAGGCGTTGCTTCGGCGGCGTGTTCTTCTCCAGCGACACGCCCTTGGCCGATGCGGCCTCGGCTTGTTTCAGCTCGGCTTCCAGCTGCGGCAGGCGGCCGTATTGCAGTTCCGAGACGCGCTGCCAGTTGCTTTCACGCGTGGCCTGCTCCATCTGCTGCTTGATGCGCTCGATTTCTTCCTTGATGTGGGTACTGCCCTGCACCACGGCTTTTTCAGCCTTGAGGATTTCCTCGAAGTCGTTGAGCTCGCGCGTCAGGCGCACGATTTCTTCCTCGATCAGTTCCAGGCGCTTGCGCGAGCCCTCGTCCTTTTCCTTCTTGACGGCTTCCCGCTCGATCTTCAGCTGGATCAGGCGACGCTCCAGCTTGTCCATGACCTCGGGCTTGGAATCGATCTCGATCTTGATCTTGGCCGCCGCTTCGTCGATCAAATCGATGGCCTTGTCGGGCAGGAAGCGGTCGGTGATGTAGCGATGCGACAGCTCGGCCGCAGCAATAATGGCGGCGTCCGAGATGGCAACCTTGTGGTGCAGCTCATACTTGTCCTGCAAGCCGCGCAGGATGGCGATGGTCGCCTCCACGGTCGGCTCGTCGACCAGGATCTTCTGGAAGCGGCGCTCCAGGGCGGCATCCTTCTCGATGTATTTGCGGTACTCGTCCAGCGTGGTGGCGCCGACGCAGTGCAGCTCGCCGCGCGCCAGGGCCGGCTTCAGCATATTGCCGGCGTCCATCGCGCCCTCGCCTTTGCCGGCGCCGACCATGGTATGCATCTCGTCGATGAAGACGATGGTCTGGCCTTCATCCATGGCGAGTTCCTTGAGCACGGATTTCAGGCGCTCCTCGAACTCGCCGCGATACTTGGCGCCGGCGATCAGCGCGGCCATGTCCAGCGCCAACACGCGCTTGCCCTTGAGCGAATCAGGCACCTCGTTGTTGACGATGCGCTGCGCCAGGCCTTCGACGATGGCGGTCTTGCCCACGCCCGGCTCACCGATCAGCACCGGATTGTTCTTGGAACGACGCTGCAGCACTTGGATGGCGCGGCGGATTTCGTCATCGCGGCCGACCACCGGGTCCAGCTTGCCCATGCGGGCGCGCTCGGTCAGGTCGAGGGTGTATTTTTTCAAGGCTTCGCGCTGGCCTTCGGCCTCCTGCGAATCGACCTTGGCGCCGCCGCGCAGCGTGTCGATGGCGCTTTCCAGCGACTTGCGGGTCAGGCCGTTTTCACGCGCCAGGGTGCCGGCATCGGACTTGTCCTCGGTCAGCGCCAGCAGCACCATTTCGCTGGTGATAAACTGGTCGGCGCGCTTCTGCGATTCCTTGTCGGCCAGATTGAGCACGGAAACCAGCTCGCGGCTGGCTTGCACGTTGCCACCGGCGCCCGACACTTTCGGCAAGCGTTCCAGCGCACCGGTCAGCGCCTTGGTCAAGCCGCCGACATTGACGCCGGCACGCTGCAGCAACGAACGGGCGCTGCCGTCGTCCTGGTTCAGCAGGGCCGTCAGCAGGTGCACGGGTTCGATATATTGATTGTCATTGCCCACGGCCAGACTCTGCGAGTCCGACAGGGCTTCCTGGAGTTTGGTGGTGAGTTTGTCTTGCCGCATGGTGTTGCTCCGATATATTTAACTTATCGCATACATAGGGATATGCGATGCGTTTTCAAGGAGCTAAGCCAACCATTTGTTCAGGGCGGCGTCGTCGCTGACGCGGGCGTCGACCCAGCGCGCGCCGTCGGGCGTTTGCTCTTTTTTCCAGAACGGCGCTTCGGTTTTCAAATAGTCAATAATGAACTCGCTGGCGGCGAAGGCTTCGCCCCGGTGGGCCGAAGTGACGGCCACCAGTACGATCTGGTCCTTGGGCAGCAACGGCCCCACGCGGTGGATCACCAGCGCGCTAATGATGGGCCAGCGCTGTTTGGCGCGGTCGATCACGTCGCTGATCGACCGCTCGGTCATGCCGGGATAGTGCTCCAGTTCCATGGCCGAGACGGCCGCGCCCTCGTTCAGGTCGCGCACCGTGCCGACAAAGCTGACTACGCCGCCGACCTTGGGATGGTCGGCGCGCAGCCGGGCGATTTCCGTGGTCAGATCGAAATCTTCGGTCTGGATACGGACTTCGCTCAAGCTCATGCGCGCTCCGCCCCGCCGATGCGGCGAAACAGTTGCTCGATGCGGCTGGCCGTGCGGGCATCGGCCAGGGCCGGCATCGTGCACAGTTGCAGGTAGGCGGCCGAGGCGGACTGCGGCTTCTGGCCCGATTTCAGCGACGATTGCAGCACTTCCACTTGCATCTTCAGGCGTTCGCGCGCGAATTCCGCGCCACTGTCGACGCCAGCCACGATTTCCAAACGCAGCACTTCGTCCAGCAGCTTGGCGCGGTTGCGCTCCAGTTCCTGGGCGTAGGCGGCACGTTTGCCGTCGATGGCGGCAACGGCGGCGTTGAAGCGGCCGGCCAGCGCGCGTTCGTAGTCGTTGCCCAGCGACGGCAACGCCGCCCACTTGGCCAGCCACTCGGCGGCGTCGATGACCTCGCCTTCATTGGCGATCGCGTTTTCCAAGCCCTGGCACAGGCGCAACTTGTCGCGCAGCGCATTGGCCTGGGCGGCGCCCGCCCGGCGCTTGATGGCGTCGGCCTGCGCCTGCACCTTGCCGACGGCGTTGTGATAACGCTGGCCGATGCGCGCCTCGGCCGCGCGCGGCACCACACCGGTGGCGTGCCAGGCGGTTGCCGCATCTTTCAATGCCTTGGCGATGGCGGCTAGCTGGGCCTTGTCCTCGCCGCTGAAGGTGGCGTCCTCCAGTTCCTTGCAGATCGCTTCACGTGCGTGCAGGTGGGCTTTGCGCTCGTGATCGGCCGCGTGGGCGCTTTCCTTGCGCTTGGCGAAGATGGCGTCACAGGCGGCGCGGAAACGCTGCCACAGCGCCTGCTCGATCTTGCGGTCCAGTGGCAGCGCCTTGGCGTGCTCCTGCCAGCGTTCCTGCAAGCGGCGCACCTTGTCCAGCGTGTGGCGGTCGGACGGCTCCAGCGCTTCGGCTTCGGCGATCAGTTCTTCGCGCTTGGCCGCTTCGATCTTGCGCTGTTCGGACAGCGGCGCCAGCATATTGGCCAGCACCTTGTCGAAGGTTTGGTCGAGCTTGCGCTTTTCCTTGCGGTCGATGGTGCCCAGGCGGCCCCACATCTGGCGCAGGCGCTGGCCGGCGGCGGCGACGTTTTTCAGGTCGGCGCCGCTGGCGACCGAGGCGGCCAGGGCCTGGGTTTCTTCAATCAGGGCCTGCGCCTTGGCGGCGTTGGCGTGACGTTCGTCGGCCAGTTGCTTGAAGTGGGCGGCGGCCGGCGCGTAGGCGTTGGTGCAGGCGGTATCGAAGCGTTCCCACAGGCTTTTCGGCGCGTGGCCGGAGACGGCGTCCAACTGCTTCCAGCGGTCGCGCATGCTGCCGACTTTCTTGGCCAGCTCACTCATGGCCAGTTTCTGGGCCGGCAGTTCCTCAACGGCCTTGACCAGTTCCTCGCGCGAGACGTTGCCGCCCCAGCGCGCCCAGTCGCCTAGGCGCTTCAGTTCGGCGCGCACGTGGTTCAGGTGTTCGGTCTGGGCGTGGCTCAGGCGGGTTTTGTGCTCGCGCAGCCATTTGTCGTGCTCGGCGGCGATGTGCAGTTGGCCGTGTTCCAGGGCGGCTTCCAGGGCGTCCAGCGTTTCCAGGAATTTCTTGTCGGTTTCTTTAGGCGCAGGCTTGGGCTGTTTAGGCGGCTTGGCCGGCGCAGCGGCGCCAGGCGCGGCTGTCGAGGCATCATCCGTCACGGCGTCGCCAACGTCGTCCGAGGCGCCGGACACGGTTGCGGCGCCGGAGGCGTCAGCGGCGGCGGTTCCGGCGGCGGCAGGCGACGCGGTGCGCAATGCGCCCGATGCGGATGCCGCTGCCGGGGCTGGAACCAGCTCGGCGGCGGCCGGCTTGACCGGCTTCGCCAACGCGGCGCGCGCCTGCTCGACCGCTTGGGCGTAGTCGCTCAGCAAGTGGCGCGGCAATGCATTGTGCTCCGGTGCTTCCTGGTAGACGCTTTGCTCGGCGGCGTAGCCCTCCAGCGCCGACAAGGCCTCCTCCGCCGGCAAACCAGCCTGCGGCAGCTTGCGCACGGCCGCCATGGCATCGATGATCTTGCGCTGCAAGTTCACCTGCGTTTCCAGCCGTGCCGCCAACGCCGCGCGCGCCGAGGTGTAGGCCTCCGCCAGCGCCGGCACATCGGAAACGATCTGCCATTGACGATCCAACTCGGCCACCTGGTTCGGCGTCAACTTCTCGTCCTGCAACAAACGTTGCGCCAGATCCAGACATGCCTGGGCCTTTTGATGCTCGGCCTGCTGGTAGCGGATCGCGTCCAGGCGGCCCTGCATCAGCTTGGCGACGCGACGGTCGGAGTTGCGAACCGCCAGCATCACCTGCTCCAGCGCGGCGGGCGTGTGCACGTGCTCGGCGGCGGCCTGGCGCACGCTGGCAAATTCACTCTCCAGGATCAGGGACACGGCGGCCGCCTCATCGCCGTTGAGGGCGGCGGCGCGCTGCGCCTGCTCGTCCCGGCGCCCGGCGGTGGCGGAGGCGGCCGCGTCCTGCGCCGGCACAGCCGCTGGCGAGGAAGGAATGGCCGAAGTTTCGGTGGCACGCTTAAAGATGAAATCGAACATGGTGCGCTATGGTGATGGGGTAAAACCACCATCATAGCAAAGCGGGAGGGATTTGCCCTGCGAGTGCGCTATGGGGTGGTTACTTCATGGTGACATCGTCGCTCGACGCCTGCCGCACAGCCCGGCGTACCGGCTGCTCCGGCAGGTCGTCCAGCGTAACGATGGGCAATACCGCCAGGCCGGGAATCGAGATCTGGCCGTCGTCCATTTCCGTCCCGGGCAACGCGCGGCGACGCGCCGTCACTTGCGCCGCTTCGGCGGGCGGCAGGCCGGAGCGTTTCATTTCATCGAGATGTTTATCGTGCATCATCAACTGGTTGGCGATGGCAAACCAGGTTTCGCCGGCGATGGCGTTGCGCGCCAGCGCAAACAATTCCTGCTCTTCTTTTTCCAGGCGCTTGAGCAGCGCGGTGCAGAAGGTGTCGATGCTGTCGCACACTTCGCTGACCTGCTCGTCGCGCACATCGGCCAGCGCGCCCAGCTTTTCCTGCAGCATGCGGATCGACAGCAGCGCCGACTGGTTCAGGCGGTTGAGTTCGTCAAGCAGGTGATCGGCGCGCTCGGTGGCGTCGCGCAGCGCCGGGATCAGATACATCTCGGTCTTGCGCCAATGGCAGGCCTGATACAGGGTGTTGAGGTTTTCGCACGCATACTCAAGTTGCGACAAGGTCATGCGGTTCTGCTGCATGAGCGTGCTGCGCATATACTTCTGAAACGATAGCAGACTCACGCGAACGCTGGCCTGTTCGACGGATAGTGCGACCAGAGTATATGTAGCAGTCAACATTCTTCTGACTCCCATGACTTGTGGGTGGAAGTAAAAGTGTAAAGATTTCCGACAGCGTCTCTTTGATGTAGCACAAACCCGCTGTTGTCTCTTAAGCTTCGAATATATAGCAAGCTTAACGCGAATGCTATCGCAAAGGCAGTTGTAAACGCACCATTCCTGCTTCAGGATGCGGCAATACCACGCCGCCGAAGTGGCGGATGAGTTTTTGCACGCCGGTGTTCTCCGACAAGGCGTCGCCGACGATCTCGCGCGTGCCGCGCGCGCGGAAATAATCAACCAGTTTTTGGAACAAAATATAGCCGAGTCCGCGTCCTTTCAAATCGGAACGCACGATGATGGCAAATTCAGCAGACTGATTGTCGGGATCAAGCACGGCGCGCACCACGCCCAGCGTCTCCGGCTGGCCGTCGGCGTCGGGACGCGTGGCAATGAAGGCCATCGCGCGGTCGTAATCAATTTGCGTCAACCGCGCCAGCTGGGCCGGCGGCAGCTCGCGCATGGCCGAGAAAAAGCGCAGGCGGATATCGTCCGCATCCAGTGCACTGAAGAACACCTGGTGCTGCGCGCCATCCTCCGGCCGGATCGGGCGCAGCAGGATCTGGCCACCGCCCCAATCGACCCGCTCTTCCAGTTCCTGCGGGTACGGGCGGATCGCCAGTTCGGCGCCACGTCGATGCTGTGCACGCGCCTTGGCCAGCTGCATGCGCGCCCCCAGCGCCACCGTGCTGCCGCCTATGGTCAGCAGCGGATTGAGATCGAGCTCGGTCAGTTCCGGCAGGTCGGCCACCATGTCAGCCACCTGCACCAGCGTGCGGATCAGCGCTTCGGCGTCGGCCGGCGTCTGGCTCTGCGCCAGCAGGCGCGAGACGCGCGTTCGGCTCACCATGTCGCGCGCCAGCGCCATGTTCAGCGGCGGCAGACCGGCAGCGCGATCGGCCGCCACGTCGGCGGCGATGCCGCCCTGGCCGAAGAACACCACCGGCCCGAACACCGGATCGTGACTGATCTGGATGCGCGCCGCCGCCAGCGTGGCGCCGGTCAGCGCGGCCTGCTGCGGCGTCGCCAGCGCCAGGCCGTAGGCCGCCATCAAGGCGCGCGCGTCGGTGTCGGACAGGTCGCTGCGGCCGGCGTCGAGCGCGGCCTTCACCAACGCCCGCGCGGCCGCGCGTTCGCCGGCGCCGGTGGCAGGCACGCCGGTCGGCACTTCCATCAGCAGTTCCTGGTTGCGGCGGTACTGGGCGATCTGCAGGAAACCATTGACGGCTTTTTCCGGCGTGTCGTAGGTCGGCAAGCCGGCGTTGGCAAACACCTTCCGCGCCTGTGCCACCGAGCCGCCGCCCAGCCAGCAGGACAGCACGTTCTTATTAGCGGCCTGCATCAGCGGCGCGACGGCGGCGGCGATCAGGTCGCTCGCCACCATGGCCGTCGGCGCGTGCAGGAACAGCAGCGCATCGGCCTGCGGCTCGCGCAGCAGCGCTTCCACCGCGCCGGTGTAATGCTCGACCGGCACGTCGGCCAAAAAGTCGAGCGGATTGGTTGGCGGCGCACCAGCCTGCGCCAGCCGCTTCAGCGTTTCGGGTGAGAGCGGCGCCAGTTGCGCGCCGCTGCATGCCAGCGCATCGGCGGCGATCAGGCCCAAGCCGCCGCCGTTGGTCAGCACGGCCAGCCGCTCACCGCGTTGCGGGCGGCGCCGCGCCAGCGTTTCCACGGCGTCGAACAGATCTTCGGTGGAATACACGCGCAGCATGCCGGCGCGGCGGATCGCGGCATCGAACACCAGGTCGGCGCCGGGCGCCGCGTCGCGCCCGACTTTCAACACGATGACCGGCTTGCCGCGCGCCGCCAGCCGCCCCGCCGACATGAACTTGCGCGCGCTGCTGAGCTTTTCGATGCAGAGCAGGATTGCCTCGGTGGCGGCATCGGCCGCCAGATAGTCGAGCAGGTCGCCGAAGTCCACGTCCACGCCGTCGCCCATGGCGACAAAGCGCGAGAAGCCGATGCCGCGCTGTCCCGCCCAATCCAGCACCGCCGTCGCCAGCGCGCCGGATTGCGAGACGAAAGCCAGCTTGCCGGCGCCGGCCGCCATCTGCGTGAAGCTGGCGTTCAAACCCAGCGCCGGCGACTGCAGGCCGACGCTGCCCGGACCGAGGATGCGCAGCAGATGCGGCTTGGCCGCCTGCAGCATCGGCTCGCGCAGGCCGCGCCCGCCGCCGTGGGCGGGATCGGCCGTCATCACGATGGCGGCCCGGGTGCCGTTCTGGCCCAATTCATTGATCAGGCCCGCCACCGTGGCCGGCGGCGTGCAGATGATGGCTAGGTCGGCCGCCGCCGGCAAGCCGCCCACGCGGGCGTAGCACGGCAGGCCGCGCAAGCTGTCATGCTTGGGATTGACCGGCCACAGCTGGCCGCCGCCGCGCGTGAATTCGCCGTCCAGCAGATTGGCCAGCACCCGCGTGCCGATGCGCTGCGGATTGTCCGACGCGCCGATCACGGCCACCGAGCGCGGTTGGAACAGACGGTCGAGATTGCGGATGCTCATATGCTCATTTGCCCAGGGCTACTACCAGCGGGAGGAATGGTCTTCGGTCACGCCCATCAGCTGCGTGACCATGCGTTTGGGCTGGTCCGGCGCAGCGCGCACCCAGCCACTGAAAGTGCCGATCGGTTGCAGGTAGCGGCTGGCCGCCACCACCATTTTCTTGTTGTCGCGGCGCGCGCCTTCCGGCGTGAAGATCAGGTCCAGCATATCGTCTTCGGTGAAAATATGCCACTGCGACAGCGCGTCCTTTTTATCGTACAGGAAGTGGGCCGGGGCCAGCGCAATCAAGTCGCCGTCCAGCCACAGCGCGTTTTCATTCGCGCCGAAATAGCCGGCTTGCAGATTGAAGCCCAGCTCCATATTGTGCGCCGAGGCCCAGCGCCAGGCCGTGTTGCGCGCCAACAGGCCGTTGGAATAGTCGAAGCTGGCCACGCCGCCATCGAGCTTGTAGTCTTCGCGCCAGGTCCGCACTTCGCCGCTCAGCGGCATGGCCGACGACTTCTGGGTGGCGTGCACCGAGCCTTTGTCGATCGGGCCGGAGGCCAGCAGCAGCGGCGATGGGCCGGGACCGAAGCTGGCGTCGATCTCCAGGTAGTCGCATTCCAGCGTCAAGCGATAGCTGCCGTCGCCATTGGCGTCGATGGCGATGTGCGCGCCCTTGGCCTTGAAGCGGCTCGACCCGCCCGCGTGGTTGGCCAGCTTGGCCGACACCAGCGGCAAGCCGTCCTGCGAAAAATTGGCCAGCATGTCGCCGTCGCGGCGGTCGAAGGCGTAGGCGAAGGCGGTGCTGATCCAGCCCAGGTCAACGATGGCGACCGCGCAGAACACCTGCTCCGTGCACAGTGCCACGTAGTGCCAGCGCTTGTGGTGGAAACGCCGCCACAGCGGATTGCGGGCGAAGGGCTTGGCCAGCTGGCTCCAGTCGATATTGCCGACCTGGCCGGCGTAGCGTCCGAACAGCGGTTGTCCGTCTGCGGCCAGCAGGCTGGCGGGGGCGGCGGGCAAGGTCATGCGGTTTCCTGTTGTAAGAGCGTGTCCAATAGCGCGCCGAAGTTTGCCGGCGTCGCCTGGGTGATCTGGATGCGCGGGCAGCCATGCCAATCGGCCAGCCGCTGCAAGGCGCCGGCGACGTCACGCGTGAAGCGCTCGCTGACGCGCGCGGACGGCTCCAGCACCAGCGACTTCACCTCGAACAGGCCCTCGCGCCGGTGCGCCTTGGCGTCCAGCCGGCCAACCAGCGCGCCACGGCGCAGGATCGGCAAAGTGAAGTAGCCGTATTTGCGCTTGTCGGCCGGGGTGTAGCATTCCAGCCGGTAGTCGAAATCGAACAGTTCCTGCGCGCGGCGGCGGTCCCACACCACCGGATCGAACGGCGACAGGATGGTGGTGAGCGTCGGCGCCAGCGCGCCGGCATCGGCGTCGGCCAGCAACTGCGCATGGTCGGGATGGACGTAGATCGGGTCGTCCCAGTCGTCGACCCAGGCGCGCAGCAAAGCGCCCTGCTCCACCAGCTCCGCCGGATCGAGGCGCGGCGGCCGGGTGCGGAAGTAGTCGCTGATCCACGGCGCGCGGGCGCAGCCCATGGCCTTGACGGCTTTCAGCACCAGCTCGCGCTGCACCGCTTCCTTGCTGCGCAACTGGCTGTCGTCCCAGTGCGGCAGCACGCGTTCGGCCAAGTCGTAGATGCGTTGGAAATTGTGGCGGGCGCTGATCATCAGCGCGCCGGTGGTGAACAGCACCTCCAGCGAGCGCTTCTCCGGCTTCCAGCTCCACCAGCCGCCGCCCTGACCGTCGGTGCGTTCGAAGTCCGAGGAGCGCGTCGGCCCGTGGTTGCGGATATGTTCCAGCACCGCGTCCACCTCGGCGCGGCGCTCGCTCATCCAGGTCGCCGAATACTTCCAGCCCATGGTTTCCGGCTCCAGCATGCGGTGCCGGTACAAGCCGTAGTCCTCGACCGGCACGAAACAGGCCTCGTGCGCCCAGTATTCGAACAATGCGCCGCCGGCCAACGCCTGCTCCAGCCATGGCTGCGGATAGTCGCCCAGGCGGCTCCACAACACCAGATAGGGGCTGCGCGCCACCACGTGGATGGTGTCGATCTGCAGCACGCCCATCTGGCGGATCGCCGCCAGCAGATCCTCCTGGCGCGCCTTGCGGCGGCGCGGCTGCAGCAGGCCCTGCGCCGCCAGATGCAGCGCCCGGGCGGCGGACAAGCTCAATATCGGTTCGGTCATGCCGCTATTCTAATAAAGAAATCAACATTGCCTGTGAACGGATTGGAATATTTTTTTGGCCCTTGCATGCCAAAAGCGGTATTTCCGGGCAGAATAAACGCAGCGCCTTCCGACCACCGAAGAGGACCGTGTTCCGATGTTCGATTTTCTACGCCGCCTGTACCGCGCCATCCTGCTGCCCGCCTTCGGCGTCGTGCTGCTGGCCTTCATGTGGGCGGCGCTGACTTACCAGGTGCGACAGGAGGAAATCACCGCGCGCCACGAGGCGGTCCTGCACAGCCAGTCGCTGGCGCGCACGCTGGCCGAGCACACCAACCACCTGCTGCGCCAGACCGACCACGCCACCCAGCTGTTCAAGCTCAAATACGAGGAAACCGGCGGCCAGCTGCGGCTGGCCGAATTCGCCCGCAAGAACGGCCTGCTCGACTCGCTGCTGCCGACCAAGCTCGATCTGCCGATGGCGCTGCTGAACCACGAGGGCCGCGTGGTCGACAGCATGCACGGCTACTTCGCGCCCGACCTCAAGGACACCGCCTTCTTCAGCGGCCACATCGCCAACGCCGCCGATACCGCACAGGTGTCGACGCCGGTGGTCGACGGCCGTACCAAGAAATGGCAGATCCAGATTTCGCGCCGCCTCAATCACGCCGACGGCAGCTTCGCCGGGGTCGTGCTGGTGATGATGGACCCGACTTATTTCGTCGAGGATTACGACCGCCTGAACGTCGATCCGGGCGGCGCGGTGATGCTGATCAGCCGCGAGAACGGCATGTCCACCGCGCGCATCGACGACCAGGTGATGATCAGCGACAGCATCGACTTCAGCGTGGCCCAGAACGGCATGCAGGGCGGCGAGGAGATGCTGCTCAAACGCCCCTTCGACGCCACGGCGCGCATCTACGGCTACACCGAGATGCCGCGTTTCCTGCTGATGGCGGTGGTCGGCATTCCCGAGGCGGCGGCGATGGCGCGCTTCGAGCGCCGCCGCCTCGTGTACTACAGCGCCAACCTGGTCGCCTCGCTGCTGGTGCTGCTGTTCATCGGCCTGCTGATGCAGCAGGCGCACCGCCTGCGGCGCAGCGCGCGCATGGTGATCGACGCCCAGCTGATGCTGCGCGCCGCCGCCGACGCCAGCCTCGATTCGGTTTTCCTGTTCAAGGCTTGTCGCATGAATGGCATGCGACGCGAGATCCTCGACTTCACCATCGCCGACCTGAATGAACGCGGCGCGCAGTTGCTCGGTTTTACCAGCGAAGAAATCAAGGGCAAGCGCCTGATCGAAGTCATGCCGGCGCTGCACACCGAAGGCTTCATGGACAAGTACCGCAACGTCCTGGAATCGCGCCAGCCGCTGGAGGAGGAATTTGAAGTCGACTTCCTGCCCAATCGCCACCTGCACTGGCTGCACCACCAGATCGTGCCGATCACCGACGGCGTGGCCATCACCGTGCGCGACATCACCTCGCGCAAGGAAACCGAACTGGCAGCGCGCCAGAACCAGGCGGAGCTGGCGGCGGTGAACGACGCCTCGCCGCTTGGCCTGCTGCGCGCCGACGCCACCGGCCACTGCACCTACGTCAACCGCACCTTTGAGCTGATCACCGGCCTGACGCGCGAGGAAGCGCTGGGCGACGCCTGGCTGCGCGCGGTCCACCCGCACGACCGCGCCGTGCTCAAGGCCGCGCTCAGCCACATGGCCGTCACGCGCGCGCCCTATCAGGACACGCTGCGCTGCGTGCACCCGGACGGCATGATCGTCTGGGTCTCGTTCAAGATCGCCGCCATGGTGGTGGACGGGAAGATCTACGGCTTTGTCGGCACGGTGGACGACATCACCCACGTCCGCAAATCCGTGATGGCGCTGCGCGAGAGCGAGGCCCGCCTGCGCACCATCGCCGACACGCTGCCGGCCATGGTGGCCTACATCGACGCCGAGCAGGTCTACCGCTTCCACAACGTGGCCTACGAGCGGGAATTCAACCGCACCGGCACGGCGGTGCTGGGCCGGACCATCCGCGACACCATGGGCGAGGAGCGCTACGCCTTCCTTGAACCCTACGTGCTGCGCGCGCTGTCCGGCGAAACGCTGACTTTCGAGGAGGACGACGGCAGCGGCGCCTTCGACCGCACCTATGAAGTGGTGTACATCCCGCAGATGGATGAAGAAGGTCTGGACGTCATCGGCTTCCACGTCATGCGGCAAGACATCACCACCCAGAAGCGCGAAAAACAGCGGTTACTGCGCTTGTCGCAGGTGGACGCGCTGACCGGACTGACCAACCGCGCCGGCTTCCTGCAAAAACTGCATGACGCCATGATCGTCTCGCGCTCGAACGACAGCCTGATGGCGGTGATGTACATGGATATCGACCGCTTCAAGCCGGTCAACGACACCTTCGGCCACGCCGTCGGCGATGCGCTGCTGAAGGCCTTCTCGGCTCGCCTGACCCACACCATGCGCGCCAGCGACACCATTGCGCGGCTGGGCGGCGACGAATTCACCATCGTCATGGAGCGCATCCACCGCATCGACGACGCGTCCGCGCTGGCGGCCAAGATCGTCGCCGCCATGCAGGGGGAGTTCGACTTGAACGGCACGGTGGTGTCGATATCGACCAGCATCGGCCTGACCTTCTACCGCAACGAGGATATGAGCCCGGCCGAACTGCTCAACCGCGCCGACATCCTGCTGTACGAGGCCAAGCAGGCCGGCCGCAACACCTTCCGCGCCGGGCCGGCGCTGGTACCGCCGGCCAGTAATGCGGCCTAAATCGCCGCACAAAGCGCGGCATAAATCAAACCGGCGGGCGCCGGCTTGCGCTATATTGAGCGCTTTCCGGCCGTTTCGACTTTTTTCCCATGCGTTTGCTGCACACCTCCGACTGGCATCTCGGCCAATCCCTGCATAATTTTGAGCGTCACTACGAGCACCAGCGGTTTCTCGACTGGCTGCTGGACGCCATCGTCGCCGAACAGGCCGACGCGCTGCTGATCGCCGGCGATGTTTACGACAACGCCAATCCCTCGGCGGCCTCGCAAAAGCAGTTGTACCGGTTCCTGCGGCAGGCCAAGGAGCGCGCGCCGCACCTGAATTTGATCATCATCGCCGGCAACCACGATTCGCCGGGCCGGTTGGATGCGCCAGGTCCGCTGCTGGAAGCGCACGGCACGCGCGTGATCGGCGCCGTGCAGCGCAATGCCGACGGTGAGATCGATGTGGCATCGATGGTGCTGCCGCTGACGGGCCGCAGCGGTGAGGTGGAGGCCTGGTGCCTGGCCGTGCCTTTCCTGCGTCCCGGCGACGTACCGCGCATCGCGCCGCCGGAGCGCCACGATCCGGACCTCGGCCCTCCGCCGGCCGCCGCACCCACCGCCGATCCCTACCTGGCCGGCATCGCCCTGCTCTACCAGCAAGCGTTTGAACTGGCGAAAAGCAGACAGCAGGACGGCCAGGCCATCATCGCCATGGGCCATTGCCACATGGTGGACGGCCAGATGTCCACCGATTCCGAACGCCGCATCATCATCGGCGGCACCGAGATGCTGCCCACAGGGATCTTCGATCCAGCCATCGCCTACGCCGCGCTTGGCCATTTGCACCTGGCGCAAAGCGTCGGCAAGCAGGAGCACATCCGCTATTGCGGTAGCCCGCTGCCGCTGTCGTTCGCGGAACTGAATTACGCGCACCAGATCCTGCGCATCGACCTTGAAGGCGCCACCGTGCGCGGGATCGCGCCGGTGCCGGTGCCGCGCGCGGTGGAGCTGTTGCGCGTGCCATCCAAGCCGGCGCCGCTGCCGCAAGTGCTGGAAGAACTGGCCGCGCTGTCGCCGCCGGACGCGCCGGCCGAGCAACAGCCCTACCTGGAAGTGCGCGTGCTGCTGGAACAGCCGGAACCCGGCCTGCGCGCGCGCATCGAAGCGGCGCTGGAGGGCAAGCCGGTGCGGCTGGCGAAAATCGAAACCTCGACCGCAGCGCGCGACTCGTCCATCGACAAGGAAGTGCTGACGCTGGACCAGTTGGAAAAGCTCAAGCCCGACGACATCTTCAAGCAACTCTACCAGCAGCGCTTCGGCAATGAAGCGCCGGCCGATCAACTGAGCGCCTTCGCGGAGTTGATGCTGCCATGAGAATCCTGAAAATCAGCGGCAAGAACCTGGCCTCGCTGGCAGAGGAATTCAGCGTCAATTTCGAATCGGAGCCGTTGGCGTCGACCGGCCTGTTCGCCATCAGCGGCCCGACCGGCGCCGGCAAGAGCACCTTGCTCGATGCCCTGTGCCTGGCCCTGTACGACGCCACCCCGCGCCTGCTGCGCGTGGCCGGCCGCAGCCTGCTGGCAGACGTCGGCAACGAGACCGTCTCCACGCAAGATCCACGCACACTGCTGCGACGCGGCACGGCCGAGGGTTACGCCGAAGTGGACTTCGTCGGCAGCGACGGCGCCTCCTACCGCGCGCGCTGGAACGTGCGGCGTGCGCGCACCAAGGCCGAAGGCGCGCTGCAACCGACCACCATGCAACTGCATTTGCTGCCGGCGTTGCAGGCCATCGGCGGCACCAAGACCGAGGTCAAGGCGGAAATCGAAAAGCGCATCGGCCTGACATTCGAGCAGTTCACACGTGCGGTGCTGCTGGCGCAGAACGAGTTCTCGGCCTTCCTCAAAGCCGAGGACAACGAGCGCGGCGAGCTGCTGGAGACACTAACCGGCAGCACCATCTATTCCGAAATTTCAGTACGCGCCTTCGAGCGCAACAAGCTGGAACAAGCGGCGCTGCAAAAACTGAATCTGCGCCTGGCCGACCAGCGACCGCTGACCGCCGAACAGCGCGCCGAGATCGAATCGAAAAGCGCCGATGCCGGTATCGCACTGCAAGCGCTGGACCAGCAGAAGGCGGAACTGGAACAGGAACTACGATGGCACCAGCAAGCGGAAAAGCTGCAGCAGGAAGAGCAGACCGCGCAGCACGCGCTGCTGGAAACGCAAACCGCCGTGGAAGCAGCCGCACCGCGCCATGCGGCGCTGGCCCTGCTCGACGCCGTGCAGCCCGCCCGTCCGCTGGCAGAAGACATACGCCGCATCGACGCCGACGTCGCTGGCACGCAAGCAGCCATCGCCGCCAGCACGCAGAACATGCAGCAGGCCTCGCAAGCGCTGGACCAGGCCAACGCCATTCTCACGCAATCGACCGCCCGCCAGCACGAAGCCGAGGCGGCGCAACGCGCAGCCGCGCCGCAGCTGGACCAGGCGAAGGCACTGGACGCGCGCATCGAAGCCATGCTGCCCGCCTATCGCCAGGCCGCCACCGCTTGCGAGAAAGCCGAGCAGGCCGATTCCGGCGCCAAAGCCGCGCTGCAAGCACGCCAGGGCGAGCAAGCCCGCCTGGCGGCGCAACAACAGGCCGGCGTGGCCTGGCTGCAGCAGCACAAACACTGGAAAGCGCTGGCGCTGCAATGGGAGCGCTGGGACGTGCTGTTCGTGCAGGCCGGCCAGCAAGCCGCGCATGCGGAGCGGCTGGCGTCCGGGCTGTCGCGCGTGCAGCGCAACGCTCAGGCGCATCGCGACGAAGAAGCCGACGCCAGCGCCAAGCTGGCCGCCGCAGTCGCCGCCTTGCAATCGCTGGACCTCCAGCGCCAGCAAGCCACGCAAGCCATGGCGGCTTATTCGGCCGAGCAGTTGCAATCGTCCCGCAGCAGCCACGAACAACGGCGCGACCTGCTGGCCGGCGCCGAGAAGATCTGGCTGGAATTGGAATCGCGCCAGGCTCGCCACGGCCAGATCGAAGCCAAGTCCGTGCAACTGCGGCAGGCCATGGCCGCCGCCGAGGCGCAACTGGCGCTATCGTCGCAGGAAGGCCTGACCATCATGGCGGCATTCTCGCAGGCCGAACGCGCGCTCAAGCTGGCCGAAGCCGCATGCACGGCCAGCGTGGAATCGCTGCGCCAGACGCTGGAGGACGACACGCCCTGCCCGGTTTGCGGCGCGCCGGACCATCCATACCGCCACAACGACGACAGCCTGCAAAACATGCTGAGCGAATTCCGCTCCGACGTGGCGAAATGCCGCCAGCAGATGGAAGCCAACGTCAACCAGCAGGCCGCACACCGCGCCACGGCGCAAACCAGCGCCGAACAGCTCAACGTGCTCGCGGCAGAGCAGCGCGCGGTGCAGCAGTCGCTGGAGCGCGTGGCCGCCGCATGGTCCGCGCACGCACTGGCTGCCGACGGCGCGCTGCCATCCGAAGCAGAACGCACGGAATGGTTCATCGCTCAACTGACGGCAACCGGACAGGCCTTGCAAGCCATCGAACAGCAGGAACGCGCACTGCACGCTGCGCGCGTCGCCCGCGATCAGGCGCAAACGGCCTACGATCGCGCGGCCGCCGAGCACACGCGTCTTCAGACTATGGCTTCGTCCGCGCGCACCGCGCTGGTGCAATCGAGCGCAGAGTACAAGGCGCTGGAAGATCAGCGCATCGAAGTCGCCCTGACGCTGAGCGGCCTGCTATCCGATCTGGACGCGGCTTTCAGCGGCGGCGACATTCCGAGCGAGGAGTGGAAAGAGGATTGGAAATCCGGGCCGGCGCGGTTCTACGAAGCGCGCCAAGCGGAAAGCAAGCAATGGCTGGCACATCGCACGGCTTATGATGAACGTCTTGCGGCGTTGGCCGGCTTTGACGTGGAGCTGAAGGCCTTGGGCGACGCGCTGGCCAAGACCGGCCAGGACGCCCTCGCCGCGCGCAATGCCTACACCATTGCGGACGCCGCGTTGAAGGCCAGCCAGGACCAGCGCATGTCCATGTGGGGCGGCAAAGAGGTGCGTGATGTGGAGGCCGCGCTGCAAGCGACGATCGACGCGGCCAAGTTGCGCCACGCGGCCGCGCAAACCGCCGCCCAGCAAGCGGCGCAGGCCCGCGTACGCTACGACGAAGCATTGGCGCAAGCAGGCAAGCAGCAGGCGGCGTTGCAAAGCGCCGCCGCCATCGCCGCGGCGCGCCTGGCCGATTGGCTGGCCGCATTCCAGCAGCGCCAGCCCGACACCGGCCTGCACGACCTGGCGCAACTGCACGCGCTACTTGCCCATTCGGCCGACGACATCAACGCCGAGCGCAGCGCGCTGCAAGCATTGTCACGCGCCGCCGACCAGGCCAGCACCGTCCGGCAAGAACGCCAACGCCAGCGCGAACAGCACCAGCTCACCGCCCCGCCGCCCCGCAGGTCCTCCGTCATCGCCGAGCCGCAGCCTGCGGATGCCGCAGCGACGGCGCCCGTCGATGGCGCCGCTGCTGCCGCCGCAAAGGCCACGGTCACCGAACCGGCCATCGCCGACCTTTGGTCCGCCGCAGAACAGGACCAGCAAGCGCCAGATGGCGCGGCAGGGTCCGAAGAACCGACCGAGCCGACTGCGCTGCCATCCACGGCCGTCGCCATCGCCGCCATCGCCACCGCGCTGAACGCCCTGCTGGCCGAACGCAAAACCGCCAGCGACCACGCCGCCGCGCTGCACCTGGCGCTGGCGCAGGACGACGACAAGCGTCGCCGCTCGCACGCCATGCTGGCCGAAATCGAGCAACAGGAAACCATCTCCCAACGCTGGGCGCGCATGGATGACCTGATCGGTTCCGCCGACGGCAAACGCTTCCGCAACTACGCCCAGCAATTCACGCTGGACGTGCTGCTCGGCTACGCCAACGCGCACCTCAACCACCTGTCGCGCCGCTACCAGCTGGAACGCATCCAGAACAACGGCGCCCCCTCGCTGGCCCTGCTGGTGCGCGACCTGGACATGGGCGGCGAAATGCGCTCGGTGCACTCGCTCTCGGGTGGCGAATCGTTCTTGGTCTCGCTGGCGCTGGCGTTGGGCCTGGCCTCGCTGTCGTCCAACCGCGTGCGCGTCGAATCGCTGTTCATCGACGAAGGCTTCGGCAGCCTGGACGCCGAAACCCTGCGCGTGGCCATGGACGCCCTGGACGGCCTGCAAGCCATGGGCCGCAAGGTCGGCGTCATCTCCCACGTGCAGGAAATGACAGAGCGGATCTCGGCCAGGATACTGGTGCAGCCGTCCGCCGGCGGCCGCAGCACAATCAGCGTCATGTAAAACGCGCCGGTGCTATGATTTAGTCTCCCACGAGGCACAACATGAGCATCGGCGCCATATCACCGAGTTCCATCAATCCGACGCCGGCGCGCGAAACGCCGCCGGTGGGGCAGCCTACGCCTTCGGCCGCGCCGACGCCGGCCATCACGCCTTCCTCGTCCACCCAGCTATCGTCCGAAGCGCTGGCCATGATCGACCAGCTCAAGGCGCGCGACCTCGAAGTCCGGCAGCACGAACAGGCCCACCTGGCCGCCGCCGGCGGCTTGGCCACTTCCGGCACCAGCTACACCTACCAGCGCGGCCCGAACGGCATCAACTACGCCATCGGCGGCGAAGTCGGCATCGACACCTCACCCGGCGCCACGCCCGAGGAAACCGTGCAACGCGCCCGCACCATTCAGGCCGCCGCGCTGGCGCCGGCCGAACCATCGGGCCCGGACCGCGCCGTGGCGGCCCAGGCGCAGCAAATGGAGGCGCAGGCGCGCGCCGAAATCGCCCAGCGGGCCTACACCGCCGAACCATCGGCCGCGCCGACACTGGATCTCTACGCCTGAATGTTAAAATCGCGCCTTCGACTTTTCAGCCCTTAGACTATCAAGCAACCATGTTAAAAGCACCACGCACCCTCACCTTCAAATGCGCCAAGTGCGCCAAAGCCGTTCAGGTTCGCCTGCAAAAAGTATCGGCCTGCTCGCACATCCAGCCTTACCTGGGCGTTTGCGCGTGCGGCGAAGTGCGCCACCACGCCATCGGCCAGAAAGACGCCGTGGCCTCCTACCTGGCCGCGCCGGAAGGCTGGACCCACCACCACTAATTTGCGCCTGGCCCTCAAGTAATCGGATAGGATACCGTTAAAGAGTTGTAGAAGTATCATCAAAAACGGAATCCATCATGTCCTCCATCTCGAATCTGAACAGCCGCTGGCCTTCTTTATATACCGGCGCCCAGCCTACCGACGGCAAAGCCTCGGCTTTGCAGAAAACCCAGGGGCTTGCGCCGGCCGTCAAATCCGGCAACCCGCTGGATCTGGAAAGCCGCGTCGCCTCGGTCGGCAACGCGACGGTGGATTTCGCGCAGGATTTCGTCAGCAGCTTTACGCAAGCGCTGTTCGGCGACGCCGCCAAGGGCGCGGTGATCGACTTCGACTCGGCTAGCCTGGAAACCTCCTCCAGCTACGCCGTCGGCTATCAGCGCAGCGAAGGCGCCAACGGCGTCTCCGAAGCGGCGGCCTTCAGCCTGTCCGACAGCTCGCACTTCATCGGCAAGGGCACCATCACCACCGCCGACGGCCGCAAATTCGATTTTGAAGTGGAAGTCCAGTACAACTACGACCTTGATGCCGCCGCCAGCCGCAGCAGCGGCGCGGACCCGCAACCAGCGCAGGAGCTGGACGCCAACCAACCATCGACCAACGATCTGCCGACCGTGCAGCTGCCGAACATCGACTTCCCGGGCACGCTGGCGGATCTGTTCAAATTGATCGGCCGCGATCTGCAAACCGCGCTCGCCAGCAGCAACGACAGCGACCGCAAGACCGGCGACGGCATCGACCGCAACACCCTGCGCAGCCTGTCGCTGCGCCTTCTCAACCTGGTCGACAGCAAGGACGCCAACACCTACGCCGCCCCGACCGCAGCCGACAAGGCCAAGGCAGCGGCCAGCGCCACCGATGCACCAGCGCCTGCGGCCACCGAGCCGTCCGTGCTGGACGTGCAGCCCGGCGCAGTCTCGGCGCCTGCCAACACCACCGCCGACGCGCCGGCGTCGCCGTCCGAAACCGCATCGACCTAAGCACACCGGGGCGGCCTCCCCGGCGCCCGGTATAATAGCGACACTTTCCGCTACGCGGCCTCGCGTAGCGCGTCCCTATTCCCTGTCGATTGCCCCAACATGTCCGTACAAACTTCCTCCGCCTCCGCCCCTATGCAAATCCACTGGGAGGAAAACGGCGAACAGCACACCGCGCGCTGGCGTTCGGAAGCCGGCATGCCGCCGCCGAAACGCGTCGTCATCGCCGATGACCGCACCAACGCCGATGTCGCCTACCGCCTGGCCTGCGAAGGCACGGCCCTCCTGTGGCGCGGCGACTTCCAGAACGCGCGCCAGCTGCTGCAAGCCCTGGCCCGCCGCGCGGACCACAAAGGCAAACCGGCCAAGAAAGCCAAGCCGGCCAAAGTGCCCGCCTCGCCGACGGAAGCATTCCACCTGCATCGCCAGGCCCAATCGCAGCGCGCCCGCACGCTGGCCATGCTGCTGATTCCTTTCGACGCCGACTACACCATTCCGCTGCGCCGCGCGCCGGACGTGAAGCTGGCCTGCAACGAAGCCTACGGCCGCTACGAAGAACCGTTCATCGCCTCGATGCGCGAACTGCTTGGCCTGATCGGCGCGCACGAATGGCGTCGCACCGGCGTCGAGATCCCGGCGCTGGGCGCGCGCATTCATCCGCACTACGGCGTGTTCTCGCCCGTGCGCGGCGAATACGTGCAAATGGTGGCCGAGGCGCCGCTGCCGAAGAACGCCGCGCTGGCGTTCGACATCGGCGTCGGCACCGGCGTGCTGTCGGCGGTGCTGGCCAAGCGCGGCGTGGCGCGTGTAGTGGCCACCGACCAGGACCCGCGCGCGCTGAGCTGCGCCCGCGAAAACCTGCTGCTGCTGAACGTGGACGACAAGGTCGAACTGAAAGCGCTGGACATGTTCCCGGAAGGCCGCGCGCCACTGGTGGTGTGTAATCCACCGTGGGTGCCGGCGCGTCCGAGCTCGCCGATCGAATACGCGGTCTACGATCCGGACAGCCGCATGCTGCGCGGCTTCCTGGCCGGTCTGTCGGACCACCTGACGCCGGGCGGCGAAGGCTGGCTGATCCTGTCCGACCTGGCCGAACACCTGGGTCTGCGTCCGCGTGAACAGCTGCTCGAATGGATCGCCGCCGGCGGCCTGAAAGTGGTCGACCGCATCGACGTGCGCCCGACCCACCCGCGCGCCGCCGACGCCACCGATCCCCTCCACGCCGCCCGCGCCGCCGAGGTGACGTCGCTGTGGAAATTGGCTGCCATATAAGCAATAAAATATAAGCCCTTGCGCAATGCGATCGGCTTGTATATAATTATGGCCTCAGACGCGGGGTGGAGCAGTCTGGCAGCTCGTCGGGCTCATAACCCGAAGGTCACAGGTTCAAATCCTGTCCCCGCAACCAGAATACGCTAAGCCGTTGATTTCGATAAGGAATCAACGGCTTTTTGCTTTTCCGGCGCAACAGGCGGCGCGGATTCGCGGGCGTCGGGCGATCATTCTGTGTATCATGAACGAGGTATCAGAGGTACAACCTCTTCGAGGAAGGTCGAGCATGCTGGCGTCGGATCAAAAGTTGAATCACAACGGCCTGTCGACCACGTCGCGGCAAGTGCTGGCCATGCGCGAGGCCGTATTCGCCGCCTGGGAGCGCGACGTGCGCGCGCAGATCGAGGGTGCCAAGCACATCCTGCACCCGACGCTGCTCAATACCCTGCCTATCTTTTACGACAACATTGCCGAAGCGCTTACGCCGAATCATCCACGCGATGAGGCCACCAGCAGCAACAACGTCGCCGCCACGCATGGCGACGAGCGCGCCCGCATGACTGCCTATGAGCCCGAGCAAATCATCCACGAGTACCAGCTGTTCCGCGATGCGTTTTCGCGCATCGCCGACGAACAGGGCGTGACGCTGAGTCGCGCCGAATGGGGCATCGTCAACAGTTCGATCGACAGCGCGGTGCGCGAGTCGATCCGCCAGTTCACGGCCATGCACGACTCGTTCCGCAACAAGATGGCCGCCTCGCTGTCGCACGACATGCGCAATCCGCTGTCGGTGGTGGTCAGCTCGGCGCACCTGCTTACCCTTGGCGCCAGCGCCGACCGCACGCCGGCCATCGCCAAGCGGATCCTCGACAACAGCCAGCGCCTGGGCCGCATGATCGAAGAGCTGCTGGACGCGCTGAGCCTCGGGCGCGGCGAAAAGCTGCCGCTGCTGCTGTCGCAGTTCGACGCCTTGGAACTGGCCGCCAACGTGTGCGAAAACACCAGCGTCAGCGACGCCTCCGCGTGCTCGGTCATCGGCAGCCCGGTGGTCGGCTACTGGTGCGAAAACTCCCTGCGCCGCGCGCTGGAAAACCTGGTCATCAACGCCATCAAGTACGGCGACGGCAAGGGCGTGCAAATCAAGATCGGCGAAACCCACGGCCGCATGCTGATGTCGGTGCATAACACCGGCAATCCGATCAACCCGGAACACTACGGCCAGATCTTCGAATACCTGTGGCGCGACGGCAGCGCCAAGGATAAGCGCGGCTGGGGCATCGGCCTGCCCTTCGTGAAAAGCGTGGCCGAAAGCCACGGCGGCAGCGTCACCGTCGACAGCTCCGTAGAAACCGGCACCACCATCATGATCGACATCCCGGTCGACTGCCGGCCGTTTGTCGATCAACCCTGAGCGTATCAATCTAGTGCCATACCAAATTCGTCACAAAGCTGTCACAATTGCCCTTTTAGGTTAGCCTGGAGGCGTGCGTGAAGGATCAAGTACCAGCAGCAGAACAACAAGAACAGGACGCTCCGGCCAATCCTTCGCGCCGCCGTATTTTCCAGGCGGCCGGTGCTGCCGGCCTGGCTACCTCGCTGCCGGCCCTGACCGAAGCGGCGCCGGCGAAAGCCGCCGCCAAAGGCTCGCTTGATCAAAAGCTTCAGGCCAACATCAAGAACGTGGTGGTGATCTACCTCGAAAACCGCAGCTTCAACAACCTGTTCGCGAACTTCCCCGGCACCGCCAGCCCATTGTCGGCCATGCCGGCCGCCGCCTGCGCGCAGCGCGACCGCGATGGTTCGGTGCTGCCAACCCTGCCGAAAATCTGGGGCGGCATGGTGCCGAATACCCAGGACATCGGCGGCAAAAAATACGTGGTCAAGGAAGACGATATCAAAGGCCTGCCGAACGCGCCGTTCAAGCTGGTCGACACCGAAGGCAAGCCGCTGCCGGAAGCCGTCATCACGCGCGACCTGTGGCACCTGTTCTACCAGAACCAGATGCAGATCAACGGCGGTAAGAACGATGGCTACGCCGCCTGGGGCAACACCGGCGGCATGGTCATGGGCTACTACGGCGAGACCGATAAAAACCTCGGCCTGTGGAAGATCGCCGAGCAGTACACCCTGTGCGACAACTTCTTCATGGCGGCCTTCGGCGGCTCCTACCTGAACCACCAGTTCCTGATCACTGGTCGCGTGCCCGAATACTTCGACGCCAAGGACACCGCCGCGAAAAAGAAAATCGCTGTGCTGGACGACGGCCCGACCGGCTTCCGCCTGTCCGTCACCCAGGACAGCCCGGCCTCCGCGATGGACGGCCACCCGCACTTCGTCAACAACGGCGCCATCACGCCGGACGGCTACGCGGTCAACACCATGGCCCCGCCCTATCAGCCAAGCTACATCCGTCCGGCCTTCGACGGCGATCCGCTGCACGCCGATCCCAAGGACGCCGGCACCCTGCCGCCGCAGACCTACGACACCATCGGCGACCTGCTGTCGCGCAAAGGCGTCAGCTGGGCGTGGTACGGCGGCGCGTGGCAAGCGGCCATCGATGCGCGCGGCGGCGGCGAGAAGCCCAACTTCCAGTACCACCACCAGCCGTTCAACTACTTCAAGCAGTTCGCGCCGGGTACCAAGGCGCGCGACGAGCACCTGCGCGACGGCGGCCTGGGCGACAGCCCGATCTCCAACAAATTCATCGCCGATGCGGTGGCCGGCAAGCTGCCGGCCGTGACCTTCTACAAGCCGCAGGGTAACCTCAACCTGCACGCCGGCTACTCGGACATCGAATCGGGCGACGCCCACATCACCAACGTGATCGAGCACCTGAAGAAGTCCCCGCAGTTCAAGAACATGCTGGTGGTGATCACCTTCGACGAAAACGGCGGCTGGTGGGACCACGTGGCGCCGCCGAAGGGCGACCGCTGGGGCCCGGGCTCGCGCATCCCGGCCATCATCATTTCGCCGCACGCGAAAAAAGGCCATGTGGACCACAGCTTCTACGACACCACCTCCATCATGCGCTTCATCACCCGCCTGCACGGCCTGCCCCTGCTGGAGGGCCTGAAGACGCGCAACGAGGCCTTTGCGGCCCGCCACGCCACGCCGCCGGGCGACCTGACGGGAGCCCTGAGCTTCCGTTGAGTTTGCGCTTTGTGTTAAACTGCGCGCAATTCTGTAAGCTAACGAAGCCCGACTACATCAGCCGGGCTTTTGTTTTTTCCCCGATGAGAGATAAAAAAGATAACGCTACGTTCGACCTGCCGGGCTTTTCCCCCGCCGCGCCGCTCGAACCGGAAGCGAAGCGCCCGCCCCCGCCACGCTCCAAGCGTCCCGCGCTCAAGCAAGAGCAGCTGGAACTGCTGGAACCGACCGACAACTCCGGTCTGCCGGTCTGGGTGCGCGACGACAATCTCGACCTGACCGGTTTACCGGTATGGAAACGGGATTGATCCGGTACAAACGCTGAAACAACGCCGGTACAACACCGGCACAACTCTCAATCACTTCCTGCACAGTGACGGCTACACGCCTGTTAGACTGTGTCCACGCCTCTTTTTAACAGGTCCGCCGCCATGACTTCTACCGCCTTTTCCAGCCTGCCGCTGAACCCCGCCTTCCTGGACAACCTCGACTCGCTCGGCTACAAGGAAATGACGACGATCCAGGCGCAAAGCCTGCCGTCGGTGCTGGAAGGCCGCGACCTGATCGCCCAGGCCAAAACCGGCAGCGGCAAGACCGCCGCCTTCGGCATCGGCATCCTGCACAAGCTCAATCCCGCCTGGTTCGCCGTGCAGGCGCTGGTGCTGTGCCCGACCCGCGAACTGGCCGACCAAGTGGCCGGCGAACTGCGCCGCCTGGCGCGCTCCACCGGCAACGTCAAGGTGCTGGTGCTGACCGGCGGCTCGCCGATGCGCCCGCAAATCGCCTCGCTGGAACACGGCGCCCACATCATCGTCGGCACGCCGGGCCGCGTGCGCGACCACCTGGGCCGCAACACCCTGGACCTGTCGAAAGTCGGCACCCTGGTGCTGGATGAAGCGGACCGCATGACCGACATGGGCTTCTACGACGAAATCGCCGGCATTGTCAGCGCCTGCCCGAAACGCCGTCAAACCCTGCTGTTCTCGGCCACCTACCCGGACGATATCCGCCGCGCCACCGACGACTTCCTGGTCGATCCGGTGGAAGTAACGGTGGAAGCGCAGCACGACAATAGCCAGATCGAACAGCTGTTCTTCGAAATCGGCTTCGATCAGCGCAACGACGCCGTGGCTCGCCTGCTGGGCCACTACAAGCCGGTATCGGCCATCGCCTTCTGCAACACCAAGGTGCAATGCCGCGAGCTGGTCGAGTCGCTGCAGGAAAAAGGCTTCTCGGCCATGGCGCTGTACGGCGAACTGGAACAGCGCGAGCGCGACGAAATCCTGATCCTGTTCTCCAACCGCAGCTGCTCGGTGCTGGTGGCCACCGACGTTGCCGCGCGCGGCCTGGACATCCCGAACCTGGAAGCGGTGATCAACGTCGACGTCTCCAAGGACACGGAAGTCCACATCCACCGCGTGGGCCGCACCGGCCGTGGCAATGAACAGGGTCTGGCGCTGTCGCTGTGCGCGCCGAACGAGAAGAAGTGGGTCAAGCTGATCGAGGAATATCAGGGCCAGCCGGTGGAATGGTTCGACCTGAAAAGCCTGGACGACAACGAATACGGCGTCGACCCGGCGCCGATGATGACGCTGGTGATCTCGGGCGGCAAAAAGGACAAGCTGCGTCCGGGCGACGTGCTGGGCGCGCTGACCGGCGACGCTGGCCTGAGCAAGGAACAAGTCGGCAAGATCAACGTGACCGAGTTCCAGACCTACGTGGCGCTCGACCGCCGCGTCGCGTATGACGCCTATGCGCGCCTGAGCGAAGGCAACCCGCTGGGCGGCGACTTCGGCGCCTTCAAGGGCCGCAACTTCAAGATGCGCTTCATCGACGCCTGATCCAGCATTAACGGCGCTGCTGCTCGATGTGCGGCAGCAGCACCGTCAGTATGCCCAGCAACGGCAAGTACGAACACAGATTGTAGACATAGCCGATGCCCTTGATGTCGGCGATGTGTCCCATGGCTGCGGCGCCGATGCCGCTCACGCCAAACATCAGGCCAAAGAAGATCCCCGCCACCATGCCGACCTTGCCCGGCATGAGCTCCTGTGCAAACACCACAATGGCGGAGAAGGCCGACGACATCACGAAGCCGATGATCACCGTCAGCGCCGCAGTCCAGAACAGGCCTACATACGGCAGCACCAAGGTGAACGGCGCCGCGCCGAGGATGGAGATCCAGATCACGCGCTTGCGGCCGATGCGGTCGCCGATCGGTCCGCCCATGAAGGTGCCCGCCGCCACGGCGGCCAGGAACAGGAACAGATACATCTGCGCCGACGATACCGACACGCCGAATTTGTCGATCAAATAAAAAGTGTAGTAGCTGGTCAGGCTGGACATGTAGATGTACTTGGAGAAGACCAGCAGCGCCAGCACCGCCAGCGCGCCATACACCTGGGCTTTAGGTAAAGGCGAAACCGCCGCCGCAACAGCTTTCTTCGGCTGCGACAGATGGTGAGTATGCCAGCGGCTCACATGCACCAGCACCGCAATCGCGGCCAGCACCAGCAGCGCAAACCACGCGATATTCCCCTGGCCACGGCCGATGATGACCGCCGCCGCCAGCACAGGACCCAGCGCCGAACCGGCGTTGCCGCCGACCTGGAACAGCGACTGCGCAAAGCCGAAGCGTCCGCCCGATGCGGCGCGCGCCACGCGCGAGGCTTCAGGGTGGAAGGTCGAGGAACCGACGCCGATCAAGGCGGCCGATACCAGCAGCGCCGGGAAGGTGGAGGCAAAGGACATCATCAACACGCCGATCAGCGTGGCGACCATCCCTATCGGCAGCAGGAAAGGCATGGGACGGCGGTCGGTGTACAAACCTATCCACGGTTGCAGCAGCGAGGCGGTGCACTGGAAGGTCAGCGTAATCAGGCCGACTTGCGTGAAGCTCAGGCCAAATTCGGCCTTCAGCATCGGATAAATCGACGGCAGCATGGCCTGGGTCAGGTCGTTCAGCAGGTGGACCAGCGCAACCGCGCCGAGGATCTGCATGACGGTGTCGCCGTGAGGACGGCTGAGGGTAGAGGTAGTAGTAGTCATGCAGTGAGTGTAATATGGTGCGCAAAACCTGATATTCCAACTTTCGTCGAATAAGTGACAATACCCACTCCTCTCCGCAGCAGCGACCATCGCGATTACCAGCGCGTGCCGCGCGTCGTCACCGCCATGGCGCGCGACGAGGAACATGGCGTTTCCGGCACGCCGCACAGCCACGAACGCGCGCAGCTGCTATATGCCACCCAAGGCCTGATGCGGGTCCAGACCGATTTCGGCGTGTGGATACTGCCGCCGCGCCGCGCGCTGTGGATACCGCCGGGTGTGGTGCATCACTGGTTCTCGATGAGCAAAGTGACCATGCGGACCATCTACATCGAGCCGACGGCGGCCAAGGCCTTCGGCGATAGCTGTCGCGTGATCGAAGTGAGTCCGCTGCTGCGCGAGCTGATACTGGCGCTGCTGAACGAGCCTGTCGAATATCCGATACCGGGACGCGGCGAACATGTGGCGATGCTGATCCTGTCCGAGCTGGCGGCGGCGGAGACGGTGCCCATCGCCATTCCGTGGCCGCGCGACCGGCGGCTGGTGGCGGTGTGCGCAGCCATCATGGACGATCCGGGCAGCAGCCGGAATATCGAGCAGTGGGCCGACGAAGTGGGCGCCAGCGCGCGCACGCTGATACGGCTATTCCCCAAGGAGACCGGCCTGCATTACCGCCAGTGGGTGCAACAGGTGCATCTGGCCGAGGCCTTCGGCAGGCTGGCGCAAGGCGAAACCGTGGGCGCGATTGCCGCGGCGCTGGGCTACGCCAGTCCCAGCGCGTTCAGCGCCATGTTCCGCCGCATCCTCGGCAAGACGCCGCAGCACTATCTGACCGAGTGGCGCTCGCCGCTTGCGTTGCCTATGCGGCATCCAGCGTAAAGCGGAACACTGCGCCCTGCTCCGGTGGGCTCACCAGTTCTATCTTGCAGCGATGGAGTTGCAGGATGCGGTTGACGGTCAACAGGCCAAGGCCGCCGACGCGGTATTCGCCTTGCAGCGCCACCGGACGGCGGAACAGGTTTTCACGCAGGGCCGCCGGCACGCCGGGGCCGGTGTCCGCCACTGTCACTTCCACCTTGCCTGCCGCCGCCGGCTTCACCGTGATTTCTACTTCGCCGCCGGCCGGGGTGTGGCGGATCGCGTTGTCGAACAAATTGGTCAGCACGCGCTCGATCATGCCCAGGTCAGCGCGCACCATGGGCGCGGGATGCGGCAGTGTCGCCATCAGCCGCACATTGCGCTCGGCGGCTTGCAGTTCGAATTTCTGGAACACGTCCTGTATCAGGTCCGACAGCGAGAACGGTTCCAGCTCCGGCTGCACCGCGCCGTGTTCCAGCCGCGCCAGTTCGAACAAGGCTTGCGCAAGGCGGCCTACCTTCTGGCTTTGCGACAGTGCGATGCCCAGGTAGTGCTGGCGCTCCGCCGCAGTCAACGTCTCGTCCTTGAGCGACAGCGTTTCCAGGTAGCCGTGCAAGGAACCCAGTGGCGTGCGCAGATCGTGCGAGATATTGGCCACCACTTCGCGCCGGTCGTTGTCCAACTGGCGCATGGTGTTCCACTGTTCGTTGATGCGCGCGCCCATGTCGGCGAAGGACTGCTCCAGAATCGCGATTTCGTCACGCGGGCCGCCGCGTTGCGGCTCCGGCAGCGCCAGCAGCTCCGCCTTGGTGTCGAGTTGCTGCATATTGGTGGTGAGGCGTCGCAAAGGCCGCGTGATTAGGCGGAAGGCGATCAGGCCGGCCACCAGCACCAGCCCGGCCACCACGGCCATGGACCACAAGGTGGTGCGCAGCACCGAGCTGGCCGAGGCGCGCGCCGCCAGCCTGTCGTGTTCCTCGCTTTGCAGGATCACGTAGATGTAGCCGATTTTCTGTTCGCCCGAGCGCAGGATGGCGGCGCTGAACACCTTGCGACCGCGCTCGCTGCGCGGGTCGTCGCCCTGGATCGGCAAGGTTTCGTTGTTGAGCAGGCGACGGATCGGTTCCAGGTTGACGTGGTCGCGCATCAGGTGGCCGGCCGGCGCGGCGTGGCCGACAACGCGGCCTTCATTGTTCAGCAAGTACACTTCCACGCTGGGATTCACGGTCATCAGCTTGTTGAACAGGCGGCGCACGGCCGCCGGCCCCAGTCCTTCGCCTGCCTTGTCGTCCTTGCCCTCGCCCTCCTCGTCGGCCTGCATCAGCTGCGCATCGAGCGCGATGCTGCGCGCCAGTCCGCGCGACAGGCCTTGCACCACTTCCTTCTCGTGCATGATGTTGGCGCGTACCTGCAACCACGCGGAAGCGCCGCAGCACACCAGCAGCAGCAGGCAAAACGCCAGCGACAGGCGCTGCGAGAGCGTCAGGTTCATGACGGCTGCCCTGCGTAGCGATAGCCCTTGCCCCACACGGTGAGGATGCGCACCGGATCGGCCGGATCCGTTTCTATCTTGGCGCGCAGGCGATTGATGTGGGTGTTGACCGTGTGTTCGTAGCCGTCATGCTGATAGCCCCACACCTGGTTCAGCAGGTCCAGCCGCGAGAACACTTTTTCAGGATGCTTGATGAAGAAGTACAGCAGGTCGAATTCGCGCGGCGTCAGATCGAGCGCGCTGCCGTTCAGGTGCGCCTGCCGCGTCAGCGGATCGACGCGCACGCCGTTCAGCTCCAGCAGGCCGCCGGCAGCCGCCTGGTTGCGCGACATGGCGCTGGCGCGGCGCAGCAGCGCCTTAACGCGCGCCACCAGTTCCAGCACCGAGAATGGTTTCGGCAGATAGTCGTCCGCGCCCAGCTCCAAGCCGAGAATGCGATGAACCTCGCTGGAGCGCGCGCTGGTGATGATGATGGGCGTATAAGTGGTCATGGCGCGCGCCTGGCGGCAGATTTCCAGACCGTCCACGCCGGGCAGCATGATGTCGAGGATGAGCGCATCCCAACCGCCGGTGCGCACCTGCGCCAGGCCTTGCGTACCGTCTGCGCAGTGCGTGACCTGATAGCCCTCATCCTGGAGATGCAGGCGTAGCAGGTCTGCGATATGCATATCGTCTTCGACGATTAATACTCGTTTAGCTGGTTCCATGATCGTCATTGTGCAGGATTCCGACGTTGAAAAGTATCACAATTAGTTTAAGTTTACGTGAGGACTTTGTCATCACTCAGGGCACAGAATGGCTCCATCGTTATTCCACTTAGGGAGACCACCATGACATCCAGACGTGCATTCATCCTCACCAGCGGCGCCGCCCTGCTGGCCGGCATCGCCTTCCGCGCCACCCAGGCCGCTCCCGCAGCAGCATGGGAAGTGACGCGCACCGACGCCGAATGGCGCGCCAAGCTCACCGCCGCCCAGTACGAGGTGCTGCGCAAGCACGGCACCGAGCGGCCGTTCAGCAGCCCGCTCTACAAGGAACACCGCGCTGGCAAATTCTTCTGCGCCGGTTGCGACAATCCGCTGTTCACGTCGAAGAACAAGTTCGATAGCGGCACCGGCTGGCCGAGCTTCTGGAAGCCGCTGGATCGCGGCGTCAACACCAGCCGCACCACGTCGCTCGGCATGTACGGCGTGGAGGTGGTATGCCGCCGCTGCGGCAGCCATCTGGGCGACGTATTCGACGACGGCCCGGAACCGACCGGCCTGCGCTACTGCATCGACGGTGTGGCGCTCAACTTCGTTCCCGGCGAAGCCTGATAGGAGGATGACATCATGTTATTGATACTGCTCTCTTATCTCGGCGGTGCGCTGACGATCCTCAGCCCTTGCATCCTGCCGGTACTGCCGTTTGTGTTTGCGCGCACCGGGCGGCCATTTGTGCGTAGCGGTTTGCCGCTGTTGGCCGGCATGGCGCTGACCTTTGCGCTGGTCGCCACCTTGGCCGCTGTTGGCGGCGGCTGGGTAGTGCAGGCCAACCAGTACGGCCGTTGGGTCGCGCTGATGCTGATGGCCTTCTTCGGCCTGACGCTGATGCTGCCGCATCTGGCGGACCGTCTGACCAAGCCGCTGGTGGCGCTGGGCGACAAGCTGTCCAACAAGGCGCTGGACGCTGGCGGCGAGGCAGCGAATGCGGCGGGAGGCGGCGAGGCGGCCAATGCGGCCGGCGGCGGCGCGCGCTCGTCCTTCCTGCTGGGCGTGGCGACTGGCTTGCTGTGGGCGCCATGCGCTGGTCCGGTACTGGGCCTGGTGCTGACCGGTGCGGCGCTGAATGGCGCCAGCGTGGGCAGCACGCTGCTGCTGTTGGCCTACGCCGCCGGCGCGGCGACCTCCCTCGCGCTCGCGCTGCTGGTCGGCGGCAAGGTGTTCAGCGCCATGAAGCGTTCGCTGGGTGCCGGTGAATGGGTGCGTCGCGGTCTTGGTGTGGCCATGCTGGCCGGCGTCGCCGCGATTGCCACCGGCCTGGATACCGGCTTGCTGACCAAAGTATCGGCCGTCGCTACCGCAGGCGTCGAGCAAAAGCTGATCGACTCGCTGGCCCCGCGCAACGAAGCTCCCGCCGGCGGCGCCATGATGTCGCGCACCGCGATGGCCGCCGGCCCGGCCATGATGGCCCGTCGCGCCGTCGCGCAAGCTGCGGACACGCTGCCGGTGGAAGGCAAGCTGCCTTCGCTGAACGGCGCCGTGGAATGGCTGAACTCCGCCCCGCTCACCGCCGAACAGCTGAAAGGCAAAGTGGTGGTGGTCGACTTCTGGACCTACTCCTGCATCAACTGCCTGCGCAGCCTGCCCTACACCAAAGCCTGGGCCGAGAAGTACCGCGACCAGGGCCTGGTGGTGATCGGCGTGCACGCACCGGAATTCGCCTTCGAGCGCAACGTCAACAACGTGCGCAAGGCCGTTAAAGAACAAGGCATCAACTTCCCGGTCGCCATCGACAACGACTTCGCCATCTGGCGCGCCTTCGGCAACCAGTACTGGCCTGCGCACTACTTCATCGACGCCAAAGGCCGGATTCGTCACCACCACTTCGGCGAAGGCGAATACGCCAAGTCTGAGCAAGTGATCCAGCAACTGCTGGAAGAAGCCGGCCGCAAGGACGTCACCAACACCGTGGTCAGCACGGAAGACGCACAAGGCGTGCAGCAGCAGTCGGACATGGGCGAAGTGGGCTCACCTGAGACGTATCTCGGCTACGACCGTGCCGAGAACTTCGCTTCGCCGGAAAAGCAGGCCGCCAACGCCGCCCGTCAATACTCGGCTCCCGCCAAACCGGCGCTGAACCAGTGGGGCCTGGCCGGCAACTGGCTGTCGCAAGCGGACCAGATCACGCTGAACCAGGGCAGCGGCAGCATTGTCTACCGCTTCCATGCCCGCGACCTGCACCTGGTGCTCGGCCCCGGCAAGGACGGCAAACCGGTGCGCTTCCGCGTGACCATCGACGGCGCCGCGCCGGGCCAGGACCATGGCGCCGACATCGCCGCCGACGGCAGCGGCAAGATCGACAGCCAGCGCCTGTACCAGCTGGTGCGCCAGAACGGCACGGTGGGCGACCGCACCTTCAGCATTGAGTTTCTTGATCCAGGCGTACAAGCCTACGCCTTCACCTTTGGTTAAACAGGGAGCATCGACATGAAAAACCTCGCACTCAAACTGGGCGCACCGCTGGCCCTCCTCTGCGCACTCGCCTATCAACAGCACGCCGCTTCGGCGGCGGAAGCGGCAACCGTCATCGCCCCGCCGGCGGTCGACGAACCTGCCGGCGCCGAACACTCGGCCACCGCCATCTTTGCCGGCGGCTGCTTCTGGGGCGTACAGGGCGTGTTCCAGCACGTGAAAGGCGTGACCAACGCCGTCTCCGGCTACGCCGGCGGCGACGCCCGCACCGCGACCTACGACTACGTCGGGAGCGGCGACACCGGCCATGCGGAATCCGTGAAGATCACCTACGACCCAACGCAGATCAGCTACGGCAAGCTGCTGCAGGTGTTCTTCTCGGTGGCGCACGATCCCACGCAGCTCAACCGCCAGGGACCGGACCGTGGCACGCAGTACCGCTCCGCGATTTTCCCGCAGTCGCCAAGCCAGCGCGCCGTGGCGGAAAAATACATCGCCCAGTTGGACGCCTCGCGCGCCTACAAAAAGCCGCTGGTGACGAAGATCGAAATGGACAAGAAGTTCTACGCGGCGGAGTCCTACCACCAGAACTATTTGACGCTGCATCCGAACGATCCTTACATCGTCTTCAACGATGCGCCCAAGCTGGTCGATCTCAAGCGCATCGCACCGGACCTGTACAGGTCAGACGCCGTACTGGTACGCAAGACGCTGTAGTACAATTACAGCAATACAACAGTACCTGTACGCTGAACGAGACGCACCATGGACACAGACCACGACACAGCAGTTGAATCACCTCTGCGACGCCAACTGCTGGGCGGTCTGCTGTCCGCCGCCGTGCCGGCGCTGCCGCTGATCACGTCATCCAGCGCCAGCGCCGCCGAATCCCCGATCCAGGTCGGCGGCCTGCCCGTCACCTGCAACCTCACCCTGCCGATTGCCGCCGTGGCCAAGGCTGCCGCCGCCGGCAAGCCGGGCGTGCTGGCGCAAGGTTTCGAATACAGCAAATACAACGGCTGGCCGGAGGTCAAGGAATCGCTGATGACCGGCCGCATCCAGGCAGCCTACATGCTGGCGCCGCTGGTGATGGACCTGGCGGACAAGCGCATCCCGGTCAAGATCGTCTCGCTGGGCCATCGTTCGGGCGCCGTCATCATGGTGCGCACCGACTCCGTCTACCGCAAATTCGCCGACCTGAAAGGCAAGCGCATCGCCATCCCGAGTCGCTTTGCGGTGGACTTCCTGTTCCTGCGCAAAATGCTGGCGCGCGAAAAAATGTCGCCCAAGGATATCGAGATCGTCGAGATGGCGCCGCCGGACATGCCGGCCGCGCTGTACGCCAAAGCCATCGACGGCTATTGCACCGGCGAGCCGTTCGGCGCCGCCGCGCAACGCGCCGGCTACGCCCTCCCGCTGGCGATGACGCGCGACGAATGGCGCAACTACATCTGCTGCGTGCTGACCGTGCGCGAAGAACTGATCAAGGAAAACCGTCCGCTGGTGCAGGAACTGGTGAACTACGTGCAGGCCGCCGGCAACTGGCTGGACGCCGGCCCGGCCAGCCGCGAGAAGGCAGTCACTATCGCCGCCGGCCGCAAATACTTCAACCAGGACCCGAACGTGCTGCGCTTCGTGATGCAGAACCCGGCCGACCGCGTCACCTACGGCGACCTGCGCATGATCCGCGCGGAGTTCGACGAATTGATGCAGCTGTCGATTGAAGCCGGCACCATCAAACGCCCCATCGCCTACGAATCCTATGTCGACGAAAGCTTCGTCAAGGCCATCAAACCGGTAGCAATCAGTCTGTGAAAACCGTTATCGCCACACTGCTGCTGGCTGCCGCCACCTTCGCCGGCGCCGCCGACAACCTTGGCCTGAAAGCCGGCACCTTCGATCCGCCGCGCGTGGCGCCGGACTTCACCGTCAAAGGCTCGGACGGCAAGCCGCTGAAACTCAGCCAGTATCGCGGCAAGCTGGTGCTGCTGGAATTCGGCTACACCTCCTGCGTGGACGTGTGCCCGGTATCGCTGACGATGTTGGCGAATGCGCGCAAGCAGCTTGGCGCGCTGGCCGATCAGCTGCAAATCATCTACGTCACCGTCGATCCGGAGCGCGACACCGAAGAGCGCATGCGCAACTACCTGCGCGCCTTCGACCCAAGCTTCATCGGCGCCACCGGCACGCCGCAGCAAATGGCCAAGGTGCGCCAGGACTACGGGATCACCGCCACCAAAAAGCCGATCGAGGGCAGCAAGGACTACATCGTCGGCCACTCGTCCTATCTGTACTTCGTCGACCGCAAAGGCAATCTGCGCGCCCTGCTGCCCTACGGCCGCAGCGCCGACGACGTGGTGCACGATGTCAAACTGCTGTTGAAGAATTGAAGGCGCTGCGCTCTCTCCTCATGCTGGGCATCGGCGCCTTATGCGCATTGGTCGCCTGGGCGGCGCTGGCGCCGATCGCGCTGCCGTCGCGCGACGAACTGTTTGAAATCCCGGCCGGCACCTTCGCGCGCCGCATGGCGGGCGACAAGGTTGACATCCTGCCCGCCGAAATCCACCTGACGCAAGGCGCCAACGACGTGCTCCTGCTGCGCAACCTGGACAAAGTGCCACAGATCTTCGGTCCGGTGCTCATCATGCCCGGCCAGAGTTTCCGGCTGCCGTTTGAAACCGTATCCGTCAACGAATTCGCCTGCACCGCGCACGCCAGCGGACAAATGCGCGTCATCGTCAACGCCATGCCCGCAGCCGGCTGGCCGCGCCTGCAGTGGCGTGCCGCCCGCGCGTGGAAGCGTATGCAGTCTAAATAAACAGGATCGACATGGAAAAACTCAAAACCATCCTGCCGCCGCTGGCGGTGCTGATCGCGCTGATCGCCCTGTGGTGGGTGGTCGTGGTGCAAACGGAAAGCGTGATCTTCCCCACGCCGGGCCAGGTCGTCACCGGCACCATGGAGCTGGTGGAAGACGGCACGCTGTGGGAACACATCGGCGCCTCGCTGTTCCGCGTCGGCTGCGGCTTCGGCCTCGCCGCGCTGGTCGCCATTCCGCTCGGCTTGTGGATGGGGCGCGTCGACGCGGCCTACATCACGCTCAATCCCATCTTCCAGATCCTGCGCCCGATTTCGCCGATCGCCTGGATTCCGCTGGCGATCCTGTGGTTCGGCGTCGGCAACCTGTCGCCGGTGTTCCTGATCTTCATCGCCTCGGTGTTCCCGATGATCGTGCAGACGGCGGCCGGCGTGCACACCATCGAAAAGCGCTACCTGCGCGCGGCGGACAACTTCGGCGTGTCGCGCTATGTGCTGTTCCGCCAGGTGATCATTCCCGCCGTGCTGCCGGAGATTATCGTCGGCATGCGCATCGCGCTCGGCGTGGCCTGGCTGGTGGTGGTGGCGGCGGAGATGATCGCGCTGCGCTCCGGCCTCGGTTACCTGATCATGGATTCGCGCAACGCCGGCAACCGCTACGACCTGGTCATCGCCGGCATGGTCATCATCGGCATCATCGGCCTGATACTGGACGCAGTAATGCGCAAGCTCGAAGGACTCAAATCGGTAAGGTGGCGCTATGGACGCTAAGATCGTCGTCAACAACATCAAGAAGCAATTCAAGGATCTGCCGGTGGTGGACGGCGTCAGCCTGTCCGTCAAGGATGGCGAATTCGTCGCCATCGTCGGCCCGTCCGGCTGCGGCAAATCGACGCTGATGAAGATCATCGCCGGTTTCGAAGCGCCGAGCGAAGGCGACATCCGCATCGACGGCGTGGTGCGCCACGGCCCCAGCCCGAAAGGCATCGCCATCTCGCAGCACGGCTCCGTGTTCCCGTGGCTGACTGTGCAGCAGAACCTGATGTTCGGCCTGAACGGCGACGGCCATGGCGACAAGGCGGCGCTGGCCGATCACTACGCCGACATGGTGGGCCTGAAGGGATTTGAAAACAGCTATCCGCACGAACTCTCGGGCGGCATGTTGAAACGCGTGGAGATCGCGCGGGCGCTGGTGGTCAAGCCGGAGATCCTGTACATGGACGAGCCCTTCTCCGCGCTGGACGCGCTGATGAACCTGAAGATGCGCAATGAGCTGCTGCGCATCCTGGGCGAAGAGCGCCACACCGTGCTGCTGATTACGCACGATGTGGAGGAAGCCCTGTTCATGGCGGACCGCGTGCTGGTGCTGTCGCCGCGTCCCGCACGCATCCAGGCGGTATTTGAAGTGCCGCACCCGCATCCGCGCAAGCTCTCGCATCCCGAGCTGCAGCAGATGAAGGAGCAGATCCTGCAGGAGCTTGGCGTTACGGTGTGACCTGCTTCAGCACTTCCAGCACGGCGTCCACCACGGCTTCCGGCTTGTCGGCCTGGATCACGTGGCTGGCGCCGGGCACGATGCGCTGCGTGCTGCGCGTGGACAGCTTGGTGAACTCCATCTGCACCGCGAAGTTTTCATCTTCGGTGGCCTTGTTCATTGCGCTTTGCGGCTGGTCCGGCACCGCGTATGGGCTTACACCGCGCGTCAGTACCGCCAAAGGCATATCGCCCAGCGGACGGCGCAGCTTGCGCAGTTGCGCATCGCTGATGGCGATGGCGGAGTATTCCGCCGCGTTGGCACGCCAGTAGGACAGTTTGCTTTCGGAAGCCAGCATGGCTGCGCCAAGCTCCGGGCCGAAGGTTTGCAGCGGCTCGCCGATACAGTTCTTCTGCGCTTCCGCATCCTTGGCAAAGCCTTTTTTCGCCGCCGCCAAACAGTATTGATTCTGTCCCGCGACCATGGCGTAAATCTGCTTGATCTTGCCGTCGGTGACCTTGTTCAGTCGCGCCGTTTCATCTTCATGCTGCGCCTCGACCAGCACCAACCCTTTTACTTCGGCGGGATAACGATAGGTGTAGACCTGCACATTGGCGCCGCCCAGCGAATTACCGACCAAAACGTAGGGCGCTTTTTCGCCCGCAGCGGCCAGCAGTTTGTGCAGATCAGCCGCCACGCTCTCGGACGTGTTGGGCGCCTTGACCGCATCGCTGAAGCCCAGGCCTGCACGGTCGAACACGCAGGCACGCGCATGCTTGGCCACTTCCGGCTGCACGCGATGCCACGACCAGCCGGCATCGCCGGACGGCGCGTCGAACACCACGGTCACCGGCCCTTTACCGCTGCAGTACATATTCATCTTGCGGCCGCCGCCGACATCGAAGCGATGCGGCACGGCGAATTCGTTCGCCATGGTCCAACCCGCACTCAAAGCCAATACTGCAAAAACAGTTTTACGCATCAAGACTCCTCAGGTGATGCAGCTCCACGGCTGCGACGTGGTGATAGTACAATGGAACCATGCAAAAATTATCATCTGAACTACAAAGACTTTACCTGTTCGGCGGCCAGACCTACGACGCGCAAGCGCCGTCGATTGACTTGACCAACGCCGACGGCATGGTGCGCACGCTGGTCATCGACTTCCACAAGACGGCCGATGAGCAGCACTGGGTGCGCCTGTGCGATGTCGCCAATGCCTTGCAAACGGAGCTCGGCTTGCCGGCGCCGGCGGTCAGCGTCTCCGGTGGCGAGTGCTATCGTTTGTGGTTGTCGTTGGCGCAGCCGATTGCAGCGGCGCAGGCCAGCCAGTTCCTGGCCTTGCTGCATAAGACTTACTTTGAAGATGAGCAGATCGATCTGGGTCGCAGCGCGGTCGAGCTACCGCCTTGCCTGCACAAGGCCACCGGCCTGTGGGCGGCGTTCATCAATCCAGGCATGGGCGGCGCGTTGGCCGAGGATCTGGGCCTGGAGATGCCGCCCAACGACAATGCGCAGGCAGCGTTTCTGGAGCGACTGAATAGCGTCAGCGCGGAAGAATTTGCGCAGGCGCTGGCGACGCTGCAGGGCAAGCATGACGCCGCAGCGGCCGCAGTGGCCGCAGTAGCAGCAGCGCCAGCGCCGACGCAGGCCAACGCCGCGCGCAACGCAGCCACGCCCGCAGACCTGCTGCTAAAAGACGCCACGCTGGAAGACATCGTCAGGCACCTGCACGCGATGGGCATCGAGCCCACCTTCCGCCACGTCCTGAAAAACTAGCGCACCGCCAGCGAGACGCTGGCCGGGAACTGCGGCGGACGGCGGTGCAGCGTGGCCTGTTCATACGAGTAGGCCATGCGGATCAAGGCCGCTTCGCTATAGGCCGCGCCGACAAACGACAGACCCACCGGCAGCCCGTGCACATAACCCGCCGGCACCGTAATATGCGGGTAGCCCGCCACCGCCGCCGGCGACGAAAAACCACCGTTGAAGTGATCGCCATTGACGAAGTCCGTCAGCCACGCCGGGCCGCCGGTCGGCGCCACCAGCGCATCGAGCTGGTGCTCCTTCATCACCTGGTCGATGCCTTCGGCGCGCGAATAGCGCTGGTTGTTGGCCAGCGCATCCTTGTACGGCTGCGATTCCAATCCACCCTTGGCCTGCGCCTGCTCCAGATATTCCTGGCCGAAGTACGACAACTCTTTCTGCTGGTGCTGCTGATTGAACGCGATCAGATCGGCCATATTCGACACCGGCGCATTCGGCGCGTACTCGCGCAGATACGCCGCCAGGTCGGCCTTGAACTCATGGAGCAGCACTTCGGTCTCGCTGTCGCGGTACTTGCCGGCGTTGGGCAACTGCGTCTCCACCAACACCGCGCCCTGCGACTTCAAATCCAGCAGCGCCTTCTCGATCACCGCATCGCGATCCGGATGCTTGCCGAAGTAGTTGCGCGCCACGCCGATGCGCGCACCCTGCAAGCCGCCCTTGGTCAAAGCGCCGCGATAATCGCCAGCCCTGCCCGCGCTCTCCTGCGTCACTGGATCTTTCGGATCGATGCCGGCCATGGCGGACAGCATGAGGGCCGCATCGGCCACGCTACGCGCCATCGGCCCTGCGGTGTCCTGCGAATGCGCGATCGGGATGATGCCGCTGCGGCTGACCAGTCCCACGGTCGGCTTGATACCCACCAGGCCGCAGATGCAGGCCGGCGATACGATGGAACCATCGGTCTCGGTACCCACCGCCAGCGTCGCCAGCCCGGCGGCGATGGCCGCGCCGGAACCGGAACTGGAACCGCTGCAATTGCGGTCGAGCGAATACGGATTCAAGGTCAAGCCGCCGCGCGCGCTCCAGCCGCTGACGGAATGGGTCGAACGCATATTCGCCCACTCGCTCAAATTGGTCTTGCCGATGATGACCGCGCCGGCCGCGCGCAGCTGCGCCGTCACATGCGCATCACGCGCGGCGCGCACGCCGGACAGCGCCAGCGAACCGGCCGTGGTGCTCATGCGGTCGGCGGTGGCGATATTGTCTTTGAGTAGAACCGGAATGCCGTGCAGCGGGCCGCGCACGCGTTTCAGGTGACGCTCGCGGTCCATCTCCAGCGCGATCTTCAGCGCTTCCGGATTGATTTCGATGATGGAGTTCAGGCGCGGACCGGACTTGTCGATGGTCTTGATGCGGGCCAGGTATTGCGAGGTGAGCGAATGCGAGGTGAGCTTGCCCGCCTCCATCAGCGTTTGCTGTTCCCAAACGCCGGCGTCGAGGATGCCGCCGGTGCCCAGCGTTTTAGCGGATACCGAGCCCGAAGCAGCGCCAGCCGCCAAGCCGATTCTTACAAAATCCCTGCGATCCATGCCATCCCCGAGGTAATCACCAATGCGCCGAATTTGTTGCGTGGCATAAATATATCAGCAGGTTGACAGTTCCACCACAGAAATTAATAAAAAAAAGCACGCCGGCTTGCGCGGGCGTGCTCCTTAGGAAGAAATCGGCTTAGTTGCGGACGATTTTCTTGTATTCGTTGGTACGGGTGTCGATCTCAATCATGTCGTCTTGCGACACGAACAGTGGCACTTGCACGGTGAACTGTTTCGATTCGATGGCGTTTTCGATACGCGCTTCTTTCAGGACGTTGCCCGAAGTGTTGCCCTTGACTGCAGGCTCCGAGTACACGATCTGACGCTGGATGGTGGTTGGCAGTTCAACCGAGATGGCTTTACCATCGTAGAACACGGCTTCGCATTCCATACCGTCTTTCAGGTAGTTCAGTGCGTCGCCCAGGTTCTCTTCTTCGATTTCGTACTGTTCGTATTCAGCATCCATGAACACGTACAGCGGATCGGCGAAGTACGAGTAGGTTACTGGCTTCTTGTCCAGAACCACGACGTCGAACTTGTCGTCGCCACGGAAGACGTTTTCCAGTGGGCTGTTGGTCAGAAGATTCTTCATCTTCCACTTGTAGGTGAAGCCCGTGCGGCTCGAACCGTTAACGTCGGAGCGCAGTACGATGAATGGCTTGCCGTCAACCATGATGATATTGCCAACACGAATTTCTTTTGCAGGTTTCATAGCGATTCTACTTAATAAGGTGGTTGCGTAAAGATCATCGTCGCCACGCAGGCTTACGCTTGATCGGGTAAAAAATGCGTCATACAGGATTAACCCGGCATTGTACCTTGTTTTTCCGGCAGCGCCTATCTCAGCGTAGCGGCAAACGACAGCATATTGGTTGCCAGATCGCCGTGCGACAGCATTTGTTGCTGCCATGTCGCAGCGCGCTCGGTGGCGGCACCGGCTTCGCTTTCCAGTCCGGCCCAGAGCGCCGGCCAGTTCTCCGTTTCGCCGTGCGCGGGAGCGCCGTTCCAGCGCAGCGAGAAATCCGCCAGGCCCGGCAAGGCGCCAGCGTAGCGTTCGAGGAAGGCGCGCAGCTTTTTATGGTGCAGGTTTTCGTCCTGCGGATAGATGTGCCAGATGAAGGGCTTGCCGGCCCACTGCGCGCGCACGAAGGAATCCTCGCCGCGCACGAAGTTCAGGTCGCAGGCCCACAGCAGCTTGTCGTAGTCCGGCTGCGGCACGAAGGGCAGCACGCGCACCGTCAGCGCGCCATGCGTGGCCAGGCTGCCCGCCCCGCCCTCGCCGCCGGTGAAGGCACGCACGGCGTCGGCCGCCACGCCTTCCGGCACCAGGCAGGCGATCGGCCGGCCGCCGTTCTGCCAGGCCTCGAACAGGGCCGAGACCGGCGCGTGCGGATAGCAGAACAGCGACACCTTGGTGGCCGCCATCTCCGCCGGCGACAGGCCCAGCTGCGCCAGGAACGGCGATGGCGCGAACTGCAGGCGCTCCTGCTCCAGCGCCGCCTCGCGCAGCAGGCCGCCGGTTTTGTCGGTAAAGCCGGGGAAGAAGAAATGCTTGGTCAAGCCGCGCGGCTGCATCGACGACAGGCGGTGGCAGCCCTCGACCCACTCCTCGGCCGTCAAGCCTTCCAGGTTGAACCACACCGGACGCGGCTCGCATTGCGCCATGGCGTCGATGTAGCCGGGCGGGATGTCGACGGCGAAGAACTCGATCACGATATCGGCCACCTCGCCCGGCGTGTAGACGCCGTCCTGGCCGCGCCAATGACGCACGGTCACGCCGTCGAGCTGCTGGCGTTCGGCCTCTAGCAGCACGCTTGGGCAAATGCGCCGGAAGCTGGCCAGGTCATCCACATGCAGCGTCACCTCAAGGCCATGCTCCAGCACCAGTTGCCGCGCCAGCCGCCAGCAAATACCGATATCGCCGTAGTTATCGACAACGCGGCAAAACAGATCCAGGCGGCGGAATTTCTTCATGGTAGGTCGGCTTAAAAATGAGGCTGGATGATACCTGATTAACGCGCGCGGGGAACCAAGAATACCAAAACTTCACGCGCACCTCCCTGTCCAAATGTGGCGGCGCGCGGAGACCGTGCGCTGTACTACCACCACAACAAGGAGATGTCATGAATGAGTATCAACAATACTATGGACAACAATTCGCACCCCAGCAACTGGGCGAACTCGCCCCGCAAGGTTTCCTCGGCGGACTGATCGGCGCCCCGCTCGGCGGCCTGATCGGACGCGGCATCGGCGGCCTGTTCGGTAACGCCAACCTGGGCCGTCAAATCGGCCAGGCAGCCGGCGACATCGGCGGCGGCCTGCTGCCCTTCGGCGTGGACCCGGTTGCCGCCGCCTACGCACAACAGGCGCAGCAACAACAACTGCTGCAACAGGCCCAACTGGCACCCCAAGGCTGGTTCGGCAACATCATCAAGAGCGTGGCCCAGCCACTGGGTGGCGCGATCAGCGGCGCCTTCGGTAACGCCGGCCTCGGCAACACCATCGGCGGCATCGCCGGCCAACTGGGCGGCATGCTGCCCTTCGCCGCAGACCCCGTCGCACAAGCCTATGCGCAGCAAGCCCAGCTGCAGCAACTGCAACAACTACAGCAACTACAGCAACTACAGCAACTACAGCAACAAGGACTGGCACCGCAAGGCTGGTTCGGCAACATCATCAAGAGCGTGGGACGGCCGCTAGGCGGCATGATCGGCGGCGCCTTGGGTAATGCCGGCCTGGGCGGCACCATCGGCGGCATCGCCGGCCAACTGGGCGGCATGCTGCCGTTCAGCGCCGATCCGGTGGCGCAAGCCTACGCGCAACAGGAAGCGCTGATGCAACAGCAAGGCCTTGCGCCGCAAGGCTGGCTGAGCGACATCATGCGCAAGCATCGGCCGTACACCGGCATCATCAGCCCGACCTTCCCGCCACCACCCAATCTGCTGCCGTTCGGCGCGGATCCGGTCAGCCAAGCCTATGCACAGGGCCAGCAGGATGCGCTGGCACCGCAAGGCTGGTTCGGCAACATCATCAAGAGCGTGGCGCAGCCGCTCGGTGGCGCCATCGGCGGGGCCTTCGGTAACGCCGGCCTGGGCAACACCATCGGCGGCATCGCCGGCCAGCTGGGCGGCATGCTGCCGTTCGGCGTCGATCCGTTGACGGCTGCCTACGCACAACAGGCGCAGCAGGCACAACTGGCACAACTGGCGGCCCAGCAAGGCAACACCGCCCTCTACGGACAGCAAACCCTGCACTAACGGCACGCCTTCGGGCGCATGCCATCCACCCTCCGGCGGCCCGGCTGCCGGAGGGTGCCGTGCTTTAAGGAGGACCTTCATGTCTAGCACCCCCAGCGCCACCGAGCCCTTGCCGGACAAGGCGCGCTTCCTCATACACGCCGCCAGCGGCGCGCCGCTGACCGACTTCCTCGCGGTGGCCGCCATCGATCCCGGCATCAGCGTGGTCGACGTGATCGGCCCGCGCGACCGTCCGCACACGGCGGTGGTGGAAATCAGCCACGACAAGGCGCGTCAGCTGGAGCAGCACTTCCGCGTTACCGGCACGCCCTCGCACCAATTGACGATAGAGCCGGACCGGCCGCTGTCCATGTTCGACAGCGGCGGGTTCAACCCCTTTTGAAAGGAACATCATGCCTAAGAATCCCAATGGCGGCGGCGCCACGCCGCAAGATCTCAATCCGGCCGCCACCGACGGCGAACCGGCTGCGCCGGCCGAGAGTAGCAACCCCGGCGGCCGCCGCGCACCCGGCGGCGGCCCAAGCATCAGCAGCGGCGCCGGCAGCAGCGGAGGCGGCGACGCCCGCACTGTCGATGCCGCCTCCGGCGTCGACGGCGCGGACGGCGAAGCCACGCCGCACGCCAACGGCCAGGCTGGCGGCGGCCGCAACATCGGCGCGCGCAAAAAACAATTCGTCATCGCCCCGCGCCATCCACCGGAAGGCTTGCAGGCGCTAGGCTTCCAGCCTTTGCAATTCGACGCGCTGGAACAGGCGCTGCGCAACAGCAGCGATATCGAAGTGGTCGACAAGGTCGGCCCGCGCTCGGTGCTAAGCGCGCTGGCCGACGGCAGCGGTGCTGCGCAAGGCGTGCTGGTGGCGCGCATGTCCGAGCAAAAAGCCGCCGCCTTACACCAGCAGGGCCAGGGCCGCCTGCTGGTCGAGCGCGATCAGCACCTGGCGCTGATGGACCCGTCGCTGCGCCTGCCCGCCATGGTCACCGGCGTCACGCCCACCAACGGCGGCGGACCGGTGCTCAACGCCGTCATCAGCGTGGTCGGCAAGGACGGTGCGCCGCAGGCCAATGCGGAAGTGTCCTTGTTCGGCAGCATGCTGCCGGCCAGCGGCGTGACCGACGCCAACGGCCGCGTCACCCTATCGCTGTTCGGCGAAACGCCGGAGACCGTAAGCGGCCTGTACGTCAAACCCAAGGCCGACTACTGGAGCTTCTACCAGCGCGATCCCGACATCAGCAGCGACGAACCCAACGTGGTGGTGCTGCGCGCGCTATCGGACCAGCCGGCGCTGGCCGGCTTCCCGCGCCAACGTGCCTACGGCTGGGGCCAGAAAGCCATGCGGCTCGACCAACTGCCGGGCAACTATCGCGGCCAGGGCGTGAAGATCGCCATCGTCGACTCCGGTGCGGCCACCTCGCACGACAACCTGCACGGCATCCGCGCCGGCTTCAACGTGCTCAACAAAAAAACCAATCCCGACAGCTGGGACCAGGACACGCTGGGCCACGGCACCCACTGCGCCGGCGTGATCGCGGCGGCCGACATCGCCTCCGGCATACGCGGCTTCGCACCCGACGCCGAAGTACACGCCTGCAAACTGTTCCCCGGCGGCCAAGTCAGCCAATTGATCGACGCGTTGGAATACTGCATCGACAAGCAGATCGACGTGGTCAATCTCAGCCTGGGCGGCGCGGAAGTCTCGGAAGCGCTGGAGCAGCAGATCATCCGCGCCAAGCGGGCCGGCGTGGCGTGCATCGTCGCCGCCGGCAACTCGGGCGGCCCGGTGCAATACCCGGCCTCGTCGCCGAACGTGCTGGCGGTGGCCGCCATCGGCAAGCTCGACGAATTCCCGGCCGACAGCTACCACGCGCAAACGCTGGACTCCAACGTGGATGCCTACGGCTACTTCACGGCCAAGTTCAGCTGCTTCGGGCCGCAAGTGGGCGTGTGCGCGCCGGGCGTAGCCATCACCTCGTGCGTGCCGCCGAATAACTTCGCCGCGTGGGACGGCACCTCGATGGCGACGCCGCACGTGACCGGGCTGGCCGCACTGTGTCTCGCCCACCACCCGGACTTCCAGACGCAGCAGTACAAAGCGCGCGGCGCCGAGCGGGTCGAGCGGCTGTTCCAGGTGATCCGCGCCAGTGCGCACAAGGTCAGTCTTGGCGACCAGAGCCGCATCGGCTTCGGCTTGCCGGATGCGTTGTTGGCGGTGGGGTTGCAGCCGGCCGGCGCACGGGCGCCGATCCAGCCGCAGCAGTTGGTCTCGCCGATGATGGCACCACTTATGGCCCCGATGTCGGCACCGGCATCAATGTACGATCCGTTCATGCTGGGCACGATGCAGTACTACCGTCCGCAGATGGGCTACGCGCCGATCGCTTGGTAGGGCCGGAAATGCAAAAAGCCGCACAAGGCGGCTTTTTGCTGATTTGGCGTCCCCACGGGGATTCGAACCCCGGTACTCACCGTGAAAGGGTGATGTCCTAGGCCTCTAGACGATGGGGACAGAAACTGTCCGTACTGGCCGCTTGGAAATGTCGCATTGGCGTCCCCAGGGGGATTCGAACCCCCGTACTCACCGTGAAAGGGTGATGTCCTAGGCCTCTAGACGATGGGGACATTTCCAAGGCGCGTACTATATCAGTGTAATTCTACGAACGCAATAGCAAGTCATTGTTTTTGCAGAAAATTGCCGCAAGATTAGCATCGCTACAACGTTGCTCGGGCGGCGGGTTTTGCACCCAAGCAGAAATTCGACGTGCGTTGACTCCTTGGTAAAATGCAATTATCGATACCTGCATGGACAATCATATGGACACCATCAGCAAAGCATTTGGGACTTTACTGCTTGGCGTTTTCGCTTGGGTGATGATCGTGGATGTGGCACGAGCGTTGCGCTCTGGTGTTGCGGTATTCAGGATAGGTCGCTGGAGCGGTCCTTGGGAGAATCCAATTAGAAAACTGATTTCCCCAAGCGCTTACTGGCTCGCGGTCCTTACGTCTACTCTTTGGGCGCTTGCATTAAGTATCGTCTTTTTTTTGTGCGCAATTCCCAGCATGCTCCGATTGCTTTGAGTCGACAGATGTCTGCTTCTGGGCGTGCTCGACCAAGTTAGCGACGCAGCCAGAGGAGACAGTCGCCCTTGCAGACATTGCAAGGCCATCAACGGGGGTTATCAACGCAATCGATGTGATGCACTCCCGGATGGGCGTTTGGCGCCCGAAGTCCACATGCCATGGCGTGCAGTTTTGAGAAGTCTTCGCGCCCTCCAACCCCGTATCGAACAAAAGCGCCAATTATCTTTCCTTGACGTGCCGCCATCGCCTCTGCGTTTTCGCCTGATTGATCATCATTCCAGACCGACCATGCGGCACCTAGATCTCTATCGATCCTGACGATTGCGACATAGTTTTTGCCAGGCTTCCCACCAAAGATTTCCAGCTCACAGAGAATCACAGTTTCTCCTGGACGGGCAGGAAACGCTCGTCGAGGTGTCCCGTTCTCGGAGCCAGGGTCAGCTCTGTCTTTCGCGGAGCCAGGGTCAGCTCTGTCTTTCGGACATCAGAACAATTTGTTTGACTAATCTCAATACGCATATTCAGGCCTTTTCACGTATTGATGAAGATCAAAGATTCGTACTGGTTGTCCAAATGACAGAGCTGACCCCGTCAGACGAAATGACAGAGCTGACCCCGTCAGACGGACCCCGTCAGACGGAAATCGAAACGAAAAAATTTCTCATATGGTGCTCGTAGCGGATTATAGAAAATTTCGATGACCGTGAGCTTAGCATCTTGCCGTAACGAAAATATGCGTACTTTGTCACATGTGGGGAAGAGGAAAATATACGGAGGGGCAGCTGCGCGCAGAAAACAAAAAAGCCGCTCAATGGCGGCCTCATCATTTTTGGCGTCCCCACGGGGATTCGAACCCCGGTACTCACCGTGAAAGGGTGATGTCCTAGGCCTCTAGACGATGGGGACCAAGGAACTTCATCATGCATTCTGCGCTGTTGGTGGAGGTAAGCGGGATCGAACCGCTGACCTCTTGCATGCCATGCAAGCGCTCTCCCAGCTGAGCTATACCCCCCGGGCGCAGAAACATTTACTACTTTTGCCATCGCTGGCGTCCCCAGGGGGATTCGAACCCCCGTACTCACCGTGAAAGGGTGATGTCCTAGGCCTCTAGACGATGGGGACCTCGGAACTACGGCACTACAATCATCTTCCGTGCTTGGTGGAGGTAAGCGGGATCGAACCGCTGACCTCTTGCATGCCATGCAAGCGCTCTCCCAGCTGAGCTATACCCCCTCTGGCACAGAAAATTTTACTACTCACTACTTACCAGCCTTGGCGAAGCTGGCGTCCCCAGGGGGATTCGAACCCCCGTACTCACCGTGAAAGGGTGATGTCCTAGGCCTCTAGACGATGGGGACCTTGGCACTACGGCACTACAAACTCTGCAAACTTGGTGGAGGTAAGCGGGATCGAACCGCTGACCTCTTGCATGCCATGCAAGCGCTCTCCCAGCTGAGCTATACCCCCGTTTGCGCGAGAGACAAGAGTATAGCAGAGGCTCCGTATTATGCAAATACCCTTTTGCAACTTTGCCCCTGCTTCAATGAAAAATTTAGAGGAACTTCGCCACGCGCGCCACAACGGTGTCGCGACCGAAGATTTCCAGCACCGCGTCGATCGCCGGCGTCTGCAGCTGACCCGTGGTAAACAAGCGCAGCGGCATGGCGATCTGCGGCATCTTCAAACCGTGCGCGGCCAGCACTTCTTTAATCATGGCAGCCAGCGCGGCCTTGTTCCACTCCACCGTTTTGCAACGCTCGGCGAAATCGGCCAGCGCCGGCTTGACGGCGTCGGTCACGTGCTGGGTCAGCAGCGCGGCATCGGGCTGCGGCTCGCGGAAGAACAGCATGGCGGCGTCGGCCAGTTCATTGACGGTGTTGACGCGCTCCTTCATCAGGCCCAGCACCACCGCCAGCGACGGCGCACCTTCCAGCACAGCGCCGTTGGCCAGCATGCGCGGCTTGGCCAGTTCGGCCAGGCGTTCGTTGTCGGCCTGCTTTATATAGTGGTTGTTCAGCCAGTTCAGTTTTTCGATGTTGAACTGCGCGGCCGAGTTGGACAGGTGGCTGCCGTCGAACCAGGCGCACACCTGCTCCATCGAGAACACTTCGTCGTCGCCGTGGCTCCAGCCCAGGCGCGCCAGGTAGTTCAGGATGGCTTCCGGCAGATAGCCTTCGGCCGGGTATTGCATGACGTTGACCGCGTCCTTGCGCTTGGACATCTTGGCGCCGTCCGAACCGAGGATCATCGGCAGGTGGCCGTATTCCGGCAGCGGCGCACCGATGGCGCGCAGGATGTTGATCTGGCGCGGGGTGTTGTTGACGTGGTCGTCGCCGCGCAGGACGTGGCTGATTTCCATGTCCAGGTCGTCGATGGCGACGCAGAAGTTATACGTCGGCGTGCCGTCCGGGCGTGCGATGACCAGGTCGTCCATCTCTTTATTGCCGATGGTGATAGGGCCTTTGACGAAATCGTTCCAGGTCACTTCGCCGTCGAGCGGGTTCTTGAAGCGCACCACTGGCTTGCGACCTTCGGGAATGGCCGGCAGGGTCTTGCCCTCTTCCGGACGCCAGGTGCCGTCGTAGCGCGGCTTTTCGCCGGCGGCCGTGGCCTTGTCGCGCATGGCTTGCACTTCTTCCTGCGACGAGTAGCAGTGGTAGGCGGTGCCGGCTTCCAGCATCTGGCCCACCACTTCGCGGTAGCGGTCCATGCGCTGCATCTGGTAGAACGGGCCTTCGTCGTGGCTCAATCCGAGCCAGGCCATGCCTTCGATGATCGCCTGTACGGCTTCCGGGGTCGAGCGTTCCAGGTCGGTGTCTTCGATGCGCAGCACGAAGGTGCCGCCGAAGTGACGGGCGAAGGCCCACGAGTACAGCGCCGTGCGGGCGCCGCCGAGGTGGAGGTAGCCGGTCGGGCTTGGTGCGAAACGGGTGCGGACTGGCTTGGCTGGTGCCGGGGATGGAACATTCGTCATCGAAGTAAAAAGCTGAGATATAAAAGCGCTATTTTACCGCGTCGGCGACGCTTTGCCGCCAATTACCAGCCGCTGAAGCGCGGCCAGACCTGCATATCGCCGCCATGTTGCGCAATCACTTGGTACTGGCCATGCTGCGCGGCGGTAGCGCAGGCGTGGTTGGGCAGCACGCGCAGGCTGCTGCCGACCGGGAAGCGCTGTGTGATGTCCACACCGGCGTCACCTCGCCATTGCAATACGCCGTGCTCCTGGTTGGCCTTGCCGAAGCCGAGTTCCGGCAGCGGCCGGCCATCGGCGTCGCAGACTTCGCCATAGCCATGTGAGTCGTGGCCGAGGTCACGGCTCATGGCCATCCAGCCGCCGTCGGTGATGATCCAGCCTTGATCGGCCTGGTGGCCGATCACCGTGCACAGCACGCTGATGGCAATGTCGTCGGTGGTGCAGACGCCCACATCGGCCATCACCATATCGAAGAATATGTAGACGCCGGCGCGTACTTCAGTCACGCCTTCCAGATGGCGGGCGCTGAGGGCGGTGGGCGTCGAACCAACGCTGACCACCTCGCAGGCGTGGCCGCCGTGGCGCAGCAGCATCGCAGCGGCTACGCAACGCGAGCGCTCCTGTTCGGCCATGGCGGCCAGCGCTTCGGGCGTGTTCAGGTCGTAGGATGCGCCGGCGTGCGTCATCACGCCTTTCAAGCGGGCGCCGCCATGCAATGCGGCGGCAATGTCGAGCAACACAGGATCGTCGGGCTTGACGCCAGAGCGGTGGCCGTCGGTGTCGATCTCGATCATCACCTCGTAGCAGACGCCGTTCTCCGCGCCGTGCCGCGCCACCTGTTCCGCCATCGCCACCGATTCCAGTAGTAGCGTCAGACGCAGGCCTTCGCGCATCAGCCTCAGCGCGTGCGGCAGCTTGTTCGGCACGATACCGACCGCATACAGGATGTCGTCAATACCCGCGCGGAAGAACTCCTCCGCCTCCTTCAACGTGGAGACAGTAATGCCGCGCGCGCCGGCCGCCATCTGCCGCCGCACCACTTCCACGCACTTACTGGTCTTCACATGCGGCCGGAAAGCCACGCCCAGCTGATCCATGCGCGACTGCATGCGCCCCACATTGCGCTGCATGCGCGCCTCATCCAGCAACAGCGCCGGCGTTTCCAGTGTTTCTAGCATTTGGCCTGACTCAGGTGCGACAGTGTTTCGGTGACCTTGCTTAGCATCACCGGCTTGGTCAGATGGTGGTCGAAGCCGGCGTTCTGGCTTTTCAGGCGGTCTTCGTCCGTGCCCCAGCCGCTCAGGGCGGTCAGGTAGAGATCCTTCAATGCCGGCTGCCGGCGCAACTCGCGCGCCAGGTCGAAGCCGTTCAGCTGCGGCATGCCGAGGTCGAGGAAGGCCACGTCGGGCTGGAATTTGAGCGCTGCCGCCACGGCCACAGGCGCTTCCAGCACCACGCTGACCTCGTGACCGAACTCCTGCAACAGCATCGCCAGCGTTTCCGCCGCGTCGGCATTGTCGTCCACCACGAGGATGCGCAACGGTCGCCCCTCATCGGCGGCTTGCGCGGCATCCGTGGCCTGCTCGCCCAGGCCGGCGCCGTCCAGCATCGGCAGGCGCAGCGTGAAGACGGAGCCGCTCTCACTGCCGGCGCTCTCCACCTCGATGCTGCCCTCATGCATTTCGGCCAGCTGCCTTGCCAGCGCCAGGCCAACGCCCAAGCCGCCCTGCGAACGCGCGGCGCTGCGGTCGACTTGCGTGAACAGCTCGAAAATCTTCGGCAACATGGCGGCCGGAATGCCGATGCCGTTGTCGACAACGCGGATCACGACTTCCTTGCCCACCGTTTCAGCGATCAGTGCAATCTCGCCACCCTGCGGCGTGTACTTGGCGGCGTTGTTGAGCAGGTTGCTGATGACCTGGGCCACGCGGGTCAGGTCGGCGTCCAGCCAGACGACGTTGCCGGGTACGGTGACCATGAATTTGTGATTGGCGGCGTTGATCAGCGGCCGGCTGGTTTCCACGGCGCTGTCGATAATCGCGCCCAGTTCCACGCGAGCGCGCTTGAGCGTGACCATGCCGCGACTGATGCGCGACACGTCCAGCAAGTCGTCGATCAGGTGCACCATGTGGCCAAGCTGGCGTTCCATCATGTTCATGATGCGCGGCGCCTGCTCAGGCTTGCCGATTTTGAGCACGGCCAACCCGGTCTGGATCGGCGCCAGCGGATTGCGCAGTTCGTGCGCCAACGTGGCCAGGAATTCGTCCTTGTAGCGGTCCGCCTCGATCAGGCGGCTGGCCTGATGGCGCAAGGCCTCGGCTGATTCGTTGCGTTCAATCAGGTCGGCGGCTTGGCGCGCGACGATGTCGAGCAGGCGCAAGTCGCGCTCGGCCGGCTCGTGGCGACGCGTCCAGTGGGTGGTGATCATGCCGATCAGGCGGCCGTCGCGCGTCAACAGCGGAGTCGATTGCGCCGACTGCACGCCGGCCTTGCGGAACGCGACCAAATCGTCCGTGCCTTGAAGCGCAGCGCACGCCTCGAAGTCGGGCACGATCACCCGCTCGCCCGCCGCCAGCGCCATGCCGCAGGTGCACGGCCGTCCGGCGTACACCCAGCGCCAATGATCGAGCGCCTCCTGATTGAGGCCCTGCTGCGCAATGATCTGCAGCTCGCCGCGCACCGGGTCGTAGCGTTGCATGCTGCCGAAATCGGAACGCATCACCAGCGTGGCGGCATCGACCAGACGTTGATACAAATCGCCGATGTTGTTCTCGTCGATCAGCATCGCGCTGATGCCGTGCAGCAGTCGCGCATCGGCCAGCTCTTCCTCCAGCTGCCGCTGCGATTCGTCGCGCATACGCAAGGCGTTTTCCAGCTCGGCGGTGCGTTCCAGGACGCGGCGTTCCAAAGCCAGATCGGACTTTCTGCGATCCGCTTGCAGAGGTATGACGGCTGTATGGTTGAGCATGGTATTACTTCACCGTGATCTTGATTTCCTTGTTCATGCCGGGGCCGTAGGCCTGGTGCAGGCCATTGGCGAATTGCATGGTCAAGGTGTAATTGCCGGGCGGCAGGGTCAGCTCGGTTTCGGTCTGGCCCTTGCCGAAGTGGATGTGCTTGTCATCGGCGGGAATCACCTCGCCGGCCTTGACCGGCGTGGCGTTGACCAGCAAATGATGATGACCGGTATTCGCCGTCATGTCGCCGGCCGGCTTGACGTCCATGCCGCTCACGGCAAACTTCACCTTGAACGGACTGCTGACGGACGCGCCGTTGGCCGGCTCCACGAACGATACCGACTGCTGGGCCAACACGCCGGCACTCAGCGTCATCAGAATTGCAGCCAATACCGGTCTCATCATGATGATTCTCCTGTTTAGTCGTTCTTGACGACGATGGTAGGGAACTTGCTGGTCATGTCCTTGGCCTTGTCGGCCACCTGAATTGCCACTTTGCGGGCGATCTGCTTGTAGATCTGCGCGACTTTGCCGTCCGGATCGGCCACCACGGTCGGCTTGCCGGCGTCGGCCTGCTCGCGGATCGCCATGGTCAAGGGCAGCGCACCGAGGAAGTCCACGCCGAAGTCCTTGCAGATTTTTTCGCCGCCGCCGTGGCCGAAGATTTCTTCCGCATGGCCGCAGTTGGTGCAGATGTGCACGCTCATATTCTCCACCACGCCCAGGATCGGGATGCCGACTTTCTCGAACATCTTCAAGCCCTTGCGCGCGTCCAGCAGCGCGATGTCCTGCGGCGTGGTAACGATCACCGCGCCGGTCACCGGCACTTTTTGCGACAGCGTCAGCTGGATGTCGCCGGTGCCTGGCGGCATGTCGACGATCAGGTAGTCCAGGTCGCGCCAGTTGGTCTGTTCCAGCAGCTGTTGCAGCGCCTGCGTGACCATCGGGCCGCGCCACACCATCGGCTCATCCGGGTCGATGAGGAAACCGATCGAGGACACCTGCACGCCGTAGTTTTCCAGCGGCTCCATCGATTTGCCATCCTTGGTTTCCGGACGGCCGGACACGCCCAGCATCATCGGCTGCGACGGGCCGTAAATATCGGCGTCCAGCAGGCCGACCGAGGCGCCCTCGGAAGCCAGCGCCAGCGCCAGGTTGACGGCGGTGGTCGATTTGCCGACGCCGCCCTTGCCAGAGGCCACGGCAATGATATTCTTGACGTTGACCATCGGCTTCAGGCCGCGCTGCACGGTGTGGGCGATGATCTTGCTGTACACGCTGACGCTGATGTTGCCCACGCCCGGCAGGGTTTTCAAGCCGGCGATCACGCTGCTGCGGATGCCGTCGATCTGGCTGTTGGCGGGATAACCGAGCTCGATGTCGAGCGAAACGTCGTCGCCGTCGACTTTCAAATTCTTGACAGATTTGCCGCTCACAAAGTCTTTAGTTGTATTTGGATCAACAATTTTCGACAGGGCGGCTTTGACGTCTTCTACAGCAATGCTCATGTAACTCTCCGATAAATAGGCCTTCATTCTAGCGCAACATGCGCACTAGCCGCATCCGCTGTTAAAATGCTCCTTTTCCACCCACAAAGTGCAACAACCATGACTCGCAAGCTGTTCGTCACCACTGCCCTGCCCTACGCAAACGCCGCTTTCCATATTGGCCACATGATGGAGTACATCCAGGCCGACATCTGGGTCCGGTTCCAGCGAATGCAGCGCGACAACGGTGCTGCACGCGAAGTCCACTTTGTGGGCGCCGACGACACGCACGGCACGCCGATCATGATCGCCGCCGAGAAGGAAGGCATCACGCCGCAGGAGTTCGTGGCCAAGATCGCCGCCGGCCGCGCCCAGTACCTGGACGGCTTCCACATCGCCTTCGATAACTGGTACTCGACCGATTCGCCGGAAAACGTCGAACTGTCGCAGGGCATCTACCGCAAGCTGCGCGATGCCGGCCTGATCCAGACCAAAACCGTCGACCGCTTCTTCGATCCGGTCAAAGGCATGTTCCTGGCCGACCGCAACATCAAGGGCGAATGCCCGAAATGCGGCGCCAAGGACCAGTACGGCGACAACTGCGAAGTGTGCGGCGCGGCCTACCAGCCGACCGACCTGGTGAATCCGTTCTCGGTATTCACCAACGCCACGCCGGTGCTGAAGCCGTCGGAACAGTATTTCTTCAAGCTGTCGGACAAGCGCTGCTACGAATTCCTCAAGGAATGGCTGAACACGCCGGGCCGTTTGCAGCCTGAGATGGTCAACAAAGTCTCGGAATGGCTGGGCGAAGCCGGCGAAAAGCTGGCCGACTGGGATATCTCGCGCGACGCGCCCTACTTCGGCATCCCAATTCCGGACGCGCCGGGCAAGTACTTCTACGTCTGGCTGGACGCGCCGGTCGGCTATCTGGCCTCGCTGAAGAACTACTTCGGCAAGCAAGGCATCGACTACGACGCGTTCCTGAAAGATCCGGAAGCCGAGCAGATCCACTTCATCGGCAAGGACATCGTTTCCTTCCACCTGTTGTTCTGGCCGGCAATGCTGAAGTTCGCCGACCACCCGACCATCGAACGCATGCGCGTGGCGGTGCACGGCCACCTGACCGTGAACAACGAAAAAATGTCCAAGTCGCGCGGCACCGGCATCTCGCCGCTGCGCTACCTGAACCTGGGCATGAATCCGGAATGGCTGCGTTACTACATCGCCTTCAAACTGAACTCCAAGGTGGAAGACCTGGACTTCACCGGCGACGACTTCGTGGCCCGCGTGAACTCGGATCTGATCGGCAAATACGTCAACATCGCTTCGCGCTGCGCCGGCTTCATCGCCAAGAAATTCGACGGCAAGCTGGCTTCCAGCCTGTCCGAGAACGCGCAATCGTGGATCAAGCGCGCCCTGGTGACGCCGGAAGGCGTAGAACGCCAGGCCAACATCGCCGCCAATTTCGAGTCGCGCGAGTTCGGTAAGGCGCTGCGCGAAATCATGGAAATCGCCGACATCACCAACCAGTACGTGGACGAGAACAAGCCATGGATCCTGGCCAAGGATGATAGCAAGCTGGCCGAACTGCACGACGTCTGCACCACCGCGCTGATCCTGTTCCGCCAGCTGACGCTGCTGTTGTCGCCGGTGTTGCCGGGCGTGGCCGCCAACGTGGCCAAGTTCCTCAACGACGAGCAACTGGTGTGGGCTGATACCAACGTCGCCAGCGGCGTGGTGTCGAGCGCGATGCTGGGCCGCACCATCGGCGCCTACGCCCACCTGATGACCCGCGTCGATCCGAAGATGATCGAAGAGCTGTTCGATGCACCTGCCGCCGGCGCCGCTGCCGCAGCCGCACCGGCCGTCAAGGCCGAGAAGCCGGCCAAGGCAAAAGCCGCCCCTGCGGTGGCAGTGACCGAAACCGGCATCGAAGTGATCGCGCCGGAAATTTCGGTCGACGACTTCTTCAAGGTCGACCTGCGCATCGCCAAGATCGTCAACTGCGAACACGTGGAAGGCTCGGACAAGCTGCTGCGCCTGACGCTGGACGCCGGCGAAGGCCGCCTGCGCAACGTCTTCTCCGGCATCAAGTCGATGTACCAGCCGGAAGACCTGATCGGCAAGCTGACCGTGCTGGTGGCCAACCTGGCGCCGCGCAAGATGAAGTTTGGCGTGTCGGAAGGCATGGTCATGGCTGCGTCGGCGGTCGATGAGAAGATCAAGCCGGGCATTTATATCTTGAACCCATGGCCGGGCGCTGAGCCAGGCATGCGCATCAGCTAAGGACCACGGCATGAACCTTGTAGTCAGGGAAGCGACAAAGGACGATGCCAAACTGATCGCCGGTCTCACGCGTGCCGCGTGGGCCGGCAAGGTAAGCGTCACCTCCAGTGGCCACCGCGAAACCGCCGTCATCGTTGCAGAGCACCTGCGCGATGGCGGCGGTTTTGTTTTGGAGGTCGACAATCAGGCCATTGGCTCGGTACGCTGGCTGCCGCTCGATTCCGAGCCGGACGTGTGGGAAGTGTGCCGCATGGGCGTGTTGCCGGAGTACCGGGGCAGCAACCTGTCCCAGCACCTGCTGGAAGCGGTGATCCACCACGGCCTGGCTACCGGCGTGGAGGAAGTCAGGCTAGCCGTGCGCGCCGACCAGTCCAAGCTGATCGATTTCTACACGGCCTACGAGTTCGAGCTGGCCGAAGAGCTGGAATATACCCACGCCAACCCCATGGAGCCGGCGCCGCTGGTCATGCGCCGTTCCCTGCGGTACTAGCGCCCCCGCAAAATTCTGACTTCGACACGGGCAGTGCTCCTACGCGCCAGCCGTGCTTAGCATGGAACAATGGTTGCATTCCAAGGAGGCAACCGATGAACAAGCTACTCGCATTCTACGTAATGGCCGCGTGCCTGGGCTCCGGCGCTGGCGCCTGGGCGCATCAGGCCGAATCCGATCCGGCGGTGAAGACTGCGAACGGCAAGACATCTCCTGCCAAAAAATCCAGCAAAGCCGCATGCAGCAGCATGCAAGGCGGCGTGGACGCTAGTGGCGCCGAAAGCATCGACGCCCAGGCCAAGGCCAAAACCACCGCAGCCAGCTGCGGCAAGGCCAATGGCAAAGCCTCCTCACCCAACGCCGCGCCAACAACCGCCAATCCGGACGTCAAACGTCCCACCAAAGGAGAATGACATGCATAGCAAACTGATCGCCCTCGTAGCAGCCGCTTGTCTGAGCACCGCCGCCATGGCCCAAACCGCAGGCACCAGCAACACCGGCACGCCTACCCAAGGCCAAAGCGCCACCACCAGCGGCGAGCAAAACGCCACCACCATGCAAAACAACAGCAATATGCAAAACATGGCCCCGCCCAAAACCGCCAAGGAAATGAAAATGGCGAAGAAGGACAAGGCCAACAAGACTGATTGCAACATGGCTCACACCGACGGCAACGCCACCGCGCCTGCGCATGCGCCATGCACGGACAAGGAAGTCAAAGCCAAGCGCTAATTTCTACAGCGCCGATGTGACCGGGCGCTGCAGGCTGGCCGGACCAAACGATTCGAATCGAATGCGTTGGTCCGGCACGCCCAGTTTACGCAAGGCTTCGTACATGTCTTCCATGAAGCCGGCTGGGCCGCACATATACACATCGTAGTCGCCAGCCGGCAGCCACTCCCTCAGCCGCGCCACGTCCAGGCGCTTCGCCTGCACGTGCAATAGTAAATTGCTATGCCCGGCCGCCAGCTGTTGCAGATGCACGGCAAACGGATGCGCCACTTCGCGCGCACCATGGATGAAGTGGATCGGGTGCTTGTGCCGCGTGCGGCTGCCGTTCACCAGCAAGCTGTTCAGCATGGCGACCATCGGCGTGATGCCGATGCCGGCCGACAGGAACACCGCTGGGCGCTGCGTGCCCTCTTCAAATACAAAGTCCCCGCCCGGCCCCATCAATTCGATCAGCGCCCCCGGCGCCAGATGCGCATGCAACCAACCAGACACCAATCCGTCGCTCTTCACCGAAATGCGATAACGGCGTCCATCGGCCGCATCGGAGATGGTGTAGCTGCGCACTTGCGACGCCGCGCCGCCGGTGGCCCATTCCGGCACACGCAGCATCACGAACTGGCCAGGCGCATGCGGCGCCACGCCCAGGCCGTCGGCCGGCTCCAGATAGAACGAGCGCACGTCACTGCTTTCCCGCACCACATCGGTCACCGTGAATTGACGCCACCGTTCGGTCAGCCCAGCGGCCGACTGTGCGCGGTCGGCTTCATTCCAGCTGCCGGTACGGGCGATCTGCATGGCCGGCTGCGGTGCGGTCCAGCGGAACGGCAGCGCCGCAACGTTGCGCACCACTTCACGCACGTGAAAACGCAGCAGGCGCTCGGCGCCGGCAAATGCCTGCAACTGCGGGCCGTCCCAGATGATCTCCGCCTCCACCGCGATGTGCAGCATGTCGCCGCGCTCGAAGTCGATGAACAGCAGGCCGGCGCGTGGATACAGGGCCAGGTTGCCTTGCGTATTGAAAAAGAAATTACCGACGAACTCGGGAGACGTCAGCGTGTGTTCGTCGTCGACGCGCACAAAACCTGGCCGGCCGCCGCGATGCGAAACGTCCACACCGCGACCGCGTCCCGCATCCTCCGCCATATTTGCGCTGGCGATAAAGAAGGTATCGGCGCGCGCAATCAACTCTCGGTCGGCCGCCGTCAGCGCCACGCCGCGCAGCACCTGCACTTTGCGGCCCTCGGCAGGCACGTCGCTGTGCTGGCGGTGCTGGATGTATTGCGGGCAGTTGCCGAAACTTTGCGTCACGGCCACGCGCAGGCCGCCCTCGTCGGCGGAAACGATCTCGCCGTTGACGCGGTTGCGGCGGCGCGTGGTCGGCTCCAGGCCCAGGCCGCCGATATGGCCGCCGGCATGCAGCTGGCCTTCCAGCGGATCGCCGGCCAGCACGCCGCCGTCGAAATGCAGCGTGCGTTCGTCAGGCGAGCTGACGAAGCCGGGAGCGGCGGCCAGCATGGTGGCCCAAGGCTGCCCTGCGCCATCCAGCGCGCCCAGGAAGAAGAACGGCAGTTGGGCGTAAAACTGGCGATGCTGCTCGGGCATGAAGTCGCGAATATACGGCGCCGCGCCAGCCATCTGATCGCGCACACCAACGCGTTCCTGAATTGCTAATTCACCGGCATGGAACGGCGTCATGATTATGCCTCCTCGGGAGCCAGGCCTGCCGCAGTGGCAGGCATCGGAACGAAGCCCGGCAGCGCGCGGACATTGTCCAGCCAGGCGCGCATGTTCGGATACGGTTTCAGCGAAACGCCGCCTTCCGGCGCATGGGCGATGTAGGTGTAGCAGGCGATGTCGGCGATGGTGGCGTGCTCGCCCACCACCCAGTTGCGGCCTTGCAGTTCCTGCTCCATTACATCGAACAGGCGCACCGCCACGGCCTTGGCGGATTCGTGATCGCGCGGCATGCCGAACACCGTTACCAGGCGAGCCGTGGCAGGACCACCGGCAATTTTGCCGGCGGCGACCGCCAGCCAACGCTGCACGTTGGCAGCGGCGACCGGATCGCGTGGCAGCCAACGGCCGCTGTCATCGTATTTGCAGGCCAGGTAGACCAGGATGGCGTTGGAATCGGCCAGCGTCACGTCGCCGTCCTGCAGCACCGGAATTTCGCCGAAACTGTTCATGCCCAGGAAAGGCGGCTTGCGGTTTTCGCCGTCTTTCAGGTCGACCATCACATACTCGTGTGGCAGCTGCAACAGGTTGAGAAACAATTCTGCGCGGTGGGTGTGGCCGGAAAGTGGGACGCCGTAGAGCTTCATGATAATTCCTTGCTGGGTGAGTGGATGAAGCAAGTATAGGCAGAGCAGAAGGTTCTGATAAGCCGGACAATACCGGAATCACTTTCCACTTAAAGTGTACAATTACCTCATGATCGATCTCAGCACCATCAACCTGAACCGTCTGACCACCTTTGTTGCCGTGGTGGAGGCCGGCTCGCTCACGGCCGCCGCCGAGCGGCTGGGGCTGGCCAAGTCCATGGTCAGCAAGCACATGCAACTGTTGGAAAAGGAAATCGGCGTCGGCCTGCTGCTGCGCTCGACCCGCAAGCTGAGCCTGACCGAGGCCGGCCGCACTTTCTACGATGCCAGCCGGCAGGTGCTGGCGGCGGCCGAACAGGCCATCGAACAGGCGCGCAGCGGCCGCGACACGCCGCAAGGCACGCTGCGCGTCGCCTCGCCTATCGACTACGGCGTGATCGTGGTGATGCCAGTGCTGGCGCAGTTGCGCGAGCGCTACCCGGCGCTGAAGATCGACCTCACCTGCGGCGACCACCTCATCGACTTGATCGCCGAGGGCATCGATGTCACGGTGCGGCTCGGCAAGCTGGCCGATTCCGGCCACATGGCCTCGCGCGTGGATACGCTGGGCCGCTGGCTGGTGGCCAGCCCGGCGTTCATCGCCCGCCACGGCCTGCCGGCCAGTCCGGACGATTTGCCGCAACTGCCATACGTGTCTCTGTCGGTGCTGGCGCAGCCGGCGCAATTTACGCTGGTCGACCGCGCCGGCAATCAGGTCGAGGTGCGCATGCAAAACACGGTGTTTTCATCGAATACGGCCTATGCCACGCGGGCGGCGGCGCTCGCCGGCGACGGCATCCTGCGCGCCACCGTGTTCTCGGTGAAGGACGATGTGGCGGCCGGACGGCTGGTGCGCGTGCTGCCGGAATGGTTGCTGCCGGAAAGCGACATTCACGCGGTCTATCCGGCCACCGCCCACCTGCCGCAGAAAGTGCGCGTGTTCATCGACGCGCTGAAGGCGGCCACCGGCGGCTAGCCGCTTGCGCTCACCGCTTTCTCCGCTGCTGCTGCCGCTGCTGCTGATCTTGCCGGTCCCGCCGGCTCCGCAGGTGCGGCAAAACCTGCTGGCGACGGTGGATCAGCCACGCACCCACACCGATGCAGCACGCCGCCGCCACAGCCCACAGCCACGTTGCCAGCATCGACTGGGGATAACGTTCCCGTGGCGCGGCCGCATCGCGCAAGCTGGCCGGAAACACGCGCGGCGCGGCCGGCACGATCTTCCAGTCCGCGCGGTTGGCCGGCGCGCGCTGCTCGTACTCGCGCAGCGACAGCACCGGGTCATAGCCGAACGCGCGCGACGACGGAAACTGCGGAATGCGCACAAACAGCACCGCTTCCAGATCCTTACCCAATTGCGATTCAAAAGCGCCGGCAATGCCTTTCCGCGCCGGCACCCGGCCGAGCAAGTCCTGGCCGATGGCTGTGAACGCGGCGAAGGGCAGCAGCTCGGTGCGCTCGGTCTTCAGGTAATCATAGGCGCTCTGCCCCTGCTTCAGGCTCACTTCCTTGAGCGCGATGTAGGGCAAGGCCAGCGCCGCCTTCAAGGGACTCTCCCCGCCCATGCGCGGAATCTCCCAACCCAGTGTGCGCAGCGTTTCCACGTTGATGCCGGCGCAATTGGTGCTGGCGTGGCGATACTGGAAATCCTGCCGGTAGAAATGGCTGAGCACGCGGCTGATCGCCTCCTGGTACAGCGCCGGCGCGCGCGCATCCTTCAGCACCGCCACCAGCATGTAGGAAGGCCGGTACCACGCCTGTCCGCTGTTCAAATCGCCCATGTAGGCGTCCATCGGCAAAGTGGCGGCGATAACGCCTTTCTCGCTGACCGAAGCCAGGCTGTAGAAATTATTCACCAGCCAGTTGTCCCACTCCCCTGCCGGACCGTAACGGCCGGTGGCGATGGCGAAATGGCCGCCGTAGGATTCATCGTCATCGCCCTGCGCGCCGTTCAGCATGAAGGCCAGCACCGGCTTGCCGGCCAATGGCAGCGGCTCGCCGGCCCCGTCGCGTCGCCACAACGTCCGCACGGCATATGGCGCGGTGGCGCCGCCGCGCTGCTCGCGCACCAGGCTCTCGATGCTTTCGCCGGCCGCCAGCGGTTTGCCCGGCGGCGCAGCTGCGATCGCATAGCGCTTCGGCCACAAGGTGCGGGCCACGAAGCGCTCTTCGCGCAGCACGCCGCGCGCCTTCACCTCGCCGTCGGCCAGAAAGGCCATGCTGTCGGCGTTGGCGTAGGAGCGGTTGGTGGACAGGCGCGGCGTCAGTTGCACCGCCAACGGCGCGGCGCCGTCGGCGCGCAGCAGTTGGCCGTCGGGCTGCAAGCGGCCTTCCGCCACATGCGGCGAGCCTAACCACAACAGCGGCGGCGGCTGGTCGCGCGGCCGTCCGCCGTTGGCGGACAGCCAGTCCTTGACGTCGTCCTGTGCGCGCAACTGCGGCGCGTAGCCGGCGGCGTTGCTGCGGGCTACGGCGAGCATATCGTCGCCGAAGTACCACAGCGCCTGCGCGCTGACGGGACAATCCTTGCACTGACCGGTGGCGAGGCGGAAGCGGTCGGTGGGATACAGGCCCAGCAGGCCGGGCGCGAGGGCGTCGCGGACACTGGTGTCGGTTGCTTGCGATGGCATGGCGGCGCACAACAGCAACAACGCCGACAACGCAGCGGAAGATGGGCTCAGCGGCATACTGTCGCTCCGGTGATGATGACGGAGTTGCAGTCTAGAACGCCTACAAAGGTCGCTTGTTACGCTCCGTCAAGCTTTTCAGCTGCGCCGGGCCGATACCACAATGCCGCCGACGATCAGCGCGAAGGCGGCGGCATGGTAGCCATGCGGCGCCTCGCCGAGGAAGGCGGCGGACAGCACGGCGGTGAACAGCGGCGTCAGGTTGACAAAAAACGCGCCCACCGACGGCCCGGCCGCCTGCACGCCGGCGCCCCAGCAGCGGAAAGCGATCACCGCCGGGCCGACCGCCACGTAGACCAGCGCCGCCGCCAGCGTCCAGCTCCACTGCACCGGTATCGCGCCCAGCGCCTGCTCGCCGATCGCAAAACCGCCCGACCACAGCACGCCGAACGCCACCTGCGCCAGCAGGAAGCTGGCCCAGTTGGCGCGCACGCCGGCCGGCTCCCTGGTGCGCAACAGCATCCAGCTGTACAGCGACCAGGCGATGGTCGCTAGGATCATGAACAGGTCGCCCGCCACCAGGCGCAGTTCCAGCACGTGGCGCCATTCGCCGCGCGCCAGCACCAGCAGCACGCCGGTGATCGACAGCACGGCGCCGGCCACCTGCTTGCGGCTGACCGGCACGTCGAAGAACAGCCAGCCCGTAAGCATCATCCACACCGGCATGCCGGACGCCACCAGCGTGACGTTGATCGGGGTGGAGCTTTGCAGCGCCATGTATTGCAGCGCGTTGTACATGCCGATGCCCAGCAGGCCGAGCATCGCGTAAGTCTTCCAGTGTTGCCACAGCCCGGCTTCGCGGCGGAACACCGGCCCGGCCAGCGGCAGCAGGATCAGGAAGGCGATGCCCCAGCGCAGGAAATTCAGCAGCACCGGCGGCAGCATGTCGTGTAACAGGCGGCCGACGATGGCGTTGCCGGCCCACAGCAGTGGCGGCAGGGTCAGCAGGAAAACGGTTTTGGGCGTGAGACGTGTAGTCATGGACGTTATCTTTGTGATTCGTGCAACATTATCCGCTAGAGCATAACCGATCCGGCCGGGGCGCGAGCGATACAAATAGCGCTGGAGCGCTGCGGCGCGGTAAAATAGCCGTTGCTGATCCACCCACTTAGATAATATGAAACTTTCTAAACAACATTCGATGTACGAATCCGACCACACCCTGTTCATCAAGGCGTTGAAGGAAAAGAATCCAGGCATGGAAGCTGGCCAGCAACAAGGCCGCGCGCTGCTGTGGGACCGTCCACCGATTTCGCTGGATGAGCAACAGCGTCAGCTGGAATCGGCTGTGAAGCAACAAGCTTACGTCTACCAGAACAAGCTCTAAGCACCCTGGGCGGCAAGGATGTTGCCAGACGATACGGCCGACCTGGAGCCTGTACCGGAAGCCGAAGCCGGCACGCCGGGCGACGGCGCCAATCCGCTCGCTAAAGCTGGCGACGCTGTAGCTGGCGACGCAGTAGCTGGCGACGCAGTAGCAGGCGAACCTGCGGCCGTTGAGGCTGCGGTGGCCGAAGCTGCGGCCGTCACCGCCGAAGTCTCCAGTCTGGCCCGCCTGTACGGCGAGCCGCTGCTCAAGCTGCCGACCGACCTGTACATCCCGCCCGATGCGCTGGAAATCTTCCTCGACGCCTTTGAAGGCCCGCTGGATCTGTTGCTGTACCTGATCCGCAAGCAAAACTTCAACATCCTCGACATTCCAATGGCGCAGCTGACGCTGCAATACCTGAAGTACGTCGACCAGATCCGCCTGTCCAACCTGGAGCTGGCCGCCGAGTACCTGCTGATGGCGGCCATGCTGATCGAGATTAAATCGCGCATGCTGCTGCCGCAGCGCCAGGTCGATCTCGATGTCGAAGCGGACGATCCGCGCGCCGAACTGGTGCGCCGCCTGCTGGAATACGAACAGATCAAGCTGGCCGCCTACGACCTGAACACGATTCCGCAGATCGACCGCGATTTCGTGCGCACCCAGATCTTCATCGAGCAAAGCCTGATCCCGACCTGGCCGGAAGTGGCGCCGATCGACTTGCAGCAAGCCTGGATGGACGTGATGAAACGCGCCAAGCTGACCCAGCATCACAAGATCAGCCGCGAGGAGCTGTCCGTGCGCGAGCACATGACCGGCATCCTGCGGCGCCTGCAATCGAGCCGATTCGTCGAGTTCGCCGACCTGTTCGACATCGGCGGCGGCGTGCCGGTGGTGGTGGTGAACTTTGTGGCGCTGCTGGAGCTGGCCAAGGAAACCCTGATTGAAATTACCCAGGCCGAACCGTTCGCACCGATCTACGTGCGCCTGGCCTATTCGTCGGCGTAAGCCGGCCACAAGAAGAGCAAACAACATGAAAATCATCACCTCCATTGAAGAACTGCGCGACCAACTGAGCGGCCAGCTGCGCACGGCGTTTGTCCCGACCATGGGCAATCTGCACGAAGGCCACCTGTCGCTGATGCGCCTGGCGCGCAAGCACGGCGACCCGGTGGTGGCATCGATCTTCGTCAACCGCCTGCAGTTCGGTCCGAACGAGGACTTCGACAAATATCCGCGCACCTTCCAGGCCGACGTGGAGAAACTGGAGAAGGAAGGCGTGTACGTGCTGTTCGCGCCGACCGAGAAGGATCTGTATCCGGAGCCGCAGGAGTACCGCGTGCAGCCGCCGGATGGCCTGGGTAACACGCTGGAGGGCGAGTTCCGTCCGGGCTTCTTCAACGGCGTGTGCACGGTGGTGACCAAGCTGTTCTCGTGCGTGCAGCCGCGCGTGGCCGTGTTCGGCAAGAAGGATTATCAGCAGCTGATGATCGTGCGGAACATGACGCGCCAGTTCGCCATGCCGACCGAGATCATCGCGGCCGAGACCTATCGTGCGGACGATGGTTTGGCGCTGTCGTCGCGCAATATGTATTTGTCGGAGACGGAACGTGCGGAAGCGCCGGCGCTGTATCAGACCTTGAACTTCGTCGCCAACGAGATGCGCTCCGGCCATCTGGACGTGTTCCAGCTCGAGCACAAGGCGATGGACGATCTGGCCAAGCGCGGCTGGAAGCCGGACTACATTTCGATCCGCAAGCGCAACGACCTGCAACCGCCAAACGCCGGCGACCTGGCGCAAGGGGCGCAACTGGTGGTGCTGGCCGCCGCCAAGCTCGGCTCGACCCGCCTGATCGACAACCTGGAAATCTAAGGCTTGCCCGTCGCAGGCGCCGCCGGCAACACGGCCGCGCCTGCCGGCGATAGCTGGATGATGACGGATGGCGTGCTGATGGGCTGAATAGCCACCGGCGCTGGAGGTGCGGCAGCCGGAGGCCTGCTCATACTGATAATGAGGCCGGCCATTGCCACGAACAGACCAATCATCGTGATAAAGAGCCCGGCGATCCATTTGACCAGTTCGGAAACCGCCTTCGCAACCGCACTATCAATCTTGTCATCGATCGTATCAAAGCGGTCGTGAATGGACGCAAAGCGCTCGTTTACCGTTGCGCGAAAGTCATTTATAGACGCACGCAAGTCGTCAACGGAGGACTGCACACCGTCCACCTTGTTGTCGATATACTCTTTGTCGGAATTCGCGTTCATACATCCATCTTGCGCCACGCAATCCGGGGCGTCAACGAATGGTGCGAACAGTGTTTGATGCGGATCAGGCGGCGACGTTCTGGGCCCAGGCCAGCGCCGACAGGTGCGCCTTGTTGACGTCCAACGGGCTCAGCTTCAAGGATGCGGCCAGCGAGGCCACCAGGTCGGAATTCAGCTCGCAGGCCTCGGCCAGCGCCAGGTACGGCCCGTATTTGCCGCTGCGCGTCAACAGCGCCGCCACCACGTCTTCGGACAACTGAATATTGGCCAGCACTTCCTGCATCGGAATCCCCAGCAGCCGGTCCAGCAGCGAGAACATGCCCGCCACGAAAACATTCTCCGCCTCGCTCTTGCCCAGCGCCGGCTGCGCCAGCAGCTCGGCCAGGCGACCGCGCACCACCGCCGTTTCCAGCAGCACCGGCGAATAGCCCGAAGTACTGGCCGTGGCCAGCAACAAGGTCAGCCAGCGATACAACGGCGTATAGCCCAGCAAGGTCAGCGCCTGGCGCAAGGACTGCACCTCCCTGCCCGCGCCGAACCCGGCCGAATTGATAAACCGCAGCAGCTTGTACGACAGCGTGGCGTCGCGCTTGAGCACCGACTCCAGCTGCGCGATGTCGGCGTTCTGCCGCACCATCTGCATCAGCTGCATGATGATGGTCTGGGCCGGATTCAGGCCCTTGCTGTCGGTCGAAGGACGCGGCGTCAAATGCAGCTTGCCGACGAAGGCATTCAGCCCCAGCGCCGCGCAGGCGTCGAAATCGCCCCAGTTGCTGACCGGACGGGCGATCATGCCCACGGTTGATTGCTTCAAGGCCGCATAGGTGCGCGCCTGCGTGCCCACGTCGGCGCCGGAAAAGCGCATCTCCACATACGACGCCATGGTCGGCAAGCGGCTGCCGATGCGCGTCAGGTCGGCCTCGCGCAGCAGCACGCCGACGCCGCCGGCGCGCAAGCCCTGCACCGCCGCCATGGTGTCCGCATTGGCCAGCTCGGCCGCACGAATGGACAGCACGGTACGCTCCGGCGGCAACGCGTGCAGCGCGTCGGTCGACAGCATGGCGGGGACAGCTTCAAGGAAAAGGGTTTTGTCGCGAAGCAGCCAGCCGTCATCCTCGTCGAGGACCTGGCTGGCCACAAAGCCAACCAGCGACTCCAGCGCATCAAGCGTGGAGGCACCGGCCGAGGCCTGTTGCCACGTCAATTCGTAGCCTACGACCCGTTGTTTTGGGTCAAGCAGGGGTTCGCGGACGAGAAAGTTGGTCTGGTGCATGGCACTGTCTCAATATAAGGCCCGCAGCCCTGCTTTATTGCTCAACGATATCAAGCTCCGAGTTTTTCGAAGATCTTGTTCAGTTTTTCGTCCAGCGTGGCGGCGGTGAAAGGCTTCACCACATAGCCGTTGGCGCCGGCCTGGGCCGCCGCGATGATGTTTTCCTTCTTCGCTTCTGCAGTCACCATCAACACTGGCAGTTTGGCCAAGGCTGGATCAGCACGGATGTTTTGCAACATGGTCAGGCCGTCCATATTCGGCATGTTCCAGTCGGACACGACGAAGTCGAACTGCTCTGCACGCAGCTTGGCCAGCGCCATCACGCCGTCTTCTGCCTCGTCGACATTGGCATAACCCAGTTCTTTTAACAGATTCCGGACGATGCGACGCATCGTCGAAAAATCGTCAACAACTAAAAATTTCATCTTTGGATCAGCCATGAATTGCTCCGTTGATTCTCACGCGGTTGTTAATAGTGCCTACAATTGGCAACAAGTTGTAGGATAGCATTTTCGTTGCTTGAAGGCGAACAAAGTAGCAGTAAAACGTCACAGTTGTAGAATTAAACACGCAGCGCGCGCATACCGTGCTGCGCCAGGTAACCGAGCACCATCCCCGGCAAGGCCTGCAAGGCGCCGATTTCATGCGCAGCACCCACCGCGATCGCCTCACGCGGCATGCCGAACACCACACAACTGGCTTCGTCCTGGGCGAAATTATACGCTCCGGCGTTGCGCATCTCCAGCATGCCGGCCGCGCCGTCCTTGCCCATCCCGGTCAGGATAACCCCAACCGCGTTTTTACCGGCGCACTGCGCAGCGGAACGGAACAACACATCGACCGAAGGACGGTGGCGGTTGACCGGCTCGGCCTGGTCGATGCGGGTCATGTAGTTGGCGCCGCTGCGGGTCAGGTACAGGTGCGAGTGGCCGGGCGCGATATAGGCGTGGCCCGGCAGCACGCGCTCGTTGCCCTGCGCCTCCTGCACCGAAATCTTGCACAGCGAGTCCAGCCGCTTGGCGAACGAGCGGGTGAAGCCTTCCGGCATGTGCTGGGTGATCAGGATGCCCGGACAGTCGGACGGCATCTGCATCAGGAACTCGCGGATCGCCTCGGTACCGCCGGTGGAGGCGCCGATGATGATCAGCTTCTCCGACGACAGCAGCGGGTTGCGCAGCGCCGACAGCGGCGTGGCGGCATGGCCGCCCTCGGCGCCGGCCTGCGGCAGGCGGCGCGCCTGCACGCGCGCCTTGGAGGCGGCGCGGATCTTGTCGGTAATCAGCTCGGTGTATTCGCGCATGCCGGCCTGGATCGAGATCTTCGGTTTGGTGACGAAGTCAACCGCGCCCAGTTCCAGCGCGCGCATGGTGATCTCGGAGCCGCGCTCGGTCAGCGAGGACACCATCACCACCGGCATCGGCCGCAGGCGCATCAGTTTTTCCAGGAAATCGAGGCCGTCCATCTTCGGCATTTCGACGTCGAGCGTGAGCACGTCGGGATTGGTTTGCTTGATCAGTTCGCGCGCGACCAGCGGATCGGGGGCCACGCCCACCACTTCCATGTCGGGCTGGGAATTGATGATCTCGGTCATCACGCTACGGATCAGTGCGGAGTCGTCGCACACCAGGACTTTGATCTTCATAAAATACTACCTTCTTATTATTTAAAACAGATCGATCTCGCCACCCACCGGCGCCACTTTGAGGCGGCTGGCGTATTCGATCTCGCGTTTGACCAGGGTGTCGTTATGGCTTTGCATCAGCTTCTTGACCAGCACCTTGCCGGTGCGCGGGAAGAAGTAGACCTTACGCGGATAGATGTCGTTCAGATCTTCCGCCACCACGCGGATTTTTTCCACCTTCAAAAAACTCAGCACGAAGGCCGCGTTGCGTTCGCCGACGTTGATGGCGGTGAAGCCTTTCAACACCGCGCCGCCGCCGAACACCTTGGCTTCCAGGTTCTCGCGCCGCGCGCCGGCCTTGAGCAGATCGTTGATCAGGATTTCCATGGCGTAGGTGCCGTAGCGGGCCGAGGCCGACACCGGGCTGCCGTCGCCGCCGCCGTCGGGCAGCATGAAGTGGTTCATGCCGCCCAGGCCGGTGACGCGGTCGCGGATGCAGGCCGACACGCAGGAGCCGAGCACGGTCACGATCAGCATGTCCTTGTTGGTGTGGAAATACTCACCCGGGAGGATCTTGGCGGCCTGGCAATCGAACGTTCTATCGTAGTAAACGTTCGTGGCAAATTGTTCTAAGTCCATGTTTTATTCTCATGTGCGTTGCGGTGCTTTGCGGGCCGCAGCGTTGTCGTCCAGTTCGTAGACGGTTTTGCCGCGCAGTTTCAACGACTCCGAGACATACAGGAAATTCTCCGAGTGCCCGGCGAACAACAGGGCATCCGGTTTCATCAAAGGCACAAAGCGCGACAGGATCTTGCGCTGGGTCGCCTTGTCGAAGTAAATCATCACGTTGCGGCAAAAGATCACGTCGAACTGGCCGTTGATCGGCCAGCTGTCAGCCAGCAGGTTCAGCTGTTTGAACGTAATCATATTACGCAATTCCGGCCGCACCCGCGCCATGCCCTCGCGGTCGCCCTTGCCCTTCTGGAAAAAGCGGCGCTGGCGCTCGGGCAGCATCTTGTCCAGCCGGTCCATGGTGTAGACGCCCTGAGCGCCGTGGGCCAGCACGTTGGTGTCGATGTCGGTGGCGATGATCTGGCAGTTCGGCGTGAGCGTGTTGAACGCTTCGCACACCGTCATGGCGATCGAGTACGGCTCCTCGCCGGTGGAGGCGGCCGAGCACCAGATGGTGAGCGGCTCGCGCTTGTTCTTGATGTGCTCGGCCAGCAGCGGGAAGTGGTGGGCTTCGCGGAAGAACGAGGTCAGGTTGGTGGTCAGGGCGTTGGTGAACGACTCCCACTCCTCGCCCAGGCGCCCCGCTTCCAGGTCGTCCAGGTACTTGGCGAAGGAGCCGATGCCGGTGGCGCGCAGGCGGCGCGCCAGGCGGCTGTAGACCATCTCCTGCTTGCTGTCGGCCAGCGAAATGCCGGCACGCTTGTAGATCAAGCCGCGAACGCGCTCGAAATCCTTGGCGTTGAAGTCAAATTCCTTGACTGTGTCTTTTGATTGCGGCATATCTATCCTTAAAAGCGAAGCGTCACTCCCGCGTGTGCGGGAGCGACGGTACGGCTAAAACTCTTCCCACTCGTCGGCGCCCGATGCGGCGGCGGGAGCTTTTTTCGGTGCTGCCGGACGGGCCGGGGCCGCTGCGCGCGGCGCGGCGATCGCCGGCTTGGGCGCAGGCGCCGGCGCCGAGGCGACGGCGCGGCGCGGGGCCGCTGCCGGCGCGCTGCGGCGCGTGCCCTCGTCATGCGACAGCTTGAAGATGCTGACCGCTTGCGACAGCAGCTCGGCCTGTTCCTGCATGCTCTCGGCGGCGGCGGCGGCTTCTTCCACCAGCGCGGCATTCTGCTGGGTCATCTCGTCCATCTGCGTGATGGCCTGGTTGACTTCCTCGATGCCGTTACTCTGTTCCTGGGTGGCGGCGGTGATCTCGCCCATGATGTCGGCCACCTGGCGGATCGAGGTCACGATCAGGTCCATGGTCTGGCCGGCTTCGTCCACCAGCTTGCTGCCGGCGTCGACTTTCTCCACCGAGTCGCTGATCAACTCCTTGATTTCCTTGGCCGCGCCGGCCGAACGTTGCGCCAGGTTGCGCACTTCGGACGCCACCACCGCGAAGCCACGGCCCTGTTCGCCCGCGCGCGCCGCTTCCACCGCCGCGTTCAGCGCCAGGATGTTGGTCTGGAAGGCGATGCCGTCGATGACCGAAATAATGTCGGCGATCTTGCGCGACGACTCCGTGATCGAGCCCATGGTCTGCACCACCTGCGACACCACGGTGCCGCCCTTCTGCGCCACCGACGATGCCGAGACCGCCAGCTGGTTGGCCTGGCGCGCGTTGTCGGCGTTCTGCTTGACGGTGCTGGTCAGCTCTTCCATCGAGGAAGCGGTTTCTTCCAGCGAGCTGGCCTGCGATTCGGTGCGGGCCGACAGGTCGGCGTTGCCGGAGGCGATTTCCTGCGAGGCGGTGGAAATCAGCTCGGTGCCGGTGCGCACGTCGCCGACGGTCTTGGCCAGGCTCTCGTTCATGTCCTTGAGCGCCTGCAGCAGTTCGCTGGTTTCATCCTTGCCTTCGACGTAGACGGTCGACGTCAGTTCGCCGGCCGCCACTTTCTGCGCCACGCTGACCGCGCCCGACAGCGGCCCGGTGATCGAGCGGGTGATGACCGCCGCGCACACCACGCCCAACGCCACGGCCACGCCGCCCAGCACGAACAGCATCACCATCAGGCTGCGGTCGGACGACACGGAGCCGTCCAGCACTTCCTTGGCGGCGGCCTGCTGCATGTCGACCAGCTTGTTGATCAGCACCAGGGTCTGGCTGTTGAGCGGATCGATGCGGCCGGAAATGACCTTGGCGCCGCCTTCGCTGTTGAAAGCCAGGATCTGGCCGATGGCTTCCTTGAAGGCCGCGTCGGTGTCGGTCTCCAGCGCCGCCAGCTCGCCCAGCACCTTCTTCTCAGCCTCGTTCAGGCCCTGGGCCTTGAGCGCGTTCAGCGCCTTGTCGTAGCGCGCGCGCTGGTCCTTGACCTTCTGTTCTTCCTTCTGCATCAGGCTGACGTCCGATTGCAGGCCGATGTTGCGCATGGCGATGCCGGTCTCCAGCATGGCGCTCTTCATCGCGCCCGCCTGGAGGTTCTTGCTGGTGGCCGTTTCCAGTCCCGTGGTCAACTTGCTTTTATTGCTGTAGTTAAGATAGTTGGTCAGCAAGACTATGGCGACCAAGATCAGCAAGATGATGCCGAAACCGATACGCAGCCTGGCGCCGATTTTAAAGTCGCGTAAATTCATGAGAATCTCCCCTCTGTGTGTACTGCATCGTGGTGGGCGGCGCGTCCTTCTCTTTGGGACACGTCCGTATGCTGCGAAGCCGGCGCGGGATCGGGGCGCCGGCGGAGCGGGCCTGTCAGGCCGCCAGTTGTTCGATCAAGCCCATTTCCGGGCTGGACATTAATTTGTCGATGTTCACCAGGATCAGCATACGCTCATCGATGGTGCCCAGGCCGATCATGTAATCGCTGCTGAAGGCGGTGCCCATTTCCGGCGCCGGCTTGACCTGGTCGGCCGTCAGGGTGGTGACGTCGGACACCGAATCGACCACCATGCCGACGATGCGGCCGGCGATGTTCAAAATGATGACCACGGTGAACTGATCATACACCGGCGAGCCCAGGTTGAACTTGATGCGCATGTCGACCACCGGAATAATAATCCCGCGCAGGTTGATCACACCCTTGATGAACTCCGGCGCGTTGGCGATGCGGGTCACCGCCTCGTAGCCGCGGATCTCCTGGACCTTCAGGATGTCGATGCCGTATTCCTCGGCGCCCAGCTTGAAGGCCAGGTATTCGTGTCCAGCGATGTCGCTGGCTGCCGCACTTTGTATCTCTGCCATGTTGGCCCCCTATGAAGAAAAAATCGACTCGTCAGCGAGCTGACGCGAAGAGCGTATCAACGCGGCGACGTCCAGAATCAGCGACACGCCGCCGTCGCCCAAAATCGTTGCGCCGGAAATGCCGGCCACCTTGCGGTAATTGGACTCCAGGTTCTTGACCACCACCTGCTGCTGGCCGACCAGCTCGTCGACGAACAGGCCGGCCTTGCGGCCGTCGGTCTCGACGATGATGACGATACCCTGGCACGGATCGGTAAAGCGTGGCGCGATGTCGAACATCTGGTACAGCGGCACCAGCGGCAGGTATTCCCCGCGCACCTTGATGACGCGGCCCTTGCCGCTGATTTCCTTGACGTCTTCCGGCGCCGGCTGCAGCGATTCGATCACAAAGCCCAGCGGCAGGATGTAGACTTCCTCGCCGACCCGGATCGACATGCCGTCCAGAATCGCCAGCGTCAGCGGCAGCGAAATCGAGATGGTGGTGCCGAAGCCCTTGGCCGAACGGATGTCCACCACCCCGCCCATGGCGGTGATGTTACGCTTGACCACGTCCATGCCGACGCCGCGCCCGGAAACGTCGGTGACCACGTCGGCGGTCGAGAAGCCCGGCGCGAAGATCAGCTGCCAGACTTCGGCGTCGCTCATATTGTCGGTCAGCGGCAAGCCGTTCTGCTGCGCCTTGGCGAGGATTTTCTCACGGTTGAGGCCACCGCCGTCGTCCGATACCTCGATGATGATGTTGCCGCCCTGGTGAGACGCCGACAGGAACAATCGGCCGGAATCGCTCTTGCCGCCGGCGCGCCGCACCTCCGGCATTTCGATGCCGTGGTCGATCGAGTTGCGCACCAGGTGGGTCAGCGGATCGACGATGCGTTCGATCAGGCCCTTGTCTAGTTCGGTGGCGGCGCCGTTGGTGATGAAGTCGACTTTCTTGCCCAGCTTGGTGGCCAGGTCGCGCACCATGCGCGGGAAGCGCGAGAACACGAAGTCCATCGGCATCATGCGGATCGACATCACCGCTTCCTGCAGGTCGCGGGTGTTGCGGGTCAGCTGGCTGACGCTGTTCAACAGGCGCTGGTGCACCATCGGGTCCAGCGTGTCGACGCGCTGCTCGATCATGGCCTGCGTGATCACCAGTTCGCCCACCAGGTTGATCAGCTGGTCGACCTTTTCGATCGACACGCGGATCGAGGACGATTCGGCGCCTTGCGCCGGCGCCTTCTCTTTTTCCTTCTCTTCCTTCTTGGCGACTTTCTTTTCTTCTTCCGGCGGCGTGTCGATCACGATGCCGGCGGCGGCGCGGATCTGCTCGACCGGTTGGAAGAAGCCGTAGCCCTGCGCATCCTCGGCGCCGGCGGCGGCGTTGGCGCGGATTTCGTCGAGCGGCTGGAAGAAGCCATAGCCCTGGCCGCTGGCCTGGGCCGGCTTGAGGTCGGTCATGTCGAAGAAGCCGTAGCCCAGCTCTTCCTCGACCTTGGCGCGGGCGTCGTGCTCGCGCTTGGCCTGGTCGTCGTTCAGCGCCGGCAGCTCGCTGATCTTCATTTCTTCGGGATTGAGCACGAAGGAGCAGATGGCGATGATGTCGTCCAGGCTTTCATGGGTGGTGACCACCATGGCGTTGCGGTCCTTGTCCAGCGGCGTGATGGAGACGTGGCCCATCAGGCCCAGCTCGTCGCCCAGGGCCTGCACTTCGCGGTGCGCCATGGCCGGCAGTTCGAGCCGGTAGCGGCGGCCGCCGCTGTGGTCGACCACCTTGGTCTCGCCCGTGCCGAAGCCGGCCGCCACCGGCGCCAGCGCCACCACCGGCACGTCCTGTGCCAGCGATTGCAGCATCATGCGCACGTTGGCAACCGCGTCCTGGTCGACGACGCTGCCGAGACGGTGGCCGTCCAGCTGCATCTTGAGGATGTCCTTGGCCGCCAGGAAGGCGTCCACGTGCTCGGCGGTCAGCGCCATTTCACCCTTGCGGATGCGATCGAGCAGGGTCTCCAGCACGTGGGTGACTTCGGTCATGTCGGTCACGCCGAACGTGGAGGCGCCGCCCTTGACGGAATGGGCGGTGCGGAAGATCGCGTTCAGATCTTCGGCGTCGGGCGACTCGATGTTAACGGCCAGCAGCAGCCGTTCCATTTCGGCCAGCAGCTCCTCGGCCTCATCGAAAAAGACCTGGTAAAACTGGCTTATATCGATGGTCATGGTGAGACTCCATTAGGTACGCTAAGTACAAGCAGCATCATTGCGCGCTCTCTAATATCAGCCGATGACCTTCTTGACTACCTCGATAAGCCGCTGCGGATCGAAAGGCTTGACCAGCCAGCCATTGGCGCCGGCGGCGCGGCCCTTGGCTTTCATTTCGTCGGACGATTCGGTGGTCAGCATCAGGATGGGGGTCTTGGCGTAGCTGGGCAGCTCGCGCAGCAGCTTGATCAGTTCCAGGCCGTCCATGCGCGGCATGTTCTGGTCGGTCAGCACCATGTCGACGTTCTGCAACTTGGCTTTCTCCAGGCCGTCCATGCCGTCCACCGCTTCCACCACTTGGTAGCCGGCAGCCTTCAGGCTGAAGGCCACCATCTGGCGCAGGGAACTGGAATCATCAACCGCAAGTATAGTCTTAGCCATCTTCTTCTCACTCAGTAAATCAAATTGTTTTGTTAGTTAGAACAGCTCGATGTCGCCGCTCTCCAGGTGTTGCTGACTGACAGCCTTGCGCAACACGCTGCGCAACTCCAAACTTTGTATCGCCAGCGCCATGCTGACCTTGCCCAGCAGCTCGACGATCTGCTCGTTGTCGCTGTCGGGCAGCATTTCCGATCCATGCGCGCCCAGCGTGCCGAGGAACTCGCGCAAGCCGGTCACGCGCTTGAGGGTGCGGTCCAGCAGCTGGCTGGTCATGTCCTGGAACTGCAGGCTGGTGATGGCCGCGTTCACATACGTGCCGACCTGGCCTTGCAGCGCCTCCAGCTGCACCCGCTGTTCGGGCGTGGGCTGGCCGCCGTCCAGCAACAGCTGGATGGTGGCGCGCTCGGCCTCCACCGTCTGATGGATCGCCATGAAGTTGAAGGACAGCTTTTCGATCGCTTCCTCCAGCAACAAGCCTGTCTGGATCAGATCGGTCTCGACTTCGGTCAGATGCCGGCGACCGTGGTCAGACACGCCCGACAGCAGGCGCTTGACGTGGGAACCCAGAATTTTTTTTCTCGTCATAACAGTCTCGTTTTACTACGTACACTACCTACATTACTTGCGCACTGGCGGACCGGACGGCGACAACGCCGCCGGCAACGGCGCACCGGCCGCCGCCGCGGCAGCCGCCGCCTCTTCCGCGCCGACTTCGATCTGGCGGCCGTCGCGCAGCACGCTTTCCTCGGCCCGCTTGTTCATGACCACGATGCTGATGCGGCGGTTGACCGGATTGAACGGATCGGCCTTGTCGAGGTTGACGGCCGAGGCCAGCCCCACCACCCGCAGCACCTTGGAATCCTGCATGCCGCCGACGATCAGCTCGCGGCGCGAGGCGTTGGCGCGGTCGGCCGACAACTCCCAGTTGCTGTAACCGGTCTCGCTCATATACGGCGTGGAATCGGTGTGGCCGGACAGGCCGATACGGTTCGGCACGTCGTTCAGCACAAAGCCGATCTCGTGCAGGATGTCCTTGGTGTAGGGCTGCAGGTCGGCCTTGGCCAGCGCGAACATCGGCCGGTTCTGCTCGTCCACGATCTGGATCCGCAGGCCGTCGTTGGTGATGTCGAGCAGCAGCTGTTCCTTGTATTTCTTCAGCAGCGGATTGGCGTCGATCTTGTTCTCGATCTTTTCCTTCAGCGCCTTCAGGCGCTGGTTCTCCTCCGCTTCCATGGCGGCCTTGGCGGCGGTCAGATTGAAGGTTTTCTTGACGGCCGGGTCGTCGCTGGCCTTGACCTGGCCGTCGGTGCGGGTCAAGTCCTTGCCGCCGCCCTTGATGACGGACGAGCTGTCGCCGCTGCCCGAGCCGCCTTGCATGGCGACCTTGAGCGGCGTCTTGAAGTATTCGGAAATCCCGTTGAGGTCGCCCTTGGTGGTGGAACCGAGCAGCCACATCAGCAGGAAGAAGGCCATCATCGCCGTCACGAAGTCGGCATACGCGATCTTCCAGGCGCCGCCGTGGTGTCCGCCGCCGCCCTTCTTGATGCGCTTGACGATAATAGGCCGCAAACCCTCTTCAGCCATGATTCTTCCCTAACATAATGACAGTGCACCGCATGGCTTACTTCGACTTCGATTTCTTGATGTGGTCTTCCAGTTCGGCAAACGACGGACGTTCGGTCGAGTACAGCACCTTGCGGCCGAATTCCACCGCCAGCGCCGGCGCATAGCCGTTCAGGCTGGCCAGCAGCGTGACCTTGACGCACTGGTACATCTTGGTCGACTCTTCCAGCTTCTGCTCCAGCAGGCTCGACAGCGGACCGACGAAACCGTAGGCCAGCAGAATACCGAGGAAGGTACCGACCAGCGCGTGCGCGATCAGGATGCCCAGCTCGGCCGGCGGCAAGCCCACCGATTCCATGGTGTGCACCACGCCCATCACCGCCGCCACGATACCGAAGGCCGGCAGGCCGTCGCCCAGCTTGGCGATGGCGTGGGCCGGCGCGGCACCCTCGTGGTGGTGGGTCTCGATCTCGATGTCCATCAGGTTCTCGATCTGGAAGGCGTCCATATTGCCCGACACCATGAGGCGCAGGTAATCGGTCATGAATTCGACGATGTGGTGGTCTTCCAGCACGCTCGGGTACTTGCTGAACAGCGGGCTCTGTTCGGGGCTGTCGATATCGCCTTCGATCGACATCAGGCCTTCCTTGCGCACCTTGGACAGCACGTCGAACAGCAAGGACATCATCTCCATGTAGAGATCCTTGGTGTAGCGCGAACCCTTGAACAACTTGGGGATGGAACCCATGGTCGCCTTGATGGTCTTGGCGTTGTTGCCGACCAGGAAAGCACCGAGGGCGCCGCCGCCGATCATGACCACTTCCAGCGGCTGCATCAGCGCGGCAAGATGCCCGCCATTCATGGCGAAGCCGCCGAACACGCCGACGCAGACCACTACATATCCAATGATGACTAACAAGTGTACTGACTCCCCAGAGCGAAAACCGGCCGAATTGTGTCTAAGCGCGGCCGGTTTTTCAATAATTTACATATAGAACTACAATAGCCTGAGTCGGGGTAGCCGGGCAAGAGAATAACGCCAAATGATGCTTAAAAGTACCATATGTAGAGTGGAACGTCGCCCTCTGTGGCATGGACGATGCGATCCGGCGCGCGCTCGGGAATGTTGAATTCGTAGCTTGCAAGCATGGAGCCAGGACACATTTCAGCGGCCGCCTTGCGCCACAGCGCCGGCATGGCCGCCGGCGACAGGTAGGCGAACACCAGGTCGTAGCGGCCGAAGTCGAGTTTTTCATAGTCGCCCAGCAGGAAACGGGCGCGGCTGCCGCCCAGTTTCGCGCGCAGCCAACTATATATATAGGGCAGCGGCGCCAGCTCGATGCCGCACACCTCGGCGTCCGGCCGGCTGCGCGCCAGGTACAGCACCAGGCCGCCGAGGCCGCTGCCGATGTCGATCACGCGCGGCGCCGACTCCCGACGCTCCGCCAGCAACTGGCGCACCGCGTCCCACACCACCGGGCCGGACGGGTAGTACGGCACCTGGGTGCGGAAGGTCGACCAGTACCAGCCGAGCAACAGCAGGAAGGCCGCGCCGAACAGCCAGGATGGCAGTTGCAACGCCAGCGCAGCCAGCACCGCCAGCGGGAACAGCAGCTGGATGGTCCGCCACCAGCGCGCCAGCCCGAACTTCCAGGTCAGGCCGGCCGCCAACAGGCCCTGCACCACGGCCACGGTCAGATAATCGACGGGAAAACGAAAACTGGCCATCAGGTAAATGATGGCCAGCATGAGCGGCACGGCGCCGCACTGGATCAGCATCGCCTGCACGGCGGGCGCGCGGGCGAGGCGTTGGAAATAAGGTAAGGTCACGCTGGCATTATGCCGCGTTTCAGGCTGCCAGTGCTTCGGCTTCGCGCGATTTCTTGGTCTTGCCGGCACGCGAAGGCATGTGGCACAGGCCGCAGACGTAGCTGCCATGCAGGTCCATGGCGTTGACCACGTATTTGCCCTGGCACTTGGTGCATGGCGCGGTTTCCAGCATCTTGCTGCTGAAGAAGCGCACCAGGGTCCAGGCGCGGGTCAGCGACAGCAGCGGTTCTTCGCCCGGTTCCGGCGGCATTTGTTCGAGGTAGAGCTTGTAGGCCTTCATCACCGCTTCGACGCCGGTGGCGCCGGCGTGGGTCACCAAGAAGCTGTGGATGTTGATGAACAGCGAGGAATGGATGTTCGGCTGCCAGGTCAGGAACCAGTCGGTCGAGAACGGCAGCATGCCCTTCGGCGGCGACACACCCTTCAGCTCCTTGTACAGCTTGAGCAGGCGTTCGCGCGACAGCGACACTTCCGACTCCAGCAGTTGCAGGCGTGCGCCCAGCTGGATCAGTTCGATGGCCAGCTGGATTTCCTGGGCTTCCGATACGACGCTTTTCTTGGTGGCCATGATCTGTACTCCGTGCTGACGCGATTAAACGATTTCTTCGACTGGCTGGCCGGCCATCAGGATGGCGGCGTGCGACTGGGCCAGTACGCGGTCTTTGTTGTAGTTGGTCAGCATCGACAGGATGGCGCTGTCGTCGAAGCGGAAGCGGGCCAGCATCATATTGCCACCTGCCAGCTTCAGAATTTGGGCGTTGCTCATGCCTTCGATCAGGTCGGCGATTTCAGCGGCGATGCCAAGGCGGAAGATCGCGGTGACTTTATCGGCGCGGATCATCTGCTGAGCCAGCATCAGGTAGCTCAGGTTGGCGTCGCGAATTTCAGCCATCATATCGTTTGCGGTCATTTTCCCACTCCTCACAGTTTTCTCTCTGTCGGAACACGTTTGCGTTTCCGTTGAGATACATTCTGCTTGAGCAACAAAAAGCCGGGAAGAGGTGCTCTTCCGTATTTCATGCCGGGAAATGACGAACGCGACCTGTCGGTGTTTGTCTGACAAACACTCGCAGATCACTCATCTACGCCCTTGCGGCGCAGGTTTCTTGCTGGATACAAGCTTCAAGAAAAGCCCTGTTTCAAATCGAAAAATAAGACGGTTAAACGACTCTTTTTTGCGACATCTAAACTGGTAACGGCAGTACTTTGAAGAACTTTAGGGTTCCGACGAAAAATTTTTGATTTTTTTTCGCATCATCCTAAAACCGCTGTATTACGGTCTCCCGCCGATCTTAAAACTGGTAACGGCAGAGTTTTGGGGAACTTTAGGGTTTTTTTAAAAAAATCGAAAAATTTTTCAAAAACCCTGGAGAACGAGCATCCATGCGGGTTTGGGTCGCTTTGGGTCTGCCCCTGAAAGGGCCAGACCCGCAGTTTTCCGGGTTACACTACTGCTTTACACTTCAAACAGTTATCCCGATGACCACTCGCAACGACTGCCTGGAGCGCGACGCGCAAGATCCGCTCGCCCCCCTCCGTGATGAATTCGACCTGCCTGCCGGCGTTATTTATTTAGATGGCAACTCTTTGGGCGCCCGCCCGAAAGCCGCCCTCGCCCGCGCCCAGCAAGTCATCGCCCAGGAATGGGGTAACGACCTGATCCGCAGCTGGAACAGCGCCGGCTGGTTCGAGATGCCCAAGCGCCTCGGCAACCTGCTGGCCCCGCTGATCGGCGCCGCCGACGGCGAAGTCGTGGTCACCGACACCACCTCGGTCAACCTGTTCAAGGCCCTGGCCGCCGCCCTCACCATGCAGGCCGCCGACCCGGAACGCGCCGGCCGCCGCCTGATCGTCACCGAACGCTCGAACTTCCCGACCGACATCTACATGGCCCAGGGCCTGACCAGCTGGCTCGACCGGGGTTACAGCCTGCGCCTGATCGACAGCCCGGACGAACTGCCGGCCGCCATCGGCGACGATGTTGCCGTAGTCATGCTGACCCACGTCAACTACCGCACCGGTTATCAATACGACATGCAGGCCACCAGCGCCCTTGCCCATGCCGCCGGCGCCCTGATCGTCTGGGATCTGGCGCACTCTGCCGGCGCGGTGCCGGTGGCGCTGAACGCCGACGGCGCCGACCTGGCGGTGGGCTGCACCTATAAATACCTGAACGGCGGCCCCGGCGCGCCGGCCTTCATCTGGGTGCCGAAACGCCACCAGGAACGCTTCCGCCAGCCGCTGTCCGGCTGGTGGGGCCACGCCGCGCCGTTCGCCATGGCGCCCGACTTCAAGCCGGCCGACGGCATCGCCCGCGCCCTGTGCGGCACCCAGCCCATCGTCTCGCTGGCCCTGGTCGAGTGCGGCCTGGACCTGCACCGCAAGTCCGACATGGCGGCCATCCGCGCCAAGTCGCTGGCGCTGACCGACCTGTTCATCGAACTGGTGGAGGCGCGCTGCGCCGCCCATCCGCTGGGCCTGGTGACGCCGCGCGAGCACGTGCAGCGCGGCAGCCACGTCAGCTTTACCCACCCGCACGGCTATGCCGTGATGCAGGCCCTGATCGCGCGCGGCGTGATCGGCGACTACCGCGAACCGGCCATCATGCGCTTCGGCTTCACACCGCTGTACACCAGCTACGCCGATGTGTGGGACGCGGTGGAAATTCTGCGCGACATCCTGGACCGCCAGGACTACAACGTCGACGCCAAGCGCGACGCAGTAACGTAAAAGAGATAAACAATATGAACGAAAACCCACCATCCGGCTGCCCGATGCACGCCGCCGCACCGAACTCGACCGATAAAGAATGGCACGGCGCGCAAATGGACTTCAGCAACTCCATGAGCTATGGCGACTACCTGGGCTTGAACCAGATCCTGCACGCCCAGCATCCGCTGTCGCCCAACCACAACGAGATGCTGTTCATCATCCAGCACCAGACCAGCGAACTGTGGATGAAGTTGATGCTGCACGAAATGCGCGCCGTGCGCACCCACCTGCGCGCGGACGACCTGCCGCCGGCCTTCAAGATGCTGGCGCGCGTGGCGCGCATCATGGACCAGCTGGTTCACGCCTGGGACGTGCTGGCCACCATGACGCCGCCGGAATACACTGCCATCCGCCCGTATCTGGGCGCATCGTCGGGCTTCCAGTCCTACCAGTACCGCGAGATCGAATTCATCCTCGGCAACAAGAACGCCGCCCTGCTCAACGTGCATGCCACCACGCCGGAATTCCCGCTGCTGCAGGAAGCGCTGAACACACCGTCGATCTACGACGAAGCGATCCGCCTGCTGGCGCGCAACGGCCTGCCGATTTCGGCCGAGCGCCTGAACGCCGACCCGAGCCTGCCGACCGTGGCCGACGAATCGGTGCAGAACGCTTGGCTGGAGGTGTACCGCGACCCGACCCGCTACTGGGCGCTGTACGAGCTGGCCGAAAAGCTGGTGGACATGGAGACGGCGTTCCGCTTCTGGCGTTTCCGCCACGTCACAACAGTCGAGCGCATCATCGGCTTCAAGACCGGCACCGGCGGCACGGCCGGCGTCAGCTACCTGCGCAAGATGCTGGACGTGGTGCTGTTCCCGGAACTTTTCGCGCTACGCACGGCGCTCTGAAGCGGGAACTTGCGCGCGCGGCCCCTCTCTAAACTAGACATCAACCAGGGAGGGATCATGAAACCACGCACTCGCAAATGGGTGGCGGCAGCGGCGCTGCTGTGCGCCGGCATGGCGGCCATCAACGCCGCCAGCGCCGCCACCTACACCACCATCCTCACCGGCCCCAAGGAAGAACCGGCCAATACCTCGCCGGGCATCGGCGCGGCCTCCGTCAAGTTCGACGCCACCACCCACGTGTTGGAAGTGGGCGCAGCCTTCGCCGGCCTACTGGGGGAAAGCACAGCAGCCCACATCCACTGCTGCACCACGACACCCGGCACCGGCCTTGCCGGCGTGGCGACCGAAACGCCAACCTTCAGCGACTTCCCGCTGGGCGTGCAGACCGGCGCCTATCACCACATCTACGACACCTCGCTGACAAGCAGCTGGAATCCGGCCTTCCTGAGCGCCAACGGCGGCACCACCACCGGTGCCGAGTCGGCCCTGCTGGCGGGACTGAATTCGGGCAGCGCTTACCTGAACATCCACAGCACGCTGTATCCCAGTGGCGAGATTCGCGGCTTCCTGGCGGTGACGGCGGTGCCGGAACCGGGCAGCTACGCCATGCTGGGCCTGGGCCTGCCGGCGGTGCTGCTCCTGGCACGCCGCCGCAAGTCCGGCTCGGCCTAGTTATTTGACGCTCGCGCCTACCAGCGGCAGCTCGACATAGCTGTCATGGTAGACGCGCTGGGTGGCCTTCTTGTAGTCGGCAGGCTGTGCATTAAAGATGTTCGGCACGAAGGTCTGTGGATTGCGGTCGTACAGCGGGAACCAGCTGGACTGGATCTGCACCATGATGCGGTGCCCCGGCAGGAACACGTGGTTGGCCGTCGGCAGCGCGAAACGGTACGGTAGCGCCGTGTTGGCGGCCAGCGGCTTGGCCGCCGACAGGCTTTCACGGTAGCGGCCGCGGAAGACGTCGGCCGAGACCATCAACTGGTAGCCGCCCATCTCCGGCTGCGCGGCCACCTGGTCCGGATACACGTCGATCAGCTTGACCACCCAGTCGGCATCGGTGCCGCTAGTGGCGGCCAGCAGGTGCGCGATCGGCTCGCCGCTGATCTTCACCGGCGCGCTCAGCACGCCGGTGGTGTAGGTCAGCACGTCCGTGCGGCCGGACGCTTCGCGCTGGTCGTCCACCAGCCAGCGCGGCCAGGTCTGGCCCTTGGCTTCGTCATAGCCGACCGCCATGATGGGACGTGAGCGGTATGGCACCGGCTTGGCCGGATCGGATACGTATTCGTCGTAGGCGGTTTTCTGCGCCGGCGTGCCGAGCGGCACAGGCGCGGTATTGCTAAGGTTCAGGCGCGCGTTGGCGGCCAGACGCAAGGTGGCCGGCGCGATGAAGCAGCCGCTGACGCAGCCGGCCGGCCACTGGTTCAGCGAGCGCCATTTGTTGGTGCCGGTCTCGAAGGCCGTCACCGGCGCGATCGGTGCGGCCGGCTCATCGTCCTTCAGATAGCGGTCCAGGAAAGGCCGCAATATCTCTTCGCGGAAGTGCAGGCCGGTCGAGCTGTGAAACTTGACCGCGCCCAGCTTGTCGCCGTCTCCACTTTGGCCGCCGTGGTTCCACGGCCCCATCACCAGGAACACCTTGTTATCCTTGTCGTTCGGCTTGATGGCCTTGTAGACAGCAATGGCGCCGTAGATATCCTCCGCGTCCCACAGGCTGTGCACCAGCAATGTTGGCACGGTCACTGGCTGGCTGGCCAGCAACTTGTCGACCGCCTGGCCCTGCCAGAACTCGTCATACGCCGGATGCGCCACCAGCTTGCGCCAGAAACCGCTCTGCTCCACGCCGCGCTGACGCGCCAGCTCGCCGGCCGAGCCGGCGCGCAGGAAAGTATCGTAATCGTCGTAGTGGCTGCTGAACCAGCGCGCGTCGTTGCGCCGCGTGGCGGTCTGCTCCAGGATGTAGCTCAGATTGATCTGACGGAAGGCGCCGTTGTGGAACCAGTCGTCGCCGCGCCAGCCGTCGACCATCGGGTTCATGGGCACTGCCACCTTCAGCGCCGGATGCGGATTGATCAGCGCGATCAGCGGCAGGAAGCCGTCATACGATCCACCGATGATGCCGACCTTGCCGTTCGACTCGGGCACGTTCTTGCTCAGCCAGTCGATGGTATCCCAGGCGTCGGTGGAGTGATCGACCGCCGTCGGATTCAGGGCGGTGCCGGCCATCGGCCGGTTCATCACATAGTCGCCCTCGGACCCGTACTTGCCGCGCACATCCTGCACCACGCGGATATAACCGCCCTTCACGATGATGTCGGCCTCGTTGTCGTAGCCCTGCAGGATGGATTCCATCTGCGCGCTTTCGGCGTGACTGGTCATGTCGTCGGCGTTATACGGCGTGCGCGTCAACAGCATGGGCGCATTGCGGGCCTTGCGCGGCAGGACGATGACGGTGTGGAGTTTGACGCCATCCCGCATCGGTATCATCACCACGCGCTTGACATAGTCGAAGCTATCGACAGGCGCCTTAAAATCGGCAGGTGTTTCGCTGGGGAGGGAATTTTGCGCATGCGCGCACAGGAAAACGCTGGCCAGGACGGCCAACGCAACAGCGGATTTCTTCATAAAAACTCCGGGGTCAGGTCCTCCAATTCTACACGGCCTCGGCGCTAGTGCCTCGTAGCGCTGAGCTCGTGTAGCAATGGAGGACCTGACCCCGGATTGCTGCTTATTTCGCCAGCAGCAACTCGTTCAGGCGTTTGACGAAGGAGGCCGGATCGCTCAGCGAACCGCCTTCGGCCAGCAGCGCTTGATCGAACAGGATGTTCGACCAGTCGCTGAACGAACTTGCCACGTCTTCGTTCTTCAGGCGCTGCACCAGCGGGTGATCCGGATTGATCTCCAGGATAGGCAGCGACTCCGGCGCGGCCTGGCCTGCGGCCTTCAGCATGCGCAGCAGGTTGCCCGACAGCTCGTTCTCGTCCGCCACCAGGCAGGCCGGCGAATCGGTCAGGCGGAAGGTGACGCGCACGTCCTTGGCTTTATCGGCCAGGACTTCCTTCATCTTGCCGACCAAATCCTTGTACGAGGTTTCGGTTTCTTCGTGTTCCTTCTTCTCGGTTTCGTCTTCCAGCGCGCCCAGATCCAGGCCGCCTTTGGCGACCGAGACCAGTTCCTTGCCTTCGAACTCGGTCAGGAAGGACAGCATCCATTCGTCCACGCGGTCGGTCAGCAGCAGCACTTCCACGCCCTTCTTGCGGAAGATCTCCAGGTGCGGGCTGTTCTTCGCGGCGATGTAGTTATCGGCGGTGACGTAGTAGATCTTGTCCTGGCCTTCCTTGGCGCGCGACAGGTACTGCTCCAGCGACGTGGTTTGCTGATCGTTCTCGTTGGCGGTCGAAGCGAAGCGCAGCAGCTTGGCCAGGCGGTCCTTGTTGGTCGCGTCTTCGCCAACGCCTTCTTTCAGCACCTGGCCGAATTCGGTCCAGAAGGTCTGGTACTTGTCTTTCTTTTCCTGCTCGTCGGCGTTCGCCAGTTCTTCCAGCATGCCGATCACGCGCTTGGTCGAACCATCGCGGATCACCTTCACGTCGCGCGACTCCTGCAGGATTTCGCGCGAGACGTTCAGCGGCAGGTCGGCCGAGTCGATCACGCCTTTGACGAAGCGCAGGTAGGTCGGCATCAGTTGCTCGGCATCGTCCATGATGAAGACGCGCTTGACGTACAGCTTGATGCCGCCGCGCTTGTTGCGGTCCCACAGGTCGAACGGCGCCTTGGCCGGGATGTACAGCAGCTGCGTGTATTCGCTGCGGCCTTCGACGCGGTTGTGCGTGTAGGTCAGCGGCGCGGCGAAGTCGTGCGAGACGTGCTTGTAGAATTCTTCGTACTGTTCCGGCGTGATGTCGGATTTGCTGCGGGCCCACAGGGCGCTGGCCTGGTTGACGGTTTCCAGTTCGTCCTTGAGCACCGTTTCGCTCTTCTCGGCGTCCCACTCTTCCTTCTGCATGACGATCGGCAGGGAGATGTGGTCCGAGTATTTGCGGATGATGGATTTGATCTTCCACGACGACAGCAGCTCGTCCTCGCCTTCGCGCAGGTGCAGGGTGATGTCGGTGCCACGGCTGATTTTCTCGATCTGCTCGACCGAGTAATCGCCCTCGCCGCCCGATTCCCAGCGCACGCCTTCCGAAGCCTCGGCGCCGGCTCGGCGCGATTCGACGGTGATCTTGTCGGCCACGATGAAGCCCGAGTAGAAGCCCACGCCGAACTGGCCGATCAGGGCCGCGTCCTGCTGCTGGTCGCCGGACAGTTTGCCGAAGAATTCCTTGGTGCCGGATTTGGCGATGGTGCCGAGGTGCGAAATCGCCTCGTCGCGGCTCATGCCGATGCCGTTGTCGGAAATGGTGATGGTGCGCGCGGCCTTGTCGAAGCTGACCTTGATCTTCAGTTCATGGTCGTTGCCATACAGGGCGTCGTTGTTGATCGCTTCGAAGCGCAGCTTGTCGGCGGCGTCGGAGGCGTTGGAGATCAGTTCGCGCAGGAAGATTTCTTTGTTCGAATACAGGGAGTGGATCATCAGCTGCAGCAGCTGTTTCACTTCGGCCTGGAATCCAAGGGTTTGCTTTTCGGTGTTTGCCATTTTTAAATAGTCTTTTGGTTAAGATTTCAGGAAGATGGGGATTATAAGAGGGTTTTCAAGAGCGATCCAATTCCCGCTCCAGGAAGCGCCACACGGCCGGCTCCTGCATCGCCGCCACGTTCAGGCGCATGCGGGTGGACGGCAGTTGCTTGGGCGAGAACAAACTGCCGGGCGCCAGCAGCAGGTTGTGGGCCATGGCGCGCTCGGTCAGCACGTTGGTGTCGCAGCCGGCGTCGGCCCAGACGAACATGCCGGCCGGCGGCGAGCCGTCCACTTTCAGGCCGACGCGCTCCATCTGGCGCAGGGTCTTGGCGCGGATGCCGTCCAGCCGCGCACGCACGCGGTCGGCGTGCTTGCGGTAGGAGCCTTCGGACAGCACTTTATAGACCACGCGCTCGCCGATGTCGCTGGTGGTGAGGGTGGACAGCATCTTGCGGTCGGCCAGGCGCTCGGCGCGCTCCACCGAGGTGGCGATGTAGCCAACGCGCAGGTTGGCGGCCATGGTTTTCGAGAAGCCGCCCAGGTAGATCACCCGTTGCAGCTGGTCCAGCGCGGCCAGGCGCGTGGCCGGCTGCACCGCACTGCCGGGATGCAGGTCGCAGTAGATATCGTCTTCGACGATCAGGAAGTCGTGTTCTTCCGATAGGCGCAGCACCTGGAAAGCCTTGGCCGCCGACAGCGAGGTGGAGCTCGGGTTGTGCAGCACCGAGTTGATGATGTACAGCTTGGGCTTGTGCAGCGCCGCCAGTTCCGCCAGGCGGGCGATGTCCGGGCCGTCGGCCAGGCGCGGGATGCCCACCACCTTGGCGCCCAGCGCGGCGAAGGAGCCGAACATCAGGAACCATGCCGGGTCGTCGACGAAGATGGTGTCGCCGGGGCGGGTGAATTCGCGCGCTACCAGGTCCAGCGCCTGCGTCACGCCGGCGGTGGTGAGGATTTGCTCGGGCGCGGCGGCGATTTCCAGCTCGGCCAGTTTGTGTTGCAACTGCTGGCGCAGCGGCAGGAAGCCTTGCGGCACGCCGTAGCTGAGCAGCAGGTTGGGATTCTGGCGGCTGACGGCGCGCAGCGCGTTGGCGATGGCCGGGCCGTCCAGCCATTCCGGCGGCAGCACGCCGGAGCCGGGCATCTGCTGGTGTGGCATCTGGCGGAACATATTCCGCACCAGCCAGACCACGTCGATCGGCTTGTGGTCGAAGCCTGATGGCGCGCTGCGCAGCGGAGTGGCCAGGGGTGCGGCGCCGTCGGCGGCGTTCAGCGCCATGGCCGGGCGTTCACGGACGAAGAAGCCGGCGCCACGGCGCGATTCCAGGTAGCCGGTGGCGACCAGCTTGTCATAGGCCGCCACCACGGTGAAGGCCGACACGCTGTGCGAGGCGGCGAAGGCGCGGATCGACGGCATGCGCGCGCCGCCGCGCAGCAGGCGGTCGTCGATGCGGGCGGCCACCGAGCGCACGATCTGGTCGATCAGCGTTTCGCCCGACTCACGCAGCAGCAGCCCGAACAGCGGGCCGCCGGCGGCCTTTCCCGCGACTGCAGCCGAGCGGCGGCCGGCAGGCGGCACCGATGCCGGCGCCCGGTCGGCGGCCGCACCGGGCGCCGGCGCTCGAGCAGCGGACGACGCGGGCACGGGCACGCGGGCAACCGCCGGGCCAGGCGCCTGCGCAGCCATGGCGCGGGCATCGGCGGCGGCCAGCGCCTCGTTGACCGCCTCCGCTGCCGCCGCTGCAACGGCGCCCAACAGGGAAGTGCGTGGTCGTGTATTGGTCATTTTACCGTCACAGTATAAGAAATTATGTTTTAAAGTGTACCGGCACTGTACTGGCTTTGTCACGTAGCATAAACCTATGAAACCAAATACACCAGCACTGGCACCGACGCTCACCACGCACAGCCGTCTGAGCGACGAATCCACCGGCATGTTGCTCGGCCTGATCGGCGTCGCCATCTTCAGCCTGACCCTGCCCTTCACCCGGCTGGCGGTCGGCGGCGCGGCGGCCAGCATCGACGCCGGCTTGTCCCCGATGTTCGTCGCCCTCGGCCGAGCGCTGGCCGCAGCTGTACTGGCCGGCGCCTGGCTGCTGTGGAAGCGCGCCCCGCTGCCGCCGCGCGCCGCCCTGCCCGCGCTGGCCATGGTCGCCATCGGCTGCGTGATCGGTTTCCCCTGGCTGACCTCACTCGCCATGCGCACCCTGCCGGCCGCCCACGGCGCTGTACTGGTCGGCGTGCTGCCGCTGGCCACCGCCATGTTCGCAGCCCTGCTGGGCGGCGAAAAACCATCGCCGGGGTTCTGGATCATGGCGATCTTAGGCTCGGTACTGGTGGTCGGCTTTGCGCTACGCCAGAGCGGCGGCAGTCTGCACGCGGCCGACCTGGCGATGTTCCTGGCCGTGCTGCTGGCCGCCATGGGTTACGCCGCCGGCGGCCGCCTGTCGCAAACGCTGGGCGGACAGCAAACCATCTGCTGGGCGCTGGTGCTGGCCGCGCCGCCGTTGCTGCCGGTGGTCGGCTGGCTGGCGTGGCAGGAAGGCGCGCAGATCGCCCACGCCGGCGTCGCCGCCTGGACCGGCTTCGCCTACGTTTCCGTGTTCTCGATGTTTATCGGATTCTTCTTCTGGTATCGCGGCATGGCGCTGGGCGGCGTGGCGCGGGTCGGGCAAGTACAGTTGGTCCAGCCCTTCCTCTCTGTGCTGAGCGCCACCGCCGTGCTGGGCGAAACGCTGGATTGGCAAACCTTGGTTTTCGCAATCGCCGTCATCGCTGTGGTGGGCGCGGGCCGCAAAATGCAGGTAAAACGCGCCTGACGCCATACAGTATCTTGATTTTGCCTCAATTGTGGGCACCAAGGGCGGCAAGACGTACAATAACGGTCTGACTACACGCAACAAACCTTAATCACTGGATAAGCACATGTCTGTTTACGAAAAACTCAAAGCGCTCGATATCACCCTGGCAGCGCCGGCCACGCCAGCCGCCGCCTACGTCATGTACGCCCAAACCGGCAATACGGTCTTCCTGTCGGGCCACATCGCCAAGCGCGCCGACGGCAGCGTATGGGTCGGCCAACTGGGCAAGAACATCGACACCGCTGAAGGCAAGGCCGCCGCGCGCGCCATCGCCATCGACTTGATCGGCACCCTGCAGGCGGCCGTCGGCGGCGATCTGACCCGCGTCAAGCGCATCGTCAAGGTCATGAGCCTGGTGAACTCCACCCCGGATTACACGGAACAGCATCTGGTCACCAACGGCGCCTCCGAGCTGCTGGGAGAAGTCTTCGGCGACGCCGGCAAGCACGCCCGCTCGGCCTTCGGCGTGGCCCAGATTCCGCTCGGCGCCTGCGTCGAAATCGAATTGATCGCCGAAGTGGCTTAATTAAAAGTGTGAGACAAGAATGAAAATCGAAAATCCAAACCCGATCCAATGGCGCTTCGCTGAGCGCGCCGAGCAACTGCAGGCGTCGTTCATCCGCGAAATCCTGAAGATCACGCAGCAGCCGGAAATCATCTCCTTCGCCGGCGGCCTGCCGTCGCCGCTGACCTTCCCGGTCGACGAAATGAAAGCGGCCTACGACAAGGTCCTGAGCACCAACGGCAAAGTGGCCCTGCAATACGGCCCGACCGACGGCTACACCCCGCTGCGTCAATGGATCGCCGACTCGCTGTCGACCGGCGGCGCCAAGATCGTGCCGGAACAAGTGCTGATGACCTCCGGCTCGCAGCAGGCGCTGGACCTGCTGGGCAAAGTGCTGATCGACGAAGGCAGCCGCGTGCTGGTCGAGACGCCATCGTACTTGGGCGCGCTGCAGGCGTTCTCGGTCTATCTGCCGGAATTCAAATCGGTGGAAACCGACGAACACGGCCTGGTGCCGTCGTCGATCGATAAAGTGGCCGAAGGCGCGCGCATGCTGTACTCGCTGCCGAACTTCCAGAATCCGACCGGTCGCAGCATGTCGGTCGCGCGCCGCCAGGAACTGGTGGAAACCTGCGCCCGCCTCGGTCTGCCGCTGATCGAGGATGATCCTTACGGCGCCCTGAGCTACAAGGGCGAGCCGGCGCCGAAGATGGTGTCGATGAACCCGGACGGCGTGATCTACATGGGCTCCTTCTCCAAGGTGCTGACCCCGGGCATCCGCCTCGGCTACGTGGTGGCCCCGCTGCCGCTGGCACGCCGCCTGGAACTGGCCAAGCAGGCGGCCGACCTGCACACGTCGCAGCTGACCCAGATGGTGGTGCACGAAGTGATCAAGGACGGTTTCCTGGACCAGCACATCCCGAAAATCCGCACCCTGTACGGCGACCAGTGCCAGGTCATGCTCGACGCCATGGCCCAGCACTTCCCGGCCGGCGTGGAATGGACCAAGCCGGAAGGCGGCATGTTCATCTGGGTCACCCTGCCGAAGCACATCGACGCCATGAAGCTGCTGGACGAAGCCATCGCCCAGAAAGTGGCCTTCGTGCCGGGTTCGCCGTTCTACGCCAACGAACCGGAAACCAACACCCTGCGCCTGTCGTTCGTGACGGTGCCGCCGGAACGCATCCGTCATGGCATTGAGATCCTCGGCAAGCTGATCGCCGCCAAGATCTAAGCCGCTGCAACACCCACCGTGGGCGGCGCTCGCCGCCCACAAAAATACAACACACCGGCGGTAACTTTATCACCAAAAGTCACAAAAATCGCCAAAAGCTTTAACATCCCGCCAACATTACTTACACCATTAGGCGTGAGACTGGCTGCGGCCTGATGCAACTGAAGCAACACTCCAAAATCCACAGAATATTTTCACCCGGCAAGCATTGCGAAGCGGTATGATTTGAACGGATAGTCACTTTCAAATCAGGCTGGCCTTTGTTGAAACGCGCACCGATCACTCCCGCTTGCCCCCGCCGTTGCCGACCCGCGCAACTGCTGAAACACGCCACCGCGACCCACCAGGTTAAAGGCGATCACCAATGAATTCTGGAAGTCTGAGCATTGCAACGCGGCGCGACGCCGCGATATTAATCGTTGACGACGCGCCCGAAACGCTCGGCGCGTTGCGCAAGCTGATGGTCCAGCAGGGCTATCAGACCTTTGTCGCCACCACCGGCGAGCGGGCGCTGAAAATCGCGCGCCGCGTCCATCCGGACCTGATCCTGCTCGACATCATGATGCCGGGCATGGACGGCTACGAAACCTGCCGCCAGCTCAAAAGCCAGGCGGCGACGCAGCGCATTCCCGTCATCTTCATGAGCGCGCGCACCGACACGGATGATGTGGTGGCCGGTTTCGACATTGGCGCGGTCGACTACATCAGCAAGCCGCTGCGCATGGCGGAAGTGTGCGCGCGGGTGCGCACGCAACTGCAGATCCGCAGCCGCAGCGAAACGCACGAGGAACAGGCCGAGCGCCTGCGCACCATCGTCAACAACATGGCCGAGGGCCTGCTGATCATTGAGGCGGACGGGCGCATCCAGTTCACCAACCCGGCCTGCGACAAATACCTGGGCTACCAGGTGGAGCAGCTGGCCGGCCGCAGCATCCACGACCTGCTCAATCCCATGGTGGCGCAGGAATACCTGGACTACTTCGCGCGCTACGCCGCCTCGCCGCAGACGGCGCACAGCCACGGCACGCGCGAAGTCATCATCCGCCACCGCAACGGCAGCTCGGTGTGCATGGATTTGACGCTGACGCCGATGTATCTGCGCCAGCCGCTGTTCATCGGCCTGCTGCACGACATCACGCACCACAAGCAATCGGAAGACGCGCTGCAACGCGCGGCCATGGTGGACCCGCTGACCAAGATCGCCAACCGCCGCCACTTCGACACCTTCCTGGAAAAGGAATGGCAGCGCGCGATGCGCAGCGGCCAGCCCTTGTCGCTGGTGGTGCTGGACGTCGACCACTTCAAGCTATACAACGACACGCTGGGTCACCCGGCGGGCGACGCCTGCCTGCAGCAGGTGGCGCAGGCGATCGCCTCGCACGCCTTGCGGCCGACGGATCTGGCGGCGCGCTACGGCGGCGAGGAATTCGTGCTGCTGTTCGCGGAAACGGACGGCGATGCGGCCTACCTGCTGGCCGAATCGATCCGTTCGCACATTGAATCGCTGCAGATTCCGCATCCGCGCTCGACGACATCGGCATGGCTGACGGTCAGCATCGGCGTGGCGACCATCCACCCGCACCAGCTGGACAACACCGAATCGCTGTTCGTCGCCGCCGACCGCGCCATGTACGCGGCCAAGGAAGGCGGCCGCAATCAGGTGCAAGCCACCAAAACCGGCAGCGCCTCCCTGGCCGCCGTCAAGGCCCTGGTGATGCGTAGCTAGAGCTGCTCGGGGTAGCCGGTGATGTCGGCGATTTGCTGGTACATCGGCTGCAGTTGGCGGTACATCTTGAGGTAGACGCGGCGGTATAGCTGGTCGTAGACCTGGTGGTTGGCGGCGATCGGGTGGAAGATGCGGCCCGGCCGCGTCATCGCGCGCGTGGCCGTGTCGAAGTCCTTGTGCAGGCCGAGTCCCGCCGCGATGGCGATCGCCGCGCCCAATCCCGACGTTTCGTACACGTGAGCGCGCGCCGCCGGCAGGCCGAAGATGTCGGCCGTCAGCTGCATGGCGGCGTCGCTTTGCGAGCCGCCGCCGGCAATGCGCAGTTCCGTCACCGCCACGCCGCTGCGCTTCTCGATGCGCTCCTTGCCTTCCCTGAGCGCGTAGGCCAGCCCTTCCAGTATCGCGCGGTACATGTGGGCGCGCGTGTGGACGTCGCCGAATCCGATCATGGCGCCCTTGGCTTCCGGCCCGGGTATGCGGATGCCGGGACTCCAGTACGGTTGCAGCATCAGCCCCAGGGAACCGGGCGGCACGTCGTTGACCAGCTGGTCGAACATGGCTTCCGGGGCCATGCCCTGCTCCGCGCCCGCCATCTGCTCCAGATGCCCGAACTGCTCCTTGAACCAGTTGACCATCCAGTAGCCACGGAAGATCTGCACTTCGGTGCTGTACGCGCCCGGCACCGCCGCCGGATATGGCGGGATGAACGGCGTCACCTCGATGTACTTCTTGCTGGTGGTGTTGATGGTGGCGGTGGTGCCGTAGCTCAGGCAGGCGATGTGCGGCTCCAGGCTGCCAGCGCCGATCACTTCGCAGGCCTTGTCGGCGGCTGCGGCCACCAGCGGTGTGCCTTCCGGGATGCCGGTGGCTTCGGCGGCGGCGGCCGTGATGGCGCCGATCACGGTGCCCGGCGGCGCCAGCTCGGACAGCATGTCCGGCCGCACCTTGAGCGCTTCCCATTTCCAGTCGCGCGCGCCGGCCCATTGGTGGCGTTTGTAGTCGAACGGCAGGTAGGCGACCTGCGAGCCGGTCGAGTCGATATACCGTCCGCACAGGCGGTAGTTGAGGAAGCCGGACAGCAGCAGGTATTTGTGCGTGTCCTTCCAGATCTCCGGCTGGTGCTCGGCGATCCAGTTGATCTCCGCTTCACGCCGGAAGTATTCGATGGTGCCTTCAACGCGCGCCGCTTTGAAGGCGGCACGCCACCACCAGCTCAGGGGCTTTTGCTTGCCTACGCGGCGCTGGTCCAGCCAGGTGATGGCGGGCCGCATCACGTTGCCGTCGCGGTCCAGGTTGACGACCGTGCCGCGTTGGGTGGTGACCGCCACGCCCTTGACGGCGCTGCGCGGAATGTCGGTGGAGCGCCATAGCTGCTGGCAGGCGGCGGTCACTGCGTTCCAGTAGCCGTCGGCGTCGTGTTCGGCCCAGCCGGGATGCGTCGAGTAGTAGGCTTGCAGGTGGATTTGCGATTTGGCGGCGAGGTTGCCGTTCAAGTCGAACAGCAGCGCGCGCACGCTCTGCGTGCCATTGTCGATGGAGAGCAGGTATTGGTCCGCCATGGTGTCTCGCTTTATCGTTATTGTTTTGGTGGATTGTAGTGCGTGGCCCACAGGGCCAGGTAGTTGGCTTGCTCGGCGTCCCAGCGCTGGTCGGTCCAGCCGAGTTCCGGTTGGCAGATGACACGGATGCGCGTCATGATGGCGGCGCCGCCGCCGCGCAGCTGTATGCCGAGGCGCGTGCGGCGCAGCAGCAGGTCTTCCAGCTTGCAGACGTCTTCTCCGCGCGCGGCCCAGCGCAGTTGCGCCCAAATGGTTTCGGTGCCGGGTATCGTGGCCAGTTCGCCTAGTTGGGCGGCATCGATCAGCGCTTGCGCTGCGGCGCCGTAGCGGCCTTGCAGGCGCAGCGCCTGGCCGGGCGGCAGCTCGGGCGTGTAGCGCAGCGGCGGCGTGGCGGCGAACACCGGCTGCGGCGTCAGGCGGCCTTGCAGTTCCGGCAGCCTGGTGGCAGCCAGCTTGAGCGCGTCGAGCGCGATCACGCGGAAGGTGGTCAGCTTGCCGCCGGTGATGGTGAGCAGGCCGTGTTCCAGGCTGATGGCGTGGTCGCGGGTTTCCTTCGATGGATCGGCTTGGCCACTGTCGATGACCGGACGCACGCCGGCGTAGCTGGCGATGATGTCGTCGTCCGTTAGGTTCAGTTGCGGGAATTGGGTGTGCAAGGCGGCCATCAGATAGTCGCATTCCGCGCGCGTGATGGCCGCTTCGCGCGACAGGTCGTCCTTGTGGTCGACGTCCGTGGTGCCGACCAGGGTGACGCCCTCCCATGGATAGGCGAACACCGGACGGCCGTCGGCAGGATGCATCAAACTGATTGCCTGCGCCAGCGGTAAACGCCACGCCGGCAGCACCAGATGACTACCGCGCAGAGGCCGCAGACGATGGCCCACGCCCGACTGTCCCGCGCCATCGCCGACTGGCCGCGCGCTCAACCGGTCGGCCCATGCGCCGGTCGCGTTGATGACCAGCCGCGCACACACGTCCTGCCGCGCACCGTCCAAGCCATCGCGCAGCCGCACGCCACACACTTCGCCGGCCGCATCGCCATGCACCTCGCCAAGCGCATCGCCAGCCGCCCTGCCCCCGCCGCCGACCGCATCGCCGGTGGCGGCACCGGCCGCATCGCCCTCGCGCAGCAGCGACTCGACGGCCATGTAGTTCACGGCGACGCCGCCATGCCGGCGTGCCTCCTGCAGCACGCGCAACACCAGCCGCGCGTCGTCCGTCTTGGCATCGTTGTAGACCATCCCGCCTTGAAGACCGTCGACGGCCACATTCGGCGCCATCGCCACAAACTCATCGCGAGAAAAATAATGCCGCCCGCGCTGCCCCGCCATCCGATCATAAATCGCCAGCCCAACCAGAAACGCCCGCTTGCCAGGCTTACGCCCGACGTAATCACCAAACGCGAAACTCTGCGGCTCCACCAGCCCGGCCGCCTGCCGCAGCAAATGCTCCCGCTCATGCACCGACTCACGCGTCAGCGCAAACTGCCCTTCCTTCAAATACCGCAAACCGCCATGCACCAGCTTTGAAGACCTGCTCGACGTGCCCCAGGCGAAATCCCGCTGCTCCACCAGCAACGCCTTCAAACCACGCCGCGCGGACTCCAGCAAAATCCCAGCACCAGTGATGCCACCGCCGATCACAATCACATCCCACGGCCCGGCCAGCGCATCGCGTGCGCTCATGGCAGCAGCTTCCCTGGATTCATAATCCCCTGCGGATCCACATGATCGAACAAAGCCTGCAACGACGACATGCCCAAGCGCCCCTTCTCCGCCGCCAGATACGACGCATGGTCGCTACCCACACCATGCTGATGGCTGATCGTCCCGCCGTTCTCCACGATCGCCATGCTGGCCGCCTTCTTCAAAGACTTCCAGCGCGCCAGGTCCGACTCATAGTCGCCAGCCAATCGATACACAAACGTCGTATAAACACTGGCTCCCTGCGCATACAAATGCGACAGGTGCGTGTAAGCGTGCACCTGCTCCCCATGCGATCCCAGCGCCGCCTTGGCCGCCGCCCCCACCGCCCGCATCATGATCTCCACGCGCGGCCAGTCGACCGCCGTCTCCACCGTATCGATGGCATAGCCATGCCCCCACGCCGCATTGCGCAGATAGACATTGCGGAAGCGGTTCTGCTTCCACTTCTCGCCCATGTAGCGGCCCACATGCACGCCGCCATGCGGCAAGGCCAGCACCAGCGCCTCGCGCAACGCCGTCCGCGCCAGCGACTTGCGTCCGCCAACGCCGATCATCAGCATGCATTTCTCTTCCTTGCAGCCGCGCAGCGACAGATACCCTTCCAGCACCGAGATCAATTTCTTGTGGCCGGCCAGCGCCAGCATGGTGGTGGTCTCCAGCGCATTCGACAAGCGCAGCATGGAAAGCGACAAGCCGGCCTGCACGATCTGCCGCACCGCCGTCTCGGCCGCCGTCCAATCAGGGAAGAACACCGCATGGAAGGCCTCATACGCCGGCGCCGCCGTCACGCGCACCGTGGCCTCGGTCAGGATGCCCATCCGGCCCTCGGAACCGAGCACCATCTCGCGCAGGTCCGGCCCCGCCGCCGATGCCGGGAAGGTCGGCAAATGCAGCGTGCCGGACGGCGTTTCCACCGAACCGCCACGGAACATCTGCTCGATGCGCCCATAGCGCAAGGACTGCTGCCCCGACGAGCGCGTGGCAACCCAGCCGCCCAGCGTCGAATACTCGAATGACTGCGGGAAATGCCCCAGCGTATAGCCGCGCGCGCGCAACTGCGCCTCCAGGTCCGGCCCCAGCACGCCCGCGCCGAAGGTCGCCAGCTGCGACTCGGTATCCAGATAAACCAGCTGCCGCATGCGCGTCATGTTCACCGTCAGCGACGGCACGCCGCCCGGCGCGGTCAGATGTCCCGCCACGCTGGTGCCGCCGCCCTGCGGAATCAAGGCCACCCCGAACTGCTGCGCGTAGTCGAGCAGGTCGCGCACATCCTGCGCGCTCTCGGGATAGGCCACGCCATCCGGCGCCGCGCCGATCACGCCGTAACGCAGGCGCAGCCAGTCCGGCAGGCTCTGGCCCAGCGCATTGCGCAGCCGGACTTCGGGCGAGGTGTCGATCAAGCGATGCGCCGGCAGGCGCGATGGCGCAATCTGCGCGCAAGCCTGCGCGAAACCGGCATCCGCCACCGGCTTGCCCGCGCCGATGCGCTGCGCCAGAAACGCCAGCGCGTCCTCGTTCAGCGCAAACTCCACCGACTCATCACCCCAACCGTTCCAGCGTCTCATCGTTTTTCTATCTCCCTGATGGAGCGCTTGCTATACTGGCGCGCACCGATTATTCACGACTTGAGATTAAAACAATGCCGCGCCCCGGTATTGCGCATTCATGACATCAGCCTTGTTCGATCATGCCAACCGCGTCGCCGGCTCCTATCTTCAGCCCTTGCTGGAGGCGGCCGCCCAGCGCGGCGTCACGCCGCAGGCACTGGAACAAGCCGCCCAACTGCCGGCCGGCACGCTGGAACCGCTGCCGGAATCGCTGCCCGCCGCCGACTACGTGCGCCTGCTCGACATCGGCGCCGAGCTGGCCGGCGATCCGCATTTCGGCCTGCACGTGGGCCAATGCGTCAAACTCGGCACCTACACCGTGTATGGCCTGATTCTGCTGAGCTGCCGCGATTTCGGCCAGGTCTTCGAACAGACCATGCGCTACGAGCAGCTGGCGCACGACCTGGGGCGCTCCCACATCCGCATCGAAGGCGACACCGCCCACTACACCTGGCACAGCAACTACAGCAGCGCCCACCGCCACCTGGCCGACAGCGTGTTCTCCGGCATCCGTGTGTTCAGCAACTGGCTGGCCGGGATCACGCTGCCGGCCAACGAACTGCGGCTCACGCACGACGGCGGCCCGCCCGCATTGCGCGACGAGTACGTGCGCGTGTTGGGCGACATGCCGGTGTTCGGCGCCGAAGCCAATGTCGCCAGCCTCAACGCCGCCATGCTGACATGGCCGGTGCCGAACGCGGACGTCAGCATGTATCCGGTGCTGCAGCAGCACGCCGAACAACTGCTGCAACAGCGCGCCGCCGGCCACGCTGCGGCGCCGTCGATCACGCAGCAGGTGCATGCCGCCATCGTCGCCAACCTGGCGCACGGCCAGGTGCGGCTGGCCTCCGTAGCCGATGAGTTGAAACTGTCGCCGCGCACCTTGCAGCGCAAATTGAGCGAGGCCGGCGCCACCTTCCAGCAGGTGCTGGACCAGGCCCGCTTCGCGCTGGCCAAGGACTATCTGCGCCGGCCGGAACTGAGCCTGATCGACATCGCTTTCCTGCTCGGCTATCAGGAGCAGAGCGCGTTCAACCACGCCTTCAAGGAATGGAGCGGCGTGAATCCTGGCGCCTACCGCAACAATTAGGCAACGCTTTAAATTGAGCGGCCGCGCACGCGAATGAACGGGCCGATGCAGCGATTCAGCGTGCGATCGGCGCACATCACGAACAGATTGCCGTTGGGGTGGAATTGCAGGTAGCTGGTGACCTCCCGGCCCGGCTTGGTGATCTCGCCAGAACAATCGCGCTTGCCGTTGTCTTTGACGATGATGTCGACCTCCTCGTAGAAGCCATCCTTGTCCGGCTGGTCGCTGATGGTGAAGGTGGACTCGGCCACCTCCTCATGGCTGAACACCAGCGTGGTGCCGTCGGCGCGGATGCGGTAGATTTCGCTGCACGAGCTCCCCGGCAGCATGATGCGCCAGGTGCCGATGATGGGATGGTCTGACCGCAAGGACGTAGTTTGGGCAGCCTGCGCAGCCGCAAGCATCAACGCCAACGCCAACGCCATGCCTACCGCCGCTCGCATCCGCATCGCACACCTCCGTTTATTTTTCCGCCGCCGTCTTCATCTGCGCCAGGCCGCGTTCAAAGTCCGGCCCGATCATTTTGTCCATGCTGACGAAGAGTCCCATCAACTTGGTCATGAAATCGGACTTGCCGGACATGGTCCAGGTCACCTGGGTGGTGTCGCCTTTCGGCTCCAGCACGAAATCCGTCATCGACGACGATTCCATCGGCGCGATGAAGTCCAGCTTGATGCCGACCTTGGCCGGCGTCAGGCTGATCACCTCCATGCGGCCGGCGCCCACGTCGCGATTGCCCTGCCAAGCATAGACTGCGCCCAGATCCTTCGGCGCACCACTGAAGGTGCGCGTCATGCCGGGGTCGAGATGCTCCCAGGGCGACCATTGCACCCACTGATGAAAATCGCTGATCAGCGGCTGGATCTTCTCCGGCGGCGCCTTGATGGCGACGCTGCGCGTGACGCTGTAGCTGGCCGGCTGCAAAGCGGCGGCCGCCAGCACGATCAATATCAATACCGCCAGGCCGATGATGATTTTCTTGAACATAGCTTCTCCGTCTAAGTATGCAACAGTTTGACCAGCTTCACCGGCAAAGCATCCGGCGTCATGGTGAAGGTAAAACACTCCTGCGCGGACGGCGCGCCGGCCACGCGCTGGAGCGCAAAATGCCGCGCCAGCATCGACATCGCCATCTTGATCTCGGCCATGGCCAAGTAGCGCCCCGGACAGAAACGCGGCCCGCCGCCGAACGGGAACAGCTTGCGGCCCGGATCGTCGCCTTGGCCGTTGGCGCCGTCGAGCCAGCGCTCCGGCATGAAACGTTCCGGCTGCGCCAGCTCGCAATCGCGCTCGGACGCATGGCGCAGCAGCAGGAAGATCACCGTCCCCGCCGGCACCGCCAGGTCGCCCAGCACCGTGTCGTGATTGGCTTCGGCCGCCATGAACGGCGCCACCGGCTTCAGGCGCATGGCTTCGCGCGTGGCGGCGTCGATGTACTTGAGCTGCTCCAGCCGGTGATAGTCGGTCAGCACCGCGTCCGCGCCCAGCACCTGCCGCGCCTCGTCCCGCATGCGCGCAGCGGCGTCCGGATGGTCGGCCAGGAATTCCAGCAGCCACGCCATGGTGTTGGAGGTGGTGTCCTCGCCGGCGAACACCATGGTGATGGCGTTGCCCACCACCGTTTCGTCGGTCAGGCCGGAGCCCGGCTCGTCGCGCGCCACGATCAGCGCCTCCAGCATGTTGGAAGGCTTCTGGCGCAGCGCCGGATTCTGTTCCATGCGCTGGCGCGCGTCCGCGATGAAACCGGCGATGGCTCGCTGGATGCGCGCCGCAGCCGCCGTGGCCTCGTGGTCCTGCGCGCGCTTGAGCACCGCCACGCGCCAATACGTGAAAGGCGTGGTCAGGCGCCGCGCCACCAGCTTGAACAGGAATTCGATATCGCGCTGCAGTGGATGTTCTTCCAGCTCCAGCGTGTTGATGTCCTGCCCCATCGCCAGGCCGATGGTGACGTCCAGCGTGTAGGCCTTCAGGTCGCGCAGCAGGTCGACCGGGCGGCCGGCTTCGATGGCGCTCTCCCAGCGCAGCCGCAAGCGCTCGGTCATCGCCGACAAGGTGGGGAAGAAGTTATGGATGACCTCCGGCGTCAGCGCCCGCATCACCAGCTTGCGCTGGCGGCGCCAGTCCTCGCCCTCGGCGGTGAACAGGCCGCGCGTGCCGATCTCGTCGAGCATTTCCGCCGTGCGGCTGGAACGGCGCATCATGTCCGGCCGGTCGCGCAGCAGCGCCGCGATCAGCTCGCGGTCCGAGGTGGCCAGCATTTCCTTGCGCATGATGCGGAAACGATACAACGGCCCGTACTCGCGCGCCCAGCCTTCCAGCACGCGGTGAAAAGGCTGGGCGCGGATCTCGCGCACATTGCCAAACAACGGCCGCGCCCTCGGCCCCTGCAGGTCGGCAATGCGGCGCAGCGGCGCCATGCCGGGCGACAGTTCGATCGTGTTTTTTTCCATACCGTGCTCGTCTCCGCGTACACTATATCCCCAAATGTTGACGATATACTCACTCGCGGGAGGACGCAATGCTGTCGCACGTTTATGTGGGAATTAACAACTTCGAAGAGGCTTTGCCGTTCTACACCGCCCTGATGGCGGAGCTGGGCGCGCGCCAGCGTTTTGTCGACACCCACCGGCCGTGGGCCGCTTGGCAGCCGGCCGAAGGCGCACGGCCGTTGTTCATCATCGGCGCTCCCTACGACAACCAGCCGGCGGCATGCGGCAACGGCCAGATGCTGGCGTTGATGGCGACGTCAAGGGAGATGGTGGACCGCGCCTATGCGACGGTGCGCGAACATGGCGGGGTCTGCGAAGGCGCGCCTGGATTGCGGCCGCAGTACCACGCCAACTATTACGGCGCCTACTTCCGCGACCCGGAGGGGAACAAGCTGTGCGTCGTGTGCCACGAGGCACAGCCGGGTGAATGACTGTGATTAAGCCAGCGCTTCCTTGGCCGCTTCTTCGGGCGTCAGGCCATCGTAGAACTGGTCGGTGAACCATTCGACCTGCTCTTCAATATGATCCTGCGCCTCCTGCACGGTGGCGCCGCCCTTGACTAAAAAGCCCTCCACTTCGATACACCAGTTAATCAGTTCCAGGGTTTCCGGATCCAGTTCTTCTTTTTTCTTTGCCATGATGACTCCTTACTTCTCAGGGTACAACACTACCTGCAGGTAGTTATTCGTGTCAAAGTAACGCTGCGCGGCCTCCTTGAGGTCCGCTACGGTCAACCCGTTTACGCGCGACTCGTACGTCAGTATATCCTCTGGACTGTTATTGTTAAAGAAGGCGTTCTGCAGGGACGCCATCCAGTAGCCGTTTTCCCGCATGCCTTTGCGGTAGCTCTTGATCCACGACGCCTTGACCTTGTTCAGGTCCGCCTCTTCCACGCCGTTCTGCTGGATCTTGCCGATTTCGGCGAAGGTTGCCGCCAGCACCTTGTCGACGTTCTCCGGCGCGCACGGCAGGCTGGCGTTGATGGAGTAGTTACCATATGGGATGCGGCTCATGGAAGCGCTCATGCCGCCGCTGTACATCGCTCCCATCTTCTCGCGCAGGGTCTCGATCAGCTTGATGTTCATGACCTCCACCAGCGCCTGCAAGCGCATGCGCGCGGCGCGCGAGTACTCCACCTCGCCGGTGAACGACAGCGAGATGGTGCTCTTGGGCTCCGCGCCGGCGTGCACTTCCTTCTTGACCACGCCCTTGATCGGCCGCACGCCTTCATCCTTGAAGGCCACCGGAATCTCGCCCACCGGCAGGCTGGCGATGTAGGTGGCGATCAGCGGCTTGATTTTCTCGACGTCGAAGCTGCCGACGATGAAGAAGGTGAAGTCGCGCGCGCTCGACATGCGGCTGTTGTAGATATCGAGCACGCGATCCAGCGCCAGCTGGTCGAAATCGGCCGGCCGGGCGGCGCGCAGCACGCGCGGGCTGTTGTTGTACAGCGTGGCGGTGACGGTGTCGTAAAACACCGACTCCGGCCGCGCCAGATTGTTCTGCGCCAGTTCGCGCTGACGGTCGACGTAGGCACTGTAGATGGCGACGTCCTTGCGCGGCTGCGTCATCTGCAGATAGACCAGTTGCAGCATGGCTTCCACGTCGGTGCTGCCGGAACTGCCGCCCACCGATTCGTTGAGCGAACTGACGCTGGCGCTGGAGCTGACGCTCTTGCCGGCCAAGACCTTCACCAGATCGTTGGGCGTGTAATTCAACACGCCCATCTGGCCGACGATGCTGCTCGCATAGTGGGCGGCGAAGACGTCGCTGTCCGGCAGCAGCGACCAGCCGCCGTAGCGCAGGCCGCCCAGGATCACCTGGTCGTTATTGAAGTCGGTCGGCTTGAGCACCACCTTCACGCCGTTGCTCAGCACCAGTTCCGTGGCGCCGATCTTTTCATTGACGGTCTGGCTGACGATGCTGCCGGCCTTGGGCAAGGTCGGCATCAGCTGCGAGGCGTACTGCTTGTCCTCCAGCGGCTTGACCTCGATCTTCTCGGCCGCGCCGGCGGTTGCCAGCAGCTCGTCGGCCTTCGGTGGCGGCGCGCCAGGCTTGTCGACGCCGGTGTAGATCACCAGCTTGTTCTGGTTGACCGGAATGGCGGCGCGCACGGCGGCATTCACCTCCTGCAGCGTGATGCCCGGTATCAGTTCGGTGGCGTAGCGGTATTCGGCGGCGGTGCCTGGTATCGATTCGTTCTCCAGGAAGTTGCGGATGTATTCCGCCGCATAGCCGGACGAATCGGATTTTTCGCGTTCGTTGTAGATGCGCTCATAGTTGCGCAGCATGCCCTTCTTGGCGCGCTCCACTTCCGATGCGCTGAAGCCGTACTGGCGCGCGCGCTGGTCTTCCTCCACCAGCGCGTTGATGGCCGGCGTGGCGCCACCCTTGCCCAGCACCGCGCCGGCGCCGAAGGACCGGTAGCCGCGCACGATCTTGTTCATGCCGCTGCCGCCTTGCAGGAACGGCGGATTGGCCTGCTGCGTCAATTCGTACATGCGCTGGCTGAGGATGAAGCTGTACATCCCTTCGATCAGCTTCTGGCGGTAGTCGGCGATGGTCTCGCCGGCCGGCCAGGATTGGATCGGGTAGCGGATGTAGACCGTGTTGGCGCTGACTTCCTTGTCGGTGAAGACCACGCCTTCGGACTCCTCGCGCTCCGGAATCTTCGCGTATTCGCGTGGACGCGGCTTGGCCGGATTCTTCAACTTGCTGAAGTGTTTTTCAATCAGGCGCTGGGCCTCGGCCGGCTCGATATCACCGACCGCCACCACCGCCATCAGGTCCGGGCGATACCAGTCGCGGTAGAAGCGTTTGATGGCGTCGTACTTGAAGGTCTTGAGGATGTCCTCTTTACCGATCGGCATGCGCTCGGCGTAGCGCGAGCCGTTCAGCACCTTGGGCAGCACCACCTTGTTCATGCGGTCGTCCACGCCTTTACCGAGGCGCAGTTCTTCAAGGACGATACCGCGCTCGCTGTCGATGTCGGCGTCGTTGAAGGAGAGGCCGTGGGCCCAGTCTTCCAGCACCTGGAAGCCCTGCTCGACCACGTCCTTTTTATCGGTCGGTATCGGCAGGATGTAGACCGTTTCGTCGAAGCTGGTGTAGGCGTTGAGATCCGCGCCGAACTTCACGCCGATGGACTGCAGGTAGGACACCATCTCGTTACGCTTGAAATGGGTGGAACCGTTGAACGCCATGTGTTCGGTGAAGTGCGCCAGGCCTTGCTGGTCCTCGTCCTCCAGGATGGAGCCGGCTTTCACCACCAGCCGCAGCTCCAGCTTATTCTCGGGACGGCCGTTCTTCTGGATGTAGTAAATCAGTCCATTAGACAGTTTGCCAACTTTTACCTGCGGTCCGACCGGAATCTGGTCGCTCAGCCTCAGTGGCGGTGGTGCGTCGGCAAGCGCCGGGAAAGTACACGCCAGAAGTGCAGCGCCGGACAGGATACGCAAGGTAATCAGCTTCATTCCGAATGCAAGATATGTAAGAGAACAGCTACCTTACACTGAAATCCTTAAATTGGGCTAGAATCCTCCGGCCCGCCGTCCGGCGGGTAACAACACAACGTCTTCGGGGCGGGGTGAAAATCCCCACCGGCGGTAAAGTTTACAAAACTAAGCCCGCGAGCGCTCAGGCGCAGATCTGGTGTAATTCCAGGGCCGACGGTTAAAGTCCGGATGAAAGAAGATGTGCGGTTTACGCAGCCTGCCAGCCACCTGTGGCATGGCAGGCTGCGCGTATTCGCTTGCCCTGTCGCGTTTTTCGCCTATCTTTGCGAGGAGCGTTTCACCAATGTCTGACCAATCCGTAGTATCCAACCATTCTCCCTACTCCCTGGTATCCGATGATCTGGAAGGCCGCATTCACGCGGCGCTGGAAGCCATGCGCGCCGGCGTGCCGGTTATCCTGCTCGATGATTTCGACCGCGAGAACGAAGCGGACCTGATCGTCGCCGCCGAAAAAATGACCGTGCAGACCATGGCCATGATGATCCGCGAATGCAGCGGCATCGTCTGCCTGTGCCTGAGCGCCGACAAGGTCCGCGAGCTGGAGTTGCCGATGATGGCGGCCAACAACGGCAGCCGTTACGGCACGCCGTTCACGGTGTCGATCGAAGCGCGTGTAGGTGTGACCACCGGCGTGTCGGCGGCCGACCGGGTGACCACCATCCGCGCGGCGACGGCGGCCAACGCCAGGCCGGCGGACCTGGTCCATCCGGGCCACGTCTTCCCGTTGCGCGCGACGCCGGGCGGGGTACTGGCGCGCAAAGGCCACACCGAAGGTTCGGTGGACCTGGCCACCATGGCCGGCCTGAACCCGTCGGCCGTGCTGTGCGAGTTGATGAACCCCGACGGCACCATGATGCGCGGGGTGGAAATCGAACGCTTCGCCGAGCAGCACCGGATGCCGATCCTCACCATCGCCGAGATGATCGAGTGGCGTCAATCGCGCGGCATTTAAGCGCCCGGCCGCCCCAGCTTGATGTGGCGGTACACCAGCAGTAAAGCGCCTGCGTATGCCGCTGTAATCAAGCTGAAAGCCAACGGCAGCCGCAGCGCCCACTGCGGCGCCACATGCATCACGGTCCCCATCATCGCCACGCCAACCAGGGCGCCGATCTGACGGTTGGCGTTCAGCGCGGCGGCGGCGCTGTTGGCATTCGCCTTGCCGGCCACCAGCATCACGGTGGCCGTCATGCCCGGAATCGCAATCCCGATCGCCACATTCATCACCACCGCAGCCGCCACCAGCAGCCAATAAGGCGTATCCGGACGCAGGCCGACCAGCATCAACACCGCCATCACCAGCCCCGCCAGCAACCCATACATCATCGGCGGCCGCGTACCAACCCGCGCTGTGATCCGGCCCGAAGTCAGATTACCAACCGCGAAAGCCGCCATCATCGGAATCAGCTTGACGCCGGTCTGCAACGCGTCCGCCCCACCCTGCTGTATGAATAAACTCAACAAAAACAACTGCCCGAACACCGCAAAATTAATCAGGAAGCCAACGCCATTGGCCGCCGCAAAAGCCGGCGTCTCGAACAGCGCCTTGGGCAGCAAGGGATGCGCCCCGGAGCGCTCACGCCGCACCAGCAGCGCGGCCGTCGCCACCGCCGCCACGCCAGCCAACAGCACGCCGCCCGAAGTCCATCCCAACGCCGGCCCCTCGATCAGCACAAAACTCAACGCCGCCAGCGCCACCACGCCCAGCGCATGACTCAGCATCGACAAATGACGCGCATGCCGCGCCGTGGCCGGCGCCAGCACCTGCGTCAGCACGATGCCCAGCAAGCCAATCGGCACATTCACCCAAAACACGCTGCGCCAGCCGAATTCGTGGACCAGCACCCCGCCCACCAGCGGCCCGGCCGCCGACGAACAGCCGACAATCGCCGACCACGTCCCCAGCATGCGCGCCCGTGTCGCCTGGTCTTCATACGCATGCGTCAGCAAACTGAGAGAACTCGGCATGAACAGCGCCGCCCCAGCACCCTGCAGCAAACGCGCCGCCACCAGCGCATGGCCGCTCGGCGCCAGCGCACACAGGATCGAACCGAGGATGAAGACACTCAGTCCGCCCTGATACACAGTCTTGGGGCCGAAACGATCCGCCAGCGCGCCGCCGGCCATCAGCAGCGCGGCGAAGGTCAGTGTGTAGCCGTCCACCACCCAAACCAGCCCGGTGAGCGGCACCGACAGGTTGAGCGCGATATCCGACAGCGCGGTATTGACGGCGGTGACGTCGATCATCGCCATCACAAAGCCGATGGCCAGCGTCATCAGCATCAACAAGGGAGGAACCTGGCGCGCCGGCGCCGCAATGGTGGAGGTATTCATGGCGTCATGGTAGGCCGCTTGCCTGATGCAGTAAATACGCATAACATCAGCGCTCTGATGCAAAAATGCATCACGCTGGAGACCACTATGGACTGGGACAACGCGCGGATCTTCCTCGCCATCTATCGCAAAGGCACGCTGCGCTCGGCCGCAGCGCTGCTCGACATCGACCAGGCCACCGTCGGCCGCCGCCTCAACGCGCTGGAATCCTCGCTGGGCGCGCGCCTGTTCCTGCGCACGCCGTCCGGCTACATGGCCACGCCGGCCGGCGAACTGGCCGTCAGCGCGGCCGAGAAGATGGAGCACGCCGCGCTGCAGTTCCAGCGCGAGATGCAGGGCATCGACAACCGCCTGTCGGGCGTGGTGCGCGTCACCACCTCCGACACCATGGCCGCGCACTTCGTCATCGGCGCCATGCAGCGGCTGCACCTGCAGCATCCCGATATCCGCATCGTGCTCAGTACCAGCACCGGCATCACCAGCCTGACGCGACGCGAAGCCGACCTGGCGGTGCGTACGCTCAAGCCCACCAGCCCGGACCTGATCTCGCGCCATCTGACCCGGCGCAGCATGGGCCTCTACGCCACGCCGGCCTATCTGAAGGCGCGCGGCATGCCGCAACCGGGCAACGGCCTGGCGGGACACGACATCGTGATCTACCAGGCCTCGGTGGCGCCGCGCCACCAGGAAAAGATCTGTTTCGAACCGGTGCACAACGCGCGCGTGGCGATGGAGGTCAACAGCGGGCTGGCGATGATCGAGGCGGCGCGGCTGGGCATGGGCGTGACCGAACTGCCCTGCCACATGGCCGACGGCGACAAGCGCCTGGTGCGCATCTGGCCGGAGCGGGTCGACCACTACGATGTCTGGCTGGTGATGCACGCCGATTTGAGCCGCAGCGCCCGCGTGCGGGCGGCGGCCGACGCCATCATCGCCAGCTTCCCCGACCCGTAACTGTACGCCTGCCCCCGGCGCGGCGGTGCTAATATGCCAAGATGAACACGCAAGCATCCACACTGGGCATCCTGCAAAGACTGCATCAAGGCGCTGTCGCCTGGATGCACAGCTGGTGGCGCCTGCTGCATTTCGCGGTGCTGATGTTTTCCCTCGCGCTTACTCCATCCAGCTACGGCGGCGACCGGCGCCCCGTCCTGGCGCGCCACCTGGTGGCCGACACCGCACCCAACCTGGCCTGGTACGGCGTGCTGTCCGCCCTGGTCAGCCTGGTGCTGATCCGCATCGTGGTGGTGACGTCGCAAAGCTACGGCCTGTCGCGTTTCGCGCTGGAGATGGTGGTGCGCGTGCTGGTGCTGGAACTGATCCCGCTGACCGCCGCCGCCTTTGTCGCCCTGCGCACCACCCTGCCCGCCGGGCTGGAATTCGCGCAGAAGCGCAACATGGCCGCCGCCACCGAGGAAGAGCTGCACGGCGAGTTCTTCCCGCGCGTGGTGGCCGGCATTTTTGCCGTCTGGCTGCTGGCGGCGGTCAGCTGTGTGCTGACGCTGTTCCTGGCCTACGTGACGCTCTACGGCTTCACGCCATGGGCGCTGGCCGGCTACACGCGCGTGGTCGGCCAGGTGTTCAATCCCGCCGTGACCTTGATCCTGGTGCTGAAGATCGTGTTCTTCAGCTTTGCCGTCGGGCTGATTCCGATGGCATCCTCTTTTTACTCCGGCCTCGCCAAGGTGTCGCGCGGCCTGTCGGACATGGTGCGGCTGTTCGCCGTCATGCTCCTCATCGAAGTCGCCTCGCTCATGGGTAATTACTACTGATATGACAGAACAAAACAACGAAGCCGCGCCGGTGCGCAACGCCGAATTCAAGGCGGCCATGCTGCTGGCGCTGATGGTGGCGCTGGTGCTGGGATCGGCGCTCTACTTGCTGTACGCGCGCGGGGCGTTCGAGACCACGCAGACGCTGATCCTGCAGGCCGACGATTCCGAAGGCGTGGTGGTCGGCATGGACGTCACCTTCGCCGGCTTCCCTATCGGCCGCGTGCGGCGTATTGAATTGAGCCAGGAAGGCAAGGCGCGCGTGGTGGTGGACGTGCCGCGCAAGGATGCGCATTGGCTGCGCAGTTCCAGCATCTTCACGCTGGAGCGCGGGCTGGTGGGCGGCGCCAAGCTGCGCGCCTTCAGCGGCATTCCGACCGATCCGGCGCTGGAAGACGGTGCGGCGCGCGCGCTGCTGGTGGGCGATCCGGGCGCCGAGATTCCCCGGCTGCTGTCAGCGGCGCGCGATCTGCTGCAAAACCTGAACGAGCTGACGGCGGAAAATTCGGCTTTGGCCGCCAGCCTGGCCAACGTGGCCGGCGTGACCGGCAAGCTCAATGGCCCGCACGGCGCCATGGGCCTGATCGCCGGCGATGACAAAAACGCGCAGCAGTTGACCGAGCGCGCCAACAAGCTGCTGGTGACCGTGAATGCGCTGGCGGTGAAAGCCGACAGCTTGATCGGCCATGCCGACGAACGAGTCTTCGGTCAGAAAGGCGTGGTGACGGATGCGCAGGCCACCATCGTTCAGCTTAATGGTCTGCTTGCGGATGCGCGCAACTCGCTCAAGAAAATGGATGCGGTGCTGGTGGAGGCGCAGGCGGTGGCGTCCAACACCAAGGAGGCCACGGCCGATCTGGGCACGCTGCGCGGCGAAGTGGAAAGCAGCTTGCGGCGGGTGGAGCAGTTGGTGAATGAAATCAACCGCAAGTGGCCGTTCAAGCGCGATACGGAGATCAAGCTGCCATGAAGAAGACCATCGTCATCGCCAGCGTCGCCACCACCTTACTGGCCGGCTGCGGCAATAATCCCCCGGTGCCGGATTGGCAGATGAATGCGCACAGCAGCATCGAGCGCGCCACCTCGGCCTACATGTCCGGCAACGCGCGCGTGGAAGCTGCTGAAGCCAAGCGCGCACGCGAAGCGCTGGCCAGCACCGGCAAAATAGACCTGATTGTCCGCGCGGAGCTTATCCAGTGCGCCGCGCGCGTGGCCTCGCTGGTGTTCGAGGACTGCGCCGGCTACGACAAGCTGGCGCAGGACGCCAGCCCGGCCGACCGCGCCTACGCCGCCTACCTCGCCGGCCGCGCCACCGCCGCCGACACGCCCCTGCTGCCAGCGCAGCACCAGCCCATCGCCGCCATCACCGCCAGCGCCGCAGCGGCGGCCGACGCCGGCGCCGTGCAAGCCATCGCCGATCCGCTTTCCAGGCTGGTGGCCAGCGGCGTGCTGCTGCGCGCGGGCAAAGCCAGTCCGCAAGTGCTGACCGATGCGGTGGAAACCGCCTCCGCCCAAGGCTGGCGCCGGCCGTTGCTGGCCTGGCTCGGCGTGCAAGCCATGCGCGCCGAACAAGCCGGCGACAGCGCCGAAGCCCAGCGCATCAAGCGCCGCATCGACATCGTCGCCGGCAAACAAGCGGAAATAAAGGCGCCGAAATAAGGCCCGCCGGCTTCCTGTAAAATCCTGCTTCCACCGAATCAAGGATTTACATGGCCTACTCCCTCTCCCGGCCGCTGCGCGGGCTGTTCACCGCACTGGCGCTGTCGTGCGCCGTATTTACCGCACCTGCGCAGGCCGCGCCGCATAAAGTCATCGTCGACATGGACATCGGCGACGACATCGACGACGCCTTCGCCCTCGCCCTGCTGCTGCAAAGCCCCGAGCTGGAAATCATCGGCATCACCACCGCCTGGGGCGACACCGCCCTGCGCGCGCAACTGCTGGAACGCCTGCTGCGCGAAACAGGCCACAGCAACATCCCTGTCGCCCAAGGCATCGCCACCACCGGCAATCCGCAACCGCTCACGCAAGCACGCTACGCCCAGCGCGGCAAGCTGCCGGCGAAACTGGACGCGGTCGATTTCATGCTGGACCAGATCAAGCGCCAGCCCGGCCAGATCACGCTGGTGGCTCTCGGCCCGCTGACCAACATCGGCGCCGCCATCACGCGCGACGCCGCCACCTTCGGCAAACTCAAACAGGTCGCCATGATGGGCGGCTCGGTGCGCGTCGGCTACCGCAAATCGCAGTACGTGCCGTCACGCCCGGTGGACAAGGAATACAACATCGTCTCCGACATCCCGGCCGCGCAAAAACTGTTCACCTCCGGCGTGCCGATCGTCATGATGCCGCTCGACTCGACCCAGATCCGCCTTGATGAAGTGGAGCGCAACGCCCTGCTGGGCCACGGCTCGCCGGTCACCGACGCGCTGGCCCTGCTCTACCACCAATGGATCGACGCCTACCAGCCATGGTCCAGCAACATGCCGTCGCTGTTCGACGTGGTGCCGGTGGCCTGGCTGATCGATCCAGCGGTCTGCCCCACCGCGTCACTCCGCATCCTGGTCGACAACGAAGGCTACACGCGCGAACTGCCCGGCAAGCCGAACGCGCAAGTGTGCCTGGCTTCGGACCAGCAGCGCTTCTTCGACATCATGATGCCGCGACTGCTGAAGGATTAAACCATGGCCCTCGTCTACTCCACCGAAACGGGCCGCATGTGCCCGGACTGCCGCAAGCCGCTCACCGAATGCATCTGCAAGAGCGCCGCCAAGGCCAAGCCGGCCGGCGACGGCAACGTCAAGGTCTCGCGCGAATCGAAGGGACGCGGCGGCAAGACCGTCACGCTGGTGCGCGGCCTGCCGCTCGACGCCGACGCGCTGGCCGCACTGGGCAAACAGCTGCGCGCCGCATGCGGCTCGGGCGGCACCGCCAAGGACGGCGTGCTTGAAATCCAGGGCGACCATTGCGAACGCGTGATGGCCGAGCTGACAAAGCTCGGCCACAAACCGAAACGCGTCGGCGGCTAGCCTTACGCGGCAGCCTTCAGCGTGCGCTGGACCGACAGGTAGATATTGTCGCGCTCCAGCGACTTGCCCTCAGCCACGGCGCCCAGCCATTGCTCGGTGCTCGCCACGGCCGCAAAGCCCGTATGGAACACCGTGCTGAAAACGCGGTGAATCTCTTCCGCGCTGGCCTTGCCGGCCGCGTTCTCGTACGACGGCGAACCGCTGGCGTCCGACAAAAACTCCACCGACAGTCCCTTGTGCGCCGCCTCGTAGATGGTCGCGGCATCGCAGTTGTGCGTCATGTAGCCGACGATGGTCATCGTGTCGATGGCGTTGTCGGCCACCCACTGCGACAGGTCGGTGCCGGTGAACACGCTGGCATAGGTCTTGTTGATATGGTGGCTTGAACCGCGCTTGGCCACCTCGTCGTGCAGCTGCCAGGATGGCGAACCCTTGGCGAAGATCGGCGACTGTTCCGGCGCGTCGTGCTGCACCATCACCACCGGAATCCCGGCGGCGCGCGCAGCATCCATGGCGCGGGTGATGTTCGGCAGGCTCACGGCCACCGGCGGATATTCAATCTTCATATTGCCGGTGAAGTATTCGTTTTGTACGTCGATGACGATCAGGGCGCGGCGCATGGTGTTTCTCCTGTATTGGGTTACGATGAGAGACATTGTGCGCTTGCGCGCGCCAGGCCGACAGTGGCCCGAAGGCATACAAACGATATAATTGGGCCATGAACACTCCCGCCAGCCGCAACTACCGCATCGCCGTGATCGCGTTCGACGGCATCACGCCCTTCCACCTGTCCGTACCGGGCATGGTGTTCCGCGACGCCGCCTTCGACCTCACGATCTGCTCGGCCGATCCGTCGCCGCTCAGCACCACGGGCGGCTTCGACATCAGCGTGCGGCACGGCCTGCAGGCGCTGAGCCGGGCCGACATCGTCATCCTGCCGACCTGGCACGACGACTGCCGCCCGGCGCCGGCGGTGCTGCTGGAGGCGCTGAAGCGCGCGCACCGGCGCGGCGCCCGCATCGTCGGCCTGTGCCTCGGCGCCTTCCCGCTGGCCGAAGCGGGCTTGCTGGATGGCCGCAGCGCCACCACCCACTGGTCGTTCGCCGATGCGCTGGCCGAACGCCATCCCACCGTCGCCGTCGACCGCGAAGTGCTGTATGTGGATGATGGGGTGTTGACGTCGGCCGGCGTGGCGGCGGGACTGGATTGCTGCCTGCACCTGCTGCGCCAGCTGTGCGGCGCGGAGGTGGCCAACCACGTCGCGCGGCAGCTGGTGGTGGCGCCGCACCGTCAAGGCGGGCAAGCCCAGTTCATCGAGCGCCCGGTGCCGGTGAGCGGCAGCGACGACCGCTTCGCACAAGTGCTGGAATGGGTGAACCAGCATCTCGCGGAGAACCATAGCATCGACGCGCTGGCGGCGCGCGCCGCCATGAGCCGGCGCAATTTCACGCGCCACTTCCGCGACGCCACCGGCACCTCGTTCAAGCAATGGCTGCTGAACCAGCGCGTGACGCACGCGCAGCGGCTGCTGGAAAGCAGCGATGTATCGATAGAGATGGTGGCGCAGGAAGCGGGCTTCGGCTCGGCGCTGTCGCTGCGCCAGCACTTCCAGGCGACCTTGCGCACCTCGCCGTCCGCCTACCGCAAGCTGTACCGGCCTGCGGCGCCCTGAGCGCCGGGACTATTCGCCGGCGGCGGCGGCTTCGCGCAGCTTGTCCTTCTTGCTCTTGCGCTTGCCCTTGATGCCGCCATTGATGGTGTCGGTGACGGCGCTGACCACCGGCGCTTCGTCGGTGCGCTCGAAACCGGCGACGACCTCGCGCGGCACGCGCTGCGCCTGGCGCTTTTCGATCAGGCGAAAATGCGGCTCCGCCTCGACGGTGACGAAGCTGATCGCCACGCCGCTCTCGCCGGCGCGGCCGGTGCGGCCGATGCGGTGCGTGTAGTCGACGGCCGAACGCGGCAAATCGTAGTTGACCACGGCCGGCAGGCGGGCGATGTCGATGCCGCGCGCCGCCATGTCGGTCGCCACCAGCACCTGCAGGTGACCGGAGCGGAAGTCAGTCAGCGTCTCGGTGCGCGCGCCCTGGCTCAGCTCTCCGTGGAAGGACGCGGCGTGGATGCCGTTGCGGTTGAGTTTATCGGCCACATGGTCCGATGCGTACTTGGTAGCGACGAACACCATCACCGCCGGCCACTCGTGCTCCAGGATCAGGTGCTTGAGCAGCATGGTGCGGCGCGCCACATCGACTTCGATGGCGCGCTGCGCGATATTCGGCTGGTCGGCCGGCGCGGACAACACTTCGACGCGGGTCGGCTGTTTCAGGATGGTGTCGGCCAGCTTCTGCACCGCCGGCGGGAAGGTCGCCGAGAAGAACAGGTTCTGGCGCTGCTGCGGCAGCAGTTCCAGGATGCGGTTCAGCTCTTCGCTGAAGCCCAGGTCCAGCAGGCGGTCCGCCTCGTCCAGCACCAGCATGGCGGTCTGCGACAGCTTCACCGCATTGTGGTCGATCAGGTCCAGCAGGCGGCCGGGCGTGGCGATCAGGATGTCCGTGCCGCCGCGTAGCGCCATCATCTGCGGGTTGATCGACACGCCGCCGAACACCACTTGCACCTTGAGCGTGGTCGGCAAATGCGACACCAGCTTGCGCACCGAATCGGCCACCTGCGCCGCCAGCTCGCGCGTGGGCACCAGGATCAGGCCGTGCACCTGGCGCTGGCTGCCGCGCTTGTCGAGCAGCGCATGCAACAACGGCAGCGCGAACGCGGCCGTTTTGCCGGAACCGGTTTGCGCGGCGCCCAGCACGTCCTCGCCGCGCAGGATGGCGGGAATGGCGGCGCGCTGGACGGCGGTGGGCTCCAGGTAACCGATTTCGGTAATTGCGTTAAGCAGCGAGGGTGCGAGGCCCAGCGAAGAAAAAGACATGTCGGCCTTCGTAATACGGGTGAAAAGAAGTGAGTATAAAGCATGCGCCGGAATTGCCCTCCGCAGCCATTCATGGGAACATAGACTTTTCTTTCACACTGACGATCATGATCAATTGGGACGCCCACGCTTGCCTGCCGCAACACCCGCTGGCCGACTTCACACCGGTGGACCGGCTGCACGCCGCCGGCGTCAATTATGTCTCGCTGAATGTGGGTGCGGACATGAACCCGATCTCGCAAGTGATGTCGGTGATCGCAGGCTACCGCGCCACCATCGCGGCCGATCCGGCGCGCTATGTGCTGGTGTCCAGCGTGGACGACATCATCCAGGCCGCCGCCGACGGCCGCATGGCGATCAGCTTCGACCTGGAAGGCGCCCTGCCGCTGCTGGACCAGCCGGACATGGTGGCGCTGTACGCCCAGTTGGGCGTGCGCCAGATCCACTTCGCCTACAACCGCAACAACAGCGTGGCCGACGGCTGCCACGACGTGGCGCGCGGTCTGACGCCGCTCGGCCATCGCATGGTGGCGGCGGTCAACGACAATGGCATCCTGATGGACTGTTCGCACACCGGTCGCCTGTGCAGCCTGGAGATCATGAGCGCGTCGTCGCAGCCGGTGATCTTCAGCCACGCCAATCCGTATGCGCTGGTGCCGCACGGCCGCAACGTCACCGATGAGCAGATCCGCGCCTGCGCGGGGACCGGTGGCGTGGTGTGCATCTCAGGCCTGTCCTTCTTCCTCGGCAGCGCGCAGCCGTGCGCCGACGACGTCGCGCGCCACGCGGCCTATGTGGCGGAGCTGGTGGGCGTCAAGCACGTGGGCATTGGCCTGGACATCTGCTTCCAGCAGCCCGGCCTGGACGACACGCCGCCGGGCGTCTTCGATCCATCGCACTGGTGGCCCGCCTCGGCCGGCTACGACATGAACCATCCGCCCAGCTTCACGCCGCCCGAAGTCTGGCGCGAGCTGCCGGCCGCGCTGCGCCGCACCGGCATGAACGACACCGACGTGGCGCTGGTCCTCGGCCGCAACATGATGCGCGTAGCGCAGCAGGTGTGGAGCAGCCCGCAGGCGCTGGCCAAAGCCGCCTGACCTTCACTGCGGCACGCGTTGACCTACCGCACGCACCGGCAACCACTGGGCCGCGCCCCACGCCAGTTCGGGCAGCACGAAGAGCCACAGCAGCGGCGCTCCCGTCGCCGCCAGCGCCCACGCCATCCAGGTGCTGAACAGCAGCCGCGCGACGCCATCGAAGCGGCCGTAGCGTTGCTGCGGATCGCTGATGCGCAGCGCGGCCCACACCAGCACCACGCTGCCTAGCAGGCAGGCGAACAGCACATGGAACGGCGTGAAAGCCGGCAGCGCCGCGCCACCCAGCGCCTGGTTGATGCTGTCCAGTTGCGTGTGCGCGAAGGCGAAGCTCCACGGCGTGGCGAAAGGCGCGGTCACGAGCAGGTCATAGATCGCGCTGCCAAGGACGATCTTGCGGAAAGTGGCGGGCGTCGGCATGTAAAGCTCCAAGGAATGAATGGAGCCATGCTAAAGGCTGGAGTACACTCCAGGGTCAAGCGATCTTTGGAGACCCTGCATGCAAATCGGAGAAATCGCCGGCGCCACCGGCTTGAGCCGCGACACTTTGCGCTTTTATGAAAAGCGCGGGCTGCTGCGCGCGCGCCGCAGCGCCAACGGCTACCGCGACTATCCGCCGGAAGCCGTCGACTGGCTGCGCTACATCCGGCTGGCGCAGACGCTCGGCTTTACGCTCGCCGAGATCGAGGCCGACTTGCCGCTGCTGACCGAGCCGGAAGCCGCCGCGCCACAATTGCGCGCGGCGCTGGAGCGCAAGCTGGCCGATATCGACACGCGCATCAGCGGACTGCAAATGCTGCGCGGCGAACTGGCCCGCCGCCTCGGCGACGACATGCAGGCCTGCCCGCTGCAAGGCGCGTCTACTTGAGTTTTTCGCACTCGTCCTTCGCGGCGCCCCGGCGATCAAATTCCACCCTTACGCCACCGACCTCCAGATCCTTGAAGCGCGGCGCCACCATCGCGAATTCTCCCTTGCGCAGCTTTTCCAGCAGCGGCTTGCAGCTCGCGTGACGATAAGCGATGGCGGCGACGACGCCCCAGACACCATCGATGCCCTCGGCATACAACTGCCCGGCGCCGTGCTCCGCCTTGTCGAACAACAGCACCTCCGGCTTGCCGTCGCCATCGGCGTCGATCACAAACGCGTCGCACTTGCCTTCCTTCCGGCTCAGGCAATCGAGCTTCTGAAGATCCGGCACCGTCTCCCATTTCTGCGCCAGAAAGCTGGCCGGCAGTTGCGCGCCGGCGGGCCACACGGTCAGGTTGTCGGCCACGGCAACCGGCGCGGTGGCGCGTTGGGATGGCTGCCAGCGGTCTTTGTCGGCCAGCGCCAGCATGGCGGTGGCCTCGCGCTGCAGCAGCGCTGCATCCGCGCCGGCGCTGCGCTGCTTCAGCTCCTCCAGAGCCGCCCTGCCATAACGCCCGCCCTCAAAGCGCAGATAGCGGAAATCAAAATCGGCGGCAGCGGTCTTGCCCTTGGCCAGCCGCGCCATCTGGCTGTTCACGCCGATGCGGGCCGGATCGGCGATCGGCGTGAACAACGCCAGCAGCACCGCCATCACCAGGAACGCGCCCCACACATTGACCATGCTGACCGGCTTGAGCCAGGTGTCATACTGATACGCCGCCCACAGATAACCGGCGGCGTAGAACAAGGCCACCAGCAGGCAGGCGGCGGCGATCACCCGGTCCGAGGTCCAGCCATACTGCACCACCCGCAGGCCGAGCGCGTAGATGCCGACCAGCGTCACCGGCAGGATCAGGATCGCGGCGGTGCGCGCGCCCACGCGCAACGGCAGCGCCACCAGCGCCTCGCCGTTCTGGAAGGCGGCGTTGATGAGCACCAGCAGCAGCGCCGCCGTCGCCAGCAGCACCGAGGTGGCGTGACGCGTCTCCCACAGCGCCGTCAGGCCGGTGAAAGGCAGCGCGCACAGGAAGCCCGTCACCAGCACCACGGCCACCGGCAGAATCCACGACATCAGCACCAGCAGCAAGGTGCGGATGCCGCGCACGATGGCCGGGCGCACATCCGTCACATGCATGGCGCAGGAAAAAGCGGTACAGATCACCGGCACGTTGAACCAGGATTCCCGCAGCAGTTCGCGTAGGAAGCTCAACTTCACCAGCATGAACAACTCCGCGCCCATGAACAGCACCACGAACAGCGCGCCAACGAAGAAGGCGGAAAACAACAGTTGTATAGCCAGCTTCCACGCCGTTTCGAAGTACGCGTTGTAGCCGGCGATACGCCTGCCCTCCTGCGCGCCGGCCAGCACCAGCGTGTGGGCGATGAAGAACAGCACGACGCTGTAGACCACCAGCGGCACGGACGGCGCATAGTAGGGATTGCGGTCCCAGTTGCTGAGCAGGGACTGCGAGTTCAGGCCGCGCCACACGTCGTGCAGCGACATCGCCAGCAGCACGGCCAGCGCAGCCAGCAGCCACGCGGCCACCTGCCGTGGCGCCAGGTGGCCCAGGCTGGAGATCAGCAACACCGGCAGTATCAGCAGCACGGTGACCAGAGGCCCCATCAGATAAGGCGCGGTGGCCGGCCAGGCGACGTCGCGCGCGGCGGCGTAGAGCCAGTACAGCAGCAATCCCTGTACCAGTCCTATCGCCAGCCGCGCTGCCATCACCTTGCGGCTGACCTGCGCTTCCAGTGCGATCTCGTTCTGCTCCATTGCCCCGCCCCTGATTGTCTATTCGATTATTTTAATAATTTAGCATGGATGACCGGGCACGCGTAAGGGCGCTATAATCGAAGACTATGAATCCACTTCTCGACAAGCTGCACCCTTACCCGTTTGAAAAACTGCGCCTGCTGTTTGAGCAAGTCACCGCCAGCCCGCAGCACAAAGCCATCAGCCTGGGCATGGGTGAACCCAAGCATCCTACGCCGAAATTCATCGAACAGGCGCTGGCCGACAACCTGTCCGGCCTGGCCGTGTACCCGACCACCATCGGCTCGCCCGAAATGCGCGCGGCCATCGCCGGCTGGCTAGAACGCCGCTACAACCTGCCCAAGCTGAACCCGGCCACCCAGGTGCTGCCGGTGAACGGTTCGCGCGAGGCGCTGTTTGCGCTGGCACAGGCGGTCATCGACAAGGACGCCAAGTCGATCGTGGTGAGCCCGAATCCGTTCTATCAAATTTACGAAGGCGCGGCTTACCTGGCCGGCGCCGAGCCCTACTTCGTCAACTCCGACCCGGCCCGCAATTTCGGCTGCGACTACGACAGCATTCCGGAAGAAGTCTGGAAGCGCGTGGCCCTGCTGTTCGTCTGCTCGCCCGGCAATCCGACCGGCGCCGTACTGTCGCTGACCGACTGGGAAAACCTGTTCGCCCTGTCGGAGCGCTACAACTTCGTGATCGCCGCCGACGAGTGCTACTCCGAAATCTACCACGGCGAACAACCGCCGCTGGGCGCCATGGAAGCGGCCCATCAACTGGGCCTGGCCACCATCGACCGGCCGTATGCACGCCTGGTGGTGTTCAGCAGCCTGTCGAAGCGCTCCAACGTGCCGGGCATGCGTTCGGGCTTTGTGGCCGGCGACGCCGAAGTACTGAAAAAATTCCTGTTGTACCGCACCTATCACGGCGGCGCCATGAGCCTCTCCGTGCAAGCTGCGTCGATCGCGGCCTGGAACGACGAAACCCATGTCGAACAAAACCGCGAACAATACCGCGCCAAGTTCAACGCCATCACCCCGCTGCTGCAGGACGTGCTGGATGTGGAACTGCCGGACGCCGGCTTCTACCTGTGGGCCGACGTCAGCCGCACCGGCCTGACCGACACCGACTTCGCCCAGCGCCTGTACGCGGAATATAATGTCACCGTCCTGCCGGGTAGTTATCTGGCGCGCGAGGCGCACGGCATCAATCCGGGCCGCAACCGCATCCGCATGGCGCTGGTCGCCGAAACGGCGGAAGGCCTGGAAGCGGCGCAGCGCATCGTCCAATTCTGCAAGTCCCTTAACAAATAAAGCTGAAGATCATGACCCAACAACTCAAGAACATCATCGAAACCGCCTGGGAAGACCGCGCGAACATCAACCCGGCCAACGGCTCCGCCGAACTGCGCGACGCCGTCAACCACGTGCTGGCAGGCCTGGACAACGGCACCATCCGCGTAGCCGACAAAGCCACCGGCACCTGGGTAGTGAACCAGTGGGTCAAGAAGGCCGTGCTGCTGTCGTTCCGCCTGGAGAACAACGTGGTCCTGCCTTCGGACGGCACCATGCAGTTCTACGACAAGGTTCCGACCAAGTTCGCCAACTACACCGCCGACGATTTCGCCAAGGGCGGCTTCCGCGTGGTGCCGCCGGCCGTGGCGCGTCGCGGTTCCTTCATCGCCAAGAACGTGGTGCTGATGCCTTCCTACGTCAACATCGGCGCGTATGTCGATGAAGGCGCGATGGTCGACACCTGGGCCACCGTCGGTTCGTGCGCGCAGATCGGCAAGAACGTCCACCTGTCGGGCGGCGTCGGCATCGGCGGCGTGCTGGAACCGATGCAGGCCAATCCAACCATCATCGAAGACAACTGCTTCATCGGCGCGCGTTCGGAGATCGTTGAAGGCGTGATCGTGGAAGAGAACTCGGTGATCTCGATGGGCGTGTACATCGGCCAGTCGACCAAGATCTACGACCGCACCACCGGCGAAGTGACCTACGGCCGCGTGCCTTCGGGTTCGGTGGTGGTATCGGGCTCGCTGCCTTCGGACGACGGCAAGTACTCGCTGTACTGCGCGGTGATCGTCAAGCGCGTCGATGCGCAGACCCGCTCGAAAACCGGCATCAACGAACTGCTGCGCGGTATCTAAGAAGCTGTAAAACCAACCGGAGAGTGCATCATGGCCATGGACCGCCTGTTCCAGCTGATGAAGGAAAAGAACGCGTCGGATATGTTCTTCGCGGTGAACTCTCCGGTTCACATCAAAATCAACGGCAACCTGATTCCGATCAACCAGCAGAAGCTGGAACCGGAAAACATCCACGCCCTGCTGGCCGAAATCGCCACGCCGGAGCAGATGGACGAACTGGCCGCCACCAATGAATTGAACATGGGCGTGTCGGTCCCCAACCTGGGGCGCTTCCGCCTGTCGGCGTTCAAGCAGCGCGGCAGCATCTCCGCCGTGTTCCGCTTCGTGCCCGCCACCATACCCGTTTTGGCCGACCTGCAGCTGCCGCCCGTATTGGCGGACCTGATCATGGAAAAGCGCGGCCTGCTGCTGCTGGTGGGTTCCACCGGCTCCGGCAAATCGACCACCATCGCCTCGATGCTCGATCACCGCAACGAACTGCGCTCCGGCCATATCCTGACGCTGGAAGATCCGATCGAGTACCTGTTCCGCAATAAAAAATCCATCGTCAACCAGCGCGAGATCGGCAGCGATGCCAAGGACTTCTACACCGCGCTGCGCAACTCCATGCGCCAGGCGCCGGACTGCATCCTGATCGGCGAAATCCGCGACAAGGAAACCATGGCCGCCGCGTTGGCCTACGCGCAGTCGGGCCACCTGGTGCTGGCCACGCTGCACGCGAATAACAGCTACAACGCGCTGAATCGCATCATCAGCTTCTACCCGATCGAGAACCGCGCGGCGCTGCTGCAGGATTTATCGAGCACCGTGAAGGCCATCGTCTCGCAACGCCTGGTGCGTTCGCTCAATGGCGGCACGCGTTCGGCGGCGGTGGAAGTGATGGTCAACACGCGCTACATCGCGGACCTGATCGAGAAAGGCGAAATCGGCCAGATCAAGGAAGCGATGGAAAAGAGCATGTCACCCGGCTCGCAATCGTTCGAGCAGGCCTTGCTCAAGCTGGTGCAGGACGAACAGATCAGCCAGGACGAAGCCCTGGCCAACGCCGATTCCGCCACCAACCTGCTCTGGCTCCTGAACAACGGCCCGGACAGCAAAACCGCCAAGGCCGACGAGCCGGAAGCGAAAGCCCCACTCAGCGAAACCTCGTTCACCGAGTTCACCCTCAACACCTGACAGCCCGCGACGGTCTACGCGATTGCGCCGCCGCCATCGACCAGCACCGTGGAGCCGGTGGCGTAGGGTGTCGTCACCAGATAGGCCACCGCGTTGGCGACGTCTTCCGGCTGTCCCATCAGCTTTGCGGGCAGTCGCGCTGCGACAGATTCGAACTTGCTGGCGCGCGCTTCGTCGCTCATGCCGCCCCACAGCGGCGTGGCGATCATCCCCGGCGACACCGTGTTCACGCGCACCGGCGACAGCTCCAGCGCCAGTCCGCGCGCCAGCGATTCGAGCGCCGCATTGATCGCGCCTTGCAGCACCGAGGTCTTGCTGGGACGCGCGCTGAGGAAGCCCGACACCAGCGTCAGCGAACCGCCTTCCGCGATCCTGGCCGCGCGCGCCACACGGTACGCGCCCCAGAATTTGCTGTTCATGGCGGCATACGCATCAACCAGCGGCAGTTGCCTTACCGGGCCGGACGACGTTTGCGCCGCCGAAACCACCACGTGATCGAATTCGCCTTGCGCCGCAAAGAACGCCTCCAGTCCCGCGTCGTTGCCGGTGTCGAGCACCGCCGTGCGCACCTCGCCGCCGATGCGCGCCGCTGCGGCCTGCAACTTGAGCGGATCACGCGAAGCGATCGTCACCTGGGCGCCCAACTCCAACAGCGCGGCGGCCGAAGCCTCGCCGATGCCGGAACTGCCGCCTACCACCAATACTTTTTTGCCTGCGAGTTTGTTCATGATCTTCTCCTGGGATTAAATGGTTTCTGTTTCGCGCAGCGTGTCCGCACGGCCCGCCGCGAAGCGCGCTATTTCATCCTTGCGCATGAAGGCCACGCCCGGATGCGATTTCGCATAGCGCAGGAATTCGTCCAGCACCCGCACCATCTGCGGCGAGCCGCTGATGCGGTCGTGCGTGCTGAGCGACATCATGCGGCGGCGCGTGGCGCCTTCTTCGTACAGCTGGTCGAACTCCAGCTTGATCTGCTCCAGGAACTGGCTGGGCGAGTAGTTGCGGCCTTCGATCAGCAGGATGTCGTTGTTACGCAGCGTGTATGGCACCACGATGAAGTCCTTGCCGTTCACCTGTTCGATGAACGGTTCATCGCGGCTCAGGTCATCGATGTGATAGGTGTAGCCCAGCTCCTGCAGCAGCGGCAGCGTGTTGGGGCCACGGCGCAGCCAGTTGGCGTTGTAGCCGGTGGGACGCTGGCCGGTCACCTCCTCCACCATGCGCGTGCCGTCGATCAGGAACTGACGCTCCTGGGCGCGGTTCATCGCGTACTGCGAACTCCAGCGCGGACCGTGCGCCGCCGCCTCGTGCCCGCGACGCACGATCTCGCGCGCCAGTTGCGGATTGCGTCGCGCCGCTTCGCCGATCATGTGCGACGTCACCTTGACGCCGTGCTTGTCCCACAGGTCCAGCATACGCGGGATGCCTTCGCGGTAGCCGTAGGCGAACCAGGTGTTAACGGTCAGGTCGGCCGGCACGCTGGCGGGGAGGTCTATTTTCGGGAACGGGCTGTCGGTGCCCTTGGGCGGCTGGCCACCGGCTTCGAACTGCATGGAGATGGAGATGACCAGACGCGCGTCGCCGGGCCAGAAACTGCCGCCCTTTGCTACAGCGCCGGCAGTAGCCTGAGCGGCAGCAGGTACGTTTTGCGCCGCAGCCGTCGCTGCCGTACCGGCCAGCAGTCCGGCGGCGGCCAGCGTGCCGGCCTGGCCCAGGAAGTTGCGGCGTGTTGCGCTCGCGGTGTCGTTCGATAGCTTCATCATCTCTCCTTCAGCAATAATGTGGTGGTCGATGTGGCTATAATAGGCGCTTGCATCCTGATGAAATACCCCACATCGAGGGATACATATTTTCCCTTTTGCGAAGAATAGGCCATCATGCTTGACGATTTACCCGCCCTTGCCGCTTTTGCCCGCATCGTCAGCGCGGGCAGCATGTCCGCCGCCGCGCGCGAGCTGGACCTGCCGCTGTCGGTGGTCAGCAAACGCATGGCGCAGCTGGAAAAGCGCGTCGGCGTGCGCCTGCTGCAGCGGACCACGCGCCGCCAGGCGTTGACCGAGGAAGGCGCCCTGCTGCATGCGCGCGTGCTGCGCATACTCGACGAAATCGAACAGGCGGAATCGCTGCTGTCGCACAGCCGTAGTGAGGTAAGCGGTTTGCTAAGGGTGACGGCGCCCGGAGAATTCGGCCGCCAGCACATCGTGCCGATCGTAGCGGACTTCCAGCGTCAGCACCCGCAACTGGCGGTGCAACTGGACTTGAGCGACGCCGTGCAGAATCTGCTGGAGAGCGGCCATGACCTGGCGATCCGCTTCGGCAGCCTGGAAGATTCAAGCCTGGTGGCGCGGCGGCTGGCGCCCAACTATCGCGTGGCCTGCGCCGCGCCGGCCTATCTTGCGCAATACGGCACGCCCAGCCACCCGGCGGAACTCGCGCAGCACCGCTGCATCCTGATCGGCGACCAGCGTCGCGCCGAGTGGCGCTTCCATGGCGGTGAACAGGTGGCTGTGCGCGTCACCGGCGCCCTGGTCACCAATGACGGCCAGGCGGCCCACGCCCTGGCCTTGCAGGCCGCCGGCATCGTGGTCAAGTCGATATGGGATGTGGGTGACGACATCCTGGCCGGGCGCCTGCAGCGCGTGCTGCCTGGCCATGCCATGCCGACCGCGCCCTTGAACGCGATTTTCCCGCACGGCCAGCACCTGGCGCCGCGCGTGCGCGCCTTCATCGAATATCTGCAGGTGCGGCTGCAGCAGGCGTGGCGCTGGGACGACTGGCTGCCGCCAAGCTAAGCCTTGCGGCGACGCCCGTACAACCCGAGTAGCACCAGGCCCGCGCCCAGCATGGCGGAGGTCGACGGCTCCGGCACCGGGACCATGCTGTAGGTGACGTTGTCGATGCCGACGTTGTAGGCGTTGTCTTCCCACTCGATGCGGATGCCGCTATGCCCGTTCCAGCTGCCGTTGAAGGCGGTGGCCACATTGCCGGCCTCCCCCACCGCGCCACTGTACGACATCAGCACATTGCCGCTCAGGTCCGAGATAGTGACGGTGGTGTTGCGCGTGCCGCCGGGGTAGGAGCCAAGGTCGAAGTGCGTCAGCATCACGCCCATGCCATTGAGCGGCTTGAGGTCGATGCGCGCCTTGGAGTCGACATCGCTGCTGTCGGCCCACGCCACGCCATGCAAGTCGTTGTATTGGTCGGCCCACCAGCGCATCGAAGTGTCGGTCAGGCGCGGCGCGGCATAGTGCACGTCCATCACGCCGGCCACGTCGCCATAGGATTGCGCAAGGAAGGCGTAGTTGACGCACGAAGTGATGGCGCCGTTTCCGGTGGAATCGGTACTCCCGGCACACACCGCGTCGCCGCCGAAGTCCAGCACAGCGCCGTAAGCGGCCGGCGCGCCGATAGCGGCCGCGAGGCATGCCAGCCCCGCGACGATGGTTGCTTGTGTTTTCATTGTTATCCCCTCCAGTTATCCCCCCTGAACAGCCTTATCAGTATGGTCACTCTCATGCGAATAGCCATTTGATAATTCCTGCATCGCATTTTTGATGGATAGATTGCAACTATCAGTGCCGCCGCCGGGCGTGGTATCCTACCGGGTCTAACTTTCCCGACCTATCATGACCATTACCGTCTACGGCATCCCGAACTGCGATACCGTTAAAAAAGCACGTACCTGGCTGGCCGACCAGCAGCAGGAATTTGTCTTCCACGATTTTAAAAAGCAGGGCCTCACGCGTGAGATCGTCGCCGGTTGGCTCCAGCATTTGTCGCGCGATGTGCTGGTGAACCGCAAGGGCACCACCTGGCGCGCGCTGTCCGATGAGCGCAAGGCGTCCATCGTCGACGACGACGCGGCCATCGCCCTGATGCTGGAAAATCCTTCCGTGATCAAGCGCCCGGTGCTCGACAAGAACGGCGCCTTCTCGGTCGGTTTCTCCGACGCGCAGTACCAACAAATCTTCAATAGCTGATATGACTCCATCCAAGACCCTGGCGCTGACCGAAAAGCTGATCTCCCTGTCCTCCGTCACCCCCGACGACAAGGGCTGCCAGCAGCACCTGATCGACCTGCTGACCCCACTGGGCTTCGCCTGCGAAACCATCGAGTCCAACGGCGTGACCAATCTGTGGGCGCGTCGCGGCAGCACCGCACCGCTGATGGTGTTCGCCGGCCATACCGACGTGGTGCCTACCGGCCCGGTCGAACAATGGCGCTCGCAACCCTTCACGCCGACCCACCGCGACGGCAAGCTGTATGGCCGTGGCGCGGCCGACATGAAAACCTCGATCGCCGCCTTCGTGGTGGCCTGCGAGGAATTCATCGCCAAGCACGCCGACCATAAAGGCTCGATCGCCTTCCTGATCACCAGCGACGAAGAAGGCCCGGCCACCGACGGCACCGTCATCGTCTGCAATATGCTCAAGGAACGCGGCGAAACGCTGGACTACTGCATCGTCGGCGAGCCGACTTCGGACGAAACGCTGGGCGACATGATCAAAAACGGCCGTCGCGGCTCCCTGTCCGGCAAATTGACGATCAAGGGCGTGCAGGGCCACATCGCCTATCCGCAGCTAGCCAAGAACCCGATCCACCTCGGTGCGCCGGCGCTGGCCGAACTGGCGGCCGAAGTCTGGGACCACGGTAACGAGTACTACCTGCCTACCTCGTGGCAGATGTCGAACATCCACGCCGGCACCGGCGCCAACAACGTCATCCCGGGCGACATGGTGGTCGACTTCAACTTCCGCTTCTCCACTGCCAGCACGCACGAGGAACTGAAACGCCGCGTGCACGCCATCCTGGACAAGCACAATCTGCACTACGACCTGAAATGGGCGCTGAGCGGCCTGCCGTTCCTGACCCCGCGTGGCACCTTGAGCGATGCGCTGGCCGCCGCCATCAAATCGGAAACCGGCGTGGAAACGGAATTATCGACCACCGGCGGCACCTCGGACGGGCGCTTTATCGCTCAGATCTGCCCTCAGGTGATAGAATTCGGTCCTCCCAACGCAAGTATCCACAAGATCGATGAGCATATCGAGCTGCGATTTGTCGATCCGCTGAAGAATATCTATCGCCGCACGCTGGAGAATTTGTTGACCTGACGTCGTACCCGCGCAGGCGGGTACCCATGCTGAGCGCCCTGGCCGGCGCCGTATGGATGCCCGCTTTCGCGGGCATGACGCGCGGCGGCGGCGTGCGCCAACAACTGTTATACCGAGATAGCCATGACCACGACTCTTTTCACCACGCCGCGCGACCTGCTGCGCTACGCCGTCACCCGCTTCAACACCGCCAAGCTGTTCTTCGGCCACGGCAGCACCGAAGCGTATGACGAAGCAGCCTATTTGATCCTGCACACGCTCAAGCTGCCGCTCGACCTGCTCGATCCCTTCCTGGATGCGAAGCTGCTACCGGAAGAAGTGGCGTCGGTGGTGGCCGTGATCGACCGCCGCGTCAACGACCGCGTGCCGGCCGCCTACATCACCAACGAAGCCTTCCTCGGCACCTACAAGTTCTATGTCGACGAGCGCACCATCGTGCCACGCTCCTTCATCGCCGAGCTGATTCCCGAATACTTCGCGCCGTGGGTGAACGAGCCGGAAAACGTCTCGACCATCCTGGAACTGTGCACGGGCTCCGGCTGCCTGGCCATCATGATGGCCGACGCCTTCCCCGACGCGCAGGTTGACGCGGTCGACATCTCGGCCGACGCGCTGGAAGTGGCCAAGCGCAACGTCGCCACCTACGAGCTGGAAGACCGTTTGACGTTGATCGAGTCGGACCTGTACGCCAACGTCCCTGCCGGTAAAAAGTATGACCTGATCATCACCAATCCGCCGTACGTCAATTCGGGCTCGATGAGCAAGCTGCCGATGGAATACCGCGCCGAGCCGGAACTGGCGCTGGACGGCGGCAAGGACGGCATGGACATCGTGCGCCGCATCGTGGCCGGCGCCGCCGAGCGCCTGACCGACGACGGCCTGCTGATCGTCGAAATCGGCAATGAAAAGGAATTTGCGGAAGCCGCCTTCGGTGAACTGGGCCTGACCTGGCTCACCACCAGCAACGGCGACGACATGGTCTTCCTGCTCACCGCAGACCAACTAAAACTCTAAGAAGAACTACGCATGATTCGCTTCAACCAAGTAAGCCTGATGCGCGGCATAAAGCCGCTGCTCGAACAAGTCGACGTCACCCTCAATCCCGGCGACAAGATCGGTCTGATCGGCGCCAATGGCGCCGGCAAATCCAGCCTGTTCGCCATGATGCGCGGCGAGCTGCACCCGGACCAGGGCGACATCGATTTCCCGGCCAAGTGGCGCGTTGCCTACGTGGCGCAGGAAACCCCGCCGCTGGACCGCGCGGCGCTCGACTACGCCATCGACGGCGACGTCAACCTGCGCAAGCTGGAAGCCGACCTGGCGCGCCTGGAATCCGAACCGGAAACCACCGAGAACGGCATCGCCATCGGTGAAGTCTACAGCGCGCTGGCCGACGCCGACGCCTACACCGTGCAGTCGCGCGGCGAACAGCTGCTGCTGGGCCTCGGCTTCTCGCTGGACCAGATGCAGCAACCGGTGGCCAGCTTCTCCGGCGGCTGGCGCATGCGCCTGAATCTGGCGCAGGCGCTGATGTGCCCTTCCGACCTGCTGCTGCTTGACGAACCAACCAATCACCTGGATCTGGACGCCATCATCTGGCTGGAAGACTGGCTGAAACGCTACGCCGGCACCCTGCTGATCATCTCCCACGATCGCGACTTCCTCGACGAAATCGTCAACGTCATCGTGCACATCGACGAGCGCAAGCTGAAACGCTACTCGGGCAACTACTCGGCCTTCGAACGTCAGCGCGCGGCGCAGATGATCCTGGCCGCCGGCGCGCTGGAAAAGCAGCAGCGCAAACGCGCCCACCTGGAATCGTTCGTCAACCGCTTCAAAGCGCAGGCCTCCAAGGCCCGCCAGGCGCAGAGCCGCATGAAGGCGCTGGCCAAGATGGAAGAACTGGCGCCGCTGCGCGCCGCCGCCGAATTCTCGTTCGAATTCCGCGAGCCGCTCAGCGCACCGAACCCGCTGCTGGTGATGGAAGACGTGGACGCCGGCTACAAGATCGAAGACCAGAAGACCGGCGACATCACCCACAAGACCATCGTCAACAACATCAACTTCTCGCTGCAGATCGGCCAGCGCATCGGCCTGCTGGGCGTGAACGGCGCCGGTAAATCGACGCTGATCAAAACCATCGCCGGCGAAATCGCGCCGCTGACCGGTGAATCGACCACCGGCAAGGGCCTGAACATCGGCTACTTCGCCCAGCACCAGGTGGAGATGCTGCGCCACGACGAATCACCGCTGTGGCATTTGGCGAAGATCGCCCCGACCGTGCGCGAGCAGGAACTGCGCAACTTCCTGGGCGGCTTCAACTTCCCCGGCACCATGGTCACCAGCTCGATCGCGCCGTTCTCCGGCGGCGAGAAAGCGCGCCTGGCATTGGCCTTGATCGTCTGGCAGCGCCCCAACCTGCTGCTGCTCGATGAACCAACCAATCACCTGGACCTGGAAACCCGCGAAGCGCTGACCGAAGCGCTGGCGCAGTTCGAAGGCACGCTGGTGGTGGTATCGCACGATCGCCACCTGCTGCGCGCCACCACCGACCAGTTCATCATCGTCGCCGACGGCAAGCTGCAGCCGTTCGACGGCGATTTGGACGACTACAAGGATTGGCTGTTCCAGACCAAGCTGGGTAAAGGCACCGACGTGCTGCCAGCGGCAGGCAAGGAAAACAAGACCGCCTTCCCGGTGGCCTCGCCGGTCGCGCCGCCTGCGGCGGCGGCGGTGGTCAACACCAAGGAACAGAAGCGCAAGGAAGCGGAAGATCGCCAGCGCCTGTCCGCGCTGCGCAAGCCGATGGAACAGAAGATCAAGCGCCTGGACGAGCAGATCGCCAAGCGCACGGCGCAGAAGGCCGAAGTGGACGCGAAGCTGGGCGAGGAATCGATCTACGACGCCGCCAACAAGGCCAAGCTGAAACAGCTGCTGGCCGACCAGAGCTTCTTCAGCAAGGACCTGGGCGAGCTGGAAGCCCAGTGGCTGGAGCTCAACGAGCAGATGGAAGCGCTGGTCTAAACTAGGCCGCCTGGCGGGCGCCGAACTGGATTTTGCGGATGGACATCAGCTTGTCGATGTCCACCACGATCAGGCGGCGCCCCTCCGCTTCACCAAGACCAACCAGGTAATCCACCGCCGCCGCGCCGGCGATGGGCGCGATCTGTTCCGGCTTCAGGGTGACGATATCGGTCACCCCATCCACCACCATCCCCATCACACAACTCGACAGCTTGAGGATGATCACATCCGTCAGCGGATCGTGCTGCGCCGGCCGTGGCCCGAAGGCGATGCGCATGTCGACGATCGGCATGATCACCCCGCGCGACACCACCACGCCGCTGACGATCTCCCCATCCGACGAAAAGCGCTCCAGCGCCTGCAAGGGCCGCAGCTCCTGCACCTTGGTGAAATCCAACGCGTAATCGAGTCCGCCCAGCCGGAATACCAGGTACTGGCGAGCCTCGCCGGCGTTGGCCTGCGTTATCGAAGAAGACATGATGTTCCTTTCGTTCGGAGAACAGCAAATGCCATCCTACCCGCGCACACCTGCGGCGACGTTGAGCAACGTCAACCTTCACCGGCGCAATCGCGCAATGGCGCGTGTTTGCTACAATCGCGGCATGAACATCATCAATCCGCACGAAGTGGAATTCATCGCCATCCGCGCCCAGGGGCCGGGCGGGCAGAATGTGAACAAGGTCTCGAACGCCATCCACGCGCGTTTCAACATCGGCGCCTCGTCGCTGCCGGAGCACATCAAGGAGCGCCTGCTGGCCCTGCGCGACAGCCGCATCACGCGCGAAGGCGTGGTGGTGCTGAAGGCGCAGCAATCACGCAGCCTGGAGGCGAACAAGGAAGACGCGCTGCGCCGGCTTCAGGAAATGGTCGACGGCGTGGCCGTGCTGCCCACCGTGCGCCGCGCCACCAAGCCGACCTACAGCTCGCAGCGCCGCCGTCTCGAAGGCAAGGCCAAGGACGGCGAACGCAAGCAAATGCGCGGCAAGGTCATTTTATAAACAGCTGGTGCGCGCCCAGCGCCAGCAGCGCGATGAAGAAGCAGCGGCGGAACACGGCCGGCGGCATCCAGCCGCGCAGCCACTGGCCCAGCTGCATGCCGGCCATGGCCGGGATCAGCGCCAGCAGCGAAGCGCCGGCCGCCGCCGCATGCCACTCGCCGCCGGCGGCCAGCATCGCCGCCAGCGCCAGCGTGGAGACGGTGAAGGCCAGGCCCATGGCCTGGATCAAGTCATCCTGGTCCAGATCGAGCGCCTGCAGATAGGGCGCGACCGGCATCACGAACACACCGGTGACGCCCGCCATGATGCCGGTGGCGGCACCCGCCAACGGCCCGGCCCAGCGCTGTGCGCGTGGCGCCACCCGCAGGCGCCAGCCGGTCAGTCCCAGCACGCCGTACCCCGCCAGCGCCAGCCCGAGCACCGTGCCGCTCCAGGCGGCGGCGCCTAGCAGTGGCGCGCAGGCCGTGCCCGCGCAGACCGCCAGCAGCAGCCAGCGGAAGCGCAGCCACAGCGGATACAGCGCCGGCCCGGCCGACAGCTGCCATACATTCGTGATAGCCGAAGGCAGGATCAGCAGCGCGGCCGCTTCAAGGGGCGGCATGCGCAGCGTCAGCAAGGCCACCGCCACCGTCGGCAGCCCCATGCCCGTGACACCTTTCACCAGGCCGGCCAGCACGAAAACCAGGGCAATAAAGATCGTATCCATGCACCGCATTCTGCCCTGCCGCGCCGTCTCTGAAAATCTGGAATATACTGAGTCAGACTTCGGATAAACCATAGGCTATGCGCTACGACCTCACCGACCTCAAACTGTTCGTCCATATCGCGGAAAGCGGCAGCATTACCGCCGGCGCGCAACTGGCGCATCTGGCCCTGCCGTCCGCCAGCGCGCGCGTGCGCGGCATGGAGGAGGCGCTCGATGCGCCGCTGCTGCAACGCGGCCGGCGCGGCGCGGAACCGACGGAAGCCGGCCGCGCCCTGTTGCAGCATGCGCGCGGCATCCTGCGCCAGGTGGAGGACATGCACGCCGACCTGGCGCAATTCGCCACCGGCCTGCAGGGCCAGGTGCGGCTGCTGTGCAATACGTCGGCAATGACCGAGTTCCTGCCGGACGCGCTGGCCGCCTTTTTGAACACGCATCCGCAGCTCAGCATCGACCTGGAAGAACGCCCGAGCCGTGACATCGTGCAGGCCGTGGCCGACGGCGCCGCCGACATCGGCATCATCACCGATGCCGTCAACCACGCAGCGCTGCAAACCTTCCCCTTCCGCGACGATCCGCTGGTGCTGGTGATGGCGCGCGGCCATCCGCTGGCGCAGGGACTCGGCCACAAGCGCAGCATCGCCTTTGCCGAGGCGCTGGCGCACGACTTCATCGGGCTGGCGGGCGACAGCGCCCTGCAGCAGCACGTGGCCGGGCAGGCGGCCAGGCTGGGACGCCGCATGCATTGCAAGATCCGGCTACGCAGCTTCGAAGCCATCTGCCGCATGGCGGCCGGCGGCGCCGGCCTCGCCATCGTGCCGGCAACCGCAGCACGCCGCAGCCCGGACGATTTGCGTATCGTGAAATTGAGCGATGCCTGGGCCGACCGCAAGCTGCTGGTCTGCATGCGCGACGCCGCCGCGCTACCCGGCTATGCCCGCGCACTGGCCGACGCCTTGCGCGGAGCCTAGGCTGGCGCAGGGCGCGCGCGACGTGGCAGCGCGTGGTCAGGCGTCGACGCGTGCGGTCCAGCGCGCGCCGCTAATCGTCGACGCGCGGCGCCCAGTTGATCGGCGCGATATGGCCGCTATGCAGCACCGTCATGCCCGGCGCGGCGGTGCGCACCTTGGCTTTGATTTCCTTGGCCGGCCGGTCGTAAGGCGCCGGCTCGCCGGGGACGAAGGTCATGGTCCGTACCAGCACATCGCCGGTCAGCAGCTCCACCGCGCAGCGTGAGCCGCGCTGCACGGCGCTCTTCTGGCGCTGCACCTGGTCCACTTCCGCCTGCGCCTGTTCCTGCTGCACCTGCGCCGCCTTCAAGGCCAGCGACACCTTGGCCACCTGCCGCAGCAACGGCCCCACCGCCTCGGCCATCTTGTGGAACAGCGGCTCCTGGTCCGGCGTCAGCGTCACCTCGCGCTTGCGCACGCGGGTGGCCAGCGTCAGGTAGTTGCGCACCTCTGGCTGGCTGGTGATCGCGTCCATCTCCGCCTTGCGCACATCGGCGTCGCGCGCGGCGTGCTGCACGCGCGGATGCAGCTCGGCGATCTTCTTGTCGAATTTGGCGGTGTCCGGCACCAGCACGTACAGCAGCATCTCGTTCTGTTTGCGCGGCCCCGCATGGACGATCTCGATCTTGCGGGCGGCGATGGCGCAGCCCTCGGCCACCTTGATCACCACCTCTTCGGCCATGATCTCGCAGTTGCTGGCCTCCCCGATCACCACCCGGGTGCCGGAGATGATGCAGCTTTCCGCGCGCGCCAGCACGATCTCGCCGCGCTTGGTCTGCAGCACAGCGCCGGAAGCGACGCCCTGCACGCGGATCGCGCCGTCGGCGCTGGTGACGCTGCCGCCCATCAGGTTCTTGCTCAGCACAACGTCGCCGCCGCGCGAGACGATGTTGCCGAACACGTCGCCATGGATGGTGATGCTGCCGCCCTCCACCACGCGCTGCTCCTGCACGTCGCCGAATTCCTCGTACTCGCCGGTCAGCTGCAGGTTGCCGGTGGTGCGCGCGCTGACGCCTTCGCGGCTGATGATCTTGGGGCCGACCGACAGCCGCTTGCTGCCCGGGTCCACGCTGATGAAGCCTTCCACCGCCGACACCAGGAACTCGCCGCCGCGCAGGTTCTCGATCACCGTGCCTTCGCCGGCCACGCTCACCAGTTCGATATCGCGCGGCACCGGCGGCTCCAGCACCAGGCCGGAAAGTTCATAGCCACGCACACCGGCCGTGCGCGGCACCTTGCGCAGCAGCTTGACGTGCGGCTTCACCTGCGGGAAGCGGTTCTGGAAGGTTTGCCAATCGATTTTGCCGTCGGCCTTTTCCTTCGGCGCGTTGCTGCGATGGATGTCCTGCGAGACTTCGACGATGGCGGCGTCCTTGCCCGGCATCGCATTCAGGCGCCGCGCCACGATGATGCGCGCCAGCCGCCCGCTGGCGATGGCGTCGCGCGCCGCCGGCGCATCGACGCCGAAGCGGATGCCCTTTACCCACATGTCGGAAACGAATTCGTCGAAGTTCAGGCGCGCGGGCTGCGGCGGCATGTCGGGCACTTCAAAGAACACCGGCTCGAAGTAGTACTCGGCCTCGCCGTTGATGATCTTGACGGTCTTGTACAGGGCGCGGCGCGCGGCGTGAAACGGTTCGATGCTGTCGGCGAAGCGCAGCAGCGGCTTGTCGCGCAGGCGCTCCGGCAGCTCGGGGCCGACGTTGTAGAGCAACCTGCCGAAAACCGCATAATCGAGGCCGGCGAAATAGGCGCTGCTGAGGAACACCTGGCTGACCGCCGCCAGGCAGGCCACCGCGCTGGCATCGGCGGAAAAATAGACGCCATCCGCCCGCTTGACGATCGCTGCAGGCAGATCGCTTTCCGCAGTTTGTTCCAGCGCCGTCGCGTCGTCTGACACAGTGAATCCCCAGGAAGATGTACGTCGGGCCGGCCCGCCACGGCGGACGCCCTTCACTTTTTGATGTTAGCCCAAGATTAGCATGTTACGCCAGGCATGCGCCACCCGCTTCAAGGCGGCGCGGTCCGCAGGCGCGGATTCAGGTGCCAGTCCAGCGAACCGGCGCTGTCGGTGAACAACAGCTCGCCACCGGTCGGCGTGCCGCGCAGGCGCGCTTTCAAATCCTTGGGCTGCAGCTGGCGCAGCGCGGCGGTATCGGCCGCCGCGAACGGCATGGTGCGCACCATGGTTTCGCCGCTGACCATGTGCAGGCCGCAGCGCGCAATGCCGGATGCCTCCACCTTCTGCTCGATCACGCGCGCCAGCCGGTCCTCCAGCAGCTTGTGCTGCGTCTGGCCCACCTGCAGATCCTGCTGCAGCTTCTGCAAGGTCTTCACTTCCTCCGCCACCGCGCTGGCGATCTTGCGCAGGAACTGGCCCTGCTCCGGCGTCAGCACCAGTTCCTGCGTGCGCAGCTTGGCGGCCAGCGCCAGATAGCGCCGCACATCCGGCAAGGCAGACAGGCGATCGATCTCCTCCAGGCTGGCCTGGTTGGCCTGCGCAAAGGCGGCCACGCGCAAATCCAGCTCGGCGATCTCCTGGTCGAACTGGGTCACGTCCTTCACCAGCACGTAGATAATCATCTCGGTGCGGCGGCGCGGGCCGGCGCTTTCCATCTCCACGTTGCGGCCGGCCACGGCGCAGCCTTCGGCCACTTCGATCAGCACTTCGTCGGCGATGATCTCGCAGTTCGACGCCTCGCCCACCTTGACCCGGCTGCCCGAGATGACGCAGTTTTCCGCGCGCCCGATGGTGACGGCGCCATTGGCCGCATAGATCACCGCGTTGGAAGCCACACCGGCGATGTTGATATTGCCCGCCGCGTTGTGCACGCTGCCACTCACCAGGTTCTTGTCCAGCACCACGGCGCCGCCGCGCGAGTTGATGTTGCCGTACACGTTGCCGTGCACCGTGATGTCGCTGCCGGTGACGTCGCGCTGTTCCTGCACGTCGCCGTATTCCTCATAGGCGCCGGCCAGTTGCAGGTTGCCCGTGGTGCGGCCGCTCACGCCGTCCAGGCTGACAATTTTGTCGTTGATGGAAATGCGATTGGACTTGGCGTCCACGCTCAGGAAACCCTCGCGCGTGGAGACCAGGTACTCGCCGTCCTCGAAGGTTTTGGCATCGGTGCCGTCGCCGGCCAGGAAGCGCAGCGTCAAATCCTTGGGCGGCTCGGGATCGGTCTTGCGTCCGGCCAGGTCGAAGCCCGGCAGGCCGGGCACCGGCGGCAGCTTTTTCAGCAGCCGCATGTCGGCCTTGATTTGCGGGAAGCGGTTCTGGAAGCTTTGCAGGTCGATGCGGCCGTCGGCGCGCGCCTTGGGCGCATCGCTGCGATGCAGGTCGGACGACACTTCGACCACGGTGGCGTCCTGCCCCGGCTCAGGATCGAGGTCGGTGGCGAAGGTGATGCGGTCAGGCTTGGTCGACACCATGGCCGCTTTCACGGCCGCCACGTCGATGCCGAAGCGGATGCCTTTGTTCCACATGTCGGCGATGAATTCATCGATGTCGAGCTGCACCGGGCGTTCCGGAATCACGGTGCCGTCGGGCAGCGTCATCTCCTCCTGGTACAGCTGCTGGAAGTAGTATTCGGCATAGGACACGCTCATCTTGGGCGCCTTGTACAGCGCCAGGCGATTGCCGTCGAACACGCGCACCGCATCGGCCAGGCGCAGCGCCTGCAGGTCGCCAACGTCCGGCCCCACATCGTACAAGGCCTTCAGCAGCGCCGGATAATCGAGGCCGACGAAATACCAGCCCGACTGGAACACGTGCGAGACCGCCGCCAACAGCGATGGCTTGCTCATGCCCAGATCGATGTAAATCCCGTCGGCGCGACTATCCACGCCTATCGGCAAGCTCGGAACCGGAGCGACAACATCTTGAACCACGGTCTTCCTCCAAACGGCACGCGTAGGCCGAAAGGCGTTGCGTGTAATTAATTTATATTACACGCACACTATCGGAAGGAAAGGAATTTTGAGGGCGAAAACGGCACAACTGTGAAGTTATTGATACACATCAATACAATAAAAATAACAATTGTGCGGTTTTGACAGTTTTAATTGTCTGTCAACCAAGAAAAAGTCAGCGGCGTGGCGGATTCGCATACAAATCCTGGCTGACTTCATTGATCTGGCGGCGCAGGTCGCGGCGCTCGTCGGGGGTCATGCGGCCGACGCGGCGATTCATTTCGGCGTTGCGGGTTGCTTCCTGCATGGCACGGCGCTGCTCCTCGGCGCGCGCCTCGTAGCTGCGCGGATCGAGCTGGCGGCCGTCGGCCGGACGTTGCTGGTCACGCTGATCGCGCTGGCCCTGCTGGTGCTGCGGTTCGCGCCGTTGCGGGCCGTCGCCGCCGTCGGCATGCGCCACGGCGCCGGCCAACAGGCCGCAACACACCAACGCGGAGGCCAAAGAAGACCGAACGCAAAAAGATGCGCTTGCTGCCGCGAATATTTTTTTGTGATCGATGAACATGGCGTTCCTAAAGAGCTGAATCTATGCCCGCAGTGTATGATGCTTTGACCGAGGGGGTAAGGCGAATTGGGTAAAGTTTGTAATAATTTGTAATGGGTCGTCCTGCGCGCGTTTTCGCAGAGCGAATATGACGTTACCATAGCAACATGAATAAGACAAATCCGGCCATCAAATGACTAGCACAACGACTGAATCCAACAACACCGCCGCCAATTCGAACGGGCACGCGGCCAAGATCATGGTGGTCGACGACGATGTGCGCCTGCGCGACCTGCTGCGCCGCTACCTCACCGAACAAGGCTTCAACGTCTTCACCGCCGAAAGCGCGACCGCCATGAACAAGCTGTGGCTGCGCGAACGTTACGACCTGCTGGTGCTGGACCTGATGCTGCCCGGCGAAGACGGCCTGTCGATCTGCCGCCGCCTGCGCGGCGCCGGCGACCAGACGCCGATCATCATGCTGACCGCCAAAGGCGAAGACGTCGACCGCATCGTCGGCCTGGAAATGGGCGCCGACGACTACCTGCCCAAGCCATTCAATCCGCGCGAGCTGGTGGCCCGCATCGGCGCCGTGCTGCGCCGCCGCGGCCCGGACGAAATCCCCGGCGCGCCGTCGGAAACCCCGCAGACCTTCGAGTTCGGCCAGTTCGTGCTGGACCTGGGCACGCGCACGCTGAAGAAAAACGGCGAGACGGTGCCGCTGACCACCGGCGAATTCTCGGTGCTGAAGGTATTCGCACGCCATGCGCGCCAACCGCTGTCGCGCGAAAAGCTGATGGAGCTGGCGCGCGGCCGCGAGTACGAAGTCTTCGACCGCAGCCTGGACGTGCAAATCTCGCGCCTGCGCAAGCTGATCGAACCCGATCCATCGAGCCCGCTGTACATCCAGACCGTGTGGGGCCTGGGCTATGTGTTCATCCCGGAGGGCCAACCGCGCTAAGGCGCGGGTGCGTACATGAAGTCGTTGTTCTCCCTCCGCCTGGCCAGCCTGAAAAGCGGCTTATTCTGGCGCACCTTCTTCCTGCTGGGCGCCCTGACCACCACCAGCATGACGGCCTGGGTCGGCATGATCAGCGTGGTGCAGCACGAGCCGCAGGTGCAGCAGATCTCCTCGCAGGTGATCTCGGTGGTCACCATCACGCACGCCGCCCTCACCCACTCCGCGCCGGAACTGCGGCGCGAACTGCTGTTCGAGCTGGTGTCCAACGAGGGCATCCGCGTGTTCCCGCTGGAGGAGGACGACAAGGTCGAGCCGCCGGCCAGCAATGCCCTGATGCCGGACATCGAAAAGCTGGTCAAAGCCAAGCTGGGCGCCGACACGCGCTTTTCCTCCAACGTCAACGGCGTATCCGGCTTCTGGGTCAGCTTCAACATCGACGACGACGCCTACTGGCTGATGCTGGAGCGCGAACGCATACGCGGCCTGACCGGCATCCAGTGGCTGGGCTGGGCCAGCGTGGTGTCGGTGGTGTCGCTGGTGGGCGCGGCCTTCATCTCCAGCCTGATCAACCTGCCGCTGCGCCGGCTGACGCAGGCCACGCGCGACTTCGCACAGGGCAAGCGCCCGGCGCCGCTGCCGGAAAAAGGGCCGCTTGAAATCATGGAGGCGAATCGCAGCTTCAACCAGATGGTCGATGAACTACAGCAGGTGGAGTCGGACCGCGCTGTGATCCTGGCCGGCATTTCGCACGACCTGCGCACGCCGCTGGCGCGCATGCAGCTGGAGCTGGAGATGGCCAACCTGTCGACCGAGGCGCGCGAGGGCATGCAGTCCGACATCGGCCAGATGGACGACATCATCGGCCAGTTCCTCGACTACGCCAAACCAACCGAGGCGTCGAGCTTCATCAACGTCGACATCAGCGAGCTGCTGGGCGACACCGCGCACGAGGCCTCGCGCCTGCCCGATGTGCGCATCGACACCGACATCGAGCCCGGCGCGCATGCGATGGGCAACGCCACCGACATCAAGCGCGTCATCAACAACCTGATCGAGAATGCGCGCCGCTACGGCAAGACGCCGGACAGCGACGTCACCGAGATCGACATCAAGTGCAGCGTCAAGGTGGTGCACGCGGTCAAGCGGGTGGTGATCGAGGTGCAGGACCACGGCAACGGCGTGCCGGCGGACCAGATCGAGCAGCTGCTCAAGCCCTTCACGCGGCTCGACACCGCGCGCGGCCAGGCCAACGGCGCCGGCCTCGGACTGGCCATCGTCGACCGTGTGCTGAGCCGCCACGGCGCCGAACTGCAGGTGCGCAACCGCGAAGGCGGCGGCTTGCAGATCGTGATCATGATGAAGGCGTTGTGATGCGGCGTGCGTTAGGTTGCGCCACGTTTGGCGCCGCCCTGCGCGGCATGTCCGGCGCTGGCATCGCCGCTGCGGCGATCGCGGGCGCCACCGCTGCAGGCGCGGCCATCGCCGCCCGCCCAGCCGCGCCGGCCGTCGTGCAGATGCGCGAGCCGAGCGCCGAGGAACGCAGCTCCTTCGACGACTACTACCGCGAGCACGTGCCGGCGCGCGTCAGCGGCGGGCCGTCGCTGTTCGCGCCCATGTTCGACATCTCGCGCCGTCGCGGCGAAGCCTGGCATGTGATTGCGCGCGTGGACTCCTCGCCGCGCCACCACTCGCCGGAACTATGCCGCCAGGTCCGCACCAGCTACATCTACGACGCCAAGGCGCCCAAGGGCCAGCGCTGGGTGCCATCTACCGCAGCACCGGAGTGGTACGTCTGGCTGGCCACGCCCAAAGTCATCTGCACCGCCGCCCAGTACACGGTGCGCATGGACCCGGCCGTGAGCAACGCGGACGCCACCGCGCTGCTGCGCCAGCACCGCGACCTGCTGCTGCGCGCACGCCTGCTCTTCGCCGGCAATTCCGGCTGCGCGCGCCAACGCGCCCTCACCTTCCGCCTGAACGCCATCGAACCGGCGCCGCCGGCCAATGGCGCGCCGGCGATGGTGGGCATGGTCTTCGAGAGCGACCGCGACACGCATGTGCGCGTCGCCGTGCGCAAGCATCGCGGGGAATACGCGGCGTGGAACGTCAGTTGCGATTGATGGGATGTTCCGGCGCTTCCAGCAGCTTGGTCAGCAATAGCTCCGTCGAGCCGTAGCCGTACAGCGAATCGGTCTCCAGGCCCTGGGTTTCGTAGGGCACGGATTCCTCGCGCTCCGAGCGGCTCGGATCGGCATCGGCGTAGGTCACGCGCCAGGCGCGCTTGAGGGCGTCGGCGCGGCGCAGGAATTGCGGCACCGGCCACATGGCCGGATCCCAGTGCTCGATATCGCCCAACACGCGCCAGTGGCCGCTGGCCAGCGCCATGTCGCCGCAGCGCAGCACCTTGACGGCGTCCTGCGGACGCAGGGTGTTCAACTCCTCCACCGACGGCAAGCGCGCCAGCTTGGGACCGAACAGGTACGCGAGCATGATTTTGCTGCCGGGCGACAGCCGCGCCACCAGACCCCATCCGTAGCCACCGTCCAGCAAAGGCACGGCAAACCAGCTCCCCTCTTGATACGACTGCTTCATTCACACCCTTTCATCGGCGCCGGCGGCGCAAGTCCGCAGTGTAGCCAGAGCGCGCAAAACGCGGCGCACGCCTCCGACTGTGCTACACTGGCGCCTCGCTAGGGGTCCTGGAACGTCGTTTCCGGGTGAGAGATACCCTTCGTACCTGATCTGGATAATGCCAGCGAAGGAAAGCGCAAATGTGGTTCTCCCCTCCTTTGATGGCTCTCTTCGCGGCTCCCAGCCGAACAAGTAGAGAGCAGATATGTCCACACCAAACCTTGCAGTGACCGCCATCGCGTTGGCGGTGTTACAGATGACTTCCGCCGCCGCCGAAGAGGTCGACCAGACGATGCAGGAAGTCGTCGTCACCGCCACCAAGACCCGCGCCGCCTCGGCCGCCGTGGCCGGCTTTTCCAATGCGCCGCTGCTGGAGACCCCGGCCTCGGTCAGCGTGATCACGGCTCAGCAGATGCTCGACCTGCAGATCCGCTCCACCACCGACGCCGCCAAATTCGACGCCAGCCTGAGCGACGCCTACAACGCGGTCGGCTACGCCGAGCAGTTTTCGATCCGCGGCTTCAAACTGGACAACGCGTCCAGCTACCGCAAGGACGGCACCGCCATCGCCGGCGACACCCAGATCCCGCTGGAGAACAAGGAACGCCTGGAAGTGCTCAAAGGCCTGTCCGGCCTGCAGGCCGGCGTCAGCGCGCCGGGCGGCATGATCAACTTCGTCACCAAGCGCCCGACCGACACGCCGCTGCGCACCGTGGTGCTGGAAACGCGTGAACGCGGCACGCTGTACGGCGCGCTCGACCTGGGCGGCCGCTTCGAGAACAGCGATTTCGGCTACCGCATCAACGCCGCCGGCGAGCGCCTGCGCTCCTACATCAAGGGCGCGGACGGCAACCGCAAGTTCGTCTCCGGCGCCTTCGACTGGCGCATCTCGCCACAGGCGCTGCTGCAGATCGACGCCGACTACCAACGCAAATCGCAGATCACCGCGCCGGGCTACCAGCTGCTCAACAACCTCACCCTGCCGGTGGTCGATGCCGACGTGCTGCTCAACGACCAGCCGTGGACCCGTCCCGTTGAAACCACTAGCAGCAATATCGGCGTGCGCTTCGAATACCAGTTCTCGCCCGAATGGAACGCCACCCTCAGCGCCAACCAGCACCACTTCAAGCGCGACGATTACACCGCCTTCCCTTACGGCTGCAGCGCGCAGGACCTGTATCCGGGCTACTGCGGCAATGGCGACTACGACGTCTACAACTACATCAGCAAGGGCGAGAAGAAATCGCCGCTGACGGCGCAGGCGCTGCTGCAAGGCCGCTTCGCCTCGGGCGCCATCGAGCACGAACTCACCGTCGGCGCGTCGTTCTTCAAGAACAGCGAAAAATGGGGCGACTACCTGTACGACTATTCCGGCACCAGCAATATCTACCATCCGGTGGTGGTGCCACCGGCCGAGGGCGACAGCGGTCCGGTGGCCGAGCGCCGCCGCGACAACGAGCGCGCCGTGTTCGCGCAGGACATCGTCAGCCTGAACGCGCAGCTCAAGCTGCACGCGGGCGCGCGCTACGTCCAGGTCAAGCGCGACGAATATGTGGAGCCGGACGAAGACGAGCTTGTGCCGCCGCCGTACGCCCACACCGATATCGGCTTCTGGCTGCCGAACGTGGCACTGGTGTACAACGTGCGTCCCAACGTCGCCATGTACGCCTCCTACGCGCAGGGCCTGGAACATGGCGGCGTGGCGCCGCTGGGCACCAAGAACAGGCACCGCGCGCTGGCGCCAAGTAAATCGAAGCAGGTGGAAGTGGGCATCAAAGCCGACCTGCGCCAGGACCTGAGCGCCACCGTGGCCCTGTTCCAGATCCGCAAAGGCCTGGAATACACGGACGCCGACAAATACTACGTGCGCAACGGCGAGGCGCAGAACCGTGGCCTCGAACTGTCGTTGAACGGCCGCGCCACGCGCGAGCTGACGGTGGGCTTCTCGGCCACCGCGCTCAACACGCAGCAAAGCGGCACCGGTTCGGCGGAGCTGGACGGCAAGCGCGTGACCGACGTCGCCGCGTTCAAGTCTTCGGTGTATGCGGACTACGCGGTGCCGCAAGTGACGGGCCTGAAGGTCGGCGCCAACTGGCTCTACTCCGGCAAGAAAGCCTTCGACGCGGCCAACACCGTGTTCGTGCCGAAGTACCACGTGACCAACCTGAGCGCGTCCTACGCCACCCGCATCGGCAACGTCGGCACGACCTTCCGCGCCGGCATCGACAACGCCTTCGACAAGTTCTACTGGCGCGATGTCACGCCGGACCTGGGCGGCTATCTGATGCCGGGCGCCTCGCGTACCTTCCGCGTGTCGGCGCAGTTCGACCTTTAAAGTTGGGCCAGCGCGCTCGCCACCGTGGCGACGCGCTGTTCGACGCTGCCGCTCACCGGCAGGTAGGGAATGCCGCGTGCCGCCAGTTCTTCCAGCAGCATGCGGTTGATGGTGATGCTCACTTCTTCATCTTCACGTTGCAGGCCGTCCGCCACCCACGGGATGTCGGATGCCGTCACCAGCGTGACGTCGTAATCGCTTGCATGCGCATCGGCCAGGACGGCCAGTTGATCGTCTATGCCGCCGAAATAATGGCGGCTGTAGACCGCCGTCATCAACGGCGTGGTGTCGCAGAACAGGAAGCCGTGCGCGCGCGGCGCGGCCACCTCCTCGTGCGCGCGCTGCGTGCGGGCGATGTGGATCTGGTCCGCCGCCACCGGCACGCGGCCGGCGGCGTCCACGAACTCCCTCAGGTATTCCGGCACCCACAAGGTGCCGTAGCGCTGCGCCAGCGCGGCGGCCAGCGTGGTCTTGCCGGAAGACGCCGTGCCGAGTATCGCGACCCGTTTCATTCCAGCGCCAGGCGGCGGCCGCCGGTGCCGGTGTCGCCGCTCCATGCGCGCAGGCCGACCGCCGCCATGCCGACGAAGACGCCGTACAGGATCGCGGTCAGGATCAGGTTCTTGTGCAGGTACAGGCCCACATACAGCACGTCGACGATGATCCAGACGTGCCAGTTCTCGATCTTTTTACGCGACAGCAGCAGCTGGCCGACCAGCGAACCGGCCGTCAAGAAGCCGTCCGAGTGCGGCACGTCGGTATCGGTATAGGTCTTGAGGAACCAGGCCAGCACCACGAAGCCGCCCAGCCACGCGGCGGCGGCGGTCCAGCGGCCGCGCGCCGTCAGCGAAGTGACCGGCAGTCGCTCATGGCTGTCGTCGCCCTTCAGCCATTGATACCAGCCGAAGATCGAGACGGCGATGAACACCAGTTGCAGGCCCATGTCGCCGTACAGGCGCGAACCGAAAAATACCAGACCATAGGTGGCCGACGAGATGATCGCAAACAGCCAGCCCCAATGGCTCTGGCGGATGTTGAACCACACCGTCGCCACCGACAGCATGAACGACAGCAGCTCCAGCGGAGTCGTGGCAAATACTGCCAGGTGCAAAGGCATATTCGCATAACTTAACAGGAGCGGCAGCGTGTTCATTTTTTAGGGTACTTGATGGTCATTTCTTTGAGCAGGTTGTCGGCATGGTCGACTTCCGCCATCACCCACAGCATATACCGGATATCCAGATGGATGGCGCGGGTGATGTCGCGGTCGAAGTACCAGTCCTTGGTGATGGACTCGTAGGTCGAATCGAAATTCAGGCCGATCAGCTCACCGCGCTTGTTCATCACCGCCGAACCGGAATTGCCGCCGGTGGTGTCGGCGCTGGTCAGGAAGTCGACCGGCACCGTGCCCAGGATAGTATCCTTGAACTGACCGTAGCGCTTGGCCTTGATGGCTTCCAGCAGATTGGCCGGCGCGTTGAACGGCTCCTTGCCGGTGTTCTTCTCAACGATGCCTTCGATGGTGGTGAACGGGCCCTTGGTGATGCCGTCCTTCGGCGAGTACGGCGACACGGTGCCATAGGTCACGCGCAGCGTCGAATTCGCATCCGGATAGACCGGCTTGCCCTGCGACTTCTTGTACGCGATCACGGCCGCCATGTATTGCGGGATCACACGTTCCAGGTTGCCGTCCAATTCCTTGCGGCGTTCCTTGAGCGACTGCGCCACGCCGTCGATCTTCACCGCCAGCTTGAGGAAGGCGTCGTTCGAGGCGCGCACAGCGTCGGCGTCCTTGCCGACCCACGCCAGGCGTTGCGCGGTGTCGCCCAGTTGCGACTGCGCGTACAGCGCAGGCACGGCGTCCGCCGCCGGCAGCAGCGCGTCCAGCTCCGCCACGTGCATGGACTTCGGCAGCTTGGCGTAGCGCTGCAGGGCCGCCACGAAGCGGGCCTGGTCCACGCCGGCCACATACGACTGTTCCAGGCGGTTCAGGCGTGCCTTGATGAAGGCCAGGTCGCGCTGCTGGTAGCCGCTTTCACGTTCGGCGTCCGGCTTGGCGCTTTCCTGCGCCAAGCGGTACAAGGTGGCGCCGGACTTCAGCAGGTCGCCGGTGGTGGCGACGCTGTAGCCGAATTCCTCGTCGCTCAGCGCGATGTCGGCGGCGATCACGGCGTCCAGCTCGGCCAGCAGCGTCTTCGACACGCCGGCCTGCTTGCCGTACCAGGCGCGGAACTCGGCGTCCTGCACGTCCTTGATGGCGGCGATGTCCTTGCGCGCGAAGCCGTCCATCAGGCCACGGGTTTTCTTCATCACGTTGTTGAGGCTCTTGACCACGCTGGCGTAACGCACGGCGGCCGCTTCGCTGTCCTTGGTGCTTGCTGCGATCACGTCCAGGTCGGACTGGATCTCCGACGCCTTGGCCGGATAGGCGGCGTCGCGCGCGTAGCGGATTTCCGACGGCAGCTTGTAGCGGCTGGTGCGGCCCGGATAGCCGGCCAGCAGCACCGGATCGCCGTTCTTCAGGCCTTCGGCCGACACCACCAAGAAGTCCTTGGACTTGTACGGCACGTTGTCCGGCGACGGCTCGGCCGGGCGGCCATCCTTGCCGACGTAGGCGCGCAGGAAGGAGTAGTCGCCCACGTGGCGCGGCCATTCGTAGTTGTCGATGTCGCCGCCGAAGTCGCCCAGCGAATTGGCCGGCGCGTACACCAGGCGCACGTCGCGGATCATCATCTGGCGGATGCGGTAGTACTCAAGGCCGCGATGGAAGGCCGGCACCGAGCAGCGATAGAACTTGTCGCTCTCGCATTCGGCAATCAGCGCCTTGATCGATTTTTCCACCGCTTCGCTGCGCTGCTTGCCGCTCATCGACGGCGCGATATCCTTCAGCACGCGGGCGGTGACGTTTTCCACCTTGTCGGTCACGTACACCAGCGTGTTCGGGCCGCCCGGCAGTTCCTGCGCGCGGGTCTTGGCCAGGAAGCCGTTGGCGATGTAATTGTGTTCCGGGGTCGAGTTGCGCTGGATGGCGCCATACGCGCAGTGGTGATTGGTGACCACCAGGCCGGCGTCCGACACGAACGACGCCGAGCAGCCGCCCAGCGAAACGATGGCGCTCATCGGGTGTTTCGACAGGTCGGCCAGCTTCTCCGCCGGGATGGCGATGCCGACGCGTTTCAGTTCGGATTTCAATTGCGGCAGCTGGTACGGCTGCCATTGGCCTTCGTCGGCGTATGCGCTCGTGACGCACAGCAGCGCGGCTGGAATGACTAATTTTTTTAACAAGATATGGCCCCAGGTTGAATTCGGCGCCGATATTATAGATCGAAGCTCAGCGTCAGCCTACAGCCGCCGGCCTCGGGGCTGGTGATATCGAGTTGCCCGCCCAGTGCCGCCACCCGCTGCGCCATGCCGATCAGACCAAAGGAATCCGGTTTTTCGCGCTGCGCCGGCGCCATGCCGACGCCGTCGTCGGTCACGCTCAGCGACAGCCGGCTCTCGCGCACCGCCAGCACGATGTCGACGTGGCGCGCGTTGGCGTGGCGGCGCACATTGCTGAGCGCCTCCTGCACGGCGCGGAACAGCACCGTGTCCAGCTGCGGCGAGACCCCGGCCAGCGCCGCCTCGTCGGCCAGCGCCAGCGTGCAGGCCAGGCCGCTGCGCTTGCGGAACTCGGCCGCCTGCCACTCCAGTGCCGCCGGCAGGCCCAGGTCCAGCACCGCCGGCCGCAGTTCGTTCATGATGCCGCGCACGCTGCGGATGGTGGCGTCGAGGTTCTCCAGTGCCAGTTCCGTGCGCTGGTGCAGGCGCGCGTGGCGCGTGCCGGTACGCTCGTGCAACATGCCGACGTCGATGCGCAGCGCCAGCAGGTTCTGCCCCAGCTCGTCGTGGATGTCGCGCGCGATGCGCTGGCGCTCATCCTCCTTGACCGTCTCCAGGTGCTCGGCCAGCTTGCGCAGCTGTTCGCGCGAGGCGTGCAGTTGCGCCTCGGCGCGCCGCCGCTCGGCCACCTCCTGCAGCAGCAGGCGGTTGGCCTCGGTCAGCTCGGCGGTGCGCGCCACCACGCGCGCGTCCAGCTCGCGCGACAACGCCAACAGGTCCGACTCGGCCCGCAAGCGTGCGGTAATGTCCGAGAACACGCCGATGTAATGGGTAATCGCGCCGTCGGTGTTGCGCATCACCGATAACGACATCGACGCCACGTAGGGTGTGCCGTCGCGCCGGCGGTTGTGCACCATGCCCTCCCATCGGCCATAGCTGCGCAGGCAGCGCATGGCCTCGGCATGGTAGCCGACCGGGTGCGCCTCGTGGCGGCCGAGGAAGCGCGGATTGCGGCCCAGCGCTTCCTCCACCGCGTAGCCGGTCAGCCGGGTAAAGGCTGGGTTGACGGTGACGATGCGCTGGTCGGCGTCGCACACCAGCACGCCCTCGTTGATATTGTCCAGCACCTCGAAGGCGCGCCGCCGCGCCGCCTCGCGCACGTCCGGCGTGCCCATGTCGGTCAGGATCACCCGGCACTTGCGGTGCACCTGATCCAGATTGGCTTCGAGGTGGACCTGGCGTAGCGCCGCGTCGTCCTCGCCGGCGGCCGGGTCGAACAACGGCAGCTCCACCACGGCGCGCACGCCGTTGCCGAACAACCGCGCCAGGAAGCTGCGCAGCCCGGCCTGCGCCTGCGGCGCCACGAAGTGTTCGAAACGGCGCCCCGGCAAATCGTTGCGCGAAACGCCCAGCAACTCGGCGGCGGCATGGTTGGCGCGCAGGATCCGGCCGGCGGCGTCCAGCGACAGGTAGCCGGACGGCGCCAGGTCATATAGCTCGGCGTAGCGGTCGCGCACCGCTTCGGCGTGGTCGCGCTCCTCCTGCAGCTCGGTCAGCGCCTGGTTTTGCAGATCCAGTTCGATCTGGCTCACCTGCAGCTCGTGCCACTGGCGCAGCACGTCGCTATCGGCGTCCGGCGGCGGCACGCCGTTCACGCCCAGCACGGAGACGGTGTGCTCGGCGGCGGCGCGCAGGGCGTCCGCGTCCAGCTCCGGGCGCGGCCCGCGCACCATGTTACTGCGCCCCTTTCTGCATGGAGCGCAGCTGCGCTTCGAGCGCCTTGGCGTTCGTGATATTGATGAAGGTGACCACAACGCCGTCGATCACGTTTTCCACCGTCCGGTAGGGCATGATGCGCACCGTGAACCAGCCGCCGTTGCGGGTCGGGATCTCACGTTCGCAGAACACCAGCGTCCGCAGCACCTCGTGTGCGTCTTGCTCCAGGTCCGGATAATCAAGGTCGCTGGTGATATCGCTCAACTGGCGGTTGACGTCCGACGGGATCAGCTTGTAGATCTGCTTTGCCTTGTCGGTGAAGCGGCGCACGCGCAGCTCGCCGTCGAGGAAGATGGTGGCGACGTCGGTGCTGTTGAGCAGATTCTTCATGTCGCCGTTGACCAGCGACAGGTCGTCCACCTTGGACTGCAGCTCGGCGTTGACGGTGTACAGTTCCTCGTTCAGCGATTGCATCTCTTCCTTGGAGGTGGTCAGCTCCTCGTTGGTAGACTGCAGCTCTTCATTGGTCGACTGCAGTTCCTCGTTGGCCGACTTGAGTTCCTCGCGCGAGGCCTGCATTTCGTCGCGCACGGTCTGGATCTCCAGGCGCGCCTGGGCCAGTTGCTGCTCCAGCTCCAGCACATGGGGATTGCTCGAGCGCGCGCGCGACTTCTCGCGCGGCAGCGGCGCCATGGCGAAAGTCACCAGCACGCTACCCGACAGCGGGCCGTCGGCCGGCATCGCCTCGGCGGTCAGGTCCAGCGCCTGCGACGGCTTGCCGTCGGCGTCGCGCTGGATCAGGCCGCGCACGGCCAGCATGCCCTCCTCCAGCGCCGCGCGCTTGAGCAACTCGGCCAGCTCGTGGCGCAGGCCTTCGCGCGCCATGGCGTGGATGTTCCAGTTGGCCTTGCCGGCGGCCGGCTCCAGGTAGGCGCCGGTGCGGCCGTGGATGTACAGGATGTCGCCGTGGACATTGAGCAGCACGGCCGCCGGCGTGTGCTTGCGCAGCAGCTGCTGCTCGACCTGGTGTTGGAGATTTCCGTTCATGGTTGGCAGATTCGGCTCGCTGGCTGGTGGAAGCGACACGCTGCTGACGCGCGTCGGAAAATAATTGGCTACCCGGTGGATGCTGGCGTCCAGGCGCCGGTAGATGCGCCCCGCCCCCTGCATCGGCGCGAACAGTTCGTGGAAATTACCCGGCGTGTCGGCGCTGCCCAGCATCAGCAGGCCGCCGGTCTTGAGCGCGTAATGGAACAGCGGGATCAGTTGTTCCTGCAGCTTGGCCGTGAAGTAGATCAGCAGATTGCGGCAGCACAGGATATCGAGCTTGGTGAACGGCGGATCGGAAATCACGTTCTGGCGCGCGAAGATGATGGTGTTGCGCACGTCTTTGCGGATGCGGTAGCCGCCATTCTCGGCCGGCAGGAAGTAGCGCTTCAGCCGCTCGGGCGAGACATGCTCCGCGATGGCATCGCTGAACAGGCCCTGGCGCGCGCGGGTGATGGCGTCTTCGTCCAGGTCGGTGGCGAACACCTGCAGCGTATACTGCGCGTCGGGGCGCAACTGTGCCAGCGCCTCATTAAAGGCAATCACCAGCGAATAGGCTTCCTCGCCGGTGGAGCAGGCCGGCACCCAGGCCTTGAAGTTGGCGCCCTGCGGATGCGCGGCCAGCAGCGGTGGCAGCGCGCTCGCCATCAGGTAGTCCCACACCTTGGGGTCGCGGAAAAAGTTGGTCACGCCGATCAACAGTTCCTTGAACAGCAGGTCGATCTCGGCCGGATTCTCGCGCAGGTAGGCGACATACGCGGACAGCGTGGCCCGCTGGCGCAGCTTCATGCGGCGGTCGATGCGGCGCAACACGGTACTCAGCTTGTAGTCGGTGAAGTTGGCGCCGGTCTGCTGCAACAGCAGCGCGTACAACTGCTGCAGTTCGTTGTGCTGGAGCGCCGCCTGCAGCGGCCCGTCGCGGCCATCGCGCCAGTCGGCCAGGCGGGCCGCCATCTCGCCCGGCAGCGCCACCACGTCGACCACGCCGGCGGCGATGGCGGCGCTGGGCATGGGATCGAACTTGGCCGACTCCGGCAGCTGGACCAGGGTCAGGCCGTCGTTCTCGCGGATCGCGCGCAGGCCTTCGCTGCCGTCCTCGCCCATCCCCGACAGCACGACGCCGACCGCCTGCTCGCGGCAATCGCCGGCCAGGGCGCGGAAGAAGGTATCGATCGGCAAGTGGCCGCCGTGCACGTCCCCACGCGGCAGCACGGCAAAACGGCGGTCGCGCAGGCCCAGATCGCGGTTGGGCGGGATCACGTACACATGCCCGGCCTCGACCGGCATGCCGTCCTCCACCTCGCACACCGGCATCGGCGTGACACGGCTCAGCAACTCGGGCAGCACGCCGGAGTTCAGCGGCCCAAGGTGCTGCACCACCACATAGGCGAAGCCACTGGCCGGCGGCACGGCCGAGAGGAATTCGCAGATCGGATCGAGGCCGCCGGCGGACGCACCGATGCCGACAACAGGAATCGTTGCCTCGGCTACTGGTACGGCAACGGCGCTACGTTTACTCATCTGGGCGTGGCCACCAGCGCTCTAGGCTGGAAGAAGTGGGCTTTATCTACATCTTGCCAGCCGATTATACAAAGGACCGCAACAAAAACCAAGCATGGGCCTAGCGCGCGTCCGCATGCCAGCCGCCGCCCAGCGACTGGATCAGCGCAATCGCCGTGGTCTGGCGATCGACCTGCGCCTGCACCAGCGAACGGCGCGCGCTCAGCGCGGTCTGCTGCGCCGTCACCACCTCGCTGTAGCTGACCTGGCCGGCGCGGTAGCGGTTAAGCATCTGCACCTCGACCTGGTCGGCCGCCTCGGAGGCGGCGCGGCGCAGATCCTGCTGTTGCGCCAGCGTGCGGGTGGCGGCCAGCTGGTTCTCGACGTCGGCAAATGCGGTCAGCACGGTCTGGCGGTAGGCGGCGATGGCCTGGTCGCGCCCGGCCTCGGCGCCGCTGACGCGGGCCTTGGTGGCGCCGGCGTCGAACAGCGTCTGCGCCGCCGACAGGCCGAGCGACCACAGATTGTTGGAGGCGTTGAACAAGCCGCCGGTGGAGGCGGCGCCGTAGCCGAAGGAGCCGCTCAGGTTCAGGCTCGGAAAATAGGCGCTGCGGGCGATGCCGATCTGCTCATTGGCGGCGGCCACGCGGCGCTCGGCGGCGGCGATGTCGGGCCGGCGCTGCAGCAGCGTGGACGGCACGCCGGTCGGCACGTCCGGCACCACGATGCTCCAGGCGGCCGGCGCCAGCGTGAACTCGCCGGCCGCCTTGCCCAGCAGGACCGCGATGGCGTGTTCCAGCGTGGCGCGCTGGCGCACCAGCGAGATCTGGTCGATGCGGGCGTTGGCCAGCTGGGTTTGCGCCTGCAGCAGGTCGGACTTGGCGGCGATGCCGGCGTCGAAGCGGTTCTGGGTAATCTGCAGCACGCGCTGGTAGCCTTCCACAGTGGCGTCGAGCAGCGCTTTTTCGGCGTCGGTCTGGCGCAGCGAGAAGTAGTTGGTGGCCAGCTCGCCCTGCGCCGACAAGCGCGCGGCGGCCAGTTCGGCGGCACTGGCTTGCAGGTTGGCGTTGGCGCTGCCGGCGCCGGCGCGCAGCCGGCCCCACAGGTCCGGCTCCCAGCTGGCGCCGATGTTGGCGCGGTACTGGCTGGCCGTCGGCGTGTTGCCGCCACCGCCGGAGCGGGTGGCGCTGCCGTTCAGGTCCACGCTGGGGAACAGCGCGGCGCGCTGCTCGGCCACCAGCGCCCTCGCCTGCGCATACGCGGCCACGGCGGATGCCACGTTCTGGTTGTTCACCTCCACCGTGTCGGCCAGATCGTTCAAGATCGGGTCGGAGAACAGCTGCCACCACGGGCCGCGTTCCAGCGTGTCCGCCGGCGCGGCGGCGGTCCAGCCGGCGGCCGCCTTGTCGGCGTCGCTCGGCGTTTCCTTGTAAGCGACCGGCTGCGGCGTGGCGGGCGTGTTGTAGGTCGGGGTGACCGAGCACGCGGTCAGCAGCGCGGACGCCACGGCCAGTGCGATCAGTGGATAACGGGGCGTTGTTACGTGTGGGTTCATGGTGTAATCGGCGACTCGCCGCCTTGGATACGGCTGAATTGTTGTTCGGAGGGGCTGCGGCGGCGCAGCTTGTCCATCAGGATGTAGACCACGGGCGTGGTCAAAAGTGTCAGGCACTGGCTGGCGATCAAGCCGCCGATGATGGCGACGCCCAGCGGCTGGCGCAGTTCCGAGCCTTCGCCGAAACCGATCGCCAGCGGCAGCGCGCCCAGCGCGGCGGCCAGGGTGGTCATCAGGATCGGGCGGAAGCGCAGCATGCAAGCCTCGCGCACGGCCTCGCGCGGCGACAGTCCGCGCGAACGCTCGGCCTCCAGCGCGAAGTCGATGATCAGGATGGCGTTCTTCTTGACGATACCGATCAGCAGGAAGATGCCGATCAAAGCTATCGTCGAGAATTCCATCTTGAACACCAGCAGCGCCAGCACCGCGCCGACGCCGGCCGACGGCAGCGTGGTCAGCACCGTCACCGGGTGGACCAGGCTTTCGTACAGGATGCCCAGCACGATGTAGATCACCACGATGGCCGCCAGGATCAGCAGCGGCAGCGACTTGTTGCTGTCCTGCGCGGCCTTGGCGGCGCCGGCGAAACTGCCGCGCACATTGTTCGGCATGGCGATTTCCGCTTCGGCCGCCTTGATCTGCTCCGCCGCGTCGGACAGGCTGGCGCCTTCGGCCAGGTTGAAGGCAATGGTGGTGGCCAGTTCGCCGTCCTGGTGGTTGATCGAGGTGGCGGCCGAGCTTTCGGCGAACGTCGCCAGCGTCGACAGCGGCACCATGGTGGTGGCGGCGGTGCTTAGCGCCGATCCGGACGAGGCATCCTTGACCGCCGGCGCGGCGACGTTGGCGGCGGTGCTGCCTGTCGTGCCGGTGCTGGCCGTGCTGCCGGTGGTCGTCGTCGTGGTCGTAGTGGTCGTAGTGGTCGTCGCCGTCGGCGCTCCGCTCGGATTGGTGGCGGACGGCGACGGCAAGCCCTTCGACGGCACATACACATCGTTCAGTGCATTCGGGCTCTTGGCGAACCCGCGCGGCACTTCCATGATGACCTTGTACTGGTTCAGCTCATCGTAGATGGTCGCCACCTGGCGCTGGCCAAAGCTGTTGTACAGCGCATTGTCGACATCCCTGGCGGAGACGCCCAGGCGCGCCGCGCTCTGCTTGTCGATGGTGACGAAGGTCTCGACGCCATTCTCGGCCTGGTCGGAATCGACGTCGATCAGCGACTTCTGGCCCTTCATCGCCTCGGCCAGCCGGGTCGCCCATTTTTTCAGGTCGGCCTGGTTATCGCTTTTTAGCGTGTACTGGTAATTGGCATTGGCCGAACGGCCGCCCGAACGCAAATCCTGCACGGGGCTGAGGAACAGGCTCACGCCAGTGACCTTGGCCAGCTTGGGCCGCAGGCGCGCAATCACCGCCTGCCCCGCCACCGAACGCTGGCTGGCCGGCTTCAGGTTGATGAACATGAAACCGCCGCCGGCGCGCCGGCCGCCGGTGAAGCCCACCACCGTCGCCACATCCGGATCTTCCTTGATGATGTTGACCAGTTGGCGCAACTTGCCCTGCATCGCCTGGAACGAGATGCTCTGGTCGGCTCGGATGCCGCCGTTGATCTGGCCCGTGTCCTGCTGCGGGAAGCCGCCCTTGGGAATGGCCGCGAACAGGTAGACATTCAGGCCGATCACGAACAATAGGCTCAGCATCACCAGCCACACGCTGCCCAGCGCCCAGTCCAGGCTATGCTCATAGCCTTTCAGGACGATGTCGAAGCCGCGTTCGAAGAAGCGCGCGATGCGGCCCGGCGGCTTGGCGCTGTGCGAATTCGGCGACAGCAGCCACGCGCACATCATCGGCGTGGTGGTCAACGAGATCACCAGCGAAATCATCACAGCCGCCGACAGCGTGATGGCAAATTCCTTGAACAGCGCGCCGAACTGGCCGCCCATGAACAGCAACGGAATGAACACGGCGATCAGCGAAAGGCTGATCGACAGCACGGTGAAGCCCACCTCGCGCGCGCCCAGCAGCGCCGCCTCGAAGCGGTCCATGCCGGCCTCGATGTGACGAGTGGTATTTTCCAGCACCACGATGGCGTCGTCGACCACGAAGCCGGTGGCCACGGTCAGCGCCATCAGCGACAGGTTGTTCAGGCTGAAGCCCAGCAGATACATCACGCCGAAGGTGCCCAGCAGCGACACCACGGTGGCCACCGCCGGCACGATGGTGGCCCGCACATTGCGCAGGAAGACGCTCACCACCAGCACCACCAGCAGGATGGAGATGATCAGCGTGACTTCGATTTCGTGCAGCGAGGAGCGGATCGAATTGGTGCTGTCGCTGGCCACCTGGATGGTCACGTCCGGCGGCAGCTGCGCCTGCAAAGTGGGCAGCTGCGCACGCACGCTGTCCACGGTTTCGATCACGTTGGCGCCGGCCTGGGAGCGCAGCAGCACGATGATGGCCGGCTGGCCGTTGAACAGGCCGAGGTTGTTCTGGTCTTCCACGCCGTCCACCACTTCCGCCACGTCCTGCAGGCGAATCGGCGTGCCGTTGCGGAAGCCGACGATCAGGCGGCGATAATCGGCGGCGCTGCGGCCGCCGCTGGCATTGGCCGATTCGGTATAAATCTGCAGGCGGCGGCCGTCACCCTGGATCGCGCCGCGCGGCCGGTTGGCGTTGGCGGCCTGGATGGCGGCGCGCACGTCCTCCATCGCCAGGCCCTGCTGGTTCAGCGCATAGGGATTGAGTTCCACGCGCACGGCCGGCAGCGAACTGCCGCCCAGCTCCACGTCGCCGACGCCGGTCACCTGCGACAGGCGTTGCAGCACGATGTTCGATACCGAATCGTAGATCTGGCCCGGCGTGCGGGTTTTGGAGGTCAGCGCCAGGATGATGATCGGCGCGCCGGAGGTATTGGCCTTGCGGTAGGTCGGGTTGCTGCGCAGCGTGGACGGCAGGTCGGCGCGGCTGGCGTTGATGGCCGCCTGCACCTCGCGCGCCACGGCGTCGACGTTGCGGTTCAAGTCGAACTGCAGCGTCACGTTGGAGCTGCTGGTGCTCGACTGCGAAGTCATCTCGTTGACGCCGGCGATGGTGCCAAGGTGGCGCTCCAGCGGCGTCGACACGCTGGTCGCCATGGTGGACGGACTGGCGCCCGGCAGCGTGGCGTTGACGCTGATGACCGGGAAGTCCACCTGCGGCAGCGGCGCTACCGGCAGCACGAAGAACCCGCCGATGCCGGCCAGCGCCAGGCCTATCGTCAGCAGGACAGTGGCGATAGGACGCTTGACGAAGGGCGACGACAGGTTCACAGCGCACCGCCTTCAACGGGTTTGTCCGCCGGCGCAGGCTTGCCGCGCAAGCGGCGCGCCAGGCTGTCGAAGCCCAGGTAGATTACCGGCGTGGTGTACAGCGTCAGCATCTGGCTGACGATCAAGCCGCCGAAGATGGCCAGGCCCAGTGGACGGCGCAGCTCCGAGCCTTCGCCCCAGCCGAACATCAGCGGCACGGCGGCGAACAGCGCGGCCAAAGTGGTCATCAGGATCGGCCGGAAGCGCAGCAGCGCGGCCTGGTGGATGGCTTCGCGCGGCGACTTGCCGCCATCGCGCTCGGCCTCGATGGCGAAGTCGATCATCATGATGGCGTTCTTCTTGACGATACCGATCAGCAGGATGATGCCGATGATGCCGATCACACCCAGTCCCTGCCCCGTGACCAGCAGCGCCAGCAAGGCGCCCACGCCGGCCGACGGCAGCGTCGACAGGATGGTCAGCGGGTGGATATAACTTTCATACAGCACGCCCAGCACGATGTAGACGCAGATGACGGCGGCCAGGATCAGCCACAATTGGTTCGACAGCGAGTTCTGATACGCGCCGGCGGCGCCGAGGAAGGTCAGCGTCACGGAAGCCGGCAGCTTGATCTCGGCGGCCGCGTCGCGGATGCTGTCCACCGCCGTGCCGAGCGAAACGCCGGCGGCGGTGTCGAAGCCCAGCGTGGTGGCCGGATACTGCGCCACGTGGGTGATCTGCAGCGGCGCCTGGCGTTCGGTCACAGTGGCCACGGCCGACAGCGGCGTAGGCTTGCCGGAGCCGGTCTTCAATTGCAGGTTGCCCAGGTCGGCCGGGGTGGTGATGTCGTCGCGGCGCGCTTCCAGGATCACGCGGTACTGATTGGTCTCGGTGAAGATGGTCGAGACGATGCGCTGGCCGAAGGCGCTGTACAGCGCGTCGTCGATGGAGGCGGCGGTGACCGACAGGCGCGAGGCCGTGTCGCGGTCGACGGTGACGTAGGCCGCGTTGGCGCTGGCGCCCACGTCCGACACCACGTTGCGCACTTCGTGCTTGGTGCGCATCTGGTTGGCCAGCTTGGCCGCCCATTCGTTGACGGTGGCGTTGTCGGCGCCTTCGATCGACACGCGGAACTGGGTCGGGCCGCTTTCGGCGTCGATGGTCAAGTCCTGCGTCGGTTGCAGATACAGAGTCAGGCCCGGAATCTCGGCCACGCGGTTGCGCAGGCGGTCGATGGTCTCCTGCTGGCTGCCGATGCGCTCGTGCTTCAGGTTGATCAGCATGCTGCCGGTATGCAGCATGGTGTTGTGGGCCGCATCCACGCCCACCACGGAACTGAGGTTGTTGACGTCCGGGTCTTGCAGGATGACCTTGGCCGCCTGCTGCTGCAGCTCCGCCATCTTGGCGTAGGAAATGGCCTTGCCGGTTTCCAGGCGCGCTTGCAACTGGCCCGTGTCCTGGGTCGGGAACAGGCCTTTCGGGATCACCACGTACAGCAGCACCGTCAGCAGCAAGGTGCCTAGCGCCACCAGCAGCGTCAGGCCGCTATGCTTGATGACCCAGGTCAGCGAGGTGTCGTAGTGGCCGATCACCCAGTCGAAGAACTTCTGGAAGCGCTGCGCGAAGCGGCTCTGCTTTTCGTCGGCGTGGCTCTTCAGCCAGCGCGCCGACATCATCGGCACCAGCGTCAGCGACACCACGGCGGAAATCAGGATGGTGATCGCCAGCGAGATCGCAAATTCGCGGAACAGGCGGCCCACAACGTCGCCCATGAACAGCAGCGGAATCAGCACCGCGATCAGCGATACCGTCAGCGAGATGATGGTGAAGCCGATTTGCTTGGCGCCTTTCAGCGCGGCGGCCATCGGCGTTTCGCCCTCCTCGATGTAGCGGGCGATGTTTTCGATCATGACGATGGCGTCGTCGACCACGAAGCCGGTGGCGATGGTCAGCGCCATCAGCGACAGGTTGTTCAGGCTATAGCCGAGCAAATACATCACGCCGCAGGTGCCGATCAGCGAAATCGGCACCGAAAGGCTGGCGATCACGGTGGCGCGCAGGCTATGCAGGAAGGCGAAGATCACCAGCACCACCAGCACCACGGCCAGCAGCAGTTCGATCTCCACGTGTTCCACCGAGGCGCGGATGCCGGTGGTGCGATCGCTCAGCACGTCCACGTGCATGGCGCCCGGCAGGCCGGCCTGCAGTTCCGGCAGGCGTGCCTTGATGCCGTCCACGGTGGCGATGACGTTGGCGCCGGGCTGGCGCTGCACGTTGAGGATGATGGCCTGCCTGGTGTTGGCCCAGGCGCCCAGCTCCACGTTCTCGGCGCTGTCGACCACCTGCGCCACGTCGGTCAGGCGCACCGGGGCGCCGTTCTTGTAGGCCAGGATCAGTTCCTTGTAATCCTTGGCGGTCACCAGCTGGTCGTTGGCGTTGATGCTGTAGGCGCGGGTCGGACCGTCGAAGCTGCCCTTGGCGCCGTTGGCGTTGGCCGCCGTGATGGCGGTGCGCAGCGTGTCGAGGCCGAGGCCATACGAGGCCAGCGCGTTGGTATCGGCCTGGATGCGCACGGCCGGCCGCTGGCCGCCGCTCAGCGTCACCAGTCCGACGCCGGACACCTGGCTGATCTTCAGCGCCAGGCGCGTGTTGACGATGTTCTGCACTTCGGTCAGCGGCATCGAGTCCGAGGTGATCGCCAGCGTCAGCACCGGCGCGTCGGCCGGATTGACCTTGGCGTACACCGGCGGCGCCGGCAGGTCGGTCGGCAGCAGCGAGTTGCCGGCGTTGATGGCGGCCTGCACTTCCTGCTCGGCCACGTCCAGCGACTGGCCCAGGCCGAACTGCAGGGTGACGATGGAGACGCCGGCGGCGCTGGTGGAACTCATGCGCGAAAGGCCGGCCATCGCGCCGAACTGGCGCTCCAGCGGCGCGGTCACGGTCTGCGCCATCACTTCCGGGCTGCCGCCCGGGTACAGCGTCTGCACCTGGATGGTCGGGAAGTCCACCTGCGGCAGCGCCGACAACGGCAGGAACTTGAAGCCGACTATGCCCGCCAGGACGATCGCCAGCATCAGCAGCGAAGTCGCTACCGGGCGCTGGATGAATGGTGCGGATGGACTCATTGCTTGGCCGCGCCTTCCTTGCTGCGGCGGCGGTGTTCACCGGCCGGCGCTTCGCCCGACGCCGCTGCAGATCCGGCTGCGGCTGCGGCCGCGCCATCGCGCTTGCCATGACCCTGGCCTTGGCCACCCTGCCCCGGCAGCGTCACTTTCGCGCCTTCCTTCAGGCGGTCGGCACCCTCGGTAATCACCTGCTCGCCCAGTTTCAGGCCGTCGGTGATCTGCACCTTGTCCGCCGTCGAGGCGCCGCGCTTGACCGGGCGCACGGTGACCGTCTTGTCTTCCTTGAGCACATACACGAAATCGCCGCTGTTACCGTGGCGGACCGCCGTCACCGGCACCATCACCGCATCCTTGATGGTGCGCAGCTCCAGCCGCACGTTGACGAACTGGCTCGGGAACAGCGTGGCCTTGGCGTTGCCGAAGCGCGCCTTGGCCTTGACGGTGCCGGTCTGCGTATCGATCTGATTGTCCAGCGCATAGAACTTGCCGCTGTCGAGCGTATTGACGCGGGTGCGGTCTAGCGCCAGCGCCGGCAGGCTCGCGCCGTCGTTCACGCGCTGCGCCACTTCCGGCACGCTATCCTGTGGAATCGAGAACTCGACGTCGATCGGCGACAGCTGGGTGATGGTCGCGATGCCGGCGGTATCGCCCGAGCCCACCAGGTTGCCGATATCGACCGCGCGCAGACCCACGCGGCCGGAAATCGGCGCCACCACTTTTGTGTAGCCGAGATTGAGCCTGGCCGTGCCCTCGGACGCCTTGTCGGTCATGACCGTGCCTTCCAGCTGCTTGACCAGCGCCGCCTGCGTGTCAACGTCCTGGCGCGCGATCGAGTCCTGGCCCAACAGGGTGCGGTAGCGGTTCAGCGTCAGCTTGGCGTTTTCCAGCTGCGCCTCATCGCGCTGGCGGGTGCCGCTGGCCTGCATCAGCGACATTTCGAACTGGCGCGGATCGATCTGCGCCAGCACCTGGCCGGCCTTGACCATCTGTCCTTCCTTGAACAGCACCTTCTGCAGGATGCCCGACACCTGCGGGCGCACCGTGGTGGTGGCTGCGGCGGTGACGGTGCCCAGCGCTTCCAGCGTCACCGGAATATCGAGTTTCTCGGCCGTGGCCACGCCGACCGTGGTGGCCGCGTTGCGTCGTCCGCCACCGCCCGGGCCTCCCGGCCCGCCAGGACCGCCGGGACCGGGGCCGCCAGCGCCTTGCGCGTTGGCGCCACCGGTGGCCGGCGGTTGATGGGTCAGATACCAGGCCAGGCCGCCCAGTCCCGCCATGGCGGCGACGGCGATCACGCTGCCGAGCAATTTGCGGCTGCGTTTTGGCGGGTTGGCGTTCAAAGTCGGCTTGGCTGGTGCATCCATCGTGGTCCTTTTTTTTGTAGACGTGCGTGTCCATGGCAAGTGCGCCACGGCCTCAATGCGTGGACTCTAGCATAGAGATTTGGCGATGTCTGTGGGTCTGGGCGCGGCGGATACAAACTCGCTACAAATCAAGGACTTTGCTCACCTGGCGTTAATCTGGCTTTACATATCTTTACCGGCGCGACATCGCTCCTCAACGCAAGCTCCGCATACTGGATTCACTGCCACTTACCGAGGACCACATCATGAAGTTCTTCAACCGCCAAACCATCGCCGCCTTCCTGCTGGGCTCCACGCTGGCCGTGGGCGTGGGCGCCTTCGCCGTCGAGCGCCACCACGGCGGCCACTCGCATATCGCCCGCCTGTATGCCGAAGTGCAGGCCACCGATGCGCAGAAAGCCAAGATCGACCCGCTGGTGAAAGCCGCCATGGCCGACCTCAAGCCGCTGCACGAACAGCTGCAGCAGTTGCATAAACAGCTACTGCAGCAGGCCGGCGCGCCGGTCATCGACCGCGCCGCGCTGGAAGCGTCGCGCCAGCAAGGCCTGGTGCTGGCCGACCAGGCCTCGAAACGCCTGCTGCAACTGGTGGCCGACATCGGCGACACGCTGACGCCGGAACAGCGTAGCAAGCTGGCCGAACACCTGAGCCATGGACGTCGATTCCGAGGCATGTAATATAGAATGGAACGCATGAATCCTGTAGACCGTATTTTGCTGGTAGAAGACGATCCCCGCCTGGCCGAGATGCTCATCGAGTATCTGAGCCAGGCGGGCTTTCGCGTTACCCATGCGCCGACCGGCGCCGCCGCCATGACCCACATCGCCGCCGCCGAGATCGACGCCGTAATCCTCGACCTGATGCTGCCCGACATGGACGGCCTGGATGTCTGCCGCAAGCTGCGCACCAGTTCCGACGTGCCGGTGCTGATGCTGACCGCGCGCGGCGACGCCATCGACCGCATCGTCGGCCTGGAGATCGGCGCCGACGACTACCTGCCCAAGCCTTTCGAACCGCGCGAGCTGCTGGCGCGCCTGCGCGCGATCCTGCGCCGCCGGGTCGACGTACGCCACCTCGATACGCCGCGCAGCGCCGGCAGCGCCCGCGCCGCCGATGAATTCCTGCGCTTCGGCCGCCTGGAGATCGATCCGGCCGCCCACGCCGCCCGCCTCGACGGCGTGCCATGCGAACTGACCGCCTACCAGTTCGACCTGCTGCTGGTGCTGGCCAAACACGCCGGCCGCGTGCTGTCGCGCGATGCGCTGATGGACCTGCTCAAGGGCGAACCGCTGGAAGCCTTCGACCGCTCGATCGACGTCCACATGTCGCGCATCCGCGCAGCCGTGGAAGACGATCCGAAAAAGCCGCGCCGCATCATCACCGTGCGCGGCGCCGGCTACCTGTTCGCCAAGGTGCAGGACTGATGGGCCGCTTCAACATAGGCCTGCCGCGCCTCTACTTCCGCTTCTACGTGGCGCTGCTGTTCATCCTGGTGCTGTTCGTCTTTGCGGTGATCATGATCTGGAACCGCAGCGGCAGTCCGCTGGAACGCTCCAACAACACGCTGGCGCAGGTGATGCAGAACGTGCTGGCGCCGATCGACGCGCCGCCGGAGGTGCAACAGGCCGCGCTGGCCCGCGTGGCCGACGGCCTGAATGCCCACATGACGCTGTACACGCGCGACTGGCGGCCGCTGGCCGTGGTCGGGGAGCAGATCCCGGCTCGCCACTGGCGGCGCCAGGGCGTGACCGGTCCGCCGCCGGAATCCTATGTCCGCCTGCCGGACGGCCGCCGCCTGCTGTCCAGTGAACCGCTGGGCTTCACCCGACCCAAGGCCATGCTGCACAACGCCTTGCTGATGCTGGCCATCGGCCTTGGCGTGGCGGCCTTCCCGCTGGTGCGGCATTTGACCAAGCGGCTGGAACGCCTGCAGCACGGCGTGGAAAAGCTGGGCGCCGGCGACCTGACCGCGCGCGTGCCGGTCGAGGGCAAGGACGAAGTGGCGCGCCTGGCGCAAAGCTTCAACCGCGCGGCCGACCAGATCGAACAGCTGGTGGGTGCGCACAAGACGCTGCTGGCCAACGCCTCGCACGAACTGCGCACGCCGCTGGCGCGCATCCGCCTGGCGCTGGAGTTGATCCCCGAGGGCATTGATCCGAAGCGCCGCGCGGGCCTGGAGCAGGACATCGCGGAACTGAACGATCTGCTGGACGAGATCCTGCTGGCCAGCCGTTTGGGCGCGCTGCAGGAAAACACGGATACGGAGGAACTGGACCTGCTGGCGCTGGCGGCGGAGGAATGCGCGCGCTACGACGACACCGATCTGGATGGCGAATCGGCCGTGATACGAGGCGATCCGCGCCTGCTGCGCCGCCTGCTGCGCAACCTGCTGGAGAATGCGCACCGCCACGGCGTGCCGCCGGCGAACGTGCAGATCACGTGCGCCGGCGGCGTGGCGACTTTGCGGGTGTGGGATAAGGGACCGGGCGTGCCGGATCCGGAATTCGAGCGGGTGTTCGAGCCCTTCTTCCGCCGGCGCGGCACGTTGGACAACACCGGCGCCGGACTTGGCCTGGCGCTGGTGCGCCAGATCGCCCGCCGCCACGGCGGCGAAGCGCGCTGCGCCCTGATGAAAGATGGGCGCAGCTGCTTCGAAGTGACGCTGCCGCTGATTTAACGTCGCAACCGCCAATTACCCGTCGCTCCCGCGCAGGCGGGAGCCCATGGAACGCTTGCTGAGTATGGGGGGAATTCATGCAATGCATGGGTTCCCGCTTTCGCGGGAACGACAGGGTCACGTTATGGCGATTCGCACAGGCAGTGGGTGATGGCGGTGAACGGCTTGCGCTGCGCCGTCACTTCCGACAGCCAGCCCATGTCATTCGCAATCCCGGTGGCCGCGCTTGGCGGCAGGCCGGTGGTGATGGCGGCGCCCAGCTTCAGCTGCGTCGCCACTTCCTGCACCATCGACTGCATGGCCGCCTTGGCAGTGCCGCCGCCCAGCATATCGACGAAACGATCGAACTTGCTGATCTCGCGCTCCACATACACCACGCGATAATCCGGCGCCAGCTTGGCGCGAGTGGCGGCCGACTTCAGCGCATCGCCATAGCTGCCCAAGCGATCCACCAGCCCGCGCTCCTTGGCCTGCGTACCGGTCCACACGCGGCCCTGCGCCACTTCATCGATCTTGGCGGGCGTGGTCTTGCGCGCAGCGGCGGCCTTGGTGGTGAACTCCGCATAAATATGATTGATGCTGCCCTGGATCAGTTGCCCCAGGCGCGGGTCCAGTGGACGCAGCGGATTGCCGGCATCACCGAGCCAGGTGGTCGGCTGGCCGGCGGTGTGGATGCCCAGCTTGTCGATCACCTTGTCGGCGGTCGGCAGGATGGCGAACACGCCGATCGAACCGGTGATGGTGTTCGGCTCCGCGATCACCTCATCGGACGACATTGAAATCCAGTAGCCGCCGGAAGCGGCCACGTTGCCCATCGAGACCACCACCGGCTTGCCGGCGGCGCGCGTCAGTTCCAGCTCGCGGCGGATCAGCTCCGAGGCGAACGCGCTGCCGCCGGGCGAATCGACGCGCAGCACCACGGCCTTGATATTGTCATCCTCGCGCGCCAGGCGAATCAGCTTGGAGATGGAGTCGCCGCCGATCGAGCCCGGGCCGGCGCTGCCGTCGCTGATCTCGCCCTGCGCCACGATCACGCCGACGGCGTCGCCGGTGTGCTTGCGCGGCACGCGGGCCAGGTAGTCATCGAAGCTGACCTGGCGGAAGCTCTTGCCTTCCGGGTCGGCGGCGCCGCGCTTGGTCATCATCTGGCGCAGCTCGTCCTTGGTTTTCAGGCCGTCGACGAACTTGGCCGACAGCGACAGCTTGGCCAGGTCGCCGTTGACCGCCGCCACCTGCGTTGGCAGATCGTCGATGGTCTTCATGATCTGGCCCTGCGGCAGCTTGCGGGCCTTTTCCACGTTGTCGGTGTAGGAAGCCCACAGCGCATTGTTCAGGTACGAATCCGCCTCGCTGGCGGCCTGCGACGGGCCGTTGGCGATGAACGGCTCGGCAAAGCTCTTGTAAGTGCCGACGCGCAGCAGGTTGACCGTCACGCCCAGCTTGTCCAGCGCGTCGCGGTAGTAGTTGCGGTAGCGGCCGAAGCCCTCGATCAACACCATGCCCATCGGATGCAGATAGACTTCGCTGGCGTGCGCGGCCAGCAGGTACTGGCGCTGGTCGTAGCTCGAACCCCAGGCCACCACCGGCTTGCCGGACGCCTTGAAGCGGTCGATGGCGCTGGCCACTTCGCGCAGCGAAGCCTGGCCGGCGCCTTGCAGCTCGTCGGTCAGCAGCACGGCGGCGCCGACGTCCGGGTCCTTGGCGGCCGTTTCCAGCACCGACAGCACGTCGCGCAGCTGGATCATCTTGTGCACTTCGCCGCCGCGCAGATTGGTCACCAGCGCGTCGCGCGCGCTGATGCTCGACTGCTCGACCAGTTGACCTTTCAGGTCCAGCACCAGCGTGGTCTTGGGCTGCAGGGGCTTCACGCCGCCGCCGAAAATCGCGTACAGCAGCACCAATACAATAATCAGGAAGATCAGGTTCAGAACCGTGCGGCGGCCGGCGTCCAGCGCGCGCCAGAAAAAGGCGAAGCCCCTGCGGATATAAGAAAACGGTGATTGGCTCATCAACACTCCAGTGGTTGCGTTATTTGCAATGATGATACTGCGTTTTGGAGATCAGCAGTAGTCCGGCAAAAACCAGTAATCCATTCAAGATTAGCAGCTCCAGCCCCATGCGGTAGGTCCCAAACAGCATTTCCTGATTGCAATCAATAACATAGCATAGCAATGGTCCCGCCAACGCCACAGCCGGCACCCAGCGGTCGCGCAGCGCGCGGCGGGTCAGGATGCCGAAGGCGAACAAGCCGAGCAGCGGGCCGTAGGTGTAGCCGGTCAGTTTCAGCACCAGGCCGACCATGCTGGCGTTGTCCACCCATTTGAACAGCAGCACCAGCGCCAGGAAGATGGCGCAGAACACCAGATGCACGCGGTGGCGCAAGCTTACCTTGGCCGCTTCCGTCATATCGGTGCGTCGCTGCACGCCCAGGATGTCGATGCTGAACGAGGATGTCAGCGCGGTCATGGCGCCGTCGGCGCTGGGGAACAGCGCCGAGATCAGGCCGATGAAGAAGATCAGCTGCAGCGCGGCCGGCATATGCCCCATCACCACGGCCGGGAACAGTTTGTCGCCGGTGGCCGCTACACCGACGGTGGGCGCGTACAGGTACAGCAGTCCGCCAAGGAACATGAACAGTACCAGTACAGCCGTCAGTACAGCGGTCAGCAGCAGCATGTTCTTTTGCGAATCGCGCAGGGTGCGCACGGAGATGTTCTTCTGCATGGTCTCCTGGTCCATGCCGGTCATCGCCAGCACGATGAAGAAGCCGGCCAGCACCTGCTTCCAGAAATAGGCCGGGCTGTCGACCGAGGTGGTGACCACGCGGGTCAGGTTGTGGGCCTGCATTTGGGCGATGCTGTCGAGCGGGCCGAGGTTCATTTCGTGCAGCAGCCAGCCGGCACAGATCACCAGGCCCAGCACCATGCCGGTGGTTTGCAGGGTGTCGGTCCAGACGATGGTCTTGACGCCGCCTTCGTAGGTGTACAGCAGGATCATGGCGAGGATGACGACGGTGGTCAGCCAGAACGGCACGCCCATGCTGTCGAGGATGGTGAGCTGCAGGATGTTCACCACCAGGTACAGCCGCGCCGAGGCGCTCAGGGTACGCGAGAGGATGAAGAACGCCGCCCCGCTCTGGTAGGAGCGCGGGCCGAGGCGTTGTTCGAGATAGGTATAGATGGACGTCAGCTTGAGGCGGTAGTACAGCGGCAACAGGATGAAGGCGACGGCGATGTAGCCGAGCACATAGCCGAGGATCACCTGCAGGTAGCCGAAGCCGTCGCGGCCGACGGCGCCAGGCACGCTGATGAAGGTGACGCCGCTGAGCGTGGTGCCGACCATGCCGAAGGCCACCAGCATCCAGTTGCTGCTCTTGTTACCGATGAAGAAGCTGTCGTTGGTGGCGTTGCGGGAAGTGCGCCAGGCCACCAGCAGCAGCAAGGCGAAATAGGCGGAAACGAGACAAAACAGGGAGACTGCGGACATAAGGTATTGGCGGCGAGTGATTCAAGTCGCCGCCAATATACCTCATCAGTGGGCCGCCGCGTGGATCGAGCGGCCGCCGCCGGCGCTGGCCGGGCGCGGGTTCAGGCGGTCCAGGCGTCCGCTCAGCGCGGTCAGGCCGAACGCACCGAGTACCACCAGCGCGCCGATCCAGCCGGTATGGATCAGTCCCAGGTGCTCGACGATCAAGCCGCCACCCCAAGCACCGCCGGCGATGCCGAGGTTGAACGCAGCAATGTTCAGGCCCGAGGCCACATCCACCGCACGTGGCGTATAGTGCTCGGCCTGCTGCACCACATACACCTGCAAGCCGGCCACGTTGCCGAACGCCACCGCGCCCCACGCCAGCACCGTCGCCAGCACCAGCCATTTGTACGGCGCCGTAAAGCTCAGCACCAGCAGCACCGCAGCCAGGCCCAGGAAGATGATCTTCAACGCGCCCACCGGGCCGCGCTGGTCGGCCAGCTTGCCGCCCCAGATATTGCCCACCGCAACCGACACGCCGTACACCAGCATCACCAGGCCTACCGAATTCACGCTGAAACCGGTGATATCGGTCAGGATCGGCGCCAGGAAAGTAAAGGCCGTGAACGAACCGCCATAACCGAGCGCCGTGATGGCATACACCAGCAGCAGACGCGGTTCGGCCAGCACTTTCACCTGTTGCAGCAGCGAAGCCGGTTTGTTGTGCGCGATGGTCGACGGCACGAAGATCGCGCTGCCGATAATCGCCACCACGCCCAGGGCGGACACGGCCAGGAAAGTCTCACGCCAGCCGAAATGCTGGCCTATGAACGTCCCCAGCGGCACGCCGGTCACCAGCGCCACGGTCAGGCCGGTGAACATGATGGCGATCGCGCTGGCCGCCTTCTCCTTCGGCACCAGCGAAGTGGCGATGGTCGAGCCGATCGAGAAGAACACGCCGTGCGCCAGGCCGGTGAGGATGCGGGCGATCACCAGCGATTCGTAGCCGGGCGCCTTCCAGGCCAGCAGGTTGCCGAGGGTGAACAGCACCATCAGCGACACCAGCAACAGCTTGCGTGGCACTTTGCCGCTGAGCGCGGTCAGCACCGGCGCGCCGACGGCCACGCCCATGGCGTACAGGCTGACCAGCAAGCCGGCCGATGGCAGGTTCACGCCCAGATCGGCGGCGATAGTCGGCAGCAGGCCGACAATGACAAACTCGGTGGTCCCGATGGCAAACGCGCTGATGGTCAGCGCTAGCAGTGCAATTGGCATGACATAACTCCGTATAAGTTGATGTCATGCAGTATCGGGAGGTTTACCAATAAGAAAAAGACAGGCTGGCCGAAAACATCTTTGCGTCAATAGCAACAATCGCAGTAAGTGGAGATGGCGTCGTCTTGATGCAGATCAGACCGAAGCCAATAAAATTAATATTTTTACATTCAAAATCAATCCAGCACTATAAAATATTTTAAACTCCAACGCTATGTTGTTACAATTCGATAGTTTCTAAATGATAAAAATTGATCTATTGAATTTCATTCTACGAAAAAAGAGGCTGAAACTAGCAGTATTTCCATACGGCTAAAAAACCGGTAATATATGAATGAACTTAGGCATAAACTAAAGTTTGCCGGCGCCACTATCCAATTTAATATCCGCTTGATGCTGAGAAAAGAATGAATCAAAAAAACACCGGGGAATGGATACTTGATTCCGGCATCTGGTTGACTGCGAATATCGCCTCAGGCCTGCGATTAACCCAGACCAAAGCTGGCAACACTGTTTCACCACACCTGCAGGCGGACGATTTGCGCATCCTTATGCAAACCCGGGGTACTTCTCCGGGCGCGGCGCAGTTCCCGCCGGAATTTCGATATAACCCGAATGATGGATCGGCCCTGGCTTCACCGAGACCCGGACACGCCGCCCCATGGATTCCACCGTTTGGATCGCGCCCGCTCGCCCGCGCCCAAAATTCCGCAGCGGCCGGACTGCGCAACGCCAGCGTGCCGCTCACCTTATTCAATAAGGCTGGCCGCAACGAGGAAAGCCAGGAGGACGCCACCCTGCCCGTTCCGCCGCCGGGCGATTATCATTTCTTTTCCAGCACCTTCGGCACCGTTGAGAATGCGTTGCTAGCGATCGACGCCGGAAAGGGCTCCCTGTTCGGGTGGCTTCCGGCATCGAAAAAATGGCAGGCGCTGCAAAGCTCGAACGGTCAGCTTTTATCGGAATGCCACTTACCGCGCGAAGCATGGCGCGGCGAAATGGCCTGTGGTTTCCATAGCCGCCTGTATCTGCCCACTGCCGCAGGACTGGCGTGCGTCACGCCCGACCTGCCCGCGCTGCGCTATCACATCAGCCACATCGGCAAGGGCGCCGTCGTCGGCGCGCCTATCGTATTCAACCAGCAGATCTGGGCGCCCCTGCGCCAGGCCGATGGCGGCATTCAACTGGTCAGCGTGGACGCCGACGGCAACGCCGGCGCCACGCTGGCCGTGCCCGCCGCCTTGGGACAGGGCAAGCTCGACGGCGTGAGCCTGCCCGTTGCCTATGACCGCCAGGCGGTCTGGCCTGGCGAGCATGGCCAGTTGCATCTGCAGTTGCAGGCCGACGGCAGCGTCGCCGCGCAATTCCTGCCCTGGCCAGACGGCATTGCGCCGCAATTTCAATTCGGCAGTCCCTACCAGTCGTCCTCCGGCGCTTTGTGGCAGTTGTGCTTCGACAACCAGCACGACCATTATCTCTACCTGGAACTGGGCAAGGCGTCGCCCGAGCGGGTGCGCGCCGACTCCCCGCGCTTTTGTTCCGGGTCGATCAATTATCGCTTCGACGTCAAGTTGAAAAACCAGCCATGGCAGGAACCCGACAGCGGCGACGACGGCGCCGCCAATGAAGTCGTGATCCCGCTGCTGGAAGTGGGCCAAGGCGGCATCATCGGCCTGCGGCTCGCCAACAGCCAGAGCCTGGCGGGCTTGCTGGCCAGTCCGGACCGCACCCGCCTGCAACTGGTCTGGGACGACGACAACAGCGAAACGGTGTTTCATACCAACGTCGTGGACCGGCCTTGGCGCATGCGGCTGTTCACCCATGACGACCACCTCTGGGCCTACCATCCGGAATTCCCGCGCGCCATCTATGGCTGGAAATTAGCATGATCCTTCTGCACCGTCCCCGTGCCGCGCTCGCGGCCCTGCTCGCTTGCCTGTGCGCGCCGGCCCAGGCCGGCATCCAGCAAGCCTTCCTGGTTCAGAATTCCGGCTGGATGGAACCCTTCTACGCCGATCCGCAGTCCCAACTCAAGCCGCTGGTGGCGGCGGTGGCCCAGGCCGCCAGCGCCGCCGACGATACCGTCTACACCGTGGCGTTCAGTCAGGCCACCGCCGCCAATGTCTCGCCCAGGCTGCTCGGCCAGGGCCAGGGGGCGGCCGGCGTCGCCGGCCTGCTGGCGCCGCTCGAGGTGGCGCGCAAGGGCGTCTCGCCGGGGCTGGCCGACACCGACTTCCAGGAAGCCGTCACCAAGACCATCACCGGACCGTTCCACGCCGCCCCCGGCATCATCTGGATCTTCACCAACAACAAAAACAGTCCGGGCAACGACCAGGCCACCGCCGCCCGCAACCGCGAGTTCTACCGCCTGCTGCACCTGGAGCCGTCGATCACCAAGAGCGTGGTGTTCCCGCTGAAGATGCCGGTCCAGGGCAAGCTGTATGCGGCCAAGGGGCTGATGGTGTACGCGCTGGCCTATGGCCAGCCGGCGGCCGACGCCCTGACCCGGATCCTGGCCAACGGCCGCCTCGCGGCCGTGCTGACCAAGCCGCCGGCGCGGCTGAAGCCGGTCGACCAGGATGCCGTGCGGATCGTGCCGCAGGCGCTGCTGGACGCGCCGAACATGCGCGCCAGCCTGGGCAGCGACCAACGCACCCTGGTGCTGGACGTCGACGCCGATGCGCTGGCGCCGACGGTACGCCTGAACGCCACGCTGCAAAACCTGTTCTACCCCTACGCCATTGCCGGCGCCCAGGTCGACGCCACCCTCAAGGCCGGCCGCCAGCAGTTGCCGGTGCAGGTGGCGCCGGCCGGCATCACCGATCTGCAGCCCGGCCAGCAGCAAGCGGTGCGGGTGCAATTCACGCTGCCGCTGGAGCAAGTCCCGTCGGCCTGGTCCAGCCAGGCGCTGGCCGCCATGGGCAAGCAAGTGCTGCTGCCGATGCAGCTGAGCCTGGGCTTGAGCGGCCAACGGCTCGCCCTGGCGCCGGAATTCAGCGCGCAGATGCAGGAACTGTTTCCGGGCGACCCGATCGCCGAAGCGCTGATGCCGCCGTCCAGCGTCCAAAGTTCGCGCGCCAACGTGCCGCTGCTGGTGCGCGTCCAGTATCCGCTGACCCCGGTGCTGGTGCTGGTGGGCGGCGCGCTCGCCGCCGTGCTGGCGCTGGCCGCGCTGGGCCTGGTATCGACCCGCAGCAAACGCTACCAGCTACAGGTCGACGGCCTGCCGCGCCAGGTCCTGCTTAAGCCCTTCAAGTCGCTGACCTTGTTCGACCCCGAGGGACGCCGCGTCGGCGAAATCCGCCGCGGCTTGGGCCGGCCCGTCGTGGTCGGCGTCGAAGACGGCCACACGCTGCGGCTGGTTTGACCCCCATTTCTTTCTTCATTCACCGTTCCCCAGGAGACATCCCATGGCCCAAGATTCCAAAGACAACACCGGTTTCACGCTGCCGCCGCCGGCCGACGGCGCCGCCGCCGCACCGGCCGCCCAGGCCAGCGTGCCGACCGAGGCCACGGTGCTGAGCCCGACCGGCGCCGACACCTCGTCGCGCGACCTGCTGATCGGCGGCGGCATCCTGCTGGTACTGTTCATCGCCTTTTTCTTTGCCAAGAACGCCTACGCCAACACGCTGGTGGTCAAGCGCGTGCCGCCCAACAAGGCCAACGCGGCCGGCTGGTGGCTGTTCATCTTCCTGGCCACGCTGGCCGCCGGCGTGGTGCTGGCGGCGGTGAACGCCGCCAAGTTCATGGCGCCGTTGATCATCGGCCCGATCGCCCTGGTCAGCCTGGTGGCGCTGGTGCTGAGCTTTGTCTCGGCCCGCAAGTAACGCCTACACAGACCGTCGAATAGAGGAAACGGCCATTATGGACAAACTGAATCAAACCATCGGTGCGGGCGAACGCAAGACCGAGCAAACCATGGACATGCGCCCCACCCTGTTTATCGGCATCGGCGGCACCGGCATGGAAGTGCTGATGCGCGTGCGGCGCCGCATCCTCAACACCTTGTGGGGCGGCAGCGGCGCCCGCACCCGCGTCGAGAGCCTGGCGGCGTTCCCGGTGGCGCAATTCATCCAGTTCGACCTCGACACCGGCGCCGTCATCGACAGCGGCCGCGCCCAGGCCGAAGACCTGCAATACGACCTGGTCAAGTTCAGCGACGAGGACAAGATCGTCGAATCGTTCGACATGGACAAATACAGCCGCGACGACGACGCCCTCGAGAAATACCCGCACATCAAGGAATGGCTGTCGCTCACGCCCAAGAAGATCCGCGAGCTCGGCATCGACCCGGCCAAGGGGGCCGGCCAGATCCGCGCCGTCTCGCGCCTGTACCTGTTCGACAAGTACGCCAAGGTGCGCGACAAGATCCGTCTCAAGCTGCGCACGCTCAAGGCCGGCCTGTCGCACGAGCGCCAGCTCAGCGAACTGGGGCTGCGCATGGAAAGCAGCAAGTTCCGCATCGTGGTGGTCGGCTCGGTGGCCGGCGGCACCGGCTCGGGCGCCTTCCTCGACATGGGCTTGCTGGCGCGCTGGCTGGCCAAGAGCGAGGTCGACCATGCCGACGTCGAACTGCTGCTGTTCCTGCCCACCGGCTACGCCGGCGCCAACAAGGACCGCACCGAGGCCAACGGCTACGCCGCCCTGATGGAGCTCGAATCGGCCATGCTGGGCAACAAGGGCTATGTCGGCCGCTGGGACGCCTACGACCAGCCCGAACTGCCGCGCGAACCCTATAATGAAGTCTACCTGATCGATTCGGGCAACCTGGCGCAGCAACGCACCGACGACATCAAGGACGTCTACCACATGGTGGCCGACGCCCTGTTCGAAGACTTCGCCTCGGGCGATTTCGCGCGCCGCAAGCGCTCGGTCGCCGTCAACCAGGCCCAGCACAAAAACTTCCTGCACGACGCCCTGGTGCCGAAGTCGCGCTTTGCCGACATGCGCCTGTCCTATTCCAAACGCTTCTCGGCGTTCGGCCACGCGGTGCTCGACACCCGTCAGGAGGCGCGGCGCGACGAACAGGCGCACCGCTGGGCCGGCGCCATGCTGAAAACCTTCTTCGGCGTCGGCGGCAGCGACGCCAGCATCAACCGCGCCACCGACAAGCAGCGCGACGAATTCATGGCCGCGCAAATGGCGCTGCGCGCCTTCCCGTTCAGCGACTTCCCCGAGTTCTCCGACAAACGCATCGAACTGAAGCGCTCCAGCGGAGAATTCACCGATTACCAGATCGTCGAAGACCTGCTGCAGGACAAGCACGGTCTGCTGCTGGCCGGCGTCGAGCAGCGCGTCAACAGCCGCATCGACGACATCCGCAGCGGCTTCGACCGCGCCGAGTGGCCGGCCCAGGTGCGCGAAGCGGTCCGCCAACTCGAGCGCGACGCCGTGCGCGACCAGGACTCCACCGCCGACACCACCGAGGACCGCGTCGCCAAACGCCGCCGCGAAGTGCTCGAGCGGATCAAGCAGGCGGTGCGCGACCAGTTGTACGCCTATCTGGACAACAAGGAGTTCGGCGGCCTCGAATACGTGCTGTCGCTGGTCGAGCAGATCAAGGACCGGCTGGAAGCGCCGGGCGCCGGCCTGATGCAGGCGCTGGGCGTGAACGCCGAGCGCTACCGCGAAATCAAGGAGGCGGTGCGCACCCGCGAATACGAGCGCCTGCTGACCAACCTCGAGCAGACCAAGGGCGGCTTGTTCGGCAGCGGCGAAAAGCAGGCGGTGGCCGTGATGGACCACCTGCGCACGGAAATCGCCAACGCGCTCAAGTTCCACCTGCGCGCCAAGGCGGCGGAAGAAGCGGCGCTGCTGATGCAGGAGCTGTCGGCCTGGCTGGGCCGCAAGACCGGCGTCGACGCCCAGGGGCGCGCCGTCTGGAGCGGCCTGGTGGGCGAACTGCAGGCCGGCCGCGAAGCGGTGCTCGAAATGCTGGCCCAGCTCGAACGGGCCAACGTCATCCTGCAGCAGGACCTCAACAAGGACCACGCGACGCTGATCGCCGTCGCCACCAGCGAGGTGCCGCGACCGATGCCGGGCGCGGCGCAACTGCGCGAGTGGGCCGATGAAGCGTTCCGCGACCTGGGCGGCTCCAAGGCCTTGTTCCCGATGCTGGGCGAGGCCGCGCAGCGCGGCGACATCCTGAACAAGGTCAAGCGCATGGCCGAGCGCCAGTTGTCGCTGGCCAGCGCCGACGACGGCGGCGCCGCCGCCGATCCGCTGATCGACGCGCTCGACCAGATGACGGCGGCCGAACGCCTGGACCGCTTCCGCAAACTGTTGGCGTGCGCCATGCCGTGGGTGGAAGCCAACCTCTCGGGCGACTTCCAGGCCAAGGCCGACCAGTACAAATGCTTCCTGGGCGTGGCCAATTCCGAACTGTTCAAGCGCAAGTTCGGCCACGAGCTGGATGCCGTGATTCCGTCCGGCATGACCACGGCGCAATTGTCGATCGTCGAAACCGGCGTGCCCGGACGCGCGGTATGCTATTGCGAACTGTCCGGCTTCCCGATGACGGTACTGCGCGGCATGGACGGCTGGCGCACCAGCTACCGCAAGGAAGCGGAAAAAAGCCCGACCCACACGCACATCGACTCGACCCAGTTCAGTCATCCGATGGCGCCCACCACCGATGAAATCAACCGCCTGGCGGAAGACTTCAAGCAATTCCTGCTGGCCATCATGCTGGGCGTGCTCACGCGCTCGACGTTGCGCCTGGTGCCGCCCGGCCAGTACCAATTCGCGGTGGCGCGCGGCGACGTGCGCCGCATCGGCAACGAACGCGCGGTGCGCCAGAACGGCCTGCCGGCCACCTACCGCGACGCCATCGTCAGCCGCGTGCAAGAGCGCATCGCCGACCTCGATGCGATGCAGACCGTGGCGCTGGCGATGCTGGCCGACTACTACGAAAACGCCGTCTACACGCCCAAGCTGGTGGCAGACGGCACCGGCTCCGAGTCCGAACGCAAAGGGTTCGCCAGCGCCATCGCCGCCGAGGCCGAACGCGACCTGCGCGACAAGGCCCGCCGCAAGGGCGTGAGTGACAGCGAAATCGACAAATTCGGCAACCGGCTGCTCGATCAACTCAAACGCTGGTGCACGGTGGTGGCCGATTCCGACGAGGACGCCTACGACTGGGAGGTACGCGAACCGGGCGAAGACGGCCTGCCGCGCCTGAAATATGTGCTGAAGGCCGACGTGTTCGAAGCCGGCCATCTCGACGCCCTGGTCGCCGGCGGCGCAGCGGCTGCGGTCGCACCGGCCATGGGCGCGGCGGCCCTGCCGCCGGCGCTGCCGGTCGCCGCGCCGCCGCTGGGCGGCATGCCGGCAGCGCCGATGGCGCCCGTGCCTGAGCACCAATATCACCTGGGCGTCAACGGCCAGCAATATGGCCCGTACAGCGCCCAACAGGTGGTCCAGATGGCGCAGGCCAACCAGATCATCGTCGCGCAGACCAAGGTCTGGCGCCAAGGCTTGGCCGCCTGGACCGATCTGTCGCAGCTGGCGGAACTGGCAGCACTGATGGCGGGCGCGGCGCCGACGATGGCGCCGCCGCACTTGCCCCCCCCATTGGCCTGAGGATCCGCCGTGAAGAATTGCACCAGTTGTGACGCCACGCTGTTTACCGCCGTAGCGTATTGCCCGTTCTGCGGCCACCCCAGTGGGGTGGCCGCGCCCGCCGAGACGGCGGCCGCGGCGCCGTCCGTCGCCAGCGCGCCGGCCGCGTCGATGCCGGCGCTTGCGCCTGAGCCGGTGCCGGTGCCGGAGCCGGCCCCTGAAGCAGTCGTGGCGCCGGCGCCCCGGCCGACGGCGAACCGGCCGAAAGCGGCGCCGAAGTCTGCAGCGCCGAAGTCTGCAGCACCGGCGCCAGCCGCGCCGGCGCCCGCTGCCGTGGCACCGGCGACCGCAAGCGCGGCCGTTGCGACCGCATCGCCACGCCAGCGCAGCTGGGGCAAATTCGTGTTCCTGGGGGTGGTCGTATTGGCGGTGATCGGCTATCTGGGCCGCACCCCGGCGCCGGACGACAAAGCCTGCAGCGCCGCCTTCGACGCCGGCACCAAAATGCTCTCCGCCGGCGACCTGGCCGGCGCCCGCACCCAAAGCCTGCAAGCCAACGCCCTGTGCCGCGATGCGGCGCGAGTCAAGGCCGAGACTCTGGCGACGGCGCTGGCCGACGCCGACAAGGCCGGCAACGCCTGCGGGCGGGCGCTCAACGCCATCGACAGCGAGTTCGACGACCAGCGGTTGAATACCGCCCGCGACCATCTGAATCAGCTCGACGGTAGTTGTAGCGCGCTGCCGGCCGCCGCCAAGCTGCGCCAGAAGTTGACTGGCGCCCAAGCGAACGCTGCCGCCGCGCTGCAAACGGTCCGTCAAGCGATCGCCGAACGCAACAAGGCCGCAGCCCACCAGGCGCTCGAGCGCCTGGCCTCGGTCAACAGCGAAGCGGCCGACTTGCCGGCCCTGACGGTCCTGGTCGACAGGCTGCCCGACGAGGTCGATGTCGCCGAACCATCGGCACCGGCGCTGTCCACGACGTCGCCGACGACGCCGCAACCTGTGGCAGCGCCCAAACCTGCGGAACCGCCGGCAGTCAAGCCGGATCCGGCGCTGAGCGCCAAGACCGAAATGGCCCAGTCATTCGTGCGCGACGCCGAAACGGCTTTGGCGCAACGCAAATTCGATGCGGCGCGCACCTATCTCGACAGCGCGCGCCGCATGGACCCCGGCAATCCAAAGATAGACGGTTTGGCGCAACAAATCCGCGAACGTGAACGTCAGTTGCTGCAGCAAGAAACGACGATCCGTTAAGCCCGACCTTATTACTTGTTTCCTTCAGGAGGTTTATATGTACTCAAAACAATCAACCAAAGCCATCGCCTCCGTACTCCTCGCCGCGTTGGTGGCGGGCTGCGCCACCGTACCGCAACAGCAGGGCCGCCAGGCCAGCGCGCCCGAGCAGGACGCCGATCCTTGCAGCGTCGGCAAGTCCGCGCTGGCCGGCGCGGCGGCAGGCGCCCTGCTCGGTGCGCTGCTTGACGGCAAAAAAGGCGCGATGAAAGGCGCCGCGATCGGCGGCGCGGCCGGCGCGCTGGGCTGCGTCGCCATCAATGCGCAATCGCGCCAGACCCGCACCGCAGCCCAGGTCGATCAGGACTACGTGCGCAGTCGCGGCGCGTTGCCGCGCGAGCCGCAGGTGGTTTCTTACCAGCCCCAGCTCTCGAGCAACATCGTACAGCGCGGGCGTCCAGTAAAAATCACCACGACCGCAGAACTGGTCAACGGCACGGCGACGCCGATCACGGAAGTACGGGAAGAACTGGTGGTGTTCGACAGCCACGGCGAACAAATCAAGAGCGGCGCCAAACCGCTGGTCAACCGCAGCGGTGGCCGCTTCGAAAACACCTTTGAGGTCAGCCTGCCGGAACAAGCTTCGCAGGGCATCTACACCATGAAGACCAACCTGTACATCAACAACAAGCTGATGGCACGGCGCGACATGAATACCCAACTCGTATGGGACGGCCGCAACGCGGTCATCGTGGCCGGCCTGTAACCACGCCGGTGAACCGCAGCCTGCTGGCCGTCACGACATCAGATATCCGATGAAATGATGGCCAGGCGGCCGCCGTCCAGCTTGGCCGCCGACAGGTCGGCGGCGATTTCCTTGATGCGCGCCTGGTGCAGCGCGAACGCTTTCAGGCCCGATACCCGGCTGGCGCCGCCCAGCATCGCCAGCGCGCTGCCGGAAATGCGACATTGGCGCCAGGAGTCCACCACCTGCACGTCGAAGTCGATAAAATCGCCGTAGACGCTCTTCTGGACATTCCTCAAGCTCTGTTGCTGTTCCATGTTAGCTCCATCGTTAGCGTTGCGCCTGCGGACTATTTTCCAGAAACAAAGTTATCATCAGGCATTCTATCGCGATTTCTGAGCAAAATACTATGGAACTCTCACCGAATTTTGACCAAATCAGATCGAAGATTACACATATCATGCGGGCTGTTGCCAAATCCATCAGATCAGCCCACAATCTCTAGTGCACATTTCTTGATACTGAGATACCGTCTTTGAGGAAGTACGGTGGTGCACAGAGTTACATCCACCTTGCAGAGAGTCAAAATTAACGCCTCGCGCACCAATATTTAGTATATTTTCTCGAAAATTAACTTTCTTCCAGTGCAAAAAAAATTAAATCTGGAGCATCACTAATCTGCACGTTTCATTCAATAATAAAGACTGATAAATTATATGAAAGAATTTAGTGAAGTAATATCTCTACTTGCAAATATTTTTACACTCATTACTTCGTCAATTTTTCTTTATCTATTTATAAAAAAAGGTCCGGCAATAGCAGCCGCCCTACGGCTCTTATTAAATTTCTCATTCCAAACCACGCTAGGAGAATTGAGAGAAAAACTGGAAAGATTGAACGAATATCATGCGGGAGATCCAGATGGAAATAAGGAAATCGTCAATATTTTTCACGAGCTGCATGGTCAAATTTGTGGAAACCCCAGACTACTGACGGCCATGCCTGATGTGGCTGAAAAATTAGAAAAAATGCTAAAATCAAGTAGAGGCATAACTGAACCTAGGAAGCGCGCAATGGTTAGTGAACTACGTGAGATCTTGAAAAATCTAAATGTTGATAATTTTGAGAATTTTTTTGGAGATGGGCAATGAGTAAAATTGTACAGGCTGTTAATGCAATGATTTCCAATCCAGAAAAGATCACTGACGTCGTAGAAAATGATGATGAATACTTCTTCCTCTACAACAATAAATTCAAATGGTCTATTCGTGATTCGGATTCCGGAATAATTATATATTTTTACTCCGTTAATATTTCGATTCGGGAGTTAGCTGGCTTTGATGATTCAGATTGGTATGGTTTTAAAGGAATGGTTGTGTACAAAGTTACGGACATAGGCACCAAAGAGGCTTTTAGTTCATTTCAAGATTTATATAACCTTGTAAAAGAAAAATTATATGGTGTGGATGCTATGCTTGATGAAATAATTAAGGATGATGTTCCATTCTAGTTACACTAGCAGGAGATAGCGGTCAGTGCGATATACGACTCCCACTATCAAATATAAACATCGTTAGGATCGATATTACCAAAGTGCAATCGGAGCTATCTTTCTACAACTTTATGAACTCTGAAAAACTCGCCCTCCTCGTCACCCGCGAGATGCCATATGGCAAGTACAAGGGCCGCAAGATCGCCGATTTGCCCGGGCATTATCTGGGCTGGTTCGCGCGCGAAGGCTTTCCTTCCGGCGAATTGGGCGGCCTGATCGCGCTCATGTACGAACTCGATCACAACGACCTGCGCGCCCTGCTCGATCCGATCCGCCGGGCACATCGGCAACAGTGACATCCCGGCAATGCAAATACGTGTATAAATACGTTATTGCATTGTTTGTCTAGGAGAACGTCATGGCCGAGCACCCGCATGGCTGCACCTGCTTCATCATTCCGTCCAAGATGCTGCGCAAGCTGGCGCAGGCCACCGCCGATGACTGCGAACGGGATTGCCTGCTCGACCAGGCCGAGATGTCGGCCCACTTGCGCGGGCAGCGTTCGGTCGCGCCCGTGATGATGGGCCTGGTCGCTGCCACCGGCGAAAAGCGCCGCACCATCTACGACGCCCAGAACAAAACCCAGTTGCCCGGCAAGCTGGTGCGCAGCGAGGAGGGCAAGCCGTCCACCGACAAGGCGGTCAACGAAGCCTTCGAGGGCTCCGGCGCCACCTACGATTTCTTCCGCGAAGTGTTGAAGCGCAATTCCATCGACGGCAAGGGCTTGCGGCTCGATTCCACCGTCCACTACCAGACCCGCTTCAACAACGCCTTCTGGAACGGCCAGCAGATGGTCTACGGCGACGGCGACGGCAAGCTGTTCCTCGGCTTTACCAGCGCCATCGACGTCATCGCCCACGAGCTGACCCACGGCGTCACGCAGTATGCGGTGCCGGGCGGCCTGGTGTACGAGGACCAGAGCGGCGCGCTGAACGAGTCGATCTCGGACGTGTTCGGCAGCGTGGTCAAGCAGTGGAAGCTCAAGCAGAACGTCGAGCAGGCCGACTGGCTGATCGGCGCCGGCCTGATGACGGCCGAAGTCGGCAAGGCCTTGCGCTCGATGGCCGATCCCGGCAATAAGGCGCTCACCTGGTCGGGCGACGACCAACCGAAAACCATGGCAGGATACGTGGAGGACGGCGACGTCCACACCAATTCCGGCATCCCCAACCACGCGTTCTATGCCGCCGCCATCGCGCTCAAGGGCAACTCGTGGGACAAGGCCGCGCCGATCTGGTACAAGGCGCTGCCGCAACTGACCCCGAACGCCACCTTTGCCGACATGGCCAAGGCCACCACGGACGCGGCGGCCTTGCTGTACGGCGCCGATTCAGCCGAACAGCACGCCGTGCAGGCGGCCTGGAAAGTCGTCGGCGTGACGTGACGTGACATGGTAAGAGCATAGCGAAGGAAGCATCATGCGTTTGATTTTAAAATGTACCGGCGGCTTCGCCGGACCGGCCGGGGCGCAGACGCGCACGGTCGACCTGGCGCAACTGCCGTCGGCCCAGGCCAGCGAGCTGGAGCAACTGCTGCGCGCCAGCGACTTCTTTGCGCTCCATCCCAAGCTGGTGAAGGAAGCGCCCAAGTCCTGGGACTTTCAATACGATCTGGAAGTGGATGACGGCGGCCAGGCGCACTGCGTCCGCTACCATCTGGACGAGGCGCCAGCGCCGCTCAAGCAACTGACCGAAAAGCTCAACGACGAAGTGGCGCCGGACTAGCTTATCTTCAGTTCCGCATAGCCGGTGCGCAGGTCGTGCTCGCGCGTAAAGCGCTGGTCGGGCAGCAGCGCCAGCAGCAACTCCGCCGTGGTGCGCACGATGCAGCCGGCGCCCACGTGCCCGCCCAACACCTTGCCGTTGGCGTCGGACACCGACATGTGCAGGTGCGCGCCGTCGGACGAGATCGATCCGGCCAGGGTCAGGATCTCCAGGTCGCCACGCAGCTCGGTCAGCTGTTCGGCGCCCGCATAGCGCAACACCGCCACCTCCAGACTGCCGATGCCCTGCAACACGAATCCGGCGCTGTGGCCGCTGTTCCGCAAGGCCGCCAGCACCGACGCCTTCAGGTCGTCGCCGGGATGCAAACGCAAGGGCAGCGGCAGCATGCTCAGCCCAACAGGCGCTTGAACTCGCCGCTGGCGATCAGCTTTTGCAGATCGGTGGCGCCGCCGATCAAAGTGCCGTTGATGAAGATCATCGGGAAAGTGGCCCAGCCGCTCCACAGCTTGAGCGCCAGACGCGGACGCCAGCTGGAGAAGTAGTTGCCGTAGCTGAGATATTTGTGAGCCACGCCCTGCCCGTCCAGGATCTTGCGCGCCTTGGCCGGGAATGGATTCAAGCCCATGCCGACCACCACCACCTTGTTGGCGGCAATGGCGGCCTCCAGCTCGGCGATCAGTTCGCGGTGATAGCCGCTGATCTGCGCCAGGGCGGCAGGATGGATACGGGCTTGGTCCAGGATGGTACGTGTCATTGTTGCCTTATAAGTTGAGTTTGCTAATTTTGGTGCCTTCGAGATTCAGGTTCGCCATCAAGCCGGCGTTGGTGAGCACGAAAGCCTGCACCGGATTGTTGGCGGTGTTGGTGTCGATCTCGCCGTTGGCGCCGACTTTGATCAGCGCCACCGAGCCGTCCACACCGGCCGTCCAGCCTTTGCCGTTGCGGAATTTATCCAGCGCCTCGCGGCTCATGAACAGCAGCACCACGGCCTTGGACTGCGCGCCGGCCTGGAAACCGACCGACAGCGACGCCACGCTGTAATAATCCGCCACCTGGCCGCCGGTGCGCAGCACGCCCTTGCCGTATTCTCCACCGACAACCAGTCCGGCCGCAACCACATTCGGGAACACCAGCACACCGTTGGCCTTCTGCACCAGTTCGCGCGAGCCTTTGACTTCCTTGTACAGACGCTCCAGCGTGGTGTAGGCGCCCTGCTCGATTTCGGTCTTCACCGCCGCCGCGCTCGGCTTGGCTTCGCCGGTGGTGGTGGTGCAGGCGCTCAGGGCCAGGCCCGCAAAGGCTACTGCGGCGGTTGCGCGCATCAGGAAAGTACGTTTCAGCATGACAGTCTCCAGAAAAAGTAGGGTTAATCGATCATAAACTCACGCCGACCCTCCTCGTCGCACTGTTGAGCGCTCTGATCCGTTTGCTCGAACGCTGAACACAGACGATTGCCTTGCGGGTCTTCCAGCCGGGGATGCACACGCAGCATATACCTTCCCGGCCGCCAGCGCTGAGCCGGGGTGAAAATCCAAGCGCTGTCGTCCGCCGCCAGCCGTGCCGTGCCGGCCAGCCGGCGGCCGTCCGGGCCTTGCAGCGCCAGCATTGCGGCGGCGTCACTGTCCAGGATTTGGGGGAAGGCGATGCGGAGCGGCGTGCGGCTGCCGCGTTGGACAGTATGCAAAGTCCACTGTGCCGGCGCTATGCGTTGCCGCAAGGCCGGCTGCACTTGCCAGCGCTTTTCCACCGCCTGGCCCAGTTGCGGATCGTCGATGCGCAGCAGCACGGTGCGTCCGGCGCGCAAAGCCGGGCCGAGCACCACGTTGGGGCCGACGCCGGTCTTGATGCGGCCGGGATGCAGCAGCAGCGTCACGGTTTTTTCGTCGCGGCCGGCCAGCGGCAGGTCGAGGAAGGCGTCGGGAATCGGCGTGCCGTCGCCGTCCAGCAGCCGCACGTGATGCATGTCCAGCGGCGCGGCGAGCGGCGCGTCCAGATGCAGCACGATGCGCAGCAGGTTTTCCGGCACCGCCGGGCCGGACGGCGTGACCAGCGTGGCGGCGAACGCAGCCGGCGTGGCCGGCAGCAGGGCCATCGCCAGCGCCAGACTACTTCGCCTGCTCAGGATAGCCTTCCAGCCCACGGGCATATTTATGGAAGTCACGGAATTTGTCTCCTTCCGGATAGCGGTAGTCGGGGAAGTCGTACTCGTTCACGAAATCGCTCAGGCGCAGGTGGGCGCCCTTGAGTATCGACACCAGCTGCATCTGCCCGGTAGCGTCTTCGCGCCGCAGGGCCAGCAGCAGTTGCGGGTTCAGGTTGTCGACGCGCAGCGCGGCCGACATCGGCGTCATCAATCCCTTCACGCCCAGGTAAGGCTTGGCCGGCCATTCGATCGGCGTGTTCAGGCCGGGCGCGGCGGCGGCGGCGTTGAGGTCGGCCTCGGACAGCAGGTCCGCCGAGCGGCTGGAGTTGACCAGCAAGGCCACCTCGGCCTCGCCCTGCTTGTAGGTGACCAGGCCGTTCGGCGCACTGCCCCAGCCCATCTCGCCCACGGTCTTGGCGACGATGTGCGCGCCGTCCTTCAAGTCCTTGAGCGGGATCACCACCAGCGGCGTGCAGGTATAGGCCGCCAGCAGCGACGGCTCGCCGGCGATGGTCATCACCGCCATGCTGCGGATCGGCGCGCGCGTTTCCACCTGGTTGTGCACCGGGTGGTACATCTCCACAGTGGTGGCTTGCGCCTTGCCGCTGAACGGGTAGTCGTACACCCGCAAGGTCGAGGCGAAGCTGCGGTTGGACAGGCCGGCCACGTACAGCTTGTTCTGGTGGAAGCGCATGTCGGTCACGGTCAGGGTTTGCGCCGGCAGGTCGCGCCAGAAATTCACATCGGCGGACGGCGCGTCGGCGATGGCGGCCGAAGCGGCGGCCGAGGTCGCCTTGGCCAGGTCCAGCCGCGTCACCTTGCCCGCCGCGTCGATGCTGACGATGGCCGGCGTCGACTTGCCTTTGGCGCCGCGCACCGTCAAGGCCACGAAGGCCAGCTCGCTGTCCGGCTGCACCGCCAGGTCTTCGAAGCGCAGGGCCGACGGCGCCACGCCCAGCGCCTTGGCGATCGGCGCCTGAACATCCATCAGGTTGAAGGGCTTGCCGGCCGCCTTGGCCGGCGCCGCCACCGGCAGCGCATAAATGCGTGCGCCTTTCCAGTCGGCCACGAACAGGGTGTGAGCGTCGCCAAAGGTGAGCTTGGCGGCGGACTGCATCGCCGGTGCGGCATGGGCCGGCGCCGCTGCGGCGCAAACGGCCGCCACGCAGGCGGCAAGAATACGAAAGTGCATGTTGGTCTCCTGGTCAGTGCCGCGTAATACGGCTCGCCAACAGTAGCACTGCACTTTCCCCGAGTCTTCACTCGTATGGGGAGTCGGTCCGGTCAGCGGTTAACGAAGGCCAGGCGCTTGCCCTCGCGCAGCATGGTGGCGAATTCCGCCGCCGGCACGGGCTGGCTGAACAAATAGCCTTGCAGCTGGTCGCAACCGAGCTCGCGCAGGAAGGCCATCTGCTCGGCCGTCTCCACGCCCTCGGCGACGATTTCCTGGCGCAGTTGCTGCGCCATGGTGACGATGGCGCGCGCGATGGCGCAATCGTTTTCTTCATACGGCAGGCCGATCACGAAGGAACGGTCGATCTTCAGGGTGCTGATCGGGAATTTCTTCAGGTAGGCCAGACTGGAGTAGCCGGTGCCGAAGTCGTCCAGCGCCAGCGCCATGCCCATGGCCACCAGCTCGTTCATGATCGAGATCACCTTGTCGGTGCCGCGCACCAGCAGGCTTTCCGTGATCTCCAGGTTGATCTGGTCCGGCTGCACGCGGTGCTTCTCCAGAACCGCCGCGATGCGCTTGGGCAGTTCGCTGTCGAACTGCCGCGCCGACAGGTTGACCGCGATCGGCGGCATGATCAGATTGCTGTCGCGCCATTCGCGCACCTGGCGGCAGGCTTCCTCCAGCACCCAGGTGCCGAGGTCGAGTATCAGCCCCGTCTCCTCGGCCACCGGAATGAATACGCCCGGCGACACCAGCCCGCGCATCGGATGGCGCCAGCGCAGCAGCGCCTCGGCGCCGACGATGCGGCCGCTGCGCAGGCTCACCTTGGGCTGGTAGTACAGCTGCAGCTCCTGGTTCACCAGCGCCTGGCGCAGCTCGCTCTCGATGCGCAGGTGCTCCTTGGCGCGCTGGTTCATCTCCTCGCTGTAGAACAGGAAGTTCGATTCGATGCTTTGCGCCGCCTTGGCCACGGCCACGTCGGCGCAGCGGATCAGGGTCGGCACGTCGATGCCATCCTCGTTGTACGAGGTGATGCCGATGTGCGCGCCCACCTGCAGACTGTGCGAGGCGACCGCGATCGGCGACGACAGCGCCGCCAGCAGCTTCTTGGCGACGATGCCCGCGTGTTCGCGCTTTTCCACGTGCAGCAACGCGATGGCGAAACGGTGGCCGTCGAGCCGCGCCAGCACGTCGCCCTCGCGCAGCGAACCACGGAAGATGCGGCCGATTTCGCACAGCAGCTCGTTGCCGATCTCGTGCCCCAGCGTGTCGCTGATGGCGCCGATGCGGGTGATCTCGATCACCATCACCGCGCCCTGCTCGCCGGAACGCTTGGTTTCGGTCAGCGCCTGTCCCACCAGCTGTGACAGCAGGCACAGGTTGGGCAGGCCGGTCAGCGGATCGTAGTTGGCCATGCGCTGCATGCGCGCCTCGGCGTCCTTGTGCACGCTGATGTCGGAGAACAGCGAGAAGGTGTGGCTGATCTTGCCGTTCTGGTCGCGCACCGCGCTGATGGTCACCGATTGCGGGAACATCTCGCCGTTCTTGCGCTTGCCGACGATCTCGCCGCGCCACGGCCCGCCGCCCTGCATGGCCGAGCGCACCTTGGCGCGGAAGTCGGCATCGTGCACGCCCGAGCGCAGCAGGTCGGGCGTCTTGCCGATCGACTCGGCCGGCGTGTAGCCGGTGATCCGCGTGAAGGAGGAATTGATGGAGACGATGCGTTCATGGGCGTCGGTGATCAGCACGCCCTGCTCGCTGTCTTCGATGATGCGCGCGTGCAGGTTGATCTTGTCCAGGTCCGACAGCGTCTGGTTGGCCTGCGACAGCCGCACCCGCATGCCGCACGGCTCGCCTTCCTCGTAGCGCAGCGCGATGTCGAGGTGGACCCAGATGATCTCGCCGTTCTTCTTGCGCCGCCGCACCTCGGTGCGGGCCGCCGTTGCGCCCGGATCATGCTCGAAGAACAGCTCGGCGATATTGCCGTCGTCGTCGTCCTCGGCGTACAGGAACAGCACATGCTGGCCCTGGACCTCGGCCGCCGTGTAGCCGAACATGTGTTCCGCGCCGTCGCTCCAGGCGGTCACGTAGCCGGTCAGGTCCAGCTCCAGCGAAGCGTCCGTCCCTAGCATGTCGGCCGGCCGCAGCGAGGCTTGCAATTCGGTGAGCGCCGCATCGAGTACGGCCAATGTCTGTTCCAGCGCCTCGCCTTGTTCACTCCGGGCTTGGCGGCTCAGGGAGAGACAACGCTCGATCGCGTCACGCATGGGGGCTACCTGTCTTGCCGGCCGCCACACCCTGCATCCATAATAGCGCGTCGACGGCGATCCGGTTGTAGGCAAGTGGATCGATCTGCAACGCCTCCAGGCAGCCGGAAAGCGCGGCATCGTCGTCGCGCTCGGCCGATTCGACCACGCACAACAGCTGTCCCATCTCGCCCTCGTGCGACAGCAAGGCCTGCTGCACCGATTCGCTGACGGTCAGCGGTTTCAGCACCTCGTCCAGCGGCATGCCGAACAGCACGCCCAGCAGCGAGAACATGCCGACCATGAAGGCCTGCTCCTGGTGCGGCTTATCCTCGCCGCTGGCCTTGGACAGCAGCTCCATCGAACGCGCCCGCACCGCCACGCGCGACAGCAGCATGGCCGAGCGCTGGTCGCCCTCGCGCGAGGAAAACAGCATCAGGTTGAGCCAGCGCCGCAGCTGCGAGCGGCCCAGCAGCAGGATCGCCTGCGAGAAACTGGTGACGCGGCGGCCGGTGCCCATGCCCAGTGAATTGACCAGCCGCAGCAGGTGGTACGACAGCGTCGGGTCCTGCCGCAGCAACGCTTCGATTTCATGGGTGTCGGCATCGGCCGAGACCAGTTGCACCAGTTGCAGCGCCAGCGCGCGCGAGGCGGCCTGGGTGCCGACCGCCTTGGCCGGCGGCACCAGGAACCAGTCGCCTTCGACCCACTGCACGGCGGGCGCCAGGTCCTTGTCCAGCACCTGGTCGGCGCGGTGCACCTTGTCTTCCTCCAGCACCTTCCAGCCGGCCTGCGCCAGGGCCTGGTTGAGCTCCTGGCTGAGTTCGTGACCGGTGTGCGGACGGTAATAGCAAGGCATGCCGCCGGCGGCCAATTCTTCAAGTAGATTCAGCGGGAGTTCGGGCACGCCGGCGGGCAGGCGCGCGGCGTCCAGCAGCAATGCCGCCGGGATGCCGTTGCGGTCGGCCAGAGGATGTATCAACACAGGCGTGGCACTCAATGCGGTCATGGAGATGCTCCAGCGGGAGACTGACAATTATCCTGCTATGGTACTCCGAAACTATTGGCCTTAGTCAATATTATGATGCGGCAGATGGGTGATGAGACGCGCGAACAGGCCGGGCTGGCGCATGCGGTCCAGCCACCAATTCAGCGCGGCACCGTTTTCGCCGCTGCGCCAAGCCAGGTAGAAGGTCTCGGCCGGCTTGGGCTCCTCCACCTGCTTCTCCACCAGCAGACCGGCAGCAATGGCGGCGCGCGCGCACGGTTCGGGCAGGAAGCCGAAGCCCATGCCGGCCAGCTGGTACTGGTACTTGGTCTTCATGTCGGGCACGGTCAGCGTGTCTTGGCCCAGCAACAAACCGACCGTGCGCGGCGCCATCTGGCGCGCGGAATCGGCCACGCTGATGGCGCGGTGGTGTTGCAAATGCGTCCTCTCCAGTACCCCTTCCACCGCCGCCAGCGGGTGCGACGGCGCCACCGCGAACACGAAGTTGATCTTGCCGATAGGCTCGGACACATAACCGCCACCCGCCGGGCCGTCGCCGGCCGCGCCCACCAGCAGGTCGGCGCGGCGGTCCAGCAGGGCTTCCCAGGTGCCGGACAGGGCTTCTTGGACGATGCGCAGGCGGGTCTGCTTGGCCACCTCGTAGAAGGCCGGCACGTCGGCGTGGAACAGGCAGGGCGAGAACATCGAATCCATGGCCACCGCCAGCTCGGTCTCCCAGCCGGAGGCCACGCGGCGCACCCGGTGCTCCAGGTCCTGGGCCGCTTTCAGCAGGTAGCGGCCCTCCTTGAGCAGCTCGGCGCCGGCGGCGGTCAGCTCGACGCGCGGGCCGTTGCGCTCGAACACCTGGACGCCGAGATCGTCCTCCAGCTTGCTAACCGTGTACGAAATGGTCGATGGCACGCGGTGCAATTCCTTGCCGGCGGCGGAGAATGAACCGCGCCGGTCGATGGCGTCGACGATTTGCAGGGCTTCCAGGCTAAGTCTGAGCATTCGAATTTTTCGATAGTAGAGGGGTAAATTTTCCGTTTTTTTAATCTGAATCCGAGGTCTACAATGTGATTCATGGATGCAGCGATACGAAAGATTCCTTTCAAAATTATCGCACATTAACCAACAAAGAAACGGAGCTCATCATGTTGCAAGTACGTCATTCTGATTCGCGCGGCAAAGCCAACCACGGCTGGCTGGATTCGAAACACAGCTTCTCGTTCGGTCACTACCATGACCCGGAACATGTCGGCTTCGGTCCGCTGCTGGTCATCAATGAAGACAAGGTACAGGGCGGCCAGGGCTTCGGCACGCACGGTCACCGCGACATGGAGATTATCTCCTACGTGCTGAGCGGCGCGCTGGAACACAAAGACAGCATGGGCACCGGTTCGGTCCTGCACTACGGCGACGTCCAGCGCATGAGCGCCGGCACCGGCGTGCGTCACAGCGAGTACAACGGCGACCCCTCGCAGCAAGTACACTTCCTGCAAATCTGGATCCAGCCCAACCAGCTGGGCATTCCACCGAGCTACGAAGAGAAAAACTTCACGCCGGAAAGCAAACAGGGCAAGCTGGCCCTGATCGCCTCCGGTGACGGCCGCAACGGTTCGGTGCTGATCCATCAAAACGCCGAGATCTATGCGTCCATCATGGCTGAAGGCGACCGCCTGAGCCACGAGCTGAAAGCGGGCCGCATGTCGTATGTGCACCTGATTCGCGGCGCGGTGACCGTCAACGGCGTGCACCTGAAAGCCGGCGATGCGCTGAAAATCACCGACGAAGCACTGGTGACGCTGGAGCAAGCGGAAGATGCGGAATTACTGGTATTTGACCTGCCGAAATAAAGTTCCGCCAGTTTTGGTATCATGAAGGGCGCGCCGGGGTCTGTTGGACAGCCCGGCGCGCCTTTTTTACCTAATACGATCAGAATAAAGAGCAAAACCATGTCGCAGAGCGCAGAAATCCCATCCCAAGACGAAGTGAACTACGTCACCTCCTGCGCCCTGCCGACCCCGTGGGCCCAGTTCACCCTGCACGCCTTCGTCGAGCAAGCCACGGGCAAGGAACACCTGGCCATGGTGCTGGGCGACATCGGCAACGGCGCGCCGGTGCTGGCGCGCGTGCATTCGGAGTGCCTGACCGGCGACGTGCTGTTCTCGCAACGTTGCGACTGCGGCGCCCAGCTCGAAGGCGCGCTCAAGAAGATCGCCGACGAAGGCCGGGGCGTGCTGCTGTACCTGCGCCAGGAAGGCCGTGGCATCGGCCTGATCAACAAAATCCGCGCCTACCGCCTGCAGGAAGCCGGCGCCGACACGGTGCAGGCCAATGAACAGCTGGGCTTCAAGCCCGATCAGCGCAACTATGCGCTGGTGAAACCGATGCTGGCCCAGTTCGGCGTGAAAAGCTTACGCCTGATGACCAATAATCCGCGTAAGATCGATGCCATGACTAAACTGGGTGTCGAGGTGGCCGAGCGGGTTCCGCTGCTGGTCAACCGCAATGCCTTCAACCAGTATTACCTGGATACCAAGGCCGCCAAACTGGGCCACATGATGACGCCGCTGACCCCGGCGCCGGTGGAGGATGGCGCGCTGTAAGGTAGCAACGATTTAAGGACTGCATGAAAGTCAAACAGCTCGCACGTATTCTTGCAATCACCTGGGCCTGCGCCGGCGTCGCGCTGGCGGCCCCGAATCCTCCCGCCGCGCAACGGCCGGCCGCGCCGGCGACGGCTGCGCCGCCGGTTGCGCCGGCTCCCGCCGCTGCCCCTGCAGCCGGTCCCGCTACCGCACCGGCAGCACCGGGCGCCGCCGCCGACAACGCCGACACCGCACCGCTGCCGCCGCCTTCCAGCGCCGCCCAGCACCTGTACGCTTCCGCCAAGCACGACATACTGCAAGTACGCTCGCTGCTGAAAAGCGGCCGCACGCAGTCGTCGGTCGGTTCCGGCTTCCTGATCGGCACCAGCAACCTGGTGGTGACCAACTACCACGTGGTGTCGCAGTTCGCGCTCGATCCCGACACCTACGTCGGCGAATGGGTGGACACCAGCGGCCAGCGCGGCAATGTCGAACTGCTGGCGGTGGACGTGCTGCACGACCTGGCGGTGCTGCGCGTGAACCGCAACGGCACCGGCTTCTTCAAGATGCCCGAACAGCTGGCGCGCCTGACGCAAGGCCAGTACCTGTACTCGATGGGCAATCCGCTCGACCTCGGCTTCGCCATTTCCGAAGGCGCCTACAACGGCGTCATCGCGCGCAGCTTCTACGACCAGCTGATGTTCACCGGCCCGATCAACTCCGGCATGAGCGGCGGCCCCAGCGTCACGGCCGATGGCTCGGTGGCCGGCGTCAACGTGTCCAAGCGCCTCGACGGCGAGCTGGTCAGCTTCCTGGTGCCGGCCCGCTACGCGCAAGACCTGCTGAAGAAAGTCGAAGACCAGACCAAGGCGCCGGCCGACTTCACGGCCGTGGTGGCCGGCCAGTTGCTGGCGCACCAGAGCGCGATGGTCAATCAGCTGCTGGCCAGTCCGCTCAGCCTGAAACCGATGGGTCCGTACCAGGTGCCGGTGCGCGAGTCCGAACAGATGCGGTGCTGGGGCCGCTCCAACGTCAAGGCCGACAAGCCGTTCACGGTGGACGACGCCAGTTGCGCGATGGAATCGGCGATCTTCGTCAGCGGCTCGCTGCAGACCGGGCAGATCAGCATCCGCCACCAGTTCCTGCGCAGTGCCGGCCTGGACAGGCTGCGCTTCGCGCAACTGGCCAGCGCCTCGTTCAAGAACGAGCACTTCGGCAGCAACAAGGACACCCGCCTGACCGGTCCCAACTGCACCGAAGACTTCGTCAAGAACAAAGACCTGCCGCTGCGCGCCGTGCTGTGCGTGCGCGCCTACCGCAAGTTCTCCGGCCTGTACGACTTCGCGCTGTTGACCGCCAGCACCGACCAGGGCCTGATGAGCTTGCAAAGCCGGCTCGATGCGCGCGGCGTCTCGTATGAAAACGGCCTGCGCCTGACGCGGGTGTTCCTCGATTCGCTCTCGCTGGCGCCGAAGAAAGGAGGCGCGAAATGAAAGCCCCCTACTTCGTCGAAATCCTGGCGCGCAACGGCGACGTGCTGCACCGGCACAAGGTAGCGCAGCTGCCGATCCGCATCGGCCGCAGCTACGACAACGAAATCATCCTCGACGACGCCCACAGCGCGGCCAGCCACGCGGTGGTCGACATCGACGAGCACAACCAGATCGTGCTGCGCGACCTCGGCAGCAAGAACGGCACCGTCTTCAAGGGCCGGCGCCATTCCAGCGTCACGCTGGACGGCAACACCGTGGTGCGCCTCGGCCACACGCGGCTGCGGGTGCGGCCGTACGACTTCCCGGTGGCGGCGGAAATCGCCGACACCACCATGCACGGCTGGGAAGGCGGCACGCCGGCCGCCATCGGCCTGGTGCTGATCGCCGTGTTCAGCTGCCTGGAAACCTGGCTATCGGATGTGGAACCGTTCGCGCTGATCCGCTACCTGCTGGTGCTGGCGTCGAGCCTGGCGGCGGGCATGTTGTGGGCGGGCGTGTGGGGACTGGCCAATCGCCTGTTCGGCAGCCATGCGCGCATGGGGCGGCATCTGTTCATCCTTGGCAGCGCGCTGGCGACGGTGGGCTTGTGGCGGGCCGGCAGTTCGCTGCTGGCGTATGCGTGGTCGGCCGAGTCGCTGACGCGCTACGGCAACCTGGTGACGCTGGCGATCGCCTGCGGCATGGTGTTCTTCCACCTGCTCACCATCAAGCCGCACCACCCGCGCCGCTTCCTGATCACGGCGACGGTGATGCTGCTGGCGGGTTCGGGACTGATGGTGATGGCCAACCTGCAAAGCACGGGCCGCGCGGCGGACGAGCTCTACATGTCGGTACTGCTGCCGCCGGAAGTGAGGCGCAGCGAAGACCGCAACGTCGATCAATTCATGGTCAACGCCGGAAAACTGAAGGGTGCGATCGACGATGCCCGCACCCAGACCGTCAAGGCCGGCGCCGCTGAAGCCGAAGACGACGACGACAGCCCGGCCGAGTAATTTGGGGAGTTGTCAGGTGGGCCAGCCGCGTAGCACCTGGTCCACCACTTCCTGCAATTGCTTGCGGGTGGCGCCGGCGGCGGCCTGCACGGCCATGCCGTTGGACACCGTCATCACGTAGCGCGCCATCTGGCCGGCGCAGAAATCGGCCGGCAAGTCCCCCTCTTCCTTGGCGCTTTCGAAGCGTTCGCGCAGGCGCACCTCGGCCGCAGCGCGGCGTTCGATCAGGGAATTACGAATCGGCAGCGCATCGTCGCTGCAGGCCAGGGCGCCGTTGATGACCAGGCAGCCGTGCGGCGCTTCCTCTTCCGTCTGGGCGTTGGCGTTGCCGCGCAAGAAATGCTCGACCACCTGGCGCGCGGTTTTCAGCTCCAGCGCGGCGTCGAACAGTGGATCGTGGCTGGCGCCGTAGCGTTCCAGGGCTAGCCGGAACAGGTTTTCCTTGTTGCCGAACACGGCGTACAGACTGGGCCGGTTCATGCCCATGGCCTCGGTCAGCTCGGGCAGCGAGCTGCCTTCATAGCCCTTCTCCCAAAACACTTTCATGGCCTTGTCCAGCGCGTTGTCTGCGTCGAAGGTGCGTGGGCGGCCGATTTTTCGCTCTTTCATACCGATCAGTTAAAAATTCATTGACAAAGGATTCCGTAGAGGACATTATGAACCGACCAGTAAAAAACTCAAGCATTTTTACCGATCCAAGGAATTCTTCATGTCAAATCAAAACAATACCCAGGCCGTGCTCCGCGAGGACGCTGCCCTTCCCTCTTCTTCACCCTCTCCTTCCACACCGCCGCACGGCTCGCCCTGGCTGGCCGTGCTGTCGGTCGCCATCGGTGCGTTTGCGCTGGTGACCACGGAGTTTCTGCCCGTCGGCCTGCTGCCGGCGATTGCCGCCGAACTCGGCATCACGGAAGGCATGGCCGGCATGATGGTGACCGTGCCCGGCATCGTTGCCGCATTGGCGGCCGTGCTGGTCACTGTCGGCGTTGGCAAGGCGGACCGCCGCTACGTGATCTGGGCGCTCACCACTACGCTGCTGGTGTCGAACGTGATCGTCGCCTTATCCGATTCCTTCACGCTGATCCTGCTGGGCCGCGCCTTGCTGGGTGTTGGCGTGGGTGGCTTCTGGGCCATCGGACCGGCGCTGGGTACCAGGATGGTGCCGGCAGGTTCGGAAACGCGCGCCACTTCGCTGATCTTCGCCGGCGTGTCGGTCGGCACCGTGGCCGGCGTGCCGGCCGGCGCGCTGATCGGTGAACTGTTTGGCTGGCGCACCGCCTTCTATGCCGGCGGTGCGGTGGCGCTGCTGGTACTGTTGACGCAGATGTGGCTGCTGCCCAAACTGCCGCCCAAGCAAGCCATCACCTTCCGCCAGTTGCCGGAACTGTTGCGCGTGCCGAAGGCGCGTCTGGGCATGCTGATTACGCTGCTGGTGTTCATCGGCCAGTTCGCGGCCTACACCTACATCACGCCCTTCCTCAGCCAGGTGGCGCTGCTGGATGCCAAGACCATCAGCAGTTTGCTGCTGGCGTACGGCGCGGCCGGTTTCGCCGGCAACCTGATCGGCGGCGCGGTTGTGGCGCGCAGCGTGCGCACTTCGCTGATCACCACCGGCCTGGTGCTGGGCTTGTCGACCTTGGCGCTGCCGCTGCTCGGTCACGGCGTGTGGGGTGCGACGGCGCTGGTGGTCATCTGGGGCATTGCGTTCGGCATGATGCCGATCTCGGTGCAGACCTGGATCTTCCAGGCGGCGCCGCATGCGATGGAAAGCGGCGGCGCGGTGTTTGTCGCCACGGCGCAGGTGGCGCTGGCGAGCGGCGCGCTGGTCGGCGGGATTGCGGTCGATCACCTGGGCGTATCGAGCGCCATGGTGGTGGGTGGCGTGCTGGCGCTGGCGATGGCGGCGATCACAATGCGCTGGGCGCGCGACAGCGAGCAGCCGGCGGTCAAGCTACACGCCGTGCATTAAAGGCGCACGCGCCGGTAGGCTTCCAGGAACACTTCCACTTCGCGGTCCGACATCACCTTGATGTCGTCGCCGTGCCAGACGTAGAGATAGGACTGGCCGCCCATGCGGTCGGTCAGTTTGGCGTTCACCAGAAAGCAGGTGCCGGGCGGGTAGACGGCGGGGTCGCGCATGCGGCTGGAGCAATGCACCAGCAGGTCCGGCGGATATGCCTGTCCCGACAAGGGATAAACCTCCACCCTGCCGCCCTGCTCCACCGACTCCACCGCCACCTGCCGGTAAGCATAAGTATCACGCGCCATCATCTCTCCCTCTAAGGCTTTTGTGCGCTGCCAGTTTTACTTGCACGCCTACTTTTCTTTTTAGCGTCAATGACTTGCGCGCATAAATGCGACTTGTTAACAGTGTTGTCCACAGAATCTGTGGGCAGTTATGAAGCGATCAGCAAGGCTACCGATTCTGCGGCGATGCCTTCTTCGCGGCCGAGGTAGCCCAGTTTTTCGTTGGTCTTGGCTTTGACGTTGACCTGGCTAATGTCCACGCCCAGATCCTCGGCGATATTCGCGCGCATCGAGGGGATGTGCGGCGCCATTTTCGGGCGCTGGGCGATGATGGTGCAGTCGATGTTGCCGATGCTGTAGCCCGTCGCCACTACCCGCTTGGCCGCTTCCTTCAGCAGCTTGCGTGAATCCGCGCCCTTGAATTCGGGATCGGTGTCCGGGAAGTGCTTGCCGATGTCGCCCAGCGCGGCTGCGCCGAGGATCGAGTCGGTGATGGCGTGCAGCAGCACGTCGGCGTCCGAGTGACCCAGCAGGCCCACGTGGTGCGGGATGTCGACGCCGCCGATGATCAGCTTGCGGCCTTCCACCAGCGCGTGGCAGTCATAGCCCTGGCCGATGCGGAATGGGAGTTTGTTCATGTTCAGTCTTCCTTATTCTTCTTTGTGAGCCAGGTACATCTCGGCGATGCGGATGTCGGCCGGCAGCGTTACTTTCAGATTTCTTGGATGGCCTTCGACCAGGCGCGGCGCGTAGCCCAGCATCTCGACCGCGCTGGCGTCATCGGTGATGGCGTTGGCGTCCGGCGCGCTGCCCAAGGCGCGCAGCAGCAGCGCGTAGCTGAACATCTGCGGGGTCTGCGCCGACCACAGGCCGTTGCGCGGCACCGTCGCCGCGCTGACCACAACGCCGTCCGCACCCGGCGCGCTGCGCTTCATGGTGTCCACTACCGGCAAGGCCAACAGGCCGCCGGCCGGGTCGTCGCCGACGCCGTCGATTAGCTTGGCGATCAATGCCGGCGTCAGGCCGGGACGCGCGGCGTCGTGCACCATCACCATGTCACGCTCATCGAACACGCCATCCAATGCACGCAGGCCGTTCAGCACCGAGTCCATGCGCGTGGCGCCGCCACAGCGCAACACCGTCACGCCGTCCAGGCCGGGCGGCAGCACCGAGTCGATCACGCCGTCTTCCGGGCTGACCACCACGTAGGTATGCGCCACCAGATCGCTGGCGCGGAAGGCGTCCACCGCGTGACGCAGCATGGGCCTGCCGCCCACCGTCAGATACTGTTTCGGCCCGTTGGCCGCCATGCGCGCGCCGACGCCGGCCGCTGGCAGTAGTGCAAAGTATTTCGTCATAACTCTCTTATTTCCGGCGGCGCGCCATGATGTCCGCGATCTCGCCATTGCATGCCTTGCCCAGCCGGGCGTATTCTTCCGGCGAATCGATCTTCGCCTGCTCGATCTTGCCCTTCTCGAATTCGTCGCGGATGAAGGGGAACCAGGTGCCGTTGATTTCGTGCTCCAGCGCCGACATCGCCGTGCCGGACGGCGCGTACATCGGCTGCCCGGCGAAGCGCTTGTTCAGCGCATCCGTCACCACTTTTTCCACCCGCACCAGATTGTCCATATAGGCTTGCAGGTGGCGCTGCTCGTGCTCCAGGATTTCCTTGTAGGCGCAGCTGCCGGGCACAAACTCGTTGCCGACGTAGATCAGCACCGGCGAATAATTCAGCGCCACATCCACCTTGGGCGCGATGCACTCATAGCCGCTGACCGCATCCTGCAGTACCGGCCCCCCGAGCTTGACCTTGTACAGGCCCTTGGTCACCGTCAGCCCGAGCGTCTGCATGCGGCTGTCGATGTTGCCGGCCTTGGCGGTCAGCGCGCGGTATGGCAGCTGGTTGTTGATGGTGTAGCCGTTCTGCTGCGACGACAGCACCGACACCGTCTTGCTGATCGTATCCTCGCAGCGGATCTGGAACGGCGTGCGCTCCGCCGCCTGCGCGCCACCAAAGCCAAAGGCGAGCAGCAGGCCAGCGATCGCCAAAACGGATTTCATAGCTTCCAGTCACCCGAGCGCAGTTTTTCCAGCCAGAAGATGCCGATCACGGTTTTCACATCGGTGATTTTGCCCAAACGTACCCACTCCAGCAGTTCGTCGATGGTGGCGGTGAAGGTTTCCAGGAACTCGCCGTCATCAAGCTTGGCCGGGCCCTGCTTCAGGCCGCGCGCCAGGTACAGGTCCAGGCGCTCGTCCGAATAGGCGATGGCGTTGTGGATCTTGGTGACGAACTGCCATTCGCCGCCGGTGTAGCCGGTTTCCTCCTCCAGCTCGCGCTGGGCGGCCAGCAGCGGATCTTCGCCCTTGTCGATTTTACCTGCCGGGAACTCAATGAACACGTCGTGCAGCGGATAGCGGAACTGGCGTTCCATCAACACCGTGCCGTCGTCCAGCAACGGCAAAATCACCACCGCACCGGGATGCAGGATGAATTCGCGCTTAGTGCGCTTGCCGTCGGGAAGTTGGATGGTGTCGCGTTGAACTTTGAGGAAATGGCCATCGTAGGCCAGTTCACCGTCTACACGTGTTTCTTTGAGATTGTCCATTGCGGCTCCACATCGTTGAAGAACGATAGTGTATCAGCCGTGCGACTTGTGCAGGTAGCGGACGATGAAACCAGGAAAGCCGAGGACGAGGAACATGCAGGCGGAGATCGCGTAGAACTCCCACGTTTGCGGGAAGCGACTGCCGATATTGGTTTCAAGGGCGAAACCAACAGCCCCAACGACAAGGTACAGCGCCGTCATTTCCAGCAGCCGGATGAACAGCGGCTTGGCCTGCCATTTGGCGGGCAGGACGGCGAAGACCTTCTCGTTGAAGAACGGCAGGTTGGCGGCCGCGATGGCTATCGCGATCACCAACCAGCCGGCGCTGGAGATATCCATCAGGTAGCGAGGGTCGCTTTGATGGCGGCCTGGCAGGCCATCAGCAGCGGGCCTGGCAAAATGCCCAAGGCCACGATCGCCAAACCGTTCAGGCTCAGCACCAGTTTCATGTCGCCGAAGGCGGCGATCGGTGCGGTGTCTTCAGGCTCGTCGAACCACATGGTCTTGATGACGCGCAGGTAGTAGAACGCGCCGATCAGCGAGAACATCACCGCGAACACGGTCAACCAGATCTGGCCGGTGCCCAGCACGGCGTTCAGCACCGAGAACTTGGCGGCAAAGCCCATCATCGGCGGCACGCCGGCCAGCGAGAACAACAGGATGGTCATCACGGTGGCGAACCAGCCGCTGCGCTTGCTCAGGCCCTTGAAGTCGGCCAGGTTTTCAGCATCGAAACCGGCGCGCGACAGCAGCATCAGCGTGCCGAAGGTGCCGACCGTGGTCAGCACGTAGGTGATGACGTAGTACATGGACGAGCTGTAGGCGCCGGCGATGCCGGTGCGGTCGGTGGTGCCGGCCACGCCAGCCAGCAGACCCAGCAGCACGAAGCCGATCTGGGCGATGGTCGAGTAAGCCAGCATGCGCTTCAGGTTGGTCTGGGCGATGGCGGTAATGTTACCGATCGCCAGCGACAGCACGGCCAGCACCAGCAGCATCTGCTGCCAGTCGAACGCCATCGGCAGCAGGCCTTCCACCAGCAGGCGGATGCAGATCGCGAAGGTGGCGATCTTCGGTGCGCCGCCCAGCAGCAGGGTCACGGCGGTAGGCGAACCTTCATAGACGTCCGGCACCCACATGTGGAATGGCACGGCGCCCAGTTTGAAGGCCAAGCCAGCCACCAGGAACACGATGCCGAACACCAGGATGGTCGGTTTGATGGTGCCGGCGGCAATCGCTGCCGAGACGCCACGGATGTCCAGGGTGCCGGTCGCGCCGTACAGCATCGAGATGCCATACAGCAGGAAGCCGGAAGCCAGCGCGCCCAGAATGAAGTACTTCATCGCGGCTTCGGTGGCCTTGTGGTTGTCGCGGCGGATCGCCACCAGCGCGTACAGCGACAGCGACATCAGTTCCACGCCCAGGTAGATCGACAGGAAGTTCGAGCCCGAGATCATGATCAGCTGGCCCAGCATGGCGAACAACGCCAGCACGTAGAACTCGCCGCCCAGGTTGCCGCTCAACATGCCGCGATCGTCGGCGTACTGGCGCGAATACACCAGCGTCATGCCTACGGTCAGGTAGGTGAACAGCTTGAGCAGGTTGGCCATCGGGTCGGACACGAACATGCCATGGAAGGTATAGGTCGTGGTGCCGGCCGCGAAGTCGGCGTAGCTCAGGCCGGCGCACAGCACCAGCGTCAGCAGGGACAGCACGTAGGTGATCGAACGCTGCGCCTTGGACAGGAACATGTCGATCAGCAGGATGGCCGATGCGCCGACCAGAACCGCGATCTCGGCATATACCGGGACCAGGTTCACGACGTCTTGTGGATTAGGTGTAGTCATTTATGCGTTTCCGTTTTCTTCGGTTTCTACTTAAGGCAGCTTGCTGTGCGCAACGTGCGCCAGCAGGTCAGCGACCGAAGTCTGCATCGTATCGGTGAATGGTGCTGGGTACAGGCCCATGTACAGCGTAGCGACCGCCAGGACGCCCAGCATGAAGAACTCGCGCTTGTTCAGGTCGACCAGTTCCGCCACGTGGTGGTTGGCCACTTTGCCGAAGATGACGCGCTTGGCCATCCACAGCGAGTAAGCCGCGCCGAAGATCAGCGCCGTGGCGGCCAGCAGGCCGATCCAGAAGTTGTATTGGGTGGCGCCCAGGATCACCATGAACTCGCCAACGAAACCGGAGGTCGCAGGCAGGCCGCAGTTGGCCATCGAGAACAGGATGAAGAAAGCAGCGAACTTAGGCATCTTGTTGACCACACCACCGTAGTCGGCGATCTGGCGCGAGTGGGCCTGGTCGTACAGCACGCCGATGCACAGGAACATCGCGCCCGACACGAAGCCGTGCGAGATCATCTGCATCAGGCCGCCCTGCACCGCCATGTCATTGAAGACGAAGAAGCCCAGGGTAACGAAGCCCATGTGCGCGATCGACGAGTAGGCGACCAGCTTTTTCATGTCTTTCTGTACCAGCGCGACCAGGCCGATGTAGATCACGGCGATCAGCGACAGGGTAATCACGAAGCCCGACAGGTAGTGCGACGCGTCCGGGGTGATCGGCAGCGAGAAACGCAGGAAACCATATGCACCGAGTTTCAGCATGATCGCGGCCAGCACGGCGGAACCGCCTGTCGGCGCTTCCACGTGGACGTCCGGCAGCCAGGTGTGGACCGGGAACATCGGCACTTTCACGGCAAACGCCATGAAGAAGGCCAGGAAGATGAAGATCTGTTCCGTCATCGTCAACGGCACGCGGTGCCACATCAGGATGTCGAAGCTGCCGCCCGACACTTTGTACAGGTAGATGATGGCGACCAGCGTCAGCAGCGAGCCGAAGAAGGTGTACAGGAAGAACTTGAACGACGCGTACACGCGGTTCTCGCCGCCCCACACGCCGATGATGATGTACATCGGGATCAGGGTCGCTTCAAAGAAGAAGTAGAACAGCAGGCCGTCCATGGCGCAGAACACGCCGATCATCAGGCCGGACAGGATCAAGAACGCGCCCATGTACTGGGCCACGCGGTTCTGGATCACTTCCCAGGCCGAGATCACGACGATCACGGTGATGAAGGCGGTCAGCGGAATGAACCACAGCGACAGGCCGTCGATACCCAGCGAGTACCAGATGTTGAAGCGCTCGATCCACGGCGCTTTTTCGACGAACTGCATGCCGTGGGCGGCATTGTTGAAGTTGGTGATCAGGGGAATGGTCACGATGAAGCTGACGATGGCGCTGATCAGCGACAGCACGCGGACAAAGCCCTTGTTGGTGTCACGGCCCACTGCCAGGACGATCAGGCCCAGAATAATCGGGACCCAGATCGACAGGCTGAGGTACGGAGGTAGTGTAGATATGGTTGACTGCATCATGGTTATCGTTATCTCTTTGCGTATCAGCTAATTAAGCGTGCCAAAACGGCAGGAAGTAGACCAGGAACCCCAGAATGCCGAGGATCATGACAAACGCATAGTGGTAGATGTAACCGGTCTGCGCCAGGCGGGTCAGCGTCGAGAACCAGCCGACCAGTTTGGCGCTGCCGTTTACCAGCAAGCCGTCGATCAGTTTCTTGTCGCCGAAGTTCCACAGGCCGTTGCCCAGCAGGCGAGCGCCGCCTGCGAACACAGCTTCGTTGAACTTGTCCATGTAGTACTTGTTGTCCAGCAGCGTGTGCAGGGCTTTGAACTTCGAGAAGAACCAGGCCGGTACACGCGGATTGATCATGTAGCAGTAGTAGGACGCGGCCACACCGGCGATCGCCAGCCACAGCGGCAGGGTCGTCAGCGAGTGCAGTGCCATGGCGGTCGCGCCGTGGAACTCTTCGCTCAGGATTTCCATCGCTTTGTGGTTCTCGCCGACGAAGATGACGCCTTTGAAGAAGTCGCCATGCAGCATAGGCTTGATGGTCAGGAAGCCGATCAGTACCGAAGGGATGGCCAGGGCCACCAGTGGGAACCAGACCACGAATGGCGATTCGTGCGGTTTCTGGCCTGGGGCCAGACCGTGGTGCGCGTGGTCGTCGTGGTCTTCGTCGTGGCCGTGGTCGTCGTGACCATGGTCGTCATGCGCGGCAGCTTTCGGTGCATGGTGGTCGTCGTGACCGTGGGCGTGCGCCTGGCCGAAACGCTCTTTACCGTGGAACACCAGGAAGTACATGCGGAACGAGTAGAACGCGGTCACGAACACGCCAGCCAGCACGGCGAAGTTGGCGAAACCGGCGCCAAAGATATGGGTCTCGTGCACGGCTTCAATGATCGAATCCTTCGAGTAGAAGCCCGAGAAGAACGGCGTACCGATCAGAGCCAGCGAACCCAGCAGCGAAGTGATCCACGTGATCGGCATGTATTTACGCAGGCCGCCCATGTTGCGGATGTCCTGGTCGTGGTGCATGCCGATGATGACCGAACCGGCGCCCAGGAACAGCAGTGCCTTGAAGAACGCGTGGGTCATCAGGTGGAACACAGCCACCGAGTAAGCGGACGAACCCAGCGCCACGGTCATGTAGCCCAGCTGCGACAGGGTCGAGTAAGCGACCACGCGCTTGATGTCGTTCTGGATGATGCCCAGGAAGCCCATGAACAGCGCGGTAATCGAACCGATCACCAGCACGAAGGACAGCGCGGTGTCCGACAGTTCGAACAGCGGCGACATGCGCGACACCATGAAGATACCTGCGGTAACCATGGTCGCCGCGTGGATCAGTGCCGAAATCGGAGTCGGACCTTCCATCGAGTCAGGCAGCCAGACGTGCAGCGGGAACTGCGCCGACTTGCCCATCGCGCCGATGAACAGGCAGATGCAGGCCACGGTCAGCAGCGCCCAGTCGGTGCCCGGCAGGGTCAGCAGGGACAACGCTTCGCGCTTGGCGAACACTTCCTGGTAGTTCATCGAACCGGCGTAAGCCAGCAGCAGGCCGATGCCCAGGATGAAGCCGAAGTCGCCCACGCGGTTGACCAGGAAGGCCTTCATGTTGGCGAAGATGGCGGTAGGACGGGTGTACCAGAAGCCGATCAGCAGGTAGGACACCAGGCCCACGGCTTCCCAGCCGAAGAACAGTTGAAGGAAGTTGTTCGCCATCACCAGCATCAGCATGGAGAAGGTAAACAGCGAGATGTAGGAGAAGAAGCGGTTGTAGCCTTCGTCTTCCGCCATGTAGCCGATGGTGTAGATGTGCACCATCAGCGACACGAAGGTCACCACGCACATCATCATCGCCGACAGCGAATCGATCTGGAAGCCGACTTCCAGCTTCATGCCGGCGACCGTCATCCAGGTATAGATGGTTTCGTTGAAAGTGGCGCCGTTGAGCACGTCATTCAGCGTCATCGCCGAAATGATGAATGCCACCAGCACGCCCAGGATGGTCGCCACGGTGACGGTCTTGCGACCCACCACGTTGCCGAAGAATTGTGTTCCCAGCAGACCAGCCACCGCCGCGCCCGCGAGGGGCGCCAGCGGTACTGCTAGCAAGAGATTAGCGTTAAGTGTACCCGCCATGATGAACCTTAATCGTTATTTTTCGGAGGTTAAAACTTAGCCCTTCAGGCTATCCAGGTCTTCTACATTGATGGTGTCCAGATTACGGAACAGCACCACCAGGATCGCGAGGCCGATTGCCGATTCGGCAGCAGCGACGGTCAGGATAAAGAAGACAAAGATCTGCCCTGCCGCATCACCGAGGTAATGCGAGAACGCGATGAAGTTCATATTCACTGCCAGCAGCATCAGTTCGATGGCCATCAGCAGGACGATGATGTTCTTGCGGTTCAGGAAAATACCAACGATCGAGATCGCGAACAGGATCGCGCCCAGGACAAGGTAGTGAGCCAGGGATAAAGTCATGGTGCCTCCTTAACTTCAGCCGAACCAGCAGCATCCTGGCCGCGCGTGGTGACCGCATCGATCTTGACGATCTTCAGGCGGTCATTACGTTTCACGCGGACAGCATCAGCCGGATCGAAGTGTTTGGTGTCCTTGCGCTTGCGCAGGGTCAACGCTACAGCAGCAATAATCGCGACCAGCAGGATGGCGGCGGCGATTTCAAAGCCGTAGATGTATTGGGTGTAGATCAGCAGGCCCAGTTCTTTGGTGCCGCCGATGTTGCCGGCGTTGACCGGCTGCTGATCGAACGACAGGAACGAGCGCCACAGGACGGCGGCCATTTCCAGCACGATGATGACGCCGACGAACGAGGCCAGCGGCAGATAGCCCCAGAAGTTTTCCCGTAGCTTGTCGGTGTTGATGTCCAACATCATCACCACGAACAGGAACAGCACCATCACGGCGCCGACGTAGACCAGCACCAGCACGATGGCCAGGAACTCGGCTTCGAGCAGCATCCAGATGCCGGCCGCCGAGAAGAAGGCCAACACCAGGAACAGTGCCGCATGCACCGGATTGCGGGCCGTGATAACGCGCAGCGCAGCCAATACCATGATGGCTGAGAAGACGTAGAACAAAGCAGTTTTAAATTCCATAACTAACCCAAGAGACGTACAGTTTATTGATCAGATCGCTGTAGCGGGCCTCACCGAAGTTCGGCCCGCTTGGGTCAGCGATAAGGAGCGTCCGCTGCGCGGGCTGCGGCGATATCGTTTTCGTAACGGTCGCCGACGGCCAGCAGCATCTCTTTCGTGTAGTACAGATCGCCGCGTTTCTCGCCGTGGTATTCCAGCACATGCGTTTCAACGATCGAATCAACCGGGCACGATTCTTCGCAGAAGCCGCAGAAAATGCACTTGGTCAGGTCGATGTCGTAACGGGTGGTACGGCGCGAACCGTCGTCGCGCTGTTCCGACTCGATGGTGATGGCCATCGCCGGGCACACCGCTTCGCACAGTTTGCAGGCGATGCAACGCTCTTCGCCGTTGGGATAGCGGCGCAGCGCGTGCAGGCCGCGGAAGCGCGGCGACATCGGCGTCTTCTCTTCCGGGTATTGCACGGTGATCTTGCGCGAGAACATGTACTTGCCCGTCAGCGCCATCCCTTTGATCAGTTCGGTCAGCATGAAGCTGCCGATGAAGTCTTTTAATCGTTCCATGATTTATATTCCTTACTTCCAGATATTCCAGGAGGTCTGCATCCAGCCGGCGACCAGCACCAGCCAAACCAGCGTCAGCGGGATAAAGACTTTCCAACCCAGACGCATGATCTGGTCGTAACGGTAACGTGGGAAAGTACCGCGCACCCAGATGAACACCGACACCAGGAAGAACGCTTTCGCGAACAACCAGAAGAAGCCGCCGAAACCGCCCCAGAATTCGAGGAAGGCAAACGGTGCGGACCAGCCGCCCAGGAACATGATCGAACCCAGGGTGGCGATCAGGATCATGTTGGCGTATTCGGCCAGCATGAACATGGCGTAGGCCATGCCCGAGTATTCCACCATGTGACCGGCAACGATCTCGGACTCGCCCTCGACCACGTCGAACGGGTGACGGTTGCACTCGGCCAGGCCGGAGGTCAGGTAGACAACGAACAGCGGCAGCAGCGGCAGCCAGTTCCAGGACAGGAAGTTCAGGCCGTGTTCAACGAACATGCCCTTCTGCTGGCCCAGCACGATGTCGCCGAAATTCAGCGAACCGGACACCATCAGCACCACGACCAGCACGAAGCCCATCGGGATTTCGTAGGAAATCATCTGTGCCGAAGCGCGCATCGCGCCCATGAACGAGTACTTCGAGTTCGAGGCCCAGCCGGCGATGATGATGCCGTAGACTTCCATCGAGGTAATCGCCATCAGCAGCAGCAGGCCGGCGTTGACGTTGGCGATCACGGCTTCCGGACCGAACGGCACCACCGCCCAGCAAGCCAGCGCCGGCATGATGGTCATGATCGGACCGATCACGAACAGGCCAGGGTTGGCCTTGGCCGGGGTGATGATCTCTTTGAACAGCAGTTTCAGCGCGTCGGCGATCGGCTGCAGCAGGCCCATCGGGCCGACGCGGTTGGGACCGACGCGGATCTGGATCCAGCCGATGAACTTGCGTTCCCACAGCGTGGCGTAGGCGACCAGGCCCATCAGCGGCAACAGCACGCACAGGACTTTGATCAGGGACCAGACCACTGGCCAGACTGGCGCCAGCACGCTGTTCGCGCCCAGCGTGTGTAGTGTAGTGACGAATTCAGGCAGAGCCATTATTTCACCTCTCCTGCTTTTTCAACGGTGATGGAACCAAACATGCCGCCCAGGGCTGCGGTCGACGCGTGAGCGGCGGCCACGCGCACGGCGTTGGCTGGCAGTTTGGCGTCGACAGCGGCGACCAGGATCGCGCTGCCGGAACCTTGCGATACCTTGACGGTGTCGCCGGCGGCAACGCCCAGTTGCTGCGCCAGGGCGGTCGACAGGTGCGCTTTCGGCGCAGCCGCATCGGCCATCTTCTGCAGCGACTCGGCGCGGCGCACCACGGCGTCGGCAAAGTAGATCGGTACGTCGGCGATACGTTCGGTGCCGGTCGAGGTCGAAGTAGCAGCGGTCAACGACACTTTCGATACGTTGTTCAGCTTGGCCGAAACGTCGGTCACGCCGGCGCCCAGCACTTCGTCGCGGATCGCTTCCGAGGTGTCGTAGTCGAAACCGCTCAGGCCGAGGATGTTACCCAGCACGCGCAGCACTTTCCACGCAGGACGGGTTTCCAGCAGCGGCTTGACGGTGCCGTTGAAGCTCTGCGCGCGGCCTTCGGCATTGACGAAGGTGCCCGAGGTTTCGCTGAATGGCGATACCGGCAGCAGCACGTCGGCGTAGTCCAGGCCGTGCTTGTAGGCGGACATCACCACCACCATCTCGGCTTTTTTCAGCGCGGCGACGGCGGCTTGCGGGTTGTACGCGTCCAGTTCCGGTTCGGCGTTCAGCACCAGGTAGGCTTGCTTCGGCTCGGTGAAGGCTGGAGCCTTGCCGCCGTTGGCGTTGGCGATGTAGGCGCCCACGGTGTTGGCGGCTTCGGTCAGGTAGCCCAGCTTGGCGCCGGTCTGTTCGGCGATCCACTGCGCGGCGGCGTGCAGCGCGGCGGCTTGCGGGTGCTGCACAGCGGCGTTACCGAGGAACACGGCCTTGTTTTCGCCCGACAGCAACGAAGCGGCGATCGCGGTGGCGGCGTCGCTGGCGGTCACGCCGTCGAAGCCGGCAGGAGCTGCCACTTCTTTGGCTTTCGCTACGGCCACAACCACTTGCGACAGCGCCGACAGCCACTCCGAAGGAGCAACGATCAGTTTGTTGGCGATGTTCATCAGCTGGTCGTCGTCGGTCGCGTGCAGGATCGACAGCTTGGCGCCGCCCTTCACTGCCGTGCGCAGGCGGGTGGCCAGCAGCGGATGGTCTTTACGCAGGAACGAGCCGATCACGAAGGCGCGGTTCAGCGCGCCGAATTCGGTGATCGACATGCCCAGCCAAGGCGTCACGTCCAGCGAGAAATCGCTTTGACGCAAGCGGGTTTCCACGCTGTCCGAGCCCATGGCGCGGGTCAGCTTTTGCAGCAGGTGCAGTTCTTCCAGCGTCGAGTGCGGGGTGGCGACCGACGCCAGCGCGTTGGCGCCGTGTTCGTGCTTGATGTTCTTCAGGCCGTGCGCCACGTATTCCAGCGCGGTTTGCCAATCGACTTCTTTCCACTCGCCGCCCTGCTTCAGCATCGGCTGAGTCAGGCGGTCGGCGGTGTCCAGGCCTTCGTACGAGAAGCGGTCCTTGTCGGAAATCCAGCACTCGTTGACGGCGTCGTTTTCCAGCGGCAGCACGCGCTTGACCTTGCCGCCCTTGACCTGAACGATCAGGTTGGCGCCCAGGCCGTCGTGCGGCGAGACCGATTTGCGGCGCGACAGTTCCCACGAACGGGCGCTGTAGCGGAACGGCTTCGACGTCAGCGCGCCGACCGGGCACAGGTCGATCATGTTGCCGGACATTTCCGAGTTCACGGTCTGGCCGACGAAGGCGGTGATTTCCGAGTGTTCGCCGCGGCCGATCATGCCCAGTTCCATGACGCCGGCCACTTCCTGGCCGAAACGCACGCAACGGGTGCACTGGATGCAGCGCGCCATTTCCTGCATGGACACCAGCGGGCCGGCGTCTTTCGGAGCAACCACGCGCTTGTCTTCTTCGTAGCGCGATTCGCCCTTGCCGTAGCCCACGGCCAAATCCTGCAGCTGGCACTCGCCGCCCTGATCGCAGATCGGGCAGTCCAGCGGGTGGTTAATCAGCAGGAACTCCATGACCGACTTCTGTGCCTGTACGGCCTTGTCGGAAGCGGAGCGCACAATCATGCCGGCCGAGACCGGCGTGGCGCATGCTGGCAAAGGCTTAGGCGCCTTTTCCACTTCGACGAGGCACATACGGCAGTTTGCTGCGATCGACAATTTCTTGTGATAGCAGAAGTGCGGAATGTAGGTTCCCAATTTGTTGGCGGCGTCCATCACCATGCTACCAGCAGGGACTTCGACTTTTTTGCCGTCTATTTCGATTTCAACCATGGTGATCGTTACCTGACGCAGCTTAGATATAAGCGGGCACGCAGCATTGCTTGTGCTCGATATGATGTTCAAATTCTTCGCGGAATTGCTTGATGAACGCACGCATCGGCATCGCCGCCGCGTCGCCCAGCGCGCAAATCGTGCGGCCCTGGATGTTGTCGCAAACCGAGTTCAGCACGTCCAGATCCGACGGACGGCCCTGACCGTTTTCGATGCGATGGATCATGCGGTACATCCAGCCGGTGCCTTCACGGCATGGGGTGCACTGGCCGCACGATTCTTCAAAGTAGAAGTAGGCCAGGCGTTCCATGGCCTTGACCATGCAGCGCGTCTCGTCCATGACGATGACCGCGCCCGAACCCAGCATCGAACCGGCCTTGGCGATCGAATCGTAGTCGAGGTCGGTTTGCATCATGATCTCGCCGCGAATCACCGGCGACGAGGAACCGCCGGGAATCACAGCCTTGATCTTTTTGCCGCCGCGCATGCCGCCTGCCAGTTCCAGCAGTTTGGCGAACGGCGTGCCCAGCGGGACTTCGTAGTTGCCTGGACGCTCGACGTCGCCCGAGATCGAGAAGATCTTCGAGCCGCCGTTGTTCGGACGGCCGATCGCCAGGTACTTCTCCGGGCCCATGTTCAGGATGAACGGGACGGCGGCGAAGGTCTCGGTGTTGTTGATGGTGGTCGGCTTGCCGTACAGGCCGAACGACGCCGGGAACGGCGGCTTGAAGCGCGGCTGGCCTTTTTTGCCTTCCAGCGATTCCAGCAGCGCGGTCTCTTCGCCGCAGATGTAGGCGCCATAACCGTGGTGCGCGTGCAGCTGGAAGCTGAACTCGCTGCCCATAATGTTATTGCCCAGGAAACCGGCGGCGCGCGCCTCTTCCAGCGCTTCTTCGAAACGCAGGTATTCCTCGAAGATCTCGCCGTGGATGTAGTTGTAACCCACGGTGATGCCCATCGCGTACGCGCCGATGGCCATGCCTTCGATCAGCGAATGCGGATTGTAGCGAATGATGTCGCGGTCCTTGAAAGTGCCCGGCTCGCCCTCATCTGTATTGCAGACGAGGTACTTCTGGCCTGGGAACTGGCGCGGCATGAAGCTCCACTTCAGGCCGGTCGGGAAACCCGCGCCGCCACGGCCGCGCAGCGACGACGCTTTCAGGTCGGCGATGATCTGTTCCGGGGTGATCTTCTCTTCGATGATACGGCGCAGGGCGCTGTAGCCGCCGCGTTTTACGTAATCTTCGAGGTGCCAGTTTTCGCCGTCGAGGCCGGCCAGGATGACTGGATCAATGTGTCGGTTGTGGAGTGACGTCATTTCGCGTTGTTCCCACTAAGTTCCTCGACCAGGGTGTCGATTTTGTCGTTGGACATGAAGCTGCACATGCGGTGGTTATTCACCAGCAGCACCGGTGCGTCGCCGCAGGCGCCCATGCACTCGCCTTCCATCAGCGTGAACTCGCCGTCTTCCGTGGTGCCACGGTAGTCGATGCCCAGCTTCTGTTTCAGGTGGTGCGCCGCGCGCTCGCCGCCCGACAGGGCGCAAGGCAGATTGGTGCACACGGTGATCTTGTGCTTGCCGATCGGCTTCAGGTTGTACATATTGTAGAAAGTCGCGACTTCCTGCACGGCGATGGCCGGCATGCGGATGTAGTCGGCCAATTCCTGCATGGTGTCAGGCGAGATCCAGCCCAGTTCGACCTGGGCGTGCGCCAGCGCGGCCATCACGGCCGATTGGCGCTGATCGTCTGGGTACTTGGCCAGCTCGCGATCGATTTTTTTGTAGCACTGCTCAGATAACAACATTCTTTTTGCCTCTCGCACTTAGCGGTCAATACTGCCGAACACGATGTCCTGCGTACCAATGATGGTGACGGCGTCGGCAATCATGTGGCCACGCGCCATTTCGTCCAGCGACTGCAGGTGCGCATAGTCCGGCGCGCGCAGTTTCACGCGGTACGGCTTGTTGGCGCCGTCCGACACGATGTAGACGCCGAACTCGCCTTTCGGGTGTTCCACCGCTGCGTAGGCTTCGCCTGGCGGCACGTGGAAGCCTTCGGTGAACAGCTTGAAGTGGTGGATCAGCGATTCCATATTGGTCTTCATGTCCACGCGCGATGGCGGCGCCACCTTGCGGTTGCTGGTCATGACCGGACCCGGGTTGTTGCGCAGCCATTCCACGCACTGCTTGATGATCTTGTTCGACTGGCGCAGTTCTTCCACGCGCACCAGGTAACGGTCGTAGCAGTCGCCGTTGGTGCCGATCGGGATGTCGAAGTCCATCAGGTCGTACACTTCGTACGGCTGGTGCTTGCGCAAGTCCCACTGGATGCCCGAACCGCGCAGCATGGCGCCGGTGAAGCCCATGGCCAGCGCATCTTCCGGCGATACCACGCCGATGCCGACGGTACGCTGTTTCCAGATGCGGTTGTCGGTCAGCAGCGTTTCGTATTCGTCGACATAGGTCGGGAAACGGTTGGTGAACGCTTCGACGAAGTCCAGCATCGAACCCTGGCGATCCTTGTTCAGGTTGTCGACGGCCTTGGCCGAACGGATGATCGACGGCTTGTGCTGCGGCATCGCGTCCGGCAGGTCGCGGTAGACGCCGCCCGGACGGTAGTAGGCCGCGTGCATGCGCGCGCCCGACACCGCTTCGTAGCAGTCGAACAGGTCTTCGCGGTCGCGGAAGCAGTACAGGAACGGACCCATGGCACCGACGTCGAGCGCGTGCGCGCCCAGCCACATCAGGTGGTTCAGGATACGGGTCATCTCGTCGAACATCACGCGGATGTATTGCGCGCGCAGCGGCACGTCGATGCCCAGCATCTTTTCGATGGCCATGACATAGGCGTGCTCGTTGCACATCATCGACACGTAGTCCAGGCGGTCCATGTACGGCACCGACTGCAGGTAGGTCTTCTGTTCCGCCAGCTTCTCGGTGCCGCGGTGCAGCAGGCCGATGTGCGGGTCGGCACGCTGGATCACCTCGCCGTCCAGCTCCAGCACCAGGCGCAGCACGCCGTGCGCGGCCGGGTGTTGCGGACCGAAGTTCAGGGTGTAGTTCTTAATTTCAGCCATTTTTTACTTCCCGTAATTTTCTTCGCGGATCACGCGCGGCACGTTTTCACGCGGCTCGATGGTGACCGGCTGGTAGATCACGCGCTTCTGCTCGGGGTCGTAGCGCATTTCGACGTAACCCGACACCGGGAAGTCTTTGCGGAACGGGTGGCCGATGAAACCGTAGTCGGTCAGGATGCGGCGCAAGTCGTTGTGGTTCTCGAACAGGATGCCGTACATGTCGAAGGCTTCGCGCTCGTACCAGTTGACGGCGCGCCACAGCGGCGTCAGCGACGGCAGCAGCGGCATGTCGTCGTCGGCGCAGAACGCGCGCACGCGGACGCGCCAGTTGTGCTTGACCGACAGCAGGTGCACCACGACGGCGAAACGCTGGCCGTCCCAGGCGCCGTCGCCGTAGTTCAGATAGTCCACGCCGCACAGGTCGATGGCCTGGTCGAAGCCGAGGGTGGCATCGTCGCGCAGGGTCTGCATCACGCTGTAGTAGTCGGCGGGCTTGACGGTCAGAGTCAATTCACCGAGGGCCAGCACCGTAGTAACGCGATCGCCCAGGGCAGTGCCGAGGGCGGTTTGGAGTTTTTCCAGATGAGTAGTCATTGTGTGTAGCGCCTCCGTTAGCGTGCAATCGTGTTGGTGCGCTTGATCTTGTTCTGCAGCTGCATGATGCCGTACAACAGGGCTTCAGCAGTTGGAGGACAGCCTGGCACGTACACGTCGACCGGCACGATGCGGTCGCAGCCGCGAACCACGGAGTAGGAATAGTGATAGTAGCCGCCGCCGTTGGCGCACGAACCCATCGAGATGACCCAGCGCGGCTCCGGCATCTGATCGTAGACCTTGCGCAGTGCCGGGGCCATCTTGTTGCACAGCGTGCCGGCCACGATCATCACGTCGGATTGACGCGGCGATGGACGGAACACCACGCCGAAGCGGTCCATGTCGTAACGGGCAGCGCCCACGTGCATCATTTCGACCGCGCAGCAGGCCAGACCGAACGTCATCGGGAACATCGAACCCGTGCGCGCCCAGTTGATCAGCTTGTCGGCCGAGGTGGTGATGAAACCTTCGTTTAATACGCCTTCAATAGCCATGGCTTATTCCCAATCAAGGGCACCTTTCTTCCAGATATACCAAAAACCGACCACGAATTCGGCGATGAACACCATCATCGTCACGAAACCCTGCCAGCCCAGTTCGCGCATGGATACGCCCCACGGGAAGAAGAATGCCGTTTCCAGATCGAACAAAATAAAGAGAATTGCGACGAGGTAGTAACGTACGTCGAATTTCATGCGCGCGTCTTCGAAGGCTTCGAAGCCGCATTCATATGGGGAGAGCTTGGCTGCGTCAGGCTTCTTGGGGCCCAGGATGTGGCCCAGCACCTGCGGAGCGATACCTACGCCGAGACCGACGAGGATGAACAAGAGAACGGGGAGATAATTTTCGAGGTTCACGATTGATGAGCTTATGTTGAACGGTCAGTTGAAAGGACACGCCGCGGTGCTTTGCGGTGCGCTTAACGTTCGCCCCAATCGTATTACTGCTTAGACCAGGATCGAACGACACATCCTCGTAAAAAAGCCAGCTTGGTACCACCCTTGCTGGCCTATATTCTGGTGCCGACGACGAGACTCGAACTCGTACAGCTTGCGCCACTACCCCCTCAAGATAGCGTGTCTACCAATTTCACCACGTCGGCATAAGGCCGTTATTTTACTTCGTTTTCACGCGGTTGTTAATCCCGTATTGCGTCAAAACAAGAAGAAACTCGATAATTCTTTAACTATTTTTGCAATCGCTACGATACTGCCAAAACAATGAGCAAACAACTTAAAAAATTATCAACAACGACAAATTTACTTCATTATTATATTACTTTGGGATGGAGTTTGCAGGCGGAACGCTTGCTGGCGCCGAAGCAGCCGGTGTCGCAGGGGCGGTCGCAGGGGCTGCGGCCGGTGCCGCAGGGGCTACAGGCGCTGCCGGCACGGCTTTGTCCATCACGCCGCCGCTGACGTTGTTGGCCTGGTGGGTGGTGATGTAGGCCAGGGCCAGGGTGGCGCTGAAGAAGATCGCCGCCGCCACGCCGGTGGACTTGGACATGAAGTTCGAGGAGCCCGTGGCGCCGAACAGGCTGCCCGAGGCGCCCGAGCCGAAGGCCGCGCCCATGTCGGCGCCTTTGCCATGTTGCAGCAACACCAGGCCGATAATGGCGATTGCCGAAACCACCTGCACTACGATAACCAGATTGAACAAGCTGCTCATGTTATTCCATTTCAAAATAAAAGTTTTGTATCGTTTTGTTTCTACTGCGTGTTTTTACTTCTATACGGCCTGGATAATCCCGAGAAAATCTACCGCCTTTAATGCTGCCCCGCCGATCAGACCACCGTCGATATCCGGCTGGGCCATCAATTCTTTCGCATTCTCCGGCTTCATGCTGCCGCCGTAGAGGATCTGCACACCCGCCGCCGCAGCGGCATGTTTCTTTGCTACACAAGTACGCAGGAAATGGTGCGCATCCTGGGCAATTTGCGGTGTTGCAGTTTTGCCCGTGCCGATCGCCCATACCGGTTCATAGGCCAGTACCAGCTTACTCACGTCTTCATCCGCGATCACATCCAGCACGGCTTGCAGCTGGGCACAGATCACATCTTCGGTCTGCCCTGCTTCGCGTTGCACCAGCGTTTCGCCGAAGCACACCACCGGCGCCAGGCCGGCGGCCAGCGCGGCCACGGCCTTCTGTGCCACCAGCTCGCTGCTCTCCTGGTGATAAGCACGGCGCTCGGAGTGGCCGCACAACACATAGGTCGAACCGAAGTCCTGCAGCATCGCTGCCGACACCTCACCAGTATAGGCGCCGCTGGCGTGGACGGACACATCTTGTCCGCCCCAGGCCACCGACGTTCCCGCCAGTTCCGCCTGAGCTTGCGCCAGATACGGCGCCGGCACGCAGACGGCGCAGTCGGCGCCAAAGTCGTTCAGGCCGGCGACGATCCCGGACAGCAGTGCCGTGTTGGCGGCGCGGCTGCCGTTCATTTTCCAGTTGCCGATGACGAGTTTGCGACGCATAGTGAGCCCAAGGATTGATTAACTCGCCATTTTACCGCGCGCCAAGAAGCACGGTCAAACAGGCAAAGGGAATCCCCGGCTCAACAAAACCGTAAATTTACTACGCATTTTACAACGAAACCGCGCTTAGATCACCTGCAACATGATTTTTCCGACGTGGGAACTGCTCTCCATGAGCGCATGCGCGGCGGCGGCCTGTTCCAGCGGGAAGACGGTGTGGATCACCGGCTTGAGTTTGCGCTCGGCCATCATCGGCCACACGCGTTCCTTCAGCTGGCGCGCGATGGCGCCCTTGAAATCGGCCGAGCGCGGACGCAACGTCGAGCCGGTCACGGTCAGGCGGCGGCGCAGCACCTGGCCCATGTCCAGCGTGGCTTTGGCGCCGCCCAGGGTGGCGATGATGGCGATGCGACCATCGTCCGCCAGGCAGGAAACCTCGCGTGGCAGGTAGTCTCCGGCCACCATGTCGAGAATCACATCGACGCCGCGGTCGTTGGTGAGCGACTTGACGATGACGGCGAAATCCTCGGTTTTATAGTTGATGCCGCGCTCGGCGCCGAGCGCCACGCAGGCCGCCACCTTGTCGTCGGAACCGGCGGTGGCAAACACGCGGTGGCCCATCGCCGAGGCCAATTGGATGGCCGTGACGCCGATGCCGGAGCTGCCGCCCTGGACCAGCAAGGTCTCGCCGCCGACCAGTTTGGCGCGGTCGAAAACGTTGCTCCAGACTGTGAAGTAATTTTCCGGAATTGTCGCCGCTTCGAGCAAAGACCAGCCTTTTGGCACCGGTAAAACCTGCTGTATGGGTGCAACAACGTACTCGGCATAGCCCCCGCCCTGCACCAAAGCGCAGACCTGGTCGCCGATATCGAGGGTGGTGTAGTCGAGATCGCCGTCGACGATCTCGCCGGCGACTTCCAGGCCGGGGATGTCGGAAGCGCCCGGCGGCGGCGCGTAATTGCCCATGCGCTGGAACACGTCGGGGCGGTTGACGCCGGCGGCGTGCACTTTAATCAGCACTTCGCCGGCTTTGACCACCGGCATCGGGCGTTCGCACAGTTTCAGGACATCGGCCGGGCCGGGGTGGGTGATTTCGATTGCGCGCATGGTCTCGCCCTCTATAGAGAAAGGGCGATTTTACGCCAAGCGGGATTTAGCCGCCGCCCGTGCGCGACTTTTGCGGCAGCGGCGTATTCGGCTTCCAGGCGGCCGACAAAGCCTGTCCTTCCTCGATCTGCTCCGAAGTCATGGTTTTAACCACTTGCGAACGCTGCTCGGCCGCATTCACCGAGCCATTGGCCGCCGCCAGGTTCCACAGCATGTAGGCGATCACATTATCCTGCGGCATGCCGCCAATGTGATAGCGGTACATCAGCCCCAGCACCTGCTGCGCGTCCGGATGGCCCTGCTCGGCCGCCTTGCGGAACCACGATACCGCCTGCTTGTGATCCTGGATCACCGCATTGCCGGTGTAATACATGGCGCCCACCACGTACTGCGCGTCGGCCTTGCCCTTGAGCGCGGCCTTGCGATGCCATTCCAGCGCCGTCTTGTAATCCTGCGGCACGCCCCGGCCCATGTAATACATCAAGCCCAGCAGATGCTGGGCATCAGCATTGCCGGCTTGCGCCAGCGGCCGTATTTCTTTTAACGCCACCGCGTAGTTCTTGCTGTTGTACGCGGTCGCCCCTTCGGCGAATCCTGCCATCGCGGCTTGTTGCCAGCCTAGTGCGAGGGCGATCGCTAGTATGAATTTTTTCATATCGCGTTCTAATATTAGGTGTGTTGTTACTTCCAGCTGACTTTGCCCAGGCCGTCCACGCTGACGTTGCGGTTCAAGGGCTTGCCATACACTATGACCGAGCCCAGGCCGCTGAGGTTCAGGGTGGCGTTGGCGTTGGCCTTGACGGTGGCGTTGCCCAGGCCACTCAAGTCCACGTTCACGGACTCGGCGTTGAACTGCTGCGCGTTCAGGCCGCCGACGCCGCCCAGGCTGGCCTTCAGCATCTTGCTGCGCCCGCCCAGCGTGATGTAGCCGGCGCCGCGCAGGTCCAGGTCGACCTGCTCGTTCTCGCTGACCCACAGGTTCATGCTGCCGACGCCGCCCAGGTTGGCGCGCACGATCCGGTAGTCGCAGACCACTTTCATGGTGCCGGCGCCGTCCATGGTCAGCTCAAGTTCGTCGCCGCTGAAACCGTTGATTTCGGTCGAGCCCACGCCTTCGGACACCACTTGGCGCAGGTTAGGCAGCACCAGCTCGGCGCGGGTGCCTGAGCGCCCTACTTTCACGCCGCGCCCCTCGGTTTCCAGGTGCAGGGTGTCGCCGCTTTGCGAGGCGGTCAGCTTGTCCAGGTAGCGTTTTTCACCGATCAGGCGCAGCGAGGCGACATCGCCCTGGCGCAGCTTGACGTCGATAACGCCATCCAGCTTGACGCGCACCACGCGGGCGTCGATGGCGATCGAGCGCGTTTCATTGTCCTCGGCGGCGGCCGCGCGGCCGAACAAAGCGCAGAAAGCAGCAAACAGCAGGCCGAGTTGGAGCAGCTTCTTCATAGGGTGAATCCTCAGATGATGTTGCGGCAATCATACCCCCGCGCAGGCGCGCGCCCGCCCCGGATTGCGACGAAATGCACAAATCGGGGGCTGGACGCGCGAAAAGCGGGAAAGGACGGCTGGCGGTGGATGGTCAGCGATTGACGATGCGCGCCACCAACCCGGAACGGCCGGTGCGGTCGAAGGCGGCGGCCTGGATCACTCCCTTGGCGGCGATCGGCCCGGTGACGGCCTTGCTGCGGACGGTGGGCAGGCTGCCGTCGGTGGTGTAGCGCAGAGTCAGGCCGGGCAGCATGTGGTTGACCAGCACCTTGCCGCCCTCCAGCACCATGCCGGGCGGCGCGATGCGGTAGCGCACATCACCGCGTTCAAGGTCCAGGCGTGGCAGCACCCGCTGTCCTAGCGCGTTGACGAAACCGGACCAGGCGGCGCGGTGCAGCACGACGGCGCGCGCGGTGTCGGTTTCCTGCGCCCAGGCCGGGTCGGCGGCCCAGGCGCGTTCCGCCACCGCCAGCAGGCGCGGCATCATCAGGTAATCGAGACGGCTGGTGTCGCGGATGGTTTCGGCGAACAGCGTGGCCTCCAGCCCGCGTATGCGGCGGCGGCCGGCGTCGGTGAGACCGGCGTCGGTTCCACCGAGCGGCTTGAAGTCGTACACAGTATCCAGCTCCACGTAGGCGCCCCAGTTCACGCCCGGCTCCTCGGGATTGGGATTGGCCGCCATGTCCAGGTACATATTGGTGACCGGCGCCAGCACGATGTCGTAGCCGGCATTGGCCAGGCGGTAGGCGAAGTCCTCGTTGCCGGGCGTGTTGTTCCAGAAGTAGAGACTGAAGCCGCGCTGCGTGAAGCGCGGATTCGGCAACTGCTGCGCACCCTCCTTCGTGGAACGGCGCGCGCCCATCTCCTCCCAGCCGGAGGCGAACATGCCTTGCTTGCGCAGGATACCGTCGACGCGGTTGTAGAAGTAGTCCCACAGGTCGGCGACGCTGGCCAGCTTCTCACGCTCCATCAGGGCGCGGCTGACCGGCGACTTCTCCCACGCGCCATGGGGGAGTTCGTCGCCGCCCATGTGCATGGTCTTCATCGGCACACCGGCTTCGCGGTGCATATCGGCCACCTGCGCCACCACATGCTCGATGAAGGTGTAGCTCGACTCCAGGCCCGGATTGATCACGTGGTCGGTGTATTCCTGCGGCGAGCGATACACCGAGCGGTCGTCGAAGTCGTTGAGCAGGTACTTGTCCGCGCCCTGCTCGCCGGCCGCGCGCATGCGCTGGTGGCGCGCTTCCATGGCCTTGACGGCGGCGCGCGCGTGGCCCGGCATTTCGATCTCCGGTATCACTTCGATGTGGCGCGCGGCGGCGTAGCGCAGGATCTCGATGTAGTCGGCGCGGGTATAGAAGCCGCTGCCATGCGGATCGTCGCTGCGCGGGCCGGAGCCGTAGGTCGGCGGCAGGCGCACACCTTCCCTGGTGCTGTGGCCGCGCACCGCGCCGATGCTGGTCAGCTCCGGCAGGCCGGCGATCTCCAGCCGCCAGCCTTCATCGTCGGTGATGTGGAAGTGCAGCTTGTTCAGCTTATAGGTCGCCATCAGGTCCAGCGTCTTGAGCACCACTTCCTTGGGCTGGAAATTGCGCGCCACGTCGATCTGGAAGCCGCGATAGGCGAAACGCGGTGCATCGGTCACTTCCAGTTCCGGCAGCTCGATGTGCGCGGCGCCCGTCGCCTGCATCGGCAGCGGCAGAAGGTCGTGCAGCGATTGCAGGCCGCGCGCCACGCCGGCCGCGCTGTTGCCGGTGATGTTGATGCCATCATCGGTGTTCACGCTCAGTTCATACGCTTCCGGCGAGGACTGGCCATCCACCGCGCCGATGCGCAGGCGCAGCGGCAACGGCGGACCGCCGGCATCCGCCTGCCCATCGCGCTGCGGCAGGTAGCGGGCAAACAGCGCGCGCGCAAGGGCGGTTTCGTATTTCAGGCCGGGGCCGGAAATCACCTGCGGCGGACGCGCCAGATGCACGCGGCCGGCGCCTGCCTTCAGTTCCAGCGGCGTTGGGAACACCGGCGGCAGCGCGCCGGCCGGCAGCACGTCGGCGCGCGCGTTGCGGTGGTAGACGTCCTGCGTAGTCACCAGCGGATGCTGGCCCGCCGGGCGACACAGCTGCTCCGGGCGGGTTGGCAACTGCAACTGGAAATCGGTGACGGCATAGGTCACGTCGGGCGCGGCGTCGTAGACCAGATACGGTCCCGCCGGCGCGCGCGACATCTTGATCAACAGGTTCGGGTAGTAGTAGTCGACGTTCAGGGTGCGGCCAGACGGCAGGCCCTTGAAGCCTGGCATGGGACGCACGCGGAACAAGCTGCCGCCGACCACCTGCTCCAGCAGCAGCTTGCCGTCCAGAGGGCCGGTGACCACGCCGTCCATGCTGTTGAAGTACAACGACCAGCCCTGCGCCGGCAGCGACTGGCCGCGCGGCATAGTCACGCTCAGGCGCGCCTTGGTGCGGCCGTCCGCCGTGGCGAACTCGTTGCGCAGCACTTCCCAGCGCACTTTCGGCGGTGCCGGCGTAGCGGCGTTGGCGACGCCACCCAATACGCCCAGCGCCAGCAGGCAGGCTGCGATGGCTTTCACCCTGAAATTTATCTGTCTCGTCATCAGTCAACCTGTTCTCAGCTTCGTTTAGTAAACGTGATTAAACTGCGCCGCCAAATCGCGATTCGTTTGACCGGCTTGGGTGAGGCGCGAATACTCGGCAGCCAGATTGCCACAACCTGAGTGCGGCCGCATCAGGTTTTGGCATCTGCCGATAATTCTAACGACACAGGAGACGACATGCTTCACCATACGAGTAAGACTCTGATGAGTCTCGCCGTTGCCGGCGCTTGCGCTTGCATAAGCGCGGCCGCCCATGCGCAAACCGACGACACCACTACCAACGCTACGACGCTGCAGGACCAGATCCCGGAAGTGAAGGTCACCGCAACCCGCTACTCCACCTCGCTGCTGAAAACCCCATTGGCCGTCACGGCGCTGAGCCAGGACCAATTGACGCGCAAAGGCGCCACCAGCCTGCGTGACCTCAGCGGCGAAATGCCGAATGTCGTGATCGAAAACACCGGCCTCGATTCGGCGGTACAGATTACCATTCGCGGCATCACCTCCACCAATTTCACCGAAACCGGCGATCCGGCAGTCGGCTTCCACGTCGACGGCATGTACTCGCCGCGTCCACAGGGCGCGCAGGCGCTGATGTTCGACCTCGAACAGGTCGAGGTGCTGCGCGGCCCGCAAGGCACGCTGTTCGGCCGCAATTCCACCGGCGGCAGCGTCAACGTCATCCCCGCCAAGCCTGACTGGAGCGGCAACTACGGCAAGGCCGATCTCGATATCGGCAACTACAACAAGAAGCAGGTCAGCGTGGTGCAGAACATCACCGTCAACGACGCGCTGGCCCTGCGCGGCACCTTCATGAAAGTGCGGCGCGACGGTTACGCCAACCAGACGCGCGACGTCAGCGAAGCCAACGCACCGGCGCTGGGCTGGGTCCCGAACGGCAAGCCGGACGTGGACCAGCGCTTCAACCGCCATCTCGACGCCAGCGACTTCTACACCAACCAGGACCAATGGGCCGGCCGCTTTGGCGCGCTGCTGAAGATCAACCGCGACGTCACCGCCAAGGCGTCGTATGAAGAGTTCCAGGACTCCAGCGCCGGCGGCGCCGCCTTCCGCGATTGCGAAGCCGGCGCGGGAACGCGCTACGCCTGCACCGACCAGGGCAAATGGGACATCAACGTCAACGTGCCGGGCCAGATCGACATGAAGATCCGCACCTTGCGCACTGGCGTCAACTGGAACATCAACGACCACACCAACTTCGACTACACCTTCCAGGTCGCCGACCAGCGCCGCAACGAAATCACCGACGACGACAAGGGCTTGCAAAACGCCGCACCGTTCCAGATCACCGGCGCCTATCCGAATTCGAAGGACGGCAACTGGGCCACCTGGCCGCTGACGGATTCCTTCCACCGCACGCTCGATTCGCGCTACCTGTCGACCGTGCACGAAGCACAGCTCAAGCAGCAGCTGGGCAGCGTGAAGTACGTGGCCGGCCTGTTCTGGATGCATGAGCGGAACAACATCGACTACGAAATCACCAACACCATCCAGAAGCCTTACGGTGACGTCGGCAGCGTGCTGTATCACCAGCCGAACCGCCAGGTGGACGCCAAGGCGGCCTTCGCGCAGGCCGACTGGCAGTTCATGCCGACGTGGACCGCCACCGCCGGCGCGCGCTACAGCGTCGACAGCAAGGAGGACAAGGGCGGCGAGGTATATGGCGCCAACTGGATCGGCAACGCCGCCTACTACAACGGCCTGTATTCGCAAGGCACGCCCGGCACGCCGGGCTTCCACGTCCACGACGGCACCGACCTGACGCCGGCCATGGGCGGCAGCGTGGCGGCGTATCACTTGTATGGTTCGCCAACCTCCAACGACCACAAACAGACGTGGAACAAGATCACCTGGCGTCTCGGCCTGCAAAAACAGATCGACAACAACAAGATGGTGTACGGTTCGGTCTCCACCGGCTACAAAGCCGGCGGCTTCGCCGACAAGACCGACAGCTGCAATTACCACAAGTGCGCGGACGGCAAGCCGGGCGTGGTCACCTTCCTGCCTTACGAGCCGGAGACCGTGACCAACTATGAGCTGGGCTTCAAGGGCAAATTCCTGGAAAATCGCCTGAGCCTTTCGGCCACCGCCTTCTTCATGAAATACAAAGGTATGCAGCTGACCGGCACCTATTTCGTCAACCAGATCATTCCGGACAACGGCCTGCCCTGCCCGGCCGACCAGCCCAAGTGCGATGTGTATGAAACCTGGCGCACGATTAACGTTGGCAAGGTCAACATCCCCGGCCTGGAACTGGAGTGGGATTACAAGCCGTGGCGCGGCGGCCGCCTGGGCGGCGGCTTCGCCTACATCAATACCAGCGTGCATGACTTCAATTCGTACAGCGACGACTACCAGTGCGAAGTGCGCACGGAGCTTGGACTTCCGGCCTGCCCATCGGTCTACAACGGCGCGGATAAAACGCTGCTGGGCCGCCGTCTCGCCAACATTGAAGGCAACCATCTGCCGAACACGCCGAAGTACCAGTTCAACGTCAACTTCTCGCAGGAATTCGGACTCGAAAACGGCTACAAGCTGATTCCCTACGTGAAGGTGAACTGGCGCGACAAGGCCTACTTCGATTTGCTCAATTCCGACTTCGCGCACATCGGCCGCTACCAGAAGGCGTATGCGATGGGCGATGCGTCGCTGCGGTTGGAGGCGCCGGATGACAAGTGGCACGCGGAACTGTACGTCCGCAACCTCACCGACGAACATGCCAAGACCAGCACCGACTCGGCATTCGGCGGCTTCATGCGCGCCTACTATGTGGAGCCGCGCATGTATGGCTTCCGCGTCGGCGCCAACTTCTAACGTCGGCTTACCATCCCATCACGGCGCGGACCTGCGGCAGCAGGTCTGCGGCGATACTGATGTTCTGCTCCCTGGTCGGATGGCCGTCGAGGTCATCGCCAGGGTAGCCGGTGGACGCGATGGCGTGCACGCGGCGATCATCGACGCGGCGCACCGTTTCAGCGATATAGCCGCGCAGGGCGCCCTGTTTTTCATCGCGCAGGATGCCGCCTTCGGTCAGCATGATGTGCGCCTGCGGATGGTCCTTGAGCAGCGTGCGCACCAGCGAAACGTAGGCTTGCACATATTGCTCGCGCTCTGGAATCCCGATAGTCATGTCGTTGGTGCCGATGGCGACCACGATCGCGTCCGGGCGGTAGCTGCGATGGTCCCATGGCGTGGCGACGGGCTGGGTGGGCAGCGCCATGCCGTAGTAGTCGGCCAGGTTGAGTTCATTGGTCTTGCCCTCCCAGGTGCGGATCAGGCCACGGCCGCCGTAGCACACTAGTTGCACCTGAGCCTTGAGCTGTTGCGCCATCAGCATGCCGAAACTGGCGCGCGGGTTGGCCCACGAGGCGCCGCTCTTTTCGCCGGCGACGCGGTCTATCGATGCGCCGCAGGTGACGGAGTCGCCCAGCAGGAGCAGCTTGCGTTCGGGGAGCGCGGGCGGCGGCGCCCAGGCGCCGTCGGTATCGAAGCCGAGCAGCGCTGCATTGCCCTGCCAGGTTTCGGAGCGGTTGACGATTTCCACCGTGTGGCGGCCGGCGGGCAGTTCATCCGCCAGCACCAGCGTCTGGCGACCGGCGTCCAGCCGCAGCTTGCGCGGTGTGCCGTCGACGATCACGTCCAGATAGGTTTGATCGCCGCTGGCCTGCGCGGTGGCGGTCAGGCGCGTGCCTTCGAAGTTCAGGTAGAAGCTCACGCCGGGATAGCTGAATCGCACGCCGCCGTCAGCACCAACATCCGCACGTCCCATACGGGCGACGTGCGGATCGGCGGCGACGATGGATGCGGCAAGGACTGCTGCTGCAAACCACGTCATATGTTTACTCCATTAACTTGCGGATGTCGGGCAGCATGGCGTCGGCCCACAGCTGGTAGCCCTTTGCCGTCGGATGCAGGAAGTCGCCCATCACTTCGGCCGACATGTCGCCGTTCGGTTGCAGGAAGCTGCGGCCGTAGTCGTGATAGAACACCTGCTTGCCGTCGCCCAGCGTCGCCACCATGCGGTTGATCTCAATCACCTGCAAACGCGTCGGGGTGGTTGGGAGTTCGCCGTAAGGCAGCAAACCGTTGAGCAGGATGCGGCTGTCCGGATACAGCTTGCGCAGCTGCGCCACCACCGCCTTCACGCCGTCGAAGGCCTGCTTCGGCGTCGCGCCGCAGAAACCGAGGTTGTTGACGCCTATCGTCAGCACCACCAGTTTCGGATGCAGCTTCTCCGCGTGGCCGTTCTGCAGGCGCCACAGCAGGTTGCCCGTGTGGTCGCCGCCGATGCCGAAGTTGGCCGTGCGCCAGCTGCCGAAGGAGCGGTTCCAGACATCGGCGTTCCAGCCTTCCGTGATCGAATCGCCGACGAACAGCAGGTCCACCCCGCCCTTGTCGGCCACGTCCACATCTTCCTGGAACATCTGCTGCCAGCGTTGGCGCGACATCCAATGGTAATTGAGCTTGCGCGGCTCCGGCGTGGTGCTGCACACAGCGCCATCCGGCGCTTGCGGCTTGAGACGCAATAGCAGCGCGCTGTGCGGCGCCACCTTGGCTTCCAGCTTCTTGCCGGTGTCGCCGCTCTTCGCGCCCCAGATATCGCGCCAGTCGTAAACCGTCTGATTGAAGTCGGCCTCGCGCTTGCTCAGGTCATCGCTGATCTGGTGCTTTTTCCAGTCATGGCTGATCACCGCCGCCTCGTCGCCGCGATTGAGCACCATCAGCGCCCACTCGTTGTTCGCCAAGGGCTTGGCCCAGTATTCCAGCTTGCCGGCGTCCATGAACTTCCACGCCTGGATGCCCGCCTTGTCCTGGTTGATGGCGATGACGTCCTTGTTGGTGAGGATGCGGCGCGTAGCTTCCGGCATCTTGCGCAGGTCGTTGCCCAGGATGAGCGGTGACGCCATCATCGCCCAGATGGCGAAGTGGGCGCGGTCCTCGTCCTCCGTCATGCCCATGCCGACTTCCAGCATATCCATGTCGTTCCAGTGACCGGGGCCGGCGAACTTGCGCAGGCCGGCCTGCTTGTCGAGGATGCGCAGCACGCCCAGCGACGACCACGAGCCGTGACTGAATTCGCAATCCCAGCATGGGTAGATGTCGCCGGTGGTGCGCCACGAGTGGCCGACATCGGTGGCCCATTCCCATGGCTTGTTGTCGCCCCACTCGCACATGCTGAACAACATCGGCCGGCCGGCGCTCTGGATTGCATCGCGCATGGTGGTGTAGGCGCCGACGGCGTTCAGGCCCTTGGTGTCGCACCAGTCGTACTTGACGTAGTCCACGCCCCAGGATGCGTAGGTCTTGGCATCCTGGTACTCGTGGCCACGGCTGCCGGGACGGCCGCCGCAGGTGGTGGCGCCGGCGTCCGAGTAGATGCCCAGCTTGAGGCCCTTGCCGTGCACGTAGTCGGCCAGCGCCTTCATGCCGGACGGGAAGCGCTCGGAATCGGGATGGATCACGCCATCCTTGTCACGCTTGCCGTGCCAGCAGTCGTCGATGTTGACGTACTCGTAGCCGGCGTCCTTCAATCCCAGCTTGATCATCGAATCGGCGGTATCGCGGATCAGCTGTTCGTTGATGTTGCAGGCGAAGGTGTTCCAGCTGTTCCAGCCCATCTGCGGCGTGGCGGCCAGGCCGGCGAACTTCTGGGCGTAAGCGCTGCTGGCACCGCCGGCGGCCAGCGCCACCAGCAGCAGTCGGGTCAACAGGCGTTTCATCGCTTGATCGCGTTCAGGCGGTCGGCATACTCCTTAATCAGCAGCAGCGAGCTGACGTCGGAATCGAACACCGAGTACAGGCCCTGCTCTTCCTGCGGCGGATCGCCGACGAAGTCGTTGCCCGGTTTCCACCAGTAGTCGGCGTTGGCCGCGCGGCCGGCGCCGCCCCATGCCCAGAAGTTGAAGCCGGCGATAGGCTCGCCCTTGGCGGCGCGGGTAGCGACGATGTCGAACACTTCGCGGTAGAAGCGGTCGCGGATCTTGGTGGTGGCTTTGATGCTGAACGATGGGCCGTCGCGGTCCAGGCCAAATTCTTCCAGCACGATAGGCTTGCCCAACTGCTTGGCCAAATCGATGTGCGAGTTCAGGTAGTCGCGGCTCTTGGCGATGGCGTTGTCCCAGCTGCCGGTCGGGTTGTTGGAATCGAACCAGCCCCAGTTCTTCGGCCACAGGTGGTAGGTCAGGTAGTCGATGTTCTTGGTGCGGTGGGCGTCGAGGAACAGCTGCTGATCCTGCGCGGAACCGGCCAGGCCTTCGCTGCCGCTGCTGACCAGGTGATTCTTGTCCAGGCTATGGATGTAGGCGGCCACTTCGTCCACCCACTTGACGTAGACTGCTTTTTCTTCAGGCGTGGCCTTGCCGTTGCCTGGGCGCGGCTCGTTCGCCAGCTGCCAGGACATGATGTGCGCATCTTCGGAATACGGCTTGCCGGTGATGGTGTTGACGCGCTTGACGATGCTGGCGATCACCTTGCGGTACTCGGCCTGCGCGGCGGCGTTGCGGTAGAAGCCTGCGGTCTTCTGCATATAGGTGTCGTAGTCCTTGGTCACGTTCGGGTCCAGCGCCGGCGTGCCTTCGAACCAGTTCAGGTACTGCGTCATGCCGCCCGACCATTGCCAGAAGTTGTTCAGATAGAGGACGACGGTCATATCGCGCTTGGCCACTTCGGCCATCAGGAAGTCGAGGCCGACCAGCAGGTCTTCATCGTACTTGCCGGGGGCGGAGGTGGTGGCCGGGCTGACGGCGCTTTTCATCTCGGTTTTTTCGGAGACCGCCAGCACGCGCAGGTTGTTGATGCCGATGGCCTTCATGTTATCCAGCTCTTTGAGCAGTCGCGCGCGCTCGCCGACACCGTTGGCGGCGCCCAGGTAGCCGCCGTACCAGAAGTTGGCGCCGGCGATGTAGTAAGCCTTGCCTTTGCGGTCGAAGTGGGTTTTCTTGACGGTGACGAAGTCGCCCTTGGCGGCAGGCGCCGCCGCGACGATGCCGCATGCGCCGATCATCAGCGCGGTGGCGCAGAATTTGTACAGTTGTTTCAAGTTTCGCTCCTTGGTTTTTTATTTGCCTGTTACGTTCAGCGTGCGTTGTTGCAGCTGGACGGTGGTACTCGCGGCCTTCGTGTCTGCCGAATCTTGCGCCAGCAGGATTTTGTAGCCGCCTTTGGCGATGCGCCAGGTTTTGCTGCGGCTGTCGTACATGCCCAGCAGGCGCGCATCGACCGTGACGCTGACTTCCTTGCTCTCACCCGGCTCCAGTTCAACCTTGTCCCAGCCGGCCAGGCGCTTCGGCGCTTCCCATTTGGCGTTCAACGGCGCCACGTACAGCTGCGGCACGTCTTTGCCTTTTACCGCGCCGGTGTTGGTGACCTTGAAGCTCACCGACAGCTTGCCGTCCTTCTGGCTTGCCGCCAGTCCCGAATAGCTGAAGCGCGTGTACGACAGGCCGTGGCCGAACGGGAACAGCGGCTTCAGTCCTTTCAGGTCGAACCACTTGTACCCGACCGCCGCGCCTTCGTGATAATTCACCGTGAAGCGCTCCGCTTCGTTCTTCGGATCGCCGTCCAGTTTCGGCCGTGGCAGCTGGCTTTCCGATGCCGGGAACGTCGCCGGCAAGTGGCCCGATGGATTGACTTCGCCGAACAGCACGCGCGCGATCGCTTCGCCGCCGCTGGTGCCCGGATACCATGCCTGCAGAATGCCCGCCGCCTTGTCCACCCACGGCATCAGCACCGGACCGGAAGTCTCCAGCACCACCACGGTTTTCGGATTGGCCTTGGTGACCGCGCCGATCAATGCATCCTGGTTGTCCGGCAGCGCCAGCGAGACGGCGTCCAGCGCCTCGCCCACCCAATGCTGCGCAAACACCAGCACCACATCCGCATCGGCTGCGGCCTGCGCGGCGGCGACCGGATCGCGGCCGTCGTTATAGATCACCTTCGCGCCCGGCGCACGCGCCTGAATCGCCTTCATCGGCGAGGACGGGTGGAACATCACCGGTCCAGGCCAGGCGGTCGGCGCGATGCCCGGAGCGGCGTTGCCACCGACCGGATACACCAGCGATGAACCGCCGCCGGCCAGCACGCCGACATCCGCATGCGCGCCGATGATGACGATCTTTTTAGCGCCGGCTTTCAGCGGCAGCACATCGCCCTGGTTCTTCAGCAGGACCATGCTTTCTTCGGCGTCGGTGCGGCTGACCAGCGCGTGTGCGGCGTAGTCGATGGCGCCGCCTTCGGCCACCGGGTTGTCAACCACGCCCTTGTCGAACATGGCGCGCAGCACGCGGAACACCATGTTATCCAGACGCGCCTGCGGCACGTGGCCGTTGGTCACCGCCTCCTCCAGCGCGCCGCCGAAGTATTGCGACTTGTCGAACTCCCAGCCGGACTGCTGGTCCAGGCCGGCGTTGGCCGCTTCCACCGTGCTGTGGGTCGCGCCCCAGTCGGTCATGACGTAGCCCTTGTAGCCCCAGTCTTTCTTCAGCACCTGGTTCAGCAGATAGTCGCTCTCGCAGGCATACACGCCGTTCAGGCGGTTGTAGGAGCACATCACGGAACCGGGATCGGCCTGCTCCATCAGAAACTGGAAGGCCAGCAGGTCGGACATGCGGTTGCTGGCGTCATCCAATCGCGCATCGAGCACGAAGCGGCCGGTCTCCTGATCGTTGACGGCGTAGTGCTTCATGGTGGCGATGATGTTGTTGGACTGGATGCCCTTGACCTGCTGCGCCACCATCACGCCGGCCAGCAGCGGATCTTCACCCGCGTATTCGAAGTTGCGGCCGTTGCGCGGCTCGCGCAGCAGGTTGACGCCGCCCGCCAGCATGACGTTGAAGCCGGAGGCGCGAGCTTCCGCGCCGATCATGGCGCCGCCCTTGTAGGCCAGTGCGCGATCCCAGGTGGCGGTGGTGGCGAGGCCGGACGGCAGCGAGGTGCGTTCGCGCGGCGTCTTGGTCGCCTGCGTCGCCACACCCAGGCCGGCGTCGGTTTCAAACAGCGCCGGCAAGCCGAGGCGCGGCACGCCTTCGATATAACCTGCGGAGAACGGCAGCGCGGCCGGATGCTTCTTGGTCTTGTTGGCGAAGTCCGAACCGAAGTGGCCCAGCACCCACTTGAGTTTCTCCTGCTGGGTCATGGCTTTCAACGCCAGCTCCGCGCGCTTGTCGGCGCCCAGCGACTTGTCCATCCACGGCTCCGCCGCCTGCGCCGAGAAGGCGGCCAGCGCCAGCGCCACTGCGAGCTTCATTTTCATACGGTCTCCTTGTTGTTATACATGCCGGCGTACTTTACGCCGAAGTAGAGAATAAAGGTGTAGCAGGCGGCCGGCACGAAGAACGACCATTGCAGGCCGATGGTGTCGGCCAACAGGCCCTGTGCGAACGGCACCAGCGCGCCGCCGACAATGGCCATGCACAGGATGCCGGAGCCCTGGCCGGTCTGCTTGCCCAGCTTGTGCAGCGCCATGCTGAAGATGGTCGGGAACATGATGGAGTTGAACAGGCCGACGGCGATGATAGACCACATGGCCAACTGGCCGCTGCCGAAGATCGCCACCAGGATCAGGATGATGGACGCGGCCGAGTTGAAGGCCAGCGCCTTGCCGGGACTGACGTAGCGCATGACGGCGAAGCGGATGAAGCGGCCGACCATGGCGCCGCCCCAGTAGTAGCTGACGTAGTGCGCGGCCTCGCCGGCCGGCAGGCTGGCGATGTTGGCTTCACCCATGAAGTTGATCAGGAAGCTGCCGATGCTGACCTCACCGCCCACGTACAGGAAGATGCCGATGGCGCCCAGCAGCAAATGGCGATGCGCCAGCACCTTGGTCTGGACCGAGGACACGGCGCCGCCGTCGTCGTCGCCGGCGTGGCTGATCTTCGGCAGGCGCACCAGCGCAAACAGCACGGCCAGCGCCAGCAGGGCGCCGGCCAGCGCCAGGTAAGGGCCTTGCACGGCGGCCGCCTCCTCCGCCTTGGTGCGTACCACGGCGGTCACGCCTTCCGACAGAATCAGCATGCCGCCCAGCGCAGGGGCGATGGTGGTGCCCAGCGAGTTGAAGGCCTGCGTCAGCGTCAGGCGGCTGGAGGCGGTGGCCGGAGCGCCGAGCACCGTCACGTAAGGATTGGCGGCCACCTGCAGGATGGTGATGCCGCTGGCCAGCACGAAGAACGCCAGCAGGAACAAGGCGTAGCCGCTGGTGGAGGCCGGGAAGAACAATGCGCAACCGGCGGCGGCCAGCACCAGGCCGCTGACGGCGCCGCGCTGGTAACCGATCTTCTTGATCAGCATACCGGCCGGCAGCGAGACGATGAAGTAGGCGCCGAAGAAGCAGAACTGCACCAGCATGGCCTGCACATAGGTCAGGGTGTAGATCGATTTCAGGTGCGGAATCAGCACGTCGTTTAGCGACGTTAGCAGGCCCCACATGAAGAATAGCAGCGTGATGATGACCAGCGGCGCGGTGTTGCCGCTCTCCGTATGGTCGTGCGGGCGCAAAGTTGCGGATGCAACGTGTTCCATAGATGTCTCCTCGTATGGTTTTTGTATTAGTGAAAAGATTCTCACCACTTGCACGGCCTCGGTCAAACAACATATGGAATTTGGTCGCAGTTTAGCCATCTTCACTAAACGCTATGCGTTTAGTAAATTACGCTAAACTCAAAGGCCAAGTCGATATGGCGTTTGACCGTCAATAGACGCCTATGCAAGACTGCATTCACACGAGGAGACACAATAAAAATGGGCACCAACGTAACGATCAGGGACATCGCCCGCGTCGCCGGCGTGTCGGCGGGGACGATTTCGCGCGCCCTGAAGAATGAACCAGGACTGACCGAAGCGACGCGCCAGATGGTCATCGATACCGCACGCTCGCTGGGCTACGACTTTTGCAAGCTGCGCCCGAAACGCCTGCGCCGCCTGACTTTCCTGCTACACCGCCAGCACAACACCGCCTCCAGCAGTCCGTTCTATTCGCCGGTGCTGCACGGCGCCGAGGAAGCCTGCCGCAAGCAGGGCATCGTGCTGTCGTTCATGGCGGTGGGGCCGGCCGATGGCCTGATCGACCAGATCCGCATGCACGCGCCGGACGGCATCGTGTGCGCCGGTTTCTTCGAGCCCGAAACCCTGAGCGCCCTGCGCTCGACCGGCAAGCAGTTGGTGCTGATCGATATGAAGCTGCGCGGCTACAGCTCCGTCAATCCGGACAATATGATGGGCGGCTACCTGGCCACCCGCCACCTGATCGACACCGGCCGCACGCGTGTCGGTTTCATTTCCGGCCCGCTGGCGCACTACAGCATCCGCGAACGCGCGCGCGGCTACCGCCAGGCGCTGTTCGAAGAAGGTATCCTGGCCGATCCGCGCCTGGAAGCCTTCCTGCCCGACGGCGTGGAACTGGAGACCGGCGCCTGGGAAGCGATGGAGCAGTTGCTCGACCTGCCGCATCCGCCGGACGCGGTGTTCTGCTACAACGACAGCGCGGCGCTGGTGGCGATGCGCTGCTGCCTGGCGCGGGGCCTGAAGGTCCCGCACGATATCGCCATCGTCGGTTTCGACGATATCTCGACCGCCGTGCTGGGGCACCGTCCCCTGACCACGCTGCGCATCGATAAAAAATCCCTGGGTGCGTTGGGCGTGGATTTACTGCTCAACGGCCCGCACGACGTACCGGTGGAGCAGATCTCGCCGGTGGAATTAATCATCCGCGCCAGCACCGTAACGGAAGGCTGGCGGCCCAAGAACCTGGTAACTTTCAAACGGACCTGAAGATGGCCCCTGATTTTCGATCACGCACCACCCTGCTGAACCACATTCGCCACACCAAGCATTTCTACGATGCGCGCTGCACCGATCCTAGCGGCGGCCTGTATCACTTCTATAAAGATGATGGCACGGTCTACGACGCCCACACGCGCCATCTGGTCAGCAGCACGCGCTTCGTTTTTAACTATGCGATGGCCTGGCGGCAGTTCGGCGATGTCGCGGATCGCCAGCGCCTGCGCCACGCGCTGGCCTTCCTGCGCGACGCCCACCGCGATCCAGCCACCGGCGGCTACGCCTGGCAGCTGGATTGGAACCACGGCGAGCGCCGCATCACCGACGGCACCAACCACTGCTACGGCCTGGCGTTCGTGCTGCTGGCCTACAGCCACGCGCTGATGGCCGGCGAAACGCAAGCCGCGCCGTGGATCGATGAAACCTTTGAACTGATGGAGCAGCGCTTCTGGGATGCGCAGCACGGCCTGTACGCCGACGAGGCCAGCGCCGACTGGTCGCACCTGGACGGCTATCGCGGCCAGAACGCCAATATGCACACCTGCGAGGCGTTGATCGCCGCGTTCGAAGCAACCGGCAACCGCGCCTACCTGCTGCGCGCGGAAACGCTGGCGCACAACATCGCCGTGCGCCAGGCCGCGCTGGCCGACAACCTGGTGTGGGAGCACTACCACGCCGATTGGACCGTCGATACGGAATACAACCGCCACGACAAGAGCAATATCTTCCGCCCGTGGGGCTACCAGCCGGGCCACCTGACCGAGTGGGCCAAGCTGCTGCTGCTGCTGGAGCGCCACGGCGCGCAACTGGCCAACAATCCGAACTGGCTGCTGCCGCGTGCGGTGGAGCTGTTCGATGCGGCGCTGTCCAAGGCCTGGGACCATGAACACGGCGGCATCTACTACGGCTTCGCGCCGGACGGCAGCATCTGCGACGATCTCAAATATTTCTGGGTGCAGGCCGAGAGCCTGGCCACCGCCGCCCTGCTCGCGGGCCGCACCGGCGAGGCGCGCTACTGGACCTGGTACGACAAGATCTGGGCCTATAGCTGGGAGCATTTCGTCGACCATCAGCATGGCGCGTGGTACCGCATCCTCGGCGCCGACAACAGCAAGCTGACCGACGAGAAAAGCCCGGCCGGCAAGGTGGACTACCACACCATGGGCGCCTGCTATGAAGTGCTCAACGTGTTGAAGAAGGACTGACATGACGGCCTTCCCGATCTTTGTAGCGGCGGGCGAAGCGCTCACCGACATGGTGGTGCAGGACGGCGCGCAAGAACAGTGGCTGAGCAAAGTGGGCGGCTCGACCTGGAATGTGGCGCGCACCATGGCCAGGCTGGAAGTGCCGACCGCGTTCGCGGGCGCCATCAGCAACGACGTCTTCGGCGACGCACTGTGGCAAGCCAGCGACACGGCGCGGCTGGATCTGCGCTTCTTGCAGCGCACCAGCCACGCGCCGCTGCTGGCGATTGTGCACCGCACCGATCCACCCGCCTATTTCTTCATCGGCGACGACAGCGCCGACCTGCATTTCGATGCGGCCCTGCTGCCGGAAGGCTGGCGCGCGCACTGCAAGTGGGCGCACTTCGGCGGCATCAGCCTGGCGCGCGAACCGCTGGCGGGCAAGCTGGTGGCGCTGGCCGAACAGCTCAAGGGCGACGGCGTCCGCATCAGCTACGATCCAAACTATCGGCTGCTGATGGACCAGCGCTACGACGCCACGCTGCGCCGCATGACGGCGCTGGCCGACGTGGTGAAGGTGTCCGAGGAGGACCTGGAAGGCCTGTTCCGCACGAAGGATATCGACAGCGCCTTCGCCACCCTGCGCAGCTGGAATCCGGCCGCCACCTATTTGTATACCAAGGGCGGCGAAGGCGCCTCGCTGCACATCGGCGACGCCATGTGGTCGCTGCCGGCGCCGAAGATCACGGTGGTCGACACCGTCGGCGCGGGCGACGCCAGCATCGCGGCGCTGGCGTGGAGCATGCTGCACCGCAGCGACGCGACACCTTTGCAGCACCTGCAGTTCGCCGTGGCCGCCGGCGCGGCGGCCTGTATGGCGCAAGGGGCGTCGCCGCCATCGCTGGCGCAGATCGAGGAGCTGGCGGCAAACTTGTCTTAAGGTCCATGCCGAAAGATAGGTATGAGGTGAATTGCAACAATTAATACAATTCTGCACTCAAATTCTATGGTGCGCGGTGCTACACTCGGTCAGTCATTCGACGAAAGAGAGGACACCATGAACCAGATGTCACGGCGCCAGTTCCTTCGGGTTACCGGCGCGACCATCGCGGGTTCGAGCATCGCGCTGCTGGGCTTTGCCCCGGCCACGGCCCTGGCCGAGGTCCGGCAATACAAGCTGGCGCGCAGCACGGAAACCCGCAACACCTGCCCATACTGCTCCGTCGGTTGCGGCATCCTGATGTACGGCCTGGGTGACGGCGCCAAGAACGCCGCAGCCAGCATCATCCACATCGAAGGCGACGCCGACCACCCGGTCAACCGCGGCACCCTGTGCCCGAAAGGCGCCAGCCTGATCGACTTCATCCACTCGCCCAACCGCCTGCTGGTGCCGGAATACCGCGCACCCGGCGCCGCCGACTGGAGCCCGATCTCGTGGGATGACGCGCTGACCCGCATCGCCAAGTTGATGAAGGAGGATCGTGACGCCAACTTCATCGAAAAAACCGCCGACGGTAAAACCGTCAATCGCTGGACCACCACCGGCATGCTGTGCGCGTCGGCGTCCAGCAATGAAGTCGGCTACCTGACACATAAAACCATGCGTGCCACTGGCATGCTCCCATTCGACAATCAAGCACGCGTATGACACGGTCCAACGGTGGCAGGTCTTGCCTCGACATTTGGACGTGGTGCGATGACGAATCACTGGGTCGACATCAAAAATGCGGATGTCATCCTGGTCATGGGCGGCAACGCGGCGGAAGCACACCCTTGCGGGTTTAAATGGGTCACTGAAGCGAAAGCGCATCGCGGCGCCAAGCTGATTGTGGTCGATCCGCGCTTTACCCGAACCGCTTCGGTGGCGGACTACTACGTCCCTACCCGTACCGGTGCGGACATCGTGTTCCTGGGCGGGATCATCAACTACCTGCTCACCAACGACAAGATCCAGCACGAGTACGTCCGCAATTACACGGACATGCCGTTCATCGTGCGCGAAGACTTCGCCTTCAACGACGGCCTGTTCTCGGGCTGGGACGAGAAGGTCGGCAAGTACACCGACAAGAGCAGCTGGAACTACGAGATGGGCGACGACGGCTACGCCAAGATCGACCCGACGCTCGAACATCCGCGCTGCGTGTACCAGCTGATGAAGCAGCACTACGCGCGCTACACGCCGGCCATGGTGGAAAAAGTCTGCGGCGTGCCGCCGGAGAAATTCAACCACGTGGCCGAAATGCTGGCATCGACCGCCGTGCCGGGCCGCGCCGCGACCATCCTGTATGCACTGGGCTGGACCCAGCACTCGACCGGCGCGGAAACCCTGCGCACCGGCGCCATGGTGCAGCTCCTGCTCGGGAATATCGGCATCGCCGGCGGCGGCATGAACGCGCTGCGCGGGCACTCCAACATCCAGGGCCTGACCGACCTGGGGCTGCTGACCAATATGCTGCCTGGCTACCTGTCGCTGCCCGGCGAGGCGGAACAGGATTGGGAAGCATATGTGGCCAAGCGCGCGCTCAAACCGCTGCGCCCGAATCAGCTCAGCTACTTCAGCAACTCGAAGAAATTCCTGGTCTCCTTCATGAAGTCCTGGTGGGGCGACGCCGCCACCGAGGAGAACAACTACGCCTTCGACTACCTGCCCAAGCTCGATAAGCCCTACGACATGATGCAGGCCTTCGAGCTGATGAACCAGGGGAAGATGAACGGCTACATCTGCCAGGGCTTCAACATCCTGGCCTCGGCGCCGGACAAGCAGAAGATCACCGACTCGCTGTCCAAGCTCAAATGGCTGGTGGTGATGGACCCGCTGGCGGTGGAAACCGCCGAATTCTGGCGGCCGTTCGGCGAGTTCCACCAGGTCGATTCCTCCAAGATCCAGACCGAAGTGTTCCGCCTGCCGACCACCTGCTTCGCCGAAGAGCGCGGCTCGCTGGTGAGCTCCTCGCGCGTGCTGCAGTGGCACTGGCAAGGCGCCGAAGGTCCGGGCCAGGTGAAGAGCGACCTGGAAATCATGTCCGGCATCTTCCAGCGCATGAAGAAGGCCTATCAGAAGGATGGCGGCAAGTTCCCCGATCCGATCGTGAACCTGACCTGGAGCTACGCCAACCCGATGAGCCCAACGCCAGAAGAACTGGCGATGGAGTACAACGGCAAGGCGCTCAAGGAGCTGACCGATCCGAAGGATCCTACCAAGGTAATCCTGAAGAAGAACGAACAGCTGGCCGGCTTTGCGCAACTGCGCGACGACGGCAGCACGGCTTGCGGTTGCTGGATCTTCGCAGGTGCGTGGACGGCCGCCGGCAACCAGATGGGACGGCGCGACAACAGCGATCCGACCGGCATCGGCCAGACGCTGAACTGGGCCTGGGCCTGGCCGGCCAACCGCCGCGTGCTGTACAACCGCGCCTCGTGCGACCCGAAAGGCAAGCCGTGGGATCCGACCCGCAAGCTGATCGCGTGGAACGGCACCGCATGGGGCGGCGCCGACGTGCCGGACTTCAAGGCGGACGAGCCGCCGGAAAACGGCATGGGACCGTTCATCATGCTGGCCGAAGGCGTGGCCCGCTTCTTCTCGCGCGATGCGATGGCCGAGGGACCATTCCCCGAGCACTACGAGCCGTTCGAGTCGCCGGTGGGGCACAACCCCATGCACCCGAACAATCCGCGTGCGTACAACAATCCTGCGGCGCGCATGTTCCCCGGCGACCGCGCCAAGCTGGGCAAAAAGGAAGAGTATCCGCACGTGGCGACCAGCTATCGCCTCACGGAGCACTTCCACTACTGGACCAAGCATGCGCGCCTGAACGCCATCATCCAGCCGGAGCAGTTCATTGAAATCGGCGAGGAGCTGGGGAAGGAAATCGGCGTGGCGCATGGCGACCGCGTGAAGGTCTCCTCCAAGCGCGGGCACATCGTGGCGAAAGCCGTGGTGACCAAGCGGATCAAGGCCTTGATCATCGATGGCAAGAAGACCCACCAGGTCGGACTGCCGATCAACTTCGGGTTCAAGGGGCTCACCAAACCGGGCTACTTGATCAACACGCTGACGCCTACCGTAGGCGACGGCAATTCACAGACACCGGAATTCAAGTCGTTCCTGGTGAAAGTGGAAAAAGCCTGAGCGGCCGGGGAGAACAGATATGTCACTACAATCACTTGATATCAAGCGCATGTCGGCGACGACGGTGCAGACACCGGTGGCGCGCACGCCGGTGACCGGCACCGTCGCCAAGCTGATCGACGTTTCGAAGTGCATCGGCTGCAAGGCTTGCCAGACCGCCTGCATGGAGTGGAACGACCTGCGCGACGAGGTGGGTGAAACCACCGGCGTGTACGACAACCCGATCGACCTGACGGCGCAATCCTGGACCGTGATGCGGTTCTCGGAATACGAGAACACCAAGGGCGATCTCGAATGGCTGATCCGCAAGGACGGCTGCATGCACTGCGAGGATCCGGGCTGCCTGAAAGCCTGCCCGGCGCCGGGCGCCATCGTCCAGTACACCAACGGCATCGTGGATTTCCATCAGGAGAACTGCATTGGCTGCGGCTACTGTGTGGCCGGTTGCCCGTTCGACGTGCCGCGCATTTCCAAGCAGGACAGCCGCGCCTACAAGTGCACCTTGTGCTCGGACCGCGTGGCTGTCGGCCAGGAACCGGCGTGCGTGAAGACCTGCCCCACCGGCGCCATCGTGTTCGGCACCAAGGAGGACATGAAGCACCACGCGGAGGAACGCATCACCGACCTGAAGTCGCGCGGCTTCGCCAACGCCGGCTTGTACGATCCGGCCGGCGTGGGCGGCACGCACGTGATGTATGTGCTGCACCATGCGGACCAGCCAACGCTGTACCACGGCCTGAAAAAAGACCCGAGCATCGGCATCACGGTGGGACTGTGGAAGGGGCTGACCAAGCCGCTGGCTTTGGCGGGCATCGCCATGACGGCGCTGGCGGGCTGGTTCCACTATTCGCGCGTGGGTCCGAACGAGGTGTCGCGGGACGAGGAAGCGGAGGCGCTGCAGGAGGTTAAACGCATCAGGGAGGAAGCACCATGAGCTCACCCAACCGCGATAAGGACGGCAATCCGCTGATCCAGCGTTACACGCCCAATGAGCGTAGCAACCACTGGGTCACCGCCATCTGCTTTGTGCTGCTGGCGGTATCCGGGCTGGCCATGTTCCACCCGGCGACGTCCTGGATGGCCGTGTTCCTGGGCGGCGGCCAGTGGACGCGCATCCTCCACCCGTTCATCGGGCTGGTGATGTTCGTCTCGTTCGCGCTGCTGGTGGTGCGCTTCTGGCGCCACAACCGCATCGACGCGGGCGACAAGCAGTGGCTGCGGCAAATGGACGATGTGCTCAACAACCGCGAAGAAAAGCTGCCCAAGGTCGGCAAGTACAACGCCGGCCAGAAGCTGCTGTTCTTCGTGCTGATCGCCAGCATGTGCGGCCTGCTGCTGTCGGGGATCGTGATCTGGCGCGCGTACTTCGCGTTCTACTTCCCGATCGAAATCGTGCGGCTGGCGGCGCTGCTGCATGCGTTCTGTGCGTTTGTGATGATTTGTTCAATCATCGTGCATATTTATGCGGCGTTCTGGGTCAAGGGTTCGATCGGGGCGATGGTGCGCGGTACGGTTACTTATGGATGGGCGCGCAAGCACCATGCGCGCTGGTTTGAGGAGGTGGTTCGCAAGAGCCGCGACTAGGACGGCGGCGGCTGGCGGTTTGGGTTTAGAATAGGCCCCAGGCCGGCAGCCATCCGCCTCCGGCAATACGGGAGATTCTTTTTTGGTACAACGCTTGCTAGAACCGGGCGAGATCGAATCGCTCGATCACACCGCCCTGCCACGCCTGCTGCTCCCCGAAGCACGCAGTTTGTTCACCGCACGCGCCACGCGCCTGCGCCAGCTGGCGGATAACCAGGTCAAGGGCATACCGGTCGGAGAGACGCTGGCCGGTTTTCTGAAGATGATGGCGGCACTGGTGGATGCCCAGACGGCGGTGATCCGCAGCCTGCCGGCCGACACCTTCGCCCTGCCCGATGCGGCAACCATCCAGATGGCCATCGACCACCACATGCCGCCGCTGCCGGTCAGCGGCCAGCGCCCGGCCACCTGGCGACGCGTGTTCGACGCCATCCTCGATGAACTGCGACCGCTGGCGCAAAGCCAGCCACAAGTCGCGCTGGTGCTGGCCGAACTGCGCACGCTGGACAGCGTGCAGCTGGAAGGCTGCGCCGACGCCGTGCTGGCGGAGCTGACCGAAGGCGTGCATCCACTGCACGCGCCGTTCGTGGCGGCCGCGCTGCAAGTGATGTGGACCATGCGCGCGGCGCAGCTGGATGGCCGCAAGGTGCAGCCGCTGGTGACCAACACCCTGTGCCCGGTGTGCGGCGCGCATCCGGTGGCCAGCGTGATCCGCATCGGCGGACAGTCGCAGGGCTACCGCTATTTGCATTGCAGCTGCTGCTCCAGCGAGTGGCATATGGTGCGGGTGAAGTGCTCGTGCTGCGAAGGCACGGCGACGGTCGCCTACCAGAGCATCGAGCCGGAGGAAGGCGCGGCCGCGCCGGCCAACAAGGCCAACGATCCAAGCAAGGTGGCGCGCGCTGAAACCTGCGACGACTGCCATACCTACCGCAAGATCTTCAACCAGGAGCACGATCTCTACGTCGACCCGCTGGCCGACGACCTGGCAAGCCTGGCGCTGGACCTGCTGGTCGGCGAAGCCGGCTACGCCCGCGCCAGCGGCAACCCCCTGTTGTGGTTCAACGCGGAATGAGCGCGCCGACTGCCACCGAAGGCGCGATCCGCCTGCCTGCCGTGCACCTGATCCTGTCGGACGCCGGCTGCGAGGCGCTGATCGCGGAGTATGGCCGCATACAGACGCTGGAAGCCGCGCGCGCCCTGCTGGCCGAGCTGCGCGCCATGCTGCTGGCCGCCCGCGAAGGCGGCGCCGCCGCAACGATGGCCGGCGCGCAGGACACCAGCATCCCGTCCATGCTCGCCATGCTCGATACCCGTCTGCGCGAACAAAACACCTCGCCGCTGCGGCCCGTCTTCAATCTCACCGGCACCGTCCTGCACACCAACCTTGGCCGCGCTCTGCTGCCCGACAGCGCCGTGCAAGCCGTGGTGGAAGCGCTGCGCTGGCCCATGAACCTTGAATGGGACATCGACACCGGCAAGCGCGGTGACCGCGACAGCCTGATCGAAGACCTGCTGCTGGAACTGACCGGCGCCGAAGCCGCCACCATCGTCAACAACAACGCCGCCGCCGTGCTGCTGATGCTGAACACCGTCGCCCTGGGCAAAGAAGTCATCGTCTCGCGCGGCGAACTGGTGGAAATCGGCGGCGCCTTCCGCATCCCGGACGTGATGACGCGCGCCGGCGCCGTGCTGCGCGAAGTCGGCGCCACCAACCGCACGCACCTGAAGGACTACGACGAAGCAGCCGGCCCGCAAACCGCGCTGATGATGAAGGTCCACACCAGCAATTACGCCATCACCGGCTTCACCAAAAGCGTGGAACTCGACGAGCTGGCGCCACTGGCGAAGAAGCGCAACATTCCGCTGGCGGTGGACCTGGGCAGCGGCACGCTGGAGGACCTCGAACAATACGGCCTCCCGCACGAAACCACGGTGCGCGAAACCATCGGGGCCGGCGCCGACCTGGTGACCTTCAGCGGTGACAAGCTGTTGGGCGGCCCACAATGCGGCATCATCGTCGGCCGCAAGGACCTGATCGCGCAGATCAAAAAGAATCCGCTGAAGCGCGCCCTGCGCGTCGGCAAGCTGACACTGGCCGCACTGGAGCCGGTGCTCGCGCTCTACCGCGCACCGGACCTGCTGCCAGAACGCCTGACCACGCTCAAGCTGCTGACCCGCCCTGCCGCCGCCATGCGCGCGCAAGCGCAGACGCTGCTGCCGCTGTTGCAGGCCGCGCTGGGAACAGGCTACACGGTGAGCGAGGAAGCGATGATGAGCCAGATCGGCAGCGGCGCACTGCCGGTCGATCAGCTGCACAGTCTCGGTCTGGTGATACGTCCAGCCGCCGAGGGCCGCATCAGCAATGCGCTCGGTGTGCTGGAACAGCGCCTGCGCGCGCTGCCACTGCCGGTGATCGGCCGTGTGGCGCAGGATGCGCTGTGGCTGGACTTGCGTTGTCTCCAGGAGCATCAGCAGCAGCGCTTCATCGATCAACTGTCCCAGCTCTCCGCATGATCGTCGGCACCGCAGGCCATATCGACCACGGCAAGACCACGCTCACGCGCGCGCTGACGGGCGTCGATACCGATCGCCTGAAGGAAGAAAAGGCGCGCGGCATTTCCATCGAACTCGGTTACGCCTACACGCCGTTGCGCGCCGACGCGCCGGACGGTGAGATCCTCGGCGTGATCGACGTGCCGGGTCACGAGAAATTCATCCGCACCATGGCGGCTGGCGTCACCGGCATCGATGCGGCGCTGCTGGTGATCGCGGCGGACGACGGTATCATGCCGCAGACACTGGAGCACCTCGCCATTCTGCGCATGCTGGGCGTGAAGCGCGGCGCGGTGGCGCTGACCAAGATAGATCGTGCGGACTCCGTGCGGCTTGAGCAGCTGGAAGCGGAGATTCACACCCTGCTCGCGCCCACCGATTTCGCCGGCGCGCATATTTTCCGGACCAACGCCACGCAGGAAAACGACGTCGGCGTGCAGGCACTGCGCAACCACTTGACGGAGATTGCCGCCACGCTGCCGGCCAACGATGAACGGCGCCTGTTCCGGCTTGGCGTGGATCGCGTGTTCACGCTGGCGGGACAAGGCACTATCGTCACCGGCACCGCACTGGCGGGCAGCGTGCGCGTGGGCGACACATTGCAACTCGCGCCCGGTGGCCAGCAGGTGCGCGTGCGCAGCATCCACGCGCAGAACCGTGCTGCGGAGATGGGCCGCGCAGGCCAGCGCCTCGCGCTCAACCTGGCCGGCGCAGCCAAGGACGACATCGCGCGCGGCACCTGGGTCGTGGCACCCGCGCTGGCCGAATGCTCCGAGCGCGTGGACGTGGAACTGAGCCTGACGCCGGACTGCGGCCTCACGCTCAAGCCCTGGTCACCAGTACACGTGCACCTCGGCGCCGCACACCACACCGCACACGTCGTACTGCTCGACGCCGACGTGCTCGCACCCGGCCACACGGGCCGCGTGCAGCTGGTGCTGGACGCGCCGGTGCACGCCGTGCCGGGCGACCGCTTCGTGATCCGCAACGCGCAGGCCACGGCGACCATCGGCGGCGGCGTGGTGCTCGATCCTTTCGGCCCCGCACGCAAGCGCCGCAGTGCAACGCGCAACGCCTGGCTGCAGGCACTACACGACTACATCGCCAACAACGACATCAGCGCCCTGCTGGCGCGCAGTCCCCTCGGCCTGCGCAGCTCCACGCTGGTGCGCCTGTCGCAACTGCCGGCGCAGCAAATCAAAACACCAGACGGCACGCTAACAGTCAGCCTGCAAGGCGACGACACACTGCTGATCGCCTCAACCGAAGCGCAACTGCTACAGACACGCATCCTGGCCGCGCTGGCCGAATTCCACGCGCGCGCACCGGACGACGCAGGCCCCGAGCTGTGGCGCCTGAAACGCATCGTCGCACCGGACATGGAAGACCGCCTGTGGAGCCGCCTGATCGAAACGCTGCTGGCCAGCGGCGAGATCCAGCAACGCGGACGCAGCCTGCACCTGCCCGGCCACAGCGTGGAACTAAGCGCAGCCGAGCAAGCGCAAGCCGCACCGTTGCTGACATCCCTGCTGGCAGGCCGCTTCGATCCCCCCTGGGTGCGCGACCTGGCGCGCGAGCACGACGTGCCGGAAGCCGAAGTGCGGCGCCTGCTGCTCAAACTCTCAAAGACCGGAGAGCTGAATCAGATCGTGAAGGATTTGTTCTACCACCCCGCCCCGCTGGACGAACTGGCGCGGCTGGTGGAATCGCTGCCCGAAGTGCAAGCCGCCTCGTTCCGCGACGCCACCGGGATCGGGCGCAAGCGAGCCATACAGATATTGGAGTTCTTCGACCGCGTCGGCTATACTCGGCGGGTCGGCGGCGTCCACCTGATCCGCCCGAACGCCGCCTGGTCATACAGCGGCAAATAATCAAAGGAAGGCATACTCATCCGGTGATGGGGCCGGGCTTCAAACCCGGTGGGGGGCGTCAGACGCTCCCTCGTAAGTTCGACTCCTACTGCCTTCCGCCATTCACCGTCACCGCAACCAGATCGACTGCCGCATCGAAAGCGGATGGGGTTTCCGCCAGCAGGGACCATAGCCGATTGTGTTCGGCGCCCTGGACGATGTGCAGCTGGCGCGATTGGGCGCTAGTCGCGGCGGCGACCAGGCGTTCGGATATCTCCAGCGGGATGGTGGCGTCGTGCTCGGCGTGGATGACCAGCAGCCGGCCTTCGAAGCGCGACAAGATTTCCCATGCATCGCTGTCAGCCCAGCTGCGCTCGCGGCGAATGATGGCCGAGAACTCCGGCCCGAACGGCACCTCGTACGCCGACGGCGTGTACACGCCGGGCACAATCAACACCAGCGCATCGACCCGATGCTGCTGCGTCAAGCGGATGGCGTTGTACGCGCCCATGCTGGAACCTACGATAACCAGCGGCTCCGGCAGCGGCCGCGCCGCCAGCACCGCCTGCGCCTGGCGCGTGCGGCTGGCCACCGACGATTGCGCGAACGTGCCGCCCGTCTCGCCATGGCCGATGGCATCGAAGCACACGCTGCCCAGTCCACGCTGCTGCAACGCCGACCGCAACATGTGGTGGCCGCGCCGCGTGCTGCCGCCGGCGCCGTGCAAATACAGGATGCGATTGCTGTCGCGACCCACATAGTGGTCCGCCTTCAGCACCTCGCCGTCATACGGCGCATCAAAGTCAATAATGGTAGTCATGCCACATTGTAAATCCAGGTAAGGACCTCTTGGGCCAGCTCAACATGAATATCATTTCAGTGATAAAATTCATTTTGGAAACTAATATTACATTTTTATAATAAACCTCCGAGACACAACTAACATCGTCAACACCCGCTGATCCACGGAGGCACTATGAAACTATCTGATATGAAGGTCGGCAACCGCCTGGCCATCGGCTTCGGCGCAACCCTGCTGCTGCTGCTGGCGGTCGCCATCGCCAGTTGGCTGAGCATCCGACAGACCGCCGCCGATACCGAAACCCTGCTCGCCCACCAGCTCAAGACCGAACGCCTGGTCAGCGGCTGGAAAGCCATCGTCGAGAATAATGTGCAGCGCGCGCTGGCCGCCGCCACCACCGGCGATGCGGCGTCGCAGAAAATGTTTGAAGACGGCATCGCCACCAATTCCCGGATCGCCGAGGCCAACCAGCGCCAGATCGTCGAACTGTTGGACGACACCCAGGCCAAGACCATCTTCGACACCGCGCTGGCCCAACGCAAGGTCTACCAGGATGCCCGCAAGCGCGTGTTCGCCGCCAAGGCCGCCGGCGACATGGAACAGACCCACCAGATCATCGAGCGCGAATTCATCCCGGCCGGTGTGCTCTACGTGAACCACATGGCCTCGCTGGTCGCGCGCCAGCAGGCGGTGATCGATGAAATCGGCGCGGGCATCCACGCCCGCAGCGGCGCTTCCGCCCTGACCATCGTCATTCTGAGCAGCGCCTCGATCGCGCTGGCGCTGTTGCTGGGCTGGTTGATCAGCCGTTCGCTGCTCAAGCAGCTCGGCGGTGAGCCGGGCTACGCTGCCGGCATCACCGACCGCATCGCCGGCGGCGACCTGACCGTGCACGTGCAACTGGCCAACGGCGACCGTTCGAGCCTGCTGTACAGCATCGCAGCCATGCGCGACCGCCTGGCCGCTATCGTCAGCGAAGTACGCAGCAGCACCGAAGCGGTGGCTACCGCCTCCGACGAAATCGCCAGCGGCAACCAGGACCTGTCCTCTCGCACCGAGCAGCAGGCCGGCTCGCTGGAAGAGACCGCGTCGTCGATGGAAGAATTGACGGCCACCGTCAAGCAGAACACCGAGTTCTCGCGCCAGGCCAACCGGCTGGCGGCCAGCGCGTCCGGCGTGGCCGTGCGCGGCGGCGAAGTGGTCGGCGGCGTGGTCACCACCATGGAGGCGATCAGCGCTTCGTCGCGCCAGATCGTCGACATCATCGGCGTGATCGACGGCATCGCGTTCCAGACCAACATCCTGGCGCTCAACGCGGCGGTGGAAGCGGCGCGCGCCGGCGAGCAGGGTCGCGGCTTTGCAGTGGTGGCGCAGGAAGTGCGCACGCTGGCGCAGCGCTCGGCCAGCGCCGCCAAGGACATCAAGCACCTGATCAACGAGTCGGTGGAGAAGATCACCACCGGCGGCGTGCTGGTGGACGAAGCCGGCAAGACCATGGATGAAGTGGTGCGCAGCATCCGCAACGTCAGCGAGATCGTCGAGCAGATCACGGCCGCCAGCGGCGAGCAGGAAGCCGGCATCGAGCAGATCAACCGCGCCATCATCGAGATGGACGGCGTGACGCAGCAGAATGCGGCGTTGGTCGAGCAGGCTTCGGCGGCGGCCGAGGCGATGCAGGGCCAGGCTTCGCATCTGGCGGAACTGGTCAGCGTATTCAAGGTGGATGGCAGCCGTGCCGCCAACGTGACGTCGATCGGCAAGCCACGCGCGCACGCCGCACCGGCGGGCCGCGCGCTGGCCATCTCGCAGCAACGCACCGGCACTTCGCGTTGAAACACCGATGATTCCCGGATGATTGTCGAGGCCGCTGAAGGTACAATGGCGGCATCACTCATCTGGGGACATATAAATGCACAAGATCGCTCTGCAAGCCGCCGCCATCGGCATTGCGTTCGCCTCCTTCGCCGCCCACGCGGCTCCGGCACAGACTGCCGAACAACTGTATCAAGCCAATTGCGCCGCCTGCCATGGCGTCAAGATGGAAGGCGCGGTCGGCCCGACGCTGGGCCAGCACGCCTGGATCCACGGTGCGCCGACCAAGGCCAATCTCATCAAGGTCATCAGCAAGGGTGTGCCGGAGAAGAATATGCCGGCATGGTCGCCCGCATTGAGCGCACAGCAGATTTCGATGCTCGCCACTTACATCGCGGCCAACGCCGACAAGAAGCTGGCCGCCGCGCCGGCTGCTGCCCCTGCCGCCAAACCTGCTGCGACCGATCTGCTGGGCGGCTTCAAGCTGCCGAAGGGCTTCCGCATCAGCGTCTACGCCGAGGGTGCGACCACCGCGCGCGCCATGGTGGTGTCCGATAGCGGCATCGTTTACGTCGGCTCGCGCAAGGCCGGCAAAATTTACGCGCTGGTGCCACGCGCCGACAAGCAGAGCGCCGACGTGGTCACCGTCGCCGAAGGCCTGGACAGCCCGATCGGCGTAACGCTGCTGAACGGCTCGCTGTATGTCGGCGAAATCAGCCGCGTGATCCGCTTCGACAATATCGACAAACGCTATGCGCAAAAGCCGTCGTATGAAGTGGTGAAGGTCAGCCTGCCGACCGACAAGTGGCACGGCGAAAAGGTCATCAAGGCCAGCCCGGACGGCAAGCTCTACATCCCGGTCGGCGCACCATGCAATATCTGCGACACCGACGACACCAAGAGCGCCAAGATCTACCGCATGAACGCGGACGGCAGCCAGCTGGAAGAAGTGGCGCGCGGCGTGCGCAACACGGTGGGTTTCGCCTTCCATCCAACCAGCAAGCAGCTGTGGTTCACCGATAACGGCCGCGACGAACTGGGCGACAACACGCCATCGTGTGAGTTGAACGTGCTGACCAAGGTCGGCCAGCACTTCGGCTTCCCTTACTGTCACGGCGGCGTGGTGCCGGACCCGGAATTCGGCAAGGGCCGCAGCTGCGAGGAGTTTGTGGAGCCGGTCGCCAAGCTGGGCCCGCACGTGGCGCCGCTGGGCCTGAGCTTCTACACCGGCAAGCAGTTCCCTGAAGCCTACCGCAACAACCTCTTCGTGGCCGAGCATGGTTCGTGGAACCGCAGCACCAAGATTGGTTACACGGTGCGTTTCGTTTCGGTGTTGAACAACAAGCTGGTGAGCGACACCGCCTTCATCGACGGCTTCCTGCGCGGCGAAGAAGTGGTGGGCCGTCCGGTCGACGTCATCACTTTGGCCGACGGCTCGCTGCTGGTCTCCGACGACTACGCCGGCCGCATCTTCCGTGTGACTTACGACGGCAAGTAATCCAGCGCCAGCACTTGCTCAAGACTCCAGATGCGAGTCTTGGGCAGGTCGGTCATTCCCGCCTGCAAAATGACGGCGCTGAGCGCGTCGGCCCATACCTCTTCATTCCATTCAGGATCATCGAGCAGGTGCTGCAGGCTGGGCATCTTCCGCAGCAGTTTTGCTATCCGCTCGCGCTGTTCGCGGATAGTGTGTTGCCAGCTTGAGCCGCGCCGCTCGGGCTGATACTTCCACTTCAACAAATGCGCCATGAGGATCGCCATCCGATGCGCCAGCTGATGGCGATGGCTGATGTTCATGTCCTCGATCTCTTCGGCGATATGTTCGATATCGAGCAAAGCCCACTGCCCTGCGCGCAATAAGGCGACTTGCTCCGCTGCCCAAGCGGCAATGTCTGTATCGTAAGCAGTGCTCATGGCCAGTCTCCCTAATCTCATGGATAAAAATCCTGATCCAGCGCCTGACTCGGCGTCCAAGGACTGGTGTCCGGCAAGTCGAAACAATTTTCTTCGCCGATGACTTTGAGCAGCGCATCAATCCAGGCGTCCTGCAGGCATTCGGGTTCGGCAAGCATGGCTTGCATCCCGGGCGTGTCGGCCAGCATGCGGTCGATGCGCCGGCGCTGCAAGTCGATAAGCCGGCGCCACAGCAGGCATTGATTGCCCTCCTGCCGCTGCCAACGCGCCAGATGCGCCAGCAATTCGGCAAAGCGCTGCACCAGCAACTGTCGGTTGGGGATGACTGCGCCAGCAAGCTCTTCCGGCCAGAAGGCCAGCTCCTGCCTCCAGCGGGCGGGATCGTAAGACTGTGTCATCGCTCACTCCGGCCAGAAATCCTGTGACAGCACTTGCCCGATCGGCCAAGGCAATTGATCCGGCAAATCGGGCTGCCCGGTTTCAGCAAAGGTTGCCGTCCTCGCGTGACGGTATGCTGCGGCTATCCAATCGGCATCGCCCAGCAGTGCTTGCAGGCTGGGATGCTTTTGCAGGTCGAGTTCTATCGCGGAGCGCTGCTCCTTGATCGTTTTGCGCCAGCTACGGCCCCGGCGCGCAGGTTGATGAGACCATTTCAGTAAATGGGAAATCAGAACGCACAGGCGGCTTTGCAACTCCCGTTTTTCGCTCTTGCCCACATCCTCGATCTCCTCAACGATGTTGTCCATATCGAGCTGCGACCACTGGTGCGCGCGGATCAACCCTGCCTGCTGCCGGGCCCACGCAACAACGTCGTCATCGTAAAGATTGCCCATGACGTCCTCCTCAGTGGTTGGATCGAAGCGCAGCGGGAAAGTTCGAGGACAGGAATGAAAAAAGCCGCCAACGCTTGCGCGCTGGCGGCTTTCAGAGACTACTGAGCGATTACTGTGCGTTGGCGGCTGCTGCGGCTGCTTCTTCCGCTGCGGCTTTCATCGACAGTTTCAGGCGGCCGCGGTCGTCGGTTTCCAGAACCTTAACGCGCACTGCCTGGCCTTCTTTCAGGTAGTCGGCAACGGCGTTCACACGCTCGTTGGCGATTTGCGAGATGTGCAGCAGGCCATCTTTGCCTGGCATGACCTGAACGATCGCGCCGAAGTCCAGCAGCTTCAACACCACGCCGTCGTAGGTCTTGCCTACTTCAACCGATGCGGTCAGCTCTTCGATGCGGCGCTTGGCTTCCTGGCCGGCAGCAGCGTCAACCGAAGCGATGGTGACCACGCCTTCGTCGCTGATGTCGATCTGGGTGCCGGTCTCTTCGGTCAGCGCGCGAATCACAGCGCCGCCTTTGCCGATCACGTCACGGATTTTTTCCGGATTGATCTTGATGGTGATCAGGCGTGGTGCGAAGTCCGACAGTTCGGTCTTCACGGTCGGCACGGCCTTTTGCATTTCGCCCAGGATGTGCTCGCGGCCTTCTTTGGCTTGCGCCAGCGCCACTTGCATGATTTCCTTGGTGATGCCCTGGATCTTGATGTCCATCTGCAGCGCGGTGATACCGTTGCGGGTACCAGCGACCTTGAAGTCCATGTCGCCCAGGTGATCTTCGTCACCCAAAATGTCCGACAGCACAGCGAAACGGCCGCCTTCCTTGATCAGGCCCATGGCGATACCGGCCACGTGCTCTTTCATCGGCACGCCGGCATCCATCAGCGCCAGGCAGCCGCCGCAGACCGAAGCCATCGACGACGAACCGTTCGATTCGGTGATTTCCGACACCAGACGCACAGCGTAGCTGAACTCTTCCTGCGATGGCAGGGCGGCGATCAGCGCGCGCTTGGCCAGGCGGCCGTGACCGATTTCGCGGCGCTTAGGCGTACCGACGCGGCCGGTTTCGCCGGTGGCGAACGGAGGCATATTGTAGTGCAGCATGAACGGGTCGGTGAACTCGCCCATCAGCGCGTCGATCTTCTGCGCATCGCGTGCGGTGCCCAGGGTCGCTACGACCAGTGCCTGGGTTTCGCCACGGGTGAACAGGGCCGAACCGTGGGTGCGCGGCAGGACCGAGGTGCGGATCGAGATCGGACGCACGGTGCGGGTGTCGCGGCCGTCGATGCGTGGCTCGCCTTCGAGGATCTGCGAACGCACAACCTTCGATTCCATCTCGAACAGGATGTTACCGACGTCAACGCTGTCCGGTGCGGCGGCGCCGGCGGCGGCGGCTTCAGCGGCCAGGTCGGCCACCACTTGCGACGACATCGCGCGCAGTTTGTCGGTACGGGCTTGCTTGTCGCGGGTCTGGTAGGCGTCGCGGATCTTCGCTTCGGCGAAGTTGGCCACGCGGGCGATCAGCGCTTCGTCCTTGGCAGGAGCGGTCCAGACTTGCTCAGGCTTGCCGCCGTCGCGCACCAGCTCGTGGATCGCGTCGATCACGGCTTTCATTTCGGTGTGGCCGAAGACCACGGCGCCCAGCATGATTTCTTCCGACAGCTGCTGCGCTTCCGATTCCACCATCAGCACGGCGGTTTCGGTACCGGCAACGACCAGATCCATCTGCGAGGTTTTCAGTTGTTCGACGGTTGGGTTCAGAATGTACTGACCATTGGCGTAACCCACGCGGGCGGCGCCGATCGGACCGTTGAATGGCACGCCCGACACGCACAGCGCGGCCGAAGCACCGATCATCGCGGCGATGTCAGGATCGATTTCTGGGTTGACCGACAGCACGTGGATGACCACTTGCACTTCGTTCATGTAGCCCTCTGGGAACAGCGGGCGAATTGGACGGTCGATCAGGCGGGATGTCAGCGTTTCTTTTTCCGAAGGACGACCTTCACGTTTGAAGAAACCGCCCGGGATTTTACCGGCTGCGTAGGTTTTCTCCAGGTAGTCGACGGTCAGCGGGAAGAAGTCCTGGCCTGGCTTCGCGTCTTTACGCGCTACCACGGTGGCCAGGATGACGGTGTCTTCAATCGACACCATCACCGCGCCGGAGGCCTGGCGAGCGATTTCGCCAGTTTCCAGCGTGACGGTATGTTGACCGTACTGGAAGGTTTTCGTAACTTTATTAAACATGGGTAATCCCTTTCTATTTGCCGACAGATTTTCAGGGGCTGTCGTTCACCTCACCACAGATGGCCCAAAAGCCACCTTTACTGCAATCACTATGTTCCAGTTAGCAATTTTTTAACGTCTAGAAAGACAAAATGCCCGCGACAGCAAGCTGGCGCAGGCATTTGTTTAAGCCGGACGGCGCAAAAATTACTTACGCAGGCCCAGTTTAGCGATCAGATCGCGATAACGGGTTGCATCTTTGCCCTTCAGGTAGGACAGCAGGGATTTACGACGGTTAACCATCATGATCAGACCGCGACGCGAGTGGTGGTCTTTGCTGTGTGCTTTGAAGTGGCCGTTCAGTTCGTTGATACGGGCGGTCAGCAGTGCAACTTGCACTTCTGGCGAACCGGTGTCTTTGTCGCCACGGGCGTTGTCAGCGATGATCGCTGCTTTGTTGATGTTTTCTACGGTCATGATATTTACCTTTAACATGCGGTGCGCGGAGTCGTAACCCTGCCCACCGTGATTTACAATAAAACCCGGTCAGAAAGACCAGACCCGCAAGTATAGCGGAAAAAGCTCGCTGTGTATGCAATTTTTCAGGAGGGCAGCATGAAACAGTCCATCCTTTCAGCCTTGGCGGCGCTGGCCTTGGCCGCTTGCGCCAACTTCGGCGCCCCGCCGCCCCAGCCCGGCGACAGCGCCGACGCCGTGCGTGCGCGCCTGGGGCAACCCACCAATATCTACCGCAGCGGCGACGACACCCTGCTCGAATACGCTTGGGGGCCCATGGGCCAGTACACTTGGATGGCGCGGCTGGGGCCGGACGGCCGGCTGCGCTCCTATGAACAGGTGCTCACCAGCGCCAAGTTCGCTACCGTGCGGCTCGGCAAGGACGACAAGGACCGCATCCTGCGCACCTTCGGCCGGCCGGCGCAGGTCACGCATTATGCCAGCGTGGATGGCGACGTGTGGCTGTACCGCTACAAGGAGCAGGATGTGTGGAATTCCATGATGGCGGTCGAGTTCAACCGCCAGGGCGTGGTGCAAGCCATGGTCAACGGTCCGGACGAGGAACGCGAAAACCGCCGACGCTAAATGTAGCTAAAATACAAAAGAAACCCTATCTATTTTGTAGCCTGACTACTTTAAGGCTGATAATATATCAACAAAATAGATGGAGACCACTTATGCACGCCAAAGTACAAGCGGCCGCGCCCGGCCCAGCCCCAGTCAAACCTCGCCTGTCGTTCTGGGCCATCTGGAACATGAGCTTCGGCTTCCTCGGCATCCAGGCCGGCTTCGCACTCCAACAGAGCAATGTGCCGCGCATCTTTGAAACCATGGGCGCCGAGCTCGACAAGATCGGTTATCTGATGATGGCCGCGCCGCTGGCCGGCTTGCTGGTGCAGCCGATCATCGGCTACATGAGCGACCGCACCTGGGGCCGCTTCGGCCGCCGTCGTCCCTATTTCCTGATGGGTGCCATCCTCGCCACGCTGGGCATGTTCGGCATGCCGAACGCCCACGTGCTGTGGGCCGCCGCCGCCATGCTGCTGTTGCTGGACGTGGCGATCAATATTTCCATGGAGCCGTTCCGCGCCTTCGTCGGCGATCTACTGCCGAAGGAACAGCTGACCACCGGCTATGCGGTGCAGACCTTCTTCATCGGCGTCGGCGCGGTGGCCGCGTCCGCCCTGCCCTATGTGCTGCAGCACTGGTTCAACGTTTCGAACACGGCAGCCGCTGGCCAGACGCCGGATTCGGTGGTGTATGCCTTCTACATCGGCGGCGCGGTCTACCTAGGCGCGGTGCTGTGGACGGTGATTCGCACCAAGGAATATTCGCCGCAGCAACTGCATGAATTCCATCCGGAGCCGGAGCAGACGCAAGAAGCCAAGCCGAGCAGCGGCCTGCGCGGCTTCGTGCACGACTATCTGAACATGCCGAAGATCATGGTGCAGCTGTCGCTGGTGCAGTTCTTCACCTGGTTCACCTGGTTCTCGATGTGGACCTACGGCACCGCCACCGTCACCCAGCACATCTACCACGCCACCGATACCAGCTCCGCGCTGTACAACGACGGCGCCAGTTGGTGGGGCGTGTGCGGCGCGGTGTACAACGCCGCCTCGATCGCCTTCGCCTTCTTGCTGCCGTTGATCGCGCGCCGCACCAGCCGCAAGACCGCGCACGCCATCGCGCTGCTGGTCGGCGGCCTGAGCTTCCTGTCGATCTACTTCGTCGACACGCCGGGCTTGGTGTTGCTGCCGTTTGTCGGCATCGGCCTGGCTTGGGCCAGCACGCTGTCCATGCCTTACGCTATCCTGGCCGGCAAGATTCCGCCGATGAAAATGGGCATGTATATGGGCATGTTCAATACGTCGATCGTGATTCCGCAAGTGGTGTCGGGTGCCACGATGGGCTTGCTGCTGACACGCTTCTTCCACGGCAGCGCCGTCATGATGATGATGCTGGGCGGGATTTCGATGCTGCTGGCAGCGCTGCTGTCGTTGCGCATCAAGGAAGACAAGTAGACGAAAAAGTAGGAGAAGTCCCACCTTTATTGCGGGCGTGCGCCGACGGAATAACTCAACAGTGGTTGCTATGATTTCTCCATCGCAATCGCAACCACTGGAGAATCCATGTCCTTCCGCACGTCCGCTGCCCGTAACACCATTCGTCCTCACGCCATCTACGTAGCCGCGCTGCTCGCGCTTGGCGCCGGCAGCACCAGCGCTTTTGCGCAGATGTCGCCTGCGCTGGACCGCGCCAGCATTTCGGTCGGCGCCTTCCACACCGAACCGCGCATCGATTACCAGGGCGACACCAACTACGGCCGCATCGACACCGGCACCTACGAGACCAAGAGCGTCACGCTGCCGCGCGTAAAAGCTTCGCTGCTGCTGGGCGAATCGCAAGGCCTGGACTTCGACTACTACCGCTACGACAAGACCTACAATCCAGGCCTGAGCGGCTCGACCAACGTCAACGGCCTGCCGCTGACCGGCAACGGCAAGCTCAACGCCAAGCTGAAACTGGACCTGGCCAACCTCGCTTATAAATGGTGGATCGGCAGCGGCAACAGCGTGTTCGGCGTCGGCGTGGGCGCGGCCTACTACCAGGCCAGCCTGAAAGGCACGGCCAGCGGCGTGTTGAACGGCGTGGCCGGCAACGCCAGCTACAACGAAAAAGAACACGCCTACGCGCCGCTGCTGGAACTGGGCTGGCGTCACGCGGTGTCGGAAAACGTGCGCCTCTACGCCGATGCTTCGGGCATCAAGAAAAACGGCGGCAATATCAAGGGCCACATCTACGGCGGCGCCGTCGGCGTGGAATGGTATCCGACCAAGATGGTCGGCGTGGTGGCCGAGTACACCGCCAACAAGATCAACCTGAATCGCGACCGCGACGGCTCCGACCTGAACGTGCGCCTGCACGGCCCGGCGGCGTACGTGAAGATGCGCTTCTAAATCAGCAATCATGCTAAATTGGCACAATCTCCCTTGATTGTGCCAACATGAAATCCTATCTCGCCGCCCTGCCGCTCTTAGCTCTCTATTTCTCCGCAACGGCGGCCGAGCCGCCGGCCAAAACGGCGCCAAAATTCATAAGCTGCACCAAGCCGGCATGGCCGACGGAAGCGCTGCGCCACGCATACCAGGGTACGGCGACGGTAGCCTTGCTGATCGGCGCAGACGGCACCGTGCGGCAATCGCGCATTGAAAAATCGAGCGGTCACGAATTGCTGGATCTGGCGACCAAGGAAGGCATGGCACGTTGCCTCTTCAAGCCCGCCACGCAAGACGGGCAGCCGGTCGAAACCTGGATCAAGATGCAGTATGCATGGACGCTTGATGCCGCATCCAACAAGAACGCCGCCGCAGAACGCGGCGAACCTTAATCACAATTCAAGCTTGGCCTGATCCATTTGAACGGCTAGAGTGTGGGAAAAGGTGCCGACAAAGACAAGATCAGCCCAGCGCCGCGCGCACCTGCTCGGCGCTGGGGATCGGCGCGACTGCGCCATGGCCCAGCGTCGACAGGCCAGCGGCCGCATTAGCGTAGCGCACCGCGTCGGCCAGCGTGTCGCCGGCCGCCAGGCGTGCCAGCAGGCTGCCGTCGAAGCAGTCGCCGGCGCCGGTGGCGTCCACAGCCTGCACCGCGCGCGCGGCCGCCAGTTGCGGTTCGGCGCCCTGCTCCGCATACCACGCGCCGGACGAACCGGCTTTCAGCACCACGGTGCGTGCGCCGTGCGCGCGGGCCCAGGCGAAGATCGCCGCCACGTCTTCCGTGCCGGCCAGCGCCACCGCTTCGTCCAGGCTGGGGAGGAACAGGTCGGTCAGCGCGATGGTCGCGCAGATGGTGGCGCGGGCGCGAGCCAACGGCCATAACGACAAGCGCAGATTGGGATCAAAACTGACTTTGCCGCCGGCCGCGCGAGCCGCCTCGATGGCCGCGAACACGGTGTCGCAAGCGCCGGCCGATATCGCCTGCGATATGCCGGAGACGTGCAGCCACTGCGTGCGCTGCGCCGCGCCCAGGTCCATGGTCTGCGGCTGCATGCGGCTGGCCGCCGAACCGGCGCGCAGGTAACTGAAGGCGTGGCCCTGCGGCCGGTGGTTGACGAAATACAGTCCTGTCGGCGCCTGCCCGTCGCGCGCCACCGCGCTGACATCCACGCCCTCGGCCTGCCACAGGTCCAGCAGCATGCGGCCGAAATGGTCTTCGCCAACGCGGCTCAGGTAGGCGGTGCGCGCACCCTGGCGGCTGGCCGCGATCACGGCGTTGGAGGTGTCGCCGCCGAAGCCCTGGCGGTACATCGGTTCGCTGGCCTTGGCCTGGTTGAACTCCACCATCGCCTCGCCCAGTGCTACAACATCAAAATCTTTACTCATGGTTGTGGATTGACCCGTTCTATCTTGGAATGCAGTTTGTTCAGCGCCGACAGGTAGGCCTTGGCCGACGCCACGATGATGTCCGGATCGGCGCCTACACCGTTGACGATGCGGCCCTCTTTCGACAGCCGCATGGTGACCTCGCCCTGCGACTGCGTGCCGCTGCTGATGGCGTTCACCGAGAACAGCACCAGCTCGGCGCCGCTGCCCACTTCGCCCTCGATGGCGTTGACGGTGGCATCGACCGGACCGTCGCCGCGCCCTTCGCTGACATGTTCTTCGCCGTCGACCAGGAACACGATTTTCGCGCTGGGCGTTTCGCCGCTGGCCGAGCGCTGCTCCAGCGAGACGAAACGGTAAAACTCGCTCTCCTGCGACTGCTGCTCGTCCGACACCAGTGCCAGGATGTCCTCGTCGAAGATTTCCGACTTGCGGTCGGCCAGTTCCTTGAAGCGGGCGAAGGCGGCGTTCACTTCCGCTTCCGATTCCAGGTCGATGCCCAGCTCCTGCAAGCGCTGCTTGAACGCGTTGCGGCCGGACAGCTTGCCCAGCACAATCTTGGTTGCGGTCCAGCCGACGTCCTCGGCGCGCATGATCTCGTAGGTTTCGCGCGACTTCAGCATGCCATCCTGGTGGATGCCCGACGCGTGCGCAAACGCATTCGCACCGACCACCGCCTTGTTGGGCTGCACCGCGAAGCCGGTGATCTGCGACACCATCTTCGACGCCGCCAGAATCTGCGTGGTGTCGATGCCGCATTCAAGATTGTAGTAGCCGCCGCGCGTGCGCAACGCCATCACCACCTCTTCCAACGCGGTATTGCCGGCGCGCTCGCCCAAGCCGTTGATGGTGCACTCGATCTGGCGCGCGCCGCCGACCACCACACCTGCCAGCGAGTTGGCCACGGCCAGCCCCAGGTCGTTGTGACAATGGACCGACCACACGGCCTTGTCGGAATTAGGAATGCGCTCGCGCAGGCGGCGGATGGTTTCGCCGAACAGCTCCGGCACTGCGTAACCCACCGTGTCCGGGAAGTTGATGGTGGTGGCGCCTTCGTCGATCACGCCTTCCAGCACGCGGCACAGGAAGTCCTCGTCCGAGCGGCTGCCGTCTTCCGGGCTGAATTCGATGTCGTCGGTATGCTGGCGCGCAAAGCGCACGGCGTTGCGCGCCTGCTCCAGCACCTGCTCCGGCAGCATGCGCAGCTTGGCCTCCATGTGCAGCTTGGAAGTGGCGATGAAAGTATGGATGCGTTTGCGCTCGGCCGGCGCCAGCGCCTCGGCTGCGCGGGCTATGTCGCGGTCGTTGGCGCGCGACAGCGAGCAGATGATCGACTCGCGCACCACGGTGGCGATGGCCTTGATCGATTCGAAGTCACCGGGAGACGCGGCCGCGAAGCCGGCCTCGATGACATCCACGCGCAGGCGCTCCAGCTGCTTGGCGATGCGGACTTTCTCGTCCTTGGTCATGGAGGCGCCCGGCGATTGCTCGCCGTCGCGCAGTGTGGTGTCGAAGATGATAAGGCGGTTGGATGAGTTGCTCATGATGGCTCCGTGGCTAGGACTACGCTTCGTTGCTGAATCTCTCAGGGCCTACCGCCCCATGGTTAATGCCGTTCGCTCGGGTCGTCGCTGTCCATTTCGGTCTGGATCAGGCTGACCTTCTTGCCGGTGGCCGCGCGCCATGCCGCGACCACGTAGCCGGACAGGCCGTAGATCGCAAACAGCGGCCACAAGGTGGCGGCCGGCTTGATGGCGATCAGCGCCAGGCCCAGGGCGATCAGGAACACGCCGATGAACGGCACCGGCTTGCGGAAGTTCACGTCCTTGAAACTGTAGAACGGTACGTTGCTCACCATGGTCAGGCCGGCGAACACGGCGATGCCCCACGATACCCAGCGCATGTCCTCGCCGGTGACGCCCATTTCCAGGTCCAGGATCATCAGGATGAAGCCGGCCACCAGCGCGGCCGCCGACGGCGACGGCATGCCCTGGAAGTAGCGCTTGTCGACCACTTCGATATTGGTGTTGAAGCGGGCCAGGCGCAAGGCGGCGCCGGCGCAGTAGACAAAGGCGGCGATCCAGCCCAGCTTGCCCAGGCCGCGCAGCGACCATTCGTACATCACCAGCGCCGGCGCGGCGCCGAAGGACACCATGTCCGACAGCGAATCGTATTGCGCGCCGAATTCGCTCTGGGTATTGGTCAGGCGCGCGACGCGGCCGTCCAGGCCGTCCAGCACCATGGCGACGAAGATAGCCCAGGCGGCGTGCTCGAATTTCTGGTTCATCGCCATGACGATGGCGTAGAAGCCGCAGAACAGCGCCGCGGTGGTGAAGGCGTTGGGCAGCAGGTAGATGCCGCGATGGCGCGGCCGGTCCAGATCCTCTCCGCGGGCGCGACGCGCAAAACGGCTGAAGCGCGACGTCTTGGGCACCTTGACTTGGGCTGCGCTACCTTTGGCGCGGCGGCGGGGGAAATTGGGCATAGTGATCCGTTTCTCGTTAGCTGGTTGTTGCTCCATCATTATAGAGGAGCGGGCAACAAAAAAGGATCTGTTACCGAGGTTCATCAAAAAGCGTGCGACAACCCGGCCGGCGACCAGGATTTACTTGAAGCGCACCTTGCCCACCAGGCGCATCGACAGCGTGGTCTCGCCCGGCTCGAAGCTGGGCTCGGCCACGGCCGGCGCCGCCGCCGCCGCGTTGAGCGCCATTGGCATCGCGCGCGAGCCGGTGACGGCCACACGGTCGCTGTAATTGCCGGAGCCTTCGAAGTCGACCGTATCGAGCACGGCGTCGCCGAGCTTGCGGCCCATGGCCTTGGCGATGGAGGCGATGCGCTCGTTCAGGTTCTGGTAGGTGGCGGCGATGCGCTGGTCTTCCATCTGGCGCGTGGTTTCCGGCGTCAGGCTGAAGTGCAGGTGGTTGAGGCTGAGGATCGCTTGGGCGGCGGAGACGGTTTTCGGCAGCGCATCGAGGTTGCTGGTGACGACCTGCAGCGACTGGCCGACGCGCCAGGCGGTCGGCACGCGCGCTTTGCGCTGCTGGCCGTTCGGCAGCGGCGCTTCTTCGGGATAGACGGGATAGGTGTAATAGCCCTGCGTCTTCAGTCTGGCTTGCGGATCGGCTTTTTTGACGATCTCCAGCCCCTGCTTCATTTTCGTGTTGACGCGCGAGGCGGCGGCGGCCTTGTCCTTGTCGACCTCTTCCACCGAAAGCGTGATCGTGGCCTGGTCGTTGACGCGCTTGACTTCGCCGAAGGCCGGCACCACCACCAGCGTGCCGGCGGTCGACAGCGACTGCGCGTGCAGCGGCGCGGCGAAGGCGCAAGCCGCGATGGCGGCGATGGCAAGATATTTCATGGCGGGCTCCAGTGTTGAGATAAAAACAAACTTTACCTCAACACCGTCGCCCGTGCGCGACTTGTACAGCTGAAGCGGCGGCTTACTTGAAGCGCACCTTGCCGACCACTTGCATCTGCAAGGTCGTCTCGCCTGGCTCGAAGCTCGGCTCGGCCACGTCCATGCTGTCGGCCGACTTGGACATGCGCATCATCATCGGCGCGGCGGCCGCGCGCGATTCCTGGCCGGCGTAGTTGCCCGAGCCTTCGAAATCGACCGTGTCGAGCACCGCGTCGCCGACCTTGCGGCCCATGGCGTTGGCGATCGAGTTGATGCGCTCGTTCAGGTTCTTGTAGGTGGCGGCGATGCGCTGGTCGTCCAGCTTCTTGGTGGTTTCCGGCGCCAGGCCGAAGTTGATGGCGTTCAGCGTCAGGATCTTCTGGGCGGCGGCCACGGTCTTCGGCAGCTTGTCGAGACTGGTGGTGGTCACTTCCAGGTACTGGCCCACGCGCCACGCGGTCGGCACGCGCGCCTTGACCGGCTGGCCGTTCGGCAGCACGCGCTCTTCCGGATAGACCGGATAGGTGTAATAGCCTTGCGTCTTCAGGCTGGCCTGCGGATCTTCCTTCTTGACGATCTCCAGGCCCTGCTTCATCTTGGTGTTGACGCGCGAGGCGGCGGCGGCCTTGTCCTTGTCCTGCTCTTCGATCGCCAGCGTCACGACGGCCTGGTCGTTGACGTGCTTGACTTCGCCGTAGGCGGGCACCACCACCAGCGTGCCGGCGGTCGGCAGCGATTCGGTCGGAGCGGCGTGCGCGGCCAGCGCGAAAGACACAGCGGCAGCGGCGGCAAGTTTGGTCATCATATTCATTACAGGCTCCAGGTTAAGATTACGACAAGCCGAACTCTACATGAGTTTCCCGCGCGCACTTGTAAGACATAGTGACCGTTTGTAACATCTTAAAGCTGGTTGTTCAGTGCGATCAGGCTGGCGAAGGCCTGGCGCGCGCCCAGGCAGGCGTCGGCGATGTCATGCTCACTCACCACCGCTGCGCGCAGTGCGGCCAGGAATTGCTGCCAGCGCGGCCCCGGCGTGCCCTCCCCGCGCAGATAACCCAAAGGATGCGGCTGCAGGCTCTGGGCCAGACGTTTGTACAGCACCGCTCCGCCCAGCTGCGAGCCTTCCACCACGTAGCAGACGCCCCAACGGTAGGCGGCCGACGCGTCCTGCGGCCATGGCGCCGCATCCGCCTGCAACGCGGGCGCCACGCCGGCGAGCGACGGATGAGCCAGGTCCTCGCGCAGCAAGGCCGGGTAATCCGTGCGCAGTCGCGGCGCGGCGCCGCAGCGCGCCAGCCACGCCTGGATCGGCGTGAGCCAGACCAACAGCAGCAGCAAATGATCGCGATAGGCGTGCAGATCCGGCGCCGGCGCCGCCAGCGGCGTGCTCCGGTCGAGTACAGAATGTTGCTCTGCGGTAGCCGCCCGCAATGCCGTCAACACATCCAAGATCACTCCTTGCCATCGCATCGAAAACCGGATTTTACACAGTCGCGCGCACCGGAGAGTCAATTGAACTCTGCATGGCAAAGGGCCGGGGTAGAATTTATCTTCCGTCACATTTACTTGCTTATGAACGAAATCACCGCTCCAGACTGCTCCGTGCTGCTCATCGATGATGAAGCGATGGCAGAGGACTTGATCGGCTATCACATGACGCACAGGAAAGACATCCGCTTCCGTTACGACAAGCGGGCCGAGTGCGCCGTTGAACTGAGCCGTGAAACCGCCGCCACCGTGGTGCTGGTGGACCTGCGCATGCCTGGAGCGGACGGCTTCGACGTGATCCGCATGCTGCGCGCCGAGCCGGACACAGAGCACCTGCCCATCATCCTGCTGTCGTCCGAGGACCAGGCCGACATCAAGGCGCTGGCCTTCGCGCTGGGCGCCAACGATTACCTGGTGAAGTGGCCAGAAGCGCGCGAGCTGGAAGCGCGCATCCGCTACCACAGCTCGGCCTACCTGGCACGCCAGCAGCGCGACGCCGCCTTCCTGGAACTGCGCCAGCGCGAGGAAGAACTGCGCATCAGCCAGGCCGCCCTGCATCAGGCGCAAAAGCTCGAAGCCATCGGCCAACTGACCGGCGGCGTGGCGCACGATTTCAACAATGTGCTGCAAATCATCAGCGGCAACCTGCACCTGCTGCGCATGACCGGCGGCGTCAACGAACAAGGCTTGCTGCGCATCGATAACGCGCTCAACGGCGTCGAGCGCGGCGCCCGCCTGGCCGCGCACCTGCTAGCGTTCGCCCGCCGTCAGCCGCTGCAAAGCGCGGTGGTCGACCTGGCGCCGGTGCTCAAGGAAATGGACGACATGCTGCGCCGCGTGCTCGGTCCACGTGCCGTGGTCCACACCGACATCGCGCCGCAGCTGTGGAATACCGACGTCGATGTCAGCCAGCTCAACAACGTGATCCTGAACCTGGCCATCAACGCCCGCGACGCCATGCATGGCGAAGGCACGCTGACCATCCGTGCGCGCAACCTGCCGGCACGCACCGAGCCGGAGCACGCCGTCGGCGACGGCCGCCAGGACTACATCCTGATCGAGGTGGCCGACACCGGCAGCGGCATGTCGGAAGAAGTGATGCAGCGCGCGTTCGAGCCCTTCTTCACCACCAAGCCGACCGGCCAGGGCACCGGCCTGGGGCTGAGCATGGCGCACGGCTTCGTCAAGCAGTCCGGCGGCGAGATCGCCCTGCGTAGTACGCCGGGCCAAGGGACGTCGGTGCAGATCTATCTGCTGCGCAGCGATGGCGCGGCCGCGCACGAGCCCGAGGTGGTCGCACCCGCCAAGCTGGCCGGCGGCGTGGAATCGATCCTGCTGGTGGAAGATGAGGAAGCGGTGCGCACCGCCACTGCGGACATGCTGGAAGAACTGGGCTACCGCATCTATAGCTGCGCCGACGCCGAACAGGCGGCGCGGCTGATCGAGTCGGGCATCGGCATCGACCTGTTGTTCACCGACGTCATCATGCCGGGGCGCATCAGCAGCCTGGAACTGAGCGAGCTGGTGCGTCGTCACCAGCCGCAGGCGCAGATCCTGTTCACCTCCGGCTATGCGGAAGGCGTGCTGTCGCACGACGGCAAGCTGCCGCCCAACGTCAACCTGCTGCAGAAGCCGTACACCGTCACCACCCTCAGCGCGCGCATCCGGCACCTGCTGCGCCGGCGCGTGGCTACTGCGGCTTGATGTAGCGCGACGATCCCGGCGGCGGTTCGTTGAGCACCGCCCAGAAGATGCCGAGGTCGGCGATCGCGCGCACGAACTCCTGGAAGTCGACCGGCTTGACGACATAGGCATTGACGCCCAGCGCATAGCTGCGGATCAAGTCCTGTTCCTCGCGCGAGGAGGTCAGCATGACCACGGGGATGCTCTTGAGGCCGGGATCGTTGCGGATTTCCGCCAACACTTCCAGGCCATCGACTTTCGGCAGTTTCAAATCCAGCAGCACCACGGCCGGATTACCCTGCTCGCGCTTGGCGTAGGCGCCACGCAGAAACAGGTAGTCCAGCGCATCGGCGCCATCCCGCACCACCACAACCTCGTTGGCCAGCTGGCTGCGCTCAAGCGCAATCAGGGTCAGTTCGAGATCGTTCGGATTGTCTTCAACGAGAAGAATGGGCTTTAACATAGGCGTACTTCAATCCTTAGGGTGAGAGTTGGGTAATGCAAAAGAAAACGTGGCGCCGGCGCCGGGCGTCGATTGCGCCCAGACGCGGCCGCCGTGACGCTCGATGATACGCCGCACATTGGCCAAGCCGATGCCGGTGCCCTGGAAATCCTCCATGCGGTGCAGGCGCTGGAACACGCCGAACAATTTATGCACGTAATCCATATTGAATCCGACGCCATTATCGGCAATGTGGAACACCGTTTCGTGCGGCAGTTTCTCGCCGCTGATGCGGATGGTCGGCGGCTCGCTGCGGGCCGAAAACTTCACGGCGTTCGACACCAGATTATATAACGCCAGTTGCAGGAAATTCGGATCGGCGATGACGTCGGGCAGCGCGTCGATCTGCCAGTCGGTGTGGTGCGCGCGCAGCTCCGGCTCCAGCCGATCGATGCAGCCGCGCACCATGTCGTTCATGTCGATGCGCACCGGACGGATCGCCGCCCTTCCCATCTGCGAGAAGCTCAGCAGATCATCCACCAGCTTGCCGGCCAACTGCGCCGCGCTTTTGATATTGACCAGGAAACGCTGGCGCCGCTCTGGATTGTCGATGACAGGCGCTTCCATCAGCAGGTCGGAAAAGCCGACGATGTGGCGCAGCGGTGCGCGCAGGTCGTGCGACACGGAGTAGGAAAACGCTTCGAGTTCCTTGTTGGCGCGGCCCAGCTCCTCGGCCAGGTCGGCCATCTGCTCGGCGCGCTCCAGCGCGATGCCGAGCAGCGCGTTGCGGAACTCCAGCGCCAGTTCCAGCTCGCCGGCCCGCCATGGCGCGCTGTGGCCGTGCACGGCTTCGCGCCAGCTGTCGAAGCTGGTGCGCGGCGACAGGCGCTGTCCTGCCACCTGCTTGCCGTCCGGGCGGCCGGCCCAGTCGATGGTGTACACCGTCTCCGGGCGGAACCACAGCAGGTAATGCGGGTGGATGCGCGAGATCTGCATCGCCATCAGGCCGCTGGCGCTGGCCGTGAAGGCGGCGGCCGGCGGATAGTCTTGGGCCAGGTGGGCGCTGTGGAACACGTCGTCGTGCACCTGGGCGCCGAGCCAGGACACCAGCTCTTTCACCTCGGCCTCGGCCGGCGTATCGCCATACGTGATCAGGCGGTCGTCGACCACGATGGCTACGCCGCCGGCGTGCGCGAAGCGCAGCAGCTCGGGCATCACGCTGCGCAGGTTTTCAATGAAGTCGGCGCCCTGGGTCAGGCCGCCGAGCACCTGCACCATGGCGCGCCGCACGTCAAGCCGGAACTGCAACTCGTCGGCGTCGGTGCGGCTGCGGATGTGCAGCGCCAGGATCTGCCCCATCTGCTCGCACATGGCGCGCTGATGGAAGGTGATGCGGCGCGGTTCGGCGTTGTGGCCGGAAATCAGGCCCCACAACTTGCCGTTGACGATCAGCGACACCGACATCGAGGCCAGCGTGCCCATATTGCGCATGTATTCGAGGTGGACCGGCGAGACGCTGCGCAGCGAGGCGAACGACAGGTCGTTGGGCTTGCCGCTGACCGGATTTTCCGGCGGCACCAAGCGTGCCGGCGTGTAGTTGGCGTCCTGGATCAGGCGCACGCGGTTCGACAGGTACAGCTCGCGCGCCTGGCGCGGGATGTCGCTGGCCGGGAAGCGCTGACCGAGGTAGCTGGGATAGTCCGGGTCTCGGCTTTCGGCCAGCACGTTGCCGTGGCCATCCTCGTCGAAGTTGTAGACCAGCACCCGGCCGAAGCCGGTCAAGGCGCGGATCTCGGCGGCCGCCATCTGGCCGAGGCCGAAGATGCTGTCGGCATCGGAAATCTTGCTGAGGAAATCGCTGACCAGTGGGTACAGCCGGTGGGCGTCGATGACGTCCAGGGCCGGCTCGAATTCCAGGATCAGCAAGCCGTCATAGGCATGGGCCAGCGCATCCAACAGCTGGCCCTTGAGCGTGACGGTGCCGATGGCGGCCGGCCGCTCGCGCAGCTGACCGCTGCGCAAGGCGGTTTCCAGCCGTTCGGCCGGGGCCGCGCCGATGATATCGGCCAGCCGCAGCCCGAGCGCCTGCGGCGCCGCCACGCCGGTGAATTGCGCGAGATTCTCGCTGGCCTGCAGCACCTGCAATTGCTCGCCGAGCGCCAGCAAAAACCCGTGTGGCTGGATGCTGCCCGGCGTGCGGATAGGTTCGCTATCGCATGTGGCTATTTCGTTGGCGCTGGCCTCTGACATGATGGGGCGGACTAACCGGCAATATAAAACCGCATGATAGCAATTTCCTCAACAGAACCGCGCACGGCTACTTAAGCATCTGTTAACTGGCGGTTCCACAAAGCTTGCTATCATCCAATTTCACACAGGAGAAGCGAACATGGGCGCCATCGCGGAATTTTTCATGCCACTGCTGTTCAATGTCGTGTTCTACGGAATCGGGCGGATCGTGATACCGATCCTGTCATTGGGCTACTTCCGCGCCGAAACCGCCAGGGAATTGATGAAGGGCCGGATGTTCATCTACGACCGTCGCGGCGACAAAATCGTCATCTCCGAGTTTTTCACCTCGGTCATCGGCTTCCTGGCCACCATCGGCGTCGGCGTCCTCATCCACAGCTTAACGAATTATTGACAGGCCAAACGCCCCGCCCACGACAATCACCACGGTCCAGAGCACGATGCCGATGGCCAGGAGCACCAGCGACAAGATCCTCGGCATGCCGACCGCCCCGGCCAGCAACGCCGCGAACAACGGCCCGATCAGCAGCGGCCCGAGAAGACCGACGGCCCACGGCCCCTTGCTGACGAGCCACTTGGACATGCGGCCGCCCTCCGCCGGCTCCTTCTTGCGCCAGAAAATCAAACGGCGAATGCCGTTCCCCGCGAACATGGCCGCCACCGCGCCGACGAGCGAGCCGCCGATCACCGCAACGCCGATCAGCAAAGGCGGCAATTTCTGATGAAAGCCCAGCGGTATCGCCGCCCACATTTCCACAATCGCCAAGGCGAACACACCCAACAAGCTCTCGATCATTGTTCCATTTTTCATTGTGAATTACGACACGCAAGGATACATTGCAGAACACTGTGAATAGTCACACATTCTCACTAGATCGGCATCAAAGTCGAATGCAAAGATAAGCGCGAATATTGAAGTTCGACTCCAACCTTCATACAATGATCATGTGGATCACATACGATCCGGCAAAGCGGAATCAGACTCTCGCAAAACGCGGCCTGGATTTCGCCGACGCCGCGACTGTTCTGCAGGATAAACATGTCGCTATTCCAGATACAAGAAAGAGCTACGGCGAGCCCCGCTTTATCTGCTACGGCTTGCTGCATGATCGAATGGTCGTCGTCTGCTATACACCACGCAGTACAGGATGCCACGTTTTTAGCATGAGGAAAGCCAATGGACGCGAAAGAAAACGCTTTGCCCCACTCCTACGGAAGTGACTTTGCGCGCGTGGACGCGCATGAAATTGAGCCAGAAGAGTACGAGGAAATTCCAGAGATGGGCGATGAAATGATTTCTCTGGGAACGCTGAAGATCGGCGACCAAACAATCTATTCCTATCCTCAACAACTCCTCACGCTCCCCCTACCGCCCGAAATCTTCGAGCGCTGGATTGCTACCGGCCCCGGCTGGCAAGCGCGCATGACTGCGCTCCTGAGCAAAATCTAAACGCGATTGAGCTTGGCCACATCATTTGCCCACGCGCGCCTAGGAAAATCTGTTTCCGAGAGGCGAATCATGACTTTATGGCTTCATGATCAAATCGGCGAACCTCCGACTATCGGAGAAATTTTAGGATGCGACTGCCGGTTCTGCCGTGGAAAACTCATACCGATAGAAATCGACGACCGCTGGAGAGGTATCTCTGCCGGCATCCACGCATTTCATCTAGATCATATTGATGCCATGGCTGAATTCCATGGGGATTTCATCTTGCGGGACAAGGACTTTGTTCGTGAACCCGAGGAACTGGACGCACAACTTTACACCTGCCCACTATGTGGATGGTGGCATGTAGCAAAAGAAATCTATCTCTTTACCAGAAATCAGATCTGGTTTATCGAATGTGGGGCAGCAGCGTCACTGAAAAAATTCGATAAGGTTGACATTAGTCTTCCTGCGAACGATGTACGTCAATATCTCATGGGAAAGTATGCAAGCAGGTATAACGTCAACCCGCGTAGGTTTGAAGAGGTCGTCTCAAGTGTCTTCTCAAGCTGCGGTTTCAGAACTGAGCTAACTTCGTATTCCTCCGATGGCGGAATAGACGTGATTCTTCGCGACACACGAGAACAACCAATAGCAGTTCAGGTTAAGCGACACCGAAATACGATAGAAGTGGCCCCGATAAGAGAATTTATTGGTGCCATGACCCTAAATGGTTTTACACGAGGGGCATTTGTAACTACGTCACGGTTTAGCCGTGGCGGACAAGAAATCATTCAAAATGCTCATGGGCGAGGATTGACTTTGAATTTGATTGATGCACCAAAGTTCTTCGAACATCTTGAGATTGCGCAGGTCAGCGACTTTATACGATATCCGACATTAATCGACGATAAAATTCTGCGCACTCTTTCGCTTGAAGTTAGCGGGGAGTCCCATATGAACGCGCTTTGAACGTGCAGAGAATCATTTCCGTTGCTCATAAAAAAAGCCGGCTTGCGCCGGCTTTTCTTGGAAGAAGAAACTGCTTAGTTCTTCGACTGGTCGACCATTTTGTTTTTGGCGATCCAAGGCATCATGGCGCGCAGTTTGGCGCCGACTTCTTCGATCGGGTGCTCGGCGGTCAGGCGGCGGCGCGAGATCAGGGTCGGGGCGCCTGCTTTGTTTTCCAGGATGAACGATTTTGCATATTCACCGGTCTGGATGTCTTTCAGGCACTGACGCATCGCATCCTTGGTGGCCGAGGTCACGACCTTAGGACCGGTCACGTACTCGCCGTATTCGGCGTTGTTCGAGATCGAGTAGTTCATGTTGGCGATGCCGCCTTCGTAGATCAGGTCGACGATCAGTTTCAGTTCGTGCAGGCATTCGAAGTACGCCATTTCCGGAGCGTAGCCAGCTTCGGTCAGGGTTTCGAAGCCGGCTTTGATCAGCTCGACCGCGCCACCGCACAGCACTGCTTGTTCGCCGAACAGGTCGGTCTCGGTTTCTTCGCGGAAGTTGGTTTCGATGATGCCGGCACGGCCGCCGCCGTTGGCCGAGGCGTACGACAGGGCGATGTCACGGGCGATGCCGGACTTGTCCTGGTACACGGCGATCAGGTGTGGCACGCCGCCACCCTGGGTGTAGGTGGCGCGCACGGTGTGGCCTGGGGCCTTCGGTGCCACCATGATCACGTCCAGGTCGGCGCGTGGCACGACTTGGCCGTAGTGCACGTTGAAGCCGTGGGCGAAGGCCAGTACCGCGCCTTGCTTGGCGTGCGGGGCGACGTTTTCGTTGTAGACCTGGGCGATGTTCTCGTCCGGCAGCAGGATCATGATGACGTCGGCGGCTTTGACCGCGTCGTTCACTTCGGCGACCTTCAGGCCGGCTTTCTCTACCTTGTTCCAGGACGAACCACCTTTGCGCAGGCCGACGGTGACGTTCACGCCGGAGTCACTCAGGTTTTGCGCGTGGGCGTGGCCCTGCGAGCCGTAACCGATGATGGCCACGTTTTTACCCTTGATCAGGGAGAGGTCGGCGTCTTTGTCGTAGAAAACTTTCATGATAATTCCTAAATAAATTCGTTATAAATTGTTTAAACTTTGAGGATGCGTTCGCCGCGTCCGATGCCGGAACCGCCGGTACGTACCGTCTCCAGGATGGAGGCGCGGTCGATCGAATCGATAAACGCGTCGAGCTTGCTCTTGGCGCCGGTCAGTTCAATCGTGTAGCTCTTTTCCGTGACGTCGATGATGCGGCCGCGGAAGATGTCCGCCGTGCGCTTCATCTCTTCCCGTTCCTTGCCCACCGCGCGCACCTTGATGAGCATGAGCTCGCGTTCGATGTGATGACCCTCGGTCAGGTCCACCACCTTGACCACCTCGATCAGGCGGTTCAGGTGCTTGGTGATCTGCTCGATGATGTCGTCCGAGCCGCTGGTGACGATGGTCATGCGCGACAGGGTCGGATCTTCGGTCGGCGCCACGGTCAGCGTTTCGATGTTGTAGCCACGGGCCGAGAACAGGCCGACCACGCGGGACAGGGCGCCGGCTTCGTTTTCCAGCAATACAGAGATAATGTGTCGCATATTAGAGATCCTCCGAACCCAGCAGCATTTCGGACAGACCCTTGCCTGCCTTAACCATCGGCCAGACGTTTTCCGATTGATCGGTGATGAAGTTCATGAAGACCAGCTTGTCTTTCATGCCGAAGGCGTCGCGCAGCGCGCCGTCCACGTCACCGGGTTTTTCAATGCGCATGCCGACGTGGCCATAGGCCTCGGCCAGCTTCTCGAAGTTCGGCAGCGAGTCCATGTAGGACTCGGAATAGCGCGAACCGTAGTCGATCTGCTGCCACTGGCGAACCATGCCCAGGAAGCGGTTGTTGAGCATGATGATCTTCGGCGTCAGGTGGTACTGCTTGCAGGTAGCCAGTTCCTGGATGCACATCTGGATCGAACCTTCGCCGGTGATGCAGGCAACGGTGGCGTCCGGATTGGCCATCTGCACGCCCATGGCGTACGGCAGGCCCACACCCATGGTGCCCAGACCGCCCGAGTTGACCCAGCGCTTAGGCTTGTCGAACGGGTAGTACTGCGCCGCCCACATCTGGTGCTGGCCGACGTCGGAGGTGATGAAGGCGTCGCCCTTGGTCACTTCCCACAGCTTTTGCACCACGGCCTGCGGCTTGATCACCAGGTCGGAGTCCGAGAATTTCAGGCAGTCGCGGCCGCGCCATTCCTGGATCTGTTTCCACCAGTCCTTGAGCGCAGGCGCGTTCGGCTTGGCGTCCGCAGCGTCGAGCTGGGCCAGGAATTCGATCAGCACGTCCTTGACGTTGCCGACGATCGGAATGTCGACCTTCACGCGCTTGGAAATCGACGATGGATCGATGTCCACGTGGATGATCTTGCGCGGGTTGGAGGCGAAGTGTTTCGGGTTGCCGATCACGCGGTCGTCGAAACGGGCGCCGATGGCGATCAGCACGTCGCAGTTCTGCATCGCCATATTGGCTTCGTAGGTGCCGTGCATGCCGGGCATGCCGACGAATTTCTCGTCGCTGGCGCGGTACGCGCCCAGGCCCATCAGCGTGTTGGTCACCGGGAAGCCAAGCTTGTCGACCAGCTTGTTCAGTTCCGGCGCGGCATTGGCCAGGATCACGCCGCCACCGGTGTAGATCATCGGACGTTCGGCTTGCAGCAGCAGTTGGACTGCCTTGCGGATCTGGCCCGAGTGGCCCTTGTCCACCGGCTTGTACGAACGCATCTCGACCTCTTTCGGGTACGAGAACGTCGTTTTGTGCATCGAGATATCCTTCGGAATGTCGACCAGCACAGGGCCTGGACGGCCGGTGCGGGCGATGAAGAAGGCTTTCTTGACGGTCTCGGCCAAGTCCTTGACGTCCTTGACCAGGAAATTGTGCTTGACCACCGGACGGGTGATACCGACCGTGTCGCATTCCTGGAACGCATCCTGACCGATGGCGTGGCTAGGCACCTGGCCCGAGATCACGACCATGGGGATGGAATCCATGTAGGCGGTGGACAATCCCGTGACGGCATTGGTGACGCCGGGACCGGAGGTCACCAGCGCAACGCCGACCTTGTTCGAGGAGCGCGAGTATGCATCGGCGGCGTGCACCGCAGCCTGCTCGTGGCGTACCAGAACGTGTTGGAATTTGTCTTGCTTGAAGATGGCGTCGTAGATGTACAGTACGGCTCCGCCCGGATAGCCAAAGACGTGTTCCACGCCCTCTTCCGCCAGGCAGCGCACCAGAATTTCTGCGCCAGTCAATTGATTATTACTTTGTGAAGATGCTTCGGTATTCATGAAACATTCCTTTCAAGGTCCATTGGAGATTGATCGGATGCTCTGTCCTAACGAAGTACACGTACCGCTACAGCTCTGCCCAGATTCCCTTTATTTATGCGGTCGCACTACCTCTTCCGTCAACCGTAGTGACGTGCAAAGCGGTGCTAGCGCAAACTCTCGTTTGGCCGGGTTTTCCGTAGTGGTTGTGCGTACCTCTCGTGCTTGTGGCACGGGCGAGAGCAAACTGCCTACATATGAAAGCGCGTCGTGTCGTTGCGGCGTTGTGTGCCTGCTGCGACCAGACCATAGAGCTTCGGGGTTGTTCAAAGCGTCCCATACGGTACACCCACGCATGAGTTTCAGCAAGCGCTAATTCGAAAATTGATGCTTTTTCATGTAAAACCATGCAAAAGGTGAGCTTTTTTGCTAGCATGCGCCTCAGTTCAAAACACCCGGCAGTTCCCTTCCCCCGACGCATGGCCACAGACAAAGAATTATCCGACTTCCTCGAAAACGTCGAACGCCGGGCCTTCAAGCAAGCCGTCTACGCAGTACGCAAGGACGAATCCGCTTTAGACATCGTGCAGGACGCGATGATCAAGCTCGCCGAAAAATACGGCGACAAGCCGGCCGCCGAGTTGCCGATGCTGTTCCAGCGCATCCTGCAGACCACCATCCTCGATTACTTCCGCCGCGAAAAGGTGCGCAACACCTGGGTCAGCCTGTTTTCCAGCATGGCCCCCTCGGGCGGCGAGCATGAGGACTTTGATATACTCGAATCGCTCGAAAGCGAAGACGGCCGCTCCAGCGAATCGAGCGCCGACCAGGTCGAGCGCCAGCAGACGCTGGAAATCATCGATGCCGAAGTACAAAAACTGCCGGCGCGTCAACGCGAAGCCTTTCTCATGCGTTACTGGCAGGATATGGATGTGGCCGAGACGGCCGAGGCAATGGGCTGCTCGGAAGGCAGCGTCAAAACGCATTGCTCACGTGCAACACATGCGCTGGCCGAGGCGCTGGCAGCCAAGGGAATTAAATTATGAACACCGACGATCTGAACTTCGCTTACAAAGTGCGCCACGCGCTCAATGAGAAGCTGGACGAGCTGCCGGCTTCGACCACAGACCGCCTGGCCCAGGCGCGCAAGATGGCGCTCGCGCGCAAGAAAGCCCACGTCGAGCAGCCGCTCTCCGTGCGCGTGACCCGAACCGAGCTGGCCAGCGCCGGCGGCGGCATCAGCGGCCTGTTCTCGCCGTTCGCCTGGCTGGGCCGCATGAGCATGGCCGTGCCGGCGCTGGTGCTGGTGGTCGGCATGGTCGGCATCTACCAGTTCGAACAGCAGGAACGCATCGCCGACCTGGCCGAGATCGACGCCGCCGTGCTGTCGGACGAGCTGCCGCTGGACGCCTATCTGGACCACGGCTTTAACGCCTATCTGTCGCAAAGCGAGTAACGGCATGGCATGGAGCGGGCGCGCCAAACTGGGCGCAGGAGCAGCAGCGGTGATAGCGGTAGCAGCGGCAGGCGCGGTGTGGGTCGCACAACGGCCGGACGCGCCGGAACTGGTGAAGGCGCCGGTGGCCGCCGTGACCGGCAAGGGCGCTGCCGCGCCGGAAAAAATCCTCTGGAAAGATTTATCGCCTGCCCAGCAGCAGGCGCTGGAGCCGCTCGCCGCCGAGTGGGATGAGATCGAGCCGATCCGCAGACAGAAATGGCTGGGCATCGCCAAGCGCTACGCCAAGATGAAGCCGGACGAGCAGGTGCGCATGCAGGAGCGCATGCGCGAATGGGTGCGCATGACGCCGGAAGAACGCCGCCAGGTGCGCCAGAACTATGCGCGCGCGCAGAAGCTGAACCCGGCGCAAAAATCGACGTCGTGGGAAACCTACCAGCTGCTGCCGGACGAGCAGAAGAAGGAACTGGCGGCCAAGCCGGCCACCAAGAAACAGGTCGCCAACCTGCCGACGCCGGCGCAATCGAAAGCGCTGACGGTGGCGCCGATCAAGCCTTCCACGCCGAGCACCTCGCCGGGCGTGGCAACGCCGGTGGTGACGCCTGCGCCGATCGATCCGAGCACCCTGCCGAACGCCTCCAACGTGATGCCGGTGCCGCCGGGCACGACGCCGGCGCCAGCACCTGCACAAACGCCTGCACCAACGCCAGCGCCACCAGCCCCTGCCGATGTCAAATAATCCGCATCCCACCGTCAAGCGCCGTCTGATTTCGATGGTGTACGAATCCCTGCTCGGCTTTGCCGTGCTGTTCCTGCCGTTCCTGATTTTCGAATTCGCCACCCATGCCAGCCACACCGCCATGATGGAACACATGCGGCAGGCGCTGGCTTTCGTGGTGCTGGGCTGCTACTTCATCCACCAATGGAGCCGCGACGGCCAGACGTTGGCCATGCGCACCTGGCGCATGAAGTTGCAGGCGAAGAGCGGCGGCCCCGTATCGGCGCGCACCGCCGCCGTGCGCTACCTGCTGAGCTGGATGTGGATCCTGCCGGCCGTGCTGGTGGCGCTGACGCTGGACCTGCATCGCTGGCAGGCGCTGGGTGCAATCTTCGCCGGTATCCTGTTGTGGTCGCTGACCGCCTTCTTCGACAAGGACCGCCAGTTCCTGCACGACAAACTGGCCGGCACCCGCCTGATCCAGCTGCCGGCGCTGGAGAAGAAAAAGAAAGTGTAATTTTCACAACCTTTCGTGGCAGAATAGAAGTTTCCGCCTCGAGGACTGAAAATGAAACCAGCAATCTACGGCGCGATGTTCGCTCTCGCCGCCTCTGCCGCCGGCACCGCGCCGGCCGCCGATATTCCGCCAGCACCCGTCGCCCGCGTCGAAGCCGTCACCGATACCTATTTCGGCGAAACCATCACCGACCGCTATCGCTGGATGGAGAACGACAAGGACAAGGACTGGCTGCCCTTCCTCAAGCAGCAGAACCTCCACACCCGCGCCATCCTCGACACGCTGCCCAAGCGCAACGAACTGCTGAAACGTATCCAGCAACTGTCCGGCGATATCGCCGCGCCCGCGCATGTGCAGAAAGCCGGCGCGCGCCTGTTCTACCAGCAGCGCCCGGCCGGCTCCAACAACTTCAAACTGTTCGTGCGCGAAGGCGGCAAAGACCGCGTGCTGGTCGATCCGACCAAGCTCGATACCAAGACCAGCCACACCTCGCTGGACTGGTGGCAGGCCTCTCCGGACGGCAGCAAACTGGTGTACGGCCTGTCGAAGGACGGCAGTGAAGATTCGGTCCTGTACATCATGGACGTGCGCAGCGGCGCGGTGCTGAAAGACCGCATCGCCAACACGCAAGGCGCCAATCCAAGCTGGCTGGCCGACAGCTCCGGCTTCTTCTACAACCAGCTGACCGGCAAGGTGAATACGCCGGAGCGCTTCCTCGATTCGCAGGTGCGCTTCCACAAAGTCGGCGCCAGCGTCGCGAAAGATCCGGTGCTGATGAAGCGCGGCCTCGACGCGGCGGTCAAGTACGAGAAGATCCAGTCGCCCTTCATCGGCGTGTCGGGCCGCTCCGAAAGCGCTATCCTGATGCTGGCCGACGTGCGCAAGGAGTTCCGCCTGTACACCGCGCCGCTGAAGCAAGTCCTGAGCGGCAAGGCCAAGTGGCAGCAGGTGGCGGACTTCGCCGACGAAGTCACGGACCTGGACCTGAACGGCGATGACCTCTACCTGCTGTCGACCAAAGGCCACGCGCGCGGGCGCCTGCTGAGAACCTCGGCCAAGGCGCCGTCGCTGGCTTCCGCGCAGGAAGTGGCGCAGGAATCGGCGCTGGTGCTGCAAGGCGTCACGCGCGCCAAGGAAGGCTTGTACATCCGCTCCATGGACGGTGGCCTGAGCAAGCTGCAGCGCCTCGGCGCGGACGGCAAGATCGCCGACATCGCCCTGCCCTTCGACGGCACGCTGGTGGCGGTCGCCGCCGATGCCGACGCACCGGGCGCGCTGGCCATCCTGTCCGGCTGGCTGCAGCCGACCGGTATCTGGTCGGTGGACACTGACGGCAAGCTGGCCGACACCGGCATCACGCCCAAGCCGGCCATCGACGTCAGCGCCTACACCACCGAGCGCCGCTTCGCGGTCGCCAAGGACGGCACCAAAATTCCGTACAGCGTGATCTACAAAAAGGGGCTGAAGCTCGACGGCAAAAACCCGGCCTATATCTCGGCCTACGGCAGTTACGGCGCGGCGGCGTACACGCCGGCGTTCGCGGGACGCTCGCCGGCCTTCGTCGACCAGGGCGGCGTGGTCGGCTACGCCAATGTACGCGGCGGCGGCGAGTTTGGCCGCGAGTGGCATCGCGCCGGCCAACTGGAAAACAAACCTAACACCTGGCGCGACCTGATCGCCGTGTGCGAAGACCTGCAAGCCCAAGGCTACACCTCGCCGGCCTACCAAGCCATCGGCGGTCGTTCGGCCGGCGGCATCACCATGGGCCGCGCGCTGGAAGAACGTCCGGAGCTGTTTGCCGCCGTGGTGTCGGGCGTGGGCTGGCACAATCCGCTGCGCTACGTGGCGGAGCAGAACGGCTATGCGGAGGAACCTGAGTGGGGTGCGATCGCCGATGCGGCGGGCTTCAAGGCGTTGAAGAGCATCGACAGCTATCAGCAGGTGGTGGATGGAGCTAAGTATCCGGCGGTGCTGCTGACCACCGGCGTTACCGATCCGCGCGTGGCGCCGTTCCATCCGGCGAAGATGGCGGCGCGTCTGCAGGCGGCCACCGGCAGCGGCAAGCCGGTGCTGCTGCGCGTCGACTTCGACGCCGGTCACGGCATGGGTTCCACGCGCGCGCAACAGGATGCGGAATCGGCGGATACCTACGCCTTCATCCTGTCGCAGACCGGCAAGTAGTTAGAAGCGTTCGTAGTCCTGCAGGTAGCGCCATTCGCCTGCAGGCAGGCTGGCCATGGAGATGCGTCCGACGCGGATGCGCTTCATGGCCACCACGGTCAGGCCGACGTCGCGGCACAGCCGCTCAATCAGGCCTGGTTTCGGATTCTTGATGGCGAAACGCAGGCGCGTTTCGTTCTGCCAGCTTACCTTGCCGTTGATGGTATTCAGCTGACGCAGGCCGTCTTCACTGATCGTACCGCTCACCTCAACGATGATCTCCTGCTCGATCGCCTCGTCGCCCAGCTTGCGGCTGACGCGGAAGTCCTGCGTGAACACCACCAGGCCGCTGGCCTTCGGTTCCAGAGGCAGATACTGCTCCTGCGCCGTGATGTGACGCTTGAGGAAGCGCTTGCCCGGCACGCTGCGCGTAAGCGAGTCGGCGTTCAGCAGATGCAGCGGCTGCGCCGCACCGGCCGGCTTGTGCAGCAGGATGGTGACCGGCGTGATCTCCAGCAGCGTGGCGTCTTCCGCGATGGTGATGACCTGCTCCGGCGTGACGCGGGCGCCCGCCTCTTCCACCAGCTTGCCGTCCACGCTGACGTAACCGCCTTCGATGTACAACTCCGCCTCGCGGCGCGAGCACGGACGCATGTCAGCTACGCGCTTGGCGAGACGGACGGTATCGTCATTGTTATCCAAAGAAGTCTCCAAACACGGTAATGGCACGGTCGATATCGTCACGCTTGGCATCCATGTGCGTAACGATGCGCAGGCGCGGCGCCATGGACACGCGGATGCGCGTCAGTTCCAGCACGTCGCTCAAGCCTTGCTGAACGAACTGCGGAATGTCGACGTAAAAGATGTTGGTCTGCGGCGTACTAACTTTGATGCTGCGCATCTTCGCCAGTTCGCCGGCGAAGTAAGCGGCGTTGTCGTGGTCTTCCGCCAGACGCGGAATATTGTGCTCCAGTGCGTACAAGCCGCCGGCGGCGATGATGCCGGCCTGGCGCATGCCGCCGCCCAGCATCTTGCGCCAGCGCTTGGCTTCCTTGATCAGCGGCTTGGTGCCCAGCAGGACCGAACCGACCGGTGCGCCCAGGCCTTTGGACAGGCACACGGAAACCGAATCGAAGCCACGCGTGATGTCGCGCGGGCTCACGCCCAGCTTGACCGCAGCGTTGCAGACGCGCGCGCCGTCGAGGTGCGTCGCCAGGCCGCGTCCATGCGCCAGCGCGGTCGCCTGCGCCACGTATTCCAGCGGCAGCACGCGGCCGTTGATGGTGTTCTCCAGCGCGAGCAGCTTGGTGCGCGCGAAGTGGAAATCGTCCGGCTTAATGTAGGACTCGATATCGGCCAGCGCAATGCTGCCGTCGGCCTGGTTGATGATCGGCTGCGGCTGGATGCTACCCAGCACCGCAGCGCCGCCGCCTTCGTAGCGGTAGGTATGGGCTTCCTGGCCGACCAGGTATTCGTCACCACGGCCGCAGTGGGCCAGCAACGCCAGCAGATTGCTCTGCGTGCCCGACGGCGCGAACAGCGCGTCCTCGAAGCCGAACAAATCCGCCGCATATTCCTGCAGGCGGTTGACGGTTGGGTCGTCGCCGTAGACATCGTCGCCGACGTCCGCCACGTTCATCGCGGCGCGCATGGCGGCGCTTGGGCGCGTGACGGTGTCGCTGCGCAGGTCGAGCCAGTTTTCCATTTACGCTACCTCTTCGCTAAAGAAGCGGGTATTCATCTCTTGCAGGCCGACCGTCTCCAGCACCTCTTTCAGGCGCTCGGACGGACGCTTGCGCGGCAGGTTCTTGTAGGTGGCGATGATGAGTTCATTTTTCATCGAATGCTCCCAGCCTACCAGCTCGGTCACGGTGACATCGTAGCCATGCGCTTCCAGCTGCAGGCAACGCAGCACGTTGGTGATCTGGCTGCCGAATTCGCGCGTGTGGATCGGGTGGCGCCAGATTTCGGTCAGCGCGGATTTGCCCAGCGACTGGCCTTTGTTCTTCTTCAGCACCGAGGCCACTTCGGCCTGGCAGCACGGCACCAGCACGATGTGCTGGGCCTTCTTCTTCAGCGCGAACTGGATGGCGTCATCGGTCGCCGTGTTGCAGGCGTGGAGCGCGGTGACGACGTCGATCTGCTCAGGCAGCAGCTTCGATTCGGTGGACTCGGCCACAGACAGCGGCAGGAAGGACATGCCGGGGAAGTTGAATTGCTTGGCCAGTTCCTGCGAACGGGCCACCAGCTCTTCGCGCGTTTCGATGCCGTAGATATGCGAATCGTTTTGCAGCGCCTTGAAGAACAGGTCGTAGATGATGAAGCCGAGGTAGGACTTGCCGGCGCCGTGATCGACCAGCGACACATTGTCCTTCGATGCCAGCACCTGCTTCAGCAGCGGCTCGATGAACTGGTACAGGTGGTAGACCTGTTTCAGCTTGCGGCGGCTGTCCTGATTCATCTTGCCGTCGCGCGTGAGGATGTGCAGCTCCTGCAGCAGGGCGACGGTCTGCCCTTCGCGGATCTCCGGCATGTTGTCGGCGCTGGTGACGGTGGCGCCGATAATGGTGGCTTGTTTGCTCGGCTTCTTCATCGAGATCAGTGCCCGCCTTCGCTGGCGTGGTTGATGGTGTACTTGGGAATTTCAACGACCAGGTCTTCATCCGCCACCACCGCCTGGCACGACAGGCGCGACACGGCTTCCAGGCCCCAGGCCTTATCCAGCAGGTCTTCCTCGGTTTCGCTGGCTTCGTTCAGCGAATTGAGGCCCTCGCGCACCAGCACGTGGCAGGTGGTGCAAGCGCAGGATTTCTCGCAGGCGTGCTCGATGTTGATGTCGTTTTCGAGCATGATGTCGCACAGGGTCTTGCCTGGCTGGGCTTCAACGACGGCGCCATCCGGGCACAGTTTGGCGTGTGGGAGGAATACGATTTGTGGCATGTTTAAACTCTTTTGTTTGCCCCCGTCACTCCCGCGAAAGCGGGAGTCCATACGGCGGCGATTTATCTAACTCAGCATGGATTCCCGCTTTCGCGGGAATGACGTTATACGACTTGGTCCAAGGCTTTGCCGGCCAGTGCGCTGCGCACGCTGCGGTCCATGCGGCGCGATGCGAATTCTTCGGTGCCGTGGGCCAGCGCTTCAACGGCCAGCTTCACCGCCTGATGGTCCACCGCGCCGGTTTGCGATTGCGCCAGCACGTCGCGCGTTTGCGCCATCAGTGCATCGACCGCTACCCGCTCTTCGTCCGACAGCAGGGCTGCATCTTCATCCAGCGCTGCTTGCGTGGCCAGCAGGATACGTTCCGCTTCCACCTGCTCTTCGCGCAATGCGCGCGCCTTCATGTCGACATCGGCCGACTTGTACGATTCCTGCAGCATGCGCGCCACGTCGTCGTCGCCCAGGCCATAGGCCGGCTTGACGCTGATGGAGGCCTCCACGCCGGAACGCAGCTCGCGTGCCGATACCGACAGCAAGCCGTCCGCATCGACTTGATAGGTGATGCGGATGCGCGCCGCGCCTGCCGCCATCGGCGGAATGCCGCGCAGCTCGAAGCGCGCCAGCGAACGGCAATCGGCCACCAGCTCACGCTCGCCTTGCAGCACGTGCACCGCCAGCGCGGTCTGGCCGTCCTTGAAGGTGGTGAACTCCTGCGCGCGGGCGCATGGAATGGTGGAATTGCGCGGGATGATTTTCTCCACCAGGCCGCCCATGGTCTCGATACCCAACGACAGTGGAATCACGTCCAGCAGCAGCCAGTCGTCGCCGGCGGCGCGGTTGCCGGCCAGCAGATTGGCCTGTATAGCGGCGCCCAGCGCCACAACCTTATCCGGATCGATATTCGCATGCGGAATGGTGTGGAAGTATTCACTCACCGCGCGATGCACGTGCGGCATGCGCGTGGCGCCGCCGACCATGACCACGCCATCGACATCGTCCGCATCGACATTGGCGTCGCGCAGCGCTTTCTTGATGGCCTTCATGGTTTTGTCGATCAGGTGCTTGGTGATCTCCTGGAAGGTATCGGCGGTAACGGTCAGGTGGACCTGCTCGCCCGACTTCAGCGCGGCGTCGACCGTCACTTCGTCCTTGGTGGACAGCAGTTCCTTGGCTTCGCGCGACTTCACCATCAGCACGGCGGTGTCTTCGTCCGACAGCGGCGCCAGTTTTTCTTCCTGGTGAATGTGGCAGAACAGGCGGTGATCGAAATCGTCGCCGCCCAGCGCGGAGTCGCCGCCGGTGGCCAGCACTTCAAACACGCCTTTGCTCAACTTCAGGATCGAGATGTCGAAGGTACCACCGCCCAGATCGTAGACCGCGTAAATGCCTTCCGACGCGTTATCCAGGCCGTAGGCGATAGCGGCCGCAGTCGGCTCGCTCAGCAGGCGCAGCACGTTCAGGCCGGCCAACTGCGCGGCGTCCTTGGTGGCCTGGCGTTGCGCATCGTCGAAATACGCCGGCACGGTGATCACCGCGCCAACCAGGTCATCGCCCAACGAATCTTCGGCGCGCTGGCGCAGCGTGGCCAGAATCTGAGCCGACACTTCCACCGGGCTTTTCACGCCGGCCACGGTTTTCAGCTGCACCATGCCGGGCGTATCGAGGAAATGGTAAGGCAGGTTTTCCGCGTAGGCGATATCGGCCAGGCCGCGGCCCATGAAGCGCTTCACCGAAACGATGGTGTTTTTCGGATCGGTGGTTTGGGCGGCTTGCGCCTTGTAGCCAATGTTGGCGTGGCCGTTAGGCAGATAGCGCACCACGGACGGCAGCAGCGCGCGGCCGTCTTCGTCGTTCAGCACTTCTGGAATGCTGTTGCGCACAGTCGCCACCAGCGAATTGGTGGTGCCCAGATCGATGCCCACAGCCAGGCGATGCTGGTGCGGTGCGGTGGACATGCCTGGTTCGGAAATTTGCAGAAGTGCCATTTAATTACCTTTAATTCGGGGTCAGTTCCGACATTCGGACACGGGCTCAACCACGTAATGGTTGAGCCCGTGTCCGAATGTCGGAACTGACCCCGATCTTTATGCTTCGATTGCTTCAAAGGCGAAGCGGACTTCTTCGCCGAATTTTTCAAGGAACATCAGCGCGCGCACGCCTTGGGCGGCGGCGTGGAAATCGCTTGCGTCGATGTGCTGTTCGATCTGCGCCAGCTGCTCTTTGCGCGCGCTGCGCAGCTGCTTGTCGAGCGCGTCCAGCGCGTCGCTGTCTTTGGCGGCGCGGGCGTCGCCCAGCTCTTCGCGCCATTCCATCTGCTGCATCAGGAAGGCCATCGGCATCGAGGTATTCGACTCGGTCTGCAAATCGACGCCAGCCAGCTCGCACAGGTACTGCGCGCGCTTCTGCGGATTTTTCAGGGTCTGATAGGCTTCGTTGGCGCGGGTGGCCCACTGCATGGCGACGCGCTTTTCGGCGTCGGTGGCGTTGACGAACTTGTCGGGATGGACGCGGCTTTGCACATCGCGGTACGCGCTATCGAGCGCGCCCGCGTCTACGGCAAACTGCTGGGGCAGATGGAAGAGCTCAAAGTGATTTTGCATGGCTTATCAGATGCGGAAGCTCTCGCCGCAACCGCAAGCGTCTTTCTCGTTCGGGTTGTTGAACTTGAAGCCTTCGTTCAAGCCTTCGCGCGCGAAGTCCAGCTCCGTGCCGTCGATGTACGGCAGGCTTTTCGGATCGACGAACACTTTCACGCCATGCGACTCGAACACGCTGTCCTCGTCGGTCACGTCGTCCACATATTCCAGCTTGTAGGCCAGACCCGAGCAGCCGGTGGTGCGCACGCCAAAACGCAGACCGATGCCCTTGCCGCGGCGCTCGATGTAGCGGTTGATGTGTTTAGCTGCTTTTTCGGTCAGGGTGATTGCCATTTGATTCTCCGACGCCGATCCCGCCTGCGCGGGAACGACGTATGGTGGTTACGCTGCTACGGTTGCGTGCTTGTTCTGGTAATCCAGAACCGCTGCCTTGATGGCGTCTTCCGCCAGGATCGAGCAGTGGATTTTCACTGGCGGCAGCGCCAGTTCTTCAGCGATCTGGGTGTTCTTGATGGCCAGCGCCTGGTCCAGCGTCTTGCCCTTGACCCATTCGGTCACCAGCGAGCTCGATGCGATGGCCGAACCGCAGCCGTAGGTCTTGAACTTTGCGTCTTCGATCAGGCCATCGGCGCCGACCTTGATCTGCAGCTTCATCACGTCGCCGCAAGCAGGCGCGCCAACCATGCCGGTACCTACGCTGTCGTCACCTTTTTCGAAGGCGCCGACATTGCGTGGGTTTTCGTAGTGGTCCAGTACTTTTTCCGAGTAAGCCATTTTGATGCTCCTGTATCTTTAAGAATTTAGTGGGCTGCCCATTGGATCGAGCTGATGTCGATGCCTTCTTTGAACATATCCCACAGCGGCGACAGTTCACGCAGTTTGTGTACCTTCGATTTCATCAGGTCGATGGCGAAATCGATATCGGCTTCGGTGGTGAAACGGCCGATGGTGAAACGGATCGAGCTGTGCGCCAGTTCGTCGCTGCGACCCAGCGCGCGCAGTACATAAGATGGTTCCAGCGAGGCCGAAGTACAAGCGGAACCCGACGACACGGCCAGGTCTTTCACGGCCATGATCAGCGATTCGCCTTCAACATAGTTGAAGCTCACGTTCAGGTTGTGCGGCACACGGTGTTCCATGTCGCCGTTGATGTAGGTCTCTTCGATTTCCTGCAGGCCCTTGGCCAGGCGGTCGCGCAGCGCCTTGATGCGGGAGATCTCGGTGTCCATTTCCACTTTCGCCAGGCGGAAGGCTTCGCCCATGCCGACGATCTGGTGGGTCGGCAGCGTGCCCGAACGCAGGCCGCGCTCGTGGCCACCGCCGTGCATTTGCGCTTCGATGCGCACGCGCGGCTTGCGGCAGACGTACAACGCGCCCACGCCCTTCGGGCCGTAGGTTTTGTGCGCGGTGAAGGTCATCAGGTCGACCTTGGTCTTTTGCAGGTCGATGACGATCTTGCCGGTCGCTTGTGCGGCGTCGCAGTGGAAGATGATGCCCTTCGAGCGGCACAGCGCGCCGATTTCGTCGATCGGCTGGATCACGCCGATCTCGTTATTGACCAGCATGACCGAGATCAGGATGGTGTCCGGACGGATGGCGGCGGTCAGCTGCTCGATGGTGATCAGGCCGTTGTCCTGCGGTTCCAGGTAGGTCGCTTCAAAACCCTGGCGCTCCAGTTCACGCACGGTGTCCAGCACGGCTTTGTGCTCGGTTTTCACGGTGATGATGTGCTTGCCCTTGGTTTTGTAGAAGTGCGCCGCGCCCTTGATGGCGAGGTTGTTCGATTCCGTGGCGCCCGAGGTCCAGATGATTTCGCGCGGGTCGGCATTGACCAGCGCCGCGACGTTGGCGCGTGCCTCTTCGACGGCCTTCTCGGCGGTCCAGCCATACATGTGGCTGCGCGACGCTGGGTTGCCGAACTGCTCGCGCAGGTAAGGAATCATCGCATCGGCGACGCGCGGATCGATCGGCGTGGTGGCCGAATAGTCCATGTAGATCGGGAAGTGCGGCGCGGTCTGGAATTTCACGTCAGCGATGTTTTTTTCTGGGGCGTTCATCTGGTTACTCCGTTAGGGCTTAGAGCACGGCGTGGTTGCCATTGCGGGGCATGACCACGACGCTCTGTTCAGCGTTCTTCTGCTTTTGTTGATCGACCAGATCCTGCAGCGATACGGAATCCAGATAATCAACCATCTTTTCATTCAGCGTGGCCCACAGCTCGTGGGTCATGCAGCGCGCGCCGCTGGCGGCATCCGCGCCGTGGCAATTTTCCTTGCCGCCGCACTGGGTCGCATCAAGCGGCTCATCCACGGCGATGATGATGTCGGCCACGGTGACTTTGTCGGCGCGACGGGCCAGACTGTAGCCACCGCCCGGACCGCGGATCGATTCAACGATCTCGTGGCGGCGCAGCTTTCCGAACAGCTGCTCCAGGTAGGACAGGGAAATTGCCTGACGCTGGCTGATGCCCGACAGCGTGACCGGACCTTTGCCTTGGCGCAAAGCCAGATCGATCATCGCAGTCACAGCAAAACGGCCTTTGGTGGTCAGACGCATCACTACCTCGGTTGGGTTAAAATATCGACCTTCTCAATAATCCACAAAGCCGGATTAGTTGATCGAATTAGTCAAGTATACCAAACTTTGACAAAGCTTGCTGGCGCCGCCCCTGCTAGCCATTCAATAGCTTCATAGGCTGGAACAGCTTATGCATATCCTTATTACCAATAAAACTAAGGTTGTAAGGATGCTCCGCAGTGATCTGCGGGAAATCTTTCATTACAGATAACTTACTCAGCAACTCGGCGATTTTGCCCCACAGCACCATCGTCGGCACCGTGGTCGCCTGCGCGGCCAGCCCGGCCATGACCGTTTCGAAAAATGGCAGCCAGGCCTTGGCATCCTTGACCGGCGCCACGTGGCTGCGGAACACCAGCGACGCGTTTAGCAGCAAAAAGCCCTGCTCGGTCAGCTTGCGCTGCATGTCGGCCAGGGTCAGGATGTGGCTGCCGGCGCCGCAGCGCGCTTGCGCCGAGACGGCCGCCATGGCCTCGCCGGCCGTGTTGTCGAGCTGGAGCTGGCCGTCGGCCACCAGCAGCATCTTCATGAAGTTGCGCAGCGAGGTGGCCTTGTTGACCGGCTTGGACAAGCCGCCGCCCTGCTCCAGCGACCACAAGCTGCCAACCGCCCCATCCATGAAACAGACACCGGTGGCGCTCTCTGCTCGCGGATATGGTCCTTCGCCGACCAGTACATACTTCACCTGCTGTAATGGCAACGCGAACGCGGCGAACAGGCGCTGCTCGGTCGGCAGGTATTGATCCTGCGCCAGTTGCGGCAGGTAGGCGGGCGTGGTGGCCATCATCGCTTCCAGGCCTTTGACCAGCAGCGGGCGCCAGGAAACATCGGCGCGGTCTAGCGCCTCCAGAATGGGAGTCGGGATCGTCATTGCGGAATTAGCTTTCGGGGAAAGGCGAGATTGTAACGCGCCCTCGAAGTGATAGTATTGTTTTCATATAAATGAATGGGGAAAGCTTTGAGCCGTTGGATGATTGTCGCCACCTTGATGGTGACTGCGGGCCTGCATGCCCAGGCGCTGGACGAGGCGCTCGACGCGCCGGCGCGCGCACATGTGGTCAACGAATACGCCCGGCGCCTGAGCGGGCAGCACGTCGACGCAGTGCGCGCCAAGGCGGCGGCCGACGACATCCGCCAGCGGCTGGCGCGCGGCGAGTACGATCAGCAGACCACGGCGCGCGCGCTGGCCGTGCGGGTGACGCGCGATGTGACTGCCATCGCCCCGGACAAGCACACGTATCTGGAATACGTGCCCTACGATATGAGCGACCCGCAGCAGCGCCCGCAGCCTATGGTGCAGTCGGCCGACAACTTCGGCCTGCGCAAGTTTGAAACGCTGGGCGAGAACATCGGTTATCTGCACATCACGCGCTTCGCGCCGCTGGACCGCGCGTCCATGGATGCGGCAGCGCGCTTCATGGCGCAAGCGGCCGATTGCGCCGCGCTGATCATCGACCTGCGCGACGCCGGCGGCGATGGCCAGGACATGGCGGCGCTGCTGTCCAGCTATCTGCTGGTGGACAAGCGCAGCTACATCTTCGCGGACAAGCAAATCCACTTGCACGATCAGATCGACCGCGATGGCAAGGTGGTGGCGGAATATTGGACCAGCGCCGAAGTGGCGGGCCGGCGCTTCGGTGGCGTGAAGCCGTTGTATCTGCTAGTGGGCGAGCGCACCAGCGCCGCCGCAGAGGGCTTCGCCTACGACTTGCAGCAGTACGTCAAACGCGCGGTGGTGGTGGGCTCGTCGACGGCGGGCGATGCGCGCGTTGGGGGCAAGCAGCGCGTTTCGCGGCATCTGCAAACGTCGATGGCGGTCACGCGTCACAGCAACGTCATCACCCGCGCCAATTGGGAAGGTGGCGGCGTGCAGCCGGATGTTGCCGCCGCGCCGGACCAGGCGCTGAACATTGCGTTAGCGCTGGCCCAGGCAGCCCTCAAGCCGAAAAAATAACTACTCGGCGTCCGGCTGTTGCGAAGGGTGGGCCTGCTGGAAGGCCGGCAGCTCGCTACAAGCCGCATGGATGCGCATCACCGTCGGATACGGCGACGTATCGACATTGAAGCGCTGCGCGTTGAACACCTGCGGCACCAGGCAGCAATCCGCCAGCGACGGCGTATCGCCATGACTGTATCGCCCGGTGCGAGTATCGTTCGCCAGCAGCGCTTCCAGCGTCGCCAGTCCGCTGCGCAGCCAATGCTGCTGCCATCCCAGCTTCACATCCTCCGCCACGCCCACCTGCCCCGTCAGATACTTCAACACGCGCAGGTTGGCCAGCGGATGCGAGTCCGCCGCGATGCTCAGCGCCAGCGCACGCACGCGGGCACGGCCCGCCGGATCGGCAGGCAGCAACGGCGTCTCGGGACGCGTCTCTTCCAGATACTCGATGATGGCCAGCGACTGGCCGATCACATTACCGTCATCCTCCAACGCCGGCAGCAGCATGGACGGATTCACCGCGCGATAAGCCTCGCCCAGTTGCTCGCCGCCGTTGCGCAGCAGATGCACCGCTTGCGCATCGTAGGCCAACCCTTTCAGGTTGAGCGCGATCCGCACGCGATACGCGGCGGAGCTGCGAAAGTAGGTGTAAAGCTTCATCAGTGACGCTCCTTGTAGTGCGTGACCACCTGCTCGATGGCGCCGAAGATGCTGGCGCCGTCCTGGTCATGCATCTCGATGCGCACGCTGTCGCCGAACTTGAGGAACGGCGTTTGCGGCTTGCCCGTCTCGATGGTTTCGTACATGCGCACTTCGGCCAGGCAGCAGTAACCCACGCCGCCATTGGCGATGCTCGAACCATGCAGGTTGCCCTGCTTGTTCGATACCGTGCCCGAACCGATGATGGTGCCGGCCGCCAGCTCGCGCGTGCCGGCGGCATGCGCCACCAGATGGGCGAAGCTGAAGGTCATGTCTTCGCCGGCATTCGGCTTGCCGAACGGCTGCTTGTTCAACTCCACCAGCAGCGGCAGGTGCAGCTTGTTGTCCGCCCAGTGCGCGCCCAGTTCATCGGGCGTCACCGCCACCGGCGAGAAGGCGCTGGCAGGCTTGGACTGGAAGAAGCCGAAGCCCTTCGCCAGCTCGTTCGGAATCAGGTTGCGCAGCGAGACGTCGTTGACCAGCATGACCAGGCGGATCGCCTTGGCCGCTTCGTCCGGCGTGGCGCCCATGCGCACGTCGCCGGTGACGACAGCCACTTCCGCTTCCAGGTCGATGCCCCAGTCTTCGGTCAGCGCGTAGATCGCATCGCGCGGGCCGACGAAACTGTCGGAGCCGCCCTGGTACATCAGCGGATCGGTGTAGAACGACGCCGGCACTTCGGCGTTGCGCGCCTTGCGCACCAGCTCCACGTGGTTGATGTAGGCCGAACCGTCCGCCCACTGATAGGCGCGCGGCAGCGGCGAGTGGCAGTACTGCTGGTCGAAGGGCTTGGCGTCGACCGCATCGCCGGCGTTCAGCGCGGCGTAGATTTGCTCCAGGCGCGGCGCCACCAGCTCCCAGTTGTCGAGCGCATGCTGCAGGGTGGCCGAAATCTTCGGCACGTGCTGGTAGTGCGACAGGTCGCGGCTGACGACCACCAGACGGCCATCGCGGCTGCCGTCTTTCAGGGTAGCGAGCTTCATGCCTTCACCTCCTCATGCATCCAGGCGGCGTGCTTGGGCGCTTTTTTGGTTTGCGACCATTCTTCCAGCATGTCCCATTTCACTTCGTCCAGCTTCTGCATCATTTCCGGCGTGCCGGTGTTGCAGGCCAGTTCCAGGCGGTGGCCGTTCGGATCGAAGAAGTAGATCGATTTGAAGATGGTGTGGTTGACCGGGCCGATGACGTCGATGCCGCCGGCCACCAGGCGCTCTTTCGCGGCCAGCAGTTCTTCCATGCTGCCGACTTCCATCGCCAGGTGCTGCACCCAGGCCGGCGTGTTGTGGTCGCGGTCCATAGGCGCTTGCGTCGGCAGTTCGAAGAAGGCCAGCACGTTGCCGTTGCCGGCGTCCAGGAACACGTGCATGTACGGGTCCGGCGCCTTGGTCGATGGCACTTCGTTCTCGGCGATGGCCAGCACGAAGTTCATGTTCAGGTGTTTCACATACCACTCGACGGTTTCTTTCGCGTCTTTGCAGCGGTAGGCGACGTGGTGTATTTGCTTGATTTTCATAGGTGTCTCCAACTCGATTCCGCCATTAGATGACAGTTTCAGATATCATACAAATCGTATTTATCTTTCCATTTATCAGAATTTCTCATGAATCCCAGCCTGCGGCAAATGCGCGCCCTGGTGGCGTTGGCCAAGACCGGCAGTTTCACCCTCGCCGCCGACCACCTGAACGTGACCCAATCGGCCCTGAGCGGCCAGATCAAGGAGCTGGAACAGATGCTGGGCGTGCGTGTCGTCGAGCGTACCACGCGCAAGACCCAGCTTTCCGAGCTGGGACGCGAACTGTATCCGCTGTTCGACAAGATGCTGCACGACCTGGACCGCGCCATGGCCGACATCGCCAGCCGCAAGGCGCTCAAGCAGGGTTCGGTGCGGGTGGCGGCGCCGCAGATGCTTTCCTGCACCATGCTGCCGGAGGTGATCGCCGCCTACCGCGAGCTGCATCCGGAGGTGCAGGTGCGGCTGGCGGATTGTCCGCTGGAGCAGGTGTCGGCGCGCGTGTTCAGCGGCGAGGTGGACTTCGGCATCGGCCCCGAGCGCGACGCCACCGCCGAGATCGAAGCGCAGCCCTTGTTCGAGATGCCATTTGTGGTGGTCTATCCGCAAGGCCACGAGCTGGACCAGCGCAAGCGCATCACTTGGGCCGACGTCAACCGCTATCCCTTCATTTCATTGCAGGGCCAGTTCACCGAACGGCTGTTGCGCGACGTGCACGTGTCGTTCCGGGAGTTGTCGCTCAGCCCCTACAACGAGGTCACCTTCATGACCACGGCGCTGTCCATGGTGCACGCGCGGCTGGGCATCACCGTGTGCCTGCCCTATGCGGAAAAGATGGTACAGCTGTATGGCTTGAAAATGCGCACGCTGGAAGCGCCGGCGCTGACCCGGCGTTTCTTCGTCTACACCCGCAGCGTGCGCGCGCTGTCGCCCGCCGCAGACAGTTTTGTGGCTTTTCTGCACCAGTTCGTCGCCGCGCATAAATGGCATATGCCCGTCGTTTAGAGCGAGTTAAGGACTTCCTTACAATTTGTTTCAAGTATGTAACGCGAGTTGGTAGCAAATCCATTGTGGTAGCGCTCCCGCATTGTGTATGCTTTACTTATGAACATCCTGCACATCGACTCCTGCGCCCATGGCGACCATTCCGCGTCGCGTCAGATAACCTCTGCCGCGATCACTGCCTTGACGGTGGCTGCACCCCATGCCACCGTCATGTACCGCGACCTCGCGGCCGCGCCTTTATCGCACGCCAGCGGCCCGCTGTTGCAAGCCATCAGCAAACGCTGGGATGCCCATATCCCGATGAGTGCCGAACTGCGCGCCGAAGCCCTGCAAAGCGCTTCACTGCTCCAGGAATTCCAGGACGCAAACGTACTGGTGCTCGGCGCCCCCATGCACAACTACTCCGTGCCATCGACGCTGAAAGCGTGGATGGACCGCCTGCTGGAGCTGCACGCCAACGCCCCGCGCCAGCGCCGCGACGACCTGCACGTGCTGCTGGTGACCGCCGGCTGTGGCGTGACCGAGCAGGGTGATCCAGGCCAACTGATCGACAATCACGAAAACCAGCTCAAAGCCGCGCTCCAGGACATGGGCGTGATCCGCGTGGACGTGGTGCGCAGCAAGGCGGCGCTGCAACAAGTTCTGGAGCTCAAGCACGCGGCCTGATGTTAGCGCTAACGATGTTTTTCTAACGGTGTTTTATAATTGAGCGCATGACTGCGAACACCATCGCCATCAATCAAATGATGGACAAGTTTGACGGCCACCATAGCGTGTGGCTGTTCGGCTATGGCTCCTTGATCTACAAGGCGGACTTTCCCTACCTGCAACGCCGCCCGGCCAGCATCAGCGGCTGGACCCGGCGCTTCTGGCAGGGCTCGCACGATCATCGCGGCACGCCCGAAGCGCCGGGCCGCGTGGTCACCCTGATCGAGGAGGCCGGCGCCATCTGCCACGGCATGGCCTATCTGGTCACGCCGGAAGTGTTCGTGCACCTGGACCACCGCGAAAAGAACGGCTACCTGCGCCTCGCCATCCCCATTACCTTTGAAGACGGCGACCAAGTCGAAGGCCTGGTCTACATTGCCACGCCGGACAACACCGCCTTCCTCGGCGCCGCCTCCGAGGCGGAGATCGCCGCCCACATCGCCCGCTCCGCCGGCCCGAGCGGTCCCAATAGCGACTACCTCAACCACCTGGCCGCCGCCCTGCGCGAGCTGGGCCGCCACGACCAGCACGTGTTCGACATCGAACGCCACCTCGCCGCCTTAAAATAAATCGAGCTGTCCCGCATCGGCCGCCTTGGCGCGCGCGCCCAGCGGCGGCACCACCGGCGGACGCGTAAACTGCGAAGCGTCCATGCGGTGGAAACGGCTGCCATGCCCGCTCAGACCGAGCCGCTCGCTGGCGATCTTCACGCGTTGGCGGATCAGCTCGGCCCACACGCCCTCGCCTTTCATGCGCGTGTCGAAATTGCTATCGTAGTCTTTGCCGCCGCGCATTTCACGCACGCGGTTCATGACGCGCTGCGCCCGTTCAGGAAAGTGCGCCTGCAGCCACTCCTTGAACAACGGCGCCACTTCCCACGGCAGGCGCAGCACCGTGTAGTGCGCGCTCACCGCGCCGGCTTCCTTGACCGCCTCCAGTATCCGTTCAATATCAGGCTCGGTGATGAACGGAATGATGGGCGCGATGCTGACCGCGACCGGAATGCCGGCGTCCGTCAGCGTGCGTATCGTGCGCAGGCGGCGCGCGGGGGCCGCTGCGCGCGGCTCCAGCGTGCGGGCGATGACTGGGTCCAACGTGGTGAGCGTGATGGCCACGCCAGCCTGCTGCTTGGCCGCCATCGGCGCCAGGATGTCGATGTCGCGTTCGATCAACGAGGACTTGGTGATCAGACCCACCGGGTGCTGGCATTCCTGCAGCACTTCCAACACGCGGCGTGTGAGCTTGAGCTGGCGCTCGCAGGGCTGGTAGGCGTCCGTGTTGACGCCCAGCGCGATCGATTGCGGTTCGTAGCCGGGCTTAGCCAGCTCGCGCCGCAACATCTCCGGCGCGTTGATCTTGGCGAAGATCTTGCTCTCGAATTCCATGCCCGGCGACAAGCCCAGATAGCTGTGCGTAGGCCGCGCAAAACAATAAATGCAACCGTGCTCGCAGCCGCGATAGGGATTCAGCGATACACTGAAGGGCAGATCCGGCGAGGCGTTGCGGCTGAGAATGGAACGGCAGATTTCCTCGGTTACCTGGGTTTTCCATGGCTTGACCTCCTCTTCCTCCCGCTCCCAGCCGTCGTCATAGGCTTCGCGGGCGTTCAGTTCGTAACGGCCTTGCATGTTGGACACCGCGCCCCGTCCTTTTTGCGCCTTGAGCGAGGGCGGCGGCGGCATAACGTGCTCTTGATTGTTTTCATCGTGGGACATGGGGCACTCGGATACTGTATGTATGTACAGTATTCTAGGCGCTCCAAACCGCCATATCAAGGGAAATATCAAGTATCATGCCGGGCTTCGCCACAACGCGCGCCCAGCGCAGCGTTCGGCAACCTAACAGCGAGTAAAAACATGAACAATTCCAATCAACCTTTGCCGTCTTTCTTCAGCCGGATTTCGATTGCCATTGGCGCCTTCTTCCGCGCCCTGTCCGACGCTGAGTACGCCGCGCGCCTGAACCGCATCGACGACACGCCGCAGCCGAGCGCCGCACCGGTCGCACCTGCCCCAGCGCCGGCACCCGCTCCGGCTCCAGCTCCAGCTCCAGCTCCAGCGCCGATCACTCTGCGCGTCGCCACGCCTGACGCCGCCCTGCAGCTGCTGTCGCTGTTCCAGCGCGAAGCACGCCTGATCGACTTCACCCAGGAAAACCTGAGCGCCTATTCCGACGCCGACATCGGCGCCGCCGCGCGCGTGGTGCACGAAGGCTGCGCCAAAGTCCTGCGCGAACACTTCACCATCCAGCCGGTGCGCAGCGAAGCCGAAGGCAGCCGCATCGAACTGCCGGAAGGCTTCGACGCCGCCGCCGTGCGCCTGACCGGCAACGTGGTCGGCAAGGCGCCGTTCCGTGGCGCCTTGAGCCATCGCGGCTGGCGCTCGGCCGAAGTGCGCCTGCCGAAACTGGCGGAAGCGCATGACGCCTCGATCCTGGCGCCGGCGGAGGTGGAACTGTGAGCGATCCACGTTACGCCATCGGCATCGACCTTGGCACCACCCACAGCGCGCTGTCGTATGTGAACCTGCAAGCCAGCGACGGCGAGAAAACCCAGCACGGCGTGCTGGCCATTCCGCAGCTGACCGCACCGGGCACCATCGAAGAACTGCCGCTGCTGCCGTCCTTCCTCTACCTGCCGCACGCCGACGAACTGGCGCCGGGCGAGAACAATCTGCCGTGGCAGCAAAGCGCGGAAGAGCAAACCGGCGTGGCCGGCGAGATGGCGCGCAGCCGTGGCGCCACCACGCCGATCCGCCTGGTCTCCAGCGCCAAGAGCTGGTTGAGTCATCCCGGCGTCGATCGCCGCTCCGCCCTGCTGCCGAACGACGCGCCGGAAGAAGTGACGCGCGTCTCGCCGCTGCAAGCGTCCACGCGCTACCTGTCCCACCTGCGCAAGGCGTGGGAGCAGGCGCACCCTGACGCACCTTTCGGCGAGCAGTCGGTAACGGTGACGATCCCCGCATCCTTCGATCCTGGGGCGCGCGAACTAACCGCCGAAGCGGCACGCGCCGCCGGCTATACCAACCTCACGCTGCTGGAAGAACCGCAAGCGGCCTTGTACAGCTGGATCCAGGGCAGCGAAGGCCGCTGGCGCAAGGAAGTCAAGCCGGGCGACGTGATCCTGGTGGTGGACGTGGGCGGCGGCACCAGCGACTTTTCGCTGATCGCCGTGCTGGAACGCGACGGCGTGCTGGAACCGCACCGCATCGCGGTGGGCGACCACATTCTGCTCGGCGGTGACAATATGGATCTGGCGCTGGCCCATCTGGTGGCGCGCAAGCTGGCCGCCAACGGCACGCAACTGGATGCATGGCAGATGCGCGCGCTGACCTACGGCTGCCGCAGCGCCAAGGAAAAACTGCTGGCCGATGAAACCGTGGCCACCTGGCCTATCGTGGTGCCGAGCCGTGGCTCGAAACTGATCGGCGGTTCGATCCGCACCGAACTGACGCGCGACGAAGTGACCACCTTCATCCTGGACGGTTTCTTCCCGCAAGTGGATGCGGCGGCGCGTCCGGCCGTGCGTACCCGCGCGGGCCTGACGCAGCTTGGCCTGCCGTATGCGCAGGACGCTGGCGTCACGCGCCATCTGGCTGCGTTCCTGGCGCGTCAGGTTGGCGCCACGTCTGAACTGGAAGGCTACGCCGGCAAGCAAAGCGCCGAAGCGACGTTCCTGCATCCGACCGCAGTGCTGTTCAACGGCGGCGTGTTCAAGTCGGACCTGCTGGCACAACGCATCATGGGCACGCTGAACGACTGGCTGTACATGGAAGGTGCGGAGCCTGCGCGCATGCTGGCCGGCGCCGATCTGGACCTGGCGGTGGCGCGCGGCGCGGCTTACTACAGCTACGTGCGACGCGGCAGCGGCGTGCGCATTCGCGGCGGCACGGCGCGTTCGTACTACGTGGCGATCGAGTCGGCGATGCCGGCGATTCCAGGCATGGAACCGCCGATCCAGGCGCTGTGCGTGGCGCCGTTCGGCATGGAGGAAGGCAGCGAGATCGAATTGCCGAACCAGGAGTTCGGCCTGGTGGTGGGCGAGCCGGTGCAATTCCGCTTCTTCGGTTCTTCCGTGCGCCGCCAGGACCAGATCGGCGACCTGCTCGATTTCTGGGGTCCGGATGAATTGATCGAGATGAACGAGATCCAGGCCAACCTGTCGCCGGAAGGCCGTCAGGCCGGCGATGTGGTGCAGGTGCGCCTGCATGCGATGGCGACCGAGTCGGGCACGCTGGAGCTGCTGGCCGTGGGCACCGATGGTCAGCGCTGGAAGGTGGAGTTCGACGTCCGCAGCGCCGCCTGAGCATGAGCAAATACGTCGTCAGCATCGATCTGGGCACCACCAACACGGTGATGGCCTATGCGGAAGCCGGCAGCGCCGAGATAAGGCTGTTCGATATCGAGCAGCTGACGGCGCCCGGCGAGATCGGTGCAGCGGCGTTGCTGCCGTCCTTGCGCTATCACCCGGCGCCGGGCGAGCTGGCGGACGGCGATCTGCAGTTGCCATGGCCGCAGCAGCGGACGCCGGATGAAGGGCAGAACCATGCACCGGCCATTGTCGGCGTCCTCGCCCGCAAGCTCGGTGCGCAGGTGCCGGGGCGGCTGGTCTCCAGCGCCAAAAGCTGGCTCTCGCATCCGCAGGTCGATCGCATGGCGCCTATCCTTCCATGGGGCGCGGAGGCCGGCGTGGCCAAGGTGTCGCCGGTGGCGGCCAGTGCTTCCTATCTGGCGCATTTGCGCAGCGCGTGGAATACGCGTTTCCCTGCACAGCCTTTGGAAAAGCAGCAACTCGTCCTCACCATTCCGGCATCCTTCGATGAGGGCGCGCGCGCGTTGACACTGGAGGCGGCGCGCATGGCCGGGCTGACGTCCCTGCGCTTGCTCGAAGAACCGCAGGCGGCCTTTTACGACTGGCTGTTCAACCAGCGCGCCACGTTGAGCGAGCAGTTGGCGGACACACGCCTGGTGCTGGTGTGCGACGTCGGCGGCGGCACCACTGACTTCAGTTTGATGAAGGTGGAAAGCTCCGCTGATGGCCAGCCGGCGATCAGCCGCATCGGCGTCGGCAATCACCTGATCCTCGGCGGCGACAATATGGACCTCGCCCTCGCCCACCTCGCCGAATCGCGCATGGGTGGCGGCACCGGCGGCGAAGCAGGCGCGCGGCTATCGGCCAGCCGCCTGTCGCAGCTGGCGGAGCGCTGCCGCGCCGCCAAGGAACTGCTGCTGGCGGCCGATGCGCCGGAGCGCACCACCGTCACGCTGCTGGGCTCTGGCTCGAAGCTGATCGGCGGCGCACGCTCCGCCGACCTCACACGCGATGAAGTCGCCGCGCTGGTGGTGGACGGCTTCTTCCCATTGAACGAAACGCAGGAGCCGGCCAAGCGCGGACGCGGCGCCATCGTCGAATTCGGCCTGCCCTATGCCAGCGACGCAGCCATCACGCGCCACCTGGCGGAGTTCCTGCGCCAGCACGCCGCCACGGCGCGCGAGGCCCTCGGCCTGCCGGCGGACAGCGACGCCGTGCCTATCCCGGACACGCTGCTGCTCAACGGCGGCGTGTTCCGCGCCGACGCGCTGGCGCGCAGGCTGGAAGCCGCGCTCGCAGGCTGGCGCCAGCAACCGCTGCGCGTTCTGCACAACGACAATCCCGACGTCGCCGTCGCACGCGGCGGCGTCGCCTATGCCTTGGGCCAGGCCGGCCAGGCGCCGGTGATCGGCGGCGGTTCGGCGCGCAGCTATTTCCTGCTGCTGGACGACGCGGCCAAGCCGGGCCAGGCGCGCCGCGCCGTCTGCATCCTGCCACGCGGCGCCGCTGAAAACCGCGAAGTGCTGCTGGCCGACCGCAGCTTCGCGTTGCGCCTCGGACGTCCGGTGCGCTTCCACCTCGCCTCGTCGACGGCGGAAGCGCCGCAAGCCGGCGACGTGGTGGAGCTGCAGCCGGACGATTACATCGAACTACCACCCATCGCCACAGTCCTGCGCGACAGCAGCGCCGCCGACGCCCGCAAGGAAATCCCTGTGCAGCTGGCCGCCACACTGAGCGAAGTGGGCACACTCGACGTGCACTGCGTCGCCAAGGACGACGCGCAACGCTGGCTGCTGGAGTTCCAGCTGCGCGGTGATGCCGCAGCAGAATCGGCGGAAGCGGACAGCGAACAGGCGGCAATGCCAGCCGGCCTGGCCGCAGCCATCGAAAAGATCGACCGCATCTTCGGCAGCCGCTCGCAGCAGGTCGATCCCAAGGAAGTGAAACAACTGCGCACGCAACTGGAGCATCTGCTGGGCAGCCGCGAAAGCTGGGCCACTCCCCTGTTGCGCCGCCTGTTCGATGCGCTGATGGAGCGCGCCAAGGGCCGACGCCGCTCATCCGAGCATGAACGCGCATGGCTCAACCTGAGCGGCTACTGTCTACGTCCCGGGTTCGGCCACATGCTGGACGAATGGCGCATCGAGCAGCTGTGGGCCGTGTTTGAAGGCGGCGTGCAAAACCACAAGGACAGCCAGGTGTGCGCCGAATGGTGGACGTTGTGGCGTCGCGTCTCCGGTGGCTTGAGCGTGGAAGCGCAGCTGCGCGTGCTGGACGATTTCGCTTTCAATGTGCAGGCCGATGCCGCAGAACGCGGCCGCCGTCCCGTCACGCTGGTCAACGGCAGCGAGGAAGACATGTTGCGCCTGGGCGCTTCACTGGAGCGCATTCCCGGCAACTACAAGGCCGAAATCGGCGTGTGGATGCTGGAGCAGTTGCACCGGGCCGGCAAGTCCGCAATCAAAGCCGCCGCCAACAAGACCCGCAGCGGCACCGCCGACCTGGCCAAGGCCGAGGCGACGCAGGGCCGCTTCCTGTGGGGCCTGAGCCGCGTCGGCGCGCGCCAGCCCTTCCACGGCAGCGCGCACGACGTGGTCGACACATCCATCGTCGAACAATGGCTGGCCGCCGTGCTGGCATTGGATTGGAAGAAGGTGGAACCGGCCGGCTTTGCCGCCGCCCACCTGGCGCGCATGACCGGCGACCGCTCGCGCGACATCAATGAAACGCTGCGCGCCGAAGTGCTGCGCCGATTGACCGGCGTAGGCGCTCCGGCCAACTGGAGCGCTATGGTGCGCGAGGTGATGCAGCTCGACCAGTCCGACGAAAAACGCATGCTGGGCGACGCCCTGCCGCCTGGCCTTAAACTGATTTCTTGACGTAGCCCGCCTGCTGCGCCACGAAGCCGTCAAACGCTTCGATCAGCGGATTGAATTTGTTGATATCGTTTTCCAGCTGCGCCAGCGCGTAGACGGTCGCTTCCAGCGTCGATAGCTGATCCGGCAGGTGCGCCTTGCGTATCAGGTAGTGCGATGGCGGCGTGTCGCGCAAGGGTAGTCGCGACAAGGCTTGCAGCAGAGGATTCAGGTAGAGCATCTTGCGGCTTTTGCGCCAGGTCCCATCGAGCACCACCAGGCGCAGCGGCTGATCCAGCCACGCCGGATCGAAGGACTGCGGCGCGGCCAGGCCCAGCGCGGCGTCTTCGGTGTCAGGATACAGCAGCACGCTGCGCCGCTGCGGCGACAGCCACGCCTGCAACTGCGCTTGATCGAATTGCTCCCCGACTTCCAGCCGGCTGTTGGACAAGCTCAAATGCAGCAGGCGCGCGCTGCCCTTGGCGTTGCCGACTTCCATGGGATGTTGAAGAATCAGGACTTCCACCTGATTGGGCAGCGCTGTCACCCAGCGGCAGATGCAGGTCTGCCGGGGGCGCAGGCATGCGGCGCACATAGCGCGCCGCGCGGGGACTTCGGTGCTGGCGGTATTCATAGACCGCTATTGTACTGCGGCTGTATGGCTAAACCTTCAGCTTAAAACTCCTCCCAGCCATCGGCGCCGTTGGCATCGCTGGTGGTGGCTGCGGTCTTGCGCTGCTCAGCCGCAGGCTTGGCCACGGCCACCGCAGTCGTGCGGCGCGGCAGGGCTTTGGCCGGCGCCGACACCTTTGCCCGCGCTGGCCTCGACAAAGCCGGCGCCGCGCTCATGCCATCAAGCTTGAACACGCTGACCACGTCGGCCAGCTTGGCCGATTGCTCCTGCATCGATTCGGCCGCCGCGGCCGCTTCCTCGACCAGCGCGGCATTCTGCTGCGTTACCTGGTCCATCTGCGTAATCGCATCGTTCACCTGCGCGATGCCGAGGCTTTGCTCTTCGCTGGCATTGCTGATCTGCGTCATGATCTGCGTAACGCGGCTGATGCTCTGGACGATTTCGTCCATCGTCTGGCCGGCCTTGTCCACCAGTTCGGAGCCGATCTGCACCTTTTGCACCGAATCGTTGATCAGGCCTTTGATATCCTTGGCGGCAGCGGCCGAACGCTGCGCCAGGTTGCGTACTTCCGAGGCCACCACGGCAAAGCCGCGCCCCTGCTCGCCGGCGCGCGCAGCCTCCACCGCCGCGTTCAAGGCCAGGATATTGGTTTGGAAGGCGATGCCGTCGATGACCGAAATAATGTCCACGATCTTGCGCGACGAATCATTGATGGAGCCCATGGTGTTGACCACCTCGCCCACCACCGAACCGCCACGCGTGGCGATCTCCGACGCGCTGATCGCCAGCTCGTTCGCTTGCCGCGCATTCTCCGCATTGAAGCGCACAGTGGACGTCAGCTGCTCCATCGAGGACGCGGTTTCCTCCAGCGAGCTGGCTTGCTCCTCGGTGCGCGAGGACAGGTCCTGGTTGCCGGCGGCGATTTCGGTGGACGCCGTCGCAATCAGATCGGTGCCGTTGCGCACCTGGCCGACGATGTTCACCAGGTTGGTGTTCATGGTCTTCAAGGCGTTCATCAACTGGCCGGTTTCGTCGTTGCTGTGAACCTGGATGTCGCTGGTCAGGTCGCCCGACGACACGGTCTCCGCCACCTTCACCGCTTCATTGATCGGCTGCGTGATGGTGCGCGTGATCCACCATGCGGCAAATGCGCCCATCGCGATCGCCGCCACGCCGAGCAGCACCAGCAAAGTACGGCCGCTCTGGTACTGCTTCTGAATCTCGACCGCCGTCGCATCCAGCGAGGCGGCCTGCTTGTCGGAGAAAGCCTTCAGCGCCGCGAGGTAGCGGATGCGGCTCTGGGTCATGTCGCCTTCATAGATTTTGGCCGAGCCTTCGAGGTCGCCGGCGTTCTTGGCGGTGAAGACGGCTTTGCGGAAATCGGTGTAGGTTTTGCGCGTGTCGAGTACCTGCTTGAAGACAGGCTTGAGGTCTTCGTCATCGATGTTGGCGCCGATCTGGTCCTGGATCTGCGTGGCGCGGCCGGACGATTCGGCCATCAACGCTTCAAGTTTCTTCTGGTCCGCAGCGTCTTTCACCATGAAGGCGCCGGTGGTGCGCGCGGCGTTCACTTCGATGATCTTGCCCCACTCGGCAATCATGCGCTGATCACGGATCTTCACGTTGATCATTTCATCGGTCTTGTTGCTGGCGCTGCTCAGGCGCAGGATGCCGATGGCGGTCATTGCAACCAGCAGTAATAAAATAAGCGAAAAACCGAAGCCCAGCCGGGTGCCGATTTTGAGATTGTTCATAGCGAACTCCCTAGCGAATAGTCTGGATTGCCCAGTTTATGCTAGCACTATTTGTCCACAATCTATAGCATCAAAAGAAATATTTAGCGCTGCGGCGCAGCATTATTCCGTGGATGAAGCCCCCAGCAAGTCCTCCACGCCGGCCATGGCGGCCGGATCCTTGATCACGGCGCGCAGCCAGACGTGCAGCGGCATCTCGCCCCAGCTGGCCGCGCGGTCGGCCAGATAGGCAACCGGACTGTGCGGTTCGGTACGGCGGAAATAGTCGGCGATCAGGCGTAATTGCTGGAGAGCCTGGGTGCGATTTTGCAGGCCGGCGCCGGGCAACATGGCCGGACTGGCAACGGCGGCGCCATCGGAATTGCCGCCCGCATCGACCACAGCGAACTGGGTACGCGGCGCCAGATTGCGGATCACGGCCTGCACCGCCTCCTTCGCCGGCGTGAAGCCGGGACCATCGGCGCCCAGTTGCGTATCCACCACGCGCTCGAACGCGGTCAGCGCTTCGAGGCAAAATTCGGCGTCGGCCAGGACCGGCGCGGCGCATTCCTGCACCAGCGCCGGTGTGCGGCTGAGCAGCCAAAACAGGTTGCCGATGCGCTGATCGTAGTCGCCGTCATCGACCAGCGGATATAGGTCGGTCCAATACTGCTCGCACAAGCCGGCCAACACCGCGTAGCCCTCGCCGAGGCCGCGCAGGCCCCGCGTCTTGGCCAGCGCTTCGGCCAGCCATGCAGCCAGTTGCAGGTGCTTGCTGCGCGTGGCGATCAGTTGCGCGCAGCGGCTGGCGACGAAGGACCAATCAGCTTCCTTCAGCGCGGTTTCCCATTCGCCCTGGTCCAGCGTGGGATCGTCATGCTCGCGCGCTTGCGCCACTTCGTCCACTTCGTGGCTGAAGGAAATGTCGTCGCCGCACCGGCGCTCCGCGCTGACCGGTTGCAGCAGTTGATCGATGCTGAGCATGGAGGTCTCCTATTTGACGATGTATTTGAACTGGCCCTTGCTGTTGGCGCTGACCTTGATGCGTGCGATGCGCTCTTCCTGCGCCATCTTCTCCAGCACCGCCTGCGCGATTTCCGGCAGCAGCGTGCCGTTGAGGATGTGGTCCACATTGCGCGCGCCGGAATCGACTTCGGTGCAGCGCGCCAGCACGGCCTCCACCAGCGAAGGCTCGTAAGTGAACTCGGCATGGTGGTGGTCGGCGATACGCTGCGCGATGCGCGCCAGTTTCAGCGCGATGATCTGCGCCAGCACCGCATCGGGAATCGGGTAGTACGGCGCCACTTTCACGCGGCCGAGGAAGGCCGGCTTGAAATGCTTCACCAGTTGGGGACGCAGCAGCTGTTCCAGCGCCTCAGCATCCGGCGGCGCTTCCTTGTTCAGGCAGGCCTGCATGATGGTGGCGGAACCGGCGTTGGCGGTGGCGATGATGATGGTGTTGCGGAAGTCGATTTCGCGGCCTTCGGCGTCGTCCATCACGCCTTTGTCGAACACCTGGAAAAAAAGTTCGAGCACATCCGGGTGGGCTTTTTCGATTTCGTCCAGCAGCACCACGCTGTAGGGATTGCGGCGCACGGCTTCGGTCAGCACGCCGCCCTGTCCGTAGCCGACGTAACCGGGCGGCGAGCCTTTCAGGCCGGAGACGCTGTGCGCTTCCTGATATTCGCTCATGTTGATGGTGATGAGTTTGCGCTCGCCGCCGTACAGCAGGTCGGCCAGCGCCAGCGCCGTCTCGGTCTTGCCGACGCCGGACGGACCGACGAACAGGAACACGCCTTTTGGCTTGTTGGGATCATCGAGATTGGCGCGCGCCGTGCGCACGCGCTGCGCCACGGCCGCTATCGCCTGCGGCTGGCCGAGGATGCGGGCCTGCAGTGCATCCTGCAGCGACAGCACGGTGCGGATTTCGTCCTTGACCATTTTCCCCAACGGGATGCCGGTCCAGCCGGAGACAATGGCGGCCACGGTGGCACCATCCACTTCCACCGGCACCATCGGCGTTTCGCCCTGCAGCGCCGCCAGTTCCTGCTTCAGTGCGCGCACCTGATCGGGGCCGTCGCTGCGGCGGCGCGCGATGTCAGCCACGATGGATTGTTCGCGCTGCCAGCGTTGGGTGTGACGCGCATGTTCCGCCTTGAGGGCCGCGTGGCTCGCCTCCAGTTGCTGCACGCGGGCCGCCGGGCCATCCTCGCGCCGCAGCGCGGCGATTTCGGCGTCGATGCGTTCCATGCGCTTTGTCGCGTCTTCCAGCAATGCCGGCGTGCCGCTCTGCGCCAGCGCCACGCGCGCGCAGGCCGTATCGAGCACACTGACCGCCTTGTCCGGCAACTGCCGCCCGCTGATGTAGCGATGCGATAGCCGCACAGCTTCCGTCACCGCTTCATCGCGGACGCGCACGCCGAAGTGCATCTCCATCAGCGGCGCCATGGCGCGCAGCATGGCGCTGGCGATGTCTTCGCTCGGCTCCTCCACTTTCACCACATGGAAGCGCCGCGCCAGTGCGGCATCCTTCTCGAAGTATTTCTTGTACTCGCTCCAGGTGGTGGCGGCGATGGTGCGCAGCTCGCCGCGCGCCAGCGCAGGCTTGAGCAGGTTGGCGGCGTCGTTCTGTCCCGCCGCGCCGCCCGCGCCGATCATTGTGTGCGCCTCATCGATGAACAAGATGACGGCGCGCGGGCTTTGCTTCACTTCGTCGATGAGGTTTTTCAGGCGATTCTCGAACTCGCCCTTGACGCTGGCGCCGGCCTGCAACAGGCCCATATCCAGTGTGTGGATCGCCACATCCTTCAGCGCGGCCGGCACGTCGCCGGCGGCCACGCGTAGCGCCAGGCCTTCCACCACCGCCGTCTTGCCGACGCCGGCCTCGCCGGTCAAGATGGGATTGTTCTGGCGACGGCGCAGCAGGATGTCCACCAACTGGCGGATCTCGCTTTCGCGGCCGATCACGGGATCGAGCTTGCCTTCGGCGGCCAAGCGCGTCAGGCTGGTGGTGTATTGGTCCAGCGCCGGCGTGCGTGCGGCGCCGGCAAGCGGAGCGGCGGCGGTTGCTGGGGCTGCGGCCGTTTCTTCCTGCGAGCCATGGGTGTACTTCTCCAGTTTGTGTTTGATGTCGTCGATGGGGAATTTGGCGAACTGCTGCGAGGCGCGCAGCGCCAGTTGTTCCAGTTCGGGATCGGTCAGCAGAGCCGCCAGCAGGTGCCCGCTTCGGATCTGGTCCGGTGGCGTCGCCAGCGAAGCGATCAGCCATGCATGTTCCAATAGCAGCGGCAGATGGCGCGAGAACACCGGCGTGCGCGTGCTACCGCCCTTGAACTGGCTGATCTCATGGTGCAGGTCCGCCTCCAGCGCCTCCACGTTGACACTGCACTGCCGGGCTATCAGCGCCAGGTCGCAGCGCTCCTGCTCCAGCAGGGCCAGGAACAGGTGTTCCACCTCCACTTCGTGCTGCCCAAGCGCCACGCAGATGCTGGCGGCGCGGGTGGTGGCGATGCGCGTGGTGTCATTCAGTTTTCCGATCAGCGATTTCAGGTTCATTTGCGGCCTCCGCGTGCGCTGCGGTTAATCGAGTAATGCAGCGATGACGGTTGCAGCACCGCGTCAAAGCTGACGGCTTCGGTGTAAGTCAATCCGGCCAGCGTGCCGTAGATGGCGAAGCGCACGCGGTTGATGGAGCCGGGTTCGTGTTCCAGGCGTGCCTGCACATTGCGCAGGCGCGGTTCATGTCGTTCGATCGCCGCTTTCAGCGCGGCGCAGATGCGGGCACGGTCTTCGCCGCTGCTCAAGCACATGCCGGCGAAATCCAACAGGCCGTAGTTGGCGATGGAGCGCGCGCATTCGGGATAGGCGCGCATCATTTCCTCTGGCAGCGCGCAGCGGGTGTTCAGCAGGTCTTCCAGATCGCTCGCGACGCCGTCCTTGAACTGTTCCAGCGACATGCGGGGCGCCGCCTGGCCGAGCAATCGGTCCAGCAGGCCGGGAGTAAAGCCGTTCATGCCATGCCTTCGAAAAAGAGCCAGGCCTGAACGGCCTGGCTTGGAGCGCAGAGGTGTTAAACGATGCGATTGGCGGCCAGGTCCCAGCCGCCGGAAGTGTTACCACCGGCGCCGCCGCTGATTTTCTGCTGCGTGTACTTCCACTTGATCTTCGAGAATTTGAACGCGACGTCCTCGCTCAGGATGTCGCCTTCTTCCACCGCCGGCGAGACGGCGCCGATCAGCACATTGTCGATTTCGATCTCGAAGTACTTCACACGCTCGCCCTGGGCGTCCGCGCGCATGAACTCGAACTTGGCCTTGGGGATGGTGCGGCCGGCCGAGCAGGTTTGCAGCAGCACCGGCGAGGACAGGTCGGCCAGCTTGGAGATCACGATGTCGCGATGCTCGCAGCGTTCCGCCGTGTGGCCGCCGCCGGTGGAAGCGGTGGCGGACTTGGGTTGCTCCACGCCGAAGCTGACGGATTTGCATTCGATCCAGTCCTTGTGACGGTCGTCATTCGATTCGCCCTTGATGCCATCAATATACAGATATACGTCGATTGCCATTGCGTGCTCCTCTAGGTTGTTGTGGGGTCAGTAGTTGGTCGACTGCGGCAGCTCCGCGACCAGACGGAGTGAAACGGATAACTCGTCGAGCTGGAAGTGCGGACGCAGGAAGGAGACGGCGCGGTACACGCCCGGCCGCCCCGCCACTTCATGCACCTGCACCGAAGCTTCGCGCAGCGGGAACTGCGCCTTTTGCTCCTGGCTGGCGTTGTCGTCCAACAGGACGTATTTCATCAGCCAGCGATTGAGAAAATCTTCGACGTTGGAGGCGGAGGCAAAGCTGCCGACCTTGTCACGCATCATGGCCTTCATGTAGTGGGCGATGCGCGAGACGGCGAAGATGTATTGCAGCTGCGAGGACAGCACGGCGTTGGCGTTGGCCGCTTCCGAACTGTACTTGCGCGCCTTTTGCGCCGACTGCGCGCCGAAGAAGGCGGCGTAGGCGGTGTTCTTGCAATGGACCAGGGAGATGAAACCGAGGTCGCTCAGCTCCTTCTCGCGGCGGTCGGTGATGGCCACTTCGGTCGGGCACTTGAGCGCCACCTCGCCTTCGTCGGTCTTGAAAGTGTGGGTGGGCAGGTCGTCCACCAGGCCGCCGCCTTCCACGCCGCGTATCGCCGCGCACCAGCCGTAATCACCGAAGGCCTTGGTCAGCTTGGCGCCGAAGGAGTAGGCGGCGTTACACCACAGGTATTTCTGGTGGTCGGTGCCATCGACTTCCTCGACGAAGTTGAAGCCTTCAACCGTGGTGCCGTCCACGGGATTGAACGGCAGGCGGCCCAGAAAGCGCGGCAGCGTCAGGCCGACGTAGCGCGAGTCTTCGGATTCGCGGAAGGCCTTCCACTTGGCGTATTCCACGGTATCGAACACCTTGGACAGGTCGCGTGGCTTGGCCAGGTCGCCGTAGGTCTCCAGGCCGAACAACTCTGGCGAGGCGGAGGCGATGAACGGCGCGTGCGAAGCCGCCGCCACGTGCGACATCTGCTCGATGAAGTACATGTCCTCCGGCTGGCGCGAAATTTCAAAGTCGCCCAGCAGCGCTGCATACGGTGCCCCGCCGAAGGTGCCGAATTCCTCTTCGTAGATTTTCTTGAACATCGCGCTCTGGTCGAATTCCAGCGCGGACTGGAAGTCCTTCACCAGTTCGCGCTTGGTGGCGTTGAGCATGCGGATCTTCAGTCCCTGGCCGGTGGCGGAGTTTTTCACCAGGTAGTGCAGGCCGGTCCAGCTTTGTTCCAGCTTCTGGAAAGCTGGTGCGTGCATGATGGCGCTCAGCTGGGTGGAGATCAACCGGTCCAGCTCCGCCACGCGCGCATCGAGCGTGGCGGACAGGTTGTTGGACATTACCACCGTGCCTTCCAATACCTGGTTCACCAGCTCCGTGATGATGTCCTTGGCGCGCGCGTGCTCCACGCTGGACTTGGCGACCTTGCTTTCCTCGACGATTTGATCGAGCAGGCTTGCGCCGTCGAGTTCTGGGGCGGCGGCCTGCGCCTGGTTCAGTTGTGCGGACATGTCAGCTCCCCTTGGCGGTTTTCAGGCTGGCCAGCTTGTCGGTGCTGCTCAGGACTTCGTTCAAGATGTCTTCCAGCTTGTCGTTGCCGGCCAGTTTGTTGCGCAGGTCGGCCAGCTTGCTGCGCGCTTCCAGCAGGCGCGATAGCGGCTCCACCTGGCGCACCACCGACTCCGGACGAAAATCATCCATGGCCTTGAAGCGCAGCTCCACATTGAAGCTGCTGTCTTCGCCCGTCAGCTGGTTCGGCACCTGGAAGCGCGCCACCGGCTCCACGCCGCTCAGCACTTCGTCGAAGTTGTCGCCGTCGATGTTGACGAACTTGCGGTCCTTAAAACGCTTCTTCTCCACGTCCGAGTTACCGCCGAAATCGCCGACCACGCCGACCACGAAGGGCAGCTCCTTGTTCTCCATCGCGTCGCCGATCTCCACGTCGTATGTCATCTGCACGCGTGGCGGACGCACCTTGGTCAAGCGCTTTTGAATACTGTCGCCGTTTGCCATGTGATCTCCTTATTTCAATCCGCCGAACGGATCGCTGTTGTTGGTCTGGGGGTTTGCCTTGGATGCCGGAACGGCGGCGGTGGTGCCCTTCTTGCCTTGAGTCGGCGCTGGAATCGGCGCGGCTTTGCGGGTGTTCGCGGCCGGCACCAGCACGTCCTCGCCAAGGCTGGTGCGCAGCAGCTTGGCCAGGTCCTGCGCTTCGGAACGCAGCGAGCCATTCAGATTATTTTGCTGGCTCAGATCCGCCAGCGCCTTGGTGGACAAACGCAGGCCGCTGACGGCGACGATGCTGTTAGCCAGTTTGTCGTTGGGATCGCGCTGCAGCGCCTCCAGCGCATTCATGATCGCCTCGCCGTAGCTGGCGCGGTCGAACTTCATTTGTGCCATTTGCAGCCATGGCGTTTTATCGGCGGGATAGCTGGTGGCGGCGGATTTCAGGATGGTCTGCGCCTTGTCGGTCTGGCCTGCGGCCAGTGCGGCGTTGGCGTCGGCGATGGCGCGGTCGAGTGTCGCAGCCTGCGGCTTTTCGCTACGGACGGTGACGCCATCCGTCGCGCAGGCCGACAACAACAGCAAGCCGGCGACGGCGATACATGGCAGCCATGTTCTGGAAGTGCTCATTGGTTTCTCCTTTTGCGTAACCGAATAGGAAGAAGGCCATTATTCATGAACGCTTTTCCCGCAAGTTGCGTTCGCGCAAGAGCTCACCTCTTTTCTCTTTGCTTGCGCCGTCGCAAAAAGCGCCAACGCGGCTTTCGCTCTAATGAATGAATCGCTTGAAAAAATATTCAACAGAAGGAGACCGTATGAGCATTCCGTCGAAGGTGTTGTGGGGCGAAGGCTTGTTCCTGCGCCCGCAGCATTTCCAGCAGCAGGACCGGTATCACGAAGCGCGCCTGCATCACACCGCGCGGGCGCTACATCCCTACCTGTGGGGCGTGCGCGAAATCACGTGGGATCTCGACGCGCTCAAGGCCGGCAAGCTGCGATTGGAATCGCTGTCCCTCATCTTCCGCGATGGCGAGATCGTCGACGCACCGGCCAGTGCACCGTTGCCACCGGCGGTGGACCTGGCGCGCATTCCCGTCAGCGTGACGGAAGTGACGTGGTACGCTGCCCTGCCCTCGCTGGCGCCAAACGGCGGCAATGCCGTCGCGGAGCAGCAGCACGCCGGCCCGCGCTACAGCCACGCCAACCGCGAAATGGCGGACCTGTACACGCAGGCCGTCGGCGCGGAGGTAGGCTTCCTCAGGAGCGCGGTGCGGCTCATGTCGGACATGGAGCCGCTGGGTGCTTTCGAATGCGTGCCGGTGATGCGGCTGCGGCGCGTGGTCACGGGCGGCTTCGAACCTGATCCCGCCTTCATTCCACCCGGCCTGTCGATCGCCGGCACGCCCGCGCTCAAGGCTCTATTGGACCGCTTGCTGGATGCGCTGCAAGCCAAAGTCCAATCGCTGCAAGGCCATATGCGTGAGCCTAGCCGCAACGTGATCGAATTCCGCTCCGGCGACGTCTCGTCCTTCTGGCTGCTGCACACGGTCAGCACCTCGGCCGCCGCGCTGATGCACTACGTGCGCAATCCGCAGCTGCATCCGGAGCGCCTGTTCGAAACGTTGCTGGCCTTGGCCGGCGCGCTGATGACCTACTCCAAGCAGTACGCGTTGATCGATCTACCGGGCTACCAGCACGATGATCCCGCACCCTGCTTCGCCGCGCTCGACAACATCGTCCGCGACCTGCTGGATACGGTCATCTCCACCAAATACTTCGCCATTGCGCTGACCGAGGAGAAGCCGAGCTACCACCTGGGCAAGCTCGATTCCGGCAAGATCGACCAGCGCACCACGCTGTACCTGGCCGTCAGCGCCGCGCTGCCGGCGCTGGAGCTGGTGGACGTGGTGCCGCTGCGCGTCAAGGTCGGCGCGCCGGACGACGTCGAGAAATGCGTGCTGTCGGCCATGCCGGGCGTGAAGCTGACGCACGCGCCGCAGGTGCCGGCGGCGATCCCGGTCCAGCCGGACACCTACTACTTCGCATTGGAGGGCAAAGGCATGTTGTACGAACAAATGCTGAAAGCGCAGTCGATTTCCATCTACGTGCCGGCCGGGATACGCGACCTGCGCCTCAACCTGATCGCGGTGACAGCATGACGCCCCAAGTCGAACGCCGCGCCATTCCAACGCTGATGGGCGGTCAGCGCAAACAGATCCAGTCTGGCTATGGGCACGTGCAAACGCTGCTCGACCTGATGCAGGAAGGCTTCTACCTGTTGTTCATGCTGAAGAACGGCAGCGCGCCGCCGGGCGAAGCGGCCTTCCTCGATTCCATCACCGCCTACCTCGCCGAATTCGACCGCGAAGCGCGCAAGCTGCGCGCACAAGGCGAAGATATCGACGCCGCCAAATACGCCTTCTGCGCCGTGCTCGACGAAATCATCCTGGCGTCGCCGTTTCCGATGCGTTTCGCGTGGGAGCGCCGGCCGCTGCAACTGGTAATCTTCGGCGACCAGCTGGCGGGCGAGCACTTCTTCGACCGGCTGGAGGCGCTGCGCAGCACCGGCGGCGCGCGGCTGCCGGCGCTGCAGGTTTTTCATATGTGTTTGCTGATCGGCTTTCGCGGCAAGTACGCGCTGGACGCCAGCGACAAGCTGGCCTACCTGACGGCGCGCCTGGGCGACGAGATCGCGCACATGCAGGGCAAGAGCAAGGGCTTCGCGCCGCAAGCCGAACGCCCGGACCAGATCGTGCACAAGCTGCGCACCAACACGCCGTTGTGGGCGGTGTCCGCCGTGTTCGGGGTGATTGCGACCGGCGCTTACCTCGGGCTAGAGTCGTCGCTGTCCCACTCGACGCAGGACACGCTGGCGGCGTATTCCGGGCTGGTGAAGCTGGCGCCGCGCCCGGCCTACGTGACGATTACGCTGCCATAGCAACCGCCCGCTACTGCGCCACGCGGAACTCGATGCGGCGGTTGCGCGCACGGCCTTCCGCGCTGGTGTTCTCGGCCACGGGACGATCCGGTCCCTGGCCGGACACCATCACCATCTCGGGATTCACCCCCTTCCCGCCCAGGTAAGTGCGCACCGCTTCTGCGCGGGCCTGGCTCAGGGCCAGATTGCTGTCGCGCAGGCCGGTGTTGTCGGTGTGGCCGATGACCTCCACCTTCTTGCCCTTGACCTTGTGCAGGGCGGCCGCCATTTCGTCGAGAATGGCTTGCCCGGAGGCGGTCAGCGTCGCCTTGCCGCTTTCGAACTCGATGATGCGCTTATCCAGCGTGGCGTCCAGCAGGTTCTGCTCGGCGGCGCTGACGCGCAGGCCGTTGTTGACGGTGTAACTGGGATTGAGGCTGGTGGCGACGTCGCTGGCGATCTGCTGCCGCTGCGCCTCATTGGCCACCTCGCCGCGCAAGGTGACGTTGGTGCCGTCGATCTTCAACTCGCCTTTGCTGATCAGCTTCAGATTGGGACCGATCAGCTTCTGCACATAGCCATTCCAGTTGGGCGGCAGCGACACCTGCGCGATGCTCAGCTGGTCGACCACGCGCTCGGCGCCGTACAGCGCACGCAGCTGCGCCAGCATCGCCGCCTTGCTGGCTTCATCCGGCACCGCGCCGGTGACCACGATCTGGCCGGGCGTTTGCGCCACCGCACATGCGGCGGCCGACAGCAACGCGCTCACCATCAGTTTCTTGAGCATGGCGGAACTCCTTCAAACAAAGGTTTCGTGAAACAAGGCTTGCGCGGAACGCAGCGACAACTGTCCCTGCTCCAGGTAGGCCGACAGCTTCTGCACCCTGGCGTCGCCGGCGATCAGTTCATCGACCCAGCCGGCGTAGTCGAAATTGATTTGCTGCTCGGCGGCGCGGTGCGGATCGATGATGGCGGCCAGCGTTTCCGGCGCGGCGCCGCCGAAGCCGATCACCAGCGAAGGCTGTTCGCGCAGGTCGGCAAAGAACAGGCCCAGTTCAAAGTCGGCCTGCTGCAGGAAGGGCGCGATCAGATCGAGCCAGAACGTCGCCACCAGATTGCGCTGCCGCGACGACAGCGGCAACGGCAGCACCAGGCTTTTATCCAGGCGCTGGGCGCCGCTGCGGCGCACCGGCTGCAGCAGCAGGCCGATCGCCAGCAGGATGCGGCGAACGGAGGAACAACCCAGCATGGCCTCCAGTGCAGCGACCGTGTGCCGGTCGAGGAAGTCGAGAAACGCCCGTTCATGCTGCGCATCGGAGGGATCGATTTCAACGCGGGTGTTCGATAGCGCTTGCAGCGGCAGTTCGGGATCGGTCGATTCCAGCACCTCGGACGCCAGCAGATCCAGTTCGTGCCACAACGGCGACAGGATCAGCGGACTGCGCGGCGCGAAGGTGGCCGGCGCGTCAACTTCGATGGCGGTCATGCTGAGGAATGGATACCGGCGCCGTGAGCTGTCGCTGCTTGCCGCAAGGTGGCCGGCGATGGCGCGCCGGCTGCGCGTGCCGACAAAGGCGAAATGCAGCGGGCGCATAGCGTCGTAGGACAGCTTCCAGCGCGGATCGGCACTGAGCACGTTCATGACTTCGGCCAGCCAGCCGTCCAGCAGGCTGGCCAGCGCGAGGTTGTCGGCAGCCTTGATGAAGTCACCGCGCGCTGGCAACTTGCCGAAGTAGCCGATGCGCGCCGATTGCGGGCCGCGCTTCATTGCACGGCTCCGGCCAAGGCGGTCGCCGGCGGGCCGCCGATTGCGGGCAGCAAGGGCGCGGATGGCGAAGGCGGAGTGGAGGCCGACAGCGGCGCTCCGACCACTGTCTCCGGCAACCGCAGGCCGCGGAAGCCTTGATCCTGCGCGGGGGCTGCCGCACGGCCGTTGTTCTCGGCGTTGCTGACGATCTTCAGGCCCATCGCCACCGTGATGCCGCCGTTGGACCAGCGCAGTTCGAACACACCGCCATCGCGCTTCTGCTTGGCCGCCGCGTCGATCATGCGCTTGAGGCCCTGGTCGCCCGCTTCGTTGAACACATCGACGCTGCGGCCATCCACCGCCACCGCCGTGATGCGTGCTCCCGGCGCGCCCTGCGGGCTCGGATGAACCATATTGGCCCACTGCGCCGGCGTATTCCGGTAGCGCAGCTGCTGGCCGTCGATCTCCACGGTGTATTCCAACGCACCCGGCGCCGGCAAGGGCTGGATCTGGAACACCGTTTGCGGCGCAGCCGCTGGCGCCACGCCGCCCGCGCTGATCGGTGCGATCCAGCCGGGAAAGCGCGCCACCGTTTGCGGCGCCAGCACAATGCCCATGTCGGCCCAGGTGCGCGGCGCCAGCACGTCGCCGCGCCTCAGCACCAAGGGCCCCATGGCGGTAGTGGCGAACTTCGCGATCAATCCTTCCGGGCCGAAGAACTGCGCGATTTCCGCATCGGCCGCTTCGACCCTGGCGTTCGGTGAGAACGGATATTTGTCGGCCAGCGATTTCTGGAACGGCTCGTACACCTGCGCCAGCCAGGTCTTGTTGATCTCCGCTTCGGCCGGTCCGACCAGTACCGCGAAGGTCTGCATCAGCGGCCGTACCAGGATGGGACGTATCGCCTGTTTCTGCGCATCGCTCATCCCGATCAGCATCTGCTCGTCCACGTAGCGCAGCGCGTCGGCCAGTTCGGAGCCGCTGCCCTCGAAGGTCTGCTGCATGAACTGGCGCGCGCCGGGACCGGGATCGCCTTGGTTCTTCAGCTGGTTCAAGCGGCTGCGCAGTTTGGACAGCGCTTCCATGTACGCGCGCATCAGCGAGGCATCCTTGTCCCTGGCCGCCACGAGCCGGGCGATGCCGTCGAACTCGCGGCCCACAGGCCCCAGCGCGGCGGCCGGCCGTTCCGCCGGCAGGTTGATGTTGACCTGCGCCGGCGAGCGCCGCAACAGGCTGTATTTGATCCAGTTGATGAAGCCCGTGCGCGCCTCCTTCACCTCCGCGCTCATCACGGAAGGATTGTCCCACGAGGTTTGCTGATGGATGGCGCTCAGCAGCTTGGACAGCGGCGAGGCCTGCGGATCGCCAAGCCGGTTCATGGCCGTGACGGCGGCATCGAAGCCGTTCAGATTGGCGATGCTCACGCCTTGTACGAACTTTTGCCACTCGCGCGCGTAGTCGGCCTTGTACAAATCACTCAGCCCTTTCTGGATTTGTTCGGGACTGCCCTCCAAGGTCAGGTCGTCGCGGGCGGCAGTCTTCAGCACCCAGTCCGTGCTTTGCAGTTCGCGGTTGGCGGCATCGCGGAAGGCTTCCTGCACAAATTTCTCCCACGCTTCGCGCGTGTAGGCGCCCGGCACGGCGTAGCTGCCGGTGATCAGCGCCTGGTCCTGCTCGCCCACCATGCGCGCCACCGTCTGGGTCGGGAAGCGCGTGTTGGCGCGGGCGCGGATGTCGGCGTACACGCGTTCGCGCGCCGGCATGCCGCGCACCACGCGGCGCAGGTTCTCGCGCGCCTGGTCCACCAGCGCCAGCTTCAGGTCGATGCGCGGCCAGGCCGGATCGGGGATCTGCGCCAGGTAGAAGGTCATCAGCCGTTCGGCGCTGTGGATCATTTGTTCGCGCTGCATGGCGCCGCGATTGTTCTCCAGCCACGCGCGCCAGTGGCGCGGCAGCTGGTCGTTCAGGTGACTGGCCTCGGCGTGGGATTTATCGGCCAGCATCAGGTAGCTCTTCAGCGCGTTGTAGGCGTCGTCCACGCTGGCGGCGGAGGCTTCCTGGAATTGCCGGCCAGCCGTCGAGGAAGGCGCAGCTGCGGGCGCAGGCGCCGCGCCAGCCGGCTGCAGCAGATCCGGATGCGCATTCATCTCGGACAGCAGCGTCTCGAGGTTGGCGACCACCGGCATCAGCATCACGTTCTTCACGCCCGCAAAATATTCCTCGCGCAGCTTGCGCTCTAACAGTTCGCCCTGATAAAGCCCCATGCGCAGCGACCATGGACGCGACTCGCGGTAGGTCTCCAGCTGCACCATGCGGTCCTGGATGATCTCCAGTGCCTCCAGCCGCGATTGCAGGTCCAGGCGCTTGGCCTGCAGCTTGATGACCTTGTCGAGGTCCGCCTGCACATTGCTCACCAGCTGGCGATTGCCCAAGTAAGCCCAGCTCCAGCCGCCCAGCGATGCGCCCAGCAGCAGCACCGCCGCGAAGAAAGCCCCATAGCGCAAGCGCACCTTGGCCCTGCTGGCGTACTGCGACACCAGATCCTTGTCCGCAAAGATCACCTTGCGCAGCAGGTTCAATAAAAAGAAGCCCGAATGCCCGGCGCCTGCGGCCGCCGGTTCATCCTTCACGGTCAAGTCGAAGCGCTTGGCCACGCGGTGCGACTGCTCGCTGAGCGGCACGCCCTCCTGCAAGGCGCTGGTGAAGTAAAAGCCTCGGAACACGGGCTTGAACTGGAACGGATTCTCTTCGAACAGCGTCACGAGGAAGGCGCTCAACGGCGCGCGGATGGTCGCGAACTCCAGCGGAAAGGTGAACACGCCCGGCTCCATGCGCTCGCGCCGCTGCTGCCCCATGGTGGCCAGGCTCATGGCCTTCAGGCCGTCGCACAGCTCATCGAAGGCGTGATCGAAGAAGGCCATCACCTGCTGGCTGCTGGTCTTGCGCTGATAGGGCATGGTCGCGCCCCATACGCGCTCGCGCTCCGCGCGTTCGGCCTGCGCGAAGAATTCGCCGAAACCGGCAATCAGGTCGGCCTTGGTGAACACCACGTACACCGGCGCGAACACTTCCAGCCGCTCGGTCAGGTCCTGCACGCGCTTGCGCAGGCTGCGCGCCAGCTGCATGCCGGCCTCCGGATCGTCGCCACGCAGCTCCGCGATGCTGACCGCGATCACGATGCCATTGATTGGCGCGCGGCGGCGATACTTCTTCAGCAAATCCAGAAAGCCGAACCACTCGGCGCGGTGCTCCTCCAGCACCGAGTAGCGTCCTGCAGTGTCGAGCAGGATGCCTTCGGTGGTGAAGAACCAGTCGCAGTTGCGCGTGCCGCCCACGCCCTGTAGCACTTTGCCGTCGGCGAAGGGGAACTGCAAACCTGAGTTGGTGATGGCCGTGCTTTTGCCTGCGGCGGGATTCCCGATGATCATGTACCACGGCAGCTCGTACAAGGCGCGCGAGCCGGCAACGATGCCGAGCTTGGAACCTTTGATGGTGTCGATCGCCTTGAGCATGCTGTCGCGGATGGCCTTGACCTCCGCCGCGCAGGGATCGGTGTCGGCCGGGTTGATGACCTCTTCAAGCCTGGCCGACTCGCGCCTGGCGCGCCAGCGTCGCCAGCACCACACGGCGCCGGCCAGCGCCAGCATCAGCGCGATGGCGCCCAGCGCCCAGATCAGCGCCAGCTCCAGCACTTGCGCGCCCAGATAAAAGAGCGCCGCCATCGCCGTCAGGCCGATGATGGTGAGGTGGCGGCTGTCGGTCAGAAAATCCCAGATTCGACGCATCATAGATCGTGTCCGGCGAAGGTGACGACGCCCAAACCGCAGGCGGACCGATCAATGTTGCCACCAACAAAGCCGGCATTTATTGCGCGAACGCAATAGGCCTCACTTCTTCACCGTGCCCGGCACGCGCAGTTCGGCGTGGCCGAAATCCATCATGGTCCAGTGGCCGCCCCAGGTCAGCCCCGCCGCTTCGGCCGCCGCGCCGTAGAACTGATAGCCGCGCATGGCCCAGGGATCGCGCTCCGAAATCACCAGCTTGCCGTCGCGCAGGAAGGCGCAGTCCGCCGCCAGCCCGAACTGGTGGTAGCTCTGGAACGCCCTGGCGTTGGTCACATTGGGGCCGCCGGCGGCCAGCGTGTTCTGCCGCTCCGGGCTGCGGTAGCCCTCCAGGATCGCCATGTCGTAGCCATGCCGCTCCTTCATGATCCTGAACACCAGCAGCAGCCGCTGTGCAAAGGCGGGATCGAGCAGCTGCCAGTTGCGGTTGGCGCTGTCGAGCATGGGCCGCACCAGCGTCACCTCGGCGGTGGTGAACACCGGCGGCGGCAGGGGCGACGGCACGGTCAGCTGCTCGCCTTGCAGCAGGCCGGCGATCTGGTCGTTGATGGCGTGCGTGTCGCTGTCGAAGCCGGACAACATGCTGCGGCCGCTGAGCATCAGCGCCAGCAAGGGCGGCACGGCCAGCAGCACCGATGCCGCCAACAGCAGCAGATAGCGCCGCTTCAGGAAGCGCAGCGCGCTGCGCAGCGAACCGCCGGCTTCCCGCCCCAAGCCGCCCACCTGCAGCGCCCCCTGCCGCACGCCGCCGCGCAACTGCTGGCCGATGCGGCGGCCCACCGCATGCATTGACTGCACCACCACATCGCGCCCGGCGGGAAACAGCAACAGCCAGGCGCAAAAACACGTCATCACAAAGAACAGCAGCACAGAAAAGAGAAACATGGTGCGCTCCATCAAAACGGGCCGGTGCCACAGGCCGGACACTGCATCGTAGGCCGTTCGCAGCGCTGCGACCTCGGCCAGATCAAACGCAAGGGGAAAATCTTGAACACGTCAAAATCCAAACCCGACCTGCTGGCAGCGTCCTCGCGTGGCCAGAGCCGGCGCATCCTGGCGCAACTGGAACACGGCCCGCGCGCACCGGCCCATCCGGCGCGCGCGGGCGGCTGGACGATCGATGGATGGACTATCGGATTGTTTGCGCTGCTGCTGTTGATGTGCAGCGTGGCGTGGATGATGCACGCCAAGACGATTACGCCGCAGAGCTTCCGCCAGGGCTACAGCAGCGGCGCCGCATCGACGCTGGCGCGCAGATCGTCGCCACCGCCTGCGGAGCACGCTTCGCAGGGCGAGCAGGCCGCCGCCATCATTAATATGCCGCCGGCGGCGATGGCGGACGGCGACGCCGTCGCGGAGGCGGAAGCCAGCGCAGGAACGCCCGCACACAACGCCCAACGGCGCTCAAGCGCGAGCGTCGCAGCGGCCTTGCCTGCGTCATTGACCTCCGCGCCGCAGGCGTCACGCACCGTGGCGGCGCAGCACAAGTCGCCTTCGCCGCCAACGCGCGCAACGCCGCCGGCGGTGACCAGCGGCCCGGTCGCAGGCGCCACAGCACAAACCGGCGACACCGACGTCACCCTGCTGACCGCCCTGGTGGCGCACGCCAACAAGCCGGCAGCGGTCACGCCGGAACGGCCGCGCGACGTGGTCGAACGTCAGGAAGGCGACAGCACCGCGCAACTGCTCACACGTTGCAAGCAGTTGGGGCTGATCGAAGGCATGCTATGCCGTTCGCGCATCTGCTCCGGTCGCTGGGAAAGCGACGCCGCCTGCCGCGCGCCCAGCCACTGATCAACCGCGCGCGGGAATGTTCAGCCCTTTCACCACGGCGGGACGCGCCACGAACGCGTTCAGTACGCGCTGCACGTTGGTGAACTTGTCGAACTCGACCAGTTCGCCGGCTCCGTAGAAACCAACCAGGTTGCGCACCCACGGGAAGATGGCGATGTCGGCGATGGTGTAGTCATCGCCCATGAGCCACTGGCGGCCTTCCAGGCGCTGCTCCAGCACGGCCAGCAGGCGCTTCGACTCGTTGATGTAGCGGTCGCGCGGGCGCTTGTCCTCGTAGTCCTTGCCGGCGAACTTGTGGAAGAAGCCCACCTGGCCGAACATCGGTCCTACGCCGCCCATCTGGAACATCACCCACTGGATGGTTTCGTAGCGGCCGGCGGCATCCTTCGGCAACAGCTGGCCGGTCTTTTCGGCGATGTACAGCAGGATCGCGCCGGACTCGAACAGCGGCAGCGGCTGGCCGTCCGGGCCGTTCGGATCGATGATGGCCGGAATCTTGTTGTTCGGATTCAGCGACAGGAATGCTGGCGACAGCTGATCGTTGGTCTCGAAGCTGACCAGGTGCGGCTCGTAGGCCAGGCCGGTTTCTTCGAGCGCGATCGAGACCTTCACGCCATTCGGCGTCGGCAGCGAGTACAGCTGCAGGCGTTCGGGATGCTGGGCCGGCCATTTGCCGGAGATAGGAAATGCGGACAGGTCTGACATGGTTTAACGCTTTCGAAAAGAAAATGTCCGTCGATTATCTATGAAGCGCGGAAAACCTGCTGGCGACCGGCCGCTGATATCCCTCTCCCAACTTTTGTGGCTATTATGGTAATATCGATTCGCCGGATGAGCTATCCAACCATCCGTCTCCAAGCAGCGAAATGCCTCGCCATGATCCAGCTTGATCCGCGCACCATCGTCTTCTTCTCTTCCGTCCTCGCGGCATTGATGACGCTGATCTTGCTCACCCTCAGGAGCAGCTTCGGCCAGCATCTGCGCGGCATGCTGGCCTGGGCTGCCGGCACCGCCCTGTTCTCGATCGCAAGCGCGCTGTATGCGTTGCGCGGCCAATGGCACGAGCTCATCACCGTCGTGCTCGGCAACGGCCTGTTCATGGCGGCGGCCTGCTACTGGACCGCCGGCACCTTGCGCTTCTACGGCGTCAATCCCCGTCCACGACTGCTGGTGTTGACCTGTGCGGCCATCACCCTGTTGATCTGGTGGTTTCTGCAGGTGTCGCCGAACTACCAGGTGCGGCTGATGGCATTCACGGCCACCGGCTGCGCGCTGTACGCGATTCAGGCGGTGGTGTCCGCGCGTTACGGCGAGCGCCATCCGGTATCGTGGTTTTTTACCGGATCGCTGATGGTGTCGGCGCTGTTCATGTTCGTGCGCTTTGTCAGCGGCGCGTTCGCGCTGGAGCCCAACGCGCACTTCCTGTCCGAGGACTGGGTGCAGATCTGCTACCTGTTGTTCGCCAACTCCGTGCCGCTGCTGCTCTCCACCGGCTTCTTCATGGTCGCCTCCAGGAAAATCCAGTCGCAGCTGAACGAACTGTCGCGCCACGACTCGCTGACCGGCATCCTGAACCGCCGCGCCTTCCTTGAGCAATGCAACACCGAACAGGCACGTCACTTACGCCACCAGCGCCCGCTGTCGATGATCTTGATCGACATCGACCACTTCAAGAAGGTCAACGACACCTACGGCCATGCGGCGGGCGACGCCGTGCTGATCGGCGTGTGCGACACTGTACAGGCGCTGCTGCGGAACAGCGACGCGCTGGGGCGGATCGGCGGCGAGGAATTCGCCATCCTCCTGCCCGAAACCGGCATCACCTCGGCCCACACGCTGGCCGAGCGCATCCGCAACGGCGTGGCCGAAACCAAGATGATGGGCGGCCTGGAGGTGACCCTGAGCCTGGGCGTAACCACCTTCGCCACCGAGTACGACCGGCCGCAGGACGCCATGCGGCGCGCCGACACCGCCCTCTACCAGGCCAAATCCGAGGGGCGCAACCGAACGGTCCTGGCGCTTGCCTGAAAGCCAGCACCGGCCCCAACGGTCTTTAGTCGCAAGGCCGCTACCTTGGGCGATTTCGCCACGCAAAAAGCGGTGCGCGTGACCAAGATCAGCGGTAGAGAACCGACAACGGCTACTTTCTACCGGACCGAGTTCTGACCGAGCAAAGCACCACCTTTAGTAAAAGCAAGACGAGCAACAGCTCCGCCACCAGTTCAAGCACCAGCATCACACTCCAGCGACACGTCGACGGACACGCTGACACTAAAAGGCCAAGTGCTGGGTCAGGAAACCATCACGGCTGCAGCAGGCACCTTCTCGACTATCAAGTACATCACCACACTCTCCCGCATCACCCAGGAACTCTCTCTGGTGACTGAATCAACCTGCTGGGCCGATCCCGATTCCGGCGTCAACATCAAATGCGACATCGTCCAAACCTATACCGACGCTAAGCCGCAAAACAATTACGTGACCACCACAACCGAAGAGCTGGTCGCCTACTCCCACGCCAGCACCCAGCGCCAAAAACTGGGCACCGAACGCTACGCCGGCAGCTGGGCCGGGACCTTCGTCGGGGACGATCACGGTTACTGCACCTTCACGGTGGCCCCGGCGGGACAATTGGCGGGCAATTGCCAAAGCACGGGCATGGGCGGCACCTTCGGGCTGAGCGGCGCTATCGACGCCAACGGCAACCTCAGTTTTATCTTCACTGCGAACGGCGTCTCGACGCCCACCTTCAAAGGCACACTCGGCTCGCCGAGCGCCATGGCTGGCAGCTGGTTGCTGTCCACCGGCGGCGCTGGCACCTGGTCCAGGCAACACCAATAAGAACTGCGCCAGTGCGCCGAAATGCAAAAAGCCCAGCCTGCGAAGGCTGGGCTTTTTATCTGGCATGTCGATCACGCCGCATTTTTGCGACGGGCGGCAACACCCATCAGGCACAGGCCGGCCAACAGCATGGCGTAGGTCTGCGGTTCCGGCACGGCCGTCAGGAGGATATTGTCCAATGCGAACTGACCTTGGTTGGTGCTGAAGCGTGAACAGCTCCCGGTGCCGCCGTCGCAGAAGTAGCCGTAGACAAACAGATCGGTAACGATGCCATCGGTCAAGGTGCCGGAGCCGCCCAGACGGACGCCGCCGGTCGTTGGGATATTCATGAAAGCGCCACTGCTTTTAAGGGGATAGTAGAACGCCGCATAGCTGCCATCCGCCCGATCCGCCTCGACCGCAAGGTATACGGTGCTGCCCGCTGGCGCATCGAGTACCGGAATGTAGGCTGCCGACATGCCACCGAACAAAACCTGCGCGCCGCTCACGTGCCCCAAGTGGGCGATGCCATCATTGAGAACACTCAGGAAATTCGTCTTATTATCTTTGGGGCATACGCTGTTATAGCAGGTATCGGGGTCATTGCCGTTGGAGAGCGAGCCTATCAGTCCACCCGGGCCATTGATATCCTGCATGTCAACGAAATAGCCGCCTTGGGTCACGTAGTCGCCGCCCAGCAACAGCGGAGCGAACGGAACGTTGCTCGCGTCCACGTTTTCAAAGTCAATAATATAGGCGTTGGCCGCCCCGGCAAATAACAACGCCGCAGCAGCGGCCAGCGTGGATCGCAACAACTGTTTCATGAATGAGCCCCAAGTGGTTTTTATTAAAAATGAATTCCATTTTTGCAACACCCCACTAGATCACAAAACAAAGATTGCGTAAAGAGAAAGCTTCATAAGTTACACTACCGGATTTACCGCCTCCGGAAAGAACCAACGATGCGTGCCCGCCTACTTTGCGCCAGTTTGATCATCGCCTTCACCATCGCCGGCTGCGGCGGGGACACGGCGAGCCAGTCCACCGCTGCCCCCCAGCGCATGCGCATGGGGGGCAGCGTGGTACAAACCAGCGCGGCGGCGCCTATCGTCTTCAATGGCTTGCGCGGCAACTACAGCATCGCGCCGAGCGCCGAAGGCTACCTGGTAACGGACTTGACCGGCAGCGAGGCGCCACGCACGGTGGCGGCAACGGCACGCTTGCGCTTCAGCGACACGTCGCTGTCGTTTGACATCGACGGCATTCCGGGCCAGACCTACCGCCTGTACCGCGCCGCCTTCGCGCGCACGCCGGACGTGGCCGGCCTCGGCTATTGGATCGGCGTGCTCGACCAGGGCGCCGACCTCGGCTCGGCGGCCCAGGGCTTTGTCGACTCGGACGAATTCCGCACGCTGTACGTCAACGCCACCACCAATACCGCCGTGATCAACCAGTACTATCAGAACGTGCTGAACCGGGCTGGCGACCAGCCTGGCATCGATTACTGGGTCAACATCCTCGACACCAGGAGCGCCACCTTCGCCGGCGTGCTGACCGGCTTCAGCGAGAGCGCCGAGAACAAGGGCGGCACCGCCGGCGCCGTGCAGAACGGCATCAGCTACCTGGAATATGGCGTCAGCTACCCCGGCCTCGGGCAGACCTTCCCGCTGCGCTCGGCCTATCATCAGCGCATCATCACCCCGGCCACCGATTACCTGACATTTTCGGGCAACTGCACCGGTTACGCCTCGTTTACCACATTGGCCGCGACCAGCGGCACGTTCGAAGGCGGCAGCGCGCTGCCGGCCACGACCAATGTCAGCCTCGGCCTGACCACCTGCTCGCCGGCGCGACTGGCGTTGACCCTCAACGACTATTTCGACAGCAGCGACGCCCTGCTCGGCAGCAGCCAAGCCGGCAATTATTACGGCGTCAGCAGCGGCGCCCAGCGCAGCCTGCCGCCAGTAGCCAAGATCGGCGATGGCGGCGTGTATGCAACCCAGCAGCTTTACGCCGACGCCACCAAGGCCGTCAGCACCGGTCAGCGCGTGCTGAGCTATACGGTCACGGCGGACGGCAATGCCAGTGGCAGCGCCATCCTCAAGCTGAGCGCGGCGCATACCAGCACCAGCGGCCAGGCCACGTTCAACCGCTCGCTCAGCTACCGCATCGGCGCCGACGGCACGCTCGTCCTGCTGAGCGCGGACGAGCTGTACTCCAACGGCATCCACCTGGTCTACACCGCCACGCCGGACTCGGCCCAGCCGGCCAAGCTGACGATGATCGACACCCTGGCCGGCAGCGGCAACCCGACCGTGGCAGGACAGAAGCTGACGGTCAACTACACCGGCTGGCTGTACGATCCATCCAAGCCCGACTTCAAGGGCAAGCAGTTCGACACCTCGGCCGGGCGCGGCAGTTTCAGTTTCCAACTGGGCGCCGGGTATGTGATCCAGGGCTGGGACCAGGGCATGGCCGGCATGAAGATCGGCGGGAAGCGCACCCTGCTCATTCCTAGCGTGCTCGGCTACGGCACCAGCGGTAGCGGCGCCAGCATTCCAGGCAACGCGGCGCTGGTGTTCGACGTGGAACTCATCAGCGTTCAGTAATCTTTTTTTCTTTCATTTGTAAGAGTAGCTATGCAACTAACAAACTTCAGCGATAAATTTTCCGACAACCTCGCCCTGATTCCCTTGATGGATACGGTTGCGGCAATCGAACTGATCGACCAGTCAGGCGCTTCCGTGGCAAAGATTGAAAATAAACCAGGCCAAGCAGGATCGCTCCGGGTTTATTGCTGGCTGGCCGAAAAGCTCGGCGCGATTACGCCCGAAGCAGCGCAGGCAGGCCTGACGATTTATGCCGAACACACACAGGATGCCCGCGCCAACCCGGGGAAACATCCCAACATCGACCGCCTGTTCAACATTCAAACGCCAGATCAAACCCTGCAGGTAAAACGCCTGTAAGGCCTAAAACGCAAAAACCCAGCCGGATGAGGGCTGGGTTTTTGAAATACTACAAATTCTGGCTCCCCGACCTGGACTCGAACCAGGGACCTGCGGATTAACAGTCCGTCGCTCTACCAACTGAGCTATCAGGGAATTGAGGCCAACATTATAGCCGCCACTCTTCCGTTTGCCCAGCCCCAAAATCTATATTTCTCCAGCCGCCCTGAAAAGTCCCTTTTACGTCACAAGGAACACAATTCTGATGTACCTGGGAAGAAAGTTACTTTATCATTATTTTTGTTTCCATAATCATACCAAAAAAAAGGGGATGCGGCTATGAAACTGGGCGAATTCACACGGAAAATCCTGCTCGCAAGCTTCGCAAGCGTGGCCATGGCATCGGGCGCCAGCGCCGCCAATGTGCTGCTGTTCGACGATTTCATCTACGCCAATGACGTATGGGGGACGGCGCTGGCAGGCTTGGGCGTCAACGTCACCAGCGTGACCGACGACAACGCCTTCAACGCGGCCATCGGCGGCGGCTATGACCTCGTGGTGGTTCAGTTGGACAACGAGTATCACACACTGAACCTGAGCGGCTACCTGAGCGGCGGCGGTAAACTCATTTACGGTAACTGGCAGAGCATCGACGACGCCACCGTGGGCGTCACCCAAGGCGGCGCCAACGAGTATGGTTTGCAGATCACCTCGGCAGCCCTGTCCGCCGGCCTGAGCAGCGCCACGCAAGTGCTGACCAATCCGACCTACGGCATCTTCTCGCGCGAGCTCGACGGCGCGACGAGCCTGGCCACGCTGGGCTCCTACTCCGGCATCCTGCAAACCTACAACGACCAGATCATCGTCAACGGCTTCCTCGGCGAAACCATGGCGCTCACGTCCGACGAGGTTCGCCTCTATCAAAACGAAGTCACTCTGTTGATGGGGCCGGTGCCTGAGCCCAGCACCTACGCCATGCTGGGCGCCGGCCTGGTCCTGTTGGGCGTTGCCGCCCGCCGCAAACGCTCGGCCTAGTCCGCAACAGCCTCGGGTGCCGGCGCGCATCCGGGGCGTTCAGATATTGATATGCTGCGCGATCACCGCATCGAGTGCGCGCACATCGTCTTCATCATCGTCGAGTTGCTGGAAGTCTTGCGCAATGGCCGACAACTTGCTGCGCAAGAATATCTCCTCGGCCACCGGACTGGCAACTTCCGCGCGCCGCATCATGCCCTCCCGCAGTTGCAGCGTCGTCGGAAACACCTGGACGGACCAGGCGCCGAGCCGCACGCCGGCGTACAGCAGACGCGCCTGTTTCAGGCTGCAGCCTCCGGCAAGGCAGGCATAGTAGAACATGCGGTCGGCGTCATGCCGGATCACGCTCGGATCATCGCACGCGACGTCATGCACGATGGATGCGCGTCGATAATCGTCGGTGTAGGGACTGCCGACGGTCGACCACAAAAACTCCGGAATGCTGGCGCCGTTGACGATGGAACCGGCTGGCGCAGACCACAGCTTGCCGCCGGGGTCCTTGAACCAGAAGTCTTCCAGCAACAGCATGTCCCGGTCCTTGCCGGCCGCGTTGATCAGCCACTCGGTCTTCGGGTTGCCCGAGAAAAAACCATGCGACATGGCGGTCTCCCCTTGTATCAGATTGAACTATCGCGCCAGCGTCGGCGCCAGCTCGGTCCACTCGCGGCTGGAGCGAATGCGGCGGATCGCCTCCCAGGTCGCCCTGACCACTGCGGGATGGCTGTCCGCGTATTGATTGCTGAACACCAGATAGGCATCGCTGAGTAAAAACGCCGGCGCCACGATGCGCAGCGATATGAACTCGTTCTGCGCCAGGAAACCCTGGGCGTCCGACTCGCGGATCACCACTGCCTGAAAGCGGCTGGCTTTGAGCATGTGCATCAACTGCAGCGCCGTCTTGGCGGTGTCGGAATTGCGAATGCCGAGTTCATCCAGCATCAGCCGCACCACATTGACGCCGCTCGGATAGGATACCGGCGTATTCAGGCCCGCCAGCGTCCTGCCGTCCCAGCGCAATGGCTGATCGGCGCGCGTGACGAAGACCCAGGTGTCTATGCCCACGGAAAAGCTCCTGTCCGGCAAGCCATTCTTCAGCGGGAAGCGCATGAACTCCTTATAGGCGTTGAACGCCTGCGCGCCCAGCACCCCATCCACTTGTCCCGCGCGCACCGCCTCGATACAGCGCCGCCACGGCAGCACCACGAACGACGGCTCGACACCGGCCGCGCGTGCGCCGGCGCGGGCGAGGTATTGGGCTTGGCCGTCGTGATCGGGAAACATCAGCGGCGCGGCCGGCCGGTCGCTCACGCACAACGTCATGCCGAAGGCAGGCATGCTCAGCGCGGAACAGGCCGTGCACAACAACAGCAAGCGCGACGCGGAAAATGGCAACGTGAGCCTCCCAAGCCGGGGACAATGCGATTCTGGAAGGATAGCATGCAATGACGCCAGCTTTCCGCTAGCCAGCGTCGTAAGACCACTTGAGAAAAATCAAGCGTCACCATAGTCTCCTTATACTCAGCCGTGACTTAGGTTATCATTTCCAGAATTGCAAATTAGCAACGCCTGGAGGAGTTTGATGAAAAACAAAGTCATTGATGAAGTCAGCGGTGCGATTCACGAAACCGGGGAACTATTCAAACAAAGTGGGCCGCTACCAAAAGGATCGGGACTGGCCAGCGGCGTACTGGCGCTAACACTGGCGATATTGTCGTTGCTGGGCGTGGCCGCCTTCCACTACCCGCAATATCTGCCCACACCAGAACTGCGACGCGCCTACTCGCCGGACGTGATACGTCACGTCCTATTTGCTGCGCTGGTGTTGTCCGGTTCAATTAGCCTGCTTAATGTGCTATTCAAGCGCAAGATTCGCCTCAACGCGGTCGCCGGCGCGCTGGTGTTGGTCAGCGTGGCAGCCGGTGGCTCCCACGTGCCCGTCGCCGACTTTCCCGACCATACACCCTACATAGGCTTGGACTGGTTCATCCTCGACCTGCTTGGCTCCACCATCATTTTCGCCGCCCTGGAAAAGATCTTCCCACTCTACAAAGGCCAGCTCATGTTCCGAAAAGAATGGCAGACGGACATGGTGCATTTCGCAGTCAACCACTTCATAGTAGGCTTGGCGCTGCTGACGGTGAACTTCGTTATCCACCGCCTGTTCCGCTGGATGCTCAACGAGAGTGTGCACGATGCGGTGCAGGCCATTCCATTCCTGCCGCAGCTTCTGCTGTGCATACTGGTCGCGGATCTGGTGCAATATTGGTTCCATCGCAGTTATCACGAGGTACCGTTCCTGTGGCGGTTTCATGTAGTACATCATTCAGCCAAGACCATGGACTGGCTGGCCGGTTCGCGCCAGCACATGCTCGAGCTGATCTTTACTCGCGTGGGCGTGCTGGGAGGACTGTACGTGCTGGGCTTTGATAAAAGCGTGATGGACGTCTACATCATCATTGTCGGATTCCCGGCGGTGTTCAACCACGCCAATGTCCATCTGCCGTGGGGGCCGTTGCGGTATTTGATCGTCACGCCGGACTTCCATCATTGGCATCACTCCTCGGACGACATCGCAATCGACCGCAACTACGCGGCGCACTATGCTTTCCTGGACCACCTGTTCGGTACTGCCATCAAGGACCAAAAAGGTTTTCCAGAAAAGTATGGCGTGCAAGGCGACTACGTGCCGGATGGTTTCTTGAAGCAGCTGAGGTTTCCGTTCTATTCGCAAAAATAGCTGTCAAGTGCCGCAATTGATCTTCCAGGGAACGCCGAAGCGATCCGTCACAATCGCGTAGCACGGCGACCAAAAGGTTTTCTGCGGCGCGAGCACTACCTGCCCGGCGGTTTGCAGCGCGTTGAAGAACAAGCTGACCTTGTCCGCCGAATCAACGCCCATCAGGACATAGAACCCTGCCGGCTTCGCATACCTGTCGGCATCGACATCAGCACCAGCCAGCTCGACACCGTCGATGCAGATGTTTGCATGAACAATTTTCTCACTGTGCGATTCAGACTTCGCAGGAATCGGCGAGTCCTTCACCTTCAACATGGTCCCGATTCGTCCACCGAGATGTTCCGCGTAGAAGCGGAACGCCTCCTCGCATTGTCCGTTGAAATCGATATGGAATGACAAGCTCATCTGAAGTAACTCCCTTTAGCGAATTGCGTCAACTTCGAAACGTCTTATTTAGGCAAGACCCGATCATTCATCACCGCCGTGATTAGGCGTCAGAGCCTCGTTGGTTAGAATTGCCATTACCGAACAAAAAGGGCTAAATGGCCCTCGCAAGAAATGTACTAATTTTTTAAATGTGACTAAGTTCTGCCGCTCCGACTATGACAACAGGCTGTTCATACTGTACGACCGCTGTGTCATATGGTCCGATATGTACGGATTCGAGCTGCACAGGATACTGCCAATGTCCCCCGCCAGAGCCCCCACCACCAGAAGTATCACCCAGTCCAGTACCGACTGTGGTTCCTGTCCCTCCTCCGGGAGTGCCACCATGTTCGCCACCACCACCCGCACCGCTGCCAGTACCTCCACCAGTAGTGGATCCAGGCGCTCCGGTGGGTCCGCCTGCAATTGAAACAATAGTGCTATTCGAAGTGTACGGGCTTCCTACAATAGGGTTGCCGTTAACGTCAATTGCTTGCCAGTATCCTCCGCCAGAATGCGCTGTGGGATTGTTAATTACAACGTAGGGATTAAATGCATATACAGCGCTATAGGAAGGCCTAATGACTTCACCTAAAGAAATGGCTGCTTGTGTTTCAAAGTTTGTTGCAGAAAATTCCGCATATAATGGATTGCCAGTATGTGCATAAAGCCAATGACTTATTTCATGAAACAGACCTAATGCGGCAGACTGTGCGCCTACTTGTCCGTTCGCCTGGACCACATTTAATGCCGACGTAGGATCCCAAGAGATAGTATTTGTACCCGGATTATAGCTATCATTCCCATTGTAGACGAAATTAATATTCAAATCTGTAGTAACAAGTGCATTGAGAACTTGCCCCATGCCATCATACTTCGATAGATAAAGCATTGCCTCTGAGTAAAGCTGCTGTTGGAATACACTTGCTCCGGCACCACCATTGAACGTAACAGTCATTTTTCTCTCTAGAAATTAGTTATTTATGTTCCACACACCATTTGGCGGATTTTTTCTCAACCGAATCATCTAAGATCCATTCCCTAAGACCTACTAACAAACCACCTTGAGCTAAAAATGGCATGTTGCTACCTCTGCTCCCATCATTGGCTACGCCATAGATTTCCTCATTTTTATTTACCACATCGCTGAAAACATATCTTATTTTAAATCCGCTCTTTAAATTAAAATAGATGATATTACGCAAATAGAATTTTCCTACTTTTTTTTCATCATATTTTATATTGTTTTTTACAATACTAATTACTGCACTAATTCTTTTTTCATTCTCAGTATAATTACATCCAAATTCCAATAACTTATTTTCTGTCAGAGGGGCTCTTGTCATCAATCCAGGTGGAGTAATAACAATAGTGGTACTTGCCACTTCAGAGGCATCAGGAATCAACATAGAGATATCATTGCGCTGCTCATCAGCCACAGCATTTTCAAATGACAATCCTCCCGCCACACAAAAAGCTACAACTGATATTTTTTTGACTAGCATATGAGCTCACACGGGTAATAAAAATAATTCATTAATTGATATTAGCATTTGAACACTTGCAAAATGTGTCAGATTGTTTCTAAAACAATTCATTACACTATGCTACAAAATGTCACCTCGGACCACCATGCACAAATAAACGGGGTCCTAAAACGCAAAAACCCAGCCGGGTTAGGGCTGGGTTCTTGGCATGCTACTGTATTCTGGCTCCCCGACCTGGACTCGAACCAGGGACCTGCGGATTAACAGTCCGTCGCTCTACCAACTGAGCTATCAGGGAAAAGAGGCCGTACTATATACGGCCCGTTTTCAGCTGTCTAGGCTGAATGACGATTTTTTTAGAAACCGCCGCGGAATTGCACGCCAAACTGGCGCGGCTCGTTGACGAAGCCGGTCAGGTTGTTGAAGTCAATGCCACCGATGAGACGCTCGGTGTTGGTGATGTTACGTGCAAAGCCGGCCACTTCGTACTTGCCGCCATCCCAGTTGTAACCCACGCGCAGACCACCTTCCACCAGGTTCTTGCCGGTGAATTCCTTCGACTCGTACAGGAAGAAGTTGATCTTGCTGCGGTACGACCAGTCGGTCAGCACGAACAGGTTGCCATCGGCCAGCGGCCAGTTGTAGCGCGCGGTGGCGTTGACGATGTACTTGGCAGCCTGCGGCAGCGGGTTGCCGTTGATCGAGACCAGACCGTTGGCGCCGATCGGATCGGTGATCGTGCACTGCGCGCATTTCGCCACGTACAGGCTCGGATCCTTGATCTCGGTGAAGTTGTACGAACCGCTCAGGCTGACCTTGAAGTCCGGGGTCACGAAACCTTCGATCTCGCCTTCCAGGCCGCGACCGGCGGTCTTGGCAGCGTTGATCAGCTTGGTGACGTTGGAGTTACCGCCGACCACGGTCAGCTGCTGGTTCTTGACGTCGTAGTTGAACACGCTCAGCGACGCGCGGGCGCGGCGGTTGAACAGGTCGGCCTTGACGCCGGCTTCGAACGAGGTGATGGTTTCCGCATCGGCCACGGTGATCGGTACCGATGCCGACGCTGCGGCGATCGACGGTGCGCGGAAGCCGGTCGCTACGCGGCCGTAGGCGCTGACGTCCTTGTTGATCTTGTAGGTGCCGCTCAGGTCCCAGTTCGCCTTGTTCTTGCTCACGTCCACCGACTTCGGACCGATCTGGGTCACGTTCCACGATTCGACGGTGCGGAAGTCTTTTTCGTCGTGGGTGTAACGCACGCCGCCGCGCACGGTGAAGTCGCTCGACACGTCATAGGTCACCGAACCGAAGGCCGCGTAGGCGGTGTTGTTCTGGTGGCTCATCAGGTGCGAGGTCTGCAGCTGGGTGGTGCTGTCGAAGTTGTCGCTGGCGCCGTCGCCGCTTTCCTTGAAGTAGTACACGCCGGCCTGCCAGTTCAGCGGACCTGCGTTCTTCGATTCAACGCGGAATTCCTGGCTGTACTGCTTCAGCTCGGGAACGCTGCCTGCGGTTTGCACCTGGAAGGGAATGAAGCCCGGACCGGTCGGCGTGCCGCCGTCGATGTCGCCACGGGTGTAGTAGTTATCGATGGCTTCGTAGCCGGTGATCGAGAACAGCTTGACCGAGCCCAGGTCCCAGGTCAGGCGCGCGCCGGCGCCGTTGGTGCGCATGTTCTGGAAGTTCAGGCCGTTGGTGTTGATCTTGGTGAAGTCGTAGCCGTCAGCCAGGTCGTTGGTGCCCTTCTTGATGGCGTTGGCGCGGAACAGGCGCGCGCTGCCGTCGGTCGAGCGCGCGTGCACGTTGAACAGCGCGTTGAAGGTGGTGCTTGGCTTGTACAGGAACTGCACGCGCTCGGCGTGTTCGTTGTAGCCTTCCAGCGCATTGGTCTGCTTGGTGAAGGTGTTGTCGACGAAGTCGTCGCGGTGCTGGCGCAGGGTCGCCACGCGCATCGCCCACTCGCTCGACAGCGGCACGTTGACGGCGGCTTCGAGGTTGGTGGTGTTGTGGCTGGCCCACGACAGGCTGTAGTAGCCTTCGATTTTTTCCAGGCTCGGCTTGACCGATTCAAACTTGACCACGCCGGCCGGGGTGTTGCGGCCGAACAGGGTGCCTTGCGGGCCGCGCAGTACTTCCACGCCGGCCACGTCGAAGACCGGGAAGCCTTTCAGGATGCCGTTTTCTTGCACTACGTCGTCATAGATCAGCGACACGGGCTGCGAAGCGAAGGTCGAGAAGTCGGTGTTGCCGTAGCCGCGGATGTAGAAGCGCGGGAAGGTACGGCCGTTCGACGATTCCACGTTCAGCGAAGGCACTTTGCCCGCCAGGAAGCGGATGTCCTGGCCGCCGGACAGCAGCACGTCCAGTTTCTCATTGTTGAGCATGGTCACGGAGACCGGCACATCCTTGATGTTTTCCGCGCGGCGCTGGGCGGTCACGGTCACGGTTTCCAGCTGCGGTTCAGTGGCGGTTTGTGCCAGGGCGGTACCGATAGGCATAACGGCGCTCAGCGCCAGCAGGCGCTTGTGCATCTTCGACAGTTTGATCATTCAATTTCCCGATTTAAATGTAGTGCAAAGAGTTAAAAACAGTTGTCTCCTGCTTTCTCTTTTATTGTCACCACCCGCTCATCTGTCGTGACCGTGGTAGCGCGTGGCGGCCGGTTGGCGCACGCGGTAGCTAGCAATATTGCACTGACTTTTTTGAAAGGCGATATTCTCATTGATTGATACCATGTATTGCAAGCTGAATATAAGCCAAACTACATTAACGGTTGGAAATTCGGTTAAGCCTATGTAAGAACTGAATAATCAGTGGCTTAGGCGCGTCGCCCCTCCCCGCCCGGCCATGGTGAAGGCAAGCTTGTCGGGACGGCATCGGGCCCAAGGGGGAGTTGGCAATTGTAGGAAAATTGCCACAAATGCAGCACGGCCAGCGCGAGGCTGGCCGTGTGGGGAGGAAGCGCGCGGGCCTTACATGCCCAGCGATTTCAGCAGTTCGTCGGCGTCGCTGTCGTCGGACGAGACGCTGGACGAGCCGCCGCCACCGGAGCGGTGGGCGTCGCGTTGCTGGTCGAGCAAGGCGTCCGGATCGTCGATTTCGCTGGCGTCGAAGTCATGCAGGCGGATGAACTCGGTGCGGTCGATGGCCAGTTCCAGGTAGAACACATTGCTGGTTTCGGTGTAGAAGCTGACGCGGCGCATTTCCGGGCGGTCCAGCGGCGTATCGACGCTCAGCACGATCTGCTTGTTCAGCACCAGCATCTTCGGCTGGTTCTGGGTGATGTTGGTTTGCAACTCGCGGCGGATCTTGCCGGTGAAGTCGCCGACGATCTGGTTCATCAGTTCACCGAGGATGTTGGACACTTCGTCCGAGGTGTGCGAGCTGGCCAGTTCCGACTTCGGCATGCCCATGTGCAGCATGTAGCGCTCGTAGATCTCCATTGCCGTCTCGGCGGCGAAGTTCAGCACCACCAGGCCGGTAAAGCCGCCATCGAACAGCACGAAGCAGCCGATGTCGGGCTTCAGGCCGATCTTGGTGATACGCTGGACCATGCCCGAATAATGCACCTTGCTTTGCGTTGCCACGTTCAACACCCGGGTGACCGAGTTGCACAGACTCACCAACAAATCTTCGGTGCCGTAGACAACTGCTTCGTTTTCGCCGCTCATAATTCCTACCTCTACTCGATTTCTAAAGATGAAAGCCTGTTTCCCCGGTCAAAATTCTTGTCCAAGAAATATGGTTCAGAATACCGAGTGGCAAGATTCCCGTCCATAGGATTTGAGGATTTGTGTGAGATTTCGGTGCAAAATGCGCATCCGTGCGTCAGGCCAGGGAATTCCAAACGCCGCCGCTGAAGATATGTCGCTTGACGCCCCCGGCTGGAAACGTGACAATCAAATGATTGCGCTATCCATTTAATAAAAAATTTGATGGTAATACCATCGAAAGAGGCCGGAGACATGATGAACCAAACCCTACCCAACGCCACGGGCAAGCTTCCCCGTCTGGAAAAGATCGGCTACAGCCTGGGCGACCTCGCCGCCAATCTGATCTTCCAGACCCTGCTCACCTTCATCGCCTTTTTCTACACCGACGTCTACAAGATTCCGGCCAACGCCGCCGCCACCATCATCTTCATCGGCGGCCTGACGGGCGCCTGCTTCAACCCCATCATGGGCCTGATCGCCGACCGCACCGCCACCCGCTGGGGCAAGTTCCGCCCGTGGCTGCTGTGGACCGCCGTCCCGTTCGGCCTGATCGCCATCCTGGCCTTCAGCACGCCGGACCTGGGCGACAACGGCAAGATCATCTACGCCACCCTGACCTACCTGGCGCTGCTGCTGATCTACTCGGCCAACAACCTGCCCTACTCGGCACTGAGCGGCGTGCTCACCGGCAGCATGCAGGAACGTAACAGCCTGTCGGCCTACCGCTTCGTCGCCGTGATGGTGGCCCAGCTGATCATCCAGGTGCTGCTGCTGCCGCTGGTGCTGATTCTCGGCGGCGGCGACAAGGTGGTCGGCTTCCGCAACACCATGATGCTGTTCGCCTTCGCCGGCACCATCTGCTTCCTGATCGCCTTCGCCACCACGCGCGAACGCATCGTGCCGACCGCCGAGCAGCGCTCCAGCATCGGCCAGGACTTGCTCGACCTGATGCGCAACAAGCCGTGGGTGGTGATGCTGCTGCTGACCATCATGGTGTTCATCACGCTGGCCCTCAAGGGCGGCCTGTACATCTACTATTTCAAGAACTACCTGAGCGAAGCGGCGCTGGCCGTGTTCCTCAAGGACATCGGCTTCATCGGCTTTATCGAGCACCTGAACGCCGCGCTCAACAGCGTCGGCCTGACCAAGTTCCAGTGGCCGGAAGATCCCGCCACCTCGGCCTTCAGCCTGTTCAACGGCGCCGGCATCATCTGCATGATCATCGGCATCGGTTTCTCCAAGTCGCTGGCCGACCGCTTCGGCAAGCGCGACGTGTATGGCGCGGCGCTGCTGGTGTCCACCCTGTTCATGCTGGTGTTCTACATGTTCTCGCCGTCGTCGATCGGCCTGGTGTTCGGCGCGCAAATCCTGCACGGCTTCTTCTACGGCATCACCATCCCGCTGCTGTGGGCCATGATCGCCGACGTCGCCGACTACTCGGAATGGAAAAACAACCGCCGCGCCACCGCGCTGCTGTTCTCGGCCATGATCTTCGGCCTCAAGGCCGGCCTCAGCATCGGCGGCGCCATGGTTGCCGCGCTGCTGGCGGGCTATGGCTACGATGGCGCCCAGACCGTGCAGCCGCAAACGGTGGCGGACGGCATCCGCGTCTCGATCAGTCTGTACGCCTCGCTGCCGTTCCTGGTCGGCGTGGGCCTGCTGTACTTCTACGAAATCAACAAAACGGCCGAACGCACGATCGAACTGGATCTGCACGCACGCCGCGCTCAACCCACCGCATAAGGCCACATCATGTCCGAACAACTGACGCCAGCCGAACAACAAGCCCTGCTGCGCGCCATCTCGCAGCCGCTGGTTTCGCATATCTACACGGCCGATCCGTCGGCCCACGTGTTCAACGGCAAGCTCTACATCTATCCATCGCACGACATTGAAGCGGGCATCCCCTTCAACGACAACGGCGACCACTTCGGCATGGAGGATTACCACGTGCTGTCGATGGACAACCCGGACGGCGCCACCACCGACCACGGCGTCGCCCTGCACATCAAGGACGTGCCTTGGGCCGAGCGCCAGATGTGGGCGCCGGACGCCGCCGTCAAGGACGGCAAGTACTACCTGTATTTCCCGGCCAAGCGCGCGGACGGCATCTTCCAGATCGGCGTGGCCGTGGGCGAGCAGCCGCAAGGCCCGTTCACGCCGGAGCCGACCGCCATCGAGGGCAGCTATTCGATCGATCCTGCGGTGTTTGAAGACCAGGGTGAGCACTATATGTACTTCGGCGGCATCTGGGGCGGCCAGTTGCAGAAGTACCGCGACAACACCTACGCCGCCGGCAATGAAGAGCCGGCCGACGACCAGCCGGCGCTGGGCGCGCGCGTCGCGCGCCTGACGGCAGACATGAAAGGTTTTGCCGAGACGCCGCGCGAAGTGGTGATCCTGGACGAAAACGGCCAGCCGCTGCTGGCCGGCGACCACGACCGCCGCTACTTCGAAGGCCCGTGGATGCACAAGTACCAGGGCAAGTACTACTTCTCCTACTCGACCGGCGACACCCACTTCCTGTGCTACGCGGTGGGCGACAATCCCTACGGCCCGTTCACCTATCAGGGCCAGATCCTGACGCCGGTGATCGGCTGGACCACCCACCACTCGATCGTGGAATTCGAAGGCCGCTGGTTCCTGTACTACCACGACAGCAGCCTGTCGCAAGGCATCACCCACCTGCGCTCGGTGAAGGTGACGGAATTGTTCTACGACGAAAACGGCGGCATCAAGACCATCGATCCATACGGCAAGTAAGAAGATCAGGCCGGCGGCAGGTCCGGAGCGGGCGGCGCCACGCGCGGCAGGCGCAGGGTGAAACATGCGCCCTGCCCCGGCTCGCTGTCGACCCGCACGCTGCCGTGCAAGGCGGTGGTGACCTGGTTGTACACAACGTGCAATCCCAAGCCGCTGCCGCCCTGCCCCAGCCGCGTAGTGAAGAATGGATCGAAGACACGCGCCAGGTTGGCCGGCGGAATGCCGACACCATCATCGCTGACACGCACCTCCACCCAGTCATCCCCCTGCAGCCGCGCCGTGATGCGGATCTGCCCCTGCCATCCGTCCGGGAAGGCATGCACCAGCCCATTGTTGACCAGATTCAGCAGCGCTTGCTCCAGTGGCCCCGGATAGCTATCCAGAACGATCCCATCCGGCACATCGCAATGCACCTGATGTCCGCTCTTGCGTATCACATTGCCCAGCGTCGCCAGCGCGTCGCCGAAGGTCTGCTTCAAATCGAATTGCCGCCGGCGGGTGCTGGACTGGTCCACCGCCACCTGCTTGAAGCTGTCCACCAACTCGGCCGCCCGTCCCAGGCAATGCAGCAGGATATCGGCGCCCTGCGCTATGCCGTCGATAAAATCGAGCATGCGCTTGCGTGTCACGCCGGCTTCCAGCTCCTTGGCGATGCTCTCGGCGTTGCCTTTGAGCGTGCTGGCCGCCATCAGGCCGTTGCCGATCGGGGTGTTGAGCTCATGCGCCACGCCCGCCACCAGATTGCCCAGCGCCGACATCTTCTCGGCACGCAGCAATTCGCCCTGCATCGCGTTGACTTGGTCGAGCGCGGCCCTCAGCTCCGCATTGCTTTGCGACAGCGCCTGGTTGGCGCTGGACAGGCTGGCATTGCTGACGATCAGCTTCTGCTGCTGTTCGATGATCCTGAAGTCCGCCTCGATGGAACGCTTGATTTCCCATAGCAACTCGACATAGCGCTGCTGGTACTCGCGCTTTTTGCTATCGAGCACGCAGATGGTGCCGAACACCTCGTCATCCGGCCACACCAGCGGCACCCCGAGATAGGAAATCATGTCCAGCGCAACGTCGGGATTGCTTTCCCAGTGCGCATCCTCAAGTGCATGCGGCACTTCAAGCAAGGAGCGCGTGGCCATCACCGTTTCGCAGTACAAGCCGGTGTTCAGGTTGGCTTTCTCGCCTTCCTCATAGGGATTGCCCGGCGTGTGACTGGCGACCAGCACCTCGATCTGCTGCGGCCAAACGCGCATGATCAACCCGGCCGGCACATCGAAGATGCCCGCCATTACATTGGTGGTTTGCTGCCACTTGCGCAAGAACTCATCGGGAACGATATGCTGCTGGCCCATCTCGGCACTCTCCATGATGCGGAAGCACCAATGTTAGGCCTATTTAGGCAACATTTGTGGAATATTACGGCCGAAAAACAAAAAACCCAACCTGTTTAGGGCTGGGTTCTTGGCATGCTACTGTATTCTGGCTCCCCGACCTGGACTCGAACCAGGGACCTGCGGATTAACAGTCCGTCGCTCTACCAACTGAGCTATCAGGGAATTGAGGCCAGAATTATAACGGCCCAATTCGCTTTTTACTAGTGTTGCGAGCAATTTTTTTCATGCCGGCTTTTTGCAATCGACCACGAAAATAAAAAAAGCCAGTGAGTGATCACTGGCTTTTTTTCAATTCTGGCTCCCCGACCTGGACTCGAACCAGGGACCTGCGGATTAACAGTCCGTCGCTCTACCAACTGAGCTATCAGGGATTAGAGGCAACATTTTATACTGTTTCTTTCGTACCGGCAAGGTGCGATTTACTGCGGTATTTCATGCTGCCTTTCGTATCAAGCTTTACAGCTCAACGCGAAGAAACAAGAGTTTAGAGCACTTCAGCGATGGCGTCAATAACGATATCGATATTGCGCGAGTTCAACGCGGCCACGCAGATGCGGCCGGTGTCGACGGCGTAGATCGATTTCGCGCGCAGTTGCTCCACTTGCGCCTTGCTCAGGCCCGAGTACGAGAACATGCCGACCTGGTCGCGCACGAAGGCGAAATCATGGCCCTTGGCTTGCAGCTTGACCACGAAGTCTTCGCGCATGGCCTTGATGCGCACGCGCATCGCCGCCAGTTCGTCTTCCCACATCTGGCGCAGTTCAGGCGTGGTCAGCACGGTCGCCACGACCTTGCCGCCGTGTACCGGCGGGTTGGAGTAGTTGGTGCGCACCACGCGCTTCAGTTGCGACATCAGGCGGGCCGCCTCTTCCGAGGTGGCGGCCACCACGCTCAGCGCGCCCACGCGCTCGCCGTACAGCGAGAACGATTTCGAGAACGAGTTCGACACCAGTAGCGGACCGCCGGCTGCGGCGAAGCGACGCACCACGGCGCCGTCTTCGTCGATGCCCGCGCCGAAGCCTTGGTAGGCCATATCCAGGAACGGCACCAGGCCGCCGGCGGTAACGGCGGCGATCACTTCATCCCACTGGGCCGAGGTCAGGTCGGCGCCGGTCGGGTTGTGGCAGCAAGCGTGCAGCAGCACGATGGCGCCGCGCGGCATGGCCTTGATGTCGGCGATCATGCCGGCGAAATTCACGCCGTGAGTGGCCGAATCGAAGTAGGCGTAGTTGTTGACTTTGAAACCGGCGCTCTCGAACAGGGCGCGGTGGTTTTCCCAGCTTGGGTCGCTGATGTAGACGTCCGAATCCGGCGCAAAGCGCTTCAGGAAGTCGGCGCCGATTTTCAGTGCGCCGGTGCCGCCGATGGCTTGCACGGTGACTGCGCGCCTCTCTTGCAAAACAGCGCTGTCGGCGCCAAATACCAGCTCTTGCACCGCCTTGTCGTAGGCAGCCAGGCCTTCGATCGGCAGGTAGGTGCGCGGGGCCGGCGTGGCGATCAGGATTTCTTCCGCTTTCTGTACGCACGATAGCAGCGGCACTTTACCGTTGTCGTCATAATAAACGCCTACACCCAGATTAATCTTCTGAGGATTCTGGTCGGCGTTAAAGGCTTCGGTAATACCCAGGATAGGGTCGCGTGGTGCCATGTCGATGGCGCTGAACAAGCTAGGATTCGTCATGATAAGATTGGATTCGATTGGAAGCGGTTCGCAGCAGAGATGTATAGACAGCGCCCTTAAAATAACCACTTCAGGCCGCTGGCAGGCCATTATTCTAACAAAGGTCTGAGCAAGATGGCTGAATTACCTGTAGCAGATACTCCCAACGCAACCGTGGTGACGTTCCCGGATTCGCCGTTCAAATTACACCAGCCCTTCCCGCCCGCCGGCGACCAGCCGGCCGCGATCGACCAGCTGTGCGAAGGCATCGACGACGGCCTGTTCTTCCAGACGCTGCTGGGCGTCACCGGTTCCGGCAAGACCTACACCATGGCCAACGTGATCGCCCGCAAGGGCCGTCCGGCCATCGTGTTCGCGCCGAACAAAACGCTGGCCGCGCAGCTGTATTCGGAGTTCCGTGAATTCTTCCCGGAGAACGCGGTCGAATACTTCGTCTCCTACTACGACTACTACCAACCGGAAGCCTACGTGCCGCAGCGCGACCTGTTCATTGAAAAGGATTCGTCCATCAATGAGCACATCGAGCAGATGCGCCTGTCGTGCACCAAGTCGCTGATGGAGCGACGCGACGTGGTGATCGTGGCGACCGTGTCGGCCATCTACGGTATCGGTAACCCCAACGAATACCACCAGATGATTCTGACCTTGCGTGCCAAGGACCGCGTCTCGCAGCGCGACATCATCGCGCGCCTGATCCAGATGCAATACACGCGCAACGAAGTGGACTTCGGGCGCGGCACCTTCCGCGTGCGCGGCGATACGCTCGACATCTTCCCGGCCGAGAATGCGGACCTCGCGGTGCGCCTCGACCTGTTCGGCGACGAGCTGGAATCGATCCAGCTGTTCGATCCGCTGACCGGGCGCGTGAAGCAAAAGATCCCGCGCTTCACCGTCTATCCAGGCTCGCACTACGTCACGCCGCGTTCGACCGTGCTGCGCGCGATCGAGACCATCAAGCTGGAACTGCGCGAGCGGCTGGAGTTCTTCCGCAAGGAGAACAAGCTGATTGAAGAACAGCGCCTCGAACAACGCACCCGATTCGACCTGGAGATGATGGCGGAAATCGGCTTCACCAAGGGCATCGAAAACTACTCGCGCCACCTGAGCGGCGCCAAGGCCGGCGAACCGCCGCCGACGCTGGTGGACTACCTGCCGAAGGACGCGCTGATGTTCCTCGACGAGTCGCACGTGCTGGTGGGCCAGCTCAGCGCCATGTACAACGGCGACCGTTCGCGCAAGACCAACCTGGTGGACTACGGCTTCCGCCTGCCGTCGGCGCTGGACAACCGCCCGTTGAAGTTCGAGGAATTCGAGAACAAGATGCGGCAGACGATCTTCGTCTCCGCCACGCCGGCGGACTACGAAAAAACCCACGCCGACCAGGTGGTGGAACAGGTGGTGCGCCCGACCGGCCTGGTGGACCCGCTGGTGATCGTGCGCCCGGCCCTGTCGCAGGTGGACGACCTGATGTCCGAGATCACCGACCGCGTAGCCAAGAACGAGCGCGTGCTGGTGACCACGCTGACCAAGCGCATGTCCGAGCAGTTGACCGAATACCTGAGCGACCATGGCATCAAGGTGCGCTACCTGCACAGCGATATCGAAACCGTGGAGCGCGTGGAGCTGCTGCGCGACCTGCGTATCGGCACCTTTGATGTGCTAGTCGGGATCAACCTGCTGCGCGAGGGCTTGGACTTGCCGGAGGTATCGCTGGTGGCGATCCTGGACGCGGACAAGGAAGGCTTCCTGCGCTCCGAGCGCTCGCTGATCCAGACCATCGGCCGCGCGGCGCGTAACCTGAACGGTGTGGCGCTGCTGTACGCGGACCGCATGACCGACTCGATGGAGCGCGCCATCGGCGAGACGGAACGCCGACGCGCCAAGCAGATCGCCTTCAACGAAGCGAACGGCATCGTGCCGCGCGGCGTGAAGAAGATCATCAAGGACATGATCGACGGCGTCTACAGCGAGAAGTCGGCCAGGGAAGTGCTGGAGGTGGCGCAGGAAACGGCCAAGTACGAATCGATGAGCGAGAAGCAGATCAGCAAGGAAATCAAGCGCCTGGAGAAAGCCATGCTCGATCACGCGAAAAATCTGGAATTCGAAAAAGCGGCGCAGGTACGCGACCAGCTGCATCATTTGAAGCAGCAGCTGTTCGGCGCACCAGGCGGCGACAACATCGCCTAAAACCGTAAAACCGGGGTCAGTTCTGCCAATCGGACACGAGCCCTGCCGTAGCGTGCGCTACGGCAGGGCTCGTGTCCGATTGGCAGAACTGACCCCGGTTTTAACGAACGAAGCTGCTCAAGGCATCGAGCAGTTGCGGGGCGACCGGAAGGTCCGGGCTGCCGTAGGATTTCTGCTGGAGCGCCTGGTCGTCGCCGACGATTTTCAGCAGGTGGTTCATGCCTTCCACGATCACCAGCTTCGCCTTCGGCGCGGCCGCCGACAGCGCTTGCGCTTCGTCTTGCGATACCTGGAGGTCCGAGGTGCCCTGCAGGATCAGCACCGGCATTTTGAGCGCCGCGATCGCCGCGCGCGGGTCGTGGCGGAAAGTGGAGATCAGGTAGGGCTGCACGTCCGGACGATATAACACCATCAGCGGCGGCGATACCTTGTCGACCGTCTTGCCTTGCTTGAGCTCCACCAGTATCTGCTCGCTTTCCGCCATAAACGCCGGCGGCAGCTTGTCCTTCAATTGCTCGCGCAGGATTTCGTCCAGCGGATGGCCCGCGCCGGCGATCAGCACGCAGGCATCCGCCCCGCCCTGCGCACAGGCTTCGGCGGCGATCTGTGCGCCTTCGCTGTGCCCAGCCATGACCACGCGCGAGAAACGTCCGTCGGCGCGCAGCTTGCGCAGCCAGGCGGCGGCGTCGCCGATGTAGTCGTCCAGGCGCAGGTCCTGCTCTTTCCACACCGGCAGCGCGCTGGAGCCGATGGCGCGCTTGTCGTAACGCACCGAGGCGATGCCCTGCCGCGCCAGTCCCTCCGCCACCATGCGCAGCGAGTCGTTGGGACCCGGCAGCAGCGTGCTGTTGCCGTCGCGGTCGGTCGGGCCGGAGCCGGAGTGCAGCAGCACCACCGGCACCTTGCCGCTGACGCCGTCCGGCGTCAGCTCGGTGCCGTACACCGTGCCGCCGCCGACGTCCAGCGAGACCGGCCGCTGCGCGGCCAACGCCGAGGCGGACAACATCATCAAAGACAGCAGGAACTTGATACGCATACTTTTCTCCATTATTGAGGAAGACGTTTGTACAGCAGCAGCGAGTAGCCGCTCGCCACCGGCGCCCACGCCAGCATCAGCGCCAACAGCAGCCAGTGCGGCGCGCCCAGCCATACCGCACACAGGCCCAGCACGCCGGTGCCGACCATCAGCTTGCCCGCAAGCCGGTGCGTGGCGCGCCATACGCTTTCGCTGGCCAGGGTCCACGGCGTGCGGATGCCGAGGAAGAAGTTGCGGCGCACCTTGCCCATCGGGTTGCCCATCAGGATCAGCATCATGAAGATCAGGGCCGGCACCACAAGCGCCATCTCGATCCGCACGCCCAGCGCGGTTCCCAGCACCACCAGTTCGATGATCGCCATCAGCGCGATCGGCAGCGCCATCAGATAGCCGTAGGTCGCACCGGAGGCCTGCACCTCAAACTGTTTCGGCGAGAGCCAGGGCAGCACGATCGCCAGCAGCAGCAAGGCGCTCATGCAGACCGGGCCGAGCAGCCACAGGTGCCAGCGCGCGCCGTAGCCGTCGACCTGGCCGGCGGCGTTCCAGTGGATCGGCAGCGATTCCGGCAACGCCGGATAGTAATACGCGGTGATGGCCGTCATGGCCAGGATCATCAGGATGCACAGCAATAAGGCGCGTGGCTTCATTTCTTCCTCCCTTGGTTGGCGTCGCCGGCCAGATCCATCATCCAGGCCAGCACGTCTTGCAGCACGGTGGTGTTCAGGCCGTACCAGATGGTTTGCCCTTCGCGCCGGCGCGTGATCAAGTCCGCTTCGGCCAGCACCGCGAAGTGGTGCGACATGGTCGGCTTGCTCATGTCGAAGCGCTGCGCCAGGTCGCCGGCCGTCATCTCGCCGCCGCGCAGCAGCCGCAGGATTTCGCGCCGCGCCGGATCGGCGATGGCTTTGAAGGCGCTGTTTTCCGCACTCATTAGACACCCATCTAATTAGACCTTCATCTAACTATAAAAGCAAAAAAGGCAGGCGTCAAGCGCCTGCCCTGCTCTTTTACAGCGACTTTACGAACTCGCGTATGCCGCCCAGCAGCATCTCCACCGACATCGCCGTCAGGATCAGGCCCATCAGCCGCTCAAAGGCCGTCATCACCTGCGGGCCGAGCACTTTCTGCAGCTTTTCGGCGCTGAGGAACACCGCCAGCCACACCACGCCCACCGCCGCCAGCGCCGCCACGTGCACCAGCACCTCGCCGGTGCTTTCGCGCGAGAACAGCAGCACCGTGGCCAGCGCCGACGGGCCGGCCAGGGCCGGGATCGCCAGCGGCACGATGAAGGGCTCGCCGCCGTCGGTACGGCCCAGCACACCGTCGGGATGCGGGAAGATCATGCGGATCGAGATCAGCAGCAGGATCACGGCGCCGCCGATGCGCAGCGCCACTTCCGACAGGTGCAGCGCGCTCAGGAAGTGCCGGCCGAAGAACATAAAGATCAGCAGCAGCACGAAGGCGATCGCGCACTCGCGGATGACGATGCGCGGACGACGCGCCGGCGGCACGGGGTTGAGCACGCTGGCGAACAGCGGCACGTTGCCGAACGGATCGGTCACCAGCAGCAGCAGGATGAAGGTCTGGAAGAAGTCCTGGGTCATGTAGTCTCGAAGGTCAAATGAAAAACGGGAGCCTCAGCTCCCGTTCGAGTGTACCACCAGACTCGGCTTATGCCGATTTGCGGCGGCGGGCGACCACGCCCATCAGACCCAGACCGGCCAGCAGCATGGCGTAGGTTTCCGGCTCAGGCACGGCCGTTACCTCGTAGGTGTAGGTGACTTTGGCGTAGGTATCGATCTCAGTCGGGATCGAGTTCTTTTGATTGCCGTTTGGCAGCGTGCCCCACGAGGAGGTGGCACCCGACACGTCGGCCACCAGCGCACCGGCGCCCGAGAACGCACTCAGGATATCGTTGTCGGTGTAGACAACCGACTGATAACCGTTGGCGGAGAAGCCCACCGAGGCGCCCGACAGGCCGGCATAGTTGGGCACGCCGTCATATTTGCCCAGGTCGATCAGCTGGCTGACCGCCTTGTCCGCGGTCAGGCTGCTGCCTGGCAGCACGGTCAGCGTTACGCTCGAACCAACCCACTGGGTGTACTTCAGCGCCGACGTGGTGCTGAGGTTTTCCACATTGATGGTGCCGGTAAAGTCGGTGAACAGTTCGACCTTGACCGATTTGAGCACGCCCAGGGCGGTGTTGAACTTGGTCAGATCCAGCGTGGTGGCGCCGTCATCGAAGCTTTCCAGGTCAGTCACCGTGACGCTCTGGAGCGTCGGAGTGGTGTGGGTGGTGACGATAGGGGTCGCATTTGCATTCAACGCGAAAGCCACCGAGGCGCCGGCCAACAGCATTTGAGTAGATTTTTTCATTTTATATTCCGCAGTAAGAGTCGAGTCGGTGATTCAAGCTTGTGCCGAACGCGATTTGCGTTTGGCGGCAAAGGCGACCACACCCATGCCCAGCAGCAGCATGCCGTAGGTTTCCGGCTCAGGCACTGGTGCGGCGGTGTAGCTGTACGAAATGTATGCGGTGGCGCTGCCGCTGGTCTGCTTCAGGATATCGATGTTGGTGACGTTGTTTTCCACCGAAAAAGCGTTCAGGCTCAGTGGCGACAGCAGCGTGTCGGTTGCATTGCCCTTGAACAGCGAGAAGTAAGCCGCATCAATGGTCAGCACGCTCGACGACAGCGCTGCGGTGCCGCTAACGGTTTGGGTTTCGTTCTTCGCCATTTGCTGGTTGAAGTGCACGGTCGTGGCCGACGGGGTCGAAAGCGAACCGGCCACGCCTGGCAGGGTTGCCGCCAGGCCGGCGGTGATGCTGACGTCCGGGGTTTTCTTGGCCTTGTTATTGGTCAACGTCAGCGTGGTGGTGGCGGAACCCTCGATCCAGAAGGTGATCGCGTCCAGCTGACCCAGCGAGGTGTCGAATTTGTTCAGGATCAGGTCGTAGGTGACGTCCGAGGTGGAAATCGGGGTGCTGGCGCTGAAGGTCTGGACCGCCGCCGACGAGACGCCGGCAGCAACGCTGGCAACAACAAACAGCAGCGACGATGCGATGGTTTTAAGTTTCATTTGAACTCCCAAGAATATTTAATGTGTACTGTAAGGTGCGTCGTGCTGCTTGACCGTACGCCTGGATAACTTAAGTCTATCTTAACACAGATGTTCGAATAGAATTTGTTTTATTGCATCACAAAAGAAAATATTGCAACGAATATTACTATTAGGAAACTATGTGTTGTGCAGGACAAACGGAAATAAAAAAAGCGGCCCGCAGGCCGCTTTCATAGGGGAAAAACGCTAAGCAACCCTTACGCGTTCGCCTCACCTTTTTTGATCCAGGCCGCCAATTGATGCGGGCGCAGGCCGTCGTAGTCTTCGAACGGCTGATGGATCCATGGGTTGTGCGGCAGTTCTTCCATCTGGTAGTCCGGACGGAAGGCCGAGCTGCCCTTGGTCCAGATCACCGCCGATTTCACCTCGGTCACGCCGTCGAAGTTGTCCTTCAGGTGCTGCATGACCTTGATCAGGGTGACGCCGGAATCGGCCAGGTCGTCGACCAGCAGGATCTTGCCGCTCAGCGGGCCCTTGGTCATCGTCATGTACTTGGCGATGTCCAGGTCGCCCTGGGTGGTGCCCTTGTCTTCGCGGTACGAGCTGGTCGACAGGATCGCCAGCGGCACGTCGAAGATGCGCGAGAACACGTCGCCCGGACGCACGCCGCCGCGCGCCAGGCACAGCACCATGTCGAACTTCCAGCCCGATTCATGCACCTTGAGCGCCAGGCGCTCGATCAAGCGATGGTACTCGTCCCAGGATACCCAGAGGTGTTTTTCGTTGGATTGTGGGTTGCTCATAAAATTCCTTATTACGCGAACGGGTGACGCAGCACGATCGTTTCTTCACGATCCGGACCGGTCGATACCATGTCGATCGGCACGCCGACCAGTTCTTCGATACGCTTGATGTAGTTGCGGGCGGCAACCGGCAGGGCTTCCATGGTCTTGGCGCCCACGGTGCTGTCTTTCCAGCCCGGCATTTCTTCGTACACCGGCACGCAACGGGCGGCTTCTTCGGCGCCCGACGGGAAGATATCGACCGCTTCGCCGTCGATGGTGTAGCCGGTGCACAGCTTCAGCGATTCCAGGCCGTCCAGCACGTCCAGCTTGGTCAGGCACATGCCGGTCACGCCGTTGATCTGGACCGAGCGGCGCAGCAGCGCGGCGTCGAACCAGCCGCAGCGGCGGGCGCGGCCCGTCACGGTGCCGAACTCGTGGCCGACTTGCGCCAGGTGGTGGCCTACGCCGGCATCGGTCGGCAGTTCCGAAGGGAACGGACCGGAACCCACGCGGGTGGTGTAGGCCTTGGTGATGCCCATGATGTAGTGCAGCATGTTCGGGCCGACGCCGGCGCCGGCGGCGGCATTGCCGGCCACGCAGTTCGACGAGGTCACGAACGGATAGGTGCCGTGGTCGACGTCCAGCAGCGAACCCTGGGCGCCTTCGAACAGCAGGTTGGCGCCGGCCTTGTGGGCTTTGTACAGCGCGCTCGAGACGTCGGTCACCATAGGACGCAGGCGCGGCACATAGGCCAGCGCGTCGTCCAGGGTCTTCTGGTAATCCACCTTCGGCGCTTTGAGATAGTTCTCCAGCACGAAGTTATGGTAGTCCAGGTTTTCCTTCAGCTTTTCAGCCAGGCGGTTTTCGTTCAGCAGGTCGGCGATACGGATGGCGCGACGCGCCACTTTGTCTTCGTAGGCCGGGCCGATGCCCTTGCCGGTGGTGCCGATCTTGGCTTCGCCACGGGCCGCTTCGCGGGCCAGGTCGAGTGCCGAGTGGTATGGCAGGATCACAGGCGCTGCGTCCGACACTTTCAGGCGCGAGGCGACTTCGACGCCCACGGCTTCCAGCTTGTCGATTTCGCGCAGCACGTCCGGCACCGACACCACCACACCGTTACCGATGTAGCAGGCCACGCCCGGGCGCATGATGCCCGACGGGATCAGTTGCAGCGCAGTTTTCACGCCGCCGATAACCAACGTGTGGCCGGCGTTGTGGCCGCCCTGGAAGCGCACCACGCCTTGAGCGTGGTCGGTCAGCCAGTCGACGATTTTGCCTTTACCTTCATCGCCCCATTGGGTACCGATGACGACGACGTTTTTTGCGTTTTTGTTTGACATCACATTAACCTAAGTTTTTAAGAATCCAGTTACTACCATTCTCTTCAAGCACCAGCGCGCGATCGCACTCGAACTCGTCCAGTTCGTGGCTGTGACCCGGCATACTCTGGATCACCACTTCGCCGGACTTGCGCAGCTCGGCGATTTTTTCCTTCAATTCCGGCGCGTTGCCCCACGGTGCGCGGATCGAATGCTTGCGTTCCGCGGTTGGCAACAAGCGCGCCAGTTCGCGCAGGTCGAGCGAGAATCCGGTGGCGGGACGCGCCCGGCCGAAGGCCTCGCCTACGTGATCGTAGCGGCCGCCGCGCGCAACCGCGTTCGGCAAGCCTGGTACATACAGCGCGAACATCGCGCCGCTTTCATATTGATAACCGCGCAGGTCGGCCAGGTCGATCAGCACTTGCGCGCGACCGATGGCCGAGGCCGCCAGCGCCGCCAGTTCGGCCAGCGCCTTGGCGATGCCCGGCAGGTCCGGCAGCACTTCGCGCGCCTTGCCCAGCACGTCGATGTCGCCGTACAGGCTCGGCAAGGCCAGCAAGGCGTCGCGCACCAGCGGCGCGTAATCCTTGGTCAACGCCTGCAAATCCGGCACATCCTTGGCGCGCAGCGCAGCATGGATTTTAGCCTGATCGCGTAAGGCGGCCGGGCATTGTTCCAGCAGCGCGCGCAGCACGCCGACATGGGTCAGGTCCAGCCGCACTTCGGTGAAACCGGCCAAAGCCAGCGAGGCCAATGCCAGTTCCTGGATTTCCGCGTCGGCTTCCAGGCCGGCGTGGCCGTACATTTCGCAACCGATCTGCAGCGGCTCGCGGGTGGCGTGCAGGCCCGATGGACGGGTATGCAGCACGCTGCCGGCGTAGCACAGGCGCGTGACCGAGGTGCGATTCAGCAGGTGGGCGTCGATGCGCGCCACTTGCGTGGTCATGTCCGGACGCAGGCCCAGCATGCGGCCCGACAGCTGGTCCACCAGCTTGAAGGTGCGCAGGTCGGTGTCTTCGCCGGCGCCGGTCAGCAGCGATTCCAGGTACTCCAGCAACGGCGGCATGACCAGCTCGTAACCGTAGAGGCGGAAATTATCCAGCATCAGACGGCGCAGCTCTTCGATCTTGCGCGCTTCCGACGGCAGAACGTCGGCGATATTTTCAGGCAGCAGCCAATTCGGCATGGGACTATTTAATTAAGAAATGAACAATGCGGCGCACGCGCCGCGGCCGCCTAACTGGAAGGCCGAACCTGATATTTTACGCGAAAATGCGTCTACAGAGGGGAAAAAGATGCGATCGAGGCGCCTCGTGAGCGCCTCGATGCGGGGTCCCGCTATTACTTCTTGGCTGGAGCCGGTGCGGCGCCGCCGCTGCCCGAGCCTTTGAAGTACTTGAAGAAGTCCGAGCTGGAGTCCATCACCATCACGTCGCCGTGGTTCTTGAAGGTGGCGCGATAGGCTTCCAGGCTGCGATAGAACTTGTAGAACTCAGGGTTCTTGCCAAAGGCGTCGGCGTAGATGGCCGAGGCTTTCGCATCGCCCTCGCCGCGAATCTGCTCGGCGTCGCGATAGGCTTCGGCCAGGATCACGGCGCGCTGGCGGTCGGCGTCGGCGCGGATCTTTTCAGATTCCGCCGAGCCGGTCGAACGCAGTTCGTTGGCCACACGCATACGCTCGGCCTTCATGCGGTCGTACACCGAGTTGTTGATTTGCTCGACGTATTCCACACGTTTCAGGCGCACGTCGATGATCTCGACGCCGATCTGCGCGGCTTCCTGGACCACCTTGGTACGGATACCTTCCATCACCTTGCCGCGCTGGCCGGAGATCACTTCGGCCACGGTGCGGCGGGTGATTTCTTCGTTCAGCGCCGCCTTGATGATCTGCGACATGCGGTCGCGCGCGCGGCCTTCGTCGCCGCCGAAGGTGACGTAGTACAGCTTGGGCTGGGCTTCGCCGCGGCCGATGCGCCACTTGACGAAGCTGTCGACCAGGATATTCATCTTCTCGGCGGTGATGAAGCGCTCGGCATCAGGCGACTCGATGGTCATGATGCGGTTATCGAGCAGCAGCACGTTCTGGAACGGCGGCGGTAGTTTGAAATGCAGGCCCGGCTCGCGGATCACTTCCTTGATCTGGCCCAGTGCGAACACGATCGCGTACTTGCGCTGGTCGACCACGAACACGGTCGACGACAGCAGCATCAGCGCGATGAACGCGAGAACGACGGTACTAGCTATGCGATTCATTAACGGCTCTCCCGGTCACGTGAGTTGGAATCGCGCGAGCGCGCATCGCGCGTGCGATTCACTTCCACCGATGGCATCAATTCCGATGGCATCGTGGTGGTGGCGGCCGGCAGACCCGATTGCGCGGCGCGTGCAGCGGTGGCCTGGGCATCGGTTGCCGCCGCCTGGGCGATCAGCTTATCAAGCGGCAGATACAGCAGATTGCTGCCGCTCTTGGCGTCGACCATGACCTTGGAGGCGCTGGAGAAGATCTGCTGCATGGTTTCCAGGTACAGGCGGTCGCGGGTCACGCCCGGCGCCTTCTGGTACTCCACCAGCACTTGCTTGAAGCGCGAAGCGTTACCGGTGGCGTTTTCCACCACCATCGAGCGATAGCCCTCGGCTTCCTGCATCAGGCGCGACGCGGTGCCGCGCGCTTTTGGAATCACGTCGTTGGCGTAGGCCTGGCCTTCGTTCTTTTGACGTTCCAGATCCTGACCTGCCTTGACCGCATCGTCGAAGGCGATCTGCACCTGCTCCGGCGGCTGCACCGCCTGCAGGGTCACGCTGGAAACCAGCACGCCGGAAGCGTAGCGGTCCAGGATCTGCTGCATCAGCTGCTGGGTTTCAAAAGCGACCTTGTCGCGGCCTTCGTACAGCACGAAGTCCATCTTGTTCTTGCCGACGATTTCGCGGATCGAAGTTTCAGCCACCTGACGCACGGTGTCTTCCTCGTCGCGGTTGTTCATCAGCCAGGCCACCGGGTCTTTCAGCTTGAACTGCACGGCGAACTGGATGTCGATGATGTTCTCATCATCGGTCAGCATCAGCGATTCGCGCGCCTGCTTGTTCTTGATGTTGCCGCGATAGCCGATTTCCACCATGCGCATCTGCGATACTTTGACCGTTTCGTCGCTCTGGAACGGATACGGCCAGCGCCAGTTGAAACCGGAGCCGGTGGTGTGGCTGACTTTACCGAAGGTGTAGACCACGCCGGTCTGGCCTTCCTGCACGATGAACGAGCCGCTGGCGAGCCAGATCAGCGCCACCACCACGCCGATGGCGCCGGCCGTGGCGCGCATGCCGCCGGTGATGTCGGGGCGATTGCCGCCGTCGCCGCCGTTGTCGCCGCCGTTGTTATTGTTGGGACGCTTCTGACCGAACAAGCCGTTCAGGCGCTGATTGAAATCGCGCCACAGCTGTTCCATGTCGGGCGGGCCCTCGCCCGGCTTCTTGTTCTCGTTGGCTTGCGGCTTGTTGTCCTTCCCCCAGCGGGGGTCGTTCAGCGACAGCTTCAAGCCAAGTCGTTTCATAATTGAGGAGACACGCATTAGTGTGATCCAACGTCAGTGAGGGTGGGACTGCTCTCTACTTCTTCTAATTCTTGTTGTGCTTCGTACGTCTCATTCAGGCGTGCGCCGGGCGCCGCCTTGGCCCATTCCGTGATGGCCTCGCGCAGCAGGTCCACTCCCTGACCGGTGCGCGCACTGAGGAATACCCTGGAAATCTTATCATATTCATCTCGCTCAACCGACGGCTCAAGGTCGGCGGCGTCGATCTTGTTCCACACCAGGATCTGCGGAATATGGTCGGCGCCGATTTCCCGCAGCACCAGGTTGACCTGCTCGATCTGCTCCATGCGCACCGGCGACGCGGCGTCGACCACGTGCAGCAGCAGATCGGCGTGGATGGTCTCTTCCAGCGTGGCGCGGAACGCCGCCACCAGCTGGTGCGGCAGCTCGCGCACGAAACCGACCGTGTCGGACAGCACGATGTTGCCGACCTCCTCGCCCATGTAGACGCGACGCGAAGTCGTGTCCAGCGTGGCGAACAACTGGTCGGCCGCATACACGCCGGCCTTGGTGACGGCGTTGAATAACGTCGACTTGCCGGCATTGGTATAGCCGACCAGCGAAATCGAGAAGGTCTGGGTGCGGTTGCGCGAACGGCGCTGGGTCTCGTGCTGCTTGCGCAGCTTGGCCAGGCGTGCGCGCAGCGCCTTCACCCGCTCGCCGATCAGTCGGCGGTCGGTCTCCAGCTGCGTTTCACCGGGACCGCGCAAACCGATACCGCCCTTCTGGCGCTCAAGGTGAGTCCAGCCGCGAATCAGGCGCGTGGCCAGGTGCTGCAACTGCGCCAGCTCGACCTGCAGCTTGCCCTCGTGGCTCTTGGCACGCTGGGCGAAGATATCGAGAATGAGGCTGGTCCGGTCCAGCACCCGAATGTTCAGGCGCTTTTCCAGATTGCGTTGCTGCGCCGGCGACAGGGCGTGGTTGAAGATGACGATTTCGACGCGTTCCGCCAACGCGGCCACGCCGATTTCGTCGGCCTTGCCGCTGCCGACGAAATACGCCGCGTCCGGAGAGGAGCGCTTTGCCGTGATCGTCGTCACTGGTTCCGCACCGGCTGAACGAGCCAGCAGTTGCAGTTCCTCCATGCTGGCGGCAAAGTCGCCCTGGCCGAAATCGATACCGACTAGAGCTGCACGCATACGACGGTCACGCTAGGTAAAAAGAAACGGTGCGGCAAATGGTTATTCCGCTTCGTTTTCAATATTGAGGTTGACGGCGCGTGCCGGTACCACGGTGGAGATGGCGTGCTTATAAACCATCTGGGTCACGGTGTTACGCAGCAGTACGACGTATTGGTCGAACGATTCGATATGGCCTTGCAGCTTGATGCCGTTGACCAGATAGATCGATACAGGAACGTGCTCTTTGCGCAAGGCATTGAGGAATGGGTCTTGTAACAGTTGCCCTTTGTTGCTCATAACAGCTCCATTTTATGTTGTTGTGTTGGAAGTGGAGGCGAAACGCTTGATTTCAAGTACGTGGCTCAGCAAAAAGTCTAACTAAAGTCAAACATTTTTCGCTGAAACACCGCTCGCCACGCCAAAAGTGGTGCTTCTAAGCCACTGTAACCTGTTTTGGTTTTTTTTGCTGGGAGTTCCAACAAAAAAACACCGATTTTTATGAAGATTTTGCGAACGGATTTTTACCGGTGCGCAGTTCGATCCGCAGGGGCGTGCCGACCAGATTGAACGTCTCGCGGAAATGCTTCTCCAGATAGCGCTTGTATGGCTCGCCGACCGCATCGAGGGCATTGCCGTGGATGACGATCACCGGTGGATTCATGCCGCCCTGGTGCGCGTAGCGCAGCTTCGGACGGATCGAACCCTTGCGGCGCGGCTCCTGCTTCTCCACCGCTTCGATCAGGGCGCGCGTCAGCTTCGGCGTCGACAGGTCGGCGAAAGCGGCGGCGTAAGCCTGGTCCAGGGACTTCATCAGCGGGCCGATGCCCTGCGCCTTCAGCGCCGAGATGTAGTGCATCTTGGCGAAGGACAGGAAGTCCAGCTTGCGGTCGATGTCGATCTTGATTTCGTCGCGGGTGCTGGTATCGAGGCCGTCCCACTTGTTGACGGCGATGACCAGCGCGCGGCCGGTCTCCAGCACGAAGCCGGCGATGTGGGCGTCCTGCTCGGAGATGTCCTGCTGGGCGTCGAGCATCAGCACCACGACGTTCGCTTCGGAGATCGATTGCAGCGTCTTCACCACCGAGAATTTCTCGATCGCTTCGAACACCTTGCCGCGACGGCGGATGCCGGCGGTGTCGATCAGGGTGTACTGCTTGCCATCGCGTTCGAACGGAATCTCGATCGAATCGCGGGTGGTGCCCGGCATGTCGAAGGCGATCACGCGCTCTTCGCCGACCAGGGTGTTGATCAGGGTCGACTTGCCGACGTTCGGACGGCCGACCAGCGCGATCTTGATGCCGCGATCGCCCGCTTCCAGCTCTTCCGGATCTTCCGGACGCTGCTCGAAGGCGGTGTCCAGCGCCAGGTCGACCAGGTCGTGCACGCCGTCGCCGTGCGCCGACGAAATGACGGCCGGTTCGCCCAGTCCCAGTTCATAGAAGTCCGCCACCACCGAGGTGTAGCGCATGCCTTCCGCCTTGTTCACGACCAGCATGACCGGACGACCGCTCTTGCGCAGGAAGTCGGTGATGGTCTTGTCGTGCGGCGTCAGACCCTGACGGCCGTCGACCAGGAAGATGACAACGTCAGCTTCGGCCACGGCCTGCTTGGTCTGCTTGGCCATCTGGTGGAGGATGCCTTCCTTGGCCACCGGCTCAAAGCCGCCGGTGTCGATAACGAGGAAGGGACGTTCGCCGACACGGCCCTCGCCATAGTGACGATCTCGCGTCAACCCAGGCAAGTCCGCCACCAGCGCATCGCGCGAGCGGGTCAGACGATTGAACAAGGTCGATTTCCCTACATTGGGTCGACCCACTAGTGCGATTACCGGCTTCATTTTTTACTCGACCGCGAGAGCGGTCACTGTCCCTGATTGGGTTTGGAAAATCAAATTCGTGCCGGCGATGATCGGGTCAGCCTGGATAGGGCTGCCGTCGGTCGCCACACGACCTATAAGTGCGCCATCTTCCCGCGACAGGAAGTGGATGTAACCCTGGTAGTCGCCAACCGCCACCGTGCGACCGTACGACACGGGGGTCGACAGCACGCGGTAGGACAGTTTATCGTTCTTCCAGGCGTTGGCGCCGTTTTCACGGCTATAGGCGCCAACTTCGCCTTTGTCGTCGGAGACGAATACAAAACGCTGGTCCACCGCCACGCCCTTGTCGGACGAAGTCGGCTTGCTCCAGTGCGGTGCGCCGGTGGCGGCGTCGAAGCAGGCCACACGGCCCTGATACGACACGGCGCACACATCTTTTTCAAACACCACCGGCGTGCCGGCGATGTCGGTGACGCGTTCCAGTTCGGTGGCGCCGCGCGGTTCGCCGACCACCACTTCAAAGCGCTGCAGGCCGCCGGCCAGATTCAGCACCACCAGCTTGCCGCCCGGCTGGGCGATGTAGGCGTTCTGGCCGTTGATCACCATGCCCGGCGCATTGCGCAGGGTCAGGGCCGGCGTGGTGCGCGCCACGTTCCATTTTTTGGCGCCGGTCTTGGCGTCGTAACCGGTGATCTGGTTGTCGACGCTGCGCACCACCACCATGCCGCCGCCCGCTTCCGGCGACGACAGCACTTCGCTCGACGCCTGCGCCTTCCACAGCTGCTTGCCGTTGATGTCGTAGGCCAGGATCTGGCCCTTGACGCCGCCGACCACCACCACTTCGCCATCGCTGCCCACACCTGCGGTCAGGTCGACGCCGGTTTTCACGCGCCACACTTCCTTGCCGGTGGCGGCGTCCAGGCGTACCAGCACGCCGTCGGCGTCGGCCACGTAGACGCTGTCGCCGGCCAGCGCCGGCGTGAACACCGCGTTGCCGGCTTTACCTAACGAGTACTTCCACACCACCTTCGGCGACAGCGACGGGTTTTTCAACTCCACCAACGGCGCCGGCTGGTTCTTGGTGTCCTTGGATCCGAACAGGGAACAACCGGCCAACATCGCAAACACGCTTGCTGCAACTACTTTTTCGGTAATACGCATAGTCTTTAAACCTTGGTGCTTGGTGGTTAGGCGGTGCCGCCGATGGCTTCCAGCTTCATTTGAATCAGTTGATGGCCAGGGTTCTTCTTGTCGGTCGCGTCCAGCGCTGCCTTGTAGGCGGTGCGGGCTTCAGCCAGCTTGTTCTGCGCGGCCAGCACGTCACCCTTGCGGTCGGCGACCGGGCCGGCAAATTGCGCAGGCACGTCGCCGGCCAGCACTTTCAGCGCTTCGTCGTAGGCTTTTTCGTCCAGCAGCACGCCGGCCAGGCGGACCTTGGCGACGGCCTTGAATTCATCCTTGCCATGTTCCGCCGCCCATTGCAGCTGGGCCTTGGCCGCCTTCAGGTCATTGGCTTCGAACGCGCTCTTGGCGGCCACCAGTGCGCCCATCGGCGCATAGGCGGTGCTGGCGAACTGGCCTTCCATGTCGCTGGCCACGCGCAGCACTTTGACGTTGTCCTTGGCTTCCGCCGCAGCCTGCAGCTGGTCGTACAGCGCCGAGGCCTGGGTGGCCTGCTTGCCCTGGTAGACGTTCCAGCCGGTCCAGCCGGAATACGCGGCCAGGCCTGCGATCAGCACCCAGGTCGTGGCGTTGCCGTACTTGTCCCACCAAGCTTTGAGGGACGCGATTTGTTCTTGTTCTTCAAGATCGTATGCCATGGTATTCGTCTGCCGTTGTTATGTTGATGATTAGTGATTGCAATGCTCGTCGTGCACGTGATGGTGGTGATCGCCGCCGTCGGTGATCTGGTCCACCACAAAATCTACTACTTCGTCGAACGGCACAGTCGATTGCTGCTGCTCGCCTTCCGCCGCACGCATCGCCTTCACGCTGGCGGTGTGGTTGGTGACTTCGTCTTCGCCGATAATGACGGCGAAGGCCGCGCCGCTGCCGTCGGCCTTCTTCATCTGCGACTTGAAACTGCCCGGGCCCGCTGCGGTCGAACCGTGCATGATGACGTCCAGGCCCGCATCGCGCAGGCGCTCGCCCAGCACGAAGGCTTGCAGCTGCGCCGCTTCGCCTTGGTGCACCAGGTAGACGTCGCACTGGTCGGGCGCGTGCGGCTCGCCGGCTTCCTTCATCAGTTCCAGCAGGCGCTCGATGCCCATCGCGAAACCGACGGCGGGCGTCGGCTTGCCGCCGAAGGAAGCGATCAGCGGATCGTAACGGCCGCCGGCGCACACGGTGCCTTGCGAGCCCAGTGCGTCCGTCACCCATTCGAACACGGTGCGGTTGTAGTAATCGAGACCGCGCACCAGGCGGGTGTTGATCACGTACGGAATGTTGTTGTGGTCGAGGATCTTGCGCACGCCATTGAAGTGCGCCAGCGATTCTTCGCCCAGGTAGTCGAGCAGCTTGGGCGCCGCGTTGACGATTTCCTGCAGCGCCGGATTCTTGGTGTCGAGGATGCGCAGCGGGTTGCTGTGCAGGCGGCGCTTGGCTTCCGCGTCCAGCAGCTCTTCGTGCTTTTCCAGATACGCGATCAGGTCGACGCGGTGACGCGCGCGCTCTTCGGCGTCGCCGATGGAGTTCAGTTCCAGGCGGATGTTTTCCAGGCCCAGGTCATCCCACAGGCGGCGGCACATCATGATCATCTCGGCGTCCACGTCCGGGCCGCTGAAGCCCACGGCTTCGCAACCGAACTGGTAGAACTGGCGATAGCGGCCGCGCTGCGGACGCTCGTGGCGGAACATCGGGCCGGTGTACCACAGGCGCTTCGGACCTTCGTAGACCAGATTATGCTCGATCACCGCGCGCACCGCGCCGGCCGTGCCTTCAGGGCGCAGCGTCAGCAGGTCGCCGTTCATCGAGTCTTCGAACGAGTACATCTCTTTTTCGACGATGTCGGTGACGGCGCCGATGGCGCGCTTGAACAGGGCGGTATCTTCCACGATCGGCGTGCGGATCTGCTGGAAGCCATAGCTCTGCACCACCGATTGCGCGGTGTTCTCGAACAGCTGCCACAGATGCGAATCGGTCGGCAGGATATCGTTCATGCCTTTGACGGCGGCGATTTTTTCAGTTTTAGACATGTTTGCTGTAATTCTTCTTCACGTAATTCAGTACGATTTCCTGGAACTCTTCCACGATGCGCTCACCGCGCAGCGTCGCCACCTTGGCGCCGTCCACGAACACCGGCGCGGCCGGCGATTCGCCGGTGCCCGGCAGGCTGATGCCGATGTTGGCGTGCTTCGATTCGCCCGGACCGTTGACGATGCAGCCCATCACGGCCACGTTCATCGCCTCCACGCCCGGGTAGGTCTGTTTCCATTCCGGCATCTGGTCGCGCAGATAGGTCTGGATGTTGTCGGCCAGCTCCTGGAAGGTGGTCGAGGTGGTGCGGCCGCAGCCCGGACACGCGATCACCATCGGGGTGAATTTGCGCAGGCCCATGGTTTGCAGGATCTCCTGTCCCACCACCACTTCCTTGGTGCGGTCGCCGCCCGGTTCCGGCGTCAGCGAAATGCGGATGGTGTCGCCGATGCCCTCTTGCAGCAGCACCGACAGCGCGGCCGTCGACGCGACGATGCCCTTGCTGCCCATGCCAGCTTCGGTCAGGCCGAGGTGCAGCGGATAGTCGCAGCGCTGCGCCAGCGCGCGGTACACGGCGATCAGATCCTGCACGCCCGAGACCTTGCACGACAGGATAATCTTGTCGCGGCCCAGGCCCAGTTCTTCGGCGCGCACGGCGTTCTCGATGGCCGAGGTAATCAGCGCTTCGTACATCACCTGCTGCGCGGTCCACGGATTGGCGCGCACGGCGTTTTCGTCCATGATGCGCGCCAGCAGCGCCTGATCCAGGCTGCCCCAGTTGACGCCGATGCGCACCGGCTTGTCGTAGCGCGCGGCCACTTCAATCATCTGCGCAAACTGCGTATCGCGCTTGGCGCCCTTGCCGACATTGCCCGGATTGATGCGGTACTTCGACAGCGCCTTGGCGCACTCCGGATAATCGTTCAGCAGCGTGTGGCCGTTGTAGTGGAAGTCGCCCACCAGCGGCACGTCCACGTCCATTTTGTCGAGCTGCTCGCGGATGTAGGGCACCGCTTCGGCGGCTTCCGGACGGTCCACGGTCAGGCGCACCAGTTCCGAACCGGCGCGCGCCAGGTCACGGATCTGGATCGCGGTCTCGATGGCGTTGGCGGTATCGGTGTTGGTCATCGACTGCACCACCACCGGAGCGTCGCCGCCCACCCAGATCTTGCGCTCGCCGTGCGAGATCAACACCCGGCGGCTGGCGCGGCGGTCGGTCGGTCCCGATGGAATAGCAGTTTGCGTCATGGTTCTACTCTGTTCTTGCTTATTTGATGTTCACGCGCGAAATCGTGCCGCCTGGGATGGTTGGCAGCGCCAGCGGCGCACCGCCCAGCGTAGCTTGCACACCACCCGGCTTGCCGACGATCAGCAGCGCAGGATCCTTGATATCGAAGGTCTCGGTGCTGCCGGCCTTGACCACGCGCGAAATCAGCGCGGTCGTGCCCGGACGGCGAATCTCTACCCACGAATCCTCGCTCACCTTCAGCACCAGCTGCTGGCCGGTGCTGGCGGCAGGCGCTGGCGCAGCGGCGGGCGTCGCGGCCGGCGCTGCCGGTGCCGGCGCGGTCTGCGCTGGCACAACTGGCGCTACCGGCGCGGCTGCCGCCGGGGCGGGCGTCGTGGCCGGAGCCGTCGCTGCAGGCGCTGCGGCATCCGCCGCCGGGGCGCCCTGCTCGCCCTGCGGCGGCACCGAAATCAGCGGCACATTCGGCGACTGCAGCGTCGACGCTTCCTCGCCCGGCTTGACCAGCGTGGTCTCGATGGCCGGCGCCTCGGCAGGTTTGGCTTCCTCTGCCTTACGCTCGAACAGCGAGGCCGGAATCAGGCCGGTCTGATAGGCATAGGCGCCGGCGGCGCCCACCACCACCACGGCGGCCAAACCGACCAGCCAACCGGCAGGCCCCGACGAACGGCCCGTCATCGACGGGAAGCGCGACCCGGAGAACGACGCCGCCAGATCCTTGCGCGGCGCAACCACCACTTCAGGGCTGCCCGGCTGGGCCATTTCAATCATCGCCACCAGCGGCGCGGCGTCCATCTTCAATACCTTGGCGTAAGCGCGCACGAAGCCGCGCGTGACCGCCATGTTCGGCAACGCGGCGTAATCGCCGGCTTCCAACGCCTTGACCTGGCGCACGGCCAGCTTCAACTGTTCCGCAATCTGTTCGACCGTCCAACCCATCGCTTCACGCTGGGCCGCCAACAACGCTCCCGGCGTCGTCTTGCCAGTGCTGCCCTGCTCCTGCGGCGATTCTGCCCACTCAGAATTCATTGGTATCCCTGTTTCACTCATCAAACGCCCCACGTTGATAAGCAGCATATTCGGTCGAACCGGGGTGGTGACGACGCAGTTGCGTCGCCCAACCAGCTTCCGCGGCAGTATCGCCCAATTTATGCTGCACCTTAATCGCGAGCCACAGCACGTCGGCCGTCAGGCTCTCCATCTTTGCCACTTTGTTCAACCGGGTGATGAAGAAATTGGCGCGCACATAATCGCCTTTTTCCACATATACCCGCGCCAGATTGGCGTTGGTGGCCGGCAGGTCGGGCGTCAACTGCAAGGCTTGCAGCAGATAACGCTCCGCGCTGGCGTAGTCCTTGATCTTCAACGCACAGGAACCGGCGTTGTTCGCGGCGCTGGCCGGCGAACGGTAGGCGCGGTTGCCCAGGGCCGCATCGAACAGCGGCAGCGCTTCCTTGACCCGGCCCACCTGGCACAGGAAGGAACCGTAATTGTTGGCCAGGTCCGGGCTGGCCGGCGCCAGCTTGCGGGCGCGCACGAAGTTGTCTTCGGCCAGCGCGCTCTCGCCCAGTTGCTGGTAAATCAGGCCGCGCATGCCGTAGCCGTCCGCATAGTTGGGGTCGGCGGCCAGGGCCAGCTTCACCTCGTCCAGCGCCACCGTGTACTGGCCCTGCTCGAAGTAGCCGATGGCCAGCTGCATGCGGATGTCCACCTTGCGCTGCACGGCGGTCTGGTCCGACACCGTGGTCAGCTCGGCCTTGCCGCTTGGCCCCTTGGCCGGGCCCGACGAGGCGCAACCAGCCAGCATCCCCGCCGCGCACAGGGCGGTGAGGCTGAGCCGGCTACGCTGCGCCAGGAAGGTCATCAGGAACGGATCTCCACGATCTTGCCGAAGTTGGCGCCGAACTTGGTCTGGTATTCGGCCATTTTCTCCATGCGCTGCTGGACCTTGGTACGGTCCTGCACTTCGCCGGCCAACTGGCCGCAGGCGGCGTCGATATCGTCGCCGCGCGTTTTACGGATGGTGGTGACGATGCCGGCATCCAGCAGCACTTGCGCGAAGGCGCTGATGCGCGGGTTCTTCGAACGCAGCAGACCCGATTCCGGGAAGGGATTGAACGGAATCAGGTTGAATTTGCAGTTCACGCCGAACTCGGGGTGCTGCACCAGCGCCACCAGCTCGCGCGCGTGCTCGTCGCTGTCGTTGACGCCGTCGAGCATGCAGTACTCGAAGGTGATGAAGTCGCGCGGCGCAAACTCGATGTAGCGTTTGCAGGCGGCCATCAGCTCCTTGAGCGGGTATTTCTTGTTCAGCGGGATCAGGCCGTTGCGCAGCTCGTCGTTGGAGGCGTGCAGCGAGACGGCCAGGGCCACCGGCACATCCTGCGACAGCTTGTCGATCATCGGCACCACGCCCGAGGTGGACAGGGTCACGCGGCGGCGCGACAGGCCGTAGGCGTTATCGTCCAGCATCAGCTTGAGCGCGGTGGCGGTCGGTTCGTAGTTGAGCAGCGGCTCGCCCATGCCCATCATGACCACGTTGGTGATCTGGCGTTCGCCTTTCGGACCCGGTTCGATGCCCTTGGTGCGGCGCAGTTCGAACTCCGCCATCCACAGCTGGCCGATGATTTCGCCCACGCTCAGGTTGCGGCTGAAGCCTTGCTTGCCGGTCGAGCAGAAGCGGCAGTTGACGGCGCAGCCGGCCTGCGTGGAAATGCACAGCGTGCCACGGTTTTCTTCCGGGATGTACACGGTTTCAACCGCGTTGCCATTGCCGACGTCGACCAGCCACTTGCGGGTGCCGTCGGTGGAGGTATGGTCGCTGATGATGGCCGGCGCCGCGATGTGGGCGCGGGTTTTCAGTTTGTCGCGCAGCGACTTGGCCAGATCCGTCATGCTGTCGAAATCCGACGCGCCGAATTGATGGATCCAGCGCTGCAGTTGCTTGGCGCGGAACGGCTTCTCCCCCAACTCGGCGCAATAAGCGATAAGTTGCGCGGGATCGAAGTCCAGCAAGTTGGTCAGAGGTGCGTTCATAGTTTGGTTCAAAACAGTACTAGTCATTATTCCGTTTCCGCACCGCGGCGCGGAAACGGATCCTACTTAAATTACTTACCGAAGAAGTAAGCGATTTCTACTGCAGCGGCTTCAACAGCGTCGGAGCCGTGAACAGCGTTGGCATCGATCGAGTCGGCGAAATCAGCACGGATGGTGCCTTTGTCGGCCTTCTTAGGATCGGTCGCGCCCATCAGTTCGCGATTTTTCAGGACGGCGTTTTCGCCTTCCAGAGCTTGAATCATGACTGGACCCGAAACCATGAAGTCCACCAGGTCTTTGAAGAAACCGCGCTCTTTGTGCGCAGCGTAGAAGCCTTCAGCTTCTTCACGCGACAGCTGCTTCATTTGCGCAGCAACGATCTTCAGGCCAGCGTTCTCGAAGCGGCTGTAGATTTGGCCGATCACGTTTTTTGCAACTGCGTCTGGTTTGATGATCGACAGGGTGCGTTCGATTGCCATTTGAAAAACTCCAATAAAAAGAAAGGTTTAAAACGAAATTGATAATCCAATCAACCTTTGATTTTACCATAGAACACCCCATATACCGAATAACCGGGAGGCTGATGAGCCTGCAATCCAGCTATAAAGGCAGTTTAAGCCGGAATTAAGTGCTTTTCTGGCATGTTTTTGCGTATTCCGGATGCACCATGCTATGCTTTTGGCAAGCGGTAAAACTTTTACCCGTAATTGGAGGCAACTATGATCAATATGCAAAAAACGTACGACCTGGCGGGCACCCGTCAGGCGGTGCAGCATAAAGTGCTGCGCAACACCTACTGGCTGCTGGCGCTGTCGATGGTGCCGACCGTCATGGGCGCGGCGCTGGGTGTGGCCCTGCAATTGCCACTGGGCGGCGGACTGATGGCGCTGCTGTTCCTGGCGGTGGCCTTCGGCTTCATCTGGGGCATTGAAAAGAACAAGGACTCGGGCGTGGGCGTGGCCCTGCTGCTGGGCTTCACCTTCTTCATGGGTCTGATGCTGACGCCATTGCTGACGCGCACCCTGGGCTTCGCCAACGGCGGCTTCCTGATCATGACCGCGTTCGGCGGCACGGCGGCGGTGTTCGCGGTGCTGGCGTCGGTGGCCACGGTATCGAAGCGTGACTTCTCGGGCATGGGCACCTGGCTGTTCGCCGGCGTCATCATTCTGTTGCTGGCATCGGTGGCCAACATCTTCCTGCACATCCCGGCGCTGTCGATCGTGATCTCGGTGGTGGCGATTGCCATCTTCTCGGCGTACATTTTGTATGACGTGCAGCAGATCATCAACGGCGGCGAGACCAACTACATCCGCGCCACGCTGGCCCTGTACCTGGACGTGTACAACATCTTCACCAGCTTGCTGCAACTGCTGGGTATTTTTGGTGGTGATCGCGACTAACCCCCACCCTGCCCTACCCCAAAAAGCCGGCCACTGCGCCGGCTTTTTTACGTCGCAAGCGCGCCGCAGGAACCCGCAAAGCCAGTCAGGGTCTGACCCTGCGGGTCAGACCCTTGCGGAGCGCCGTGCGGGGGAATTATTCCGCGCCAGCCCCGCGCACCTGGAAACGGGCGGTGGCGACAGGCTTCTCGTTGGCGTCGATCAGGGTTAGCTGGTGTTTGCCGGGAACCGGCCGCCAGGAAAAATCGGTAGTCGCCTGCGCCAGCGGCTCGCCATCAAGTTGCCAGCGCAGCCCTTTCCCGCCCTGAGCCAGGAAGAACACGCGCTGAATAGCATCCGGCATATCCGGATCGAACGCCAGAATACTGGCATCCCCCGGATACAAAATCTTCGGCGCGCGATGCTCGTCGCGAACCAGCGCAATGACGGGGCTCTCCGTACCTGCAAGGAACCACTCCCCCCGCGCCGATTCCAGCTCGGGCTGATACGCAATCTGCCGCCGCACCACACCCGCCGGCGGCTTGGGCGCGCGACTGGACTGGCTGCGGTGCAGATAATCCATCACATCCCGCCACACCGGCGCGGCGCCGCTGACACCTGACACATCCCACATCGGCTGCCCATCAAAATTTCCCACCCACACGCCGACCGTGTACCGGTCCGAATAACCGACGCACCAGTTGTCGCGCATATCCTTGCTGGTGCCGGTTTTGACCGCCGCCCAGAACGTGGTCGCCAACTCATTCTTCAAACCGAAGGTCAAACTGCGCGCCGCGCGGTCGGCCAGGATATCGCCCACAATAAAACTGGCGCGCGCATCCAGCACCCGGCGCGGTGCGGCCGCCCTCGGCACCAGCGTCGCCGGCCCGGCCATGCCGCCATTCGCCAACGCGCGGTAGGCATTGCTCAACTCCAGCAGCGATACCTCGGCCGATCCCAGCGCCAGCGAATAGCCGTAATACTCCGCCGGCTGCGTCAAGCTGCTCAGCCCCAGATCGCGCAAACGCTCGTGAAAACGCTCCAGCCCCGTCATCATCAGCGTGCGCACCGCCGGCACATTAAGCGAACTGGCAAGGCTGGTGCGAACGCTGGCGTAACCCTTGTAACCCTTGTCGTAATTCTGCGGCGCATACAGCCCGGACGGCGTGGACACCTCGATCGCGCTATCGTCCATCAGCGATGCCGCCGTGATCTGCCTGCGCTCCAGCGCCAGCTCATACAAAAACGGCTTGAGCGTGGACCCGGCCTGGCGCAGCGCCGCCACGCCATCGACCTCGCCGCCGCCGGCATTGCCGACGTAAGCCAGGATCTCGCCGCTGGCATTATCGAGCACCACCACCGCGCCGTCGTTCACATTGCGCCCGTTCAGCGCCGTCAACTGCTGCCGCAACACCGACTGCGCATGGCGCTGCAAGCCCGCGTCGAGCGTGCTGCGCACCGCCTGCCCGCTGCGGGTAAGCAGTTGCTGCGCCACCTGCGGCGCCGGCGGCAGATTCGCCGCCCACTGCGGCCGGCTCATGGCGACGATGACGCGCAACTGAATCTCGCTGCACGTGGAAGGCAGGCGCAACTCCACCGCCAGCCCGCAGGCCCGCTGCGACACCACTTTCTGCGCCGCACCCGGCCCGCGCAGCAGGCTCGCAAGTATCACCGACTCGCTCAGATCGAGCCCGGACGGCGCCTTGCCGAACATATTGCGCGCCGCCGCGCCCACGCCCTGCAACTCGCCGCGATACGACACCAGGTTCAGATACGCCTCCATCACCTGGCGCTTGGTCCAGCCGGCATCGAGCTCGCGCGCGGCCTTCACCTGATCCCACTTCTGCTCCCAGCTACGGCCCTTGCCCGCCGATCCCAGGGCCGGGTCCAGCAGCGCCGCCAACTGCATGGTGATGGTCGACGCCCCGCGCGGACGGGTGCGGAACAGATTGTCCCAAGCCGCCGTTGCCGCCGCGCTCCAGTCCACGCCGTGGTGCTCGTAGAAACGCTGATCCTCCGCCTGCAGCACTGCCGCCGGCAAGGCCGGCGAGATGTCGTTCAGCGCCACCCACGGCAAGCGCCGCGCCGCCATATCGATGCGCAGCGACTGGATAGCTTCGCCGTGCCGGTCCAGCAGCTCGGCATCCGACGAGCGGTACGCCGCGCGCACTTGGTCGAACGACGGCACGGCGTGGGCAGCGGCGCTGACCAGCGCCAGCATGGCGAAGACTTGCAGTTTCATTTCACGCTCATCGCCTGGTTGGGAGAGGCGCCGAACATCTCGGGGCTGTACATCGCCTCCACCCGGGTCGGCGGCAGGTTGAACTGGCCCGGATTATTCAGGCGCACCGTGTACTCCACGCTCCATTTACCTTTCGGGACGAAGGCGTAGAACGCGCGATAACCTTCGAAGGTGCGCTCCTGGAATGCCGGTTCCACCCAGCCGGTGGCGCGTTCGCCACTGGCGCCGATCTTCGAATCGCCACCCAGGCCGGAGCCCAGCACCGTGGCGCTGGCCGGAATCGGATCGTCCACCACCACCCAGGTCATGTCCGACTGCGCTTCCAGATCCAGGTGCACGCGATACAGGTCGCCGCGCGACCACACGCCCTTGGTCTTCTGCTCGACCGGCGTGATGGTCTTGGCGATCCTGTAGCCGCTCGACAGCGGCTTCTTAAGCGGCACGGCGGACAAGGTCTGCACCGTGGCCCACGGCTTGCCCGCGCCGGCGTGCTCCAGCTCCAGCTGTGCGCCGCCGCTGCGTGGCCACGGCAGCATGGCCGTGCCGCCGGCAGGGTCGCCGCCGAAGGCGATGCTCTTGCTGGCGTTGCCCAAGGTCGCGCCGGCGGTGCCGGTGACCTTGTCCTTTTCAAACAGCGACGAGAACTTGTCCATCGCCAGCACGCCCCAGGCATTGGCCACGGTGGTGCCCCAACGGCCCTTCTTCTGCCGTCCCAGGGCGCCACGCGCGAGGCGGCCGATGTCGTCCTTCCATGCCGGATTGTCGGCCATCGCCAGCAGCAGGCGGTTGGCGTTGCTGTCGGCGGAGGACATCAGCCACCACCAGTCATCGGCGCGCTCCGTCGAGAAGGTCATGGTGGTGCCTTGCAGGTTGAGGCGCGAACGCAAAATCTGGTCCGCCGCCTTCAAGCGTTGCGCGTGCTGCGGCAGACCGGATGAGCGTTCCAGGATTTGGTACCAATCGAGGACGGCCGATGTCGGCCACAGGTTCGGCTGCAGCGTGAACGACTCCAGCTCCTCGGCGGTAATTGGCCTGGAACGCGACAGCGCCTCCAGCGCGGCGATCTTGCGCACCGCCAGATCGGCCGTCGGCAAGGACGAGTAGCGCACCACCTTGCCCTGCACGAAGGCCAGCAGACCAGACTCCATCGTGCCTTTGAGGCCGTCCGGAATGGCGTAGCCGGCTTCGCTGGCGGCCGACAGCACGTAGGCCGTCAAGGTATCGCTGCCCTCCAACATCATCGGGAAGTATTTGATCAGGCCATCCGCGTCCAGATAGGTCGGCAGCTTTTCCACCGCCGCGCTCCACATGGCTTCATCATGCAGCGCGATCGAACGCGAGGTCACCTGCTCGAAGCAGCGATACGGATATTGCAGCATGTATTCGCGCACGCCGGGCAACTCGCCGCCCAGCCGTGGGCTGAACTGCACCTGCACGCCGCCGCGTCCCGGCACCGCGTCGTCCGGAATCTTGACCGCCATGCTTTGCTTGCGATCCAGCTGCAGCAAGGTCGCCTGCATGGTGGTCACCGGTATCGCCGGCACAACCTTCTGGCGGATCTTGATGCGATCCGTCGCGGCCTGGCCGCGGCCCTCCACCGCCGCGCTCACGTCCCACGCCAGCGCATCGACCGACAACGGCGCCTGCACGTCCCAGCCCACTTCGCGCGCCTGCCCAGGCTCCAGCGCCACCGTTTGAGCCGACAAGGACTTGCCGCCCGCATTGGCGTTCAGCGTGGCCTTGACCGGCGCTTCCGTGGTATTCCGCAAAGTGAAGGTGGCGCGGAAGCGATCGCCCTCGCGCACCAGCGACGGCAGGCCGGAAAGCAGAATCAGATCCTGCGAACTGCGCACCTCGGTGCGGCCGCTGCCGAACAAGTCGGCGTCCGCGCTGGCGATGGCGACGATGCGGAACGCGGTCAGTGAATCGTTGATCGGCACCTGCACCGTGGCTTCGCCGTTGGCGTCCAGCGTCACGCGCGCCTTCCAGAACAGCAGCGTATCGAACAGCTCCCGCCCCGCGCCCTTGCCGCCGCCACCGCCGGCCGGCACCGCCTTGCGGCCGAAGTGGCGCTTGCCAACCACCTGCATCTGCGCGGTGGCGGTGTGCACTTGCAGGTTGCGCTGCTCCATCATGGATTCCAGCAGATCCCAGCTGGTGTTCGGCATCAGCTCCAGCAGGCCGACATCCACCGCCGCCAGCGCCACTTCCGCACCGGCCGGCGGCGCTGAACCGTCGGCGCGCGTCACCTTGACCGCCACCGTGGCTTTTTCGCGCACCTTGTAGACCGGCTTGTCCGCCGTCACCTGCACTTTCAATTCATTGCCCGACCAGCCCACACGCAGCGGGGCGATGCCCAGCTTGTAGGCCGGCTTGCCCAGATCGACCAGCGCGGTCGGCTGTGCGCCGTTCACGCGGCCGCGCACCACAAGCGCGGAGACATAGGCATTCGGCGCGTACTGCTTCTTCACCGGAATCGTGAACACCGGCTCGGCGCCGTTCAGCGGACGCACATAGGCGTCGATCACGCCCTCGCGCTCCACCGTGATCAGCGCGGTCGCTTCGCGGAACGGCATGCGTACCTGGAAGCTGGCCGTCTCGCCAGGCTCGTAGCGTTTTTTCTCCGGCAGCAGATCGATGCGGTCGTTGTCGGTGGCGAAGAACCACCAGTCGGCGCCATCGGCCACCCAAGTCTCGCGGTTGGTCACGGCCACGCGCTGCTGCGCATCCTGCGTTTTCGCGCGCAAAATCAGATTGCCCGAGGCCGGGGCCTTGACCTGGCAGATCAGCAGGCCCTTGCTGTCGGTCTTGCCCTCGCAGGCGGCGCCCAGCGCCTTCACTTCGCTGCTGTTCTCGTAGGCGTAGAAACCGCCGATCAGGCGCCGGCGATGTGAATAGGTCTGGCGCTGGAAGAAGTCCACCGCCACCGGTGCGTCCAGCACCGGCTTGCCCTGCAGGTCCAGCACCGCCACCGTGAACTTGAGCGATTCCTTGCTGAGCACCCAGCCGTCGGGTTGGATGCCGATCACATAACTTGAAGGCCACAGCGGAATGCGCGTCGCGGCCGACAGCGTTTCGCCGTTGGCGTCCTGATAGGTCAGTTCGGCCATGACTTCCTGCGGCGTTTGCACGGCAGGCAGCTGGTCGAGCGTGATGCGCGCGCCGCCGGCCTTGTCCAGCGTCAGGTTGCGGGTCTTGACGCCGCCGGGCGCGGCAACCGCACCGTCTTCGCCCTCGCCTTCGAACATGCCTTCGTCATCGTCGAAACTACCGCCGCGCCGTTCGACGCCGACCTTGACGTCGCCGGCACTGAAGCTGAAGTCCGCGTAATCGTCGAAGCTCACGCTACGGTCCTGCACCACGGTGCGCAGCTGCACCGGCGCGTCGCCAGCGCCGCCGCCGGACAGATAACTCAGTTGCACATCAAGGTCCACCGCCGTGGCCTGCACCGCCGGCGTCTTCGGACCTTGCAGCAGCGCCTTCATGGTCGGCACGCGGAACTGCTCGACGCGGAAGCGGCCCGAGGCCCGTCCGCCTATCATCAGCTGATACCAGCCTTGCTTGGCGTCGGCCGGAATCGGCCAGGTGTTTTCCGCCGAACCGTTGGCGCTCCACTTGAGCGGCAGCTCGTATTTCTGGCCGCTGCCTTCGTGCAGGATGAACACGCTGGCCGCCTGCTCTTTGGCGGCGCGCACGATGCCCTGCTCCACATGGCGGCGCATGAAATGCTTCATGTGCACCGTTTCGCCGGCGCGCAGCAGCGTGCGGTCGAACACTGTCGAGGCGATCACATTGTCGGCGCCATGGTCGCCGGTCGGCAGATTGAAGCGCCAGGTTTCGATGCCGCGATCCCAGTCCGACAAGGTAAAGGTCATGTCGCCGCCCAGGCGCGCGCTGATGAAGTAGCGATGCTCGTTCTTCTGGCGCAGTTCCTGGCGGATGTGCGCCAGGCCGCCGCTGTCGGTCATGCCCTGCCAGACCAGATTCCCCTTGTAGTCGCGCACCGCGACCTGCGCCTGCGGCACCGGCTTGCCCTTGTCGAGCGACGTCACCCACACCAGCGACGACTCCGCGCCATACTTGAAGTGCGCCACCATATTGGTCACCAGCGCGGCAGAACTCACATACGCCGTGCTGCGGCTCTTGGCCGGCGCCAGCACCGCGCCCAGCTTGGGACTGGCCAGCTCCACCACGTAAAAGCCCGGCTTGCGCAGCGGGATGCCGATCACCTCGAACGCCTTGGCGCCGCCCGGCTTGGGCATGGTGAAGCGCTCCACCTTGCCGACATGCGCGTCCAGCAGCGGCTTCACCATATTCAGCGCGTACAGTTCCTGCGGCTGCCAGCTGTAGCTGCTGCCCATGCGCTTGAGCCATGCTATCACCTGCTGGTCCTGCTGCTCCGGCGACGCCGTGCCGTCGTTCACCCGCAAGGCGGCGCCGTCCACCTTGGCCGCCGCTACGCCGGCTTCCACATTGCGCACCGTGACCGGCAGCAGCTTGTCGCCCTTGGCCTCGATGATGCCGAAGCGCGCGGGGAACTTCACCAGCGGCGGCTGGGCGTCGGTGCGTATCGCCATCGGGAAGCGCGCCTGGTTCACCAGGCTGCGGCCGGCGTCGTCCTTCAAGCCGGCAGGCAGCGACAGGCTTAGTTTGGCGCTTTCGGGGAACGGTCCCTTGAAGGTCAGCCACTCAAGGTACTCGTTTTTTTCGTCGTCCTTGTCCGGCGTGGGCTGGAACACCTTGCCGCCCGGCGCCGTCACTTTCACGGCCAGCGCGTCGGCGCGCTTGATCGGAGCACTGAACTGCACGCGCAGCGGCAGGAATGGCACGCAGCCGGCATCCCTGGACAATCTCTCGCAGCTGAAGCGCGCCGTGAAGTCGGGCCGCGTCTTGTACGACAGGGTCTGGTCCTGCGAAGTCGCGATGCCGCTGTCGGCCTTCACGCCGGCGCCCCACACCAGCGACACCTCGGTGGCCGGCGGCAGGCTGCGCTTGCACTGGACCACCGCCAGCGGCAGGCGCTCCAGCTTCTTGTTGTTGACGGCGGTGGTCGCGCGCCACAGCACGCCGCGCGCCTTGAAGTACAGCGACAGATAGCGCTCGGTGAAGGCCTTGCGCATGTCCAGCACTTGCTGGCGTTCCGCGCCCTGCAGCACGCGCACGGCGATCTTCTCGTTGATGCCATCGGCGCGGCACCAGGCGTGGGCGGCCACCGTTTCGTCGCTGGCCGGCGCATCGAGTCCCAGCACGAAGATCTGCTGCTCGTCGATGTAGCTGGCGCCTTCGCGCGGCGCGGCCTCCACCACCGCAGGACCGCCGGTATCGAAACTGAACTGGCGTTCGCCGTCCAGCGGCTTGCCGTCGATGTCCCTGACGTCATCCTTCAGCGTGAAGCGGCACGCCACGCCGCCCGGCAGGTCGCGCACGAAATCGTAGCTCCAGTTCTGGCCATCGATCCAGCGTCCCTTGCCCTCTTCCGGACAATCGACCTTGAACGGATCGCCGAGCCGCATATCGCCCAGCGGCACCATCTGCCCGCTGAAGCGCGCAGCCACCTGGCGCACGCCTTTAACGGTGCCGGTCGGGGAAAACGACGTAACGGAAGTATCGGCCAGAACGGCCAGCGGCAGGCTGCAGAAAGCAGCCAGCGCGATAATGCGGGACAGGAGGCGCATGCCAACTCCGGGCGCTGATGATGATCAGTCCAGTGTTGCGCACGCCTCCTGCAATGTCAATAACATTAGAAGAAAAACACGTCGGGGTCAGTTCCGACATTCGGACACGAGCACAACCGTAGCAGCCGCTACGGTTGTGCTCGTGTCCGAATGTCGGAACTGACCCCGAAGTTTAGGCCAGGTCAAACACGGCCATCGATTCGACGTGCGAGGTGTGCGGGAACATGTTGACCACGCCGGCCTTGCTGATGGCGTAGCCGGCCTGGTTGGCCAGCACGCTGGCGTCGCGCGCCAGGGTCGACGGGCTGCACGACACATATACGATGCGCTTCGGCAGGAACTCCGGATTGGTCTTGCGCAGCTCGCCCAGCGATTCGCACAAGGTTGCAGCGCCGTCGCGCGGCGGGTCGATCAGCATGCGGTCGAATTTGCCCAGCGCCAGCAAGTCGTCCGGCGTGATCTCGAACAGGTTGCGGCAGTAGAAGGTGGTCTTGCCATCCAGGCCGTTGGCCTTGGCGTTGCTCAGCGCGCGCTCGGTCAGCGTGGTGCTGCCTTCGATGCCCACCACTTCGCGCGCCTGCGTCGCCAGCGGCAGCGTGAAGTTGCCCAGGCCGCAGAACAGGTCGGCCACGCGGTCTTCCGGCTGCACGTCCAGCAAATGCAAGGCCTTGTGCACCAGCACGCGGTTGATGTGGTGGTTCACCTGCGTGAAGTCGACCGGCTTGAACGGCATGCGCACGCCGAATTCCGGCAGCAGGTAGTGCAGCTCCTGGTCCAGCGGATAGAACGGCGCGGCCGTTTCCGGGCCCTTGGTCTGCAGCCAGAACTGCACGCCGTATTGGTCGGCGAAGGCCTTGACCTTGGTTTCATCGTCCGCCGTCATCGGCGCCATGATGCGCAGCACCAGGGCGGTGACGTCTTCGCCGATCGCCAGTTCGATCTGCGGCACTTCCTTGTACAGCGACAGCGAACCGATCAGCGCGCGCAGCGGCAGCAGCATGTCCGAGACGTGCTTCGGCAAGATCTGGCAGCTCTTGATGTCGGCCACGAACACCGAACGCTTTTCCTTGAAGCCGACCAGCACCGTGCCCTTTTTCTCGACCCAGCGCACCGACAGGCGCGCGCGGTAGCGGTAGCCCCAGGTCGGGCCGTACATCGGACGCATGATGTTGTCGGCGTGGACCTTGCCGATGTGCCAAAGGTTATCTTCCAGCACGCGCTGCTTGATCGCCACCTGCGCGGTCGGCTCCAGGTGCTGCATCGAGCAGCCGCCGCAGTAGTCGAAGTGTTCGCACTTCGGTTGCACGCGCATCGACGATTCACGGTGCAGCGCGGTCATGCGCGCCGCTTCCCAGTTTTTCTTTTTCTTGAAGGTTTCAAAGCCGACACGCTCGCCCGGCAATGCACCTTCCACGAACACCACTTTGCCCGGCGTGCCGTCTTCGTTTTCAATGTGGCCGACGCCACGGGCGTCCATGTCGAGCGATTTGATGTCGAGGATATTTTCTTGCATAACGTTCAATATTGAATGACAAAAGGGCGGGCGTCGGCGCCGATGCCGGGGCCGATATGATAGCAGAATGGGAAGGAACTACAGCAGGGAATCGCGGACCACGCCGCGTGCGGCCATGGCGCGCTTGAGCTTGACCAGCGCTTCCTGCTGGATCTGGCGCACCCGCTCGCGCGTAACGCCCATCTCCTCGGCCAGCGTTTCCAGCGTGGCCGGATCGTCGTTGTCGAGGCCGAAGCGGCGCATGATGACGATGCGCTGCTTGTCCGGCAGCTTGGTCAGCCAGTCGCGCACCAGCACCGTCATTTCATGGTGTTCGGCGCGGGCGTCGGGGCTGTCGTCGGCGTCGCCCGGCAGCATGTCCATCAGCGACGATTGCGGATCGTTGTCGAGCGGCGCGTCGAGCGAGGTGGCGTGCTCGGACAGCGCCAGGATGTCCTGCACCTCTTCCACCGGCCGGCCGACCAGCTCGGCGATGTCCTCGGCGGTGGCGTCCTTGCCGTTGTGGTGCTGGGCTTCGAGGTGGTATTTGCCGCGCAGGATCTGGTTCAGCTCGCGCACCATGTGTACCGGCAGGCGCACCGTGCGCGCCTGGTTCATGATGGCGCGCTCGATCGACTGGCGTATCCACCAGGTGGCGTAGGTCGAAAAACGGAAGCCGCGCTCGGGCTCGAACTTGTCGATGGCGCGCATCAGGCCGATGTTGCCCTCTTCGATCATGTCGAGCAGCACCACGCCGCGATTGATGTAATGCTTGGCGATCGACACCACCAGCCGCAGGTTGTGCTCGATCATGGTCTGGCGCGCGCTGAAGTCGCCGGCCTTGGCCAAGGTGGCGTAGTGGACTTCCTGCGGCGCCGTCAGCAGCGGCCGGGTGCCGATCTGGTTCAGGTAGTGCTGGGTGGTGTCGGTGGACAGCTCGGCCGCCAGCACCTTCTTCAGTTCGTCGACGCTTTCCAGCACCGCGCCGGCTTCGGGCGCATCACCCTCGTCCGCACCATCGATGGCGACATCGTCACCCGTCTCCTCGCGGTAGTCCTCGGGGAGCGTATCGTCATCCATCGGATCGTGCGGCGTAGAGGTCATCTCATCGGCTCGGCTAACGGTTAGGCAGGAATCTGGACGGATCGACCGGCTTGCCCTGCTGCCTGATTTCAAAGTGCAGCTTGACGGAGTCGGTATCGGAATCACCCATTTCCGCAATCATTTGTCCCTTGGTCACGCTCTGCCCCTCCTTGACCAGGATGGCACGGTTGTGGGCGTAGGCCGACAACAAATTATTACTGTGCTTCACAATGACCAGATTACCATATCCGCGGATGCCGCTGCCTGCATACATCACTTTTCCTGCGCCGGCAGCCACGACCTGCTGCCCGGCCTTGCCGGAAATGTCGACACCCTTGTTCTTGCCTTCGTCGAAAGTGGCAACCACTTTGCCGTCGGCCGGCCATACCCAGCTCAGGCTGGCGTCGTCGACGCCCAGCGCCGGGGCCGGTGCGGTCGCCGGCGCCGTCAGGCGTGGCGAGACCGAGGCCAGGGCCGGCGCCGGTGCGGCGGCGGCGGCGGGTGCGCCGGCGCCATTGCCACCGTTGCCATTGTCGCCGCGCTGCAGTTCGGCCAGATTGGCGTCGGTGTACGGTTTCTTGTCGCCCTTGGGGCCGGTTTTCTTGACCACCGGCGGCGCCGGCGGCGTGCGGTCCGACGGCGGCATGATCACGGCGGCCGTTTCCACGCCGTTGCTATTGCTTTCCGGCGGCAGCACGCGCAGCACCTGGTCGACCTTGATGTCGTTCGGGTTGGCCAGATTGTTCCATGCCACCAGGTCGCGGTAGTTCTGGCCGAACTCCAGCGCGATGCGGATCAGGGTGTCGCCCTTTTTCACGGTGTACAGGCCGCGCTCGTCGCGGGCGACTTGCGCCGTTTCGCTAGGGGTGGCGGGTTTCACGGCCGGCGGTATCGTGCGGTCTACGACCGGGGCCTGGTGGGGAGTGGTGCCGCAGGCGCTCAATAATGCGAGCGCCAGGCTCATTACGAGCACATTGCTTTTATTCGTCATTCTCATCTTAATGTCTAGTGGTACGGGCGTTATACCACGCCCGGACGCAAGGGCACGAAATGGCAGTCCTCCAAGGTGTGGCTGGTCCATTCCGTTTTGCCGATGCGCGTGATCAATTCCAGGTGCTGCGTGCGCTCACCGACCGGCGCGACCAGGCGACCGCCGATGGTGAGCTGCTCCAGCAGGGCTTGCGGCACTTCCATCCCGGCCGCGGCCAGGATGATACCGTCAAACGGCGCCGCTTGCGGCAGCCCAAGCATACCATCTCCGTAATGCAGACGCAGGTTCGGCACGCGCAGCGGCCTGAGATTGGTCTTGGCCAGCTCGTGCAGCGGCTTGATGCGCTCGATCGAATACACCTCCTGGGCCACGCACGACAGCACCGCCGCCTGGTAGCCGCAGCCGGTACCGATCTCCAGCACGCGCTTCAACTGGCCGCCGTTGCGCATCACCTCGATCATGCGCGCCACGATGTAGGGCTGGGAAATGGTCTGGTGATGACCGATCGGCAGGGAGGCGTCGACATAGGCTTGCGGCGCCAGCCCTTCATCCATGAACATGTGGCGCGGCACCGTATCCATGGCGCTCAGCACCACCTGGTCCTGCACCCCCTGCTTGGCGATGCGCTGCACCATGGCGCGGCGCACGGCGTCCGATACCAGCGGGTTCGAGCGCGGCGCCTGGGCCGGCGCCGGCTGCGCCCGCTCCATGGCGTAGCTGTGCGATTTGGAAGGCGTGGCCACCGGACGCGGCGCGGGATATAGCGAAGGCGCATGACGCGCGGCGTTCTGGGTGGCGGTTTGCGGTGTCGCCACCGGCGCGAATACCGTCGCCTTCTTGCCCCCCTTGTCAACTACCGAGGACAGCGGCAAAGGGAAGGTACGGTTTTTTTCGGTCATGCCAAGGCCTTTGCCAATGCACTGAGTTGGGAGGTATGTGTCAGGTCGATCTGCAGCGGGGTGATCGAGGTCATGCCGTTGGCGATGGCGTGGAAATCAGTGCCCTCGCCGGCGTCCTTGCAGGCGCCCGGCGGGCCGATCCAGTAGATATCCCTGCCGCGCGGGTCCTTGGCCTTGATCACCGGTTCGGACTGGTGACGCCGGCCGAGCCGGGTTGCCGTCACGGCGCCCAGCTGATCGTATGGGCGGTTGGGGATGTTCACATTCCACAGGCAGGGACGCGGCAGTTCCTCGTAAAAGCGCTCGATCAGGTCGCGCGCATGGCGGGCGGCGTCGTCGATATGCTCCCAGCCGTAGGCGCCCTGCGAGAAGGCCAGGGCAGGAATCCCGAACAGAAAGCCTTCGGTCGCGGCCGCCACCGTGCCGGAATACAGGGTGTCGTCCCCCATGTTCGGGCCGTTGTTGATGCCGGACACCACCAGGTCGGGCGTGTAATCCAGGATCGCCGTCAAGGCCACATGCACGCAATCGCTGGGCGTGCCGTTGACAAAGTAAAAACCATTGGCCGCGCGCTGCACCGACAGCGGCCGGTCCAGCGACAGGGAGTTCGATGCGCCCGAGCGGTTGCTGTCCGGCGCCACCACCACGATGTCCGCGATCGGTGCGAGCGCCTCGGCCAACGCATTGATACCGGGCGCCAGGTAGCCGTCGTCATTGCTTATCAGGATTCTCATACGGAAGATTTTACCTGAAGCAAGGCCCGCGCTGCGCATGGCGACGGGCGCGAAAACAACTAAATTTACGTCAGCGGGACGGCGTTCGGGACACCGACAGATGAGCGTCCAGCGCCATCAGCTCATCCGAGGCGCGCGACCACAGGCTGCCGGCCGCCAAGGCGGCGCGCTGGCGGCCGGGCCGCACCAGCGCATCGCCATAATCGTCCATGGACGCGTTCTGGTGCAACTCGTGCACCACCGGCAGTTCGCCGGGCGTCAGGCCGAGCTGCAATTGCACGTCCATCAGCTGTTCGCGCGCCTTGCGGGTGTCGGGATGGTCGGCGCCGCCGCGCCGGGCGTGGGCGTTCAGCACCGCTTCCAGCAGGCTGCGGGCCGCCTCCAGCTCCTGCATGTGCAGCAAAGTGCGCGCCAGCGCCGACTTGGCCTGCAGGGTATCGGCGTGCTCCGCCCCCAGCAACCGCTTGCGCGCAGCCAGCACCTGTTCCTGCAGGCTGCGCGCATGTTCGGTGTCGCCGCCCTGCAGCAGCAGTTCGGCGCGCTCGGCCTTGGCGGTGAGGGTCAACAGGTGCTCGGCGCCGAGCAGGCGCATATAAGTATCGACCACTGCGTCCTGCATAGCGAGCGCCTCGGCCAGCCGCCCCTGCAAGCCCAACGTCGCGGCCAGATCCCGGCGCGCGGCCAGCGTGTCGAAGTGAGCGGCGCCCAGCAACCGTTCGCGTGCCTCGCTCACGCATTCCTGCAGGAAATGCGCTTCCTCCAGCTTGCCCTGCTGGCGCAGCACGGCCGCCAGATTGGCTTTGCTGGCCAGCGTGTCCGGGTGATCCTCGCCCAGTCCGCGCTGGCGCAAAGTCAGGCTTTCCTCGAAACAGGCCAAGGCTTGCCGCAACTGCCCCTCGCGCCGATACAAGTCGCCAAGCTGATTGAGGTCGCGCGCCAGCGGCTGCGACACGGCCCTTGCCGCACCGCCACCCTCCTCCAGCGTGCGGCGCGCCTCGCCGATATCGGTCAGCAAGTGGATTTCACCGAGCGACTGCCATGGAAAATAACCCGGCGCCAGCCAGCTCAGGAAGGTTTCGAAGGTCCGCCGCAAGGAAAAACGGTCGCCGCCCTGATTCTGTCGCGCCGAGGGCAGCCCGCCGGCGGAGATCGGATGGGTCTGCTGCAACTGGACCTCGTCGAAATAGCTTTCCAGGGACACCTGCGGCATGCCGTAGCAGTCGCGGATCAACTCCTCGAAGGCGGCTTGATAGCCGGGCGCACGCCGGCGCTCGTCGCCGCGCCGCCATTGCGCGCGCTGGATGCCATCCGCCATTTCCACGCGCGACGGCAAGGGATAGATCAGCAGGGGCCGCTGCTCGTCCTCGTGGCTGCGTCGATAGGTGGTGGCGCGGGTCACCAGCGCCTGTGCGCCGTCCAGGCTTTGCCGGCTGGGCGTGAACACCACCACTAGCTTGCGCGGAAGCAAGGTTGTGCAGATGCCGGCGGCATCCGTACGGCCGCTGCGGGAATCGACCAGCACGTAGCGGAAATGCAGGGACAGGCGCTCGGCAAAGCAGCGGAACAAGGCCGGGCACATATGAAACAAGTCGTCCCAACGCATGGCAGCCAGCCGGTCGCTATAACTGTCGTCAAAGCGGCCGGCGCGCATCAGGTAGAGCTGGCTGCTCTGGTCGACACGGGTGACATATTTCTCCCAGCCAACAGCGTCCAGCACCTCGTGCGCCAGTGCTGCGTCGCCCTGCGCGGCGGAACCGTTACGGTGGCGCTGGAGTTGTTCGCGGCAAGCCTCGAACAATTCCAGCACGCCCGGCCCGGCATCGCGCTGCGCCTCGGGAAAATAATGGTGCAGCCCCGGCGCCTCGAGATCCCAGTCGATCATCAGCAATGGCGTGGTGGCGTTGCGCTGTCGCGCCAGCAACAAAGCGACATTGAACAGCGCCATCGTGCAGCCCGACCCTCCCTTGTAAGAATAGAAAGTAATCACTTCACCGCTGGTGCTGAGCGGCGGCAGGGTCAATGGATTCGGTTCCATGGCAAACCTTTAGCGTGGGAAATGTGGAGGAGGAATGGCACGCCATTCAGGTGGGATGTCGGGCAGGACAAAACGGCTGCAGTCGTGCCCCGGGGGCGTGCTTCTTTTTAGACAGTGGTAATGCTCGGCAATGCGATGGACGATCTTTTCGATGTCCGGGATGAACTCGGGATTGGTTTTCAAATCGCCGCTGGCCAAGGTGTAGCGGGAAAAGTCCACATACATGCCGGGGCCGGCAATTTGCGGCGGCAGACCGCCGGGGTGACGGGTCATGATGACGGGGATAATCAAATGGCTGGGCAAGGAGTACCACTGTTTGCGTTCGTTTTCGATAAGTTGCATAGCTGCAAACTCGCGGCGGGTATAGCCATGGGCCTCGTATTTCGGTGTATAAATAACAATCATACAAACACTCTCACACAGGGCGCGCGCGATCTTCTGGTCCAGATCGTCCCCGCCACCGAGTTGCTCGCTATCAACAAAGAGTTCGGCTTCGTTGTCGAGGTGCGGTTCGAGATAGCACTTCAAGGCATCGATCAGGTCGTCCTTGAACTTGCTCATATACGTATGCTGGCCGTGGGCATAACTGAAAAAGCAGCCGTGTCGGATAGTCATGACATCCCCCCTGCGTTTAACCAACTGTAACAAGCATTAATGCAGAGACTTTGAGGCAGAACAAACGTGCGCGAGGCTAAACTTTGCTCAAACAACTGGCCGTTTCAGGTAAGATAAAAATATAACGACCGTTCTTTTTTCATTTTTTAAAACAACATAGGAGACCAGAATGAAAGCTGTTGTATGTGAAGCATGGGGCGCGCCTGACACCCTCGTCGTAAAAGAATTGCAAGATCCGCAGCCTGGCCCGGGCCAGGTCGTGATCGACGTCCAGGCCGCCGGCGTGAACTTTCCGGACGTCCTGATCGTGCAAGGAAAGTATCAATTCAAGCCGGAGTTGCCGTTCATTCCAGGCAGCGAGGTGTCCGGCATCATCCGGCAAACCGCTGACGATGTGATAACTTTCAAGGCCGGCGACAAGGTCATCGCCTTCGTTCCGACCGGTGGTTTTGGGCAGCAATTATTAGCTCCCGTACAAGCCCTGATCCCCATGCCGCCGGACATGGATTTCGACACGGCGGCGGCCATCACCCTCGCCTACGGCACCTCATATCACGCGATTGTGGATCGGGCCAAGCTTGAATCTGGCGAGAACATGCTAATTCTTGGCGCGGCAGGAGGGGTGGGCCTGGCGGCGATCGAGATAGGGAAAGCCCTTGGAGCCCGCATCATTGCTTGCGCTTCGACGGATGAGAAGCTGGAAGTGTGCCGCCAGCACGGCGCGGACGTGCTGATCAACTACAGCAAGGAAGATTTGCGGGAAGCGGTCAAGGCGGCGACCGGCGGCAAGGGTCCAGACGTGATTTACGACCCAGTCGGTGGGGAATACGCGGAGCCGGCGTTCCGTTCGATCGGGTGGGGAGGCAGGTACCTGGTGGTCGGATTCGCCAACGGCGAGATCCCCAAACTGCCGCTCAATCTGACCTTGCTGAAAGGCGCATCGCTGATGGGCGTGTTCTGGGGCGAGTTCACGAAACGTGATCCGAAAGGCAACATGAAGAATATGCGCCAGCTTCTGCAATGGCTGCAGGAAGGCAAAATCAAACCCAGGATTTCAGCGCGCTATAAGTTGGGAGAAGCGGCGCAAGCACTGAACGACATGGCCGCTCGACGGGTGACCGGCAAGGTCGTAGTATTGCCACAAGAGTAAATATGAAACCGGGGTCAGTTCTGCCAATCGCACACGAGCTCATGTACCAATGGCAGAACTGACCCCGGTTTTTATACTGCTAGTTACGACTCGGAATTCTTGTTTTTGAAGAATTCGATCGCAACTTCCTGTTCGCGCGTGCGTTTGAACCCCGGCAAGCTCTGCCAGATCCGCTTGCCGTAAGGCTTGGAAATCACGCGCGGATCGCACAGCATCAGCACGCCACGGTCGTTTTCATCCCGAATCAAGCGCCCCGCGCCCTGCTTCAAATTGATGATCGCCTCCGGCAAAGTGTGGCTCATAAAGCCATTCTTGCCCTGCTTTTCCATCACCTCGATGCGCGCCGCCAGCACCGGATCGTCCGGCGGGGCGAATGGCAATTTATCAATAATGACCAAGGACAACGCATCGCCGCGCACGTCCACGCCTTCCCAGAAACTCTGCGAACCGATCAGCACGCCATTGCCGGCCTTGCGGAACTGGTCCAGCAATTCAGTCCGGCCCTTATCGCCCTGCACAAACAGCGGATACGGCAAACCACGCTTCTCGAACTCATCACGGAAACGCTCGGCGGCGCGCTTCACGGCCCGCAAAGTCGTGCACAAAAGGAAAGTTTTTCCGCCTGCCGCTTCGATGATCGGCAGCGCCAGATCCAGCACCGCGTCCGTATAACCGAAGGAATTCGGGTCCGGCAAGCCGGTCGGCACGTACAGCAAGCCCTGCTCTTCGTAGTTGAACGGGCTCGGCCAGGACATCGACGGCTCGTTGCTCAAGCCCATTTGCTCGGAAAAGTGGCTGAAATCGTTCTTCACCGCCAACGTCGCCGAGGTAAAAATCCAGCTGCGCGGCACGCCTTCACGCTGACCGTTGAAGATCGGCGCGATCGACAGCGGCGTTTTATGCAGCTGCAGAGACGACGCATAGGCCTCCACCCAGAACACCGCTTCCTCGCCCTTGGCCACTTTCGCCTTGGGATCGAACTTCCACGCCGCCAGCCGGCCGACCAGATCGACGCCGCGCTGGCGGCATTGTTCCAGCGTTTCGGCGCGCTCGGCCTGCTTTTCCAGCACGTTCATCATGCCGTCCAGCTCGCTTTTCAGGGTTTCCAGCGCCGGGAAGAAGTCGCTCGACGCGGCGATCTGCGGCAGCGACAGGCGCACGATGTCCTGCGGGAAAGTCAGGCGCAGGTCGCGCGCGGCTTTTTCCACCACCGTGACGACCTTGCCCCAGTCGGCGCCGTCGCGGGCGTTGGACAAGCCTTCCGCCAGCACATCGCGGCACAGCTCCAGCACTTGCGAGGTCGAAAAGGTGTCGCCGAAGAACAAAGTGGCGGTATCGGGCAGCTGGTGCGCCTCATCGAAGATGATGGTGTTGGCCGACGGCAGCAATTCCGTGATGCCGGAGTCCTTCAGCGCCACGTCGGCGAAGAACAGGTGGTGATTGACCACCACCACGTCCGCCTGCTGCGCCTCCTTGCGCGCTTTCATTACGAAGCAATCCTGGTAATACTGGCATTCCGTGCCCATGCAATTGTCGCGGGTGGACGTCACCAGGTTCCAGATCAGGGCGTTTTCCGGCACGCGGGCCAGCTCGGCCTTGTCGCCGGACTTGGTCATTTTCAGGAAGCGCGAGATCTCGCGCAGGTAGCCGACGTCGTCGCGCGATGTCATGCGGCCATTCTGCAGCGTGCGCTCCAGATGGTAATGACACAAGTAATTGGAGCGTCCCTTGAGCAGCGCCACCGACACCGGCGCCTGCAAGGCCGCGCGCACGGTCGGGATATCGCGCAGGAATAGCTGATCCTGCAAGTTCTTGGTGCCGGTCGAGACGATGGTCTTGCCTCCCCACATCAGCGCCGGCACCAGGTAGGCAAAGGTTTTGCCCGTGCCGGTGCCCGCCTCGGCAATCAGCGTGGTCTGGCCGGCGATGGCCGACGCGATGGCCTTGGCCATTTCGGTCTGCGAGCGGCGCGGGCGGAAGTCGCCCACGGCCGGGCCCAGCGGACCGCCGGCGCCGAACAGGCGCTCGACCTCGGAATCGTACTTGCCGGGAGGCTGTTCGGGAGTGGCGCCGATGACGGCGGGGATGGCGTCGGAAGTCGCGGTGTGGGGTGGAAGCTGTTCGGTCAAAATAAGTCGTGGCGCCTAGGCGGGTACGTCAGGCACTAATTGCATTTTCAGCAGAGTGATATGGTCTTTCAATTGCAGTTTGCGCTTTTTGAGCCGGCGCAATTGCAGTTGATCGTGATGCCCGTCCAGCGTCAGCATATCGATGACCGCGTCCAGATCGCGGTGTTCGACGTCGAGTTCGATCAAACGACGTTGGATATCTTGCACATCAGCCATATTTCTCAACCAAAGAGTTTCACTGGAACAACACCGGTATTGCGCACAAACTGCGACACGGCGCATAGTTTAATCTACGGCGGCCCTGCCGCCAACAGAATGATCGCTCAACCGCAGTTCAGGATACAGTGTCGACTATGAGCGCCTATCAAATCGAAGCCGGGACCGCCCAGCACATCGGCAACCGGCCACAGCAAAACGACCGAGTGGCCCTGTACACGGCCGCGCAGGCGCCGGGCTATGTGATGGCCGTGCTGGCCGACGGCAACAACAGCGCCATCGCCGCCGACCAGGTGCTGCACACCAGCAAGCATCTGTTCGACGAATTCCGCGTCGGCGAGACGGCCAACCTGCCGCGCCTGCAGGAACTGCTGCGCAATATCGCGCACGAGGTGCATCAGGTGGTGACCATGAATCCGATCTCCGCCGTGGCCGAGCCGCAAAGCGCGCTGGCGCTGCTGGTGCTCACGCCGCAGGCGCAGGCGGTGTGGGCGCATGTCGGCGACGCCCGCCTCTACCGGTTCAGCGGCGAAAGCTGCGCCATGCGCACCAACGACGCCGCCTATGTCGAGCATCTGGTCAACCATGACAAGCTACCCTTGGAGGCGGCCAAAAAACATCGCGGCTCGCGGCTCTTGAATAATGCGCTGGGCAATAGCATGAAAGCGCCGTTCGTCACCGTCGGCTGGCACGAAGGCCTGCAGGCCGGCGATGCCTTGATGCTGTGCTCGGATGGTTTGTGGCAGTTATTCCGTCCCGAGGAGCTGGCGGCCGCCGTGGCGCGCAACACGCCGCGCCAGGCCGCCGAACGCCTGATCGGCAAAGCCGCCGAACGGGCCCAGGGCAAGGGCGACAACTGCTCGATGGCGATCATCAAGCTGGTGGCGCCGCCGCAGGAGGCGCCCGGCTATACCGTGGAGAAAATGCGCCGCGCCGTGTAAGGCTTGGCGCGGCAAAAGATTACTTCGTCTGAGCAGGTTGCTGTGACTGCTTTTGCAGCTGCGCAGCCGCCTTCTTCTCTTCCGCCGCCGCACGCTCGGCCGCCTTGCGCGCCTTTTCTGCGTTGATGGCTTTCTTGCGCTCGACTTCCGCCTGGCGCCGCGCCGACTCAACCTGCTTCTTCTCGAACGCGGCCACGTTGGCGGCGCGGGTGGCCGCTTCGGCCGCGTCCTTCTCTTCCTGACGCTTCATCTTGGCTGCGTGCTCGGCTTCACGGTCGGCCACGCGCGGGCCGGTCGGAGGACGTGGCGGCGCTTTTTCTTCCTTCGGCGGCTTGGGCGGCTGGGCGGTGCGCAGCGCGGTCTCCTCCGCATCCTTGCGCAAGCGCTCCGCCAGGTCGGCATCACGATGCGCGACCGAGTCGACACGCTTGTAGTGATCGGCATCCACCTCGACGGCGCGCAATGCGGCCAGCGCAGCGCGACGTTTTTCCTTGGCCTTGTCCAGGCAGTTATTGACGAAGAACTTGGTCGAGCATTCGCGTTCGCTGGCGGCGAACTCGTCATGCACGGCGGCGCGCTCGACGGCCACTTTTTTCAGCGCGGCGTCGGCCTGCGCCACCGATTGAACGTTCTGGGCCTGCGCCGTAACGGCAAACGCAGCCAGCAATGTGAGAAGTGCTTTCATATTCGATCCGGGTGACTTACGCCAGCGACGCTGCGGCGCCGCGCTGCTGGCGGTTCATATATTCCTGCGACTGCATCTCGACGATGCGCGACACGGTGCGGTGGAACTCGTTGGCCATGGCGCCGGTCGTGTACAGCTCTTCCGGCTCCACTTCGGCCGACATCAGCAGCTTCACGCCCTGGTCGTAGAACACGTCGATCAACCAGGTGAAGCGCCGCGCCTCCGACGACATCGACGCCGACATCATCGGCACTCCGGACAATATCACGGTATGGAAACGGCTGGCGATTTCCAGGTAATCGTTCTGCGAGCGCGGGCCGCCGCACAGGGTGTTGAAGTCGAACCAGATGATGGTGCCGGCGCGGCGCAACGCGCGGATCTCGCGCGCCTCGATGCGGATCACCGGATCTTCGTCGGCGGTTTCGGCCACGCTGGCGTAGGCCTCGCGCAGCGCGGCGTCGGTCTTGGCGTTGAGCGGCGTGTAATAGGCTTCCACCTGCTCCAGCGCGCGGCCGCGATAGTCGATGCCGGCGTCGATGTTCATCACGTCCAGCTTTTCGTACAGCAGCGCGATGGTCGGCAGGATGCGGTCGCGGTGCAGGCCGTCCGGGTACAGCAGATTCGGATCGTAGTTCGAGGTCATGATGAAGGACACGCCGTTGTCGAACAGCGCCTTCAGCAGGTTGTACATGATCATGGCGTCGGCCACATCGGAGATGTGGAATTCGTCGAAGCAGATCAGGCGGTATTTCTTGGCCACGCGCTTGGCTACTTCGTCCAGCGGATCGGCCACGCCGCGCAGGTCGTCGAGCTGGCGGTGCACGTCGCGCATGAATTCATGGAAGTGCACGCGCGTCTTGCGCACCAACGGCACCACCGAAAAGAAGCTGTCCATCAGGAAGGACTTGCCGCGCCCCACGCCGCCCCACATATAAACGCCCTTCGGCACCGACGGGCGATTGATCAGCCGCTTGAAGGTGCTCGAACGCTGGCCTTTGTATTCCACCCATTCGTCGTAGCATTGCTGCAGACGGGTGATCGCGCGCTGCTGCGCCGCGTCGGCCTTGTAGTCGCGCTGTGCCAGCGCGTGATGGTAGTACTCTTCGACGTTCATGGTTTCAATCTGCGCAAATAAAAACGGCGGGCCAGAACGGCCCGCCTTACAACGGCTACTGCATCAACTTAGAAGTTGAGCGTGCGTTTGTCGATCGCCAGTGCCGCTTCCTTGGTCGCTTCCGACAGCGATGGGTGGGCGTGGCAGATACGGGCGATGTCTTCGGCCGAAGCCTTGAACTCCATCGCCACGACCGCTTCCGAAATCAGCTCCGAAGCCATCGGTCCGATGATGTGGACGCCCAGGATTTCGTCGGTGTTCGCATCGGCCAGGAACTTGACCATGCCCGAGGTGTCGCCCAGCGCGCGTGCGCGGCCGTTCGCCAGGAATGGGAAGGTGCCGGCTTTGTAAGCGACGCCGTCGGCCTTCAGTTGCTGCTCGGTGCGGCCTACCCACGCGATTTCCGGCGAGGTGTAGATGACCCAAGGGATGGTGTTGAAGTTGGTGTGGCCGTGCTGGCCGGCCATGCGCTCGGCCACCGCGACACCCTCTTCTTCCGCCTTGTGCGCCAGCATCGGGCCGCGTACCACGTCGCCGATCGCCCACACGCCCGGCAGGTTGGTCTTGCAGTCGTGGTCGACGGCCACGAAACCGCGCTCGTCCAGCGCCAGGCCCACTTTGTCGGCGGCCAGGCCGTCGGTGTTCGGAGTGCGGCCGATCGAGACGATCAGCTTGTCGAACACGGTGGTGGTGGCTTCGCCCTTGGCGTTTTCGTATTCCACGGTGACGTTGTTGTCGCCCTTGGTGATCTTGCCGATCTTGCAGCCCAGGTTGATCTTCAGGCCCTGCTTGGTGAACAGCTTGTTGGCTTCCTTGGCGATCTGCTCGTCAACGGCGCCCAGGAAGGTCGGCAGACCTTCCAGCACGGTCACTTCCGAACCCAGGCGACGCCATACCGAACCCATTTCCAGGCCGATCACGCCGGCGCCGATCACGCCCAGCTGCTTCGGCACTTCGCCGATGGTCAGCGCGCCGGTGTTCGACAGGATCAGTTGCTCGTCGAATTCCGCGCCTGGCAGGGCACGGGCGTTCGAACCGGTGGCCACGATCACTTGCTTGGCGTTGATGGTTTCGTTGGCTGGGCCGGTGATGGTCAGCGGGTAGCCTTCAGCGGTGGCGGCGCCGGCGAACGCGGCGCGGCCGTGGAAGAAGGTCACTTTGTTTTTCTTGAACAGGAACAGGATGCCGTCGTTATTTTGCTTCACAACGGTGTCCTTGCGCTTGATCATCTGGCCCAGGTTCAGCGACAGGCCGGCGACGTCGATGCCGTGGTCCTTGAACGCGTGACCGGCGTGCTCGTAGTGTTCCGACGATTGCAGCAGCGCTTTCGACGGGATGCAGCCGACGTTGGTGCAAGTGCCGCCCGGTGCAGGGCCGCCCTTTTCATTTTCCCACGCGTCCACGCAAGCAACCGAGAAACCCAGCTGTGCGGCACGGATGGCGGCGATGTAACCGCCAGGACCGGCGCCGATGACTACTACGTCAAATTGTTTACTCATTTTAAATTTCCAATCAGTTCGTCTTCTGGAACGAAGATCCAAAGCAGAATGTAGATAGCGAGACCGAAACCGAAGGTCAGCACGAACAGGACAAACAGCAGGCGCCAGATCCACGAGTCGACCCCGGTGATGCGCCCCAGCCCGCCGCACACGCCGCCCAGCCAGCGGTCGTCGCGCGAGCGGCGCAGACGGGTGATGTCGTCGGCGGCGGCCGGTGCTTCATTGTTCAGCAAACGGGCCTTGGCGGCGGCGAACTCGTCGTCCGTCAGCGCACCGGCCTGATGCAGTTCATGCAAACGCTTGATTTCTTCAGCAACGCTCATTCATGATCCTCTTGAGAATTCCCCGAGCCCACATAAGGTATGGACTCGGGGCCACGCGAGAATTACAGGTCCAGCAGCAGGCGTGCAGGATCTTCCAGCGCTTCCTTCATGGCCACCAGGCCCAGCACGGCTTCGCGGCCGTCGATGATGCGGTGGTCGTAGGACATCGCCAGGTAGTTCATCGGGCGGATAACGATCTGGCCGTTTTCAACCACGGCGCGGTCCTTGGTGGCGTGCACGCCCAGGATCGCCGATTGTGGCGGGTTGATGATCGGGGTCGACAGCATGGAGCCGAAGGTGCCGCCGTTCGAGATCGAGAAGGTGCCGCCGGTCAGGTCGTCCAGGGTCAGCTTGCCTTCTTTGGCCTTGGCGCCGAATTCGCCGATTTTCTTCTCGATTTCAGCGATGCTCATCTGGTCTGCGTTGCGCAGGATAGGCACCACCAGGCCGCGTGGCGAACCGACCGCGATACCGATGTCGAAGTAGCCGTGGTAGACGATGTCGTTGCCGTCGACCGAGGCGTTCAGGATCGGGTATTTCTTCAGCGCGGCAACAGCGGCCTTGACGAAGAAGGACATGAAGCCCAGCTTGACGCCGTGCTCTTTCTCGAACTTGTCCTTGTACTTGTTACGCAGGTCCATGACCGGCGCCATGTTCACTTCGTTGAAGGTGGTCAGGATGGCGTTGGTCGATTGCGACTGGATCAGGCGCTCGGCGATACGGGCGCGCAGGCGGCTCATCGGCACGCGCTCTTCCGGACGGCCACCCAGGTTGGCCGGCGCAGGCGCGGCAACTTGTGCCAGGGCTGGCTTGGCGGCTGGTGCGGCCAGCGGCGCAACGGCCGGGGTCGATGGTGCGGAAGCGGCCAGGGCGTCGCCCTTGGTCACGCGGCCGTCTTTGCCCGAACCGGCGACATCGCCAGCGCTCAGGCCTTTTTCCGACAGAATCTTGGCGGCGGCAGGCATGGCCACGTCGCCTTTCGAACCACCGGCGGCGGCTGCTGGAGCAGCGGCAGGTGCAGCAGCGGCGGCAGGAGCAGCGGCAGCAGCTGGGGCGGCAACAACAGCGGCGCCACCTTCGGTATCAATAATTGCGATCACTTCGTCGGCAACCACGGTGCTGCCGTCGCCCTTGATGATTTGCACCAACACGCCGGCGGCCGGCGCTGGCAGTTCCAGAACTACTTTATCGGTTTCGATATCGATCAGGTTTTCGTCGCGGGTGATGGTGTCACCGACTTTTTTATGCCAGGTCAGCATGGTTGCTTCTGCTACCGATTCCGACAACTGAGGAACTTTGACTTCGATTTGTGCCATGAAAAAACTCCGTTTATTTTGTTATTGCGGCGCCGCCCCGCGTAGCAAGGCGGCGCTCCGTCAAGAAGTGATGCTTATTTGGTCAGGATGAAACCTTTGAGTTTCGAGAACGCCGTCTCCAGCAGTTCTTTCTGCTGGGCGTAGTGCTTGTCGTAGTAGCCGACAGCCGGCGATGCCGATGCTGGACGGCCGGCGTACGCCAGGCGCTGGCCTGCGTCCAGGCTCTCGAAGATGTTGTGCTGAATCTGGAACCATGGGCCCTGATTCTGCGGCTCGTCCTGCGCCCACACCACTTCGGTCAGGCTTGGGAACTTTTTCAGTTCGGCAGCGAAGGCCTTGTGCGGGAATGGATACAGCTGCTCGATACGCACGATGGCGGTATCGGTCTGGCCACGGGTCTTGCGTGCGTTGACCAGGTCGTAGTAGACCTTGCCCGAGCAGGCGACCACGCGCTTGACTTTCTTGGCGTCGATCTTGTCGTCCACTTCACCGATCACGGTCTGGAACGCGCCCTTGGCCAGGTCGGTCAGCGGCGAGCCTGCGTCTTTGTTACGCAGCAGCGATTTCGGCGTCAGGATGACCAGCGGCTTGCGGAACTGGCGCACCATCTGGCGACGCAGCACGTGGAAGATCTGCGCTGCGGTGGTTGGCTGCACCACTTGCATATTGTTGTCCGCGCACAGCTGCAGGAAACGCTCCGGGCGAGCCGACGAGTGCTCTGGACCCTGGCCTTCGTAGCCGTGTGGCAGCATCATCACCAGGCCCGAAGCGCGGCCCCACTTCACTTCGCCGGAGCTGATGAACTGGTCGATCACCACTTGGGCGCCGTTGACGAAGTCGCCGAACTGGGCTTCCCAGATGTTCAGGGTGTTAGGTTCGGCGGTCGAGTAACCGTATTCGAACGCCAGCACTGCTTCTTCCGACAGCACCGAGTCGATCACGGTGAACGGCGCCTGGCCTTCGGCGATGTTCTGCAGCGGCACATAGGTGCCGGCGTCCCAACGTTCGCGGTTCTGGTCGTGCAGCACGGCGTGACGGTGCACGAAGGTGCCGCGGCCGGCGTCCTGGCCGGTCAGGCGCACTGCGTAGCCCGAAGCGACCAGCGATGCGAAGCCCAGGTGTTCGCCCATGCCCCAGTCCAGGTTCATTTCGCCGCGGCCCATGGTGGCGCGGTCGCCCAGGACCTTCTCGACCAGCGAGTGCACTTTGAAGCCTTCAGGCACGGTGGTGATGCGGCCGGCCAGGCGTTTCAGTTCGGTCATCGGCACGGCGGTGTCGGCGGCGTCGGTCCATTTCTTGTTCAGGAACGGCAGCCAGTCTACCGCGTACTTGTTCTTGAAGTTGGAGATGACCGGGTCGACGGTGTGCTTGCCGGCGTCCATGGCGTCGCGGAAGGCGGCCACCAGGGTGTCGCCGCCATCGGCAGGGATCACGGCCTGGGTTGCCAGCTTGTCCGCGTACAGCTTGCGGGTGCCTGGGTGCTTGGCGATCTTCTTGTACATCAGCGGCTGGGTCAGCGCCGGGGTGTCCTGCTCGTTGTGGCCCAGTTTGCGGAAGCAGATGATGTCGACCACGATGTCCTTGCCGAACTCGGTGCGGTAGTCCATGGCGATCTGCGATGCCAGCACGGTCGCTTCCGGATCATCGGCGTTCACGTGCAGCACCGGTGCTTCGATCATCTTGACCACGTCCGAGCAGTAGATGGTGGAACGGGCGTCGCGCGGGTCGGAGGTGGTGAAACCGATCTGGTTGTTGATCACGATGTGCACCGTACCGCCGGTGCCGTAGCCACGGGTTTGCGCCAGATTCAGGGTTTCCATCACCACGCCCTGGCCTGCGAAGGCGGCGTCGCCGTGCACCAGGATCGGCAGCACTTGCTTGCCACCGTGGTCGCCGCGACGGTCCATGCGGGCCTTGACCGAACCTTCAACCACAGGGTTGACGATTTCCAGGTGCGACGGGTTGAACGCGAGCGACAGGTGGACCGGACCGCCAGCGGTCGAGATGTCCGACGAGAAGCCCTGGTGGTATTTCACGTCGCCGGCCGGCAGGTCGTCGCCGTGCTTGCCTTCGAATTCTTCGAACAGTTCTTTCGGTGCTTTGCCCAGGGTGTTGACCAGCACGTTCAGGCGGCCACGGTGAGCCATGCCGATAACGATCTCCTGCACGCCTTTTTCACCGGCGCGCTGGATGATTTCGTCGATCGAGGCGATGAAGGTTTCGCCGCCTTCCAGCGAAAATCGTTTTTGACCCACATACTTGGTGTGGAGGTAACGTTCGAGGCCTTCTGCAGCGGTCAGACGCTCCAGGATGTGTTTTTTCTTTTCCGGGGTGAAGTTCGGGGTCGAGCGGATCGACTCCAGACGTTCCTGCAGCCAGCGCTTTTCGGCCGGGTCGGAAATGTACATGTACTCTGCGCCGATCGAACGGGTGTAGGTGTCGCGCAGGAAGTTCAGCAGGTCGCGCAGGGTCGCGGTCTCTGGGCCGAAGTAGGTATTGCTGACGTTGAACACGGTGTCCATGTCGGCATCGGTGAAGCCGTAGAACGCTGGATCGAGTTCAGGAATGCTTGGACGTTCCTGGCGCTGCAATGGGTCCAGATTGGCCCAGCGCGAACCAAGGTAACGGTAGGCAGCCACCAGTTGCGTAACAGCAACACGCTTGCGACCCATTTCGGCGTCGGCGGAGGCGGTGACGGTGCGGATCGGGCCGGCTTTCGCGCGTTCGGCGAAGGAGGCGATGACGGAGGCGTGTGCGACGTCCGGTTTGTTGGAACCATCGACGGCCGGCACGTGCTGCATGGCGTCGAAGTAGGCACGCCAGTTGTCTGGGACCGAGCCTGGATTGTTCAGATACGCTTCGTACAGTTCTTCAACGTACGGGGCGTTCCCACCAAACAGGTAGGAGTTGGACGTAGATTGTTGCATCATTCTTGCTCACCTTTCTTCGCGCTTCGCGAGGAATTAGCGGGTTAGTCTAACCTTCCGCGACACGGCCTGACCGGTTAGCGGATTGCACATCAAGTTGTGGGGAAGGGCTATTTGTTCAGTGTTACCTAAAACGGGTCCTTCAGCATAGCACCGGTATTGTATCTCAACAATCAATTACGCGACAAAATCCAGGTAAATCTTTCAGCGTTAATTTTAACTTAAGCCGCATGAATGCTGGTCTGGCGCGTAATGTTTCCATATTTTTAACAGCTTTGTACCACCCTCGGCGCGGACGGCGCAATGTTACACTGCGGCCTCCGACTTCACCGCCACATCCGCATGCACACATTGGAGCAGCTCCGCAGCGGCGCACTGGCAGGCATTACCCGCCTGACCTTGCGCTGCGGCCTCACCGAATTCCCGCGCGCGATCTTCGCGCTGGCCGATAGCCTGGAAATCCTCGACCTGTCCGGCAACGCGCTGGCCGCGCTGCCGGACGACCTGCCCCGGCTGCACAAGCTACGCATCATCTTTTGCTCGGACAACCGGTTCACCGAACTGCCGGCGGTGCTGGGCGCCTGCCCTGCCCTGACCATGGTCGGCTTCAAGGCCAACCAGATCCGTCACGTGCCCGGCGCCGCGCTGCCGCCCGCGCTGCGCTGGCTGGTGCTGACCGATAACGTCATCGAAGAATTGCCTGCCGTGCTCGGCGAGCGTCCGCAGTTGCAGAAGCTGATGCTGGCCGGGAACCGCCTGCGCGCCCTGCCCGGCTCGATGACGCAACTGCACCGGCTGGAACTGTTGCGCATCGCCTCGAACCAGCTGATGGCGCTGCCGGACTGGCTGCCGGCGCTGCCGCGCCTGCGCTGGCTGGCCTACGCCGGCAACCCGTTCTGCGAGCAGTGCGAGGACGAACTGGCGCACACGCCGTCCGCCCCGATAGCCTGGCCGACGCTGGCGCTACGCGAAAAGCTGGGCGAAGGCGCCTCCGGGGTCATCTACAAGGCCGATTGGCGTCGCGAAGGTGCTGCCCCTGCCGCTGCCGCCGCCGAGCCGGTCGCGGTCAAGCTGTTCAAGGGCGCCATGACCAGCGACGGTTCGCCGCTTAGCGAAATGGCGGCTTGCCTGGGCGCCGGCGCGCATCCCAACCTGATTCCCGTGCTCGGCCACATCGAAGACCATCCCGACGGCGCACACGGCCTGGTGATGTCGCTGATCACGCCGGACTTCGGCAACCTGGCCGGTCCGCCCAGCCTGGACAGCTGCACGCGCGACATCTACGACGACGGCAAGCGCTTTACGCTGGAGGCCATGCTATCGATCGCGCGCGGCATCGCCTCGGCGGCGGCGCAACTGCACGCCCACGGCATCCTGCACGGCGACCTGTACGGCCACAACGTGCTGCATTGCGACCAGGGCCGCACTTTGCTGGGCGACTTCGGCGCCGCCTCGTTCTACGACCCGGCCGGTCCGTACGCCGCCGCGCTGCAAACGCTGGAAGTCCGCGCCTTTGGCTGCCTGCTGGAAGAACTGCTGGACCGCTGCGACGCCGCCCCGCCGGCCCTGCGCGCGCTGCAACACGCCTGCCTGCAAGGCGTGCCGCGCTTCACCGACATCAAAGAACAGCTAGACAATTCGTTCTAGATATTTTATTCTACATCCATGAGTACCACGAACCTGCCCAAACCGACCGCCGCCGAACTGGAGATGCTGCGCCTGTTGTTCGCGCTCGGCCCCGCCACCGCGCGGCAAGTGCACGAAGCGGCGCTGGAAAGCCGTCCGGACACCAGCTACGCCAACGTATTGCGGGTGCTGCAAGTCATGCATACGAAGGGCCTGCTGAAGCGCGACGAAAGCCAGCGCGCGCATGTGTACTCGCCGGTGCAGGAGCAGGACTCGGTACAAACCAACCTGCTGAAAGACCTGATCCAGAAAGCCTTCGCCGGCTCCGGCAAAGCCCTGGTCCTGGCCGCCCTGCGCGGCGGCCACGTCAGCAAGAAAGAGCGCGAAGAAATCCAGGCGCTATTGGATCAGGAAAAGTAGCGGGCTATAGCGCCGATTGCACATATTGGGTGGAGGTTCGTGGCTGGCGGAGATAAGAGCGTGACGTCGATCCCTTAAGTTCCGATACCGGAAGAATTTTGACACTACAATGGTGGCCTTTTCACTGTGCGCCAACCGATGAACAACCGTTTCCATTCCTGGCCTGAGCAGGCCCACCCCGTCATCGCCGTCATGCTGGGGGTGGCGATTTGCGCCGTGCCGGTGCTGCTGCCGCACGCCAGCCCGGCCAACTTGCCGGCCAATCTGTTTGCCTATGTGTTTTGCTGCGTGCTCGCGTATCCGGTGGCGTCGGTGCTGCGTCATCGCATCACCAGCCTGCCGCTGGTGTGGGCCGCCGCCGCGCTGATCCTGCTGGCAGTTTGCTTCTATCACACCAACATCATCGCCGAAACCGCCAACAGCGCGTGGCCGCAACGGCGCGATGTCACGCTCGATAAATTTGTCTTCAACCTGCCGCAACTGACGTTGGGCGTGCTCGGCTGGTGGCTGCTGGTGCTGCGCCCGGACCGACGCCAGCGCGACCGCTCGCATCACGAAGCCTGAGCAAGCGCGAGTTTCGGATATTCAAGTCGGAACTCGGCGGTTTTCTCTGTGCCGCCGATGATCCCGGTAAATGCCGCGTCCTGAAGCCTGTGCCTACTTCACGTTCATCGCAATGACCGTGGTGTCGGTGCTGATGTAGAGCACGCCGTTGGCCGACAGGGCCAGCGTGCCGGCCTTGTCGATCTTCCAGACATCCTTGTGACTGGCCAGGTCCACCGCATACGTGCGGCCCAGCATGCGCACGAACAGCAGGTTCTTGGTCAACAGCACCTCATTGGTGTCGACCTTGGGCAGATAAGTCTCCGGCGGCACCCAGCTCCACAACAACGCACCATCAGCCTCCGCCCGCGCTTCGAGGCGGAATGGCGCATGGTTGACCAGATACACGACGCCATTCGCATAGGCCGGCGTTGAGCTATAGACGCCTTCCAGCGCCCACTTGATCTTGCCGCCGGCGACATCGAAGTTGACCAGGCGGTTGCGGGCGTAACTCGCATCCGCATTGGCGCGCGAGGTCGCCACGTTGACGCCAAACACCGAACCAGTCGCTCCCAGCACCGGCGCACTGCGCAATTCATACGCGTACTGCTGGAAACGCTCATCGGCGATACTCTTGACGGTGTTGCCGGTGGCGATCTCCGACACCGTGAGCGCGCCCGAGTTGTTGCCGGCGTTGTAGCTGTAGATGTACTGGCCATCCGAGGCCGGCGACCACAAGCCGGTCGAGCCGGTCACCAGCCACCACGGCGAACTGCCGTCGCTGGTCTTGAACGCCTGCAGCGAACCGGAGCCGGCGTTGCTGACCACCAGGTCGCCGACCACGATCGGCGCGTAGAAGGTTTCCCACTGCGCGCTGCTGCGGCCTGTGAACAGCTGGCTGCCGCTGGCCGCGTCGAACCCGTACATGGCGGTCGAGGTCTGCTGGCCGGCCATGATGTACACCTTGCCGCCGTACACGGCCGGCGCGCCGACCGACGGATACTGCAAGGCGCTGAAGTCATGCGACCAGACCACCGATGCATCATGCTCGTTGAGCGCGTACAGTTTGTTGGCGGCGCTCGCATACAGCTTGCCATTGGCCGTCGCCACCATCGTCAATCCCAGCTTGCCCGACGGGATCTCGGGCGACCAACGCCAACGCTGGCTGAACTTGCCGGCGTCCAGCGTCACCGGCACATAGCCGGTCTGGGCGTTATTGCCGCGATAGGTGGACCAGCCGGCCACGCCGCTCCATGCGCTCAGCGGCGTCAGGTTTTCACTCTTGAGGACTTCCACGTCGTACGGCACGGCCACCGGCGAGCCGGCGAACTCGGTGGCGCAATTGGCGTCGCGGCACAGGTGGATCTCGATCTTGCCGGTATGGTGGCCGACGCTCAGCGTCGATTCCGTCACCAGGTAACCGCCATAGCTGCCATCCAGTTCGCGTTCGAAACGGAGCTCGCGGAACACCGCTCCCGCGTCGACCAGCTTGGTGTAAACCCCATCGGTGATCGAGGATGCCAGCACGCCCTCCACCCGTGCCTCGGCGCTGTCGCCGGCATACAGGCTGAGCGCGACCGTGCCCGGCGTGACCACCACCGCCGGCGGCACTACCGGCGGCACAGGCACCACAGGCGCTACCGGCGCCACCGCCGTGCCACCACTACCGCCGCCGCACGCGGCCAGCAGTACAGAAACACACAACACGGAAAAATAGCGCACGCAACACCCTTTTATATTAACGAAAAGCAATACTGTAATTGCAAATTAAGTAATCCGCAACCGCAAAAGCGGCGCGCCGGCGGCATGGGCGAAAAAAACGGGCCGAAGCCCGTTCTTGTTTGCTGCGTAAACCGAGGATTAACGCTTGTCCAGCGGTGGTACGTCGCGGGTGGTCGCGCCGACGAACAGCTGGCGTGGACGGCCGATCTTCTGCTCCGGATCGGCGATCATTTCGTTCCACTGGGCGATCCAGCCGATGGTGCGGGCCATGGCGAAGATACCGGTGAACAGCGACACTGGAATGCCCAGCGCCGATTGCACGATGCCCGAGTAGAAGTCGACGTTCGGGTACAGTTTGCGCGAAACGAAGTAGTCGTCGCTCAGTGCAATCTTTTCCAGTTCCATCGCCAGCTTGAACAGCGGGTCGTCTTGCAGGCCCAGTTCGTTCAGCACTTCGTAGCAGGTTTCGCGCATCAGCTTGGCGCGCGGGTCGAAGTTCTTGTACACGCGGTGACCGAAGCCCATCAGCTTCACGCCCGAGTTCTTGTCTTTCACCTGAGCGATGAAGGCAGGAATGTTCTCGACCGAGCCGATTTCCTTCAGCATGGTCAGGGCCGCTTCGTTGGCGCCGCCGTGGGCAGGGCCCCACAGGCAGGCGATACCGGCAGCGATACAGGCGAACGGGTTGGCGCCCGATGAACCGGCCAGACGCACGGTCGAGGTCGAGGCATTTTGCTCGTGGTCGGCGTGCAGGATCAGGATGCGGTCCAGCGCGCGCACCAGCACGTCATTGACCTGGTACTCTTCGCACGGATTGCCGAACATCATGCGCATGAAGTTGGCCGAGTACGACAGGTCGTTGCGTGGGTACACGAACGGCTGGCCGATCGAGTATTTGTAGGCCATGGCGACCAGGGTCGGCATCTTGGCTATCAGGCGGATGGCCGACACTTCACGGTGCTTGGCATCGTTGATGTCCAGCGAATCGTGGTAGAACGACGCCAGCGCGCCGACGGTGCCGACCAGCACCGACATCGGGTGCGCGTCGCGGCGGAAGCCACGGAAGAAGAATTGCATCTGCTCGTGGACCATGGTGTGCTTGGTCACGGTGTCGACGAATTCTTTCTTTTCCACGGCGTTCGGCAGTTCGCCGTTCAGCAGCAGGTAGCACGATTCCATGAAGTCGGCGTTCACGGCCAGCTGTTCGATCGGGTAGCCGCGGTATTGCAGTTCGCCCTTGTCGCCGTCGATGTAGGTGATCGACGAGTTGCACGCTGCGGTCGACATGAAGCCTGGATCGTAGGTGAACTTGCCGGTGCCGGCGTACAGCTTGCGGATGTCGATCACGTCGGGACCAACGGTGCCTTTGTAGATCGGGAATTCAACCGCTGGGCTGCCATCGGAGAACGAGAGAGTGGCTTTGTTATCAGAGATGTTCATGGACTCTTCCTTCTTGGAGAGATGATGCAAGTAAAAGAAACTGGGTGTATTACTAGGCCAGGCGCAATCGCTGCAACAACGCATGCACGTGCGGCAGGTCGACTTCGCCCTCCGGCTCTTTACGGGCCAGTACCAGATCCATCAGGGCATTGTCCGACAAGTCGAGGAGCCGCGTAAAAGCGTCCACTTCCTCGTCGGTCAATTCGGTTTCATGCGCATCGAGAAAACGGGTGAGGATGATGTCGTTTTCCAGCAGACCCCGGCGGGAACGCCAGCGCAGGCGGGCGCGGTTGGCCGGGTCCGACTGATGCGCAGGAGGGTTCGTTTCAGTCATAGTTTTGCTACTTTACACAAAAACGGGCGGCGCTGACGCCGCCCGTGTGCGCCTACAATTAGATCGCGCGACGGACCATCAGCTCTTTGATCTTGCCGATGGCCTTGTTCGGATTCAGGCCTTTCGGGCAGACATCGACGCAGTTCATGATCGAGTGGCAGCGGAACAGGCGGTATGGATCTTCCAGGTTGTCCAGACGCGCGCCGGTGGCTTCGTCGCGCGAGTCGGCGATGAAGCGGTAGGCTTGCAGCAGGCCTGCAGGACCGACGAACTTGTCCGGATTCCACCAGAACGACGGGCACGACGTCGAGCAGCACGCGCACAGGATGCACTCGTACAGGCCGTCGAGCTCTTCGCGTTCGGCCGGCGTCTGCAGGCGTTCTTTTTCAGGACGGATCGAGTCGTTGATCAGGTACGGCTTGACCGAGTCGTACTGCTTGAAGAACTGGGTCATGTCGACGATCAGGTCGCGGATCACCGGCAGGCCCGGCAGCGGGCGCAACACGATAGGCTCGCTCAGCTCGTTCAGGTTGGTGGTGCAGGCCAGACCGTTCTTGCCGTTGATGTTCATCGCGTCCGAACCGCACACGCCTTCGCGGCACGAGCGGCGCAGGGCCAGCGAGTCATCCACGTCCGACTTGATGCGCTGCAGCGCGTCCAGCAGCATTTTGTCGGTGTCTTTCAGCTCGACAGTCACGTCCTGCATGTACGGCTTGGCGTCCTGGTCCGGATCGTAACGGTAAATTTTCAGTTTAAGAGTGCGTGCCATGGTATAGCCTTAGAAAGTACGTGGTTTCGGTTTGAAGGTATCAACCGTCAGCGGCTTGGTCACGACGGCCTTGTAGTCCAGGCGATTGCTTTCCGAGTACCACAGCGTGTGCTTCATCCAGTTGTCGTCGTCGCGTTGCGGGTAATCGTCGTGGGCGTGGGCGCCGCGCGATTCTTTACGGGCGGCCGCCGAGACGATGGTGGCTTTCGCGGTTTCGATCAGGTTGTCCAGTTCCAGCGCTTCCACGCGGGCGGTGTTGAACACTTTCGATTTGTCCTTGAAGGAGACGTGCTTGCGGCGCTCGTCCAGCTTCATGATCTCTTCGACGCCTTTGTTCAGCATCTCGTCGGTACGGAACACGCCGCAGTATTTCTGCATCGTGGCGCGGATGTCGTTGGCGACGCCCTGCACTTTTTCGCCGCCGGTCGAGGTTTCCAGCGCGTTCAAGCGGTTCAGCGCGAAGTCGGACGCGTCTTTCGGCAGCGGCTTGTTTTCCTTCTGCTTCAGGTTCGAAGCCACCACGTGGTTGCCGGCCGCGCGGCCGAACACCACCAGGTCCAGCAGCGAGTTGGTGCCCAGGCGGTTGGCGCCGTGCACCGAGACGCAGGCGCATTCGCCGATGGCGTACAGGCCGTTCACCACGCGCTGGGTGCCGTCGCCGTTAGGCGTGACGACCTGGCCGTGGATGTTGGTCGGGATACCGCCCATCTGATAGTGGATGGTCGGCACGACCGGGATCGGTTCCTTGGTGGCGTCGACGTTGGCGAACTTGTGGCCGATTTCCAGAATCGACGGCAGACGCTTCTCGATGGTGTCCTTGCCGATGTGGCGCAGGTCCAGCATGACGTGGTCTTTGTTCGGACCGCAGCCGCGGCCTTCCTTGATTTCCTGGTCCATCGAACGGGACACGAAGTCGCGCGGCGCCAGATCCTTCAGCGTCGGCGCATAACGCTCCATGAAGCGCTCGCCTTCCGAGTTGATCAGGATACCGCCCTCACCGCGCACACCTTCGGTGATCAGCACGCCCGCGCCGGCCACGCCGGTCGGGTGGAACTGCCAGAATTCCATGTCCTGCAGCGGCAGGCCGGCGCGTGCCGCCATGCCCATGCCGTCGCCGGTGTTGATGAAGGCGTTGGTGGACGCGGCAAAGATACGACCCGCGCCGCCGGTGGCGAACATGGTGGTCTTCGCTTCCAGCATCATGACTTCGCCGGTTTCCATTTCCAGTGCCACCACGCCGACCACGTCGCCTTCGGCGTCGCGGATCAGGTCCAGCGCCATCCATTCCACGAAGAAGTGGGTGCGGGCGCGGACGTTGCGTTGGTACAGGGTGTGCAGCAGCGCGTGGCCGGTGCGGTCGGCTGCGGCGCAAGCGCGCTGCACAGCTTTTTCACCGAAGTTGGCGGTGTGGCCGCCGAACGGACGCTGGTAGATGGTGCCGTCCGGATTGCGGTCGAACGGCATGCCGAAGTGTTCCAGCTCGTAGACCACCTTCGGTGCTTCGCGGCACATGAATTCGATCGCATCCTGGTCGCCCAGGTAGTCGCCGCCTTTGACGGTGTCGAACATGTGCCAGAACCAGTTGTCTTCGGCCATATTGCCCAGCGAGGCGCCGATGCCGCCTTGCGCCGCGACAGTGTGCGAGCGGGTCGGGAAGACTTTGGAGAGAACCGCGACGTTCAGGCCGGCTTCGGCCAGTTGCAGCGATGCGCGCATGCCGGAGCCGCCGGCGCCGACGATGACCGCGTCAAAGCGGCGGGTAGGGATTGCAGATTTAATAGCTGCCACGATTACACACTCCAGATAATTTGAATCGACCAGACGGCACAGCCGATCAGCCAGGCCATGGTGGCGATTTGCAGGAACAGGCGCGGACCAACGGCGCGCACATAGTCCATCCACACGTCGCGCATGCCGACCCAGGCGTGGTAGAACAGGCCGATCAGGGTGACGGCGGAAATCAGTTTGAACCACTGCTGGGCGAACAGGCCGGCCCAGCCTTCATAGGTGAAGTTCTGGCCGGTCAGGAAGGCCAGCACCAGGGCCGCGGTGTACAGCACCATGATGACTGCGGTGACGCGTTGCGCCAGCCAGTCGCGCATGCCGTAGGACGCGCCAACCACGCGGCGCTTAGGGCCGATACCGTTATCGTTGATGGACATTTCAGAATACTCCAAACAGTTTCAGGGCGATCAGGACGGTCAGCACCAGGCTGATGACCAGCACGGTGGCGGACGATTTGCGCGCCGAATCCTTGTCCAGGCCGATGTGCAGGTCCATGACCAGGTGGCGGATACCGGCCAGCATGTGGTGCAGGAAGCTCCACGACAGGCCCAGGATGATCAGCTTGACCAATGGATAGGTCACGAAACCTTCGTAATACGCGAAAGAGATCTCGGAACGCAGCGAATTCTGCAAGAGATACAGCACGAACGGCAGCAGCACGAACATGCCGACACCGGAAATACGGTGCAGGATGGACACGATGGCAGCCAATGGCATGCGGTAGTTGGACAGCTCGGTAACATGAATGTTACGGAACTCCGGCCGTTCTTTTTTAGGGGCTTCCCTTACGGCTTCTGACATAACAAGACCTCCTCAGGCTTATACAAAAATTTGGTGAGACTGCGATTTTCGCCGATTTCCACTCTCATAACCAATATCTATTGTTACATATAATAAAAATAGTGGTTGGCAACACCGGCCGTATTATCAGCGCAACAATGCTACCGGCGTATGACGGTTCCTCAATTCAGTTCGTTGTGATAGTGATGGCGCTCGGTCAGGTACAGGCCGCGGCGCAGCTCGACCGGCTTGTCGCCATACGTGAACGAGACCCGTTCGGACGCCAGCAGCGGCGTATTCAGGGCCACTTGCAACAGCGCGGCGTCGCCGGCGGCGGCGCAGACGGCGCGGATTTTTTCCGTGGCGCGGATCATGCGCGTGCCGAACTCGGACTCGAACAGGCCGTACATCGGTCCCTTGTACTCTTCCAGGCGCTCGGCGGTCAATCCCTTGAAGGTCAGACCCGGCAGCCACAATTCCTCGACGATGGTCGGCACGCCGTCGAACGACTGCACGCGCTTGATGAAGATCACGGCGTCGCCGGACTTCAGGTCCAGCAGGCGCGCCACGTCGGCCGGCGCGCGCATGCGCTTGACTTCGATGAACTTGCTTTCAGGGTAGTGCGGCACGCCTTCGTCCGGCATCAGGCGCAGGAAGCGGAAATGCGCGCGCGCCTCGTGATGGGTGGAGACGAAGGTGCCCTTGCCCTGCTTGCGCACCACCAGGTTCTCGGCGGCCAGCTCGTCGATCGCCTTGCGCACGGTGCCCTGGCTGACCTTGAAGCGGTTGGCCAGTTCGACTTCGCTGGGAATCAACTCGCCCGGCTTCCATTCGCCGGACTGCAGGCTCTGCGTGATGAGGGCCTTGATTTGCTGGTACAAAGGGGAGAAAGTCGGCGACGGCCCCGCCGCACCGCCGGCGCTGACGGCGGTGGGATTGTTGTTCGAATTGGGAGGGGCGGAACTCATAGGCCAAGATTTCACCACAAAACACCAGTGCCGTCCAGAAAAACCGGCAATAACTTATCTGTCTTATATAAGACATAAGATAGGATTGACAGATAGTGGCGGCAGGCCTACACTCCCGAGCCAGCGCTTATCAATACTGATTATAAGCGTTGAATTTTGCAGTATGATTACGGTTTCCCGGACCGGCCGCCGGTCCTGCTTCACGAACGATTCACTTCCCACTTTGGAGATTCATCATGGCTAAAACCCCAATGCGTGTTGCTGTTACCGGCGCCGCCGGTCAAATCGGTTACGCTCTGCTGTTCCGCATCGCCAACGGCGACATGCTGGGCAAAGACCAACCAGTTATCCTGCAACTGTTGGAAATCGCCGACGAAAAAGCCCAGAAGGCCCTGAAGGGCGTCATGATGGAAATCGACGACTGCGCCTTCCCGCTGCTGACCGAGATGACCGCTCACTCCGACCCGATGACCGCCTTCAAGGATGTCGACGTCGCCGTGCTGGTGGGCGCTCGCCCACGCGGCCCAGGCATGGAGCGTAAAGACCTGCTGGAAGCCAACGCCCAGATCTTCACCGTGCAAGGCAAGGCGCTGGACGCCGTCGCTTCGCGCAACGTCAAAGTACTGGTGGTCGGCAACCCGGCCAACACCAACGCCTACATCGCCATGAAATCGGCGCCGTCGCTGCCGGCCAAGAACTTCACCGCCATGCTGCGCCTGGACCACAACCGCGCCCTGTCGCAAGTGGCCGCCAAGACCGGCACCGCCGTGAAAGACATCGAGCAGTTGACCGTGTGGGGCAACCACTCGCCAACCATGTACGCCGACTACCGTTTCGCTACCGTCAACGGCAAGGCTGTGAAAGACCTGATCAACGACCAGGAATGGAACGCCAACGTGTTCCTGCCAACCGTCGGCAAGCGCGGCGCGGCCATCATCGAAGCGCGCGGCCTGTCGTCGGCAGCATCGGCAGCCAACGCCGCCATCGACCACGTGCATGACTGGATGCTGGGCACCAACGGCAAGTGGACCACCATGGGCGTTCCTTCGGACGGTTCCTACGGCATCCCTGAAGGCACCATGTTCGGCTTCCCGGTCACCACCGAAAACGGCGAATACAAAATCGTCCAGGGCCTGGAAATCGACGCCTTCTCGCAAGAGCGCATCAACCTGACCCTGAAAGAACTGACCGAAGAGCGCGAAGGCGTCAAGCACCTGCTGCCGTAATCTTCCCGGTTCAATCTACCGCTGCACGTGGAACCGGTTAAACCACCGATCCGCCGCACCCGCCGCGCTGCCGAGAGCAGCGCGGTCTCCGTTTCTCCTGATACTGTCTGCATGCATCCATCCGAGGTTTTATTCCAGGGTAATCGCCAGCCGCTGCTGTTGCCGGCGTGCGACCACTACGCCGGCTCCGAAAAGCTGATGCGCAAATCGATCGCCCTGCAGCAAGAACTTGGTCCCCTGTTCGACATCACCCTCGATTGCGAAGACGGCGCCAGCGCCGGCAACGAGGAAGCGCACGCGCGCCTGGTGGTCGAGCTGCTCAATTCCGACGACAACAAATTCAACCGCATCGGCGCCCGCGTGCACGATGTGGAAAGCCCGTTCTTCGCGCGCGACGTCGAGATCATCTGCGCCGCCGCCCAGCGCCTGGCCTACCTGGTGGTGCCGAAGGTGAACGGCGTCGACGAACTGGCCCGCGCCATCAAGCTGATCAAGACCCACGCCGCCAAGGCCGGCCGCAAGGACTTGCCGGTGCACGTGCTGATCGAAACCCACGGCGCCCTGCACGACGTGTACAAGATCGCCGCCCTGCCCGAAGTGCAGTGCCTGTCGTTCGGCATCATGGACTTCGTGTCCTCGCACTACGGCGCGATTCCCGGCGCGGCCATGCGCACGCCGGGCCAGTTCACGCACCCGCTGGTGGTGCGCGCCAAGCTGGAAATCGCCGCCGCCTGCCACGCGCACGGCAAGGTGCCGTCGCACAACGTGACCACCGAAATCAAGGACACGGCGGTCGCCGCCAACGATGCCCAGCGCGCCGCCGCCGAATTCGGCTACACGCGCATGTGGAGCATCCACCCGAACCAGATCAAGCCGATCATCAAGACCTTTACGCCGCGCCTGTCCGAAGTCAGCGAAGCGGCCGCCATCCTGCACGAGGCAGCAGCCGTGCAATGGGGCCCGATTTCGCAGAACGGCCGCCTGCACGACCGCGCGAGCTATCGTTACTACTGGACCGTTCTACAGCGCGCCAAGCTGGCCGGGCTCACCCTGCCCGAGTCGGTCGCCCCGCTGTTCAACGGCGCCGTCTTAAATCTTCAACAGGAAGCACAATGATGTCCATCTCCAAATTATTCATGGCCTGCAGCCTGGCGCTGGCCTCGCTGACCGTGGCCGCCGGCGCCCACGCCACCACCGAATCCACGACACCGGCCAATAAGGCCGTCAAGAAGGAAGCCGTGAAAAAGCCGGCCGCCAAGAGCAGCAAACAAAGCGCCAAGGCCGCCAAGCCGGTCGAACCGAAGGCGCCGGACGAGGAAGCCGACGAGCCGGCCATCACCGACACCGCCGCCACCGACTTCGACTGCGAACTCGGCAACAAGGTCACCATCTATCAAAACGTCGGCGACGACAGCCATATCGCGCTGCGCTGGAAGAAGCGTCTGCACCGCCTGACCCGCGTGGGCACCTCCACCGGCGCGCAACGCTTTGAAAACAAATTGTACGGCCTGATCTGGATCGGCATTCCAGCCAAGAGCATGCTGCTGGACTCCAAGCAAAACCGCCAGCTGGCCAACGAATGCCGCAACGCCGAACAAATGAAGCCGGTCGCGACCAACGAAGCGCCGGCCAACATGCTGCAATAACGATCTTCCAGCTCCAAAACCAGCACCACGTTTCACTTTAATAATAGACGATACCCACCTGAAGGAGAGGTCATGTCCCGCAACACTCTGAACACGCTTAAGGAATTCAACATTTCGGGTAAGAAGGCGAAGTTCTACTCGCTGCCAGCCCTGGAAAAGAGCCTGGGCACCAAAATCTCCCGCCTGCCGGTATCGATCCGTGTAGTGCTGGAATCGGTTCTGCGTAACGTCGACGGCAAGAAAGTCACCGAAGAGCACGTCAAGCAGGTCGCCAACTGGGCGCCGACCGGCGAGCGCACCGACGAGATTCCTTTCGTCGTGGCCCGCGTGGTGCTGCAAGACTTCACCGGCGTGCCGCTGCTGGCCGACCTGGCCGCGATGCGCAACGTCGCCTACAAGATGGGCGTCAACGCCAAGAAAATCGAACCGCTGGTGCCGGTCGACCTGGTGGTCGACCACTCGGTCACCATCGACCACTTCCGCGAGCCGAAGGCGCTGGACCTGAACATGAAGCTGGAATTCTCGCGCAACAACGAGCGCTACCAGTTCATGAAGTGGGGCATGCAAGCCTTCGACACCTTCGGCGTGGTGCCACCAGGCTTCGGCATCGTCCACCAGGTCAACCTGGAATATCTGGCGCGCGGCGTCCACAAGGACGGCAGCGGCGTCTACTACCCTGATTCGCTGGTCGGCACCGACTCGCACACCACCATGATCAACGGCATCGGCGTGGTCGGCTGGGGCGTGGGCGGCATCGAGGCGGAAGCCGGCATGCTGGGCCAGCCGGTCTACTTCCTGACCCCGGACGTCATCGGCGTCAACCTGACCGGCGTGCTGCGCGAAGGCTGCACCGCAACCGATCTGGTACTGACCATCACCGAAATGCTGCGTAAAGCCAAGGTCGTGGGCAAGTTCGTCGAGTTCTTCGGCGAAGGCACCGAGACCCTGTCGGTCACCGACCGCGCCACCATCGCCAACATGGCGCCTGAATACGGCGCGACCATGGGCTTCTTCCCGGTCGACGATGCCACCATCGAATACTTCGAAGGCACCGGCCGCACCAAGGACGAAATCGCCGCGTTCCAGGCCTACTTCAAGGCCCAGGGCATGTACGGCATTCCAAAAGTCGGCGACATCGACTTCACCCGCGTGCTGGAACTGAACCTGTCGACCGTGACGCCATCGCTGGCCGGTCCTAAGCGTCCGCAGGACCGTATCGAAATCGGCAACGTGAAGGCCAACTTCACCGAATTGTTCTCGAAACCGACCACGGACAACGGCTTCAACAAAAAGCCGGAAGACCTGAATACCACCTACACCACCACCAACGGCGTGAACGTGAAGAACGGCGACGTGCTGATCGCCGCGATCACCTCGTGCACCAACACCTCGAACCCGAGCGTGCTGCTGGCCGCCGGCCTGCTGGCCAAGAAAGCGGTCGAAGCCGGCCTGACCGTCGCTCCGCACATCAAGTCCTCGCTGGCGCCTGGCTCCCGCGTGGTCACCGAGTACCTGACCGCCGCCGGCCTGCTGCCATACCTGGAGCAACTGGGCTTCGGCGTCACCGCTTACGGCTGCACCACCTGCATCGGTAACGCCGGCGACCTGACCCCGGAACTGAACGCCGCCATCACCTCGAACGACATCGTCGCTTCGGCCGTGCTGTCCGGTAACCGTAACTTCGAAGCGCGGATTCACCCGAACATCCGCTCGAACTTCCTGGCGTCGCCACCGCTGGTGGTGGCCTACGCCATCGCCGGCAACATGACCGTCGACCTGATGACCCAGCCGGTTGGCAAGGGCAAGGACGGCAAGGACGTGTACCTGGGCGACATCTGGCCGACCTCGAAAGAGATCGCCAAGCTGATGAAGTTCGCCATGAACTCGAAAGTGTTCAAATCGAACTACGCCGACGTCAAGGGCAACCCAGGCAAGCTGTGGGAACACGTGTCGACCACCGAAGGCAACGTCTACAACTGGCCGGCATCGACCTACATCGCCGAACCGCCATTCTTCGACAACTTCGAGATGACCCCGAAAGTGACCAACCCGAACATCACCGGCGCGCGCGCGCTGGGCGTGTTCGGCGACTCGATCACCACCGACCACATCTCGCCAGCGGGTTCGATCAAGGAAGACGGCCCGGCCGGCAAGTGGCTGAAGGAAAACGGCGTGCAGAAAGCCGACTTCAACTCCTACGGCTCGCGTCGCGGCAACCACGAGATCATGATGCGCGGCACCTTCGCCAACGTCCGTATCAAGAACAAGATGATCCCGGCCAAGGCCGACGGTTCGGCGGTGGAAGGCGGCATCACGATTCACCAGCCAACGGGCGAACAGCTGTCGATCTACGACGCGGCAATGAAGTACGTTGCAGCTGGCACCCCGACCATGGTGTTCGGTGGCGAAGAGTACGGCACCGGCTCGTCGCGCGACTGGGCGGCCAAGGGCACCCAGCTGCTGGGCGTGAAGGCTGTGATCGTGCGTTCGTTCGAACGCATCCACCGCTCGAACCTGGTGGGCATGGGCGTGCTGCCGCTGCAATTCATCGGCAACGACTCGGTGGAATCGCTGGGCATCACCGGCAAGGAAACCTACGACCTGAAGGGCCTGGAAGGCGAGATCAAGCCACAACAGCTGGCCACCCTGGTCATCAATCGTGAAGACGGCACCAGCCAGGACGTCACCGTTCTGCTGCGTATCGACACCCCGATCGAAGTCGACTACTACAAGCACGGCGGCATCCTGCCGTTCGTACTGCGTCAGCTGCTGGCTGCTTAATCCTTAAGCAATCCGATAGAAACGCCGGGCTAGTCCCGGCGTTTTTTTCGTCCGTTTGCCGAATCAACTACAATAGGGCTCATAAGGGTTATGATCTGCATGACTGATCCGTTTTTTTCACTTTTATGAGACTCTTATTGCGCTATGCGTCGTCCATCTAAAGCTTCATCCCATAAATTGTCTGCCGAGAGCCAGCGCCTCGCCACCTACGCCCAGGCTGTCGGGCAAGCGGCCAGCCGTATCGAAGAGCGGGCCTGGGAACACTCTCTCGATGCGCAGCTCCAGAAACTCCTGAAAACCGGCCACCAGGACACCGTCGACGCCACCCTCAATGCGCTGTTCAAGGAAGACCTGAACGCCTATGACGTGTTGATGGACAGCGTGGAAGCGGTCAGCGAATCGGGCACCATCACCCTCGACACCGCCGACGGCGTCGCCAAGCCGTACGACGTGCTGCTGGTGGCCGCGCCTATCCTGGCGTGGACCCGCTTCGCCATCGCCTCCGGCGCCATTCCGTCGGACATCCTGCACACCCTGTCGGCGCACTTCTCGGCCCACCTGCTGGCCGATGGCACGCAGATGGCGATGTCGCCGACCCTGTTCTCGATCGACCAGCTGCCGCGCAGCCACGTGGAAACCTACGGCAAGGTGCACAAGCTGGCGCAGGCCGCCATCAAGGGCAGCACGCTGAAGGCCGACACCAAGGTGCCTGAAACGGCGCCCTTCCTGGCCGATACGCGCTACCTGCTGATCGCCGTGGTGGCGCCGGCCGGCGCGCCGCTGTTCCGCTGGCAGATGCCGGAGCACCAGGCCAGCTTCGCCACCGAGCGCGCCTCGGCGCTGGAGCAATGGCGCGTGCAAGCCACGCCGACCGTCAACCGCCTGCTGCCGGGTTGCGGCGTCGAGCTGCTGCTGCCGGAAGCCTATTACATGGCCTGCCGCGAAGCCGACAAGCAAATCCGCCCGATCTCGATCCGCGCGGCCGTGCATTACCTGACGCATACGCTGGCCATCGAGCCATCCGAACTGCGCGCGGTGATCGCCGGCTTCGGCGAGGAAAACGCCGAAGGCCAGATCGACGAATACCGCGTGGCCTTCACCCAGCGTTCGTCGTCGGACGTGATCTACGGCGTGGTGTGGCCGCTCTACGGGCAGGAAGACGAGGAAGGCACGCCGCCTGAAGGTCCGGGCGCGCTGACGGCCTTGCAGACGCCGATGACGCCGGTGGAAGACATCGTCTCGCACCTGAACGCGGCGGGCGTGACGACGGTCAAGAAGCACAACGAGCGTTATGTGATGGAGTTCTGCGACGACTGCGGCGCACCGTTGTTCGCCGATCCGCAAGGCGAACTGGCGCACGCCGAAATGCCCGAGGATACGCCGACCGGCACCGAGCACTTCCACTAAAACAGAAGCCCCTCAAGGGGCTTTTTATTTGGGCGCCGGCGGCGTCAGGTAAATCACGATAGGCTGAAGCGGTTGCTGCGCTTGTGTCGGCGCAGGCTGAGCTGCGGGCGCCTGCACAACCACCGACGCCGCCTGCGGCAACGGCTTCAGCAATTGCCCGAGCGCCGCCGCAAGGCCGCCAAAGCCGACAAACAGACCGATCATGCTGCCGACCATCCACTTGTGTATATCTGCGCGCAAGGACTCGACGTCGGCCTTGGTTGCCAAGGTCGGCAGTATCGTATCGAAGCGCGCCTCAAGCGCGGTTTGGCGTTCTTTGTCCATTCCTACAGCTTAGGACAATCCTGGGCCATTACCAAGTGCTGAACGGCTGCTTAATCAGGTTGGAGTTGAGGTAGCGCAGATCGGCCGTGACTTCCTCCGCCACCCAGTCCGGCTTGTCGAACTGCTGGTCTTCCGACTGTAATTCAATCTCGGCCACCACCAGCCCGGCGTTCGCGCCCAGGAACTCGTCCACTTCCCACACATTGCCGGCGAACGGAATGCGGCGGCGGTACTTCTCGATCAAGGGCTGCTCGCACAAACCGTCGAGCAGCTCGGCCGCGTCGGCGACGGGGATTTCGTACTCCCACTCGCCGCGCGTGGCGCCCTTGTTAGCGCCCTTGATGGTCATCACCGCCCGCTCGCCCTCGATGCGCACGCGCACCACGCGCTCCTTGTGCGAGGACAGATAGCCCTGGCGAAAAAACACCGGCTCGCCCAGGCTCTTCCAGCCGTCGCCGCGCAGCAGGAACTTGCGCTCGATTTCAACGCCCATGATCAGTAGTCGTTCAACGACAGCAGGATAGGCTGCAGGATCGCCGCGCCCAAGGCCGCGCTGCGCGCACCGTTCCAGCCCACATGCGCATCCGGCAGATCGGCGTTGTCCTTGAAAGGCATCTCCAGGGTCAGCGCCAGGCAACCGAAGTGGTGGCCGACGTACTTGGAGGCCAGGGTCAGCATGTCTTCCTTGTACTTGCTGGCGGCATAGCCCACCTTGTCCTGGAAGTCCGGCGACGCATTCTTGTAGCGATCGATGAAAGCCTGCTGCTTGGCGCGGCGCTCGTCGCTGAAGTTCTCCAGCATCTCGTTACCGGCCACGAAGTTGTACGGCAGCGCTTCATCGCCATGGATATCGAAGAACATGTCGATGCCGGTGTCGTGCATCTTCTGCTTCACGACCAGCACTTCCGGGCTGCGCTCGACGGTCGGCGTCATCCACTCGCGATTGAGGTTGGCGCCGGCGGCGTTGGTGCGCAGGTTGCCGCGCACCGAGCCGTCCGGATTCATGTTCGGCACGATGTAGAACACGCAGCGCTGCAGCAGCTTGCGGGCGATCGGATTGGCGTCGTCCAGCAGCGAATCGATCAGGCCTTCGATGAACCACTCGGCCATCGACTCGCCCGGATGCTGGCGCGCGATGAACCAGATTTTCTTTTCCGCTTCCGGCTTGCCGATAACGACCAGGTTCATGTCGCGGCCATCGACCGTGCTGCCCAGGTCTTCCACGCGCGCCAGCGGATGCTCGCCCACTTCGCCCAGCAGGCGCAGATGGCGCTCGAACGAATACGGCTCGAAGTAAGCGTAGTAAATGCTGTCGGTATCGGGCGCGTGCTTGATGGTCATGACCTCGCCGTCGAAGGTGGTCGGCACGCGGAACCAGTTCTCGGTGTCGTAGCTGGCCACGGCCTGGTAGTCCTCGTAGCCCTTGGCGTAGGTGGCCTGGCCGGCGTTCAGGAAGCGCATGTTCAGCTTCTGGCCGCGCGCGCCCTGCACGCGGAAGTGGAACCACTGGTGGATGTCCGCGTGCGAGTCCTTGCGCAGGTTCAGTTCAATGGTGGCTGCACTGTCGGCGCGCAGCACTTCGATGGCGCCGGAGTCGAAGTTTTGGCTGATTTTGATGGTCATGTTGATCCAATAATAAGGGTATCCCGATAGCCCTTATTTTACCAGCATGCTTCCTTCCCGTTGATAGCGGGCGTGCCACGACAAGGCCTGCTCCAGCACATGCGGCGTCTGGCCGCCGCGCTTCAGCGCTTCCTCGAAATAGGCGCGCAGCTGCGGGCGGTAATCCGGATGGCGCAGTTCTCGATGATCAGCGGCGCGCGCTCACGCGGCGCCAGGCCGCGCAGGTCGGCCAGGCCCCATTCCGACACCAGCACGTCGACATCGTGCTCGGTATGGTCGACGTGGGCCACGAACGGCACCACGCTGGAAATGGCGCCAGCCTTGGCCACCGATTTGCTGACGAAGATCGACAGCTGGCCGTTGCGCGCAAAGTCGCCCGAGCCGCCGATGCCGTTCATCATATGGGTGCCGCCGACGTGGGTGGAGTTGACGTTGCCATAGATGTCGTACTCCAGCGCCGTATTCAACGCGATGATGCCGAGCCGGCGCACCACCTCCGGATGATTGCTGATCTCCTGCGGCCGCAGCACGATGCGCTCGCGGTAGCGCTCCAGATTGCGGATGAACTTCTCATGCATGGCCGCCGACAGCGTGATCGACGACGCCGACGCCATCGACAGCTGGCCGGAATCGAGCAACTCGATGGCGCTGTCCTGCAGCACCTCCGAATACATGGTCATGTTGCGGAACGGCGAATCGATCAGGCCATGCAGCACCGCATTGGCGATGGTGCCGATGCCGGCCTGCAGCGGCCGCAGCGAAGCATCCATGCGCCCTGCCTTCACCTCGCCTTTCAGGAAGGTGATGATGTGGCGCGCGATGGCGTCGGTTTCATCGTCCGGCGGCAGCGCGTTCGACGGGCTGTCCGGACTGTCGGTGATGACGATGGCGGCGATGCGGTCGGGATGGACCGGGATCGAGGTCCAGCCCATGCGCTGCCAGGGCGCCAGCAGCGGAATCGCGCCGCGATGCGGGCGTGTGCCGGGTATGTAAATATCGTGGAAGCCTTCCAGCGCCAGCGGCGCGCTCAGGTTGATCTCGACGATCACCTTGCCGGCCTGCTGCACGAAGTTGGCCGTATTCCCGACCGACATGGTGGGAATGATGCCGCCATCGGGCGTAATCGCCACCGCTTCGATCACCGCGATATCGACCGCCTTCAGGTCGCCGGAACGCAGCTGCTCGGCCGTCTCCGACAAATGCTGGTCGACGAACATCACCTCGCCGGAATTGATCTTGCGGCGCAGCGCGGCGTCGGCCTGGAACGGCATGCGGCGCGCGACCACGCCGGCGTTGGCCATCAGGCCGTCGCTGTCGTTGCCGAGCGAAGCGCCGGTCAGCAGGGTCAGGTTCAGCGGCGACTGGCGTGCGCGCTCCACTAGCGCCAGCGGCAGCGCCTTGGCGTCGCCGGCGCGGGTAAAGCCGCTCATGCCGACGGTCATGCCGCTCTTGAACAGCAGCGCGGCCTGTTGCGCGGTCATCAGTTTGTCCATCAGCGCCGGGCGGCGGATACGGTCTTCGTACATGGTTGCTCTCCTCATTCTTTGATTCAGTATAGAATCAGGAAAAAGTCGCTTCATGACTTTAATTCTCAACTTTCAGTCGTTTTATTCATGGACCTGCGCTCGCTCCGCTACTTCGTCGAAACCGTCCGCCTGAACAGTTTTACCCAGGCGGCGGAAAGCCTGCACGTCACACAATCGACCATCAGCAAGATGGTGCGGCAGCTGGAGCAGGAAACCGGCGCGCAACTGCTGCTGCGCGACGGCCGCACGCTGACGCTGACCGACACCGGCCGGGTGGTCTACGCGCGCGGCGTGGAGATGCTGGCCACCATGCGCCAGCTGGAAACCGAAGTGCGCGACACGCAGGCGCTGGAACGCGGCCACCTGACGGTCGGCATTCCGCCGATGATCAACCTGCTGTTCACGCCCGTGCTGAAAGCCTTCCGCCAGCGTCATCCCAACATCGCCCTCACCCTGCAGGAAGACGCCGGCCAGGCGATCGAACGCCAGGTGGTGCAAGGCGACCTGGAAATCGGCATGACGGTGCTGCCGGCCGATCCGCAGCTAGGGCTGCAATCATCGCCGATCGCCAGCTATCCCATTTGGGCGATGGCGGCGCGCGGCACCTTCCAGAAAAACCGCAGCACGCTGAAACTGAAATCGCTGGCCAACACGCCGCTGGTGCTGCTGAAGGATGATTTCGCCCTGACGCGCGCGCTGCGCTCCGCCTTCGCGGACGCCGGTTTCGAACCGCAGATCGCCGCGCAGAGCGGCCAGTGGGACTGGCTGGTGGCCATGGCCTCCGCCGGCATGGGCGTGGCGCTGCTGCCCGAGCCCTTCATCCACCGGCTGGCGATCGGCCACCTGGACGCGGTGCGGCTGGTGGACCCGGAACTGCCATGGCAACCGGCGCACGTCTGGCGCGGCAGCTACCTCTCGCACGCGGCGCGCGCGTGGCTGGAGGTGTGCGACGACGTGCTCAGTGCTCCGGCAGCTCGTGGATAGCGATGCCTTCGATAGGATCGATGGGCTGGTCCCACGGCCGCAGCTTGATGAAGCGCAGCGTATCGTCATAGCCGGCCTGCCAGCGCGCGCGGATGCCGGAGGCGCTGAAGTCGATGTCCTTGGTGTGGTCCTCGTTGCCGATGCGCGGCGCGCGCAGCGACACCACGTGCATGTCGGTGCCGCAGCCCCACGAGGCCAGGTCGCGCACCTCCTGTAGCGCCAGCTGATCGGCCGGCAGATGCTTCGCCAGCTCGCGGATCACATGGCGCAGGCGGTGCAGCTTGCGCTGCTGGGCGATATTGCTGGCGCGGCTGGCGTACTGGATCTCCTTGTACTTATCCAGCACATCGAGAATGCTTTCCGGCTCGCTGCCGTCCGGATTCCACACCTGCACCGAGAAGATCACCGAACTGCGGCGCGGCTCGTCGTCCAGCACCGCCTCGATCGGCGTGTTGGAATAGATGCCGCCGTCCCAGTAAGGCTGGCCGTCGATGCGGATCGCCGGGAACGCCGGCGGCAGCGCGCCGGACGCCATCACATGCTCCACGCACAGCGGCTCCATGCGGCTATCGAAATAGCGCATGGAACCGGTGCGCGCATTGACCGCGCCCACCGTCAGGCGCATATGCTTGTCATTGAGGTAGTTGAAATCGACCAGCGCTTCCAGCGTGTTGTGCAAAGGCGTGGTCTGGTAATAGGACGCATGCTCGATGCCGACGCGCGCTTCCGGGTTCCACCAGGAAGACAGGTTAGGTTCAAAGAAGGCCGGTATGCCCTGCCCCACCGTGATCGCATTGGCGATGGCGCGCGGCATGGTGGCGAAGCCGAAGGCGTTGCGCTCCATCCGATGCCAGAACTCGCGCAACCGGTCCAGCCGGCACGCGGGCTCGTTGCCGGCGATGATGGCGCCATTGATGGCGCCTATCGACGTGCCGATCACCCAATCCGGCTCGATGCCCGATTCGTGCAAGGCCTGGTACACGCCCAACTGATAGGCTCCAAGAGCGCCACCTCCCTGCAGGACCAGAACGACCTGGCCCGGCAAGGCAGCGGAAGAGGAGGACGACGGCGTAGCGAAATCGGCGGGTTTGCGGCTCAAGTCAGATCTCCACGGTGCACTGCAACATGGAGATTGTAAGCCATCTTAGCCCACGATGACGCCGCGTGCTTTCAAGGCCGCGCGCACGCCGGCGCCGTAGGCAGGATCGGCCTGGTCGAAGTGGCCCAGCTGGCGGGCGATGATCTCGGCGTTCACCTGGCTCAAAGGCCCGGCAATGTTGTTGAACAGGTTTTGCTGTTCATCGGCCGGCATCAGGCGGAACAGGTCACCGGCCTGGGTGTAATCGTCCTCCTTGCCGCGACCGTCGTAGCGGCCGGCCGCGCCGTCCAACGCCAGCGGCGGTTCACCGTGGCCCATGCCGTGCGGGTTGCTGCCCGCCGCCTGCACCGGATCGTAGTTCTGCGAGGCGCCGCCGTTGGCCGTCGCCATGGCGCCGTCGCGCTGCTGGTTGTGGAACGGACAGCGCGGCGCATTCACCGGCAGGTGCTGGTGGTTGGTGCCCACGCGGTACAGCTGCGCGTCGTGGTAAGCGAACAGGCGTGCCTGCAGCATCTTGTCCGGCGAATAGCCCAGGCCCGGCACCACGTTCGATGGCGACAACGCGGCCTGCTCCACTTCCGCGTGGTAGTTGACCGGATTGCGGTTCAGTTCCAGCACGCCGACCTGCTGCAGCGGGAAGTCGCCGTGCGGCCACACCTTGGTCAGGTCGAACGGGTTCCAGCCGGTGCGCGCTTCCCAGGCGGCCAGTTCGGCCTCGGTGGCGATTTGCACCTTGACGTCCCAGCGCGGGAAGTCGCCGCCGGCGATGGCGTTGAACAGGTCGCGCTGCGAGTAATCCGGATCGCTGCCGGCGATGCGCACGGCTTCCTCGGCACTGAGGTTCTTGATGCCTTGCTGCGTCAGGAAGTGCCACTTCACGTAGACACGTTCGCCGGCGTCGTTAATCAGGCTGTAGGTGTGGCTGCCGAAGCCGTGCATGTGGCGATAGCCGTCCGGCGTGCCACGGCTGGAGAACAGCGTGGTGACCTGGTGCAGGCTTTCCGGCGTGCGGCTCCAGAAATCGAACATCATGGTCGGCGATTTCAGGTTGGTCTGCGGGTCGCGCTTTTGCGTGTGGATGAAGTCGGGGAATTTGATGCCGTCCTTGAGGAAGAACACCGGCGTGTTATTGCCGACCAAATCCCAGTTGCCTTCCTCGGTATAGAAGCGCAAGGCGAAGCCGCGTGGATCGCGTTCGGTATCGGCGCTGCCCTTCTCGCCGCCAACGGTGGAGAAGCGCAGGAAGGTCTCGGTCTGCTTACCCACCTGGGCGAACAGCTTGGCCTTGCTGAATCGGGTGATATCGTGGGTGACGGTGAAGGTGCCGTAAGCGCCCGAGCCCTTGGCGTGCACCACGCGCTCCGGGATACGTTCACGGTTGAAGTGCTGGAGCTTTTCGATCAGGTGGAAGTCCTGCAACAGGACAGGACCGCGCGGGCCGGCGGTCAGGGAATTCTGGTTGTCGGCGACGGGAATGCCGGAGGCGGTGGTGAGTTTCATCTATGACTCCTCGTTGATTAATAGCGTAAGGCTATTTTAATCAACGAGAGTCATTAAGAAAAACTATTTAAATCTATGACAACGATAGCCATAGTCTAAACCTCACTAAACTTCCTTGATACGCTTGGCGATGTGGGCCAGCGCGTCCTCCACCTGGTCGATCAGGATCAGGCACAGGTCGTCGTCCTGCAGGCGTGCCAGGGCCGTATCGATGGCCTTGAACTCGCCATAGATCTCCTCGATGTGGGTGGTGCGCGGCGCGCCGTTCAGGCCCGAACGCAGCAAGCCCACCACTTCGCCATCCACACGACCACGCTGGCAAGCGTCTTCGTACAGCAGCACATCGTCGAAGGCGCGGCCGAGAATCTCGGTCTGCTGCGTGATGTCCTGGTCGCGGCGGTCGCCGGCACCCGAGATCACCACCACGCGGCGCTTGGCCGGCATGGTTTCCACCGCCTGCACCAGCGCCAGGATGGCGTCCGGATTGTGGCCGTAGTCGGCGATCACGGTCGCGCCCTTGTAATCGAATACGTTGAAACGGCCCGGCGCATTGTCGGAATCGTTGGCGAAGGTTTTCAGGCCCAGGCGGATCGAATCCCAGCTGATGCCCACGCCCCATGCGGCGGCCACGGAGGCCATCACATTCTCCACCTGGAAGCCGATGGCGCCGTTGCGGGTGATCGGCACCTGCGACAGCGGAATGCTGTGCTGCTCGCGCCCTTCCGCCGCCACGATGTGGCCATTCTCCACATACACGGTGCGGCAACCCTGCGCCAGATGCGTGGCGATGACGGGGTGCGTGCGATCGGCGCCGAAGAAGATCACCTTGCCGCGGCAATTGGCCGCCATGCCGGCGACGATAGGATCGACCGCGTTCAGCACCGCGAAGCCGCTTTCCGAGACGTTCTGCACGATCACGCGCTTCAGCACCGCCAGGTCTTCCACCGTGGTGATGTAGTTCAGGCCCAGGTGGTCGCCCATGCCGATGTTGGTCACCACCGCGACCTGGCAGCGGTCGAAGGCCAGGCCTTCGCGCAGGATGCCGCCGCGCGCCGTTTCGAACACCGCCGCGTCCACGTCGGGATGCAGCAGCACGTTGCGCGCGCTGCGCGGACCGCTGCAGTCGCCGCTGTCGGTCTGGCGGCCTTCGATGTAGACGCCGTCGGTATTGGTCATGCCGGTGCGCAGGCCGCTGGCCGTGAGCAGGTGCGCGATCAGGCGCACGGTGGTGGTCTTGCCGTTGGTGCCGGTCACCGCCACCACCGGAATGCGGCCGTTGTTACCCGGCTCGAACATGGTGTTGACGATGGCTTCGCCCACCGCGCGGCCTTTGCCGAACGATGGCGCAATGTGCATGCGCAGGCCCGGTGCGGCGTTCACTTCCACCACGCCGCCGCGCTGGTTTTCGATCGGCGACAACACGTTGTCGCACACCACATCCACGCCGCACAGATCGAGGCCGATCATTTGCGCCGCTTCCACCGCGCGCGCCGCCACTTCAGGGTGCACGTCGTCGGTGACGTCGGTGGCTGTGCCGCCGGTCGACAGGTTGGCGTTGTTGCGCAGGATGACGCGCTGGCCCTGGCCCGGCACCGAGTCCGCCTTCAGGTCTTGCAGCGCCAGGCGAGCTATGGCGATGTCGTCGAAACGGATCTTGGTCAGCGAGGTCGAATGGCCGGAGCCGCGACGAGGATCGGCATTGACGATGTCCACCAGTTCACGCACGGTGTGCTTGCCGTCGCCCACCACATGCGGCGGGTCGCGGCGCGCCGCTGCAATCAGCTTGTTGCCGATGACGAGCAGGCGGTAATCGTGGCCCGGCAGATAGCGCTCGACCATGATGTCGTCGCGGAATTCCTTGGCGGTACGGAAGGCCGCCTCCAGGTGCTCCCTGGTCATGATGTTGACCGTCACGCCCTTGCCCTGGTTACCGTCCTTCGGCTTGACCACCACCGGCAGGCCGATTTCCTGCGCGGCTTTCCAGGCGTCGGCTTCATCTTCCACCGAACGGCCGATAGGCACCGGCACGCCGGCAGCGTGCAGCAGCTTCTTGGTCAGTTCCTTGTCCTGGGCGATGGCTTCGCCGATGGCGCCGGTGCTGTCCATTTCGGCGGCCTGGATGCGGCGCTGTTTCGAGCCCCAACCGAACATCACCATCGAGCCTTCGGTCAGGCGGCGGAAAGGAATGTCGCGCGCCACGGCGGCGCTGACGATGGCGCCGGTACTCGGGCCAAGACGCACGTCTTCATCGAGGTCGCGCAATTCTTCCAGCACGGCGGCCAGGTCGAACGGCGTGTCGTTCAGCGCGGCGTTGATCAGGTTTTCCGCCTGCTCCATGGCGCGGCGGCCGACGGCTTCCTCGGTGTATTCGACCACGGTCTGGTAGATGCCCTCTTCCAGCGTGGCGGTGGTGCGGCTGAAGGTGACCGGGCAGCCGGCCTGCGCCTGCAGGCTGAGCGCCGCCACTTCCAGCACGCGCGACAGCGGCACGGCGTCGGAGGTGCCGGTCGGGTGCAGTTCGCCGACGGCGGGGAAGCGCGCGCGCAGGCGCTGCTCAAAGCCGGTCAGCGCGGCGATCGATTGTTGGTCCGGCGGGCACGAGACGATGACTTCCACCGCAGTATGGTGGCTCCACAGGTTCGGGCCGCGAAGGGCGCGGGTGCGTATGACTTCCATATAAATCTTCTTATTCTTTCAATGATGAATATCAGTGAGCTATCAGTGATGGATGCGCTTGGGATTGGCGTCGAAGGTGCGCAGGCCGGCGCCGATCAGCTCCGGCGTCAGGTCCAGCGCCCAGCCGGCGGCAATCGCGGCCAGCACGGCTTCCGGCGGCACCAGCGGCGACAGCGGCAGGCTGCAAATCTCTTCCTGGCCGACGGCCATGACGATGCTGTCCTGCTGCCCGTCCTTGCGCTCGAACACCACGCGCTTGCCTTGCTGGCGGTGCGCGGCGATGGCGGCCAGTTGCTCGCTCACGCCGTAGAAAATCACTTCGCCGTCGCACAGATCGGCCATGTCCACCACTTGCGGATCGGCGGCGTTGAGCACCGCCACGCCGCTCGGCAGCACCACGTCCACCTGCGTGCGCAGCACGTTGTACAGTTTATCCAGGCTCTCGATGTGGAACTCGCTCAGCTCCTCGAAGTCGCTGACGTCGGTCACCACGCCCACCGCGCATTTGTCGTAGGCCAGGCCTTCGCTCAGGATCATGCGCGCGCTCGATTCGAACACGCCCGCTTCCACGTTCTTGTTGAGCAGCAGGCGCTCGCCGGTTTCCCAGTCGCTGAAGCCGTCGCGCGGCAGCAGGCGGCCGTTGACGAACAAGCCGTCGGCGCAAGTGAGGCCGGTTTTCTTGCCGCTGATTTGCAGCAGCCAGGCGATCAGGCGCGCGGCCATGGTGGTGCCATGCTTGCCGGTGATGCCGACGATCGGCATGCGGCCGGTGGCCTCGCCGAACAGGTGGTCGACGATCGCTTCGCCGACGTTGCGCGCTTCGCCCTCGGCCGGCTTGAGGTGGGCCAGCAGGCCCGGACTGGCGTTGACTTCGATGATGGCGCCGCCGGTTTCTTCCAGCGGACGCGAAATGTCGGAGGTCACCAGGTCGATGCCGGCGATGTCCAGGCCGACCACGCGCGCCGCCAGCGCGGCCATGGCCGCCACTTGCGGGTGCACCTTGTCGGTGACGTCGATGGCGACGTTGCCGTTCGGCTGGATCAGCACTTTCTGGCCTTCGGCCGGCACCGAACCATGGGTCAGGTTCTGGCGCTGCAGTTCCAGGATGATCTCGCCCGACTCATTCGGCTTGACGCGGCCGAGCGGGAATTCCTCGGTCTCGCCGCGGCGCGGATCGGTGTTGATCTGGGTGTCGCACAATTCCAGCACGGAGGATTTGCCGTCGCCGGTCACCCACAGCGATTCGCCGGCGGCGGCGGCCACCACGCGGCGGCCCACCACCAGCAGGCGGTGCTCGTCGCCGACGATGAAGCGTTCGACGATCACGCTGCTGCTGTCGCCCTCTTGCGCGGCCAGCGCGTAGGCGGCGGCGATGTCGGCTTCGGTGCTCAGGTTGAGGGAGACGCCACGGCCATGGTTGCCGTCGTAAGGCTTCAGCACCACCGGCAGGCCGATGTCCTGCGCCGCGTCCCACGCCTCGGCGGCGCTCTTGACCAGTTCACCTTCGGGCACCGGCACGCCGCAGGACGACACCAGGGTCTTGGTCAGGTCCTTGTCGCTGGCGATGCCTTCGGCGATGGCGCTGGTATGTTCGGTTTCGGCGGTCCAGATGCGGCGCTGCGCTGCGCCATGGCCGAGCTGCACCAGGTTGCCGTCGGTCAGGCGGATGAAAGGAATCTTGCGCACGCCGGCGGCATCGACGATGTTGCCGGTGCTCGGGCCCAGGCACAGGCTCTCGACCATGTCGGTCAGCTTGGCGACGGTGGCGTCCAGATCGTAAGGCTGATCTTCGATCATGGCCATCAACAGGTCGCGGCCGGCGGCCAGCGCGGCGCGGCCGACTTCTTCCTGGCGCGTGCGGAAGGCCATTTTATACAGGCCGGTGTCTTCGCCGATCTGGCGGGTTTTGCCGAAACCGGTCTTCATGCCGGCCAGGTTTTGCAGCTCCAGCACCACATGTTCCAGGATGTGGCCGGCATAGGTGCCGTCGCGCAGGCGCTCCAGGAAGCCGCCATGCTCGCCCACGCCGCAGCGGTGCACGATGAGCCCCGGCAGGATCGCCGTCAGGCGCTCATACAAACCGGGCAACAAATTCGATGGGAAATTCTCCAGCTCGCCGATATCCAGCCACGCCTCGATGACCGGGCGATAGGTCCAGATGTTGGGGCCGCGCAAGTGGGTCACGCGGAGAACTTCGATGTCTTTCTTCTTGGTCATGTGTTGATTCTTGTAACTTTGTTATCGGCCATTGCGAGCCCGCGTGTATTGTAAACCCTGTATCCCTGCCCCGCTGCTGTGCGGTATACTTGCCGCCAAGCTTGACGCCGCCGCAACCATCCGGTTTTATTGTGTTCTGTCAAATGTTTAATCCCTGACAGAATACCGTAAATAAGCCGTTATAACAGCCCTTTTCCCCCGGAGTACGCCACACGATGACAACCCAACAACTTTCCACCGTATCCAGCCTGAGCGAGCTTCCCGAACGCTGGCGTTCCGAGATACAGGCACAACTTTCCCAAGGGGAAAACGTTGTAAGTGCCCTGGAGGTTGACCTGGATCAGCAACTTCGTTTCGCAAAAGGTGTAATCGCCGTCACCGAGGGCCGGATTCTGGCACGCGCGCCGGGTGCGGCCAAGTGGGAAGCGTGGCCGTTCACGCCCGATCTGACGCTGAAGCATCACGACCACGCCGGCGTCGGCCACCTGGAACTGGTCAACGCGGCCGGCCGCTTGGGCGCCTGGCGCTTCACGCTGGGCCAGAACCTGGCGGCGATCCGCCTGGTCGAACAATTCGACGCCCACCTCGACAGCCACGCCAGCGGCGAGCCCGTGGTGATGGACGATAAAAGCATTTGCCCGAGCTGCAAGGCGCCGATGGAGCCGGACCAGGAGGAATGCCCGGTCTGTACCAAGGTGGTCTACACGCCGCCGTCCACCTGGACCCTGTTCCGCCTGTGGCGCTTCGCCAAGCCGTACAAATGGCAGTTGGCGCTGGGTTTCACGCTGATGCTGCTGTCGACCGGCGCCCACATGATTCCGCCCTACCTCACCATCCCGCTGATGGACAATGTGCTGATCCCCTACCAGAGCGGCAAGGAGGTCGATCCGTCGCTGGTGGCCCTGTACATGTCCGGCCTGGTGGGCGCGGCGGTGCTGGCGTGGATTTTCGGCTGGGCCAAAACCTATGTGCTGGCGCTGGCGTCGGAGCGCATCGGCGCCGACCTGCGCACCTCGACCTATGAACACCTGCTGCAGCTGTCGCTCGAATACTTCAGCGGCAAACGCACTGGCGACCTGATGTCGCGCATCGGCTCCGAGAGCGACCGCATTTGCGTGTTCCTGTCGCTGCACCTGCTGGACTTTTTGTCCGACTGCCTGATGATCGTCATGACCGGCATCATCCTGTTCAACCTCGATCCGTGGCTAGCCGTGTGCACGCTGGCGCCGCTGCCCTTCATCGCCTGGATGATCCACCTGGTGCGCGACCGCCTGCGCACCGGCTTTGAAAAAATCGACCGCGTGTGGGGCGAAGTGACCAACGTGCTGGCCGATACCATACCCGGCATCCGCGTGGTGAAAGCCTTCGCGCAGGAAGCGCGCGAAGCGAACCGCTTCCGCACCGCCAACAAGCACAATTTGGCAGTCAACGACAAGCTCAATAAAGTGTGGTCGCTGTTCTCGCCGACCGTATCGTTCCTGACGGAGCTGGGCCTGCTGGTGATCTGGGTGTTCGGTATCTACCAGGTCTCCAAGGGCAATATCACGGTCGGTGTGCTGACCTCCTTCATCGCCTACGCCAGCCGCTTCTACGGCCGTTTGGATTCGATGAGCCGCATCGTGTCGGTGACGCAGAAATCGGCGTCGGCGGCCAAGCGCATCTTCGACATCCTCGACCACGTGTCGTCGGTGCCGGAACCGGTGAACCCGGTGAAGCTGGACAAGATCGAAGGCAATATCAGCCTGCGCGAAGTCGGCTTCCGCTACGGTAACCGCGCGGTCAATCGCGGCATCAACCTGGACATCAAGGCCGGCCAGATGGTGGGCTTGGTGGGCCACTCGGGCTCCGGCAAATCGACGCTGGTCAACCTGATCTGCCGCTTCTACGACGTGGCCGAAGGCGCGATCCTGCTGGACGGCGTCGACATCCGCACGTTCGCGGTATCGGACTACCGCCGCAACATCGGCCTGGTGCTGCAGGAGCCGTTCCTGTTCTTCGGCACCATCGCCGAGAACCTGGCCTACGGCAAGCCGGACGCCACGCGCGAGGAAATCATCGCCGCCGCGCGCGCCGCGCATGCGCACGAATTCATCCTGCGCCTGCCGCAGGGTTACGACTCGATGGTGGGTGAGCGCGGTCAGGGCCTGTCGGGCGGCGAGCGCCAGCGCATCTCGATCGCACGCGCGCTGCTGATCGATCCGAAGATCCTGATCCTGGACGAAGCCACCGCCTCGGTGGACTCGGAGACGGAAAAAGAAATCCAGCGCGCGCTGGACAACCTGGTGCAAGGCCGCACCACCATCGCCATCGCCCACCGCCTGTCGACGCTGCAGAAGGCCGACCGTCTGGTGGTACTCGATCGCGGCGTGGTGGTGGAGGACGGCCCGCACGATGAACTGATGGCGCTAGAAGGCGCTTACTACCGCCTGTATCAAGCGCAGGCGCGCAATGTCGACGTTGATCTGGACGACAGCAAGGAATAAGACTATGACGACGACTACCTTTGAACTGATCCGCAATTCCTTCGGCCGCCTGGTGCTGACCACCAACGAAGGCGTGGTGCACGAAGGCGTATCGCCGGTGCGCGCCTTCCCGGTGCAGGCGCCCGACGACGGCCTGTCGCTGCTCAACGGCGACGGCAAGGAAGTGGCGTGGATCGAGCGCCTGGGCGACCTGCCGCCGGCGATCGCCGCGCTGGTGGAAGAGGAATTGAGTGGGCGCGAATTCATGCCCGAGATCGCGCGCATCAACAGCGTCACCAGCTACGCCACGCCGTGCACCTGGTCGGTGGCGACCGATCGCGGCGACACCGAGTTCGTGCTGCGCGGTGAAGAAGACATCCGCCGCCTGACGGTGGACACGCTGCTGATCTCAGACATCCACGGCATCCACTACCTGATCCGCGACCTGCGCGAGCTGGACAAGCACAGCAAGAAAATCATCGACCGCTTCCTGTAAATTACAGCTGGTGCGGACGGCGGCGGAACCAGCCGGCCAGCGACAGCCTGTCATGCGTGGCGGGCAGCACTTCGTGCGGCATGTCGGCCGACAGGAACACCACCAGTCGCCCGCCGAGCGGACTGACGTCGCTGGTGGGCGCGTGCAGCGGATGCAGGCGCAGCGCGCCGCCCTGCCCCACCGGCCAATCCGGATTCAGGTAAATCACCACCGACACTGTGCGCAGGTCGTCGTCGCGAAAGCGGTCCAGGTGCTTCTGGTACGAGGCGCCCGGCGCGTAGTGGGCGAAGTGGCTTTCGTAGCTGTCCAGCCCAAGAAAGAACTCCCGGTTCAGCGCCAGCCGCACATTCTCCATGATCAGCAGATAGCTGTCGCAAGCCGCCGAGCGGCCGGGGCGCAGCCACAGAATGCTGTCGCCACGGATCGCCGTGCGCACCGCGCGCGCCGTGCCGCGCCCCACTGCGGCGGGCAGCAGCGCGCCGCCGGCCGCTTCGATACGGCATTCGGCGGCCAGCGCCAGCGTCAATTCATCGGATAAAAAAAGGTTTTGCTGGGACCAGCCATGCAGCGCCAGTCCATTCAAAGTCAGCGGGCTCAAGCAAGGGCCGGCGACGGGGAGTTCATTGGGCATAGGACTCCAGGTGAGCGGGCATGGTAACACCATCCCGCAGCTCCTCCCTACGCGCTCCCATAAAAAAAGCTCCCCGAAGGGAGCTTTTCGACAGCGTAGTGAACGCTTATTTTTCCGAGTACATATTGGCGTATTTCAGGCCGAAGTACAGGATGAACAGGTAGCACGCGGCCGGTACCAGGAAGGACAGCTGCAGATTGATGGTGTCCGCCAGGTAGCCTTGCGCGAACGGCACCAGCGCGCCGCCGACGATGGCCATGCACAGCAAGCCCGAACCCTGGCCGGTCAACGGACCCAGTTTGTTCAGCGCCATCGAGAAGATGGTCGGGAACATGATGGAGTTGAACAGGCCAACCGCCAACAGCGCCCACATCGCCAGATGCCCGCCGCTGAAGATCGCCAGCAGCACCAGCACGATGACCGCCGCCGCATTGAAGGCCAGCGCCTTGCCCGGGCTGACCTTGCGCATCACGGCAAAGCCGATGAAGCGGCCGATCATGGCGCCGCCCCAGTAGAAGCTGACGTAGTGCGCCGCATCGGCCGCCGTCATGCTGACCACGTTCGGGTCGCCCAGGAAGTTGATCAGGAAGCTGCCGATACTGACTTCACCGCCTACGTAAAGGAAGATCGCCACCACGCCCAGCGCCAGGTGACGGTGCTTCAGCACTTCCGAGTAGCCGCCCTGCACCGCAGTGCCTTCCGCATCGACGATCTTCGGCAGGCGTGCCATCGCGAACAGGATCGCCAGCACCAGCAAGGCGCCGGCCAGCGCCAGATACGGACCCTGGACGCTCGCCGCTTCCTTGGCATGGTACGCGGCCTGCTCGGCCGCCGGCAGCAGCGCCAGTTCGGACGAACTCAGAACCACGCCGCCCAGAATCAGCATGCCGCCCAGCGCCGGCGCCACCGTGGTGCCCAGCGAGTTGAAAGCCTGGGTCAAGGTCAGGCGGCTCGATGCCGTCTGCGGATCGCCCAGCACCGTCACGTAAGGATTGGCCGCCACCTGCAGGATGGTAATGCCGCCCGCAAGCACGAAGAAGGCGATCAGGAACAGCGTGTAGCCGCTGGTTGCCGCCGGATAGAACAAGGCGCAACCGGCCGCCGCGATGGTCAGGCCGACCACGGCGCCGTTCTGGTAGCCGATCTTCTTGATCAGCATACCGGCCGGCAGCGAAACGATGAAATAGGCGCCGAAGAAGCAGAACTGCACCAGCATCGCCTGCACATAGGTCAGCGTGTAGACCGCCTTCAGGTGGGGAATCAGCACGTCGTTCAGGGACGTCAGCAGACCCCACATGAAGAACAGGATGGTGACGATGACCAGCGGTCCGGTATTCCCGCCCGCGTGCGACTGCCCGGATGCCACCGGCGCAGTTTGCGAATAGTGTTCCATACTTTTACTTTCTCCTCGTTTTATCGCGATTTATATAATTATTTAAAATCCCCGCACGCCAGCGCATCCTTGTCCTTGGCGGCGCCGCCAACGATTTGAATGTTGGCGAACGTCGCGGCAAACGGAGCGTCGGCACTTACGCTGAATGGCGTGCTCAAAGCCGCCAGGGCCAGGCCACGGTTCGCGAAGCACGACAGAGGGATTTTGACCGTCTGCTTGCCTTTGCCGGCCAGCTGCTGGAATACAGCGCTGGCGTCCAGCTCCACCGTTTCGATGCCGATTTGTACCTTGCCCTGCGGCTCAGCCGACACGATAGCATCAAACTGCAGCGCGCCGTCAGTGCTGGCATACGCCGGCAGCTTGACCGCCTTGCCGGCCTGCGCTTCCAGCTTGGCCGTGCCGGTCCAGGTCAGGCGCTTGGCGTCCTGCTGGGTGTTGATCTGCGCGGTTTCCACCTTCACGGTCGGCAGGTTGAAGACCGCGTTCAGGTCCGCACCCAGGGCCACACGCTGGCCGCCGCTGGTCACGTACAAGGCATAGGTAAAGCGGTCGGTCGGATTGTACACCGGGACGGCCAGCGATTTACCACAGCCGCCTTCAGGATAGCTTTGGTCCAGCAGCGGCACGGTCACCTTGCTGGCGTAGGTCAGGCCGTAGCCGTATTTGAACAACGGATCGTAGTTCGCATCGCCCACGTTCAACGGCGACTGGCAGGCCGATTTCGGCCACGAGAACGACAGCTTGCCGCGGAAGTCCGCGTTCACCTTGCCGTCCGCCTTGAGGAACAGGACATCGGTCACGCCCTTGCCTTCGGTGCCCGGCAACCATGCGGCCACCGCGCTATCGGACAGGTTGAAGATGTCGTTGGTGTACAACGGACGGCCGGTCACCAGCAGCGTCACCACCGGCTTGCCCTTGCCGGCCACCGCCTGCAGCACCGCCAGGTCTTCCGGATGGCGGCCGCTCAAGCGCAGCGTGCCGGCCGGGCCGATGTCGCCATCGCCCTCGGCGTACGGCGTTTCGCCGATCACCGCGATCACCGCATCGAACTTGGCGACGTCGACGCCGGCGGCGGTTTCGCTGTAGGTGACGTTGTCCTTGCCGGCCACTTCCTGGATCGCGCTCAGGATGGTGTCGCTGTACGGATAATCGCTATTCTTGTTGTCGGTGCCCTGCCAGGTCAGCGACCAGCCGCCCGACTGGTTGGCCATGCTGTCGGCGCTCTTGCCGACCACCAGGATCTTCTTGCCGCGCACCAGCGGCAGCACGCCGCCGTTATTCTTCAGCAGCACCAGCGATTCGCGCACGGCCTTGCGCGCCAGCGCGCGGTCCTGCAGCGCTTCCTGCTTGCCGGCGTAGATGTTCTGCGACGGCTTCTTGCCGTCGAACAGACCGGCGCGCAGCTTCACGCGCAGGATGCGGGTCACGGCGTCGTCGATGCGCGACATCGGGATCTCGCCCTTCTCAACTTGCGCGATGGTGTTGGCGATAAAGGTCTTCCACTTCTCGGGCACCATCACCAGATCGACGCCGGCGTTGATCGAGGCGGCGCAGCTGTCTTCGGCGCAGCCGGCTACTTCGGTGATGGCGTTCCAGTCGCTCACCACCAGGCCGTCGAAGCCCATCTTCTCTTTCAGCGCCACGGTCAGCAGCTCGCGGCTGCCGTGCATCTTGCCATGGTCGGTCGCGCCCTTGACGTCGTTCCAGCTATTGAAGGACGCCATCACGGTCTGCACGCCGGCCTGCAGCGCCGGGTAATAGCCCTGCGCGTGGATGTTGATCATCTCGGCCATGGTGGACTGGTTGACGCCACGGTCCTTGCCCTCGTAGGTGCCGCCGTCGCCGACGAAATGCTTGGCGGTGGCCACCACGGTGCTGTCGTCCTTCAGGTTGCCCTGCAGACCCTTGACGTACACGCCCGAGTACTCCTTGACGATGGCCGGATCTTCCGAGAAGCTCTCGTAGGTACGTCCCCAGCGATCATCACGCACCACCGCCAGCGTCGGTGCGAACACCCAGTCGATGCCGGTGGCGCGCACCGCCTTGGCGACCGACTTGGCCATCTCGCCCACCAGCTTGGCGTCGCGCGCTGCGCCCAGGCCGATGTTATGCGGGAACAGCGTGGCGCCGTACATATTCGAGTTGCCGTGCATGGCGTCGATGCCCCAGATGACCGGGATCTGCACCTTCATGTCGGTGCTCATCGAGGCGTCGTAGTAGGCGTCGGCCAGCTTGACCCAGTCGGCGGCGCTGGCGTGCTTGTTATTCTGCGGCCAGCTGCCGCCGCCGTTCAGCACGGAACCGATGTAGTAGGTGCGGATATCTTCCGGCGAGCTGAATTTGATTTCCGGCTGCGTCATTTGGCCGACCTTCTGCGCCAGCGTCATGCCGGCCACGATCTGCTTGATGCGCGCTTCCATCGCCTTGTCCTGCTTGACGGCGCTGGTGATGTGCGGCCAGTCGGCGAGCGGCTTGACGGCGGGTGCGGCGATGACGGCGCTGGCGCCGATGGCCAGGGTGGCGGCCAGCACTGCGCGGCGAAGGATGGTGTTATTCTTGGTATTCATTTTGTCTCCGTTATAAATTAGTTCTGGCCGCGCACGAAGGCGCTGTACCACTCGCCGCTTTGTTTAATAATGCGGCGTTGCGTTGCGTAGTCGATGTAGGTCAGGCCGAAGCGGCGCAGATAGCCCTCCGCCCATTCAAAGTTATCCAGCAGGCTCCAGGCGAAGTAGCCCTTGATCCTGCCGCCGGCGGCGATGGCGTCGCGCATCGCGGCCAGGTGGCGGATCAGGTAATCGCGCCGCGCGGTGTCGGTCACGGCGCCGTCCGCGCCGATGTGGTCGTCGTAGGACGAACCGTTTTCGGTCACGTACAAATCGCCGGTCGGGTAATCGCGCGCCACGCGCTCCAGCAGCGTCACCAATCCTTCCGGCGACACTTCCCAACCGAAGTCGGTGCGCTGGCGGTCCTGCGGATACACGATCCTGGTGCGCAGCGGGTACTCGTCCGGCGCATCCACCACCTCTTCAGGGAAGTAGTAGTTCACGCCGAGGAAATCGCACGGCACGGCGATGACGTCCATATCGCCCGCCGCCACCAGCGGCGCATCCTTGCCCACCAGCGCCAGCGCGTCGGCCGGATAACCGCGGCCGTACAGCGCATCGAGGAACCAGCGGTTGCGCAGCGCGTCGTGGCGCGTCACGGCGGCCAGGTCGGCGGCGCTGTCGGTCGCCGCCTTCACCGGATGCAGGCTCAGTGCGATGCCGACCTGCGCATCCGGCACATTGGCGCGGATCAGCGGCACGGCGCGGCCGTGCGACACCAGCACGTTGTGGCAGACCTGCAGCGCCAGCGGCAAACTCTTGTTGCCCGGCGCGTGCATGCCGTCCCAGTTGCCATGCATGGCGGTGCACCACGGCTCGTTGTGGGTGATCCAGTGCTTGATGCGGTCGCCCAGATGTTTGGTCATCACGTCCACGTACTGCAGATAGGCGTCGATGGTGGCGCGGTTGTTCCAGCCGCCCTGGTCTTCCAGGTACTGCGGCAGATCCCAGTGATACAGCGTGCACCACGGCTGCAGGCCGCGCGCCAGCATGCCGTCCACCAGCTTCGAATAGAAGGCCAGACCCTTGGCGTTCGGCTCCGCATCCACGCCGTTGAAGATGCGCGTCCACGCGATCGAGAAACGATAGGAATTCAGGCCCATGGACTGGGCCAGGTCAAGATCCTGTTCCCAATGGTGATAGTGGTCGCAGGCGATTTCGCCGGTGGAGCCGTCGCGGATTTTGCCCGGCGTGGCGGCGAAGGTGTCCCAGATCGACGGCACGCGGCCGTCAACGGCGGCCGCGCCTTCAATCTGGTAGGCGGATGTGGATACCCCCCAGAGGAAATCGCTGGCAAAGTCGGAGCGCTTGATCGCCGTAGGCAGGTCAGTAAGAATCATGGTCATGTTATTTAGCGAAGGGAGTAGGCGGTACGGTGGCGTTCATCCATTTGATGGCGGTTTGCTGCGGCTGATACGGCACGCTGCCGTACAAGCGGAATAACTTTTCGATGTCGGCCAGCGGGGCCTTGGTGAAATCGAGTTTGGGAATGGCGGCGCCGGGCGCGTTGGTGACCAGGCCCCAGGTGCCCTTACCCTGCCCGCCCTTGTTGGTCAAGACCTTCCATGCCCACGCGGTCGAGGCCCAGCCGTTGGCGACGTAGGTGTCGTAAGTCACGCGCATCACCTGGCCGCCGTGCTCCGCGCCCATGAAGGCCCAAGGCTGGAATTCGCCGACGAAGAAGGCGGTGTTCAGGCCTTCCAGCTTGGTCTTCCATTTGCAAACGTTGTCACCCTCGCCCGCGCATTGCAGCCAGCCTTTGTGCACGTCCAGTCCCGGTTTGCCCCAGCCGAAGTGGCCCGGATACGGATGCATCTCGAAGGCGACATTGCTCATACCATGCTCGGACGGTTTGCCGTAAGCGTCGATGCCCAGGTTATGGCCCGGCAGGATGATGACGTGGTTCTGATCGATCTCGCGGATCGCCTTGTACAGCGTGCCCATGACGACGGCCAGGTTCTCCGGCGTGGTGCCCCACGGTTCGTTCAGGATGCTGTAGCCGGCCACCGCGCTGCGGTCCTTGTAGCGCGCGGCGATCTGCTGCCACAGCCAGATGGTGCGCTCCTGATATTCCGGCGTGTCCCAGTATTTGTTCTTGCCGGCGCAGCCGCTGTGATGTTCCCAGCCCTGGCTGCCGACGGCGCCGTGCAGGTCGAGGATCACATAGATGCCGCGCTTCTCGGCTTCGGCGATCACGCCGTCCAGGTATTTCCAGGCGTCGGCGCGCAGCTGGCGCGGATGCTTTTCGTCTTCCACCACGCTGTAGATGAACGGCAGGCGCACCAGGTTCAGATTCATTTTCGGCAGCAAATCCCAGTCGCGCTGCTTGATCCAGTTATCGCGGAACAGCGTGTACAGGCGCTGACGCTCCTCGTAACCGAAACGCTGGTCGAGCACCGCCTCCAGCTTGCACTGATCGTCGACGGCCTTGTTTTCCTGCCCCATCATCCAGAATTCCTGGATCAGGTAATTGCCCAGATTGACGCCGCGCAACGCCGGCTGTTTGCCGTCGGCGCCGAGCCATTTGGTGCCCTCCGTGTGCAGCATCGGCAGGGCCTGCTGCGCCTGTGCATGCGCGCAGGCCAGCCACACGGCGGTGCCCAGCAATCTTTTTATCGTCATAGCGTCTCCGAACAATGGACCCAGTGGAATCGTTTCCAAATATACCGCAAAAAAAGAGCACGCGACCAGCACCTGCCCTGTTTTTTTACTTCCTTTTACGCCTGCGGCGGTGGCGCCAGCGAGGCCCTTTGCGCCACGTGCAGCCGGTATTCCCGCACCACCGGACGCTCCATCCCGTAACACTGGTTGAGCAGGTAGTTCAAGCCGTTCATGGTCATCTCGCTCCACGGGATATGCACGCTGGTCAGCTGCGGCGCGGTGAATTCCGCGCTGTGCGTATCGTCGTAGCCGAGCACCGACACCTGCTCCGGCACCCTGACCCCGGCCTTCTGGAACATGGACAAGGCCCCTACCGCCATTTCATCATTGGCGCAAAACACCGCCGTAAATTCCTCGCCCGACTGCAGCAGCTTTTCCGCGCACGCCAGGCCGCCTTCCGGCGTGAACTCGCCGTCGGCCATCCACATGCCGGCGGTAGCCACGCCCGCCGCCTCCAGCTCCGCCTTGAAGCCAGCGATACGCTGCAGGTTGTCCGGCGCCGCCGCGCGGCCCGCGATCACCGCGATCTTGCGGTGGCCCAGTTCCAGCAGCGTGCGCGCCGCCAGCCGTCCGCCGGCGTCGTGGTCCACCGTGAAGCACTGCTCCGAGATGCTGCCGAAGTCCTGGTTGATCACCACCACCTTGGACTGGTACGGCCCCAGCGCCACGAAATCATCGTCCTCCATCACATTGCTCATCACGATCAAGCCATCGCTGCCACGCTCGATCAGGAAGTTCACGCCTTCAATGGCCTGGTTGCGCGCATCGCCGTCACCAACGCCGAAAGCCACCACCATGTTCAGCCCCGCCGCCCGCAGCGCGGTGTAGATCGACTGCAAAATCGGCGTGTAGAACGTCCCGCTCAAATACGGTATGTAGACGCCGATCATCTGCGAACTGCCGGACAACAAGGAACGTGCCGCGTGCGAAGGCCGGAAATCGAGTTCCTCGATCGCCGCGCGCACCTTGTCGATGGTGGCCTGCGATACCGATCCCTTGCCGCTAACAACGCGCGAGGCCGTGCCCAGCCCCACACCCGCCAGCCGGGCTACGTCTTTGATGGTTGCCACAAGTTCCTTTATCCGTTCTGTCTACGCGGCGGCAAGGATAACGCGCCCCCGTCAATCTTGCAACGCCGCGACGATGCCCTTTTGCGCCTTCTCCACCGGCATGCGCGTGTTCCAGTAGGTGGTCAGCACGTCCTGCAGCGCGCCGTTCTGGTCCGGTGTCAGGAACACTTCGATCATGCCGACCGCGCGCGTCTTTTCCTTCATGATCGCCATGCCGGCCTGCGCGCAAATGTCCATGCTCGATGCGTCGACGTTGCTGAGGATCGGCAGCGAACCCTTGATCTTGTTGAACTCCAGCTGCGCGGCCGGCGCCAGCATGCTGGTGGCCAGCAGTTTCTGCGCCTGCACCGCCTCCGGATTTTTGGTTTTCGGGAACACGAAGGCATCGCCCTGGATCAGGTAAGGCACGTTGGCGCCCAACCCAGGAATGCAACCAAAGTCCTTGCCGGCGGTCTGCCTGGCGGCGGCGAATTCGCCCTTGGCCCAGTCGCCCATGATCTGCACGCCGGCGCGGCCGCGTATCAGCATGGCGGTGGCGTCGTTCCAGTTGCGGTTGGGCGAGCCGGCGTCCACATAGCTTTGCAGGCGCTTGAAGGCCAGCAGCACTTTCTTGAACGCTTCCGAGTTGATGGCCTTGGGCGAGCGGTCGCGCAGCACCTGCAGGTACAGCTCCTTGCCGCCGACGTTGGCCAGCATGGCCTGGAACAGGATGTTCTCCTGCCACGGCTGGCCGCCGTGGGCCAGGCCGACCAGGCCGGCCGCCTTCAGCTTGTCCAGCGCGGCGAACAGTTCGTCCGGCGTGGCCGGTTCCTTGGCGATGCCGGCCTTCTGGAACGCGGCCTTGGAATACCATATCCAGGTCGACATATGGATATCGACCGGCACCGCGTAGAAGTGGCCCTTGACCTTGATGACGTCCAGGATCGCCTGCGGCATCAGCTGGTCCCAGCGGTCGCGCACGGCGATGTCGTCGACGTTGTTGAGCGAACCCTGGTCGATCAGGTCGCGGAATTGTTTGGTGGTGTTGAACTGGGCGGCCGTCGGTGGATTGCCGCCGACGATACGGTTGATGGCCACCGCCTTGGCCTGGTCGGCGCCGGCGATGGCGGTGTCGCCCCAGACGCCGCCGGCGGCGCGGTAGGCGTCGGCGAACTTGCGCACGGCGGCCGATTCGCTGCTGGAGGTCCACCAGTGCATCACTTCCGCGCGGGGCGCGGCCGCCGTGGCAGCGGCGGCGACGTCACCGGCGCCGGCGGCAAAGGTCAGCGCCGTCGCCAGCGCCAACGCGGCCGGCAAGGTCCCGGCGCGGCGCGCGCGGCCCGTGGTGTGCTTGTCCATCCAGTCTCCGTATATTTTTTTATCTTTCCAGATACTACCGTCTTCCGCAGGCAAAAAAACCGGCGCCGGCCCAGGCGCCGGTAACTTCGCGGGGCGAAGAGACGACGGCGAGATTGGAAACGTTACCAATCTTGCGCCAAATATAGCATCCATTGATTTTGAGTGTCAACGGAAATGGCGGACCAGGCCGCCAAAATTACATTTCCAGCGCCATCACGCGCAGGCGGTGGCCGTCGCGGTCGAGCGCCACGAAGGTGTAGCCGAAATCCAGCGCCGTCGGACGCTGGGCGATGGTCAGCCCTCGCGCCGACCAGTCCGCGTACATATCGTTGACCACGCTGCGGTCGGGTACGGGAAACGCCAGCTCGCTGCCGCCGCCCGAGGCCAGCACCTTGGGCTCGGCCGTGTGGCGCGACCACAGGCCGAGCTTGAGCCCTGACGGCAGCACGAACAGCACGAAGGTGGGCGAGGATTTGACCGGTTGCAGGTCCAGCAGGTCGGCATAGAAGGCGCCGCTGACGGCGGGCTGGTCGACATACAGCAGCACGTAGTTGGGGTGGTAGGCGCTCATGGGATGCTCCGTTCAAAGTTGACAATGCAACCATCTTACGGCCGCCTCATGACAGTTTCTGTCAGTAGCCTGCTTGCGCCGAATCAAGAGCAAATATTTCCTACTGGATAGAATCGAGCGGTCAGTCCATCCAGGAGACGCGCATGCGCACTCGCCGCCCGCCGCACCATCCTTGCCAGCGCCAGCGCGGCGCCATCCTGATCATGTTTGCCGTGATGGTGCTGATCTTGCTGAGCATGGCCGGGATGGCGCTCGACCTGGCCATGGCCTACAACCGCAAGACCGAGCTGCAGGCGCTAGCCGACGCCGTCGCCCTGGCGGCCGCGCGTGAACTGAACGGCACTGCGGCCGGCATCGACAATGCCGTCGCCGCCGCCGAAACCGCCGCCGCCAACTTCAGCTATCACTACAACACCCAGCCGATACCCTGGTCCAGCGCGGCGCTGAGCTTTGCCGCCGCGCCCGGCACGCCGGACGCCGCCTGGACCAGCGCCGGCAGCGCCGCCACGGCGCCGGCCAGCCTGCGCTACGCCAGGGTCGACACCGCCGCGCTGGACGATCTCGACGGCAGCCTCAACAACATCCCCTCGATCTTCATGCGCGCCAACGCCGGCGCGCCCACCACCTTGCGGGCCTCGGCGCGGGCGGTGGCCGGCCGCATGACTATTCCGGTGACGCCGCTGGCCATCTGCGCCCAGGCCGGCACGCCGGCGGCCATGCGCGCCAACAGCGCCAACCCCGCCTACAACGAGCTGGTGGAATTCGGCTTCCGCCGGGGCGTCGGCTACAACTTGATGAACCTCAATCCGAACGGCCCGACGCCGGAGAACTTCCTGATCGATCCGCTGTCGCCGCCGGACACGGCGGGCTCGCCGGCCAACTTCAGCACCGCCGTGGTCGGCCCCTTCGTCTGCGCCGGCACCATGCTGATGGCCGGCGTCACCGGCGGCACGCTCAATGTCCAGCGCAATTTTCCGCTGTCGAATTTGTACACCCACCTGAACTCGCGCTTCGACAACTACACCGGCAACGCCTGCGCGCCCGAGGGTGCGCCACCCGACACCAACATCAAGCAATATGCCTACGCCAGCATCAGCTGGATGTCGCCGGCGGCGGCCGCCCAGAGCGCCGCCGCCTGGACCGACAGCGGCATCCGATTACGCACCCGCGCCGATCCCCTGCCCGGCCCCGCCGGCACCACGGCGGCGCAATACGGCCCCTTGTGGGCGTACGCCAAGGCGGTGCCGTACTCGGCCTACGTGGCCGCGCCGGTGGAGCCGGCCGCCGGCTACACCACCTTCTCCACCGCCGCCTGGTCCACGCTGTACACGCCGGGGCCGCCGGCCGCCCTCAGCTACCCCTCGCTCACGCTCGCGGCCACGCCCTATACCACCAACAACAGCACCTACGCCCTTGCTCCCAGCCGCACCGGCCTGCCCAGGCGGCGGGTGCTGAATGTCGCGTTGCTGGCCTGTCCGGTGCCGGCCGGCGCCACCGCCAACGCCACCGTGCTGGGCGTCGGCCGCTTCTTCATGACGGCGCCGGCCAGCGCCACCGCCCTCAACGCCGAGTTTGCCGGCGCAACCCCGGCGGCATCACTGGCCGGCACCGTGGAGCTACAACGATGAAACGTGAACGCGGCGCCGTGGCGCTGGAACTGGCCCTGGTCGTGCCGACACTGATGGTGTTGCTGGTGGTGGTGCTGTACTACGGCCGCCTGGCCTATCACTACGAGATTGCGCAGAAATCCGTGCAGGCGGGCACGCGCTACCTTTCCAGCGTACCGTCGGTGAATTTGAGGACGTCCGCCTCGGCGCAATACGAAAGCGACCTCGCACAGACCATCGTGCAAACCGAAATGGCCTCATTGGACAGCACCGCCACCGTGGTCGTCACGTGCAATAGCGTGCCGTGCAACGTGCTTAACGGCGTGGTGCCGGCCACGATTTCGATCACCGTGATTGTCGAGGTACCGAATATTTTCCCCGGCTACGGCGACGAACTGGGGACCCAGCAACTGTTCATCGCCCGCAGTGTGCGCTATGTGGGCAACTAAACCCCGGCCGCAAGGCGGCGCCACCCTGGCCGAATTCGCGCTGTGCGTGCTGGTGTTTCTGGGCGTGCTGTTCTTTGTGCTCGAGGCGATGCGGGCGATGTATATGTGGAACACCTTGCAGGAAGTCACGCGCCGCGCCGCGCGCGCCGCCGCCATCGGCGACTTCAGCGATCCCGCCGCCATGAATGCGATCCGCCAGGCGGCGGTGATGCGCGACAGCGCGGGCACGCTGCCGCTGGGCACGCCAGTAACCGACGCCCACATCCGCATCGACTACCTGTCGCTGACGCGCAACGCGGACGGCAGCCTGTCGATGACGACTATCCCGGCGGCCAGCCTGCCGGCGTGCCCGGTACGCGCACACCTCAACTGCATCGCCAATCCCAACGGCGCCAGCTGCATCCGCTTCGTGCGCGCCCGGCTGTGCGCACCGGGCGGCGCCGGCTGCGATGCCGTCAACTACGAACCGCTGTTCCCGTTGTCGGGCATCAGCCACACGCTGTCCCAGGCCACCACCATCGCCAAAGCAGAATCGCTGGGCTACCAGCCGGGCGCCGCCATCTGCCCGTGAGGGCGGCCAAGGCACTGCGCTCAGGGCACCATCTTCACGCCGTGCAGCCACTGGACGAAATGCTCGGTCCAGTGGTCCGCGCTGGTGCCGACCGGGCGCATGCTGAAGCCATGCTCGCCGGCCGAATACACATGCAGCTCGGCGGAACGCCCGGCGGCACGCCACGCTTCGAAGATCGGCACGCCGGCATACGCCATGATGCCGTCGTCGGCGGCCAGCGCCACGAACACCGGCGGCGCATCCTTCGGCACCGGCCGGTCCGGCCCCGCGCCGTAGATGGAACCGGCGAAATCGGGCCGGCTGGCGGCGTCGTAGCCGGTGGCGACATTCATCGCCGTCATGCCGCCGGCGGAAAAGCCGATGATGCCGATCCTGGCCGGATCAACGCCATACTCGCCCGCATGGGCGCGCACCCAGCGCACCGCCGCCAGGCCATCCTCCTGCGCCAGTAGGATGCCCTTGGTCTCGGCGAAGTCGACATGCGTGCGGTTCGGCTTACCGTTGCGCATGCGGTTCTCCACCACATCCAGGAAAGCCTTGCCGTCCTTGGGCGTCTGGTCGACGCGGTACTTCAGCACGAAGCTGGTGATGCCGCGTTCGGCCAGATACTTCGCCACCAGGATGCCCTCGTTGTCGAAGGCGAGGCTGAGGAAGGCGCCGCCCGGCGCGATGATCACCGCCGTGCCATTGGCCTTGCCGGCCGCCGGCCGCACCGGATACAGCGCCGGTTGCGTCACATTGCGCACCACCCGGTGGCCGAACATATTGACCCAGTCCTCGCTGCCGGCGGATCCCGCAGCCGTCAGCGCAATCGACGGCTCGGTCGCGGCGGCGATCGGCTGCGGCGGGTGCGCGGCCAGGAAGGCCGTCATGTCCTGCATGGTGAGCGGCTTGCCGCCGGGCTGCTGCGCGCACGCAGGAGCCGACAGCGCCACGCTGACCAGAAGTGCTGCGATCGCACGTTTCTGCATCATGGCTTCCCCTCTCAGAAGCGATAGTCGACGGTGACGCCGACGCGGCGGAACGAGTTGTCGCCCAGGCTGTAGGCGAAGCCCGAACCGGCGCCCTTGCCTGGCAGCGGATACAGGATGCCGTTCGGCGCGCGCGTGTCGTTCAGGTTGCGGCCGTACAGCGTGGCGCTCCACTTGTTGTCCGGCGAATTGAGCGTCAGGCGCATCGAAGAAATCGTGTGGCCACGGAAGCTGCACTCGACATCGTTCAGGTTACAGAAACGCACGCGACTCTTGTAGACCAGGTCACCACCGAGCTTCAGCTCATAGTCGCCCGGCAGTTCCCAGCTGTAGTCGGCCGACAGCGTGGCTTTCTGCTTCGGCGAATACAGCAGGCGCTGGCCGCCGACGTTGCTGTTGTCGAACACGAAGCCGGTCGGATATGCCGTATCCAGGATCACGGCAAGGCTCATGCCCAGTTGCAGCGCCGGCACGGGACGCGCGCGGATGTCGGCCTCGAAGCCCTTGCTGATCACCTCCGGCACGTTGACCGGGATGCAGCTCAGCGCGCCCACCGAGGTCAGGGTGCAGTTCTGCTCCTGGAAGTCCTTGATCTTGGTGTGGAACACGGCCAGGTCCACATCCAGGCGGCGGTTCAGGTAGGACAGCTTGGTGCCCAGCTCCAGGCTGGTCGGCAGTTCCGGCTTGACCAGGTTGCCCTTGTAGTTACCGGCGACGGTGGCGGCGCTGACCGGCGATTCATTGTCGATCTGCGGGCCCTTGTAGCCACGGCTCAGGGTCGCGTAGACATTGGCGTCCTTCGACAGCGTGTGCTGCAGGCCGACCTTGCCGGAGACGTTGGTCTCGGTGGCGGCGCCGGCGGCGGTGTTGACGGTGGCCGGCAGGGAGAAGCCGGTGAAGCTCACCACGCTGGACTGCTGGTAGTCACTGCTGACGCTGTCGCGGGTGTAACGCAGGCCCATGATCAGGCTGGTGGCGTCACTCAGGCGGAAGGTGGTCTGGCCGAACAGCGCCTTGGTGGTCAGCTTGGCCTGCTCCATCGAGTCGGTGACGATGGAACGCGGCACCGGCGGCGACGGCAGCACAGGATTCGGCAGGATGGAGGTGATGGTGCGGCGGTCGACGTCGGAATCGGCGTAGAACGCCCCCACCACATACTCGAACGGCTGCTTGGCCGGCGAAGCCAGGCGCAACTCCTGCGAGAACTGCTTCACATCCTGGTACGGCGTGTAGTTGCGCACCTTGTCGTAGCCCTGCGACATATCGATCGTCACCTGGTTCGGACCGACTTCGCGCTTGCGGTAGGCGGTGATCGAGGTCAGCGTGTTGCCGTTGCCGAGGCTCCAGTCAACCTGTCCGGAGAAACCGCGCACCTGGGCGCGGGTCAGTTCCGGGCCGTCCGAGCACACCTGGTTGTTGGTCTTGGAGACCGTCACGCCGCAGGCGGCGAATTCCGCCAGCGGCTTGTGGTTGCCGGCGGTGTTGCTGGCGTAGGCCACGGCCGGCGCGAAGAACACCGCGTTCTCGGCACGCGTGTTGGACGCTTCGGCGATCAGGTTGAATACCAGGTCGCTGTTCGGCTTGAGCAGGTAGCGGATGCGCGCGCCGCTGTTCTTGGTCAGGCTGTCCTTGTCGGTGAAGACGTTGTGGTATACGCCCTCGTTACGTTCGGTCAGGCCGGAGATGCGCAATGCCGAAATATCGTTGATCGGGATGTTGGTGGTGGCGCGCACTGCGGCGCCGTGATTGCCCTTGTACTCCAGCTGCACATTGCCGCTCATGTCACCGATGATCGGCGCCTGGGTCGACATGTTCAGCACACCGGCCGATGCGTTCTTGCCGAACAGGGTGCCCTGTGGACCGCGCAGCACTTCCACCCGCGCCAGGTCCAGCATCAAGCCACTGGCGGTCGAACCTTGCGGCACGCCGTCCACCACCACGCCGACCGAGCTCTCGGCCGAAATCGTCATCACGGCGGTGCCGATGCCACGGATCGAGGCGCTGCCGCCAGGGCCCGCGTTGGTGTTCGGATCGCCGAATTCCAGCGCGGCGGCGGTCTTCGACAGATCGCTGATGTCCTTGACGCCGGCGCGCTCCAGCTGCGTGGCGTTGACCACGGTGATCGCCACCGGTACTTCCTTGATGCTCTGGCTGCGCTTTTGCGCCGTCACGACCACGGTTTCGATTTCGGACTTGCTGTCCGACTTGGTGTCCGCCTGGGCGTAGGCCGGCTGCCAGATCGCGGCGAGGCTCATGCTCAGAATGGTGAGTTGGGTTTTCATGTTTGTCTCCTGTTATTGTGTAGTGAGTACGGATTTGTAATGGACGGCTTAAACAGTTGCGGTGCGCGCCTCCCAGTCGTCAAGCAGCGCGGCCAGGGCCTCGCCGGTGGCGGCTACGCCATAAACGTAATGATCGGGACGAACGATCGCCGCGCAGCAGGCGAAACGCGCAAACCATGCGGCCAGCACGCCGTCGCATTCCGTCTCAGGGCCGACGTGCACCAAAGTGCCGAAGGCGTCCACGCGCGCCGCCAGCGCCGGCGGCAGCGACCAGGCGGGCAAGCTGGTGACCACGCGCCAGCCGCAGCCGGCCAGTTGATCCATCAGCTGCGGACCCTGCGCATGGTGCAGGCGTGGTTGCGGGAACAGCGTACCGACGCCGCTCTTCGGCGCCAGTTCGATGCCGTCGCCGCCGCCGGCCAGCAGGCCTTGCTCCAGCGGCGGAATGATGTCCTGCCGCGCCATGGTGCGGATCTCGCCGCCGGCGGCAGCAATCAGGCCGGCATCACGTTCGCGGGCGCGCTGCGGATCGCGCTCGCAGATCACGCGGCCGATGTCCTTGATGCGCGCGGTCAGCCGGCGCACGTGGGCGCCGCGTTCCTTGCCGTAGCTGTCCAGCAGCGCGTCGCCGCCCTTGCCTTCCAGCGCGGCGCGCAGCTTCCACACCAGGTTGGCGACGTCGCGCACGCCCTGGCACATGCCCTGCCCCAGGAACGGCGGCTGCTGGTGCGCCGCATCGCCGGCGATGAACACGCGGCCGTTGCGCCACTCGCGCGCCACCAGCGCATGGAAGCGGTAGCTGGCCTGGCGCCACAGCGCGCCGTCGTCCGGCGTGATCCAGCGTTTCAGCACGCTCCACGCGCCTTCCTCGGTCGCCATGTAGGCCGGGTCTTCACCCGGCAGCAGCGAAATCTCCCAGCGCCGATGCATGCCGGGGCCGATCACGTAGGTGCAGGGACGCGCCGGTTCGCAATACTGCACGCTGGTCTTCGGCAGCTTGGCCAGGCCACGTTCATTGATCTGCACATCCACCACCAGCCAGGGCTCGTCGAACTCCAGATCCTCCAGCGTGATGCCGACGGCGTCGCGTACCGTGCTCGAAGCGCCGTCGCAGCCGATGACATAGCTGGCGTGGACGCTGCGCTGCGCGCCTTCGTCGTCCATCAACAACAGCGTAGCCTGGTCGGCGTCCTGGCGCAGCGTGGCCAGACGCTGGCCCAGCGCCACCGTCACCGACGGCAGCGCCGCCACGTGGGCACGCAGCACGCGCTCCACTTCCGGCTGGGTGAACACCATCGACGGCGTGTGGCCCAGCGGGTAAGGCGGCGCCACCGTCGCCAGGCGCTTGATCAACTGGCCGTCGGCGCCGTAATACTCGGACGGCGTGAACGGCTCGCAGTAGCGCGAGATTTCTTCATCCAGGCCCAGTTGCTGGAACACGCGCATGATCTCATGATCGAGGGCGATGGCGCGCGGCCGGTCGTACACGGTGAGGCTGCGGTCCACCACCAGCGTGCGCACGCCGGCCTGTCCCAGCAGCGCCGCCGCAACGGCGCCCGACGGTCCAAAGCCGACGATGGCGACATCATAGCGGGCGTTGTCTTGCAGGCCGCTCATCTCAGGCTTCCTGCTCGATGGTGTTGACCAGCAGGCCGACCTTCTCGATCTCGATTTCGATCTTGTCGCCGTTTTTCATCCATACCGGCGGCGTGCGCGATTGGCCCACGCCGGCCGGCGTGCCCATGACGATCACATCGCCCGGTTCCAGCGTCACGCACTCGCTCAGCAGCGCGATGGTTTCGGCGACGTTCCAGATCATGTCGGTGGTGTTCGCATCCTGCATTACTTCGCCGTTCAGGCGTGCCTGGATTTTCAGGTTCTTCGCGCCCGGTTCCAGTTCGTCGGCCGTCACCAGTTGCGGGCCGAAGCCGCCGGTGCGGTCGAAGTTTTTACCGATGGTCCATTGCGGCGTGCGTTTCTGGTAATCGCGCACCGACATGTCGTTGAAGCAGGTGTAGCCGAAGACGTGCTGCAAGGCGTCGTCCTGGCTGACGTGGCGCGCGCGGCTGCCGATCACCACCGCCAGTTCGGCTTCGTAGTCGAAGCGGTCCGACACGCGCGGCAGCAGCGCCGCTTCGCCGTGCGCCAGCAGCGAGGTATCGCAGCGCAGGAAGAACCATGGATAGACCGGCTTCTCGCGGCCGCTCTCGGCGGCGTGGTCGTAGTAGTTCAGGCCCAGGCAGATGGTCTTGCCCGGCGACGGAATCAGTGGCGCCACGCTCACTTGCGACAGCGGCAGGCGATCCGCAGGCGTGGCCTGCGCCACGGCGACACGGGCGGCGGCGGTCAGGTCGATACCGGCCAGCAGCGCAACCTTCAGATCGGATGGCACTTGCGGCAGCACGCGGTTGATGTCGATCACGCTGCCTTCACTGAGCACGCCGAGACGGGTGGTGGAACCGGAACGGAAGGTAATGAATTTCAAGGTCGTACTCCTTTATTGATTTGCGAAACGAATTTTTTTCTGTGCTTGCTTGATGCGGTCCGACGGCGGCTTCGATACGCCCCACTGGTCGAAGCGGCCGGGCGGCCAGGTCCAGTCTTCCGGCTTGCCGACGCGGTAGCTGTCGTCCACCTGCAGCACTTCGGCCGTGTACTCGATGACGAAATCGTCCGGGCCGATGAAGTAGGAGAAGACGTTATTGCCGGGCCCGTGACGACCCACGCCCCATTCGATCGGATAGCCGGCGTCGGTCATGCGTCCGCCGCCGCGCATCACCGCGTCCAGGTCCGGCATGACGAAGGCGATGTGGTTCAGCGTGTTGGCGTCGGCATCGGCCAGCGCGATGCTGTGATGGTCGCTACCGCAGCGCATGAAGGCCATGATGCGGGTGCGGTCCGACAGCGAAAAGCCCAGCGCGCGTTCGTAGAACACCTGCGCCGCCGCCACGTCCGCGCTGTTGAACACCACGTGGGTGATGCGTACAGGAGCATCGGCGTTGGCGTTGGCGCCGGCGTCGCCGCCGACGGCGTGCACCGCCGGCGCGTGCACAAAGCGCAGATGGCGGCCCTGCGGGTCCTGCACGTCCAGAGCGCTACCGCCATCAGCCTCCGTGTTGTCATGCACATCGGCCAGCACCTGGCCGCCGTTGGCGCGCACGCCTTCGGCGATGCGTGCCAGGTCTTGCACCTGCGCGACCACGAAATCGACACGTCGCACATCCGGCTGCTGGCTGCGATGCAGCGCCAGGATGTGGTGATCCGCGCCGCTGCCGCGCAGGTAGACCGCATGGTCGGTGCGCGCGACCGGCGTCAGACGCCAGGTCGATACGTAGAATTGTTCCGCCGCCGCCAGATCGGTCACACCGATGGCGATGCTGCGTAATTTACCGGCAAGGGATGCAGGCATGGTCAGTCCTTATTGCAAAGTGGATGGAAGGCCGAGGAAACGCTCGGCGTTGTGCGTAATGAGCCGCGCGCGCAGCACGGCGTCGGCCACGGCGTCGTTGATCGCCGCCAGCGGCTTGCGTTCATGGAAAGCGAACGGGTAATCGGTGCCTATCATCAGCTGGCTCTCGCCGAAGCGCGCCAGCAGGTGCTGCAAGGTCGGCGTATCGAACACCAACGCGTCGTAGAACAGCCGGCGCGCCTGCTCGGACGGACCGGAAGGCATGGCCTCCTGCAGCGCAGGGAATACGCGGCGTGCCTGCTCAAGACGTGGCAGCAGCGCCGCCAGCGTGCCGCCGCCGTGGCTGAAGGCGATGCGCAGTTTCGGGTGGCGTTCGATCAGGTTGGTGGTCAGCACCGACGCTGCGGCCAGGCCTACATCGGTCGGATAGCCGAGCGCCTGCTGCAACTGGGCCGGTCCCACCAGGCGCTCCTTGCCGGCCGGGCGCAGCGCATGCACGAACACCGCCGCGCCCTTAGCCTCCGCCGCCGCAAAGAACGGCGCGAACTCCGACGCACCGGGTGGCTTGCCGTTGATATTGCTGCCGATTTCCACGCCGGCGAAACCCAGCTTGTCGATCACGTAGTCGAGTTCCGCCAGCGCCAGGTCCATATCCTGCAACGGCACCGCGCCCAGCGCGCATAGGCGGCCGCCGGACAAGCCCACCATCTCGGCCATCTGCTCGTTGATGTAGCGCAGCAGCTGCGCGGCGGCGGCCGGCGCCATCCAGTAGGACAGCAGCTCCGGCATGGGCGAGATCACTTGCAGCGACAGGCCCATGGCATCCATGTCCTCGATGCGGCGCGTAGGACTCCAGCACCGCTCGGACACCGTGCGATACACCTTGTCCGAAATGACCACATGCCGATGGCACTCATGCGCCGGCGCCATCGACGGCCAGTCGGCCGGCGCGGCACTGCCCAGGTATGCCGGAAAATGCTCGGGCACGACGTGGCTGTGAATATCGATGCCGCAGGTGCAGGAAGCTTGCATGTCAGTCCGCCTTCAGGCCGGCGGTGACGATGCCGTGGATGCAGATCGCCTCGTCCTCGTCGCCGGTGCCGCCGCTGGCGCCCACCGCGCCGAGGATATTGCCCTCTGCATCCTTGACCAGCACGCCGCCCACCTGCGGAATGAACTTGCCCTGCCCCGTGCTGGCCAGCGCGCCGAAGAAGCTTGGATTGTCGGCCGCGCGTTTCATCAGCGCGCGGCTATGCACGCCCATCGCCACCGCCGCCCAGGCCTTGCCGGTGGCGATATCGGCGCGGAACATGCTGGCGCCGTCCTGGCGCTGCATGGCGACCAGGTGACCGCCGGCGTCCAGCACCACGGCGGACATCGGACGATAGCCCTTGCTGCCGGCTTCCTGCATGGCGGCGTTGAGAATAATATTGGCGGCGGCGAGATTCAGTTCGGTCATGATGGTTAGCTCAAGTGAATAAAATTATTTGACGGCGGCCAGCGGCGCGCCGGCGGCGCCGCGTCCGTGGCGGCTGACGTAGGCAAAGGCGCAGGTGGCGGCAATGCCCACCACCACCGCCAGCACGGCCAGTCCGCCGAAGCCGGCGCGCATGGCGACGCTGCCGGCCAGCGCCGGGCCGATGGCGGCGCCGGTCATCATCATGGCCGGCGTGGAAGCCACTGCGCGGCCACTCGGATCGAGCCTGGCGATCAGGCCAAACAGGAAGGTATGGGTGAAGATCATCACAGCGGCAAATACGCTGGCGGCCAGTGCATACGGTTCAAAGGTCGGCGAGCTGGCGATGATCACCGCCAGCGTGGCCTGCACCAGCGGTGCGATCAAGGCCACGCGGGTCGCCGACAAGCGCTGTTGCAGCAGTCCCGCCAGCACCGCAGGCAGCAGGTTGACGAAGCCGCACACCAGCAACACCATGTTGACGCGCTCCTGGCCGAAGCCGCGCATGACGCCCACGCGGTCCAGCATGGCGAAGGTGATCGACTGGTTGAGCGCCATGCAGGTGACGCCCAGCACCGCCAGCCACGCCACCCGCGACAGCGGTGCGCGCTGCTGCGCATGGTGCGGGTCGGTGGCGATGTGGGGGAAGGCGCTGCAGGCGGCGGCGGTCACCGCCATCAAGCCGGCAAAGACAAAGAAGAGAATCTGGCCGCCACCGGCGGCAATCGCTGGTGGCACCGCACCATAAAACACCACCGCGCCCACGCCCAGCGCGGCGCCGGCCATGGCGAACAGGCGGTGTGGATTGGCGCTGCGGCCGATGGCGCCGTGCACCATCGACAAGCCGGTGCCGAGGCAGAGGCCCGCCAGCGCATGCAACGGCAACAACACGGCGAAATCGCTGACTTGCGAAGCGCAGGCGAAAGCCACGGCGGCACCGGCGTAGCCGCCCATGGCCAACAAACGATGCGGAAGTATATTGAAGCGCGGTGCAGCAAGCAGGCTGGCGACGACAGCGCCGAGGAGGAATGCGGTAACCACCATGCCCGCGTGCTCAAGATCAAACTGATAATGTTGCACCAGCGCGCCGACCCAGACCGGCAATGCCACCAGGTCGATCATGCCGGCAAAGTGCGCCAGCATTAATACAGCGCGGCCACGGCCGCTGCTTGCATGGTTCATGGAATGTCTCCGTCGTTTTAATTTTGTGATGACGAAGATATCAGCGGAACCCTGCAATCTCATAAGCCAGTGTTTTGATATGAGCTATCGCGGATTGTGATTCCTTTGCGCGATAGCTGGTATCACCAAATTAGGCTTTGGTCGTCTACGGGGCGTAGATAGACTTTCCCTCCATTCGATCACTACAAAAAATGGAGACTCCATGAACGGCATCATTTTCAACAATGTGCGCATTTTCGACGGCGCGCACATGCTGGACACCTCGGGCAAAGGCGCGGTACGCGTCGAAGGCCAGCGCATCACCCAGGTCAACGCCGACGGCAACATCGCGCCACAGGAAGGTGACCGCGTCATCGACGGCGCCGGCGCCACGCTGATGCCGGGCCTGATCGAGGCCCACGCCCACCTGTCCTGGCCCAGCTCGGTCGAGCGCTTCGTGCCCGGCATGGCGCTGCCGCTGGAAGACCTGGTGCTGACCACCGCGCGCAACGCTCGCATCCTGCTGGACCACGGCTTCACCGGCGCCTACTCGGCCGGTTCGCTCAGCAAGACGGTGGAAACCACGCTGAAAACCTTCATCGACAGCGGCGGCATGCCCGGCCCGCGCCTGGTCGCATCGTCGATCGAACGCTCGCCGCCGAGCGCCGATGAGCTGAGCCCCGGCCAGGTGGAAGAACACGGCACCGGCCCGGAAGCGTTGCGCGGCTTCGTGCGCGACTGCGCGGCGCTGGGCGCCAAGTCGGTCAAGTTCCTGCTCTCCGGCGAAGATGCGCTGCTGCCGGGCGCCTCGCAACAGCTGCTCTACTCGCAGGAGGAAGCCAGCGCCGCCGGCGAGCAGGCGCGCGAATCGAATGTGTGGCTGGCGGCCCACGCGCAAGCGTCGGAAGCGGTGAAGATGGCGATACGCGCCGGTTTCCGCGTGCTGTACCACTGCACCTACGCCGACTCCGAAGCGCTGGACATGCTGGAAGCGGCGCGCGACGACATCTTCGTCGCTCCCGCCATCGGCATCATCCAGGCCACGCTGGACGCCTCGCCGCCGCCGCACTTCGACATGAGCCACATGAAGCGCAGCGCCGCCGAAGTGCTGGAACTGCAGTCGAAGCTGATACCGGAACTGAAACGGCGCGGCGTGCGCATCCTGCCGGGCGGCGACTACGGCTTCCCATTCAACCCGAACGGCCGCAACGCGCGCGACCTGGAGCTGTTTGTGCGCCTGTTCGGCTACACGCCGGTGGAAGCGCTTTCAGCGGCCACGCTGCTGGGCGGCCAGTTGATGGGCCAGGGCGAAGAGCTGGGCCAGATCAAGCCGGGCTACCTGGCCGACCTGCTGCTGGTGGACGGCGAGCCGGATCGGGATGTGACGGTGCTGCAGGACCGCAAGCGCCTGCGCGCCATCATGAAGGACGGCGCCTTCCACAAAGATCCGCGCTAAGGAACCGCCATGGCCCATCCCTTCGAAGCAGTGATCCGCGCGGCCGGCGCGGTGATCGATCCACCGTTTGCCCGCAATCTCTACGCGCCGGTGCTGGAGCAGTCGCCGCCAGGCGGCACGGTGGAGCGCAACCTGCCCTACGGCAGCCACGCGCGCCACAAGCTGGACGTGTACCGCCCGCTGGGCGAGGCGCCGCAAGGCGGCTTCCCGGTGCTGATTTTCCTGCACGGCGGCGGCTTCCTGCGCGGCGACAAGGCCGACCGTGAAAACTTCGGCCGCTACTTCTCGCGCAACGGCGTGCTGACCATCGTGCCGAACTACCGCCTGGCGCCGGAAGTGCAATGGCCGGCCGGTGCGGAGGACGCTTCCGCCGTCTTCGCCTGGGCACGCGAGAACGTGGCTCGCCATGGCGGCAATCCTGCGCACATCGTCATCGCCGGTGAATCCGCCGGCGCCGCACACGTGGCGGCGGCCACGCTGATCCAGCGCTTCCACCCTGCCGGCGGCGTGCATCCGGCCGGCATGGCGCTGGTCTCCGGCGTCTACAACGCCGGGCTGGAGCTGCGCGCGCGCGAACAATTCGGCGTCGCCACGCCCGACCCGCGCAACGAAGCCTACTTCGGTGCCGACCTGTCGCGCCACGCCGCCATGTCCACCGTGGACCTGATCGACGCCGCGCCGTTGCCCACCTTCGTCAGCTACGCCGAACTCGATCCGCCACAAATGCAGGTGCAGTCCTGCGAACTGTTCGCGCGCCTGGTCACGCACCACGGCTACAACCCGCAGATCCACGTGGTGCGGGGCCATAACCACCTGACGCAAGTCTACGCCGTCAACACCGGCGATGAAAGCCTGTCCGCCGCAATGCTCAAATTCGTGCGCGATCTGGATTCGTGATACGTGCTATTGCAACTCATCGTTTTACTGATGGACGCCGCACTGTTATGGTGTGATCACTAAAAAAAGCCGTACAACGGAGACAAACATGCATCAATCCCGCCCCGGGCGGGCGCCATACGGCGCCGCGCCTCGCCTGCTCGCACTCGCCGCCGCTGTCGGCATGTCCTGCGCCGCCTACGCCGCCGACCTGGCCTCGTTCGAAAAACCGCCGCAGGAAGCCCGCCCGCGCGTCTGGTGGCACTGGATGAATGGTAACGTCGACAACAAAGGCATCCAGCTCGACCTGGAATGGATGAACCGCATCGGCGTGGGTGGCGTGCATATCTTCGACGTCGACCTGGGCACGGCGCAGTATGTCGCGCAGCCGGCCGAGTTCATGTCGCCGCGCTGGCTCGACAGCCTGCGCTACACCACCACCCTGGCGGGTAAGCTCGGCATGGAAGTCGCCGTCGCCGGCGGCAGCGGCTGGAGCGAATCCGGCGGCCCGTGGGTGACGCCGCAGCAAGGCATGAAGAAGTACGTCTGGACCGAGACCAAAGTGGAAGGGCCGCGCCGCTTCAGTGGCACGCTGGCCGCGCCGCCGTCGGTCAGCGGTCCGTTCCAGAACATTCCCATTCACCGCCAGTCCGACCACGCGCCCATGCCGGACGGCTCGCCTGGCGGCCAGCCATACAGCCGCCAGAAGTTCACCGTGCCGCAGTGGTACGCAGACGCCGCCGTCATCGCCTATCGCCTGCCGGATGCGGAAGCCGCCGCGCCGGCCCGCACCATCACCGCCAGCAGCGGCGACTTCACTGCCGCCGCATTGGACGATGGCGATTTCGAACACGCGCAAAAGCTGCCGGTATCGGCCGATGCCGGCAAGCCGGCCTGGGTGCAGATCGAATACGCACAAGCGGTACGGGCACAAGCCGTCACCCTGTCGCTGGGACAGGTGCAGATTCCGGACGGCGCGGTCAAGGTCAGCGCCGACGGCGTGCGCTGGGACACCGTGGCCACCCTGCCCGGCTCCGTGCACTCGGGCCTGAGCACCACCACCGGTGTGCGCACCTATGCCTTCGCCGAGCGCGCGGTACGCTTCGTGCGGCTGGAACTGGGCAAGCCGGCGCGTAACTTCCTCGACGACGTGATGGGCAAGCCGCACCAAACGGCCCACGACATCGCCGAATTCTCGGTCGCCACCAGCGGCCGCGTGCATCGCTACGAAGACAAGGCCGGTTTCTCCATCGCCGAAGAATATGAAAGCCTGGGCACACCGGCCGTCGCCGCCGACATGGCCGTGCGCAGCCAGTCGGTGATCGACCTGACCGGCAAGCTGCGCGCCGATGGCAGCCTCGATTGGGACGTCCCCGCCGGCCGCTGGGCCGTGCTGCGCCTGGGCTACTCGCTCACCGGCCAGACCAACGACCCGGCCACGCAACAAGGCGTGGGACTGGAAGTGGACAAGCTCGATCGCGCCGCCGTAACTTCGCATTTCGAAACCTATCTCGGCAAGATGGCCGATGCCAAAGGCCTGAGCCACCTGATGCTGGACAGCTGGGAAGCCAACCAGCAAAACTGGACCGCCAACATGCTGGCCGAGTTCCGCCAGCGTCGCGGTTACGATGCGCTGCCATGGCTGCCGGTGCTAAGCGGCCGCGTGGTCGACAGCGCCGAGGCCAGCGACCGCTTCCTGTGGGACTTCCGCCGCACCATCGCCGACCTGATCTCCGACAACCACTACGCCGCCGCCACCGAGGTGGCGCACAAGCACGGCATGCAGGTGTATGCCGAGGCGATGGGCGTCAACCTGCCGACCACCGGCGACGGCCTGCAGGCCAAGGGCCGCGTCGATATTCCGATGGGCGAGTTCTGGGACCGCAATCCGGGCGACAAGCCGATTGCTAACCAGGTGTCCGACATCCGCGAGGCCGCGTCGGCGGCACACATCTACGGCAAGCAGCTGGTGGCGGCGGAAGCATTCACCGCGACGCCGATGATTCCATCGTTCAGCCGCAGCCCGCGCGACCTGAAATGGATCGCCGACCAATACATGGCGCTGGGTGTGAACCGCTTTGTCATCCACGCCTCGCCGCATCAGCCATTCGACGGCCGCAAGCCGGGCGTGAGCCTGTGGCGCTTCGGCCAGCACTTTACCCGCAACGAGACCTGGGCCGAACAGGCACGCCCGTGGATGGATTACCTGAGCCGCGCCTCGTACATGCTGCAGCAGGGCCGTTCAGTCAACGACATCGCCTACTTCTACGGCGAAGGCGCGCCGGTGTCCGCGCCTTTCGGTGAGCAGGACCGCCCCGCCGTGCCAGCCGGCTATGGCTACGACTACGTCAATGCCGAAGTGCTGCAGCAGCGCGCCAGCGTGCGCGATGGCCGTCTTGAACTGCAAGGTGGTGCTTCTTACCGCCTGCTGGTGCTGCCGTCCACCACCACCGCCATCAGCCTGCCGCTATTGCGCAAGCTGCGCGACCTGGTCGAAGCCGGCGCCACGCTGCTTGGCCCCAAGCCACGCAGCACGCCGGGCATGGGCGACCAGGCCGAGTTGACGCAGATTGCGGAAGGCATGTGGGGCGATGCCGATGGCCGCACCGTGGCCGAGCACCGCTACGGCAAAGGCAAAGTCGTTTCCGGCCGCGAGATCGCCACTGTGCTGGAAGGCCTTCAGGTGACGCCGGACTATGCCTTCAGCCGCCAATACGCGGACTCGGACGTCGTCGCCACGCACCGCAGCGACAATGGCACGGAGATTTACTTCGTCGCCAATCAAAAGGCGCGCGCAGAAAAGTTTGAGGCCAGCTTCCGCGTGAGCGGTTTGCGTCCGGAGCTGTGGTACGCGGACAGCGGCAAGACCGCACCGGCCATCTACCGCACGGAGAACGGCCGCACCATCGTTTCGCTGGAACTTGAGGAGCAAGGCTCGGTGTTCGTCGTCTTCCGCGCCAACGCCGCCGCTGCCAGTGCCAGTGCCACTGGCGCTGCACCTGCCGCCGCGCCGCGGACCGCGACCGGCACTGCGCCGCCGGGCACGCCGCCGATAACGATCACGCGCCCGCTGGCGACGCTGTCCGGCCCATGGAAGCTGGACTTCGCACCAGGTGGCGGCGCACCAGTCAGCATCACACTGGCTAGCCTTACGTCGTGGAGTACATCGCAAGTGGACGGCGTGAAGTATTACTCCGGCAGCGCCACCTACCGCCGCGAACTGAAAGCCGACGCGGCGTGGCTGCGCAAGAACGCCAGCGTACTGCTGGACCTCGGCGACGTGCAGGTGATGGCGCAAGTCAAACTGAATGGCAAGCCGCTGCCGCTGCTGTGGAAGCCACCGTATGTGGCCGACGTCACCGGCCTGCTCAAACCTGGCAGCAACGCGCTGGAAGTCACAGTCACCAACCTGTGGCCGAACCGCCTGATCGGCGACGCCCAGCCGGGCGTAACGCAGCCTTACACCTTCAGCACCTTCAAACCGTATCAAGCCGACGCCAAGTTGATGCCTGGCGGCCTGCTTGGCCCTGTACGCCTGCTCTCGCGCAGCACCGAAAAATAAACCAACACTGGAGACACCATGGAAGACAAGAAAATCGTCGCATCCCGCCGCAGCACCTTGAAAGCCGTCGCCGCATTGACCGGCACCGCATTGCTGTCGCCACTGTCGTTCGCCGCCGACAAAGGCTACCGCTTCCCAAAAGGCTTCCTGTGGGGCGCTGCCACCGCCGGCCACCAGGTCGAAGGCGACAACGTCCACAGCGACGCCTGGCTGCTGGAGAACGTCAAGCCATCCATCTTCGTCGAACCATCCGGCGCGGGCGTGGACCACTACCGCCTGTTCGACCAGGACATCGCCATGCTGGCGTCGCTGGGCCTGAACAGCTTCCGCTTCTCGATCGAATGGGCACGCGTGGAACCGGAAGAAGGCATGTTCTCGGTGGCGGCGATTGAACATTACCGCGACGTGCTGGCTTCCTGCCACAAGCACAAGGTAAAAGCGGTGGTCTCGTTCAACCACTTCATCACGCCATACTGGTTCGCCGGCCGTGGCGGCTGGGAAGCCGAAGGCGCGGCGCAGCTGTTCGCGCGCTACTGCACCAAGGTCGCCACGGAGCTGGGCGACAAGATGGACCTGGCCACCACCTTCAACGAACCGAATCTGGCGCAGCTGCTGTTCGGCATTCCAGGCCCGCTGTCCGGCATGACCGGCATCCCGCCGGAGAAAGCCATGCTGAAAGCAGCGGGCGAGCGCGCCGGCACCGGCACCGGCAAATTCTCGTCGTGGATTTTCGGCGACTTCGCCAAGATCCAGACCGGCATGCTGGAAGGCCACCGCCTCGGCTACCAGGCCATCAAGGCCGCATGTCCAAAACTGCCGGTGGGCGTATCGCTGGCCATCGCCGACGACCAGGCCGTGGGCGACGCGACGATGCGCGACCGCAAGCGCGCTATCGCCTACGAGCCGTGGTTCAAGGCCGTCTCCCAGAACGGCGACTTTATCGGCGTGCAGACCTACACCCGCAGCCTGATCTCGCCCGAAGGCGAACTGCCGCCACCGGCCGGTGCGCGCCTGACCAGCAACCACATGGAATTCTGGCCCGAGGCGCTGGGCGCCACCATCCGCTACACCGCGCAGCACGTGAAGCTGCCGATCTACGTCACCGAGAACGGCATCTCGGCTGACGACGACAAGCAGCGCGAGGAATACATCCAGCGCGCATTGAAGAGCACTGCGGACTGCCTGCGCGACGGCATCGACGTACGCGGCTACCTGCATTGGTCGCTGCTGGATAACTTCGAGTGGATCTTCGGTTACAAGCCACGTTTCGGCCTGATCGCCGTGGACCGCACCACGATGCGCCGCACCATCAAACCAAGTGCGCGTCTGCTGGGCGGCATCGCCCGCAAGAACAGCATCTGATGCGGGCGGTATTACCTGCTTGCGCGGCGGCGCAAGCATCGCGTACCATGTGCCAGTCGGAACATGGAGGGTAGGTCATGCGATTCAACCGTCTGGACCTGAACCTTCTGCTGGCGCTCGACGCGCTACTGAAGGAACAGAACATCACGCGGGCAGCGGCGCGCGTCAACGTCAGCCAGTCCGCCATGAGCGGCATGCTGGCGCGCCTGCGTGAGTTCTTCGAAGACGAGCTGCTGGCAGCCGTCGGCCGCAACATGGAGCCGACGGTGCTGGGCCGCCAGTTGGAAGCGCCGGTGCGCGATTTGATCCTGCACATCCACGCCACCGTCGGCATGCGCGTCAGCTTCGACCCTGCCAAAGAAACCCGCTGCGTCAAGATCATGGTGTCCGACTACGCCACCGAAGTATTCCTCAACCGCGTGGTGGCGCGCGTGCTGCGCGACGCGCCCAACATGACGCTGGACCTGGTGCCGCTGTCGGACGACGCCAGTGAACAACTGCGGCGCGGCGAGAACGACTTCCTCATCATTCCCCGCAACTTCCTGGCCGAGGAACATCCGCAACGGCTGCTGTTCGAAGACAGCTACTGCGCCGTCATTTGGGAAGGCAATACGCAGGTGGGCGACACGCTGGACGCCGAAACCTATCTGCGCTTGCCGCACGTGGCACCGATGTTGGGTCGCCCGCGTTCAGCCACCTTTGAGGAGCTGATGCTGCAAGGCTTGGGCGTGCAACGCCGGATCAAGGTCACCACTTCGGACTTCGTCAGCATGGCGGCGGTATTGATCGGCACCGACCTGGTGGCGACCATGCACACGCGCCTGGCGCAAGCCTGCGCGCGACGCCTGCCGGTGCGCCTGCTACCCCTGCCCTACACGCTGCCACTGATGGCGGAGTGCGTGCAGTGGCACCGCTTTCAAGAGAACGATCCTTGCCACATCTGGCTGCGCGGCGTGATGCTGGAAGTGGCCAAGGCCATGCCGCCCTACGACGTGCTAGCCGCGCAGGTACGCTAAGGATGAGGTGATAGCAGGTATCGCCAAAATCGGCTTCGTTATGGCCTGAGGCGGCGCTATGCTGCTGACTTGGGCTATCAATCGGAAGGAATGCCATGCCCGGCATCGTTTTTCACAACGTGAATATTTTTGACGGCAGCGGACCGCTGCCGGGCGTCGGCGCCGTGCGCATCGAGGGTTCGAGCATCGTCGAACTTGGAGCGGACCTGGCGTCGTTGAGCGGCGTGGCGGACCGCATCGTCGATGGCGGCGGCCGCACCCTGATGCCCGGCCTGGTGGAAGCGCACGCGCACCTGTCCTGGCCCAGTTCCGTGGAGCGGCTGGTGCCGCGCCTGTCGCTGCCGCCGGAAGACCTGATCCTGACCACCGCGCGCAACGCCCGCATCCTACTCGATCACGGCTACACCAGCGCCTACTCGGCGGGGGCGTTGAGCAAGACCATCGAAGTGACGCTGAACTCATTCATCCAAAGCGGCGGCATGCCAGGTCCGCGCTTGATCGCTTCATCGATCGAACGCGAACCGCCGACCTCCGGCACCTTCGACGGCGGCAAGGTCGATCCGCACGGCAGCGGCCCGGAAGCGGTGCGCGCTTTTGTGCGCGAATGCGCCACACTGGGCGCCAAGTCGGTCAAGTTTTTATTGTCGGGCGAGGACGCGCTGAAACCGGGCAGTTCGCAGGAGCTGTTGTACACGCAGGAGGAAGCCGATGCGGCCGGCGACCAGGCGCGCATCTCGGGCGTGTGGCTGGCGGCGCATGCGCAGGCTGCGGCGGCGGTGAAGATGGCCCTGCGCGCCAACTTCCGCGTGCTGTATCACTGCACCTGGGCGGACGTGGAAGCGCTGGACATGATGGAATACAAGCGCGACGAAATCTTCGTCGGCCCGGCGGTCGGCATCATCCAGGCTACGCTCGACACCGAGCCGCCGGAAGGCATCGACATGACGGAGATGAAACGCAGCGCGGCGCTGGTGCTGGCCCGCCAGCGCGAACTAATACCGGAACTGCGCCGGCGCGGCGTGCGCGTCCTGCCGGGCGGCGACTATGGCTTCCCGTTCAATCCCACTGGCCGCAACGCGCGCGACCTCGAACTGTTCGTGCGCCACTTCGGCTACACGCCGTGCGAAACGCTGGAAGCGGCCACGCGGCTGGGCGGAGAACTGATGGGCATGGGCCACCTGCTCGGCCGCATCAAGCCCGGCTACCTGGCCGACCTGCTGCTGGTCGACGGCGACCCGCTGCAAGACATCACCATCCTGCAGGACCGCAGCCGCCTGCACGCCATCATGAAGGACGGCCGCTTCCACAAGGAGCCGGCGCGCGGCTAGGCGATCGTCTGCGGTTCGCTTTCATCTTCCGTGTAGCGGACCGGCCCCAGATTATTCTTCGCAATCAGCTCCGACAAGGAAGGCGCATTCGCGCCCGTCTCCGCAGCGGCGATATTCTCCCGCGCGAGAATCCGCTCGACAATCGCCTCCTCCCGGCTGATGCCGGCGGTGGAGAATTCAAAAGGTTCGGTTTTGTTCTGATACCAGACGCGGTAAAAAGGCATGCCGTTCTCCTGCAATGATGGAGAGGGCATTATGGATGACGCAGCTAATCCATCGCGCATGATTGAGAAATCTCAAACTCCTACCTGAAGGGCGGATCGCCATCGATGAGGCAGTCCAATTTCCCGATGAGGTACGTTATGTCTGAGCAATTTGACGACGGAAATCATCACGCCTATGATCAACCGATGGAACCACGCATACAAAAACTTGAAGCGGAGTTAGCTATCGTCAAAACCGACGTGGCCGTGATCAAGTCCAACTATGCAACCAAGGCTGATGTGATGGAAGCTAAATATTCCATCATCATATGGATAGTCAGCGCCTTCCTTCTGACACAACTGTTGCCGGTACTGTTGAAGAAATTCGGACTCTAACGACGATATCAGTTTTCCATCATTCCTGAGTTCGCAATTCAGATGCGCAATACAAAAAGCCCACTGCTAGACGCAATGGGCTTCATAAAACGTAGGGCTCTACTTGGCGCTGTACTTATACTGCTTTTTTAGCTTTGCGACGTGCCGCGAAACCCAGGATACCCAGGCCGCCCAGCATCATGGCGTAGGTTTCTGGTTCCGGTACTGGCATCGCCGATACCGAACCCACGTAAGTGGTGCGGTCAGCGGCGGTCAGGCCGGTAACGTGAACCGAATAGGTGCCGGCTGCCAGCGTACCGCCCCAGCTCAGCTTTTGCGAGGTGGTATCCGACAGCACCGGACCGAAGCTGGTGCCCATCAGCTCGGCGCTGAAATCCTTGATCGCACCACTGGACACAGCGAAGGTCTGCGCTGCCAGGAACGAAGCGGTCGAGTCCGCCAGCAGGGTGAAGGTCCAGGTGTCGTCGATCTGCGTGCCGGATGCCAGGCGCACGGTCGACTCACCCCACGAATCAAAACCCAGTGGCGACAGTGCGCCCAAATCGTAGACGGCAGCGGAGGCGCCAAAGGAAGTAGCAAGCAGGGCGGCGGCGGCGGCGAATTTCAGTTTCATGGAGTGCTCCAGATTTAAGTGGTGGTTAATTAAACAATGATTGAATTGCATATTTAGAATATCAATAACAATTTTCACAATTGTTAAATTTCAATCGTGCATGGTTAAATGTCCACTTTTATTTCTTTTTAGAACTGTTAGCTAGCGCACTGACGGCGTAGCGCGCCTTGTGTAAGTTCCTGCCCCCAGCTCGGACAATAGGCGATATGGACAAGCCAAGAGCTGGCCCAAAAATGACAAAGGCCAATCAGATGATTGGCCTAAATTTTGGATTTGATTGTTGGTCGGGGCGAGAGGATTCGAACCTCCGACCCCGTGCACCCCATGCACGTACGCTACCAGGCTGCGCTACGCCCCGACTAACCGCATAATTATAGCAGCGGCTTTAAGTATTTGTCATGTTTGCTTCGCACGATTAAGATACTCACATGAACACCGCTGATATCGAGCGCGCCGCCGCCCTCCTCGCCCAGGCCGATCTGCTGATCGTGGCCGCCGGCGCCGGCATGGGCGTCGATTCGGGCTTGCCGGATTTTCGCGGCAACCAGGGATTCTGGCAGGCTTACCCGGCGCTTGGACGGACCGGCATGGAGTTCACCAGCGTAGCCTCGCCCACCACTTTCCGCGATGATCCGAGACTGGCCTGGGGCTTCTATGGCCACCGGCTCAATCTCTACCGCGCGACCACGCCGCATGAAGGCTTCGCGCTGCTGAGGAAATGGGGCGAGCGCATGGCGCACGGATATGGCGTCTTCACCAGCAATGTGGACGGCCACTTCCAGGCCGCCGGTTTCGATCCCCAGCGTATCTATGAATGCCACGGTTCGATTCATCACCTGCAGTGCCTGGAGCCATGCGGCGTGGATATCTGGAGCGCCGACGATTACACGCCGCAGATCGACAAGGAAGCTTGCCGCCTATTGAACCAGCCGCCCATCTGCCCGCACTGCGGCGCTTTGGCACGGCCGAATATTCTGATGTTTGGCGATTGGGGCTGGAACGAGCAGCGCGCCGCCGCACAGGAAGCGCGGCTGCATCGGCTGCTGCAAAAAGCGGAACGCCCGTTGGTGGTGGAAATCGGCGCCGGCACGGCGATTCCGTCGGTGCGGCATTTCGGCCAGGCCGTGGTCGCCCACCACAACGGCCGCATGATCCGGATTAATCCGCGCGAGCCGCAGGTGGCCGGCCCGCGCGATGTCGGGCTGGCGGCGAACGCACTCGCGGCGCTCACCGCCATCGACCGGCTTATACCAGTTTGACCGTGATCGGCGACAAGCCCGCCACTTTACCTTCCAGCACCTGCCCGCGCACCACCGCGCCCACACCTTCCGGCGTGCCGCTGAAAATCAGGTCGCCCGGCGCCAGCGTGAACAGCGTCGACAAGTTGGCGATGGTTTCATTGATCGACCAGATCAAATGCGAGATCGACGACGATTGCTTGGTCACGCCATCGAGGTCCAGCTGGATCGCGGCGTGGTTGATGTCGCCGGCGTCTTCAGCGCGGTGTATCAGGCCGATCGGCGCTGAGTAGTCGAAGGCTTTGCCGATTTCCCACGGACGGCCCGCATCGCGCATTTTGAATTGCAGGTCGCGGCGCGTCATGTCGAAGCCGACGGCGTAACCGAAGATGTGCGACGCCGCATCGTCCACCGAAATATTCGCGCCGCCCTTGCCGATGGCGACCACCAGTTCGCACTCGTAGTGCAGGTTGCTGGTCTGCGGCGGATACGGCAGCTCCAGTATGCGGTTCGGCGCGGCCTGCACCACGGCTTGCGCGTCGCCCGGTTTGCAGAAGAAGAATGGTGGTTCGCGCTCAGGGTCGGAACCCATCTCGCGCGCATGGCCGGCGTAGTTGCGGCCGACGCAGTACACGCGGCGCACCGGGAACAGATCGACGGTGCCGGCAACCGGCAGGCCGACGATGTCTTGGGCGGGAATAACGTAGGAAGTCATGGGCACTCCTTTAAAGATTTGTTCAGGTCAGCAGCAGAGCCGTCAATGCTACACGGTAGCCTTCCACCAGCGCTTCACGATTGATCTGCGGGCGATGCAAGGCGCGGATCGGCAGGCCATGGAACAGCGACACCACCGTGTCGATGCGGCCGTCGAGCAGCGCATCGTCCACCGGCAGGCCGCGCCGTTCACGCTCGCGTTTGATGATGGGACGGAAGCGATCCATCGCCGCCTGATCGCCGGCGCGCAAGGCTTCGGCGATCTTGGGATTGCGCGCAGCTTCGGCAAACATCTCCAGCGGCAGCTGGAAGTACTGCGGGTCCAGGTTGTCGTCCAGATGCTTGGGCGCGTCATCGATCATCGACTGCAGCGGATCGTCCTTGCCTTCCAGTTCGCGCAGCTGCGAGGTCACGTGCTCTATTTCGAGGTCGACGAAGGCCATGACAATGGCCTCCTTGTTCTCGAAGTAGTTGTAGATGTGGCCCGCGCTCATGCCCGCTTCCTTGGAAATCTCGGACATGCTGGCGCCATGGAAGCCGCTGCGCGCGAAGCACACAGCGGCCGCCTGCAAGACCTGGTTGCGGCGGTTCTGCGCCCTTTCCGGGTCTGTGCGCCGTTTGACGTCGAATTTCATGGAACGATCCTTGGGTAATTTGCCTGGGGCAGTCGATTATAACGTTCAGCCGCGCGGCTGCGGCGGCAATTCCGGCTGCCAACCACCGCCCAGCACCTTGTACAGGGTGACGGCGTTGCCGGTCTTGGCCAGGCGCGTGGAGATCAGTCCCTGCTGAGCCGAATACAAGGCGCGTTGCGACACCAGCGCGTTCAGGAAGGTATCCGCACCCTTGCTGTAGCGCGCCTGGTTGATGTCGTAGCTCTTCTGTGCCGCCGCCACCAGCGCCTGCTGCGAAGCCAGGCGCTCATCCAGCGTGCCGCGCGTGGCCAGCGCATCGGCCACTTCGCGGAACGCCGTCTGCACGGCTTTTTCGTACTGCGCCACCGAGATGTCGCGGTCGGCCTTGGCGATATTCAGGTTGGCGCGGTTGACGCCACCGTCGAAGATCGGCAGGTTGATCGACGGCGCAAAGCTCCACGTGCCCGAGCCGGACTTGAACAGGCCGGACAAGGTCGAGCTGGCGCTGCCGCCCGACGCCGTCAGCGAGATGCTCGGGAAGAAGGCGGCGCGCGCCACGCCGATATTGGCGTTGGCGGCGCGCAGTGCGCGCTCCGCTTGCTGCACGTCGGGACGCGTTTGCAGCAGGTCCGACGGCAGGCCGGCCGGAATAGCCGCCAGCTGGGTGACTTCGTTCAGGTCACCGGTCGGCAGCAGCTCGTCCGGCACCGCGCCGCCCACCAGCAGGGTCAGGGCGTTCTGGTCCAGCGCCACCTGCGCGGTGTAGACCGCCGCGTCGTTGCGCGCCGATTCCAGCGTGGTCTGCGCATCGTACATGTCGGTGCCCGCCACCACGCCCAGGTCGAAGCGCTTCTTGCTCAAGTCGTAGCTGGTCTGCTGGCTTTTCAGGGTTTCCTGCGCCAGCTTCAGGCGCTGCTGATCGGCGATCAGGGTCAGGTAGGCGTTCGCCACTTCCGACACCAACGTGATCTGCTGCGTGCGGCGCGCTTCCTCGGTGCCGAGGTAGCTCTGCAAGCCGGCCTCGGACTGGTTGCGCACCTTGCCGAAGAAGTCCAGCTCATACGAGGACATCACCAGCCCGCCGTTGTACTGGCGGTTGATGGCCGCCTCGCCGGTGCCGGTCATATTGGTCGGCGTGCGCGACGCGCTCTGGCCGACGTTGGCCGAAAGACGCGGCAGCAGCGCTGCCGTCTCGATGCCGTATTGGGCCTTGGCCTTTTCGATGTTCAGCACCGAGACGCGCAGGTCGCGGTTGTTCACCAGCGCCAGCTCGATCACCTTGCGCAGCTTCTCGTCGGAGAAGTAGTCGCGCCACTGGATTTGCGACACCGGCTTGGCATCTGCGGCGGCGGCAGGCACGCCCTGGTAGGCTGCGCCCGCAGGGAAGGCTTGCGGCACCGGTTGCGCCGGGCGTTCATACACCGGCGCCAGGCTGCAGCCGGCCAGCACGGCTACCGCCGCCATCGTGAATAAGGACTTTTTCATATCAATGCACCTCAACAGTTGCAGGGGCGGCCTTCTTCGGCGTGAAGTAGCCGCGCACCAGTACAAAGAACAACGGCACGAAGAAGATGCCAAGGAAAGTGGCCGTCAGCATACCGCCCAACACGCCGACGCCAATCGCGTTCTGGCTGCCGGAACCGGCGCCGCTGCTGATCGCCAGCGGCAGCACGCCCAGGCCGAAGGCGATGGAGGTCATCAGGATAGGACGCAGGCGCAGCTTCACCGCCTGCAACGTCGCTTCCTTCAGTTCCACGCCCTGCTCCTGCAGCTCCTTGGCGAATTCCACGATCAGGATCGCGTTCTTCGCCGCCAGGCCGATCACGGTCAGCAGGCCGACCTGGAAGTAGACGTCGTTCGACAGCTTGAACACATAAGTCGACAGCACCGTGCCCACCACGCCCAGCGGCACCACCAGCAGCACCGAGAACGGCACCGACCAGCTTTCATACAGCGCGGCCAGGCACAGGAACACGATCAGGATCGAGATCGCATACAGCTGCGTGGTCTGCGAGCCGGAGTCGCGCTCTTCGGTCGACAAGCCGGTCCACTCGTAGCCGATGCCCGGCGGCAGTTGCGCCGCCAGCTTCTCGATTTCCGCCATGGCGGCGCCCGAGCTTTGGCCCGGCGCAGGCGCCCCCAGGATCTCGGTCGACGGCAAGCCGTTGTAGCGTTCCAGGCGCGGAGAAGCGTAGATCCACTTGCCGGTCGAGAAGGCCGAGAAAGGCACCATCTGGCCGTCGGCGTTCCGCACGAACCACTTGTTCAGGTCTTCCGGCGTCATGCGCGAATCGGCCGAGCCTTGCAGGTACACCTTCTTCACGCGGCCACGGTCGACGAAGTCGTTGACGTAGGCGCTACCCCAGGCGTTGCTCAACACCTTGTTCACGTCCGCCACCGACAGGCCCAAAGCGATGGCTTTCTGCTGGTCGACGGTGATCTTGTACTGCGGCGTATCTTCCTGGCCGTTGGGACGCACGCCCACCAGCACAGGGCTCTTGGACGCCATGCCCAGCATCTGGTTGCGCGCGCCCATCAGCGCTTCGTGACCGACGCCGCCGATATCCTGCAGCTGCAAATCGAAGCCGCTGGCGTTACCCAGTTCCAGCACCGCAGGCGGCGCGAAGGCGAACACCATCGCGTCCTTGATCTGCGAGAATTTGCCCATGGCGCGGCCGACAATCGCGTTGACGCGGTTGGCGGCGCCCGGACGCTCGGACCAATCCTTCATGCGCACGAAGGCGATGCCGCTGTTCTGGCCATTGCCGCTGAAGCTGAAGCCGGCCACCGCGAACACGGAAGCGACTGCGTCCTTCTCTTCGGTCAGGAAGTGGTTCTCGACTTTCTCGATCACTTTCAGCGTGCGTTCCTGCGTAGCGCCGGTCGGCAGCTGGATCTGCGAGAACAGCACGCCTTGGTCTTCTTCCGGCAGGAAGGACGTCGGCAAGCGCATGAACACCACCGCCAGCACCGCGACGATCAGGCCATACACCAGCAGCGAACGGCCGCTGCGGTTCAGGATCGAACCGACCAAACCCTGGTACTTGTTGGTGCTGCGCTCGAACGTGCGGTTGAACCAGCCGAAGAAACCCTTGTTGGTCAGGTGATGACCTTTTTCCACCGGCTTCAGAATGGTGGCGCACAGCGCCGGCGTGAAGATCATCGCCACCAGCACCGACAGCACCATGGCCGAAACAATCGTGATCGAGAACTGGCGGTAAATCACGCCGGTCGAACCGCTGAAGAAGGCCATCGGCACGAACACCGCCGACAGCACCATGGCGATACCCACCAGCGCGCCGCTGATCTGGCTCATCGACTTGCGGGTTGCCTCCAGCGGCGACAAGCCCTCTTCCGTCATCACGCGTTCAACGTTCTCCACCACCACGATCGCATCATCGACCAGCAGGCCGATCGCCAGCACCACGGCGAACATGGTCAGTGTGTTGATCGAATAACCGAGCGCCGACAAGATGGCAAAAGTACCCAGCAACACCACCGGCACGGCCATGGTTGGAATCAGCGTGGCGCGGAAGTTTTGCAGGAACAGGTACATCACCAGGAACACCAGGATGACCGCTTCCACCAGCGTCTTCACCACTTCCTCGATCGACAGCTTGACGAACGGGGTGGTATCGAAAGCCACCACGGCTTTCAGGCCCTGCGGGAACTGCTTCTCCAACTGGGCGACCTTGGCCTTGACGGCGTTGGCGGTATCGAGCGCGTTGGCGCCGGTGGCCAGCTTGATGGCGACGCCGGAAGCGGCCTTGCCGTTGTAGCGCGCCAGGATGTTGTAGTTTTCGCTGCCCAGCTCCATGCGAGCGACGTCGCGCAGGTGCACGGTGGCGCCGCTGGCGGTGGTCTTCAGCAGGATGGCGCCGAATTGTTCGGCGGTTTGCAGACGGCTTTGCGCGGTCACGGTGGCGTTCAGCTGCTGGCCCTTGATGGCCGGCAGGCCGCCCAGCTCACCGGCCGAGACTTCGGTGTTCTGCGCGGAGATGGCGGTGGAGATGTCGGCCGGCGTCAATTGATAGCTTTGCAGCTTGGCGGCGTCCAGCCAGATGCGCATGGCGTACTGCGAACCGAAGTTGGTGACATCGCCCACGCCTTCCACGCGCGAGATCGGATCGATCACGCTGGCGGCCACGTAGTCGCCGATGTCGGCCTGCTTCATGCTGCCGTCTTCGGACACGAAGCCCAGCACCATCAGGAAGTTCTTGGTGGCCTTGGCCACTACCAGGCCTTGCTGCTGCACCACGGCCGGCAACAGCGGCGTCGCCAGTTGCAGCTTGTTCTGCACCTGCACCTGCGCGATGTCGGGATTGGTGCCGCTCTTGAAGGTCAGCGTGATGCTGACGCCACCGGTCGAATCGGACGACGCCGACATGTAGCGCAAGCCGTCGATACCCTTCATCTTCTGTTCGATGATCTGGGTAACCGCGTCTTCCACCGTCTTGGCGGAAGCACCCGGATAGGAGCCGCTGATCGAAATCGACGGCGGCGCAATGCTTGGATATTGCGATATCGGCAGGCCGAGAATGGCAATCACGCCCGCAAGCATGATGACAATCGCGACCACCCACGCAAAAATCGGGCGATCAATAAAGAAACGTGACATGAGCTATCTCCTTATTGCGCGCTTTTCGCGGCGGCGGGCGCAGCGCCGGCGGCGGCAACGGCGGCGGCAGGCTTGGCGGCGTTGGCCGGTGCGCCCGGTTTCACTTTCTGCACGCCTTCAACGATCAGCAGGTCGCCTTCGTTCAGGCCCGATTTCACCAGCCACTTGGCGCCCAGCGTGCTGCCGGTCACCAGGATGCGCTGCTCAACCTTGCCTTCCTTGTTCAGCACCAGCGCGGTCGCTTCGCCTTTCGGATTGCGCGTCACGCCTTGCTGCGGCACGGCGATGGCGTGCTCGTTGACGCCCGACTCGATCACCGCGCGCACAAACATGCCCGGCAGCAGATCGTGCTTCGGATTCGGGAACAGCGCGCGCAGGGTCACATTGCCGGTGCCCGGGTCGACCGACACGTCGGAGAACTGCAGCTTGCCCTCTTCGGCGTACTTGCTGCCGTCGGACAGCAGCAAGGTCACCTTGGCCTGGCCGCCGTTCTTTTTCAGGCCGCCGCTTTCGATTTCGCGCTTCAGGCGCAGCATGTCTTCGCTGCTCTGCGTCACGTCGACGTAGATCGGATCCAGCTGCTGTACGGTGGTCAACGCGGTGGTCTGGTTGGCGGTCACCAGCGCGCCCGGCGTCACGGTTGAGCGGCTGATACGGCCGCTGATCGGCGCATCGACGTGAGTGTAATCGAGATTGATCTTGGCCTGTTCCAGCGCGGCGGCGGCCGACTCGACGTCGGCCTTGGCCTGCTCGTGGGCGGCGATGGCGTCTTCATAGTCCTGGCGGCTCACGCCTTCGATGGCGACCAGCTCTTTGTAGCGCGCCACTTTCGGCGCGGCGGTCAGCAAGTTGGCCTTGGCCTTGGACAGCGACGCCTTGGCCGCATTGTATGAAGCCTGGTAAGTGGCGGCATCGATCTGGTACAGCGGGACGCCGGCTTTCACATCGGCGCCTTCGACGAACAGGCGTTTCTTGATCAGGCCACTGACCTGCGGGCGCACTTCGGCCACTTGATAAGCGGCGGTGCGGCCCGGCAGTTCGGTGGTGATCTGCAGCGCTTCCTGCGCTACCTTGAATACGCCCACTTCCGCCACCTGCTGCGTGCGAGGTGCTTCGGTCGTGGATTTGGAGCAACCAGCCAGCATGGCGATTGCGGTGAGGATTGCGACGGTACCGGTGGTCCGCAGCATGGTTTTTTTGCAGAAATAGGCTGCCATAGTATGTGGGCTTTCTGTATAAAATTTAAGCACAGGCTATAGAATGAACGATCATTCTAGTTAAGTCAAGCAACATTCTTGTGCAGTGCGGCAAGCTTAAGCGTGTTTTAAGGATGCAAAAACCACATGCCGATGCGGTGCACGCGGCCTGCGATGCTACAATCAATCACTTTCTCAAAGACATCTTTTCGGCCCGCCAGTACAGCCCATGTCCCCGCCGTCCCCCGCCACCCGTCCCCGTCTGACCACGCTGGTCACCGTCGGCGTCAGTGCGACGGTGTTGCTGACGGTGCTGGCCTTGCTGATCCTGGTCGACCATTTCGCCATCGGCTATGCCCGCCGCGAGGCCGAGCAGCGCCTGCAGCAGTTGTCCTGGCAGATGCGCGACTCGCTCAACGGCGTGGTGCGCAAGGCCATCGGCGACGTCACGCTGCTGAGCGAACTGCCGCGCGTGCGCGATGCCCGCACGCCGGCCGAGGTGCGCCAGGTGCTCGAAAGCCTGCAAAAAACCTTCCCCGACTACGCCTGGATCGGCCTGACCGACCCGGACGGCAAGGTATTCGCCGCCACCCAGGGCGTGCAGGAAGGCGTGGACGTCAGCGACCGCCCATGGTTCCGCGACGGCCGCGTCAAACTCTACGCGGGCGACTTCCACCCGGCCTCCCCGCTGGGCAAGAAACTTCCCTCCAGCGCCGACCCATGGCGCTTTGTCGACGCCGCCGGCCCGGTGCTCGGCCCGGACGGCAGCTACCGGGGCGTGCTGTGCGTACACATGAGCTGGGGCTGGGCGCGGCGCATGGTGCAAACCATCCTGGCCCCGGCCGACCAGCAATATTCGGCCGAGATCTTCGTGGTGCGCGGCGACGGCACCGTGATCCTCGGCCCGCAGGGCATGGAGGAACAAACGATCAGCAGCGCCAGCCTGACGCTTGCCCAGAGCGGCGCCTCGGGCGCGCTCAAGGAAACCTGGGCCGACGGCCGCGACTACCTCACCGGCTACGCGCGCAGCGGCCAGCCCGGCGATCCGGCCACGCTCACCTGGGCTATCCTGGTACGCCAGCCGGAAGCGCAGGCCCTGTCCGGCGCCCGCGCGCTGGAACGGCAAATCCTGCTGCTGGGCGCCATCCTGGGCGTGGCGATGGCGCTGGCCGCCGCCGTGGTGGCGGGCCGCCTGACGCGCCCGCTCAACGCCCTGAGCCGGGCCATCGAAGCGCGCCTGGCCGCGCCTTCTGATGCGGTCAGCCTGCCGGACGTGCAGCAGCACGATGGCTATCACGAAGTGCAGGTGCTGTCACGCGCGCTCAATGAAATGCTGCGCACTGAACAGGGCCACCTCGGCGCCCTGCGCAGCCTGAACGAAAAGCTGGAATCGACGGTCGGTGAACGCACCCGCGAGATCGCCCGCAAGGCGCTGCAGCTGGAGCGCGCGCTGGCCCAGGAACAAAGCACCCAGCAGTTGCTGCAGGAACGCGCGGCCGAACTGCGAGCCATTCTCGACAACGCCCACGACGCCTTCATCGCCCTCGATCCGGGCGGCGTGGTGCGCGAATGGAATCTGCAAGCCGAACAATTGCTGGGCTGGAAGCGCAACGAGGTGATCGGCCAGCCGCTGGCGGCCATGATGCTGCCGCCGCTGCTGCGCCGCGCTTACGAACGCGACATGCGCCAGCTGGCCGAGAGCGCCGACATCGCCGCCGCCATGCTGAGCCGCCGGGTGGAACTCACGCTGCACAACCGCGCCGGGCAGGAGTTGCCGGTCGAAGTCTCGCTGGCCTATGTGGCGCGCAGCAGCGGCCACCTGTTCATCGCCTTCCTGCACGACATCAGCGAGCGCAAGCAACTGTTCGCCTCGATGGAGGAGATGGCGCTGAACGACACGCTCACCGGCCTGCCCAACCGGCGCGCGCTGATGCAGGCCCTGCCCGAGGCGCTGCAGCGCGCCAACCGCCTGCGCCAGACGTGCGCCGTGTTCTTCCTCGACCTCGACCGCTTCAAGCAAGTCAACGACCGCTACGGCCACGAGGAAGGCGACGAGCTGCTGCGCCAGTTCGCCCAGCGCGTGCGCGGCGCGGTGCGCAAGACCGATACCGTCGGCCGCCTGGCCGGCGACGAGTTCATCGTCATCCTCGAAATGCTGCACAGCGACGCCGATGCGCAGGAGGCGGCCGACAAGCTGCTGCCGGTCCTGCAACAGCCCTTCATCCTGAAGACCGCCACCGTCGCGTTGAGCGCCAGCATCGGCATCGCCCTGCACCATCCGGACGATCCGCAGGATATCGAAATGCTGCTCGGCCGGGCCGACCGCGCCATGTACCGCCACAAACAGCAGGGCATGCAGCAGCGCGCACGCCGCTAAGACTGTTCTTTAGGTGCGCTAACGAACACCAAAGTTTTTCGCCGTGGGGTAGGATTTCTGGAACAAAAATCATTCGTTCCGGACAACCCATGGAAGAGCAAAACAGCATCACCAACGACTTTCTCTCAACCGGCGTGCCTGGCCTGGACAACGTCCTGGCCGGCGGCCTGACCAGCGACCGCCTGTACCTGGTCGAGGGCGAGCCCGGCACCGGCAAAACCACGCTGGCGCTGCAGTTCCTGCTCGAAGGCGTGCGGCGCGGCGAATCGACGCTGTACATCACGCTGGCCGAAACCAGGGTGGAGCTGAGCAGCGTGGCGCAGTCGCACGGCTGGCGCATGGACGGCATCCACATCGAGGAAATCATCCCCGATGAAAAGGCGCTCAATCCGGACCAGCAGTACACCATCTTCCATCCGTCCGAAATCGAGCTGAGCAGCACGACCCAGCGCATCCTGGCGGCGATCGACAAATACCAGCCGCGTCGCGTGGTGCTCGATTCGCTGTCCGAGTTGCAGCTGCTGGCCGAAAGCCCGTTGCGTTACCGCCGCCAGGTGCTGGCGCTCAAGCAGTATCTCACCAGCCGCAGCTGCACCACCATCCTGCTCGACGACCGCACCGCCCTCAGCACCGACCTGCAGGTTCGCAGCGTGGCGCACGCGGTGCTGACGCTGGAACTAACGGACCAGGCCTACGGCGCCGAGCGGCGCCGCCTGCGCGTGGTCAAGTACCGCGGCGTGGCCTATCGCGGCGGCGCGCACGACTACAAGATCATCCAGGGCGGCCTGTACGTGTATCCGCGCCTGGTGGCGGCGCAGACGCGCGAGAACGGCGAGCGCAAACAGCGCTCCAGCGGCCTGCCGGCGCTCGACGCGCTGCTCGGCGGCGGCCTGGAGGCCGGCACCAGCACCCTGATCTCCGGCCCGTCCGGCACCGGCAAGTCCTCGCTGGCGACCCAGTTCGTGCACGCGGCCACGCGGCGCGAGGAGAAATGCGCAATGTTCCTGTTCGAAGAGGCGCGCAGCAATATGCTGCACCGCTGCACCAACCTCGGCCTGGAACTGGGGCCGGCGCTGGCGAGCGGCATGCTGAGCGTGCAGCAGATCGATCCGGCCGAGCTGTCGCCGGGCGAGTTCTCCAGCGCCGTCATCCGTTCGGTGGAGGAAGGCGCGCGGGTGGTGGTGATCGACAGCCTGAACGGCTACCTGAACGCGGTGCCGGACGAGCGCTTCCTCATCACCCACCTGCACGAGCTGCTGACCTTCCTCGGCCAGCGCGGCGTGGTCAGCATCATCGTCGGCGTCCAGCAGGGCATGGTGGGCGGCTCCATGAAAAACAGCATCGACGCCAGCTACCTGGCCGACAACGTCATCATGCTGCGCTACTACGAAACCAACGGCGCCGTGAAGCAAGCCATCTCGGTGTTCAAGAAACGCGGCAGCGCGCACGAACGCACGTTGCGCAGTTTCGAACTGAGTTCCGCCGGCCTGCGGGTGGGGCCGGTGCTGAAGGACTTCCACGGCGTACTGACCGGCGTGCCGACCTACCACGGCGCCCCCATCGCCGAGAGCGCGGCCGGTTGAAGCCCATGGAAAACCGTATCCTGATCTACGCTCCTACCGGCCAGGATGCGGCGCTCACTGCCAAGGTGCTGGCCATGGCGGCCATCGACACCCACATCTGCCCCACCCTGGCCGACCTGGACCACGAACTGGAACGCGGCGCCGGCGCCGTGCTGACGGTGGAGGAAGCGCTGGCGCCGGGCGCGTTCCAGCTGCTGCAGGGCCGCGTCGCGCGCCAGCCCGACTGGTCCGACCTGCCGATCATCCTGCTGACCCATCGCGGCGCCGATTCGGCCAGCGTGCGGCAGGCGGTGGCCGGGCTCGGCAACCTGGCGCTGATGGAGCGCCCGGTGCGCACCATCACCCTGATCACGGCGCTGCATTCGACCCTGCGCGCCCGCAACAAGCAATACCAGATCCGCGAAGCGGCACGCCGCAAGGATGAATTCCTGGCCAGCCTCGGGCACGAGCTGCGCAACCCGCTGGCGCCGATCCGCACCTCGGTGTCGCTGCTCACCCACCTGTACCCGGACGCCGGTCCGGTGCGGCGCATCCGCGACATGGTGGAGCGCCAGGTGCGCCTGCTGACGCGGCTGGTGGACGACCTGCTGGACGTGGCCCGCATCACCAGCGGCAAGATCACCTTGCAGCCGCAGCTGGCCTCGCTCGCCTCGGTCATCAACCACGCCAGCGAGTTGTGCCAGCAGGCCGCCGACGACAAGCGCATCCACATCGCCTGGCAGTTGCCGCCGCAGGAAGTGATGCTCAATATCGACTATGCGCGCGTGGTGCAGATCTACGCCAACATCGTCTCCAACGCGGTCAAGTTCACGCCGCAGGGCGGCCACGTGGTGGTGCGCGCGACGGTCGATGGCGACGATCTGGTGGTATCGATCCGCGACGACGGCATCGGCCTCGAAGCCGACACCATCCCGCGCATCTTCCGCATGTTCGAGCAAAGCAAAACCGTCAACGGCCAGTTCTCCAGCGGGCTCGGGATCGGCCTGAGCTTGTCGCGCCAGTTCGCCGAAATGCACGGCGGCAGCGTGGAGGCGTATAGCGAAGGGATGGGCAAAGGCAGCGAATTCGTGATCCGCCTGCCGGTGCTGAACCACAACGGCGCGCGCGACGCCATTCCGCTGGCGCAGCAGGCCGGCACCGACGGCCGCAGGATGCAGGTGCTGGTGGTGGACGACAACGAGGACGCCGCCGATTCGCTCACCGCCCTGCTGGAGATCGACGGCTTCGATGCGCGCGCCGTGTACGACGGCGCCGCCGCCGTGCAGGCCGTGCAGGCGCAGGCGCCGGACATGATCATCATGGACCTGGGCATGCCCGGCATGGACGGCTACGAAACTGCGCGGGCGATACGCGGCATCGCCGGCGCCGAGCGCATCCTGCTGCTGGCCCTGACCGGTTGGGGCCAGGGCGACGCCCGCCGCCGCACGGTGGAAGCCGGCTTCGACCATCACTTGGTCAAGCCGGTGGAGCTGGACCAGATCATCCGCCTGGCCGGCGCCCGGCAGAACCGCGACCAGGTGCAGGCGGCGCGCTAGGGGGCCGGGAGGATTACTTCCAGTCGCCGCGCAGCGCCGCCACGCGCTGTTTCAGGTCGTCGGGCGACACATCCTGCGGCGCCACCGGTGCGCCCACCGCCAACGACAGGCGCGAACGCCAGCCCTTGCGGAACACGCGGCCGAACACGTTCTCGTGGTTGCGGCTCAACAGATGGCCCCACAGGCCGCGCAGCGCCATCGGAATCACCGGCACCTTGCTGCGCTCGATGATCTTGGCGACGCCGCCCTTGAAGTCGTTGATCTCGCCGGTGCGCGTCAGCTGGCCCTCGGGGAAGATGCAGACCAGCTCGCCCTCGTGCAGCGCCTGGGCGATATCGATGTAGGCCTTCTCCATCAACCACGGATCTTCCTTGGCCGGCGCGATCGGAATCGCGCGCGCGGTGCGGAAGATCCAGCCCAGCAAAGGCAGCTTGAAGATGCGGTGGTCCATCACGAAACGGATCGGGCGCGGCGCGGCCGCCACGATAACGATGGCGTCGACATAGCTGACATGGTTACACACCAGTACCGCCGGGCCTTCGGCCGGAATGCGCTCGGCATCGACGGTATCGACGCGGTGGATGGTGTGGATCAGCAGCCAGGCCAGGAAGCGCATCAGGAATTCCGGCACCAGCGAGAAGATGTAGATCGCCACCACGGCGTTCAGCAGCGCGGTGATCAGGAACAGCTGCGGAATCGTGAAGCCCTGCCCCAGCAACAGGATGGCCAGGCCGGCCGCCGCCACCATGAACAACGCGTTCAGGATGTTCATGCCGGCGATGGTGCGCGAGATGTGCGCGGGATCGCAGCGCAACTGGATCAGCGCGAACAGCGGCACGATGAAGAAGCCGCCGAACATGCCGATCATCAGCACGTCGAACAGGATGCGCCACATGCCGTGCTGCGCCAGCAGCGCAAAGGCGTCCAGGTGCACGCCGGCCGCCACAACACCGGCGCTGCCGGCGTAGGCCAGGCTGGCGAAATACAGGTCGATGCCGAACAGCGTCAGGCCGATGGAGCCGAACGGCACCAGGCCGATCTCCACCTTGCGGCCCGACAGGCGCTCGCACAGCAGCGAACCGCTACCCACGCCCAGCGAGAAAATAGTCAGCAACAGCACGAAGGCGCCGTGGTCGCCGTGCAGATAATCCTTGGCGTAGACCGGGAACTGCGCCAGCACCAGCGCGCCATAGAACCAGAACCACGAGTTGCCCAGCATGGACAGGAACACGGTGCGGTTCTTGCGCGAGAAATTGATATTGCGGATCGATTCGCCGACGAAGTTCCAGCTGATCTTGAGCTCGGGCGCCGGCGCCGGCGACACCGGAATGCGGTAAGCCGCCAGCAGGCCCAGCGCCGCGACCAGCATGGTGGCGGCCGCTTCGAGCATCAGGCCGTGCGGTTCCTGCACCACCAGCACGGCGCCCAGCACCTCGCCCATCAGGATGCCGACGAAGGTGCCCATCTCGGTCACGCCGTTACCGCCGATCAGCTCTTCCTTGCTCAGCTGCTGCGGCAGGTAGGCGTACTTCACGGGGCCGAACAAGGTGGAATGGATGCCCATGCCGACCACGCCGGCGATCAGCAGCCACAGGTGGTGCGTGACCCAGCCGAGAGCGGCCACGCCCATGATGGCCAGCTCCAGCCACTTGATGAAGCGCGTCAGCCCGGACTTCTCGAACTTGTCGGCCAACTGACCGGCGGTGGCGGAGAACAGCACGTAGGGCAGGATGAACAGGCCGGGAATCAGATTGGTCACCAGCGACGGCGACATCGTGGTCCAGCTCAGCGCATCGAAGGTGATGATCACCACCAGCGCGGTCTTGAACAGATTGTCGTTGAAAGCGCCCAGGAACTGGGTCCAGAAAAACGGTGCGAAGCGGCGCTGCTTCAACAGGGAAAACTGGTTCGGCTGGCTCATGTCGGGCGTATCCGTTCAGGAAAGATTGACGGATTATAACCGCATGCCGGAGCCCTCCGGCATGCGTTCTATCAAGCCGCCTGTTGCATGGCCCCCTGTGCCGGCGGCGCCGGGCGCAACGACCAAACGCTGTGCGGATCGCCATGGCGTCCCCGGTGCAGAACGGCGCGCGCCATCTTCCAGTACAAAGCCGCAAACAGCAGGGCCACCAGCGCTACGCCGACCACCACGCCGTCGCCCTGCACAAGCGCCAGCAACGGATTGAGGCCGGTGCTCCACCAGTGCGCGAACGGCACGGCCAGCGTCAGCGCCGCGCACAGCACCAGCAATTCATGCGCCGCACGCGCCGGCGGGCGGGCGAAGGCCCACAGCACGCAAGCGAAGAACACCGCGTAGTAGCTGCGCCCTTCCCACAACGGCAGCTGTCCCTCCGGTCCCAGTTTATTTGCCAGGAACACCGCCGACACGCCCGCCACGCAGCCCAGGCACACGCCCAGCGTGGCCTGCGCCATCAGCCTGCCGCTGCGCGGCTGCACTAGCTTCTGGCGTTTGCGGCGCGCTTCGATCCACAGCAGGTTACCGCTGTAGAACAGGAAGGCGCCCGCCATGCCCAGCACGAAGTACATCCACTGCACCGCCGCCTCGCCGAAGCTGCCGAAGTGCAGCGTCTGCAAGCTACGTAGGAAGCGCGTGCCGGCGCTGTAATTCTCCGGCATGACCACCCGTTCGACCTTGGCGCTGCTGGCGTTGAGCACCACCGCGCTGACATTGGCCACGGCTTTCTGATGCAGATGGCCGTAGGCCTGTACCTGCGCGTTGGCGTCGCCTGCGCGATGGTAGGCCATGGTTTCGACTTCGATGCCGGGCGCCGCGCGCCGCACTTCCGCCAGCAAGCGCGAGGCCGGCGCCAGCGCCGCAGCCACGCCGGCCGGCTTGGGCGGCGCCGCCGCGCTGATGTCCGGCCCCACCAGTTGCAGCAGCTTGCCGTCGAATACCAGGTACTGGAATGGCGCCAGCAACAACAGGCCCAACGCCAGCACGGCGCTGCTCCACGCGTACATCAGATGAAACGGCAGCGACAGGATGCCGATGGCGTTGTGCGCGTCCTGCCACATGCGCTTGATGTTCTTCCCGATGCGCAGCGCGAACAGGTCCTTAAAGAAGGTGGGCGCGTAGATGATCACGCCGCTGGCCAGCGCCAGCCCGTACAGCACGCACACCACGCCCAGCACGTAGATGCCCCAGCTGCGCGGCAGGCCGGCCGTGTAATGCAGGCGGTAGATGAAGTCCACCAGTTGCGAGCGTTCCTCGAACTCTTCCAGCTTGCCGGCGGCGTCCAGGCGGAAGTGGCGCTCGTCGAATTCCAGCACCGTCTCCGGGCCGTGGCCCGAAGGCAGGCGCAGGTAGAAAGTCTCCCTGGCCTTGGGATGCGCCTGCAGCACCGCGTCGATCAGCAATTGCGGATCGTGCTGTGGCGCGGCCACCTTGGCGGCCGGCGTCTCCCACGCGCCCAGCTGTTCATGGAACAGGGTCACCGAACCGGCATAGAAGGCGATGAACAGGCCGAAGCCCGCGATCAGTCCCATCCAGGTGTGCACCGAAATGAAAGTGCGTAAAGTCGATGCCTTCATGCGCCTATCCTTAACAGACCGCTGGCCTTGAGAAAATGCAGGGCCGTGAAGCCGATCACGGTGGCGCCACCCATCCACAGCCAGGCGCGCAGACCGGTCTTGAACAGGAAGGCGCCCGTCATCGCGCCTATCCACACCAGGAAGAACACCAGCAGCCAGGGCAAGGTGGTGCTGGCCTGGTCGCCGCTGAGCAAAGCCGCGAAGCCGACGATCAGCACCGACAGCGGCAAGCCGAGCAACGCGGCGGCGGTCGATTTACCGAGCATGGCGCCCTCCCTTGCGATACCAGGCATCCACGTAGGGCAGCACCACCAGCATGGTCATGCAGCCCGACAGCGTGATGCACACGCCGCACCAGAGGCCATATGCGTCCACCGCGCTGGCGACCGAGCCTACCAGCAGCGGCACCGACAGCCAGCGCAGGAAAGCCTGGCGCCGCAGCGCCGCGCGCCATAACGTCTGGTGCGGCGACGCCAGGTAGAGACAGAGCGCAGCCAACGCCGCCACGCCGATGCAGATCCAATTCATCTCACTCCTCCGTTCAGATAGTGCCCTGCAAGCCGAAGCCGAACTGGCGCGCGCTGCCCAGCGCCGCGTTGTAGCGGCCCGTGACCGACTCCAGCTTGTTGGCGGTGATGTAGGTGCGGTCGGTCAGGTTGGAGCCGTAGGCGAACAGCTTGAGTCCCTTGGCCAGCTCGTAGGTGGCTTTGCCGCCCAGCAGGGTGTGGCCGTCGTTGCGGTCAGTGTTCTGCGAATTCATGTACGTGCCGCTTGAATGCACGAGGTTCATGTTCAACATCCAGCGGCCCGGCGTCCAGCTGAATCCCACCGACTGGTTCTGGCGCGGCGAACGGGCGAATTGGTTGCCGCTGAAATCACCGGTCGGCGACACGAAGTCGATGAACTTGGTGCGCGCCACACCCACCGCGCCGAACAGCTCCAGTTGCGGCGTCACGCGGCCGCGCAGCTCCGCTTCCAGTCCTTGCAGGCGCGAGCTGCCGGCGTTGACCAAATAGGTATCCAGCGAGTTGGCGCCGATGTCGACCTGCTGGTCGGTCCAGTTGACCCGGTAAGCGTTCAGCGCCACCATCAAGCCGTTGGCCATGACGCCCTTCAGCGAAGCCTCGTAGTTCTTGGTGTACTCCGGACCATACGGATGGGCGCCGCGCTGGTAGCTGTAATCGACGCCGCCGGTGCGGTAGCCGCGCTGCGCGGTCAGGCCGGCCACCCACTCCGGCGCCAGCGCATAGCGCACGCCCAGCTTGGGCAGCCACACCGAGTTGTCGGTGCCGAGGCCCAGCGGGCCATCCGGTGCGAAGGCGCCGGCGCTGATTAGCTGCGTGAAGATCTGCCGCGCCAGCGGCGAGGTGCCGGACGTCTGCGAATTGAGCAAGCGGTTCTGGCGTTCGGCGTCGAAACGCATGCCGGCGGTGATGGTCCAGCGATCGACCACGTAATCGAACTCGCCGTAGGCGGCGCGGGTCTTGCTGTCGTTGTTCTGCATCTGGCGGCGGCTGATGAAGTCCGCGCCGTACATGGCGTCGCACACGGTCTGCACCTTGCACTGGCCGATCAGGCCCAGCACATAGGACACCGGCACGATGAAGCCGTCGTCACCGTCATAGTACTGCTGCGAGTAGTACAGGCCCGCCACGCCTTTCAGCTTGTGGCCGAACAGCTGGGTGTCGAAGTTGGCGCGCGCCTCCTGCACCCACTGACGGTCGATGTTCTCGCCCTTGCGGTAACCCTGGTTGAGCTCCGTGCCGTCATAGTCCTGGGTGCGGTTGTAGCGGTTGTGCGAATAGGTGGTGAGCAGCGTGATGTCGGCGCCGAGGGCGTGGAAGGTCTGCTCCAGCGCCGCCGAGCGCGTCAGGTTCTCGGTGAAGCGCGGCTCGTTGGAAAAATTCTGGCGCGCGGAAACCGGCACCTTCACCGCCTCCACATTGCCGTAGCCGAGGTCCTGCTGGTCGTGCACCAGCGTCACCAGCGCCTGGTAATTGTCGCCCCATGGCGTGATGCGCAGCTTGGCGCGCAGGGTGTGGCCGTCGTTGTGGTTGGAGCGCTTGTCGTCGCGGGTGGGGTTGTAGACATCGCCGTCGCGCTTGCGCTGCTCGAAGCTGACGCGCCCGGCCAGCACCTGCTCCACGATCGCGCCGCCACCTGCCAGCGCCACATTGTGCGCATGCTGGTTGCCGGCGCTGGCGCGGTAGCTGAAGTCGCGCACATCGGATGGGTCGCGGGTCTTGAGCACCACGGCGCCGGCCAGCGAGTTGCGGCCCTGGTTGGTCGATTGCGGGCCGCGCAGCACTTCCACGCGGTCGGCATCCCATACGCTCAGGTTGGCGATGTCCTGGCCGAAGCCGTCCTGCGGCACGCCGTCCACCACCAGCGTGATGGTCTTGCCGCCGCCACCGGTGGGGCCGTAGGCTTGCACGCCACGGATCGACAGGTTCTCGGCGGTGCCGACGTTGGCCATCTGGCCGGCCACTTCGTCCAGCGAAGTCAGGCCAGATTCATCGATCTGGCGCCGGTTGCGCGCGCCGACGCTGGCGCTGCTATCGATTTCCGTCCGTTTCAGCTTGTCGCCGGAAATTACCACTTGCTCGATCGGCGCCGCCTCCTCAGCATGCACCGCCCAGCCGGCCAATACTCCTGCCAGCGCCACCACCATGACCTTGATACGCATTTCCCTGTTACCCCTGATTATTGAATGAGAATTATTCTTAATCAGTAATAGTAAATGAGAATCGTTTACATTAAAAGAGAAATTTTATCGAATTGGCATTGCAATGCTGATAAGCGTTCCCGTTTCCGGCGAGGTTTCCACCGCGATGCTGCCGTTGAGCGCATACACCCGCTCGCGCATCCCCACCAGGCCGATGCCGGCCGACGCCAGCGCCGCATCGAAGCCCCTGCCGTTGTCGGCGATCCGCATGCGCAGTTCGCCCTGCTCCAGCGCCAGACTGACCGACGCCTGCGTGGCGCGCGCATGCTTGACGATGTTGGACAAGGCCTCCTGCACGATCCGGTACGCGGAGATAGCAATTTCGCCTTCCAGCCGGGAGAAGTCTCCGTGCGCCAGCAAATCGAAGCGGCAGCCGCTACGGGCGCTGTCGTAGTGGCGCACCATCTCTTCCACTGCGCCTTCCAGGCCCAGCATGTCCAGCACTTCGGGCCGCAGGCGGCGCACCAGCGAGCGTCCGCTGTTGTACAGCCCCAGCGCCAGCTTGATGATGGACTGCGCCTTGTCGCGCACCTCCCCTTCCGGACTGAGGTCGGCAATGCGCTGCCCTTCCAACCGCACGGCGATCAGGGTGGCGTTCAATTCATCGTGGATCTCCAACGCGATGCTCTTGCGTTCATCTTCGACCGCCGTGTTGACTTTGCCGATCAGGCGGCGCTTCTCGGCGTCGGCCTCGCGCAGCGCCTGCATCGACGCCTGCAGCGACGCATCCAGGCCCTTGGCCAGCTGCCACGCCAGCAGCACGCAGGCCAATAGCCCCAGGCTGCCCACCAGCAGTTCGACGTAGAAGCGACGCGTCTGCTTCAGCAGCAGTGCCGAGGGCGACATCGTCACCCGCACATAGCCGATGGTCTCCACCGTTACGCCGCTGGCCGCCGGCCGGTCCTTCTGGTACGGCTTGCCGTCCGGTCCCAACATCGCCACCCACATCAGCCGCTTCAGGATGGGCGCCTCGTAATAACGCAGCTCCGCCGTCCCGCCCGGCGCGCGCGCGGCCGCATGCAGCAGCTCGCGCCGCTGCGCGTCCAGCACGTCGATGCGGTGGATGCTCGGATCGGTGCGCAACAAGCCGTTTATGGTCGGCTTCAGGTCGTCGAGGCGGCGCGCGACCACGCTGAATTCGCTGCTATCGGCCAGCACCTTGGCCACCAGCGGGCCGCGCTCGGCCAGCTCTTCGCGCACCTCGGACAGGCGCGAATGGTAGGCGTACCAAAGGAAGGTGAAGAACAGATAGGCCAACGGAATGGCCGTCATCGCCATCAGCCGCGTGCGCACGCTCCAGCGCCGCCACGGCGGCTGCCACCGCTTACCCATCAGGGCTCGATCAGGCCATGCTTGACCGCCAGCCGGGTGATGTAGGCCGGACGGTGCACGCCGAGTTTTTCCTTCACCGCCTGGCTGATGTTGCTGATGGTCTTGGTGGACACGTCCAGCTTCTCGGCGATTTCGGCGTTGGTCAAGCCGGCGGCCATCAGCGTGAAGATCTCCAGCGCGCGCTCGTCCAGCTGCGATTGCGGCGACAGGTCGCCGCGCACCGATAGGTTGGCCAGACGCTCGGCGATGTGCGGCAGGAAGTACAGCTCGCCCTCATGCGCGCGCCGCACCGCCGCCGCCAGGTCGGCCGGGTCGCAATCCTTAGTCATGAAGGCGCGACCGCCGAGGCGGTAGGTTTCCTTGATCAGACTGTCCTGGTCGAACTGGCTGAGGAAGATGATGGCGGCCGATGGCTGCTGCGCCAGCATGCGCTTGGCCACGTCCAGGCCAGTCAGCTGGTCGCCGAAGCGGATGTCCAGCACGCTCACGTCCGGATGCAATTGCGCGAACTGCGCCAACGCCTCTTCCGGCGAGCGCGCCTGCCCCACCACCTCCAGCCCCTGCCCTTCCAGCGACATGGCAAAGCCGGTCATAACGATCGGGTGATCGTCCGCCAGCAGCACACGTATTTTCTTCATGATGCTATCCGAAGTACTCGATGACGGAAGCATAACACAAAAAATGTGCTTTTATTTTGCTATTACATGGAATAGTATACTTCCATCTACTAGCAATTCTACCCACCACCAAGGAGCAAGCATGAACCAGAAGAAGAACTTCACCGGCATGGCCACGGTAGTCCTGTTGCACGTGGCGCTGCTTGGCGCTTTTCTGCAGGGATCGAAGCTGACGGTTTTCCATTCGGCGCCGCCGATGGTGGACTTGATCCCCACGCTGGAACAGCCGAAACCGCGCGAACGCGAGCCGCAGATTGAGGAACCACAGTTGGCGCGGCCGGAAATCCTGGTGCCGCAACCGCCGAAGGATATTGTGATCGACAGCCAGCCGCCGCTGACCACGCGGACCGTGACCGACCAGCCGCCGCCACAGTCACAGCCGCCGCGCGGCGTGGTCGAACCGGGCGAGAAAACGCAGGTAGTGAAAGCGGCCCCGGTGGTGACCGCCGCCGTGGTGGACGCGCAGGCCTGCAGCAAACCTGACTATCCGAAAACCGCGCTGCGCAACGGCGACACCGGCACCGTCATGCTGGCGTTCCTGATCGGCACGGATGGCAAAGTGGCCGAGGCCCGCATCGAGAAATCGAGCGGCTTCCGTGAACTGGACCGCGCCGCCCAGGCCGGGCTCAGTTTGTGCCGCTTCAAGCCCGGCTCAGTGGACGGCGTGCCGCAATCCTCCTGGACCAAAATGCAGTATGTGTGGAGCCTGGATAACTGAGAACCGTCATTCCCGCGCACGCGGGAATCCATACGCCGCGTGTTTGTTGGCTCGGCATGGGTTCCCGCCTGCGCGGGAACGACAAACGGCGGAGGCGTCCCTGACGATGAACGTGATGGTCATCCGAACACCTGCTCAAACAAGCGCTGTTGAGCTTCATTGAAATGCATACGCGTATCCACGCGCGGCAGCGGCAGGGAACGGAGCGCCATTTCGGACAATATCTCACCGAACCACAAACCCGTGGCTTGCTCCAGCTCGCGCCTGCTCATCCGTCCTTCCGAATAAGCCGTCAACATCGCATCCAGTTCGGTCATGGCTAACCTCCATGGAATAACTATACACCTACGGTCTACGGCTTGACGGCGACCAGATTGATCAGCGTTTCCTCGCGCACGGCGGGCGGTTTGATGCGCAGCGCGGTTTCCAGCAGGCCCAGGTCTTCGCGACTCCACCACAAGAAGGGATAGGACACCGCGCTGTCCGGCACCGAGAAGCCGGCGGCGCGCACCATCGCCAGGTATTCCGGCGCGGTCTTCTGCACGTCCATCGGGTGGCGGAACAGCAGGCGGATGATCCACGAATGAATGTAGCGCCGGGTCGATTCGGCGAACAGCAGCACGCCGCCCGGCTTCAACACGCGGTAGAACTCCGCAATCGCGCGCTCCTGGTCGATCAGGTGGTGGAAGGTCTGGTGGCAGAACAGCAGGTCGACCGAATTGTCTTCCAGCTTGATGTTCGAGCTGGAACAGCAGATGAATTCCGCCGGGATGTTCAGCGCCGCCACTTCGCTGGCCGACGCCTGCAGCATCTCGGGATCGATGTCCATGCCGATCAGGCGCTGCGGCGCGAAGCGCTGGTGCAGCTTGCCCAGCGAACGGCCAAAGCCGCAGCCCACGTCCGCCACCACGCCGAAGCTACGCGGCGCACCGGCCGGCATCAGGCGGTCCAGGTCGGCCAGCGCACGTTCCAGCACGTGCACGGTCCAGGTCTCGGTACGCAGGAACCACTTACCGAAGGCCGTCTCCGGCACATGCGGATCACTTGGCGGCTGCATCAAATCCAAATTGGCACTCATAAGCTCTCTTATCTTCAACGTTGTCCGATGCGCGGCCCGGCTGGCGAATTCACGTACAATATCGGACCCCGTCGAAATGATCCGTATCGTGCCAGTCTTCCGTCCGCGCCTGCTGCTTGCTGCATTCTCTCTACTGCTGTGGTGCGCTGGCGCCCTGGCGCAGGCCCCTGTGCGTTTTCTGCTGACCTTCGACGACGGCCCCGCCGCCGCCGTCAACGACAACCCGACCGTCCAGGTACTCGAGGTGCTGGCCAAGCGCCGCATCAAGGCCGTGTTCTTCACCCAGACCCGCGCCTGGAACGGCGGCGGCACCGAAATGGGCCGCTTCCTGATCCGTCGCGAGCAAGCCGAAGACCACGTGGTGGCCCTGCACTCGGCCACCGCGCTGCATTCCAATCATCGCTTCATGAACCGCGAGCAGCTGGATCGCAACTTGCAGACCGGCGTCGACGACCTGCGGGCCGAAACCGGCGTCGCCCCCAAGCTGGTGCGGCCGCCCTTCTGGGCTTATGACGCCGACACGCTGGCGTCCTACCACGCGCACGGCCTGCAAATGCTGCTGACCGACCTGAATGCCAACGACGGCAAAATCTACGGCATCAACTTCAGCTGGCACAAGCGCTCCAACTTGCTGACCCACCTGGCGGAAACCCGCAAACGCTGGGCCGCCGGCGCCATGCCTTCGGCCGACGGCTACACACCGGTGGTAGTCACCTTCCACGACGTGAACACTTACACCGCGCGCCACATCGAGGAATACCTCGACATCCTGCTGGACGTGGCGCGCGAACTGAACGTGCCACTGGCCGACCAGCCCTTCTACACCAACCGCGATGAACTGGAACGCGCCGCGCTGGCCGCCACCGTCGACAGCGCGACCGCCAAGCCGCAGCTGCCCGGCCTGTGGAACTGGCTCTGGCAATAAACTTACGGCAGCGCAGCCATCTCGATCTTCGGCGCGCGCACCAGCGGCAGCGCGCTGCACACCACCACCGACAACTCCTCATGCGGCACGGCGACGCAATGCCCATCGGCCGCGCCCAGCTTGAAGCGCGCTTCCTTCTCGCTCCACAAGCGATAAAAACCATCGACCCGCTGCTCGTCCGGCAGCCCCTGGAGGCGCGTCCACTGCGCCACCTCGCTGGCGTCGAAAGCCTGCGCCGCTAGCGCAGCCAGATCGCGCGTACCGTCGCGCAGTTCGATGTCCAGCCCCAGCGCGGTGTGCGCGCTGACCGCGCACGCCACCCAGCGGCCGCTGTGCGCAATGCTGAAGCCCGGCGCCGCGCCCTTCAGCACCGGCGCCGACAGGCGCGGCGCCTTGCCCACCTGCTCCTCCAGCTGCACATCCTGCGGCGCCACACCCAGCACGCGCGCCAACGCCACGCGCAGCAGCACGCGGCCGACGATGAACTGGCGCTGCCGCTGTGCGCGCACAAAACGCTGATGGCGCGCCATCTCGCTGGCGCCCAGCCAGCCGCGATAGCGCTGCAGATCGGCGTCCGTCACCGCGTCCGCGTCGACCATCCACAACGAGACGACTGCGTTCATATTACGGCGCGATCTTGACGAAATCGCCCTTCAGCGCAACGCCGGCCATGATGGCGCCTTCCGCGCATTCGAACTCGGTGGCGCTGGCCATTTCAACGTTGTTGAAATTACTGACGATATTCACGACCGCGTTGGCGCCCACATCCTGCGCGCGTTTCTGCAGCGCCAGCATGGCGGACAGGAACACCCAGTTGCACGCCGTCTCGGCCGGCTTGCCGAAGCTGTTGGTGCGCTGGCTGGTTTTGTCGGTGATGATCGTCGATGCCACCGGCGGCGTAGGCTGGCCAGCGAAGTAGAACTTGACCGAATCGCCCAGACGCGACTGCGCATTGTTGGCGGCCATGGCGCCGGCGATCGGGAACTTGAGCATGGTGTCGGCGGCGCCGGCGGAGAACGAAGCGGCCAGCAGCGCAACGGCAAAGAACGTTTTTTTCATAGGATTTCCTTAGTTGGCGTAACGTTTGAAAATCAGCGACGTGTTGATGCCGCCGAAGGCGAAGTTATTCGACATGACGTACTCGCATTGCAGCGCACGGCCTTCGCCGGCGATGTAGTCCAGCGCCGCGCACTCCGCATCGACCGCGTCCAGGTTGATGGTCGGCGCGAACCAGCCCTCGCGCATCATCTCGATGCTGATCCAGGCTTCCAGCGCACCGCACGCGCCCAGCGTGTGGCCCATATAACTCTTCAAAGAACTGATAGGCGTGGCGCCGCCGAACACCGCCAGCGTCGCCTGCGATTCGGCGATGTCGCCCTGCTGCGTGCCGGTGCCGTGCGCGTTGACATAGCCGATGTCCGACGGCTGCAGCCCGGCGTCCTGCAAGGCCAGCTGCATCGCGATCTGCATGGTGGCCGCATTCGGCTGCGTGACGTGGCAGCCGTCGCTGTTGGTGCCGAAGCCCACCAGCTCCGCGTGAATGACGGCGCCGCGCGCCTGCGCGTGCTCCAGGTCTTCCAGGATCAGACAGCCCGCACCCTCGCCGATCACCAGGCCGTCACGCCCGCCGTCGAAGGGACGCGGCGTGGTGCTGCCGGCGTCGTTGCGGGTGCTGGTGGCGAACAGCGTATCGAACACCGCCGCCTCGGTGGCGCACAGTTCCTCGGCGCCGCCGGCCACCATGGCCACCTGCTTGCCACCCTTGATCGCCTCGTACGCATAGCCGATGCCCTGGCTGCCCGAGGTGCAGGCGCTGGAGGTGGTGATCACACGCCCGGTAATCCCGAAGAACACACCGATGTTGACCGGCGCCGTGTGCGCCATCATCTTGATGTAGGTGGTGGCGTTGATGCCCTTGGTGGTGCGCTCCTCCATCATGCGGCCGAAGTCGCCGATGGCGCTCGGCGTGCCGGCCGAGGAACCGAAGGACACGCCCATGCCGCCGTTCTTGAGCAGCGGATGCTCCAGCAGTCCCGCATCGGCCAAGGCCAGCTCGGTGGCGCGGGTCGCCATCAACGCCACGCGGCCCATGCTGCGGATCGCCTTGCGGTTGTATTTTTCATTCAGTTCGAACGGTGCTGCGGGTGCACCCAGACGCGTGTTCAGGCCCTCGTAGTCTTCCCAATCGGCCATGCGCACCACGGCGTTGCGGTACTCGCCGAGGCGCTCGCGGATCGCAGCCCAGTCGTTGCCGATCGGGCTAATGCCGGCCATGCCGGTGACGGCGACGCGGCGGCTCATGCCAGACCGCCATTGACGGAGATGACCTGGCGCGTGATGTAGCCCGCCTCTTCGCCGACCAGGAAACTGACGGCGGCCGCCACCTCGTCCGGCTTGCCGACGCGCCGCGCCGGAATCATCTTCAGCACTTCGTCCATCGGCACATCCTCGATCATATCGGTTTCGATCAGCCCCGGCGCCACGCAGTTGACGGTGATGGCGCGTTTGGCCAGCTCCAGCGCCAGCGCCTTGGTGGCGCCGATGATGCCGGCCTTGGCCGCGCTGTAGTTGACCTGCCCGCGATTGCCGATCAGGCCCGACACCGATGCCAGCGTGACGATGCGTCCCGGCTTGCGGCGCTGGACCATGGGCATGACCAGCGGATTGAGCACGTTGTAGAAACCATCCAGGTTCGTTTGCAGCACGATGTCCCAATCCTCGCCGGACATGGCGGGGAAGGCATTGTCGCGCGCCACGCCGGCGTTGCACACCACGCCGTAGTAGCAGCCGTGCTGCCCGATGTCCGCCTCCAGCGCGGCGGCGGTGGCCGCGCGGTCGCTGATGTCGAACTGCAGCACGCGCGCGGCGCGGCCCATGGCCTCGATCTCCTGCGCCACCGCATCGGCTTCGGCGCGCTGGCTGCGGCAATGCAGCACCACGTCGTAGCCGTCGCGCGCCAGGCGCAGCGCGATCGCCTTGCCGATGCCGCGCGACGATCCCGTTACCAGAACGCTCATGGATTTATTCTGATTCATCCTACATTTCCATCTTTGAGAAATTGATTGACATTAGCCGGCTGGAACACCGTCACCGTGGCCGTCGCCGCAGCGGCCATGCCGCCGGCGATATCGATGCGGCACTCGAACGCGCCCAGGCCGTTCTCGGCCTGCAGCACGCGGTGCACATGCACGTGCAGCACCTCGCCCAACGCGAACTGCGATACCTTGGCCTCGTACTTGCGCGATCCTAGCAGGAAGCCGACCTTGACCTCCCCTCCGCGCTGCAACGCCAGCCAGCCCGCATGCGCGGCGATGGCCTGCGCCATGTATTCGATGCCGACCCAGGCGCCAACGCCGGTTTCATCCGCCAGCATGCTGCCGGCGTGGATGCGCACTTCGGCGCGCAGGTTGTCGGTGTCCGCGCTCAGCGCACGGTCGAGCATCACCATCTGGCCGGAGTGCGGCACCAGTGTTTGGATCTCTGGCATGTTCATACCGATCTCCCCAGCACCAGCACCGCGTTCGATCCGCCGAAGGCGAAGGAGCTGCTCAGCACATGGCGCAGCGGCCGGCCCAGCGTGGCGCCGACCGGCGCCAGATTCAGGGCCGGCAGCGCGCCGTCGGCGGCGCCGTCCCACAGGTGCGGTGGTAGTCGGCCTTGCGGATTATCGTCCTGCATCGCCAGCCAGCACAGCGCCGCCTCGATCGCGGCGGCCGCGCCCAGCGTGTGGCCGGTGAACGGCTTGGTCGAGCTGACCGGCACCTCGCAGCCGAACAGGCCCTCGATCACCTTCGACTCCATCGCATCGTTCTGCGGCGTGGCCGTGCCGTGCATATTGATGTAGTCGATCTGCGACGGCTGCAAGCCGGCGCGCTGCAAAGCCTGCGTCATAGCCAGCCGCGCGCCTTCGCCGGCCGGATCGGGCGCCGACATGTGATGGCCGTCGGACGATTCGCCCCAGCCCAACAGCGCCACCGGCGCCGCTCCCGCCCCTGCATCGGCAGTCATCAGGAACAACGCCGCGCCCTCGCCGATATTGATGCCGCGCCGGTTGGCGCTCATTGGATTGCACTGCTCCGGGCTGACCGATTCCAGCGCCGCGAATCCGGCCACCGTAAAACTGCACAAGGAATCGGCGCCGCCGGTGATCACCGCGTCGCACAAGCCCATGCGGATCAGGCGCGCGGCGCTGGCCATGGCCTTGGCGCTGGACGAACAGGCGCTCGAATGCACATAGGCCGGGCCGCGCAGGCCCAACTCCCGGGCCAGCATCTCGGCCGGCGATCCCATCTCCTGCATCGCATAATGGAAGTCCGCCGGCAGCGCGCCAACCGCCGCATGCCGGCCCACCGCCAGCTCGGTCTCGCCGATGCCGGAGGTGCTGGTGCCGAGCACCACGCCGACGCGCTCCGCGCCGTAGCGCACAATCGCCGCCTGCACCGCAGGACGGATCTGCGCCAGCGCGGCCAGCACCAACGCGTTGTTGCGGCTGCGCTGATGAGGCGGCAGGTGCGCCACCGAAGGCAATTCCGGCTGCACGGCGCCCAGCGGCAGCGCGCGTCCGGACGACCAGCGGCTGGTCGCCGCCACGCCGGGTTCGCCGGCGTACAGGCGTGCCTTGACCTGCGCGTGGCTGTCGCCCAATGCGCAGATGATGCCGCAATCGTTCAGGTAGATATTCAACATTCAGGTCTCGGGTGCAAACTGTATCGTGAGCTTATAGTGATATCGCAGGTTTTCCAACACCACCGTGCCGCTCCAGCGCGGCGTGCCGCTGTAGGCTATCTCCATGATAGGCTCATCGGCCAGGTACAGGGTTCGCTTGCTGCCCTGCTCCGCCACCCGCCAGCCGGCCGGCAGCGCGGCGGCGATGGCCTCGGCCGGCCATAGCGTCAGCTGCATGTCCTCCAGCACGTCCTCGGCGCGCACCTGCGACGGCAGCATCACATGCCGCCACGAGGTCAACTCCTTGCCGTCGTAGCGCAGCGTCAGCACGCGCTGGCCGAAGGCCAGGCCGACGACATCGATGGCGTCCGGCTCCACCTGCAGGGCCACGTCCAGATCATCGGTGCGGCCGTTGCGCTCCACCTTCAGGTGCTGCTGCACGCTGATGGATGCGCCCAGCGTCGCAGGCGCCAGCTTGAGGCCGAGCCGCGCCTGCGGCGGTGGCGCGGTGCTGGCGCAGGCGCCCAGCAGCAGCGTCGCCGCCAATGCCGCTATCACCGCTGGCGCGCGCAAGCGGTGTGTCATCAGGCCGGCGAACATAAGGCCTCCAGCGCCGCCAGCCGGCGCGACGTTTCCTTCACCAGCGGATTGCTCAAGTCCCAGGCATAGCCGGCCAGGATGGACGCGATCATGCGCTTGACCTCCGGCTGCTTCTGCTCATGGAACAGGATTTTCTGAAAGCCACCCGCGTACCACGACTCGACGAAGGCGCGGAAGGTGTCCACGCCCTTGCGCAGCGGTGCGCCGTAATCGGCCTGCCAGTCCACCGTCTCGCCGGCGAACTGGCGTTGCAGCGCGGCCGCCGCCAGGCTGGCCGATTTGAAGGCGATGGTCACGCCCGATGAGAACACCGGATCGAGGAATTCGCCGGCGTTGCCCAGCAGCGCGTAACCCTGGCCCCACAGTTTTTCCACGTTGGCCGAATAGCCGGTGATCTGGCGCGCCGGCGTGTCCCACTTGGCGTTGCCCAGCAAGGCGTGCAGCGACGGCTCTTCCGCCACGATGGCCTGCAGGCGCTCGGTCGGCGTGCCCTGGTAGCGGTCGAGGAAGCTGGTCTCCGCCACCACGCCCTGCGAGCAGCGGCCGCCGGCGAACGGAATGGTCCAGAACCAGACGTCGCAATGCTTGGGATGCACGGTCACGCGGATCTTGTTGCGGTCGAATCCCGTGTCGCGGATGCCGTCTTCGACGTGCGTGAAGATGGCGCCGCGCACCGGAAAGTTGGACGGCGTCTCCAGCTTCAGTAAGCGTGGCAAGATGCGGCCAAAGCCGCTGGCGTCGAGGATGAAGCCTGCATCGACGGCGTAATCATGGCCGTCTGCGTGGCGCACGGTGACGCGCGCGCCGCCGTTGGCGCCCTGTCCCAGCTCGATGTTCAGCACCTCGTGGCGATAGCGCACCTCCGCGCCGAAGCGCTCGGCCTCCTTCGCCAGAATGTGATCGAAGTCGGCGCGCTGCACCTGGTAGGTGGTGCCCCAGCCTTCCGAGTGCTTGTCGCGGAAATCGAAATCGGTGTAGCAACCGTCACGCATGAATGCGGCGCCGTTCTTGAACTGGAAACCCGCTTCCACCACCGCTCGCAGCATGCCCGCCTGCTCCAGGTAGGCCATACTTTGCGGCAGCAGGCTCTCGCCGATGGAAAAGCGCGGGAACTGCTCACGCTCGATCACCAGCACCTGCCGGCCCTGCTGGCGCAGTAGGGCCGCAGCCACCGCGCCCGCCGGCCCGGCGCCGACAATCAGGATTTCAGCTGTTTCGATAGGCGATGCGTCAGTCATGGTTTCTTTCTGGTGGATGTGAGCCGAAGCATGGAACGATCAGCCAGACCAGCGCGGTCCCCAGCAGCATCGTCAGGCCGAATGCCTGCAACGCCGGCGTGGAGCTCAGGCCGAGCAGGCCGAAGGAAAGAATCGTATTGGCCGCCGACATGCCGACCGCCAGCCACGGCGTATGGTCGCGCCGGTCCGGGTGCTCCTGCATGAAGATGCCGTAGTCGACGCCGACGCCCAGCAACAGCATCAACGCCAGCACATGAAACAGCTGCAGGTGCTGACCGCTGTAGCCCAGCAGCGCCAGCGTCGCCAGGCTGGCCAGCGCGGTCGGCGCCAGCACGCGCCAGGTACGGCTGCGATAGCGGCGGAACAGCAGCGCGAACACCACCAGATAGGCGCCCGCCACCACCCAGCTCATATACGCGCGGTAGCGGCCCAGCACCGAGGAAATCTCGGCCACCTTGTCGACCCACTGCACGCCATCCAAGCCTTCGGCCGCCATCAGCACCTGCGGCGCCGCAGCGCCGCTCAAGCCGCGCAGCGCGACGATGCTGGCGTACACGCGGCCGCCGGCGTCCTGGCTTTCGCCCAGCCACAGGTGGCGCCACGGCTCGCTGGCCGGCGAGGCCAGGAAAGCATCCAGCGTCAGTGGTGCAGCGGCGGCCAGCAAGCCCTCGCGGGTGGCCGCGATCCATTGCGCATCCTCGCCCGCCTGCGCGGCCACGCCTTGCAACGGGCCGTCGCTGGCCAGCAGCTTTTGCTCGACCAGCGCGCGGCGCGCGGCCTGCGTGCGCGCCGACGGCACCCAGTTGGACACGGCCTGATAGCCGGACAAGCGCTTGGCCGCGATCAGCGAGTCGAGCCGCGCCTTGATCTGCTCCTCGCGCTGCAGCACCATCTCGGCCGAATCGCCGCGCACCAGGAAGTACTGCACCGGCGTCGGCGCGTCCAGCAGCCGGCTCAATTTGATCTGGTCGTCGATCAGGTGCTTGGGCGGATTTTGCAGCAGGCGGATATCGTCGTTGGCGCCCAGGCGGCTGATGCCGTAACCGGCGGCCAGCACGAACACCACGGCGGCCACCAGCGTGGCGCGGTTGAAGCGCAGCAGCGGCCAGCGCTGCAGGGCCGCGCCATACGCGCGCACCAGGCCACCGCTTTTCAAGGTCCGGCCGCCGATCAGCAGCGGGAACCAGAACACCACCGTCAGCCACGCGAACACCAATCCCAGCGCCGAGAACACCGCCATCTGGCGCAGGCCGGGGAACGGCGTCAGGCCCAGGCCCATGTAGCCGATCACCGCCGCCAGCAGCGTCAGGCTCAGGCCCGGCAGCAGGCGTTTCAGCAGCGCCGGCGAGTCGGTCTTTTCATCGGCGGAGAGGCGGTTGCAAAGGAAGTAGATGCCGTAGTCCTGCGCCACGCCGATCAGGCTTGCGCCGAACACCAGCGTCATGAGATGGACATGCCCGAACAGCATCCAGCACACCGACAGCGCGCCCAGGAAGCCGATACCGATCGACAGCAGGATCAGCGAAATCGGTTTAAAGGAATGGAATACGAACCACATCAGCACAATGATGCCGAGCAGCGAGCCGATGCCGATGGTGGACGCCTCGGCGCTGGCCTTGCCGCTGGCACTGGCCGCGTGCAGGATCACGCCGGCCTCGATCAGTTCCACTTTCGGCGTGGCCTTGCGCGCGGCATCGCCGGCCTGGCGCAGCAGCGGCAGCACGGTGTCCTGCGCCGTCATCGACAGTGCGGGCACTTTTAGCGTTAGCGGAAGCAGCACGTACTGGCGCGCGCCGTCGGCCACGAACAGATGGCCGTCGCGCGGACGCACCGGCGTTTCCTGCGCACGCTCCTGCACCCAGCCGGCGAACAGGCCGAATGGATCGTCCTGCCATGCGCCGAGTTTGGGACCGCCGAACGGCGCATACAGCTTGGCCAGCGCGGCGTCCAGCCAGAATTGCGATGGTTGTTCGCGCAGCTGCGCTTCCTGCTGCGCCGTCAACAACGTCAAGCGGTGCTGCTGGAACAGCGCCAGCCAGTCGCTCTGCGTCTGCTCGCCGATCGGCGTCGAGGCGAAGATATCCTTGCGCGCGGCCAGCACGGCGCTGTAGGCGTCGGCGGCGCGGGTGGCGTCCTGCCAATCGTCCGCGCCCACCAGCACGATCAGCCGCTGTTGCGCCGCATCGACCATGTGGCTGAACGACGCCTGCAGCACCGGGTCGCGCTCCTGCACCGGCAGCAGAGCCATGATGTCGGTGTCCGGCGCGATGCGCTGGACCGCCCACAGGTAGACGTTATGCCCCAGCAGCAGGCAAACAGCCAGCAGCCAAAGCAGCGCGAGTTGGCGGGTACGGGTCAAAACAGCGCCGCCTCTTCCTTGCTCATCGCGCCTTCACCGGTCTGGATGGCCGAGAACACGATGGTGGTGCGGTCGCCGCCGGCCTCGTTCATCACGATGGATTTGACGTAGCTGCCGCCTTCCAGCTTGATGGTGCCGATGGCTTTTTCCAGCGCCGCCTGGCGCGGCTTGAGCGACACATTCCAGCTATTGGCATCAACGCTGCCTTCGCCGTCGAACAGCGTGTCCAGCTGGCCCAGGTCACCGGCCAGCAGCGAGAACAGCACGTTGTTGATGACGCGGACCGTCGGTTCGGTCTTGGCGTCCAGGCGCATCGCCACGCGGTCGCCCTGGTAGTTGACGATTTCGTCGCGCGTCAGGCGCAGCGTGCTGGGGAAAGGCTTGAGGGTGCGCCACAGCACGCCCTTGCCCGCCACCACGCAGAAGCGGCCTTCGGACGCCAGTGGCTTCTTCATGCCGGCCAGGTTCTTGGTCTGGTCGAAGCGGCCGCACATGATGGGCGGCTTGGCCAGCATGGCCTGGATCTTCGCGGCCGGCACGGCGGCTTGCGCCTGCAGGCCGATAGCCGCTGATAACGCAGCCAGCATGTACTTAATCTTGTTCATGTTCGATTCCCAGTTTTTCAAACAGCACGGGTGGCGACACGTAGCACATCTCCTTGGTCGCCATGTCGACGGCGACCATGGTGGTGGTGGCGCGGTTCAGGCGCTTGCCGGTGTCGGCGTCGGTAATCAGATAATCGATCTTCAAACGGTTTTCCCACTCGACGATGTCGGCGCGCAGCTTGAGCTTCTGGCCGAAGGTGGCCGAGCCGACGTAACGCAGCTGCATGTCGATCACCGGCCAGGCGTAGCCCGACGCCTTCATTTGCGGGTAGTTGTAGCCTATCTTGTCGAGCAAGGCGCAGCGTACTACTTCCAGGTATTTGACGTAGCGCCCATGCCAGACGATCTCCATCGGGTCCAGGTCGAAGAACTGCACCTGCATCTCGACTTCCGCGAACCAGCGACTTTCTTTCGGCTTACGCATACAGATCCCATGCCTTGTTGCGGATGCGCTGCAGCAGCAGGCGCAGGTCCGGTTCCAGCCGGCGGTCTTCCTCCACGGGCGCGATGTCGACGGCCAGCGCCTCCTGCATGACGGCCAGCGCGGCCTGCGGCTGCAGTTCCGGGCTGACCCGGCCGCGCAGCCAGACGCCCTGGCGCACGGTGATCAGCAGCGCCGCGACCACCTGTTCGGTCAACTCCAGCACGCGCAGGCAGTCGCGCGCGGCGATGGTGCCCATGCTGACCTTGTCCTGGTTGTGGCATTCGGTCGAACGCGAGAACACCGAGGCCGGCATGGTCAGCTTGAGCGCTTCCGCCGTCCACGCCGAAGCACTGATCTGCAGCGCCTTCAAACCGTGGTTGATCGGCGCGCGCGCGCCGGTGGCGCCGGACAGGTTGGCCGGCAGACCGTGGTTGTAGCGGCTATCGACCAGCAGCGCCATCTGGCGGTCCAGCAGATCGGCCAGGTTGGCGACGGCGTTCTTCATGCCGTCCATGGCGAAGGCGATATGGCCGCCGTAGAAATGGCCGCCGTGCAGCACGCGCTCGTTGTCGGCGTCGATCAGCGGGTTGTCGTTGGCGCTATTGAGTTCATTCTCGATGCCGCTGCGGAAGAACGGCATGGCGTCGGCCAGCACGCCAATCACGTGCGGCGCGCAGCGGATCGAGTAGCGGTCCTGCAGGCGCTTGCCGTTGCGTTCCCAGGTATCGGTCGGCAGGTCGCTGCGCAGCCACGCCGCCACCTGCTGCATGCCGCCGTGCGGCTTGGCCGCGAACAGCACTTCGTCGAAGTGGTGGGCATTGCCGTCCATCGCGTAGGAAGCCATGGCGGTGATGCGGGTGCTCAGGCGAACCAGATAGTCGGCGCGGTCGTAGGCCAGGCAGGCCAGCGCCGTCATCACGGCGGTGCCGTTCATGATGGCCAGGCCTTCCTTCGGCCGCAGGCGCAGCGGCGTGATGTCGGCTTCCTGCAAGGCCTGCGCGGCCGGCACGTGGATGCCGTCGCGCCAGACTTCGCGCTCGCCGCACAGCACCGCCGCCAGGTAGGACAGCGGCGTCAGGTCGCCGCTGGCGCCGACCGAGCCTTCGGACGGGATCAACGGCAGCAGGCCGGCGTCCAGCAGGCGGGTGATCTGCAGCAGCAGTTCGACGCTGACGCCGGAGTAGCCCTTGCTCAGCGACGCCAGGCGCGAAGCCAGAATGGCGCGCGTCTGCGCCGGCGTGAAGTATTCGCCCAGGCCGACGCCGTGATAGGTGTACAAATGGTGCGGCAGCTCGGCCACCAGTTCCGGCGGCACGGTCACGGTGCAGGAATCGCCATAGCCGGTGGTGACGCCGTAGATGGTGCCGTCCTCGCGCAACAGGCGTTCGAGGAAGTCGGCGCCGCGCGCGATGGCGGCGCGGAATTCAGGATCATCCGACAGTGCGGCGCTGGCGCGGCCGTGCGCGATGTCGACGATGTCTTCGATGGTCAGGCGGTTGCGGTCGAAGCGCACCGTGCGTGACGGCTGGTCAAGTTGGGCAATGTCAGCGAGATGCATCTGGGCGTTCCAATTGGGGTGAGTGCCAAAAATCGTAATAGTTAAACCATTGCAGCGGCGCGCGCAGGCAGTAGTGCTCCAGCCGCTGCGCGTAATCGGCGGCGAGCGTGCTGAAGGCTTCCTCGCGGCCGACGCGCGGAATCCGCACCGACTCGCGGAAGCGTTCGAAGTACACCGCCGCGCGCCGTCCTTCACGGATCGAGAACAGCAGGTAGACAGGGCATTGCAGCACGCTGGCCAGCACATACGGCCCGACCGGGAAGGCGGCCGGTGCGCCCATGAAGTCCGCCAGCGCGGTGCGCGGATTGTGCGACACCGGCACGCGGTCGCCGGCGATGACGACGAACTCGCCGCGCGCCACGCGCTCCGACAGCAGCATGGCGGTGGCGGGCGACATCTCGGTCACCTGCATCAGGTTCAACTGGCTGGCCGGATTGAGCTTGCCCAGCATGTCGTTGAAGGCTTGCGCGTGGCGCGTGTGCACCAGCACCGTCAGCTTGATGTCATGCCGCTGGCGCGACAGCACGCGGCACAGTTCCAGGTTGCCGAGGTGGGCGCAGATCAGCAGCCCGCCCTTGCCCGCCGCCACGGCGTCGGTGATCATTTTTCCGCCGTGGAGTTCGACGCTGTCGACGTCATACAGGCCGCCCCACAGCAGCATCTTGTCGAGGATGCTCTCGCCGAAGGCGGCGAAGTGGTGCAGCACGCCGGGCAGCTTGCGGCCGGTGTGCGCGGCCACGCGGGCCAGGTAGTCCTGCGAGGCGCGGCGCGGCAGCGGCTTGGTCATCACGTACCAGCACAGCACCGGATACAGCACCGCACGGAACGGCCAGCGGCCGCACACGCGGGCGATCCAGAACAGCAGGCGCATGCCGGCCACGAAGCTGATTTCGTTGATCGAAGCCCAGTGCAGTCCGCGCGCGCTCATCGGGCCTGCCACTTTCGCGCCAGCAGCTGCGGGATGCGCGGCAGCATGCCGAAGAACAGTTTGGTGTGCATCCAGGTGATCATGACGTTGTCGCGCCAGACGCGGAAGTGCGAGACGCCGTCCGCCGGGTAGGACACGCGCGTGCCGAGATTGATCACCTGCGCGCCGTCCCAGAACAGGCGGACCATGATGTCGGTGTCGAAGTTCATCCGCCGCCCGATACTGCGGCGGGCCGCCAGCGCGGCGACCGGCGCCACCGGGTAGACGCGGAAGCCGCACATCGAATCCTTGATGTCGAACGACAGGGTATTGATCCATACCCAGATATGGGTGGCGTAGCGGCCGTAGAGGCGCGCCTTCGGCACCGATTCGTCGTAGATCGGGTGGCCGCAGATGATGGCTTGCGGATGCGCGTCCGCCAGCGCCAGGAAGGCTGGCACGTCGGCGGTCTGGTGCTGGCCGTCGGCGTCGATTTGCAGCACATGGCTATAGCCAAGTTCCTGCGCGCGGCGGAAGCCGGCCAGCACGGCGGCGCCCTTGCCCTGGTTGTGCGGCAGGCGCACCAGCGTGACCTTGCCGTCATGCGTGGTTGCCAGCGTGTCCAGCACGGTGGCGCAGGACGCGCTGCTGCCGTCGTCCACCAGGATGACCGGCACGCTGTGGCGCAGCAGGCCCTCCACCACGGCGCCAATGGCGTGTTCGTGGTTGTAGACAGGGACTACGATGCAGGGCTTAAACATGGCCGTCCTCCAATTGCACGCGGCCGCTGGCGTGCTGGCCGGCGTCGGACATATAGCGGAAATTCAGGCCGCCCTTGGCCGCGTCATGTACCAGTTCCAGTTGCACCGGTGTCTCCGGCTGGATCACCTGCTGGAACTTGAGCGCGTTGATGCCCTTGAAGCGGGCCGGCAGCGTGAAGTACTGGCGGCCGTAGTGCATCGCCCAGTCGATCTGCACCACGCCGGGCAGGATGGGCGCGGCGTCGAAGTGTCCGTCGAAGTACAGCAGGCTGGCAGGCGCCACGATTTCCAGCAGCACGCGCTGCGCATCGCATTCCAGCTCGCGCACGCGCGGCAGACGCGGGCGATGGCCGCTCGCCTCTCCGCTGCCGACACCAATACCGCTGCCGCCATTGCCGTCGCCGTCGCCAGCGACAGCGCCGGCGCTGCTGCCTTCGCCGCCTTCCAGCAAGGCCTGTAGCGCGGCGAGCGTGACCTTGCCCTGCGCGTTGACGGGCATCTGCTCGATGTAGCGCCAGCGGCGCGGCAGCGCGACCGCTTCCACCGTGGTCGCCAGCACCGCGCGCAGTTTGGCGTTGAGGGCGTTCTTGCCCTCCCCATCCAGCAGCGCGCGGCCGGATGCCGACGGCACGGCCAGCACCGCCAGGCGCTGACGTTCACCGGCCACCGGCTCGCACAGCACCACGCGCGCTTCGGCCACCAGCTCAGACGCCATCAGCGCCACTTCCATGGCGCTCAGCGAGATGCGTTTCTCTTCAATCTTGACGATACGGTCGGCGCGGCCCAGCAGCAGGAAGCGCTGCACACCGCCGTGTTCCACGCGCGCCGCGCGGTCGGCCAGCGCCAGCCAGTCGTCGTCCGGCAGGTGCGGCGAATGGACCTCCAGCGTGCCGTCCTCCGCGCCGATGCGCCAATCGACCGTGGGGAAAGGTAGCCAGGAATCGTCACCGCAGCGGCTGCGCTGGCGCCAGGCGATGCCGCCGGTTTCAGAGCTGCCGTAGACCTCCACCGGCACTTCGCCCAGCAGGCCGCCAACGGCGATCGCGGTTTCCACCGCTAGCGGCCCGCCGGACGAAAACACGCCGCGCAGCATGCGCGCTGCGCCACTCCAGTCCAACTGGTCCGGCAGGCGCTTCAGGTGCGCCGGGCTGGCGATCAGCAGGCACGGGCCGGCGGCCATGGCGGGCGCCAGTTCTTCAGGGAAGGCGATGCTCAGCGCGTGAATGGGGCGCGCGCTGCTCAGGGGCCACAGCACCTTGAACAGCAGGCCGTAAATGTGCTGGTGCGAGACAGTCGCCAGCACGGCCGCTTCGCCGGCGGCGCGGCCGAACAGCCGCTCCAGCGTCGCCACCTCGCTTGCCACCTGCGACAGTTTTTTAGGGATGGCCTGCGCCGCGCCGGTGCTGCCGGAGGTGAACACCACCAGCGCCGGCAAGTCGCCCGCCAGCGCGCCAGCCAGCAGCGCGCCCTGCCCTTGCGCCGGAGCCGCCGACCGCGTCAGCGGCGACAGCGACGCCGGGAACTGGCCGAGGAAACCGTCCACGACGTCGCGCAACGAAGCACAGGTAGCCTCCAGCGTGTCGGCGCTCAACCAGATGGTTTTCCCTGCATGCCAGGCGCCCAGCAAGGCCGCGCCGAACTCGATGCTGTCGTCCAGGTACAGCGCAAAGTTGCGCCCCTCCTGCACTGACAGCAATGCGTGCCAGCCGCGCACCCGCGCCAGGAATTCAGCATTATCGACCGCCACGCCGGTACACCAGCCGACCAGACCATCGGCCGGCCGCGCCGCCATGGCGCCATACAAATCCTCGATACGATCAGACATGATGCAAACGCTTGAAACGCAAGCGCACCAGATACTCGACGCCGAACAGCAACGCCATCAGCCCATACGACACCACGCCGGTATACAGCGACCACACCGCCTCCGACGCCCAGATCGCCGTGCCCAGCGCGATCGCGCCGTTCATCACGAAAAAGCCGCACCACACCTGCGTCACCTTGCGCATATACGCCTGCGCCACCGGCGGGAAGTCGCCGCCGCGCAAACGCGCCATGCGCTCGACCGCCGACACCGGCGTGGTCAGGCTATAGCCGAAACCAGCCAGCAGCGCGATATTCACCAGCACCGGGTACAACTTCAACGGCAGCAGCATATTGCTCCAGATGGCGCACGCCACCAGCACCAGCGCACCGGCCACCGACCAGCGCGCAACGCCGCTCAGCTTCAACGCAGGCAGGCGCGTGGCGGCCGCCAGCAACAGCAGGCCGGCCAGCCAGCGCGGCTCCACCTGGCCGTGCCCGAACCAGATCGCCAATGGATACAGCAGCGTAATGGCCGCCGTCAGAACAGTCATCGGCATCGTGCTTATGCTGCCTGCTCCGTCATGCCGGCCAGCGCCTCAACGACGTCGCCGATGGTGCGGATGGTCTTGAACACTTCCGGCGCCAGACGCTTGCCGGTCAGTTGCTTGAGCTTCACCGCCAGGTCGACCGCGTCGATGCTGTCGATATCGAGATCGCTGTACAGATTCGATTCGGCCGTCAGCGTGGCCTTGTCGAGTTCAAACATCTCGGCCAGCAGGTCGACCACCCAGGCCTGCAACTGCTGCTTGTTCATTTCATTCAAGTCAATCATGTACTTCCCCTTACTTTTTTCTATGGCTTTCAATCATCGCCGCCAGCGCCTGCACCGAGGCGAAATGGCGGCGGGTATCTTCCGAGTCCGCAGACAGCGAGATACCGTACTTCTTCTGCAACGCGACGCCCAATTCCAGCGCATCGATCGAATCGAGGCCCAGGCCGTCGACAAACAACGGCGCCGCGCTATCGATATCGGCGGGCGTGATGTCCTCCAGTTGGAGCACATCGATGATCAATTCCTTCACTTCCTGTTCAAGCATGGCTTTGACACTTCCCCGTAAAATAATTTTGTAAAAACTCGGTCAACCTGCGCGCCGCCATCACTTCGCTGGCGTCGCCGGTGAAGCCCTGTATCGCCAGGTCGTCCTGGACGTCGATCCGTATCAACACCCGGCGCGGCGGCACGCGCCACCACTTCTCGCCCTTGCCCAGCGTGAGCGGCTCGCAGCGGATCAGCACCGGCGTCATATCGCGCACGCCGCGCACCGCGATATTGGCGGCGCCGCGCTTCATGCTGATGACGCCATTGGCCGGCGTACGCGTCCCCTCCGGGAACACGATCAGGTTATTGCCGCGCCTCAGGGAAGCGATGCAATCGTCCACCAACTGCGCACCACCCTCGTTGTTGATATAGCCGGCCGCACGCACCGGACCGCGCGTGAACGGATTGTTCCACAGCGCGCCCTTGACGATGCAATCTGCGTTCCGCACAAACGCCATCAGGAACACGGTGTCGATCAGTGTCGGATGGTTCGCCAGTATCAGCAAACCGCCCCGCTCCAGCTTTTCCAGCCCGCTGATTTCGTAGCGCAGCACGCCGAGCGCGCGCATCAGGTCCACGTAGGCGCGGAAAGCGCGGCGGATCACCATGCGCGCCGCCACCACTCGACGCTCCGGCTGCCGCACCATCAGGTTCAGCGCCGGGAACACGGCCACCCGCAGCAGCAGGCCGCCGACGCCGAACACCACAAAACTGAGGCCGGTGGCGAACACCCGCCAGTACAGCGACGCGCGCATCCCCAGCGCTTCAAGCATCGCGGCTCCAGCGCCAGCGCAAGCGGCCGTCGCACCGTTCCAGGCTGCGCGCACCGCCCTGCAGGAAGGCCGCCACCTGCAGGCCACCCGGCATGCCGCCGGCCGGCGCATCCTCGCAGGCGCTCCAATCCAACGCGACCAGATCAACATCAGCGTCGGCGGCCGTCATCAGCCACGCCCACGCATACGGCTGTTCCTCGCACTCCTGGAACGGTTCAAACAGTTCCGGCAACGGACAGTCGCAGGCCACCAGCAGCACCGCCGGCGCGCCGTCGGTCAGCAGGCCGCAGGCTTCGATCACCGCGTGTTCGATGGTCGCCGCGCCGGAGGCCAGCGCGATGTGGTTGGCGCGGTCGCCGCGCGCGATGGTGAACAGGCCCGGTATCGCGTTGTGCACCGCCATGCCGAAAGCGGTCGGCGACAGCGGCTCGCCGTTGGCCAGGTCGGTCAGCAACTCCACCGCGCGCGCCACGTCGCCATGGCGCGAACAAAACACGGTGGGGATATCGCTGCGGCCATCGAGGCAGGCGTAAGCCACTTCCAACGCCATCTTGCCGAGGAAACCGGCACGCCGGCGCAGCATCGGCGGCATCGCCTTCACGCCCGGCTCCTCGCCGGCGACGATCGGATAAGGCACCTGCGCCCACGCGGCCCATGCCTCGGGAGTGGTCAGGCCGGGCGCCCATTGGGCATGCCGGGCGATGGAAAAACGAACGCCATGAGTGCGCATGTTGAAAAAATATCCAGAGCAGAGTGAAAAAAGGGACGAACTCGCGCTCACATGCCGCAAAATGCAGCCGGCGTACTTTTCAAATTATAAACGAGCGATCTGTGCCGCACTCAAAAAAATAGACGCCGGGCAACTATTTTATTGATATTGCTCTAATCTTGTGCACAAATCCTGGCGAATTCTCGCCAAAAGTTAATGTGTTTTGACTAAGCACAAAAAAAACGGCGCCGCATGATTGCGGCGCCGTCCGGGCAATGCTGTCAAAAAATTAAGACTAGAACACCCATAGCTTATCGGCCGGCAGTTGCAGCCAGTAGCGGCCCGGCTCCAGGCGGTGGCGCGAATAGGCGCGCAGGTTGATTTCGCCGTCGGCGCTCTTGAACAGGCACTCGAAGCGGTCGCCCAGATACATGCAGGTCAACAGCGGCAGCTCGATCGCGTTGTCGACCTGCGCGGCGCTGACCTTCACCTCCTCCACCCGGATGATGGTGGCCTCGCCGCTGGCCGCGCCGCGCGCACTGGCCTGCAGGCGCACGCCGTTGACTTCGACCTGCACCTGCGCGCCGTCGCGCTGCACCACACGCGCCGGCAGGCGGTTGTTACTGCCCATGAACTCCGCAGTGAACAGCGTATCGGGCGTTTCATACATGCTTTGCGGCGTGCCTTGCTGCTCGATCTTGCCGTTGTTGAGCAGCAGGATGCGGTCCGAGATCGCCATCGCCTCGGCCTGGTCGTGCGTCACCATCAGCGCCGACAGGCCGAGTCGCACAATCAGCTCGCGCAGGAAGGCGCGCGCTTCTTCGCGCAGCTTGGCGTCCAGGTTGGACAGCGGCTCGTCCAGCAAAATCACCGGCGGGTTGTACACCAGCGCGCGTGCAATCGCCACACGCTGCTGCTGGCCGCCGGACAGCTGATGCGGATACCGCTCGCCCAGATGGCCCAGGCCCAGGTTCTTCAGCACGTCGTTGACCTTGTCCTTGATCTCGCTGGCGCCCAGCTTGCGCAGCTTGAGGCCATAGGCGACGTTGTCAAACACCGTCTTGTGCGGCCACAACGCGTAGGACTGGAACACCAGCCCGAGGTTGCGCTGCTCGGCCGGCATCTCGAAGCCGCGCGCACCGTCGAACACATTGCGCTCGCCGATGTTGATGGTGCCGGCCTTCGGGCTTTCCAGCCCGGCCACGGCGCGCAGCAGCGTGGTCTTGCCGCTGCCCGAAGGCCCCAGCAGCGCGACCACTTCGCCCTTCTGCAAGTGCATCGATACGCCCTTGAGAATCGGATTGGCGCTGGCGCCGGTGCCGTAATCCAGGTGCAGCTCGTTGACGGTCAGTTCGTTGGTCATGATGTCTCGTTTCATAATAATTCTCTCAATTGTGCAGCTTCACGCCGAAGCGCAGCGCGACGCCAAGGCCGATCGCCACCAGCGAGATGTTGATGAACGATAGCGCCGCCACCAGATCGGTGGAACCGGTCGCCCACAGCGATACCAGCAGCGCGCCTATCACCTCGGTGCCCGGCGACAGCAGGTACACGCCGGTCGAATATTCGCGTTCGAAGATCAGGAACACCATCAGCCACGCGCCCAGCAGGCCGTATTTGATCAACGGGACGGTGACGTCGCGCGTGACGCGGCCACGGGTGGCGCCGACGGCGCGCGCCGCCTCTTCCAGTTCCGGTCCCACCTGCAGCAGCGCGGTCGAGATCAAGCGCATGCCGTAAGCCAGCCACACCACCGAATACGCAAGCCACAGCGCGAAGATGGTCGAACGCAGAGAACGCAGCACCGGTATCGCATGCTCGCTCAGCCACAGCGCGGCGCCGTTGTCCATGCCCTTCAGGGCGCCATCGAGCCAGCTCGGAACGAACAGGAACACCCACAGGAAGGACAGGCCGGCCAGCAGGCCGGGCACGGCGCGTGGCACCAGCACGCTGTAGTCGAGGAAGCGGGTGATCATGTCCGGCTTGCGGTGCATGGCCAGCGCGATCGCACAGTAGCAGATCACCGCGCAGGCGCCGCCGATCACGCCGATCAGCACCGTGTTCAGGATGCCGCGCATCAGCGCCGGCTGCTCGATGATTTCACGGAAGTGCTGCAAGGTCAGCACGTCGGCCAGGTTCACGCCCTCGCCCCAGTACTGCACGAAGGAGCGCAGCACGATGCCCGACATCGGCATGATGATGGTGAACATCAGCCAGCCGAAGATCAGGACAAACGCCAGCCACTTCCAGCGGCCCAGCGGCATGGCCTTGGAACGCGCGCCCTTGCCCTTGATCGACACGAATTTGTTGGACGATTTGAGTAGCCAGCGCTGCACCATCACCAGCGGCATGGTCACCATCACCAGGCAGACGGCGACGGCGGCCATCAGGTGGTAGGACGGCGTGCCCAGTTTATTCGTCAGCTTGTACAGATAGGTGGCCAGCACCATGTGGCCTTCCGGGTCGCCCAGCACCAGCACCAGGCCGAAGACTTCGAAGCCGAGGAAGAACACCAGCACGCCGGCGTAGGCCAGCGCCGGGGTGATCATCGGCAGCGAGACGTTGAACATCACCTGCAGCGGCGAGGCGCCCGAGACGCGCGCCGCCTCCTCCACGTCCGAGCCCAGGCTTTTCAGCGCGGACGAGGCGTACAGGTAGACGTGCGGCACGTGCGTCAGGCCGGCGATGACGACGATGCTGGTGAAGGAGTAGATATTCCATGGGATGAAGCCGAGGATGTCCTTGGCCCACAGCGAGTAGAAGCCCACCGGTCCCATCGACACCACGTAGCCGAAGCCCATCACCATCGGCGAGACGAAAATCGGCACCAGCAGCAGCGGCGCGATGAAGCCCTTGCCCGGCAGGTCGGTGCGGATCATCAGGAAGGCCAGCATGCCGCCCAGCGGCACGGCGATCAGCGCCAGGCCGGTGGCCAGGTAGAAGGCGTTCTTGAAGGCGATCGAGAAATCGGGATCTTCGAAGATGAAGCGGTAAGCATCAAGGCCCAGCTCCTTGACCGGCATGAAGAACGGCGCGTTCAAAAAGCTTTGATAGAAAATCAGGAACAGCGGCAGGAAGATGACGCCGGCAGCCAGCGTCACGACCACGCCGCGCGGCCAATTGATACCTGGCCGGCCGGAGTGAGCGAGTGTTTGCATGATGTTTAATCCTTACTTCTTGCCTGCGGTTTCTTTCCACTGCTTGAGGAAAGCCATGCGCTTGGCCGGTCCCAGGAACTGCAGCAGGATAGGATGGACCGGCACCGGCTTGATCTTGTCGCTGCCGATCTGCTTGATCAGGTCCGCCGAAGTGGTTTCGCCGGTGACGTCGGCGCGGATCGCGAACAGCTTGGAGTCGTTGGCGATGATGGTCTGGCCGCGATGCGACAGCATGTAGTCCAGCCACAGCTTGGCGGCGTTGACGTTCTTGGCGGCCTTGTTGATGAAGAACACGCGCGACATCACCAGCGTGTAATCCTTCGGCAGCACCACGCCGATCGATGGATCGGTCTTGGCGCGCACCAGCGCGTAGGAACCGAGCACGTTGTAGCCGATCAGATTCTCGCCGGACGAGATGCGCTCCATCATGGTGCCGGTGGACGACTGCACGCGCACCTTGGCCACGCCGAAGGCGTTTTCCAGGTCAATGAAATGAGGATTTTCGCGTGCATCCTGCGTCATGAACATGAAGCCGACGCCGGATTTTTCGATGTCGTAGGTGGTGACCTTGTCCTTGAACTTCGGCAGCTGTATCAGCTTGGCGAAGTCGGCGTGCGTTTGCGGCACTTCCTTGGCGTCCACCATGCGCTTGTTGTAGACGATGGCGGCCGGCTCGAAGGTGGTGCCGTACGCCTTGTCGTCCCACACCGCCCAGCCGGGGATCTTCGACGCTTCCACCGATTTGTACTGCAGCGCGTAGCCATCCGAGGCCAGGCGCATTTGCAGGTCCATGGCCGAGGACCACATGGCGTCGGCGGTGTTGCCGCCGGCCGCCACTTCGGAGATGAAGCGGTTGTACACCTCGGTGGAGTTCATGTCGTTGTATTCCACCGTGATGCCGGGATACATGGCGCTGAAGTCCTTGATCAGCGGCTGCGTGGCCTTGCTGTCGGTGGCGCCGTAGATCACCAGCTTGCCCTCTTTCTTGGCGCCGTCGATGATTTTCTGGTAGTCGGCCGGATAGCCGGTTGGAACCTGCGCCAGTGCGGAACCGGCGAACAGCGCGCATGCGGCGGCCAAAGTTGTTTTCAACATCATCGTAATCTCCAAAGTTTTTTAACGCACCAAACCCAGTTCGGCGGCGCGTTTGCCGTAGTCGTCCACGGCTTTCTTGACATAGGCCGCCAGCGCATCGCCGGTCAGCCCGAAGGGATATAAACCAGAACTGGCACGCATCTGCGCGAACTGCGGGCTGGCCAGCACGCGGTCGAACGTGGCCACCCACCGCTGGTAGTCGGCTTCCGGCACGTTAGGCCCCATCCACACGCCGCGGATAATCGGCCACACTACATCGACGCCTTGCTCGCGCGCCGTCGGCACATTGGCCAGCACACCCGGCAGGCGCTGTTCGGACAGCACCGCCAGCACGCGCGTGTTGCCGCTAGCGGCGTACAGCGTCGCTTCGCTGGCGTCGCCGGACACCACGTGCACGAAGTTGGCGTGCATGGCGGTGAAGGCTTCGCCGCCGCCCTCCAGCGCCACGAAGCGCAGCACCTTGGGATCGAGGCCGGCGCTCTTCGACACCAGCGCCATCTTCAGCCAGTCCTGGCTGCCGATGGTGCCGGAGACGCCGATCAGCACCTTGTCCGGATTCGCCTTCAATGCCGCCACCAGGTCGCGCAGCGTCTTGTACGGGGAGTCCGCACGCACGGCGATCATGCCGTAGTCCGCACCCAATGCCGCCACCCAGCGCACGTCCGACGATTTCACCTTGCCGAACTTGCCCTGCGCGAGGTTGAGCAGCGAGCCGCCGGAAAACGCCACCAGCGTATTCGGCTCGGTGCGGCGGCGCGACACCAGCGAGTGCCACGCCACCGCGCCGATCCCGCCCGGCAGATAGCTGATGTGCATATCCGACGGCGGCGGGTTGGGCGTCTCGCGCAGGCCGGCCAGGCCTTTCTGCGCCAGCTTGCAGGTCAGGTCCATGGCGCCGCCCGGCTTGGACGGCACGATGCACTCCAGGCCTGCCGCCTGGGCCACCGCGCAGAAACACAATGCGCCGATGAGTGCCAGCAGGGTTTTCATCAGTAGCGGTGCTGCATGCCGATGGTCAGGCCGCGCTGACTGTTGCCGAAGCCGGCGTCGTCGCGCGACAGGCCGGTGAGCTGGCCGTTCTTCGCTTTCGCATAGGCGGCCGTCACGTGCAGGTCGGTGCGCTTGGACAGCGCGTAACGGTAGCGCGCCACGTACATGGTCGGGTCGGCGTCCTTGCCGGCGGCGACGTTCTTGACGTTGACGTGGTAGACGGCGCCGGTCAGCGTGGTGGCGCCGGTCTTGTAGGCGAGGCCGGCCCAGGTGGTGGTGGCGTCGACATCGGCGGTGAGCGCCTTGCCGGCCACCAACTTGTAGTCGCGCAGCACGGCCCACACCTTGATTGGACCGGTTTCGTAGTTGGCGCCGATGTGCCACACGGTGTTCTTGTCACGGTTGCCGGTGGCGACCACGGTGTTGCCGTTGTTGCGCTCCCAGGTTGCCATCAGGTTGACTTCACCCAGCTTGTAGACGCTGGTAAAGCCGGTCTTGGCGCTGTCCTGCGCACCGGTGGTCTGCTCGCCGGCGGCGTAGTTGGCGCCGACCTTCCAGTCGCCGAAGGTGCCCGAGTATTTGATGATGTTGTCGTACTGAGTGGTGAAACCGTATTTGCTTGGGCCGGTGGCCGGGCCGGAGGTGGCCCACGAGTAGAACGGCGCGAAGCCCATCGGGTCGAAGGCGATCACGGTGTCGTAGGTGCTGGTGAAGGAGCGGCCCACCACCACGCGGCCGAAGGCGCCTTCCAGGCCGACGTTGGCCTGGCGCTTGAACAGGGCGCCGTCCTGGGCGCCGGTGTCCATCAGGATGCCGCCTTCGAGGTTGAACACCGCTTTCAGGCCGCCGCCCAGGTCTTCGCTGCCGCGCAGGCCCCAGCGCGACGTGTTCATGCCGCCGGAAATCACGCGGGTCATGCTGCCGCCGGTCGGAGTCTGGTTGTTGGCGTTTTCCATGCCGACGTCCAGCAGGCCGTAGACCTGCACATTGGATTGGGCTTGAACGCTACCGGCGGCCGCAAACAGCGCCATGGCCGCGATGGCCAGGGGGGATTTCTTCATGAATATCTCCAAATATAGTTTTTGTGTGCCTGATTTTTGCAATCAGGTCTTCACTATAGGAGCGTCAATCTTTCAATTGCCTTTCAATGTCTCCTGATCGCCACATTTACCTTGAGGGCTTCCTTTTTGCCCGCCGTCGGCCCATGATGCTGGCCTTACCCTGCACTTATTTGAGCGAACTGGCAAGCACCATGCGCATACTGTTAGTTGAAGACCACACCGAATTGCAGCACTGGCTGGCCCGCGCCCTGCGCGAGGCCAACCTGGCCGTCGAATGCGCCGACAACGGCGCCGACGCCGACGCCCTGCTGCACACACAGGATTACGCGCTGGTGATCCTCGACCTGACCTTGCCGCGCATGGACGGGCTCGATGTGCTCAAGCGCCTGCGCGCACGCGGCGGCGCGCGCGCCAAGACGCCGGTGCTGATCCTCACCGCGCGCGGCGGACTGGAAGACCGCGTGCAGGGCTTGAACCTGGGCGCCGACGACTACCTGGCCAAGCCGTTCGAACTGGCGGAACTGGAAGCGCGCGTCAAGGCGCTGCTGCGGCGCAGCGTCGGCAACGAGACGCTAGTGCACAGTTGCGGCGCGCTCACCTTCGACACCGTCACCCGCATGTTCGCCTACGCCGGCAATCCGCTGGCGTTGACGCCGCGCGAACACGCGGTGCTGGAAACGCTGATCAGCCGCAGCGGCCGCGCCGTCTCCAAGGAAAAGCTGTTCGACGAGGTGTTCTCGCTGGGCGACGACGCCAACCTCGACGCCATCGACCTGTACATCCACCGGGTGCGCAAGAAGCTCGACATCCCCGGCCCGGATGCCGCCGTCATCACCACCCTGCGCGGCATCGGCTACCTGCTGCAGCCACGCGCCGCCGTCGGCGCGCCGGGCACGCCGGCCTAACGGCATGACGGTCTTCAGCGCCGTTGCGCGCCGGCTGCGTTCCGGCGACATGCCGGGCAGCCTGCGCGGCCAGCTGCTGCGCTGGCTGCTGGGGCCCTTGCTGGTGCTGGTGGCGCTCAACACCCTGTCGGTGTACCACAATGCGCTTGATGCGGCCGACACGGCCTACGACCGCTCGCTGCTGGCCTCCACCCGCGCGCTGGCCGAGCGGGTCTCGGTGGTGGACGGCAAGGTGGTGGCCGACGTGCCCTACGTGGCGCTGGACAGCTTTGAAACCGACACGCTGGGCCGCATCTACTACAAGGTGACCGGCATCGCCGGCGAGACGGTGTCCGGCTACGGCGACCTGCCAGCGGTGCCGGCCAACGTGCCGCGCTCGCAGGCCTACCCTGCGCTGGTGCGCTTCTACCACGCCAACTACAACGGCCAGCCGGTGCGCATCGCCGCGCTGCTGCAGCCGGTCTACGACGACTCGATGCGCGGCATCGCCCTGATCCAGGTGGGCGAAACGCTGGAGGCGCGGCGCGTGCTATCCAACCAGATCCTGTTCGATACGCTGGTGTGGCAAGCCTTGCTGCTGGCGGCGGTGGCCTTGCTGGTGTGGTTCGCGGTGCGGCTGGTGCTGCGGCCGCTGATGAGTTTAAAGAGCGCGGTGGAGACGCGCGGCCTGAACGACGCCTCCGATGTCGACGCCACGCTGGTCCACAAGGAAGTACGGCCGCTGGTGGCGGCGCTCAACAGCTCGCGCTCGCGCATGCATGTGCTGATCAACAGCCAGCGGCGTTTCATCGCCGATGCCTCGCACCAGCTGCGCACGCCGCTGACGGTGCTCAAGACCCAGGCCGAACTGGCGCTGCGCGAATGCGACCGGCCGGGCGCCGATCCCGAATTGAGCAAGGCCGCGCTGCGCGAGATCGTCCACAGCATGGCGGCCACCACCGACTCCACCGTCAACCTGGCCAACCGTTTGCTGACCTTGGCGCGCATCGAGCACCGCGCGGAAGACGCCAACACAGCGGTCTCGCTGCGCGATATCGCGCGCAAGGTCGGGCTGGAGCTGGCCATCGCGGCGGTGGCGAAAAACATCGACCTGTCGCTGGAAGCGGAACAGGAATGCCTGGTGCACGGCCAGGAGTTGCTGCTGCATGAAATGCTGGCAAACCTGGTGGACAACGCGCTGCGCTACACACCGCAGGGCGGCGCCGTAATCCTGCGCGTGGGCGAAAGCACCGATGTCGTCACGCTGGAAGTGGAAGACAACGGCCCCGGCATCGCCGCCGCCGAGCGCGAGCGGGTATTCGCGCCGTTCTACCGCGCCGCCGCCACGCTGGAAGGCAATCCGGGCGGCCACGGCCTGGGCCTGGCCATCGTGCACGACATCGCCACCCTGCACGGCGCCGCCATCACCCTGGCCGACGCCGCCGAAGGCCGCGGCCTGAACGTGCGCATCGCCTTCAACGCGGTAAAATAAACCTATTTCGCCTCCTCCCAGGTGCTCATCATGAGCGAGCAACACACCCGCAGGCTGCAACGACTGTCGAACTATCAGCGGGCACTGGCTCAACTGAGGAAGTTCGTCGACAAGGCGGAACTGAACGAGCTTGAGCAACAAGGCATGATCAAGGCATTTGAGTTCACCCATGAGTTGGCCTGGAATGTCATGAAAGATTATTTTCACTATCAGGGCAACTACAACATCCACGGCTCGCGCGATGTCACACGCGAGGCATTTCAACTTGGCCTGATCGGCGATGGCGAGGTGTGGATGGGCATGATTCAAAGCCGCAATCAGTCTGCCCACACGTACAACAAGCACACGGCCGATAAAATTGCCGCCCTCATCCCAGTCAGTTATTTCCCGTTGTTCTGCGATTTCGAGCAACGGATGGTGGCACTGTCCCATGCGCGCTGACTCCATAGCCTCATCACACGGTTTGCCGGCTCACATGGTAGCCGCCATTGCCACTGTGCTGGCAAGTTTCCCGCAGGTCGAGCAAGCCATTTTGCACGGCTCACGCGCACGCGGCGACTTCCGGCCCGGCTCCGATATTGACCTGTGCCTGGACGGAAACGGCCTGACCTTGTCACTATTGTTTAAAATAGAGCATGCGCTGGACAACCTGCTGCTACCTTATAAGATCGATCTGGCAATACGTGACCAGATCGACACCCCCGAACTGCTGGCCCAGATCGAGCGATTGGGCGCCAGCTTCTACCGCCGCTCCAAGGAATGAAACATGATTAGCAAAGAAGAAATGGTCACGCTGTTCGATGACATGAAAGCCAACGCCCCGTGGGATCTCAGCAAGCCGCTGCTGTGGGGTTACTTTTTTGCCGATGCCGACAAGGCCAAGCTGGAAGCCGCCCAAGTGCCGCTGAAAGCCCAGGGCTACCAGATCGTCGGCATCTACGACTCCAAGCCGGAAGCCGGCGTGGGCGCGTTGTGGTGGCTGCATATCGAAAAGGTCGAGAAGCACACCGTCGATACGCTGCACGCGCGCAACCAGGAGTTCTACAAGTTCGCCGACGAGCACCAGCTCGAATCCTACGACGGCATGGACGTCGGCCCGGCCACCTAAGCCAGGCCAATTTAGCTAGGTCAGCCGGCGGCGCTGGCCGGACTCGTCCAGCTTGAACACGCTGACCACCTGCTGCAGGTTGGCCGCCTGTTCCTGCAAGGAGCCCGCCGCCGCAGCCGCCTGCTCCACTAGGGCCGCGTTCTGCTGCGTGGTGCTGTCGATATCGGTCACCGCCAGGTTGACCTGGGCGATGCCGGCGCTCTGCTCGCGGCTGGCTTCGACGATCTCGCCCATGATGCTGGTCACCTGCTGCACCGACTGCACCACCCGGCTCATGGTCGCGCCGGCCTCGTCCACCAGCACGCTGCCGGCATCCACCTTCTGCACCGAATCGCTGATCAACTCCTTGATCTCCTTGGCCGCCGCCGCCGAGCGATGCGCCAGCGTGCGCACTTCCGACGCCACCACCGCGAAACCGCGCCCCTGCTCGCCGGCCCGCGCCGCCTCCACCGCCGCATTCAAGGCCAGGATATTGGTCTGGAACGCAATGCCGTCGATCACGCCGATGATGTCGGAAATCTTGCGCGAGCTGTCCTTGATCGACTCCATGGTCTGCACCACGCGCCCGACCACGGCGCCGCCCTCCGACGCGATGCCGGCCGCCGACTGCACCAGCTGGTTGGCGTGCTGCGCGTTCTCGGCGTTCTGGGTGACGGTGGCGGTCAGCTGCTCCATGGCCGAGGCCGTCTCCTCAAGGCTGGAGGCCTGCGCCTCGGTGCGCGCCGACAAGTCCAGGTTGCCGCTGGCGATCTCGCTCGACGCCGTGGCGATGGTCTCGGTGCTGTCGCGCACCTGGCGGATGGTGCCGTTGAGCGAGGCGACAAAGCGGTTGAAGCCATCGGCCAGCGCGCCCACCTCGTCCTTGCTCTCGACCGTCATGCGGCGGCTCAGGTCGCCGTTGCCGTCGGCGATCTCGCCCAGCATCTGCGCCGCGCGCGCCACCGGCGCGGCAATCGCGGCGCTCACCAGGAACACCACGAACATACCGATGCCGCCGCCCACCAGCCCCCCCACCAGGGCCGAGATGGTCAACGAACGCGTCACATCGCCCAGCACCTCGGCTTCCGGCACTTCCGCGATCACATACATATTCAGTTCCGGCACGAACGAGGCCGCCACCAGGCGCTTGCCGTCCGGCGCCGAATAGCTGTCGCTGGCGTAGCGCTCGCCGCCCAGCAGCTTGCCCGTCAACTCGGCGTTGAAGCCCGGCAGATCCTTCATATTGTGCTTGCCGTCGGCCAGCGCGGTGTCGCGGTGGATGATCAGCACGCCGTTCGGCCGCACCAGGTAGACGAAGCCGGACTTGCCGACCTTGTAGCTGCGGATGGTCTCGGCCAGCTTGTCGACCGCCAAGCCCAGACTGCTGGTGCCGGTCTTGCCGTCGCCGGCGTCGAAGCGGACGTTGACGAACACGCTGTAGGTCTCGTAACCCTTTTCCTTGTCCAGGTTCAGCGTATATGGCTTGCCGGACGCCAGGAAGCCGTAGAACCACTGGTCGCCGGCCGCGCCCTGGTCCAGCGTGCGGCGGTAGCCGTTGTGGTCGTAATACTTGCCGGTGCTGGCCGACACCCACGACACCGTGGCCGCGCCGGTCATCTTGCGCATATTGTTGCCGAAGGCTTTCCACGCCTCCACGCCCTCGTCCGGCAGGCCGTCCCGTTCCCACTTCAGCAGGAAGGTGTTGGCGGCGATGGCGCGCGCGGTGGCCAGCGGCACGCTGATCTGGCGCTGGATGTCGTTGCGGATCTCGCCCACCTCGGCCGGCAACTCCTGCGTGATGACGCGCTCGCGGATGGTATTGCCGGTCATCACCACGCTCAAGGTGGCGGAAATGGCCAGGAACAGCAGCAGGCAGAACGCCATGCTCAGCATCAGTTTGTTGCGGATGGACAGGCTACGCAAAAAATTCGGCATGGATTCCTCTGGTTGAATGACAGGCGGATCAATCCAGCGTAATCGAACCACGTAGCAAAATGCAACTAATTCGCGCCAATCGAACAGGCGACTGCGGCTGTTTGGCCATATTATTCAGTCAATATAGCCACTTCTCCTACTACGATGCTCTCGAAACTCTCGTTTCGCCAGCTGCTGTTGGGCGTCTTTTTGCTGATCGCCTTGCTGTTGAGCGCCGCCTCGCTGCATGCCCTGTGGACCCTGGACCGCCTGGCCGCCCACAGTCGCGACAGCGGACGCCACGCGCTGGCGCTGACCGAAAATACCCAGCAACTGGCCGAACGCAGCGTCGCCATGACGCGCAGCGCACGCCAGTACCTGGTGCTCAACGACCCGGCCTTCCGCCTGCGCTACGCCGACGCCTGGCGCGACGCCCAGCTGGCGCTCGACGCCATGGCCGCCGCCTTGCCGCACACCCAGGACGCGCTGTTCGCGCGCTGGCGCCAGTCCGGCGAACAGGCCTGGGACATCCTGCAAACGCCGCCGCGCCCGCTCGCCACGCGCGGCGCCCGCCAGCAGGCGCTGGAACGCGTGCTGGCGCCGCTGCCCGACGTCAACGACCAGCTGGCCGACGAGGTCAAGCAGGAAGTGGAACGCCGCAACAGCGTCCTGCTCGCCGAGCTCGACCAACGGCGCGCCGTGCTCAAGGCGCAGGTGATCGCCTCCATCCTGCTGGCCGCCGCGCTGGCCTCCGGCTTCGGCCTGTGGCTGTCGCGGCCGCTGGCGCAGATCGAGCAAGCCATCGACACCCTGGGCGAAAGCCGCTACGACCAGGTCATCGCGGTGCGCGGTCCCAGCGACCTGCAGCGCGTGGGCCAGCAACTGAACTGGCTGCGCCAACGCCTGGCCGATCTGGAGGCCGACAAGGCGCGCTTCCTGCGCCACATCTCGCACGAACTGAAGACGCCGCTGGCGGCCCTGCGCGAAGGCGTGGCCCTGCTGGAGGACGGCGTGGCCGGCGCGCTCTCGCCCGACCAGCGCGAAATCGCCGGCATCCTCAACCAGAACACCGTGGCGCTGCAGTCGCAGATCGAAGCGCTGCTGCGCTACAACGCCGCCACCTTCGACGCCCAGCACCTGCACCGCCAGCCGGTCGACATGGCGGCCCTGCTGGCGCAATGCATCGACGGCCAGCGCCTGCAATGGCAGGCCGCGCGCCTGACCGTGGTGTGCGAAGGCAAGGCCCGCCCCATCGCCGCCGACGCCGACAAGCTGGCGACGGCGGTCGGCAACCTGCTGTCGAACGCCGTGCGCTTCAGCCCACCGGGCGGCCTGGTCAGCTTCCGCCTGGGAGAACGCAACGACAAGCTGCTGCTCGACTGCGTCGACCAGGGCCCCGGCGTGGCGCCGGACGACGCCGGCCACATCTTCGAACCGTTCTACCAAGGCCGGCGCCAGCCCGCCGGCGCGCGGCGCGGCAGCGGCATCGGCCTGTCCATCGTGCAGGAATACGTGGCCGCCCATGGCGGCGTTCTCAAACTACTGTCCACCGAACGCGGCGCCCATTTCCACATCGAACTGCCTTATGAACACTAAGCTCGCCTCCCTCCTGCTGGTCTGCCTGTCGCTGGCCGCCTGCACCCTGAACTCGCCGATCCCGGACGGGCCGGCGACGGCGCCGGCGCCACCGCCGCCGCCCGTGGTGGAGGTGCAGGCGCCGCCACCGCCGCCGCCCGACGAAGTCGGCCCCCTGCTCGGCTATCACCAGGCGCTGCGGCGCATGAGCCAGGGCGAGCTGCTCAAGGAACTCAGCGGCCTCGGCCTGCAGCAGCGCAGCCCGCGCGTGGCGCTGCAGATGGGCATGGCGCTGATGCTCACGCGCGGCGGCGGCGACCTGGCGCGCGCGCAAGCCCTGCTCGACAGCGTCGGCACCTCGGCCGAGGTCGAGGCCGCGCCGTTCCGGCCGCTCGCGCAGCTGCTGTCGAGCCAGTGCGCGGAAATGCGCCGCCTGTACGACCACGCCGACCGCCTGGCCGTGCAACAGAAGGACAGCCAGCGCCGCATCGAACAACTGAACGAGATGCTCGAAGGCCTGAAAGCCATCGAGCGCACCCTGCCGGTCCGCCCGGCGTCCGGACCACAGGTGAACAAATGAGCACGCCAACCACGCCACAAGGCCAGGGCGCCCACCTGCTGCTGGTGGACGATGATGACGACCTGCTGCGCCTGCTGTCCATGCGGCTGACCGCCAACGGCTACCGCGTCACCGCCGTCGGCAGCGCCGAGGCCGCGCTCACGCGGCTGTCGATGGAGCTGCCACGTCTGGTGATCAGCGACATCCGCCTGCCCGAGCGCGACGGCATGTGGCTGTTCCAGGAAATCCGCCGCAGCTACCCGGCGCTGCCGGTGATCCTGCTGACCGCGCACGGCACCATCCCGGACGCGGTGGAAGCCACCACGCTGGGCGCCTACGCCTACCTGACCAAGCCGTTCGAGGCCAAGGCCCTGCTGGAACGCATCGCTCAGGCCCTGAGTCTGGCCGCGCCGGCCGCGCGCGCCGACGAAGGCGACCAGGACTGGCGCTCCGCCATCATCAGCCGCAGCCAGTGCATGGACGAGCTGCTGGCCGAAGCGCGCCTGGTGGCGGCCTCCGACGCCAGCATCCTGATCCGCGGCGAAAGCGGCACCGGCAAGGAATTGCTGGCGCAGGCCATCCACCGCGCCAGCCGCCGCGCCGAGGCGCCCTTCATCGCCGTCAACTGCGGCGCGATTCCGGAAGCGCTGCTGGAGTCGGAACTGTTCGGCCACGTCAAGGGCGCCTACACCGGCGCGGTGGCCGCGCGCGAAGGCCTGCTGCAGGCGGCCGACGGCGGCACCCTGTTCCTCGACGAGATCGGCGACATGCCGCTGCTGCTGCAGGTCAAACTGCTGCGCGTGCTGCAGGAGCGCGTGGTGCGCCAACTCGGCTCGGACGTGGCGCGGCCGGTGGACGTGCGCGTCCTGTCGGCCACCCACCGCGACCTCGATGCCGCCATGCTGGAAGGCCAGTTCCGCGAGGATTTGTATTACCGCCTGAACGTCATCACGCTGACCCTGCCGCCGCTGGCGCAGCGGCGCGAGGACATCGCGCCCATGGCCACCCAGTTCCTGCACGCGCTGGCGGCCAAGTACGGCAAGACTGTGCGCGGCTTCGCGCCCGATGCGCTGGAGGCGCTGACCACCTCGGCCTGGCCCGGCAATGTGCGCCAGTTGTACAACGTCATCGAGCACGTCTGCGCGCTGGCGACGGCGCCGCTGGTGCCCTTGTCGCTGGTACAACGGGCGCTGCGCGTGCCCTCGCTGGAGGTGCTCAGCTACACCGAGGCGCGCCAGCGTTTCGAGCGCAATTACTTGGTACAGCTACTGAAACTCACGGATGGCAACGTGGCCGACGCCGCCCGCCTGGCCGAACGCAACCGTACGGAATTCTATCGCCTGCTGCAAAAGCACGAGCTGGACGCCAGCTTGTTCCGGGGCGATGTCGCCATCGAGCGACAGGAAGATCCCCTTAAAAATCAATGACTTGGCCTGGGGAGGCAGGTGGTTGTCGCCATTCCCCGACAAATTCTATGGTTTCCCATTAGAAAATATTTAGTAAGTCATTGATTTAAAAGGAAATTCATAGCTGGCACAGGGCTTGCAAAGGATAGGACAACGTCACTGACGTTTTATCCTCAAACTCGATAAAGGAAGCAAATCATGATGACCACGAAACTGATCGCCCGCCTGATGGTAGCCACCGCCCTGACCGCCGCCGCCGCAACCGGCGCTTACGCACAGCAGGAAGGCGCACTGGCCGGCGCAGCCAAAACCGGCACCGCGACCAATGACGAGGCGATCACCAGCAAGATCAAGGCATCGCTGGCCGATCAGAAACAAATCGGCGTGACCACTGCTGACGGCGTCGTGACGCTGAGCGGCGCGGTCGCCAGCACCGAAGTCGGCACCAAGGCGATCCAGGTGGCATCGGCTGTGCCGGGTGTGAAGGAAGTGAAGAGCGAACTGACCGTCGCAACGAAGTAAGCAGTACCGTAGCAAGCTAGTACCGCAGTACCGGGCACATTGGAGTGCTGCCCGTATCTCTTTTCAACCGGGCCGTGTGCGTAGACACAGCCCGGCTTTTTTTCGTCTAGCTCAGGTTTTCCAGACGGATCTTGGTGACGCTGCCGCACACCGTCGACAGGCCTTCCATCTTGGCGATGGCGGCGGTGACGTTCTTCTCCTGCGTCTGGTGCGTCAGGAAGATGATGTCGGTGCGGGTCTCGCCTTCGGCCGGCTCCTTCTGCAGCATGGCGTCGATCGAAATGCCGGCGTCGGCCAGGATGCGCGTCAGATCGGCCAGCACGCCCGGCTGGTCGCTGACGTTCATGCGCAGGTAGTAGCTGGTGGTGATTTCCGACATCGGCAGAATCTCGATGTTGCTCATCGCGTTGGGCTGGAACGCCAGGTGCGGCACGCGGTGGCCCGGATCGGCCGTGGCCAGGCGCGTGATGTCGACCAGGTCGGCGATCACGGCCGAGGCGGTCGGCTCCGAGCCGGCGCCCTTGCCGTAGTACAGCGTGGCGCCGACGGCGTCGCCCTGCACCAGCACCGCGTTCATCGCCCCTTCCACATTGGCGATCAGGCGCTTGGACGGGATCAGGGTCGGGTGCACGCGCAGCTCCACGCCTTCCTTGCCGTTGACCGTGGCGCGCTTGGCGATGCCCAGCAGCTTGATGCGGTAGCCCAGCTGCTCGGCGTACTTGATGTCCACCGCGTTCAGCTTGGAAATGCCTTCCACGTGCGCCTTGTCGAACTGCACCGGAATGCCGAAGGCGATGGCCGACATGATGGTGGCCTTGTGCGCCGCGTCCACGCCTTCGATGTCGAAGGTCGGGTCGGCTTCCGCGTAGCCCAGTTCCTGCGCCTGTTTCAGCACGGTGCCGAAGTCCAGGCCCTTGTCACGCATCTCGGACAGGATGAAGTTGGTGGTGCCGTTGATGATGCCGGCCAGCCACTCGATGCGGTTGGCGGTCAGGCCTTCGCGCAGCGCCTTGATGATCGGGATGCCGCCGGCCACCGCCGCTTCGAACGCCACCATCACGCCCTTGGCGTGCGCCGCCGCGAAGATTTCATTGCCGTGCACGGCCAGCAGCGCCTTGTTGGCGGTGACCACGTGCTTGCCGTTGGCGATGGCTTGCAACACCAGCTCGCGCGCCTGCTCGTAGCCGCCGATCAGCTCGACGACGATGTCGATTTCAGGATCGTTGACGATGTCGAACGGGCTGGCCACCACCTTGACCTTGCCGCCGGTGCGCTGCTGCGCGCGCTCCAGGTTGCGCGCCGAGACGGCCACCACTTCGATGCCGCGACCGGCACGGCGGCGGATTTCTTCCTGGTTGCGTTCCAGTACATCGAACGTTCCACCGCCGACATTGCCGACGCCTAACAGGCCTACTTTGATTGGTTTCATATTTATTTCCAGAGATCTGACTTAGAAGCTGGCGCCGTGGCGCTTGCGGTAGCTTTCCATGAATTTGGCCATGCGGCCGAAAGCGTCCACCATATCGTCCGAGTTCGGCAGGAACACGACGCGGAAGTGATCCGGCGCAATCCAGTTGAAGCCGCTGCCCTGGACGATCAGCACTTTGGTTTCGGCCAGCAGCTCGTAGGCGAACTGCTGGTCGTCCGCGATCGGATAGATCTTCGGATCGAGGCGCGGGAACATGTACAGCGCCGCTTTCGGCTTGACGCAAGTGACGCCCGGTATCTCGGTCAACAACTTGTAAGCCAGATCGCGTTGCTTCAACAGGCGCCCGCCCGGGCCCACCAGGTCGTCGATGGACTGGTAGCCGCCGAGCGCGGTCTGGATCGCAAACTGCCCCGGTGCGTTGGCGCACAAGCGCATCGAGGCCAGCATGTTGAGGCCCTCGATGTAGTCTTTGGCGTGCGATTTCTCGCCCGAGACCACCATCCAGCCGGAACGGTAGCCGCAGGCGCGGTAATTTTTCGACAGGCCGTTGAAGGTCACGAACAGCAGGTCGTCCGCCAGCGAGGCGATCGACACGTGCTGGGCCTCGTCGTACAGCACCTTGTCGTAGATTTCATCGGCGTAGATGATCAGGTCATGCTCGCGCGCCAGTTCGATGATCTGCAGCAGCAGCTCGACCGGATACAGCGCGCCGGTCGGATTGTTAGGATTGATGACCACGATCGCGCGCGTGTTCGGCGTGATCTTGCGGCGCATGTCCTCGATGTCCGGGAACCACTCCTGCTGCTCGTCGCAGATGTAGTGCACCGGCTTGCCGCCCGACAGCGACACGGCGGCGGTCCACAGCGGATAGTCGGGCGCCGGCACCAGCACCTCGTCGCCGTTGTTGAGCAGCGCGTTCATCGACATCACGATCAGCTCGGACGCGCCGTTGCCGAGGTAGATATCGTCGATGGTCACGCCACGGATATTCTTGCCCTGGGTGTAATGCATCACCGCCTTGCGCGGCGCGAACATGCCCTTGGAATCGGTATAGCCGGCCGCATTGGACAGGTTGACCTTCATATCATGGACGATCTCGTCCGGCGGATCGAAGCCGAAGACGGCCAGATTACCGATGTTGAGCTTGGTGATCTTGTGGCCTTCTTCCTCCATTTGCCGGGCTTTTTCAGGTACCGGGCCGCGGATCTCGTAGCAGACTTCCGCCAGTTTGTTCGATTTTTGAATCGGTCGCAAAATAAAATCCTGTTTATGTAAGGCAAACTTCCCTGACCTGCCAAAACCGCCGGCGCCGGCCCGTGCTGCAATGCGAAAAGAACCATTCTGCCGAAAGGCCCTGATTTAATCAACCTTTCATCCTTAAAACGCTACAATGATGCTTCTAATGCTGTCTAAAATCCGCGATTTCAACTATGAAGCTCCACCAAAGCGATACCCAAAAATACCAGACCGTCACCGGCTACGATGAAACCGGCGTCGAAATCAACGCCGAGCGCTACAACTACAGCCTGATCGTGCTGCCCGAATCGCCGCCGCGCGCATGGAATGCGCCGACCTTTGAATCTATTACCGCAGAGCATTTCGCGCTGATCGGCCAGGACGACCCGGACGTGGTCATCCTCGGCACCGGCGCGCGCCAGCGCTTCATCCACCCACGCCTGACCGCCGCGCTGACGATGCGCCGCATCGGCGTCGAATGCATGGACAGCCAGGCCGCCTGCCGCACTTACAACATCCTGATGGGAGAAGGCCGCAAGGTCACCCTGGCCCTGGTGATCGACGCCAGCGAAGCACAATAAAAGCCCAAAAAAGCGCCTGATGAACGATTTGTACAATTCGAAGCGATTCCTGTGGTCGCTGGGGGCGCTGTTCGCCTTGGTCTGGCTGTACGTGCTGGACCTGCGCAGCCTGGTGCCGCCCGATGAAGGCCGCTACGCCGAAATGGCGCGCGAGATGTGGATCAGCGGCGACTGGATCACCACCCGCCTGAACGGCATCAAATACTTCGAAAAACCGCCGCTGCAAACCTGGATGAACGCCCTGTCCTTCGGCGCCTTCGGCCTGGGCGAATGGCAGGCGCGCCTGTGGACCGGCCTGTGCGGCCTGGGCGGCGTGCTGTTCACCGGCTATGCCGCGCACCGCGTGTTCGGCGCGCGCGCCGGCTTTTACGCCGCGCTGGTGCTCGGTTCCAGCCTGTTCTGGGTGGCCTCGGGCCAGGTCAATTCGCTCGACATGGGCCTGTCGGGCATGATAACCATGGCGCTGGGCGCGCTGCTGATCGCCCAGCGCGACGACGCCAGCGCGAGCGCACGGCGCAACTGGATGCTGCTGTGCTGGGCCGGCATGGCGCTGGCGGTGCTGGCCAAGGGCCTGATCGGCGTGGTGCTGCCGGGCGCGGTGCTGGTGTTGTACAGCCTGCTGGCGCGCGACCTCGGCATCTGGCAGCGCCTGCACCTGGGCAAAGGACTGCTGCTGCTGTTCGCCATCGCCGCGCCGTGGTTCGTGCTGGTGGCGCTGAAAAACCCGGAGCAGCCCTACTTCTTCTTTATCCACGAACACTGGGAACGCTTCGTCCTCAAGACCCACCACCGCGAAGGCGCCTGGTACTACTTCCTGGTGCTGCTGGCGCCCGGCGTGCTGCCGTGGCTGGGCGTGTTGCCGCAGGCGCTGTGGCGCGGGGCGCGCCGCGCGCCGGGCGTGTTCCAGCCCCGCCTGCTGCTGCTGACCTGGGCCGTATTCATCACCTTGTTCTTCAGCGTCTCCAGCTCCAAGCTGCCCGGCTATATTGTGCCGGTGTTCCCGGCGCTGGCGATCCTGATCGCCGTGCACCTGGAAAACGCTTCGCGCATGCAACGCATGCTGGCCGCCGGCGTGCTGATCCTGGTGGGCGTGGCCGGCATGGCCGCGCTGCCGCACATGATCGAGACGGCGGTCAGCCATCCCGAAGAACGGGCGCTGCTGGAAGCGTTCCAGCCGTGGGTGCTGACGGCCGCCATCGTGGCCGCGGCCGGCGGCGCGCTGGCCATCCTGCATGCGCGCTACCTGCGCCGCGACCTCAGCGTGCTGTCGCTGGCGGTGGCCGGCTTCCTCGCGGTGCAAATCATCCTGGCCGGTTTCGAGCCCTACGGCGATATGCGTTCCGGCAAGACGGTGGTGCAAAAGATCTTGCCCCACCTTAAACCCGACACGCGCATCTATTCGGTCTTCACGTACGAGCAATCGATGACCTACTACCTGAACCGCGAAGTCACCCTGGTCGAATACTGGGACGAATTCACCTTCGGCCTGCGCCAGGAACCGGAGAAGTCGCTGCCGTTCCAGGGCTTCGTCGAGCAATGGGCCTATCTGACGGCGCAGCAGACCAAGGCGGTGGCCATCGTCGGCGACCAGACCTACGAAGTACTCAAAGCCCGCGGCCTGTCGGTGCACGTGCTGTCGCAAGACCCGCGCCGCATCGTCATTACCAATCTGTAATGAACAAATCTGCAATGAACCAGACCAAACCATGAATCTAGCCACTTTTCTCTTCATCGTCACCGGCGTGCTGCTCAACGCGGTGGCGCAATTGCTGCTCAAGGCCGGCGCCCGCAACGTCGGTGAAATCCACCTGACCTTGAACAATCTGTTCAGCGTCGCCTGGCGCGTCGGCACGCAGCTGCCCATTATTGGCGGGCTGGCCTGCTATGTGCTGTCGGTGGTGCTGTGGATCATCGCGCTGTCGCGGGTCGATGTGTCGATCGCCTATCCCATGTTGTCGCTGGGCTACGTCGTCACCGCCTTCGGCGCCTGGTACCTGTTCGGCGAAGCGCTGTCGATGCAACGCCTGCTGGCCATCTTCGTCATCCTGGTCGGCGTCGCATGGCTGGCGCGTACCTGACGAACGCTTTAGAATTGCGACCTGACATATCCTATAAAAAACACTAGCGAGTACTCATCCATGTCGTCCGACCTGCCCTTCCTGCCTTTCTCCAAGCCTTCCATCGATGAAGCCACGATCGCCGCCGTCGGCGAGGTGCTGCGCTCGGGCTGGATCACCAGCGGCCCCAAGGTGGCGGCCTTCGAGGCGCAGATGTCGGAATATTTCGGCGGCCGTCCGGTGCGCACCTTCAATTCCGGCACCTGCACCATGGAGATCGCGCTGCGCATCGCCGGCATCGGTCCCGGCGATGAAGTCATCACCACGCCGGTGTCGTGGGTGGCCACCGCCAACGTCATCATCGAAGTCGGCGCCACGCCGGTGTTTGCCGACATCGATCCGCTGACCCGCAACCTCGACCTGGACAAGCTGGAAGCGGCCATCACGCCGCGCACCCGCGCCATCATCCCGGTCTACCTGTCCGGCCTGCCGCTCGACATGGACCGCCTGTACGCCATCGCCGACAAGCACAATCTGCGCGTGGTGGAAGATGCGGCCCAAGCCTTCGGCTCGGAATGGAAGGGCCGGCGCATCGGCGCCTTCGGCGACTTCGTCTCGTTCAGCTTCCAGGCCAACAAGAACATCACCACCGGCGAAGGCGGCGCGCTGGTGCTGAACAACCAGGAAGAAGCCAAGCTGGCCGAAAAGTACCGCCTGCAGGGCGTGACCCGCAGCGGCGTGGACGGCATCGACGTCGACGTCCTGGGCGGCAAATACAATATGAGCGACATCATGGCCGCCATCGGCCTGGGCCAGTTCGCCAACATCGACAACATCACCGCGCACCGCCGCGCGCTGGCACGCCGCTACTACGAGGCCTTCGGTCCCGACTTCGAAGCGCAGTCCGGCGCCCAGCTGCCGCTGCAGGCCTTCGACAGCAGCAACTACCACCTGTTCCAGATCGTCCTGCCCGACCATGGTCCCGGCACCCGCGCCGATTTCATGCGCGCCATGCAGGAGCGCTTCAACATCGGCACCGGCTACCACTACGCGCCGATCCATCTGTTCACCATGTACCGCGAGCGCGGCTTCAAGGAGGGCATGTTCCCGGTGGCCGAAAAAGTCGGCCGCCTGACCGTCACCCTGCCGATGTTCTACGCCATGACCTTCGCCGACGTCGAGCGCGCGGTGGCCGCCGTGAAAGCGATCCTGATCAAATGAGCGCGATGCTGAACCTGCCGGCCACCGGCGCGGCGCCGGAAATCTCGGTGGTGATCCCGATCTACAACGAGCAGGCCGGCCTGGCCGCGCTGTTCGCGCGCCTGTATCCGGCGCTCGACCAGCTCGGTGCCTCATACGAGATCGTGTTCGTCAACGACGGCAGCCGCGACAACTCGGTGTCGATCCTGGCCGAACAGTTCCGCGCCCGTCCCGACGTCACGCGCGTGGTGCTTTTCAACGGCAACTATGGCCAGCACATGGCGATCCTGGCCGGCTTTGAAGCGTCGCGCGGCGACATCATGATCACACTCGACGCCGACCTGCAAAACCCGCCGGAAGAAATCGGCAAGCTGGTGGCCAGGATGCGCGAAGGCTACGACTACGTCGGCTCGATCCGCCGCAAGCGCCAGGACAGCGCCTGGCGCACCTACGCCTCCAAGGCCATGAATCGGCTGCGCGAACGCATCACCAACATCAAGATCACCGACCAGGGCAATATGCTGCGCGCCTACGGCCGCAACGTGGTGGACCTGATGAACCAGTGCGCCGAGGTCAACACCTTCGTGCCGGCGCTGGCCTACCGCTTCGCCCGCAACCCGACCGAGATCGTGGTCGAGCATGAAGAACGCGCGGCCGGCGAATCGAAGTATTCGCTGTACAGCCTGATCCGCCTGAACTTCGACCTGGTCACCGGCTTCTCGCTGGTGCCGTTGCAGTTCTATTCCATGCTGGGCATGCTGATGTCGCTGGTGTCGGCCGTTCTGGTGCTGACGCTGCTGGGACGCCGCCTGTTCCTCGGCGCCGAAGCGGAAGGCGTGTTCACGCTGTTTGCGATTTCCTTCTTCTTCATGGGCGTCATCCTGTTCGGCATCGGCCTGCTGGGCGAGTACGTCGGCCGCATTTTCCAGCAGGTGCGCGCCCGCCCGCGCTACGTGGTGCAAACGATTTTGCAGCAACACCAACCTGACGCAGCCGACGAGCTGCCTGCCATGGTGGAAAAACGCACGGTGGGCCGTCCGCATGAATGATCACAACAACGCACTGGACGCGCGCCCGCGCGCGGTGGTGTTCGCCTATCACAACGTTGGCGTGCGCTGCCTCAAGGTCCTGCTGGCCGGCGGCGTCGACGTCGCGCTGGTGGTCACGCATGAAGACAGCGCCGGCGAGAACATCTGGTTCGAATCGGTGATCTCGCTGTGCCAGGCCGAAGGCATTCCCTACCTGACGCCGGCCGACGCCAGATCGCCGGAACTGCTGGCGCAGGTGCAGGCCGCAAAGCCGGACCTGATGTTCAGCTTCTACTACCGCCACATGCTGCCGGCCGAGCTGCTGGCGGTGGCGCCGGCCTACAATATGCACGGCTCGCTGCTGCCGGAATTCCGCGGCCGCGCGCCGGTCAACTGGGCGGTGCTGCACGGCGCCACCGTCACCGGCGCCTCGCTGCACGAGATGACCGTCAAGCCCGACGCCGGCGCCATCGTGACGCAGATGGAAGTGCCGATCCTGCCGGACGACACCGCGCACGAGGTGTTCGGCAAGGTGCAGGTGGCGGCCGAGCAGGCGCTGTGGCGCGTACTGCCGTCGCTGCTGGACGGCACGGCGCCGCGCCTGCACAACGACCTGCGCCAGGGCGGCTACTTCGGCGGCCGCAAGCCCGAAGACGGCCGCGTCGACTGGAGCCAGCCGGCGCAGCAGGTCTACAATCTGCACCGCGCGGTGGCCCCGCCCTATCCGGGCGCCTTTACCGATATCGGCGGCGTGCGCTACGTGATCGAGCGCGCGCGCCTGGCGGCCAACCTGGTCGGCATCGGCCTGCCGCCCGGCTTGGCCGTGGTGGACGACGGCATTTTCGGCGTCTGCGGCGACGGCCGCATGCTGACGATTTTATCGCTGACGGCTGACGGCCACGCCATCACCGCAGCACAGTTGCAAGCCCGCCTGGCTGCGGCCGCATTAACATCACCGGAAAACACACAATGAAAAAAGTCCTCATCCTTGGCGTCAATGGCTTCATCGGCCACCACCTGTCGAAGCGCATCCTGGAGACCACCGACTGGCACGTGTACGGCATGGACATGAGCACCGACCGCATCCCGGACCTGCTCGCCCACCCGCGCATGCACTTCTTCGAAGGCGACATCACCATCAACAAGGAATGGGTGGAGTACCACGTCAAGAAGTGCGACGTGATTCTGCCGCTGGTCGCCATCGCGACGCCATCCACCTATGTAACCGCGCCGCTGCGCGTGTTCGAGCTGGACTTCGAAGCCAACCTGCCGATCGTGCGTTCGGCCGCCAAGTACGGCAAGCATCTGGTGTTCCCATCGACTTCGGAAGTGTATGGCATGTGCCATGACGAGGAATTTGATCCGGAGAATTCGGAGCTGATCTGCGGCCCGATCAACAAGCCGCGCTGGATTTATTCGAACGCCAAGCAGCTGATGGACCGCGTGATCTGGGGCTACGGCATGGAAGGCTTGAACTTCACGCTGTTCCGTCCGTTCAACTGGATCGGCGCCGGCCTCGATTCGATCCACACGCCGAAGGAAGGTTCCTCGCGCGTGGTGACGCAGTTCTTCGGCCACATCGTGCGCGGCGAGAACATCTCGCTGGTGGACGGCGGCTCGCAGAAGCGCGCCTTCACCGACATCGACGACGGTATCGATGCGCTGATGAAGATCATCGCCAACAAGGACGGCGCGGCCAGCGGCAAGATCTACAACATCGGCAACCCGGTCAACAATTATTCGATCCGCGAACTGGCCGGCATGATGCTGGAACTGGCGCACGACTATCCTGAATACGCGGCCGGCGCGGCCCAGGTCAAGATCGTCGACACTACCGCCGGCGCCTACTACGGCGCCGGCTATCAGGACGTGCAGAACCGCGTGCCGAAAATCACCAACACCTGCGAAGAGCTGGACTGGAAACCGTCCACCACCATGGCCGACGCGCTGAAGAAAATCTTCGACGCCTACCGTGGCCAGGTCGCCGCCGCCCAAGCCCTGATGGACTAAGCCGTGACGGACAAACCATTGATGGTGCTGAAGATCGACGTCGACACCTGGCGCGGCACCCGCGAAGGCGTTCCCAATCTGGTGCGCATGCTCAAGGCGCACCAGGCCGGCGCCACCTTCCTGTTCTCGCTCGGGAAGGACCACACCGGCTGGGCGCTGCGCCGCGCGCTGCGTCCGGGCTTCTTCAGCAAGGTATCGCGCACCTCGGTGGTGGAACACTACGGCCTGAAAACGCTGATGTACGGCGTGCTGCTGCCCGGCCCGGACATCGGCCGCGAGTGCGCCGCCGAAATGCGCGCGGTGCAGGACGCCGGCTTCGAATGCGGCATCCACACCTGGGACCACGTGCTGTGGCAGGACAACGTCGCCAAGCGCGACGCCGCCTGGGCGACCGCCATGATGCGCAAGGCCGCCGCCCGCTTTACCCAGGTGTTCGGCGTGGCGCCGCGCACCCACGGCGCGGCCGGCTGGCAGATGAACAACGGCGCCTTCGCCGAGCACGACAGCGCCGGCTACGCCTACGCCTCGGACGGCCGCTGCGTGCTCAAGGAAGACGGCACGCTGGCCGATCCGGCCGACGGCCCGCACCGCCTGTCCGACGGCGGCAAGCTGCTGTCGCACATCCAGATGCCCACCACCCTGCCCACGCTGGACGAATTATTGGGCTGCGAAATTAACGGTTTGACCATCACAACTGGTAATATAGCCGCCTTTTTGCTGCAGTTGACGGCTGGCGCCACGCGCGACCACGTTTATACTTTGCATGCAGAACTTGAAGGGCAGAAACTTGCCCCCATATTCGAGCAGTTATTGGCAGGATGGCAAGCACAGGGATACCAACTGGCGTCCATGGCCGACTACCATCAAAAGCTTCAACACCTGCCTTTGCCGGTTTGCCCCATCACCTGGGGCGAGCTGCCGGGACGTTCGGGCCGGTTGATCGTACAAGGCCCCGCCCGAGCCAGTTAAACCCTCCAGGAGACGCCTGTGGCTGACGTAGTAACCGATTTTTCCGCGCCGATGACCAGCGGCCAGACCTTCCAGCTGTCCGGCCGCCCGGCGCGTTACACCGTGCTGTTCTTCTACCCCAAGGACAACACCCCAGGCTGCACCACTGAAAACATCGCCTTCCGCGACCTGCATGACAAGTTTGCCGCCGCCGGCGCCGAAGTCTACGGCATCAGCCGCGACTCGCTGCGCTCGCACGAAGGCTTCAAGACCAAGCTGGGCCTGCCGTTCGAGCTGATTTCCGACCCGGACGAGGCGGTCTGCCAGCAGTTCAATGTCATGAAGATGAAGCAAATGTACGGTAAGACTGTACGCGGCGTTGAGCGCAGTACGTTTGTGATTGACGCTGATGGTCAATTAGTGAAAGAATGGAGAGGCGTGAAGGTAGCGGGTCACGTCGATGAAGTGCTGGAATTTGTAGCGCGTCAGGCTTAGTTTTCGGAATGCGCGTTGCAGCGTCCAGGTTGCTCAACCGTAGCAGAACCCAGCGTATTCTTACATTTTGAGTCATCACTGTTACTCCTCCCACCCTACATGGTGGCCACCCGGCCACCACGCGGTACTTTCACCGGGCATGACGAGCGCCCGTCGGCAGTCTTATATTCCCTTTTACCCAGCATCCACCCCATCGGGGCGTTTCCCTATGGGCGGATTCCTCCAGATATCTTTCGATTGAGATCCTGATGCCACTGCCAAAATTACCTAGTAAGCCAGCGACTATACTGCTGGCAAAAGATTATCCCAAGGCCACCGGTCCACGTCCGGCCACCGCCCTCGCGGCGGTCGCCGATATCGCGCCCGAGCCTGCACCTGCGCCGAAGAAGGCGGCAACCGTTAAAGCAGTACCGACAGCAAAAAAACCGGCCGTCGCCAAGACGCCTGTAGCAGCCGTAGCACCTGCAGCGCCGGTTCAAGCCACCGGCAAATCCAAGGCCGTCGCGGCCGTACTCAAGGCTGCCCCGGCGGTCCTGAAAGCCGCCGCCGAAACGGTCGAGGCCAAAGGCAAGTCCTCGCCGCGCAACAAGGTCACGCCGATCACGGCCGAGGCGCCGCATCCGGCCAAGCACAAGGCCAACGAGGTGGCGATCAAGTCGTCCACCAGCCGCCAGGCCGACCGCACCGGCACCACCAAGATGTTCGTGCTCGACACCAACGTGCTGATGCACGATCCATCGTCGCTGTTCCGTTTCGAAGAGCATGACGTCTACCTGCCGATGATGACGCTGGAAGAACTGGACAACCACAAGAAGGGCATGACCGAGGTGGCGCGCAACGCCCGCCAGGTCTCGCGCACCTTGGATGCCCTGGTCTCCAACACCGACGACGACGCCATCGAGAACGGCATCCCGCTGTCCAAGCTGGGCAACAAGGACGCCAAGGGCCGCCTGTACTTCCAGACGCGTTTGCAGACGGCCGAGCTGCCGGTGGGCCTGCCTTCGGGCAAGGCCGACAACCAGATCCTGTCGGTGGTGCGTTCGCTGGAATCGGAGCAGGAAGGCCGCGCCATCGTGCTGGTGTCGAAAGACATCAACATGCGCATCAAGGCGCGCGCGCTGGGCCTGCCGGCCGAGGACTACTTCAACGACCACGTGATGGAAGATACCGACCTGCTGTACTCGGGCATCCTCCAGCTGCCGGACGATTTCTGGAACAAGCACGGCAAGGACCTGGAATCGTGGCAGGAAAATAAAAACGGCCAGAGCGCGACGTTCTACCGCGTCACCGGCCCGTTCGTGCCGTCTATGCTGGTGAACCAGTTCGTGTTCCTGGAGCCGAAGAATGGCGAAGCGCCGTTCTACGGCCAGGTCAAGCAGATCAACGGCAAGACCGCCGTGCTGCAAACCCTGCGCGACTTCAGCCACAACAAGAACAATGTGTGGGGTGTCACCGCCCGCAACCGCGAGCAGAACTTCGCCTTGAACCTGTTGATGAATCCGGAATGCGACTTCGTCACCCTGCTCGGCCAGGCCGGCACCGGTAAAACCCTGCTGGCCCTGGCGGCCGGTCTGGCGCAAGTGCTGGAAACCAAGCTCTACAACGAAATCATCGTCACCCGCGTGACGGTGCCGGTCGGTGAAGACATCGGTTTCCTGCCGGGCACCGAGGAAGAGAAGATGTCGCCATGGATGGGCGCATTCGACGACAACCTCGAAGTGCTCAACAAGTCCGATTCGGATGGCGGCGAGTGGGGCCGCGCGGCCACGCAGGATCTGATCCGTTCGCGCATCAAGATCAAGTCGCTCAACTTCATGCGCGGCCGTACCTTCGTCAACAAGTTCCTGATCATCGACGAAGCGCAGAACTTGACGCCGAAGCAGGTCAAGACCTTGGTCACGCGCGCCGGTCCTGGCACCAAGATCATCTGCCTGGGCAACATCGCTCAGATCGACACGCCGTACCTGACCGAAGGTTCGAGCGGCCTGACCTATGTGGTGGACCGCTTCAAGGGCTGGTCGCACAGCGGCCACGTCACCCTGGCGCGCGGCGAACGCTCGCGCCTGGCCGACCACGCCAGCGAAGTGCTGTAAAGAGCACAGCAATCAGCTAAACCGTTTATACCGTTCTCAGCCCCGCCCGCAGCAATGCCGGCGGGGCTGTTTTTTTGTTGCTGTCGGACTGTGGCAACAACGTCATTGGCGCCAAGCCGCGCTCGCTGGCTACATACCGTCATAGAGCGTGGCGCCCGTGCAGGTCATTTCAGGCGGCAACACCTGTTATGAATGAGGCAAACCAGCTTGAAATCCATCAAAATAGTGCTTGAAACCAGCAGCGACCTGTATAACACTAAACACCCAAGTCATTGATTTTGCCCGTCTTTCGCGCTATCGCTGAGGTAAGACATCATGGACATCCCTATCCTGATCCAGAAGACGGCAGGCGCCAAGAAATACGGCGTCACGGTACCGGACATCCCCGGCTGCGTCACCACCGGCGAGACGGTGGACCGCGCCATGAGCAACGCCACCAAGGCCATCTACGGCCACCTGGGCCAACTGATCGAACAAGGCAAGGCCTTCGAACTGAAAGCATCGGAAGTGGAAAACCTCGCCCAAGAGCCCGACTACGCGGGCGGCATCTGGGCGCTGGTCAGCCTGGACCTGGCACGGCTGGATGATCCGCCTGAAGATTGATTTCAACCATTAGAACAGCATAGCCAGCGAGGTTGCAACCAGCACCGAGCAAAAAATAAGCCGCAGCTTAGTCGGGGCAAACTGATGTGCGAGAGTCACGCCCCAGGAAACGCTGACAATACCGCCAAGCGCGAGCGGTATGCCGGTATTCCAGTCCACATGGCCGGCGCCAGCATAGGTGAACAGGGCAACTAGCGCTCCGGGAACAACCAATGCAAGAGCGATCCCTTGTGCGCGCGTTTGGCTCATGCGGTACATCGTGACCAGCGCAGGCACAACGACCAGGCCACCGCCTACCGTGAACAGTCCAGACATGATGCCACTGGCAATCCCGATCAGCGGCATGACTCTATCTGACGCGACCTTGCTTTGGCCAAGGCCGGCAGATGCATCCACCTGAGGGGATGCGCGTTTAAGGCTCCAGCCAAAATACAGCGCCAAGACAAGCAGAAACAATGCGAAGCCAATTTGAAGATGGCGCGCGTTCAGACCGGTGGCACATTTCGCGGCGACGTAAGTTGCCAGTATTGACGCCAGGGCCATGGGCGCGATCGACCTCAATTCGATATTGTTCTTCTGGCGATATCGGATAAACCCGATCAGAACGTTTGGCGCAATCATCACCAAAGCCGTTCCCTGCGCAAGCTGCTGATCCATCCCGTAGAAGTGGGCAAGAATGGGAATTGCGATCAGACCACCACCGATGCCTAGCAATCCGCCCGCGACACCCAGCCCCATTCCCAATACGAGATTCGGTAAGGCGACGTACAGCAATTGATAAGACATCGGAAACTCTGCAAATTAGGTTTAGTGGAGATGGCGAAGTCACCATGGCACGCGGTCACGATACCAGACTCTACTGGCACATATTCAAGAATATGGCGACAAAGAATCCCCCCTTCGGTCGCCGCTGCCGGCGAAAAGATTTGACCTTCCCATAGTAGGAAGGAATACAGTGCAGGCATCGAAACTGTTTTAGGAGTGCGGAATGTATCAGCTTCAAGTAGAAAACATGAGCTGCGGCCACTGTGTCGGTGCGGTGACCAAGGCGGTGCAAGCGGTGGACGCGGCAGCCAAAGTAGAAGTCGACCTGGCCACCAAGTCCGTCAAAATCGACAGCGCTACGCCGCTGGCGCCACTGCAATCTGCCATCGCCGACGCCGGCTACCCGGTCACGACCGCAGCCTGAGCCACGGCTGACGTCACAAACGCCTGGCTAATTCCAGCAGACTTGATCGAGATTCAATCAGCCTTGCCGCTGCCGCTCTAGTGTTGAGCTCAATTGACAACACCGAGCTGCAGCGCCAATATGAAAAACCAAAAGGCGAAATCCCTCATTCATAAGCGTATGGAGCACGCGCCGAATGTCTTTACCGAAACCGTAGTCTGGGAGCTGCCACAAGCTGTTATTGGCTCCACTCACAGGTACAAATATCGGCTGGCGTATGTTGTGAACAGCAGCTGCGTACTACGCTATGACAACGAGGCAAGAAAAGGGGACCATCGCCATTATGGCGAGACACAAAGTCCATATCACTTCAGCTCACTGCGCCAGCTGCTTGATGATTTTCGGACAGATATCGCGAGGTGGAACAATGAAAACCATCAGATTTGAAATTCGCTCAATCGAAGAAGCTTTTGAGGATACGATCAGAACGCTCGAATCGGGATTGCCTGCGCAGTCCGCTGTCTTCACATTCACTACGCCGGAATTGTTGTGGCAAGTGATGAATGCGGAGCGCTGGGAGATTCTGAAGCATCTTTGCAGAACAGGCCCATTGAAAGTAAAGGACCTGGCCAGCCTGCTCGGTATTGATTTCAATACCGTTTACAACGACGTTGAAGCACTGCTGGTTGCTGGCTTGGTCGACCGCAAGGAGGGAGGCCACATCAGCTTTCCCTACAAGGAAATCAAAGTCGATTTCCTCTTCAAAGCGGCGTGATTATTTATCCAGCTCTGGATAGCGGCGGAAGATGCCGGTTTCGTTGAAGGGAATGCGGCGTTTGGAGTTGAGGTAGGCGGCGATGTTGGGGCGGGCGGCCACTTTGTTGCGCAGGGCGATCAGGCCGGGATAGGCAGGCTCCAGCCGCGCCATCGTCTTAGGGAAGGCGTAGCGCAGCCCTTCTATCAGCTGGAACAAAGACAGGTCCACATACGTCAACCGCGAACCCACCGCATAGCCGCCACGCCCTGGATTGCGCTGCACGACGCCTTCAAAATAATCGAGGAACTTCGGAATGCGGTGCTCGCGAAAATCCCTGGAGCGCGCCTTGGCTTCCTTTTTTTGGTCTTCGTAGTACTTGTTGGTGGAAATCGGATGGTGCGTGTCATGCGCTTCGTTGACGATATCGGCGATGGTCAGTTGCAGCTGGTTGGCCCACAAGCGCCCGGCTTCCGCACGCGGCGCCAGACCGTGCTTCGCGCCGAGGTACATCAGGATATTGGCCGTTTGCCCGATCAGCAAATCACCCGCCCGCAGCACCGGCGGTGCAAACGATGGATGGTCAACCTCGCCGCCATCCAGGCTGGCCTCGATTTTCGGCATGCCGCTTTTCTGTTTGGCCAGATCTTCATACGGCACGCCGGCTTCCTCCAGCGCCAGCCGGACGAATTCACCACGGCCTTGCAGGCCGGGCCAGTAAAGGAGTTGATAGGTCGTCGTCATGTGGGCATGGTAGCATCAGGCTCGCCCTCACGTCGCACCATACCTCATGTCCCTTGAACCGCACACCGTCCTGATGATCGCCGCAGCCGGCCTGTTTGCCGGCGTCCAGAACGCGCTGGCCGGAGGCGGCTCGTTCATCACCTTCCCCGCCCTGCTGCTGGCCGGCCTCAATCCACTGGCCGCCAACATGACCTCCACCATCGCCATGTTCCCCAGCCAGACCACCACCGCCTACGCCGGCCGCAATCTGGCCGGCGATGTCGGCGCGCTCAGCTTCCGCAACCTGTTCCTCGTCAGCCTCGCGGGCGGCATCGCCGGCGCGCTGCTCCTGCTGCACACGCCCGCATCGTTCTTCGAAAAACTGGTGCCATGGCTGGTGCTGTTCGCCACCAGCGTGTTCGCGTGGGGCAGCTTCCGCCGCAAGCCGCTGCACACGGCCAGCAGCATGCCGACTTGGGTGCTGGTGCTGGCGCAAACCTGCATCGCCATCTACGGCGGCTACTTCGGCGGCGGCATCGGCTTCCTGATGCTGGCCGCGCTGACCATCGCCGGCCAACAGGTGCGCATCGCCACCGCCACCAAGAACGTGCTGGCGATGGCCATGAACGCCGCCGCCACCCTGATCTTCGCCACCTCAGACCTAATCAGCTGGCCCGCCGCGCTGGCGCTGTGCGCAGGCGGTATCGCCGGCGGCTTGTGCGGCGGCTGGCTGGTGCACCGCCTGCCCGAGAAGATCATGCGCGGTTTCGTGGTGACGGTCGGCGCCGTGCTGACCGTCTGGATGTTCGTCCGTTAGAACACCGCCTTCACCGTCACACGGAAACTGCGGCGCTCCGCCGGATGGTAGTGGATGTCGTCCACGCCTTCCGCCGGCTCGCCCGGCAGGCGCGAGGCGTAGTAGTAGTCGATGTCGCTGACCTTGCGGTCGAACAGGTTGAACGCATCCAGCTGCATCGACCAGCGGCGATTGAATTTGTAGCCCACGCGCGCATACGCAATCGCCGTGCTGGCCGAACGCACGCTGTTATCCTCGATCAGCGGACGCGGACCGAAGAAACGCATCTGGAACGCCCCCGACCACGGGCCGAGATCCATCACCGTCGCGCCGAACGACGCCACCTTGCCGATCGCCCCCGGAATGTAATCGCCCGCCTCGTCATGCTCGGTGTAGTGACCGCGCGAATACGCCAGGTCCAGATCGAACAGCAGCCACGAATTGGCGATGTAGTGGTTATTCCACTCGATGCCCGAACGGTAGCTGCCACGGCTGGCCGAGGTGTCGCCGGCGTCACCGGAGAACACCAGCTCGGACTGCGAGCGCAGCTTCCACACCGCCAGCGAACTTTGCAAACCTGGCAGGAACTCGGTGCGCGCACCAATCTCCGCGCCGCGCGTCTTCACCAGCGGCGTCACCGGATCGATGGGTTCCAGCTCTTTCGGCGTCAGGTGCACGGTGGTGCCGCGCGCGTCGTTGCTGTGGAAGCCTTCGCCGTAGTTGACGAAGAATTCGGTCTTGGCCCAAGGCCCCAGCACCACCGAGAGTTTCGGCGAGGTGGTGCCGGCACTGACCTTGCCCGAGTTCTCGGCGATATTGCTACTCACGTCGAAGCGATAGCGGTCGTAGCGCAGGCCCGTGATGGTGCGCAGCCATTCCTGCCACTGCACCGTGTTCTCCAGATATGCAGCGAGACTGCCCTCCTTCACCGTCGATTCCGAGATGGTGCGCAGCGGCTGCTGGTTGCGCGTGGCGGTCAGCGACAGCGGAGACAGATAGTCATAGCGGCCCTGCACACCAACCTTGTTGCTGACATCCAGCCCGCCCCAATGGCTGAACCACGTCTGTCCCACATCGAAGCCGCCCATGCGGCGCTTCTCGGTCTGGCGCGATTGATCGCCGTTGACGGGATCGTCGAGGAAGTAGGTGAAGTCGTTAAACAGCGTCAAACTCGATTGCACCAGGTAGGCGTTGGCCTGCAACAGCGTATCGCTGCTGCGCTTGCGCATGGCGGCGGACAGGCTGTAACGCGAAGTCCGTCCCGCATCGCTCGCATCGATGGTGCCAAAGGGATCGAGCTCGCCGGCCTGCACCGCACGCAGCGGGATCTGGCTGCTGGCGCGCCACGCGCCCTTGTAGAACATGCCGGTCAGGCTGAACTGGTCGTCGCTGGCGCCTTGCGCATAACGCAGCACACCCAGGCTTTTATGGAAGGCTTCCGGCACCACCCACGGTCCGTCGTTGTGGCCCAGCTCCGCGCCGTACACCAGGTTGCCGGCGCCCAGCGGCGTGGAGCCGGTGAGCACGGAGCGGTAGTAGCGGTTCTCGCCCAGCGTGACGCTGGCGGTGGTGTCGGCCAGCTTGTTCGCCAGCGTCATGCGCGCCGCGCCGGCGGAGGCGAAGTCGCCTTCGTCGGCATAGTACGGGCCTTTCTTGTAATTGATGCGGTCCACCAGCTCCGGGATCAGGAAGTTCAGGTCCGTGTAGCCTTGGCCGTGCGCGTGGGTGCGCATATTGACCGGCATGCCGTCGACAAAGGTGGCGAAATCGGTGCCGTGATCGAGGTTGAAACCGCGCAGGAAGTATTGATTGGCCTTGCCGTCGCCACTGTGCTGCGTCACGATCACGCCGGGCACGAACTCCAGCAACTCGCCGGGACGCAGCGCCGGGCGATTGGCGATCAAGTCCGCCGTTACCGCGCCCTGGCTGGCGGCGCCGGAGGTGCCGACGCCGTTGTCGTAGTGACCGCGCACTTCCACCTTCTCTACGCTTTCCACGGTTTCAGCATGGCCTGCCAGCGGCAGGACAGCAGCCAGTGCAACGATGGATTTGCCGATCATATAAAGCCCTTCAATTTACGGAGTTTGTTGCGACGACCGACGTAGCCGACACCGACCAGCGCAGCGGCCAGCGCCAGCAGGGCCAGCGAGCCGACGGTCTTCTGCACCGGCGTCAGATTGCTGAGTGTTTGCATTTCGAAGCCGCTGACCTTGTCGGCGCCTTCGGGTTTGGCCGCCGGCTTGGGCGACTGCTTTGGCGAAGGCGGTGCGGCGGCGGCAGCGTGCGCAGGCTGCGCCTCCGCCTTTGCTTGCAGCGCCTGTAGCTCGGCGGCTGCGTTCTGCATCGCCGCCTGTGGCGACGGCGCAGCACCGCCGGCACGCGCTGCGGTAGCCGCGCCGCGCACCACGGCCGCATTGGAGCCGACATTCGGCACGAAGTCCGCATTGAACTGCGGCGCCTCTTTCAAAGTCGCCTTGCTGCACGAATCGGCGCTGCACGACACGCCGGCATCCTTGATGGCCTGCGCGTTCATCTGTGCCAGCTTGCTGCGCACCGCCTCGCTCGGCTTCCAGTAACCGCGTTCGATGGCGCTCAGCATGCGGTCGGTCACGGCCTGGAACGCGCGCAGGTTGCCCGCAATAGCGAAGCGCTCGCGCACCTTCAGGCCGTGGCGGTCTTCTACGTAAGTGTCGTACATGCGCTGCCACTTGCCGTCGTCCACCACCTCCGGCACCGTGACCTGCCACGCCCACAGGTAATCCACCACGCGGCTGATGTAGCGCGCACCGGAATAGCCCTCCTTCAGCATGCCGTCCGCCCAGCGCGGATTCAGGTAGCGCGCCTGCATCTCCTGGCCCATGTACTGCTCCAGCGTCTTGTGCGTGGCGCGGCGCGGGTTGGCCAGATCGCTGACCATCACTTCCGGCGTCTTGCCGTCCACGCTGCGGATGGCCATCGCCGTGCCGCCCAGGTATTGGAAGAAGTCATCGTTGTCCAGCGTGGCGAACAGGTTGCTGGAACGGCTGTGCAGCGCGATCTGGCTGCCCGACAGCGCCGCCTTGAACAGCGCGCGACGCTGCTCGGGATTGGCCTTGTCGTCGCCCCAGTAGCCGGCGCCGAACGGATGGCTCATGCGGTTGATGAAGACATCCGCCACTTCCTTCTCGTTCTTCCAGGCGTTGGTGAGCGGGATCAGCTTTTCGATCTGCGTGCCATACGCGCCGCTCGGCACGCCGAAGATGCGCACCGACGCCATGCGCTGCGCCTCTTCCGGCGCGATGCCACGTGCACTCAGCGCGGCGGCGGTCTTGCGGCTGTTGGCAGCCATCACGTTGCCGCCTTCGTCGTCCTGCTTCTGCGCCAGCTGCGCCGCCTGGTCCATCAGCACCAGCAGATTGGGGAACAGGTCGCGGAACAGGCCGGAGGACACCAGCGTCACGTCCACGCGCGGACGGCCAAGCTGCTTGCGGCTCAGCGCTTCCACGCCGGTCACGCGGCCGCGTTCATCCCAGGTCGGACGCACGCCCATCAGCGCCATCGCCTGCGCTTCCATAACGCCTTCATGCCGCGACGTCTCCACGCCCCACAGGTTCATGCTGAGCTTTTGCGGATAGGCGCCGTGGCGCTTGCGGTAATCGTCCGCCAGTTGCTGCGCCAGTTTCGCGCCTGCTTCATACGTCGTCTTGCTCGGAATGCGCGACGGATCGAGGCCGAAGAAGTTACGGCCGGTCGGCAGCGCGTTCGGATTGCGCACCAGGTCCGCGCTGGCGCCGCTCGGGATGTAGCGTCCGGACAGCGCCTGCATCAGGCGGTCCAGCTCCAGCTGCGCGCTTTGCTTGATGTCCGCTTCCAGCTGCGCGATGCGCGCCGTCTTCTGATCAGGCGTGGAAACGCTATCGAGACTGACCACGGCGCGCGCCGTGGCGTTGCGCTGCTCCGCGTTCGGCGCCACGCCGAAGGTGTGCAGGCCGAACGGCGTCAGCTTGTTGCCGGTATCGTCCAGATACTCTTCCAGCGCTTCCATGTCGGCTTCCGATTTCAGCGCCGTCTTCTTCATGTCCTTCAACACGCCGCTTTTGGCGGCCAGGCGGTTCAGCGCCACCAGGTGGGTGCTGGCCAGCAGCGGACTTTTTTGCTCGGCCACGCGGTAGTCGTTCAGCAGCGCGAGCAGCTCGCGCAGGTCCGGATTCAGGCCGGCCGTATCGAACGGTGGCGTCATGTGGTCGATGATGGTCGCCATGCCGCGCCGCTTGGCTTGCAGGCCCTCGCCCACGTCGTCCATCACGTAGGGATAGATGTTGGGCATGGCGCCGATCAGCGCTTCGGTCGGATCGCTTTCGGACAGGCCGGCCTCTTTGCCGGTCAACCACTCCTGCGTGCCGTGGGTGCCGATGTGCATGACGGCGTTGGCCTGGAAGTCCTTCTGCAGCCACAGATAGAACGCGATGTATTCATGCGACGGTGGCATGCTCACTTCATTGTGCAGCTTCTCCAGGTTCTGCTCCCAAGCGCGGCCGGGCTGCGGCGCCATCAGCACATTGCCGAAGCGGCGCGCGGGGTAGACGAAGAACGCCTCGCCCTTCGCATTGCGCCACAGGACCGGCGCCTTTTCCGGCTGGCCCCACGACTGTTCGATCGACACGCGCAGCGGCTGCGGCAAGGCCGCGAACCATTGCTGGTAATCGGCCAGCGGCACCAGCAAGGCCTGGCCGCTTTCGGCTAGATGCTTCAGGCCCGCCAAGTAGTCGCCCTTGGATTTTCCAGGGTAGTTGCCCCACTTCTGGATCTCGCCTTGCAGCGCACCTTCCGAATCCGGCACCGCCTCGCCGACACGGTAGCCGTCACGCTTCAGCCGTTGAACGATCTGCCACAGGCTTTCCGGCAGCACGTTCAGATACGCCGCGCCGATGGTTTCGGAGCCGTGCGGATAATTAAAGTAAATCATGGCGATATGCTTGTCGCCGTTGCCCTGCTTGCGCAGCGCCAGCCAGGCCGCAACGCGCTCATTGAGGCGCTCGATGCGCTCCGCGATCGGCGTCTCTTCAACGTAGGCCAGGCCGGTCTGCGCATCGCTGATGCGTTCGCGGCTGGCGACCACGGTCGGCTGGATCAGGCCCGCCGCTTCGGCGCCGGCCAGCTGCCAGGTGCGCTCGATGATATCGAGGCCGGTCTTGGACTCCTGCCACTGCGCCAGCGTTTGCTGGCTCAGGGTGATGGCGTTAATCGCCGGCACGCCGATCTTGTCGAGAATGGCGCCGACGCTGGCGGTGCCGCCCACCTTCATGCCCAGCGCGACGATCAGCTCCACGCGGCTCTTGCCGTTTTCATCGAGCAGCAGCTTGAGCGGCGTTTCGTAGGGATAGCCGAACACCGGCAGCGTGTTATAGCCGCTGGCCTCCAGCCGCGCCACGATGGCCGCCAGCGGCAGCGTTTGTCCCGCCACCAGACTGGCACGGTAGAACGGCACGGCGATCCACGGCGCACCGGGTTTGTGATGCGCGTAGCCGCGCACGTACTCGTCGTAGGTATTGACGGTGCGGTTGGCCTGCACATCGTACAGGCCCGATTCCGGCATCGCATGCACCGGCGCCACGCTAACGCTGGAGCCGAAGCTGTTGCGCAGGATGTAGCGCAGCAGGTTGCCGATGTTTTCCACGCCGCCTTCGGCGTGATACGCCTGGATGGCCTTGTCGTCGCGCACACCCAGCTCGCGCAGGCTGTCGTCGATGGCGCCAACGGCGAACACCTGCTTGCGCGCCTTTTGCAGCGCTTGCAGTTCGACGGTCAGCCCCGCCATGGCCTGGCGGCCTTTGACGCTGACCACCGCCACGTCGGCGGCGGCCAGCGCGGCGCGGTCAGCCGGCGTCAGGCCGTTCACCGGGATAATGCGGATGGCGACGTTCAGCTGCTTCAGCTCATCCTGCAGTCCGCGCACCGCCAGCACGGTCGGTCGCGACTCCACGTCGCCCAGCATCAGGGCCAGGGTGCGCGGCGCCGGCGCGGTGCGCGCAACGCCGCCCAGGCCCAGCGCCAGCAATGTCAGCAAACACAGGGCCGCAGCCCATAACTTATTCCGGAACATAGATCACCTTTCCATCCGGCAGCTGATATGCAGTGCCCAAACGTTTGCCAGCGCCGGACAGCGGCTGGTCGCTTACCTTGCTCACCTTGATTTCCGCGCCCTTCTTGGTCAGCACTTCCACGCGGCCGTCGGCGGTCTTCTTGGCGATCGTGACTTCGGAGTTCGGGTCCAGCAGATCCATCATGTTCCAGGCCGAGAACAGCGCCAGCATCATCGCCACGATGAACACAATGCTGGCGTCGAACAGGTTGGCCACGCCGGACAGCGGGTCTTCCGCGTGCTCGCCGATGCGGCTGTAGCGGTGTTTGTTCAGATAGCGCATCTCAGCCCTCCGACGCCAGCAGCGACTCGGCGGCAAACGCGATCTCGGTCAGGTCGCTGCGCAGCCAGTGCTCGCGCACCAGCGTCAACACGTAAGCGGCAACGCTGCAGGCCAGGCCCACCACGGTGGCGGTGAACGCGGTGGTCATCGACTCGGCCATCTTCGGCAGGTTGCCCTGCGCCAGGCCGGCCAGCGAGATGCCCATCGGGATCAGGGTGCCCATCAGGCCCAGTGCCGGGCCGACGCGCACCACGAAGCGCACGCCATCCAGGCGCCGCACGCCGCTGGCGTCGGCGTGCTGCACCACGCGCTCCAGGCGCGCATCAAGTCCGGGCTCGCCCGGCAGCGTGGTCAAGGCGGCGGCCATCTGCTGTTTGGCGGTGGCGACCAGCACGCGCACGCCGCGCCGGCGTTCCAGCCATTCGGCGCCGAAGGTGCCGAAGCACACCAGCACGTGCAGCACCAGCGCGGCGATGCCGAGCAAGACCGGCAGGTAAAGCACATTGGAAATGGAATACAGCAGTGTCTCGATAGAGTGGATGGCTGCGTCGGCGGGCTGGTTTAACATGGACGGGTCCTGAAAAGGCAGCGCGCAGCGACGCACGGACGGCACAGCCGCGTCGCGCTGAATAGGTGCATAAAAATGATTTGACTACAGATGCAAACCGCTCACCTCCCCGTGAGCGGTTTGAACAGAAATGCCTGCGGCATTTCCACCTGTTTGGCCGGTATCCGGGCTGGCAAGCATTCCCGCCTGACCTTCCCATGCACGAGGCACAGTGGCATAGCGAAGCGGGTTGTCGTGTGAACGACGCTTGTTTACCGTTGCGGGGGCAGCACAGGTTGGCCGGTGAAGGCTCCCTGTTTCCCGTTTAACTGCGCATCCGGACGGACGCGCGGGCACCAAAACGTGGCAGGATTATACGTCAGTTGGCCAGGCTTTGGAGGATTGGACAGTCGGGCCGGTCATCGCCGTGGCAGCAGCCGGCCAGTGTTTGCAGGGTGTCGCGCATTTCGGTCAGTTCGGCGATGCGCTGGTTGAGCTGCTCCACGTGGCCGAGCGCGACGGTTTTGACGTCCGCGCTGGCGCGCCCCTTGTTCTGCCACAGCGACAGCAGGTCGCGGATCTGGTCCAGCGAAAAGCCCAGCTGGCGCGCGCGTTTGACGAAGCGCAGCGTGTGCAGGTCGTTCTCTCCGTAGATGCGGTAGCCGGCGTCGGTGCGCCTGCCCGCCGGGATCAGGGCGATGCTTTCGTAGTAGCGGATCATTTTCGCCGAGACGCCGGTCGCCGATGCTGCCTGTCCGATGTTCATGTGGTCTGCTCCGGTTTCCAGCGCCGCAGCAGCAGCGCGTTGCTGATCACGCTGACGGAGCTGAGCGCCATGGCGCCGCCGGCCACCATGGGGTTGAGCAGCCCGCACACCGCCAGCGGTATGCCGATCAGGTTGTAGATGAAGGCCCAGAACAGGTTCTGGCGAATCTTGTTGTAGCTGCGGCGCGAGATCGAGATGGCTGCCGCCACCAGGGCTGGATCGCCGCGCATCAGGGTGATGCCGGCGGCGTGCATGGCGACGTCGGTGCCGCTGGACATGGCGATGCCGACGTCCGCCGCTGCCAATGCCGGCGCGTCGTTGATGCCGTCACCGACCATGGCGATGGTGGCGCCGTCCCGCCTGAGGGCGGCGATGGCTTGGGCTTTGTCGGCCGGCAGCATGTTGGCGACAATGCGGCGCACGCCGAGCTGCTGACCGACCGCGTCGGCGCTGCCCTGGTTGTCGCCGGTGAGCAGGACGGTGTCGATGCCCATGGCGTGCAGCGCTTCGATGGCGGCGCGCGCTTGTGGCTTGATGCGGTCGCCGAAGGCCAGTAGGCCGATTAGCTGGCGGGTGTTGGCGTCGGCCAGCCAGGAGATGGTGTGGCCGGCGTGCTCCAACGCTTCGGCGCGCGATGCAAGGGCTTGCAAGGAGACGCCCTGCTCTTGCATCAGGCGCGTGCTGCCCAACACCAGCCGCGCGCCGTCGACGGTCGCCGCCACGCCGCGCCCGGGCAAGGCGGAGACATCGGATGCCCGCGGCGCGACGCCCGCGCCGACGGTGGCGGTGGTGGCGGCGACGGTGCCGGTGCCGGTGCCGGTGCCAGTGGCGGTGGTGGCGGTGGAGGCTGTGGCGGCGACGGTGCCGGTGCCGGTGGCGGCCGTGGCGGCAGCCGAGCGGGCTTCCGCTGCTTGCACTACAGCGCGCGCCAGTGCGTGTTCGCTGCCGCGCTGCACGGCGGCGGCCAGTTGTAGCAACCGCGTTTCGTCCACGCCCGGCGCCGCCGCCAGTTCGGCCAGTGATGGCTGGCCTTCGGTCAACGTGCCGGTCTTGTCGAAGGCGACGGTGGTGATGCGATGCGCCAGCTCCAGCGCCTCGGCGTCCTTGATCAGGATGCCATGGCGCGCGGCGACGCCGGTGCCGGCCATGATGGCGGCCGGCGTCGCCAGCCCGAGCGCGCACGGACAGGCGATCACCAGTACCGCCACCGCATTGATGATGGCTTGCTGCGCGTCGCCGCCGAACAACCACCAGCCGCCAAAGGTCAGCAGCGCCAGCACCAGCACCACCGGCACGAAGACTGCGCTCACGCGATCGACCAGGTGCTGTACCGGCGCCTTGGCGGCCTGCGCGTCTTCCACCAGGCGGATGATGCGCGCCAGCGTGCTCTCCGCACCGACCGCGTTCACGCGCACCAGCAGCAGGCCTTCGCCGTTGATGGCGCCTCCCGTCACCCGCTCGCCCGCGTGGCGCGCGACCGGCAGGCTCTCGCCGGTGATCAGGGCTTCATCGACATGGCTGGCGCCTTCGGTGATCTCGCCATCGGCCGCGATGCGCTCACCGGGTCGGATCACGATGATGTCGCCCACGCTTACCTCGTTGATGGCGACATCGACATCCTGCCCGCCACGCCGCACGCGGGCCGATTCGGGACGCAGCGTTTGCAGGGCGCGAATGGCTTCGGCGGTTTGCCGCTTGGCGCGCGTCTCCAGCCATTTGCCCAACAGGACCAAGGTGATGACCACCGCCGAGGCTTCGAAGTACAGATGCGGCATGGGGCCGGCGGCGAACATCTGGTAGACGCTCAGGCCATAGGCGGCGCTGGTGCCGATGGCCACCAGCAGATCCATGTTGCCGCTGCGGGCGCGCGCCGCCAGCCAGCCGGCGCGATAGAAACGCGCGCCCAGCCAGAACTGCACCGGCGTGGCGAGCAGCCATTGCAGGCGGCCGTCCAGCATCCAGTGGATGCCGGCCAGTTCCAACAGCATGGGGATAATCAGCGGCAGGGAGAACAGCGCCGCCAGCAGGACGGCGAGGCCGCCGCGCGGCGCGGAGAATACTGCGCGACGGGATGATGAGACGGTGGCGGTGGCGGTGGTCGTGGCGGTCGCGGTGGCGGCTGTTGCGGTGGTCGCGGTCCCGGTGGAGGTGGCGGCGGGAGCGGCGAACGCCGGCTCGGGCTGCGAAGCCTGGTAGCCGGCCTTGTCGATGGCCTGCGCCAGCACGGCAAAGTCCAGCACCTGGGCCGACTCCACCCGCGCCATCTCGGTGGCGAGATTGACGCTGACCTTGTCGACGCCCGGCACGGCCGCCAGCACGCGCTCCACCCTGCCGACGCAGGAGGCGCAGCTCATGCCTTCAATTTTGATCGCTTGCTGATTCATGGGACACCCAACGCTGTTTTCACCAACTACAGCATCAAGTATCCCACGATTGGAAGGTCAAGACATTTTTAGCGGACTTCGCAATCCACTTCGCTGCTCTTGGGTTTGTTGGCGCCGCTACCCTGCGGTCCGGTGGACGACGAAAATGCCGGAGGCGGTGTGAACGGGATCCCCGGATTCGCCGGCAGCATGACGGGCGGCTGCTTGAAGCTCGGCGTGAAGCCGAACTGGCCGGCCGAGAAATTCACGGCACCGCTCGGGTTGGACACGTTGATCAAACCGTCGATCACTTGCACGTAGAGGCCTGGCGCCCGTGTCAAGCCCGGAGTTGGAATGTTCAGCTGCGCCAGCATCAGCGGCTGCACCGGATAGCTGTCGCCCAGCCCGGCGGTGCTGGCCATCATCCAGGCTTCGCGCGCGGCCGCTGCGACCGCGACCGCCTGCTCGGACGGTTCGATCCAGTCCACGATGAAGGTGGTGCCACGGATGCCGATGGTCGCGCTTGGCGTCTTCATCGCGAACTTTTCCTTGTTGCGCTTGCCCAGCAAACCGGTGACCGAGCGCAGCCCGCCCTTGACCAGGTTGAACGAGGCATTGTCGCCATCCGGCTTGCCCGCATCAAAGCTGAAGTTTTCCACCTTGAAAGTGGTCGACGGCTTGAGCGTGATCTCGCTGTTGTCGATGAATTTCACCATGGCGTAGGTGTTCTTTTCGGTCACCAGCGTATCGCCGCTTTCGATCTCCGACTTCATGGAGAGGATGCGCACCGCACCGTCGGCCTTCTTGGCCAGCAACGGCCCGCTCAGCTGCACCACGGTGCCGGCCACCTGGGCGGCCCAGCTTACGCCGGCCATCCAGAACAGCGCCAGCAGCATCAACGCTTTAATTGCAGTAGAGTTTTTTAGTTGGTTCATTTTTGATTGCGCTCTTTTCGTTGGATGCAACTTCTTTGGTATCCGATTTTTTGTCGGACTTCGAGTCGTCCGGCGTCTCGGAGTTACCCGCGCCGCCCGAGCTCGATCCACCGCCGCCGGACGAGTTGGTGACCACGAATTGTTGGTCTTCCGGGGCCTTCGGCTTGGCGGCGGTCACGATTTTGATAATTTCGTTGGACGCCTGCTGCACCGGCTTGACCGGCTCAGATGCCGTCGGCGGCGACAACACCTGGCACAGCGCCGAATTCGGCGCGATGGTGCAGATGTCAGCCGATGGCGGCGGCGTTGGCGTTGGCGTTGGCGTCGGCGTTGGCGTCGGTACCGGCGTCGGTACCGGCGTTGGTACTGGCGTTGGTGCCGGCGTTGGCGTTGGTGCCGGCGTTGGCGTTGGTGCCGGCGTTGGCGTTGGTGCTGGCGTCGGTTCCGTTGGAGTCGGCGTTGGAGTCGGCGTCGGCGTAGGTGTCGGCTCAGTCGGCGTAGGCGTAGGCTCCGTCGGTGTAGGCGGAGTAGGCGTAGGCGTCGGCTCCGTCGGCGTCGGCGGGGTTGGCGTCGGGGTAGGCGTAGGCGTAGGTTCTGTCGGCGTCGGCGTCGGCGTCGGCGTCGGTGTTGGCGTCGGCGTTGGTTCCGTCGGCGTCGGCGTCGGTGTTGGCGTCGGCGTTGGTTCCGTCGGCGTCGGCGTCGGTGTCGGGGTAGGCTCCGTCGGTGTCGGGGTAGGCGTCGGCTCCGTCGGCGTCGGCGTTGGTTCGGTCGGCGTTGGCGTTGGCTCCGGAATCAAGGTCGGCTGCACCGCCACACCATTGGCGGTAACCGTACCGCCCTGATTGTCATACTCGGTAGCCGTCATTTGCACATTGCCGGTGGACGAATTGACGACGGCGCCGCTGCCAATGGTCAGCACGTTGTCCGTGCCATAGCCGACACCAGCCGCCAGCGTGATATTGCCGGAAACCGTAGTGACCGAACCATCAACGAACAACGGGCTATGCGTTTGCAGCTTGATGGCCCCCGTCGAGGTCGACACGGCGCCGGCGATGGTCATGGCGCCGAAGTTGTCTATCGTGATCGAACCATTGTTGCCGGCGCCAGCCTGCGCCACATTGTTCACGGTGAACATGCCGTCGTAAATAATGTTGCTGGTATTTTGGATGTTGATGGGCGCCGAACCACTGCTGGCGGTATTGGTGGCCGTCAGCTCACCCAGCGTGGTCTTTAGCGGCGACGTTGCGGTGCCGACGCCGCCGGTGGTGCTCAACATCAGGTGGCTGGCGGCGACCGTGCCGCTCGGCACTGTACCGCTGCTGTTCACGATTCCGCCGTTGACGGCAGTCAGCGTGACCTCGCCTTCCGAGCTCACGCCCGCGATATTGAACAGCTGCGCAGCCGTGGTGCCGCCCAGCAGCGTGGCGATGCCGAAAGTGCCGGCGTTGGTGAAGCTCAGGTCGCCGGAACCGGTTTGCGAGGCCGCCAGGTTGGTGACGCTATTGGTGGCATCGTTCAGCGTAATATTGCCCGACTCCGACGTCCGCAGACCCAGGTCGCGCACCTTGATGGCGCCGGTTTGCGTGATATTGCCGGTACCGCTCAAGAGACCTACGCGCACCGTGCTGGCACTCAGATCGGTGGCTTGTTCCTGGCCGGCCCCCGAGAACAGCGTGATGCCGTTGACGGTGATGTTGCCCACCGCCAGGTTGCTATCGGCCGAACCAAGGCTCAGCGTCGGCGCCACCACACGCCACAGGTTATCCACCATCAGGCAATTGCTGGAGCACCCCGCGCCGCCGCCGATCACCATGCTGTAGCCGGAGCTGTACGGATGGATGCTGGCGCCGACGGTGCCGGTAATGTTCGCGTTCAAGGCCAGCGTGTTGGCGCCGATCTCGAAGATGCCGGCACTGCTGGCGGCGCCGACCGTCACCGTGCTGCCGTTCAGCGTTACGCGCTGGGTTTTGCCGTTGATGGCCTGCGCCACCGTAACATTCGGCGCGGTGATGTTGACCAGGCCGCCGGTGAACGAGCCGGTCAGCGTGACGCCGTTCAGCTGCAGATCGTCAATGCTCTTGACGCTCAGCGAGCCGACGCTACTCGCGCTCAGTGCGTCGATCTGGTTGGTGGCGCTCAGCATGCTGACCGCGCCCGGCGTCGTCACGCTCACCGATGCCGCGTTCAGATAGCTGCTGCTGGAGTTCTGAGTGATGTTGCCGCTACCGGTCAGCGTAATGGCGCCGGGCGTGCTGATGGTGTTCAGATTGAATGCGCTGGCGCCGTTGTAGGTAAAGCCGCCATTCGCCGAGCCGCCCACCGAGGTGGCCTTGTTGGCGCCGGTCAGGCTGACGGCGCCGCCGCTGGCGGTCGCAGTCAGGTGACCGGCGGTGATGACGCCGGTGCCGGTGACACTGCTGCCGCTCAACGAGACATAGTCCGCCAAGCCGTTGAGCGCGCCCGTCACCGTGATCGCCTGATCGCTGGTGAGGCTGACGCCCCCCTCCGGATAGAGGCCATTCAGCGTGATCGCATTGAGCGTGAGGGCGTCGGTATTGTGGATCGACAGCGCGCCCACGCTGGTGGCCGCCAGCGCGCCGATATGGTTGGTGATGCCGCCCAGCGATACCGCGCCCGGCGCGGTCACGGTCAGCGACGGCGTGGTGATCGCCGCGCCGCTACTCTGGTGGATATCCTTGCCGGCCTTGAGGGTGATGCCGGTGGCGCCGCTCAGGTTGCCGGTGACATTCAGGTCGCCGGCGGCCGTGTACGCCAGGCTGCCGCTATTGGCGTGACCGCTGATGCCGCCGCTGACGACGTTGGCGCCGGTCAACGAAACCGAGCCGGCGTACAGGTTGAGGTTGCTGGCCGTGATGACGCCGGCGCCGCTGATGGCGCCGGTCTTGCCGTCGAGGTACAGGCTGCTTGGCGTGGTGAACGCCTTGGTCACGGTGATCGATTTGCCGACCAGCGACAGCTGCGCGCCGGACAGGCCGCCACTCAGATCGACCACCCCGTCGACCGAGATGTTGCCGTTGTAGCCTTCGCCGTCGCCGATGCTCACCAGGTAGGAACCCAGGGTTTTCAGTTCGGCCTGCGACAGGCTCAGCTTGCCGCTGGTTTCCGCGCCCAGGCTGATGTCGGTCGTGCTGCCGTAGGTGTTGACAGAAATGCTCTCCGCCTCGAACTTGGCGGCGGCATTCAGGTCCATCTTATTGCCGATCAGATAGAGCGAGGCGGCGCCGACGTCGGCGCCGGCGTCGGCTTTCAGCGTGCCGGTGCCGTCGACGCTGAGGATGATGCCGCCCGGGCCGCTCAACGCATGGCTCACGGTGAGGTTTTTGCCGCTTTCCAGCGTCAGGCTGCCGATCTCATCGAGATGGACGTTGCCGCCGGTGGTGATGTTGCCGGCGCCGCTATGGCCGATCGACAGGCTGCCGGTGCCGATGGTGTTCAGCCCCGCTTCGGTGAGGCTGAGTTTGCCCGTGGCGGAACCGCCGAAGACGATGTCGCGGTTGCCGCTGAACGCCGCCAGCGAGACCGCATCCTGGCCGTTGCTGTCGCCGCTGCCGATGCTGCCGCTGCTGCCGTTGAGGGCGATATTGTCGGCGATGAAGGACAGCAATGCCGGCCCTGCGCTGTCGACGCGCACTGCGCTATCCGCGCCCATGGTGATGAAACCATTGCTGACGGTGGCGCGCACATCGAGGTTGCCGTTCTTGATGAGGTTGCCCCCATCGTCGTAACTGGTCAGAACCAGGCGGTCGTTGATGGTGACGTAGGCGCCCTTCAAGGTCAGATCGCCGCCGCCGGTGCGGATCATGCCCTCGTCGGAATACTTGGCGATGGTCACGCCGCCGAGACCGGTGGCGTGCGCCGGATCGTTGGCGATCAGGTTGACGTCGCCCGTCATGAAGATCGGCTTGTTGACAACGATGTTGTTGCCGGCCTGCGCCGTCAGGCTGACACCCTGCTCATTGTCGATGCGGCTGTTGAAGGTGATGTCGTTCCTGGCCTGCAGCAGGATACCGGTTTCCGCTTCGGACAGCAGATCGGCGCCGATCGCGCTGGTGCCGCTGGTGGCGCTGCCGAACGGTTTGCCGGCGTCGATGTCGCCACCGCGGCCGTCGACGATGTCGATATTGAACGGGTCCAGCAGCCAGCTGCCGGTCTGGCCCTTGGCTGCGCGGGTGTTCACACGCGCGCCGGCGATGTCGAGGTAGTCGCCCGAGGTTTCCACCTTGCCGCCGTTGCCGCTGTCGGCCCCGCCGCGCGCCGACAGCGTGCCGTGCACGCGCGCCGTGTCCTGGCCCCACACCACCACCGTGCCGCCGTCGCCGCTGCGGCCGGCGTCGGCGCGGATCACTGCGTCCTGGCCCACGAAGGCGGCGCTGGCGTTCTGCAGCGCCGGATTCTTGCCCTGGTAATCGCCGCCGACCAGCACCTTGCCACCGCCGGCCTCACCGCTGGCGTCGACCACGGCATTGCCCGTCACGCCCACTTGCGCGCCCAGCAGCAGGATGTCGCCGCCGGTGTTCAGGTTGCTGCCGGTGGCGGTGGTCGTGCTGCCCTGCTCCACCAGTGTCGTGCCGCTGGCCTTCAGGACGATCTTGCCGTTGACGCCGCGCACGGCGCTGTTGGCATTGATGTTGCCGCGCTGGTTGACCAGCGCGCCGAACACGCCCACGCGGCCGCCCTGGGCCACGATGCTGCCCAGGTTGACCGCCTGGTCGCTTGGCGCCGACACCACCACCTGCACGTTCGGATCGGCCGAGTCGAACAGCTGCACGCTCCTGCCGGCGGCCAGCACCACGTCGCCGTTGGGCGAGGAAATCACGCCGCTGTTTTCCACCGCCGGCGCGATCAGGAAGATCTGCCCGCCGGACGGCGTGGTGATCGTGCCCTGGTTGCTGACCTTGCCCGCGCCGGCGGCGCCGTCGAAGTTGTTTTTACCTGCCAGGAAATCGGCGTTGGAGATATTCAGGCTGGAAGCGACCAGGCCGTTGACGTCCACCCGCGAGCCGGCGCCGAACAGCACGCCGTTCGGGTTAATCAGGAACACCTTGCCGTTCGACTGCAGCGAGCCGAGAATCTGGCTCGGGTCCTGGCCGGTGATACGGTTCAGCACCTTGCTGTCGCTGCTTTGCTGGATGAAGCGGGTCACCTCGCCGGCGCCGATCGAGAAGCTGCGCCAGTCGATGATGGTGTTGGGGGTGTTGGTGATCGAGTACAGGCTGCCTTGCTGATTGAAGGTCGCCATGCCGTGCACCACGGTGGGCGCGACCGGCGCGGCTTGCGCGGCGCTGAAAGCGGTGGCCACCACCACGGCGAGCACCTTGCGGCGCAGTTTATAGGTTTGCGGTTTCATCGTATTCTTCTCAATCAATAAGCCAGGCCGAGGCGGACATGCAGGCGGTCGGCGCCGGAGCGCAGCGTGGCCCCGGCCTTGACGACATGGCCGTAGTCCAGTTGCAGGTTCACATAGGTCGACAGCACAAAGCGCGCACCGACGCCAACGCTGGCGATGGACGTGCTTTCGAGTTCGCCCGGCAGCGCCTTGTTGCGGCGCACGTAGGCGGTATCGTAGAAGCCCAGCAGGCGGCAGTTCCAGTTGGCGCGCGTGCACAGGTTGGGCGTGTAGGCCTCCAGATTGGCGCCGAGGCCGGAATCGTTGGAGATTTCACGCTCCAGGAAACCGCGCACCGAGGTGGCGCCGCCGGCGCCGAACTGCTCGCCGGGAATCAGCGCGTCCGGCGAGTACTGGCCGTTGACGATGGCGCGCAACTGCCATTCGTTGCTCAGCGCGCGCGTGATGCTGCCGCCCACGCGCACGATGGTGTAGTCGGCCTTGGCGCCGGTGCGTGCCAAGGTGAAGGCGTCCTGGCTGCCGTTGGAGCCGCCCGAGATATTGCGCAACAGCGTCACCTGGCCGCCCATCTCCCCTTGCTTAAACGGCGTGCTGGCCTGGTAGCTGATGCTGACCGGATGCACAGTGACGTTGTTGCCGAGTTCCGTGCCCAGCAGCTGCACGCTGTTCTTGAACGCTTTCACGTCCAAGCCGTAGGTCAGGCGCGAGTCGATGTCGCCGCGCTTGGCCAGCGCCTGGTTGTAGCGCGCGCCGTAAACCGCGCCCTTGCCGCTGACGGCCAGGTTGAAGGCGCCGGCGCTGACGTTGCCCGAATCGACGTTCGAATAGCTGGCGAAGAAGTCCAGCGAGTCGCCGCTCTGGTACAGCGGGATATGGTAGCCGGCGCCATACACTTTGACGCGGCCCGGCTCTTCCGCCGAGGTGGTGTATTGCAGCGACGCCAGGTGGTCGCGGCCGAACAGGTTGGCGTTCTGCAGCACCACGCCGACGTGGGTCTTGCCGGTGGACGAAGTGCCGGTGTTGTCGGCGTTGGCCAGCACCTTCCATGGCGACTCGTCCTTGACGTCCAGCACGGCGTCAACTTCATCGTCCTTCTCGCCGCTTTGCAGCTTCATGGTGATCTGCTTGGATGGATTCTCGTTGCCCTGCTTCAGGTTGGCCGAGACGGCCTTCAGGTTCGGCGATTTGCCTTCCTGCAGCGAAGGCAAGCTGCGGCGGATATTGGCTTCGTCGAAATAGCGGTTGTTCTTGACCGTCACGCGGCCGATCTTGGTCTCCACCACGCGCAACACCACCACGCCGCCATTCAGTTCCTGTTCCGGCAATTCAATCGTGACGACGTTATAGCCGCGCTGATGATAGACTGCCTCCAACGCTTCCAGTGCGCGCTGCACGTCGCCGAAATCGCGCTGCTTGCCGCTGTAGCGGGCCAGCAGAGTGTCGATCTCGGCTTGCGACAACAGCGTGTTGCCCCTGACTTCGAAGCGGGCAATTTCAAAGCGGATGGCGCTGTCATCAGGCGCTTGCGCCCACGCCGAGGCAACGGCGACGGCAAGAACGGAACCTGCGAGCAGGCGCGTTAGGCTATATCTCATTTTTTTTGGACTCGTGGTGTTAATCTAGATTTATTGTTATTTTACAATAACAATCTTTCCCCGATGCTAGCATAGCCATCAAGCGCTGAGAGCGATCCAGCGGCGATCTTTCCGCGCACTGCGGCAAGTGTTGGATTTCTGCCTTATACCGCCTTCATGATTGCAGTTTCGCCACCTATTTGGTGTCGAAAGTAGTGACGCCGTCCCAGTCCGCACCCGGCGGATGGTCGCGGAAATAGGCGATGCGCTCGACATACAACTGGTACAGGCCGCGCTGCGGCGACAAGGATTGCAGCTCGGCCAGGATGGCCGAGGCCTCGTCCCAGCGCTGCCCGCGCACGCCGGCCAGCGCCTCGTGCCAGCGCTGCACCTCGGCGCTGGTGGCGGCGTCGGTATCCTGCACCAGCGCCACCGGTTCGAAGATCGCCACCGGCTCATTCTTGCCCTTCACCCGCACCAGGTCCAGTTCGCGGTAAGTGAATTCCGGCGCCGATGCGCGGGTGGTCTCGCCCACCGCGATGCCCACACCATAAACCTTGGTGATGCCTTCCAGGCGCGAGCCGAGGTTGACGGCGTCGCCCATCACCGTATAGGCGCGGCGGATGTTGGAGCCCATGTCGCCCACGTGCATCATGCCGGTGTTGAGGCCGATGCCGATCTTCAGCTCCGGCCAGCCGCGCGCCAGGAAGTCCTGGTTCAGGCGCTTGGCGCTGGCCTGCATCAGCAGCGAGGTGGCGACGCCACGGCTGGCGTGGTCGTTGAACGCCACCGGCGCGCCCCAGAACGCCATCACGGCGTCGCCGATGTACTTGTCCAGCGTGCCCTGGTGGGCGCTGCGGATGTCTTCCGACATGGCCGTCAGGTACAGGTTGATGTATTCGCGCAGCGCCTTCGGCGTCAGGCCTTCGGAGATGGTGGTGAAGCCGCGCACGTCGACGAACATGACGGTCAGCTCGCGGCTTTCGCCGTCCATATTGTATTTTTCCGGATCTTCGGCCATTTCGGCCACCAGTTCGGGCGCCACGTATTCGCCGAAGCGCGACACCAGCGCCGCGCCCTTGCGCACCTCGAAGAAATAGCCCCAGGCGACATTGACGACGAACACGCTGGCGATCACGATCACCAGCATGGCCAGATTAAAAATCAAATCCTGCTCGGCGTACTGGTAATAATTGAAGCCGACGGCGGCGGCCAGCACCGCCACGCCCAGCAAAATGGCGCGCAACGGCGACAGCGCCGCCAGCGCAAAGCTCAGCGCCAGGCCGACCAGCAGGATCTCGCCGGCCTCGGCCACGAAAGCCCAGTACGGACGGGACTTGAAGCGGTTGTCGAGGATGGAGCGGATCATGTTGGCGTGGATTTCCACCCCCGGATATTCCGGGTTGACCGGCGTGGCCCGCAAGTCGACCAGGCCCGGCGCGGTGGTGCCGATCAGCACCACCGTGCCTTTCAGCAGCTCCACCGGTGCGCGGCTGGTCAGCACGTCGGCCGCCGACACATAGCGGAACGAGCCGCCGTGCGGGCCGCCGACGCCACGGTATTGCACCACCGTGCTCATCGCCTCGCCGACCGGGATCAGGCGCTGCTTTTTTCCCGGCAGCAGAATGGTCAGGTAATCGTAGCCGCCGCTGTCGAGCTGCGACTGCGACAGTTCGTCGACGTTCTCGGCCAGCAGCGGCTTGACCGCCAGTGCGTTCAGGTACAGCGATGCCGTCGCCAGCGACAGCGACGGGTAATAGTCGTCGCCGACCTGCTGGATCAGGTAGGCGGTGCGGACGATGCCGTCCGGATCGGTCACCACCGAGAAGCTGCCGGCGCCAGCCGCCGCCTGCGTCAGCACCGGCACGTTGGCTTCGTAGCCGGGGGCGTTGTAGGCGGTCAGCTCGCGGCCGTTGAGGTCGGCCTCGGAGAACAGCGGCTTGGGCAGCGCGCCCTTGATCTGGTCGGGCGACAGGTTGAAGCCGAGGATCACCTGCTTGCCTTCCAGCGCGCTGGCGAACACGCCGTCGTAGTCCATCTGCGGCTTGAGTTCATCAAGGCGCTGGCGCAGCGCCGGCACGTCCTTCAACGTGGTTTTGGACAGCTTGTCCAGCACGCTGAAACCGGAACTGGTGTCCGGCTCGGGGAACGAGATATCGTAGCCGACCGCCTTGACCTGATAGTGGTTGGTCAGCTGCGAGATCAGGCTGGCCTGGACGTTGCGGCTCCACGGAAAGCGGCCGAACTCGGTCAGCGACTTGCCGTCGATGTCGACGATGACGATGCGCTTGTCCAGCACCGGCGCCTGCAGTTTCATGCGTTCGCCGGCCCACAGGTTGTCGAGGCGGGCCACGGTGTTGTTGCCGAACCAGGCCAGCGCATAGGCGACGCCGATGAAGGTGATCAGCATGCCCAGCAGCCAGCGCGGGCCGTACTTGAGCAGGACCTTGGTCCATTTCGCAGGCAGCAAGCGCATCAGGGCGTGTAGCCTGGAATCTTGGCTTCGTCGATGAAGTCGATCTGCTTCTCGTCCATATTCTTATGGGCGAATTCCATGTAGATCTTCTTGCGGATGAAGATATCGAACAGGTCCGGATCGATGTGGCCGTTGAGCGCGAAGTTGCCCAGGATGCGCAGCGACTCGGTCAGCATCTTGCCCTTCTTGTACGGCCGGTCCTTGGCGGTCAACGCCTCGAAGATGTCGGCGATCGCCATCACCCGCGCCTGCACCGACATCTGCTCCTTGGTAAGGCCGCGCGGATAGCCCTTGCCGTCCATGCGCTCGTGGTGGCCGCCGGCGTATTCGGGCACGTTCTTCAGGTGCTTGGGCCACGGCAGCGCCTCCAGCATCTTGATGCTCATGACGATGTGGTTGTTGATTTCCTTGCGCTCGGCGTCGGTCAGGGTGCCGAACTTGATGGTCAGGTTCATCAGCTCGTTGTCGTCGAGGAAGTCGCGCTCGACGCCGTCCGGGCCGGTCCAGCGATGCTTGCCGATCACCTTGACGCGTTCCTGGTCTTCCGGCTTCATGCCCTCGCCGCCGACGTTGGCCACGCGGATGAACTCGCGCTCGGCGCGCAGCGCGGCCTGTTGCTGCGCCAGTTCCTCGTCGATGACGGCGGCGTTGGCGCCCGGCTCGAGCTTGCGCTTGAGCGCGGCGATCTCGGCGTCGCGCAGCAGCACCTCGAAGCGGGTGTCGATCACGGCGATGCGGTCGAAGATGGTTTCCAGCTTGGTGGCCTTGTCCACCACGTGCACCGGGGTGGTGATCTTGCCGCAGTCGTGCAGCAGGCCGGCCAGCCACAATTCCTTGCGGTCGGCGTCGCTCATGCGGAAATCGGCCATCGGGCCGCTGTCCGTCTCGTGCACGGCCTCGGCCAGCATCATGGTCAGTTCCGGCACGAACTGGCAGTGGCGGCCGGTGTATGGCGACTTTTCGTCGATACCGATGTTGATCAGGTTGACCAGCGATTCCAGCAGTTCTTCCAGCTGGAAAATCAGGCGCTGGTGCGTCAGCGCCACCGCCGCCTGCGCGGCCAGGGCTTCGATGAAGCGCTGGTCGGTCTGGGTGAAGGCGCGGATCTCGCCGGTTTCGGTGTCCTTGGCGTTGATCAGCTGCAGCACGCCCACCAGTTCGCCTTCGTGGTCGCTCATCGGCACCGTCAGGAAGGACTGCGAATGGTAGCCGCGCAGCTGGTCGAACTTGACCATGCCGGAGAAGTTGAAGACGTCGGCCTTGTACACATCCTCGATGTTGACCGACAGGCCGAAGTGGGCCGCGTAGGCCGCCACCGCCGACAGATTCTTCTCGCCCTTGTCGTCGTACAGCGCCACGCCGCCGCTCGGCGCTTCAGTGCCGGAGCCGCCTTGGTGGGTGTTGAGCGTGTCGTTGATGAGGATGTGGAAATTCAGTTGCTGCTTGTCCTCGCTGGGACGGTACAGTGTGCCGCCATCGGCATTGGTCATGCCCTTGGCGACCAGCAGGATACGCTCCAGCAAGGAATCGGTATCGTGATTGCTGCCCAGCTGGACGCTGAGTTCGGTCAGCTGGTCCAGGCGCTGGGAGATTTGGATTTGATTCAACTCTTGCATGGTTGTTATTCTTGACAACGTTTTGGACGAGGCACAAACAGTGCGCGACTCGCAAGCGCAGTTAGGGAGTGTAGCTCCAGCGCAAGCTGTTGTACATAAGGAAATTGCCTATGCGACGAATTTGCATCGGCTTTTCCCTCTTGGCAGAAAAAAAAGCTATCATCGGCTGTAGATAAGCGGGCAACAAACAACAAATCACAACAACAATAAGAGCACATCAGGGATCCGTCGTATGAAATTCAAATTTTGGGGAGTTCGTGGTTCCATCCCGTCCCCCGGCCCGCGCACGGCGCGCTACGGTGGCAACACCACCTGCATCGAAGTTCGCACCGACGACGACACCCTGATAGTCATCGACGGCGGCACCGGCATTTTTTCGCTGGCGCAGTCGCTGATCCAGGATAAATCCAAGCCGATCCACGCCAACATCTTCATCACGCACAGCCACTGGGACCACATCCACGGCCTGCCCTTCTTCACGCCGCTGTTCATCCGTGGCAGCCGCGTGCGCCTGCACGGCGTGACCGACCCGGTGACCGGCAACGGCATCGAACACGTGATGGGCGTGCAACTGCAGAACAGCTATTTCCCGGTCAGCGAAACCCAGATGGACGCCACCATCGAGTACCGCACACTGGAAGTGGACCAGCCCATCGCGGTGGGCGACGCGGTGGTCAGCAACGTGGTGATGAACCACCCGGTGACCGACCTCGGCTACCGCATCGAATGCAACGGCCGCTCGGTGTTTTTCACTGGCGACCACGAGCCGCACTACAACATCCACCCGGCCGACCATCCGGAACACGCCGACTACGGCCTATGGATCGAACAGCGCAGCGCCGCCATCGACGCCGTCGTGCTAGGCGTGGACGCGCTGATCGTCGACTGCTCCTACACGCGCGAGGAATATCCGGCCAAGCAGGGCTGGGGCCACGGCACCTTCGACTCGGCGTTCGCCTTGGCGCTGCGCACCGGCGCCAAGGCGCTATACTGCACCCATCACGAACCGACGCGCAGCGACGATGAACTCGAAGCCGTGTTTGCCGACGTCATGGCGCGCCACGCCCCCTTGCTGGGCGATTTGCAGGTCTTCCTGGCTTACGAAGGCATGGAAGTGACTCTGACGTAGCCCACCTAGCGGAGCGATCATGAATGACGCCGGCGTACGACCAAGTGATGTCGATCTGCGGCTGGCGTTCTTTCAAAAGCTGCAAACCGTCACCACGAAAATCCACGCCACCAGCAACCTGGACGAGATCATGCTCGACCTGGGCATGGAATTCTGCGACCTGTTCAACTGCGACCGCTTCACCCTGTACGCGATGGACGTGCAGAAGGACTACATCGTCTCCAAGGTCAAGACCGGCCTGACTTCCTTCCGCGACCTGAAACTGGCGATCACCCCGGCCAGCATCGCCGGCTACGTGGCGCTGACGCGCAAGACCGTCAACCTGGCCGACGTCTACGACCAGGCCGAGCTGGGACGCTATTCGCCCGAGCTGCGCTTCCAGCAGGGCGTCGACCAGCGCACCGGCTACCGCACCAAGCAGATGCTGGTGGCGCCGCTGATCTCGGTGCAATCGCGCGAGCTGCTCGGCGTGGTCCAGTTCATCAATAACCGCGACCGCGTCCCCTTCTCCAGCATCGCCGAGGACGGCGTCAGGGAGCTGTGCGAAACCTTGTCGGTGGCGTTTTCGCAGCGCATGAAGCCACCGCAGATGGTACGCACCAAGTATGACGGGCTGGTGACAGCGGCGCTGATCTCGGCCCAGGAACTGGAGCAGGCCACGCGCAGCGCCCGCGCCCGCGAGCTCGACATCGAGGACGTGCTGATCGAGGAATACGAGATCAAGCCGGCCGCCATCGGCGTGTCGCTGGAAAAGCATTTCGGCGTGCCGTACGAGCACTTCCGTGCGGACCGGCTGAAGCCGGTGGAGCTGCTGAAGAATCTGAAACGCCAGTACGTGGAGGAATCGGGCTGGCTCCCGCTGGAGGATGGCAAGGACGGCCTGCTGGTGGCGGCACTGGACCCGGAGCGGGTGGCGCACACCCACATCGTCGAGCAGATCTTCCCGCGCGCCAAGGCGCTGCTGCGCGTGACCAGCCAGCGCGAGTTCCGGCAGATGGTGGAGCTGTACTACGGGCATGGCGACAGCGGCAGCGTCGGCGACCTGCTGTCCGGCATGGACGACGTCTATGACGAGGATGGCGAAGGCGGCTCCGGCGAGCTATCGGAGGCGGTGGAGAATGAGCTGGTCAAGCTGCTCAACAAGATCATCATGGACGCCTATCGCCAGGGCGTGTCGGACATCCACATCGAGCCGCTGCCGGGCAAGGGCAAGACCGGCATCCGCTTCCGCAAGGACGGCACGTTGGTGCCCTACATCGAAATCCCGGCCAGCTACCGGGCGGCGCTGGTGGCGCGCGTGAAGATTATGTGCGACCTCGACATCTCCGAGCGCCGCAAGCCGCAGGACGGCAAGATCAAGTTCAAGAAATACGGCCCGCTCGACATCGAGTTACGGGTGGCGACCATTCCCTCATCGGGCGGCGTGGAAGACATCGTGATGCGGATCCTGGCGGCCGGCGAACCGATCCCGCTCGACAAGCTGGGCGTGCTGCCGTTCAACCTGGAGCGGCTGCGCGCCACGGTGAGCAAGCCTTACGGCCTGTTCTTCGTCTGCGGTCCGACCGGCTCCGGCAAGACCACCACGTTGCACTCGGTGCTGAACTACCTGAACACGCCCGACACCAAGATCTGGACCGCCGAAGACCCGGTCGAGATCACGCAAAAAGGCCTGCGGCAGGTGCAGGTGAACCGCAAGGCCGGGCTCGATTTCGCCACCGTGATGCGGGCGTTTCTGCGCGCCGATCCGGACATCATCATGGTCGGCGAGATGCGCGACAAGGAAACCGTCAGCATGGGCATCGAAGCCTCGCTGACCGGCCACCTGGTGTTCTCCACACTGCACACCAACAGCGCGCCGGAATCGATCGTGCGGCTGCTGGACATGGGCATGGACCCGTTCAATTTTTCCGACGCGCTGCTGGGCATCCTGGCGCAACGCCTGGCCAAGCGCCTGTGCGGCAAGTGCAAACAAGCCTACGAACCGTCGGCGGAAGAACTAGATGCACTGCTAGGAGAATATTGCGAAGAACTGCTGGACCAGCCCACCGTGCTGGCGCGCTGGCGCCAGCAGTACACCAAGGACGGCAAGTTCACGCTGTACCGCGCGGTGGGCTGCGACGACTGCACCAAGGGCTACCGTGGCCGCGTCGGCCTGCATGAACTGATGATCGGCACCGACAAGATCAAGAAGCTGCTACAGGAACACGCCCGCGTCGCTCAACTGCTGGCCGCCGCGCTGGAAGACGGCATGCTGACCCTGAAAATGGACGGCATCGAAAAGGTTCTTTTAGGGATCACCGACATCAAAATGGTGCGGGCGGTGTGCATCAAGTGATACGCTGTACATTGAACAGCAAGCGCTGTATTATCAACAGCACTCATTGTTGATCGAGCTTGCCATGAATATCTCCATGTTTGCAGAACTCTTTGGCGGAGCATCACGCTTCCGCGCGTTACGATGTCTGTTCGAAGAGCCTGAACGAATCTTCGGGCTGCGTGAACTCGCTGCGGAGGCTGAAGTGGATTCGGGCAATCTGAGCCGCTGGTTGCAGCGCTGGAGTAAAGTTGGCTTGGTACAGCAGCCAGAGAAAGCCCGCTATCGCGCTTCGAAAGACCCCGCGCTTCAACCACTCGCGCAGCTTTTCCAGCAATCCAGCGCAATGATTACGCAAATCAAAGAATTGCTCACCGAACTGCAAGGCGTAGATGCCGCAGCCATATTCGGCTCCGTGGCTCGCCATCAACAAACCGCAGGCAGCGATGTCGATATTCTGGTTATTGGCGACATCTCTGAGATCCGGATAAACGCCTTGTTGCAGCCGTTGGAACGCCAATTCGCGCGCGCATTTAACGCCTCGGTTTTTTCCAGATCAACAATCAGTCAATTGCTGGATCAAGAGGACGAGTTCATTGCTACACTGCTCAGCGGTCCCACCCTCGTCTTGAAGGGAAATCCGCATGGCTTTTCAACCCTTGGCAACATTAAGAAAGAAGTCCGACACACCGCTGGCTCCACAAGCGACTAATAAAATTCAGGTCCACCAATGGCTCCGTACCAGCAGCGAGCAACTGGCAGATGCCAAACGGGCCGAGAACTCCTTTAGCACGCGCATGGAAGCAGCCTACGATGTCGTATTTCTTACTGCACTAGCAGTGGTTTCGGCCTGCGGGTACCGCGTTACTTCCAAGCCAGGCCACCATGAAGTTACGCTTGAAGGCGCATGTTGTGCAATAGGCTTATCGGTGCATCGATACGATGAAATCGAGTCCATGCGTCGATGGCGCAATCGAAAATACGGCGGGACATTGGCCACGCGGGCAGACGTAGACGATGCGATTTTGATCGCGGAAAAATTCCATCGGGATGCCATAGATTGGCTCACGCAGCAACACCCGCTGCTGCTACATCCCTGACGCTCTCACCGGAAAGATGGCAGGCATCGAGAAAGTGCGTTTTGGGATCACCGACATCAAGATGGTGCGGGCGGTGTGCATCAAGTAGCCGCGCGGCTTGCTGCGGCGGTCGGCCAGGGCGCGCAGTCGCGCCAAGCCGGCTTTCAGGTTGAACGAGCGGCCGGCCAGCATGGCGCCGACCAGCTCGGTGGCCAGCGCGATCGACGGCGCGGCGGCGCTTTGCGAGCTGTACGGCAGTACCAGGCGATAGCGTCCGGCCATGCGCGGCACCACGCCGACGAAGGCCAGAGTAACCTCGTTCAGCGCCAGACGGCGCAGTTCGATGGCGGTTTGCTGCAGCAGTTCGATGATGACAGGCACCTCGTCCGCGCGGCGGCCCACCAGGCCGTGCAGGCGACGCAGGCCGGGCAAGGCGGCGTACAGCCGGTGTTGCAGTTGTTCGGTTTGTTCCGGAGTCACCGGCTCAAGTTCAACGATGCTCAACAGGCAAGGTTGGGTAGAGTAACGGTTGCCGCTCTCCAGGTAGCGTTGATCTATGATTTTCATGGCAGCCATTGTGCCGCTTGCGGAGCCCGTCCGTAAGCAGCATCCGCCGCAAGGTTTTGTAAGACCAGACTTACAGCTGCTTCTCGAAACACACGGCCAAAGGATTGCCGATGTACTTGCCGTAGTTGGCGATGCGGCGGTAGCCGCGCGCCTCGTAGAAGTCAACCGCGCGGCGGTTGACCAGGCGCGTCTCCAGCCAGACGGCCTGATAGCCGCAAATGACCGCCTCGGCCTCCAGGAAGCGCAGCAAGGCGCTGCCGACGCCGCTGGTGCCGTGGCGTGCATACATGCGCTTGATCTCGGCCACGCCCGGCTCCAGCGGCCGGAAGGCGCCGCAACCGAGCGCCGCGCCGCTGTCGTCGCGCGCCACCACGAAACAAGCCATCGGCCCGCGCACATCCTCGACATCGAACGACGACCTGCCGCCGTCGCCGGTGATGGCCTCCAGCGCCGTCGACAACTCCGCCATCAACGCAACCGAATCGGCCGAGCCCGGATCTTCCGCTGCAAGTTGGATATCGTTGGTCATGGCAGGCTCTCCAGAATGGGAGTCCTATTGTAGAGCAAGTTTGCCGGTGAACATCGCCGCCATGGCGGTCACGTCGCGGCCGACGCCACGGTAGCCGATGAAACGGCTGGCTTCGTCGAACATCGGTTCGCCGCTCACTTGCAGGTATTGGACCACGCCCGAGGCGGCGGTCCGGCTGTAGACGAAGTCCAGGAAAGGCTTGCGCTCGGAAATGTTCGATTCCAGCAGCGCGCGTTCGGTCACGTTCCAGCCGCCGGTGTCCTTGCCGCCGATGCCCACCATGTCGGCCACCGGGCCGGACCAGTTGGTGAGGTTGCCTTCGGCATCCTGCTCCCAATACCAGTCGGTCGACAGTTCGGCAAAGCGCTGGAAGCGCGCTTCGCTCGCGCGCAACTGCGCCGTGCGCTCCAGCACCGTATGTTCGAGCTGCTGGTTGTGACGATCCAGCTTGCGGTGCAGCAGCCGCACTTCCAGCATGTTGTGGATGCGCGTTTCAACCTCCACCAGATCAAACGGCTTGCCGATGAAGTCCCTGGCGCCGGCCTGCAGCGCGCGCAGCTTGTGGTTGGGCTGGGCGGTGATGACCAGCGCCGGCACGTAGCCGTCCGGCTCCACGTCCTTAAGCGACTCCAGCACGGCAAAACCGTCCATGCCGGGCATCTGCAAATCGAGCAGGATCAGGTCGTAGTGGTTGCGCTGGTGCAGGCCGCAGACCGTGTACGGATCCATGGTGCTGCTGACATTGGTGTAGCCACCTTTTCTCAGCACTTGCTCCAGCAACATGACGTTGGCTTCCTGGTCGTCGACGATCAGAATGGCCGCCTGCAGTAGTTCGGTTGGGGCGATCACGATGGAACTCCTGTGTGCTTCTCGGCGAACTCCAGCGCCAGGTCCAGCGCGCGCATGAATTCGACCACATTGATCGGTTTGGTCAGATAGCGGAAGAACCCGGCCTCCAGCCCTTTTTCGATATCGCGCGGCATGGCGTTGGCCGACAAGGCCAGCACCGGAATGGCCGTCATCGACGGATCGTCGCGCAGCATCTTCAGGCAGCCGAAACCGCTCACGCCCGGCAGGTTGATGTCCATCAGGATCACGTCCGGATGATAGGTGCGCGCCAGCTGGATGCCGGTGTGGCCGTCGATGGCGGTCAACAACTTCAGATCGCTGCGGCGCAGGATCAGCTGCTCCACCAGCGCTAAATTGGCCGGATTGTCCTCGATGTAGAGCAAGGTCCGCAGCGACGCGGCCTCCGACGTGCCCGGCGACACCATGCCGTCGAAATCGGCCATCTCCAGCACCGGCTCTTCGCTGGCCACCAGCTCCACCCAGAAGGTGGTGCCGACGCCGACCGTGCTGTGCACGCCGATGCTGCCGCCCATCAGCTCGACCAACTGCTTGGTCACCACCAGGCCGATGCCGGTGCCCTCCTCGGCGCCATCCTCCTGACCCAGGCGGTTGAACGGCTGGAACAGGTTTTCCACTTGCTCCGGCGGCAGGCCGGCGCCGTTGTCGGTCACGCTGATGCGCACCGTGCCGGGACGCTCCTCGCTGCACTCCACTATCACCATGCCGCCACGGCGGTTGTACTTGATGGCGTTGGACAGCAGGTTGATCATCACCTGCTTCACGCGCGTGCGGTCCGCATGCACGAAGTACGGCCGGTTCAGGCTCGGCATAGTCAGGCGGATACCGCGCTTGTCGGCCTGCGGGCCTATCATCGCCTGGCAATCCTTGAGCACTTCCGTCAGCCCCATGGACTCCTGCGACATCAGCACCTTGCCCGATTCGATCATGGCCAGGTCGAGGATCTCGTTAATCAGTTGCAGCAGATACCAGCCGCCCTTCAGGATCTGATCGAGCGAGCGCTGCTGCGACGGGCCTGGCGGCGGATTATCGGAAGCCAGCAACTGCGCGAAGCCCAGCACCGCGTTCAGCGGCGTGCGCAACTCGTGGCTCATGCTGGACAGGAAATCGGACTTGGCGTGATTGGCCTTCTCGGCCGCCGCGCGCGCCGCTTCCAGCGCCACGTTGGTGTCCTGCAGCGCCAGTTGCTGTTCGCGCAGGCGCTGGTCCAGCAAAGCCTGTTCCGCCTCGACCTGCTTGCGCGCCGTGTTGTCCGTGCCCATCAGCAGGTAGCCGATCACCTTCTCCTGCGCATCGCGCAGCGCGCTGACCGAGACGATGGCCGGGAAACGGCTGCCGTCCTTGCGGACATAGGTCAGCTCGTAAATATCCTCGATGCCGCGCGACGCCTTGAACACCAGGGCCTCGAAGCCCGGCCGGATGGTCACGCCCGCCTCCAGGCTAAGGGCGGCGGCGCGCGCAATGATCTCCTGCGCATCGGAGATGCCGGCCGGGGTGATCTGGTTCACCACTTCGGCGGCGCTGTAGCCCAGCATGCGCTCGGCGCCGACGTTGAAGATCTGGATCACGCCCTGCGCATCGGTGGCGATGCTGGAGAAATTGGCGCTATTGTGGATGGCCAGCTGCAGCGCGTCGGCCTTGAGCAGCGTGCTTTCCGGGATGTGAACGGATTTCATTTGATTCCCTGGCGTTGGCGTACGTCTGACATCAGGCGCGCGAATTCATTTTTCACTACGTCGTAGCATTCGCAGACGTCCATCTCCAGCCCGGCGCGGTCGAGTACCGAGATGTGGCCGCGACGGCAACTGATGTAACCCTGGCTTTGCAGGCGGCCGGCAGCCACCGTCACGCCTTCGCGGCGCACGCCGAGCATGTTGGAGATCAGTTCCTGGGTCATGGTCAGCTCGCTGGTCGGCAAGCGGTCCAGCGTCTGCAGCAACCAGCGGCACAGCTGCTGGTCGAGCGTGTGATGGCGGTTGCAAATGGCGGTTTGCGACATCTGCGTGATGAGCGCTTGCGTGTAGCGCAGCAGCAGGCGCATCACCGGCCCGGCGCGGTTGAACTCCTCCATCAGGATGTGCGACTTCAGGCGGTAGCCGTGACCGGCCGTCTGCACCACCGCGCGGCTAGGCGTGGTGTTACCGCCCATGAACAGCGAGATGCCGAGGATGCCCTCGTTGCCGACGCCGGCTATCTCGGACGAACTGCCGTTCTCCAGCACGTAGTGCAGCGAGACGATGGCGGAGGTCGGGAAATAAACGTGATTGAGCTTGCCGCCGGATTCATACAGCACATCGCCGAGGCGCATCATGATCGGATCGAGGTGCGGCGACAGCCGCTCGAACTCGGCATCGAGCAGCGCGGCGAGCAGGTGGTTTTGATTGGGGTCGTTGAGACGCATGGAAACAATCGTTGTTCCAGTCGTCAACTAGGTGTGCGGCAGAGACGGCAAACGATGACCGTGTCGCAGGGTAACACACACTGCCTCCACCCATCGCTAAATGTGCGATTCCGGCCGCTACAGTGCGGCGTCGGCCAGCAACTGCGGCCTTAGCGCGCGCATGCGCAGCTCGCTGAAGTAGCCGCCTGCTTCGGTGTAGCGCAGGTAGTGGCGGCCACACTTCCCGCAGCGCGCGACATGGCTGCGGTTGTACGGATAGTAGCGCGGCGCGATGGGCGCGTCGTCGCTGTCGATGCGCGTGCCGGCCGGATGGAACTCGTCGAAGGTAGGCTCGGCAAACGGATCCTCGACCAGGGTCGCCACTTCCTCGAACTGATCCAGCTCCAGGCTCAAAGGCACCGCCTGCCAAGCCAGCAGCGCCGCATCATCGCAGCTGCAAGGCGCAGCCACCGCCGCCGACTCCTCCGCCAACTGCTTCAAACCCGCAAAATCGATTGCCATCCTGATCCACCCTTAAAGACGATTTCTGATTCTACTGCAATCCAGATCAAGTCATCTGCAGGTGAACCAACCTATATTGGAGACTCCCTCATCAAGCGCGCACTTATGGAACTGAGAATCCTGACATGGTTATTCCCGTTGTTGATGGCTGTGCTTGAGTTCTTGTTGCGCGCCAGTGCAAGCGGCAAAGATCCATATGAATTTATCGGGCCGACAATCGGCGGTGCAGCATTAGGCATGCTTTTGCCATTCACACGCGTCAAGATTTCGCACGAGCCGGCCGATCAGAATTCCGTCCAAACCAATACCGGCAAGGTGTATATGAGCGATCATCACTGGGCGCAAAGCATTAATATCTTGCTGTGGGTCGGGCTAACGGCGTGGGCCACTAGTCTGTATCTGGGAATTCATCATGGAAGCCCGTATTTTCCCAATGTGGATGGGGTGCGAACCTCTATTTTGATTGGACTTATACTTTGGTTATGCGCAGTCGGAGTGGATTTTCTGCGGGGAGGAAAGCCATGAGCTGGGAGATATTGGGGCAGGCATTCGCCATGTTGGGTCTCGCGCTCATCGTCACCACAACGCTGAGCATCGTGCTACCGGTCATTCGCGACCGCTATTTTCCGTACAAGCCGGAAGACGACTACACCTTTTACATCAAGGCCAAGGGCGGCAAAAAGGCAGTCGTCGTGTTGCCACCCGATATGCCAGAGGCAGAACAGCAAGACACCATGCGACGCGCTTACGCGCAACTCGGGCTCCCGCCGCAAGCACATTACCGGGTTCCCATGCCAAGCCACACCGCGAACCTATGGGAGCTTCGCCGCCACACCACCAGGTTGTTCAAAGCCGATCAAGCGCAAGCCATCGCCATCCCCTCCGAGATCGCGTATGAGCAGCCAGACATCGAGCTGGACATCCAGCGCGTGGGCGACGAACTGCGCATCCGGCCGCATCAGCGGGCGTAAAAAAGGGAGCCGAAGCTCCCTTTTGATTTACATGATGTGGTGTCCGATCCACCAGGCGATGGCGGCCACGAAGGCCGAGGCCGGAATGGTGAAGATCCAGGCCCAGACGATGTTGCCCGCCACGCCCCAGCGCACCGCCGACATCTTCTGCGCCGAACCGACGCCGACGATGGCGCCGGTGATGGTGTGCGTGGTCGATACCGGCACGCCCAGCGCGGTCGCGGTGAACAGCGTGATGGCGCCGCCGGTCTCGGCGCAGAAGCCGCCCACCGGTTTGAGCTTGGTGATCTTCTGGCCCATGGTCTTGACGATGCGCCAGCCGCCGAACAGCGTGCCGAACGAGATCGCCGTGTAGCACGACACGATCACCCACAGCGGCGGCTCGGCTTCGCCGGCGCTCGAGTAACCGGCGGCGATCAGCAGCATCCAGATGATGCCGATGGTCTTTTGCGCGTCATTGCCGCCGTGGCCCAGGCTGTACGATGCGGCCGACAGCAGCTGCAGGCGGCGGAACCATTTGTCGACCCGGCGCGGCGTCGAGCGCACGAAGACCCACGATACCAGCAACATCATCAGCGAACCGAAGATGAAGCCCAGCAGCGGCGACAGGACGATGAACACCACCGTCTTGATCAGGCCGGCCGAGATCAGCGCACCGGTGCCGCTCTTGGCGACGGCCGCGCCCACCAGGCCGCCGATCAGCGCGTGCGAGGACGACGATGGAATGCCGTAGTACCAGGTGAAGATGTTCCAGACGATGGCGCCGACCAGCGCGCCGAAGATCACGTACTGGTCCACCACCCCGGGATCGATGGTGCCCTTGCCCACCGTGGCGGCCACGGTCAGCTGGTGGAACACGAAGATCGCGACGAAGTTGAAGACGGCCGCCATGGCGACGGCGGTTTGCGGCTTGAGCACGCCGGTCGAGACCACGGTGGCGATCGCGTTGGCGGCATCGTGGAAGCCGTTCATGAAGTCAAATATCAGCGCCAGGAAAATCAATCCGCCCAGCACGTAGATACTGATTTGTAGGGTATGCATGTCAGATCAGTCTTTTTATTATCAGGCGTTTTCGACGATGATGCCTTCGATGATGTTGGCCACATCCTCGCAACGGTCGGTCACGGTTTCCAGGATTTCGTAGATGGCCTTCATCTTGATCAGGTTGCGCACGTCCGGTTCGTCGCGGAACAGCTTGGACATGGCGGCGCGCATCACGTGGTCGGCGTCCGATTCCAGGCGGTCGATCTCTTCGCAGATGGCGACGATCTGGCGCGAGTTGTCCATGTTGTGCAGCAGGGCCACGGCTTCCTTGACCTTCTCGGCGCAGGCCAGCACCAGTTCGGCCAGGCGCTTGGCTTCCGGCGTGACCGAGTGCAGGTCGTACAGCGACACGGTCTGGGCCGCGTCTTCCAGCAGGTCGAGGATGTCGTCCTGGCGGGTGATCAGCTTGTGGATGTCGTCGCGGTCGATCGGGGTGATGAAGGTTTTGTGCAGCAGGTCGACGGTCTGGTAGGTGATCTTGTCGGCTTGTTTCTCGATGCTTTCGATCGCGTGCACGCGATTTTCCAGGTCATCGAAATTGGACATCAGGCCCACCATCTCTTTTGCGCCTTTGACGCACAGCTCGGCGTGCTGATTAAACAGGTCAAAGAATTTGCCCTCGGTGGGCATCAAGCGTCCAAACATAATTTCTCCGTTTATTGATTACTGCTGAGCGCCGGTGGGGGTGGCCCGTCCGGCGTAAAGATTAGTCGCCCTGGTAAACAGCCAAATTACCAGAGTAGTTGCCAAACTTGGTGTACTGGCCGATCCAGGTCAGGCGTACCGCGCCGATCGGACCGTTACGCTGCTTACCGATAATGATCTCGGCCGTTCCCTTATCGGGCGAGTCGGCGTTGTAGACCTCGTCGCGATACAGGAAGATGATGACGTCGGCATCCTGCTCGATAGCGCCGGATTCGCGCAGGTCGGACATGACGGGACGTTTGTTGGGGCGTTGTTCCAGCGAGCGGTTCAGCTGCGACAGCGCGATCACCGGGCAGCCCAGCTCCTTGGCCAGGCCCTTCAATGATCGGGAGATCTCGGAGATCTCGGAGGCGCGGTTGTCGCCCGCCTTGGAACCCTGCATCAGCTGCAGGTAGTCGACGATGATCAAGCCGAGCTTGCCGCACTGGCGCGCCAGGCGGCGCGCGCGGGCGCGCATCTCGATCGGGTTCAGCGCCGGGGTTTCGTCGATGAACAACTGGGCGTCGTTCATCTTCTGGATGGCGTGCGTCAGGCGCGGCCAATCCTCATCGTTCAAGCGGCCGGTGCGCAGGCGGTGCTGGTCGAGCTGGCCGACCGAACCCAGCATACGCATCGCCAGCTGGGTGCCGCCCATCTCCATCGAGAAGATCGCCACCGGCAAACCGGCTTCGATGGCAACGTTTTCGCCGATGTTAACCGAGAATGCGGTCTTGCCCATGGAAGGACGGCCGGCCACGATGACCAGGTCGCCGCCCTGCAGGCCGGAGGTCATGCGGTCGAGGTCGATGAAGCCGGTCGGCACGCCGGTGATCTCGGACTGGTTGTCGCGCGAATACAGCTCGTCGATGCGCTCGACCACCTGGGTCAGCAGCGGCTGCACCGCCAGCCAGCCGGCGGCGCCACGGGCGCCCTGCTCGGCGATGGCGAAGATGCGCGATTCGGCTTCGTCCAGAATTTCCTTGGTTTCCTTGCCCTGCGGGCTGAAGGCCTGGCCGGAAATATCGTCGGCCACGGTGATCAGCTGGCGCAGCACCGAGCGGTCGCGCACGATCTCGGCATAGCGGCGGATATTGGCCGCCGACGGCGTGTTCTGCGCCATCGCGTTCAGGTAGGTCAGGCCGCCGACGTCGTCGGCCTTGCCCAGCTGGGTCAGGTTTTCAAACACCGTGATCACGTCGGCCGGCTTGGACGCGTTGATCATCCGGACGATCTGCTCGAAGATGATACGGTGATCGTAGCGGTAGAAGTCTTCCGGCTGCATCATGTCCGCAATGCGGTCGAACGCCGAGTTATCGCGCAGCAAGCCGCCAATGACGGATTGTTCTGCTTCGATAGAGTGCGGCGGGACGCGGAGCGAGTCGAGTTGCGGGTCGGAGGGGACGTTCATGGCGCGAATTATACCTGCTTGCCGGAGCCAGATTACAAGTTTATGACAAGAAAAAAGCCGGGGATAAGCCCGGCTTTTTCAAGGGTGTTGCTCAACCAGACAGGCGTTGCCGCCCGGTCTAGTCTTAGGCAGCTTCGCCTACTACAGCAACGGTTACTTCTACCACCACGTCGGTGTGCAGAGCAACGCTTACTGGGAACTCGCCAGTGGTCTTCAGAGGACCGGTTGGCAGACGTACCGAAGCTTTTTCAACGGCGAAACCAGCTTTGCTCAGGGCTTCAGCGATGTCGAAGTTGGTTACCGAGCCGAACAGACGGCCGTCAACACCAGCTTTTTGCGAAACGGTCACGGTCATGCCGTTCAGTTTCTCGCCTTGGGCTTGAGCGGCGGCCAGCTTGGCGGCAGCAGCTTTTTCCAGTTCAGCGCGCTTGACTTCGAATTCCTCGATGGCAGCTGCGGTAGCGCGGCGGGCCATTTTTTGTGGAATCAGGAAGTTACGTGCGTAGCCGTCTTTAACTTTAACGACTTCACCCAGGTTGCCCAGATTGACAACTTTTTCCAACAGAATGATTTGCATAGTTCTTCTCCAGTTACTCTGCCGCGATTAAGCGTTGTGCAGATCGGTGTACGGCAGCAGGGCCAGATAGCGAGCGCGCTTGATTGCGGTGTCAACTTGACGCTGGTAGTGCGCCTTGGTGCCGGTCAGACGTGCTGGCATGATTTTGCCGTTTTCCTGGACGAAGTCTTTCAGGGTGTCTACGTCTTTGTAGTCCACTTGTTCTACGTTTGCAGCGGTGAAGCGGCAGAACTTCTTACGCTTGAACAGTGGGTTTTGTTGCTTGCGCTTTTCTTTCAGCTTGAGCTTGTTTTTGTCGAACTTTTTACCGAATGCCATTTTAGGCTCCTGTATTTAAATTGAGCTGTCTGTGACAGCACTAAAATCAATGATGTGAAACACCAGACTTCTGCTATTGCGGCTTTTCTTGTTGAGGAAACCGGAGAACTGGTACAAGCCTCCCAGTGGCGCCTGGCTGAACCGGCTTGAAATCTCGCCCGCGGCAATCGCGGACACTTCAAACTCGGACAAGCGGGCGATGCCTGCCTCCATCTGCTGCGACCGGTGCTGGAGTACAGCATTCACGATCGGCATACCGGCCGGGGTGTAACGAATTGCATCCCGTTCGGTGATGAGGGCGACAAACTGGAGCTGGTTCAGCTCGGTTCCTTCTCAGAACAATTAAGCGGCAGGAGCAGCAGCGGCAGCTTCTGCGCGATGCGATTTCGCTGCATCTTCGCGTTGTACCGACTTCATCATAGGCGAAGGAGCGGTTTCGGCTTTCTTCAGCTTGACGGTCAGGTGACGCAGAACGGCGTCATTGAATTTGAATGCGGTTTCCAGCTCGACCAGGGTCTCGTTGTCGCACTCGATGTTCAGGCAGATGTAGTGTGCTTTCGCCAGTTTCTGGATCGAGTAAGCCATCTGACGACGGCCCCAATCTTCAACACGGTGAACGGCGCCGCCGCGGGTCGTTACGGTGGTTTTGTAACGCTCGATCATTGCGGGCACTTGCTCGCTCTGGTCCGGATGGACGATAAATACGATTTCGTAGTGACGCATGTATAACTCCCTTAAGGACTTGTGAATATAGCCCACCCTGGCGTCAAGACAGGTGTGGGAAGAGGTAAGCCCGCGACTATATCAGCTTTTCAAGCGGAACGCCAGCCCGGCGTTGTCGATGCTACAGTCCGGTTTTGATTGCATTGACGACAGGATTGACCATGAAGCCACACTTCCTTTTGCTTGCCGCGTTGACCACTCTGCCCGCCTTGGCCGCCGACTACCCAGCCATCAAGACCAAGGCCTACAGCACGCCGCAACTGCTGTTCGCGCTGCGCACCGACACCCAAACCCTGGCACGGCTGACGCCGGTGGCCGACCCGAGCCACGACTTCACGCCCGGCCCGCGCGAAGAGGAGCGCCAGTTCGACGGCTACCGCCACCTTGGCGACCTCAGCCTCAAGCTGCGCGTGGGCGGCGGCGACTGGCAAAGCTGGACTTCGTATGCGCAGCGCAAACCGGTGCGCGTGCTGCCGGCGGTGCGTGTTCTGGCAGCCGCCGACCTCACGCCGACCATGGGCGCCGGCCTGCCGTTGACGGTGGAGCGCCGCTGGCTCAACGACAAGGGCACGCTGGTGCTGCGCTACACGCTGATCAACCGCGGCAAGCAGGCGGTGGAGGTGGCAGAGGCCGGCATGCCGATGGTGTTCGACTTCGGCAGCAACAGCGTCAAGCCGCATCCGGGCGACCGTGGCTATGCCGACGTCGCGCGGCTGGAAGGCGTGCCGCTGGCGCTGCGCGTGGCGCCTGACGGCAAGACGCCCCTTACCAGCTGGCAGCCGCCCGCCGAACAGCGCGCCGCCGGCGAAGACTACGCCAGCTGGGTCACCGGCGGCTTCACGCTCAAGCCGGGCGCGAGGCGCGACATCGGCCTGCGCTTCACGGTCCGCCCGAATGGCGCTACGAGATAACGGCCAACAGTTTTTTTCACATTATTTCGCTGAATACAATAAATTCCCTTGCATTAAGGAGCGTACTGTACAAAAATACAGACTGTCTATATACACAGCCCACTGTACCCATGCTCAAGCTCACCGCACGCCAGGAACAAATCCTGAATCTGATCAAGGACGCCATCGAGAACACCGGCTTCCCGCCGACCCGCGCCGAGATCGCCAACGAATTGGGCTTCAAATCCGCCAACGCGGCCGAGGAACATTTGCAGGCGCTGGCGCGCAAAGGCGCGATCGAAATCGCCGCCGGCACCTCGCGCGGCATCCGCCTGCTGGGCGCGCACGCCGAACCGGCCACGCCGAAAGTGCCGGCCGCGCTGATGATGTCGCTGCCGCTGATCGGCCGCGTGGCTGCCGGTTCGCCCATCCTGGCGCAAGAGAATCTGGAAGCGAGCTACAACGTCGATCCAGCCATGTTCGCCTCCAAGCCCGACTACCTGCTGAAGGTGCGCGGCGAATCGATGCGCGACGCCGGCATCATGGACGGCGACCTGCTGGCTGTGAAGAAAGTGGACAGCGCCAAGAACGGCCAGATCGTGGTGGCCCGCATCGGCAATGAAGTGACCGTCAAGCGCTACCGCAAAACCGGCTCGACCATCGAGCTGCTGCCGGAGAACCCGGACTTCAAGATCATCAAGGTTGATCCGGAGGCCGATGAGTTTGCGCTGGAAGGCTTGGCAGTAGGCCTGATGCGGACCTGGCACTAAGCACTTCACCCTGCGCCAGCAAGACCAGATCGGCTTGCTGGCGTGCCTCTTGTGCGACCTGCACAAACACCTGATTCATCAATTGCTGCGCGGCGGCCAGTTCCTCATCGCTCATGGCTTGCGCCACGTCGGCTGGAATGCTGCGCCCTACCGGCAGCGCTTTCTTGTAGTTGACGGCAAAGCGGTCATAGCAGGCCAGCCAGGCGCTGCGCTGTTCGGCCGTGCGCATGGCGCCGGCCGCGCCGCAGTGGAAGCGCGACAGCGCGATGTCGGCGCCGTTGTAGTGATTGGTGTAGTAATCGATATCGACGCGGTGATCGCCGGCCTGGGCAGCGGTGGCTGCCATCATCAGGCTGGAAGCGATCAGCGCGCGCATCGTCAGCAGCCTTCGAGAGCCGTGCAGAAGTCGTCGAGCAGGTCGTCGGTATCTTCGATGCCGACCGACACGCGGATCAGCGATTCGGCGATGCCCATCGACGCACGGCGCTCGGCGCCCATCTCGAAGAAGATGGTGTGCGCGACCGGAATGATCAGGGTGCGGTTGTCGCCCAGGTTGGATGCCGGAATCGCCAGCTTCAGGCGGTTCAGGAAGTCGAAGCAATCGAGGCCGTCCTTCAACTCAAAACTCAGCAGCGAACCGTGGGCGCGGAACAGTTCCGAACTGATGCCGTGCTGCGGGTGCGATGTCAAGCCTGGATAATAGACGGCCGCCACGCGTTCATCTTTTTCCAGCATCTGCGCCAGCGCCAGCGCGTTGGCGGTGGTGCGCTGCATGCGCAGCGCCAGCGTTTCGGCGCCGACGGCGATGTGGTGCGCGGCGTCCGGCGCCAGCGAGGAACCGAAGTCGCGCAGCGCCTTGGCGCGGATCTGCGCCAGGCCCCATTGCAGCGGCGCGGCTTTCTTGTAGTTCTCGTAGATGTTCGGGAAGCGGGTCCAGTCGTAGGCGCCGGTGTCGGTCAGGCTGCCGCCCAGCGCATTGCCGTGGCCGCCGATCGACTTGGTCAGCGCGTTGACCACCAGACCCGCGCCCACCGCCTTCGGCAGGAACAGGTAAGGCGTGGTCATGGTGTTGTCCACCACGTAGAGGATGCCGCGCTTCTGGCACAGTTCGCCGATGCGCTTGAGGTCCGCCACTTGCGTGCGCGGATTGGCGATGGTCTCGACGAAGACCACGCGGGTGTTCTCGGTGATGGCCGCTTCGACGTTGGCCACATCGGTGGCGTCCACGAAGGACACGCCGATGCCCTGGCTCATGGCGGTCTGCCACAGGCTGTTGGTGTTACCGAACAAGAAGGCCGACGACACCACGTGGTCGCCGGTGCGCAACAACGCCTGCACCACGGCGCCGATGGCGCCCATGCCGGTGGCGAAGCAGATCGTGCCGACGCCCTGCTCCATCTTGTTGACCTTGTCTTCCAGCGCGGAGATGGTCGGGTTGCCCTGACGGCCGTAGCGGAAGCCCGGCTCCTTGCCCTGGAATACGGAGGCCAACTGACGCGCGTCGGCATAGCCGAAGGCCACCGAGGTATGGATAGGCTTGTGCAGCGAACCGTGCTCGATGCCCTTCAGGCGGTCGTTGTGCAGAATGGTGGTGGTGAAACCGTAGTTCTTCTTGTCGTTCATGGATTGTTACGCTTCGGGTTTACGCTTCGGTCGCGGCCAGGTTCAGGTTCAGTTGCGAACGACCTGCATCTTCCGGCGCCTTGGCCTTGGTCGGGTGGTGGCGCGCGTACTCCAGTTTATCCAGATACTCGCGGGTCACGTCGCCCGTCACATAAATGCCGTCGAAGCACGAAGCCTCGAAGCTGGTAAGCGCCGGATTCACATCCGAAATGGCGCGTTTCAGCGCGTCGATGTCCTGGTACACCAGCGCATCGGCGGTGATCTCGCGGCACACCTCTTCCACCGTGCGGCCGTGGGCAATCAGCTCGTCACGGGTCGGCATGTCGATGCCGTACACGTTCGGGTAGATCACCGGTGGCGCGGCCGAAGCGAAGATCACTTTCTTGGCGCCCGAATCGCGCGCCATCTGCACGATCTCGCGGCTGGTGGTGCCGCGCACGATGGAGTCATCCACCAGCAGCACGACCTTGCCCTTGAACTCGTCCGGAATCGCATTCAGCTTCTGGCGCACCGATTTCTTGCGCGCTGCCTGGCCCGGCATGATGAAGGTACGGCCGATGTAACGGTTCTTGATGAAACCTTCGCGGTATTCCTTGTGCAACGCCAGCGCCAGCTGGATCGCGGCAGGACGTGACGAGTCCGGAATCGGCATCACCACGTCGATGTCGTCGGCCAGGCCTTCGCGCTTGATCTTCTCGGCCAGGTACTCGCCCATTTTCAGGCGGGTGCTGTACACCGAGGCGCCGTCGATCACCGAATCGGGACGCGCCAGATATACGAACTCGAACACGCACGGATTCAGCGATGGATTGTCGGCGCACTGGCGCGCGTGCAGCTGCTTGTCGTTGTCGATGAAGACCGCTTCGCCCGGCGCGATGTCGCGCACGAAACGGAAGCCCATGCCTTCCAGCGCCACCGATTCCGAAGCGATCAGGTATTCCACGCCTTCCGGCGTTTCATTGATGCCCAGGCACAGCGGACGAATGCCGTACGGATCGCGGAAGGCCAGCAGGCCGACGCCGGCGATCTGCGCCACGGCGGCGTAACCACCGCGCACACGGCGATGCAGCACGGTCACGGCGTTGAAGATGGTTTCAGCATCGATGGAAATGCCGACGGTGGCTTTTTCGATTTCATGCGCCAGCACGTTCAGCAGCACTTCCGAATCGGAATCGGTGTTGATGTGGCGGCGGTCGTTCTCGAACATCTCTTTCTTGAGCTGTTCCCAGTTGGTCAGGTTGCCGTTGTGGGCCAGCGTGATGCCGAACGGTGCATTGACGTAGAACGGCTGCGCTTCTTCCTCGCTCGACGAACCGGCGGTCGGATAGCGGCAGTGGCCGATACCCGAGTTACCCTGTAGCGTACGCATGTTACGGGTGCGGAACACGTCGCGTACCAGGCCGTTGGCCTTGTGCATGGCGAACATGCTGCTGTGATTGGTCGCGATACCGGCCGCATCCTGGCCGCGATGCTGCAGCAGCAGCAAGGCGTCATACAGCATTTGGTTAACAGGTTGATGGGAGACGACGCCGACAATGCCACACATGATGATGCTCCTGGACTGGTACTACAGATTTAAAGAATTCAAAAATTCACATGCTGCGCCATCGCAGCGGGAAGGAAGCCCTTGACCATGCGCGCACCGACTTCCGCGTAAGGGCTCAACAGCGCCTCCTTCCAAAAAGGCTGTTGCGGCAGCGAGGTCATCCCACACAAGATGACGCCGGCCAACACAATTACAAGCCCGCGCGCCAGACCGAAGACCACGCCCAGCAGGCGGTCGATCATGCTCAGGCCGCCCGCGTCGAGCAAGGCGTCCAGCGCCAGCGACAACAGGCCCATTAAAATCCGCGCACCGATAAACAGTGCGATAAAGGCAAGGATCAGGCGCAGCACCTCGCCCGGCACGGCCGCCGGCAGCATTTGCGCCAGCTGCGCCGCATACGCGTTGGCGACCACGAAGGCCACCACCCAGCCGGCCAGCGACAGCACTTCCTTCACCAGGCCGCGCACCACGCCGATGATGACCGACGTGACCAGCACGAAGATCACCAGGTAGTCGAAGATCGTCACGTGGCGCTGCGGATCAGACGGTTTCCAGGCGGCCGCTCAGGCCCATGCCGGCCAGCTTGGCCTTGACCTTTTCGGCCTCTTCCTTGCTGCTGAACGGCCCCACGCGCACGCGCGTGATGTCGCCCGACGGCGTTTTCTGGGTAAAGGAACTGATCCCGGCGCCCTTCAATTTGGCGCGCAGTTCGTCGACCTTGGCCTGATCGCTCAGGGCCGCCACTTGCAGCACGAATTTCTCGCCGCTTGGCGCGGCGGCTTGCTTGCCTTCCAGGATGGCCAGCGCGCGCGCGTCTTCCGACTTGGCCGGCGCCGCGCCGTGCGCCGGTTTGGTGTCGGCGGGCTTGGCGTCAGCGGCTTTGGCGCTCTCGGCGGCCTTGGCCTTGGCTTCGGCCAGCTTGCGTTCGGCTTCCTGTTTCTCGGCTTTGAGCTTGGCGTCGGCCTTGACCTCGGCCTGCTTGCGTTCGATTTCCTGTCGGTAGTCGGCTTCCTGGCGGGCTTTCAGCTCGCGCTCGGCCTTGGCCTCCGCCTTGGCGTCGGCCTTGGTGGTGTCGACGGCAGCCACCACGGGCGCGGCGGCGGTGGAAGCAGGAGCAGGCTTGGCGGCCGGCTTGACGTCTTCGACGATTTCTTCCTTGCTATCGAGTGCGGCGCTCTGCGCCACCGGCGCAGCGGACGGTGCCGGCGCGGCGGCTACCTCGGCAGGCTTGTCCTTGGAAGGGATTTTGATGTCGATGTCGGACGACAGCGGCTTGGGTTCGGAATCGAGCACCATCGGCAGGCCGACGGCCACCGCCAGTGCGATAGCGATCGCGCCGACCAGGCGGCGGCGCGCGCGTTTCTTTTCCGGCAATATCGGATCGTCCTCTTCGCGGTCGCGGGCGCGACGCTTGGTGGCGCCGCCTTCGGCCGTGGAGGCACGCTTGGAGCGGGCGCGCTCCGTCGCCGCCCGGTCATCAGCGCTGGTGTAATAGCCGCTGTCTTGACCAGCGCCGGCCGAATCCTGCTTGTTTTTACCGAGTTTCGAGAACAAGCCCATGCGTGATTTCAGTCCTGTGCGTTCAGTGGAGTGAGGATTTTCGCGCCGCCATGACACCGGCAACGGTCAGGAAAGATCCAAAGACCACAATTCTATCATCCTCACCGGCCCGGCTGACGGCATTTGCGTACGCCGCACCCGGATCGTCGAACACATTGATGCTGCGTTCATCGCGTTCCGTCTGCACCAGCGGCACCTTGGCGGCCAGTTCCGAGGCGCTCGCCGAGCGCGGCGATGGCAGCGTGGCCAGGCACCAATGGTCGATATGCTCGGACATGGCGGCGATCACGCCGTCGATATCCTTGTCATGCATCGAGCCGAACACGGCGTAGGTGTAACGGTGGAAGCCCATGTTGCCAAGGTTCTGGTTCAGCGCGGCGGCGGCGTGCGGGTTGTGCGCCACGTCGAGGATAATGGTCGGGCGGCCCGGCAGCACCTGGAAGCGGCCCGGCAGCTCCACCGTCACCAGGCCGGTGCGCACTTCCTGGGCGCCGACCGGCAGCACCAGCTTGAGCGCTTCCAGCGCGGCCAGCACGGCGCAGGCGTTGAGGATCTGGTTGGCGCCGCGCAGGCTCGGATAGGCCAGCGAATTGCGGCGCTGGCTGCGGCCGCCGTAGTTCCACTGCTGCTTGTCGCCGGAATAGTTGTAGTCGCGGCCCATCAGCCACAGGTCGGCGCCGATGGCTTCGGCATGGTCGATCAGCGATTGCGGCGGCACCGGGTCGGAGCAGATCGCGGTCTTGCCGGCGCGGAAAATGCCAGCCTTCTCGAAGCCGATCTTCTCGCGGGTGTCGCCCAGGTAGTCGGTGTGGTCGATATCGACGCTGGTGACGATGGAGACGTCGGCATCGACGATGTTGACGGCGTCCAGGCGGCCGCCCAGGCCCACCTCCAGGATCACCACATCCATGCCGGCTTCCGACAGCAGCTTCATGATGGCCAGGGTGGTGAACTCGAAATAGGTCAGCGTGGTATCGCCGCGCGCGGCTTCCACCGCGTTGAAGGCGCTCACCAACACCTCGTCGCTGGCCAGCTCGCCGTTGATGCGGGCGCGCTCGTTGAAGTCGAGGAAGTGCGGCTTGATGTACAGGCCGACCTTGTAGCCGGCGCGCATCAGCACCGATTCCAGCATGGCGCAGGTCGAACCCTTGCCGTTGGTGCCGGCCACCATGATGACGGGGCAGCCAAAGCCCAGTTGCAGGCGTTCCTTGACGGCGAGAACGCGGTCCAGCCCCATGTTGATGACGGTTTCGGCGTGGCGCGATTCAAGCAGCGCAAGCCAGGCGGGCAAAGTAGTTGGGAGGTTCGACATGAGGAGACTCTGAAATGAAAACGGCGCGCAGGCCGGATGATATCCGATTGCGCGCCGTTGCGTGTAACGTCATTCCCGCGCAGGCGGGAATCCATAGAACGCTAGACTGTCGGCGCAGCATGGATTCCCGCGTGCGCGGGAATGACGGGCTTATGCAAGCACTTCGACTGGTTGATTCTGCAGCAGGGCCAGCAGGCGGGCGATTTCTTCGCGCATCTTGCGGCGGTCCACGATCATGTCGACCGCGCCCTTGGTCACCAGGAACTCGGCGCGCTGGAAACCTTCCGGCAGTTTCTCGCGCACGGTGTTCTCGATCACGCGCGGGCCGGCGAAGCCGATCAGCGCCTTAGGCTCGGCGATCACCACGTCGCCCATGAAGGCGAACGACGCGGACACGCCGCCCATGGTCGGGTCGGTCAGCACGCTGATGAATGGCAGTTTCTTTTCCGACAACTTGGTCAGCATGGCGGTGGTCTTGGCCATCTGCATCAGCGACAGCAGGCCCTCTTGCATGCGGGCGCCGCCGGTGGCGGTGATGCAAATGAACGGCACTTTCTGTTCCAGGGCCTGTTGGGCGCCGCGCACGAAGCGCTCGCCGACCACGGAACCCATGGAGCCGCCCATGAATTCGAATTCAAAGCAGGCCACCACAACCGGCAGGCTCATGATGGAACCGCCCATGACGATCAGCGCATCAGTCTCGCCGGTGGCTTCCATGGCTTGCTTGAGGCGGTCAGGGTATTTCTTGCTGTCTTTGAATTTCAGGGTGTCGACCGGCAGGGTATCCATGCCGATTTCATAACGGCCGCCGGCATCGAACAGGCTGTCGAGGCGTTCGCGCGCGCGGATGCGCATGTGGTGGTCGCATTTCGGGCAAACGTGCAGGTTCGACTCCAGGTCGGTACGGTACAGCACGGCTTCGCACGATGGGCACTTGACCCACAGGCCTTCCGGCATCGTCTTGCGAGCGCCGGCGTCGGAACGCTGGATACGTGGGGGCAGCAGTTTTTCCAACCAACTCATAAATTCTCCTTGCAGCTATCTTGTGGGCCGAAGTGTAGCCGTTTCCCGCCGACCTGTCGAACATTGCATTACATCAGTTCGGCGCCGCCGTCATGTCATCACTGCGTTTTTAGAGGAAAACCACTACGGTTTGCTAGGCCACCACAAAAACAGTGTTGTCTTAAATTACTTTATCTTGACTATCCACAAACATCGTGAGACTATCTGCCCATCGTAAAGACGTTCCAAATTGACATCGGAGATTACCATGAAACAACTTAAAGTTCTGTTGCTGGCAGCCACTGCCTTCGCCTCCTTCAGCGCCGGCGCTGCCAACCTGATCACCAACGGTGGTTTCGAAGATGGTAGCGCGACTGGCTACGCCAGCTTCACTTCCGACTACACCAAGGCCGGCAACCTGTACGATCCGTCCATCGTGACCATCGGCGGCAACCCGAACAGCTTCCACAGCGCCTGGGGCAGCTTCGGCGCCCTGGAAGGCAGCAACATGCTGATCGTCAACGGCGGCATCGTTGGCACGCAAAACCTGGTGTGGTCGCAGACCCTGAACCTGGCAGCCGGTAGCTACGACTTCAGCGCCGCCGCCGCCAGCACCTACGGCAGCAACCCATCGCACGTGATCGCCATCGCCACCATCGGCGGCACCGACTACGCGCTGGGCGGCGTACAGCTGGGCAGCACCGTTGGCCAGTGGGACACCTTCTCGGGCGTGCTGAACGTGCAAAGCGCAACCAGCGTCCAAATCAAGCTGCTGAACCTGACCACCGACTACCACGGCAACGACTTCGCCGTCGACCAGATCTCGCTGACCTCGGCCGTACCTGAGCCAACCACCTACGCCATGCTGCTGGCCGGCCTGGGCATGCTGGGCTTCGTCGCCCGCCGCCGCCGCAACTAAGCAACTCCGGCAGCACAAAAAAAAGGATCCTCGCGGATCCTTTTTTTATTTAGGCATCAAGCGCCGAGCGTATGCCGGCCACGAAGGCCTGCACCGCAGCCACCGCCCCCGCCTCCCCCGCGCTTTCGATCTCCTGGATGATGCGGCTGCCGATCACCACCGCATCGGCCACTTCCGCCACCGCCCGCGCCGTGGCGCCGTCGCGTATGCCGAAGCCTACGCCCACCGGCAATTTCACGTGCTTGCGGATCGCCGTCAAACGGCTGGCGACGTCGGCGACGTCGATGTTTCCAGCGCCGGTCACGCCCTTCAAGGAAACGTAATAGCTGAAGCCGCCACCCACCTTGGCCACCTGGGCAATGCGCTCCTCGGTCGAGGTCGGCGCCAGCAGGAAGATCAGGTCCAGCTCGGCCGCGCGCATGTCGGCGGCGAACTCTTCGCACTCTTCCGGCGGGTAATCCACCACGATGGCGCCATCCGCGCCCACCGCCACCGATTGCTCGATAAAGGCCTTGGGACCGATGCGCTCGATCGGATTGGCGTAGCCCATCAGCACTACCGGGGTGGTCTGGTTGGTCTTGCGGAACTCCGCCACATAAGCGAACACATCCCTGATGCCGACGCCGTTGGCCAGCGCCCGCTCGCAGGCGCGCTGGATCACCGGGCCTTCGGCCATCGGATCGGAAAATGGCACGCCCAGCTCGATGATGTCGGCGCCGCCGGCCACCAGCGCGTGCATCAGCGGCACGGTCGATGCCTTGCCCGGATCGCCGGCGGTGATGAAAGTAACGAGCGCGGTTTTGTTGTGCGCCTTCAGGGCGCTGAAAGTTGCTGCAATTTTGGACATGTCGGTTTCCTTAGTTGAAGTTCAGACCCATACGCTCTGCGACCGTATGCATGTCCTTGTCACCACGGCCCGACAGGTTGGCCAAAATAATCTTATCCTTGGGCAGCGTGGCCGCCAGCTTGACCGCGTAGGCCAGGGCGTGCGACGACTCCAGCGCCGGAATGATGCCTTCGATATGGCAGCAATCGTGGAAGGCCTGCAGCGCTTCCTCGTCCGTGATCGACACGTACTCGGCGCGGCCGATGTCCTTCAGGTAGGCGTGCTCCGGGCCGACGCCCGGATAGTCCAGCCCGGCCGAGACCGAATGCGTCTCGATGATCTGGCCGTTTTCGTCCTGCAGCAGATAGGTGCGGTTGCCGTGCAAGACGCCCGGATAACCCTTGGTCAGCGAAGCCGCGTGCTTGGAGCCATCCAGCCCCTCGCCCGCCGCCTCCACGCCGATCAGCTTTACGCTCTTCTGGTCGATGTAGGGATAGAAGATGCCCATGGCGTTGGAACCGCCGCCGATACAGGCCATCACATAGTCCGGCTGGCGGCCGGTCATTTCCGGCATCTGCACCAGGCACTCCTCGCCGATCACCGACTGGAAGTCGCGCACCAGCATCGGGTAAGGATGCGGGCCGGCCACGGTGCCGATGATGTAGAAGGTGTTTTCAATATTGGTGACCCAGTCGCGCATGGCTTCGTTCAGCGCGTCCTTCAAGGTCTTGGAGCCGGACTCCACCGGCACCACGGTCGCGCCCAGCAGCTTCATGCGGTAGACGTTCTGCGCCTGACGCTTGACGTCTTCGCTGCCCATGTAGACCACGCATTCCAGGCCGAAACGGGCGCAGATGGTGGCGGTGGCAACGCCGTGCTGGCCGGCGCCGGTCTCGGCGATGATGCGCGGCTTGCCCATGCGCTTGGCCAGCAAAGCCTGGCCGATGACATTGTTGATCTTGTGGGCGCCGGTGTGGTTCAGGTCTTCGCGCTTGAAGTAGATCTGCGCGCCGCCGGCCTGTTGGGACCAGCGCTTGGCGTGATAGATCGGCGACGGACGGCCGACGAAGTGCTTGAGCTCGTAGCGGAATTCTTCGAGGAACTCGGGATCTTTGCTGTAGCGCTCGTAGGCTTCGTTCAGCTCGGCCAGCGCGTAGGTCAGGGTTTCGGCGACGAAGCTGCCGCCGTAGGGGCCAAAGTGGCCTTTGGCGTCAGGAAGTGGGTAATCCTTGGCGTGAAACAGAGGTTTCATGATGGGCTGCGCTTTCTAAAATGGTATCTCCCGCCCGCACCGCCGCGACAAAGTCGGCGATCTTGCGGGCATCCTTGATTCCCTTGGACGCTTCGACACCAGAGCTGATGTCGACGGCGTAGGGGCGTACACCTGCCACCGCGTCAGTCGCGTTGTGTACGCTCAAGCCACCACTTAAAACGACCCGAGGCGCGAGATCTTTTGGAATGAGAGACCAATCAAAACCCTTTCCTGCGCCACCGTAAGCATCCACATAGGTATCCAGCAACAGGCTGGTGAACAAGGGACTGGCGGCGCGGTTTGCCTGCTCGTATTCTAGCAGTTCATCCGGGCGCGTGTCAGGTTTGACGCGGAACACCTTCATATACTGTCGCCCGGCGGCAGCGGCAATCGCGGCGCCCTGCTCCACCGTTTCGTCGCCATGCAATTGTATTAACGACAGCGGCGCCACCCGCACCACGGCCGCCACCTCTTCCGGCGTGGCGTTGACGAACAGGCCCACGGTGGTGATGAATGGTGGCACGACCGCGATCAATTCGGCGGCGCGCTCGGGCGTGACGTAGCGCGGGCTTTTCGGATAGAACACAAAACCGATCGCATCCGCGCCGGCGGCCACCACGGCCTGCACGTCTTGCTCGCGGGTCAGGCCGCAGATTTTGATACGGGTGCGCATGCTTCCATCCTTTTAGAACCAGGGCAGCCCGCTGCTGGTCTCCAGCGGCAGTCCCCATTTTTCATCGTAATCGATCTTGGCCAGGTACAGGCCGTCGGGCATGAAGGTGGGCGCGGCCAGGCTGCGGTTCTTCGACGCCAGCAGCTCGGCCATCCAGCCCGGCTCCTCGCGGCCCTGGCCGATGTAGACCAGCGAACCGACCACATTGCGCACCATGTGGTGCAGGAAGGCGCTGGCCTTCAGGGTGAACACGATCAGGTCGCCATGGCGGCGCACCTGCACTTCGTGCATCAGCTTGACCGGCGACTTGGCCTGGCATTGCGCGGCGCGGAAGGTGCTGAAGTCGTGCGTGCCGACCAGCGCCTGGGCCGCTTCCTGCATGCGCTCCACGTCCAGCGGCCAGTGATAGAAACCGGCGCGGCCGTGCAGCAACGGCGAACGCGTGGAATGGTTATACAACACGTAGTGGTAAGTGCGGGCGCGGGCGCTGAAGCGGGCATGGAAGAAGTCGTCCACGCTGGGATCGCCTTCCAGTTCCTTGGCCCAGCGCACGCAGATGGACGGCGGCAGGAAGGCGTTGATGCCGCGCACCCAGGAGTGCGGCACACGGGTCAGCTCGGTATCGAAATGGACCACCTGCTCGGACGCGTGCACGCCGGCATCCGTGCGGCCGGCGCAGGTGGTGGCCAGCGGCACCGTGGCGAACGACTGCAGCGCCTGCTCCAGCTTGTTCTGCACGGTCAGGCCGCTTTCCTGTTTCTGGTATCCGTGCCAGGCCTGGCCGTCGTACTGAAGCCCGATTGCTATCCGTTTCACTACTGCCCAATCCACAAGTCTGAATCAGCCATTATATAACGGCGCTGAATTAGCTTAGCTGGGCCTTCATGGCGTTGGCCTTGGCGATCTGCTCGTCGCTGCCGCCGCGCAGCACTTCGTCCAGCAGCTCGCGCGCGCCTTCCTTGTCGCCGATTTCCTGATAGGCGATAGCCAGGTCCAGCTTGGTGTCCATTTCCATGTGGTGCGCGGACAGCGGCTCGTTGCTGCCCGAGGAGGCCGGCGCTGCGTCGGCCGGCGCTGCGGCTGGCGCGGACTCGCCGAAGCTGTCGAGGTCCAGGTCGATGCTCGACAGGTCGAACTCCGGTGCGGCCGGTGGCGGCGCGGCGGTGATGTTTTCCACCTCGGCCGGCAGTTCCAGGCTGGTGTCGAAGTCCAGCGGCGCGGCAGGCGCTTGCGGCGGCTCGGTGAAGGCAGGCACTTCCGGAATGTCGAAGCCGGCCAGGTCCAGGTCCAGCGGATCGGTGGCGGCCGATGGCTTGGTGTCCGCGACTTGCGTGGCCGAGGCCGGCAGGTCGAGGCCGAAGTCCATGCTCATGTCGTCGACTGGGGCCGGCGCAGGCGCCACGGTTTCCGTCGGGGCCGGCATTTCGATGGCCGGCGCCGGTGCGGAGACCGGCTCGAAGCTCAGGCCGCCCAGATCGAAGTCCATCAGGTTGTCGTTTTCGGCGGCCACCGAGGCCGGCGAGATCGAAGCGTCGGCCGCCTGCGGCAGCGCGGTGTCCATGTCGGCGCCGAAGTCGAGCGGATCGGTGGAGATGGTTGGAATCGCGGCCGGCGCCGGTGCGGCATCCTGGCTCAGGTCCAGATCCAGCGCCGAGGGTTCGGCCGGCGCGTAGGTGCTGGCGGCGTCGTTGCTGAAATCGTTGCTGAAGTCCTTGCTGAAATCGCTGCCGAAGTCCGGCTCGGCCGCAGCCGCAGCCACACCGGCCGCAGCGGCTGCCGCAACCACCGGCGCGGCGCCGAACTGCGCATCGCCGCCATCTTTGCCCATGGTGTACAGCGGATTGCCCGGATCGATGCCACGCCCCATGGTGACGGCCTGCTCCCACTCGTCGCCCTGGCCACGGGTCAGCGCATACAGCTCGGAGGCCTGGGTCTCGAACGAACGCGCATCCTTGCGGGCCACGTAAATTTCCAGCAACTTCAGGCGCACGACGTGGCGCTCAGGATGGGTGCGCAGCGCTTCCTTCAGGATCTCTTCGGCCTGGGCGTCGCGGCCGTAGGCGATATACACATCGGCTTCCGCCACCGGATCGACTTCATTGGTATCGAGCTGGCTGGCCGATGGCGCGAAGTTGGAATTGAACACGCTGTTGTTGGTGTCCACGCTCTGGCCGCCGGCATCGGCGATCAGCGGGGTCGGCGCTGGCAGCGCGGTCTCGCCCAGGATGGACGACTCCTCCTGCGGCACCACGAATTTCTTGCGGCGGCGCGAAGCCATGATGCCCAGCGCGCCCAACAGCAAAGCCGCTGCGGCCCCGCCCACGTAGGTGATGTTGTCCATCAGGATTTCGAACAGGCTAGGCTCAACCAGCTTCTTCGGCGGCAGCACCAGCGTGCGCTTCGGTTTGACTTCGGCCGGGGTGTTGTCGATGACCGGCACGCTGGCGGCCGCTTCCGGTGGATGCTTGACCTCGGCGGCGGCCTTGTTCTTCAGGGCCATCAACTTCTCAAGGTCGTTGACGTTCTTTTCCAGTTCCTTGACGCGGCTGGCCGCTTCATCCACCTGCTTCTGCTTGGCGAGCTTTTCTTCCGCCACCGCCGCCGCGCCGGTCTTGCCCTGCTGCGGCGCGTTGTCGGTAGCCTTGGACAAGGTCAGCTTGTCCTTGGCGGTATTGGTGGCGGTCGGTTTCTCTTCGACCTTGGCCGTGATCTTGCCCGACACGTTCTGCGAGGCATCCGGCTCGGCGCTTGCCGGCGCGGCGGCAACCTGGCCGGCCAGCTTGGCGCGGTAGGCGTTGAAATCGGCCGCGTGGGCGACCACGACGCTGCGCGCCTCGCCTTCGCCGCCGGCGTTGCTGCGAACGGCGTCCGCATCCGGCACCGACAGGATCTGGCCCGATTTCAGGCGGTTCATATTGCTGCCGCTGAACGCTTCCGGATTGGCGCGGTACAGCGCCACCAGCATCATGTCCAGCGACACATCGACCGGCTTGACCTGGTTGGCGATGCGGGTCAGGTTGTCGCCGGACTTGACGGCGTATTCACTGGCGGCGGCCTTGGCCGTCGCGGCTGGGCGTACGGCTGGAGCCGGCTGTGCTGCGGCAGGCGCCGGTGCCGGTGCGGCCGCCGGTGCTGGTGTTTGTGCCGGTGCTGCCGGCGCCGGTGCCGGCGCGGGCGCCGGGCGGATGCCCAGGTCCACCGGCGCGGTCACTTGCGGCGCCTGCGTGGCGCGCAGGTCGGGCGGGTCCAGCAGGAAGGTGTATTCGCGAACCATGCGGCCGCCGGTCCAGCTCAATTCCAGCAGCATGTCGACGAAGGGTTCGTTGATCGGCTGGCTGGAGCTGATCTTGATGAGCTGCTTGCCGTTGCGCTGCTCGATGTCGAAACGCAGCGACAGCAGCGCCGGATTGAAATCGATATTCGCGCTGCGGAAGGCCTCGGCCGGCGCCAGCTTGGCGATCAGCGCGCTGGCCTCATCCTGCGTGACGGCGGTCAATTCGATCTCCGCCCGCAGCGGCTGCCCCAGTGCGGACAGGACGGTCAGCTTGCCCAGTCCCGCTGCATTTGCAGAGGCCGCCAACAGCACAGTACTGGCCACCGCGCTGGTGATGGACTTCAACGCGAACGAAACATAAGGGCGATTGTGTACTGGCATAGTGGGGCGATTTTGTGATTGTCAGAGAGAAAATGTTACTTTCCCGGATTTACCAACATAACATCATGCTCAGGAGCATGCAAGCTTTGCACCACTGTAAACCAACAAAAGGGCTTTCCCCTATGAGAACACATAGGAAAAAGCCCTTCTCTTGTGCGAATTAAGACTTACTGATCCAGCACGATGCGCAGCATGCGGCGCAGTGGTTCAGCCGCGCCCCACAGCAGCTGGTCGCCGACGGTGAAGGCCGACAGGTACTCCGGACCCATGCTCATCTTGCGCAGGCGGCCGACCGGAATCGTCAGGCTGCCGGTGACGGCGGCCGGCGACAGGTCTTTCATCGACGCTTCGCGGGTGTTCGGCACCACTTTGGCCCACTGGTTGGCCGAAGCGATGATGTCGGTGATTTCGTCCAGCGGCACATCCTTGTTCAGCTTGATGGTCAGCGCTTGCGAGTGGCAACGCATGGCGCCGATGCGCACGCACAGGCCGTCCACTGGAATCGCTTTGGAACCGAAGTCCGCGCCCAGGCCCAGAATCTTGTTGGTCTCGGCGCCGGCTTTCCACTCTTCCTTCGACTGGCCGTTGCCCAGGTCCTTGTCGATCCAAGGGATCAGGTTGCCGGCCAGCGGCACGCCGAACTGCTTGGTCTCGTCGGCCGACAGGCCATGCTGGGTTGCCAGCACTTGGCGGTCGATTTCCAGGATGGCCGAGGCAGGATCGTCCAGCAGCGGCTTGATGGCGCCGTTGATGGTGCCGAACTGGGTCAGCAGTTCACGCATGTGCTGCGCGCCGCCGCCCGATGCCGCCTGATAGGTCATGGAGGTCATCCAGTCGACCAGGCCGTGCTGGAACAGGCCGCCCAGGCCGATCAGCATGCACGATACGGTGCAGTTGCCGCCGATGAAGTTCTTCACGCCCTTGCCCAGCGCGTCCTTGATGACGTGCATGTTCACCGGGTCCAGCACGATGACCGCGTCCTTGTCCATGCGCAAGGTCGACGCCGCGTCGATCCAGTAGCCGTTCCAGCCGGCCGCGCGCAGTTTCGGGAACACTTCGGTGGTGTAGTCGCCGCCCTGGCACGAGATGATGATCTCGCACTTTTTCAGTTCGTCGATGTCGGTGGCGCTTTTCAGTTTGGTTTCATTCTTGGCCATCGCCGGGGCGTTGCCGCCCGGGTTCGAAGTGGTGAAGAACACTGGTTCGATGTGGGCGAAATCGCCCTCTTCCTGCATGCGCTGCATCAGGACCGAACCTACCATACCGCGCCAACCTACCAAGCCTACGAGTTTCATTTTTGCTCTTCCTTGTCTTTGATTTTTTATGCCAGCGCTTTAACGACAGCGTTGCCCATCTCTTCGGTGCCCACCTTGGTGGTGCCCTCTTCGTAGATGTCGGCGGTGCGCAGGCCCTGGGCCAGCACCTTCTTCACGGCGTTCTCGATGCGATCGGCCTGCTCGGCCTTGTTCAGCGAGAAGCGCAGCATCATGGCGGCCGACAGAATCGTTGCCAATGGATTGGCGATGCCCTTGCCGGCGATGTCCGGCGCCGAACCGTGCGATGGCTCGTACAAGCCCTTGTTGTTGGCATCCAGCGAAGCGGACGGCAGCATGCCGATCGAACCGGTCAGCATGGCGGCGGCGTCGCTCAGGATGTCGCCGAACATATTGCCGGTGACGATGACGTCGAACTTCTTCGGCGCGCGCACCAGTTGCATGGCGGCGTTGTCGACGTACATGTGGTCCAGCGCCACGTCCGGATATTCCTTGTGGACGTCGGTGACGATGTCTTTCCAGAACTGGAAGGTTTCCAGCACATTGGCCTTGTCCACCGAGGTCAGGCGCTTGCCGCGCTTTTGCGCCGCCTGGAACGCCACGTGGGCGATGCGGCGGATTTCGCCTTCGGCGTAGCGCATGGTGTCGAAGCCTTCGCGCTGGCCTTTGAACGGGCCGTCCGGGCACTCGCGCACGCCGCGCGGCTGGCCGAAGTAGATGTCGCCGGTCAGTTCGCGCACGATCAGGATGTCCAGGCCGGAGACGATTTCCGGCTTCAGGGTCGAAGCGTTGGCCAGCTCAGGGTACAAGATGGCCGGACGCAGGTTGCCGAACAGGCCGAGGTTCTTGCGCAGGCCCAGAATGGCTTGCTCGGGACGCAGCGGACGGTCCAGCGTGTCGTACTTCCAGTCGCCGACGGCGCCGAACAGCACGGCGTCCGCGTCCTGGGCCAGCTTGAGCGTGGCTTCCGGCAGCGGATGGCCGCTGGCTTCATAGCCGGCGCCGCCGACCGGCGCGGTTTCCATCTCGAATTGCTCGCCCAGCACATTCAGTACCTTGACTGCCTGCGTGACGATTTCCGGGCCGATGCCGTCGCCCGGGAGGATTGCGATTTTCATAGTTCTATCTTTAGATGACGTTAGCCAACCATGGTTGGTTTGCCAGATGGCGCTCTTCGAAGCTGCGGATGGTGTCGGCGTGGCGCAGGGTCAGGCCGATATCGTCGAGTCCGTTCATCAGGCAGTATTTGCGGAAGGCGTCGATCTCGAAGGGATAGGAGATGCTGCCATTGCTGGTGGAAATGCGTTGCTGCTCAAGGTCGACCACCAGTTTGTATCCGGGGAAGGCCTTGACTTCGTTGAACAGATGATCGATCTGCGCTTCGGTCAATACGATCGGCAGCAAGCCGCTCTTGAAACAGTTGTTGAAGAAGATGTCGGCAAACGACGGCGCCAGCACGGCGCGGAAGCCGTATTGGTCGAGCGCCCACGGCGCGTGTTCGCGCGAGGAACCGCAGCCGAAATTCTTGCGGGTCAGCAGGATCGAGGCGCCTTGATAGCGCGCTTCGTTCAGCACGAAGTCCGGATTCAGCGGACGCTTGCTGTTGTCCATGCCCGGTTCGCCGTGGTCCAGGTAACGCCATTCGTCGAACAGGTTGGGACCGAAGCCGGTGCGGTGGATGGACTTCAGGAACTGCTTTGGAATGATGGCGTCGGTATCGACGTTAGCGCGGTCCAGCGGCGCCACCAGTCCTTCATAAATCGTAAATTTTTCCATGATGCTTCATAAGTGAGCCGCGCGGCGTGGCCGCGCGGCCGGGTCGGGTATCAATGGCCCGCGGCGCCCTGCACCGCCTGGCCGGCTTTCTGTACATCCTTGCCCATGCCGGCAATGGTGTTGCAGCCGGTGATAGCGATAGCGAGGAGAGTCAGAGCGATCAGTTTTTTCATGGTGGTTCCCGATGGATAATGGGTGTCAGTGCAATGCGCGCACGTCGACGAAATGGCCGGCGATACCGGCTGCCGCAGCCATCGCGGGCGACACCAGATGGGTGCGACCGCCTTGACCTTGGCGTCCTTCAAAATTACGGTTGGAAGTCGAGGCGCAACGCTCGCCCGGTTCCAGGCGGTCGGCGTTCATCGCCAGGCACATGGAGCAGCCCGGCTCGCGCCACTCGAAGCCGGCGTCGCGGAAGATCACGTCCAGGCCTTCGCGTTCGGCTTGCTCCTTGACCAGGCCCGAGCCCGGCACCACCAGCGCCAGCTTGACGTTGGAGGCGCGCTGCTTGCCGCGCACCACCGCCGCCGCCGCGCGCAAGTCTTCGATGCGCGAGTTGGTGCAGGAGCCGATGAACACCTTGTCGATGCGGATGTCTTCGATGGCCGTGTTCGGCTTCAGGTCCATGTACACCAGCGCCTTTTCGATGGCGCTGCGCTTGACGCTGTCTTTTTCGTGGTCCGGGTCCGGCACGCGGCCGTCGACCGGCAGCACCATCTCGGGCGAGGTGCCCCAGGTGACCTGCGGCTTGATCTCGGCGGCGTTCAAGGTCACCACCAGGTCGAACTTGGCGCCCGGATCGGTGTGCAGCGTGCGCCAGTAGCCCACGGCCTGGTCCCAATGCGGGCCGGCCGGCGAGAACGGACGGCCTTTGACGTAGTTGATGGTGGTGTCGTCGACGCCGATGATGCCGGCGCGCGCGCCCGCTTCGATCGCCATATTGCAGACCGTCATGCGGCCTTCCATCGACAGCGCGCGGATGGTCGAGCCGCCGAATTCGATACAGTAGCCGTTGCCGCCGGCGGTGCCGATCTTGCCGATGATGGCCAGCACGATGTCCTTGGCGGTGACGCCGGCCGGCAGCGCGCCGTCGACCTGCACCAGCATGGCCTTGGACTTCTTCTGCAGCAGGGTCTGGGTGGCCAGCACGTGCTCCACTTCCGAGGTGCCGATGCCGTGCGCCAGCGCGCCGAAGGCGCCGTGGGTCGAGGTGTGCGAGTCGCCGCAGACCACGGTCATGCCCGGCAGGGTAGCGCCCTGCTCAGGGCCGATCACGTGGACGATGCCCTGGCGCTTGTCGTTCATGTTGAAGTAGGTCAGGCCGTAGGACTTGGCGTTGTTGTCCAGCGTTTCGACCTGCAGGCGCGAAATCGGATCGGCGATGCCGTCGGCGCGCGAGGTGGTCGGCACGTTGTGGTCGGCCACGGCCAAGTTGGCCGACAGGCGCCACGGCTGGCGATTGGCGGCGCGCAGGCCGTCGAAAGCCTGCGGGCTGGTCACTTCGTGCACCAGGTGGCGGTCGATGTAGAGGATCGTGGTGCCGTCGTCTTCCGTGCGGACGACGTGGGATTCCCAGAGTTTGTCGTAAAGCGTCTTCATGATGTCTTTTCGCTACTGCTACTATTATCCAACTTGATTATGCCATATTGTGCAATGCAATAGCAGCCACCGCTGTCCAGCCTCTTGAGCCCGACGCCTTCTGCCCACCCATTCACTCGGTATGACCCCTAAATTTTTTGCTGCAAAAAAAAGCCTGCGTATCAACGCAGGCTTTTGAGATTCCTGGCCCAGTCTTCCGACTAAGCCGCCATGCGTACACTTCCTCGACAACCGTCCATTAGGAACGATAGGCCTACCACCAGCACCAGCTCGCCCTCTGCGGAGCGCGCCGTGCCGGTAATGCCCTCGACGGTAATCGCGGTCATCGGTTTAATCACCAGGTCGGCGGTGCCGTCCACCGCTTCCACGGCCAGGATGTATGGCTGTGGTGCAGAGACAACAATACCCACCTTCTCGCGGCAGCTGTCGTAGCCGAGCGAGTCGGCCAGCGAGCGCACCGGCAGCGGACGGCCCTGATCCTTGAGGACCGGGGCGCCGCCCACTTCCATAAACACTTCCGGCAGCTCGACCACGCGCTGGACCACGGCCATCGGCAACGCCAGCGCGGCGCCCGAGGTCGATACCAGCATGGTCGGCACGATCGACAGCTCGATCGGCAGGCGGATGGAGAACTTGGTGCCCTTGCCCAGCTCGGACTCGATCTGGATCGCGCCGCGGTTTTTCTCCACGGCGGTCTTCACCACGTCCATGCCCACGCCACGGCCGGACACGCTCGATGCCACTTCCTTGGTCGAGAAACCCGGTAAGAATACCAGTTGCAGGCAATCGTCGGTGGAAAGCTGCGCGGATTCGGAGATCAGGCCCTTCTGCAGCGCCTTTTGACGCAGGCGCACCGGGTCCATGCCCTTGCCGTCATCCTGCAGCACGATCATGACGCTGTTGGCTTCCTGCCACGCCTTGAGCTGAATGAAGGACTTGATCGGCTTGCCGGCCACCGCACGCTCTTCGGGCGTTTCCACGCCGTGGTCGAGCGAGTTGCGCAGCATGTGGACCAGCGGATCGTACAGCGAATCGACCACCACGCGGTCGACTTCGGTCTCCGCGCCTTCGATGTTCAGTTCGACTTCCTTGCCGAGGTCCTTGGCCAGCTCGCGCACCAGGCGCGGGAATTTCTGGAACAGGCGGCCGACCGGCTGCATGCGGGTCGCCAGGGTGGCGCGCTGCAGTTCGGTGGAATAGCGCGAGGCGCGTTCCAGCGTTTCCGCCAACGTGGCCATCAGGGTCTGGGCCTGGCCTTCGAATTTGAATTGCAGCAGGCGTTCCAGCAACACGGCGGCCTGGTTGGCGGCCTGCACCGATTCGCCAGCCACTTCCAGCAGCGCGTCGAGCTTGACGGCGTCGATACGGATCGATTCTTCCTTGGCCGGCGCGGCGTGCGGACGCTCTTCGCGTTTTTCGGTGCTGGCTTCGCGGGTACGCGGCGCCACCTGCACGGCGGCGGCCACGGCGGCGATTTCGGCGGCCGGGATAGGCGCCGACGGTGCCGCTTGCACGGCGGCGGCCGGAGCCGGTGCTGGTGCCGCGCTGACGGCCGGACGGGTATAGCTACCGGCCGGCATCACGGCTTCGTACATGCCTTCCCAGTCCAGTCCGTCGGCCGATGGCGCGGCGGCTGGTGCGGCCGCAGCGACAGGGGCGGCGGCAACCGGCGCGGCCACAGCGGCCGGGGCTGGAGCAGGCGCGGCGGCGGGAGCCGAGTCGGCCTTGCCGGCGATGGCGTCGTTGAGCAGGGTTTCCAGGTTGTCCGGCAGCGCAGGCAGGCTGGCCGGTTCGGCGCCGTTGTTCAGTTCGGCGAGCTGGTCGGCCACGAAGCCCGAGGCTTGCAGCGCCGCTTCGATCGCCAGCGGGGTCACCGGCGCGGCGCCGGTGCGCAGCGCGTCGAACAGGTTTTCAGTCAGGTGGCAAGCGGTGACCATCGCCGGCAAGCCCATGAAACCGGCGCCGCCCTTGATGGTATGGAAGGAGCGAAACACCGCGTTGAGCGTCTCTTTATTGTCCGGGTCGCGTTCGAGGCGCAGCAGGTGCTCCTCGACGTTGACCGCGAGATCCATCGCCTCGACGACGAAATCCTTCAGCATATCGTCCATTAGAACCCCAGATCGGCAAGCAGGTCGTCAACACTATCCTGGTTCAGCGCAACGGCCGGGGCCGATGGACCAGACATCAGGGACACTTCCTTCTGCGCAATCTTCTCGCGCACGCCGGCCGGCGCGTTGTCTTTCAGCAGCTGGGCCAGCTCTTGCTCCACGGTCTTGGTGATGAGAACCACTTTCTTGATCAGCTGGCCGGTGATGTCCTGGAAGTCCTGCGCCATCATGATGTCGAGCAGGCGGGCTTTTTCCGCTTCCGTGGCGGCCGAGACGGCCACCGCGAATTTCTGCGAATCGCCGGCCAGTTGCTTGAACTGGTCCAGGCTCAGCTTGCCGGCGAACAGGTCGGCCCAGCGGTTTTCCATGTCCTTGGACTGCTTGGACAGCACGTCCTGCTCGGGCATGCCCTCGTCCAGCGTGTTGAGCACCTTGTTGGCGGCCTGCTCGGTCAGGCTGGCCACGTATTCCAGGCGGTCCTGGGCGTCGCCGATCTGGGTCGCCGCTTCGGTCAACGCCTTGTCGTAGCCCAGTTCGCGCAGCGAGTCGTGCAGCAAGCGCACGATGCCGCCCAGGCGCTCGAACATGACGTTGCCATCGCCTTCGGCGCCGGCAGCGGGGGCCGCGCCGGAATCGGCGGACGCAGCAGGGGCCGCCGCAGCGGCGGGCGCCGCGTCGGCCGGCCGCGATGCGGCGACTTCTTCAAACAGGCTTTCCAGGTCATCTTCCGCAGCAGCGGCCGGCGCGGGTGCGGGTGCTGGAGCGGGCGTTGCGGATTTGCTCTGAGCAGACACTTCTTCAAATAATGCGTCGAAATCGTCAGCGGCGTTAGTCATAATCCCTGCTTCTCCATATTTGGTAAATTTGCTGCCCTAAACTATCTGTATTTGGTGATACTAACATTGGATAGAACAACGGAGTATGCCGCGTGACACAAAAGTAGTGCTTTAGTGCAAAAAAAAGCTGTTGTAAGCATAAAAGTCCACACCCTGCGACACCGCATAAAGCGGTTTTATTTGATAAATATCAAGTCTTTCCATAGTATCAATAATGTAAATCGCGACTACAATGAAATTGTGAGCTGATTCAGAAAGGAGGTCCATCATGTACCGCAAAATCCTGATCACCACCGACGGTTCTTCCGTCTCCAGCAAAACCGCCTGCGCCGGCGTGCAGTTCGCCGAGCAGTTGGGCGCGGAAGTACTGGTGTTGTACGTGGCGCCAGAATACCAGTACCCGATCTACGTGGAAATCATCCCGCCCAGCTACCCCAGCGAAGAGGAATACCGCGCCGCCATGCGGCGTGCCGGCCAGGAGCATACGCAGGATGTGGTGGCCTCGTGCGCCAAGCGCGGCGTGCCGTGCGAAGCGATGACCTCGTTCCACGAAAGCGCGGGCCTGAAAATCGTCGACGTGGCGCAACAACAAGGCTGCGACCTGATCTTCATGGGCTCGCACGGACGCAGCGGCTGGGGCCAGTTGCTGCTGGGCAGCGTAACCAACAAGGTGTTGCAACATTCCAAAATTCCGGTGCTGGTGCACCGGCTGATCAAGGAACCTGGTAGTAAATAAGCGCTGCGCGACGGCGTTTTATAGTAAGATCATAAGGTTAGCTCAATCATAACAACATTTACCATTAATCACTTTTTCTGCTAATCCTTATGATTCGTATCGTCATTGCGGATGACCACACCATCATGCGTGAAGGCCTCAAGCGCATACTCGACGGTGCACCGGACATCGACATCGTGGGCGAAGCCATCGACGGTTTCGAGGTGCTCGGCCACGTGCGTCAGGGCGGCTTCGACCTGCTGCTGCTGGACTTGTCCATGCCCGGCCGCAGCGGGGTCGACCTGATCCGCCAGATCAAGGCCGAGGCGCCCAAGCTGGCCATCCTGATCCTGACCATGCACGAGGAAGAACAGTACGCGGTGCGCGCCATCCGCGCCGGCGCGCAAGGCTACTTGACCAAGGAAAGCGCCGGCACCCAGCTGGTGGGCGCGATCCGCAAGGTCGCCTCTGGCCGGCCCTACATCAGCACCGAGGTGGCCGAGCAACTGGCGCTGAACATCATGATGCCGCACGAGTCGCTGCTGCACAAGCAGCTGTCCGACCGTGAATTCGAAGTCTTTTCCTACCTGGTGGCCGGGCGCTCCATCACCGAGATCGCCAACAGCCTGCACCTGAGCGTGAAAACCGTCAGCACCCACAAGACCCGCATCATGCAGAAGATGGGCATGAGCTCCTTGTCGGAAATGGTGCAGTACGCGGTGGCCCACCGCCTGCTGTCGCCGTTCAAAACCTGAGTAGGGAACTCGGCCGTAGGAGTCTTCCTACATTCGCAGGCGCGAGTCCTACGTCTACATTCAGCCTTTGCTGATATCTATCTCCCGGCTGTGTTGGCATACTGAAACCATACCGCACAGCATTCAGGCGGTTCCGCCGTCTGTCTAAAGCAAATACCTGCCCACAGGAGAGAACACCATGCTGTCTACGCAAACCACTGAAATTCGTCCAGCCACGACGACGTTGCAATCGTCCTCGATGGAAGCGGGCCGCCAACGCCAGGGGCGGCTCTGGTCGAACCTCAAGGAAGTCTGCGACCTGCTGCATATCCCGGCCGCCAGCTCCATCGCCGGCGAGGAACTGCTGTTCCAGCACGTGCAATTCCGCACCGGCCAGCGCATCCACACCATCGGCCAGCCCTTCGACACGCTGTACATCGTCAACTCCGGCTTCCTGAAAACCGTGCTGATCGACGAATACGGCAACGAACAGGTGCTCAGCTTCCCGATGAAGGGCGACATGCTGGGCGTGGACGGCATCCACACCCGCCACTACTCGTCCGAGGCGGTGGCCCTGTCCGACTGCGACCTGATCCTGCTGCCGTTCAAGAAACTGACCACGCTTGGCCGCGTGCACCCCGAACTGGAAAACATGATGTACGGCGTGATGAGCCGCGAACTGGTGCGCGAGCAAGCCATGATCGGCATGCTGGGCGCCCTCAGCGCCGAAGCGCGGGTGGCGCGCTTCCTGGTGGCGCTGGCCGAGCGTTTCGCGCAAATGGGCTATTCGAGCAAGCTGTTCAACCTGCGCATGACGCGCCACGAAATCGGCAGCTACCTGGGCCTGACGCTGGAAACGGTCAGCCGCACGCTGTCGGCCTTCAACGAAATCGGCATGATCAGCGTCGACCAGCGCACCATCGGCATCAAAGATCCGGAAGCCTTGAAAACCTTACGCCGCCTGCCGCCTTCTCGCACGCGCGGCAGGCCCGCCTCGCGCAGCAAAGGCGGCAGCACCGTACCGTCGGGCCAGTTGCTGGCGGCGTTGTAGCAGCAAGCAGTGTTGTAGCGCTTCAGTATTACCTCCCGTATTACCCAGCCTTGGGCCCGGTCTTTGACCGGGCCTTTTTTTAAACAAAAGGCTTGCATTCCGTCTAACCTTCCACAATAATGAATGCAAATACGAATCATTCCTATTTAAACGGAGAACCAGACGATGATTACCACTACCCCCGCCATGCCACCCGCCATCGCTGCCCACCCAGTCAACGCTGCCGTGCAAACCGTCAAACCGGTCAAGCGCATCAGCAGCGCCGGCCTGATGGACGGTGGCCGCGAACTGGAGATCGAACACGCCGGCCGCGTCTACCGCCTGCGCATCACGCAGCTGAACAAACTGATCCTTACTGCCTGAGCAATACCGCTTAACTGTGCGTTAAAGGGCGCCGCCGCGCCCACTCTCCCCCTGAGTAGCCAGCCACAGCGCCAGCCAAACTCTCACTCTGAACCAGGAGCGTCTGATGGCTATCGAACAAAGCAACCCGATTTTCCTCGCCCCATCGCATGGCGGCCACAATCCCGAACTGATGTTGTCCGCCGTGTTGCATCTGATGTCGCACTACACGGCCGGCAGCGACACCGCCGGCGGCTGCGTCAAGCTGGCCTCGGTGATCGAGCGTCATCTGAAAGCGTTGGCCAGCCTGCCGGACCTGGCGCCGGTGCTAAGCGCCACCTGCGCCCAGTTGTCCGAGCAGTGGGCACACGAGGTGGAGCGCAACCTGCACGAACAGGAAAAGACCAACTTCCTCAGCCGCATCATGGCGCGTGCGCGTACCGCGCCGTCCGTGGCCTAAGGGAGTGTTGCGACCATGTGCGAGAAACACGATCCGCTGGCTGCCATCATCGCCGCCGCCATGCCGCAGGTAGCCGGCCCGCTGGCGATGGCGCGCGCGCCCGAGCAAACGGTGCAGCAACAAGTGGTCAAGCCACGCATCAACAACGTCATGACCGCGCTGGCCGAACGGGACGCCCAAGCCTCGCGCCGGCGCCGCCTGTGGGAGCTGGGCCATGCCTGCCACTGCCCGCTGGTGGGCGTCGGCTTCCCGCTCGGCGTGCTGCGCAAGCTGGTCGACAAAATCACCAACGGCAAGGTGGTCGCCGACGACTACGAAGTCCACGTCGGCGCGGTCACCGAATGCTCGACCCGCAACCGCCTGTCCGAAGCGCTGCAGAAGGAACTGGAACGGCGCTACGCCGCCGTGCTGCTGCGCTTCCGCAACGCCAAGACCACCGAGCAAGTGGCAGAGCTGTGGCGCACTGCAGTGAACAATGGCGACGTCGCCGGCGCCTTCTGGGCCGGCCTCACGCATCCGCGTTGCAGTTCGGAGCTGGAAGAACAGATGTGCCGCGACCTGCACATGGTGCAGCACCAGGCCGGCGCCTGCGTGCGCGCCGACATCAACAAGTTCAACGCCACGCTGGAAGAAAACAAGCGCCTCACCTACGACCTGAACAAGGCGCAGCAGCGTGCCGCCGCATTGATGGCCGAGAAAAGCGCCGAGTCGGAAAAGCACGCGGCGCAACTGATGCAGCTGCGCGCGCAAGTGGTGGGCAAGGACAGCCTGGTCGAATCGCTGAAGACGGAACTGGAGCAGCTGCGCGAATCGATTCCCGGACTGGAATCGCGCGCCAAACTGGCCGAGCGCCTGGGCCAGATGGACGAGCGCGAGCGCGCCATGCGCAACCAGATCAATGAGTTGAAGCTGGAACTGGCGGCGCAGGTTGCAGCGGCGCCGCCGGTCCAGGAGCAGGCGCGCCAGGTGGTCGAGCATGTGATGAAGATGCCGCTGCGCCTGAGCGACCGTGCCGTGCTGTGTGTGGGCGGGCGCAACGGCAACGTCGCCAGCTACCGCGAGCTGATCGAGCGAGAAGGCGCACAGTTCGCGCACCATGATGGCGGGCTGGAGGACAACGTCAACCAGCTCGAAGCGAGCCTGGCGGCGGCGGATCTGGTAATTTGCCAGACCGGCTGCATCAGCCACAGCGCGTACTGGCGGGTAAAGGACTATTGCAAGCGCAACGGTAAGCGTTGCGTGTTCATCGACAACCCATCGATTTCAAGCCTGGCGCGCGGCCTCGAACAAGCCGGCGCCGACTAATCCGCGACTAATCCGGGGTCAGGTCCTCCATTGCTACACGAGCTCTGCCGTAGGCACGCTTACGGCAGAGCTCGTGTAGCAATGGAGGACCTGACCCCGGGTTGTTAGTAGACGTCGCGGCGGTAGCGGCCGCTTGCGGCGAGGTCGTCGAGACTGGCGCGACCGAGCGCCGCTGCGAGGGCGGCGTCCACGCCAGCCGCCATCCCCTCCAGGCTGCCGCAGATGTAGATCGCCGCGCCCTGCGCCACCCATTCGCGCAAGCCCTCGGCTTGCTCCGACAGGCGGTCCTGAACATAACGCCGCTCCGCCTGGTCGCGGGAAAACACCATGTCCAGCTTTTCCAGCACGCCATCGCGCCGCCAGCCAGCCAGCTCGGCCCGATAGTGATAATCGTAAGCCGCATTGCGCTCGCCGAACAGCAGCCAGTTACGCCCCTGCCCCGCCAGCGCGCGCGCCTTCAGGTGCCCGCGCAAACCGGCAATGCCGCTGCCGTTGCCGATCAAAATCAGCGGCCGCTGCTCATTTCCATCCAGCCGGAAACGCTTGTGCTGCCGCAGGCGCAATTGCACCGTCTGCCCCAGCCCGGCCGATTGCGTCAGCCATCCCGACACCACGCCATGACTGCCATCCTCATGCGTATGCAAGCGCACCAGCAGATGCACGCGGCCGTCGGCCGGTATCGATGCGATCGAATATTCACGCGGCCGCGCCGGATCGGCCGGCGCGGAGATCTGTACCAGATCGCCCGAGCGCCACTCCGGCAGCACGCCGCCCATCGGCTCCAGCTCCAGGTGATACACGGGCGCACCGGCGCTGCCCGGATTCAATTGCACGCGCTCGCTCAAGCGCCACTCGTCAAACGCCGGCGCGCTCCAGTCCGGCGCGTCGCTGGTACCGGCCAGATGGCTGAGCTGCTGCCGCCACTGCCCGATCGCCGCGTCCGAACTGCGGTTCACTTCCACGCGCGGGAACAGGCTTTGCGCGCCTTGCGCCTGCAGCCACTGGTCCAATGCGCGGCCAAAGCCGCAGAACTGCGTGTAGGCGCTGTCGCCCAGCGCCAGCACCGCGTAATGCAGCTGCGGCAGCGCCAGCGAACCGGTCATCAAGCGGCCGACGAACGCGGCCGCGCCATCCGGCGCGTCGCCCTCACCATAGGTACTGACCAGGAACAGCACGCGTTCCGCCTGCTGCAAATCGGCGGCAGACAGTTCGGACAATTCCGCCAGGCGGGTTGGAATGCCGGCCAGCTTCAGGGTGGCGGCCGTCTGCTGCGCCAGTTCCTCGGCGTTGCCGGTCTGGCTCGCATACGCGATGATCCAGACCGTGTCCGGCGTGGCCGCCGCTTCCGCCTTGGCGCGCGCGGCGGCCTGGCGCTTGCGGCGCGTGCGCAGATACGGCGCCAGGCACACCAGCGCGTAGGCCGCGCTGGTGCCGGCCACCATCAGCAATCGGGTGGTGTCGTTGGTCCAGATCATTCGTCAAGCATGCTGCGTAAATGGGTAGTCATGGTTTCAGTAAAACCGCCGTCCGCCTGGCGGATGACGAAGCGCGCGGCCAAGCCGTGCAGCTCGGCCAGATGCAGGCCGTCGCGGCTGCCCAGCACGGTCAGCGCGGTCGACCAGGCGTCGGCCGCCATGCACTGCGCGTGCACTACGGTGACCGAGGCCAGGTCGTTGGAGATCGGCATGCCGCTGCGCGGGTCGATGGTGTGGGAATAACGCCGGCCGTCCAGCGTGAAGTAACGGCGATAATCGCCCGAGGTGGCGACCGCCAAGCCATGCAGCGCCAGCACCAGCTCGCCCGGCACGGAGGCGTCCACGGCGGCGTCGGTAACCTGTTCCAGCATCACCCACCACGGCTCGCCGTCCGGCTTGACGCCGGCGCCGCGCAGCTCGCCACCAACTTCCACCAGGTGGTGGGAAAAACCCTGCGTTTTCAGATAGTAGGACAGCCGGTCCACGCTGTAGCCCTTGGCCACCGCCGACAGATCCAGCTGCACACAGCCCGGCTGCAGTGCGCGGCGGCCGTCGCGCTGCAATTGCACCGGCCGTGAAGCCAGTTGCGCGCGGGCGATGGTGATTTCATCGGCGGAAGGCGCCACAAAGTCGGGCTGGTCGAAACGCCCGTAAGGCCCAAAGCCCCACAGGTTGACCAGCGAACCGGCGCACGGATCGTAGGCGCCGCCGGAAGCGCGCGCCACGTCCATGGCGTAGGACAGCACATCGAAGAAGGCCGGCGGCAGCACTTGCCAGCTATCGGCCGGGGCGCGGTTGAAGCGCCCGAGGTCGGATTCAGTTTCCCAATGGCTCATTTCAGCCACGATGGAATCGAGCTGCTGCTGCAGCCCGGTTTGCAAATGATCACAAACGGCATCCGCGCCGGCTACCAGCCGCACCGACCAGCTGGTGCCCATGCTGTGGCCGGCGTAGTCGCGGATCACGCCGCCTGCGGGCGCCGGGTCGTCGGAAATAACGTGCGGCAGAAGAACCCGGCGCATGCCTGCCTTATTCCGGCAGGATTTCGACAACGCCCGAATAGGTCGCGCGGCGCGGCGGCATCTGCGGCGGCTGGCCCTGCACCTGTGGCGCGGCGGCCGGCCAGCTGCTGCTGACCATGTAGGCGCCGGCTGCCGGCAGCACGAAGGTCAGTTCTCCGTTGGCGTCGGTGGTCTTGCGAATCTCGCCCAGCGTGCCACGGAACTTGACGCCGCCCGGAATCAGGCTCACGCCTTGGTTGGCGGCCGGCTTGCCGTCCAGCAGGAAGCGCCAGGTGGCTTTCTCGCCCGCGCGCAGCTCGGTAGGATGGGTAACAGGCACCAGCTCCAGGCCCTTGCCGGTCGGCTTCAGCACGTCGGTGTTCGCTTCGCCGGTGCTGACGAAGGTCTCCAGGCGACTGTCGGTGCGCGACAGCTTGACTTCGGTGGCGTCGGCCGGCACGTCCTTGGCCAGCGATTCCTCGGTGCCACGGAAGCGCTTCACATTGCCTTCCTTGTCCTTGAAGCTGCCGAACACGCTCTGCGACACCAGCGCGATCTTGTAGGTGCCCGGCTTGGTCAGCTTCAGGTCGAAGGTGTTGCGCAGCTTGCCGTTGCCGACGTTTTCCGGCGTCAGCTTGATGCCGCCCGGACCGGTGATCTCGATGCCGTCGAGCTTCAGCGGCTGGTGGTCGATATCGAACAGGCCTTCGGAAATGGCGGCGTCCACGGTCACCCAGGCCGAACCGTCGCGACCGGCTTCGACGTCGGTCGAGGACGGCAGCAGCCACGGCTTGTGCGCATGGGCGCTCAGCGACACCAACGACAGGCCGGCCAGCGCCAGTGCGACTACAGTTTTATTCAATTTCGACATATCCCCGTCCGTTCTTATGGTTTGACTTGTACAACGACAGCGCCCAGTTCTTCCTTGCCCTGGCCGGACACGTTCTGCGCCGATTTAGGCGGCCATTGCAGCGGCACCTTGACCACTTCGCGGCCACCGGCTTCGCGCGAGGCTTCCACCAGCACGGTGTACTGGCCGGCCGGCAGCTTGTCCAGCGCGCCTTTCGGGGCGTTCAGGGTCAGTTCGCCCGGCGCCTTGGTTGCGCCCGACACGCCGTCCAGCGGCATGGTCAGTTCGCGGCCGGTCTTGCGCCACCATTGACGCATGTCCTTCAGCCACTTGGTGCCGGCGTTGTCCTTTTTCTTGACGTCGTACAGCACCGCCAGGTTGGCCACCACTTTCTGGTCGGCGTTCTCCACCCACGCGGCGATGTACGGACGGTGGTATTCAGCCACGTTCAGCTGCGGCACGTCGAGTTTGAGGGCCAGATCGGCAGCCATGGCCGAAGCACTGGCAAGGGGCAGACTGAGCGCGATGGAGTAGCGTAATTTCATGGAATACCTGTCGTGAGATTAATGGATAAACAGCAGTGCAATAACTACGGGAATCAGCACACCAAGGCCCACCATCGGCCAGGTGAACGGACGGTTGGCCGCATGGAACTTCAAGATCAATAAACCGGTGATGCAGAACACCAGGCAGGCGACGGCGAAGATGTCGATGAACCAGTTCCAGGCGGCGCCGGTGTTGCGGCCCTTGTGGACGTCGTTCAGCCAGGAGATCCAGCCACGATCAGTGTTTTCGAATTCGGTGGCGCCGTCTTCCAGGCCAATGCGCACCCAGGCGTCGCCGCCGGCCTTGGGCAGGGGCAGGTAGATTTCGTCGGCAGACCATTCGGCCGCGCGGCCGCCGGGTTGGATCTTGAAGGTGTCTTCCAGCCAGGCTTCGGCCTTGGGCGGTAGCGGCTCCTTGGCGCCGTCATGCTGTTCAGCGTAGGCGCGCAGTTCGGCGTTGAGCGGCGCCGGGACTTGCGCCTGCTTGCGCACGATGGACGGCTTGGCCTCGATCTGCGAGGCGTGGTTGAGGGTGATGCCGGTGATCGAAAACAGGAACATGCCGAGCAAGCACATGGCCGAGCTGATCCAATGCCACTGGTGCAATTGCTTCAGCCAGACGGCGCGGCTGGCATTGCGGGCGGAGCTGGCGCTTTGTACGCTCACGGATCTTCCTTCGGTGAAAAACATAAATGATAATGATTATCATTTGAAGAGTCAATCCAGCTTGTGTATCTATTATGTAAAGTAGGCAAAAACAAGGCAAAAAAAAACCGCAGGCGGCTGGCCTGCGGTCGATTTGCTGGTTTTAGGGGGCGAGGCCTATTGTTTGGAGCCGCCCTGCTCGTTGCCCTGGGTTTTGCGTCCTGGGTCGTTTTTATGGCTCATGGCGCCGGCCCGGCGCGCTTCTTCCGAGGTGAACTCGTGCGCCTTGCCCTTGGCATGGGCCGCCCGTCCCCCTTCGGCGGCGATTTCGCGCTGGCGTTCCGGGTCCATGGAAGCGAAACCGCGTTTGCTGGTGCTGGTGCCGGCGCTGCTACTGCTGCCGGCCTCACCGCTCTGCTTGTTACCTTTATCGTTGGTTGCCATAGTCACCTCCTGAAAGTAGAGCACCCATCGTAGTGCAGCACTGGAGCACACGTTGTAGGACAGGCCGAGCAAGCACTGTAGGATTTTTACGATGCCGCATCAGGAACCTCCAGTACAGCCTCGCCGCTGGTGACAAACAGCCGCTCGCCCGGCTGCGGCAACACCGGATGTCCGCCCGTGAAGGCGCCGAACGACGGCAGCACCATCCGCTCCTCCGACATCAGGAAACAAGGCAACCTCATGCCCTCCCAGCCCGAACGCAAACGGAACACCGGATGCACATGGCCCGCCAGCACATACGCCGGCGACAGCACGTCCGGATGGTGGCAGAACGCGAACGATCCCACCATCCACGGTTCATCCACCACCTCGATACCCAGCGCGGCGGGCGGATCGCCTGCATGGGCGTCGTGGTTGCCGCGCACCAGCGCCAGCCGCAAGCCCGGATGGCGTTCGCGCCAGGCCTGCATCGCCGCCAGCGTGGCCGGCGCGTGCGCCGCCTTGGCGTGCAGGAAGTCGCCCAGGAACACCACCTCGCGCACCGCATGCAAGGCCAGCAGCGCGTCCAGCGCGCCCAGGTTGGCGCTGGTGGTGCCGGCCGGCACCGGAACGCCCAGCGCGCGGAACGAGGCCGCCTTGCCGAAGTGAATGTCGGCCACCACCAGCATCTTCCGGCGCGGCCAATACACCGCCTTCTGCGGCAACAGCAAAAGTTCTTCGCCTGCAATGTTCAGGTTCATGGTCCGGCCGCCTTTTCAAGTTCACGCACCAGCCGCGCCACGCGGTCCGACAATTTTTCGGTGCTGAGTTTTTCGCGGAAGCGCTCCACCATCAGCGCAAAGCCGAACGGCGTGGCGCGCTTGATAGCGTGGAAGCGCACCGTGCGCGCCTGCAGTTCCAGCAGTGTAGCGCGCAAGCGGCCCAGTTCCAGCTCCTGTTCCAGCACTTCGCGCTGGGCCTGAGTCAGCAGCAGGTTGCCGGCGTCGTGCTGGCTGAACACGGCAAAGAACAGCGACGACGACGCCTGCAACTGGCGCGCACTCTTGCCCTGTCCCGGATAGCCCTGGAACACCAGCCCCGCGATGCGGGCGATTTCGCGGAAACGGCGCTGCGACATTTCGGTGGCGTTCAGGCTGGCCAGCACATGCTCCAGCAGATGATCGGTGCTGAACAACTCCACGGCGGCGCCCTGCCCCACGTCCATCAGCTTGGCCCAGTCCAGTTCCTGCGCCGATAGCAGCTCCATGCCGTAGTCGTTGACCGCGATGGAAAACGTCGCCGGCATCATGCGGCCGACGCGATAGGCCAGCAACGCGCCCAGGCCCACGTGCACAGAACGCCCGGCGAACGGAAACATGAACAGGTGCCGGCCCTCCCTGCTGTGCATGGTTTCTATCACGGTGTCGCCGGCGGTCGGCAGCGACGACCAGCGCTGCTGTATCTCCAGCAGCGGCTGCAGCGCCTGCATTTCCGGTCCTTCGTAGCGGCCGGCGGCGGCCAGCTGCAATTGCGCCAGCGCCGCATGCGCCAGCTCGGACGACATGGGCATGCGCCCGCCCTGCCAGCGCGGCACGGCGCCGCGCGCGCCGGTGGCGCGGCGCACGTAGGCCGTCATCTCGTGCAGCCGCACGAATTCCAGGATGCGGCCGGCGAACAGGAAGTGATCGCCCTTGCGCAGCCGCGAAATGAACGATTCCTCGACGCTGCCCAACCGCCCGCCGCTGACGTACTTCACCTGCAGGGAGGAATCGGAAACGATGGTGCCAATGCCCATGCGGTGACGCCGGCCCAGCGCCGCGTCCGGCACGCGGTAGACGCCCTCCTCGTCCGGCAGCACGCGCCGGTATTCGGGATACGCCACGAGCGTCTGCCCGCCGCGCGCGACAAAATCGAGCGCCCATTGCCATTCGTCGTCACTCAGCTGGCGGTAGGACCAGGCGGTGCGCACCTCGGCCAGCAACTCCTCCGAGCGGAAGCCGCCGCCCAGCGCCATCGTCACCAGATGCTGCACCAGCACGTCCAGCGGTTTCTCCGGTACCGGCCGCGCCTCGATGTCGCGCGCGGCCACGGCCTGGATGGCGCCGGCCGCTTCCAGTAGCTCCAGGCTTTGCGTCGGCACCAGCGTCAGCCTCGACACCCTTCCTGGCGCGTGGCCACTGCGGCCGGCCCGTTGCAGCAGCCGTGCGATGCCCTTGGCGCTACCGATCTGCAGCACCCGTTCGACCGGCAGGAAGTCCACCCCCAGGTCCAGGCTGGAGGTGCACACCACGGCTTTCAGCTGCCCCTGCTTGAGTCCCTGCTCCACCCACTCGCGCACTTCCTTGTCCAGCGAGCCGTGATGCAGCGCGATCAGCCCGGCCCAATCCGGACGCGCATCGAGCAGATGCTGATACCACAGCTCGGCCTGCGAGCGCGTGTTGGTGAATACCAGCGTGGCGTTGTGCCGTTCGATCTCGGCGATCACCGGCTCCAGCATCTTCACGCCCAGATGCCCGCCCCACGGAAAGCGCGACGGATGTTCCGGTATCAGGGTATCGACCACGATCTTCTTGGCCACGTGGCCCTCGACGATCACACCTTCCGGCATCAAGGTTTCCCTGGCCTGCGCCAGGTTGCCCAGCGTGGCCGACAGTCCCCACACCAGCAGCTCCGGATTCCAGCGGCGCAGGCGGGCCAGCGCCAGCTGCGTCTGCACGCCGCGCTTGTTGCCCATCAGCTCGTGCCATTCGTCGATGATGATCATTTGCAGTTGCTGGAAGCGCTCGGCGGCGTTGGCATGGCTGAGCAGCAGCGTCAGGCTCTCCGGCGTGGTGATCAGGGCGTCGGGCAGGCGCTTGTTCTGGCGCGCGCGCTGGGCCGAGCTGGTATCGCCGGTGCGGGCTTCCACCTGCCAGTCCGGCGCCGCCTCCTGCAAGGCGTGCAAGGTGTCGGCGGCCAGCGCGCGCATAGGCGTAATCCACAGCACGCGCAAGCCGACGCGCTTCGGGCGCGGCAGCTGCAAGGCGGCGAACCACACGGCATAGGTCTTGCCGGCGCCGGTGGTCGCGTGCAACAGGCCCGACTGTCCGGCCGCCGCCGCGTCCCACACCGCGCGCTGGAACGGAAATACCTTCCAACCGCGTTCGGCGAACCACGCCTTCGCGTTCATGGCGCGGCCAGGAGATTCTTCAGGGATGCCAGGGTATCTGCCTCATCGATCGACTTGTCCTCGCGCCGCCGCAGGATGCGCGGGAAGCGCACCGCCACGCCGGACTTGTGGCGCGGCGAACTGGCGATGCCCTCGAAGCCGATCTCGAACACCATGCTCGGCGTGACGCTGCGCACCGGGCCGAATTTTTCTATCGTAGTCTTGCGGATCGCCTGGTCCACCTGGGCGATCTCGGCGTCGGTCAGGCCGGAATAGGCCTTGGCGAACGGCACCAGCTTGCGCTCCTCGTCCCACACGGCGAAAGTGTAGTCGGTGTACAGCGAGGCGCGGCGGCCGTGGCCGGCCTGCGCGTAGATCAGCACCGCATCCACGCTATAGGGATCAATCTTCCACTTCCACCACGTCCCGACGCTTTTGGTGCGGCCGACGCCGTAACGTGCATCGACCGCCTTCAGCATCATGCCCTCGACACCGCGCTCGCGCGACTCGGTGCGGATCAGCGCCAGCTCGTCCCAGCTATCGGCGGTGATCAGCGGCGCCAGGCGCAATTGCGGAGCACCCTGCAGGCTGCCGACCAGCTGCTCCAGCAGCATGCGCCGCTCGGCCTGCGGCACTTCGCGCAGGTCGCGGCCGTCCAGCTCCAGCAGGTCGTACACCACCATCACCGCCGGCAGCTCGCCCAGCAGACGCGCCGATACCAGCTTGCGGCCCATGCGTTTTTGCAACGCCGCGAACGGCGCCGGCGCGACGCCGCTATGCCAGATCAGGATTTCACCGTCGAGCACCACGCCGTCCGGCAGGCGCAGCGCGGCCAGTTCCGGGAAGCGCTCGGTGATCAATTCCTCGCCGCGCGACCACAGCCAGTTTTTGCCTTCGCGCCGCACAAGCTGGACGCGCATGCCGTCGTATTTCCATTCGACCTGCCAGTCCGCCAGGTCGCCGAGCGAATCCGGCTCGCGCTCCAGCTGGTGCGCCAGGAAGAAGGGATAAGGTTGGCCGCCGCGCTGCTCCTGCTCCTGCGGCGTGTGAGCGGCGATCAGTTGCACGAAGCCGGCCGCTGTCGGGTTGATGCTGCCATCGGTCCAGCCCATCAGGCGCTGCGCGATCAGGCTGCCTTCCAGGCCGGCGACGGCGCTCAGCGCACGCGTCACCAGCAAGCGCGATACGCCGACGCGGAAACCGCCGCCGATCAGTTTCACGAGCAGGAAGCGCTCGCGCGTTTCCAGCTGGTCCCAATAAGTGAACAGGGCTTCGCGCGTGGCTTCCGGCGTGGCGCCGCGCAAGGGCGCGATGCCGAGCTCGATCCAGTCGGCTAGGCCGATCTCGCCCGGATGTTTGGGCGGCGGCAGCACGTGGGCGATGGTTTCCGCCAGGTCGCCGACGGCGTTGTAGCACTCGTCGAACAGCCACTCTTCAAGGCCGGCGTATTCCATGGCGTACTGCCGCAGCAGCTTGGTCGGCACGGCCTGGCGTGGCTTGCCGCCGGCCAGGAAGTACACGGCCCAGGCCGCATCCTGCGGCGCCGCCGTGCGGAAATACGCTTCCAGCGCCGCCAGCTTGCGCGTGGTGGAGGTGGTCTCGTCGAGTTCGGCATAGAGACGGGCGAAGTTACGCATGCTGGACTCCCGCATCGTCGACTTCATCATCGCCGAATTCGGTATCGAAGCCGCCGGCCTGCAGGCCCTGCTGCTGCAACCAGCGCACCAGCACCGCGATCGAGCCATGGGTGACGATCACGCGTTGCGCGCCGGTGGCGCTGATGGCCTGCAGCAGGCCGGGCCAGTCTGCATGATCGGACAGCACGAAGCCGCGATCGACGCCACGGCGGCGGCGCGCGCCGCGCAACTGCATCCAGCCGCTGGCGAAGGCGTCGCTGTAGTCGCCGAAGCGCTTGATCCAAGGCGATCCGGCGGCCGATGGCGGCGCCACCACGATCGCCTTGCCCAGCTCGCCCTTGGGCGTCTCGCCCACCATCGCGGTCGGCGGCAGCCACACGCCGGACTCGCGGTACACTTGGTTCAGGTTCTGCACCGCGCCGTGGCAAACGATGGGGCCGATACCCGATGCCAAGCCGCTGAGGATGCGCTGCGCCTTGCCGAAGCTGTAGCCGAGCAGCACGCTGGTGCGCCCTTGCGCGGCGTTCTCGGCCCACCAGGCGTTGATGTCGTCGAAGATTTCCTGCTGCGGCTGCCAGCGGTAGATCGGCAGGCCGAAGGTCGATTCGGTGATGAAGGTGTCGCACGGCACCGGTTCGAACGGCGCGCAGGTGTGGTCGGGCCCGACCTTGTAGTCGCCCGAGGCCACCCACACTTCGCCACGGTACTCCATGCGCACCTGCGCCGAGCCCAGCACGTGGCCGGCCGGATGCAGCGACACGGTCACGCCGTTGTGCTGCACGCGCGCGCCATACGCCAGCGCGGTGACGTTGATCGCGCCGAGGCGCGACTTGAGGACGTTGACGCCCGGCGCCGCCGCCAGGTAGTGCTGGTGGCCGCCGCGCGCGTGGTCGCCGTGCGCGTGGGTGATGACGGCGCGCTCGACGGGACGCCACGGATCAATGTAGAACTGACCGGGTACGCAATACAGGCCTTCCTTGCGTACGATCACCATATCTGCGGACATAAGCGGCTTTCGGAATACGATAGCCGATTCTTGCACCGCACGGCTGTCGCCGTCTGTCAGGCAACGCACCGAGCTACATGGTGTCTACGAGTTCCGCCATGAAGTAAACATTGTCATTTTCCTCATCATCGATGAGGACACGCTCTTCGCCGATTGAGAGCATGGTCTCAAGGTCTGGCACGGCTGGAACGGCCGGCGGCAGCGCGGTCCTGGATTTTTTCTGACGCGTGGCGGCAGCGCTCTTTTTTCTGGTAGTCATTTCTTCCCCCCTCGATAGCGACGGTGTGTTCTCCAGCGTACCTTGCCACCAGCCCTTGCGCTATCGGACACCGCCTACAATTAGGGTAGGAAGTCGTCGCAGTTTACTCGGATACGCTACCATATAGCCCTCGCATCATTTACAAGCACAAGCACATCATGACCTTTACCCTCAGCGACACCGCCTACGGCACCGACAGCGCCGATGCCAAAAACGCCATGTACAACGACCTGCGCCCGCAACTGCAGGGCCTGCTCCACGGCGAAACCGACCTGATCGCCAACACCGCCAACTTCAGCTCGCTGGTATTCAACAGCATGCCGGGCCTGAACTGGGCCGGTTTCTACTTCCTCAAGGGCGAAGAACTGGTGCTCGGACCGTTCCAGGGCAAGCCGGCCTGCATCCGCATCAAGAAAGGCCGTGGCGTCTGCGGCACCACCGTGGTGGAAGGTAAATCCATCGTCGTGCCGGACGTGCACGCCTTCCCCGGCCACATCGCCTGCGACGTCAACTCGCGTTCGGAACTGGTGGTGCCGGTGCGTGGTCCGGACGGCGCCATCGTCGGCGTGTTCGACCTCGACAGCCCGCTGCCGAACCGCTTCGACCAGACCGACGCCGACGGCATCGAGTCGCTGGTGAAACTGCTGGAAGCCACCCTGGCCTAAAGCACCTGGCAGGACGAGGCGCGTGCCAGCAGCAGCTGGCGTTCGCGCTGGTTCTGCGTCAGTCCGGCGGCGCGTTCGAATTCAACGCGCGCCTCTTCATGCCGTCCCAGCCTGGCCAGCAAGTCGCCGCGCACGCTGGGCAGCAGATGGTAAGTCTTCAAGGCCGGCGCATCGCGCAGCCCATCCACCACTTCCAGTCCCGCCTGCGGCCCGTAGGCCATCGACAGCGCCACGGCGCGATTCAATTCCACTATCGGCGACGGCGACAGCTGCGCCAGCGCCTCGTATAGCGCGGCGATGCCCTGCCAGTCAGTGTCCTCGGCGCGGCGCGCGCGGGCGTGGCAGGCGGCGATGGCGGCTTGCAGCGCATACGGCCCGAAGCCGCGCGCGGTCTGTTCGGCACGCGCCAGCGCCGCCAGGCCGCGCCGTATCAGCATCTGGTCCCAGCGGCTGCGGTCCTGTTCCAGCAGCAGGATAGGCTCGCCTTTCGGGCCGACGCGGGCGCGGGCGCGCGAGGACTGGATTTCCATCAGCGCCACCAGGCCGTGCACTTCCGGCTCGTCCGGCTGCAGCCCGGCCAGGATGCGACCTAGGCGCAAGGCTTCCTCGCACAGCGCCGGCCGCATCCAGTCGGCGCCGGCGCTGGCCGAATAGCCTTCGTTATAAATCAGATAGATCACCTGCAGCACCGAAGCCAGGCGCTCGCCCAGCTCGTGCGCGCGCGGCGCCTCGAACGGCACTTTGGCCTCAGCCAAGGTACGCTTGGCGCGCACGATGCGCTGCGCCACGGTTTTTTCCGGCACCAGGAAGGCGCGGGCGATTTCGTCGGTGCTCAGGCCGCCCAGCAGGCGCAGGGTCAAGGCCACGCGGCCGTCGGTGGGCAGCACTGGATGGCAGGCCACGAACACCAGCCGCAGCAGGTCGTCGCCGATGTCGTTTTCCAGCGCATCGGCCACCGCGCGTTCGATATCGGGCGCGGCATCCTGCAACAGCAAATCGATCTCGTAGCTGATGGCCGCTTCTTTTTCGCTGTGCAGCTGGCGGTGGCGCAGCACGTCCAGCGCGCGGTTCTTGGCCACCGTGGTCAGCCATGCGGCCGGCTGGTCCGGCACGCCGCTGGCGGGCCAGCGCTCCAGCGCCTGCACCAGCGCATCCTGCGCCAGTTCCTCGGCCTGGCCGACGTCGCGCAACATGCGCGCCAGCATGGCGATGATTTTGGCGGACTCCATCCGCCACACCGCTTCGACGATCTTGTGGACTTCAGCCGCCACGGGCCGCTTTGCTGAAGGCATTGCGCAAGCCCGCTTCCAGCAGTTCGGCGCGCAGGCGCGCCTCGGCCGACATCATCTCCTGGGTGAACTCGACATGGGCCTTGCGCTCGCACGCCTCGCGCACTTCCAGCGTGATGTCGACCGGCTGCGGATAGGGATAGGCCTTGGCCCAGGCGATGGCCTGTTCCATCGAGGCCGCCTGCAACATCCAGTAGCCGGCGATCAGTTCCTTCACTTCGGTGAACGGACCGTCCACCACCGTGGTTTTGGAGTTGGCGTAATGGATGCGGGTGGAACTGGACGTGCCTTTCAGTCCTTCACCGGCCAGCAGCACGCCCTGCTGCACGCCGGCTTCGTTACTGGCGTTCATGACATCGATGACTTCCGGCGGCGGCGCGGCATCCGACTCGGTGTCGGCGTCCGAGCGCAGGAACACCACGTAGCGCGTGAGCTCCTCCTTGCGCTGCGGGATGGTCCCCGCCGCCGTGCCGCGCTCGTCGAAGCCGACGCAGTTGCCGGGGCAGCCGGCGTCGCGGATTTCATAGACTGCGCCGCTGTCGAACAAGGGCCACCAGCGCACCTGGGCGATGATGTCCTCGCGCGACTCGGCCTCCAGCAGCACGAAGCCGGCCACCAGTTCCTTGGGCGGGAACGGCCCGCGCACTTCGCTCCAGGCGCCGTCGCGGCGCAGCAGGCGCACCGCCTTGTTGCTGGGCTGGAGAAAAGTGCCCGGCTCCAGGGCCGGCGGTTGTATGCCTCGTTCCGTGCTCTGATTGGCGCGGCGCAGTACCATGAATTCCATTACATCGAGCTCCTGACTAAACCAGCCATAAAGGTATCACAGGCGGGCGCGCAAAGCCTCTTCCTGCGCCACCAGTTCCGGCGTGGCCACCTCGCCGAAGTCGCTCATTTCATACACCTGGCGGATTTCGATTTCCGACGGGCCGTCGAACGGATTCGGGCAGCGCTTCATCCACTCGATCGCTTCTTCCTTCGATTTCACCTGGATCAGCCAGAAGCCGGCGATCAGCTCCTTGGTCTCGGCGAACGGGCCGTCGATCACGGTGCGGCTGGCGCCGTCGTAGCGGATGCGCGCGCCCTTGGAACTCGGATGCAGGCCCTCGCCCGCCAGCAGCACGCCGGCGTTGACCAGTTCCTCGTTGAACTTGCCCATGGCCGTCATCAGTTCCACGCTCGGCATCTTGCCGGCTTCGGAATCGGCGGTGGCTTTTACAATAATCATGAATCGCATGGGATACTCCTTAGCACGGTGGCATTTGCTGTTTCATCGCTTCCGCCATTTCTTCCGGCGTCATGTCCTTGATGTGGGTGGCGATGGCCCAGTTGTGGCCGAACGGGTCGGTGACCTGGGCGTAGCGGTCGCCCCAGAACATATCGGCCGGTTGCATGCGGGCGGTGGCGCCGGCGTCGACCGCCTGCTTGAAGGCGGCGTCGGTGTCGACCACGTACAGGTGCAGCGTGACCGGGCTGCCTTTCAGCGCCTTCGGACCGAAGCCGCCGTATTCGGGAAAGTCGTCGGCCAGCATCAGCACCGAATCGCCGATCTTGAGGGCGCCGTGCATCAGGCGGCCGTTGGGGCCGGGCATGCGCATGATTTCGGTGGCGTTGAAGGCTTTTTTATAGAACTCCATGGCGTCGGCCGCGCCTTCGCATACGATGTGCGGCGTCAGGGTGTGCATGTCTTGCGGAATCGGGTCTACTTTGGCATTCATGATGGTCTCCTGGTTGAACGTTGAACGAGTAACTCTATACCTACGACGAAGCAGCACACTACGAATCGACACGATTTTAAAAAATATTCTTGATACAAGCCAGAAACAATTCTTAAATCAGCTGCCAGCGCTAAACCCGCTAAAATTATTCACTAATGTATAAAGCCGCCCTGGGAGTCCCTTTGTGTTAATTGATATCGTCCGCGTGGCGCTCCGGCGCCCCTATACCTTCGTGGTGATGGCCATGCTGCTGCTGATCGCCGGGCCGCTGGCGGCGCTGCGCACGCCGACCGACATCTTCCCCGACATCCGCATCCCGGTGATCGCGGTGGCCTGGCAATACACCGGCCTGCCCGCCGACCAGATGGGCGGGCGCATCTCCACGCTGTTCCAGCGCACGCTGACCACCACCGTCAACGACATCGAACACATCGAGGCCAATACCTACCAGGGCATCAGCATCGTCAAGATCTTCTTCCAGCCCGGCGTCAACATCGCCGTGGCCAACGCGCAGGTGACGGCGATCGCGCAATCGGCGCTGCGCCAGATGCCGCCCGGCGTGACGCCGCCGCTGATCCTGAACTACAACGCCGCCACCGTGCCCATCCTGCAGTTGGCCCTGTCCGGCAAGGGCCTGTCGGAACAGAACCTGTTCGACCTCGGCATGAACACCGTGCGCACGCCGCTGGTCACCGTGCCGGGCGCGGCGATTCCGCTGCCCTACGGCGGCAAGCAGCGCCAGGTGCAGATCGACGTCGACCCGGCGCTGCTGCAGGCGCGCGGCCTGTCGGCGCAGGACATCGCCAACGCGCTGGCGGCGCAGAACGTGCTCACGCCGGTCGGCACGCAGAAGATCGACGCGCTGGAATACACCATCCAGCTCAATAGCGCGCCGTCGGCCATCGCCGACCTGGCGCGGCTGCCGGTGAAGGTGATGAACGGCGCCACCGTCTACCTGGGCGACATCGCCAACGTCCACGACGGCAACGCGCCGCAAACCAACGTGGTGCACGTGGATGGCAGCCGCTCGGTGCTGATGTCGGTGCTGAAGAATGGTTCGGCCTCGACGCTGGCCATCGTCGACGGCGTGCGCGCCAAGATCGAGTCGCTCAAGCCGGGCTGGCCGGAGGCGCTCAAGGTCACGCCGATCAACGACCAGTCGGTCTTCGTGCGCGCCGCCATCAAGGGCGTGGCGATGGAAGGCGTGATCGCCGCCGCGCTGACCAGCATCATGATCCTGCTGTTCCTCGGCAGCTGGCGCTCGACCATCATCATCGCCGTATCGATTCCGCTGTCCATCCTCGGCTCCATCATCGCGCTGGCGGCGATCGGCGAAACGCTCAACCTGATGACGCTGGGCGGCCTGGCGCTGGCGGTTGGTATCCTGGTGGATGATGCCACCGTCACCATCGAAAACATCAACTGGCACCTGGAGCAAGGCAAGTCGGTGGAGAACGCCATCCTGGACGGCGCCGCGCAGATCGTCACGCCGGCGTTTGTCTCGCTGCTGTGCATCTGCATCGTCTTCATTCCGATGTTCTTCCTGGAAGGCGTGTCGCGCTTCCTGTTCGTGCCGATGGCCGAGGCGGTGATCTTCGCCATGGTGTGCTCTTTCGTACTGTCGCGCACGCTGGTGCCGACCATGGCCAACTTCCTGCTCAAGCCGCATGACACTGGCGAAGGCCACGCGCACGGCCACGGCGGCAACGGCCCGGCCGAGCCGTCGCGCAATCCGCTGGTACGTTTCCAGCGCGGCTTCGAAGCGCGCTTCGAACGCCTGCGCGCCGGCTACTCGGAGGTGCTGGCCTCGGCGGTCGGCAAGCGCAAGCCTTTCATCATCGGCTTCATGGTGGTGGTGCTGCTGTCCTTCGGCTTGCTGCCCTTCATCGGCAGCAATTTCTTCCCTTCGGTCGATTCCGGCCAGGTGCTGATGCACGTGCGCGTGCCGGTCGGCACCCGTGTGGAGGAGACCGCCGTGCGCTTCGCCCGCATCGAGCAGGCCATCCGCCGCGTGATTCCGGCCGAGGACATCGAAACCATGGTCGACAACATCGGCCTGCCATCGAGCTCGATCAACCTCACCTACAACAACACCGGCATGATGGGCGCGCAGGATGGCGACTTCCAGATCGCCCTCAAGGAAGGCCACCAGCCGACCGCCGAATATGTGCGCAAGCTTCGCGTGGCGTTGCCGCAGGAATTCCCGGATACCACCTTCTCCTTCCCGCCCGCCGACATCGTCGGCCAGATCCTCAACTTCGGCGCCCCGGCGCCGGTGGATGTACAGATTCGCGGCAACAACCTGGAAGGCAACTACGCCTACGCGCAGCAGTTGCTGAAGAAAGTGCGCGCCATTCCCGGCGTGGCCGACGCCCGCATCCAGCAATCCAACAAGGCGCCCGTGTTCAAGGTGGAGATGGACCGCACCCAGGCGCAGCAGCTGGGCCTGACCACGCGCGACATCACCAACAGCCTGGTGGTCAACCTGGCCGGCTCCAGCCAGGTGGCGCCGACCTTCTGGCTGAATCCAGCCAACGGCGTGAGCTACCCTATCGTCATGCAGACGCCGCAGACCCAGCTCGATTCGCTGGCGGCGCTGGCCAATCTGCCGGTGGGCAATGGCAGCAGCACCAGCGGCGCCACGCTGGGCGGCGTGGCCCGCTTCGAGCGCGGCACAGGCTCGGCGTTGATCAGCCAGTACGACGTGCAGTCCATGGTGCAGATCTACGCCACCACCCAGGATCGCGACCTCGGCGCCGTCGCCAAGGACATCCGCCAGGTGCTGGAGGAAACCAAGGCCGACCTGCCGAAAGGTTCGACCGTGCAGATGCTGGGCCAGGTCAAGACCATGGAACGCGCCTTTGCCGGCCTGCTGTACGGCCTGCTGGGCGCGGTGGTGCTGATCTATCTGCTGATCGTGGTGAACTTCCAATCGTGGCTGGACCCGGCGGTGATCGTCTCGGCGCTGCCGGCGGCGCTGGCCGGCATCGTCTGGACCCTGTTCGCCACCAACACTACCTTGTCGGTGCCGGCGTTGACCGGCGCCATCATGTGCATGGGCGTGGCCACCGCCAACTCGGTGCTGGTGATCTCGTTCGCGCGCGAGCGCCTGGACGAGTTGGGCGACGCCACCGCCGCCGCGCTGGAAGCCGGCTCGGTACGTTTCCGTCCGGTGCTGATGACCGCCCTGTCGATGATCATCGGCATGCTGCCGATGGCGCTGGGCCTGGGCGAAGGCGGCGAGCAGAACGCGCCGCTGGGCCGCGCCGTCATCGGCGGCCTGATTTTCGCCACCACCGCCACGCTGCTGTTCGTGCCGGTCGTCTTCAGCCTGGTGCACCGCAAGCACGCACCGCGCGCCTCTACCAAAAATCAACCTATTTCCGGAGCACCTGTCCATGCAAACTAACCCGTCCCGTAAAGGACACGCGCCGCTGGTCATCGGCCTGGCCGTCCTCGCCGCCGCCCTGCTTGCGGCAGGCATCCTGGGCCGACGCTCGCTGGCCGAGCAGGTCAAGCAGGCCGGCGAGCCGCTGGTGCCAGTGGTCAGCGTGCTGGCCGCCGGGCAGACGCCGGGCGCACCGGTGGAACTGGCGGCCCGCATCGAACCATGGGCGCGCGCCCCCATCTATGCGCGCGTCAGCGGCTATCTGAAAGAGTGGAAAGTCGATATCGGCGCCCCGGTGAAAGCCGGCCAGACCCTGGCCGACATCGAGACCCCCGACCTCGACCAACAACTGCTGCAAGCGAAGGCCGAACTGGCCAGCGCGCGCAGCAACCTGACCCTGGCCGGCAGCACCGCCAAGCGTTGGCAGGATCTGCTGGCGGCCAACGCCGTGTCGCGCCAGGAAGCCGATGAAAAATCCGGCGACCTGGCGGCCAAGCAATCGGCCGTCAACGCCCTGCAGGCCAATGTCGACCGGGTGCAGGCGCTGCAGCGCTACACGCGCCTGGTGGCGCCGTTCGACGGCGTGGTCACCGCCCGCAATACCGACGTCGGCGCGCTGATCAGCGTCGGCGGCGCGGCCGGCAGCGAGCTGTTCGTGGTGTCCGACATCAAGCGCCTGCGCGTGTACGTCAACGTGCCGCAACGCCAGGTGGCGGCCATCAAAGTCGGCGACAAGGCCGTTCTGAGCGTGCCCGAGCGCGCCGGCAAGACCTACACCGCCACCGTGCAATCGCTGGCGCAGGCCATCAGCGCCGGCTCCGGCGCCATGCTGGTGCAGCTGACCGTGCAGAACGACAGCGGCGAACTGCTGCCGGGCGCCTACGCCAACGTCCGCTTCGAAGCGGCGGCCAGCGCCACGGCGCTGAGCATTCCGCCGGGCGCGCTGATCTTCAACCGCAGCGGGACGCAGGTGGCCACGCTGGGCAAGGACAACCATGTGCTGCTGAAGCCGGTGACCCTGGGGCGCGACCTGGGCAACGTGATCGAGATCGCCTCCGGCATCGAGCGTGGCGACCAGGTCATCGCCAATCCGCCGGATGGCGTGGCCAGCGGCGACGTCGTCCGGGTGGCGGCCGCAGCGGTACGAGCGGACCGCGCGCCATAGCGCTACAATGGAGCGATCCAAGTTGATTTAAAAGGAGTTTGATGATGGGTGATAAAGCCATGAAGATCGACATCGGCCTTTCCGACGAAAGCCGCGCCGCCATTGCCGCAGGGTTGTCCGGACTGCTGGCCGACAGCTACACGCTGTACCTGATGACCCACAACTTCCACTGGAACGTGAAGGGTCCGATGTTCAACTCGCTGCACCAGATGTTCATGACGCAGTACACCGAACAGTGGGCCGCGCTGGACCAGATCGCCGAACGCATCCGCGCGCTCGGCTATCCGGCGCCGGGCACCTACGCCCAGTTCGTGAAGCTGGCCACGATCAAGGAAATCGAAGGCGTGCCGGCCGCGCTGGACATGGTGCGCCACCTGGTGTCGGCGCAGGAAGCGACCGCCCGCACCGCGCGCAAGCTGCTGCCGCTGGTCGACAAGGCCGACGACCAGCCAACCGCCGACCTGCTGACCCAGCGCCTGGACGTGCACGAGAAAACCGCGTGGATGCTGCGTAGTCTGCTGGAAGAGTAAGCCCCGCAATGCCGACGCCGGCGCCACGGAGACCATGGCTGATCGTGGTGCTGCTGGCGCTCGGCGTGATGATTTCCCTGATCGACCGCACCAGCCTGTCGTCGGCGCTCGCCGACCAGGGCTTTGTGCGCGCGTTTGGTTTAAGCAGCGTCGAGCGCGGCTGGCTGCACGCGGCCTTCTTCTGGTCCTACGGCCTGGTGCAGATCCCGATGGGCTGGATCGTCGATCGCTACGGCGTCAAGTGGCCGTACGCCGTCTGCTTCGCGGTATGGTGCTGCGCTGCCGCCGCCACCGGCCTGGTGGGCACCGTACCGGCCTTGATCCTGATGCGGCTGCTGATCGGCGCCGCCGAGGGCGTGGTCATTCCCGCCACCTATCGCTATCTCGCCAACCACATCACCGAAAGCCGCAAGGGCATGGCGCTCGGTATCATCGCCATGGGCGGCAAGCTGGGGCCGGCGCTGGGCGCGCCGCTGGGCGCCTGGCTCATCATGCATTCCTCGTGGCAGATGATGTTTGTCGCCACCGGCCTGGCCGGGCTGCTGTGGTTGTGGCCGTGGCTGGCGACGGTGGGCAATGACTTCCCATCCAAACAGGAATTGAGCGAACGCATGCAGCGCGCCGCATCGGTGCCGTTGCGCAACCTGCTGGCCAGTCCGGTGGTCTGGGGCGGGCTGGTGAACAACTATTGCTACGCCTATTTCAACTTCTACTGCATGACGTGGATGCCGGCCTACCTGGTCGAGCAGCGCGGGCTGTCGCTGGGCCAGTCCGGCCTGTACACCTTCTTCAGTTTCGCGGGCATCGCGCTGGTGGCGGTGCTGGCCGGCTGGGCGGCGGACCGCCTGATCGCGCGCGGCGGCGATGCGGTGCTGGTGCGCAAGGGCTTCGTGATCGCCGGCTTTATCGGCGCCACCACGGTGCTGTTGGGCGCCTATGCGGAATCGCTGCAGATGGCGCTGTTCTGGAACGTGCTGTCGCTGTCGCTGCTGGGACTCGTGACGGCCAACAACCTGGCGCTCTGCAAGCTGACCCTAATACCGTCCCAGGCCGTGGGCCTGAACACCGGCATGCAGCAAGTGGCGACCAGCCTGGCGGGCGGCGTCTCGGCCAGCCTGTCCGGGTGGCTGCTGCACACCAGCGGCAGCTACGAACTACCGATGAAAGCCATCTTCATCTTCCTGCTGCTAGGCGCCGCCAGCACCCTCATCCTCCTGCGCCGCAGATGGGCGCCGAAGGTCAATTGATGCCCCCTCGCTAGGCCGGCAATTTCGACAAGGTCTGATTTAGCTGCGCAAAGACCCTCCTCAGCGTCTGATTAGAATGCGGTTGTGGCAACAAGCCCGAAATATCAATATCCTTCTGCCGCTCCAAAAAAGCCAACGCCCGGCGTGTATCGTCCACCGAAAATGGATAAATATTCCGATACCAGACAATATTAAACAAACGTAGTCTTTCCTGGGCACTATCAGGCTCAGGAGAAAACTGAATCGCATATTCGAGCGCAGTGACCACCGCACGCCAGCATGGATTTTTCATGACTGACAATCTCCTTCAAATTTCTCCATCCAACTACAATCTACTCCCCTTTTCTTCAAATAATCGCAGAACTGCATTATGTGAAGGAAGGACGGCCGATAGTGACCGCTTCTATTGTTCACATAGATGACTACTCCATTGACCACTTCAATCTCACCTGCGCATGCTACTGCCGACCCGGCCACCAAAGAAGAGTGATGAAATTTATAGTATTGCGATGAAACCGAACAGTATAGATTTCCGTGCGCATCCAGAACGTAAATAGCGCGGCCACCAGATCGCGCAATTACATCGGCCTCTCCAGTATCCAAAGGCTTTCCGGCTGCATCCCAGAGCCTCGCATCGGCAATCTGAACTGGATAAGCCCGCCGCGAATGTAGATCCGGATAGCGTACTGGTCCATTCCCCATATGCCATTCGAGATGATCAGAACGCTCCTCGCCAACATACATTTTGAGTAGTTTGCAAGTTATAAGTTCCATGGTGCACGCCCCAAAGTAAAACATCCCACCGCTTAGCGGTAGGATGTCGCGAGGCGTGTTGGCAGCGGTTGAGCTGGCGCAAACGTGCGCGGCGGTTTAGGCGCCGGGGTCGCGGACTTTTTCGATCTTGTCGAACTCGACGTTGTACATGCCGCCGCCGACCATTTCCGCTTTGCGGATGTAGACCGTCTGCACCATGTCGCGCGTGGCGGCGTCCAATTCGACCGGGCCGCGCACGCTGGTCCAGGCCAGCCCCTTCATCGCGGCCAGCAGCTTTTCGCCGTCGCTGTCCCCCTTGGTCTTGGCCAGCGCCAGGTACAGCAGGTTCATGCCGTCGTACGCGCCCACCGAGTGGAAGTTGGGCCGCATGCCGTTGTTGGCTTTCATGAAGGCTTCGACATAGGCCTTGTTTTCCGCCGACGGATGCGCCGCCGAATAATGGTGGCTGCTGACCACGCCCGTGGCCGCCGTACCGATGCTGGCCATCAGGTCGTCGTCCAGCACGTCGCCGGTGCAGATCAGCTGAATGCCGGCCGCCGCCAGCCCCCGGTCGGTGAACTGCTTGAGCACCGCCGCGCCCTCGCCCGACGGCACGAATACGAACAGCGCATCCGGCTTGGCGTCCTTCACCCGCGCCAGGAACGGTGCGTAGTCGGGATTACGCAGCGGCACCCGCAGCGATTCGACGATCTTGCCGCCGCCCTTGGTAAAGCCCGTCACGAAAGTCTTCTCCGCATCCATGCCTGGACCGTAGTCGCTGACCAGCGTCACCACGCTGCGGATCTTGTTCTTCGGCGCCCACTCGGCGATCGGCTGGGTGATCTGCGGCACGGTAAAGCCGCTGCGCACGATGAACGGCGACTTCTGCGGAATGATGGAAGTGGCCGCCGCCATCACTATCATCGGCACCTTGGCCTGGGTGGCGACCGGCGCGCTGGCCAGCGCCAGCGGCGTCAGGCCGAAGCCGGCCAGCACCTCGACCTTGTCGCGCGACACCAGCTCCTGCGCCAGCCGCTTGGTGACGTCCGGCGACACGCCGCCGTCGTCCTTGAGCAGAATCTCGATCTTGCGTCCGGCCACCGTGCTGCCGTTCTGCTGCAGGTACAGCTTGACGGCCGCCTCGATCTGGCGCCCGGTGGAAGCGAACGGCCCGGACATGGGAATGATCAGCCCGACCTTGAGCGGCCCGCCAGCGGCCGCGCCAGCCATGGTGGGTAGCAGGCCCGTAGTCACGGCCGCCGCCGCGCCTAGCATCAGGTCACGGCGCTGTTGATTGAGAGGATGTGTCATTGCCCTGGTCTCCTTCTGGTTATTGTGAAAGTCGTTTTTCTTCAGCGATGTACAAAACAACAACATCGTCTCCGATTGTCCAGAACTGGCGAAAGCGGTGGTCCGAAAAGGACCGCGATTGCGCGCTAATCTGCTTATCGCACCACAAACGGGCGCGGCCAGCGCGACGACTGCGCTATACTGGTGCTCTACGCGTTGCATGCCGGGAGCCCACGTGCCGCCAGCTTCCAACTTTTTTTCCAGCTTCAAGTTCAAGATCACCGCGCTGGTGATCGCTTTGGTGTTGTTTGCGGGTATAGGCTCGGGCGGCATCTCGCTGTTGATCGCCGAATCGGAATTGCGGCTGGTGATCGCCCGGCAGGAACTGTCGCTGCTCACCGGCGCCGCCGCGTTCATCGACAACGACCTGCAAAACAAGCGCCAGATACTAAAACTGCTGACCGAGGAATTCACCGAGCGCGGCCTGCCGCTGGAGCGCATCCAGCAGCAGCTGGAAACCCACGAGGCCCTGCGCGACACCTTCTTCAACGTCAACGCCTTCGACCTGTCGGGCAACCTGGTGGCCAGCCTTCGCGACCGCCAGGCCAAGCGCATCAACATCGCCGAACGCCAGTACTTCCGCGACACCCTGCGCCTGCAGGAAGGCGTGCTGTCGGCGCCGTTCAAGAGCACCTTATCGGGCCAGCCGGTGGTGGTGATCACGCAGCCGCTGCGCGACGCCGACGGCAAGATGATCGGCATCCTGCTCGGCGCCATCGACCTGCTGCGGCCGTCGTTCTCCGCCCAGCTCGACTCGCTGCGCGCCGGCGCCGACGGCTACCTGTTCATCGTCACCGATGCCGGCGTCATCGTGCACCATCCGGACAAGAGCCGCATCCTGGAAAAAAGCGACGACATGCCCGGCACGTTGCTGGAAGCGGCGCTGCGCAACCCCGAAGGCTGGGAAGACGGCATTCTCGACGACGGCGTGCCGGTGCTGCTGGTGCACAAGCACCTGCGGGAAAGCGACTGGACCATCGGCCTGTCCTACCCAGTGCGCAGCGCGTTCGCCTCGATGCTGCACGTACGGCTGCGCGCGCTGCTGGGGGCGGCGCTGCTGACCGCCGTGGCCGGCCTGTTCGGCTGGGCCATCACCAAGAACATGCTGCGACCACTGCGGCGCCTGCACCGCCACGTGGAAGACATCAGCGCCGGCCGCGCCGACATCTCGGTGTTCGATGTGGCGCGCAAGGACGAGTTCGGCCACCTGAGCCGGGCCTTCTACGGCCTGTCGCAAAGGCGCGAGCTGGCCGAGCTGGAACTGCACCGGCTGGCCACCACCGACGTCTTGACCGGCCTGAACAACCGCCGCATGTTCGACGCCTTCCTGCCGCAGGCGTTGGCGCGCGCGGCGCGCTCGGGCCAGCCGGTGGGCCTGGCCATTCTCGACATCGATCACTTCAAGACCATCAACGACACCCTTGGCCACGCGGCGGGCGACCAGGTGCTGATCGAATTCGCACGCCGGCTGACGGGCGCGGTGCGCAGCACCGACACGGTGGCCCGCCTGGCCGGCGACGAATTCGTGATCGTGTTCGAGCAACAGTCGTCGAACGCCGAGATGGATGTGCTGGGCAAGAAAATCCTCGACACCATGCACGCGCCCTTCATTCTCGGCGCGCAGCAGCGCGAGGTGCGCACCAGCATCGGCATCGCCATCACCACCAACACCAGCGCCACGGCGGAGGAAGTGATGCGCGCCGCCGACCAGGCCCTGTACGGCGTCAAGGCCGCCGGCCGCAACGGCTACGCCGTCAACCCGGTCGGCGCCGAGCGCGTGGTGCGGGTGCGCTGAATCCAGCAAAAGCCCCTTCCAAGGCATTAATCAAATCCCTCTGACGACAGTGCTGAAATAATGGAGAAACGCAAATCGCCCCCAAAAAAACCCATCTAAATAGGTTAAAATGAATGTGGTCATATAAGAACGTCACGGCACACATCTGGCCCAACGATCACTATCCCCCACATGTCACATTCGTGAGCAAAGATGGGTGGAGCGCGCGAATCAAGTTCTCCATGGTAGACAATGATTTCGTTAAGCTATGGGACATCAAGCTGGCAAGAAACGGCAAGGAACCAGGAGCAAAATTAATCAATGAGCTAGCCAACCAATTAGTGGACAAACTGGACTCTCATTGCCGCCCCGAGTGGTGGAGAACTCAGCAGACAGTCTGTCTGGACAACAAGAGTGTAAAGCGCATTGGAAATGCAGCAGCCCGACGCGTAGCTTTATGCGGCGACAGTGAGTCTCAGGGGAGGTTAGTCGCCGGCTCAGGAAAGTACATACAGAAGACGGACGACAGTTCCGAAGTAAGAGCAAGTGTTATATGGAACAACGGCACAAGCACACGCGGCGAAAAGGTGGAAGCATGAAGAAGGTTCGTGAGCTCATTTCCGAGCAGGACTATCAGCAGGCAATTGAGGCAGGCCGTGAAGCGATAAAGCAGCCCCATGCGGTGCGCGCTTCTTACAACGCTCGCAACCATACACTCACCATCGCCTACTCAAACAGTTTCAACTGCTCGTTCGACATCCGGCATGCATCATTTTTTCAAGAGTCCCCGAATGCAGACTACTCGATGCCACTTGTAACGCCCGGTGGTGATGGCCTGATCTTCGAAAAAGCGGATATCTCAGTTGACGTAGCTATGCTGGTCTCTACTTTTTTACCGCCAAATATTGGCAACTATTGGGCCGCGTCTCGACAAGGCAGAAAGACAAGCGCGGCAAAAGCCACCGCCGCCCGCATCAACGGTGCGAAAGGCGGTCGTCCAAAGAAAAACACTGAAGCCACAGCAACGCAGCGGCCGAGGGGACCGCTGCGTCAAGCGTCATAGCCCCTTGGCGGCGGCGGTTTTCAGGGTTTGGTCGATCCACGCCATGGCTTCGGGCACGTCGTAGTTGCCGGCGTGCGGTTGGTTCCAGGCCAGGCGGTAGTTCAGGTCTTGCACCTTGGCATCCGCCGCCAGCGCGCGGCTCAGGTTGATCGAGACGGTGAAGGCGGTGTCGCGGTCGCGCGTGCCGTGGCGCACGTACCAGTATGGCGCCGTGCCGTTGGCGCCGCCGATATAAGCCATCGGGTTGATCAGCTTGACCTGGGTCGGCACAACGGTGCTCGCCAGCGCGGCATACTGCGTCCAGGAGTAGCCCGTGTCGAGGTAGCCGATGCCGTCGCCGGCGACGTCGTTGTTGTCCCAGCCGTATTCGGTGAAGTTGGAATAGGCCTGCGTGTTGGTGCCGAACATATTCGATTCACCGGCGGAGGCCGTGATGGTCAGGCCGGTCTGGTCGAACGACGGCGTGTTCTTCAGCGTGTTCTGCGTGGCGACGAACTTCAGGTATTTCTCCATGTCCAGCGAAGTGACTTTCTTGCTGGCGTTGTCGACGCTGATCCAGTCGTTGACGTAGGTCTTGGTCACGGCCGCCGCGCCCATGCCGCTGCTGTAGGTGATCAGCTCGCCGAGGTTGGGTATGGTCCCGCCCGATGCCATGTGGGTTTCCGCGGAGCGGATCACTTCGGCCTTGATGGTTTCCAGCATATTGGTCGCCAGCAGCGGCGCCCCGCCCGAGGTTTTCAGGCCTAGGCCGGACTGGTAGGCCACGAACTTCGCCATCAGCTCGGCGCTGCCCTTGGCGTTCGGCAGGCTGCCGACGGTCTGGCGCGTGTTGAGAATGTTGTAGACCCATTCATAGGCCAGGTCGGCATTGCCGAGGTCCGTGATCGGGCAATAGGCGTTGACCGCCAGCACATCATCACGCAAGGTGCTGCTGCCGTCGGCCGCCACCCCCGCCGCGCCCACCGCCGCCAGGTAGCTCAGATAGTCCTTGCTGTTGCCTGACGCGCCGAGGATGGACGACAGGCCGCCACCGCCGCTGGTGCCGTTGACCACGATGTGGTTGGCGTTGCCCGGCATGACGGCGTCGTTCAGGCGCAGATAGCGCACCGCCGCCTTGGCATCCACAATCGCGGTCGGCGCCTTGCCGCCGTAGCTGCCGTCCGCCGCCATGATGCCGCGGCCGCGCGTGCCGACGTCGATATAGATATAGCCGGCCTTGAGCGCCGCGCCGACGTTGCTGGCGGCGCTGGCAAAGCTGGCGCCGTCGGCCACGCTGGCCTTGACGTAGCTAGCCATCCAGCCGCTGTTGTTGACGGCGAAGTACAGCGCCGCATCCTGTCCAGCGGCCACGCTTTCCGGCACGTAGATGTTCATGCTCTGATAGCCGCACTGCGGATTGGCGATGGTGCTGACCGCGCCATTCATGCCGGTCACGCTGCTCGCCATCAGCACCGGCTTGCCGACGTAGCAGACTTCCTTGTACCAGCGCACCGGCGTCTTCACGCCGTCGATAGTGACGTTGATGGTGGTGTATTTGGTCTTGTCGAACGCCAATGCACTGTCGTATGCGCCGACCGGCGCGGTGACGATGGGAGTTGTGGTCGTGGTGTTGGTGGTGGCGTTGCTGTTGTCCGAGCCGCAGGCGGCCAGCGACAGCAACAGGCAAGTGCCTATCGCAGTGCGTTTCATATTGTCTCCAGTAGGGGGCTGTTGTTCTTGAGACGCCGGCCAGCGTTGATCAGGAGTATAGACGCGCACTTTCCGCGCATCATTGCCATTCGCTTCTTCCGCTGCGCATTTTACTTATCGGCAGTGTCAGCCATCTTTACATTGTTTTGCATCTGCATCGCAGCGCTGCGGATACGCCCTTGATTTCGCTGGGCTCCAACCCATGGGCACGGTAAATGCGTGGCTGATCCCGCTACACCAACCAGGGGAACTCAAATTTCGGCAACTTCGATCCGGGCGTGCTGACGCCGCAGCAAACGCTGGGGCTGGTTCCGTTCAACATTCCCAGCTTTTCGTTCCGGGACAACGTGGCCCTGTTCAGCATCGACATCGCGCCCGGCGCGCCGCCTGGCACGCAAACGCTGGACGTGGTGCTGCAGGACGCGGCCGGCAATTTCTCCGACACGGTCAGCATCGCCTTCCTGATCGACCAGGTGGTGGCGGTGCCGGAACCGGCCACGCTGGCCATCATGCTGGCCGGCCTGCCGCTGTTGCTGCGTCGCCGCCCGCTCACCAATCACGGAGGCCATCATGGCTAGCAAACCCCAGCTCATCACGGGCAGCGCCACGGTGCTGAACACCGGCGAGGAAATCATCGTCTCGCTCACCATCGCCAACACCGGCGCCGAAGCCGCGCTGAACGTCTACCTGACCGGCGCCACCCTGGGTGCGGCGCGCCGCATCAGCCCGCAGAATTTTCCCGTGTACATCGGCAACCTGCAACGCGAAGGCAGCGGCAGCATCGGCACGCGCTTCAGCAACACCGGCCTGGCGCCCGGCCAGCAATACCTGCTGACCTTGCGCGGCACCTACCAGGCCGGCGGCACGCTGGGCTTTGTGGTCAACCGCTACCTGCGGATACCCGAACCGGCGCCGTACGCCTCGCCGCGCCTGCGCTCTCATGTGAACGTGCTGCTGAACAACGCCACCTGGACCTACACCATCTTCAACGACGAGCCGCTGGGCAGCCCGCTGTACATCGCCGCCTTCCACCTCGACATCGTGGCGCCCGCCACCGTCACCGGCACGCCGCCCGGCTGGCAGTCCGAGTCCGACCTGATGACCTATGTCGGCTGGATTTCCGAGAACGCCCACGTCGGCCCGCAGCAATCGCTGGGCGGCTTCGAGATCCAGAGTCCGACCGGGCGCTTCGAGTCCACTGCCTACAGCCTGATTTCCTGGGACCACACCCTCAACGACGCCGGCCCGGTGGGGCTGGACACGGTGCTGTCGCCATCCAGGGCACGACCGCGCGCAACTGCCTGTGCAACAACCGCGTCTACGACTCCGACCTGGCCTGCTGTACGCCCAGCGGCGTGGTGCAGAAGCATCCGATCGCCAAGCTGGCGGACTGTCCGGCCCGCACCGCCAACCTGGCGCATACCTGCACGCCCAACGGTTGCGGCGCGGCCGGCTCGTGGGTGTCGCCGCCGCAAAGCTACTTCGGCGTCAGCTTCGTACCGGCCTGCGACACCCACGACTGCTGCTACGACAAGTGCAACCAGAACAAGGCCGCCTGCGATACCGCCTTCCTCACCAACCTCAACGCCATCTGCACGGCCGCCTTTCCCGGCACCGGCAACATCCAAAGCATCAAGCGTGGCGGCTGCCTGCCGCAGGCTAAGACCTATTACAACGCCGTCCCCTCCTACGGCCAGAGCGCCTATGACGACGCCCAGAAACTCTCGTGCGACTGCTGCACGCCCGAGAACTGCCGTACCTGCGCCGGCGGCGCTTGCGGCGCCTTCCCGGCCTGCGCCGGCGGCGGCAACTGCGTGTGCTTCACCACGCCCAACGGCTCGGGCGTCTGCGTCCACGGCAACACGCCGTGCGCCGGCCTGCCCACCTGCAGCTCCAACGACGATTGCCCGCCGGGATACGGCTGCGCCGGCTCCAACTGCTGCGGCGGCACGGCGCTGTGCGGACCGCTGTGCTCCGACCTGACGCCGTCGTCGATCATCTCGCCGTTTGCCGGCGCCAAACGTTACGACGGACCTACCTTGGGAGGAAAACGATAATGGACGCGCTCGCGATATTGTTCACGGTACTGCGCCTGCTGCTGGCCGGCGTGCTGCTGATGGCCGCCGCCGGCAAGCTGCTGCACCGGCAGGCCCACGTTCAAACGCTAGCGGCGTTTGGCGTGCCGGCCGCGCTGCGTCCGTCGCTGGCGTGGCTGATGCCGGCGAGCGAGCTGGCCATCGCCCTGATGCTGACGCTGGCGGTGCCCACCTGGTGGGGCGCCTTCGCCGGCGGCGCGCTCGGGAGTTGGCATAGGCAGTATCAGGGCCTGGTCCCCATCGCCGTGGTCTTGCGCGTCGATGCCGGTCAACTGCATCGGCCACGGGCCGCCGACGCCTGCATCACCCTGCTGCAGGAGGACCGGCAGGTATCCGGCAGTTACGACGCGCTGGTGACGCCGAGCGCGGTGCTGGTGTCGTCCGAGGGAACCATCGCATCGCATCTGGCGCTCGGTTCAAAAGAGATATACGATCTGCTGCTATCAACCGTGCCGCAGATCTATGAAAACCGCGAAATCGCCGCATGACTATCTGCTTCGGGCAAGCCGGCTGCTATTGGCGGCCGGCGCTTGCCTGCATCTGGTCACGGCGATTTTTCTCGGCGACGGCAACGCCGCCTTCCGCGCAGCGCTGTGCACCTGGTCGTTGACGCCCTACCTGCTGTTGGCGCTAGTGCTGCGGCGCGGCGGCGCTGGCATCTGCCTGCTGGTCGGCGCGGTGCTGATGCTGCTGGTCGATGCGGCTACCTTCTGGTCGGTATTCGTGGCGCCGCAAAGCTCAACCGCTGCGTTGGGCCTGCTGTTCGCGCCGCTGCTCAACCTGTTCTGCATCGCGCCTTTGTCGCTTGCCGCCGAGGCGTGGCTGGGCCGCAAGCGCGCTTGAAGCTTGATGCCCTGGCTGTCAGAAGCGCGCCTTGACGCGCACACCCACCGTGCGCGGACGAATCATGTAAAGATTGTCGCCCGGCTGAATCGCGATGGTGTTGGTGGTGACGTCGCTGATCTTCGCACCGTTGGTGAGGTTGGCGCCGAACAGGCCGATTTCATACTTGCCGTTCTTGTACACTGCCGTCGCATTCACCGTGTTCGACGAAGGAATACGCGAGTAGCTGCCCTGCGACGCGGCGAAGTTGGTGTACGCCTCGCCACGGTGCGCCAGGTTGGCCGACAACGCGACTTCTTCGCCAACGCCCAGCGGGATGCTGTAGTTGACCACGGCGGTGGCGGCAAACTTCGGCGAATACGGCACGCGCGCATCTTCCGGAATGTTCTGGGCGGCGATGCCGGTCACCACTTTCTCGGCGGCGTAGGCATGGTTGAAGGTGGCGCTCACACCAATCGATGCCTGGCGCGAAATCTTGAAGAAGGTCTCCAGCTCCACACCTTCGCTGCGGATCTTGCCGGCGTTCTGCGTGAAGTAGTAGGTGCACGGCAGCTTGTTAAACACCTGCACATCCTTCCACTTGATCAGATAAGCGCTGGCGTTGAAGATCACGCGGCGATCGAACAGCGTGTTCTTGGAGCCGGCTTCGAAGTTCCACAGGCTGTCCGGTGCAAAGGTGGACGGCGCGTTCTGGCCGCAGAAGTCGAACGGCACCGGCTGGTTGTTGCCGCCGTAGCGGAAGCCCTTGCCGGCCGACGCATACAGCGTATGGTCCTCGTCCAGGCGGTAGGCGGCGGCGAAGCGCGGATTGGCGCCCTTCGAGGTTTCGCTACTGTTGCTGGTCTCCGGAATGCTGCTCTGCGGCTTGGCCGGCGTGGAGTTGAACAGGTTGCCGAACAGGCCGCTGAACTTGAGGTCGAAGTCCTGCGTGCCACGGAACAGGCGCAGGCCGGCGGTCAGGTCCAGCTTGTCCCACACGGTGTAGGTGGCTTCGGCAAACACTGCGGCTTCTTTCGAATCGATGTTCTGCGTGCCTGAGAAGTAATCGTCCGGCGTGAACGCATTGTCGTTGAGCTGTGAGTTATAGCCGGGGAAGTTCTTGGCGATGGCGAAGCGCGCGTCGAAGCCGGGCGTCGGCTGGTCCTGGCGCAGATCGCGCTTGCCCTGCGTGTAGAAGGCGCCGGCGGTCCACTTCAACGGGCCGCCCACTTTCGATTGCAGGCGGAACTCCTGGGCGAAATTGGTGATCTTGTTGCCGATGACGTAGGACGATGCGATCAGCGGCGACTGGCCGCCGAAGATAAAGGCGGTGGCCTTGTACTGGCCGGAATTGATGTACAGCGTGTCGCGGTGCAGATAGGAGGTGGACGACACCAGGTTTGCCACGCCCGCATCGTAGTTCAGCGTCAGGTTGTACAGCTGCAGGCTGTCCTTGCTGGCCTGCTGGATCAGCGAGGTGGTGGTGTACAGCGCCAGTCCCGAGTAGGCATCGTTGATGCCGCCTTTGATGTTGGAGGCGGTCACGCTGGCGTCGATCAGCAGGTCCGGCGTGGCGCGCAGGCGCGCGGCGATGCGGCCCTGGTTGGTGGAGACGTCGTTGTCGGTCTTGCCGTTGGCCTGGTTGAGGACGTAGCCGGAATCGTTGCCGGTGTAGCCGGTGACGCGCAGCGCCAGCGTATCGTTCTTCACCGGCACGTTGACCGTGGCGCGCAGATTGTGGTTGCCGCCGCCGAACTTGGAGGTTTGCGAACCGACCGCTTCCACAGAGCCGAAGAAGTCGTTGAACTCGGGCTTCTGCGTAATCTGGCGCACCGTGCCGGCCATGGCGCCGGCGCCGTACAGCGTGCCTTGCGGGCCTTGCAGCACTTCGATGCGCTCCAGGTCGAGCACTTTCAGGTCGGGGTTGCTCGATTTGAGCGTGACCGGCATCTCATCGATGTACACCGCCACCAGCGAGGCGTCCTGTACTTCCGATGGCACGATGCCGCGCACCACCAGCCCGCGTATCGTGATGTTATTGACGCCGGCGCCCTGCTCCTGCAGCGACAAGGCCGGCACCAGGTTGGCGATATCGCCCAGGTTGCCCTGGCCGTATTTGGTCAGGCTGTCCGGCTTGATGACGGTGATCGCCGCCGGCACCTGCTGCACGTCGACCGCGCCGGTGCGGGTGGCGGTCACTTCCACTTTCTCGATCTTGTCGGAGGCGTTGTCCTGCGCGTGCGCCGCCGCGAATGCACCGGCAATCGCCAGTCCCATCAAATGCTTGTTCATCCAGTTCCTTCAGCCATGTTTTTAGTAGATTGCAAAAAAGTATATCAACTAAAAAACGACTGATAGCGAAGATAAACGAGTTTGCTTATAAGGAATCCAGAAAAGCGTCCATCGCCTTGGTCGGACGGCCGTCCTCACCCCAGGCGCTGAGTTCGTAATGACTCCAGCTGCGCGCGCCTTGCGGCTCCCAGTAGATCACGCCCAGGCCTTTGCCGCCGGGCACCGCACGCACCTTCCGCTGCACGGCCATCAGCATGTCGTAGGTGTTTTGCGGCTTGCCGTCCTCGCCGCCGACCTCAACCACCATCACCTCCTTGCCGTAGCGCGCCACCATGTCGTTCAGGTTGTTGGCGAGGTCGTCGATGGACAGCGTGTAGTCGGGACGGCCGTCCAGCCAGTACGGATAGTAGGACAGGCCGATCACGTCGTAGCGCGCGTCGTTGGCTTTGGCGTTGTCGAACCAGGTGCGGAACCAGGCGTTGTCGTTGCCGCGATCCAGGTGAAGGATCACCTTGGAGGTCGGGCTGACCGCCTTCACGGCGTCGTAGCCCTGGTTGAACAGCTGCGCCAGCTGCGGCCAGTTGTCGGTATGGCCTTCCGGGTACATCATGCCGGTGCGCGTTTCATTGCCAACCTGCACCCACTCCGGCGTCACGCCGGCCGCCTTGAGGGCGCTCATCACCTCATGGGTGTGGCCGTAGACATCCTTCAGCAACTGCGGAAAATCGTGCTTGGTCCAGGCGACCGGCTTGCGCTGCTGCTGTGGATCAGCCCAGCTGTCGCTGTAGTGGAAGTTGATCATCACGCGCATGCCCATCTTGTGCGCGCGCACCGCCATGGCGACGGTTTCCTCTTTGCTGTTGTGGCCGCTGGCCTTGTCGTTGGACGGGTTGACCCAGGTGCGCAAGCGCACGGTATTGATGCCGTGGTCCTTGAGGATCTGCAGCAAATCCTGCTCCTTGCCCTGCTTGTTGCGGAACTTGTAGCCGGTGGCTTCCATCTGCTGGAGCCAGCCGATATCGGCGCCTTTCACGAAGGAATCGGCATGGGCGGCGGCCGTGGCGGCCATCATCAATAGGGCAAGGAGTAGTTTTTTCATGCCGCCATGCTAGCCCAAAGCGGCCGCGTGCAGGCATGAGGAAAATAGCGCAAGCCATGCCCTTTCGATATGGCCGCGCCCCCTGCGGCATTTGCCGGTAAGATAGCTGCCCATGACGACCAAACAACGCCCCATCGACCCGCTGCAGCAACGCCTGGGCAAACCAGCCGATGGCTGGCGCGCGCGCCTGTACGCCATCATCTTCGAATCCGATACCCGCACCGGCCGGGCGTTCGACCTGGCGCTGATCGGCGCCATCCTGCTCAGCGTGCTGGTGATCGTGCTGAGCAGCGTGCAGCCGATCGCCGCCCGTTACGGCGAATGGCTGCATGCCGCCGAGTGGTTCTTCACCATCCTGTTCACGATCGAATATGTGGCGCGCTGCCTGTGCGTGCAGCGGCCGGTGATGTATGCGCGCAGCTTCTTCGGCATCATCGACATCATGTCCATCCTGCCCAGCTATGTGTCGCTGTTCATTCCGGGCGCGCACGTCATCATGGGCGTGCGCATCTTGCGGCTGCTGCGTATCTTCCGCATCCTCAAGCTGACCTTGTACATCGAGGAATACGGCATGCTGGGCGACGCCCTGATGGCGAGCCGGCGCAAGATCTTCATCTTCCTGTCGGTGGTGTTCCTGATCGTGTTCCTGCTGGGCACTGTCATGTACGTGGTGGAAGGGCCGGAGCACGGCTACACCAGCATCCCCACTGCCGTGTACTGGGCGATTTCGACCATGACCACGGTCGGCTTCGGCGACCTGGTGCCCAAAACCGACATCGGCCGCACCATCGCCTCCTTCATGATGCTGCTGGGCTGGGGCATCCTGGCCGTCCCGACCGGTATCATCAGCTCCGAAATCAGCCACCGGCGCGGCCTGCGCCCTCTCTCCCCGCGCGCCTGCCCAGCCTGCCTCACCATCGGCCACGAACCCGACGCCCGCTACTGCAAGGACTGCTCCGCCCCTCTAGCTGTTGCGAAGTGCGAATGATGCGAGGACGCGCGACTTTAGTATCAGCGATAAACCGAGCACAAGCATCACGACAGCAATGACGCCATCGATGTGCATGCTGGCGGCGGACAGGCGGGCTGACTGACCGGACAATATGAGCATGCTCAGCAAGGACAGGTAGTTGGCGACAGGCGTCAGCGCTTTCAACGCGATGATCAGCAGGCCGGTGGCGATGAAGGCGATGGCGGCAATGTCGCCGGCCGCCGGACTGGCGACGCGATCCGCCGTGGCCTTCGGCAGGATTCTATTGGCGACAGCAAGCGGGAACATCCAGAGCAGCACGGCCGCCACGACGTACATGGCAGCGACAGCGTAGGAAATTGCGCCATTGTCCTGCACGCCGCGCTGCACCGCGTAGCTGACCAGCACAATCTGGCCAGCCGTCAGCAACAGCCACAAGGCAAACAAACGCAATACCAGCGCGAAAAATTGATGGGGCGTGAACATAGTGATTCTATCCATTGAAGTGGTTGCCACCGCGATCGGCGGCGGCAACCGGGGAGAGACTTAGAACTTCAGAACAAAGCCGGCATAACCGCCGTACGAATTGGAACCATTGCAGTTGTCGCTGCTCTGGCAAGCCATGTTCCAGTAGTACAGCGCATGGTTGTTCGCGCCATTCATGCTGACGGCACTATCGCTGATGGTATTGTTGTTGATGGTGCCAACCGTCGCGTACAGGCTGAAGTACTTGTTCCAGTCGTAGTTGACGCCGGTGGCGAACAGATTGCTCTTCTTGCCGCTCACCTCCTGCTTCAGATGGAAAGCCGCGCCCAGCAAGGTCAACTTCTCGGTGGCCTTGTAGTTGATCCCCAGCCAGGTCTGCTCGGCCTTGTTGTCCCACTTGGCGGTGGTCGCGTAGCCGGCCTGCGGCGCCGTCACGCGGTTGTAGCCGGCGAACAGTTTGGCCTTGCCCAGATCGTAGGAACCGCCGAACAGCACTTCCTTGGTGAACTTCCATTCGCCCTGGCTGCCGAGACCGTACACGGTGCCTCCGGTGTAGCGGCCATACTGGTCCGCCAGCTGGTCGGCAATCAGGCGCAGATTCAGTCCGCCCTGGGTGTAGGAGACGGAAACGCCATCACCGCTGCCGCGCTTGGCATCATCGATGGCGCCGCCGGCCATGTGCATATAACTCGCCTGCAGACCGGAATAGACCGGCGTGGTGTATTGCAGCGTGTTCGGGCCGATGCCCCAGTTGCGGCCGCCCACCAGCGTGTTCAGGCCGATCCACTGGTGCGCCATCGGGTCGACATAGTAGGCATCGTTGGCGATCCACATGTGATTGCCGACGGTCAGTTCACCAAATTTTTCGTGCGACACACCAACGTTGGAGCGACGGTTGAACAAGGTGCCGTTGTTATTGCTTTGGCCATCGTTGCTGCCGAAGCCGCTCTCCAGATGGGCGACGCCGTTCCAGCCGTCGGTGAGCGGCGTCTTCAAGGTCAGGCCCCAGTACGAGGTGCCCCATTGGTTGGACGCCACCTGCACACGGCTACCCTGCATGCCGGAGTTCATGATGTTGCTGGTGTAGTCGATGCCGGCCACCACGCGGGCGTATGGCGTAATCTCTACTTCACCGATCTTCAGCGTATCGTAGGCGCTGGCGGAGTTGAATGCGGCGGCAATGGCGACTGCCAGGAACAGTTTAGATTTGGTCATGATTTTCCTCTGATATGAATGCCCGGGCTTACTTGCCGGCGAGCGAAATTTTTTGGGTCAATGGATTGGCTTCCACGCTCATCGCCGATGACGGGCTGACGCTGAAGCTGTATGCGCCAGGCTGCAACACCCAGCGACGCTTGCTGGTGGCGTCCCAGTAGCTCAGGTACTTGGCGGGAATCTGGATGCTGACGGTGGCGCTTTGGCCGGCAGCCAAGGCCACTTTCTTCCAGCCCACCAGGCGCTTCGGCGGCTGCGTGTTGCCCGGCGTGCCGGCCGGCAGCGCCGCGTACACCTGGGCGATCTCACTGCCGGCACGGGCGCCACTGTTGCTCAGCTTGAAGCTGACGGTGACGTTCTGCTCGGCGTCGGCGGCCGCCTTCACATCCGCGTAGTCAAACGTGGTGTAGGACAGGCCGTGGCCGAAAGCGAACATGGGTTTGATCTGCTTGGCGTCATACCACTTGTAGCCGAGCCACAGCTTTTCCGTGTAGTTGACCGCACGCATTGCTGCAACGACAGCAGCCCCCATCTGCGACTCGAACAGAGGCACCAATGCACGCGGCGCCACCGTCTGGCCGATCAGCGCGGCCACATTGGCCGGTAACTTCGGCTGCGGCAAGTCCGCTTCGCTGACAGGGAAAGTGACCGGCAGCTTGCCCGATGGGTTGACGTCGCCGGACAAGATATCGGCAATCGCCTGCGCTCCCTGGATGCCCGGATACCATGCTTCCAGAATCGCATGTACCTGGCCCACCCACGGCATCAACACCGGACCACCGGTTTCCAGCACCACCACCGTGCGCTTGGCCTTGGCGGCTACTGCGGAAATCAACGCATCCTGGTCGTACTCAGCATTGAAAGCATCGGTGGCTGGCGTCGGCAACGCCAGCGTTTTGTTGTCCACGCCTTCGGTCTGCCAGGCGATGGCAAACACAATCGCCACATCGGCCTGCGCGGCGCCGTTGGCGGCGGCAGCGGTGTCCAGCCCGCTGTAGAACGTCACTGTCGCGCCAGGGAACTTCTTGCGGATCTGGTCCAGCGGCACCGAGTGATACCAGTTGGCGCAGCTGCCGAATAAGGCGTCCGGCGCTTGCGGGCAGGTGGTGTCGGCTGTGCCGTTGATCGGCGCGTTGCCGCCCGAGCCGCCACCCGCGATCACGCCCTTGTCGGCATGGGCGCCGATGACCGCGATGCTCTTCACCGATGCGGCCGCCAACGGCAGGACTGGCGCGGCATCGCCAGCAGCCACGCGGTTTTGCAGCAGCACCATCGACTCGCGCGCCACTTTCAAGGCATCGAGATTGCCATTGACCTCATCGACCTTGCCACCGGAGGTCGGCGGTTTATCCATGACGCCCAGCTGGATCATGGTGCGCAGCTTGCGGCGCACCATGTCGTCCAGACGCGACATCGGCACCTGGCCGCTGGCCACTGCGCTGGTTAGCGCGTTGATGTAGTACGGCGTGCCGACGATGAACTTCATCAGCTCCGGCACTTTCTGGTCGTCGCTGGTCTGGCTCGGCTGTTCCTCGTCCAGGCCGGCATTGGCCGACGCCACCGTGCTGTTGTTCGCGCCCCAGTCCGACTGCACGATGCCTTTGAAGCCCCATTCATTCTTGAGCCAGCCCAGCATTTGCGAGTGCTCGCAGGAATAGCTGCCGTTCACCTGATTGAAGGCGCACATCACATTGCCCGGCTTGCCCTTCTGCACCGCGATCTCAAAGCCCAGCAACTCGGTCTCGCGCATGCTCTGCTCGTCGATGACCGAATTTGAGATGTAGCGGTTGGTTTCGTAGTTGTTGAAGGCGAAGTGCTTGACGGTGGAAATCACCTGCTGCGCCTGTACACCGATGGTCCGGCTGGCGACCAGCTCGCCGGCCAGGATGGGATCTTCGCCCAGGTTTTCGAAGGTGCGGCCATCGCGCGGATCGCGCGCCAGATTGATGCCGCCGCCCAGGGCTTCACCGAAGCCCAGCGCGCGCGTCTCGATGCCGATGCGGCGGCCGAATAGTTCGGACAGGTCCGTATCCCAGCTGGCGGCCACCGCAATGGTGCTCGGCAGCGACGTGGCGTTCGAGTTCACCAGATTGACGCCGCTGGAGGCGTCAACCAGGTTCAAGGTCGGAATGCCCAGTTCGGGCAGGCCCATGATCGCGCCGGCGCCCGGTAGCACGCCGGCCGGGCGCATGTTGTAGCCGTAGCCGATCAAGGTGCCGTCCAGCGACACGTAGCCGACGCCGTGCACCATCTGGATTTTTTGCGACAAGCTCATGGTCGCAATGATCTTGTTGGCGCGGTCATCGGCAATCTGGTCCGATGTCAGTTGGCCGGTGGTTGCGACGGTTTGCGAGTCGTTGGTGGCGCTGGACGCGCCTCCGCCGCTGCAGCCCGCCAGCAGGAGCATGGCAAGGCTGGCGACAGCACTGGCCACCCCTGACAGTCTGGTGGATTTCATCGTGTTGAATCTCCTATTGTTTTGTTGTGCGAGTAGTCGCGTTTTCCCGGCTGGAGTGCCGGAAATTCTGATGGCGCGGCCCAGCGCCGGTCTTGCATGGCGCTTGGGCAGCGGTAGTAAAAGGGGAATTAGTTGCGGCGGAACTTCAGTCCGTAATACAGCACGAAGGCATAGCAGACGGCGGGGATCAGGAAGGACGCCTGCAAGCCGACGCTATCGGCCAGGAAGCCCTGGGCAAACGGCACGATGGCGCCGCCGACGATAGCCATGCACAGCAGCCCGGAACCGCGTCCCGTCTGCGGGCCAAGCTGGTGCAAGGCCATGCTGAAAATAACCGGGAACATGATCGAGTTGCATAAGCCGACCGCGAGGATGGACCACATGGCCGGCGCGCCGCTGCTGAACACGGAGAACAGGATCAGCGCCATGGAACAGGCGGCGCTCACCGCCAGCGCCTTGCCCGGCGCCACCGAACGCATCACCGCCACGCCGATGAAGCGCCCCACCATCGCGCCGCCCCAGTACAGGCTGACGTAGTGCGCCGCCTGCTCCGCCGACAAGCCGGCAATGCGCGGCTCGCCCATGTAATTGATCAGGAAGCTGCCGATGCTGACCTCCGCCCCGACGTACATGAAGATGCCCACCGCGCCCAGCACCAATCGGCGCTGCGCGAACAGCGAGCCCTGTGCAGGCTGCGCCTGGTCTACCGCCTCGACGATGCGCGGCAGGCGTGCCACCGCAAACAATGCGGCCAGCATCAGCAATGCCAGCGCCAGGTACAGGTATGGCCCTTGGACGGAAGCGATCTGGTGGCTGCGATACACACTTTGATCGACCAGCGGCAGACGGCCCAGCTCTTCGGCGGTCAACACGCCGGCCCCCAGGATCAGCATGCCGCCCAGTACAGGCGCCAGCGTGGTGCCCAGCGAGTTGAAGGCTTGCGTCAGCGTCAGCCGGCGCGAGGCGCTGGCAGGATCGCCCAGCACGGTGACATAGGGATTGGCCGCCACCTGCAAGATGGTGATGCCGCAGGCAAGGATAAAGAAAGCCGCCAGGAACATGGCGTAGCCGCTGGAAGCGGCCGGATAGAACATGGCACAACCGGCGGCGGCGGTCACCAGTCCCACCACCACGCCGCGCTGATAGCCAATGCGCCGCACCAGCACGCCCGCCGGCAGCGAAGCGATGAAGTAGGCGCCAAAGAAGCAGAACTGCACCAGCATGGCCTGCACATACGTCAGGGTGTAGATCGCTTTCAGGTGCGGAATCAACACATCGTTCAGCGAGGTCAGCAGCCCCCACATGAAGAACAGGATGGTGACGATGGTCAACGGCACGGTGTTGCCGGTTGCCCCAGGCGCAGCCATTGAGGCGAGCTGCGGCCGCGAGTAATTCTCCATGCATGTCTCCGTCATATTGTTTTAGTGTTATTCCAGTGTATTGGCCTACGCACAAATGCGAATCGGGCTGGAGGCGGATTTGCGCACCGCCTCCAGGCGGATTGGAGAGTCCGCCTCTGCGCGATATGATGGCGGTCATCAACTGCACTCAGACGCAGCCTTCCCCTCTCGGGCAGCCCCTTGCTGCCCTCCATCTGGACACGACGTTGGCGCACACTCAAACCACAAACAACCGCTCCTGGTTGAAGAAATCGCTACGCGCCTTGTTGCAATGGCGCCACAGCCTGTTCTGGACCATTGTGCCGGCCATGTTCCTGACGTCCAGCGCGACCTGGCTGACGATGGATTTCATTGCCACCGTGTCGGAAGACAGCCGGCTGCGCGCGTCATTGGCCCCTGCGCAACTCAGGCCGGCACTGGAACAGGCCTTGCGAGCAACGATGCCGCTGCTGGAGTCGAAGAAGCTGACATCGCCGGGATGCGTGGACGTGCTGGAACTACTGGCCGAGCGCGCCATGACGCCGCCGATGGGCGACCGCACCGGAGACACCAATCCCAACGGCTTTCTGCGTGCGGCCCAAACCGGGCGGTTTGTGATCACGATGCGAACGGCGGACGGCAGCACCTGCCAGTTCGCCGCCGACCAGGTGCTACCCGCATTACAACAGCAGATGCGCGCACCGGGCGATGGCGGAATAATCGAGCAGCCGGATGGCTGGCTCAGCATCACCGTGGTCCGTGCCAGGGAACCCGGCATGCCGGAGCTGAAGGTCGGCGTCCACATCCTCTCGCCGTGGGCGAAACTCAAGGAGCCCCGGCAATTCCGGATTCCACTGGCCCTGTTCATCCTGAGCCTGAACCTGGCGGTGGCGCTGGTGCTGCTGGCCTTGCTGATCCGCCGGATCGAACGCGCCAACCGGGCCGCCTACGCCTGGACCCATGGCGATCTCACCACCCGCATCAACGACCAGGGCAAGGACGAGCTGTCGCGGCTTACCCAGCAATTCGACACCATGGCCGATGCGATGGCCGGCGTGATCGAAGTCAAACAGGCGCTGGCCGCCGCCGAGGAACGCAACCGCCTGGCACGTGACCTGCACGACACCGCCAAGCAAAGGGCATTCGCGTTGAACCTGCAGTTGACGGCATTGCGCGAAATGCACCGCCCCGACGCCGCCAGCGCCAAGCTGGTCGATGCGTCCTTGTCGCTCACCTACCAGCTGCAGCAAGACCTCACCGGCATCATCCGCCGCCTGGCCGCGCCCACCATCGCGGAATCCGGCTTCCGGCATGTGCTGACGGAAGGCATTGAAGCTTTTCTGGCGGGCAGCCAGATCGCATGGTCGATCACGCTGAGCGAGGCGTTTGAAGCGGCACTGGACCCGGCTCCGGAAGTATCGCGGCAGCTGTTCCTCATTTCCATGGAGGCCGTCGCCAACGTTCTCAAGCACGCCAAGGGATGCATGCAATGCACGCTCGAAGGCGAGCAGCGCGGCGCGGTCTACACCTGGCGTATCACCGACAACGGCGAAGGCGTGCTGCCGGCGGCGCTGGGCGCCCAAGGCATGGGCCTGGCCAATATGAAGCTTCGCGCCGACGGCCTGAACCAGGGAAGCCTTGACATCGCCACCGGGCTTGCCGGCGGCACCATCATTTCTGTAACGTTCGAATTATAAAAATCATGACATCAAGCGTACTACTGGTCGACGATCACGACATCGTGCGGCAAGGCATGGCGGCCCTGCTCGGCACCACCGGCGACTTCGCCATCATCGGCGAAGCCGGCGACGGCAAGGGCGCCATCGAACTGGCGCGGGATCTGGCGCCGGACCTCATCATGCTCGACCTGCTGATGCCCGGCATGGACAGCGTGACCGCGATCCGCTCCTTGCGCACGGTCAGTCCGAGCAGCAAAGTCGTCATCCTGACGTCATCCGAAGACGACGACCTGGCGTTCTCCGCGATTGAATCCGGGGCGCATGGCTTCCTGCTGAAATCCATGTCCGGCACCGAGCTGCTGCAGGCAATCCGGCGCATCGTCTGCGACGAAGTGGTGATCCATCCGGCGATCACGCAACGCATCCTGAAAGCCGTGCGCACCATCCGCCAGCCGGAGGTCAACCCGTTTGCGCCACTGAGCGACCGCGAGCTCGACATCCTGCGCGTACTGGCCGAAGGCGCCAGCAACGCCCGCCTTGCGGAGACGTTCTCGATCAGCGTCAAGACCATCAAATCCCACGTCAGCAGCATCCTCTCCAAACTGCACCTGGCCGACCGCACCGAAGCCGTAGCCTTCGCCTGGCGCCACGGCCTGATGAACGACGAAAACCTCTAAACTCAACTCCCCCGGTGCGCCCAGCCGGTGGTGCGTTTTTCGACGATGGCGAACAGTTCATACATGGCCATGGCCATCGCGCCGATCACCATCAGGCCGGCGAAGGCCAGCGGCATTTTCATCGACGAGCCTGCCGACACCAGCAGGTAGCCGATGCCCTCGTTGGAAGCGTTCATTTCCGATACGGTGGAACCGACGAAGGCCAGCGTGATCGCCACCTTCAGCGAAGCGAAGAAGTAGGGCAGGGAACGCGGCAGGCCCACCTTCAGCAGCACGTCCATGCGGCGTGCGCCCAGCACCCGCAGCACATCCTCCAGCTCCGGCTCCAGCGTCGCCAGCCCGGTCGCGATATTGACCATGATGGGGAAGAAGGAAATCAGGAAGGCCGTCAGGATGGCCGGCCCGGCGCCGATGCCGAACCACACCACCAGGATCGGCACGAAGGCCGCCTTGGGCAAGGCGTTGAACGCCGTCATCAGCGGATAGACGGCGGCGTAGATCAGCGGCGAGGAGCCAATCAGGAAGCCCAGCCCCACGCCAACCACCACGGCAATGCCGAAGCCAACCATGGTGACCCAATAGGTGCGCCAAGCATGCTCGGCTATCGGCCCAGCGTACTCCACCAGCGCCTGGAAGATCGCATACGGACTGGGGAAGATAAATTCGGAAATGGAAAACACGCTGCAGATAATCTGCCACACGATCAGTATGGCGATCAGCAACATCCACGGCGCGAAACTTTTGACGGCTTTTTTATTCATGCTAAATCCTGTAATGGTCAGCTGCTGCGCACGCGACCGATATGCCCGCGCAATTCATGCACGAGCTCGTTGAACGGTTCGGTGTAGGTCAGTTCCAGCTCGCGCGGCTGCGCCAGCGGATTTTCCTTGCGGGCGACGATGCGGCCCGGCCGCTTGCTCATCACGTAGATGGTGTCGGCCAGGAACGCGGCCTCGCGCAAATCGTGCGTGACAAGAATCACGTTGAACTTGCGCTCGGTCCACAGGTCGCGCAGCACGCACCACAGCTCCTCGCGCGTGAAGGCGTCCAGCGCACCGAAGGGTTCGTCCAGCAGCAGCATCTTGGGCTCATGGATCAGCGCGCGGCAAATCGAGGCGCGCTGCTGCATGCCGCCCGACAGCTCCCACGGATACTTGTCGGCGTAGCCGTCCAGCCCGACCGTCTTGAGCAGCGCCAGCGCGCGTTCCACATACTTGGCACGATCGCGCTTGAAGTTGCCACGATACGGTTCGACGATCTCCAGCGGCAGCAACACGTTGTCGAGCGTGGTGCGCCACGGCAGCAGGGTCGGCGCCTGGAACGCCATGCCGACGAACTTCAGCGGCCCGGTCACCAACTGGCCATCGATGCTGACCCGGCCGCTGGTCGGCGCCTTGAGGCCGGTGGCCAGTTTCATGAAGGTGGACTTGCCGCAGCCGGACGGACCGACAATGGCAATGAACTCGCCCGGCTTGGTCTGCAGCGTAATGTCTTCCACCGCGAACTCGCTGTCGTTGTAGGCGAGGAAGACTTTCTGGAAATCGACGAATAATTCAGTCATGGTTTACTTTGGAAAGACGGTCAGCTCGGGTTTGGACGGCAGGAAGGAACCGTCCCACACGGCCTTGGCATCGACGCGGTTCTTGGTGGCGTAGGTATCGGACACTTGCGAGGCCATCAGCGCCAGGCGGGCCGGCGAGGTCTGGCCGAAACCTTCGGCGCGCGCATTCGGCGTGGCGACGGCGTCGGCGATCGCCATCTTCAGGCGGCGCAGTTCCAGCTTCTCGTCGATCAGGCCGTCGCGTTCCTTGATCGCCTTGACCGCCGCTTCCGGATTGGCCATCACATCCTTGGCCGCCTTGGCGAAGGCGCGCAGGAAGCCTTTCACCGCTTGCGGATTCTGCTTGGCGAAGGCGTCGGAAACGATGATGGCGTTGCCGTACAGTTTGACGCCGTAGTTAGGGTACTGCATCAGCACCACGTCCTCGTCCTTGACGCCACGGGCGTTCAGGTTCAGCAGCGAGGTGAAGGTGAAGCCGGTGATGGCATCGACATCGCCGCGCATCAGCATGGTCTCGCGCAGCGGCGGGTCCATGCTGACCCAGGTCGACTTGGTGACGTCCAGCTGGTTGGCCTTGGCGAAGATCGGATAGGCGCGGCGGCCGGCGTCGAACACGGGCGAGCCGAGCTTCTTGCCGATCAGGTCGGCGGGCTTGGTGATGCCGGATTTCTTCAGGGAGATGATGGCGGCGGGCGTGTCGTTGTACACCATCATCACCGCCACCGGCTTGCTGGGCGCGGTTGGATTGTTCGCAGTGAATTCCATCAGCGCCGCCATGTCGGCAAAGCCCATCTCGTAGGTACCGGACGCCACGCGGTTCACCGCGTTACCCGAACCGCTGCCGGCATCGATGCTCACGTCCAGCTTCTCGGCTGCAAAGTAGCCCTTGCTCTTGGCCACCAGGAAGAAGGCCGACGGGCCCTCGAAGCGCCAATCGAGCTGGAACTTGATCTTGGTGTCCTGCGCCATGGCAGGCAGGGACAACATGCAGAGGGCGAGGCTGGCGGCGATGGTCGCTTTGATTTTCATGTGTTTCCTTGGTGTGGTGGTTTAGATTTTTCCCAGCGCCGACCGCAGGTCGAAACGCTGTGGCGGACGGTCCAGCAAGCGGCAGGCGCACTGGCCCAGGTGATGCGACATTTCCTGCTGGGCCTTGGCGTGATTCTTCTTTTCCAGCGCGTCGAGCACGGCGGCGTGTTCATCGAACGAGCACGGCTGCTGGCCGCTGGGATTGGTGGCGGAAATCAGCAAGGTGGTGCGCGAGACCAGTCGGCGCAGCGACTCCACCACCAGCGAATTGCCGGCCAACTTGGCCAGTTCGATGTGGAATTCGGCGGACAATCGTATCCACTGCGAGCGGTCGCCGCGCATGTAGGCGTCGCGCTCGCGGGCCACCAGCGCGCGCAGTTCGGCAAAGTCGGACTTACGTGATTTATCGATGAGCTTTTGCATCACCAGCGCCTCCAGCGCCTGGCGCAGCTCGAACATCTCGTGGGCTTCCTCGTCGCTGGGGCTGGCGATGTAGGCGCCGCGATTGCGTTCGATATCGACCAGGCCATCGGCGGCCAGCTTGGCCAGCACGCGCCGCACGCTGTGGCGCGCAAGGCCGTAGATCTCGCCCAGTCCCTCCTCGGTCAGCTTGGTGCCGGCCGGCAGCCGGTGCTCCATGATCGCGTCATAGATTTCCAGGTACATCCGGTCTTCAGGGGGATCGTCCTTGCGGGCGGCGACGGCGACGAGTTTGGGCGTGGGCATGTTGCAGGTCAGAGATTGGATATCCCAAACTCAGCAACAAGTGTGCCAACTACTTAATATGATTGTCGACAATCCGTTTACAGGTTGTCGACGGTTTTGTGTACAAACCGGGGCGTGAAATAGCCCCAATTTGATGCGGACACGCACCAAGAACTAGCGATGTATGAGCTTTAGCACGTCCTCTTTGGAGAATCGCCCATCTAGCCAAGTCGCGGCCCCTGGTGCAGCGGCGGCGATCACATCGGCCGCCAAGCGAGTTTGACCGCCCAGAGCCAAGCATCGGGCTTGGGCTATCCGGGCGGCATCCAGATAAAAACTGTCGTTAGTCAGTTCAGCCTGCTCGCCGCAGGCCGCAAATGCCTGTGCGGCCTCCGCATAGTTCGCCAAGCGATACTCGATGTAGCCTTTTTCGAATAAGTAAGGCTGATAGTCAGGGGAGATTCTTAGCGCCTCGGTCGCCGCTATGTTCGCCTGAGGAAGATTCCCGTCCATTTCATGAACGTGAGCCAGTTTGCCCCATGCGGCAGCATCCTCTGGCGCGTCGGTTACCCACTGCTCGGCAAGACGCAAGGCTGTTGCTTGATCTTCATCTTCAACAGCCCGATCAATATCGATCGCATAGTTCATTTTTCTTTCCTTGTGACACGATTTCCGCCACATCTTTCGCTAACCTGGCCCCGCATGCATTGATCCATTGTAGCGCCGTGCAGCCCCCTTTGCCGATCCGGTGACGCGAACCAGGTCCGGCATCGTTTACTTGCCATATCCCACTCTCGTTCACATCTGGTCACGGTATCCAGTCCTCATTAACGCGAATTCGTCAACGTGCCGCCGAAAGCGGTAGAATGACGGGTTACGCTCGGAGGCCGTTTGAGCCGCCGCAAAACCAGACTTATCGCTTCACCTAAAGAACCAATGACCACCGTCCCCAACGAAATCAACGCCGCCGCCGTCAAGAACAGCCCCACCGAAAAGCTCACCCCGATGATGCAGCAGTATTCGCGACTATTAAAGTAAGCCTTATAGAATAAGGTCTTCTGCGAATTGACGAGGACGTAGTCCCCTTATGGGTCACTTGGAAGAATATTTGTCGCACTCCGTGGAATGCCGGCATCCTGAAGATGAAGCAGTCACAGGACTCTACAGTCCAGAAATATCTCATGCAAGATTTTTTTCCCTAACCTGAAAATTTTGCCAGATGAGGCTCTGCACCAAAGCGTGATATCACGTTGCATAAAGGCAGCGTAGGCTCTCCTCTCCCCGTCAGAAACGACCAGTTGTCTGACTGCTTGAAATCCTCCCCCAACCTCGTGTATTCTATTTGTGTGCCGTCTGGGCCGAACCTGCCGCCGGGTTAAATCAGACTGTTTCACATATCGATACTTGCCCCTTCAATCTAAGGCTGGCGCGTAATCGGCGGACGCCGGTCATTAAATTGATTGGAGGTATTTATGTCATCCGTTTTGCTTCGTAAGGAGCATCTTGCTGAAGTTAAAAAAGCACTTCGCGAGGAGTTCCCTGAAGTTGGCTCATCTCATTTGAGCGAAGCATTAGCTGCCGCCTTAGGGTTTGGCACGTATGCGTCACTGATCCATGCACTGGAGTCCAGCACCGACCAGGACTATGCATTACTGATCGATGAGGATTTTGATGAGCGTTTGCGTAAGCTGGGCCACGAGCCTGACTTGGCATTCGGATTTGAATCGATGGACTTGCCCGTATTGCGCAGTACCACCTGCCGTCATGCTCACGGCATCCACTACAAGAGTCTGCGTGATAAGGCGTATCGCAACATCGTTGTCGCGGCTGTCAATGAAGGCATCAAGCGCAAACTGTTCACGCTGGCCCCCGACGATAACCGTTGGCCTGGTTGGACTGGGCCCCACGCACGCGACAGCCGCACTTCGATCCGATTTGAATTCACATTGCCGAACGGGCTCCACGCGTTGGCATATGCGTCGGATGCTGGATATGCCGAGCTAGCGATTAACGTCGCCATATGTCCTACAGTGAAGGGGGTCGAGTGGGTTTCAAATTACCTAGCCGGATTCAAAGCAGGCGATGCGTTTGCAGCATCATGGCTGGAACGGGAGCGCGGTGCTTGGATCCAATCGGCGACAGACAGCTTCAAATGTAAGACCGCATTGCTAAACCAATTAGCGTCACTGAAAATCCGGCCGGCAGGCTTTGGCGACCGTGGACGCGTGATCATGTAACAGGTCTAAACGAGCGCCAGATCGCGTCCTCCAAGCTACTTGGCGGACACGATCTGACGTGAAGTTTGGCGATGCAAGAATGCGGCCAGATACCTACGCTTTGAAAATTTGAACAAATCATGATTAGTCATCGTACTCAGCACTCCCTCGCCCAGTTTCTTTCACACCAAGAAGCCGCAGTTTCAGTAGTCCTGTTGGGAAAATACGGCGCGCAGCATCTCAACTTACATGCAGACATGCTACTCATGGATCTAATCCGGACTCTTCGAGATCTAGACAACCGGACTCTCCTGATGGTTATTCAAGAAATCGTCGCAACGCAAGGGACGTTGAGAACTAAGGTAAATCCCAAATACGTCTTTGACGAACGCCTGTATGACCTCACCCAGTGCTTGATTCTGGATGGCTACATAATCGATGGAAAAAGACTGATTACGGCCGATCCATCGATTGTTGATGGACAACCGGTCGAGGACGATTTGATTTCTGCGCTGCGCACATGCGGGGCGCCGCGCCGAGAGCAAATTATTGCCAAGATCAATGATTCATCGGCGGCGTTCAGGTCAAGTCCTCCAGACTACAACGCCGCGCTCGTGAATGCGCGTGTCGCACTTGAGACGTTGGCCGCAGATGTTGCGCAAGATGTCCATGCGCAGTTGTCTTCACCTGAGGCTTACAATCCGGCGAAGTGGGGAGAGGTTGTAACGTTCCTGAGGAAGGCTGGAGAAATCACGCAAGAAGAAGAGAGAGGGTTAGCCGGTGTATTTGGTTTTTTGAGCCCAGGCGCTCATCGCCCCGTAGGCATTTCCGAAGCGCAGATGACCAGGCTTGGGCGCTCGTTTGCGTTGAATATGTGCTGGTTCCTGCTTCAAAACAGACTTGCTCATCGTACGTAATACCAAAGTTCAAGTTCATGCTCTAGGATCCCCCTCCCTACCACGACACGTCCAGACTCGATGAAAAAAGGTATAAATAGTTTCCTTTCAAAGACAGCTCCATACTTGCACTGGCTTGTTCTGCTAGTTGCGATCCTCATTGCCGCCAGCACTTGGATAGCCTGGTCGAGTTTTGGGGCCCTGTACGTGCGCAGTCTGCTGTTGAGCTCAGCTGCATCAACTGCAGTCACCAGCAAGGTTGCAGAAACTCCGACGCTAGCTAGCGATGTGATTGCAGCTACTACGGCGCAAACACTCACTGAATTCGGTCAGGTGGGTGACTCCTTTGGCGGCCTTAATGCTCTTCTTACGGCATTTGCCGGCGCCTTTGTGTTTTGGGCAGGCTTCATGCAACACCAAGCGCTTAAAGAGGCCCGTCAAGAGGCAGAACGGGAGCGCGACTACCGCCGTAAGCAAGAGTTTGAATCATTGCTTTTCCAACTCTTGTCCCTATGCGCTGTAGCAGCTGAGAAAGTACACCGAAAGACTAGTCAAACGTCTTCAGTAGACAACGGGGTCAGACGTGGGTCACGAGCACTGGACAGCTATGCCGCCAGCATCTACTCGAAGGTTAACCCGGAGCAAGTTGGAGCAACGCCGGACAAGGTGCTAAAAAAACTGATCACGACGTTCTATACAACGGCATATGATCGGAATCCATCCGCGTTTGGTCCCTATTACCGAATGCTCCTTCAGGTCTTTCGTCATATAGTCGACTCGGGTTTGAGTGAGAAAGCTCAACAACGCTATGCGAGCATCGCTAGAGGTCAAATTAGCGAAGGAGCCGTGTTGCTGCTAGCTTTGTATGGATTATCAAAGGCAGGTCGTGAATTTCACCCATTGATTGAAAAATTTAACCTACTCACTCACATCCACCGCAGACATTTCAAAGCATATTCAACTGCGTTGCTCTTGGGCTACCGCGCTACCGCTTTCAACGGAACGGAAGGCGTACCGAACGCGTCAGATCGCAATCAGCCAACTCCCCTGCTGCTTCAGGATAATTATTTCGATGATATAGAAGCAGATCGAGAGAAGGCTGACGCTGTAGCTGACTTCGACAGCGGCTACGATCCAAATAGTCCTACGGACGAATAATCCGATTAGCGCATACACACTAAAGGGCCAGAGACGAGTTTCTCCGGGCTGTACCGCTTTACCACCATCATTTGCCAACACCTCGGGCCAGCGTTACAAATTTAAGAATCGACTTAGAGGACTCGCGGTTAAGGCATCGATAGTTTGCTTTTCAGCTCGATGCATGCGTATCGTTCTTCTAATCGCTATTGGAGATGTCAATCCGCGCGACTGGATCTCGTATTTTCGGAGCGACCTTCGTACTTGCTTATCCGGTTCGCGTGTTCTCATTGATCCCGATACAAATTTAGGCTGGAATATCAAGCTCACAAACGTTGCAGACTACTCCATTGTTGTACTCATTAATATCCATGACTCCTTCACCACAACCTGGGCAACGTTGACCAGACATTTGGCAGGGTGACCCGGCCACAAACTCAGTGCCTAAAACTGCCTGACTGATAACAGCCTCAAGCGGCGCATAATTGCCCGCATCAGCAGATGATAATGCGTCAAAATAGGGTCGCCTATCCTCAACGACAACCCTCCGCGTCTGATTCAATAGTTCTCGTGCCTGTTGCGCAAGAAGAAATCGGGCAATACGGCCATTACCATCTAAGAATGGATGGATGCTAACAAGCCGATGATGAAACTCGCTCATGGCAACAATCTTGCTAGCAACGGATGCTTTCTTAAGGCTATCAAATTTGCCCTCCCAGCCCTCTAACAATTCCTGAAGCAAATTAGGGACATCTTCAGGAGGAGGTGGTTTGAATGATGCCGTGGCTAAAGTCGTACCACGTCCACCAATCCAGACCTGACTTGTTCGTAAAACACCCACTTGGGTGCCAGGAGGAGCATCAAACAAAAGTGCGCGATGCAACACACAGATTGCATTGACTGAAAGTTCTTTAATCGAAGAAAAGGATGAAACTGCAGGTTCGATTATTGCCTTATTGCTGGGAGCAGAAAGGTTGGTAAGCATTGAGTGAGTTTGCTTAACCTGATGAGCCACGTCACCAAATGACGTGGTTACATCGGACAAAGAGTCAATACGCTTGCCAATTTCACGAATGATCATGAGTCCCTGTGCTTGGAGCATATCAGCGAAAGACCTATTCCATTGTGAAAAGAAGCTAAGCTGCTCCTCTTTCGACATGCCTATGTCTAAATATTCCAACCGCGCGCCATAGCCAGATGGGCTGTCAAGTATGGAGCGAAGACGTTCCAAGTGATAAATAATCGACCTATGTCCAAGTGCATCGGCTTGTTTTGTTAGAACATCCCGCTCCCCCGGCGTCAAAGACTGATTAGTCAAAAAGACAATTCCATCAACCGAGTTACTTGTAACTCCCTTTAGATCGCTAATGAATTTTGATTTAGTATCACTAAACGCTTTATCACTTACTGGGAAGTATGCTGCGGCGACATAGCGCCAGTTATTTTTCTCGCAGAGAACGTCCTTGATACCATCAGGCCCCCCTAGGGGACATTGTGGATCGACCGATGAAAAGCCTTCAATATGCAAAATCGTAGCAGACAGACGCTCGGCGCCAATCTGGTCGCCTCGCCAGAACTTGAGCAATAGTTCAGTATTCGTCATGGTCAATAGAATAATATTTCAGAATTAGTTTAACCGCCTGCACTCCGTCCAAGTGCAACTAATCGTGTGATCATTGTCACGCTAATTGGCAATCAGAGGCGGCTGGGCCTGGTCAGGGTCATATTCGCCCTCGCTAAGGAAGGAGTCTCGACCTTGCAAATCAACGAATACCGCTTACAGATACAACTGAGAGTCTCGTGAGGTGGAAAGTTAGCGCATTGATCTCATCCACACTAATACACAAATTTCTAGCAATCTCGGCACGGCCTACTCTTTGACTCTTTAGGAAATCCAATACTTTACTCAATAACTGAGAGCTTTCGCGGCCCATCGGTTCCGGTTCGTTTGTTCGGAAGCCATTCTTTGCGATCTCGATGCAGAGATTGCGATAGGTCCACTCCGTCACTTGCTCTAGTGCGTTGTAGCGATAAGCCAGTGCAGCGAGCGACACTCCCCAATACTGTTTTAACTTCAATAGATACTTGATTGTAAACACCGGCGGCCTGTTGGCTACCACACTTTCCTTCGGCATGAGAAATGCCGAAGCGAACGCATCTGCTTGACGTTCCATTTCGGGTCCGTGAACCTGTCCATGTTGCATACTGTAAGTATCACGCACTAAATGACCTAGCTCATGGGCCGAGTCAAAACGACTACGCTCAGCAGACTTCATTGTATTGAGAAACACGAACGGCTTGCCGTCATGCCATGTGCAGAAAGCATCAACTTCTCGTGCTTCCTCCGCCAGCGAAAAAACTCGAATACCCTTAGATTCCAACAAATGAATCATATTGGGAATTGGAGCATTGCCCAGCCCCCACATACGACGCAAAGTCGCAGCTGCATCCTCAGGAGAAAGGTCGCTAAGGTCGGGCAAATCAGCTTGAGGCAAATTGAACCTTTCTTCCATCCACTCATTGATTTTGAACGCAATTGCTCCCGCGCTTAGGGCACAGTTTTTCATCGCGTCCGTCATCTTTGAAAGCGAACGGAAGCTGGCCGCATGCTCCTCAATCGTAGGCATGGACTCCTCAATGAAAAAAAACTGCTGAGGGAAATTCAGCAGTTTGGCCATTCTAGCGAAGGTTTCAGAATCAGGAGCGGAGGTACCCGTCTCATAGTTTTGAATACTACGGCTGGTAACACTCAGTTCTTTGGCTAATTGTGCTTTCGTTAGGCGCCTTCGAACCCGGGCAAACGTAATTTGCGAGGGGTTGATTTCTGACATAGTTATAACTTAAAAAGTCCCTGACTTTGGTTCAACTTCCACGTTAGCAGGCGCATTTGGAGCATCCTTACGAATCGCGAAGTCAGCTGGATTGTTGGGGATGCTACCTAAAATAATCCGCTCTCCCCACGCCGTGATTTTTTTCTTATCAAATCCGATTGGATATGACAGTTCGAATCGCACTTCCTTTAGTTTTTTATCATAGTGATAGAGAAACGCCCAAACTTGGGTCTCTTCACGCTTTTCCTTCGCCAAGCGGAATGAGTCTTGGTTAAACAACTCCAATTGATTCTTTTGAACAAATCCCTCAACAACAACACCCTTTTCCGCTTGGTTAGTGGGTTCATCAAAACCCAATTTGCCCGTTTCGCCATTACCAGTCATTACGACGAAAGAAAGCAAGCGATCTGGCGAGCTGATAAATGGACAATTCTTCTCTTCGTGGATGTTCCATTGCTTTTCACTGAGTCGTGTGCGCAACTCTTCAACGGTCTTCAACCATTGCTGCACACCGGCTGCAATCACAGCAGAGGCGCGCGTAGTCTCGTTTCGGGCGCTCAAGCCGCTCTGAATGATTTCGGATAACAGGCTGAAAGAGAGATCGCCGGACAACTCCTTTAGGCGCGCTTCAACCAGGACAGGATCGATAACAGTCTTGCCACGTAGCCCGTGGGCATTGGAATGAACCAGTTTGAACTCAGAATTTCGCACGGTAACTCCCCACATGAATTTTCCGGAAATTATACCTCAACCCGAGGGAAAAAAAGCGGAAAAACATGAAGCCAAATTGCAACTGAATCGAGCGACGCCCCGTCCACTGCGACGAGGCAATAAATCATAATCCAACACTGTGTTTTTGTACAGTAATCTTGCAGTTAGCCAGCCAATCAAGACTCTAACTCATCCACCTATTTATGCCAGACCTCAGCACAAACACCGGCTGCTATCCGACCAAATCAAAGGGTAGAAGATTTGAGGGCGCGCCCCCGCGCCTTTCCGGCCAGCCAGTGATTGACAAAGCGGTGAGTCAGCGCTCGTCTTCAGTGTCGCGATGACCGAAGAGAAGACTTCGCGAGGCAGGGCATCAGCTGAATGAGTTCGTTCGGCGACGATTACTTCCACGGCTTGAATGATGAACCTGGCATTTTCAGCTCCGCTGAGGATGGCGACACGATAATTACACGCTCCACACTCTGCTCCAGCCTGCCGACTTTATATACGGTTCCATTACGGCCCTTGACGATAACAGTCAATCAGAACGGATCCCTCGCGGTTGGCATACAACTGAAGCGCTTCCTAAAGCTGATCTATCAGGCCGGCAAAACCCTGGGGGCCTTGCGCCATTAAGGCCCAATCCTCCAATCTTTTTTTGCACTCGACCATTTGAGCATCCGATGGAAAATAAACCGGAACTTCCCCACGCCAACGGCCTATCCCCCGAACATCGAAATCGACGAAAAGAGGAAGCCATTTACCGCCACTCACGTCTGCACGCAATTCCACTTTGTAAACACGCTCCACGGACTGAAGCGGAGTGCGCTGCCCTGCCTTTACGGCATGGTCAGGCAAGCAAGCCTGCCTGATGACCTCAAGTGTCAAGAACGAATTCAACCACCCCGTATCACCATATTCCGACAGATATTCAGAGAATCGAACACCTGAGCAAGGATCAAAAACGTTCTCACCACGCTGCATCGATAGCACCTCGCGCACTCTTTGCGGGAAGTAGTCCACGCCGGAAACCCGTGCTATGCCACCTCGTTCGTCTAAGTAGATATCGTTAGTATCCTTATGGATGGCAATACTGCTTCCGATCCGCTGGACGTCTATCCGAGGTTCACGCTCCATTACCTGGCAGCTGAGGTTATAACCATTTTCTCTCTTAACAAGGACTGGGGCCGCGCTCAAAATTCTACCGTCACCGAGGCCAGTGCTAAGGATGTATCGCTCGCTAGCGGCTTTGCCGGCAAAGCCATTTATATAAAGAACTAGACCTTGAAAATCGCCGACAAGAAAGTTCCTGACCTGCAATATCCAACTTGAAGCGCCAACCTGATCGAAGCTGCCTGTAAAGATGATCTCTGCCCCCATGCTGAATAGCTGCACAGAAAAATCAGCGCCCGCGCCAGCTCCAGACCGAACCGCATCTGCACACGCTACCTCGTGATCGCTCTTCATCTTGCGTAGCATCGCAGACGTGTACGTTACTTCATCGCGGTCAATTAGGGTCGCATGATCGGCACATAGCCATATCCCGTTGTCGATACTGCTCCGCTCTTCAGATGTCAACGCCGAATCATAACGGCGCCCGCCCGGCGAGGCTGCGGTGATATGGGCTGCTACTCCAATGCACGCAGCGGATTGCGACGACTCGTCGCTCGGCCCGATAGTAAGCTTTCTGCAGCCGTTGAACGAGCAGTGCCATCCGGCCCGCGCAGCGAGATTGCTTCGAGTTCTTGCGGAGAAATCGTCCCGTTGGCTCATCTAACTGTTCTCGATTATGTCAATAATGATTGAGTACCCAGGATTCCAAGGACACTGTTTGCGCGATAAAAATGCCCGCAAATCAGAATAAAATCTAGATTGCCCACACAATGCTTTCAACGTTAGCGCGCTGCCCGGTCAACCAATTGTTGTAACCTAAGTGTGTCAGCATCACACGCGAGCTGCCCCGCAAAGGCCGACCACAATTTGAATGCGCCCAAGGCTTGCTGGTAGTTTCCATCAATGGCAAGAGCTGTGATGGCTTGAACCGCCGCCGCCGTCATTTTCTCGTAGACCTCAGAATCTGATCGACGCCGTTGCGATCCCACGAGTTCAAGGTCGCGTGCCAGATAGACCAAATCACGAGGTCGTTCATCTTCTGTCCACTCGCAAACTACAGCGCCTGGAACGTTGTCCCACCATCGGTCCTTAAACTTCTCTGGACTGGCTATAACCATTCCTCGTCCATGCCCACCCTCTTGGACAATGTCGCCCGCCTTGAAGTGACGTCCATCGCTTTTATTAGTCATAGCAGATCCAATTGTTTAGACGCAGCGTCTACCGCATCCAATGTCAGAGGTCGCGCTAACTCCGGACCATCTTTCACTGTGCTGTTCACTTCGAACCAAGCGAACTTATCAGCCCCTAACGCCATCGTCCGCGCGAGCTCGGCCGCCTGCTCGCCTGAGAGCTCCGGGTCAAGCCAAGTTGCTGCGTCTGGTGCAGTAAAAATGACCGGCGCCCTTGAATGGATATCGACCATGCTTCCCTCCGCGCCGGCAGTCACTGTAACGAAACCGCTCTCATGCGGCTTCTCAGTTTCTTGCCAAAGCGTGATACCAGCCATGTAGAGGAGCTCTCCATCGTTTCGATGGATGTGCCAACGATGTTTTTTCTTAGGATTATCGACGTCTGGAACCCATTCGTACCAGCCATTCGCAGGAACTATCACACGTCGCCCGCGAGTAAGCCGCCCCCAATAACCACCCAACAGCTTTGCCAATTGAGCATTGGGAACCGGTCGCGTTGCACCAGGTGGAGCATTGCGGCCCAAATAACCCCAAAAGCGGTCTTCCAGTACGAGACTCGGGCCATCTTGATACAGGATCGGTAGACGCGCCCCAGGCGATGCATTGAACGATCTAGCGCCACTATCGCGCCGCAAGACTTCCCCCGCCCAACTGAAATCAGCTAGCAGTCTTCCCACATCGTTTTGGTCAAGTCGTCCGCACATGCAAATATGGTACATCGTATTTCACATCACCATTATACTGTACAAATACACAGTATTTTAATTTGGAGGTACAAATGCGTGCTTGGGTCTCAAGGCGCCGGTGGGATGGGAGCCTGCTGGAAGAGGCAATCCCGATGGTAGAAGGCGCACGGCCCTGCCAACTTGTGGTCGTGAATGTCACCGACTACACCAGCCGGCGCCCAATAAAATTGGCAAGAATTCTTCCGATAGGTGAGCAACGCATTCTTGCCGAAATTGCTAAGCCCAAATTAGTTTGGCTAAAGGAGCGCAGTCTCATCCTGTCTGGTATCGAAGTTCTTAAGGAAACTAAACGTGAGGTCCACCAAACGTGGCTATGTAATCTAGCGCCACCGGATTTTGCCAAGGGATTTCGTGTTGCAGATGTATATCAGAGCGGCGTTGCTCGCCCCCGTGGCGCGATTCGTGACCTGGGCAGCAGCACAGGAATTTTGACAATATCTAGTCACTTCGAGCGCGCGTTGAACCGCCATGCATTGACAGCAGAACTGGCGAGCTATGAGACCGCGGTCTATGGTCCTAAACGCTTGATCGATTGCGATATCGAGTTCATGAGCGACGAGCGATTTGAGCTATCGGGGTTATACGTCAATCCACCATTTGAAACCCGGCCAGAACAGATTCTGCGCGATGCCTGGTTATGCGAGTTTCATACCGAACTGCCTGATTTGACGAGGATGGAGTATCGAATGCTAAAGCCAACAACACACTAGCTCAACACTTCATGTCTGTCGCCGGAACACAGCAATAGGATAAGATAGACTTCAAGAGCTAGAAATTGAGGGATAAGCGATGTCAGCCAGGCGTCACCGCCCCCCAAAAATCCGTGCCTTATTTTTGGAGCTATGTCGTTGTTTATAAAGCTTTTTCACAAAGAATGCTGAATTATTCAAAATTCTTGTGAAAACGCAATTGAATCAGATAGTTAGCATTTCCACTCAAAAATTTAAGAAGTTTGTTGCTTGCAGTTTAAAGTGCAGTTTAATGAGTTTTCAGCGTTTTTCCCTGCCAAAGCCGCGCAAACACTGGTAGCATGTTGCTCCCAAGAATTCTTGATGCACAGCATCATAGTCAATGAGCGCAGAACCACCCATCGGATCATTTTTCGCCGTTTCACTTGAGGAAATCCACGAGATTGCCGAGAAGTCAGGCAACGCAGACTGCATACTTGCGATGATTGCACTTCGCCGTGGTCAAGGCAAAAAAAAGAATACCGGCTGGGGGCGGCTTTCGATCAAGAAACACATGGCGCTACCTCACTCTCGTGCTAACTACGCTATCGACTGGTTGCTAGAGAATCGATACTTCATCGAAGGTAAGCGCGAAGTCAAATCCAAGGATAAAAGCTTAGGTGAAGGCCAAAGCGGTGCCAAAGGCAAAGAACATCTCTTTCCGGTTCGCTCTCTGCCCGACATTAAGAAATGGATATTCCTGCCCAACTCCCTCGTAGACAACGTCGAAGGAGGAAAGGAAGGCGGTCCACTAGGACAGCTAATGCGGAACATCCGCACCGCCCCCTGGAGTAATATTTCAACCGGCCAAGCACGAGTAGACGCGATGCTCGTACTGATTGCACTTTATAAGCAATATCAACGTGGCGAGACCAGGCAGAATTTGGTTTGGTGGGAGTGGGATACACAAACGTCGAAGGGAAAAGCTATGTCACTTATGACATTTGACGAGCAAGAGATATGTCTACTCGCTGCGACTAAGGGCGTCCTCCAATTTGACCCCGATGCGGCTAAAGAAGCATTTGGAAACACTTGCCCTAGCCATCAGATTTTGCCTCGCATTACGCTTGCGGTCGAAAACTTAAAAACGCTTGGCCTTGCGTATACTTTAACCAGTGTGTGCCAGCAGAAATTCATCAGTGTAGGCAAGGGCTTAAAAAAGACATACGAAATGGGTTATGTTCTTGATTCGGACTTTACCGGATCGGCTCAACCACTAGGTGTGTCTCCGCTTAAAGAATTAGTCAGGAACTTTTCTGAGTATCTGAAAAACAAGCCTAACGCTCAACTGATCCCCCCTTTCAGGTCAGAGAGTATTGAATTTGTAAGCACCAGCAAGTTGTGCTACGTAGTTCGTTCAACGATTGAGCCAGCTCATGTGCCAAATACTGACGATATAGTTGAAATTTCAGCAGAATTCAATCTCCTCCGTAAGATTTGGAGTAATATGATTGAATATTCTATGGACAACGATTTGATCTTGCATTAATTTCATTTCCTTTTTTCGGAAAAACAGGCTCACGAAATAATGCGGGTTTCAAGCCTTTTTTGTCATATAAAGTAGTAGAGGGGTAAAGCAGTAAAGGGATAAAGTAGTAATTTTTATAGCTCTAACACTGCCAACAACGGATAAGAGATTTTTCTCACGGGAGGGTTCCCACTTAATCCACATCTTCCACAGTTTCACGCACCAACGTGGTCTTGTTGATGCATCAGGCGCTCCATCCCTACCACAACGATTGCAAAACACAAGAATTTTCTCCGGCGCGACAAAAAAGAATTTCGTTGCATTAGGGAAAAATATGCATATGATAGTTCTCCTGTCCAAATGTCAGGAGAATGATTTGCAGATCTTTACTACCCCATCCAATGCCGTCCAGCCTAAACTGGAACTAGTAAGCTCGACCGGCCCCTCTCTGCGGGAGCCCGCTCAGAAATTAAACCCCTTCGAGTTGCGCAATGATCCTGGACAGGATTCATTGTTCCCCACTCAAGAAGCTCCCGAACACAGCTCTGTTAGTCTCCAACCAGAAATCCAAGAAGACGCAACCTCAAAAGACATAGAGCTGAAATACATGCTCTCTGAACAGTATCCTGAGCCACTAGAATTCTACCCAGGTCCCAAAATCCGGCTCTTCCAGAAAAAGGACGCAATCGCGGCTGTGAATGCCGCACAGCTGTGCGATCCGGAATCATGCGCCCGCATTTCCAAAGTCATCAAAACGCTCGCAAGCCACGGCGAATACAGGAAACTCGGTCAGATACAAAAGGACTTCAACTATTCGCTACGTCGTCTTCTGGACAAGTATCAGCAGTTTCAGGAAGTTATCGAATATGTGGTCAGCTGCGCGGCCCTCTCGCAGCATCGCGGCGACAATGTATTGCGTATGTCTCCGATCCTCTTGATTGGGGAAGCTGGTGTCGGAAAGACGCAATTCGTACAAGAGTTTGCGGCCTTGCTCAAAGTCGGATTCAAGAAGATTGACCTTAGCGCAAGTCAATCTAACTCCGAACTAGCCGGATCATCAAGTTTTTGGAGCAATTCGGCGCCATCCAAAATTTTCCTCATGGCCAGCCAGGGAGTAAAGGGTGAATCTCTCGCAAATCCAATTTTCCTGCTCGACGAGATCGACAAGCCGGCGCGCTCCTTAGGCTTCACCAATGCCGATCCGTTAGGCGTGCTCCACACGCTGCTAGAAAGGCATTCGGCGGCCTGCTTCACTGATCTAGCAATCGACATCCCGTTAGACGTTTCAAACTACACATTCGTCGCGACATGCAACGATGTGGATTTAGTTCCTACCACCCTGAGGTCTAGGTTCAGGGAGTTCGTCATTAAGATTTCAAAAAAACAAATGAAGGACATTGCTGTTTCTATCACACACGATCTGATTGATGATCTGCCTGATACAGAGGTTGTATTTCATCCGTCGGCAATTGAGAAGCTATCAGAGTTAGAATCGCCCAGGATCATGAAGAAATATGCCGAGGATGCATTGGGACGTACTCTCTTAGGTGGTCGAGATATTGTTGAACCGAAGGATATAAAAACATTCGTACATGCAAAGCCCAAAATGGGTTTTCTGTAAATTGATAACCAGTCTGTTCAGCCAACATCACCTTGTCATAAAAATACTTAGATTATCCTTAAAAAGCAAAAAATCATTATAGTTTTATCGTTTTTCAGAGCGGATGGGAAAATGTCTCCTCCGCTATGTGATTCAATATGCCATGACATTGACTTAGAGGATAAAATGTACACAAAAAGATCTTTAGACATAATTCCCGATGCAAACAATCAGATGGTTTTCAAAAAAACTCCCAACTCATATCCAATACGAGATGGTTGGGTCAAAATTATTTCAGATCATTGCAGACTTCCGCTTCCTTCTGCCGTTGAATATCCGAGTCATATACCAGGGCGTATATTTTTAGGCGATTTTTACGTCCCAAAATCTGATGAAATCATTATTGAGGGATACTCATACGGAACGTTCAAAACAAGAAGCGGCATCACAATCAGCCGATGGAATTACCGAGTATCGGGAATAGACTCTCGTGGAGAGTTCGTTTCTTACAATGGCAACTGGATGAGTTTGAAGAAACAGATGCGTAGTCAAGGCATGTATAAAACGCTGTTGGACGGAACGAAAGAGCTAGCTGCTCTCGTTCGCGTTGGGCACGCAATCAGGTTGGGCATGAACCTGATAAATGAAGTACTTCAGCCTGAGGCAAACCAAAGTACCGACTCGAAGCCGCCTCGGCTTCGAAAGTCACAATCCCGGTCCGAAGCGGTGACCTCGTATAACACCTGCTCAGCGAACGCTAAATCACCTCTGCCGCTCCGGCCATAAGTCCCGCTGTACTCTCACGGCCCCGCCATGCTGGAGGGGCCGCAGGCCGCTCAAAGGCAGTCCCACGTCTCTGCCAGATCCCTGGCAGCTCCCCTTGACCGTCCCCTAGCAGACCCCTAGCAGACCCCTGGCAGTTCCCCGGCACTTCAGTGGCACTTCAGCGGCACTTCAGCGGCACTTCAGCGACACTTCAGCGGCACTTCAACGACACTTCAGCGGCACTTCAGCGGCACTTCGTGGCATTTCAGTGGCACTTCGCGGCATTTCAGTGGCACTCCGAGGCATTTCAGTGGCACTCCGAGGCATTTCAGTGGCACTCCGAGGCATTTCAGTGGCACTTCGACGCACTTAGAAGCACTTCTGCGGCACTTCGACGTCGGTGGGAGGCGCTCTCGGGGCGTTCTGGGGGCGTTCTGGGGGCGTTCTGGGGGCGTTCTGGGGGCGTTCTGGGGGCGTTCTGGGGGCGTTCTGGGGGCGTCTTCATCCAATCAAAGTTAATCAAATAAAATTTTATAACTATAAATCAACATAAATCCTTTCCCCTAATAAAATAATTTGTCAAAACAGAGAAAATCCACTCAATTTCCTCACCTTACGAAAATTGAGCGATGCAATCGGTTTAAACTATTTCGTATAGCAGCTCCAAGCCGAAGTATAAAAATATCGTAGCAAGGCACGCCAAACGTATATCACACACTGACGTGTCTGCTATACGTTATGTGCCAAAGGCTGCGCCTTTGAATCCAATTACGCCCCTGACGTGGCTAGAGAAACATGAAAACAAAACAAGTCAACATCAGATTAACAGAGGAAGAGCGAGATCAATTCAAAGCACTTGCTTTCGCTCATGGTTTAGATGCCTCCGATTACTTCAGATCAAGAGTCTTATCTCTCGATGTTATTTCAACCACAGCGGCAATCGAATCATCTGAAGAACTAGCTAAAAGGGCAATTGCAGCAGATAGGATAATAAAGAAACGAGAACTTGAAAAAAATATCCCAGAGCACATTCTGCGTCGATTAGCTTATTTAAGCTCTATGAACCAAAAGTTGGATGACATGTTGAAACTTCTCTCTGCGTTCCAACATGGAGCAGCTACCGAATCAGTGGCAACCAAGCTCACCGCTTACCTAGAAGAGTTGCAACAGGCTATCCAAGGGGAATTTTGAAAAAAATCTATTTTAATAAAACCAATATTTCATAAGGATTTTACAATGACATTAATAAGAGTCACCGGAGCGAATAAAGGAATTAAAAATTACTTGATCAATGGAACGAAAAGTGGAAGAGAGTTCACGAGAAACGAGCTTGATGAAAGAATCCCGATTGGGAATATTGACCTCATGGACGAAATAATAAATAGCATCACATCAAATCGAATCAAATACCACCACATCACGTTATCACTAAAAGAGGATATGGTGGACGCCTCAATATTTAGTGGAATGCTAAAGGATTTCGAGAAATTTATATTCTCTGCTTATCATCCCGATGAATACAATATTTACGCAGAAATCCACATGCCTAAGAAAAAAAGTATTCTAACGATTGATGGAAAAAAATTGATTCGACTACCACACATGCATATTGTCGTTCCCAACCTTAATTTACTTAGCGGTCAGGCATTGAATCCATGGGGGAAGTATGACCACAACATTCCCTACTTTGACGCTTTTCAAGAATATCTAAATCGAAAATACGGAACAATTTCACCACGAGACAGCGGTAGAAGTGACTTCACTATGGAATCAACTATTCTACAACGCTCAAAGGGAGACGTATTTTTAGGAAATGGCGATCAATTGAAGCGCGAGATACTACGTCACATAATAGATAACAATATATCTACGTTATCCGAATTCCGCAGGTATCTTAAGAGTATTGGAGAACACAAGATAGTGAACTTGGGGCGTGCAAACGAACATGAGGCGATAAGGGTGTCTGGGCGCGAGCGCTTCGTGAATCTGCGGCACAATGTCTTCAAAGAAGCGTTTTTGATACTCAGCCCCGATGAGAAGACGAAGTATCTATCCGCGTTCGACAATGACAGTTACGTAGCGATCGGGAGTCCCCGAAACACGGATGAGGCGCTCATGACGCTAATCAACGAATGGCACTCAATACGCGCCAGAGAGATCAAATATTTCCCTGGTGGCTTGCCTAAGACGTACAAAGCGCTGGCGCGCGAAGAAAAGCTCGATGCTCTCAGGAGGAAGGAAATCGCCTTCTACAATAAGATCGGATCTTCTATATCTTTTCAGAAACAGCTATCCGACCTCGATAAAAGGCCGACGCTGCGCTTACCTCGTCTCGAACTGTCCTCTCCTTCAACAGCCACGGGCAGGCGATACGATACGACAATTTCCCAAAACGTTCGGAACAAAGCTGAGTTCACGCTGAGTCAACGAGAAGAACATAGGATCATTGTCGCTAGATGGAACCAAGCCGTGGACCTGGAGTTTCTCCTTCAGGAGATGGTCGACAAGGTTGGCTTGGTGCGGTCCAAGTATCAGATTGCAGGCCAAGAAAATCAGGGCGAGCCCCCAGTGCCGCCGAGGCGGATTCGCTGCGGCGCCAGGCACCTAAACGCAATCGACTTCTTGACACAAGAATTGCGAATGCCATTCGTCGCGGCACTATCTACACTAAAGAATACTGTAGCGCGTCAAAGCCATTTTGAAGCCAACTGTCATCCCGACAAGAACACTCCTGAGCCGATCCTTTGGAGGCAGTTTTCTATGGTTCGACGCTCACTTCGAGTGCGCGTTCTGGAGGAATATCGGTTAGAGCTAGATCAATTGCGGAACTGCTTGCAGGAAGAACGCTCCGACATACAGCAGGAACGGAGCGATCGCAGATTCGCTCTCTACCTCAACAGGATGCCTCGACACTTTAGGGAGTTATTTTTGGCAGACATTGAACGGGAGTACCAAACTCGCAGGACAAGCCAGCGATTCGTCGCTCGACAAAAGGAGTTCGTACTCAAGCGGGCAAAGCTGCAGATCAAAGATTGGGCGCTGTATCAGATATTTCTGCGATCGCGCGGCGATGAAGAATGCTTGCAGGAGTTGCGTCGTCTTGCCGTCGCCCGTGAAATACTTCCCGACGCATGCTTCATTAAAGGTAACAACGTGGGTAGCTCTATCATCGACGACAGGGGGATCGTCTCGAAGCACGGCTGCATGCGAGAGGTAATGCTCAACGGCGACATCATCTACTCCCAAAATGGTCGCGCGCTTCTACACGATCAGGGAGACCGGTTATTGATTATCGATCGAGACCACGGAGGCCCGATTGGCTTAGCATTGGCTAAGAAAAAATGGGGCGCCCAACTAGCCATAGTAGACCCCACAGATTTTCTCCAAAAAATGGAAATGCGAATGGGAGACGACAACCTGCATGTCTCTTACCCGATGAGGAAGCAAATCTCGTAGGCATTGCAGAAGCGCCTACGAGATCATTTGTTTATCCGATCCTGGATCGTGGCCGTCGGTTCATTTCGTCTGAAAGATATGATGCAGTTACCGCAGGGGACTCGGTGAGCAATTTGAGTCCCCCTCTATCATCAGACGCCTGTTCAGCGCTTAGCTGGCCAACCGCCTGATAGGGGTTTGCTAGTAGGGATCCGCACTCGACAGGATGAGTAGCACATAGACACCGGAGACAGTAGCTGCCTCATCGTCAATAGTGACCTATTTTCGCAAGAAAGCTGCAAGATCGAAATTTTGGCGTGCGATTTCATCCTCTACCATCTGAGCAAACACTTGCGCACCTAACTCATTTGAGTGAGTGGTATCAGTGCCGACAAAATATGTCTGCGCCGTGGTGCGGCCAACGGACGTAACCCATTCGCTGGATATCTTCATTAGATCGATCAGCGGCACATTCTCAGAAACCGAGAGGTTCGTCAATTCAGTGCGAACGTTCAAATCTCCGTAGATGTGCTGGCTCGCAAGAGCCACACCGTTGTTGCGTACCATCGGTGTCACCAGTACCGGATGCGCACCTTTGGCTTTAATCGCATTGATCATTCCCAAAATGCGGGAGCGATAAAGTTCGGCACTGGTGTCCTTATCGTTGTGACCAAGCTGTATCAAGACCCAGTCGTTTGCCTTCAACCGGTAGTCGATCTTGTACCAGATGAACCCTCCGTCTACCCTGAAGGCTTTCGTGCCCTCGCCGGAATCGGCATAATTTGCCACTGCTGCCTGGTTAGCAAAAAAACGTGGGATCATGCCGCCCCATCCCGTGTACCGAGCATTGGGTGCAAGATTCAACTGTGGTGGCTGGTCTGCTACAGTGGAGTCGCCTGCGATGAAGATCGTTACCGGATTGAGCACCGGTTTTGCCGAGAGTGCAGTAAGTCCGCTAACACCTTGGGCTACACGCAAATTAAGACCAGGGATACCTGGATCTCTGGCCTGCAAAGGCTCCCCTTCGAAGAGGTAATCACGAACATCGACCAGCGCGGTCACGCAGCGATTCTTTGCGGTGGACTGCGCTTCGTCGAAGAAGATACGACGACGCGATTCAGCGTAGACATCGATCGGATCCGTATAGCTGCGGTCGAATCGCATTGCCACTTTGTAGATCTGCTTGTCGTCCCCGCCCACTGAGCAACTAGCCGGGTCACCGCTACACGATTGCAGAGCGGCCACATCCTCAGCGCTCATCCCGATGCCACCACACTCATCAGGCATCAGCTTAAACGTTGCATCCTGCCTCTGGGTATCGGTAGAGATGTTGTCCAATCTTAAGTTGTGGTAGTGGCGTATGTACTTCTGCGGGAATCGATAGGATTGGAACGAGAACAACGCAGGATCTTTGAGTCCGGGGACTTTCTTGAACGTCGCGTCCAGCGCGAAGTTGAGTGTATTGTCCGACTGCGACAGGATCAGGTTATAACTACTCTGCCGAAGATAATAGCCGGGATTACTGATGGACTGAAACGACACGTAGTCGCCGCTGGCGTCTGCCAGACCAGGCACGATACGCCAGTCAGAGTTATTTTCTGGGTTTACGTCTTCGCCGATCACAGCAGTCAAGCCGGACGAACGCCAGAATAAGTTCGGATAATTCTGCGACTGAATTTTTACTATCTCTTCTGCGTTTGCTACCGAGCTGTAAGACAGCAGCGACAGCAACATCATGGCGGCCAAGCTGACCAACATGCGAATGTTGAGAAAGACTGGCAATAAAGTAGCCGGGAAGCGAGCCCGACCCGCTTTGGTATTTTCCATCATCATCTCCGTTTTATAGTTTGTCGGATCCCGCCGTGCAGCTTCATGTTCCTTCCTACAGGACGGTCCACGATCATGCTAATAGACTAATATTTTGTGAAGGTATGCTGATATCGAAAGTGGCCATGCCGGTTTAACATGGGTTGACTATCGCCATGCATTACGGATCACGACCTGCGTGAAGAATCAAAAAAAAGCCCACCTCAAGGGTGGGCCAAGATTCAAGCACTGAGAGACACGCAGATGTTCCGCGCATTTGGATCATATTCAGAAATCACCGCATCGAGGTATGCCAAGTCTGCTGTCAGCCAAGCTATTTCAGCATGCTTGGTAGTTACGATACAATTGGCCGCCATTAAATAGCTCTTTTGAATTTCGGTGATGACTGAGCACAAAAAAAAATCGGAAGCGGGAAATAGCCTGCTGGAGACAATGGGCGAACCGGACCGCAACAACATGACGCGCCGCATCGTCGACGCATTGGGCTTGGCTATCGTCACCGAGCAGTTTTCGTTGTCTGCCCCTTTTCCTGTCGAAGCTGAATTGTGCCAGCGATTCAACGCCAGCAGGACCATCGTCAGGGAGGCGGTGAAAATGCTGACCGCAAAGGGGTTACTCAAATCGCGGCAGCGGGCGGGAACTACGGTCGAGCCAGAAGAAAATTGGAACTTGCTGGACCCGGACATTCTGCGCTGGATGCTGGAGCGTAAATTTTCAATCGACTTACTAATCGACTTCACCGAAGTGCGCATGGCGATAGAACCACGCGCTGCCGGCCTCGCAGCGCATTGTGCAACTGGCCCTCAGCGCCGCGACATCGTGCTGGCGACCGAACGCATGTTCGCTGCCGAGCGCGGCGAGGACGATCCACTGGAAGCGGATATCGCATTTCACACTGCAATCATAATCGCCAGCAACAACCGTTTTATCCGCCAGTTTCGGGATCTGACCGAAGCAACTTTGCGCTTTAGCATACGCCGCACCAATGAATATGCCGGAGTGACACGCGCAAGCGCCAAGGATCACGCGTTGGTGCAAGCGGCCATCATCAAAGGCGAACCTGTGCAGGCACACCAAATGATGAGCCAGCTACTTCAAGGCGCGCTGGATTTGTTGCTGACCGCCGGCGCCCATGCGCCACGTCCTAAAATCTGACAGCGCACCACGGCGCTGCGGTAGACGCCTTGAGTGCCGATGAATTGAAACCCGGCTCTCCGATAATAGCGTTCAAATCGCTTGCAGCTGTATGTTGCTTACGTTGGCTGGTATGCAAAATGAACATGGCTCGCCAAACTACCTCACGGTACCCCGCGACAATCCCGCCTCGCCAGATAGTTAAAATTAAATACTACAATTAGCATTCTCCCTGCAACGACGGGCTTTCTTCGACCCAGCGCTATTCTATATGCGGTTGTTAGAGCGGCCCTGAATTGAAGCAGAACTACACTCAAATCTGCGCCGATTTGTGGGTTGCAAATTTGCGACTGCAACAAAAACCATTGCGTGAGATTTCCCGAATAAATACTATATATCCAGTTTTGCAAGCGCATTGGTCTCGACAGCAAGGCCAAGTAACTAGAGAACCGCGCGACACCATCGAGGCATAGGAAATCCTCATGGCGCGCACATTGGAGAAAGAATAGTGAAACCAAAGTTCAAACTTCGCCTGCTCGGGGGAAGTGCCCTGACATTGCTTACCGCCACCGGCTACTGTGTTACTAACGCCCATGCTGCCGAAGCGCAGGAAGCCGCAGCCGTCTCCCAGAACGCGGCGCAGCCGACCGAGAAAGAGAAGCCGGAAGATAACGTGGTGGTGGTGACTGGCTCGCGGATCCGCAATGTCAACATCGAATCGACGCCAACCACGGTACTGTCGGCAGACAAGCTCAATGCCACCACCGCTACCAGTATTCCAGACGCGCTGTTCAAGCTGCCAGCATTTAACCCTAGCCTATCGACGGCAAATACTCCGATCACTTCGAATGGCGCTGGCTTCGGCCAGCCTGGCACATTCCTCGACTTGCGCGGCCTCGGCACGAATCGCACGCTGATTCTGCAAGATGGCAATCGCGTCCCCGCCACTGCTTTCGATGGCAAAGTCGACACCAATTTGCTGCCACAGTTGCTCATGAAGCGCGTCGACGTCGTCACGGGCGGTGTGTCTTCCGTGTACGGTTCGGATGCAATTTCCGGCGTGGTCAACTTCATCACCGATAACAAGTTCAACGGCGTCAAAGGCGTTGCTCAGGGCGGCACCTCGAAATACCGAGATGCAAATTCGGCCAAGGGCGGTATCGCCTTCGGTACCAACGTCGGCGAACGCGGCCACTTCGTCGGCAGCGTCGAGTTTTACGAACGCGCCCCCGTGGAAGATACTTCGGCACGTGCCTTTGGCCGCGCCGGCGCCGTCATTCTGGGATCCGGCACTGCGGCGAATCCTTATGTGACCGGCTACAACATCAGGCAAAACAATGTGTCGTCCGGCGGGCTGGTCATGACCGGGCCATTTGCTGGTCAACGCTTCCAGAGCGATGGGTCGCTGGTGCCGTTTGTTTCGGGCACGCCAACCGTTACCAACAACCTGGCAATTGGTGGTGATGGCAGCTCGGCACAGCACCAGTACCTGCTGTTCAAGCACCGTACGGCGCAGGGTTTCGCGCGCTTTGATTACGACCTCTCCGACGATACGCACTTCTACCTGCAAGGGCGCACTGCGAAAAACACGGACTTTGGTGCCAACCAAATCTACACCAACGTGTCAAACGCCAGCACCGCGAATCCGACGGCGACTGGCGGTAGCTATCCTTTGTGGATCTATAATGACAACGCCTTCCTGACTGCAGCGCAACGTGCCACCTTGTCCAGCGCTGGCGTGAACAGCTTCGCTCTGAACAGAATGGACAACGACCTGATGAGCAAGCTGGCGTTTGATCAGGAATTGAAGTCGAGCGCAGCCACCGCTGGCCTGAATGGTCAGGCAGGCATAGGTGACCTACAGTGGGATGCACACATCACGCGCGGCAGCAATGCCAACACCTATACCACGCAAAACAACGTCAACTCCGCCAAATTCTATGCGGCAGTAGATGCGGTGACCGATCCGGCCACTGGCGCGACAGTCTGCCGCGCTACGCTGACCACGCCAGGTGCATTCCCAGGTTGCGTTCCTCTCAATTTGCTGGGAGCGGGACGTGCCACCGCCGCAGCGATGGATTACGTTTTCGACGACACCTCGTACCGCGCTACCAATACGACGACCGATGCAGCTTTCAATATCAATGGCACCGTGATCGAGGGTTGGGCAGGCCCGATCAAATTCGCCGCCGGCCTTGAATACCGACACGAAACCCTTGGCATGCAGCCTAACGTCGGCAGCAACGTCTTCAATCCGCAATACCTGCGTTTGGGACCGGGCGGTACGTCGACGGTCGGCAGCTACCCGGGCGGCAATCTGGCCTATTTCAAGGAAGTTCCTTCGTCAGCCAAGGGCGAATCGCGAGTGCTGGAGAAGAACGTTGAACTGACCGTACCAGTCTTGTCCGACGTCCGTCTGGTGAAAGATCTGACGTTGAGCACCGCCTACCGCATGGCCGATTACCGCGTCAGCGGCAACGATGTTAGCTCGAACAAGTTTTCCTCCAAGACTTGGAAGCTTGGATTCGACTGGACTTTGTTAGAAGGCTTGCGCCTGCGCGGTACCAAGTCGCGTGACTTCCGTGCGCCGACGCTGTGGGAGCTCTACCAAACCCAGTTCATCTCGGCAAGCGGCGTTACCGATCCGCTGACCAACTCTGCGGGTACGCTGAATGTCGTCACTGGTGGCAACCCGAACTTGAAGCCTGAGGTGGCAAACACCTATACCTTGGGCGTTGTCTACCAGCCTAAGCAGATTCGCAATTTGGGCTTCGCTTTCGATGTGTTCAACATTGAGATCAAAGACGCGATCGGCAGCGTCAACGGCCTGGACAATAATGCGCAACGTCTGTGCCTGGCATCGGACGGCTCTTCGCCTTACTGTGCAGCAGTGGTACGCCCAATCTCGTACAACAATACCTCGGCAGCGAACTTCCCTACCTTGGTCTATAACACCTTGCAAAATACCGGTGTCGCCAAGTCGCGTGGTTTCGATGCGGAAGTCAATTACGTGGTCCAGCTGCAGCAATATGGCGATGTAAATCTTCGCGCATTGTGGTCGCATCAATCCGAACTGACCAAGGTCTACATCCCGAATCTGGCAGCCACCAATACGGCGGGCACGATTGCGGCGCCGGCCAACAAGGTTAACCTGTCCGCGACGTATCACAAGGACCGCTACACTGTGGACGTTTTGCAGCGCTTCATATCCAAGTCGCGCATTACCAACGTCGCCAACGTGGTGTGGGCATCCCCAACGGTATCCGCGTACAAACAGACCGATCTCAATCTAGCGTATGACCTGAAGCCGGCCAATGGCGCGATGACGGCCTTCTTCAACATCAGCAATCTGTTCAATACCACGGGCGACCTGCAGCAGCATCAAGGCTACTCGGGTTCACCTGGACTGCGCTACCCGTCGCTGCCTTATGCCGACGTCGTAGGTCGTTACTTCACCGCCGGTGTTCGCTTCAAATACTAAGCACTGACAACGCTAAAAAGCCCGCTTTCGAGCGGGCTTTTTTTTTGTTTCTTCGCACGTTGCCGGGATGGCATCGTTTTCGATACTTAGTACAACATTGGAAATCTTATTTTGCGAACTTATTGGAATCGCAGAATTGCTCCGCCAGCACCCATGCAATTTGAACATAGCTGAAGCGTGCAACAGCATGCCTTATGGTTTCCTGAATCTATTACGATAAAAAATAGCCATGCATCACAAGAGCTTTTGGCGGCTATATCAAAAAAATGGAGACGCGAAATGAAAATTAAAAAAATGAGCTGGGTTATCGGGGCACTATTTGCAGCGCCGGCTATGGGGAACTATGCACAGGCGCAGGAAAACTCCCAGTCGGCACCAACTGCGGAGGCCGTAGCAAAGCCCGTCGCCGCTACTGCACAAGGAGATGATCCTGCAGTGGTGGTGGTGTCGGGTATGAGAGCATCGCTGCGTAGTGCGATGAATACCAAGAAGAACGCAACGGAGATCGTCGACTCCATCGCTGCTGAAGACATCGGTAAACTCCCCGATAGCAATATCGCCGAAGCGCTGCAACGCGTTCCTGGCATCCAGATCCAGCGTAATGAAGGCGAAGGTACCAGCGTTGCTATTCGTGGCCTGTCGCAGGTTAAAACCCTATTGGACGGCCGCGAAATTTACAGTGACGCGGGCCGTGACCTTTCGCTGGAATTTATTCCTACCGAACTGCTTGCCGGGGTAGACGTCTACAAAAACCCATCGGCCAGCCTGATCGAAGGCGGTCTTGGCGGCATTATCAATCTTAAATCCCGTAAGCCGTTCGACTTCAAAGGATTTACTGCTACCGGTACCGTTCGCTATACGAACAACTCCCTAGAAGGCTCCAACGACCCGCAGGTTTCTGGCTTGATCAGCAATCGCTGGGATACCGGCATCGGCCAGGTCGGCGTGATGCTGAACGTAACGCATGCAAAGACCAGCACACGCAAAGACAATGTTGGCGTCGAACCTTACAACAATCGTTGCGATCTGGTCGACTTTAACAAGAACGGCATACTGTCCCCGACTAACAACTGCGCCACCGATCCGGGCGACCTGATCTTCTCTCCTGCTGGTGGCGGCAATTCGGTCGATATTACGAAACGTAAGCGCAGCGGCGTCAACATTGTCGGCCAATGGCGTCCAAGTAATACCCTTGAGTTAACCTTGACCGGTACGAGTTATCAGTTCGACCGGGAAACCGATCAATTCGTGGGCTACGCCAACAAGCTGGCGCTCGCGGGACTGCCTGGCGCGCAGTGGACCTTCTCGACCATACCTGGCCATGGCAATACCGTGCAGTCCGGCGCTTACCGCGACGTCGGTTTTACGCAAAACACTCTGTATCAAATTCAAGACTCCTTCACCAATCAGGTCGCGTTTGCTACCAAATGGGCGCCAGCAGATGATCTGAAGGTCAGCGCTGACTTGGCACGCACGAACTCTGGCCAGGATACTTCTGCGGGCTCACTGCGCATGAGTAACACTTGGAACGCGACCGGTACTACGCTGAATTTCGACACCAGCGGCGCGTATCCGAAACTGGACTTAACGGGCTTTGATTTTAACAACAAGGCGCTGTGGAACCCGTTGGATTCCAGCCATTCCGTTGGTCACTTGGAAGGCTCGTCTACGTCAGCCCGTGTCGACGTCACCAAAACACTGGATACGCCGGTTATCAACAGCGTGGACGTTGGCTTGCGTTTTGCGTCGCGCGACATGCAGAACCAGCTGGGCACCCGTAATCACACCATTCCGACTCAGGCTAGCGGTTTCAGGCTGGATCAGGTTTTGCCAGAAGCGTTTGGCAGTAATCCTTACAAAAACAATTTCTATGATGGCTTGGGCCACATGGTGATCACCAACTACAACTGGCTAATTCCAGAAAGTTTGGTGCAAAATGTGTCGAAGGTCTGCGCAGCGCTTGGCGATGCAGTCTGCTACCCAACCTTCGATCCATTTAACACCTATCGCGCTGACGAGAAAACCAAGACCATCTACGGTCAGGCAAACTACAGCTTCGCGTTGGGCGGCTTCCCGGTTGATGGTAACGTCGGCGTCCGCTATGTGCGTACCGACCTGTCGATCGACGGTACTCGCCGCTCGAATGGCAACATCTATACGCCGATCAATAAAAAATCCGACTACAGCGACGTACTGCCAAGCTTGAATGCGCGTGTGGAGCTGAAGAAGGATTTGTTCACGCGTTTTGCTTACGGCAAGCAAATCACGCGTCCCGCCTTCTCTGACCTGAATCCGAACTCAAGCTACACGCTCGGTGCCGGCTCCGGCCAGCAGGTACAAGGCACGGTTGGTAATCCTGACCTGAAGCCGCTGCGCTCAACTTCATTTGATGCGTCGCTGGAATACTACTTCACCAAGGACAGCTATACCTATGTATCGGCGTTCCGCAAGAACGTCAGTGGGTTTATCCAGAATATTCAGGTAACGGAGAACATCTCCCTGCCAGAATTCCCTAACAACTCGACCGCCTTGGTGTCGCGCAAAATTAATGGCGATGACGGCGTGATCAAGGGGTATGAAGTTGGCGTCCAGAGTTTCCTGAGTTTCCTGCCCGCTCCGTTCGATGGTTTGGGGATGCAGGCCAACTATACCCGCGTGAACAGTAGCGCACCAGGACCGGTGGTAGGCACTACAGTGCCACTGCAGTATCTCTCGAAGAACAGCTACAACCTGGTTGCCTACTACGAGAAGAATGGCTGGCGCGCCCGAATCGCATACACCCACCGTGATGGCTGGCTCGACACCTTGCAAGGCCCCGGCTCCGGCTCCCAGCCTATTTATGCTGGCTCGTTCGGTATCGCCGATGCCTCGATCGGCTACAAGTTCAATGAGCACTATGATTTCTCGATAGACGTACAGAACGCGAACAAAGCGGAGGATATGTACTACATGGGGCAAATTGATCGTAAGCGTTTCCGCGACGTATGGGATCGCAAGGTCAGCGCCGTGTTGAAATATACCTTCTAACTTACGCATCCATTTCGTTGGACGCGGGGTCTGCCTAATGTATCGGGCAGGCCCCGCTTTTTGTACTTGCACACACCGATAGAAAAATCCATCACATGATCAAACACGCCGTTCTCACACTACTCCTTATCGCTATTGGCCCTATTCATGCGACTGAACGGCCGGTGCAAGCGCCGGTTCCTGACTATGAGGTTCGGCGCGCGAAAGCAGAGATCGTCATTGACGGCCACCTCGATGACAGCGCGTGGCGCAATGCTGCATCAATCGATCTCCAATTCCCATGGAATCAGCAGACCGGTTCCCAACAGGCCACGCGCGCGCGTCTGCTCTGGGATGATGCCTACCTCTATGTGGCTTATGAATGCGAGGACATCGATATAACCGCCCGGCACACTCACCACGATGACCCGACATACGAAGACGATGCAGTGGAACTGTTTATCGATACAGGATCGGATAAACCCGGGTATATCGGCCTGGAGATGAATGCATTGGGTGTGCTGTACGACTATTTCAAATCGACGCGCGGGCTGGATAAATCCTACGACCTAAAAGGAGTGCGGATAGCGGTCCAACGTCAGGGAACGTTGAACGACGCTTCAGACCAAGACAAGAGATGGGTTCTGGAGCTGGCTATACCGCTAAGCAATTTTTCTCAACCTGCTATGGTCGGTACGGTCTGGAAGGCAAATCTGAACCGATGGGATGGAACCGCGCCTCACCGCCGCCTGAGCATGTGGTCGGACTCCGGAAAATTGCAGCCGGATCCTCATCAACCGGAACGGTTCGGCCGCTTGCATTTCAGTGGTGATATGCAGACTTATGCAAAATGAAACGTCGACTCTAGTGGCCACTGGCGCGGCAAATTGTCTGGTCCCACCTCCATGACGTCGGCCATATAAAGCCACCAGCGCGCCATGGTTGGATGCGACTGTAGCGACTCCATTTGGTGGTCCGGCCATAATTTCAGAACCGCGAACAGATGCCGCGTCTCCTCGTCCAGGAAGATCGAGTAGTCATAAATACCGACATGCCGCAGCACGCGCTCAAGGTGAGGCCACACATGCTGCTGCCGGCGCTTATACTCCGCCACCTTTCCTTCCCGGACTTTCATTCGGAATGCACGTATCGGCATGGCCTAGTCTTTTCTTCCATCGAAATGCAGCTGAACCGAAGCGATGTCTACGCCGCCGGCATCGTCCGCCCTCCCATCGCTGGACTGGCGCGATACACGCAACTCCAACCGCTCGATATTCCAAGGCTGAATTTTCCCTCGCGCGCGCGACGCCGGTCCCTGCCGCCAGTAGCTGCCCAAGCCGGGATACGGTGTTGGCGCCAGTACGCTGCGCGAGAATGTCATGGCGTTGAGATCAACGGTTACAGTCCCCCAGTTCAATCCGGCTACCAGCGGTGCACGCCAGCTTGATCCATCTTTCTCGACGAGGAACACCTCCAGCGTTCTTGGCTTGCCGTTGCTGGCCTTGAGTCTGGCGCTAAGACTGGTCGGGCTGATGCCGCCAGCGCGTCGCGCCGCGATCGCATCGCCGATATACAACACGCCGGCATTCAATTCCGGCTTCACGCCACCGCGCTCTTCCAATCCCAGTGTCAGGGCCGGGGTGCCGCTGGTTTCGCCAGGACCAAGCTTGAAGTTCAGTAGACGGTCAGTTTCACCAGCACGTGCCGCGCTTAGGTTACCGCTGTCGCGCTTAGGATTAAAAATCTCCAGCGGCATTTGCGGCGCCGTGACGGTAAAGCGCCAAACATCGCTGGCAGCGAACGGCCACAACCCTGGCTGTCCAGCCGTGGCGCCGGGGAAGGTAATTTTCCCCTTGCTGGCTGGCAGGCTAACCACGAACTCGTAGTCACCTTCAGAGATTGCTGCGCTATCGATGACGACGACATAATCAAAACCGCGTACGCGTCGCATCGCCAACGGCTGATCGAAGCCTTTGCGGCCCGCTGGGCGCAGCGCGAGATCCAACTGGTCAGGCAGCGTACCGCTGGCCAATCGCACGCTAAGCCTGACCTGCTGGCCGGCCACATGCTCGGTGACGGAGGTGTTTTGAATCAGATCGTCATACGTTTGCGGTGGATTGACGTGGTACTCGCGCATACCGACGCGGTTGATTTTGGCGGGTAAGGAAGCCAGGTCTGGATTGGCACGATTGCTCAGTAGCCAAACGCCCGGCTCTACACTAAATACCCCAGCACTGGCCTGGCGTTTCTCCACCTTGCTGTTGGCAGGCACCACCAGCGGAGTCGCGGTAAATGCAGCGCCGAGATCTGGCAGGTGAATAGCCATCGGCCAGGCATTGAAGTACAAGCGGGAGACGACCTTTCCAGGCACGGGCTGGGCATACGGGTCGCTTACCAGTAGCGCATTCGGATACACCTCAAGTCGCCACACACCATCAGCTACCTTATCCAAAAAGTAGGCTCCGCTACCTTCGTAATTCACCAATGGAGACGAACCCAATCCGACTACCCGCTTCAGCGAAGTCGGCCGACGTGGAGTAGCGAGGCTATCGCCGGCATTCATGTAGGCGTCGTCAGCGTTGAGCAAGCTGGTATCGGCATCATCATCCAGACTGAAGTCGCCGAACTGCTTACTTTCCGCGAAACTGCCAAAAGACTTTAGTCGCGGTAGGCGGCGCATCGCTTCACCGGAAATCACCGCACTGACCGCCTTGCGCGGCGTATGCACCAGATTGATGAAGTGCGTTTGCCACGAAAGGTTGTAGGGTGCGGTGTCCAACATGTCATACGAGAAGATCGCCGCGAACTGTGCGCCGACACTGCGGAAGGTGCGTGCCATCGCCGGATACATATAACCTGTCAGCAGATCGGCCTGATCGAATTCGTAAACGATGCGGGGCTTTTTTGCCAGCGAGGGAGCGCGCAAAGCAGGAAAGTCATCGACCGAGCTCAGATAGCTACCTTTCAGCGTGCGACCCGAAACTAGGCCCGACGGATACCATCCGAAATCGATGCCTTGCACCTTGGACTTAGCCAGCGCATCAGCGATCGCGTAGTCCTGCGAGTAGTTATGGAAAGTGATCTGTTGGCTGCCGGTGCTGCGTACGGCGTCTACCAGCGTGTTAATGTAGCTGATCGAAAGCTGTAGGTCCTGTGGATGGTGCTCCGGCTCATTGATCATCTCAATCATCGGAATCGCCGGATCATCTTTCAGCGCCAAGCCAGTGTAAGGATTCACATGGTTCAGCACTTGACGCACATAATTCACCTGAGCGGCAACAGCCTCGGGTTTGACGCCCATCTCCTTGCGCGGATACAACGAGGAGAAGCCAGTAGCTTTGTAGGACGGATCGCTTACGCCGTCCGCGAAAGAGGAAGGATAAGTAACGATGGGGCTGAGCAGCATCGTGATATCGCGTTCCTTAGCCTTGGCGATCAGGTAGTCCATCAGTTCCGTATGGACGTTCTCCACCAGATTACCCTTGGCGTCAGCACTTTCCCAGTCCCCCCAGGAGCTGAGACGCATACCATCCCAACCCATGCGCGCGAAGTGCCCCAGATCGGCATCGATCAGTTTCTTGATGTCGGAGCCAGTACGTACCGCGAGCCGGTAATCGCCCGCCGAAAACGGTGAATAGTTGGCGCCGAACAGCCGTACTTCCTGCTTGTCCGCGCTCCAGCGCATTACGCCTTCCGGATCGACAAAGATTGCCGGTGCGGCCGAGGCAACCGTTCCGAATGCGAGCGCCAACGCGGCAAACAGGGAGGGTTTTTTCATTAGTATGGATGTAGCCATGATTAGCGTGGTGGCAAGCTGAACAGCAGCGCGCCAGTGTAAGTGCCACCGGCTTTAGTCGGCTGACTGGACGGCCCCGTGAACTCTACCGGGATAGCTTTCGACCCCATGGCTGGAATGGCCGCAAGGAACGACAAATCACCGGGAGGGAAATCCACCGAGGTATTGATATGGTCCAGCAATGGAGTGCCAATCCGTAAGTACGTGTCAGGCGTGGCGTTGTGGACTACTAAGGAACCCTGTGCCGCATCGAAGCGTGCCCAGTACAGGTCGCCGAAATACCCCTGCGACTCCGGATAATTGAAAGCGTCCGGACCAGTAACGCGGTAAGGCGTGTCGCTGATCATTAACTCCGTGCCATGCAGGCGGTTCTTCCACACTCGCGATGGCCCGGCACCGAGGCGTTTAACCGCTTTCAGTCCCTGCTGCTGATCGAAGGTGACGCCGTGGTAGAGATACTCGCCGCTGAGCTGGTAGCTGTAGTCCAGCTTCAGGGTGCCATCGCGGCGCAGCGTCCAGCGCAGCTTGTCGATACCACCGGCGCCGGTGGCCTCCAACCACGCTTCACCGTCGCTCGTGCCAGTGCTGATGTTCGCTGCCTGGTGGGAGGCAGCCGGAAACCGCTCCGCTTCGTATGCCAGGTCGAGGGACTTGATGGCAATGCGGCGGCCGGTATCGCTATGCGGCTGCGTGACGCGTATCGCCGTTACCAACTGAGGCGCAAAGATGAAACGTTCGCCATCAATACCGCGACGCGTACTGTCAAAAATCGTCTTCCACTGCGTGCCGTCGACGCTGATCTCGATGCGGAAGGTGGCATAGCTGTCTGTAGGAACGAAATCCAGCTTCAGGCGAGCGACGTTGGCCATTTGCGGTTTAGCCAGCGTCTGCGCCTCCGGTTGGGCCGGCAGTGCGGTCCATTCCAGATCGAAGGGTGTTACGCTCTTGTCCGGTGGTGGCAGCTTGTTGAATGGATCGTCCGGTCGCAATCGGGTCGGCTTCGCATAGACCAGGCGCGGGCCGGCGCTGAGCCCAGCATCCTGCCCGCCACGTTTGAAATCGCGCAGCAGGCCAGTCGATGGATCGAAACTTGCACTGACGTCGCCACTGCCCAGACGTATTTCATTGGCGGTGGTGGCGACGACTGGCCTGACGCCTTCCTGTGGCAGCGGCAACGCCGGCGCCTTCAAAGGCCAAGTCCAGGTCCAAAGGGCATCGCCAGCAGGGCCTGTGGCAGTTAGCGTCATCGCGTCAGCACCAGCCAGTGTCTGGCGGAAATCACGCGGCAGCTTCAGTTTGATCACGCCGTCGGTATGCGGTGCAATATCGTTGCCATGCGTCTGGCCATTGGCCAGCACAGTGGGTTGGATGTTTGTGGCGCCGGGCGCTGCAAATCGCACCAGCTTCCACTGGAAGTTGACCGCCTTGAGCGAAGTGAAGTCATACCGGTTTGCGACCTTCAGTACGCCATCAAAACCAGCGTCCAGTTTCGGTGCCCGCACCTGCACGGGTGACCACAGCTCGCGTATGGTGAAATAGCTGCCTTCCTTTTCAAAATGCGGACCGACAATTCCATCAGGGCCGTAGGTGGAGAAGACGTCTACCGCTCCTTGGCGGTCAGTGCGGGCGATGCCCTCGTCCGCCAGATCCCAGATGAATGCACCGCCGCCGACCGGTGATGCTGTGATCGCCTTCCAGTAGTCATCCAGGCCGGCGCCGCCACCGCCGTCGTAGAGCGCATGCAGGATTTCGGTTGGCATCAGTACGTTGTTGCGCGCCAGATGGTCGACCAGATCCGGGTAGCTTGGGTAATGCTTGGTATCGACGTCGTCATGCAGCTCCCACGGGTGCAGAACGCGGCGCTGCTGCGGATCATAACGTGCGAATTCGCCGTCGAGCGCGCGGTTCCAGCCACCTTCATTGCCGTTATTCCAGAACACGACGCTCGGGTGATTGACATCCCGCTCCACCAGCTCGCGCACCAGCAAGCGGCCCACAAAGGTATCGTGGCCACGCTGCCAACTAGTCAACTCGTCGAGCACATAGAGGCCAAGTTCATCTGCCGCCTCCAGAAATGCCTTGTCGGGCGAATAGTGGGACATGCGCACAGCGTTCATGTTCATCGACTTAATCAGACGCACATCGTCGTAGTTATCCTGCCGATCGAGGGCGCGGCCTGTCTCCGGTCGGAAGCTGTGGCGGTTTACCCCCTTCAGCAGCACACGTTGGCCGTTGACGTAGACACCCTTTCCTGGCCGTACTTCAATGGTGCGGAAGCCGAAACGCTCACTGGTGCTATGCACCAGTTCATCGCCCTTGTAGAGAGCTACCTTCAGCCGATACAGGTTGGGCGTTTCGGCGTTCCACAACTTCGGCGCATGGATACGTGTACTCAGTCGCAGCGAGCTGCCGCCGCCGGCAGGGACCCGCACCGAAAACGGTTTTCCTACCGCCTCACCAGCCAACGTGGTGACCTGTCCTTCCAGTCGGGTGACGGTCTGCGGTGCCGCCAGTGCTACGTCGGCCGTTAATGTGCCATCCGCACGTGCGTCGATCGCGGTATGTTCGATGGCCTCGGCTGGCGTGGCCTCCAGCCAGACTGGGCGGAAGATGCCGCCGAAAACCCAGTAGTCGGCATGGCGCTCGGCGATATTGGTCGCTTGATTGGCAGATTCCTTGGCCACGTCCACTTCCAGCAGGTTCTCTTCGCCCAGCTTGATCTGTTTGCTGACATCGAATGCAAAGCGGAAAAAGCCACCCTGATGGGTCGGGCCGACCGGCACGCCATTCAGCTTGACGGTTGCGTCCGTCATGACACCGTCGAACACCAGGCGCACACGCTCCCCCTTCCATCCGATGGGCGGCGTGAACTGCAGGCGATACAAGCCATGCTCATTTGCGTGCGGCGACTTGTCGTCACCATAGTTATAAGTACCGAAGCCATGTTGCTCCCATACCGACGGCACGGGAATGGTCGCTTTTTGATTGGCGCGACGGCCACCAGTGACGGTGAATTCCCATGGGACCGCATCTTTGGGGCCTTGCCCTGACAAGTACATCTGCTCGGTCGTCTGCAGCGCAGCTTGGGAAGGAGCGCACCAGCCGCTAATTGCAATGACTACCGACACCAATGCCAGGTTCAGACGATGCCGCCGGCTTCGTTCACAACAACTCATTCCATCTCCCTTACTTTCTGCACCGCGCGCAATTCCGCGCTGGTAATGTTGAGCACCGAGCCATGCCGTTTCTTGACCTTGCCCAACGCGTAGCGGTCGGCCGGTACCGGACTGAAGGTGCCAGCGCGAGAAGGATCTTGCGATAACAGCGGCAGATACCCTTTCTTGTCGCGATACTGATCCATTAACAATCCCCATTGATGGGACTGGTTGAATTTGTACAGGATCGGCCCCTCCACTCCGCTGAGGCCCGTGTGAGACAAGTCACCGATCCGCTGCCACACACCAAGCAGACGATCGCTACCTTCAAACGTACCGTCTCCGGACACCCGCACGTACTTGAACGCACTGGTGCTGTCGTCGACGCGGATGATCTGGGTGTCGATGATGCCTTCCTTGCCAGGCCGGTCGATATATACGGCTGGCGGCGTGAAGCTCCTGAAATCCTTCGTCCGCGAATAGTAAATGCGGGCTTTCTCGATACCGTTCAGCAGCGACTTGTTGGTCCAGTAAACAAAATAGTCCTGCGTGCTGTCGTCATAGATCGCCTCTGGCGCCCAGACGTAACCGGTGCGCGGAATGCTGCTTGCCAAGTCCACTATGCGCGCAGCAGACCAATTCACTAGGTCGGGCGACTCCCAGATGATGATGGACTTGCTGCCATGGGTCTTCGCCGCGTCCCACCCCTTGCCGCTGGCAATGCGTAAATCCGTGGCCAATATGTAGAACTTGTCTCCTGAAGGCGAGCGAATGATGGATGGATCGCGTACACCTTTGTCGCCGAGATTCGACGTGAGGACTGGCCGGCCGCCATTGACGTCTTCCCAATGCAGTCCGTCTTTGCTGGTTGCAAAGTAGATTCGTTCGCCGTCTTCCAGCCATTCATCGGTGAAATAAACCATCAGGTATGCGTCGTATGCGGCATCCCCGGACGCTGCCGAAACGCTCGGTGCGCTGGTGAGGACGCTTGCAACCCCGGCCAAGGCGGACAGGGTAAGTATGCGGCGCTTTGGTGAAAACATCTTGTCTCCAAATCAGGATTACAACGGCAGCTTGAGCAGGTAGACCGGAGTAACAACCACCTTACGCAACTGCGCGAGCTGAGGCTTTCCGCTGAAGTCGGGGCGACCTTCCTTGGGCAGATAGATCGGCGCATCCGCGCGCAGCGGCAATACCGATACCGTCAGCGGCTGATCCAGCCGCGCCTCGATCTGACGCAGCCCGAACTGCCAGCCATAGCCGCTGTAATACCAGTCGTCCAGCATCTGAACACCCGAATACAGCCGGCCTATATCGCCGACAAAGTCGATATTTAGAATGGCGTCGTCCAATCCTTTTAGCTGCGCACGTGGCACAGTCACCTTCCAGGAAGCTGCTGCCTTGAAGGTTTCAGGCGCTGGCTCAAGCGCTGCCTTGGCATTGCCGCCGATCAGGATGGGCGGGACTGCCTGCGCCTCCCGGAGCGGCTCAATGGTCGCGTCCAGCCGTCGCTCAGGCAGCGTCGCCTCGATGCGCTGGAAAATGCCATCAGTGGAGGTTTTAAGCGACGCCACCGACACGCGCGGCGCCTTGGCCAGAGCCGGGAACACGCTGACGCCGAAGTGCGGGCTGCCGACCGAACGCAGTTGCAGCTCACCACCATTCACAATCAATTGCTGCTCGCTCAACAACAAGCGGCGCTTGCCGGCCACCTGGTCGATGGTCAACTGCCGTGCCTGCTGTGCACTTAGCACCAGCACCTTCACCGGACCACCTTTGGAGCGTTCGATGGTGACCGCCGTCGCCGTGCCCGGCGTCAAACCGTCAAGTACCAGATTCCCGTCACGCTCAGCAAGGTTGCCGTTGCCCGCTTTGATGCGCGAGGCAAGCGCCGGATCGAATGCCAATTCTGCTGGGATGTGCGAATGCGCCGCGAACACATACAGTACGCCTTCCGCGCCTTGGTCGAGCCGCGCCACAGGCTGCACCGTTGCCGAACGCAGCAGCACGCCGTCCAGATCGAAGTTGAACGGCCAGAAGAAATAATCGCCATCGGCGATATCGACTGGCTTGCTTGGGAATCGGAGCGTCTGGCCTGGCAACGCCACCTCGAAGCGTACTTGCGGTTGCGCGGCCATCGGATACTGGCGCACGTAATTGTTGACGAATACAAAGCCGCTGTTGCCGTTGCTGCGCACTGAATAGCGCGGTGTTTTCAGATCGCCCGGTCCTGCGGGCGCCAACGCTGGTTTGCGTACCGTCATCGGCGCCAGACGCGCGCCGAAATCCTGCAGGAACCAGTGATAAGGCCGCAGACTGGCTAACACGGGCCGCTGCTGGCCGTCAGGACCAATCGGTGCTTGAAAGTCGTAGTTGATCAGCGGCAGATCGTTATAGCCCCCGGTGCCGGTGCTCTCCTGCAGCCAAGTGCGCCCCTCTGGATTACGGCCACCATGGAACATGTAGTAGCCCAGAAGGTTGACGCCAGAGCCTATTTGCACTGGCACCATTGAGGCAACATCGTCGCTTGAGATGACCGGCCGGCGGCGGTACATGAATGGCACGCCTGGGCCGTACTCTGCGCCAAAAAACGGGGTTTTGTCGATTTCCTCATCGGCCGTGCCCGGCTCGTAGGCAGCAGTCTGAGCACCGAGATCGCCACTGACGCGCGTATCGAAGCGAAACGCATACGTCTCCTTTGGCGGCAGTTCAGTAGCGGTGTTACCCCACGGCTCGTCAACATAGCCACCAAACACTGGCGTCACCTCGCCAGCCGGATACACCGCGCCATCCCATCCGGTGACGGTGTATAACGGCACATCAAGGCCGGCTTTTAGCGCCAACTTCTTCAGCGCGCTGATGTGTTCAGCGCCCTTTCCCGATCCTCGCAGGTTATATTCGTTTTCCAACTGGATCGCAATCACCGGACCGCCGTCTTTCCACAACTGCCCTTTGAGCTGTTTGCCGATCTGCTGGTAAAAACGTTCGACATAGGTCATGTATTGTGGATCGTTGCCGCGCGTAGGCAGGGAATAAACCACCCAGTCCGGCACCCCACCGAACCGTACTTCGGCGTGCGCCCAAGGACCGATACGCACTACCGCTTCCAGCCCCACCTTTTTGCACAGGGTCAGGAACTGGTGCAAATTGCGCCGTTCGCTCCAATCGAACTTCCCTTCCTGTTCCTCGTGATGGTTCCAGATGACATAGCTGGCCACCACGGTAATGCCGGCCGCCTTCATTTTGCGCAACTCCAATTCCCACTGTGCAGCAGGCGTGCGCGTGTAATGGAATTCGCCCATGACGGGAAACCAGGGTTTGCCGTCGCGTGTCAGATACTGATTATTTGCTCCCAGGCGTACACCGGCAGGCGTGACGGCAGCCCCCTGTTTCAAGTGTCCTTCCAGTGGCGACGCCACTGGCGCTGAAGCATCAACCTTAAGTACGGTGTCCGCCAGTGCGACTGCTGCAGGCAAAAACATTGCGGCGACCGCCGCGCTGACTACGGAACTCTTCTTCATCTTTTCTCTTCTCTTTTTATTCGTGGTAAAGCTGCGAGCGCCCACCATCGATCAATATGTCGGTGGCGTTGATGAAGCGCGCTTCATCACCCGCGAGGAATAGCGCGGTGTAGGCTACTTCCTCCGGTTCACCAATGCGCCGTACAGGTAGCAGGTTGATCTGACGAGTGCGCTCAGCTTCCGGATCGGGGCAGGAATCCAACCACTTTCTGGCGCTCTCCGTCATGATCAGACCGGGCGAAATCGAGTTGACGCGGATGCCGCGTGCCGCGTATTCAATGCCCAGCGATTTCGTCAGGCCAATCAAGGCATGCTTGGCGACAGGATATGGAAAACAGCCCGGGATGATTTTGTGCCCATGTACCGACGCGATGTTGACGATGTTACCGTAGCCCCTTGCCAGCATTGATGGCAGCACGGCGCGGATCACGTTCCAGGCTCCTTCCAAATCCACCGAGAAGCAACGCTGCCAATCTGCGGCCGTCATTTCAAGGGGATCGGTGAACACATTCATGCCGGCATTGTTGATCACCGCATCCACGCGGCCAAAGCGCTCAAGCACCTGTTGCACCATCGTCTCGACCTGCTGGCGCTCAGCGATATCGGCCTTGATGTAGATCGCCTGCTCATCCGCAAACTCGGTGCGCGCAGCAGCGGCATACTCATCATCCTGATGACTATTGAGCACCACTGCCGCGCCTTCGGCCAAGAACAACTTGGCCACGGCCTTGCCAATGCCCTGAGTCGATCCGGTCACAATGACGACCTTGTTTTTCATCCTATCCACCATGCATGCCACTCCTTGCCCAAGAAACTCGCTGTCAGTTTTTTATCAATGAGAAATCGTCCGCCAGCAACCATTGTCCGGCACCGGCAACCGTGTACATGCCGACATTGGCAGTATTGTTGGTCACTACGATATTCGGTATCGTCACTTCCTGCCACGCCGGGATTGCGGTATTGACGCTTACACTCATCTCCTGGCCGCCGTAGCCTTTCACCCGGATGGTGGCGATGCTTTGACCACCGCTGCTACGTACCCACGCTTTTAGCGTATAAGTTCCGTTCGGCAAACCGGTGATGATCTGATAGCGGCTGCCGCTGTAGGCGGTAGATTGCCACAACTGCGCACTCCAACGGCCAGTGTGTCCCAGCTGCTTATTGGTATTAGGATCGGTGCTGGTCTGGTCGGTCCAGGTTGTCCAGCCAGCCAGACTGTTTTGCGAAATGCGATCGGCTTCGAAGCTGGGGTTTAGAACGTAGTTATTGCCGGCGCCCACTGCCCAGGTTCCGGTAGCGGCATCAAGCGTATATTGGCTGAGCGAGTTCAGCTTTGGCACCGTGCCCGTAAAGGAAATGGGCAGCCACTGGTTGTAGCCAATGCCGTTGCCAGCAAAATCGCTCCAGCGGTCGCCCGCAAACAGAACCGTGGTAGCGCTGCTGCCCGCTACGGGCACGAAGAAACCGGTCTGTGTCACGTGTGAAAAGTCAGCCTCCGATCCGCTCAGTACAAATTCGGTGGAATATGGACCGGTAATCGCGTTGGCCGAACGGCAGTAGGTCTGCGATGCGTTCCAGCCGTGCAGGTCAGACGAGCAGAAATAGTAGACACCGTTATATTTAAACAGGGCATTGCCCTCACGGCCCGCAGGGCTGTAGCTAATGTTGGTGGCGGCTTCGATTGCCAGTGAATCACTGGCGCGTATCTGGGCCACATAGCCCCGGGCGCGACCGCCAGCATTACTGAAAATCAAATACGACAAGCCGTCATCGTCGGTAAAGACAGTCTGGTCGCCAGTGCCAGCGGTAGACACGTTGCTGATCTGTGTCTGCAGGTGATGGAAGGTGAATGGCCCTACTGGGCTGTCGCTGGTAGCGAACATGACCGTGTTACCGGTAGCGGCACTGTAATATTGGGAGAGCAGCACATACTTCTGCGTGTTGGCGTTGTACACCACACCCAGCCGACCAATCCAGTTGACCGGATCGAGCGTGCTGCCGGCCGCGCCGGCGCTCAGGGCGTTGCCTTCGAACGTCCAGGTAGCCAGGTCGGTCGATGAATATACGGTGATTGCGTTGAAGTTGTTATTGTCATTCTTGCTTACCGGGTTGGCGGCGTAAGTGACGGCCCCTTCATACTTTGCGCCATACCAATAATACGTGGATCCAACCTTGAGAATGCCGCCTCCCTGGGAGTAGATCGGGTTGTTACTGGTGTCCTTCCAGAAGACGTCGTTCTGGATGGTTTTTGGGGCGGCGACGGCGAATTGGCCGACGCTACTTGCCAGAATCAGTGCCGCACCGACTGCCCGTTGACACACCTTGCCAAAGCTGATGTTCATACTGTCTCCTTTTGGTTTTTTTCCGGCCGTATCGTGACGCGCCGCGCGTGGGGTTACATTGACTCCTGCTGCGCCGCTATTGTGTACGACGTGACAAGCGGGGCGCCAATCCTAATTTGGCATGGCATCTGCGCAAATTAGCATGGCTCAGCCTCCCCATCCCAGCGCTAAACTCGCCGCTGCACTTGCGCTATCGCCGTCAACCGGTGAGCCCCTTCATTCAATCTGCCAACATGACCGAGATTAACCAAAATCATTCATTTCACACCGTTTTGAAGCGCGCGGGCCAGCATGCTAGATCCTTACGCTGGGACGCCACTAATAATCGACTTTGGTGGACTGATCCGACTAAGGAGGCGGTGGCATCGTGGGAACCAGAAACTAACTCGCGTGACCGGATACCGCTGCAAGACGCGGTCTACACAGTTTGCCCGACGCAAGGCGGCAGGCTATTGCTGGGCCTGTCGAAACGCTTGTGCCTGATCGAATTGCAGCAACGCAAAGGCCGGAGGCCCGACCGCGTCCGCTGGCTCGCCGTCGTGGATGCGCTCGATCCACGCACTGTGATTAGTGGCGGCCGAGCCGACCGTGCAGGCAATTTTGTATTTAGCACCCGCAATATCGCTCCCGATGGTCGTGCCATCGGCAGCTTCTATCAATATTCGCAACAATTCGGCCTGCGCCGCCTGGCGTTGCCGACCGTGGTGGCGGCCAACAGTATCTGTTTCAGCCTCGACGGCAGCCGAATGTATTTCGCCGATGAATCGACGGCAGTCATGTATCAGTGCCGGTATACGCCTGCCAGTGCCAGTATCAGCGACCTCCAGCCGTTCGCGCACGTCAGGGACGGCGCCACTCCCATCGATGCTCTAGTAGACAGTGACGACTGTGTTTGGTCAGTTCAACAGCGCCCGGACGCTGGCAGCGCGGTCGTCTGTTATCAGCCAGACGGAAAACAAGCACGCATGATCGACATCCCGCAGTCCCGCATCACTGGATTGGCGGCTTATGGCACGGACTTGCAGCAGCTGATCGTCATGGATCATACCGGCACACTCAGCATGGCCGCTCATTTCACCTTGCGCGGCTATGCCGAAGCGCGTTTTGACGACAGCCAACTGAGTCACGGATGGGTGGAACGCTAAAAGCACCGGCAGCGCGCCAGACTTACGCCGTTTGGCTTTCAGGCGCTATAATCAAGAAGCAACATTTGGTCTCTTGATTCCGCATTTTCTGATATCTGATCTTTGCATGAGCAATTCGATTTCTGACCGCTTCGTTCGCAGCCACCTTAAGATGCGGCATTTGATTCTGCTGGTTGAGCTCGGCCGCCATGCGTCGATTGCGAATGCCGCCGCTGCCGCACGACTAACCCAGCCCTCCGCCTCGCGCCTGATCGGCGACCTTGAACATGTTCTCGGAGTACAGTTATTCGAACGCATGGCGCGTGGTGTTGTTCCTACGTGGGCCGGAAAGATGCTGATCCGCCGCGCTGGAGTCGCATTGGCTGAAATGGACGCAGCGCACTTCGAAATTTCCAGCCTATTATCTGGCATGGGTGGCCGAGTAGCGATCGGCAGCGTGTTGACTCCGGCAACTGGCATGCTGATGCAGGCCATCAAGCTATTTAAGTCGCGCTGTACCAAGGCAAACGTAATCGTTGACTTTAGCACCAGCAAGTCCATGGTCGAGCGCCTGCTTGACGGCCAGCTCGACATTGTCCTCGGCCGTATTCTCGACACAGCGTCCGTGCCGTTGCTGAACTTTGAACCGATTACAGACGAAATCCATCACATCATTGTTCGTGCTGGTCATCCACTGATTGAACGGAAAGAGCTGACGCTAGCCGAACTAGTCGAACAGTCATGGATCGTTCCGCCGACCGGGAGTATCCTGCGCGATCGCCTAACGGCCCTTTTCCTATCAGAAGGTTTGGATCCGCCCATCGAGACGGTGGAAACGCTGGCCGTGCCGCTAGTCGTGTCGCTGATGACGAATACCGATATGGTAGTTGCGCTCCCCAAGGACTTGGTACGAGCACAGCTCGACTCCGGCGAACTGGTGGCGCTGGACTATGACCTGAAACTGCGCATGGATGCCTACGGCATCATTACCCGCCAAGGACACGTGTTGTCGCCAAGCGCTGAAATCATGCAAGATGCGCTGCGTGAGGCTGCGGCAGAAGAACTGGCGCTCAATCGTAAACGGCGCTGACCAGCCGTATTGCTTAGGAGACGATCTGCAGCGTCATCCAGGCCGCCAGGTTTTGTCCAGGCGCCAGATCTCGCAGGCCAGTATCGACTACGCCTGCTTCACGTAGCTGATGAGCATTCGGGATATGACTTACCGGTTCAAGGGCGACAAAGCCGCTGCCCTCCCCCGGACGATAACACTGCAAGGCGCTGCACACGGGGTTGGCGCCAATAATCATCCCGTAGTCGGGATAGCTCAACAGCGCTTGGCCTGTCCAGCCGGTGTAGCAATTATTGACGTGCCAGGATCCGACTTCAATTGCCCCAGATGCTGGCGTTGGACCGAATTCGGTCGGTAGATGATCGGCGGAGACGCCCCACACGCCCGACCATCCGGTGTCCAGCACTGTCTGTCTATCAGCCGGGAAAAACGGGTGGAAACCCAAGCCCGTCGGCATAGTACGCGTGCCACTGTTGGTCACGGCGAGAGTCTGCATCAGCCAGTTTTCCCCTAGCGCGATGGTTAGCACGGCATCGAAATCGAACGGCCAGTCAGGATCCGCACGGTGCCGCAACACAAGCACAGCATGCGCAGCATTGCGTTCGCGTACCTGCCAAGCTCGCCGCCAACCTACCCCATGCAAGCTGTGGTGTTCTCCTGGATGCGGCGGCAGCGGGTTCTCACCCGGTAGCCGACCGTGGGCAATTCGGTTGACGTAGGGCACCATCGGGAAACAGGCCATCGCTTGCGGACCTTGGCCGTGACCAGCAAACAGCATCGGTTTGTCGCGCCACCACCAACCGGCCAGCGCAGCGCCGCATGCTGGCAGTACAGTCACTGTGCTTGCGCCGCAGTGCAGTTGAAAAGCATCCAATACACACCTGTCATATAGAAAATCGCCACTGCGGACGATTATAAAGGTGCTCGTGCGCGTGCTGGTATGCTGCTTTGTCATGGTCGGCAGCACAAATAGCATGGCTCAAAGTCTCGCTGGCATAGATTTTTTTTGTAAGATCTTGCTGATACCAATAAGGGGACAAAGATGCACGGATTTGAAACAACCAATACCGCCGGAGCTGTGGCGGAGCGGCCTGAATCGACCACCACGTTGTGGCTGGCGGCGGCGGTGTCGGCACTGGGAGGGCTGCTGTTCGGCTACGACTGGGTAGTGATCGGTGGTGCCAAACCATTTTACGAAGCATGGTTTAACCTAATCGAGCCCGCGCAGCAGGCATGGGCCGTGAGTTGCGCCTTGATCGGCTGTCTGGCCGGCGCGCTCTGCTCCGGCATCATCAGCGATCGTCTGGGGCGCCGGCGTGGCCTGCTGATTGCAGCGCTGATTTTTGCCATATCTTCGATCGGTACCGGCTGGGCTGGCTCCATGGACAGCTTCGTTGCTTGGCGTATCATCGGCGGTGTGGCAATCGGCCTTGCTGCCGGCCTGTCGCCGATCTATATCGCCGAAATAGCACCGGCTGCTATCCGTGGCAAGATGGTGTGCCTGAATCAGATAGCCATCGTGTTAGGTATCCTCGGGGCGCAGATCATCAACTTGCTGATTGCTCAGCCAGTACCGGCCGGTGCTGGAATCGCCGAAATTGCAACATCATGGAATGGCACCACCGGTTGGCGTTGGATGTTTGCTGCCGCTGCAGTGCCTGCGGCCGCCTTTTTAGCCGGCTGCCTGCTGATACCAGAAAGCCCACGCTGGTTGGCAGGTCAAGGACGCCTAGACGAGGCTATGAACGCACTGCGCCGCTTGGGCGGCCCGCAATATGCGAATAGCGCGATGCAGGACATCCGTAAATCGCTTGAGAAGTCGACTGGCCGTGGACTGCGCGAGGTATTGGGTGAACCACGCTTCGTGCGGGTATTGGTGATCGGCGTGGTGCTGGCTGTGCTGCAGCAGTGGTGCGGCATCAATGTCATTTTCAATTACGCGCAAGAGATTTTCGCATCGGCCGGCTATGCAGTGTCGGACATGCTGTTTAATATCGTCATCACAGGCGTAGTCAACTGCGTGTTTGCATTGGTAGCGTTGGGCACGGTTGAACGCTGGGGCCGTCGCCGCCTGATGCTGCTGGGCTGCGCTGGTTTGTTTGTCATCTACGTGGCACTCGGAGCATGTTACCTGGCGGGCTGGAAGGGGTGGCCATTATTGCTGCTGGTGGTGGCTGCGATTGCATGCTATTCGATGACGCTCGCACCAGTCACTTGGGTAGCGTTGTCCGAGATCTTTCCGCATGAAGTACGCGGCGCCTGCATGGCTGTGGCAACCACTGCGCTATGGGCGGCATGTTTCCTGCTGACCTACACCTTCCCATTGATCAATGCGTCCATGGGAACCGGTCTGACCTTCTGGCTCTACGCTGTCATCTGTCTGGCCGGCTTCTTCTTCGTATTCCGCAAGCTGCCGGAGACACGCGGCAAGAGCCTTGAAGAGATTGAGGCTGGTTGGCGTTAAGTATGTCGGCGCTGGCGGGCGTCAAGCAATCGCCCGCCATGCGGCAACAAATTCAGCAGCCCTGCGCGCCAGCGCTTCCTCATTGACGCCTGGCGTGTAAAGTGCCCCCCCGATGCCAAAACCGGTGGCGCCGGCATCCCGCCAAGCTGCCATGCTTTGTGGCGTCACGCCACCGACCGGCCACAAGGGAGTGCCTGCAGGAAGGACGGTCGCTAGGGCTTTTAGCCCCCCAATACCAACCATCTCCGCAGGAAACAGCTTCAGCGCATGGGCTCCGGCCTCCAGCGCTGCAAATGCCTCGCTCGGAGTAGCAATGCCCGGTGCGCAGAGCATGCCGACGCGCCGCGCCGCACTGATTACCTCCGGCTTGCAATCAGGTGCAACAAATAGCTTGCCACCGATATCAGCAACCTGTTGAACGTGTTCCGTACTCAGCATGGTGCCACCGCCGACCAATACGTCTGGCGGCGACATGGCGGCCAGCGTACCGATACATTCCAGCGCACCCGGCCGGTTCAGCGGCACTTCAAGCATGCTGAATCCCGCTTCCAGCAGGATACGGCCGACGATCGGAGCCTCTTGCAAGGTCAAACCTCGTAGTATGGCCACTAAAGGTATCTGCTTTCCATGCTCACTCATTGAATTTCTCCTCCGTTTAAGCAACGGCGAAGCGCCGCGCAGTAGGTTTGATGCGGGTCGAGCAGCTCAGCTGCGATCCCGAAATGTTCCGCAGCGCGTGAATAGCGGGCGGCTAGATTGCTCGATGCAAGCACGCGCAAGCGCGACGGAGCAGCGCTGGTAGATGCGGCAAAGACGAATTCACTGCCAATCAATAAGCCGCTGATGTAAGCTCGCACGCGTTCGGGGTTTAAGCGCCCAGTCACGACAGCCGAACGCACTGAAAACAAGGCACTGCTGAGGGGCAGTCGCTGCTCAGCCAGTGCTAGGCCGGCGTCGAAATCCTCTGGTTTTTCTTCGCTTTTCATTTGCAGCAATGCAGCAAGAGTGCCGTCACGTCCAAGCGTTGCATATAGCTCGCCCGTCATGTAGGTCGACCAAAATGTCATGCGACCGTTTTCAACGCATACCCATTTGCTGTGGGTGCCGGGCAGCACGAACCACCCATCGCAATGTCCAAGAGCTAGCGCTCCTAACATCTGGGTTTCTTCACCCCGCATGACGTCTGCGACGAGACCTTGACGCATATAGCCTGGGACGATAAAGCAACCTGGCATTTCATGAAGCGGCGCCAGATGGCGCGGAAGATCAGATACCGCCACCGAGTCGTTCAGGTAAGGTACTTCCTGCCAACCCTGCGCACTACCGATCATGCCAGACATGATGATTGGTACGCTAGCATCTACTTCCATCGTCGCGCGTAGTGATGACAGTGACCAGGCAAAACGGCCACGCTCGGCCAACATGCCACGCTCATCTTCGTGCCGCTTGATGCAGTCCCCTTCCGAATTCAACAGGTATGCACGCCTGTTGGTCGTGCCCCAATCTATGCCCAGGACTGTCATCGATGTCACCATTCCGCGATGCTGCCATCGGCATGACGCCAGACAGGGTTACGCCAGTCGGTGACGCGCTTGCTGGCTTCAACGACGGCAGCCTCGTTGATTTCCACGCCCAAGCCCGGCTTGGTGAACGGAGCGAAGTACCCGTCATGGATGCAGAAGTCCTCGGGGTTATTTACATAATCGAGCAACTCGGCGCCCTTGTTGTAGTGAATGCCCATGCTTTGTTCCTGCAGCACCGCGTTGTAGGAAACAAAATCGACATGCAGGCAAGAGGCAAGTGCAATTGGCCCCAATGGGCAGTGCGGCGCCAGCGTAACATCGTAAGCTTCCGCCATGGAGGCAATCTTCAGGCATTCTGTGATACCACCGGCGTGCGACAGATCTGGCTGGACGATCGCCAGCCCACCAGCCGCCAGTACGTTCTTAAATTCATAACGCGAATACATCCGCTCACCGGCGGCCAATGGAAGCGAGGTCATTTGGGCCAGACGCGCGTAATATTCCGACTGCTCCGCCAGTACCGGTTCTTCGATGAACAGTGGGCGGTAACGCTCCAGTTCGCGCAACAAGGGCTTGGCCATCGGCGCTGAAATGCGCCCGTGGAAGTCCAAACCAAATTCGATGGTATTGCCGAACACTGCACGGATCTCAGCAACGCGCGCCACCGCCTGATCGACCTTCGCGGATGTATCAAGCAACCCCATCTCGTCGCTGCCGTTCAACTTAAATGTTTTGATTCCAGTTTCCATCAACGTGCGTATGCCGGCCACGACGTCGGCTGGGCGGTCACCACCGACCCAGCTATATGCCTGCATGCGGTCACGCACTAGACCACCGAGCAATTCGTACACCGGCTTACCCATGACCTTGCCTTTGATGTCCCACAGTGCTTGGTCAATGCCGGCAATGGCACTCATCAATATGGAACCGCCGCGATAAAAGCCTGCGCGATACATGGTCTGCCATAGGTCGTTGATGCGAGCCGGATCCTGACCGATTAGAAGTTCCGACAATTCTTCGACGGCTGTCTCAACTGTGCGCGCCCGTCCTTCTAGGACCGGCTCCCCCCAACCGACAACTCCCTCATCGGTCTCAATCTTCAGAAACATCCACCGAGGCGGCACCCGGTACGTCGTCATTTTAGTAATTTTCATGTCATGTTCCGTTGAAATACATGACGGTAGTTTACTGTTGGCATCAACAGCCGACGTATGCTGAATCCTCGCCGAGCTATGCTGTTTTGACACTGCTACCACCAAGGCATAATCCGGCATTGGCACGTTCGCAACCAGAGTTCCGTAAAGCAGCCACTTTGCTTGAAACAAGTCCACGCGGACTTGAAATAACTGAGTTTTGAGGGCTGTTATGATCGCGTTTTTGCAGCGTTTACAGGGCCTTCACGCTTCTGATTGTATGAATGCTTCGTACTATGCACTCAAACCCGGTATAGTCTACGAACAAATGCACATTCGGGAAATACGATGAACGCCTTGATTCGTTTAAACGGTGAAGAGTTAGTCGCACACCTTGATGATGAGCGAGAGCTAAAGCACATCGACGCAATCGCGCTCGCCAGGCTGCTTTGGGAGAGCGGCATCCGGGCCGCAGGTGTTAAAGCCGTAGATTGGCATACGGACGCCGAAAGTGCCCCACTAGCAGGCCAGAAAATTGCGATCCATTCGCACCTTCGCATGCTTGAAGAAGCCTCCTACAATGATCAATATCAATCGGCCCGGAAGCGAACTGTAGGAAAGTTGCTAGCAATGACGGCTTGGATTTCGCGCGAAGAACTCTCCCAATCGCTGCACAAGCAACTGGGCGACGCAAGTGCGATCGATCTCTGGGTGAGTGAGCGGAAAATTTTCGCTGTCGAGCAATTTCAGGGCCAACTCTTCGCTGCTTTTCAATTTGACGATGCGTACCGCCCACGCCATATTATTTCGGAAATCCTAGACATACTGGGTAAAGACGACGCATGGGCAATAGCGAGTTGGTTTCTATTTCCAAATGGATGGATAAGCCGCATGCAGGACGGCGTTGAAACAGCTGTGGCCCCGGCTAACGCGCTCGACGACGAAAACACCGTTAGAGACGCGGCGCTTAAAGAGCGCCAAGGAACCTACTTTGCATAAAAATTAGCTTGGCCGGCGCACTTGAGAAACGGCTCGTAATACGTCCCTGTTTGCGCTCTACTCAGGCATACGAACGTTGGCAGGTATCGCCTTGCGACAGAAGTCTGGATAAGAAAAACAGTACCAAATCGAGGTGAGCGGTGCCTAAGTAGATCTTACCTTTGTGGCTTCACGGAGCGACTATGCTCTACACGGATCAGGTTGGAACGCGCGCCAAATCGACCTCTGGCTTCCACTCCGTTTTCACAGCACGCTACTCCGTAGTGCGTGGCATTTTAGAATCTGCAGGCGTGCGGAGCGGGAGATGACCGGCCGCCCTGCTCTCTTCGTTCAACTGTTTTAAGCGCCGGTCATTTTTTTGAACCGTTTCTAACAGATGCTTAAGTGCTTCGGCGCTTAACGCAAAGCGGTCTGGATTGGCTATAGCCTTCATACTTTTAATTTTTTTGACTCAGATAGGGATAGGCTCAAACGTAAAACGCAACGAGGGGTCATATTGCGCCTTGGATCGGACAACGTCGTTCCAGGCACGCTCAAGCACCGACCGCCGTTGAACATCATCAAGCATCTCCAATTTAAGGGTCGGCGCACGCTCTACGACCTCGGACACAAAACGACCTAGAACTCGCTCCGCTCCGGTTAACCGCGCCCAAGTCGCTATGAGACGCCGGGATTGCAGATCAAGTTTCTCGACTAGCTGTTTCCGGGTCCCGTCTTCCGTCTTCCTCCGCGCGTTGCATTGCTCACTGTGCAGCCGCATAGCATGCTGCGCATCTCGCTTGAATTTGGTCAGCCCCAACACCTCGTCGGACAGACTGACATTCTTCCGCTCTACGGCATTGGCATGGGAGCGGAGACTTTTAACTTGAGTCTCCGCGCTTTTCAGTTTCGCCTGCAATGCTCGCAGTTCCTCTTGAACCTTACTCAGGTTGGCTTTTACCGAACGAATTTGTTCCCATGCTTCGTCGCGCTGCGCCTTATATGAATTCGCATACTGTACCCATTCATTGATGACGCGATCAACCTGTATTTGGCGCCCAACATCATGGCCAACTCGGCTTGCGGCAAGCACAGCACTTCCAATTTCGTTCATCATAAGCTTCCCCCGATGCGTGGTGACTGAACTTGCGAATTACTTAGTGGCGAACGACCAGTCCTTGGTAAACGCAGCGCCGTTGTTGGTGCCTGCGAACTTCACGTTGTAGGTAGTGCCGGCCTTGAACGGAGCCTTCGCGATCAGGAAGGCCACGTTGCTGCTCAGGTAGGAGTTCGGATCGTTCGAGCGAGTCATCAGACGTGCATCCATCGGAGCAGTCTGGCCAGCTTCGGTCACAGTGAAAGTGGTCACTGCGATGGTGTTGCCGGTCACAACCGAAACGCTGATTGGATAGCTGGTCTTGGTCGGGAAATCCGAGTTAGCCGTGGACAGGTCAGGGAATGGGTTAGGTGCTTCCACATACGCATGCAGAGCCACGCCCGTCTGACCGTTCGATGGGTACACACCAACATAGTCCGAGGCGACCGACTGGTTGGTTTTCAGGCCCATTTCCATAACGACGGTTTGCGATTTGTCAGTGCCCACAGCCACGCCGATTTCACGCACGTTCTGCATCATCAGGCCAGCACGGTGGTATACGGTCTGCGCCAGCGTTGCGAAGGCCACAGCACCGCCCTGCTTGCCACCGAAGGTCACTTCTTCACCTACGTAGCTACCGTCGTATTGAGCGAACTTGGCGCGCTCTGCTTCCTGAATGCCCGTGAACTTGGCCAGAGCGCCGTTTTCGATGTGCAGCATCGAGCGGCCAGTGGTCGAGTCGTAGGTGTTGAAGTTCACGGAGCCGCCGTTGTTGACATCATTCGTGATGATGTAACTCAGGTGGTTCGCCGATGCAGTGTCCAGCTTCGTGTTCTGCGCCAGTAGACCCAGACCTACCTTGCTTCGGAAGTCGTTGAGCGCCGTCACGAAGGCATATTCTTCGCTGGTAGCAGCGTAAGTCAACGCTGGAACAGTGGTCTGAGTGTCACCCGGCGTCACCACTGGCATTGTCGGCCCGGTAGGCGTCGTAGGCGTAGTCACACCGGCCGACGGTGTTCCACTACCGCCACCACCGCATGCAGCGAGCAGGACCGCAATAGTAACGGGGAGAGTACGGAGAATCAAAGCGCGCGAAGAAGACAAAATGGGATTCCTTGAGTCGGTTTTCGTCAATACCGAATGATTGACACATGGCAACTTTCTCATGAATTATCATTTCAGTCAACTGATTTGACTGGGTGGTAATTTATCTTTTTCGTCAAATACATAACCATCCTGCCTACACCAAATAAGTAAGGCTAGGAATGGCGGATACCAGAGAAGCGGAAGAAGGTCTAGAGGCGCGTATAGGCGCCCAGATCCGCGCGTTTAGAAAAGCCAAGGGTTATACACAAGCAGAACTAGCCGAGCTGTCAGGCGTCGATAATATGACCATCTCACGCCTCGAAAACGGCGTCCGCATGCCCACAGTTGAACACCTCTTGAAACTCGCCCGCGTCCTGGACGTGAGTGCCTCGCGCCTACTTGGAGAGGGGGAGCGAACAGTATCCAGCGAGGCACTGGCATTAGCTCAAGCCATGGATGGTCTAGACTCTGAACAGCGTAAATTCGTTTTAGACTTGATCATCCTGTACAAACAGCGGCACGCTCAATGAAAGACCGGCACGAGCGGTCAGATAAGTTAGAGTTCTGAATGGCCAAACGCGCATTGCGGAGATCCGATTTAATAGCCACTCTTTCACAGAACTACGGGCTTTCTACTATCTAAGCTTCTGCCGCATCCTTCCGCACGTTACCTATGAAAATGTTTGAATAGGTCGAGGTACATCTTGCCCATGATCGTGTTGCGATAGTTCTTGCTGTCGAAGCGCAACAGCTGCTCTATCGTCATGCCCCCCAAGATACCGGACACTTCGGTGAACCGCTCCGTGTCCAGATTTAGCACGTATTCGCTGAAATCGAGTGCCTCGTTCAAGTGGCCGACATAACGTCGATCCAGCAAAAAAGTACTGGCAGAGTTTTTCACTTTTGTTGTTTTGTCTGCGCGGCGCAGTTGCAGGAAAGTTTTCGGTCGGAGTGCTTTGATGTCACTCAGGGCATCGAGCGAGGTTCCGCACTCGAGTGCCAGTTCAAAGGTGAATGATTCATTGTCGTACAAGGGATGAAGATGGGGGATCGCACGGAAATCTTTGCTGTTCTTCAAATTGCTGTTGCAGGTGTAGCAGCTCGGGATCAAATTGCCGAGCGAGAGCGCTAAATGTGGAAACTTATGCTTAGGCAGAAAATGATCAAGGGTCGGCCTGAATCCAGGCGAATCGTCTTCACGATAAATCGTGAACGCATAGGCTTGGGCGCAATAGGGGCAGGTTTTGCTTGTCGACGCGGAACACAGGGAATAAGCGTTCCATCCCGACTTCCGGGCAATAAACCTGTCGTAGTCGAAAACGGTCTCTATGCTAGAAATGAAGTGCTTGCGCTGTGCGACTTTTTTTAGGCTCAATTGATGTCGTTCAAGTACTTCAATCGAAGACTCTAGTTCGGTGAAATCAGCGATGCCTATGTCGGTATCCAACTCGTCGAGAAAAGCCACTGTCACCGGATCGGCTGCGCTTCTGATTGGAAGAGCCGCGATATATGGGTTCAAACGATCGTGTACTAACTTGAAATTCTTCGGCTTTTTCCCCGCGAATATCTCCTGATTCAAGCAATCTTGAACTATCTTCGAGCAGGCCGGGTCTGGGAACTTTTTTTCTAGCGCGTCTCGGCATGAGAACACAGGAAGGGCCAGCGCGGCGTGGTAATCGGCGTTGAACTTCTTGATTCGTGCGCGGGCTTTCGTCAGACCGGCCATAGGGGTGTTGCCCAATAGGTAGCTGCGGAATTGCGGTCTCTCGGCGGCGGGGAGCGATGCTTCGACGCTGATGGCTGCAGACAGCGCCTTTAGGGCGGCCTCTATCTCGCTCTCTTTCAGGTTCTTGACGAGGTCGCTCAGGAAAACGGTAAAGTGCGGATCTATCTGCGAGCGCGCCGAATAATAGTCCCTAAAATATTTGACCTGTGCTTTAACGTATGCGTTGTGCTCTACTTCCGCTGCGCTCCAGTTACCTTTAATGGAGATGATCATAGGCGCGGCTCGCGGTCGAGGCCATTCATCAACGCGGCAAGTTCGCGCTTGAGAATCGGATCGTCGACGATGCTGAGTATGTAGCGATCCATATCGGTTGGCTTACCGATTTTTATATTGTTGACGGTCTCGCGCAATTGATGCGTGGCGAGCGCGCCGATGGATCGGGCGCCAAATGAATTGCTCATGAGTAGTTGGAACGGCGCGGCAAATGCGGGTGCCTGCGCCGCCACCTTTCCATCGACGAGTCGATTTACATACTCCCCAGGCACGTCGCTGGCAAGCAGCGGCGAATGCGTGGCGATGACGGCCTGCACGTAGGCTATTTTCCCCCTGTGTTCCGCTCGCATCCGCGCCAGCGTTCGGTCCAATTGGCTGATGTATTCCCGTTGCCATTCGAGGTGAAGAAATGCATCTCCCTCGTCTATCAATACCAGAATTGAACGTATGCCATTCTCTTCTTGCACGAGCTTGCGGAACGCCATCTCCAGTTTAATGAATTGATTGATAATTGCCCATTGTCCCGAACTCACTTGCGTCCATCCTATCCGCGCGATATCGGCTATTAGCGAGTTTTTTAGCCAATTGAGACCGTCGTCGCCATCCAGCGCTACCAGGAATCGGATGGACTCTAGAGAACGATGCTCTTGCTGAACATAGCCGTAGGCGCCCTCGGTCATATCGCGGACTGTGTTGAAAAGTGAGATAGCCAGTGCGGACATATCGACCGGCGGTTCAAATGAGGGATTCGCTGTAAGTCCTAAATGATTGGAAAATACGTGCATCAGCAAGGCATCGCCCCCCATGTTTTTCCTGTTCGCCGCATGAATCGCGGTCAGCCATATCATCAGGCTCGCTTTGTTCAGCTGACGAAGCTGATCGAAAAGTTCTTTCACTAATGGTTTGAGACGGGCATCGCTGTCGGCGCCGGAACCGAAAACCCGCCTAACCTGTGGGTTTTGCTGAGACCACGCATTTGGCTTGCTTGTCAGCTCGGGGAATGAGTACTCGAAGTCCGCGATCTGCTGACGCAGGTCTACCCAAGCTGGAGGCATGTCGAGTGCGCTCGCCATTATCAGTTCCAGGCAGCGGCGAATGCTGGAGCCCGGGCTGAAATGGAAGTCTGCTTCAAGGTGCGAACTAGGGGGAAATACGTGTTTGAATTCTTCCCGATGCTGGATAACGAGTTCAGGACTGTAACGTTCCGGCCCGATGGGAGATGCGTCGACGCATCTTTTGCTGTCGCTTTTCCTGGGCTCCGTTTTGTCGGGCGCGAGAGAAAAAAGGATTACTCCCACTTCATTGGCGCCCCCCACTGTTCCTTTGATAAACGTGGGGTTCCACTCCTGCTGCCAGTTTTCCGGGGCCGGAGTGTCAATTGAGTCCCACATCGCCTCAAGCAACCTTGTTTTGCCAGAGCCATTATTGCCGATGACCAGAGACAGTGAGTCGATCGAAAAGAGGTTTTGCTCCAGTTGAGGAACATCTCCAGAACGGTCGGATGATGGCTTTACGTTTCGAAGCCGAATGCATTGTTCTTCGGGGGATTCAAATTTTTCTATCATCGTGATGAGTCGTAGCTGTCGGGATTATATTTCTCGGGTGAATTTTAACGACTTGGAGCGCAAAATTGTATAAAAATTAACCGAAAAAGAACGCTTGCAGCAATGAATAAATTGAAGGCGATGCAGGTTTCGTCCGAGTGGTAAAAGAGGACAAGAAGGTCACAGCACAGAGCTCCAATCAACGACTGTATTACCAGACATCATTATCAAGCGTAATGCCTAGGAAAACCAACTGGTATTCGAAGTCAAAAAGTCGACAAACCGTGTCGGCCGCTCCACCGATTACTCGAAACTGCGCGGTTATAAAAAGACGTTGGGGCTCGAATGCGCTGTTCGTGGCGCACGGGGAAATTCCAGCAAGTCTCGCTCCCCGCCGTGGATTGGTTTTCGAGGAGCACGACATGAATAGGTCTGTGCTGGGTAATTCAAGTATAGCTAACGCCTATGAGCAGCGCTATATCGCCGCCTCCTACATGCGTGCATCACATCGAAAATTCGATCTAAATAGTATTACCGTTGTTTGCTCGACGAATCAGCGATCGAAGTGACAACGGATGCATCAAGCCACTTATGAAGATCTCTTTTGATGTACAGGCATCTGCGCGTGGTATTGCCGCGCTTCTTCGAGCCTGGTTGAGAATATTTGGGACCGCTCCCGTCGCGACGCATCTCTTCGAGCGACCTTAAGGAGCAGCATAAAAAGACAGCCGCTTCCGCAGAAGTCAATGGCGCATTGTCCGGCAGTGCGTACAAAGCTATTCTTTTTTCGAATTCGTCATCCATATTTACTTAAGCCCAAAGCTGTTCCGTGAAGGTAATGCAGCTATGGTAGCAGCGTAAGTGAGAGCATTTTTTGGAAACGCGGCGGACTCGGGATTTTTTTCACTTTTTCCCCAATTTTTTTAAAATTTCTACGTCTGCTGGCGACTACCTCACCGAACAGCGGTGCAAATGCTACTCGTCCCTGATTCACGCAAAATACGTTACGTTCCTTACGCAGCTGAAAGTGTCCTAATGTTCACCACTCTCCCTCGTTGTTCAAAGTAGATGTATCTCTTTCACCCAAGCGCAACTCCAACTCAAGTACCGAGCACCAGCTAAGAAGCTGCTTGAAGCTGATTTCGTCGGGGTGATTCTCCAAATGAGAGATACGATTTTGGCTCAGAGTGAGCCGTATCCCCACTTCGGCTTGCGTTAATTTGCGCCGCTTGCGGGCCGTAACGAGGAGATGCCCCGCTGCAGCGCGGTGATAAGGCGGAAAGAGACCGGTAACGAGAGCATAATTGTGTATACGCATTTCAGATAAGCGAAATTTATCTGAAATGCAGATAAAGTCAAACGGTTCTCTCGGCCTCGCTTAGATGAAGTCCTCCCTGTATCGAGTACAAGTTGTCTTTTTTTCTTTCACAACGCGAATAGTCATTTAATAGAAAAAACATCAATGTTCAAAATTACTGAATCAAGATTTGCGCTCATCATAAGTGTGGTCGCGTTAGCCGCCACCATAAGTCAAGCATGGTCTGCACGGAAGGCAAATTTATTCAACGAGGAAAAGGTCACAATTGATGCAGGACCAAACGAAAATTCACTTGAACGCACAGGTATGATTTCCTGCTGGGGTGATGGGCTCACTGCTATCACTTTGAACTGGCAAGTAACGGTTTTTAATAATTCGACTCAGCCCATAACCATCAAGAATCTCAAAGCCGTTTCTATGACGCCAGCCGGACCAAACAGCGCGCAAACTTTCATGGCGTCAGGTCAGGAAAAACAGCAATTTCCGATCTTAATTGAGGCGAAGCATTTTAAGACATTTCGATTTCCGCTCCTGACGCGTGCTTCTCCGGAATTTGGCGATTGGTTTGCAAAAAATGAGGGATGCACCGGAAAGCCGATTTGGCCGTCCGCAGAAGGACTCAAACGATTCGAAGAGACCGGATGGCCAAAACGTGGTTCGGTACGTGCAGTCTTTACTGCGGTCTCCGGTAATGGTGAGAAATTCTTTACGGAGGCAGTCTGGTAAGTCCGATAGACTTATCTGGCACGCAGGCAAACGTTTGATGTCTGGGATGGAGTCAATTGATGAACTTTGTGCCGACCAACGTTGGGCTGGCGATCGCACATGCTCGCTTATCGACCTATGGGCAAATTGAGCCTTTAAGCGACTGGATCGAGTAGGCACGTCCAAAGTTTAAACTGACATCATTCAACGGTCGCAAAAAAGCTCAAACTCATCCAACGGCTGTGTCGGACAAGTTTGAGCTATGGGCCTAAATGCTACGCTATAAATGTAGCTGGCGCTCGATTGCTGCTTTTAGGCGGGCGCCCCAACCGAACGATGCGCTTAGTTACAAACGGTTCGGGCGCCGCTAGTGCAGGCCAGGCAGCTGGACTCAACGAATTGTAGATATTTGGCGCAGTAGCGATGATGCTCTTTTCAATCCTCTCAATCCACTCTCGAAGCAATACCCATTCGGCTTGGGTATAGAGATCAGTAACGATCGGTCGCTTGTGATTGAAAAATCGTGCGTAGATGTTTTCTGGCACAGCCAAAGTCACCATCATAGTGCCGAAGCTCCTGCGAAGATCGTGATTTGTCAACTTCGGAATTTCGGCATCCTCTCGAATGTCATTCAAGATGTATGTAGAGTCCGAGTAATGGCCCGTTTTGCAGAACTTATTACGCGCCGGGAAGACGAACTTTCGGGCCAACGAAGTCGACTCGCCTGCAATAAAAGCTTCAGCACACAGAGCTTGTCGGCGCCGGAGCAACTCCACCGCGATTGGGCCTAGCGGAAGCATGTGATTCAAACCGTTCTTCGTTTGATAAAAGAAGATATACGCACCGCGCTCGGGACAATCCAACATCACATGGCTAGTCTTAAGACGCTGCTCAGGAGTCAGTTGCTCGCCCCACTGAGTAGCTCCATGTTCTGACTTGCGGCACCCCAGCAGCAACTGCAGAATCAAGAAATCGACAGCGGTTTCATTGTCGTTATACCTCCTTTTCGCCCAGGCAACCTCCAGGAAAGGCCCTAATGTCGTAGAAGGTATAAGGGGGTTTCGAACTTGGTTCTCTTGCCTCAACAATTCCAGTTGAGCTGGCGTGCGAAACATCTTATCTAATACCAACACTTCGAATGGATTCGCCGTGAGACGAGGATTGCGTTGCTCACTGCGCGCTGCGAGTTTCTCTTTTTGAATGTACCAATTCACGCAGGTAATCGCATGACGAAACGCGCGCTCTTTTGCGCTTGGATGCGTTTTGACTTCCTCAATGAACTTCTCCGATATCTCGTCGATAGACAGCTCACAAACCTTTTTGCGAAGCCAACCGTAACCGTCGAACTTGCGAACGTCCACATCGTGTGCCTTCAAAGTGCTGTCGGATGCTGGCTTGACGGCCCGCGTAGCTAAGTGCCTCTTGTAGGAATCGAACGCCTGCCCCAGTGTAATCTCATTGGCGCGTCGCATTCGTTGCTCAACAACCGGATTCTTACCGGTCTCCTTCATCGCGATTGCCAACCCGGCGGCAACTTCACGTGCGCGAGGCAGCGGCGATTTGCCTCCCGTCATGAAGTCCGCCACATCTCCAACTTTCGCCAACATGGACTTACCATCCACTTTGCGTCGCAGAACAAACGTCTTCTTGCCGGCGACTTTGACACCGAACCCCACCGGTGCATCTTGGGCCGAATCATAGACGATGTAAGGTGCCTCTGCCGGATTGGCTTCGTAGATGATCTGACCTTGTGGATCGATTCCGACTGGACGCTGGTCGATCGACAGGTTCTTAACGAACGGCATTGTGAGGCTGAATTTCATTACGTGTTTCCTTTGCATATAGGTTTGTTAAGCACAGCGCCGCCGGTTTCCCGGTATAATCCGGCGTCCGTATTCCATGCTCCGAGGGGACTAAATTTCCCCTCTAAGCTATTGAATATGTTAAACATTTTCAGACCCCATATTTCGCAGGGGACCACGTTTGAAGCGTTTTTCTGCTTTTTTTCGCTAGTCCCCTTTTGGTACACTTTTTGGAGAAGGAACTTTGCGGCAAGTTGCGGAAAGCTGCGGCAAGTTGCGGTACTCAAAAATGTCTAAGCATTTGATTCAACAGACAAAAAACAACAGAACTGAGCAAACCCAATGAGCGCAAACCCTCCCGAAAAATTGACCCCGATGATGCAGCAGTACATGGGTATCAAGAGCCAGCATCCGGACATGCTGGTTTTTTACCGCATGGGCGATTTCTATGAGCTGTTCCATGAGGACGCGGAAAAGGCGGCGCGCATACTCGGCATTACCCTGACCGCGCGCGGTTCGGCCAACGGCCAGCCGATCAAGATGTGCGGCGTGCCGTTCCATTCGCTCGAAGGCTATCTGGCCAAGCTGGTCAAGATCGGCGAGTCCTGCGCCATTTGCGAGCAAATCGGCGATCCGGCCACCAGCAAAGGCCCGGTCGAACGCAAGGTGATGCGCGTGGTCACACCAGGCACGCTGACCGACGCCGACCTGCTACCGGAGAAATCCGAGCGCCCGCTGCTGGCCCTCGGCATCATCAGCCAGCGCAAGGTGGCCACCGCCGGCCTGGCGTGGCTGTCGCTGGCCAGCGGCGCGTTGCGCCTGATGGAGTTCTCGGGCGACGCCCACACAGTCAGCGCGCGCATCCAGCAGGAGCTGGAGCGCATCTCCCCGGCCGAGATCCTGCGCGGCGATAACGGTGACCTGTTCGAGGAATACACGGCCTGCCACGTCAACAATGTGCCGGAGTGGCACTTCGACGTCGTCAGCGGCCACAAGGCGCTGCTCGACCAACTGGCCGTGTCCACCCTCACCGGCTTTGGCGCCGATGGCCTGGGCGCCGCCTTCGGCGCGGCCGGCGCGCTGCTGCGCTACGCGCAATCGACGCAAGGCCGTGGCCTGCAGCACGTGCGCACGCTCACCACCGAAACCGAAAATGAATTCATCGGCCTCGATGCCGCCACCCGCCGCAACCTGGAACTGACCGAGACCATCCGCGGCCAGGAATCGCCGACGCTGTTCTCGCTGCTGGACCACTGCCGCACCGCCATGGGCTCGCGCCTGCTGCGCCACTGGCTGCACCACGCACGCCGCGACCAGGGTATCGCACGCGCACGCCACCAAGCCATCGGCGCACTGGCGCAGGCCGACGCCACCGGCAGCCTGTCGCACACGCTGGCGCAGGTGCCGGACATCGAACGCATCACCACCCGCATCGCACTGCTGTCGGCGCGTCCACGCGACCTGGCCAGCCTGCGCGACGGCTTGCAGCAACTGCCGGCGCTGCGTCATGGCATGCAGCGCACGCTGGTCGATGCCGAAGGCCTGCTGGCCGCCGTCCACGCCGACCTGGCCACGCCGGCCGCCTGTCTCGATCTGCTACAACGCGCCGTGATGCCGGAACCGGCCGTGATGGTGCGCGACGGCGGCGTGATCGCGCGCGGCTTCGATGCGGAACTGGACGAACTGCGCGGCCTGTCGGAAAACGCCGGCCAGTATCTGGTGGACCTGGAAGTGCGCGAACGCGCCCGCACCGGCATCGCCAATCTGCGCGTGGAGTACAACAAGGTGCACGGCTTCTATATCGAAGTCACCAACGGCCAGGCCACCAAGGTGCCGGACGATTACCGCCGTCGCCAAACGTTGAAGAACTGCGAGCGTTACATCACGCCGGAACTGAAGGCTTTCGAAGACAAGGCCCTGTCGGCGCAGGACCGCGCGCTGGCGCGCGAGAAGATGCTGTACGACCAACTGCTGGGCGACCTGGCGCCGTACATCGGCACGCTGCAAAGCATCGCCAAGGCGCTGGCCCAGCTGGATACGCTGACCGCCCTCACCGACCACGCGCTGCGCAACAACTGGTGCGCGCCGCAGCTGGTCGAGACGCCGTGCATCAACATCAAAGAAGGCCGCCATCCAGTGGTGGAAAACCAGATCGAGCGCTTCATCGCCAACGATTGCCGCTTCGTCGATGAACGCCGCCTGCTGCTGATTACCGGTCCTAACATGGGTGGTAAATCGACGTTCATGCGCCAGGTGGCTTTGATTACGCTGCTGGCCTACATGGGTAGCTACGTGCCGGCGCAGAGCGCCGTCATCGGTCCGATCGACCGCATCTTCACCCGCATCGGCGCCACCGACGATCTGGCCGGCGGCCGCTCGACCTTCATGGTGGAGATGACCGAAGCCGCCTCCATCCTGAACGGCGCCACCGAGAATTCGCTGGTGCTGATGGATGAAATCGGCCGTGGCACCTCGACCTTCGACGGCCTGGCGCTGGCGTGGGCGATTGCGCGCCATTTGATCGAGACCAGCCGCAGCTTCACGCTGTTCGCCACCCACTACTTCGAACTGACGCAGCTGCCGGACAATCATCCGACCGCCAGCAACGTGCACCTGTCGGCGGTGGAGCACAAGGACAGCATCGTGTTCCTGCACGCGGTGCAGGATGGCCCGGCGTCGCAGAGCTACGGCTTGCAGGTGGCGCAGCTGGCCGGCGTGCCGCAGCCGGTGATCAAGGCTGCGCGCAAACATCTGGCGCGGCTGGAAGCGCAGGCGCTGGATGCGACGCCGCAGCTGGACTTGTTTGCCGCGCCGTCGGTGGACGCCAACGATGAAGAGATCGACACGCCGACGCCCGCCGCCAGCCCGGCCATGCGCGAGCTGCTCGATGCGCTGGACGATCTGGACCCGGACGCGCTGACGCCGCGCGAGGCACTGGACCGTCTGTATCAGCTGAAGCGCCTGACGGAGTCGGCGCAGGCATGATGCGCGCCGCGCGCCGTCGCCGCACGCTGCTGAGCGCCGTCATGGCGCTGCCGGTAGCAATGGCGATGGCGGCGGCAACGCTGCCGGCTGCGCATGCGGCGCAACCCGGCGCTACGGGCCAGTCGCCGCAATCGGCACAAGCAGCGCAATCGGCGCAATTGGCGCGCAGCTTCCAGTTCGCCATCATCGGCCATCCCTTGCAGCGCGGGCGTGACGAAGCGGCGCTCAAGCGCGCCATTGCGGACGCCGCGCAAACCGATCCGGCCTTCGTGGTCGCCACCGGCATCAAGTCCGCCAGCGAGCCTTGCAGCGACAGGCTGTACGCCCAGCGCCAGGCGCTGCTCAACGAGTCGCCGCCGCCGATGATCATCTCGCTGGCCGGCAGCGACTGGACCGGTTGCGTCAACTCGGCCGGCCGCTCCAACGCCATCGAACGCCTGAACCGCCTGCGCGAATTGTTCTATGTCGACGGCGACTCGCTCGGCGCGCGCCGCATCGCCGTCACGCGATTGTCGTCCACCGCCAAGTTCCGCAGCTATGCGGAGAACGCACACTGGGAATTCGGCAAGGTGCTGTTCGCCACCATCAACCTCCCGGCCACCAACAACCACTTCCGCGCGGAGGCGGGCCGCAACAGCGAGTTCGAAGACCGCCTGGTGGCCAACCGCGCCTGGCTGCACCGCCTGTTCACGCTGGCGGCACGGCAGAAGATGCACGCGCTGGTGCTGTTCTCGGACGGCGATCCCGGCGTGACGACGGAAGAAGGCTTTTCGCTGCTCACCAGTTTCAGGACGAAGCAGGACGGCTTTGCCGAAACGCGCAAGCAGATCCGCACACTGGCGGAGAAGTACAAGGGGAAGGTGCTGCTGATCGACGCTCAACCGGTTACACCGGGAACATCGGGCGAGCCGGCCATTCAATGGCGCGACAACGTGGGACATCTGCACATGGCCGCAGATTGGGCCGAGGTGCGCGTTGCGCCAGGCGCCGCCACCCTTTTCACCATCAAGGGCGGCAGCGCCGAAGCGCAACCTTAAAGCTTAGTGAATCGGGTGGATGGCGACGTGATCGCCCTCTTCGCCTTCATCATCCTCATCACCGTGGTGATGACCGTGCGCGCCGTGCACGTGACCGTGGGCGATTTCTTCATCGCTCGCTTCACGCACATCGACCACTTCCAGCGAGAAGCGCAGCGCCATGCCGGCCAATGGATGGTTGCCATCCAGGACCACCTTGTCGTCGGCGATGTCGGTGACGGTGAAGATCATCGCTTCGTCGTCGCCACTGTCGCCGTCCGGCATGCCTTCGAACTGCATGCCCACTTCCAGCGGTTCCGGCAGGCGCTTGCGCTCTTCAACCTTCACCAGCGCGGCGTCGTAGTCGCCGAATGCATCTTCCGGTTCGATCTGGATAGTCGACGAGTAACCCACGTCTTTGCCATCCAGTTCTTCTTCAATTTTCGGCAGGGTGTTCTCGTAGCCACCGTGCAGGTAGACCATAGGCTGACGGCCGTCTTCGATCAGATTGTCCTGTGCATCGGACAGTTTGTAGTTCACAGTCACGACCGTGTTTTTGGCAATCTTCATGTTGTGCATCCTTTCTTTAATTAGCCCCGGATTATACCTTGGATCGCGCTACGCCCCGGCGCGGCGACGCCAGACGGCGCGCGGCTGGTTATAATGGCGTATGAAAAAATTACCTCTCCTCGGCGATATCACGCCTGCGCAGTTCCTGCGCGACTACTGGCACAAAAAGCCACTCCTGATCCGCAACGCCATCCCCGGCTTCAAGCCGCTGCTGAGCTACGACGCGCTGACCAAGCTGGCCGCCACCAACCACGCCGAATCGCGCCTGGTCACCGCCGTCGACGGCGAATGGGCCATGCAGCACGGCCCGCTGGAAACCCTGCCGGCGCGCGACCAGAAGGAATGGACCATGCTGGTGCAAGGCGTCAACCTGTTCGACGCCAAGGCCGACGCCCTGCTGCGCCAGTTCCGCTTCATCCCGGATGCGCGCCTGGACGACTTGATGGTCAGCTTCGCCACCGACGGCGGCGGTGTCGGTCCCCACTTCGATTCCTACGACGTGTTCCTGCTGCAGGCCCAGGGCCAGCGCCGCTGGAAGATCAGCGCGCAGAAAGACCTGTCGCTGGTGGACGGCCTGCCACTGAAAATCCTGGCCAATTTCCAGGCCGAAGAGGAATTCGTCCTCAATCCGGGCGACATGCTGTACCTGCCGCCGCACTACGCCCACGACGGCGTGGCCATCGGCGATTGCCAGACCTATTCGATCGGCTTCCGTTCGCCGTCCTACCAGGAACTGGGCGAGAACTTCCTGCAATTCATGGCCGACTCCATCGACCTGCCGGGCCGCTACGCCGATCCGGACCTGGAGCCGACCAACAAGCCGGCCGAGATTCCGCGCGCCATGCTGGCCGCGCTGACCGAGGAGCTGAACAAGGTGCGCTTCACCGAAGATGACATCACCATCTTCTTCGGCGAGTACCTGTCCGAGCCGAAGCACAACGTGTTCTTCACCGGCCCGGCCAAGCCGCTCAGCGTCGGCAAGTTCGGCGAAGCGGTGATGAAGAAGGGCCTGTCGCTGTCGGCCAAGACGCAGATGCTGTACCGTGGCAAGAACGTGTTCATTAACGGCGAATCGTTCGGCGTCGGCAAGGCCGACAAGGCCACGCTGGAACTGCTGGCCAACAACCGCCGCCTGGAACCCGCCGAGTTCGCGCAAGCCTCGGACGATGTGCTGGACGCGCTGCACACCTGGTATCAGGACGGCTGGGCCGAACTCGGTTGAGTTGATTTAATTCGGAGGCAATATGGACAGACTGGTCATTCCCTTTACCTCGCGGGCGGAATTTCAGCAGCACCTGGCCAGTTGCCTCTCGCGCGCCCAGCAAACGTTACAGATGTTCGATCCCGACTACGCCAGTTGGGAGCTGGGCAGCAGCGGCACCGACGCCCAGCTGCGGCGCTTCCTGCAGGGCGGCGGCCGGCTGCAACTGGTGGCGCACGAAGGCCGCCAGATGGAGCGCGACGCGCCGCGCTTTCTGCGCCTGCTGAAAGACTACGGCCACTTGGTCGAAGTACGCCGCACCAGCCAGCAATTGCGGCAGTTGACCGACTCCTTCTGCATCGCCGACCAGCGCGATATCGTGCGCCGTTTTCACGCCGATTATTTCCGTGGTGAAGCGGTTTTCAACGGCCCCAACGACCTGCAAACCAGCCTGGAACGTTTCCTTACAATTTGGATAGAATCCGGCCCCGGATTGTATGGAAACTCAACAGGATTATGAGTCGCTTCGGGTAAAATGCGGAAGTTCGATGCGAACACTGGTAATAGTGCAAAGATAGAGTGCCAAGCTTGACCTTAACCAAATGTTGCGGTAACGCAAAATAGTTATGTGTTAGGCTTGTTGAACTATTGCGATGCACTAAAAATCGCTATAATATTCGGCTAGGAAGTTTCCGTTGTCTAGTAGGCACCTTTTAAGGTACGAAAGCCTTCGAGGACGACCTAATGAGCGATAATTACCGGTAATTATTAATCGCAACACTGTGTTTAATTTTTGAATTAACTAAGGAAAACCCATGAAAAAATCCCTGCTGATCGCCTCCCTGCTGGCTGTTGCTCTGGCTGCTTGCTCGAAAAAAGAAGAAGCTCCTGTTGCTCCAGCTCCAGTAGCTGCTCCAGAAGCTGCTGCTCCAGCACCAGCACCAGCTCCAGCAGCTGACGCAGCTGCTGCTGCTTCGCAAGCTGCTTCGGCTGCTGCTGACGCAGCTGCTGCTGCTTCGCAAGCTGCTTCGGCCGCTGCTGCCGCTGCTCCAGCTGCTTCGAAGTAATATTAGCTTCATAGAAAAACCGGCCTTCGGGCCGGTTTTTTTACGTCTGAATCTTTTAAACTATATTCACGCATAAAAAAACCGCCAGCACCGAACGCGATCTGGATCGCGTTCAGGCTGGCGGTTTTTACACGCCGCGAGCGGCGCTTATTATTTCAGCTGTTCGTGCAGCAGAGTAATAATTTTCTCGCCCACCGGACCGGCTTCAGGCTGGCCGTTATTGTTCAATACCTTGACCACGCTGCTATTGCCTTCGCTGGCTTTCACCGAAATACGATAGCGCTGCGCTTCCTTCTCCTGCTCCGACGACGCCCCCCAGCTGAACAGCTTGCTGAAGAAGCCTTTGGTTTCGGTCGCATCGTTGATATAACGCACGAAGTAAATACCCTGCACGCGGTCGCGGTCTTCCACGGTGAAGCCGGCGCGGTCCAGCGCCAGGCCTACGCGGCGCCAGGCGCGGTCGAAGCCCTCGTCCACCTGTACCGCACGGTCGGCGCCCGCGCCCACCAGGGAGGCGTGCTGAGGCTGCACAATGGCGCCTTCGACGGCGGTCTTGGCCGACGCCAGCTGTTCGCCGCCGTTGCCCAGCTTGTTCATCAGGCGGGCCAGGAATTCAGCCTCCAGGCCTGGGTCGTTCGGACGGCCCATCCACTTGGTCGATTCCTTGTCCGCGCCCTGAGCCACTTCCTGCACGCCGCGATGGCTGATGTAGATCTCGCTGGAACCGTCGGCACGGCGCTCGATGCGGGTGCGGAACTTGTCGCGCTCGCCGCTCGAATAGACCGAGTCAAATACCTTGCCGATGGTGTTGCGGATGAAATCCTGCGGAATCTTCGCGCGGTTCTCGTTCCACTCGGTTTCCATGATGCCGGCCGCAGGCAGTTCCTGCGACAGGGTGAAGCCCGAATCTTCCCAGAACTGCTTCAGTTGCGGCCACAGCTGCTCCGGCGTCTGCTTGATGATCAGCCAGCGCTGGTTGCCGTCGCGCTCGACCTTGATATCGCTCAGGCTCACCGCCGCCACCGTACCGGCAGGCGGCTGGCCCGGGATGATCACGGCATTCGGGGTGGTTGCGCCCGACATCGCCGCCTTCGAGGCGCTGTAGCCGGAAGCGGTGGCCACGCCGTTGTTCGAATCCGGCAGCGAGTAGCGGTTATCTTTCTGCAATTGCGTCAGGTCCGGCGGCACGTCCAGCGTGCTGGCCTTCTTGGCGGACTTGTAATCGACCTTGTCGTTGCCGATGACCGAGCTGAGCATGCCGCAGCCGGTCAGGGAGCTTACTAAGGCGCCCACTACCAGCGCGCGCTGCGAGGAAATAAAAGCTGTCTTGCGAATAGTCATGTCGTTACTGTTTAAGAAACTGAGTGCAGCAAAATATGATCCGACGCGAGTCGGGACGTGTGCTCGTTGCTACGGGTTTTACAGGACGCCGGCTTCTTGCAGCGCCGCGCGGACTGCCGCGTGGCAATCGTCCGCCAGCGGCACCAGTGGCAGGCGGATACCGGCGGGCATCTTGCCCATTTCCGCCAGCGCCCATTTGACCGGCACCGGATTCGGTTCAATGAACAGTTTCTGGTGCAACGGGAAGACCTTGTTGTTCAGTGCCACGGCCGTGGCGATATCGCCGGCGATGGCGGCGCGGCACATGTCGGCCATGGCGCGCGGGGCCACGTTGGCGGTGACCGAGATGTTGCCGGCGCCGCCGGCCAGCATCAGGGCCATCGCGGTCGGATCGTCGCCCGAGTACACGGCGAACGATTTCGGCGCCAGGCGCAGCAGGTCGTAGCCGCGGCCGATATTGCCGGTCGCGTCTTTCACGCCGATGATGTTCGGGATTTCCGCCAGGCGCAGGATGGTGTCGTTGCTCATGTCGGCAACGGTACGGCCCGGCACGTTGTACAGGATGATCGGCAGGTCCACCGCTTCGGCGATAGCCTTGAAGTGCTGGTACATGCCTTCCTGGGTAGGACGGTTGTAGTAAGGAACCACTTGCAGGGTGGCGTCCGCACCGGCTTCCTTGGCGTAGCGGGTCAGCTTGATCGCTTCGGCGGTCGAGTTGGCGCCGGCGCCGGCGATGATCGGGATGCGGCCCTTGGCATGCGCCACGGTCGCCTTGATCAGGGCGCAGTGCTCTTCCACGCTCACGGTGGCCGATTCACCGGTGGTGCCGGCGATGACGATGCTGTCCGTACCTTCGGCGATGTGCCAGTCGATCAGCTGATTCAAACCCTCAAAGTCCAGACTGCCGTCTGCGTGCATCGGGGTGACGATTGCTACGATGCTGCCCTTAATCATAGGAAACCACTGCGTAAAGTATTAAAACAACGATTGTAGTCGATAGGTTGCGCCCGTGGTGCATCCGGGGGCACAAATCGACGCTCAAAATGGCGGTAATAGAGCCGCTTCTCGGGGAAATTCCGGCTTCACGGCGCATAGACGTTGCACCATGGCAGCTTTTGGATGATCGACCACGCCATCCTCGAAGGCTACCACGCGCAGGCCGTGGGCGCGCGCCAGTTCCAGCAGCTCGCCCGGCTGCAGCAGGAAGGCCGGATTCGACGGCTTGCCGAACTGCGCATTGCCGTCCGCGAAGGTTTCGTAGATCAACACGCCGTTCGGCGCCAAGCTACCCAGCATATCAGCAATTAGCGGACGATGCAGGTAGTTTGTCACCACGATGCCGGCAAAACGGTGCGGACCGAAAGGCCAGGCTGCGCCCTCCTGCTCCAGGTCGATGGCGCTGGTGGTGATGCCCTGGCCGGCGGCGGCGGCCAGCGCTTCCGAGTCGCGGTCGACCGCCACCACTTCGTGGCCCAGGGCCGCCATGTGGCGCGAGTGGCGGCCGCTGCCGCAAGCCAGGTCCAGCACCGCACCGCCGGGTACCAGCGGGGCGTAGCGTTGCACCCAGGGGGAAATTTGATCGCTCATGTTTTACCTGCTTTTACGAATAGGACAGGCCCATGGCCTCGCGCACGTCGCGCATGGTTTCCTGGGCCAGTTTGCGGGCCGCGTCGTTGCCGTCGGCGACGATGGCGCGCACCAGCGACGGGTCGTCCAGATACGGCTGGGCGCGCTCGTGCATCGGTTCCTGTTCCTTGATGATGGCGTCGATCACCGGCTGCTTGCACTCGATGCAGCCGATGCCGGCCGAGGTGCAGCCCTTGACCACCCATTCCTGGGTCGGCACGTCGGAATACACCTGGTGGAACTGCCAGACCGGGCAACGCGCCGGATCGCCGGCGTCGGTGCGGCGCACGCGCGCCGGGTCGGTCGGCATGGTCTTGATTTTCTTGGTGACCGATTCCTTGTCCTCGCGCAGGGCGATGGCGTTGCCGTAGCTCTTGGACATCTTGCGGCCGTCGAGGCCAGGCAGGCGGCCGGACTCGGTGAGGCGCGCGTGCGGCTCCACCAGGATCAGCTTGCGGCTGCCTTCGAGGTAGCCGAACAGGCGTTCGCGGTCGCCCATGGACAGGCTCTGGGCATCGTCCAGCATGGCCTTGGCCTGTTCCAACGCCTCGTCCTTGCCTTCCTGCTGGTATTCGGTGCGCAGTTCGTTGTACAGCTTGGCGCGCTTGCTGCCCAGCTTTTTCACGGCGTCCTGCGCCTTTTCCTCGAAGCCTTTTTCCTTGCCGTACAGGTGATTAAACCGGCGCGCGATTTCGCGCATCATCTCGATGTGCGGCACCTGGTCTTCACCGACCGGCACCTGGCTGGCGCGGTAGATCAGCACGTCGGCCGCCTGCAGCAGCGGGTAGCCGAGGAAGCCGTAGGTGGCCAGGTCCTTGCTGGACAGGTTCTCGATCTGGTCCTTGTAGGTCGGCACGCGTTCGAGCCAGCCCAGCGGCGTGGCCATCGACAGCAGCAGATGCAGCTCGGCGTGCTCGGGCACGCGCGACTGGATGAACAAGGTGGCCTGCGACGGGTCGACGCCGGCGGCCAGCCAGTCGACCAGCATGTCCCAGGTGCTGCGCTCGATCACGGACGGATCGTCGTAGTGCGTGGTCAGCGCGTGCCAGTCGGCCACGAAGAACAGGCACGGCAGCTCGGCCTGCATCCTGATCCAGTTTTTCAGCGCGCCATGGTAGTGGCCCAGATGCATGGAGCCGGTGGGACGCATGCCGGAGACGACGCGGTCGGGATACATGATCAGCCCAGCAGGAAAACGAGCGGCTTGACCAGGATGCCGTAGATGTTCTGCAGCACCGAAATACCGCCAATCATGTAGCCGGTCAGGAAGCCGAACTGCATCAGCAGGATCAGGCCGATGAACACGTACACGCCGTAGCGCTCGATCTGCGCATAGCGGCGCGCCACCGACAAGGGCAGGATGCCGGTCACGATGCGGCCGCCATCGAGCGGCGGTAGCGGAATCAGGTTGAACACGCACATGGCGCAGTTGACCAGCACGCCCGCGCGCGCCATCTGCACGAAGAAGTCGTGCATGTCGAAGCCCATGCCGCGCACCAGCACCACCCAGAACACCATCCAGCCCAGGCCCATGACGAAGTTGGCGGCCGGGCCGGCGGCGGCCACGAAGGCCATGTGCTTTTTCGGATTGCGCAGGCGGCCGAAGTCCACCGGCACCGGCTTGGCGTAACCCAGCGCCGGCAGGTGCAGCAGGCTCAGCACCAGCGGCAACAGGATAGTGCCGAATGGGTCGATGTGCTTGAGCGGATTGGCGGTCAGGCGGCCGAGTTCGGCGGCGGTGGGGTCGCCGAAATAGCGGGCGACGTATCCGTGTGCGGCTTCGTGCAGGGAAATTGCAAAAAGAACAGGGATCAGGTAGACCGCGATGGTCTGGATAATACTGTCGGTTTCGTTCATGAAAGGGATTTTACCAGAGGCGCGGAGCTTGCTTTGCGGCGCCGTCGAAGGCCGGCGCGCTTGCCTTGTTGAGGAATCAGAGTCCGAAGGCGGCGGCGTCGCCCCTGCCCTGGCGCACCAGGACGGCGTCGGCGCCGGTCAGGTCGATCACCGTGGTCGGCTCCATGCTGCAGGCGCCGCCGTCGATGATCAGCTCCAGCTGCTTGCCCAGCCGCTCGCAGATCTCATCGGCGTCGTTGAGCGGATCGGTTTCGTCCGGCATGATCAGCGTGGTGCCGAGCAGCGGCTGGTCCAGCTCGGCCAGCAGGGCGTTGATGATGGCGTCTTCCGGCACCCGCAGGCCGATCGTCTTGCGCGACGGGTGGCTGAGCCGGCGCGGCACGCACTTGGTCGCTTCAAGGATGAAGGTGAACGGCCCGGGCGTAGCCGCCTTCAGCAGGCGGAACTGGCGGTTGTCGACCCGGGCGTAGACGCCCAGCTCGCTCAAATCGCGGCACAGCAGGGTCAAATGGTGTTTCTCGTCGATGCCGCGCAGGCGGCGCAGGCGCTCGACGGCGCCCTTGTCGTCCAGGTGGCAAACCAGCGCGTAGCAGGAATCCGTCGGCACGGCGACAATGCCGCCGCCGTGAATGATCTGCGCGGCCTGCTTGATCAGGCGGGCCTGCGGATTGACGGGATGGATCTGGAAGAACTGGCTCATACCTTATTGTACGGCACGCAGCGCGGCGATACGTTCTTCAAACGGTGGATGGGTCGAGAACAGCGCGCCCCAGCCGCCCCGGCCGCTGCTGATGCCCGAGGCCGCAAACGACTGCGGCAAGGCGCCCGGCTCCACGCCATTCAGGCGTGCCAGCGCGTGCTGCATCGGCACCGTGCTGCCCAGCAGCTTGGCGGAACCGGCGTCGGCGCGGAATTCGCGCTGGCGCGAGAACCAGGCCACGATGATCGAAGCCAACAGGCCGAACACGAGTTCGCACACGAACACCGTCACCATGTAGCCGATGCCGGGTCCGCGACGCTCGCCGTCGCTGTTCTTGTTGAGCATATTGTCGACAAAGAAGCCGACGATGCGCGCCAGGAACACCACGAAAGTGTTGGTAACGCCCTGGATCAGGGTCATGGTGACCATGTCGCCGTTGGCGATGTGCGCCACTTCGTGGCCCAGCACGGCTTCCACTTCATCGCGGTTCATGCTTTCCAGCAGGCCGGTCGAGACCGCGACCAGGGCCGAGTTCTTGAAGGCGCCGGTCGCGAACGCGTTCGGGTCGCCCGGATAGACCGCCACTTCCGGCATGCCGATGCCGGCGCGCTCGGCCAGCGTGCGCACGGTGTTCACCAGCCACAGCTCGGTGGACGAGGATGGATTGTCGATCACGCGCGCGCCGGTCGACCACTTGGCCATCGGCTTGGAAATCAGCAGCGAGAAGATGGCGCCGGTAAAGCCGACCACCAGCGAGAACGCCAGCAGGCTGCCCAGCTGCAGCGTATCGCCCGAGCCCGGACGGCCGATGCCCAGCAGCGACAGCACGATGGACAGCACCAGCATCACGGCAAGGTTGGTGGCGATAAACAGGACAATGCGTTTCATAAAAATCTCCGGGGCGGACAGTTTGCCGAAATCATAAGATAAGGCCGGGCTTGAGGAAAATCAAGGTGCAGGCGCGCGCCGCGCCCGGTAATCGCAAAGCAGGATTACCGGAGCTCAGAACCAGTCGTGCCAGACCGGCGTCACATTGGCGGGCAGCGGCGGCAGCGCGGCGAAGTCGACCCGCGACTCGCCCGGCGCATGGAAATCGGTGCCGCGCGAAGCCAAAAAGCCGTAGTGGTTGGCCAGCTGCGCGTATTCCGGATATTGATCGGGCGTGTGGCTGCCGGTCACCACCTCGATGGCGGCGCCGCCCAGTTGCTTGAATTCGCTGAACAGCTCGCCCTGCGCCAGCGGCGTGAAGCGGTAGCGGCCCGGATGGGCGATCACGGCGATACCGCCGGCGTCGCGGATCCACTTGACCGACTGCTCCAGCGTGGCCCAGCAATGCGGCACATAGCCGGGCTTGCCTTCGGACAGGTATTTCTTGAACACCTCGCCGGTGTTGGCGCAGGCACCGATCTCCACCAGGTAGCGGGCAAAGTGGGTGCGCGACATCAGGTCCGGGTTGCCGACGTATTTCAACGCTCCTTCATAAGCGCCCTCGATGCCGAACGAGGCCAGTTGGCGCGAAATCTCGCGGCCCCGGTTGTCGCGGCCGGAGCGGGTGCTGGCCAGGCCCTGCACCAGCGCGGCGTTGTTCTCGTCGATCCGCAAGCCGACGATGTGCACGGTTTCCTTGGCCCAGGTGATGGAAATCTCGACGCCGGTGACAAAACGCATGCCCTGCGCTTCGGCGGCGGTGCGGGCGGCGGGGATGCCGCGCACCTCGTCGTGGTCGGTCAGCGCCCAGACGTCGACGCCCGCCTTGCGCGCGGTTTCAGCCACGGCGGCGGGACTCAGGACGCCATCGGAGACGTTGGAGTGGCAATGCAGATCAACTTTCATAAACGACATTGTACGCTGCCTCGCGCGCACACGTACCTCCTCGCCTCCCATCCTAGCGGAATTCGAACCCACGCCCCAAAGTAACTTGTAGTAATTTGTAACTTGTAACTATCGGTTGCATCACAACTTGTCTATATGTATTCTTGAAAACTCTACTTTTAATAACAACGGGAGTTAATCTATGAGCATTAGCAGAACGCAAATAAGTAGCAAACCTCGCAACCGCTGGCTAACCTGGCTGGCGCACGCCGGCGTCGCACTGGGCCTGATGTCGGCCGTGTTGCTGGCCGCGCCGGCGCACGCCGACGTGCAGGTGGTCGAGTACGCCCAAGGCTGGATCAACAGTGCCGGCGGCAACAATCGCCCCGGCCCCGACAGCAACAACTACACCGGCAATGAATCCGGTCTGCGCTTCAACAGCTGGGTCGCGTTCTACATCCCGCCCGGCAAGTACACCTCGGCCACCTTGTCGCTCGACCCCAGCACCTACGGCGCCGCCGGCCCCAGCCTGATCGGCATGTACCAGGTGGAGACCAGATTCGATGTGCTGATGGACGACTACGTACCACCCGGCGTCGACGCCTACAAAGACCTGGGCAGCGGCCGCCAGTATGCTTCCGCCACGCTGTTCAACGACCCGCTGAGCCTGAACCTTAACGGGCGCGGCCTGGCCGACATCAACGCCGCAGCAGGCACTTACTTCTTCATCGGTTTTACCAACCACACCCTGAACGCCTTGCCGCAGCACGGCGAGGCCGCCGGCATCTACATCAGCGGCTTCGGCCGTGAACAGGTCATGATGACGCTGGACCTGGGCCAGGCGGCGCCGGTGCCCGAACCTTCCACCTGGGCGCTGCTGCTGGGCGGCGTGTCGCTGCTGGCCGTGCGCGGCCGGCGCCTGCATCGGCGCGGCCTGAAGGCTGCCGGCGCGGCAGCGGCTGTGGCGGCCATCGGCATGGCGCCGGCGGCGCAGGCCGATACCATCGACTTCGAAGGCTTGAACGACATCGCTTTCGTGATGGATGGCGACAGCTTCCAGCACGGCGGTTATCAGTTCGGCGGCCAATTCATCGGCGCCCCGGAAGATAGCGGCGGCCTGGTCGGCGCCATCATGGACGGCGGCGACGCCGGCCTGTGCGAAGCCGGCGGCCTGGAGTGCCCGCGCAACAACGCCAGCCACTACTATGGCGCCCTCAACGACGGCGTTCTGCACATGAGCTCGACGCAGGCCGGGCAGACCTTCCGCCTGAGCAGCTTCGACGCCGCCTTCATCGGCAGCTGGCAAGGCGTGCACCCGGAAATCTCGGGCCTGCTGCTGGTGCGCGGCGAGCGCGCCGACCATACCGTGTTCGATGAAATCTACGCGCTGGCCGACCCGAACCTGGGCTTCGGCCACTACCAGACCAGCGCCGCCTTCAGCACCACCGATTTCGTGCAGCTCAGCTTCACTCCCTACGCTTGCAACTGGTATGAGCAATGCCACGCTTTCGACTCGAATATGGGCCAGATGGGCCTGGACAACCTGAACGTCTCGGCCGTGCCGGAACCCTCCACCTACATGATGCTGGGCATGGGCCTGCTAGGCCTGGCCGCAGTGCGCCGCCAGTCATCCAAACCACAACAGGACTGCTAAATGAAACGACACGCTTTAAGCCTGGCCGTACTGGCGCTGCTGAGCAGCACCGCCCATGCCGCCGAGGCCGATGATATCCGCCGCCCCTACGTGGTGCGCCTGCAGGACAAGCCGGTCGCCGGCTACAACGGCGGACTGGCCGGCATGGCCGCCACGCAACCGGTCGCGGGCTTCGGCCAGCGCATCGACCTGAACAATCCCAATGTCCAGGTCTACGGCGCCTACCTCGACCAGAAACGCAGCGCCGTGCGCGCCACCATCGCCAACGCGCCGGTCAACCACGAATACAAGCTGGTCTTCAACGGCTTCTCCGCCAGCCTGACCGACGCCGAAGTGCGCCAGTTGAAGGCCAACAGCGCCGTGGCCGCCATCGTGCCCAGCACGCCGCGCCAGCTGCTCACCAACCACACCGCCAATTTCCTCGGTCTCGACGCGCCGGGCGGCTTGTGGAGTCAGCTGGGCGGCCAGGAACATGCCGGTGAAGGAATCGTCGTCGGCGTCATCGACGGCGGCATCTGGCCGGAAAATCCGGCCTACGCCGACCGCATCGACAGCCAGGGCATGCCGAGCTTCGACAGCAGCGCGCAGCTGGCCTACGGCCCGCCGCCGGCCGGCTGGAAAGGCGGCTGCGATACCGGCGAAGGCTTCACCGCGTCGCATTGCAACAACAAGCTGATCGGCGCGCGCTACTTCGACGCCGACTTCGCGGCCACCGGCAAGGAACTGCACTGGACCGATTTCCATTCCGCGCGCGACTCCATCGGCGGCGATGTCGGCGAGGGCGGCCACGGCACCCACACCTCCTCCACCGCCGCCGGCAACCGCGCGCCGTCGCGCATCGGCGGTGTCGACATCGGCATGGTGACCGGCATGGCGCCGCGCGCGCGGGTCGCCATGTACAAAGTGTGCTGGTCCTACAACGATACGGAGCATGACGGCAGCATCGGCGCCGGCTGCTGGCCGGGCGACAGCATCGCCGCCATCGAGCAGGCGATTGCCGACGGCGTCAACGTGCTGAACTTCTCGATCAGCGGCGGCGCCACCTCCGACGATCCGGTCGAGGAAGCCTTCCGCCAGGCCAGCAACGCCGGCGTCTTCGTGGCGGCGGCGGCCGGCAATGCCGGTCCCAAGCCCACCGTCAACCACGTGGCGCCATGGCTGACCACCGTCGCGGCATCGTCGCATGACCGCGAATACCTGGCCCGCCTGACCTTGGGCAACGGCGCCGCCTACAGCGGCGCTTCGCTGAACAGCAACCCACTGCCGCGCACCGCGCTGATACGCGGCGAGGATGCGGGCGTGGCCGGCGTCGACCGCGCCCTGGCCCGCTACTGCTTCGGCGCCAGCGACAACAACGGCGTTCCGGTGCTGGATGCGGCCAAGGTGGCCGGCAAGATCGTGGTCTGCGATCGCGGCTCCAACGGCCGGCTCGACAAGGGCAAAGCCGTACTGGCGGCAGGCGGCGCCGGCATGGTGATGGCCGACGACGGCCTCGGCCCGCTGGCCGATCAGCATGTGCTGCCGGCGATCCACGTCAACAAGGCCGATGGCCAACTGATCCAAGCGTATGCCGCCACCGCGCAGGCGGCGGCCGACCTGTCGCGCTACAGCGTGCGCCTCGGCGTGAAACCGGCGCCCATCGTGGCCTCGTTCTCCTCGCGCGGCCCCAGCCGCGCCGAGCGCAACCAGATCAAGCCCGACCTGGCCGCGCCGGGTGTGGACATCCTGGCTGCGGTATCGCCGGGCATGAGCCAGGAGCAGAAGCAGCAGCTGATGGACGGCACCCTGGTCCCACCGTCGAACTGGGCCTTCATGCAGGGCACCTCGATGGCCACGCCGCACGTGGCCGGCCTGGGCGCGCTGCTGCTGCAACGCCATCCGGACTGGAGCCCCGCCGCCATCAAGTCCGCGCTGATGACCTCGGCCATGGATACGCTGCCCGACGCCATCGTTGGCGACCAGGCCGGCATCCTGCCGTGGGCCCAGGGCAGCGGCAACGTGTTGCCGACGCGCGCCGCCGATCCGGGCCTGGTGTACGACATCAAGCCGGCCGAGTATCTCAAATACCTGTGCGCGGTCGGCCGTACGACGGAGGATTGCAGCGGCGCGCAGATGCAGCCGTTCAACCTGAACACGCCGTCGATTGCCGTGGCCAATGTACTGGGGACGGAAACAGTGACCCGCACCGTGACCAACGTCGGCGAGCGCGCCTCGACCTACACCGCCAGCGCCAGCATCAGCGGCTACAAGATCAGCGTCTCGCCATCAACGCTGACGCTGGGGCCGGGAGAGAGCCAGAGCTTCACCGTGACGCTGAACCGCACCGATGCGGCCGACAACACCTGGCAGTACGGCCAGTTGAGCTGGACCGACGGCAGCCACGTGGTGCGCAGCCCGATCGCGGCGCAGTCGGGCCCGCCGGTGATCGCCACCGAGCTGGTCAAATCGGAGCGCGCCAGCGGCATGCGGCTGGTCAGCCTGTACACCGGCTTCACCGGCAAGCTGGGCGTGCAGTTGGCCGGCATGAAGGAAGTGTCGCAGTCGGCGCCGGTCTCGGTGGGTTCGGCGCCGCCGGGCTCGGCCGATTCGCTGGCCCAGGCCGCCGCCACCTGCAATGCCGGCAGCAACGGCGTGCGGGTGATGCCGTTCACGGTGCCGGCCGATACGCTGGTCGCACGCTTTGAAACCTTCGACCGCGATATCGAGAACAACGCCGAGCGGACGCAGGACGTCGACCTGGCCTTGATGAAGGACGGCAAGCTGCTCGACTACAGCATGACGATCGGCTCCAACGAGTCCATCACGGTGACCACACCGAAGGCCGGCGTGTACCAGCTGTGCGTGATCGGCTACGACCTGCCGGCCGGCGCGACGGCCAGGCTGAAAGTATCGTCGGCCATCGTTCCGCGCAACAGCTCGCCGGGCACGCTGAAAGCGGCGGCGCCGGGCAAGGTGTATGGCGGCAGCACCGCCACGGTCGGCCTCAGCTGGTCGGGCCTGGCGGCGGACAAGCGCTATCTGGGCGCCGCCACCTACCTTGATCCGAACGGACGGATCGCCACCACCACGGCGGTGGCGGTCGATACCGACAATGCGGTGCCGGTGGTCAGCGGCATGGAGCGCACCACGCCATCGCGGCGCAGCGAGCTGTAAGCAGCAACGCCGCCTTCGGGCGGCGTTTTTTTTCGCTGGTCAGGCGGCGAGGAATTCTTCGATCATTTGCGCCAGCGCCTGCGGCTGGTCATGGTGCAGCATGTGGCCGGCGTCAACCACCATTTTCTTGGTGACGTCGCGCAAATGGTCGAGGCGGCGCTCCAGCTCGACGCGGCCGGCCGGCTTGGAACCCATCCAGTCCCACATATTGGTCTGGTCGGCCTCCACCCACAGCACCGGCGCGGTGATGGCCTGCCAGCACGCCATCACATCATCGACGTGGTACGGCAGCGGGCCGGCCTGCTTGTGCACCGGATCGCCCAGGATTTCCCACTCGCCGGCCTCGTTCTGCGCCGACCAGTGCTGCGCCAGGAAGGCCGCCTTGTCGTCGGAGAGGCGCGGATTGGTCTTTTGCAGGCGCGCGGCGACTGCGGCCTGGCTCGGGTAGTTGCGCATCTCGGGCTTTTCCAGCAGCCCGTCCATCCATTTGGCGAAGCGACCCGGCGCCTGCTCCGGCTTGGACGAGCGCAGGCCGGCGCCCTCCAGGTTGATCAGCTTGCGGATGCGCTCCGGGCGCGCGCCGGCGTACAGGCCGACGATATTGCCGCCCATGCTGTGGCCCAGCAGATCGACCGCCTGCTCCGGCGAATAATGGCGCAGGATGGCGTCCAGGTCGGCCATGTAATCAGGGAACCAGTAGGTGTCCTGGCCGCTGCGCTGGGACAGGCCGAAACCGCGCCAATCCGGCGCAATCACGTGGTACTCGCCCTTGAACGCATCGACCACGAACTGGAACGAGGCGCCCACGTCCATCCAGCCATGCATCATGAACAGCTTGGGGGCGTCCTCCCTGCCCCAATGGCGCACGTGGCAGCGCAAGCCGCGGATGGTCAGGAATTCGGAACGGGAAGGGGTATGGATGTTCATCTCTGTCTGCCTTGAAAATACGGGGGCTGGCGCAATATCGGATACTTGCGGATGCTTGCTGGCCGCAAAGTAAAATAATAGCACGACCGTTCGATAGCTGCGCAAATGCAAAGCCAGCGTAAAATAGCGCTATCCCACCGCACTCAACAGGCTCCAATGTCAATATACCAACTAGGCGATCACACGCCCGAGATCGCTGCATCGTCGTTTGTTGCCGACACCGCCGCCGTGATCGGCAAGGTCACCCTGCATGAAAATGCCTCGGTGTGGTTCGGCGCCTCGCTGCGCGGCGACAACGAGCGTATCACCATTGGCGAAAATAGCAATGTGCAGGAAGGCACGGTCATGCACACGGACATGGGCTACCCGCTCGAGGTCGGCCGCGACGTGACCATCGGCCACCAGGCCATGCTGCACGGCTGCACCATCGGCGACGGTTCGCTGGTCGGCATCCAGGCCGTGATCCTGAATGGCGCCAAGATCGGCAAGGGCTGCCTGGTCGGCGCCGGCGCCCTGGTCACCGAGGGCAAGGAATTTCCCGACCACTCGCTGATCATCGGCGCCCCGGCCAAGGTCGCGCGCCAGCTGACGGCGGAGGAAGTCGCCGGCCTGCAAGGCGCGGCCGCCAGCTATGTGGCGCGCGGCCAACTGTTCAAGACGCAACTCAAAAAGATCGGATAACAAAGTATGAGCATCACCCTTACCACCGGCCAGGACACCCTGCAAAAATTCATCTTCGACAACGCCGCCGTGCGTGGCGAGCTGATCGACATCTCCGCCACCTGGCGCGATGTGCTGTCGCGCCGCGACTACCCGGCGCCGGTCAAGAAAGTGCTGGGCCAGATGACGGCCGCCGCCGCGCTGCTGTCGGCCAACCTGAAATTCAACGGTTCGATCGTGATGCAGATCCATGGCGATGGCCCGGTCAACCTGCTGGTGGTCGAATGCGACGCCGACCTGCGCCTGCGCGCCACCGCCAAACTGGTGGACGGCGCCGAGGTGGCGGACGACGCCAACCTGACCGCGCTGGTCAACGCGCACGGCAAGGGGCGTTTCGTGATCACGCTCGACCCGGCGGACAAGATGCCTGGCCAGCAGCCCTACCAGGGCATCGTGCCGCTGGACGGCAACGAAGTGGCGACCGTGATCGAGAACTACATGCTGCGTTCGGAACAGCTGGACACCAAGCTGTGGCTGGCGGCCGACGACAACGTCTCGCGCGGCCTGCTGCTGCAAAAGCTGCCTTACCACGGCGGCAAGGCTGAAGCGACGCCGCTGAACGAGGAAGATGCGCTGGAAACGTGGAACCGCGCCGTGATTCTGGGTTCGACGTTGAAGGAGCAGGAGTTGCTGGAGACCGGCATCGACGTGCTGATCCAGCGCTTGTTCTGGGAAGAGACGATCCGCGTCTTCGATCCGCTGCACCCGCAATTCCACTGCAGCTGCACGCGTGAAAAAGTCGGCAATATGCTGAAGATGCTGGGCCGTCCGGAAGTGGACAGCGTGATCGAGGAGCACGGCGTGGTGGCGGTCAACTGCGACTTCTGCGGCCAGCACTACGAGTACGACAAGGTCGACTGCGCGCAGCTGTTCACCACGGATGCGCCGGTCGAAGTGCTGATTCCCGCCGGCGACATCAAGCATTAAAAATCCGGGGTCAGTTCTGCCAATCGGACACGGGCCCTGCCGTAGCAACGACTACGGCAGGGCCCGTGTCCGATTGGCAGAACTGACCCCGGATTATTCTTTGGCGTAGCGCTGCGCCAGCACGGCGCAGACCATCAGCTGCAGCTGGTGAAACAACATCAGCGGCAGCACCACGGCGCCCAGCGCACCGCCTGCGAACAGGATCTTGGCCATCGGCACGCCGCTGGCCAGGCTTTTCTTGGAACCGCAGAACACGATCGCTATCCGGTCCTCGCGACTAAAGCCCAGGCGCCGCGCCAGTTGCGCCGAAATCCCCATCACCAATCCCAACAGCAGCACGTTGATCAGCATCAGCCCCGCCAGCGTGCCCCACGACACCTGGTGCCACAAGCCCTGCCCGATCGCTTCGCTGAACGCCGTGTACACCACCAGCAAGATCGAGCCCTGGTCCACCATCCGCGTCAGCGGTTTGTGACGCTCGACCCAGGCGCCGATCCAGCGCCGCGCCACTTGGCCGGCAATGAAGGGCAACAACAGTTGCGTGGCGATCTGCAATGCCGCGTCCAGCCCGGAACTGCCCTGCATCACGGCCGTGGTCAGCAGGCCGACCAGCAGCGGCGTGAGGAAAATCCCCAGCAGGTTGGAAGCCGACGCGCTGCAGATGGCGGCCGGCACATTGCCACGCGCCGCCGCAGTGAAGGCGATCGACGATTGCACGGTCGACGGCAGCATGCACAGGAACAAAATCCCCAGATACAGATCCGGCGTCACCAGCGGCGTCAGCACCGGCTTGAGCAGCAAGCCCAGCAGCGGGAACAGCGCGAAGGTGCACAACAGCACCAGCAGGTGCAAACGCCAGTGCGTCACGCCGGCGATCACGGCCTCGCGCGACAGCTTGGCGCCGTGCAGGAAGAACAGCAGCGAAACGCCGGCATGGGTGATGCCATTGAAAATCACGGCACCCTGGCCGTGGCATGGAAAGACACTGGCCGCGATCACGGTGGCGATCATCGCCAGCGTGAAATTATCCGGCAAAAAACGGGGACGCTTCATTATTTGGGACACTTCACTTCCAGCACCTCGACGGCGCCCAGGGTCTTGACGTTCTGCGCGCTGCGCACCAGATCGACGCGCTCCACGCAATTCTTCTGCACCAGCCGCTCGTAGGCGCGCGTGCAGGCGATGACGGCGTCGGCGCCGCTGCCGGCGTTGCAATAGAAGCCTTCGGCGTGCATGCGCGTGAGCGCCTGGTCCATCGGCATGCCGGGCTGCACGGTCTGGTTGACGAAATGACCGAGCCGGGACTGGTCGATTGAGCAGGCTGCCAACAGCATCGGCAGCAGTGGCACGGCCAACAACAAAACTCTCCGCATCGTAGCGATCTCCTTATTTCCAGACAGCAGTGTAACGCAATGCGCGCGTCATGATCCGGTCACACTCGCGTCCTATGATGCGCAGCGTTATTCATCCCTCAACCTGAGCAAAAAATGAACAAAAAAATCTCCGCATTATGCTTCGCCGCCCTTAGCCTGCCGATGCTGGCCATGGCCGCCAATGTGGCCGCCGCCGTTGCCGACATGGCCGATCCGGCGGCCGCAGCGGAGGTCGAAGCGGCTGCCGCCGCGCCGATCGCCACGGTGGAAGTGGCCACCCGCAAGACCCGCTCCTCCGTCGAACTGGGCAAGAACGAGATGCAAAAAATCCTGCCGGGCGTGAATCCGTTGAAGGCGCTGCAAACCCTGCCGGGCGTGAGCTTCCAGACCGCCGACCCATGGGGCAACAACGAGCAGAACCTGTCGCTGTTCATCCACGGCTTCAGCGGCTCGCAGCTGGGCTACACGCTGGACGGCGTGCCGCTCGGCGACCAGCAATACGGCAATTACAACGGCTTGTCGCCGCAGCGCGCCATCACCAGTGAAAACGTCGGCCGCGTAATCCTGTCGACCGGCGCCGGCGACCTGTCGACCGCCTCGACCAGCAACCTGGGCGGCACCATCGAGACCTTCTCCAGCAATCCGCAGCCGAACCGCAACCTGGCCGTGCAGCAAACCGTGGGCAGCTACAAGACCTCGCGCACCTTCCTGCGCTACGACACCGGCAACTTCGGCGAAGGCAACAGCGCCTACATCTCGGGCGTGCACCACGAGCAGAAAGCCTGGGACTTCAACGGCCGCCAGGGCGGCGACCAGTTCAACGCCAAGTTCGTCAACGACAGCAGCCTGGGCAAGCTGACCCTGTACCTGGCCTACTCGGACAAGATCGAACCGAACGAAGACAGCACCGTGCACTCGGCCACCGAGAAGTACCAGCCGTACACCCGTCCGTTCATGTACCCGAACTTCCAGCAGGCGCTGGCCTACCTGTCGGCCACCGGCAGCACGCCTACGGCCGAAGGCAACAACTACCGCAACTACTACAGCGATGCCCAGCGCACCGACTACCTGACCTACGCCAAGTTCGACATGAACCTGGGCGAGTCGACCACCTGGTCGAACCAGGTCTACTACCACAACGACGACGGCGTCGGCGTGGTGGCCGGCCCGATCGGCGTGGCCGGCCTGCCGGCGCTGTTCGCGGTCTACTTCCCGGGCCAGAACCTGAAGCAGGTGTTCGGCAACTCCGGCTTCGCCACCCGCACCACCGAATACGCGATCAACCGCAACGGCTGGCTGTCGACCCTGAACACCGAATTCGGCGACCACAAGCTGCAGGCCGGCTTCTGGTTCGAGCACAACCGCTCCTCCGCCTATCGCCGCTGGTACGCGCTGGACGTCAACAATCCAAGCTCGCCCTACGACCGTCCGAGCAATCCGCTGATCACGCAATACGGCAGCGAGATCGACAACAAAGTGGTGCAGCTGCACCTGCAGGATGAATGGCGCCTGAGCCCGGATCTGCGCCTGCAGGCCGGCTTCAAGTCCAGCCTGCAATTCGCCGAAGGCCAGTTCCCGGTGCAGCCGAAGGTCGGCGCCATCGCCAACTCGACCGCCCTGCCGGTCGGCGAGATCGACACCAAGAAATGGTTCCTGCCGCAGATCGGCGGCCGCTGGGACATCAGCGCGCAAGACCAGGCCTTCTTCAACGTGCAGAAAAACATGCGCCAGTTCGTCACCTACGGCGGCGGCGGCGCTTCGCCATGGAGCTTGTCGAGCCAGGGCGCGTTCGACCTGTTCAAGAAGACCGCCAAGCCGGAAACCTCGATCACCTACGAAGCCGGCCTGCGCACCAGCCGCCAGCTGAACTGGGGCGCGGTCAGCGCGTTCGACGGCCAGCTCAACGTCTACCACGTCGACTTCAAGGACCGCCTGCTGCAGATCAGCCCGACTTCGGTGATCACCTCCATCATCGGTGGCAACCTGGCGGTGCTGACCAACGTCGGCAGCGTCAAGACCAACGGTGTCGACCTGTCGGGCACCGTGCACTTCGGCCGCAACTTCTCGCTGTACAACGCGGTGTCGTACAACCAGTCGAAGTACGATGACAACTACGTCAGCGGCAAGGACACCATCTTCACCTCGGGCAAAAAAGTACCGGGCAGCCCGGAGTGGATGGACAAGTTCGCCGCCACCCTGACCGTGGCCGACACCGAGTTCCAGCTCAGCGGCGACTACGTCGGCAAGCGCTACGCTACCTTCACCAACGACCTGGAGGTGAAGAGCTACTTCCTGACCAACCTCGGCGTGTCGGGCAAGCTACCCTTCCTCAACGGCGGCTGGATCAAGAACGCGCGCTACCGCCTGAACGTCACCAACCTGGGTGACCGCAAGGGCGACCTGAACGTGGTGGTCGGCGCGGCCAGCGGGACGTACAATACCTTCCCGATCGCACCACGTCAGGGCTTCCTGACTTTCATGGCGGACATCTGATGAATCCACTGTCTTTACCGCAGCGCCTTTCGCGTCGCGGCTTCATCCAGGCGGCCGGTGCCGCCGGCGGCGTATTGCTGCTGCCAGGCGCCGCGCTGGCCAAGGGCGTGACGGCGCTCACGGCCGGCACGGCGGCGGCGGCCGGCAATGTCGACCTGTCCGGCCTGCCGGGCGTTGCGCCGGTGGGCGCCGGCGCCGGGCGGCCACTGGTGTTCGGCCACCGCGGCGCCAGCGCGCTGCGTCCCGAGCACACGCTGGCGGCCTACGCCAAAGCCATCGCCGACGGCGCCGACTATGTCGAGCCGGACCTGGTGAGCACCAAGGACGGCGTGCTGGTCGCGCGCCACGAAGCCTTCCTCAGCGAAACCACCGACGTCGCCAGCCATCCACGTTTCGCCGGCCGCAAGACCCGCAAGACCATCGACGGCGAAACGCACGAAGGCTGGTTCGTCGACGACTTCACGCTGGCCGAACTGAAAACGCTGCGCGCGGTGGAGCGGATTCCGCAATACCGTCCGGGCAGCGCGCAGTACAACGGCATGTTCCAGGTGGCGACCTTCGAAGAGATCATCGACTTCGTGGCGGCGGAAGCGGCGGCGCGCGGGCGCATCGTCGGCATCGTGCCCGAGCTCAAGCACTCGACCTACTTCGCCAGTGTGGGCTTGCCGCTGGAGGACCGTTTCCTGTCCATCCTGGGCGAGCACGACTACACGCGCCGCAACCCGGTGCAGATCCAATCGTTCGAAACGGCCAACCTGAAATACCTGCGCGGCAAGCTGGGACGGCGTGCCAACCTGCGCCTGATGCAGCTGGTGATCGGTGAAAACGTGCGTCCGGTGGACATCGCGGCGGCGGGCGGCACGCTCACCTTCGCGCAGATGCTCACGCCGGCCGGCCTGCGCGACATCGCCCAATACGCCGACGTGGTGGCGCCACCGACGCGGGCCATCATCCCGCTGCAGAAAGACGGCACGCTGGCCGAGCCGAGCTCGCTGGTCATGGACGCGCACCAGGCCGGCCTGCGGATCGAACCGTGGACCTTCCGTCCAGAAAACCAGTTCCTTGCGGCCGACTTCCGCAACGGCGCCCTCACGGCCCGCAACGAAGCCGGCTCGATCGCCGAAATGAAGCGCTACATCGCCGCCGGCATCGACGGCTTCTTCACCGACGACCCCGCCCTGGGCCGCGCCGCCCTGGCATAAAATCCGGGGTCAGGTCCTCCATTGCTACACGGGCTCTGCCGTGGCTTAAGCCACGGCAGAGCCCGTGTAGCAATGGAGGACCTGACCCCGGATTGGGTTAGCGGCTGGCTTGGCGGTTGGCGTCTGCTTTGGGCAGGGCGGCCGTCAGGTCGATCCAGGTTTGCGGTTGCGGCTTGTTGCGCTCGCGGACGCCGAAGAAGCTCACCACCAACTCGCCATTCTTGTCGAAGAATTCCACCGACGTGACGCCGGCGCGCTTGATGACGTAGCCGTTGCTGAAGGCCGTGTCGCGCAGGTGCAGGTTGAAGTCCGGATCGAGCACGTTGAAGTAGCCGCCCGTTTCCTGCACCTTGCTGATCTTGCCGCTGTAGATCTGCACCGTCGCGTCATTGCCCAGGAAGGCCATGATGTCCACCTGCTGCTTCGCCGCTTGCTCCAGCAGTTGACGCACGGCCAGCGGCGCGATGCGTTGCACCTTGTCGGCCGGCCCCAGACGCAGCGCCTGCTCGCGCGACATGCCGAACTCCGCCACCAGGCGGTTGAACTGGTGCACGTCGCTTAGCTCGTTCCAGGCCAGCTGGAATTCCTTGACGTCGACCTTGCTGTCCGCCTTTTCAGCCGGCTTGACCGGCGCCGCCGCCACTTTCAATTCCGCGCTTTGCGATGGATTGCGGAAGTCGGCCACGATCTTGTCGAACACGGCCACGCCGGCGTCGCTCTTCACGTACAGCTTGTGCGCCGCGTTGCCGCTGGCGTCGAAGAACTGCAGGCTGCGCGAGACCACGCCGTCCTTGCCCGGCTGTGCCACGGCAAACGCGTACTTCCAGTTCTTGAACGTGAAGCGCAGGTCGATCTCGCCGCCCAGATAGCCGCCGGCGATGTTGCGCATGCGCTGCTCGCGCTCTTTTTCCTTGTCCGGATCGAGGCCGGTGACTTCTTCCTGCGGCCTCATCTTCGTGGCCACGCCGGTGCGCTCCAGCAGGCCGTTGTCGTTGCGCGTCAACGCCATGACTTTGCCGAGGTCCAGCGCGCGCCGCATGATTTCGCGCGGCACGTTTTCGCCCTCTTGCAGACGGGTGACGGTCTTGCCGATGCCGTTGGCGGCCAGCAGCTCCGCTTCTGACACGTTCAGCTTGGCGGCCGCGTCGCGCAGCGCCAGCTTGGGTTGTTCGGTGCGCAGCGCTTCGTAGCGCTCGGTCAGACTGGCTGCGCCCGCCGGCACGGCGGAGATCAGCAAGGCGCCGGTCAGCGCCAGGGCAAATCGATGGTGGGGTTTCATGGCTAGCTCCTTAGTAAATCACTTTGAGGTTGAATGCATAGTTGCGGCCCGGACGCGCCTGGCGTTCGATGTCGGCCAGGGTGGCCGCCGTCGTTGCCGCAGCCAGGCTGCGCGACGAGGCGTAGTCCCAGTACTTCTTGTCGCCCAGGTTGTAGACACCGCCGCTGAGCACGACGTGCTTGCTGATGTTCCAGTAGGCGGTCAGGTCGAACACGCTATAGCCCGGCACCTTGAACATGGTGGTGGCGCTGCCGGTGAGCACGTCGCTCTCGGCCTGCTTGCCGCGCGCGGTGCTGGCCGTGAAGGCCGCGCCGGCGCGATGGCCCGGATGGTCGTAGGCAAAGGTGGCGTTGGCCTTGTACGGTTGCACCGACGCCAGGTCGGCCTTCTTGCCGGTCTTGGTGTTTTCCGCCGTGCCTTTCGACGCGCCCGCCGCCAGGTTGATGCTGTAGCCTTTGGCGCCTTGCAGCCATTGGCCCAGCGTGAAGTGGGCGCTGAACTCGGCGCCGTAGATGCGCGCTTCGCCGATGTTCTCCGGACGGAACAGGCCTTGCGTGATGGTCGGGTAGTTGACGCGGTCCACCGGCTGGGTCGCGTACTCGATGAAGTTGTCGTACTGCGTGTTGAACACCGAGGCGCTCAGTTCCACGCCCTGCGCCGGCGCACCTTTCAGGCCCAGCTCGAAGGCGTTGCTGGTTTCCTTTTTCAGGTCGGCGTTGCCCAGCACGGCGTAACCGTTACCGGCGCCGGTGTAGCTGAACGAATCGTAGGTGCCGGTGCGCTCGGCCGCCGACGGCAGGCGGGTGCCGCGCGAATATTGACCGTAGACGTTCAGGTTAGGCGCCAGTTCCACCGACAGGTTCAGCGACGGCGTCAGGAAGGAATCGGTTTCCTCCTTGATTTCCTTGGCTGCGCTTGGCACGGCCACCACGTATTTGTCGAGGTTCTTCGGCGTCAGCTTGCGCTGTTCGCCGCGCAGGCCCGGCGTCAGCGTGGCCTGGTGGTCGCCCAGCGCGAAGCCGAACTCGCCGCGCAGGTAGGCGACGTATTTGTCGGTGTCCATGTCGGCCATGCGCGACTTGGTCATGTACTGGTGCGCGCCGGTGGCGACCACCAGCCGGTCCTCGGTCCATGGACGGCGGCTTTCACTGCGCTCGTACTGCACGCCATAGCTCAGCAGCTGGGCCGTGCCCAACTGCTTGGTGGCGTCCAGCGCCAGGCCCCTGCTGTCGTTGTAGAAGCCGGTGTTGATGTCGCGGACGTACTTCTGGCCGCCGGTCGTATAGTCGGCGTGGGTCAGGTCGACCACTTCGGCTTTTTGCGTGTACAGCTTGGCGTCCAGCGTGTCGAACAGCGCTACGCCAAGCGGCGCCCACAGGTGATCGATGCTGAAGCGGGTGCGTTTGGTGTCCGAGGCCTGGGACACGCCGGTCGGGTACAGCGCGCTGGTCTTGTTGTCGTAGGCGCGGGTGTGGCCGGCCTTGAAGCTGTCGATGGCGAAGTTCAGCTTCTGGCTCTGGGAGATGCTCCAGTTCAGCTTGGCCAGCACGGCGTCCGAATCCCAGTCGTCCGGATTCAGTGGTGCGCTGCTCAGGCTGTCGGGCTGCTCGCCGTTGCGGTGTACCGCCACGATCAGGGCTTTCAGGCTCGGATTGATTTCGGTGGCGGCGGTCACCGCGTGCATGCGGGCGGCGCGGTCCGAGGTGTAGCCGAACTTGTAGTCGGCGTAGACCTTGCGCGTGCCATCCAGGTAGTCTTCCGGCGCCTTGGTCACGAACGAGACCGAGCCGCCCAGCCCCGGCGTGCCTGCACCGGCCGGGCTGGAGCCGGAACCGATGCGCACGTCACGGAAGGTTTCAGGGTCGAAGTAGTCGCGGCCGATGCCGAAGGCGTTCAGGGTGCTGCCGTCCGGCTTCGGTGCGGCGTCCGGCAACGAAATACCATCCAGCTCCAGGCTGACGCGGTTGCCTTCGACGCCCCGGATATTGATGCCGGTGTTGCCCGGGCTGTCCCACACGCTGCCGCCACCGCTGGCCGCCGCCGGCACGCTGATCAGCGGCGAGTAGCGGGCGATGTTGCCCATGTCGACGGCGTTGTTCTGCTCCAGCTGGCGCGAGTTGATGACGGTGCTGCTGCCGTTACGGGTGGAGTTGGCATCGTCGCGGCGCGCTTGCACCAGGATCTCCGACAGCTCGGCAGCCGGTTTGGCTTCCTGCGCCAGCGCCGGGAGGGCAACCGCCCCCAGCATCACCAGCAGCGCGGAACGGACGTGTAAAGACAAAGGCGCGGCCTGATGCCGGGCGCCCGTTGGGGTAGCGACCATATTTATCCAAGAGAGAGTAGTGTTTAAACGGCTGGCTCTCGGACGGACGATCGCTGGCAAAAACGCATCTTAACAATAATGATTCTCATTTACAAGAGATAATGAGGTCAAGATTGGTAAAGACGCTACATCACCCCGCGAGGTAGTTGTTCTTCACGCGCACGTAGTGCTCTGCGGAATACTTGAGGTAGACGATTTCCTCGGGCGTGAGCGCCCTCACCTTCACCGCCGGGCGGCCGACGTACAGGTGGCCGCTCTCCAGCACCTTGCCCGGCGAGACCAGGCTGCCGGCGCCGACCATCACCTGGTCCTGCACCACCACGTCGTCCATGATGATGGCAGCCATGCCGATCAACACTTCATTGCCGATGGTGCAGCCGTGCAGCATGGCCTGGTGGCCGATGGTGACGTAGTCGCCGATGATCAGCGGCGAGCCTTCGGGCTTCTTGTCGTTCTTGTGCGAGACGTGGCCCATGGCGAAGTCCTGCACATTGGTGCAGTTGCCGATGACGATGCGGTTGACGTCGCCACGCAGCACGGTGTTGCACCAGATCGAGCAATCACGGCCGACGGTGACGTCGCCGATCACTTGCGCCGATGGATGCAGGTACAGGCCCTCGCCCAGTTGCGGCGAGGTGTTCAGGTAGGAAGAAACAGGCATCGTGGTTCCGTTCAAGCTTTGTAGGTGCCGTCGCCGTGCGGCGCGGCCTTGAATTCGGGCAGCGCTTCAGCCTGGCGCGAGTAGTCGGCCAGCGCCGGGTAGTTGGCGGCGGCCACCACGTCCGGCAGCATCTGCTGGATGAAGTGCCAGGTGATGGCGATCATCACGCCCGGCGGCGCGATGGTGTCGCTGGCGACCTCCAGCGGCTGCTTGATCTGCTCGGCTTCCAGCATGTCGAGCGCGGCCAGCAGTTGCTGGCTGACGCGGTCCACCCACGGCTGGTGCAACTTCTCGGCCGGACGCACGCGGCGCTCGTAGACGATCTGCACCGCCTTGTCGCAGGCCGCCAGCGCCAGGCCCAGCAGGCGCTGCGAGCGGAACAGCTCGGTCGGCATGGTCGGCGTGCGGCGCGTGGACGGCCGCGCCAGCGCTTCGGCGTATTGCAGGATCAAAGTCGAGTCCATCAGCACCGCGCCGTCGTCGTCCACCAGCGTCGGCGCCTTGACCACCGGGTTGATCTGGCGGAACCGGTCGTAGGTGCTGAACACCGACAGCGACTGGTGCTCGAACTGCACGTCAAGCAACTGCAGCGACACCGCCACGCGGCGGACGTAAGGTGAATCCAGCATGCCGATCAGTTTCATGTTCTCTCCATCAGGTTGGGCCGTTCATTTTACCGGCATTACGCCAGCGCCCAAAGGGCCGCGCTGCGGGCGTGGATGGCGGTGGTGTCGAACAGCGGCACGGCCGAGTCCTGCTGGTTCACCAGCAAGGAGATTTCGGTGCAGCCGAGGATGATGGCTTGCGCGCCCTGTTCGACCAGGCCGGCGATGATGCGCCGGTATTCCTCGCGCGAGCCGTCGACGATGCGGCCGAGGCATAGCTCGTCGTAGATGATGCGGTGGACGGTGTCGCGGTCGGCCTGCTCGGGAACGATCACGTCGAGGCCGTGCAGCTCGCGCAGGCGGTCCTTGTAGAACGCCTGCTCCATGGTGAAGCGCGTGCCCAGCAGGCCGATCTTGCGCAAGCCGGCACGCTTGATTTCCGTGGCGGTGGGATCGGCGATGTGGAACAGCGGTATGCGCACCGCCGCTTCGATGGCCGGCGCCACCTTGTGCATGGTGTTCGTGCACAGCACGACGAAGTCGGCGCCGGCGGCCTGCAACGCGCGCGCCGCGTCGGCCATCATCACACCGGCCGCATCCCAGTCACCGGCATGCTGCAGGCGTTCGACTTCGTGAAAGTCCACGCTCACCAGCACCACCTTGGCCGAATGCAGGCCGCCCAGTTCTTCCTTGATGGTTTCATTGACCTGACGGTAGTAAGGCACCGTCGATTCCCAGCTCATGCCGCCTATCAGTCCTATGGTTTTCACATGCCGTCCCTTGTTCTGTGTGCCTGTCCTATTCTAGCGGCAAACAGAAGCGCCGGCGGCGGGTACGCAGTTCGAGGCTTGCAGTGCGCGCGGACGGTAGGACGGCGCCATCAGCTTGTGCTGCTGCTTGCGGCGGAACTCGGCGTCTCGCTCCTGCCACGTCACGCCGGCCGGCAGCACCGGCGACGGCGCACCGTTCGGACGAATTTCCGTGACCGGCATATCGCCGGCGGCGAACTTGTTGTCGCTGTAGTGCACCACGCCCTTGGCATCGACCCATTTGTAGATCTGGGCCTGGGCCAGCAGCGGCAACGTGCACAACATGAAGGTGAGTAGTTTCGGCATGGACCGATTCTACAAAATATTTCCGTGTGGGAATCTATTGAAATGTCACGAAGACTGCATCAAGACGGTAGCGCCGCGCCCGAGCGAGCGCACCACCTGCATCACGTCCCAATTCGTCAGCCTTACGCAGCCGTGGGACTGGGTTTTGCCGATTTTTCCCGGCTCCGGCGTGCCGTGGATGCCGTAGTGCTCGATGCTCAGGTCCAGCCACGCCAGGCCGACCGGATTGTTCGGGCCGGCGGCGATGCGCGCCTTGCTGTCGTTGGCCTTGGCATCCCAGAACAGTTTCGGGTTGTAGCGGTATTCGGGATTGGTGGCGACGCCGCGCACCTGCCAGCGGCCTTCCGGCAGCGGATCGTGTTTGCTGCCCGTGCTGGCGGGGAATTGCGCGAACGGCGTGCCGTCCGCATCCAGCAGCGTCAACGTGCCCTCTTTTGCATCGATCAGCGCCGAGGTCGCCTTCGGCAGCGGCTTGGCGAGCGCCACGTTAGGCACCAGCAATTGCTCGCCGGCGCGCTTCATGGTCTTGCCTGGATTGAGGCGGCGCAGCAGTTCTGGACTGCAGTGAAAACGCTCGCCCAGCGCTTCAAGCAGGCTGGCGTAACCCAGCGCCGGCAGCTTGGCCTTGCCCGCCATGTCGGCCGGCACCGGCTTGTAGGGACCGGCCACATCCTGCGCGGTCAGCGTGTAGACCGTCAGCACCGGCGCCTGGTCCTGCTCCAGTTGCTGCCATGTGGCCGCATCGATGTTGCCGGTCGCCGGCAGCTGGCGCAGTTTCTGGAAGCCGCGTATGGCCTGGCGCATGGTGCTGCCGTAGGCCGCGTCCATTTCACCTGGCGAGAAATGCGCGCGGTCCAGCAATACTTGCGCGCGCAGCACGTTGGGACCGCTGGACTTGGGAAGAACAGGCCGGACGCGTTGCGCCGCGTTCAGGGTATCGGCTGCGGATAGCGCCGGTTCGGCGGCTTGCGCGAGCGTAGCGGCCAACATCAGAACAAGAAACAGTGCTTTCAAACGATGCTCGGACTATCAAAGACGGAATCGCATTCTATCCTTCTCAGCCGATTTTCTGCGCCACTTCCCAACTGTGCCCGGCAGGGTCGACGAAGTTGGCGGTGCGCATGCCCCACGGGCGGTCGAGCGGACCTTGCAGCAGCGTCACGCCGCGCTGTATCAGCTGCGCGCAGACCGCTTCCACGTCCTCCACCCAGATGCTGAACTGGAAGCGAGAACCCGCCTCCGGCGGCGCCACCGCGCCAGGCGCTATGATGGTTGGTGCGTGCGCCACTTCCAGCAGGTTGATCAGCACCTCGCCGAATTTGACCACCGCACAGTTGGCGTCCTCGTACACCACCTGCACACCAAACACATCCACATAAAACGCCTTGGCGGCAGGCAGGTCTTCAACGAAAAGACTGATCGCATTGATGTGTTCGAGTTTCATGGTTAGCAGCATCCTTCGGTTGGGCCGTTGATCACGGCTTCGATGCGATGGCCATCCGGGTCCACCAGGAAGGCCGCGTAGTAATGGTCGCCGTAGTCTTCGCGCAGGCCCGGTTCGCCGTTGTCGGCGCCGCCGGCGCGCAAGCCGGCGGCGTGGAAGGCAGCGGCCGCCGCGCGCGATGGCGCCCTGAGGGCCAGGTGGAAACCGTCGCCCGGCGCCGAGGCCTCGGGACGCAGTTTCAGGCACAGCAGGTCTTTATCGTCTTCCACGCCGTAGCCGATGGCGGTGTCGTCCTCGAACACGCGGCGATAACCGAGTGCGCCAAGCACCGCGTCGTAGAAGACGCCGGACAGGGCGAGGTCGCGCACGCCGAAGGAGATGTGATGCAGCATGGAGGCCTTAGTCGGTTTTACGGTATTTTTGCATGACGTAGCCGAGGCGGCTACGGTTCTTGTCCAGCCAGGTCCACAGCGCTTCGCTTTGCGGCGTGTGGGCGCGGTAGAAATTGTCGTTGAAGGCGAGCCAGACGCGGATGTTCAGCAGCGGCTGCTGCAACTGCACCACGGTGCCCTTGTGCTTGTCCAGCGTCTGCTGCAGATGCTTGGGCGCCACCGCCGCCACCACCACGCCGTCGACCCGGCCCAGCTTGAGCTTTTCGATGTTGCGCTCGAGGTCGCGGCCGCCCTCGTCCAGCGTCAGGCCTGCTTCGCGCAGGCGCGTGGCATAGCCGTTGCCTTGCGGGATGCCCAGTATTTTGCCTTTGAAGAATTGCATGGGATTGGTGCTCGCGGGCAGCTTGTCGCCGGCCCGCACCAGCACCAGCACCTGGTTGTGCAGGGCGCGTTCGAGATCGATATTGCCGGCCTTGTCGCGCGGCAGGGCGATCTCGGCCGGATAAAAACTCAGTTCGCCCAGCGGCGCCAGGTCGATGTCGCCATTGGCCAACGCCAGCTTGAGGCGCGCCACCGGCAGCCGCACCCAGATCGGTGCGCAGCCGAAGCCGGCGCCGACCACGGCGTCATGAATCAGGTCGACGGCCGCGCCGGGCGGATCGGGCACCTTGTCGCCCTCGCCCAGCCAGTACGGCGGACGATTCTGGTCCATATAGCCGACGCGCACGGGAATGCACGTGCCGGCCTGCACAGGCACGGCAGTGGCGGCAGCGAGCAACATCGTGAATATGCCAGCGCGCAGCGTCATCATGGGTCTCAGTGTTGGGGAGGTTCGGCCGGCTTGGGGGCCAGCGGTGCAAGGGCGGCAGCTTGTCCCTTGCCGACGATTTGGACGAAAATCTCGTTTTGCTTGAGCATGCTGAGCTCGTAGCGGGCACGCTCTTCGACCGCGCCGGTGCCGTCCTTGAGGTCGCGCACTTCGGAGTCGAGCTTGGCGTTGCGGGCCAACAGCTCCGCGTTCTTCTTGTGCGCCTGCTCCACCTGCGCCTCGAAATCCTTCACGCGCAGCCAGCCGCCCTTCCCCAGCCACAACGGGTACTGGATCAGCAGCAACAAAAACGCCAAAGCAAGAGTAATCAGACGCATAGACGGGGACGGACAAAATGATCCGCAATTATATAACGCCGCCGCCGCTTTTCTCAGAATCCGGCACAGACGCCATCGGCGCGCGGATCGGTGGCTGCCTCGATCAGCCCGCTGGCGTGATGGGCTACCGCGCCGGCATGCCCCATCATGTCGCTGTAGGCGTCTACCAACTCCACCTCGTGGCCGGTCCGCACCAGCTGTTCGACCAGCGCCGGCGGGAAACGGTTTTCCAGCTTGAGATTGGTCGAGGCAGCCCCCCAGGTCCGGCCCAGCAGCCAGCGCGGCGCGTTGAGCGCCGCCTGCATGTCCTGGCCGAACAGCACATGGCGGCTGAACACCGCGGCTTGGGTCTGCGGCTGCCCTTCGCCGCCCATGGTGCCGTAGGCGATGGTACGGCCGTCTTTCAGCCGCGCCAGCGCCGGATTGAGGGTGTGGAACGGCAGCCTGCCCGGCAGCAGGCGGTTGGGGCCATCTTCCAGTGTGAAGCTGGCGCCTCGGTTCTGCCACACCACGCCGGTGCCAGGCACCACCACGCCGCTGCCGAATTCCCAGAAAATGCTCTGGATGTAACTGACCACCGTGCCATGGCGGTCGGCCGCGCCCATCCAGATGGTGTCGCCAGGCTTGGCCGGATGCGGCCATTGCGCGGCGCTTGCGGCATCGATGGCGGCCGCCTCGCGCGCCAGCACCGGCTCCTGCAGCCAGTCCTGGGCGTCGAACGGCATGTGCGCCGGGTCGCCGACGTGGGCGTTACGCAGCAGGAAGGCGCGTTTGGTGGCTTCCACCAGCGCGTGCAGATGGGCATGACTGTCGGCCTGCATGTCTTGCCGGGCCGCGCGCAGGCGCTCGAACAAACCCAGTATCATCAGCGCAGACACGCCCTGAGTCGGCGGCGGCAGGTTGTAGACGCGCCCCACGCCCAGCTGCACACTGAGCGGGATCACGCTGCGGGCGCGATAGGCTTCCAGATCGGCCAGCCGCAACGGGCTGCCTAGCTGTTCCAGTCCCGCCGCCAGCGTACGCGCCACGTCGCCGCGATAGTAGTCGTCCAGTCCGGCCTCGGCCAGCCGCGCCAGCGTGGCCGCCAGCGCCGGCTGGCGTAGCAGCGTGTGCAGCGCAGGCGGGCCGTCCGGCGCGTAGGTCTCGGCGAAGCCGGGCTGCGGCGACAATTCCTGCCATTTGGCGGCGGTCAGTTCCACTTGCGACGGCGTGACCGGCACGCCATCGCTGGCGTGGCGGATCGCGTCCTGTAGCAGCCGTGACAGCGGCATGCGGCCGCCGGCCGCCTCGGCATACCGCAGCGCTTCGCTCCAGCCGCCGATGGCGCCAGCCACGGTCAGCGCGGCGCGCGGGCCGCGCGTGGGAATGGCGGCGTCGCCTCGCTCAGCGTAGAAATGGCTGTCGGCCAGACCAGCGGCGCCGCCGCAGGCGCGGATCGCCACCGGCTCGCGGCCCGGCTGGCTGATCAGCCAGAAGCCGTCGCCGCCAATGCCGTTCATGTGCGGGTAGACCACGGCAATGGCAGCGGCGGCGGCCAGCATGGCTTCGATCGCATTGCCGCCTTCGCGCAGGATGGTGCTGCCGGCCTGGGCCGCGAGATGATGCGGCGCGCTGACCATGCCGCCGATGCAGGTACGGCTACGCAGCATGGTCCACCTCCAGCAGGGAAACGTGGGCGGCAACGATGCGCCAGCCCGCCGGCATGCGCAGCCAGGTGTGGCTCTGGCGGCCGATGGCGCTGCTGCCGGCACGCGTGAATTCGGTATTGGCGGTAGCGTAGTCGCGGCCGTAAGTGGTGATGACGGTATGGTGCAAGTCGCGCTCCAGCCCGGCTGAAGGGCGGCGCGCGCGGTAGGCCTGGATCTCGGCGTAGCCATGCAGGTTTTCGCCGACGCCGTAACGGATGGTGTGCGGCGCGTTCCAGAATAATTCGTCGAGCACGGCAAGGTCGTTGCCGGACAGGGCGGCTTCGTAGCGGCGGAAAGCGGCCGTGACTTCGGCCACGGTCTCAGGCAGATTAATGAGGTGTTCCATATCAGTCCTGTGGGTGGGTAAGGTGGGCCAGGCTCATGGCTAACTGTACCAGCGCGCGGTCGCTGCCGGCCGGGCCGAGCAGCGAAATGCCGATCGGCAGGCCGTCTGCCGTCCAGCCGGGAATGCTCACTTGCGGCAGGCCGGCCAGGCCGGCGATGCAAGTGATGCGCAGGGTGCGGCGGCGCACTTCGTCGATCTCGGCCTCCGGCGCGTCCAGCAGCGGCGCCACGCTGGCAGCCGAGGGCAGCACCGCCACCGCATCGTTGCCCAGCAAGGCGCGCACTTCGGCACGGATGCTGGCCTGGCTGGCGCGCGCAGCGTCGACGTCGTTGCGCGTGCCAGCCTGGCGCGCCAATTCCCAGCGGCCGGCGATGGCGGCGCCAAAGCGCGGACTGGCGGCGGTGATCCACTCGCCATGCACTTGCCACGCCTCATGCGCGGCCAATGCGACATAAATTTCGCGCCAGTGTTCCAGCGCCTGCGCGGCGACGTTGGCGTGCTGCGTCGGCATCTGTTGCGGCGATGCTGCTGCACGGGTGCGCTGCGCAGGCATGCTCTGCGCCAGCGCGGCGTAGATCTGTTCCGCCAGCGAATGGAAGACGGCGTCGGCCTGCGCCAATGCGTCGTCCAGCATCAGCACGCGACTAAACTTGGCGCTGGCCTGCCCTGCCAGCAGCACTTCGGCGACGCGGCCGAAGGTGGCGCCATCGCACGCCAGCCAGGTTGGTGTGTCGAAGCCCGGATGCAGCGGTACCATCGCAGTACGTGGCAGCGCATCGTGCGTGGTGCGCAGCCCCCACAGGCCGCAATAGCTGGCCGGGACGCGGGTCGAGCCGCCAGTATCGGTGGCCAGCGCGAAGTCACATAGGCCCGCCGCGACCGCCGCCGCCGAGCCGCTGGAGGAGCCGCCCGGCACGCGGCCGGGCGCACGCACATTCAGCGGCGTGCCGTAGTGGACATTGTCGCCGTGGATGCTGTAGGCCAGTTCGTCGGTCAGGGTTTTGCCGACCAGCGTGGCGCCGGCGGCCAGCAGTTGCTCCACCATCGGGCTGCTGCGCTCGGGAATGGCGTGGCTTGCCAGCCAGGTGGGATTGCCGGCGCCGGTCGCGTAGCCGGCCACGTCGAACACGTCTTTGACGGCAAAGCTGAGGCCTGCCAGCGGCCCGCTGCCGGCGCCGGGAATCACGAAGCGGCCATGCGGCACCCATGCGCCGACGGTATCGTTGATGGGAAATGCGGTCATGCGGTCTCCAGATGTTGATGGTCGATGACGGCGCTCCACTGCTGCGCATGGTGCAGCAGCCAGCGGTCGGCGCCGCGCATCGTGATGAAGGACAGGCCGGCGGGTTTGCCATTCACCTCGCCGGCGGGAATGGTGAGCTGTGGCAGGCCGGCGTGGCCGGCAATGGCGTTGATGGCCAGTACGGCCGCGTAGAAGGCGTTGCGCGACTCGGCGCTGGCGTTCAGCGCCAGCGCAGTGGTGGGGGTGGTGGGCAGCACCAGCACCACGCCGGGTTGCAGCAGTTGTTTCAGAATGCGGCGCATGGCGGTGCGGTGAGCCAGCTGTTCCAGCGCCTGTTCGTCGTGCAGCGCCAGCACGCTGTCGAAGCGGGGAGCGATGGCGGGGCCAAATTGCGGGCGTGCGCGCATCAGCCAGTCGCCCAGCGATTGCTTGATCTGCGCGCCTTGCAGCACCTGGTAGCTTTGCAGCCAGTCTTGCGGATGGCCGTCGAAGATGGTCAGCGACGCGGCCGGGACCAGCGCTTGCGCGACCTGCCGCAGATGAGCATCCAGGGCGGGCTCGCACATGGCAAACACGTCTTCCAACAGCAGCAGGCGCGGGGCGCCAGCGACGGCGATGGCGTCGTCGCCGAGCAGCACCGCGCCCACCCGCGCCAACATGTCGGCGCTGCGGGCGAACCAGCCGATTGTGTCGTAGCCGGGCGCGAACGGCAGCACGCCGTGCAGCGGCAGGCGACCATGGCTGGGGCGCATGCCGTACACGCCGCAGAACGCCGCAGGCACGCGTACCGAGCCGCCGGTGTCGGTGCCGAGCGCAAAGTCGGCCAGGCCGGCCGCCACCGCTACCGCCGATCCGCTGGACGAGCCGCCCGGCAGGCTGTCCGGGCAGCGCGGATTGCGCGGCGTGCCGTAATGCCAGTTCTCCCCTTCCAGGCTGAACGCCAGTTCGTCGCTGATGGTCTTGCCGTGCACGGAAGCGCCAGCCGCCAGCAGTTGCCGCACCGCCGGCGCATGACGCGCTGCCGGCGCCCGTCCACGTGCCCAATCCGGATTGCCGCCGCCCGTGACGTAGCCAGCCACGTCGATCAAATCCTTGACCGCGAAGCGCAGGCCATCGAGCGCGCCGCCAGCCAGCGGCGCCACGCCGCAAAAAGTTCCCGGCACATAAGCGCCGTAGTCGTCTTTACTCATCGCAGGTCTGCCAGCGCGGCGCGCACGCGCTGCGAGTCGGTGACGAAGCCGAAGCATTTCTTGACGTTCCACACCGCCGCCTCGGCACAGAAGGCCGGCGAGGTGGTGGCGCAGCAGTCCTCCACCAGCACGCAGCCATAGCCGAGGAAATTGGCGTCGCTTAGCGTATGCAGCACGCACTGGTCGGTATTCACGCCGGCAAACAGAATCGTCTTGATGCCGAGGTTGCGCAGGATGCTGTCCAGCGGCGTATCCCAAAAACCGCTGATGCGGTGCTTGTCGACCAGGATGTCGCTGGCCTCCGGCTGCAGTTCATCGACGATGGCCGCCGCCCAGCTATCCTTCTGCAACACCGGCGCGCCGCTGCTGGCCAGCGGATCGCCAAGGCCAATGCCCTGCCCGGTCGGCTTATATAAGTGCAGCTGGTTAGGCGGCATATTGGCGAGGTCGGGGCGGTTGCCCCAGTTCAGCCAGATCACCGGCACACCGGCCTGGCGCAATTCCGGCAGCAGGCACTGCAATGGTGCAATTGGCCCACGATTGGGCGTCGGGTCGCCGCCAATCTGGTCAACCCAGCCCTCTTTGGTGCAAAAGTCGTTCTGCATGTCGATCACGATGATGGCGGTCTGGCGCAGGTTCAAGATCACCGACTGCGGCGCGGATTCAATCCGCAGCGGCTGCGGCGCTGGCGTTGGCACCGCCATATCGACTAGCTGCGCACTGGCCAGCCAGCCGTGGTTGACGCTGACGCCCAAAAAACCGTCACTGTTGTTCATGCTGCTCTCCTGTTGATGGCATCGAAATTGCTAAGGATCGAAGGGAAGTAAAAACTTACTTACCCCTTACAACTAGCAAAAGGAGTGCCAGATGAATCGCAAGCAATTCACCGTCAAGACCGTGGCCGCTGTCTGTATCAGTGCCATCTTCCCGCCCGCCATCGCCGCTGCGGCCGCCCCGCTCAAGGTCGGCGTACTGCTGCCGGGTTCGCGCTCCGACAAGGGCTGGATGGAATCCGGTTACGACGGCCTCAGCGCCGCGCAGAGAGAATTCGGCGACAAGATCCAGCTGCAGCTTATCGAGAACATCAACTACGCCGACATGGAACAGGCGCTGACCAACCTCGCCGCCAAGAACGATCTGGTGATCGGCATCGGCGGTCAGACCCAGGCTGCCGTGTACAAGATCGCCAAGCGCTTCCCCAAGAAAAAGTTCTCTATCGTCGGCGGCAATGAGGGACTGTCGGCGCCGAACGTGGCAGGCTACGACGTCAAGCAGGCGCAGATCGCCTTCGTGGCCGGCGCCGCTGCGGCCATGCTGTCCAAGACCGGCGTGGTCAGCTACATCGGCGGCATGGAGCTGCCGTCGATCGTCAACGCCGGCACCGAGTTCGGCAACGGCGCCCGCTACATCAATCCAAAGGTCAAATACATCAGCAACTACACCGGCGACTTCGATAACGTCACCAAGGCCAAGGAAGCCACGCTGGCGGCAATCGCCCAGGGCGCTGACGTGCATTACCACATCCTGAACCTCGGCTCGCGCGGCATGGAGCAGGCCGCCACGGAAAAGCACACCCACATGATCGGCAGCTACACGGACCGCTGCGGCACCGATCCGCTCTACCTCGCCTACAGCGTCACCGGCATCGGCTACCAGGCGCGCTACGCCATCAGTCAGGTGGTCAACGGCAGCTGGACGGCCGGCTACAAACCGTTCGGCCTGGCCATGGGTCCGGAGGCGGCCGATATGAAAGCCTGCGGCGCCACGCCAGCCATGGTCAACAAACTGAACCAGATCAAGCAGGACATCCTGAACGGCAAGATCAAGATTCTGGAGGGTTGATGATGGCAGCTGCTCTTCAAGCCATCGCGCCCGCCCCGGTCGTGCCGGCGCGGCTGCGGCTGTCTGGCATGCGCAAAAGTTTCGGCGCCGTCACCGTGCTGCACGACGTGGCGCTGGAGGTGGCGCCGGGCGAGATCCATTGCCTGCTGGGCGAAAACGGTGCCGGTAAGTCCACCTTGTGCAACCTGATCTTCGGCGTGCACGCGGCGGACGACGGCGCCATGGAAATCGACGGCCAGCCCTATCAGCCGCGCCGCCCGGCCGATGCGCTACAGCACGGCATCGCCATGGTGCACCAGCACTTCAGCCTGGTCGATGACCTGAGCGTGGTCGATAACCTGATGCTGGGCCAGGCGCGCGGTGTGCTGAAGCGCAAGGACGCTGCGGAACAGCTGAACCAGTTGGCCGCGCAATACGGCCTGGAACTGGATCCATGGGCGCGCATTGCGGATTTGTCAGTGGGCCAGCGGCAGCGGGTAGAAATCGTCAAATGCCTGATGCGCGCGCCGCGCCTGCTGGTGCTGGACGAGCCGACCGCCGTGCTGCTGCCGGATGAAATCGCCGCCCTGCTACAAGTCTGCCGCCGCGTCGCCCAGCAAGGTTGCAGCGTGGTGCTGGTGACGCACAAGCTGGCCGAAATCCGCCAGGTGGCCGACCGCGCCACCGTGCTGCGCGGCGGCCGTATCGCCGCCACCTCGGCCCGCCCGGCCGACGACATCGAACGGCTGGTGCGCGCCATGATAGGCCGCGATAGCAGCGGCGCCACGCCTGCCCTGCAGGCGCTGGAGCGGCCGCGCGCCACGCTGGCCGACGAGGTACTGCAAATCGACGGCCTCAGCGTCGAAGACGCGCATGGCCGCAAGCGGCTGGACAACTTCACGCTGGTACTCAACCGGGGTGAGATCGTCGGCGTGGCCGGCGTGGAAGGCAATGGCCAGGGCGAGCTGGCGGCGGTGCTGGCCGGCATGCAAGCCAGTTCGGCCGGCCGCTTTTATGTGAAACGCCAGTTGCTGTCCGGATCGACGCCGAAGCAAATCACGGCGGCCGGCGTTGGCATCGTGCCGGAAGACCGGCACAGCGTCGGCTGCATTACCGGCCTGAGCGTGGCCGACAATATTTTCCTCAACCGCTACCAGCAGTTCACGCGCTGGGGCCGCATCGACCGCAAGGCCATGCGCACCGCCGCGCGCGCGCTAATGCAGCGCTTCGATGTACGCGCCGCCAGCGAGGACGTGACCTTTAGCGGCCTGTCCGGCGGCAACCAGCAGAAAGCCGTGCTGGCACGCGAGCTGACGCTGCCCAACCTGGCGCTGCTGGTGGCGGCGCAACCGACGCGCGGACTGGATGTCGGCGCAGTGGAGGCGGTGTACGGCCACATCCGCGCGGCGCGCGACCGTGGGGTGGCGGTGCTACTGATGTCTTCCGAATTGGACGATCTGCTGGCCGTGGCAGACCGTATCGTGGTGCTGTACCGGGGGCGCATCACAGGCACCTGCCCGGCCAGCCAGGATCAACGCGAGCGCATAGGCGCAATGATGGCGGGACAAGAATGCTGACGACTATGAAAATCGATTACCGCGCCGCGCTGGCGCCCGTGGGCGCGGTGGCGGCTGCGCTGCTGCTGGGCGTGATCCTGGTGGCGCTGACCGGCACGCCAGTGGCGGAAGCGCTGGCCGCTTTCCTCGACGGCGCCGCCGGTTCGCCGTATGCCTTTGCCGCCTCGATCAACCGCGCGCTGGTGCTGGCCCTGATCGGTACCGGCTTCGTGCTGGCTGACCGCGCGCGCCTCACCAATGTCGGCGGCGAGGGCCAGATTGCAGTCGGCGGCATGGCCGCCACTGCCGTGGCGCTGTATGGCGGCGTGCAGGAATTGCCGTTCGGCCTGCCGTTTGTACTGCCGCTGCTGGCAGGCGCGCTGGCCGGCGGCTGCTGGGGCGGCATCGCCGGCGTGCTGAAGGCCACGGCCGGCGCCAATGAAGTGATCAGCACGCTGATGTTGTCCTTCATCGGCGTCTGGCTGCTGTACTGGAGCGTGCAATCGGAACACCTGCTGCGCCAGCCAATGACGAATGCCGGCACGCTGCCGGAATCGTCGGAGATCCCGCTCAGCACGCACCTGCCGTGGTTCTTCGGTGACGATTCCATGCCGCTGCACCTCGGCCTGCCGCTGGCCGTGCTGCTGGGCGTGCTGGTGTCGGCCGTGCTGGCGCGATCGCTGTTCGGCATACATCTGCGCGCTGTTGGCCTGAACCCCGTAGCCGCGCGCCGCGCCGGCATGCCGATTGTGTCCACCATGATCGGTGCCATGCTGCTGGCCGGCGCGCTCTCCGGCTTGGCCGGCGCCATCATGCTGCAAAGCGAACAGTATGTGCTGAAAGCCGGCTTCTCGTCCGGCTACGGCTTCGACGGCCTGGTGGTCGGCTTGCTGGCGCGCGGCTCGGTCAGCGGCGTGTTTGCCGGTGCGCTGCTGTTCGGCTTCCTGCGTTCGGGTGGCATCACCATGGAAATGGTGGCGGCCGTGCCATCAGCACTGGTGCTGGTCGTGCAAGGTGTGATTATCCTGATGGTCGCTGCGGCGGCCCATCGCCAGGCGCAAGGAGCACGCGCATGAGCTGGGAAACCACCGCAGTCTTTGTCGGATCGTCGATCCGCTTTGCCGCCCCGCTGCTGCTGGGTGCCACCGGCGAACTGGCCAGCCAGCGCGCCGGGGTATTGAACATGAGCCTGGAAGGCATGATGCTAACCGGCGCCTTTGCCGCCGCTGCCGGGTCCTACTTCAGCGGCGATCCACTACTGGGACTGCTGATCGCCGTGCTGGCGGTACTGCCGCTTGCGCTGCTGCAAGGCTGGCTCAGCATCACGCTGGGCGCCAACCAGATTGTTACCGGCATCGGCATCAATATCCTGGCGCTGGGCGGCACCACGCTGGCCTACCGCGAAATGTTCGGCAGCCGTTCCGCCGCCGCCATCCCGGCGCTGGCCAGCTGGACGCCGCCCGGCCTGCGCGACTTGCCGCTGATCGGTCATGCCGTGTTTGAACAGGTGTGGCTGCTGTATCTGGGCCTGGCGGTGCTGGCGGCGGTGGCTTGGGCCCTGCGCCACAGCGCGCTCGGCCTGGCCCTGCACGCTTGCGGCGCCGAGCCGGGCGCGGTCGACAAGGCCGGCATGGCGGTGACGCGGCTGCGCTACCGCGCCGTGCTGTTCAGCGGCGTAATGGCGGCGCTGGCCGGCAGCTTTATTTCGATCGGCGACATCCACACTTTCACCGAAGGCATGACCGGCGGTGCCGGCTATCTGGCGATTGCCGCCATCATCTTCGGCAACTGGAAGCCGGGACGCATGCTGCTGGCCTGCCTGCTGTTCGGCGCCGCCAGCGCGCTGCAATTCTTCCTGCCCACAATAGGCGTGACGGTGCCGAGCGCACTGCTTATCATGTTGCCTTACGTGCTGGCGTTGTTGGCCGTGGCCGGTTTCATCGGCCGCCAGACCGCACCCAAGGCACTGACCCAGCCCTACCGGAGAGCTTGACCACGATGACCGAAAAAAATACCGAAGCAGACAGCGCGCCCGGCTCGCGCGAGCGCATCCTGCAAGCCGCGATTACCGAGTTCGCGGACAAGGGCTACAGCGGCGCCCGCACCGACACTATCGCGCGCAATGCCCGCTCGAATATCCGCATGATTTACCACTACTTCGGCAACAAGGAAGCCTTGTACGTGGCGGTGCTGGAGCAGGTGCTGGACAGCCTGCGCGCGGATGAACTGAGCCTGCAATTCGACTTCGAGCGCGATTCGCCGCTGGAGGGCATGCGGGCGATCTTCGATTTCATCCACGGCCACTTTGCGGCGCACCCGGAGTTGATGAGTTTGCTGTCCTGGGAAAACTTGAACCGCGCCCGCTTCATGGAGCAGTCGACCCATATCCCGGAGCGCGCTTCGCCGGTGATTACGCTGCTGGACCAGCTGCTGAAACGCGGTGTGAAAGCCGGCCAGTTCCGCAAAGGCATCGATGCGCTGCACCTGTACGTGGCGATGGTGAGCATGGCCTACTTTCACAAGTCCAACGCCTACACCCTGTCGCGTATTTTCCAGCGCGACCTGCTCGACCCGGCCTGGCAGCGCGAGCACAAGCAGCAAGCGCAGCAGATGCTATTCGGCTTCCTGGCGCCGCAGCCATAAAAAAAGGCCGGTTGAATCAACCGGCCTCTTCTAGGTTACCCCAGGATTACTTCAAGTTGTAGAACGCATCGCGGCCTGGGTAGGAAGCGATATCGCCCAGATCTTCTTCGATACGCAGCAGCTGGTTGTATTTCGCCATGCGGTCCGAACGCGACATCGAGCCGGTCTTGATCTGCAGGGCGTTCAGGCCAACCGCGATATCGGCGATGGTCGAGTCTTCGGTTTCGCCCGAACGGTGCGAGATCACGGCGGTGTAGCCGGCGCGCTTGGCCATTTCGATGGCGGCGAAGGTCTCGGTCAGGGTGCCGATCTGGTTGATCTTGATCAGGATCGAGTTGGCGATGCCCTTCTGGATGCCTTCTTTCAGGATCTTGGTGTTGGTGACGTACAGATCGTCGCCCACCAGCTGAACCTTCTGGCCCAGTTCCTTGGTCAGGATGGCCCAGCCGTCCCAGTCGCCTTCGTGCATCGCGTCTTCGATCGAGATGATCGGGTACTTGTCGCACCAGGTCGCCAGCAGGTTGGTGAACTCGGTCGCAGTCAGCGACAGGCCTTCGCCTTCCAGTTCGTATTTACCGTCTTTGTAGAATTCCGACGCCGCGCAATCGAGGCCGATGGCGATCTGGGTGCCTGGCTCGTAGCCGGCCTGTTCGATCGCTTCGATGATCAGCTTGATCGCTTCTTCGTGGTTGGCCAGCGATGGGGCGAAGCCGCCTTCGTCGCCGACGTTGGTGTTCAGGCCCTTCTTGTGCAGGATCTTCTTCAGGGTGTGGAACACTTCCGCGCCGTAACGCACGGCTTCCTTGAACGACGGTGCGCCGACTGGAATGATCATGAATTCCTGGATGTCCAGATTGTTGTCGGCGTGCGCGCCGCCGTTGATCACGTTCATCATCGGCACTGGCAGTTGCATCGCGCCCGAACCGCCGAAGTAGCGGTACAGCGGCAGGCCGGCTTCTTCAGCGGCGGCCTTGGCCACGGCCATCGACACCGCCAGCATGGCGTTGGCGCCCAGGCGTGCCTTGTTTTCGGTGCCGTCCAGGTCGATCAGAGTGCGGTCCAGGAAGGCTTGTTCATTGGCGTCCAGGCCCATGATGGCTTCCGAGATTTCGGTGTTGATGTTTTCGCAGGCTTTCAGTACGCCCTTGCCGAAGTAACGCTTCGGATCGCCGTCACGCAGCTCGATCGCTTCGCGCGAACCGGTCGACGCGCCCGACGGCACGGCCGCACGGCCCATCACGCCCGATTCCAGCAGCACGTCGCATTCGACGGTTGGATTGCCGCGCGAATCGATAATTTCACGGCCGATAATATCAACAATAGCACTCATGTCATTCTCCAAAGTTAGGCGATACGAAGTCGCGCCGCGTCTTTACGCGCGTTGCGAGGTCAAGGATAACGGGAATTGTACCCGGTGCCGGGAATATTGTTAATTTTCCCACACCGGGCAGGCTGCTTAGTTGAAGCTGTTCTCCAGGAAGCCAGCTTTTTTGGTGACGCGGTCGAGTTCGATCAGAACCGACAGCAGGTCCTTCATGCGGCCCAGCGGCACGGCGTTGGGGCCGTCCGACAGTGCTTCCGCAGGGTTGGGATGGGTTTCCATGAACAGGCCGTCGACGCCCACGGCCACGGCCGCGCGCGACAGCACCGGCACCATCTCGCGCATGCCGCCCGAGGAAGTGCCGTTACCGCCCGGCAGCTGCACCGAGTGGGTGGCGTCGAACACCACCGGCGAACCGGTTTCGCGCATGATCGCCAGCGAGCGCATGTCCGACACCAGGTTGTTGTAGCCGAACGAGGCGCCGCGTTCGCAGGCCATGAAGTTGTCTTCGTTCAGGCCGGCTGCCTTGGCGGCGGCGCGGGCCTTGTCGATCACGTTCTTCATGTCGTGCGGGGCCAGGAACTGGCCCTTCTTGATGTTGACCGGCAGGCCGGACTGCGCGCAGGCGACGATGAAGTCGGTCTGGCGGCACAGGAAGGCCGGGGTCTGCAGCACGTCCACCACTTTCGAGGCCACTTCGATGTCTTCGATCGAGTGCACGTCGGTCAGCACCGGCACGTTCAGCTCGCGCTTGACGGCGGCCAGGATCTCCAGGCCCTGCTCGCGGCCGGGGCCGCGATACGAGGTGCCCGACGAGCGGTTGGCCTTGTCGAACGAGGCCTTGAAGATGAAAGGAATGCCCAGCTCGGTGGTCATCTCTTTCAGCGCGCCGGCGGTGTCGAAGGCCATCTGGCGCGATTCGACGACACAGTTACCGGAGATCAGGAAGAACGGTTGGTCCAGGCCTACGTCGAATCCGCACAGTTTCATGCTGCTTCTCCTGCGGCCTTGTGAGCCAGGGCCGCCTTGATGTAAGACGTGAACAGCGGGTGGCCGTCACGCGGGGTCGATTTGAATTCAGGGTGGTACTGCACGCCCATATACCATGGGTGGGCGTTGTCGCCGCTGCGTGGCAGTTCCATGATTTCGCACAGGTCTTCGGTCGGGGTACGGGCCGCCACCACCAGGCCGGCCGCTTCCACGCGTGGCAGGTAGTGGTTGTTGGCTTCGTAACGGTGACGGTGACGCTCGGTCACGACCGCGCCGTAGATTTCCGACGCCAGCGTGCCCGGCTTGATGGCGCAGGTCTGCGCGCCCAGGCGCATGGTGCCGCCCAGGTCGGAGTTCTCGTCGCGCTTTTCAACCTTGCCGTCCTGGCCTTGCCATTCGTCGATCAGGGCGACGACCGGCTGGGCGGTGTCGAGGTCGAACTCGGTCGAGTTGGCGCTGGTCAGGCCGGCCTTGTGGCGCGCGTATTCGATCAGCGCGACCTGCATGCCGAGGCAGATGCCGAGGTAAGGGATCTTGTTCTCACGGGCGAACTGGGCCGCCATGATCTTGCCTTCCACGCCGCGCTTGCCGAAGCCGCCCGGCACCAGGATGGCGTCGTACTTGGCCAGCGAGGCGCAACCGATGGTTTCGATCTCTTCCGAGTCGATGTACTCGATGTTGACCTTGGCTTCGTTGTGGATGCCGGCGTGGCGCAGCGCTTCGGTCAGCGACTTGTACGATTCGGTCAGCTCGACGTACTTGCCGACCATGCCGATCGATACTTCCGACTTCGGATGCTCGAGCGTGAAGATCAGCTTGCTCCAGACCGACAGGTCGGCCGGCGCGGGGTTCAGGTCCAGCGCTTCGCAGATGATGGCGTCCAGGCCCTGGTCGTGCAGCATTTGCGGCACTTTGTAGATGGTGTCGACGTCCCACACGGAGATCACGGCCTGCTCTTCGATGTTCGAGAACAGCGAGATCTTGGCGCGTTCGTCTTCCGGGATGGCGCGGTCGGCGCGGCACAGCAGCGCATTCGGCGAGATGCCGATTTCGCGCAGCTTCTGTACCGAGTGCTGGGTCGGCTTGGTCTTCAGTTCACCGGCCGAGGCGATGTACGGCACCAGGGTCAGGTGCACGAAGGCGGTGTTCTTGCGGCCGGCGCGCAGGCTCAGCTGACGTGCCGCTTCCAGGAACGGCAGCGATTCGATGTCGCCCACGGTGCCGCCGATTTCGCACAGGGCCACGTCGTAGCCTTCGGCGCCGCGACGGATGTAGTCCTGGATTTCGTTGGTGATGTGCGGAATGACCTGCACGGTCTTGCCCAGGTACTCGCCACGGCGTTCCTTGCGGATCACCGATTCGTAGATTTGGCCGGTGGTGAAGTTGTTCACCTTCTTCATGCGGGTGCTGATGAAGCGCTCGTAGTGGCCGAGGTCGAGATCGGTTTCGGCGCCGTCGTCGGTGACGAACACTTCACCGTGTTGCATAGGCGACATGGTGCCCGGATCGACGTTGATGTACGGATCCAGCTTGAGCATGGTGACTTTGAGGCCGCGCGATTCAAGGATCGCGGCGAGAGAGGCAGCGGCGATCCCTTTACCCAGGGAAGACACGACGCCGCCAGTGACGAAGACAAATTTGGTCATTGCGGAAGGTGCCGAACGGCACATGCGGGAAATTGAAATTATACCCTAAAACGCGCAATTCTTCACCCCGCATGTGCATCAGCGTACAGATCCGGCCGGCCAAAAAGAGCAAAATTGCAACTTCACCAATCAGAGGAGATTCATCATGAGCTACGAAGATCGCGACCAATATGGCATGTATGTGGACAACGGCCACAAGGGCCCCGGCCCGGAACTGATGGGCGCCGACACGCTGATTGGCGACCACGTCCACAACCTGAAAAACGAGCACCTGGGCGAGATCAAGGAAATCATGCTCGACATGCACACCGGCAAGATCGCCTACGCGGTCATGGCCTACGGCGGCGTGCTGACCATCGGCGAAAAGCTGTTCGCCGTGCCTTGGGAAGCCCTGACGCTGGACACCGTCAACAAGCGCTTCACCCTCAACCTCGACAAGGAACGCATCGAGGACGCGCCCGGCTTCGACAAGGACGACTGGCCGGACATGGCCAACCAGACCTGGGCCAGCCAGGTGCATGACTACTACGGCACCACCATCGGCGGCAGCGGCGTCGGCCTGCGCTAAGCAGCGTCAGGAACGACCGGGGCCGGTTCAGCCCGCGCCGTAAGGCGTGTAGGCGAAACCGGCTTCGGCCACGCCGATCAGGGCGGCGACATTCTCCGCCCCTTCCGAGAAATTCACCAGCACATTGGCCAAGGTATCCAGGCCGCCATCCAATATCCCCTTCCAGTACGCCACGCCGGCCGCCTCGCCGGGTCGGTGCAGGATATTCATGTACAGCCGCTGAACGATTTCATCATTGCTGGGCGCGATGCCATAGATGTCCTGGAATTCAGTCGAGGTGGAAAAATCGCGCGCCACCTGGTTCAGGCCGACGCCGCGCTCCATCTGGTACAGCCAGTAGCCGAGGCCGGCCAAGTCCGGCGTGCGATCGAAGGCCGCCTGGTACAGGCGGTAGGCCTGTCCGCCGAGGCCGTTGAAGTCCAGCCCCACCGTCACATCATTGAAGGCCAGCCGTTCGACATCGACCAGCGTATCCACGCCGGCGTTGCCGGACAGCGCCGTCACCGTGTAGCCGGTGGCGGTTTTGGCCACGCTGAAGTCGGCGCGGTTGCCGTGGAATACGGCGATGTCAATGCCGGCGCCGCCGTCGAGCAGGTCGTTGCCTGCGCCGCCGTCCAAACGATCGCTGCCGGCGCCGCCGCGCAGGGTGTCGCCGGCGCTGCCGCCGGTCAGCACGTCATCGCCCGCCCCGCCCGCCACCGTCAGGCCGAAGTAGTTGGTCAGGTCCAGCATGTCGCCACGGGTGTTGAAGGCCAGCGTTTCGATGTTGTACAGCTTGGCGTGCAGCGCCGCACTGGCGCCGGACAAGGTATCGATCAGCACGGCGCCGTCGCTGGCCTGGGTGATGGTGTAGTCGCTGCGCAGCGAGGTGCCGAGGTCGAGCGTGTCGATGCCGCCCAGGCCGTCCAGGGTGAAGGAATTGGCCGCAACCACCCTCCAGGTGTCGTTGCCCGCCGAGCCGAATATGGTCGCCATGCTTCAGGAATCTCCGTTAACTTTTACTCAATTATCACTCGGCCCGGGGCTTGGCGACATGGATGGCGCCCTGCTGATCCATTGCCAGATAGCTTACGCCGGTCGCCTCCAGGAAGTCCAGCGCCATCTCTTCCTTCAGCATGGCGATAGTGCTGCAGTTGCCGGCCATGACGGCCAGCGGCGCCACCACGCTGATGGTACGCCAGTGGCTGACCGGCTGGCCGCTGCGCGGATTCAGCAGGTGGCAGTAGCGCCGCCCGTCCAGCTCGAAAAACCGTTCGTAGTCGCCACTGGTGGCCAGGCCGCCCTGCGTCACCGGAATGCTGGCGATGATGGCGCCGGGCCGGCGCGGGTCCTGGATGCCGATCATCCACGGCGTGCCGTCGGGCTTGGGACCGATCACGCGCAGGTCTCCGCCCAGGCTGACATAGCCGTGGCGCAGGCCGGCGGCGGCCAGCATGGCGCCGGCACGGTCGGCCGCGTATTCCTTGCCGAAGCCGCCGAAGTCGAGCTCCATGCCGGCCTGCGGCAGCCGCACGCGGCCGGCGCCGCGTTGCACCCGCTCCCAGCCGATCAGGGCGCACACGCGCGCCAGTTCGGCGGAGGATGGCAGCTGCGCGCGCTTGAAGTCCCAGGCCTGCCGCAGCACGCCGGCGGTGATGTCGAACAGGCCGTCGCTGGCGTTGAACAGCGTATCCGCGTAGTCCAGCAGCGAGATGGTCTCGGCGTCGCACTCGACCGCCTTGCCGCCGGCGGCCGCGTTGATGCGCGACAGCACGCTGTCCGCACGGTAGCGCGAGAACTTGGTTTCGATGCGGTGTACTTCGGCAATGGCCGCCGCCACCGCTTCCGCCGTCGCCTGCGGACCCTGCGCCGGATCGGCGGCGATCACGATTTCGCAGGCGCAGGCCATGGCGCTGAACGGGTGCCGCTGGATTTCCATGTCCGCCATCAGAACTGCCGCGACAACCCGGCGAACACGCTGCGCGCCTGGAACCGTGGCAGGCCCGGATTGCCCTCGCCGAAACGCCGCCAGTTCGAGCGCTGGTCGTAGTGCTCCAGCTTGAAGTCGACCTGCCAGTCGGCGTTGAGCTGCTTGGCCACCTTGAGGCCGAGCGTGACGGCGCCGAAGGCCGACAGGCGCTGGTCCTCCGCGTAGTAGATCCAGTCCGCAGGCGGGCTGGGCACGAAGGGCGAACCGGGCTCGGCGTCCACGTAAAAGTGCGCCGCGCTTTGGGTGTACAGGCGCAGCGCCGGGGTCAGGGTCCAGCCGCCGGGCAGCGGCTGCACGTATTCCGCGCCCAGCGTATGGGCGCGCACGTCCCATGAATCGCTGTAGTAGCGGTAGCTCAGCCGCACCGTGCCCTTCACGCTCGGCACGTGATGATTCCAGCGCCCCATCACTGTGCTGATGCGGCGGCTGCGCGGGCGTTCATCGAACACCTTGTAGGGATCGGAAAAATAGCCGGTGCCGAGCGAACGACCCAGGTTCAGCTGCACGATGTCGTTGATGCCCAGCACCTGCGTCACGCCCAGCAGGGCCGCGCCGATGTGCTTGGTCTGGCCCTTGGCGACGCGGTTGTTGGAGTTGATGTCGTCGTTGCTGAACGACAGTCCGGCGGTCCAGGTGGTGTTCTGGTCTTCGCTCGACAGGTTGCCCTGTACCGAGCCGGCGCGCGACAGGTAGTCCGATTCGCTGGAGACGCTGGCGCCGACGGTGACGCTGGCGCGCTCGAAGTAGCGCGTGGCTTCGAGGTCGGCCGCGCGGCGCGTGTCGTGCATATTGGTCAGCAGTTCCGTGTGGTAGGCCGGCGAGGCGCCGGAGATGGCGTCGTGCACCAGCGTGGCGCCCAGCGCCCACACGCCGGCCACCGGGACGACGATGTTGATGGCGCTGGCCTTGACGCGGATGCGGTCGGCGTCGGGCTGGCGGTCCTGGTAGTCCAGGTATTTGTAGCTGATGGTGGCGCGCTCGGGCGCGGTTTCAGCCTGCGCCGGCAAAGGCGCCGTCAGGGTCAACGGCAGCGCCATGGCCGCCGCCAGCAGGGACGAGCCGAGCGCGGCCGGCTTGGAAATCACATTTTCCGTCATCAGTTGCACCCGCAGCCGCCGCCGCCCACGCCCGCGCCGCCGGCGGCCGCTTCCTTGCTGCTGTAGATGTGCTCGGCGAATTTGCTGTCCAGCTGGTTGCCGTTGAAGGTCATCTCGGTGCGCGCCAGCGTGCCGCGCTCCCAGGGTTGCACGGCCGGTCCGGCGCAGCCGCTCAGCAAGCCAGCCAGCAGGACCGTGGAAAGCAGCGCCAGCCGCGATGCGATGCGCCGGCGCAGGGCGGCGAAAATTTGTTTCATGGTTGTTCCTCCAGCGCGGATTGCAGGTCGGCTTCCAGCTGTTGCCGGATGCCTGGATTGAAGCCGGCGTGCTGCTTGCGCACGCGGCCGTCGCGGCCGATCAGGAAGCTGCTGGGCATGCCCTTGATCGCGTAGAGTCGCGGCAGCTTGCCTTCGGGGTCGAAAATGACGGGGAACGCCGCCGGCGTGGCGGCCAGGAAGCGGCGGCCGTCCTCGCTGTCGGCGTCGAGGTTGACGGCGATGATCTGCAGGCCTTGCGCCGCGTAGCGCGCCTGCATCGCCGCCATCCAGGGGAACGATTGCTTGCAGGGCCCGCACCACGAGGCCCAGAAATCCAGGTACACCACCTTGCCGCGATAATCGGCAAGGCGCGGCGCGGCCGCGTCCACGCCCTTGACGACGGCAAGCTCCGGCGCCGCCTGGCCCGGCTCCAGCGCGCGCGCCGGCGCCATGGCGAGCACAATGGCGGCAACCGTGGCGACCGCGACGGCCAACGGGGCCGCCAGCCGGACTCCTGGCGCGGCGTTCGGCCGCCTAGCCATAGGGAACGTAGGTAAAGCCGTTGCCGATCACCGTGGCAAGGGCGTCATGGTTCTCAAAGCCCTCGCTGAAGTTCATCAGCAGTCCGGAGACCGTGTCCTGCTTCTGGTCGAGGATGCCGTTCCAGTAAGCCACGCCGGCCGGCTCGCCGGCGCGGTGCAGCACGTTCTGGTAGAACTTTTCCACCACCTGGGCGTTGGTCGGATTGCTGCCGTACAGGTCCTTGAACTCGGCCGAGTCGACGAAACTCTGCGCCACCTGGCGCAGCGTCAGGCCCTGGTCCATCTGCGTCAGCCAGTAGCCGAGGCCGGCCGCGTCGGGCGAGCGGCCGAAGGCGGCCTGGTAGATCCGATAGGCCATGCCGCCCACACCCTCGGCATCGAGACCGATGCTGGCGTCGTTGAACTTGATGCGCTCGACATTGACCAGGCTGTCCATGCCCTGCACGCCGGTGTTGTCGGTCAGCGTGTAGCCCTTGGCGGTTTTCACGACCGTGAAGTCGGCGCGCTTGCCGGCCACCACGAAGGTGTCCAGTCCCGCGCCGCCGTCGACCTGGTCGTCCATCACGCTGCCGTTGAGCAGGTCGCGCCCCTCTGTGCCGAGCACGGGCGGCACGCCGCCGGTCGGCAGCACGCTGATGAAGGTGTGGTAGACATTGCTGCCGCCGGCCTGGTCGCTGAGGATGTAGCTGAAGCTGTCGTTGCCGCTGTAGCTGCGGTTCGGCACGTACACATAGCTGCCGTCGGTGTTCAGGGTCAGTGTGCCGTGCAGCGGCTTGGCGTCGAGCTTGTAGCTGACCAGCGCGCGCGCCTCGTCGCTGGGGTCCGGCAGCACGCCGGCGGCCTGGGCCGACTGGTCGACCGCGAACGTCAGGTCGGCGCCGAAGGCCGATTTGCCGAGCGTGACGCTGCCGTCGGCGAACTGCAGCACTTCGGTGGCCAGCAGCGTGTCGAAGCCGCTGCTGCCGTCGCGCGCGGTGACGAAGATCTTGCCGAAGCCCGAGCTGAGCAGATAGTCGCTGCGGACGCCGTCGAACACGGCGGTGTCGCTGCCCTTGCCGCCGTCGATCCAGTCGTTGCCGAGGCCGCCCTTAAGTGTATTGTCGGCGTCGTTGCCGAGCATGACGTCGTCGAAGGCGGAGCCGATCGCGCGTTCGATCAGCGTGCTGGTGCCCAGCGACAGGTTGTTGATGGAACTGGCGCCGCCGGCGGTGACGCCGACGCTGCTCACCTGCCCCGGCGTCAGGTTGATCGACGCGCCGGTGACGGCCAGCGAGGCGTCGAGCGTGTCGATGCCGCCATCGTCGGTGATGCTGGTTTCAGCGCTGAACTGCAGGCCGCTGAGCTGATAGACCGTGTCGCCGGCGTTGAAGGCGGTCTGGCCGTACAGCGCGCGCAGCGCGGTGACGTCGAGCGCGCCCCAGGTGGCCGGGAACAGCCCGTCCGGCGAAGCGTTGCCCGACATGACCGTCAAGCCGGTCATGTCGAAGTTGGCATGAAACTGCGCGGCGTAGTGGTCGCCCGGATCGACATTGGTCGGGTGGCGCAGGCCCAGCGCGTGGCCGATCTCGTGCAGCAGCGCGGCGTAGCCTTCCGAGCCGGGCGTGAGCTGCAACATGGAATCGAGGTCCATCCAGACGTCGCCGCCGGCGCCGCTGCCGGGCAGGCTGGTCACGCCCTTGGTGGCGCTCTGTTCGCTGGCGCCGAAGCGCACGTCGCCGACGGCGCCGCCGGTCTCGGTCACTTCCTTGAAGCTCAGTCCGGTCAGCTTGGACAGCTCGTCGAAGATGGCGCGCACCGTGGCCTGCTCGGCCGCCGTGAAGGCGCGGAAGCCGGTGGCGCCGGCGCCGCTGGCCGGCGCCTGCGTCACGAAGCTGTACGACACCTGCGCCGCCGTGCCCATCTCCGCGCCAGCGTTCCAGCGCGCATCGCCGCCGGCGACCAGGCCCTGGATGGCCACGTCCTCCGGCTTGATGAAATTGAGCAGCGAGAACCTGTCATCCCAGTGACCGCCCATGCCGATCAGCTCGACATTGCTGACCTGCACCGAAAAACCGGCCTCCTGCTTCGACGTGATCACGGCAGTGAGGCCGTCGATACTGACCTTGATATTGAAGTCCGAAAAATTGGTGACGCCCTGCACGAACTCGGGCAGCCATATCGTATCCTGGCCGCCACGGCCGTCCACCACACTGTGCAGGCCGCCGAGGTAAACCGAATTGTCGCCCGCGCTGCCGCGCACGTCGCTGTCGACCCAACCGCAACCGACGTCGGTCACGCCGATCAGGGTGTCGCGCGTGCCCCAGCCGTCATCCGCGTAGCCGGCCTCAAGATCAACCTTGATGGCACCCGGGCTGTCCCAGTAGGCGACCTGCAGTCCGCGCCAGGGTTCGGCATCGGCCGCTTTTTCGATGCGGTCGTTGCCTTGGCCGCCGACCACGGTGCCGTCGTACATTTTGAAGATGTCGTCGCCTTCTTCTCCGAAGAAGGTGTTCCACTCGTCCTTGATCTTCTGAATATAGGTGTCGTTGTGCTTGGTTAAGTGGATATCCATAAACGCCCTTGCCTTTAGCTACGCAGGAAACCCAGGGTTTTCTGGGAAAAGTTGGCCAGGTGCGGGAAGGCGCTGGTGATGTCGCCGGCGGGCAAGCCCATCCATTGCATCACGCTGGCGCCGACCTGGTCGGTCGAGGTGGTCGGCACCCAGCGGCCGGCCTGGTCCTTGTCCATGTCGTCGACGCCGCCCGGCACCAGGGTCGGGAAGGTGCCCAGCACCTGGCCGCCGGCCACCGGCCCGCCCATGGCGAACAGGTGGTTGCCCCAAGCGTGGTCGGTGCCGCCGCCGGAGGCCTGGCGCAGGGTGCGGCCGAAGTCGGTCATCATCAGCGTGACCACGCTCTGGTCCATACCGGAGGCCTGGTTGGCCTGGTCGAACGCGGCCAGCGCCTTGGCCATCACATCGAGCTGACTGTCCTGCGAATTGGCGCTGCTGCCGCGCTGGCCGGTGTGGGTGTCGAAACTGCCCCACTGCACCATGAACACCTGGCGCTTGTAGCCCAGGCTCTTGAACACCGGCAGCAGCGAAGCCAGTTTCTTCAGGTTGTAGGCCAGGTCGTTGTCGGCAAAATTGCCGGCCGGCGGCTTGGCGATCAAGGCCGCCTGGGTGAACAAGGTGGAGTCCGCCACGCTGCGCCCGAAGGTGGCCGCATACTCGGCCTCGTACTGATTGGCGAACTGCCACTGGGCCATGCGGTTCATGGCCTGGGTGGCCGGCGCCTGCGGCTGCGCCAGGTCGGCCGCGCCCCAGTAACGGGAGTCGCCGCTGCTCAGGAAGGACACCGGCGAATTACGGCCCAGCACCAGCGTGCGGTCGTTGCTCATGGTGACGGCGTTGATGTTGTTGCGCAGCGCGGTCGGGAAGTACTCGAGCGAGCGGCCGGCCCAACCGCTGCCGTCGGCGTCGCCCATCCAACCCTGCTGCCACATGGCCTGGTCGCTGTGCGACAGCAGGAACGATGGCACTTGCACCGATTGCTCCAGCACCTGGCGCGCGGTGGCCGGCTTGACCAGCGGCCCGGCGTTGGCGATCCACGCCAGCCGGCCCTGGTTGTACAGGCCGGCCAGCGGCGCCAGCGCCGGGTGCAGGCCGAAAGTGTGACCGGCGCTGCTGCCGCCCAGCGGCACCAGGCTGTCCTTGGGCAGCGCCAGCTCCGGACGCGCCGAGGCATAGTCGCCAAAGGCGCCATCCAGCGGTACCAGGGTGTTGTTGCCGTCGTTGCCGCCGCCGAGGTAGAGGCAGATCACCGCACGGTAATCACTGGCGGCGGCCTGGCCGTTGCGCATCTGGCCCAGCAGCGCGGCGCCGCCGAGCATGCCGAGCACCGGCGCCGCGCCCGACAGGCGCAGGAAATGGCGTCGCTTCAGGTTCATCATCGCATCACTCCGTAATAAGGGCTCGACAGCGCGTAGGCCAGCAAATTCATGGCCTTCATATTGTTGTTCTCGCCCCAGATGGTGGGGGCCAGGTCGATCAGGTTCTGGCGCAGGGTCGGCGCCATGGCCCCCCTGAAGAAGCGCTCGTTGACCAGGTTGACATACGACTGCGGCGAGGCCGCCAGCGCCTGGCCGAAAGGATCGATCTTGCAGCCGGCCGCCGCCGCCGCCGTGGTGCTGCCGAAGTTGAAACCGCCCATGCGCGAGGCCAGCGTGTCGGCGTTGATCAGCTTTTGTTCGGGCGCCAGCAGGTTGCTGCCAGGCGCCCGGTCGGTGGGCGCGTAGAAGCTGAACACGCTGCTGGCGTTGTAGGGCATCTGCTGGTAGGGTTGGGCAAAATCGTTCGAGTTGTCCCATTTCGGCGCCTGCCGGCACCCCAGGCCACGCATCACGCCGGTGAACCACAGCACCGGCTCGCGCAGTTTGCCGAAGCGCGTCGTGTCGGCGCCCAACTGGTCACCCTTGCGGGCTTCCGGGTCGAGCAGGATGGCCTTGACCACCGCCTTCATGTCGCCGGCCACGCCCTGGCCGTTGTTGCGGAACACGGCGGCGATGCGGCCGATGTAGGCCGGCGTCGGGTTGCTGGTCACCAGATGCTGGATCATGCGCAGGCTGATGAAGGGGGCGATGTTCTGGTGCCCCATCAGCATGGTGACGATGGTTTCCAGTTCGGCGGCGGCGCCCTTGCCGGCCGGGAAGGTGGTGCCCAGCACGGTTTTCTGGCCGTAGTCGTGGGCCTGGTCCCAGCTGTCGGGGAACAGCACACCATCGCGGTTCGACCAGTCCCAGCGCGACGGCGCCTCGGCCATGCTCCAGCCGGTCAACGCGCGCGCCAGCTGCGAGACGTCCTCCTGGCTGTAGGTTTCGACCGGCGCGCCCTTGGCGTCGCGCACGGTGCTGCCGTCCATATTGAGCTTGACCACGCCCAGGGTGAACAGCTGCAGCAGCTCGCGCGCATAGTTTTCGTTCGGCGCGCAGCCGATGCACTGCGGCGACAACGGCCGGTTCTGCAGGTTGTCGAGATACAGCCCCATCGGGGGATGGATGGTCAGCGCCCGGATGAAGTCGCCATAGTTGCCGAACGCCTGGTCCTGCAGGAAGTTGGCGTAGACCAGGCCCGGATACGGCGTCAGCTTGCCCACCGAAGCCGTCACGAACTGCGACAGCGCCCAGCTGACCCGGCGTCGCAGTTGGTCCTGGCTGTTGACCAGCAGCGGATAGGTCTCGGAGACGTAGTAATCGTTGGCGCGCTGGCCCTCGGCCGGGATCTCGCTGTTGTAGACCCGGATCGGCGCGGTATTGTATTTGGACGCGGGCAAGGCGAACTGCTCGTCTATCCATTGCGCGTAGCCTTTTTTCTCCAGCTCGGCGACCAGCTCCGGCGTCGGGCCGAAGGTGGCCTGCTCGGCGAACCGGGCGGCGGCGTAATGGGAGACCGTGGTATCCGGCTTGTTGACCACCTGGCCGCTTGACGCCACCAGCGCCGCCGCCGGCGTATCGGACCCGGACTGCTGGCCGCAGCCGCCCAGCGTCGCCAGCGCCAGCGTGATCAAAAATCGTGACGGAGTTTTCATTGCTCGGGCCCTGAGGATTAGTGCGACGCTAAAAAGAGGAATTGCCTACTGGCAGGAAATTATAGTATTGATATTGTTAAGCCTCGTCACCCAAATAGGTGAAATGCCGACTTTTGTTGCAGCAAAGCCGCTAGTTAGCAGAAATCGCGGCTCACGGTCGGCAACCGTCCCAGCAGATGGGACATGTCGACCAGGCGCTTGGCCACCAGATGGCGCACCATGCCCTCCTGCTGCCACACGCCATACACGCCCAGCAGCGGCGCGCTCAGCACTTCGCGGCGCTGCTGCTCCAGCAAGGCCGGCCAGATGATGACGTTGACGTTGCCGGTTTCATCCTCCAGCGTCATGAAGATCACGCCCTTGGCGGTGCCGGGACGCTGGCGCACGGTGACCATGCCGCAGGCGCGCGCCACCATGCCGCTGGTGTAGCTGTTGAGCGTTTCGGCCGGCATGAAGCGGTGTTGCGTGAGCGTGGCGCGCAGCAGCGCCAGCGGATGGCGGCCCAGCGTCAGGCCGTGCGAGCGGTAGTCGCCAAGGATGTCCTCGCCTTCGGACGGCGCCGCCAGCACCGGCGCCGCTTCACGCGGCGCGGTGGGCCGCAGCAAGTCCTTGTCCGGCACCGCACCGACCGCCTGCCAGAGCGCCTGGCGGCGGTGACCGGCCAGCTGGCGCAGGGCGTTGCCGCCAGCCAGCACCTGCAGGGCGTGGCGATCGAGGTCGGCGCGGCGCGCCAGTTCATCGACGCCGGCGAACGGACCGTGGGCGCGCGCCGCCGCGATGCGCTGCGCCACGTCCTCGCGCATGCCCTTCAACATGGACAGGCCGAGCCGCACCGCCGGCTGGCCCAGCTGCCCGGCCGGTTCTTCCAGCGAGGAATCCCAGCCGCTGATGGCGACGTCGATCTCGCGCACCACCACGCCGTGGCGCTTGGCGTCCTGCACCAGTTGCGACGGGCTGTAGAAGCCCATCGGCTGGCTGTTGAGCAGCGCGCACAGGAAGGCGGCCGGTTCGTGGCATTTGATCCACGAGCTGAAATAGGTCAACAGCGCAAAGCTGGCCGCGTGCGACTCGGGGAAACCATACTCGCCAAAGCCTTTGATCTGCTCAAAAATCGCTTTGGCAAACTTCAGATCATAGCCCCGTGCGGTCATGCCGTTGACGATGCGGTCATGATATCCATCGACGCCGCCCTTGCGCTTCCAGGCTGCCATCGCGCGGCGCAATTCATCGGCCTCGCCTTCGCTAAAGCCGGCGGCGATCATGGCAATCTGCATCACCTGCTCCTGGAAAATGGGCACGCCCATGGTGCGGCCGAGCGCCGTCTCCAATCCCTTGGGACAGTCAATTTTTTGCAGTCCCATGCGCCGTTGCAGATAGGGGTGCACCATGCCTCCCTGGATCGGCCCGGGCCGCACAATAGCCACTTCGACGACCAGATCATAAAACCGCCTGGGCCGCAGGCGCGGCAACATACTCATCTGGGCGCGCGATTCGATCTGGAAGACGCCGATCGTGTCAGCTTCGCAGATCATGTCGTAGGTTGCCACGTCCTCCCTGGGAATATCGTATAAATCCATACGCTTTCCGCGCATAGTTCCCAGCAGATCCAGCGCTCGCCGCAAGGCTGACAACATGCCCAAGGCCAGCACATCGACCTTCATCAAGCCCAGCTCTTCCAGATCATCCTTGTCCCATTGAATGACGTGACGGCCTTCCATGGTGGCCGCTTCAACAGGCACCAGCCGCGTCAATTTTTCCTGTGAAATCACAAAACCGCCTGGATGCTGTGATAAATGCCGAGGAGATCCCAGCAAGGCAAACGCGAGCGCCGCCCATTGCTGCGCCAATTGCGACTCAGGGTCTAATCCGCACTCAGCCAACCGCTCCACCAGGTCATGGCGGCTATCAAACCAGCGCTGCGACTTGCAGACCTTTTCCACGATCGCCAGGTCGACACCCAGTGCCTTGCCGCTATCGCGCAATGCGCTTTTGGGGCGGTAGCTGATCACCACGGCAGCGAGGGCGGCGCGGTCGCGGCCATATTTTTCGTAGATGTACTGAATGACTTCTTCCCGCCGTTGGTGCTCAAAGTCCACGTCGATATCGGGCGGTTCATTGCGCTCTTTCGAGATGAATCGCCCCATCAGCAAGTTACCTTGTGCGGGATCGACTGCGGTCACGCCCAGGGCATAACAGACGGCGGAATTCGCCGCCGAGCCTCGCCCCTGGCAGAGTATTCCTTTCGATCTGGCAAACCGGACGATGTCATGCACGGTGAGAAAATAGGATTCATATTCCAGGCCGACAATCAACGCTAGCTCCGCCTCGATCTGCGTGCCGACCTTTTCAGGCATGCCATCGGGCCAGCGCTCTACCGTCCCTTTTTCAACTTCCTGCCGCAGGTAGCTAGCCGCCGTATGGCCTGATGGAATCAACTCATGCGGATACTGGTATTTGAGTTCAGTGAGGTTAAAGGTGCATTGTTCGGCGATCTTGAGTGTCTCGGCCAGCGCCGCCGGCGGATACAGGTTGGCCAGCTGCATACGTGGACGCAGATGCTGCTCGGCGTTCTGCGCCAGCGCATAGCCGCACTCGGCCACCGGCTTGCCGACGCGGATCGCCGTCAGCGTATCCTGCAGCGGCTTGCGCGAGCGCACGTGCATGCACACATGGCCCACCGCCACCACCGCCATCTGGTGCTGCGCGGCCACCTCCGCAATGCTGAGCCGGTGCGCCTCGTCGAAGGAACGCAACAGCAGGTTCAGCCCCATCCAGACACGGCCGGGAAACGTGGTTTCCATCCACGCGGCCTGCGCGTGCAGGCGGTCCACGTCCTTGGGCATGTGGGCCGGATAATCGGGCAGCAGGATCAGCAGGCAGTCCGGCAAGCCTTGCAGGTGGGCGAACTGCGGCGGCGGCGACGCCAGGTCGGCCGGGGTCAGCAGATAGCTGCCCTTGGCCACGCGGTTGCGCGCGATGGTGATAATTTCGCAGAGGTTACCATAGCCTTCGCGGTTCTGCGCCAGCGCCACGAACGCCAGGCCGGGCGTGCCGTCCGGATTCATCAGGCGGAAATAGCTACCGATAATCAGCGGCAGCTTGTCCTTGGCCTCGCCGTGGGCACGCACCACCCCGGCCAGCGAGCACTCATCGGTGATGGCCAGCGCCGAATAATCAAGCTGCACCGCGCGCGCGACCAGCTCCTCCGCATGCGAAGCGCCGTGCAGAAAGGAAAAGTTGGACAAACAGAACAACTCGGCATAGGCCGGCAGTCCGACGGTGGGCGATGGCGTGCTCATATGAATACTGTGTTTTTATACAGTATTTTACACCCATCCCTATTGATGCTTCAAGAAACGACGATGCGGAATTCGACAGCCTTAGCTACTGGGCGAAGATAATTTCGACAACGCTTTAATTCCACGACGCCACAATTGGACATTTTCTTCAAGATGCGCGATAGCTCTCCCGGTTTCTGTCCCGTGGTCTTGGCCAACGCGGAGATGGAGTCAGGCTTGGTATCGGCGATAACGCGCAGCAATGCACGGTTTTCGTCGCTGAGCATCTCCGCAAGAGACTCCATCGAGGCGAACCAAATCTTAGGTTCCTCCGGTTCCGGTTTATACGCCCCGCTCACCATCCCCTGCACACGCTCACGCATGCGCTCCGGCGACATGACACCAACTGCTAACGCTTCCATTACTCTTTTACCTCCCGCGATATCCGAAGTATCGAATGCCATGAGGGGCAGCACGCGATGCATCTACCAACCTGGCTTCAATCTTAATCCAGTATCCGCCACTCTGCTCCAACCGCACACCATTGAAGTCCAGCAAAACATCAAGTGCAGGGTCGCTGTGCATGGATATGTCATATGATCTGTTCGGTCATCGAATGGTGACCAAAATTGGGACTTGTTTTTTGATGCAGGACAGCGAATGAGCGTGGTACAGGAATTTCTTTGTTTTGGCGTTGCGCCCGGAGGCGGGAATGCAGTGGTTGTGGTGCAGCGGGACCGCTCGGATGTGGCGCAGCGGCAGTTGTGGGCACGGGCGCGCAACAAGCCGGCTTGCGTGTTTGTCGATGTGGCGGACGATGGCGGCATCGTGCTCGATTATTTTTATCCGCATATGCGCAGCCCGCTTTGTCTGCACGCCACCCTGGCGGCAGCGCGGATGCTGCTGTCGGCCGAGCGGCCACAATTGCTGGTGCACACCGCCATGCGCCGCCAGCCGCTGACGCTGATCCTGCAGGATGACGACGTCTTCATCGCGCTAACGCCCCAGGCCGCCCCCGAAGTGGCGGTGACGCCGGCGCTGGCCGCGCAGTTGCTGGCCGCGCCGGGCTTGCAGTTGGCCTCGCCGCCGGCGATCGCGTCGGTCGGCAGCCCCAAGCTGCTGCTGGAGGTGGCCGACAGCGCCACCCTGCAAGCGCTGACGCCCGACTTGCCGCGCATTCATGAGTGGGGCAAGCAGCACGGCGTCAGCGGTTGCTACGTCTGGTGCCGCCGCGCCGACGGCGCGTTTGAAGGCCGCAACCTCAATCATCTCGATCCAGCCGCCGAAGACAGCGCCACCGGCGTGGCGGCCGGCGCCCTCAGCGTGCACCTGGGCACCGGCCTGACCCTGTACCAGGGCGCCCATCTCGGCACCCCGTGCCGGCTGCATACCACCTTGCGCGATGAAAATATTTTAATTAGTGGAAAAACCGAGCCTGCGTAACTCTACGTAGAGAGACAGCCGGGTGAAGCATGCATACAACACAAAATAATGTTTGCATGTCAAATTGCTACAAAAACACCTGTCTATATGACTAATTTGCATAAAATCAAATTTTTCATGGGAGACGACACGTGTTCGCAACCACTACCTTACGTAAAGCCGTCTTACTCAGCCTGTACGGCGCCAGCACCCTGGCCCTGATGACTGAGACCTACGCACAAACCACCGACACCACCATGCAATCGGTGAGCGTGATCGGCTCGCGCCGCGCCGCCAGCTCCGCCACCGACACCGTGGTGCCGGTCGATGTCATTCCCCTGAGCAAGATCTCCGAAAGCGGCGGCCAGTTCGACCTGGCCCAGACGCTGACCTATGTCTCGCCTTCGTTCAACTCGACCCGCCAGACCGGCTCGGACGGCGCCGACCTGGTCGACTCCGCCGCCCTGCGCGGCCTCGGCTCGGACCAGACCCTGGTGCTGGTGAACGGCAAGCGCCGCCACACCACCGCGCTGGTCAACCTGTTCGGCGCGCGCAACCGCGGCAACACCGGCACCGACATGAACGCCATCCCGATGCTGGCCATCAAGGACGTGCAGGTGCTGCGCGACGGCGCCGCCGCCCAGTACGGCTCGGACGCGATCGCCGGCGTGATGGACATCGGCCTGAAGAAATCCAAGACCTGCGAAGCGGTCACCGGCTACAGCCAGTACAGCAAGCGCGACGGCAAGAATTGGCTGGCCTCGGCCTACTGCGGCTTTGACATCGGCAACAACGGCGTGCTGGGCATCACCGGCGAATACCTCGACCGTGGCCGTTCGAACCGCGCCGACGCCGACAATCCGCGCACCATCGGCGACAGCAAGACCCAGAACCAGACCATCTACCTGAACGGCGAACTGCCGACTACCGGCACCGGGCGCCTGTACTTCACGGCCGGCGCGCAAAAGCGCGACGCCTCGTCCGGCGCCTGGGCGCGCGGCGGCATCGACAGCGACGACATCCCGTCGCGTAACTCGGCGGCCATGTACCCGAACGGCTTCGTGCCGTTCATCAACGCCAAGATCGACGACCAGTACGCCATCCTCGGCCACCGCAACCAGCTCGGCGAGTGGAATATGGACGTGTCGCAGACCTACGGCAAGAACAAGATGATCTACGACATCAGCAACACGCTGAACGCGTCGATCGCCAACAAGGATCTGCTGGCCGGCGGCAAGGGCGTCAGCGCCAGCCACTTCAACGCCGGCGGCTTCTCGTTCGAGCAGCTGACCACCAACCTGGACTTCAACCGCTACTTCGACGGCGCCATCGGCCGCGGCCTGAACGTCGCCTTCGGCGGCGAGTACCGCCACGAGAACTACAAGATCTTCTCCGGCGAAACCGGTTCCTACATCGACGCCGACGGCGTGGGCGTGGGCGGCAACGCCGGCAGCCAGGGCTTCCCGGGCTTCCAGCCGGCCGACCAGGTCGACGCCAACCGCCACAGCGTGGCGGCCTACCTCGACCTGGAGGCCGACCTGACCGATACGGTCAAGGCCCAGGGCGCGGTGCGCTACGAGAAGTACAGCGACTTCGGCTCGACCACCACCGGCAAGCTGGCCGGCAGCTGGCGCGTGGCGCCGACCGTGCTGTTGCGCGGTTCGGCCTCGACCGGCTTCCGCGCGCCGTCGCTGCAGCAGATGTACTTCTCGTCGACCTTCACCGACTTCATCGGCGGCGTGCCGACCGACGTGGTGCTGGCGCCGAACAACAGCGCCGTCACCAACCTGGCCGGGATTCCGAAGCTGACCAAGGAAAAGTCCACCAGCTACACGCTGGGCTCGACCTGGACGCCGACGCAAGCCGTGTCCGTCACCGCCGACCTGTACCAGATCAAGATCAAGGACCGCATCGTGCTGTCGGGCCGCTTCGACGACAGCAACTACCCTGACCTGGCGACCAAGCTGTCGACGCTGGGCGTGGGCCAGGCGCAGTTCTTCGTCAACTCGGTCGACACCAAGACCCAGGGCCTGGACCTGACCGCCTCGCACAAGGCCACTTTCGGTGCGGACAAGCTGACCACCTTCCTGGGCCTGAACGTCAGCAAGACCGAAGTGACCGGCATCCACGCGCCGGCCTCGCTGAAGGGCTATGAGGACGTGCTGCTGTCGGAGAAGGAGCGCCTGTACATCGAACAGGGCGCGCCGCGCTCGAAGGCCACGCTGGGCTTCGACTACATCCACGGCGCTTGGGAAAGCGACCTGAAGATCATTCACTTCGGCCAGCAGACCCTGGGCACCTACAGCGGTACCGCCGGCGGTGTGGCGAACCAGTACTACAAGCCCAAGACCTCGGCCGACCTGGCGTTCACCTACACCATCAACAAGAACATGAAGTTCACGTTCGGTGGCAACAACATCTTCAACGTTCATCCGAGCGAGCAGAATCCAGACGAGACCGACAATGGCTTCAAGTACGAGTCGGTACAGTTCGGCCTGAATGGCGCGTCCTACTTCGGCCGCCTGTACGTGAAGTTCTGATGATCTAGCGCAAAGGTGACGTCCGGTTCCACTGGACGTCACCGCACTCGCTGGCTAACATTCAAAGATGGAAGCCCGGATCACAAAACTTGAGGAATTCGCAGCGGAAACCAACATCAGGTTGGCCAAGATCGAGGCACGCCTGGAACTCATGGCCACCAAGGCGGACCTGGAGGAGAAGATCGGTGCGCTGCGAGTCGAGATGCACAAAGGCTTTGCCGACATGATCAAGTGGGTGGTCGGCACGGCCATCGTGCTGGGCGGCACCGGCCTGACGGTCATCACCTTCGTCCTCAACAACGCTGTCCCCAAGGCGCCGCCGCCGGCGCCCCAGCCGCCGGTGATTGTCTACGCCCAGCCTGCTCCTGCTCCTGCTCCCCAAAAATAGCGCGAAAGATTACGATTGAGTAATGTCATGGCGCTGTCACGATAAATGGCTAAAGTCGCAACCTTGAATTTTCACCTTTGAGGTAGCGATGAAATTGAATCTGGTGATGCTGGCCGCCCTGAGCGCAGCCGGTCTCGTAGCATGCGGCGGCGACAGCGCCCCGGTTGCCACCACTCCCGCCACTCCGGCGATCCCGGAAGGCACCACGGTCACGCTGGCGCTGTTGGAAACCACCGACATCCACGCCAACGTCATGAGCTACAACTACTACTCGCTGGCCGAGGACACCAGTCTCGGCCTGGAACGCACCGCCTCGCTGGTCAACGCCGCACGCACGGAGAATCCAAACAACGTGCTGCTGGACGACGGCGACACCATCCAGGGCACGCTGCTGGGCGACCTGCAAGCCGTGACCAAACCAATTCCATGCAGCGACACCATGGCCGTGCACAAAGTCATGAACGCCATGAAGTACGACGGCGGCGGCTTCGGCAACCATGAATTCAACTATGGCCTGCCACTGCTGAGCCAAATCACCAACACCGACTTCGGCATTCCCGGCGTGACCAAGCCAACCGGCACCTGCGGCGCTCCGGCCTTCCCGCTGGTGCTGACCAACGTCACCGGCGTGGCCAGCGGCAAGCCGATCGTGCAACCCTACACCCTGCTGCCGCGCACCTTCTCGGCGCTGAAACCGGACGGCAGCAAGCTGGACGTGAAACTGAACATCGGCATCATGAGCTTTGTGCCGCCGCAGATCCTGGAATGGGACCAGAAAAACCTGGCCGGCAAGGTCGCCATCACCGGCGTGCAGGAAGCGGCCAAGCAGTACGTGCCAGAGATGCGCACCAAGGGCGCCGACCTGGTGGTGGCGCTGTCGCACGGCGGCCTCGACCCGAGCGCCTACAGCCCGAAAATGGAAAACGGCTCCTACCACCTGACCAGCACCGGCATCGACGCCCTGCTGATCGGCCACTCGCACCTGATCTTCCCGAAAGGCAAAGAGACCGGCGCCGCCGCGCTCGATCCATCGTTCGTGGCCTTCCCGGCCAGCGCCAACATCGACGCCGTGAACGGCTTCGTCAACGGCGTGCCGACCGTGATGGCGCAAAGCTGGGGCCGCCGCCTCGGCATCATCAAGCTGACCCTGGCCTACACCAACGGCAAGTGGGTGGTGCAGCCGGCCAAGACCACGGTCGAATCGCGCGGCTTCAAGTACACCGACGGCGCCACCAACATCGCCGCCGACGCCACCGTCGCGCCGCTGGTGGCCACCGAGCACGCCGCCACCATTGCCTACGCCAAGCAGCCGCTGGGCGTGAGCACCGACTTCGAGATGTCGTCCTACTTCTCGCTGGCCGGCGATGTCAGCGCCATCCAGCTGGTCAACCAGGCCCAGCTGGCTTACGTGAAGAACTTCATCGCCACCAGCACCGACGCCACGCTGGCCAGCTACAAGAACATCCCGGTGATCTCGTGCAGCGCCCCGTTCAAGGCCGGCCGCAACGGTCCTTCCGACTTTACCGACGTGGCGCCGGGCGCCAGCGCCGCCGCGCCGATTGGCCTGCAGGTACGCAATCCGGGTGACCTGTACCTGTACTCGAACAACAACCTGCAAGCCGTGAAGATCAAGGGTTCCGACCTGAAGGCGTGGCTGGAAACGGCAGCCAAGCAATTCGGCCAGATCGACCCGGCCAAGACCGCCGAGCAGGATCTGGTGCCGAGCTACGGCACCATCTACAACTACGACGTGTTCTACGCCGAGAACAACGCCCTGACCTACCAGATCGACGTCACCAAGCCGGCCGGCAGCCGCATCGTCAACCTGAGCTACCTCGGCAAGGCGGTGGCGGATGCGGACGACTTCATCGTCGCCACCAACGACTATCGCGCGGGCGGCGGCGGTGCGGTGCCCGGCATCGACGGCAGCAAGACCATCATCAAGTCGCCGGACGCCAACCAGACCGTGGTCAGCAACTACCTGAGCGCGCAGGGCACGGCCACCGGCAAGGTCACGCTGAGCGGCAACGGCAGCGCGCGCAGCTGGAGCTTTGTGAAGGTGGCCACCGCCGGTCCGGTGATCCTGCGTTCGGCGCCCGGCCACCTGGCCTTGGCCAAGAGCAGCGGCATCACGGCGGTGACGGCGGAAGGCGGCCAGGACGCCAGCGGCTTCGGCAAGTACACCATCGACCTGAGCAAGTAAGATGCGCGCCCTGATCGTCGTCCTGGGCTCGGCCTTGCTGTTCGGCTGCCAGATCCAGCATGAAAAGCCGAGCTCGGCGCAGATCGAGGTCATCGGCATGAAGGCCCGGCAGGAGGCCGACGCCCATGCCGAGCGCAAGCTCATGGCCTGGGCGCAGCAGAAGCTGCCGGTGGCGCAGCGTGAGCTGGCCATCGTGTACCAGGCGCGGCCGGAGCAACGCGCCGACGCCCTGCGTCTGTTCGAGCAGGCCGCGCGCGGCGGCGATACGGAAGCGGCGTTCCAGCTCGGCGAGATGCAGCGCACCGTAGCGCCAGCCGCTGCGGTGCCGTGGTACAGCATCGCCGCGCAGCGCCGGCACGCCCGCGCCTCGCTCATGCTGGGCCTGCTCTACAAGAACGGCGATGGCGTCAAACGCGATGATGTGCAGGCGGCGCGCTGGCTGGCGCAGGCGAGCGAGCTTGGCAATGCGCATGCCATGTTCCTGCTCTCCAACATCTACACCGAAGGCATCGGCGTGGCGCAGGACCGCGCCAAGGGTCGCGAGTTATTGCACGAAGCGGCCGAACACGAATATCCCCCGGCGATCCAGGAGCTGGCCCTGACCATGCAGGTGGGCGACACCCTGACGCCCAAGGATGAGCAAAAAGCCGGCCATCTGATGATGGAGGCCAGCGAGCACCGGCGCAATAACTGGAATCGCTTCTGAAGCAGCGTGGTGCGGCGCACAGACCGGCATGGCTGTCGCTCCTAAAGTGAACAGGTAGTCACCCGCCTGTTCATTAGCCATGCAAGGAGCCAACATGAGAACCACTTCCCATTCGCCGAGCAAGATTCCTAAGCCAATTCCGACCGAAACCCAACCCAAAGACGCGATTGCGCTGCTGATTGAAGATCACGAACACGTGAAATCGATGTTCGAGCAGTACGAGGAACTGGGCGACCGCGCGCATGTCAGCAAACACAAACTCGCGCTGCAGATCTGCGAAGAGCTGACCAAGCACGCCACCGCCGAGGAAGAAATCTTCTACCCGGCCGTGCGCAAGGCAACCAAGGAAGATGACCTGGTGGACGAAGCCGTGGTCGAGCACGCATCGGCCAAAGACCTGATCGCGCAGATCATCAGCATGGAACCGACCGAAGACCTGTTCGACGCCAAGGTCAAGGTGCTGGGCGAGCTGATCGACCACCACGTGAAGGAAGAGGAAGAAGAAATGTTCCCGAAAGCCCGCAAGGCCAAGCTCGACCTGATGGCGCTGGGCGAAGCCATCGCCGCGCGCAAGGAACAGATCGAGCTGCCTCCTACCGTCTAAGCAGTCCTAGGCGGCAAGCCGCGCCATCTCGCGCTGCATATTATCGATGGCGCGCTCGTTGTACTGGTCGGCGAAATACTCGTTGCCATACAGCTGGCCGGCCTGCGCCTTGCGGCACAGGTGCGCCAGCGCGCCGCCACGCTGCTCGCGGTAGCGGGCGTCCGACAGATGACTGTATTCCTGGCGGATGGCGCGCGCATAGTTCTGATACACCTCGTCGTCCTGCCCCAGGATGGCCAGATCCACGCACAACAGCACATCCTTCAAACGGTGTGTGATCGCCGCTTCCTGGAAATGGTCGGTGGCGCGGATCAGTTCCGCCGCATCGCCCATCTCCTGCGCCAGATGGCTGCCCAGCCATAACTGCGCGCTGGCCTCCTCGTTGCTCGGCGCGTCCGGCGCGGCGTTGTGGCCGTACTCCGCATCATGGAACCAGAACGCCTGCTTGACGATATCGACGTCGGCCGGCTCGGGCTGAGTGTTGGCGGCCCATACGCGGATTTCGCACAGGCCATGCACCAGGTGGTCGAGATTGTGATAGTAGCGCGCCTGGCCGCCGTAGGCGGTGGCGCCGGTCAGCTGCACGAACCACTGGTCGGCGTGGGCGATGGCGGTGGCGTCGCGGTGCTCGTAGTCCCACAGGATTTCCCATTCGCGCCGCAGCCAGCCCAGCACCCAGGCGTGGTAGGCCGGACCGGGCACGAACTTCTTCATGATCCAGTTCCAGCCGATCGGCCCTTCCAGCGCCTTCACGAACGAAGAACTGACCGAACCGAGGTCGCGCGGCGGCATGACGAACACGGTCTTGGCGCCCTGCAGCACGTCCACATTGGTTTGCTGGATCAGGTTTTCGTAATCGAAATCGGCGGTGGTGCGAATGCCGCGGATCAGGCATTCGACGCCCTGCTTCTTGGCCGCGCGCGCCGTGTAGTCGCCGCGCACGATCAGCACCGAGACATTGTCCCAGCCCTGCTCGGCGCAGCTGAGCGAGATGATGCTCTTGCGCTCCTCGGCCGAGAACCGGGGCCTCTTGGCCGGGTTCTCCGACAGGAACACCACCACCTCGTCCGCCAGCGAACGGGCTTCGTTGATCACCCACATGTGACCGTTGGTGATCGGGTCCAGGGTTCCCGAAAAGCCGATTTTCTTCATGCCTGCTCCAACACCGTGTCAAAACGGCATTTTAAGCTGGAGTGGGCTTGCCAGTCTCAGGAAAATCGACTTTGACCTTGAGGCCGCCCAGGCGCTCGGACTGATCGAGCGACAGCACGGCGCCGTGGCGCTCGGCGATCGACTGCACGATGGCCATGCCCAGACCGCTACCGCCGGCAGGGCTGCCGGGCACGCGGTAGAACCGGCTGAACACGCGTTCGCGCTCGTCCGGCGGGATGCCGGGGCCGGAATCCTCGACGCTCAGCACCACCCGTGGCTTGGCGGTTTTTGTGGCGGCCACGCTACGCCGCACCTCGATATCGACCGTGCCGCCGGCCGGCGTGTACTTGATGGCGTTGTCAATAAGGTTGCGCAGCAGGATGATCAAGGCGTCCTGCTGGCCCGCCACCGTCACTTCGTCGGCGTAGTGCAGGCCGAGGTCGATCTGGCGCGCCTGCGCCAGGCCGTTCATATCGCCCAGCACCCGTTTAATCAGTTCGCCCAGGCTGACCGGTTCCAGCTTGATCTCTTCGCCACCGCCCTCCTGTCGCGCCAGCACCAGCAGCTGTTCGACCAGGCGCGTGGCGCGCTCGATGCCGCCGGTCACGCGCGACACCGCCACCTTGCGCGCCGCCTCGTCCGGCGCCCGCTCCAGGCTCAACACCTGCAGCTTGAGCGCGGCCAACGGCGTGCGCAGCTCGTGCGCGGCGTCGGCCACGAAGTGCTGCTGCGCTGCGAACGCCGTGCGCACGCGGGCAAACAACAAATTCAGCTCCTGCACCAGCGGCAGCACTTCATCGGGCAAATCGTTTTCCGACACCGGCGACAAATCGTCGGCCTGGCGTGCCGCCACCTGGCGCTTGACGCGCGACACCGGCGCCAGCGAACCGGACACCACCCACCACACCACGAGCATCAGCACCGGCGCCATCACGGCGATCGGGCCGACCGTGCGCAGCGCCAGCGTGCCGGCCATGCGCTGGCGCACCGCCATGTCCTGCGCCACCTGCACGGTCTGGTTGGAAGTCTGTACGGAGAAAATGCGGTAGGTGGTGTTTTTCACGCGCACGTTGGAGAAGCCGAGCACGGCCCGCTGCGGCAACGCCGCGCGCGACAGCGATCGGAACACCTGGGCGCCGTCGGGCGTCCAGACCTGCACCACCAGGTCGTCGTTTTCGGGATCGGCGGCCGTATCGGCCGCCTTGTTGGTCAGCGTGGAGCTGGAACGCAGCGACATCGCCATCTGCTGCATGTGATAGTCGAAGATCTGGTCGGCGTCGCTGAGCGCGGTGCGGTAGGCGATCATCGCCTGCGCCACCGCCGCCATGGTGATGGCCGCCAGCAGGAACCACAGCAGGCGGCCGCGCAGCGAGTGCGTCACCACCGGCACGCGCGGCAGCGACGGCAACGACGGCATCTTCACCTTCATAGTTTTGGAACCATATAGCCCAGGCCGCGCACGTTTTGAATCAGCTCGGCGCCCAGCTTTTTGCGCAGGCCGTGGATGTAGACTTCCACCGCGTTGCTGTTGACCTCATCCTTCCAGCTGTACAGCTTTTCTTCCAGCTGATGGCGCGACAGCACGATGCCCGGCCGCGCGATCAGCGCCTCCAGCACCGCCCATTCGCGCGCCGACAGGCTGACCGGCTTGCCGTCAGCCAGCACTTCGCGGGTTTGCGGATTGACCGAGACGTTGCCGTGCTCGAACACCGGCTCGGCGCGGCCGGCCGAACGGCGCAGCAAGGCGCGGATGCGCGCCAGCAGTTCGTCGAGGTCGTAGGGTTTGAGCACGTAGTCGTCGGCGCCGGCGTCGAGGCCGGCGATGCGCTGCTCCTTGGCGTCGCGCGCGGTGGCGATCAGCACCGGTGTCAGCTCCTTGCGCAGGCGCATCGAGCGCAGCACTTCCAGGCCGTCCTTGCGCGGCAGGCCCAGGTCCAGCAGCACCAAGTCGTAGGTTTGGGTTTGCAGGGCGGTGTCGGCCATGTCACCGTCCTTCACCCAGTCGACCGCGTAGTGCTCGGCCCGCAGCAGGTCGAGCACCACCTCGCCGATCATCGTATCGTCTTCCACCAGCAAAAGGCGCATATTGTTTCCTTTCTGTTTTTGTTGAGCGTTTCTGCCAGCCCGTAGATTACCCCAAACGTACCGGGATGAAGATTTTATCGTCGCCACGCTGGATCAGCAATGCCACCGACTTGCCGGCCTTGCCCACCACGTCGCGCACCTGGTCGATGCTGCTGACCGGACGGCCATTCACCGACAGCAGCACGTCGCCCGGCTGCACCCCGGCGTTGGCGGCGGCGCCGCCGGCATCCTGGATCAGCAGGCCGTTGGCGATGCCCGACTCGCGGCGTTCCATCGCGTCCAGCGGACGCAGCGACAGGCCCAGACGCAGCTTGGCGCCCACCTCCTCGGTGGCGACTTCTTCGCGCGCCACCTTGTCGTTGGCGTTGCCCAGCGTCGCGGTCAGCTGCACCAGTTTGCCCTGGCGCCAGACTTCCAGCGTGATCTTCTCACCCGGCGTCGACAGGCCCACCATCGACGGCAGGTCGACCGAGCTGACGATCTTGTTGCCGTTCACCGAGCGGATCACATCGCCCGCCTTCAGGCCGGCCTTGTCGGCCGGGCCGCCGCGATCGACGTTGGCGATCAGCGCGCCTTCTGGCGTGGCCAGGTTGAAGGAATCGGCAAAGCCCTGATTCACCTCCTGCACGCTCACGCCCAGCTTGGCGTGCACCACCTTGCCGGTGGCGACGATCTGGTTCTTGATCTTGTTGGCGACATCGATCGGGATCGCAAACGACAAGCCCTGGTAGCCGCCGGTCTGGCTGTAGATCTGCGAGTTGATGCCGACCACCTCGCCACGCGTGTTGAACAGCGGACCACCCGAGTTGCCGGGATTGACCGCCACGTCGGTCTGGATGAAGGGCACATTACCATCCGGCAGCGAACGGCCCTTGGCGCTGACCACGCCGGCGGTCACCGTGTTGTCGAGGCCGAAAGGCGAGCCGATCGCCAGCACCCATTCGCCGACCTTGAGGTCGTTGTTGCTGGCCAGCGGCACCACCGGCAGGTTCTTGGCGTCGATCTTCAGCACGGCGACGTCGCTTTGCGGATCGGAGCCCAGTACCTTGGCGCGGAACTCGCGGCGATCGGTCAGCTTGACCACCACTTCGCTGGCGTCGCGCACCACGTGGGCGTTGGTCAGGATGATGCCGTCGGCGCTGATGATGAAGCCCGAGCCCATGCCATGGGTAGGCTGCGCGCGCTGGCCGCCGCGCTGCTGGCCCTGGAAGCGGCGGAAGAATTCATAGAAGGGATCGTCCGCGAACGGATCGTTGCGGCCCTGCGGCCCGTCGCCGCCGTAAGCGGCCTTGGTGCTGCCGGTGACGCTGATGTTGACCACCGCCGGCCCGTTGTGGGCGACGATGACGCTGAAATCGGGCAGCGAGATGACTGGCGCGGCAACCGGCGCCGGCGCACCCGTGGCGGCGGTGGTAGCGGCCGGCGCAATGGCGGCGGCAGGCACGGTGGCGGCGGCAACAGCGGCGTTTTGTTTGACTGCGACCGCACCGCCGACGCCGACCACGCCCAGCACGGCGACGGCGACTGCGGCACGCTTGAGAGTAGATTTGGACATAACGGTTCTCCCTGTTAAATGAGGACTTTAGATGTATCCAATATGACGCTAAAAACTTAGGCCCTACTTAATCAAAATACGGTGTTGCAACGTAAAACTGGCCGGATAAACCGGCCAGTCTTGTTGCTACCTTATGCCTAGATTAAGCAGCGGCGCGCTGCTCCAGGGCGGTCACGTTGTCGCCACCGTCGATGACGATTTTGCGCGGCTTCAGCGCTTCCGGAATCTCACGCACCAGTTCGATGGTGAGCATGCCGTTGTCGAAGCTGGCGCCGGTCACCTTGACGTGGTTGGCCAGCTGGAAGCGCTGTTCGAAATCACGGGCGGCGATGCCACGGTGCAGATAGGTGCGCTCGGTGGCGTCTTTCTGCTTGCGGCCGACCACGTGCAGCGAATCGCGTTCGAAGGTGATGTCGATTTCCGAGCGGCTGAAGCCGGCCAGCGCCATCACGATGCGGTACTGGTCGTCCGAGACCAGCTCGATGTTGTATGGGGGATAGCTAGGGGTGTCGCTGCGCTGGGAGTCGTTCAGCAGTTGTGCCAGACGATCAAAGCCGATAGCGGAACGATACAGTGGAGTCAGGTCAAAATTACGCATGGTAAATATCCTTTTCAGTTTAAGCGATATGGTGGGGAGTTCCCCTCTGCCGGCCCCCTTCTGGGCAACCGGTGAGTCCCATATAGGATGCGTCGGTAGCCTTTCAAGGGACTTTTTTTAAAAAAGATTTCGTTGCCCACGTGCTACACTCGTCCTCTTGTCCAATGTTTTTTGAAACCGCCATGTTCCTTACCCGTGTTGTACTTGCCGCCGCGCTGGCCACCGCCTTTAGCGCCCAGGCCGCCTCCGATCAGCCTTACCCGGGCACCATCGTTCTGAATGTAGACGCTTCCGACACCGCGCAAAACATCTTCCGCGTGCGCCAGAGCATTCCGGCCAAGCCGGGCAAATTGACGCTGCTGTATCCGCAATGGATCCCCGGCAACCACGGCCCGAGCGGCGCGCTGAACCAGTTCGCCGGCCTCAAGGTCAGCGCCAACGGCCAGCCGCTGGTGTGGCAGCGCGACCCGGTCAATGTGTACGCCTTCAGCGTCACGGTGCCGAAGGGCGCGCGCGGCATCGAGGTGGAATTCCAATACCTGTCGCCGGTCGAACCCAACCAGGGCCGCACCACCATGACCAACGACATCCTCGGCGTGCAATGGCAATCGGTGACGCTGTATCCGGCCGGCTACCAGAGCCGCCAGATCACCGTGCAACCCAACCTGACCGTGCCGCCGGGCTGGCAGTACGGCAGCGCGCTGGAACAGCAGCAACGCAATGGCGACGTGGTCGCATTCAAGCCGCTGGACCTGGAAACCCTGATCGATTCGCCGCTGTTCGCCGGTCGCTATTTCCGTCGCATCGACCTCGATCCGGGCGCGAAGATTCCGGTGCACCTGAACGTGGTGGCCGACTCGCCCGAGCAGCTGGAAGCAACGCCGGAACAGATCGCGCCGCACCGCGACATGGTGCAGCAAGCCTACAAGCTGTTCAACTCGCAGCACTACAAGCACTACGATTTCCTGTTCGCCATCAGCGATGAATTCGGCGGCATCGGCCGCGAGCATCATCAGTCGAGCGAGAACGGCGTCAAGCTCGGCTACTTCGCCGACTGGAGCAAGCACGAGGCGCGCCGCGAACTGCTGTCGCACGAATTCACCCACTCGTGGAACGGCAAATTCCGCCGCCCCGCCGGCCAGAACGTACCGGACTTCAACACCCCGCTGCAGAACGAACTGCTGTGGGTGTACGAAGGCCAGACCCAGTACTGGGGCGCCGTGCTGGCCGCGCGCTCGGGCCTGATCAAGGCCGAACACACGCGCGACCTGATCGCCGCCACCGCCGCCCGCTACGACAACGTCAAGGGCCGCGACTGGCGCGCCGTGCAGGACACCGTCAACGACCCGATCGTCAACGCCCGCCGCCCGCAGGGCTGGAACAACTGGCAGCGCGCCGAGGATTACTACTCGGAAGGCCAGCTGATCTGGCTGGACGCCGACACCAAGATCCGCGAACTGTCCGGCGAAACCAAATCGCTGAACGACTTCGCGCGCAGCTTCTTCGGCGTCGACGACGGCGTCAACGTGGCCAGCCACTACACCTTCGAGGACGTGGTCAAGGCCCTCAACGCGGTCCAGCCTTACGACTGGAAGTCCTTCCTGCGCAGCCGCCTGGACGGCAACGGTCCCGGCGCGCCGCTGGACGGCCTGGCGCGCGCCGGCTGGAAGCTGGTCTACACGGAAAAACCGACCGAGTTCCTCAAGGCCCAGGAAGACCTGAGCAAGTCGGCCAACTTCCAATACTCGCTGGGCTTCTCGGTAGGCGAGGAAGGCAAGCTGGAAGCGTTCCAGTGGCAGGGCGTGGGCTTCAAGGCCGGCCTGTCGGGCGGCTCGGTGCTGCTGGCGGTCAACGGCCGCGCCTACAAAGCGGAGCTGCTGCGCGCGGCGGTGACGGCGGCCAAAGGCGGCAAGGAGCCGATCAAGCTGCTGATCAAAAAGGGCAATCTGTACCAGACCGTGGCGCTCGACTACCACGACGGCCTGAAGTATCCGCGCCTGGAACGCATCACCGGAACGCCTGATCGCCTTGATGCTATTCTGCAACCGCTGAAGTAATTTTTTCACAATATTGGGGAGGCCTGGCGCTATACTGGTTTCATGCAAGACCGGAACAACGCCTCCTCCCCACCACGCGCAGAGCTGGACGAACTGCGCGAGTCCGACCGCATCCTGCGCGCCCTGCTCGACCATGCGCCGGTGCTGATCTCCACCAAGGATTTGCAGGGCAAGGTCACCATGGCCAACCGCCACTTCGAAATCCTCGACGGCTACGACGCCAACACCTTTGTCGGCTCCAGCGTGTTCGAACTATTCCCGCCGCAGATTGCCGAACAACTGTGGGCCAACGACCGCAAGGCCGCGCTGGAAAAGCGCGCCATCCACGAGGAAGAACAGGTCTACCACCGCGACAAGACGCTGCACACCTACATGACGGTGAAATTCCCGCTGTTCGACGCCAGCGGCGAGGTCTACGCGACCTGCGCCGTTTCCACCGACATCACCGACGCCAAGGCCGCGCGCATCGACAGCGTGACCGACGAGCTGACCAGCCTCTACAACCGCCGCTACTACAACATCCGTTTCACCGAAGAACAAAAACGCGCCCGCCGCGACGAGCGCATCCTGACCCTGCTGCTGGTCGATGTCGACCGCTTCAAGGAGTACAACGACACCTACGGCCATCCGCAGGGCGACCTGGTGCTCAAGACCGTGGCCGAGTGCATGCGGCAGACGCTGCATCGTCCGGGCGACCTGTGCTTCCGCACCGGCGGCGACGAATTCGCCTGCCTGTTCGCCAGCAGCGGCGAAAGTCAAAGCCTGGCGCTGGCGGAACAGTTACGCTCCTGCATGGCCGCACGGTTGATTCCGCATCAGGGCAATCCGCCGGCAAACCATGTAACCTTGTCGCTAGGGCTGGCATTTATCGCGCCGGAGTCGGAACAGGGCCAGGAGGAAATCTATCGCTTGGCCGACCAGGCGCTGTACCGTGCTAAGCACAAGGGACGTAACACGGTATCGCGCTGAAGGAAACCCCATGCTGACACTGCACACCTGGACCACACCGAACGGCCGCAAGATTCCCATCATGCTGGAGGAGCTGGGCCTGCAATACACCATCAAGACCGTCAACATCCAAAAGGGCGAGCAGTTCGAGCCCGAGTTCCTCAAGATTTCCCCCAATAACAAAATCCCCGCCATCGTCGATATCGACGCCGACGGCAACCGCGTCAGCATCTTTGAAAGCGGCGCCATCCTGACCTATCTGGCGGAAAAGACCGGCAAGCTGCTGCCGGCGTCCGGCCCGCAGCGCTACCAGGTGCTGGAATGGCTGCACTGGCAGATCGGCGGCCTGGGCCCGATGCTGGGCCAGCTCGGCTTTTTCGCCTTGCGCGCGGAAGAGAAATCGGAGATGGCGACCAAGCACTTCATCGACGAGGCCGAGCGCTTGCTGGGCGTGATGGACAAACAGCTGGCCCGCCACACCTACCTCGCCGGCGACGACTACAGCATTGCCGACATCGCCTGCTACCCGTGGGTGATGGCGGTCCTGGAGAAGATGAAACCGGTGTTGGGCGACAAGCTCGACAACATGGCAGGGCTACAGCGCTGGCTCAAACTGATCGGTTCCCGGCCCGCGGTACAGCGCGGCATGGCCTTGCCCAAGGTCGACTAAACTTGTATGCTGCGCTCATGAACAATGACACCGACATCCAACTGAGCGGCCCCTTCAAGGCCACCGACGGTTCCAACCGTGCCCACGACGCCAAGGCGATCCGCATCTTCGACGAAGGTTACGGCGCCATCGAAGTGTACGTGGATTTCAATGCGCCGATTTCCGGCTTGCACAAAGATAAATCCCTGATCGCTTCGGTGGTGGCGCAACTGCGCACCGTCGGCTACAAGGGCCCGGAACTGACGGCCGGCGACCCGGTGCTGCAGGAAGCACGCCTGCTGGTACTGGAATCGCCCGACGAGTTCGCCACCTTTGCCGCCAGCAAGGGCTGGAAAGACCTGTCGGAAGACTTCTAAAACAGGTAGCGATCCGACCAAGCCGCGATCAGGTTGGCCACGTAGGCGGCGTCTTCACGCTGCGTCAGCAAATGGTCGGCGCTGTCGAGCGAAATAAAACTTTTCGGATGCTTGGCCGCCGTGAAAATCTCCATGGCGTTGGCCAGGCCCACTGTATCGTCGCCCGGCGCATGCATCACCAGCAGCGCGCGCCGCAGGCCGGCGATCATCCCCTTCAAATTGTGCTCGCCCGCATCGTCCACGAACTGCTGCTTGATGCGGAACGGCCGTCCCGCCAATTGCACCTCGGCCTCGCCTTCGCGGGCGATCTCGTCCAGGTGCTGGCTGAACATGCCGGTGATGGAGATGGTGGTGCTGGGGGCGGCGATGGTGACCACGGCCTTCACTTCCGGCATCTGCGCGGCCGACGCCAGCGCGGCGGCGCCGCCCAGGCTATGGCCGATGAGCAGGCGCGGCGCCTGGTAGTTGGTGCGCAGGAAATCGGCGGCGACCACCAGGTCGGCCACGTTGGAAGAGAAATTGGTGTTGGCAAACTCCCCTTCACTATCGCCGAGCCCGGTAAAATCGAAGCGCAGCACGGCGATGCCATGTTCGGTGAGCGCCTGCGCCACGCGGCGGGCGGCAAACACGTCCTTGCCGCAGGTGAAGCAATGGGCGAACAGGGCGTAGGCTTTGGCCTCGCCGTCGGGAGCATCGAGGCGCGCGGCCAGCTTGTGGCCGTGGGCGCCGATAAATTCTAGTCGTTGTGATTTCATAAAAGGATAGGCTATGCGTTACCAACACTACAAAGGCGGGATCTACGAACACGTGTGCGAAGCCACGCTGGAATCGGATCTCTCGACCATGATTGTATATCGCGCCGCCAACGGCTCCATCTGGTGCCGCCCGCGCGAGGTGTTTTTCGAATTGATCGAGGTCGACGGCAAGCAAGTGCAGCGCTTCGTGCCTATCGATTAATGCCGGGTCAAATTCCTCCGAGGTAGGCAGCAAGCAGGCCATCGGAGCTTTCAATACCCAAGACGTCCATTATCCGCTCCAGCTCGGTACCGAAATGTTCACGCCCTTCCGTGTCCTCGTTCTCAACCAAGACTAAAGAGCGCTGAAACTCGGCTAGCACCCAGCGCTTTGTCGGGTTGGCTTGAACACCATCGATCAATCGATTGAGCAAGTCATTGAGCACCGTTGACAGGCGCTCCTTCTCTTCTGCTGTGTTGTCACCTGGAAGGGAAGCGAATTTTTCCACAGCTTTAAGGATGTGTAACTTCATCACCGTCATGTCATCAACATCGAGGGGTGCATCATTCACTTCAGAGATGGGGTCGTATTTCATAATTGCGCTTGGCCGTATCGGTAATCCAGGACTCTAACTCATCTACACTCGCTAGCCAAAGAATCCTTGCAAATACCAGCGCGGTTCGGGTTCCTTCGCGGTGCCGCCGCGTTCCTTGAATAGCCAGTAGTGGGCGTGGTCGTCGCCTTGGGCCATGAAGTAGTCGCGGGTTTGCATGTCGCCCCACCAGCCGGCTTCGATGCGCTCGCCGGTGGAGCGGATGCGTAGCGGCGAGCCGTAGTAGGGACGGTGGTCGCGCATCAGCAGCGGGATCGGCTTGGACAGCAGCCAGGTCGGACGCGGCAAGCTGCTCATGTCCGGCGGCAGCTGCGCGCGGGCGTCGGCCGGGCGGACTTTTTTCTGGATGCTAAGCCAGGTGTTGGCCTGCTCGGGACGGTAGTCGGCGCTGGGTACGGCTTGCAGCACGTTCTCCGGCCCCAGGCGCGCGGCCAGCAGTTCCAGCAGGCGTTGCCAGTCTTCCTTGCTGCCGCCCGGCTCGGGGAACAGCGAATCGCTGAGCGGCGCCATCGGCTGCACCTGCGGCGCTTCCAGGCGCAGGCCGATCACCGGCGCGTCCAGCTCCTGCTTGGCCAGGCGCTCTTTCAGTAGCCGCACCAGGTGAACATCCTTCCAGGTCGGCTCGGCCAGCACCACTTCGATCACGGTCGGCGGGCCGGCGGTGCGGCCGCGCTCGTGCTCCAGCAACAGGCGGATGCGCTCGACGGCCAATTGATGCGCGCTCAGCCAACCGGTCAGTTGCAGCAGCAGGCGGTGCGCGCCGAACAGCAGCGCTTCGGCGTTGTCCACGCGGTCGAACAGTTCCAGTTTGGCGTGGAAGCTGGCCGGCGCCGCCAGCCATTCGTGCAGTTCGGGACGCGCGCCGTGGGCGTCGTCCAGCATGTCCAGCACGGCGCGGCCGCAACGGCGCTGCAGGCCGGGACGCGGCAGGCCGCGCAATTGGCCCAGGGTCATGCAGCCTATGCCTTCCAGCCAGGCCAGATAAGCGCGCGCGGGCGGCAGCAGGTCCACCGCCAGCGCATCCAGACGGCGTTCCAGCGAGGCCATCTTCACCACACGCCCGCCGCCGCTGCGCGCCAGCAGCCAGGCGCCGCGCGCGGTGGGCGCGCAACTGAGCGTGCCGGTAAAGCCCAGCGCGCGCACGCTCTCGGCCACCTTGCGGCACAGGGCGCGCAGACCGCCGAACAGGCGCAGGCTGGCGCCGACGTCCAGCAGCAGCGTGGCTTCCTCCGCCTCCGCCAGTTGCGGCGTGAATTGCAGCAGCGCCATGGCGGCCGCTTGCAGCGACTCCTGCTCCAGCGCCAAAGAGCGCTGCTGGAACTGCGATTGCGGCGCCAGCATGATGGCGCCGCCGCGCCGCAAGCCCAGCCGCACGCCGGCGGCATAAGCCTGGTCCGACAGCGCCACCACCCGCTCCTGTTCCAGCACGACGGTGCAGTTATCCTCCGACCAGCGCGGGCAGAATACTTCGAGCGGGAGCCGTGGCAGGTGTAGGGCGATCCAGAGGCGCATGTCGTTGCAACAAAGAAGGCGTTAAGGGTAAGAACAATGGCGTATCGCGTTGCGGCCCGCGTCGTTTCACAAAACCGATATCGATGCCGCCCGCCGCCGGCCTGAGCGACAATCTGAGCGGCGCCGGCGAGGCGTCCTGCGCCGCCGCCAAGGGCCGCAGCATGCAGAACAGGGTTTCGCCACTTTGCGCGGCCAGGTGCAGGCGCCTCAGCGTTTCACCGCGCGCATGCTTTTGCCACAGCAGCAGCGCGCCGCAACAGCCGCTGCGCAAAATCTGCTCGGCGGCCCACAGCGCATCGCCGGCCTTGGCGCCGCTGCGCACCCACAGCAGTTGCGACGGTTCCAGGCCCAAGGCGGCCAGCGCCAGCGCTTGCGGTTCGTGTGGCGGCTGCAGCAGCACGATGGGACGCTTGTCCAACGCGGCCAAGGCCGGCTGCAACAGGCGCAGTTCGCCGATGCCGTTCTGTTGCACCAGCAGATCGATCAGCGTGCCCACCGGCCAGCCGCCGCCGGGCAACTGCGCGGACAAGGCGGCAAAGCCTGTGTCCATGCAGCGCGTGGCGCTTTGTGCGAGCTGGTCCGCGCGCCACAAGGACGGGTGCAGGGTTTCCGGGTGTGTCATGGCATTTTACCACAAATACTGTATAAATACACAGTACTCTTTGCACCGGAATTTGGCAAGGTCTATCTGCCTTGCTGTACCATGCAGTAGAGTCAATTATCAAAGGACACACCTTGCAAACGATACAACTGGTCGGCGCCATCCTGTTCGGCCTGGCGCTGCTGCACACCTTCGCCGCCAAATCATTCGAGGTGCTATCGCACCGCCATCCGCGTCACGCCGGGCTGTTCCATCTGCTGGGCGAGGTGGAGGTGGTGTTCGGTTTCTGGGCCTTCATCCTGATGATCGCCATCGCCTTTCTCAACGGCGGCCAGGCGGCCATCGCGTATGCCGAATCGCGCCAGTACACCGAGCCGCTGTTCGTGTTCGTGGTGATGGTGGTGGCGGCCTCGCGGCCGGTGCTGGAGGTGGTGCAGCAAGTGCTGCTGGCCTTGGCCAGGCGCATGCCGGTAGCGACCGAACTGGCGCTGGTGTGGTTCGGCATGGCGCTGGTGCCGCTGACCGGTTCGTTGATTACCGAGCCGGCCGCCATGACGCTGGCCGCGCTGATGCTGGCGCCGCTGATCTTCCGCGAGGGCATGCCGGAAAAGCTGAAGTACGCCGCGCTGGGCGTGCTGTTCGTGAACATCTCGATCGGCGGCCTGCTGACCGCCTATGCCGCGCCGCCGGTGCTGATGGTGGCCGGCACCTGGAACTGGGATAGCAGCTACATGGCCGCGCACTTCGGCTGGAAGGCGATGGTGGCCGTGATCATCAACGCCACCGCGATCAGCATCGTGCTGCGCAAGCATTTGCGCGCCACGGCTGCCAACGCGCCGTCCTCAGAAGCGGTACAGGTAGCGCCAGCCGTGCCACTGGCGGTTACGCTGATCCACCTGGGCTTCCTGGCGGCGGTGGTGGTGCTGGGCCACCATCCGGTGCTGTTCCTCGGCATCTTCATGCTGTTCCTGGGATTCACCACGGCTTACCAGCGCTACCAGAATCCGCTCATCATCAAGGAGGGGCTGCTGGTGGGCTTCTTCCTGGCCGGGCTGGTGGTGCTGGGCGGGATGCAGCAATGGTGGCTGCAGCCGATTGTGGAAAGCCTGTCGCCGCTGGCACTGTTCTTCGGCGCGATGAGCCTGACCGCCATCACCGACAACGCCGCCCTCACCTATCTCGGTTCGCTCATCGATGGCATCTCGGTGCAGTCGCAATACATGCTGGTGGCCGGCGCGGTCACCGGCGGCGGCCTGACGGTGATCGCCAACGCGCCCAATCCGGCCGGCGTGTCGTTGCTGCGGCGCGGCTTCCAGGACCAATCCATTGGCACCCTCGGCCTGTTGGCCGGCGCACTGCTGCCCACTGCCGTATCAGCGCTGGCCTTCCTGCTGCTTTAGACCGCCACGGACACGCGCAACTGCAAACCGAGTGCGCGCGTGACTTTCAATATCGTGGAGAAGCTTGGGTTGCCCTCAACGGAAAGGGCCTTGTACAAGCTTTCCCGCCCGAGCCCGGTATCATTGGCAAGCTCCGTCATCCCATGAGCGCGAGCAATGTTGCCAAGCGCCTTGGCAATAAACGCTACATCATCGCCAGCCTCCTCAAGGCAGGTATCAAAATACATCGCGATATCTTCCTTGGTCTGGAGATGTTCAGCGCTGTCCCATTTTTTCAGTTTGAGTGACATACAACCTCCTACAACTGTCGCGCGAGATCACGCGCAATTTTGATGTCCTTGGCCTGCGATGACTTATCCCCTCCGGCAAGAAGAATAATCAGCACACCATCGCGAAGCGTGTAGTACACCCGATAACCGGGACCATAATCAATCCGCATTTCAGATACACCTTCCCCCACGAACTTGTGATCACCAAAGTTACCCGCCTCTGCCCGATCTATCCTTACTTGGATGCGGGCCTTAGCCTTAATGTCCGTCAAGCGCGAGAACCAGGAGCTGAAGCGTTCCGTCTGGAGGACGTCCATAGCTAGCCTTTGAAGTGTATTTCATGGGATACACATAAACAAGAAGTATTCTATTGAGCAGCCGCTGCCTCCTCGTTGATTCAACTCATGATTAGGCCATTACGCCGGGCGCCGAGAAGCCGCGCACGCTGGTGTTCTCCTCGCCACGGTGAGAGTCCAGCCATTGTGATGCTCGATGCGCAGGGCCGTGTGAGCAAGGTTCAGGTACGCTGATGGCGTGAGAAGAATTCCAGCATCATCTTGCTGGCGTCGGGGCCTGATTTGGCGTTGAAGGCCAGCGCGGGATCGCCGCCACTCCATGCGTGGTCCAGTTGTTCGATGGGCGCCACACGCAGCATGAGTTTTCGGCCGGCGTAGAAATCGTGCAGCCGGTGGGCGTTGTGGCGGCCGCGCGGCTTGTGCGTGACCTTGGCCGGTGTGTTCAGGCGGTTCAGCAGCAGGCTTTGGCGCATCAACTGGATTTGGTTGATGGGACGTACCACGTCGTCGCTCTCACCTTGTATCAGGATGGTGGGCATGCCAGGAAACTGCGGGTGGCGTTGCAGGATTTCGTTGACGGCGACGTCGGCGCGCAGGCCCGGTGCGCCATGGCGCATCACGCCCAGCGCGCCGAGCGTGCTGTGGCCGGCGCCGAAGGCGGGGCCGGAGTGCAGGCCGACCGCAGCGAACAGACGGGGATGATTCAGCGCGAGGATGTTGGCCATGCCGGCGCCGGCGGAGATGCCGGCGACGTAGATGCGCGAGCGGTCGATCAGGTATTGCGTCAGTACTTTGTGGATGATGCCGACGATGGTGGGGACGTCGCCACCGCCGTGCTGCGTGTCGCGGTCGTACCATTTCCAACATCGCTGCGGGTGGCTGCTGGCCAGCTGCTGAGGATAGAGAACGGCGTAGCCTTTTTTCTCGGCCCACAGGTTCATGCGCGTGCCTTGCGCCAGTTGGGTCGCGGTTTGCTGGCAGCCGTGCAGCATGACGATCAGCGGCAGGCCTTTGCTTGCGGCGCGTTCCGGGATCTTGTTGGGCAGGTAGAGCCAGTAGTTCATGCGCTGCCCGCCCGCAGTGGGGACGTGGGAGGACAGCCATTTGCCGGGAGCGACGGGCGACGGCGCGGCAGTGCTGCGCGATGTGCGCGCGGCGGTGGCGGGCTTCGAGACGGGCGCGGCGCGCGGTTTCGCGACAGGTGCGGCACGCGGCTTGGCGAGGGGCGTGGTGGCACGCGGCTTGGCGGCGGCGTGCTTCGGCTTCGGCTTCGGCTTCGGCTTCGGCTTCGGCTTGGGTTTGGGTTTGGGCGGCGCGGTGGCGGCGGCGAACAGTTTCGCCGTGCGCGTACCGGCACGTATCAGACTTCGCAGCAGCTTACCGGACTTGACCATCGCAACACTCCCATTGTTGCAAAATAGTCTACCGGAAAGCCGCCGTCGCCAACGTTCGGCAGCGCGCTTAACGCTGCATGGATTCCCACACTTTCAGCAAGCGCTTGGCCGATACCGGCATCGGCGTGCGCAGTTCCTGGGCAAACAGCGACACGCGCAATTCTTCAAGCATCCAGCGGAATTCCACCATTTTCGGATCGGTGTTCTTGCCAGCCGATTTTTCACGGTTGGCGCGCTGATACAAGGTCGCGGCCTGCTGCCACTCGGCCATCAATTTCGTATCGCGGGATGGATCGCCGCGCAGCTTTTCGATCCGCACGTTCATCGCCTTCAGATAGCGCGGGAAGTGCGACAGCTGGCTGTAGTCGTTCTCCATCAGGAAGCGCTTGTGCACCAGGCCTTGCAGCTGCTGCTGCATGTCCTGCGCCGCCTGCTGCGGCAAGCCTTGCAGGCGCTTGGGCAGGCCGTGGAATTCGGTCAACACCTGCGACAGCAGGCGCGCGATCTCGTTCACCAACAGCACCAGGCGCGACTTGCCATCTTCCTTGCGCTTGGTGAAGCTGGCGGCGTCGATCGGCAACGGATCCTGCAGGCAGGCGATGTCCAGTGCCTTGTTGATGATCTGCTCGCGCAATTCTTCCTGCGTGCCCATGCTCATGAACTGCATGCCCATTTGCTGCAGGCCGGGGATGCTCTTTTCGATGAACTTGATCTGGTCCTTCATCTGCAAGGCGAACAGGCGGCGCAGGCCGATGCGGTGCGTGCGCGCGGCGACCGTCGGGTCGTCGAAGACTTCGAGGTCGCAGTGCGTGCCTTTGTCCACCAGCGCGGGGAAGCCGATCAGCGTCAGCTTGCCTTGGGCGATTTCCAGCAGTTCCGGCAGCTCGCCGAAGGTCCATGAGGTCAGGTTGGTCAGCGTGATGTTGCTGGTTGATGCGGCAGGCGCTGTATGGGCTCCCGCTTTCGCGGGAGCGACGTTCACAGGTGCGGTGCTGCCCTTAGCCGGTGCGATGGCGCGGGCGGCGACGGTGCTCTGCGGGCCGGAGGCTTCCGCCATCTTCTGGAAGCTTTCGCGCGCCTGCGTGCCGTACTCCGCCTGCAAGGTGGCGAGGTTGCGGCCCATGTCCAACTGGCGGCCATGCTCGTCGATCACCTTGAAATTCATGAAGTGGTGCGCCGGCAGCGTCTCGGGCTTGAAGTCCGTGGTCAGCGGCGTGATGGTGATCTGCGCGCGGATGTCGGCGATGATCGCGTCGATCAACTCACCACGGCCGAAAGCGTGCTTCTCCTCCACCCGTTCGCAGAACTTGGCCACGTAATCGGGCAGCGGCACGCAGTGACGGCGCAGTTTCTGCGGCAGGGATTTCAGCAGCAGGTGCACCTTCTCCTTCAACATGCCCGGCACCAGCCACTCGCAACGCTCGCGCGACAGCTGGTTCAAGGCATACAGCGGCACCGCCAGCGTCACGCCATCGCGCACGCTGCCTGGTTCGAAGTGATAGGTCAGCGCCAGTTCCAACCCCGAAGCGTTCATGATCTTCGGGAACAAGTCGGTGGTAACGCCGGCCGCTTCGTGGCGCATCAGCTCATCGCGGTTCAGGAACAGCAGCTTCGGTTCCTTGGCAGTGACGTCCTTGTGCCACTTCTCGAAACCGGCGCCGTTGACCACCTCCGCCGGAATCAGCTTGTCGTAGAACGCGGCGATCAGTTCATCGTCCACCAGCACGTCCTGGCGGCGCGACTTGTGCTCAAGGTTCTCGATATCCTTGATCATCTTGTGGTTGTGCGCGAAGAACGGCGCACGCGTCTCGTAGTCGCCACCCACCAGCGCATCGCGGATAAAGATCTCGCGCGCCTCGGCCGGATTGAACAAGCCGTAGTTGATGCGGCGCTGGCTGTACACCACCAGCCCGTACAAGGTGGCGCGCTCGGACGCGGTGACCTGCGCCGTTTTCTTCTCCCAGCGCGGCTCGCCCCACGATTTCTTCAGCAGGTGGCCGCCGACTTTCTCCAGCCATTCCGGCTGGATCTGCGCGATGCAGCGCGCATAAAGGCGCGTGGTGTCCACCAGTTCCGCCGCCATGATCCACTTACCCGGCTTCTTGCTGAGCGAAGAACCCGGCCAGATATGGAACTTGATGCCGCGCGCGCCCAGGAAGCCAGGATCGTCTTCCTGCTTGAAGCCGACGTTGCCCAGCAAGCCGGTCAACAGCGCCATGTGCAGGTTCTCGTACGTGGCCGGCAGCTCGTTCAGGCGCCAGCCCTGCTCTTTGACGATGGTGAGCAGTTGCGAATGCACGTCGCGCCATTCGCGCAGGCGCAATTGCGACAGGAAGTTGCTGCGGCAGTTGTCCTGCAACTGACGGTTGGTCTTCTTGTGCTCAATCGCGTTCTCGAACCAGTTCCAGATCTTGAGATAGCTGAGGAACTCGGACTTCTCGTCGGCGAACTTCTTGTGCGCCTCGTCGGCCGCCTGCTGGTGCTCCAGCGGACGGTCGCGCGGGTCCTGCACCGACAAGGCCGAAGCGATGATCAGCACTTCGTTCAGGCAGACGTTGTCCAGCGCGGCCAAAATCATGCGGCCCACGCGCGGATCGAGCGGCAGCTTGGCCAGCTTGTTGCCGAGCGGCGTAATCTGGTTGTACTCATCGACCGCGCCCAGCTCCTGCAGCAGCTGATAGCCGTCGGCGATAGCGCGCGCCAGCGGCGGCTCGATGAACGGGAAAGTCTCCACATCGGCCAGGTGCAGGGTCTTCATGCGCAGGATGACGGAGGCCAGCGAGGAACGCAGGATCTCCGGCTCCGTAAATTTAGGCCGCTGCAGATAGTCCTGCTCTTCATACAAGCGGATGCAGACGCCGTCGGCCACGCGGCCGCAACGGCCGGCGCGCTGGTTGGCGGCCGACTGCGCGATCGGCTCAATCTGCAGCTGCTCGACCTTGTTGCGGTAGCTGTAGCGCTTCACGCGCGCCAGGCCGGCGTCCACCACGTAGCGGATGCCCGGCACGGTCAACGAAGTCTCGGCCACGTTGGTGGACAGGACGATACGGCGCGCGTTGGTCAGCTTGAACACGCGCTCCTGCTCCTCGGCCGACAGGCGGGCGAATAGCGGCAGGATTTCCACGTGCGGCGGGTGGTGCTTGCGCAGTGCTTCGGCGGCGTCGCGGATTTCGCGTTCTCCGGGCAGGAACACCAGCACGTCGCCCGAGCCCAGGCGGGCCAGTTCATCGACCGCGTCCACCACGGCGTCCATCAGGTCGCGCTTTTCGCGGGCGGCGGCGGTGCGCGCGCCCTTGCCTTCCGCATTCGCGATGGCGACGGCGTTGCCGCCCGGGTTGGCCTTGTTCGGCACATCGCTTTCGATCGGGCGGTAGCGCACCTCCACCTTGTACAGGCGGCCCGACACCTCGATCACCGGCGCCGGCTTCTCCGGCGTGCCGAAGTGGCGCGCGAAGCGGTCGGCGTCGATGGTGGCCGAGGTGATGATGACCTTCAGGTCGGGACGGCGCGGCAGCAGCTGCTTCAGGTAGCCAAGCAGGAAGTCGATGTTCAGACTGCGCTCGTGCGCTTCATCGATGATGATGGTGTCGTAGCCGCGCAGCAGCGGGTCGCTCTGGGTCTCGGTCAGCAGGATACCGTCGGTCATCAGCTTGACCGAGGCGCCTTTTTGCAAGGTGTCGGCGAAGCGCACCTTGAAGCCCACGTGTTCGCCCAGCGGCGAGCCCAGTTCGGCGGCGATGCGCTTGGCGGTCGACGAGGCGGCGATACGGCGCGGCTGGGTGTGGCCGATGAGGCCTTTCTGGCCGCGTCCCAGCTCCAGGCAGATTTTCGGCAGCTGCGTGGTCTTGCCGGAACCGGTTTCACCGGAGACGATGATGACCTGGTTGTTCTGCAGCGCCTCGGCGATTTCCTGGCGACGGCCGGACACCGGCAGGTCTTCGGGATAGGTAATCGGCGGCAGCGGATTGCGGAAATTGCGCTCGGCCTCGCGCACGGCCAGCTCCTCCGGCGTTAAACGTGGTCGGCCACTGCCGCGCGGCGGCTTCTGCCCGGAACGGGCATTCGGCGCTTGCGCGGGACGAGGAGTAGCGTTTTGCGGACGGCTAGGCTGACTTTTTGGCTTGTTGCTGGCTTCTGACATTGTTTTTTACAAAGGTTTTGGCGCGGACGTCGCGCCCCGAATTATAATGCGGCTAATGGAAAACCCTACCCAATTCGTCCAATGGCTGCGTTCCGTCGCGCCTTACATCCACGCCTTCCGCGGCAAGACCTTCGTCGTCGCCTTCCCTGGTGAACTGGTGGCCGCCGGCGCCTTGCCCGTGCTGGCCCACGACTTGTCGCTGCTGCACGCGCTCGATATCAACGTCACCGTGATCTACGGCTCGCGTCCGCAGGTGGCCGAACAACTGGCTTTGCGTAACGTCGAAGGCCGTTTCCACAACGGTTTGCGCATCACCGACACGGCCGCCATGGAGTGCGCCAAGGAAGCCGCCGGCGAACTGCGCCTCGACATCGAGGCCGCATTCAGCCAAGGCTTGCCGAACACGCCGATGTCCAACGCGGCCATCCGTATTATTTCAGGCAACTTCATCACCGCCCGGCCGCTCGGCGTGATCGACGGCGTGGACCTGGAGCTGACCGGCGTCACCCGCAAGGTCGACGCCGAAACCATCCACTCCATCCTCGGTTCGGACGGCCTGGTGCTGCTGTCGCCGCTGGGCTTCTCGCCGACCGGCGAAGCGTTCAACCTGACCATGGAGGACGTGGCCTGCAGCACCGCCATCGCCCTGCACGCCGACAAGCTGATCTTCATCACCGAAACGGCGATGATGACCGACGCAGGCGGCATGGAAATCCGCGAACTGTCCTCGCACCAGGCCGAAGCCGTGCTGATGGCCGGCTTCCTGCCGGACGCCACCGCCTTCTACCTGAAACACTGCATCAAGGCCTGCGACAACGGCGTCGAGCGCTCGCACATCGTCTCGTTCAACATGGACGGCTCGGCGCTGCTGGAACTGTTCACCCACGATGGCGTGGGCACCATGATCTCGCACGAGAACCTGGAATCGCTGCGCACCGCCACCATCGAGGACGTCGGCGGCATCATCAAACTGATCGAACCGCTGGAGGCCGACGGCACGCTGGTCAAGCGCGGCCGCGAGCTGATCGAACGCGAGATCGAGATGTTCTCGGTCATCGAGCACGATGGCGTGATCTTCGGCTGCGCTGCGCTGTACCCGTTCCCGGAACAGAAAATGGCCGAAATGGCATGCCTGACCGTCAACCCGGAAGTCCAGGGCCAGGGCGACGGCGACCGCATCCTCAAGCACATGGAAAACCGCGCCCGCGCACTCGGCATCAACAAGCTGTTCGTGCTGACCACGCGCACCGCGCACTGGTTCATCAAGCGCGGCTTCGCGCCGGCCACCGTCGACGCCCTGCCGAAGGACCGTCAGCGCATGTATAACTGGCAGCGCAAATCCCAGGTTTTGATTAAGACCTTATAATCTCGTTTTTCTACACAAGCTTTAGGAGCAACCCATATGGCCCGCACCGTTCAATGCATCAAACTCAACAAGGAAGCCGAGGGCTTGGACTTCCCGCCGTATCCGGGTGAACTGGGTAAGAAGATCTACGAGTCGGTTTCGAAAGAAGCTTGGGCCGCCTGGCTCAAGCACCAGACCATGCTGGTCAACGAAAACCGCCTGAACCTGGCCGACCAGCGCGCCCGCAAATACCTGGCGACGCAGATGGAAAAACACTTCTTCGGCGACGGCGCCGATGCGGCGCAGGGTTACCTGCCGCCAGCCGAGTAACGAACGTCATTCCGGCGAACGCCGGAATCCATGCTGAGCGTCCTGCCAGGCGTTCTATGGGTTCCGGCCTGCGCCGGAACGACAACCGCTTAGAACGTCAACGTCTTCACGCCCTCAGCAGTCCCCAGCAAGCACACATTCGCGCCACGCGCCGCAAACAAGCCCACCGCGATCACGCCCACGATCTGGTTGATCTGCGCTTCCAGCGCCTTTGGCTCGGTAATCGACAATCCCGCCACATCCAGCAGATAACCGCCGTTATCGGTCACAAACGCCTCCTCCGTGCCCGGCTTCAGGCGCAGCTTCGGCGTGCCGCCCAGCTTGGCCAGCTCGCGCGCCACCGACGCACGCGCCATCGGAATCACTTCCACCGGCAGCGGGAACTTGCCCATCACGTCCACCAGCTTGGAACCGTCGGCGATGCAGACGAACGACTTCGACACCGAAGCGACGATCTTCTCGCGCGTCAGCGCCGCCCCGCCGCCCTTGATCATGGCGCCGGAATTGTCGATTTCATCGGCGCCATCGATGTACACGGCGATTTCCGGCACGTCGTTCAGGTCGAACACCTCGATGCCATGGCCGCGCAGGCGGGCGGCGGTCGCTTCCGAGGACGCCACGGTGCCCTTGATCTTGTCCTTGATCTTGGCCAGTTCATCGATGAAGAAATTGGCGGTGGAGCCGGTGCCCACGCCGATGATCTCGTTTTCCACCACATAGGCGATGGCGGCACGGGCTACGGCTTGTTTCAGTTCGTCTTGAGTCATGATAAATACATAAGAGAGGGAAAATCGGATGGCGCTATTTTACCACCCCGCGTTTTGCCTAAAAATTGATCAAAAATTGCGTTGAGACAACACCTCTCGGCGCGCGGTGTCGCAGACTTGCACAAGAGTACAAAGCAAGCCACGCCAGCCATCGACAAGCACGCCGGATATGCGAGAATGAATCCAAACAGCAGCTTCAAACAGATCGCCGGGAAAGAGACATGACCACTATTAAAACCGTCTTGATTGTCGACGACAGTCGCGTATCGCGCATGATGGCGCGGCAGTACATCGCCAGCCTGCACGCCGACTGGATCGTCGAGGAAGCCGGCACTGGCGAAGAATCGCTGGTCAAGGCCCGCCACACGGCGCCGGACCTGATCCTGATGGACGTCAACATGCCCGGCATGGGCGGCATCGCCGCCGCCGAACAGCTGCGCCAGGAATTCCCCAGCGTGCCGATCTCGCTGCTGACAGCCAACGTGCAAACGGCCACGCGCGAGCGCGCCACCGCCATGGGCATCGGCTTCGTCGAAAAGCCGATCACCGAGGCGCGCATCGCCCAACTGCTGGCCATCCTGGAAGCCGCATAGCCATGTTCATGCTCTCGGAACTGGAAAACGATGCGCTGATCGAGATCTTCAACATCGGCGTGGGCCAGGCCGCTGCCGCCATGAGCGCCATTGTCAACGAGGCGGTGCGCATGTCGGTGCCGTCGATCAGTTTCATTCCGCGCGCCGAGGCGGCCCGCCTGCTGGGCCGTGCGGACGGCGCGCCGGAACGCATCTGCGGCGTCAGCCAGCACTACGACGGCGCCTTCGAGACCGAAGCCATCCTCATGTTCCCGGAAGATAAAAGCCTGGAGATCGTGCGCCTGATGGTGGGCGAGGCGGTGCCGCTCAAGGAGCTGACCGACATGGAGCAGGAAGCCATGTGCGAGATCGGCAACATCATGCTCAACTCCTGCGTCGGCACGCTGGCCAATATCTTCCAGCGCGAGCTGCAAGGTTCGCTGCCGACCTACCACGTGGGCACCAGCGACGAAATCCTCATCGCCACCGGCAGCCAGGCCGACAGCGTGGTGCTGATGCTGCACATCGATTTCCTGCTGGAGCGGCACCAGATCCACGGCTACGTCGCCTTCGTGCTGGACCTCTCGGCGCTGCACGACCTCAAGGACCAGATCAACATCTACATCGCGCGCGCGATGGGCCAGGGCTGAGGGCGCCATGCAGCCACCGCGCCTGCCCCTGCTCGAAAGCGTGTTCTGCGCGGTGAGCCTCGGCGCCATCGTGCTCGACGGCGCGCGCCGCATCGTGTTGTGGAACAGCTGGATGGTCAGGCATTCGGGACTGGACCAGGACAAGGTGATCGGCCGCGATTTTTTCGACATCTGCCCCGACCTGCGCGACGGACGGGTGGCGGCGGCCATCGACTACGCGCTACATAACAACTTCAAATCGCTGCTGTCGCAAACCCTGAACAAGGCGCCGTTTGCGCTGTACGCGCGCGGCGAACGCATCCAGCAGGCGGTGGAGGTGACGCCGATCGCCGTGGCCGACACGGCGCGTCATTGCCTGATCCAGATCACCGACGTCAGCATCGCGGTCGGGCGCGAAAAGCTGCTGCGCGAGCAGGCGCTGGTGCTGCGTTCGCAGACCTTCTCCGACGGCCTGACCGGCATCGCCAACCGCCGCCACTTCGACGTGGCGATGGAAAAGGAACACCGGCGCGCCAAGCGGGCCGGCACGCCGCTGTCGCTGCTGATGATCGACATCGACCACTTCAAGGCCTACAACGACCACTACGGCCACCAGAAGGGCGACCAGTGCCTGATCCAGGTGGCGGCCGCGCTGGCGGAAATGCTGAAGCGGCCGTGCGACCTGATGGCGCGCTACGGCGGCGAAGAGTTCGCGATGATTTTGCCGGAGACCGACGCGGAGCAGGCCGGGCTGATGGCCGAGTCGATCCGCGCACGGGCGCAGGAACTGGCGATACCGCATGCGCGCAGTTCCGACGCCAGCAACCTGGTCACGGTCAGCATCGGCATCGCCACCAAGCGGGCCGACGAACAGGTGGAGATCGAAGCACTGATCGGCGGCGCCGACCGCGCGCTGTACCAGGCCAAGCGCAACGGCCGCAATCGCATCGCCGCCCTGGCGCCCTGCGGCTAAGTCCAGACCCTGTAGATCCAGTAACGCTCATCGGAGGAAGCCAGCACGCGCGCCAGCTCGCCCGGCGTGTGGCCGGTGATCTCGCGCGCCTCGCGGCACAGATGCGCCTGGTCGGCGTAGCCGCCGCGCGCGGCGATATCGGACCAGACGGCCTTGCCGGTCATGAACTCCTGGCGCGCTTCGAAGAAGGAGTGCTCGGCACGCTGCAGGCGCAGCAGCTTGCGCATCGGCTGTCCGGCGCGCGCCTTGATGCGGCGCTCGATATTGCGCGCGCCGCGTCCCAGGGCGGTGTCGGCGACTTGCGCCGCCAGATGACGCACCCAGTCGCCCGCTGCGGCGCCGACGCCGACCGGCCGCGCGGCCTGCCAGCGCGGCTCCAGAAAGTCCTCCAGCAGCGCCAACGCATTATCGGGATCAGCCAGCATCGACTCGGCCAAGTCCTGCCACTCCGCGCCCAGCGCCTGCCCGACCGACGCCCAGCGGTCCACCCATGCCGACACATCGACGCCGCACAAGGCGTGCAGCACCTGCGGATAAAACATCACCATGAAGATCCGCACCGGGCCCGGATTGTAGGTGACGAGCGGGCGCGTTTGCGGGCCACAGAACACGACGCGGATGCGCTCCTGCGGCATATTGGCCGGCTCGACGACGTCCGCCTCGCCTTCCATGTAAAAGCTGATCGAACAATGCGGCGTGGCGGGGAAATGGTTGTAGCGGTCCTGCGCGCTGGTCAACGGCGCCTCGACCGTGCTGCGCACGATGTAGGCGCGCACGCAGGATGCCAGCGACTTGCGCGGGAAAATCAAACGGGTGCTCGGCTCGGCGGTATCCATGTCAAATAGTTTATACCATGTCGCAAACGTTCAATACGGCGCTTGCGCTTAGTCGCAAAATGAGCCCATCATCCATTGCAGAACCGAGGAACCGATATGCACCAAGCCGTCGCCACCGAACTTCGCCACATGCATGGCCTGCCCGGACCACAGCCGTGGCCGCTGGCCGGCAACCTGCCGCAGATGCGGCCCTTGCGCATCCACCAGGACGTGGAGGCATGGTGCAAGCAGTACGGCCCGCTGTTCAAGATCAGCTTCGGCCGCACGCCGGTGCTGGTGGTGTCCAGCCATGAACTGGTGAGCGCGGTGCTGCGCGACCGTCCCGATGGTTTCCGCCGTCCGTCGATCACGGCGCAGGTGTCGGACGAAATGGGCGGCCGGCCCGGCGTGTTCCTGGCCGAAGGCGCGGCCTGGCGCGACCAGCGGCGCATGGTGATGGCGGCGCTGGCGCCGCACGCGGTGAAAGCCTACTTCCCGTCGCTGGTGTCGGTGGTGCAGCGCCTGCAACGGCGTTGGCAACAAGCCGCGCGCGACGGCAGCGTGATCGACCTGGCCGAGGACTTGAAGCGCTACAGCGTGGACATCATCGCCGGGCTGGCGTTCGGCACCGCCGTCAACACTATCGACGGCGGCGAGGACGTGATCCAGCGTCACATGGACATCGTGCTGCCGGCGGTGGCGCGCCGTTCGATCGCCCTGTTCCCTTACTGGCGCTACATCAAGCTGCCGCAGGACCGAAAGCTCGACGTGAGCCTGGCGGCGCTGAACACCGCCATCGATGACCTGGTCGCCACGGCGCGCGCGCGGCTGACGGCGGAACCGGAACGCCGCGCCCATCCGGCCAATCTGCTGGAAGCGATGATCTGCGCGGCCGATGAGGGCGGCAGCGGCGTCGATGACGTGGCGGTGGCCGGCAACGTCACCACCATGCTGCTGGCGGGCGAGGACACCACCAGCCACACGCTGGCGTGGATGCTGTACTTACTGCAGCAGAATCCGGAGGCTATGCGCAAGGCGCGCGAGGAAGTGCTGCGCGTGGCGCCCGATCCCGCAGCGTTCAGCATCGAGCAGATGGATGCGCTGGACTACGTGGACGCCTGCGCCCAGGAAGCCATGCGCCTGAAACCGGTGGCGCCGTTCATTCCGCTGGAGGCTTTGCGCGACAGCCTGGTGGGCGATGTGCAGGTGCCGAAAGGCGGCTTGCTGTGGTGCGTAATGCGCAACGACAGCGTCTCGGAATCGCACGTGCCGCATGCGGCCGACTTCGATCCCGAGCGCTGGCTGCAGCGCGGCGAGCAAGCCATCAACAAGCACGTCTCCATGCCCTTCGGCGCGGGCGTGCGCACCTGCCCCGGACGCTATCTGGCGCTACTGGAAATCAAACTCGCCGGCGCCATGCTGCTGTCGAGCTTTGACATCAAATCCATCGCCACCGCCACCGGCGCCGCGCCCGAAGAACTGATGGGCTTCACCATGTCGCCGATCGGCTTGCGGATGAAGATTTGATGGTCCGCAAGCCGTATCACACGCAGGCGGCTCAGGCCTGGTCGCGGCGGCGTCGCGCTACCGCTCCCAGCAGGAGCAAGCCGGCGCCCAGCATGGCGTAGCTCTCCGGTTCAGGCACGGCGGTGACCGAAATGGCCTCCTGGCTCAAGTTCACCACGCCATCGTGTTCGAACAGCAGGCCGGCCGAGAAAGCGATCGGGCTGTTCGGATTCAGGCCGGCGCTTTCCTCGATGCCCAGCACCTTGAAGCGGTCCACCGCCGAATCAAAGGTAAAGGTTTGGCCGCCCAGCACATTGGCCTGGTCCAGCAGCCAGGCGCCGTTTTCCCAGATGTAGATATCGTAGCGTCCATCGCCGATGCCCTGCGGCAGGATGACCGAGCTGATCAGCGGACCGCCGTTGACGCGATAGACATAGCCAACCGCCACTTCGGGATCGAACCACACCGGGGTGGTGGCCGACACCGGCACGTTGACAAACTCCCAGGCGCCATCGCCGGCGCCCGGGTTGCTCGGCAGGACAGGATTGTAGGGCGCGCTGCCGACTTCGGCTTCGCTGCGCACTTCGAAGCGGTACACGCCGGCCTGCCCGGTATTGCTGCCGCTTACCAGCTGCAGCACATTGTTGGTGCCGGAACCGGCCAGCGCGAACGAGTTGAGGGCCGCGCCGGCGTTCCATCCGGCCACCGCCTGATAGCCGCCCAGGCCGCCGACGCCACCGCTGGCTTCGCCGGTGGTCCACTCCAGGCGACCGTAGCGGAATTCCATGTCAAAATCGCCAAGGTGGCCGGGGCTGGAGCGGTCGGTCAACACCAGCTGGAAGGTATTTTGTTTGTCGTTGTGATTGGAAAAGTAGCCCACCGTATCCCAGGTCACCACCACCGAGCTGGAGGTCGTGGCCAGGTAGACGTTGTTGAGCGTCTGGCTGGCCAGGTCGTTGCGGTTGCGGGTGTCGACGTCGCCCCAGTAAGGCGCGATCATCGGCACATTGGCAATCGGGAAGACCTGGGGCGTGAACTGGGATAGCGCACCACCGAACGAAATATTGCCGTTGTTATTGACGAAATAATTGTTGTAGCTGTTGCCGAAAAAGTTCAGCGCAAACGGCAAGTTCTGCTGGACGCTGGAGTTGTCATCGTTGGGTTCCATGATCTTGACGCCATAGCCGCTCTCGCCGCCGAAACCGCTCAAGATGGGACTGGTCACCATCGCGACCGCCGATGCCGCATTTGCACACGCCGCCAGCACTGCGGCAGCCAGTAGTTTCTTGGGTAAAAAGGTCATGAAAGCTCCGTCTGAAGTGGGTAAGTTATCTTTTTAAGTACCAATTAAGACAATATCCCAGGCGCGCTTATCTAACAATCACCCATTTATGGTATGGCCGCTTCCGGGCACTACCGATTTGCAAGCATATTTCGCGTACGCGGCAGCCGTGCTACGCTCATCCTCACTATCGACGGAGGGCGCGATGCGGTTCAAATTCGAGACCAAGCGGCATGGGCGGTGTTTTGCGGAAAGCGACCATGACGACGACTCCATCCGGGTCGAGATCTGGTACGACCAGAATACCGACCCGAAGAAGGTCGAGTACCTTCTGCACATCACGGACGCGCCGCCGCCCAAGCAAATCACCGAGGCCGGCGCCTTGCAGGACGCGACCCGCATCGCCATCAACCACTTCCACGCCACCAAAACCAAGGACGGCGACGAGTTCGAGATGTACTGCAGCCGCGTCACCGCCCGCTGGCCGGGAACGCTCTACAACAAGCTCGGTGGCTGAATCAGATGCGCCGCAAAGCCGCTCAGTTCCGGTGCGATGGCGTTTTTTAGCGTCATCGCGGGAATCTCGTAGTCGCCGGCGTTCTGGCGGCGGTAGGGAATCGGCGGCGTCGTCGCCAGCGTATCGAGGCGCTGTCCCAGCTGGACACACAGGCCGGCGAAACGCGCATCGTCCATGCTGCGCGCGCGGTACACCATCAAGGGCGGCAGCACCTCCATGCCGGGGTAGTACAGTATGCCGTGATGGATGGGGAACAGCAGATCGTCCACCGCGCCGTTGACGCCGCGCGGGCCGTAATGCGACTCCCAGCCGCCGGCCGTCACCACCAACATGGTGCGCTTGCCGGCCAGCGTGCCTTCGCCGTAGCGATCGCCCCAGCGCACATCGGAATGCTCGCCGACGCCATAGCCGAAACCATAGGTGTAGACGCGCTCCACCCAGCCCTTCATGATGGCGGGCATGGAGAACCACCACAACGGGAACTGGAAAATCACGGTATCGGCCCAGCGCAGCTTTTCCTGCTCGGCCAGCACGTCGGCGCGATGGTGCACGCGCTCCGGAATTTCGCTCGCTTCCAGCGTGGCTTTCCATTCCATCGCATACAGGTCCGACACCCGGACCTCATGGCCTGCGGCCTGCAGGTGGCGCACAGCGTAATCTTTCAAAGCGCCGTTGAGCGAGTCGGGCGCGGGATGGGCATACACAATCAGGATATTCATAGAGGCTCTCCGTAAAAACCTCAGAATACGTGCGCCTCAGGTATAGTAGAAATGAATTCCCAACATTCCTGCTATAGACATGATTAATCTCAGGCGACTGGATCTCAACCTGCTGGTCACGCTGGATGTACTGCTGGCCGAACACAACGTCACGCGCGCGGCGGAGCGGCTGAACTTTTCGCAGCCGTCGATCAGCGTCCACCTGGCCAAGCTGCGCGACATCTTCGGCGACCCGCTGCTGCTGCCCGGACCGCGCGGCATGCGTCCCACCGCGCGTGCCGAGGAACTGCGCGAGCCGCTGCGACTGGCGCTGGAAGCGCTGAGTCACGCAGTCTCCCCTGCCACAGCCTTCGATCCCGCACAGGCCCAACAAACCTGGCGCGTGGCCGCCACCGACTACGGCGAATCGACCATCCTGCTGCCCGCCATGGCAAGCTTGCGACTGGCCGCGCCGGGCACGCGGCTGGCTGTTACGGAACTGGCGCCGCCGCACATCGCCCGGCAGGCGGAGCAAGGCATCATCGACCTTGCCTTCCACACCAGCGACGGCGCACCGCAAGGCATGCGCCACCGCCTGCTGTTCAAGGAAAGCTATGTGCTGGCGGGCCGTGCCGGCCATCCACGCCTAAAACGGCGGCCGACGCCCAAACAGTTCTGCGAGCTGGAACATGTAATCGTATCGCCGGACGGCGGTGGCTTCAGCGGCGCCACGGACAAAGCGCTGGCGCAGGCCGGCCTGGAGCGGCGCGTGGTGCTATCGGTGCCGCACTTCCTGTTCGTGATCTCGGCGCTGATACAAACCGACCTGGTGGCGATGCTGCCCGAGCGCCTGGTGCGCGGCAATCCGGCACTGCGCGTGGCGGCCGCGCCGGTCGATATTCCCGGCTATGAAATGGCGATGCTGTGGCACGAACGCTCGCACCGCGATCCCGCGCACCAATGGCTGCGCGAGCACGTCTGCGCCCACGTGTAAAGAAAAACGACGCCGAAGCGTCGTTTCAATGCACAAGCAGGGGCTTACTTGGGCTGATTGGCTGCCTTGTCCTGCGCGATCAGGGCGGCCAGCTGAGACTGCGGGCCGACCGTTTCCACGAACAGGATTTTTTCCACCGGAATGGTCTGGGATGACGGGCCGTGCCAGTCATTGCGGGCCCGGCTGACCACCCGGTTGCCCGGCTGGCCGTTCGGCTGCGTGTAGGCCTGGACGTAATACACTTGATCAAGCTGCAGGAAGTCGTGCCCAATGCGCGCCAGGTTGCCGTAATAAATCGGCCCGTTCACCAGTTGCACTGCGCACAACGTCCCCAGCGCGGCAGGGTCCAGCCGAGGCCCCTGCTGCGCGCGCCAGCTGCTAACCGCCAGCACCGCCAGCGCCAGCGCCGCCACCACGCCGCACAACGCCCCCACCACCGCCGGCCAACGCGCCGCGCCGACCCTGACGGGAACGGCTGGCGCCTCTGCCGGCGCACGCATTTCTACTGCGTTCATGCACGCTCCTTCTTGTTACGGCGACGTGCCATCAACAGCACGCCACTACCGAGCAGCATCATCGCCCAGGTTTGCGGCTCGGGCACCGGCGCCAGCAGGGCATTGCCGACGCCGATCACATAGTTGAAGCCATAGCCTTGGCCGGCGGCCTGGGTGAACGCGGTGCTCACCAGGACGTCATGGACACCGGCGCCGGCGACACCGAGGTCCAGCACGCCATTGTTGAAGAAGCCCTGCGCCGCATCGAAGGAGGCGAAACTCTGGGTAAACAACAGCACGCCGCCGCTGGTCACCGAGAAGTCCAGGTTGCTAAAGCCGCCGCCGACGCCGAAACCGCTGAGCAGGCCCAACAGCAGATGACCACCGCCATTGCCCGTCACCGACACGGCGCCGCTGGTGGTGAAGGTGTAGCTGCCGACGCCGCCAAAGCTGGCGGCCTGGCCGCCGATGCCGGCCACGTCGAGGCCGTCGAACGCCGTCGCCACCGCTGGCGCGACGGCCAGCAAGGCCTCGGCGGCGGCGCTGTCCGATGCGCCGCTGACCTGCGACGTCACGGTGTTGGCAACCAGCGTCGTTGCATACGGCAGGCCGCCGTAATTGGCGTTGGTGACAGCGGCCACACCACTGGCCGCCGACGCGCTGGCGCCGGCCAGCGCGTACTGCGAGCCCAGGCGGGCCTCGCTGCCGGCCGTCAACGTGCCACTGATGCCGGCGCCGTCGGCGCGCGCCGCCGCCGTGCCGCTGCCGACCACACTGGCTTGCGCTTTCACATCCACCACGCTGCCGATGCCGCTGGCGTGGGCGGTGGCGCTGCCGCCCTGCTGCAGGCTGGCGGCCAGGGCGGTGGCCTTGGCCGCGCCGGCGCCGGTCAACGGCCAGCCGGAGAGGGGGCCGCCGGTCGCACGTGCGCCGGCGCTGACCACGCCAATGCCGCGTGCCGACGCCAGCGCAGTTGCCGCGCCGTTCTCGAGCGTCTGCCCTTCGGCCGGATCGCCGATACGGTTGAAGTCCTGCGCGCCGCCCACCGCGCTGGCATTGACGGTGAGCTTGCTGGCGGCCAGATTCTGCACCGTCAACGAGGACGACGCAGCGCCGCCGGAATTGCCGGTCCACATGCCCGAGCCTGCATCGCCGCCGACCGCGTTCTGGTTCAGCGTCAGCGCGCCGCTGGTGCTGCCGCTGACCGCGTTGCTCATCACGGAGTCGGCGCCGCGGCCGCCGCCCCAGCCGCCCTTGCCGCCAGTCTGCGTGGCCGTCACGATGACCGTGGCGCCGGTGCTGGAGCTGCCGCTGGCGGTGGCCAACGCCTCGCCCCCGGTAAAGTTACCGCCGCCGTTGCCGCCGGTCGCAGTGGCGCTGATGGTCAGCGTGCCCTGGCCATTCAAGGTGCCGGTGGCGCTGCTGACCGCTTTGCCGGCCGCTCCGTTCGGCAAGCCATTGTTCTGGTAAGCGAAGCCGCCGCCGGTGGCTATGCTGCTGCCTTGGACATCATGATTGCCGCTGCCCGACACGTTCACTTGCGCATGGGCATCGCCCGCGTCGGCGCCGGCGAAATTCGCAAAGTGGGTGGTATACCCATTGCCGCCCACTGCTTGGCTGGTGGCGCTGAGCGGACCGCTGCCGCTGGCGGTCAACGTGGAACTTGCCTTGCCGCCTAGTCCGCCCTGCCCGCCCTGCGCCAAGGTTTGCGCCGTCAGCGCGGCGCCGGCCTTGCCCGAGGACAACGTCAGCACGGCGCTGGCGTCACCGCCGCTGGCGTCCTTGGTCGGCGCAAGCGACTCCCAACTCACGCCGCCGCCGGCGCCGCCCTGCGCCGCGACCGTCACGTTCAGCGCGCTGGCTTTACTGTCGCTCAGTTGCAAAGACGAGCTTGCCGCACCGCCAGCGCCGCCGCCGCCATTGCCGCCGCCGCCGCCACCGCCCACCGCACGCTGCAGCAGGGTCAGCGCGCCGCTGGTGCTGCCGCCGACGGCGTTCGACAGGCTGGAGGCGGCGCCGGCGCCGCCGATAAACTTGTCGCCGTAATCGGCGCCGCCGCCGGGTCCGCCTGCGCCGCCGGTCTGCGACACGCTAGCCGTGGCCGGCCCACCGGCCGATTCGGCATACGCGCTGGCCACCGCCGTGCCGCCGACGCCGCCGATTAGCTTGGCCGGCGTCTCGTAATAGCCATTGTCAGCACCGCCGCCCGTGCCGCCGGTGGCCACAGCAGTGGCGCTGGCGCCGTATGCGCCAAGGCTGACCGCCCGGGCATTGCTGCTGGCGCTGCCACCGGCCAGTTTGCTGTTCAAACCGTCCGTGCCGCTGGCGCCGCCGGTGGCGGTGGCCGTTACCGTGACGGCGCCGCTGCCGGTGCCGTTGACGGCAGCGCTGGCGTTGCCGCCAGCACTGGCGACGCCGCGCAACGCCAGCGGGGAGTCGGCATTGGCCGCGCCGGCGCTGCCGCCTTTGCCGCCGGTAGCGACGCTGTCGAGCCGCAGCGACGCTGCGCTGCTATCGGTCAACACCAGCGTGGACGCGGCATGGCCCGCCAGGCCGCCATTGCCGGCCTTCTGCGGCGCGTAGAAATCTTCATTCCCCCACATGCCGTCGCCGCCGTTGCCGCCCACCGCCCGCTGCGACAAGGTCAGCGCGCCGCTGGTGCTGCCGGCGACCGCGTTGTTCATGACCGAGTCGGCGCCGTTGCCGCCGTTCTCGGGCAAGCCCATGCCGTAACTGCCGGGCAAGCCGCGACCGCCATATTGGGACGCCGACACGGTCACCGCGCCGCTGCCGGACTGGCCGCTGGCCATCGCACTGGCCAGCCCGCCCAAGCCGCCGGCGCCGCCCGTGGCCGACGACGTGACATTGACCGCGCCGCTGCCGCCAGTCTGCGCCGCCGCCGCCGCCGATGCTGCGCCGCCAGCCGCGTTCAATACCGGTAGGGTGCTGCTGCCGCCGTTATAGCCGCTGTCGCCGCCGGTGGCGACGGCCGTGGCCGCCGCATTGCCGCTGGCACGCACGGTGGCGGCCGTGGCCTGCGCAGCGCCGCCGGCGCCACCGAGATCCTCGGTGAAAAATGCGGCGTCGCCGCCCCTGCCGCCAGTGGCGTTGGCGGTGTTGACGGCGTCGCTGTTGCCAGTTGCGGTGGCGCCCACCGCCTGGCCGCCCCCCGCCAGTACGCCGAAGTCGCCCGGCGTACCGGGGGTGCCAACAACAGTCACGGTGGCGCCATACGCCTGACTGACAGCCAGCGACAGCAACAACGGCACCAGAGGTGCGCCAAAGCGGGAGCGCGAGGTGGAACGCGGCATGAACAGACCCTTTCAAAAAGATAGTGAGTTAGGAAAACATGGTAACCACAAGTCGTGCCAAGAAATTATAAAATAAATAATTGAATATTGGCCAATATTTTTTCTTATGCAGCAAGTTGTGCTTGTGGTCAACTCTTCTTACCCTCCGTCCAAGGGGCAGGTCAATCCGGAGTGGAAGCGTGGCGCCGCGCGCGCAGCAGCATCAGGCCGCCGCCCAGCAGCAGCAAGACCCAGGCTTGCGGTTCCGGCACCGCCACCACATTACTGCTGCCGACCGCGTAGCTGAAGCCGAAGCCCTGGCTGCCGCCGAGGGTGTAGGTGGCGCTCACCGTTATTTCCTGCACGCCGGCGCCGTAAGCGCCCAAGTCCAATACCTGGTTCTGCAAGAACAGCTGCGCGGCCGAGGCCGCGCTGAAGCTCTGCGTCAAAATCAACACGCCGTGGTTGGTGACCGTCAGCGCAAAGTCGCTGAAACCGCTACCCAGCGTCACACTGTCGAGCAGGCCCAGCAGCAAATGGGTCTGGCCGTCGCTGCGCACCGAATAGGCGCCGCTGGTCGTGAAGCTGTAGCCGCCGACGGCGCCGCCGTAATGCACACCTTGCGCCCCCAGCCCGGCCACCGTGCCATCGGCAAATCCAGCCGCCACCGCCGGCGCGCCGCCCAGCCATGCCGCCGTGCTGGCCGCGCCGGGAGCGCCGGCGGCGTCGGAGAACGCGGTATTGAAGGCCAGCGCCGGCGTCGCGCCGCCATAGGCCGCGCCGCCGTAATTGGCTTGGGTGCGCGCCGCCACGCCGGTAGCGCCGGGGGCGTCGGCGCTGGCCGCCGCCTGCAGCGCGGCGCCGTCGCCGGCATGGCTGGCGGCCTGTACAAATCCGCTGCTACCGCTGCCGTCGGCCCGCGCCAGCGCGCCGCCGGCGCCGACCGCGTACGCGCGCGCCTGCACGTCGAGCTGGTTGCCGACACCGCTGGCGTGGGCCTGGCTGCTGCCGCCGGCCGCAGTGCTGGTGGCCAGCGCCAGCGCGCTGGCCGCGCCCCGCCCGTTGGCGCTGCCCTGGTTGCTGCCGCCATTGAGGCCGCCGACGGCCACCGCCGTGCTGACCACGTGATCCTGACCGCTGGCGTTGGCTAGTGCGGTGGCCGCGCCGCCGATGCCGGGACTGCGCTCCGGCCCCAGCGCGTCGCCGCCGGTGCCGCCGGTCGCCGTGGCGCTGACGGCCACCGGGCCACTGTACTGATGCACGCCGACCGCACTGGCGCGCGCGGCCGGGCCGTCAAAGGCGCTGGTGAGCTCGTTGTTGCGGGTGCCGCTGGCGCCGCCGAGGGCGCTGGCGCTCGCGCTCAGGCCGCCGGCGCCGGCGCTGGTGACGTCCAGCGTGGCGGTGGCGCCACCACCGCGCAAGTCGGTGCTCTCGTCGAGCCCGTCGATGCGGCCCGAGGCGCCGTTGCCGCCCTGGGCGCTGATGCTGACGCTGGTGCGGTTGGCGAAGGTGGACGTGAGCGACAGCGTCGAGCGCGCGCTGCCACCGGCGCCGCCGTGGAAAATGCCGCTCCCGCCGTTGCCGCCGAAGGCGTTCTGCGCCAGCGTCAGCTGGCCTGTAGTGACGCCGCTCACCGCATCGCGCATCATGGAATCGCCGCCGTTGCCGCCGTTGTAGCCGCCGGCGCCGGAACGCTGCGTGGCGTTGACATTCACATTGGCGGTGCCCTGCGAGACGCCGCTGGCCGTGGCCAGCGCAGCGCCGCCGGCGCCGCTGCCGTTGCCACGCCCGCCGGTAGCGGACGAGCTGACGGTCAGCGTCACGCCGTAGCCGTCGAGGGCGCCGAAGGTCTCGCTGCTGGCGGCGCCGCCGGTCTGGCTGGCGCCGGTATAGCGGTCGAAGGCGATGTCGCCGGCCACCGCCAGGCTGCTGGCTTGGACGTCGTGGTTGCCGACGCCCGTGGTGATATTGCGCGCATGGGCGTCGCCGCCCACGCCGACCGGCTGATACTGATCCACCAATGGACCGCCGACCGAACCGCCGTAGGCGCGGCTGCTGGCGTTGATCGGACCGCTGCCGAACAGCGCGACAAAGGCGTCCGCCGCCCCGCCCTGGCCGTTGCCCGTGCCGCCGGTATTGGTGCCGCCGCCCTCGGCGATGGCGCTGCCACTCAGCGGCGTGCCGTTGCGCGACGACTGCAAGATCAGCGCACTGTCGGCGCCACCGCCGGCGCCGGCCGTATAGAACGGATTGGCGCCGCCGGCGCCGCCGCGCGCGGTGACCGTCGCCTGCACCGACGCCGCCTGCGCGTCCAACACGGTCAGCGATGCATTGGCACGACCACCGGCGCCGGCTGCGGCGTTCGTGGCTTCGGTGGCGCCGCCGGCGCCGCCGACCGCCGTTTGGGCCAGACTCAGCGCACCACTGGTGCTGCCGCTGACGGCGTCGACGCTGATGCTGTCGGCGCCTACGCCAGCGCTGGCGCCGCTGCCATAGGCCGCGCCCACGGCATCGATGCCACGGCCGCCGTACTGGCTGGCGCTGACGCTGACCGCACCGTGGCCGGAAGCCGCGCGGGCGTTGGCTGCGGCCGCGCCGCCAAGGCGACCGCCGCCGCCATACGCATCCGCGCTGGCGCTGGCGGCGTTGCCGCCCAAGGCAGTGGCGACGGCGCTGGACGCGGCAGCGCCACCGAGGCCGACGAGCCCCGGCGCGTCAGGCATCCCGGCTCGCCCCCCCATACCGCCATTGCCGCCGACGGCGCTGGCCCATGCCTGGGCCGCGCCGGACAGCGGCGCGGCGGCAGCGGCGGCGACCGCAGCGCCGCCGTTACCGCCACCGCCGCCAGCCCCCTCGTCATGGCCGTCGCCACCGGCGCCGCCGGTGCCGCCCTGCGCCGACGCCTGGTTGCTATTGTCGCTGCCTGCGGCGACCGCCGCCGCCGGCTGGCCGGCGCCACCGTTGCCACCCGGAGCGCCGGGCAGCGCGCCCGGCAATCCAGGTACGCCGGGTTGGCCGGTGTGATTGACCGTTGCGCCAAAGGCAAAACTGGCCGCCAGGGCCAACGAGAGCGGCGCCAGCCGCAGAAACACAGGATGGGAATTCATGATCTGGCCGCCTTAACAATGAGAGTGGGCAGAGCCGGGCAAACGCCGGAATTACAAAATAAACAACCGCAAAATAGCGTAATCTTTTCTCCCCAATACCGGCGCACGCGTAAAACAAAAGGGCTGAGTCCTGTGCAATACAGAACTCAGCCCTTGGCTGCATGACGAACCAAACCCGCCAACTATCGGGGGCAGTTCATTAGCGTCTTTTTTCGTTCAGCTGCGCAGGCCGCTGGCCGCTTTGGCCAGGTCGGTGATGCGCGCCCAGTCGCCGGCGGCGATGGCGTCTTTCGGCGTCAGCCACGAGCCGCCCACGCAGGCGACGTTCTTCAGCGCCAGGAAAGCCGATGCGGTCTCTTGCGAGATGCCGCCGGTCGGGCAGAAGGTGATGTCCGGCAGTGGGCCGTTGATCGCGTTCAGCATGCCGATGCCGCCGGCAGGAACCGCCGGGAACAGCTTCAGTTGACGGAAGCCCTGCTCGCGCGCGGCCATGATTTCCGATGGGGTCATCACGCCCGGCAGCAGCGGCAGGCCGCTGCTCTTGGCGGCGGCGATCAGCGCCTCGGTCAGGCCCGGCGACACGCCGAACACCGCGCCCGCATCGCGCGCGGCAGCGAATTCTTCCGGCTGCGTCAGCGTGCCGACGCCGACGATGGCGCCTTCCACTTCGCTCATGGCGCGGATCGCGCCCAGGCCGTGCTTGGTGCGCAGGGTCACTTCCAGCACGCGGATGCCGCCGGCCACCAGCGCTTTGGCCAGCGGTACGGCGTGTTCAGGTTCGTCAATCGCGATCACTGGGATCACGGCCGAGGTACGCATAATGTCGAGCAGAGTCATGGTCATGATTTACGCTTCTTTCTTCATCGAGAAATCTTCATCGGAACCTGGCACGGTGTTGCCGACCGGGTCTTTGTCATGCAGGCCTACCGTGGTAGGAATCGGCGACGGCAGCGGGAACACGGTGGCGCCCTTCTCCGCTTCGCACACACTGTTGCGGAACATGGAGAACAACTCGCGGCCCATGCCGACACCATTGGTCGACATGTCGGCGGTCGCCAACGAGCGCGCATGCCATACCGCCGAATCGACCAGCGCTTCCAGCGTGCCGGTTTCCGCGCACACCTTGATGATGTCGCCGTCGCGCACCAGGCCCAGCGGACCGCCGGCCAGGATCTCCGGCGACACGTGGATCGCCGCCGGCACCTTGCCCGACGCGCCCGACATGCGGCCGTCGGTCACCAGCGCCACCTTGCGGCCGGCATCCTGCAGGTTGGCCAACGCCGGGGTCAGCGCGTGCAGTTCCGGCATGCCGTTGGCGCGCGGGCCCTGGAAGCGGATCACGGCCACGAAGTCGCGGTCCAGCGAACCGGCCTTGTAGGCGTCCATGAAGTCTTCCTGCGAATTGAACACCAGCGCCGGCGCTTCCACCGTGCGGTGCTGCGGCTTCACGGCCGACACCTTCATCACTGCGCGGCCCAGGTTACCCTGCACCAGCACCATGCCGCCGTCCGGCGAGAACGGAGCGTCGGCCTTGCGCAGCACCTTGTCGTCGCCCGACTGCAGCGGCGCGTCTTTCCAGACCACGCCCTTGCCGCCTTCGCCCAGGAACGGCTCGGCGCAGTGCGCGCGCAGGCCCTTGCCCAGGATGGTGGTGACGTCGTCGTGCAGCAGGCCCGCATCCAGCAGTTCGCGGATCACGAAGCCGGTGCCGCCGGCGGCGTGGAAGTGGTTCACGTCCGCTTCGCCGTTCGGATAGATGCGGCACAGCAGCGGCACCACTTTCGACAGCTCGTCGAAGTCGTTCCAGTCGATCACGATGCCGGCCGCCTTGGCGATCGCCACCAGGTGCAGCGTGTGGTTGGTCGAACCGCCGGTGGTCAGCAGCGCCACCAGCGCATTGACGATGGCCTTTTCATCGACCACATGGCCGACCGGCAGGTATTCGTCCGACTGGTCGCTGATGACGGCGGCGCGTTGGGCGGCAGCCTTGGTCAGTTCATCGCGCAGCGGCGTGTTCGGGGTGATGAAGGCGGCGCCCGGCAGGTGCAGGCCCATGACTTCCATCAGCATCTGGTTGCTGTTGGCGGTGCCGTAGAAGGTACAGGTGCCGGCGCCGTGGTAGGACTGCGATTCGCCTTCCAGCAGTTCGGCGCGGCCGACCTTGCCCTGTGCGTACAACTGGCGGATCTTGGCTTTCTCGGAATTCGACAGGCCGGTGGTCATCGGGCCGGCCGGCACGAACACCGCAGGCAGGTGGCCGAAGTGCAGCGCGCCGATCAGCAGGCCCGGTACGATCTTGTCGCACACGCCCAGGTAGACGGCCGAGTCGAACATATTGTGCGACAGCGCCACGGCGGTCGACATGGCGATCGCGTCGCGCGAGAACAACGACAGCTCCATGCCCGGCTGGCCTTGGGTCACGCCGTCACACATGGCCGGGGTGCCGCCGGCGAATTGCGCCACGGCGCCGACTTCGCGCACGGCATCCTTGATAATCTGCGGGAAGCGCTCGAACGGCTGGTGCGCCGACAGCATGTCGTTGTAGGCCGAGATAATCGCCACCGATGGCTTTTTGACTTCCTTCAGCACCAGCTTGTCGTTGGCTGGGAAGGCGGCAAAGCCGTGGGCCAGGTTGGTGCAGGCCAAAGCGCCGCGCTGAGGGCCACCTTTGATGCGGGCCGCTTCGAGATGGGCCAAATACGCGCCGCGCGATGGTTTGCTACGCTGGATAATGCGAGCGGTGACGGTTTCTAGGACTGGATGCAACGCCATGATCGTTCCTTATGAATGGTTTCCGTGAAATTTTACTACAAAATACTAAAACGGACTGGCTTTTCTTAGATAGGCTGGCTCGCGCTGGCAGTCCGTAACACGGCTACATCCTCCCTTTGGAGGGACAAATAAACGAAACACCGGCGGCAAACCGTAGTGAATTTACCTGATTTTCCTGTATTATTCGACCATCTTCCCCCTATCTCAACAGCCGACATTATGCGCCAGCCTGCACTCACTTCCACCGCGAGCTTCAAAGCCCTTGAATCCCACGCCGCCGAGGCCAAAGACTGGCAATTGCGCCAGTTGTTCGCCGCCGACGCCCAGCGTTTCCCCAAACTGACGGTCGACGCGGCCGGCCTGTTCCTCGATTATTCGAAGAACCGCCTGGACGCCACCACCATCGGCCTGCTGCTGGACCTGGCCCGTGAACGCGGCGTGGAGCGCCAGCGCGACGCCATGCTGAGCGGCGAGAAGATCAATCTTACCGAACAACGCGCCGTGCTGCACACCGCCCTGCGTATGCCGCGCGGCAAAGCGCTGGTGGTGGACGGCCAGGACGTCAACGCCGACGTGCACGCGGTGCTGGACCACGTCAAGGACTTCACCGACCGCGTGCGCAGCGGCGCATGGCTGGGCTACAGCGGCAAGCCGATCACCGACGTGGTCAACGTCGGCATCGGCGGTTCGGACCTGGGTCCGAAGATGGCCGTGCTGGCGCTGCGCTCGTTCGCGCACCCGCGCCTGAAGATGCACTTCGTCTCCAACGTCGACGGCCACGACATGGACGCCGCGCTGGCACAGGTGAATCCGGAAACGACTTTGTTCATCATCGCCTCCAAAACCTTCACCACCGCCGAGACCATGCTGAACGCGAACACCGCGCGCACCTGGTTCCTGCAGAACGGCGGCACGAATGAAAACCTGGCCAAGCACTTCGTGGCCGTATCGACCAACACCAAGTCGGTGGCCGAATTCGGCATCGACACCGCCAATATGTTCCCGTTCTGGGACTGGGTCGGCGGCCGCTATTCGGTATGGTCGGCGATCGGTTTGTCGGTGGCGCTGGCGGTGGGCTTCGGCTACTTCAGCGACTTCCTGGCCGGCGCGCACGCGATGGACGAACACTTCCGCGAAGAGCCGCTGGAGCAGAACATGCCGGTGCTGCTGGCCATGGTCGGCTTCTGGAACCGTCAGTTCCTGAACGCCGGTTCGCTGTCGATCGCACCGTACCACCAGGACCTGAACCGCTTCCCGGCCTACCTGCAACAGCTGGACATGGAATCGAACGGCAAGCGCGTCACCCGCAGCGGCGCCGAAGTCGATACCGTCACCTGCCCGGTGGTGTGGGGCGAGTGCGGCACCAACGCGCAACATGCCTACTTCCAGCTGCTGCACCAGGGCACCGACATCACGCCGATGGACTTCATCGCCGCGCTGCGCGCCACCCACGACCTGGCCGGCCATCACGATGCGCTGCTGGCCAACTGCTTCGCGCAATCGGAAGCGTTCATGACCGGCAAAACCGCCGATGAAGTGCGCGCCGACCTGGTCGCCGCCAATGTCGGCGCCGACGAAATCGAAGCGCTGGTGCCGCACAAGACTTTCCCCGGCAACCGTCCGTCCAACACCATTTTGATGGACCAGCTGACGCCGGCCACGCTGGGCGCGCTGATCGCACTGTATGAGCACAAGACCTTTGTGCAGGGCGTGATCTGGGACGTGAACAGCTTCGATCAATGGGGCGTGGAACTGGGCAAGGTCCTGGCGAAAAACATCCAGTCGGAGCTGACCGGCGAAGTGAAGCCGGAGCGTCACGACAGCTCGACCAATGGCTTGATCATCATGGCGAAAGCGGCGCAACACATATGAGCACCCCACAGATTGAAGTCGCCTACGACGCCGTGATGCAAACCGGCGAGTGCCCGCTGTGGCACCCGCAGGAGCGCGTGCTGTACTGGGTGGACATTCCCGCCTTTACCGTGCACCGCCTGAATCCGGCCAGCGGCGCGCATCGTTCGTGGAAGCTGGCGAGCGAGCCGGCCACGCTGGGCATCAGCGACCAGGGTGGCCTGATCGTCGCCATGCGCAGCGGCTTTGCGCATTTGGATACCGGCTCGGATGAGGTGCGTCTGACCGAGATCGTGGCGGCGCCTTACGACCAGTCGATCACGCGCTTCAACGATGGGCATGTGGACCCTGCCGGGCGGTTCTGGGTCGGCACCATTTATGAGCCGCGCGACAAGCCGGCGGCGGAAATGTATGTGCTGGAACAGGGCAAATTGCGCAAGGCCTGGTCGGGCGGCATGACCAACTCGAACGGCTCGGGCTTTAGCCCGGACCAGAAGTCGATGTACCACGCCGATACGGCCGCGCACCGCGTGACCAAGCTGGATTTCGATGTTTCGACCGGCGCGGTGGAGAACCAGCGCCTGCTGCATCAGTTCTCGATGGACAAGGAGAACAACTACGGCGGCCGTCCGGATGGTGCTGCGGTGGATAGCGAGGGTAATTATTGGGTGGCGATGTTCGAGGGCGCACGGATTGCCAAGCTGTCGCCCGAGGGCGAGCTGCTGGGCGAGATCAAGCTGCCGGTGCGCTGCCCGACCATGCCGGCATTCGGCGGAGCGGATCTGAAGACCCTGTACGTCACCAGCGCCGGCGCGCGGCCGGCGCCGGAACTGGAGCAGTATCCGCTGAGCGGCAAGCTGCTGGCGATACGAATGGACGTTGCGGGACGCGAGGAGCCGGCCTACCGCAGCGCCTGACCCGCACTACGGCAAGAGGGGTCTGACCCCGTACGGGGTCAGACCCCTCAGCGGATCGCCGTGCGGGTTATAGCGCAGACGCCAGTCGGAGGTGCGGCTGACGCGGGGTAAGGTTTTGGGGTGCACCCCGCACATCCAGCTTGAACGCAGACACCAGCGTGGTCAAATGCTGCGCCTCCTGCGCCAGCGCATCGGCCGCCGCCGCATCCTCTTCCACCAGCGCCGCATTCTGCTGCGTGCTCTCGTCAAACTCCACGATCGCGCTGTTGATCCGCTCTATCCCCTCGTTCTGCTCCTGATTCGCATTGCTCATCTCGCCCATGATGGCCGTGACGCGCTGCACGCTGTCCACCACCTCCAGCATGGTGGCGCCGGCTTCGTCCACCAGCTTGCTGCCGCTGTCGACCGTCTGCACCGTATTTCCGATCAATTCCTTGATCTCCTTGGCCGCCGCCGCCGAGCGATGCGCCAGGCTGCGCACCTCTGACGCCACCACCGCAAAGCCCCTGCCCTGCTCGCCGGCGCGCGCCGCTTCCACCGCCGCATTCAAAGCCAGAATATTGGTCTGGAACGCAATCCCGTCGATCACGCCGATGATGTCCACAATCTGCCGCGACGACGCATTGATCTCGCCCATGGTATCGACCACCTGCCGCACCGCCTCTCCGCCCTTGGCCGCGATCTGCGATGCGCTCTGCGCCAGCTCATTGGCTTGGCGCGCGCTTTCATTGTTCTGCCTTACGGTCGCCGCCAGACGAGACATCGAAGCCGCCGTCTGCTCGATGCTGCCAGCCTGCCGCTCGGTGCGGCGCGACAGCTCCGCATTGCCCTGGGCGATCTCACCGGAAGCGCCGGCAATCGTATGCGCGCCATCGCGCACGCCGGCGATGGTGTCGCGCATGGTGACCAGCATCTCCACCAGCGAGCGCGCCAAACGGCTGCGCGGCGCCGCCGCGCTGGCCGACAAATCGATCCGCCCTTCAATCGCCGCCAGCGTCGATACGATGCTCTCCAGCTCCGCCGCCTGGCAGGCCGCGCGACGCAGTATCGTCGCCAGGAAGATCAGCACCGCCGACTCCACCACCACATACGCCGCATGAATGAACACGGTCGACAGTTGCGGACGGGTGAAGCACATCACGCCATAATTCCATTCCTGCAGATAGTGGAAACTCAGGTGATGCACGGCGATCACGCCAGCCGCCACCACCACCGGTTTCCAGTCACGGTAGGCCAGCAAAAACGCCAGGTATACAAAGATCCCGAAATGCAGTTCGGTCAGGCCGGCGCCCTGGTGGATGTTCAGGGCCGCGAACACCATCACGCTCACCGCCACCACGCAGCGCGTCAGCACCGAGCCGGGCGCGCTGAAATGCAGCGCGGTCGGCAGCCCCGCCGCCGGCAGGCCGACCAGCAGCGCCAGCATCCAGGTGTCGTTCAGGCCCGCCAGCGCCAGCGAAAACAGCTGCAGCGCCCACAGTACGCACAGCATCAGCTTGTCGGCCTGTACGGCAATCGCCTGCAGAGGGTCGTATTTATTCGTCATGAATTGCTCCGTGGCTGGAACATCCAGCGCAATGCGACTGCACGCGACGACGAGCCAGCTTATAATTTGAGGGTATCGGGTGGTCGGCGGGGAGAGGGCCGGGGTACCTGGGAGCCGCGATTGGGGCGGCGCATGCGCGACATGATCCGGTGTGGCCGCGCAATATGGCGCGGTACGGCGTACAGATCGCATGCAGGAATACGGCCATTATAACGCATAATTCCACGTGGAAACTAAATGTCGCGACCCTGCCGCACAGCGCTCATTCCATAGGAGAATGTAGTAAAATTACTTGCAATACACCGATATAAGTAGTAAATTTACACCAGCGGCCGCGTGCTGCGCGCGGCGATTCCTTCGGCACTTTTTTTGCGACGACACTCATACTATGGCTCTTTCCGATTTTGATCTGGTTCTGTTTGGCGGCAGCGGCGATCTGGCGATGCGCAAATTGCTGCCCGCGATGTATGCCCGCGATGTAGCCAACGACTTGCCCGACACCGCGCGCATCATTTGCGTCGGCCGCGCGGACGCCAGCCAGGAAGACTTCCTGCAAACCGTGGAAACCACCTCCAAGCCGCTGATCAAATCGCCGGCCGTGACGCCGGCCGCGTGGTCGCGCTTTACCGCGCGCATCGTCTACGTGTCGCTCAACGCCACCGACGCCGCCACCTACAAGCCGCTGGTCGACGCCCTGCGCAAGGATGAAGCGATCACCAAGGTCTACTACCTGGCCACGCCGCCGGCCATCTTCGCCAAGATCTGCGAGAGCCTGAAGGAAAACGGCCTGGTCACGCCGAATTCGCGCGTGGTGCTGGAAAAACCGCTGGGCCGGGACCTGGCCTCGGCCAAGCAGATCAACGCCGAAGTGGGCAAGGTCTTCGAAGAATCGCAGATCTACCGCATCGACCACTACCTGGGCAAGGAGACCGTGCAGAATCTGCTGGCCCTGCGCTTCGGCAACATCCTGTTCGAACCGCTGTGGCGCCGCGAGTGGATCTCCGACGTCCAGATCACCATCGCCGAAAAACTCGGCGTGGGCAATCGCCTCGGCTACTACGACACCTCGGGCGCGCTGCGCGATATGCTGCAGAACCACTTGCTGCAACTGCTGTGTATCGTCGCCATGGAACCGCCGACCTCGATCGCGCCGGACGCCGTGCGCGACGCCAAGCTGCAGGTGCTGCGCTCGCTGAAAAAATTCACCCCGACCACGCTGGCGCAAAACATCGTGCGCGGCCAGTACCGCGCCGGCCACGTCGATGGCAAGGCCGTGCCGAGCTACCGCGACGAACCGGACGCACCGGCCCACTCGCGCACCGAAACCTTCGTGGCGATGAAGGCCGAGATCGACACCTGGCGCTGGGCCGGCGTGCCGTTCTACCTGCGCACCGGCAAGCGCATGGCCGACGGCCTGGCCGAAATCGTGGTGCGCTTCAAGCAGATCCCGCATTCGATCTTCAACCAGCCGACCAATAGCTTCCAGCCGAATTCGCTGGTGATCCGCCTGCAGCCGGACGAAGGCCTGCGCATGAACCTGATGGCCAAGACGCCGGGCGACGGCATGCGCCTGAAGCAGGCCGAGCTGGAACTGGACTTCCGCGAGCAATTCAAATCGCCGCGCATGGAAGCCTACGAGCGCCTGCTGCTCGACGTGCTGCGCGGCCAGCTGACGCTGTTCATGCGCGGCGACGAACTGGAAGCGGCCTGGGAATGGGTCGAACCTATCCTCGACAGCTGGGAATCGGAAGACAGCTACCCGCTGCCGTATTCCTCCGGCACTTGGGGTCCTGCTGCGGCCTCGGCACTGATCGGCCGCGACGGCCTGCAGTGGCGCGAAGAAGTACTGCCTGAGGATTAATTTTAGATGCTGCTCGATTCCATTCGCACCCAACTCGACTCGCTCTCCAAATCGGAGCGCAAGGTGGCGTTGGCCGTGCTCGAACACCCGACCCAGACGGTCAACCAGAACATCACTGCGTTGGCCAAGAGTGCGCAAGTGTCCGAGCCGACCGTGGTGCGATTCTGCCGCACGCTGGGCTACGACGGCTGGCATGAGTTCAAGCTCAAGCTGGCCCAGGGTCTGGCGCTGGCCCTGCCCGGCCTGAACGAGCAGCCGACCCAGGACGACCTGGCGGCAGACCTGGTCAACAAGATCTGCAGCCGTTCCATCAACACCCTGCTGGACCTGCGCAACAACCTCGATCCGGAAGCGATCCAGAAGGCGCTCGACATCCTGTCGAAAGCCAACAAGATCGAATTCTATGGCCAAGGCACGTCCGGCATCGTGGCGGCCGACGCCCAGCACAAGTTCTTCCGCTCGGGCGTGCCGACCGTGGCCTACGCCGACCCGCACATCCACAGCATCGCCGCCGCCCTGCTGCGCACCGGCGACGCGCTGGTGGCCATCTCGCAACGCGGCAACAGCCCGTCGCTGGTGCGTTCGGTCAAGCTGGCCAAGCGCGGCGGCGCCGAAGTGATCGTGCTGGCGCCGTCCGGCACCCCGCTGGCCGACCTGGCCACGGTGCTGATCCCGATCGACCTGATCTTCAACATCGACCCCTACACGCCGATCTCGGCGCGCCTGGCCTATCTGGTGGTGATCGACGTGCTGGCGGTCGGCTTGGCCCTGCAGCGCGGCCCCGAGTTCCGCAAGAAAATGCAGAACGCCCAGAAAGCCCTGCAAGAGTTCGACCTGCAATTCGATTCGTTCATCGGCTAAGCTCGACTATTGTGTTTGTGATAAAGTGCGTCTTTGCCGCATACACAACCTTGCGCCATGCACACACGTACTTCACAGCGCATCCCCCTGCTGAGCACCAGCGTTCCCGGCCTGGACCAGATCCTCGGCGGCGGTTTTCCCGCGCATAGCATCTATCTCATCCAGGGGCTGGCCGGCAGCGGCAAGACCACGCTGGCCTGCCAGATCGCCTTCCAGCACGCGCACCAGGGCAAGAAAGTCCTGATCCTGACCTTGATCGCCGAAACCCACGGCAAGATGCTCAACCATCTCAGCAATTTCTCGTTCTACGACGAAAACCTGGTCGGCGAACACATCCAGTTCATCGGCGCCTACAGCGACCTGCTCAAGGGCGGCCTGCGCCAGTTGCTGAAATCAATCGCCGCCACCCTGGCCGAACTGCGCCCCGATATCATGGTCATCGACGGCTTCCGTACCGTGCGGGAAACGCGGCCGTCGGACGTGGCGTTGTCCGAATTCATGCTGTCGCTGAACTCGCTGGTGTCGACCATGCAGTGCACCACCTTCCTGCTGTCGCCCACCGAAGGCAACCTGCCCGACTCGGAAAACACCCTGGTCGACGGCTTGATCGAACTGAGCCAGTTCGAGAGCGGCATGCAGCTGATCCGCGAGATCAAGGTGTTCAAGCTGCGCGGCAGCAAGCACCTGCTGGGCCGCCACGTGTTCGAGGTGGGCGAGGACGGCGTGGCGATCTACCCGCGCCTGGAAGCGGTGGGCACGGTGTCGGTGGCGATGCCGTCGGCCTCGCGCGAGCGGCTCGGCTTCGGCATTCCCGGCTGGGACCGCCTGACCAACGGCGGCGTGGCCAAGGGCTCGACCACCGCCCTGCTGGGCAACCCCGGCGTCGGCAAGACGCTGATGGGCCTGCACTTCATCCACGAAGGCCTACAGCGCGGCGAGCACTGCCTGATTACCGGTTTCTACGAATCGCCGCAGCGCCTGCTGGAGAAAGCGCGCGGCATCGGCATCGAGCTGGGGCCCTACTTCGACAGCGGCACGTTGCAGATCATCTGGCATCCGCCGCTGGAAGTGCTGGTCGACAGCCTGGCGCACGGCATCCTGCGCAACGTCACCGAGCGCAAGGTGTCGCGCCTGCTGGTCGACGGCATCGACGGCCTGCGCCAATTGATTTTGCACGAGGGCCGCTCGCACTCCTTCCTGGCGGCGCTGGTCAACGAGCTGCGGGTGCGCAACGTCACCACCTTCTTCACGCAGGAACTGCCCTACTTCGGCCACGGCCCGTCGCAGACCGAGGTGGCCTCGTCGATGCTGTTCGAGAACATCATCCTGCTGCGCTACGTCGACGTGAAAGGCTTGAACCTGCGCCAGATCGGCGTGCTCAAGCTGCGCGAGAACGGCTACGACGCCGCCAACCACGTGCTGCACATTTCGGATTACGGTATGAGCATCGACGAGCCGGTATCGGCCTCGGCCGCGCCGGCGCGCCAGCCCTAGCGCCGGCCATGAGCGAACACCCCGCATCCATGGACAGCGCGCCGGACGGCAAGCTGATCCTCGTTGTCGACGACGAGTTCGACGTGCTGTCGGCCTACACCATGCTGTTCGAGTTCAGCGGCTTTCGCGTGATCACCGCCGGCAACGGCGCCGAGGCGCTGGCCGCCGCGCGCCGCCAGCGGCCCGACATCGTGGTGTCCGACTACATGATGCCGGTGATGAACGGCGCCGACATGTGCGTGGCCTGGCGCGCCGATCCCGCCCTGTGCGCCATCCCTATCATCATGACCAGCGCCGGCATCCTGCCGCGCGCACCGTTGCCGCCATACGACAGCTTCTACCGCAAGCCGGTGCCTTTCGACGTGTTGCTGGCGGAAATCCGGCGGCTCATCGCGGCGGCTTCGGAGTAAAATAAGCACGACAACAACTCCCTTATCAGACTGGCAGCACTTATGAACCAACTAGAACAGCTAAAACAGTACACCACCGTGGTTGCCGACACCGGCGACTTCCAGGCCATCCAGCAATACACCCCGCGCGACGCCACCACCAATCCGTCGCTGATCCTCAAGGCCGTGCAGAAGGACGAGTACAAGCCGCTGCTGGAAAAAGCCGTGCGCGACAACCTCGACGCCAGCACCGGCGAAGTGATCGACCACCTGCTGGTGGCCTTCGGCAAGCAGATCCTGCGCGTGATCCCGGGCCGCGTGTCGACCGAAATCGACGCCGCGCTGTCGTTCAACACGACCGCTTCGGTGGCCAAGGGCCGCGAGCTGATCAAGCTGTACGAGAAGAACGGCATCGACCGCGAGCGCGTGCTGATCAAGATGGCCTCGACCTGGGAAGGCATCCGCGCCTCCGAGATCCTGGAAAAGGAAGGCATCCATACCAATATGACGCTGCTGTTCTCGCTGCCGCAGGCCATCGCCTGCGCCGAAGCGGGCGCCAAGCTGATTTCGCCGTTCGTCGGCCGTATCTACGACTGGTACAAGAAATCGACCGGCCTCGACTACCAGGGCGCGGAAGATCCGGGCGTGCAGTCGGTCAAGCGCATTTACAACTACTACCGCAAGTTCGGCTACAACACCGAAGTGATGGGCGCGAGCTTCCGCAACACCAGCCAGATCATCGAACTGGCCGGCTGCGACCTGCTCACCATCAGCCCGGACCTGCTGCAAAAGCTGGCCGACACCAACGCCCCGCTGGAACGCAAGCTGAGCGCCGACAGCGGCCGTAGCGCATCCATCGGCAAGATCTCGGTCGATGAAGCAACTTTCCGCTTCATGCTGAACGAAGACGCGATGGCCACCGAGAAGACCGCCGAAGGCATCCGCGCCTTCGTGGCCGACACCGGCAAGCTGAAGCAAATCATCTCCGGCATGCGTTGATCGAATCAGCCTTAATCAAGCTTGCACGATAAAAGGCAGGAGAGCGGCACGGTCCGCCCTCCTGCCTTTTTTGCATTACAATGTTGCATCAACTACAAAATCCGATCACGAGACCATCCATGAGATTCGTTCCTCGTTGCACCGCCGTTGTTGCCGCCAGCATCACCTTGTTGAGCGCCTGCGGCGACAAAGCTCCAGCCCCTTCCGCTCCGCCACCCGCCACCGTTGCCGTCATCACCGTCGCTCCCGCCGCCCTCACCGTCAACAGCGAACTGCCAGGCCGCACCGAAGCCTCGCGCATCGCCCAGGTGCGTGCGCGGACCGCCGGCATCGTGCTGGAACGGGTGTACCGCGAAGGCGGCGACGTCAAGGCCGGCGAGGTGCTGTTCCGCATCGACCCGTCACAGTTCAAGGCCTCGTTCGACAGCGCGCAGGCGGCCGTGGCCAAGGCCGAGGCCAACCTGGCGCAGGCCGACCTGAAGGTAAAACGGTATAAACCATTATTGGCGGCGCAGGCGGTCAGCCAGCAGGAATACGACGACGCCCTCACCGCCCAGAAGCAGGCGGCGGCCGACCTGGCCACCAGCAAGGCGGCGCGCACCAACGCCGGCCTGACGCTGGGCTATGCCACCGTCACCGCGCCGATCTCCGGCCGCGTCAGCCGCGCGCTGGTGACCGAGGGCGCACTGGTGGGCCAGGGCGAAGCAACGCCGATGGCCACCGTGCAGCAGCTCGACCCGATTTACGTCACCATCACCCAATCGTCGACCGAGGTGCTGAAGCTGCAGCGCGCGCTGGCCGACGGCAAGCTCGATCGGGCCGGCAAAGGCGGCGGCAAGAACGAGGCGCGCGTCACGCTGGTGACGGAAGACGGCCAACCCTACCCGCACGCCGGCAAGCTGCTGTTCTCGGACGTGTCGGTCGATGAGAGCACCGGCTCGGTCGCCATGCGTGCGGCCTTCCCGAATCCGGATCGCGTGCTGCTACCCGGAATGTACGTGCGCGCCCGGCTTGAACAGGGCGTGAGCCAGGCCGCCATCGCTGTGCCGCAGCAAGCCATCGTGCGCACCAACGAAGGCGCGACCGTGCTGGTGGTCGGCGCCGACAACAAGGTGGTGTCGCAACCGGTGACGGCCACCGCCAACGACGGCAACAACTGGGTGGTCAGCGCCGGCTTGCAAGGCGGCGAACGCATCGTGGCCGAGGGCTTCCAGAAGGCAAAGCCCGGCGCCACGGTCAATCCGCAGCCGTGGAAGGGCCCTGCGGGCGCCACGCCCGCCGCCGCAGCAGCAGTGCCTACCAAGTAAGCGGGAGCGCACATGGCCAAGTTCTTCATCGACCGCCCGGTATTCGCGTGGGTGATCGCCCTGTTCATCCTGCTGGGCGGGATGCTGGCGATTACCATGCTGCCGGTGTCGCAGTATCCGACCATCGCCCCGCCGTCCATCGTGGTGACGGCCAACTATCCCGGCGCCACCGCGCAGGTGCTGGACGACGCCGTCACCAGCGTCATCGAGCAGGAGATGAACGGCGCCGACGGCCTGCAATACGTCGAATCGCAAAGCGAGGCCAGTGGCGCGGTCAATGTCACCGTCACCTTTGTGCCGGGTACCAACCCGGACCTGGCGGCGGTCGATGTGCAGAACCGCATCAAGCGGATTGAATCGCGCCTGCCGGCGGCGGTAACGCAGCAAGGCGTGCAAGTGAACAAGGCGCGCTCGAACATCCTGATGTTCGTCGGCCTGACCTCCACCGACGGCCGCCTCGACCCGACCGGCTTGGGCGACTACATGGCGCGCAACGTGGTCAATGAAGTCAAGCGCATCCCCGGCGTCGGCCAGGCGCAGTTGTTCGGCACCGAGCGCGCCATGCGCATCTGGGTCGATCCGCAAAAACTCATCGGCCTGAAACTGAACATGGCCGACGTCACGGCCGCGATCCGCGCGCAGAACGCGCAGGTCACCTCGGGCACGCTGGGCGACCTGCCCAGCCCCGCGCAGCAAACCTTTTCGGCGCCGATCGTGGTGTCTGGCCAGCTGACCTCCACCACGGAGTTCGGCAACATCGTGCTGCGCGCGAATCCCAACGGCGCAGTGGTGCGCCTGAAGGACGTGGCGCGGGTGGAAATGGGCGGCGCCAACTTCAACACCAACGCGCGCCTCAACGGCCAGCCGTTCGCCGCGCTGGCAGTACAACTTTCGCTGACCGGCAACGCGCTGCAAACCGCCACCGCCGTGCGCGAGAAGATGGAGCAGCTGTCGAAGTACTTCCCGCCGGGCGTGAAGTACGAAGTCCCCTACGACACCTCGCTGTTCGTCAAGATCTCGATCGAGGAAGTGGTCAAGACCCTGCTCGAAGCGGTGCTGCTGGTGTTCCTGGTGATGTACGTGTTCCTGCAGAATATCCGCTACACGCTGATCCCGACCATCGTGGTCCCGGTGGCGCTGATGGGCACCTTCGCCATGATGCAGCTGTTCGGCTTCTCCATCAACGTGCTGACCATGTTCGGCATGGTGCTGGCGATCGGCATCCTGGTCGACGACGCCATCGTGGTGGTGGAGAACGTCGAGCGCATCATGAGCGAGGAAGGCTTGTCGCCGCGCGACGCCACGCGCAAGGCCATGGAGCAGATCACCGGCGCCATCATCGGCATCACGCTGGTGCTGGTGGCGGTGTTCATCCCGATGGCCTTCTTCGGCGGCGCGGTCGGTGCGATCTACCGCCAGTTCTCGCTGGCGATGGTGTCGGCCATGCTGTTCTCGGCGCTGATGGCGCTGACCCTGACGCCGGCACTGTGCGCCACCATGCTCAAGCCGGTGCAGGCCGGCCATCACCATGAGAAGAAAGGCTTCTTCGGCTGGTTCAACCGCAAGTTCGCGGTCACCGCCACGGGCTACCAGCGCGTGATCGCCAATATCCTCAAGCGCACCGGCCGCTATCTGGTGGTGTTTGCGCTGCTGTGCGGCGTGGTGGGCTGGCTGTACGTCAAGCTGCCGTCGTCCTTCCTGCCCAACGAAGACCAGGGCTACCTGATCGCCAACGTGCAGCTGCCGCCGGGCGCTTCCCTGTCGCGCACGCAGGCGGTGCTGGCACAGGCCGACGCCTACTTCCGCAAGCAGCCGTCGGTGGCACGCACCATCGCGGTGGCGGGCTTCTCGTTCTCCGGCAGCGGCCAGAATGCGGGCCTGATCTTCGTGCCGCTCAAGGACTGGAAGGAACGCGGCGCCGGCGAATCGGCGCAGGAGATTGCGCAGCGCGCGTTCAAGGCATTGTCCGGCATACCGGATGCGGTGATCTTCCCGCTCAGCCCTCCGCCGATCCGTGAGCTGGGCAACGCCACTGGCATCACCGCGCGCCTGCAGGACCGCAGCGCGCAGGGCCACGATGCTCTCGTGGCGGCGCGCAACCAACTGCTGCAACTGGCGGGCAAGAGCGAGGTGCTGAAAGGCGTGCGGCCGGAAGGCCTGGAAGACGCACCGCAGCTGCAGGTGCTGATCGATCGCGAGAAAGCCAATGCGCTGGGCGTGGCCTTCGCCGACATCAACTCCATGATGTCGACCGCGCTGGGCTCGTCCTACGTCAACGACTTCACCAGCAGCGGGCGCCAGCAGCGCGTGATCGTGCAGGCCGACGCGCCGCGCCGGCTGCAGCCGCAGGACATCATGCAGCTCAACGTGCGCAGCGCCGGCGGCGCCATGGTGCCGTTCTCCTCGTTCGCGTCCTCGCGCTGGATACAGGGACCGGTGCAGCTGGTGCGCTACAACGGCTACCCGGCCATCAAGCTGACCGGCGACGCCGCCCCTGGCCGCTCCACCGGCGAGGCGATGGCGGAACTGGAACGCTTGGCCGAACAACTGCCGCCCGGCTTCGGCATCGAATGGACCGGTCAGTCGCTGGAGGAAAAAACTTCCGGCTCGCAGGCGCCAATGCTGTTCGCGCTGTCGATGCTGGCTGCCTTCCTGGTGCTGGCGGCGCTGTATGAAAGCGAATCGATACCGGTGGCCGTGCTGTTGGTGGTGCCGCTGGGCGTGCTGGGCGCGCTGCTCGGCGCGCACCTGCGCGGGCTGCCGAACGACGTCTACTTCAAGGTCGGCCTGATCGCCATCATCGGCCTGTCGGCCAAGAACGCGATCCTGATCATCGAGTTTGCGAAAGACCTGCAGGCCCAGGGCAAGGGCCTGATCGAATCGACGCTGGAGGCGGTGCACCTGCGCTTCCGTCCCATCATCATGACCTCGCTGGCCTTCATCCTCGGCGTGCTGCCGCTGGTGATCGCCACCGGCGCGGGATCGGCCAGCCAGCGCGCCATCGGCACCGGCGTCATGGGCGGCATGATCACGGCCACGGTGCTGGCGGTGTTCCTGGTGCCGGTATTTTTTGTAGTGGTGCGACGCATCTTCAAAGGCAGCGAGCGGCAACGCAAGCTGGCCGCGCATGAACTGAATGATAAAAAACATGAAAATTTTGACTAAAACTGCCGCGTTGTTCAGTGTGGGTCTGCTGTCGGCATGCTCGATGGCGCCGACCTACGAACGCCCGGCCGCGCCGGTGGCCCCATCCTATCCATCCGACAGCGCAGGTGCCGCATCGCGCACCAGCGTGGCCCTGCCGCTGCCAGCCAACGCCAAAGCTCCCGTCGATACCGGCTGGCGCGAGTACTTCAGCGACGAAGCGCTGCGGCAGCTGATCGCAGCCGCGCTGGAAAACAACCGCGACCTGCGCACCGCCGTGCTGCGCATCAACGAAGCGCGCGCGCAATACAACATCCAGTCGGCCGACCGCCTGCCCAACCTCAACGCCAGCTTCAGCGACGCGCGCGCCAAGACGCCGGCCTTTCTGTCGGGCAGCGGGCAATCGACCATAGGCCAGCGCTACGACGTGGGCGTTTCGGTATCGTCGTTCGAGCTGGATTTCTTCGGTCGCGTAAAGAGCCTGAACGACGCCGCACTAGCGAGCTACCTGGCCACCGAAGAAGCGCGCCAGGCGGCGCAGATCGCGCTGGTGGCACAAGTGGCGCAGGCCTTCTACACCGAACGCGCCTACGCCGAGCAATACGCGCTGGCGCAGCAGACCTACGAGGCGCGTGCGCGCAGCTACCGGCTCACGCAACAGCGCGCGGAAGCCGGCGCCTCCTCGCGGCTCGACCTGCGTTCCAATGAAACGCTGATGGAAACCGCGCGCGCCGCCGCGCTCACGCTGGCCCGTCAGCGCGCGCAGGCGCAGAACGCGCTGACGCTGCTGGTCGGCCAGCCGCAAGGCCCCGCCGCCGGCGCCATGCCCACCGACGCGCAGCTCGACAGCCTGAGCGCGCTGCCGGAAGGCCTGCCTTCCGACCTGCTTGCGCGTCGTCCCGACATCCGCGCCGCCGAGCAGCGCCTGAAAGCGGCCAACGCCAGCATCGGCGCCGCGCGCGCCGCCTTCTTCCCGCGCATCAGCCTGACGGCGGCGCTGGGCAGCAGCAGCCCGTCGCTGCATGGCCTGTTCGACAGCGGCTCGGGCAGCTGGTCGTTCGCGCCGCAACTGACGCTGCCGATCTTCGACGCCGGCCGCAACCGCGCCAACCTGACGCTGTCCGAAGTGCGCAAGAACCTGGCCGTGGCCGACTACGAAAAAACCGTGCAGACCGCGTTCCGCGAAGTAGCCGACGCACTGGCCGCGCGCGACTACCTGGGCGAACAGGTGAACGCGCAGCGCGCCGTGCAGGACGCGCAGGCCGACCGTCTCAAGCTGCTGCAACTGCGCTTCGACAACGGCGTGGCCAACGCGCTGGACGTGCTGGACGCCCAGCGCGAACTGTTCAGCGCCCAGCAAACGCTGGTGCAAGCGCGCCTGCTGCGCACCACCACCGCCATCGACCTGTATCGCGCCCTGGGGGGCGGCATCAAGTAAGCACAATAAAGCTCATGACTTCACCGATCACCATCCGTCTCGGTCAGCGGGCGCGCCAGCGGATCGCCGCCGAAGGCGTACTGGCCGCCGATATCGCCGTCGTCCCCGCCGCTGCGGGCGGTCCCAAGGGCCTGATCCTGCATGGCCTGGATTGCTGGATGTTCGGCGAGTTTTTCCCGACCGCGCCACGTCAGCGCCGTTTGATCGGCGCCTCCATCGGCGCCTGGCGCATGGCCGCTTCCGCCTTCGACGATCCGGTCGCAGCCCATAAGCGCCTGGCGCGCCTGTACGCCGGCCAGCGCTACGCCGACAAGGTCACCGCCGCGGACATCTCGCGCAGCTGCCGCGCCCTGCTCGATGAGCTGCTCGACGGCCGCGCGCAGGAAGTGGTCGGGCATCCCGAGCACCACGTGTCCATCATCACCATGCGCGGCATCGGCCCGCTGGCCAACGCCCACAGCGCACGCTGGCGCGAAATGGCCGGCTTCCTGATGGCCGCCGCCGGCAACGCGTTGTCGCGCCGCCGCCTGGCCGCCTCGATGGAACGCGTGATCTTCCATCATCCGGAGGCCGACGCCACTTGGCTGCGCGACGACTTCGACGCCTTCGCCGGCCATTTCGTCAACCTCTCGCCCGACAACCTGCGCGACGCCCTGCTGGCCTCCGGCTCCATCCCGCTGGTGCTGGAAGCGGTCACCGGCATCGCCGGCGCACCCGACGGCCCATACTGGGACGGCGGCTTGATCGACTACCACCTGCACCTGCCCTACCAGCGCGATCCCGGCCTGGCGCTGTACCCGCACTTCAACGACTACATCGTGCCCGGTTGGCTCGACAAGTCGATGCCGTGGCGCCGCGCCAAGGACCACGCGCTGGAGAACATGATCCTGGTGTCGCCGTCGCCGGACTTCGTCTCCCGCCTGCCCAACGCCAAGCTGCCCGACCGCAAGGACTTCAAGGTCTATGGCAAGAACCACGACCGTCGCAACCGCGACTGGCTGCAGGCCATTGGCGAGAGCGAGCGCATGGCCGAGGCCTTCGCCCGCTGGTGCGAAAAACCCGACCTGAAACAGACCGCCAGTTTCTGACGTCCGCCGGACTGTTTGGAAAAAGCAACAGTCGTTCGCGAAGTCGTCGTATCGTCACAGGACAGGCGCATACTTGAATCCCGCTAGCTAGAGGAGTCAGGATCATGAATGTCTTGTCGCAACTGCGCATCGGTACCCGTCTCGCCATCGGCTTTGCCGTCGTGCTGCTGCTGGCCATCCTGGCCACCTCCGTGGCGCTGGTCAACGCCCGCGCCAACGCCCAGGCCACGCGCGCCATGATGGAGCAGCCGCTGGCCAAGGAGCGCCTGGTCTCCGACTGGTACGTGCTGACCTATTCGGCCATCGCCCGCACCGCGCTGATCGCCCGCAGCACCGACGAAAAACTCTCCGAGACCTTTGCCGACGTCATCGCCGCCAGCACCAAGCGCGGCGGCGAGTTGATCGCCCAGATCAAGGAGTTGCTGTCGTCTGATGAAGAACGCAAGATTTTCGAAGAGATCACAGACCTGCGCGCCAAGTACCAGAAGTCCAAGACCGACGTCATGAACGCCCGCAAGGCCGGCGACGGCGCCAAGGGCGAGCAGCTGTTCAAGGACGTCTTCACGCCCGCCGCCGACGCCTACCAGAACCGCATCAAGAGCTTCTTGACCATGCAGCGCAAGGCCATCGACGATACCGCGCACGCCATCGACGCCGCCAACGACCGCGCCAACGCGCTGCTGATGCTGCTGGCGGCGCTGATGGTCGGCATCGGCTCGGTGGCGGCGTGGTTCATCTCGCGCTCGATCACGGTGCCGCTGCAATCGGCGGTGGACATCGCCTCCACGGTCGCCACCGGCGACCTGACCACGCGCTTCGACGCCCACAACAACAAGGACGAAATCGGCGACCTGATGACGGCGCTGCGCGGCATGAACGATTCGCTGCGCCAGGTGGTGAGCGAGGTGCAGACCGGCACCAGCACCATCGCCACCGCGTCCAACCAGATCGCCGCCGGGAATATGGACCTGTCGCAGCGCACCGAGGAACAAGCCAGCTCGCTGGAGGAAACCGCCTCCTCGATGGAAGAGCTGACCTCCACCGTGCGCCAGAACGCTGAGAACGCCAAGCAGGCCAACCAACTGGCGCATGCGGCGTCCGAGGTGGCGGAGAAAGGCGGCGCCATCGTCGGCCAGGTGGTCGACACCATGGGCTCGATCAACGATTCGTCGCGCAAGATCTTCGACATCATCAGCGTCATCGACGGCATCGCCTTCCAGACCAATATCCTGGCGCTGAATGCGGCGGTGGAGGCGGCGCGCGCCGGTGAACAGGGACGCGGCTTCGCCGTGGTGGCGTCCGAGGTGCGCAACCTGGCGCAGCGCTCGGCCGGCGCCGCCAAGGAGATCAAGGAGTTGATCGGCAATTCGGTCGAGCAGGTCGACATCGGCCAGAAGCTGGTGCAGCAGGCCGGCACCACCATGAACGACGTGGTGGCCAGCGTGCGCCGCGTGACCGATATCATGGGCGAGATCACCTCGGCCAGCAGCGAACAAAGCATAGGCATCGACCAGGTCAACACGGCGATCACGCAGATGGATCAGGTGACGCAGCAGAATGCCGCGCTGGTGGAACAGGCGGCAGCGGCGGCGGCCAGCATGCAGGAACAGGCCATGCGCCTGGCCGATGTGGCGTCGTCGTTCAAGCTGGGGAATGAGGGCGTGCATGGCGCGCTGTCCGCGCCCGCCCCGCGCGCCAAGTTGCCGGCCGCGCCCCGCCCCGCACCCGCCCCCGCAGCCCGCAAGCCAGCGCCGAAACTGGCCGGCGCCAGCGCCGGCAACGGCGGACGCACCACGGCCAGCGCCGGCAGCAAGCCGGCCACCGTCGGCGGCGACAAGGACTGGGAAGAGTTTTAACCCTTCAGGAACATCTCCTGCAGGTCGTTGAGGAAGCGCTGGCCCAACTCGGTCGGCTTGATGACCTTGTGGTCGCGGTAGAGCAGCCCCTTGGCCTCGGCCGCGTTGAGCTGCTTCTCGATGGCGTTGATGCTCAAGCCGGTGCGCTCGCTGAACAGGTTGGGATCGAAACCGCCGTGCAGGCGCAGGGTGTTGAGCATGAACTCGAAGCCCATGTCCTCGCGCCCGATCTCGTATTCCTCCTGCACCGGCGCACCGAGCCTGGTCTGCTCCATATAGGCCTTGGGCTGCTTGTAGCGCGCCTGGCGCAGTATGCGGTGCGGGAACGACAGCTTGGAGTGCGCACCGGCGCCGATGCCGAGGTAGTCGCCGAATTCCCAGTAGTTCAGGTTATGGCGCGCGCGATGGCCTTCCTTGGCGTAGGCCGAGATCTCGTACTGGTTGTAGCCGTTGGCGGCCGTCAGCTCGGCGATCATGTCCTGCATGTCGGCGCTGGCGTCGTCGTCCGGCAGCGCCGGCGGATACTTGGCGAACAGCGTGTTTGGCTCCATCGTCAGGTGGTACAGCGACAGGTGCGGCGGCTTGAAGGCCATCGCCGTTTCCACGTCGTTGCGCGCTTCCTCCAGCGTTTGCGACGGCAGCGCGTACATCAGGTCCAGGTTGAAGTTGTCGAAGTTGGCGAGCGCGATGTCCACCGCGCGCTTGGCTTCGTTGTCGTCGTGGATGCGGCCCAGTGCTTTCAAATGACGCTCGTTGAAGCTCTGGATACCGATCGACAAACGATTCACGCCGCTGGCGCGATAGGACTTGAACTTCTCCGCCTCGAAGGTGCCGGGATTGGCCTCCATCGTGATCTCGCAGTCGCTGTCGAGCGGCAGCAAGGTGCGCACGTCGGACAGCAGGCGATCCAGCCCTGCGGCCGACATCAGGCTCGGCGTGCCGCCGCCGATGAAGATCGTGTAAATCTTGCGGCCCCAGATCAGCGGCAGCGCCATTTCCAGGTCGGTGCGCACCGCGTCCAGGTATTCCTGTTCGGGGAAGGCGCCGCCTTCCTTGGCTTCGTGCGAATTGAAGTCGCAGTAGGGGCATTTGCGCACGCACCACGGGAAGTGGATGTACAGCGACAGCGGCGGCAGTGCCGTCAGGTTCAGGGCGCCGCCTTGCAAATACTTGGCGGCCACGCCTGCGGTTTCACTGATGTCGCGCGCTGGCTTGGAGCTGGCGCCGACGATTTTAATCGGGATCATTTCAGCTTCTCTACCAATGCGCGCAGCGCCTGGCCGCGATGCGACATGGCGTTCTTTTCATCGGCGCTCAGCTCTGCGGCGCACTTGCCCAGCGACGGGATGTAGAAGTACGGGTCGTAGCCGAAGCCGCCCTCGCCACGCGGCGTGTCGATCATAACGCCGTTCCAGCGGCCGTCGGCGATCACCGGTTGCGGGTCGTCGGCGTGGCGCACGAACACCAGCACGCAGTAATAGTACGCCGACTTGTCTTCATGTTTGGCCAGTTCGGCGACCATTTTCTCGTTGTTGCGGGCGTCCGATTTCGGTTCGCCGGCGAAGCGCGCCGACAGCACGCCGGGCGCACCGCCGAATGCATTGACGCACACGCCCGAGTCGTCGGCCAACGCCGGCAAGCCGGTCAGGCGCGACGCGTGACGCGCCTTCTGCAATGCATTTTCGACAAACGTGTGAAAAGGTTCATCGGCTTCGGGCACGTCGTATTCGCCCTGCGCGTGGACCGAAAAGCCCACGGTGGAGAGGAGTTCGTTGAACTCCTTGAGTTTGCCCTTGTTGTTGGAGGCGAGGATAAGTCGTTGTGTCATGCCGTATTTTACCCTGCGATGCCCAGCGCCTGCTTTTGCAGCTTGACCAGGTCGGCGATGCCGCCCTGCGCCAGGTCCAGCAAACGGTCCATGCCGGCGCGGTCGAACGCCACGCCTTCGGCTGTGCCCTGCACTTCGATGAAGTGGCCGGCGTCGGTCATCACCACGTTCATGTCGGTGTCGCAGCCCGAGTCTTCCACGTAGTCGAGGTCCAGCACCGGCGTGCCCTGATACACGCCGACGGAAATCGCCGCCACGAAGTGCTTGAGCGGGATGGCCGGAATCGCGCCGCGCGCCACCAGCTTGGAGAAGGCGTCGTAGGCGGCCACCATGGCGCCGGTGATCGAGGCGGTGCGGGTGCCGCCGTCGGCCTGGATCACGTCGCAGTCCAGATGCAGGGTGCGCTCGCCGAAGGCTTCCAGGTCGAAGGCTGCGCGCAGCGAGCGGCCGATCAGGCGCTGGATTTCCTGCGTGCGGCCGGACTGCTTGCCGCGCGCCGCTTCGCGGTCCATGCGGCTGTGGGTGGAGCGCGGCAGCATGCCGTATTCGGCGGTCAGCCAGCCCTGGCCTTTCCCCTTCAGGAAGCCAGGCACCTTGTCTTCGATGCTGGCGGTGCAGATCACCTTGGTGTCGCCGCATTCGATCAGCACCGAGCCTTCGGCGTGCTTGGTGTAGTCGCGGGTCAGACGCAGGGTGCGCAGCGCATCGACGGCGCGGCCGCTTGGACGGATTACAGAAGTCATACAGTTCCTATTTAAGAATTTGGGAGGATTTTTCGATGGCGCCGCGAATCTCCGCGATGGCTTTTTCAATTTCGTCGTCGTCGAAGGCGTCAACGCCGTCGGCGTCGGACGGCGCGGCTTGCGGCGGCGCGGTGTCGCGGATCGTCGTGGCGAGCAGGGTTTCCGGCAGCGCTTCGGTCGAGATCATGGTGACCGTCAGCGGGTCCATGCCGTCCGTCACCGAACCGCCCTGCCACGTGATCGCCAGCGCGGTCACGTTGTCGCTGCCGTCGCCCGCCGCATGCAGCGCGGCCTGCAGCATTTCCGGCACGGCGCGCACCACGGTTTGCGCGTGCAGGCGGTGCAGAATTTCATCGTCCGGCAGCATAGACCACAAACCGTCGGAACACAACAGCACCATATCGCCCGGCAGCAGCCCTGCGCCGCCGCCCACTTCCACGCGCGGCGCGGAATCGGCGCCGAGGCAGTTCCACAGCTTGTTGCGGTCCGGGTGGGTGGCGCGCTCGGACGGCTGCGCCAGGCCTTTGGCGATCAGGCTCTCCACGTGCGAATGGTCGCGCGTGCGGCCGAGGATATGGCCGTCGCGCGTCCAGTACAGGCGCGAGTCGCCGCAGTGGGCCCAGGTGGCGGTGTTGTGCTGGATCAGGCAGGCGACGATGGTGGTGCGCGGCGTTTCCGCCAGTTGGTGCGTATGGCGGTACTGGTGGATGTCGGTGTGCGCCGCCAGCAGCGCCTCTTCCAGAAAGCGCTGCGGCTTCTTCACATAGGGCTGCGCCTGTTGCTGGAACAGCGTGGAGATGGTTTGCAGCGCGACGCTGGCGGCGATCTCGCCGCGCAGGTGACCGCCCATGCCGTCGGCCAGCACCAGCAGCAAGGCCTCGCGGGTGAAGCTGTAGCCCATGCGGTCCTGATTGACCTTGCGGCCGCCGATGTGGCTTTCCTGGTACACGGAGAATTGCATGGTTCAGTCCTTGTCGATTCAGACCAGCGTATCCGGGCCGGCCTTGGGGCGGGCGGCGGTGCCGTTCAAGCGGCCCACCAGGCCGCGCAGCTTGTCCATCATGGTTGGCGAAGGCGCCGCCGTTGCCGATGCTGCGGGTGGCGCGCCGGCCTGCAGCACCTTCTGCAAGGCGAACAGGCTTTGCGGCCGCTCCAGCGGATCGAGCTGCAAGCACCAGCGCACCAGATGCACCAGCTCCGGCGAATACTGCCCTTCCAACTTGTCGAAATGGCCGGCCATTTTATCGTCGGCCTTGCGCTGGTCGGCCGGCTGCGGCGGCGAGCCAACCATGCAGGCGAACATCGAGGCGCCGATGCTATAGATATCGGTCCACGGTCCCATGCCAGTCTTGGCGTACAGCTCGGGCGGCGCAAAGCCGGGCGTGTACATCGGCGTCAGCGTCGGCATGTCGGTGTTGATGGTCTGTCGCGCGGCGCCGAAGTCCAGCAGCATCGGCGTGCCGTCGGTGCGCAGGTAGATATTGGCCGGCTTCAGGTCCAGGTGCAGCAGCTTGTTGGCGTGGACTTCGCGCAGGCCTTTCACCGCCTGCGTGAAAATCGTGCGGATGAAAAGTTCGCCTACTTTAACTCCCTTGCCGCGCTGGCGCTGGATATGCTCCTGCAGCGAATGGCCGGACTCGTAGGCCATCACCATGTACACGGTTTCGTGCGCGCGGAAGAAGTTGAGCACACTTACAACATTCGGATGGGAGATGCGCGCCAGCGCCCGGCCCTCCTCGAAAAAGCACTTGAGGCCGATGCGGAACACGGGAAGATGCGCCTTGGAGACGGCTGGCACCAGCTCGCCTTCCTGGCGCAGCGCCAAAGAACTGGGCAAATATTCCTTGATTGCGACAGCCACGCCCTCGCTATCGTATGCAAGGTAAACAATACTGAACCCACCGGACGCAATTTTCTTTACAATGCGATATCCAGCAATTTCCAGGCCATCTGGTAGGGGGGCATTGTTTTGTGCAGCCATAAGGTTCCTCGCCTCGACAACCGGATTGTGTGGATAAATCACTGTTTTGTAAAGATTAAATCGGGGATATCCATTGAGCATTTCCAGCATGACGGGCTACGCGGTCGCCACCAGTGAAAGTGCGGCGGGCACACTGACCATCGAGATCAAGAGTGTGAACTCGCGGTTTTTGGACTTACAGTTCCGAATAAACGACGATTTGCGTGCGCTAGAACCCGATTTACGCTCGGCGATCATGGCCGCCATCACGCGCGGCAAAGTCGAGCTGCGCCTGAGCTTCGGCCGCAAGGCGGCCACCGCCGGCACCCAGGCCCTGAATCTGCCATTATTGACTGAATTACAACGACTGCAAGGTGAAGTCAGCGGTTTATTCCCCGGCGTGCAAACGATGTCAGTAGCTGAATTACTGCGCTGGCCCGGCGTGATCGAGGAAGCGCAGATCGGCCAGGAGTCGCTGCAGGCCGACGTGGCCGCCCTCACCGCGCGCACCGTGGAAGCCTTCGTGGTCAGCCGCCAGCGCGAAGGCGCGGCGCTGGAAGCCATGCTGATCTCGCGCATCGAATCGATGGAAGCCATCGTCAAGCGCATCACGCCGCTGATTCCGCAAGTGGTGGCGGCGTTCCAGCAAAAAGCGGTCGAGCGCATGCAGGACGCGCTGGGGCTGGCGTGCCAGGGTTCGAATTCGGCGCTGTCGCGCCAGGACGCGCTGGAGCGCATCCGCCAGGAAGTGATCCTGTACGGCATCCGCATCGACGTGGCCGAGGAACTGGGCCGCCTGTCGGCGCACCTGACCGAGACCCGCCACATCCTGAAAAAAGGCGGCCAGGTCGGCAAGCGCCTGGACTTCATGATGCAGGAACTGAACCGCGAAGCCAACACGCTGGGCGCCAAGGCCTCGGTCAAGGAACTGGCCGACGCCTCGATGGAGCTCAAGCTGCTGATCGAGCAGATGCGCGAACAAGTGCAGAACCTGGAATAAACCAAGGAGCTTCGGCTCCTTTTTTTACGCCCAGATTATTCACATAGGTGTATAACGCATTCGTCTTTAGCCGATTTATCTAACAATGGCATAGCGGTACAGTGGTGTCACTCCAACTGCTTTTGAAAGGAAACACCATGAAAACCGCTAGCCAACTGCTGACCGCCTACCTCGACAACATCCAGGACCCTGCCGCCGCTGCGGCCTTGTTTGCCGAGGACGGAGTGCTGGAGCTGCCTTCGCTGGGACCGCAGGTGCGCGCGGTCGGTCCGGTGGCCATCGAGGCCTTTATTGCCGGCCTGCTGAAAAACGTGCCGGATTTCCGTTTCCACAACGTGCAGCTGCTGATCGAGACCCCGGACCAGGCCTTCGGCGAATACAGCGTGGAAGCGAAAGTGCTCTCCACCGGCAAGCTCTACAAACAAACCTACGCCGGCCGGCTGGTCGCCAAAGACGGCAAGATTCAACTGCTGCGCGAAGCCCTGGACACCCTTGCAGCATCCAAGGCTTTTACGCCGGACTAACCATGGAATGCCGTTCAGTTTAGACTGAGCGGCATTTTTTTCAGGCGCTTCACCGATGATTGTGTCGCGCCAAAAACCTCCTTCAGAGATTCAGCGGCCGCTAGCGCATCACCCCAGGCTTCCACTTCCGCGACACTGGCCTTTTTCAGCTTGCTGAGGACGGTTTTCGGCAACGGCCCGAAACGCTGTGTCAACAATCGTTCCAACAGCGCGGCCGCCCCCTCTGCGCGTCCCTGCGCCAGTCCTTGTTCACGTCCTTGTTCAAGTCCTTTTTCAAGGCCCTGCTCCAGACCCTCGCGCCGGCCTTTCTCCCGGTAATCGTCGAATAACATTTGTTCCAATGGGTTGAGCAATTTCATTTCATGCTCCTTTTCCAAGCGAAGAGCAGCCTGCCAGTAGCGTCGCTGATGCGGCTCAGGCAAGGCCATCATCCAGTTGATCACGTTGAATAATACAATTATGCGCCTGCGTTTCCAGCGATGCTTGAACAATAACCCTGTCAAGTGCAGCTTGGCCGCGTACAGCACATCCGGATCATGATGGGCTTGCTGCGTGCGCAGGTGGACCAGCGTCACCCAGGCAAACGGATGGTGCGAGGCTTCCAGTGCATCGGTGTCGGCGGCGTAATCGAGCAGCTTGGCGGTCGTGAACGTGAATCCCCTGGCCGTGCCCGGCACCTGCTGATGGAAACTGCTCGGACGCCAGTTGGGATCGGCATCAGCCAGCAGCACCAGGCTGGCCACCGGCTGGCCGTATGTCTTGCCGATGTGGTAGTTGTAGTCGTGCACGCGCCGCGCCAACGCTGCATCGCGCTGCGCCTGGATTTCGATGTGGACCAGTACCCGGTGCTCGGAGCCGTCGCGCAGACGTAGTTCAACCAGCTTGTCGGCCACCATCGCGTCCGGGACGGTGCCGATGACAATCCCCGCCAATTCCTTGTCCCGGAAACGCGGGCGCTGCGTCCAATCAACGTGCGCGCTGAAATCGGGAAAGTAAAAGTCCATGAAGGGGTGGAAAGCGTGCGTTAAAGCTGCTTTCCACGGCAGGTCGTAACGGGCGGGTTGAACGGTGTTCGGCATCCGCCCAGTCTGCCGTCATGGCACGCTCCGTCGCATGACAAAAGACAAAGCAGCGCCAAATTCCCGAATCAGGAAGGCCAGGGTTCCTTACAGCACCTGGTTCAGCTTGAGGATCTGGATATCGGCCTTGCCGCCGACGGCTTTCACCAGTTCCAGGAAATGCGGCGTCGCTTCGTGTTCGGCCAGAGCGGCTTCGTCGCGCCACGCTTCGAGCATGACGAAGCTGGCGTGGTTGCCCAGGTCGACGTGCAGGTCGTAGCGGATGCAGCCGGCTTCGGCGCGGCTCGGCGGCACGACGCGTTCCAGCGCCTCGCGCACCAGGACTTCATTGCCTTCCTTCGCGGTGATGGTGGCGACGACGATCAGATCTTTCATGGTATATCCTTGTGTGGACAAAAATGGCGATACTATCAGGAGACGCAAGATGGCGCAGATCAGGGCGGGAATTGGCGGCTGGGACTTCGCCCCTTGGCGCGAGACCTTCTATCCCAAAGAGGTGCCGGTCAAGAAGCAGCTTGAATACGCCAGCACCCAGGTCACCAGCATCGAAATCAACGGCACCTTCTACCGCACTGCAAAACCCGAACACTTCGCCAGCTGGGCCGCCAAAACACCCGACGATTTCGTGTTCTCGGTGAAGGCCACGCGCTACGCCACCAACCGCAAGGTGCTGGCCGAAGCCGGCGAATCGATCGAACGTTTCATGGACAGCGGCCTCACCGAACTGGGCGACAAACTCGGCCCCATCCTGTGGCAGCTGGCCGCCACCAAACAATTCGACGCCGACGACATCGCCGCCTTCTTCAAGCTGCTGCCCGCCAAACTCGGCACGCGCAAACTGCAGCACGTGCTGGACGCCCGCCACGACAGCTTCCTGTGCGACGACTACCTGAAGCTGGCGCGCAAGCACAAGGTCGCCACCGTCATCACCGACTCGCCTAAATTCCCCAACTTTACCGACGTCACCGGCGAGTTCGTCTACGCGCGCCTGATGGATGCACGCAGCGACATCGAAACCGGCTACACCAAGCCGGCGCTGAAGCAATGGGCCGCGCAGGCGCAGCAGTGGCAGCAGGACGCCAAGTCCGGCAAGGTCTACGTCTACTTCATCAACGGCGCCAAGGAACGCGCGCCCGCCGCAGCGCAGCAATTCATCGCGCTGCTGTAAATTGAACCCGGGCCGTTGCTCTTGGTAAAATACGTCTTTGGGCGACGCATTCGATCGCCCGCTGACGATTTTGAAAGATCAATATGAGCTCATCCAACGGATTCTCGGGCAGCTTGTTTGTGGTGGCCGCGCCTTCCGGCGCCGGCAAGTCCACGCTGGTGAACGCGCTGCTGGCGCAGGAACCGACCATCAAGCTGTCGATATCGACCACCACGCGCGCGCCGCGTCCGGGCGAAACCCACGGCGTACAGTACTACTTCACCAGCGCCGAAGACTTCGTCGCGCGCGCCAAGGACGGCGAATTCCTGGAGTGGGCCGAAGTGCACGGCAACTACTACGGCACCTCGCGCCTGATGGTGGAAGAGCAAATGAAGACCGGCACCGACGTGCTGCTGGAAATCGATTGGCAGGGCGCGCGCCAGGTCAAGAAGCTGTTCCCGCAAGCGGCCGGGATTTTCATCCTGCCGCCGTCGATCGCCGCGCTGGAGGAACGCCTGAACAAGCGCGCCACCGATGAACCGCAGGTGATCACCAAGCGCCTGCTGGCGGCGGGCGGCGAAATCGCCCACGCTCCTGAGTTCGAGTATGCTATTATCAACGAAGAATTCGACGTCGCTTTGTCGGAATTGACAGCGATAGTCCGAGCGGCCCGTTGCCGGTTTGCGCAACAAGCGGCACGCAACACCTCGCTCTTTGCCCAGTTGGGCATCCACGCTGAATAAATACACAAGATTATTAGGAGTTAAGATGGCCCGCATTACTATTGAAGATTGTCTGAAGAGCATTCCTAACCGTTTCCAGCTGACCCTGGCCGCGACCTACCGCGCACGCCAACTGCTGCAAGGCCACACCCCGAAGGTGGAAGCCAAGGACAAGCCTACCGTGGTCGCCCTGCGTGAAATCGCCGCCGGCAAAGTAGGTCTGGAAATGTTGAAAAAGGTCCCAATGTAAGTTGGGCCCGCGTTCCCGAACAATGTGAATGATGCGGTATGATGGTCGTAGCAAAACATTCTCATCGAGACGGAACGCGAACGTATGAATCTGATCCCTGCAGATCCTACATTGATTGAAAAGCCCGTCCGGGCCAAGAAGCCGGCTCAAAAGCCGGCTGCAGTCATGCCTGTGTCCGCAGCTAGCGATAGCACCGCCACTGTTTCCGCACCACCCGCCTCACCTCCTGCTCCCCCTGTGATTTCTACGTCGCCCCTGGCCACGCCTCCCGCCCTGATGGCCGGTGTCGCGTCGGTGTCTCACCTGTCCGAAAAACTGGCCGAATACATGAACGCCGCCGACCTGAAAAAGGTCAAGGAAGCGTATCGCTTTTCGGACGAAATGCACCTCGGCCAACTGCGCAAATCGGGCGAGCCTTACATCTCGCATCCGATCGCCGTGGCCGAAATCTGCGCCGACTGGAAGCTCGACGCGCAAGCCATCATGGCCGCGCTGCTGCACGATGTGATGGAGGACCAGGACGTCAAGAAGGACGAGCTGATCGAACGCTTCGGCGCCCCGGTGGCCAACCTGGTGGACGGCCTGTCGAAGCTGGAAAAGATCGAGTTCCAAAGCCAGATCGAAGCGCAGGCGGAAAACTTCCGCAAGATGCTGCTGGCCATGGCCTCGGACGTGCGCGTCATCCTGATCAAGCTGGCCGACCGCCTGCACAATATGCGCACCATGGAAGTGATGAAGCCGGCCGCCAAGGCCCGCATCTCCAAGGAGACCATGGAAGTGTACGTGCCGATCGCGCACCGCCTCGGCCTGAACAACATCTACCGCGAATTGCAGGATCTGTCGTTCTCGCACCTGTACCCGATGCGCTACCGCACCCTGGCCAAGGCCGTGAAGGCGGCGCGCGGCAACCGCCGCGAAGTGGTCAAGAAGATCCTGGAATCGGTCAAAAGCACGCTGACCATGGCGCATATCGAGGCCGAGGTGTACGGCCGCGAAAAGACCCTGTACGGGATCTACAAGAAAATGCGCAGCAAGCACCTGTCGTTCTCGCAGGTGCTGGACGTGTACGGCTTCCGCGTGGTGGTCGACAGCTTCCCCAACTGCTATGTGGCGCTGGGCACCCTGCACTCGCTGTACAAGCCGATGCCGGGCAAGTTCAAGGACTACATCGCGATCCGCAAGCTGAATGGCTACCAGTCGCTGCACACCACCTTGATCGGCCCTTACGGCACGCCGGTGGAATTCCAGATCCGCACGCAGGAAATGCACCGCACCGCCGAATCGGGCGTGGCCGCGCACTGGCTGTATAAAAACGGCGAAGCGAATATGTCCGACCTGCAGCAGCGCACCCACGCGTGGCTGCAATCGCTGCTCGACATCCAGCAGCAGACCGGCGACTCGGCCGAGTTCCTGGAACACGTCAAGGTCGACCTGTTCCCGGATTCGGTGTACGTGTTCACGCCGAAATCGAAAATCATCGCGCTGCCGCGCGGCGCCACGCCGATCGACTTCGCGTATGCGATCCACACCGGCATCGGCGACCATACGGTATCGGTCACCATCAACAACGAACCGGCCTCGCTGCGCACGGAGCTGCGCAACGGCGACATCGTGGAAATCGTCACCGACTCGGCATCGCGTCCGAGCCCGAGCTGGCTGTCGTTCGTGCGCACCGGCAAGGCGCGTTCGGCGATCCGCCATCACCTGCGCACCATCAACCTGCCGGAATCGATCGCGCTGGGCGAGCAGTTGCTGGCGGTTGCGCTGACGTCGCTGGGCGTGAGTCCGGACCTGGAAGATCATCTGGTCGAGCGGTTGCTGAAGGAATCGAGCGCCAAGTCGCTGGATGAACTGTATGCCGACATCGGCGTGGGCAAGCGCATGGCGGCGCTGGTGGCGCGGCACATCTTCGGCCTGCGCGGCGGCGAATCGGCCAGCGCGCCGATCGACCACAACAGCGCGGCGGAGCTGGACCCGGTCACCATTTGCGGCAGCGAAGGCGTATCAGTGCAGCTGGCGGCATGCTGTTTGCCGATTCCGGGCGACTCGATCATCGGCCAGCTGCGGCGCGACCAGGGACTGCTGGTGCACACGGCGGATTGCATGCACGCCAAGCGTCAGAAGGCCAAGGAGCCGGACCGCTGGATCGCGGTCAAGTGGGGCGCGGAATTGAACCGTCGTTTCGACAGCCGCATCAAGCTGCTGATCAACAACGAGAAAGGCATCCTGGCGCGCGTGGCGGCGGAGATCGGCGAGTCGGACGCCAACATCACCTACGTGGGCATGGATGAGGACAAGGAACACGTGCTGCACCAGCTGCGCTTCACGGTGCAGGTGAAAGACCGCGTGCATCTGGCGGGCTTGCTGCGCAACGTGCGCCGCGTGGCCGGCGTCAACCGCATTTTGCGCGAGCGCAGCTAACCCGGGGTCAGTTCTGCCAATCGTACACGGGCTCTGCCGTAATGGGCATTACGGCAGAGCCCGTGTACGATTGGCAGAACTGACCCCGGTTTATTTGTGGACGGGTTCGTACCAGTACGCCTTGTTGGACAGCGGCGTCTGCGGCGATAGCAACGGATTGTCCACCCGGAAGATGCGGCGCTTGCGCAGGCCCGCCTGGTCGATCAGGCCGTCGTAGAATTCGTGGAAGATCTGGTCGAAGCGGCCATCGGCGATCAGCAATTGCATGCCGTACTCGAGCCGCTGCGCCAACCGCTTCTGGCCGGCGCCCATGAAGAAGTAGCGCGGCGACGGCACGTACAGCGCCAGGCTGCGCTCCACGCTCAAGGCCGGAAAATTCGGCACATACGCGGCCTGCTCGTAAATCGCTTCATCGATGGCGCGCGGGAAGTATTGGAAGCGGCCCGCAGCCAACATGCTGTGCAGCCCCGCCGAAGTGGTGCCCTCCACCACATTGAACCCGGCCTGCTTGTAGGTCGCCGTCAGGCTCCATTGCCGCCCGGAGCCCAGCGTCATGGCCTTCAGCTGCTCGACCGACCGCACCGCGCTGAACAGGTCCTGATGCCGGCCGTCGATCAGCGCGATGCGGTAGCACGATATCCCCTTGTCGATCGGAATCCGGATCGGAATCAGCTTCTGCTCCCATTCACGCGACGTCACCTGCCCGCTCAGGTTGACCAATTCGCCCTTGAGCATTTCCTGCAGCAGGCGGTCGCGCTCCATGCGCAGCGGCGCCACCTTGAATTCATAGGCGCCGTATTTGGCGCTGGAGGCCTCCAGCGCCGCCGTCACCAAGCGTTGGGTATGGCTGTCGCTATAACTGGATTTGCTGGAGTTCATGTCGATGACGTAGACATCGACCGCGCACGCCGCACCCTGCCAGCCCAGCAGCGCCAGCAGGCCAAACAGAAACTTATTCGGCCACCGGCGCAGGATAACGCACCTCCAGGATGTCCAGTTCTTCCACGCCGTGTGGCGCCTGGAAGGTGATGGTGTCGCCCTCGCGCGCCTTGGTCAGCGCGCGCGCCACCGGCGCCACCCAGCTGATCTTGCCGTTCAAGGGATCAAGCTCGTCGATGCCGACGATGGTGATGGTGCGCTCCTCGCCGTCCTGGTTGCTGTAGGTCACGGTGGCGCCAAAGAACACCTGGTCGCTGCCATAGTGCGCGCTGGGATCGACGATGCAGGCCGAATCCATGCGCTTGGTGAGAAAGCGGATGCGGCGGTCGATCTCGCGCAGGCGCCGCTTGCCGTAGATGTAGTCGCCGTTTTCCGAACGGTCGCCGTTGGAGGCGGCCCAGTGCACGATGCGCACCACTTCCGGCCGCTCGACGTCGATCAGCTGCAGCAGTTCCTCCCGGATGCGCTGGTAGCCTTCCGGGCGGATATAGTTCTTGGAGCCGGCCGGGATCGCCAACGCCAGCGCTGCGGCTTCGTCGTCATCGTCCTGGTCGCTTTCTTTGACAAAGGCTTTATTCATACGGGCTATTGTAACGGCTTTCACGTATCATGCTGTCCAAGGAACAACCATGAAATTATTCCATCGCTTTCAACGCTGGCTGTTGACGCCGCTGGTCTATCTGGCCGCGCTGCTGCTGTTGCTGGAAGACTGGTTGTGGGACCTCGGCACGCGCCTGATGAACCGCCTGTCCCGCTGGCCGCCGCTGCACCGGCTGGAGGCGTGGATTTGCCGCCTCGGCCCCAAGGCCGCGCTGGTGCTGTTCGTGCTGCCGGCCACGTTGCTGTTTCCGGTCAAGCTGCTGGCCCTGTGGGCGATGGCGAATGGCTACCCATTCCTCGGCCTGGGCGTGATCCTGCTGGCCAAGCTGGGCGGTGCGGCCGCCGTCGCCCGCCTGTATTTGCTGACGCGGCCGGTGCTGCTCACCATCACCTGGTTCGCCGCCCTGCTGGGCTGGTTCTTGGCGCTCAAGGAACGCTGGATCGAACGGCTGCGCGCCACCCGCGCCTGGCGCCGGGCCAGCGCGCTGGCCAAGGCGTTTCGCCACTGGCGTCAACATGCCGTGCCCCGGCCGGGCAGCTGGCTGGCCCGTTTCCGCCGCCTGCTGAAACGCTTCCGCGCCCGCTGGCGCACCAGATAAAATGACACGATGAGCGCAGCTTCCCCTTCCCACACCGATCTGTCCCTGCTGGCCGAACTGGAACAGGTGCGCGCGCGTTTTGCCGCCATCGTCTCCAACACGCCCGGCCTGGTGTTCCAGTTCGTGCTGCACGCCGACGGCCAGGTCAGCTTTCCCTATCTCAGCGATGGCTGCCAGGCCCTGCTCGGGCTGCCGGCCGCCGAGCTGCACGCCCAGCCGCAACGCTTCCTCGGCCTGATCCTCGAAGACGACCGCCAGTCCTACCTGGACGCCATGCGGGCCTCGGCCTCGGCGCTGTGGAGCTGGAACTGGGAGGGCCGCATCTGGGTCGATGCCTGGAAGGACGTCAAATGGATCAACCTGCGCTGCACGCCGCACGCGCTGGCCGGCGGCGCCGTGCGCTGGGACGGCATCATGACCAATATCACCGACAGCAAGCTGGAACAGCTGGAAGTGCGCCATTCGCGCGCGCGCCTGGCCGAGCTGAGCGCCCACACCGACCGCGTCAAGGAACAGGAGCGCACCCGCATCGCGCGCGAAATTCATGATGAGCTCGGCGGCAACCTGACCGCCATCAAGATGGCCGTGGCCATGCTGGCGGCGCGCCTGGAAAACAGCAACGCCGAGCCGGCCCTGCGCGAGAAAACCGAGTATGTGGACGCCCTGGTCGACCGCACCATCGACGCCATCCACCGCATTTCGCTCGACCTGCGGCCGGCGCTGCTGGACCTGGGCCTGGTGGCCGCGCTCGAATGGCAGGTCGGCGAATTCGGCAAGCAGACCGGCATCGACAGCTGCTTCAGCAGCAACCAGCGCGACATCGGCCTCGACAACGACCAGGCCACCGCCCTGTTCCGCATCGCCCAGGAGGCGCTGACCAATATCGCCAAGCACGCGCACGCCAGCAAGGTCACGGTCAAGCTGGCGCAACAGCGCCATCACGTCAGCCTGAAAATCAGCGACAACGGCGGCGGCATCCGCCCCGCCGACCGCGCCAAGCCCGATTCCTTCGGCCTGCGCGGCATGGCGGAACGCGCGCGCGCGCTGGGCGGTACGTTGGCGCTGAGCCACGCCAGCGGCGGCGGCACCGTGGTGGCCATCAAAATTAAACGCGATACCGCACGCGAGGACCTCATCGCGGCGGCCGCTGGGGCTACAATAGCGGAAGAAAAGATTTCCACTTTGAAATAATGACAGAAAAAGCCATCATCAAGGTCTTCATCGCCGACGACCACGCCATCGTGCGGGAAGGCTTGAAACAAATCCTGGCCGAGACGCGCGACATCGTCGTCGCCGGCGAGGCCGAAAACGGCCTGGACGCCATCAAATTGTTCCGCAAATCGGGCTGCCAGGTGATGCTGCTCGATATCACGCTGCCGGACCGCAACGGCATCGAGGTGCTCAAGCAGGTCAAGAAGGAAAAGCCGGAGCTGGCGGTGCTGATGCTGTCGATGCACCGCGAGGACCAGTACGCGATCCGCTCGCTCAAGGCCGGCGCGGCCGGCTACCTGACCAAGCAGAGCGCACCCAAGGAGCTGGTGACGGCGATCCGCCAGGTGGCCGCCGGCCTCAAGTACATCAGCGCCGCGCTGGCGCAGGAGCTGGCCAACCACGTCAACGACGACCACGAGGCGCCGCCGCACGAAACCCTGTCCGACCGCGAATACCAGACCCTGACCATGATCGCCTCCGGCAAGACGGTGGGCGTGATCGCCAAGGAACTGTCGCTGTCGGTGAAGACGGTGAGCGAGTACCGCGCCCGCCTGCTGGTGAAGATGAAGCTGAAAAACAGCGCCGAACTGACGCACTACGCGATAAAAAATCAACTCATTGAATAAGCGCGAGTAAGATAATAAGATGATCGGCGTCGTGGTGTTGCCGAAAATCACATGGTTAATGCTGAGATGAAAGCCACCTTCCGCCCCCTTATCCGGGCAATGCCGTCGGAACGGGGCGCTTATCATAGGCGTCATCGGTAAATCCATTAAGAGGCCCGCGCGTCACTATGTCCAGCAAACCACCCACTCCCGAGCAGAATCCGGCCGAAATCGCCCGCGAGGCGTTCCGTCGCCTGGCGGTGCGCCGCATTGCGCCGACGCCGGAGGCCTACCGCGACATTTATAACGAAATCGCCGGCGTCCCGTCGCAGCCGGCCGCCGCCCCGGCAACCCCGGCCGCGCCGCTGGGCAGCGCCGACCCCGGACCGGAATCGGTGCTCAGCCAGTTCGCCACCCGCCTCACCGAAAACACCGGCGACCTGGCCGAGTTCGGCCGCCGCTTCAACCGCGCCGTCAAGTCGCGCGATTGGGACGGCTATGCGCGCGCGCTGTCGCAGCTGGTGGAAAAACATTTCGTCGCGCCCAAGAAGGGCATCGAAGTGGCCGGCCTGGCCGGCGAGGAAAGCGAACAGACCCGCACCCTGCGCGACCTGCTGAGCCGCACCCTGACCTTCGCCGTCGCCTCGCTGCTGGCCGGCGCCCCGGTGCTGGTGGCCGAGGCCGAATCGCTGGGCGTGGCCACCAAGGCCGCGCACAGCGAGGAGGCGCTGGCCGAGATCGCCGTGCGCCTGAAACAGCTGTGCTACCAGATCGAAGTGCGCGGCGGCGACAGCGGCGAACAGCAGGAATTGCTGCTGCGCCTGTTCAAGCTGCTGCTGGAAAACGTCGGCGAGCTGCTCGATGACGACAGCTGGCTGCGCGGCCAGATCGACGCCGTGCAAAACCTGATCGCCGGCCCGCTCGACGTGCGCGCGCTGGAGGAAGCCACGCGCAGCCTCAAGGAAGTCATCTATAAACAGGGCCAGCTCAAGCACAGCCTGTCGGACGTCAAGCTCACCGTCAAGAACATGATGATGACCTTTATCGACCGCCTCGGCCAGGTGGCGGCTTCGACCGGCGACTTCCACGAAAAGATCGGCGGCTATTCCGACAAGATCAGCAAGGCCGACAATATCTCCGAGCTCAACAGCATCCTCGACGAGGTGCTCAAGGAAACCCGCCTGGTGCAGAGCGAGGCCCTGAAGGCGCGCGACAAGATGATGCTGGCCAAGCAGGAAGTGCAGGACGCCGAGGCGCGCATCCACACGCTCGAAGCCAAGCTGCAGCATTTGAGCGAGCTGGTGCGCGAGGACCAGCTGACCGGCAGCCTCAACCGCCGTGGCCTGGACGACGTGTTCGAACGCGAAACCGCCCGTTCCGACCGGCGCGGCACGCCGCTGTGCATCTCGGTGCTGGACCTGGACGATTTTAAGAAGCTCAACGACACCTACGGCCACATCGCCGGCGACGCCGCGCTCAAGCACCTGGTCAAGATCGTCAAGGAAACCCTGCGCTCGATGGACGTGATCGCCCGCTTCGGCGGCGAGGAATTCCTGATCCTGATGCCGGAAACCACGGTCGAGGCGGCCGCGTCCACCATGACCCGCCTGCAGCGCGAGCTGACCAAGCACTTCTTCCTGCACGACAACGAGAAAGTGCTGATCACCTTCTCGGCCGGGGTGGCGCTGCGCCGTCCCAACGAAGAGCAGACCGAGTTGGTCAAGCGCGCCGACAAGGCCATGTACACCGCCAAGCAGACCGGCAAGAACCGGGTGGTGGTGGCCGAATAAAGCCCCGCCCCCCTGTCTCTACCCCGCCCGGCCCTTGCGCCGGGCTTTTTTTCGCGTGAAATAAATTTATTTTTACCCTAAAGTTTCCTTTTCAGGCGTCGTTTAGACGCTCATGCATTGCGAACTTTAGGCCCCGCAGCAAAAATTTTCCCGCCGCGCCGCCCTAAACTTTCCGTGAGGGAACCCGTTACCAGCTTCAACAGCGGTTTGATTGTCTCGGAACGTGGGGACAGACCAAAGTGAAATGAGCACATCGCCCAAATCGAAGTATAAGTCTGGAGAATCATCATGGCAGCAGTCATCAATACCAATATTGCATCGCTGAATTCGCAACGCAATCTGACCACCTCGCAATCTAGCCTGTCGACCTCGCTGCAACGCCTGTCGTCCGGTCTGCGCATCAACAGCGCCAAGGACGATGCCGCCGGTCTGGCCATTTCCGAGCGTTTCACGTCGCAAATTCGCGGCAATACCACGGCTGCGCGTAACGCCAACGATGGTATCTCGCTGGCGCAAACGGCCGAGGGCGGCTTGAGCACCGCCGGCGACCTGCTGCAGCGTATCCGCGAACTGGCAGTCCAGTCCGCCAACGGCACGAACTCCGATTCGGACCGCAAATCGATCCAGAACGAGGTGTCGGCCCTGTCGCAAGAGCTGGACCGCGTTGCCAACACCACCCAGTTCAACGGCCAGAACGTCCTGGACGGCTCGCTGACCTCGGCGCAGTTCCAGGTCGGCGCCAATTCCGGCCAGACCATCAACATCGGCGTAGGCTCGGCCAAAGCAACCGACCTCGGCAACAACACCGCGACCTCGGCCTTCGGTGGCACCGTGATTTCGGAAGCCATCACCGGCAACAAGAACAACATCGCTGCCGATGAAACCCTGACCCTGAGCTCGGGCTCCGGCGTCACCACCAACGTCTCGGTAAAAACCAGCGACAGCGCCAAGGCCATCGCAGCGGCCGTCAACGGCCAGTACGGCACCAGCGGCGTCAAGGCTTCGGCCAGCACCACCGCCACCCTGTCCGGTTCCGATCCAGCCACGCCGACCACCGGCCTGAAAGACGGTTCCTACCAGTTCACCCTGCGCGGCAACAACTCGGTGGCCAACGACAAAGAGTCGAGCGCCGTCACCATTTCGGCCCAGGTCAAGGGCGGCGACATCTCGTCGCTGGCACAGGCGATCAACGCGCAGAGCGGCACCACCGGCATCAGCGCTTCGATCAAGACCAACTCGGCCGGCACCGCCAAGGAAATCGTGCTGGCCAACGGCAACGGCGACGACATCCAGATCCAGAACACCAACACCGCAGCGGACGACGCACTGAGCGGCGCCTTCCTGCGCGGCGCCGACAAGCCGGCATCGGGCACCACCGCCGCCAAGCTCGCCACTGGCGTAGCCTTGGGCGCCGGCGGCACCGCCGACACCGTCGACAACACCGGCGCCACGCCGGTGGTCACCGCCGGTGTGGGCTCCAGCGTGACCGTGGGTGGTCATCTGGACTTCTCGTCGGACACCGGTTTCTCGGTCAGCAGCACCGGCACCGCGATCGTCGCCGCCACCCAGGCCAGCGCCCTGCAATCGGTCGCCAAACTGGATGTCAGCACCGTCTCCGGTTCGAATGCCGCACTGAAGACCATCGACTCGGCGCTGAACCAGATCAACAGCAACCGCGCTTCGCTCGGTGCGATCCAGAACCGTTTCGCCTCGACCATCTCGAACCTGAACACCGCCACCGAGAACTTGTCGGCCTCGCGTAGCCGTATCCAGGACACCGACTTCGCCGCGGAAACCGCCAGCCTGACCCGCGGCCAGATCCTGCAACAAGCCGGTACCGCGATCTTGGCCCAGGCCAACTCGCTGCCGAACGGCGTGCTGTCGCTGCTGCGTGGCTAAAATCCGGGGATAAGACGGCGCCCGAAACGCCGCTTTAACCAGGTTCCCCGGCTGATTTCATCAGTCGGGGATTTTTCGTAAAGGAAGCATCATGACTATCGATACCATCAGCTCGGCCACCGCCGCCGGCCGCAGCGTAGACCGGGCGCCGGTGAGTTCCGAGGCCGCCGTCGCCCAGGGCGCCGCGCGCGCGCCGGCCACCGCCGTCGAAACCGCCGCCGCCGTCAAGGCGCCGTCGGCCGCGCCGTCGCTGGAACAGGTCAGCGAAGCCGTGTCCCAGCTGAACCAGTCGTCGCAGGCCAAGTCGCAAGGCCTGGAGTTTTCCATCGACAGCGACAGCAAGCGCACCGTGGTCAAGGTGGTCGACCAGACCACCAAGGAAGTGTTGCGCCAGATTCCCACGCCCGAAGCGCTGGAAATCGCCAAATCGCTGGCCTCGAAATCCAGCACCGGTCTGCTGATCCAGCAAACCGCCTGAAGCGGCCGCGCCCAGCGCGCGCCGCTTTTTCCTCATCCATGGCATCCTGTCACCGGGAGCCTGCCTCCGTGTCCGCTGCCGATCGCCGCGCAGTCATCGTGTCAACATTGCCGCTAAGATCAGCTTCATGCGAACTGGCAGGTAATCTCCCCTCTCAAGTCCGGTTTGATTCTGCCGATATTGTCTTATATTATTGTTTTACTTAGGAGCACATCGTGGGCCTCTCTTCTCCCGGCATCGGTTCCGGCATCGACGTCACCACCATCGTCAGCAAGCTGATGGCGGTCGAGTCCGCGCCGCTGGCGGATTTCGACAAAAAGTCGGCCAGTTACCTGGCCCAGGTGTCCGCCTTTGGCAACCTGTCGGGCGCGCTGGGCACGTTCCAGTCGTCGCTGTCGAGCCTGACCTCGCTGTCCAGCTTCCAGACCCGCACCGCCACCCCGAGCGACACCAGCGTGATGACCGCTACCGCCACCGGCGACGCCCTGCCCGGCAGCTACCGCGTCAACATCACCCAGGTGGCGCAGGCGCAGACGCTGGCCTCGGGCGGCTACAAGAGCACCACGGCTGCGATCGGCCTGGGCGGCAAGACCACGATCAATTTCTCGCTCGGCACCGTCAGCGGCGGCACCTTCGGCCTGACCGGCACCCAGCTCGGCGCCAGCCTGAACACCAGCGGCCTGACGCCGGGCTCGCTCACCATCAACAACACCGCCATCGCCACCGACGGCAGCACGCGCAGCGCGCGCCTGCTGGCCGACGCCATCAACGCCAAGAGCAGCACCACCGGCGTGTCGGCCAAGGCCGCCACCACCGCCACCAGCGCCACCCTGTTCGGCAGCGCCGGCGCCTCGACCTTCGGCGACATCGACACCAACGGCGGCGGCAGCTACACGCTGTCGGTGGGCGGCGTCGACATCGCCGTGCAGCCGAGCGGCGTGGCCGGCGGCGCCGGCGTCACGGCCGCCTCGCTGGACGCCGCCCTGAGCGGCGACACCGCCGTCACCCGCGCGCTGGCCGAGGCCAACATCACCGTCAGCGGCACCGCCGCCGGCGGCGACCTGCAGTTCAAGAATGCCGACGGCAACAACATCGCCGTCAGCGAGACCGTCACCGGCGCCGTCACCGGCGGCATCGGCAACAGCGGCGGCGCCAACAACGGCTCCAGCACCACCGCCATCGGCGCCATTTCGCTGGTGTCGAACGACGGCAGCCCGATCACCGTGGCCGGCACCAATCCGGCCGGCGCCGGCCTGAGCGCCGGCACCGGCGGCGCCTACCTGGACGCCAGCTTCGCCGCCGACGCCAGCCGCACCAGCGGCAACATCGTCATCGACAGCTCCAACAACACCCTGCAGGGCATCGTCGCGGCCATCAACAAGGGCGGTTTCGGCGTCACCGCCAGCATCGTCTCGGACGGCAGCACCGGCAACAACGCCACGCCCAACCACCTGATCCTGACCTCGACCTCGACCGGCGCCACCTCGACCATGAAGATCACGCTGTCGGGCAGCGGCGGCAATCCGGCCGATCCGGACCTGGTGGCCCTGATGGGCTACGATCCGGGCGGCACCCAGAACCTGGCGCAAAAAGCCTCGGCCGCCGACACCAAGGCCACCGTCAACGGCATCGCCGTCACCAGCGCCGGCGCCAACATCAGCGGCGCCGTGCCGGGCGTGACCATCAGCGCCCTCAAGGCCGGCACCAGCACCCTGACCGTGGCCACCGACAGCAGCTCGCTGACCGGCGCGGTGAACGGCTTCATCAAGGCCTACAACGACCTCAACACACAAATCGGCGCGCTCGGCGGCTACAACACCGAGACCAAGACCGGCGGCCCGCTGCTGGGCGACTCGACCCTGCGCAACCTGCAGTCGTCGATCCGGCGCAACCTGTCGACCTCGATCACCGGCCTGCAGGGCACCTCGCTGACCAGCCTGTCGCAGATCGGCATCTCGTTCCAGAAGGATGGCACGCTCACGCTCGACAACAGCAAGCTGACCACGGCCATCAACAACAACTTCAACGACATCCCGGGCCTGTTCGCGGCGGTCGGGCGCGGCACCGACCCCGACATCAAGTTCGTCAGCTCGACCGGCAAAACGCTGGCCGGCGACTACCGCCTCAACATCACCCAGCTGGCCTCCAAGGGCACGCTGGCGGGCGACCTGGTGCTGCCGGCCGAAACCACCATCGACAACGACACCACCTGGACCGTGACGCTGAACGACACCAAGCCGGCCACGCTGGCCAACACGGCCACGATTTCCCTGCCCGCCGGCAACTACAACCCGAGCCAGCTGGCCACCATGCTGCAATCGGCGATCAACGGCGTGAGCGCGTTTTCCACCGCCGGCGCCACCGTCAGCGCCACCGTCGGCGACGACGGCAAGCTGTCGCTGACCTCGACGCGCTACGGCGCCAAGTCCAACATCCACGTCGGCGGCGCCACCGGCACGGCGGTAGCGGCCGTGTTTGGCGGCGGCGCCTCGGTCGATGGCGTGGACGTGGCCGGCACCATCGGCGGCTACACCGCCACCGGCGACGGCCAAACCCTGACCGGCGCCGCCGGCGCGCCGATCGAAGGCTTGAAGCTGACCGTCGCCGGCGACACCATCGGCTCGCGCGGCACCTTCGGTTTTTCGCAGGGCTACGCCTACCAGCTCAACACCCTGGCGGCGGGCTACCTGGGCAGCGGCGGCGCCATCACCAGCCGCACCACCGGGCTGAACAACACGGTCAAGGACATCACCAAGCAGCGCGACGCCTTCAGCGCGCGCCTGACCGATATTGAAGCGCGCTACCGCGCGCAATATTCGGCGCTCGACACCTCGATCGCCAGTATGAACACCACCGCGTCATTCTTGACGCAGCAGTTCGCAGCCATGGCCAAGGCCTGACCGCCAACGCACTAACAGGAGATAAAGTATGTTCGGATCTCGACAAACCGGCGTCAACGCCTATGCCAAGGTTGGCATGGAAACCGGCGTGGTCGCCGCCAGTCCCCACAAGCTGATCGTCATGCTGTTCGACGGCGCGCTGGTCGCGCTGAACGCGGCCTTGAGCGGCATGCGCAGTGGCAACATCGGCGAGAAGGGCAAATCCATCTCCAAGGCCATCATGATCATCGACAGCGGCCTGCGCGCCGCGCTCGACAAGAAGGCCGGCGGCGAGATCGCCGAAGGGCTGGACGCCCTGTACGAGTACATGAGCGCGCGCCTGCTGACGGCCAACATCAACAACGACGCCGGCATCATTGAAGAAGTGCAGCGTTTGCTGACCGAGTTGCGCGACGCCTGGAACGCGATCGCCGACACCCCTGCCGCCACCGGCATGCACCCTACCCCCAACCTCGCGAGCGCCTGATTTATGATGACGATTCAAGATGTTTTATCCGTGTACGCCGCGATGGCCGACCTGACCGAACAAATGGTGCAGGCCGCCACCCGTTCCGACTGGGACGCCCTGGTCCTACTGGAGCAGCGCTGCGCCGCCCACGTCCAGGTGCTGCGCGAGCAAGAACCGCAGCAGCCGATGAGCGGCGCCGCCCGCGAACGCAAGATCGAACTGATCCGCCAGATGCTCAACGCCGACCGCCAGATCCGCGACCTGACCATGCCGTGGATGGCGCAACTGTCCAAACTGATCAATTCGACCGGCGCCGAACGGCGCGTCGTCAACGCCTACGGCAGCGTTTAAAGCGGGCGCGCGCCATGCTGCCGCGCCTGGACGCCCTGGTGACGCCGGTCAAGCCGGCCGACGGGGCCGGTGCGGGCGTCGGCATCGGCGACGGCCGCCAGGCGGCCTTCCAGCGCGCCGTGCAAAGCCTGGTCGGCCAGACCGTGCCGGCCGAGGTGATGTCCAAGCTCAAGGATGGCAGCTACCTGGTCAAGGTGGCCGACAACGCCGTGCGGCTGATGCTGCCGGGCGACACCCAGGTCGGCACCAGCGTGCCGCTCACCGTGCTCAGCGCCCAGCCGCGTCCCACCTTCCAGCTCGGCACTAGCCAGCCGGGCGCCACGCCCACCCTGTTGTACACCGATGGCGGCGCCACCGAGGGCGGCGAGCCGGCCGCCAGCCTGCCGTCGCAAGGCCCGGCGGTCTACGTGCCCGGCGGCGGCAAGCCGGCCGCCGGCGCCACGCCGGGCCTGCCCGGCCAACCCACCGTGTCGGCCGGCGCCGACGCCCAGCCGGCCGCCGAGGGCGAGGCGGCGCCGGGCCAGCTCAAACCCGCCGTTCCCAATCCCGCCAACGCCAATCCTGGCGCCGCCGGCACGCCCGGCACGGCGGCCCGTCCCGGCTTGCCGGCCGGCGCCGCGCCTGCCGCAGCGGGCGCGGCGCCCGGATCCGGAGCACAGGCCGCCGCCGACACGCCCGAGATGGCCGCCACGCCGGACGCGCGCGGCACCCCCGCCAACGCCGCCGCACAAGCCGGCCGGCCCGCCGTCGCCGGCACGGCCACGCCGAACCCAGCCGCCACACTCGCCACGCCGGCCGCTGCCGCCCAGCCGCAGCTGGCAGGCCAGGCCGCCGCCGCGCTGGCCGCCGGCGGCGCCCTCCCCGCCGACGCCGTCAAACCGCAAAGCCTGGGCGCCACCCTGCTCGGCAAAGCGCCGCTGACACCGGCCAGCGAACTGCCGGAACTGAGCGCCAACACGCCGCAGGCCACGCTCAGCAGCGCGGCGCGCGTGCTGACCACCATCCTCGGCACGGCGCAGGCGGGCCAGGCGGCGCAAACCGCGCTGATCGGCAAGACCGCGCTGTTCGGCAACTCGGCGCCGGACACCGACGTGCTGGCGCAAAAGCTGCAGGACACCATCTCCAAAAGCGGCCTGTTCTACGAATCGCACGTGGCGGAATGGGTCAAGGGCGAGCGCCCGCTCACCGAGCTGATGCGCGAGCCGCAAATGCAGCGCCTGCTCCAGCAAGGCGGCGAAACGGCCGCACGCGCGGCCGGCAACGGTCCCGACCTGAGCGCGGCGCAAATGATCAACCAGCAATTGCACACGCAGGAGCAACACCGCGTGCTGTGGCAGGGCCAGGCGTGGCCGGGCCAGCAGATGCAATGGGAAGTGCGGCGCGACCAGCGCGAAGGCGGCAAGGACGGCGGCCAGGCGGAAGGCGAGCCGGAGCAGATCTGGCGCAGCGGCGTGCGTTTCCGCCTGCCATTGCTGGGCGCGGTGTCGGCGGCGGTGACGCTGGTCGGCGACCAGGTCCACATCCAGGTGCAGACCGACACCGACGGCGGCGCCACCACCCTGCGCGCCTGGGCCGGCCAGCTGGAAAGCGCGATGGCCGCCGCCGGGGCGCAACTATCCTCGCTGACCATCAGCCAGGAGGACGGTAATGAAGGATGAAGCGCCGCGCCGGCCGCTGCAACAGGCGGTGGCCCTGGCCTACGACACCGGCAAGCCGGCGCCCAAGGTGGTGGCCAAGGGCCGGGGCCTGGTGGCCGAACAGATCATCCACGTGGCGCAGGAGGCGGGGGTGGCCATCCACGAGTCCAAGGAACTTGTCTCGCTGCTCATGGAAGTTGATCTTGACCAACAAATCCCACCGATTCTCTATCGTACAATTGCGGAACTGTTAGCGTGGCTATATCATATTGAAGCAGCGCAAAAGTCTGGACAGCCCTTGCCCCCGGCGCCGGACAGCAGCATCCCATTGACCGAGATTTGAATCGAGCCACACGCGATGTACCCACACTTTCAGGATGCGGAATTGGAAAACTGGCACGATTTTGAAGTCGAATCAAAACGGGAAATCTTTTCCCTGCTGCGCGGTATCGGCGAAAAAAACCAGTTGATCCGCATGTTGATCCAGGGCGAGTCCGACGTCTGCGTCACCTCCATCCTGGACGTGGATGAAGCGGCCAACGTGGTCTACCTGGACTGTTCGATCGACCAGGAGCAGAACAAGCGCATCCTGGCCTCGCGCCGGCTGTCGTTTGAAACCACGCTGGACAAGGTCCGCATCCTGTTCGCGGCCGACCAGATCGAGCCGGCCGTCTACGAGGGCAACCCGGCGTTCATGATCGCCATTCCGCCGACGCTGATCCGTCTGCAGCGGCGCGAGTACTACCGGATTTCCACGCCGGTGAGCAACCCGGTGCGGGTGCAGATCGCGCTGCCGGCCGAACTGGGCGGCCCGACCACCTTCCCGCTGGCCGACATCAGCTGCGGCGGCATCGCCATCCTCGACAACAAAATGATTTTGGGCGAGGCGGTGGGGAAAAACTACGCGGAATGCCGCATCGACCTGCCGGAGATCGGCCAGGTCACCACCTCGCTACAGGTGCGCAACTCGCTAGACCTGACGCTGCTCAACAACAAAACCAACCGCCGCCTGGGCTGCGAATTCGTCGGCATCTCGCGCGGCAACCTGGCCTACGTCCAGCGCTACATCACCAAGCTGGAACGCGAGCGCAACGCCCGCATCGCCGGCCTGAGCTAAAACCGGGGTCAGGTCCTCCATTGCTACACGGGCTCTGCCGTAGCGATCGCTACGGCAGAGCCCGTGTAGCAATGGAGGACCTGACCCCGGGTTTTAGACTTGCATATTCATGATCTCGTGGTAGGCCGAGACCAGCTTGTTGCGCACCTGGATCGCGCCCTGGAAGTTGATGCTGGCTTTTTGCTGCGCGATCATCACGTCCGACAGGCTGACGCTGTCGTCGCCCATGGCGAAGCGCTTGCTCATGCCGTCCGCTTCCACCTGGCTGGCGTTGACCGCGTCCAGCGACTTCTTCAAGGCGTCCGAAAACTGCGCCTTCGGCGCCGCCGGCGCTTCCGTCTGGATCACCGGCGGCGTCAGGTTGGGCTTGGTCGCGTGCGCTTTTAATTGCGCGATCATGGCCTGGATCTGACTGCTGTCAATTCCACCTGTTCTCATTCCTCACTCCTTATTATTGCTTTCGTGAAATAAATTCCCGCGAGACAAGCAACCGTGGCGTTACAATTACGCACGGCTTTATCAGTGGTGACAGAATACCAAGCGCAACACCATAGGCCTGCATCGAGCAGGACCGTAAACGGTGCTCTGTTCCCGCTATTGGATTTCCAGATTACAAGCAATAATGGCCGTATTCCTTCAAGAACCCTTATTCGGGACCCAACCATCATGGCCGTAGCGGAAGAAATCGACAACGACACAGTAGCCGGCGCAGCCGACGACGGCGCCGAGAAGCTGCCCTTCATCCAGACGCCGATGGGGCGCAATTTCCTGCGCGCCGCCGGCGCGGCGGCCATCATCGCCATCCTGATCGGCCTCTACCTGTGGAACAAGCCGCCCGAATACGCGGTGCTGTTCTCCAACTTTACCGACCGCGACGGCGGCGCCATCACGGCCGAGCTGGACAAGCTGCAGGTCAAGCACAAGTTCGCCGATAACGGCGGCGCCATCCTGGTGCCGGCCGAACAAGTCCACGACATCCGCCTGAAACTGGCGGCGCAAGGCTTGCCGAAAGGCGGCAACGTCGGCTTCGAGCTGATGGAGAACCAGAAGCTGGGCGTGTCCCAGTTCCTGGAACAGGTCAATTACCAGCGCGCCCTGGAAGGCGAACTGGCGCGCTCGGTCATGTCGCTGGCCCCGGTCGAGAACGCCCGCGTCCACCTGGCGCTGCCGAAACCGTCCGTGTTCGTGCGCGACCAGCAAAAGCCGACCGCCTCGGTGATCGTCACCCTGCACCCGAACCGCAAGCTCGACCAGCAGCAAACCGGCGCCATCGTCCACCTGGTCGCCTCCAGCGTGCCGGAACTGCTGCCGGCCAACGTCACCGTGGTCGACCAGGCAGGCAACCTGATTTCCGATCAAAACAAAAACGGCGCCGGCGGCCTCAACGCCAAGCTCGACGAGCAGCAGCTGAAATACGTCAAGGACCTGCAGGCGCAGGTGATCCGCCAGGTCGAATCGATCGTCGTCCCCATCGTCGGCGACGGCAATGTGCGCGCCGAAGCCGTGGCCGATGTCGACTTCGCCCAGATCGAGCAAGCCACCGAGAACTACAAGCCGAACTCGCCGCCGGCCGCCTCCGCCATCCGCAGCCAGCAGAGCAGCGAAACCTCGGGCGGCGGCGCCAACACCAATCCGGGCGGGATTCCGGGCGCGCTGTCGAACCAGCCGCCGGGCACCGCCACCGCGCCGCTGAACCAGACCGCCCAGGCCAACGGCCCCAACGCGCCGCCGCCGGGCACCGTGCCGGGCACGCTGCCGGCCGGCGCCGCCGCCAGCCCGACCCACAAGGAATCGACCACCAATTATGAAGTCGACAAGACCGTGCGCTACGAGCAACGCGGCATGGGCGGCCTGCGCCGCCTGACCGTGGCGGTGGTGGTCAACTACAAGCGCACTGTCGATAAGGACGGCAAAGTCACGGTAAAAGCCTATACTCCTGAAGAGATGACCAAGATTAACGATCTGGTGCGTCAGGCCATGGGCTACAACCAGGATCGCGGCGACGCCGTCAGCGTTGCCAATTCGCCTTTCGACGGCGTCGACAAGCCTTACGAGGCGCCGCCGGAATGGTGGAAAGATCCTGCCAACTTGCCGATGGCCAAGGATTTGGCGAAGTTCCTGATTACCGCCCTGATCCTGCTGTACATCGTGCTGCGCATCGTGCGTCCTATGATGCGCCCGGTGTTCAAGAAGATCGACGAGATCAACGCGCCGGAACCGGAACCGGAAGTGCCGGAAGAGCCGGTGGAAGAAGGTCCGGACGAGGCCCTCATCGCCGAAGAAGAACTGCGCAAGATGGAAGAGAACACCGCCCGCGGCTATCGCGAGAACCTGGCCATGGCCAAGAAACTGGCGGTCGAAGACCCACGCATTGTGGCCAACGTGATTAAGGAATGGATAGGCGCAAATGACTGAGAACACCGGACTGCAAAAAGCCGCCATCCTGATGCTGGCGATGGGCGAAACCGAGGCCGCCGAGGTGATGAAATTCCTCGGCCCGCGCGAAGTGCTGAAGCTGGGCGCGGCCATGGCCACCATGAAGAACGTGCCGCACGAGGAAGTGGTCGGCACGCTCGACAATTTCCGCGACATGGTGGCGGCCGCCTCCACCGTCGGCCTCGATTCCGACGAGTACATCCGCCAGGTGCTGACCAAGGCGCTGGGCGACGACAAGGCCTCGGTGCTGCTGTCGCGCATTCTGGGCGGCAAGGACGCGTCCGGCATCGAATCGCTGAAGTGGATGGATTCGCAATCCGTGGCCGAGCTGATCCGCAACGAACACCCGCAGATCATCGCCACCATCCTGGTCCACCTGGAACGCGACCAGGCCTGCGAAATTCTTGGCAACTTCACCGACCGCCTGCGCAACGACGTGGTGCTGCGCATCGCCACCCTGGACGGCGTGCAGCCGGCCGCGCTGCGCGAGCTGAACGACGTGCTGACCAAGCTGCTGTCGGGCAACGAAAACATCAAGAAGTCCACCCTGGGCGGCGTGCGCGCCGCCGCCGAGATCCTCAACTTCATGAGCGGCGAGCAGGAAAGCTCGGTGATGGACAACATCAAGAACTACGACAACGACATGGCGCAAAAGATCATGGACGAGATGTTCGTGTTCGACAACCTGATCGATATCGACGACCGCGGCATCCAGCTGCTGTTGCGCGAGGTGCAGTCGGAAATGCTGATCGTTGCGCTGAAAGGCGCGTCGCAGGAGCTGCGCGACAAGATCTTCAAGAACATGTCGGCGCGCGCTTCGGAAATGATGCGCGAGGATCTGGAGTCGAAAGGCCCTGTGCGCCTGTCGGAAGTGGAAACGCAGCAAAAGCAAATCCTGCAAATCGTGCGCCGTCTGGCCGACGAAGGCCAGATCGTGCTTGGCGGTAAAGGTGAGGATTCCTTCGTTTAATCATGGCGATTCACTCCAAAGAACAGCAGCCGGCGTTTCAGCGCTGGGAAATGACCTCGTTCGGCGACGAACGGCCGAGCTCGATCGCCCTGCGCGAAGCCGAGCAACGCGACGTCGACGCCGAGAACGCGCGCCTGGAAGCCGAGCAGCGCATCGAGGAAGCTTTGCAGGCCCAGCAGGAACAGATGTCCATGGGCCCGCCGCTGCCGCCGCCGGTCGCCTATCCGACCGTCGAGGAACTCGAACAAATCCGCGAGGACGCCCGCCAGGACGGCTATGAAGAGGGCCATGCGGCCGGCCACGCCGACGCCATCGAGGCCGGCAAGCTGGCCTCCAAGGAAGAGTTGCAACACGTGCGCGCGCTGGCCGACAGCTTCAGCAGCGCGCTGCAGGACGCCGACCAGCTGATCGCCAACGAAGTGCTGGAGCTGGCCCTGCAACTGGCCAAGGGTATGCTGAAGAACGCGCTGCAGGTCAAGCCGGAGCTGATCCTGCCGATCGTGCGCGACGCCATCGAATACCTGCCGGTGCTGCAGCAGCCGGCGCTGCTGGTGCTGCACCCGGACGACGCCGCCACCGTGCGCGCCGGCATCGGCGAGGAACTGGACAAGGGCGGCTGGCGCGTGGTGGAAGACGTCAACGTCGGCCGTGGCGGCTGCAAGGTCGATACCGCCAGCAACCAGATCGACGCCACCGCCGCCGCGCGCTGGCAACGCCTGAGCAATGCGCTGGGCAAAGAAGCGGACTGGCTGGCCTGAGATCATGGACGCCGTCGCCTCCCCTGCAGCCCCCCTTGCCCCTGATGCGCCTGCAAGCACCGCCGCCACCCACGCCGGGCGCTGGAAATCCTATCTGAAAGATTGCGCCGAAGTCGTCAGCTTTGTCGAGCCGATGCAGGTCTCGGGCCGCGTCACGCGCGTGGCCGGGCTGGTGATGGAGGCGGTCGGCCTGCGCCTGGCCGTGGGCGCCGCCTGCACCGTGCCGCTGCCGGCCGGCGGCAAGATCGAAGCCGAAGTGGTCGGTTTCGAGGGCGACAAGCTGTTCCTGATGCCGCAGTCCGACGTCGAAGGCGTGGTGCCCGGCACCCGCGTGTTCCCGGTCGAGCCGGCGATCCCCAAGCCGGGCAGCGTGAGCCATCCGCGCCGCCGCCCGAGCGACCGCGCGCGCCACCTGCCGGTCGGCCCCGAACTGCTGGGCCGCGTGCTGGACGGCGCCGGCCGCCCGCTCGACGGCCTCGGCCCGCTCAACACCAGCGACAGCGCGCCGATCAACACCCGCCCCGCCAATCCGCTGGGCCGCGCGCCGATCACCGAAACCCTGGACGTCGGCGTGCGCTCGATCAACGCCATGCTGACCGTGGGACGCGGCCAGCGCATGGGCCTGTTCGCCGGTTCCGGCGTCGGCAAGTCGGTGTTGCTGGGCATGATGGCGCGCTACACCGAAGCCGACATCATCGTGGTCGGCCTGATCGGCGAACGGGGCCGCGAGGTCAAGGAATTCATCGAACAGATCCTGGGCGAGGAGGGCCTGGCGCGCTCCGTCGTGGTGGCGGCCCCGGCCGACACGCCGCCGCTGATGCGCCTGCAAGGCGCGGCCTACGCCACCGCCATCGCCGAGCACTTCCGCGACCAGGGCCAGAACGTGCTGCTGATCATGGACTCGCTGACCCGCTACGCCATGGCGCAGCGCGAAATCGCCCTGGCCATCGGCGAACCGCCGGCCACCAAGGGCTATCCGCCGTCGGTGTTCGCCAAGCTGCCGATCCTGGTCGAACGCGCCGGCAACGGCGAAATGGGCGGCGGCTCGATCACCGCCTTCTACACCGTACTGACCGAGGGCGACGACCAGCAGGACCCGATCGCCGACTCGGCGCGCGCGATTCTGGACGGCCACATCGTACTCAACCGCCGCCTGGCCGAAGCCGGCCACTACCCGGCCATCGACATCGAGCAATCGATCAGCCGCGCCATGCACTCGATCACCTCGCACGAGCACCAGACCAAGGCGCGCCAGCTCAAGCAGCTGTTTTCGCGCTTCGAGCGCAGCCGCGACCTGATCAGCGTGGGCGCCTATGCCGCCGGCACCGACCCGGTGCTGGACCAGGCCATCCAATTGCATGACCGCATCGAGCACTTCTTGCAGCAACAGATCACCGAACGGGTGACCATGGGCGAGAGCTTGGGCCAACTTACCTCTCTATTCGACTGATTGACGTGTTAATACGCCACCTATAATTGACTCACCATGGCTTCCAAAGCGCAATTAGAAACCTTGATGGACCTGGCGCGGCGCGAAACGGACGACGCCGCCAAACGGCTGGGCGTTGCCCTGAAGGCTGTGGAAGACGCCAAGCAAAAGCATCAGATGCTGGTCGGCTACCAGGACGAATACTTCAAGCGTTTCGAAGCGGCGCAGGCGGCGGGCATTACGCCCATGGCCTACCGCAATTTCGTGGCGTTCATTGATAAGCTGGAAACGGCGGTGCGGGGACAGCTGGACATGATCAAGCACGCCGAGCACCGCTGCACGCAGGAGAAGGCGGCGTGGCAGGCCAGCGAGCGCAAGCGCATGTCCTACTCCACCCTGAACGACCGGGCGGACGCCGCCGCGCTCAAGCTGGAAAACAAGCGCGACCAGAAGCAGATGGACGAACACGCAGCCAGGCAGGCGTACTACAAACGATGACATCTAGAGAGCGCGAAACATGCAAACCCCGAATCTCCAAATTCCCACGCTGAACGCCAATGCAGTGGCCGCGCCCAAAGTCAACCTCAACCTCGGCGCCGGCGGCGACAACAACGCCTTCAAGCAAGCGCTGTCGCGCGAAATGGATCATCGCCAGGCCCAAGGCGGCGAGAACACCGGCCGCTCGACCCAGCCGACCCGCGCAGCCGAGCGCCCTGCCGCGTCGCGCGCTTCCGGCCCCAAGCCGGCGCAGGCCGCCCCCGCCAAACAGGCGGAAGCCCCCAACAACGACACCGAAGCCAGCGCGCCATCCACCGCCGTAGCCAACGCCGATGGCGCAACAGCGCCGGCCAAAACGGCCACCAGCGACGGCGATAACGCCGGCGGCGGCGAGGCCAATAACGCCAATGCCGCTAGCAACGATGCGCAAGCGGCGCAAACCGTCGATCCGGTAGCCGACATGCTGGCCTTGGTGGCCGCCCTTAACCAGCCGGCCGCGCCGGCCAGCACGCCGGCCAGCACCACCGATACCGGCGTTGCCGCCATCGCCAGCGCCGGCACCGCCGCCAGCAGCAGCGCCGACGCAGCTGCCGCCTCTGCCGCAGCCCAGGCCGCGCAAGCCGCCATTGCAGCCGCAGCGGGCGCCGCCGCCGGAAAAGGCGCAGCCACCGATGCGGGCGCCGACGCCAGCGCCGATGCAGCCACCTTGGCCGCCGCAGCCGCCGCCGCGTCCACCACCAGCGGCGCGACAGCCAACGATGCCGATACCGCCGCGCTGCAAGCCGCACAAGACCAGGCCGCCGCAGCCGCCGCCTTCAAGACCGCCCTGGGCAAGGCCGGCTCGGCCGCCCAGACCGCCGCCGACGCCACGGCAGCCGCCGCTGCCGCAGCACAAGCCGCCGCCGCAGGCAAGACCGAAGCCGGTAGCCTGGAGCCGGTGCTGCCGGCCGCCGCGCCAGCCGCCAGCCAGGCCGCAGTGCCATCCCAGCCTGCGGCCGAAGCCGCCGGCACCGGCGCCGTGGCCGAGGCCGCGCCGAAAGCCGGTGCCGACATCCTCAACCGCATCGAAACCAAGGCCGCCCCGGCCAGCGACGCGCAAGTGCAGGCGCCGCAAACCCAGCAACAGCAGCAGGCCGCCGATCCCGCCCAGCTGGCCAGCACCCAGAAAGCCGGCGCCACCGCCACGCCCGAAGCTGCTGCCGCGCTGAAAGAAGCCAGCATCACGGTCGCGCCCACCGCCAGCCACGCCACCCAGGAATTGGCGAAAGCCGCGACCGCCGTGCCCACCGACAAGCTCAGCAGCCGCGTCGGCACCCAGCAATGGGACCAGCAACTGGGCCAGAAGATCATCTTCATGGCTGCCGGCGGCGAGCAAAGCGCCACCATGGAACTGAACCCGCCCGACCTCGGCCCGCTGCAGGTTGTGCTGAGCATCAACAAGGACCAGGCCACCGCCGCCTTCAGCTCGGCCGCGCCGGAAGTACGCCAGGCGCTGGAATCGGCCCTGCCGAAACTCAAGGAGATGATGAGCGAGGCCGGCATCCAGCTCGGCAGCGCCACAGTCTCGGCCGGCATGTCGGATCAGAACAACAGCGCCAACAACCAGCAAGCGAACTCGGCGCAAAACGGTGGCGGCAACGGCGGGTCTGGACGCTCCGGCAACGGTTATGGCCGCGATAACAACAGCGCGGCGGAGGCCGCACGCAACGCGCCGCCAGTACGGCGCCTGCCGGCGGGCGCGGTCGACACTTTCGCCTGATCCGGAAGCACCGTCAGCAAACCAACCGGGATCGGCGCCCTGCCTTCCCGGTTTTGTTGTCTGTTACACTACGGAAACGTTAAGCAGCAGCGGGAAGGTCGCTCTTTTCGGCGGATGCAACTGCGCAGGCACAACCGATAATGACATAATGGCGGCATGATCCACACCGCAGGATGAAGGGCAATTTTGAAAGCGAACCCAAAAATGAAAGCCGATCAGAAAGTTGAAGCGCCTACGGGCGGCGGCAGCAAGAAACTGATCATCATTATCCTCGCCCTGGTGCTCGTCCTGGGCGGCGGCGGCGCCGGTGCGGCATGGTATTTCATGCACGGCCAGGCCGATGCGGAAGAGCATGACGAGGCGCCGAAGAAAAAGAAATCGAAGAAGGCGGCCACCAAGCCCGAGTACGTGCCGGTGGAGCCGTTCACGGTCAACCTGCAGCCGGGCGAAGCCGGCGGCGACCAGTACCTGCAGGTGGCGTTCACCTTGCAGGTGGGCGGCCTGGAAGAGCAGACCGTGGTCAAGGAGAACATGGCCAAGGTGCGCAGCCGCATGCTGTTGCTGCTGTCGAGCAAGCGCGCGGCCGACATCAACACGCCGGAAGGCAAGGTCCAGCTGGCCAAGGAAATCATTGCCCAGCTGCGGGAGCCGTTCGAAGACCGCGGCCCGCAGCAGGAAATCGAAGACGTGCTGTTCACGTCCTTCATCATTCAGTAACAACGCAGAAAATAAGCGAATCATGGCTGATAATTTTCTCTCCCAGGAAGAAGTCGATGCCCTTCTGAAGGGTGTCAACGGCGACCAGGACGACGTTGCGACGCAAGAGGACGTCGCCGGCGTCCGCACGTACAACCTGGCCACCCAGGAACGTATCGTGCGCGGCCGTATGCCGACGCTGGAAATTATCAATGAACGTTTCGCCCGCCTGCTGCGCGTCGGCCTGTTCAACTTCCTGCGCCGCAGCGCCGAGGTCTCGGTCGGCTCGGTGCGGGTGTCCAAGTATTCCGAGTTCATCCGCAACCTGGTGGTGCCGACCAACCTCAACCTGGTGCACATGAAGCCGCTGCGCGGCACGGCCCTGATGGTGTTCGATCCGGGCCTGGTGTTCCTGCTGGTGGACAATCTGTTCGGCGGCGACGGTCGTTTCCACACCCGCGTCGAAGGCCGCGACTTTACCCAGACCGAGCAGCGCATCATCCTGCGCATCCTCGACATCGTGTTCGAGGCCTACACCAAATCGTGGGAACCGGTCTACCCGGTCGAGTTCGAATATATTCGCTCGGAAATGAATACGCAGTTCGCCAACATCGCCACGCCCAACGAGGTGGTGGTGGCGTCGACCTTCACGGTGGAGCTGGGCTCGGTGTCGGGCCAGATCCACTTCTGCATGCCGTACTCGATGATCGAGCCGATCCGCGATTCGCTGACCTCCAGCCTGCAGGGCGAGGCGCTGGAAGTGGACAAGCGCTGGATCCGCCTGATGACGCAACAGATCCAGATCGCCGAAGTGGAAGTGGTGGCGTCGCTGGGCACGGCCAAGGTCAATTTCGACGAGATCCTGAACATGCGGGTGGGCGACATCATCCCGCTGACGATCCCGGAATTCATTTCGGCCACCGTCGACGGCGTACCGGTGATGGATTGCAGCTACGGCGTGATGAACGGCCAATACGCGCTCAAGGTCGAGAAACTGCTGGCCAACACCGATAATCTTAAATAACACCGGAGAGAAACATGTCGGACAATCAAGACGATCAAGCGCTGGACGATGACGATCCATGGGGTGCGGCGATCGCCGAACAGGCGCAGGCCGAAGCCGCCGCGCTGGAAAAACAGCAAGCCGCGCAGGCGGCCAGCGCCGCCGTATTCAAGGACTTTTCCAGCACCCCCAGCAAGACCGAGACACATAACGATATCGACTTCATCCTCGATATTCCGGTCCAGCTGACGGTGGAACTGGGACGCACCAAGATCGCCATCAAGAACCTGCTGCAACTGGCGCAGGGCTCGGTGGTGGAACTGGACGGCCTGGCCGGCGAGCCGATGGACGTGCTGGTGAACGGCTGCCTGATCGCCCAGGGCGAGGTGGTGGTGGTGAATGACAAGTTTGGTATCCGCCTGACCGACATCATCACGCCGTCCGAACGTATCCGAAAACTCAATAAATGAAGCATAGCCTGATTTCAACCCTGATCCTCGCGGCGGCCCTGGCCGCCGCGCCTGCAATGGCCCAGCGCAGCGTCTCGGGCACCATCGGCGCGGCCCAGGCCGCCACCGGCGCCCCGGCCGCCACGCCAGCCGCCCCCGCCCCCGCCGACGCTAGCGCCGCACCGACGACCGGTCCGGCCGCCGCGACCGATACCTCCGCCGCGCCGGCCACGCCTGCGGCGCCGGCGGCCGTGGCGCCGGCCCAGCCGAACGCCATGACCATGACCATCCCGACGCCGCAAGCGAGCGCGCCGTCCACCGGCGGCAGCCTGCTGCAAACGGCGCTGGCCCTGCTGTTCGTGATCGGCCTGATGCTGGGCCTGGCCTGGCTGACCAAGCGCTTCGGCCCGAAGAACTTCGGCGGCGGCAACAGCAACATCAAGCTGGTCGGCAGCCTCAGCGTCGGCACGCGCGAGCGCATCCTGGTGGTGGAAGTGGGCGAACAATGGATCGTGGTGGGCGCCTCGCCCGGCCGCATGAACGCGCTGGCCACCATGCCGCGCCAGGAAAACAGCGAACCGGTGCAACAGGCCAGCGTGCCGACCGCCAACTTCGCCGAATGGTTCAAACAAACGATAGACAAGCGCAATGGCAAATAAGGGCAAATCCCTGCTGATGCTGGGACTGCTGGCCCTGCCCCTGGTGGTGGCGGCGCAATCCAACATCGGCATCCCGGCACTGACTTCCTCGCCGGCGCCGGGCGGCGGCACCAATTACTCGCTGCCGATCCAGACCATGCTGCTGATGACGGCGCTGACCTTCATCCCGGCCGCGCTGTTGCTGATGACCAGTTTCACCCGCATCATCATCGTCCTGTCGCTGCTGCGCCAGGCGCTGGGCACGCAATCGGCGCCGCCCAACCAGGTCATCGTCGGCCTGGCCCTGTTCCTGACCCTGTTCGTCATGGGCCCGACCTTCGACAAGATCTACAACGAAGCCTACCTGCCGCTGCAGGAAAACAAGCTCAACATGAGCGAGGCGCTCGACAAGGGCGCGGCCCCATTAAAAACTTTCATGCTCAAGCAAACCCGCGAAGCCGACCTGGCGCTGTTCGTCAAACTGTCGCGCAGCCCTGCCCTGCAGGGGCCGGAAGACGTGCCGCTGCGCATTCTGGTGCCGGCGTTTGTCACCAGCGAGTTGAAAACCGCGTTCCAGATCGGCTTTGCCATCTTCATTCCATTTCTGATTATCGACATGGTGGTCGCCTCTGTACTTATGTCGATGGGGATGATGATGATGTCGCCGGCCGTGATTTCGCTGCCGTTCAAGCTGATGCTGTTTGTGCTGGTGGACGGCTGGCAGTTGCTGCTCGGCTCGCTTGCCCAAAGCTTCTACTAGGAGGCCGCTATGACGCCCGAAAGCGTGATGACCATGGGCAAACATGCCATGGAGGTAACCCTGATGATCGCCGCCCCCATGCTGCTGGTGGCGCTGCTCATCGGCCTGGTGGTGAGTATTTTCCAGGCCGCCACCCAGATCAATGAACAGACGCTGTCCTTCATCCCCAAACTGGTCGGCATTTTTGTCGCGCTGGTGGTGGCCGGCCCGTGGATGCTGTCGATCATGCTCGACTACATGCGCGAGGTGTTCACCGGCATCCCGCTGCTGGTGGGTTGACGCGTCAATGTTTTATCAAATTGTAACAGTTTCCGAATTCATAAAAAGTTCGTCTACAATTCAAAAAAGTGCCGGACGGAAATGTAACAGACCCTTATGCTGACCGTCTCCGCTGCCGATATCAATATATGGATCACCAGCCTGCTGTGGCCGCTCACGCGCATCCTGGCGCTGCTGGCCGCCTCGCCGTTGTTCGGCAACAAGGCGGTGCCGGCCAGCGTCAAGGTGAGCCTCGGCGTCGGCCTGGCGCTGATCGTGGCGCCGGCGGTGCCGGCCTGGCCGGCCACCGATCCATTATCGATGGCGGGATTGCTGATCTTGGCGCAGGAAATGCTGATCGGTTTGGCCATGGGTTTCAGCATCCGCATCATTTTTGCGGCGGTGGAAATGGCCGGCGAGATTTCCAGCCTGACCATGGGCCTGGGGTTTGCGACGTTTTTCGATCCGAACACCCAGGGCCGGTCGTCCGCCATCAGCCAGTTTTTGTCGCTGGTGGCGACCATGGCGTTTCTGGCCGTGAATGCGCATCTGGTGCTGCTGTCGGCGCTGGTGGAGAGTTTCTCGACCCTGCCGGTGTCGAGCATCCCCATCTACGGCGGCGGCTTCAAGCAGCTGGCCGACTGGGGCGGACGGATTTTCGCCACCGGCGTGCAGCTGTCGCTGCCGATCGTGGCGGCCTTGTTGATTACCAACGTGGCGCTCGGCATCCTGACCCGCGCCGCGCCGCAGTTGAATTTATTTGGCATCGGTTTTCCGATTACGTTGGGCGTGGGGCTGCTGGTGATCGCCATGACCCTGCCCTACCTCGGCGCACCGATGCAGAACCTGTTTTTGGACGGCATTGAACGCGCGCGGCTGATGCCGCGCACCTGGTCGCAACGACCGCCCGTAGTCAAACCGGAAAGCTTGCCGGTTCGACCTCCAGGCCTGCGACCATAGGGAAATGCAATAGCCGCAACGTGATTTTTGGTTTCCATGAGGCAATAACCCGCGTATCATGGAAGCTTGCCTGGAGAAGCCTGCATGAGCACGAACATACCGACCTATACCACTGACCACATCGTCTCGTGGACGACCGCCCAGATCGTCACCTTGACGACGGAGGACATGCGGGCGTTCTCGTCCGACCAGATCGGCGTGCTGTCCACGGCCAACGTGCGTGCCTTGTCGACCCTGCAAATTTCCAACCTGAGCCTGGACGGCGTCCTCGGCCTGACCACCGATGCGATTCCCGCCTTCAAGCCGGCCAACATCACCGCGCTGACCAGCGACCAGCTGCTGACCCTGACCACCGACCAGCTGGTGGCGCTGACCACCCAGCACATGACCGCGCTGACCACGCGCCAGCTGAACCTGCTGGCGCCGACCCAGCTTGCCGCGCTGGAAACCCGCGACGTGCGCGCGCTGCAGATTACCCAGGTCGGCAGCATCAGCTCGGACCAGATCGTCAACCTGACCACCGACCAGCTCACCAGCATGAGCTCGCAGCAGCTGCGCGCCATCAGCACCGCCGCCATCGGCGCGCTCACCAGCGACCAGGTGGCCTCGCTGGTGTCGAACCAGCTGCAGCAGATCGGCACCCACCAGATCAACGCGCTGAGCGCCGGCCAGCTGTTTTCCGTCAGCACCGACCAGATCGCCCAGCTGAGCACCTTGCAAGTCAGCGCGCTGGCCACCAATTCGCTGATCAGCCTGAGCAGCGACCAGTTCGCGGCCATCGAAACGCGCGACCTGGTCTGGCTGACCAGCCAGCAAATCCGCGCGCTCGGTTACGACCAGCTGGCCGGCCTCAGCACCGACCAGGCCCACGCCCTGCGCAGCAATGAAATCGCCGCCCTGCGCGCCGACCAGATCAACGTGCTGAGCACCGACCAGGTGCTGGCCCTGACCTCGCTGGCGCCGCTCAACTCGGCCCAGATCGGCGGCCTGAGCACCGACCACGTCACCTCGCTGGCGACACGCACCATCGCCGCCCTGAGCACGGCCCAACTGGCCGCGCTCAACGCCGACCAGGCGGTCGCGCTCAACACCGACCAGGTGGTCGCGCTCAGCACGACGCAGGTCGCGGCCCTGAGCACCAACCTGATCAGCCAGCTGACCACCGACCAGATCCGGGCCATCGAAACGCGCGACGTCGCGGTCCTCACCAGCAACCAGCTGCGCACCCTGAGCGACGATCAACTGACCGCGCTGACCACGGCGCAACTGTTCATGCTGTCGACCAATATCCTGCCGTCGCTGCGTCCGGAACAGCTGGCCGTGTTCAGCACCGACCAGATCGCCGCGCTGAAGTCGCTGCTGCCGCTGACCAGTGCGCAAATCCAGGCGCTCACCACCGACCAGCTGGTCTGGCTCGAGACCAAGGACCTGGTGGCGCTGACCGGCAGCCAGCTGGCGGCACTGACGGCCGAGCAAGTCCAGGCCCTGACCACCGACCAGGTGATCCTGCTGAGCAGCACCCAGATCGCCAGCCTCAGCACCACCATGCTGAGCCAGATGACCAGCGACCAGGTGCAGGCGATCGAGACGCGCGACATCCCCGCCCTCGGCAGCAACCTGCTGCGCGTGCTCAGCAACGAGCAGCTGCAGGCCCTCAGCACGGCCCAGTTGGCCGCGCTGTCGAGCACCATGCTGCCGTCCCTGCTGCCGGACCAGGTCGCCGTGCTGAGCAGCGACCAGCTGGCGGCCCTGAAAACCCTGCTGACCCTGAGCACGGCGCAGTTCGCCGCGCTCACCACCGACCAGCTGGTCACGCTGGAAACGCGCGACCTGGTGGCCCTGACCAGCACCCAGCTGGCCGCGCTGACCCCGGACCAGATCCAGGCCCTGACCACCGACCAGGTGGCCCTGCTGAGCACCAGCCAGGTGCAGACCCTCAGCACCAGTGTGTTTGCCCAGCTGAACACGGCGCAAATCCAGGCCATCGAAACGCGCGACATCCGCGTCCTGAGCACGGCCCAGATCCGCGCCCTGACCTACGAGCAGCTGGTGGCCCTGACCACCGACCAGATCTATGCCCTGACCACCGACGAAGCGCAGGCGCTGCGCCCGGACCAGCTGGCCGTGCTGACCACCGACCAGATCGTGGCCATCAAGACCGTGCTGCCGCTGACCACCGGCCAGGTCGCCTGGCTCACCACCGACCAGATCGTGGCGCTGGAAACCAAGGACATCGTCGTCCTCAGCAGCGCCCAGCTGGCCACGCTCAACGCCGACCAGGTGCAAGTGCTGACCAGCGACCAGCTGGTGGCGCTGAGCACCGCCCAGGTGGCCAGCCTGACCACCGCCACCCTGATCGCCCTGACGACCTTGCAAATGCAGGCGCTGGAAACGCGCGACGTGGCCGTGCTGAACGCCAGCCAGGTGCGCGCCCTGAGCACCGAGCAGGTGCTGGCCCTGACGACCGACCAGTTCGCCGCGCTCAGCACCGCCGCCGAGCAGGGCCTGACGGTCGACCAGATCGCCTCGCTGACCACCGACCAGATCGCGGCGCTGAAAACCCTGGCGCCGCTGAACTCGGCGCAGATCGCCGCCCTGACCACCGACCAGCTGGTATCGCTGGAAAGCCGCGACCTGGTCGCCCTCAGCAACGCCCAACTGGCCGCGCTGACCTACGACCAGATCCAGGCGCTGACCACCGACCAGATCGTCGGCCTGACCGTGTCCCAGTACGCCGACTTGAGCACCAATATGCTCAACACGCTGACCACCGACCAGATCCGCGTGATCGAAACGCGCGACATCGCCGCCCTGCGCACCAGCCAGGTGGCGCGGCTGTCGACCGACCAACTGACGGCCCTGCTCACCGACCAGTTCAACGCCCTCAGCACGGCGGCGGTCGGCGCCCTGACCACCGACCAGATCTCGGTGCTCACCAGCGACCAGCTGAACGCCATGAGCAGCCTGGCCGGCATGTCCAGCCGCCAACTGTCCGCCTTCACCACGCAGCAGATCAGCGCCCTGTCGAGCCGCAACCTGGCCTCGCTGGCCAGCAACCAGCTCGGCGTGCTCAACTCGGACCAGGTGCAGGCCCTCACCACCGACCAGATCGTCGCCCTGGGCGGCGGCCAGTTCCGCGGCCTCAGCTCGGACGGCATCGCCGCCCTGACCACCGACCAGTTGCGCGCCATCGAAACGCGCGACTTCGCGGTGCTGAACACGCAGCAGATCAACAAGCTCACCACCGACCAGGTGATGGCCCTGCTGACCGAGCAGCTGTACGCGCTCAGCAGCGCGCAGGAAACCGCGCTGACCACCGACCAGATCGCCGTGCTCAACAGCGACCAGATCGACGCCCTGCGCTCGCTGGCCGTGCTGACCACGCGCCAGATCCGCGCCCTGACCAGCCTCCAGATCGGCACCATCAACTCGGCCGACCTGGTCACGCTGACCACGCGCCAGCTGGCCGCCTTCACCAGCGACCAGCTGCAATCGCTCAACACCGACCAGATCATCGCCCTCAGCAGCGAGCAGATCGCCGCGCTCAGCACCGGCGCCATCGCCGTGCTCAGCACCGACGCCATCGCCGCGATTGAAACGCGCGACATCCGCGCCATGCGCACCGCGCAGATCGCCCGCCTCAGCACCGACCAGATCGTGGCGCTGCGCACCGACCAGTTGGCGGCCTTGGGCACGGCCGCCGTGCGTGCGCTGACGGCCGAGCAACTGGCCGTGCTCAACAGCGACCAGCTGGAGGCGCTGCAACTGGCGCCGCTGGCCACGCGCCAGATCACCGCCCTGACGACCGACCAGGTCGCCGGGCTGAGCACCGCCGATTTCGCCGCCCTCAGCACCGCCCAGCTGGCTGTGCTGACGGCCGAGCAGGCCGGCGCCATCACCAGCGACCAGATGGTGGCGCTGGGCACCGTCCAGCTGCGCGCGCTGAGCACCAGCGCGCTGGTGGCCCTGGCCACCGACCGCATCGCCGCGCTCAGCAATGGCGACCTGGCCTCGCTGTCGACGCGCCAGATCGCCGTGCTCACCAGCGACCAGCTGGGAGCCCTGAGCACCGGCCAGCTGCGCGCCCTGACCACGCAGGAAATCGCCGCGCTGTCGCTGTCCCAGCTCGGCGCCATGAACGACACCCAGCTCGACGCCCTGCTGACCCTCAGCGCGCTGAGCACGCGCCAGTTGCAGGCGCTCAACACCGACCAGCTCGCGCACCTGAACCTGGCCGACCTGCGCTCGCTGACCACGCGCCAGATCGCCGCGCTGCTGGGCGACCAGGTCGCCGCGCTGACCACCGACCAGATCGCCGGCTTGCTGGTGGCGCAGCTGCGCGCGCTGGGCACCAACGCGATCCAGGCCCTGACCACCGACCAGATCGGCGCCATCACGGCCGGCGGCCTGGTGGCCATGAGCACGCGCCAGATCGCCGCGCTGACCACCGATCAGGTGGTGGCGCTGCGCACCGACCAGATCATGGCGCTGACCACCCAGGAAATCGCCGCCTTGACGCCGGACCAGAAATCCGTGCTGAGCAGCGACCAGCTGGGCGCCCTGTCGTCGCTGGCCAGCTTCTCGACGGCGTCCATCGCGGCCCTGACCACCGACCAGATCATCTCGCTGCCGCTGACCGTGCTGGCGGCCCTGACCACGGCCCAGATCGCCTCGCTGACCACCGACCAAGCCTCGGTGCTCACCACCAACGAGATCGTCGCCCTGACCACCCAGCAGGCGCGCGCCCTCACCACCAACCAGCTGGGCGCGCTCAACACCGACCAGCTGCGCGCCATGGAGCTGGCCGACCTGCAGGCCCTCAGCACCAAACAGATCGCCGGCCTCACCACCGACCAGGTCAGCAACCTGATGCTGAGCCAGATCGCCGGCCTGAGCACGCAGATCATCGCCGCCCTCGGCACCCAGCAGATCCGCGCGCTGACCACCGACCAGATGGCCGCGCTGGTCACGCTGGCGCCGCTGAACAGCCGGCAGATCGGCGCCCTGACGACCGACCAGATCGCCAGCATCGCCAGCATCGCCACCCTGAAAACCAACCAGATCGCCGGCCTCAACAGTGCCCAGATCGGCGCCCTGACCACCAACCAGGTGGTGGCGCTGACCACGCAGCAGGTGCGCAGCCTGGCCACGGCCACCTTGGCCGCGCTCACCACCGACCAGGTGGTGGCGATCGAGATCGAAGACATCGCCGCGCTCGGCAGCAACCAGATCGTCGGCCTCAACAGCGACCAGCTGGCGGTGCTCAGCGCGCTCCAGTTCGGCGCCATCGGCACCAAGGTGCTGGGCGCCCTGGCCACCCAGCAGATCGCCGCGCTCAGCACCGACCAGATCAACAGCCTGGCTTCGCTGGCGCCGCTGACCACGTTGCAGGTGCGCGCCCTGACCAGCGACCAGATCGGCGCCTTGTTGCTGGGACAAATTCCAACCCTGAAAACCGCCCAGCTGGCCGCGCTCAGCAGCCTGCAGCTGCAATCGCTGAGCACCGACCAGATCGTCGCGCTGACCACGCAGCAGGTGCGCGGCATGGGCAGCGCCGCCCTGAGCCGCCTCAACACCGACCAGATCGCCGCCATTGAACAGGCCGACATCGCCGCCCTCAGCACCGCCCAGGTCGCCAGCCTGAACACCGACCAGATCGTCGCGCTGACGCCGCTCCAGCTGTCGGCCTTCACCTCGCAGGAAATCGGCGCGCTGACCACCATCCAGCTGGGCGTGATGACCACCCAGCAATTTGCCGCGCTGAGCAGCCTCGCCGGCCTCGGCACCAAGCAGATCGGCGGCATGTCGTCGGACCAGATCATCGCGCTCACGCCCGATCAGATCGCCAACCTGAAGACCTCGCAGCTGGCCGCGCTGAACAGCGTCCAGATCCAGTTCCTGACCACCGACCAGATGCCGGCCCTGACCACCGCGCAGATGCGCGCGCTGTCGGTCGCCGCCCTGGCCGCCCTCAGCACCGACCAGTTGAACGCGCTGGAAGACGTCGACCTGCGCGCGCTCAGTTCGCGCCAGATCGTCGCCCTCACCAGCGACCAGCTGGCCGGCTTGTGGCTCAGCCAGTACAGCAACCTGAGCACGCAGGAAATCGCCGCCTTCAGCACCCGCCAGATCGGCTACCTGAGCAATGCCCAGCTCGAGGCGCTGAGCAGCCTGACCGCGCTGACCACCAACCAGGTACGCGCCCTCAGCACCGACCAGTTGTTCAACATGGCGGTCGACAGCCTGACCTCGTTCAAGACCAACCAGATCGCCGCGCTGAACGCCGCGCAAGTGGCGGGCCTGACCGATGCCCAGCTGATCGCGCTGTCGACCGCGCAAGCACGGGCGCTGTCGGTGAGCCTGTTGTCGCACCTGAGCCTGGCACAAATCATGGTGCTCGAAGTCGAGGACTTCGCCGCGCTCAACAGCATGCAGCTGCGCGCCCTGACCACCGACCAGATCACCGCGCTGAGCACCGACCAGTTGCACGCGCTGAGCAGCGCCCAAGTGGCGGCCTTCAGCGCCGCCCAATACGCGGCCCTGAGCCCCGACCAGCAGGCCGCCGTGCAACCGGAGCTGGCCAACGCCAGCACCGCCGACATCGCCAAATTGTCGACCACCCGCATCGCCGCGCTGACGCAGAGCGATATCGATAGCCTCAACACGCGCCAGATCGCCGCCCTGACCTCGATGCAGGTGGCGGTGCTCGACCAGAACCAGCTGGCCTACCTGAGCGGCGCGCAAGTCGGCGCGCTCAGCACCACCGCGCTCAAGGGCCTGGACGCCACCAAGATCCAGTACATCGACGCCGGCGACTTCGCCTTCCTGAAATCGGCGCAGCTGCAGTCGCTCAATTCCGACCAGCTGCAAATCCTCAGCACCGACCAGGTCGCCGCGCTGAGCACCCAGAGCCTGGCCGGCCTGAAGGCGGGCCAGGTGGCGATCCTGACCACCGACCAGCTCAACGCCTTGAGCGCATTTAGCGCCCTCGGCACCGCGCAGGTGCGGGCCCTGACCACCGACCAGTTGCCGGGCCTGTCGGCGGCGCAAATCGCCGCCATGACCACGCGCCAGATCGCCGCCCTCACCAACAGCCAGACGCCGCTGCTCACCAACGAGCAGATCGTCGCCCTCGACACCGGCGACCTGCTCGCCATGACCACGCCGGCCCTGCAGGCCTTGACCGCCGCCCAGATCGCCGCCATCGAAGGCGCCGACATCGCCGCCCTGCGCTCGGCGCAGTTGGCGGCGCTGACCACCAACCAGTTGCAAGCGCTGACGCTCGACCAGATCGCCGTGGTCAGCACGGCCGCCCTGGCCGGCCTGAGCGCCAGCCAGACGCGCGGCCTCACCACCGACCAGATCGTCGGCCTCAGCGGCAACCAGCTGCGCGCGCTCAGCACCAAGGCCATCGCCGCGCTCGACACCGACCAGTTCGCGGCGATCGAGCTCAGCGATATGGCCGCGCTGAGCACGGGCCAAATCATGGCGCTGGGCACGGCGGACATGGCGGTCATCAGCGACGGCCAGTTGATGGCGCTGAGCTCGCGGCAGCTGCGTTCGCTGAACGCCAACCAGATCCACGCCCTGACCACCGGCCAGCAGGCCATGATCCTGCCATGGCTGAGCCCTGGCCAACTGGCGGGCCTGAGCACCGACAGCCTGGGCGCGCTCGACGACGCCGCGCTGGCCGCGCTCACCACGGCGCAGATCGCCGCGCTGTCGACCAGGCAGTTCGCCTCGCTCACGCTGACCCAGATCCCGCTGCTGAGCGTGGCCCAGTGGCGCGCCGTCAGCACCAACGCCATCCGCACGCTCGACGCCGACCAGTTGGCCGCGATGGAGGACGCCGACCTGGCCGGCCTGAAGACCAGCCAGTTCGCCGCCCTGACGTCGACCCAGATCCAGCTGCTGAGCGTGGACCAGATGGGCGTGCTCACCACGGGCCAGATCGCCACGATGACCCAGGCCCAGATCAAGGCCCTGAACACCGACCAGCTGGGCGGCCTGAGCTCGCTCAGCCCGCTGACCACGCTGCAATTCAGCGTGCTCTCCAGCGACCAGTTGCTGTCGCTGGACGCCGACCACATCGCCGGCTTGCGGACGGCGCAGCTGGCCTCGCTGTCGAAAATCCAGCTCGGCACGCTGAGCACCGACCAGATCGCCGCGCTGACCCCGGCGCAAACCAGGGCCCTGTCCCTCGCCGCGCTGCCCGGCCTGACCTCGGACCAGATCGCCGCCGTCGAGTTGGAAGACTTGCGGGCGATGAGCTCCAGCCAGCTGACCGCCCTCACCTCGCGTCAATTCAGTTTCCTCACGCTTGACCAGCTGGGCGGCCTGACCACCGGCCAGATCCAGGGCATCACCGTCGGCGACGTCCGGGTGATGAGCACCGACCAGCTCAACGCCCTGTCGACGCTGGGCACGCTGAACTCGACGCAGGTGCAGGCGCTGACCTCGGACCAGTTGAACGCGCTCGACGCCGACAGCTTCCAGTCGCTGCGCTCGTCGCAGATGGCCGCGCTGAAAGCGCCGCAGGTGGCGCAACTGTCGACCGCCCAACTGGGCAGCCTGACCACCCAACAGGCGTCCGGCCTGGTCCTGCAATACCTGAGCACCGACCAGGTGCCGCTGCTGAGCGTGTCCGCGATGAGCGCCATCACGTCCAAGCAATTGCCGCTGCTGACCTCGGCGCAGATCGCGGTGCTGACGGTGGACCAGCTCAACGCGCTGTCGACCAGAGCGCTGCCGTCGCTGATCGCCTCGCAGATCAAGGCCCTGAGCACCGACCAGTTGAACGGCTTGAGCAGCATGACCAAGCTGGCCACGGCGCAGATTTCCTATCTGACGTCCGACCAGATCGCCATGCTGGACTCGACGCTGTTCGACACCTTCAGCACCAAGCAGCTGGCGGCGCTGGGCGCGCCCCAGATCCTCGGCCTGACCGTGGCGCAGATCGACACCTTCAGCAGCGCCGACATGCGTGCGCTGTCGGCCGCCGCCCTCAACGCCCTGAACTCCGATCAACTGGCCGCGCTGGACGAAAGCGACATCGTGGCCTTGAAAACCTCGCAGATCAACAGCTTGAAGCCCGCCCTCTTCGCGCAACTGAGCGTTGACCAGCTGAGCACGCTGACCATGAGCCAGGTATCGGCACTGCTGGCCTCGCAGCTCAACGCGCTCTCGGCGGATCAACGCGCCGCCCTGACGGCCAGCCCGCTGGTGCTCGACCTGGACGGCAACGGCGTCACCACGCTGGGCATCGGCGCCGGGGTGCGGTTCGACATCCGCGCCGACGGCCAGAAGGTCAGCACGGGCTGGGTCGGTGCCGGCGACGGCCTGCTGGCCCTGGACCGCAACGGTGACGGCCTGATCAACGATGGCAGCGAACTGTTCGGCACCGCCACCCACAGCAACAGCGGCGGCAAGACCACCGACGGCTTCGCCGCCCTGGCCGAGCTCGACAACAACCACGATGGCGTGGTGGACAGCAAGGACGCGCGTTACGGCGACCTGCGGGTCTGGGTGGACGCCAACGCGGACGGCGTCAGCCAGGCTGGCGAACTGAAGACGCTGACCGAACTGGGCGTGGCCAGCATGCAGGTCGCGGCGCAGCAAACCAGCGTGCTCAACGAGGGCAACTGGGTCGGCCTGACGTCGAGCTACACCAGCACCGACGGCAGCACGCACGAAGTGGCCGACGTCTGGTTCCTGGCCCAGCGCACGGCCAAGCTGACGCAGGCGATCGGCAGCTACGGCCAGCAAGCCGGCAACACCGGCAGCAACACCGCCGCCGGCCAGCTGACGCAGCCGTCCACCGACAGCAGCCTCAACAACAGCGTCGCCGCGCTGGCGGGCCAACTGCAGCACTACCAGTCCACCACCGCCCTGAGCGGCTCGGCCACGGCCCAGCACGACGACTGGCTGCGCAAGCAAGCCAGCGCCACACAAGGCATCCTGGCAGCGAAGTAGCGCAAAAGCAATTTAGGGTCAGCTCTGTCATTCGGACATTGCGGAACTTTCCAGTGACACGAAAGTTCCCAAATGTCCAAATGACAGAGCTGACCCTGATTGCTGAAGCGCAAATGAAAATGGCCAGCTGATTTCAGCTGGCCATTTTTTTGCGGCGGGAGAAAATTAGCTGATGTAGTTGAACAGCGATAGGCCCGACATCGTGGTGAAGGATTTCTGCGCGGCGGTGAGCGTGGTCTGCTGTTGGGTGAACAGCGAGATCGCCGCCGTGTAGTCGACGTCCTGCAGGTCCGACAGCGTGGTCGCATACTGCAGGCCCAAGTCGTCCCCCGAGCTGTCGAGGTAGTCCAGTTCCTTGAGCCGCGAGCCGACCGCCGCCTGCACCGACAGCACATTGTCGGTGGCGTTGTCGATGTTCACCTGCAACTGGTTGAGCTTGTTGCTCAGGCTGGCCTGGCCGGTGGCGCCATCGCCCGGCCCGCGCAGCGCGTCGATGAAGCCCTGCACCGTGGTGAAGATCGATTGCTTGGTCGACGGCTCGAGCGCGAAGTTGTCGCCGTCCGCCGGCTCGCCCTTGACGTCAAACTGCACGCCGTCGAAGCTGATGTTCTGGCCGCTGACATAGGACTGCGGCACCGCCGGCACCGGCGCCGGCGGCACCGGGTTGCCGGTGGTCAGGTCGGTCACCGTGTAGGTGGTTTGCTTGGGCACGCCCGGCGTCTCCGGCACCACCTGGAAGTCGATCTGATACTTGTGGCCGGTCAGCAGCGTGGCGTCCTTGACCGAGCCGGCGCTGATGATGCCGGTGCCGCCGCGGCCGTAGTTGGCGGCGTCCGGCGTGGTGACGAAGGTGCCGTTGCCGCTCGGGTTGCTTTCAAAGACCGAGGCGCCGGAGTCGGTGATCGGGATGGTGCGGGTCGAGCCGACCTGCAGCGAACGCTGGCCCTGGTCGCCCTGGTAGTCGGCGCCGGCGGCGGTTTTGGTGAACGGCAAGGTGGTCGACTTGTACCCGGCGAAGACGTAGCCGCCCACGCCGTCCGACGTGTTGGCCAGGCCCAGCAGGTCGGCCAGCCGCGCTTCCAGCTCGATCGCCACCGATTGGCGGTCCGACTGCGTGTACGAGCCGTTGCCGGCCTTGACCGCCAGGTCCTTGATGTCCTGCAGCAGCGAAGTGGTGCTGGCCAGCGCCGTGGTTTCGGTCGACAGCACCGCCTTGGCGTTGGCGCGGTTGGTCGCCAGCTGGGTGTTCAGCGATTGCGACTGCGTGACCTCCACCGCGCGCGCGGTGGCGATCGGATCGTCGGCGGCGGTGAGGTTCTTGCGGCCGGTGGACAGCTGCTGCTGTGTGCGCGACATGGCCGTCTGCAGCGAGGTAATCTGCGCCGAGCCGACGTCGTAAATGGTCCTGGTACTGATGCGCATCACCATGGTGCTACCCTATCTTTCTAGTTGCCCAGGCTGAGCAACGTGTCAAATAACTGGCTGGCCACTTGCATGACCTTGCCACTGGCCTGGTACGCTTGCTGATAGCGTAACAGGTTGGCCGCCTCTTCATCGAGGTTGACACCGGACACGCTCTGCTGCGCGCTGGTGGCCTGCTTGACGGCGGCGTCGGCGGCCGTGCCGCTGATCTGCGACTCGCGCGCCTTGGTGCCGACGAAGTTGACCATCTGGGCGTAGGTGGTCTGGAACGTGGCCTTGCCGTTGTCCAAAATATTTTTCGTCTGCAAACCCGCCAGCAAGGCGCCGTTGCGGCTGTCGCCCACGCCGCTGGTGTTGGGGCCGACCGTGAAGGTGTCGAGGTCGGCCGGCGTGCCGCTGATGGCGAAGTTGACGCCGCCGAAACTGATGTTGGCGCCGTCCGTGTACGGCACCGGCGTGCCGGCCGGATACACGGTGGCCGTGCCGTTGGCCGTGACCGTCACGTCCTGCCCGGCCGGGAAGCCGGAGAAGGTGCCGGTCGCCTTGTCGAAGGTCAGCGTGGCCGGCGCGGTCAAGGCGTTGCCTGGCGTCAGGTAATTCTGGTCGACCGTGCCGGCCGAAATCTTGCCGTTGCCGGCGTTGGCGGTCGGCGCGGCGGTGGCGATCGGCGCCGCCAGCGCGATCTTGTCGCGGTCCTTGATGGCCACCGAGAAATCGGTGGCGGCGTTGTAGGTCGGCCGCACCAGGAAGTTGTCGTTCTGCTGCGGCGTGCCGCTGATGCTGTAGGCCACGCCGTCGATCACCTGCGGCGTGGTCTGCGGGAAGGGATTGATCTGGGTGATCTGGCCGTCGCTCTTGCGCGTGACGTTGAAATTGGTGCCGTCGAAATCGACGCTGTAGTCGCTGGCGGTCAGCGCGCTGGCGTCGGTCACCACCGCCGTCACTTCGGCTGTGCTGGCCTGCGAATTGCGGCTGCTGGTGCCGACATAGGCCTGGATCGGGTTGAAGAAATTCTGGCCGAGGGCGCCGTTCTCATCCTGGCCCAGCACGTGCTGGGCGTTGAAGGCGGTGGCCAGGCCGGCGGCGATCTGGCCCAGCGAATTCTGTGCGCGGTCCATGGCGCCGTTGCGGAACTCCATCAGGCCGCCCAGCTGGCCGCCGGTGAACACCTGGTCCGGCAATTCGCTGAAGGCGCCCGAGGAAGTGGCGTAGCCGATGGTCACGCGGCTGACGTCGGTCGGCGAAGTGGACGTGGCCAGCTGGAAAGCCTTGTTGGCCACCACCAGCGGCTGGCCGGTGCCGAACGAGACGTTCAGCATATTGTTGTCGCCCGGGACCACGGTGACCTTGACCAGCTTGTTGAGCTCGGTCAGCATCTGGTCGCGCTTGTCGAGCAGGTCGTTCGGCGCGGCGGTGCTGGTGGTCAGGCCGGCGATGGTCAGGTTGATGTCGGCCAACTGCTGCGCGTAGGCATTGATCTCGCCGACGTTGGACTTGATCTGGTTGTTGACGCCGAAGGCGATCTCGTTCAGGCGCGCGCTCATGCCCTGGAAGCGCGAGGCCAGCGATTCGGCGTTCGACAGCAGCGACTGGCGTGCGGCGGCCGAGGCCGGGCTGGCGGTGGCGTTCTGCACGCCGTTGAAGAAGTCCTGCAGCGCCGGCGACAGGCCGGCCGTGGTGTCGGCCAGCAGGTTGTCGATCTGGCTGATCTGCGAGCTGTAAGCGTCCAGCGAGGCCTGGTTGGACTCGGCGTTGCGCAGCGAGGTGGCCAGAAAGTTGTCGTAGTAGCGGCGCACGGCCTGGATCTCCGTCCCCGAGCCGACATAGCCGAAGCCCTGGTACTGGGTGCCGGTGTCGCCCTGGATCGCCACTTGGCGGTTGTAGCCGGCCGTGTTGGCGTTGGTGATATTGTTGCCGGTAGTCGACAACCCTACCTGGGCTGCCAACAAGCCGCTTTTACCGATGCTGAGGAGACTGGACATAATATTTTTACTCTATATGTGAGTGGTAACGGCAGCTACCGGGAAAACTTGACTATCCTGCCAGCGAGCGCTTGATGATGCTGGTCAGTTTGCTGGCGTAATGCGGGTCGGTGGCGTAGCCGGCCTTCTGCAAGCCTTGGGCAAAACTGCTGGCGTCGCCCGCGCTGGCCAATACTTTTTCGTAACGTGGATTGCTGGCCAACAAGCGCGCGTAATCCTTGAAGCTGTCGGCATAGCTGTCGTAGGCGCGGAAGCGCTCGACCTTGGTCTGCGCCTTGCCGTTGACGTACTCGGTGGTGGTGGCCTCGACCACCTTGCCCTTCCAGTCGCTGGTGGCCTTGATACCGAACAGGTTGTTGCTGTTGCTGCCGTCGCGGCCCTTGATCTCGCGCTTGCCCCAGCCCGATTCCAGCGCGGCCTGGCCCAGCATGAACTTGGCCGGAATACCGGTGGCCTTGCTGGCCTCCTCGGCGTGGGCCGACAGCTTTTCCTGGAAGCTGCGCACGTGCGGCGCCTGCGAACCTTTGTTGGTGCTGGCGGCGCCATCGACGCGGCTGGTGCTGCTGGCGGCGGTCGCGGCCGCATTGCCACCGGCGGCGGCAATCGCACGCTGCAGCTTGGCGTCCATCAGGCTGGCCGCACCGGCAAAGCTGCCGGCGTTGCTGGCGCTGCTGGCGTCGCCCGCTCCGCCGATGCCGAGCGCGGCCGCGTCGGTCTTGGCCGACAACTGGCGCACCAGCATGTCGGCCAGGCCGATGCCCTTCTTGGCGATGTTCTGGCTGGTCTGCTGGTCGAGCATGGTGGTGAACATCTTGCTCTGCTGGCTGTCCATCATGCCGTCCTGCGGCGTGGCTTCGCGCATGCTCTTGAGCATCATGTTGACGAACATGGCCTCGAACTGCGTGGCCGCCGTCTTCAGCGCCTCCGGGCTGCCGGCGCGGGCCGACTGCTTGAGGCTGCCCATATCGCGCACATCGAGCGCGAGTTTGCCGTTGAGGTCGTTGGAGGTGGAAGTCTGGCTGGCCATGGTGGCACCCGCTTAAATGATTTCCAGTTCGGCGCGCAGCGAACCGGCGGCCTTCATGGCCTGCAAAATGGACAGCAAGTCCTGCGGCGTGGCGCCGATGGCGTTGAGCGCCTTGACCACTTCGGCCAGCGAAGCGCCGCCCTTGACCATCATCACCTTGCCGCCGTCGGCCTTGATGCCGACCTGCGGATTTTGCGTGACGACGGTGCGGCCGCCCGACAGCGGATTAGGCTGGCTGACCTGCGTGTCGGCGTTGACCGATACTGACAGATTACCGTGGGAAATGGCGCACGTCTCCAGCGTGACGGCGCGGTTCATCACCACCGAACCGGTGCGCGCGTTCATGATGACCTTGGCGGCCTGCTCGGCCGGATTGACCTGCATGTCCTGCAGCGTGCCGATGAAGCTCACGCGCTGGTCGCTGCCGCTGGGCGCCTGCACCCGGATCACGCGGCTGTCGAGCGCGTAGGCGATGCCGGCGCCGTACTTGTCGTTGATCGCTTCGACCATGCGGCTGGCGGTGGCGAAGTCGGCATTGTTGAGTTCCAGCTTGATGATGTTGTTCTCGCCCAGGTTGCTGGCCACCGCGCGTTCCACCGTGGCGCCGCCCGAGATCTTGCCCACGCTCAGGTGGTTGACGGTCAGCGAGCTGCCGCCACCGCCAGCGCCGCCGGCCTGCACGCCGACGCCGCCCACCAGCACATTGCCCTGGGCCATGCCGTAGACCTGGCCGTCCGCGCCTTTCAGCGGCGTCATCAGCAGCGTGCCGCCGCGCAGGCTCTTGGCGTTGCCCATCGACGAGACCGTGATGTCCAGCGTCTGGCCCGGCTGCGAGAACGGCGGCAGCGAGGCCGTCACCATCACCGCCGCCACGTTTTTCAATTGCAGCTGCGAACCGCCCTGCGGCAGGTTCACGCCCAGCTGTTGCAGCATCGAGATCACGCTCTGCACCGTGAACGGGGTTTGCGTGGTCTGGTCGCCGCTGCCGTCCAGGCCCACCACCAGGCCGTAGCCGATCAATTGGTTGTGACGCACGCCGGCGATGCTGGCCAGGTCCTTGATGCGCTCGGCGCCGGCATGCGGCGCCAGAAGTGTCAATGTGGCGGACAGGCAGACCAGCGCGGCGGCTTTGAGGGTAGTTTTCATGATGGTCAGAACGGCAGCAGGCTTTGGAAGAAGCGCGACGCCATCGACGACAGCTCGGCGCGGTCGATCTGGTTGGCGGTGCGGTACTCGACGCGGGCGTCGGCCACGGCGGTCGACTGCACGGTGTTGCCGGTGGCGATGCTGTCCGGATTGATCATGCCGGAGAAGCGGATGTATTCGGTACCCTTGTTCATGCCGATCTGCTTTTCGCCGGCCACGATCAGGTTGCCGTTGCTCAGCACCTCGACCACGGTCACGCCCATGGTGCCGGTGAAGGCGTTGCTGGCGGTCTGGTTGTCGCCGTCGGAATACGAACTATCGCTGCCGACCGTGAGCGGATTGCCGAAGGTGCTTTGCAGGCCCTTCGGCAAGGTGGCGCTGACCTTGCCGGTCTTGTTGCCCGCACTGGTGCCGGCCTTGTTGGCCGAGGTGCGCTCGGTGATCACCAGGGTCAGCACATCGCCCACGTGGCGCGCGCGGCGGTCTTCGAACACCGGACGGAAGGCGGCCGGCTGGTAGATGGCGCCGTTGTTGGGCACGGCCTGCAGCTGTTCGCTGGTCAGCGGGCGCGCGGTCATCGGCGAATTCACGATGGAGGTCGGCGCGGTCTGGCAGGCGCTCAGCAGCACGGTGGCGGCAAGAATGATGGTGAAGGATTTCATGATCAGGTCCTTACATCTGCGACAGCTTCTGCAGCATCTGGTCCGAGGTGGTGATGGCCTTGGAATTGATTTCGTAGGCGCGCTGGGTCTGGATCATATTTACCATCTCCTCCACCACGTTGACGTTCGAGGTTTCGACATAGCCCTGCAGGATGGTGCCGGTGCCGTTGCTGCCCGGCGTGTTCTGCTGCGGCGCGCCGGAGGCGGTGGTTTCCACGTACAGGTTCTCGCCCTTCGATTCCAGCCCGGTCGGGTTGATAAAGGTGGCCAGCTGCAGGCTGCCCAACTGCTGGGTGCTGGTGGCGCCGTTGCCGTTGGCGACGTTGACCGAAACGGTGCCGTCGCGGCCGACGGTGATGGACTGGGCGGTGATCGGGATGGTGATGGCCGGTTGCAGCACGAAGCCTTCCGAGGTCACCATCTGGCCGTTGTTGTCGCGCTGGAAGGAGCCGTCGCGGGTGTAGGCGGTGGTGCCATCAGGCAGCAGCACGGTGAAGAAACCGCTGCCGTTGACCATGATGTCTTTATCGTTGCCGGTCGACTGCGGATTGCCCTGGGTGTGGATGCGCTCGACGGCCACGGTGCGCACGCCGGTGCCGAGCTGCAGGCCGGACGGCAGATTGGTCTGCTGCGACGATTGCGCGCCCGGCTGGCGGATATTCTGGTACAGCAGATCTTCGAAGACGGCGCGCGACTTCTTGAAACCGTTGGTGCTGACGTTGGCCAGATTGTGGGACGTGACGTCCATCTGCGTCTGCTGCGCTTCCATGCCAGTCTTGGCGATCCATAACGAACGTATCATGATGCTTCTCCCGATGCCGGATGAACAATGAGCTCATCCCATGCAAGCATTATGCGGGAGAGGTCATCAACTCAAAGCGAGGATCTGGGTGGCTTTTGCGGCGTTATTCTCGGCATTCTTCATCAGGCTCATTTGCATTTCAAACTGCCTTGCCAAGCTGATCATGTTGACCATGGAATCGACCGGGCTGACGTTGCTGCCCTCCAGCGCGCCATCCACCACGCGCACGGTGGCGTCGTTCTGGGCCGGCGTGCCGTCGGCCTGGCGGAACAGGCCGTCGTCGCCGCGCAGCAGGTTCTTCGTGTCCGGATTGACCAGCTTGATACGCCCCAGCGTGTTGGACGGCCCCGGCTGGAAATCGTTGGCGATCACGCTGATGGTGCCGTCGCTGGCGATGGTCACGTTGGTGTCCGGCGGCACCGTGATCGGGCCGCCGTCGCCGATCACGGTCTGGCCGGAGCTGGTTTGCAGGATGCCGTTCTCGGTCACCTTCAGGCTGCCGTTGCGGGTGTAGGCTTCCGAACCGTCGGCCGACTGCACCGCGATCCAGCCCTGGTCGCGGATGGCGATGTCGAGCGCGCGGCCGGTGGTTTCGATCGGACCGGCACGCCAGTCCGAGCCCACCGTGGAGTCGGTCACGAAGGCGCGCGTGGGCAAGCCCTCGGACACCACCGGCACCGCCCGGAACGTATCGAGCTGGGCGCGGAAGCCGGTGGTGGTGGCGTTGGCCAGGTTGTTCGACACGGTGGCTTGCTGCTCCATCACGTGCCGGGCACCGGTCATCGCGGTATAGACGAGGCGGTCCATGATTTACCTCATTAACGCAGGTTCACCAGCGTCTGCAGGATCGAGTCCTCGGTCTTGATGGTCTGCGCATTGGCCTGGTAGACGCGCTGCGCGGTGATCATGTTGACCAGCTCGGCCGTCAGGTCGGTGTTCGAGGTTTCCACCGCGCTGGAGCGCAGCTGACCCATCGAACCGGCGTTCGGCGTGCCGATGGTTGGTGGACCCGAGCTCGAGCTTTCGGCCCAGGCGTTGTTGCCCAGTGGCGTCAGGCCGTCCACGCTGGCGAAGTTGGCCATGGCGATCTGGCCCATGGCGCGCGATTTGCCGTTGCTGTACTGGCCCAGGATCACGCCGTTCTCGTCGATCGAGTAACGCTGCCAGGAACCGGCCGAGTAACCGTTCTGGACCGAGCCCAGGTCGTTGGTCACGCTGCCATACTGGGTGGTCTTGTCGAAGGTGGTGGCGACCGTCATCGGCACTATTGCGCCGGTGTCCGGGAAGATCGGCAACTGGATCTGGAACGGCAGCGTTTGCGGCACCGGCAACAGGGCCATGGCTTGCGGGTCGAGCGCGCCGCTCTTGGTGAACAGCAGCGTGCCGACCTTGACCGCCGGCACGGTGATGGCCGCGCCCAGCAGGGCGTTGATCTGGTCCGGGGTCTTGCCGGTGATCGAACCGCTCGGCACCGGGTCGAGCGCGGTGTAGGCGGCCGTCAGGGCATCAAGCTGGGCCTGGGTGGCGGCGGCCGGCGGCACCGAGGCGGCCGTCAGCATGGCGTTGTAGGCGGCGGTGGCGTAGTTGGCGGCCGCGATGGCGATGTCGGCCGGCACCGGCGGCGTGGCTTTCACCAGGTCGTTGTAGGCGGTGCGGGCATCGATGGTCGGCTGGTCGGTGGCCACCGTGGCGGCCACGCTGGCCGAGACGATTTCCTTGTTGTCGGCGGCGGCGTACACGTCCCAGGTGTTGGCGTCGGTCTTGACGTAGTAGGTCGTCATGATGTGCGCGGTGCCCAGGCTGTCGTACACGTTCAGCACGGTCTGCTTGTTGTAGCTGGTCGGATCATTGGCGTCGAACGGATTGGTCGCCGGCACCTTTTCCGCCGAGCTCAGGTTGAGCTGGAAGTTCGCTTCGGTGGTTTGCACCGGCGTCAGGTCGGACTTGTCCAGGGTCAACGGCACCGGCGAACCGAGCTGGATCACGCCGGCGGTGTTGGACAGGTAGCCGGTCAGCTGCGCGCCCTGCGCGTTGACGAGGGTATGGCTGGCATCCTCGTGGAACTGGCCGTTGCGCGAGTACTGCACGGCGCCGTTGACCACCAGGCGGAAGAAGCCGCCGCCGTTGATCGCCACGTCCAGCGGGTTGCTGCTCGACTCCAGGTTACCCTGGGTGAATTGCTGCGCCAGCTTGGAAACCGACACGCCGATACCGGCGTTGTTGCCCGACACGCCGTTGAGCGAGTTGGCGTACAGGTCGGCGAACTGCGCCTGCGAACTCTTGAAGCCCACGGTGCTGGCGTTGGCAATGTTGTTGCCGATGACATCCAGCGATTTGGATGCGGCATTCAGGCCGCTCAGTCCTTGTTGGAACATGCTATTCCCCTATGAGGTGTGACTTGTTGGTGCTACTTGAACAATCTGCGCTTACAAAACTTCTTTCACATCGCTCATGGCGAAATGCCCGAGCGAGGTATTCAATTTGACGCCGCCACTGCCGGTCGACACGCTGGCGACCGCCGCCAGTTGCAGCGGCGTGGAGGTGACCTTGTTGCCGGCGTTGGTGGCGCTGACGGTGAAGGTGTAGCTGCCGGCGTCGGCCACGGTCTTGTCGTCCTTGGTGCCGTCCCAGGTGACCGGGTAAGTGCCGGCCTCGGCATTGGTCATGCTCATGGTGCGCACGGTCTTGCCGGCCTTGTCCTTGATTTCGATCGACACCGCCTGCGAGTCCGAGGCCAGGTCGATACCGAACACGCTGGACTTGGTGACCTTGCCGTCGTCGCCGGTCACGCTGTTGAGCTCGATGCCCTTGCCTTCCACCAGCACGCCCTTGCCGATCAGGTTGATCGCGGCCGAGGATTGCGAGGTGGTGATGTCGCTGCGCAGCGACTCCAGCGTGGCGTTGACCTTGTTGATGCCGGTCACGGTCGACAGCTGGGCCAGCTGGCTGGTCATGGCCGCGTTGTCCATCGGATTGAGCGGGTCCTGGTTCTGCAGCTGGGTCACCAGCAGCTTCATGAACTTGTCCTGGTCCGCCTGCACGCTGGTGGTGTCGGTGGTGGTCTTGGTCGCTACCGTGTTGGTGGCCGCCGCCTTGGGCGTATCGATAATGCCGCTAATAGCCATGATGATCTCGTTCTATTGTTTAGTTTTGACCGATGGTCAGGGTTTTCAACAGCAGGGTTTTGGCCGCGTTCATGGTCTCGACGTTGGTCTGGTAGGAGCGCGAAGCCGACAGCATGTTGACCATCTCGTCGACCACGTTCACGTTGGGCATGGTCACATAGCCGTTTTCGTCGGCCGCCGGATGCTTGGGGTCGTACATCATTTTCATCGGCGACTGGTCTTCCACCACCTGTTTGACGCGCACCCCGGTCGAGGTGCCGCCGTTGGTCGGCGTGGTCGCCTCGAACACCACCTGGCGCGCGCGGTAGGCTTCACCGCTGGCGCTGGTGGCGCTGTCGGCATTGGCCAGGTTGGAGGCCACCACGTTCAGGCGCTGCGCCTGCGCGCTCATGGCCGAACCCGAGACATCGAAGATTTTAAAGAGCGACATGATTAGTTCCCTGACTGTAGCGCCGCCAGCATCGACTTGATCTGGCCGTTGATGGCGGTGATCCCGGCTTCGTAACGAATGGCGTTGTCGGCGAACTGGTTGCGCTCGACGTCCATGTCGACCGTGTTGCCGTCGACCGCGCCCTGCACCACGCCGCGGTATAGCAGCGGCGTGCCGTCGGCCAGCGTACCGGCGTCTTGCAGGGGGTTGGGGTAATGCCTGGCGGCGGTGGTGTTCAGCGTCTGCTGGGCATTCGGGTTGTTCTTGTCGAGCGCCGACTTCAAGGCGCTGCTGAAGTCGATATCGCGCGCCTTGTAGTTCGGGGTGTCCGCATTGGCAATATTGGAAGCGAGCACGGTCTGGCGCGCCGAACGCAGGCTCAGCGCCGTTTCATTGAAGCTCAGGTAATTGTCTAGTTTGCTGCCGAGCATGATGCGCTCCTCTTCCACATTGGTGACAGGTTCGATGATACGGAGTTGCCACTTGTCACCATCGGCCAATAAGCCCCGGTTTTCCCATCCTATTCAAGGCTTCAAGTCCAGGCCGCCGGACTATGATGGCCACATTGAAGGGGAACCGACTATGCTCACCATGAAATCACGCTTATTGATTACCGCCGCCCTGCTCGGCGCCGCGCTGTGCAACGGCGCCGCCGCACAGGCCGGCCGCCAGGACATCGCCGCGCTCAAGGGCACGGTCGAGCAATTCCTGCAGGTGCAGGCCGGCGGCCTGCCCGGTCAAGTCACGATCACCGTGGGCGCCGTCGATCCGCGCCTGAACCTGGCCGCCTGCCCGGCGCCGCAAGCTTTCTTCATGCCCGGCGCGCGCGCTTGGGGCAAGACCTCGGTCGGCGTGCGCTGTGCGACGCCATCGGCCTGGACGGTATATATTCAAGCCAGCGTGACGGTGATCGGCGACTACGTCGCCAGCGCCGCGCCGCTGGTGCAGGGCCAACCCATCGACGCCGGCCAGCTGACCATCCTCAAGGGCGATTTGACAACATTGCCTGCAGGGATAGCCACCGACGTCAGCCAGGTGATCGGCCGCAGCGCCAATGTTTCGTTGCCGCCAGGAACTCCCTTGCGGCTTGATACCTTGCGCAGCAAGCCGGTGGTGCAATCCGGACAACTGGTGCGCCTGGTATCGACCGGCAACGGCTTCAGCGTATCGGCCGAGGCGCGCGCCATGAGCACGGCCGGCGACGGCCAGGTGGTGCAGGTGAAAACCGCCGCCGGCCAGCAAATCACCGGCATCGCCAAGAGCGGCGGACTGGTGGAGGTGGCTTTTTGAGCGAGCTGCACCACGGACCCGCTAAAGTTTACGGCCAGGCCGCCGTTACCGACTCAGATCCCGGAGTTTCGTACTCCTAGCTGAGAAGGAAATTGCTGTGAAAATTAATGACACTTTAAAGAGCACGCCAGGCTTGCCGTCGACGCCTGCGGCCACCTCCTCCACCGCGCGCGGCGCGGAGAAGGCGGCGGAAACCGCAGCGACGAATGTCGCCTCGGACAATGTGCGCCTGTCGCCGCAAGGCCAGGCGATGGCGGCCAGTTCTGCCGGCGGCGCCAATGCCGTGTTCGACACCAAAAAAGTCGAACGCATCAAATTGGCGATAGCCGACGGCCAGTTCCAGGTCAACTCGGAAAAAGTAGCGGATGGCTTGCTCGACACGGTCAAGGATCTGCTGCACTCACGAAAACGATAGGATAATCATGACCACCGTCACCCCGCTGAACAGCCTGCGCGAAGAAGAGCAAATCATGTCCACCTTGTTGGACTTGCTGCGCCAGGAACAGCAACTGCTGGTGACGGCGGAAATCGAAGGCCTGCCGGCCATCACCACCCGCAAGACCGCGCTGGTCACGCAAATGACCCTGTTGTCGGCGCAACGTCACCGTTCATTGGGCAAATGTGGTTTCCCCGCCGAGGAAGCCGGCATGGATGCGTGGATCGCCGCCAGCGGTGTAGCACGCGAGGAATCGGCCGGCCTGTGGCAGGCGCTGCTGCAGCATACGCGTGCAGCCAAGGAGCTGAACCGCGTCAATGGCATGTTGATCAACAAGCAGATGGGCCACACCCAGGGCGCGCTGCAGGCGCTGCGTCCGCCGGGCGGATCGGCCAACAACTTCTATGGCCCGGGCGGCATCTCGACCTCCCTGCCGCGCAGCCGCGGCTTCCTGGCCGGCTAAGACCTCCCCGCAAATTCTTATTGCGCCGGCGCCGTCGGCAATTCCGTGCTTGGATCGGGAATACCCGAGAGGATGGTCACCGCCACGCGGCGGTTGCGGGCGCGCCCGACCGGCGTGTCATTGGGCGCCACCGGCACGTTGGAACTGAAGCCCACGGCCGTCAGCCGCTCCGGCGCCACACCTGCATCGATGAACAGGCGCACCACGCTGCTGGCGCGCACCGACGACAGTTCCCAGTTGGACGGGAAACGCGTATTGCCGATCGGCTGGTTGTCGGTATGCCCTTCCACCTGCACATTGTGGCTGTCGGCCTTGAGCAGGCTGGCCACCGCGCGCAGCGCTTCGGTCGATTCGCTGGTCAGGCGCGCATCACCCGGATCGAACAGCACCGAGGCATTGATTTCGACGCTGACGCCGCGGCTGTTCTGCGTCACCCGCACCTTGCCCTCCTTGACCAGCGGCGCCAGCGTGGACAACAAGTCCTGCGCCAGCTTGGTCATCTGCTCTTTTTCCTTGCGCAGCAACTCGGTGCGGCGCTTCAGCGCCGGATTGGGGATGGGAAGATTGGGCACTTCGGTGTTGACCCGCTCGGCCGCGCCCTTGCCGCCGAAGGCGTCGCCCAGCGCGTCGGAAAACACCCGGTACTTGCCGATGTTGACCGCCGAAATCGCATACATCACCACAAAAAAGGCGAACAGCAGCGTAATGAAGTCGGCGTAGGAGATCAGCCAGCGCTCGTGGTTCTCCGGTTCGTCGTCGAACTTCCTGCGCGCGCGCCGGTGCTGCATCTCAGTGCTCCCGCAACAGTGTGGCGATGCGCTCGTCGATCACCCGCGTGTGGTCGCCGGTGGCGATGTCGTAGAACACCGCCGCCGCAATCTCCTGCTGGTGCACGGCCTGCGTGACGATGGCCTTGAGCTTGTTGGCGATCGGGTAGAAGAACAGGTTGGCCAGGCCGACGCCGTAAATCGTCGAGACGAAGGCCACCGCTATGCCGGAACCGAGCTTGCTCGGATCGGTCAGGTTTTCCATCACGTGGATCAGGCCCAGCACCGCGCCCAGGATGCCGATGGTGGGCGAATAGCCGGCCGCCGATTCCCAGATGCGCACCGCCTGGCGTTCTTCCGTTTCATAGGCGGTGATTTCGGTGTCGAGCAGCTGGCGCAGCTTGTCCGGCGCGATGCCGTCGACGATCAGGCGCAGGCCCTTGGTGTTGAACTTGTCCTTGGAGGCGAGCATGTAGCGCTCCAGCGACAGCAAGCCGTCGCGGCGCGCCGCCAGGTTCCAGGCGTTGATGTCGCGCGCCAGCGCGGCGCGGCTGTCGGGCGGCGGCGCGAACACCAGGCGCAGCATGCGCAGGCCGCGCAAAAAGGTTTTCATGCGGGTCTGCAGCAGTACCGCACCCAAAGTACCGATCACCACGATGGCGAAGGCGGCCGGCTGTAGCAGCGAGCTGAGCTTGCCGCCTTCGAGGCCCTGGCCGATGACGATGCCGGCCAGCGCCACCAGCACGCCGGCTACGCTGGCCCAGTCCAAGACCGCTCCCGCAGTGAGGCGCGCAGGCGCGCCACGGCTTGCGTATGCAATTGCGATACGCGTGATTCCGATACGCCCATCACGGCGCCGATTTCTTTCAAGTTGAGCTCCTCTTCATAGTACAGGCCCATCAACATTTTCTCGCGCTCCGGCAGCATGTCGATGGCGTCGATCACGGCCTGGCGGAAGTCGCCGTCGAGCAGCGAACGCAGCGGATCGGCGTCGTCGTCGGCCGCGTAGCGGTCCAGGAAGCTGTCGTTGCCGTCGTCGTCGTGGAAATCTTCGTAGTAGACCAGCTGGTGGCCGCCGCCGTCGCCCAGCATTTCCTGGTAGTCGGCCAGCGACAGCTTGAGCGACTTGGCTACTTCCGATTCGCTCGGCGGCCGGCCCAGGCGCTGCTGCAAGGTGGACATCGCCGCCTCGACCTTGCGCATGTTCTGGCGCAGCGAGCGCGGCAGCCAGTCGCTGTTGCGCAACTCGTCCAGCATGGCGCCGCGGATGCGCAGCACCGCGTAGGTTTCAAATTGCGCGCCGTGCGTTTCTTCGTAACGGCTGATGGCATCGAGCAGGCCGATCATCCCGGCTTGCACCAGATCGTCGACTTCGACGCTGGGCGGCAGCTTCGCCTTCATGTGGTGGGCCAAGCGCTTGACCAACGGCATATGCTCCGTCAGTAAGGTATCCTTGTCCGCTTTCCCTTTTACCGTATACATTCGAATAATTTTTGTCTTATTGTGTCTAGTTACGCACTGAGCTGGCTATTCCCTCCCAGCGCGAAGCGTCCCGCCAGTTGACGAAACGCGACCGAAGCACCGGCCAGCGGAAACGCATCGACCACCGCGCGCCCCAAGCGCGCAGCACGTTGCAGGTATTCATCCGCCGGCACCGACCCCATGGAAACGAGGTTGACGGCCAGGTAACGGCTGGCTGCCTGTGCCATATTATCGTATACCACCTTTGCTTCCGATTCGGAAGCCCCGGTGACCAGAATTCCGAACGGGCGGCGGCCCAGTTCCTGGTTCAGGCGCTTGATCATGCTGTAGGCAGCCTTGATCGAGGCGGCGCTGTTGGACACCTGCACCACGATTTCCGAACTGGCCATCACCGGCACCGGGAAGGCGTCGCCGTCGAATTCGCCATCCACCAGCACCATGCCGGTCTGCTTGGCCATGACGTCGAAGGCCTTGGCCAGGCGCCGCGTTTCGTCGGGGCCGGCGCGCATGGCGCCGCGTGTCATGGACACCACAGAGAACCCTTGCGGCACCGGGTGGATCACCTGGTTCAGCGCGCATTCCTGGCGTGCCACGTTCAGCAGGCTGTGGCCGCCGTCGACGCCGAGGCGCGAGGCCACGCCGTGGGCGCTGGCGCAGGCGTCGACGATCAGCACGTCGTTGCCGGCGCGGGCCAGCGAGGCGCCCAGGTTGACCAGCATGGAACCCTTGTCGTCCTGCGGCGCGGCCGACAGGAAGGTGACGATGCGGGGACGCGGCCCCGCCAGCATGCGGCGCAGGCCTTCGGCCTGGTCGAAATTAAAATTAGCCAAGATGCACCTCGCGCGCGCCGTGTTCGTTGTTGGCGTTGCTCATCAGCAGAGGCAGCTCCGCATCGAGATACTGGGTTTCGGCGACATCGCGTTTCAGCTTGAAAGCACGGTCGATCAGGTAGGCCGGATCGGCCAGGTGCAGATCTTCCGGCACGCGCTGGCCGTTGGAGACGTAGAACAGGTTGAGCTTCTGGCGGATCACCACGTCCAGCACGTTGCCGATCGCGGCCGCTTCGTCGAGCTTGGTCATGATGCAGCCGGCCAGGCCGCTGCCCTGGTAGGCGCGCACCACTTCGCTCAGGGTTTCCTGGGTGGCGGTGGCGTTCAGGCACAGCAGGCGTTTGACGTCGGAGCCGGCGCCCTGCAGCATGGAGACCTGTTCGGTCACCATCTGGTCGCGCTGGCTGACGCCGACGGTGTCGATCAGCACGGTGTGCTTGTTTTTCAGTTCCTTCAGGGCGATGCGCAGGTCGGCCTCGTCTTTCACCGAGTGCACCATCACGCCGAGGATCTTGCCGTAGATGCGCAGCTGTTCGTGGGCGCCGATGCGGTAGGCGTCGGTGGTGATCAGGGCCAGCTTGTCCGGGCCGTGGCGCATCACGCAGCGCGCGGCCAGCTTGGCGGTGCTGGTGGTCTTGCCGACGCCGGTCGGGCCGACCAGCGCGAACACGCCGCCCTGGTCGATCAGCGCGTCTTCGTTCGACATGGTTTGCAGGTTGCGGGTGAGGACGGTCTTGATCCAGCGCAGGCTGTCGGCGGCGTCGCGCTGGCTGGCCGGCAGTTTTTCGATCAGGTAGCGCGACAGGCTGGCCGAGAAGCCGGCCGCCAGCATGGCGCGCAGCACGGCGGTCTTGTGCGGTTCACGCGCTTGCGTCGCGCCCCAGGACAGTTCGGCCAGCTGGGTTTCCATCATGCCGCGCATGGCGCGGATTTCATTCATCATGCCGCTCATTTCCACGGCCGCGCTTTGCTTGGCGCTGGCGACGGCGGCTGAAACCATGGCGGCGATCTGGCTGGCGTCGAACGCCGGTGCGGCTTTCGGCTGCGGCTGCGCTACTGGCGCTGGCGCCGGCGCGGCCGCTGCTGCGGCAACCTTGGTGGCCAGCGACGAGTGCGAGGCGACTACGCGGTGCTGCGGCTGCTGCGGCAAGCTGGCGGCCGGGGCCTGGCGTGCCGGCTGGGGCGCTGGCTGGAAGGCTGGCTGGGCGGCGAATGGGGCGCGCGGGGCAAACGCTTCGTCATCGAAGCGCGGCTCGATGCGGGCGTTGGCGATGGTGGCTGGACCGAGGTCCAGCGAAGGCGCCGGTTCGGACATCGGCGAGTGCGGTGCGGGCATGGCCAGCGAGGCGGCGTCGTCGTTCGCCAGGGCGAGGATTTCGACCACGCCGTCTGACTGGCGGTTGGACAGGATCACGGCGTCGGGGCCGAGCGATTCGCGGACTTTACGCAGCGCGTCGCGGGAAGTGGACGCGGTAAATTTTTTAACGTTCATGACCGTCTCTCAAGGGAAGCATATCGAGCAGTGCGTCTTCCAGCGAGACGCCTTCACTCCTATGCTTCCATTATTGACGATGCACTCTGGAAACGATCTGATGAACAGGGGTGGAAATGGGCCGCAATTCAGTCGCGGAAAACCTCGTCCAGGGAGCGGGCATCGACGAAGTTAAGCGCCCAGGCCGACATCTGCCCGACATCGGCCCGCGCCAGCCGCGCCGCCACAGCCGCATCGAGCGGCCCGAAGCGTTTCGCCAGCACAGCCGACAGCACCGCAGCGCCACCTTCCTGCCGTCCTTCCTGCCGCCCTTCCTCCAGCCCCTGCCTCCGGCCAATCTCCATTCCGATACGTTCAATTGAGGATATGTAAGTCATGGTCTCCCTCCTTTCCAATTGCAGAACAGCGTAGCGGATCCGACGGTCCAACGACGCTGGCAAACGCATCATCCAGTCGATCATCCGGTACAAATCGATGATACGCTGCTTGTCCCAGTCCCGCTGATACAGAAGCTTGGCCAAACGCCATTTGGCGTGCCGCCTTTGATGCAAGTGGTGCTGGGTCTGCTGCGTCAGCAGGTGCGCAGCGGTGACCAGGGCAAACGGATTAGGATTGCTCATCAGGGATTCCATATCCTGCGCATAGTCTCGCAGCTTGACCACCGGGAAATCCAAACGCATTGAGCAGCCCAACAGTCGATACCCGAACGACGCTGGCCGCCAGCGCATGCCGCTATCGGCCAGCACCGCCATGCTGGCCAGGGGCCGCCGGTAGCGGTCGTACACGCGGTAGTGATAGGTGAAGATGCGCTCGGCAAACGCGGCATCGCGCCAGCCCTGCACTTCCAGATGCACCAGCACCCAATGCTCGCCGCCATCGCGCAGGTACACGCGCACCAGCTTGTCGAGCAGGCGCTTGCCCAGCTCGGCATCGCACGACAGCGCCGCGAATTCCTGGTCGAGGAAATCATGCGCGCGCGACCAGTCGATGGCGGCGTGCGCATCAGGGAAGTAAAAAGCCATGAATTCGGGGAAGTAGCGCGTGACCACTTCTTTCCACGGCGTGTCGTAGTCGTCGTTCATGCAGGCAGTCTAGACTGCCCGGATGAACGACGATAGCGGCCGGATCAAACTCAGCTTGGTTGCTGGCCCACCAGCGCCGTGACACGGATGGTTTTGCTTTCCGGGATCTCTGCGTGCGACAGCACCTTCAGTTGCGGCAAAGCGCGGCGCAGGAAGCGCGACAGCAGCGCGCGCAACGGCCCCGGCACCAGCAGCACCGGCGTCAGCCCCAGCGCTTCCTGCTGCTGCGCCGCCGACGCCGCCTGCTGCGCAATGGTGTCGGCCAAGCCCGGCTCGATGCCGGTGCCGTCCGCACCGCTGGCCGCCAGCGCCTGCATCAGCAAACGCTCAAGACGATTGTCCAAGGTCATCACCGACAACTCGCCAGCGCCCGGGAACAACTGCTGCACGATGGCCCGGCCCAGCGCAATGCGCACCAGCGCCGTCAGGTCGCCGGAATCCTGGGTATGCGCCGCATGCTCGGCCAGGGTTTCGATAATGCTGCGCATGTCGCGGATATGCACGCCTTCCGTCAACAGATTCTGCAATACTTTCTGCAAGGTCGACAGCGGGATCATCTTCGGCACCAGGTCCTCCACCAGCTTCGGCGCTTCCTTGCTCAGGTGATCGAGCAAGGCCTGCACCTCGGCGCGGCCGAGCAGCTCGGAGGCATGGGTGGTGATCAGATGGTTCAAATGGGTCGCCACCACCGTGCCGGCATCGACCACAGTGTAGCCCATGCCCTGCGCCTGGTCGCGCGCGCTGGCATCGATCCACACGGCCGGCAGGCCGAAGGCTGGATCGGTGGTCACCAGGCCCTGCAAAGTGCCGGTGGCCATACCAGGATTGATGGCCAGATACTGACCGTTGAAAGCCTCGCCCGTCCCCACTTCCACGCCCTTGAGCGCGATGCGGTAGGCCGATGGCTTGAGCTCCAGGTTGTCGCGGATGTGCACCGGCGGCGCCAGGAAACCGACCTCCTGCGCAAACTTCTTGCGGATACCCTTGATGCGCTTGAGCAGCTCACCGCCCTGGGTCTTGTCCACCAGCGGAATCAAACGATAGCCAACCTCCAGGCCCAGCGTATCGACCGGCATCACGTCCTGCCAGCTGGCTTCCTCCTGCTCCGCCGCCGCTGCGGCAGCCGGGGCCGAGGCTTCCGCCGCCGCCGTCTCGGCCGCAGCCTTCTCGACTTTCTTCTTCGACATCAGGTAGGCCGAACCACCGAGCGCGCCGGCCAGCATCAGGAACACCAGATTCGGCATGCCCGGAATCAGGCCCATACCGCCGATGATGGCCGCCGTGATGTACAGCACTTCCGGCTTGGCGAACAGCTCGCCCACCAGCTGCGAACCGATGTCCTGGTCGTTGGCCACGCGCGACACCACGATACCGGCCGCGATCGAAATGATCAGCGAAGGAATCTGCGCCACCAGGCCGTCACCGATGGCCAACAGCGTGTAGTTTTTCAGGGCGTCGGCAAACGGCATGTCGTGCTGGATCAGGCCGACCAGCAGGCCGCCCACCACGTTGATCACGGTCACCAGAATACCGGCCACGGCATCGCCGCGCACGTATTTACTGGCACCGTCCATGGCGCCGTAGAACTCGGCTTCCATCGACACTTCGCTGCGGCGCTTCTTGGCTTCCGCTTCGCCGATCAGGCCCGCGTTCAGGTCGGCGTCGATCGCCATCTGCTTGCCCGGCATCGCATCCAGGGCGAAACGCGCGCCCACCTCGGCGATACGGCCCGCACCCTTGGTCACCACCACAAAGTTGATGATGGTCAGAATCACGAACACCACGATACCGACCGTATAGTTACCGCCGATCAGGAAGTGGCCGAAGGCCTCGATCACCTTACCGGCCGCGTCGGCGCCGGTGTGGCCTTCGGTCAGCACCACGCGGGTGGAGGCCACGTTCAGCGACAGGCGCAACATGGTCGACACCAGCAGGATGGTCGGGAAGGACATGAAGTCCAGCGGCTTGACCGTGTACAGCGAAGTCAGCAGCACGATCACCGACAGCGCGATATTGAAGCTGAAGAACATGTCGAGCACAAACGCCGGCAACGGCAGGATCATCATCGCCAGCAACATGATGATCAGTATCGGCGCCGCCACGCTGCCCTTGTTCTTCGAATTGGCCAGGCCTTGCAGCCATGGCGGTAACTTCATATTGCTGAGGGCGTTCATACTGGTGCTCCGTTAGTCAAATCTGGTGGCGTGCCGTGCTTGGGAATGAAAGCTGGATCGAGCGGGTCCATGGTCGGCGGCACATCGAGTTTCTTCGGCACGTCCGGACGGTTGCCGCCGCCACGGTTGAACACGCGCAGCTGGAACACATAGGCCAGCACTTCAGCCACGGCGGCGTACAACTGTTCCGGAATCTCGTCGCCGATCTCGGTATGCTTGTGCAGCGCGCGCGCCAGCGCCGGCGCTTCCAGGATGGCGACCTTGTTCTCCTTGGCGATTTCGCGGATCTTGGCGGCCACCTCGTCGGTGCCCTTGGCCACCACTTTCGGTGCGCCGCGCATACCGTCGTTGTACTTCAGCGCCACCGCGTAGTGGGTCGGGTTGGTCACCACCACATCGGCGGTCGGGACGTCGGCCATCATGCGGCGCTTGGCCATCTCGCGCTGCAGTTGGCGGATCTTGGCCTTGATCTGTGGATTGCCGTCCGATTCCTTGGATTCCTGGATCAGCTCCTGGCGCGTCATCTTCAGCTTGTCGGCGTAATGCCACATCTGGTACGGGCCGTCGATGGCGGCGATCAGGCCCAGCGCGCCGACGATGAACAGGAAGCTGCTGGCCAGCATATTGAGCGTGTGGCCGATGCCGAGCTTGAGCGGCTCGACCGACAGGCCAATCACCGCATCCTTGTACTTCATCACCACCATCCAGGTGACGAAGCCGACCACCACCGTCTTCAGTATCGCCTTGACCAGCTCCACCAGCGCGTTCTTCGAGAACATATTGCTGATGCCACTGACGGGATTGAGCTTGCTGAACTTCGGCATGAAGGCCTTGCTGCTGAACAGCCAGCCGCCCACCAGCAGCGGCGAGGCCAGCGCCACCAGCATCACCGCCACGCCCAACGGCAGGCAGGCGATCAGCACGCGCACCACGTCCATGCCGATGCGGCGGAACAGCACGTCGGCGTTGAAAATTTGTTCCTGGTCCAGGGTCAGGCCCGACACCAGGGCCGAATGCAGCTGGCCGACCAGGCCGTCGCCCGTCATCCACAGGCCGGCGCCGGCCGCCATCAGCACGGTAAACGTCGCCACTTCCCGCGAACGGGGAACGTCGCCTTCTTCACGCGCCTGCTCGAGGCGCTTCGCTGACGCGGGTTCGGTCTTTTCTGCGTCGCTGTCGTCTGCCATGGGGTCTGCCTGATGCGTGGGTTAGTCTTGACCTTGCCATTATCGATGGCGGCCGGGCAAGATCATCGGTGGAATACGGCGGGTTTTCACCGCCATATCCACGATTCCCTACGGAAACTCAGGCTTGTTTTACAGTTTGCGAGATGGCGCCGAACACGGATTTACCGTCGTCCAGCATCTCGATGCGGATGGTGTCGCCGAACGCCATGAAGGGAGTGACCGGCTCGCCGCCGGCGATCATCTCCAGGCAGCGCTGTTCGGCGATGCAGGAATAACCGCGCCGGGCGTCCTTGTTGGACACGGTGCCGGAACCGATGATGGAACCGGCGCGCAGGTTGCGCGTCTTGGCCAGGTGGGCGATCAGTTGCGGGAAGTTGAACACCATGTCGACCCCGGCCTGCGGTTTGCCGACCAGCTTGTCGTTCCAGGTCGACAACAGCGGCAGGTGCACCTTGCCGCCCTTCCAGGCGTCGCCCAGCTCGTCCGGCGTCACCGCCACCGGCGAAAAACTGGTGGCCGGCTTGGACTGGACGAAGCCGAAGCCCTTGGCCAGCTCTTCCGGAATCAGGTTGCGCAGCGAAACATCGTTGGCCAACATCAGCAGGCGGATGCGCTGGTGGGCCTGGTCGGCGGTGGCGCCCATGGGCACATCGTCGGTGATCACGGCCACTTCCGCTTCGAAATCGATGCCCCACTCCTCGCGCGCCAGCGTGATGTCGTCGGTCGGGCCGAGAAAATCGTCGCTGCCGCCCTGGTACATCAGCGGGTCTTCCCAGAACGAGGCCGGCATCTCGGCGCCGCGCGCCTTGCGCACCAGTTCGACGTGGTTGACGTAGGCCGAACCGTCGGCCCACTGGAACGCGCGCGGCAGCGGTGCCATGCACTTGGCCGGCTCGAAATCGAAGCTGCGGCGGCCGCCGCCCCGGTTCAGTTCAAGGTAGATGGCGTCGAGTTGCGGGGAGATGAAGGTCCAATCGTCAAGCGCGCGCTGCAGAGTGCGGCACACGCCATCCGCCAGCTGGGCCGTTTTCAGGTCGCGCGAGACCACCATCAGCTGGCCGTCGCGGGTGCCGTCCTTCAGCGTGGCGAGCTTCATGCCGGCGCCAGCAAAGCCAGTTGTTCAGGCGTCAGGTAGCACCATTCGCCCTCGTCCAGGTCCAGCGCCGCCAGCTCCAGGCCGCCGATGGCCGAGCGGTGCAAGGCCGCGCAATGGTTACCGGCGGCCGCCAGCATGCGCTTGACCTGGTGGTACTTGCCCTGCTCCAGCACGATTTCCAGCTGGTGTTCGCCGCGCTTGATGCAGGTTTGCGCCGCCAGCGGCGCCGGTTCGTCGTGGAGCTGCACGCCGGCCAGCAGTTGGGCGACCAGTTCGTCGGTGACCGGTTCCGCCGTGGTGGCCTGGTAAATCTTCGGCACATGACGCTTCGGCGACGATTGCGCGTGGATAAAGGCGCCATCGTCCGACATCAGCAGCATGCCGGTGGTGTCGTGGTCGAGCCGGCCGACCGGCTGCACGTCACGCCAGCTCAGTTCTTCGGCCAGCAGGGTCAGCACGCCGGGATGGTGGCTGGGCTTGCGCGAACACTCGAAATTGGCGGGCTTGTGCAGCGCGATGTAGACGTGTTCGCGGTACACCACGTCTTCATCGAACAGGCGGAACACCAGGCCGTCGGTTTCCAGGGTTTCTTTGTAGTTGTCGTGCACCACACCATTGATGGTGATTTCGCCGTCCTCGATCAGGGAGCGGCAATACTTGCGGGTGCCATAGCCCTGCGATTGCAGGATGCGGTCCAAGGATAATTTGCTCATGGACGCGATTTTACAGGATGCGACCGGCCATCAAAAGAAAACAGCGGCATTGCGCCGCTGTTTTCAGCCCCACAAAGGGACTTATATGAGGAATCGAAATTCTCTCTACTCCGCATCCATGATGCAGTTGAGTAGTTCTCTACGTTGTACTGCACAACCGGAAAGTGTTGATATATGCCCTCCTTGGTAAGAACTACAAAACCACTATAGTTCAACCAAGGGGATGCGCAAGCTCAAAAAAGACTGGATTGATAATATTAATCGGTGAGCCAGTCGTCCTACCACTGCGACTAAGACGTCATTAATGCAAGCTGGGCTTGACCGTGTCCACCGCCGACTTCATCGCCCCCGCGCCCATGGCGGCGCCGAACTTCTTCAGCACGCGCTCAGGCAAGCCTTCATGCTGGGTGTAGTCGACGATATCTTCGGCCTTGACCACGTCGCGCGCCACGCTGTCGACGGTGCCGTAGGCGTCGGCCAGACCCATTTCGATGGACTTGGCGCCGGTCCAGAACAGGCCGGAGAACATTTCCGGCGTTTCTTTCAAGCGCTTGCCGCGGCCGTCGCGCACCACCTGGATGAATTGCTGGTGAATTTCATTCAGCATCGCCTGGGCATGCTGCTTGTGCTTTTCGCTCACCGGGGTGAACGGGTCGAGGAAGCCCTTGTTCTCGCCGGCGGTCAGCAGGCGGCGCTCCACGCCGACTTTTTCCATCACGCCGGTAAAGCCGAAGCCGTCCATCAGCACGCCGATGGAGCCGATGATGCTGGCCTTGTTGACGTAGATACGGTCGGCGCCGGCGGCAATGTAATAGCAGCCGGAAGCGCACATCTCGTCCACCACCACGTACAGCGGCTTGCCCGGGTAGCCCTTGCGCAGGCGCAGCATCTCGTCGACGATCATGCCGGCCTGCACCGGGCTGCCGCCCGGGCTATTAATATGCAGCACCACCGCCACCGAGCCGGTATCGGAGAACGCCTTGTTCAGCGCCGGGATCACCACGGCGGCCGAGCCGCTGCCTTCGGACTCGATGGAGCCCTCGACTTCGATCAGCGCCGTGTGGCGGCCCAGGGTTTCGCCGTCCGAGCCGGTCCAGCTGAAATCAAAGTACGCGCTCAGCGCGAACACCACCACCAACAGGGTCAGCGCCTTGAAGAAGATGCCCCAGCGGCGCGCCGCCTTTTGCTCCTTCAGGGTGGCAAATACGAGTTTTTCCAGCACTTCACGCTCCCAGTTGGAAGCGCTGACGCCCGGCTTGGCCGGCTGTGGCGCAGGGGCTGAAGGAGGATTGCTGCTCGGGTCGAGGTTGTCGCTCATGGATTGCTTTATTGGTTAGTCAGGCGCGCGCGGGGCGCACGTAGTCGTCGGGCTGCCAGTAAATCTGCTCATCGTGCTCCACCACTGTGATCGGCCGCAGCCGGCCGCCACGGCAGGGGCCGCCGGCGCACTGCCCGGTTTCCGGCACATAAATCGCCCCGTGGGTCGAGCACATGAGGTACAGCTTGCTCGATTCGAAGAACTCGCCTTCAGCCCAGTCCAGTTCGATCGGCACGTGGGCGCAGCGGTTCAGGTAGCCGTAGACCTTGCCGCGATGACGCACGACAAAGCCGGTGCCATCGGCGCCGCCGGCCGTCAGGGCGAAGCGCACGCCCCGGCCGCCATCGACGATGGCCTCCGAGGCGCAGATCAGGATGTCCTCCATCTCAGGCGTGCTCGCTCAGCCACTGATGCAGCTCCGCCACCGTCTTGGCCGAGTACATCGGCTTGCAGGCATGCAGCTGATCGACCGGATGGGCGCCATACTCGACCGCAATAGCGGCCGCGCCGGCGTTGCTGGCCATCAACAGATCATGGGTGGTATCGCCGATCATCACCGTACGCCGCATATCCTGCCCCAATTCGCGCGTCAATTCCTGCAACATGGCCGGATGCGGTTTGGAGAAGGTTTCATCAGCGCAACGTGTGGCATCGAACAAGGACAATACTTTGACATCGTTCATGGCGCGGTTCAAGCCGACCCGGCTTTTGCCGGTGGCCACGGCCAGGAAATAGCCGTTTTGCGACAATTCCTGCAACATGTCCAGAACGCCGGGAAACAGGCTGATTTCGTGGTCGCGCGACAGGAAGTGGTAGCGGTAGCGCTCCACCATGCGTGGATAGTAAGCCGGATCGACATCCGGCAACACGGCCTGCATGGCTTCATGCAAGCCCAGGCCGATGACGTGGGCCGCCGCGTCGTCACGCGGGACCGGCAAGGCCAGGTCGCGCGCGGCGGCCTGGATGCACTTTACGATCGTTAATGTGGAATCCATTAACGTGCCATCCCAATCGAAAACGATCAGATCAAATTGCTTTCTTGCCATTGTGTTTGCGATTAATTAAGTGGTTTGCCCAAGCTTACCAAGAATCGATCACATTCGGCGGCCAATGGCGCATTGAGCGTCATGTTTTTGCCTGAGTCAGGATGGGTAAACGTAATTTGATGCGCGTGCAGGAACATGCGTTTCAGCGCGCCGCGTCCTTCCGTGGCTTTTTGCAAAGCCTTGTTCAGCGGGAAATCGCCGTATTTGTCGTCGCCCAGGATGGGGAAGCCGGACGATGACAGATGAACGCGGATCTGGTGCGTGCGGCCGGTTTTCAGCTCGGCTTCCAGCAAGGCGAAACCGTCGAATTTCTTCAATAGCGAGAAAATCGTGTGCGATTCCATGCCATTGCCGTCTTCCGACACCGAGACGCGGCGTTCGCCGTCGGCGGTGGTGTATTTATGCAGCGGCAGCTTGATATGCTGGCGCGCATTCTTCCAGTCGCCCGCCACCATGGTCAGGTAGCGCTTGTCGGTCAGGCCATCGCGCATTTGCTCGTGCAGGTTGGTCAGCGCCGAACGTTTCTTCGCCAACAACAACAAACCCGAGGTTTCGCGGTCCAGCCGGTGCACCAGTTCCAGGAACTTGGCGTCCGGGCGGGAGGCGCGCAACTGCTCGATCACGCCAAACGACACGCCGGAACCGCCGTGCACGGCCACGCCGGCCGGCTTGTCGATCACCAGCAGGTGGCTGTCTTCGAAAATAATCTTGAATTCGGCGGCCGGGACATGGTTTTCCTGCTTTTCCGCCAGGCGGATCGGTGGAATACGGACGATGTCGCCTTGGACCAAACGGTACAGCTGGTCGATACGACCCTTGTTAACGCGCACTTCACCCGAACGCAGGATGCGATAGACGTGGCTTTTCGGCACGCCTTTGCAAACGCGCAACAGGTAGTTATCTATCCGTTGACCGGCTTCTTCTTCAGTGATGGTGACGAATTGGGCTTGCAGCGGGGCGGACGTTGAAGCGGGAACAACATCTTTTTGCATCTTCATTTGCTCTGTCTTCCCAGAAATCTCTCTAAGTCCTTCATTTTGAATATATAATTAGTTCGCTGCGGTACTTACTGCGGCAAGTGTAAGAATAAAAGCACATTTTACACAGGGGCGTCTCCACTGGCCTCGCCAAATTGCAAATTCAGAGGAAAAAATGTATACGCACCACCCCTGTCGGAATCAGGGTCGCACCGTAGTTGTAATCGGATGGCGACAGGGATGCTGAAGAAGAATGATTGGATAGTAAGGATAAAGTCCGGTCAGCCTGATCATAAGTTCGGCTGGCCGGTTGATGAGTAGTTGATAACGCTTGCCGTTTTCGCCAGACCCCATGCTCGCTGCAAGCTCGACGGAAGGCTGAAACCAGCCTGGTTACCGAAGTTGTAATACTTGTAGTTTGAAAGCCTGGTCGAGATCTGGCCATTAAGACGCTGCTCTCCGTCTGTTCTTTTCTGCCGCCCGTCGGGGCCGCATGGAGAACTACAGATGAAGCGAGCACTCGGCATGTCGATCAACCTCATGCGCCCAGTTGCGGCCAGTCTACGCGGCCGCACAGGATGGGCATACCCACCGCAATCGTTCTAATTCTCGCGTATATCCCTGTAGCTTGCCGCACCGGTCCTAAGAAACCGGACGGCATAGATGGCCCAAGGGTCGCGGAGTTAAAACAATGAAACGCATGTTATTTAACGCTACGCAGCAAGAAGAGCTGCGCGTAGCGATTGTCGATGGTCAGAAACTGATCGATATCGACATCGAAACCGCCGGACGCGAACAGCGCAAGTCCAATATCTACAAAGGCGTGATCACCCGCATCGAACCATCGCTCGAAGCCTGCTTCGTCAGCTATGGCGAAGATCGCCACGGTTTCCTCCCATTCAAAGAAGTAGCACGCACTTACTTCCGCGAAGGCGTGGACGTGCGCAATGCTTCCGTCAAGGAAGCGCTGCGCGAAGGCCAGGAAATCATGGTCCAGGTGGAAAAGGAAGAGCGCGGCAACAAAGGCGCGGCCCTGACCTCCTTCGTCTCGCTGGCCGGCCGTTACCTGGTGCTGATGCCGAACAACCCGCGCGGTGGTGGTGTTTCCCGTCGCGTCGAAGGTGAAGAGCGCCAGGAACTGCGCGAAACCATGGACAAGCTGGACCTGCCGCCAGGCATGTCGGTGATTGCCCGCACCGCCGGCATCGGCCGCAACGTCGATGAACTGCAGTGGGACTTGAACTACCTGATGCAACTGTGGCGCGCGATCGAAGGCGCCGGCAAGTCGGCCTCCGGCGCGTTCCTGATCTACCAGGAATCGTCGCTGGTGATCCGCGCGATTCGCGACTACTTCCAGCCTGATATCGGCGAAATCCTGATCGATACCGACGAGATCTACGAGCAAGCCCACCAGTTCATGAGCCACGTGATGCCCGACATGGTGCACCGTGTAAAACGCTACAGCGACGACGTACCGCTGTTCTCGCGTTTCCAGATTGAACACCAGATCGAAACCGCCTACTCGCGCACCGTGCCGCTGCCATCGGGCGGCGCCATCGTGATCGACCACACCGAAGCCCTGGTGTCCGTCGACGTCAACTCGGCCCGCGCCACCCGCGGTTCCGACATCGAAACCACCGCCTTCCACACCAACTGCGAAGCCGCTGAAGAAGTGGCCCGCCAGCTGCGCCTGCGCGACTTGGGCGGCCTGATCGTGATCGACTTCATCGACATGGAAGTGGCCAAGAACCAGCGCGAAGTGGAACAGCGTCTGAAAGACGCCCTGCACCACGACCGCGCCCGCGTCCAGATGGGCAAGATCTCGCGCTTCGGCCTGATGGAACTGTCGCGCCAGCGCCTGCGTCCTTCGCTGTCCGAAGGTTCGCACGTGACCTGCCCACGCTGCTCGGGCACCGGCCACATCCGCGACACCGAATCGTCGGCCCTGCAAGTCCTGCGCATCATCCAGGAAGAGGCGATGAAGGAAAACTCGGCCACCATCCACGTGCAAGTGCCGGTGGACGTTGCCGCTTTCCTGCTGAACGAAAAGCGCGGCGAAGTGCTGAAGATCGAAACCCGTCACCGCATCACCGTGATCCTGGTACCGAACAAGCACCTGGAAACGCCGCACTACAAGCTGGAGCGCATCAAGCACGACGATCCGCGCCTGGAAGACAGCGCCGCCAGCTACTCGCTGGTCGAGCACGCCGAAACCGATATGGCTTACAGCAAGCGCCAGAAGGAAGAAGTCAAGCCGCGCCAGGAAGCCATGGTCAAGACCATCACCCCTGACCAGCCTGCGCCGCTGGTCGAGCGCAAGCCGACCGAGACCGTCATCAAGCCAGCGCCGGCCCCAGTGCCAGCGCCGGCCGAGCAAGGTTTCTTTGCCAAGCTGATCAGCTTCTTCACCGGCAAGCCGGAAACCCCTGCCCTGCCGCAGCAGCCGACCATCGTGGTCAAGGCTCCAGCCGGCGGCGACCGTGGCGACCGCAATGCACGTGGTCCACGCGGCCGCAACCGCAATAGCAAAGGCGGCCGTGGCGAGCGCGAAGAGAAAGAACCAGGCGCAGCGCGTCCAGGCCAGGAAGAAGGCAAGGCAGCGGACGCCAACGGCCGTCCACCACGCCAGCCACGTCCTCCACGTGAAGGCCGCGAGCCACGCGAGCAGGTAGCGGAAGGCCAGCCACGCGAACGTGCTGAACGTCCGGAGCGCGCCGAGCGTCCTGAGCGCGCGGAACGTGCCGAGCGCGGCGAACGTCCACCACGTCAGCCACGCGAACCACGCGCCGACAAAGCGCCAGTGGAAGCCAAAGTGGAAGAGCTGGCATTGGACACCGCAGCACTGGCATCGGCCGGTCCTGCAGTCGACGGCGCCACCAGCATCCTGAAATCGGCGCCGAACGCCGGTCCAGAGGGCGATGAAAACGATGTGGCAGGTGAAGGCGATGAGCCACGCCGTCGTCGTCGTCGTGGCGGCCGCAACCGTAACCGTCGTGAACGCGAAGGCGTTGAAGGCCAGGAATCGGCAGCAGGCGCAGACGGCGAACAGGCCGAACTGAGCTTCAACCCGGTAGCCGACGTTGCCGAGGCAGCGGAAGCCGCCGCAGCAGCGCCAGTTGCGGCTGTTGCCGCCGAGGCAGCTGTTGCTCCGGTTGCTGCAGTTGCGCCAGCCGCACCTGAAGCACCAATCGCACCGGCAGCAGTCGCCGCCGTGACCGCCATTGCAGAAGAAGCAGCACCAGTGGCAGCACCTGCACCAGCACCAGCATCAGCGGAAACCGCCCCGGTGGAAGCCGCAGCAGTTGCCGAGCCTGAAGCAGTTGTTGCGCCGGCACCAGTCGCAGCCGCACCAGTGGAAGTTGCCGAAGCCGCCGCACCTGCGGTAGTTGCCGAAGCAGCACCAGTGGCCGCAGAAGTTTCCGCACCAGCCGCCGAGCCTGTCGTAGCCGCCGCAGTGGAAGCCCCTGCCCCGGCAGCGGTGGAAACGCCGGCCGTGGTTGCTGAAGTCGCCGCATCGGTCGCCGTCGAGCCTGCACCTGCAGCGCCGCTGGCGGTCGAGCCGGTCGCTCCGGTGGTCGCTGCTCCAGCTCCTGCACCTGCCCCGTCGCCAGTGGCTGCCCCAGCACCAGTAGTTGCAGCCGCACCGGCGCCATCGGCACCGATCGACCTGCAAGCCGTGCTGAGCTCCGCTGGCCTGACGCTGGCCGCCACTGACCCGGCCAAGCTGCGCGCCGCACAGGAAGCAGCCGCCCAGGTAGCGCCACCGGCCCGCGTTCCACGTGAACGCAAGCCGCTGCCACCGCAAGTGGAAGAGCCGTTGGTTCAGGTAGACACCCGCCGTTAAAACGGCGTCGGCAGTCTGTTAAAAAGGGAAGCCTCGTGCTTCCCTTTTTTTATCATGCTATCGTAGCTGCCTTAGAGGTTGGCAACGTGGATTTCGTAAACAGCAATATGGCAGAAAAAATTATCATGATGACCGAGCAGCGCGGCGAAGCCTCGCGCGCGCCGGTCGTCCCTGCGACACTGGAAACGCCGACCGGTCTGCTCAGCGACAGCCTGGCGCGGCCGCTGCATGACTTGCGCATCTCGGTCACGGACCGCTGCAACTTCCGCTGCGTGTACTGCATGCCGAAAGCGGTGTTCGACAGCGACTACCAATACCTGCCGCACACCTCGCTGCTGTCGTTCGAGGAAATCACCCGCATCGCCCGGCTGTTCATCGCGCACGGCGTGGAAAAGATCCGCCTCACCGGCGGCGAACCGCTGCTGCGCAAGAACATCGAAAAACTGGTCGGCATGCTGGCCGAGTTAAAAACACCGAGCGGCAAGCCGCTGGACCTGACGCTGACCACCAACGCCTCCCTGCTCGCGCGCAAGGCGCAGTCGCTGAAGGACGCCGGCCTGCAACGTGTCACCGTGTCGCTGGACGCGCTCGACAACGCCACCTTCCAGCGCATGAACGATGTCGATTTCTCGGTCGACGACGTACTCAAAGGCATAGACGTCGCCCACCAGGTCGGCCTCGGTCCGATCAAGATCAACATGGTGGTCAAGGGCGGCATGAACGACCAGGAAATCCTGCCGATGGCGCGTCACTTCCGTGGCAGCCCCTACGTGCTGCGCTTCATCGAATACATGGATGTCGGCGCCTCCAACGGCTGGAAAATGGATGAGGTGATTCCATCGGCCGAAGTGGTGCGCCGCATCGGCGCCGAGATGCCGCTGACGCCGGTGGCCGCAAACTACGCCGGCGAGACGGCATCGCGCTGGCGTTACGCCGATGGCAGCGGCGAGATCGGCCTGATCTCCAGCGTGACCCAGGCGTTCTGCTCGGACTGTTCACGCGCGCGGCTGTCGACCGAGGGCAAGCTGTACACCTGCCTGTTCGCCACCAGCGGCCACGATCTGCGCGCGCTGCTGCGCGAAGGCCGCAGCGACGCCGAGATCAGCACCGCGCTGGCGCACCTGTGGCGCGCGCGGAGCGACCGCTATTCGGAACTGCGCACCAGCCAGACCGAGGCGTTCAAGCAGGAACGCAGCGCCAATAAAGTAGAAATGTCTTACATCGGGGGATAGTTTTGTCTTTGAAGAGCAAGATCACGGGACTGATATTGGCGGGCGGACGCGGCACCCGCATGGGGCGCGTCGATAAGGGCTTGCAGCCGTTTCGCGGCGCGACGCTGGTGGCGCATGTGATGGCGCGGCTGGCGCCGCAGGTGGGCATGGTGGCGATCAACGCCAACCGCAACCTGCCGCAGTACCAGGCCATCGCCGGCGAGTCGCCGGTGCTGCCGGATTATCTGGATGGCTTTGCCGGGCCGCTGGCCGGCTTGCAGATCGGCTTGCAGTTCTGCCCTAGCGAGTTGCTGCTGACGGCGCCGTGCGATTCGCCGTTCTTCCCGGCGGATCTGGCCGAGCGCTTGTACGCGGCGATGGAAGCGCAAGGCGCCGACATGGCGATGGCCGTGACCATGGAGCGCGATCCGGAGCAGCCGGAGGCGGCGCCGTTCCGCCAGCCGCATCCTGTCTTCAGCTTGATCAAGGCTGCGGTGCTGCCGCAGCTGGACGCCTACCTCGACACCGGCGCGCGCCGCATGGAAGGCTTCTTCAACACGCTGCGCGTTGCTGAAGTGCTGTTCGACGACAGCGCCGCGTTCAGCAACATCAATACGCTGGAAGAGCTGCAGCACCACGAACGCACGGCGCCCGCCGCACCGCCACCGCCCCATGCGACGGGACCAGCGACCGCGCCCGGCACTGCGCCGGCCACGCGCGACGGCGGCGCTGCCGCGACGACGATCACGGCAGCGCCGGCGCAGGCCGCACACGACGGCGGTCCGGCGGCGGCGGCGATCACGGCTGACGCGGCGCCCGCGCAAGCCGCGCGCGACGGCGATCCGGTCGCGCTGCCGGTCGAGGAGGCGCGGCGCCGCATCTGTGAGCGCATCGCGCCGGTCGAGGCGACCGAAACGCTGCCCCTGCTGGCCGCCCTGGACCGCGTGCTGGCCGCCGACATCATTTCACCGATCAACGTCCCCGCCTACGACAACTCGGCCATGGACGGCTACGCCCTGCGCGGCGCCGACCTGTCGGCGGACGGCGCGGCCACGGCCACCTTCAAAGTCATCGGCATCGCCTACGCCGGCCACCCATTCACGCACGCCCCGCAAGCCGGCGAATGCATCCGCATCATGACCGGCGCCACCATCCCGTCCGGCTGCGACACCGTGCTGCCACAGGAACTGGCCGCCGCCATCGACGGCAACCAGGTCACCATCGCCGCCAACGCCATCTGCGCCGGCGCCAACCTGCGCCGCGCCGGTGAAGACCTGCCAGCGGGCGGCATCGCCATCGCCGCCGGCAAGCGCCTGCGTCCCGCCGACCTGGGCCTGATCGCCTCGCTCGGCATCTGCCAAGCCAGCGTGCGCCGCAAGCTCAAGGTCGCGTTCTTCTCCACCGGCGACGAACTGCGTTCGCTGGGCGACCAGCTCGACGAAGGCTGCGTCTACGACAGCAACCGCTACACCCTATTCGGCATGCTCACCCGCCTCGGCTGCGAGGTCATCGATCTCGGCGTCGTGCGCGACGATCCGCAAGCGCTGGAAGCCGCCCTGCGCGACGCCGCCGGCAAGGCCGACGCCATCATCACCTCCGGCGGCGTCTCCGAAGGCGCGGCCGACTACACGCGCAACATCATGGCGCTGATCGGCGACGTCGAATTCTGGAAGCTGGCCATGCGCCCCGGCCGTCCACTCGCTTTCGGCAAGGTTGAAACGGAACAGGACAGCGCCTGGCTATTCGGCCTGCCCGGCAATCCGGTCGCGGTGATGGTCTCGTTCTACATGTTCGCCCGCCCCGCCCTGCTGCGCATGATGGGCACCGAAAGCACCCTGCCGACACTGCAGGCGCGCGCCTCGGAAGCGATCCGCAAACGCCCCGGCCGCACAGAATACCAGCGCGGCATCGTCAGCACCGGCGTCGACGGCGCCGCGCAAGTGCGCCTGACCGGCGCCCAAGGCTCGGGCATCCTCAGCTCCATGAGCGAAGCCAACTGCATCGTGGTGCTGCACCACGACCAGGCCAACGTCGCCGCCGGCCAGATGGTCGACGTGCTGCTATTCGACGGTTTGCTGTAGGCGACTGCGGCTGCTGGCGGCCACCAGCAGCATGCCGACACCGAGCGCCGCGAAAGCCCACTGCAAGCCCACGGCATGCGCCGCAAAGCCGATCAGGCCCGGCCCCGCCAAAATGCCTGCGTAGCCGATGGTCGAAATCGCGCTCACCGCCAGGCTGGCCGGCATGTCCTTCTGCGCACCGGCGGCCGTGAACAGCACCGGCACAATGTTGGACGCGCCGCAGCCGATCAGCGCAAAGCCCGGCAGCGCCAGCCATGCGCTCGGCGCCAGCACCACCATCAGAAAGCCCGCCGCCGACGCCAGTCCGCCCAGCAGCAGCACACGCGGTCCGCCCCAGCGCTGCACGATCTTGTCGCCGTTCAGGCGGCCGACGGTCATCGCCACCGCAAACGCCGCATAACCCAGGCCGCCCTGCGCGCCGCTCATGCCGCCATTGGTCAGCAGTACAGCACTCCAGTCGAGCACCGCGCCTTCGGCCAGGAACACGACCATGCACAGCAGGCCGATCACCACCACCGCGCCGCGCGGCACCACCAGCAACGGCGCATCGCGTTCCGCCGCCGGCGCTTCACGCAGCAGGTTAGGACCGGCCACCAGCAGCACCAGCGCCACCACCGCCGTCATCGCCACCGAGGCGCTGACGATGTCCATGCCCAGCCACAGCATGGCCGTCATCGACCCAGCGCCGGCAATGCCACCCACGCTGAACAGGCCATGGAAACCGGACATCAGCGCACCGCCGTAATCCTTCTCGACAATCACGGCCTGGACGTTCATGGCCACATCCAGCGTGCCGATGGTGGCGCCGAACAGGAACAAAGTCAGCGCCAGCAAGGGCGCGCTGGGCGCGATGGCCAGGAAGGGAAACACGGCGCAGCAACCCAGGCCGGACGCCAGGATAACCCGGCGGCAGCCGAAGCGCGCGGCCAGCACGCCGGTAACAGGCATCGCCAGCAGCGAGCCGATGCCAAGGCACAGCAGCAGCACGCCCAATTGCGCGGCTTCGACGCCGGTGCGCGCTTTCGCATAGGGCACCAGCGGCGCCCAGGAAGACATGGCCATGCCGGCGGCAAGGAAGGCCAGCCGCGTCGAGACGCGGTGTTTCAAATCAGTGGTTTGCATAAGGTTCAGGCGTCGGCACGCAGCAGGTTGGCGCCGGCGGCAGCGTAGGCTGCGGCCAGATCCTCGCCTGCGTCGGCTTCGACGATCAAGTGGGTGAGTTGAGAGATCGGCAGTACGCCGTAGGATGCCACCGCGCCCAGCTTGGCGCCGGTGGCGACCACCGCCGTGGCCTTGCTTTGCGCGGCCAGGCGGCGTTTGAATTCCGCTTCTTCATAATCGACGGCGGTCACGCCGGCTTTCACGTCGACGCCGCAGGCGCCGATGAAGTACAGGTCCGGATGCAGCAGTTCCAGTTCACGCAGCGCGGTCGCGCCCACGCTGCCGCCCAGGCTCTGCTTGATGCGGCCGCCGATCATGATCAAGTCGATATGCGGCTTGTCCAGCAGGCGCGCGGCGATCGACGGTGCATTGGTCAGCACCGTCAACGCCACCGGCGGCAAGGCATCGGCGATGGCCAGGTTGCTGGAGCCGGCATCGAGGAAGACCACGCTGCCCGGCTGCACAAGCATGGCGGCAGCGCGCGCCAGCCGCGATTTGTCGGCCTGGTCGCGCTCCATGCGCTGGCTCAGCGAGCCGCCTTCCGGCGCGTTCGGCATGCGCACCGCGCCGCCGTAGACCTTTTGGCACAAGCCGGCGGCGGCCAGGTCGCGCAGGTCGCGGCGGATCGTGTCTTCGGTCACCGCCAGCTCGCGCGCCAGCACGGCGGCCAGCACCCGGCCTTCCGTAGTCAGTTGTTGCAAGATCAATGCGTGCCGCTCGGGCAGCAACAGGGGTTCTTTTTTCATGCACGAAAGTGTACACGGCTTACGTCGAAGTGTAAACAAACACGCACAAATACGCTCAAACAAGCATCAGGTCGGCGCGCCAGTTCATCGCCAGCGGCGCGAACAGGCGCGCGTCCATCTCCTTCAGCTGCGGACTGATCGCGGGCCGGAAATCCATGTATGCCAGGATGTCGCGTTCGACGTCGACGCCCGGTGCGATTTCAATCAGCTCCAGGCAGGACATGCCGCCCTCCAGCGCCAGCCGGAACACGCAGCGCTCGGTCACGAACAGCGCCTCCTGCCCGCGCCGCGCCGCATACTCGCCGCTGTAGGTGCGGTGCTCCACCTCCTTGATGAACTTGCGCGTGGCGCCCTTGTCGGCGGTGAAGGTGCCGACGAACACCACCTTGCGCGCATTCTGGCTGATGTTGATGAAGCCGCCCGCGCCGGCCAGCTTGCTGCCGAATTTGCTGACGTTCAGGTTGCCGTGGCGGTCGGCCTGCGCCAGCCCGAGAATCGCCACATCAAGGCCGCCGCCGTCGTAAAAGTCGAACTGGTAGGGCTGGTCGATGATGGCGTCCGCATTGGTGGCGGCGCCGAAGTTCAGGCCCGCTGCCGGCATGCCGCCGATCACGCCCGGTTCCGCCGTCAGCGTCACCAGATCGAGCAGCTTCTCTTCGGCGGCGACGGCAGCCACGCCTTCCGGCATGCCGATGCCGAGATTGACCACATTGTTCGGCCGCAGCTCCATCAGCGCGCGCCGCGCGATCACCTTGCGCTCGGACAGCGGCATCGGCGCCACCGCCGACAAGGGCACGCGCAGCTCGCCGGCGAAGGCCGCGCTGTACGGTTCTGCGAAGGTCTGCATGTGGTATTCCGGCTTTTCCGCCACCACCACGCAATCGACCAGAATGCCGGGAATCTTGACCTGGCGCGGATTGAGCGTGCCGCGTTCGGCAATGCGCTCCACCTGCACGATGACGATGCCGCCCGAATTGTGCGCGGCCATGGCGATCGCCAGCGCTTCCAGCGTGAGCGCCTCGCGCTCCATGGTGACGTTGCCGCTGGCGTCGGCCGTGGTGCCGCGTATGATCGCCACGTGCACCGGCTGCGTCTTGTAGAACAGGTACTCCTTGCCGCCCAGCGTCACCAGTTCCACCAGCTCCTCGGTGGTGCGAGTGTTGATCTTGCCGCCGCCGTGGCGCGGATCGACAAAGGTGCCGAGGCCGACGTGGGTCAGCAGGCCCGGCTTGCCGGCGGCGGTGTCACGGAATAGCTGGCTGATGACGCCTTGCGGCAGGTTATACGCTTCCACCTTGCCCCGCATGGCCAACTGCTGCAGCTTGGGCACCAGGCTCCAGTGGCCGCCGACGATGCGCTTGAGCAGGCCCTCGTGGCCGAAGTGATTGAGGCCGCGCTCCTTGCCGTCGCCCTGCCCTGCGGCATAGACCAGCGTCAGGTCGCGCGGCGCGGCGTCCGCCAGGAAGCGCTGCTCCAGCGCCACCGCAATGTTTTCCGCAAAGCCGACTCCGACGAAACCGCCGGTGGCGATGGTGTCGCCGTCGCGGATCAGGCTGACCGCATCCGCCGCGCTCACCACCTTGTCGCGCTGCACCGACGGCATGCCGGCCGGGGGAAACTCAGGAATGCGGGCAGGCATGGCGGCTTCCTTCCTCAGTCGGGATCGATCTTGTCCAGGTCTGCGCCGATCAGCAATTGCGCCTGCTCGCTCGGCAAGGCCTCCACCGTCTTGAGCTTGCGCGCCATCTGGCGGCTGCGGGTTTCGGCCGATTCGATATTCTTGGCCGCGCGTTCCAATGTTAGCTTGGTCGCGGCCAGCACGTCGCCGAATTTGGAGAACTCGGTCTTCACCGCGCCCAGCACCTGCCACACTTCGGACGAGCGCTTCTCCAGCGCCAGCGTGCGGAAGCCCATCTGCAGGCTGTTGAGCAGTGCCGTCAGCGTCGACGGCCCGGCGATGCTGATGCGGTGCACGCGCTGCAATTCGTCAGCCAGGCCGGGACGGCGCAGTACTTCCGCGTACAGGCCCTCGGTCGGCAGGAACAGGATGGCGAAGTCGGTGGTGTACGGCGGCGACACGTACTTCTCGGAGATGGTCTTGGCCTCCAGCCGCACCGCGCGTTCCAGCTCGCGGCCCGCCTGCGCCACGCCATCGGCATCGGCGTTGTCGGCCGCTTCCAGCAGGCGTTCGTACTGCTCTTTCGGGAACTTGGCGTCAATCGGCATCCACACCGGCGCGCCGCCTTCGGTCTGGCCCGGCAGCTTGAGCGCAAACTCCACGCGTGCGCCACTGCCGACGATGGTCTCGACGTTCTTGGCATACTGGTCGACGGTGAGCACCTGCTCCAGCAGCATTTCCAGCTGCACCTCGCCCCAGGTGCCGCGCGTTTTCACGTTGGTCAGCACGCGTTTCAAATCGCCCACGCCCAGCGCCAGCTGCTGCATCTCGCCCAAGCCCTGGTGCACGCGCTCCAGCCGTTCCGACACCTGCTGGAACGACGCAGTCAAACGCGTCTCCAGCGTGGCGTGCAGTTTTTCGTCGACCGTCTTGCGCATCTCTTCCAGGCGGGCGCCGTTGTCGGCTTGCAGATCCTTGATCTTCAATTCCAGCGTGGCGCGTACTTCCACCATGCGCTGGTTCATGCTGTCGGCGAACAGCTTGAGGCTGCGCGCCTGTTCGTGCCGCGCGGCCAGGCCTTGTTCATCCAGCTGGCGGCGCACGGCCTCGAACTGCTGCACGGTGGCGGCGTTGGTGGTTTGCGCCGTGGTCTGCAACTGCATGCGCACTTCGCGCTCGACGCGTTCAATACGTTCGGCCAGGTCGCCGGCCGCGCCGCCCCTGGCGCGCAGCAACGCCATCACCTGCAAGGCGATCACCGCCACCAGGGCGGCCAACAGCACGAAGAACTCGATCTGGGTCATGGAATCAATCCGGTTTGTTGCGCATCCAGTCGGCGGTCTGGAAGAAGGAATTCATCAGGCGCACGCGCAGCTCGGTGTCGATGCCGACATCCTCCATCGCCCACGCCATGCAGCGCAGCCACTGGTCGCGCTCCTGGGTGCCGATGGCGAACGGCATGTGCCGCATGCGCAGGCGCGGATGGCCGTGCGCTTCCTGGTACAGGTCCGGGCCGCCCATCCAGCCGCTAAGGAACATGAACAGGCGCTGGTTGGCGTTCTCCAGCGACGGGCCGTGCACGGAGCGCAGCAACTGGAACTCCGGTTCGAGTTCCATCAGGTCATAAAAGCGGTCGACCATCGCGCGGATGGTCGACTCGCCGCCGATTACTTCATAGAGGGTACGAGATTCTTCAGTCATACCCGCCATGATAGCTTATACGAGGGCCAGCTTGCGCAGGCGCCGCGTGGAAGACCAGTTCTGCAGATCGACCTGGCCGCGCACCGCATCGCAGGCATCGACGATGCGCGCCAGCTGCGCCGCATCGAGGCCGGAATTAAGCGTCAGCCGCACCAGCGAGCGGTTCTTCGGCGTGGCCGGCGCGCAGAACATGGCGCCGTACACGCCATGCTGCTCCAACAGCTTGCGCAGGGCCAGCGTCTTCGGTTCCGGCCCCGGCTCCAGCGCGATGATTTGCTCGCTGCCGTCGCTGACGTTGTAGCCCAGCGCATCCAGGCTGTCGCGCAGTTCGCGCGCATTGGCCAGCAGCGCGGCGCGGCGGTCGTCGGCGGCGGCGATGAAGTCGATGGCGGCGTCGAACCATGCCAGCTCGTGGCCCAGCAAACAGGAACTGAAGATCGCCGGGCGCGACTCGGACAGGAAGTAGCCCTTGAACTGGCTGGAACAGGTGATGAATCCAGCCCGCCCGGCAAACGCCTTGGCCAGCGAGGCGGTGCGGAAGTGCACCCGTTCGCTCAGGCCCAGCGCCGCCACCAGCCCGGCGCCGCGCGGACCGTGGGTGCCGAGCGAGTGCGATTCGTCGACCAGGAGCATGCTGCCGCTGCGCTCGGCGATGTCCGCCAGCTCCATCAGCGGCGCGAGGCTGCCGTTGGTGCTGTACAGCGCATCGACCCCGATCAGGCCGCGCCCATGGCGCTGCAGCTGCTTCTGCAGGTGCTCCATGTCGTTGTGCAGGAACGACACCGGCATGGCGCCGGCCGACTGCACGCCCTCCCACAGCGAGGCGTGGGCCTGCATGTCCAGGTAGACCGGAATGCCGGGACCGGCCAGGGTTTGCACCAGGCCGACATTGGCGGCCCAGCCGGATTGCGCCAGGATGCCGTCCTCCGCGCCCATGAAGCGCGCCAGCTTGCGTTCGAGCCGGTGCTGGGCGCTGCCCTCCTGCAGGTAGACCGCCGACATCAGCAGCTCGCCGTGGCTGTTCTGCAAGGCCGCCACCTGCGCGCCCACCAGCGCCGGCTCGCCCGCCATGCACAGATAATCGTTCCCCGCCAGGAACACGGCGCCGGCCGGGGTCGGCTGCCAGGCGTGGGGATGTTCGCCGCCCAGTAGCTGCTGGATGCGGGTGACGTAATGCAAGTCCATGCGTCGCGTAACGAAATCGGGCAGGGAGTCGGAATGGATGTGTTGGGCAATCGCATGGGTCATGGCATTTCTCCAGTTGAGCTTTGGACAAAAAAGATTGTTTTTTTAGGAATGACAAACCAGACCATGCTGCGAAAAAAACTCATCGAGATTGATGCAGATCAATTACCGTTTCAATATGTGCAAATGCGTTACAAATTAGGGCGATGATTGCTGCTTGATAAAAATCAAAAGCCATCATGAGGCCCTCCCTGCACGAACACTGGAAGCGCGGAACGCAGCGGCTGCTCCAGTCGCTGCTGCTTTACCACGGCCGCGAAGACCACGCGACCGTGCGCGTGCTGCTACTGGCGTGCATCGGCACGGTGGGCATGCCGCTGTATTACGTGATCTGGCAGCACTTCTTCCCGCAGGAGTACGAGTCGCTGCCGCTGCGCATGCTCGGCATCCTGCTGTGCGCCATGGGCCTGTTCGCGCGCCAGTTCAGCCGGCCGATGCTCGACCTCTACCTGCTGGTCACGCTCAGCTATATTTTTCCGTTCTTCTTCACCTTCATGTTCCTGATGAACCACGCCTCCGGCGTGTGGAGCGAGTCGCTGCTGATCGGCCTGGTGGTGCTATTCCATTTCGACACCGGACTGGCGCTGCGCGCCTACGCCATCGGCACGGCGCTGGCCTGCGCGGCGGCGACGGCGCTGGGCGCGGGCGACATGCTGCTCAGCAGCGCGGTGCTGCAGCAGGTGCCGATCCACTGGTTCACCATCGCTGCGCTATCGGCCGCCAAGATCAGCCGCCATGTACTGGCGCAGGAAAAGCTGGCCGGCATGGGTGCCGGCCTGGCCACGGTGGCGCACGAGCTGCGCACGCCGCTCACCAGCGTGGACGCCAATGTGCGCGGGTTGCTGCGCCTGATGGGGGGAGCGCAGCTGCACAGCAAGGACGACCGCGCCAGCATGACCGACGCGCTGGCGCGCATCCAGTTCGAGGTACGCCACATGAACCACATGATCGACCTGTTCCTGCTGAGCGCCACGGCGGTGCGGCAAAACCTCAACCCGGTGGAAACCGTGTCGATGGAAGGCGTGGTGGAGGCCGTGCTCAAGCGCTATCCCTTCGCCACGCAGAAGCAGCAAAAAATGGTACGCCTTGAAATGCGCGACAATTTCCAGTTCGCCGGTCAGACCGAGCTGGCCGTGGTGGTGCTGCTCAACCTGATGCGCAACGCGTTGCGCGCCGTGCAGCGCGCCGGCAAGGGCCGCGTGCGCATCGTCATCGACGGCAAGCACCAGCCGCCGCGCCTGCTGTTCATCGACACCGGCTGCGGCATCGCGGCGCAGCAGATGTCGCTGATCTTCCACCGTTTCTACTCGCATCCGCCGCACAACGGCGCCGGCATCGGACTCGCGCTGTGCCGTGAAATCATGGATGCCTGGGGTGCGAACATCCGTTGCGTCTCGCGCGAGAGCGCCTACGCCATCTTCGTCCTGGAATTTCCCGCGAGGTGAACCATGCATCTACCTGTCTATGCCCATCCCACGCTGACCGTACTGGTTGACGACAGCGACTCCTTCCTGCGCAGCCTGTCGTTCCAGCTCGATCACACGCTGGCCAACAAGACCTTCCACGACACCACCGAGGCGCTGCACTGGCTGCGCAACAGCGTGCCCGATGGCGCCGCCAACGGCGTGCCACTGCACGTCAACTTCGACATGCAGAACCTGCCGGCCGACCAGTGCAACGTGGCGCTGGACCTGGAGCGCATCTACCGCATCGCCGAGCAGCGGCAGCGCTTCGCCACGCCGTCGGTGCTGGTGGTGGATTACTCGATGCCGCAGATGAACGGGCTGGAATTCTGCGCGGCGGTGGCGCACCTGCCCTGCAAGAAGATCCTGTTCACCGGCGCGGCCGATGAAAAGATCGCCGTCACCGCCTTCAACCGCGGCCTGATCGACCGCTACATCAAGAAGAGCGACGAACATGCGCTGGACCTGCTGGAAATGGAAGTGGCGGCGCTGCAGGAAACCTATTTCGACCACGGCTCCGACACGCTGCGCGAAATGGTGGCGCTGCACGACTACCGCTTCCTGTGCGATCCGGCGCTGGCCGAAGTGGTGCGGGAGCTCAAGCGCACGCTGGGCTTCGTCGAGCACTACATCTTCCCGAATCCGACCGGCATCCTGTTCCTCGACCAGCACGGCAAAGCCACGCTGATGGTGATCGAAACGGAGAAAAGCATGTACGCGCAATACGAAATCGCCCGCGACAGCGACGCCCCGCGCTCGCTGCTGCACGCGCTGCTGGAGCGGCGCGTGCTGACCTTCTTCAGCGATCCCTTCGGCGACGGCATGTACACCAGCAGCATGCACGAGAACTGGCACCGCTACTGCGCGGCGCCGCGCATCTGCCAGGGCAAGGAGACTTACTACTGGGCGCTGTTCGACCTGCCGGCCCACTACTTCGACCAACGGCCGTACACCTATTCACAATTCCTGCAGGAGATGCAGCCGCAGGTGATCGCGGCTTAGGCTTCGCGCAGGGTTTGCAGCGGCGGCTGGCGCAGCACGTTGCGCAGGCCCAGCCAGCCGCCGGCGATGGCGCACAGCGCGCCCGCCACCAGGCCCACCAGCCACACCATCGGACTGAAGCTCCAGGCGAACTTGAACTGGTAGGTGGCCAGCGCCCAGCCCATGGCGGCCGCGCCGCTGGCCGCCAGCACGCCCGACAGCGCGCCGACCAAAGAGAACTCGATCAACTGCGCCTGCGACAGCTGCTTGCGGGTCGCACCCAGCGCGCGCAGCAGGCCGGCCTCGCGTGTGCGTTCATCCTGCGATCCCATCAAGGCCGCGTACAGCACCAGCACGCCGGAGGCCAGCGTGAAGACGAACAGGAACTCCACCGCCGTGATCACCTGGTCCAGCACCGCTTGCACCTGGCGCAGGATGCCGCCGACGTCGACGATGGTCAGATTGGGGAAATCGCGCGTCAGGCCGTTCATCACCGCACCCTGGCCCTGCGGCAGGTGGAAGGCGGTGATCCAGCTTTGCGAAATCTCCGTCATCGCCGCCGGGTTGATGATGGCGAAGAAGTTCACCCGCATCGAGCCCCAATCGAGCTTGCGGATGCTGGTGATGGTCACGTCCACCGGCGTGCCGGCGATGTCGAAGCGCAGCTTGTCGCCCAACTTCCAGCGCAGCGTCTTGGCGATGCCCTCCTCCACCGACACTTCCGGCGCGCCGGGCTTGTCCTCGAACCACTTGCCGTCGACGATCTTGTTCTCGACCTGCATCTGCGCCATGGTGGACAGGTTGAACTCACGGTCGGCCAGGCCGCGCGCGCGATCCTCGGTGTAGGTTTCGGCGGTGACCGGCTTGCCGTTCACCTGGATCAGGCGGCCACGGATCATCGGATACTGCGGCGCGTAGCTCACGCCCGCCGCCTGCAGGCGCTGCGCCAGTTCGGCGCGCTGCTCCGGCTGGATATTGATGATGAAGCGGTTCGGCGCATCGGCCGGGGTGGCGTTGCGCCAGGCCGTCATCAGGTCGCCGCGCACCACGGTCAGCACCAGCAGCGCCATCATGCCAAGCGCCAGCGAGACGATCTGCACGATGGTGGCGCCGGGCCGGCGCTGCAGCGAGGTGATGGCGAAGCGCCAGCTTTGATGGTCGATGGCGCCGCGCAGGGAGCGCAGCGACTTCAAGCCCAGCCAGCCGACCAGGCCGAACAGCGCAAACGCACCAAAGAAACCGAGCGCCGTGTACAGCGCCATCATCGGGTCGCCCGCCTGCCACAGCAGCAGCGCGGTAAAGCCGCCCATGCCGAAGCCGTAGGTGGCCAGCGCGCCGACCTGCGGCGCATCCTGCTCGCGGCGGATCACGCGGTTGTGCGGCACCTTGCGCAGTTGCAGGATGGGCGGCAGCGCAAACGCGGCCAGCAGCAGGATGCCGATGGCCAGGCCCTGCAGCGCCGGGTAGATGGTCGGCGCCGGCAGTTCGCTCGACACCAGCGCGCCCAGCACTTCCAGCAGCACGTAGTGGCCGCCGAAGCCGACCGCCACACCCATGGCGCTACCCAGCAGGCCGACCAGCAGGAATTCGATCAGGTACATGGTGGTGACCTGGTTCTGCGTCAGGCCCAGGCAGCGCAGCATGGCGCAGGCGTCCAGGTGGCGCTGCATGAAGCGGCGCGCGGCCATGGCCACGGCGACGGCCGCCAGCATGGCCGACAGCAGGCCGACCAGCGACAGGAAGCGGTCGGCACGTTCCAGCGTGGTTTGCATTTCCGGACGGCCGTCCAGCGACTCCACGCGCACGCCCTTGGTGTTGTTGTTCTTGATGTCGGTCTTCAGCCACTCCTCGTAGGCCTTGGCGGCCTGGGCACCGTTCTTCAGCGACGGCGGCGCGCCGACCAGCATGCGGTAATTCACGCGCGAACCGGGCTGGATCAAATTGGTCGCCTCCAGGTCTTCCAGCGCGAACATCACGCGCGGCGCGAAGGCCAGGAAGTTGGCGCCGCGATCCGGCTCGGCGGCGATCAGGCGGGTGATGGTGAATTTCTTGTCGCCCAGCTGGATCTGCTGGCCGACCTGGGTTTTCAGGCTGCCCAGCAAGCCGGGCTCGACCCACGCGGTGCCGGGGGCCGGCACCTCGGCGGCGGGCGTGCCGATGCTTTGTTCGGCCTGGGCGGCGTCGGTGGTGGTTTTGACTTTGCCGCGCAGCGGGTAGCCGGGGCCGACCGCTTTCAGGGCCGCCAGCACGGAAGATGAATCCTCGCCCTCGCCCGCTTGGGCCATGCTGGGGAAGCTGATGGTGTCGGTGACGGTCAGGCCGCGCTGCAGCGCCTGCGCGCGCCACTCGGCGCGTACCGGCAGGTCGGCGCTGGCGACGACATCGGCGCCAAGCAGCTGGTGGGCGTCACGATCGAGCCCGCTGCGCAGGCGGTCGATGAAGAAGCCGGTGGCGGACAAGGCGGCCACGGCCACCGTCAGCGCGATCAGCAGAAAGCGCAACTGGCCGGCACGCCAATCGCGTGCCGTCATTTTCAAGGCGAGTTTGAACATTTAGATCTTGGAGAAGAAGGCATCCACTTCGTCGAGGTATTTCTGCTTTTGCTCGGCCGGCAGGAAGGCCGCGCTGAAGCCGTTGCGCGCCAGGCGCTGCGCGTGCGACAAGCCCAGCGGCAGCGCCTCGAAGGTGGCGATGAAGTTGTCGTTCATGTAGCCGCCAAAGTAAGCCGGGTCGTCCGAATTGACGGTCGCCACAATGCCCGCATCCAGCAACTCCAGAATATTGTGCTGCTCCATCTTGTCGAACACGCACAGCTTGATGTTGGACAGCGGGCACACCGTCAGCGCCATCTGTTCGCGCGCCAGGCGTTCGGTCAGCGCCTTGTCTTCTAGGCAGCGCACGCCGTGGTCGATGCGCTCCACCTTCAGCGTATCAAGCGCGGTGTAAATGTACGCCGGCGGTCCCTCCTCGCCCGCATGCGCCACCAGGTGCAAGCCCAGCTCGCGACACTGCGCGAACACGCGCGCAAACTTCTCCGGCGGGTTGCCCACTTCCGACGAATCCAGGCCCACGCCGATGAACTTGTCGCGATACGGCAGCGCCGCTTCCAGCGTGGCAATCGCATCCGCCTCCGACAGATGGCGCAGGAAGCACAGAATCAGCGTGGCGCTGACCGGGCTGTCCTGGCACGCGCGGTAAATGCCATCGATCACCACCTTGATGTCGACGCCGCGCGCGGTGTGCGTCTGCGGATCGAAGAAGATTTCCGTGTGGCGCACATTGTCCTGCTCGGCTCGCTTGAGGTAGGCCATGGTCATGTCGTAGAAATCCTGCTCCTGCAACAGCACACTGGCCCCCGCGTAATAGATGTCGAGAAAAGATTGCAGGTCGGTGAAAGCATACGCAGCGCGCAGTTCCTCCACCGAGCCATAGGCCAGCTTGACGCCGTTGCGTTCGGCCAGCGCGAAGATCAGTTCGGGTTCCAGCGAGCCCTCGATGTGGATGTGCAGTTCAGCTTTCGGCATCTGTTCCAACACGCGGCGCAATTGTTCGTTCAACATTTGATTTATTCCTGTTACATGGTTGCTTAATAAGGGCATCTTATCGCATGCGGCGTTTAGTGTGTCTGCACATCTTTCAAAGGCATGATACTGTGGTGCGAAACGCTAGGAAAACGCGCGAAAAACGTCATGGCGAATTCGATATTTTTCTTTTGAATCAGGCCGTTACAAAAGGGTATTAAAGATATGACGACATAACTTTTGACTTCCTTCACCAATAGCGCAATAATCAATTTCATAGACGTAAGAAGCGTTACGACCAACACATAAAAGCCGTCATCCGGCCATAAAGCCAGCTCAAAGGCGCGGGCAATCCGCGCCGCCAAAGGGAAGCTGGTCACAAGAAAAATAAGACTGAAAGGATTGATACGAACCAGGGCCAGGGCAGGCGAACTGCCGGTGACCCGTGACAAGCAAGTTTCCATCATCAAAGGACATTCAAATGACCATTTTTGACAACTACGCCGCACGGTACGAACGGACCAAAGAAGAAGAGATGTCCATGAAGGAATATCTCGACCTTTGCAAAAAAGATCGACTCACCTACGCCAGCGCCCCCGAGCGCATGCTGGCCGCCATCGGCGAGCCCACCCTGGTCGATACCCGCAACGATACCCGGCTGTCGCGCATCTTCGCTAACAAGGTCATCAAGATTTATCCGGCATTCCGCGAATTCTATGGCACCGAGGAAGTGATCGAGCAGGTAGTGGCCTACTTCCGCCACGCCGCGCAGGGCCTGGAAGAACGCAAGCAGATCCTTTACCTGCTGGGCCCGGTGGGCGGCGGTAAATCGTCGATCGCCGAAAAACTCAAGTCCCTGATGGAACACGTGCCCTTCTATTGCCTGAAGGGCTCGCCGGTCAACGAATCGCCGCTCGGCCTGTTCAACGAGGAAGAGGACGGCGTGCTGCTGGAAGAAGACTACGGCATCCCGCGCCGCTACCTGCGCAACATCCCCAGCCCATGGGCGGTCAAGCGCCTGCACGAGTTCAACGGCGACATCAATCAGTTCCGCGTAGTCAGGCGCTACCCTTCGGTGCTCAAGCAGGTCGCCATTTCCAAGACCGAGCCGGGCGACGAGAACAACCAGGATATTTCCTCGCTGGTGGGTAAGGTCGATATCCGCAAGCTGGAAGATTATTCGCAGGACGATCCGGACGCCTACAGCTACTCGGGCGGCCTGTGCCTGGCCAACCAGGGCCTGATGGAATTCGTCGAGATGTTCAAGGCGCCGATCAAGGTGCTACACCCGCTGCTGACCGCCACCCAGGAAGGCAACTACAAGGGCACCGAGGGCTTCGGCGCGATTCCGTTCGACGGCATCATCCTGGCGCACTCGAACGAGTCGGAGTGGAAGACTTTCAAGAACAACCGCAACAACGAAGCATTCCTGGACCGGATCTACATCGTCAAAGTGCCGTACTGCCTGCGGGTGGCGGACGAGATCAAGATCTACGACAAGCTGCTGGCCAACTCCTCGCTGTCGAAAGCGCCGTGCGCGCCCGGCACGCTGCGCATGATGTCGCAGTTCGCCATCCTGTCGCGCCTGAAAGATCCGGAAAATTCCAGCATCTACAGCAAGATGCTGGTGTACGACGGCGAGAACCTCAAGGACACCGATCCGAAAGCCAAGTCGCTGCACGAGTACGTGGACTATGCCGGCGTGGACGAAGGCATGAACGGGCTGTCGACGCGCTTCGCCTTCAAGATCCTGTCCAAGGTCTTCAACTTCGACAATTCGGAAGTGGCGGCCAATCCGGTGCACCTGCTGTACGTGCTGGAGCAGCAGGTCGAACGCGAGCAGTTCCCGCCCGAGCTGGAACAGAAGTACTTCTCGTATATCAAGGAGCACCTGGCGCAGCGCTACGTCGAATTCATCGGCAAGGAAATCCAGACCGCTTACCTGGAATCGTATTCCGAGTACGGCCAGAACATCTTCGACCGCTACGTGACCTTTGCCGACTTCTGGATCCAGGACCAGGAATACCGCGATCCCGATACCGGCGAAAGCTTCGACCGCGAGTCGCTGAACAACGAGCTGGAGAAGATCGAGAAGCCGGCCGGGATTTCGAACCCCAAGGACTTCCGCAACGAGATTGTCAACTTCGGGCTGCGGGCGCGCGCTAATAATGGGGGCAAGAACCCGGCGTGGACCAGCTACGAGAAATTCCGCACGGTGATCGAGAAAAAAATGTTCTCGAATACGGAAGAACTGCTGCCGGTTATTTCGTTCAACGCCAAGGCCAGCGCGGAAGACGCCAACAAGCACGCCGACTTCGTCGCGCGCATGGTGGAGAAAGGCTACACGGCCAAGCAGGTGCGCTTGCTGTGCGAATGGTATCTGCGCGTGAGGAAGTCGTCCTAAGCAGTATCTGCGCGCCGCCTGTGCACGGGCGGCGCGGCGCCGACCAATAGCAGCAGGAGGCATCTTTTGACTTACCTCATCGACCGTCGTTTGCAAGGCAAGAACAAGTCCGCGGTCAACCGCGAGCGGTTCTTGCGACGCTACAAGGCCCAGATCAAGGACGCGGTGGGACGCGCCATCAAAGGACGTTCCATCACCGACGTTGAAAACGGCGAAAAAGTCTCCATCCCGGTCAAGGATGTGAGCGAGCCCTCGTTCGGCCATGCCCATGGCGGCATCTGGGAAGTGGTCAATCCGGGCAACCAGGAATACCTGAAGGGCGACCAGATCAACCGTCCCAAGGGCGGCGCCGGCTCCGGACGCGGCAAAGCTGGCAACAGCGACCAGCTGACCGAGGACGATTTCATCTTCGAGCTCTCGCGCGAAGAATTCATGAACTACTTCTTCGAAGACCTGGAACTGCCCAACCTGGTCAAGACCCAGCTCACCGCCACCACCGATTTCAAGAACCAGCGCGCCGGCTACAATATGTCGGGCACGCCGTCCAACATCCACGTGCTGCGTTCGCTGCGCGGCGCACTGGGCCGGCGCATCGCCGTCGGCGGCAACTCGCGCAAGCGCGTCATCGAAGCCGAGCGCGAACTGGAAGAACTGCTGCTGGAAGGCGTGCCGCTGCAGGACCTGCGCGTGGTCGAGCTGAAAAAGCTGATCCACCACCTGCACACGCGCCTGCTGGCCATCCCCTTCATCGACCCGTTCGACCTGCGCTACACCAACCGCGTCAAGGTGCCCAAGCCGATGACCCAGGCCGTGATGTTCTGCATCATGGACGTCTCCGGCTCCATGGACGAAACCCGCAAGGACACCGCCAAGCGTTTCTTCATTTTGCTGTACCTGTTCCTCAAGCGCGTGTACGACAAGATCGAAGTGGTCTTCATCCGCCACCACACGGCGGCTGCCGAAGTCGACGAGGAGGAATTCTTCCACTCGCGCGAATCGGGCGGCACGGTGGTGTCCTCGGCCCTGCACCTGCTGGACAAGGTGATCGACGAGCGCTACGGCGCCGGCGCCTGGAACTCCTACGTGGCCCAGGCCTCGGACGGCGACAACTGGGACAACGACTCGGTGCTGTGCCGCCAGCTGCTGGTCAACACCATCATGCCCAAGGTGCAGTACTACACCTACGTCGAGATCACCGACGGTCCGCCGCAAAATCTATGGGAGCAGTATTCGCAGGTGCCCGATCACCACCCGCATTTCGCCATGCAGAAAATCGTCACGCCGGCTGATATCTATCCGGTCTTCCGTGAACTGTTCAAGAAGCAGCCGAAATAATCATGAATGATATGACGCCCAAGCCCAAGCACCCGAACGCCCTGCCGGAGCAGTCCGAATGGACGTTCGAGCTGATCGAGCAGATACACCAGGAAATCCGCCGCGTCGCCGAAGGCTTCGGGCTTGATACCTATCCCAACCAGCTGGAGATCATCACCGCCGAGCAGATGATGGACGCCTACACCTCGGTCGGCATGCCGGTGTCGTACAACCACTGGTCCTTCGGCAAGCACTTCCTGAGCACCGAGAAGGGCTACAAGCGCGGGCAGATGGGCCTGGCCTACGAGATCGTCATCAACTCCAATCCCTGCATCGCCTATTTAATGGAGGAGAACAGCCTGACCATGCAGTCGCTGGTGATCGCGCACGCGGCGTATGGCCACAACTCCTTCTTCAAGGGTAACTACCTGTTCCGCACCTGGACCGACGCCGACGCTATCGTCGACTACATGGTGTTCGCCAAGAACTACATCGCCGAGTGCGAGCAGCGCCACGGCATCGACGCGGTGGAAACCCTGCTCGATTCCTGCCACGCCATCCAGAACTACGGCGTCGACCGCTACAAGCGGCCTGCCAAGCTGTCGCTGGCGCAGGAACGTGCGCGGCAGAAGGAGCGCGAAGCCTACGTGCAGTCGCAGATCAACGAACTGTGGCGCACCCTGCCACGGCGCGAGGAAGAGGAAGTCAACCGCGTCGTCAAGCGCTTCCCGCCCGAGCCGGAGGAGAACCTGCTGTACTTCATCGAGAAGTACGCGCCGCTGCTGGAGCCGTGGCAGCGCGAGATGGTGCGCATCGTGCGCAAGATTTCCCAGTACTTCTACCCGCAGCGCCAGACCCAGGTGATGAACGAGGGCTGGGCCACCTTCTGGCACTACACCATCCTCAACCAGTTGTACGATGAGGGCGTGATCGCCGACGGCTTCATGATGGAGTTCTTGAAGAGCCACACCAACGTGGTCTACCAGCCGCCCGTCAACAGCCCCTATTACAGCGGCATCAATCCCTACGCGCTGGGCTTCGCCATGATGACCGACATCCGCCGCATCTGCGAACACCCGACCGACGAGGACCGCGAATGGTTCCCCGACATCGCCGGCAGCGACTGGCGTAAGACGCTGGATTTCGCCATGCGCAATTTCAAAGACGAAAGCTTCATCGCCCAATACCTTTCGCCCAAGCTGATCCGCGAGTTCCACTTCTTCGCCGTGCTGGACGACGACGACAACGAGAAGCTCAGCGTCTCGGCCATCCACGACAACCTGGGCTACCGCTATGTGCGCCACCAGCTGGCCGAGCAGTACAACCTCGGCAACCGCGAGCCCAACATCCAGGTGTGGTCGGTTAACACCCAGGACGACCGCGCGCTGACCCTGCGCCACAGCCAGTTCCAACGGCGCCCGCTCAACCAGCAGGCCGGCGAGGTGCTCAAGCACGTGGCCCGGCTGTGGGGCTTCGATGTGCACCTGGAGACGGTGGGGCCGGGCGGCGAGGTGGTCAGCACCCTGGAAGTGAAGCGGGAGAAACGCGGCCGCACCTTCTGAACCGACATATATATAGAGCAGTTCGCCGGGGTGCGAACTCAGGCACGGCTCTTGCAAGCATCAAACCGGGGGTAGCGACGGCGCGCTGCTCCCGGTTTTTTTTGCGGAAGGCACGGCGCGGGCGGGAAGTCAATAAATTTCTACGACTACTTGTATAGAAGCCCTCGCAAGAATTTCACGAAAGAAACTTTAGCGGCCAAATTATCAATTGTGAGTAGTAAAATTACCAGCACAATATTCCGTTTTTGGCCTTAAGGGAAAACTAAGTAACGTCATGGTGCGTTCCCGCACAAAATTGCGCCGCAGGTTCTTGCATATTGAGCCAGAACGGTGCAAAGGGAGCGCTACCATATAGGAAAACCCTATGAAATTTAACCGGTTTTAGGGATGAAAATTCTATGTAAAATCAAGAATTCGTATGTATAATTCGCCGACGTCCCGGATGCGGCTGTTGTTTTGTGTCGCCATTTTGGGGTTTAAGTAGCACCAAAGAGAGTTGGTATTGGAGAAAGCAGGCATGAATTTCACGCACAACGAGAAAAGCACCGGGAAGAACTTTACAGGCATTACGATTGTCGTTTTGTTGCACGTCCTGGTTGCTTATGGGATCGTGACGGGCTTGGGAACGCGACTGGTGCACAAGATGATCGCACCAGTGGAGACCAAGATCATCGAGGAGGTGAAACCTCCTCCACCGAAAGAGCTCCCACCACCGCCACCTCCGCCAGAGATGAAGGCTCCACCGCCACCATTCATCCCGCCAGTTGAGGTGAACGTGCAGCAACCGCCGCCGCCTAACAACACGATCGCGAATGCGACCAACGTGAAGCCGGCCACTACCGAGATCCAGAAAGCACCGCCAGCACCACCGGCAGCGCCACCTGGTCCAGCGAAAACCGGTGTTCGTACTGCAGCAGTTGTTGACTTCGGCACTTGCGCCAAGCCGGAATGGCCAAAGTCGTCGCTGCGTAACGAAGAAACCGGTACGGTTCAGCTGTCGTTCCTCATCGCAGCTGACGGTCGCGTGGCAGATTCGAAGGTTGTGAAATCGAGTGGCTTTAGGGATCTGGATAAAGCTGCGGTCGCTGGTATCACGAAGTGCCGTTTCAAACCGGCAACCGTGGACGGCGTTCCACAAGAAGGCTGGCAGCAGATGCAATACGTCTGGACGCTGGAGTAAAACCGAGACAGACCAACGTCTCACACGTAGTTTTCGTTGTCATTACGCCAGCGATCTGATTATTTTATTAATTTGGAGGAAGCATGTTTAAGAATACCCGTTTGTCCGCTGTACTGGCCGCTGTGCTGTTCTCGGTGACCGCAGCAACCGCCCTGGTGAGCGCCCCTGCCTTCGCGCAAGAGCCAGCCTCGGCAGCCGCTTCGGCTCCAGCAGCAGATGCAGCAGCAGCGCCAGCGCCAGCAGCGGATGCGGCAGCAGCACCAGCAGCCGACGCTGCAGCTCCAGCAGCCCACGGTAAAGCTGAAGAAGTGGAAAATCCATACGGCTTCAGCGCTGTGTGGGACGCAGGTTTCGTGTCGCGCGCTACCCTGATCATCCTGTCGCTGATGTCGATGGGTTCGTGGTACATCATCATCACCAAACTGATCGACCAAGCCAAGATCTTCAAACAGTCGAAAGAAACTTCGGCCAAGTTCTGGAAAGCTTCGTCGATCGCTGGTGGTTCGGCTACCCTGACCGAAGGCTCGCCATTCCGCTTCATCGCTGAAACCGGCACCAAGGCTACCCAGCACCACGACGGCGCCCTGCTGGAACAAATCGACCTGTCGACCTGGGTCACCATGTCGATCCAGCGCGCTGTGGACAAAGTCCAGTCGCGTCTGCAAGACGGCCTGTCGTTCCTGGCAACCGTGGGTTCGACCTCGCCGTTCATCGGTCTGTTCGGTACCGTTTGGGGTATTTACAATGCACTGATCGCCATCGGCATGTCGGGTAACGCATCGATCGACAAAGTAGCAGGTCCAGTCGGTGAAGCGCTGATCATGACCGCGTTCGGTCTGTTCGTGGCAGTTCCAGCCGTTCTGGGTTACAACTGGCTGGTGCGTCGTAACAAGTCGGCAATGGAAGACGTACGTGCTTTCTCGGCTGACGTTCACTCGGTGCTGATTTCGGGCGCAATGTCGACCGCAACTGGCTCGAAAAAAGTCGGGTAATTAACCATGTCCATGTCCGTAGGCTCCGATAGCGGAGACGAAGATCAAGTCATGTCAGAAATCAACACGACGCCCCTCGTGGACATCATGTTGGTTCTGCTGATTATCTTCCTGATCACGAGCCCGGTTGTTCTGAAGCTGATCAAGATCCAGCTGCCAGAAGAAACCAACCAGGTTATCCAGACCAAGCCGGAAGACGTGAACATTGTCGTGAGCAAAGATGGCGACATCTACTGGAATCAACGGAAGATGCGCGATGCGAACGAACTGTTCGACAATCTGAAGGTGGAAGCTGTTAAATTGCCTCAGCCGGAAGTACACGTACGTGGTGACCAAGAAACCAAGTACGAATCCATCGGCAAGGTTATTTACACTACCCAGCGTGCTGGTATTCAGAAGGTCGGCTTCATCACCGAACCGCCTGATAAGGGTTAATTCCCACAGTGCATCGCAGGCCTGTAGCTCAGGCCTGCCCTTCTAAAAAGGAAATATTCATGAGTATGAGTGTCGGCTCTCCATCCGCAGGCGCGGATCCGGAACCAATGATGGAAATGAATATGACGCCCCTCATCGACGTGATGCTGGTGCTGATTATCATGATGATCATTACGATTCCTAAGGCCAACCACTCGGTCAACCTGAACATGCCGGTCGGCACCCCGCCGCCGCCAACCAAGGAACCAGTGGTCATTACGATTGACGTCGACTTCGACGGTACGATTCTGTGGGATAACGTGGTCGTTGCTGACCGTGGCACCCTGGAAGCGAAACTGACCGATGTCGCAGCGCAAGCTGATCAGCCGGAAGTGCATCTGCGTCCGAACAAGCTGGTGTCGTACAAAGTCGTAGCAGGCGTGATGGCTTCGGCTCAACGCCTGGGCGTGACCAAGATTGGTCTGGTCGGTAACGAACAGTTCCAATAAAACGTCCCATGTACAATAATAGGCAGGACCATTCCTGCCTATTTTCGTTTTTATGATGAAAGAAAACTCACCCATGACCAAGTTTCGTCTCGCTCATCTCGGCCTGGTAATGGCCGCTATTGGTTTTACCGCAGCAGCCCCCCTGACCGGCCTGACGTCGGTTGCCTACGCCGCCGAGTCGGTGCGCGCTGAAATCGGCAAACCGCTGCAAGAAGCACAGAAACTGGCCGCAGCCGGCAAGAACAAAGAAGCGCTGGCTAAACTGAAAGAAACCGACTCCGTCGGCGGCAAAACTGCCAACGAAACCTATTTGATCGAGCGCACCCGCGCATCGGCCGCAGCTGCCGCAGGCGACAACGACGCCGCCGCCAAGGCCTTTGAATCGGTGCTGAACTCCGGCAAGCTGTCCGCTGCCGAAGCCCCAAAATTCGCTGAAGCCCTGGCCGGCATCTACTACCGCGCCAAGGACTATCCAAAAGCCATCGGCGCCTTCCAGCGCGTGCTGAAAGACAACCCAGGCAACACCCAGGCGCGCGAGTACCTGATCCAGATCTACTACACCTCCGGCAAATACGCCGAAGCGGCCAAAGAACTGCAGACCTCGAAGAATCTGACCGAGAGCCAACTGGGCATGCTGGCCAACATCCAGCTGAAACAGAACGACAAGGTCGGCTACGTGCAGACCCTGGAAAAACTGGCCGGCTCCTATCCTAAGGCCAGCTACTGGACCGACCTGCTGAACCGCGTGACCGGCAAGCCAGGCTTCTCGTCGTCGCTGTCGCTGGACGTGCTGCGCCTGCGCCTGGCCAACGGCCTGCTGACCAAGCCGGCCGAATACATGGAAATGAGCCAGCTGGCCCTGCAAGCAGGCAATCCTGCTGAAGCCATCAAGATCATCGACCAGGGTTACAAGAAAGGCGCGCTGGGCACCGGTTCCGACGCCGCCCGTCACCAGCGTCTGAAAGACCTGGCCGACAAGACCCAGACCGAGTTCGACGCCAAGCTGGCCACCGCCCAAGCGGAAGCCGAGAAAGCCAAGGACGCCGACGCCCTGGCCAACCTGGGCTACGCCCTGGTATCGGCAGGCAAGGCAGACAAGGGTCTGCCGCTGCTGGACCAGGCTGTCAAGCTGGGCACCGGCCGCAATCCTGAAGCGATCAAGCTGCACTACGGCGTGGCGCAGAACGTCGCCGGCAAGAAAGCCGCCGCGCTGACCACCCTGAAATCGGTCAAGGGCACCGACGGCACCGCCGACCTGGCCCGCTACTGGACCCTGAACATCAACCGCCCAATGTAATACGGGCAGTAGGTGCGCAAAGCGCTGTCCGGCCCCGCCGGCAGCGCTTTTTTTTCGCTTCGAGGGATCTGCCCGTATAATCCCCTATTTGCGATAGCTTTCCCCAGATTCCCATGAAGGTATTTCGAGGTCTTCCCAATGCAGCGGCGCGTGCGCCGTGCGCGCTCACGATCGGTAATTTCGACGGCGTCCACCTTGGCCACCAGGCATTGCTGGCCCGCGTGCGCACCGCCGCCGACCGCCTGGGCCTGGAAGCGGCCGTGATGACCTTCGAACCGCATCCGCGCGAATTCTTCGCGCAGAAATCGGGCGACCTGTCCAAGGCCCCGGCCCGCATCGCCAACCTGCGCGACAAACTGCAATCGCTGTCCGACAACGGCATCGACCGCGTCATCGTCGAACACTTCTCGTCCTCCTTCGCGGCCCTGACGCCGCAGGAATTCACCGAAAAAGTGCTGGTCGAAGGCCTGCACGTGAAATGGCTGATGGTCGGCGACGACTTCTGCTACGGCGCGCGCCGCGCCGGCAATGTGCAGATGCTGCTGGAAGCCGGCCAACAATACGGCTTCCACGTCGAGACCCTGCCTACCGTGATGAACGGCAGCACCCGCATTTCCTCCTCCGCCGTGCGCGCCGCGCTGGCCGAAGGCGATTTCACCCGCGCCGAAGCGCTGCTGGGTCACCCCTACGCCATTTCCGGCCACGTGGTCCACGGACAGAAGCTGGGCCGCACGCTGGGCTTCCCGACTTTGAATTTGCGCGTGCCGCACCGTCCGGCGCTGGCCGGCATTTTCATCGTGCAGGTGCACGGCCTTGGCGAACAGCCGCTGCCGGCCGTGGCAAGCCTGGGCGTGCGCCCCACCGTCGACGACAGCGGCCGCGTGCTGCTGGAAGTGCACGTGTTCGACTTCGCGCAGCAATGCTACGGCAAGCAGGTGCGCGTGGAATTCCTCGGCAAGATACGCGACGAGGAAAAATACATCGACCTGCCGACGCTGACGGCCGCCATCCACCGCGACGCCGACATCGCCCGCGCCTTCTTTGCCAAGCGCGCCACCGACCGAATTTGACCGCGCGACCAGCTACGCGCGCCGGCTACACAGCATTCCCGAATAAATCACTGAAGACCACTATGTCCGATAACAAATCCTCGAAAAAGCCTGAAAGCAAATACCCGGTCAATATGACCGAAACCCCGTTCCCGATGCGCGGCGACATGGCCAAGCGCGAGCCGAACTGGGTCCAGCAATGGCAGACCAAAAAAATCTATGAGCGCGTGCGCAAGGCCGCCGCCGGCCGTCCGAAGTTCGTCCTGCACGACGGTCCTCCGTACGCCAACGGCGACATCCACATCGGCCACGCCGTCAACAAGATCCTGAAAGACATGGTGGTGAAAGCCCGCACCATGGCCGGCTACGACGCGCCCTACGTGCCGGGCTGGGATTGCCACGGCATGCCGATCGAGATCCAGATCGAAAAACAATACGGCAAGAACCTGCCGACCGCCGACGTGCTGACCAAGGCCCGCGCCTACGCGCTGGAGCAGGTCGACCGCCAGCGCAAGGACTTCATCCGCCTGGGCGTGCTGGGCGAATGGCAGAACCCTTACCTGACCATGAACTACTCGAACGAGGCCGACGAACTGCGCGCCCTCGGCCAGATGCTGGAAAAAGGCTATGTCTATCGCGGCCTGAAACCGGTCAACTGGTGCTTCGACTGCCAGTCGGCGCTGGCCGAAGCGGAAGTGGAATACCAGGACAAGCGCGATCCGGCCATCGACGTCGGCTTTAAGTTCGCCGAATTCGACAAGCTGGCCACCGCCTTCGGCCTGGACCAGCTGCCGACCGAGAACGGCTTCATCGTCATCTGGACCACCACGCCTTGGACCATCCCGTCCAACCAGGCGCTGAACGTCAATCCTGAAGTGATCTACGCGCTGGTGCAAGCCGAGCGCGATGGCCAGCCTTTGCTGCTGATCCTGGCGCAGGACCTGGTGGAGTCCAGCCTGGCGCGCTTCAAGCTCGAAGGCACGACCATCGCCACCTGCCATGGCGCGGCGCTGGCCGGCATCAGCTTCCGTCACCCGCTGCACGCCTCGGACGCGTTCTACGACCGCCTGTCGCCGATGTACCTGGCCGAATATGTGACCACCGAAAGCGGCACCGGTGTGGTCCACTCGGCCCCGGCCTACGGCCTGGACGACTTTATCTCCTGCCGCGCGCATGGCATGAAGGACGAGAACATCCTGACCCCGGTGCTGGGCGACGGCAAGTTCGCCGACAGCCTGCCGCTGTTCGGCGGCATGACCATCTGGGAAGCCTCCAAGCCGATCTGCGCCGCCCTGAAGGAAGCGGGCGCGCTGTTCGAAGTGAAGATGTTCGACCACAGCTACATGCACTGCTGGCGCCATAAGTCGCCGATCATCTACCGCGCCACCTCGCAGTGGTTCGCCGGCATGGATGTGAAGCCGAAGGACGGCGGCCACACGCTGCGCGAAGCGGCGCTGGCCGGCATCGAGCAGACCGCCTTCTTCCCGGACTGGGGCAAGGCGCGCCTGCACGGCATGATCGCCAACCGTCCGGACTGGACCCTGTCGCGCCAGCGCCAGTGGGGCGTGCCGATGGCCTTCGTGGTCCACAAGGAAACCGGCGCCCTGCATCCACGCACGCCTGAACTGCTGGAACAGGTGGCGCTGCTGATCGAAAAAGGCGGCATCGACGCCTGGCAGGCGCTCGACCTGAAAGACTTGATCGGCGCCGAAGCCGAGATGTACATCAAGAACAAGGACACGCTGGACGTCTGGTTCGACTCCGGCTCGACCCACCAGACCGTGCTGCGCGGCTCGCACAAGGAGCAATCCGCGTTCCCGGCCGACCTGTATCTGGAAGGTTCGGACCAGCACCGCGGCTGGTTCCACTCCTCGCTGCTGACCTCTTCGATGCTGAACGGCGCCCCGCCGTACAAGGCGCTGCTGACCCACGGCTTCGTGGTCGACGGCGAAGGCAAGAAGATGTCCAAGTCGATCGGCAACACCATCGCGCCGCAAGACGTGTGGAACAAGCTGGGCGCCGACATGCTGCGCCTGTGGGTGGCCACCACCGACTACACGGGCGAACTGTCGATCTCGGACGAGATCCTCAAGCGCGTGACCGAAGCCTATCGCCGCATCCGCAACACGCTGCGCTTCCTGCTGGCCAACCTGTCGGACTTCGACGCGGCCAAGGACGCGGTGCCGGTGGCCGAGCTGCTGGAGATCGACCGCTACGCCATCGCCAACATGGCGGCGCTGCAGAAGGAAATCGAAACGCACTACCTGCAGTACGAATTCCAGCCGGTCTACTCCAAGCTGCAGAACTACTGCTCGGAAGACCTGGGCGGCTTCTACCTGGACATCCTGAAGGATCGCCTGTACACCACCGGCGTGACCTCGGCCTCGCGCCGTTCGGCGCAGACCGCGCTGTGGCACATCACGCAAAGCCTGCTGCGCCTGATGTCGCCGGCGCTGTCCTTCACCGCCGAGGAAGCATGGGAAATCTTCGCCGGCGCCGAAGGCTGGAAAGCCAGCGACGAAACCATCTTCACCCAGACCTGGTGGCAGCTGCCGGAACTGGCCGATGCCGACGCCCTGCTGGCCAAGTACACCGCGCTGCGCACCGTGCGCACCGATGTGACCAAGCAGCTGGAAGACCTGCGCACCTCGGGCGCCATCGGCTCCTCGCTGCAGGCGGAGCTGAGCATCAAGGCCGCCGGCGAGAAGTTCAAGGTGCTGGCAAGCCTGGAAGATGACCTGAAGTTCATCTTCATCACCTCGCTGGCCACGGTCACCGAGGTGGCGACGGAAGAGGAAGAAGCGGTTGCCGTGGCGGCCTCCAAGGCCGAGAAGTGCGAACGCTGCTGGCACTACCGCGCCGACGTCGGCGCCCACGCGGACCACCCGACCCTGTGCGGCCGCTGCTACAGCAACCTGTTTGGTGCGGGCGAAAAACGCAAGTTCGCTTAATATACAGCCCGTCGCTCCCGCGCAAGCGGGAGCCCATGCTGAGCTTATGGCGGACGCTCAGCATGGATTCCCGCTTACGCGGGAATGACGGGGAGACCGCTGCGTATGATTGACAACACATGGCCACCAAAAAAATCTTCCCGACCAAATCCTCGGCGAGCCTGACGCCCTGGCTGGGCATCGCCGCCCTGATTATCCTGATCGACCAGCTGACCAAGATCACCATCACCAAGACCTTCCAGCTGGGCGAAGAGAAGTTCATCACCTCGTTCTTCAACCTGGTGCTGGCGTATAACAAGGGCGCGGCCTTCAGCTTCCTCAGCAACAGCGGCGGCTGGCAGCGTTACTTCTTCACCGCCATCGGCATCGGCGCGGCCATCTTCATCATCTACCTGCTGAAAAAGCACGCCGCGCAGCGCATGTTCGCGTGGGCGCTGTCGCTGGTGCTGGGCGGCGCGGTCGGCAACGTGATCGACCGCGTGCTGTACGGCCACGTGGTCGACTTCCTCGATTTCCACTGGGCCGGCATCGGCCACTTCCCGGCGTTCAACGTCGCCGATTCGGCCATCTGCATCGGCGCCGGCCTGTTCATCCTGGACGAACTGCGCCGGGTGAACAAATAAGATCGGAGCAGCATCATGATGGAACTGACTGGTAAAAAGATCGTCCTCGGCCTGTCCGGCGGCGTCGCCTGCTACAAAGCGGCGGAACTGTGCCGCGCCTTCACCAAGGCCGGCGCCACCGTGCAGGTGGTGATGACCGAAGCGGCCACCCACTTCATCACGGCCGTCACCATGCAGGCGCTGTCGGGCCGCCCGGTGTACACCGACCAGTGGGACCCGCGCGTCAACAACAACATGGCCCACATCGACGTCACCCGCGACGCCGACGCCATCGTCATCGCGCCCTGCTCCACGGACTTCATCCGCAAGCTGGCGCACGGCGCCTGCGACGACCTGCTGTCGACCATGTGCGTGGCGCGTCCGCGCCATGTGCCGCTGCTGATCGCGCCGGCTATGAACGTGGAGATGTGGCAGAACGCCGCCACCCAGCGCAACGTGCAGCAGCTGCACGACGACGGCATCGTCATCTTCGGCCCCGCCGCCGGCGACCAGGCCTGCGGCGAAGTAGGCCTGGGCCGCATGCTGGAACCGGAACAGCTGCTGGAAGAAGTGGTGGCCTCGTTCCAGCCGAAAGTCCTGGCCGGCAAACGCATCCTGATCACCGCCGGCCCGACCTTCGAGCCGATCGACCCGGTGCGCGGCATCACCAATCTGTCCTCGGGCAAGATGGGCTACGCCGTGGCGCGCGCCGCGCGCGAAGCCGGCGCCGAAGTGATGCTGGTCTCCGGCCCGGTGGCCCTGCCGGCGCCGTTCGGCGTGCAGCGCATCAGCGTGCAGAGCGCACAGCAGATGTACGACGCGGTGCTGGCCAATGTCGACCATCAGCACATCTTCATCGCGGTGGCGGCGGTGGCCGACTGGCGCATCGCCAACGCCAGCGACCAGAAACTGAAGAAGAACCCGAACGGCACCGCGCCGGACCTGAAGTTCGAACAGAATCCGGACATCCTGGCCACCGTGGCCGCGCGCACCAACCTGGCCGGCCATCCTTACTGCGTGGGCTTTGCCGCCGAATCGGAAAACCTGGTGCAGTTCGGCGCCGACAAGCGCGAGAAAAAAGGCATCCCTCTGCTAGTAGGGAATATCGGCCACCACACCTTCGGCCAGGACGACAACACCATCATCCTGTTCGATGAAAACGGCCACACCATTTTGCCGCGCGCCGACAAGCTGACGCTGGCGCGCCAACTGATTTCGGAGATCTCGAAACGGATCTCGCAACACTCTCTCTTTGCCAAGTAAATGAAAAACGTAGACGTAAAAATTCTCGACCCGCGCATGAAGGATCAACTGCCGGCCTACGCCACGCCAGGTTCGGCGGGCCTCGACCTGCGCGCCTGCATCGACGCGCCAATGGTGATCGAAGCCGGCCAGACCGTGCTGATTCCCTCCGGCCTGGCGATCCACGTGGCCGATCCCGGCTACGCCGCCATGATCCTGCCGCGCAGCGGCATGGGACACAAAAACGGCATCGTGCTGGGGAATCTGGTAGGCTTGATCGACTCCGACTATCAGGGCCAACTGATGATCTCGACCTGGAACCGCGGCCACAGCGCCTTCACGCTGAACCCGATGGAACGCCTGGCGCAGCTGATCATCGTGCCGGTGCTGCAGGTCGGTTTCAATGTGGTGGAAGAATTCGACACCAGCGAACGCGGTGTCGGCGGTTTCGGCAGCACGGGCAAACACTAACCAAAAAAATGGAGACGGAGCACAGGGATGAACAAGACGCATAAATTCAGCACATTATCCCTCGTCACATCGATCGCGGCGGGCGCCCTCGTCACCGGCTGTTCGACGTTCCAATCCAAACCGGCCGCGCCGGAAGCGCCGCCTGCGGTGGTCAGCAGCACCACCGAAGCACCGCCGGTGGTCACCGCCAAGATGAGCGCCGCGCGCGCGCAACTGAGCCAGATGGTGGCCCTGCAGGACCGCTTGTACCGCATCGCCGGCCCGCTGTTGATCAACAACGCGGACCTGTGCCGCACGCAGGCGCGCAACCTGCTCGGCTTCACGGCCAAGAACAAATACTCCTACAGCGGCGAATTCGTCGACGCCGCGCAAGCGGTGCTGAACTACGGCGAACGGCTGGAAGTGGCCAGCGTCTTGTCGGGCAGCGGCGCCGCGCGCGCCGGCCTGCGCAAGGGCGACGCGCTGATCGCAGCCAACGGCAAGGTGCTGCCGATCGGCGCCAACGCCGAAACCCAGGCCGCCGCCATCCTCGGCCCGCTGGCCAGCAACAGCCAGTCGCTGGAACTGACGGTGGCGCGCGGCGGCGCCAACCAGCAGCTCAAGGTGCCGGTCACGCGCGCCTGCGCCTTCAAGATCGACATCGGCAACTCCGACAACATCAACGCCTACTCCGACGGCCAGCGCGTGTTGATCACGCGCGGCATGGTCAACTTCGCGCAGAGCGACGAAGCCGTCGCCTACGTGCTGGCCAAGGAGATCGCCCACAATGTGCTGGGCCACGCGGCCACCACCAAGCAGGCCTACACGGTCGGCAGCATCATCGACAACCTGGTGGCGGTGCGGCCGGACCTGTCGATGCTGATCGGGACCGCCGGCGTGAAGCCGGTGCCGCAGGACTTGGACGCGGCGGCCGACCGACTGTCGCTGTACATGGTGGCGCGGGCCGGCTACAGCATCGACGGCGCGCGCGGCTTCTGGCAGCGCCTGGCGACGCAATACCCGGCCTCGGTGCTCAATGGTTATACCGCCATCCATCCCACTGTGTCGAACCGCCTGACCGTGATCGACAAGACCGTCGCCGAAATCAAGAGCAAGCAGGCCGCCAAGCGGCCCCTGGTCCCTTAGGAGAGCGCCATGAACAAGTCCGGCCTGATCGCAATCGTATTGACGCTGGCGGCCGGCTGGGCGCAGGCGGCGCAGTGGATGAAGGTGGGCGGCAGCAGCGGCAGCGTGTTCTATATCGACAAGGCCAGCGTGATCAAGGCCGAGAAGACCCGCAAGGTGTGGTCGATGCAAAGCTATGCGCGGCCGCAGAAGACGCCCGAGGGCAAGCTGTATCGCTCGGTGAAAATGCTGCACTTGTACGCGTGCGAGGATCACACCAGCACTCTTCTGGCGCAGGTCTACTACCCGGAAGCCATGGGCAAGGGCGAGCCGGTGGAAAATTACAAGTTCGAGAAATTCAACCCGGAAGACATCGTGCCGGATAGCCCGTTCGACAGCGCGCTGGTCGCCGCCTGCAAGATCTAGCTGGGGAAGTGCGGGAAGAAGGTCGCCATCACCCAGGTCAGCAGGCCGCAGGACAGCACGGCGAGAATCAACACGATCAGCAGGCGGCCGAATTTGGGCGAGCCATCGTCTTCTTTTTCCGGTGTTTCAGGCATTTCGGTTCCCTGCAAGTTTGGCATCGTCGTAGTATATTCCATTCATGGACTCTATCGACCTCGAAGTATTGAAAACCAGCGCCGCGTGGATCGCCTCCGGGCGCCGCTGCGAACTGATCACCGTCATCAAGACCTGGGGCTCCAGCCCGCGTCCCATCGGCGCCACGCTGGCCATCTGTGAAGACGGCACGGTGATCGGCTCGGTCTCGGGCGGCTGCATCGAGGACGACCTGATCGCCCGCGTGCGCAACGAGGGCATCGTACGCACCATTCCGGAAATCGTCAGCTACGGCATCACGGCCGATGAGGCCCATCGTTTCGGCCTGCCTTGCGGCGGCACCATTGAACTGTCGATCGAACCGCTGTCCGAACGCAGCCGCATCGCCGAGCTGCTGGAGCGGCTGGAACGCCACGAGCTGGTGCAGCGCCGGCTCGACCTGCACAGCGGCGAGGTGGAACTGTCCAAGGCCACGCCGGGCGCGCAGATGCAGGTCAGCACGCAGGCCATGGTCACGCTGCACGGCCCGCGCTGGCGGCTGCTGATCATCGGCGCCGGCCAGTTGTCGCGCTTCCTGGCGCAGATCGCGCTGGCCATGGACTATGCCGTCACCGTGTGCGATCCGCGCGAGGAATACCGCGCCGGCTGGCATGTGGACGGCGTGCAGCTGGTGCACGAGATGCCGGACGACGTGGTGCTCGACATGCGGCTGGACCACCGCAGCGCCGTGGTCGCGCTGACGCACGATCCCAAGCTGGACGACCTGGCGCTGATGGAGGCCTTGAAGTCGGAGGCGTTCTACGTCGGCGCGATCGGCTCGCGCCTGAACAACAGCAAGCGCCGCGAGCGGCTGCTGGAATTCGACCTGACGCCGGCGCAGCTGGCGCGCCTGCATGGGCCGATAGGCCTGTACATCGGCAGCAAGACGCCCTCCGAAATCGCCATCTCCATCCTGGCCGAAATGACCGCCATCAAAAACGGCGTGCCGACCGAGATGATCGTGCCGCACGCCGCCGCCCCCACGACGCCGGGCGCCGCCGTCTGCGTGGTGGAAAACGGCGCGGTGTAGCCGGCATTCAAAAGCAAGAACCGGCTGGCGCCGCCGGCAGCGATGCGGGACAATAGCGCCGCCCACCGACCTACTGGAAAACTGCATGAGCACCGCCAACCTACTCCGTCTCATCCTTCTCGCCGCCATCTGGGGCGGCTCCTTCCTGTTCATGCGCATCGCCGCGCCGGTGCTGGGTGCTGCGGTGCTGATCGAATACCGCGTGCTGTTCGCCGCCATCTTCCTGGCCGTGATCGGCGTATTCCTGCAAAAGAAACTGGACCTCAAGCAGCACTGGAAGCACTACCTCATCCTCGGCCTGTTCAACTCCGCGATTCCCTTCCTGATGTTCGCGTTCGCCGCGCGCACGCTGTCGGCCTCCTTGCTGGCGGTGCTGAACGCCACCACGCCGCTGTGGGGCACGCTGATCGCCGCCGTCTGGTCGCGCCACATGGTCAGCGCCAAGGTGCTAATCGGCCTCGCACTGGGCACGGTGGGCGTCGCGCTGCTGGTGGGCTTCGACCATGTCAGCTCCAAGTCGGGCGCCGGTATCGCGATTGCGGCCGTGCTGTTCGCCTCCTTCAACTACGGCATCGCCAGCAACTACGCCAAGCAGGCCAAGACGGTCGAGCCGTTCGCCAACGCGCACGGCTCGATGTGGGCCTCGGCGCTGCTGGTGCTGCCGGTGGTGCCCTTCTTCCCGGCGCCGTCCGAGCCCACCATGGGCATCATGGCCGCCGTGATCGCGCTGGGCGTGTTGTGCAGCGGCGTGGCTTACCTGATCTACTTCCGCCTGATCCAGGACGTCGGCCCATCGTCGGCGCTGACGGTGACCTTCCTCAGCCCCCTGTTCGGCATCCTGTGGGGCGTGCTGTTCCTCGGTGAGACGGTCGGCTGGTACACCTTCGCCGGCGCCGCCATCGTCATCGCCGGCACCGCGCTGGTCACCGGCTTCCGCCCCAGCTTCAGCCTCAAGGCCCGCGCCGCATGAAGCCTTACACGCTGGAGCTGCCGGCCGATTATCGCTTGCACGACGTGCTGGTCTTCCACCGCCGCGACGCCGAAAGCATCGCGGAGGAAGTCGGCGCCGACAGGCTGCGCAAGGGCGTGGTGCTGGATGGCGTGCCGGTGGTGCTGGACGTCGTGTTTCTGCCCACCAGCGCCAGCATCACCGTGCACGCCGACGGCAAGTTGTCCAAGGCTGCGCAGGAGCAGGTGCGCGAAGCGGTGCTCAACATCCTGGGCCTGCGCATCGATCCGGCGGCGTTCAGCGCCTTCGTGAAAAAGGACAAACTGTTTGCCGCGCTGGCACGCAAGCAGCCCGGCCTGCGCATCGTGCAATCGGCCACCGTGTTCGAGGCGCTGACCTGGGCCATCATCGGCCAGCAGATCAACCTGTCGTTCGCCATCGCCCTGCGCCGCACCTTCATCTTGCAAGCAGGCCGACAGCACAGCAGCGGCTTGTGGTGCTACCCGGCCGCGCAGGACGCGGCGGCACTGTCGATGGACGATCTCACCAGCCGCAAATTCTCGCGCGCCAAGGCGGAGACCCTGCTGCGCCTGGCGACGCTGGTGTCCAACGGCGAATTGCAACTGGACGTCACGCCGACAAACAGCATCGAACACATCTCGGCCGCGCTGCTGGCCGTCAAAGGCATCGGCCCGTGGACCGTCAACTACGGCCTGCTGCGCGGCTACGGCCACGCCGACTGCTCGCTGCACGGCGACGTGGCGGTGCGCGCCGCCCTGCAAACCCTGCTCGGCGAAGAGGCCAAGCCGGACATGAAACGCACCGAACAAATCCTGGCCGCCTACAGCCCGCACCGCACCATGGCCGCCGCCCACCTGTGGGCCAGCCTGCATCCGCGCGCCGAAGATTAAAAATCGCTTGAGCCTCACGTTACGTCAGGCTTTACGCTCCCTTGCATGAACCTCACGGAGAACCTCATGCACAATCTCGACCAACTGCAACAATCCGGCGTCCCCGGCCACCTGACCTGGATGGGCGCCAGCGCGGCGCTCAAGCCGGATGAAGTCATGCGCATCCTGCAGGATGTCGCCTGCTGCGCGCCGGGCAGCAGCATCACCTTCGACTACGCGCTCAGCGCCTTCACGCCGCAGATGCTGGAGCACATGCTGTCGCACTTCGGCTTTCGCCGGATCGAGCATGGCGATGCGGCGGCGGGCCTGGGCCTCATCAAGGCCAGCGTTTAAGGCTACACTCCGGTACATGGATAAATCGGTACTGAAAATCGGCGAACTGGCGGCGCGCTCCGGGCTGACGGTGCGCGCGCTGCATCACTACGACAGCATCGGGCTGCTGACGCCATCGGCGCGCGCCGAGTCGGGCTATCGTCTCTACAACGGCACCGATGTCGCACGGCTGCACCAGATACAGGCCTTGCGCAAGTTCGGCATGTCCCTGGCCGACATCGCCACCTTCCTCGCCAGCGAGGAAGCGCCGTTTGCGGACGTGGTGGCGCAGCAGATCGCCGCGCTGGACCAGCAGATCAAACAAGCCAGCACGCTGCGCGAACAACTGAGCCGCCTGCAGCAGCAGATGGACGGCGACGACGCGCCAGCGCTGCACGACTGGCTCGACGCGCTGGAACACATGAAACTCTACGAGCAGTACTTCACGTCGGAAGAACTGCGCCGCCTGCCGTTCTGGCAGCAGGACGCGCGCCGCAACGCCATCTGGCGCGGCATGGTGGATGAAGCGCGCGGCCTGATGGCGCGCGGCGTGCCGGTGGAAAACGAGGAAGCGGGCCAACTGGCGCAACGCTGGATGGAAACGCTGGAGCGCGACACCGCCGCCAATCCCGACTTCGCGCGGCGCATGACGATGATGATGGACCAGGAAGCCGCCGCCCGGCGCCGCTCGCCGATTCCGGACGAGGTCCGCAATTATGTGGGCAAGGCCTTCAACGAACGCAAGATGGCGCTGTATGCGAAATACCTGAACGAAGACGAGATGCGTCACCTGCGCATCAACAGCGGCAAGTACGCGCAGGAGTGGATCGCGCTGTTCATCAAAGTGCACCAGCACATCGAGCGCGGCGTGGCGCCGGAGCACGCGTCCACGCAGGTGCTGGCGCGGGAATGGATGGCCCTGTTCCGCGCACGCGCCGGCAGCGATCCGCAGACGCAGGCCAAAGTGCGTCAGGCCCACGACAACGAACCCGAACTGCTGAAAGGCACCTGGGTCAGCCCGGCCACGTTGGACTACATCCGCACGGCGGTGGCCGCTTGCGGGCCTGTTTGATCCGGCATAAAGTAAGAGTCCCCTCACCGTTCTACGATGGTGTCCCATGGACGATCATCTCAACAACCTCTACCAGGCCGACTTCCACCGCTGGGCGCACCACCAGGCGGAGCTGCTACGGACCCGCGATTTCGCACGACTTGATCTGCCCAACCTCATCGAGGAACTCGCATCCATGGGCATACGCAAGCGACATGAACTTGAGCACCGGCTGACTATACTCATCATGCACCTGTTGAAATTCCAGCAGCAGCCCGACCACATCACGGGCAGCTGGATCAACACCATTTTCGAGCAGCGTGACCGCATCAAAGCCGGATTGAAACGCATGCCCAGCCTGCGACCGAAGCTGGAGGACGCCATGCACGACGCCTACAAATACGCACGGCGCAAAGCAGCCAGGGAAACCGGCATCCCGATCTCACATTTTCCAGAATCCTTGCCCTACACGCTCAGGCAAATCCTGGACAACAACTACCTGCCATAAAGGAGTGACCGTGAGCGCCTTGTACAACGCCGACTACTACATCTGGATCCAACGCCAAATCAAGCTCCTGCACACGCAGGACTTTGAACGACTGGATCTGGAAAATTTGATGGCGGAAGTGCTGAACCTGGCGAAGGAGGAAAGAAAGGAATTGAAACGGCACGTGCGAAAACTGATGCACTACTTCTTGAAAAGCAAACTTTATCCCGAACGTGTATCCGGCCGATGGCTGGGAAAACTCTGCGGGCACAGGCATTGGATAGCCAAGCTGGTCGAAGAAATGCCCAGTCTCGAACCGCTGCTCGACGGCTACATCGCCGAAGCCTACGCCGACATCGCCGAGCGCCTGACCATCAAAGCCCGCCTGCCGCGCTCCAGCTTCCCCGAAACACTGACCTACACCAAGGAGCAACTACTGGAACAGGACTTCATGCCATGGACGATCACATCAACAAGCCCTATGACACCTACGCCCTGATCTGGACAGAAACCCAGATCGCGCTGCTACGTGCCGGAAAATTCGATCAACTCGATTTGGAAAACATCATTTTGGAGTTGAAGTACCAAGTACAAACGGACAAGGACGAGGTCGCAAGTCGTCTGCGCGGCTTACTCACGAATTTACTTAAATACCAGTTTCAGCCTCAACGGCACTCACCAAGCTGGGTTAGCAAAATAATCGAGCACCGGAATGAAATCCTAAGCATTTTGGAGCAAATGCCCAGCCTGCGAACGCAGGTCGAGGAATATGTCATGCGCAATTATCCTAAAGCAGTGACTGCGGCGGCACGTGAGACACGTACAGCTGTTGCCTGCTTCCCTCAAGAAAATCCATATAGCTTGGACCAGATTCTTGATAGCGACTTCTTCCCAGGCGAAACCTGAAAGCCATGGACGATCATCTCAACAGCCTCTACGAAACCGACGCCCTGATCTGGACCGAATACCAGATCGCCTTGCTGCGCGCCGGTCAATTCGATCAGCTGGATCTGGAAAACATCATCTCAGAACTGGGATACCAAGTGCGCAAAGACAAACGCGAGGTGGAAACCCGCATCCAACTACTATTGCACCACCTCTTGAAATATCAGTTTCTACCGGCACGCATCTGCAATAGCTGGCGCCAGACGATCAAAACGCAGCGTCGCCAAATCGCAAAGGTACTCAAGAGGATGCCAAGCCTGCGGCGAAGACTGGATGACTATGTTGCGGATGCTTATCCGCATGCAGTCAGGGACGCGGCAGAAGAAACCCATCTGCCGATCTCAACGTTTCCGAAAGAAGCGCCTTACACTACCGACCAAATTCTCGACGAAGCTTTTTTCCCGGACAAAAACCAAAAAGCCGCTGATCCCTGACGGTATCAACGGCTTGAAATTTGGTTGCGGGGACAGGATTTGAACCTGTGACCTTCGGGTTATGAGCCCGACGAGCTGCCAGACTGCTCCACCCCGCGTCTGTGCCGTTATTATAGGGCAGATCTGGAGCTTAGGCAATATTAATCCTGAAAAGAATCACGATAGATCGAATAAATGCCGGCCCACCGTTGTGGGCGGCACGCCGCGCAGGCGGCAATCGGTGTAAAGTAAGCACTAAACCGACTTGCTCACCTAGTTTATGAAATTCTGCTCCGAATGCGCTTCCCCCGTCAGCCTCTCCATTCCGGCCGGCGATAACCGTCCCCGTTATGTTTGCAGCAACTGTGCCGCCATCCATTACCAGAATCCCAAAATGGTGCTGGGCTCGATTCCCGTGTGGGAGCGCGACGGCGAACTGAAGGTCCTGCTGTGCAAGCGCGCCATCGAACCGCGCCACGGCTACTGGACGCTGCCGGCCGGCTTCATGGAAAACAATGAAACCACCGGCGAGGCCGCCATGCGCGAAACCGAAGAGGAAGCCGGCGCCAACATCAAGCTCGGCCCCCTGTTCTCGCTGCTGAACGTCGCGCGCGTGCACCAGGTCCATATGTTCTACTTGGCCGAACTGCTCGACCTCGATTTCGCGCCCGGCGAGGAAAGCCTGGACGTGCGCATGTTCAGCGAAGCGGAAATCCCCTGGGACGACCTGGCCTTCCCCACCATCCGCACCACGCTGGAACTGTTCTTCGCCGACCGCGTCAAAATCCGTGAAGGTGGCAACTACGGCTTCCACACCCAGGACATTACCCGTAACATGCGCTCGGACCTCGAACCAACGTGATCCCTTGGCTTGACACCCATACGCCCTTTCCCGACGTCTCCGAGGCCCTGACCAAGGACGCGCCAGGCCTGCTTGCGGCCGGCGCCGACCTGTCGCCGCCGCGCCTGCTGATGGCCTACAAGCACGGCATCTTCCCGTGGTTCTCGGAAGGCCAGCCCATCCTGTGGTGGAGCACCGACCCGCGCATGGTGCTGCTGACCGAAAACTTCCGCATCGCCGACTCGCTCAAGAAAACCCTGCGCAAGATCGAACGCAGCCGGGAGGACGGCGGCCGCTGGCAGGTCCGCTTCGACAGCGCCTTCGAAGACGTGATGCGCGCCTGCGCCGCGCCGCGCCGCGACGGCCCCGGCACCTGGATCTCGGACGAGATCATCGCCGGCTACACCGGCCTGCACCGCCTGGGCTACGCGCACTCGGCCGAAGTCTGGCTCGATGGCGAACTGGTGGGCGGCGCCTACGGCGTCTGCATCGGCCGCATGTTCTACGGCGAATCGATGTTCGCGCGCGTCAGCGACGCCTCCAAGATCGCCTTGTCCTATCTGGTGCGGTTCCTGCATGCCCACGGAGTAAAGATGATCGATTGCCAACAAGAGACCGGCCATCTGGCCTCGCTGGGCGCTGCGCCGATTCCCAGGGCACAATTCCTGGCGCATCTGCGCAACAGTATTGAATTGCCTCAGATCACCAGCTGGGAACCAATTGCACCACTCGCGCCAGCCAGTTAAGCTAGCATCAAGACACAACCACCCGCCAGTTAGGACGTGCATGACGCACCTGAACGACCTGCCTTTCGCGACGCTACAGTTTTACACCACGGCGCCCTATCCTTGCAGCTACCTTGACGCCCGTCAGGCCCGCTCGCAGGTGGCTACGCCTTCGCACCTGATTAATGCGGACGTCTACTCGGAGCTGGTGAAGAACGGCTTCCGCCGCAGCGGCATCTTTACTTATCGTCCATATTGCGACGGTTGCCAGGCCTGCATCCCGGTGCGCGTGGTGGCCGACCAGTTCCGCCCCAACCGCACCCAGCGCCGCGCCTGGAGCAAGCATGGCGACCTGATCGCCGGCGTCGCCACCCTGTCCTTCTCCGACGAGCACTACGAGCTCTATCTGCGCTACCAGAGCAAGCGCCACGCCGGCGGCGGCATGGACCAGGACAGCCGCGACCAGTACGCGCAATTCCTGCTGCAAAGCCGCGTCAACACGCGCCTGGTGGAGTTCCGCGAGCCGGGCGGCACGCTGCGCATGGTCAGCATCATCGACGTGCTGTCGGACGGCCTGTCCTCGGTCTACACCTTCTTCGATCCCGACATGGAGAACGCCTCCTACGGCACCTTCAACGTGTTGTGGCAGATCGAACAGGCGCGCGAACTCAAGCTGCCGTATGTCTATCTCGGCTACTGGATACGTGAAAGTCCGAAAATGTCCTACAAAACCAACTTCAAGCCGCTGGAAGCGCGGGTAAAAGGCGTGTGGAGCGTGCTGGACGCCTGATAAAATACGGGCGAATTACAACCAGAGCGCCCCATGTCCAACAAATTCCTGTACTCCCTGGCCCGTCCGATGCTGTTCTCGATGGACGCCGAAGCCGCCCACCACTTCACCCTGCCTGTGCTGAAACGCGCCGCCGCCCTCGGCCTGACCAAGCTGATCCAGCAACCGAAGGCCGATCCGCGCACCGTCATGGGCATCACCTTCAAGAACCCGGTCGGCCTGGCCGCCGGCCTGGACAAGGACGGCGCCTACATCGACGCGCTGGCCGACCTGGGCTTCGGTTCGGTGGAAGTGGGCACCGTGACGCCGCGCGCGCAGCCGGGCAACCCGAAGCCGCGCATGTTCCGCCTGCCGGAAGCGCACGCCATCATCAACCGCATGGGCTTCAACAACGGCGGCGTGGATGCCTTCGTGGCCAATGTGCAGTCCTCGCGCTTCTACCAGGACAAGGCCGGCGTGCTGGGCCTGAACATCGGCAAGAATGCCGACACCCCGATCGAGCGCGCCACCGACGACTACCTGCACTGCCTGGAGAAGGTCTACCCTTACGCCAGCTACGTCACCGTCAACATCTCCTCGCCCAACACCAAGAACCTGCGCCAGCTGCAGGGCGGCTCGGAACTCGATGGCCTGCTGAGCACGCTGAAGGACGCCCAGCTGCGCCTGGCGGACCAGCACAAGCGCTACGTGCCGCTGGCCCTGAAGATCGCGCCGGACATGGATGGCGACCAGGTCAAGAACATCGCCGACGTGCTGATCCGCCACAAGATCGACGGCGTTATCGCCACCAACACCACCCTGAACCGCGACGCCGTCACCGGCATGTTGCACGGAGCCGAAGCGGGCGGCCTGTCGGGTGCGCCGGTGTTCCAGTTCTCGAACAATGTGATCCGCCTGCTCAAGGCCGAGCTGGGCGACGCCCTGCCGATCATCGGCGTGGGCGGCATCATGCAGGGCGCGGACGCCAAGGTCAAAATGGATTGCGGCGCGCAGCTGGTGCAGCTGTACAGCGGCCTGATCTACGCCGGCCCGGCACTGATCAAGGATTGTGCGGACGCGCTTCGTCGTTAAGGAAACAGCCATGCAGAAGGTACAACTGGGATCGAGTCATCTGGAAGTCAGCAAGGTTTGCCTCGGCAGCATGACCTGGGGCGAGCAGAATACCGAAGCGGAAGCGCACAGCCAGCTCGACTACGCGTTCGAGCGCGGCATCAACTTCATCGACACGGCGGAAATGTACCCGGTGATGGCGCGCGCGGAAACGCAGGGCTCGACCGAGCGCTACATCGGCACTTGGCTGAAGAAGACCGGCCTGCGCGACAAGGTGGTGATCGCCACCAAGGCCGCCGGCCCCAACGCCAGCGTGACCTGGCTGCGCGGCGGCCGCGCGCGCAACTTCGACGCCGCCAACCTGAAGGCGGCGGTGGAGACCAGCCTGCAGCGCCTGCAGATCGAGCATATCGATTTATACCAATTGCACTGGCCGAGCCGCAACGTGCCCATCTTCGGCAACAACGTCTTCAATCCCAAGCAGGAGCGCGACTGCGTGCCGATCGAGGAAACGCTGGCCGCGCTGGGCGAGCTGGTCAAGGAAGGCAAGATCGGCGCCATCGGCGTATCGAACGAATCGTGCTGGGGCGTGAACGAATTCATCAAGCAATCCGAGATGAAGGGGCTGCCGCGCATCGCCACTATCCAGAACCTCTACAACCTCACCGCGCGCCACTACGAAACCAGCCTGCTGGACGAGACCTGCTACCGCGAGAACGTCGGCCTGCTGGCGTACAGCCCGCTGGCGTTCGGCCAACTGACCGGCAAATACATCGACGATCCGAAGGCGCACGGCCGCCTGACCATCTTCCCGTCGAACTGGAGCCCGCGCTACCTGCGTCCGGCGACGGTGGAAGCGGCGACGCGCTACGCGCAGCTGGCGCGCGACAACGGCCTGACGCCGACGCAACTGGCGCTGGCCTGGTGCTACTCGCGCTGGTTCGTGGCCTCGACCATCATCGGCGCCACCAACCTGGAGCAGCTCAAGCACAACATCGACGCCTACGACGTGGTGCTGCCGCTGGACGTCATCAAGCAAGTGGACCAGATCCACGCCGCCATCACCAACCCCGGCCAATAAGCTTCGGGGCGACGTTATATCCAAAACCTGAATATCATTAGTCCAAAGGATTAGTGGGCAATATACCCGCCCACTGATAAGCTTTTTGACATTGATACTTTAAAGAGTTTACCGATGCGCGTTCGCCCCCTGCTGCTTGCCTCCCTGATTTCCTCCATCGTTATTCCCGCCTTCGCACAACAACAAGCTGCCGACGGCGAATTGCAGTCGGTCGTTGTCACCGGCACCTATGCCAAGAACCGCCGCACCGTCGATACCGAATCGCCGGTCGACATCATCGGCGCGCGCGAGCTGCAGGCCAGCGGTTCGACCGAACTGGCCACCGTGCTGGGCCGCGTGCTGCCATCGCTGAATTTCCCGCGCCCTTCCGGCGCCGACGCCAGCGACGCCGTGCGTCCGGCGCAGCTGCGCGGCCTGTCGCCGGACCAGGTGCTGGTGCTGGTGAATGGCAAGCGCCGTCATGCCTCCGCCGTGGTCAACGTCAACGGCACGCAGGGACGCGGCTCGGCGCCGGTCGACCTGAACGCGATTCCGCTGTCTGCCATCGACCATATCGAAGTGCTGCGCGACGGCGCCGCCGCGCTGTATGGCTCGGACGCGATTGCCGGCGTGATCAACATCATCCTGAAAAAAGGCGCGGCCGGCGGCGATGCCGAAATCGGCTTCGGCGAGTACCAGGAACGCGACGGCAAGCAAGTCTCGCTGCGCGGCTCGGCCGGCTTCAATCTCGGCGAGGACGGCTGGCTGCGCCTGGCGGTGGACGCGGCCGACCGCGATCCGACCAACCGCGCCGGCGCCGACTTCCGCTTCCCGACCGACCCGCGCTACGGCAAGGTCAACCAGCGCTTCGGCGATCCGGAAACCAAGCCGCGCACGCTGTTCGCCAACAGCCAGTACCGCGTGAGCGACGACATCGACTGGTACGCCTTCGCCAACTACGGCCAGCGCAAGACCTCGGCCGCCGCCACCTGGCGAAGCTTCGGCCGCTCGACGATCTTCCCGGAGGGCTTCCTGCCGCTGGAAAACAGCACCTCCACCGACACCTCGCTGGCGACCGGCCTGCGTGGCGAGGCCAGCGGCTGGCGCTGGGACCTGAGCGCCAACTACGGCAGCAATGAATTCGAACTCGACCTCGACAACACGGTCAACCTGTCGCTGCTCGCCGCCAGCCCGACGCACTTCTACGCCGGCAAGCTGAAGAACACGCAGACGCTGCTGAACTTCGACATCGCCCACGAATTGCCGGTGGACGGCTTCAGCGGCCCGCTGACGGTGGCGCTGGGCGCCGAATACCGCCGAGAAAAATACGAGATCGGCGCCGGCGACGAAGCCTCCTACAGCGGCAGCGGCGCGCAGGGCTTCTCCGGCTTCCGTCCGGTGAACGCCGGCAGCAACGACCGTCACAACGTCTCGGCTTACGCCAACTTCGAAGCGGAAATCACCAAGCAGTTCTCAGCCTCGGCCGCGCTGCGCCACGAACGCTACAGCGACTTCGGCAACACCACCTCGGCCAAGGCATCGACCCGCTACGCCTTCAACGACGCGGTATCGCTGCGCGCGACCGCCTCGTCCGGCTTCCGCGCGCCGTCGCTGGCGCAGCAGTTCTACACCATCACCACCACCAATTTCTCGGTGGTCAATGGTGTCAACACGCCGATCGAAACCGGCACCTTCGCGGTGGGCAGCGCGGCCGCCGCCGCATTGGGCGCGACGCCGCTGAAAGCGGAGAAAGCCCGCAACTACAGCCTCGGCCTGCAATTCCAGCCGACCCGCAACTGGACCGCCTCGATCGACGCCTACCGCATCGACATCGACGACCGCGTTGCGCTGTCGGCCAACATGACGCTGTCGCCCGCGCTGCAAACCGTGCTGGCGACGCAAGGCCTGCTGGTGGGCGCCGGCCGCTACTTCACCAACGCCATCGACACGCGCACCACCGGCGTCGACATCCTGAGCACGTATCGCTGGGAAGCCGGCAGCGCCGGGCGTTATGACTTCACCGCCGCCTACAACCACAACAAGACTGCACTGGAACACGTGAATGCGAATCCGGCGATCTTGACGGCCAACGGCCTGACCTTGATCGATCGCCAGACCATCAACCGGCTGACGGTGGGTTCGCCGAAGGACAAGTTCAGCCTAGCGACCGACTGGTCGCTGGCGCAATGGGGAGCGCGCGCGGTGGTTACGCGTTACGGCAGCTTCACCGTACCGCAGAACAACGCGACGCTGGATCAGAACTACAATCCGCAATGGGTGCTGGACCTGTCGGCCAGTGTCAAGCTCGGCCAGAACTGGCGCTTGAGCGTGGGGGTGGACAATGTAACCGACCGTTATCCGGACAAGGTCACGTCGGCGAGTAATCTCAACAACAACGGCATCAACCCCTACAGCGGATTCGCGCCGAACGGATTCAATGGCCGGTACTACTACGCCAAGGCTGGTTATACCTGGTGATCGCTACCCCGGCCTTGCCGGGGTTAGCGTTGCGGCTCAAGCGGCCGTCAGTCGCTTCAGTTGCGTTTTTGCTGGCGGTGGGTTTCCCGCCAGCTTGAACACGCTAACCGCCTGCGCCAACAAATCCGCCTGATCACGCATGCTCTGCGCCGCCGCAGCAGCCTGCTCCACCAGCGCCGCATTCTGCTGCGTCACATCATCAATCGACACAATGGCTTGATTGACCTGCTCGATCCCCGTGCTCTGCTCGCTGCTGGCGGCGCTGATCTGATGCATGATCTCCGCCACCTGCTTCACCGACTGCACAATGCTCTGCATGGTCGCCCCGGCCTGATCCACCAGCGACGAGCCCGCATCCACCGTCTCCACCGAACGCCCGATCAATTCCTTGATCTCCTTGGCCGCCGACGCCGATCGCTGCGCCAGGTTGCGCACCTCGGACGCCACAACCGCAAAGCCCCTGCCTTGCTCACCGGCGCGCGCCGCTTCCACCGCCGCATTCAACGCCAGGATATTGGTCTGGAACGCAATCCCGTCAATCACGCTGATGATGTCCACAATCTTGCTCGAACTCTCCTTGATAGCCCCCATGGTGCTGACCACCTCGCCCACCACCTTCCCGCCCTTGGTCGCATAATCGGACGCCGCCAGCACCAGCTTGGTGGCTTGGCGCGCATTCTCGGCATTCTGCGACACGGTGGACGTCAGTTCCTCCATCGACGACGCAGTCTCTTCCAAACTCGAAGCCTGCTGCTCCGTGCGCGACGACAAATCGAGATTGCCGCTGGCGATTTCATTCGAGGCGGTGGTGATGGTGTCCGTCCCCGAGCGCACCTGCCCCACGGTACGCGCCAGCGAATCGTTCATGTCGATCAGCGCGCGCAGCAGTTGGCCGGTTTCATCGGTGGTGTTGCACTCCATGCGCATGGTCAAGTCGCCGCCGGCCACCGCCTGTGCCATGCCCACCGCGCGGTTCAATGGCTGCGTGATGCTGCGCGTAATCCAGAACAGCACCCACGCCGCGAGCGCGGAAGCCAGCACCGTCAGCATCACCATCATGTTGCGCGAGCTGGTATAGGCCTGCTCGGATACCACGCTGGCATCCTCCACCGCCGCCGTCTGGAACTTGACCATGTCGGTCAGCGCGTTCATGTACGCGGTCTGTTCCTTGCGCACCGTGCTCAGCAAATACTTGATCGCTTCGTCATGCTTGCTGCCGTCCGCCGACATGGCAACGAAAGCGTTCTGCACCACCAGGTATTTTGCGCCGGTGTCGAGCACGACCTGCAGCTTGGCCTTGCTTTCGGTGCCCTCGTCGTCGGCGATCAGCTTGCCCAGCTTGTCGAGGCGCTCGGTGTTTTCCACCTTGCGCTTGTCCACCCGCTCCAGCTCCGCCTTGATCACGGCCGGGTCGTTGGACAGCATGGCGTTGCGCATGGCGCGGGCGATGTCGTTCAGGCCGCCGATGGTTTCATATGCGAGGATAACCTTGGGAACTTTGTCGATGGCGAGATCCTTGGTGTTGTTGTTCAACTTGCCAAGATTGCCTATCCCTACCACGGCGATGCCGATCATGAAGATGATAGCCACGCCCAGACCGGCTGCCAGGCGGTAGCCGATTTTCCAGTTGCCGATGCCCATATTCGTACTCCCCGGAGTTGGATGCCCGGATTTAGTATATGGTCATTTGATCATGCAATTAGGAAAAATTTTGGGAACTGTCATGCCGCCGCCACACTTGGTGGCGGCGGCATCGGATCAGGAGAGATCCCCGCCGTTGAGGGCGGCGTCGATGTCGGCGCGGGTCAGGTCCGGCGCGAATTCCTGGATGAAGTGGTAGGCGTAGGAACGCAGATAAGCCCCTTTGCGCACCGCCAGACGGGTGGTGTTCTGCGCGAACAGATGCGACGCTTCCACCGCGCGCATGCCTTTGTCGCGGCCATGGTCGAAGGCCATCGAAGCGACGATGCCCACGCCCAGGCCCAGCGCGACGTACTGCTTGATCACGTCCGAGTCCATGGCGGTCAGCACGATGTCCGGACGCACGCCGGCTTGCGCGAAGGCGGCGTCGATGTGGCCACGGCCGGTGAAGCCGACGTCATAGGTAATCAGCGGGAACTCGGCCAGGTCTTCCAGCTTGATCGGCGAGCGCGCCAGCAACGGGTGGCCGTCCGGCACCACGATGATGTGGCTCCAGCGGTAGCACGGGAACGACACCAGGTCCGGGAACTGCGACAGGCCCTCGGTGGCGATGCCGATGTCGGTCTTGCCCGACAAGATCCACTCGGCGATGTGCTCCGGCGCGCTCTGCTGCAGGGCGATGCGCACGTCCGGATAGGCGCTGCGGAAGCTCTGCACCACTTTCGGCAGCGCATAGCGCGCCTGGGTGTGGGTGGCCGCCACGCTCAGCGTGCCGCTTTGCTGGCCCGTGTATTCCAGGCTGGCCTGCTGCAGGTTCTCGGCCTCGATCAGCAGGCGGTCGATGATCTTCAGGATGCCCTTGCCCGGCTCGGTCATGCCGGTCAGGCGCTTGCCGTTGCGTTCGAAAATCACGACGCCCAGTTCATCTTCGAGCTCGCGGATCTGGCGCGACACGCCAGGCTGAGAGGTGAACAGGGCATTCGCCACTTCGGTCAGGTTGTAGCCGCGACGGGCGGCTTCGCGGATGGACCGCAGCTGTTGAAAATTCATATGGAAGCTCCTTCGTCCACGAACACGCGCAGACGTTTCGGACGCACCACCAGCGTGTCGCCTTCTTTCAGGCCCAGGCTGCTGAAGCGTTCATTGGGGATGACGGCTTCGATCAGCTCGGCGTTGTCGCCGCGCTCCAGATCGAGCTGCGCCAGTGGACCGATCGCGTGGGCGCGGCGCAGCGTGACGACGATCCCTTCCGCGCCCGGCGTGTAGCGGTCGACGTCCAGTTCGTGCGGACGCACATAGGCCGTGCCCTTGCCTGCCGCAGCCGGCTGGCCCGGCACGTCGAAGCTGGCTTCGCCGGTGGCCAGCACGCCGTCCTGCACGCGGCCGTGGAACACGTTCACATTGCCCAGGAAGCCGTACACGAACGGCGAGGCCGGGTGGTTGTAGACCTCGTCCGGGGCGCCGATCTGTTCGACGTTACCCTTGTTCATCAGCACCACCTGGTCGGCTACTTCCAGCGCTTCTTCCTGGTCGTGGGTAACGAAGATGGAAGTCACGTGCAGTTCGTCGTGCAGGCGGCGCAGCCAGCGACGCAGTTCCTTGCGCACCTTCGCGTCCAGCGCGCCGAACGGTTCGTCCAGCAGCAAGACACGCGGCTCAACCGCCAGCGCGCGCGCCAGGGCGATACGCTGGCGCTGACCGCCCGACAGCTGCGGCGGATAGCGGTCTGCCAGCCAGTCCAGCTGCACCAGCTCCAGCAGGTCTTTCACCTTGCGGCGGATCTGGTCTTCCGACGGACGCTCGGCGCGCGGTTTCACGCGCAGGCCGAAAGCGACGTTTTCAAATACGGTCATGTGCTTGAACAGCGCGTAGTGCTGGAACACGAAGCCGACCTGGCGCTCGCGCACGTGGCGGGCCGAGGCATCCTGGCCGTCGAGCAGCACCTGGCCCGAGTCCGGATGCTCCAGGCCGGCGATGCAGCGCAGCAGCGTGGTCTTGCCGCAGCCCGACGGGCCCAGCAGCGCGGTCAGCTCGCCCTGCGGAAAGTCCAGCGACACATTGTTGAGGGCGACGAAATCGCCGAAACGCTTGTTGATGTTTTTTACTTCGATCGTCATGGTATTACTCCGTAGTGCGCACGTCGTCGGCGATGGATTCGTTCAGGCGCCAGGCGATAAAGGTTTTCACAACCAGCGTCACCAGGGCCAGCAAGGCCAACAGGGACGCCACGGCAAAGGCGGCGGCAAAGTTGTATTCGTTGTAGAGGATCTCGACCTGCAGCGGCATGGTGTTGGTCTCGCCACGGATGTGGCCGGACACCACCGACACCGCGCCGAACTCGCCCATGGCGCGGGCGTTACACAGGATCACGCCGTACAGCAGGCCCCACTTGATGTTGGGCAGCGTCACGCGGCGGAAGGTATCCCAGCCCGAAGCGCCCAGCACGATGGCGGCTTCTTCCTCTTCATTGCCCTGCACCTGCATCAGCGGGATCAGCTCGCGCGCCACAAACGGGAAGGTGACGAAGATGGTGGCCAGCACGATGCCCGGCACCGCGAACAGGATCTTGATGTCGTGCTCTTGCAGCCATGGACCGAGCCAGCCCTGCGCACCGAACAGCAGCACATAGATCAGGCCCGAGATCACCGGCGACACCGAGAACGGCAAGTCGATCAGCGTCAGCAGAATGCTCTTGCCACGGAACTCGAACTTGGCGATACACCACGATGCCGCCACGCCGAACACCAGGTTGAGCGGCACGGCGATGACGGCCGTGATCAGGGTCAGCTTGATGGCCGAGATGGCGTCGTCTTCGAAGATGGCGGCGCTGTAGGCGCCCCAGCCTTTGCGCAGCGCCTCGAAGAATACCGAGACCAGCGGCACGAACAGGAACAGCGTCAGGAACAGCAGCGCGACGATGATCAATACGATACGCACCCAGCCCGGCTCCAGGGACTTCGGCGCGGACGGCAGTTCGCCGCGACGCACGGTGGTGGTTGGAACTCCGCTCATCTTATTTCCCCGACTTTCCGCGAGCCCAGGCTTGCAACAGGTTGATCCCCAACAGCAGCAGGAAGGACACCACCAGCATCACGGTGGCGATCGCGGTGGCGCCGGCGTAGTCGTACTGCTCCAGCTTGGTAATGATGAACAACGGCGTGATCTCGGACACCATCGGCATGTTGCCGGCGATGAAAATCACGGAACCGTATTCGCCGGTGGCGCGCGCGAAGGCCAGCGCGAAACCGGTCATCAGCGACGGCAGGATGGTCGGAAACACCACGTGGCTGAAGGTCTGCCACGAGTTCGCGCCGAGGCTGGCGGCGGCTTCTTCGAGCTCGCGTTCAGCGTCTTCCAGCACCGGTTGCACGGTGCGCACCACGAACGGCAGGCCGATGAAGGTCAGCGCGATCACCACGCCGAGCGGCGTGAACGCCACCTTGATGCCGAGCTCGCCTTCGATGAAGCGGCCCAGCCAGCCATTGGCAGAATACAGCGCGGTCAGGGTGATGCCGGCGACTGCGGTCGGCAGCGCGAACGGCAGATCGACCAGCGCGTCGACGATGCGCTTGCCGGGGAATTCATAGCGCACCAGGACCCAGGCGACGATGCCGCCGAAGATGACGTTGATGAAAGCGCCGATCAGCGAAGCGCCGAACGTCAGCTTGTAGGAAGCCATCACGCGGGCCGACGTCACCGTGGTCCAGAACGCATCCCAGCTCATGGTGAAGGTCTTCAGGAACACAGCCGACAGCGGGATCAGGACGATCAGCGTCAGGTAGAAAATCGTAAATCCCAGCGATAGCCGGAAACCCGGCATGACCCGGAACGGAGCGCCCTTCACGGCAACAGGTGCCGTAGCGGGCGCAGCGAGAACTGCAGACATATATGCTCCCTTATTACAAATCCTTCTATAAGGGCTGCATATTCTCATCAATGCTTCATATTACAAACGAAGCATTAGTCATTTGGTTAGATGTTTCAGCTATATACCAGCTTGGCCGCAACTGCTACCAGGGTGACAGCAAGGATTCCGCGCAGCAATCGTTCAGGCACGGCGCGGGCGGCGTAGGCGCCGATGGTGATGCCTGGAACGGAACCGACCAGCAAGGTCAACAGCAACATCCAATCGATCGAACCAAGCCACCAATGGCCGATGGCGGCGATGGCGGTCAGGGGCACGGCGTAGGCGATGTCGGTGCCGGCCACTTCGGCGGCGGTCAGGCGCGGATACAGCATCACCAGCAGGGTGGCGCCGATGGCGCCGGCGCCGATCGAGGAGATGGTCACCAGCACGCCGAGCACGGCGCCGGAGACGATGGTGGCGGTGTGCAGCGCCCTGCCCTGCAACTGGCGTTCGGGATGGGCGGTGATCCAGGCCAGCATCTTGGCGCGGAACAGCAGCGCGACCACGGTCAGCATGACCGAGCCGGCGATGGTGTAGCGGATGATCTGGCCCATCTCTTTGCTGAGGGTACCGAAGTATTTAAGGCCGAGGCTGGCGAGCAAGGCGGCAGGCAGCGCGCCGAGGCAGAGGCGGCGCACGATGTCCCAGTGGACCGTGCCGCGCATTCGATGGGTGAAGGTGCCGACGCCCTTGGTGAGCGAGGCGAAGGCCAGGTCGGTGCCAACGGCAACGGCCGGCGTGACACCGAACAGCAAGGTCAGGAGCGGAGTCATCAGCGAACCACCGCCGACGCCGGTCATGCCGACCAGCAGGCCCACCCCAAACCCAGATGCGACAAAAAGCAAATCCATAAGCTTCCCCAAAGTAGGCCCGAAGGGTAACTACTTTGAGGAAAGATCCAAACAACGGAAAACTTATAAGCTTATTTGTTCGGTTGTGGCGTCACGCGCAGGTATGGGCGTGGCGAGCTGAAACCTTTTGGATATTTTTGCTTCAGTACTTCCGGATCTTGCACGGTCAGCGGGATGATCACATCATCGCCATCTTTCCAGTTGCCCGGGGTAGCCACGGTGTAGCCGTCGGTCAGTTGCAGCGCATCGATCACGCGCAGCACTTCGTCGAAGTTGCGGCCGGTGCTCATTGGATAGGTGATGCTCAGGCGAACCTTCTTGTTCGGGTCGATCACGAACAGGGTGCGCACGGTCGCGGTGGCCGACGCTTCCGGGTGAATCATGTCGTACAGCGTCGCCACTTTGCGGTCCGCATCGGCGATGATCGGGAAGCCGACCACGGTGTTCTGGGTCTCTTCGATATCCTTGATCCACGCCGTGTGCGATTCGGCCGGGTCCACCGACAGCGCGATCGCTTTCACATTGCGTTTGTCGAACTCAGGTTTCAGCTTGGCGGTCAGGCCCAGTTCGGTGGTGCAGACTGGCGTGAAGTCCGCAGGGTGCGAGAACAGCACCACCCACGAATTGCCAGCCCACTCATGGAATTTCAGCTTGCCGATCGACGAGTCTTGTTCAAAATCAGGTGCGGTGTCGCCCAGACGAATGGTCATATTGGTCTCCAGAGTAAAAAGATGGTCACAAGGACAAGACGCTATTGTGCGCCTGCTCTGCTAAAAAGTACAAGGTTTCCAATCCCTCGGGCCAGTCGCCAAGGCCGGACTCCGCATTGATATGGCCGAGTGCGCCGCCGTTGATGAAGCGACTATGCCAGCGCCGAGCCCATAATTCCGCGCGCGGCGCGGCCATCCAGGGATCGTTGGTGCTGCCTACCATGATGGAAGGCACGGGCAGCGCCTGCTGCGGCAGCAGCGGCGCCACGTTGAACTTGTCGGGGTCGGCCGGCGCCACCAGCAGCACGCCCACCACGCCGGTGGGATCGCGCGCCACGCTGTGCACCGTCGCCAGCGCGCCGAAGCTGTGGCCGACGATGATGGTCGGCCGGCGGTCCTGTTGCCGTAGCTGGTCGACACGGGCCGACCAGCGCGGCAGGTCCGGCGCTTCCCAATCCTCCTGCTGCACCCGCTCGAAAGCGGGGAACAGGCGTTGCCAGCGGCTTTGCCAGTGGTCCGGTCCGCTGTTGTGCAGGCCGAGCGCGATCAATACGCGCAACTGTTCAAAGACGCCGCGCATGCGATTTACTTCCCGGTAGGCTGGTAGATCTGGTCGAACACGCCGCCGTCCGCGAAGTGGACTTTCTGCGCCTTGGTCCAGTCGCCGGCAACCTGGGCGATGGTGAACAGCTTCACGTTCGGGAACTGGGCAGCGTATTTTTTCGACGCTTTCTCGGTGCCTGGACGGTAGTAGTTCTGGGCGATGATGTCCTGCGCTTCATCGGTGTACAGGAAGTTCAGGTAAGCCTCGGACACTTTGCGGGTGCCGCGCTTGTCGACCACTTTATCGACCACGGCCACCGGCGGCTCGGCCAGGATGGACACCGATGGCGCGACGATGTCGAACTTGGTCGGGCCGAGTTCCTTGATCGCCAGCAGGGCTTCGTTTTCCCAGGCGATCAGCACGTCGCCGATGCCGCGTTCCACGAAGGTGGTGGTGGCGCCGCGCGCGCCGGAGTCCAGCACCGGCACATTCTTGTACAGCTTGCTCAGGAATTCCTTGGCGGTGGCATCGGTGCCGCCCGGTTGACGCAGGGCGTAGCCGTAAGCGGCCAGGTGATTCCAGCGGGCACCGCCCGAGGTTTTCGGATTCGGGGTGATGACGGCCACGCCTGGTTTCACCAGATCGTTCCAGTCCTTGATGCCCTTAGGATTGCCCTTGCGGACCAGGAACACGATGGTCGAGGTGTAAGGCGTGCTGTTGTGCGGCAGTTTTTTCTGCCAGTCGGAGGCCAGCAGCTTGTGCTCGGCGATGGCGTCGATGTCGTAGGCCAGGGCCAGCGAGACCACGTCCGCTTCCAGGCCGTCGATCACTGCACGGCCCTGCTTGCCCGAACCGCCGTGCGATTGCTTGATCTTGACGGTATCGCCGGTCTTGGCTTTCCACTCCTTGGCGAACGCGGTGTTGACGTCCTGGTACAGCTCGCGGGTAGGATCATACGACACGTTCAGCAGCGAAATCTCCGCAGCCATGGCTGGGGCAACTGCGGAAGTCGCGAGGATGGCGGCGGCAATAATTTTTTTGGACAGCATTTGATTCCCCTAGTAGTGAAGGTCTTCAGATTACTGCCGCCCCTTATAAATGAGAACTAAGCTTTTAGCAGTTCTATATACAAGAAAATCATATGAAGCGGTTGTACAGGACGACGGACCACGTGGCGAGCGCCAGCATGCAGGTTAGCAACACGGCGGCGCTGCCGAAATCCTTGGCATTCTTGGACAGCGGATGACGATCCAGCGACACCCGGTCCACCACCGCCTCGATGGAGGAATTAATCAGCTCCACGATCAACACCAGCAGCAACACACCGATCAGCACCAGCTTTTCAAACGCCGACACCCGCAGCACCAGCGCGATGACGGTGCCCACCAAAAACAGACCCACCTCTTGCCGGAAGGCATGCTCGCCCTTCCACGCCGCACGGAAGCCGTCGATGGAATAGAAAAACGCCGTATAGATACGTTTGAGACCGCTTTTGCTCTTGAACTCGCTGATTGGATCCATGATGTCGCCACAAAAAGAATTGCCACATTATGCAGTATTTTCGCTTTTTTCCACATTATGGTATAAAGCTTGTATCGAATACTGCATCGCACCAACCACATCATGAAAATCGAAACCGTTCCGGAGCAAAAGACCACCATCCAGGTGATTGAGCGCATGGTGGCGCTGCTCGATGCCCTTGCCAAGTATCCCGATCCCGTCAGCCTCAAGGAATTGTCCAAGGTCTCGGGGCTACACCCGTCCACCGCGCACCGGATTTTGAACGATATGGTGGTCAGCCGCTTTGTCGACCGGGTCGAACCGGGCACCTACCGGCTCGGCATGCGCCTGCTGGAATTGGGAAATGTGGTCAAGAGCCGCCTGTCCGTGCGCGAAGCCGCGCTGGATTTCATGCGTGCACTGCACAAAAAAACCCAGCAGACCATCAACCTGTCGGTGCGCCAGGGCGACGAGATCGTCTACATCGACCGCGCCTTCTCGGAACGCTCGGGCATGCAGGTGGTGCGCGCCATCGGCGGACGCGGTCCGCTGCACCTGACTTCGACCGGCAAGCTATTCCTGTCGGTGGACGAGCCGAAGGCGATCCGCGCCTACGCCACGCGTACCGGCCTGGCCGGTCACAACAAGAATTCGATCACCGACCTGGGCAAGCTGGAACGCGAGCTGAGCCTGGTGAAATCGCGCGGCTACTCGCGGGATAATGAGGAATTGGAACTGGGTGTGCGCTGCATGGCCGCCGGCATCTACGACGACGGCGGCAAGCTAATTGCCGGGCTGTCGATCTCGGCGCCGGCCGACCGCTTGCAGGAAGAATGGCTCGAAGACCTGGTGCTGACTGCGCGCCAGATCTCCGTCACCCTCGGTTACATCCCGGTCGAGTAAGACGTGGCGGTGCTGCCGCCGCCGACCAGATTGGCTGGGCGCAATGCCTGCAGCCACTTGCGCATGCGGCCGGCGTCGGCCGTCCGCGACTGCTTGCCCTTGGAATCGAGGAATACCATGATGACCGAGCGGCCTTCAATCACCGCCTGCATCAGCAGGCAACGCCCCGCTTCATTGATGAAACCGGTTTTCTGCAGGCCGATGGCCCAGTCCGGGCTCGCCACCAGATGGTTGGTAGTGCCGAACTGCATAGGACGGCCGTTGCTCAGTTCCACCGTGGCTTTCGGATCGGTGGAGAACTGGCGCAGCATCGGCTGCTGGTAGGCCGCCATGGCCAGCTTGGCCAGGTCGCGTGCGCTGGCCACATTCATTTTCGACAGGCCGCTGGAATCGACGTAGTGGGTGTCGGTCATGCCCAGTTCACGCGCCTTGGCGTTCATCGCTTCGACGAAGGCAGGCTTGCCGCCCGGATAGTTGCGGCCCAGCGCAGAAGCGGCGCGGTTTTCCGAACTCATCAGGGCGATGTGCAGCATGCTGGCGCGGCTCATCTGGGTGCCGACGCGCAGGCGCGAGCTGCTGAATTTTTCGCGGTCCACGTCTTCGTCGGTGACGGTGAGGACTTCGTCCATGTCCTGCTTGGCTTCAACCACCACCAGGCCGGTCATCATCTTGGTGATCGAGGCGATCGGCAAGGCGATGTTGGAATTCTTTTCAAACAGCACTTCCGAATTGGCCTGATCGAGCACCAGCGCCACATTCGAGGCCAGGGCCAGCGGATCGTTGGTGTGGTTCAGGCCCGCCAGGTCGCCCATGGTCGGCGTTGCCGGAGCGGCGGCCAGCACGCGCTGGTACACCACCGTGCGCCTGCCATTGACCTTGGTCACGCGCTTTACCACGCGACCGGACGCCTCGACGGCGGCAACGCGCACCGGTTGGCGTTTCTTTTTCACGACTTGTTTTTTGGGCGCGGTGCCGCCTGCGTCCACGGCCGGTGCGGCGATGGCTGCGGAAGCAAACATCAGCGAGATGAGCGCGCTTAATGCGAGTTTAATCATTCGTATTCCCCAAAAAATTTCAATACAACGCTCGTTGCAGTGTAGCAAAACGCTGAGCGAGCGCAAGCGAATTTAACCTTTTCCCCGCGATTGGTTGCGTAGCCGCAATACGGGAAAAGCAAGCTGTATCAATCGATAAATTTAACAAATTCTTCGAGCGCCATGCGCTCAGTTATCAAAGAATTCTCGATCTTGCTCATATCGGCAACACCGAGCGCCATGCCGCACACCACCATCTCCTGCTCAGGCAAAGCCAGCTGTTCCTGGATGATGCGGTGGTACTGCGTGAAAGCGGCTTGCGGGCAAGTATCGAGTCCGCGTCCGCGCGCCGCCACCATGATGTTTTGCAGGAACATGCCGTAGTCCAGCCACGAGCCCTGCTCCATGATGCGGTCGATGGTAAAGATCAGTCCGACGGGTGCGCCGAAAAATGTGTAGTTCTTGCCATGCTGGGCGGCCATGCCGACCTTGTTGTCGCGGGTCAGACCCAATAATGCGTACAAATCCCAGCCCACCTTGCGGCGCCGGTCGATATAGGGAGACGCCCATTCGCGCGGATAGTAGGCGTACTCTTCGGAGTGCTGCCGCGCCAGCTCCTGGTCACCATGTGCGGCCAAAATGGCAGAAGACAACTGTTGCTTGCGCTCACCTTGCAAGACGTAGACCTTCCACGGCTGCGTATTGGTGCCGGACGGGGCGCGCGCGGCCACCTGCAAGATGGCTGCAATGTCCTCCTGCGCCACCGGCGTGTCGAGGAAGGCGCGGATCGAGCGGCGCGAGGTGATCGCGGCGTCGACCGCTTGCTGGGCTGGAGTGGCAATCATGCTGTTTTGATCACTTTGATTCACTTTGGTTTCCTGACCACGAATATGACGCCGGTGACGGCCAGCGCCATGCCAGTCATGCCGAGGGCATTAAAAGCTTCGCCAAACATCAACCACGCCATGATAGCGGTCGTCGGCGGCGTCAGATACATCAAGCTGGTGACCTGGGTGGCGTCATTTCTGCGGATCAGTGCAAACAACAGGAAGATCGCGCCGATCGACAAGCCCAACACCGACCACAACAAAGCACCAATAAAGCGCGGCTCCCACTGCACAGCAGCAAAATCCGGGCCTAGCCCTTCAAAAATAATAGCTAGCGGCAATACCACCACGGTGGACGCCGCAAACTGGATCACCGTGCCCACGCGCAGGTCGAATTGCGGGCAGTGATGTTTCTGATACAGGGTGCCGGCCGTGATACTTAGCAGTGCAAGCACGCACAACAAAATGGCATCCACCGACAGGCCGACCAGCTGAATCTTGGCCGCCACCACCAGCCCGACGCCACCGATGCCGAACAGCAATCCCAGCCACTGGGCGGGACGAACCTTCTCACCGATCAGCGGCGCCGCGAAGGCGGTCAAAATCGGCTGCATGCCAACGATCAGGGCCGACAAGCCGGCCGGCATGCCCTGCTTGATCGCGCACCAGACGCCGATCAGGTAACCGGCCTGTACCAGAATCCCGGCGACAGCGATATGGCCGATCTTGCCGCGCGGCCAAGGCGCTTTGAGCAGCAGAACGGCCGGCACCAGAAACGCCAGCACGCCGAGGAAGCGCATCAGCAGGAAGGTCAGCGGCGGCGCGTATGGCAGACCGAACTTGGCCACGATGAAGCCGCTACTCCACAGCAACACGAAAAACAAGGGCAGCGGCGACAGGAAACTGGCCTGCGCGGCGGCCGGCACTGCTTTGGAGGATTCTGGCATCAGGCAGACTTGTGATCTAAAAGGCAATCGGCGCCGGATTACGGCGCCGACTCGGGATGGCCCAAGTCTACCACGGCAGCCATTTCCTCACCCGCAAGCCCCTGCTTTCGCTATTCCCAAGGGATAGGACGTTTTGCAAACATTTCCACCAGCTTAAGTTTCGGTGCTTTGGTGCAACGCACAAAAAATCGCTTGACTTAATTTCTGAAGGCCGTAAAATCGGGTTTGTTGCGTTGCACAATTTGTTGTTCGGTCTGAAACGTAGTTTGCTTGTTTCTCACCGACGGTAGAAACACCAGCAGTATTCATTTAAACGACTATTTTTCCTGGAGAACCACATGTTTTCGATTCCTGAGCAATTTTCGAATGCGACCAAAGCTAACTTTGAAGCCCAATTCGCTATTTTCTCGACCCTGACCAATAAAGCATTTGAAGGCGTGGAGAAATTTGTCGATCTGAACCTGACCGCCGCCAAGGCATCGCTGGAAGAATCGTCGGCAACCACCAAGCAATTGCTGGCTGCTAAAGATCCACAAGAATTCTTCTCGCTGGCTGCAGCGCAAGCTCAGCCAAACGCAGAAAAAACCATCGCTTATGGCCGTCACCTGGCGACCATCGCTTCGAGCACCGGTGCTGAATTCAGCAAAGCTGCTGAAACCCAAATCGCCGAAACCAACCGCAAGGTTATTTCGCTGGTTGAAGAAGTCAGCAAAAACGCACCAGCCGGTTCGGAAAACGCAGTAGCCCTGTTTAAATCGGCTATCGGCAATGCGAACGCCGGTTACGAGCAATTCACCAAAACGGCAAAACAAGCTGTTGAATCGATGGAAACCAACGTCAGCGCCGCTGTGAACCAATTCACCGCTGCCGCCGCTAAAGTGGCTCCAGCCAAGAAATAAATACAGGACGCCGGCACGGTAGGGTGCCGGCATCCCGTTGTAATGGTCTCCTCGGCATCCGTGGTTTCCGCTTCAAACGGGTGTCCTTAGAAGCCTCGGTTCATACCGAGGCTTTTTTTTCGCCCTTCCCAAGCTGGAAAATGGCATTTACGTGCCAAAATCTGGCATGGATAGGCGATAAAAAAGCCGCCCGATCACTCTGGGCGGCTTGTTTGCAGCGGGAGTAGCCTTACTCGCCCAGGTAGGCGGCCTTCACGCGCGGATCGTCCAGCATGTCCTGGGCGTTGCCGGTCATGGTGATATTGCCCGAGTCCATGACATAACCGCGATGCGCGGCCTGCAATGCCAGCTTGGCATTCTGCTCCACCAGCAAAACGGTAATCCCCTCTTTCGATACATTCCGGATGACCTCGAAAATCTTATCGACCATAATCGGCGATAAACCCATCGACGGTTCATCCAATAACAGCAGCTGCGGATGCGACATTAATGCGCGCGCCATCGCCAGCATTTGCTGTTCACCACCGGATAAAGTACCCGCCAATTGCTGCGCGCGTTCTTTTAAACGCGGGAATACATCAAACCATTTCGCAATATCAGCTTCAATACCGGCTTTATCATTACGAGTATATGCACCCATCATCAGATTCTCTTGAATCGACATGCGGGTAAATACACCACGACCTTCCGGAACCATCGCCAGTTTCTTTTCCACCAAATGGAAAGATTTAGTACCTTTCAGCGCTTCGCCCTGATAAGTAATCGTCCCTTCGACTTTACATGGCGGCAAAGTCCCGGTAATGGCTTTCAGCGTGGTGGTTTTACCGGCGCCATTAGCGCCGATCAGCGCAATTAACTCGCCCTTGTTTACTTCAAGATCGATCCCTTTAACCGCTTTGATGCCGCCGTACGCGACTTTCAGTCCCGATACTTTAAGAACGTTGTCGCTCATTAATGCGATCCTCCGAGGTAGGCTTCAATCACAGCCTTATTGCTTTGTATCTCAGCCGGCAGGCCTTCTGCGATCGGCTTGCCGTATTCGAGCACCATGATGCGGTCGCACAAACTCATCATCATCTTGACGTCGTGTTCGATTAACAACACCGTCTTGCCCTGTTGTTTGATCTTGATCAACAGTTCGCGCAGCGCCAGTTTCTCGGTGGCGTTCATGCCGGCCGCCGGTTCGTCCAGCGCCAGCAGTTGCGGATCGGTCGCCAGCGCGCGGGCGATCTCCAGGCGGCGCTGGTCGCCGTAGGACAGGAATTTCGACGTGCGGTTGGCAAACTGGCCGATGCCGACGAAATCGAGCAGCTCCTGCGCGCGCTTGCGGATCGACGCTTCTTCCTCGCGCGCCGCCTTGTGGCGGAAAATCGCGCCGAATACGCCCTGCTTGGTGCGCACGTGGCGCCCCACCATGACGTTTTCCAGCGCCGTCATCTCGCCGAACAGGCGGATGTTCTGGAAGGTACGGGCGATGCCGGCCTTGGCCACCTCGTGCGGCGCCGACGGCGAATACGGCTTGCCGGCCAGCTCGAAGGTGCCGGTGTCCGGCTGGTACAGCCCGGTGATGACGTTGAAGAAAGTGGTCTTGCCGGCGCCGTTGGGGCCGATCAGGCCGTAAATCTGGCCCTGGGTGATCTTGATGCCAACATCGGTCAGCGCCTGCAAGCCGCCGAAGCGCTTGTTGACGCCGGCGATCTGGAGAATTACCTGTTCAGTCATTGTTATCTCTTCCTCAAGCCGCCATCACGCCGGACGATTGATTCTTGGTGTCGGAATCGCCATCCGGGCGATCCTCGTGCTTGGGCGCGGGCCACAGGCCGGCCGGGCGATTCAGCATGATCAGCACCATGGCCAGGCCGTACAGCAGCTGGCGCAGCACTTCCGCCTCGATCAGCACGTGGCCGAACAGCTTTTCCTGCAGCGGCTCGACGATGTGGCGCAGCACCTCAGGCAGGGCCGCCAGCAGCGCGCCGCCCATGATGACGCCCGGAATGTGGCCGATCCCGCCCAGCACCACCATCGCCAGCACGGCGATCGACTCGGTCAGCGAGAACGATTCCGGCGACACAAAGCCCTGGAACGACGCGAACATGGCGCCGGCGATGCCGCCGAACGAGGCGCCCATCGAGAACGCCAGCAGTTTCACGTTGCGGGTGTTGATGCCCATGGCCTTGGCGGCGATTTCATCTTCGCGGATCGCCACCCAGGCGCGGCCCAGGCGCGAGTGCTGCAGGCGCGAGGTGACAAACACCACCGCCACGCACAGCGCCAGGAACAGGAAGTAATAAGCGTTCACCGACGGCATGGCGTAGCTGCCGAGATGCACGGTGGCGCGCGAACCGGCCTCGCCGGCCAGGTTGACGCCGAACACACGGATCGGATCGATCAGATTGATGCCTTGCGGGCCGTTGGTGAAGTTGATCGGCTCGTTCAGGTTGTTCATGAAGATACGGATGATCTCGCCGAAGCCCAAAGTCACGATGGCCAGGTAGTCGCCGCGCAATTTCAGCGTCGGCGCACCCAGCAGCGCGCCGAAGAACGCGGCCAGCGCGGCCGCCATCGGCACGATGATCCATACCGACAGGTGGATACCGTTCTGCTGGATCTCCGGCCCCAAAATCGCCACCAGGGTATCGCCCAGCACCGGGTACTGGTTGATGACGGATTCCAGCAAGGTGGCGAACTGCGGCGAGGACAGCAAGCCGGCCAGGTAGGCGCCCACCGCGTAGAACGCGATGTAGCCCAGGTCCAGCAGGCCGGCGAAGCCGACCACGATGTTCAGGCCCAGCGCCAGCATGATGTACAGCAAAGCCATGTCGGCGATGCGCACCCACGAGTTACCGAACTGCGAAGCAAAGAACGGGAAGGCCAGCAGCGCGATGATCAGCACGGCCATGCTTGCGTAGGCCTTGCGCGGATTGCGGGTGGTGTCGAAATTCATAATACCCATGTTTGTGCTCCTTACGCCCGGTCCGCGACACGCTCGCCCATGATGCCGGACGGACGCACCGTCAACACCAGGATCAGCACCACGAACGCAAAGATGTCCTGGTAGTGGCTGCCGAGGAAGCCACCGGTCAGGTCGCCGATGTAGCCGGCGCCCAGGCTTTCGATAATGCCCAGCACGATCCCGCCCAGCATGGCGCCGTAGATGTTGCCGATGCCCCCCAGCACCGCCGCGCAGAAGGCTTTCAAGCCCGGCAGGAAGCCCATCGAGAACTGGATGGAGGCGTAGTTGGCGCCCCACATCACGCCCGCCACCGCCGCCAGCGCCGCGCCCAGCGCGAAGGTGGCGATGATGACCTTGTTCGAATCGACGCCCATCAGGCCGGCCACGCGTGGATTTTCCGCCGTGGCGCGCATCGCGCGGCCCATGCGGGTTTTCTCCACCAGCAGCACCAGGCCGGCCATCGATACCAGCGCCAGCGCCAGCAGCAGGATCTGGGTCGGCGAGATCAGTGCGCCGCCGATGGCGATCGGATCGGCCGGCAGCAGCTGCGGGAACGGCAGCGGGTTGCGGCCCCAGATCATCATGGCGAAGGTGTTCAGCAGCGTCGAGACGCCGATCGCGGTGATCAGCGGCGCCAGCCGTGGCGCGTTGCGCAGGCTGCGGTAGGCCACGCGCTCGATGATGACGTTGACGATCATGCACACCGGAATAGCGCCGCCAATGGCGATCGCCAGCTTGATATAGCCGGGTAATTCGGGGAAATGCGTGTTGAGGATGTTGAGGATGGTGAGGCCGGTCATGGCGCCGATCATCAGCACATCGCCGTGGGCGAAGTTAATCAGATTCAGCACGCCGTACACCATGGTGTAGCCCAGCGCGACCAGTGCGTACATGCTGCCCAGCACTAGCCCGTTAATAATTTGTTGGATAAAAGTATCCATGTGTGCCCTTACCTATTGTTATGCGACCATCTAACAAAAACGGCACTCGGGTGTCCCCGTAGTGCCGCCGTTGACTACACGTTCACGATGCAAGTTTCATGCCTGATCGTAGTCTGCGCCGCCCCGGATTATTAAGCCGAAACGACAACTTTTTAGAGCGAGGCAAATGATAACGAGAATTCCGAAAAACTAATCGTGGAAAAATCTCAACGGAGCGGAATTATATTCCGCTCCGTGGGCAAAAGGTTTAGACGTTGCCCTCGATTGGTGCAACTTTTGGAGTGCCGTCGAGGCCTTTCGGCAACGGGAAGGTGACGTTCTCTTCCACGCCTTCCAGCGGACGCACGCTGCGCACGCCGAGTTCCTTCAAACGGTCGATCACGGCCTGCACCAGCACCTCGGGCGCCGAGGCGCCGGCGGTGACGCCCACACGCAGCTTGCCGTCCAGCCAGGTCGGGTCGATCTGGCTGGCGTTGTCGATCATGTAGGCGGGCGTGCCCATCTTGTCCGCCACTTCGCGCAGGCGGTTGGAGTTGGAGCTGTTCGGGCTGCCGACCACGATCACCACTTCCACCTGCGGCGCCATGAACTTCACAGCTTCCTGGCGGTTGGTGGTGGCGTAGCAGATATCGCCCTTCTTAGGCTCGATGATGGCCGGGTATTTGAGCTTCAACGCGGCAATAATGTCGGCGGTGTCGTCGACCGACAGCGTGGTCTGCGACACGTAAGCCAGCTGGTCCGGCTTGGTGACCTGCAGCGTTTCCACGTCGGCCACGGTTTCCACCAGATACATGCCCTCTTCCGTCTGGCCCATGGTGCCCTCGACTTCCGGGTGGCCGTCGTGGCCGATCATGATGATCTCGCAGCCCTGCTTGCGCATCTTGGCCACTTCCACGTGCACCTTGGTGACCAGCGGGCAAGTAGCGTCGAAGATGCTGAAGCCGCGCGCATCGGCTTCCGCGCGCACGGCCTTGGATACGCCGTGCGCCGAGAACACCAGGGTGTTGCCGGGCGGGACTTCGCTCAAGTCTTCAATAAAGATGGCGCCCTTGGCGCGCAGATCGTTCACCACATAGGCGTTGTGGACGATTTCATGGCGCACATAGATCGGCGCGCCAAACTGCTGCAAGGCGCGCTCGACGATTTCAATGGCGCGGTCGACGCCGGCGCAAAAACCGCGCGGCTGGGCCAACAGGAGTTCTTTATCGCTCATGCGTTCCTCACAACACGGAAATCAGCTGAACTTCGAATTTCAGCGGCTGGCCGGCCAGCGGGTGGTTGAAGTCGAACAAACAGGTCTCCTCGCCCAGCTCGCGCAGGATGCCGGCAAAGCGGCCGCCGCCCGGCGCGGCGAAGTCGACCAGGTCGCCGATCTTGTAATCGGCGTCCGGCGCCGAGTTGGCGTCCAGCGTGGCACGGCTGACCTGGCGGATCAGTTCCGGATTGCGCGGACCGAAGCCTACACCCGGCTCCAGGTCGAAGGTCTTGTGCGTGCCCTCGGGCAGGCCGATCAGCAACTCTTCCAGCACCGGCGCCAGCTGGCCCTGGCCCATCAGCAGCGTGGCGGGCGTGGTGGAAAAGGTGGTGACGATATCGGTGCCTTCCAGCGAGGCCAGACGATAGTTCAGGGTGAGATACGACGACGCGGTGACGACAGGTTGCTCGATAGACATGACTTAAGCTTCGGTTGGACTGACAAAGGCCATATTGTAAGCCACCTTTGATCCGCGTCGCCCTCCGCGCCCAAAACTCATGCAAAGTAAATGGAGACCCACGGAGAAACCGCCATGCCCATCCTCGATTGGCCACAGGAAAAACGTCCGCGCGAGCGCCTGATCCGCGAAGGCGCGCAAGCCTTGTCGGACGCCGAACTGCTGGCCATCTTCCTGCGCATCGGCGTCGCCGGCAAAGATGCCGTGCAGCTGGGCGCAGACATGATGCACCACTTCGGCTCGCTGCAAAAACTGTTCGGCGCCACCCTGCCCGAGTTCGCCGCCGTGCACGGGCTGGGGCCGGCCAAGTTCGCGCAGCTACAGGCGGTGATGGAGCTGGCGCGGCGCGCCATCCTCGAAGAAATGCAGGCCGGGGCGATGCTGAGCTCGCCCCGCGCGGTCAAGGATTATCTGCGCACCGCCTTTGCCGGCAAATCGTTCGAATCCTTCCACGTGCTGTTCCTGGATGTAAAAAACCGCCTGATCGACGCCAGGGAAATGTTTCGCGGCACGCTCACCCACACCTCGGTGTATCCGCGCGAAGTGGTGAAGGAAGCGCTGGCGCGCAACGCCGCCAGCGTGATGCTGGCCCACAATCACCCGTCCGGCACGCCGGAGCCCAGCGAGTCCGATCTGCTGCTGACCAGGGCGCTGGTGCAGGCGCTGGCCCTGGTCGATATCCGCATCCTCGACCATTTTGTGGTCGCCGGGCGTCAAGTCCACTCGTTTGCGGAGCACGGCCAACTATGAGTTTACCCCTATGGGCTCAAGGGTTTACGAGCGAATTCACAATTGTTAAATATTTTCACGCGATGGAGACACAATTGTTTTTCGTAAGTGATTGAAAAAGCTGATTTTTTTCGATATACTCTTGTTTTTCCAATTTTGGAATGTCTTTTAAGGAGTGCGTTATGGCACGTGTTTGCCAAGTTACTGGGAAGAAGCCGATGGTCGGCAACAATGTTTCCCACGCAAACAACAAAACCAAACGTCGTTTCCTGCCTAACCTGCAGAACCGTCGTATTTTTGTTGAATCTGAAAACCGCTGGGTCTCCCTGCGTCTGTCCAACGCTGGTCTGCGTGTAATCGACAAAGTCGGCATCGATGCCGTCTTGACCGACATGCGTGCCCGTGGCGAAAAAGTCTAATTAGGGAGCTACCATGGCAAAAACTGGCCGCGACAAAATCAAGCTGGAATCGACCGCAGGTACGGGTCACTTCTACACCACCACCAAAAACAAGCGCACCATGCCAGCGAAAATGGAGATCATCAAGTTTGATCCTAAAGCTCGCAAGCACGTGACGTACAAAGAAACCAAGATCAAGTAATTCGATCTTCGCTTCGACAGAAAAGCCGCTCAGCATATGCTCAGCGGCTTTTTTATTGCGCTCAAGCCGGACGGCGCCGCACCAGCCAGCCGGCGACCAGCCCTATTCCGCACAAAGCCAGCACGCCGGGCTCCGGTATCGCGATCGCGAACTGCATGGCGTCGGCCGAGATGTTTTGCGGGTCCACGCTGCCCGGCAACGTCAGCGCGAAATCGCCCAGCGCGACATCGCTCAACGTAATGCCGGGCATCATGATCGTATTGCCGAAGGGGTCAAGTTCCGGAAACGTGCCGACGACGAAATCGGCGGCCGTCAGCAGCTGTCCTTCGCTGAGGAAGTCGGAGGTATTGCTCACGGTGTAATCCCCAGTGCTGGCGTTGAAGGAGATCTGCAAGTCGTAGAACACATGCGACGGCGCGGCGCCGGCGATACTGCTGTCGGTCTCCAGCACATCCTTCACGAGCAAGGGATGCACGATGTCGGCATTGTACTGGTTCACACCCAGGTCGGTGATTTGCAGGTGGTAGTTGGAAATCCCTGGGTCCGTGCTGGCGGTCAGGGTCAGCGGCCCGAGCTTGGCGCCGAGCTTGAAGTCGGTGCCGCCACTGGCGGAAAAGTTGAGGCCCGCCTTGGCAAACGCCCCCGCCACCGCGAAGTCGCCTTTGTGGGCGGTGGCATTGGTCGAGACATTGCCGAATAAGAAGCGAAAGCCCACCGCATCGGCATGCGCCAGCGCCACGTCGGACCCAGGAGGAGTCGGATGCGTGAACACATCACTGTTGTCGCACACCACCGACGCACCGGTGGCGCTGCTCTTCGCACAGCCCCCAGGTTTCAGCGGCGCCGCAGCCGGCGCGTGCTTGGTGCGCGCGTAAGTCGCTACGATGGATTTTCCTGTCAGGCCCACCACCCTTTCAATATTCAGCAGGACATCGATGGCACCGGCCTGGGCGGACCAACTACCCAGCAACAAGGCGGTGCAGAGCACTGTTTTGGCAATAGTCAACATGATGATTCTCCTTGAGTGATTGTCCCTGACTCATCGCAAAACATATGCCCGAGTACGTTCTCCCATCAAATCAAACCCTTAGTCCGCCAGCCGCAGTGTCCTCCTGAAAACATGGAAAATATACCGACAAAAAAAAACGGCCCCGAAGGGCCGTTTCATCATTGCTTGCAAGCTTTATGCATAGCTGCGCAGGCGCAAGGAGAAGTCTTCCAGCGACTTGATGCCGGACGCTTCCGCGCGGTTGCACCAGTCTTGCAGCTTGTGCAGCAGCTGGTCGCGGGTGAAGTGCGAACGCTCCCAGATCACGCCCAGTTCCACGCGCATATTGTGCATGGTTTCCAGCGCTTTGCTGTGCTGGAACAGTTCCACCAGCTGTTGCTGTTGCGGCGCTTCCAGCTTGCCCGGCTCGCGCTGCAGCAGCTTGCGCGACGACTTCAGGAAGCGCGATTCCAGCTGGGCCTTGTCCTTCAGGTGTTCCAGCTCTTCCTTCCAGGCGCTCTTCACCGACTTGGCGTACTTGGCCATCACGTCGTAGCGGTTGGCGATCACCGATTGCAGGGTGTCGAAGTCGGCTTCCACTTTGCCTTTGGCGAACTTCGGCTCCGGCGCGCGTTTCTTCACCTTGGCCAGGCCCACCATTTCCAGGGCGCGGATGTAGCCCCAGCCGATGTCGAACTCATACCATTTCGACGACAGCTTGGCCGAGGTCGCAAAGGTGTGGTGATTGTTGTGCAGTTCTTCGCCGCCGATCAGGATGCCGAACGGGATGATGTTGGTGGCCGCGTCGGCGCAATCGTAGTTGCGGTAGCCCCAGTAGTGGCCGATGCCGTTGATGATGCCGGCCGCCGTCACCGGAATCCACATCATCTGCACGGCCCACACGGTGATGCCGATCACGCCGAACAGCGCGAAGTTGATGAACAGCAGCGAGATCACGCCGGCGGCGCTGCGGCCGGTGTAGACGTGGCGTTCGATCCAGTCGTCCGGTGTGCCATGGCCGTACTTGTCCATGGTTTCCTTGTTCTTCGATTCAGCGCGGTACAGCTCGGCGCCTTCCCAGAATACTTTCTTGATGCCGCGCGTGACCGGGCTGTGCGGATCCTCCTCGGTGTCGCACTTGGCGTGGTGCTTGCGGTGGATCGACGCCCACTCCTTGGTCACCTGGCCGGTGGTCAGCCACAGCCAGAAGCGGAAGAAATGGCTCACGATAGGATGCAGATCCAGCGCGCGGTGCGCCTGGCAGCGGTGCAGGTAAATTGTCACACTGGCAATGGTGATATGGGTGACCACCATCGTGTAGAAGAAAACTTCCCACGCTGTAAAACGGGTAATGCCGTTCGACAGAAAATCCAATACTGCGTATAAACTCATTACTACTCCAACCAAGATTGTGTTTTCGACAGGCGCACGTCGCCCGCCGCTTCCGACTTTTGGACAGTATTGTACGATGAATTAATGCTGATTTGAGGAAGGTTTTCCTAGAATCACCAGCTATTCCTTCGGCACGGTCGTGCTTTCCGCGGCGCCCACGGGCGTAGGAACGGGGCCGAGAATCCGCATTTCCCGTTGCGGGAAAGGAACGGAGATGTTGTTTTCCTTCAGTGCGCGCCAGATCGCGCGGTTCACATCCGAGGTCACGCCGCCGCGCCCGTTCTCCGGGTCGGCGATCCAGAAGTTGACCGTCAGGTCGAGCCCGTCTGCGCCGAAGCTGGTCAGGTTGACCGACGGCGCCGGCTCGTCCAGCACGCGCTCGACCGTCGCGGCGGCATTGATCAGCAGCTGGATGACGAAGTCGACGTCGGTATCGTAGGCCACCGACACCTTGGTCGCAATATTCACCCGGCTGTTCGACAGCGACGAGTTCTGCACCGCGCCCGACACCAGCATTTCGTTCGGCACGATCGACTCCATGCCGTCCAGGCCCTGCAGCACCGTGTAGCGGGTGTTGATCTGCGTGACCTTGCCGCTGTACTTGTCGACGGTGATCATGTCGCCGATGGTCAGGCTGCGGTCGAGCAGAATGACGAAGCCGGACACATAATTACTGGCGATCTTCTGCAAGCCCAAACCCAGGCCCACGCCCAGCGCGCCGCCGAACACCGACAACACGGTCAGGTCGATCCCCACCAAGGACAAACTCATCAGTACCGCCACCAGGATCAGCACCGCGCGCGCCGTGCGCGAGGCCACCACGCGCAGGTTGGTGTGCATGCCCTGCATTTTCATCAGCCACTCTTCCAGCGCCGCGCCGGCCCACAGCGCCAGCATCAGCAACACGATCACGGAAGCGGTCGCCTGCAGGATGTCGGCGATGCTGACCTTGTACTTACCGAGCGGCAGCACCGTGTCGTCCATGAACTGGAACACGTCGATCCACAAGCCGGTGATGTACAGCACGAAGGCCAGCCACACCAGCAACTGGAAGATCTTCTCGAACGCCAGCATGGTCGGGCTGATGGTGCGGCCGTTGCGCGCGAACACGCGGCGCAGCAGGTAGAAGGTGAAGCGGATCACCGCCAGCGAGCCGAAGATCGGCATCGCCACCCTGATCCAGTTGACATGGGTGTAGCCATAGCGGGCCATGATCACGCGGGCCAGGGCCAGCAGGCCGATCACGGCCAGCGGCGCCATCACGCGGCCGAAGCTTTCCACGCCGAAGCCCAGCATGCCGGTATGCCCATCCTGGCGCCCGAAGCGCTTCTTCAGCAAGCCCGCCAGCCCAAAGCCGATCACCACCGAGGCGATGATGGCGACCACTTGCCATAGCAGGCTGGGATTGTGCAGGTCGCCGGTGAGGTCTTCGATCAGGTTGAGCAGGGGCTGTTGTTGCGCCATTGTGGTCGTATTTGAATGGTTGAGATAAATGGTTGAGATGCTAGCTTAACGTAAAACAGGCCGGAATCTCCGGCCTGTTGAATTACTCTGCGTCTTCTTCTTTGGCTTTCTTGGCCATCTGCTTGCGCTCGAACACGGCGGCAAAGAAGCCGTCGGTCTGGTGCTTGTGCGGCAGCAGCTTGAGGTAGTCGCCCATCTCCAGCTCGATGCGTTGCTCGGCCAGGGCCTGGCTCATCGGCACCAGTTCGAAGTCCGGATGCGCGGCCAGGAATTGCTGGGCGATGAATTCGTTCTCGTCATCCAGCACGCTGCAGGTGGCGTAGACCAGGCGGCCGCCGCCCTTGACCAGGCGCGCGGCGCCGGCCAGGATCGCTGCCTGCTTGATTTGCATTTCGCCGATGGCTTCGGCCTTCTGGCGCCATTTCACGTCCGGATTGCGGCGCAGGGTGCCCAGGCCCGAGCACGGTGCGTCGACCAGCACGCGGTCGATCTTGCCGGCCAGGCGCTTGATCTTGGCGTCACGTTCGTGCGCGATGACGACCGGATGCACGTTCGACAGGCCGCTGCGGGCCATGCGCGGCTTCAGCTTGGCCAGGCGTTTTTCCGACACGTCGAACGCGTACAGGCGGCCGGTGTTGCGCATGATCGCGCCCAGCGACAGGGTCTTGCCGCCGGCGCCGGCGCAGAAGTCCACCACCATCTCGCCGCGCTTCGGCGCCACGATGGCCGACAGCAGCTGGCTGCCCTCGTCCTGCACTTCGATATGGCCGTCCTTGAACAGCGGCAGGTTTTGCAGCTGCGGCTTTTGCAGCACGCGCAGGCCTTGCGGCGCGAACGGGGTCGGCGTGGCGCGGATCGGCGCTTCGGCCAGCTTGGCGATGACTTCTTCGCGGTTGGCCTTGAGCGTGTTGACGCGCAGGTCCAGCGGCGCCGGCTGGTTCATGGCGTCGGCCAGCGCCAGCGCTTCTTCTTCGCCCATCTGCTCGACCAGCTTGTCGAACAGCCATTTCGGCATATTCGAACGGCTCGACTTGTGCATCAGCTTGCGGTCGATTTCCATGATGCGGGTAACCCACTCGACTTCCTCGTCGGTGACGCCGCCCAGCGAGTCCAGGCCCACGGCGTCGGCCATGCCCAGCAGGGTCAGACGGCGCATGGTGGCGCCGCCGCCGGCTTCGGAGAAGTCGGTGTAGAAGTTCTTGTTGCGCAGCACGTTGTACACGGACTCGGCGATAGCGCCGCGCTCGCGGCCGCCCAGGCGTGGATGGTCTTTGAAATAACGCGACAGGGTGGTGTCGGCTGGCGCGGCAAAGCGCAAAATCTCGCGCAACACTTCTTCGGCGTTGGCGAGTATCGCTGGAGGCAATCTCATGGAATTCCTTGGTTAGTTTTTACTTACTGTGGTCCACTTGGACCGCGCCCTGCGCTAGCGTCAACCTGTCTTCGACAAACCAACGCACCGCGCGCGGGTAAATGACATGTTCCTGTTCCAGCACGCGGGCCGACAGGGTTTCGACCGTATCATCCGGCAACACAGGCACGGACGCCTGCAGCACCATCGGCCCGTGATCGAGTTCGGCCGTTACGAAATGCACCGTGGCGCCATGCTCCCGCACGCCGGCGGCCAGCGCCTGCGCGTGCGTTGCCAGCCCGGGGAACAGCGGCAGCAACGACGGGTGGATGTTCAGCATGCGTCCCGCGTAATGCGCGACGAATGGCTCGGTCAGGATGCGCATGAAGCCGGCCAGCACCACCAGATCGGGCGCGAAGCCGTCGATCACCGTCTGCAGGGCGGCGTCGAATTCGGCGCGGCTGGCGTAATCCTTGTTGGCCACCACGGCCGTGGCGATACCGTGCTCGGCGGCAAATGCCAGGCCGGGCGCGTCAGCGCGATTGCTGATGACGGCAGTGATACGGGCCGGCCAGCGCTCGCCTTGCAGCGCATGCACGATGGCCTCCATGTTGCTGCCGCGACCGGAAATCAGGATGACGATGTTTTTCATAACCCGGCATTGTACCTTGTCCACAGGCGCAGGGCCACTCAAAAGGCAAGAAATGTTGCAACGCAGCAGGGATGGGGCACACCGCGCCGGCATGGGCGCGGGGTGTTACGGGCTTACTCGAACGAGTAAAACACCCGGAAAGGCACGGTTTTGTCGGCCCAGTAATCGGCAGCGTCGCGGAAGACGTCCAGCAGGGTTTCCCTTGCTTCCTTGTCAAATTTTTGGGTATTAGGCAATTGTTCGAGCACGATCAGGAAGCCGGTTTGCTCGCCGGCCTTGAACATGGTCTCGGTCAGCGTCTCGCGCAGCCCGTCGAAATTCTTGCCCACCCCTTTGGGGAACTGGAACGATTCCGCGATGATGCCCAGCACCTGCTGTTTGGTCGCGCCGGCGATACAGTGCGCGTACAGGAAGTGCTGGCCCAGACGGACCGCCTCTTCCTGCAGCTCGGCCACGCGGAAGGCGCGGATCGATTGCACGAGGTTGGGCGGCACGGTCATCAGCAAACTCGTGTTCCCCTCAATTTGACCTGGTATGTACGGTGTGTCCACTTTACTGTCGGGAGTGCCTAACTTGTGTATTAAAGAGTAAATAATTTGAGCACCTGTCCACTAAACATGGGCGGCAGGTCGATGCCGGCCATGGTCGATTCACTATGTTTCTGAATCCCATACGCATATTAGGGTAACGTGTTGTTCCTCCCAGATCAACACGTATGTGATGTCTAACGCAATATTTGTTAAAAACAGAAGATTTTTGGCGGATTTAGGGGTGAAATCGGCACAGTTCGATCTTGGCGGCTTGTTACAATTTGTTGCCACAGATACCTAAAGGCCACTAGCCGCCGCCGCGCGAGCGGATTACCATAGAATGACGCAATGTCAGAATCCCCCTGACAGGCACCCTGACTAAAAAACGAGGTAACAAATGAACCTGCAAGCCAAACTGATCGCCTCGGCCCTGTGCCTGAGCGCCTTGCCTTTTGCACAAGCCGCCGACTTTGAAGATTTCGGCCGCGTGGTGCGCGTCACCCCGCAAGTGGAACAAATCAACCGTCCGCGCCAGGAATGCCGTACCGAGTACGTGCAGGTCCAGCAGCCGGCGCCTGAGCGCGGCGTCGGCGGCGCCATCCTGGGCGGCATCGTCGGCGGCCTGGCCGGCAACCAGGTCGGCGGCGGCTCGGGCCGTTCGGTGGCCACGGCGGCGGGCGCCATCGCCGGCGCGCTGGTGGGCGACCGCGTGGACAACGCCAACACCCCGAACAGCGGCGGCGTGCAGGAACAAGCTGTCAAGCAGTGCCGCACCGTCGACCACTGGGAATCGCGCACCTCGGGCTACGAAGTGACCTACGACTACCGTGGCCGCAACTACACCAGCGTCATGTCCTACGACCCGGGCGAACGCGTCCGCCTGCGCGTGGTGGTCGAGCCGATGCAGCGTTAATCGAGATCAAACTCTGCTCCAGCTTTCCAATGCCGGCCTTGCGCCGGCATTGTTGTTTTCAGATAATGCCTGTTCACCTCTAGCGGCCACTCCTAATGTTAATCAAACGCAAATCCATCGAAAAAGAAGAATCCTCGCGCCCGGCCTCGGCTTCGGCGCCGGCCAAGGTCCGCAAGCCCAAATATGCACCGGTGACCTTGTCGGAACAGGATGGGGTACGCTATCTGCATTTCGGCACCGAGTGGGTACAGGGCGCGATGCGCATCCGCAAGCCGAACTGGCCGGAGCTGGAGTACGCGCAGCAGATGATGGCGTGGATGCTGTGGCTGGAGCAGCCCCGGCACATCGCCCAGCTGGGCCTGGGCACGGCCACGCTGACCAAGTTCTGCCAGGTCACCTTCCCCGCCGCCACCGTCACGGCGGTCGAGCTCAACCCGTCGGTGATCGCCATCTGCGAATCGATGTTCAAGCTGCCGCCCAACGATGAACGCCTGCAGGTGCTGGAGATGGATGCGTTGGACTTCGTCAACGACAAGGCCAACGCCAACACGCTCGACGTGCTGCAGGTCGACCTGTACGACGCCACCGCGCGCGGCCCGGTGCTCGACACGCCCGAGTTCTACACCTCCTGCAACGCCTGCCTGAGCGACGACGGCGTGATGACCGTCAACCTGTTCGGCGACCACCCGAGCTACACGCGCAATATCAAGGCCATCAAGTTCGCCTTTGCACAGGTGATTTGCCTGCCGCAGGTACATGATGGTAACGTGGTCGCGATTGCCTTCAAGCGCGCGCGCGACATCGATCCCGCCGCGCTGGCGGCCAGGGCCGCCCAGATCGTCGCCGACACCAAGCTGCCGGCCAAATCCTGGGTCAAGGGCATCCTGACGAAATAAACCTGAAAGGCGGCCGCACAGATGAGTTCAGTCCCAAGCACGGCGAGCAAGGCGGCCCCGCTCGATCTTCAGCAGATCTACACCTGGCTGCTCGCCGACGGCATGATACGCAAGGCCGAGGTCAAGGAGCTGTACGCGCAAAGCCAGGGCATCCTGAAAAACACCGCCGGCTACATGCATCCGCTGTGCGCGGTGGCGCATGCCAAGCTGCTGTCGGCGCAGCCGCCGCACAAGCTGCTCACGCTCGACGCGCTGTGCGAATGGCTGGCCACGCGCGTCGGCCTGCCCTTCGTCCGCATCGACCCGCTGAAGATCGATTTCACCAAGGTGGCCGACGTCATGTCGTCCGGCTACGCGGCGCGCTTCAACATCCTGCCGCTGGAGCTGAGCGCCGACACGCTGGTGGTGGCCACCGCCGATCCCTACACGCTGGAATGGGAAGCGGAGATCGCCAAAATCTCGCGCCGCACCGTGCGCCGCGTGATCGCCAATCCGCTCGATATCGCGCAGTACATCACGCAGTTTTTCAGCCTGGCCAAGTCGATCAAAAAGGCTAACAAATCCAGCGGCAACGACCTCGCGCTGCGCAACAACTTCGAGCAACTGGTCGAACTGGGCAAGACCAACAAGCAGGTCGACGCCAACGACCAGCACGTCATCAACATCGTCGACTGGCTGTGGCAGTACGCGTTCGAGCAGCGCGCTTCGGACATCCACCTGGAACCCAAGCGCGACATGGCGGCGATCCGTTTCCGCATCGACGGCGTGCTGCACCAGGTGTACCAGGTGCCGGCGGTGGTGATGATCGCCATGACCGCGCGCATCAAGCTGCTGGGCCGCATGGACGTGATCGAAAAGCGCCGCCCGCAGGATGGCCGCATCAAGACCCGCACCGCCGGCGGCCAGGAAGTGGAACTGCGTTTATCGACGCTGCCGACCGCCTTCGGCGAAAAGCTGGTGATGCGCATCTTCGATCCCGACGTGGTGGTGAAAACCCTGCCGGAACTGGGTTTCCCGCTGGACGACGCGCAGCGCTGGGATGCGCTGACCCAGCGTCCGCACGGCATCATCCTGGTGACCGGGCCGACCGGCTCGGGCAAGACCACCACCCTGTACACCACCTTGAAAGCGCTGGCCACATCCGAGGTCAACGTCTGCACGGTGGAAGACCCGATCGAGATGGTGGAGCCGGCCTTCAACCAGATGCAGGTACAGCCCGGCATCGAGCTGTCCTTCGCCGACGGCGTGCGCGCGCTGATGCGGCAGGATCCGGACATCATCATGGTCGGCGAGATCCGCGACCTGGCCACCGCCGAGATGGCGATCCAGGCCGCGCTGACCGGCCACCTGGTGCTGTCGACGCTGCACACCAACGACGCGCCGTCGGCGGTGATGCGCCTGCTGGAACTGGGCGTGCCCTACTACCTGCTGGAAGCGACGCTGATCGGCATCATGGCGCAGCGCCTGGTGCGCACGCTGTGCGAGGACTGCAAAACCCCAGGCGGCGAGCTGAGCGACGAAATCTGGCGCAGCCTGGCCGGCGAGTGGGACCTGCCCAAGCCGCAGCCGGTGTACCAGCCGGTCGGCTGCCCGGAATGCCGCCAGACCGGTTATCGCGGCCGCACCGGCCTGTACGAATTGCTGACGGTGACGGAAGCCTTCAGTTCGCAGGTGCGCCAGGAAACCGACATCCAGGCTTTGCGCCGCCAAAGCGTGGCCGACGGCATGAAGCCGCTGCGCATCGCCGGCGCGCTGAAGATCCAGGAAGGCGTGACCACGGCCGAAGAAGTGCTGAAGGCGACGGCGGCCTTGGGTATCAAATAAAAAGCCCTTTGCAATTCGCGCCGGCGTGTATATAATACGGCCTCTTTCGGGGGTCGTTAGCTCAGCTGGTAGAGCAGCGGACTTTTAATCCGTTGGTCGCAGGTTCGAATCCCGCACGGCCTACCACCGAATTCAGCATTACACAGAGAGGGTTAGTTAGCTTAGGCTTGCTAATCCTTTTTTTGCATCTGGCTAAAAATATTGATCAGCCACATCATGTTTTGGGGCAATTCCCCCTCCCCAAAAAACTCAGTTCACAGGAGCAACCTTCGTCGGCCGCTCTCCCTCGCCCCAAGTTCAAATAGCTCTGCAATAACCAAATTCAGAAAAATGGCCCACATGTTCCATATCTGAGAAACACAGAAGCAACTCACAAGTAAGTCAATTCAGCCAAGCTAAAGCAAGCAGTCCATCTGACGTTATTCCGAGCCAGCCCTCACATTGAAAAATGTGTCACGAACGGTGACATATAACGTAAGTCTTTACTGGGTAACCATGTATAGTTATTCCCCAAACACCAAATTTTTCGAAGAGTAATTTGCTCTCTTTCTAGGCGTTCGAGTTAAATCTATAAGTTACTCAAGGAAATCATCTATGGATGCGAATGCAATCACGCTGTTAGACATATTTGAAAAGAAAATGCGCCTCGAAATTCCTATGTTCCAGCGTCAATATGTGTGGAAACAGGAACTCCAATGGGCTCCGCTATGGGAAGACATTTCCCGTAAGTTTAGTGAATTCATAGAAGGCCGAAAGGATGCTCCATCTCACTTCTTAGGCGCAATGGTATTGGACCAACGCCAGACGCAAACAGGCCGAGTGGAAAGACGGAGCGTCATCGACGGACAGCAACGCTTGACCACACTACAGATTTTTCTCGCTGCGTTCCGTGACTTCTGCAGACAGGAAGGACTACAGGAGTTCGCTGACGAATGCGAAAAATACACTCTCAACAGTGGGCGAATGGCCGAGCCAGAAGTTGAAAAGTACAAGGTATGGCCTACCCTCGCGGACCGTTCACAATTCATCGACGTATGACAGCAGGATCGCGGCAGGAGCTGGAGAAAAAGCATCCGCTCACGAGGCGTCCGTATGCAAGAAAATTCGATCCCCGACCGCGCATGATTGAGGCGTACGTTTTCTTTCACCAGAGCTTAAATGATTTTTTCAACGGCACGCCTGACGATCCCGCGTTGAACTCAGATATGCCATTGGCAGATCGCCTGGAGGAATGCTTCGAAGCGCTAAAGACGGCACTCAAGGTAGTTGCAATCGATCTCGACCGCGACGACGATGCGCAGATAATTTTCGAAACTCTAAACGCTCGCGGGGAACCGCTTCTCCCTGCGGATCTGCTTCGCAATTACATATTCCTACGCGCGGCACGACTAGGCGAAAAGCAGGAAGCACTCTATAAGACTTACTGGGAAGAGTTCGATGAACCGTTCTGGCGGCAGGAGTTAGTGCAAGGTCGGTTAAGGCGCCCGCGCAGCGATCTTTTTATCCAGCATTACTTGGCCAGCAAACAAGCCCGCGACATCCCCATAAAGCACCTATTCGTCGAATACAAGTATTGGATCGAGCAGGCAAAGCCCTTTGACACAGTAGAGAAGGAATTACTCGTGTTGTACAAGCAGCGAGCTGACTTCCGCCGCATCTCGGTACGAAATGAGGCCGACATACTCGGGCCGCTGGCGCATTTCCTAGATGTGTTTGATGTTGGCACGGCATTTCCCCCGCTGCTTGCGATGCTTGACGCAAATGCCGACGACAATGAAATGGAGCTTGTGGCGCGAATACTAGAAAGCTACTTGCTTCGCCGTGCTGTTTGCGGTGCTGAGACAAAGGCATACAATCGCGTTTTCATGGGCCTTACGAAATCGATCCGCCGAGAAGGAGCGAGCGCCAAGGTTGTATCCGATCACCTCAGTAGTCTGCGGAGTCTAACGGACGCTTGGCCTAGTGACGAGTCGTTCTCCCACGCATGGATGACTGGCCGGGCTTACTCTTCATTAAACAATCCCCGGATCGTGCACATCCTCAGTAGGCTGAGCGACACATACGGGTCGTCAAAGACAGAAAAGATCAAGCTGAGTAGCCCACTAACGGTCGAGCACATAATGCCGAACAACTGGACTGAGCACTGGCCGCTCCCAGACGGTTCCACGGGAGCAAAAAGCCCTTGGGAGTTGCAGGAAAATGATCCCCGACTGGAGGCTACACGAAATCGAAATGTCGCTATTCAGACCTTCGGAAATCTGACGATCATTACCGGGAGCCTCAATAGCTCGATTTCGAATAGTGGCTGGGCAGTGAAGCGTCCTGAGGTAATGCGGAACTCAATCCTGCCGATCAATCTTCAACTACAGGGTTTCGAAAACTGGGATGAGGCCACAATCGAGCGAAGGGCGCGTGATCTTCTTAATCGCGCGCTGAAAATCTGGAGTCGCTAGGTCTGCATTTCTGGATTCCTCAGTAGAAGGCGGTAACGCACCTTACTCGTGTGAGTTGAAGGTATGAGGCCCGATTTTTCAAACACAAGCGTTTGGCCAGAAGTAATGCAACCGACACTGAGCTGGTATCAAACTTAACGGAAAACTCAAGGTGACTAAATGGTGAGGAAACCGGCAGTACCCTCTCTAGTAGTGATACCCGGATCGTCAAAAGACGATTACCAAGCGATCTTCTCGATTGCCATGGCCTATGCTCAGTCTGGTCTGATATTAAGCGACAGGGCGCATCGCTCCCACCGAACGGAGTTCGTCTTTCCGGCAGTCGTATGTTCAAGCTTTTCCATCGAGCTATTTCTCAAAGCATTCATAACATACGAAAATGCCGAAAAAACACAGAATTTAAGGGAAAAAACATCCGGACATACTTTGTCTTCCTTGTGGGAAAAAATAAGCCTGAAACGCCGGAGCCTGATCGTTGGCATGTTTCGAAATTCAGGTGACCGTCCACAGGAGAGCGCACTCGAAACCCGCTCGACACTTTTCGCTCAAGCTCTTGATGAAGTTGGGACGCAACCGTTCGTCAAATGGAGGTACGCCTATGAAATAGACGGGCCAGAACTTATTTCCCATGCCGCGCTGGTCGAACTCACAAATACGCTAGGCGGAGCCGCTGCGTACCTACTCCATCCCCCGTCAACATCCGATACAGACGACAGAGCAATTGCCGCTTCGTTAGAAGATCAAATCGAACTTCCGGACATTCGCGCCTCAAGCGCACTGATTCTAGGGCGAGAGTCCCCTCTTCGGAGCATACCGACTAACATGAACGACAAGCAGTCGCGCTCTCTCAACGCGATTCGTCATGCCGCCGAAACGATGGACATTGCGTTCCTAAGGCTTAGAGAAGGACTCACAGCGAACGCGCTGAACCCGCCAAAAGACTTGGAACTTTCTTCTTTCATCGCCCATGTTTTTTCGGACGTCTGGCTGTTCGTTCGTGCAGTCGCTCGGCTAGCACACGAGTTCGACGAGCTCACCAATGGCAATCCGCGTTCCCTGCCGAACATTGAGCCGCTAGCGGAAAGCACCAAGCCATTCCGGAATTTGGCAGAATCGGAAAACCTCGGCTGGGGAACTCTCTCGTGGCTGACCGGAGTGTCTCTAACGCCAACCCCTAGTGCATTGCATTGTGCAATCTACCCTGGATCCCTCTCCGAGCCACCGCAAATCAACACAGCTCCAATAATTACTACATTGGATTGGCCCACTGACCGAATCCTTCTGGCATGTGGAGAGATCGAAGCGGATCTTTCATCGATACGAAAGCACGTTGCTTTACGCTTGTCGCTTTTAGAAGGGTTATTGCAGAAAACTATTGACGATCCAAATAACTCAGGGCGGGCCATCAACGATGCGATGATCATACGCCAAGTCAAAATTGCCGGAAACGGCGAAATATAATTTTCGGTAGAGAAGCTGAATTTAGTCCATTTAACTGGAAAATATTTCTGAAATTCAGTAAAAATTCCAAGCAAAAGTCGGTGAAAAATGACCAACATATTTCCAATTACTCTTGGAGATCCAACGCAGCAGGAGGCTTTCCTTGCCAATAGCCTCACAGAATTTTAATCCGTTAGTTGCAGACTCGAATCAACACTGCTAAGAAGCGAATCCTAAGGAGAGTTCTCAAGAAGGAGGTCTGTCGTCCGTATCCCCCCACCAGCAACGTTTGTCGCATCGCAAAGCGCGGCCTTGCCAGCGGCGTATAATTCGACATCATGCCGACACTTCCGCCATCAGATCACGAAGGTTTCGCCACAGCGGAAGAAGCTGAGGCCTACGACCGATGGTATCGCGCGAAAGTGCAAAAATCGCTGAACGATCCCGGTCCGGGTACTCCGCATGAGGTTGTGATGGGCGAGATGATGGCGATTATCGAAGCGGAAATCGAAGCCCAGCGAAAAGCCGCAGATGCTTCCCGTGATCTGGAGCCCCGCAGCTAGGGCAGACCTGAAAGCCATCGCTAAATATATCGCCGCGCGCAGCCCAGCGGCGGCACTTGCGCTGCACAAAGCATTAGTGGACGCTGCGGCACAGCTGCCTCAACATTCCCTCTTATATCGCGCCGGCAGGGTCGCCAACACCCGCGAGCTGGTTGTCCATAAAAACTACGTCCTTGTCTATGAGGTTCGCAGCACTGAGATCCGGGTGCACGCGGTGCTACATTCACGACAACAATACCCCTGATTTCCGCAACAAGCGGCCGCTGGTGTAAGCTAGGGACAAAGAGCGCGCGGCGCCGGATTTTTGGGGACGATATGAGGGGTGGTTACGGGGCATGGAAGACGCTGCTTTGCGCAGCATGCTGCGTTCCGATTCTGGCCACCGCCGCCGTAGAACCGCAGGCACCAGTGCAGTTGCGCACCGCCGCCCAGGAAGGCACCGAACCCAAGTTCGTTCACGACGGCAAGGACCGCATCGCCGGCCTGTGCATCGACATCATGCGCGCCGTTGAACAAATCGACCCCGGCCTGCGCTTCGTCGGCGACCAGCGCTGGAAGCCGCTGATCCGTGCCTACTCCGAACTGGAATCCGGACTGGAAGACGTGCAGTGCGCAGTCCAACACACCGCCGAACGCGCCAAGCGCTTCAACTACATCGGCCCGCCGCTGTACACCATCGAGTACCAGTTCCTGGTGCGCAGCAACGACAACGTGGCCATCCACAACTGGGACGACGTGCGCAAGCTGGCGCCCAACGGCGTGGTGCTGGTCAATCGCGGCTTTGCCGCCGGCGATATCCTGGCCGCCTTGGGCGGCATCGAAGTCGACGCCAGTTCGACCAGCCAGGAACTGAACCTGCAAAAGCTGGTCGCCGGTCGTGGCCGTCTGTATTTCCATCGCGGCCCCGGCCTGCGCAAACTGCTCGATCGCACCGGCAACAGCAACAAGATCAAGATCCTGCCGCAAGTGATGTACAGCGCCAAGCTCTACTTCGCCACCAGCAGGCAGCTCGACCAGCGCGTCAGCGAACGCCTCGCCAGCGCGCTGTTCCAGCTGGAGAAAAAAGGTGAACTGGAACGCATGATGAAGAAGTGGGATTAATCCGCAAAAGTGAGAATCGGTGAAAATTGCCGCTAGTCACTACTGCTAGAATTCCACGGTATCCACCCTGCGCATGCGCCCATGAAAAAAAATCTGCTCGTCCTCGCCGCCGTCTTGCTGACCGGCGCAGCCCATGCCACTGATCCCGGCGCCACGCGCAATTACGGCATCCTCTCGCTGGCCGGCGACGCCATTTCCACCATCACCTACGTCCCGGAAGTCGGCACCCGCATCGACACCAACGACAAGCAGACCTATTCGCTGGGGAACATCACCACGTTCGACGAGGCCGCCATCCGCGCCGCCAGCGCCGCCATCCAGAAAGCCCAGCCCGACGCCGGCCGCTTTCTGATGCTGAGCACCGACGCCGAACTGCACACGGCGCAAAACGCCATGTTCGACGATCCCGCCGCTAACCAGGGCAACCGCGACTTCCTGAAAAGCCTGTGGAAGGACAAGGGCCTCACCCACCTGATCCTGGTGACCAAATACCGTGCCGATGCCGAGCTGAAGTTCATGAACGAATCCAGCGGCACCGGTAAGATCGAGGGCCTGGGCTTCTACATGGACAACCGGGTGGAAGTGACCAGCCACGACGAGAAACAACAACGGCACGAAAGCAGCCAAGGCGTGCTGATGCCGTTCGCCTACGTCAAACTGCGCCTGATCAACGCCGATACGCTGGCCGTGGAACGGGAAGTCCGCCTCAAGCAAAGTGAACTGGTGACCTACGAAAACGGCCAGGACCGCGCGGTGCGCACCTGGCAGGCGCTGACCGCCAAGCAAAAAACCGAGTACCTCGACCGCTTGATGCGCGAAGCCGTTGCCAGCGGCATGCCACGCCTGCTCGCGCAATAATCCAGCCCAGCCCGCTCGCCCTGCTCTATACTTTCCCTTTTATAAGAAACCGAGGGAGAGGCAATGCTGTCCAGGGGATTGCGCTGCGGGCTGACGTTGCTGTGCGCATTGTTGTGCGCACCAGCCTGGTCCGCGCCCACCGTGCTCAAGGTGGTGGCCCAGGAAGGCACCGAGCCGAAGTTCATCCCGGCCGGCATCGGCCGCGTGGTCGGCCTGTGCGTCGACCTGTTCCGCGCCATCGAACGCACCGATCCGAGCCTGCAGTTTGTCGGCGACCAGCAATGGCTGCCGCTGCTGCGCGCCCACTCGGAACTGGCCAGCCACCAGCACGACGCGCTGTGCGCCGTGCAACGCACCGACGAGCGCGCGCGCCAGTACGTGTTCCTCGATCCGCCGCTGTTCCAGCTGCGCTACCACCTGATCGCCCGCGCCGACGACCCCGTCGTCGTCAACAACTGGGACGACGTGCGCAGGCTCGGCCCGAGCGCCACCGTGCTGACCAATCGCGGCTACACCACGCCGGAAATGCTGCAGCGGCTGGGCGGGCTGCAGATCGATCCCAGCGCCACCAGCCCGGCCATCAATCTGCAAAAGCTGATCGCCGGACGCGGCCGCTTCTTCCTGCACCGCGCGCCCGGCATGCAAGGCTTCCTTGAGCGCGCCGGCGCCACCGGCAAGGTCAGAATCCTGCCCAACGTGATGGCCACCTCCGACGTCTACATGGCGATGGGCACACACGTCGACGCCGGCACCCGGATGCGCGTGCAGCACGCCGTCGAGCAGCTGGAGAAAAACGGCGAGCTGGCCCGCCTGCTGAAGAAGTGGGACTAAGGCCTCATTCGCCGATCATACGGGCCTGGCCCGACACCCGGATCGAACTGCCCGCCTCATCGGAAATCTGCACCCGCAGATGGCAAGGCGCGCCCATGTCCTCGCCCTGGATGATATCGATGGCGCCACCGTGCGGCCAGTCGAGGTCGCGCAGGTAGCCGGCCAGGGCCGCCGCCGCCGCGCCGGTGGCCGGGTCCTCGTACACACCGCTGGAGGCGAACGGATTGCGCGCATGGAAACGCTGCGGCGTTTCCGCGTGCACCAGCGAAATGGTGGTCAGGCCGTAGCGCTGCATCAGGTTGCGGCCGGCCGCCAGCTCGTAGCGCATAGCGCTCAGCCGTTCGCGCCTGCTCAGCGCCAGCACCAGGTGATGCACGCCGCCGTTGGCGATGGCCGGCGGAATGCGGTCATCCAGATCGGCCAGCGTATAGCCGAACAGCTTGAGCGCTTCCTGCACCAGCGCCGGCGAGGCCGGCTCGCTGAACGTGGCCGGCGACTGCAGCGCGGCGGTGGCGCCGTTGGCGTGGGCGCGGCCCTCCACCGTCACCCGCGTGTGGTTGGTGGTCAGCGGGAAAATGCCGTCGCCGTTCTGCTGCGCCAGCACCGCGCCCAGCGCAATGGTGGCGTGGCCGCAGAAAGCGATCTCGCCATCGGGCGAGAAATACCGCACGCGCCAGCCGTCCTCATGCGGTGCGGCAAATACTGTTTCCGAGTAGCCCATCTCGGCGGCGATGCGCTGCATGGCAGGCTCCTCCGGCAGCGAGGCGCGGATCATCACGCCGGCCGGATTGCCGCCGCTGTCGCCGCTATCGCCGCTGGTGAAAGCGGCCACTTTGTGAACCTTGGTAATGGTCTGCATGTTGTCTCCGAAAGCTAAGGGATGGGATAACTTGATTGACAGCAATGACGGGAATGGCCACTATCTTTATTTCACTGACTTTAGAGCAATTCGCCATGACTATACCGCGACTTTCCGCGCTTGCCTTCATCATTTCGGCCCAGTTGACGGGCCAGGTTTACGCGGCCGACACCGCGCCGGCCAAACACGCCATCACCCACGAGGATGTATGGCTGATGAAGCGCGTGGGCGCGCCCCAGCCGAGCCCGGACGGGCGCTGGGCCGTCTTCTCCGTCACCGATCCGGCCTACGACAGCAAGGAGCAATGGTCGGACCTGTGGATCAAATCGCTGAACGATGACAGCCCTGCCCGCCGCCTCACCTTCAGCAAGGGCGGCGAAGGCGCGCTCAGCTGGTCGCCCGACAGCAAGCAACTGCTGTTCGTCGCCAAGCGCGACGGCGACGACGCCGGCCAGATCTACCGCATCGATGTGGCGGGCGGCGGCGAAGCGCAGCGCCTGACCACGCTCACCTTGGGCGCGCGCCAGCCGAAGTTCAGCCCGGACGGCAAGCAGATCCTGTTCGTCAGCGACATCTTCCCCGGCAACGCCAGCGAAGAAGACGTCAAGAAAGCCGCCAAGGAACGCAAGGACCGCAAGTACAACGTGCGCAGCTACGAGAGCTTCCCGATGCGCTACTTCGACAAATGGCTCGACGACAAACAGGTGCGCCTGTTCGTGATGGACGCCGAGATCGGCGCCAAGCCGCGCGACCTGCTCAGCGCCACCAAGCTGGCGGCGCTGCCGGGCTTCGGCGGCGGCCAGGGCGACGAAGGCCAGACGCTTGATGTGATCTGGGCGCCGGACGGCAAGACCGTGGTGCTGTCGGCCTCGATCAACCGCGACGAAATGGCCCGCGCCTCGACCTACACCCAGCTGTTCAGCCTGCCGGTTGCGGGCGGCGAAGCGACCCGCCTCACCAACGACAAGCGCAGCTACGGCAACCTGAAATTCAGCGACGACGGCAAGACCCTGTTCATGCTGACCCAGGCGGAAGAACCGGACGCGGTCTACGACGTCAGCCGCATCGCCAGCGCGGCCTGGCCGATGACCGGCGCCACGCCCAAAGTCCTGACCGCCACGCTGGACCGCTCGATCTCGCGCTACGCCCTGCCGGCCGGCGGCAAGCGCGTGGTGTTCAGCTACGAACACGCGGGCCTGGAGCAGCTGCACTCGATCGACTACGCGGGCGGCGACCTGCGCGCCGAGCCATCGCTGCCGACCGGCAGCATCGGTTCGCTCAACGCCGGCGGCAGGGCGCTGGTCGGCGTCTGGGAATCGTCGATCAATCCGCCCGAGGTGTACGCCTTCGGCCAAGGCACGCCCAAGCGCCTGACCTCGTTCAACACCGAGCGCGCGGCCAAGATCGACTGGCAGGCGCCCGAGCACTTCTGGTTCAAGGCCAGCGACGGCCGCATGATCCACAACATGATCGTCAAGCCGGCCAACTTCGACCCGTCGAAGAAGTACCCGCTGTTCGCGGTGATCCACGGCGGCGCGGCCAATATGTGGCGCGACCAGTTCGTCATCCGCTGGAACTACCACCTGCTGGCCAAGCCCGGCTACGTGGTGCTGCTGACCGACTACAAGGGTTCGACCGGCTACGGCGAGGAATTCGCCCGCGCCATCAAGGGCGATCCTTTGAAAGGCCCGGCCGATGAAGTGAACGAAGCGGTGGATGAAGCGGTGAAAAAATACAGCTACGTCGACGGCAACAAGCTGGCGGCCGGCGGCGCCAGCTATGGCGGCCACCTGGCCAACTGGCTGCAAGCGACCACCACGCGCTACAAGGCCATCATCTCGCACGCCGGCGAGATGGACCTGATCATGCAGTGGGGCACCAGCGACAATATGTGGGGCCGCGAAGTCAACAGCGGCGGCCCGGTGTGGGGCGACAAGGCCGTATGGCGCGAACAAAGCCCGGTGCTGCAAGCCGGCAACCAGGCGAAAGGCACGGGCTTCAAGACGCCGATCCTGATCTCGGTGGGCGAGCTCGATTACCGCGTGCCGGCCAACAACGCGCTGATGAACTTCGGCCTGCAACAGCGCCTCAACGTGCCAAGCAAGCTGATGGTATTCCCGGATGAGAACCACTGGATCCTCAAAGGCGAAAACAGCCGTTACTTCTACAACGAAGTGCACGGCTGGCTGGCCAAATACCTCAACTAAAAGGAGACTGCATGACGATTGCAAACTGGTGCGTATTGATAGCCTGCCTGTTGCCGACGGCAACAGTGGGCTTGGCCAAGATCACCTCGCGCGGCGCGGAACGCTACAACAACAAGCATCCGCGCGACTGGGTGTCCGGGCTGACGGGCTGGAAGGCGCGCGCCAACGCCGCGCAGATGAACGGCTTTGAAGCGCTGCCGTTGTTCATCGCGGCGGTGGTGCTGGCGCAGCAGGCGCAGGCCGAGCAAGGCCGCATCGACACGCTGGCGATGGCCTTCATCGCCGTGCGCGTGGTGTATGTGGCCATGTACCTGGCCAACCAGCACGCACTGCGCACGCTGGTATGGATAGGCGGTACGGCGATCAGCATCGCCATACTCGCCATGAGCTAAGCCTTCGCTTAGTTGAAACTCAAGCCGCTGCTGCTGGCGTTGTTCAGCTTCTGCGCCTTGAGGTCGATGGTGAAGTGGTCGCTCGGCTTGCCCGAACCCAGCCCCTTCAAAATCGCAAACACCTGCTTGAACTGCGACTGGAACGCCACGTGCACGGCGTTCTGGTCCGACAGTTGATCGCCCACTTTCACGATCGCCGCCGGCGTCGCCGGGAAGGCTGCCATCAGCACCTTGTACTGCGCCACGCGTTCCGCACCCATGTCGCGCAAGGCCAGCTCGCCGGCGTACACCGTGCGATGGAAGTCGCCATAGAACTCATACGCGCTGATCTTGGCGAAGTCCGCCAGCTTCAGGTTGGCGGCGGCGGCGATCTGCTCGGCCTTGGCGCTGGCGGCGGCCCAATCGGCCGTCAGCTGGCTGGCGGCGACGCCGCCGTCGGCTACCGTGCCCTTGGCCGCGCAGGCCGCAGTCAGCGGCACCACCAGCGGATTGTCCTTCAGCTGCGCCAGCGTCACCTTGGTTTGCAGCTGCGACAGGATCAGCATCTGGCGCGCATCGAGCGACATCGCCGCTTCCTTCATTTCGCACGGCCAGTAATCGCTCATGAAACGCAGGCGCGACAGTTCGCCGAAATACGTACGCGTGAACTCGCCATACGATTTGCTGTCGAGGATGCTGCGGTTCCAGCGCTTGCCGATATCGCTGGTGATGCTGCTGCCTTGCAGGTAGTCGTACTCGACCTGGTACAGCGGGAACAGCTCGTTATGCCGCGCGACATTGTTCAGGCCCACGGTCTGCACATCGATCAGATCCTTGTTCTGGTAGCTGACGATCTTGTAGGCCGCGCCAAACACCGCCAGCGACGGCGACTGCACGTTGACCAGGTAGTTGCCGGCGGCATCCTTGAAATCATTGGTGCCGTTGAAGTGCATGTGGCCGCCCACGTGCAGCGGCAGGCCGGTGGCGGCCATCGCGGCGGTGGTAGCGGTGGCCGGCATGCGGCTCACCTGGAACGCGCCCGGCTTGAACACGGCCTTCATGGCGTCGGTCTGGTTGGCGTAGAAGTCCATGGTCGGATAGTGCGAGAACGACATCAGCTGCTTGCCCTGCGCCTTGGCGCGCGCGGCCACCGATTTGATCCACTCGATCTGGTGGATCTTATGGGTCAGCATCTTGTTCCAGCCGCCGTCGCCGGCGTTGTCGTAGCCTTTGAAGTTCTTCGGATTGGCCGGATCGAAGTTGGCGTTCGGCGCGTGCACATTGCCGTCCAGCGCCAGCAGCCAGATACCTTTCACCGGTTCCACCAGATAGCTGGCGTCGACCATATTGGTGCAGCGGCTGTAGGTCTTGCCGGCCACCTTGTACTTGCCGCCCTCGCCTTCGGTGCAGATCTCGAACTGGCGCTTGTCGAAGCTGGCGGCGGCGCTGGCCGCTTCGTAGCTGTACTTGCCGTCGGCATAGGCGCTGAACGGGGTTTCCCAGTAGACGTCGCTCTTATTGGGCGCGTAGCCGAACTCGCCGAGCTTGGTCATCAGCTTTTCGTAGCCCTGCTCCATCAGCTGGTTGGTGCAGACCACGGTCGGGTCCTTGGCCTTGCAGGCGGCGTTGTTGACGGCGTAGATCTTCTGTTCCTTGCCGTCCTTGGTCAGGAAGTCGTTCTTGCCGGCTTCGTCGTCATCGTAAGGCTCGTTAGGGTCGTGGTTGCCGGGCGCGATAAAGAAGCGCATGCCCTTGGCCTGGTACTCGTGCAGGATGTCGGCCAGGCCGTCGATGTTGATCGGCTGGGCGTCGTCCGAAATATCGCCCGGCATCGCCACCAGGCGGATGCCCTTGCCGTAGGCGTCGTCCAGCGCGGCGCGGAAGGCGAAATAGTTTTCGTTGAACAGGCGCGTCGAGGTCAGCTGCGCGTACATGGTGCGGACGGTGGCGTTCTTGCCGTCCTTGGTGGGAATGCCGGCGAACTGGCTGCTCTTCAAATCGCCGTAGATGTTCTCGAAGTGGACGTCGCTCATGAAGGCGACGGCGGTGGAATTGAAGCCGTCGCCCGGATTGGTTTCGGTGACCGGCAAGCCGTCGCTGCCGCAAGCGGCCAGCAAAGCGGCAACAGCGGCGGCCAGTGCGGCCGCAGCGGGTAAAGCATAGCGCATACAAACTCCATCAGGCGGTTAAAGTCGGCGCATTGTTGCACCGGCAAATGACCGCCTGATTACAACCCGGCAATCCAGGGTCAGGTCCTCCATTGCTACACGAGCTCTGCCCTAGCGCTCGCTAGGGCAGAGCTCGTGTAGCAATGGAGGACCTGACCCCGGGTTGTTACGCGACCTTCGCCTGCAGCGGTGCGGCGGCGCTGGCGACCGCCGGTTTGCGGATCAGCAAGATGACGGCGGCCGCCACCAGGCAGGCGGCGCCGGCGGAAAACAGGGCCGGATCGTAAGTCAGCAACAGCGTGCGCACGCGGCCCGCACCGTAGGCGGCCACGGTCGCGCCCAGCTGGTGGGCGGCGAAGATCCAGCCGAATACCATGCCGGCCTTCTCCTTGCCGAAGGTGGCGCCGGCCAGGCGTACCGTCGGCGGCACGGTGGCGATCCAGTCGAGGCCGTAGAACATGGCGAACAGCGACAGCCCGTACAGCGTGAACTCCGAGTACGGCAGCCACAGCAGCGACAGGCCGCGCAAGGCGTAGTAGACGAACAGCAGCTTGCGGTTGTCGTAGCGGTCGGACAGCCAGCCGGACGCGATGGTGCCGACCAGGTCGAACGCGCCCATCATCGCCAGCACCGAGGCGGCCGGCACCGGGCCAAGGCCGGCGTCACCGCACAGGGAGATGAAGTGGGTCTGGATCAGGCCGTTGGTGCTGAGGCCGCAGATGAAGAAGGTACCGGCCAGAATCCAGAACACACGATTGCGCGAGGCTTCGGCCAGCACCTTGAACGGCGTGGCGAAGGTGATGCGCATGGCCGGCGCGGCGGGCGCGATCGGCGCAACGCCGGTAACAGGATCGGGCGTGGCGCCATACGGTGCGAGGCCGACGTCGCTCGGACGGTTACGCATCAGCAGATAGACGGCCACCGCCATCACGGCACAAGCCACCAGCACCGGCAGCACGGCCAGGCGCCAGCCGAAGCGCTCGATCATCCAGGCGGCTACCGGCAGGAAGATCAGCTGACCGGTGGCGGAACTGGCGGTCAGGATGCCGATCACCAGGCCGCGATGCTTGTCGAACCAGCGGTTGGAAACCACCGCGCTCAAGACCAGCGCGGTCATGCCGGAGCCGACGCCGAGCATGATGCCCCAGAACAGCACCAGGTGCCAGAACTGGGTCATCTGAGTGGCCAGCGCCATGCCGGCCGCCACCAGCGTCAGCGCGGTGACGACGACATTACGCAGGCCGAAGCGCTCCATCAGGATCGCCGCGAACGGGCCCATTAAGCCGAACAGCGCAAAGCGCAGCGCCAGCGCCGAGGAAATCTGCTCCACGTCCCAGCCGAACTCCCTGGACAGCGGCTGCAGCAAGGCGCCCGGCAGACCCAGCGCGGCGGATGACGACAGCGCGGTCAAAAAGGTCAGGGCCACGATCACCCAGGAAAAGTGCCAGCCGCGCCGGTGTAGCCAATTCGATAAAGATTGTGCAAACATAAATGGTCCTCGCAATGGAGACGCACGCAGGAAAGCGCGCTTTTCACCATTTTAAATTACGACCATAATGAATACAAGCAAAAAGATGAGGCGAGGCGTTTCCGCCCCACCTCCATCGTTCACGCTTTACTTGATACGCAGCGAGCTTTGGACTTTGTTGACGCCTTTGACATTGCGCGCCACATCCACAGCTTTATCCATTTCAGCCTGAGAAGGCACGAAACCGCTCAGCATCACGGTGCCGTTGGTGGTTTCCACATGCACATCCAGCGATTTCAGTGCAGGCTCAGCCATCAGCTCGGTTTTCACCTTGGTGGTGATGGCGGTATCGGCAACCGCATCCTTGGCCAGCTCGGTTTTCGAGCGGGCTTCGCACGATGCCTTGTCGGTGCCGCTCATGGCGCTGCAGTCGATGCCGGTCTGGGCCACATCGGCGGCTTTCTTGCCGGCCTTGGCGTCATTCACCCAAGCGGTGTGTTGCGATTTGGCACCGCTCAGGCAGCTATCCTTGTCGGCGCCGCTCTTAGGCGCGCACTGGGCCTTGGCCAGGTCATAGTTGGCGTCCGCCACGTTGATCTGGGCTTTTTCAACCGATTTCTTGTCGTTGCGGTATTGAAGGGCGGCGGTCGATTCGGCGTTGGCGCGGTTGACCTTGGCCTGCTCCTGGCATACATCCTTGGCATTACCCGATTGTGCATCGCAGGCAGCCTTGGCGGTCTTGTAGTCGGCGTCGGATTTGTTGATGGCGGCTTTGTAAGCCACGGTGTCGTTCACTGGCGTCGCGGCAAAGGCAGCGCTGGCGGCAGTGGCCAGCACGAAGCAGAGTAATTTATTCATGATCGTGTCCCTCTTGTGGTGGTTGATGGACACGATTAGACGCCTCTACAGTCATCCGCTCCGTGCGGAAACGTACCAAGACTGGAAATTCATTGATCTTGCAACAAGCCCTGCTGCCACAAGCGGTCAGCCTGTTCGAACAGCGGCAGACCGGTTTCAAAGGCGGCGCCGGTCGGCGCCAGCTGCAGCCAGGCCAGGGTGCTGTGGCTGCCGGTGGCGGGCGACGGCTGGCGCACCTGACGCATCCAGTCGGCCACGGTGGCGTACTGGGCCGGATGACGCTGCTGTATCCAGGCCAGCGCCACCAGGTCGGCATAACCTTCCTCACGGCGGGTGTCGCGCAGCGCGTGGGCAAGGTCGGCGGCGGGCGCCTGGCCCTCTTCGAAACCGGAGGGCACCGCATGCCACACGCCTTGCGCATAACGCCAGCAATGACCGATTTCATGCGCCACCATGGCTTCGATCATCAGCGCGCGTTGCGCGGTGGGTACATTGTCGAGGATATCTTCGGCATTCGGGTTGCCGCGCATGGAGAGCACCAGCTTGCAGCGGCCGTTGTCATAACCCAACGCCAGCGGCACATCGGTGGGCCGCGCCTGCGGTTGCACGGTGATGTCGAGCGGCAGTTTCAACTCCTGCTTCGCATAGTTCAGCACGGCGGAACCAGCCTTCAGCCAGCGCATTTCCATCTCGGTCAACTCGGCGGCGCGAGTCAAGCCGGGAACCAGGCTGGAAGCCAGCAACAGCAGTGGGAATAAGGTGCGCTTGATCATGGTGATCAAACTGTAGCATGCACCGGGCAAGAATTATTGCCCGGTGGCAGGTATATTACTACGTAGAAAAACTTGAATGTTTACTTGCCCAACAAGGTGTTGGCGGTCTTGAATTCCGGACGGATGTCGTTCGGTACAGCTTTCATTTTATCCAAGCCTTTTTGCACGTCCGGACGGATCACCACGTACTTGGTCATCATGTCCTTGGCGCGCGCATAGTCGCCGGTGGCTTCGATGGTCAGGAACTCGCGGTCGAGGTCGATCACGGCCTGCTTGATCTTGCCGAAGTCGACCGAGAACGTGCCGTCGCCATGCGAGACGAAGCCGCCCTTGTCGAGCAGGTAGTTGACCTGGATCGCCATGCCGCGCGCGTGCGAGTCGGTCAGGCCGAAATGCAGCGTGCGGAAGGCCGAGGCCAGGAAGGTGATGTAGAGCTTGCGCTCGGCGGCCTGGCCCTGCCCCAGCGTGCCTTTCAGCTGGCCCTTGTCCATCATGTAGGCCAGCGCATACAGGCCGGTGATGTCGGCCTTGGCTTCCTCGATGGTCGAATAGGCTTCCTTCAGGTCCTGGCGCGGCGTCGATTCCTTGCCGTCGTTCCTGGTGCTGTGCGGGCCCAGGCCGTGGGTGATTTCATGGGCCAGGATGTGGGTGAAGAACGAATCGAAATCGACATCCTTCTGGTCGGCCGGACGCAGCACCAGCTTAGAGATCGGCGTCAGCGTCGATTTGAATTTGGCCTGCTGCACGTTCTTCAGCATCACGCGCTTGGAGCCGCGCTGGCTGATGATGCGCTCGTCGTTCGGCAGGTTGTAGGCGGCTGTCTGCACGCCCATATTGCCGTCGCCGGCGCCGTACACCTGGTTGACCACCACCATCGGCGCCAGCGCGCCGACTTTCGGATTGCGGTACTGCGCGTCCAGCGGCAGGTTGTCTTCCAGCTCCTGCATGTGCTTGGCGAAGAAGTCCAGCTTCTGGGTCTCCTTCTGGTCGCGGATGTTCACATAGGCTTCAAACGCGGCCTTGTAGCCGAACAGCTCGTCGTTATAGGTTTCGTACGGGCCGATGGTGATGTCGACCGGCGAATCGAGATCCATCCACGCGAAGTCGGAGGCCAGGTAGTCGTTGCTCAGGAAGGCGTCGGCGCGCAGGTCGAGGAATTTTTTCAGCGAGGCGTTGTCGGTATCGGCGGCGGCCTGCTTCAGCAGGGCCGCGGCTTTCTCCAGGTCGGCCTTGTATTCGTCGGAATACTTCACGGTGGTGAACAGGCCGTCCTTGTTCTTGCGGATGGTGGTGAAGAACCACTGCGCCTGTTCTTTATCGACCGCCGGCAGCGCGTTCATCCAGGTTTCCAGTTCGGCCTTGGTGGCGCCTTCCGGATAGAAGTTGCCGCCTTCCGGTTTCTTCGCCGGAATCTTGATGCCGCCGACTTCGGCCGGCAGGAAGGATTGATGATCGTCGAGGATGGACCACGGGCCCTTGTTGAGCCAGAAGTAGTTCAGGCGGGCCTTGCCCAGCGGCGTGGTGTCTTTTTGCAGCGCTGCCCACAAGGCCTCGTTGCCGGACCAGCGCTGGCGCAGTTGCAGCGTGTCGACAATCTTGGCCGCCTCGATCAACTTGCCGATGGCTTTCTTGTCGCCGGCGGAGAGGTGGCTGGTGTCGGCGGTGAGCGCGACCGGCGCGTAACGCTTGCTCATTTTATTGAGATCGTTCACGCCGGCAGGCGCGGCGTAAGCGCTGGCGCAGGCGATAGCCAGTGCCAACGGGAGCAGGATTTTTTTCATGGGGTCCTCTTGTGGAGTGAGGACCATATTGTAAAGCACAACATCGACGCTTAGGACCAACGGCATGGTTGCCGCTGGCCTCTCTCGCGTAATCGTTACTGCGCCTTGATAGCGCCGTTCTGCGCTACTTGCGACAGCTGCGCCGAAGGCTGCCAGCCGGCGCCCAGTGCGCGCGCCACCGACACGGCGGCCAGCAGGCGCTGGGTGTTGATCTGCACCGCAGCGCGGTCGGCCGCCAGCGAGCTGCGTTGCGCATCGGTGACGTCGAGGTAGGTCGAGACGCCACGCTCGTAGCGCGCACGCGCCACCAGATAGGCACGCGCCGCCGCCACTTGCGAGGCTTGCTGAGCTTCGCCCTGCATCTGGCGCTGCTGCACGTCCGACAACGCATCCTCCACTTCGCGCAGCGCAGTCAGCAGCTTGGTCTGGTGATTGGCCACGGCTTCTTCGTAGCGCGCCTTGGCGATCGCCAGGTTGGCCTTGTTGCGGCCACCGTCGAAGATCGGCAGCGACAGCGCCAATGGACCAACGCTGAACTGGCGCGCGTCGCCCTTGGCCAGGTTGCTCAGGCTTTCGGACGCAAAGCCGAAATTACCGGTCAGCGAGAACGATGGATAAAACGCGCCTTCGGCCACGCCGATCTGCGCGTTGGTGGCGCGCAGGGTCGCCACGCTGCCCGCCAGGTCGGGACGCTGCGCCAGCACGCTGGCCGGCAGGCCGACCGGAATCGCCGGCGGTTGCGGCAACACCGATGCATCGGCATTGGCCGCCGTCAGCATGGCCGACGGCGAGGCGCCCACCAGCGTGGCCAGGCTGTGTTCGAGCAGGTTGCGCTGACGCTGCACTTCATGCAGGTCGGCCTGCGCATTGGCGTGCTCGATGCGGGCGCGCGACACGTCCAGCTCATTCGACAGGCCGGCGTCGAAGCGCGCGGTCACCAGTTCCTCGGATTCGCGGCGGGTGTCCAGCGCGCCTTTCAGGATGGCGATTTCCGCATCCAGGCCACGCAGCTGCCAATAGGTGGTGGCCAGTTGCGACGACAGCACCAGCAGCACGCCGTCGCGGTCCGCTTCGGCCGCCAGCGCTTGTGCATCAGATGCTTCCACCAGGCGGCGCACGCGGCCCAGCAGGTCTACTTCGTACGAGAAGCTGGAACCGACCGCGTAGTTGTTACCCTTGATCGAGCGATGGCCCAGCGCCAGGCCTTGCGAGGTCTCGGCCGAGGTGCGCGAGTTCGAGATGCCGGCGTTGACGCTCAACTGCGGCTGCTCGGCGGCGCGCGTCACGCCGGCCTGCTCCAGCGCCTGCACCAGGCGTTGCGCGGCCGCCTTGATGCTCGGGTTGTCGCGCAGCGCGGTTTCTTCCAGGCGGTTCAGGGTGGCGTCGCCGAACACGGTCCACCATTGCGCCGGCAAATGGGTCGCATTGGCGCCGGCTTGCGGCAGGTGACGGAACGAGGCGTCGGCAACGGCGGCCGGCGCCTTGAAGTCGGTGCCGACGGTGGCGCAACCGGTTGCCGCAACGGCCAGGGATACAGCGAGCGTCAGGCGCTTCAGAGCTGAATTCAACATGATTACCTCTTAAATTGATTTTGTTAGTGAGCGCCGCCGCCACCGCCACCCGAAGGGGCTTTGACTTTGTCCGAGAACCACAGCACGCCGATGCAGGCAAACAGCACCATCGCCACCAGGAAGAAGCCGTCGTTGTAGGCCATCACATACGATTCGCGGCGCACGATGCCATCGACCGCCTTCAGCGCCATGTCCGACGCGGTGGCGCTGTCGAAACCCTTGGCGATAAAGGACGAGGTCAGCGCGCTCAGTCGCTCCTGCGTCGCCAGCGCGTAGGCGCTCACCGATTCGCCGATGCGCACCGAGTGGAAGTGCTCACGCGTGGTCAGCGCGGTGGCCAGCAGCGCGATGCCGATCGAACCGCCCAGGTTGCGGGTCATGTTGATCAGGCTCGATGCCGACGGCATGTCCTTGGGCTGGATGCCGTTCATCGCGAAGTTCGACAGCGTCAGCATCACGAACGGTTGGCCCAGCGCGCGCACGATCTGCGACAGCAGCAGCTGGTCGTAGCCGGTGGTGGCGTCCATGTAGGCGTTCATCAGGCAGGAGCCGCCGAACAGCAGCAGGCCGAAGGAACACAGGATGCGGTTGTCGATCTTCGACGACAGCTTGGCCACGAACGGCATGATGAACAGCTGCGGCAGGCCGGCCCACATGATCACTTCACCGATCTGCATCGGCGAGTAGCCGGGGATCTGCGCCAGGAACAGCGGCAGGATGAAGGACGAACCATACAGGCCCATACCCATCGCCATCGACAGCGCGGTGGCGGCGGCGAAGTTGCGCCGCCCGTACAGGCCGAGGTTCACGAACGGCTGCTTGTGTATCGTGCTGTTCACCACCCAACCCAGCAGCCCGACCAGCGACAACGCGGCGAAAGTGATGATGAACGAGGAATCGAACCAGTCCTTCGAATTGCCCTCTTCCAGGAAGATGGTCAGGCAGCCCAGGCCCAGCGCCATGAAGAAGATGCCCAGCCAGTCGGCATTGAACAGCGCCGACAGGTTCGACTTTTCTTTATCCAGGCCGACCGCGATGCCGCCGATCAGCAGCAGTCCCGGCACCCAGTTGATGTAGAAGATCGACGGCCAGCCATACAGCTCGCTCAGGTAGCCGCCCAGCGTCGGTCCCATGGACGGCGCCAGCGTGGCGGTCAGGCCGAAGATCGCCATGCCGGTGGCGCGTTTCGACGCCGGCAGCTTGGCCATCACCAGCGTCATCGCCATCGGAATCAGCGCGCCTCCGGTGAAGCCCTGCAGCATGCGGAAGGCGATCATGCTCTCCAGGTTCCAGGCGAAGCCGCACAGCGTGGAGAACAGCAGGAACAGCGCGGTGGTGCCCATCATGTAGCCGCGCATGCCGAACACGCGCACGAACAAGCCGGTCATCGGAATCACGATGATCTCGGCCACCAGGTAGGCGGTGGCGATCCACGAGCCCTCTTCCTGCGTCGCCGACAGCGTGCCGAGGATGTCCTTCAGCGAGGAATTGGTGATCTGGATATCGAGCACCGCCATGAAGGCGCCCATCATGCCGGCGGCAACCGCCATCCAGGTGCGGGCGGAGACCTTCTCGCTCGGCGCCGGCGGGACGAACGTGCCCCCGCCGCCCGGCGTATCGATAGTGGTACTGGCCATCAGAGGCTCCTTGGATTAGTGAGCTTCTTTCTGGTTGATCGCCACTTCGGCGATCGCCGACATGCCCGGCACCAGGCGGCCGCTCAGGGCCTTCACGTCTTCCGGCTTGAACACCACCTTGACCGGCACGCGCTGCACGATCTTGGTGAAGTTGCCGGTGGCGTTATCGGCCGGCAGCAGCGCGAACTGCGCGCCGGAAGCCGGCGAAAAGCTGTCCACCTTGCCGACCAGTTCCTTGCCGGGAATCGCATCGATGGTGACTTTGACTTCCTGGCCGATCTTCATGTTGGCCAATTGGGTTTCCTTGAAGTTCGCGGTCAGCCACACGTTTTCCTGCACGATGGCGGTCAGCTGCTGGCCAGGCTGAACGCGCTGGCCCACTTCGACGGTGCGCTTGCCGATACGGCCCGACACCGGCGCCAGCACCTTGTTGTAAGCCATTTGCTGCTTGGCGTCCTTCAGTTGCACCTGCAGCACGGAGATCTGCGCGTTCAGCACTTCGCGCGCCGACTTGGCCGAGGCGATCTGCGCCTTGGCGGCGGTGGCGCTGTCCTTGCGCGCCGCCACGTCGGCGGTGGCGCCGGCACGGGCGGCGACGGCTGCATCGAGTTCCGCTTTCGACACGGCTTTCATCTGGCTGTTATACAGCTGGCCGTAACGGTCGGCGTCCTGCTTGGCGCGCACCAGCTGCGCTTCCGACTGCGCCACCTGGGCGGCGGCGGCGCTGGCTTGCGCCTGCACCTGCGCGACCTGCGCGTCCGATTGCAGCACCTGCTGCTGGACCGAGGCGATCTGCGCTTGGATCTGTTCCACTTTCACGCCCTGGTCGAAAGGATCGAGTTCAGCGATCACATCGCCTTCCTTGACCAGCTGGTTGTCGTCGATTAGCACCTTGGTGACCACGCCGGCGATGCGGGTCGATACCGGGTGCACGTGGCCGGCCACGTAGGCATTCTCGGTCTCGACATAGAAATGGCTGCGATACCACATGCGTCCGCCGGCGGCCAGTGCGGCCAGCGCAACGATGGCGGCCACCACCAGCACGCGGCGGTTCGGTGGCTGCGGCGCCGCTGGAGCTGCGGCAGGAACGGGGGGCACGGCACTGAGTTTTTGTTCTTGAGTGGACATGAAGAGCTCCAGGAGAAATGAAATGAGGTAGGTGCATTATCGCTGGTTTACATCCAAAGTCAAGAAATGAAACGATTGCATTTCATTTTTTTTTGGACTAGCATGTCGGCATTCGTTATGATTCCCACCGCCATGAATAACACCGCCCCGACCGAAGCCGCTGCGCTGGAAGAGCAAGATTGCGCAGAAGGCACCTCTTCTGAAAATTGCTTCGGCAAGCCGGCCGGCCGCCCGCGCGCCGCCGACAAGGCCGCGCGCCGCGCCGCCCTGCTGCACACGGCCGGCCATCTGTTCCTGCAAAAAGGCTACAGCAAGGTCAGCCTGGAAATGATCGCCCGCGAAGCGCACGTGGCGGTGCGCACCATCTACGTCCAGTTCGGCGGCAAGGCCGGGCTGCTGAACGCCGTCATCGCCGACGGCCGCGCCCGCTTCTTCGGCGGCATGGACAATATGGAAACCGATCCGCGCCCGATGGAGGAAATCCTCGGCGACTTCTCGCTGCGCTTCCTGGAACTGATTTCGATGTCCACCTTCTGCAACCTGCATCGCATGGTGGTGGCCGAGGCCAAGACCACGCCGGAACTGGCCGAAACCTTCTTCCAGGCCGGCCCCCTGCGCACCCGCGAAGAGCTGGGCCGCTTCTTCGCCCGCCCCGACATCCGCGCCCAGCTACGCGGCGACGTGCGGCCGGAGGTGCTGCCGGTGTTCCTGACCAACTGCATCATGGGCGACCACATGACCCGGCTGTTGTTCCCAAGCGACCAGTCGCCGTCGATCGAAGAGCTGCGCACCCGTGCGGCCGAAGGTCTGGAGTTGTTCCTGCGCGGCGTCAAACGCTAAACCACGCCACAGTTTTGCTATTTGTTCTATACTAATTTTTTATAAATTGGAGCAACTATGAGCAAGACGAATCGCCTGGACTGGAGCATGCAAATTACGCTCATGAACGAACGCATCAAGAACTTCCAAGCCAACCCCGGCCAGGAGCAGCTGGACGCCGTCGTCAACGAGCTGAAAGCCTACGCCGAAGCAGCCCGCAGCGGCGGCATCGAAATCCCGGCCCGCTTCACCGTCAACTGAGCATGAGCGCGCTGCGCTGGGTCCTGCTGGCCCTGATCCTGACGGTCGCCGGTGCGACAGCGCACTACCACGAACGCAATCCCGAACGGCGCGCGCTGACCGATTCCGTGCGCCAGCGCGACGGCTCGCCCGGCGCCTACGCCAGGCTGAGCGACGGCGTCACCTATTACGAGGCGGCCGGCCCGGCCGAGGCCCGCGTGGCGGTGCTGGTGCACGGTTTCTCGGTGCCGTCCTACATCTGGGACCCGACCTTCGCCGCCCTGCGCGACGCCGGCTACCGCGTGATTCGCTACGACCTGTACGGACGCGGCATGTCCGACCGGCCGGACGCCGCCTACGACGGCGGCTTCTACGATCGCCAGCTCGACGAGCTGCTGAAATCCCTCAAGGTGGACGGCAAGATCGATTTGTTCGGCCTGTCCTTCGGCGGCTACGTGAGCGCCCACTACGCGTCCACGCATCCGCAGCGCGTGCGCAGCCTGACCTTGGTCGATCCATCGAACAGCGCGCCGGTCATTCCGTGGCAGCTGGCCACGCCGCTGCTGGGGCGCTACCTGTTCCAGACCGGCGCCGTGCCCACCATGGCGGACAACCAGAGCAGCGACTTCCTGCATCCCGAACAATTCCCCGGCTGGGCCGAACGCTATCGCCCGCAAATGGAGTTCTACGGCTTCGGCCGCGCGCTTTACCGTTCGCGCATGAGCCTGTCGCAGGAAAACTTCGACGCCATCTACGCGGACATCGCCAAGGCCGGCACGCCGGTGCATCTGGTATGGGGCAAGCAGGACCCGGTGATTCCCGTGGCGCAGGCGGCGCGCATCCGCCAGGCGATTCCAACGCTGGAGTACCGCGAGATCGACCAGTCCGGCCACCTGCCACATATGGAGCAGACGGCCATCTTCAACCACGACATGCTGACCTGGCTGGCGGCCCACCCATGAAGATCCGCATCCTGCAAGCCGACGACGTCGACCGCCTGCTGGCGTTCGAACTGGCCAACCGCGCCTGGTTCGAGCAGCACGTGGAGGCGCGCGATCCGGCCTTCTACTCGCAGGCCGGCGTGGCGGCGCACATCGCCGACTACCTGGACAGCCACGCGGCCGGCAAGATGCATCCGTGCGTGCTGACCACCGACGACGGCGCGACAATCATCGGCCGCACCAACCTGCGCGACATCGACCGCGTAGCCGGCAGCGGCGAAGTGGGCTACCGCATCGCCCGCGATCATGCACGACAAGGCCTGGCCAGTCTGGCGCTGACGCACCTGCTGCAGGTGGCGCGCACGCAGTACGGCCTGCGCATACTCAACGCATGGATCTCCGAGCACAACGCCGGATCAAAACGGGTGATGGATAAGTGCGGCTTCACCCGCGACGCATTGGCCGCGCCGCAGGTGGTACAGGTGCATGGCGTAGATCACGCCTCCCACCTGTACCAGTGCCGCTTGTAAGGCTTACTTGCCGCGCGACTGCGCTACCAGCGCATCCAGCACCTGCAAGGTAGCGGCGCCCAGCTGCGGACGCGGAATGCCTGGATTGCTGGCGTCCACCATGCTCGGATTGGTCACGTAGCGGCCGGCCACCACCATGGTCGGCGTGCTGGTCACCTCGTAGGCGCCCGCCACGCGGCCGGCGTTTTTCAGGCGCGTCATCACCGCGAACGAGTTATAGGTCGCGGTGAACTTTTCCTTGTCCACGCCGTTCTTGGCGGCCCAGTCGATATTGTCCGCGTCGCTCTTCAAGCGCTTGCGCTCGACGTGCCAGGTGTTCAGGATTTTGGCGTGCAGCTGCTCTTCCAGCTTCATCGCTTCCAGCGTCAGGAACATATGCGCTTCCGGATCGTTCTCGCCGGTCAGCGGCAAGTGGATGCGGCGGAAGCTGATGTTGTCGCCCTGCTTCTTGACCCACTCCAGCATGGCCGGTTCCAGCGCGTAGCACGCCGGGCAGTGGTACATGAAGAACTCGATCACTTCCACCTTCTTACCCTGCGCCTGCACCGGCTGCGGGGTTTTCAGGGTGGTGTACTCGGCGCCGTTGCGCGGCGCGGTCGGCGAGGCAAACGCAGTGGCGGCGCACAGGCCGGCGACTACCAGGGCAATCTTCAACAAACGCATAACGATCCTCTCAATAGCAAAGACAGCAGATTATCACTTCTGCGGCGGCCGCGCCTCTAATCCGGCGATATCCTGCATCAGCGCGATCAGGCGCTTGGCGCCCAGGCCGAGCGGCCTGTCGTTCAGCCACACAACGTCCACCCACAGCCGCAGCTCGTTGCTCATGTGGGCAAAGCCGATGTGCAGCAACTCGCCGCGTTCCAGCAGCGGCGCCACCTGGCGCAGCGGCAGATAGGCCCAGCCGACGCCGGCGCGCACCAGGCTCAATGTGGCCAGGTGGCTGTCGGTGCGCCACAGCTTGCGCGAGATGAGCACGCGCTGGTCGGCCTCCGCCATGTCGCGGCTGACGATGGCGATCTGCCGCAGGTCGACCAGGTCTTCCAGCCGGATGCCCCCCTTGCGCTCCTGCGCCAGCTTGTGGCGCGGCGAAATCACCGGCACCAGCACCTCGCTGCCCAGCTCCTGGAAGCTCTCGCGGTCGTCCACGCGCGTGCGTTCGTAGATCAACGCCAGCTGCGCCGTGCCTTCGTGCAGCATGCGCAGCGCGTCATCCTGCGGCGCCGACAGCACCTCCACTTCCAGCGACGGGAATTCCTCCGCCAGCCGCGCCAGCGGTTCGCTCCACGGCGCCGACAGCAGCTCGGGAGCCACGGCAAGCGTCAACCGCCGCTCCAGGCCCTGATGCAGCGACAGCGCGTGCGCCTGAAGGCGGCGCAGCTGGCCGGCCATCTGCCGCGCCTCCGCCTCCAGCGCGCGCGCCGATTCGGTGGGCCGCACCTCGCGCGAACTGCGCTCGAACAGCGTCAGGTCGAGTTCCGCCTCCAGCTGGGCGATGGCCATGCTGACTGCGGACGGCACGCGCCCCAGCGCCCGTGCGGCGGCCGAGAAGGAGCCGTGATCGAGCACTGCAAGGAAAATCGCGATGTTATCGGATGAGAAAGCCATACATCTCACTCTATCAGAAAAACTGATAGCTGCTGACTTTGGCTATCAACAGAATTCTCATATCATGCGGCCTGTTGTTAAGCACAAAGGAAATCCCATGCAAGGCCTGAAACGCAAAGTTGTCTACGTCACCATGTTTGAACTGATCGCCGTCGGCCTGACCAGCAGCATGCTGGTGCTGGGCGGTCATGACGCGAACCATGCCGGCGTCGCCGCCATCGCCTCCTCGCTGATCGCGGTGCTGTGGAACTTCGCCTTCAACGCCATGTTCGAAGCGTGGGAAGCGCGCCAGGCCACGCGCGGGCGCAGCTGGAAACGCCGCGCCGCCCACGCCATCGGCTTCGAAGGCGGCCTGGTATTGGCGCTGGTGCCGCTGTTCGCCTGGTGGCTGGGCATCACGCTGTGGGAGGCGCTGGTGCTGGACATCGGCCTGCTGCTGTTCTTCATGGTCTACACCTATATCTTCAGCCTGGCGTTCGATCGCGTGTTCGGACTGCCCGCATCGGCGCAGGGCTGAGCTACAATCAGCGACGCTCATCCACCTGGAGGTATGTCGCATGAAATTGAAACCGTTCGCATTTGCAGTCCTGGCTTTGGCATTTGGCGCCGCGCGCGCCGAAGGCCTGTCCCCGATTGAGCAGAAAATCGTCGCCGAAGTGAAGGCGCATTCCGCGCAGGGGCTGGAGCTGCTGGAGCGTTCGGTCAACATCAACAGCGGTACCATGAACCACGAAGGCGTGCGCGCCGTGGGCAAGCTGTTTGATGAGCAGTTCACGGCGCTGGGCTTCGCCACGCGCTGGGCCGACATGCCGGCCTCGATGCAGCGCGCCGGCCATTTGATCGCCACGCGCGAAGGCAAGCAAGGCAAGCGCCTGCTGCTGATCGGCCATCTCGATACCGTGTTTGAAAAAGACAGCCAGGTGCAGCTGTGGCAGCGCAAGGGCGACCGCGTGCGCGGCCAAGGCGTGAACGACATGAAGGGCGGCGATGTGATCATCGTTGAAGCGCTGCGCGCCTTGCACCGCCTGGGCGCGCTGGATAACACCACTATCACCGTGGTGTTCAGCGGTGACGAGGAAAACGCCGGCGACCCGATCGAAATCTCGCGCGCGGACATGGTGACCGCCGCCAAGCGCAGCGACATCGCCCTCGCCTTCGAAGGCACGGTGCGCAACAAGGAAGGCAAGGACACCGGCACCATCGGCCGCCGCGCCTCGTCGTCGTGGGAATTGAAAGTGACCGGCAAGCAGGGCCACTCCAGCGGCATCTTCACCGAGAACGCCGGCTATGGCGCCGTGTATGAAGCGGCGCGCATTGTGGACGGCTTCCGCCAGCAGGTAATCGAACCTGACCTGACCTTCAGCCCCGGCCTGATCGTCGGCGGCACCGACACCACGGTCAACGCACTGGGCACCGTGGCCCAGGTGTCCGGCAAGAGCAACGTCATCTCGCGCACGGCGACGGTGGAAGGCGACCTGCGCTACCTGAGCTATGAACAGCGCGACCGCGCGCACGCGAAGATGAAGGCCATCGTCGCGCAGAATCTGCCGGGCACCAGCGCCAGCATCAGCTTCCACGATGCGTATCCGCCAATGTCGCCGACTGCCGGCAACCTGGCGGTGTTGAAGGTGTACTCGCAGGCCAGCAAGGACGCGGGCCTGGGCGAGATCCCTGCCCTGCCGCCGGGCCAGCGCGGCGCCGGCGATGTGCAGTTCGTCGCTCCGCTGATCGATAGCCTGGACGGCCTGGGCGCCGTCGGCAACGGCTCGCACTCGCCGGACGAAGACCTGGAAATCGCCTCCATCGAACGCGCCACCATCCGCACCGCGATCCTGCTGTATCGTCTGACGCGCTAAGCGAAATTGATCCCGCCTACGGCGACACGACATAGTCCAGCATCACACATCCATTAATTGCCGCGTGCAGCGCCCAGGTCATCAATATGGCCCGGGCGTGTGAACGCGCCATGTGCTGGAAATAGATGTAGCCGAAGATGATGCCGGCGCCAAATCCAAAGAAGAGCGAACCACCGACTGCTTCCGGGCGATAGTGAGCAAGCCCGAACGGCAGCACAATGATTGCCCAGCGCCAGAGCCGCTTGCGCACGTAACACTTCCCTATCCACGCAGGCAGCCTTTGATACAGCAGGGTCTCCATCAAAGGGAAAAATACGATGAGCAAAAACGCCAGGTATGTGCCGACATCCGCTTGAGCGAGCCGAGGCCCGGCAGGTCGCCATAAAATCCGGTGGCGACATAGTCGACGAACAGCAGCATCAAAAGCAAAACGAAGAACCACGCGACGTCACCCGTTGCCGGATACCGCTGCGCCAAATGCTTCACCAAAGCTCTCCCGGGCGTGGACAAATGGCCAGTATAAGTTGCGCGCAAGTGGGCAGAGGCGACATAGATCAAACTCTGGCGAGATAGTTTCGACGACCGTAAATTCGCCCGCCGCGTTGCCAAGCTGGGACTGCATCCGCCAGTGCTAATCCTGCGTTGAGTTAGTCCGCTGCGGCGTCGATCGCGCGGCGGGACCAGGTGAGGAGTTGTTCGGGGTCGTCGAGGAGGAATTCGGGGGCGGTGTAGAACTTGCGGACGGTGACTTCGCCTTTTTTGGTGTTGTACTTGAAGGGCTGCCCGCCGTTGGCTTCGAACTCGGCGCGGGTGGCGTCGCTCACGCGCAGGTAGAGCGTGCTGCCGATGATCCAGGCGAACTGCTTGCCGTGATATTTAATATCGCGCCCGCCGAAAAATGCGCCGTTACTCAGTGCGCCAAGCGGCGCTAGCTGTTCTTCGATGTAGCTGACAAATTCCGCGTTCGCTGCCATTCCCGTCTCCAAATGAAAAAAGCCGGGAACAAGTCCCGGCTTTCATGATACTGCAGCTTAGCGCTTGCGCGGTGGCGGCAAGTCGGTACAGACGCCTTCGTACACTTCCGCCGCCATGCCGATCGATTCGCCCAGCGTTGGGTGCGGGTGGATCGTCTTGCCGATGTCGGTGCCGTCGGCGCCCATCTCGATCGCCAGCGCGATCTCGCCGATCATGTCGCCGGCATGCGTGCCGACCATGGTGCCGCCGATGATGCGGTGCGTTTCAGCGTCGAACAGCAGCTTGGTGAAGCCCTCGGCGCGGCCGTTGGCCACAGCACGGCCGCTCGCCGCCCAAGGGAAGTGGCCCTTCTCGACCTTGATGCCCTTGGCTTTCGCTTCGTCTTCGGTCACGCCTACCCATGCCACTTCCGGATCGGTATAAGCCACCGATGGAATCACCTTCACATCGAAGTGCGACTTCTGGCCCGCTGCGGCTTCCGCCGCCACGTGGCCTTCGTGCACCGCCTTGTGCGCCAGCATAGGCTGGCCCACCAGGTCGCCGATGGCGAAGATGTTCGGCACGTTGGTGCGCATCTGGCTGTCGACCGGGATGAAGCCGCGATCGGTCACCACCACGCCAGCCTTGTCGGCCGCGATCTTCTTGCCGTTCGGGCTGCGGCCCACTGCCACCAGCACCAGGTCGTAGACCTGTGGCGCAGGCGACGCAACGCCGACTTCCGCTGCTTCGAACGTGACCTTGATACCTTCCGGCAGCGCTTCAACGCCAACGGTTTTGGTCTTGGTCATGATGTTATCGAAGCGGGCTTCGTTGTACTTCTGCCAGACTTTGACCGCATCGCGATCAGCGCCTTGCATCAAGCCGTCCATCATTTCGACCACGTCGATGCGCGCACCGAAGGTCGAGTAGACGGTCGCCATTTCCAGGCCGATGATACCGCCGCCGATGACCAGCATGCGTTTCGGGATCTGACGCAGTTCCAGCGCGCCGGTCGAATCGACGATGCGTGGATCTTCCGGCACGAACGGCAGCTTCACCACCGACGAACCTGCGGCGATGATCGCCTGCTTGAACTGCACCACTTTCTTGGTGCCGTCGTTGGCGGTGACTTCGATGTGGTTCGCGCTCAGGAACTGGCCAACGCCGGTGACAACCTGCGTCTTGCGCGCCTTGGCCATGCCGGCCAGGCCGGTGGTCATGTTCTTGATGACGCTTTCCTTGTGCTTGCGCACCTGGTCGATGTCGATGGTCGGCTTGGCGAAGGTCACGCCGGTCTTGGCCATGTGCGAGGTCTCGTCGATCACGGCGGCCACGTGCAGCAGCGCTTTCGATGGGATGCAACCCACGTTCAGGCATACGCCGCCCAGCACGTCGTAACGTTCGACCAGCACGGTGTTCAGGCCCAGGTCCGACGCACGGAACGCAGCCGAGTAACCGCCAGGGCCGGAGCCCAGCACCATCATGTCGCAGTCAATGTCGACCTGGCCGGTGTAGCTGCTACCGGCTGGCGCGACGATCGGTGCGGCCGGTGCAGCCGGTGCGGCGGCAGGCGCAGGAGCGGCAGCAGCCGGAGCAGGAGCAGCGGCAGGAGCGGCAGCGGCGGCGCCGTCGGCAGCTTCAACCACCAGCAGCGCAACGCCTTCCTTGACCTTGTCGCCAACCTTGACGCGCAGTTCCTTCACCACGCCGGCGTGCGACGATGGGATTTCCATGCTGGCCTTGTCCGACTCCACGGTAATCAGCGACTGATCGACCTTGATCGTGTCGCCAACCTTGACCATCACTTCGATTACTTCTACTTCCGCGAAGTCGCCGATATTCGGCACTTTTACTTCTGTGCTCATAGTGGCTCCTTACAGCAGAATTTTACGCATGTCGCCGAGCACTTCGCTCAGGTACACGGAGAAGCGAGCGCCCATCGCGCCATCGACCACACGGTGGTCGTAGGACAGCGAGGTGCCCATCATCAGGCGAGGCTGGAAGGCCTTGCCATCCCACACCGGCTTGATCGATGCCTTGGACAAGCCCAGGATCGCCACTTCCGGCGCGTTCACGATCGGCGTGAAGTGCGTACCACCAATGCCGCCCAGCGACGAGATGGTGAAGGTCGCGCCTTGCATGTCGGCCGGTTTCAGCTTGCCTTCGCGTGCCTGCAGCGACAGCTCGGTCATTTCCTTGGCGATCTGCGTGACCGATTTCTGGTCGGCGTTTTTCACCACTGGCACTACCAGGCCGTTCGGCGTGTCGGCGGCGAAGCCGATGTTGTAGTACTTCTTCAGAATCAGGTTCTCGCCCTTCGCGTCCAACGAAGAATTGAAGGTCGGGAATTTCTTCAGCGCGGCGACCGATGCCTTGATCACGAAGGCCAGCATGGTGAGCTTGGTGGCGTCCTTGTTCTTGGCGGTGGCGGCGTTGGATTCAACGCGGAAGGCTTCCAGGTCGGTGATGTCGGCGTCGTCGAATTGCGTGACGTGCGGGATCTGCACCCAGTTGCGGTGCAGGTTGGGACCGGAGATCTTCTTGATGCGCGACAGCGGCAGCAGTTCGGTTTCGCCGAATTTGCTGAAGTCCAGCGACGGCCATGGCAGCACGCTGAAGTTGCCGCCGCCACCAACACCCGAACCAGCGGCAGCGCCGGCTGGTGCTGCGGTGGTGCCGGCCATCACGCCCTTGACGTAATTCTGCACGTCCAGCTGGGTGATGCGGCCTTTAGGACCGGAACCTGGCACTTTGCCCAGGTCCACGCCCAGTTCGCGGGCGAACTTGCGGATCGATGGCGAGGCGTGCGCCAGTTTGCCGGTCTGCACGGAGCCTTGCGAGGCCGGTGCTGCGGCGGCAGGAGCCGCTGCAGGTGCCGGCGATGGTGCGGCTGCAGGTGCAGCTGCGGCGGCTGGCGCTGCGGCAGGAGCGGCAGCGGCTGGCGCAGGAGCGGCAGCGCCGCCGGTGGCTTCAACCACCAGCACGATCGAGCCCATGGCAACCTTGTCGCCAACCTTGACCTTCACTTCCTTCACCACGCCGGCGTGCGACGATGGGATTTCCATGCTGGCCTTGTCCGATTCAACGGTCAGCAGCGACTGGTCCACCTTGATGGTGTCGCCAACCTTGACCATCACTTCGATGACTTCCACTTCCTTGAAGTCGCCGATGTCCGGCACTTTGACTTCGACCGGGCCGGCCGAAGCCGCAGGCGCGGCGGCAGCGGCAGGCGCTGGAGCGGCTGCCGGCGCTGGGGCCGGAGCAGCAGCCGCAGGAGCCGCAGCAGGTGCCGGTGCAGCGGCGGCGCCATCGGCCTCCACCAACAGCATCAGCGAACCCATAGCGACCTTGTCGCCGACCTTGACCTTGATTTCCTTGACCACACCAGCGTGCGACGAAGGAATCTCCATGCTGGCTTTATCCGATTCAACCGTAATCAGCGACTGGTCCACCTTGATGGTGTCACCAACCTTGATCATCAACTCGATAATTTCAACTTCCTTGAAATCGCCGATATCCGGGACTTTAACTTCCACAATGCTCATAGCGTTTGCTCCGTATTTTATTTATTGGGTCACCGGATTTGGCTTGTTCGGATCGAGGTTGTACTTGACCACGGCCTGCTCAACCACTTTCACGTCGATCTTGCCTTCTTCGGCCAGCGATTTCAGCGCGGCGACCACGATGTAGTGACGGTTCACTTCGAAGAAATTACGCAGCGCGGCGCGGGTGTCCGAACGGCCGAAACCATCGGTGCCCAGCACGCGGTAGGTGCGGTCTTTCGGAATGAAGGCGCGGATCTGTTCAGCAAACGCACGCATGTAATCGGTGGTGGCAACGATCGGCCCCGAAGTATCCTTCAGCAGTTGCGCCACGTATGGCACGCGCTGCTCTTTGGTCGGATTGACCAGGTTCCAGCGTTCGGCGTCCTGGCCGTCGCGCGCCACCAGGGTCAGCGAAGGAGCGGACCACACGTCGGCGGCGATGTTCCAGTCGTTCTTCAGCAGTTCAGCGGCGAAGATCGATTCACGCAGGATGGTGCCCGAGCCGATCAGCTGCACGCGCTGCTTCAGCGACTCGTCGCCTTTCTGCAGCAGGTACATACCTTTCAGGATGCCCTCTTCCTGGCCAGGCTTGATGCCTGGGTGGGAGTAGTTCTCGTTCATGATGGTGATGTAGTAAAACACGTCTTCCTGTTCTTCCACCATGCGGCGCATACCGTCCTGGATGATGACTGCCAGCTCGTGACCGAAGGTCGGGTCGTACGGCATGCAGTTCGGCACAGCCGCTGCGAACAAGTGGCTATGGCCGTCTTCGTGCTGTAGGCCTTCGCCGTTCAGCGTGGTACGGCCGGCGGTGCCGCCCATCAGGAAGCCGCGAGCGCGCATGTCGGCCGCTGCCCACACCAGGTCGCCGATACGCTGCATACCGAACATCGAGTAGTAGGTATAGAACGGGATCATCACGCGGTTGTTGGTCGAGTACGACGTCGCCGCAGCGATCCACGAACTCATACCACCGGCTTCATTGATACCCTCTTGCAGGATCTGGCCGGCCTTGTCTTCGCGGTAGTACATCACCTGGTCCTTGTCGACCGGCTCGTACAACTGACCTTGTTGGTTGAAGATACCCACCTGACGGAACAGGCCTTCCATACCGAAGGTACGCGATTCATCAACCAGCACCGGCACGATGCGGGCGCCGACGCTCTGGTCTTTCAGCAGCGTGGTCAGGATACGCACGTAAGCCTGGGTCGACGACACTTCACGGCCTTCGGCGGTCGCATCCAGCACGTTCTGGAAGGCGCTCAGCGGCGGCACGGTCAGTTTTTCATCGGCTTGCGGACGGCGGGCCGGCAGGTAGCCGCCCAGCGCGGCGCGGCGCTCGTGCAGGTACTTGATTTCCGGTGCGTCGTCGGCTGGCTTGTAGAACGGGATGTCGGCCAGCTTGTCGTCCGGGATAGGGATCGAGTAGCGGTCGCGCATTTCGCGCACGGCTTCGTCGGTAAGCTTCTTGGTGTTGTGCGCGGTGTTGCGTGCTTCGCCGTGCTTGCCCATGCCGAAGCCCTTGATGGTTTTCACCAGCAGGACGGTCGGTTGGCCTTTGTGTTCCTGCGCTACCTTGAAGGCGGCGTAGATCTTGTGCGGATCGTGGCCGCCACGGGTCAGGCGCCAGATGTCGTCGTCGGTCATGTTGGCAACCATCTCCAGCAGCTTAGGATGCTTGCCGAAGAAGTTGGCGCGCACGTAGGCGCCGTCTTTTGCCTTGTAGTTCTGGTATTCGCCGTCGACGGTTTCCATCATCACTTTGCGCAGGATGCCTTCTTTATCCTGTTGCAGCAGGGCGTCCCAACCTGGACCCCAGATGACTTTGACCACGTTCCAGCCGGCGCCGCGGAAGTCCGCTTCCAGTTCCTGGATGATCTTGCCGTTGCCGCGCACAGGGCCGTCCAGGCGCTGCAGGTTGCAGTTGACCACGATGACCAGGTTGTCCAGCTTTTCGCGTGCGGCCATGCCGATCGCGCCCAGCGACTCCGGTTCGTCCATCTCGCCGTCGCCGCAGAATGCCCAAACCTTGCGGTCGGTGGTGTCGGCGATCGAGCGCGCGTGCAGATACTTCAGGAAGCGCGCCTGGTAGATCGCCATCAGCGGGCCCAGGCCCATCGACACGGTCGGGAACTGCCAGAAGTTCGGCATCAGTTTCGGGTGCGGATACGACGACAGACCCTTGCCGTCGACTTCGCGACGGTAATGGGTCAGTTGTTCTTCGCTCAGGCGGCCTTCCAGGAACGCGCGGGCGTAGACGCCTGGCGAGGAGTGGCCCTGGATGTACAGCAGGTCGCCGCCGTGGTTTTCGCTCGGCGCTTTCCAGAAGTGGTTGAAGCCGATGCCCAGCATGTTGGCCAGCGAGGCGAACGAGGACAGGTGGCCGCCGAGGTCGCCGTCGACGCGGTTGGCCTTGACCACCATCGCCATGGCGTTCCAGCGCATCCACGAGCGCAGCTTTTCTTCGTATTCGAGATTGCCTGGGCAGTGCGTTTCCAGGTGGGTAGGGATGGTGTTGACGTAAGCGGTATTAGCGGAGAACGGGATGTCGGAGCCGCTTTGGCGGGCCAGGTCGATCAACCGTTCCATCAGATAATGAGCGCGTTCAGGGCCCTCTTGTTCCAGCACTGCAGCCAGTGCGTCCAACCATTCTTTGGTTTCTTGCGAATCAGGGTCGGTGTTTGCCGTTACCTGGTCAAGTTGAGCTGACATGTATTAAGTCTCCTGAGTTTGAGAGTTCGCTGATTATTTACTAATACTTTGATGACGTGTGAGGATTCTATCAGCGATTTTGTCCTTTTTCAAATTACGATAAGTCATTTCATATAGTGAAATTTCCCTATGAAAATTTTGTGCAGTGCGACATGCCGCAACCGTCGAAAACGAGGCGGGATGCGCCTTGCGGCCTTATAATCCTGCTTTCCCTCTACCACCTTGTGTAAATCATGCCTGCTCAACTGATCGACGGAGTCGCCCTCTCCAAAAAACTGCGCGCCGAAATTGCTGCACGTGCTGCCGCCCTCACCGCCCAAGGCAAACAGCCGGGCCTGGCCGTCATTATTGTTGGTGACGATCCCGCCAGCCACGTTTATGTTCGTAACAAGGTCAAGGCTTGCGAAGATGCCGGCTTCTACTCGCTCAAGGATCAATACCCGGCCGAGCTGACCGAAGCGGCGCTGCTGGAGCGCATCGCCCAGTTGAACGCCGATCCGGCCATCCACGGCATCCTGGTGCAGATGCCGCTGCCGAAGCACATCGACCCGCACAAGGTGATCGAGGCGATCTCGGTCAAGAAGGACGTGGACGGCTACGCGGTGCTGAGCGCCGGCGAGCTGATGACCGGGCTGGAAGGCTTCCGTCCTTGCACGCCGTATGGCTGCATGAAGCTGATCGAGAGCACCGGCGTCGACCTGCGCGGCAAGCATGCGGTGGTGATCGGCCGCAGCAACACCGTCGGTAAGCCGATGGGCCTGCTGCTCTTGCAAGCGAACGCTACCGTCACCATCTGCCATAGCGCGACCCCGGATATCGGCCTGTACACGCGTCAGGCCGACGTGGTCGTGGCCGCAACCGGCCGCCGCAACACCTTGACTGCTGATATGGTGAAGCCGGGCGCGATCGTGATCGACGTCGGCATCAACCGTAATGAAGAAGGCAAGCTGTGCGGCGATGTGGACTTCGACGGCATCAAGGAAGTGGCATCGCACATCACGCCCGTACCAGGCGGCGTGGGTCCGATGACCATCACCATGCTGTTGATGAACACGGTGGAAGCGGCCGAGCGCGTTTAACCGTCGTTCCCGCGAAAGCGGGAACCTATGCTGAGCCAGCGTTCTATGGATCCCCGCCTTCGCGGGGACGACGCTGTAACAATGGAATTGAATATGACTGCCACTAATCCCCTGCTCGACTTCAGCGGCCTGCCGCGCTTTGACGCCATCCAGCCCGCGCACGTCACCCCGGCCATCGATGAACTGCTGGCCAAGAGCCGCGCCGTGGTCGAGCAACTGCAAGCGCCTTCGGACGACGTCAGCTGGGACGGCTTCGTCACCCCGCTGGAGAACGCCACCGAGCTGCTGGGCCGCGCCTGGGGCATCGTCAGTCATTTGAACAATGTGGTGGACACGCCCGAACTGCGCGCCGTCTACAACGAGAACCAACCCAAGGTCACCGAATTCTGGACCGAGCTGGGCCAGAACGAAGCGCTGTTCGTCAAGTACAAGGCGCTGCGCGCATCGGCCGAGTTCGCCACGCTGTCGCCGGCACGCCAGCGCATCGTCGAGAACGCCATCCGCGATTTCCGCATGGGCGGCGCCGAACTGCCGGAAGATCAAAAAGAGCGCTTCGCCGCCATCCAGGAAGAACACGCGATGACCTCCACGCGCTTCTCGGAAAATGTGCTCGACGCCACCAACGACTACAAGCTGCTGGTGACCGACGAAGCCGATCTGGCCGGCCTGCCGGACGACGTCAAAGCGGCCGCCCGCGCCGCCGCTGAAAAAGAAAACAAACAAGGCTGGGAATTCTCGCTGCACTTCCCGTCCTACTACCCGATCCTGCAATTCGCCGACAAGCGCGAACTGCGCGAAACCATCTACCGCGCCAACGCCACCAAGGCTTCCGAGCAGGGCGATGCGTTCTCCAAAAAGGAAGAGTGGGACAACACCCAGAACATCGTCACGCTGCTCAAGCTGCGCGACGAGGAAGCCAAGCTGCTCGGCTATAACAACTTCGCCGAAGTCTCGCTGGTGCCGAAGATGGCCAAGTCGCCGGACGAAGTAATCGCCTTCCTGGAAGATCTCGCCAAGCGCGCGCGTCCGTTCGCGGAAAAAGACTTGGCCGAACTCAAGCAGTTCGCCAAGGAAGAGCTCGGCATCGAAGAGCTGAAAGCCTGGGACATTCCCTACGCTTCCGAAAAACTGCAGGAACGCCGCTACGCCTTCTCGGCGCAGGAAGTGAAGCAATACTTCCCCGAGCATAAAGTGGTCGACGGCCTGTTCCGCCTGATCCAGAGCCTGTTCAACGTCGAGATCAAAACCGACGACGCACCGGTGTGGCACAAGGACGTGCGCTTCTTCCGCATCGAACGCAACGGCAAGCTGATCGGCCAGTTCTACCTCGACCTGTACGCGCGCGCCGGCAAGAGCGGCGGCGCCTGGATGGACGACGCACGCGGCCGCCGCGCCGATGCCACCAATGTGCAAACCCCGGTCGCCTACCTGACCTGCAACTTCACCGAGCCTGCCGTGGTGGACGGCGTCACCAAGCCGTCGCTGTTCACGCACGACGAAGTGACTACGCTGTTCCACGAATTCGGCCACGGCCTGCACCACATGCTGACCCAGGTGGATGAGCTGGGTGTGTCCGGCATCTCCGGCGTGGAATGGGATGCGGTCGAGCTGCCGTCGCAATTCATGGAGAACTTCTGCTGGGAATGGGAAGTGCTGGAACACATGACCGCGCACGCCGTCACCGGCGAACCGCTGCCGCGCGCGCTGTACGACAAGATGCTGGCCGCGAAGAATTACCAGTCCGGCCTGCAGACGCTGCGCCAAGTGGAATTCTCGCTGCTCGACATGCACCTGCACTACGACTACGACGCCAGCACCGGCAAGACCGTGCAGCAGTTGATCGATGAAGTGCGCGCCAAGTTCTCGCTGCTGATTCCGCCGTCGTTCAACCGTTTCCAGAACTCGTTCGGCCACATCTTCGCCGGCGGTTACGCGGCCGGCTACTACAGCTACAAGTGGGCCGAGGTCTTGTCCGCCGACGCCTATGCCGCGTTTGAAGAAGCGCAGAAGCTGGGCCCGGCCGCCGTGTCGGAAACCGGGAAGCGCTACCTGGCGGAGATCCTGTCGGTCGGCGGTTCGCGTCCAGCACTCGAATCGTTCACCGCTTTCCGCGGCCGCGAGCCCAGCATCGACGCACTGTTGCGCCATAGCGGCATGGCTGCTTAAGACTTCACTTTAACTTCACCTCTGCGTCCGCGCCGGAGCCCGCTCGATAGCAACATCGATGCCAGCGGTTTCCGGCGTTTTCGCATACACTGGATTCACCATGACACGCATCGACTTCCACACCAATGTACCGGACAAGCTGGACTACGCCTGCCGCCTCGCGCGCAAGGCCTGGGCCGCCAACAACCGTGTGGTGGTGTTGACCGACGATGAAATGCAACTGGCTGAACTTAACGCGGCGATGTGGACTTTTTCCGCCGTCGACTTCCTGCCGCACGTGCCGGCGGACGATGCGCTGGCGGCGCACACGCCGATTTTGTTGACCGCCTCCGATGAGGCGGAATTACCACACACGCACAAAGAATTATTGGTCAATCTGTCGCGCCGCACGCCATCGCAACTGACGCAGTTCGCGCGCATGATCGAAGTGATTTCCTCGGACGAGGATGATGCGGCTGCCGGCCGCAAGCGTTATGTCGCATACAAGCAGCAAGACTATCCACTTACCCACTTTGTCACAGGAAAATCATGAGCCAAGCATCGTTTGACGCAAGTATCCCTGTATTGACGGAAGTCCTGAAGGCGGAACCGCTGAGCGACGAGGCGGTCGCGCCGCCAGCCCAGGCTTCGGCCGCCGAGCAACTGGAAAGCGCCGCCATCGACGGCTGGAGCGAAGCCGAATGGGCGATGATGGAACACCGCCTGTCGGTGCGCATCATGCACCAGTTGCAGTCGCGCGTGGACTTCGTGCTCGAACAGCGCATCAAGGACAGCATGGCGGAAGTGCTGAGCCATGCCCTGCACGACCTGACCAATGAAATCCGCATCGGCCTGCACGACACCATCGAAAAAATCGTTTCGCGCGCCGTGCTGCAAGAACTCACCCACCTGCAAGCGCAGAAAAAATAGACCCCGCCTCCCCGGTCCATGCCCACCTTGGTGCATGGACCGCACTCCCCTGAAGCATGTTTGCCTCAAACCAGGGAAACGCTCCAAAAAAGATCAAAACCACCGGTTTCACGCTTTGCGCCGACAATAATTTGTTGTACCTTGGTGGCCTTGCATACAACTTTGGAGATTTGCACATGCAGTTCAAATTCATTCCTCTCGCCATAGCCCTGGCTTTTGCCGGTAGCGCTGGTGCGCAAGAAGTGATCAAGATCGGTCACGTCGGTCCAGTCTCCGGTCCTTCCGCGCACCTGGGCAAGGACAATGAAAACGGCGCCAAAATGGCGGTCGAAGAATTGAACGCCAAAGGCTTCAAGATCGACGGCAAACCGGTCAAGTTCGTGCTGCAGCTGGAAGACGACGGCAGCGATCCGAAACAGGGCACGGCGGTGGCGCAGAAGCTGGTCGACGCCAAGGTCAACGGCGTGATCGGCCACCTGAACTCCGGCACCTCCATTCCCGCCTCCAAGATTTACCACGACGCCGGCATCCCGCAAATCTCGCCGGCCACCACCCAGACCAAATACACGCAGCAAGGCTTCAAGTCGGTGTTCCGCGTGGTGGCGAACGACGCCAAGCTGGGCGGCTCGCTGGGCAACTACGCCATCACCAAGCTGGGCGCGAAAAAGATCGCCGTGATCGACGACCGCACCGCCTACGGCCAGGGCGTGGCCGATGAGTTCATGAAGGCCGCCAAGAAGGCTTCGCCCGGCGCCGAGTTCACCAAGGAATTCACCAACGACAAGGCCACCGACTTCAACGCCATCCTCACCAAGATCAAGGGCAAGAATCCGGACCTGGTGTTCTTCGGCGGCATGGACTCAGTCGGCGGCCCGCTGCTGCGCCAGATGAAGGCGCTGGGCATCAACGCCAAGTACATGGGCGGCGACGGCATCTGCACGGAGTCCCTGCCGAAGCTGGCCGGCACGGCCGCCGCCAACGGCGTGGTCACCTGCGCTGAAGCGGGCGGCGTCACCGCCGAGCAGCAAAAGAACATGGACGACTTCGTCGCCCGCTACAAGAAGAAGTACAACGCCGACGTGCAGATCTACTCGCCATACGTGTACGACGCCGTCATGACCATGGCCACCGCCATGCAGGAAGCCAAGTCCTCGCAGCCGGCCAAGTACCTGCCCTTCCTGCAGAAGATCAAGTACCAGGGCGTTACCGGCCTGATCGCGTTTGACGACAAGGGCGACATCAAGGACGGCTCGCTAACCCTGTTCACCTACACGGACGGCAAGAAGACCAAGATCGAAGTCATCAAATAAAGAAAAAAGCCCCGTCAGCCTGAACGCGCTCAAGATCGCGCTCAGTGCCGACGGGGCTTTTTTCAAGCCAGGGGCAGATTTATTTCTGTGCCAGCACCCATTTCACCAGGGTCTTGGCTTCAGCTTCGCTGACCTGCGGATTGGCCGGCATCGGGATCGCGCCCCAAGTGCCCGAGCCGCCCTTCATGACCTTGGTCACCAGCTTGCCTTCGGCGTCTTTCTGGCCAGCGTATTTGGCGGCTACGTCCTTGTACGCAGGACCAACCAGCTTGGTGGCGACCGCGTGGCATGCCATGCAGTTTTTCGCCTTGGCCAGGTCGCCGCCCGCGTCCGCCATGGCGGTCTGCGAAGCCAACGCCGAAGCCAGTACTACTCCAGCCATCATCAATTGTCGTTTCATTGTATTCTCCAGGTGAGTACTACTCAATTACGCGACTTATTTTACCGCGTTTTGCTTTGATGCATTTAACGCTTGGGTCGAGTAAACGTTGACTTAAACCTGAATATTGCTTGTAAGATGGAGGATAGAGGAGGAAATCATGCCACTGATCCTATTGATCGTCGCTCTGGTTGCGCTGCGCTACTTTGAAGTGTGGAAATTTGCCGAATTATCCTGGTGGGCGATCGGCGCCCTGATGGTGGTTGCATTCCTGTGGTTTGAGTTCCTGGAACCGATGCTTGGCTTCGACAAGCGCCGCGCCCACAACGAAGATGAGAGGCGACGCAAGGAACGCGTCACCAAAACCTTCGATAAGAAATAACCATAGCTCCCGCTTTCGCGGGAGCTATGGCGTTAGCGTTTCAGCTGCGAGAGGTCACGCACCGCGCCGCGATCGGCGGAGGTGGTCAGCGCCGCATACGCCTGCAGCGCCTGCGACACATAACGCTCGCGGTTCACCGGCTGCCATGCATCGGCGCCCCTGGCTTCCATCACCGCGCGGCGCGCTGCCAGATCGGCATCGCTGATGCGCAGGTTGATGGTGCGGTTCGGGATATCGATATCGATCATGTCGCCCTCTTCCACCAGGCCGATGGCGCCGCCTTCCGCCGCTTCCGGCGAAGCATGACCAATCACCAGGCCCGACGAACCACCCGAGAAGCGGCCATCCGTGAACAGCGCGCACGCCTTGCCCAGACCTTTGGACTTGATGTACGAAGTCGGATACAGCATCTCCTGCATGCCAGGACCGCCTTTCGGGCCTTCGTAACGGATGATGACCACATCGCCTTCGTGCACGGTATCGCCCAGGATGGCTTCCACCGCCGCGTCCTGCGATTCAAACACGCGCGCCTTGCCGCTGAACTTCAGGATGCTCTCATCCACGCCTGCGGTCTTCACGATGCAGCCGTTCAGCGCCAGGTTGCCGTACAAAACAGCCAGGCCGCCGTCCTGCGAGTAAGCGTGTTCCTTGTCGCGGATGCAGCCGGTGCTGCGGTCCAGGTCCAGCGAAGCAAAACGCTCCGATTGCGAGAACGCCACCTGGGTCGGCACGCCGCCCGGCGCCGCGCGGAACAGCGAATGCACGGCCGGATCGTCGCTGCGCTTGATGTCGTTGCGTTCAATCGCCTCGCCCAGCGTCGGCGCGTGGATGGTGGGACGCGACGTATCGAGCAAGCCGCCGCGCGCCAGTTCGCCGAGAATGGAAATGATGCCGCCGGCGCGGTGCACGTCTTCGATATGGTACTTGTCGGTCATCGGCGCGACCTTGCACAGGCAAGGCACCTTGCGCGAGATGCGGTCGATGTCGGCCATGGTGAAGTCCACGCCCGCTTCGTGCGCCGCCGCCAGCAGGTGCAGCACGGTGTTGGTGGAGCCGCCCATGGACACGTCCAGCGCCATGGCGTTCTCAAAGGTCGCCTTGTTGGCGATGGTGCGCGGCAGGATGCTGTAGTCGTCCTGCTCGTAGTGGCGCTTGGCCAGCTCCACGATCACGCGGCCGGCGCGCAGGAACAGCTGTTCGCGGTCCGAATGGGTGGCGACGATGGTGCCGTTACCCGGCAGCGACAGGCCCAGCGCCTCGGTCAAACAGTTCATCGAGTTCGCGGTGAACATGCCCGAGCAGGAACCGCAGGTAGGACAGGCGGAACGCTCGATCTCGGCCACGTCGGCATCGCTGACGGTGGTATCGCCGGCCTTGATCATGGCATCGACCAGATCGAGCTTGATGATCTTCTGGTTGCCGTTGACAACCTTGACGACCTTGCCCGCTTCCATCGGGCCGCCGGAGACAAACACCACCGGAATGTTGAGGCGCATGGCGGCCATCAGCATGCCTGGCGTGATCTTGTCGCAGTTGGAGATGCAGACCATCGCATCGGCGCAGTGGGCGTTGACCATGTACTCTACCGAATCGGCGATCAGGTCGCGCGACGGCAGCGAGTACAACATGCCACCGTGGCCCATGGCGATGCCGTCATCGACGGCGATGGTGTTGAATTCCTTGGCCACGCCGCCAGCCTTTTCGATCTCGCGCGCCACCAGCTGACCCAGGTCCTTCAGGTGCACGTGACCGGGCACGAACTGCGTGAAGGAATTGACCACGGCAACGATCGGCTTGTCGAAATCGCCGTCTTTCATGCCGGTTGCGCGCCACAGGGCGCGGGCGCCGGCCATGTTGCGGCCGTGGGTGGTGGTGCGGGAACGATATTGCGGCATGATGTTTCTCCAAAGGTAAGCCTAGCCTAAGAGTGTGCGACTACCCTGCCACCGTGTCAAATATATGATTTCCGTCACTGTGATTCATATAAAATATCACAGAGATTAAATTGCATAGTTAACCATATGGAACTGCGCCAGCTCCGCTACTTCGTCACCGTCGCCGAGGAACTCCACTTCGGCAAGGCGGCGCTGCGCCTGCACATGACGCAGCCGCCGTTGTCGCAAACCATCCAGGCGCTGGAGGAAGCGCTGGGCGCGCAGCTGTTCGAGCGCAACCGGCGCGGCGTGGCGCTGACGCCGGCCGGCACCGCGCTGCTGCCCGAAGCGCGCCGCATGCTGGCGCAGGCGCAGGAACTGCCGCAGCTGGTGCAACGCGCCGCCAGCGGCGAGGTGGGACGCCTGACGCTGGCCTTCGTCTCCTCGGCCGACTACAGCGTGCTGCCGCCCTTCCTGCGCGCCTACCGCGCCGCCTATCCGCAGGTGCAGATCACGCTGCAGGAAGCCACCTCCGACCTGCAGCTGGACGACCTGCTGCAAAACCGCATCGACGCCGGCCTTCTGATCCCGCCGCTGCCCGACAAGGCGCGCGCGGAACTCGACTACCTGCCGGTGCTGAACGAACCGCTGGTGCTAGCCCTGCCCTCCGGCCTGCCCGCGCTGAAGAAGAAGGGCAAGCTGGCATTGGCTTCGCTGCCGCCGCTACCGCTCATCATCTTCCCGCGCGCGATTTCGCCGGCGCTGCACGACGCCATCCTGTCTGTATTCCGCGAAGCCGGCATCACGCCGGAGATCGGGCAGGAAGCGATCCAGATGCAAACCATCGTCAGCCTGGTCTCGGCCGGCATCGGCATGGCGCTGGTGCCGCAGTCCGTCTCCAACCTGATGCGGACCGGGGTAGAATACCGGGCGCTCAGCCACGCCACGCCGCTGGTCGAAACCGGCCTGGCCTGGCGGCGCGACAACGCCTCGCCGGTGCTGCACGGCTTTTTGGAATTATTAAGGAAGAACACTCTATGCTGATACACCCGATGCCCGATCCCATCGCCCTGCAAATCGGGCCAGTCGCCATCCATTGGTATGGCTTGATGTACGTGCTGGCCTTTGCGCTATTCATCGCCTTGGGCCGGGTGCGCATCAAGCAGCCGCACATCGCCGCGCAGCTGTGGAAGAAAGAGGATCTGGACGACATGCTGTTCTACGGCATGATGGGTGTGATCATCGGTGGCCGGCTGGGCGAGGTGCTGTTCTACGAGCCGGCCAAATACTTCGCCGATCCGATTGAAATCTTCAAGGTCTGGCACGGCGGCATGTCCTTCCACGGCGGCTTTATCGGCGTGCTGGTGGCGATGTCGCTGTGGGCGCGCAAGGCCGGGCGCAACATCCTCGACGTGTACGACTTCATCGCGCCGCTGGTGCCGCTCGGTTACGCGGCCGGTCGCATGGGTAACTTCATCAACGCCGAGCTGCCGGGCCGCGTGGTGGGCGATCAATCGCTGCCATGGGCCATGCTGTGGCCCGATATCCGCTACCCCCTGCATCCGGACCCGGTGTTCCTGCAAGGCTTGCGCCATCCATCGCCGATCTACCAGATGCTGATCGACGGCTTGATCGTGTTTGTGATGTTGTGGCTATTCTCGCGCAAGGCCCGTCCGCGTTTGGCGGTGGGCGCGTTCTACACGCTGCTGTATGGCTGCGCGCGATTCTTCACCGAGTACTTCCGCACACCGGACTGGGAAACCACGGTGCTGGGCATGCCGATCACCTCCGGCCAGGTGCTGTCGCTGCCGATGATCGTCGGCGCGATCCTGATGCTGGTGTGGGCCTACAAAGTGCGCCAGCAGGGCCGCGCGCCCGTCCTCACTTCAAAAGCTTGACCACAGCCTTCCATTGCGCCGGCGTGACCGGCGTGATGGACAGGCGAGTGCCCTTCTGCAGCACCACCATGTCTTCCAGCGCGGGGATCGTGCGCATCTCCGCCAGCGACAGCAAACGCGTTTTCTGCGTCCCCTTCACATCGATCGAAATCCAGCGCGGCTGCTCTTGCGTGGCCTTGGGATCGTAGTACTTGCCCTTGGCGTCGAACTGCGACGCATCCGGATACGGCACGCTGACGATTTCCGCCAGTCCGGCAATGCCGGGCTGCGGGCAGCTGGAGTGATAAAACAGCACGCCGTCGCCAGGCTTCATCTGGTCGCGCATGAAATTGCGCGCCTGGTAGTTGCGCACGCCGAACCACGCAGTGGTCTGGTCGGGTGACGCCATCACATCGTCAATACTCACTTCATCCGGTTCGGATTTCATCAACCAGTATTGCATTCGGATTCTCCAGACGAAAAAAAGCGGCTGCGCATTCACATGCTAACAACCGCTTTCTAGATATAAGGCCCCGCATGTGCCGTCTTGCCGGCATCCCGAACCTAAAAGGCTCAGGTGGTCACGGTTAGTTCAATTTCGGGTTCATCGGACTAGCGACGCTCTCGCCCATCGAACAAATTTCCACGACCGGTGCAAACAAATGGTTCAAGGAATATATGACAAGTCTCGAACACCGCAGGGTGAGACAGAGTTTACTCTCTTGTGCGCCGCAAAGGAAGACTTTTACAAATTAAAACAGGGTTTCTTGCGGCGTCAGGGCGGAGTCCAACACTTTGTGCATGGCCGCCATCTTGGTCTGCACCTCGAGCATGGACATGTCCGACAACGGTCCCTGTGGCGCTTTCACCGACAGGTACTCGCCGGCCACGCTCAGCGCCGCCATCACCGCGATGCGGTCGGTGCCCTTGACTTTACCGGCGTCGCGAATGGCGCTCATCTTCTTGTCGAGGAAGGCGGCGGCCTTGCGCAGGGCCGGCTCTTCGTCTTCCTTGCAAGCCAGCTTGTAGACCTGGCCCATGATGGTCACGTCCAGTTGGATCATCGTGCGTCCTCGTTTTCAGGCTGCTCGTCTGCTGCAACAGCATCGAGCGCGGGAATTTTTTCCAGCAAAGCCTCGACCCGGTCGGACGCTTCGCTCAGGCGGCGCTGGTAGCCCATGTTTTCCACCACGAGGGCGGCATTGGCTTGGCGTAGTTGTGCATTTTCCCGGCGCAGCGCGGCGGTCATCTCGGCCAGTTGGTCGATTTTGTCAGAGAGCTCTTGGAATTCGGAAATCATCCCGCCACTATAGGGAGCGCGCGGGACGCCGTCAACCGAATCGCGTGTTTGCTACCAACAAGCACGCGATTTATTTACAGCTTACTAACAATCAAGGCTCGATGGTCACGTGACCTTCGATGCCGCTGCCCTGGCCCGCTTCGGCTTCGATCAGCACATTGAGGTCGCGCTTGCCCAGACCGGCCGGCAGCGTGACGTCCAGCGGCGCGGCGGCGTAGCTGTCCTTCTTGCCGATCAGCTGGCCGTTGAGCCAGATCTCCGCCTTGCCCTTGATGGCGGCAAAGCGGATCCGTCCCTTGCCGTCCGCCAGACTCTTGCGCGGCGTGAAGCTGGCGCGGTACAGATGGTACTTGCTGCCGGCGGCGGCGCGCATCGGCGGCGAGCCCCAGCCCCAGGTGTTCATGTCGAAGCTGGCCAGTTTCTGGTTCGGGTCCGGACGCTCGTTGCCGTCCGGCGCGATGCGCCAGCTGCGCACGAAGGTCAGCGGCGCATCCGCCGGTTCCACGTAAGGCACGGCGTCCACCGGCTTCACCGGAATCGTCACGCGCGCGGCTTGCAGGCCGGGGGCATTGGCGGTGATGGTGACGGCGTCCTTGCTTTCGTAGTTGGTCTGCACGATTAGCTGCGCCAGGCCGTTGAACAGGCGACGGGTGGCGCCCTTCTCGTCCTCGTGCGAATTCGGATCGCCGTTGCCATGGCCGATGGAACGCCCGCCGCCGCTGACGGCGAACGTGACTTCGTTGTCGGCCAGCGGCACCGCACGGCCCTGCGCATCGAGCGCGCGCACGGTGATCGGCAGGGCGTCGTAACCGTCGCCCGCCAGTTGCGCGCGGTCCGGCACCAGCTCCAGCGACACCGCCGCGCCGGTGGTTTCCACCGCCGTGCGCACCACTTCCTTGCCGCCCTTGTAGCCGATGGCTTCCAGCTTGCCCGGTTCGAACGCCACATCGAAGTTGTTCATGCGGTACGGGTCCACCTTCTGCTCGCCCAGCGCACGGCCGTTCAGCAGCAGCTGGATGCGCTCCACGTTGGCCATCACCATCACGCGCACGTTCTCGCCCTGCTTCCAGTTCCAGTGCGGTGCGATGTGGATCAATGGCTTGTCCTTGATCCATTGCACCTGGTGGATGTAGTACGCGGTCTTGGCAAAGCCGTTCAGGTCCATGATGCCGAACACCGAGCTGACCGAAGGCCATTCGTTCGGCGTCGGCTCGCCGCGATAATCGAAGCCGGTCCACACAAAGCCGCCCGCCACGTAAGGTCGGGTGTCGATGGCTTGCCAGGCGTCGCGGTGGGTGTTGCCCCACTGCGCCGCATCGTCGTCATAGCTGGCGATGAGGTTCTTCTCTTTCACCGTCTTGTACTCGCCGCGCGTCATGAAGGCGGAGGTGTCCTCCGAGCTGGTGAACGGCTTGTTCGGATAGGCCTTGTGGTACTTGTCGTAGTCCGGCACCTGGTAGTTGGCGCCCACCACGTCCACCGCGTGCGAGACATTCAGCTCGGTCAGGAAGCCGCCGTTCATGGCCGCCGTCACCGGACGCGTATCGTCCAGCGCCTTCACCACGGCCGACATGCGGCGCACCATCTCGTAACCGACTTCGGTAGCCTGCACCGGCTCTTCGTTAAACACAGACCACAGCACCACACCCGGATGATGGCGGTCGCGCTTGACCATCCACTCCAGCTGCTTCATGTAGTCCGGCGAAGGATTGAAGTTGCGGTTTTCATCCATCACCACAAAGCCCATGCGGTCCACCAGGTCCAGCACTTCCGCCGCCGGCGCATTGTGCGAGAAGCGGATGGCGTTCACGCCCATCTCCTTCAGACGGCGCAGGCGATACTCCCACACCGAATCGGGCACCGCCACGCCGACGCCGGCGTGGTCCTGGTGGATGCACACGCCCTGCAGCTTGACGTGCACGCCGTTGAGGAAGAAGCCCTGCGCCGCATCGAAGCGGATGGTACGGAAGCCGGTGTTGAGCGACACTTCATCGATCGCCTTGCCCGCTTGCAAAACGCGGGTGGTGACGCGATACAGATTGGTTTTCTCGATCGACCACAGGGCCGGGTTATCGATGGTCACCGGCAGCTTGATGCCGCTGGTGGCCAGCACGCCCACCTTCGCCGGCGCGGTGCGCCGCGCCACCTGCTTGCCCGACGGGTCGTACACGGTGACTTCGACGATGACGTCGCCGGCCTGCTTGCCGCTGTTGTTCAGCGTGACTTCCACCGGAATGCTCCACTGCTTGTCCTTCACCAGGCGCGGCGTGGCGTGCACGCCGTCGGTGACCACATGCACCGGGTTGCGCTTGACCAGCCAGCTGTGGCGATACATGCCCGCGCCTTCATACCACCAGCCCTCCATCGCTTCCGCATCCACGCGGATGGCGATGGTGTTCATCGCATCGCCGTAGCGCAGGTAGGGCGTGATGTCGATGTAGCTGGCGTTGTAGCCGGACCAGTTGCGGTTGACCACATTGCCGTTCACCCAGACCGTGGCGTGGGTGGCGATGGCATCGAACTGCAGTTCGAAATGTTTGCCGCGATCGGCGGCATCCACCTTCAGGTAGCGGCGATACCAGCCGATGCCGCGCGGACGGTAGCCCTGCGAGACATTGGCCTTGGGATCGAACGGGCCTTCCACCGCCCAGTCGTGCGGCAGGTTGAGGCGGCGCCAGTCGGAGTCGTCGTATTCATTGCCGGCCGCGCCGCCGGCGCTGCCGGCCTTGGCGTTGCCGTAGGATTCTTCGTGCCCGAGGATGGGCGGCTGGACGATGTCGCCCTGGTGGAACAGCCAGCCGCGATTGAGCGACAGGCGCTCGCGCGGCGCCGCACTCACACTCACGCAGGCCAGCATCAGTAGAACGGTGGCTATCAGTCGTGTTTTCAATACAGTCTCCTGGTAAAAAAAAACGGAGCAGCGCCATCACGCACCGCTCCGTAAAACCACGATAAATCAGGATGAAGGCGTACTTCTTACAGTTTAAAGGTCAGGCCCAGGTTGAAGCGGCGGCCGAATTCCGTAACTTCCTGCTGCGCCGGAATGTTAGCACTGGTGTAGACCGCTTTCTGGTTGGTCAGGTTGTCGATGCCGAAGCGCAGTTGCAGGTTAGGCGTCAGCTGCTTGGACAGATTCAGCGTCAGGTAAGTCTCCGCTTCGTTCATGATCAGCTGACCGGCGCCCCAGGTCGGGTTGCGCGCGAACTTGCTGTGGTAGTTGGCCGACAGGCGTGCTTCGTAGCCGGCTTTCTCGTACCACAGGGTCACACCGCCGTTGTGCTTCATCAGGCCTTCGATCGGATATGGATCGTTGACCGGCGTCTGCTCCTTGATGTTGCTGGTGGTGTAGGAGTAGCTGCTGAAGATACCCAGGCCATCCCACGGTGCAGGCAGCGAAGTGAACGCCTGCTGATACACCAGCTCCAGGCCACGAATATCGCCGCCGTCGCCGTTCACCGAACGGGTGATGGTGGCGTTGCGGCCATTGACCACGGTGGTGTCGCTTTCGATGGCGATGTAACGCGATACCTTCTTGTAGAAGCCACCAGCCGACAGCAGCGAACCTTTGCCGAAGTACCACTGGTAGGACAAATCAACCTGATTGGCCATCATCGGCTTCAGTTCCGGATTGCCGGCGCTGCCGGTCACCGGCTGGCTGGTGTCGGTGTTGACGCTCAGGTTGCGCGAGCTGCGCATTTCGTCCAGCGGTGCGCGCGACATGGCACGGGCCACGCTGAAACGCACCTGGCGTTCCTGCGCTTCGTCCATGTTGAACACCAGGTTCAGGCTAGGCAGCACTTCGGTGTACGACACGCCGCCTTCGGTAGCGGTAGGCGCCGCGCCATTGATCGACTGCATGCCGTAGCCGGTCTGCTTGGTGCGTACCACGCGCAGGCCGACATTGCCGCGATAGGTCTTGCCCAGCGCTTCGCCATCCAGGTCGCCCTGAACATAGGCCGAGCTGCTGCGCTCCTTGACCTTCCAGCCGGCCAGCGCGTCGTTCTGCGTCTGCCAACCTTCCTGGGTCTGGCCGTATGGATTGAACGCGTTCGGGCCGAACGACGAGGCAATGGTGCTGTCCCAGTCCTTCAGGCCGATGAAGGCGGGATAGCCGTCGACGTTGATGGTTTCGTAGGCCGATGCCGGAATCGGCGTAGTCGGTTGCAGGGTCCAGGTGGTCTGGTGGTAGCTCTTGGTGCGGTCGGTTGCGCGCGCGCCGAACTTGATGCGGCTGACGATGCTGTTGTCGAGTTGACGCGAGGCGCTCAGGCTGGCCGCGTTCAACTTGTCCTTCACGTGGCCATCGTTGTCGATGTACAGCGAAGGCGCGCCGAAGTTGGAGACCTTGCCGCTGTCGATGCCGTAGCTGTAGTTCTGCACTTCGTCGCCAGGGAACGACCAGGTGACCGGCACGTTGAAGGCGCTCTGGCGCAAGTCGCGCCATGCGCTGCCGCGACGGGCGTGCGACGACGACAGGTCGGCTTCGATCTTCCAGTCGCCGGCGTTGAACTTGCCGTTCAAGCCGCTGGCGGCCACGCTGGTGTCCTGCACGTAGATGAAGTCGTTGTTGATCAGGGTGGCGTTGCTGATGGTGCCGCCGACCACGTAACCGTTGCGCACATCGAGGTTGCTGTAGTTGGCCGAGTTGTAGCCGTCCCAGTTGCCGACGCCGTCCACCCAGTGCTGCAGGCCACGTTCCTTGATCTTCGCTTCGGCGTAGTAGGTGTCGGCGGTGATCAGCACGTCGCTGTTCGGTTTCCATTCGACCTTGCCCAGCAGGCTGCCGCGCTTGTCCTTGCCGTTGCGCGCTTCGTCCTGGAAGCCCCATGGCAGCTTGTCCACCTTGCCGTCGCCGGTCACGTCGACCGAGTTGGTTTCGTTGAAGCCCCAGTGGCGCTTGTTCTTCTGCACCGAAGGCTGGTCCTGATAGCTGAAGGCCAGCGCCGCGCCCAGGGTCTTGTTCAGGAACTGGTCGACATACACGCCGCCGAGGCGCGGTGCGGTTTTATCGGCGCCCTGGATGTCCTTGGCCAGCGGGTAGTACAGCGCATCCGCGCGCAGCACCACCTGACGGCCGTTGGTCTTCAGCGGCGACACGGTTTGCAGGTCGATGGTGGTGGCGATGCCGCCTTCAACGATATCGGCCTGCTGCGTTTTGTAGACGGTGGCGCCGCTCAGCGACTCCGACGGGAACTGCTCGAAACGCACGGCGCGGTTGGGCTCCGACGAGGCCAGCTCACGGCCGTTCAAAGTGGCGCCGATGAAGCGTGGGCCCATGCCGCGCGCCACGATCTGCGAAGCGTTGCCGCGATCCAGGCCGGACGACAGACCTGGCAGACGCGCCAGCGATTCGGCGATGGTGGTATCCGGCAGCTTGCCGATGTCTTCCGACGAAATGACTTCCACGATGCTGTTGGAGGCTTCCTTCGCCGCCAGCGCATTGCGTACCGAAGCACGGATGCCGGTGACGTTCACTTGTTGAATATCGCCTGCTGCTGCAGCTTCCTGGGCCAGAACTTCCTGGACGAGCAGAGGGGTGGTGAAGAGCGTGGCGATCAGCCAGCTCATTTTTTTATGTTTCATTGTGCATCTCCAGTGTTTGTATTTGTCCCGTCTCTGGTGAAGATGTGGACGGATAAACGGATGCTAACGAAACACGAATTTACAAACCAATAGCTATTTTAGTTTGCGCCATACCAAGTTCGTATATCAGGCAAGGTTTCAGCTTTGAACAGGCGCGCGATAGTGAGGGTAGATGCTGGCTGCGGCGTCGCGCAGCGCGGTCAGCATGGCATCGGCGCCAGGCGAGAGCTGGTGTCGCTTGCGCGTCACAATGCCGAAGGAATCCATGCTCACGCCCAGATCGAAGGGCAGAATTTTCAACAGGCCGGCGTCGAGATACGGTTGCACCGCTTCCGCTGGCAGCGCTACCACCATGTCGTTGTTGAGCAGGAGACTAGCAACCACGGGCATGTCCAGCGTTTCGACGGTTTCCGCCGGCTGCTCCAAACCATGCGAAAGGAACAACGCGGTCAGGCGGTCGCGCAGGATGGAGCCTGCAGGCGGCAGGATCCAGCACTGTTCCATCAGGTCTTCCAGCGTCAGGTCGCTGCGGCCCATCAGCGGATGGCTGGCGCGCGCGATCAGCAGATGCGGCTCGTCGGTCAGCGGTTCGAAATTCAATTCATCGGCCGCTTCGGTATCGAGGATGCGGCCCACCACCAGATCGAGTTCGCCGCTGCGCAGGCGTTCCACCAGCACTTTGCTGGTCGACATCGTCACCGCCACATGCACGCGCGCGTGGCGGCCCTTGAGCAGATTGATCGCCTTCGGCACCAGGCCGGTGGCCGGCGCCAGCACGGTGCCGATGCCCACGCGGCCGCGCAGGCCGGAGAGCAGCTCCATCACTTCCTGGTGCGCCGCGTCCATCTCCGCCAGCGCCGCGCCGGCGCGACGGATCAGCACCTTGCCGTACCAGGTCGGCGACACGCCGCGCGACAAACGCTCGAACAGCTGCACGCCCAGGGCGTGTTCCAGCTCGCCCAATAATTTGGACGCACCGGGTTGCGTCAGGTTGGCTGCTTGCGCCGCATGGGCGATCGAACCATGGCGGCCGAGTTCAACCAGCAAGACCAGGTGACGGGTTTTCAGGTGGGAGCGTACAAAGCGGTCCGAGCGGGAGTCAGTCATATAGATGAGTGGTTTGATCGCCCATCATAAAGGCGAGCCGTACCAGCGTCAATCACCGCTACGAACGGGACACGCTGGTGGAAGCGCTCCCGCTGTCCTTGAACAGGCTGTCGTTCAGTCCCGGCGCCAGGCCGTGAAGCAAGTCCGGCGGCAGGCCGTAGAGGCCGCCCTGCTCGCCCAGCACCAGCAACTGGTCGAGCGCCGGGCCGCCGAAGGCCACGCTGGCCGCCGGCTCGCGCGCCAAGGCGATTTGCTGCAGCACCTGGCCCTCGCCGTCGTACTGCACCAGCACGCCGCCCTGCACGCTCCACAGATTGCCCGCGCTGTCGAAGATGGCGGCGCCGGCGCCCTGCTCCAGTAATTCTGAAAACGGTTTCACACCGCCGACCTTGCCGCGTTCGGCGTCGTACTCGCATTGCATGATGGCACCGCGCGCGGCGTCGGCAAACACCATGCGGCGGCCGTCCGGGCTGAAGGCGATGCTGGCGGCGGTCACCACCGCAGGCAAGGCCAGCCGGCGCAGGCCGTAGCGCTGGGAATACTGGTAGAAGCTGCCGATCGGGCGCCGGTCCTGCGCCGTGTTGGCGGTGCCGAAGACAAAATTGCCATGGCGGTCGGCGCAGCCGTCGCTGACGCTGGTGCGCGGCTCGGCGGCGTCGATGGTGATCAGCACCTGCGCCTGCAGTGGCCGGCTGGGCTGGCCCGGCGCCGGCAGCTCCACCATGCCCAGGCGCTTGCCCAGGCCCAGCAAAATCCGGCCGGAACTGCAAAACGCCATCACGCGTGCGGTCTCCAACATGCGCAGGCCACTCGGCATCGCCGGCGGCGCCGGCCAGGCGTAGAGTTGGCTGCCGACCGGATCGGGCCAACGCCAGCATTGCCGTAAAGCATCCCAGCGCAGCGCGCAGCCGGCTTGTCCTACCCGCAGCAACATGATGCCGGGCGTGGAGGCGACGGTGGTGCTGGTGGAATTCATACGGATCTCGGAGACGATTTTTGACAGGTCCCAGTCTAAGCGAGCGCCAACGGGCACAGCTATGAATAAACCGCGTCCATCCATGCCGATATCGGATAGCACGAGACCGTCATTCCCGCGCACGCGGGAATCCATCGGGCGCCGACCATTTAACTCAACATGGGTTCCCGCCTACGCGGGAACGATGGGCTTAAGCTATCCGATAATGATATGGGTCGTTACGAATTAATCATATTTCCCGTCTAGCCGCCCGCTTTAGACTGAGTGCTGTTCCCGAACCATTCCCTGACCCGATCCTATGAAAATCATCAAACTGACGACCTACCGTGTTCCACCGCGCTGGATGCTGCTCAAAATCGAAACCGATGAGGGTGTCGTCGGCTGGGGCGAACCGGTCATCGAAGGCCGCGCCCGCACCGTGGAGACGGCGGTGCAGGAAATGGAACCCTACCTGATCGGCCAGGACCCGGCCCGCATCAACGACCTGTGGCAAACCATGTACCGCGCCGGATTCTATCGCGGCGGCGCCATCCTGATGAGCGCGATCGCCGGTATCGACCAGGCGCTGTGGGACATCAAGGGCAAGGTGCTGGGCAAGCCCGTGTACGAACTGCTGGGCGGCCTGGTGCGTGATCGCATGAAGATGTACAGCTGGGTGGGCGGCGACCGTCCGTCCGACATCATCGAACAAATCCGCACGCTGCAAAAGGGTGGCTTCAACACCTTCAAAATGAACGGCACCGAGGAACTCGGCATGCTGGACACGTCGGCCAAGGTCGATGAGGCGGTGCGCCGCGTTGCCGAGATCCGCGAAGCCTTCGGCAGCACCATCGAATTCGGCCTGGACTTCCACGGCCGCGTGGCCGCGCCGATGGCCAAGACCCTGCTGCGCGAACTGGAACAGTTCCGACCACTGTTCGTGGAAGAACCGGTGCTGGCCGAGCAGGCCGAATACTACCCGCGCCTGGCCGAGATGACCTCCATCCCGCTGGCGGCCGGTGAGCGCATGTACTCGCGCTTCGAATTCAAGAACGTGTTCGCGGCCGGTGGCCTGTCCATCGTGCAGCCGGACCTGTCGCACGCCGGCGGCATCACCGAGTGCCTGAAGATCGCCTCGATGGCCGAAGCCTACGACATCACGCTGGCGCCGCACTGCCCGCTGGGTCCAGTCGCGCTGGCGGCCTGCCTGGCGGTGGACTTCGTGTCGTACAACGCCGTGCTGCAGGAGCAGAGCATGGGCATCCACTACAACAAGGGCGGCGAGCTGCTGGACTACGTGATCAACAAGGAAGACTTCAAGATCATCGACGGCTACTGCAATCCATTGCAAAAACCAGGCCTGGGCGTGGAAGTGGACGAAGAGCGCGTCATCGAAGCGAGCAAGAATGCCCCTGACTGGCGCAATCCTTTATGGCGCCACGCAGACGGCAGCGTCGCCGAATGGTAAGCGTCCGCCTTCGTACTTGCGCGGCGCTGGTCGCCGGCGCATTCTCTTTCGCTGCCGGTGCAGCGACTTTATCGATCGACGCCAGCGCGCCAACACCGGCGCCGCTGAAGGCCGCGCTACGGCTCGGCAGCGCGGTCGCGCCCAACGGCGATACGCTGGGCGCCAACGCCCGCTACCTGACCCGCAACGGCGCCCCATGGCTGCCGGTGATGGGCGAGTTCCACTACAGCCGCACGCCGGCTTCGCAGTGGGACGCGGAGCTGCGCAAGATGAAGGCGGCCGGCATCGACATCGTTGCCAGCTATGTGATGTGGAATCACCACGAGGAAGTGGCGGGCAAGTTCGACTGGTCCGGCAACCGCGACCTGCGCCGCTTCGTGCAGCTGGCCACAAAGGCCGGGCTGGATGTGGTGGTGCGCGTGGGCCCGTGGGCGCACGCCGAAGTGCGCTACGGCGGCATTCCGGACTGGGTGGTCAACACCATGCCGACCCGCTCCAACGATCCGCAATACATGGCGCTCGTCGAGCGCCTGTACGCGCAGATCGGCCAGCAGATCAAGGGCCAGCTGTGGAAAGACGGCGGCCGCGTGATCGGCGTACAGCTGGAAAATGAATACAACATCGATGGTCCCGGCAAGGGCGCGGCACACATCGCCGCGCTGAAGAAGCTGGCGCTGAAGGCGGGCATGGATGTGCCCTACTACACCGTCACCGGCTGGGACGGCACGATTTATCCGACCGGCGAAGTGACGCCGGTATTCGGTGGCTATCCCGACGAGCCTTGGGGCGTGAGCACCAAGGAGCTGCCGCCGAAAGAGACCTACGCCTTCCGCTTCGATACCCGCGTCAGCGGCGACCTCGGTGCGCAGACCGCCGCGCATGCGCCGGGTACTGCGGAAACCGATAAAGACGTTACCCCATTCCTCGGCGCCGAATACGGCGCCGGCCTGCCGTTCATGTATCGCCGCCGCACCGTGGTGTCGCCGGACGATATCGCCTCCATGCTGCCGGTGCAGCTGGGTTCCGGCGTGAACCTGATGGGCTACTACATGTTCCACGGTGGCCGCAATCCGCTGAGCCTTGGCGGCAGCGGCCTGGAAGAAAGCACGCTCAGTGGCGGCTACAACGACACCACCATGATCAGCTACGACTTCCAGGCGCCGCTCGGCCCGGACGGCCAGCAGCGCAAGGTGCTGGAGAAGCTGCGTCCCTTCCATTTGTTCCTGCACGATTTCGGTTCGCGCCTGGCGCCGATGACCGTACGTAAGCCGGACGTTTCTCCGGCCAAGCCGGATGATCTGGCGACTGCGCGCTTTGCCGTGCGCAGTGAAGGTGATCGCGGTTTCCTGTTCGTGAACAACCATGTTCGTCAGTACCCGATGGCGGCGCAGAAGGGCACGCAGTTCGCGGTCAAGCTGCAAGGCCAGAGCATCACGCTGCCGAGCAAGCCAGTGGACATCGCCGACGGCGCTTACTTCATCTGGCCGCTGAATCTGGACCTCGATGGCACTAATCTGCATTACGCCACCGCGCAGCCACTGACGCTGCTGGATCAGGGCAAGGCAGGCGTGGTGGCGGTGTTTGCCGCCGGCGCCGGCGTGCCGGTGGAGTTGTCGTTCGACGCTTCGGCGCAGGTCAGCGCACCGGGCGCGCAGATCGCCACGGCGGCTGGCAAGACCTTGGTGACGGGCGTGCAGCCTGGCGCCGGCGCGGCGGTGACCGTGCAGCGCGCGGGCAAGCGTCCGCTGACCATTGTGGTGCTGACGGCGGAACAATCGCAGCAACTGAGCGTGGTACAACTGGCCGGCCAGCGTCGCCTGCTGCTGAGCGCAGAGCAAGCCTACGTGGACGGCAACGCGCTGCAACTGCGCTCGGTCGGCGACAGCACCTTCCGCTTCGCCATCTACCCGGCGCTGAGCAGCGCACCGAAAGCCACCACCACCGGCGCGGCGTGGACCGCCGCCAAGGCCGCAGCTCCAGGCCACGGCGGTATCGCCTCGGGCAGCATCAACGCAGCTCCGTCTGCCGCCGCCTCCGTGCCGCTCGCTGCCGCAGCGGTGCCGAGCAATGCCGGCGCCAACGCCGTAGGCGATGCGCAATCGGCCACAGTCGCGGTGCGCGCGGCCGGCAACGACGGCATCTTCCAAGCCTTCGAAGCCGTCCTGCCAAGCCATGGAGTAAAAGCCACCATCACGCAAACGCGCAACGCCCAGCAGGCCGCGCCTATCGTAATCGGCGGCACCGCCAAGGCAGCCATCCAACCGCTGCCGGAGAACTTCAAAGCCGCCGCCGCATGGCAGATCAACGTCCCGCGCGAACAACTGAAAGGCCTGGACGACGCCCTGCTGCAAATCGACTTCGTCGGCGACATCGGCCGCCTGTACGCCGGCACCAGCATGCTGGACGACTGGTACTACAGCGGCTACCAATGGCAGATCGGCCTGCGCCAGCAAGCCGCCCTGCTCGACAAGCCGTTGACCGTCTCCGTGCTGCCGCTGCGCGCCGACGCCCCGATCTACCTGCCCAAAGAGGCACGCCCCGACTTCGGCGGCGAGAGCCAGATCGCAACCGTGCGCGGTGTCACCGTGATTCCGGTATATCAGTTACGTATCACCCCATAAAATAAAATGAAAACCAAACTGGAGACTCAAAATGAAACGTACTTTGCTGGCAGTTGCGGCGCTTTGCGCCGTGACCTTCGCTCAAGCCGCTGACCCGGTAAAAATCGGCTTCCTCGTCAAACAGGCGGAGGAGCCGTGGTTTCAGGATGAATGGCGCTACGCCGAGGTAGCCGCCAAGGAAAAAGGTTTCACGCTGGTGAAGATCGGCATCCCCAATGGTGAAAAAACCATGGCCGCCATCGACAACCTGGCTGCGCAAAAAGCGCAAGGCTTCGTGATCTGCGCGCCGGACGTCAAGCTGGGCAAGGCGATCGAACGCGCGGCCAAGCGCAACAACCTCAAGGTCGTCTCGGTCGACGACCGCCTGGTCGACGGCAGCGGCAAGCCGATCGAATCGATCCCGCACATGGGTATCTCCGGCTACCAGATCGGCAAGCAGGTCGGCGAAGGCATCATCGCCGAGATCAAGGCCCGCAAGTGGAATATGGCGGAAGTGGGCGCCATCCGCGTCGCCTACGACCAACTGCCGACCGGTAAGGAACGCACCACCGGCGCGGTCGACGCGCTCAAGGCCGGCGGCTTCCCTGCGGCGAACATAATCGACGCGCCGCAAGCCAAGACCGATACCGAGAACGCCTTCAACGCCGCCAATATCGCGCTGACCAAGAACGCCAAGTTCAAGCATTGGGTGGCCGTGGGCCTGAACGATGAAGCGGTGCTGGGCGCGGTGCGCGCGGCCGAAGGCCGTGGCATCAAGGCCGACAACATGGTCGGCATCGGCATCGGCGGCGCCAAGGCGGCCGAGAATGAACTGAACAAACCACAGCCGACCGGCTTCTTCGGCACGGTCATGATCAGCGCCAAGGAACACGGCTACCAGACCGCCGTCAATCTGGTCAACTGGATCAACGGCAAAGCCACGCCGCCGGCGGAAGTGCTCACGAAAGGTATGTTGATGACCCGCGCCAACCAGGCCGAGGTCCGCAAAGCGATGGGGCAGTAATGGCCGCATATCTGGAATTCGACCAGGTCTGCAAATTCTTCCCCGGCGTAAAGGCGCTGAACGGCGTGAGCTTCTCGGCCCACGCCGGCCAGGTGCACGGCCTGCTGGGCGAGAACGGCGCGGGCAAGTCGACGCTGCTGAAAATCCTCGGCGGCCAGTACAAGCCTGACGGCGGCCGCCTGCTGGTCGGCGGCACCGAGCGCCACTTCGGCAGCGCCAAGGACGCCATCGCCGCCGGCATCGCCATCATCCACCAGGAATTGCAGTACGTGCCGGAACTGACGGTGGCCGAGAACGTTCTGCTGGGCCGCATGCCCACCCGCTTCGGCTTCCTCGACAAGAAAAAAGCCCATCGCATCGTCGCCGAAAAACTGGCCGCCATCGGCGTCGACCTGTCGCCGGATGCGCGCCTGGCCGACCTGTCCATCGCGCAACGGCAGATGGTGGAGATCTGCAAAGCCATCATGCAGGACGCGCAGGTGATCGCCTTCGACGAGCCCACCTCCTCGCTCTCGCACCGCGAAACCGACATCCTGTTCCGCCTCGTCAAAGAGCTGCGCGCCGACGGCCGCACGCTGATCTACATTTCGCACCGTCTCGAAGAACTGTATGAGCTGTGCGACGCCTGCACCATCTTCCGCGACGGCCGCAAGATCGTCACGCACGACGTGATGGCCGACGTGCCGCGCGATCGCCTCATCAGCGACATGGTGGGCCGCGAACTGTCCGACATCTACGACTACCGCGAACGCCAGCACAGCCAGGCGCGCCTGCAGGTGCAAGGCCTGAACGGCAAGCACGTGAAAGGCCCGCTGAGTTTCGACGTGCACGGCGGCGAGGTGCTGGGCTTCTTCGGCCTGGTGGGCGCGGGACGCAGCGAGTTAATGCGCCTGCTGTACAACGCCGACCCGCGCAGCGCCGGCACGGTGCTGCTGGACGGCGTACCAGTCGCCACCGGCGGTCCGGCCGATGCGATTGCGGCCGGCATCGTGCTGTGTCCCGAGGACCGCAAGGAGCAAGGCATCCTCGCTACTGCTTCGGTGGCGGAGAACATCAACATCAGCGTGCGCCGCAATGACTTGCGCGGTGGCCTGTTCCTGCGCCACAAGCAGGAAGCGGCGCTGGCCGATGAATTCATCGCGCGCCTGCGCATCAAGACGCCCAATCGCCAGCAGGAGATCCGCCTGCTCTCCGGCGGCAACCAGCAAAAGGTGATCCTGGCGCGCTGGCTGGCGGAGCCGGGCCTCAAGGTGCTGATCCTCGACGAACCGACGCGCGGCATCGACGTCGGCGCCAAGAACGACATCTATCGCATCATCCACGAGGTGGCGGAACGCGGCTGCTGCGTGATCGTGATTTCCAGCGAGCTGCCGGAGGTGCTGGGCATCTCCGACCGCGTGATCGTGATGCGCGAAGGCGAGATCTGCGGCGAACTGTCGCGCGCCGAAGCCAATGAAACCGAAGTGCTGCGCCTGGCCCTGCCGGATGCCGTGGCGCCCCAACCAGAAGAACGGAGCATCGCATGAGCGTCTCTCAACTCAACCCATCGGCCGCCGCTGGCGGCGCGCTGGTCTCGCGCCAGTGGCTGTCCGAATACAGCATGCCGCTGGCCTACGTCGTGTTGTTCGCCGTGCTGTCGGCCACGGTGGAGAACTTCTTCTCCGTGACCAACGTCATCGGCCTGATGCTGTCGGTGGCGCAGATCGGCATGGTGGCCTGCACCATGATGCTGTGCCTCGCCTCGCGCGACTTCGACCTGTCGGTCGGTTCCACCATCGCCTTCGCCGGTGTGCTGGGCGCCATCGTGCTGGAACATAGCGGCAGCGTGGCGCTGGCGGTCGGCGCTGGACTGGGTGCCGGCGCTTTGATCGGCGCCCTGAACGGCGTGCTGATCGCCTACCTGCGCGTGAATGCCTTGATCGCCACGCTGGCCACCATGCTGATGGTGCGCGGGCTGGCCTTCATCGTATCGAAAGGTCAGGCGGTCGGCATCAACGACGACAGCTTCATCGACTTCGGCGACAGCCGCATCTTCGGCATGCCGCTGCCGGTGCTGGTGGCGGGCGCCTGCTTCATCGTGTTCGGCATTTTGCTGAACCAGACCGTCTTCGGCCGCAACACGCTGGCCATCGGCGGCAATCCGGAAGCGGCGCGGCTGGCCGGCGTGCGCGTCGAGCGCCTGCGCGTCTGGATCTTCCTGCTGCAAGGCCTGGTGACCGCGATGGCGGGCCTGATCCTGGCGGCGCGCATCACCAGCGGCCAGCCGAATGCGGCGCAGGGCTTTGAACTGGACGTGATCTCGGCCTGCGTGTTGGGCGGCGTGTCGCTCCAGGGAGGCAAGGCGCGCATCTTCGGCGTGCTGATTGGTGTGCTGATCATGGGCACGGTGGAAAACGTCATGAACCTGATGGACGTCGACGCCTTCTACCAATACCTGATGCGCGGCGTGATACTGCTGCTGGCCGTGCTGCTGGACCAATTGAAAACCCGCGGCGAGCGCCGCTAACTTAGCGTCAACTTAGGAGCAGTAATGTCTGAACGCCTGAAAGGCAAAGTCGCCATCGTCACCGGTTCCACGCAAGGCATCGGGCTGGCCATCGCCCGCCGCTTCGCCGCCGAAGGTGCGATGGTCACCCTCAACAGCCACCGCGACGACGAAGCCGCGCAGGCCATCATCGCGGAACTGGGCCCGGAGCGCAGCCTGTTCGTGCTGGCCGACGTCTCCGACCGCGCCGCCATGGAAACCCTGGCCGCGCGCACCATCGAACGCTTCGGCAAGGTCGACATCCTGATCAACAACGCCGGCATGAACGTCTTCGACGAACCGCTGGCGCTGAGCGAAGAAGACTGGAAGCGCTGCTTCGCGGTCGACCTGGAAGGCGCCTGGAACGGCGCGCGCGCCGTGCTGCCGTCGATGCTGGCGCAAGGCGCCGGCAGCATCGTCAACATCGCCTCGGTGCACGGCCACAAGATCATTCCCGGCTGCTTCCCCTACCCGGTCGCCAAGCACGCGCTGATCGGCATGACGCGCGCGCTGGGCATCGAATACGCGGCGCGCGGCATCCGCGTCAACTCCATCTCGCCGGGCCTGATCGTCACCGACATGATCGAGCGCCACTTCGCCGCCTGCCCCGATCCCGAGGCCGAACGCGCGCGCCAGGCCGACCTGCTGCCCTGCAAGCGCCTAGGCAAGCCGGAGGAAGTGGCGGCCACCGCCCTGTTCCTCGCCAGCGACGAAGCACCCTTCATCAACGCCACCGACATCCTGATCGACGGCGGCCGTTCACAGCTCTACCACGAGTAAGCGACGCCGCGCCTGATTGGCGCGCACCACGCGGGCATGCATGCCATGCCCGACCGCCAGCCGGCGCAACATCAGGATCGCAATCACGGAACCCAACGCCGGCACGCCGAAGGCCATCCACTGCATGCCGTGGACAACGGCCTCGGTCTGCGCCACGCCGGGCACATAACCGAGCTGCCCCAACGTCCAGCCGATGGCGGACACCGACGCCATGCCGCCGGCTTTAAGGATGACCAGAATGGTGGCGAAAGCCGCCGTCTCATGGCGCTCGCCATGACGGAATTCGGCAAAGTCGATGATGTCGGCCAGGATGCCCCACGGGAGCATGAACACGCCCGCGCTGCCCACGCCGATCAGCGCGGTGGCGCCGGTCAGCAGCCAACGGTTGCCGCCGGCGAGGAAGAAACAGGCCAGCCCGCAAATGAAGACGCCATGACTCATTGCCAGCAAGGCGGTTTTGTCTTGCGCGCGTACCAGCGCAATCCACAAGGCGGCGCCGGCCAACTGGCCCAGCGTCAGCACCAGCAGCACCTGGCTTGTCAGGTCAGGTTGATGCAGCACATAGGTGGCGAGATACAGCATCATTTTCAGGAACACCGGCGTCGCAAATCCGGTGATCAGGGCGATCAGCGCGATCGCGCCGAACAGCCGGTCCAGCTTGGGCAGGAACACCATGCGCGACAAGCTGCGACGCTGCCGCAGCCTGCCGTCGTCCGCTTCCTGCGACGACCAGGCGGCAAACAGCATCACGCCGCAAAACACCAGGCCTGCCGTCACACCGAGTTGTGCCAGCAAGCGCGCAGGCCCTTGCTGCTCGGCCACCATCACCAGCGGTGCGACGATGGTGGAAATCGCCACGCCGGCCATGGAACTGAACACCGTGCGATAGCCGGAAACCCGTCCGCGCGCGCGGCTGTCGCTGGCCACCCGCGCCAACAAACTGTTATGCGGCACGTCGATCACCGCGTAGGCGCCGCGAAACAGGATGATGGCGCCGGCCAGCACGGGAAGATCGTGCACGCCCAGCAGCGGCAGGCCGTAGATCAGGGCGAACGACACGGCGCATGGCAGCGCGCCCACTGCGATCAGGCGCCGGTAACCTATGCCGTGATTTTGCGCCCAGGTCGCCAACAGTCCGGCGCCCAGATCCAGCACCAGGTCGGCCACAAACACCGCCAGCATCAACACGCTCACGCGTTGCGGCGCCACGCCCAGCACGTCCGTCAACAGGAACAGCAGCGTCACGTCGAAACTGCCCAACAGCAGGTTCTTGCCAAAATTCCCCGTTGAATAACCGATCAGATGACGGTCCTGCTTCACCATGTTCAGATAACGGGGCATAAGGCGCTCTACCAGAAGGAGACGGTGGTGGACGCGTGTATCGGCAACAAGGCCGCGCCCAAGGCGATTGAACTGCCGCCCAGGCCCGACACGCGGATCTCGGTCGGCGGCCGGTGCTCGGGCCAGCGCAACTGGCCCCGGTTCAGCCGCGCCGCCAGGCGCACCATGATGGAAGCCGGCAGCGGGCTGGAGAAAATAATCTCGCCCGGATCGAACCACGAGATCGCACTATTCACCACCGACTCCAGCTGCACGGCGGCGCGGTCCAGCCACTGCTCAATCAACGCTTCGTGACCGACGGTGACCTCAGCGAAATTGGCGACCGACTGGATCGGGCATCCCGCCTCCTGCAGCACCGATAGCAAGTCGATGGTCGTCGGGCGCGGCTGGTCCATCGGATACAGCCCGCCGATATCGCCAAAGCCGCCAAACTCGCCCTTCAGCAGCCGGCCATCCTCGATCACGCCGGCGCCGATGCCGTAACCCAGCAACAGCACCACCACCGTGGACGAGCGGCGTACCGTGGCGTTCAGGTAGTACTCGGCCAGCGCCGACACATTGGCGTCGTTCTCCAGCATGGTCGGCAGGCCGAGGGCGGCGTCGAGGATCTCGCGCAGCGGCACGTTGCGCCATCCCGGCAGTTCGCTGACGATGTTCCAATAATTGCCGTCGCGCCCTCTCGGCGGGCCGGGCAGCCCGACGCCGACGCCAAGGAAGCGCCCGCCCAGCAGCTTGTGCTTGACGGACAATTCGGTAATCCGCTGCTCCAGCAATTGCGCAAACGCCAGCGGTTCCGGCGCGCCGACCGCCTCGCTGGTCAGGGAAATGATGCCGCCGGCGTAATCCACCAGCGCGATTTCCAGCACGCCCTTGTGCACCGTGGCGCCGACGGCAAAGCCGCCGGCCGGCGAAATCGCCAGCGGCACGGTCGGCCGGCCCCTGCCGCTGGCATCGGTGGAGGCTTCCTGCTCTTCCACCAGCCCCAGGCTGATCAGGTTGCGCGACAGCTTGGTCAGCGCCGAATTGCTCACCTGCAGCATCGTCGACAACTCGGTGCGCGGCGTCGGGCCGTTGGTCCGCAAGTGCCATAACAAACGCTTTTCTTCTGAAGACAGTTTTAGTCGCGCAATTTTCATAGTAATGCTGGCAAACAGACAATTCTTGTCACACAACTGTCATATTCTATTTATTTTACAAGTAATAAATAATTATACCGAAATCCCGGCCATATACTCGGCGCCAGTTGCTTACCCCTTGTCCTGACTGGAGAAATCGATGAGTACGAAAATGAAGACGCTAGCCCACGCCATCAGCGCTTTATGCGCTGCGGCCAGCCCTGCCTTTGCCCAGGAAGCCCAGCAAGCCGCGCCCGCCGCTGATACGGCGGAACTTGAAAGCGTGGTCGTCACCGGCTCCGCCCGCCCCCAGCGCCGCTTCGACGTGTCCTATGCAGTGAACTCGCTGTCGCAGAACGATGTGCAAAAACTCGCACCGCAAAACATGGCCGACCTGCTGGGCAAACTTCCCGGCATCCAGGTCGAAGCCACCGGCGGCGAAGTGCAGAACATCACCCGCGTGCGCGGCATTCCGACCGATGACGGCCTGGCGCTGTTTCAGCAGGACGGCCTGCCGCTGTTCACCGAAATCAACGGCTTCTTCTTCCGTGGCGACAGCCTGAACCGCTATGACCTGATGACCAAGAGCATCGAGGTGGTGCGCGGCGGCCCGGCGCCGATCTACGCCGGCCAGGCGGCGGCCATCGTCAACAGCAGCACCGTCACCGGCACCGACAAGACCAAGGGCAAAGCCCAGGTCACGCTGGGCACCACCGGCCTGGCGCGCATCGACGCCTACCAGGCCGGCAAGATCGACGACAAGACCTTCTACGCCGTCGGCGGCTTCCTGCGCCAGGACGACGGCCACCGCGACAACGGCTTCCCGAACGACAAGGGCGGCCAGATTCGCGGCAACATCAAGCGCGTGCTGGAAAACGGCACGCTGACCGTCAGCGCCAACTACCTGAACGACCACAACACCTTCTACCTGCCGATTCCGATCGCCGATCCGCGCAATCCTTCGGTCTCGCTGGATAAATACATCGACTACTTCGACGGCACCATGAACTCGCCGGCGTTGCGCAGCGTGCCGCAGAAATACCAGGACGGCAGCGGCAAGCTGGTGACCGACACGCGCGACCTGGCCAATGGCCGCCATCTGGAATACGGCAACATCGGCGTCAACTACGAGGGCGAAATCGGCAGCTGGCTCATCTCGGCCAAGGCCGGCGCCACCAAGGGCAAGCTGAATTTCGACGCCTTCTATTCCACCTCCAATCCGGCCGACGCCACCACCTTTGCCAACGGCTTCATGAACGCCGCCAGGACGGCCTTCGGCGCGGTCGACCATCTGGGCTACGCCATTGCCGGCAGCAACGGCACGCAGGCTTACAATCCGGCGGCGGCCTCCGGCCTGGTGATGCAGGCGCAGTACCGCGCCGCCGGTTCCGACTTTTATTCGAACCAGGCCGACGTCAACTTCACGCGTAATTTCCAGACCGGCAGCGGCAACCATGACGTCAAGTTCGGCGTCTACGCCAGCGGCTACGGCCAGACCAGCAAGTCGGTCTACAACGACATGCTGATCGAAGTGCAAGGCAAGCCGCGCACGCTGGACCTGGTGGCCTACTCCGCCAGCGGCGCGGTGCTCGGCTCCGTCACCGACAACGGCGTGCTGCGCTACACCACCACCCTGAACCAGGGCGACGTCGATGCGCGCATGGGCGCCTTCTACGTGAACGACACCTGGGAAGTTAGCGACCGCCTGCGCCTGGACGGCGGTGTGCGCCGCGAGCGCTATCACTACGATGGTTACGCGCGCCTGACCAATCAGGTCAACCTGGGCGACAAGGCCACGCTGGCCGACGACACCACGCGCGCCTTCACCGGCGGCATCCAGGCGCACAAGTACAACATCAACACCATCAACTGGACGCTGGGCGCCAACTACGACTTCACACCGCGCTTGGGCGGCTATGCGCGCATCTCGCACCTGGAAGTGCCACCGTCGATGCAGGTGGCGGCATCGGTCGACCCACTGGTATTGAAGACCAAAGCCAATCAATATGAAGTGGGCTTCAAGGCCACCGCCGGCCGCTCCTATTTGTACGTGACCGGTTTCTACACGCAGTTCGATCCGCTGAACGCTTCGTTCGTCGCGTTCAATCCGGCCACCGGCCGCAACGACCAGACCGTGCCGTTCTTCGGCAAGGCCATCGTGCGCGGCGCGGAACTGGATGGCGCTGTCTATCTGACCGACCGCTTCCACATCAACGGCTCGCTGACGGTGCAGGATCCGCAGTACCGCGACTTTGTGAACGCCACCGGCGCCGATCCATCCAAGGTGGTGGGCAACCAGATCATCCGCGAGCCTAAAGTGTTCGGCAACATCCGTCCGAACTACAGCTTCAATGTGGATGCCAACCTGGTCGAGCTGTACGGCAGCTATGCCTACACCGGCAAGCGCTATGTGGACTTCTTCCAGGCCACCGCGCTGCCGGCCTATCACTCGATCGGCGCCGGCATATCGGTCACGCGCGGCGACTGGCGTATCCAGCTCAGCGGCGATAACCTGAGCAACGCCAAAGGCCTCACCGAAGGCAATACCCGTACCGACACCCTGGCCGGCCAGGGCAGCCAGCAAGCCATTTATGGCCGCCCGGTGTTCGGCCGCAGTTTCCGCCTGGTGGCAAGCAAGGCATGGTAATCAAGATGATGAAAAAATCGACACTCACACTACTGGCACTATCCCTCCTCACCGCCCTGCCGGGCGGCGCCGCACCGCTGCGCGACCAGCACTGGTCGCTGATCGCCAATCAGTTGTTCCCGGCGTTGATAGATATGGGTAATGCCCATGCCAATTCCGCCACGCTGGCCGAGCGCCGCGCCCGCATCGACGCCTGCAAGCAGGCACCGGCTTGCGTGCTCAACGCCGGCATCTGGAGCGAACGCGAAATCGACGACCTGGCCAGCGCCGCAGCCAAGGCGCCGTTGTCCACCTGGTGCAAGGCCGCGTTGCCGGATGACGGCGTCAAGGCCCAGGTCGGCCGCGAGCTGCGCGGCCTGAACAGCATCATCCAGGTCTACGGCCTGGGCGCGGCGCCGCGCTATCCACTGATCGACGGTCCGCTCGACCAGGCCGGCAGCGCCGGCTTCAAGGCCACGGTGGCCGATGCGGCCTGGATGGCCAAGGCCGGCGCCGACGATGCCGCCCTCACGCTGGACCCGAGCCTGCAACTGGCGGTCGCCCTGCTCGACGCCAACGACCGCAACGACGCCGTCGCCTTCGAGCCGCTGGACCTGGCGCACAACGGCGCCGCGCTGGGCCGCGCCGGCATCATCGACTGGAAGCTGTTCAAGTACACGGCCATCATCATTCCCGGCATCGGCCCGGAAGTGCCCGGCATGCCCTTGAGCGCGCGCGGCAAGCTCAACGTGCGGCTGGCGGCCCAGCGCTTCAGCGAGGGCGTGGCGCCCTTCATCATCTTCAGCGGCGCCTCGGTGCATCCGAAAAACACGCGCTTTGTGGAGGCGGTCGAAATGCGCAAGGCGCTGATCGAGCGTTACGGCGTGCCGGCCGAGTCCATCATCATCGAGCCGTATGCCCGCCACACCACCACCAACCTGCGCAACGTCACGCGCCGGCTGGTGGCCATGGGGGCGCCGCTGGACAAGGACAGCCTGATCATCACCAACGTCAGCCAGAGCAGCTACATCGAAAGCGCCGAGTTCGCGGCCCGCAACCTGAAGGAGCTGGGCTATGCGCCGGGCGCCGTCGGCCAGCGTTTGTCGCCCACGGAGTTGACATTCCGACCATCCTCCAAGTCGCTGCGCATCGATCCGGCCGACCCGCTCGATCCTTGATCTCCCTCAACGGCCAGGCGGAAACCCGCCTGGCCGTAGTCATATCTGCATCATTTAGCTTCCTTTTTCATGTTTCGCGAAGTGTTTGCCTTGAAATGCACCAAGGTCGTCCCTATAATTAGCACTCGTTCAGGTTGAGTGCTAACAGCCTCAAGCCAAACTTTTCGTCGTAGCAATCTGATTGAAACGACAACAAACTGTACCATTGTTAATATTAAGGAGTTTTGAATGAACCTTCGCCCTTTGAACGATCGCGTAATCGTCAAACGCCTCGACCAGGAAACCAAAACTGCGTCCGGCCTGATCATCCCTGATGCGGCTGCTGAAAAACCAGACCAAGGCGAAGTCCTGGCGGTAGGCAATGGCAAGATCCTGGAAGATGGCAAAGTCCGTCCTCTGGATGTCAAAGTAGGCGACCGCGTTCTGTTCGGCAAATACGCCGGCCAAACCGTCAAAGTTGACGGTCAAGAACTGATGGTCATGCGCGAAGAAGACATCATGGCGATCGTCGTCAAGTAATTCTTGACCCACCGATCCCACTTAATACCCTTAAGGAGTTAATAACATGGCAGCTAAAGAAGTAATCTTCGGCGACGCAGCGCGCGCCAAAATGGTTGAAGGCGTCAACGTCCTGGCCAACGCAGTTAAAGTCACCCTGGGCCCGAAAGGCCGCAACGTTGTGCTGGAACGTTCGTTCGGCGCCCCTACCGTCACCAAGGACGGCGTATCCGTTGCCAAGGAAATCGAGCTGAAAGACAAGCTGCAGAACATGGGCGCGCAAATGGTCAAGGAAGTTGCTTCCCGCACCAGCGACAACGCCGGCGACGGCACCACCACCGCCACCGTGCTGGCCCAAGCCATCGTGCGCGAAGGCATGAAGTTCGTTGCCGCCGGCATGAACCCAATGGACCTGAAGCGCGGCATCGACAAGGCAGTTGCTGCCACCGTCGAGCAGATCGCTGCCATCGCCCGTCCTTGCACCACCACCAAGGAAATCGCCCAGGTCGGTTCGATCTCGGCCAACTCGGATTCGTCGATCGGCGACCGCATCGCTGAAGCGATGGAAAAAGTCGGCAAAGAAGGCGTCATCACCGTGGAAGACGGCAAGTCGCTGAACGACGAGCTGGACATCGTTGAAGGTATGCAGTTCGACCGCGGCTACCTGTCGCCATACTTCATCAACAACCAGGAAAAACAAGTTGCCGTTCTGGACAACCCATTCGTCCTGCTGTGCGACAAGAAAATCTCGAACATCCGTGATCTGCTGCCGATCCTGGAACAAATCGCCAAGTCGGGCCGTCCTCTGCTGATCATCGCCGAAGACATCGAAGGCGAAGCGCTGGCGACCCTGGTGGTCAACAACATCCGTGGCATCCTGAAAACCGTAGCCGTGAAAGCCCCAGGCTTCGGCGACCGTCGCAAAGCCATGCTGGAAGACATCGCCATCCTGACCGGCGGCCAGGTTGTTGCTGAAGAAGTCGGCCTGACCCTGGAAAAAATCACCCTGGAAGAACTGGGTCAAGCCAAGCGCATCGAAGTCGGCAAGGAAAACACCATCGTCATCGACGGCGCCGGCCAAGCTGCAAACATCGAAGCGCGCGTCAAGCAGATCCGCGTGCAGATCGAAGAAGCGACCTCGGACTACGACCGTGAAAAACTGCAAGAGCGCGTTGCCAAACTGGCAGGCGGCGTTGCGGTGATCAAAGTCGGTGCAGCCACCGAAGTTGAAATGAAAGAAAAGAAAGCCCGCGTTGAAGATGCACTGCACGCTACCCGCGCTGCCGTGGAAGAAGGCATCGTGCCAGGCGGCGGCGTTGCCCTGCTGCGCGCACGCGCTCAAGTGCAAGGCCTGAAAGGCGACAATCCGGACCAGGACGCAGGCATCAAGATCGTTCTGCGCGCCATGGAAGAGCCACTGCGCATGATCGTGCAAAACGCCGGCGAAGAATCGTCGGTCGTGGTTGCAGCGGTTCTGGCCGGCTCGGGTAACTACGGTTACAACGCTGCCAACGGCACCTACGGCGACATGGTCGAAATGGGCGTTCTGGACCCAGCAAAAGTCACCCGTTCGGCACTGCAAAACGCAGCTTCGATCGCTGGCCTGATGCTGACCACCGACTGCATGGTTGCTGAAATCAGCGAAGACAAGCCTGCCATGGGCGGTATGGGTGGCATGGGCGGCATGGGTGGCATGGACGGCATGATGTAATAGCCGGCCGGCTTAGTTCCTAAGCCTCGCTGCATAGATAGCCAGTCTCTCCGGAGGCTGGCTTTTTTTATCAAAAATTCACTTGGTTGATTGCCGGCATTGGAGGACAATTGATAATTCATTCCTTAACGTAAGTTCATAAGGATGTTTTATGAGTAACTTTCAAGGTGTCTTGTATTACGCCTTATTCATCGGTAATCCGGCGCAGCAAAAGCGCTTTTTCAAGGAAGTTCACCTGATGACGCTGGCCACCCAGATTTTTGGCGTGATCAGCTGGCTGGTGTTGTACCTGTGCTTGCCCACCGGCGCCGACCACAACGTGCCGGCCACCGGCGCCGTCTTTGCGGGCATGATGCTGGGCTCCTTCATGACCGCCTTCTCGCGCACCTTGACGCTGAACATCCTGGCCGGCGCGGTATCGGTGTTCTTCCTGAGCCTGGGCTTTCGCGTGCTGCTGGCGGAAGTCGAAGACCCGACCTTCTGGGTGTTGCCGATCGGCCTGATCATCACCCTGACCAGCGCGCCCATCTTCAACGGCGTGCTGTATTACAACGCCGTCTCGGTCATGACGTGGATGATCCTCGGATGGGACTATTTCCCCGACCATAGCGGGCGCGCCGATGCGCTCTGGCCCGCGTTTACCATGGCGGCCAGCCTGCTGATCGGTTTTGTCATCAACCTGGTATTCCTGCTGCTGCGGATGCGCAATTTCAATGCCGAGCAAGAGCTGCAGACCATGGCCTTCAAGGATGCGTTGACCGGCATGAACAACCGCCGCATGTTCACCCAGAGTGCGCTGGCGATGCTGGAGGATGGCAACGAGAGCCAACTCAACTTCCTGATGATCGACATCGACAACTTCAAGAAAATCAATGACCAGCTCGGGCACGACGTCGGCGATGAGGTGCTGAAGAAAGTCGGCGGTGTCATCGCCGAGCAATCGGGACCGCATTTGTGCGCCCGGCTGGGCGGCGAGGAATTCGCCATCGTGCACAGCGGCGACAGGGCTTCGGTGTGTTCATTCGCCGAAGGCATCCTGAAGAAAATGCAGGCGGTGGCATTGCCGGATCGCGGCGTGACCGTCAGCATTGGCGTTGCGCGCCTGTTGAAGAACGTCGACCTGGCGGTGAGCTACAAGCTGGCCGACGACCTGCTGTATCAAGCCAAGCAAAACGGCAAGAACCGCTACGAGCTGGCAAGCAATCTCTAGCGGCTGTGCGACCGGCCATTTGCGTGGCGCGTGCAAAAATCGCTTTGCGCTAGAATCGGCTGCTCACCTTTCGAGGAGCCTGGCCATGGAAACGCAAGAACTGCATCGCGGCCGTTTGATCGATCATATCCAGCTGGTCGTGCGCGACCTGCCTGCTTCGCAAAAATTCTATACCGCTATTTTCGAGGTGCTGGGCGTTCCGCCCGGCGGCACCGGTGACGGTTTTTTCTGGGCCGATGAACTGTTCGTCTCCACGGCGGACAGCGAGGCGGCGCAAGGCGTGCTGACCGGGCGCCACCACCTGGCCTTCCAGGCCAAGGACCGCGCGATGGTGGAAGCGTTCTACCACGCGGCGCTGGAGAACGGCGGCAAGGACAACGGCGCTCCCGGCGAGCGCCCCTACCATCCCGGCTACTACGCCGCCTTCGTGATCGACCCGGACGGCAACAACATCGAAGCCGTGTTCCATGGCGACGCCAAGCGCAGCGCGCCTTCAGTGAAGATCACCTTTTGAACCAGGCTACTGACAGAAACTGACAGCGCTCCTGCATAGAATGAGATTCACTTTCTTACAGGAGATCTTCGATGAAACCAACTACCGTCAGCGCTGTTCCTCACCTCAACTTCCGTGGCCAGGCGCGCAAAGCTCTCGGCTTTTACCAGGCCGTTTTCGGTGGCGAATTGATGGCCATGAGCTATCGGGATTTCGGCCAGGTCACCAACGAAGCCGAAGCCGATCAACTGATCTGGGGACAGGTGGCGGCGGAGAGCGGCTTCCGCGTGATGGCTTACGACGTGCCGTCGCATACGCCGCACGATGCGGGCCAGAACGCCTTCATGGTCGCTGTAGAAGCGAAGACGCCGGAAGAAGCCAGCGCCCTGTGGCACAAGCTTGCCGAAGGCGCCAGCGTCATCGTGCCGCTGGCGCCGGCGCAATGGTCGCCGTTGTTCGGCATGTTGACGGATAGCTTCGGCGTTTCGTGGTCGCTGAGCGTGGCGCGCAGCGAAGGCTGATCAGGCGTCGTGGTACATGGCTTCCAGCTCGTCGCGGCGCGGGCTGTCGGCCAGGTGGACGATCAGGGTGGTATTGAGATCGTGGGCGGGGTGGACGGCGCGGTGCTGGGCGAACCAGAACGCCTCTTGCAGGTCTTCATCGTCGTGCGCGGTGATGAAGACTTTTTGGGCTTCCGGCACGTCTTCATAATCGACTGCCTCCAGCGCCGCATCCTCGATCGCCTCGCGCCAGGCTTCGCAGCCCTTGCCCCACGCCAGCGCATACAGGCAACCGGATTCGATCAGCCAGCGGCTGACGTCCCACATCATGGTCTCGTCGACATCCGACTCCACCACGACAATCGCTTTGAACTGACGCAGGCCTTCCAGTGCTGGAAGGTCCGCGTCAGGGCTGAGGTGCAGGTATTTGGGGGCTGGGCTTTGCATGCCCGCATTCTAGCCGAAACGGGCGGCCGGCACACCGGCGACTTCGACCTGCACGGCAAACACGGCGCCGGTCAGCGGATGCGCGGCCAGCTGCTCGGGCGTGTTGTCTTCGCTGGCGGTGGTGATGTACAGCGTCTTCAGGTCGGCGCCGCCAAACGTGCAGGAGGCCGGATTGCGTACCGGTACGGCGATCGTTTCCAGCAACTCGCCCTCGGCCGAATAGCGGCACACACGGCTACCGCCCCATTGCGCGATCCACACGCAGCCTTCGCTGTCGACCGTCATGCCGTCCGGCGAACCTTCGCCTTCGCCGAACTGGCGCCACACGCGCGGTTCGCCCAGCGTGCCGTCGGCCGCCAACGGATAGGCGTAGGTGCGGCCTTCGTAGCTGTCGGTGTGGTACATGGTGGCGCCGTCCAGGCTGAAGGTCGGGCCGTTGCAGATGTGGTAGCCCTGGTCCATCGCGTGCAGCTGCTGGTCGGTGTCCAGGCGGAACAGGATGCCGATGTCCTGCGCGTAGTCGGTGTTGTGCATGGAACCGGCCCAGATGCGGCCGGCGCTATCGACCTTGGCGTCGTTCATGCGCAGGCCGCTGTCGGCCGGGAACGGACGATGCAGGTATTCGATGCGCAGCTCCGGCTCCAGCCACACGCGGGCGATGCCGTCGCGCAGGCCGGCCATGAAACCGTCGCCGTCGCGGCGCGCGATCAGCCAGCAGATGTAGTCGGGCATAGCCCAGCTGCGGCGCGCGCCAGTGACCACGTCCTGCGCGTGCAGGGTCTGGTTCTTCAGGTCGACAAAGTACAGGCGGTTCTGTTCCGCCACCCACAGCGGGCCCTCGCCCAGTTGCGCTTTTACTTCCCACAGACACTGCACGTCATGCTTGCTCATCAGTTCGATTCCGTTAGTTTTAGACAGCCGCCATCATACGGCCAAAGCACGCCAGGTGCCGACGAAAGCGGCCGCGCGTTCGGCCAGTTGTTCCAGCGTCACGCCCGGCGTGTACAGCGCGCCGCCGATGCCGAAACCGGTGGCGCCGGCCTTGACCCAGTCCGCCATGGTCTCGGGCGAGACGCCGCCCACCGGCCACACCGGCGTACCGGCCGGCAGCACGCTTTTCAACGCCTTGATGCCGCCGTGGCCGACCGACTCGGCCGGGAAAATCTTCAGCGCGTGCGCGCCCGCATCCAGCGCGGCAAACGCCTCGGTCGGCGTGGCCACGCCCGGCGCGCAGTACATGCCCAGGTCGGCGGCGCGGCGGATCACGGCCGGCACGCAGTTCGGCGAGACCAGCAGGCGGCCGCCGGCGGCGTGCACGGCTTCCACGTGGCCGACGTTGAGCATGGTGCCGCCGCCCACCAGGGTATCCGGCAGGTCCAGCTTGACGATGGCGGCAATCGCCTCGATCGCGCCCGGACGGTTGAGCGGCACTTCCAGCGCACGGAAGCCGGCGCCGTACAGCACCTTGGCGACATCAACCGCTTCGGCAGGATCGAGGCCGCGCAGGATGGCGACCAGCGGCGTGGTTGGATGGGATGGCGTAGTCATGATCAGGCTTTCAGGAATTGGGAAATGGCGGTGCAATACACCAGGTGCGGGTCGAGCACGGAACACTGCAGGCCGAAATGGCGGGCGGCGACATCGTAGCGCGCGGCCAGCGCCGGCGAACCGATGACGGTGATGCCCTGCTGCGCGTCGCGCGCGGCGGCGAACTCGGCGCCGATCAGCAAGCCGCTGACAGTGGCCGCAGCCTGCTGCGCCGGCGCTGAACGCGACACCACGCCCGCGCGCACGCGGAACAGGGAGTTGGACAGCGGCTCGTTGCGCGCCGCCTGATTCAGGCCGGTGACGAAGCCTTCGGCATCGGCGGCGTCGCCGCTCATCATCGCCGACAGGGTGCCGCCCTTGGACAGCATGGCGAACAGCTCGCCGGTCATGTAGGTGGCGATCGACTGGATCACGCCGTCGCGCAGCAGCACCCACTTGCTGTGGGTGCCCGGCAGCACGATCCAGCCGTCGCGATGGCCGAGCACCACCGCGCCCAGCAGCTGGGTTTCCTCGCCGCGCATGACGTCGGCCGAAGCGCCGTTGCGATAAACATAACCAGGAACGATGTAGCCACGGCCGGCCCAGGCCGGGTCGGTGACGGCGGCCAGGTGCTGCGGCAACTGCTCCAGCGGCACCGAGGCGTCCAGGTAATCGACTTCCTGCCAGCCCGAAGCGCTGCCGACCATGCCGGACATGATCACCGGCAGGTCCGGCGTCAGCTGCATGGCCTGCAGCACGCCGGCCAGCGACGGGCCGAACTTGTCGCGGCTGCCGACGGCCAGCATGCCCTCGCCGTCCTCATGTTCGGCCAGACAGGCGCCGGTTTGATCGATCAGATAGGCACGCCTGTTGCTGGTGCCCCAATCGATTCCCACAATATTCTTGTTCACCAGCGTATCCTTTTGTGTACTTTGCTTATACTGCAACGATGGTACGAAAAACCGCCGTCAACAGCCAATAAAATATCTCTCCGGACGAATACCAAAATAGTATAGGCTAGCGGCGAAACACCGCAAAAAGTTGCCCCTCAGATGCCTTTGGTTTAGTATGGCCGACAATAAAATAGTCCCACACCCTTCCCCCATGGAATTAAGCAAGCAGTCCTCCCGCAAACTGATTATCGCCGGTGCGGCAACAGCGGTCGTTGCGCTGGGTTTGGCCGCCTATTATGTTGGTTCGACGCCAGCCGAGTCGAAGGTGACGGTCAAGGTGCCGGTGGCCGCGTCGGCCAGCGCCAGCAGCGCGGCCGCGGCCAAGAAAGCCGCCTCGGCCTCCGCGCCGCAGCGTCCGGCCGACATCAAGGACCCGACGCCGCCCGCCGAACCGAAGGCCGTGCGCACCAAGGAACAAGGCGCCGCCGCCCTGATGGCATTGCCGGAACTGCAAGCCTGGTCGTCGCTGATCGAAAAGAACACCGGCGGCAAGGCCCACGGCGGCCTGCTTGAATACGACCCGGTGCCGCGCAAGCTCAACGGCAAAAGCTACTGGCAGTTCAGCTACGTGGAAAACAGCGCCGAATCGGCGCTGCGCTGGGAAAGCTTCCTGGTCTCGTCGAGCGACGATGAAATCCTGGTGGAAGACGCCACCAACGACGAAGTCATCAGCCTGGCGCGCTGGCGGCGCGAGAAGCACCCGGCCAAGCGCACCAGCATCGAGAACTAATCCCCGCTAGGCCGCTTTCGGCTCGGCCACCGGCGCCGCCAGGTTCGCGGCGCCGCGTACCCTCCCCACCCACAGCACCGCCAGCAGCACCAGCCCCACCGCGATCCAGCCGTTCAAGCCGTAGCCGGCGATGTGGCCGGAGGCCTCGGTATGCAAGGTCAGCCCGCCCAGCAGCGCACCGACACCTGTGCCCACCTGCTGCACCGCCGCGTTGGCGCTCAGGAAGGCGCCGCGCCGGACCGGGTCCGGCACCGTGGTCATCAGCGCCTGCATCGGAATCGTCCGCCCGGACGCCAGCACCATGAAGAACGGGAAGAACACGATCACGCCCACCAGCGGCATCACCGGCATGTGGGTGATGAACAGCAGCGGCGCAATGAACAACAGCGACACGATGCGGTACAGCTTCTGCGCGCCGTAACGGTCCGACCACTTGCCGATCATGCGCGCGGTGAACAGCGTGGCGATGCCGCCGGCCAGGTAGATGTAAGTGATATCGGCCGGCTGCAGGCCCACATTGCTGACCAGCACAGGCGAGATGAAGGGAATCACCATCATGCCCGTGGTCATATTAATGGCCGACAGCAGGAAAGCCTTGATGTGCGCCGGCTCCCGGTACAGCGCAATCAGGTTGGGCAGCGCGGCCGACAACGGCGCGCGGTTGGGCAGGTGGCTGTCCAGCGCCGGCAGAGTGCGCGCGGCCAGCACCAGGATGGGTAGCGAGCACAGCACCAGGATATAAAACGGCGAGGCCCAGCCATAGTGCGCGGCCAGCATCACGCCGGTCGGCACGCCGGCCACGGAGGCCAGGCTGAACGACGTCATCACGATGCCGGTGGCGGCGCCACGGCGATGCACCGGAATCAGGTCGCCGATGATGGCCATGACGATGGCGCCGAGGATGCCGCCGGTCAGCCCGGCAAACGCGCGCGACAGCACCAGCACATGGAAATTCGGCGCGGCGGCGCAGGCCAGGTTGGACAGCGTGAACAGGGCGAACACGACCAGCAGCAGCTTCCTGCGGTCGAAGCGGTCGATATACATGGCGGCGGCCAGGCCGGAGATGCCGGCGCACCAGGCGTAAGCCGACACCGCGCCCGAGACGGCGGCCGGCTCGATCTGGAAGGCCTGCATCAGCTGCGGCGCCAGCGGCATCATCACCATGAAATCCATGATGACGGTGAACTGCGTCAGCGCCAGCAGCCACAGCACCAGGCGCTCGCGCGCGGGCGTCAATGGAACGGCGCTCATAGCGCGTTGATATCGGCAACAGCCTGGCGCAGGATGGCGCGGATCTGCTCGATGCGTTCAGGGCTGTGGTTGCTGGCGCGGGCCTGCTCGATGGCGGCGTGCTTCAGCTCGTGCATGGCGTTGCGCAAGCCTTCGCGATGCTCATCGCCTTCGGCCATGCGGGCCAGGATTGCATCGACGAACTGGCGGTTATCGGCCAGGAAAGCCTCGCCTTCCGGCGTAATCGTATGCAGCTTCTTGTTGCCGTCCGGCGAAGCGACGACATGGCCCATATCGAGCAGCATCGACAGCAGCGGATAGATGGCGCCCGGGCTGGGCGAATAGCCGCCGCCGGAACGCTGCTCCAGCTCCTTGATGATCTCGTAGCCATGACGCGGCTTCTCGGCGATCAGCTGCAGCACGACGTAGCGCATGGCGCCGGCGTCGAACATCTTAGGCCCGCGACCGCGTGGGCCGCCTTCATGACCGTGGTGAGGATGATGGGGATGGTGAGGATGGTGGTGATCGGGACGTGGCATGTAAAACTCCTTAAGATATAACTTATTACGATATATCTTAACTCACAAAGTCCAAAATTCAAGTAGCGATTTGTAACAGCAGAAAAATCCAAATGCAATTGATTCTCATTCCATATTATCTGATTTTTATGTAGAATTGCTAATTTCGCCTACAGAGGATGCACATGCGGTTCAGAAAGAAAGCGGCAAGTATTGCGGTATCGAGTGTTTGGGCAACGCTGGCGCTTACGCCAGCGGTCCATGCGGAGGATGAACCGCTTCAGGTCATCAAAGTCGTGGGCGCCAAGGAAAGCGACAACAACTACGTGGCGCGCAGCTCCGGCGGCGCCACCAAGATCGACATGGATCTGAAAGACGTGCCGCAGACTGTGAATGTGATTCCCGCCGCCGTGATCAAGGACTTGCACGCCACCTCGCTGCAGGATGTTCTGAAGACCGTGCCCGGTGTCGGCTTGTCCACCGGCGACGGCCAGCGCGACCAGGTCTTCATCCGTGGCTTCACCGCCATCGGCGACCAGTTCGTCGACGGCTTCCGCGACGATGCGCTGTACTTCCGCGATCTCTCCAACATCGAGCGGCTGGAGGTCATCAAGGGACCGGCGGCCGTGCTGTATGGCCGCGGCTCTTCCGGCGGCCTGGTGAACCGCGTGACCAAGAAACCGGGCGCGGATGTCAACGACCTCAGTGTAAGCCTGAGCGACCATTCCGGCCGGCGCGGCGAAATCGACTTCGGCCGGGCGGGCGAAACGGTGGCCTGGCGCCTCACCGGCGCGCGCGAAAAAGCGGACAGCTACCGCTCGCAGCAATTCCTCGACCGTAGCGCGCTGGCGCCTTCGGTGGCCCTGCGCTTCTCCAGCGACACCAAGCTGCTGCTGCAGGCCGATTACCTGGAAGACCGCCGCCTCACCGACTTCGGCATCCCTTCCTATAACGGCCGCCCGGTGTTTGTCGATCCGGCCACCTACTACGGCGCGGCCAACGCGGCCACGGCCGACTACAGCCAGTCGCGCGTGGCCTCTTCCGCCGCCACGCTGACGCACCGGTTCAGCCCCGGCCTGTCGCTGCGCAACGGCTTCCGCTACTACGACTACACGCTGGACCGCAACAACACCAACATCTCCGGCAACATCAACGAAGTGGCCGGCACCATGTCGCTGGGGCACGCCAAGCTGGGCCGCAAGGAACACGGCTGGTCCAACCAGACCGAGCTGACGCAGAAAATCGCCACCGGCAATGTCCAGCACGAGCTGCTCTACGGCGTGGAGTTCGGCCAGCAAAGCAAGGACGCCTTCAGCAACGCCGCCATCGTGGTGCAAACGAATATGTCGATCTTCAATCCGGTGCTGCCGGTGGTCGATCCGAACAAGCTGGGCGCGCGCACCGACACCTTCGGCACCTACAAGAATTCAGCCGTCTACCTGCAGGATGCGCTGGTGCTGAGTGAAGAATGGAAGGCGCTGGCCGGCGTGCGCTACGACAGCTTCAAGCAAGCGTCCCGCCTTGTCACGGCGGCCGGCGTCACCACCGCCAACCTGGCGCGCACCGATACCGCCTGGAGCCCGCGCGCCGGCCTGGTGTGGCAGCCGACCCGGCAGCAGTCGTATTACGCGTCGTGGAGCCGTTCGTTCCAGCCTAGCGGCGAGAACTTCGCGCTGGCCGCCAACAACGCCGACCTGGCGCCGGAAATCACGCGCAATGCGGAAGTCGGCGGCAAGTACGAGCTGTGGGGCGGACGGGCCAACGCAACGGTGTCGCTGTATCGTCTGGAGCGCGACAACATCAAGGTGACCGATCCGCTGACCAACCGCATCGTCCCGATCGGCAAGCAGCGTTCCGACGGCCTGGAGCTGACGTTCAGCGCCGATCTCGGCGACGGTTGGAAAGGTATCGCCGGCTACGCCTACACCGATGCCACCATCACGGAATCCGTCGCCGTCGATACCAGCGTCAATCAGGTGGGAAAAACCGTGGCCGCCGCCATCCCCATCCAGGGCAAGCGCGCCACGCTGACCGCACGTAACAGCGGCAACCTGTGGCTGACCAAGGAATTGGGATATGGCTTCAAGGCCGGCGGTGGCGTCAATGCGGTGGGGCAGCGCTTCGCCAATGCGGGCAATACGGTCGCGCTGCCGGGCTACGTGACGGCCGATGCGATGCTGGCATACCAGGCCGGGAACTACGAGCTGCAGCTCAACGTCAACAATATCGGCGATGCGCGCTACATCGTCTCCGGACACGGCTCCAGCCCTAACCTGAGCCTTCCCGGCATGCCGCGCAGCGTCGCGTTGACGCTGCGCTACAAGCTGTAGAACTTAGCCGTCCAGGTGGGAGATCAGGAGGCGGCGGTTGTCCGCCTCGCCGTTACCGGCCTTGTGTTCGACCACCAGGCGCGAGTTCTGCGCGTCCAGCGAGATGCCAACCGAGAGGATGTCGATCAGCAGCAGTTGCAGGATGCGCGAGATCATCGACAGGAAGGTGGTGCTGTCTTCCGTGTGATCGACCGTCAGGCAGACGCTGGCCTTCTTGGCCAGCGGCGAATTGCTGGAGGTGATGGCGATGACGTCGGCGCCGGCCGCGCGCGCGGCGTCCACCGCCGCCAGCAGGTCCGGCAGCTTGCCGGAATTGGAAATGGCGATCACCACGTCGCCCGGATTGAGCAGCTCGGCCGCCAGCGTCAACAGGTGCGAGTCGCCGTAGGCCGAGGTCGGAATGCGGAAGCGGAAGAATTTGTGTTGGCCGTCCAGCGCCACCACGCGCGAATTGCCCATGGCGTAGAACTCCACGCGCTTGGCTTTCGCCACCAGGGCGATCGCCTTGTCCAGCGAACGCACGTCCAGCTGGTCGCGGAATTTCAGAATCGCGGAAACCGTATTATCGATTACCTTGGCGCTCAGGTCGTGCGTGCTGTCGCTGACGCGCACCTGGCTGTGGCGCACCGGAATCGCGCCGGTCAGGCTGCTGGCGAACTTCAGCTTGAAGTCGGCCAGGCCGAGGAAGCCCAGCGAGCGGCAGAAGCGGATCACGGTCGGCTGGCTGACTTCGGCCAGGCGCGCGATGTCGGCGATCGGTTCGTTCAACACCAAGCGCGGCTGCTCCAGCACCAGCTGCGCCACGCGCTGCTCGGCCGGCGTCAGTTCGTGCTGCAGGTGCTGCACGCGCTCCATCAGCGTGTTGGCGCCGCTGCGTCCGCGCAGGTGTTCGGACAGAATCGTCGCCACGCCGTAGAACGCCGGATTCGGCGTGGTGATGACGTAGGTTGGAATCTCGGCCAGGTAGCTGGTGAAGCGGCCCTTGGCTTCAAAGCGTGCGCGGAACGGCGAGGTGGTGAACCAGTCGCCCAGGCGCGGCACGATGCCGCCGCCGATGAACATGCCGCCGAACGCGCCCAGCGTCACGGCCAGGTTGGCGGTGGCGCCGCCCAGCATGGCGCAGAAGCATTCCAGCACTTCCAGGCACAGCGGGTCTTTGTCGGTCAGCGCGCCGGAGATGATTTCCTGCGACGTCAAATCGCGCACCTGGCGGCCGTTGCGCTTGGCGATGGCGCGGTAGATGATTTCCATGCCGGGGCCGGAGATCAGGCGCTCGGTCGATACGTGCGACCAGGTTTGCCATGCGTATTGCAGGATGGCGTATTCGCGTTCGTCGGCCGGCGCGAAGTTGGTGTGACCACCTTCGGAGCCGAGGGTGACGAAGCCGTCCACCGTCGGGATCACGCCCGATACGCCCAGGCCGGTGCCCGGTCCCAGCACGCCGATCACGGAGTTGGAGGCCGGCTTGCCGCCGCCCACCTGCATCAGGTCCGCCGGCTTCAGGCCCGGCAGCGACATCGCCAGCGCGGTGAAGTCGTTCACCACCAGCAGCGTGTGCAGGCCGAGCACGCGGCGCACTTCGTCGGTGGAGAATTCCCAGTCGCGGTTGGTCATGCGGATGTAGTCGCCGCTGACCGGGTTGGCCACCGCCAGCGCCGCGTGGTTCAGGTTGACGCCGGCGTGGTCGGCCAGGTAGGAGCGCAGCATGGCCACGATGTCCGGGTAGTCATCGCACTTGAGCACGCGCACCGCGCGGAACTCGCCGGGGGCGGTCTGCAGGGCGAAACGTGCGTGGGTGGCGCCGATGTCGGCCAGCAAGCGCGGGCCGTCCGCGAAGGCGGTGCGATTGAGCTTTTGTTCTACTTCTGCTTGTTTCATCGTCGTTTCAGTCAAAACAGTTGGCGGAAGCATACCCGAAATACGTGATGTTAAGAAGGAAATCCCGCTATGCCGCGTAGCCGAACCATGCGCCGTAAGCAGGCAAGCTCACCTTGCCGTCCGCCGCATCGCCCGGCAAGCCGTAGCCGTGCAGTTGCTCGGCGCCCGCGCTTTGCGGCAGGTCCACGGTCTGCGCCTGGTCGCTCAGGTTGAACACGGCAAGGATGCTGCGTTCGCCTTGCAGATCGCGGCGCAGCGCCAGCACGGCGTCCTGCGTGTCGAAGAATTCGATATCGCCGCGCAGCAGTTGCGGATGCTGGCGACGCCAGGCGATGAAGGCACGCGTGAAGGCCAGCGACGATTCCTGGTCCTGTTCCTGCACCGAGGCCGCCTTGGCCAGGTGGTCCGGCGATACCGGCAGCCATGGCTTGCCGGTGGTGAAGCCGCCGTTGGCGTCGTTCGACCAGGCGATCGGCGTGCGGCAGCCGTCACGCCCCTTGAACTCCGGCCAGAAGGTGATGCCATACGGGTCTTGCAACAGTTCGAACGGCACATCCGCTTCGGCGAAGGCCAGTTCGTCGCCCTGGTACAGGCACGGCGTGCCTTTCAGCGACAGCTGCATTGCCAGCACCAGCTTGGCGAAGGACTGCGGCGCCGATGGGCCGCCCCAGCGCGACGCCACGCGCTGCACGTCGTGGTTACCAACCGACCACGAAGCCCAGCCGCCCTTCACGCGCGCCTCGAACGCTTCCACCTGCTTGCGGATGTAGTGCGAGGAGCACTGCGGCACCAGCAGGTTGAAGCTGTAGGCCATTTGCAGCTTGTCGCCGCCGGCGGTGTACTCGGCCATCACGGCCAGCGAATCGTCGGCGCCGACTTCGCCGATCGAGACAGCCTGGTATTCGTCCAGCAGCTTGCGCAGCTTTTGCAGGAACGGCAGGTTCTCGGGACGGGTCTTGTCGTAGATGTGGGCTTGCATGCCGTATGGGTTGACGTCCGACACGGTGGCGGTGTCGCGCACGGTGGCCGGCGGATTGCTGCGCAGTTCCAGATCATGGAAGTGGAAGTTGCAGGCGTCCAGGCGGATGCCGTCCACGCCGCGCTCCAGCCAGAAACGCAGGGCGTCAAGGTGGGCCTGCTGTACTTCCGGATTGTGGAAGTTCAGCTGCGGCTGGCTGACCAGGAAATTGTGCAGGTAGTACTGGCGGCGGCGCGTGTCCCACTGCCACGACGAACCACCGAACACCGACATCCAGTTGTTCGGCGGATTGCCGTCCGGCGCCGGATCGGACCAGACGTACCAGTCGGCTTTTGGATTATCGCGGCTGGCGCGGCTTTCCTTGAACCAGGCATGATCTTCCGCAGTGTGGGCCATCACCTGGTCGATCATGATCTTCAGGCCGAGGCTGTGTGCCTTGGCGATCAGCACGTCGAAGTCGGCCAGGGTGCCGAACAGCGGATCGACGTCGCAGTAATCGGAAATGTCGTAGCCGAAGTCTTTCATCGGCGATTTGAAGAACGGGGAAATCCAGACGATGTCCACGCCCAGCGATGCGATATAGTCCAGCTTTGCCGTAATGCCAGGCAAATCGCCCACGCCGTCGCCGTTGCTATCCATGTAACTACGAGGGTAAACCTGGTAGATGATCGCTTCGCGATACCAGTCTGGGGAGTGCGGGGAGACTTGAGTAAGTTGCTTGGTCATAAGAGAATCCGGGGTTGGCTGTCTGTGGGATTGTTTTTTGTAGAGAATATACATCACGAAAACAGATTTTTCAATCGGCGACCGGCTTAACGAATATCATGAATAATCTTTAAAAAACAAAAACTTAGGTATTTTCACCCGAATACTTGAGATAAAAAATAGTAGTCAAACTACACAATACAGGAGTGAATACGTGAGTAATAACGGCAATGGGCCCATGCCCCGGCAAATTCCCTACATCATCGCCAACGAGGGCTGCGAGCGTTTCAGCTTCTACGGCATGCGCAATATCCTGACGCCTTTCCTGCTCAGCACCCTGCTGTTATTCATCCCGATGCCCGAGCGCACGGCTGAAGCCAAACACATCTTCCACACCTTCGTCATCGGCGTGTATTTCTTCCCGCTGCTGGGCGGCTGGATCGCGGACCGCTTCTGGGGCAAATACAAGACGGTGTTCTGGTTCAGCCTGATCTACGTGGCCGGGCATGCCTGCCTGGCGATCTTCGAGCATGACATCACCGGCTTCTACACCGGCCTGGCGCTGATCGCCTTCGGCTCGGGCGGCATCAAGCCGCTGGTGGTGGCGTTTGTCGGCGACCAGTTCGACCAGACCAACAAGAACCGCGCCAAGGTGGTGTTCGACGCCTTCTACTGGATCATCAACTTCGGTTCCTTCTTCGCCTCGCTGCTGATGCCGGTGTTCCTGCGCGACTACGGTCCGGCAGTGGCCTTCGGCATCCCCGGCATCCTGATGGCGATTGCCACGGCGGTGTTCTGGCTGGGCCGCAAAAAGTATGTGCACGTGCCGCCGGCCGCGCCGAATCCCGATTCCTTCAGCAGCGTGGCGCGCACCGCCCTGCTGGCGCAAGCACCGGGCCAATCGCGTCCCGGCCTGATGGTGGCGGGCGCCGGTGCGGTCGCGGCCGTGGTGTCGCTGTGCATGACGCCGTCGTGGGGCTTTGTGATCGCAGCCTGCACGGCGCTGGTGCTGCTGCTGGCGTTTGGTGGTGTCGGCGTCTCGATGCAGCTCGACCGCGCGCGCGGCAAGCATACCGATGCGGCGGTGGAAGGCGTGCGCGCCGTGCTGCGCATCCTGATCGTGTTCGCCATGATCACGCCGTTCTGGTCGCTGTTCGACCAGAAGGCATCGACCTGGATCGTGCAAGCCAACTCGATGGACAGCCCGCTGCTGTCGATCCTCGGCTGGGAATTCAAGCTGCTGCCGGCGCAAATGCAAGCGGTCAATCCGATTCTGGTGATGCTGCTGATCCCCTTGAACAATATCGTGCTGTTCCCGCTGATGCGCATGATCGGCATCACGCCAACGCAGCTGCGCCGCATGGGCCTGGGCATTGCGCTGTCGGCATCGTCGTGGGTGGTGATCGGCATTATTCAGCTGTGGATGGATGGTGGCGAGCACGTCTCCATCCTGTGGCAACTGCTGCCGTATGCGCTGCTGACTTTGGGCGAAGTGCTGGTGTCCGCCACCGGACTTGAATTCGCCTACAGCCAGGCGCCGGCGCCGATGAAGGGCATCATCCTGAGCTTCTGGTACCTGGCCGTCACAGTGGGCAACTTGTGGGTGCTGATCGTGAACTCGGCGGTGAAAAACGATGTGGTGAGCGGCTGGATCGCCGGCAGCGGATTCAGCCCGATCGCCTTCCAGATGTTCTTCTTCGCCGCGTTCGCAGCGGTGGTGGCGGCCATCTTCGCGCTGTACGCCATGCGCTACAAGATGGTGGATAATTACCGCAAGACGGCATAAGCAAAACGGGATAGACGGCTACGCGGATGATCCGCGCAGCCGTCTTTTTTTTGCGCTCGCTTTATGCCGCTTTGCGGCGGCGGGCGGCGAAGCCTACTGCGCCCAGGCCTGCCAGCAGCATCAGGTAGGTTTCAGGCTCTGGCACGGCGGTGATGACGCCTTTTTGCAGGGCGGTCCAGCTACCCTCGTTGTAGGCCACGATTTCCACGTAGCGGCCGGAGATGGCGCCGAAGTTGAAGGAGATTGGCGTGTTCGCCACCGTATAGCCCGAGAATGTCAGGGTGGGCGTCAGGTTGGCCCAGTCTTCGCCGATCGGGGTGTCGGAGATGTAGATTTTCTGCCAGCTGTGACCATCTGGCAGTTGATCGGTGACATAGCTGATGCCGGTGATCTGCTTGGTGCCCAGCAGGTCGACCTGCACCCACTGCGCGTCGCCGGTGCCGGCGTTCCAGGATGCACCGTTGAACAGCGATTCAGCGGTCAAGCCGTTCCAGTTGCTGCTGTCGGAGTAGCTGGCCGACGGAAGACCGGCTGCTGCATTGGTACTGGCCTGCGCGGCGCCAGCCAGGCCGATCAGCACGGCCATCGATGTTGCGAGCAAATAGCGTTTCATAAGGATCCCTTGTAGTTGATGTTGAGGTGCTGCCCAACCCATTCTCCACGCGGAATCCCCGTGCACTTGACCGCCTGTTTCACTTATTAAAAAGATTATTTTTAAATAACGCTATCCCCGCCTGCTCCCGAAAGTCACGCGGCGACATGCCGTACTGGCGGCTGAACGCCCGCGAAAAATCGGACGCGCTACTGAATCCCAAGCCATAGCCAATTTCCGACACCGAGAGTTGCGGCATCGTCACCAATTCGTCGGCAGCTTCGCGCAGCCGGCAATGGCGGATATACGCTTGCAAGCCGCCTTGGGGAACAAACATGCGGTAGATGGTCGACCGCGCCACCGGGAAGGCCTGCATCACGCTGTCCGGCGACAAATCCTCATGATGCAGATTGGCCTGGATGTATTCCTCGATCTGTCGCTGCAGCACCGCGCGGGCGGCGGCGCGCTGATGATCGCCCAGGCGTTGCTGCTTGCCGAACGCCCCCAGGATCAACTGCGCGCACGTGCGAATGGCCTGCGCCTGCGCATCGCTAGCCAGCGACGGCAGTTGCGTGCACAGGAGACGAACCTGATGCAAGATCAGGCGCGTGAGCGGCGTCGTGTAGCCGACCACGCGGCCATGTATCGCCTCCGGATCGGGCAGCGCGGCCTGCACCATGGCTCGCGGCAGAAAGAACGCCAGCACCCGCGCAGACGTCGGCCGCACCATGGCCATGGGCTGGCTCATGTCCAGCGCCAATATCCCCGGCGTGTACTGGCTGGAACGCGAAGACGGCTGCGTGGTCGTGGTTTCCACGATGCCTTCTACCGCCACATGGAACACAAAGTCGCGCATGCTGTCGGTGGAAATGCGGGCAATGCTGCGGCTCTGGGAAAACGCGCCGGTACGGCTGTCCAGATAAATCAGGTCCGGCAGGATATAGGTATCAATCTCGCCGCGAAAACCATGCGCCAGTTGCTGTCGCTGGATCGACACATCAAGGAAACGGTCGAGATAATCGCGCCAAGCCAGCAACTGGAGCGGCTTCTGCTCCTGCATGACCGTGAAATGACCGCGTATGAGCGGCACGTCAGCCGGAGGCAGCACAATGCGTTGATCGCGCATGGCGATCAGCCGGCTGGCAGGAGAGGAGTAAGCTGGATTCATGGTTGGTGTGCAACTAGCAATTTAATATCTAATTAGCAACTTAAGCACCATCATAGCGCACAATGACGCCGTATCTAAACTACAGTTTCTGGAGTACCATATCCGCCAAACTCAGGGGTAGTTCGCAGGTAGATGTAACTGCACTACCTTAATCTATGGCTCGGAGACCGAATATGATGGGTAAGCGCTTGGTGGTGGTTGGCTTGGGGAGCGCGCTGGCGCTGAGTTGTCTGCGGGCTTCGGCCGCGCCGACGCTGGCGGATTGCGACGGAACGTTCGCCACGACCGTGCGTGCCGCGCCCGCCATCGACGCCCGTGCGTACTGGCTCAATCGCCAGCTGATCAAATGGCCTGGCGTCGATGCCGGCGCCGGCGTGTTCAAGCTGTACTACTCTTCCACCGCGCTGCTGCGCGCCGCGCCAGGCGCACGCGTCACCGGCGCGGAGGGTGAGCTGACGCTGTCGCGCTTTGAAGGCGGCACGCCCGAGCGCTTCAAATTCGTCGGCAATGGCGCGCTGCTGGCCGTCGCCGATCCGGCGCGCGTACCGGTCGCGCTGACGCGGCAAGTGCTGCTCGTGCTGGAAGCCGAAGACGGCACCGTGCGCGACTTCACCTCTTTGCAACTGGCCGGCGCGCTCGATGACATCTACGCCGACGCGGCCAAGGCCGCAGATCTCGGCGTCACCGTCGGCCCGCGCGACGCCGGCTTCAAGCTGTGGGCGCCCACCGCGCAGAACGTGGCGCTGTGCTCCTACGCCACCAACAGCGGCAAGGCGACCGCCATCACGACCATGACACGCGATGACGCCAGCGGCATCTGGTCCGCCCGCGGCAGCCGCGCCGGCGAATACTATCAATACCTGGTGGACGTGGTGACGCCCACCGCAGGCCTGGTACGCAACCTGGTCACCGATCCCTACTCCATCAGCCTGACCACCGATTCCAAACGCAGCTACGTCGTCGACCTCGACGCGGCGCGCTTGAAGCCCGCAGGCTGGGAGCGCACGCCCGCGCCGAACAAGGTCGCCGCGCAAACCGACATGACGGTGTACGAACTGCACGTGCGCGATTTCTCCATCAACGACGGCACGGTCAGCGCCGCCAATCGCGGCAAGTACACCGCCTTCACCGAGACCAAGTCCAACGGCATGAAGCACCTGGCCGCGTTGAGCAAAGCAGGCATGACGGACATCCACCTGCTGCCCGTGTACGACATCGGCAGCGTGCCGGAGCAAGGCTGCGTGGCGCCTGTGATTCCAGCCGAAGCCCCGGACAGCGAGGCGCAGCAAGCCATCGTGGAAAAGGTCAAGTTCCAGGACTGCTACAACTGGGGCTACGACCCGTTCCACTACAGCGCCCCTGAAGGCAGCTACAGCACCGATCCAGCCGACGGCGCCAAGCGCATCGTCGAGTTCCGCCAGATGGTGCAGGCGCTGCACAAGGCCGGCCTGCGCGTCGGCATGGACGTGGTCTACAACCACACCTACATCGCCGGCCAGAACGAGAAGTCGGTGCTGGACCGCGTAGTGCCCGGCTACTACCATCGCCTGAACGCCAAGGGCGACATCGAACGCTCCACCTGCTGCGACAACACCGCCACCGAAAACCTCATGATGGGCAAGCTGATGGTGGATTCGGTCGCCCTGTGGACCAAGCATTATAAGATCGACTCCTTCCGCTTCGACCTGATGGGCCACCAGCCACGCGCCGTGATGGAGCAGCTGCAGCAGCGCGTCGGCAAGCACGGCAGCGGCCGACCGATCAACCTGATCGGCGAAGGCTGGAACTTCGGCGAAGTGGCCGACGGCGCGCGCTTCGTGCAGGCCTCGCAGTTGTCGCTGAACGGCAGCGGCATCGGCACCTTCAGCGACCGCGCGCGCGACGCCGTGCGCGGCGGCGGCGCCGGCGACAGCGGCGTGCAGCTCATCACCCAGCAAGGCTACATCAATGGCCTGGTCTACGACGCCAACGCGCAGGCCCGCCAGCGCCCCGCCAGCGATCTGCTGGCCGCCTCCGACATGGTGAAGGCCGGACTGGCTGGTACCATCCGCAGCTATCCGCTGCCCACCGCAGACGGCCGCACCGTGGCGCTGCAGGACATCGTCTACGGCGGCAACCAGCCGGCCGGCTACGCCAGCGAACCGGGTGAAACGGTCAACTACGTGGAGAACCACGACAACCAGACCCTGTACGACATCAACGCCTTCAAGCTGCCGCAGGCGACCACCGCGCGTGAACGCGCGCAGGTGCAGATGCTGGGGGCAGCCATCAACGCCTTCAGCCAGGGCGTGGCCTACTTCCACGCCGGCTTCGACATCCTGCGTTCCAAATCGCTGGACCGCAACAGCTTCGAATCGGGCGACTGGTTCAATCGCCTGGACTGGACCTACCAGGACAACTACTACGGTACCGGCCTGCCGCCGGCGGCCGACAACGGCAAGGACTACGCGCTGCTCAAGCCCTTGCTGCGCAACGCCGCCATCAAGCCTGCACCGGCCGATATCGCTTGGGCGCGCGACGCCTTCCGCGACCTGCTGGCGATCCGTTCCAGCAGCACCCTGTTCCGCCTGCGCACTTCGGAGGACATCAAGCAGCGCCTGCGCTTCTTCAACACTGGCCCGTCGCAGGTGCCAACGGTGATCGCAGCCCACATCGACGGCCAGGGCTACGCCGGCGCGCGATTCAAATCCATCACATACCTGATCAACGTTGACAAGACCGCGCAGCGCATCACCGTGCCGGCGGAACAAGGCCGCAACTACAAGCTACACCCGGTCCACACCAGCGCCAACGCGGCGGACAAGCGCGTGGCATCGGAAGCCAAATTCGACCGAGCCAGCGGCACCTACACCATCCCCGCGCGCAGCGCCGTCGTTTTCGTGGATACTATCGCTACCCCATAACAGCCGACCAGCCATGAAACCAAGCTCGCTTGCCCTGCCCGCCCTGTTGACCGCATTATTGGTCGCGATTACCGCATCGGCCGCCCCGATCAAGGATCCGGTCGAATGGGTGAATCCCTTGATGGGCACCGCAAGCAAGCCTGAACTCTCCAACGGCAATACCTATCCCACCATCGCCCTGCCGTGGGGGATGAATTTCTGGACGCCGCAAACCGGCAAAATGGGCAACGGCTGGACCTACAGCTACGACGCCGACAAGATCCGCGGCTTCAAGCAGACGCACCAGCCCTCGCCGTGGATGAACGACTACGGCCAGTTCGCCATCATGCCGGTGACGGGTAAGCTCAAGTTCACACAGGACGACCGCGCCAGCTGGTTCTCGCACAAGGCCGAAGTGGCCAAGCCTTACTACTACAGCGTGTACCTGGCCGACGCCGACGTCACCACCGAGATCACGCCCACCGAGCGCGCCGCGCAGTTCCGCTTCACCTGGCCGAAAACCGACCAGGCCTATGTGGTGGTGGACGCCTACGACAAGGGCTCCTACGTCAAGGTGATTCCAGCCGAACGAAAAGTGGTCGGCTACAGCACCCGCTACGCGCGCGGCCCGCTGCCGAAGAACTTCAAGAACTACTTCGTCATCTACTTCGACAAGCCATTCACCTCGGCCCAGATCTGGAGCGAAGACAAGCTGGTGGAAGGCGTGACGGAACTGGCAAGCAACCATAGCGGCGCGGTGCTCGGCTTCAAGACCGAAAAGGGCGAGAAGGTGGGCATGCGCGTGGCCTCGTCCTTCATCAGCGAGCAGCAGGCGGAACTCAACCTCCAGCGCGAACTGGCGAGCGACAGCTTCGACACCACGGCGCACAAGGGCAAGGACATGTGGAACAAGACGCTGGGCCGCATCAGCGTCGAAGGCGGCAGCGAGGAGCAGACGCGTACCTTCTATTCGAGCCTGTACCGCATGCTGTTCTTCCCCAACAAACTGTACGAGATCGACGCCGACAACCAGATCGTCCACTGGAGTCCCTACAACGGCGAAACGCTGCCTGGCTATATGTTCGCCGGCACCGGCTTCTGGGACACCTTCCGCGCGCTGTATCCCTTCCTGAACCTGATGTACCCGTCGATCAACCGCGAGATGCAGGCGGGCCTGGTCAACGACTACAAGGAAGGCGGCTGGCTGCCCGAGTGGTCCAGCCCCGGCCTGGCCAACGTCATGATCGGGAATAACTCGGCCTCGGTAGTGGCCGAGGCCTATGTCAAAGGCTTGCGCGGCTACGATATCGAAACGCTGTGGCAAGCGCTCAAGCACGGCGCCGACAACGAAGGACCGATGGATGCCGTGGGCCGCAAGGGCGTCAAGTTCTACAACGAACTCGGTTACGTGCCCTACGACGTCAAGATCAAGGAGAACGCCGCACGCACGCTGGAATACGCCTATGACGACTTCGCCATCTACCAACTAGGGAAGGCGTTGGGCAAGCCGGAATTCGAAATCGCCATCTACAAGCAGCGTGCCATGAACTACAAGAAGCTGTTCGATCCGGAAACGGGCCTCATGCGCGGCAAGAACCAGGACGGCAGCTTCCAGTCGCCGTTCAACCCCTTCAAATGGGGCGACGCTTTCACCGAAGGGAATAGCTGGCACTACACCTGGTCCGTGTTCCAGGACGTGAACGGCTTGATGGACCTGATGGGCGGACGCGAAAAGTTCGTCGCCAAGCTCGATGAAGTCTTCACGCTGCCGCCGACCTTCGATGAGAGCTACTACGGAGAAGTAATCCACGAGATCCGCGAAATGCAGATCGCGAACATGGGCCAGTACGCGCATGGCAACCAGCCGATCCAGCACATGATCTACCTGTACGGCTACGCCGGCGCGCCGTGGAAGACGCAGTACTGGGCGCGCGAGACCATGAACCGCTTATACAAACCGACGCCGGACGGCTATTGCGGCGACGAGGACAACGGCCAGACCTCCGCCTGGTACGTGTTCTCGGCGCTGGGCTTCTACCCGGTGACGCCGGCCGTGCCGCAATACGTGGTGGGTGCACCGCTGTTCAAAAAAGCCACGCTGACGCTGGAAAGCGGCAAGCAGATCGTCATCAACGCGCCGGCCAATGGCGACAGCCGCCGCTATGTCGGCGGCTTGAAAGTGAACGGCAAGCCTTACGCCCACAACTGGTTCGATCACGCCGCCCTGCTGCGCGGCGCCACGCTGGACTTCGACATGTCCGCCACGCCCAACACGCGGCGCGGCACCGCAACCGCCGATGCGCCCTACTCCCTATCCAAACCGTAAGGATGCGCTGAACGTGCTATGATATGATTTCCATGTGGAAAGAGAGTTATGTTTTCCACATCACGAGCCCTGCCCCGCTCCGTTAAACGCCAGTGCCCTGCCCCGCACGCATAGTTGATTTGCTCTAGGGATTTGCACATGACGTTACCTTGTGAACTGACGGAGGCGCGCCGGCTCGACGCCCTCCACAAACTCAATCTGCTCGACACCCCAGCCAGCGAAGCGTTCGATCGGATCACGCGCATGGCCGCCAGCGTGTTCAAGTTGCCGATCGCCGCCATCTCGCTGACCGACACCGACCGCCAATGGTTCAAGTCGCGCGTCGGCGTTGAACACACCAGCATCCCGCGCCTGCGCGCACCGTGCGGCCACGTGGCCGACAGCAGCACTGTGCTGCTCATTCCCGATCTGCTGGAAGACGACAATTACCGCGACAGCGCACTGGCCGGCAGCGGCATCCGCTACTACGCCGGCGCGCCGCTCATCACTGCGGACGGCCACTGCCTGGGCGCAATGTGCGTGCTCGGCACCGAGCCGCGCGACACCACGCCGCAGGAGCTGTCCGCTCTGTGCGACCTGGCCGGCATGGTGATGGCGCAGATCGAACTGCAGCACGCGCTGGGCCGCGTCGACGCCGTCAGCGGCCTGCCCAACCGCCAGCAGTTCTTTGACGATTTCCAGGACCTGCAACTCGATGCGGCCGAGGGCGAGCAACGCCTGGCGGTGTTGATCAATCTGGCCACGCTCGATCAGCTGGCGCACGCGGCACGCGCCATGAAATCCTCCTACCTGGACGATCTGGTGACGGAGGGCGCGCGCTGGCTGCGCGCGGAAATCAGCGCCGGCCACCGCATGTACCACGTGGCGACCGCGCAGTTCATGCTGCTGTCGGCGCCGGGCGAAACACTGGAAACCTGGCTGCCGCGCGTGGAAGCGAAGATGCAGATGGCCGTCAGCGTCGCCAAGACCCGCTATGTGGCCACGCCGACCGCCGGCGTGGTGCCGTTCGACGTCGGCCGCGACGACAGCCTGGCGGTGCTGCGCAAGGCGCGCAGCGCGGCTCAGGACGCGATCGATTATCCCTCGCATGTCGCCGTCTATTCGCAGGAAGAAGACGCGCTGTATCAGCGCCGCTTCCGCCTGCTCAACGACTTCGGTGCGGCACTGGAAAGCGATGACCAACTGCGGCTGGTGTACCAGCCGCGCATCGATGTCGGCAGCGATAGCTGCGTCGGCGCCGAGGCCCTGCTGCGCTGGAATCATCCGCTGCTGGGCCCTGTCGGGCCGGCGGAATTCATTCCCATCATCGAGCGTTCCGGCCTGGCGCAAGCCACCACCGCGTGGGTGATCGACACGGCGCTGCGCCAGCAGCAGGCCTGGCGCGCCATCGGCGTGGTGTTGCAGGTATCGGTGAACGTGTCGGCCGCCAACCTGATCGAAGCGGGATTCGCCGCCAGCGTGGCGGACGGCCTGGCGCGCTACGGCCTGCGGCCGGAGTGCCTGGAGCTGGAGATCACGGAGAGCGCCATCATGGAGCAGCCGGTCAAGGCGCACGCCACCCTGGACGCCATTGCGGCGCTGGGCGTGCGCCTGGCCATCGACGATTTCGGCACCGGCTACAGCAGCCTGGCCTACCTTCAATCCATGCCGGCCAATGTGGTGAAGATCGACCAGTCCTTCATCCGCGACCTGGCCAGCGACCCGCGCCAGCAGGCGCTGGTGCGCGCCATGATCACGCTGTCGCAGGACCTGGGCCACCACGTGGTGGCCGAAGGCGTGGAGACCAAGGCGGTGCTGGACTTCCTGCGCGAGGCAGGTTGCGACGAAGTCCAGGGCTATCTGTTTGCGGCCCCGCTGGAAGCGAAGGCCTTCGTGGATTACTCCTGCCCGATCAGCACCACGGCGTTGCGCGTGCCGAAGTTGACGCTGTCGCCACGCACCACGGCGGTCTTGCCGCTGTAGTAGTCCTTGACCTTCTGGCCGTTGGCGAACACGCCGTGCACCTTGATGCTGGTCGGCTTGTCGGTCGGCAGATCCAGCGCCACCACCACCTTGTCGCGCAAGCCGTCCTTTTCATATGTGCGCTTGAATACATATGGTTTGGCTTGAAGCTGCTGATGCACGCCGTCGCCCACCGCAACGTGCGCCTTGCGGAACAGGCCCAGTTTGGCCCAGTGCGCGCGCACTTCGGCGACCTTGTAACCGTCGCGCGCCACGTTCTGTTCCAGCTCATTCCAGTTCATGAAGGAGCGCAGCTTGGCGTCGCCAGTCGCTTCGGCGATATCGAGCTTGCGCGCGGTTTCATCGCCGTAGTAAATCTGCGCCGCGCCGGGGGCCAGCAGCAGCTTGGTCGCGCTCTCGAACGGCTTCTTGCGCGAGGCGTCGAACGGCGCACCGTCGTCGTGCGAATCCAGATAGTTCAATACCGAGTAGCCGGTGAGCGCGCCGCCGTGCAGGGCGTTGGAGTAGGCGCTGAAGATGGCCTCATAGTCCTTCTTGGCGTCGTGCACCAGGCCGAAGTTGATCATGCTGTTGAAGTTGGCCTGGTAGTAGTTGACGTACTGGCCGCTGCCCAGATGGTGCGACTGCCCTTCGGCGATGTTGTAGTTGTAGACCTCCGCCACCGAGAAGAATTTGTCGTCGCCGAGTTTCTTTTCCGGGTTGGCCTTCTTCCAGTCCTCGTAGGCCAGCGACGCTTCCTTCAACAGTTCCTTCCACGCCTTCGGCTCCACGTGCTTGACGGTGTCGGCGCGGAAGCCGTCCACGCCGTACTTGCGGATCCAGTCGGTGTGCCACTTGATCAGGTAGTAGCGCGGCGCGCGTGGATAGCCGGTGCGGGCGAAGAACTCGTTCAAGCTCCTGACCTCCTCTTCAAAGCGGCCCTCGCGCTGCCACTTCGCCATCAAACGCTCCGGCAGCTCCACCGGCGTGTCGCTATCGGTCAGGAAGTCCGGCAGGTTTTTCACCAGCGTGCATTCAACGAAGGTCTTGGCGTCCTTGTAGGTGCATACAGGGCCGGTGCGGACCCAGTCCTTCGGCCACACCGGATCGATCTCCGTCACCGGGCCGGTTTGGTTCATCACCACGTCCAGCACCACGCGGATGCCGTGCGCATGGGCGGCATCGACCAGATTGCGGAAGTCGTTCTCGGTGCCGATGTTGGCGTCAACCGTGGTGAAGTCGGAAGCCCAGTAGCCGTGGAAGCCGTAGGAGCGGCCGGTGCCTTCGTCGGTGCCGTCGTGGATCTGCTCGACCGGTGGCGTCACCCAGATGGCGGTCACGCCCAGGGAATCGAAATAGCCCTCGTTGATCTTGTTGATGATGCCGGCCAGGTCGCCGCCCATGTAGCCGCGCAGCGGCGCGGCGTCGGCGCGGCGATCGTAGGCCAGGTCGTTGCCGTTGAAGGCGTTGCTGAAACGGTCCGTCAGCAGGAAATAGACTGTCGCGTTCTCCCACAGGAATGGCTTGGGCTTTTCCGCAGCCAGCGCGGTGGTGCTTGCACCCAATGCCAGGGTCAGTGCGAGTGTGGTCAATTTCATGCTGTCGTCCTTATAGTGGTTTTATGTCGTGACTGTGGGATGGGCGCGACCGGTCCAGTCGGCGATGCCCGCCACCTGCTCGGCGATCAAGATCAGCGGGTAAAGCGCCTGTTGCGTCGGCAGATGGTGGTGAGCCGGGTCGGCTTCGTAGCGTTCCAGGTAGACGCGCAGCGTCGCCCCTTCGGTGCCGGTGCCCGACAGGCGGAACACGATGCGCGAACCGTTCGTCATGACGATGCGCACACCCTGTTGTTTGGAGACCGAGCCGTCGACCGGATCGGTGTATTCGAAATCGTCGGCCAGCGACACCACGTAGTGGCCCAGGTCCTGCCCCACCATCGCGGTCAGCTTGATGCGCAGGGAGGCCATGAGTTCATTGGCGGCGTGGGTGTCCACGCCTTCGTAGTCATGGCGCGAATAGTAGTTGCGGCCGAAGCGCGCCCAGTGCTCGCCCACCAGCTGCTCGACCGACTTGCCGCTGGCGGCCAGCAGGTTAAGCCAGAACAGCACGGCCCACAGGCCATCTTTTTCGCGGATGTGGTCCGAGCCGGTGCCGTAGCTCTCTTCGCCGCACAGCGTGGCCTTGCCGGCGTCGAGCAGGTTGCCGAAGAACTTCCAGCCGGTCGGCGTCTCGAAGCTCGGGATGCCCAGCGCCTCCGCCACGCGGTCGGCCGCCTGCGAGGTCGGCATCGAGCGGGCGATGCCTTTCAGGCCGGCGCGGTAGCCCGGCGCCACGGTGGCGTTGGCGGCCAGCACGGCCAGGCTGTCCGATGGCGTGACGTCGAATTTACGGCCGAGGATCATATTGCGATCGCCGTCACCGTCGGAGGCGGCGCCGAAGTCGGGCGCGTTTTCAGCGGCCATAATGGCGATCAGCTGCGCGGCGTTGACGGGATTGGGGTCCGGATGGTGGCCGCCGAAATCCTCCAGCGGCACGCCATTGATCACGGTGCCGGCCGGAGCGCCAAGCTGCCCTTCGATGATGGCCTTGGCATACGGGCCGGAGACGGCCGACATGCCGTCGAAGCACATGCGGAAGCCGCCGGCGAACAGCTTGCGGATGGCGTCGAAGTCGAACAGCTGCTGCATCAGTTCCGCGTAGTCGGCCACGGAGTCGATCACTTCCACGTCCATCTGTTCCACGCGCGCCGGGCCGAGGCGATTGAGGTCGATATCGGCGGCGTCGCTGATGCGGTACTGCTGGATAGTTTCGGTGCGGTGGAAGATCGCCTCGGTCACGCCCTCGGGCGCCGGGCCGCCGTTGGCGATGTTGTACTTGATGCCGAAGTCGCCATCCGGGCCGCCGGGATTATGGCTGGCCGACAGCACGATGCCGCCGAGGGCGGCGTGCTTGCGGATCACGCAGCTGACGGCGGGCGTGGACAGGATGCCGCCCTGCCCCACCAGCACCTTGGCGAAGCCGTGCGCCGCCGCCATGCGCAGAATGGTCTGCACGGCGGTGCGGTTGTGATAGCGGCCATCGCCGCCCAGCACCAGCGTCTTGCCGCTGCAATCGCCGAGCGTGTCGAACACGCTCTGGACGAAGTTTTCAAGGTAATGGGCTTGCTGGAAAGCGCTGACCTTCTTGCGCAGGCCGGAAGTACCCGGCCGCTGGCCGGGGAAAGGCGTGGTGCTGACGGTTTTGATGCTCATGTTCGCTCCGCAAAAGTAAGTGAATAATTCTTGTCTCGCGAACAATATTACATCATACGGGTTCGGCCTCGTCGCGCACTATGAGCGTCAACACACCGGCGACGACCATGCACACACCGCCCAACATCAAGGTCTTGACCGAGTGGCCGCCGAACCAGTACTTGGTGACGAAGCCCAGTACCAGGCCGCTGACGATCTGCGGAATCACGATGAAGAAGTTGAACAGGCCCATGAAGTAGCCCATGCGCTTGGGCGGCAGCGCGCCGGCCAGGATCGCATACGGCATGGTCAGGATGCTGGCCCAAGCGATGCCCACGCCGATCATCGGGATGAACAGGGTATTCAAGTCGCGGATCGCGTAGATGCTGAACAAGCTGGCGCCGCCGATGATCAAGCAAGTCAGGTGCACGATCTTGCGGCTGGTGTAGCGCGCGAACACCGGCAGGATGAACGCGGCCAGCGCCGACACGCCGCCGTACACGGCGAACATCACGCCCACATGGTTGCCCGCTTCCTGGAACGCGGCCGATTGCGCGTCGGTGGTGCCGAACACGTTTTCGCTGACGGCGTTGGTGGTGTAGATCCACATCGCGAACAGCGCGATCCAGGTGAAGAACTGCACGGCCGCCAACTGCACCATGGTCTTCGGCATCTTGGTGAAGCCGCTGAAGATTTCGGTGATGGCATGGCCCAGGCCCTTGCTGCGCAGCTGCTCGGCGCGGAACGCGACCATGTCTTCCGGCGGCAGTTCCTTCGCGGTCAGCACGGTCCACATCACGGCCAGGAAGTACACGGCGCCGCCGGCGTAGAACGAGTAACGCACGGTGTCCGGGATGCCACCATCGACCGGCACGTTGGCCACGCCGAAGTGGGTGAAGATGGTCGGCAGCATGGAGGCGATCACCGCGCCCCAGCCGATGAAGAAGGTCTGCATCGCGAAGCCGGCGGTCTGCTGCGACGGTCCGAGCTTGTCCCCGACGAAGGCGCGGAACGGTTCCATCGACACGTTGATGGCGCCGTCGAGCAACCACAGGACCACCACGGCCATCCACAGCGACGAGGAATTCGGCATCAGGAACAGGGCGATGGACGCCAGCAGCGCGCCGACGAAGAAGAACGGACGGCGGCGGCCCCAGGTCGGGTGCCAGGTGTTGTCGCTCAGGTAGCCGATCACGGGCTGCACCAGCAGGCCGGTCACCGGCGCGGCCAGCCAGAACAGGGAAAGATCGTCGGGATTGGCGCCCAGCGTGGAGAATATGCGGCTAACGTTGGCGTTTTGCAGCGCGAAGCCGAATTGGATGCCGAAGAAGCCGAGGCTCATGTTCCACAGCTGCCAGAACGACAGGATGGGCTTATTACTGGAAGAGTGCATGCTGCGCGTCCCGTATTTTGAAATTTGTAGGAAAATAACACGCCACCCCAGGCATGTCAATCGGAAGAACTTCCTAGTAAAATGAAGGAAATAAGCCTATTCAGAGGCACGGCTATGGTGTCAAATGTAGCCAAACAACAAAACTCACAGACGACTACGAGACCCTAGACATGACCATTAACTCATTTGCAACCCTGGCCACCGTCACGCTGCTGGCCAGCCAGGCCGCGCTGGCGCAAAACGCCGACCGCAAGTTCGACGGCGTCACCCAACGCGAAGGCCACCTTGAAGTGCGCACCAGCGACGGCCACTACCTGATCAAGCCCTACTCCACCGGCATCGTCGAAACCACCTTCGTCCCGAAGGGCGAAACGGTGGACCCGGCCTCGCACGCCGTGGTGCTGGCGCCGGCCGATGTGAAAACCACCTTGAAGCAAAAAGGCGGCAGCTATGAATATGCCACATCCGGCATCACCGTCACCATTACCCGCGCGCCGTTCAAAATCGCCTACGCCTACAAGGGCAAGCCGCTGGTGGCGGAAAAGCGCGGCTACATCCATGTGAAAGACAGCGTCACCACCGGCAGCAAGGATATCAATAAAGGCGAGGCGCGCACACTGGAAGCCATCGAATTCGCCATCGACAAGAACGAAGCGTTGTACGGCGCCGGCTCGCGCGCGGTGGGCATGGACCGTCGCGGCCTGCGCTACACCTTGTACAACAAGGCCAACTACGGTTATGGCGACCGCTCGGAGCTGATGGGCTACACCATGCCGATTGCGATGTCGTCCAGGATGTACGCCATCCACTTCGACAATCCGCAAACCGGCTACCTCGATTTCGACAGCAAGAAGAACAACAGCCTGACCTACGAAGCCATCGGCGGGCGCAAGACCTACCAGGTGATCGCCGGCGATACCTGGGAAGACGTGGTGGGCAACTACACCAGCCTGACCGGCAAACAACCGCTGCCGCCGCGCTGGGCCTTCGGTAACTTCGCCATGCGCTTCGGTTATCACAACGAGCAGGAAGCCCGCACCACGGTCGACAAGTTCATCGCCGAAGATATTCCGCTCGACGCCATCGTGTTCGACCTGTACTGGTTCGGCAAGGAAGTCAAAGGCACGATGGGCAATCTGGCGTGGGACAAGGACAGCTTCCCGAACCCGGAAGGCATGATCGCCGACTTCCAGAAAAAAGGCGTGCAGACGGTGGTGATTACCGAGCCGTTCGTGGTCGATACCTCCAAGCGCTGGCAAGAGGCGGTGGACAAGAAGGTGCTGGCCACCGGGCCGGATGGCAAGCCGATGACCTATGACTTCTTCTTCGGCCACACCGGCATCATCGACATCTTCGACAAGCAGGGCAAGGACTGGTACTGGGACATCTACAAAGGCCTGCGCCAGCAGGGCGTGACCGGCGTGTGGGGCGACCTGGGCGAGCCGGAGATGCATCCGACCGAAACGCGCCACGCCACCGGCACGGCGGACCAGGTGCACAACATCTACGGCCATCAATGGGCGCGGCTGGTGGCCGAGGGCTACCAGCAGGACTTCCCGACCGAGCGTCCATTCATCCTGATGCGCTCCGGTTATTCGGGCACGCAGCGCTACGGCATCATCCCGTGGTCGGGCGACGTTGATCGCGGCTGGGGCGGATTGCAATCGCAGCCGGAAATCGCGCTGCAGATGGGCATGCAGGGCGTGGGCTATATGCACTCGGACCTGGGCGGCTTCGCCAACCCGGTGCTGGACAATGAGCTGTACACGCGCTGGCTGCAGTACGGCGTGTTCCAGCCGGTGTTCCGTCCGCACGCGCAGGAGGAAGTGCCGTCGGAGCCGGTCTACCGCGAAGACAAGACCAAGGCGCTGGCGCGCGAAGCGATCCGCCTGCGCTATCGCCTGCTGCCATACAACTACACGCTGGGCTTCGACAACAACCAGCAAGGCTTGCCGCTGATGCGTCCGATGATGTACGAGGAACCGGGCAACGCCAAGGTGCGCGCCATGTCGTCGACCTATTTGTGGGGCAAGGACTTCCTGGTGACGCCGGTGCTGAAGCAAGGCGCCACCAAGGCCGACGTCTACTTCCCCGCCCGCAGCGCGTGGTTCGACTTCTACACCGGCGAACGCCAGGCCGGCGGCGCCACGCGCTCGATCGAACTGGCGGCGGACCACGTGCCGGTGTATGTGCGTGCCGGCGCGTTTGTGCCGATGGCGAAAGTGGTGCAGACCACGCGCGACTACAACACGAAGAACATCGAGCTGCATTACTGGCACGATGCGTCGGCAAAAGCCGGCAGCGGCAAGCTGTATGACGACGACGGCCTGACCGCGCAGTCCTACGAACAAGGCAAGTACGAACTGCTGCGCTTCACCAGCAAGCTTGATGGCAAAGCCCTGTCGCTGAAGGTGGAGTCGGAAGTGGGCAAGCAGTGGCAGCGCCCGGAGCGCGGTATCAGCGTGAAGGTCCACACCATCACCGCCGCGCCATCATCGGTACGGGTGGACGGCAAGGTCGCCGTGTTCGGATGGGACCAGAAGACCTTCCAGCTCGCCGTGGACCTGCCGGCCAGCGACGCCGCCAGCCGCAGCGTCGACATCGCCCTGTAACTCGCCGCCGGCTCTCCGCTTACTGCGGTGGAGAGCCGGTCGGCGCGTACAGCGCGCTCTGGAACTCGGGCACGTATTCGTACTTCATCATCCGCCCCAGCTTGAGCGATTTGATGTAGGTGGAAAAGCTGCCGTCGCCCAGTTTCAAATCGACGGCGTCCGCGCTGCTGCTGGTGGCGTAGCGAAGCTGGCGCGAAAGCGCATAGCCGTAAGTGAGGCGGCCTTGCTTGTCCAGATTGGTGAAGCTGCTCTTCACGATCTCGGGCTGGGTGGCAAGGTCGCCCAGCTTCTTCCCTTCCAAAACAAAATCGACCTTGCCCGTTGCGCTGTCGGTCACGACGACCGAGATGGTTTGATCGGTCTCTTTGAACTCGATCCCCGTCAGCCACTTGGGCAGGTTGTAGCCCACCACGCCGCGCACCTTCGCCAGCTCTGTATTCACGGGCAGCTTCAACACATAGCCCCAGAAATCGCCGGAAGATGATTGCCCCATCAACGTGAAGGGACCAAAGCTGGACTTGCCCGGCTTGTTGGTGACCACCGACAGCGAGATCTCGTTGTAGCTGTCGTTGTCGCAGTACTGGTAGGCATAAGCGGTCAGCGCGACCACGCCTCGGCCCGGCCATACCTGCAGGGGCTGGACCTCCTTGCGCACCTGCTCCGGCATCAACTCGCGCAGCCGCTCGATATCTGCGGTGAACACGGCGGTGATCTTGCTGTTCTTGTAGTAAAAGTTGGGCGAGTACGATTCGAAGCCGATATCGACCTTCTCCTTTTTCAAGCTGCGGAACCAGCTGAGATCCACATCCGGCGCCTCCGCCGCAATCACCGACAGCGGCGGATTCGAACGGTAGCGGTCATACAATCCGCCGGCGGCGACCGGCACCGCGTGGCCGCCAACATCAATCATGGTCTGCGCCTGGGACGACGCGCTCACCATCAGTCCTGCAACCGCCAGGGTTTTCAAGATATTCATACATCACTCCTTTATGAGAATGGAGGCAAGATAAGCTTGAAGCTCGGTTCAAGGTCAAGCACCAAAATACAACGCTTGACCTTCAAGTGAGGTTTAGACTTATAGTGCCGTCACCTATGGAGGGAACATGAAAATCGGCGAACTGGCGACACGCAGCGGCACCCCGGCATCGACCATCCGGTTCTACGAGTCCAAAGGCTTGTTGAAACTTGGGAAGCGGCAGTCGAACGGCTATCGCGACTATCCGCTGGAAGCGGTGGCTGTGCTATCGATCATCGACAGCGCCCAGCAGGCCGGCTTTTCGCTGGAAGAGATCAAGCAGGTGCTGCCGGAAGACTTCTCCTCGTGGCAGCACGAGAACCTGATGACCGCGCTAAAAAAGAAAGTGGCCGATATCGAATCGCTGGAAGTGAAGCTCGCGCAAAACAAAGCCCACCTGCTTAGCCTGATCCACCTGATCGACACCAAGCCGGACGACGTGGAGTGCAAGGACAACGCCACACGAGTACTGAACAGCATGAACATCCCCGACTCCGGCGCCAAGACCTCACAATAGTTGTGCTATTCCTGCCCGCTTCTCACGGAAAAAACCCCAGGCCGCCTCGGCGACCTCCAGGTCGGCGTTCTGGGAGCCGGTCATCCAGTTGACGAAGCGCGGGTAGCGCTTCAGGCGGCTCGGCTCCGCATGGCCCGCGCCTTCGATCCGGTACAGGCCGACTTGCAGGCTATCCGGCGCCCGGCCCCAGATGGAACGCGTGACGCTGGGCGTGAGGTTGACGACCTCCGGCGCGTCCGGCAAGCCGGCCAACTCGCGCCATACAAGCACAGAGTCTTCGATGCCGCGCACCGGTTCGGCAAAGCCGAGCGCATACCAGGGTTTGCCGCCGTGATAGTGAATCAGCGGATCGGCTGTGCAGCCGAAGATCAGCGCGGACAGCGGCGTCGCCGGCATCTTGCTACGGCCGGGCGGCGGCATCCCGGCCAGCACCACGGAGAACGCGGCCAGCCGGTGCGGGATCTCGGTAGCGGCAGCATAGGCCATCCAGCCGCCGCGCGACACGCCAATCAGGTAGACGCGGGCGGGATCGACATCGTGGTTGGCGATCGCCTCGTCGATCAGCGCGCCGATGAAGGCGACGTCGCTCTTGCGCGCGACCCGCGCAGCCGATGCGAAGCAATCGCTCCAGCCGCCTTTGCCGGCATCCGGCGCCATCACCACCAGTTGCTCGCGCACCGCGATCTCCAGCCACAGTGACAAGGGTGACGGTGGAAACGCCTGTCCCAGCACCTGCTCTGCCGATGCGCCGGCGCCGTGCAGCACCAGGATCAGCGCCCGCCCGCCGGGCGTTGCTGCGGGCGGTGCCGCGACCAGATAGCGACGCGCGCCTTCCGGTCGATCGAGCGTTGCAGCTACCGGCGTCAAGGCTGGTCCGGCGCTATCGCTGGCGCCACGGAAAATTGCACGGAAATCTGATTTCACGCTAGCATAGCTAAGCATTCGTATCCTGTTTCATATTGAGTTTCAGCATCGAGAACAGAGTTTAACGGAGGAACAGATGGCCAAGTACCTGATTTCTTTTCCCAGCGCGGCCATGGTCGTGAGCGAAGCCGATTTGCCGGCGGTGGGCGAGGCTGCGCGTGCGGTCATTGAGGAGGCCAAGGTGGCCGGCGTCTACGTCTACGCCGGCGGCATCAACGAAAGTGTGCCGCCCGTGCTGGTCTCGGCCGACGGCTCGGTGGCCGAAGGCGGCTACCCGTGGGCGCCTGTGCTCAACGGCGGCTTCACGGTGCTGGAACTGCCGTCGCGCGAGGACGCCATCTCATGGGCCGCGCGCATCGCCAAGGCTTGTCAATGTCAGCAAGAACTGCGCGTGTTCCAGTTCGATCCCGCATCATAAAAACCACAAGGAGATCACATGAATATCGGTGCCGTATTGCTCGCAGCCGTTTCCAGCTTTATCCTCGGCGGACTTTGGTATTCGCCAGCGCTGTTCGGCCGCACCTGGAACCATGAGAATGGCGGCGAGAAGCCGCCCGGTCATCCGGCCAAGGTCTTCGGCATCAGCTTCGTGTTCTCCCTGCTCTCGGCCTTTGCTTTCGCCAGCTGGCTCGGCGCCGCGCCGGCGCTGGACACCGCGCTCAAGGCCGGCGCCACAGTCGGCTTTTGCTTCGTCGCCGCCAGCTTCGGCATCAACTACCAGTTCGCCCAACGCTCATTCAAACTGTGGCTGATCGACGGCGGCTACCATACCGCGCAATTCATTTTGTACGGACTGGTGCTGGGACTCTGGCATTGACGTCATAACGGAGTTTGAAGCGTGAATCAACAGACGGTATAAACTGCAGGTATCTATTCTGCGGAGATTGCTATGGATGACACAGTCAATGAGCTTGTTCAGCGGGGGCTAGCCTTATCGAAAGACCAGCGTTCGCACCTGGTTGACCTTTTGCTGGAGTCACTCCAAGAGCCGCCTATTGCAGAAGTTGAAGAGGCCTGGAGCGAAGAGATAGATCGCCGTTTGGCTGTATATGATCGTGGCGAAACCAAAAGCGTCCCGGCAGAAGATGTCTTCATTAAAGCGCGAAGCATTGCAAAATGATCCAGGCACGCTTCCTTCCAGAGGCTGAAGACGAATTAATGAAGGAAGTCGCCTATTATTCAAACGCCGGTTCTGGTTTGGGTGCCAAGTTTCAACTTGCTGTTGAAGAAGCAGTAAAACTCGCGGCCGCAAAACCGGAAGCTGGCACTCCTGCACAAAACGGAACACGCAGAAGGATCATCAAGGGATTTCCTTTTAGCGTCGTCTATCGACCGAGTGATACGGAAATACTCATCGTAGCGCTGGCACATCACCGAAGAAAACCTGGATACTGGTTGGGTAGGAAGGCGTCGAAGTGAGGCGCTCTCACAGCCGGTCAAGCAGCTGGCGTTCGGCTCTGTCGCTGAGGACCAGCACCAGCTTCAGCCTGGCGCGCGTCATGCCTACGAATAGCTTGCGCAGCACCAGTTGGTCCATTTCCGCGAAGTCGATCTCGGTGAAGATGATGGCCGGTGCCGATTGGCCTTTGAAGCGGTAGACCGATTCGGCCAGCAGGCCGCCGTCGCGGTATTGCGGATTGCCGAACAGGTCGTATTCGCCGGTGAAGGACTTCAAAGTATGCACGTCGCTCAACTGGTCCAGATGCAGGATCACCGATTTCTCGCGGCCGCGGAACGAGGCGATGGCGATGTCGTCGCGCGTGAAGCCGGCGCCCAGGCATAGCGTGATAGCGCGGCGCGTTTGCGCCAGCATCGCTTCGGTGTCGCCCTGCGGGTAGATCAGTTCTTCGATATCCGCGCCTTTGAACGGACTGCCCGCCTCCACCGGCGTTTGCGTGGCGCCGATCGCCGCCAGGATGTCGACAATCTGGCGCGGGCTGCGGTAGTTGGTGTCCGAGTGCAGCGTGACCCAGCCGGGCAGTGGCACGCTGTCCTTGCCGTACAGGTTCTGGTTCGGATCTTCGAGCCAGATCGCGCGGCCGTCTTCCTTGAGCATGCGCAGCACGATGTCGCGCCAGGCGACGGAGAAATCCTGGCCCTCATCGACAATCACCACATCGTATTTCCAGCTCTCCGGCAGCGGCGAGGCGGTCATCTGCGCTTCGATCTGTTCCCACACGTCGGGCGCCGCATAGTTCGGCGCACTGCCCTGCTCGCGCGCAAAGGCATCGCTCAGCATGTGGAAGCTGACCACGCGCCCGCCCGCAGGCACCAGGCGCGCGATGTGGTCGGCCAGCGGCCGGTTGTAGCACACGTACAGCGGGCATAACCCGGCATCGATGGCGACGCTGAATTCCGCCAGCGCCAGTTGCGTCTTGCCGCTGCCGGCCGTGCCCACCACGCGCAGGCGGAACGGCGCGAAGTCCAGTCGCCGCGCCCATGTCGCCAGGCCGCCGGCCAGCCGCGCCACCATCTCGGCGGCGTTGCCGATCATCGAACTGGGATCGGGCCGAAGGCTCAGCATATTGCCGAGGAAGCGCGTGACCTTGTCGAACTGCTCGTTCGGTTCCGCATCGGCGACCGGCAGGGTCTCGCGGATCACCGCCGCCAGCCGGTGCTTGCTGTTGGTGTCCAGGATGTGGCGCGGGTCGATGCCGGCCAGGTGCGGGTCGCGCACGATGTAGTCCGGGCAGTACAGCAGGTAGTCGATCGACATCTCGCCGCCGAAACGCTCGGTCAGCCCTTTGATCGAGCGCATGATGTGGTTGGCCACCTTGCGCGGCTTGCCGGCGTAGTTCTTGACCAGCCCTTCCGGCGTCTCGTTGAGGAAGCCCGACTTCTGCTCGATCAGCAGCACGCGGCCGTTCGGCGCGACGATGATGAAGTCGATTTCGTCGTAGGCCGAGAAGCCGTTTTCCACATTGGTCCAGTGCACACCGTGGTAGATGCGGTACGGCTCCTCGGCCAGCGCGGCCTTCAGATAGGTGAGCGTTTCGATTTCGCGGGCCGCCGCGCCTGTAGCGGCCATTTCCTGCCAGCCGGTGGGATGAAGATGGGCCATGGGTACGCAGCGCCTGTAGGGAAAAACGCATTGTAGCGCCACCCGGGCGGATCAGCCGCAGGCTAGCGCTTGCGTGTATGATTGTCGCCCATCGGGCCCACCGGTCCGATAGCCTAGACCAAGATACCAAGGGAGATGCCTGTGTCACCAAAAATTATCAGCACGCTGCTGGCGGTCACCGCCATGACAGCCGCCAGCACCACCGTGCTGGCCGCCCCCACCGCCAAACCCACCGCCGCCGAAGCGGACCGCTTTTTAGCCGATACCGAAGCGAAGCTGAACAAGCTGAATAACGAACAGGCCCGCGCCGCCTGGGTCGGTTCCAACTTCATCACCGACGATACCGAAGGCATCGCCTCCTATTTCGCCGAACGCTATCTGAGCGCTTCGGGCGAAGCGGCCATCGGCGCGCGCCGTTTCAACGGCTTGAAGCTGTCGCCGGAAGCGACGCGCAAGTTGATGCTGCTGCAGCAGACCGTGGTCTTCGCCGATCCGAAGGAGCGCGAACAATACGCCTCGTTGCAGGCCGCCCTGAACGGCGCCTACGGCAAAGCCAAGTACTGCCCGAAGAAGGATGACGGCACCGCCGACGCCTGCATGGCGCTGGGCGAGATGGAAAAAGTCCTGGCCAACAGCCGCGACGAACCGAAACTGAAAGAGATGTGGGCCGGCTGGCACGCCCAGGCCCCGGCCTATAAACAGAAGTACATCGACTACGTCGCCCTGTCCAACAAGGGCGCCAAGCAGATGGGCTTCGCCGACACCGGCGTGATGTGGCGCTCGCAGTACGACATGCCGCCGGAAGCCTTCGCCGCCGAGATGGAACGCCTGTGGCAGCAGGTCAAGCCGCTGTACGATTCGCTGCACACCTACACCCGCTACAAGCTGCGCGCCACCTACGGCCCGGATGTGGTGCCGCTCACCGGCCCGATTCCATCCCACCTGTTCGGCAATATGTGGAGCCAGACCTGGACCAATCTGTACCCGATCCTGAAGCCGGCCGGCGAAACCAAGAGCTACGACCTGACCAAGGTGCTGGAACAGCGCAAGACCGACGCCAAGCAGATGACCAAGTACGCCGAGACATTCTACACCTCGCTCGGCATGCAAAAGCTGCCGGAGACGTTCTGGGAACGCTCGCTGCTGACCAAGCCGCGCGACCGCGACGTGGTGTGCCACGCCTCGGCATGGCCGCTGAACGAGAAGGACGACGTGCGCATCAAGATGTGCATCACGCCGACCGCCGAAGACTTCACCGTGATCCACCATGAGCTGGGCCACGTGTACTACTTCCTCGGCTACACCAAGCAGCCTTTCCTGTTCCGCAACGGCGCCAACGATGGCTTCCACGAAGCCATCGGCGACACCGTGGCGCTGTCGATCACGCCAGGCTACCTGAAGAAGATCGGCCTGATGGACCAGGAGCCGGACGTCAACGCCGACATCCCGCAACTGCTGGAACGCGCGCTGAGCAAGGTGGCGATCCTGCCGTTCGCCTACTCGGTCGACAAATGGCGCTGGGACGTCTACTCGGGCAAGACCAAGCCGGCCGACTACGACAAGAGCTGGTGGCAGCTGCGCGAGCAGTACATGGGCATGAAACGTCCGCTGGCCGGCATCGACGCCACCGGTTTCGACGCCGGCGCCAAGTACCACGTGGCGGCCGACGTGCCGTACTCGCGCTACTTCCTGGCCGACATGCTGCAGTTCCAGTTCCACCGCGCGCTGTGCCGCGAGGCCGGCTACAGCGGCCCGCTGAACCGCTGTTCCGTGTACGGCAACGCCAAGGCCGGCGCCAAGCTGCAACAGATGCTGGAACTGGGCGCCAGCAAGCCATGGCCGGAAGCGCTGAAAGCCATCTCGGGCGAAGACAAAATCGACGGCAACGCGCTGATCGAATACTTCGCACCGCTGAAGACCTGGCTCGATCAGCAGAACGCGGCATTCGCAGCGGCCGAGAAGAAGTAAGCCTTACCTGGGCGCGCTGAAGAACAGCAGGCGTCCATCCGCCGTGGCCAGCACCAGCTGGCCACGGTGCCACAATGGCGAAGCGGCGAAAGCGCCCAGCCGCTTGACGTGTTCCATCGCCGAGTACAGGGTATGCGGCTCCGCAGTGAACATGCGGGCGTTGTCGAATTTTCCGTTGGCCTGGTCCAGGATGCCGCTGGCGTCGCGCCGGCTTTCCTCCGTTTGGTAGTGCCAGCGCTGCTTGCCGCTCGCCGCATCCAGCACGAAGGCTTCGCCTTTCATATTGGCGCCGATGAGCGCCGTTCCCACGCGCAGCGGTGAGGCAAAGGTCCACACCTTGCTGTCGTACTGATAGCGCTCCTTGCCGGTGGCCTTGTCCAGCGCCACCACCACGCCGGTGTCCGAAGTGCCGAAGTAGACGCTGTCGCGGTCCACCGCCGCCGTCCCCACCACCCACGACCCTTTTGCGCTCCAACGCCATCTCTGCTTGCCGCTGCCGGCGTCCAGCGCATAGAAGTAGCCGTCGCGCGAGCCGACATACACCGTGTCGCCATCGACCGTCGGCGACGCCTGTATGCCCAGCATGATGCTCTGCTTTTGCTCGGTTTCGGTCTGCACGCGCCAGCGCTGTTCGCCGGTTTCCGCATCCAGCGCATAGACCGCGCCGTCCCAGCTGCCGACGATGATGTTCTTGCCGCTCAGCGCGGGAGAGGAATGCACCACGCCACCCGTCTTGTAGGCCCACAGCAGCTTGCCGCTGCGCGCGTCCAGCGCATAGACGCGTTCATCGCTGCTGCCGAAGTACACCTTGCCGCCGTGGACCAGCGGCGAAGACAGGTACAGGTCCCAGGGATCGGGTGGCAACTCCTGCTCCGCCGGCTGTCCGTACAGGCCATGCGCGGAGAACTGTACTTCGCCCTGCGTGCGGAACAACCATAGCGGTTTGCCGCTGGCCGCCTCCAGCGCCTGCAGGCGGCCATCGCGGCCGAGGAAGTAGACCACGCCATCGGCGACGGCTGGCGTGGAGCCAATGCCGCCGCGTGCGTGGAACAACCACTGCAGCCGCCGCCCATCCAGATCCAGCGCATACAGGTTGCCGTTTTCGGACGCCGCAAACAGCTGCGTCCCCACCGCCACCGGCGAGGCGCTGATATTGCCCTCGACGCGGAACTGCCATGCCGGCGCCAGTTTCTCGAACGCCGTGTCGGCGGCATCGGCAACCGCCATGCCCGCGTGCTGCGGACCACCCATGAACATCGGCCAATCGGTGGCACGTGCGACATGGGCGGCATGGGCCAGAAAGAGCGGCAAAAGCAAACGGTATAAACGCATTCGGTGGTCTCCTGTTTTTTTGACGGCACGTCCATTGTAGCGGCAAAAAAAATGGCGTCCCGAGGGACGCCATTCTTGTTTGCCGCTAAGTCAGCTTAGAACTTGTAGTTCACGCCGGCCAGGATGGTGCGGCCGTACTTCTGGTATTCCAGCTGCTGGTTGGCGGTGCCGGTGTAGGTTTCGTAGGCGGTATTGGTCAGGTTGTTGACCTGCAGTACCACGCCCATGCCCTTCAGTGCGCCTTCGCTGAAGCTGTAGCCCACCTGGAAGTCCACCACGTTTTCGCCAACCACGTAGCGCAGGCTGCGCTCGCCGTTGAAGTTGCCGATCTCACCCACGAAGTCCGAACGACGACGCTGGTTGATGCGGGTCTCGAAGCCGTTCTTTTCGAAGTACACCGTCAGGTTGGTGGTGTGCTTCGACAGACCTGGCAGCGGGATCTTGGAGCCGATGCTGCCGCTTGGGTCTTCGATCGAGATCGAGCTGTCGCTGTAGGTGTGGCTGGCCTGCACGCCGAAACCGTCGAGCGACTTGGTCAGCAGGTTCAGCGGCAGCGATGCCGACAGTTCCGCGCCTTTCAGCGTGCCGCCGTTGCCGTTGTACGGCGCCGAGTAGTCACCGTTGGTGAACTTGGCCTTGGTGCCAGGAATGAATTTCGAGAAATCGTAATCCTTGGTCTGGGTGTAGATGTAGGTGTTCAGCTTTTTGTAGAAGCCGGCCAGTGCCACGTAGGCTTTCTTGTCGAAGTATTTTTCATACGAGACGTCGAAAGCATTCGCGCGCCATGGATCCAGCTTGGCGTTGCCGCCGCTGCCGCCCGGTTTGAAGGTGGTGTCGGACACGCCGAAGTCCAGTGCGGAGCGCAGCTGGTCGACGCGTGGACGCGCGATCTGCTTGGCTGCCGCCAGACGCAGGGTCTGCTGGCCGTCGAACTGGAACGACAGGTTCATGCTTGGCAGGTAGTCGGTGTACTTCTTGCCGTCATGCACAGGCTTGACCTGCTGGCCGGCAGGCGCCGTGCCGTCGTAGTAGTTGGCGTCCGACGACTGGTCGGTGTGCTGCGCCTGGATACCAACGTTACCGCGCATGGTCACATCACCCAGTTCCGCTTCCAGGTTAGCCTTGATGAAGGTGGTGGTGATCTTCTCGTTCACGTCCCAGGCCTTGGAGATCAGGTAGCTCTCGGTATCGGTCGGATTGAAGGTCATGAACTTCGACACCATCGCTGGCACGTTCCAGGTCGGGATCGTACCGACGCCGGCGAAGCCCAGGTCGGCCGAGCCAAACAGGAAGCCGTTGTTCAGGCTGACCGGATCGGTGCCCTTCAGGTTGATGTTGCCTTCAGGCTGACGCTTCTGCTTGCTGCGGTCGGCATAGTTGACGCCGGCGTCGATGCTCGACACGAATTTCTCCAGCGCGGCCGGTACCGGGGCGGTGGCCACCAGCTTGAAGCCTTTCAGCTCGTCTTCCACGCGCGGCGTCTTGCCGTAGCCGGAACCGTAGATGGTCGGGCCGATAAACAGCGTGGCCGGGTTGCTGTAGTCGCGGCCCAGGCCGATGCTCGAATAGGTGCCGGTGTTGAAGGTCAGCTTGGCGGTGTCCAGGTAAGCATTGCCGGCGCCGTCGTTGGTGCCGCGGCCGTTGCCCAGCTGCGCATTGTTTTCCAGGCTCAGTTCGTTACGCTTGGCTTTCGAGTAGTTGATGTCGGCGAACAGGGTCCAGTCCGACAGCTTCAGGGTGTTGCTCCAACCCAGGGCGTGGATCTTGTCCTTGCGGTCGTTGTACATGCCGCGCACCAGCGGGTACACGCCGTTGGCGGTGGCGCTGGCCAGGGCGCCGGACTGCACGTTGACGTTGGTGTAGCCGAAGGCCGGGGTGTTGTTGCCGTTCCAGCCGCCCAGGTTGATCTCGATCTGGTTGGCGGTTTCTTCGCGGCGGAACTCGGACGCGTAGACGTCGACGATACTGGTCCACTGCTTGTTAGGACGGTATTGCAGCACGCCCATGAAGCCGTCGCGCTTGCTCACGCCGCTGCGGGCGACGGCCTTGATGCCGTCCATGATGTAGGTGCCGGCTGGCACGCCTGGGCGGCCATCCTTTTTCCACGGCTCGTACAGGCCGGTTTCATTGTCCAGCACTGGCGATTCCAGGTGGGCGAAGCCCAGCGCGATACCGATGGTGCGGTTGGCGAACTGGTCGATGTAGCTGGCGCTGAAGCGGTTGCCGGTCGACTTGGCGTCGGCGATCTTGCCCAGCGAGTTCTTCTCGCCACGGACGTTCAGTGCCACGGCGCGGCTGCTGAAGGCCAGCGGACGCACGGTCTGCATGTCGATGGTGCCCGACAGGCCCTGGCCCACCAGACCGGCGTCCGGGGTTTTGTAGATGGTGACGCCGCTGATCAGTTCCGATGGGTACTGGTCGAATTCCACGCTGCGGTTGTCGCCGGTCGAGACTTGCTCGCGGCCGTTCAGCAGGGTGGTCGAGAAGTCCGGGGACAGACCACGCACCGAGATCACTTGCGCACGGCCGGCGACGCGCTGGGCGGCCAGGCCTGGCAGGCGCGAGATCGATTCGGCGATCGAGGCGTCCGGCAGCTTGCCGATGTCTTCGGCGGAAATGGCTTCAACGATCGAGCTCGAGTCTTTCTTGATCGAGATCGCGTCTTCGATACCGCGGCGGATACCGGCCACGGTCACCGACATGACTTTCGGCTCATCGGCCGAAGCGGCCTCGCCGCTAGCGGATTGTGCGTATACCGGCGCGGTGGCGGCGGCGAACAACAGTGCGCAACCTGCGGCAACTGGTTTCAACGGGAATGCAGTGTGGCTGCGCGTACTTGCGAAGAAATTCATTTAATGTCCCCTCTCATGACACAAATATAAGTCCCGCAAAACTGCAACTACACGGGATCCAAGGAAATTCAACGTTCTAAAGACGTTCTAGGAAGAATTTTGTACTAAAACTAGATTCGATGTCAATGAAACTTCCCGCCCACTACGGATTACAAGGCGCTATCTACGCGCCACGCCCCACGATAAGCCCGTTCACGTTGTATTTCGGCTACAGGATCAGCTAGCCCGACTTGTAGTAGAACTACACGAAACAAGCAAAAACAGGCTATTTTTGTGGCGAATCAGCAAGCTCTGCCGCCCCGGAACGCCGCAGATATGCGCAACTTTCCGTGCTGAAACGCAAAATGGAGGAAAATGACAAGATTGTTGTATTCGGACTCAATTCCGGCCATTTGAGATAGTTTGATACGGCAGGACTTTCAGAGTATTCTCTCGTAAAATCAATACATTAAGCTCGACAGCATTAAAAATACGAGTCTGTAGTACGACTACCTTTTGGAGACAAAATGACCAAAACCCTGCTGGCTGCGCTATGCGCCGCCCTGTTGCCGGCCATCGCCGGCGCCGCGTCGCAAAATTACCGCATCGACCACATGGAGCCGCCCTCCTGGTGGACCGGCATGCACAACGGCAAGCTGCAACTGATGGTGCACGGGCCGCAGATCGCCGACCTGGAGCCAGCGCTCAGCTATCCCGGCGTGCGCATCGCCGCCGTCTCGCGCGTGCCGAACCGCAATTACCTGTTCATCGACCTCGACATCGCGCCGGACGCCGCCCCGGGCAAGCTGGCGCTGCAGTTCCAGCGCGGGGCGCAAAGCATCCGCTACAGCTACGACCTGCAGGCGCGCGCGCCAGGCTCGGCGCAGCGCGCCGGCTTCAACACCAGCGACGTCATTTATCAAGTCATGCCGGACCGCTTCGCCAACGGCGATCCATCCAACGACAGCGTCAACGGCTACACCGACAAGCTTGACCGCGCCAAAGGCGGCGGCCGGCATGGCGGCGATATCCAGGGCATAGCCGACCATCTCGACTACGTGGCGGGCTTGGGCTTCACCCAGCTGTGGTCCACGCCGCTGCTGGAATCGAATATGCCGGCCTACTCCTACCACGGCTACGCCACCACCGACCATTACCGCATCGATCCGCGCTACGGCAGCAACGAGGGTTACCGCAAGCTGTCGGCGCAGGCGCGCGCCAAGGGCATCGGCGTGATCCAGGACGTGGTGCTCAACCACATCGGCGGCAAGCATTGGTGGCTGCAGGACATGCCGATGACCGACTGGCTGACCTACCAGGGCAAGCACGTGCCGACCGCGCACCACCGCGTGGCGGTGCAGGACCCGTATGCATCGGAAGAGGACAAGCGCAACTTCACGCAGGGCTGGTTCTCGCCGGCCATGCCGGACCTGAACCAGGCCAATCCCTACGTCGCCAACTACATGATCCAGAACAGCATCTGGTGGATCGAGTACGCCGGCCTCTCGGGCCTGCGCGTCGACACCTACGGCTACTCGGATACCGCCTTCCTGAGCCGCTGGTCGGGCGCGGTGATGGCCGAGTATCCGCAACTGAACCTGGTGGGCGAGGAATGGAGCCCGCTGGTGCCGGTGGTGGCGCACTGGCAGCGCGGCAAGCAGAACTTCGACGGCTACGTCTCGCACATGCCGAGCATGATGGACTTCCCGCTCAACGACGCCCTGCGCCGCGCGCTGCTGGCGCCTGAGACGCCCGAGCAGGGTTTGAACACGCTGTATGAAATGGTGTCGCAGGACTACCTCTACGCGGACGCGAAGAACCTGGTTCTGTTCGAGGGCAACCACGACCTGTCGCGCATCTACAGCGCGCTCGATGCGGACCAGGGCTTGTTCCGCATCGCGATCGCCTTCGTATCGACCATGCCGCGCATTCCACAGTTCTACTCGGGCACCGAGATCCAGATGACCAGCGCCACCAAGGAACGCGACGACGCCTCCTACCGTCAGGACTTCCCCGGCGGCTGGAGCGGCGACAAGATCAACGCCTTCACCGGCGCCGGACTGACGCCGCAGCAGGCCGACGCGCAGGCCTACATCCGCAAGCTGCTCAACTGGCGCAAGAGCGCCACCGTCATCCACAGCGGTAAGCTGATGCACTACGGGCCGGAAAAAGGCATCTACGTTTACTTCCGCTACGGCGGCGGCAAGAAGGTGATGGTGGCCCTGAACAAGAATACGACCGACACCACGCTGCCGACCGCGCGCTTCCATGAGATGCTGAACGGCGCGCGCGCCGGCGTGGACGTGATCAGCGGCCAGCGCGTGTCGCTGGATGGACAAGTTAAACTGCCAGCGAGTTCCGCGCTGATATTGGAGATCGAATGAAGAAGCACCTTCCCGCGCTGCATGGCGCAACGCTGATGGCAATGCTAGCGGTAACCGCCAACGCAGCCGCCGCCCCGGCCAATTCCGCCACGGCCGCGTATTCAACCTGGGACGGCAAGCAGGAACTGGTACGCTACGCCACGCCGGACGCCGGCGCCGCGCTGCGCAGCTACACGCAATCGACCACCATGCGCGTGCGCGAAGGCGGCAAGCAGGAAGTCGGCTACGCGGAATCCGCATCGCTGCCGACCGTCCGCAGCGGCAACCTGGCCTTCGACGCCCTGTTCGCCCTGGCCGGCAATGAGATGAAACTGGACTCGGTCGACGAAATCCGCGACGGCAGCTACAACGGCGGCAACGCCATCCCGTGCGAGTGCTTCGAAACCGGCGAGTTGTGGCACTACGTCTGGACCCGCGACTTGTCCTACGCCGCCTCGCTCGGCCTCGGCATGCTGGACCCGCAGCGCACGCGCAATTCGCTGGAATTCAAGCTGGCCGGCTACCGCGAAGGCGTGAGCGCCGGTCTGCACGCCGTCGGCGACGGTTACCAGATCGTGCAGGACACCGGCAGCGGCGGCAGCTGGCCGGTCAGCACCGACCGCGTGAGCTGGGCCTTCGGCGCCGACGAGGCGCTGAAAGCCCTGCCACCCGAGCAGCGCGCCGCCTTCGCCAAGAAAGCCCTGCACGCATTGAGCAACACGCTGGAGAACGACCGCCTCGCCATCTGGGACGCCGCCGACGGCTTGTACAACGGCGAAGAATCCTTCCTCGATTGGCGCGAACAAAGCTACGCCGCGTGGATGCCGAACGAGCTGTCGCACATGGCAACCTCCAAGGCGCTGTCCACCAACGCCGCCCACTACAAGGCGCTGACGCTGGCCGCGCAATTGGCCGGCGAACAGGGCGACGCCAGGCTGGCGGCGCGTTACGCCGGCTGGGCCGCCGACCTGAGGACCGCCATCAACCAGCGCTTCTGGCAAGCCGACAGCGGTATGTACAGCAGCGTCACCGCCGGCCACTTCGACGGCGCGGCCATGTACAAGTACGACTGGCTGGGCCAATCGCTGGCCATCGTCACCGGCATCGCCGACCAGCGCCAGGCGCAGAGCATCCTCGAGCACTATCCGCATGGGCCGCTGGGTGCGCCGGTGATCTATCCGCAGCAGTCCAACACCGCCGTGTATCACAACCGCGCCATCTGGCCGTTCGTGACGGCCTACGGCCTGAAGGCAGCAGCCATCGGCGGCAACGTCGCCGTGGCCGATGCCGCCTATTCCACGCTGATGCGCGGCGCCGCCACCAACCTGTCCAACATGGAGAACCTCGAATGGCTGTCCGGCCAGCCGACCTTTGAAGACGGCAAGCTCAGTGGACCGGTGGTCAATTCGCGCCGCCAGCTGTGGTCCGTGGGCGGTTATCTCGGCATGGTGGTCGGCAGCGTATTCGGCGTGCAGACCACCAACGACGGCATCGCACTCAAGCCTTTCATCACCGCCAAACTGCGACGCGATACCTTCGCCGGCAGCGATGCGATCACGCTCAACAACCTGACGGTACGCGGCAAGCGCCTGCAGGTGCGCGTGCTGCTACCCGCCGCCGCTACCCCCAAGGGCGATGGCTCCTACGCGGTCGATGGCGTCACGCTGAACGGCAAGCCAGCCAGCGCCACGCTGGCGTGGGATGCGCTGGGCGACGATAACAAGATCGATATTCGCCTCGGCAAGCTGCTGCTTGGCCAGCAGGCCAAGCGCAACGTCAGCGCCAAGCCGCTGGTGCAGGACGCCGCCGTGTATGCGCCGGCCGAGCCGCGTATCGTCAAGCTCGAACGCGGCGTCTATGGCTTGCCAACGCTGCAGATCGCGCCAGCGGATGCACAGGCCACCGCCAAGGGCGTGGTGTACAACATCTACCGCAACGGCCAGCTGGTGGGACCGCGCATCACTGCAACGCAGTGGGCCGACCGCAGCGCCGGCGCAGCTTCGGGCGCTACCGCCAACCTGTGCTACGCGGTGGAAGCGGTATATGCCAGCTCCGGCAACCGCAGTCACCACAGCATGCCGGCGTGCCTGAACGCGGGCGAGGAAATCTCGGTGGCCCGCGTCGACTTCGGCGCATCGCCGTCCGACATCTTCGCGCAGGAATTCAAGGTGGAGCGCGAAGGCAGCTACGCGCTGCAGATCAAATACCGCAACACCGCGCACCAGATCAACCTCGGCGTCAGCGGCGGCGTCAAATGGGCGGTGCTGAAGGACGGCGCCGGCAACATCGTCGCCAACGGCGTGCTGCAGATGCCGCACTCGCCGGCCGAGGAAGGCGCCAAGTACTCCACGCCCTTGCGCGCGAAACTCAAGCCGGGCAGCTACAAGCTGCAGCTGAGCGACTTCTACAACATGAGCTACATGAAGAACAACGCCACTTACAGCGATGCGGGCGGCGTCAAAGGCCCGTCCAACAAGTTCGACATCCACGGCGTGCGCGTGATGCCGGTGCCCGCCAGTGACGCACCAACCAACGCCGTCGCCGCCGGCACGCTGCGCATCGTCGAGCAGTTCGCATCGCCGCAGCTGAACAACAGCCGCAAGCTGCGCATCTACCTGCCGCCCGGTTACGACGCCGAGCCGCAGCGCCGCTTCCCGGTACTGTACATGCACGACGGCCAGAACCTGTTCGATCCCAAGACCGCCGCCTTCGGCACGGCCTGGGAAATCGGCACGGCCATGGACAAGCTGATCGCCACCGGCGCCATCGAACCGGCCATCGTGGTCGGCATCGACAACACGGACGACCGCATCGGCGAATACACGCCGTGCTGCGATCCCAAGCACGGCGGCGGCAAGATCGACGCCTACGCGGCCTTCATCGTCGACACCGTCAAGCCCTGGGCCGACGCCAACCTGCGCACCATGAAAGAACGCGAGCACACCGCCATCATGGGCTCCTCGCTGGGCGGCATCGCTTCGGTGTACATCGCGCAGAAATATCCGCAGGTGTTCTCCATGGCCGGCGGCGTATCGAGCTCCTTCTGGTGGAACGAGCAGGCCTTCATCAAGAACGTGCCGGCGCGCCAGCCGGTGAAGTTCTACATCGATGCCGGCACCGACGGCGATGGCATCAGCGACACGCGCAAGATGCGCGAAGCCATGCTGGCGCAAGGCTACCAGCCCGGCCAGGACCTGCTGTACTACGAAGCGGAAGGCGGCAGCCACAATGAAAAATCGTGGTCGGCGCGGGTGGACAGGCCGCTGACCTGGTTCTTCAGGAAATAGGCGCCGCCAGGCGTTGCCGGCGCCCGGCCAGCAACGCCTCCACCTCCTGCGGCGACACCGGCGCGCTGAGGCAGAAGCCGAACACTTCGTCGCAGCCCATCGCCGACAGCTGCGCCAACTGCTCGCCGGTTTCCACGCCGGCGGCGATCACCCGCATATTGAGCGTATGCGCCATCTCGATGATGGCGCGCACCATCGCCCCGCCACGCGACAAATCGTCGACGAAGGACTTGTCGATCTTCACCACATCCACCGAATAGCGCCGCAGGTAATTCAGCGAGGCGTAGCCGGTGCCGAAATCGCTGACCGCGATGCGCACGCCCAGCTGCCTGAACTGCTGCAGCACCTCTTCCGCGCCCTGGCTCTTATCGATCAGCACCGCCTCCGGGATTTCCAGCTCGATGCTGCGGCCAGGCAGGCCAGCCTTCTCCAGCGCGGCGGTGAACACCTGCACGATCTCCTTGTGGAAGAACTGGCGCGGCGACAAATGCACGGCCACCGTCAGCACATGGCCACGATCGAGCCATTGGCGGGCCTGCACCATCGCGGTCGTCATCACCCACGCGCCCACAGGCAGGATCAACGCGCTCTGCTCCAGCACCGGCAGGAAGTCCAGCGGCATCACCAGCCCCAGTTCCGGATGCTTCCAGCGCAGCAGCGCCTTGACGCCGGTGATCTGCTGCCGCCGCAGATCGAGCTTGGGCTGGTAGGTGAGGATGAACTCATCGTGCGCCTGCGCGTGGCGCAGCGCCGTCTCCAGGATCAGCGCGGAATACGCCTTGGCCTGCATGCTGGGCAAGAAGCGCAGGCTGGCGCCCTTGCCGCGCTGCTTGACGGCGTACATGGCCAGGTCGGCCTTCTCGATCAGCGTCTCGATATCCTCGTCGTCATCGGGATACACGGCCACGCCGATGCTGGCGGCCACCATCATCGGCTGCGCGTTGATCAGGAACGGCTCGGCGATCGCCTTCATGATTTTTTCCGCCACCTGCTGCGCATCGGCGCCGTTGCGCAGCTCCGTCAGCAGGATGATGAATTCGTCGCCGCCCTGCCGCGCCACGGTGTCGACCTCGCGCACGCACTGGCGCAGGCGCTGGGCGAACTGCACCAGCACCTGGTCGCCGGCGTCGTGCCCGAGCGTGTCGTTGATGGTCTTGAAATGGTCGATGTCGACGAACAGCACCGCCAGCAGGCTCTCGTGGCGGCGCGCGTAGGCCACGCCGTGCTCCAGCTGAATCTGGAACTGCAGGCGGTTGGGCAGGCCGGTCAGGCTGTCGTGGTGGGCGATGAAGTCCAGCCGCATCTCGGTATCGCGCTGCGCCGCCAGCGCCGCCTGCAATTGCGCGCAACGCGCACGCAGGCCGCGCGCCTGCCATTGACCGGCCGCCAGCGCCAGCAAACATGGCGCCAAGCCGGCCGCTATCGGCCATAAGCTGTTCATGCTGTCCCTCTTCGTCGGGTGGACTGCGAAAGAGGGGATGATATTAGATCGGGGACGTGAAAACAGGCCGTTCATGCGCCCGTTTGAGGCGCATCAAACGGCCTGTGGCAAAAGCTCAGCCTGCCAGCTGCAAGGAGCGCGAGCGCGACGGTGCCGCCACGGCGGCCGGCTGGTTCTGCAGCTTGAAGATGCTGACCGCCTCCGACAGGCTGGCTGCCTGCTGCTGCAGGGCGTCGGCGGCGGCGGCGGCCTGCTCCACCAGCGCGGCGTTCTGCTGCGTCACGCTGTCCATCTGGCTGATGGCGATGCTGATCTGCTCGATGCCGTCGCGCTGCTCGCCGCTGGCCACCGAAATCTCGCCGATGATGGAGGTCACGCGCTGCACGCTGGCCACCACCTCGTTCATGGTGTCGCCGGCCTGGCCGACCAGGCGGCTGCCCTCCTCCACCCGGCCCACCGATGTGCCGATCAACTCCTTGATCTCCTTGGCCGCCGCCGCCGAGCGCTGCGCCAGGTTGCGCACCTCGGAAGCCACCACGGCGAAGCCGCGTCCCTGCTCGCCGGCGCGCGCCGCTTCCACGGCCGCGTTCAAGGCCAGGATATTGGTCTGGAAAGCAATGCCGTCGATCACGGCGATGATGTCGACGATCTTGCGCGAGCTGTCGTTGATCTCACCCATGGTGCGCACCATCTGCGCCACCGCGTCGCCGCCCTTGGCCGCCACGTGCGAAGCGTTGTCGGCCAGTCGGCAGGCTTCGGCCGCGTTCTGGTTGTTCTGCTGGACGGTGGTGGTCAGCTCCACCATGGCCGCCGCCGTTTCCTCCAGCGAACTGGCCTGCTCCTCGGTGCGGCCCGACAGGTCGAGGTTGCCGGCGGCGATGTCCACCGTGGCGCCGTGGATGGTCTCGGTGCCGGTGCGCACCTTGCCGACGATGTTGCTGAGGTTGGTCTGCATGAGCTTGAGCGCGCCCAGCAGGTCGCCGATTTCATCGGTGCTTTCGACCCGCACCTCGCTGCTCAGGTCGCCGCCGGCGACGGTCTGCGCCACGCTCACCGCCGCGTCCAGCGGCCCGGTGATGCTCTTGATCAGCCAGACCACCGTCACCACGCCAACCACCAGGGTCACCAGCAGGGTGCCGCCCATGGCCAGCATGGCCGAGCGGTGGGCGGCGCTATTTTCCTCTTCCATGGTCACCGTCAGGCGCTTGGCCTCGCTGCCGATGTAGGCCACGATATCGTCGATCTTCTTGGTCGGCTCGCGGTCCATGCCCTTGACCAGCGCATCGACCACGTGCGCGCTTTCGGGATTGGCGGAATCGTATTTCTTCAGCGCGTCCATGTAGCGCGCGATCAGGTCGTTCTGGGTCTTGATGGCGGCGTCGACCAGTGGCGTGCTCAGCTTGAGTTTAGCGAGCAGCGCGTCCAGGCTCTTCAGTTCGGCGACGGTGCTTTCGCCGCCTTTGACAAAGGCGGCGCGGTGCTTGTCCAGCTGGGCCGGATCGTTACCGCGTATCAGGATGTTTTTCCACTCCTGCACCTGGATCTTGAACAGGACCTGGGCGCTGCGCGCCGTGTCGATGGCCTGGCTCATGGCGACCGAGCGCGCCAAGGCCTCGGCGCTGCGCAAATTGCTGCTATCGAGCGCGCGCCAGCCGGAAGTCGCGACCACAGCCAGCGCGACGAAGAAGAAGACCCCCAGCAAACCCAAACGCACACCGATCTTGAGATTGGCGAGTTTCATCATTTCCCCCTTGGCAAGAACTATTGTTCATGATGCTCGCGCGTCCAACAAATGCCAATAGAAGGAAGAAAAAATTCTATCGAATTCTCACACCTGCAACAACTCGCGGCAGTAAATATTGGTAGGACGGCCATCCGGCGGCAGCACCTTGTGCTCGACAAACGTCAAGCCCAGCTTGGCCAGCAGATTGATCGACACCGTATTGGCGGGATTGGTAATGCCCATCAGGCGCGGCAGGCGCAGCACGTCGCGCGCATAGGCCACCACGGCGGCGGCGGCCTCGTAGGTGTAACCCTGGCCGAAATGCGCCGGGCGGATGGCGTAGCCGATATCGACCTCGGGCAGGCTGTCGCGCTTGATCAGGCCGCACAGTCCCAAGGGCAGGCCGTCGCTCTTGCGCTCCATCACGTACAGCGAATGGCCGAGGCGCTGCTGCATCACGCAGGGGCCGTCCAGAATGGCGGCGCGCGCCTCGGCCACGGTGCGGATGCCCTTGTCGCCGATATGTTCCAGCCAGGTGGGGTCGTTCACCAGTTCGTAGTAAAACAGGGCGTCGTCGGCGTTGATGGTGCGAAGGGAAAGGCGTTCGGTTTCCAGTATTTTCATGCGTCGGGCCAATGGGTGGGATCTTCCAGCAACTGGTACATCACATAGACGTCCACATAGCCGAGGTATTGATGACGGTAGGCGCGCGGCAAGGTGCCGACGATGGAAAAGCCCATCTTTTTCCACAGCAACACGGCCGGCATATTCGAACTGACCACGTAGTTGAACTGCATCGCCAGGTAGCCCTGGGCGCGGGCGCGCTCGAGGCAGTCGCCGGCCAGCAGCTTGCCGACGCCGACGCCCTGCGCGGCCGGGCTGACCATGAAGGAGGCGTTGGCGACGTGGGCGCCACGGTCGCGCTGGTTGGCCATCAGGCGGTACATGCCGACCAGGCGCTCGCCGTTGTGGATGGCGACAAAACTCTGCACGCCGGGACCGAACCAATAGGCGTGGCAATCGTCGCGGCTGGTGTCGGCGGCAAAATAATAGGTGTCGCCGCTGGCGACCAGCTCCTGGAATATCTGCCACATGGCGCCGAAGTCGGCTTCCGTGGCGGGGCGGATGGCGATTTCTTTCAAAAGCAGCTCCAGCGCGATGGATGAAATCCGATTGTCGGGGATTTCAGTCGGCAAGTCCAGCGCTCGCTTGCTACGCCACCCGCGCCACCGGCACCGGCTCGCCGCAGATGCGGCCCTGGATTTCCTCGTAGCGGTCCAGCCCCAGCGCCGCCAGGTGTTCCTCGTCGTTGACGTCGCGCGCCGCCACCTTGATCCCCAGGCTGGCGCACAGGCCGGCCACGGCGCGCTGCGCCGCATCCCACTCCTCCACCAGGCCCGGCTCGCTCGCCAGCTTCAGCCCGAACTTGAGCTGGCCGAACGGGCCGCCGCGCAGATGGCCGAGCAGCGAGGCATAGCCGGCGCCGAAGTTGTCCATGGTGATGCGCACGCCCAGCTTGCGCACCCGGGTCAGGGTGGCCATGATCTTTTGCGTATCGCCGAGGAACACGCTTTCGTTGACGGCCAGCTCCAGCCGCTCGGGCGCCAGCCCGCTGGCCTCCAGCGCCTGCGCCACGATGCCCACGAAGTCGCCGTAGCGCAGCACGCTGGCGCTGACGTTGATGCTGACCTTGGGGCAGTGCGGCAGGCCGCTCAGGTCGCGGCAGGCGCGCCGCAGCGTCCACTGGCACAACTCGGCCGTGAGCTTGCTCTCGTCGGCCAGTGCGGCGAAATCGGCGGCCGGCAGCAGGCCGTGCTCGCTGTGTTTCCAATGCAACAGCGCCTCGATGCCGGCCAAGGTACGCAGCCGTGGATGACGCTGCTGCAGGTAGCTCAGCTCGAACTCGTCGCGTTCCAGCGCGCGACGCAGCTGCTGCTCCATTTTTTTGCGCAGCTGCAAGCGGGCATCCATGTCCTCGTCGAAGAAATAATAGCGCCCGCGGCCTTCCTGCTTGGCGCGGTACAGCGCCAGGTCGGCACACTTGAGGGTGCGGTCGGGGTCGTCGCTGCCGCTGGTGATCAGCGCGATGCCGACGCTGGCGCCGATATTGGCCTGGTGCTCGCCCAGCACGTAGGGGGCGCCGAGCGCCTCCACCAACCGGCCCGCCATCACGGCCACCGCATCCTCCGAGGTGATCATGGTGTAGATCACCACGAACTCGTCGCCGCCCAGCCGCGCCACCACGTCGATGTCGCGCACATGCTGCTGCAGCCGCCTGGTGACCGCGCGCAGCAGGGCGTCGCCGACCGGGTGGCCGAGCGTGTCGTTGACTTCCTTGAAGCGGTCGAGGTCGAGGTACAGCACGGCGCTCGGCTCGCCACGTCCGGCGCGCTGCACCGCCGCCTCCAGCCGCTGCTGCAGCGCCGCGCGGTTCAGCAGGCCGGTCAGCGCGTCGTGCTGGGCCATGTAGGCGATGCGGTCCTGGGCCTGGCGCCGTTCGTGCACGTCCTCCAGCACGCCCACCCACTCGGCGGCATGGCCGCCCGACGGCGGCACCAGCGAACCGCGCGCGCGCACCCAGCGCCATAGCTGGGTGGCGTCGGCGATGCGGAATTCGATGTCGAGGTTGCGGGTGTCGCTGTTGAGCCGCTCGAGCAAGGCGCTGCGGTCGTCGGCGTGGACCCGCTCCAGCCAGCGCCGGCCCAGCGCCAGCTCGTCGACCTCGCCGGTCAGCGACTGCCAACCCAGCACGGCGGTCAGGCGCACGCCGGCCTCGGCGCGCCACAGCACCAGCGCCCCGGCATGGGCCAGGGTGCGGTAGCGCAGCTCGCTGCGGGCGATGGCGACGCGGGTGTCGCGCTCCTGCACGGCGCGCTGGTGCAGCGCGGCCTGGGCCGCCTCGATGCTGGTGCGCATCGATTCGAACTCGCGGATGTGGGTGACCGCGCCGCCGCTCAGCGCCGGCAGCGGCGGCAGGGCCGACAGCCCGCTGGCGGCCCCCTCGGGGGCCGCTTCGCGCGCCCCGTGCTGCGTCGCGTCGTGGTCGGCCACCGCGCGGGCGTCGCGTTCGAGCGAGCGCACCGGCTGCAGGATGCGGCGCGCCAGCCAGGCGGCCAGCACCAGCGCCAGGATCAGCATCGGCACGCCGCCGATCAGCAGTTGCCACAGCGGCTGCTTCCAGCGCGCGTTGAAGGCGTCCAGCGGCTCCCCCACCACCAGCACCCAGCCGGGCGTGCCGATCAGCTCGTCATAGGCGAAGATCACCTGCGGCCCCTCGGTGGTCTGGGCATTGAACAGGCGCTGCCCGGCGCCCAGCTGCAGCAAGGTGTCCCAATCGGGCACGCGGCGGCCGACGTAGCGCTGGTTGTCGCGCGAGCGCGCCACGATGTGGCCGGTGCCGTCGACGATGGCCACCAGCAGGCTGGTGCTGCTGGCGCCGGCCTGGCCCGCCAGCCGCAGCAGGCGGTCCGGGCGCGTCGCAAACACCAGCAGGCGGCCGGCGCGGCCTTCGAGATCCGGATCGGGCAGCGCGAACGCCACCTGCGGCACGCCATCGGCGAAATACAGATTGGAAACGCTGGCCTTGCCGGCGCCGGACGGCGACGCCAGCGCCGCGCGCAGGAACGCCAGCGGAGGCGCACCGGACGGCAGCAGCGGCGCGCCGGCCAGGTCGGCGGCACTGAAGCGCATCAGCGCGCCCGTGTCCGGCGCGGCCTGGTTCAGCCAGCGCGTCAGCGTGGCATTGTCCTGGTGGCCGTCGGGCGCGGCGGCGGCCAGCATCTGCAGCAGTTGTTCCCGGCTGAGAAAATCGTTTTCAAAGGAGCGCGCCAGGGTGCGGGCGCTTTCGGTGAGGCGCTGGGCGCTGGCCTCGCGGTAGGAAGTGGTGGTTTGCCAGACCGCAAACACCGCCAGCAGCAGTGCCGGCAAAAATGAAGCCAAGGTCAGCCAGATCAGGTAGGTGCGCAAACGGCGCGGGCCCGGCGTGAGCCGTCTCCAAGGGGTGCGCAAGTAATTTCTCATGTGTCTCCGCGGGTTGGATGGTTGCTCATCATTTGCCTCTGGAGAATCTGATAGGAATTTTCCTATCCCGTCATTCAAGCAGATGAACAATGCCAACCATCGGCGCGGCGCGGCCTTAGCGCCGCAGGCGGAAATCGGTCTGCGGCGGCCGTCCCGGCAGCGCCAGCCTGGCCACGGCGCGCGGCGACTCGGCGATGACCTTGCCGCGCCGCATCACCAGGCGGCGCGCGGCGCGCAGGCGGATCGCCTCGACCGGGTCGGCCGCGTCCAGCAGCACCAGGTCGGCATGGCAGCCGGGCGCGATGCCGTAGCCTTCCAGCCCGAGGATGGCGGCCGGGGTGCTGGTGACGGCGCGGAAGCAATCGCGCATCGCCTCCTGGCCGGTCATCTGCGCCACGTGCAAGCCCATCTGCGCCACCTCCAGCATGTCGCCCGAGCCCAGGCTGTACCACGGGTCCATCACGCAATCGTGGCCGAAGGCGACCGGGATGCCGGCGGCCAGCATCTCCGGCACGCGCGTCATGCCGCGCCGCTTGGGATAGCTGTCGTGACGGCCCTGCAGCGTGATATTGATGAGCGGATTGGCGATCGCCGCCACGCCGGCCTCGCGGATCAGCGGCAACAGCTTGCTGACGTAATAGTTGTCCATCGAATGCATGGACGTCAGGTGCGAGCCGGTGACGCGGCCGTGCAGCCCGAGGCGGTTGCTCTGGTAGGCCAGCGTTTCGATATGGCGCGACAGCGGATCGTCGGACTCGTCGCAATGCATGTCCACCATCAGGCCCTGGTCGGCCGCGTACTCGCACAGGATGCGCACCGACTCGGCGCCCTCGGCCATGGTGCGCTCGAAGTGCGGAATGCCGCCCACCACGTCGACGCCCATGACGATGGCGCGCTTGAGGTTGATGAGCGCGTTGGGCGCGCGCAGCACGCCGTCCTGCGGAAAGGCCACCAGTTGCAGATCGAGGTAAGGCGCCACCATGCGCTTGACTTCGAGCAGCGCCTCCACCGCCAGCAGGCGGTCGTCGCAGACGTCGACATGGGAGCGGATCGCCAGCAGGCCGCGCGCCACCGCCCAGTCGCAATACTGGAGCGCGCGCTCAATCAGGGCCTGCTGGGTCAAATCGGGCTTGAGCTCGCCCCACAGCGCGATCCCCTCCAGCAGGGTGCCGGAAGCGTTCACGCGCGGCAGGCCGTAGCTGAGCGTGGCGTCCATGTGGAAATGCGCATCGACGAAGGGCGTGCTCAGCAGATCGCCGCCGGCGTCGATCTCCTGCGCCGCCTGCAGCGGCAGGCGCGGGCCGACGGCGGCGATGCGCCCGTGCTCGATGGCCACATCGACGCCCTGCCGCCCATCGGCCAGGTTGGCGTTGCGTATCACGACATCCATCCGCACCTCCGTTGATCTAAAGTAAACCATTGTAGGGCAGATTCATCAAAATGCAGCACTTGTTGCGTTGCATTAATTTCGAATGTAGCGCGCCGGCGGTCATGGTGGAAAAAATAACTTTCCAAGCCAAACAATCGTCGCTAGAATGGACTTATTGCGTTGCATCATAATTTCAGGAGAAACCATGTCTTCGATCACCGAACAGTTTTCCGCAGCCACGAAATCGCAACTTGAAGCGCAGTTCCAGCTATTCAGCACCCTGGCCAGCACGGCCGTCGGCAGCGCCGAGAAAGTCATCGCGCTCAACCTCAGCACCACCAAGGCCACGGTGGAAAAATCCTCGGCCGCCGCCAAGAAGCTGCTGACCGTCACCGACCCGAAGGAACTGTTCACCCTCAACGCGGTGCAGCCGTCCGGCATCGAAGGCCTGCTGGCCTACAGCCGCGAGCTGTACAGCATCGCCTCGGCCGCCCAGGGCGTGTTGCTGCAGAGCGCACAGAGCACGCTCAAGCAAGTGACCGAACTGGCCGCCACCAAGCCGACGATTCCAACCGCGCCGATGCCGGTCCAAGCGACGCCACCGGTCCTGGCCGCCGCCGTCAGCGCGGCAGTAGCTGCCAACGAACCGCTGGCGGTGGAAGCCGCGCCAAAAATCCCGAAAGCCAAGCCGGTCGCCGCGCCGATCGCCGAAGAAGACAGCTTCATCGAAGTCAAGGCAGACGTAAAACCGACCAGCTTCCCAACGCCGCCACCGAAACCGATCGCCCTGGCGCCGGAAAGCAAGCCCGCCAAGCCAAGCGCCAAAGCCAAGCCAGCCCAGCCAAAGAAATAAACAGGGTCAGCATTCGGGGTCAGTTCCGACATTCGGACACGAACCCAGCCCTAGCAGTCGCTAGGGCTGGGTTCGTGTCCGAATGTCGGAACTGACCCCGAATTGGGTGCATGTTATCCTAGCGGGCTACACGCTTTTCTGAGGCAACATGTCCAAGCTCTCTCGGCTGATCGGCGGCTTTGTCCGCCAGCACAGCCGCGCCTATATCCTGTCCGGCGCCATGCTCGCCGGCGTGGCCGTGCTGACCATCTGGGTGCCGCGCAAGGTCGGCGCCATGATCGACGGCCTGGCCAACCATACCCTGGCCGGCAACGCGCTGCTGATGCAAATCGGTTCGCTGCTACTGATCGGTATCGGCATCTATTTCCTGCGCGTCGCCTGGCGCCAGATCCTGTACGGCGCCGCTTATAAGCTCGGCGTCTCCCTGCGCACCCGTTTGTACGAGCGCCTGACGCTGCAAGGCCCGGCCTTCTACCAGCGCCAGCGCACCGGCGACCTGATGGCGCTGGCCACCAACGATATCGACGCCATCGAGATGGCCGCCGGCGAAGCCATGCTGGCCGGCTTCGACGGCGCCCTGACCCTGGTGATGGTGCTCGGCGTGATGCTGCTCGGCGTCGACTGGCGCCTGGCCTGCATCGCGCTGCTGCCCTTCCCGTTGATGGCGTGGGCGTTCTGGTATATCTCCGGCCATATCCACACCGCCTCCACCGATTCGCTCAAGCGCTTCAGCGCCCTCAATGATCATGTGCAGGAGACCTTGTCCGGCGTGCGCACCCTGCGTGCGCTCGGCCTCGAACAGCGCAGCGCCAAGCAGTTTTCCGAGCTGGCCGCCAAAGCCTCCGATGCCAGCCTGCGCGCGCAGGTCTGGGAGGCCGCCTATGAACCGGCGGTCGGCCTGACACTGACCGCCGCCAGCGGCCTGACGCTCGGCCTGGGCGGCTATCTGGTCTGGCACGATCAGCTGACCATCGGTTCGCTGACCGCCTTCACCATGTACCTGGGCCAGTTGATCTGGCCGATGTTCGCCGCCGGTTGGGTGCTGTCGCTGATCGAACGCGGACGCGCCGCCTGGCAGCGCCTGCAGCCCATGCTCGATGCGCCGCTGGCGGTCGACGATTACGGCACGCTGAACACCGTCCCCGCCGGCCCGCTGTCCCTGCGCGGCGTCAGCTACGCCCACGCCGCGCAAAGCACGCCGGCCGTCAGCGATATCACGCTGGAGCTGAAGCCCGGCCAGACCCTGGGCCTGGTCGGCCCCACCGGCAGCGGCAAGTCCACCCTGCTGCGCGTGCTGCTGCGCCAACTGACGCCGCAACACGGCAGCGTGCAGTGGAGCGGCCACGCGCTCGATCAATACAAGCTGCACGCCCTGCGCGCCGCCATCAGCTGGGTGCCGCAGGAGTCCTTCCTGTTCTCCGCCTCGATCGCCGACAATATCGCCCTGGCCCGCCCGGACGCCACCCGCGCGCAAGTGGAGCATGCGGCCAACCTGGCCGCCATCCACGACGACATCCTGCTGTTCCCGAAGGGCTACGACACCGAGGTCGGCGAAAAAGGCATCACGCTCTCCGGCGGCCAGCGCCAGCGCGTCGCCATCGCCCGCGCGCTGTTGGCCGACAACGACCTGCTGCTGCTCGACGATGCCCTGTCGGCCGTCGACACCGGCACCGAAACGCGCATCCTGCAGCACCTCGAAGAACTGCGCCAGGCGCGCAAGGGCCGCAGCGCCGTCATCGCCAGTCACCGCCTCAGCTCCGTGGTCAGCGCCGATGTGATCATCGTGCTGCGCGAGGGCCGCATCACCGAAACCGGCAGCCACGAACAACTGCTTGCGCTGGACGGCTGGTACGCCAGCCAGTGGCGCTATCAACAATTGGAAGCCAGTCTCGATGAAGCTTGAACACACCTCCACCGCCGGCCAGATGCGGCAGGCTTTCGCGCTGCTGCGCCGCGCCGCCCTGCCCGACCAGCATCACCTGTTGTGGGCCGTGCTGTGGCTGATGGCGGCCGCGCTGCTTGAGGTGCTCGGCCCCATCATGGGCAAAGCCCTGATCGACGAGCATCTGCTGCCGCACCACCTCGATTGGCCGCGCATGGCGGGCCTGCTGGCCGGCCTGGTGCTGACAGGATGGATCGCCAGCGGTCTGCGCTACCTGCAGCTGGTGCGCCTGTCCGGCCTGGCCATGCGCTCGGTGATGCGCCTGCGCGAGATGGTCTACACCCACGTGCTGCTGCTGCCGATGTCCTTCTTCGACCGCGCCATCACCGGCCAGCTGGTCTCGCGCGTGACCAACGACACCGAGGCGGTCAAGAGCCTGTACATCCAGGTACTGTTCGTGATGCTCGATTCAACCATCGTCCTGGTGGGCACCATGTGCGCCATGGCCTGGCTGGACTGGCGCCTGATGCTGATCGTGCTGGCCCTGCTGCCGGCGGTGCTGCTGATCGTCTGGCTGTACCAGCGCTGGAGCGCGCCGGCCGTGACCCGCGCCCGCGCGCTGCGCAGCGAGATCAACGGCCAGGTGGCCGAATCGATCGGCGGCATGAGCGTGCTCCAGGCCAGCAACGCCGAGACGCGTTTCGGCCGCCGCTTCGCCGCCACCAACCAGGACCACTACACGGCACGCCTGGCCGAGCTGCGCGCCAATGCCTGGCTGCTGCGCCCCGCGCTCGACCTGTTCAACATCATCCTGCTGGCCGCCGTGATCTACATGTTCGGCCAGCGCGAGATGACGGCCACCGAAGTCGGCGTGCTGTACGCCTTCATCAGCTACCTGGCGCGCGTGATCGAACCGCTGATCCAGATCACCATGCAGTTCAGCCAGTTGCAGCAGTCGGTGGTGGCCACCGCCCGCGTGGCCGCGCTGCTCGACGAAGGCGCGGCCAAGGAACACGCGCAGCTGGCCGGACGCGACGCCGCCGCCGATCCGCAGGCGCCGGCCGTCTCCATCCGCCACCTCAGCTTCGCCTACAACGCAGGGCAGCCGGTGCTGCACGACCTCTCGCTCGACATCGCGCCGGGCGACTTCGTCGGCATCGTCGGCCACACCGGCAGCGGCAAGTCCACCCTGCTGTCGCTGCTGCTGCGCTTTTATCCAGCGCCGCACGGCAGCATCACGGTGCACGGCATGGCGCTGGACGCCATCGACAACGAGCGCTTCCGCGCCGAAGTCGGCCTGGTGCCGCAAGACCCCTTCCTGCTGGCCGCCTCGGCGCGCGAGAACATCGACATGGGCCGCGGCCTGACGCAGCAGCAGATCGAAACGGCCGCCCGCGCCGCCCACGCCCACGATTTCATCACCGCGCTGGAACAGGGCTACGACACGCCGCTGGGCGAAGGCGGCTCGCGCCTGTCGGTGGGCCAGAAGCAGCTGATCGCCATCGCCCGCGCGCTGGCCGGGGCGCCGCGCATCCTGCTGCTGGACGAAGCGACCTCGCACATCGACTCGGCCACCGAGCAGATCGTGCAGGTGGCGATGGATGAATTGCGCGGTAAGGTGACGGTGATCGCCATCGCCCACCGCCTGTCCACCATCCGCGACGCCAACCGCATCATCGTGCTGAATCACGGCCGCATCGCCGAAACCGGTGCGCATGAACAGCTGATGCAGATCGACGGCGGCTTGTACCAACGCCTATATCTTTTGCAACAGTTGGCGGCCTGACGGGCGGCGATGTCTTGAAAAATGTGCGTTTTTGGGCAAAAATTAGCCTGGGTTAAGGCTTTCTCGCCTGCAACAAGCATATAATTGTCTAGACATTGCGGTGCATACGCGGGGGCGTCCAGTTGGCAGGAATCAGAAATGATCGGTGGTGGCAGAGCAGGCGGCGCGCCATGGCTGTAGCTGCCGCGTTGGCACTGCTGCCCGCATGCGCGCTGGCGCAAACCACGCTGGACGAGCGCATCCTCGACATCCGCGAGCAAAGCCGCTTCGTGCCCGACAAGGCACTGGTGGCGCTGCAAAAGCTGCAGCCCGAACTGCACGCCGCGCCCTCCTACACCCGCGCCGAATTCCTCAACCAGATGAGCGCCACGCGCATGCGCCTGGGCCAGAACGACGTCGCCCTGGAGGCGGCCGAACAGGTGATCTCGTTCGGCAAATCGCTGCACGACGACGCCATCATCGCCAAGGGCATGCTGGCCAAGACCTACGTGCTGTTCGCGCAGGCCGAGGTGGAAGCGGCCCACCGCCTGGCGTTCGAGGCCGAAAAGCTGGCCAACACCACCGGCGACACCCAGCTCAAAGTGCAGGCCACCATCACCGCCGGCCAAAGCTACGCCGAACAGGGCAACTTCCCCGCCGCGCTGCTCAAGCTGCAGCACGCGGTGGACATCGCCCGCGAACCGGGCGGCGACGCCCTGAGCCTGGTGGCGGCGCTCAACGCGCTGGCCAAGCTGCATGTGCAGATGAAGGAATTCGAGAACGCCTCGGAAACGCTGGAAGAACTGCTGGCCGAAACGGAAAAACTCAAATCGCCGGGCCGCATGTCCATGGCCAAGAACACCGAATATGCGCTGGCGATCGACTCCGGCCAGCCGCAACGGGCCCTGCGCGCCCTGCTGCAAAGCCTGGACATCGAGCGCAAGCTTGGCGCCGAACGCATGGTCGGCATCACGCTGGTGAACCTGTCGGACAGCTACCTGAAGGCGCACGACTATGCGCGCTCGGCGCAGTACGCCCAGGAGTCGCTGCGCTCGACCCAGCTGACCGGCGACAAATCGGTGGAAGCCACCGGCTACCTGAACCTGGGCCAGGCCTACATCGGCATGGGCCGCCTGGCCGACGGCAAAAAGCAGTACGAGCGCGGCATCAAGCGCTACGAACAGGAGAACAACAAGCCCGACCTGCAGGCCGCCCTGCGCGAATACGGCGAGGCGCTGGAGCGCGCCGGCGACATGGGCGGCGCGGTGTCGGCCTACCACCGCGAGCGCGCCATCTCCGACGAGCTGTTTGAAAAGCGCCGCCAGCAGGCCGTGCTGGAGCTGCAGGAAAAATACGAGACCGAGAAAAAGCAGCGCCAGATCGAACTGCTCAGCCGCGAGAACCAGGTCAAGGGCGCGGAGATCGACAACCGCCGCCTGCAGCAGCGCGTGTGGTGGCTGCTGGCCCTGGTGTTCGCGCTGGCCGCCGCCGTGGTCGGCCTGTTGTACCGCAAGGTGCGGCATGCCAACGCGCAGCTGGAGGTCAAGAACCTGGAGCTGAAGGCGCAGTCCACGCTCGATCCGCTGACGTCGCTGTACAACCGCCGCCACTTCCAGGACTTCATGCGCAGCATGAACACGCTCGACAAGCGTTCCGACGACATCGTCGGCGCGCTATTCCTGCTGGACGTCGACCACTTCAAGCACATCAACGACAACTACGGCCACGCCGCCGGCGACGCCGTGCTGAAGATGATCGCCGAGAACCTGCGCGTGGCGCTGCGCGAAACCGACATGATCGTGCGCTGGGGCGGCGAGGAATTCCTCGCCTTCCTGCCGGCGATCCCGCGCCACGGCGTCGATGAAGTGGCGCGGCGCATCCTGCTGGGCATCTCCTCGCAATCGCTGAAATACCAGGAGCACGAGATTTCAGTGAATGTGTCGGTCGGCTTCTCGCCGTTCCCGCTGGTGCCGGACGGCGTGCCGCTGGCGTGGGAGCGCGCGGTCAACCTGGTCGACATGGCGCTGTACCTGGCCAAGGCGCATGGCCGCAACCGCGCCTACGGCGTGCGCGGCTTCGAGAACTTCCATCTGACCTCGATGGAAGCGATCGAGCAGGATCTGGAACGCGCCTGGCGCGCCGGCTTCGTCGACCTCAGCGTGGTGCTGGGCGGCGATCCGGGCAGCCACCCGACCACGCCGACCGAGCACACCAACGTGGTCTCGATCAAGCAGGCCGGCCAGAAGAACGGCCACTAACCGCTAGTCACAATTCCTTCCCCATCCGGCGGCCGCCGGATTGACGTCCGCACTATCCCCATCGTCATTTATACAAGAGCCTTGTGCTGCAATGCGCAAAAATAATATAAATTTTATATTTTTGTTGCGCGGCTGTCGTGACGAAGCTACATTTGAGACTCAGCGATGAAAACCAACTATTCCTCAACTTTTGTTACAGGAGTTATGTGTATGAAGCTTATTTCCGTCAGATCCACCCTTGCTTCCGCCATCCTGCTGTTTGCCGCTACCACGGCGCAGGCGGAACTCACTGGTTACGCGAGCCAGGCCGCCCACCTTGCGGCCGTGGGCAATACCGGGGTCGATACCTTCGATGATCTCGACTACTGGGACCCGCGTCACGACTCGCCGTTTGCACGCACTGCGGGCGATTATGCTTACAACGTCAGCGCCGGGCCGAAGAACCCGCACATGTACGTCGCGGGCGACAACGACGGCGAGTGGTGGCTAAGCACCAGCCATGACTCCGACGCGCTGATCTTCGATAGCTTCGGCAACAAGGTGGCGGGCGCCGGCGGTTTTTTCTTCACCTCCGACATGGGCGGCTACTCGCAACCGGGCTACTCGGTGCTGGTGACCGGCACCGACAGCACCGGCGCGACCTTGAGTTACGAGATCAGCAATTCGCAGGTCAATTCCTTCTATGGCTTCGTGTCGACGGCGCACATGGTATCGGTGACGGTAAGCTCGATCCACACGGACAGCGAGTATGTGTGGCCGACGGTAAACGACTTCCACCTGTCGGTAGCGGCCGTGCCGGAGCCATCCACCTACGTGATGCTGCTGGGCGGCCTGGGCCTGCTCGGCGCGGCGATGCGTCGCCGTCGTCTCTCGTAAGCTGGTAAACGCAAAAAGCGCCACAGGGCGATATCACCTTGTGGCGCTTTGATGGACACCGCTTACTTCTTCGCTGCCTCGCGCTCCTCGGCGGCGGTCTGCATCTTCTCGCCGGCGCGCTCCAGCTTGCGGCCCGCTTCCTTGGTGGCCTCGTTGAGCTTCTCGCCGGCCTTGTCGCTGGCCTGATCGAGCTTCTGGCTGGTTTCCTTGGCCGCGTCGCTGAGTTGCTGGCTGGCCTGCTGGGTGGCGTTATCGAGCTTCTGTCCGGCCTGTTCGGTGGCCTGGTCTAACTTGCGGCCCGCACGCTCCGCCGGACCGGCTTCGCTGGGGTCACTCTTCTTCTGGCAACCGCCCAGCAAGGCCAGCGCGGTCAAGCCCACTGCCACATAACGGATCATCATGATTAATCTCCTGAAAGAATGAGTTCTTTCCAAGAGCATACAGCGCGCCGCGCTTGCGCAGCGCACGCTATGAAGGCCGTGATTTATTCGGCGACGATCTTCTTGGGCGGCGGCGGTGGCGCGAAGTCGATGGATTCGGAGGCGGGGGCGGTATCGAGGGCGTCGGACTTTTCCAGCCAGGTCATCAGCTTCTCCATGCGGCGGATCAGGATGCCTTTGCTGCTGATGTAGCCGATCTGCTCGAAGTTCTCAGGCTTGCTCACCATCTTGGAGACGGTCGGCAGATTCTCGGCCAGGCGCTCGAAGGCCTTGCGCGCCTTTTGCTCCCACTTCACCAGGGTGACTTCGTTGAAGCGGTTGCTCTCGTAGTAAATGGTCAAGCTGCGGTCATGGTTGCCATAGCCGACGATCGCCGCGCCCATGCGCACGGCCTCCAGCACATCGCCCTTGATCGCCGCCGTCGGCACAAACAACGCTGCGCGCCCGGTCAGATCCGGTCGTTCCAGCGGCAAATCCTGTCCCATCAATACGGTCATCTTGCGTCCTGTTGTTATTGCCTGGAGTTGCTGCGAGGCTATTTTTTAATTCTATATCGCGCTCCCCAGCAATACAAGGAGAATAGGCGTAGGGCGTGGCGTGCCCGGCAACTACCTTATAATGCGGGCTGATCCCGATAACACCCCCGACACCGCCGCACCATGACCTCCTCCCCCTCGCGTTTCGGCGCCATTCCCGAGCACGCGGTCGACACCGCCGAACGCAACCTGCGCGACACGCTGGCCTACGCCATCGAGCACCGCGCCCCGCATGCGGCGCTGATCGTGCACGACGGCCGCAGCGACCTCAATTGCGCGCTGACCGAAGCCTACCGCCGCGCCGTGCCGGACGCCCAGTTCGTCGACTTCGACGACACCACGCCGGACGACATCCTGGCCATCTTCGCGCGCATGAACGCCGGCGACCTGGTGGTGCTGATCCAGTCCACCAGCTTCCGGCTGGAGGCCTACCGCATCCGGATCGAATTGTTCAAGCGCGGGCTGAAGGTGATCGAGCATGTGCACCTGTCGCGCATGCCGGGCGAGCAGGGGCTGCACTACATCGCCTCGCTGGCCTACGACCCGGCCTACTACCGTGGCGTCGGCCACGCGCTGAAAGCGCGCATCGACACTGCGCAAAGCGGCGTGGTCGACAGCGGCAACGGCGAACGGCTGGTATTCGCTTCACCGTTCGAATCGGCCAAGCTCAACATCGGCGACTACAGCGGCATGAACAACATCGGCGGCCAGTTTCCGCTGGGCGAAGTCTTCACCGAAGCGCGCGACCTGGAAGCGGTGAGTGGCCGCGTGCGGGTGTTCGTGTTTGGCGACACAAAATTCCTGGTCAACCGTCCAGAAACGCCGGTCACGCTGATCGTCGAGCAAGGCCGCGTGACGGGCGTGGAAAACAGCACGCCGGAGTTCGACAACATGCTGGCCATCATCCGCGAGCACGAAGGCGAAGTCTGGCTGCGTGAACTCGGCTTCGGCATGAACCGCGCCTTCTCGCGCGACTGCATGGTGAACGACATCGGCACCTACGAGCGCATGTGCGGCATCCACCTCTCGCTGGGCGCCAAGCACGGCGTCTACGCCAAGCCGCAGTTCAAACGCAAGGACGCCCGCTACCACATCGACGTCTTCGCCGTCACCGAAGGCGTCTACCTCGACGACCAGCGCGTCTACCAAAACGGCGCCTGGCAAATCGCCTGAATCAGGGCGTGGCCTGGTCCCATGGCGGGACCGGTTGGTATTCGTCGACCAGGAAGTCGATCAGGGCGCGCACTTTCGGCGAGGGTTGGCGGCTGGCGGGATAGAGGGCGCTCAGGTGGTTGAGCGGCAGTTCCCAGTCGCTCAGCACCGGCACCAGCGTACCCTCCTTCAGGCTGCGCCACGCCAGGAAGGTGGTGTTGTAGACGATGCCGAGGCCTTGCTGCGCCGCCTGCTGCAACACCAGGCCGTTGTTGGCGGTGAAGGCCGCCGGCACTCGCACCGTTTGCTGCTCGTCGCCGCGCGTGAAGCGCCATTGCGTGCCGTCGGTCAGGTGGCTGAAATGCAGGCAGCGGTGCTGCAGCAGGTCCTGCGGCGTGGCCGGCATGCCGTGCCGCGCAATGTAGTCCGGCGAGGCGCACAACACGCCACGGCATGGCGCCAGCGGGCGCATCGCCAGCGCGTGCACGTCCGGTATGCCGCCCACCCGTATCGTCAGGTCGAAACCATGCTCGATCGGATCGAGCAGCGCATCGTCCACAAACAGCATCGGCTCCAGCAACGGATGCCGCAGCGCGAAGCGCGCCAGGGAGCCGGCCAGCCACTCGCTGCCGAAACTCGACGGTGCCTGTATCCTCAGCGGCCCCGCCAGCTCGTGGCCGCTCTGCGCCACCACCCGCGCCGCTTCCTGTGCCTGCGCCACCGTCGCCGTGCAGGGCGCAAGGTAGGCCTGGCCCACGTCCGTCAGACTCACCTCGCGCGTGGAGCGGTGCAGCAGGCGCGCGCCGAGCTTTTCCTCCAGTTGCAGGATGTGCTTGCTGACCATGGCGCGCGTCAGGCCCAGCCGGCGGCCGGCCTCGCTGAAGCTGCGCAGCCTTGCCACTTCGACGAAGATTTCCATTGCCCGTAATTGGTCCATGGCCTGATTGTCTCCAATTTGGCGACAATGTGTCAACCTTTTGCCGATTGTGGCGCCTGGCATGCCTCCGTAGAATGGCATCCATCGAATATCCACTAATGGAGCTGGAAATGCTGACGGAAGCACAAAAACAACAATATCAACGCGATGGCTTTATCGTCATCCCCGGTTTCAAGACCGCCGAAGAGATCGCCGCCCTGCGTGCCCGCGCCGCGCAGATTGTCAACGATTTCGATCCAGCCGACCAATCCGGCATCTTCAGCACCATCGAGCAGGAAAAAACCACCGACGATTATTTCCTCCGCTCCGACAACACCGTGCGCTGCTTCTTCGAAGAGGAAGCATTCGGCCCGGACGGCCGGCTGAAACAAGCCAAGTCGCTGTCGATCAACAAGATCGGCCACGCCATGCATGACCTCGACCCGGCCTTCCGCGCCTTCACCGCCGACGCCCGCCTGGAAGAACTGGCGCGCGAAATCGGCCTGTCCGATCCGCGCGTGTGGCAGTCGATGTACATCTTCAAGCAGCCCGGCATCGGCGGCGAGGTGCGCTGGCACCAGGACGCCACCTATTTCGACACCGATCCGGTCAGCGTCACCACCTTCTGGTTCGCGCTGGAAGACGCCACCCTGGACAACGGCTGCATGTGGGCCGAGCCGGGCGGCCATCGCGGCCCGATGCGCGAGCGCTTCCTGCGCAACGGCGACGACGTGCGCATGGAAAAACTCAGCGACCTGCCCTGGCCCGACAACAGCACCGCCGTGCCGCTCGAATGCAAGGCCGGCAGCCTGGTGTGCTTCCACGGCCTGCTGCCGCACTACAGCGCGCCGAACCGCTCGGCCGTGTCGCGCCACGCCTACACCCTGCACGTGACCGACGGCGCCACCACGTATTCGCCGCAGAACTGGATCCAGCGCGACGACAAACTGCCGGCGCGAGGTTTCCTGTAATGCGCATCCAGATCTTCGCCGCCCAGTGGGGCAACAACGAGCTGCCGGCGCCGGTGTTCATCGAACGCGTGAAAGCCGCCGGTTTCGACGGCATCGAAATGTCGCTGCCGCTCGACGCCAAAGAGCGCGACGACTGGACCCGCCAGATCGCCGACGCCGGCCTGGGCCTGATCGTGGGGCAGTGGGAAACGGTATTCCACCCGACCTTCGCGCCGCACAAGGCCGCGCTGGCCGAGCTGCTGCACAACGCCTGCGCCGCCAGGCCGTTGCACGTCAATTCGCAAACCGGCAAGGACTACTTCACGTCGGAACAAAACCGCGAACTGCTGGAACTGGCCGACGACATCGCGCGCCAGCACGGCGTGCCGATCTATCATGAGATCCACCGCAGCCGCTTCAGCGGCCACCCGATGCTGTTGCTGCCCTATTTGCAGCAGATGCCGTCGCTGCAGCTGACGGCCGACCTGTCGCACTGGTGCTGCGTCTGCGAATCGCTGCTGGAAGACCAGCCCGAAACGCTGGCCCTCACCCTGCCGCGCGTGCGCCACATCCACGCCCGCGTCGGTCACACGCAAGGCCCGCAGGTGGGCGACTTCCGCGCGCCGGAATCGCAGGCGGCGCTGGAAGCGCATCTGTCGTGGTGGGATGAAGTGATCCGCCTGCGCCGCGCCGAAGGCGCAAGCCACATGACGCTGACGCCGGAATTCGGTCCCGCGCCCTACACGCAAACGCTGCCCTATACGCAAAAAGAAGTGTCGAACGCATGGGAGCTGAACGTCGCCATGCTGGCCCTGCTGCGCCAGCGCTACGCCTGAAACACCGGGCTTCGGACGTTCGGGGCTTCCTGCTCCAGCCGCAGCGGCAGCACCAGCGTCACGCAAGTGCCTTGCGCCGGCACCGACTCCACCCGGATATTCCCTTTCAGGACACCGGTGACGATGTTGTAGACGATGTTCATCCCCAAGCCTGAGCCGCCCTGCCCCATCTTGGTGGTGAAGAAGGGATCGAAGATCTTGTGCAGCACCACTTCGGTCATGCCGACGCCGTTGTCCTTCATTTGCACCACCACCAGGTCCGGCCCTTCGCGCCGCGCGCTGATGTCCAGCGTGCCGCTTTCACGGCCGTCGAAGCCGTGCAGCAGCGCGTTGCCGATCAAGTTGCTGAGCACCTGGCTCACGCTGCCCGGATAGGAATCGCACACCAGGTCGGCCGGCACGTCCACCGTGACCGTGCAAGCCGCGCGCCGCAGCTGCGACGCGTAGGTCGCCAGCGTATCGTGCAACACTTCGTCCAGGCGGAAGCGGCGCCGCTGGCCGCTGGCCTGGTCCACCGCCACCTGCTTGAAGGAGGTGATCAGGTCCGCCGCCCGCACCAATGAGCTGTTCATGATGTCGCACGCCTTGCGCGCGTCGTTCAGGTGCGCTTCCAGCGCCGAGCGTTTCAGGCCGCCGTCCTGCTTCAGGCGCTGCTCGAAGTCGCGCACCATGTCGCCCAGCGCGCTGGCCGTCAGCAGGCTGTTGCCGATCGGGGTATTCAGTTCGTGCGCCACGCCGGCCACCAAGGCCCCCAGCGACGCCATTTTCTCCGAGGTTTGCAGATTGGTCTGCGCCTGCTTCAGTGTCGCCACCACGCGCGACAGGTCGTTGCGCGCTTCTTCGACCTTGTTCTTATGCAGCTCCAGCTCCTTCAGGCTGAACTCCAGTCCATGGCGCGCATCCGACTCGCGCCGGTTCGCCACCAGCAGCAGCGCGATCAGGCCACTGATGATGAAGCCACCCACCGCGATGAGCACCACCGGCAGTTGCGAGCGCCCGTAGCGAGCGCCGGAGCGTCCCTCGAACTTGATGACCCAGTTGCGCTGGCCGACCGGCAACACGGTGCTGGTGCTCAGCCCCGATATGGGCTCAAGACGCGTCTGATGCGACTGCACCTTGCCGTCGCTGTCATACAGCAGGGTGTTGGCGTCGGGCGCAGGCGCTTTGCCGTTCTGGAAGCCGCCGTCCTCGATGCGCACGTGCAGATGTTCCAGCAGCGCGCCGTCGATCACCTCGCGCATCAAGGTATTCATGCGGAACACCACCGCCACGAAGCCCACCAGCGCCTCGCGCCGCTGCGCCGTGGTCTCCAGCGGCATGTTGTTACGGTACACCGGCGCGCGCGCCACGAAACCCGGCTCGCCGCTCTTGTCCTGCACCAGCGTAATCGGCTCGGTGGCGACGATCTCGCCGCCGTCGCGTCCCAGTTCCAGCGCTTTCAAATGCGTCGGCAGCGCGCCCAGGTCGAGGCCGAAGGCGTTCTCGTTGCCCTTCAGCGGCTCGGTGTATTCGATGATGTAATGCAGCGGGCGCAGGCTGGCCGGGTGCACGTGGAAGTCCGGGTAGCCGGCCGGCACGACGCTGGTGTCGCGCTGCACGCCGTCGGCAAAGGCGGCTAGTCCGGCGGCCGGCACCACGCGCACGAACTGCAAGGCCTGGAAGCCGGGATAGCGCCGATCGATCCGGAGCTCATTGACAAAGCGGTGGAATTGCAGGCGGTCGATGCGGTCGTTGACGGCATACATGCCCTTCAAGGCATGCAGCGAATCGAAGTAGACCTGCATGCGGGTCTGCGTATCGCGCGCCACCTTTTCGGTGTCGCGCTGGAAGCCGGCGCGCACCTGCAGCTTCTGCTGCTCCTCCATGACGAAATAGCAGGTCCATGCGGTCAAAAAGATCCCGACGAAGAAAGCCAGGTAGCCGCGCCCGCGCATGGTCAGCCGACAGGGTCGGTGTAACGGTTGGCGATGGCCATGAACTCCTCTTCCACCGTCAGCATGGCGTCCACCACATCGGGATCGAAGTGTTCGCCGCTTCCCTGCCGTATCATCTCCATGGCCGTTTCGTGGGTGAACGCAGGCTTGTAGACGCGCTTGGAGATCAAGGCGTCATACACGTCGGCCACCGCCATCAGGCGTGCCGACATCGGAATCGCCTCGCCGGCCAGGCCTTGCGGATAGCCCGAGCCGTCGAATTTTTCCTGGTGCGAGTAGGCGATTTCGCGCGCATAGCGCAGGAAGGTGTTGGTGTAGCCCAGCGCGTGCTCGACGTTGACGATGGCGTCGCGCCCATACACCGTGTGCTTCTTCATGATTTCGAATTCGTCGTCGGTCAGGCGGTCCGGCTTGAGCAGGATGGCGTCCGGGATCGACACCTTGCCGATGTCGTGCAGCGGCGCGGCCTTGAACAGGGCCTTGATGTTGGCGTCGCTCAGCTCTTCCTCGAAGCGCTTGTGCGATTGCAGCTGGCGCCCCAGCGCGGCGATGTAGTGCTGCACGCGGCGCAGGTGGTTGGCGGTTTCGTATTCGCGCGTTTCGGCCAGCGAGGCCATGGCCCAGATCATGGCGTCGAGCATCTGGCTCAATTCCAGCGTGACCTCTTCCACCACGTGTTCGAGCAGGTTGCGCTGCTGCTTGAGCAGCTCGCGCGAGTGGCGCAGTTGCAGATGGGTGTCGACGCGTGCGCGCAACACACTGGCGTTGACCGGCTTGGGCACGACGTCGGCCGCGCACAGGTCGAGCGCGCGCTGCTCGTCCGCCTGCAACAGGATGACGGGGATGTCGGCGGTGTCCGGGCTGGATTTGAGTTGCTGGCACACGCTGTAGCCGTCCACGTCGTTCAGTCCGGCATCCACCACCACCAGATGCGGGCGCGGCACGGTCTGCATGATCTCCAGCGCCGCGCGGCCGCTGTTGGCCAGCCGGACTTCGTACTGATCCTCCAGCATGCCGTTCATCAGGATCAGGTGGTCCGTGGCTGCATCGACAATTAGTACGATGGCCTTTTTGACATTCATCTAGCGCCACTCCCGGTGTGTTCTCACCACCATCATAACCGAGCGGAATTGCTCCCCAAAATTATTTTCTCGGGCCTTGCTTGCAATTATATAGCGCACTATCTATACTGAACACATGGAAACCACGAACAACACTCCCACTGCCGGCGTGCCGCAGCTGGATGCCCAGCTGTGCTTCGCCCTGTACTCGACCTCGCTGGCGATGAACAAGCTGTACCGCAAGCTGCTGCGCGGGCTCGGCCTGACCTACTCCCAATACCTCGTGATGATGGTGTTGTGGGAAAAAAACGAACTGACCGTCTCGGAAGTGGGCGAACGCCTGTTCCTCGATTCGGCCACGCTGACGCCCCTGCTCAAGCGCATGGAAGCGGCCGAACTGCTGACCCGCACCCGCGCCGCCAGCGACGAGCGCCAGGTCATCATCAAGCTGACGCCGCACGGCGACGCCCTGCGCCACGAAGCCGCCAAGCTGCCGCCCTCCATCCTGCAAGCCACCCAGTGCACGCTCGACCAGGTGGTCGGCATGAAGCACCAGCTCGACGAGCTGCGCGCCAGCCTGATGAACGCCGCCGACTAGCTGAATAAACTCTACGCACCATGACCACACCTATCTACACTCCGCTGGCCGATGCGGCCGACGCGCTGCGCCAACACGGCTACGCCCTGCTGCCTCCCGAAGACGTGGCCGCGCTGGCCGGCGTGCCGCTGGCCGCCCTCAACGACCTGGTGCCGAGCTGGAACGCGCTGGAACTCGACAATTACCTCAAGGACGGCGGCCGCTACCGCCGCCGGCGCCACTCCTGCTTCGTGCAGGACGGCCGCCACCTGACCCAGACCGCGCACCGCGCGCACTGGCAGCCGCTCGAATACAACGCCCTGCACGGGGGCATGAACCGCTTGTTTGAACCGGTGCAGCCGGCCACCATCACGCAGCCGGCCTGGCCGGCGCTGATCGCCTCCATCGGCCAGCTGTGCAGCCAGGCGCGCGGCGCCAGCAGCCCGTGGTTCGTTGAAGCGCACCAGTTCCGCATCGACACCGCCGACGGCATCGGCCGCCCCACGCCGGAAGGCGCGCACCGCGACGGCGTCGATTTCGTCGCCGTGCTGCTGATCGCGCGCGAGGGCATCAAGGGCGGCGAAACCCGCGTGTTCGAGGCCGACGGCCCCAACGGCAAGCGCTTCACCATGACCGAACCGTGGACCATGCTGCTGCTCGACGACGCCACCGTCATCCATGAATCGACGCCGATCCAGCCGCTGGCGGCCGACGGCGCGGCGGGCCACCGCGACACGCTGGTGCTGACCTGGCGCGCCGGCGCGTTCCAGGGACAGGAAACTTCCCCTGCGGTGGCGAATCCGATATAGTCTGTACAGCTAACTATGCACCAGGAGGGGGTCTGTGGACACCAGCTACGAATTACAGCCCGATGAAATCGAAATACTGATCGTCGAAGACAGTCCCACCCAGGCCGAACGCCTGCGCCGCCTGATCCAGTCCATGCGCTATGGCGTGCGCGTCGCGCCCAATGGACGCCTGGCGCTGGAAGCGATCCGCGAGCGCAAGCCGCACCTGGTGCTGTCGGACATCGTGATGCCGGAGATGGACGGCTACGAGCTGTGCCGCGCCATCAAGGCCGACGACCAGTTGCGCGACATTCCGGTGATCCTGGTGACGTCGCTGATGGACCCCAAGGACATCATCCGCGGTATCGAATGCGGCGCCGATAACTTCATCCGCAAGCCCTACGCGGAAGACTATCTGCTCAACCGCATCGGCCACATGCTGATGAACCAGAAGCTGCGCAAGAACCAGAACATGGAGATCGGCATCGCCCTCTACCTGGGCGAGCAAAAGCACTTCATCAACGCCGACCGCCAGCAAATCCTGGACCTCTTGATCTCCACCTACGAGCAGGCGGTGCAGGTCAACGCCGAGCTGCAGGCGCGCGAGCGCCAGGTGATCGAACTGAATATGCGCCTGGCCCACCATGCCGGCGAGCTGGAAACCATCAACCGCGAAATCGCGCTGAAGAACTTGGAGCTGGCCGAAGCCAGCCGCATGAAATCGGCCTTCATCGCCAATATGTCGCACGAACTGCGCACGCCGCTCAACGCCATCATCGGCTTCACCGGCGCGCTGCTGATGAAGCTGCCCGGCCCGCTGACGACGGAGCAGGACAAGCAACTCAACACCATCCGCACCAGCGCACGCCACCTGCTCTCGCTGATCAACGACATCCTGGACGTGGCCAAGATCGAAGCGGGCAAGGTGACGCTGGAGCTGGAAACCGTGCAATGCCAGGACCTGGTCAAGGACGTGGTCGACACGCTGCGGCCGCTGGCGGTGCAAAAAAACCTGGCGCTGGAGATCCAGCTGGCCAATCCTTCCATCGTGCTGAAAACCGACCGCCGCGCGCTGACGCAGATCCTGCTCAACCTGGGCAACAACGCCATCAAGTTCACGGAAACCGGCACGGTGCGCGTCACGCTGGCCGAGCGCACCAGCGACAGCGGCAAGAGCGTCATCGAATTTTCGGTGGCCGACAGCGGCGCCGGCATCCGCGAGGAAGACCAGGCCAAGCTGTTCCAGGCCTTCTCGCAGCTGGACTCGACCTCGACCCGGCACGCCGAAGGCGCCGGCCTCGGCCTGTACCTGTGTCAGAACCTGGCCAACCTGATCGGCGGCTCGCTGTTCTTCAAGAGCGATTTCGGCCACGGCAGCACCTTCACCCTGGCGCTGCCGGCGTAACTAGTTTCTTGAAATCATGTGCAACGCAACAAAGGTTGCCTAAAATTCTATCGCCACAGAGGGAGGAAGTAAGTAGTTCTACGGTATTGCGCCGCAACATAAAGAGGCGTATATTTGGAACTGTCTCCTCCAACCGTTCGCAGAACATTGGAATTCAACCCGCACCGTATGGTCGCGGGTTTTTTTTTGCCCGGGTTCCGGCGCGGCGGTGAGAATTGGTGACTATTTTCCACATCGCAAGCACTTATACTGTCCGGCTACCTAGACAAGAGATTGCAATGGATTCCTTCACCCTGGTCATCGTGTCGGCGCTGGCAAGCACCATCATGGCGGCCACGATGTACCTGCTCCATCGCGCCAGCCGGCGCACGCCCTGCCTGCTGGACTGGTCGGCCGCCGGCCTCAGCTTCCTCGCCTCCAACGCCATCGGCCTGCTGGCCATGCACACCACGCTGCCCTTCCTGCTGGCGCCCGGCCTGGCCAACGTGTTCTACATCGGCGGCCACTACCTGATTCTGGCCGGCGTGCGCCGCCACCTGGGCCTGCGCCCGCGCTACGACTGGCTGGCCGCACTGGCGCTGGTGGTGCTGGCCCTGCACGCCAGCGGCTTCGCCCACGGCCCGGTGGGCCAGCGCCTGATCATGTTGACGCCTTTCGTGGTCGGCATCAACGCCGCCGTGGTGTGGCTGCTGGCGCGTCAGACCGACCGCGCGGTGCGCGGCTCCTACCTGCCGCTGCTGCTGGTGGAAGCCGCATTCATGACGCAGATGGCGCTGCGCGCCCTGTTCCTGGCGCTGGGCAAGCCGCCGCAACTGACCTTCATGGGCAACCAAATCTGGCAAACGGCGGGCTCGCTGGCGGTGCTGGCTTTCCTGTCGCTGGCCACCATGTGCTGCGCGCTGATCGTGATCCGCCACCAGGAACTGGCGCTGCGCAGCGCCTCGCTGACCGACAGCCTGACCGGATGGCTGAACCGGCGTGCCTTGCTGGACATGGCCGAACGCGAATTCCAGCGCCAGCGCCGCAACGGCGAGGCGCTGCATTTCCTCACCTTCGACATCGACCACTTCAAGGCCATCAACGACCAGCACGGCCACGCCGTGGGCGACGCCGCCATCCGCCATGTGACGACGGTGTCGGCGCAGGCCCTGCGCGGCTACGACGCCCGCTTCCGCATCGGCGGCGAGGAGTTCGCCGTGCTGATCACCGGCGACGGCAACCTGCAGGCGCGCCAGATCGCCGAACGCCTGCGCGCGCTGATCGAAAGCAGCCCGCTGCTGATCGACGGCCAGCGTTTGACGCTGACCGTCAGCCTCGGCGTGGCCGGCTGCGAGGACGACGACCTGCAATGGGACGACGCCCTGCGCCGCGCCGACCAGGCGCTGTACCACGCCAAACGCCACGGCCGCAATCGCCTGAGCGTGTATGGCGAGGACATGGCGATACCGGTAGTTACCATGACCGCCTGATATCTGCCCGCAGCAGTAGCAACACCCGCGCAAGCGCCATCCGAGGATGGCGCTTTTTTTATTTCTACATTTTGCAATATTTGCGTTTGGCATACGTCTGCAGGTGGGTACGACCACCCGCCAACAGTTTAAACAATCGATTTAGTTATATCATTCGTTTGAATTATATGTTGTAATGCCCGCCATGAACGCTAAACCAATCTCATCCGATACCAGCCCGCCAGCCGAAGACGCCCGCAAGCCACGTTCCGACGGTGAACAATCGCGGGTACGCCTGTTGCAGGCGGCCATGCGCCTGTTCGGCGAACAAGGCTTTTCGAAAACCTCGACCCGCGAAATCGCCCAGGCGGCCAACGCCAATGTGGCGGCCATCAGCTACTACTTCGGCGACAAGGCCGGCTTGTACCAGGCATGTTTCACCGCCGTCTGCACGCCGGCTGCGGACAACATCGCCCAGTTCGACCAGCCGCATTTCACGCTGCGCGAATCGCTGGACGGTTTCTACCGGCAGATGATTACGCCGCTGCTGATGGGGGGCGATGCGGACGTGCTGCTACGCCTGTTTTATCGCGAGATGCTGGAACCCACCGGCATCTGGCAGCAGGAGATCGAGAACAACATCAAGCCGGAGCACCTGGCGTTGGTGGGTGTGTTGTGCCGCCATCTCGGCGTGCCAAAGCCGAACGACAGCATGCACCGGCTGGCCTATGCCATTTCCGCCATGTGCGTGCAGATGATGATCGGGCGCGACATCGTGGCGGCGATCACGCCACACATGATGTCCTCGCCACAGGCCATCGCCGATTGGGCGCAGCACCTGACCGCGTTTGCCGAGGCCCTGGTCAACGCCGAAAAAACCAAACTTCAACAAGGGAAAGCATGAGTATCTTTTTACGCGCGATGGGACTTGCCGTCGCGGCGGCGCTGAGCGCCTGCGCCGTGCAGGGACCGGCGCCGCAGGTCGAGTCGCAAGCGCCCCAGCAGTGGCAGGCGCCGTTGCCGCACAACGGCAGCCAGGCCGATCTCGCCACCTGGTGGCGAGGCCAGGCCGACGGCCTGCTGGTGGAGCTGATCGAGACCGCGCAGGTGGTCAGTCCGACGGTGGCGTCGGCGGCCTCGCGCATCGCGCAGTCGCGTTCCGAGCGCGTGGCGGCGGGCGCCGCTTTGGTGCCCAACGTGGACTCGGCGGGCAGCGTGAACCGCTCCAACCAGCAATCGGCGCTGCCGATGGGGACTACTTCCCAGGCGGCGCTGAACGCCTCGTGGGAGATCGATCTGTTCGGCGCCAACCGCGCGGCGCGCGATGCGGCGCAGTTGCGCCTCGATAGCGCGCACGCAGGCTGGCATGATGCCCGGGTGTCGGTGGCGGCCGAGGTGGCGAACCAGTATTACGGTTTGCGCGCCTGCGAGCAGTTGCTAGCGGTGGCCAAGCAGGATGCGGCCTCGCGTGCCGATACGGCACGCTTGACGGAGCTGAGCGCCACGGCCGGCTTCCAGTCGCCGGCCAGCCTGGCACTGGCGCGCGCCAGCGCCGCCGACGGCAACAGCCGCTACATCGCACAACGTGCGGCCTGCGACATCGACGTCAAAGTGCTGTCCGCGCTGACCGCCATCGCCGAACCGGCGCTGCGCCAGAAGCTGGCCGCCGCCACGCCCGCTCCCGCCATCCCAGCGGCTGGCGCCACCACGGCCGCCATGACCGCCGCTGGCGCGTCGCGCGACGTGGCCGCTGCCGCTGCCGCAGCTGGCGCACCGGGCGCGGCGCCCGTCTTCGCCGCGCCGTCGATGGCGATTGCCGAGCTGCCGGCGCGCATCTTGAGCCAGCGCCCCGACGTCTTCACCGCAGAACGCGAAGTGGCGGCATCGAGCGCCGATGTCGGCGCCGCGCAAGCGCAGCGCTATCCGCGCCTGGCGCTGTCCGGCTCTATCGGCGTGGCCAACTTCCGCGCCGGCGGCGAGAACACGAAGACCGACACCTGGACCATCGGCCCGCTCTCGATCTCGGTACCGGTGTTCGACGCCGGCCGCCGTCGCGCCAACGTCGATGCGGCCAGCGCGCGCTACGACGCCGCCGTCAGCAGCTACCGCGCCACCGTGCGCCAGGCCGTGAGCGAAGTCGAACAGGCGCTGGTCAACCTCGATGCCACCGCCGCCCGCGCCGGCGACGCGCAAACCGCACTGGAAGGCTACCGCGTCAACTACACCGCAGCGGAAGACCGCTACAAGAACGGCATGGCCAGCCTGTTCGAACTGGAAGACGCACGCCGCACGCGCCTGGCCGCCGAACAAACCGTCATCAGCCTGCAGCGCGAACGCAGCGCCGCCTGGGTTGCCCTGTACCGCGCCGCCGGCGGCGGCTGGACCGCACCCGCCGCCACCAACTAACCATCACCGCATACTATGAAAACCAAACTCAAACCAGCCGCATACATCCTGGCAGCAGCGTTCGCAGTGACGGCGGCCGGCATCGTCGCCTACTCCCCGGCCACGCAGGCCGCCGACGACAAGAAAACCGAACCGCCGAAAGCCGCCCTCACCGTCACCACCACCAAACCGTCCAACGCCAGCCTGCCGATCAAGTTGGCCGCCAACGGCAACGTCGCGGCCTGGCAGGAGGCTAGCGTCAGCAGCGAATCGAGCGGCTTGCGCCTGACCGAAGTGCGCGTCAACGTCGGCGACGTGGTCAAGGCCGGCGAAGTGCTGGCCGTGTTCTCCGCCGAAACCGTCAACGCCGACCTGGCGCAGGCGCAAGCGGCCCTGAACGAAGCCCAGGCCAACGCCGCCGATGCCGCCGCCAATGCGGCGCGCGCACGCACGCTGCAAAACTCCGGCGCCCTGAGCGTGCAGCAGATCAGCCAATACAACACCGCCGAACAAACCGCCAACGCCCGCATCGCCTCGGCCAAGGCGGTGCTGGCCAGCCAGCAGCTGCGCCTGAAATACACCAAGGTGGTGGCGCCGGACAGCGGCGTGATCTCGGCCCGCAGCGCTACCGTCGGCGCGGTGTCCGGCGCCGGCACGGAACTGTTCCGCATGATCCGCCAGGGCCGCCTTGAATGGCGTGCCGAAATCGTCGCCGCCGACCTGCGCAACATCAAGCCTGGCCTGAGCGCCACCGTGAAAGCGGCCAACGGCAGCGAAGTCACCGGCAAGGTGCGCATGGTTGCTCCGACCGTCGATCCGCAAACGCGCTCCGCGCTGGTCTACGTCGACCTGCCGGCCAACGCCGGCAGCAAAGACGCGCCGTTCAAGGCCGGCATGTTCGCCAGCGGCCAGTTCGAACTGGGCGCCTCGTCCGCCATGACCGTACCGCAGCAGGCCATCGTGGTGCGCGACGGCTTCAGCTTCGTGTTCCGCCTCAACGCCGACAAGCACGTCAGCCAGATCAAGGTGCAGCCGGGACGTCGCCTGGGCGACCGCATCGAAGTGCTGGGCGGGCTGACCACCGACACCCAAGTGGTGGTGCGCGGCGCCGGCTTCCTCAACGACGGCGACCTGGTAAACATCGTGGCCGACAAGATCGCCGCGAAATAAGGAAGCACAATGAATTTCTCCGCCCTATCCATCAAAAACCCGATCCCGGCGATCATGCTGTTCGTGCTGCTGTCGCTGGCGGGTTTCATGGCCTACAAGGCCAATCCGGTGCAGGACTTCCCGGACATCGAACTGCCCATCGTCACCGTCACCGCGACGCTGGACGGCAGCGCGCCGGCGCAGCTGGAAACCGAAGTCTCGCGCAAAATCGAAGACTCGGTGGCCTCGCTGCAAGGCGTCAAGAACATCTACACCACGGTGCTCGACGGCGTGTCCACCACCACGGTGGAATTCATCCTGGAGAAGAATATCTCCGACGCCGTGAACGACGTGCGCGACGCCGTGGCCCGCGTCAAGGCCGACATGCCGGCCGAGCTGCGCGACCCGAACGTAACCAAGGCATCCACCGCCGGCCGCGTGGTGCTGACCTTCACCGCCGCAGCCGCCGCAACCTCCGGCGAAAAAATGGACGAGCAGGAAGTGAGCTGGTTCGTCGACAACACCGTCGCCAAGCGCCTGCTGTCGGTGCCCGGCGTGGGTGCAGTCAAGCGCGTGGGGGGCGTGTACCGCGAAATCCGCGTGGAACTGGATGACGGCCGCATGGCCGCGCTGCGCGTGTCCGCGCTGGACGTGTCGCGCCAACTGCGCCTGGTGCAGAAGGAAGCGCCGGGCGGCCGTGGCGATATCAGCGGCGCCGAGCAATCGGTGCGCACCATCGCCACCGTCAAGAGCGCGGCCGAACTGGCCGCCATCGACCTGCCGCTGCCGGACGGACGTCGCGTGCGCCTGGACCAGGTGGCGACGGTCACCGACACCGTGTCCGAACCGCGCGCCATCGCCCTGCAGGACGGCAAGCCGGTGATCGGCTTCGAAATCTTCCGCACCAAGGGCGCCAGTGAAACCGAGGTGGCGAAGAACGCCCGTGCCGCCATCGAGGAACTGCAAAAGGCCAATCCCAAGGTCGCACTGACGCAAGTGATCGACAACGCCCATCCGGTCGAAGAAAACTTCAAAGGCTCGATGGAGCTGCTGTATGAAGGCGCCATCCTGGCGGTGCTGGTGGTGTGGTGGTTCCTGCGCGATTGGCGCGCCACCGTGGTTGCTGCGGCGGCCCTGCCTTTGTCGGTGCTGCCGGCCTTCCTCGGCATCTACCTGTTCGGCTACACGCTCAACACCGTCACCCTGCTGTCGCTGGCCCTGGTGGTCGGCGTGCTGGTGGACGATGCCATCGTCGAAATCGAAAACATCGAGCGCCACCTGCGCATGGGTAAAACGCCGATGGAAGCGGCCATGGAAGCGGCCGACGAAATCGGCATGGCGGTGATCGCCACCACCTTCGCGCTGGTGGCCGTGTTCCTGCCGACCGCCTTCATGAGCGGCATTCCCGGCCTGTTCTTCAAGCAGTTCGGCTGGACCGCCGTGATCGCGGTGCTGGCATCGCTGGTGGTGGCGCGTTTGCTGACGCCGATGATGGCGGCCTACATCCTCAAGCCGAAAGCGCACGAGGAAGAGAAAGATGGTCCCATCATGGCGCGTTACATCGCCGTGATGCGCTGGTGCCTGTCGCACCGCCTGGTGACCGCGATTGCCGCCGCCGTGTTCTTCGCCAGCTCCATCATGTTGGTGGGCCTGCTGCCGACCGGCTTCGTGCCGGCGGCCGACCGCGCGCAAACGCAGATCAACCTCGAACTGCCGCCCGGTTCCACGCTGGCTGAAACCAGGGTGGTGGCCGAGCGCGCCCGAGTGGCCGCCATGGAAGTCAAGGGCATCAAATCGGTATTCAGCTCCGTCGGCGGCGGCTCCAGCGGCGACGCCTTCGCACCGGGTGCGGCGGCCGAAGCGCGCAGCGCCGTGCTGACGCTGACCACCGCGCACCGCACCGACCGCAAGGAATCGATGGCCGACCTGGAAGGTGAAATCCGCCACAAGATGGACGCCATTCCCGGCGCGCGCTTCAAGGTGGGCCCGGCCGACAACGGCGTCAAGATGCAACTGGTGCTGCGCAGCGACGACCCGGTGGCGCTGAAGGAAACCGCGCAAAAAGCCGAGCGCGAAATGCGCACGCTGCAAGGCGTGGGCAATGTACGCTCGACCGCATCGCTGGTGCGTCCTGAAATCATCGTGCGTCCGGACTTCGCCAAGGCGGCCGACCTGGGCGTGACCGCCGCCTCCATCGGCCAGACCGTGCGCGTAGCCACCGCCGGCGACTACGACACCGACCTGACGAAGATGAACCTGCCTGAGCGCCAGGTGCCGATCCGCGTCAAGCTGCCGGACGCCGTGCGCGCCGACCTGGACGCCATCGGCCGCCTGACGGTGCCGGGCAAGAACGGCCCTGTGCTGCTGGCCACCGTGGCCGAGATCACCATGGAAAGCGGCCCGGCGCAGATCAATCGCCTGAACCGCAGCCGCAACGTCACGCTCGAAGTGGAGCTGGGCAAGCGCGCCTTGGGTGAAGTCAACGACGAAGCGCGTGCGCTGCCGGCGCTGAAAAACCTGCCGGCCTCGGTGAAGATCGCGGAGCTGGGCGATACGCAGGAAATGGCCTCGCTGTTCGCCAGCTTCGGCATCGCCATGCTGATCGGCGTGTTGTGCATCTACTGCGTGCTGGTGTTGTTGTTCAAGGACTTCATGCAGCCGGCGACGATTCTGGCGGCGCTGCCGCTGTCGATCGGCGGCGCGTTCGTGGCGCTGCTGATCACCAACAGCGCGCTGTCGATGCCGTCGATGATCGGCCTGATCATGCTGATGGGGATCGTCACCAAGAACTCGATCCTGCTGGTTGATTATGCTATTCTGGCGCGCCAGGCCGGCATGAGCCGCTTCGATGCGCTGGTGGATGCCTGCCACAAGCGTAGCCGTCCGATCCTGATGACCACCATCGCCATGGGCGCGGGCATGATGCCGCTGGCGCTGGGTTGGGGCGCCGATCCGAGCTTCCGCTCACCGATGGCGATCACCGTCATCGGTGGCCTGATAACTTCGACGCTATTGAGCCTGTTGGTGGTGCCTGCGGTGTTCACCTACGTCGACGATTTTGAACACTGGATGAAGCGCATGCTGCGCAAGTTGCGCAAGCAGCCGCCGGTCCAGCATGACGATCAAGGAGAATTGCATGAAGTACGAAATAAAAGAACTGCCTGAAGTCCGCGTCGCCTACCTGCGCTATAAAGGCCCGTTCGGCGCCGCCATCGGCGAATTCTGGAAAGAAGTCTTCACGCCGTGGCAAAAGGCCTACGGCCTGGTGGGCAAGGTAACCTACGGCGTGGCGCAGGACGACCCGAGCACCACGCCGGCGAACGAATGCCGTTACGACGCCTGCGTGGAAGTGTCGGCGGAATATCCGATCAAGGCGCCGGCGCAGGAAGGCAGCATTCCTGCGGGCCGCTACGCGGTGGCGTCCTTCAAGGGCACCGGCGCGGACGTGCCGGCGGCGTGGGGTGAATTCTTCGGCCAACTGCACGCCGAAGGCAAAGCGGACCAAGGCGTCTGCTTCGAACGCTACCCGGCCGACTACGTAATGGATCCCGCCACCGGCATCTTCGAAGCGGAACTCTGCATTCCGGTCAAATAAAAACCGGGGTCAGTTCTGCCAATCGGACACGAGCCCAACCGTAGCGGCTGCTACGGTTGGGCTCGTGTCCGATTGGCAGAACTGACCCCGGTTTTTTACCAGCCGCCGCCCATGGCGCGGTACAGGTCCACCGAGGCGACCAGCATCCGCGTTTTCAACTGCAAGCGCCCGACGTCCGCTGTGAACAGCGTGCGTTGGGCGTCCAGCTCTTCCAGGTACGAGGCGTAGCCGTTGCTGTAGCGGTTGTGCGCGATGCGCAGCGTTTCGGCCGCCGTCGCGCGGCGCGCGTCGTTCTGCACCGCCTGCTCTTTCAAACGCGCGATCGCGCCCAGGCCGTTCTCGGTTTCCGAGAACGCCGCCCGCACTGCGTTCTCATACGCGTAGATGCTTTGGTCGCGCTGCGCCGCCACCGAGTCGGTCTGGCTCTGCACACGCCCTCCTTCGAATACCGGCGCGGCCACCGCGCCCGTCAGCCGCCACAGCGCCGTCGGCGCGTTCACGAAGTCGTGCCATTTCAGGTTTTGTACACCGCCCACCGCCGTCAGTTTGAAGGACGGCAGCAGTTGGTCGCGCGTGGCCTGCAGGTTGGCGTTGATGGCGATCAGGTTGTACTCGGCGCGCGCGATGTCCGGACGGCGGCGCAGCAATTCCGACGGCAGCCCTGCCGGTACATCCGGCGGCGCCAGTTGCGCCAGGTCGATGCCGCGCGCGATCGGGCCTGGATTGCCGCCGGTGAGTATCGAGAGCGCGTTTTCCTGTTCGAAGATCTGGCGTTTCAACTGCGGCACCTGTTCGGCGGTGGTCTGGTATTCGGCTTGCGCCTGCAGCCATTCCAGCCGCGAGCTGTAGCCGACTTCGAACTGCTTCTGCGCCAGCTTGCTCGATTGTTCCCGCAGCTTGAGCGTGGCTTGGGTCAGCGCCAGTTGCGCGTCCAGGCCGCGCAGGTTGAGATAGCCCGATGCGACCGTGGCGGCGATTGATAGCGCCGCCGCGTCGGCGTTGGCTTGCTCGGCCTGATAGCTGGCGGTGGCGGCGTCGGTCAGCGCGGCCAGGCGGCCCCACACGTCGATTTCGTAGCTGGCCTGGAATTCGGCTTGGTAGACATTTGTCACGTAGGGCACGCCGTTGTAGGCTAGCTGGCGCGTGCGCGTTGGTGCGCTGTCGACGATGACGTCGGCTTTCTGTCCTGCTTCCGCGACGCCCACCAGCGCGCGGTACTGGGCGACGCGGGCGCGGGCGATGCGCAGGTCGCCGTTGTTTTCCAGCGCCTGGTTCACCAGCGCCGTCAGCGCGGGATCGCCGAAGCTTTGCCACCACTCGCGCGCGACCGGCCCGCTGCCATGGCCTTCCACCGCGCTACGCCAGGCGGCAGGCACCTGCAAGGTGGACGCCGCCGGCGGTGCGACCTTCGCGGCGCAGCCGGCCAGCATGACCGCAATTGCCATCGCGGCTGCGGTGTGGCGCGAGACTGCGCTCATGGTTTGGCTCCGCCCGCCGGTGCGGTACGCGCGGTCTCGTCCACCTGCACCGAGGTATCGATACTGACCGTTACCGACATGCCCGGCGCCAGCCGGCGCGCTTTGGCCTGGCCGGCGTCGATCCGTATCCGTACCGGTATGCGCTGCGCGATCTTGACGTAGTTGCCGGTGGCGTTATCGGCCGGCAGCACCGCGAACTCCGATCCGGTGGCTGGCGAAATCCGCTCCACCACGCCGGTCAGCTGCGCGCCATCGAGCGCGTCCACCTTGAACGTGGCGGGCTGTCCCACCTGCACATTGTTCATCTGCGTTTCCTTGAGATTGGCGATCACCCACAATTGCTTCGGCACCAATCCCATCAACTGCGCGCCCGTGTTCACGTAAGCGCCCTTGCGCACCGTGACCTGCCCCAGCTGGCCATCCTCCGGCGCCGTGATGCGCGTATTATCCAGATCCACCTTGGCCGCCTTGAGCGCCGCTTCCGCCGCCGCCACCGCCGCCTCCAGCGATTGCTTGTTGACCGCCACCGTGCGCACCTGCTGCCGCGCGATATCCAGACTAGCGCGAGCCTGCGACACCGCCGCCACCGTCTGCGCCCGCGCCGCCCGCGACGAGTCCTGCTCGCGCAAGGACAGCGAACCATCCGCCGCCAGCGAATCGACCCGCTTCAGATCCGCCACCGAACGCGACGCCTGCGCCTCCGCATTGGCCAGCGCGGCCTGGTTCAACAGCACGCCCGCTTCCGCAGTACGATGCGATTGCGCCCAGTTGTCCAGCGCCGCCTTCTGCGCCGCCAGCTGCGCCGAGGCCTGCTCATAGCGCTGCTGATAAATGCGGTCGTCGATCTGCGCCAGCAAATCACCCTGCTTCACCAGCTGGAAGTCCTGCACCTTCACGTCCACCACATAGCCCGGTAGCTGCGTGCCGATCAGCGTCACCTGCCCGCGCACCAGCGCGTTCTCGGTGGAGACAATGGCGCTGCTGAACGGCGGCAGGCGCCACGCGTACAGCACCACCAGCACGCCCACCAGCGCCACCATCGAGAACAAAATGGCCGAGATGACCTGCGCGCGCCGGTCGGGCGGCGGCGCGCTTGGCGCCGCTGCCGCCACTGCCGCTGCCGCCGCTGCGGCGGCCACCGCCGCCACACGGGTTTCCGAAGTTGATGCGTTGTCCGGCGTATTTTTATCCATGTTTTTTCATCAGGTGATTCAACGGGAGCCCGAGTTATTCAGGGAGACATTGGCCATGCCGGTCTGCGCATTGTGCGCCTGCTTGGGCTGGCAGACCACGCATATCGTCCACAGGTGACGCCCCAGCAGCCACGCCATGGTCAGCAGCGCCAGCACGGTGATCGCCAGGAAGACATCGTTATACGCGAGGATGTTGGCCTCGCGCGTGGCCGAAGCACCCAGCGACGCCAGGCCTTGCGGCCCGCCAGCCTGGATGCGCGCCGCCACCAGCGGATCAAGCAGCGTCAGATGCTCGACCAGTATGCTGGAGTGGTACTTCTCGCGCCACACCTGGAAGGTGCCGGTGAGCGCGGTGCCGAGCAGGCTGCCCAGCGTTTGCGTGATGCTGAACATGACCGAGAAGCTGACCAGGTTATTCGGCGCCGCGATCACCGCGCCAAAGCCCGATACAAAAGTCGGCCCCACAAACATGGCGCCGCCGAAGCCGAGCAGGAACTGCGACAGGTACATATCGGCCGGCCGCGTAAGGTTGGTGGCGTCCGCATCGAGGTAAGCGCCGAGCGCCATCATCCCCACCGAGAAGATCAGCTGCCCCGGTATGCGCGCCGGCGTGATCGTCAGCGCGCTGACCACCATGCCGGCGATCGCGCCGAACATCACGATCCACCACAGCTCCACCATTTGATCGTTGTTCAGGCCTAGCGCCTGCAGGAAGCCCACCGTGCCGCTGGCCTCCGATTGCACCACGCGGATCAGCAGCACCGACAAGGCCAGCCGCGCGATGTTGGCGTTGGTCAGCCAGCGCGTATTGAGCAGCGGCCGCTTGCGATTGTGCTCCACCGCCAGCGCCGCCGTAATCAGCACGATCGCGCCCACCAGGCTGTAACCGAGCCAGCGCGATTCCAGCCACCACACCGTGCGTCCCAGCGCCAGCACCGCCGACAGCAGCGCCACGCCGGACGCGAACAGGCCGAAGGTGACGAAGTCCATTTTCTCAAAAGCCTTGATGCGGTCACCGGGCGGCAGCTTGAGGAACAGCACGCAGGCCAGCGATAACAGCGCCAGCCCCAGTTCAAAGAAGTACAAGCCGCGCCATTCGCCGAACTCCATCAGCTCCGACGAAAACAACCGCGCCATCGGTATCGCCAGTTGCGAGAAGCCGATGCCCAGCACCACGCCCTTGAGGCGGTGCTGCGCCGGGAAGGCTTGCAGCGTGTAGTACAGTCCCAGCGTGGTCAGGGCCGCGCCACTCATGCCGTGCGCCGCGCGCACCGCGATGGCCGACGCCAATCCATGCACGAACAAGTGGGCCACCGTGGCCGCCGCGTACAGCAGCAGGAATAGTTCGGTGAACAGCCGCAGTCCGTACTGCTGGCGGAATTTGACCAGCAACAGGTTCATGGAGACGTTCGCCATCACGTAAGCGGCCGGCAGCCATTGGATCTCCGCAGAATACACGCCCAGCGATCCTTGCAGGTACGGCAGGTTGACCGACACCAGCGCGTTCCCCAAACCGCCGGTAATGGCGACGATGAAGCCCACCACCAGATAGGCGATGCGCTTTTCAAACGTGTGTAACGGTGTGGACGGCGATCCCGGCAAAAGAGGACGCTCGTGGGGCTGCCAGACTTGGGGGGCGTAAACGTCCATGCGTCAGGTGTCCAGAATAGAAAAATGTGGCCGGAAATGCACAATGGCGAGCATATCACTATGCTCGCCATTGTTGAATACTTCAATAGTACAGGATGATCTTACAGCGGTGCGCCATCGGTCTCGCGCTGGAAGTCGCGATGGCTGGCCAAGGCCTGCTTGAATTCTGCCAGCGCGCCGTCAACGGCACTCGCCTCCACGCACCACAGCGCCGAATCGGCCGAACCGTCCTTCATTGTGGTCGGCACGCCGGCCGCCGACAACAGGTCCTTGCCCGCGCCCACCGCCAGGATAGGCTTGCAGTGCCTGAATTGCAGGCGCACGAAATCGCGGGCGTCCGCATCGCCGGCAAGTGCGGCTGCGCTGTCGGCGCCATCGGCCACGATCACCGCGTCATACAGCACCGCAGGTCCGGCTTCCAGCGAGATCTCGACATCGATCTTGCTGCCGTCACTCGCCACCAGTTGCCCCAGTTGCGCGGCCACCACGCGCGGCGCCACGCCGGCCGCCAGCAAGTCGGCGTAGATCGCCTTCAGGCTGGCCGCATCCACGCCGTGAGCGGCCAAAATCGCCACCTTGCGCGTTTTGGCGCCAGTGGCGCCGGGACGCGCCAGCAGCGACAGCGGCGGCGATGGCTCGTAATGCGGCGGCGGCGCGTCGGTCGCCAGCGGCATCGCCGGCGGCACTTCCAGGCCCAGTCCCTGCGCCACGCCTTCGACCAGGATCGGATCGACATTGGCCAGCATGGACAGCAGCCGCACGCGCACAGCCAGCGTCTGCACGCGGCTCAACTCGAAGCGGAAAGCGTTGACAATGTGGGCTTGCTCGGCCGGCGTCTGGCTGATCCAGAACAGGCGGGCCTGCGAGTAGTGGTCGGCGAACAGTTCCGGCTTGCCGCGCACCTTATCTTCCGGCGGTTGCGGCATGCGGCTGAAGGCCGTGGTGAAGCCGGCCATGCCGGCCTGGAACGGACAGCCACCGCCCAGCGAATTCGGTTCATACGACACGCGGCCACGATGCACGGCCTGACGATGCATGCCGTCGCGCTGGTTGTTGTGCACCGGGGCCAGCGGCGCGTTGATCGGAATCTCGTGGAAGTTGGCACCACCCAGGCGACTGATCTGCGTATCCAGATACGAGTGGATGCGCCCTTGCAGCAGCGGGTCATTGGAGAAGTCGATGCCGGGCACGATGTGCGCGGTGCAGAAGGCTACCTGCTCAGTCTCGGCGAAGAAGTTATCCGGATTGCGGTTCAGCGTCATCTTGCCGACCACCTGCACCGGCACCAGTTCTTCCGGCACGATCTTGGTCGGGTCCAGCACGTCGAACGGGAATTCGGCGGCCTGCTCTTCGGTGAAGATCTGCAGGCCCAGTTCCCATTCCGGATAGGCGCCCGCTTCGATGGCTTCCCACAGATCGCGGCGGTGGAAGTCCGGATCGGCGCCGACGATCTTGGCCGCTTCATCCCACACCAGCGAGTGCGTGCCGCCCACCGGATTCCAATGGAATTTGCAGAACACCGACTCGCCGTCGGCGTTCACCAGGCGGAAGGTATGCACGCCGAAGCCCTGCATGGTGCGGTAGCTGCGCGGGATGGCGCGGTCGGACATCTGCCACATCAGCATGTGCGTCGATTCGGGCATCAGCGAGACGAAGTCCCAGAAGGTGTCGTGCGCGCTCGATGCCTGCGGCATGGCGTGGTGCGGTTCCGGTTTGACCGAGTGCACCAGGTCCGGGAATTTCATCGCGTCCTGGATAAAGAACACCGGCATGTTATTGCCGACCAAATCCCAGTTGCCTTCGTCGGTGTAAAACTTGACGGCGAAGCCGCGCACATCGCGCACGGTGTCTGCCGAGCCGCGTTCGCCGGCGACAGTGGAGAAGCGCACGAACACCGGCGTGCGTTTGCCTGCGGCGGCAAACGGCGCGGCGCGCGTGACGGCGCTCAGATCCTGATAACTTTCAAAGTAGCCGTGCGCCGCCGAGCCGCGCGCGTGCACTACGCGCTCGGGAATGCGCTCGTGGTCGAAGTGGGTCAGCTTTTCGCGCAGGATGAAGTCTTCCATGGCGGTCGGGCCTCGCAGGCCGACCTTGAGCGAATTCTGGTTGTCCGCCACCGGCACTCCTTGATTGGTGGTCAGGCGCTGGTCGCCGGCATCGGCACGCACGCGGTCCAGGTCACCGGCCGGGCAAACGCCGGCGGGCGGCGTGCCGCTGCCGGTTTTGGGCGATGCGCTAGTTTCGCTAGCGGTACTGGCGGCGGCGACAGGATGCGGCACGGGGCAGGTCTGTCCCGGCTGCGGTGTGCGTGCGGCGTCGCCATGTTCGCCTGGCTTGTTGGCGTTGAAAGGCATGCTTGCGGCGACCTGCTGGCCGCCTTCGACTTTGCGTAGCAGTAGCTGCTCCAGGGGGCTGGCGCCTCCCAGACTGTCCGGCGTGTCCGGTGACGACGGTCCTGAAACGGTGCTCAATACAGAACCGGCTCCCATTACGGAAGCCGGCGGTTTTTTACTATTAGCCATGGATATCCTCTAAACCTGTAGACGAAACGGCGCCCGTCCTGGGGCGCTGCCGGTCGTCCCGGAAGCGATACCGGACGGGCTGGAGAAATTATTTGCTGCTGCGGGAGCCGAGCAGTTTGGAGATGCCGTAGCCGGCGGCGGCGGCCACCAGTACCGAGATCACCGGGCTGGCGCGCACGTGGTTGCGGCTCGATTCGGTCAGGTTCTTTGCGGTTTCCGCCAGTTGTTTGCCGCGTGCGGCCAGCGTGTCGGAGGTGCTTTCTACGGTGTCGGCAACTTTGTCGACGCCGGTGTGGGCTTGGCCGGCCAGTCGTTCAGTTGCTGGTGGTACTTTTTCTGCGACTTTATCGATGGTGGCATGCGCGTCGGCGCGCAGGTCTTTACCGATTTGGGTGACGCCGTCGCGGGTGCTGTTGATTTTGGTGTCGATGGTGTTTTCCATGATGTGATCCTCTCGTTGTGTGTGCAGGTAGGGAACTGCAACGATAGGCGCATCAGGCACGCTTGACCGTGCGGGACCGCACCCTCGGTCAAATGCCCCGCTTATGTGAACTGGCACACGGACACAGGCGTGTTTGCAGGCGCATGCTACAGGTGAGGCAAACCTATTTTGGAGAGCGGCATGTTTCCTATCTCGTCATTAACGTCGTCGTCGGCAGCGGCGGAACTGCAGCCGGTCAGCCGTACTGCGGAAACTTCGGCCGTCAACGGGACCACCATCAATGCGGTGGGCTCGGCCCTTGATGCGCCGCCTGCCAGTTCGGTGACGGTAGACTTGTCGCCCGTGGCCAGCTTCCTGCTCTCCGTGACGAATGCGCAGGAACAACTGTCGCAAACGCAGGGCAACAATGCGCAGCGTGCGGAAACGGTGGCTGCGGCGGTGCAGAATGTGGTGGATTCGTTCAACCTGCTGCCTTCTGTGGGTTTCGATCAGCAGGTGCAGGATGCTTCGTTGCTCAACAATTTGGTTAGCAGCCTGAATCAGCAGAATAATGATGGCGCCAGTTCGCAGGCGCAGAATCTGGCGCAGGTGGGCGTGACTTTGCAGCCGCCGTTGTTGTCGGATCTGACGGGCGGCTTGTCGCTGGAGCCGGAGCGGTTGCGCGCGGCTGTCAATGCGAACAATGAGCAGACCACGTCGACGCTGCAAAATACGCTGAACACGTTCCGCCAGATCGCCACCGATTTTGCCGAGCAGTTGAGTGCTGCCGGCAGTTCGCAGATTCCCGGTTTGAATCCGACCCTGCAGCCGGCGTTGACACCTGCCGATGTCGCCGCCAATGCGCGGCTGGATCTGGCGCGTGCGACGTTGGATACCTTGTCGCAAAATCCGCTGCCGGAGACCATCGCCGACCGGCTGGCGGCGCAGCGTGCGCAGTTGGAGCAGCCGGTCAATGTGCAGCAGCAGGAGACGCCGTCGCCGATCGTCAATCAACAGCAGCAGACGCAGGCAGCGTTAGCCCAGCAGCAGCAACTGGAGCAGGCGCAGGCCGAGCAACAGGCGCGCGTGCAGCAGGCGGCGACGCTGGCCCAGAACGCGCAGCAGGCGCAGGTGGCTGGCGTGACGTCGCTGCAGCAGACCCTCGCCGCCAATCAGATAGCCGCAGAACAGGCCCGCGAAACCGCCGCCGCGCAAGCGGCCCGGGACGAAGCGCAACAAGCCACCGCGCCAACTGCGGCCGAGGAATCCCAACAAGCCGCAGCAACGCGAACCGCCGCCGAACAAGCGCAACGCGCCACCGCGACGCAAACTGCCGAGGAAGCGCAACAAGCGCAACGCGCAGCAGCGACGCAGACCGCTCAGGAAGCGCAACAGACCGCAGCCCAACAGGCGCAACGCGCGGCAGCGACGCAGACCGCTCAGGAAACGCAGCAGACCGCAGCCCAACAGGCGCAACGCGCGGCAGCGACGCAGACCGCTCAGGGAACGCAGCAGACTGGGGCGCAACAGGCGCAACTCACTGCGGCGACGCAGACCGCGCAGGAAGCGCAGCAGGCTGCTGCTAATCAGGCGCAGGAGACTGCGACTGCGCCGTCCGCCGCCGAGCAGGCGCAGGCTGCGGCGCAGGCTCAGGCCACGCGCCAGCAGGCCACTGCAAGTGTGAACAATGCCGCCGTCGCCGCGCAGGCTGCGCAGCAGCAGTACATCGCGGCGCAGAACGCGGCCCAAGGCGCGATCAACGTTCCGCCAAACGCCACGCCGGCGCAGCAGGCCGAAGCAACGCAAACCGCCGCCGCGCAAGTGGCCATCGCCAACTCGGCAGCACAAGCGGCAGCGGCTCAGGCGCAAGCTGCGCAAAACGCTGCAGACGCATTGGCCGCCCAAAACGCCGCCGCCAATGCAGCTGCAGCGCAAGCACGTGCAGCCCAAAGCAACGCTACCGGCGCCGATGCGGCAACCGCCGCCACCGTCGCCGCACAACAAGTGGCCGCCGCGCGGGAAACCGCTTCCAACCTGGCCGCCGCCAACGCCGCCGCAGCCAGCGCGGCGCAACAGGCCGCAGCCGCAGCCAACGCCGCCCAGCAAGCCTCCGCAGCCCAGTCGGCGGCCGCCGAACAAATCCGCGCGGCCCAACTGGCGGCAGCGCAGGATGCCGCCAACGCGCCGACCGATCCACTACGCGCCAATCCCGCACTGGCTGCAGCCATCGCCGCCTACAACATCAACGACGTCGCCGGCACCAACGCGCGCACACCGTAAACCGCCACTGCCGTCATTCCCGCAGTAGGCGCGGTGAACGCCACCGCAGCTACCCGCAGCATCGGAACCGGTCAATAACCCCGGCTCCGTCGTTCTCGCGCAAGCGGGAACCCATAGACAATTTGCCCGGCAAATCGCGTATGGATTCCCGCTTACGCGGGAATGACGATCATGGCCCACGGTTTTTCGGCATGACCGGGAATATCTGCAATAATCGTAGGCATGCCGACCTTTTTGCCGACGCCTCGCCTCTCGATCACGGGTATCCTGCTCGCCGCCCTGCTGTGCTGCGCCCCTGCGCCGCGTGCCACGGCCGGCCCGCAAACCATCCCCCTGCTGATCGGCGACACGCTGGACGAACAAGGCAAGCCCAAACCGATCAATCCCCTCAAACGCAAGCTGCTGAACGACCTCGAACGCGAACTGGGCGTCGTCTTCGAACTGCGCATGTACCCTTGGGCGCGCGCCGAACGCTACGCCCTCGACGGCGTGGCCGTGATCTTCGGCCTGCCGAAAAACGCCGAACGCCTGCACGCCCTGCGTTACTCCGAAGTGGCCGCCTACAACAAGCTGTGGATCGTCACCCGCAGCGACGCCACCTTCCGCTTCAACACCATCGAAGACCTGCGCGGCAGATCCATCGGTCTGGTGCGCGGCTACGACTACGGCGAAGAAGTCGAACGCGCACGCGGCACCATCTTCCGCACCGACGAAAACATCGCCTCGCGCGGCACGCGCCTCACGCGTCTGATGCTCAGGCGGGTCGACGCGGTGCTGCTGTTCCAGCCCAACACCCAGACCGCCGCCGATGTCGAGGCCGAAGTCAACGCCTACATGAAGTCACGCCTGGCCGACATCGGCAGCGCCGCCAACGCCGGCTACAGCGTGCTGCCCAAGCCCCTGGCCATCGACGCCGGCGTGTTTTTCGCCATCGCCCGCAACAAGGACACCACCATCATCGACCGCATCAACGCAGCGCTGGCCCGGATACACCAGCGCGCACCGAATTAAATTCTGAACGGCCACCGTTTGAGGCCCCAAGTCACACGATAATATTTTGCGTTTTTGGCGATAATCATCGGATTATCAAAACCGCAGTTCGAATCAGGAGATCGCATGAAATTGAAGCATACCGCCGCCGCGCTGGCGCTGTTGACCGCCTTTGCCGCCCAGGCCCAAGACACCGTCGTCAAAATCGGCCATAGCGGCCCCCTGTCCGGCTCCCAATCCTTCTCCGGCAAGGACAACGAAAGCGGCGCGCGTCTGGCAGTGGAAGAACTCAACGCCAAGCCGATCACCGTGGGCGGCAAGAAGCTGAAATTCGAACTGCTGTCGGAAGACGACCAGGGCGACCCGAAAGCCGGCGTGGCCGCCGCCCAGAAGCTGATCGACAACGGCGTGCGTTACGTGGTGGGTCCGTACAATTCGGGCGTGGCGATTCCCGCCTCGCGCGCCTACAACGACGCCGGTGCGCTGATCGCCACCGTGGCCACCAATCCAAAACTCACCCAGCAAGGCTACAAAGGCCTGTACCGCGTGAACGCCAGCGACACGCAACTCGGTTCCAAAATGGCGCTGTACGCGGCCAATGAGCTGAAGCTGAAGAACGTGGCCGTGATCGACGACCGTACCGCCTTCGGCCAGGGCGTGGCGGAAGAGTTCAAGAAGCAGGCCAAAGCCGCCGGCATGACCGTGGCCGGCCACGAGTTCACCAACGACAAAGCCTTCGACTTCACCTCCATCCTGACCAAGCTGAAAACCAAGAAGGTCGAAGCGATCTTCTTCGGCGGCTATGCGCCACAGGCCGCGCCGATGGCACGTCAAATGAAACAGCTGGGCATCAACGCCAAGCTGCTGGGTGGCGACACCATCTGCACCGCCGAAATGGGCAAGCTCGGTGGCGATGCGGTGGCCGACAACGTCCTGTGCTCGCAGGGTGGCGCGATCCTGGACAAGGCATCGACCGGCCCGGCCTTCAAGGCCAAGTTCAAGGCGCGCTTCAAGCAGGAGGCCGATGTGTACGCGGCCGCCTACTACGACGCCGTCATGATGTACGCGCAAGCGATGCAGAAAGCGAATTCGATCGACGCGCAGAAGGTACAGGCGGTCATCAGCGCCGGTTCGTATCAAGGCGTGGCCGGCGTTTATGCGTTTGACGCCAAAGGCGACATGAAGCAATCGCCAGTAACCATCTTCACCTTCAAGGCCGGCCAGCCTTCGCCGCTGACGACGTATTAATACGCTTTGAAGTTGGCGGCGACGCGCTGCTTCAGGTAGTCGTCGGCGCTGATGGCCGGGTATTTTTTGCCCGGCCCTTCGATCATCACATCCCGGTTGGCTTGGCAGAAGAACGCCAGGCTGTATCGCGGCCCCAGGTATTCATCCGGCAGCGGGTTTTTCACGCGATGGAAATTCGACGGCAGCTGATCGTCGCTCCAGCGCATCAGCATGTCGCCGATATTGCAGGTGATGACATCGTCCGCCGGCTCGATGCTGGTCCACTCCTGCGCATCCATCTCCTTGCCCGGACAGACCTGCAGCCCGCTCTGGTTCTTCTGCTGGAACAGCAAGGTAAGGCAATCGAAGTCGGTATGCGCACCCGCGCGCCACAGTCCCAGCTTGTCCTTGATCGATGGGTCGATGGCGTAGTAATGCAGCAGCCGCAAGGTGCTCTGGTAACTCGCCTGCTGCGGATCGTGCGCCTTGGTGAAGAAATCGCTGTCGAATCCCAGCTTGTCGGCAAAGCAGGACAACAAGCGCATGCCGACCTGCCAGCACTGCGATTCGAATTCCAGCATGGTCGCGCGGAAGCCAGGCAGCTCTTCCTCGCTCGGCCACAGCACACTCATATGCGGACGCGTGATCTGGTACGACTCTTTCTGATCGGCGGTGCCGGTCGATGGCCGCACCTGCGCCTTGCTCTCCCAGCCGGCGTTGTCGGCCTTGCGCAGCGGGTACTGCGCTTTCACCGCATCCGGCAGCGCGAAGAAGGACTCCGCCGCCGCAAAGGCCGCGCGCACTCTATCCAGATCGATGCCGTGATTGCGCACCTGGAAAAATCCCACATCCACCGATGCAGCCCATAGCTCATCGGCGATCTGCGCCTTGCGTGTGTTGAAGTCCGAAAGATCGATGCGGCGGATTTCGCGCTTGCCGGTTTCGGTGCCGAGCGTGCCCATACGGGCTTCTTTGTTCAGTTCTTTGAGTGCGTACATAAGCGTTCCTCTTGAATGGATGAAGGATTCAAGAGCAATTCCCTGCAGGCCTGGGCGGCCGCTGAACGCTTATACTCTCGCCGCCTGTCGATGCAAATTCCAGGCCAGCGAAAAAGCACATGATTAAGGCGCTGCCGCACCAATATCGATATCGCTCGCATCACCATGGTGCGCGCACCGCCCCGCGCACGGGCAAAAGCGGTGGCACAGGATTTGCATCACACAAGGGCAAGAGTATAAGCGTTCACCTGAGGTTAGCCGCAGGGGGAAATTGCTCTTGAAGCTGCGCCAGTGCGCACCTTCAAGAAGCGCTATGCTCTTCATGATTGGTGCGGTTGCGGGCGCGTTATCAACGCTCTCTGGAAGACCATCATGCGACTACGCTCCTGCCTTACCTTCTGCTTATCCTTGTGCCTCGGCGCCCCCGCGCTGGCCGCCGACAAAGTCACCTTCCTCACCTCGTGGTACGCGCAAGCCGAACATGGCGGCTTCTATCAGGCTGTCGCCACCGGCAACTACAAGAAGCATGGACTCGATGTGACCATCCGCATGGGCGGCCCGCAGGTCAACGGCGTGCAGATCCTCAGCAGCGGCCAGGCCGATTTCCTGATGGGCTACGACCTGCAGGTGCTGAAGAGCGTGGAGACCGGCGTGCCGATCACCACCGTGGCCGCCAGCTTCCAGAGCGAACTGCAAGGCATGATGACGCACGACGACGTGAAAAGCCTCGCCGACCTGAAAAGCCGCACCGTGCTGGTCTCCACCTCCGGCCGTACCACGTGGTGGCCGTGGCTGAAGAATAAATACCAGCTCGATGATGCGCAGTCGCGCGTCTACACCTTCAACCTGCAGCCCTTCTTTGCCGATCCGCGTTCGGCGCAGCAGGCCTACGCATCGTCGGAAGTTTTCGCCGCCACCAAAGGCGGCGTGAAAGCGAAGTTCTTCCTGTTCGCCGACGACGGTTATCCGCCCTACGGCACCACCATCGTCACCATGCAGAAGACCGCCAAGGACAAGCCGGACCTGGTGGCGCGCTTCGTCAAGGCGTCGATGGAGGGCTGGAAGAGCTATCTTGAAAATCCGGCGCCGGGCAATGCGCTGATCAAGAAGGACAATCCGAACATGCAGGACGACCAGCTGGCATGGGGCGTGGAAAAGCTCAAGGAATACAAGATGATCAACGGCGGCGAGGCCGCCACCAAAGGCATCGGCACCATGAGCGACGCCCGCTGGCAAAAGACGCGCGACTTCATGGTGAGCACCGGCCTGCTGAAAGCGGATGCCGATTGGAAGAAAGCCTACACCACGCAGTTCGTCCAAGACCTGCGCGTACTGCCTTAAAGGAGATGACCATGGCCACCTTGATGCCGGCGCTGTACGCCAACCATGTTGAGAAGACCTACCCCAACGGCACCATCGCGCTGGAGAGCGTGAAGCTGGGCATACAGCCCGGCGAGTTCGTCTCGCTGCTGGGCCCTTCCGGTTGCGGCAAGAGCACGCTGCTCAAACTGTTCGCGGGATTGGAACAGCCTTCGGCCGGCCATATCCGCCGCGCCGAAGACCGCAAGCTGGCCATGGTGTTCCAGGAAGCGACCCTGATGCCGTGGGCGCGCGTGACCGAGAACGTGCGCCTGCCACTGGACCTGGCAAAGCTGGACCGCGCCGAAGCCAACGAGCGCGTGACGCGTGCGCTCAAGCTGGTGGGACTGGATAAATTCGCCGCATCCTATCCGCGCGAGCTGTCGGGCGGCATGCAGATGCGCGTCTCCATCGCCCGCGCGCTGGCCACCAACGCCGACCTGCTGCTGATGGATGAGCCGTTCGGCGCGCTCGATGAATTCACCCGCAACAAGCTCGATGCCGACCTGCGCGCGCTGTGGGCCGAGCGGGGGCTGACGGTGGTCTTCGTCACCCACAGCATCTACGAAGCGGTGTACCTGTCGAGCCGCGTGATCGTGATGGCGGCGCGGCCGGGCCGCGTGATTGCCGACGTGCCGATCGAAGGCCCGCTGGTGCGCGACGACGCCTTCCGCGTGTCGCCGCCCTTCATGCGCTACTGCGCCGAGCTGTCCTCCCTGCTGACGCAAGCGAATACCGACTACGAAAGGAACGCAGCATGAACATGCCCCTGCTCTCCCATCCCGCCGCGCAACGCGTGGCCGCGCCGCTGGCGCTCGGTGTCATCCTGCTCGCCGTATGGCAGGCCGTTTGCACCGCGCTGGCGGTGCCCGAATACCTGGTGCCCGCACCCAGCGCCATCGGCCGCGCGCTGGTGGAAGACTGGGACCTGCTGGCCGGCTCGCTGTGGGTGACGCTGCGCATCACCATGATGGCGTTCGCGCTGGCGGTGGTGGCCGGCAGCGCCGCTGCCTTCCTGTTCGTGCAAAGCCGCGTGATCGAAGCGAGCCTGCTGCCATATGCCATTCTGCTGCAGGTGACGCCGGTGGTGGCGATCGCGCCGCTAATCATCATCTGGGTCAAGGACCCGACCATGGCGCTGGTGATCTGCGCCACCATGGTGGCGGTGTTCCCCATCATCTCCAACACGGTGCTGGGCCTGCGCAGCGTGAACCCCGGCCTGCTCAACCTGTTCCGCATCAACCACGCCAGCAAATGGGACACGCTGCGCCGACTGCGCATTCCGAGCGCGCTGCCCTACTTCTTCGGCGGCCTGCGCATCTCCTGCGGCCTGGCGCTGATCGGCGCGGTGGTGGCGGAGTTCGTGGCCGGCACCGGCGGCACCGGCGCGGGACTGGCCTACCAGATCCTGCAGGCCGGCTTTGCATTGAACATCCCGCGCCTGTTTGCCGCGCTGTTCCTGATTACCCTGAGCGGCGTGGCGCTGTTCGGCGTGATGGCGATGGTGACGCGCCTGGCCCTGTCGCATTGGCACGAAAGTGAAATGGCATGAACCAGAAAACTATCTTGATCCGCAACGCCAGCGCCATCCTCACCGGCCGGCGCGGCGCCGGCGAACGCCATGCAGGACCGGACATCCGCATCGAGAACGGCGTCATCGCCGCCATGGGTGCTTTGACGCCGCAGGCGGGCGAACGCGTGATCGACGCGCGCGACTGCGTGGTGTACCCGGCCTGGGTCAACACCCATCACCATCTGTTCCAGTCGCTGCTGAAGGGCGAGCCGCAAGGCCTGGACCTGACGCTGACGCCATGGCTGGCCGCCACGCCCTACCGCTTCCGCGCCGCCTACGATGAACACAGCTTCCGCCTGGCCGCGCGTATCGGTTTGGTGGAACTGCTGCGTAGCGGCTGCGGCACGGTGGCCGACCACAACTACCTTTACTATCCTGGCATGCCCTTCGACGGATCGGCCATCCTGTTCGACGAAGCCGACAAGCTGGGCATGCGCTTTGTGCTATGCCGTGGTGGCGCCACGCGCACGCGCCAGCTGGAAAGCGAACTGCCGCAGGCGCTGCGGCCGGAATCGCTGGACCAGTTCCTGGCCGACTGCGAACGCCTGACGCAACGCTATCACCAGGCCGCGCCGGACGCCATGCGCCGCGTGGTGATGGCGCCGACCACGCCGCTGTACTCCATGGCGCCGGAAGAGCTGCGCACCTGCGCGCGCGAAGCCCGCCGCCTCGGCGTCCGCCTGCACAGCCACTTGTCCGAAACGGTGGAATACCAGAACAGCGCGCGCGAAAAATACGACCGCTCGCCGGTAGCCTTCTGCGGCGAGTACGAATGGCTGGGGCCTGACGTCTGGTTCGCACACCTGGTGAAACTCGACCACGACGAAATCGGCCAGCTGGGCGCCACCGGCACCGGCATCGCCCACTGCCCGCAGAGTAACGGACGGCTGGGCAGCGGCATCGCCGACATCCCGGCGCTGGAAGCGGCCGGCGTGCCGGTCTCGATCGGCGTGGACGGCGCGGCCTCCAACGAAGCGGCCGACATGATCTCCGAAACCCACGCCGCCTGGCTGATGCAACGCGCGCGGCGCGGCGAACTGGCGCGCAGCCGCGCGCACGGCGGCAGCAGCGAAGGCGGCGCCGATGCGGCGCGCATCGAGGACGTGGTGCGTTGGGGCACGGCGGGCGGCGCGGCGGTGCTGGGCATGGATGCCATCGGCACGCTGGAAGTGGGCAAGGCAGCCGACATCGCCATCTACAAACTGGACGACCCGCGCTACTTCGGCCTGCACGACCTGGCTATCGCGCCGGTGGCGGGCGGCGGCCGGCCGTCATTGCACGCGCTGCTGGTGGCGGGACGCGTGGTGGCGGAGCACGACGCCATACCGGACCTGGACCTGGCGGAACTGGGCGCACAGGCCCGCGCCGCCGTGCGCGAGCTGCAAAGCCGCAGCAGCCAGGCCTGACGCTAGAAATTGCGGTCGGGTGGATACCAGGAATAGAAATCGTTGTCCCACTTGAAGTGGGTGGTGGAGATGGTGATGGTGACGTCCAGCGCCTCGACGAAGTGCCACCAGCCCACCGGCAGGAACAGGATCTCGCCCGGCTCCAACACGCATTCAATCACCGGCACGTCCGCCATCATGGGGAAGCGCTGCAGGTCGATCTGTCTGCCGTCGACCAGCGTGTAGCAATGAGATTGGTTGTACAGCTTCGGCGTGTAGCAGGGGGCCATCAGGCGCACGCGCTTGCGGCCCGCGATCTGGATCATGAAGTTGTTGGTCAGGTCGTGGTGGAAGGGCGTGATGGTGCCGGCCGGGCCAAACCAGAAAAAGCCGCTGTTGTCGGGGACCAGGTATTCGGTCAACGGCGGCAGGTCGCGTTTCAAATCGCTGAGCGCTTCCTTGTTCTGGCCATTGTTATTGGCGGTCATGTAGAAATCGTTGGTCACGCCGGCGTCGCGCACCATCGCCACGTAGTCGCCGAAGGGCATGCGGCGCTTGTGCTTCGGGCTGTTCATTTCGTAGTTGGGATCGGCGTCGCGGCCGAACTGCACTTCCACCTCGCGCTCGCCCAGCTCCGCCGCCAGGTAGTCGAAGGTCCACTTGCCGCGCGCCGGGCAGTCTTCCAGCATGCCGGTGATGATGACCGGTTCATTGCGGCTGTAGTACTGTTCGAGGAAATCCTGGCCGGACAAACGATCCCGGCGCGGCACCTCGTGCGACACCAGCTTGTTCAAGCGCGACTGGATGCCCAGCACCCAATCACGCTTGCCCAAGCGGTTTTTCAAACGGGTGCTGCCGCGCAGGTAGGGGCTTTGCAGGGCCGCATCCATCTCCAGGCGTGCCGTCGGCTCGGCGATCCCGGCCTGCACCATGGCGCCGACCAGCGCTTCCGGCAGGCCGCCAAGGATCAGGTTTTCGGCGATCCAGCTACGCCACTGATCGTTGATTTCCTGCTGCGGAGCAACATTCGCTTGGTTCATGGTCTGCATCGTTTTTACACCGGGCTCGTGAGTTGCCTAGTGTACCGCAGAGCCGAAACCGGGAATAGCGCCGGCATGTCCCTCACTCAATAGGAGGTTTCCGGCAGCACCGCGCGCGCCTTGCCGTCGCGGACATCGATCACGCGCGGGTAGATATTGCCCAGCGTCATCTTGTAGCAAGCCTGACCATCTTTCCAGGCGGTGGGCAAAATCAACAGCATCTGGAACGCGGTCGGCTGCTCGTCCAGCACGGCGAACACCGGCGGCGAGCCGGCCAGCACGATGGCTTGCATCGGCTCGTCGCCGTCGATTTCCATCAGGTGGCCGCGCACCGGCATTTCGTACACATCGGCGGTGACGGTTTCCAGCATCGCGGCGCCGACCACGCTGTCGGTATCGCGGTTGACGACCAGGTTCAGGCGCAACGATGGGCGGCCGACGGTGGCGCTGGAGACTTCGTAGACTGCGGCAAATAATTGGCTCATGGCATTCCTAACGTGAGGGTGTGAAACATGGCCCTCACTGTAGGTCTGCCGCCTAAAACTTTCCTTCCGAATACCTTCCGCGTTCTAAGTCACTGTTTTTGAAAGACTTTACCGCTTAGGCAAAACCCAGCCCGGACGCACGTAATGGCAAGTGTAGCCGTTGGGAATGCGCTCCAGATAGTCCTGGTGCTCCGGTTCCGCCTCCCAGAAGGCACCGGCCGGGGCCAGTTCGGTGGCCACTTTGCCGGGCCAGATGCCCGATGCGTTGACGTCGGCGATAGTGTCTTCGGCCGTCGTTTTCTGTTGCTCATCGACATAGAAAATTGCCGAACGGTAGCTCAGGCCGATGTCGTTGCCCTGGCGATTCGGCGTGCTCGGATCGTGGATCTGGAAGAAAAACTCCAGGATTTTGCGGTAGCTGAGCACGGCCGGATCGTAGACGATTTCGATCGCCTCGGCATGGGTGCCGTGGTTGCGGTAGGTGGCGTTGGGCACATCGCCGCCGCTGTAGCCGACCCGCGTGGCCTTCACGCCCGGCATCTTGCGGATCAGGTCTTGCATGCCCCAGAAACAGCCGCCGGCCAGGATGGCCTTTTCAGTGGTGCTTGTCATATTGATTCCTTTTAATGGTGTCGGTAGCTAATTTGGAGACAAAAACAGATTTCTTCAAGCGTGCGGCCGAAATCCAACTATAATTAACCTTAGGAAATTTCATCGTTCCTGCCGCGCGCCCTTCCCCCGCCGCGCCCTCCTCCCCCGGCCTGGACCCAGCCGAACGTAACGTCTCACTCATCGTTCAAGATTATGGACCAGACCACTCAACAACGTATTCTCGTCATCGACGACAACGCCGAAGCAGCCGACATTTCCGCTGAACTGCTGGAGCTGCACGGCTATCAGACCAACGTTGCCTATTCCGGCCTGGCCGGGCTTGAGGCGGCGCGCACCTTCCAGCCGCACGGCATCCTGCTCGACCTCGGCATGCCCGGCATGGATGGCTACCAGGTGGCATCCGCCCTGCGCGCCGTGCCGGATTTCGACGACGTGGCGCTGGTCGCCTTCACCGCCTGGGGCGATGTGGTGACCCGGCAGCGGGTGATCGACACCGGCTTCGACGAGCACATCATCAAGCCGGCGAACCTGGAGCGCATCCTGTCGGCGCTGCGCAATGCCCTGCACAAACGCGAACAACTGACTGCGGTAAGCGCCTCATAATGCTTTTATGATACTGTCTTGGGTCAGACAGGAGGTGTCACCATGGAAAGACGTACACGCCCCGACCGCGCCAAAGCGGTTGCCGTCAACGCCGGCATCGCCATGGCGGAGGAAAAAGGCCGCGAGGCGGCAGCCGTGTTTCTGGAAGAGGCAGGCGTGCCCCTGCCGGTGATCGCCCGCGTGCTGAGCGAGCCGGACAAGCGCCGCGCGGCAGACCTGCGCACCTGAACTTCAGCGCAATACCACCCGGCCGAAGGCCGTATCGGTACGTTCGGCCGTGGCCTTGGGATCATGGGCGAAGCGGCAGCTTTGCAGATAATCCACCGCCTGGGCGACCAACTCCTGCGGCTGGCCGGCCGCTTCGGCCACCACGCGCACCGGCGCGCCCTCGCCGTTCAGCAGGAAGCGCAACAGGATGCCATCCTTGCCGCTGGGACGCGGATCGGCTTCACGGAAGTCGGCAAAGCGATCGGACGGCCGGCAACTGTTGGCCACCAATAGCGGACGCGCGGCCGGCGGGCCGGAGAATTTCCAGACATATTGCAGCGGGAACACCTTGCCATCGCGCGCGGCATCCAGGTTAGTCTGGAACACGCATTGCGACACGCTGCGGATGGCGGCCTCATCCAGAATGCGCCAGCCGCTGCTGTGCGTGATGGCCGGACGCACCACCTTGCCGTCGGCGCCGATTTCAAACCGCAGCGTGGTCACGCCTTCGATTTCGTAACGGCGCGCCTCGGCCGGCCATTGCGGCTGAGTGCAGTTGGCGGGACTGACCAGCGCCTGCAGCGGCGCCTTCGGCGTTCCGGACTGGGCGCGGCCAGCAAGATTGAGCACAGCGAACACTACGGCGACAGCGGCAAGGGCAAGAAGTTTCTTGTTCATGCCGCGATGATAGCGCGCTTACTTGTCCCCGACCAGTTGCACCGCGTCGATCACCTTGTAGTCATGCTGCAGGTTGTTGGCGAACGTGATCTTCGCGCCCTTGGCCTTGTAGCTGGTCTTCTCGAAGCTGCGCACGAACCAGGTGCGCGTGCCGCGCGTATCGCGCTTGGCGTCGCTCAGGCCTTCCCACACGGTGTGCCATTTGTCGTCGGTGTCCTGTAGCTCGACCTTGTTGATGGCCTCCACGCCCTGGCCGCCGCTGATGACGAAACGCAGTTCGGTGGCGTTGACCGGCGTGGCGTAGCCCAGCTGCAACCAGTCGAAGCCTTTGTCGATGTTGCTATTGGTCCATTGACGGTCATCGGAAGGGCCGGTGGCCTTGTCCGGCAGATTCGACTCGCTCGGCGTGGCGCCGTTGGTGTCGCCGAAAACCGAGCTGGCCTTGGCCTCGGTGGCCCATTGCGCGCGTGGATCGTTGAGGTATTTGTCTTCCATCACGCCGTAATCGAGCGCCGCTTTCTTCTCGGCCAGCTTGCGCTGCTCGGAGGTGAGCTCGGCGGGCGGCGTTTCGACAGGCGCCGGCGCGGCGGCCGGTACAGGCTGGGGCGCGGGGGCGGCGGCGGTGTCGTCGGCCTTCTTCTGACAGGCGGTGAGCGAGGCGGCCAGCATGATGGCGGCCGCAGTGGCGTAATATTTCATTGGCGCATATCCCTTGGATGATGTTATAAAATCAATGTACCTCATCTAAAAATATGGCCGCGCACTCATCAGCGAGGGAAACTTCATGACCAGCGAACAATACCAACCGATCAGCTGCGACTTCCACGATCTGCTGGAAGTCCACGCCACGCGACGCGCAGCCACCGACATCCAATACCGCGACGCCGACGGTAGCATCCAAACACGCAATGCCGTCATCACCGACGTCTTCGCCAAGGAAGGCGCCGACTACCTCACCCTCAGCACCGGCGAAACCCTGCGGCTCGACCAGTTGATTGAAGTCGACAAAGCGAAGCTGGCGGATTACTAAGCTCAGGCCACCGAGAGGTCGCGGATGGCGGCGACCAGTTTGTCGAGGTCGGCGGTGCGGGTGAACAGGCCGGGGGTGACGCGGATGCAGGCGCCGCCTACCGGGCCTTTGCGCATCACCGTGAACACGCCGTATTGTTCCACCAGCCGGTTCACCAACGCCACGTTGGCTTCCGGCGTGGTGTGCCCGCGCACGCGGAACGACGTCACCGCGCCGTAGGTACCGGCGTCGTCCGGCGTGAGCACCTGGATGTTGGGCAGGTCGCGTACCTGATGCACCCAATAGTCGCGCAGCTCGCGCAGCCGACGGCCGCGATTCGCCAGGCCGATTTCCTCGTGCAGCTTGAGCGCCGCAGGTATCGTCATCAGCGCGGCCGCGTTCACCGTTCCGGAATGCACGCGCGAGCGGGTGTCCGTGATCGCAAAATCTTCATCGCCGCGCTCCACGCCGATGTCGGCCAGCCGCTCCTTGCGGATGTACAGAAAGCCCGTACCTAAAGGCGCTCCAACCCACTTGTGCAGATTGGCGCCGATGAAATCCGCTCCCAGGTCCGGCAGCTTGAAGTCGAGCTGTCCCCACGATTGCGCCACATCGACAATCACGTCGACCCCGCGCGACTTGGCCAGCTTGACGATCTCCGCCACCGGCAGCACAAAGCCGGTGCGATGGTTGAGGTGCGTGAGCAGCAGCAGCCGCGTGCGCGGATGCTGGCGCAGCGCCTTCTCGTACACGTCGATGGCGGCCTGACGCGACACCGGCTCCGGTATCTGCACCAGCGCCACCTTGGCGCCGTGACGCTGCGCCAGATCGTTCATGGCGTACTGCATGGCGTCGTAATCGAGATTGCAGTACATGATGGTGTCGCCCCGCTTCAGCAGGCGGTAGTTGCTGATCAGGTTTTGCAGCGACTCGGTGGCGCCGCGCGTGATCGCCAATTCCTCCGCCGCCACGCCGGTGTGTACCGCCAGCTGCGCGCGGATCTGCTCCATGCCCGCTTTATCAAACTGCCGACGCAGATGGAAGGAACTGTAGCGGTTCAGGTAATCGATATTACGCTTGAACTCCTCCGCCACCGGCCGCGCCATGATGCCGTAGTAGCCGTTCTCCAGATTGACGAAATCACTGGCGACGTCGTAACTCTGGGCGATGCGCTCCCAGTCCGCAGCCGACGAAGGCGCCGCGTACAGGTCCGTCGCCGCCAGCGCGGTCAAACCCGCCGCCGCGCCCAGCAGCTTGCGCCGGTTCACTTGATGTGCATTCATGCCGCCACTCCCAGAGATTGATAATGAAGCCTAGCATAAAGAGCCGCACCGTCCATGCGTTGGCATGGAAGTGATCGAACAGCGCATCCGTGCGCTGCGCCAGTTCGGCACCGGCCGCATGCGCATCCTCAGCAACGAGGCCGAGCTGCAGCCACGGCGTGGAACTGCGCACCGAGGTGGAGTGCCCGTTCACCATCAGTCAGTGCGAACTGGTGCGCAACAAGGTGGGCATCGCCATCGTCAACCCGATCACCGCTTGCGACTACCTGCATGCGGGACTGGTGTTCCGACCGTTCTCCGAACGCCTGACCTACACCTCGCTCACGGTAAAACCAGCCGGCCAGCCGGCGTCGTCCTTCGTGCGCGTGATGCTGGGCGCCATGCGCAAGCGGCTGGAAGTGGACATGCACACGCTGGCGCAAGCGATGGACGGCGGCGAACACGCAGGCGCGCTGCACAGCTTTCAAGCGCTGGCGCCAATATAATTCACGACGGCATAAATCCCCCGAAGTCTGCACAGCATCTTCAGGACCGGCGCGAAGCCCGGCAGTGTATGCTCTCCCCATGGACTCCCTGATCGCCGCCGCAGCCAGGGCGCTCGCCGCTGGCGACGCCCTGGGCACCCTCAAACATATCGCCCTGCGCGACGACCCGCCGGCCCTGGCGCTACGCGGCATCGCCATGGCCCAGCTGGGCGAACACCCGCGCGCACGCGAACTGCTGAAGCGCGCCGCGCGCGGCTTCGGTTCGCATGAAGCATTGGCACGCGCCCGCTGCGTTGTGGCCGAAGCCGAAGTGGCGCTGGCAATGCGCGACCTCGGCGGCACGCCGCGCGCGCTGACGGCCGCGCTGACCGCGCTCGAAGCCCATGACGACCACGCCAACGCCGTCCACGCGCGCCTCATCACCGTGCGCAAGCTCTTGCTGCTAGGCCAGCTGGATGCAGCGGAAACAGAACTCTCCCACCTGAACGGCCGCCCACTGCCGCCGGCACTGGCGGCCACCGCCGAACTGGCATCGGCAGAACTGGGCCTGCGCTCCCTGAACGTGGCGCCGGCACGCGCCGCCCTCGAACGCGCACACGCGGCGGCACAGCGCGCCCGCGTCCCCGCGCTGCTCGCGGAAGTGGAAGAAGCCCGCAGCGCACTCAACCACCCTGCCGCGCGCCAACTGTCCGCCGGCAATGCACGCGCACTGCGGCTGGACGAAGTGGCCGAGCTGCTCGACTCCGACACACTGGTGATCGACGGCTGCCGCCGTGGCATCTGCGCCGGCGCGCAATGGCAGCCACTGGCGCGCAGGCCCGTGCTATTCGCGCTGGCGCGAGTGTTGGCCGAAGCCTGGCCCGGCGACATCGACCGCGAAACGCTGATCGACAACGCCTTCAATACCCAGCAACCCGACGAAACCCACCGCGCCCGCCTGCGGGTTGAAATCGGCCGCCTGCGCGCGCTGCTCAAGCCCATGGCCGAGATCGTGGCCACGCCGCGCGGCTTCGTGCTGCGTCCGCTGGACGGGCGCGGGGTGGCGCTGCTGGCGCCGCCCATCGACGGCGAACAGGCCTCGCTGATCGCCCTGCTGTCCGACGGCGCAGCCTGGTCGACTTCCGCCCTGGCCCTGGCGTTGAACGCCAGCCAGCGCACCGTGCAGCGCGCCTTGGCCGAGCTGGAAGCGGAAGGCCGCGTACGCGCCATCGGCCGCACCCGCACCCGGCGCTGGCTGGCGCCGCCGCTGGCCGGATACACGACAATCTTGTTACTCCCTGCCGCGTTGCAAATGACATAAAGTGCTCTTGCGGCGCCGATTTCGGGCGCATCCACAGGAGACTACGATGACCAGCAACACCAGCAAACTCGCCGAACCAGCCCTGCGCCCGGCCGAAATCGTGCGCGAATACGGCCCCTTCCCGGACGCCGGCAGCATCGCCGGCGTCACCCACGACGGCAAGCGCGTCTGGGCCGCCACCGGCAAGCGCCTGATCGCCTTCGACCCGGCCAGCGGTGACCCAGCCGACTCCCTGCCCTGCGCCTGCGACGCCGGCACCGCCTTCGACGGCACCCACCTGTACCAGATCGCCGAACGGCGCATCGACAAGATCGACCCGGCCAGCGGCAAAGTGGTGGCCTCGATCCCCGCACCCGGCGACGGCAACGACTCCGGCATGGCGTGGGCCGAAGGCAGCCTGTGGGTCGGCCAATACCGCGACCGCAAGATCCACCAGATCGACCCGGCCACCGGCAAGATCCTGCGCACCATCGACTCCAAGCGCTTCGTCACCGGCGTGACCTGGGTCGACGGCCAGCTATGGCACGGCACCTGGGAAGGTGACGAGAGCGAACTGCTCCGCGTAGACCCGGCCGATGGCGCCGTGTTGGAACGGCTGGGCATGCCGCCCGGCGTCAACATCAGCGGCCTCGAATCCGACGGCGCCGACCTGTTCTACGCCGGCGGCGGTTCCAGCGGCAAGGTGCGCGCCGTGCGCCGTCCCAAAGCAGCAGCTTGATCACGACAGGAGCAGAATCATGAACCAGACACATCACCCCATCGCCTCCGCAGGCGAATGGTTGGCGGCACGCAAAACGCTGCTGGCGCGCGAAAAGGAACTGACGCACATGAAGGACCAGCTCGCCCGCGAACGCCGCAAACTGCCGTGGCTGCGCATCGACAAGCACTACGTATTCGACACGCCATCCGGCCCGCGCACGCTGGCGGAACTGTTCGACGGCCGCCGGCAACTGGTGGTGCAGCACTTCATGTTCACGCCGGGCGCCGAGCAAGGCTGCAAGAGCTGCTCGTACATGGCGGACCACACCAACGGCGCGCTGCCGCATCTGGCGCAGCGCGACACCACCGTGGTGGCGATCTCGCGCGCACCGCTGGCCGACCTGCAACGCATGCGCCAGCGCATGGGCTGGCAATTCCAGTGGGTGTCGTCGGGCGAGAGCGACTTCAACTACGACTTCCATGTCAGCTTCACGCCGGAAGAAATCGGCACGGGCGAGGTCTACTACAACTACAAGCAGCAGCCGTTCCCGCATCCGGATGCGCCGGGCGTGAGCGTATTCTTCAAGGACGATGACGGGCAGATCTACCTCAGCTACTCGACCTTTGGGCGCGGCGTCGAAGTCATGATGCACACCTATAACGTCCTCGACCTGACGCCGCTGGGACGCAATGAGGACGAGCTGTCGTACCCCATGGAATGGGTGCGTCATCACGATCGCTACGAATCGGCGCCGGCGGCGTCGTCCTGCTGCGCAGCGAGCGCCTGAGTTGGAGCGCGGAGCATGTCCAGCTTGCTTCCATGGCTGGCGGTCGCAGGCCTCGGCGCCCTGCACGGGCTGAACCCTGCGACCGGCTGGCTATTCGCCGCCACACGCGGCGTGCAGTCGCGCGACAGCAAGCAGGCGCTGCGCGCCCTGGTGCCGATAGCGGCCGGCCACATGGCATCGGTCGCACTGGTGGCGGCTGCGGTGGCGTTGGGGCTGGTGACGGATCGCGCGATTCTGCGCTGGATAGCGGCCGGATTGTTCGTCGGGATGCTGGCGCATTACCTGTGGCGGCGCGTTGGCAGCCGCCCTCGCAAGCCGGGCGGCCAGGCTGCACTGATGCTATGGTCGTTCATGATGTCAACCGCACACGGTGCAGGCCTGATGCTGGTGCCGGCATTGATCCCACTCTGCCTGTCCGACACTCCGGCCCGGGAGCTCACCGCGTCCGGCTCCATCACCTTGGCCCTTGCCGCCGTCGGCCTCCACACTGCCGCGATGCTGGCCGTTATAGGTGTGATCGCAGCCGTTGCGTGCCGCTGCACTCACGGCCACTGAGCTGTGCTAACATTGTTGCTAATTTTATTTTAGCAAAGCCCACATGGGAATTGCAGCGGCAGCGGGAAGGAGCTAGCGGGTATGAACAACTTTATCAACGGCGTTTTCGTTGAAGATGAAAATGGGTTTGTGTATGCAGACTCGGGCTATCTTGATGCCGAACAAGTGGAAATCAAAACCGAACTTGTTTATCAGCTCCAGCAACTCATAGATGACCTCGGGCTGCCGCATTCGCAGGCGGCAGAACTCATCGGCAAGCCGGAATCCTGGCTATCCAATCTACTGGACGGGAAGATCCGCGACGTCAGCCAAACGACCATCCGCGAAAGCCTGGTCCGACTCAGCAGCCTGCATTTGTAAGCGTTGAGTCCAGTTCCGCAACAAATCGCTCCACCATATCGCGATCGCGATCTGTCTTAATGTTTTTCCTCAAAACGCGACAGACGTAATACGCAACCAACTGCCTCTCTGCCGGCGTGCTGGGCAACGCCTCTTTGATGACAGCGATCAGCCTGGGCACGGACATGAACGAAGCAAATACTTCGTATGGCGTTGCAGCGGCGAATGGCATTTTCTTGAGGTAGAAACGAGCCAGACGCATTTGGTCCGGCCGCTTCCATGAACGATGGGCCATGATTCTAAGGGCCTCGCTCCAGTTCGATGCATCGAGCGGAAAGGTCTCCATAAGGAGAGTCGCCGCATCCTCCGACGGCAGCTCTTTCAGCTGAGCAGCAATCTAAATTGAGTAACCATGGAAGCAGCTCCTGTCGTTCTCGCGGAAGTAGGAACCCATAGCAATTTTTTCCAGCAGACGCAGCATGCGCTCCCACTACTGCGGGAGGTCGGCTTTGCACAACTATCGTATGGGTCGCCTGCCATACTGTCAAACGCGTAGGTGCCATCACACCGAAATTTATGTACTACACTGCTTTCAAAAGAAGTCTGAGTTTGGAATCGCAATAGCACGCGGCAGAGCCATTCAATTAGACCCGCATGCTAGCTACAACACCACAGGAGCAATTGGTCATGAACACCATTATCAACGGCGTTCTCGTTGAGGAAGGTAGCGGGAATGTCTACGCAGACCTGGGCTACCCTGATGCCGACCTAATGCTGGCCAAGGCCGAGCTCGCGCCTCAACTTCAACTTGTTATTGACGATTTTGGAATAACGCAGTCTCATGCCGCAGAAATCATTGACATGCCGGAAGACTCGCTGTCAGCCGTACTAAATGGGAAGTTCCGCAATATCAGCACAGCCACCTTTAGCGAAGCCTTGGCCCGACTCAATAGTTTGCGCCCTTCGTAGATCACTACGCTATATCTGAGCACCCGCACTAAATCGATTGTATCTGCCGATCAACTGGCGTTGGCACCCCAATGCCGAGGCTTTCGGATCGGCTTTTTCTTAGTTGCGACCAAGTGTGGCAACTGCGCCGAAGCCAAGTGTTCGTCCAGCAAGTAAGGAACTGTCCAATCCGCAAATTTTACCAACGAACCGCTGGTCCTTCGAAGGTGGGGCACTCCAGGTTGAGGTGGCCGCACCGGGGACACGATGCCGATCATCATCTCGTTAAAATCCTCTCGGATCGCGGCCAGTGCGGGTTCTGCATCGCTGTCATTCGACACTAAAATGATTCGCCGATACTTGCCTCTGCACGCATCGCGATACATGCGGATAGCAATATTCACATCAGTCTTCTTCTCTTCAAGTTTCCAAACCTTGACACGATCGCGTCGATTGTAAGGACGCCCCTCGATAAACCTGGGAAGCTCTGCTCCACCCCTGTCATAGGAGTGGCTGCCATAGATGATCTCCAGCCGCTCGCCGTGGATAGCTTGCAATGCCCTGTGATAAGAGGATTGTGCCTCTACCGACGCTGCGCCATGGGTGGCAAAGGTTGCCAAAGCTGGCGCAGTGAAATAAACGACTTTCTCGATCGCTTCGTGCTGATCGCGTCGCGCCATCAACGCATCGAAAAACTGAACTATGTCCAGCCACTTGAAAGGAGTGCCTCGCAATCGGCCATAGTACAAATTATCGCCATCAATATAGACAGCAACACTTATGGGAAATGACGAGTTATCGGACACAGCCATACCTCTCAGATGTGAAAAAGCCGCCCAAAGAGCGGCTTTTCCGTCCCAAGTAAAAGCCAACTGAATGACGCTACAAGGGATGAGTTGTACGTTCATCGTACTCGTGGCCCGTCATGCTGTCAATAAGCTGTCGAATTTGCAAGGACAACAAAAAACCCGCTTCCTCCTAAGAGAAAGCGGGTTTTTTGATGAATCCTTGGTGCCGCTTGCCGGAATCGAACTGGCGACCTTTTCATTACGAATGAACTGCTCTACCAACTGAGCTAAAGCGGCGACGACCCGCATTCTAACAAAGAACTTCCGCAATACGCTAGTGCAAATCCGATAAATTTCACCAACGATGCAAAAATAGCATTGCTTTGCGGGCCTAGTGCACTAATCAGCCCTCGCTATGGTAGCCGGTCACCACCGCCACCTCATCGCGCGAGCCCAGGAACACCGGCACGCGCTGGTGCAGCTTGTGCGGCTGGATGTCCATGATGCGTTGCTTGCCGTCGGTGGCCGCGCCGCCTGCCTGCTCGACGATGAACGCCATCGGGTTCGCTTCGTACATCAGACGCAGCTTGCCCGGCATGGAGGTGTCGCGGGTGTCGGCCGGGTACATGAAGATGCCGCCGCGATTCAGGATGCGGTGCACGTCCGCCACCATCGAGGCGATCCAGCGCATGTTGAAGTTGGTGCCGCGCGGGCCGGTGTCGCCGGCCAGCAGTTCGCTGATGTAGCGCTGCACCGGCGCATGCCAGTGGCGCTGGTTCGACATGTTGATCGCGAATTCCTTGGTGGTCACCGGGATCTTGATGTCGCGCTGGGTCAGCACCCATGAGCCCATTTCGCGGTCCAGGGTGAAGCAGTTGACGCCGTTGCCGGTGGTGAGCACCAGCATGGTCTGCGGGCCGTACACGGCGTAGCCGGCGGCGACCTGCTTGGTGCCTGCCTGCATGAAGTCCGCTTCGGTCGGCTGGGCCATGCCTTCCGGCGCTTTCAGCACGGAGAAGATGGTGCCGATCGAGACGTTGACGTCGATGTTCGAGGAGCCGTCCAGTGGGTCGAACAGCAGCATGTATTCGCCTTTCGGATAGCGGTTTGGAATCGGGTGGATCGATTCCATTTCTTCCGACGCCATGGCCGCCAGGTGGCCGCCCCATTCGTTCGCTTCGAGCAGGATTTCGTTGGAGATGATGTCCAGCTTTTTCTGCACTTCGCCCTGGATGTTTTCGGTCTCGGCGGTGCCCAGCACTTCGCCCAGCGCGCCTTTGCCCACCGAGTGGCTGATAGTTTTGCACGCGCGCGCCACCACTTCGATCAACAGGCGCAGTTCGGCCGGGATCGTGTTGTGCAGGCGTTGTTCCTCCACCAGGTATTGTGTAAGGCTGACTCGTTTCATGTGGTCCCTTGAAGTAGATGTAAATCGTTGAGTGTTTGGCTGAGTATGGGTCCCCGCGTACGCGGGGACGACGTTAGTTTGCGAGAGCTTTGGTGACCACTTCCAGCACGTCGTTCGACAGCTTGGCGCGGGCGGCGACTTTTTCCAGGGCCTGCTTCATCTTGGCCTGCAGCGCCGGCGCGTAACGGCGCCAGCGGTCCATGCCGCGCGCCAGGCGTGCCGCCACTTGCGGGTTGATGGCGTCGAGCTTGATGACATATTCGGCCCAGAATTCGTAGGCGCTGCCGTCGGCCGCGTGGAATTGCGACGGGTTGCCACTGGTGAAGTTGAAGATCAGGCTGCGCGCGCGGTTCGGCGTTTTGAGCGTGAAGGCCGGGTGCTGCATCAGCTTGCGCACCGCCGCCACGTTGGCGGTCGGCGCCGAGGCCTGCATGGCGAACCATTTGTCGATGACCAGCGCTTCGTTGCTGAAGTCGTCATAGAAGGCCTTCAGGTACGGCCCCGCTTCGGCGCCGCTGTGGATCATGGACACCAGCGCGGCCGAACGGTCCGTCATGTTGGTGGCGTTTTCAAACTGCGACTGCGAGAGCTTGAGCTCGGCCAGTTCCGGCGCCACCATCAGGTAGGACAGGCACAGGTTCTTCAGCGCGCGCTTGCCGGCCGACAGCGCGTCCGGGCTGTAGTCGCCTGGCGTCTGGTTGGCGTGGTATTGCGCCAGCAGTTCGCTCTTGAGCGATGCGCCGATGGTGCGGCGCATGAACTGGCGCGCGGTGTGGATGGCTTGCGGGTCCACCACGTCCATCTGCTCGGCGATAATGGTTTCCGATGGCAGGATTAGCGCCAGTTCGCGGAACGCCGGGTCCAGCGTTTCGTCGGTGAGCACGGCGCGCATGGCGTTGAGGAAGGTGCTGTCCAGCTTGAGCTTGGCTTCGCCGCCGGACGCCACTTGCGAGGTCAGCTTGAGCAGGCGGGCCATCGCGAGGCGCTGGCCGGCTTCCCAGCGGTTGACCGGGTCGCTGTCGTGGCTGAACAGGTGCAGCAGTTCGTCGTCGGTGTAGTCGTATTCGAGGATCACCGGCGCCGAGAAGTCGCGCAGGATGGATGGCGTCGGGCGCTCGTCCACCTGGCGGAAGCGGAAGATCTGTTCCTGCTCGGTCAGTTCCAGCACGACCGTGGTCGCGCCCTTGGCATGCTTGCCGTTTTCCAGGTTCAGGACCAGATCCTTGCCGTTGGCGCCCAGCAGGCCGACCGCCACGGGAATGTGGAACGGCAGCTTTTCCGGCTGGCCGGCGGTGGCGGTGCTGCGCTGACTCAGGATGATGTCGAAGTTGCGCTTGACGGCGTCGTAGCGCGTGCGCGCGGTCACGATCGGCGTGCCGGCCTGCGAGTACCAGCGTTCGAATTGCTTGAGGTCGCGGCTGTTGGCGTCGGCCATGGCGGCGCGGAAGTCGTCGCAGGTCACGGCTTCGCCGTCGTGGCGTTCGAAGTACAGGTCCATGCCTTTGCGGAAGCCGTCGCGGCCCAGCAGGGTCTGGTACATGCGCACCACTTCCGCGCCTTTTTCGTACACGGTCACGGTGTAGAAGTTGTTGATCTCGACGAAAGAGTCGGGACGCACAGGGTGTGACATCGGGCCGGCGTCTTCCGGGAACTGCGCCTGGCGCAGCGTGCGCACCTGGTCGATGCGAGTGACGGCGCGGCCGCTGTCGGTGCCGATCATGTCGGCCGAGAATTCCTGGTCGCGGAACACGGTCAGGCCTTCCTTCAGCGACAGCTGGAACCAGTCGCGGCAAGTCACGCGGTTGCCGGTCCAGTTGTGGAAGTATTCGTGGCCGACCACGGCTTCAATGCCGGCGTAGTCGATGTCGGTGGCGGTGCGCGGGTTGGCCAGCACGAACTTGGTGTTGAAGATGTTCAGGCCCTTGTTTTCCATCGCGCCCATGTTAAAGTCGCCCACGGCGACGATCATGAAGCGGTCCAGGTCCAGTTCCAGATTGAAGCGCTCCTCGTCCCAGCGGATCGAGTTCTTGAGCGACTGCATGGCGTAGTCGGTCTTGTCGAGGTTGCCCTCTTCCACCCACACCTGCAGCAGCACGTTGCGGCCGTCGGCCAGCTTGAAGGTCTCTTCCTGGCACACCAGCTTGGCGGCCACCAGCGCGAACAGATAGGACGGCTTCTTGAACGGGTCTTCCCACTTGGCGTAGTGGCGGCCGTCGCCGAGGTCGCCCTCCTCGATCAGGTTACCGTTCGACAGCAGCACCGGATAGGCGGCCTTGTCGGCGCGCAGCATCACGGTGTACTTGGCCATCACGTCCGGGCGGTCCGGGAAATAGGTGATGCGGCGGAAGCCTTCGGCCTCGCACTGGGTGTAGAAGCTGTTGTTGGAAACGTAGAGGCCGGACAGGGTGGTGTTTTCCACCGGCGCGCAGATGGTTTCGATTTCCAGCACCACATGGTCGGCCGTGGTGGGGATGGTCAGCATTGAGGACGTCAGCTGGTAATCGCCGACGCTCAGCAGCTGGCCGTTCAGACGCAACTGCACCAGTTCGATCTCCTCGCCGTGCAGCACGATGTCGCGGCTCCGGGACGCCGGGTTGTGGCTCATGGTGACGCGGTTGGCCACCACGGTACGTGCCGGGGACAGATCGAAACCCAGTTCTACGGTATCTACCAGGTAGGCTGGAGGGGTGTAATCTTTGCGGTATATCGTCGTGGGGCTGCTGTCTGTGCGCATTGGGAACTCTGAGTGGACGGATGCAAAAGCTTATTTTACCAAGTACGAGGTGGACAGACGTGCGTAATTGCCATCTTTCCTGACTTGTAAGTTGCTGCTTTCCACGATGCGGTAACATTCTGTAATAATCATGCAGGCTTAATGCGCGCGTCATACACTTAGTTCTGGAAAATACCGTCTTACCTGAGAGGGCATCATCATGAAATATCTCGCCATTCTGGCGACTGCCGCCGTCATGCTGTTGAGCGGCTGCGCCACCAATATCCGCAGCAATGTGACTGCCTTTAATGACTGGCCGGCCGATGTTCCGGACAAATCCTTCGCCTTCGAAGCGCCGCAAGGTGCGGACGATACGCTGGAATACCGCAATTACCAGGTGCTGGTCGCCAACGAGCTGAACAAGCTCGGCTTCCGCCAAGTGGGCGACAACCAGACGCCGAAGTTGCTCATCGGCATGAAATTCTCGACCATCGACCATCCGGTGCGCGTGTTGCAGACCGAAGATCCGTTCATGGGCCCATACTGGGGTCCCGGCTACGGCCGCTTCGGCTGGGGTTATTCGCGCTGGGCGTATCGCCCGTTCTTCTATGATCCGTTTTACCGGATTGGTCCGACCTACGTCGAAGAGCGCATCAAGCATCAATATCAGCGCCAGCTGCGCGTGACCATCAACGACACCTCGGGCCGCAAGCTGTACGACGTCACGGTGCAGAACACCAGCAGCGTGCAGGCCACGCCGTATGTGATGCCGGCGCTGGTGCAAAGCGCGTTCACCGGCTTCCCCGGCCAGAACGGCGTGCCGCGCACCATCGACATCACCATCGAGCCGAAGACCGATACCGTGGAAGTGAAGTCGCCGCCGAAGGCCGGCTGATCTTCGGATAGCAGCACAAGCAAAAGCCGGGCATTGCCCGGCTTTTTTATTCTTTATCGTTCCGCTTCATCAACGCGGGCATCAGCCACCAGAAGCACAGGATGATCACCGCCATGGTGGCCGCCATCACGAAGCCGACCGTGGCGCCGAACACTTCCGAGATCACCAGGTCCGTGCCCAGCGTCAGCGCGATGCCGAGCGAGAAGGCGCCGGCCACGATCTGCCGTGTCGCGTTGCGCTTGAAGCGCGCGCGGTCCTTCAGCGGCCGCATCACGCGGTGCTGGACCGCCGGTGCACTCAGCAGCACCAGCGCGGTCAGCGAGAAGAAGAAGGTGGCCAGGAACAGCAGCTTCTCGGCATGCACGATCTTGCCGAAGCCTTCGTTGAACGGCAGGATGACCAGGAACGCCGACAGCATCTGCGCACCCGGCAGCAGGATGCGCATTTCGCTCAGCATGTCGGAGAAGTCGCCGTCTTCGCGCTCCTCGGCGTCGTAGTCGCGCGGTTCGTTCATGGAAGCAGGATGGACGAACCGGTGGTTTTACGCGCCTCCAGGTCGATATGCGCCTGCTGGACGTCGGCCAGGGCGTAGCGCTGGCGGATGTCGATCTTGACCTCGCCGCTGCTCACCACGCCGAACAGGGATTTGGCCGATGCTTCCAGGTCTTCGCGCTTGGCCATGTAGGCCATCAGCGATGGACGGGTGATGAACAGCGAGCCACGGCTGGCCAGTTCGTTCAGGCCGAAAGGCGGCACCGGGCCGGAGGCGTTGCCGAAGCTGACCATCATGCCCAGCGGCTGCAAACAGTCCAGCGAGCCGATGAAGGTATCCTTGCCGATCGAGTCGTACACCACCGACACGCCTTTGCCGTCGGTCAGTTCCTTCACCCGCTCGGTGAAGTCTTCCTTGTTGTAGTTGATGACGTGGGTGGCGCCGTTTTCGATCGCCAGCGCGGCCTTCTCTTCCGAACCGACGGTGCCGATCAGGTTCACGCCCATCACGCGCGCCCATTGGCAGGCGATCAGGCCAACGCCGCCGGCCGCCGCGTGGAACAGGACGGTGTCGCCGGATTTCAGCGGCACGGTGCGGTGGAACAGGTATTGCACCGTCAGGCCTTGCAGCATCATGGCGGCGGCGGTGTCGAAGTCGATTTGCTGCGGCAGCACCAGCAGTTGCGAGGCGGGGATGTTGCGTGCTTCGGAATACGCGCCGAGCGGACGGCCGCCGTAGGCGACGCGGTCGCCCACTTGCAGGTCGGTCACGCCCTCGCCCACTTCCTCCACCACGCCGGCGCCCTCCACGCCCAGCGCGCCGGGCAACGGTTGCGGGTACAGGCCGGTGCGGTGGTAGACGTCGATGTAGTTGAGGCCGATGGCTTCATGGCGCATCCGCACCTCGCCCGGAGCGGGCGGCGGCAAATCGACCTCCACCAGTTCCATGACTTCCGGACCGCCGACGCGGTTCATGCGGATCGCTTTGACCATGATCTTCCCCTTATTGCGCTGCGCGTTGCTGAAGCTGAGACAGTACCAGATGTGCCGAGGAGACGTTGGTCGCGCAGGGCGTATTGTGCACGTCGCAGGCGCGCACCAGGGCGTTGATGTCCGGCTCGTGCGGCTGCGGCGTCATCGGGTCGCGCAGGAAGATCACGCAGTCGATCAGGCCTTCCACCAGCATCGAGCCGATCTGCAAATCGCCGCCGAAGGGGCCGGAATGCTTGCGGTCTACTTCCAGGCCCAGCTCGTTGATCAGGCGGCCGCCGGTGGTACCGGTGGCGGTCAGGGTGCAGGTCGAGAGGAAGGCCTTGTACTCGGCCGCCAGGGCGATCATGTCGTCTTTTTTCTTATCGTGAGCAATCAGGGCAATGCGGAATTTCATGTCTTGATCCTATTTATTTTTTGGACAGCAGATAGATTCCGGACAGGACCAGGGCGGTGCCGCCCAGCTGCCAGGAGGTGACGGGTTCGCCCAGCAACAGCGCACCCAGAAACAGCGTTGAAACGGGGCCGATCATACCAGCCTGCGAGGCGGTGCCGGCGCCGATGCGTTCGACGGCGACCATGGTCATCAGCACCGGCGCCACCGTGCACAGCAAGCCGTTGACCAGCGACAGGCCATACACCGGCAGCGGCTGGATCAGCATCGAAGCAGGCCGCAGCAGGAAGAACTGGCCGATGCAGGCGGCGCTGGACACGCACATGGCGTAGGACACCAGCCGCAGCGTGCCGAGGCGCTTGACCATTTCGCCTGACATCAGCAGGTAGATGGAATAGGCGGCCGCAGAGCCGGTCACCAGCGTGGCGCCCAGCGCGACGTTGCCGCCGCCCTGCAGATCGTGCAGGAAGACGAACACGATGCCGCAATAGGAGGTGAGCAGCGCGAGCCACTGGCGGCGGCTGATGTGCTGCTTGAGCACGGTGGAGCTGATCAACAGGACGAACGTGGGCGTGAGGAACAGGATCAGACGCTCAAGGCCGACGGTGATGTATTGCAGGCCGAGGAAGTCGAGGAAGCTGGACAGGTAGTAGCCAACCAGGCCCATGCCGACCAGGCGCCAACGGTCGGCTTTGGAGAGCGGCGGCTGGGTGCGCATCTTCCAGATGGCGATGGCGGCGAACACCGGCAGCGAGAACAGCATGCGGAAGGCGATCAGGGTGACGGCGTCGATCTGATAGCGGTACAGCAGCTTGGCGACGATGGCCTTGGTAGAAAACAGCACGGCGCCGGCGACGGCGATACCCAACCCACCCAAATAAGCAGCCCGCGCCGGGGCGGAGTGTGTGATGCTTTTGTCCATACCTGAGATTGTACGGGCAAATGCCGGTGGCCGCTGAAGACCACCCCGGCAAGGCCTACCCCAGCAAGGCGGGGTCTGTCCCCTGCGGGGACAGACCCCTAGGATGCGCCGGTGGCATGCAGGCAGCGCGTGCGGGGTAAAAGCTAGCTGATGGCCACGGAAGGCGAACCCGCTGTAACCGTAGCTGTCGTCGTGCGCGCGATCAGGGTTGCGGGGGCAACGGCGCCAACCAGCTTATTCACCTGCTTGAACTGCGCCGTCATCTTGCCCGGCGTCAGCGTCACCAAGGTGTAGCCCTGCGCATCCGTATTCAAATGCTTGAGCCATGGATTATTCCCCAAGCCCGCCAGCTGCTGCGCCAGGCCCAACAAGCTGATGCTGAAGTCCGCGTTGCTTTGCAGGCCAAGCAGCACGGCGGCCACGGTCGCTTCCAGTTGCGCTTCGGGTACGCCTTTCGCCGCAAGGCCGCCGCGCAGTTGGACGCGGATTTGCTCCATCAACGCCCCCGCCGTCGGCACCGCTTTGCCCATGGTGTAGTCCAGCAGGTTGAAGCTCAGATTGATCGCGCCCACGCCCGGCACCGGAATCGCCAGCGGGTAAGACACCAAGGTGCCAATATCGCCCAGCGCCGACGCCGCATCGCGCAGGTAGCTGAAGAACGAATCCGAGCTGATACCCGCCGACACCAGATCCACCATCACCGGCGTGCCGCCGCCGGCCGCGTCGAAATCATCGCTCACCGTGCCGACGAAGAAGGCGTGAATGTCGCCGGTCAGCGCCACCACGTTGCCGATGTTGTTGGTCTTCAGGTGCGACATCAGCGCCTTGCGTTCGCTGTTGTAGCCGTCCCACTGGTCGCAGTTGAGCAGGAAGCGCGTGAAGAACGCCGCCAGCGCTTCCTTCTTGCCGGACGCCGCCACGAACGGCGATTCGGCTTTGCGCGCCTGCACGTCCGGCTTGATGTAGCCGAAGGCGATGGTCTGCCCCGCCACCGCAGCCAATGCCGCGCCGACCACGCCGTCGCGGGCGGCCGCCATGACCTGGGTGAAGGTTGCCACCGCGATCGTCGCCTGGGCGGTGGTCAGCCCCGCTGTCACTGCCGCCGCCAGCTGCCGGTCGGCCGAGCCTACGCCCGCCACGATGGCCGCCGCACCAGCCTGCGCGTTCGCCGCCGAAGCGCCCGCCGTGGAAGCGGCAACGATAGCCCCCGCCACCGCCTCGTTGCTGCCTACCGACGGTGCCAGCGTCGCCACCGACGTCGCCAGCGTCGATACCGCATTCAGCGCCAGCAAAGTCGCCACGGCGTCCACGCCGTTGAGGCCCATGCGCAGCAGCGATACTTCATTGCCCCACAATTTCCAGGTCGAGGTGGCGGCTTTCATCTTGTCCATCCACCACTGGCGCTGCGTGTTGCCCAGAATGGTGGCGGTGGTCAGCGGATCGAGGCCGATGGTTTTGGCGCCGGCCATCTTCTGCGCTTCCACGCTGTTGAACAAATCCTGCGGCACCAGGTAGCGCGAGCCGATGCGGCCCAGCGGCTTGCCGGTGGCCGGATTCACCGACGATTCCGGAATGATGTGGTCCGAGCGGTACAAGCGTTCGTCCGTCATCACCAGCTGCATCAGCTTACCGAACTGGAAGTCGCGGTAGATCTTGATGTTCTGGAAGGTGGTGTTGGCCGCGTCCAGCGACACGTCGGCCGGCATGAACTCGAACCACGCCTGGTTGGCGTTGCGGCGGCGCGCGCCCTGGTGCAGATCGGAGCCGTCGGCGTTGAAGGAGCCGTCGTAGGTTTGCGCGTCCTGCCACGCATCGTCGCTGAATTCGTGGTCGTCCCAGATGGCGATGAAGGCGAAGCGCTCGTGCAGCGCCTGAAGGCGGGTGTCGGTGCGGTACTTCTTGTACAGGTAGCGGTAGTCGTTCAGCGTGTTGGCGTACTTGGCGCCGGAGCTGCCGTTCTTGAACACGCCGTCCGGCAAGGTCAGCGCGTCGTGGCGGCTTTCCACCGCGCCCAGCTGGAAGTCCTCGCCCACGGTTTCGTAGATGTAGTCGCCCAGGTGGACGATGAAGTCCAGGTTCTCGGCGGCGATGGCGCTCATCGCGCCCCAGTGGTTCACGCTCCAGTCCTGGCAGGTCATGTAGGCGAACTGCAGCTGCGCGACGTCGGCATCGGCCGCCGGTGCGGTCTTGAAGCGGCCGACGTTGGAGCGCGTCTCGCCGGCGACGAACTGGTAGTAATAGGTGGTGTTGGCGGACAGGCCGGTCAGCTTGTGGCGCACGGTGTTGTCGTATTGCGCCTGCAGCGGCAGCACCACGTCCGTCACGGTGGCGCCGCTGAGGGCCGCATTGCTGCCCAACGACTTGCCGTTATCGGCCGCAGTCACGACCAGGCGCAGCGAGGTGTCGCTGCCGGTGGCGGCCGCCACGTTGTCGAACGACGCCGGCACGGCGCGCGTCCACAACAGGATGCTGTCGGCGCGCGGATCGCCGGAGGCCACGCTCTGTGGGAATTTCCAGGCGCCGCTGGCCGGCGGCAAGGCGCTAGCCGGCGCACCATCGCTGCCGCCGCAGGCGCTCAGGCCTGCGCCCGAGGCCACCGATACCGTGATGAAGCTGCCGAATTTAATAAACTGCCGTCTGTCCATGTTCTGCTCCCGCGTAAGCGATGATGTCAAAAAATAAAGCGTAGCAGGAGGATATGACAGCATCCCTACAAAAAGTGGAGCTTCCCCTCTAGCGGTAGGGCGAGGCTATGTGCTATGGGCGGGCGGTTTCTGGCCGCCCTCTTATGCTAGAATACCGCCCTCACCGCACACCAACGAATCACCGCCGAAGGAAGACCGAACATGGCTGGACACAGCAAATGGGCCAACATCAAGCACAAAAAGGCAGCAACTGACGCGAAACGCGGCAAGATCTGGACGCGCCTGATCAAGGAAATCACCGTTGCTGCACGCATGGGCGGCGGCGACGTCAACGCCAACCCGCGCTTGCGCCTGGCGATCGACAAGGCGGCCGACGCCAATATGCCGAAGGATAACGTGCAGCGCGCCATCACGCGCGGCACCGGCGGCGAGGACGGCGCGTCGTACGAAGAAGTACGCTACGAAGGCTACGGCGTCGGCGGCGCGGCGATCATCGTCGACTGCATGACCGACAACCGCGTGCGCACCGTGGCGGAAGTCCGCAATGCCTTCAACAAGAACGGCGGCAACATGGGCAACGAAGGCTCGGTGGCCTTCATGTTCAAGCACTGCGGCCAGTTCCTGTTCGCGCCGGGCACCAACGAGGACGCGCTGATGGAAGCGGCGCTGGAATCGGGCGCCGAAGACGTGGTCACCGATGAAGAAGGCGGCATTGAAGTGCTGTGCGGCCCGCACGATTTCGCCAACGTGAAAGACGCGCTGGAAGCCAAGGGCTTCAAGGCCGAAGTGGCCGAGATCATCATGAAGCCGGACGTCGAAATCGCCGTCACCGGCGACAACGCGATCAAGATGCAGAAACTGCTGGACGCGCTGGAAGCGCTGGACGATGTACAGGAAGTGTATTCCAACACCCTGATCGAAGACTGAGGGAATATGAAAATTTTGGTAGTCGGCTCCGGTGGCCGTGAACATGCATTGGCCTGGAAACTGGCGCAATCCGAGCGCATTCAGATGGTGTACGTGGCCCCCGGCAACGGCGGCACCGCCCGCGATTCGCGCCTGGTCAACGTCAACATCACCGACCTGCACGAGCTGGCGAACTTCGTCGAGAGCGAAGGCATCAGCCTGACCGTGGTCGGCCCGGAGACGCCGCTGGCCGGCGGCATCGTCAACCTGTTCCGCGCACGCGGACTGAAGGTGTTCGGCCCGACCAAGGAAGCGGCTCAGCTGGAGTCCTCGAAAGACTTCGCCAAGTCCTTCATGGAACGCCACGGCATCCCCACCGCCAAATACCAGACCTTCTCGGACGTGGCGCAAGCGCACGCCTACATCGACGCCAACGGCGCCCCGATCGTCATCAAGGCCGACGGCCTGGCCGCCGGCAAAGGCGTGGTGGTTGCCCTGTCGCTGGAAGAAGCCCACCAGGCGGTGGATGACATGCTGGCCGATAACCGCTTCGGCGACGCCGGCGCGCGCATCGTCATCGAAGAATTCCTGGCCGGCGAAGAAGCCAGCTTCATCGTCATGTGCGACGGCAAAAACATCCTGCCGCTGGCCACCAGCCAGGATCACAAGCGCCTGAAGGACAACGACGAAGGCCCGAACACCGGCGGCATGGGTGCTTATTCCCCGGCCCCGATCGTGACGCCGGCCATGCACGCCCGCGTGATGCGCGAGATCATCAACCCGACCATCGCCGGCATGGCGAAGGACGGCATCGTCTTCACCGGCTTCCTGTACGCCGGCCTGATGATCGACGCCGCCGGCAATCCGCGCACGCTGGAGTTCAACTGCCGCATGGGCGATCCTGAAACCCAGCCTATCATGTCGCGTCTGAAGACCGACCTGGTGGCGGTGATGGAACACGCCGTCAACGGTACGCTGGACCAGATCGAGCTGGAATGGGACCGTCGCACCGCCGTCGGCGTGGTGCTGGCCGCCGCCGGCTATCCGGACGCGCCGCTGAAAGGCGCCGTGATCGAAGGCATCCCGGCCGAAACGCCGGAATCGGTGACCTTCCACGCCGGCACCGCCGATGTGGACGGCCAACTGCAAGTGACCGGCGGCCGCGTGCTGTGCGTGGTCGGCCTGGCCGACAGCGTCAAGCTGGCGCAGAAGGCTGCCTATGAAGTGGTCGACCAGATCAGCTTCGAAGGCATGCAGTGCCGCCGCGATATCGGCTGGCGTGGGCTGAAGCACTAAGATGTCCGCCGCACCGAATCCCGAAGCAGTCAAAACCTGGCTGCTGCAACTGCAAAACGACATCGTGCAAGCGTTGGAGGCCGTCGACGGCGCCTCCTTCCTGCGCGACGAGTGGCAGCGCGCCGAAGGTGGCGGCGGGATTTCGCGTCTGGTTGAAGAAGGCAATGTCATTGAACGCGGTGGTGTGAACTTCTCGCACGTGCTGGGCGCCAAGCTGCCGCCATCGGCGTCGGCGCACCGTCCCGACATCGGCGGCAATCCGTGGGAAGCCATGGGTGTGTCGCTGGTGATCCATCCGCGCAATCCGTACGCGCCGACGGTGCACATGAACGTGCGCTTCTTCAGCACCACCAACGCTGCCGGCGAGCCGGTATGGTGGTTCGGCGGCGGCATGGATTTGACGCCGTATTACGGTTTCAAGGAAGACGCCAAGCACTTCCACCAGACCTGCCATGACGCCCTCGCCCCGTTCGGCGCGGACCTGCACGGCAAGTTCAAGAAGTGGTGCGACGAGTATTTCTACCTGAAGCACCGCCAGGAAGCGCGCGGCGTCGGCGGCATTTTCTTCGACGACCACAGCGCCGAGGGCTTCGAGCAAAGCTTCGCCATGACCCAAAGCGTGGGCCAGTCCTTTCTGAAGGCCTACCTGCCGATCCTGGAACAGCGCAAGGACATGCCTTACGGCGAACGCGAACGCGATTTCCAGGCTTACCGGCGCGGCCGCTATGTCGAATTCAATCTCGTATTCGACCGTGGCACGCTGTTTGGCCTGCAATCGGGCGGCCGCACCGAGGCGATCCTGATGTCGATGCCGCCGATCGTGAAATGGCGCTATCGCTGGGAACCCGAGGAAGGCACGCCGGAAGCGGCGCTGTATTCCGACTTCCTGCCCCATCGCGACTGGCTCGCTGCGTGACGATGGCTTACCGCGTCGCACTGCTGGGAGGCAGCTACGATCCGGTGCATCGAGGTCACGTCGCATTGGGCGAGTATTTCGCCAATCTGCTGCAGGTCGACCAGTTGCGCGTGATCCCCACCGGACTGCCGTGGCAAAAAGCCACGCTGAAAGCTTCGGCGCAGCAGCGCGCCGACATGGTGGCGCTGGCCTTCGCCGGCCAGCCGTTCAGCGTGTCCGTGGACATGCAGGAGATCGCGCGCGGCGCGGCCGGACTGCCGACCTACACCATCGACACCTTGCGCCAGGTGCGCGCCGAGCTGGGGCCGCAGGCCTCCATCAGTTTCCTGATGGGCGCCGACCAGCTGCAACGGCTCGATACCTGGCACGAATGGCAGGCGCTGTTCGACTACGCCCATATCTGCGTAGCGGCCCGCCCGGGCTATGACATTGCCACCGCCGGTTTGCCGCCGGCCGTGGCGCAGGCGTTTTCCAGCCGTTTGGGAACGCCGCAACAAATCCGTAACACGCCGCATGGTCTGACTTTTCTGGCAGAAGACTTCGCGGTGGATATTTCCGCAACCCAGATACGTGCGGCATTACAACGGGGGGAACCGGCAAACTCGCTTATCCCGCCGCTAGTGCTAGACTATATTAAACAACACAATTTATACAAAAGCTAAATGGACATCAAAAAACTGCAAACCCTGGTCGTTGACGCCCTCGAAGACGTTAAGGCCCAAGACATCGCCCTGTTCGACACGACCCACTTAACCAGCCTGTTCGACCGCATCGCCATCGCGTCCGGTACTTCCAATCGTCAAACCAAGGCGCTGGCTGCCTCGGTGCGCGACAAGGTCAAGGCCGCCGGCGGCGACGTCTACGGCATGGAAGGCGAGGACACCGGTGAATGGGTGCTGGTCGACCTGGGCGACATGATCGTCCACATCATGCAGGCGCCGATCCGCGCTTACTACCGCCTGGAAGAAATCTGGGGCGACAAGCCGGTGAAACTGGGCGCCGCCAAGCGCAAGAACACCGCCGAAGGCGAAGCCGCCGACGCGCCGAAGAAAATCAGCAGCCACCTGGCCGCTGGTAAAAAGGCCGTTGCCGCCACCCCGGTCGTCGAGAAGAAAACCTCGGCCCGCAAGCCGGCCGCCGCCAAAGCGTCCGCCGCCACCGCCGAGAAAAAACCGGCCAAGCCAGCAGCCGTCCCGGCCGGCAAGAAGATCAAGGTCGGCGCGCCGAAGGCCACCGTCGCCGCAGTGAAAGCACTGAAAGCGACCGCCAAGCCACGCGCAGCCAAGCCTAAAGCGGAAGAAGCACCGGCCAAAACGGTCATCAAGCGTATCAAAAAAGCGGCTGAGTAATCCGCCATGCAGCTGATTATCGCTGCGGTCGGCCATAAAATGCCGGCCTGGATCGAAACCGGCTACGCCGAGTATGTGAAGCGCATGCCGCCGGAACTGAAGATCGTGCTGAAGGAAATCAAGCCGGTCGAGCGTTCCGGCAGCAAGACCGCCGCCACCGCGATGGCGCTCGAACGCGAGCGCATCGAGGCGGCGCTGCCGAAAGCCGTGCGCATCATCGCCCTCGACGAGCGCGGCAAGGATCTCACCTCGGTGGGCCTGTCGCAGCAGCTGGAGGCGTGGCAGCAGGATGGCCGCGACACGGCTTTCCTGATCGGCGGCGCCGACGGTCTCGATCCTGCGCTCAAGGCGCGGGCCGAAGGCTTGATCCGGATTTCCAGTATGACCCTGCCGCATGGTATGGTGCGGGTGATGCTGGCCGAGCAGTTGTACCGCGCCTGGACCATTACGCAGAACCATCCTTATCACCGCGTCTAACAAAACTATATGAAACCGGTCGACAAGAAGATTTACCTCGCCTCGAAAAGCCCGCGGCGGCGCGAACTGCTGCGCCAGGTCGGCATCGATTTCGAACTGCTGCTGCTGCGCAGCGACGGGCCGCGCGGCCCGGACGTGACCGAAGACATTCTGCCCGGCGAAACCCCGATCGACTATGTGGCGCGCGTGGCGCTGGAAAAAGCCCAGTTCGCGGCCGACCTGGTGGTCAAGCGCCGCATGGCGGCGCGGCCGGTGCTGTCGGCCGACACCACCGTCACCATCGACGGCGCCATCCTCGGCAAGCCGGCCAATCCGGCGGAAGCCACGGCCATGCTGCAGCAGCTGTCGGGCCGCACGCACCAGGTGCTGACCTCGATCGCCGTGGCCTCGGCCGATTTCTCGACCCAGATCACGCAAGTGTCGGACGTGCGCTTCGGCGTGCTGTCGCCGGCCGCCATCGCAGCCTATTGCGCCACCGCCGAACCCTACGACAAGGCCGGCGGCTACGGCATCCAGGGCCCGGCCGCCGTGTTCATCGAACACATCTCCGGCAGCCACTCGGGCATCATGGGCCTGCCCATCTACGAAACCATCCAGTTGTTACGCCAGGCGGGCTTGCCCCTGCCCTGACCACCCGGCGGCGACGTCGTTGACAGACGCCGCCGACCGGCATAGCATTTCCGGTCGAGGCGGCTTACACGGCCTTGCCATTTGCCTTGGGTGGACACATGACTATCCTGAACCGGCTGCTGCTGTCGCTGTTGTTTTTTTGGAGCGCCGCGCCGGCCGCCGCGCAATCGCCGCCGCCGACCGTGCTGCTGATCGAAAGCTACCACGCCGCCTTCGAATGGGACGACGGCTACAGGGCCGCGCTGCAAGCGCGCCTGGAGCCGGCCTATCGCGTGGTCAGCGTGGAACTCAACACCAAGCGCCTGCCGCCCGAACGACACGCCGCCATGGCCGACCAGGCCTGGGCCACCTACCTGAAACTGAAACCCGCGCTGATCATCGTCGGCGACGACGCCGCCCTCAGCCTGCTGGCCACGCGGCTGGCCGCCAGCGCCACGCCGGTGGTCTACCTCGGCATCAACAACAATCCGCGCGCCTACTTCGACCCCGGCAAGGTGCGCAACATCACCGGCGTGCTGGAACGGCCGCTGGTCAAACGCAACGTCGCCGAACTGCGCAAGATCCTGCCGGCGGCGCGGCGCGTGCTGTTCCTGTTCGACACCAGCATGACCTCCACCGTGCTGTACCAGGAAGTGCTGCAGGGCCGCCAGCGCCACAGCATCGAAGGCCTGGAGGTCGACATCAAGCTGATCAACGACTGGCCGTCCTGGCAGGCCGAGGTGGAAGCAGCGCGCGCCAACCGCTACGATGCCATCTACCTCGGCACCTACCAGGCGCTGCGCGAGGAAACCGCGTTTCCGCGCACGGCCATGAGCATGCTGCGCTGGACCTCGGAGCACGCGCAGGTGCCGGTGTTCGGGCTTTGGGACTTCTTCGTCGGCGCCGACCTGGCCGTGGGCGGGCTGGTGCTCGACGGCCGCGAACAGGGCATGGCGGCGGCCGACATCGCGCTGCGCATCCTCGGCGGCACCGCGCCCGGCAACATTTATCCCGTCACCGCGCAGCGCGGCCGCTTCGTCTTCAGCCGGACGCAACTGCAACGGCACGGCATCGTCCTGCCGCCCGGCATGGCCGCGCAGGCCCTGTTGGTGGACTGAGTTTGCTGCGGTCCTGACGCCCGTGTATGATCGGGGCATGAATGAAGACATACTGATCAATATCACCCCGCAGGAAACCCGGGTCGCCCTCATCGTGCAGGGCGCGGTGCAGGAACTCCACATCGAACGCACGCTCACGCGCGGGCTGGCCGGCAACGTCTATTCCGGCAAGGTGGTGCGGGTGCTGCCCGGCATGCAGTCGGCCTTCATCGATATCGGCCTGGAGCGGGCGGCGTTCCTGCACGTGGCCGACATCTGGGAATCCCGGCCGCACGACGGCGGCAACAACGCCGCGCCGCCGACGCCGATCGAAAAAATCCTGTTCGACGGCCAGGTGCTGACGGTGCAGGTGATCAAGGACCCGATCGGCACCAAGGGCGCGCGCCTGTCGACGCAGATCTCGATCGCCGGCCGCATGCTGGTGTACCTGCCGCAGGATGGCCACATCGGCATCTCGCAGAAAATTGAAAAGGAATCGGACCGCGAAGCGCTGCGCACGCGCCTGCAAAGCCTGCTGCCGCCGGAGGAAAAAGGCGGCTACATCGTGCGTACGCAAGCGGAAGACGCTTCCGACTCGGACATCGCCGCCGACGTCGAATACCTGCGCAAGACCTGGGCCGCGATCACGCACGGCGCCCGCACCAAGCCCGCCACCACCCTGCTGCACCAGGACTTGAGCCTGGCCCAGCGCGTGCTGCGCGACTTCGTGCACGACGAAACGGCCACCATCCAGGTCGACTCGCGCGAGAACTATGTGAACCTGCAGGAATTCGGCAAGGCCTACACGCCGGGCGTGCTGCCGCGCCTGCACCACTACACCGGCGAGCGGCCGCTGTTCGACCTGTACGGCGTGGAGGAAGAAATCCTGCGCGCGCTGGGCCGGCGCGTGGATTTGAAATCGGGCGGCTACCTGATCGTCGACCAGACCGAGGCGATGACCACCATCGACGTCAACACCGGCGGCTTCGTCGGCGGGCGCAATTTCGCCGACACGATCTTCAAGACCAACCTGGAAGCGGCGCACGCCATCGCGCGCCAGCTGCGCCTGCGCAACCTGGGCGGCATCATCATCCTCGACTTCATCGACATGGAAAACACCGAGCACCGCACGGCGGTGTTGGGCGAACTGAAAAAAGCCCTGTCGCGCGACCGCACCAAGGTATCGGTGAGCGGCTTCTCGGCGCTGGGCCTGGTGGAAATGACGCGCAAGCGCACGCGCGAATCGCTGGCGCACATCCTGTGCGAACCGTGCCCGGCCTGCAACGGCAAGGGCCAGGTCAAGACCTCGCGTACCATCTGCTACGAAATCCTGCGCGAACTGCTGCGCGAAGCCAAGCAATTCAACCCGCGCGAATTCCGCATCCTCGCCTCGCAGGAGGTGGTCGACATGTTCCTTGAAGAGGAATCGCAGCACCTGGCGATGCTGGGTGACTTCATCGGCAAGAAGATCTCGCTGCAGGTGGAAACCGCCTATCACCAGGAGCAGTACGACGTTATCCTGATGTAGGCGCCGGCTATCCCAGATAGCCGAGTACCGCGCCTTCGATACTGTTCGCCAGCTTTGCCGGGTCCATGGTTCCGCGACGACCGGCGCTGTCCGTGAGTGCGCTCATCAGCGCCATCAGGTCGGCTGCGGCCACTTCCGGCTGCAGCGCAGCCTTCCAGTCCTTCAAAAACTCCACCAAGGCGGCGTGCAAAGCCGCCACGTTTCCCGACCTGGGCAGCAGCGGCGCCAGGCGGTCCTGTTCAAAATCCAGTAGCTTGGCCAACCTGGGCCGGCGTAGCTGGTAGTGGACGGCAACCTCGATTAACTGGCGCAGCGCCTTGCGCTTGTCCTCTCCCTGCAACGCCTTGCAGGCCTCCAGCACCAGATCGGCCGACTCCCGCTCGATCAACGCGACGGTGACTGCATCCTTGGTTGGAAAGTACTGATACAGCGAACCGATGCTGACGCCGGCGTGTGCGGCAATCGCGTTGGTGGTGTAGCCCTCCAGTCCGTGCTGCTCAAGAATGTGAGCTGCTCCCTGCAAAATGGTCTCCACCGTCTGTGCGGAACGGGGCTGGGATGGCGTCTTCCTTGGCGCCAGGCCGCGCGGAGCGGGTTTGTCGGATTGCGAGTTGTTCATGTGAGCTTATGCTCATATTATTTCCTGACCATGTCAAGAGCTAATTCCAGTCTCTGGACGTCATCAGGAGCAACCGTATGCATCAGTTAAATCAGGTAATCGCCGCCGTGCAGGCCGCAGGCGATGCCATCAAATCCCGCTTTACCAGCGCCTCGCGCCCACGAGACCGTGAGGACATCATCCGCATGATTGAGGCCAACGACGGCATCGCGCTGCGGATCCTGCGCGAGCGCCTGTCGCAAGCCGCGCCCAACGCCCGCTGGGATGAGGATGAAAGCGGCACCGGCGCGCTACCGGATGGTGAATGGTGGGTGGTCGATCCGGTCGAGGGTGCGATCAACCATATCCACGGCGTGTCCGAATGGTGCGTAACCGCCACGCTGGTACGCGACAATGTGCCGGTACTCACCGCCATTTATCTGCCGATGACGGGCGACCTTTATACGGCCAGTACCGGCGCCGGCGCTTACCTGAACGAAGAGCGCTTGCACGTCTCGCGGAAAACCGATTTGCAGGCCGCGATGGTCGGCACCGGCCAGGCCACGCCCGGTGAAGGTGCGGCAACCTATGCCCGCATCGGCGCATCGGTGACGGCCATGCTGCAGGCGGCGCTGGTGGTGCGGGTTTCGGTGCCGGCCACGCTGCAACTGATCCACGTTGCGTCCGGCAGCCAGGACATGTTCTGGCAGTACAGCCAAGTGCGCTCGGGGCTGCTGGCCGGCGCTTTGCTGGTGGCCGAGGCTGGCGGCAGTGTGACCGATCTGCACGGCGCCGCCTGGCGTCCGGAGAGCACGGCCTTCCTGGCCAGTGCGCCGGGCTTGACCACGGCGGCAGTCGCGGTATTGGAGCAGACGCTATGAGAATCGCTATCTTCGGCGCGACCGGCGCCACCGGCCGCCATCTGGTCGAACAAGCTCTGCAGGCAGGACACGAAGTCACGGCCTTGATACGCACGGAAGGTAGTCTGCCCAGCCATGCCGCAGGACTGACGACGGTCGTAGGCAGCTTGCAGCAGCCTGCCGCCGTGCGGTCCGTGGTGCAGGGAGCGGATGTGGTCATCAGCGTGCTGGGCATGCGCGACAAGGACACCACGCCCGTTTGCACCGACGGCGCGCGCAGCATTGTTCAAGCCATGACGGCAACCAGCGCGCGGCGGCTGATTGCCTTGAGCGCCTACGGCGCAGCGGAAACCAGCGGCGCGTCGCTCTTCATTCGTTTGGTGCGCAAGATCATCGCCGACAAAATGCGCGACAAGGATGGCATGGAAGCGTTGGTACGCGGCAGCGGTTTGGACTGGACCTTGGTGCGTCCGCCCAGGCTGACCGGCGGCGCGCTGACGGACAACTATCGGGCCGGCACGGATCTTCGGCCCGGACTAACGAGCAGCCTGTCGCGCGCCGACCTCGCCTCTTTCATATTGAGGGAAGCGGCACGCAATCAGTACATCGGCAAAGCGCCTGTGGTGATGCAGGATTAAAGTCAGGGCTTTTTGAAGCGCAGTACAAAGCGGTCGGTCTTGCCGCGCACCGCAGGGTCGAAGATTTTCAGTTGGTGATCGTCGCCGGGAATGGCCAGCACCTTGGTCTCGCCATCGAACACAAAGCCGGCTTTTTCCACTTCGGCCTTCACTGTGGCCGGGTCGATGCGGTGCAGGTCTTCGGTGTGCTTCAAGCCGGTTCCTGCGGTGGCGGCGTGATCGGCAACGATGTAGTAGCCGCCCGATTTCAGGCGCTTGAAGACAGCCTGATTGAAGGCGTTCACATCGGCGCCCTTCATGAAGCTGTCGTGCAGATCGTGGTAATTCTCGAAGGTCCAGAAGACATCGACCTTGCTGTACGCATCGGCCGCAGGCTGCTCGCCGGCGGGATAGGAACTGACCTCGACATTGCCGTGGCCCGGTTCGCTGGAGATGGCCTTGGCCAGCGCCAGCGGATCGGACTTGAAGCCGGTAATCTCGGCCGGAACATAAGCGTACACCTTGCCCTTGCCACCCACCACTGTGGAGAACAGGCGCGACCAGTAACCGCCGCCCGGCCAGATATCCACCACCACATCGCCAGCCTTCACCTTGGAGAAAGCGACCAGTTCCGCCGGATGGCGCACCTCGTCTTGCTGCACATCCTTTTCCGGCCGCGTCTTATCCGCAACCGCCGCCGTGATGGCAGCCGACGGCGTCTGCGCCTGCGCTGGCAAGGCCAGCAACATCGGCGCAACCGCCAGAGTAATAAGTGCCGACTTCAAGAACAATACTGATTTCATGGATCCGACCTTTCTTGATTTCCCGCGCCCGTCGCGCGGCAGCACTATCTTACTCCCGCCACGCCGGGAAGGCTGGCCATAAAAAAAGCTCGCCGGAGCGAGCCTTAAGTACTGCTTGAACCGGCTTTTAGAACTGGTTCATGGTGTTGTCTTTGCCGGCTGCTTTCAGGGCTGCTTCGCCGCTGAAGTAGTCTTTGTGGTCGTCGCCGATGTCCGATCCGGACATGTTCTGGTGCTTGACGCAGGCGATGCCTTGGCGGATTTCCTTGCGCTGCACGCCAGCCACGTAACCCAGCATGCCCTGGTCGCCGAAGTATTCCTTGGCCAGGTTGTCGGTCGACAGCGCGGCGGTGTGGTAGGTCGGCAGCGTGATCAGGTGATGGAAGATGCCGGCTTCGCGCGCCGCATCGGCCTGGAAGGTGCGGATCTTCTCATCGGCCTGCTGCGCCAGTTCGGTAGTGTCGTATTCCACGCTCATCAGCTGGCTGCGCTCGTAGGCGGAAACATCCTTGCCTTCGGCCTTCATCGCGTCGTACACCTGCTGGCGGAAGTTCAAGGTCCAGTTGAACGATGGGCTGTTGTTGTACACCAGCTTGGCGTTCGGGATGACCTTGCGGATTTCGCTGACCATGCCGCCGATCTGGGCGATGTGTGGTTTTTCGGTTTCGATCCACAGCAGGTCGGCGCCGTTCTGCAGCGAGGTGATGCTGTCGAGCACGCAGCGCGCTTCGCCGGAACCGGCGCGGAACTGGAACAGGTTGCTCGGCAGGCGCTTAGGACGCAGCAGCTTGCCTTCGCGTTTGATGATGACGTCGCCATTGCCCAGCGCGTCGGCCGACACTTCTTCGCAGTCGAGGAAGGCGTTGTATTGGTCGCCCAGGTCGCCCGGCTCGTTGGTCACGGCGATCTGTTTGGTCAGGCCGGCGCCCAGCGAGTCGGTACGGGCGACGATGATGCCGTCGTCCACGCCCAGCTCCAGGAAGGCGTAACGGATGGCGCGGATCTTGGCCAGGAAGTCTTCGTGCGGCACGGTGACCTTGCCGTCCTGGTGACCGCATTGCTTCTCGTCCGACACCTGGTTCTCAACCTGGATGCAGCAGGCGCCCGCTTCGATGAATTGCTTGGCCAGCAGGTAGGTCGCTTCGGCATTGCCGAAACCGGCGTCGATGTCGGCGATGATAGGCACGACGTGGGTGACGTGGTTGTCGATCTTCGACTGGATGGCGGCTTTTTCAGCGGCCGGGGCAGCGTCCAGTTGGCGGAACAGGCCGCCCAGTTCGCGGGCATCGGCCTGGCGCAGGAAGGTGTACAGCTCCTTGATCAGCGCCGAGACGGCGGTTTTTTCGTGCATCGACTGGTCAGGCAGCGGGCCGAACTCGGAGCGCAGCGCGGCCACCATCCAGCCCGACAGGTAGAGGTAGCGGCGGTCGGTGCTGTTGAAGTGCTTCTTGATCGAGATCATTTTTTGCTGGCCGATGAAACCGTGCCAGCAGCCCAGCGACTGGGTGTACTTCGACGGGTCCTTGTCATAGGCGGCCATGTCGGCGCGCATGATCTTGGCGGTGTACTTGGCGATGTCCAGGCCGGTCTTGAATTTGTTCTGGGCACGCATGCGAGCGGCGGACTCGGGATTGATGGCGTTCCAGGCCGAACCTTGCTGCTCTTTCAAACCAGCAACTGCCTTGATGTCGTCTTGATATTGGGACATGTGTATCTCCTAAAGAAAAACAAGAATAAGTGGATCGTCGAGTGCGCCGTAAAGCAAAACTGCATGACTAAATAGTAGGCTATTCTGATGCGTTGCACAAAGTCTTATATAAGACATATAACTTAAATTTATTCGTTGTTTTTCAATTAGTTAGACAGTGTTTTTTGGGATATGAAACGCCTTTTCGAAAAATGAAAAAAAAGATGCGGCAGTCCATCATGCCGCATCCCACAATATGAAAAGCTTTTTCAGCCCTTGATGGAATCGAGCTGATCCAGGGCCGCCGGTGGCAGCACCACGGAGGCTGCGGCGACGTTCTGGCGCAGGTGGGCCACCGACGAGGTGCCGGGGATCAGCAGGATGTTCGGCGAGCGCTGCAACAGCCAGGCTAGCGCGGTCTGCATCGGCGTGGCGCCCAGTTGCGCGGCCACCTGCTCCAGCGCGGCCGATTGCAGCGGCGAGAAACCGCCCAGCGGGAAGAACGGCACGTAGGCGATGCCATCCTTGGCCAGCTCATCGATCAGGGCGTCGTCGTGGCGGTGCGCCAGGTTGTACTGGTTCTGCACGCAGACGATGGGAGCGATGCCGCGCGCCTGGCGCACTTGCGCGGCGGTGGCGTTGCTCAGGCCGATGTGGCGGATCAGCCCGCGCTGCCGCAGTTCCGCCAGCTTGGTGATGTGGGCTTCGATATCGCCTTCGGCCGGGCCCATGACGTCGAACATTAGTCGCATGTTCACCACATCCAGCACTTCCAGGCCCAGGTTGCGCAGGTTGTCGTGCACCGCCGCCTCCAGCTCGGCCGGCGACTGCGCCGGCAGCCAGGACGCGTCCGCACCGCGCGTGGCGCCGACCTTGGTGACGATGACCAGGTCGTCCGCATACGGATGCAGGGCTTCGCGGATCAGCTGGTTGGTGACGTGCGGGCCGTAGAAGTCGCTGGTGTCGATATGGTTGACGCCCAGCGCGGCCAGCTCGCGCAGCACGGCCAGCGCCTCGTCGCGGTTCTTGGGCGGGCCGTAGACATGCGGGCCGGCCAGTTGCATGGCGCCGTAGCCCATGCGGTTGACGGTCAGGTCGCCGAGTTGGAAGGTGCTCATGTAGTTCTCCTTGTGGTTGATGGAGCCAGTCTATGAGCGTTTGCGCTGTGCGACAATACAGCACAATCACACAGCTTGTGCGGAATTCAGGACAATCGATATGGCAGAACTTCAGGACATCGGCGCCTTCGTCGCGGTGGCGAAGCACGGCGGCTTTCGCGAGGCGGCGCGGCAGACCGGCAACAGCGCCTCGCAACTGAGCGAAGCGGTGCGGCGGCTGGAGGCGGGGCTGGGCGTGCGCCTGCTGAACCGCACCACGCGCAGCGTCGCCACCACCGACGCCGGCCAGCGCCTGCTGGAACAGCTGGAGCCGGCGCTGGGCGCGGTGGAGTCGGCGCTGGACGTGGTGAACGGTTTCCGCGAGCGGCCGGCGGGACGGCTGCGGCTCAACGTGCCGCTCAGCGCGGCCAAGCTGATCCTGCCGCGCATCCTGCCGCCGTTCATGGCGGCCTATCCGGAGATCCAGGTCGAGGTCAACGTCGAGGACAGCTTTGTCGACCTGCTGCGCTCGGGCTGCGACGCCGGCATCCGCTACGAGGAGCGCATGGAGCAGGACATGGTGGCGATACCCATCGGGCCGCGCCGCCAGCGTTTCGCGGTGGCCGCCTCGCCCGCCTACCTGGACCGCCACGGCCGGCCGAAACGGCCGCAAGACCTGCTGAATCACATCTGCCTGCGCGGCCGCTTTGCCAGCGGCGCCATGCCGGCCTGGGAATTCGAGCAGCGCGGCAAAAAGATCGTGATCGAACCGGCCGGGCCGCTGATCGTCAGCCTGGGCGGCGGCGCCGAGCTGAAGGTCGACGCGGCGGTGGCCGGCGCCGGCGTCCTCAACCTGTTCGAGGACTGGTTGCAGCCCTACTTCGACCGCGGCGAACTGGAGCCGGTGCTGGAGCGCTGGTGGCCCAGCTTCAGCGGCCCGTCGCTGTACTACCCGGGCCGGCGCTACCTGCCGGCGCCGCTGCGCGCCTTTGTCGACTTCATCCAGGCCATGCGCTGGTAGTTTATGTTGCAGTGCCGCTAGCTCTGTTTCAATGTTGACGATATAGTCAGTGCACAAATCACAACAAAGGAGACAGCATGACCCTCAAACGTTCGTTTGCACTGCTCTGTTTCATCCTGCCCTGTGCGCTGGCACAGGCAGGCAACCACGAATCGGTAGCGGCCCCGGCGCCGGCGGTCGGCGATTCGTGGACCTATCAGTACACCGATGTGTGGAAAGGCGCCAAGGGCAACATCAACCGGCTGGAAGTGGCCGCCATCGACCAGGCCGGCGTGCACATGGAGATCAAGCGCGCCGCCAGCGGCGCCCTGATCAACACCCAGTTGTTCAGCCCGGAGATGAACCCCATCGATCGCGGCGCCATGCATTTCGCGCCCTCCTTCCCGCGCTACGCCTTCCCGCTGGCGCCGGGCAAGGAATGGGTGAGCGAAGTGGTCGGCGACAACAGCAAGGCCGGCAAGCAATGGCGCTACCAGATCAAGGGCAAGGTGCAGGACTGGGAAAAAGTGCGCGTGCCGGCCGGCGAATTCGAAGCCTTGAAAATCGTGATCGACGCGCAGTACGGCGCGGTGGACGGCAGCGCCGGCGGCGGCCGCCTGACCGAGACCGTCTGGTTCGTCCCGGCGCTCAACAACTACGTCAAGCTCGACTACCAGGACAGCGACGCCCAGGGCCGGCTCTACAGCCGCGACAGCTGGGAGCTGACCGCCTACGGCCACAAGACGCCGCCGCTGGCCTCCACCCGCTAACTGCTGGGCGGGTTTATTTGGTGATTTTCAAAATGGCCGACGCCAGCTTGGAGAAGCATGGCGTCAGGTCGGCCTGGGTGGCGGCGTAGCAGTACACGCCCACGGGCTTGCTGGGACGCGCGCAACGGGCCGGCGCGTCGACCGCGTTGGCCATGCACTTCAGCGTGTCCTCGCCCTTTTCCTTGTCGACGCCGGAGCCGGCCTTCAGCTGCGAGCCCAGTCCCAGCGTGAACACATAGATGCCCTCGTCCTGCGACTTGGCCGCCATGGCTTCCACCAGGTTGCGCGCGGCGCGGTTGACGTTCTGGTAGGTGATGGCATTGGTCACCACGCGCGGCGTGGTCGTGACCACCTTGAATTCGCGCAAGTTCGCATCGTTGGGATTGGTCACGAGATTGTGGCCGTTGTACCAGTCGGGCAAGGACGTCACACGGTCCGACAGCTGCGCCCTGCGGCCCAGCGAGTCGTTATAGCCGAGGTTATAGGGATTGCATTTGCCGGCCAGTGCGGTGTTGTTGTCGCTCGGGCTGTACAGGCCGGACGGTTCGCCCGAGCCATCATCGTCGGTGGCGATGGTGCCGGCCACGATGCAATCGCTGGCGGTCTTCCAGTTCAGGTAGGCCGCAAACGAGTTGGGCGCACCGTCCGAGAAGAAGATGATCACGCGCAGGTTGGAACGGTTCAGGTTGGCCGAGGGCACACTGTTCAATTGGTCGCGCGCGCGCCACATGCCTTCCGCCGAGGCGGTCGAGCCTTCGAACTGGAGCGCCTTGATGTGCGTCTCCATGCTGGTGCGGTCGAAGCCGCGCAGGGTCGGACGGATCGCGTCGTCCACTTCGGAGCCGTAGGCGAAGTGCACCAGGCCCACGCGGTCCTGGGTCGAATTGAATTGCTTGAGGAAGGTGATGGCCGAACTGCGCACATTGGCGGCGCTGTCGGACAGCGAGCCCGAGGTGTCGAGCGTGATCACCATGTCCAGGTCCTTGCGCGTGGTCTGCGTCAGCACGCCCGGGGTCAGCGGACCGCTGAGATTGGTGCCCAAGAGCGAAGCCGGCATGGTGGCCGAAGCCGAGACCGACACCGTGACCTGGCCGCCGCTGTAGCTGACCTGAGTGTCGCCCAGCGTGGCCGTCGAGCCCATGTAGCCGGCCGGGAAGTTGGCGTTGAAGAAGCGCGTCGCCGCCGCCTTGGCGTTGGCGGTCTGGGTGGCCTGGTCGCCGCCGAGGCTGGTGGCGCGCGCGCCGGCCAGCGCCGCCGAGTCGGTGGCGGCGTTGAGCTTGGCCTTGATCATATAGCTCAGGCCGGCGCTGAAGGCCAGGCCGGCCGCCATGATCAGCACCAGCATGCCGATGACGATCAGCGGCAGCACCGCCCCGCGTTGTTTGTGTGTGTAGGTAGCCATGATCAGAATATCGACATCGAATAAAGGTTGGGACCAATGGTCGACGTACCCAGCGGACCGAACGTGACCGGCGCGAACACCATGTCGAACTTGTAGAACGCTTCGACCACGTAGACCACCTCGCCGTCGGCCAGCTGATTACTCATCAGCGTGGTGGTCGGCGCATTGCTGCCGGTCGGCACCACGCAGGTGCCGGCCACGCCGCTGGCCCAGTTGCCGCAGCTCCAGACCTTGCTGGTCGGCGCATAGCCGCTGACGCGGTAGCCGCGATTGTTGACGCTGTCATCCCAGCGGTACTGTTCCAGCACGACGGTGCGGGTGCCGCTGCCGCTGGTCTGGCCCATGATGCGGGTGACGTACAGCATGCCCTGCTTGTTCATGTCCAGCGGCGGCGCCGAGGCCGCCACCTGGCCGATGATGGCCTGGGCATTTTCCGACAGCTGCAGCTTGCCGCGCGAGGCCAGGTTGGCGCCTTCGCGGCTCAGGTTAATCAGGATCATATTGGCCTGGATGCCGCGCGCCACATCGACCAGGCTGAGGAACAGAATGATGATCACCGGCAGAATCAGTGCCACCTCGACGGCGGCAATGCCAGCCGCGCGGCGGCGCGAACGATAGACCGGTTTCATCAACTACCCCAGCTTTCGTTCTTCATGGTGGCCGCCACCGCGAAGTTCAGCTTGCCGTTCTTGAAGAAGGCGCCGATCAGCGGCGTGCGCAGGGTCCAGGTGCAATCGAGGCGGATCACCACGATATCGTCCGGCCCGCCGAACATGGTGTTGGAATAATTAGCCGAGCTGGCATAGGTGGCGCCGTTCACCGAGATCACCGGCGACACCATGTCGTACATCCCCGCCGAGCTGTTGCGCATGACGTTGATCATCGCCTGAAAGCGCGCCGGCGTGGTGGAGCTGTCCTGGTCGGTGCGCCCGGTGATGCCGTAGCGCGTGCCTTCGCGCACCGCGTACTGCATGCTCATGGTGGTGAAGAAAATGATGGAAAATTCGAGGATGGCGAACATCAGCAGCAGCACGATCGGCGCTACCAGGGCCATCTCCACCACCGCTGATCCGCCTTGGCGGCGACGCGAAAAATTAGATACGCTCATGACGTCATGTCGGGAATATAAAACAAGGAAATGCGGCGGTGGCGCGTTGCGCGGCACGGCGTAGCGGCGTTCCGGCTTCTGATGCGGGCCGGCGGCGTCACGGGATTGGGGTGGCGATGGCTCATTGTAGCGTGATTCAAAAGTTTCGTCTTGTTATTTAAAGTTAACTATCAGTACCAAATAGCAAGCCACGCCGCCGCGCTTGCCGCAGCACCGGAAATACTTACTTTACAGGATGCGATTCTATGAGTAGACTCCCGGAATTGCAACTAGTGCAACAAATGTTGACTAAAACTCAAACATTGTTATTCCAACAGCATGACGCCACCCATTCATGACATCGATACGCCCAAGGGACGCAACGGCGATGTGGCCGGCGCTTCGATGGTGTTTGTCATGCGCCTGCTGCTGGCCCTGTCCGCCCTGCTGACGCTGTCCATCGCGCCGGGCGACCTGGGCAACGCCGGTGTGCAGGGCGCGCTGTCGTGGATGATCTTCAGCGCCTACCTGGCCCACAGCATAACGCTGTTGGTGGCGGCGCGGCGCCACGGCAATCCGTTCTGGCACGGCAAGCTGGTGTACTGGCTGGACCTGGGCTGGTACGGCCTGATGGTGTATTGCAGCGGCGGCAGCAACAGCTTCTTCTTCCCCTTCTTCTTCTTTGTGATCCTGACCGCCTCGTTCCAATGGGGCTTCGACGAGGGCGCGCGCATCACGCTGGCCTCGGCGCTGGTGCTGGCGCTGGCCACCTGGCTGGCCGACCAGGGCGCCAACCACGCCAACCTGCTGCTGCGCACCACCTTCCTGCTGGCGCTCGGCTACATGATTTCCTACTGGGGCGGACTGGGCCTGACCCAGCGCCGCCGCCTCAACCTGCTGCGCCGGGTCAGCCAGCTGTCCAATCCGCGCTTCGGGGTCGACCAGACCATCGGCTCGATGCTGCAGCAGACGGGCCGCTTTTATCACGCCAGCAACTGCCTGCTGCTGATGCGCAGCGGCGCCGACGAGTTGTGGCAACTGCACTCGGCCACGGCGGACAAGGTGACACTGTCGCATTTATCCGACGCCGCCGCCGCTCCGCTGCTGGCGTTCGCGCCCAAGATGCTGGTGCAATATGCGCAGCCGCTGCACCCGCGCCTGCCGCGCACCGCCGAGGCGCGCCAGCGCGCGGCCGGCCAGGCGCGCTGGGAAGCGCTGCCGCCGGAACAACTGGTGCACCTGATCGACCTGCTCGACGCCAGCTCCCTGATCAGCGTGCCGCTGCCGCTGCGCAAGGGCGAGGGCCGGCTGTACGTGGTCTCCGGCGCCGACCGCCTGACGCGCGGCGACGCCGCCTTCCTGTACCAGCTGGCCACGCAGTTCTTCCCGGTGATCGAAAACATCGTGCTGCTCGACCGGCTGGCGTCCGACGCCGCCTTCCGCGAGCGGCAGAAAATCGCCCGCGACTTGCACGACACCACCATCCAGCCCTACATCGGCCTGCGCCACGGCATCAGCGCGATTCGCCAATCGGTGCAAACAGAGCACCCATGTGCGGCGGAACTCGATAAACTACTGGACATGACGAGCCAGGTCATCACCGACATGCGCGCCTTCGCCAAGACCGTGCGGGAAGGCGCGGCGCGGCAGGAGACCGAGCTGCTGGTGGCCTTGCGCCGCCAGGCCACGCAAGTGCGCGAATTCTACGGCCTGACCATCAACATCGAGGCGGCCGAGGATTTCCGCCTGAGCGACCGCCTGGCCGCCGAGGTGTTCCAAATCGTCAACGAAGGCATGAGCAACATCCGCAAGCATACCCGTGCGCGCAACGGCCGCATCCACCTCAACAACGTGGATGACCAGCTGCACATACGGATTGAAAATGAAACACCGGAAGGTCCACCGGCCCAATTCCTGCCAGGATCGATCGCCGAACGCACCACCGCGCTCGGCGGCACGATCGAGATAAGCCAGACGGCGCAAGGCGCCACCGCTGTCCATATCGCCATTCCGGTCTGAGTCCTGGAAGAGAAATGACCACTACCGACACCAACACGCCGATCCGCATCATGCTGGTCGACGACCACAAGACCATGTTGTGGGGGCTGGAAAAACTGATCGAAGGCGCCGGCGCGGCCCTGACCCTGGTGGGCACCGCCCACAACAATGACAGCGCGCTGCGCGAAGGCGCGCGCCTGCGGCCCGACCTGATCGTGCTCGACCTCGACCTCGAAGGCCGCAGCTCGATCGAAATCCTGCCGCAGCTGCTGCAGGACAGCGGCGCGCGCGTACTGATCCTCAGCGGCAACCGCGACCAGGCCCTGCTGGCGCAAGCCGTCAAGCTCGGCGCGCGCGGCGTGGTCAGCAAGGAGGCCCCGGCCGAAGTGCTGTTGCAGGCCATCGAGCGCGTGCGCGCCGGCGAGATGCATCTGGACGCCAGCCTGATGGGCGCGCTGCTGGGCCAGGGCGCCCCGGCCAAGGCCGATCCCGAAGCGCAGCGCATCGGTTCGCTCACGCCCAAGGAGCGCAAGATCGTCGCCACCGTGGTCGAGAGCAACGGCGCGGCCAACAAGGAACTGGCGGCCAAGCTGTTCATCGCCGAGCCGACGCTGCGCAACAACCTCACCTCCATCTATCAAAAACTGGGCGTGGCCAACCGCCTGGAACTGTACGTCTACGCCACCCGCCACGGGCTGCAATAAGGCGAACCGGCGCGGCGCGTGACAAATGTCACGCCGCCGCCGCTGAAAATCGTGACCTCCCTCCTCCCCACAAAGTGACATCCGTCCGATGTGGCGCCGCCGTGCCTTCCGTAGAATTCAATACATCAGCAGCGTTGTTGTAACGGCTGAACCGGCAACGGAACCCCAACACAAAGGAGCATGAGAATGCGGATTTCAACAAGGAAGGCCAACCGCCCATACCGTCTGATCGGTCGAGCGCAAGGCGCCACCTTGATGGAGTATGCGCTCCTCGTGGCCCTCGGGTCGGTGATCATCATCATCGCGCTGCTCGCTTTTTTTAGGACCTAAAACCTGAGCCCAGTTTTAGTTGAATTGACGATGTAAAACGACATTTAACGCACATATCCAAGGAAACTATCATGAACGCCATCAAAAACTTCATCGCCGACGAATCCGGTATCACCGCCATCGAATACGCACTGATGGCCGCAGCCATCGGCGGCATCATCACCGTCGCCTTCACCGGCCTGGGCAACGGCATCAAGACCAAGATCAACGCCATCATCACCAGCCTGGGCGGCACCACCGTCTAAGCGCGGCGCACACCGTACACACCCATACATACATAAGCACAAGGACACCATCATGAACGCCATCAAAAACTTCATCGCCGACGAATCCGGTATCACCGCCATCGAATACGCACTGATGGCAGCAGCCATCGGCGGCATCATCACCGTCGCTTTCACCGGCCTGGGCAACGGTATCAAGACCAAGATCAACGCCATTATCACCAGCCTCGGCGGCACCACGGTTTAAACGCAGTAGTAGCACCCCTACTTGAGCGGACCGCATTGCGGTCCGTTTTTTTTGCTGCGGACCGTGACAAATGTCATGCCACAAAGTGACATCTGTCGGATGCGGCGCCGGCCGGCCTTCCGTAGAATTCATTCCATCAGCTGCACCTAAAACCCGAACCCCGTTTTAGTTGAATTGACGATGTAAGCAAATCCCCCCACATACTCAAGGAAACTATCATGAACGCTATCAAAAACTTCATCAACGACGAATCGGGCATCACCGCTATCGAATACGCTCTGATGGCAGCAGCCATCGGCGGCATCATCACCGTCGCCTTCACCGGCCTGGGCAACGGCATCAAGACCAAGATCAACGCCATCATCACCAGCCTCGGCGGCACCACGGTTTAAACGCAGTAGTAGTACCCCTACTTGAGCGGATCGCATAGTCGGTCCGTTTTTTTGTCCTAACCCGTGACAAATGTCACGGGTGGTCGCCGCAAGATCATGACATTACTCCTTGCCATAAATGACATCTGTCCGATGTGACAAGCAGGGCCATTGCTTAATATTCAATTTCTCCAATTCGATAAGCAAGGAAGCTCATGAATGCGATCACCAACTTCATCAACGACGAATCCGGTATCACCGCCATCGAATATGCCCTGATCGCGGCCGCCCTCGGCGCCATCATCACGGTCGCTTTCACCGGGCTGGGCGACGGGATCAAGAGCAAGATCAACGAGATCATCGACAGCCTCGGCGGCGCCAAGGTGTAAGCGTCGCGACCACAACTGCGTTACCATCAGCCATCGCCTTTCTCTGCGCCACGCCATGACCCAACTACCTTTGATTCTGCTGTGCTCCCTGCTTGCTCTGGCGGTCTGGAGCGATGTGCGCACGCGCCGTATTCCAAACGGGCTGGTGTTCGGTGGCGCACTGCTGGGCCTGGTGCTGAACACGGTCTATGCTTCCGGCGACGGCTTGTTCATTACCCCGTTCGGCGGTCTCGGCCTGTTATGGGCCCTGGCCGGCCTGGGCGCCGGCCTCGCGCTGCTGCTGCCGATGTACATCCTGCGCACGCTGGGCGCCGGCGACGTCAAGATGATGGCAATGGTGGGCGCCTTTGTCGGTCCGCAAACGGTGATCGGCTGCACCGTCATGACCTTGCTGGCCGGCGGCGTGCTGGCGCTGGCGGTGGCGGCGGCGAGCGGCCGCCTGCGCCCTTTGCTGCGCAACACCTACCAGATGGGCCTGCATGCCTTCTTCCGCAGCCTGGGCGGCGAACGGGTGCAGATCGAGGCGCCGGCCGAGGCCAGCGGCCGGCTGCCCTACGCCGTGGCGATCGCGTCCGGCACCCTGCCCTACCTGATCTATGGCGCCGTCACCGGACGCTCGCTGTTTGATGTTTTTTTACAACACTAAGTTTGTATACGCCCGTGACCAGCCGTAACGATATAATTGTTCTGCCGACAAGATTCCTGACGGCTTACGATCAAGGACGCTATGCAAGCTGAGCCGGGCCCCACCACTGCCATTGCGGAATCCGGCGCACCGGCCGGCGCGCGCGCGCCGCGCAGCGTCGAGGAAACCGGCCTGTCGTTCCTGTTCCTCACCGAGCTTGTGCTCAAAGTCCTGTTCCAGCGCGGCCAGGTGCGGCTGCCGGAACTGGCGGCCCACATCAAATTGAGCGTCAGCGTGATCACGCCGCTGGTGACCTTCCTGCGCAACGAAAAACTGTGCGAAGTCACGCGCAGCGGCCACAGCGGCACCGACGCCGACCTTACTTACCACCTGACCGATGCCGGCGCGCTGCGCGCCACCGCCTGCCTGAACCGCAACGCCTACGCCGGGCCGGCGCCGGTGACGCTGGCCGCCTACGTGGCGCAAGTGGAAGCGCAAAGCGTGCGCCAACTGCACGTCACGCGCGCCGATGTCGGCCACGCCTTCAGCGACGTGGTCGCCAGCCAGAGCGTGCTCGACCAGATGGGCGCGGCGATGAACTCGGGCCGCGCCATGTTCATCTACGGCCAGGCCGGCAGCGGCAAGACCTTCCTGGCCGAGCGCCTGTGCGGCCTGCTGCACGGCGCCATCGCCGTGCCTTACGCCATCATGATCGACGCCGAGGTGGTGCCGTTCTACGATCCGGTGCAGCACCAGCCGGCGGCCGGCGTGGCGCAGGCCGTCGCCGACAGCAGCGAAGCGGCGCAGATCGAACTGGGCGACCGCAACCGCACGCTCGATGCGCGCTGGGTGCGCGACCTGCAGCGCCCGACCGCGCTCACCGGCGGCGAGCTGACGCTGGAGATGCTGGACCTGCGCTTCGACGCCAACACCCGCCTGTACCAGGCGCCGCCTCATTTGAAAGCCAACAACGGCATCTTCATCATCGACGACCTCGGACGGCAGCGCTGCTCGCCGCTGGAGTTGATGAACCGCTGGATCGTGCCGATGGACCGTGGCGTCGATTATCTTTCGTTGCACACTGGACTGGTTTTTCAAGTTCCTTTTGATGTGGTCGTGGTATTCTCCTCGAACTTTCTACCCGAACGATTATCCGACGGCGCCTTCTTGCGCCGCCTGGGTTACAAGATAGAAGTCCCGCCCCAAACCCAGGCGGAATATGAGCTGCTGTTCCGCCAGGCCTGCAAGCAATACGGCATGGCGTTTGACGCCGACGCCTTCGCGTATCTGCTGAACGAACACCACGCCAAGGAACAGACGCCGTTGCTCGCTTGCTACCCGCGCGACCTGATACGCCAGGTGCGCGATCTGGCGCGCTACGAAAACACGCCGCCGACACTCAACCAGCGCTCGCTCGACTGGGCCTGGCAGAATTATTTCGCCGGCGCAGGGGCACGCCGCGTGGCGGCCGACCAGCAGAAAAAAGAGCGCGAACGACGCGACACCAACACAACGGGCTAACCGGGAAAGTACAGCATGAGAAATACGCGGGCCTTGACAATGATCGCCGTGGCACTGGTGATGGCGATGGCCGCCGTGGTACTGGCGGCGCAATGGATCGCCGGCCAGTCGGCCACCAATAGCAACAAGGTGGCGGTGGCGCTGCTCGACATCAGCATGGGCGCGCGCATCACGCCGGAACTGGTGCACATGGTCGACTGGCCGTCGAGCTCGGTGCCGCCCGGCGCCCTGCTCGACATCAAGTCGGCCGACGGCCGCATCACCCGCACCAACATCCAGCGCGGCGAACCCATCATGGAAAGCAAGCTGGCGCCGGCCGGCACCACCGGCGGCCTGTCGGCCGTGGTGGCCGCCGGCAAGCGCGCGATGACGGTGCGCGTCAACGACGTGGTGGGCGTGGCCGGCTTCGCGCTGCCGGGCAACTTCGTCGACATCCTGGTCAACACCCAGAGCGACTTCCACGGCGATAGCGCGCCGCGCGAACAAGCCATCTCCAAGATCGTGCTCGAACGCATCCTGGTGCTGGCCATCGCCCAGGAATCCAACCGCGACGACACCAAGCCCAAAGTGGTCAACGCCGTGACCCTGGAACTGACGCCGGAACAGGTCGAAAAGCTCGACCTGGCGCGCAGCGTCGGCACCCTGTCGCTGGTGTTGCGCAACCAGATCGACCCGGCCAGCGCCAACACCGAGGGCGCGACCAAGAGCTCGCTGCTGGACGACGGCAGGACGCCGCGTCAGGCGCCAGCGCCGGTCCCAGCGCCCGTGGCCGCCGCGCCGGCCGCACCCGCCACGGCGCCACGGCCGCATCCGCCGCGTGAACCGCAGGGCGACAAAATCGAAGTGATCAAGGGCCTGGACCGCAGCTCGCAACAATTTTAAAGATAACCAGAGAGACAGATTGATGACCGTACTCCATCCCGCCGCCCTCGGCGCCCTGCTGGTCACCACGCTGGCGCTGTCGCCGGCACAGGCCGCCGCCGTCAAGGCTCCTGCGGCCGCGCCGGGCCAGGCTTCCAGCGTCGAGCTGGCCGCCCAGATCACCCTGTCCGAAGGCAAGTCGACCCTGATGCACCTGCCATTCCCGGCGGCGCGGCTGGCGGTCGGCAACGCCCGCGTGGCCGACGTCATCCTGATCAATCCGAGCGAGGTCTACATGCTGGGCAAGTCGACCGGCGCCACCAACCTGATCGTCTGGAACAAGGCCAACCAGGCCACCATCATCGACATCGTGGTCGGCCTCGACACGGTGGCGCTGCGCCAGCAGTTCGACCAGCTGTTCCCGACCGAAAAAGATATCCGCATCACCGTCTCCGGCGGCGCCGTGATCCTGACCGGCACCGTGGCCGACTCGGTGCGCGCCGCGCAGATCGTCTCGGTGACCAGCGCCTACCTGCAGCGCAACAGCAGCAATAACAACGGCGCCGGCGGCGCCGCTCCAGCTGCGGCTGCTGCCGGAGCGGCAGCCCCGGCCGCCGGCGCTGCACCGGCGGCGGCCGATCCCATGGCCGCGCTCGGCCAGGGCCAGGCCGCCGGCCGCGTGATCAACATGCTGTCGGTGGCGGCGCCGCAGCAGGTGATGCTGGAAGTGCGCATCGCCGAAATCTCCAAGACGCTGGTCGACCAGCTCGGCGCCAGCGTCGGCCTGGTCGGCTCCCGAGGCAGCTGGACCTACACGCTGCTGTCGAACCTGCTGAGCGGCAATCCCAACAAGCTGGACGCCTTCAACAACCGCAACGGCAAGTTCGCCACCCTGGACGCGCAAAAGAACGACGGCCTGGTCAAGATTTTGGCCGAGCCGACCGTGATGGCGATCAGCGGCCAGGAGGCCAGCTTCCTGGCCGGCGGCAAGATCTTCATCCCGGTTTCGCAGGACACCACCAGCGGCGTGCCGCGCGTGACCTTGGAGGAAAAAGAATTCGGCGTGGCCGTCAAGTTCACGCCGACCGTGCTGGAAAACGGCCGCATCAACCTGCGCGTGGCGCCCGAAGTGTCCGAACTGAACCGCGAAGGCATCGGCATCACCGCCGCCGGCACCACCTCGACCGCCGTGCTGCCCTCGTTCACCACGCGCCGCGCCAGCACCACGGTGCAGCTGTACGACGGCCAGAGCTTCGCCATTGGCGGCCTGATCAAGAACAACGTCACCACCAACATCAAGGCCTTCCCCGGCCTCGGCGAGATTCCGGTGCTGGGCGCGCTGTTCCGCAGCAGCGACTTCCAGAGCGACCGCACCGAGCTGGTGTTCATCGTGACGCCGCACCTGGCGCAGCCGCTGCCGCCCGACCACAAGCTGCCGACCGACGACTACACGCCGCCGAACCGCAGCGACTTCTTCTTGCGCGGCAAGATGGAAGGCCCCGCGCCGGTGGCGCCGGCCGCAGCGGCCACGCCGGCACAATAGGAGCGCCCATGCACACGACTTTACTTTCCCGTCCTGTCCTGCTGGTGCTGGCGCTGGCGCTGGCTTGCCTGGGAGGCTGTGCGCAAACGCCGCGCGTCGACCAGCAGTTCGGCAGCAGCGTGCGGCTGGCGTTGGCCCAGCAGACGCTGAACCCGCAGGCGCGCAACAACCGCAGCCCGGTCAACGGCCTGGATGCCCAGGCCGCCAAGAGCGTATACGACAACTACCAGCGCTCCTACGCCAGCCCGGAACAGCAGCAAAACAACTTCACCATCGGCGTCAGCAAATAGTGCCGGCCCGACCACTCACGAGTTTGCAGGGACCAAATTGAAGATAGCCGTCATTTCACGCGATGAGCGACACCTGGCCGAACTGATGCGCATGCTGCGCGCACGCTCGCCGTCCGACGAGATCGACCACCTGGTGGGCGGCGTGGCGCGCGCCGCTACCCTGACCGACGAGCAGCTGCCAGACGTGCTGATCCTCGACCGCCCGTCGCGCGAGGACGGCGATCTCGACAACCTGGAACGCTTCTCGGCGCAATACCCGCGCATCGCCTGCGTGGCGCTGTGCATCGAGCGCGATCCGGAATTCCTGATGCAAGCCATGCGCGCCGGCGTGCGCGAAGTGCTGCCGTCGCCGGCCACCAGCGCCACGCTGTACCCGGCCATCGAGCGCATCGGCGAAAAGCTGGAGCGGCGCGGCCAGACCAGCGGCAAGGTGCTGGCCTTCATCTCGTGCAAGGGCGGCAGCGGCGCCACCTTCCTGGCCACCAACCTCGGCTATGCGCTGGCCGCCAGCGGCAAGCAGAAGGTGGCCTTGATCGACATGAACCTGCAGTTCGGCGACGCCTCGCTGTTCGTCTCCGACCACAAGCCGCTGGCCACGCTCAGCGACGTGGCCCAGCAGATCCACCGGCTCGACCCGTCCTTCCTCAGCTCCAGCATGCTGAGCGTGACGCCCAACTACGGCGTGCTGGCGGCGCCGTCCGACCCGGCCCACGCCAACGACGTCAAGCCCGACCACATCGACGCCATCCTCAAGCTGGCGCGTCGCCAGTACGATTTTATTTTGCTCGACGTCGGCCGCAGCCTGGACGCAGTCAGCATCCGCGCGCTCGACCATGCCGACCATATCTACCCGATCCTGCAGACCACGCTGCCCTACATCCGCGACGGCAAGCGCCTGCTCAACGTGTTCCGTTCGCTGGAGTACGGCAAAGAGAAGATCCACCTGGTGGTCAACCGCCACGACAAGGGCGGCGAGATTCGCCTGAAAGACCTCGAAGGCGCCTTCGACGCCGAGGTCAACATCACCATTCCGAACCATTACGACGCCGCCGCCGCCTCGGTCAACCAGGGCGTGCCGGTGCTGCAGCTGTACCCGAACAGCCAGCTGAGCCTGGCGCTGGCGGGACTGGCGCGCAGCCTCACCGGCGAAGCGGCGCCCGATGCGCAGAGCGGCGGCTGGCTGTCCAAGCTGCTGCCGCGCAAATAAGGACTGAATCATGAGCACTCCGATTTCATTGCGCGAACGGCTGGAGAGCGGCGAAGCGCGCGGCTCCGGCCAGCGCGTCACCGGCATCGACAACCGCGCCTACCAGAAACTCAAGCAGCGCCTGCACGCGGCGCTGCTTGACCGCGTCGACCTGGAAAGCATGCAGCGGCTGACGCAAGATCAAATCCGCGTCGAGCTGCGCAACCTGGTCGAAAAGCTGCTGGAAGAAGATTCGGTGGTCATCAACGACGCCGAACGCAAGACCCTGACGCGCGACATCCAGAACGAGATGCTGGGCTTCGGCCCGCTCGAACCGCTGCTGGAAGACCCGACCGTGTCCGACATCCTGGTCAACACCTACCGCCAGATCTACGTCGAGCGGCGCGGCAAGCTGGAGCTGACCGACGTCACCTTCAGCGACGACGCCCACCTGATGAAGATCATCGACAAGATCGTCTCGCGCGTGGGCCGCCGCATCGACGAGTCGAGCCCAATGGTCGACGCCCGCCTGCCGGACGGCTCGCGCGTCAACGCCATCATCCCGCCGCTGGCCATCGACGGCCCCATCATGTCGATCCGGCGTTTCTCGGCCGACCCGCTGCGCCTGGCCGACCTGGTGGCCTACGGCTCGATGACGGCCGACATGGCCGAGGTGCTGCAGGGTCTGGGCAAGGCCAAGGTCAACATCCTGATCTCGGGCGGCACCGGCTCCGGCAAGACCACCATGCTGAACGTGATCTCCGGCTTCATCGGCCGCACCGAGCGCATCGTCACGGTGGAAGACGCGGCCGAGCTGCAACTGCAACAGCCGCACGTGGTGCGGCTGGAAACCCGTCCCGCCAACATCGAGGGCAAGGGCGAAGTGTCGCAGCGCGCGCTGGTGCGCAATGCGCTGCGGATGCGGCCCGACCGCATCATCCTGGGCGAGGTGCGCGGCGCCGAGGCGCTCGACATGCTGGGCGCCATGAACACCGGCCACGAAGGCTCGATGGCGACCATCCACGCCAACACCCCGCGCGATGCGCTGACCCGCCTGGAAAACATGATCAGCATGGCGGCCGCCAACCTGCCGACCAAGGCCATGCGCCAGCAAATCAGTTCGGCGGTCGGCGTGGTGGTGCAGGTCTCGCGCCTGACCGACGGCAAGCGCAAGGTGATGTCGATCCAGGAAGTGACGGGCATGGAGGGCGAAATGATCACCATGCAGGAAATCTTTACCTTCAAGCAGACCGGGCTGGGCGACGACGGCACTGTGCTGGGCCACCACACCTCGAGCGGCGTGCGGCCGCGCTTCATCGAGCGCCTGCGCAATTTCGGCATCACGGTATCGGCCACTGTGTTCGATCCGGTCACCCGGTAAGCCATCATGGATATCCGACTGATCCTGTTCGGCCTGCTGATCTTCGGCGCCGTCGCGCTGCTGGTGTGGGGCGTCTACAGCGGCTGGAACAATACCCGTGGCCCCGAGGCGGAACGGGTGGCGCGCCGCCTGCGCAACGCCATCGGCGACAGCGGCAGCGAACTGGCGGTGTCGATCACCAAGGAACGCCTGCTGAGCCGCGACCCCGGCCTGCAAAAGCTGCTGCTGCGGGTGCCCGGCATCATGCGCCTGGACCGGCTGCTGCTGCAGACCGGGCGCGGCATGAACGCCTCCCAGCTGAGCGCGTTGATGCTGGGCTGCTGGCTGGGCGGCATGGTGGTGTTTGCCGGCGTGCCGCTGCCCTTCCTGGGCCGCATGCTGCTGGCGCTGTCCTGCGCCACGCTGCCGCTGCTGGAAGCCAGCCGCGCCAAGCAAAAGCGCCTGATCAAGATCGAGTCGATGCTGCCCGATGCGCTCGACATGATGAGCCGCGCCATGCGCGCCGGCCATGCCTTCCCCACGGCGTTGAAGATGGTCGGCGATGAGTTGCCCGATCCGCTGGGCGGCGAGTTCCGCGCCGTGTTCGACGAGGTCAACTTCGGCGTGTCGATGCCCGATGCGCTGTCCAACCTGGCCACGCGCGTGCCCAGCACCGACTTGCGCTACTTCGTCATCGCCGTGCTGATCCAGCGCGAGACCGGCGGCAACCTGACCGACCTGCTGACCTCGATCAGCGCCATCATCCGCGACCGCCTCAAGCTGCTCGGCCAGGTCAAGGTGATGAGCGCCGAAGGCCGCATGTCGGCCTGGGTGCTGGGCTCGCTGCCGTTCCTGGTGGGCGGCGCCATCGCGGTGTTCGCGCCGGAATCGCTGATGCCCCTGTTCACCGATCCGATGGGCCGCATGATGCTGTACGTATCGGGCGGTTTGATGGTGGTCGGCTTCTTCGCGATCCGCAACATCACCCAGGTCCGGGTCTAGGGAGCGCATATGTCAACCATACAAATCCTGTTCCTCGTGGTGCTGTTCGTGATGGTGTTCGGCGGCGTGCTGCTGGCGATACGGCTGCTGACCGCCAATCCGCTCAAGGACCGCCTGGAGGCGCTCGAAGAACGCAGCATGGTCACGCGCAACAGCATGGCGTGGGTGGACACCGTGGTCAACCTGGCCGCGCCGCTGGCCAAGCTGTCGGTGCCGACCGAGGGCTGGGAAGGCTCGCCGGTGCGCATGCGCTTCATCAACGCCGGCTGGCGCAACACCTCGGCGCCTGGCCTGTTCTACGCCGGCAAGACCGTGCTGGCGCTGCTGCTGCCCCTGCTGGTGTTCCTGTACATCAGCAGCCGTCCGGTGAGCGAAGGTGAGAACAAGATACTCTGGATGATCATCGCCGCCAGCCTCGGCTACTACCTGCCCAACCTGGTGCTGAACCATGTGGTCAAGCAGCGCCAGCGCGACATCTTTGAAAGTTTCCCCGACGCGCTGGACCTGATGACGGTCTGTGTCGAGGCCGGGCTGGCGATGGACGCGGCACTGGCGCGCGTGGCCAACGAGATCGGCCTGAAAAGCCTGGTGCTGGCCGAGGAGCTGCAACTGGTGACGCTGGAACTGCGCGCCGGCAGCGCCAAGGACAAGGCCCTGCGCAACCTGGCGCTGCGCACCGGGGTGGAGGACGTCGATGCGCTGGTCACGCTGCTGATCCAGGCCGACCGCTTCGGCACCAGCATTGCCGATTCGCTGCGGGTGCAGTCCGACCAGCTGCGCGTGAAACGCCGCCAGCGTGCCGAGGAGCAGGCCGCCAAGGTCTCGCTGAAGTTGCTGTTCCCGCTGATCTTCTTCATTTTCCCCAGCTTGTTCGTGGTGCTGCTGGGGCCAGCGGCGCTGAGCCTGTATCGCAACGTGCTGGCCACCGCGCCGGGAGGATGAACAAATGTACCGCCTGACCGCCACGCCAGTCCTGCTGGCCGCCTGCCTGCTGCAAGCGTGCAGCCATACGCCACTGGCACCGCTGGCGGTAACGCCGCTGCTGCGCATCGACGATGCCCGCGCCGCGCGGCCGCCCGCCCCGCCACCACCGCTGTCGCAGCAGCAGCAGCAGCAGCAGCAGCCGGCTCCGGCGCCCGTGGCAGCCACGCTGCCGGTTACGCCGTCGCGCATGGAAATCGTCCAGCTGGGTCCGAACGAATTCCGCCTGCAATACCGCCAGCCTGCCGCCGATGTCGCAGCGGCGGCCGAGCGCATCCAGATCGTCAACGGCAACGGCGTGCGCGGCATGGGCGAGCGCGTACGTCGCCTGCTGGCACGCCACGGCATGGGCGAGGCCCGCGTGGTCAACCAGCGCGGCCACTACCAGCGCACCACCATCATTGAATACCTGCCCGCCCAGCAAGCGCGCGCCGACGCCATGCTGCTTGCGCTGCAAGGCCACGCCACCCTGCTGCCGGCGCGCACCCTGCCCGACGGCCTGACGCTGCGGCTGGTGCTAGGCCGCGACAACGCCACCCGCCTGACCGCCCTCAGCGATGCGCAGGCGCCTGCCGCGCTGCTGGCGGCGCTGGACGGTGCGGCCGTACCTCATTTCAACCAGGAGTAACCATGTTCAGAAACAAGCAGCCCCAGGGATGGGTTCATCAGATCGCCAACGTGATCCTGGCAGCCGTGTTCGCGGCAGTGCTGGCCGCCTGTGGCGGCGGTGGCGGCGGCTCATCCGGCGCGTGCACCGTCATCGATCCTTCGCGCGACCCCAACCTGCCCGGCTGCAGCACCAGCACACCGGTCACCGGCTCGCCGAGCCTGACACTGCAGATGCTCGACCCTGGCGGCATCGCCACCAACGTGGTTGCCGTCGATCGTCCCGCCACGCTGCTGGTGACCGTGAAGACCGCCGCCAACGCCATCGCCGCCAATACCCTGGTCAGCTTCATCACCAGCGACCGCAGCGCGACCTTTGTCCCCGCCGCCGCGACCGCCCTGACCGACGGCGCCGGCGTCGCGCGCATCACGCTGCCGGTAGGCACCGTCTCGGGCGCCTACACCGTCACCGCCAGCGCCACCCTGGACGGCAAGACCGCCTCGGCCAGCGTGAATTACGTCATCAACTTGCCGCCGGCGCCGAGCAACGGCCTGACGCTGGTGCTGAACGACCAGAACGGCGCGCAGACCACCAACATCACCCCGACCAAGCCGGGCAGCCTGGCCGCCACCGTGCGCGACGGCACCGGCGCGGTGGTCGCCAACACCCTGGTGACCTTCACCACCACCGACCGTAGTACGGTGCTGGTGCCGGCTGTCGGCACCGCGCTCAGCAACGCCGAAGGTGTGGCCCAGGTCGCTTTGCCGGCCGGCACCCAAGCCGGCGGCTTTACCGCCACCGCCAGCGCTACGATAGGCGGCAAGGCGACCACCGCCAGCACCAGCTATCTGGTGACTTTGCCTCCCGGCCCGACGGTTCCAGTGCCGACCCTGACGCTGGCGCTCACCACCGCCGGCGGCGCCAGCACCAACGATATCGCGCCCGATCGTCCGGGCACCCTGCTGGCCGTGGTCAAGGATAGCGCCGGCGCACCGGTGCAAAACGCCCTGGTCTCCTTCGTCACCAACGACAAGAGCGGTACCTTGACGCCGATCACCGGCAGCGTGCTGACCAACGCCAGCGGCCAGGCCACCGCCATCCTGAACGCGGGCGCCACCACCAGCGGCTACACCGTCAGCGCCAGCTCCACCGTCGGCGGCGCCGCCGTTGGCGCGGCGCTCAACTACGCCGTCACCCTGCCGACACTGACGCTGGGCACGCCGGTGGTCAACCCGACCACGCTGGCCGCAGGCGGCACCGCCAGCCTGGCCGTCACGGTGCTCAGCGGCGGCGTGCCGTACAGCCCGGCCCAGCAGGTCAGCTTCAGCTCCCCTTGCGTGGCGAACGGCAAGGCGCGCATCGGCTCGCCGGTCACCACCGTCAACGGCGTGGCCAGCACCTCGTACACCGACCTCGGCTGCGGCGGCATCGACCAGATCACCGCCTCGACCACCTACAACGGCATGGTCAGCACCAGCAGCGCCAATCTGACGGTGCAGTTGGCCGCCGCCGGCCAATTGGTGTTTGTTTCCGCGCTGCCGCAGAACATCGCCCTCAAGGGCACCGGCGGCGCTGGACGCCAGGAAAGCGCGACCGTGACCTTCAAGGTCATGGATCGCAGCGGCAATCCAGTGTCCGGCCAATCGGTCAACTTCGCGCTCGACACCAACGTCGGCGGCCTGACCCTCAATCCGGCCAGCGCCACCTCCGGCGCCAACGGCCTGGTCACCACCACGGTGGCCTCCGGCACCGTCAACACCCCGGTGCGGGTGACGGCCACGCTGCAGGGAACTGTGTTGAGTTCGCTGTCCGACCAGCTGGTGGTGTCCACCGGCGTGGCGGAACAGAACAGTTTCTCGCTGAGCGCCGTGATCCGCAACGTCGAAGGCGGTCAATACAATGGCTGCCCGGCGCCGATGGGCACCATCGTCACCGCGCGCCTGGCCGACCACTTCCATAATCCGGCGCCGGACGGCACCGCCGTCAGCTTCACCGCCGAGGGCGGCAGCATCGACGCCTCCTGCCTGACCGGACTGACCTTGACCACGCTGACCGACGGCACCGTCATCACGCAAAAAGGCACGCCGGGCGAATGCACGGTACGCTACTGCGCCGGCAATCCGCGTCCGGCCGACGGCCGCATCACCGTGCTGGCCTATGCCTTGGGCGAGGAAAGCTTCGTCGACAGCAACGGCAACAACCGCTACGACGCGGGCGAGCCGTTTACCGACCTGGGCGAGCCATTCCGCAACGACCGCGCCGTCACCGACTTCAACGCCAACGGCGGCGACGACATCTGGGCCGCCGGCAACGCGGCACGGGTAGCCGGCGAGCAGTACATCGACTCCAACGGCGGCGGCAGCTGGAACGCCACCGGCAACGGCCTCTACAACGGCGTGCTGCAGACCGTGCCCAACATCAGCAACGTCAACACCGTGCATGTGCGCCAGAGCATGGTGATGGTGCTGTCGAACAGCGCGGCCGCCATCTCGCTGCTGGAGCAGTCGCCGGTGACCGGGCTGGCGCTGCCGCGCTGCACCTCGGGTACCCCGTTCGTCAACGACAACCGGACTTTCCACTTCGCCATCCGCGACAGCAATCCGACCGTGTTTGCCAACAACCGCATGGCCGCCCACCCCGGCGATCCGCTGTGGCTGTTCGACCGTCCGGGCAATCCGCTGCCGGCCGGCACCGTGATCACGTTCAGCACCACGAACGGCGTCCTCGGCGGCACCACCACCTACGCCGTGCCGAACACGGCGGCGGTCGATTCCAGCACCTGGGTCTACACTGTGCAACTGGCCAGCGACGCCACCCAGTTCACCGATACCCTGCGCTGCGCCAATGCCGTCAGCACCGGCGCGCTGACCATCACCGTCACCACGCCCAACGGCGTCAGCACCATGGCCAGCTTCCCGGTCACCGACTGATGTGGACAGGCAGCCCTCCCCCTACGCCGACGGCCGCCTGCACGCGCGGCCCGACGTGCTGCGGCAGGTGGCGCACCAGCGCCAGCGGCCGCTAGAGGCGGGCACCCACCAGTTGTCCTTCGCCGACGGCCGCAAGGCCGTGCTGCACGTGCCGCCGCACGCCGGTCAGCAGGATCGCCTGCTGCATCTGGTGTTGCTGCTGCACGGCGCCGCCGGCCAGCATGGTGGCGGCGACCACATCGCGCTGGCGCACGCGGTGCGCCACGGCGCGCTGCTCCTGATCCCCGAAGCACAAGACACCAGCTGGGACTTCCTGCGCGGCGGCTACGGCCCCGACCTCGCCTTCATCGACCGTGCGCTGCTGTGGACCATGCAGCGCTACGACGTCGACGAGCAGGCCATGGCAATCGCCGGCTTTTCCGACGGCGCTTCCTACGCGCTGTCGGTGGGGCTGATGAACGGTCATCTGTTCAGCGACATCCTGGCGTTTTCGCCGGGCTTCATGGCGCCGCTGCGGCGCGAGGGCTTGCCGCGCGTGTTCGTCGCGCACGGCAAGGACGACCGCGTGCTGCCGGTGCAGCGCGGCCACGCCATCGCCGAGCGGCTGGCGCGCGAAGGCTATGACGTCACGTATGCGGAGTTCGACGGCGCCCATCTGGTGTCGCCGGCTATCGCGCGCGCAGCCCTGCACCGGCTGGAAGAATAAACTCAGTCCGGAGCCAGGCAGACGCGGTTGCGCCCTGCCGACTTGGCGAGGTACAGCGCCTTGTCGGCCGCCTCCACCAGCATGCCGGCCACATGCTCGCCGCGCTTGGGCGAGAGGGTGGCCACGCCCGCGCTCAGCGTGACGTGGCCGAAGCTGCTGCCGCTGTGCGGCATTTGCGCACTCTCCACCGCCGCGCGGATGCGCTCGGCCACCGCCTGCGCGCCGTGGAGGTCGGTGTTCGGCAGCAGGATGCCGATCTCCTCGCCGCCGTAACGCGCGCTCAGGTCGCCGGGGCGCTTGGGCGTGAGCGCGCGGATCAACTTGCTGATGGCGCGCAGCACCTCGTCGCCGGCGCTGTGGCCGTACAGATCGTTGTACTGCTTGAAGTAGTCGACATCGATCATGATGAAGGCCAAGGTGTCGGCGTTGCGGGTAGCGCGGCTGAACTCGTTGCCCAGCGTGACGTCGAGCTGGCGCCGGTTGGCCAGCCCGGTCAGGCCGTCCTGCATGGCCTGGCGCTCCAGCGTGCGGTTGGCGCTTTCAAGCGCGTCGCGCGCCTGGCGCAACTCGGCCTCGGCCTGCTCGCGCAGCTTGATCTGCCCCACCAGCCGCTTGCCGAAAAAACCGATCAACGCCGCCAGCACCACCACCCCGATCGAGCGGGTGAAGGTATCGCGCCGCCAGCGCTCCAGCATCTCCTCGCGCGACAGCGCCGCCGTCACGAATAGCGGGTAGTGGGTCAGCGGGCGGAAGCTGTTGAGCCGCAACTCGCCGTCGTGGGAGGAATGGAAGAACAGGCTGCCGGCGCGCGCCGCGCCCTGCTGGCGCGCGTAGTGGCGGTACAGGTCGCTGTCGCGCATGCTGCCGCCGACGCGCGTGTTGTCGAACGGCTGGCGCAGCATCAACACACCGGTATCGGAAATCAGCCCCACCGCGCCGCGCGCGCCGACGTCGAAGCTCTGGTAGAAGCGGCGGAAGTAATCGATGTCGAGGGTGGCCAGCGCCACGCCGCCGAAACTGCCGTCCGGCTTGTTGATGCGGCGCGACACCGGCATCACCCAGTTGCCGCTGGAGCGGCTGATCACCGGGTCGCCCACGTGCGGGCTGCGGTCGGCATGGGTGCGGTGGTAGTTGAAGTATTCGCGGTCGGCGTTGTTGTAGGCCTGGTTCAACAGGGCGCGCGAATTGACGATCCAGCGACCCTGCTCGTCGTACACGAACAGCCCGGCCAGCTGCGACAGGTTGGCCACCTGGGCCGCCATCTGCTTTTGCAGCCGCGCCGTGGCGGCCGGCTGCAGGCCCTCGGTCTCGATGCGCTCGACGATATCGGCCAGCGCCGTGTCGGCCGCCTTGATGGTGTCGTCGGCCTGCTGCGCCATGGCGCGCGCCACGTTGGCGCCGAGCCGCTCCATCTCCTGCAATTGGCCGGCGCGCGCGTTCAGGCTGCGCCAGACGTCGACCACGACCAGCGACAGGCACACCACGCTGACAAACACCGTGGCCCAGAAAGTGATGGAATATCGCTTGATCATGGTTGCGCTCAGGACATGGGCACTCCCTGCTTTATACCCCAAAAAAGCCGACCTGTCTGTTCAGCCGGCAACTAACATCGGCTGCAGTTTTTGCCACGCCAGGTCCGGCGTCAGCTTGACCATGCAATCCTGGTGGCCCAGCGGGCACTCGCGCTGCTTGCACGGCGAACAATCAAGCCGCAGCGACAACGACGCCGCCAGGTCGGAAAACGGCGGCGCGTGGTCGGGATCGGTGGGGCCGTACAGCGCCAGCACCGGGCGGTTCAGGGCCGAGGCGATATGCAGCAGGCCCGAATCGTTGGCTACCACCGCCGCCGCGCGCGCAATCAGGGCGATCGCCTCCGGCAGGCTGGTGACGCCGGCCAGGTTGAACACGGCCGCGCCCGCATTTGCCCCGCCTTGCAGCGCCGCCGCGACCTCGGCGCACGCCTCCTGGTCCTTGGGCGAGCCGAGCAGCACGATCTGGGTCGCCGGCTCGCGCGTCAGCACCGCCTGCGCCAGGCCGGCGAAGTGACGCGCCGGCCAGCGCTTGGCACCGCCGAACTCGGCGCCCGGCGCCATCGCCACCACCGGCCGCGCCGGGTCGATGGCGTTGCGCTCGAACACGGCGGCGATCTGCGCCGCGCTGGCGCCCAGGCGTGGACGCGGCAGCGCCGCGCGCAGGCCCGGCCCCTGCACCGTCACCGGCGGCCTGGCCAGCGCCGCGTAGAACGCCACCATCGGGCGCGGCGGCATTTCGTCGTGGTGCATCACGTTGATCAGGCCGTGGCGGCTTTCGCCCTTGTAGCCGACGCGGCGCTTGATGCCGGCCAGCCAGGGGATCAGCGCGTACTTGATGGTGTTGGGCAGCACGTAGGCGTCGGCGTAGCCGCGCTTGCGCAGCAGGCGGGCGAACTTCCAGCGCTGGCGCAGCTGCAGCGCGCCGTGACGGAACGGCGTTTCCAGCACCTCGTCCACCTCGGCCGCCTGGCGCCACACGGCCGCCACGGCCGGCGGCGCCAGCACGTCGATCGGCCGTTCCGGATGGGCCGCGCGCAGCAGTTGCAGCAGCGGCTGCGCCATCACGGCGTCGCCGATCCAGTTCGGGGAAATAATCAGGGTACGCAATTCGCTCACAGGACTTCCTCCTTCGCGTTCAGGCACAGTCCCGCCAGCAGGAACAACATCATCGCGTAAAACATATTGCTGCGCACCGACCAGAAGATCACTTCCGTCAGGCCGAAGCTGAAATAGCACAGCACCAGCAGCATGCCGGCCAGCGCCGGCGCGTTCAGATGGTCGCCGCATTGCAGCTGGCGGCGGAAGAACAGGAACGGCGCCATCAGCGTGGAGCCCCAGGCCAGCAGGCCGGCGACGCCGCCGAACACGGTGGCCTGCAGCAGATCGTTATGGAAATGCTCGAACTCCAGCACATAGGGCGAGGCGCGGCCGTCGGCCACCAGTTGCTCCAGCTCGGCGCGCACGGTGGGAATGCTGGCGCCGAACAGCGGGTGGCGCTCGATCAGCTGCAGCGCGCTGCGCCACAGTTCCAGGCGGATGCCGACGCTGGTGTAGCTGGGGCCGCCGTTGAAATACTGCTGGACGTCGCTGATACCCTCGTCGATGCGCTCGCGGGCGCCGGTCTGTGGAATGAAGTAGGTGCTCACGATCAGCGCCAGCGCCAGCAGCGCCAGCGCCTTGCGCCAGCGGCCGTGCAGCACGTGACCGTAGCGGATCAACAACAGTACGGCAAAACCGATGGCGACCCAGCCGCCCCGGGTGCCGGTGGCGATCGAGCCGGTCAGCCCGGCCAGGGCGCCGAGCGCGGGCCAGACCGCGCTGCGGCCGGCGAAATCGAGGGTGGCGGCCAGGCACATCAGGCCCATGCACAGCATGATGTCGCCGAAGGTGATGGAATTGATCAAGCCGCCCGGGCGCTCGACGCCCATGCCCCAGCGCTGGTAGGCGATGAACAGGCAGCCGGCGAAGGCGCCGGCGATCAAGCCCCACCACAGCGCCTTGCGGCTGGGACGGCAGGCCAGCACGGTCAGCGTGACGGTGACGGCGGCCAGCATGCGGAACGGTTTTTCCAGGTCGCGCAGGCGGCCGTCGCCGCTGACCAGGCCGAGCACCAGCGCCAGCACCAGCACCGACGCGAACGCTACCAATACGCCGCGAATCTCAGTAAGATGGCGCAGCAAGGTCGGCCACCCTAGTCGGCGGTACACCACGGCGGTGATCAGGAAGGCGAAACTGCACAGGCCGACACCGACGTTGGTGATCAGCAGCAGGAAGGGAAACGCAAAGATCAGGCTGTGGATAAAGACAGTGCTGGCGGTAGACCGGGCTGAGGTATTATTCATTCATCTTATTTTTTATTACACAGAAGCAACTCGCTTCAGTCACATCATGTCATCCGTGCTTATTTCCGTCGTCATCACCACTTACAACCGGCCGGATGCGCTCACAGCGGTCGTCGAAGCCTGCTTCACCCAAGATGACCTCGGGTTCGAAATCATTATCGCTGATGACGGCTCCGGCCACAACACGCAGCAGGCCGTGGCCGCGCTGCAGGCGCGCGCGCCGGTGCCGCTGCGCCATGTCTGGCAGGAAGACCTGGGCTTCCGCGCCGCCCGCGCGCGCAACCTCGGCACGCTCGACGCCCACGGCGACTACATCATCTTCCTCGACGGCGACTGCGTGCCGCAGCGGGATTTTATCAGCCAACACCGAAAGCTGGCGCAGGCCGGCCATCTGGTGCAGGGCAGCCGCATCTTGCTCAATGAACAAGCCACGGCGCGCGTGCTGGGCCAGCACCTCGACCTGCAGGCGCTGGGCACGGCCGACAAGCTGGCCTGGCGCCGCTGCGGCGCCCTGAACAAGGTGCTGCCGCTGCTGCTGACCTTGCCGGACGTGGGCCGCACCAGCCGCCGCTTCACCTGGCGCCGCATCAAAAGCTGCAACCTGGCGGTGTGGCGCGCCGACCTGGATAAGGTCAACGGCTTCGACGAAAGCTTCCTCGGCTGGGGCCATGAGGATTCCGACCTGGTGGTGCGCCTGTTCAACGCCGGCGTAATGCGCAAGGACGGCGCCTACGCCACCGAAGTCTTCCACCTGTGGCACAAGGAAGCGGCGCGCGACCAGGAAACCAGCAACCGCGCCATCGTGCTGCAGCGCGCGGCCGACCGCACCGTACTGGCCGTGAAAGGACTGCGTGCATGAAACCGCAACTGGACGACGCGCCGCTGCTGAGCATCCTGGTGCCCGGCTACAACGTCGATCGCTTCATCGCCGACTGCCTCGAGCACATCGTGGCGCAGATGCACGCGCGCCACGAGCTGATCGTGGTGGACGACGGCTCCACCGACCAGACGGTGGCGCGGGTGCAGGCGGTGCAGGCGGCCCATCCGCAGTTGCAGATCCGGCTGGTGGTGCAACCGAACCAGGGCATCGCCGACGCCCGCAACCGCGCGCTGTTGGAGGCGCACGGCGAATACATCCTGTTCGTCGACAGCGACGACCGCCTGCTGCCGGGCTCGCTCGATGCGCTGGAGCGGGTGATCGCCGCGCAGCGGCCGGACGTGATCGCCACGGCGCTGCGCATGTGGCACCCGGACGCGCCGGACAAGGACCGCGACGTCTACATGAGCTACGCGCCCGGGCAGACCATCACCTGCCAGGAAGCCATCCTCACCTCGTTCTTCAACGACCGCCACATGTACGTCTGGTGCAAGGTATTCCGGCGCGAAATCTACGCCCAGGAAGCGATGCCGCTGTTCCCATCGCGGCGCCTGTTCGAGGACGTGGCGGTGGTGCCGCGCCTGCTGCAGCGCTGCCGCAGCCTGGTGTACCTGCCGCACGTGTTGCTGGCCTACCGGCAGCACCCGGTCAGCATCACGCGCGTGATCAGCGAGCAATGGTGCATCGACTTCGCCTCGGCGCTGGCGGCGGTCAAGCCGCACTTCGAGCGTGGCGGCGTCAGCAAGGCGGTGCGGGCGCGCTTCGACGTGGCGGTGTGCCACTTTTACATCGGCATGATCAAGAACTCCTACCAGTTGCCGTCGGGCGCCGGCAAGACGGTACGCGGCAAAGTGCGCGGCATCTTCCTCGACAGCCTGTTCGGTTCGCCGCAACAAGTCCTGGCCGGCATGAACGGCGCCGGCGACCGCCGCGACGCCCGCACCGCGCGCCAGGTGCAGCGCGCGCTGGACGACTGCCGCTGGTTCCACTTCCAGCAAACGGCGGTGCGCAAGCTCAAGCTGTGGCAACGCCTGGAACGCACCCGCGCCGCCCAGCGTTAATCCGGGGTCAGGTCCTCCATTGCTACACGGCCTCTGCTGTAGCGTACGCTACAGCAGAGGCCGTGTAGCAATGGAGGACCTGACCCCGGATTACAGCAGGCTGATACGGACCAGGTCGGCCACGTTGTCGACGCCGAGCTTGCTCATCAGGCGCGCCTTGTGCACTTCCACCGTGCGCACGCTGATGCCCAGCTCCGGGCCGATGTCGCGGTTGTGGCGGCCCAGCACCACCAGCTGCATCACCTCGCGCTCGCGCGGCGTCAGCTCGCTCAGCAGGTTGGCGCTGAGCTTGCGCCGCTGCTGCTCGCTCTGCTTGGCGCGCGCGCGCGTCAGCGCTTCGTCGATCGCCGCGATCAGCTTGGCGTCGTCGAACGGCTTTTCCAGGAAGTCCACCGCGTCCGCCTTGAACGCCGCGCGCGCCATGCTGACGTCGCCATGGCCGCTCATGATCACCACCGGCATCTTGCTATCGCGCGCCAACAGCTCGCGCTGCAAGGTCAGCCCGTCCATGCCCGACATGCGGATGTCGACCAGCAGACAGCCGCTCCAGCCGCTCTGCCAGCCCTGCAGGAACGCTTCGGCGCTGGAAAACACCGCCGTGCGATAGCCGCGCACGCCCAGCAGCAAGCCCAGCGCGTCGCGCACGCCGGGGTCGTCGTCGACGATGAATACCGTTAAATCATGCTGCAACATAGTTTTCCTGCCCTTCCACTCCACGGCGCGCCAACGGCAGCGCCATCTTGAATATGCCGTGATCGCCCACTTCGGCCCAGAGCGAGCCGCCGTGTGCTTCCATGATGGCCCGGCTCAACACCAGGCCCAGTCCCATGCCGCTCGCCTTCGATGAGACGAACGGTTCGAATAACCGTCCCGCCAGTTCCTCCGACACGCCCTTGCCGCTGTCTTCCACCGTCAATTGCAGGCAGCCGCCCTTGCTGTCGAGCCGCTGCTGCGACACCGTGATGCGGCGCTCACCGGCCGGCCGCTCCTGCACCGCGTCCAGCGCATTGGCCAGCAGGTTGCGCAGCACCAGTTCGATCTGCAGGCGGTCCACCAGCACCGCCAGCTCCGGCATCTCCGCCACCTCCAGCACCACGCCGTGCTCGCGCAGCGGCATGAAAAACTGCTGGCTGACGTTCGACACCAGCCGCGCGGCGTCGACCGCCTCCAGCTTCATGGCGCCGGTGCGGAAGAAGTCGCGCAGGCGCCGCACCACCTCGGCCGCCCGCCCCGATTCGGCGATCATGCGCTGGATGGTGGTCTTCAACAGCTCACTGTCCGGCCCGCCGTCGCCGCGCTCGACCAGGAATTCGCAGGCCTTGCCGTAGGCGCCCAGCGCCGTCAACGGCTGGTTCAGCTCGTGCGCCAACGCGGCCGCCATCTCGCCCGCCGCCGCCAGCCGCAGCGATTGCTTGAGGTCGTTCGACACCTGGCGCACTTCATCGACCACGATGCCGATCGAGAAGCCCACCAGCGCCAGCATCGCGTCCAGCATCTGCAGCTCCGGCACCTCGATGTTGACCGAGTTGTTCCATTTGACCAGCGCCCCGATCCCCAACTGCAGCACGAACACCATCAGCGCCGTGCCGTACACGCCCTGGCGCGAGGCCGCCCACAGCACCGGCAGGAACAGGAAATAGAAGTGCTTGAATTCCGAGGTGGCGATGCTGCCGAACACCAGGGTCAACACGCAGATCGCCAGCGTCAGGTAACCCAGGGTGTCGACATTCCACACCGTCGCCCGCAGGCGCTGCCGTCCCTGCGCGCTCGACAGCATCCACACCAGCGGCATCGACACCAGCATCCCCACCATGTCGCCGATGCCGAAGCGCAGCACCACCGCCACCCATTCGCCCGGCGGGATCAGCCCCGCCAGCGACAGCAGCGACATGTACACCACGTCGTTCAGCAGCGCGCCGACCAGCAGGATCAGCACCCAGCGGAACAGCCGGTTGCGGCTGTCGAACAGGCCGCTGGTGCCGAAGCTGCGCTTGAGCACCACGCCGATCATGCCATAGCCGAAGGTCAGCCACAGCGACAGCAGCAAGGTCAGCACCAGCCCGGCCGGCATGCCGCGCACCACGATCTCGCTCAGCACCAGCGCGATCCACCACGGCAGCGCCGCGCGCCAGCCGTACACCAGCCAGCACACCAGCCCCAGCGCCGGGTCCGGATTCCAGGGGGTGATGTTCAGTCCGTACAGCGGATCGATGTAGGTGGCCCAGTCGAACAACAGGTACAAGCCGATGAAGATCGGGAACACCAGGTAGCGGGGCAAGGGGGCGGCTGTCATACGCACGGGCGTGTATCGCAATGTATCATTATGCGTTGCTCCATCTCATCGTGCATTGCTTTTCGCGATACGAGTAACCCTTAGCGCCACAGCCTCTCCTCTATACAACAGTTCGATTATCGAAGCGGCAATTATTACGGGTATTCCTTAGATCTTTACCCCAATTTACATTGCGTTACATGAACACTACACTCGCGACTCGCCGAACAGGCCTTTTGGAAGAGTTCAGATGTCGCAGCCCATTACCATCCACGCCGGTTCGGCAGGCTTTACCGGCCTGAAACAGCTGCGCGAGAACTTCAAGCTGAGCTTGCGCGCCGCCCTGCACCGCCGCGCCACCTACGGCTGGCTGCAACTGCTGAACTCCCATCCGATGTTTGCCGAGCTGGTCCAGGCCCGCCCGCGCCTGATCTACAAGATTTATCGCCCCTACCTGAGCAACACCATGGGCAAGGCCGAACGCATCGCCTTGCTGCGCGAGCATTATCGCCACATCGTGCGCCAGGGCTTGGGACCGCTGACGCTGCGCGCCGCGCGCGACGCCGTGGTGCTGGCCAGCATCGAGGGCAAGGGCGGCCTGCCCTACCATCTGCAGCTGCGCGCCATCGAGCCGATGGAGCGCGAGGGCGAACTGGTGCTGCAACTGATGCAGGGTGGCGACCTGGTATACAGCAGCGCGTTTTCCTTCGTCCACAGCGCGCAGGGCATGCTGCTGGGCATAGGCTGCATGCAGGGCCCGCGCGGCGCGCACGGCCTGCAACTGATCAAGGACGCCACGCGCGAGCTGCACGGCCTGCGTCCGAAGAACCTGATGCTCAAGCTGCTGGGGCAGATCGCCCACGACCACGGCTGCGTGGCGCTGCGGCTGGTGAGCAACGCCAACCGCGTGGTGTGCGGCGCCACCCGCCAGGGCAAGGTGCATGCGGACTACGACGGCCTGTGGCAGGAGGCGGGCGCGGTGCTGCGCGCCGATGGCGACTATCAGCTCGACGATACCGCGATCAGCGCGCCGGACCTGGCGGCGATCGCGTCCAAGAAACGCTCGGAGGCGCGCAAGCGCCATGAAACCCTGTGCGAGCTGGCGCAGGCCATCGCGGTCAGCCTGCACGCACCGCGCATGGAGGCGGTCACCGCCCTGGCCCCGGCGCCGGCCGGCCAACTCTTCACTCCTATGGCCGAGGACGGGGATAAGTACGCACTGGCTTAAAAAAATCCGGTACCATGGGATTTTCGTCCAAGGAGAAATACCATGCGTGTGGATATTTATTGCCGAGATGAAGCACAGGGCAAACACAGTTACCTGGCGGTGCCGGAAGGCAAACCGATCCCTGAAGAAGCCACCAATACCGACTGGCACGCCGAAGCCCAGCATGTGGAAGTCGACGACGACCACGACGAACTCCCCAAATACCATATCGAACATACCCTGGCGCAGATCGGCGCCAAGGGATACGCCATCACTGGCGTATCCGGACAGTTCTAGACCTTAATACTCGACCGCGACTTCCCTGGCGCCCAGCACCTGCTGGAGCGCCAGCTGCAGCTCGTCCGACGGCGCCACGCGCCAGCCTTCGCCAAACTGCAGCACGCAGCTGACCCCTTGCGGCGTCACCCGTGCCGAGACCGGCAGGCCGTCGGCCTGCCGGTGCGGCGCCAATACCTCGGCCACCTTTTTCGCATCGACCGTGGTCGGCAGCGCCATGATCAGCTGCTTGCCGTGCTTGACGCGCGAGCTGATGATGTCGAACACCTTCTCCGCCGAAATCCGCAGCCCGCCCGAGAAGCGGTCTTCCGACACCTTGCCGATCACCGCCAGGAACTCGTCTTCCTTGAACATGTGCTTGTGCTCTTCGAACACCTCGGCGTACACGGTCACCTCGACCACCGCGCTCTTGTCGTCCAGCGTGACGATCAGGATCTTGCCGCGCTGGGTCATCTGCGGACGGATGCCGGTGATCACGCCGCACAGCATGCGCGGATCGCGCGACGGCTCCAGGTCGGCCAGCTTGGTGCGCGAGAAACGCCGCGCTTCCGGCGCGAACGAGTCGAACATATGGCCCGACAGGTAGAAGCCGAGCGCGATCTTTTCTTCCGCCAGCTTCTGGCGGTCGGTGAACGGCGTCGCCTTCACATAATCAGGTGGCGGTTCCAGATCGCTGTCGTCGCCGCCGAACAGGCTGACCTGGTTGGCCGACTTGGCCTGCTGGTCGGCGTATTCCATGGCGAAGCTGACCGAGGCCAGCAGGATCGCACGGTCGATGCTCAGGCAGTCGAAAGCGCCGGCGCGGATCAGCGATTCGATGGTGCGGCGGTTGATCTGCTTCTTGTCCACGCGCTTGCAGAAATCGAACAGGCTGGTGAACGGGCCGTCGGCGGTGCGCGCGGCGATGATGGCTTCGATCGCGTTCTGGCCCGCGCCCTTGCAGGCGCCCAGGCCGTAGCGGATCTGCGTGACCTTCTTGCCCGTGACCGACGGCGGCGGGCCGTCCGGCATGAAGCGGAAGTCGGACTTGTTGATGTCCGGCGGCAGGATGGTCAGGCCGCAGATATCGATCGCATCCTCGACCAGGATCTTCACCTTCTCGGTGTCCTCCATGGCCAGCGACATATTCGCCGCCATGAACGCGGCCGGATGGTGCGCCTTCAGGTAGGCCGTGTGGTACGACAGCAGCGCATAGGCGGCGGCGTGCGACTTGTTGAAGCCGTAGCCCGCGAACTTTTCCATCAAGTCGAAGATCTCGTCGGCCTTCTGCGCGGTCAGGCCGTCCTTGGCGGCGCCGGCGCGGAAGATCTCGCGGTGCTCGGCCATCTCTTCGGCTTTTTTCTTACCCATCGCGCGGCGCAACATGTCGGCGCCGCCCAGCGAGTAGCCGCCGACGATCTGCGCCATCTGCATCACCTGCTCCTGATACACCATGATGCCGTAGGTTTCGGACAGAATCGATTCGGTGCGCGGATCGGGATAGTCGAACTTTTCGCCGTGCTTGCGCTTGCAGAAGTCCGGGATCAGGTCCATCGGGCCCGGACGGTACAGCGCCACCAGCGCGATAATGTCCTCGAAGCGGTCGGGACGCGCGTCTTTCAACATGCCCTGCATGCCGCGCGACTCCAGCTGGAACACGGCCACGGTCTTGGCCTTGGTCAGCAGGTCGTAGGAAGGACGGTCGTTCAGCGGCAGCTTGGCCAGGTCGAAGTTGGCTTCCTCCGGATCGAGGGCCTTGATGTAGCGTACCGCGCGGTCCAGGATGGTCAGGGTCGTCAGACCCAAGAAGTCGAACTTCACCAGGCCCACGGCTTCGACGTCGTCCTTGTCGTACTGCGACACCACGCCGCCGTCGCCGCCCTGGGTGTACAGCGGGCAGAAGTCGGTCAGCTTGCCCGGCGCGATCAGCACGCCACCGGCGTGCATGCCGATGTTGCGGGTGATGCCTTCGACCTGCTGCGCCAGGTCCAGCAGCTGCGAGACTTCTTCCTCGTTCTGCTGGCGCTCTTTCAGCATCGGTTCTTCCTCGATCGCCTCGGCGATCGACACCGGCTTGCCCGGCTTGAACGGAATCAGCTTGGAGACGCCGTCGCAGAAGTTGTAGCCGAAGTCCATCACGCGGCCGACGTCGCGGATCGCGCCCTTGGCCGCCATGGTACCGAAGGTGGCGATCTGCGACACCGCGTCGCGCCCGTACAGGTCCTTCACGTGCTGGATCACCAGCTCTCGTTTTTCCTGGCAGAAGTCAATATCGAAGTCGGGCATCGATACCCGTTCCGGGTTGAGGAAACGTTCGAACAGCAGGTTGTATTTCAGCGGGTCCAGATCGGTGATCTTCAGCGCGTACGCCACCAGCGAGCCCGCGCCCGAACCCCGGCCTGGGCCGATCGGCACGTCGTTGTTCTTGCCCCATTGGATAAACTCGGCCACGATCAGGAAGTAGCCGGGGAACTTCATGTTGATGATGGTGTTGTTCTCGAACTCCAGGCGCTCTTCGTAGCGCTGGCGGTTGGCCTCGCGCTTGACCGGGTCCGGATACAGCTGCTCCAGGCGCTCTTCCAGGCCCTTGCGGGTTTCCGCGCGCAGGAACTCGTCGATGGTCATGCCCGGCGTCGGGAAGTTCGGCAGTTGCGGCTTGCCCAGCACCAGCGTCAGGTTGCAGCGCTTGGCGATTTCCACCGAGTTTTGCAACGCGGCCGGCAGGTCGTGGAACAACTGGCCCATCTCGGCCTGCGTCAGGAAGCGCATCTGCTCGTTGAACTTGCGCACGCGCTTGGCGTTGGCCAGCATCTCGCCTTCGGCGATACAGATGCGCGCCTCGTGGGCGATGAATTCGTCCTTGGAGATGAACTGCACCGGATGGGTCGCCACAACGGGCAGGCCCAGCTTGGCGGCCAGCGCCACCGAATGGCGCACCTGGGTTTCCTGGTTGGCCTGGCCGGCGCGCTGGATCTCGATATAGAAGTGGCCGGGGAACAGGGCGGCCCATTTTTGCGCGTTGGCTTCGGCCAGCGCCGGGTTGCCATTTTCGATGGCCGTGCCGATGTCGCCGAAATGGGCGCCGGACAGCACGATCAGGCCGTTGGCCGGATTATCGTCGGGCAGCAGCGCATAGGTTTTGCTGGTCAGCTCGGCCAGCCACTCGGTGCGGATCTCGGCGCGGCCCTTGTACTGGTTGGTGAGCCAGGCTTGCGACAGCAGTTCGCACAGCTGCAGGTAGCCCATGCGGTTCTTCGCCAGCAGCATCAGGCGCGACGGCTTCTCGCGGTTGTCGTCATTGGTGATCCACACATCGACGCCCACCACCGGCTTGATGCCCTTGCCGCGCGCGGCCTTGTAGAACTTGACCATGCCGAACATGTTGCCGAGGTCGGTCACGGCCAGCGCGCCCTGCTGGTCCTTGGCGGCCTGCTTGACCAGATCGTCGATGCGCACCAGGCCATCGACGATGGAGTATTCCGAATGCACGCGCAAATGGACGAAAGACGGGCCTACCGGGACGACTGCAGTGCCGCTCATTTCTTGTTCGTTTGCTACGATGTTCATAGGTGGGTTCAATGCGGATTCAATAACCCCCTATTTTACCGCGCATGAGCGTTCAGGACTACGCAAAGACGGCGCCGCCCGCTGCGCGAGCAGCGCTAGCAAGTTTGCGATCGAAAGTGGCAAGCGTAGCGGACAGCCTCAATGTCAATTCCAGATAACAGGCGTCGTAAGCCGTCAGATCATATTTGCGCGCGACCAACAGGACTGCATCACGATGCGCAGCCCCCTCGGAGCGATCGACAAGAACGCCCAACAAATCAAGGCGGCGCAGATATTCCGCACTCAGCGCGCTGGTGATGACATGCCGGCGCTCGCCCACCAGCAAACCATTCGCAACCTCGATCGACCAGATGGCGGGCACCCGAGCGGCCGTGCCTTGCAAAGCCTGCAATACTCGGTCGGCGCAGTCCCGCTCGCTTGGCGCTTGCCGCGCGAAAGCCCAAGCCAGTGTCATGGAGGCATCGAGGACAAGCATTAGCGCCTGCCTTCCGCGATCCACTCAAGCACTTGCTGCCCGGTCACGCCTTCAATTTTATGAAAACCACGCATCGCCTCGACGGCGGCCTGCGAACTCCCGACTGCAACGCTCCCAAATGGGACCAGGTCGGCGACCGGCTCCCCGCGCACGGTAATCGTATACCGCTGCCCTTGGCGCACCTCGCGCAGCAATTCGGATAATTTGGCCTTTGCGTCAAAAGCTCCAATTTCTTTATACATGGCAAGCCCCGATCTGGTTCACAAGCTAGTTCGATTCTACGCCGTATAAGCTTTATAATCTCGCCTTTCCCTTTTTTGATCGTTTTGATCTTTCCACCATGTCCGCTAATACTGCTTTACAAGCTGAAGCGCATGCTGGCGCCATTGCCGCCGCTGCCGCTCACGTCAACATCGCCGCCTACAAGTTCGTCACCTTCGACGACACCGAGGCGATGCGTCCCCAGTACCAGGAAATCTGCGCCCGCCTGGGCCTGAAAGGCACCATCCTGCTGACGCCGGAGGGCATCAATATGTTCTTGTCCGGCCCGCGCGGCCATATCGACGAATTCATGGCCTGGGTCCGCAGCGACGCCCGCTTCGCCGACCTGGAAGTGAAGGAAAGCCTGTCCAACGAGCAGTCGCACAAGCGCATGCTGGTCAAGATCAAAAAAGAAATCATCACCATGCGCATGCCGCTGATCAAGCCGGAAGAAGGCCGTGCGCCGTTCGTCGAAGCCCACACGCTCAAGCGCTGGCTCGACAACGGCGTCGACGACAACGGCAAGCCGGTGGTGATGGTCGACACCCGCAACGATTTCGAAGTGGACGTCGGCACCTTCGACAACACGGTCGACTACCGCATCAGCAAGTTCACCGAGTTCCCGGAAGTGATCGCCGCGCACAAGGACGACTTTGAAGGCAAGACCGTGGTGACGTTCTGCACCGGCGGCATCCGCTGCGAAAAAGCCGCGATCCACATGCAGAACATCGGCTACGACAACGTCTACCAGCTCGAAGGCGGCATCCTGAAATACTTCGAGGAAGTCGGCGGCGCCCACTACACGGGCGACTGCTTCGTGTTCGACTACCGTACCGCGCTCAATCCGAAACTGGAACCGACCGAGACCGTGCAATGCTTCGTCTGCCGCGCGGTGGTCACTCCGCGCCAACAACTGGCGCCGGAGTATGTGTACGAGCAGTCCTGCCCGCAGTGCTTTAAGCCGGATTAAACGGCGTCACCCTTGCGGTCTGCGCCGTAGTTGCGGCGCAGGCGCAGGAACGGTTCTTCAATGGTGGCGTAGCTCAGCGTCGCCAGTCCCCACACCAGGCCATACACGATCAGCGTCGCCAGACCGGCGTCGATGCGCACGTGGCCGGTGATCACCGGCAACGTCGGCTGCAGCTGGCCCACCATATTGATCACCATCATGTGCAGCAGGTAGAACGAGAAGCTGATCTTGCCGCCATGGCACAGCAGCCGTTCCAGCCAATCGGGCAGCTTGCGCTCCCACGCCACCCACGCCACGATCAGCACCGCCCAGCCGGCGCTTTCCAGCATCGACCAGTAGATCCAGAAGGTCGAATGCGGCACCGCGTTGAAGCGCGCCACGTGCGCCTGCAAGGCGCTGTTGCCCACCACCAGCAGCAAGGCCAGCGGCAGCAGCCAGCCGGCATGGCGCCGCAACGCCGGCCCGTATTGCTGGAACAGCAGGCCGGCCAGCATGCCGATCAGAAACTGGTCGAAGCGGCCGACAAAGGTGCTGAAGTACATCAGCGTGCTGTTCGGATTGACCGCGAACGAGGCCAGCTTGAAGAAGGCCATCAGCGCCAGCAGGCTGACCAGGTAGCGCGGGCCGCGCTCGATGGCGAAGCGCGCCAGGAACGGGAACACCATGTAGAACAGGAATTCAAGCGAGATGCACCAGGCCGCGCCGGTGATCGGATTGCTGGAAGTGGGCGCCATACCCAGGTTGCTCACCAGCAGATACAGTATGTCCTGCGGCACGAACTTGTCGCGGCCGATCGAGGTGGCCAGCAGGAACACCGTAAAGTACAGCGGGAAGATGCGCAGGATGCGGTTGCGCAGGAATTCTCCGTAGGCCAGCGAGCCCTGGTGCAGCGCGATGCGCATGAACAGGAAGCCCGACAGGGTGAAGAACAGGCCAACGCCGGTATGGCCTTCCGTGATCAGCGCCAGCCACAGGTGGTCCACCGGCACGCCGCCGTGGCCGCGGTATTCAAGGTAGGAGTGGAACAGGAAAACCAGGGTGGCTGCCAGCCAGCGCAACTGGTCGATACGGGGATTGTAGGGGAGGTTGAGTGATTTCATCCCCGAAGTATGCGGTCAGGGAGGCGGCCGTGCAACTTTTTGCCGCCGTCCCTGTCTCATTTAACGGAAGTACGGCGCCATCTCGCGCACATCGTCGGCCGACAGCGTGCCCACCGACGCGCGCATGCGCAAGGTGTTCAACAAGTAGTTGTAGCGCGCCTGCGCCAGGTCGCGCTTGGCGGTAAACAATTGCTGCTTGGCGTTGAGCACGTCGAGGTTGATGCGCACGCCGCCCTGCACGCTTTTCTCGGTGGCCTTGATCAGCAGTTCGGACGAGGCGACCGACTTGAGCAGCGCATCGATGCGCGCACCGCTGCTCATCAACGCGTCGTAGTCCTTGCGCAGTTCCAGCAACACCTTGTTGGTTTCCGCGTCCAGGTCGTACCTGGCCTTTTCCTTGTTGGCCGCCGCCTGGCGGCTCTGGGCGTTGACCGCACCGCCCGAATACAGCGGAATGTTGACCTGCACGCCCAGGCTGCGCACCACCGACTCCTGGTTGATGGTCTGGATCGAGTCGGACGCATTGCGGGCGTACACGGCGACAAAGTCGACCCGCGGCGCATGGCCGGAGCGCGCCTTGTTCACTTCCTGGCGGGCGATCTCCACGCCGGCGGTCAAGGCCTTGAGGTCCGGATTGCGTTCGACCGCGATATTCTTCCACGCTTCAAAGCTGACGGTGTCGGCCGGACGCAAGCGGAACTCCGGGTTCAGGCCATCCAGCACGCCGGGGTCGGTGCCGATCACGCTGGTCAGCGTATCGCGTGCGACCAGCAGCGCATCCTTGGCTTCCAGCACGGCCGCTTCGGCGGCATCCAGGCGAGCCTGGGTTTCCAGCATGTCGGTGGCGGTGCCCTCGCCGCCCTTGAACAGGCGGTCGTTGACCTTGCGCTGCTCGACCAGCGTGTCGCGCTGCGACTCGGCCAGCTGCACCAAATCGCCTTTGAACAACACGTCCAGATAGGCGTTCACCACGCGCACGATCACTTCCTGCTGCTGGCTCTCGAACTGGGCGGCGGCGTACTCGCTTTGCGCCGCACCCTGCTTGTAGCGCGCCCAGCCGTCCAGGTTCAGCAAGGGCTGGCGCAGCTGCACATTGGACGAACGGCTGATGTAGTCGCTGGCGCGCGGCTTGAGGCCGGTATCGGTGATGGTGGTCCGGTTCTGGCTGCCGCTAAAGCTGCCGGAAATGCTCGGCAGCAGGTTGGAGCGCCCGAGGATGCGGTTCTCCTTGCCCGCCTCGCCGGCATAATAGGCGGAGCGGTACTGCGGATCGTTCTGCAGCGCCGCCTGGTAAGCGTCCAGCAGCCCGATGGCGGCGGCGTTGCCGCCATACAGCGCCAGGCCCAGCGCCAGCAGCGCGGCCAGGCGGCTTTTCTTGATGACAGTGCTCACGTTAATCCTCCGACAGTGCCGACTTGGAACGGTCAAACAACGGTTTGAGGAGGTAGCTCATCATGGTGCGTTCGCCGGTCTTGACGAACAGCTCCACCGGCATGCCGGGCACGACGTCGAGCTTCTTGTGCTGGATCAGTTTCAGCCCTTCCGGCGTGACTTTCGCGCGCACCTTGTAGAAAGGCGCACCGGTTTTTTCATCGACCGTGCGATCGGCGGCGATGACCACCAAGCTGCCCGGGATATGCGGCGTGCGGTTGCTGTTAAAGGCCGAGAACACCAGGTCCACCGGCAAGCCCACGTGCACGCGGTCGACCAGGTTGACCGGCAACTGGCCTTCGACCGCCAAGGCGTCGTCGGTCGGCACGATGTCCATCAACTTGGCGCCGGCGCCCACCACGCCGCCCTTGGTAAACACGGTGCTGCCGACCACCACGCCATCGACCGGCGACTTGACTTCGACGTTGCCGCTTTCGAAGGACTGGGCGACGATGCGGCTTTGCAAAGCCTCCGCTTCCTTCTGCACATCCGACAGTTGGCTGCGCACTTCCTTCTGATATTCCTGGGTGCGCTGAACGGTACGCAGTTTCAGCTCGGCCACCTGGCGGCGCGCGCGGGCGATGTTGCCGATGTCCTCGGAGATCGCACCGTTGACCTGCGCATAGGTGCGCTCCAGGTCCAGCAGGCGCGCGCGCGGAATATAGCCATCCTTGGCCAGCTCGCGGTTGTTTTCCAACTGTTCCTTGAGGATCGCCTGCTGCTGCTTCTTCGATTCGCGCGATTCCTCCAGGCCCTGGGCCTGGGCGTTCAGGCCGGCGATGTTTTCCTCGGCGCCGGCCAGCTCGCTGCGCAAGGCCATCTGGCGCGATTGCATCAGCTGGTTTTGCAGCGCCACGGTGTCCTGCACGCGCGGATCATCCTTGAACTCGGCCAGCGCCGGCGGGAAGGTCAAGGCGGACTGCCCCTTGAGCTCGGCCTGCAGGCGCGCTTCGGCGGCGCGGGCAATGAAATACTGGCCGCGCGAGACTTCCTCGGCCGATTTGACCACCACGTCGTTCATGCGCACCAGCACCTGGCCCGCCTTCACGATGTCGCCGTCCTTGACCAGGATGTCCTGTACCATGCCGATCTGTGGATACTGGATCGTCTTGCGGTTGCTTTCCTTGACCACCACGCCCTGCATCGGCACGCCCTTGTCCAGCGGGGCTAACGAGGCCCACACCAGGAAGCCGATCACCCCCACCAGCACAATCACCCAGCCCAGGCGGGCGTAGTTCGTTGGGTCGGTATCGACCGTCACCGGGGTAACCTGATGCGATACGACGTCGGTGGCCTTCTCGTTGTTGAATTTAGCTAGTTTCATCATTTACTCCTGTCCGGTCGCGGCGGCCTGCTGTGCGGCGGCTTGTTGCGCCGCAGCCTGTTGCGCGGCGGCCTGCTGCGCGACCACTTGCTTCTGGTTGTTTTCCTGCAGCGCGGCCAATACCTGATTGGTCGGGCCGAACATCGAGACCTGGCCATCGCGTATCACCAGCAGCTTGTTGGTGACGGCAATCGCGCTGGTGCGGTGCGTGATCAGCACGATGGTTTTGCCGCGTGCGCGCAAGTCCTTGATCGCCTGGATCAGCGCCATTTCACCGACATCGTCCAGGTTCGAATTGGGTTCGTCGAGCACCAGCAGCGCCGGGTCGCCATACATGGCGCGGGCCAGGCCCAGGCGCTGCTTCTGGCCGCCGGAGAGGCCGGCGCCGCCGTCGCCCAGCGGGGTGTCGTAGCCTTTCGGCATCTGCAAAATCATGTCGTGCACGCCGGCGCGCTTGGCCGCCTCCACCACCAGCTCGGCATTGAGCTCGCCGAAGCGGGCGATGTTCTCGCTGATGGTGCCGGCGAACAGCTCGATGTCCTGCGGCAGATAACCGAGGTGTGGGCCGAGTTGGTCCTTGTTCCATTGATAGATGTCGGCGCCATCGAGACGCACCTTGCCCATCGCCGCCGGCCACACGCCGACCAGCAGGCGGGCCAGCGTGGACTTGCCGCAACCGCTAGGGCCGACGATCCCGAGCACGTCGCCGGGAACGATGGCGAAACTCACGCCTTTCAGCACCATGCTCTTGCCGCCGGGCGTCATCGCGGTGACGCCTTCGACCGACAAGGCGCCGGTCGGCTTCGGCAACTCCATGCCGGCCACGCGTGCCGGGTTTTCGCCCAACAACTGGTTCAGGCGCTCGTAGGCGCTGCGGGTGCTGCTCCAGCTTTTCCACACGCCGATCAGCTGTTGCACCGGCGCCAGGGCGCGGCCGACCAGGATCGAGGCGGCAATCATCATGCCGGGAGAAATCTTGTTTTCCAGGACCAGCAGCGCGCCGAAGCCCAGCACCAGCGACTGCAGCGAGGTTTGCACGAACTTGGTCAGGGCGCTCACCACGCCGGCCTTGTCGCTAGCGCTCGCTTGCAGGGACAGGAAACGCGAATGCAGCTTGAACCAGCGCTCCATGATGTTGGGCAGCATGCCCATCGACTCGATGACTTCGGCATTGCGCAAGTTATTGGTGGCCAGCTGGCTCGAGACGATGGCCATGCTGTTGGCTTCCTTCAGCGGGTCGCGGGTCACGCGCTCGTTGACGACGGCCAGGATGACCAGCACGGCGGTGCCGCACAGCGCGAACAGGCCCAGCGACGGCTCGAAAATGAAAATGACGATCAGGTAGAACGGGAACCATGGTGCGTCGAAGAAGGCGAACAGCGCATTGCCGGTGAGGAACTGACGCAGATTGGTCAAATCCATCAGGGACTGGCCGGCGCTGACGCCGGACGCCTTCAGATTCTGTTCGAACGCGGCGGTGTAGACCCGCTTGTTGAGCTGCATGTCGAAGCGGGCGCCGATGCGCACCAGCACGAACGAGCGGATCAGGTCGAGACCGCTGGTCATCAGGTAGGCCACCAGCATCATCAGCGTCAGCATCAGCAGGGTCAGCTCGTTGCGGCTGCCCAGCACGCGGTCGTAGACCTGCAGCATGTACAGCGACGGCACCAGCATCAGCAGGTTGCTGATCGCGCTGAAGGCGCCGACGGTCATGAAGGCCCGTTTGAACGTCAGCAAGACCTTGGCGATCTCGGTTTTAGGATTCTGTTGTTTATTTGTCATAAGAACGTTGAAACAGGAGGGACGGCGCAGCAGGACCGCTGCAGCGGGATGGTCGCTACCTTAACGGCAGCCTGACCAAAAAAATGTGACGTAGATCACATTTCAGAATCTTAGCACACAGAAATAGGCCCCACCAGTGCTTCTTTGTAACGCATTTACGACATCCAGATAAAAAAAGCCCCGCCTCTTGCGAGGCGGGGCTTTTTAGACTCTGAGAGCTCTCGGCTTGCGCTTCAAGACTCCCCTAAGCTTGGTATTAACCCACTGCCAGGATCAGAGCGTCCAGGTTGATGTTACCAACCAGTTTGACGACGATGTCACCTGCGTCGATGCTGCCAGCCGTCGTACCGCCATCGTGTACGAAGTAGGTGTTGCCACCCATCTGGAACACAACATCGGTCGCGGTTTTCGACAGAGCGAAGGCAGTCGCGTCTTTCAGCGCCAGATCGATATCGGTCTTGGTGGTGGTGAACTTCTGGATGGTGCCAGCTTGACCAACGATAGTCAGCGCGTCCGACTTGGCGGCATCGATTGCGCCACCAGCATCCAACACCAGGGTCAGACCCTGGATGCTGTCGAAGGTGTGACCAGCGTCTGGACCACCGTACAGCGACGAACCGATCGAGATCACATCCAGGCCTGCGCCCAGCTTGATGGTTTCAGCTTTGGTCGAGGTCGAGGTGTAGTCCAGTGCGGTACCGGACAGGGCGCCGTCGGCATCAACGTTGGTCAGGCCCGAAGCATCGATGGTCACCAGCTTGGTGCCGCCGGTGTTGGTCACGGTGGCAGCACCGTTGCCCGACAGGGTCAGCGAAGCCAGACCTTTCAGAGCGGTGGTGGTGACGTCCAGGGCCAGGGTGGTTTCCACCAGTGCGTCGGTGTCGGTATCGGTACCGGCGCTCAGGGTGATGTTTGCAGTCTTAACATCGCCTTCCACAACCGCTTCCACCGCAGCAACAGCGCTAGCTTTGCCGCCTACTACAGCCAGGTTCAGTACCGAAGCTTCTGCGGTAATGGTGCCGGTTGCTTTTTCGGTCACGTTCAGGGTGCCTGCGTAGACAACTGGCGAAGCGCCGCTGTCTTGGCCGGCCGCGGTAGCGTCCAGATCGCCATTAGCCACCAGAGCTTGGGTAGCGGTGACTTTGGTGATAACCGAAGTGTCAGCCAGATCCAGGGTGGTGTAGCTGGCGCCCAGCAGGGAACCATCAACGTTGGTCGCAGCGGTGGTCAGCTTCAGGGTTTCGAAGTTCAGCAGCACTTTGTTGAAGACGATGTAGTCATCGGCAGTCAGGGTCGCGCCGTTGGCCAGGGTGATCGAGTCAACACCTGCGCCGCCGTCGATCTTGTCGTCGGTTTTGATGACGCCGCTGGTGATCACGACTTTGTCGTCGCCAGCGCCAGCCAGTACGGTGTAGGCAGCTTTAGCCGAGATCTCGACGTTGATGACGTCTTTGCCGTCGCCAGCGTCAACACTCACGGTGCTGACAACACCAGCAGCAGCTGCTGCGTCGTCGATGGCTACGGTGATGGTGTCGTTGCCTGCACCGGTGCTTACCGAAGCAGCCTTAACGGTTGCGGTCAGCGCGGTGTTCAGTTCAACATCATCAGCGCCAGCGCCGGTTTTGATGGTGGCAACGGTGTCGGCAGCCGCGAAGGCGATCGCGCCAGCCGAAGCCGATGCGTCAACGGTGGTAACAACTTTGGTGCCGTTGTCGTTCACGGTCAGGGTCACGTCAGCAGCGGTGTTCACGGTCAGCGACTGAACGTCTTTACCAACGGTGATGTCCAGATCGATAGCGTCAACGCCGTTCGAAGCCGAGTCAACCACTGCGCCGCTTACGGTCACTGCGTTCAGAACGCCTTTGCCTGCACCGCTGGTGGCGATGGTCAGCGAACCAGCGTCGTCGAAGTTGTTCAGCGAAACAGCAACCGATTTGGCCGCATCAGCTGCGCCAACGTTCAGGTCGGTGTTTGCCAGGTTTTTGTACACGGCGGTGGTGGTAGCTGCCAGGTTGATGATGTCCGAAGCTGCGCCGGTCTGCGACAGAACGGTCACGCCTGCGAATTTCGATGCATCCAGGGTGCCTGCGCCAGCGGTTTCGGTGTAGAAGCCGTTAGCGGTGCCGTCGGTGTTGATGATGTTGATGGTTTCAACATTTTTCACGGTGGTCGAGGTCGCCAGGAACTTGTTGAAAGCGCCGGTGTTGTTGCTGTAGATGTTCAGGGTGTCGTTGCCCGCACCGCCGTCGACCGAGTCAAACGAGGTCAGGGTCGAAGCATTGGCGCCAGCGGCGTCGATGGTCAGTGCGTTGAACACGTCGTTGCCGGTTTTGCCAACGATGGTGTCAGCGCCAACGGTCAGAGCGGAGGTCACGCTAGGTACCAGGCCGCCAGCGATGCTGTCTACGCTGCCGATGGCGGTAGCCAGGGTTGCAGCATCGGTAACACCTGCCAGGAAGGTCTGGCCGGCTGCCAGGGCAGCTGGGCTGGTCGCGTAAGCGATTTGCTGGTCAGCGCTCAAAGCGATGGTGGCGGTGAATTCGGTAGCGGCTGCTACTTTGCTGTCGTAAGCAACTGCGTCGGTGCCTTGGGCGCCACCAGCAACAGCGGTAACAACGTTAGCCAGGGTGACTGAGCCGGCCGAGTACAGGTCTGCCCAGTAGTTCAGGCCTGGGATGTCAGCTTCGTGACCGAAGATGTTGTGGTAGATCGTGTTGATGATCTGTTTTGCCGACATGTTGGCGTAGGCAGTCTTGTATTCGGTTGCGTTAGCGAAGTCAGCGCTGATAGCAGCTGCGGTGGCAACTGGGTCAGCGGATGCTTCCAGAACGCCAACGTAGTAGGCCAGGCCATCTACGTCTGCAGGGCGGTTGAAGTAAGCAACGTACAGTTGTTGTACCAATTCGGTATTAGTAGCCATTAAAAAACTCCTAGGGTTTAAAAGATGAACTGATCGGTCCACCACAGCTTGCGGTTGCAAGCTCGCGTACCGAATCATGGCAGAAGTTCCCCGGCGCACAATGTGACGGTCGTCACAAAAAACACCGATTTCCTCCTTTTTTTGGTCTTTTTACTACATCAAAGTCAACCAAGCGGCCATTATGAGAGATGGTCACCCATAAAGCAATGCTTCCACTCAGCTACCGCCAACCGCATATTATCATTTTAAAAACTACGGCAAATACCCGGTAATCGCGCCGGCCCCGCATATTCAAAAACCGACTTTGCTTATTAAATGAGCGCCGAAATAAAAAACGCCGGCATGGTATGCCGGCGTTTTAACTGATTCCAGAACAAGCTTATTTCTTACCCCACAGCGCCACCCCGGTGGCCGACCGGCGCGCGTCGAGCAAGGCGTCGAACAGATAGGTGGCGCTCTTCTCGCTGTCGAGAATGCCGGTCACCCCCATGTTCGCGGCAGGCGTGTACTTATTAGAAGACGTGAACATGCCATCCTTGTTTATCCGGCCGCCATTGGCCAGCGTAAAACGATCGTTACCGGTCACCACGTCGAGCTGGGTGCTGAAGGTGGCTTTATCAAAGTTAAACGACAATTGCCCATTCTCCACCAGCGCGCGCGAATATGTTTTGAGCGTCAGGTCTTTTACGGTGGCTTCCCCATCGAGCAATGCAAAACTCACGCCACCCTTTTCCGGCACTACATAATTACTACCCGTCTTGGAACGGAACAGTACATAGTTACTGTTCAGCGCGAGACGGTCGGAACCATCCAATACCACGCCGCTCGTGGCGGGCTTGCTGGCGACCGCCGTCCAGCGGCCCCAGCTCACTTCCTTCAAGGGCGGCGGCGGGGTTTCAACCACCGGCGGCGTGACCACCGGCGGCGTCACCACCGGCGGCGTCACTTCGGCCGGCGTCTCCACTGGCGGCGTCACCACCACCGGCGGCGTCACCACCGGCGGCGTCACCACCACCGGCGGCGTCACCACTTCCGGCGGCGTCACTTCCGGCGGCGTCACCACCACCGGCGGCGGCGTGACGGATTCCGGCGGCACCGACACCCCCGGCCTATCCGGCGCCGGCGGGTTGTTCAGCGCCTGCACCTGATTATGCAGGGCGACATTCTTTTTCGCGTCCAGGCTCAGATCCAGTGCGGCATTGCTGGCGCCCTTGCCCGGCTCGTCGATGCGCGGCGGCGCCACCACGTCCGGCGCCAGCGAGCTATTCCCCTGAAGCAACTGCGGCGCCGATTGGCCGCGCTGCACTTGCAGCAGCTGGCCTTTTTGCGCGGCGTACAGGTCGCGCGTGGCGCTGCCCTCGCACGGGCCGCTGCCGTCCGGGCTGCAACCGGCGGCAAAGCCGCTCATGGTGATGCCGCCCGACAACACGGTCACGCGCGACGTGTTCTGGTCGGTAAAGACGGTGAAGTCGGTGCCGCGCACGCCGATGGCGGCCACCGGGGTGTTGAAGCGGAAATTCTGGCGCGCCTGCTTGACCGCCTGGCCCGACTGGCTGCGCGCCACGCCGCTCAGCAGTTCCAGCTTGATGCGGGTGTTGGCGGGGTTGGCGTTATCGACATGGTAACTGGCGATGCGCGCCTGGCTGTTCGGCCGCAGGATGAACAGGCCGTTGTCGATGGTCTTGATATAAATATAGCCGTCGGCGCCGGTCACCAGCAGCTCGCCCTCGCCCACCGACGTGTTGAGCGCGGCCTGGCGCTCGGCCACCTTGGCGCTACCAGCGACGAATATGACTTTCCCTGCCTCGGCGGCATAAGCGGCTTGGGCCAGCAACAGGGCGCCGGCCATAAACAGGAATTTACGCATCATATTTTTCTCCAGTACAGCCTGGATTATCCTTGATCCAACGGAACATTCCGTGATGATGGTCACATTCTACTGTACCGCCTGCAAGCCGCCTGAAACGTTACACTTTGTAGCAAAAGCATTGCCCGCAAAGGGAAAGCATTGTACCCTGAGCGCACTTCAAATCTTTCTTACCGCGCTTGGCCATTGCAAGACGTTAATGATCATTTTCCCGGCCAAACGCTCACACTCCACGCCCACCCTACGCCCGTTGCGCTGGCTGCTGCCGCTGCTCGCGCTGCTGCTGACGCTCGGCTTTGAATGGCTGATGCCGCCCGGCGACGGCGACCTGGCGGCCGAATGGCTGCGCGACCGCTATGTACGCCTGCAAACCACCGAGGCCGAGGAACCGCGCATCCTGGTGGTGGACGTCGACGAAACCAGCCTGGCCACGCTCGGCCCCTGGCCCTGGCCCAGCGCGCGCCTGGCCGACCTGGTGGAAATCCTGCTGACCGATTACCAATCCAGGGGCGTGGCGCTGGACATCCTGCTGCCCAAGGCCGGTGCCCCGGAAGGCGACGCCCGCCTGGCGGCGCTGGCCAGCCACGGCCCGCTGGTGCTGGCCCAGGCGCTCGACTATAGCCAGACCCGGCCGGACTTGCTGCGCGAGGGGGTGCTGGGCGGGGCAATCCGCGCGCCGGCGCCGGCCGCGCCGGCCACCGGCTACCTGGCCAATCACGCCCTGCTGGCCGCCAGCGCCCGCCACATTGGCAACATCGGCTTCATTCCGGACGCCGACGGCGCCCTGCGCCGCCTGCCGCTGCTGACCAGCTACCAGGGCCGCACCTATCCCGCGCTCAGCCTGGCGCTGTTGAATTGCTGCGGCGGCGGCCCGGCCCTGCCCCTGGCGGCGGACGGCGACAGCGCGGCGGCGCGCGTGGCCTACCGCCGCGACTGGACCGCCTACACCGTGGTCAGCGCCGCCGACATCCTGCAACGCCGCATCGACCCGGCCGGCGCCAGCGGCCGGCTGGTGCTGGTCGGCTCCTCCTCGCTGACCCTGTCCGACCGCGTCGCCACGCCGCTGGCGGCCAGTCGCCCCGGCCTCGGGGTGCAGGCCACCATGCTGTCGACCCTGCTGGACCGGCGCGACGGCCTGGCGCCGGCGCCGTGGCCGGGCCGCTGGATCGCCGCGCTCTATATGTTGCTGGTGGCCGGCGTGGCCGGCTACACCCTGCCGCGCCTGTCGGCCGCGCGCAACGTGCTGCTGCTGGCCTGCGCCGGCGCGCTGTGGCTGCTGGTCGCCTACGCCGTGTGCCGCCACGACGCCGATTTCTCGCCCACCGCGCCGCTGGCCTCGCTGCTCTTCCTGCTGGCGGTGGCCGTGCCCTACCAGTGGCAACAGGCCCAGCACCGCTCGCGCCACCTGCTCGACACCCTGCGCCAGTACGTGGCGCCGGCCGTGGTCACCGAATTGCTGCGCAGCGACCTGCTCGATCCGCTGGCGCCGCGCCAGCTCGACATCACCACCCTGATCGCCGACATGGAGGGCTATACCACCCAGGTCGAATCGATGGGCGTGGACGCCGCCGCCCAGCTCACCCGCGATTTCCTCGAATGCCTGACCGGGCCGGTGATCGACCACCAGGGCACGCTGGACAAGTACACCGGCGATGGCCTGGTGGCCTTCTTCGGCGCACCATTACCAAATTTACAACATGCGGATTTGGCTTTGGACGCCGCCCATGCTATTGTGCGGCGCGTGCAAAAATTTAGCCTGGAGCAACAAGCGCGCGGCTATCCGCCGCTGCGCGTGCGCATCGGCATCGACAGCGGCCTGGCCATGACCGGCGATTTTGGCACCGCCTTCCGCAGCATCTATACTGCGGTAGGCGACAGCGTCAACACCGCGTCGCGCCTGGAGCAGGCCGCGCGCGATTATCCGCACGACGTGATCGTCGGCGCCGGCACGGTGGAACGGGCGCGCCGCCACCAGTTCCAGCGCCTGGGCGAACGCTTATTAAGGGGCAAGGAAAAGCCCACGGTACTCTATACTTTTGACACAGCCATGACCGCAGACAAGCAGGCAATTCCCGCACCGGCCGGCGCCACGGAGCGACGCTCTTGAATTGGCGCCGCGCCTGGCTGCCCGTGCTGGCCGCACTGCTGTGCGTGCTGGCGCCGGCCGCGCGCGCGCTCGACGAGTCCGACGACACCCAGCAGCTGTACCGCCAGGCCCTGCAGTCGATCGCCGAAGGCCGCAAGAGCGACGCCAGCACCACCCTGATGCGCGTGATCGAGCGCGAGCCGCTGCACGCCGGCGCCTGGCTCGACCTGGCGCTGATCCAGTGCGCGCTGGGCCACGCCGACGAGGCCGAGCGCCTGTTCGACAATATCCGCGAGCGCTTCAACCCGCCGCCCGGCATCCTCGACCTGATCGCCGAAGCGCGCGTGGCCGGCTGCGCCAGCTGGCACGCGCAGGGCCAGGGCTCGGTCAGCATCGGCCGCGGCATCGACCAGAACGTCAACCAGGGCACCCGCACCACCAGCTACAACACCAGCGCGGCCGGGATCGCGGTCGAGCTGCCGCTGACCGACGACTTCCTGCCCAAGCACGACCAGTACACCAGCGTCACCGCCGACTACCTGCGCGACCTGTCGCCGAACGGCACCACCGGCTTCGCGCAATTCCAGAACCGCCGCTACGACCGCCTGGGCGCCTACAACTCGTCCTCGCTGTTCGCCGGGGTCGACACGCCGTGGCGCTACGGCAGCTGGACCCTGCACGGCAGCGCCTCGTTCGGCCTGATCACGCTGGGCAGCCAGCTCTACCAGCGCCAGGCCCAGCTGCAGGCGCGCATCGGCCCGCCGCTGCCGCTGCCGGGCAGCATGCAGTTCAGCCTGAGCACCTCGCTGAGCCGGGTCGAATACCTGACGCTGAGCAATTTCAACGCCAACACGGGCGAGCTGCGCGGCCAGTTCAGCTACCGCCAGGAAGACACCAGCGCCAGCGCCAGCGTCTCGCTGCTGGACGACCGCTCGTCCGACGCCCGCCCCGGCGGCAGCCGCCACGGCTGGCTGGCCACGGCCCAGTGGCGCACGCCGTTGTGGGACCAGACCAGCGCCGAACTCGGCTACAGCCAACAGCACTGGCGCGGCAGCAGCGCCTACTCGCCCGGCTTCATCGACGTTACGCGCCAGCAGACCACCCAGATGCTGCGCGCCACCCTGACCTATCCGCTGACCACCACCCAGTCCTTGCAGCTCGAGGCGCGGCATGTGCGAAATCGGGAAAATATCTCGATCTTTCAGTACAATGACCGCCAATTGCAGTTGAGCTGGCAATGGCAAGGCATGTAAGCCCGCTGTTGGACCTTTAAACTTTGTCGCGGGCAGGACCATGGGCTGGAATCTCGGAATGTTAATCGCAGGCGCGCTGGTGCTGACGGCCGGCTGCCTGGTGCCCAACCGCTGGCTGCCGGCGTCGATGCCGAACGACAAACTGATGCACTTCGCCGGCTTCGGCGCGCTGGGCCTGCTGGCGTTGCCGCTGGCCTCGAGCACCGCCGAAGGCGCGCTGCTGCTGGCCGGGCTGCTGGTGCTGAGCTGGCTCATCGAGTGCCTGCAGCAACTGGTCCCCGACCGCAACTTCAGCTGGCGCGACCTGGCCGCCAACGCGGCCGGCCTGGCCAGCGCCGGCCTAATCGGCTGGCTGTGGCTACCATTCTGAGACGCTCCACCCCGAACGCGCTACAATCTCGCCATGACGTCCCCACCCGCCCCAGATACCGCGACCGAGCAAACTGCCAGTGAAGAGCGGCAAATCCAGATCCATTTGCGCAAGATTCCGCTGCTGGCCGAGCTCTCGGACGAAGAAATCATCCCGCTGAAAAGCGAGCTACGGATACGCACCTACGCCAAACGGGAAGTCGTGCTGCACAAGGGCGGCCAGGGGGACGGCCTGCTGTTCCTGCTGGCCGGCCAGCTGCAAGTGATCGACATCACCGAGGACGGCCGCGCGATCGGCCTGCGCATGCTGGTGCCGGGCGACTTCTTCGGCGAAATCGCCCTGATCAACGGCACCACCCGTTCCGCCTCGGTGGTGGCCATGAGCGATGTGCTGGTGGCCTTCCTGCCGGCGCCGGTGGCGATGCGCCTGTTCTCGCACTCGCCGTCGGTGGCGGCGCACATGCTGCGCCACCTGGCGCAGAAGATCCAGCGCGACTCCGAGTTCCGCGCCCTGCTCAGCATCAACAATACGACCAAGCGCATCTTCAACTTCATCATCCTGATGCAGAAGCGCGATGCCAACGGCGCGGTGGTGGAAAACCTGCCCACCCACCAGGATATTGCCAATATGATCAACACCAGCCGCGAAACCGTGACCCGCGCGCTGCTGACCCTGGCCCAACAAGGTATCGTGCAAAAAGAACCACACCGCTTGCTGATCAAGAACCCCGAAGCGCTGCAAAAACTGGCCCAGGCCGAGTAGCGAGGCGCCCGAAGTTACTGTGTGACAAGCTGTAACACGTTACCAGTGTAACAAGGCCTGCGCTATAATTGCCGGCTGATCCATCCCCGGACGGCCCGGCCGCCCCGCAGCTTGTTATGACTACCGTATCTTTCCGACACCCCTCTTTCCTTCCGGCGCCGCAGGCGCCGGCCGCATGATGGCGGGCGCCATGTTGCGCGGATTGTGGCGCTATCGCGGCTTCGTGCTCGGCAGCGTACAACGGGAATTCCAGGCCAAATACCGCAACACCATGCTGGGCGCCGCCTGGACGGTGCTGAGCCCGCTCGCCATGATCCTGGTCTACACCCTGATCTTCTCGCAGGTGATGCAAAGCCGCCTGCCCGGCGACACCAGCGAATACGGCTACAGCGTCTACCTGTGCGCCGGCATCCTGACCTGGGGCTTGTTTGCCGAAATCACCTCGCGCGCGCAAAACATGTTCCTCGAACAAGCCAACCTGATCAAAAAGATCAGTTTTCCGCGCATTTGCCTGCCGGTGATCGTGGTGCTCAACGCCCTGCTCAACTTCGGCATCATCTTCGGCCTGTTCACCATCTTCCTGGTGGCCAGCGGCCAGTTCCCCGGCGCCGTGTTCCTGCTGCTGCTGCCGGTGCTGCTGCTGCAGATCCTGCTGGCCATCGGCCTCGGCATGGTGCTCGGCGTGCTCAACGTGTTCTTCCGCGACGTCGGCCAGTTCTTCCAGATCTTCATCCAGTTCTGGTTCTGGCTCACGCCCATCGTCTACCCGGCCAGCATCCTGCCGGCCAAGGTACACGGCATGCTGGACTGGAATCCGATGGCGGCCGTGATCCAGTCCTACCAGGCGATCCTGGTCAGCGGCCAGGCGCCGCATTGGGAAAAACTGCTGCCGGCCGCCGTGCTGGCGGTGCTGCTGTGCGCGCTGGGCATGCATTTGTTCCGCCGCCGCGCCGGCGAAATGGTGGATGAACTCTGATGGGTAAAATCGTTGTCAGCCAACTCGGCAAAGCCTACAAACAATATGCGACGCGCGGCGCCCGCCTGCGTGAATGGCTGACGCCGTTCAACGGCCCGCGCCACCAGCTCAAATGGATCTTGCAGGACGTCAGCTTCGAAGTGGCGCCCGGCGAGGCGGTCGGCCTGATCGGCATCAACGGCGCCGGCAAGAGCACCCTGCTCAAGCTGATCACCGGCACCACCCATCCGACCACCGGCAGCGTCTACATGGAGGGCAAGGTGGCGGCCCTGCTGGAACTGGGCATGGGCTTCCACCCGGACTTCACCGGCCGCCAGAACGTCTACATGGCCGGCCAGCTGATCGGCCTGTCGGTCGACGAGATCACGGCGCTGATGCCCGACATCGAAGCCTTCGCCGAAATCGGCGACTACCTCGACCAGCCGGTGCGCGTGTATTCGAGCGGCATGCAGATGCGCGTGGCGTTCGCCGTCGCCACCGCGCGCCGTCCCGACATCCTGATCGTCGACGAAGCGCTGTCGGTCGGCGACACCTACTTCCAGCACAAGAGCTTCGAGCGCATCCGCCAGTACCGCCGCCTCGGCACCACGCTGCTGCTGGTGTCGCACGACAAGCAGGCGATCCAGTCGGTGTGCGACCGCGCCATCCTGCTCGACGGCGGCCGCCTGGCGCGCCAGGGCAAGCCGGAAGAAATCATGGACTACTACAACGCCATGATCGCCGAGCGCGAGAACAGCACCCTGCGCCTGGCCGAGACCGACGCCGGCAAGCTGCAGGTGATTTCCGGCACCGGCGAAGCGACCGTGGCCCGCATCGCCCTGGTCAACGCCGCCGGCGAGGCGGTCGAAGTGGTGGACGTCGGCGAGCCGGTGACCTTGGAAGTGACGGTGGCGGTGCACGCGCCGATTCCGCGCATGGTGCTCGGCTACATGATCAAGGACCGCCTGGGCCAGCCCATGTACGGCACCAACACCCACCTGAAGGAATTGCCGCTGGAAGACATGCAGGCCGGCCAGCAGGTGACCTACCGCTTCGCGTTCGACATGAACCTGGGCGCCGGCAGCTATTCGATCGCCACCGCCATCGTCAGCACCGCGACCCACCTGGTCAACAATTACGAGTGGCGCGACCTGGCGCTGGTGTTCACCGTGGTGAACATGCGCCGGCCGCATTTCGAGGGTTCCGCCTGGCTGGACCCGGACATCACCATACAAAGCACATGAGCTTCATTTCCTACGCCCAGAATTTCGAGGACGTGCTGCTGTGGCGCGTGCTCCAGCACGTGCCGAACGGCTTCTACATCGACGTCGGCGCCAACGACCCGGAACTGCATTCGGTCACCAAGGCCTTTTACGACCACGGCTGGCGCGGCATCAACGTCGAGCCGATGCCGTCCTACCGCGCCGCCTTCCTCGAGCAGCGTCCGCGCGACATCAACCTGAACGTGGCGGCCGGCGCCGCCAGCGGCAGCATCACCCTGTTCGACCTGCCCGAGGTCAACGGCTGGGCCTCGACCGACGCCGGCGTGGCCGCAGCCCACCGCGCCCACGGCCACAAGGTGGTCGAGCACACGGTGCCGCTGCTGACGCTGACCGAAATCTGCCGCGAGCACGTGCGCGGCCCGGTGCACTTCCTCAAGATCGACGTCGAAGGCTTCGAAGCCGACGTCCTGCGCGGCATGGACTTCGCCGCCTGGCGGCCGTGGATCGTGGTGGTGGAAGCCATCATGCCCAACAGCCGCGACAGCAACCACAGCACCTGGGAAGCCATGCTCACGGAGCACGGTTACCAGTATGCCTGGTTCGACGGCCTGAACCGCTACTACGTGGCCGACGAGCATGCCGAACTGGCGGCCGGCCTGCAGCTGCAGCCGAACGTGTTCGACGAATTCATCGTGCACCACCTGGACAAGGCCTGGAGCCGTGGCGCCGCGCTGGAACAGCAGGTGGACGCCGCCTGGCAGCTGGCGCAGCAGCACGGCGCCAGCCTGGAGCAGGCCACCGCGCGCCGCGCCGAACTGGAGCTGGACTTGCAGCGCGAACTGCAGCGGCACGAGCAGGACCGCGCAAAGCATGCGCAGGACATCGAACAGCAGGCGCAGCAGCTAGCACAGCACCATCGCCAGTACGAGCAGCAGTTGACGCGCCTGCAGGAACAGCACGGACAGCAACTGGCGCAGGTGGTGCAGAACCACGAACAACAGCTGACCGACATGGCGCACCACCACGTGCTGCAAAAGGCCGAGCAGGAGCGCGCGCACGAACTGCTGCTGGCCCAGCAGCGCAATCTGCACGAACTGGAAACCGCCCAGCAGCAGCACCAGCACGGCCTGCAACTGGCGCAGCGCGACCATGACCTGCACCAGCGCCTCGGCCAGATCCTGCAACTGCAGGCGGACTTGCGCCAGGCCGAAGCCCAGTCCCAGCAATTCGAAGCCTCCATGCACCAGGCCGCAGCCTGGGGCGCCGAGATGGAACAACGCCTGCTGGCCGTCTACGCCAGCAGTTCGTGGCGCATCACGGCGCCGCTGCGCACGCTCATGCAGCGCGGCGAAAACAGCCTGCCGAACCAGTTCAAGCGCGAGGCGCACAACGCCACCCGCAGCGGCGTGCGCTGGCTGACCTCGCGCCAGTGGCTGCGCCGCCTGCTGCTGCCGGTGGTGGCCCGCTCGCAGATCCTGCGCACGCTGGTCGCCCGCACCCTGCACACCCTGCACATCGGCGCCGCGCCGGCCGCCGGCGCCGCCGACGTGCCGCACCAGTTGCGCGAAATGCCGCAGTCGGCCCGCAAGGCGCTCGACGATCTGCAGCGCGCACGCCAAACCCAACAGAACTGAATATGCGTCTCGTCATCGACCTCCAATCCTGCCAGAACGGCGCGGCCCGCTCGCCGGCCGCCGTGCTGGCGCTGGCCCAAGCGCTGGTGCGCGGCGCCGCCGCCCGTCCCGTCCCGCACACCGTGCTGATCGCCTACGCCGCCAGCCAGCAGCAACAGATCGACGCGCTGCGCCAGGCCTTCGACGGCCTGCTGCCGCCGCCACAGCTGCTCAGCTACGCCACGCCCGCCTTGGGCGGCTGGCCGCAGCAGGCCGCCGTGCTGGTGCGCGACGGCTTCCTGGCCAGCCTGAATCCGGACGCCGTGTTCGCGCCCGGCCTGTTCGACATCCCGCTCAGCGACACCGTCTACGGCCCCGGCCCGGAGCACGCGCTGATGATCTACAGCAGCGCCGAAGCCGGCGACGAACGCCAGCAGGAATGCCTGCGCCACGCCGCCTTGGTGGTCGAGCTGCCGGACGGCGCCGAAGCACAGGCCGAGGCCCTGGCCGCGCGCCTGTGGCAGCAATTTGAAAACGCCCACAAGGCCGCCGTGGAACACCGCGACGGCGCCGCCGCCGGCCGTCCGCGCCTGGCCTACATCTCGCCGCTGCCGCCGCAAAAATCCGGCATCGCCGACTACAGCGCCGAAGTGATCGCCGAGCTGGAAGCGTATTACGACATCGAACTGGTGGTGGCCGACGACAGCCTCGCCGCGATCGCCGCCACCCCGCTGGGCCAGCGCCTGCCGCTGCTGACGCCGGCGCAGTTCGAGCAGCAGGCGCAGCGCTTCACGCGCCTGCTCTACCACTTCGGCAACTCCAACGCCCACCAGTACATGTTCCCGCTGCTGGAACGCCATCCGGGCGTGGTGGTGCTGCACGACTTCTTCCTCAGCGGCGTGCTCGACAACATGGAGCGCGACGGCGTGCAGGAGCAAGCCTTCCTGCAGGCGCTGTACGCCTCGCACGGCCACACCGGCCTGCTGTCGCACAAGGAGCACGGCCGCAATCCGTCGATCTGGACCTTCCCCTGCAATAAGACCGTGCTGGACCAGGCCGAGGGCGTGATCGTCCACGCCGAGTTCTCGCGCACGCTGGCCGAACAATGGTACGGTCCCGGCAGCGCCGACCAGTGGCAGGTACTGCCGCTGCTGCGCGGCCAGGCCGACCTCGACGCGCCCGCGCAGGCGCGCGCCGCCGCCCGCGCCGCGCTGGGCCTGAAGGACCAGGACTTCCTGGTCTGCAGCTTCGGCATGCTGGGCCCGACCAAGCTCAATCACCGCCTGCTGGACGCCTGGCTGGCCTCGCCGCTGGCGCAGCAGCCGAACTGCCAGCTGGTGTTCGTCGGTGAAAACGAAGGCGGCCAATACGGCGCCGAGCTGCTGGCCAAGATCGCCGCCAGCCCGGCCGCCGCCCGCATCCGCATCACCGGCTTCGCCAGCGCCGACGACTACCGCAACTACCTGGCCGCCAGCGACACCGCCGTCCAGCTGCGCACCCAGACGCGCGGCGAAACCTCGGCCTCGGTGCTGGACTGCCTGCTGCACGGCGTGCCGACCATCATCAACGCCCACGGCGCCGCCGCCTCGATCCCAGCCGAGGTGCTGGTGCAGCTGCCGGACCTGTTCGAAGACGCCCAGCTGAGCGCCGCGCTGGCGCAGCTGCACGCCGATCCGGCGCGCCGCGCCGCGCTGGCCACGGCCGGCCGCGAGCACGTGCGCGTGCACCACGCGCCGGCCACCGTCGGCCGCCAGTACTACGACGCCATCGAAGACTTCGCCCGCAGCAGCGCACAAGCCCATTACCGCCGCACCCTGGCGGCGCTGGGCGCGCTGCCCGGCCATCCGGACCAGGTGCAACTGGCGTCGGTGGCCACGGCGCTGGCCGCCAACCAGCCATCAACCACGCCGCGCCAGCTGCTGATCGATATCTCGGCGCTGGTCCAGCATGATCCCAAGACCGGCATCCAGCGCGTGGTGCGCAGCATCCTGCTGGTATTGCTCAACGCCCCGCCGGCCGGCTACCGCGTCGAACCGGTGTACAGCGACGGCGGCAACCGCAGCTACCGCTACGCGCGCCGCTTCACCCAGCAGATGCTGGGCGTGGGCGCGCCATGGACCGCGCCGGTGACCGAAGACGCGCCGATCGAAGTGCGCGCCGGCGATACCTTCCTCGGCCTCGACCTGGCCACCAACATGACCACGCAAAACCAGCCGCAACTGCTGGCGCTGCGTCGCCGTGGCGTGGCCGTGTGGTTCGTGGTGTACGACCTGCTGCCCATGCTGCGCCCGGAATGCTTCCCCTTCGGCGCTGAAAAATACTATGGCGACTTCCTCGACACCATCGCGCTGGCTTCGGACGGCATCGTCACGATTTCGCGCGCCGTGTCCGACGAGCTGGCCACCTGGCTGTCGCAGCGGCCGAACCGCCGCGTCGCCCCGCTCAAGCTGAGCCACTTCCACCTGGGCGCCGACATCGACGCCAGCGCCCCGAGCAGCGGCCTGCCGGCCAACGCCGAGCGCGTGATGGCAGCCCTGAAAGAAGCACCGACCCTGCTGATGGTCGGCACGCTGGAGCCGCGCAAGGGCCAGGCCCAGGCGCTGGCCGCCTGCGATCTGCTGTGGGCCAAGGGCGTGGCGGTCAACCTGGTCATCGTCGGCAAGAACGGCTGGATGGTCGACAACCTGGCGCAGAAACTGGAAAATCATCCGCAGCGCGAGCAGCGCCTGTTCTGGCTGTCCGGCCTGTCCGACGAAATGCTGCTCAAGCTATACGAAAACTGCGCGGCGCTGCTGGCGGCTTCGGAAGGCGAAGGCTTCGGCCTGCCGCTGATCGAAGCGGCCCAGCACCGCCTGCCGATCATCGCGCGCGGCATTCCGGTGTTCCGCGAAGTGGCGGGCGAGCACGCCTACTACTTCGACGGTTCCGCGCCGGCCGACCTGGCCGACGCCATCGAAGCCTGGCTGGACCTGCACGCGCAAGGCCGCGCGCCGCAATCGGCCGGCATGCCTTGGCTGACCTGGCAGCAGGCCGCGCAGCAACTGATGGACGCCACCATCCACGGCGGCAGCCACGGCAGCCTGGCCGCCGACAGCCTGACGCCGCAGTTGCTGGTCGACGTTTCGGCCATCGCCCGCCATGACCTGAAAACCGGCATCCAGCGCGTGGTGCGCGCGCAGCTGCTGGAACTGCTGCGCGCCGAAGGCAAGGACTTCCAGGTGCTGCCGGTCTACCTGAGCGACGAAGGCGGCTGGCACTACCGCCACGCGCGCCGCTACCAGCACGAGCTGGCCGGCACCGACAGCGGCGGCGTGCACGACGACGAAGTGGTGATCGGCGCCGGCGACGTGTTCTACAGCCCGGACTTCTTCCCGCGCGCCGTGATCGAAGCGAGCCGCGCCGGTCTGTACGCGCGCTGGCGCGCCGCCGGCGTGCAGATCAACTTCCTGATCCACGACATCCTGCCGGTGCTGCGTCCGGAATTCTTCCCGCCCAACACCGACGCCGAGTTCGGCGAATGGCTGCACGCCATCAGCGCCGACGCCGACCGCCTGGTCTGCATCAGCGGCGCAGTGGCCGACGAAACGCGCACCTGGCTGACGCAGCACGCGCCGCAACGCCCGCTGCCGCAGTTCGCCGTGCTGCACCACGGCGCCGACCTGTCGGCCTCGGCCGGCGCTGCGGCCCCTGCCGCTTCGGACGCCGCCGCGACAGCCTTGCCGGACGACGCCGCCGCCGTGCTGGCCGACCTGGCCGCCCATCCAAGCTTCCTGATGGTCGGCACCATCGAGCCGCGCAAGGGCCACCTGCAGGCGCTCGACGCCTTCGAGCAGCTGTGGTCCGAGGGCGTCGATGCGCGCCTGGTGATCGTCGGCGGCGAAGGCTGGCGCGGCCTGCCGGACGACCAGCGCCGCACCATTCCGACCATCATGGCGCGCCTGCGCGGCCATCCGGAACTGGGACGCCGCCTGCTCTGGCTGCACGGCGTCAGCGACGCCTACCTGGAACAGCTGTACCAGCACAGCGCCTGCCTGCTGGTGCCGAGCGAAGGCGAAGGCTTCGGCCTGCCGCTGATCGAAGCGGCCCACCACCGCCGGCCGCTGCTGGTGCGCGACATCCCCGTGTTCCGCGAAGTGGCGCAGCAGCACGCCCACTACTACCAGGGCGGCGGCGCCGAACTGGCGGCGGCCGTGCGCCTGTGGCTGACGCTGCACGCCGACGGCAAGGCCCCGGCCTCGACCGGTATCGCCGGCCGCACCTGGGCCGACAACGCCCGCCAGCTGAGCACCCTGCTGTTCAGCCCCTCACTTAACACCGAAAGCACAGAAAGCCCTTCCGCATGAGCGCCACTCTTCCCGCACGTCCGGCCGTCGCCGTCGTCATCCCCAGCTACAAGGTCACGCGCCACATCATCGGCGTGATCGCCGGCATCGGCCCCGAGGTCGACCACATCTACGTGATCGACGACAAGTGCCCGGACCAGTCCGGCGCCTTCGTGCGCCAGCACTGCACCGACCCGCGCGTGAAGGTGCTGCAGCATGAGGAGAACCAGGGTGTCGGCGGCGCCGTGATGACCGGCTACCAGGCCGCCATCGCCGACGGCGTGGACATCATCGTCAAGGTCGACGGCGACGGCCAGATGGACGCGCGCCTGATCCCCAGCTTCATCGCGCCCATCGTCAACGGCGAGGCCGACTACACCAAGGGCAACCGCTTCTTCGACCTGGAGCAGATCAGCCAGATGCCGCCGATGCGCCTGTTCGGCAACGCCGTGCTGTCGCTGATGACCAAGCTGTCGTCCGGCTACTGGGACTTGTTCGACCCGACCAACGGCTTCACCGCCATCCACGCCGGGGCCGCGCGCCACATCCCGTTCGCCAAGGTCAGCCGCCGCTACTTCTTCGAGACCGACATGCTGTTCCGCCTCAACACCATCAACGCGGTGGTGGTCGACGTGCCGATGGACGCCCACTATGGCGACGAGGTCAGCAACCTGAAGATCTCCAAGATCGTCACCGAATTCCTGTTCAAGCACGTGCGCAACTTCGGCAAGCGCATCTTCTACAACTACTACCTGCGCAATATGTCGCTGGCCTCGATCGAACTGCCGCTGGGCCTGGTCATGCTGGTGGCCGGCTCGGTGTACGGCCTCAGCCATTGGATCGCTTCGGCGCGCGCCAACGTCTCGACCTCGGCCGGCACCGTCATGCTGTCGGCATTGCCGGTGCTGATGGGCATGCAGCTGATCCTGGCCTTCCTGGCTTACGACATCGCCTCGGTGCCGCGCCGCCCGGTGCACCTGCGCCTGGCCGCCGGCCTGGGCCTGGGCCGGAAGACCCATGCCTGAGCGGCTGTTCTTCCTGCAGCGCCAGTTCATGGTCTTCGTCGCCGGCGGCGTGCTGTCGGCGCTGGTCGATATCGGCCTGATGCAATTGCTGCTGTCGACCGGCGCCGCGCCGCTGGCGGTGGCCACCAGCGCCGGCTTCGCGGCCGGCCTGATGGTCAACTACGCCTTCCATGCGCGCGTCACCTTCAGCCGCATGACCCAGCGTCACAGTCTGTTACGCTACGCTTGCGTGGTGGCGCTCAACTACGCCATTACGCTGGCCGTGGTGGCGCTGGCGCAATCGCTGCTGGGCATGCCGCTGGTCGGCAAACTCCTTTCGCTGCCGCTGGTAGCCGCCAACGGTTTTCTTTTGAGTAAATACTGGGTATTCAAATGAATCAAGAAACGCAAGCCGTTCCTGCTCCTGCCGCTGCTCCTGCCGCTGCTGCTCCGACCCTGACCTTCGCGCCGGTGCGCTGCGACGACGCCGCGCTGGCGCTGTACGGCCAGTTGTTCGCCGCCTGCTTCCCCGGCACGGAAAAGTTCACGCCCGCGTATCTGCGCTGGCTGTACGCCGACAATCCGGACGGCGGCGTGGCCGGCTATGACGCCTGGGACGGCGAACGCCTGGCCGCGCACTACGTGTGCGTGCCCGGCATGGCCACCGTCGGCGGCCAGGAAGTGCGCGTGCTGCTGTCGCTGAATACCGCGACCCACCCGGACTACCAGGGCAAGGGCCTGTTCACCAAGCTGGCCGCGCTGACCTACGACAGCGCCCGCGAACAGGGCTACGACGCCGTGTACGGCGTGGCCAACGCCAACAGCACGCCCGGCTTCATCCGCAAGCTCGGCTTCCAGCTGGTGCGTCCGCTGGAAGCGCGCGTGGGCGTCGGCGGCGTCGGCACGCCGCCGCACGGCCAGGGCGTGGCCGCCAGCTTCGAACGCGTGCGCTCGCCGACAGCGCTGGCCTGGCGCTGCGCCAATCCCGACAATCCGGTGCGCATGCGCCGCAACGGCGCGCTGTGGCGCTTCGACGCCGCCGCCCTGCCACTGACGCGCGCCTACGGCGAACTGGCGCTGCCGGCCGACCCTGCGCTGGCGCAGGCGGCCGCCGCCACCGACGGCGCCTGGGCGCCGGCCCGCTTGTACCTGGGCCTGGTGCCGGACGCCGAACGCCGCTTCACCGGCTACCCGACCATCCCGGCGCGGCTGCGCCCTTCGCCGCTGAACCTGATCTACCGTTCGCTGTCGGGCCGCGTGGCGCAGCTCGATCCGGCCGCGATCCGCTTCAGCTTCCTCGACTTCGATGCCTACTAACGCCATCAACGAGCCGGCCGCGCTGTTCCTGTTCGCCCACCAGGACGACGAATACGGCGTGTTCCAGGCCATCGAGGCCAGCCTGCGGCAGGGCCGCCGGGTCGCTTGCGCCTATCTGACGGCCGGCGCCCACGGCAGCGCCGCGCGCCGCAACGCCGAATCGCTGGCGGTGCTGACCGCCATGGGCGTGGCGGCGGATGACGTGGTGTTTGCCGGCGACCAACTCGGCATCGTCGACGGCACCCTGCCGCGCAATATGGACGCGGCCGGCGCCTGGCTGGCGGACTGGCTGGGCGGCTTCCAGCGCGTCGAGCTGATCTGCGTGACCGCCTGGGAAGGCGGCCACCACGACCACGACGCCCTGCATTTCCTCACCGCCCACGCGGCCGCCGGCCTTGGCTTGGGCGAGCGCGTGCGCCAGTATTCGCTGTACAACGCCTTCCAGCGCAGCGGCCCGTGGTTCAACGTGCTGGCGCCGCTGGCGGCCAACGGCGCGGTCGAGCGCAGCGCCATCGGCTGGCCGGCGCGGCTGCGCCACCTGGCGCGGCTCGGACGCTACCCGAGCCAGTGGAAAACCTGGCTCGGCCTGTTCCCCTTCGTGCTGTGGCACTACCTGCGGCACGGCTGCCAGCAATTGCAGCCGGTGGCGTTGGCGCGCCTGGACCAGCGCCCCCACGACGGCCCGCTGTACTACGAGAACCGCCGCTTCTACACCTGGGACGCGATGCAGCGCGACATGGCCGGCTGGCTGGCGGCGCAACGCCAACGCGCCAACGGCGGCCACCAGCAATGACGGCTGATGCAAGCGCCGGCGCCGCTGCCGGATCGGCCGAGCTGCGCGGCGAACCGCCGCTGGTGGTCGACCTCGACGGCACGCTGTGCTATTCCGACACCCTGTGGGAAGCGCTGCTGCTATTCCTCAAGCACCACTTCTGGCAAGCCTGGCGCCTGCCGCTCTGGCTATTGCTCGGCAAGGCCGGCTTCAAGGCCGCGCTGGCCGAGCGCATCGCGTTGGAACCGGGCGCGCTGCCGTATGACCAGACCCTGCAGCGCGAGCTGGAGCGCCAGCGCGCGCAAGGCCGCCGGCTGGTGCTGGCCACCGGCGCCGACCAGCGCTGGGCCGAGCGCCTGGCCGCCCACCTCGGCCCGTTCGAACAGGTGCTGGCCTCGGCCGGCGGCGTCAACCTGACATCGCGCGCCAAGGCCGACGCGCTGGTGCGGCTGTACGGCGCGCATGGCTACGACTACATCGGCAACAGCCGCGCCGACCTGGCGGTCTGGCAGAGCAGTCGCCACGCGTATTCCGTGACACGCAGCCCGTTCCGGCTGGCCGACGGCAGGCAAACCCAGCACATGGGCAGCATGCGCGCCCTGCCGCTGGCTGCGCTGTGGCGGGCGATGCGGCCGCGCCAGTGGCTCAAGAACCTGCTGGTGTTCGTGCCGATGCTGGCCGGGCACGCGCTCAACGCCGGCGCGCTGGCGCAGTCGCTGCTGGCCTTCGCGGCGTTTTCGCTGTGCGCCTCCAGCGCCTACCTGCTCAACGACGCGCTCGACGCCCACGACGATCGCCGCCATCCGGACAAGCGCCGCCGCCCGCTGGCGGCCGGCACGCTGCCGCTGCCGCTGGCGCTGGCGGCCAGCCCGCTGCTGGCGCTGGCCGCGTTCACGCTGTGCGCGCTGTTCGACCCGCTGCTGCTGGCGGTGGTCGGCATCTACTTCGCGGCCACGCTGGCGTACTCGCTGCGCCTCAAGCGCATGCTGATGATCGACATCGTCACGCTGGCGTTGCTGTACACCGTGCGCATCCTCGGCGGCTGCGCCGCCACCCTGATCGCGCCCTCGTTCTGGCTGCTGGCGTTTTCGTTCTTCGTGTTTCTCAGCCTGGCACTGCTCAAGCGCTACAGCGAACTGTTCAACCTGCACAGCCGGGGCCAGGACAAGAGCAGCGGGCGCGGCTACACCGTCGCCGACAAGGCGCCGATCAGCACCATGGGCATCAACAGCGCTTTCCTGTCGGTGCTGATTTTCATGCTGTACTTTAATTCGCAGACCGTGCTGACCATGTACCGCCACCCGTATTTCCTGCTCGGCATCGTGCCGCTGCTGGTGTTCTGGCTGGGCCGGCTGTGGACGCTGGCCTTCCGTGGCCAGGTCAACGAAGACCCGGTGCTGTATGTCAGCCGGGACAAGGTCAGCCTGGCGGTGCTGGCGCTGTGCCTGGTCCTGGTGCTAGCCGCCACCTTTTAACCGCAGCGACGACCGCCGTGACATTTGGCTATATTTCACTGCTGAAATACAGTTAGAATTGGCGTCGCCTTAAACTTGCCATCCTGAATACCTTAATGAACAACCAAAAAAACCTGGATTGGATCCAGATGTTGCGCGGCATCGCCGCCCTGCTGGTGGTGCTGTGCCACGCCCGCTACGCCCTGCTCAACACCGAGGGCTTCGGGCTGGCCCAGCAACTGCTCATGCCCGGCGCGAGCGGGGTCGACCTGTTCTTCCTGATCAGCGGTTTCATCATGTGCTATTCCACCGCCGGCTCGGACGGCAGCCCGGCCGAGGTGGCCCGCTTCGCCATCAAGCGCTTTGCCCGTGTGTGGCCGGTGTACGCGGTGGTGACGCTGGTGGCGATCTTCGCGCTCAGCGGCGGCGTCGAGTACTTCCACGACCCCGCCAAGCGCGCCACCTTCTGGCACTCGATCGCCATGGTGCCGGCCAATCCGCGCTACATGCCGTACTTCTCGCTGTCACTGGAACAGGGCTGGACGCTGCTGTTCGAGATGTATTTCTACCTGATGTTCGTGGTCAGCATGCTGTTCCGCCGCCTGCGCTGGGTGGCCCTGGCCGCCTGGGTGGCACTGACGGTGATCGCCCCGCAACTGGGCGCCTACGACATGAGCATTTCGCGCGACTTCGGCTATTCGGTCGGCTACCTGAGCATCGTCACCAGTCCCTTCGTGCTGGAGTTCGTCGCCGGCGTGCTGATCGGCTGGCTGTACCTGCAGCCTTGGTTCCGCATCGGCAACCGCCAGCTGGCCTGGCATGCGCTGGGCCTGGGCGTGGCGTTTGCGCTGTGGGCCATCTATTCCGGCGCCACCGTGATCCATGGCCCGACCCAGTGGGGCTGGCCGCTGGCGCTGATGGTGACGCTGATGGCGCTGGCCAGCAAGACCGTGCGCATTCCGGTGCCGCCCTTCTTCCTGTGGCTGGGCGCGATCTCGTATTCGCTGTACTTGACCCATTTGATCGCGCACGGCCTGGTGCGGCGCGCGATGGAAGCTTACGGCCTCGGCCACCTGTCGCACACCTGGGGCTTCATCTTCATCTCGACCGCCTGCGCGCTGCCGCTGGCGGCGCTGTCGCACCACTTGCTGGAGCAGGGCCTGTCGAACCTGGTGCGCAATGCCCTGCTGCGCCTGGTGCCGGCCAAGCCGCAGCCGCAGTCGCAACCGGTGCAGGCGGCGGCGCCGACGATTGCCCATTTGTCCCGCTGACGCTATCATCCGCCCTTGGCCCGAAATGCTAGAAAGATAATATGACTGTGTTCCGCTTGACCCCAACCCAGCGGCAGGCCGCAGCCAGCTACGGCCTGCCGCTGGCGCTGCTGACCGTGCTGCTTTACCTGATCCTGCGCAACACCGGCGCCTATCCGGTGGTGTTCGCCGACGAATGGCTGTACAGCAAATTCGCCCGTCTGCAGCCCTTGAGCGATTCGCTGGTGCCGTCCTATCTGTACCTCAAGCTGTTCGGCCAGACCAACGCCTGCGGCGAAGGCTTCCTGCAATGCGCGCGCGTGCTCAACGCCGTGCTGTTCGTGGCCGCCGCCCCCTTCATCTACCTGGTGGCGCGACCGCTGACCGGCCGCCTGGCCGCCGGCGCCATCGCCGTGCTGGCGCTGCTGTCGCCGATCAGCAGCTACACCGCCTACTTCATGCCGGAAGCGATGTACTACTTCGGCTTCTGGGTGCTGACCTACACCCTGCTGCGCAGCGGCGCGCTGCGCCCGCAATGGCGCGCGACGCTGGCCTACGGCCTGCTGGGCGGCGTGCTGCTCGGCCTGCTGTGCCTGGTAAAAGTGCACGCGCTGTTCCTGTTGCCGGCGCTGTGCCTGTTCATCGTCTACGCGCGCTTCAGCGCCAGCCGCAAGGACTGGCTGATTCCGGGCCTGGCCGCCGCCGTGCTGGCCGCCGTGGCCGCGCTGGCGGTCAAGACCGCGCTGGCCTGGCTGCTGGCCGGACCGGTAGGCCTGAACCTGTTCGGCAGCTTCTACGGCGGCCACGTCAACAATAGCGGGCACGGCCTGGGCCGCCTGCTGGCGCCGTTCCTGCGCAACTTCCAGGGCCATGCGATGGCGCTGCTGGTGCTGTTCGGCTTCCCTATCCTGATGATCGCCAGCGCCGCCGCCAGCGCCGCCGTGCGCACCGCGCTGGGCCGCCACGGCCGCGCCCTGCTGCTGTACACCTTCCTCATGCTCGGCTGCGCGCTGGGCATGACGGTGGCCTACACCGCCTCCATCGCCGACGCCGGTCCCAACGAAATCATCCGCCTGCACCTGCGCTACTACGACTTCACCTTCCCGCTGCTGATGATCGCCGGCGTGGCCGTGGCCGGCCATGGCGCGCACGCCAGCCTGCGCACGCGCGCCCTGCTGGCCGCGCCGCTGGCGCTGCTGGTGGCGCTGGCAGCTCGCTTCCTGCTGCCGGCCTACCTGACCTCGCCCATCGACAGCCCCGAGCTGTTCAGCCTGGCCGGCAAGAGCCCGCTGCCGCTGTACCTGATGGCCGCGCTGACGCTGGCGCTGGTCGCGCTGTGGGTGGCGCAACCGCGCCGCGCCGCGCCGCTGTACCTGATGGTGCTGCTGCCGCTGGCCGCGCTGGCCGGCGAGGCGGTCAATGTCACGATGTTGCAACGCCTGCAGCAGCCGTCCGTCTACGACAAGGCCGGCCGCTTTGCGCACAGCTTCCTCGATGCCGCCGACCGCGACGCCCTGAGCATCGCCGGCGCCGACCTGGCCGGCATGATGCGCGCCCAGTTCCATGTCGACAGCGCGCACTCGACCACTATCGAGCTGCAGCCGGGCGCGCCGTTCGAGCTGACCCAGACGCCGGCCCGCCAGCGCTGGCTGCTGGTGGTCGGCCCGCACCGCCTGCCGCCGGAGCTGACGCCGCTGGTGGCCACCAACGAGTACGCGCTGGTGCGCCTGAACCAGGGCAGCCGCCGCCTGTTTGAAATCCCGATGTCGCAGCCGCTGGCCAACGGCGCGCTGGAAGGCGTGACCGGCCTGGCCGACGCCGAACCGTGGGGCGTGTGGTCGAACGCCGACGTGGTCACCCTGCGTTTCGCCAAGCCGCTGCCGCCACACCTGGCGGTGCTGATCAACGGCCGCGCCTTCGGCCCCAACGCCGGCCTGCCGTTCACGCTGCACGCGGGCGACGACAAGGGCGAAGGCGCCACCTTCCGCCTGCCGGCCAATCCGCAGGAAGTGTTCCTGCGCCTGGAGACCGACGGCCAGCAGCGCGAACTGCGCATCCGCGTGCCGCGTCCGACCACGCCGCTGGAAGTGGGCGCGGGCAACGACCAGCGCCGCCTCGGCATCGGCCTCATCAGCGTTGAAATCGGCGAGGCCGCTGCGGTCGCTCCTACGCCTGCCACCAATTAACCACTGCCTTCAATGAAATTACCTGACTACCTGACCGATCCGCGTCGCGTTCCCGCCCTCCTGGCGGGGGCGCTGCTGCTGGTGTTCATCTTCCTGTTCTTCCGCAACGCCGGCATTTATCCGATCGTGTTCATCGACGAGTGGAGCTACAGCAGCGCCACCCGCATGCTGCCGATGGCCGATGCGCCGGTGCCGTCCTACCTGTACTTCCAGCTGTTCAAGCTGACCAACTACTGCGGCGACAGCTACCTCGATTGCAACCGCCTGCTCAACACCCTGCTGTACGTGCTGGCCTCGCCGTGCATCTACCTGCTGGCGCGGCGCGTGGCGCCGGCCTGGCCGTCGGCCCTGATCGCGCTGGCCGCCGTGCTGGCGCCGAACAACGCCTACACCCCGTTCTTCATGCCGGAAGCCATGTACTACTGCGCTTTCTGGATCCTCAGCTGGGCCGCGCTCCACCTGTACGAACAGCCGTCGGCGCGCCGCGCGCTAGTGCTGGGTCTGCTGTTGGGCGCGACCATCCTGGTCAAGCTGCATGCGTTGTTCCTGATCCCGGCGCTGGCGCTGTTCGTGCTGTACGCGGCGCACGCCCAGGGCGGCAAGGGCTGGCTGGGACGCGGCCTGCTGTGGGCCGGCGTGATGCTGGCCGGCGCGCTGGCGCTGCGCTTCGCGCTCGGCTACCTGCTGGCCGGCCCCAACGGCCTCGACCTGTTCGGCACCCTGTACGCCGGCCAGGCCGCCTACACCGCCAAGAGCCACTACCCGATCATCCAGCTGCTGGGCTTCGCCTGGCACAACCTGCAAGGCCACCTGATGCTGCTGGCCGCCCTGTTCGCGGTGCCGCTGGCGGCGCTGTGCGGCGCCTTCAACTTCCTGCGGCCGGCCCACGCCCAGGAACAGCGGCTGCAAGCCATCACCGTGTACAGCGTGCTGATGCTCGGCTCACTGCTGGGCTTGACCATCATGTTCACCGCCTCCATCACCGGCCTGGCGGTGAGCGACACCTCGGCCCGCATCCACACCCGCTACTACGACTTCGCCCTGCCGCTGCTGCTGCTGTGCGCGGCCGCCGCCGCCTACGCGCCGGCGCGTCCGCTGAAGACGCCGCTGCGCCTGCTGATCGGCGCCGTGGTGCTGCTGCTGCTCTGGCATTGCCGCGCCCACCTGCTGCTGTGGTTCACGCCGGGCGTGATCGATACCCCGGAATTGCGCGTGCTGTCGATGCGCAAGGACTTGTTCAACATCATCGTCGGCCTGTCGCTGCTGTCGCTGCTGGCCTGGATCTACCGCCAACAGCTCGGCCTGCGCCTGTTCCTGCTGCTGGTGCTGCCGGTCACGACCCTGATCTGCGCCTGGGGCACGGCGCACGAAGTGCGCTTGTCGCGCTGGGCCGACCCGGCCTCCAAGGCCGGCCTGTTCGCGCACCACTACCTGACCCGCGAGCAGAGCGACCGCATGGTGATCGTCGGCAGCGACATCGCCGTGCTGCACCGCGCGCGCTTCTTCGTGGAAAATCCGAGGACGGAGTTACTGTCGGTGCCGGCCAACCAGCCGATGGACTGGAACCAGGTGGCGGAGGACCGCCAATGGGTGCTGGCCATCGGCCAGTTCCAGCCGCCGCCGGATGCCCGCGTGATCGGCCGCAAGGATGAGCTGCTGCTGTTCCAGAAACCGGCCAAGAGCGCGCTCGGCCAGCGCATCGGCTTCAGCCAGTCGTTCGGCGACTATGGCCGCATCGACGGCCTGGCTTGGCCCGATACCTGGGGCGCCTGGTCGCAGGAACCGCAGGTGACGATGGAGTACGGCCGCGCCCTGCCCAAGCGCCTGGCGCTGCAGTTCGAAGGCCGCGCCTTCGGCCCGAATATCGACAAGGATGTGATCGTGACGGTGGGCGCGCAGCAGCAGGTGATGCGCATGCCGGCCGCGAACGGCAAAGCCACGCTGCATTTCGAGACCGATGGCCAGACCCGCGTCATCACCTTCAAGATTCCGCAGCCGACCTCGCAGGCCATGCTGGGCCTGAGCCAGGACACGCGCCAGTTCGGCATCGGCTTCGAATACATCACCATCACCGACGACGACGCCCACTGATGCTGCGCCTCACCACCTTCCTGCGCACCTCACGCTGGCTGTATGCGCTGGCGCTGCTGGCATTGTTGGTGTACAAGCTGCTGACCTGGCCGGCCATCCACAACGGCGACGTTTCGGAATACACGGTCACCACAGTGGCGCTGGCCAACCACGCCACGCCCGAGGTGCGCTTGGGAGACCTGGACGAAACCCTGCGCCGCCTGCCGTTCATGAAGGACGCCTTGGCGGAAATCGGCAACGACCTGCGCCATCAACCCGGCGTGGTGCACCTGCCGTTCGCCCAGGGCCAAGGCGGCGCGGCGTACGCCATCCACTACTTCGCCTATTCGGCGCTGGCGGTGGTGCCGTTCAAGCTGCTGCCGCTGGCCGGGCTGGACCCGTTCAAATGCTATCTGGCGCTGAACCTGTTCTTTGTGCTGCTGCTGGGCCTGACCCTGCGCCGGGTGCTGGACGATAACTTCAAGGCGCTGGCCGCGTTCGGCCTGTTCCTGACCTGCGGCCTGTGGGGCTATCTGCGCTGGAGCAATCCGGAAGTGGTGAGCGCGGCCGCGCTGCTGATGGGACTGCTGTTGTACGGCAGCGGCGCGCCGTTGCGCGCGGGCCTGATGGTGGCCATCGGCGCCATGCAGAATCCCGCCATCATCCTGACCTTCGGCTTCCTGCCGCTGCTGCGGCTGGCCCAGCACTGGCCGGTAAACGGCGGCTGGCGTGCACGCCTGCGCGTGGCCATACCCGACGCCCGCCACCTGGCCGGCCTGCTGCTGGGCACCCTGCTGGCGCTGAGCGCGCCGCTGTGGAACCTGATCCAGTTCGGCACGCCCAGCATCATCGGCCGGGAATTCACGCGACCCTACCTGGCGACGGCGGCGCGCCTGCACTCGCTGTTCCTCGACCTCAGCCAGGGCATGCTAATCGGCGTGCCGGCGCTGCTGATACTGCTGCTGGCTTGGGCCTGGCGCCAGGGCTGGCGCACCACCCTACTCTGCGCCGCGCTGACCTTTGTTATCGCGCTGCCGGCGCTGCCGGTCATCAACTGGAATTCCGGCGCGCAGGGCGTGATGCGCTACGCGAGCTGGGGCGCCATGCCGCTGCTGGCCGCCATGGTGTGGCTGCTGCGCGAGCGCCGCCGCTGGCTGCTGGCGGTGTTGCCGGTGCTGGTGGTCCAATGCGCGGTCAGCGAAGCGCTGCAGGGCTTCCGCTATGTGGAGTTCAGCCCGCTCGCGATCCGCGTGATGGTGCATGCGCCGCACTGGTACAACCCGGACCCGGAACTGTTCGCCGAGCGCGTCAGGCATATCGACAGCTATATCGACGAGCGCGAGGCCTACAGCTTCGTCTACAAGGGCCGCGCCGCCAAGAGCCTGTACCACCCGGCCACGCCGGAATCGGTGCGGATGCTGTGCGGGGCCGGCTTGACGCCGGCCGCCGGCAACGACGTCCAGGACGTCAACCACGGCTGGCGCTACGTCAACGGCCCGGTTATTTGCCAGCCGCTGCCGGCGCCGGTGCAAGCTGCTGCAACTGGCGGCTAAGGCTTTCACCGACGTAGAGGTCGCCGGCGTTGCTCAGGTGGTGGGTGTCGCGGTACAGCAGCTTGCCGTCGATGATCGCGTGGCAGCGCTGCTTGTCGCACAACGGCACCGAGGTATCGATGACCTGCACCTGTGACGGCGGGAAGTCCTTCAACACCGTCGCCACCGCCTTCTGGTGGTCGGCAATGCCCTGCTCGTAGTCGGCGCGCGCGACGCTGCAATCCTGCCGCGTCTGCGAGGTGGCGACGCCGGCGCGCTTGATGCACGAGCGCGGCTCAAAGTCCAACGCCGGCGTATCGTTCACCCAGATCACCTTGCGGCCGCTGGCGACGAAGCGCTGCACCGTCTTGCGGAACAGGTCCATCATCGCCAGGCCCTCGGGCGTGCCGCCGCCCAGGCGGGCGACGGTGGCAAGGATCACGATCTTGACACTCGGCGTGTTCAAGGCGGCGTCCAGCATGCGCGGCGTGATCTTCTGGTAGGGATCGTCGCCGACCGGCACATCCCAGTACGGACGGCGCGTGCCCAACTGCCACAGGTTCTCGCCCTGGGCGCGGTAATGGCGGGTCAGGCCGAACAGGATATGGTAGGAATGGCTGTCGCCGATCAGCGCCACCGTCGGCTCACCGTCCGGGCGGTCCAGCACGCAATACTCGAAGTCCGAATCGAAGCCGTAGCGGCGCTTGCAGGCCTGCGCCTTGGGCACGTCCTCGACCACCTTGAGCTGCTGCATCTGCGCCGCGCTTTCGGTCACCGCTTCACGCTGCGGCAAGCCCTCGCCCCGGTAGATCCAGGCGCCCCAGCCGCCCAGCGCCACCAGCAACGCCAGCAGCACGGCCACCTTGCGCGCGCCGTTGCGCGGACTGCGCAGCGGCCGCTCCAGCAGCAAATAGGTCAGCCAGGCCAGCAAGCCCGACAGCAGCAAGGCCGTGGCGCGGGCTGGCACGCCCGGCATCTTGCCTTCGATGATGGCCATGAAGGACAGCAGCGGCCAGTGCCACAGGTACAGCGGATAGCTGATCAGGCCGACCCACACCATCACCGGATTGCCCAGCACATGGCGGTTGATCCAGGTGCCCGGTCCGGCCGCCAGCAGCAGCAGCGCGCCCAGCGCCGGCAGCAGCGCCCACCAGCCGGGGAAATGCTTGCCCGGGTTGGCCAGGGCAAGCCCCAGCACGATCAACAGCAGGCCGGTGGCGGCCGCCCAGTGGCGCACGCGCGCGCCGTCGAGGTCGAACCAGGTCGGGGCGTCGGCGCGGCGCACGCCCAACAGCACGCTGCGCTGGTAGACGCTCATATAGGCCAGCATGGCGCCCAGCAGCAGCTCCCACATGCGGCTGGCCGGCGAGTAGAAGGTGGCGCTGGCGTAGTTGTGGACGCCGGAGACGTTGACGATGAAGGACAGCACGCCCAGCAGCAGCGCCGGCTTCCACGGTGCCCAGCGGCGCTTGAAGGACAGCCACAGCACCACCGGCCACACCAGGTAGAACTGTTCCTCCACCGCCAGCGACCACAGGTGCAGCAGCGGCTTGGTCTCGGCGCTGGTGTCGAAATAGCCGACTTCGTTCCACAGGAAGAAGTTGGACGAGAAGGTGGCGCCGCCGAACATGTGCTTGCCCAGCATGCGGTATTCGTCCGGGAACAGGGCGAACCAGCCCAGCACGGCGCAGGCGGCCATCACCAGCACCAGCGCCGGGAAGATGCGGCGCACGCGGCGGGCGTAGAAATCGGCCACGCTGAAACTGCCGGCGCGCATGCCGTTGAGCAGGATGGTGCTGATCAGGAATCCGGAGATGATGAAGAAAATGTCGACCCCGATGAAACCGCCCGGCAGCCACGTCGGAAAGGCGTGGAACACCAGCACCGACAACACGGCGACGGCGCGCAGGCCGTCGATATCTCGGCGGTAGGCGGGATGGAGAGAAGGTACGGGGGACGATGGCGCGTCCGGGCTGACGACAGCGAGCGAAGCGTGTTGCATTTAGTATAAAAGAATGACAAACCGCAAGTGTAATGAAAAACCGTACACTTCCGAAGGTTTTTTTCTGTGGCCGGCCTGCTGCCCGTTGCTGAATGCCTACAGGATGGCCGGAAAAAAAGCAGCCTGGCGGCTGCTTTCGTTTTGGTAGGCTGCTTTACTGCTTCGGCGCTCCGCCCAGCAGGAAGGCCAGCTTGGGCTTGGCCTTGGTGATACCGCTGCCGCCGCCGGTGCCGGCGCTGACGACCGGGGCCGCTTTGGCCGGCTCGTAAGGCTTGAGGAACCATGGATCGACCTTTTCGCGGCGTGGCGGGCCACCGCCGCCGAGGCTGCGCGGTGGACGCTCGCCGCGTTCGGACGGACGCGCGGCCGGCGCGCGGCCGAGGTCTTCGGTGCGGCGCGGACGGCGCTCGCCGCGCTCGTCGGCAAAGCTCGGCGCCGGGTTGAAGCCTTCCGGTTCGGCGCGCTTGATGGTCTGCTTGATCAGTTTTTCGATGTCGGCCAGCAGGCGCTCGTCCTTGTCCGAGTAGATCGAGATGGCGTCGCCGGAGGCGCCGGCGCGGCCGGTGCGGCCGATGCGGTGCACATAGTCTTCAGCGTTGTACGGCAGGTCGTAGTTGATCACGCACGGCAGGTCCGAGATGTCGAGGCCACGGGCGGCGACGTCGGTCGCCACCAGGATGTCGATCTCGTTTTTCTTGAACGCGTCCAGCGCGGCCATGCGTTCCTGCTGGGTCTTGTCGCCGTGGATGGCGACCGCCTTCATGCCTTCGCGCTCGAGTTCGCGCGCCAGGCGCGAGGCGCCGATCTTGGTGTTGGAGAAGATGATCACCTGCTTGAGCTCGCGCTGGCGCAGGATGTGCGCGGTCAGCGCGTGCTTCTGGTTGTCGGCGATCTTGTACACCACCTGGGTGACCTTGTCGGCGGTCTGGTTGCTGCGCGCCACTTCGATGGTGATCGGGTCGGTCAGGAAGGTGTTGGCCAGCTTCTTGATTTCCGGCGAGAAGGTGGCCGAGAACATCAGGTTCTGGCGCTTCTTCGGCAGCAGGTTGATGATGCGCTGCAGGTCCGGCAGGAAGCCCATGTCCAGCATGCGGTCGGCTTCGTCCATCACCAGCATCTGCACCTGGCCCAGGCTGATATTCTTTTGCTCCACGTGGTCCAGCAGGCGGCCCGGGGTGGCGATGACGATTTCCACACCGGCCTTCAGGGTCACGGTCTGCGGCTTCATGTCCATGCCGCCGAACACCACGGTCGAGCGCAGCGGCGTGTGCTGGGCGTAGGCCTTGACGTTCTCGGCCACCTGCACCGCCAGTTCGCGGGTCGGCGTCAGGATCAGCGCGCGCACCGGGTGACGCGCCGGCGAGGTGCTGGTGCTGGCATGGGCCAGCAGCATCTGGATGATCGGCAGCGAGAAGCCGGCGGTCTTGCCGGTACCGGTCTGGGCCGCGCCCATGACGTCGCGGCCTTGCAGCAGCACAGGGATGGCCTGGGCCTGAATCGGCGTCGGGTGCTCGTAGCCTTGGTCGTTCAACGCGCGCAGGATATCCGGCGACAGGCCGAAATCGGCGAAGCGGACGGTGGCTGGCGTGGCAACGGCGGCCTGCTCGGGAATGGACGGGGTGGTGATCTCGGTATCGGACATAATGTGGACGGATGGTGAAGCGCCGTAAACTATACCCTACTTTCTGGCAACTGCGCTAAAAACCAGCAGTTTTCTGCTGAAATTATTGCATCAATGGCATGTATAATGGCCGGTCTGATCAGAAACCAGTTTAATTCCCAGGACCACATGCACGTCCCCCTCTCGGCGTTGCGCCGCATAGTATTGCTTTGCCTGTTGTTTGGCCTATTCCTGGCGGTAAGCCTGGCCAGCGCCGCGCCGGCGCCGTCGCTGCGCTTCAAGAAACTCGGCCCGCTGGGCGGCGACGAGCCGTCCATGCTGTCGCTGATGCAGGACCGCAAGGGCTTCATCTGGGTCGGCACCCATACCAACGGCCTGTACCGCTACAACGGCTACCAGGCCGTCAAATACATCAACAACCCGGCCGACCCTGCCAGCCTGCCGCACGACCGCGTCTCCGCCATCTTCGAGGACGGCAAGGGCCGCATCTGGGCCGCCACGCAAAACGGACTGGCGCGCTTCAATCCCGAGACCAACAACTTCACCACCTTCACCACCGAGCAGGCGCCGAAGAACCACCGCATCGTCAAGAACATCATCAGCGACGGCAAGGACGGCCTGTGGATCGGCAGCTGGGGCGGCCTGCAGCACTTCGATCCGGACAGCGGCAAGTTCGACGCCATCTACGCCCACGACGACAACAATCCCGACAGCCTGGGCAGCAACGACCTGAACGCGCTGGCGCTGGACGCCAAGGGCGGCCTGTGGATCGGCACCTGGCCCGGCGGCATGGACTACCTGGCGCCCGGCGCCAAGGTGTTCAAGCACCACCAGGTCGATCCGTCACCGAAGCCGGACGCCCGCATCAATATCGTGCGCGCGCTGCAGTTCGACCGCAACGGCGCGCTGTGGATCGGCACCGAGTCGGGCGTGATCCGCTGGGACGGCAAGAGCGACTGGAGCACGCGCAAGGCCATCCCCTCGCCGTACAGCCGCATCACCAATTTCGGCATCGACAACAAGGGCGTGCTGTGGGGCGCCACGCTGTCGGCCGGCCTGCTGCGCTGGAACGAGTCCAACGGCGAGTTCGACCAGTTCGTGCACGCGGCCGACGATCCCTACAGCCTGCCCGGCGACAACCTGCGCGCCGTGATGCAGGACCGCGGCGGCATGCTGTGGATCGCCTCCTTCACCGACGGCATCGCGCTGGCCAACCTGAGCAGCGAGGGCTTCACGCGCCACGTGCCGTTCCGCATCGACAGCCGTTCGGCGCCGGCCAGCAACGCCCTGCTCAGCCTGGCGCGCGCGCCCGGCGGCAAGATCTGGCTGGGCGGCAATGTGGGCATGAGCTTGTACGATCCGGCCACCAACACCGTGCTGCGCAGCTACCGCGCCGACGACAAGGTGCCGGGCAAGCTGTCGCACTCGATCATCTACAGCATGTACCAGGACGAGGACGGCAAGGGTCCCCTGTGGCTGGGCACCTCCAACGGCCTGAACCGCCTGGACGCGCAGGACGGCCCGTTCCAGACCATCCACTTCGGCAACACCGCCAGCGACTACATCAACGCCATCGCGCCGGGCGCCGGCGGCGTGCTGTGGCTGGCCACCGGCAACAGCCTGATCCGCTACGACATCAAGACCGACGCCCGCAAGATCTACTACAACGATCCGCAGGACCCGGCCACGCGCAGCGTCAACGGCACCTCGGCCGTGCTGGAAGACCGCCAGGGCCGGGTGTGGGCCGGCTCGGAATGGAATGGCGGCGGGCTCGACCTGCTGGACACGGCCACCGGCAAATTCCGCCACTTCCGCTACTCCAGCAAACAGGTCGGCAACATCAGCGACGACAACGTCGCCAGCCTGCACGAGGACGCGCAGGGCCGCATCTGGGTCGGCACCAGCAAGGGCCTGAACCTGGCGCAGATCCAGGCGGACGGCGCGATCACCTTCAAATCCTACGCGGCCGGCATGCGCGCGGCCAAGATCCAATCGATCCAACACGACAGCGACGGCAAGATCTGGTGCAGCACCATCGCCGGCCTGTACCGGCTCGACCCCGAGACCGACCAGATCACGCTGTTCACCTCCTCCGACGGCCTGACCGAAGGCTTCACGGTCAACTCGTCGACGCTGGGCGCGGACGGCACGCTGTACTTCGGCGGCGTGCACGGCATGACGGCCGTGGTGCCGGCCAAGGTGAAGACCAGCTCGGTGCCGCCGCAGGTGGCCATCACCGACATCACGGTGTTCAACCACTCGCTGCAGAACGGCCAGCCGGCGGCCAACGTCAAGGCCGAAGGGCCGGTGACGGCGCCGACCGCGCTGACGCTGTCGTCGCAGGCCTCGGTGTTCGCGCTGGAATTCGCGGCGCTGCACTACACCGAGCCCGGCGGCAACCGCTACGCCTACCAGCTGCAGGGCTTCGACCGCGACTGGGTGGAAACCGACGCCGCGCACCGCACGGCCAGCTACACCAACCTGAACCCGGGGCAATACGTGTTCCGCGTGAAGGCGGCCAACCACATGGGCGTCTGGAACGAGCAGCCGGCCACGCTGCACATCACCATCACGCCGCCGTTCTGGCAGCACTGGTGGTTCCGCGCGGGGATGGGGGCACTGGTGGTGGGCACGCTGGCGTTCTCCTACAAAACCCGCATCAACCGCCTGACGCGCCACCAGGCCGAGCTGGAGCAGACGGTGGCGTCGCGCACGGCGGAGCTGGAGGAATCGAACCGCAAGCTGGCGGCGCTGAGCACCACGGACGGCCTGACGGGCGTGAGCAACCGGCGCGGTTTCGACCTGGCGCTGGAAGCGGAATGGCGGCGCGCGGCGCGCACCGGCCAGACCCTGGCGCTGCTGATGCTGGACGTCGACTACTTCAAGAAATACAACGACCACTACGGCCACCTGGCCGGCGACAGTACCTTGCGCACGGTGGCCGACCTGATCACCACGCACGGCCGCCGCACCAGCGACCTGGTGGCGCGCTACGGCGGCGAGGAGTTCGCGTTGCTGGCGGCGGCCACGGATGCGGCCGACGCGTTCGGCGTGGCGGAAGAAATCTGCGCCGAACTGGCGAAGCGCGCGCTGCCGCACGAGCAATCGCCATTCGGCATCCTCACCATCAGCATCGGTGTCGCGGTGCTGGTGCCGACGGAAGACAGCTCGCCGCAAGACCTGGTGGAACTGGCCGACCGCACGCTCTACCGCGCCAAAGAAAAAGGCCGCAACATGGCGCTGCTGGCCATGCCGCCGATGTAAGCGCGCCGGACACCGCTGTTAGAACGCCTCCCACTCGTCGCCGCCCACGGTTTCCTTCACCGGCTTCTTCAGCGCGACACGTGGTGTAGCGGCTGGCGCGCGGGCCACGGCCGGCAATGGCGCCGCCCGGCGTGGCGCCGCCGCCCGCACCGGCGCCTGCGCGCTCGCCAGCAGCTTGAACACGCTGACCACTTCGCTGAGACGCGCCGCCTGCTCCTGCATCGACTCCGCCGCAGCAGCGGCCTCCTCCACCAGCGCCGCATTCTGCTGCGTCACCTGGTCCATCTGCACGATGGCCGTGTTCACCTGCTCGATGCCGGCGCTTTGCTCCACGCTGGCCGAGGTGATCTCGCTCATGATGTCGGTCACCCGCGTGATGCTGGTGACGATCTCGCTCATGGTATCGCCGGCCTGGTTGACCAGCGCCGAGCCGGCCTCCACCTTCTCCACCGAATCGCTGATCAGCATCTTGATGTCCTTGGCCGCCGCCGCCGAGCGATGCGCCAGGTTGCGCACTTCGCTGGCCACCACTGCGAAGCCGCGCCCCTGTTCGCCGGCGCGCGCCGCTTCCACCGCCGCGTTCAACGCCAGAATATTGGTCTGGAACGCGATGCCGTCGATCACCGAAATAATGTCGACGATCTTGCGCGACGATTCATTGATCGACGCCATGGTGCCCACCACCTGCCCCACCACATCGCCGCCCTTGAGCGCGATGCCCGAGGCCGATTGCGCCAGCTGGTTGGCCTGGCGCGCGTTGTCCGCGTTCTGTTTGACGGTGCTGGTCAGCTCCTCCATCGACGAGGCGGTTTCCTCGAGCGAGCTGGCCTGCTGCTCGGTGCGCGAGGACAGGTCCTGGTTGCCGCTGGCGATCTCCGACGAGGCGGTGGCGATGGTGTCCGTGCCATGACGCACTTGGCTCACCAGCGTCTGCAGGTTGCCGGTCATGTCCTTGAGCGCTTGCATCAGCTGTCCGGTTTCGCACGCGCTTTTGACATCGATCGAGCGCGTCAGGTCGCCGCCGGCGACGTCGCGCGCCAGCGATACCGCCTCCTGCAGCGGCGCCGAAACAATGCGCGCCACCCATACGGCCAGCACCATGCCGATGCCGATATTCGCCACCAGCAAAGCAATCGATAACATGCGCGCGTTGCTGTAGACGGCGCTGGCGGTATCGCTGGCGGCCTCGCCGCCATCGACGTTGATCTTGACCAACTTGTTGACGCTGTCGGTGATCAGTCCCAGCGTCTTGGCCGAGGTGGTGGCGGCGACATCGCGGCCCTCGGCTTTCTTGCCGGCGCGCGACAGATCCATCATCTTGGCGTGATCGATCATGAAGACCGCCAGGTTCTTGTCGAACTCGGCGGCGATGGCTTTCTCTTCCGGACTGGAGATCAGCTTTTCGTACGCGTCGCGATGCTGCTTGAGCGCGAGCACCGACGCATCCATGTTTTTCTCGTAGGTGGCCAGGGTGGCCGGATCCTCGTTGAGCAAATGGGCCAGTTCCCAGCGCCGCAGCTCGCCGACGTCGGAGCGCAGTTCCATCACCGCGCGCACGCTGGGCATCCAGTTTTCCGCCAGATCGGTCGAGGCTTGATTGACGCGGTCCATCGACAGCATATTGCTGACGCCCAACAACAAGGTCAACAACAACACGGCACCGAATGAAACAATCAGTTTGGTGGCTATTTTCAGATCGTAAAACCATTTCATGGCTCATCTCCTGATAGCTGGGGGCTGGTCGCCCAGTATGCAACTATCAGGAGCAGCTTGCCAGCGCCATACGGTTGCTGTGTTGCGCTAGCAACAGCGTGGCGCTGGAGAGATTTACAGCTTGCCGTTCAGCGTGATGAACACCTGGCGCGGCGCGCCGGTCAGCAGCGTCTGCGCGGTGCCGGTGCGGTCGCTGGCCTGGAAGCCGTTGGTGCCGATCGAGCTGATGTACTGCTTGTCGAACAGGTTGGTGACGTTCACTTGCAACGACAGGTCTTTCACGAAGCCAAGGTTCTTCATCTTGTAGCCGCCCGACAGGCTGGCCAGCCAGTACGACGGCACGCCGCCGTCGTTCAGGTAGGTGTAGTAGCGCTTGCCGGTGAACTTGCCGCCGGCGCGCGCGAACCAGGCGCCGCCGTCGTACGACACTTCAGTGTTGAACAACTGACGCGGCGCATCGACCACGGTCTTGCCGCTGACCGCCACCAGGGTGGAGCCGTCCATGTAGTTGGACTTGTACTTGGAATCGTTGAAGGTGTAGGAGTTGAACCAGCTGATTTGGCGGTTGAATTTCCACACGGCGATCGCTTCCACGCCCTTGGTGTCGACCTTGCCGACGTTGACCAAGGTCGACGGGCAACCGAGGATGCCGGCGCAGGTGGCCACGCTCAGCTGGCGCTCGTCGAAGCGCGCGCTGTACACGGCCAGGGAGCCTTGCAGGCTGTCGCGCTTGAAGCGGTAGCCGAGGTCGATATTGGTCGAGGTTTCCGGCTTCAGGCTGGCGATGCCGGCGTTGTAGGCGACCTGCGTCTGCGAGAATGGACCGGTCACGCCCGGCTGGTGGGCGCGCATGTTTTTCGCGGCCGAAGCGAACACTTCATCGTTGCCGGTGATGGCGTAGTTGAAGCCGGCCTGTGGCAGGAACTTCTTCTCGGCGCCAATGCTGCCGGCGGCGCGGGTGCCGACCAGGTTGGTGGCATCGATCTCGACGTCCAGCGCCTTGAAGCCGGCGTTAAGCTTGAGCTTGCCTTCCATCAGGGCCAGCGTGTCCTGCAGGTAGTACTGCGAGGTGGTGGTGACGAACTTCTGCTTCCACTCGGTGGCGAACGGATTGCTCAGGAAGTACATGGTGTCCGACGGGCCGGTCACGGCGTAGTAGTTGCGGCTAGCCGTGTGCTCGTTGCGCTCGCCCCACAGGCCGGCGTTGATGGTGTGGTCGCCGAGTTCCCAGCTCAGGTCGCTGGTGACGCCGTCGCGGCCGATCGTGTACTCGGTGGTGCGCAGCGAGATCGGGTTGCTGGCGTTGGTCGCCACGTAAGGCGTGTACCAGTGGCCCTGGCCTTCGTTGTCGTGGTGGTAGATGGTGGTTTTCAGGTTCAGGTTGGACAGCAGTTGCAGGTCCAGCGTCAGGCCGCCGATGGTGTCCTTGCGCAGGCCGCCGGCCGAATAGTAGGCGTCGTCCAGGCTGTTGACGCCGCCCGTGAACACGCCCTTGGCGGCGTTGACCGCGCGCTGCCAGTCGGACTCGTAGTTGTCCCAGTTGTAGCCGAGGCGCTTGACCATTTCCAGCGACACGTCCTGGTAGTCGACTTCACGGCGGTCCGAGTAGTTGAGGAAGCCGGTCAGGCTGTTGCTTTCGCCGAAGTTGAGCACGAAGCGCGAGTTCAGCTGATCCTGGTCCTGGTCGCCTTGACCCTTGGTTTTTTCGGTGCGCTGGCGGGTGCCGCTCAGGTAAGCCTTGAACACGCCATTCAACAGGCCGGTATCGACGCGGGCGAAGGTGCGCGAGGTGGAATCGCTGCCCAGGGTCTGGGCGAAGGTCAGGCCGCGTTCGTCGCTTGGGGCCAGGGTGAAGAACTGCACCGTGCCGCCCAGGTTGCTGGAGGAAGCCGTGCCCAGCGCGCCGGCGCCTTGCGACACCGAGACGCTGCCGATGTTTTCCGAGGAGATGGCGCGGCTGATGTGCAGGCCGTTGTTGTTACCGTAGGTCATGTCGCCGAGCGGGATGCCGTCCAGCGTGAAGCCCAGCTGGTTCTGGTTGAAGCCGCGAATGCTAAAGCGGGTCGACCATTCGTAGGCGCCGAACGGGTCGGCCGACTGGAAGTTCACGCCTGGCAGTTTCTCCAGCACTTTCAGCGGGCTGGTGCCCGGCAGCGCTTCGGCCAGGTCGGCCTTGCTGATGTTCTGCACCTGGCGCGACTGGCCGCGGCCGGTGATTTCCACCGTTTGCACCGGGCCGGCCATGGCACCGATGGCGGCGCTGTCATCTTCGGCGTAAGCGTGGCATGCCAACGCCTGCAGGACCAGCAGGCACAATGGTTTAAGAGGGAAGCGCGGTAGCATCATGTTTTTCTTTCTTGCCAGGTTATTGGAAAATCAACTTGCAAGATTGTAGAAACAGCATGTGACGATGCGATGACGCCGCCGTGACATCTTCATGACAGTGCGTGATAAGCTGGAGCCTTCCCAACCGGAGGAGGTCCGCATGCGGCGATTGAGTGCGCTATTGTTGTTGGCTCTGGCTCTGGCTCCCGCCTGGGCCATCGATCGGCCCTTCCCCGCCAACATCCTGCGCGGCAAATTCACGCCCGGCTATTTCCCCGACATCACGCTGGACGGCAAGGCCCGCCAGTTGTCGCCGGCCGCGCGCATTTTCAACCAGGACAACCGGATCGAAATGCCGGCCGCCCTGCGCGGCAAGGATCTGGTGGTGAACTACACGCTGGATACGATGGGCAATATCGACCGCATCTGGATACTGACCGAGGACGAGGCGGCACAGAAAGTGCCGACCGCCGCCGAGGCGGCTAAATAGCGAAGTCGGTGTAGGGCGCGGGCGCCGTGACGACGCGCTCGCCGGCAAAGCGCAACAGCTCGTCCGGCGCGATCGGGCGTGCGATGTGGTAGCCCTGCAGATAGTGGCAGCCCATCTTTTCCAGGATGGCCGCCTGCCCCGCCGTCTCCACGCCCTCGGCCACCAGCTGCAACCCCAGGCTGTGGCCCATGGCGATGATGGCGTGCACCAGATTGTTGCTGCGCTCGCTATGCTCGATGTCCATCACGAAGGCGCGGTCGATCTTCAGGGTGTTGAGCTGGAATTGGGTCAGGTAGCTGAGCGAGGAGTAGCCGGTGCCGAAGTCGTCCAGCGAAATGCCGACGCCAAGAGCGCGCAGCTGGGCCAGCACCGCTTGCACATTGCCGGCGTCGTCGATCAGCACGCGCTCGGTCAGCTCCAGCTCCAATTGGTGCGGCGACAGACCGTTGCGGATCAGCGCCTGCGACACCAGCGTCACGAAATCCGGATCGGCCAGCTGCCAGGCGGAGACGTTGATGCTGATGGTGATGTCATCCAACACGCTTTTCTTCCACAAGCCCATCTGGCGGCACGCCTGATCCAGCACCCAGGTGCCGAGCGCGATGATCATGCCGCTGTCCTCGGCCACCGGGATGAAGCGGTCCGGCGATACCGGCCCCAGCAGCGAACTGTTCCAGCGCAGCAGCGCCTCGACCTTGGTCAGCTTGCCGGTGTGGGCATTGGTGATGGCCTGGTAGACCAGGTAGAGCTCGTTGGCCTCCAGTGCGCCGCGCAGCGCGCCGTCGATCAGCAGGCCGTCCTTGGCGGCCACGTTCATGGCGTCGTTGAACACGCGCTGCTCGCCCCGGCCGGCCTTTTTGGCTTCGTACATGGCGACGTCGGCATTGCGTAGTAGCGCATCGCTATCGCTTCCCTGATGTGGATAACAGGCGATGCCGATGCTGGCCGTGACGCTGATGGCGTGATAAGACAGTTCGAAGCCCTTGGCCATGGCCGCGATGATCTCGGTGGCGCAGTCGTTTGCCATCTGTTCGGCGCTGTTGAGCGAAATATCGGGGAGGATGGCGATGAATTCGTCGCCACCGAAGCGCGCCAGCAGGTCGGTCGGCCGCAGCAGGCTGTGCAGGCGGTTGGCGGCGGTGCGCAGCAGCTCGTCGCCGGCGGCGTGGCCGAACGACTCGTTGACGCGCTTGAACTTGTCCAGGTCGATAAACAGCACGGCGCAGGCGCGTCCGTCGGCGGCCGCCTTGGCCAGCGCCTGCTCCAGCATGGTCACCAGCGCGTGGCGGTTGAAGAAGCCGGTAACTGGATCGATACGGGCGGCCTGGTACAGCAAATCGTCTTTCTTTTTGCGTTCGCTGATATCGAGCAGCTGGACCAGGCAGTACAGGCGGCCGCGTTCGATGTATGGCGAACCCAACATCTCGACCGGCAAGTTATTGCCGTTTCGCAATTTAATCACACCGGTATCGGACACCGGAAACTGCACGTCGTTGTTTTCAAAGCGGCGGAAATAATGGTCGGCCATGTCGCGCGTGAGATTCGGCAGCAGGTCGCAAACATGCAATCCTAATAACTCTTGCGCAGTGTTGAATCCGAGCAATTTTGCACAACGCTCGTTCGCGACGTGCACGTAACCGCGCCGGTCGCGGATCAGGAAACCGTGGCTGAGGCTGTCGATGGTGCGGGCATAGCGTTGCTGGATTTCGTCCTGCACCGCGTACACCAGGCCCAGCATGGACAGTATTTTCAGCACACTGTTGCCGAGGAACCAAGCGATATAAACGTCCGGATTTCCGAAGCTGACCACCAGCAGATTAAAACCACCGCGCGCCATTAGCGTCCAGCCAAGGAGCCGATAGCGGTTTCGAATAAATACCAATTGGGCGCCGGCCCATACCATCATCAGGCCTATTGTCGAGGCACTGACCGGCACCACCCAGTTATTATTCCAATTACACAAGGAATAAAATAGAGCGCTGCCCAATAAAATACCAGGCGCCATCCAGCGCATATGTAGAGAGCGCAATTTACCGATAAAGAATTGCGTGCCCGCCCAATAACCGGCAGCGCCGATGGTTAAAAACAAACCGCACAAGTAAACGCGCGATTGAAACCCAAATAAATGATCGCCGGCGACCCAGATGATGCTGCCGCTCATAATGGCCAGTTGCCCCACGCCCCAGAATAGCGCGTGCTTTTCCTTGCGCTGCATCAGCCACAGGAAAATCAGTATTGCACTCAGAATGGCATCGGCGGAAAACTCCACCACCATTGCGATGAGATAGCCCAGGTCTGCGCTCATTGGCTTTCAGCGCGGCGTGGCGCTGTGTCGAAGTCACTAGCGACATTGTATGATGAACAAGGGCGTAGAGGCGGAAAATCACGGTCTTTTCATGCTAAAAATTGGCACGTACTTGCCAGTTTCCAGCTTGATGGCTAAAGAAACAGCGATATCGCCAGCAGCCACATCACTACCGCGATAATCCCGTCCAAAATCCGCCAGGCGCCGGGCCGGGAAAATACCGGCGTCAAATAGCGCGCGCCGAGTCCCAGGCTGGAAAACCATATCGCCGATGCCAACATTGCGCCGACGGCAAAATATACCCGTCCATTTCCTTCTTGCTGACCGCCAATGGAACCCAGTAACACGACAGTATCCAGATACACATGTGGATTTAACAGGCTGAAAGCCAGCATCGCCGAAATAACCGCACCGCGATTCGGCGCAGCGTTATTCTGCTCGGCCACCATGGCGGATGGATTCAACGCAGATCGCGCCGCGCGCAAACCATACCAGAATAAAAACCCGGCGCCTGCGATTTTTATCCAGAACAATAATACTGGCGCTTCCGTAATTAATTTTCCCATGCCCGCCACGCCGGCGGCAATTAATACCATGTCGCAGATAATGCAGATCGCAATACAGGTCAGCACAAATTCACGCTTCAATGCCTGCCGTAATAAATAAGCATTCTGTGAACCAATAGCGACGATCAAACCGCCACCGAGGCCGATCCCTTTGAAAAAAGCGGTGAGTTCCATGCCCTACTCCGTGCAAAAAAACGCCAGATTACGGCCCGCGCAAAGATAAGTATAATTAATATTATTTGCCAAGTATTAGGATCGCTAATGAGCCGGATAGACTATCGGGGACTGGCGGCGCTGGACGCCGTGATCGATTATGGTAGCTTTGACAAGGCCGCCGCCGCGCTGGCGATCACCCAATCGGCGGTGTCGCAACGCATCCGCATGCTGGAAAACAGCGCCGGCGAGTTGCTGATCATCCGCAGCCAACCACCGGCGCCGACCGAAGCCGGCCAGCGTTTAATCGCCCACTACCGCCAGGTCCGGCTGCTGGAATCGGCGCTGGACAAGCGTCCCGGCGACAGCGGCGCCCGGCCCGAAATCGCCATCGCCGTCAACGCCGACAGCGCCGCGACCTGGCTGCAGGAAGCGGTCACGCCGCTGATGCGCAACGGCGATTGCATGCTGCAGATCCGCCTGGACGACCAGGACCACACCCTGAGCATGCTGCGCGAAGGCCGCGTTTTCGGCTGCGTGACCAGCGAAACCGCGCAGGTGGCCGGCACCACCGTGACGCCGTTGGGCGTGATGCGCTATTTATGCGTGGCCAGCCCGGATTTTGCCGCCCGCTGGTTCCCCGGCGGCGTGACGGCGAAGGCCGTCCAGCAGGCCCCGGCCATGAATTTCGACCGCAAGGACATGCTGCAAACCCGCTTTATCGCGCAACACACGGGCTACACGGGCCGCTATCCGCACCACGCCCTGTCCAGTTCGGACGGCTACGTGCGGTTTATCGAGGCGGGATTGGGTTACGGCATGCTGCCGATTCCGCAATGCGAGCGGCAGTTAAAGGAAGGCAGGCTGATTGACCTGGCACCCGGCGTCTGGCTGGACGTGCCGCTGAGGTGGCACATGTGGGACATCCAGACCCCGTTCACGCGCGCTTTATCCGATAACTTGATCGCTACTGCGCGCAAGTGGCTGATAACCGGCTGATTTCGACTTGACCGACAGAGCGATCAGGTACAGCGCCGCATAATACGTCCCCAGCACCAGCAGCGCCGAGGCCGGCACCGGCGCATGAAATTTGTTGTACGCCAGCGTGGTGTCTGAAATCAGGAAGGCGATGCCGCCACAGGCGGCCAGCTTGCCGCCCGCCGTGCCGAGGGTGAACGCGCGCGACACCGCCTGCGCAGTCATGGCGACCAGGCACAGCATGTAGGCCAGCACCGGCAGTTGCAAGCCCGCGCCAACGCCGGGCCACAGTACCAGCAGGTTCGCCGCGCTCAGCGCCAACAACAGGATCAGCGGCAAACGCCGGCCGAACAGGGGCGCATCGCGCGTGAACGCCCGCAAAAAGAACAGATGCGCCACCAGGAAACTGGCCAGCCCCAGCTCGAAACCGAAGCGTATGGGCAGCATCAGGAACACATCGCCGCACAGGGACAGCAGCAAGGCTGCCAGGATCGCCTTGCGGTAAAGCGGTTGCCCGCCCGCCGTGGCGCGCCAGACCAGCCACCACACCAGCATGGTGGTCAAGGGCTTGAAGACGTAATGCAGCCAGATCGCATCGCCGCCCAGGGTGGAGCCCAGGATGGCCAGCAGCGCCGACACCAGTATGAACAGACTCATGTACTTGCTCCGATTACCGCCGCCAGTTCTTCCCTGGCGCGCGCCTCCCACGCGTCCGCATCGGGCTGATGCAGGTATCGCGCCTCGCACGCCGGCTCCGCCATGGGCGGGCCGACACGCTGGTAAATCATCACGCTGGTCCACGACAAGGTGCCCGGCGCATGCGTTTGCAGCAGCCGGAACGCCGGATGCTTGATCGGATACGTGGTGGTGGTCACCAGCGCGCCCTCCGGCAGCTCGCGCGCGAGCTTGTTGCTGATGGCATCCATCAGCGGGCCGAAACAGGTGCTGTACAGGAAAACCAGGCTGGCGCCGCGCACATCGACCTTGAACATATCGTTTTCCAGGAACAGGATGCGCGAACCGAGATCCAACAGATGGCGGCCGCTTGCCACCGCGCCCGACGGCAATTGCAGCGGTGTTTCCAGCGTGATGGATTCCGGCAGCGACTCCAGCCCCTGCCGCGCCAGCGTCAGCAGGCGCACCAGGCGCTCCTGCGCCAGGCGGTGGCGGTAGTTCAGCAATTCCACGCCGATGCAGCGGGCGAACGGCAAGCTCAGCGCCGCGCTCATCACTACCTTGCCGAGGCCGCTGCCCAGGTCGACCATGACGCCGCCGGGCGGCACCAGGTGCTTGATGGCATCGAAGTAGTTTTCCAGCTCGAAGCGCTGCATTTCGCCGTAGATCAGGCCACCTTCCTGGATCAGCCAGTCGCGCACCTCGTTGTCGCCCAGCGCTTCCAGCGGGCGGAAGCCCGGCAACGGCGACAGCTTGGGCAGCATCCCCAGCGGCATGATGCTGGCCGGCAGCGTGCCGATCATCACGCTCAGGTGCGGACGCAGCCGTTGCAGCAAATAGTCGTGGCGTTCGGAACGTTCCAGGCAGGCGCGCAGCGCGTAGCCGACTTCCAGGAACGGCAGCATCGGCGAATCCGGCGTCAGCTCCAGAGTCGGGCGGGCGTGGGTTTCGCCGCCCTGCACGCTTTGGAACAGGGCCTCGAAAATATCGGCGATTTGCCGGAAGCGCTGCACCGGCGCGGTGGAGCGGTCCTCGGTTCGAAAGGCGGGCTGCAGGGTCGTGCTATCCATTGCACGAGGATAATAGAACCCTATGCGGGCCGCAATGGCTTTAGCATCTTTGCAACATCATCGTAGTGCGCCAGCCAGCCGGACTCGGCCAGCTTGGGCGCACACACGGGGCAAGCCTCGAAGGGATTGCAGTCGTGCGGCAGCTCCAGGTAGAAGCGGCCGATGACGGCTTTACCGGCATACGAATCGGTCATCACCGGACGCGATTTCAGCGACGGCTTGGCCACGGCCGGCACGAAATCGGCGCCGCCCGGCGGCAGCCAGCGTTCGAATCCCTCGACCGGTTTGCCGTCCGGCACGTACCAGGACTTGCGCTCGCTGTTCCAGCGCGCGCCCAGCGCCTTGGCTTCCTCTTTTTCCGCGAACGGTACTTTTAAGAACATCATCGTCGATCACTCCTTGCAGCAAGATTGCCATTTTACCGGCTGCCGCTTATATTGGCCGAATGAACAGCATCCTCCGCGCCACCGCCGCCCACCTGACCGACGCCCGCCACCTGCTGCACGAATATTTCGATGCCATCGATGTGGTGCTGCGCGATGACGACGACGCCATCCGCGCTTTCCTCAACGACGCCAGTTCGGCCATGTGGATCGCCTACGTGGACGATGTGCCCGCCGCCTGCGTGGCCATGCGGCCGCTGCCCGAAGTGGCCGGCGCCTGCGAGTGCAAGCGCCTGTACGTGAACGGCAACTTCCGCCGGCGCGGCCTGGCCGAGGCGCTGATGGCGGCGCTGGAACAGCACGCCGCCGAAGCCGGCTACCGGGCCGTCTACCTCGACACCAAGGACGACCTGGTCGGCGCGATCGGTCTCTACGACCGCCTCGGCTACGAACGCTGCGCGCGCTACAACGACAATCCGCAGGCCACCATCTTCATGCGGCGTGGTTTGCGTGAGCTGTGAGAAAATGTCGCCATGCCTACCATAGAACCACTGACCCTCACGCTGGCCGAACTGGCCGAGCGCTGGAACATGAGCCCGCAGCAAGTGCTGGAATCGCCGCGCGCGCTACCCATGTATTTTTACTTTGACGGCCTGGTGTTCGACTTCAACGACAAATGGCACCGCGCCAACGGCGACGCCGGCGTGGTGCAAACGCTGGAGCAGCACAAGACCCGCCTGTCCACGCTGGAAATCGACTTGCAGCGCCAGACCATGCACAAGCGCGGCCTGCTGAAGCTGACCCAATGGGAAGAAGCGCTGAGCGATGACGAATTGCACAACCAGCAGGCCGAGGCGGACCGGCTGACGGAAGAAATTCCGCAATTGTCGGAGCGGCTCACGCAGCGCCGCGAAGAACGCCAGCGCCGCGTGCGCAACGGCCTGCTGCGCGCCGCGCCGCGCACCGTGGCCGACATCGCCAAGCACGGCGAAACGCGCTTCCCGCAATTCGCCTACATGCCGCACACGCCGGCCAAAACCGAGGGCGAGGCAGCCATAGCCGACGGCGCCGTGGTGGCGCTGGAAGACGGTTTCCCGCTCAAGGAACTGCTGACCACGGCCGACCTCGTGGCCGCCATGGTCGACGTGCGCGCGGCTGAGGCTTCAGCCGGCGCTTAGCGCTTAGGCCAGCACGATGCGCTTCTGCTCGCGCGCCGAGCGGTAGATCGCCTCGACGATGCGGATATCGCGCAGTCCCTCTTCGCCCGGCACGATGGGCTCGCGGTTGTTGATGATGCATTGTGACAGGTGGTCCAACTGGGCCGCCCACTGGGTGGCGCCCGGTCCGGGCTTAGGCGTGATCTGGGTGGTGCGGTCCTGACCGATCCACAGCTTGTTGCCGTCATAACGGGTGCCCGGTTCCAGGTCGATGCGGCCCTTGTCGCCCATCAGCAGGATGTGGTTCTGGTTGGCGCTGTACATCGACATGCAGGAACCGATCACGCCCGACGGGAACTCCAGCTGGAACTCGATCATGTCCTCCACTTCGCGGAAGCGCGGATCGTTGCGGTCCGTGGTTTCCTTGGCGTAGACGGCCACCGGCTCTTCACCCGTCATGTAACGTGCCGCGTTCAGCGCGTAAATGCCGATATCCATCAGCGAACCGCCGCCGGACATGGCCTTCTTCAGGCGCCAGGCGTTCGGATTGCCGGCCGTGAAGCCGTGTTCCGAACGGAAGTAGCGCAGCTTGCCGATCTCGCCGGCGCGGGCGCGGCGGATCGCTTCCAGGTTGTGCGGCTCGAAATGGCAGCGGTAACCGATCATCAGTTTTTTGCCGGCCTTCTTGCAGGCGGCGATCATGGATTCGCATTCGGCCGACGAGACCGCCATCGGCTTCTCGCACATCACGTGCTTGCCGGCGGCGGCGGAGCGGATGGTGTACTCGGCGTGCATGGAAACCGGCAGGCAGACGTAGACGATGTCGATGTCCGGATTGTCCTTGATGCTGTCGAAATTCTTGTAGTCATAGATGCTGCGTTCCGGCACGCCGTACTCGGCCGCCACACGCTTGGCCTTGACCGGATCGCCGCTGACCAGCGCGACCAGTTTGCTGTCCTGGCAGTTCTTAAACTGGGGAATAATCACGCCCAGACCATACCCGCCCAAGCCCACGATGGCGTAGCCCAGCTTGCGTCCCGGCGTGGCCGCCATCGCCGGCAACCCCATGGCCGAGGCCGTGATAGCGCTACCAGCAGCGAGCACAAGACTACGTCGATTTATTTTAATCATTCTCTGTCTCCAATGAATTCAGCTTGCGAACGGTAATTTTAGTATAAGCGCAAGGTTGCGGAACGGTGTACTGGGAAAAATCACGGAAATGAAACAACTATCGCAGCAGAGCGCGCCGCGTCTGTCCACGACAAGCATGCTTGTGGGATACTAAACGCAGGGCAAAGGGGGCGAGACGGGGAATGCGGCTGACACGACACATCGCATGGTTGATAGGCGCGCTGCCGGCAATGGCGCTGGCGGCCGACCCGGCGCCGCTGAAACTGATGGTGGGCGACATGCCGCCCTACGCCATTGCCTCCGCCGCCGCGACGGCGCCTGGTTCGCTGGTGGAAATCACCCAGGAACTGGGTCGGCGCATGGGATCGCCGGTGGAAGTGCAGTTCTACCCATGGTCGCGCGCGGTGGTCATGGTATCGCTGGCGCCGCGCACGCTGGTGCTGCCGATCACGCGCACCGAGGAGCGGGAGCACAAATATCGCTGGCTGGTGAAAATCTACAAGCAAAGGCTGATCTTCGTTGGCCAGCACGGCAACCGCAAGCTGGCCGACCCTGCCCTGCTCACGCATTCGCGCCTAGCGGTGCTGCGCGGCACGCCCTACAAGCAACTGCTGCTCGACGCCGGTTACACCGACGTGGCGGAATGCGCGACCATCAAGGAATGCGTGCGGATGGTCAAAACCGGCATCGCCGACGCCAGCTTCGGCGCCGAAGACACGCACCGCACCGCCGCCAGCACGGGCGGCAACAAATCCACCGACTTCGACTACAGCCCGCCGTTCCGCCACGGCGAAGTCTGGCTGGCCGGCTCGCTGGACATCAGCGAAGAAGAAGCGCGCAAATGGCGCACCACCCTCGACACCATGCGCACCGACGGCAGCTTCGCCCGCATCCTGCACAAGTACAACGCCACCGGCAACTAGAAGGCTGAAGCACTGAATTCAGTACCAAATTTGGTTTGCGTGCTAAGATGTGCTCATCACTCGAGGAGGTAAAGCATGAACTTTTCCGACATACAGCCAATTAGTTACTTGAAAAGCAACACAAGTGACGTGGTCAAGCAAGTGCTGGAGACTCGTGCCCCGGTAGCCATCACGGTAAACGGCAGAGTTCAGGCAGTGGTTCAAGACCCTGTCAGCTTTCAAAAGACTCAAGACCAAAATGCCATGCTTCGCATTCTCGCTCTCGGGAGAAAGCAGATTGAGGAAGGCAAGGTAGTTAATCACGACGACGTTGTTGCTCTTTTTGAGGCTGAAGACAACGAAAGCTAAGCAATCACATGAGAATCATTTGGACGCAAAACGCCCTGAACGATTTACACGAGATTCGCGCATATTTGAAGCAGAGCGAATCCTCCGCCTTTGCCAAGAAGGTGACTCAAGAGATTTTGGCGGAGGTCAATTCCCTCAAGGAGTGGAATACTAAAGGCACTTTGGTGCCAGAGCTGGAAGACCTTCATTTGACGACCCACCGCCAACTCCTGGCCGGTCAGAACCGCATCATCATCGAGCGCGGACAAGACAATACGGTGTACGTTCATATGGTTGCGCACACGAGCCGCAATCTTGAAACATTAATTCGCCGACGCTTGCTGGATGCGTAGTACAAAGAAAAAGGACTTAGATTTTTATCTAAGTCCTTTTTTTTATTGGTAGGCCCTCCCAGAGTCGAACTGGGCACCAACGGATTATGAGTCCGCTGCTCTAACCAAGCATGAGCTAAGGGCCCTAAGGGATACTGCTGCGCTGGGGCCTGTTCAGGCCTTCCGATGCGCACCCGGCGCTGCCGAGCACGCGAGCATAAGGGCTAGGCCATCCCCCAGTCAAGTCTTAGTTACCTTCGAGGAAACTCTTCAGCTTGTCCGAACGGCTCGGGTGACGCAGCTTGCGCAGGGCTTTCGCTTCGATCTGGCGGATGCGCTCGCGGGTGACGTCAAACTGCTTGCCCACCTCTTCCAGCGTGTGATCGGTCGACATTTCGATGCCGAAACGCATGCGCAGGACCTTGGCTTCGCGTGGCGTCAGGGAATCGAGCACATCCTTGACCACGCCGCGCATCGAGGCGTGCAGCGCCGCGTCCGATGGCGCCAGCGTGTTGTTGTCCTCGATGAAGTCGCCCAGATGCGAATCGTCGTCGTCGCCGATCGGCGTCTCCATCGAGATCGGTTCCTTGGCGATCTTCATGATCTTGCGGATCTTGTCCTCGGGCATTTCCATCTTGATTGCCAGCGTCGCCGGGTCCGGCTCGGCGCCCGTCTCTTGCAAGATCTGGCGCGAGATGCGGTTCATCTTGTTGATGGTTTCGATCATGTGCACCGGAATCCGGATGGTGCGCGCCTGGTCGGCGATCGAACGCGTGATGGCCTGGCGAATCCACCACGTCGCATAGGTCGAGAACTTGTAGCCGCGACGGTATTCGAACTTGTCCACCGCCTTCATCAGGCCGATGTTGCCTTCCTGGATCAGGTCGAGGAATTGCAGACCACGGTTGGTATATTTCTTGGCGATCGAAATCACCAGGCGCAAGTTGGCCTCGGTCATTTCGCGCTTGGCCTTGCGCGCCTTCATTTCACCGGCCGCCATCTGGCGGTTGATGTTGCGCAGGTCCGGCAGCGGTAGCACCACGCGCGCCTGCAGGTCGATCAGGCGCTGCTGCAGTTCCTTGATCGTCGGAATATTGCGGCCCAGGATGGCGCTGTAGGCGTGGCCGGCGGCCACTTCGCCGTCGACCCAGTCCAGATTGGTTTCATTGCCCGGGAAGACCTTGATGAAGTGGGCGCGCGGCATGCCGCACTTGTTCACCGCCACGTCCAGGATCTGCTTCTCGATGTGGCGCACTTCGTCCACCTGGCCGCGCAGGGTGTCGCACAGCTTCTCGACCACCTTGGCGGTGAAGCGGATGCCCAGCAGTTCCGCCGAGATCGCTTCCTGCGCCTTGACGTAGGCTTTCGAGTTGTAGCCCTCTTTCTCGAAGGCGCGGCGCATCTTGTCGAATTGCACGGAGATGACGTCGAACTTGTCCAGCGCGGCGTTCTTCAACGCTTCCAGCTGTTCGGCCGAGTAGCCGGCGGCAGCGCCCGAAGGGCTGGCCTCTTCCTCTTCCTCTTCTTCCTCTTCTTCCTCTTCCTCGTCTTCTTCGTCCTCGTCGCTGGCGGCGGCCGGGGCCGGCGGCGCGTCGTCGCTGTCGTCGACCAGGCCGTCGACGATTTCATCGATCTTGATTTCTTCGGCGCGGATGCGGTCCGAGGCGGCGATGATCTCGGCGATGGTGACCGGGCAGGCGGAAATGGCCTGGATCATGTCTTTCAGGCCGTCTTCGATGCGCTTGGCGATTTCAATTTCGCCTTCGCGGGTCAGCAGCTCGACCGAGCCCATTTCGCGCATGTACATACGGACCGGGTCGGTGGTGCGGCCGAAATCGGAATCGACGGTCGACAGCGCCGCTTCGGCGGCCGCTTCGGCTTCATCGTCGCTGGTGACGGTGGCGACGTTGTCCGACAGCAGCAAGGTCTCGGCATCGGGCGCGTGCTCGTAGACGGCGATGCCCATGTCGTTGAAGGTGCCGATAATGCCTTCGATCGCTTCCGGATCGACTATATTGTCCGGCAAGTGGTCGTTGATTTCGGCATAGGTCAGGAAACCACGTTCCTTGCCGAACTTGATCAGGGTCTTGAGTTTTTGGCGACGGCGTTCGAGTTCTTCCTCGGTCGCTTCGGTGTCGGACGAGAAGGCGTCCTTGAGCAGGGCCTTTTCCTTGGCCTTGCGGTCCTTGGCCTTGGCCTTGTCGACCGCCTTCAGCTCGGCGCGCTCGACCGCGTTCAGGGCGGCGACTTCGTCGTTTTCTGGCTGGAATTCTTTCGGTTTGCGCCCGCGCCGGCCCGGTACTTTGACCGAAGGCAGCACGTAACCGGACGTATCGATCGCGGCCAATGCAGCCGCATCCGTGGTCTGGCTGACCACGGGAGGGTTGCTGGCAACGCGCGTCTCCGGCTTATCCGCCGTCTTCGCGGATTTAGCGCTCACTTTAGTCGGCTTTTCAGCCACTTTGGATTCAGGTTTCTTGATTGGCACAGGCGCTTTCGATTACGGATAAAGTTTCGATCCTTCTGGGATCACTACGTCTTCGAACTTGCCGACTACACAAGTCCGACAATACTACGACTTACTTATACCTTCGGTCAGGCCGACCTACTCTATAGAACTCCGGGGAATTCTACTGCATCAGACACGTGCGTGGGGGCAAGAAACCGCGACTGGGTTAGTTAGCAAACAGACTCGTTGCGTAACCCAAGCTGGCCCTGGCCGCCGACACCCGTTCATTCGCGTCGATCAAGAGCCTAACTCACTGAAAACAAACACACTCTGAACAGAAAAACGATGCCAAAACATACAACACTTAGCGTTTTATTATAGCACGTCACTTTTCAATTTCCAGAGGGAAGACCCGCAGATCCCCCTCTGGAATAATGACAGAAACATTACGCCACAAAACACCTCCAATTTAGCGGCTTGGCTGCTCCGCCTGGGCTTCGCGCAACAGCTGATCTTGCTGCGATGTCAACTCGCGGTAGCGCACGCCGATCTCGTCCGACGACAGCCCGGCGGCGAACAGCTGGCTCAGTTCGAGCTTGAGCGCGTCCAGCTTGACCTGGCGGATCGCCGCCCGCAGCACCATGCGCTCGGTGTCGCGGTCCGACTCCGGCTCCTTGACGATTTCGCCGATCAGCTCGTCGTACTCATCGCCCAGCGACTTCAGATGCTGGGCAAAGGCGGCGAAATTGCCATGCTCGCCCAGCACCTGGGCCGACTCGGTCAGCTGCGCCAGCCGCTCGGCCGCCTCGGCACCGAAGAACTGGAACGCCGCCAGCGCGGCCGCATCAACCTCCATCGACAGCGCCGGATGCGCCACCAGCAGGCGCATGATCTGCAACTCCAGCCCCTTGGGCTGCGGCCGGCCGCTGCGGGGCGGCGCCTTGCGGGCCACCGCCACCGGCTTGGCCAGCTCGAACAGCACCTCGATCTCGTACGGCGTGGTCAGCGTCATCTGCGCCAGGCCGTGGACGATCTGCAGCCGCAGCGCGGTCGGCGTCATGGCCTGCAGCATGGGCTTGGCGTCGAACTGTGCGCGCGCCCTGCCCTCGGGACTGCTCATGTCGTGCTCGCCCACCGCTTCCTTGATCAGGAACTGCGACAGCGGCATGGCTTCCTGGATTTCGCGCTCGAACCCTTCCTTGCCGTGCTCGCGCACATAGCTGTCCGGGTCGTGCTCGGTCGGCAGGAACAGGAACTTGATGGTCTTGTTGTCCGTCACGTGCGGCAAACAGGCTTCCAGCGCGCGCCGTGCGGCGCGGCGGCCGGCCTTGTCGCCGTCGAAGCTGAAGATCACCGTGTCGGTCTGACGCAACAGTTTCTGCACATGGTTGGTGGTACAGGCGGTGCCCAGGGTCGCCACGGCTTGCGGGAAACCCATCTGCGCCAGCGCCACCACGTCCATATAGCCTTCCGTCACCAGCACATAGCCCGCATCGCGGATCGCCTGGCGCGCCTCGAACAGGCCATACAGCTCGAAGCCCTTTGAAAATAAAGGCGTTTCGGGAGAATTCAAGTACTTTGGCTCGCCCTGATCGAGCACCCGGCCGCCGAAGGCGATCACCTGCCCTTTGGTGTTTTTGATCGGAAACATGACGCGCTCGCGGAAGCGGTCGTAGCGTTTGCGGTTGCCGCCGTCCTCGTCCACCTTGTCGATCACCAGGCCGGCTTCGACCAAGGCCACCGCCTCGTAGTCCGGGAACACCGAGCGCAGGTTGTCCCAGCCGTTCGGCGCGTAGCCGAGGCCGAAACGGGCGGCGATTTCGCCGGTCAGGCCGCGATTCTTCAGGTAGGCGATGGCGTTCGGCGCGCTGCGCAACTGCAGCTTGAAGAAGTCGCTGGCGCGCGTCATGGCGTCGGTCAGCGCCATCGACTGGGCCTGCATCTGGGCGCGCTGGGCCGGCGGGATCTTGTCGTCCTGTTCGGGCACGACCATGCCAACGTTTTGCGCCAGCTCCTTGACGGCATCGACAAAGCCCATACCGGAGTATTCGATCATGAAGCCGATGGAGGTGCCATGGGCGCCGCAGCCGAAGCAGTGGTAAAACTGCTTGGTGGGGCTGACCGTGAAGCTGGGCGACTTTTCATTGTGGAACGGGCACAGGCCCATGAAGTTCGCGCCGCCTTTTTTCAGCTGCACATAACGTCCGACGACATCGACGATGTCGACGCGGTTCAGCAAATCGGCGATAAAGGATTGTGGGATCACTGGGCTGGACGGTCTTGTTATTGATCAGGCTATACCGCCATGACCGATCCGCCTTGATGCGGATCAAACCATGGCGGCGTGGTACATCGGTGTGGCGTTAAGCAGGCGACAGGGCCTTCTTGACCAGGGCCGAGACCACGGTCATGTCGGCGCGGCCGGCCAGCTTCGGCTTGACGATGCCCATGACCTTGCCCATGTCCTGCGGGCCAGCGGCGCCCGAGGCGGCCACGGCGGCAGCAACCTCAGCGGCGATTTCCTCGTCCGACAGGCCGGCCGGCATGTAGGCGCTCAGCACCACCAGTTCGGCTTTTTCGATGTCGGCCAGGTCAGCGCGGCCGCCGGCTTCGAACTGGGTGATCGAATCCTTGCGCTGCTTGATCATTTTTTCCACGATGGCAACGGTCTGCTCGTCGCTCACCTGGATCTGCTCGTCCACTTCCTTGCGCTTGATTTCCGCCAGGATCAGACGGATGGTCGACAGGCGGCCGGCTTCCTTGGCGCGCATGGCGTTTTTCATGTCTTCGGTGATTTGATCTTTCAAGCCCATGGCGTTTCTTTCAAAAAATAATGCAATAAAAATGCGAAAACCCGCCGCAGCCATAAAGGCCGGAGCGGGTATCTCTTAGATGCCGCGAACACAACCGGCATGCGCCAGGTTGGCCTGCGTCGACAATCTTAGAAGAGTTTTTTCGGCAGCTGCTGGCTGCGGATACGCTTGTAGTGACGCTTGACAGCGGCAGCCAGCTTGCGTTTACGTTCAGCCGTTGGCTTCTCGTAGAACTCGCGTGCGCGCAGTTCGGTCAGCAGACCGGTTTTTTCGATGGTGCGTTTGAAGCGACGCATTGCGACTTCGAACGGCTCGTTTTCTTTAAGGCGAATAGTGGTCATGTAAAAATTCAAACCGTTGGAGGTTATAGGGAGACAGAGACTATAGCAGCTTTTTCCAGAAAATGGAAGTCACAGGCTATCGGACACAGCCAGACATGCGGCTTTCACAGGAAAAACAACACGGTGCAGACAGCCATTATATCAGACCGCCTGGCCCGCCGCCACTCCCGAAGCCCAGGCCCACTGGAAGTTGTAGCCGCCCAGCCATCCGGTCACATCCACCGCCTCGCCGATGAAGTACAGGCCCGGCACCTTGCTCACCATCATGGTCTGCTGCGACAGCTCGCGCGTGTCGACGCCGCCACGGGTGACTTCGGCTTTCTTGTAGCCTTCGGAACCGTTCGGGGTGATGGTCCACTGGTTGATCAGGGCGCCCAGCTTGCGCAGTTGCGCGTCGGGCATGTCGGCCAGGCGCGCGTCCAGCGCAAAACCGTGCGCCAGCAGCAGGCCTTCGGCCAGGCGGGTCGGCAGCCATTGCGACAGCACATTGCCGAGCTGCTTCTTGATGGTGCCCTTGCCTTCGATTAGCGTGGCCGCCACGTCGAGTTCCGGCAGCAGGTTGATCACGATCGGCGTGCCCGGCTGCCAGTAGGAGGAAATCTGCAGAATCGCCGGGCCGGACAGGCCGCGATGGGTGAACAGCAAGTCTTCGCGGAAACGCGCGCCGCTCGGGTTGCGGCCTTTCAGGGAACCGGTCTCGACATCCACTTCCAGCGCGATGCCGGACATTTCCACGAACGGCGCCCACTGCTGGGCGTCGAAGGTCAGCGGCACCAGCGCCGGACGCGGCTCGACCATGCGCAGCTCGAACTGGGCCGCGACGCGGTAGCCGAAATCGGTGGCGCCGATCTTCGGGATCGACAGGCCGCCGCTGGCGATCACCACGCTCGGCGCTTCGATCTGTTCGCCGCTGTCGGTGTGCAGCACGAAGCCGTCGGCGGTCTGCTCCAGGCTGTCGACCTTGCACGGCATGCGCCAGTGCACGTCGCCGCCGGCGCATTCGTCCTTCAGCATTTCGATGATCTGCTCGGCGGAATCGTCGCAGAACAGCTGACCCTTGTGCTTCTCGTGGTAGCCGATGCGGTGTTTCTTCACCAGCGCGACGAAGTCGGCCGGCGTGTAGCGCGACAAGGCGCTCTTGCAGAAATGGGGATTTTCCGACAGAAAGTTGGCCGGCCCGGCGTTGACGTTGGTGAAGTTGCAGCGCCCGCCGCCCGAGATGCGGATCTTCTCGGCCAGCTTGGTCGCGTGGTCGATCAGGACCACGCGCAGTCCGCGCTGGGCCGCCGTCGCTGCGCACATCATGCCGGCCGCGCCCGCGCCGATTACCGCTACATCAAACTTTGCCATGTCATTCCCGTCAGTTAGCTAGCCGTCGTACCCGCGCACGCGGGTATCCATACAACGCTGGCTTGGATGCTCAGCATGGATTCCCGCGTGCGCGGGAATGACGTAAAGGGGCGAGATTCTACTCTAGTTACTCGATCGGCTCGCTGACATGCTGGCGCGACTGCACGGTGCGCGCCACCAGCAGGCACTGCGCCACCTGCTCGGCGATCGAGGGCGGCACCGGCATCTCGCCGTCCAGCACCGAGCGTATCCAGGCGGCGGTGGTGGCCGCATCCTTGTTTTCCGGCAGCAGCGGCAACTCGCCCACCTGCGTCTGCTTGGGGACCAGCGTGGTGCGCAGGCCGCCGTGGAACCAGTCGATCTGCTGCGCCTTGTTGGCGTTGGCCACCGTCTCGCCTTCGGTGCCGCGCATCAGGAAAGCGTCGCCGCGCTCGTGCAGGGCGGCGGTGGTGAAGTATTCGCCCAGCATCTCCAGGTATTCCGGATGGGTGTAGGACACCAGTCGCAGCGCCGGCCCGGCTAACGGCTGCATGATCTTCACCAGCGTATGGGTCGAGTTGCGCACGCCGAGGATGCGGCGCAGCGACAACATATGCGCCAGCTTGGGCGCCATGGCTTCGATGGTGATGAAGGCCGGCTTGCCCTGCGACATGGCCTCCTCCGCCTCCGAGCGATGGCGCGCGGCCGGCACGCCCAGCGCGGCCAGCACTTCCGCCGTCGCCACGCGGCCCAGGTCGGTCGCCACGCCGTGCACCAGCACCGGCACGCCTTCGCGCGCCAGCAGCAGGGCCAGCAGCGCCGTCAGGTTGGCCATCTTGCGCGCGCCGTTGTAGGTCGGAATGACCACCGGCGCAAACTGGCCGGGCGGCGCATTGAACGGCTCGAAGCAGGCCTCGGCCGCATCGAGGAAGCCGGCGATCTCCTCCACCGATTCGCCCTTGATGCGCATCGACAGCAAAATCCCGCCCAGTTCCAGGTCGGACACGCGGCCGTCCAGCATGGCTTGATACAGGTCGTGGGCGTCGTCGCGGTTCATGCTGCGGGCGCCGTTCTTGCCGCGTCCGATTTCTTTGATGAAACGCGCGGCTGGGAATGATTGGAGTGTGGTCATGCCCTCAGCTTAAACCACCAGCCTGCATTTCGGCTACACTATCTGTCCCCCGAAATGAATACCACAGTAGAGATCATGATTTCCCCAGACATCGAAAACGTCAACGTCACCTCGTTTGCTCCCATGCCGTCGCCGGAAGCCTTGCACAGCAAGCTGCCGCTGACCGACCTGGCCTCCGAGACCGTGATGCAGGGCCGCGAAGCCCTGCGCAACATCATCGACCGCAAGGACAAGCGCCTGTTCGTGGTGGTCGGCCCTTGCTCGATCCACGACCCGGTGGCCGGCCTGGACTATGCGCGCCGCCTGAAAGCCTTGCAGGCTGAAGTGGCCGACACCATGCTGCTGGTGATGCGCGTGTATTTCGAAAAGCCGCGCACCACCACCGGCTGGAAGGGTTATATCAACGACCCGGACATGGACGACTCGTTCCGCGTCAACGTCGGCATGGAAAAAGCGCGCCAGTTCCTGCTGGACGTGTGCGAACTGGGCCTGCCGACCGCCACCGAAGCGCTGGACCCGATCTCGCCGCAATACCTGGGCGATTTGATCGCCTGGACCGCCATCGGCGCCCGCACCACGGAATCGCAGACCCACCGCGAAATGTCGTCCGGCCTGTCGACCCCGGTCGGCTTCAAGAACGGCACCGACGGCGACATCAGCATCGCCATCAACGCCATCCTGTCGTCGGCGCACCCGCACTCCTTCCTGGGCATCAATGCGCAGGGCAATGTATCGATCGTGCGCACCCGAGGCAACGCCTATGGCCACGTGGTGCTGCGCGGCGGCGACGGCCGTCCGAACTACGATTCGGTGTCGATCGCGATCGCCGAACAGTCGCTGGCCAAGGCCAAGCTGCCGGCCAACCTGGTGGTCGACTGCTCGCACGCCAACAGCTACAAGAAGCCGGACCTGCAACCGCTGGTGATGGCCGATGTGATCCACCAGATCGTCCAGGGCAACAAGTCGCTGGTGGGCGTAATGATTGAATCGAACATCGTCGGCGGCAACCAGAAGATCCCGGCGGACCTGAGCCAGCTGGTCTACGGCTGCTCGGTCACCGACGGCTGCATCGACTGGGACACCACCGAAACCATGCTGCGCGACGCCCACAAGCAGCTGCTGAACCGTCCCTGATCAGTAGCAATAGGCCACCATGCTGGTGGCCACGCCGAACTGCCCCGCCAGCGCCGCCTCGGCCTTGCTGGCCGGGGCGCTCAGTTCATCCAGGTCCAGATAGACCTTGCATCCCTCCACCCTGACCGAATAGCGGCGCGCGTTGCTGCAGCGCGGGTCCACACCCCGGCATTCCAGCACGGCATGCACGCTTTCCTCGCCCGTGCGGAACAAGGCCACGCCCGGCAGCTCCTGCCACGCCAGGCCGCGCGGTATCAGCCGCGCGCCGCGCTCCAGCGGCACGTCCTTCAGTTTGCAGACCAGTTTCCAGTGTTTATCCATGGCTCCCTCCCAGCCCGTCATCTAGCAAGAGCGATGCCATCGAAAATCTGACCGTTTGGCAAAATCCGGCCAAAATCCGCACCCGGCCAGTGCGCGGCGGAGCTGCGCTGGTGCATGCTTGTACGCGGTTTACATTACAATGGCGGATTCCCCTTTTGATTTGTGCTGCTTCCATGATCGTTCTTGGCGTTGAATCCTCCTGTGACGAAACCGGCCTTGCGTTGTACGACACGCAACACGGCCTGCTTTCCCATGCACTTCACTCGCAGGTCGCCATGCACGAGGAATACGGCGGCGTGGTGCCCGAGCTGGCCTCGCGCGACCACATTCGCCGCGCCATTCCGCTGCTGGAAGAAACGCTGAAACAGGCCGGCAAGACGCCGGCCGACATCGACGCCATCGCCTACACGCAAGGCCCGGGCTTGGCCGGCGCGCTGCTGGTCGGCTCGTCGGTGGCTTGCAGCCTGGGGCTGGCGCTGGACAAGCCGGTGCTCGGCGTGCACCACCTGGAAGGCCATTTGCTGTCGCCGCTGCTGGCGACGCAGCCGCCGGAGTTTCCCTTCATCGCCCTGCTGGTCTCGGGCGGCCACACCCAGCTGATGCGGGTGGATGGCGTCGGCCAATACACACCGCTGGGCGAGACCCTGGACGACGCGGCCGGCGAAGCCTTCGACAAATCGGCCAAGTTGCTGGGCCTGGGCTATCCGGGCGGCCCGGCGATTTCGCGCCTGGCCGAGTTCGGCGATCCGCTGGCCTACAAGCTGCCGCGTCCGATGATGCACACCAAGGATTTCAACTTCAGCTTTTCCGGCCTGAAAACGGCGGTGCTGACGGTGGTGAAGAACCACGAAGAGCAGGTAGTCGCCAATATCTGCGAGCAGGACAAGGCCAACATCGCGCGCGGTTTCGTCGACGCGATCGTGGAAGTGTTGACGGCGAAATGCGTCTCCGCACTCAAGCATACGGGCTTGAAGCGGCTGGTCATCGCCGGCGGCGTCGGCGCGAATGCGCAGCTGCGCGCCGCGTTGAACGCGGCGGCGGCCAAGAAAAAGTTCAAGGTGTATTACCCTGAACTTGAATTCTGCACCGACAACGGCGCAATGATCGCCTTCGCCGGGGCCATGCGTTTGATGATCAACCCGGACGCTGCGAAAAAAGATTACTCGTTCAACGTGCGGCCGCGCTGGCCGCTGGACGAGTTGAAGGTGGTTTAAATTTAAACCTAGGCCTGGGCGAAAGCCATGCCGGCCAGAACCGCCAGGCCGACCAGCGGGATCAGATACTTCGCCTTGCCCTTGCCGAGGCTGACGCCACGGGCGGCAATGCGCTCGCTGCGCAGACGATGCTCATCGGCCGACGATTCGTGTACAACGGTTTTGTTTTCTTGTTCAGTTGCGGTATTCATAACAGCCTCCATGTAAATCGATCATCGTCCTTTCTGGAGGGCAATGCAATTGTTGTGCCAACCAAATAGGCAGAAAGCAGCCTATACAGCTTGATTCTAGGCGCTTTTGTGGCGAAGTAGCCACACAGTACAACGCCTGAGGCACCGTTTCCGTGCACACGCGCACCTTTAATTGCTTTTATCTGACTTTCGCTGCATTGACAGCGGCGCGCTGCGCCTGCAGCCGCAGCGGCACGTGCTCGGACGCGAAATCGATGAAATGGCGCACCCGCAGCGGCATCTGGGTGCGTTGTTGGTAATACATGAACACGCCGTTATTGGCGGTGGCCGTGGTCGTCAGCAAAGGGACCAAGGCGCCGCTGGCCAGGTCGCGCTCGATCATAAACACCGGCATCTGACCGATGCCCATGCCGTTCAGCACCGCCGTCAACTCCCCTTCCACCGTATTGAAACTCGCCACCACCGGCACATCCTGATAGGCGGTGGCGCCGCCCACCTGGAATTCCCACGGCAGCAGGCGGCCGGTATTCGGCTGGCGGAAACCGGTGCAGCGGTGGCCGGCCAGGTCGGCCACCTTCTTCGGCGTGCCGTGCAATGCCAGATACGCGGGGGCGGCGCAGGTCAGCAGGGTGATCTCGCCGAGCTTGCGGGAAATCAGGTTGCGCTCGGGCGGGCTGCCGGCGCGGAAGCCGACGTCGATGCGGCTTTCGACCAGGTCGGTGAAATGGTCGTCGAGCTGCATATCGAAATGGGCGCCGGGATAGCGCTGCTGGAACTGCTGCAGCAGCGGCACGATGATGGCATTGCCGATCGACATAGGAGCGGCCAGGCGGATCAGGCCGTCCATTTCCAGGCGGCTGCTCTGGATCTGGTCCAGCGCCTCGTCCAGCAGGCGCAGGCCGGGATTGGCCAGCTCGAACAGGCGCGCGCCTTCGTCGGTGAGGCTCAGGCTGCGCGTGGTGCGATGGAACAGGCGCACGCCGAGATGCTCTTCCAGCTGGCGCACGGCCTTGCTCACCGCCTGCGGCGTCAGGCCGGCATCGACCGCCGCCTGGCTGAAACTCTTGGCGCGCACCACGCCGATAAACAAACTGACGACCCGGGCCTTGTCCATGTTATTAGCAACCAAAAGGTGAAAATCAAACAGCTTTCCTATGGCTAGTGTAGCAGGTAATGCGGGCCTAAACTTGCGTCCATCAACTCTACCTCGAAAGGAAACACATCATGACCGGCACCGCACAAAAAGTATGGTTCATCACTGGCGCATCGCGTGGCTTCGGCGTACTGACGGCGCAGCAAGCGCTGCAGCGCGGCGACCTGGTGGTGGCGACGGCGCGCGATCCGCAAACCGTCATCGCCGCGCTGGGCGAGCATCCGAATCTGCTGGCCTTGCGCCTGGATGTGCGGCTGGAAGCGCAGGCGGTCAGCGCCGCGCAGCAGGCGATCGCCCGCTTCGGCCGCATCGACGTCTTGGTCAACAACGCCGGCTACGGTCTGCTGGGAGCGGTGGAAGAAGCCAGCGCCGAGGAAGTGCGCGCGCTGTACGAAACCAACGTCTTCGGCCTGCTCAACGTCAGCCGCGCCGTGCTGCCGGCGATGCGGCGCCAGGGCAGCGGCCACGTGATCAACATCTCGTCGGTGGGCGGCTATTCCTCGTATGCGGGCTGGGGCGTGTACGGCTCGACCAAGTTTGCGGTGGAAGGCCTGAGCGAAGCGATGGCGATCGAGCTGGAACCACTGGGTATTCAGGTGACGGTAGTGGAGCCTGGCTTCTTCCGCACCGACTTCCTCGACAGCAGTTCGCTGGTGGCCACGCGCGACCGCATCGACGCCTACGCTGCCACAGTGGGCGCGATGCGCGACTTCGCGGCTGACGCCAACCACGCGCAGCCCGGCGACCCGGTCAAACTGGCCAGCGCGTTGCTGCAACTGGCCAACAGCGACAAACCGCCGGTACGCCTGCAACTGGGCTCGGACACGGTACAGCGCGTGCGCGCCAAAAACCTGTTCGTGGAAAAAGAGATGGCAGAGTGGCTGGACCTCGCCCTCTCCACCGACCACAGCTGACATTCGGGCTCAGCATTCGGGGTCAGTTCCGACATTCGGACACGAGCCCAGCCCTAGCGGCCGCTACGGTTGGGCTCGTGTCCGAATGTCGGAACTGACCCCGAATAAGTCGGCGCGCGGGTAGCTCCATGTTGGGACGCCGCCCGGGCATGGGGAGGCAGAATCGATGTGCAAGGTGGTGAAGTTGCCGCGCGGTGTGCTGGCGAAGCGATAGTCGGAGAGCGCGCCGTTCGCCAGCAGCGGCATGCGGGCGAAGCGCAGCCAGGCGTCGGCCTGGCAGTTGCCGGCCTTGAGCGCTCGCAGTTCCTGCACGCTGCCGCTCACCGTCTCCGGCGGCACCGATAAGCCGGCCGGACAAACGACCTGCGCCAGGCTGGTCACGCCGCGCCGCAAGCGGTACTGCGCGCCATCGGTCTCAAAGCTGACGTAGCTCCAGCACAGCGGCTGCGACGGAAACGCCGTCATCGCCACGTCCAACACCCGCGATGCGGGATTGGCGCGCTGCAATTCCGCCGTGATCTGCCTCCGCCCCGCCTGCCCGGCCGCCGCTTGCACGCCGATGAAGGCGGCGCTGACACCCAGCGCCAGCAGCAGCCCGCCGCGTCCCTGCTGGCCCGCGCGCCACTGCGCAGCGCCGCACAGCAGCGCAATCAGCAACAGCGCCACCAGCGACACCACGCCGAGATAGCCACGCGCGGCAAAAACCGCCAGCGCCGCGAACAGGATCAACAGCCCGCCCATCCGCAACAGGCGCCAGCGCATGATGAGCGACATCGGCACACCGATCGCCACCCAGAACAGCGGCTCGACGATGAACACCATGTCACCATAGAACCAGCGCCCATCGAACGGATACCACGGATGCACACCGTAGGAATTGGTGTAGTCCATCAGCAGATGCAGCGCGAAACCGCAGCCGATGCTGAGCGCCAGTCCCAGCCGCGCCGGCCGGCTGGCGCGTAGCAACGCCCGTGCCGACGGCCAGCACAGCCACAGCAAGGCCGCCAGCAGCAAGGCCTGCGGCACCGCCCACAGCACCGTATGCGTATGACCGCGATGGTTAAGCAGGTAGCCCAGCGGATCGGGCAACAGCTTGGTCAAGAACAGGTCGAGATCGGGAAAATTGCTGGCCAGCGCGCACGACACCAGCAGCAGCCGGTGCCGCACGCGCTGCGACAAGGCGTCCACCTCCGCCGGCAAGCTGCGGTGCACCAGCTCGCCAACACCGAAGCCGATGATGCTGTGGGTGATGTTGTCCAACTAGCGCTGCACGTCCACGCCGCGCCAGAACGCCACGTGGTCCTTGATCTGCGCCGCTTTTTCGGATGGCTCAGGGTAGTACCACGCCGCGTTTTCGTTGAGCTTGCCATCGACATTGACCGAGTAGTAGCTGGCCAGCCCCTTCCACGGGCAGCGCGAGGTATGGCTGCTCGGCTGCAGGTATTCCCGCTTCACGCTCGACGGCGGGAAGTAGACGTTGTTTTCAACGATTTGCACTTCGTCGTCGTTCGCCTGCGCGATGACGACGCCATTCCAGCTGGCGGTAGGCATGACTCTCTCCCTGTTATGCGTCGCCGCACTCCACCCGATTGCGGCCGGCGTGTTTGGCGCGGTACAGCGCGGCGTCGGCCTGCTTGAGCAGGCTTTCGGCGTCGTCGATTTCCATATGGTTGAAGATGCCCACGCCGATGCTGGCGCTGACCTGGAACTGGCGCGCGCCGGCGCTGTGCAGCTGCGCCTCGATCTTCAGCCGCAGGTTCTCGGCCAGCTTGCAGGCACCCTCCACCGGCGTGTTGGGCAGCAGCACGCACAGCTCTTCGCCGCCGTAGCGGCTCGGCATGTCGATCACGCGCACGTTCTCACGCAACAGGCGGCCGACGTTGGCCAACACCTGGTCGCCCACCACGTGGCCATGCTCGTCGTTGACTTTCTTGAAGTGGTCGATGTCGATCATTAGCGCCGACAGCGGCGAGCGGAAACGGCGCGAGCGCGCCACTTCAAACTTCAGGCGATGCAGCAGAGAGCGACGGTTGTGCAGGCCGGTCAGCTCGTCGGTGGTGGCCAGCAGTTCCAGCTCGTGCACCGTCGATTCCAGCATTTTTTCCTTGGCGCGCAATTCGATCAGCGCCATCACCTGCCGTGCCAGCCTGGTCAGCATGGTGCGCTGCTCGGCGTCCAGGCCGCCCGGACGCGTATTCATCACGCACAGGGTGCCGATGGCGTGGCCGTCCGACGAGGTCAGCGCCACGCTGCTGTACATGCGCATATGCGGCTCGCCCACGGTCAGCGCCATGCCGGCGGTGCGCGGGTCTTCGCTCAGATCGGGAATTTCAGTGGCGGCCTGGCCCAGCACGGCCAGCGAGCAGTAGCTCTCGCCGCGCGGCAGTTCACCCAGCTGCAGGCCGGTGCAGGATTTGATCCAGACGCGCTCGGCGTCGACCAGCGAAATGAAAGCGTACGGCACGGCGCACACTTTGGCCGCCAGCTCGGTCAGAAAGCTGAAGTCTTCGCAGGCCGGGGTGTCAAGAATGTGATAACGATGCAGCGCGGCCAGACGGAACTGGTCTGCCAGCGGACGCGCGGTGATCAGCGGATGTACGTTTTCTACAGCCAGCATGGGCCTCCCTGAGTAATTGACAAGAGTCTTATCTTTTTACCCAAGGAGTTTATAGCAAAACAAGAGCATCCGCCCGCGACTTTTTATGCCTTGCTGATAATCTCGCGCAACGCGCGCTCGAACACCTCGGCCGGCTGGCCGCCGGAAATCAGGTGGCGCTCGTTGATGATCACGGCCGGCACCGAGTTGATGCCGTGGCGCTGGAAGAACTGCTCGGCCTCGCGCACTTCGCTGGCGTATTCGCCCGAATGCAGCACCTGGCGCGCGGCCTCCTTGTCCAGGCCCGCTTCGCCGGCCATGTAGATCAGCACTTCGTGCGCGCTCGGGTCCAGTCCCTGCGTGAAGTAAGCCTTGAACAGCGCTTCCTTCAGCGCGCGCTGCTTGCCTTCCAGCCCGGCCCAATGCAGCAGGCGGTGGGCGTCGAAGGTGTTGTAGATGCGGCCGCGCTTGTCCATCGCGAAATCGAAGCCGACCTCGGCGCCGCGCGCGCGGATCATCTCACGCGCCTGCTGCTGCTGCTCCGGCGTCGAATGGTATTTCTCGCTCAGGTGCTCACCGATGTCCTGGCCTTCCGGCGGCATGCCGGCGTTCAGCTCGAAGGGCTGGAAGTGGATGCTCACTTCGGCCTCGTCGCCGATGGCGGCCAGCGCCTTGTCCAGCGACTTCAGGCCGATGGCGCACCACGGGCAGGAAACGTCCGAGACGAAATCGATTTTCAGCGGAGTAGCCATTTATTTGCCTTTCGTTTTGGCCGCATCCTTGCTCTTGCTGCCGATGCGGCTCTCCTTGCCTGCGATCAGGTTGGAGATATTTTTTGCGTGACGGAAAATCAACAGTGCGCTCATGGCGAACACGGCGAACAGCTGCGGTTCCACGCCAAACAACAGTCCATAATAAAACGGTGCGAACAGGGCCGCTATCAGCGCCGCCAGCGACGAGTAGCGGAAAGCGAACGCAACCGCCATCCAAGTCACCAAGGTGGCGACGCCCAGCCAAGGATTCAAGCCCAGCAGCACACCGGCCGCCGTCGCCACGCCTTTGCCGCCGACAAAACGGAAGAACACCGGCCACAGGTGGCCGAGGAAGACAGCGATCGCCACCAGCGCGATGGTGCCGTCGCCGACGTTCAGTTGTTCCTGGAAATGGATCGCCAGCCACACCGCCAGCCAGCCCTTGAAGGCGTCGCCGAGCAGGGTGACGATGGCCGCAGCCTTGTTGCCACTTCGCAACACATTGGTGGCGCCGGGATTTTTCGAGCCGTAGGTGCGGGGATCGGCCAGGCCGAACAACTTGCTGCTGACAACGGCAAACGAGATCGAGCCGATCAGGTAAGCGGCCACGGTCATCCAAACTGTATTCATCTTTTCCTCAGGTTCTTGTTATGGCCGAAAAGGCGGCCAAGGACTATACACTGCCGCGCCCTACTCGGCCAGAGCGCAGTGTACCGCCTTGGCGTTGAGCAGCTCGGTGAGCACCTGCGGCTTGATGCCGACCAGGTAACCGCGTCTGCCACCATTGATATAAATCGTTTCCAGCGCAAGGATGCTATCCTCTACGTACACGGGCATGGCCTTCTTGGTGCCGAACGGCGAGGTTCCGCCGATCATGTAGCCGCTGTGGCGCGTCGCCACTTCCGGCTTGCACGGTTCGACGGACTTGCAGCCGATGTTGCGGGCCAGGTTTTTGGTCGACACCTTGCAATCGCCATGCATCAGCACAATTAATGGTTTAGCGGCTTCGTCCTGCATCACCAGCGTCTTGACCACGTGGTGCTCGTCGACGCCGAGCTCGCGCGAGGACACGCCGGTGCCGCCGTGCTCCTCGTAGTCGTAGGGGTGCTCGGTGAACGCCACCTTGTGCTTGCGCAGCAACTGGGTAGCCGGGGTTTCGGAGATATGCTCTTTTTTAGCCATGGTGAGATCGGGGAGTTGTCCATTATGCAGCAGGAAATTCGCTTTGCCACTTTCAACGTTTGCAATCTTTCCCAGCCTGGGGCGAAATTGTACGACAATCTGGCGCCCCTGACCGAGGCCGGGTACGAAGCGAAAGTCGCCTGGACCGCGCAGCAGCTCGACGAGCTCGACGCCGACGTCATCGGCCTGCAGGAAATCTTCTCGCTGGCGGCCCTGCGCGACGTGCTGGCCAAGAGCCGCCGCTACCGCGACGCCACCCTGGCCGGCTTCGAGCCGCCGCCCGATCCCGTCACCGGCGCGCCGCGCCTGACGCCCGAAGTGGCGCTGATCACGCGCCTGCCGCTGGCCGGCCCGGCGCAAGCCTACATCATGTTCCCGGACGGCGTGGCCCTGCCCGACGGCAGCCGCGACGCCGACCGCTTCGCGCGCGCGCCGCTGCACGCCCAGGTGGTGCTGCCGAACGAGAAAATCGTCGACGTCATCGTCATCCACCTCAAGTCCAAGCGGCCCGACTACCGCAACGAAGACAGCGCCGACAGCAACGACGCGCCCATGCTGCACGCCCAGGCCAACCTGCGCTCGCTGATCCGACGCGGCACCGAGGCGGTGGCGCTGCGCGCCCTGCTCAGCTCCATGGACCAGCAACAGCGCCGTGCGCGCGTGGTGCTGGGCGATTTCAACGACACGGTCGATGCCGTCACCACCACCATCGTCATGGGCGCCGGCGCCGCCTGCGAGCCGGGCGAGGAACTGCACGGCCAGCTCTTCGACTGCCGCCACCTGCAATCGGGCCGCGAACAGCGCGGCGACGGCGGCTACACCATCACCCACGAAGGCCGCCACGCCACCATCGACCACGTGCTGGTATCGGAGGAGTTCCATCCGGGCTCGCGCCACCAGCTGGGCGAGGTGGTCAACGTCAGCTACCTGAACGGCCATCTGCAGCCGCAACAGCCGGACGCGTCCGACCACGGCCAGGTATTAGTGCGTTTGCGCATGTTCTGATTTCCCTCTGGTCTCGTTTTTCTGCATTTCAGGCGTGCTTTTGCACCGCTCATCGCATTTCGCTGGTCGCCACACTTGTAAATTCCTAAAGTGGCAACATGCGCAATCCCCTGAGTAGAAGAACGATATGAAACTAGAAACCTTGCCCCCATACACCCAGCCCACCGTCCGCAAGCCTCGCTGGCGCGCGCCGGCAGCCATCCTGATTGTGATCGCCGTGGCCGGTGGCGGCTGGACCGTCCTGCGCGGCAAGCCGGAGGCTGCACCTGCGGCGCCCGCCAACGCGGCGGCGGCCAAAGAAAAGCAAGACGTCTTCGAATTATCGACCGGCGACATCGCCGCCGTCGACGCCCGTTCATTGGCGGTCAGCTTGCCCTTATCCGGCTCGCTGGCGCCCCTGAGTTCCGCCACCATCAAGTCCAAGGTCTCGGGCGTGGTGGAGGCGACCACGCTGCAGGAAGGCATGGCGGTCAGCGCCGGCCAGGTGCTGGCCCGCATCGACCAGGCCGACCTGCGCGCGCGCCTGCAACAGCAGCAGGCCATGCTCGACGAAGCCCAGGCCAAGTTCGCCATGGCCACCAAGAACGAAGGCAACAGCAAGGCCCTGCTGACGCAAAAATACATTTCCCAGAACGCCTACGACTCGACCCAGAACACGGTCGACCTGGCGCGCGCCAACGTCAAGTCGGCGGCCGCCATGGTCGAGATCGCCCGCATCGCGCTCAACGACGGCGTGATCAAGGCGCCGATCGCCGGCGTCATCAGCAAGCGCCACGTGCAGGCCGGCGAGAAGCTGGCGCCGGACATGCCGGTCTACAGCATCGTCAACCTGTCCGAGCTGACGCTGGAAGCGCAGGTACCGGCTTCCGAAATCCCGCGCGTGAAAGTCGGCCAGGACGTCAAGTTCCGCGTCGACGGCTATGCCCAGCGCGACTTCCACGGCCAGGTGGCGCGCATCAATCCGGCCACCGAGGCCGGCTCGCGCGCCATGCTGGTCTACATCGCCGTCAAGAACGACGACAGCGCGCTGCGCGCCGGCATGTTCGCCAAGGGCAGCATCGTCACCGACCGTTCGGCGGTATCGCCCATCGTGCCGCTGGCCGCGCTGCGCACCGACAAGGATGGCAAGTCCATCGTCTATAAGGTCGAGAAAGGCACGCTGGTGTCGCAGCCGGTCAAGCTGGGCCTGCGCAACGAGGACGAGGGCTACGCCGAAGTGGTGGAAGGCTTGCAGCAGGGTGCGCACGTGATCGTCTCGCGCCTGGACCGCCTGAAGCCCGGTGCGCTGGTCAAGCTGCCGGGCGCAGCCGCAGCGTCGACGCCGTCGGCGCTGGCTAAATCCGCCGACGCGGCGAAGGGCTGATCATGTGGATGACTAAAGTCAGTATCCAGAACCCGGTGTTCGCCACCATGGTGATGGTGGCGCTGATGGTGCTGGGCCTGTTCTCGTATCGCGGCCTGGGGCTGGAAGCCATGCCCAATGTCGAGATTCCCGGCGCCGCCATCGAGGTGCAGTATCCGGGCGCCTCGCCGGAAGCGGTGGAAAACGACATCACGCGCCCGATCGAAGAAGCGGTCAACACCGTCAGCGGCATCAAGACCTTGCGCTCCAATTCGTGGGAAGGCCGGGGCGGCGTCTACATCGACTTCGAACTGTCGGCCGATATGGACCGCGCCATGCAGGACTTGCGCGACAAGGTGGCGCAAGTGCGGCCACGCTTCCCGCGCGAAGCCAAGGACCCGTTCATCATCCGCTTCGAGGGCGAGAACGCCCGCCCGATCGCGCAAATCGGCCTGTCCGCCACCGAGCATTCGCTGCGCGACCTCTCGACCATGGCCGATCAGGTCATCGCCAAGCGTTTCCAGGGCGTGGCCGGCGTCGGCCAGGTGCGCATCAACGGCATGGCCGCGCGCCAGATCCTGATCCAGCTGCGCCCCAACGACCTGACCGCGCAAGCGGTCGGCGTGGACGAGGTGCTGAACGCGATCCAGAACACCAACACCAACCTGCCGGCCGGCTTCATCAGCTACGGCGCCAGCGAGCGACTGGTGCGCGTCGAAGGCAAGATGAAGGACCCGCGCGACTTCAACAAGATCATCGTCGCACGGCGCGCCAACGGCCCGGTCTACCTGGAACAGGTGGCCACGGTGGAGGACGGCGCGCAGGAAGAACTGTCGATCTCGCGCATCAACGGCGTGCGCTCGGTCACGTTGGACATCACCAAGGTGCAGGACGCCAATGTGGTCGAAGTGGGCCGCCGCATCCAGAAGGTTGCGGAAGACCTCAAGAAAACGCTGCCGGCCGACATCAAGGTCGAAGTGCTGAACGATGAATCGACCAAGGTGCAGGCGCAGCTCGACAACGTCAAGAAGACCATCTTCGAAGGCGCGGTGCTGACCATGGTGATCGTGTTCTTCTTCCTGCACTCGTGGCGCTCGACCATCATCACCGGCCTGACCTTGCCGATCTCGGTGCTGGCCAGCTTCATCGCCATGAAGGCCTTCGGCTTCACGCTCAACTTCCTGACGCTGATGGCGCTGTCGTTGTGCATCGGCCTGCTGATCGACGACGCCATCGTGGTGCGCGAAAACATCGTGCGCCACCTCGGCATGGGCAAGAACCACCGCAAGGCGGCCGAAGACGGCACCAACGAAATCGGCCTGGCCGTGATGGCCACCACCTTCGCCATCGTGGCGGTGTTCATTCCGGTGGCCTTCATGGACGGCATCATCGGCCGCTTCTTCCTGCAGTTCGGCATTACGGTGGCGGTGGCGGTGATGGTGTCGCTGTTCGTCTCCTTCACGCTGGACCCGATGCTGTCGTCGGTGTGGCCGGACCCGGTCAAGGACCGCTTCAAATACCTGCCATGGCTGGGCCGCTTCATGCACTGGCTCGAAGGCGGCATCGAATGGCTGCACGTGGTCTACGGCAAGGTGCTGGGACTGGCGCTGCGCTGGAAGAAAATGACGCTGCTGCTGGCCTTCAGCCTGTTCGCCGGCAGCATCCTGCTGGTGCCGAAAATCGGCGGCGAGATGATGCCGGAGCAGGACAACGGCTGGGTCAACTTCCTGATCAAGACCCCGGTCGGCTCCAGCCTCGACTACACCGACAACAAGATCCACCAGGTGGAAGCGGCGCTCAAGGAGTTCCCGGAAATCGACCGCGTGATCACCGTGGTCGGCACCTGGGACGGCCGCAACACGGCACAGCTCGACCTCAAGCTGACCGACCGCAAGCTGCACAAGCGCCGCACCCAGCAGCAGATGGAAGCGGCGATCCGCGCGCGCCTGAACAAGATCGCCGGCATCACGCTGACGGCCGGCATGAAGCCTATCTTCATCGCCATCCTCGGCACCGATGAAGGCAAGCTGGACGACGTGGCGCACCGCCTGATGGACAAGATGCGCAAGATCAAGGGCCTGGTCGACCTGGAATACAGCCAGGAAGGCGCCAACCCATCGACCAACATCAAGATCAACAACGAGCTGGCCAGCGACCTGGGCCTGACCACGCAGCAGATCGGCGCCGCCCTGCGGCCGTTCGTGGCGGGCGACACCACCTCGCACTTCCTGGCGGCGGACGGCCAGAACTACGAGGTCAACGTGCAACTGCCGAAATCGGGCCGGCAAAAGGTGACCGACCTGGCCGACCTGTCGCTGGCGTCGAGCAAGCTGGGGCCGGATGGCCGTCCGGTGATGGTGCCGCTGCGCCAAGTGGTGGATTTCGTGCCGGCCTTCAGCCCGCAGGTGCTCAAACGCCAGGCGCTGCAACGCCGGGTGGCGGTGTACGCCAGCACCGAAGGCCGTCCGGGCGGCGACGTCGATAGCGACGTCAAGAAAGCCATGAAGGAAATCGAACTGCCGGCAGGCGTGCGCTTCGACGTCGGCGGCAACGCGCAGGAGATGGAGACGTCGATGACCTCGGCCATGATCGCGCTGGGCATCGCGGTGATCTTCATTTACCTGGTGCTGGCTTCGCAGTTCGGCAGCTTCCTGCAGCCGATCGCGATCATGATGTCGCTGCCGCTGTCGCTGATCGGCGTGCTGGTGGCGCTGCTGGTGACCGGCAGCACGCTCAACATCTTCTCGGTGATCGGCTTCATCATGCTGATGGGACTGGTCACCAAGAACGCCATTCTACTGGTGGACTTCACCAACCACGCCCAGCGCGAAGGCCAGAGCCAGCACGAAGCCATCATGAGCGCGGGCCAGGTGCGGCTGCGCCCTATCCTGATGACGACGCTGGCGATGGTGTTCGGCATGTTGCCGATGGCGATCGGCATGGGGGATGGCGGCGAAACGCAGGCGCCGATGGGCCGCGCGGTGATCGGCGGCGTGCTGACCTCAACCCTGCTGACGCTGGTGGTGGTGCCGGTGGCCTACACCTACCTGGACCGCCTGGGCAAACGCTGCGCGCGCTACTTCAAGCGCAATCACGAAGAAGAGCCCGCGCTGCACGAAGTCAAAAAAGAACAGGCCGAAGTCGCCTGATATAAACCGGGGTCAGTTCTGCCAATCGGACACGAGCTCTACCGTAGCGATCGCTACGGTAGAGCTCGTGTCCGATTGGCAGAACTGACCCCGGTTTTATTCTTCGTCGGGGGTGAGGCCGGAGGTCTCGCCCTCGGCGAGATCTTCCTCACCATCCTGGGCCAGGCCCGGATTGTTCTTCAACTCGGCCTTGCGCCGGTTCTTCTCTTCCTGCTTTTTCTTCTTTTCCAACTCGCGCTGCCGCTTTTCGTATGCGAAGTTTGTCTTTGCCATTTGCTGCTCCTTCTAAAAGCGTTGCCTTGCGTAGCCCCCATTATGACCGAAGTTGCTCAACCACGAGGATGATGTTGCGCATGCAAGTGCTTCAAACGCTCGCGCGCGACGTGGGTATAGATCTGCGTGGTTGAAATATCGGAGTGCCCCAATAGCAATTGCACAACACGCAGGTCGGCGCCGTGGTTCAGCAAATGTGTGGCAAACGCGTGCCGCATGGTGTGCGGCGACAGCGGCGCCGTGATGCCGGCCTTCAGGGCATGCTTTTTAATCAAGACCCAGAACATCTGCCGCGTCATGGCCCCGCCCCGCCCGGTGACGAACAGCGCGTCGTCCTGCTGGCCGTTGAGGATGACGCCGCGCGCCTCCTTCATATAGCGCTCGATCCACACCCGCGCCTGCTGGCCGAAGGGCACCAGGCGCGTTTTCGCGCCCTTGCCGGTGATGCGCAGCACGCCATCGTTCAGGCTCAGCTCCAGCAGCTTGAGATCGACCAGCTCGGACACCCGCAGCCCGCTCGCATACATCAACTCCAGCATGGTCCGCTCGCGCAGGCCCAGCGGGGTGTTGATGTCGGGCGCGGCCAGCAGGGCTTCCACCTGGGCCTCGCTCAGCGTGTGCACGAAGCGCTGCGGCTGCTTGGCCGAGGCCATCTTCAGGCTGGGATCGGCCTCGATGCGGCGCTGCCGCAGCAGCATCTGGTAAAAGCGCTTGATCACCGACAGCCGCCGGTTGGACGAGGTGGCCTTGCCCTGCTCGTGGCGCGCGGCGATATAGCTTTCGATATCGTGCGCCTGCACCGCCAGCAGGCCGTCGACGCCGGTGCGCTTTTTCTCCAGCCAGGTGGCGAACAGGCGCATGTCGCGCCGGTAGGCCTCCAGCGTGTTCTTGGACAGCCCGTCCTCCAGCCACAGGCTGTCGCAGAACTCGTCGATCAGAGCAAGGTTGTTTGCTGCCATGCGTATTCGCTCGAACCTTCGTGGGCCAGCAGCCAGCGCTTCACGCCCAGCAGGTAGCCGTTGGGATCGTCACTGTTGGAGAAGCCGCCCAGGCCGCCTGCTGCCGTCACCCGGTGGCATGGCACGACGATGGGGAACCAGTTGGCGCCGCAGGCCTGACCCACCGCGCGCGGCGCCGAACCAAGGTACTTGGCCAGCTCGCCATAGGTGCGCATGCCGCCGCGCGGGATGGAGCTGATGGCGTCCCATACCTTGCGCTGGAATTCGGTGCCGACGTGCTTGAGCGGCAGCGTAAAGCGGTAATCGGCGTCGGCGCAATATTGCTCGACCTGGTAGGCGACCAGCTCGGCCGTCGCGTCCGTCGGCGTTTTTGCCTCAAAATGGGGCGGCAGGTAGCACAGCTCGTTCACCACCCCGACGCCGGTCCGGATACCCAGCTTTCCGAATGGTAGCGACACCACGCCGGAAAAATGCTCGCTGCCCTGTTGTATTTTCATCACAGTTGTATGCACCAAAAGAGTACTTCATTTGTAATTTAGTTGTCTTAACGCACCATTTTGTTGCGTTGCTACTACAACCAAAAACCACGTCGATTGCATTGTAAATGCCGCGGCCCAAAAAAAAACGCACCGTCTGGTGCGTTTTCAAATCCTGCTTCACGTTCCCGGTCGCTTGCCTGGTTCCGTAGCGCGCTTGTGGCGGCTTGCAGAGCCTATAACAGCAACATTCTGTAAAACGTGTGTCTCCTCGATCTAGTGCCGGTATTTAATTACCGTTTCTATACACACTCCCCACTTACAATTCTTTGCTACCGGGCTGCATATCCTTATGCACGTATCCCTGAGAGCGACGCCATCATAACGTATGTTTTTGGCTTTTTTCCACTTTTTTTACAACGCCATGACAGACTACTTTAAGAGTAAATTAAATTTGGGAGCCACAAGGAAATTTGTGGTATGTATGTGACCAATATCAAAAAGCCCAGCATGGTGAGCAGCCATGGCCACACGGCAACGGTCAGCTCGGTGATGCCCATCTTGGTGATGCCGGACGCCACGTAGAGGTTCAGCCCCACCGGCGGATGGCACATGCCGACTTCCATGTTCACCACGATCAGGATGCCGAAGTGGATCGGATCGATCCCCAGCTTCATCGCCACCGGGAACAGGATAGGCGCCATAATCAGCACGATGGACGACGGTTCCATGATGTTACCCGCCAAAAGCAGCAGGATATTGACAACCAACAAGAACGTGACAACGCCCAGCCCCTGGCCGGTGATCCATTCCGCCATCGCCTGCGGGATGTTCTCGCTGGTCATCAGGAACGAGAACAGCACGGCATTGGTGATGATGTAGAGCAGCATGGCCGACATCGCCGCCGAATCCAGCAGCACCTTGCCGACCTGACGCAGCTTCAAGTCCTTGTACACGAACACGGCGATGATGAAGGCGTACACGGCCGCCATGGCCGCCGCCTCGGTCGGGGTGAAGGTGCCGCTGTAGATGCCGCCCATCACCACCACGATCAGCGCCAGGCCCCAGGCGCTCTTGCGGAAGGTGGCCCAGCGCTCGCCCCAGCTGGCCTTGGCCATGCGCGGGTACTTGTGCTTGCGCGCCAGCCACCAGGTGGTCAGGCCCAGGAAGAAGGCCAGCATGATGCCCGGCACCACGCCGGCCATGAACAGCTTGCCGACCGAGGTGTTGGTGGTGACCGAGTACATCACCATCACGATCGACGGCGGGATCAGGATGCCCAGCGCGCCCGAGGTGGTGATGACGCCGGCGCCGAAGCTTTTCGGATAGCCCTGGCGCACCATTGCAGGCAGGATGATGGAACCGATCGCCACCACCGTGGCCGGCGACGAGCCGGACACCGCCGCGAACAGCGCGCAGGCCAGCACGCCGGCCAGCGCCAGGCCGCCGTGCCAATGGCCCACCATCGAACTGGCGAAGTTGATCATGCGCCGCGCCACGCCGCCGTGGGTGAGGAAATTGCCGGCCAGGATGAAGAACGGAATCGCCATGATCTCGAATTTCTCGATGCCGGTGAACAGCTTCAGCGCCACCGATTCGATCGGCACCGTGGTCATGGTGAACAGGAAAGTCAGCACCGTCAGGCCCAGCGAGATCGAGATCGGCATGCCGGTCAACATCAGCGCCAGCAGCAGGACGAAGATAATCAGGGAGTTCATGGTTGCGCTCCTTTCTGCTGGGCAGAGAGTTCATCTTCCAGCCCATCGACGTGCGAGTGGTCGTGCTTGGGCAGCGTGCCGGTGCGGATGAACGTCACCATCACCTGCAAAAAGCGGAAGCACATCAGGTAGGAGCCCACCGGCACCGCCAGGTAGACAATCCACATCGGCATTTCCATATCGGCCGAGGTCTGGTCGGTATGGCCGATTTCCCAGACGAAGCTGGCGCCCAGCGTGCCGACGATGCCGGTGAACACGGCGCCGGCCAGCAGGCCGAAGATGATGAACTTGTTGTGCCAGGGCTTGCTCATGCGGTTGATCAGCACGTCCACGCCGACGTGGATGCCGGTGCGTACGCCATAGGCCGCGCCAAACTTGGCCATCCACACGAACATGTAGATGCAAGCTTCCTGGGCCCAGCTGGTGTTGAGTTGTATCAGGTAGTCCTGTACGCCGGGGATCGGCAAGCCGGACAGGTATCGGTGCAGCACGGCGACGAAGATCAGCAGCGTGGCCGCACCCATCAGGGACGCGATCAGCCATTCTTCGAGTTTATCGAGGAATTTCATGGATGTCTCCAGGAGGAAGATGTAAGCGGGACCGGCCGGCATTGCACCGTCAGGCCGGCCCCGCAGGCTGCTTATTTTGCAGCTTCTTTATTGATGGCGGAGATCAGGCCCTTGCCGATCCGGCCTTCCATTTGCTCGTGCACCGGAAGGAGGGCCTTGCGCCACTCGGCCTGCTCTTTCACGCTGAGGGTGTAGATCTCGGTCTTGCCGGCCTTTTTGATGGCTTCCAGCGCCAGGTCGTTGTCACGCTGTGCGATGGCTTTCTCGAAGGTGGTGGCTTCCTTCATGGCCTTGTCCAGCGCGGCGCGGATGTCCGACGGCAGGCCGTCCCAGAACTTCTTGTTGACGATCACCGCGTAGCCCAGGTAGCCGTGGTTGGACACGGTCACGTACTTCTGCACTTCATGCATCTTCTGGGTGTACATATTCGATGGCGGATTCTCGGTGCCGTCCACCACGCCGGTCTGCAGCGCCTGGTACACCTCGGAGAAGGCCAACACCTGCGGGTTGGCGCCCAGCGCGCGCATCTGCGCGTCCAGCACCTTGGACGACTGGATGCGCATCTTCAGGCCCTTGAAATCGGCCGGCACGCGCAGCGGCTTGTTGGCCGACATGACCTTGAAGCCGTTGTCCCAGAACGCCAGGCCGGTGATGCCCTTCGGTTCCAGCTTCTTCAGCAGCGACTTGCCGATTTCGCCTTCGGTCACGTTGTACAGCGCCGTCTTGGACGGGAAGATGAACGGCAGGTCGAACGCTTCAAACTCCTTCACGCCCAGCGGGCCGAACTTGGCCAGCGACGGCGCCAGCATCTGCACCGCGCCCAATTGCAGCGCTTCCAGTTCTTCCTTGTCCTTGTACAGTTGGCTGTTTGGATAGACTTCGACCTTCACGCGGCCGTTGGTGGCCTTCTCCGCCAATTGCTTGAAGCGCTCCGCCGCCTGGCCTTTCGGCGTGTCGGTGGCAACCACATGGCTGAATTTGATGACGATCGGCGCCTGAGCATAGGCATTGAAGCTCAGGGCGGCGCTCAGGGCGAGCAGTACGTGTTTCAGTTTCATGGGGTCTCCAGTTGAGTTTAAAGTTACACTTGTTCTTATTTTGAATGATTGTTGCGCATAGCGGCAACACAAGCAAGCTCTCTCATAGAATGACCTCATCCCAATCCAGCGCGCCAGGCGCGCGCCGCCGCCTGAACATCAGCACCTCGCTGCGCTGGCTGCTGCCCATCATGCTGGTGTTGTTTTTCCTGGCGATCCTGATCTGGCTGCCGTGGCAGGCGCGCCAGATGGAAAGCAACGAACGCCAGGAACAACTGATCGCCGACACCTTGTGGGTCGAGCAGACCATCCGCTTCCAGCTTGGCCGCGACGAGGAAAGCCTGCGCACGCTGGGCGTGGAAATCGCCGCCGGCAGCCTGGCGCCGGCCGAACTGCACGAGCGCATGGCGCGCATGCTGAAAAACGGCCAGGAACTAGTGCGCGTGGTGTGGCTCAAGCCGGACGGGTCGCTGGCCGCCACCAGCGATCCGCTGGCCAATCCGGTGCAGCTGACGCCGGCCTCGACCAACACCGCCGACATCACGCGCAAGACTCGCCGGCCCATGTACAGCCAGCCGGAATCGCAAACCGCCACGCAGTCGGCCGCGCCTTCGGCGGTGCTGATGGACTATCACGTGCCGCTGTTCCGTGGCGACGACTACCTCGGCGGCCTGGTGGCCACCTTCAAGGCCAGCGCCCTGCTCGATGAAATGGTGCCGTGGTGGTTCGCCCAGGACAACCAGGTGACGCTGGTGGACCGCGACGACAACGTGCTGGCGCGGCGCGCGGCGGCCGGTCCGGGACACGGCGTCTACACCCACAAGCGCGCGCTCGATCTGCCGGGCGCCTCGGTCACACTGGTGACCGACAGCGTCAAGAGCGCACCGAAGCTGCTGCCCAACCTGCTGGTGGGCTCCGTGATCGTGCTGTCCTTGGGCCTGCTGTGGAGCCTAGTGGCGCTGTGGGGCCACATCTCCAGGCGACTGGCGGCCGAAGGCGCGCTGCGCCAGCAGATGTTGTTCCGCACGGCGATGGAGAACTCGCTGGTGACCGGCCTGCGCGCGCGCGACCTCGAAGGCCGCATCACCTACGTCAATCCGGCCTTTTGCCAGATCACCGGCTACCCGGAAGAAGAGATCGTCGGCAGGCTGCCACCCATGCCCTACTGGGCGCCGGAGGCGATGTCGGAATACCAGACCCGCCTCGCCTCGGTGTTGGCGGGCAAGGTCACGCCGCAGTTCGAAACCATCTTCCAGCGCCCCAACGGCGAGCAGGTGCCGGTGCTGGTGTTCGAAGCGCCGCTGGTCGACAACAACGGCAAGCAGACCGGCTGGATGGGGTCCATCCTCGATATCTCGGACCGCAAGCGGGTCGAGGAACTGAACCGCCAGCAGCAGGAAAAGCTGCAGGCCTCGGCGCGCCTGGCCACCATGGGCGAGCTGGCGTCGATGCTGGCGCACGAATTGAACCAGCCGCTGGCGGCGATCTCCAGCTACACCACCGGCGCCCTCAATCTGCTGGAGCGCGACGGCCCGGTCGATTGCGAGATCCTAAAGCCGGCGCTGGAACAGGCCGGCGCGCAGGCGCAACGGGCCGGTCAGATCATCCGCAGCGTGCATGAATTCGTCAAGCAGCGCGAACCGCTGCGCCAGCAGGTGGCCATCGCCTCGCTGCTTGACGGCATCCGCGCGCTGATCGAACTGCAGGCACGCCACAGCCACGTGGCCTTCCGCGCCGAGATCCCGACCGACCTGCCGCCGGTGCGCGCCGACCGCGTGATGATCGAGCAGGTGCTGCTGAACCTGACCCGCAACGCCATCGAAGCCATGCAGGAAGTGCCGTCGCCACGGCGCGTGCTGAAAGTGGTGGCCACGCACGACGTCGCCGCCGCGCAGGTCAGCGTCGCGGTGATCGACCAGGGCCACGGCATTCCGGACGAAGTCGCGCAGCGCCTGTTCTCGCCGTTCTTCTCGACCAAGGCCGAAGGCATGGGCATGGGCCTCAACATCTGCCGCACTGCGATAGAATTCCACGGTGGCGCGCTGACCTTCCGCGCCAATCCCGAAGGCGGGACCATATTTACCTTCGTGCTGCCGGCCGCAACGGCGGCAAACGAACAGGAGACATAGAACATGCTGCATATCGTCGACGATGAAGCCGTGGTGCGCGACTCGCTGAGCTGGCTGGCCACCTCGCGGTCCATTCCGGCGCGCGCCTACGAATCGGGCCTGCACTTCCTGGCACAGATCGGCAGCGGCACCTTCGACGCCAACGGCGACTGCGTGCTGCTCGACGTGCGCATGCCAGACATGAACGGCGTGGCCGTGTTCGACCAACTGCTGTCGCGCGGCCTGGCGCAGCGCATGCCCGTGATCTTCCTGACCGGCCACGGCGACGTGCCGATGGCGGTGGACACCCTGAAGCGCGGCGCCTTCGACTTCTTCGAAAAACCGTTCAACGACAACCAGCTGATGGACCGGGTGCAGGAAGCCTTGGTCGGCTCGCGCCGCGCCGGCGAAAACGCCGCCGTCCACGCCCGCCTGGCCACGCTCTCGGCGCGCGAGCGGGAAGTGCTGGACCTGATCCTGGCCGGCAAAATGAACAAGGTGGTGGCCGACCAGCTCGGCATCAGCATGCGCACGGTGGAAGTGCACCGCGCCCACATCTTCGACAAGATGCACGTCAAAACCGCCGTCGAACTGGCCGGCCTGCTGAAATAAAAATATTCCATAAGCGCTTATGCATTGTGTTACATTCAATGCATGAGACAAGGACTCGGCACCCAATTACGTCATTTGATCGACCTGCTGGACGGCGCGGTCGCTGTCGCCTATGAAGACGCGGGCATCGACTACCGGCCGCGCTACACGCCGGTGATGCGGGCGCTGGAGGGCGGCGAGCCGCGCACGGTGGGCCAGATCGCCGAAGCGGCAGGCATCACCCAGCCAGCCGCCACCCAGACCGTGGCGCTGATGATCCGCGAAGGCCTGCTGGAAGCCGCGCCCGGCGCCCACGATGCGCGCCAAAAAGTGATCCGCCTTAGCGCGCAGGGCCAGACCCTGCTGCCGCGACTGCGCCTGTGCTGGCAAGCCACGCGCGCCGCCGCCGACAGCCTGGACCGCGACCTGCCTTATCCCCTCTCCGACACCCTGGCTGCCGCCATCGCAGCCCTGGAAACCCAATCATTCGGCGCACGCATCCGCAGCGCGCGCGCCGCCCTCACCAACCCGGACCAGCAACAGGAGCAACCATGAGCACCGCCCAGTCACACATCACGTCGCCCGCCGCGGGCTGGCGCAGCCGTCTGTTCGCGCATCCCGTCACCCGCATGCTGATCGGCGTGATCGCGGTGCTGGCGCCGATCACCATCACCATGATCCTGGCCGACATCCTGGTGCCCAAGCCCTTGCGCGTGGGCGGCTGGACTTTCCTGCTGGCCGCCACCATGAGTGTGCTGAGCTACCGCTATTTCGTGCGCCGCACTGAACCACCGCGTGCGCTGACGGAACTGGCCGTGCCGGGCGCCGCGCGGGAAACCGGCGCCGGCGTGGCACTGGGCGTGATCCTCGGTCTGGCCGTCGCAGGCCTGCTGGCGCTGGCCGGCGCCTTCGTGGTCACCGGCAGCAACGGCTGGACCATCGCACTCAAAACCCTACCCGAGCAGGTAATGGTCGCCATCTTCGAAGAACTGATCTTCCGCGCCGCGCTGTTCCGCATCACCGAACAACGCTGGGGCACACGCATCGCGCTGGGGGCGTCCTTCCTGCTATTCGCGGTGGCGCACCTGCCGAACGAACATGTCAGCATTCTGGGCGTGGTGATCACCGGCGTGGCGGGTTTGACCTTAAGCGCCAGCTACCTGCTGACGCGCCGCCTGTGGCTGCCGATCGGCCTGCACTTCGGCTGGAACTACCTGTACGACGGCATCTTCGCCGTCCCGGTCTCGGGCCACGCGGCGCGCGGCTGGCTGCAAGTCAGCATGCCCGGTCCGGAATGGCTGAGCGGCGGCGCCTACGGCGTAGAAGCCTCGGCCGCTACGCTGCTGGTATGGGGCGCCACCGCCCTCCTCCTGCTGCGCAGTGCGCGCCGTACATCATGAAAAGCTAATTGCTCGCGCTGGCCTCGCAGTATTGAGGCTGCCCGAGCATGCTCGATACAGTGTGCGGCCCCATGCCGCCGCTATGCGGGCGCGCCACATCGCAGGCGAGGTGCAGCGATACTGGATTGTTCAGCTTCATCATCATAGACACTCCGATCAGCACGCCCTTCCTGGGGTGGCGAATACATAAAACGGTGAGCTGCCCGCGCACTGCGGCCGGATTGATCAATGAATCCGTGAGCTTGTCCTCTTGAACCGCTGCCAAGGAAAAATTACCCTCCGGCGAAACCGGCACGACTTCGCCGACGTCAGCGCAAGGTTGATTGTGCCCCGGGAATTTTGCCAAAAAGAGCACAGCGCCGGGAATTGGTTTTTCATCCTCGACAATGAGCCCGCTGACTGCCGGCCGCAGATGTTCTATATGCCGCATTGGCACGCACGATACCAAGATCCCAGTAAGAATAAGAGAGATAGATAGGCGCAAGATTACAGTAGTCATAGTAGCGAGCAACCGCCAAAGTTTTTGTAGATACCCAGATCGTTTCCTCTCCCATCGCCGGCGGCTTACTCCTGCGGACCCTCATCATTAAAAGGCTATTTTCCGCCGGTATTTATCCATTCCAAAAATGCTTGCACGGTTTCTTTGAACAAATCAGTGTGCACGCTCATGCAGCTTACCGTTGAATTACCTTGAACAAAAAGAATCCGGACCCGGCTACCTTCTCGGATAATGAAAGACTTCGAGTCGTCGAAGGACTCTCCGCCGTTGGTTAAAAAATCGAATTTGGAAAACTGCTCAGAGTCATTGGCAAGTTCCTCATTGGACCTTTCATCATCAAGATACAGATACTTATCAATTTTTCCCCATACCGCTAGGTCATCCTGCCCGACAAACATATCCGTATCGAGCTCTGGGAGACGACTTATGACCGCTTCAAGATGAGAGGCAGTTACATTTAGCATGCAAACAGGTTCATCAAAGTCCCCTAGCACTTTTTCATTCGACTTGATGCACATCCGCCCATATACATGCCCTCTTTCGTTTGGAATAGGTTCATGCTGACATACAAAGGCAAAGGCCGATGGGTTGCCAAATTCTTTAACAGCTACCAGTCCCGTCATATTCGCATATTCCATTTTTCAGTTTCGAGGCGGGTCTGCTACTGGCCGAATCCGGCCTCCATACTCAGCATAACATCTCACTCATTTGAAAAATTCACGGATTGTCACGCTAACCAACCTTGCTGCCACATAGGTCAATCTGACGGATTGATATTGAAAATGAAATACATCATCTATCCTAAACACGAGCAGTAGCGACGCAGCTGCGCTGGAAGCGATATGTCGAACATGTGCCCGCTTGATTCATCTCAATGGGCGGCTACGATGAATTGACCATGATTACATGGGACGAAAACAAGCGGCGTCTGAATCTGAAACATCACGGCATAGACTTCACGGAAGCCGAGTCTATTTTTGATCATGCCATGGATTCTGAAGAAGACAGGTCGGCTGACCACACTGAGTTGCGCATACGTAGTTTGGGACTGCTGCATGGACGTGTGATCTGAGTGATTTGGACACCCGTCGGTGATGATGCACGAATTATTTCTTGCAGATATGGAGATCGATATGACACCCAAAAATACTTCAACTCCAGTCTTTACTAAGGAACAGATTGAAGCCGCAATCGCTGCCGCTCCTGAATACATCTACGACCCGGACAACCCGTACGATCCCAACAACGAAACCGAATTGAAAGCTTACTGGTCAAGGGGTATCGTCACCTTCCCAGGAGGCCATCCACATCAAGATCCATTGTGGAAAATCCACGGCAAGCGGCACCCGGTAGAGCTTCCTGAGAAAACTGAAACTAAATAGCCAGGAAGTCAACAGCAGGAACTAGGGTCAGCTCTGTCATTCGGACACAAGAACAATTTGTTTGACTAATCTCAATACGCATATTCGAGCCTTTTCAAGTACTGATGAAGATCAACGATTCGTACTGGCTGTCCAAATGACAGAGCTGACCCCGTCAAGGGACCCCGAGCTGCCCCCGTCAAGGACCTGTATGGTTACAGTTGGCGTTTCGGATTTGGGAGGTCACGGTCGGACCAGAACCCGAGGGCCGCCCTCTCTACCATTGCATCAAAGGACTCCCATGCGAACCCGGCGTCCCGAATTAGGTTATTCAGCAATTCGACGATTACCTGCATTTCGGATATAACCGTCTTCAAGTTACCCCACTTGATGCCAAGTGTGCTGATGTCGATAGGTTTATAGTCATCCCCTTTAAGTTCCGTGTGTGCCGTCACCTTGTCGCGTACAACACGAAAAGAATTTGATAGGGGCGAATTTGAGAACGCTTCCCATGCTGCTAATAGCTGCACGTACTTTGAATCAAAATCTTTGCTACGCGCCTCTCGTTCCGATGCGTGAATCGACCTATAGACTTCTACCAAGTAGGGATCGGGTTTGTCGTCTCCATCGAAGATAGGACCGTCCTCAATGTACCGTGCCTTGCACTTCGCTAGCGTTCCAGAGTCCATAAGCTCTTCGACCGAACGCTTCAAGCTTGGAGCCTTGGTGGAACTATCGCTAGTAAGCTTGGCTATGTCCTGACAACACGAGAGGAACAGGGAAGATTTAAGGATGGTGAACCCGTGTGCCTGTTTGTAGCTTCCGTACTGCTACGGCACCCGCTCATCAAATAGCATCGGGTGCAGCATCGCATAACGCTCTCGAAGCTGAATAAACGACGTTAGCAGATGCGAAGTATGGGCTACCAATTTATCTAGTTTCTGCTTATTGGCCATGGCTAACCGAATTGGGTTTGGTATCCCAACAATTGTATCCGCCTGCACAGGCAACGCGCAGCCAAAAGCTGGTTGTTGTACCCACTACGGCGGTCGGCCGCATGCTTTTGATAGTACTGGACATCTAACCTCTGGATTTGGCGTAAAAGAGTTATACGACTGGCTGCTCCTGGCCGAACCCGGCCTCCGTACTCAGCATAACATCTTGCTCATTTGAAAAATTCACGGATTGTCACGCTAGACAGCCTTGCTGACAGGAAGGTCAGCCTGACGGATTAATCCTGAAAATGAGATGCGTCACCATCTTCAACGCCAGCAATAGCATCGCAGCTACTCGGGAGCCAACATCGAACCTGTACTCGCTTGATTCACCCTAAGGGGACGTCTACGATGAATTGACAGAGTCGCCCCTTCCCTACTAATTACAGATATGGAGATCGATATGACACCCAAAAATACTTCAACTCCGACTTTTTCAAAGCAGCAGATTGAAGCCGCGATCGCGGCCGCTCCTGAATATGTCTACGACCCGGACAACCCCTACGACCCCAATAATCCAGACGAAGTGAGAGCGTACTGGTCGAAGGGGATCGTCACCTACCCGAGAGGCCATCCACATCAAGATCCATTGTGGAAAATCCACGGCAAGCGGCACCCGGTAGAGCTTCCTGAGAAAACTGAAACTAAATAGCCAAGAAGTGAACCGGGTTACCTAAGCTGCTATCAGCCCTTCTGCTTGGCGATCCATTCGTCAACGACTTTTTCCAGCACCGACAGCGGCACGTTGCCCGTATCCAGCACCGTGTTGTGGAAGGCCTTGATGTTGAACTTGTCACCCAGCGCCTTCTGCGCCTTGGCGCGCAGGTCGAGGATGCGGATCATGCCGATCTTGTACGAGCAAGCCTGACCAGGCATCACCACGTAGCGGTCCACTTCCGACGGCGTGATGCCGTAATCGATGCCCTGCTGACGCGTCCACTTCATCGCGTGTAGGCCGGTGTCGACCACCAGCCGGCGCGCGCGGAACAGTTCTGCGTCCAGTTGCCCCAACTTGCCCACCACGTCATCGCCATACCAACCATTCTCCGACGCCAGCTGCTCGGCATACAGCGCCCAGCCTTCGCCATACGCCGAACCGACGCCGAACACGCGGTCGCGGCGATAGCGCGGCAGGCCGTCGTTCTCCTGTTGCAGCGCGACCTGGAAGTGGTGGCCCGGCACGCCCTCGTGATACACCAGCGTGCGCATGCCGACGACGCGGAACACTGGCCCCGGCATCGGCGCCCAGAAGATGCCCGGACGGGTGCCGTCCTTGGCCGGACCGGTGTAGTGCGCCGCCGCCGTCTTCTCGGTGAACAGCGGCTCGCGCTTGACCACCACCGGCGCCTTCGGCACTTTGTCGAACAGGTCTTTCGCGCGCACTTCGGAATCGCGCAGCAGCGCTTCATAGCGCACCAGCAGTTGCGGACGCGGATCGGCTTCCTTCGGCTGCTGATCCTGTTCCAGCTTGGCGATGCGATCCTTGATGCTGCCCTCGGTGTAACCGATCGACACCAGCAGGCCGTTCATCTCCTTCTCGATGCGCGCCACTTCCTGCAGGCCGATCTCGTGGATCTGCTGCGGCGTGTAGTCGGTGCTGGTCATCTGGCGCAGCACCACGGCATACGCCTTGTCGCCTTGCGGCAGGCGCCACAGGCCGGCGTCATTGTTGGTGTGCGGCAGCTGCTCCTGCAGCAGCGTGCGGGTACGCTGGAACGCCGGGATGATGGACTGCTTGACGATGGCCAGCGCGTCGGCCGCGAACTTGGTCTGGTCTTCCGCGCCGACTTCCTTCACGCCGCCCATGCGCTGCACCAGCGATGCGACGAACACATTGTTCTCCGGCGTGCCGTCGAGGAAGCGATCGAGCTGGCCGATGGAGGCCTGGGTGATAAAGGTCGGCATCAGGATGCCGTTGGCGGCCGCGCCGCGCGCCTGCACGATGCCGGTATCGACCTTGTCGGCCACAGCCTTCAGGCGCACCAGGTAGTTCTCGATGTCGCGGCGGTTGCGGATCGGATGCTGCTGCGACAGGAAGTTCACCAGCTGCACATGCAGGCCGGTGAACTGGTTGAACACGAAGTTGTAGTCGCGGTAGGGATAGGCGTCGACCGTGCCCTGCAAACTCCAGGCGATGGTGGCGGCGCTGGCGCGCTGCTGCGGCGTCAGTTTGGATTGGTCCATCTTGGCCAGCTGCGTCAGCGATTTCTTGGCGTTGGCCACTTCGGCGGCGCGGAACACCACGCTGTTCGGCGTCAATTTGCGGTCCAGCGCATCCTGCTCCTTGGCGTCGAAGTACTGCTTCTGCGTGGCCTGCTCTGGATCGCTGCGGACCTTGGCGTTGGCGACCTTGTCGGCCCAGTCGTCAAAGGAAACTGCGTGCGCGGCGAGGGTAAGCGAAGCACCGGCCAGCAGGGAGATGAATCTAATTGAAGTTTGCATGGTTTGCATTACGATGGGCCTTTGTAAGGTAAGAACCCAACGAGTGTAGCCCACTCACACCAGCTTCTCAACCGCCATCTCATCAAGCTCGGTGCGATTGCGGCCGCCCTGCTTGGCGCGGTACAGCGCCTGGTCGCTGCGCGTGAACCAGCGTTCATGGCTGGCTTCATCCTGGCGCGCGATCGCCACGCCGAGGCTGACCTGCATCTGGAAGCTGACGCCGTCGTGCGTGACCACAGCGGCAGCCACCTCTTCGCGCAGGCGTTCGGCGAACGCATGGGCGCCGCGCGTGCCGGTTTCCGGCAGCACGATCAGGAATTCTTCGCCGCCGTAGCGCGCCGCGAAGTCGATCTTGCGCATCACCGCGCGGATCACGCCCGCCAGCTGGCGCAAGGCCGCGTCGCCGGCCGGATGGCCATACTGGTCGTTGATCTGCTTGAAGTGGTCGATATCGAGCAGCACCATGGCGGTGCTGTGGCCCGAGCGCAGCGTACGCTGCCACTCGGCCGCCAGCCGGTGGTCGGCCTCGCGCCGGTTCAGCAGGCCGGTGAGCGCGTCGGTGGTGGCCAGCTTTTGCAGCGCGGCCAGCAGCATGTCCTGCGATTTCTGCCAGTGCACGAACAGCTGGTAGCCGAAGAACGCCATAAACAGCACGATCGCCACGAACACCCAATAGAAAATCCACATGGTCTGGCGCAGCGCCTCGCGGTCCGGCTGGCCCTCGGCCAGGCCGACGGTGACGTAGCCGTAGACCAGCACTCCCAGCGCCACCGACGCCAGCAGCCCAAGCAGCGACTGGCGCGAGCGGGTGCGCGTGTCGCGCATCAGTTGCGGATGGTCGGCCAGCCAGCGCTCCACGCGCGGCCACAGCACCATCATCAGCGGCCCGACGATCAACACGCTTTGCAGAAAGGCGCCCAGCCACCAGCCCTGCCACACCGGCAACAGGTCCGTGCGGTCGTAGTGGTTGGTGTAGCTCCAGATCAGCGCGCCGCTGGAGCTGAACACGCTGGCGACGAAGGACTGCTGCACGTAGAACAGCAAGGCGTTCAAGCCGCGCAGGTCGCGTCGCATGGCGATGGCCTGGTAGCCGATCACCATGATGGCGAAGCCCAGCGGGTTGGCCAGCGCGAACAGCAGCGCCCACGGCAAGGGCATGCCGGCGTACAGCGCCAGCGACAGCGTGGCGCAATAGGCGGGAATGGCGCCCCACCACCAGCCGAGAGTGAGCGTCAGCAGCAGGCAAATCAGCAGCGGCGGATAGATCGTCAGGTAGATGACCACGCCGCCGAATTCCACCGGCAGGCCGGACCAGCGCCAGATCACCATGCCGACGCCGAGCGCCATGCACAGCGCGAGCAGCAGCAGCCAGCCGCCGAACAGGCAGGCCTTCTGGCGCCGGCTGCCGTTGCGCCACAGGCGCAGCGGCGAGAGTTCGCGGTAGGGCGGCGGTGTTTCGGCTTCGGACTTGGACAAGACGTTTTCCTCTGGTTGTCCTAGCAATTATACCGAGCCGCCGGCGGGTGAATGGCAGGCCAGCGCCCATTCCACATGTTCGCGCACCAACGGCGAAGGATCGTCGCGCCGCGTCAATAAGGCCTGCACGATGGCGGTATCGCCTTGCGCGCCGGCCGCCGCCGCGTTGCCCAGGCCGACCGCGAGATTGCGTAGCCAGCGCTCATGGCCGATGCGGCGTATCGGGCTGCCTTCCATCTTGCGGTTGAATTCTTCCTCGCTCCAGGCGAACAGTTCGACCATCGAGGCCTGGCCCAGGCCGTGGCGTTCGTCGAAGTCCGGCAGCACGGCGTGCTGGGCGAACTTGTTCCATGGGCAGGCGGTCTGGCAGTCGTCGCAGCCGTAGATGCGGTTGCCGATCAGCGGCCGCAGTTCCAGCGGGATCGCGCTTTTCAGTTCGATGGTCAGGTAGGAGATGCAGCGCCGCGCATCGAGCTTGCCCGGCCCAAGGATGGCTTGCGTCGGGCAGGCCGTGATGCACGCGCTGCACTGGCCGCAATGGGCGCCGGTCGGCGCGTCGATCGGCAGCGGCAGGTCGACTAGGAATTCGCCCATGAAGAACATGGAGCCGGCGGTGCGTGACAGCAGCAAGGTGTGCTTGCCGCGCCAGCCCAGGCCCGCCTTTTCGGCCAGCGGCAGTTCCATCACCGGCGCCGAGTCGGTGAACACGCGGTAGCCGAAGTCGCCGATTTCCGCTTTTACCTTGTCGGCCAACTGCTGCAGGCGCGCGCGCAGCACCTTGTGGTAGTCGCGACCGCGCGCATAGACCGAGATCACGGCGGCGCCGGGATCGGCCAGGCGGGCCGCTTCGCGCGCGCGCCAATCGTGTTCGCCGGCCGCTTCGCCGGAGATTTCCGTGTCCCTCGGCAGGTAGTCCATGCGGGCGCTGACCACGCGGATGGTGCCCGGCACCAGCTCGGCGGGACGGGCGCGCTTCATGCCGTGGGCCGCCATGTAGTCCATTTCCCCGTGCATGCCGGCGTCCAGCCAGGCTTGCAGGCCGGCTTCGGCGTGGGTCAGGTCGACGTCGGTGATGCGGATTTCGGCAAAGCCCAGCTCCACGCCCCAGCGCTTGATGCTGAGGGCGAGTTCGGCTAATGTGGTTTCGGACAGGGACATCTTGGCTATCTTGACAGGCGTAGGCGGGTACAATGGCGTTCACGCCAACATGACATTCTAATTGATGCAGCACTTCACAGCCCATCTCCACGACGAAGAAGGCACCGCCGCCCTCGGTGCGGCGCTGGCGCGCGCGCTCGCGCCCGGCCTGGCGATCCACCTGCACGGCGACCTGGGCGCCGGCAAGACCGCCCTCACCCGCTCCCTGCTGCACGCGGCGGGCCACGTCGGCACCGTGAAAAGTCCGACCTACACGCTGTCCGAACCGTACAGCATCCAGCTCGACGGCCGCACCGTGAGCGTGATCCACTTCGACCTGTACCGCATGGCCAGCGCCGAGGAGTTTCTCGACGCCGGCTTCCGCGAAGATTTCAACGGCGATAACATCTGCATCGTCGAATGGCCGGAAAAGGCCGACGGCGTGCTGCCACCGCCTGATTTGAACGTGTTTTTGACTGTGGCGGGCCACGGTCGTGATGTAGAATTGCAGGCGTCTACCGCCCTGGGTAACTCATGCCTTCAACGCCTCAAATTCGCGCCCAACATGTAAGCCGCCGCACCGTCCTGAAGGCCGGCGCCACCTTGCTGTTGTCGGTGACGGTTCCCCTGCGCGCCAACGCCGCGCAGATTCTCGCGGTGCGCGTGTGGCCGGCGGAAGACTACACCCGAGTCACGCTGGAAAACGACACCGATCTCAAGGCCACGCACTTCATCGTCAAGGACCCGGAGCGCATGGTGGTCGACATCGAGGGACTGGAACTCAATCCCACGCTGAAAGGCCTGGTGGCCAAGATCCAGTCGAACGACCCGTACATCAAGCAGGTGCGCGTGGGCCAGAACCGGCCCAACGTGGTGCGCCTGGTGTTCGACCTGAAGGAAGAAATCAAGCCGCAGGTGTTCACGCTGCCGCCGGCCGGCAACTACAAGCACCGCCTGATCTTCGACCTGTATCCGGTCAAACAGGTAGATCCCATCGCCGCCATGATCGAGAAAGGCGACTGGTCCGATCCGGCGCCGGACGTGGCGGCCGCGCCGAAGGAACAGCTGGAACAGCTCAAGCCTGACCTCAAGGCAGAGCCGCGCGCGGAACTGCGCAACGAGGTCAAGACCGCCGAGGCGCAGGTCAAGCCTGCGGAAAAAGCCGATAAAAGCGATAAAGCCGACAAGCCGGCCAAGATGGTGCGCATGATCACCATCGCGCTCGACCCCGGCCACGGCGGCGAAGACCCCGGCGCCTCCGGCAAGAACGGCAGCCGCGAGAAGGATATCGTGCTGTCCATCGCCAAGCGCCTCAAGGCCAAGCTCGAAGACTTGCCGAACATGCGCGTGATGCTGACCCGCGACGGCGACTACTTTGTACCGCTCGGCACCCGCGTGGAAAAAGCCCGCAAGGTGCAGGCCGACCTGTTCGTCTCCATCCACGCCGACGCCTTCGTGCAGCCGACCGCGCGCGGTTCGTCGGTGTTCGTGCTGTCGGAAAAAGGCGCCACCTCGTCGGCGGCGCGCTGGCTGGCGGACAAGGAAAACCTGGCCGACACCATCGGCGGCGTCAACGTCAAAAGCCACGACCGCCAGCTGGCCAGCGTGCTGCTCGACCTGTCCACCACGGCGCAGATCAACGACAGCATGAAGCTGGGCCGCTCGGTGCTGGGCGAAATCGGCGGCATCAATCGCCTGCACAAAGGCTCGGTCGAACAGGCCGGCTTCGCGGTGCTGAAGGCGCCGGACATCCCGTCGATCCTGATCGAGACCGCCTTCATCTCCAACCCGGAGGAAGAGGCCAAGCTGCTCGACGACGGTTACCAGAACAAGCTGGCCGATGCCATCGTCACCGGCATACGCCGCTATTTTGCGAAGAATCCACCGCTGGCGAAGAACCGGCTTATTTGAATGGAACAGACATGGCTGTAGCAATCATGACCGAATACGGCGCCCTGCCGGCAGTACAGATCATCGCCGCCGATGGCGCGCAGGCGACCGTGTCGCTGTTCGGCGCTCATCTGTTGTCGTGGAAGACTGCCGACGGCAAGGAGCGCCTGTTCGTCAGCTCGCAGACGCCGCTCGACGGCAGCAAGGCGATCCGCGGCGGCGTGCCGGTGATCTTCCCGCAGTTTAATGTGCGCGGCCCCGGTCTGCGCCACGGCTTCGCGCGCGTCAGCACCTGGCGCCTGAGCGACAGCGGCGGCGATGGCGGCAGCTCGTTCATGGAGTTCAGCCTGGATCAGAGCGACCTGTCGGCGGAACACGCGCAAGCCTGGCCGCACGCGTTTGCGCTGACGCTGCGCTTCACACTGCACGGCGACACGCTGGCCTTTGAATTCACGGCGCACAATCCGGGCGAGCAGGCGTTCCCGTTCGGCGTGGCGCTGCACACCTATTACGATGTCGGCCATCTCGATGCCACCAGCATCAGCGGCCTGCAGCACCAGCAGTACACCGATCACCATCAGAACACTAGCACCCAGGAATTCCCGGCGCTGCATTTCACCGAGAAGCACGACCGCCTGTACCAGTCGACGCCGGGCCTGACGCTGAACACGGCCAACGCCACGCTACGCCTTGAACAGCAGGGTTTCAGCGAATGGGTGGTATGGAATCCGGGCCAGGCCGATGCGGCCGCGCTGGTGGACCTGGCCGATGAGGAGTATTTGCGCTTTGTCTGCATCGAGCCGGCGCGCATCGACCAGCAGCCGCTGGCCGCCGGCGCCAGCTGGACCGGCAAGCATACGATCAGCGTTTAACGTCATTCCCGCGCAGGCGGGAATGACGGGCTAGTTCGATTCTTTGATGATGCGCCCGGCGCCCGGCTGCACCGGCCGCGCATTGAGCGGATAGAGGCGGCTGAACAACGCCATCTGCGCCGGCGACGCCTGCACCGGCTCCTTCATCACCAGCCACAACACGCCTTCCGTGCACGGCGGCGTGGTCATCGATCCCATGAAGGTGAAGTATTCGCGGCGCGACGGCAGCAGGTCCATCGGATCGAGCACGGTCGACGGCGCGGCGGTGTCGTACTTCTCCAGCGGCAGGTTGTTCCAGACGGTCTGGATCACCGGCTGCTGCTTGCCGCGTTCGAGCAGCAGCGCCAGCATGGCGATGCGGCCTTCGCCGTCCTTGTGCACCATGTGCACCACCATCTCATAGCCCTTGCCGTTGATGCGCTCTTCCGAAGGACGGTGGAAATGGAACTGGATCAGCTCATACATGCGGTTGCCGACAGTGATGAAGTTGCCGCCGCCGACCATCACCTGCACCGTCTTGCCGTTGTCGGTCACATTGAACGATGAGGGATGGTAGTCGAAGTTGATCTGCTCCAGCTCGACCTTCATGCCGTCGCGGATGTCGATCGGCGACTGGCGGTTGCCGGTGCCGCACTTGGCCCATGCAGGATTGATGGTGCCCCAGTTGGCCGGGCCGTTCTCGCCTTCATACGACCACACATTGCTGTACACCTTGGGCGCGGCCGCCACCACCGCCGCCTTGGCCTCGGCCTGCTTCTTGGCCTTGGCCGCCGCCGCCACCCGCGCCTGCTGGTTGGCGCGCATGATGGCCAGGCGCTCCTGGATGCGGGCCGACAGCTCGGACTCGGCCTGGGCTTCTTTTTCGCGCTCGGTCAGCTTGCGCACCGGGGCCGAGGCGCTGCCGGATGCCAAGGAGGCGGAAGAGCCGGACGAGGTTGCGCCCGCCGCGCCGCCCAGCGCCGACTTCGCCGACGGCGAAATCAGCGGATCGTTTGCGCCGCTGACTGCGGAAACCACGCAGCAGCAGGCAAGCAGGGTGAGGAGGAGAGAGCGCATGGGTATCCAGAAAGTAACAATTACAGTCTGGTATACGGATGCTTTAGGGAAAAACTTGAGGAGGGATGGCCGCGCGCGGTGAATTTCTTTCTGAATCTACACGCTGCGGCGGCCGCGCAGCGTGGGTGAATGCGGCTTTCAGCGGCTTTTAACGATTTTGCATGCGGCGCGTTAATTTATACAAGCCGCCCAGCAGCATCGGCACCAACGCCACGGCCACGCCCACCAGCACGATCTCGGTCAGGTGCTCGCGCACGATCGGGATGTTGCCGAAGAAGTAGCCGGCCGTGGTCAGCAGCGCGACCCAGAGGATGGCGCCGGTGAAGTTGTACAGCTGGAAGCGGGCATGGGTCATGTCCGACACGCCGGCCACGAACGGCGCGAAGGTGCGCACCACCGGGATGAAGCGGGCCAGCACGATGGTCTTGCCGCCGTGTTTTTCAAAGAAATCGTGGGTGCGCGTGAGGGCTTCCTTGTTGAGCCAGCGGTAATCGTGGGTGAACACGCGCTGCCCGACCTTTTCGCCGATCCAGTAATTGGTGGTGTTGCCGAGCACGGCCGCCGAGGTGAGCAGCAGCATCAGCACGGGCAGGTTCATTTCCCCCACCGCGCACAGGGCGCCGGCGATGAACAGCAGCGTGTCGCCCGGGAGGAAGAACAGGACCACCAGACCGGTTTCACAGAAAATGATGGCGAACAGTACAACGTAAATCAGCGTTCCGTATTGCAGGATCAGTGCTTCGAGTGTTCTGTCGACATGCAGGATCATGTCAAAAAATTGCATTAAATCCATATTCTTTCCATAAAGTGTGCGCCAGAATCATACACCACCTGACGCCGTGCGGCGGCAGTTTCCGGCCGGCCGCTATCCAGTTTACAATCCTCGCATCGCCCGCACCCAGCGGCATCGATCAACCGAGGAGAGTTTGGATGGCTTTATCCCGCAGCTTAGGTATTTTATCCCTGCCGGCACTGGCATTGGTTCTGGGTCCGGCGATGGCGGCCGACCTGCCGGTGCGCGCCAGCGCCGGCGAGATCGTCAAGACTTCCAAGCCGTCGGACTGGCGTCCGCTGGACCCGCAGAACACGCTCTATATGGAGCTGCCGGCCGGCCGCGTGGTGATCGAGCTGGCGCCGGATTTTGCGCCGCAGGCCATCGCCAACATCAAGACGCTGGTGCAGGAGCACTATTTCGACGGCCTGGCCGTGAACCGCTCGCAGGACAACTACGTGGCGCAGTGGGGCGATCCGAACGCCGAAACCAATCCTAAATCGCTGGGCAGCGCCAAGGCCAAGGTGCCGGGCGAGTTCTCGGTGCCGATCTCGAACGACAAGCGCTTCGTGCGCCAGAAGGACTTCGATGGCTACGCGCCGCAGGTCGGCCATTCGAACGGCTTCCCGGTCGGGCGCGATCCCAAGGCCGGCACCACCTGGCTGGCGCATTGCTACGGCATGGTCGGCGTGGGCCGCGACAACGATACCGACAGCGGCAGCGGCGCCGAGCTGTACGCGGTGAACGGCCACGCGCCGCGCCACCTGGACCGCAATATCACGGTGGTGGGCCGGGTGGTGGCCGGCATGCCGCTGCTGGCGACCTTGCCGCGCGGCGGCGATACCATGGGCTTCTACGGCGCGAAGGAGGCGCGCACGCCGATCATCTCGGTGCGGCTGGCGGCCGAGGTGCCGGAAGCGGAGCGCAGCCACCTGGAGGTGATGCGCAGCGAGGCGCCGATCTATCAAAAAGTGATCGAGGCGCAGCGCAATCGCGGCGGCCCGTGGAACAAGTACGCGGCCAACTACGTGGAGCTGTGCAACGCCACCATACCGGTGCGGGAAGCGCCCAAGTTATAATCTCGTGATGAACGCCCCAGACACCTCCGCCCGCACGCCCCGCCCTATCCAGGCCCTGCCCGACCAGCTGATTTCCCAGATCGCCGCCGGCGAGGTGGTGGAGCGGCCGTCGGCGGTGGTCAAGGAACTGCTGGAGAACGCCCTCGACGCCGGCGCCACGCAGATCACCGTGCGGCTGGAGGAAGGCGGCGTGAAACGCATCGCCATCACCGACAACGGCCGTGGCATTCCGCCCGAGCAGATGCCCTTGGCGTTGGCGCGTCACGCCACGTCGAAAATCACTTCCCTGCACGATCTGGAAAACGTCGGCACGCTGGGCTTCCGGGGCGAGGCGCTGGCCTCGATCGCCTCGGTGGCGGTGCTGACGCTGACCTCGCGCACCGCCGATGCGGCGCACGCCTGGGAAATCGTCGGCTCGCACAATGCCGCGCCGGCGCCGTCTTCGGGTGCGCTGGGCACCACCATCGACGTGCAGGACCTGTACTTCAACACGCCGGCACGCCGCAAGTTCCTGAAGTCCGAACAGACCGAATTCGGCCACTGCGCCGAAGTCGTGCGCCGCATCGCGCTGGCGCGGCCGGACGTGTCGTTCTCGCTGACGCACAACGGCCGTACCATCGACCACTGGAACGTGAGCGAAATGGCCAAGCGCAGCGCGCACATCCTGGGCGAAGGCTTCGCCGAGGCGCGCTTGCCGATCGATGAAACGGCCGGCCCTTTACGCCTGCACGGCTACACCGGCTTGCCGACCGCTTCCAAGGCGCGCGCCGACGGCCAGTTCTTTTATGTGAACGGGCGCTTCGTGCGCGACAAGGTGCTGGTGCACGCCGTGAAGGCGGCCTACCAGGACGTGCTGCACGGCGACCGCTTCCCGTCCTATGTGCTGGCGCTGGAGCTGGACCCGGCGCTGGTGGACGTCAACGTCCACCCGTCCAAGATTGAGGTGCGCTTCCGCGATAGCCGCGCGGTGCACCAGTTTGTATTCCATGCGGTGCAGCGGGCCTTGTCGCAGACTTCGGCCACCGCGCACGGCAGCGTGCCGTCGCCGCTGCCGGCGGCCGATAGCCTGAACGCCACGCCGGCCTGGCGCGGCGAGCAAGCTTCGTTCGGCTCCCTGCTGGCGCCGGACTACACGCCGACCTTCTCGCCGTCGCCGTTCGGATCCCGCAGCGCGGATGGCGCGGGCAACAACGCCGGCTTCGGCGGCGCTGCTGGTGCCGGCTTTGGTGGCGACGCTGGTGCTGGCGGCGGCTTTGGCGGCGCGGGCGCAAGTTTCGGCTCCGGCTACGGCGGTCCGCGCTTCGGCGCCGACGGCGGCGTGGCGCAGAGCACCGAAAAATACGGCGCCATGTTCCGCGACGGCGAGCGTAGCGGCGGTGAGCGCGCGGCCGCCGACATGGCGCTGCCGCAGACCAGCAGCTTCAGCGTCTCGGCCGCCGCGATGGCGCAGGAAGAATTCCCGCTCGGCTTCGCGCTGGCGCAGCTGCACGGCATCTACATCCTGGCGCAGAACGTCAAGGGCCTGGTGCTGGTCGACATGCACGCCGCGCACGAGCGCATCCTGTACGAACAATTGAAGAGCGCCTTGGACAGCCGCGTCGCCGGCGAAGACATGCAGGTGCAGCCGCTGCTGATTCCGGTCACCTTCTATGCCGACGCGGTGGAAGTGGGCACCGCCGAAGAGCACCAGGAGACCTTGCAGGCGCTGGGCTTCGACATCGCAGTACTGTCGCCGACCACGCTGGCGATACGCTCGGTGCCGGTACTGCTGAAGAACGCCGACGCCCAGACGCTGGCGCGCGACGTGCTGCGCGACGTACGTGAATTCGGCGGCTCGCGCGTGCTGATCGAACGCCAGAACGAACTGCTCGGCACCCTGGCCTGCCACACGGCGGTGCGCGCCAACCGCATCCTGTCGCTGCAGGAGATGAACGCGCTGCTGCGGCAGATGGAAATCACCGAACGCGCCGACCAGTGCAACCACGGCCGGCCGACCTGGGTGCAGGTGGAGATCAACGCGCTCGACAAACTGTTCCTGCGCGGTCAATAAGATGAGCACCAGACCACTGGCCGTCGCCATCATGGGTCCGACGGCGTCGGGCAAGACCGCCTCCGCGCTGGCGATTGCGGAACGCATTCCGGCCGAGATCATCTCCGTCGATTCGGCGCTGGTGTATCGCGGCATGGACATCGGCACCGCCAAGCCGACGCGCGAGGAACTGGCGGCAGCGCCGCACCACCTGATCGACATCCTCGACCCGCTTGATTCCTATTCGGTGGCGCAGTTTCGTAAAGACACGCTGCGGCTGGTGGAAGAGATCAGCGCACGCGGCAAACTGCCGCTGCTGGTGGGCGGCACCATGCTGTACTTCAAAGGCCTGGCCGATGGCCTGGACGACCTGCCCGGCGCCGATCCCGAAGTGCGTGTCGCGCTCGATGAGGAAGCGGCCCGTCTCGGCTGGCCGGCCATGCACGCGCGCCTGGCGGCCATCGATCCTGAAACGGCGGCGCGACTGGCGCCGGCCGACTCGCAGCGCATCCAGCGCGCGCTGGAGATTTACACGTTGAGCGGCAAGCCCATGTCCGAGCTGCTGTCGCTGCGCGAGAAGACCGAGCTGCCATTTGATCTGCTGTCGTTCGCGCTGGAGCCGTCGGACCGCGCCGTGCTGCACAAGCGCATCGCGCGCCGCTTCGACATCATGCTGGAGGAGACCCCGCAAGGTAACCTGATCACCGAAGTGGAGGCGCTGCGCCGGCGCGGTGATTTGCATCTGGGCCTGCCGTCGATCCGCTGCGTGGGCTATCGCCAGGCATGGGAATATCTCGACGGCACCATCGACTACGCGACCATGCGCGAGACCGGCATCATCGCCACACGCCAGTTGGCCAAGCGCCAGCTGACATGGCTGCGCTCCATGCCCGAGCGCGTGGTGCTCGACTGCCTGGGGCCCAACCCGGCCGGCGCCATGCTGGCGCACATCGCCGAACGGCTCGGCTGATCCGGCTAAATGCTTAAAGCTTAGTGCTTGGGCGGCTCGCCGCTCATGTACACCAGTTCCCACAGATGGCCGTCCAGGTCCTGGTAGCCGTGGCCGTACATGAAGCCGTGGTCCTGCGGCTCCTTGTAGGTACTGCCGCCGGCCTCGACGGCCTTGGCGACCATCGTCTGCACCGCTTCACGCGACTCCAACGCCAAGCACACCAGCACTTCGGTCGACGTGCGCGCATCGGCGATCGGTTTCGGCGTGAACTCCTTGAAGCGGGCTTCGGTCAGCAGCATCACATAAATATTCTCGTCGACGATCATGCAGGTGGCGCTGTCGTCGGTGTAGTGTTGATTGAAACTGTAGCCCAGGTGCGTGAAGAACTTGACCGACTGCTGCAAGTCGCGCACGGGCAGGTTGATGAAGATATTGGTGGCCATGGCATCCCCGTTAAAGAAATTATCACAAGCGAGGAACCAGAATACCAATATGCCAACGTTTTGACGACCGCCACGCGATACAGGCCACTTTTTTCAAAAAAGTTTTGGGTCGGCCTTGACAGTACGGGCGCCAACCCCGATAATGCTTCGCGTTGCAGGTGATATAGCTCAGTTGGTTAGAGCACAGCATTCATAATGCTGGGGTCGGTGGTTCAAGTCCACCTATCACCACCAAGATTCCGAAAGCCGTAATTCACGAAAGTGGGTTACGGCTTTTTTGTTTTATCGTCCCGCCACGCCGGCACCACACAGTATGCTGAAGTCGACGTGATAGTGCTCGTCGTGACGTATCCAAGGGCGCTGCTTCATGAAAGGCAGACGTCCACGAAGACGCACGCCTCCTGGGCTGTTTAGCAGTTGTGTCGTTAATTTCGGATCGGAGATAACGCGCTCGATGCCCACGCCGCGATGTACTGCTGCTATCGTCAGTTGGTACAGGTGTTCGGCCATGGCATCGTAATCAATTCGCAGGCCGGCGAATCCTCCTGATGTGTCGAACTCGATGCCGTAACCAAACATGTTCGCTGCCGTTGCGGGCAACTGTGCCGGTGCACCGGTCGCATCCATCACCGGCACCATGAAATCGACCGATAATCCGGCCTGATGGGTTTTATGCGGAGGCATGGGGGCCGCCAGCCGCCAGGCCCGTCTCGCCGTAGACAAAGGTTTTACCCGGCGCCGATTGCAGCAACGCCCGATACGCATCAAGGATCACTGCATGCACCGCACTATGGACGTAGGTTCTTCCGAGTTGTACGCCGACGGTGCTGTAGGCTGCAAAATTGGCGCCTTGCTGCGGCAACTGCACGCCCTGCTCCAAACGCCCACGCGCCACGGTCCCGTGACAAGTGCTCGCCACGCTTATCGACGGCACGATGGCAAGGAAAATCAGCAAAAGGCGCATGTCGCCCCCTCGTCGGCAAAAGCCAGTTTTACCACGGCTGCGCCAAGTCGAACTGATCGACCGCAATCGGTTGCCTCAGCCCTTAACTATACCGTTGTTGCCATCAGACGCGTGATCGCCGCATGGCGCGCTGACCTGCAAACATCGGCCAGGAGCCACGCGTCACTTCCCGGAAAGCGCAGCCATACTGCCTTCCATGCATTGCGGTTGCCGCTGCCATAGAGGTTCGCAAAGCACGAGGGCGAGATGGAGTGCTCATCATATTTGATTGCAGCTCCCGCCACGGAGGCGAAATAGTGCTTATGGTCGAAACTCGCGCGCAGCCGGGTTCCCTCCGGAAGAAATACTTCCTTCCATTGGTAGCCGGACTCGGAAGGCGCCCGCGCTTGCTCTTGGGCTGCCGGGGCAGATTGAATATAGTTTTGGATCGCTTCGCAGATGAAGGGCTCCAATTCTAGCGAATCAGTCCATTCAAGGCCGGTGAACTCACCAAGGGCCATCAACAGATCCTCAGAAACGCGGATGGGAAAGGTGAGATTGAGATGAGTAGGCATGGTGGGGCCTCCTGAAAATCGGTTTTTACTAAGCGCTACTAACCACTACTAACCATTACTACAGCGCGCTATTCCTTACTAAAACCGCCGTGGACGACGATACTAAAAGCTACTACGCATCTACGGCCTATAAACCTTAGAGTTGATTAGTATGTTTTAGTTGCGGAATTAGTAGCGAATACGATGAAATATTAACGTTTATAGTGAAGTAGTAAGAGTTAGCAGGTTTTAGTAAAACCCCAAAAAAAGCCCTCCCCGAGCCCCACTCCGGAAAAATCGTTCAGAACCTTAAACGATGCCGCCGTTGACGCGGATGGTCTGGCCGTTGATCCAGGCGCCGTCCAGGCCGGCCAGCATGGCGACGGCGGCGGCGATGTCGTCCGGCTGGCCCAGGCGCTCCAGCGGCGCCAACTTGGCCAGGCGATCGACCAGGTCCTGCGGTTTCCCATCGAGGAACAAGGCGGTGGCGGTCGGTCCGGGCGCGATGTCGTTGACGGTGATGTTGCGGCCGCGTAGTTCTTTCGCCAGCACATGCGTCATCGCTTCCACGCCGGCCTTGGTGGCCGCGTAGACCCCATATCCCGGCTGGCACATGCCCACCACGCTCGACGACAGATTGATGATGCGGCCGCCACTGCGCAGGCGGCGCGAAGCTTCGCGCAAGGTGTTGAACGTGCCTTTGAGATTGATCGCGATCTGGCTGTCGAACAGGGCGTCGTCGCTGTCGGCCAGCGTCGCCAATTTCATGATGCCGGCGTTGTTGACGAGGACGTCGATGCCGCCATAGGCCGCCTCCGCCGCGTCGAACATGCGCGCCACCGCCGCCGCGTCGCTGACGTCGGCTTGCGCCGCAATCGCCCGGCCGCCACTTTGTTCGATCTGCTGCACCAGTTCCTCGGCCGCCGCCGCACTGCCGGCGTAATTGACCACAACGGTGAAGCCGTCGCCGGCCAGACGCCGCGCAATGGCGGCGCCGATGCCGCGAGACGATCCGGTGACGATGGCTACTTTGTTTGCTGCGTTCATGCTGTCTCTCCTGGTAGGTGGAATGAACACACTATGCCAGTTTCCGAGACAAAGATAATCAGGGTAATATTGACCTCACTATTCCAAAATCATAAACAATTATGGACAGACTGGACGCCATGCGCCTGTTCACGCGGATTGTCGAGCGCAGCAGCTTTACCCAAGCGGCGAAGGACACCGGCGTGCCGCGCTCGACCGTGACGCAGGTGATCAATCAGCTGGAACAGCGCCTGAACGTGCGGCTGCTGCAACGGACCACCCGCAGCGTCAAGCCCACGCTCGACGGCGAGGCCTATTACCGCCGCTGCCTCAGCATCCTCGACGACGTGGAGGACGCCGAAGGCGCATTCGCCGGCGCCGAGCCGAAGGGCATGCTCAGGGTGGAGGTGCAAGGAACGCTGGCGCGGCATTTCCTGCTGCCCGCCCTGCCCGCCTTCTTCGAGCGCTACCCGGAGGTCGAGCTGTCGATGAGCGAAAGCGACCGCTGGGTCGATCTGGTCCAGGAAGGCATGGACTGCGCGCTGCGCTATGGCAAATTGCCGGACAGCGAACTGATCGCGCGGCAGGTGGCGATGCTCGACCGCGTCACCTGCGCCACGCCCGGCTACCTGGAACGCTACGGCACGCCGCGCGATCTGGCGTCGCTGCGCGGGCACCGCGTGGTCGGCATCCGCACCATCACCACCGGCCATGTCACGCCGCTCGAATTCACCGGCGGCGCTGTGCTGGAAAGCGTGCAGTTGCCGGCCACCTTCGCCGTCACCGGCCCGGAAAGCTATATCGCCGGCACGCGCCTGGGACTGGGGATCGCGCAGATGCCGCGCTTCCACGTGGCGGACGATTTAAGACGAGGCACGCTGGTCACGCTGCTCGACCATCTGCCGCCGCCCTCGATGCCGGTATCGCTGGTCTATCCGCGTAACCGCCAACTGTCGCCGCGCGTGCGCGCCTTCCTGGCCTGGGCCACGCAGGAATTCGCCCGCCGCAATTCACCGGCCCAGGAATAACAGCCTTCAGCCCGCCCTGCCGAACCAGGAACGATAAGCCTTCGCCTGATACGCCAGCGCGCCGGGTAATAGCAGCAGCCACTCGGTGCCGGCGCCGGGCGCGCTGCGCAGCGTGAGCTTGGCCTTGATGCCTTCGGCCCGTTCATACATGCCGCAGATGCCCCAATGGTTGCTGCGCCCGCCGGCCGCCATCACGTGGGCCGGAATACCGGCGCCGTCGTCGCGGACGCACAACCGCAGTTCGCCCGCGCCATAACTGAGCTGCACCTCGATCCGGCTGGCGCCGGCATGGCGGCAGGCGTTGGCCACGGCTTCGCCGGCGATCGCCAGCACCTCGTCGTAGACGAGCGGATGCAGCTTGCGCAGCTTGCCCTCGACTTTGACGTGCAGCACATCGGCCAGGCCCAGCCGGCCGGGCATGGCGCCGATCGCCTCGGCCAGGTCCTGCTTGCCCGCCTCGCCGGCGCGCAGATCGCGCACGCGTTCGCGGCCTTCGAGCAGCACATCGTCGGCCTGCTGCAGGGCCGCCTCGATCGCCACGCGCTCCGGCGCCGGCTCCGGCAGCGACAGCGTGGCCGCATGCACGTGCAGGATCATGCCCTGCACCGACTGCAGCAAGGTGTCGTGCAGCTCGCGCGCGATGCGCTCGCGCTCGCGCGTGCGCTCCTCCAGCCGCGCCGCCACCTGCAGCGCCAACACGTGCATGCGGCGGCGGTACAGCATCCAGCACGCCACCAGCAGCAGCAAGGCGCACAAGGTCTTGAACCACCAGCTTTGCGGGATGGTGGGCGCGATGCTGAACGCCAGCGTGGCCGGCCGTCCGCTCCACACGCCGGCGTAGTCGGTCACCTCCACGCTGAAGCGGTAATCGCCCGGCTCCAGGTTGTTGTAATAGGCCTCGCGGCGCTGGCCGACCTCCTGCCATTGCCCATCGACGCCGTCGAGCCGGTAGCGGAACGCCACCCGTTCCGGCATGGCCAGCGCCAGCGCGGTGTAGTCGATCTGCAGGGCCGAGGTGTTGGCCGCCAGGCGCAGGCCGTCCAGCGCCGGACGCGGATGGCCGGGCGGGCCGAGCGCGCGGATCAGCACCGGCGCCGCCGGTCCCAGCGTGGGCCGCAGCGCCGGATCGATGCGGAACACGCCCGAGGTGGTCGACAGCCACAGCTTGTTGTCGGTGGTCTTGACCATGGTCGGCACCGGGTAGCGCATCGGCGCGTTGCCGGTCAGGCCGTCGAGGTTGTCGAGCTTTTCATAGTGCACCCGGTAGCCGGGCGTGGCTTTCAGCCGGGCGATCTCGGCAGCCGGAATGCGGAACAGCCCGGCCGCCGCGTCGACCCACACATCGCCGTCGTCCAGCTCCGCGATGCCGGAGACGCCCTCCAGCGCCACCGCGCCGACACCGCCGACCGGGACGAAACGCGTGCCCTGCCACAGGGCCAGGCCCTTCTCGCCGCCGATCCAGACATGGGCCGCAGTCACATGCATGGCCTCCAGGGTGCCCAGCGCCACGCCGTCCTCGGGACCATAGCTACGCCACACGCCTTGGTGCAGCTGCAACACCTTATTGCGCGGGTAGGCCAGCCACAAGCCCAGCTGCGGCGAGCTGGCCACCACGCGCGGGGTTTGCCCCGGCAGGCCGGTCGCCGCCTGCATCGGGTGCCAGCGGTACTGCGCGTCCAGCCGGTACAGGCCTTGCGGCGCCAGCATGGCCCACAGGGAGCCGTCGACGTCGCCGGCCATGCTGCCGACCATGCTGCCCTTGACCGGCAAGGGCACGGCGCGCACCTCATTGGCGCTGCTGCGCCACACGCGGTCCTCGTCGCCCAGCCACAGCACGCCGGCGGCGTCGCGATAGGCGGTGGCCAAGTCGCGATCGGGGGCAACGGCAGGCCCCAGGTCCAGCTGGCGCGGCGCAAGCCGGCCGTTGTGCGGCCGCGGGAAATGATAGCGCCCGACCCAGACGCCGCCGTCGGCGTCGGCCGCCAGCGGGTTGGTGACGGTGGAGACGGGCATGGCGACGGCCTCGATACGCTGGCGGCGAAAACGGTCGATGCCGGTGGAGGTCGAGGTCCAGATGCTGCCCTCGCGGTCTTCGAAGATGGCGGCCACCCAGCGCCCGCTCAGTCCCTGCGGCATGCCGCTGCGCTGGATGCCGTGGGCGGCATGGTATTCCACGCCGTTGATGCGGCCGACCCACAAGTCGCCCTGGCGGTCGAACAGCAGGCTGTTGACCTCCTCCCCTTCCACCGACCAGCGCCGGGGCGCGGCGCCGCCATCGGGTGGCGTCAAGGCGCGCAGGCTGGCGGCCGGCGCGTTCCAGCTCCACACGCTGCCGTCGGGCACCTGGAACAGCACGCCGGTGCCGCTGTCCGGCGTCGCTTTCACGAAGCGCTGCGCGCCCGCCGGCAAGCGGTAGACGCCCTCCGCCCCCTGCGCCCACAAGGCGCCATCGCGGTCGCGCATCAAGGTCTTGTACGGCGCCACGGGCAGGGCGAAATCGGCGCCGGCCGCGCGCCAGCGCTGGCCGTCGAGACGGTACATGCCGCGCGCGGTGGCGGCCCACATGCGGCCGCCACCGTCGCGCTCCAGGCCCCACACGGTGGCGCCGACCGGCAAGCCGTCGCGCTCGTTGTAGTGGCGCAGGCGGCCCTCGGCCAGCACGCTGGCGCCGCCGTAGCGGTAGCCGATCCACAGCGAGCCATCGTCGAAGGTGTTGAGGATGCCGATGCCCAGCGAGGGCAGCGCCTGGCCGGACGGCGCATAGCGCTCGAAGCGCACGCCGTCGAAGCGGTACAGGCCGGTGCTGCTGCCCAGCCACAGCCAGCCGTCGCGCGTCTGCGTCATGGTCAGCACCATCTGCGGCGCGCCTTCGCGCGCGGTCCAGCTGACGTGGTGCATGGCGATGGGCGGCGCGGCCCGGGCCGGCAGCACGCAGCTCAGCAGTACCAACCAGATTGCGAGGAAGCGGCGAGCAAGCATTGCCAGGGCCGTGGTTAAGAAGTTGCCACATTGTATATTAGGATTGCAAGCCGAAAGGCGCGGCTATCCCTTATGCCAAAGGAGGGGACTACCCGATAGTGGGTAGGGCCAGGCCGCCGCCCTGCCTATGCTTGGTGCTCCCCCAAAACTTTCAAGGAGCAAATAATGAGCAAGGCAATCGTGGCAGTGGTGTATCACTCGGGCTATGGACACACCAAGCGCCAGGCGGAAGCGGTGCACTACGGCGCCAGCCAGGTCGACGGCGTCACTGCCGAAATCTACGCGGTCGACAGCGGCGAAGCGCCGTGGGCGGACATCGAAAAAGCCGACGCCATCATCTTCGGCGCGCCCACCTACATGGGCGGCCAGTCGGCGCAGTTCAAGGCGTTCCAGGACGCCACCTCACGCACCGTGTACGCGGCGGGCGGCAAGTGGAAGGACAAGCTGGCGGCCGGCTTCACCAATTCCGCCTCGCGCTCGGGCGACAAGCTGGCGACGCTGCAGCAACTGTTCATCTTCGCGGCGCAGCACGGCATGCACTGGGTGAATCTGGGTCTGCCGCCGGGCAACAACTCCAGCACCGGCAGCGAGGAAGACTTGAACCGGCTGGGCTTCTTCATCGGCGCGGCGGCGCAATCGAATGCGGACCAGAGCGCCGAGCTGGCGCCCTCGGCATCGGACCTGAAAACCGCCGAACACCTGGGCGCGCGCGTCGCCAAGACCGCCTTGCAGTTCGTGCGCGGACGCGACTAACGCAACAGGGCCGCATCAGCGGCCCTGTTTTTCCGGCACTTTTCAGCCACGCTTTATTTGAGGAACTGCACCAGCTTCGGCACCACTTCGCTGGTCGCCTCTTCCATCAGCCAGTGGCCCTTGCCCTTGATGATGACACCTTCCACCTGCGAATCCACCAGCTTGGCCTGATCGATCAGCACATTGCCGGAAGCCTTCTCGCCGGTCAGCACCAGCATCGGAATGGCCAGCGGCGTCTTGGCGTAGGCGGCGAACTCGGCGGCATCTTTTTCAAACGCGCGGAACACTTCGAAGCCGGCGCGCATATGGTCGGGCTGCGCATATTCACGCGTGTAGAACTTGCGGTCGGCTTCGCTCAGCGACTTGGTCTTGTCGGCCGAAAAATCGTTCCAGAAGTGTTCGAAGTAGGTGCGCTCGCGGCCCTTCACCAGCGCCAGCGGGGTCTCGCCGTAGAAGTGGAAGTGCCACAGGTCGCGCAGCAGCCAGACATCCTTCCAGTTGCCGACGCCCGGCAGGAAGGCGTCCAGCAGGACGATCTTGTTGACCTCGGACGGATACTGGGCGGCATAGGCATAGGCCACCATCAGGCCGATGTCGTGGCCGACCACCTTGGCCGACTTGATGCCCAGGCTGACGGCCAGCGCATGCACGTCCTGCGCCATCACCGACTTGGTGTAGGGACCGGCCGGCGTGGCCGACTGGCCGAAGCCGCGCAGGTCGGGCGCGATCACCAAGTGGTCCTTGGACAGCTCGGCGATCAGCGGCAACCACATGTGGCTGGACTGCGTGTAACCATGCAGCAGAATGATGGGATCGCCCTTGCCGGCCGACAGGTAGTGCAGGCGCACGCCGTTGACCTCGGCGAAGTTGCTCTTCGGCGCCTGGGCCTGCGCCGGCCCCACGGCCAGCATGGACAGCGTCAACAGAAAGGCGCCCAGTAGCGGCCTGATGAGTGAGAATTTCATGGTTCAACCTCCTTAGTTAAGAGCACCCATGCTAAGCGCCGCCATGCGGCCGACCTACACTCGTTTGGGTAGTAGGGCCGTGCGCGGATGCTGCTACACTTCTCGCCTAGAGTGAGGAGCGCGGCGATGTCCAACCAGCACAGTGAAGAAGAGATCCGGGTCATCATCGCCGACGACCATCCGGTGCTGCGCAGCGGCATCGCGGCGGTGCTGGCGCACAGCCGGCGCGTGCGGGTGGTGGCGGAGGCCGAGGACGGCGACGCCGCCGTCGCACAATTCCGCCTGCACCGGCCCGACATCACGCTGATGGACCTGCAGATGCCGGGCCGCAGCGGCATCGAAGCGATCAACGACATCCGCGCCATCGATGCGCAGGCGCGCATCATCATCCTCACCACCTTCAGCGGCGACGCCCAGGTGCTGCGCGGCCTGAAGGCCGGCGCCAGCGGCTACCTGCTGAAGAACATGGCGCGCACCGAGCTGGTCGACTACATCGCGGCGGTGCACCACGGCGAAAAGCGCTTCCCCGCCGAAGTCACGCGCAACCTGGCCGGCACCCTGAGCATGGACGCGCTGTCGGCGCGCGAAATCGAGGTGCTGAAACTGGTGGCCCGGGGCCACTCCAACCAGCGCGCCGCCGAGCAACTGGGGCTGAAGGAAGACACCATCAAGTCGCACATGAAGACCATCCTCTCCAAGCTCGGCGCGCTCGACCGCACCCACGCGGTCACCATCGCCCTCCAGCGCGGCTTCTGGGAAAGCTGAGCGCCGGCCCTCGTAGGTTTTTTTCCACAAGTCGTATAGAAAATTTGCATCGGCCTATACGAAGTCGGCATACCTGCGCGGCCAAATAATCAGCAAATTGATTGTTTGCACTTTATACACATGGTCAAAAATGCTCGCCCAGAGCGAAGGCCCCATTTCCTGGCCCGATGTGGCGTTCAGACAACGTGATAAAACGTTTTACAAACGTATTGCCCGCGCTACGCGAAGTGTTTAGTCTTGCTCATGACAGGTCGTCAGACAACCTGCACCCTCCCAGAACTAAATCACTGAGGACAAACATGAAAAAGAAAATACTGGAGACTTTGGTTCCGCTCGCACTGGCGGCCATGTACGCCCCGGCCGCCCTCGGCCAGGACACCACCAAGGAAGCGGCGCCGCCGCCCAACCCGGCGGACGATCCCGGCACCACCGTGGTGGTCACCGGCTTCCGCTCCAGCCTGCAGAAGGCGCTGAACCTCAAGCAGCAGGCGATCGGCGTGCGCGACTCCATCATCGCCGAGGACATCGGCAAGTTCCCCGAGGCCAACGTGGCCGAATCGCTGCAGCGCGTGCCGGGCGTGATCCTGAACCGCGACGAGTCATCGGGCGAAGGCCAGCGCATCTCGATCCGCGGCTTGCCGACCGAATACTCGGTCACCACCCTGAACGGCGCGCCGGTCAACACCACCTCCACCGCCACCATCGGCTCGGCCGCGCGCGGCTTCAACTACGACGTCTTCGCCTCCGAACTGTTCGGCCGCGTCGACTTCTACAAATCGCCCCTGGCCGAACTGACCGAGGGCGGCCTGGGCGGCATCGTCGACCTGCAAACCCCACGTCCGTTCGACAACCCCAAGCGCACCATCCGCTACGGCCTGACCGACACCTACAACACGGCGTCCAAGCACAACGACCCGAACGGCTTCGTGCTGTACTCGAACACCTGGGACAACCTGGGCTTCCTGATCGGCGCCTCGCACTCGGGCAGCGTCAACACCCGCTCCGGCTTCGAGGCCACCGGCGGCTACAACAGCTCCTTCAACGGCAGCCAGAGCCCGGTCAAGGGCAACTTCGCGCTGGCGCTGGACTTCGACAGCCCGCTGGCCAACCTGAGCGGCTACACCAAGGACCAGGTGGCGAAAGCCTTCCTGCCGCGCATCTACCGCTTCTACGGCTCGCAGAACGAGCGCACCCGCGACGGCCTGGTCTCCTCGCTGCAATGGAAGACGCCGACCCTCAACGTCAGCCTGGACACCATGTACTCCAAGCTGGAGAACACCCGCGCGGAGCAGCTGTTCGGCATTCTGGTGCGCAGCACCGCCACCACCAACCGCAACGCGCCGGTGGGCGCCTCGGGCAACAACGGCCTGATCCCGCTGAACGTCAAGATCGACCCGGCCACCAACCTGATGACGGGCACCTTCGGCAACACCACCTACAACGCCGGCGCCGGCTACACCGAGGACGAAACCAAGTTCGGCTACGGCGCCCTGAACGCCAGCTGGAAGGCCAGCCCGAAACTGACCCTGAGCGGCCAGGCCAGCCTGAACCAGAGCACCGCCACCAGCGCCACCGGCCAGCTGTCGGGCTACATCTACGGCGCGCAATCGACCATCGACTACGGCAGCGACCACGTCTACCCGTCGATCTCCTCGCCCACCAGCTACACCGATCCGAACAGCTGGAGCGGCTTCACCATCAGCAGCGGCAAGACCAAGGAAACCGACAAGGGCAAGCAGGCGCGCGTGGCGGCCGACTGGGACTACGACCTGCCCGCCGGCTGGACCGGCCACATGAAAACCGGCCTGACCTACGTCGCCACCATCAAGGGCGTGGACAAGCGCAACGGCACCGGCCTGGCCACGGCCAAGCTGAACAGCATCGGCGCGGCCGGCCTGCGCAGCGCCATGACCTCGCAGCTGCCGATCGACAATCTCGACTTCGGCGCCGGCTGGCCGCACAGCTGGGCCACCTGGAACAGCAGCTACTTCTACTCGCAGTTCGACCCCAACGTCTACAACCCGGATTCGGCCTTCACGCCGTCGCAAAGCTTCGGGGCGGAAGAGGATGTCAAGACGGCCTTCGTGCAGTCCGACTTCAAGGGCGAGATCGGCGGGCGCGAACTGCGCATCAACGCCGGCGTGCGCTACTCGCGCACCGAGACCAAGATCGACAACTTCAAGCAAAAGGGCAGCAGCCTGGTCTACTCGCCGAACCACGAACAGGGCGAGTACAGCAACGTCCTGCCGGCCGTCAGCAGCGCCTTCGACGTCACCGACAACCTGATCTGGCGCGCCTCGTGGGGCAAGACCATCACCCGCGCCTCGCTGTCCATCATCGCCGCGCAAACGGTGATCCCGAACCAGTTCGACACCAGCGCCACCTCGGGCAATCCGAGCCTGCGCCCGCAGCAGTCGAAAAACCTCGACACCAGCCTGGAATGGTACTTCCAGCCGGGCAGCATGCTGTCGGCCGCCGTGTTCCAGAAGAAGCTGACCGACGCCACCGTCGCCAACACCCGGGTGGTGACCTTCGGTTCGCTGGGCCTGCCGGACACGGCGCTCGGCCCGCTGTTCCAGGACGCCAACGGCCACGTCGACCCCAACCTGGCGATGACCTTGCGCACCTACACCAACGCCGGCGAGCAAACGCTGAAGGGTTACGAGCTGGCCTACCAGCAAGCGTTCAGCTTCCTGCCAGCGCCATGGAACGGCTTCGGCGCGCTGGCCAGCTACACCCACATCAACCCGTTCAACAGCGTGCCGTGGGTGACCAACGCCGGCAAGGTGATCGACGTCAACTCGGTGCCGAAGTACGCCTACAGCACCACGCTGTACTTCGAACAGGGACCGTGGGCGGCGCGCATGTCCTACAACTACAAGGACAAATCGCTGCACGGCGACAGCCCGCGCAACCTCGGGGATGACCTGATCCGCTGGCGTGCCGGCCGCGGCTACCTGGACGCCAACATCAGCTACAAGATCAGCGAAAACCTGGAGCTGCGTCTCGACGCCCTCAACCTGAGCAACACGCTGGCGTATGACTACTTCGAAGACGCCAGCGGCCAATACGGCAGCGGCAAAAAGACCCGCATGGACTATGCGAAGTACGACGGCCGCACCATCAAGTTCGGCATCCGGGGGAAACTGTAAATCATGATGAAACGACTCTATGCCGCTGCGCTGCTGACTACCAGCGTGGCGGCTAGCCTGGCCGGCTGCGCTTCGGCGCCGCCGGCGGTCGACACCTCCGAACAGGAGGTGGTCGGCATCATCAACAAGGTCAACAACTACTGGCAGCAGCGCGAATCGCCCAAGCAGTGGGCGTTCTGGGACATCGCCGCCTACCACACCGGCAATATCGAAGCCTACCGCATCACCGACAACGCGGCGTGGCGCAAGTATTCCGAGGACTGGGCCGCGCACAACAACTGGCAAGGCGCCAAGTCCACCGACAAGAGCAAGTGGAAATACCAGTACGGCGAGACCGACGAACATGTGCTGTTCGGCGACTGGCAGATCTGCTTCCAGACCTATGCGGACCTGTACCAGCTCGATCGCGATCCGAAAAAGATCGCCCGTGCACGCGAGGTGATGGAATACCAGATGAGCACCCCGAACCAGGACTACTGGTGGTGGTCGGACGGCCTGTACATGGTGATGCCGGTGATGACCAAGCTGTATGGCGTCACCGGCAACCGCCAGTACCTCGACAAGCTGCATGAATACTTCGAGTACGCCAACAGCATCATGTACGACAAGGACGAGCAGCTGTACTACCGCGATGCGCGCTACGTCTACCCCAAGCACAAGAGCGCGAACGGCAAGAAGGACTTCTGGTCGCGCGGCGACGGCTGGGTGTTCGCCGGCCTGGCCAAGGTGCTGCAAGACCTGCCGCTGGACGACCCGCACCGCACGGAATTCATCGTCAAGTTCCAGGGCATGGCGCAGGCGCTGAAAAAAGCGCAAACGCCGGAAGGCTACTGGACCCGCAGCCTGCTCGACGCCGAGCACGCGCCGGGACCGGAAACCAGCGGCACCGCCTTCTTCGTCTACGGCTACCTGTGGGGCATCAATCACGGCCTGCTGGAGCGCGACGAATACCTGCCGGTGGTGCGCAAGGGCTGGCACTACCTGAGCAAGACCGCGCTGCAGCCGGACGGCAAAATCGGCTACGTCCAGCCCATCGGCGAGCGCGCCATACCGGGACAGGTGGTGGACCAGAATTCGACCACACCGTTCGGCGTCGGCGCCTACCTGCTGGCGTCATCGGAGCTGGTGCGCCTGCTGCGCAAATAACATCGGAGACTGAATGGAACGACGACACTTTATCCGCGCGCTGGCGGCCGGCTCCGCCGCCGGCGGCGTGCTGGCCGCGCAGAGCGCAACGGCGGCAACGGCAAGCGGCGCGTCCGCTGCCAGCGGCGCCGACGCCCGCGCGCAACTGGCCGCGCTGGCGCAAAAAATGTCCGAGCCGGTCTTGTCCAACATGGCCTCCGGCACGCTGAAGAAAAACTTCGCTCTCGAAGTCAGCCCGACCTGGGACGGCCGCGACAAAGGCGTGGCCTACCTCGAATGCTTCGGCCGCCTGATCGCCGGCATCGCGCCCTGGATCGCCCTGCCCGACGACGGCACGCCCGAAGGCCGCACCCGCAAACGCCTGCTGCAACAAGCGCTGCAAAGCTACACCAACTCGGTCGACCCGGCCAATCCCGACTACCTGCTGTGGAAAGGCCCGGGCCAAACGCTGGTCGACTCGGCCTACTTCACGAACGCCCTGATGCGCGCACCGAAAGCGCTGTGGGAACCGCTGGACGCCAAAACCAAGCAGCGCATCATCGCCGAAATCAAATCCCTGCGCCGCATCGAACCGCCCTACATCAACTGGATGCTGTTCGCCGCCATGAACGAAGCGTGGCTGATGTCCATCGGCGAAGAGTTCGACCCGATGCGCATGAACGTCGCCATCCGCAAGATCAACGAATGGTACGTCGGCGACGGCTGGATCAAGGACGGCGACGCCTTCCACTTCGACTACTACAACGCCTTCGTCATGCACCCGATGCTGGTCGAAATCCTCGACGTGCTGGAAGCGAAAAAAGGCGCGTTCTGGAACGGCAAGCCGGAAGAACTGCGCGCGCAGGCCGTCAAGCGCATGCAGCGCTACAGCGAACACCTGGAACGCTTCATCTCCACCGACGGCAGCTTCCCGCCAATCGGCCGTTCGCTCACCTACCGCACGGCCGCCTTCCAGCCATTGGCGCTGCTGGCGCTGCGCAAGCAGCTGCCGCAAAGCCTGCCCGAAGGCCAGATCCGCGCGGCGCTGCAGGCGGTGCATAGCCGCGTATGGGCGGCGCCGTCCAACTTCACCAAGGATGGCTACCTGACCATCGGCTTCGTCGGCCACCAGCCGGAGCTGGGCGACTGGTACTCCAACAACGGCAGCATGTACATCGCCTCCGCCAGCCTGCTGCCACTGGGCCTGCCGGCCGGCGACAGCTACTGGACCGCGCCGGCGCAGGACTGGACCCAGAAGAAAGCCTTCGCAGGCGCGCGCTTCCCCAAAGACTACCCGGTGAACTACTAAATGACGATGACCTCCGCATCCCGCCGCCGCGTTCTGCGCGGCGCAGGCGCAGCGGCGGCCGCCGGCGCCATGGGCAGCCTGCTGCTGCCCCTGTCCGCCCAAGCCGCCGCGCGCTTCACCATCAGCGACACCGACTTCATGCTCGACGGCCAACGCCTGCAGATCCGCTGCGGCGAAATGCACTTCGCCCGCGTGCCGCGCGAGTACTGGCAGCACCGCCTCAAAGCCATCAAGGCCATGGGCTTGAACACCGTGTGCGCCTACCTTTTCTGGAACTACCACGAATGGCGCGAAGGCCGCTACGACTGGCAAGGCCAGCGCGACGCCGCCGAATTCTGCAAGCTCGCGCAGCAGGAAGGCCTGTGGGTGATCCTGCGTCCCGGCCCCTACGCCTGCGCGGAATGGGAAATGGGCGGCCTGCCATGGTGGCTGCTGAAGCAGCCGGGCGACGCCTTCCTGCGCACGCGCGACGCCAGCTTCGTGCAGCCGGCACGGCGCTACATGAAGGAAGTGGGCCGCGTGCTCGGGCCGCAGCAGATCACGCACGGCGGACCGATTTTGATGGTGCAGATCGAGAACGAATACGGCTTCTTCGGCGAAGACCTTGAATACATGCGCGAGATGAAACGCATGCTGCTGGACGCCGGCTTCGACGTGCCGCTATTCCAGTGCAACCCGACCAATGCGGTGGTCAAGTCGCATATCGACGGCTTGTTCAACGTGGTGAACTTCGGCAGCGATCCGGTGGCCGGCTTCAAGGTGCTGGACCAGGTGCAGAAAGGCCCCCGCATGTGCGGCGAATACTACTCCGGCTGGTTCGACACCTGGGGTGCGCCGCACCGCCGTGGCTCCGCCGCCGGCGCTGTGGCCGACATCCAGACCATGCTGAAGATGAACGGTTCCTTCAGCCTGTACATGGCGCACGGCGGCACCAGCTTCGGTTTATGGGGCGGCTGCGACCGCCCCTTCCGCCCGGACACCAGCAGCTACGACTACGACGCGCCGATCAGCGAAGCCGGCTGGACCGGCGAAAAATTCCAGGCCTACCGCGAAGGTATCAAGCCCTTCCTGGCCGCCGGCGAAACGCTGCCACCGCCACCGCCGGCCAACCCGCTGATCGCCATCGCGCCGTTCGCGCTGAAGGAATCCTGCTCGGTGCAGGCGGCGCTGCCGGCCAGCGCCATCAAGGCCGTCTCGCCGCTGCCGATCGAACAGTACGACATCAGCCGGGGCCTGGTGTCCTACCGCGTGACGCTGCCCGCCGGTCCGGCCGGCACGCTGGAAGCGGCCAAGGTGCGCGACCTGGCCTGGATCAGCATCGACGGCAAGCAGGTCGGCACCATGGACACGCGCCACCGCCGCTTCAGCATCGACCTGCCGGCGCGCAGCAAGCCGGCCACGCTGGAGATCCTGCTGTACACCATCGCGCGCGTGAACTTCGGCGTCGAGATCCACGACCGCAAAGGCTTGCACGGGCCGGTACGGCTCAACGGCCAGCCGCTGGAGAACTGGGAAATCCGCGCCATCGACTTCGACGCCGACGCATTGCTGCCGCCGCTGGCGTGGAAGACCGGCCGCACGGCAGGCGCCGCGTTCTGGCGCGGTTCCTTCGACGCCGCGCAAACCGGCGACACATTCCTCGACATGTCGGCCTGGGGCCAGGGCATCGTCTGGGTCAACGGCCGCTGCCTGGGGCGTTACTGGAGCATCGGGCCGACGCAAACCATGTACCTGCCCGGCCCGTGGATCCGGCAAGGCCGCAACGAAGTGGTGGTGCTGGACCTGACCGGCCCGCAGCCCGGCCGCGCGCGCATCAGCGGTTTGAAGGGGCCCATCCTCGACCGGCTGCGACCGGAGCTGGACCTGGCCCGCCCGCCGAGCAAGGTGAAGCCGGCGCTGGACGGCGTCAAGCCGGCGCATGAAGGCGAATTCGCGCGCGGCGCCGCCGTGCAGGACGTGCTGTTTGCGCAACCGGTGGCGGGCCGCCAGTTCTGCCTCGAATCGCTGGACGCCTGGGACGGCAAGCAATACGCCGCCGTGGCGGAACTGGCGCTGCTGGGCAAGGACGGCAAGCCGCTCAACCAGTCCAACTGGACCATCGCCTACGTCAGCAGCGAGGAAGCGAGCAAGGAGGACGGCGGCGCCCTCAACGCCATCAACGGCCAGGCCACGGACCACTGGCACACCGCCTACAGCGGCAAGGCCGCCACCGCGCCGGGCGGCAAGCACCCGCACCGCATCATCATCGATCTGGGCAAGGACGACGTGGTGGCCGGCCTGCGCTACACGCCGCGCCAGGGTGCGGAAGGCGTCACCGGCCGCATCAAGCACTATCGCGCCTATGTCGGCAATCTGGTAACGCAAAGCTAGTTGCCGAAAGTCAATCGTTGACAGTAGCACGGTCGCCGGGCAATCATCCGGCGTGCCGTCCTAGAAAAGCTGGCGATGATTAAACGTGAAAAATTCTGGCAACAGCCCGGTTGGCTGTTTTGCCTGCTACTCCCGCTGTTCCATTTTGCCAGTGTCAAACTGACCTTCTTCGCCGCCGTCACGCCCGAAAACGTGGTGGTGGTGTGGCTGCCCAACGCCGTGCTACTGGCGTCGCTGCTACGCTTTCGCGGCCAGCGCGCGCCACTGCTGGCCGCCCTCACCTTCACCTCCGACGTCCTCGCCAATCTGGATGCCTTCCCCTGGTACGAGGCGGTGCTGCTCAGCGTCGTCAACCTGATGGAAGTGCTGATCGCCTATTCTTTGTTGCGGCGCAGTCACCTATCGGCGCGCCTGCACAAAGTTCGGGATCTGATGAAGTTCATCGTGGCCGGCCCGGTGTGCGGCGCGTTGATGGCCGGACTGCTCGCGGCGCTGGTGCTGCAGCAGGTGGGAGGCTCCAGCACGCCCTACCTCACGCTGGTGCGGCTGTGGTGGTTTGGCGACGGCCTGGGACTGCTGATCTACACGCCGCTGCTGCTGGCCTACACCCAGCCGCAACGACAGCGCCTGCCGCTGACGCGTTGGGACGACGCCGCGCTGGTCTCCACGCTGCTGCTGTCGGTGCTGGTGCTATCGGCCCACGGCGGCGAAATCGACGGCGTCTCGGTGACGCCGACGCTGCTGCTGCCGGCCGTGGCGTTGATCGCCTTCCGCTTCGGCGTGCGCCTGACCTCCCTGCTGGTGGCGCTGATTTCGCTGGCCACGGCGCTGCTGATGACCACCGGCCTGAAACCGTTCGGCGACGTGCCGATTCATCTGGAGGTGGTGCGCGCGCAGGAATTCATCCTGACCCTGTGCATCATCGGCATCGGCTTCGCCGTGCTGCTCAGCGAGCTGCAAACGCGCGAGCGCGAACTGGAAAGCCGCGTGCGCGAACGCACGCGGGAACTGGAGCAATCCAATGCCCGCCTGGCGGCGATCGGCGTCACCGACGGCCTGACAGGCATCGCCAACCGCCGCCGCTTCGACGAAGCGCTGACGGCGGAATGGAACCGCGCGCGCCGCACCCGGCAACCGATCATGCTGGCCTTGCTGGATGTGGACCTCTTCAAACAGTATAACGACCACTACGGCCACCAGGCAGGCGACGACGCGCTACGCGCCGTGGCGGAAGAATTGTCGCGTCACGCGCGCCGCAGCGGCGACTTCGTGGCCCGCTATGGCGGTGAAGAGTTTGGCCTGATCGCTGCCCTCACCAACGAAGAGCAGGCGGTGGTGATGGCGGAAGAGATCTGCCGCAGCATCGCCCGATTGAATATACGCCACCAGGAGTCACCATTTGAGGTGCTCACCATCAGCATCGGCGTGGCCGTGCTGACGCCGGGCGAGCACGATGAAATCGCGGCGCTGGTCAAGACCGCCGACGTGGCGCTGTACCGCGCCAAGCAGCTGGGCCGCAACCGCGTGGAACTGGCCGACGTGGAATCGGTCGCCTGATTTTCTGCGTCTAGCTGCGGCTCGACGACAACTGGCGGTACTGGCTGGGCGTGAGGCCGGTGGTGGCCTTGAACTGGCGTGTGAAGGCGGAGTGGTCGCCGTAGCCGCAGGCTTGCGCGATTTCCGCCACGCTGGCGGCGCCGTTGAGCATGCGCGAGGCGGCGTCCACGCGCGTCTGGATAATCATCTGGCGCGGCGTCAGGTGGAAGATGCGCAGGAAGTAGCGTTCGATCTGCGCCACCGACATGTTCGCGATGCGCGCCAACTCCGGCAGCTGCAAGGGCTGGCCGTACTGCTCATGGATCACGTTCACCGCCGCCGCCACCTTGCGGTAGGCGGGATTCTTCTTGTCCGCCATCGCCAGGTCGCGCGAAATGCCGGTCAGGCCGATGATGCGGCCTTGCGCATCGCGCAGCGCTGTCTTGCGCGTCAGGCACCAGCCGGGATCGCGGTTGGGATACAGGTGCAGTTCCAGCTGGTCTTCGATATCGCTGTCGCCGGCCAGCACCGCCATGTCCTGCGCCATATAGGTCTGGCCGAAGGGATGGGCGAACACCTCGGCCGGCGTCTTGCCGATCAGCGCGGACTTGTGCCGCTGGCCGCAACGCTGGGCCAGCGTCTGGTTGACCACCACATAGCGCCCTTCCATATCCTTGACGAAGAACACCACGTCCGGCAAGGCGTCGAACAGCCCTTCCGCAAAGAAGGGATCGGCAATACTTGCGCCCACCGCCCGGCGCACGCTGTCATGGTTGAGGGTATCCTTGTGCATCACCCCATTGTGCACCATTATGCAGATTTCGTCACCCATCGTGCGCAGGCGGTGCAAGACAGCCGGCGTGCGCTGACCTAAGATTTACGGCATGAAAACCATCTCCATCATCGACTCCCACACCGGCGGCGAACCCACCCGGCTGGTCATCAACGGCGGCCCCGAACTGGGCGCCGGCCCGCTCAACGAACGTGTCGCCCTGCTGCGCGGCGCGCATGACAACTTCCGTTCCGCCGTGGTGTGCGAGCCACGCGGTTCGGACGTGCTGGTGGGCGCCCTGCTGTGCGAGCCGCACGCGCCCGATTGCGTGGCCGGCGTGATCTTCTTCAACAACGTCGGCTATCTCGGCATGTGCGGCCACGGCACCATCGGCCTGGTGGCTTCGCTGGCCTTCATGGGCCGCATCGGGCCGGGCCGCCACCGCATCGACACGCCGGTCGGCGTGGTGGAAGCCGAACTGCATGCCGACGGCAGCGTCACGGTGGAAAACGTGGCGTCGTACCGCAGCCAAAAGCAGGTCAGCGTCGAGGTACCGGGCTATGGGCCGATCAGCGGCGACGTGGCCTACGGCGGCAACTGGTTCTTCCTGGTGTCCGGCCACGGGCTGGAGCTGGGTGTGCACAACGTCGAGCAACTGACCGCCTACAGCGTGGCGGTGGGCGATGCGCTGGCTGCCGCCGGCATCACCGGCGACAACGGCGCGGTGATCGACCACATCGAACTGTTCGCCGATTCGCGCACCGGCGCCGACAGCCAGAGCTTCGTGCTTTGCCCCGGCAAGGCCTACGACCGCTCGCCGTGCGGCACCGGCACCAGCGCCAAGCTGGCCTGCCTGGCGGCCGACGGCAAGCTGGCAGAAGGCTCCCTGTGGAAGCAGGAAAGCGTGATCGGCAGCGTGTTCGAGGGTTCCTACCGCATGCGCGACGGCCAGCTGCTGCCGAGCATCCGCGGCAAGGCCTGGGTCAACGCCCAGGCGCAACTGATCCTCGACCCGAGCGATCCATTCGTATGGGGCATACGTTGATCAATGCCGACGTGATCGTCATCGGCGCCGGCATCGTCGGCGCCGCGTGTGCGGACGCGCTCAGCGAGCGCGGGCTGCGCGTGGCGGTCATCGAGCAGGACATCCCCGGCGGCGGCGCCACGGCGGCCGGCATGGGCCACTTGGTGGTCATGGACGACAACGCGGCCGAACTGGCACTGTCGGCCTACTCGCTGTCGCTGTGGAAGGACCTGGTGGGCGACCGCCCGCAGCGCCATGAATACAGCGGCTGCGGCACCATCTGGATCGCCGCCGACGAAGAGGAAATGCAGGCGGCCATGGAGAAGGCGCAGAACCTGGTCGGCTACGGCCTGCTGTGCGAGATGCTGACGCCGGCCGCGCTGTACGCGCGCGAGCCGCAGTTGCGCGCTGGCCTGGCCGGCGGCCTGCTGGTGCGCGGCGACGGCCTGGTGTACCCGCCCAAGACCACGCGCATCCTGCTCGACCGCGCCATGCGGCGCGGCGCCGTCACCCGGCGCGCCACCGTCACCGCCATCGAGGACAACTGCGTGGTGCTGAACGACGGCAGCCGCCACCTGGCGCAACACATCGTGCTGGCGGCCGGCGCGCGTTCCAGCGCCCTGCTGCCCGAGCTGCCCATCGCACCAAAAAAAGGACACCTGGCCATCACCGACCGCTATCCGGGCTTTGTGAAGCACCAGTTGGTGGAGCTGGGCTACATCAAGAGCGCGCACGCCCCCAGCGGCGATTCGGTGGCCTTCAATTTGCAGCCCCGTCCTACCGGACAAATCCTGATCGGCTCCTCCCGCCAGTTCGACACGATCGACCCGGCGGTGGAGCCGGCCATGCTGCAACGGATGCTGCGTCACGCGGCCAGCTTCACGCCACGCCTGAAGGAATTGAATATCGTGCGTACCTGGACCGGCTTCCGCGCCGCCACGCCGGACGGCCTGCCGCTGATCGGCCCTTGCGACGCCAGGCGCGGCTTGTGGCTGGCCACCGGCCACGAAGGACTGGGCATCACCACCTCGCTGGCGACGGCGCAGCTGTTGGCCGGCCAAATCCAGAACGAAACCACGCGCATCCCGTTTGCGCCATATTTGCCGGGACGCTTCCATGACTGACTTGTCGATCACGCTGCACATCAACACCCGCAGCATCAGCGTCGAGCCAGGCGTCACGGTGGCGGCGGCCATCGCATTGGCTGGCGGCGGCGTCACCCGTCTGTCGGTCTACGGCCATCCGCGCGCGCCCTTGTGCGGCATGGGCATATGCCAGGAATGCCGCGTCACCATCGACGGCCGCGCACACCAGCTCTCGTGCCAGACCTTGTGCGCGGACGGCATGCACGTGGTCACCGCCAGCGAGGGCGCGGCATGAAGCACTACGACATTCTGATCGTCGGCGCAGGTCCTGCCGGACTGGCGGCGGCGCATGCCGCTGCCGCGCAAGGCGCCAGTATCGGCATCATCGACGACAATCCGCTGGCCGGCGGCCAGATCTGGCGCGGTGGCCCGGAGCAGCAAAGCGACGCGCGCGCACCGCAGTTGTGGCACACCTTGCAACGGGCCGACAACGTCGAGTTCCTGCTGCAGACGCGCGTGATGTACGCGCCGCAGCCCAAGCAATTGCTGGTGCAAACGCCATCGTCATCGGCCACGCTGCAATACGAAAAACTGATCCTGGCGACCGGCGCGCGCGAACGGCTGCTGCCCTTCCCCGGCTGGACGCTGCCCGGCGTCACCGGCGCCGGCGGCCTGCAAGCCCTGTCGAAAGGCGGCTACCCGCTGCAAGGCAAGCGCGTGGTGGTGGCCGGCAGCGGCCCGCTGCTGCTGGCAGCCGCCGCCACGTTGAAGGCCAAGGGCGCGCAGATCGTCGCCATCATCGAGCAGGCCGACACGCCCTCGCTGCTGCGCTTCGGCCTCGGCCTGCTGGCGACGCCGTCCAAGATCGCGCAGGCGCTGCGGCTGATGGCACAGCTGCGCGGCGTGCCCTATCTGCGCGACAGCTACGTGCATTCCGCGCGCGGCGACGGCACGCTGCAATCGGTGCAAGTACAGCGCGGCGCGGCGCGCGGCCAGGAAACGCTGCAATGCGATTTCCTCGCCTGCGGCTACGGCCTGCTGCCCAACGTGGAACTGGCGCAGGCGCTCGGCTGCGCCACCGCCACGCGCGATGGGCAGACGGTGGTGGAGGTCGACGAATGGCAGCACACCTCGGTGGACGGCAGCTACTGCGCCGGCGAAGGCACGGGCGTGGGCGGCGTGGATCTGGCGCTGGTGGAAGGACGGATCGCCGGGCTGGCGGCGAGCGGCCAGACTACGCAGGCGAAGGCCTTGTTCGCGGCGCGGGCACGCTGGCAAAAATTCGCCGAGCGTCTGGCGCGCGCGTTCGCGCTGCGCGCGGGACTGAGCGCGCTGGCGGGCGACGACACCATCGTCTGCCGCTGCGAGGACGTCTGCCACGGCGAGCTGCGCACGCACACCAGCTGGCGCAGCGCCAAGCTGCAAACGCGCTGCGGCATGGGACCGTGCCAGGGCCGCATCTGCGGCGGCGCCACGGAAATCCTCTACGGCTGGCGGCCCGACGCGGTCCGCATGCCGATATCGCCGACCCGCATCTCCAGCATCATCGACTAAAGATTCGGGGTCAGTTCCGACATTCGGACACGAGCCCAGCCGTAGCGGCCACTACGGCTGGGCTCGTGTCCGAATGTCGGAACTGACCCCGAATTTAGCGCTTAACGGTCGAGTTGCGCAGGATCAGTTGCGGCTCGATCATGGTGGTGGTCGGCGGTGATTTGCCGTCGATGGTGGCGATCAGCTTTTCCATCGCCACCGCGCCCATGCGCTCGCTTTGCAGGTCGACCGTGGTCAGCGGCGGCGAGGTGTACAGGCCGTATTGGATGTTGTCGAAGCCGGCCACCGAGATGTCTTCCGGCAACTTGAAGCCCAGCGTCTGCGCCGCCTTCATGAAGCCCAGCGCCATCAGGTCGTTGTAGCAGATCAGCGCGTCCGGGTGCTCGGCGCCCAGCATGATGGCCGAGCTGACGCGCTCGCCCTCGGCCGAGGTCGGCGCGTTGGCTTCGTAGATGGTCAGTTCCTGGCCCTGCGCGGCCAGGCATTCGCGGATGCCGCCCAGGCGCTCCTCGTCCCGGCGCGAGCGCGGGAAGCCCAGGTAGGCGATGCGCTTGTGCCCCAGCGACACCAGGTGGCGCGTGAGCATGTAGGCGCCGCGATGGTCGTCGCTGATGACCCACGGGATCTCCAGCCGGTTCAGACGGCCGAAGAACACCAGCGGCTTGCCCAGTTCCGTCATCCAGTCCATTTCCGCTTCCAGCATGCGCGAGAAGACGATCATGCCGTCCACCCGGCGGCTCAGCGCTTCCAGCAGCGGCCGTTCGCGGCCCGGATTTTCTTCCGTGTCGACCAGCAGCAGCGTGTAGCCGTGCGCCAGCGCCACGCGGTTGGCGCCCTTGACGATGCTGGTGAAGTGGGGATTGCTGACGTCCAGCACCGACAGGCCGATGCTCTTGGTGCGGCCGGTGATCATGGACGCGGCCAGCGGATTGGAGCGGTAGCCCAGCTTGGCAATCACTTCCGTGATGGTCGCCTCGACGGCCGGCGAAAACCGCTGCGCGCCGTTGACGAACTTGGAGACAGTGGCAGTCGATACCCCGGCGGCGGCGGCCACGTCACGGATGGTTGCTACGTTTTTTTTCATTTTTCAGACTGTCGGAATGCGTGGCGGCTGCTGCGCCGAAGCGACAATCTTAGCATGTCGGCATGACTAACTAGTCAGCCGTGAAGCGGAAGCTAGTGCGGGAGCGGAACACTTGGCCCGGATACAGGGCCGTGGTGGGGAAATTGGCGTGGTTGGGACTGTCCGGCAGGTGCTGGGTTTCGAAGGCGAACGCGCCGTAGCGCTGGTAGGGCTTGCCCTCGACGCCGGTCTCCTTGCCGTCGAAGCCGTTGACCGTGTACAGCTGCGCCGACGGCTCGGTGGTGCCGACTTCCATGCGCAGCCCGGCCGCCTTGACCACCGCCACCGGCGCGTAGGCGTTCGCCGGCTTGGAGAACACGAAACTGTGGTCGTAGCCGCCCGGCACCGAGGACAGCCGCGCATGCACGCTGGCGGCCTGGCGGAAATCGAACGGCGTGCCTTGCACGTCGAGCATGACGCCGGTGGGAATGCGCACGGCGTCGGTTTCCAGGTAGCGGTCGGCGGCGATCTGGAAGCTGTGCCCTTCCAGCGTGTTGGCGGCGGCGCCGGCCAGGTTGAAATAGGCGTGGTTGGTGAAGTTGTGCACGGTCGGCGCGGTGGTGGTGGCCTGGTACTCGATGCGGAATTCGTCGCTGTTGCGCATCAGGCGGTAGGTCACCGCGATGTCCATCGCGCCGGGGAATTTCTGGTCGCCGTCCGGGCTGTGCAGGCGATAGACGGAGCCGAGCGAGTCGGCCTCGTTGAAATCCTCGCGCTTCCAGACGCGCTTGTCGTACGGTTCGGGATCGCCGTGCATGGCCATGCCGCGATTGTTGGGCGTCAGCTGCACGGTCTTGCCGTCGAGCGTGTAGCGCGCCTGCGCGATGCGGCCGGCGTAGCGGCCGATGATGGCGCCGTAGCGCCCGCGCGTGCGTTCGAACGCCGCCAGGTCCGGCAACGCCAGGATGACGTTGCGGCCGGCCACCTCGGCCTGCACCAGCGTGGCGCCGTAGTCGATGTAGGCCAGCCGCATGCCGCGTTCATTTTCCAGCGTCACCTTCTGCACCGCCTGGCCGGCCTGGGTAATGCCGTAGTCGGCCACACGGATGCCGCTGGCGGCCGTGGCGCAGGTGCAGGCCGCGCACAGCGCGGCGAAGATGACGGTCTTGATCACAGGTCGGTAATTTCCTTGTGGCGCGGCACCAGAGTTTTCATCACGCCCCATGCTACCAGATAGGCCAGCGCGCAGATGCCGAACATGATCATGTAGCCGGTGTGGATGTCGTTGACCGTTTTGTAGTAGTCGAACACCCAGCCGCCCAGCTTGGTCAGCAGCACGCCGCCGAGGCCGCCGGCCATGCCGCCGATGCCGATCACCGACGCCACCGATTTCTGCGGGAACATGTCGGACACCGTGGTGAAGATATTCGCCGACCACGCCTGGTGCGCCGAGGCGCCCACGCCGATCAGCAGCACCGGGATCCAGTAGCTGATCGCGCCCAGCGGTTGCGCCAGCAGCACCACCAGCGGGAAGAAGGCGATCATCAGCATGGCTTTCATGCGGCCGTCATACGGCGCATAGCCGCGCGCCATGAAGTAGCTCGGGAACCAGCCGCCGCCGATCGAACCGATCATGGTCATGCTGTACAGCACGGCCAGCGGCAGCACGATGGCCTCGCCCTTCATGTTGTACTGCGCCGACAGATAGGTAGGCAGCCAGAACAGGAAGAACCACCAGACGCCGTCGGTCATGAACTTGCCGAAGGCGAAGGCCCAGGTCTGGCGGTATTTCAGCAGCTGGAACCACGATACTTTTTTGGCGGCGGCGATCGAGGCTTCCTCGGTTTTTTCAACCGGGGCGACGGTGTCGCTGCGGATATAGGCCAGCTCGCCGGCCGACAGGCGCTTTTGCTGTTCGGGCTTGTCGTACAGCCACAGCCAGACGGCCATCCAGATGAAGCCCAGCATGCCGATCATGATGAAGGCGGCCTGCCAGCCCCAGATGGCGGCCAGCACCGGCACCGTGATCGGCGCCAGGATGGCGCCGACGTTGGCGCCGGAATTGAAGATGCCGGTGGCGAAGGAGCGTTCCTTCTTCGGGAAGTATTCGGCCGTGGCCTTGATGGCGGCCGGGAAGTTGCCGGCCTCGCCCACCGCGAGCACCGCGCGCGAAATCATGAAGCCGACGATGGACGGCACCGCCGCCACGCCGAACACGCCCAGCACGGCCGCCGCCGCATGGCCCATCGGCACCGAACCGGCGTGCAGCAGCGCACCCAGCGACCAGATGGTGATGGCCACCACGTAGGCGGCCTTGGTGCCGATCTTGTCGACCACGCGGCCGGCGAACAGCATCGAGATCGCGTACACGAACTGGAAGGCGGCGGCGATGTTGGCGTAGTCGGTATTGCTCCAGCCGAATTCGGTGGACAAGGAAGGGGCCAGCAGGCTCAGTACCTGACGGTCCAGGTAGTTGACGGTGGTGGCAAAAAACAACAGGGCGCAGATGGTCCAACGGTATTTACCGACGGATTGCGCCACCGCTTGCGCATTTACAGGCTCGCTCAGGTTCATGGCATCACTTATGTTTTGTTTATGGTGATGATCTCTCGGTCTCCACGAGATCAACTAGTCGTATGTCATCGTACAACTATAAAACGGGCTAAGCAAGCAGAATGATGCGCAAACCGCTTGCTGTTGTACGATGACTTTATTTAGTCTTTACCAAAAGCAATGCCACCAGGCTGATCAGGGCGGCGCCCGACAAATAGTAGCCCACGTATTCCAGGCCCAGGTTGGTCGCCAGCCAGGTGGCAGCGTACGGCGCCAGCGAGGCGCCCAGGATGCCGGCCAGGTTGAAGGTCAGCGAGGCGCCGGTGTAGCGCACCTCGGCCGGGAACAGCTCGGACAGGATGGTGCCCAGCGGACCGTAGGTCAGGCCCATCAGGCCCAGGCCCAACGACAGGAAGATGGTCACCTGCACCGCGTCGCCGGAACCGAACATCGGCTTCATGGTCAGGCCGAACACGGCGATGGCGGCCGAGACCCAGATCAGGGTCGAGCGGCGGCCCTTGCGGTCGGCCCAGATGGCCGAGAACGGAATCGTCAGCGCGAAGAACAGCACGGCGAACAGCTGCAGGATCAGGAAGTCCTTGCGCGTGAACTTCAGCGCGGTGGTGCCCCAGCTCAGCGCGAACACCGTCATCAGGTAGAACAGCACGAAGGTGGCCAGCGCGATCAGCGTGCCCAGCACCAGCACGCGGCGATGCTCGCGCCACACGGTGACCACCGGCACTTTGACGCGCTCGTTCTTGTCCAGCACCTTCTGGAAGTCCGGCGTTTCATGGATTTTCAAACGGATGTACAGGCCGACAATCACCAGCAGCGAGCTGGCCAGGAAAGGAATGCGCCAGCCGTAGCTGAAGAATTCGGCGTCGCTCAGCGTCTGGCTCAGCAGCAGGAAGATGCCGCCCGACAGGAAGAAGCCGATCGGCGCACCCAGCTGCGGGAACATGCCATACCAGGCGCGCTTGCCCGGCGGCGCGTTCTCGGTGGCCAACAGCACCGCGCCGCCCCACTCGCCGCCCAGGCCCAGGCCCTGGCCGAAGCGGCACAGCGCCAGCAGGGCCGGCGCCAGCGTGCCGATCGAGGCGTAGGTCGGCAACATGCCGATCACCACGGTGGAAATACCCATGGTCAGCAGCGCCGCCACCAGCGTGGCCTTGCGGCCGATGCGGTCGCCGAAGTGGCCGAACACGGCCGAACCCACCGGGCGCGCGAAGAAGGCGATGGCGAAAGTGGCCAGCGATTGCAGGGTGGCGGCGGCGGGATCGCTGGCCGGGAAGAATAGCTTGGGGAACACCAGCACGGCGGCGGTGGCGTAGATGTAGAAGTCGAAGAACTCGATGGTGGTGCCGATCAGGCTGGCAAACAGCACGGTGGCCGGCGAGTTGGTCTTGGGCGATCCAGGGTGAAGCTGACTCATGCTTGACGCTCCTGCAAGGTGGTGTGCGGGCCATCATACACACGACATTGCAGGATTGCCAAGCATGGCTAGCGGTCGATCAGGGCAAATGCGGCCGATATGTCGTCTGCGTTCAACGGCCGCACCAGCCGCGCCACTTCCTGGCCGTCGCGCAGGAAGATCAGGGTCGGCCACAGCTTGACGCGGAACGAACGCCCCAGCGGCCGGCCGGGGCCGTCCTCCACCTTGTAATGGGCGACTTCCTCGTGGCCGGCATAGGCTTGCGCCAGCGGCTGCTGCGCGGCCATGCAGTGGCCGCACCAGTTGGCGCCGAACTCCAGCAGCACGCTGCCCGGCAGGGCGTCGATCTCGGCGCGCTGGGGCGCCTCGGGCGTGTAGCGTGTCTTCATTTCTTCACCTGTTTGCACGGGTCGTCGCGGGTTTGCGGCGCCACCGTCCGGACGCTGTCGTATTGGCTATCAAATCGGGCACCGCCCTGGCCGCGCTCGACGAAAGCGATGCTGCGCACCGTCAGCGCCGGCGTCCCCTGCTTGAGCCAATAGCCGACGCCGATATCGTTGCGCACGTGGCCGTTGCCGGCGATCAGCACCACGTCCTTCGGTTGCTGGTCGCGGATGATCTTGGCCATCCAGATATCGCGCGCCACCTGGGCGTCGACCATGCCGCCGACCATCATCTCCGGCAACATATTGCAATGGCCGCTGACGATTTCCTGCCGCTGCGCGCTGGTCAAGGCGTCCGGCAATGGCTGGTCGAGCCGGTAATCCTTGATGCTTTGCGGGTCGAAGGTGGCGGTCACGCCATCGCGCACCACGCGCGAGGCGTCGGCGCGCGACAGGTTGCCCGCCACCAGCGGCAGCTGGTGCGTCAGCGCCAGCTGGATCACAGGATAATACAACTGCCAATCCCAGCGCGCACCGCCGGCCACGCGGATCACGCACTGCGCGTCCAGGCAGCCTTTTTGCGCCTTGCTCAACACATCCTGCTGCTCGCGGTCGAACTGCTCCATCACGATGGCTGGCCGCCAGCCGGCCTCCACCCGCTCGCGCAGCAGGGCGTAGCGCAGCTTGTGGCCCTCGGCGTTGTCATGCACCTCGCCCAGCAGCAGCACCTGCGGATTGCCCGCCTCCAGCAAGCCGGCCGACGGCGCGGCCGGGGCGCCGCCGCCCGTGGCGCAACCGGCGGCGAGAACCGCCCCCGCGAGCGACAAAGTCAATCGAATTTTGCCTGTATATGTAGAAATCATCTGATCGACGAGAGTGTGCATAGATTTAAATTGTTGAAGAGTGATAAATCATCTGCGCCACTGGCAAACTGCCGGCGGGTGTTGTTGCGGCGCAAAATTTCGTTGTCACCAAAGAAAAACAGATGGCAAATTGTCACTGGGTATGGTCTAATAGCAGAACGGTAGCCAGTACCACAACAGTGCGCCGTGATTTTCCAGTTTATGTATTAAGCCGGCCTTAGCATCCTGTTCCAAGCACCATCAGGAGTGTTCATCGTGAAAGTTTTGTCCTTGATTTCGACAGCATTTCTGGCTTTAAGCCTTTCGGGCGCCGTACAGGCAGCACCTGCCGCGCCCGCTACCCACAACAATGTTGCACCTGCAACAATTGTACTCGCACAATGCGAGGCAAACGACCCGACGCCGTGCGGCATCAGCAGTGCTCCCGCCAAAACCGGCGACGCCGAGCAAAATGCTTTGGCGCCGACGGACCCGAAACAGCAAGCCCAAAACGAACCGGCCACGCCGGTACCGGAACCGCAAACCTTCATCATGCTGATGCTGGGTTTGGTTGTACTAGGATTCGCCTCGCGCCGTCGCCAGGCTTCGGAAAAATTCTCAGACTGAGCGCAAGCCAGCCCAGCAAAAATTCCGCTGCAATGAACTGACCCCGTAAAGCTGGCTACCAGCTTTACGGGGTTTTTTGTTGTTGGCGCCGGTTTATAGGGTGTAGTCGAAGTCGTAGTAGTGCTTGCCGCCTTCGATACGGATATTCAGACCGCCACGCAAGCCGGCCAGTTCATCGGTGCCGGAATCGGGCACCACCGCCACCGCCAGGCTCGGCGCGTTGCGCGTCATGACGCCGGTGTGGTGCAGCAGGAAGCTGCCGCTGCGGCCCTCCACCTGGCCGGCTACCCGCTCGACCGCTACATACACACCTGAACCGAGCGCGCGATCCATATACGCCAGCATTTCGCCCTTGCCCTCGGCGGCCAGCGCGCCGTGGTAATGCTTGTTCAGCGACATGCGGCCGATGCCGCTGTCGGCCGCCACGGCGGACATGGCTTCCGGCTGCATGACGACGGTAAATTCTCCGGTAATGATGGGCATAAGCTCTCCTGGTCTATTTATGCGTGCAGGCGGCTGTCGGGCTGTAAGGCGTGCTCATCGACCGGCGTCACGCACGGCATGCGCAGCACGAAGCTGGCGCCCTGCCCCAGCACGCTGGAGACCGTGATGCTGCCGCCGAACTGCTTGGCGATCAGGTTGAACACAATGTTCAGGCCCAGGCCGGTGCCGCCCTGGCCGCGCCGGGTGGTGACGAAGGGATCGAACACCTTGTCGAGCATGTCGGGCGGGATGCCCTTGCCGTTGTCGGTCACCTGCATTTCGATCCAGTCGCCCTGCTGCGCCACGCCGATCACGATGCGGCCCTCGTCGTCCGGCCCGAAGGCGTGCTCGACGCAGTTGAGCGTCAGGTTGGTGATGACCTGGGCCAGCGCGCCGGGATAGCTGTCCAGCATGACGTCCGGCGGACAGGCGATGCTGACCGTGATGCGGGTCTTCTTCAGCTTGGGCTGCAGGCTGGACACCACTTCGTTGATGTAGTCGCGCAGCTCGAAGCGGCGGCGCGCCTCGCTCACCTGGTCGACCGCGATCTGTTTGAAACTGTGGATCAGGTGTGCGGCGCGGTAGGCGTTGTTCATGATCAGGCGCGTGCTTTCGGCGGCCGTCTCCAGGTAGCGCGTGATATCGGATTTCTTGATGTTGCCGCCTTCGACCGAGGCCTGCACCTTCTCGGTGGCCTCCATCAGCACCGAAGCGCTGGTGAGGGCGATGCCGACCGGGGTGTTGATCTCGTGGGCGACGCCGGCCACCAGGCCGCCCAGCGAGGCCAGGCGCTCGGCCTGCAACAGCGATTCCTGGGTGCGGCGCAGATCATCCATGGCCTTGGCGGTGGCCTGGGCCGACTTGCGCGCCTCGTCCTCGGCCTCGCGGATGCGCTGGATGTTGGACTTGACCTTGCGCTGGATGGCGTTGAAGCCGCGGATCACCTCGCCCAGTTCGTCGTGCCGGCTGTCAGGCAGCTCCTCCACCTCGTCGCTGCCGCGCGTGGCCAGGTCGAACAAACCGTCGCGCAGGCGCTTGAGCGGATCGAACACGATGCGCAGCGACAACGCCAGCGCCGCCACCAGGATGGAATCGAGCAGCAGCACCTCGATCACCTTGCGCCGCACTTCGGCCGCCAGCGTGGCGTCGATCTGGGCGCGGCTGAAGTTGACCACCACGCGGCCAACGATCACCGGCTTGAGCGAGGCGCCGGCGGCGCCGGAATCGCGGTAGGCCAGGTCGGCCACCACCGGCGTGCCGCCGACGGCGGCGTCGTTTTCAATCGAAGTAATGGTGCCGTTCTCGTTGCGCAGCTTGCCGGAGAACAGGCCGACCGAGGTGTCGTAGACGCGGATCGAGACCAGCTCCGGCGGCATCATTTCGGCCGCGACGATGTTGTCGACCTTGGCCTTGTCCAGGTCCCACAGGGCGGAAGGCAGGCTGGTTTGCAAGCGCGTCAGCACGCCCTGGCGCAGGCGCTGGCTGCTGACCTCCAGTTCATGGCCCAGGCTATATTGGGCATAGGTGCCGGAAATGCCCAGCACCAGCGTCACAATGACCACAAAAAGCAGCGTCAAGCGGCCTTGAATACCAAACATCTATCGCTCCCCCGACAACATGGATTTGACGGCAACGTCCCAATGTACGGTATGGGCTGCATCTTGGCAAGACAATGGTAAGATCGCAAAATATAGATCAAGAGGCAACCGGGAGGCGGCATGACGGGCAATTATCATCAACTGACACTGGCCGAGGTGCGGCCGGGCATGGTGCTATCGGACGTGCTGCTCGACGTCCAGGGCAATGTGCTGCTGCCGCAGGGCACGGTGCTGACCGACGCCATGCTGGCCCTGATGCCGCGCCACGGCATCGCCATGCTGCCCATCGTCAAGGAGGAAGTGACGCCGGAACTGGTGGCGGCCAACCTGCAGCACCACGAAGCGCGCATCGCGCAATTGTTCCGTAAGAACGATCCCGACAGCGGCAGCGACTGGGCCACGGCCACCCTGCGCCGCTTCGTCACCGACTTTCGCCTGGGTGTAGAGGAGACGCCGGAACATGAGTAATGACGCGACCCTGAGCTACGACGACGTGGTGCGCACGCTGGACGACCTGCCCTCGCTACCGGCGGTGGTGATGGAGCTGCTCAACAGCATCGACCAGGACGACATCGACATCTCGGTGCTGGCCAAAAAAGTGTCCTACGACCAGGCGCTGACGGCCAAAACGCTGCGCCTGGCCAACTCGTCGCTGTACGGCCTGCAGGTCAAAGTGACGACCATCCAGCAAGCCATCACCTATCTGGGCTTCCAGACCACGCGCAACCTGATCACGGCGGCGGCGGTGACCGGCTGCTTCGTCGAAGGCCACTGCCCCGGCTTCGACCACAAGGCGTTCTGGCGCCACTCGATCGCCACGGCGGCGTGCGCCAAGGTGCTGGCGCGGCAGATGCGGTTCAACCAGGACTACGCGTTCACGGCCGGGCTGCTGCACGACATCGGCCGGCTGGTGCTGGTGTCCTGCTTCCCGGAACAATATGCCGCAACGGTCGCCTACCGCGCGCAGCACGACTGCTACCTGCTGGAGGCCGAGCGGGCGGTGCTGGGGGTCGACCACGTGGCGGCCGGACTGGCGCTGGCGGAACACTGGAATTTTTCTGACACGATGCGTCTGGCCATCGGCGGCCACCACGACCCGGAGGCGCCGGGCGCAGGCTTCCTGGCGGCCATCATCCATGTGGCCGACGCTATCGTGCACGCGCTCGATCTGGCGCAGGTGCAGGACGATCTGGTCCCGCCCGTCTCTACCGTGGCCTGGACTGCGCTGGGCCTCGATGAGGAAGTCTATCTGCAATTGTTCCGCGAAACGGAGTTGCAGTACGAAGAAATTTCTATGGTGCTGCTGAGCTAAAAGCTAAAAGCTAAACGCTAAAAGCTGAGACTACGCGCTGCAAAGGCTGCCTGCCGGACCGGGCTCACGCGCGATGCGGCAGGCCTGCACGCTGGGCGCGCATCAATGGTGTGCCGCGTTTCCGGCCTGGGCCTTGTCGGTGGCGGAGCGGTCTTCTGGCTTCGGGCGGCCTTGGGCGTCGGACAGGCGGTACTTGGTGCGGCGGTCGCCCATCAGGTCGCGCAGATCGCGGATGCTCATGCCGGTCACTTCGTGCATGCGAATCAGCAGCGAGGCGCCGACCGGCAGGCGGTGGTGGCGGATCTTGCTGATGACGGGCGGCGCGACTTCCAGCAGGCGCGACAGCGCGGCGTCGTTCTTCAGTTGCATCTTGCCCAGCAGAATATCGAGCAGATGGTTGGGGTTATAACTTTCCTGGGATGCGAGTGCATGGTGTGCCATGATTTTCCTCATTGGTTTAGGGGTGAACAGATAGTGCTGGTTTGAACTTAAGCAAAACTTAGAATACCGGATTGCCATTCGTGCAAGATACCAGCGCGCACCGCGCTAAGATTGTTCGACATCAATCAGTGGCTAGAAACCTTAGCAACAATGCTATTTCATCACATGGGACCAGAGGGTGTCGCACGCAAGAACTTGTAGGAAACTGTTACACAAAGAAATCCGGGGTCAGGTCCTCCATTGCTACACGAGCTCTGCCGTGGGCGAGCCCACGGCAGAGCTCGTGTAGCAATGGAGGACCTGACCCCGGATTTTCAGGCGGTGGTGTCGATGTTGCGGCCGAGCGTCTTTTCGTTGTCGCGGCGCTGGGTGTCGGTTTTCTTGTCGGCTTGCTGGGCGGCACGACGGTCGGCGGCGGCCGCCTCGTCGTTGGCGCGGGCCTGGTTGCGGGTGGTTTCGTTGTTCTGCTCGACGCGGCGCTGCGTGGCAGCCTGGTCTTTTTCGGCGCGGTTGCCCTGCTGGGCGCGACGCGTCTCCGTGGTCTGCTCGCTGCGCTGCTCGACACGGTTGGCGCGCGTTTCGCGCAGATTCAGTTGCACCGGGTCCGGGCGCGGTGCGTTGGTAACGTTGATTGCCATAGCTCTACTGTAGAGCAACGACGGCCAAAATCAAGCAAATTACGATAAACTATCGCCTGTGCCGTAGCACGGCCTCCTCTCTCAAAAAGCATCCCATTGAAAACCAAGACCCCAGTCCAGCCGCACTACTTCGTCCCCGAGCCGCTCGATAACGCGCGCCTGGCCCATTTGTGCGGCCCGCTCGACGAAAATCTGCGCCAGATTTCCGCCGCGCTGGACGTCACGATTTTCCGTCGCGGCGAGAAATTCATCGTCAGCGGCCACAACGCCGAACGCGCAGTCGAGATCCTCGACCATTTCTACGCCATCGCCAACAAGATCGTGCCGATCGAGGAGGTGCAACTGGCGCTGGTGGAGCAACGCGCCATCATGCACGCCGGCCTGGCCCTGCCCGAGGCGGATGCGGACGACGGCGCACCCGCACGCCTGACCACGGCCAAGCCGCGTAAGGTGGAGGTGGTGCCGAGCACCGAGATCGACATCGCCAGCCCGGTGCTGAAAACCCGCCGCGCCGACCTGCGCGGCCGCACGCCGCACCAGATCCGCTACCTGCGCAACATCCTGGAACACGACATCAGCTTCGGCGTCGGCCCGGCCGGCACCGGCAAGACCTACCTGGCCGTGGCCTGCGCGGTCGACGCCCTCGAACGCGACGCCGTCAAGCGCATCATCTTGACCCGCCCTGCGGTGGAAGCCGGCGAGCGCCTGGGCTTCCTGCCGGGCGACCTGTCGCAGAAGGTCGATCCCTACCTGCGTCCGCTGTACGACGCGCTGTACGACCTGCTCGGCTTCGACCGCACGCAGAAAATGTTCGAGAAACAGGTGATCGAGATCGCCCCGCTGGCCTATATGCGCGGCCGCACGCTGAACCACGCCTTCGTGATCCTGGACGAGGCGCAGAACACCACCGTCGAGCAAATGAAGATGTTCCTGACCCGCATCGGCTTCGGCAGCAAGGCTGTGATCACCGGCGACGTCACCCAGGTCGACCTGCACAAGAGCCAGAAGAGCGGCCTGGTGGATGCCATCCAGGTGCTGAAGGAAGTGCGCGGCATCGCCTTCAGCCACTTCAACAGCGAAGACGTGGTGCGCCACCCGCTGGTGGCGCGCATCGTCGACGCCTACGAAACCGCTCAAAACCACGAAGCGGAAATCGCCCCCTTACTCAAAGCCACCGCCCTGAAAAATGTCCGCAAAAAATAAATTAACGCTGTCGGTGCAATACGCCGACCCGCGCTTGCAGGAAAGCATCACCCGTCCGAAAATCCGCAAGTGGATCCAGGCCGCCCTGTTCGCCCCGGCCGAACTGACCATCCGCTTCGTCGCCGCCGAAGAAGGCCAGGCCCTGAACCGCGAGTACCGCGGCAAGGACTACGCCACCAACGTGCTGACCTTCGCCTACAACGAAGGTGAAGAAGAGCTGCCGGACGACGCTCCGACCCAGGCCGACATCATCCTCTGTACCGACGTGCTGGAGCAGGAAGCGGCCGAACAAAAGAAAACGGTGGAAGAGCACACCGCCCACCTGATCGTCCACGGCGTGCTGCACGCCCAGGGCTACGACCACATGGACGACGAGGAAGCCGCTGAAATGGAAGGCATCGAAACCGAGATCCTGGCCGGCCTCGGGTACGCCGATCCCTACGCGGAATGAGATAGAATAGGGCTGTCTTTTTGACAAAAGCGGCCCCACCCTGTCATTTGGTGTATCCTATACCCCTTCAAAACAACGGCTCACGCCTCCTATGCAAGAGCACTCTAGTAGCGTCAAGACTGACGCTAAACCCCACCGGTCACTGTTTGAACGCCTGACCGCCCTGATTTCCCCAGAGCCCGAGAACCGCTCGGAGCTGCTCGAAGTTCTGCACGACGCCCACGAACGCAACCTGATCGACGCCGACGCCTTGTCGATGATCGAAGGCGTGTTCCAGGTGTCCGACCTGTCTGCCCGCGACATCATGATCCCGCGCTCGCAGATGGACGTCATCGACATCTCCAAGCCGATCGAGGAATGGTTGCCGCTGGTGCTGGAAACGGCCCACTCGCGCTTCCCTGCCATCGAGGGCGAACGCGACAAGGTGATCGGCATCCTGCTGGCCAAGGACCTGCTGCGCTACTACGCCGAAGAATCCTTCGACGTGCGCGACATGCTGCGTCCCGCCATCTTCATTCCCGAATCCAAGCGCCTGAACGTGCTGCTGCGCGATTTCCGCGCCAACCACAATCACATGGCCATCGTGGTCGATGAGTACAGCGGCGTCGCCGGCCTGATCACCATCGAAGACGTGCTGGAACAGATCGTCGGCGATATCGAGGACGAGTACGATTTCGATGAAGAGGAAGACAACATCCTCTCCATCCGCGAAGGCCAGCACGGCCCGCGCTGGCGCATCAAGGCGCTGACCGAAATCGATCAGTTCAACGAGGAACTCGACACCGGCCTGCCGGAAGACGAAGCTGACACCATCGGCGGCCTGGTCTCCAAGCACCTGGGCCGCATGGCCCACAAGGGCGACGTGTTCGACTTCCAAGGCCTGCGCTTCGAAGTGCTGCGCGCCGACGCCCGTCAGATCCATGTGCTGACGGTGGAAAAACTGCCGCCCAAACCCGACCTCGGCGACGACGCATAATGCGCTTTCGCCGCGCCAATCCCAACGATCCCCCCAAGCCGCAACGCTCGACCCGAGGACGCATGCTCATCACCGGCCTGGCCGGTGCGCTGTGCGTGTTCGCCTTTGCGCCGTTCGGCTGGTGGCCGCTGGAAATCCTCGGCCTCGCCACGCTGTTCTACCAGGTCCTGCGCAGCACCAGCGTCAAATCCGCCGCGCTGATCGGCTGGGCCTTCGTGGCCGGCTGGACCGCCGCCGGCATCCACTGGCTCTACGTTTCGATGCATACCTACGGCGGCATGCCGGCGCCGCTGGCCGCCGCCGCCGTGCTGCTGCTGGGCGCCGCCATGGGCGTCTACGGCGCGCTGGCCATGGGCGGCGCCTGGTGGCTGCGCAAGCGCTGGACGCTGCCGCTGCCGGCCGCCAACCTGCTGGTGTTCCCGGCGGTGTGGGCGCTGTTCGAATGGGTGCGCGGCTGGCTGTTCACGGGTTTCCCTTGGCTGTCGTCCGGCTACGCCCACAACAATAGCCCGCTGGCCGGCTTCGCGCCGGTCATCGGCGTATATGGTCTGGGCTGGCTGGCGGCCGTCATCGCCGGCGCCCTGCTCCTGCTGCTGCACCGCACGCGCCTGCGCGCGGCCGCACTGGCGGTGGGCATCTGCGTGGCCGGCATCGGCCTGAGCTTCCTGCAATGGACCTACCCGGAAGGCAAGCCGATCACGGTGCGCCTGCTGCAGGGGAACATCCCGCAGGATGAAAAGTTCAACGGCGCCAAGGTGCTGACCACCATGAAGCTGTACCAGGACGCGATCACCGCCGCCCCGGCCGACCTGATCGCCACGCCGGAAACCGCCATCATCACCCTGCCGCAGCAGCTGCCGCCGGACTACCTGCCCGGCATCGCCCAGTTCCTGAACAAGACCAACAGCAACCTGATTCTCGGCATCTTCACCGCCGACAGCCAGACCGCCTATTTCAACAGCGTGATCGGCATCCCGGCCAAGGGCGGCAGCTACTACCGCTACGACAAGCACCACCTGGTGCCCTACGGCGAATTCATTCCCTACGGCTTCCGCTGGTTCGTCAACCTGATGTCGATCCCGCTGGGCGACATGACCAGCGGCCGCGATATCCAGCCGGCGTTCCCCATCAAGGACCAGCGCGTGCTGCCGAACATCTGCTACGAAGACTTGTTCGGCGAGGAAATCGCCGCCCAGTTGAATAATCCGGCGCAGGACCAGAAGCCGGCGACGATGCTGCTGAACACCTCCAACCTGGCCTGGTTTGGTGACACCATCGCCATTCCGCAGCATTTGCAGATCTCGCAGATGCGCACGCTGGAAACCGGCCGCCCCATGCTGCGGGCGACCAATACCGGCGCCACCGCCATCATCAATGGCCAAGGCAAAGTGGTGCAGCAACTGCCGGTGAACACCTTCGGCACGCTGGCCGCCAGTGTGCAAGGCATGGCCGGCAGCACCCCGTTTATCATCTGGGGCAACAAGCTGTTCCTCGCTTTGACCGCCCTGTCTCTGGCCGGTGCTTGGTTTTGGTCAGCCCGGCGCTCAAAAAATCAGCCAAAAGCCGCTTAACCCGCTAAAATTGCCCCTTTAGCGAAACTGCAACCGCATGCCCGCCGGCTTCAGGCCCGGGCGTGCCACCGACGATCAAAAGATGCTGACATTTCAACAAATTATCCTGACCTTGCAAACCTACTGGGACAAGCAAGGCTGCGCCCTGCTCCAGCCATACGACATGGAAGTCGGCGCCGGCACCTTCCACACGGGTACTTTCCTGCGCGCGATCGGCCCTGAGCCTTGGCGCGCGGCCTACGTGCAGCCGTCGCGCCGTCCGAAAGACGGCCGTTATGGCGAGAATCCGAATCGCGGCCAGCACTACTACCAATACCAGGTGGTGATGAAGCCGGCGCCGGAAAACATCCTCGACCTGTATCTAGGTTCGCTGGAAGCGCTGGGCCTGGACCTGAAGCAGAACGACGTCCGCTTCGTGGAAGACGACTGGGAATCGCCGACGCTGGGCGCCTGGGGCCTGGGTTGGGAAGTTTGGCTGAACGGCATGGAAGTGACGCAGTTCACCTACTTCCAGCAAGTGGGCGGCCTCGATTGCAAGCCGGTGCTGGGTGAAATCACCTACGGCGTCGAACGCCTGGCCATGTACCTTCAGGGCGTGGAAAACATGTACGACCTGGTATGGACGACATGGGAAGAAAACGGCGAAACGAAAACGCTGAAGTACGGCGACGTCTTCCACCAGAATGAAGTGGAGCAGTCGGCCTACAACTTCGAGCACTCGAACACCGAGCTGCTGTTCTCGCAGTTCAACAACCACGAATCGGAAGCCAAGCGCCTGATCGAAGCGCAGCTGACGCTGCCGGCCTACGAGCAGATCATGAAGGCGTCGCACAGCTTCAACCTGCTGGACGCGCGCGGCGCCATCTCCGTGACCGAGCGCGCCGCCTACATCGGCCGTGTGCGCGCGCTGTCGCGCCTCGTCGCACAGGCCTACTACGATTCGCGTGAGCGCCTGGGCTTCCCTATGGCCCCTGCTGCCGCCGTCGCCGCTGAATAAAACGATATAAACGATATGACTCAAACTCTGCTCATCGAACTGCTGACCGAAGAACTGCCGCCGAAGGCGCTCGCCAAACTGGGCAAGGCTTTCGCAGACGGCATCGTCAACGGCCTGAAATCGCGCGACTTCCTGGAAGCCGACAGCGTCGCCACCGCCTACGCCACGCCACGCCGCCTGGCCGTCTCCATCACCAAAGTGCGCGCCGTCTCGCCGGACAAATCGATCCGCGAAAAAGTGCTGCCGGTGACCGTGGCGCTGGACGCCGCCGGCAACGGCACGCCGCCGCTGGCCAAAAAACTGGCCGCGCTGGGCTTCCCCAACCTGACCGTGGCCGATCTGGAACGCGCGCAGGACGGCAAGGCCGAAAGCTTCTTCTACACCTACACGGCAGCCGGCAGCGCGCTGCAAGCAGGCCTGCAAGCCGCGCTGGAAGACTCGGTCGCCAAGCTGCCGATTCCTAAAGTGATGAGCTACCAGCGTCCGGACGGCGCCACCGTGCAATTCGTGCGTCCGGCCCACGCGCTGATCGCCCTGCATGGCGACGCCGTGCTGCCACTGACGCTGCTCGGCCTGACCGCATCCAACGTCACCGAAGGCCACCGCTTCCTGACCGCGCCGGGTCAACGCGCCGTCACCATCGCCAACGCCGACGCCTACGCCGCCACCCTGAAGGCCGACGGCAAAGTCCTGGCCTCGGTCGAAGAGCGCAAGGAACAGATCCGCGCCGAACTGCTGGCCAAAGCCGGCGCCGACTTGGTGCTGATGCCGGAAGCCCTGCTGGACGAAGTCTCGGCGCTGGTCGAATGGCCGGTGGTCTATGAATGCAACTTCGAGGAAGAGTTCCTGGCCGTGCCGCAGGAATGCCTGATCCTCACCATGCAGACCAACCAGAAATACTTCGCGCTGACCGACACCAACGGCAAGCTGCGCTCGCGCTTCCTGATCGTCTCCAACATCGCCACCGACACCCCGGCCGCCATCATCGGCGGCAACGAGCGCGTGGTGCGTCCGCGCCTGTCGGACGCCAAGTTCTTCTTCGAGCAAGACAAGAAGAAGACCCTGGAATCGCGCCTGCCGCTGCTGAAGAACGTCGTGTACCACAACAAGCTGGGCACCCAGGCCGAACGCAGCGACCGCGTCACCGCGCTGGCCGGCGCCATCGCCGCCAAGCTGGGCGCCGATGTGGCACTGGCCGAACGCGCAGCGCGCCTGTCGAAAGCCGACCTGCTGACCGACATGGTGGGCGAGTTCCCCGAGCTGCAAGGCATCATGGGCACCTACTACGCCCGCAACGACGGCGAACAGGAAGACGTGGCGCTGGCCGCTTCGGAACACTATCAGCCGCGCTTTGCCGGCGACGCCCTGCCGTCCACCGTCACCGGCACCGCCGTGGCGCTGGCCGACAAGCTGGAAACCCTGGTCGGCATCTGGGCCATCGGCCTGGCGCCTACCGGCGACAAGGATCCGTTCGCGCTACGCCGTCACGCGCTGGGCGTGCTGCGCATGCTGATCGAAAAGCGTTTGTCGCTGTCGATCACCGGCCTGCTGGCCGATGCGGCGAAGCAGTTCACCACCGTGGCCGGCTTCAAGGATCCGACCGCCGACGTGGCAACCTTCATGTTCGACCGCCTGCGCGGCATCCTGCGCGAGCGCGGCTTCTCGGTCAACGAGATCGAAGCCGTCGTGGCGCAAAACCCGGACCGCCTGGACGACATCGTGCAGCGCCTGGAGGCCGTGCAAGCCTTCGCCGCGCTGCCGGAATCGGCCTCGCTGGCCGCCGCCAACAAGCGCATCACCAACATCCTGAAGAAGAACGAAGAAGCGCTGGCCGCCGCCGGCAACACCGGCGTCAACGCATCGCTGCTGCAGGACGCCGCCGAAATCAACCTGAACGCCGCCGTGATCCGCGTGCTGCCGGAAATCGACGCCGCCTTCAGCCAGGGCGACTTCGCCGGCACGCTGAAAACGCTGGCCCAGCTGAAGGAAGAAGTCGACGCCTTCTTCAACGACGTGATGGTGATGGCGGAAGACGTCGCCCTGCGCAACAACCGTCTGGCCCTGCTGTCGTCCCTGCACGGGATGATGAACCGCGTGGCCGACATCTCCAAGCTGGCGGCTTAAATGGGTGCGCAGTCGATGAAGCTGGTGATTCTGGATCGTGACGGCGTTATCAATCACGATTCGCCGGACTTCATCAAATCGCCGGCGGAATGGATCCCCATCCCCGGCTCGATGGAAGCGATCGCGCGCCTGAACCAGGCGGGCTACCGGGTGGTGGTGGCGTCGAACCAGTCGGGCATCGCCCGCGAGTTCTTCGACATGACCATCCTCAACGCCATCCACCAGAAGATGCACAACCTGGCGCAGCAAGTGGGCGCGGACATCGACGCGGTGTTCTTCTGCCCGCACGCGGCGGCCGACAACTGCGACTGCCGCAAGCCCAAGCCGGGCATGTTCACGGAAATCTCGCAGCGCTATAAAATCAGCCTGAAAGGCGTGCCGGTGGTCGGCGATTCGCTGCGCGACCTGCAGGCCGGCTATGTCAGCGGCTGCGTGCCGTATCTGGTTTTAACCGGCAAGGGTGAAAAGACCCAGGTCACCGGCGGTCTGCCGCCGGGCACCATGGTGTTCCCGGACCTGGCGGCGATGGTTACCCATCTGCTTAAAACCGCCAATCCGCCGGCGCTGCACATCGTCAGCTAACAGTTTTTGGAGTCTGCATTGGGTCATCCCGTTTTATTCCTGCGTTCCCTCATCTTCACCATCGTGATGGTGGTATCGACCGTTCTGTGGTCCCTGGTCTGCTTCCTGGTGGCGCCGCTGCCGTATGCGCAGCGCTTCTTCGTCACCTCGCGCTGGAATGTGTTCATCGTCTGGTGCCTGAAAGTCATCTGCGGCATCCGCTACGAAATCCGTGGCCGCGAAAACCTGCCGGACGCCGACGCCATCCTGCTGTCCAAGCACCAGTCGGCGTGGGAAACCATCTTCCTGCTGCCGAACATGCCGCGTCCATTGGTGTTCGTGTTCAAGAAAGAGATCCTGTACATTCCCTTCTTCGGCTGGGCCATGGCGCTGTTGCGCATGATTCCGATCGACCGCAAGCAGGGCAAGAACGCCTTCAAGGAAGTGGTCCGTCACGGCAAGCGCCGCCTGGCGCAGGGCCTATGGATTATCATGTTCCCGGAAGGGACACGGATTCCGGTGGGTCAGGCCGGCAAGTACAAAAGCGGCGGCACGCGCCTGGCGATCGAAACCGGCGCGCTGGTGGTGCCGATTGCCCACAACTCCGGTGAGTGCTGGCCAAAAAATTCTTTCATCAAGCGGCCCGGCCTTGTTACAGTATCGATAGGCAAGCCAATTTCGCCCGAAGGCCAAACGCCGGACGGCATGATGCAACAGGTGGAAAATTGGATAGAATCAGAAATGCGCGTCATTTCGCCCCACGCTTACAACGCTGGTTAGACGACCTGGCGACGCTGGTCAAACCGGCGTCGCCCGATCCGAATCAGCCGGACCTGTTTGGACGGGAGGCCCCGCCGCCTCCAAAGCCGGTGTACACCTCGCCGGTATGGTCGGTTCCGCCGACGCCTTCTTCATCCAATAAACCACCTCCTGTTTCACCCTATGTCGCGCCGCCCGCAACGGCGGTGCCGGTCAAGACCCGGCCGCTGGTCGCGCCGCCATCGGAGCTGCCGCCGCGCCGTCAACTGATGGTCGGCGAATTCATCCTGGAATACGAACTGCGTCGCTCGACGCGGCGCTCGATCGGCTTCATGATCGACGACGACGGCCTGCGCGTGACGGCGCCCAAGCGCATCAGCATCGCCGAAATCGACGAAGCGATCCGCACCAAGCAGCACTGGATCCTGAGCAAACTGAAAGAGCGGCGCGAGCGCCGCGCGGCGCGGCTGGAAAAGCCGCCGGTGGAGTGGATCGACGGCGCACAGCTGCCGTACATGGGCGCCGACATCACCCTGCGCCTGCTGGTGGGCGGGCGCAATCGCAGCATCTACAACCCCAACACGCGCGAACTGTGGGTCACCCTGGTGCCGGGCGCCAGCGAAGACCTGCTGAAGAACCGCGTGCTGACGTGGTACCAGCAGCAGGCCAAGACCTTGTTCGAAGAGCGCCTGGACCTGTATGCGGCCCGCCTGGGCGTGCAATACCACTCGTTCGGCCTGTCCTCGGCCGGCACGCGCTGGGGCTCGTGCACGGTGGACCGCAAGATCCGCCTGAACTGGAAGCTGATCCACTTCTCGCTGCCGCTGATCGACTACGTGGTGGCGCACGAACTGTCGCACATCCTGGAAATGAACCACAGCCAGCAATTCTGGGACACCGTCGGCCTGATCTACCCCGAATACGACGAAGCCAAAAACCTGCTCCGCAAACGCTCGCAGGAACTGCCGGTGCTGTTCCCCTGACAAGCTGAATCGGCGGCAATTATTGGAGAGTTTTCCAGCCAACAGCAAATGTTAATATGGTTCCTTTAAGAATAACAATTTCTCATTGACCATAATGCATTTGACCACTTCGCTTAGCTTGCGTTACATCGCCATCGCCACCAGCAGTCTTTTCCTGGCCGCCTGCGGCGGTGGAGGTTCCAGCACTCCCACCGTCCAGACGCCAGCGCCCATCACGCCGCCCCCACCGCCGCCTGTTTTCGCGCCGCCGTACACCATCAGCCCCAGCACGCTGACGTTGAAATATGTGGCCGGCTACCCCGTCACCTTCTATGCCACGGCCACCCAGACCACGCCTTTCGTCGGCGTTGTCTACATTAAGTTCGTTGCCGACCAAAATGTGATCGAGTCGGTGCAGATCAAAACCAACGCGGATGGCAGCCTCGCCGCCAGCATCAAGACGTCGGCAACGGTCGCGGCGGGGCACTATGCCGGCAACGTGACGATCAACGTCTGCAAAGATGTGAACTGCACCTCCCAGCTTGAAGGTGCGCCGTTCAAGGTGCCTTATGTGATCGACGTTGTTGCGCCGACGGGCGGTGTGACCACCGCGAACCTCAGCAGCCTGGCGCCGCTGGCGGGAGCCGGCGACTGGAGCGGCTATCAAGCCAACGCCGCACATACCGGCCTGGTGCCGGTCACGCTCACGCCTTCGGCATTCAAATTACGCTGGACCTATGAAGCACCCGCCCTCGACGGCAGGCAGGCGACGATTACGGACATTACCACCGGCAATGGCCAACTCTATTTTGCGACCGGTCCTTATTGGGACGGCAACGCCGAAGGACACCAGCTGTTCGCCCTGAAAGAGCAGGACGGCGCCCAAGCCTGGAAACATGACTTCGGCGGCCTGCGCTTCGCGGCCACCAACCCGCCCACTTACGCCAAGGGCAAGGTGTACGTGGCGGCCGGATCGCAAGAATCGACCGCGATGTTCGGCTTCGATGCCGCCACCGGCACCCAGCTGTTCAGCACACCGGTTGGGGCGCAATGGCCACGCTATCTGGCGCCGGTCGTGTACGACGGCAGCTTGTATTCGCATGGCGGCCACTATGGCGGCATGTATGCGTTTGACGCCACTAGCGGCGTCGAGAAATGGTTCACCTCGCTTGCTCAGATCGATGGCTGGACGCCGGCAGTCGATGCCAACAACACCTACACCTACCTGGACACGCAACTCGTCATCAGCGATCGCCTGACCGGCAACACCGTCGGCCAGATCACCGCCACCAACTCCGGCTGGCCGAACGGATTGACGCCACTGCTCGGCGCGGCCAACAGCGTGATCGTCGCCGACAGCAATGCGCTGACCGCTTTCGATGCCTCGGCGCTGCGCGTGCGCTGGAAGGTGGACGGCAAATTCCAGACCGGTCCGGCCTACGGCGACAAGCTGGTCTATGTATTGCGCGACAAGGCATTGGCGCTCGAAGTCCGCAACGAGGCAGATGGCAGCCTGGCCTGGAGCTGGACGCCTCCGGCCACGGTCGCGCAATGGCAGGGCAATGTCGTGTTGACCAATAACCTGGTGTTTGTCAGCAGCACCGATACGACTTACGCCATCGACCGCACCAGCCACACTTCCGTATGGACGTATCCGGCGGGCGGCAAGCTGTCGCTATCGTCCAACGGCGTGTTGTACATCAACAGCCAGAGCAGCATCGTCGCGATCAACGTGAAGTAAGCAGGACGGCGGGGCCGATGCCCCGCTTAGATCAGGTCTTTCAGCAGCGCCAGCGTGCGGCGGGTGGCGCCGCGGTGTTGGTTGGCGTAGCGCAGGGCGTTCTTGCCCATGGTGGCGCGGGCGTCGGCGTCACTCAGCAAGTGCGCGGAGCTGGACATCAGCTCCGCCGCATCGGCGATGCGCTGGGCGGCGCCAGCCGCCAGCAGGTCTTCCGTCACCAGTTCGAAGTTGAAGGTGTGCTGACCGATCAGGATCGGCTTGCCCAATGCCGCCGGCTCGATCGGGCTGTGGCCGCCCAGCGGCGCCAGGCTGCCGCCGACGAAGGCGGCGTCGCATGCGGCGTAGTAGCCAAACATTTCGCCCATGGAGTCGCCCAGCAGTACCTCGACGCTGCCCGGCATGGCGCCGCCGTCCAGGGCCAGCCTGCTGCGGCGTTCAACCGTCAGGCCGCGCGCGGCGATCATCTTTTCTACTTCATCGAAACGCTGTGGATGGCGCGGCACGATCAGCAGCAGCGCACCGGCCGGCAGCGCCGCGCGGGCCGCCTCGAACGCCGCCACGATCAGTTCTTCCTCGCCTTCGCGGGTGGAGGCGCACAGCAGCACCGGACGGGCGCCGATGGCCGCGCGCAGCGAGGCGCCGATGGCCAATGCGGCATCCGGCACCACCACGTCGAACTTGATGCTGCCGGTGATTTCAACGCGCTGCACGCCGAGCGAACGCACGCGCTGCGCGTCGGCCTCGGTCTGGGCGGCGACCAGCGAGATGCCACGCGCGGCGCGCAACAGCAGCGAGCCGAAACGCGATGCCTTGCGCAGCGAACGCTCGGACAAGCGCGCATTGGCCAGCACCACCGGCACGCCGCGCGCATTGCACACAGCGATGAGATTTGGCCAAACCTCGGTCTCCATCAAGATGCAGACGCTAGGCTGGAAGTGACGGATGAAGCGCGAGACCATGCTGCCCATGTCGTACGGCAGATAGGATTGCAGCAGCCGCTCGCCGTGCTTGGCGAAGATGGCTTTGCCGGTGGCGCGGCCGGTCGGCGTCATGTGGGTGAGGATGACGCGGCTGCCGGGATACTCGGCCAGCAGCGCGTCCACCAGCGGCTCGGCGGCGCGCGTTTCGCCGACGGAAACGGCGTGCACCCACAGCACCGGCGCGGCACGGCTGCCGTCAGCGGCGCTGGCGCGCGGATAGAAGCCGAGACGCTCGCCCCAATGCTGGCGATAGCCAGGTTCCTGCCGGCCGCGCAGCCACAGGCGCGTCAGCACCAGCGGCAAGGCCAGCCACCACAACAAGGAATAAAGAATACGCATGCTTAGCCCAGCAGGCTCCGGGCCGCCGTCAGCACGTCCGCCACCGATGGCGGCGCGCCCTGATCGCCCAGGTTGATAATGCGCGGCGACCAATTACCTTCGGTCTTCCAGCGCGGCGAATCCGCATAGATCTCCACCGTCGGCCGCACGAAGGCCGCCGCGATATGCACCAGCCCCGTATCGACGCCGATCACCAGCGACGCGCGACGCGCCACCATGATGGCATCGGCCATCGACAGCTTGGGCAGCACGCGCGCGTTCGGCAAACCGGCGGCGATGCGCTCGGCCTCCGCCAGCTCCTTCGGCGAGCCCCAAGGCAGCAGGATGGTCATCGGCGCCAGTTCTCGGCCCAGCGCGATCCAGTTGTCGGTCGCCCATTTCTTGCCATCGCGCGCGGTGCCGTGGAAGTAGACCACATAGGATGCCGGCATCCACTCGGGACGCGGCGTGTCGTCCGCCAGCGCCGGCAGGCCGAAATCGGCCGGCGTATCGACCGCATAGCCCAGCGCTGCGCCGGCCACGATGCGGCCGCGCGCCACCGCGTGCGTGCGCGGATCGGTCGGAATACTCAGGTTATGGAAAATGCGCGAGATGCCCTCATAGCCGGAGCCCTCGCTGCCATTGGCCAGGCCGACCTTGCGGCCGCCCTTCACCACGCGCGCGGCGCCCATGATGATGCCGGTCTTGAGCAGGCCCTGGGTGTCGAACACATAGTCGTACTCCTGCTGGCGCAGAGTACGGAAAAACGCTTTGATTTCGGCGCGCGTCTCGGGCTTGCCGAGACTCTTGCGCCAGCGCCGCAGCGCGAACGGAATGATGTTGCGCACGCGCCCATTCAGACGCACCAGGCTGACGAAGCCCTCCTCCACCACCCAGTCGATATTCGCGTCCGGGAAGTGACGGGCGATGTCGGCCACCATGGGCATGTTATGCAGCACGTCGCCCAGCGACGAAACGCGCACCAGCAAAATATTCAACGGCTTGCCGCCGCGCGCTTGCGTCGCCATGGACTTAGAACGGCAGTTCCGCGTCCGGCTTGGCCGCCAGGATCACTTGCTTGAACTGGCCCTGGATGCGCTCCAGCGCGGCTGGGGTTTCCGCTTCAAAGCGCATCACGATCACCGGCGTGGTGTTGGACGAACGCGCCAGGCCGAAGCCGTCGGCGTATTCCACGCGCAGGCCGTCGATGGTGATGATGCGCTCATGCCCAGGGAACTTGGCGTCGGCGCGCAGCTTGTCCATGACGATGAAGTTCTCGCCTTCGCTCAGGTGCAGGTGCAGTTCGGGCGTGCTGTCCGACTGCGGCAGCGCGTTCAGCAGCGCCGACGGGTCTTCCTGTTTGGTCAGGATTTCCAGCATGCGCGCGCCGGCGTACAGGCCGTCGTCGAAGCCGTACCAGCGGTCCTTGAAGAAGATATGGCCGCTCATTTCGCCGCCCAGCGGGGCGCCGGTTTCCTTCAGTTTGGCCTTCACCAGCGAGTGGCCGGTCTTGTACATCAGCGGCACGCCGCCCGATTTCTCGATGTATGGCGCCAGGTGGCGGGTGCACTTCACGTCGTACAGAATTTGCTCGCCCGGATTGCGCGACAACACGTCTTCCGCGAACAGCATCATCTGGCGGTCCGGATAAATGATCTGGCCATCTTTCGTGACCAGGCCGAGGCGGTCGCCGTCGCCGTCGAAGGCCAGGCCGATTTCGGCGTCGGTCTCCTGCAGACAGCGGATCAGGTCTTGCAGGTTTTCCGGATGCGCCGGATCAGGGTGGTGGTTCGGGAAGGTGCCGTCCACTTCGCAGAACAACTCGATCACCTCGCAGCCCATGCCGCGATACAGGTCGCCCGCGAACGCGCCGGCCACGCCGTTGCCGCAGTCCACCGCGATCTTGATCGGGCGCGATACCTTGACGTCGCCGATGATGCGTTCCAGGTACTGGGCGCGGATATCGTGGGTGCTGTAGGCGCCGGGGGTGGCGGCGGCCGAGCCGTCATGCGCCAGGATGCTGTCGTACAGGCCGGTGATGGATTCGCCGTGGATCGCCTCGCCGGCCAGCACCATCTTGAAGCCGTTGTAGTCCGGCGGATTGTGGCTGCCGGTGACCATGATGCCCGACGCGGCGCCCAGCACATTGGTGCCGAAGTACACCATCGGGGTCGCCACCACGCCCAGGTCGATCACGTCGACGCCGGCCGACTGCAGGCCTTCGGCCAGCGCCTTGATCAGCGATGGGCCGGACAGGCGGCCGTCGCGGCCGATCACGACTTTTTTCTCGCCCTTGGCCAGCGCGGCGCGGCCGAAAGCGGCGCCGATCTGGAATGCCACGCCGGCATCCAGGGTTTTATCGATAATGCCGCGAATGTCGTAAGCTTTGAAAATCGTTTTGGATAAGGTAACCATAGTGTCGGTATGAGAAGGAATGGATGGGATAGTGTACATCATGACATCAATGCTTCTTGTGCCGGATCATCCAGCGCGGCGCCTTGAAGCGCACAATGCGGACATAAATCCAGATATAAGCGCTGATAAAGAGCAGGCAGGACAGCATCAGCACCCAGGTATGGCGCCAGAATACGGTGGCCGGAATCACCGCCATCAGCGAAAACATCCACAGATACGGCGACGTCAGCGAATTACGGCGGATCAGCGCGCGCGCCTCGCGGCGGCCGACCGCCCACTGCACGACGCGGCGGAAAATCAGGCTGTGCAAGTGGATACCGTCCGGCATGGCGGGCGACTTGCCGCGCACAAACATGCGGCGATAAACGGAAAATAAGGTCTCGAACGCCGGGTAGATCAGCAACAGCGCCGCATACCAGGTCGATACCTGCGGATTGCGCATCACCAGCAGCAAAGCCAGCTCGCCCAGCATGAAGCCGATGAAATAGGCGCCGCCGTCGCCGAGGAAGATCAATCCCACCGGATAATTCCAGATCAGGAAACCGGCGGTGGCGCCGGCCACCATCAGCGCGGCGATCAGCACGAACATATCGTTGACCTGCAAGGCCACATAGCCGAGCGACAGCAGCATGCAGATGCACACCACGCTGGCCAGGCCGTTGAAACCGTCGATGATATTGATGGCGTTGGCGATGCCGGCCACCATCAGCACCGTCAGCGGCAAGGTCAGCCACATATACGGCAGCGCCCAGGCGGAAAAGGCCCAATCGAGGCGGTCGATGCGGGCGTCGAGCAGGAAATAGCCGAGCGTGGCGGCGGCCATGGTCAGCAGCAGGCGGCGCAGCGCGCTGACGCGGCCGGTGTAATCCTCGACGATGCCACCGATAAACGCCACGGCCGAGCAGGCCAGCAGCGACAGCAGCCACTGGCTCATGGCCGGCACGCGCCAGATGGAAATGGCCGAGCTCAACGCCACGGCGAGGAAAATCGACAGCCCGCCGATGCGGGCCACATTATGGGCGTGCACTTTTTGCACGCCGTCGAAATTGGCGTCGAGGGCCGGGCCGTGCAATCTCGCTTCTTTAATCACCAGCAGGGTAAGCAGCGCGGAGGCGATAAAGCTCAGTAAAAAGGAAAACATATTATTTAGGATCTGCGTTGTATCGCAACACGAAGCATTATCAGCGTGCCAACTGCCCGGCTGCTGATTGTACCTGATTAAACGCGGCGACCCGGAAAGCGGGCGCCGGCATCATACCAGCCCCGCCCTGCTCCAGTGAGCCCGCTTACCAATCGATACACTTCGGGTTTGGAACTTCTAGCGCATGCAGAGGCCCAGCGCTTCTTGCCAATGTGGCAAATGGCAGAAGCGTGTCATCAGGCGTTCCGAGGACATGACGGAGTACTGCGGACGCTGGGCCGGCGTTGGATAGTCGGCGGTGGTGATCGGCAGCACCTTGCACGACAGGCCCGCCTCGGCAATGATCGCCTCGGTGAACTCGTGCCAGGTGGTCTGGCCCTGTGCGCTCAGGTGGTAGATGCCGCTGTTCTGCACCCACCACTCGCGGCCGCCGGCATGCGCCTGCGACAGCACTTGCGCCGTGGTGTCGGCGATGGTGCGGCTCCAGGTCGGCGCGCCGTGCTGGTCGGCCACCACCCGCAGTTCGTCGCGCTCCTTGGCCAGGCGCAGCATGGTCAGCAGGAAGTTCTTGCCGCGCATGCCGTACACCCAGCTGGTGCGGAAGATCAGGTGCGGGATGCCGGCCGCCGCAATCGCCTGCTCGCCGGCCAGCTTGCTGGCGCCGTAGACGTTGCGCGGGCCGACCGGGTCGTCCTCGCGGCGCGGCGACGGCTGGGTGCCGTCGAAAACGTAGTCGGTGGAGTAATGCACCAGGGCCGCGCCCAGCGCCTTGGCTTCCTCGGCCATGACGGCCGGCGCTTCGGCGTTGATGCGGTGGGCCAGTTCGGGCTCGCTTTCCGCCTTGTCCACCGCCGTGTAGGCGGCCGGATTGACGATCAGCTGCGGCTTGACGCTGCGGATCACCTCGCGCACCTGCGCCAGGTTGGACAGGTCCATGACGTTGCGGTCGACCGCCACCACTTCGCCCACGCCCTGCAGGCTGCGCGCCAGCTCGTAGCCCACCTGGCCGGTGCTGCCGGTCAGCAGCACTTTCATGCGAACACCTCGGCGTCGGCCAGCAGTGAAGCGGCCTGGTCTTTGCCCGACAGCAGCGGGGCCGCGTCCAGCGCCGGCCAGGCGATGCCGACGGCGGGATCGTTCCACAGGATGGCGCGCTCGTGCTCGGGCGCCCAGTAGTCGGTGGTCTTGTAGAGGAATTCGGCGGAATCGGAAGTGACCACGAAGCCGTGCGCAAAGCCGGCCGGGATCCACATCTGGCGCTTGTTCTCGGCCGACAGCTCGCAGCCGTACCACTGGCCGAAAGTCGGCGAGCTCTTGCGGATATCGACCGCGACGTCGAACACCGAACCGGCGGTCGCACGCACCAGCTTGCCCTGGGCTTGCTGGATCTGGTAGTGCAGGCCGCGCAGCACGCCCTTGGACGACCGCGAATGGTTGTCCTGCACGAACTCGGCGCTGACGCCGGTCAGTTCGGCAAAGCGGCGGGCGTTGAAACTCTCAAAGAAAAACCCGCGATCATCGCCGAAAACGCGCGGCTCCAGTACCAGCAAGCCTTCCAGCGGCGTAGTAATGACATTCATCGTGGTACAACCTTATCTTCGAGGATCTGCAGCAAGTACTGGCCGTACTGGTTTTTCTTGAGCGGCTCGGCCAGCTTGCGCAGTTGCTCGGCGTTGATGTAGCCCTTGCGATAGGCGATCTCTTCCGGGCACGCCACTTTCAGGCCCTGGCGCTTTTCAATCGTGGCGATGAACTGGCCCGCCTCCAGCAGCGATTCGTGGGTGCCGGTATCGAGCCAGGCCATGCCGCGCCCCATCACTTCCACGTTCAGTTCGCCCTGGTCCAGATAGACCTTGTTGACGTCGGTGATTTCCAGCTCGCCGCGCGCGGACGGCTTGATGTTGGCGGCGATGTCGCACACCTGCTTGTCGTAGAAATACAGGCCGGTGACGGCGTAGTTCGATTTCGGCTGCTTCGGTTTTTCTTCGATCGAGACGGCGGTGCGGTTGTCGTCGAACTCGACCACGCCGTAACGCTCCGGGTCCTGCACGTGGTAGGCGAACACGGTGGCGCCTTCGGTTTGCTCGGTGGCGTGGCGCAGCAGCGCGTCGAGGTCGTTGCCGTAGTAGATGTTATCGCCCAGGATCAGCGCCGACGGCGAGTCGCCGACGAAGTCCTTGCCGATGATGAAGGCTTGCGCCAGGCCGTCCGGCGAAGGCTGCACCGCGTAGCTGATGCTGATGCCCCACTGGCTGCCGTCGCCCAGCAGGTCCTTGAAGCGCGGAGTGTCCTGCGGCGTCGAGATCAGCAGGATTTCGGTCATGCCGGCCAACATCAGCACCGTCAGCGGATGGTAGATCATCGGCTTGTCGTAGATCGGCAGCAGCTGCTTCGAAACGCTCATCGTGACCGGGTACAGGCGGGTGCCGGAGCCGCCCGCCAGAATGATGCCTTTGCGCTTGCTCATTATTGCCCCTCGCGATTGAAGTAGTTGGTTTCGACCCACTTGGCGTAGCTGCCCGACTGCACGTCGGCCACCCAGGCCTGGTTGTCCAGGTACCACTGCACGGTCTTGGCGATGCCGGACTCGAAGGTCTCGGCCGGCTTCCAGCCCAGCTCGCGTTCCAGCTTGCGCGCGTCGATGGCGTAGCGGCGGTCGTGGCCCGGGCGGTCTTTGACAAACGTGATCTGGTCGCGATAGCTGCCTGCGGCTTTCGGCTTCAGTTTATCGAGCATGTCGCACAGGGTGTGGACCACGTCCAGGTTGGCCATCTCGTTCCAGCCGCCGACGTTGTAGGTCTCGCCCAGGCGGCCCGCTTCCAGCACGCGGCGGATGGCGGCGGCATGGTCGGTCACGTAGAGCCAGTCGCGCACCTGCTGGCCGTCGCCGTAGATCGGCAGCGGCTTGCCGGCTTGGGCGTTGGCGATGATCAGCGGGATCAGTTTTTCCGGGAAGTGGAACGGGCCGTAGTTGTTGGAGCAATTGGTGGTGACCACCGGCAGGCCGTAGGTGTGGAAGTAGGAACGCACCAGATGGTCCGATGCCGCCTTCGACGCCGAGTACGGGCTGTTCGGCGCGAACGCCGTGGTTTCGGTGAACGGCGCATCGTCCGGCCCCAGCGTGCCGTAGACCTCGTCGGTGGACACGTGCAGGAAGCGGAAGGCGGCCTTTTCATCGTCCGGCAGCGCCGACCAGTAGGCGCGCGCAGCTTCCAGCAGACTAAAGGTGCCGTTGATGTTAGTGTTGATGAACTCGCCCGGTCCGAGGATGGAGCGGTCGACGTGGCTTTCCGCCGCGAAGTGCACCACGGCGCGCGGCTTGTGCTGTTGGAACAAGGCCAGAACCTGGGCCTGGTCGCAGATGTCGCCGCGCACGAAAGTGTGGCGGGCATCCTGCTTCAGCGAGGCCAGATTGTTGAGATTGCCGGCATAGGTCAGCTTGTCGAAATTGAGAACAGACTCATCCGACTGCGCCAGCCAATCCAGGACGAAATTTGAGCCGATAAAACCAGCACCACCCGTTACAAAAATCATTTAGTATCCCGCAGCAAGGTCGAATTAGTCGTAAGCATGATTTTATGTGATGTGCCCCAGATCAGGGCAAAAATTCAGGGTATTTCAGATCCCAAAGCAACGAACAAGTGAGTATCCATATGAAAACCTATGTAATCGGGGATTTGCAGGGCTGCCATGAGCAGACGCTGGCCCTCCTCGACCGGATACGCGCGCACGCGGATGCCGACGGTGTCGCCGAGCCCGCCATTCTGCTGGCGGGCGACCTGATCAACCGTGGTCCGGATTCACTGGCCACGCTGCGCCATGTGCGCAAGCTGGCCATGGGCAGCGGCGGGCTGATCGATAGTGTGCTGGGCAATCACGACCTGCATTTGCTGGCGGTGGCGTATGGCATCCGGCCTGAGCACAAGTCCGACACGCTGGCCGAGATCCTGCATGCGCCGGATCGGGACGAGCTGATCGATTGGGTGCGACGGCGGCCGCTGGCGATCCAGGTCAAGGATCACGTGCTGGTGCACGCGGGCCTGCTGCCGCAGTGGAGCGCCGCGCAAGCGATGGCCCTGGCCGGCGAGGTGCAGGAGATGCTGCGCGGCGACGGCATCGAGGATTTCCTGGCCGAGATGTACGGCAACGAACCGGCCCAATGGTCGGACGATCTGGCCGGCGCAGACCGGCTGCGCTGCATCATCAACGCCATGACGCGCCTGCGCTTCTGCACCGCCGATGGCGTGATGGATTTCAAGATGAAGGAAAGCGGCACGGCCGATCCGGCCAGCGGGCTGATGCCGTGGTTCGACGTGCCCGGCCGCCGCAGCGCGCGCGACACGGTGGTGTTCGGCCACTGGTCGGCGCTGGGCTTGAAGTTGGAGTCCAAGCTGATCGGGCTCGACAGCGGCTGCGTGTGGGGCGGACAGCTATCGGCCGTGTGCCTGGAGGACCGCAGCCTGCTGCAGGTGCAGTGTCCGCAGTTTCAGACCCCGGGCAAATAATCGGAGTCGTCCTCGCGCAAGCGGGGACCCATAGAACGCGTGCTCAGCATGGGTTCCCGCTTACGCGGGAACGACGACGCCCAGCGCGGCGGCGACTGCCTGGTGCGAAGCCTCGGCCAGTTCGCGACGGTGCGCGCCGATGGTGTCGAGCGGCGCCAGGATCGCCACCCTGGCCTTGACCGGCGGCCCGTTCAAAATCAGCATGATGCTTTCCGCAAAACTGGTCTCGCCGATGAAGTCCACCGACGGATGCGAACGGCCATCCGCATCGGCATAGGTCAACGCGAACGGCTGCACCGGCACCTTGGCGTCGATCGCCGCTTCAAACAAATTCGCATGGAACGGCAGCAGGCTGCCCTGCGGCGCCGTGGTGCCCTCCGGGAAGAACGCCACGCGCTCGCCTCGCTCCAGGCTGTGCACCAGCCCCTTGAAGATGTGCCGCAAGTCGCGCCGGTTGCCGCGCGAAATGAACACGGTGCCGGCCTTCTCCGCCAGCCAGCCGGCCAGCGGCCACGAGCGGATCTCGGCCTTGGCCACGAAGTGGCTCGGGTACAGGCTGTGCACCACAAAGATGTCCAGCCACGAAACGTGATTGGCCACCACCACGCAGTGCTCCAGCGCTGGCACGCTGCCCGGCGCATGCTCCACCGTGACGTTGCACATGGCCAGCAACTTGGTGGACCAGCGGCGGATATGCGCGTTGCGCTTCTCCTGGTCGATCCACGGAAACACCGTGGCGCAAATCGCCATGCCCTTGAACACGTGCAGCATCACCCGCGCGAGGCGGAATATCGTCGACAGTTTCATGCGGGCGGTTCAGCGTTGGTAGGCGACGTGGCCAGCCACGATAGTGGTTTTCACTTGTCCGCCCAGGTTGTAACCGAGGAACGGCGTGTGCTTGCCCTGGCTGGCCAGCGCCGACGCTTCCACCGTCCAGTGCGCACCCGCATCGAACAGCACCACGTCCGCCACCGCGCCCGGCGTCAGCGTGCCCGCCGGCAGGCCGGCCACGCGCGCCGCTTCCGAGGTGATGCGTGCCAACGCGCGCGACAGCGGACGTTGTGCGCCGGTGTCCTGCAAGGCCGCGTAATCGTCGGCCCATTTCAGCGCCAGCGACAACAGCAGTTCCAGGCCGGTGGCGCCAGGCGAAGCTTCGGCGAACGGCAGCAGTTTTTCATCGTCGTCGACCGGCGTGTGGTCCGAGCACAGCGCGTCGATAGTGCCGTCCAGCAGGCCGAGGCGGATCGCGTCGCGGTCGCGCTGGCTGCGGAACGGCGGCGAGAAGCGCGCGTTCGAATCGAAGAAGCCGATGTCGGCGTCGGTCAGGTGCACGTGGTGCACGCCAACGTCGCAGGTGACCGGCAGGCCTTCGGCCTTGGCCTTGCGGATCAGCTCCAGGCTAGCGGCGGCCGAAATACGGCACAGGTGCACCCGCGCGCCGCTCGAACGCATCAGTTCGAAGATGGTGTTCAGGGCGATGGTTTCCGACATCACCGGCACGCCGGACAAGCCCAGGCGCGAGGCCAGCGGGCCCGACGCGGCCACGCCGCCACGGCCGATGTAGGCGTCCTGCGGACGCAGCCACACGGTGTAGCCGAAGGTCTTGGCGTACTGCATGGCGCGCAGCAGCACGTTGGTGTCGGTGATCGGCTCTTCGGCGTGCGAGAAGCCGATGCAGCCCGATTCGGTCAGCGCCGACATCTCGGTCAGCGCTTCGCCCTTCAGGCCCACGGTCAGCGCGCCCAGCGGGTGCACGTGCGCCTGGTTCAGCTTTTGCGCGCGGTATTTGAGCATCTCCACCAGGCCCGGTTCGTCCAGCACCGGATCGGTGTCCGGCGGGCACACCAGGCTGGTGACACCGCCTTGCATGGCGGCCTGCATTTCCGAATCCAGCGTCGCCTTGTATTCGAAGCCCGGCTCGCGCAGGCGCGCGGCCAGATCGACAAAGCCCGGCGCCACGATCAGGCCGATGGCGTCGATGGTCTCGTCGGCGGTAAAGCCGGCCGGCGCGGCGCCCACCGCCAGCACCTTGCCGTCGGCGATGTACAGGTCCTTCAAGCCGTCGATGCCGTTGGCCGGATCGACCACGTGGCCGTTCTTGATGTGGATGTGTTTCTTGTTCAATGCGTTCATGCTTGCGTCCCTGCCACGATGCTCATCACCGCCATGCGTACTGCGATACCAAAGGTTACCTGCGGCAGGATCACTGCCTGCGCGCCGTCCGCCACGGCGGAGTCGATCTCCACGCCGCGGTTCATCGGCCCCGGGTGCATGACGATGGCGTCCGGCTTGGCCAGCGCCAGGCGTTCCGGCGTCAGGCCGTAGCTCTTGAAGTATTCGCCCGCCGACGGCAGCAGCGCGCCGCTCATGCGCTCGTTCTGCAGGCGCAGCATGATGATCACGTCGACGTCCTTCAGGCCTTCATCCATGTTGGTGAAGGTGCGCACGCCCATCTGCTCCAAGCCGCCCGGCAGCAGCGTGTGCGGGCCGATGGCGCGCACTTCTGGCACGCCCAGCGTGGTCAACGCGTGGATATCCGAACGCGCCACGCGGCTGTGCAGGATGTCGCCGACGATGGCCACGCGCAGGTTGGTGAAGTCCTTCTTGTAGTGGCGGATGGTGTACATGTCCAGCAGGCCCTGGGTCGGGTGCGCGTGGCGGCCGTCGCCCGCGTTCACCACGTGCACGTGGTTCTGCTTGGTTTCCATCAGGTGCTTGGCGATCAGGTAGGGCGCGCCCGATTGCGCGTGGCGCACCACGAACATGTCGGCGTGCATGGCCGCCAGGTTGTCGATGGTGTCGAGCAGCGATTCGCCCTTGCTGGTGGACGAGGCCTGGATGTTCAGGTTGATCACGTCCGCCGACAAACGCTTGGCGGCGATTTCGAAGGTGGTGCGGGTGCGAGTCGAGTTCTCGAAGAACAGGTTGAACACCGATTTGCCGCGCATCAGCGGCACTTTCTTCACATCGCGGTCGGAGATGCCGACGAAGGATGAGGCCGTGTCCAGGATGTGATTGAGGATGGACTTGGGCAGTCCCTCGATCGACAGCAGGTGCTGGAGTTCGCCGTGTTTATTCAGTTGCGGATTAAGCATGGTCTTATTCTATGGTTAGCGTAAATTTTCCATCGTCGGCGCGTTTCAGCACCAGCGCCTGCCCTTTCGGCACCGCCACATGGCCGGCGACGAAGTCGGCCGCCACCGGCAGCTGGCGCTCGCCACGGTCCACCAGCGCGGCCAGCATGATGCGCGCCGGGCGGCCGTAGTCGAACAGCTCGTTGATGGCGGCGCGCGTGGTGCGGCCGGTGTACAGCACGTCGTCCACCAGCAGGATGTTGGCGGCCGCCACGTCGAAGGTGATGTTGGTCGGCTTGACGTCGGCCGGCAGACCCTTCTTGGCGTAATCGTCGCGGTAGAAGGACACGTCAAGCACGCCGCAGCGCGCCGACAGGCCGAGGTCGGCCGCCAGGCGTTCGGCGATCCAGGCGCCGCCGGAGTGGATGCCGACAATGGCGACATCGGGCACGCCGGCCAGGCCGGCTTTCACCTCGGCCAGCAGCGTCGCGTACAGCGCTTCGGCATCGAGTTGGTTGGGATTGAGGGTAGGCATGGTCAGTTGGTGTCGAAGTATTGTTGCAGAATGATGGCGGCGGCGCGGTCGTCGATCACCTCGCCGCGCTTGGCGGAAATCACGGCCGAGGAATAGCGTTCGTCGACCAGCTCCACCGGCAGGCCGAAGCGGCCGTGCAGCTGGTTGGCGAACTTGCGTGCGCGCGCGGTCATCTCGTGTTCGGCGCCGTCCGGATGCACCGGCAGGCCAACCACCAGCTGCGCCGGTTTCCACTCGTCCAGCATTTTCTGAATCTCGGCAAAGCGCGTGGCGTTGTCGATCGCGTTGATGACTTTAAAGGGTTCAGCCTGGCGCAACATGGTATTGCCCATTGCCACACCTATCCTTTTTACACCGAAGTCGAAAGCAAAGATGGTTTCAATACTGCCCATTTAAGCGTGGCCCGCCTCGGAGGTGAGCATCAGCGGATCGATGCCGAGCAGGCGCATGGCGGCGGTGTAGCGGTCTTCGATGGGCATGTTGAACAGGATTTCCGGATCGGCGCCCACCGTCAGCCAGCCGTTGCGGCTGATTTCTTCTTCCAGCTGGCCCGGGCTCCAGCCCGAATAGCCGATCGAGACCAGCATGCGCGGCGGACCTTCGCCGGCGGCCACGGCTTCCAGCACGTCGATCGAAGTGGTGAAGGCCACTTCCTCGGTCACCGTCAGCGAGGACGAATAGCGGTGGCCCGGCGTGTGCAGCACGAAGCCGCGGTCGTCCTGGACCGGGCCGCCAAACATGATCGGTTCGTCGTCATGGCCTTCCAGTCCGGACTCGACCTTGAGGTCGATGCGTTCGAACAGGGTGTGCATGGTCATGTCGGTGGGCTTGTTGATGACTACGCCCAGCACACCGTTCTCATTGTGCTCGCAGACGTACACCACCGTGCCGCCAAACACCGGATCTTGCATGGACGGCATTGCAATAAGGAAATGGTTAGCCAGGTTCAGCGTGCTTTCTGCAGCGCCGACCGGCTCCAGGGGATCGCCGGCCTCCTGCATCAAGCCGGGAACAGGTAGAGTTTTGCCTATTTTGCTCTTCTTCATACAAGTTGCTCTCTCTGCTGGGTGCGTGTTCTCTCTGTGCTGCTGACAATTACTGTAGTATCGCGCGGCTAGCAACTCTGTTTTACCCGTAGTTTACACTGAATTGAGGGGACAGCCACGATTGCATCCCCCACAAGATTGACATAGACCGAATGAAACTAACTTCTTCCCTCGTCTGGCTGCGCCGCGACCTGCGCGTTTTCGACCACGTGGCCCTGCATCAGGCCTTGCTGGCAAGCGAAAAGGTGTATTGTGTTTTCGTCTACGACACCACCATTCTGGATGTCCTGCCACGCCGCGATCGCCGCGTCGACTTCATTCACGCTAGCATTGCCGAAGTGGCGGCCGAGTTGGCGCAAATGGGCGGCCACCTGATCACGCGTCATGGCGATCCGGTGACCGAGATCCCGGCGCTGGCCGCCGAACTCGGCGTCGATGCGGTGTTCTGCAATCACGATTATGAACCGCAAGCGCTGGAGCGTGACACCACGGTGGAACGCGCGTTGCGTGCCGACGGTCGCGCTTTCCACAGCTACAAGGATCAAGTGATCTTTGAAAAGAGCGAAGTGCTGTCGCAGACCGGCGGCGTGTTCTCGGTGTTCACGCCGTACAAGAACGCCTGGCTGAAAAAGCTGGCGGCCGATCCGTCGGTGCTGGCGCCGTACAACAACGAGCCGCACGCCGCCAAGCTGGCGCCGCCGCCCTCGCCTGCGCCCAAGCTGCCAACGTTGGCCGAGCTGGGCTTCGAGCCGAGCAACCTGGCCGAGCTGAAGATCCCGACCGGCATGTCGGGCGCGGCGCAGCTGTTCGAGGACTTCCTGCCACGCATGGCGGACTACAACGTGGCGCGCGATTTCCCGGCCGTGAAAGGGCCGTCCTACTTGTCGGTCCACTTCCGCTTCGGCACGCTGTCGGTCCGGCACCTGGTGCGCACGATACTGGATCTGCAGGAGCGCGGCGCCGGCGGCGAAGGCGCGGCCGTGTGGCTGTCGGAACTGATCTGGCGCGAGTTCTATGCCATGATCCTGTTCCACAATCCGCACGTGGTGGGCGGCGCCTACAAGCCGGCCTACGACGCCATCGAATGGGAAACCGGGCCGGAGGCGGACGAGATGTTCGCCGCCTGGTGCGAAGGCCGCACCGGTTATCCTCTGGTGGATGCGGCCATGCTGCAGCTGAACCGCACCGGCTGGATGCACAACCGCCTGCGCATGGTGACCGCCTGCTTCCTGATCAAGGACCTGGGCATCGACTGGCGGCGCGGCGAGGCGTATTTCGCAGAGCATCTGAACGACTTCGACCTGGCGTCCAACAATGGCGGCTGGCAGTGGGCGTCGTCGTCGGGCTGCGATGCGCAGCCCTACTTCCGCATCTTCAATCCGGTGACGCAGTCGCAGAAGTTCGACGCGCAGGGTAAATTCATTCGCCGCTACCTGCCGCAACTGAAGTCATTGAGCGACAAGGAAATCCATGCGCCATGGCTGGCGCCGCGCATGCTGGCGCCGGACTATCCGGCGCCGATTGTCATGCACGACGAAGCGCGCAAGCTCACGCTTGAGCGCTACGAGGTAGTCAAGAAGACTGTTTGATTAAACCGGCAATCGCCTCCAGCAGCACAGGCTCCTGGAACGGTTTGCCGAAGTAGGCGTTCACGCCCAGCTCCAACGCCACGTTGCGATGCTTGTCCGCGCTGCGCGAGGTAATCATGATGATGGGGATGTCGCGCGTGCGCGCATCGCCACGCACGTTGCGCGTGAGGTCGAAGCCGTCCATGCGCGGCATCTCGATATCGACCAGCATCAGGTCCGGCAGCGTTTCCTGCAGCTGCTCCAGCGCGTCCACGCCGTCCTTGGCCAGCAGCACGCGATAGCCTTCGCGCTCCAGCAGGCGCTGGGTGACTCGGCGCACGGTCAGCGAATCGTCCACCACCATGATGGTCCGTCCCTGCGACGCCGGCGTCAACGCCGCCGCCGGGCTGTCGGCCGCCGCCTGCGCGTACTGCGACATCATTTCGGGGTGATGCGCCAGATGCTGCGCCAGCGCCACCGGATTCAATATCAGCACGATGTCGCCCGTGCCCAGCACCGTGGCGCCGGCGATGCCCACCATGCGCGAAAGCTGCGGGCCGATGTTCTTGATAACCACCTCGCGGTTGCCCAGCACTTCATCGACCTGCACTGCCAGGCGCTCGTTGCCGTTCTTGAGCATCATCACCGGCGATGAGCGCTGCACCGGCGGCTGCGCCGCATCGCCCAGCAGCGTTGGCAGGTAGTGCAAGGCGGCCTGCTGGCCGTGGATGGCGACGCTGCCGTTGCCGCGCGCTTCGCTCAGCGCGGCGTCCTTCATTTGCAGCACCTGCTCCACCAGGATGGCCGGCAGCGCGTAGGTCTTGCCGCCTGCGGCGAGCACCACCACCTGCGTCACGGCCAGCGTGAGCGGCAGGCGGATGGTGAAGCGCGTGCCTTTGCCCGGGACGGAGAACAGGTCCACGCGGCCGCCCAGCGATTGCGCTTCGGACTGCACCACGTCCATGCCGACGCCGCGTCCTGACAATTCGGTCAGCGATTCGGCGGTGGAGAAGCCGGGTTCGAAAATCAAGTCGGCGATCTGGGCTTCGCTGGTTTCTTCATCGGCGTCGAGCAAGCCGACGCTGATGGCCTTGGACTTGATGCGGTCCAGGTCAAGGCCGCCGCCGTCGTCGCTGAATTCGATCACCACTTCGTTGCCCTGCTGGGCGACTTCCACCAGCAGTTCGCCGATTTCGTTCTTGCCCGCCGTCGCGCGCGCGGCGCGCGCTTCCACGCCATGGGCGATGGCGTTGCGCAGCAGGTGTTCGAATGGTGCGGACATGCGTTCCAGGACGCTGCGGTCGAGTTCCACGCCGCCGCCACGGATGTCCAGGTTGACGCGCTTGTCGACGTCCTTGGCGCTTTGGCGGGCGACGCGGAACAGGCGTTCCGAGATGCTGGCGAAGGGCACCATGCGCACGCGCATCAGGTCGCGCTGCAGGTCTCGCGTAAGGCGGGCTTGTTGCGTGAGGTCGCCGTGGGCGTTGTCGACGCTGCGGGTGAGGCTTTCATGGAAGCTGGCGACGTCGTTGACGCTTTCGGCCATCATGCGGGTGAGTTCCTGCAGACGCGTGAAGCGGTCAAATTCCAGCGGGTCGAATTCGCGGTCGCTGGAGATGGCCATGCGCGAGGCGATTTGCGATTCGGCTTGCATTTCGACTTCGCGCAATTGACGGCGCAGGCGCGCCAGGTTGTCGGAGAAGTCGGCCAGCGAGGTGCGCAGGGTGTCGACTTCGTTTTCCAGGCGGGAGCGCGAAATGGAGACTTCGCCTGCCTGGGTGACCAGACGGTCGAGAATGTCGGCGCGCACGCGGACCAGTGGCGATTTGACGCTGGTGTGCGAGTCGTCGGCGCTTGCCGGTGCTGCTGATGGCGCGGGCGACGCGGCAGGGCTGGCGGCGGCGTTCTGCCCGGCGTCGATTTCGGCGTGGTCGGAGAATGGCGTAACGCCTTCGGTCAGGGTGGTGATGTCGTCGGCCAGGCCGGCGAAGGTGCCGATCTGCAGGGCGTTCGGGTGTTGCAGTTGTTCGAACAGGAGCAGCGCGTGGTCGTAGTGGGCCAGCAGTTCGTCGAAGGCTTGTGGCGTGGCGGAGCCGGCGTGCACCATGTTTTCGATGTGGGTTTCGATTTCATGGCAGTGCTGGCCGAGACGCATCGCGCCGGCCATGCGCGCGCTGCCCTTGACGGTGTGCAGGAGGCGCAGCAGGCTTTGGGCGTGCGATGTGTCGGCCGGCGTGTGCTGCCAGGCGCGCAGCGATTCGCCGATTTGCGGCAGCAGATCCGCGCCTTCTTCCAGGAAGACGGGGAGCAGGTCGGCGTCCAGTTCATCGTTGAAGATGGCGGGAACGGCGGACAGGATGTGCGGTTCGGCCGGAGCCAGCGCAATGATCTCGGCCTCCGGCTCGATGGCCAAAGGCGGTTCGGCAGCGAGCGTTTCCTCGGCGGCGGGCTGGCGCTCGGTGGCGGCAGGCGGCAGCTCTTCGGCAGCGGGCACCGGTTCGGCGGCGACTGGCGCCAGCTCGTCGTCGGCGGGCTGCAGCGGTTCGTCAGCGACTGGCGGCAGCTCCGCAGCGGCGGGCGGAAGCTCGTCGTCGGCTGGCTGGGGCTCGGCGGCGGCGGGCGGAAGCTCGTCGTCGGCTGGCTGGGGCTCGGCGGCGGCAGGCGGTGGCGCGGCGGGGGCTTGTGGCTCGGCGATTTTGAGCGGCGGGTCGGCGAAGGCGTCGTCGAAGGCGGCGTTGAACAGGTCGTCGATGCCGTCGTCGGTGTGCGCTTCCGGCTTTTTCTTCGGTGGCGGCGCGGTCGGCGCGTCGGATTCCGGCACGGTGCCGCTGATGGCGTCGTAGGTTTCGCGGAACAGGCGATCCAGCGGCGATTCCTCCTCCACCGGCGGCGTGTTGATACCATCCATGGTCTCGGCCACCAGATCGTCGAGCCGTTCTTCGATTTCGTCGCTGGCCGCTGCCGGCGTGGCCGCCAACTCTTCGCGCAGGCTTTGCAGTGCGGCGATCAACTCCGGCTGCGATGGCGACATTTCGCCCGCTGCGAAACTTTGCAGCATCTGGCGGATGCGCTGCATGGTGAAGTCCAGCAGGTCATGCTGTACCTGGTCCAGATGCGGCGCGGGCGGCAGCAACACCTCCAGCGTGCTTTCCAGCGCCAGCGCCAGTTCGCGCAAGGCCTTGAAGCCGACCGTGCCCGAGGTGCCGGCCAACGTGTGCGATGCCGCCAATGCTTCCGGATTGACCGGACGGCGCGGCTCATGGCGCCATTCGCCGAAGTCCTGCTCCAGCTTGCGCACCAGATCGTCGGATTCGTGCAGGTAGATGTTGTACAGCGGCAGAGGGATTTCGATCTCGCCGATGTGCTTCACATTGTCGTCACGCGGCACCAGCGGCGTGATGGTCGGGAATTCGATGACGTTGCCGTGCGAGACCAGCGGCGGCAGCGCCGGCGCATCTGGTGCTGCGTCGGCGTCGGCATCGCTGGCGGCGGCTTCAAACGCAGGCTCGCCGCCCTCCTGCACGCGCGCGGCGGCGGCCACCAGTGCATCGGCATTGCGCTGCGAGACGCCGCCGGCGACCAGCTCCGCCACCCACGCGCCCATTTCCTGCGCGGCGCTGTTCAGCAAATCAAACAGCGCATCGGTGACCGGACGTTCCTCCGCCAGCCACACATTCATCACCTTCTCGATCGCATAAGCCGCGTCGGCGAACTGGTTCAAGCCCACCATGCGCCCGCTCCCCTTCAGCGTATGGAAGGACCGCCGCAACATGGTCAACGACTCTTCACTGCCAGACTCCACGCGCGGCTTGGCCAGCGTGGCGTCCACAAACACCAGCACTTCCTGCGCCTCGGTGACAAAAATATCCAGCAGCTCCGCCTCCACCGCCGCATCGCTGGCGGCAGGCGGCGGCGCTTCGGCCGGCATGGATACCGGCGCAGGCGCAGGTACCTGCTCCTCCAGCACCGGTATCGACTCCGACGCCGCCATCTTCTTGAACGGCACTGAACGGAAACTGCCCTGCACCGCATCGAAAGCAAACCGCTCGCGCGCACCGGCCGCGTTCTGCGCCAGCATATCGACAAAGAATCCCAGCGCACCGACGTTCTGCGCGATATCGTCCAGCGCCTTCGGCTCCGCCGACGGCTCACCCTCGCCGCGCGCCAAAGCCTGCACGGCCAGCTTCACCTGCTGCGCGGCCTGCATCGCGTCATCCTGATCCAGCACCGACAAGGCGCCCTGCAGCTGATGCAGCACCGGGCCGAGTTCCAGCAGCGCCGGACGTTTCGACGGATCGGCGTAGTAATCGTCCAGCACCTTCTCCACCTGCCGCAGGCCGGTCTTCATTTCCATCGCCAGCGCGACTACCGTGTCGTCCTGCTGCATCTGGTGCGCAAGACCGTCCTGCCACTGCGCCGGTTCCGGCGGCGTTTCGCCGGAGACCAGCGCCAGCAGGCGCGCGCCTATCGTGTCCGCATGGGCGGCGAAATCGTCTGGCAGGTGACGGATATGCTGCAAACCATGTTCGGCGAACAGCAAGGCGGTGGCCATCTCCAGCGCCAGCTCTTCGCTGCGGCCTGCGGATATAGCTTTGCGGGCGACGTCGGCCAGTTGGCGCAGCAAGGCGCTCAGCGCGGGCAGGTTGAGTTTCTCGCAGTCCGCCGCAACCTCGTGCAGCGATGCTTCGAATGCGGCGTCCAGATCGGGATCGATCTCGGCGCCGGCCAGCCGGTCCCATTTGGCTTTCGCTTGCGCGATGCCGGCCTTGGCGCGGTCCAGCGCTTCGGCGTCGATCTGGCCGTAGCGGCGGGTTTCGTAGTCCGCAGGCGCCAGGCCGTCCAGCGCGAAGGCGTCGCGCAGCTGTTGCACCGTTGGCGACGACGATTCCGCACCGGCGGTGGCGATGAAGAACAGCGCGTCGTGCAGCATGGTTTCCGGTTGCGCCGCCGTGCCCTGGCTCAAACGGCGGATTTGCAGATTGATCAGGCCAAACAGCTGCTTGACGTACAGGCTGCCGGGCAGTTGGCCGTCGGCCACCAGTTCGGCGAAGCCTTGCATGGCGAGCCAGAAGGCGCGCGCCTGGCCGTCATGCTGCGCGTCGGCCACCAGCTTGATGGCTTCCAGCAGCGCGCCGGCGTCACCGGTGCCCTTCATGTAAGGCAGCAGCGCGCGCTCGAAGCGCTGGCGGAAACCCGCGTAGTCCGGCGCGGCATCGGCATCAGCGGCGGCGGACGGCATGGCTACCGGCTGCGACAAATCGGGATAGAACAAATCCGCTGGATGGATGCGCTCCACGCCCAGCATCTCCTGCACCGCGCGGTAATACGGGAACAGCCTTGCCGGCTGCGACGGCGCACCTTCCAGCAGCTCCTCCAGATACTCCACCAGCGCCTGATACAGCTGCGCCACCGCCTGCGCATTATCGGTGCTGCACTTCAGCGTGCCGGCCTTGAAGCTGTCGAGCGCCGCCTCTGCCACGGCGGTCAGCAAGCCGACGCCCTCGATATCCACCATCTGCAAGGCCCCATGCGCCTGATGCAAATGCGACTTGGCATGCTGCAGCTGCGTGGCCTGATCCTCCGGCTCCCGTCCGCCCGCCTCGAACAGCGCGGTGCGCGAACGTGCCAGCGACTCGCGGATCTCCACCATCACCCACGACAAGGGCCCGGTGTCCAACTGCGGTTGCTGTGAAGTCGAAAAATCAGTCTTGGTCATGCTGGTCCCGGCCTTTCATTAAGCTATGCGGAAGCGCGCCACGGAGTTCTTCAACTCCTGCGCCAGCACCGACAGCTTGTGAATCGATTGAGCGGTTTGCTGGGTGCCGTCCTGCGCCTGCTCGGTCACCGTCAAAATATGCTGGATGTTCTGCGCCACACCGGAGGCCGACGTGGCCTGCTGCCCGGTTGCCTGCGCAATCCCTGAAATCAGTTCCGCCAGGCGGTTGGACACCTGCGAAATATCGTGCAGCGCCGCGCCGGCCGCATCGGACAGGCGCGCGCCCTCGACCACGCCCTGCGTCGACTTCTCCATCGCCGCCACCGCATCGTGCGTATCGGTCTGAATCGTGCGCACCAGCGCGCCGATCTGCTTGGCCGCTTCGGCCGAACGTTCCGCCAGCCGCTGCACCTCCTCCGCCACCACCGAGAAGCCGCGCCCCGCCTCGCCGGCCGACGCGGCCTGGATCGCCGCGTTCAGCGCCAGCACGTTGGTCTGCTCGGTGATGTCCGAAATCAGCTCGGTGATCTCGCCGATCTCCTGCGACGACTCGCCCAGCCGCTTGATGCGCTTGGACGTATCCTGGATCTGCTCGCGGATCTCGTGCATGCCCTTGATGGCGTTTTCCACCGCCGTCGAACCTTGCTGGGCCGCCGCCACCGACTGCAGGGCCACATCGGCCGACTCGCTGGCCGAACGCGACACGTCGGTGATCTCGTTGGCCATCTTCACCACCGTGGACGACGCATCCTGGATCTCGCGCGACTGCTGCTGCGACGCCATCAACAGGTCGTTGGAAATGCTCTGCGCGTGGGTGGACGCCTTGGTCACCTGCTCGGCGGTCGCCGTCACCCGGCCCACCAGACCGCGCAACTCTTCCACCGTGTAGTTGACCGAATCGGCGATGGCGCCGGTGATGTCCTCGGACACCGTGGCCTGCACCGTCAAGTCGCCGTCCGCCACTTCCTGCAGCTCGTTCATCAGGCGCAGAATAGCCGCCTGATTCTGGTCGTTCATGGACTTGGCTTCTTCTTCCTTGCTCTGCGCCTGCCGGCGCATGGCGTCCGCTTCCTGGCGGCGGCGTTCGGCGCCGCGCGTGCGGTTGTGCGAATCCATCAGCAGCACGCGGCCGATGGCGGCCGCCGTGATCAGCGTCATCATGCCGCCGGCCACCATAAGCCAGAAGGTGATGTCAAGCGAGTCCTGGTTCTCGCGGTAGGCCTGCTGCAGCACGGTCAGGCGCTGGCGCAGCGCCTCGTTGTCGTTGAAGATCAGCTGTTCGGCCGCCTTGGCGGCGCTGAACTTGTCGAGCTTCTCAAGCACCATGGCGACCAGCTTTTGATACTCCTCGAACGCGCCTTGCAGCTCGGTGAACTTGGTGCGCAGGTCGGCATCGCGCACGGCGGCCAGTCCCTGTTGCGGGCTGCCGTTGAGGAAGCCGTCGAGGGTGTTGCGGAAGACGGTGGTGTCGCGCCCTAGCTGGAACGCCGTCTCCGAGCTGATGCCGCCGGCGGTGAAGAAGTCGCCGGCGCTGCGGCTCATGCGCTGGGTCATCATGGTCAGCTTGCCGAGCGCCGCGATCTCGCGCGCCGACGCGCCGCGCTGCACCTTGAGGTTGAGGATATCCTCGCTGCGCACCAGCAGGTCGGGCGTCATCTCATTGAGCTTTTGCAGCGCCTTGTCCATGCCGCTCAAGTCCGCCTTCAGCATCAGGATGGTGCCGGCCGCCAGATCGGTGGCGGTCCACTGCTTGCGCGCCGCCGCCACCACGGTGGCGATATCGGAGCGCGGCTCGCCGATGGCGCGGCCCTGGTACTGGCCGCCGCGCGTCATCAGGTTGATATCGGTATTGAGTTCCTTGCGGCTTTCCTCCAACTGGCGGAAGCCCTCGGCACTGCCCTGCACCGCGTTGGGCGCGGCCTTGCCGATGCGCTGCGAGTGCATCAGCGCATCGCTGGCGACCTGGGTTTGCGCCGAGCGGTTGGCGCTGTGGATGTTGTTGAAAGCGACAAACACCGCGCTCAGGCCAAGGCTGATCGCCAGCGCCGTGGACAGCACGCTCAGTTGGCGTTGCGCCGGCAGATGGCCGATCAGCGGCAGCTTGAAACCGGGGCCGGTGTCGGCCGGTGCGGCGGCACTGCGGCGGCGGCCCAGCGCATCGCGCAGGCGCAGCGGGGCTTCGTCGCCGTCGTCGGCCGCAGGTGCAGGCGATGGCGCCTCCGCATTGGCGCCGGCGCCGGCGTGCAGAAACTGCGAATCGCCAAACTCCGAATTGGCGGCTGCATCTTGTGCGGCATTCCGGCTGCCGCGTGAGAAAATCTTAAAAGCCATACACCCTCTCCGGATTAAGTGTTTGCTATACCAGTCCTACCTGCACAAAGCGCGGTTCGCGCACCAGCTGCGCCAGATCGATGCGCAGCCATTGTTGTCCTTCGGCGTCGCGGAACTGGTCCGTCTCCACCGCTTCCATGTCGGCCAGCTTGCGCAGGCCCAGCACCCGCCCGACCAGCAGCGCGCAATTGAAACCGAGTCCCGGCGCGAAGGAAATCAGGCGGCGTTCGGACGGCGCGGCATCGCCCGCGTCCTGCTGGCGATAGCGCGCCAGGTCGATCACCCCGGTCAGGTGGCCGCGCAGATTCACCAGCCCCAGATACCAGTCCTGCGTCAGCGGCACCGGCGTCGGCGTTTGCAGGGGCACGATCTCGCTGATCTGGGTCAGGTCGAGCAGGCACAAACGCCCGCCTATCAGCACGCCCAGTTCGCGCCCGCTTTCGGTGGCGCCGGTTTTCGCGGCCTGCATGCGCTCCAGCAGCTGCACCTGGTACTGGCGCAAGCGGCTGCGGCGTTCCGGGAGCTCGCTCATGGTTAGCCGAGGGCCGCGATCTTGGCCAGCAATTCGGCCGGATCGACCGGTTTGACCAGGTAGTCCTTGGCACCCTGGCGCAGCGCCCAGATACGATCGGTCTCCTGGCTCTTGCTGGAGCAGATGATGATCGGCACGTCCTTCAGTTCCGGATCGCGGGCGATCGAGCGCGTGACCTGGAAGCCGTTCGCGCCCGGCATCACCACGTCCATCAGGATCAGTTCCGGCTTCTCGGCCTTGAGCTTGAGCAGCGCTTCCTCGCCGCTGACCGCCACCGACACGGTATAGCCGCTGCGGGTCAGGATGTCGCTCAGGTAGTAGCGCTCAGTGGCCGAATCATCGACGATCAGAATTCTTTGTATGGCCATATTTCCCCCTGCGGCTTTCTATTCTGGTGTGGCGACAGCGCCGCCGGTGTGCTCGCGAACGGCGGCCAGCAGGCTGTCTTTGGTAAACGGCTTGGTCAGATAAGCGACCGCGCCGACCATGGCGCCGCGCGCGCGGTCGAACAAGCCGTCCTTGGAGGACAGCATCAACACCGGCGTGGCATGGAATTTTGCGCTTTTTTTGATCAGGGCGCAGGTTTGATAGCCATCGAGGCGCGGCATCAGGATGTCGCAGAAGATCAGCGCCGGATGGTGGTCGTTGATCTTGGCCAGGGCGTCGAAGCCGTCGTCGGCCAGCACCACCTGATAGCCGGCCTGGGTCAAAAAGATCTCGGCCGAACGACGAATGGTGCTGCTGTCGTCGATCACCATGATTTTCAGCGCGGTTGTCGTCATAGTCGCAGGCCGGTGGGCTCCTGAATCAGATGGCTACCATCTCGAAATCGTCCTTGCGGGCGCCGCATTCCGGACAACTCCAGTTCATCGGGACGTCGGCCCAGCGGGTGCCCGGCGCGATGCCTTCGTCCGGCAGGCCGGCCTCTTCGTCGTAGATCCAGCCGCAGATCAGGCACATCCAGGTCTGGAACTCCTGCGTTGTTTCATTGCTACTCACGTTTTGCCACCCTCAATCAAGTAAAATGCTGAATTAGGTATCTTAATCTACCCGCCGTGCAAAACCAAACTTCTCCTCTTATATTGAGCTTCGGCGCTGCCGATCCAGCCGGCGCCACCGGCGTCCAAGCCGACCTGGCCACTTTCTCGGCCCTGTCCTGCACCGGTCTGTCGGTGACGACCGCGTTGCTGATCGGCGACAGCGCCCATGTCGAAGACATGCAGGACATCGACCCGGACTGGGTGGCCGACCAGGCCCGCGTGATCCTGGAAGACATGACCATGGCCGCCTTCAAGGTCGGCGCCATCACCAACCTGGAACAGGTGGCGGCGGTGGCCGAGATCCTGTCCGACTATCCGGACGCGCCGCTGATCCTCGATCCCTTCAGTTCCCGCCTGCCGCAGCCGGCCGACGACGACGCCGAAGAGCTGCTGACCGCGATCCGCCAGCTGCTGGTGCCGCAGGCCACGCTGGTGATGCTGTCGCAGGTGGAGCTGGGGCGCCTGGCCGAAACCTGGCGCGAGAGCGGTGAAGGCGAGGATACACTGGAATCGGATGTCGAGCATTTGCTGGCCCTGGGCTGCGAATTCGTGCTGGTCACCGGCACCCCGTCCGGCGGCGCGCAGGGCGACGCGGCCGCGCCCAACACCCTGGCCAACACCCTGTACGGCGCCGATGGCGTCATCAGCCACGACGCCTGGCAGCACCTGGCCGGGCCCTTCATCGGCGCCGGCAACACCCTGTCGGCGGCGCTGACGGCCTTCATGGCGCGCGGCGCCGAAGTGCCCGAAGCGGTGGCGGCGGCCCAGGAGTACACTGTCGGCGCGCTGGCGCACGCGCAGCGCTACGGCATGGGCAAGTTCGTGCCGAACCGATTTTTCCATTTGCAGGCGATCGAAGACCTGCAGTAAAAACATTGAAGATGCCATCATGACCACGACTTCCAAAAACGACCAGCTGTTTGAACGTGCACAGAAAACCACGCCGGGCGGCGTCAACTCGCCGGTGCGCGCCTTCCGTTCGGTGGGCGGCACGCCGCGCTTCATCACCCGCGCCGAAGGCCCGTACTTCTGGGACGCGGACGGCAAGCGCTACATCGACTACATCGGCTCGTGGGGTCCGGCCATCGTCGGCCACGCCCATCCGGAAGTGGTGAAGGCGGTGCAGGAAGCGGCCACGCGCGGCCTGTCGTTCGGCGCGCCGACCGAAGCGGAAATCGAGATGGCGGAAGAAATCGTGCGCCTGGTGCCGTCGATCGAGCAGGTGCGCCTGGTCTCGTCGGGCACGGAAGCGACCATGAGCGCCCTGCGCCTGGCGCGCGGCGCCACCCGCCGCGACAAGATCGTCAAGTTCGAAGGCTGCTACCACGGCCACGCCGATTCGCTGCTGGTGAAAGCGGGCAGCGGCCTGCTCACCTTCGGCAACCCGACGTCGGCCGGCGTGCCGGAGGACTTCGTCAAGCACACCCTGGTGCTCGACTATAACAACGTGGCGCAGATCGAAGAGGCCTTCGCCAACTTCGGCGACGAGATCGCCTGCGTGATCGTGGAGCCGGTGGCCGGCAATATGAACCTGATCAAGGCCACGCCGGCCTTCCTGCAGGCCCTGCGCGACCTGTGCACCAAGCACGGCGCGCTGCTGATCTTCGACGAAGTGATGTGCGGTTTCCGCGTGGCGCTGGGCGGCGCGCAGGAACTGTACGGCATTAAGCCGGACCTGACGGCGCTGGGCAAGGTGATCGGCGGCGGCCTGCCGGTGGCGGCCTTCGGCGGCAGCACGACACTGATGAGCAATATGTCGCCGGTGGGCGCGGTGTACCAGGCCGGCACCTTGTCGGGCAATCCGGTGGCGGTGGCGGCGGGCATGACCACGCTGAAACTGATCCAGCAGCCGGGCTTCTACGAGCAACTGAGCGCCAGCGCCAAGCGCCTGGCCGACGGCCTGACGGCGGCGGCCAAGGAAGCCGGCATTCCGTTCTGCGCCGATGCGGTGGGCGGCATGTTCGGCCTGTACTTCAGCGAAACGCCGCCGAACAACTACGCCGAAATGATGGCCGGGAACCGCGAGCGCTTCAACGTCTTCTTCCACGCCATGCTGGACGAAGGCGTGTACTTCGCACCGGCGGCGTTCGAAGCAGGCTTCGTCTCGGCGCAGCACAGCGACGAAGTGATCGACGAAACCATCGCCGCCGCCCGCCGCGTGTTCGCCAAGCTGTAAAATTCGGGGTCAGTTCCGACATTCGGACACGAGCACAACCTTAGCGTTCGCTACGGTTGTGCTCGTGTCCGAATGTCGGAACTGACCCCGGTTTTAGTCCGGCGCGTCTTCGTCGTCTTCCGGACGCTGTATCACCCCGGTGTTGAAGTTGTACTCGAACAGGTCGCCGTAGCGGCCCCACTCGATGGCGACCCGCAGCGCGCGCTCGGCCTCTTCTTCACTGAGCGTGAAGCGCAGCAGCTTGAGGAACAGGTCTTCCGGCAGGTCGCCCGATTTGTCCTGCAGCAGGCCGTGGCAGATGTAGGCGATCAGCGGCACATGCTCCAGCAGCTGCTTGCCGAACATGTCCTGTCGCTCGGTATTGGACGCCTTCACATAACGCCCGCCCAGTTCCGTCAGCAGGATGTCGCCGTTGGTCAGGTAGGCGAAGCCCAGCAGGATCAGGGCGTTCAGCACTTCCAGCAGTTCGGCGTCGGTCAGCTCCGTCGCTTCGGCGATCTTCGGCAGGTCGGCGCGGCCGTGGAACGGTTCGTCGGCCAGCAATTCCAGAATCCCTTCCATGTGCGCGATGCCGGCTTGCGGCAGGCGGTCGCCCAGCTGCAGCTTGACTTCGCGCTCGCTGATCAAGCCACCGCCGCCACCGCGACGGCCGGAACTGGCCGTCATCAGCTCGTAGACCTTGTCGATCAGCTGCCGCACTTCGGCGCTTTCCGCCTTGCGCGGCTGCGCCAGCGAAATCGGCAGCTCGGCGCGCACCCGGCCAGGATCGCTGGCGAAGATCAGCACGCGGTCGGCCATCATCACCGCTTCCTCGATGTTGTGCGACACCACCAGGATGGCCTTGGTCGGTATCCGGCCCGACTGCCACAGCGCCAGGATCTCTTCGCGCAGGCGCTCGCCGGTCAGCACATCCAGCGCCGAAAACGCCTCGTCCATCAGCAGCACTTCCGGCTCCATCACCAGCGCGCGGGCGATGCCGACGCGTTGGCGCATGCCGCCCGACAGCTCGCGCGGCAGCGCGCCTTCAAAGCCGGACAGGCCGATCAACTCGATCATCTGGCTGGCGCGGCGCGCGCGCTCATCGGCGGCCATGCCCTGCGCTTCCAGCCCCAGTTCCACGTTCTTCTGCACCGTCAGCCACGGGAAAAGCGCGAACGACTGGAACACCATGCGGATGCCGCGCGCCGTGCCGTACAAGGGCATGCCGCGATACAGCACCTGCCCTTCATCGGCCTGCACCAGCCCCGCCATGATGCGCAACATGGTCGATTTGCCGGAGCCCGATTGCCCCAGCAGCGCCACGATCTCGCCTTCGCGCAGCGTGAAGTCCACGCCTTCCAGCACCGCGCGCGCGGTGCCGTCCGCGCCACGAAAATGCTTGCCGACGGCTTTCAATTCAACGATAGGAGTGTTCATGATTCTGTTCCTAGAAATGCAGCCGGCTTTCGGCCAGGGTGTACAGGCGGCGCCAGACGAAATGATTAAAGCCCATCACGAAGATGCACATGATGCCGATGCCCAGCGCGATGCGCGGGAAGTCGCCGGCGGCGGTCATCTCGGCGATGTAGCTGCCGATGCCGTGGGCCTTCAGGGTGGTCGGCCCCCAACTGACGAATTCCGCCACGATGGCGGCGTTCCACGAGCCGCCCGAAGCGGTGATGGCGCCGGTGACGAAGCTGGGGAAAATCGCCGGCAGCAGGTAGCGGCGCCATTTCAGCCAGCCTTTCAGGCCGAAGTTCTTGGCCGCGTGACGCAGCTCGGTCGGGATGTTTGAAGCGCCTGCGATCACGTTAAACAGCAGATACCATTGCGTCCCCAGGATCATCAGCGGCGACAGCCAGATGTCGGGATCGAGCTGGTAGCGCACGATCAGGATCACCGCCACCGGGAACACCAGGTTGGCCGGGAAGGCGGCCAGGAATTGCGCCACAGCCTGCGTGCGTGAGGCCCAGCGCGGGTTCATGCCGATCCAGATCCCCACCGGCACCCACACCACGGCGGCCAGCGCCAGCAACACCACCACGCGGATCATGGTGTAGACGCCCAGCACGGCCACGTGCCCGGCCTCGCGCCAGCCGACTTCCGTTTGGATGAAGTGGACCAGGCTCCATAAGGCGTAGAACACCACGGCGGCAATCGCCGCATCCCACACGCGCTGCGGCACCAGCGATGGCCGGTCGCGCCGCGCGCGGATCGAGGTGCCGTCGTGCGGCAGGCGGAACACGGCGATGGAGCGCGACAGCTGGTGCGCGAACCACGCCACCAGTTGCTGCGTGCGCTCGGTGCGGCGCAGCCAGGTGAGCAGCCACGAAGACTGCGCGGTGTCGCCGCCGGTTTCCTCGAAGCGGAATTTGTCGGCCCAGGCCAGCAGCGGGCGGAAGAACAGCTGGTCGTACAGCAGCACCGCGATCAGCATGGCGAAGATGGCCCAGCCGATCGCCCCCAGGTTGCTCTGCTCGATGGCCAGCGCGATATACGAACCCATGCCGGGCAGCTTGATGGTCTGGTTCGAGACCATGATCGCTTCCGAGGCCACCACGAAGAACCAGCCGCCGGACATGGACATCATCATATTCCACAGCAGTCCGGGCATGGCGAACGGCAGTTCAAGGCGCCAGAAGCGCTGCCAGCCCGACAGCTGGAACACCTGCGCCGCCTCCGACAATTCGGCCGGCACCGAGCGGAAGCCCTGGTAGGCGGAGAACGCCATATTCCACGCCTGCGAGGTGAAGATGGCGAAGATGGCGGCGCATTCCACGCCCAGCAGGTTGCCGGGGAACAGCGCGATGAAGGCCGTCACCGTGATCGACAGAAAGCCGAGGATGGGGATCGACTGCAGGATGTCGAGCATCGGCACCATGACTTTTTCGGCCGTGCGGTACTTGGTGGCCAGCGCCGCGAACACGCAGCTGAAGATCACCGACGCGCCCATGGCGATGAACATGCGCAGCGTGGTGCGCAGCAGGTAGTACGGCAGATACCACGGGTCGAGCGTCATCGGCAGCGTTTGGCCGAGTTCATAGGGACGCGCCATCTGCTGGCTGCCATAAGCCATCAACACGAAAAGCGCGAGTACGACGGGCAGCAGCGCCCAGTCCCAGCGGTTACCGCCGGCTTCCACCACCTGGCGGGGGAAAAATTGCCGTTTCTTATTCATAGCTGCTACTTTCTCTGGCGGCCAGGGCGGCCGGGAGGAGCGAAGGGAGGGAGGGAGCGTTGCCGCTGGCCGCCATTCTAGTAGATTAACTGCGTCAGAATTATTACGGTGTTGAAAGTATTTTTTTGCTAACTACGACCTTATTTCAGCCAACCACGGTGGCGGAAGTAGAGGAATGGTGCGATGGCGCTGGTGATCATCAGGCCCAGCGCGAAGGGATAGCCCATGTTCCAGTCCAGCTCCGGGAACCAGCCCTTGAAGTTCATGCCGTAGATCGAGGCGATCAGGGTCGGCGGCAGGAAGGCCACGCTGGCCACCGAGAAGATCTTGATGATCTTATTCTGGTTAATGTTGATGAAACCGACCGTGGCGTCCATCAGGAAGTTGATCTTGTCGAACAGGAAGGAGGTGTGGCCGTCCAGCGATTCAATGTCGCGCAGAATCTGGCGCGCTTCCTCGAACTGCTCGGAATTCAACAGCCGGCCGCGCATCAGGAAACTGACCGCGCGGCGCGTGTCCATCATGTTGCGGCGGATGCGGCCGTTCAAGTCTTCCTCGTGGGCGATGGCGTTCAACGCGGCGGCCGCGTCCTGGTCGGTGAATTCTTTCTGCAGCACGCGGCCGCTGACTTCTTCCAGGTTCTGGTAGATGCCTTCGAGCGCGTCCGCCGAATACTCGGCGTCGGTGGCGTACAGGTCCAGCAGCACGTCCATGTAGTCGGCGATCGAGCCGGGACGCGAACGGGCGCGCATGCGCACCAGGCGAAACACCGGCAGGTCGTCGGTGTGCACCGAGAACAGCATCTTGCGCGCCAAAATGAAAGCCACCGTCACGATGCGCGACGGGCCGTCCTCTTCTTCCAGCAGGAAGTCGGTGCGCAGGTGGAGGTCGCCGTTTTCGGCTTCGTAGTAACGGGCCGAGGCTTCGATGTCCTTGACTTCGTCTTCACCCGGCAGGGTCACGCCGTAGATGGTTTTCACCCAGGCGCGTTCGTCATCCGTCGGGTCGGTCAGGTCGACCCAGACAGGCTCCGCTTTTTCCAGGTCTTCGCGCGTGTCGATGGGAACCTGGTTGAGCCGGCCATTCTGGAGAACGAAAACATTAATCATGGGTACACGCGCCTTTGGAAACAGCGCAAGTGTACCTGCAAAGCCCGGTTTAAGGTAGATCGGCGGAGCCCATGCGGCGCAAAATCACGCCGGTGCGGCGGGCCAGGTAGTTCGAATCGCGGTGTTTGTCGAAATAGCGAGGATTGGGCAGCATGACCGCCAGCTTGGCCGCCTGCGTCGCACTCAGGTTGGCTGCGCTGACGCCGTAATAATGCCGCGCCGCCGCCTCGGCGCCGAAGGTGCCGGTGCCGAATTCCACCACGTTCAGGTAGATCTCGAAAATGCGTTCCTTGTCCATCAAGGTTTCCAGCATGTAGGTGATGATCAGCTCCTGCCCCTTGCGCAGATAGCTGCGCGAGCCGGACAGGAACAGGTTCTTGGCCAGCTGCTGGGTGATGGTCGAACCGCCCGATACCACCTTTTTCTTCTTGTTGTTCTTCTCGTAGGCTTTTTGCAGCGCTTCCCAGTCCACGCCTTCGTGCTCGGAGAAATTGGCGTCCTCGGAGGCGATGATGGCGCGCTTCAGATTATTCGAGATGCGATTGTAGGGCACCCACGCCTGTTGGATGTTGGCCTTGGGGTTCTTCTCCTGGATCGCCGCCTGCTGCTGGCGCATGAAGCTGGTCATCGACGGATTGTGGTCCACCCACCACCAGATCTGCAGGAAGAAGTACAGCTGCACCGCCAGGAACAGCAGCACGGGAATGATGAAGATCCACTTCACCCATGACCATTTGCCGGCGGATTTGCTCATAGTTTTGCGCGCAGGTTGTGCAACACGTCGGAGGTGGCCGGCTGCACGCCGCGCCACAGCTGGAACGCCTCGGCGGCCTGCTCCACCAGCATGCCCAGGCCGTCGCGCAACTGTGCGCCGTGCTGGGCCGCGAACTGCAAGAATACTGTGGGGGAGGCTCCGTACATCATATCCAAAGCTAAAGAACCCGGCGCGAATACGGACGGCGACACCGGCGGCACTTCGGCGCTCAGGCTGGCCGCCGTGGCGTTGATGACGATGTCGTAGGCACCCTCGATGTCGGCGAAACCGCAAGCCGATACCACGCCCTCGCCGCCCAGCGCGGCAAACTGTTCCACCAGCGCTTCGGCCGTGGCCACGGTGCGGTTGGCGATCACCAGCTTGGCCGGACGATGTTCCAGGATCGGCAGCACCACGCCGCGCGCCGCGCCACCCGCGCCCAGCAGCAGCACGCGCTTGCCGGTGATCGGCACGCCGGCATTGACCACGATGTCGGCCACCAGCCCGGCGCCATCGGTGTTGTCGCCGATAATGCCTTCGTCGCTGAACACCAGCGTGTTGACCGCGCCGGCCGCGCGCGCGCGAATGGTCAGCGCCTGCGCCAGCTTGACCGCCTCCAGCTTGAACGGCACCGTCACATTGGCGCCCTTGCCGCCCTCGGCGATAAAGCTGCGCACGGCGTCGGCGAAGCCGTCCAGCGGCGCCAGGCGGCGTTCGTATTCAAGGTCTTGTCCAGTCTGCGCCGCAAAGGCGGCGTGAATCTCGGGTGACTTGCTGTGGGCAATCGGGTTGCCAAACACGCAGTAGCGGTCCATTTACTTATCTTCCTCCGCCGCTCATATCGGCTTGTAATTTGTCTTCACGGGTGAATTTGAAGGTGGTGATGATCACCCACAAATCATCGCGGTCGCTCGACAGCATGTTGGGCGGGAACTTGCCGAACGGCGCCGAGCGGCGCACGATGCGCACCGCAGCTTCATCCAGCGCCGCGTTGCCCGAGCTGCGTTCGACCTTGATGCCGCCTTCTTTTTCATAGATGGTGCCGTCCTGGAACACCGGGATCGACAACATCAACTGGCCATACAGCTTGCGGCCGTTGGTGTTCGGGAAGTTCAGCGTACCGAAGTCCTCGATGCGCTTCTGCATGGTTTTGTAGTAGCTCGCATAGCCCGCTTCGCGCGTGCTCGGCGTGATCATGGTTTTCTTCGGACGCTTGTTCTGGTCTTCGATGGTCTCGCTGATTTCGGCCACGCGGCGGGCGATGGCCTTGCTCGATTCCAGCAGGTCGGCGCCGGTGGGCAGCGGGTCCGGCTTGGCTTTTTCCGTGATCGGCGCCGCCGCCACCTGCGACGAGGAATTGACCTGGGTGAGCAGGTTCTTCTGGCGCTCTTCCAGCTCTTGGATGCGGCGCTTGTTGGCCTTGACGCTGTCGCCCATTTCGGTTTTGCGCATGTCCGGCATCGGCGACTTGGAGCGGCCCTTGTCCACCGTGCCGCCGCCGTCGAGGTTGGCCTGGGCCACGGCGTCCGCCTTCAGCGGCGCCTTGTTGTGCTTGGCGTTGACGAGGATGACTTCGAGCCCGGGATCGGTAGCCTGCACCGGCGCCGGCGTCGGCGCGACGAAGCGCAGCGCCAGCATGGCGGCGTGCGCCAGCAGGGAGATGCCGATGGCGATGTACAGCAGGCGGTTTTCTTTGAAAGACTTCACGCGGCAGGCTTCAGTTTCGTCGGTTCAAGGCGGTGCGCTGATTTTAACCGATTTACCACGCTCATCAGGCGGCGTTGCGGCGCAGGTTGAAGAAGGCGTTGACGGTCAGCCGTCCGGTCCGCACGTCATCGCGCAGCAGTTCGGGGCTGTGGATGTCGGCGCTGTGCAGCACCGTGCCATGGTAGAAGATGGCGCGGTTAAAGGCCGGCTGCGCCGTGTAGATCTTTTCGAAGTAGCGGTCGGAAGCCACGGCGTAGCCCTCGCCGGCACCGGTCAACTCGCTAAACGCCTGGCGATCCATGACGCCCGATTGCAACACCATGTGGGTGAATTCGTCCTCGGAACAGGTTTGCCGGAAGAATCCGGTGCCGCCCAGCCGCTGGTCCTCGAACAGGTACAGCACCATGGCGCCGGTGCCTTCGCGGTTGGGCTGGGGCACGGTGTCGCGGTGGCAGACGCGCTGCAGATTCTGCAGATGCGGCGGTTGCAGCGTAGCCAACGCCAGCCGCGTGGCCAGCATATTGGTGCGGCGCGCACCCAGCGGTTTGCGCACGTGCTCGACCACGAACTGGTCGAAGGCTTGCGTCATCTCCGGCGTCAGGTTCAGTTCCGGACCGGGGAAGTAGTTGTGGTCGGCATCGGTGAAATCCGCGCGCGAACGGCCGGCCAGTTCGACCATCTTGTGCGGTTCCAGCAGCAAGTCGTCGACGATGACCAGTTTCTCTTCGCCGTACAAGGGTACGACGCTGATCTTGGCGCGAGGATTGAACATCAGGCGGCCGGCGGCGCGTCTGCGGGAGCGTCTGCCGAAGCTTCGGCCGTGTTTTCCTCGGCGGCCTCGGGATCGTTGGCGTCGGCAGCGGGAATGGCCTCCTCTTCCTCGTAGTCCAGCTCGGCGTCGCCGTCGACCGTGACCGTGGTCGGGATTTCCAGCAAGCGCGCTTCGATGCTCAGGTCGATCTCATCCCAACGCAGGATGTCGATCTTGACCTGGGCGCCGCGCGCCACCGACGGCATGCCCGGCAGGCGGATGATGAGCGGAATATCGACCAGGCGCAGCACCTCGTCCTTGAGCACCACGGCTTCCACCTGGCGCGCATTTTCCTGGCCCAGCCAGCGCAGGCACCAGTAGCGTTCCATATTGGCCTGGTGGTCGGCGTAAGCGCCATAGGCGGCGTCGAATTGCGAGACGATGGCGAACAGGCCGGCGTCCTTGTGCTTGAAGTGGGCCACCAGCGGCGCCATCACGCCTTTTTCGGCGCAGGCCAGGATCTGCCATTGATTGACCAGGTCGGTGTAGCGGCGCAGCGGCGAGGTGCTCCACGCGTACTGATCGACGCCCAGGCCTTCGTGCGGCGCCGCATGGGTCAGCATGCGCACTTGCATCTTGGCGTTCCAGCCGCCGACGCCACGGCCCTGGCTGCGGTAGATGCCCGGCACGCCGTTGTCGTGCATCATCTTGCCCCAGGTGCTGTTGGCGAAGATCATCAGCTCGGCGACGATCTTGTCCAGCGGCGCACCACGCTTGCGGCGCGACACCGTGACCACGTCGTCTTCCACGTAGAAGTTGAAGTCCACGCGGTTGTTCTGTTCCGGCTTGAGGCCGAACGCTTCGCGCTTGACCATGCGCGCCGCTTCCAGCACTTGCGCCCATTTCCAGATCAGGCACAGGTCGTCCTTGTGCGGATAATCGCCCTCGCCGCTGGCCAGGGTTTCCTCGTTGACCAGGTCGTCCAGGTCGTTGTGGCGCAGGTTGTGGGCGATCGGCACCATCTCGGCGCGCGTTTCGCTGGAAATCACCGACCAGTCGGCCGGGTTCAGCGTGGCGTACAGCGACAGCGCCGGGCAGGTCTTGCCCTCGGCCAGGGTGAACGCTTCCACGATGGAATCCGGCAGCATGGTGATCTTATCGCCCGGCATGTAGACGGTGGACATGCGCGCGCGCGCCATCTTATCGACCGCGTCGTCCGGCTTGATGCCCAGGCCCGGCGCGGCGATGTGGATGCCGATCTTGACGTTGCCGTCGGCCAGATGGGCGACCGAGAAGGCATCGTCGATCTCGGTGGTGGTCACGTCGTCGATGGAGAAGGCCTTGACGTCCGCCAACGGCAGGTTGGTCGGCGGCACCGGCACCGGCACGTCCGGGAAGCCGGAACCTTTCGGGAAATTCTCGAACAGGAACTTGGCCATGTGCAGGGACTTCGGCGATTGCACGCCGCCCACCGCCAGCATCAGGCGCTGCGGATTGGTGTGCAGCTCGTTGCAGGCCGCTTCCAGCGCCTTGTATTCAATGGAGTTCTTGTCCGGCTTGAACAGCAGCTGCATGACGATGTTGCGCATCGATTCCGGCAGCTGGTTGGCTTTCAGTTCTTCCACATAGCCGGCCTGCACCAGCGCCTGCTGTTTCTTTTTCTCGATGCCGGCCAGCGCGGCGCGCAACGATTGCTCGGGCGCCGCCTTGTAGCGGCCCCGGCCTTTTTTATAGAAGTAGACCGGCGACGAATGCAGGCTCAGGATCAGCCCGGCCGCTTCGGCCGGTTGCGGCGCATGGCCGAAATACTCCGCGCCCAGCTCGGCAAAGCCGAACTCTTCCTCGCCCGCGACTTCCCACAGGAATTCGAGGTCGATCTCGGCGGAGATGGCCTTGGCCTGCTCCATGAGCTCGCCCGGCGACGGCTTCTCGAACTGCAGCAGCACGTCCTTAGTCTTGACCTTGGTGCGCTTGCCGCTGGCCATCTCGACTTGATAGGCCTCGCCTGCCTGCGTCATCACACTGCCGACCTTGAAATCGCCGGATTCTTCAAAAAATACATTCATCGTGGTTTTATACTCGTTTTAATCAGTTCCAGGACGGCGGGTAGAAACACTTCCGTCACCAGCAGGGTACCTTGCCTGCGCTGATATAGACAGCGCCGCGCATACAATATGTGCTCATCCGGAGCGGACGCCCCCAGCGCCGCGCGTGCGCGCCGGGCCAGGGGATGTCCATCCCTTAATCTTGCAAATTCCAAAACACCGCGCCGCACCAGCGGATCGCCGAACAGCGTGGAGCCCAGCGAACGCTCGCCCAGGGCGCTGAACAGCGGCCAATCGGCGGCGGTGGCCGCCATCGGCACCACCGTGTGCGCAAACACCGCAGGCGTATTATCACATCTCAGCAGCACTTCCCTTTCCCAGACGCGGCCGGGACGGTGCATGCCGATCGCCACCGCCTCGTCGCTCAGGCAGATCGCCGTGCGCTGGTGCAGGCACTGCACGCGGAAGCTGTCGCTGTGCGCTTTAAGGCGCGCGGTCAGCGAACCGTCCTCGGTCAGCCACGGCGCATAGCCCGGCGGCGCGTTCAATGCCAGCACGTGCGGCTGCCACTGCGCCTGCCGCAGCGAGGCGCCGCGCGGCCGCGCGCTCAAGCCCGCGCCTCGACGCCGCAGAACGCCAGCACCGCATCCAGGTAGTCGGGGAATTCGGAAATCGCGTGGTCGCTGCCTTCAATCACGTGCTGGCGCGCGCCCTGGTAGTGGGCCACCATGTCGCGGTAGTCGAGCACTTCGTCGCCGGTGGCGGCGATCAGGAAGTAGCGCTCGGGACGGGTGATGCGGTCCACCGCCAGCGCGCGCAGCTCGTCTATATATTCACGCTTGAATTCGAACGGCTCGTCGGAATGGAATTGCGTGGTGACGCCGACGTGCTTGTCCAGGTCTTGCAGCGGCACGATGGCCGGATTCAGCAGCACGGCGCGGCAGCCGATGCGCTCGGCCAGCCAGGTGGCGTAATAGCCGCCCAGCGAGGAGCCGACGATGCTAAGTTCTTGCGCCGGCATGCCCTCTATTAAAGAGAGCGCCAGTTCCATGGCCGCCTTCGGCGAGGCCGGCAATTGCGGACAGATCAATTGATCGGCCAGGCCCTGCGCCGCCATGCGCTCGCCGACCAGGCGCGCCTTCATGGATTTCGGCGAGGAGCGGAAGCCGTGCAGGTACAAAATCATCAGGCCAGCGCTTTCAGGATCTTGTCGTGGATGCCGCCGAAGCCGCCGTTGCTCATCACGATGATCTGGTCGCCCGGCTGCGCGGCCTTGGCGATGGCGGCCACCAGCGTGTCGATATCTTCATAGGCGCTGGCGCGTTCGCCCAGCGGCGACAGCGCAGCGCCCACGCTCCAGCCCAGGGTTTTCTCGACGCCGTAGCCGAACACCAGGTCGGCCTCGGCCAGGCTGCCGGGCAGCGCATCCTTCATCGCGCCCAGCTTCATGGTGTTGGAGCGCGGCTCCAGCACGGCCAGGATGCGGCCGCTCTTGCCGATTTTCTGGCGCAGGCCGCCGACCGTGGTGGCGATGGCGGTTGGATGGTGGGCGAAGTCGTCGAACACGGTGATGTTGTTGACCACGCCGCGCACTTCCATGCGGCGTTTGACGTTTTCGAACGTGGCCAGCGACTTGGCGGCCTGCGCCACCGGCACGCCGACGTGGCGGGCGGCGGCGATCGCGGCCAGCGCGTTGGCGCGGTTGTGCTTGCCGGTCAGCGACCATTCGACGCGGCCGGCCGTTTCACCCTTGAAGATGACGTCGAAGCTGCCGTCGTCGTGTTCGTTCAGCGTCCAGTCGGTGCCCGCGCTGCGGCCGAAGCTTTCCTTCTCGCTCCAGCAGCCGCGCTTCAATACGCGCTGCAGCGGCTCCTCGTCGCCATTGAAGATGACGCGGCCGATGCCCGGCACGGTGCGCACCAGGTGATGGAATTGGGTTTCAATAGCGCCCAGATCGGGGAAGATGTCGGCGTGATCGTATTCCAGGTTGTTGAGGATGGCGGTCTTGGCGTGGTAGTGCACGAACTTGCTGCGCTTGTCGAAGAAGGCGGTGTCGTATTCGTCCGCTTCGATGACGAAGAAGATCGAATCCTTGTCACCCTGCATGCGCGCAGAGACGCCGAAGTTCATCGGCACGCCGCCGATCAGGAAGCCGGGCGCGTAGCCGGCGTCTTCCAGGATCCAGGTCAGCATGGCCGAGGTGGTGGTCTTGCCGTGCGTGCCGGCCACGGCCAGCACCCATTTGTCTTTTAATATATGGTCGCCGATCCACTGCGGGCCCGAGACGAAGGGCAGGCCGCGATTCATGATTTCCTCGATCAGCGGATTGCCGCGCGTGACAACGTTGCCAATCACATACAGATCCGGATTCAGCGCGGTCTGTTCCGGACCGAAGCCCTGGATCAGTTCGATGCCTTGCGCTTCGAGCTGGGTGCTCATCGGTGGATAAACATTGGCGTCGCAACCGGTGACGCGGTGGCCCGCTTCTTTCGCCAGCACTGCCAGGCCGCCCATGAAGGTGCCGCAAATACCGAGGATATGAATGTGCATAAGTTAAAAAGACGACGTTGGGATACTCCGTCATTCCCGCGAACGCGGGAATCCATGGAACGCTGACCAAGATACTCAGCATGGACTCCCGCCTGCGCGGGAGTGACGCGCTGACTGAATACGGGATTTTACCCGACCCGACGCGCTTTTCCCGGTTCAGAGTATTATCTCGTCCATGACGCCGAATGTTAACGAGGAACTCCAGCTACTGCGTGCCGAGATCGCGGCGGCGGCCGCTCGCCTGATCACCGAAGACGGCGCCGACTACAACACGGCCAAGCGCAAGGCGGCCCGGCAAATCCTCGGCGACACCCAGCCGCCGCTCAACCTGCTGCCGGACAACGCGCAGATCGAGGCGGAAGTCCGCATCTACCAATCGCTGTTCCACGCCGACACCCAGCCGGCCCGCCTGTTCCGCCTGCGCACCCTGGCGGTCGACATCATGGAAGGCTTGCAGGCTTTCCATCCCTACCTGACCGGCGCTGTATTAAATGGCACGGCCGGCCCGCACGACGACATCCACCTGCAGCTGTTTGCCGACAGCGCCAAGGAGGTGGAGATCTTCCTGCTCAACCGGAATTTGCAAATCGACATCTCGGAAACGCCGCACTTCAAGGGGCCGCGTCACGGCATGGTCGAAACGGTCAGTTTCATGTGGCACAAGGAAGGCGTGCATGCCGCCTTGTATGAACTGGACGACCTGCGCGGTGCGGTAAAATCGCGCGGCGACGGCAAACTGGCCCGCGCCGATATCGCCGCCGTGCGCGCCCTCTTAGTTAACAGTACTCACCCCAGCACTCACCCACCTTCGCCATGAACAAAAAACATCTCGCCGCTTACGCTGTTGTCGCCTTGCTATTTGCCGCTTCCGGCGCCTATGTCGGCATGCAAACCAAGGAACAGGCGCCGCCGCTGACGGCCACCCAGCCGCCCGGCGTGACCGGCCCGGTGGACGAACTGTTCAAGCAAAGCATGCCGGACGCCAAGGGCGTCGCCACCCCGCTGGCCCAATATAAAGGCAAGGCCATGCTGGTGAATTTCTGGGCGCCGTGGTGCGGCCCATGCGTGCAGGAAATGCCGGAACTGTCGGCGCTGGCGTCCGGAGAAGAGGGCAAGAAGCTGCAAGTTATCGGTATTGGTATCGATTCGCCAACAAATATCGCGGAATTTAGCAACAAATACAAGATTAGCTACCCGGTGCTGGTGGCCGGCATGAGCGGCACCGAACTGTCGCGCCAGTTCGGCAACAGCGGTGGCGGCCTGCCCTACACGGTGCTGATCGGCGCCGATGGCCAGGTCAAGAAGACCTACCTCGGCCGACTGAAATTTGACGAGCTGCGCAAAGATTTGGCAACTCTGTAAGCCGTCGCACAAGTTTTTTTCTCTTGCCAAATGTCCGTAGTTGGCGTCAAAATGCGGATCTTTCGCGGAGAAGGCTCAAGAATCATGGCAAAAAACCTCCTACTGCTCAACGGCCCCAACCTGAATTTATTGGGGACGCGGGAGCCCGAGGTCTACGGCGCTAGCACTTTGGCCGACATCGAACACGCTGCCCAGGCCCAAGCCCAGGCAGCGGGTGCGAACTTGTCCTGCTTTCAGAGTAATCACGAAGGTGCGCTGATTGATCGCATCCATGCCGCCAGGTCGGAAGGCGTGGACGCCATCGTCATCAATCCGGGTGGCCTGACCCATACCAGCGTCGCCCTGCGCGACGCGCTGGCAGGGGTGGCCATTCCGTTTGTGGAAGTGCACATTTCGAATATTTACCAACGCGAGTCGTTTCGCCACCACTCATTCCTGAGCGCGATCGCAATAGGCACCATCTGCGGACTGGGTATCGAAGGATATCGGTTTGCCATCGACTTCGCCCTTAAAAAGCGATAACCTACGCGATCTGCGCGCATTTTAATTACACAAACAAGACATTCCTGGGGGTTACATGGATCTACGCAAGCTGAAGACCTTGATTGATTTGGTCGCAGAATCGGACATCGCCGAACTCGAAGTGACCGAGGGCGAAAGCAAAGTTCGCATCGTCAAATCGTCCGCACTGCCGCAAAACCAAATGGTCATGATGCAGCCGCAAATTCCTCAGTACCATGCCGCACCCGCAGGCGCGCCAGTCGCTGCCGCACCAGCCGCCGCGCCGGTGGCCGCCGCCGAGCCGACCGGCCATATCGTCAAGTCGCCGATGGTCGGCACCTTCTACCGTTCGTCGGCGCCAGGCGCTGCCGCGTTTGTCGAAGTGGGCGCTGTGGTCAAGGAAGGCGATACCCTGTGCATCATCGAAGCGATGAAGCTGCTGAACGAAATCGATGCCGACAAATCCGGCACCATCACCCAGATCCTGGTCGAGAACGGCCAACCGGTCGAATTCGGCCAACCGCTGTTTGTGATCGGCTAAGATCGGCCAGCGCCCTCCCCTTCGGCGACGGGCGCGCCATCTTGGTCCGCTTTCCTCCTCACCTGACGCAGCCATAGAAGAGTAGTCCTTCTCGGCGCCCACAGACATAGCGAACCTATCATGTTTGAAAAAATCCTTATCGCCAACCGTGGCGAAATCGCCCTCCGTATCCAGCGCGCTTGCCGCGAACTGGGCATCAAGACGGTTGTGGTCCACTCGGAAGCAGACAAAGACGCCAAGTACGTGAAACTGGCCGACGAGTCGGTATGTATCGGCCCGGCGCCGTCGTCGCTCAGCTATCTGAACATGCCGGCCATCATCAGCGCGGCCGAAGTGACGGACGCCGAAGCGATCCACCCTGGCTACGGCTTCCTGTCGGAAAACGCCGACTTCGCCGAGCGCGTGGAAAAATCGGGCTTCGTGTTCATCGGCCCGCGTTCGGAATCGATCCGCCTGATGGGCGACAAGGTGACCGCCAAGCAGACCATGATCAAGGCCGGCGTGCCTTGCGTGCCGGGCTCGGAAGGCGCGTTGCCGGATGATCCGAAAGCCATCGTGCAGATCGCCCGCAAGGTCGGCTACCCGGTGATTATTAAAGCAGCCGGCGGCGGCGGCGGTCGCGGCATGCGCGTGGTGCATACCGAAGCGGCGCTGATCAACGCGGTGCAGATGACCAAGACCGAAGCCGGCACGGCCTTCGGCAATCCGGAAGTCTATATGGAGAAGTACCTGGAAAATCCACGCCACGTGGAAATCCAGATCCTCGCCGACGAACACAAAAACGCCGTCTGGCTGGGCGAACGCGATTGCTCGATGCAGCGCCGCCACCAGAAGGTGATCGAGGAAGCGCCGGCGCCCGGCATTCCACGCAAGCTGATTGAAAAAGTCGGCGAACGCTGCGCCGAAGCCTGCCGCAAGATCGGCTATCGCGGCGCCGGCACGTTCGAATTCCTGTACGAGAACGGCGAGTTCTACTTCATCGAAATGAACACCCGCGTGCAGGTCGAACACCCGGTCACCGAAATGATCACCGGCATCGACATCGTGCAGGAACAGATCCGCATCGCCGCCGGCGAGAAGCTGCGCTTCCGCCAGCGCGACGTGATGCTGTCCGGCCACGCCATCGAGTGCCGCATCAACGCCGAAGACGCGTTCAAGTTCACGCCGTCGCCAGGCCGCATCACTTCCTGGCACGTGCCAGGCGGTCCCGGCGTGCGCGTCGACTCGCACGCGTATGCGGGTTATTATGTGCCACCACACTACGATTCGATGATCGGCAAGGTCATTACCTACGGCGCCACCCGCGAGCAGGCGATCCGCCGCATGCAGATCGCGCTGTCGGAAATGGTCGTCGAAGGCATTTCGACCAACATCCCGCTGCACCGCGAGCTGATGGTCGACGCCCGTTTCATCGAAGGCGGCACCAACATTCACTATCTGGAACAGAAGCTGGCAGACATGCCTGACTTGCACAAACTGAGCCTGAGCAACAAAGGTTAAAAAAATGAGCTGGACTGAAATCGTCATCGAAATCGCGCGTGACCACGCCGAAGCCCTCTCCGAGGCGCTGATGGATGTGGGCGCCCTGTCGGTGTCCGTGGAAGACGCGGATGAAGGCACGGACGCGGAAAAACCGCTGTTCGGCGAGCCGGGCATGGAGCCCACCGAAGCGGCCTGGGATCATAGCCGCGTGGTGGCCCTGACCGACGAGGATGACGACCAGGCCGTGATCGTTGCGGCCGCAGCCGGCCAGATCGGCCTGACCACCCTGCCGAAGTTCACCACCCGCAAGGTGGAGGAACAGGACTGGGTGCGCCTGACCCAATCGCAGTTCGCGCCTATTCCGATCGGCAAGAACATCTGGGTGGTGCCGTCGTGGCACGAAGCGCCGAATCCGGACGCGCTGATCCTGGAGCTGGACCCTGGCCTGGCTTTCGGCACCGGCAGCCATCCGACCACCCGTTTGTGCATGGAGTGGCTGGAAGCTAATCCGGCACCGGGCAAGACTGTGCTCGACTATGGCTGCGGTTCCGGCATCCTGGCCATGGTGGCCAAGAAGGTTGGCGCCGGTGAAGTGGTCGGCGTGGACATCGATCCGCAAGCGATCGAATCGGCTGCCGACAACGCCCAGCGCAACCACTGCGAGATCGACTTCTTCCTGCCGGATACCTTCGCCGAGTCGAAGCATGCCACGCAGCGTTTCGACATCGTGGTGGCGAACATCCTGTCCAGCCCATTGAAGCTGATGGCGCCGATGCTGTCCGGCCGCGTGGCCGACGGCGGCGCGCTGATCCTGTCCGGCGTGCTGGCGCGCCAGGCGGAAGAAGTGGCGGCCGCTTACGCGCCGTTCATCAAGCTCGGCGTGTGGGCGGAGCAAGAAGGCTGGGTGGCGTTGCACGGCCGCCTGGGCAGCGACACCGTTCCGGCTGCGCGTTAATCCTAGTAAATGGCGCTCGCCACTAAATGCCCCCACTGCAACACGGTATTTCGGGTCGCTCATGACCAGTTGAAATTACGTGGGGGCATAGTGCGCTGTGGCTCCTGCAATGAAGTCTTTGACGGCAACGCCGCGCTCCTGGAGCCGGCCGCCGCCCTCGCCCCGACCATTCCCTTCGACCAGAAAATGGCCGCGCTCGATACCCGCGCGGCTGAAGTGCTGAGCATGGACGATGCCGAGCCGGTGCTGGAGCTCGACGATGTGCTGGACGAACCGCTGGACGAGGCAGTGAGCGAATCGGTGCCTGAACCGGTGATCGAAGCGTCGCCAGAAGCGCTGGACGCCGCGCCGGCCGAGCCGTTCGCCGAATCGTCGGCCGCACAGCTGGAGGAACCGCTTGCCGCACTGCCGGACGAACCTCCGGCCGGGGCCGCGCCGCCGCCAGAGTTACCTCTGCCTCCCGCTCCCGCGCCGGCCGACAACAGCACCCTGTTCGACCTCGATCTCGACATCGAATCCGAGCCCGACCTGGAAGCCAGCAGCGAGCCGGACGTGCGCGCCGCGCCGCTGGAAGACATCCTGAACGCCGACGCCATGAGCGACGACGATCTGGAAGCCGCGCTCGAAGCCGAACTCTCCGCCATGGAACTGACCCTGGCCGACGTCCCGCACGACACCGACGGCCTGCCGGCCTCGGAAGACGCCTACGCCGACATGTCGGGCGGCCGCATCGAGCCGACCTGGGGCGAGCCGCCGTTGGACGACGAACCGCAAGCCGGCGCCGGTCCCCGTCTCGGCACCGCCTTCGCGGCCGCCGCCGACGCGGTCTTCTCCGCCGAACAAGACGACGCACAGTTGGAGCCCGAAGCGGAGCCCGAGCCCGCACCGGCGCCCGCCCGCCCGCTGCGCGACGACGAACTCGATGAAGTCGACGAAGAAGCCCTGGTGCAGCTATCGACCGGCGGCCTGTCGCAAGTCCAGGCCGAGCGCGCCCACGCCTACCTGCACGCCGAATCGGCCGACGACGCCATCGCCGCCACCGAAGAAGCCTACGAAGAACACGCCGCGCCCGAAGAACCGGGCTTCGTCAAACGCGACCGCCTGCGCCGTAAGTACGGCAAAGCCACCACCATCGCCATGAGCCTCGGCTCGGTGCTGCTGGTGGGCGCGCTGCTGGCCCAAGCAGTGACCACCTTCCGCAACTCGCTGGCCGCCGCCGTTCCGGCGCTGAAGCCGACGCTCACCGCCGCGTGTAAAACGCTGGGCTGCAAAATCGAACTGCCGACGCAGATCGACGACCTCACTATCGAACAGGGCGAACTGCAAACCCTGAGCGACACCACCTTCTCGTTCACCACCCTGCTGCGCAACCAGAGCGGCAGCGCGCAGGCCTGGCCGTCGATCGAACTGATGCTCGACGACGCCAACGACAAACGCATCCTGCGCCGCGTCTTCACGCCGCGCGACTACCTGAACGCCGACGTCGCGCTCGACAAAGGTTTTACCCCGCACAGCGAACAAGCCGTTAAACTCTACTTCGAGCTTCACGACCTGAAAGCATCCGGCTATCACATCGCAGTCTTCTACCCATAAAGAACTATCATGACCCAGACCACTCTGATTTGCGGCTCGATCGCCATCGACACCATCCTGCAATTCCCGAACCGTTTCGACAGCATCCTGCTGCCGGACCAGCTGCACAAGGTGAACGTCTCGTTCCTGGCGCCGACCATGCGCACGGAATTCGGCGGCTGCGCGCCGAACATCGCCTACAACCTGCAGATGCTGGGCGGCGCACCGCGCATCGTCGGCGTCATGGGCCAGGACAACCAGGCCTACATGGAGCGCTTCCGCAAACTGGGTCTGGCCACCGACAACATCCTGATCAAGTCGGAAGCCTACAATGCCCAGTGCTTCGTCACGGCCGACCAGGACAACAACCAGATCAACGCCTTCCACCCTGGCGCCATGTCGTACGCGCACGAGAACGAAGTGGCCAAGGCTGGTCCTGCGCGCCTGGCGATCATCTCGCCGGACGGCCACCTGGGCATGAAGAAGCACGCCGCCGACCTGGCCGACCTGCAGATCCCGTTCATCTTCGATCCGGGCCAGCAGCTGCCGATGTTCAATGGTGAAGAGCTGATCGAATTCATCGACAAAGCCACCTACGTCACCACCAACGACTACGAAATCGAATTGCTGATCGAGCGCACCGGCCTGACGCTGGCGGAAATCGCCGGCCGCGTGGAAGCGCTGGTGGTCACGCGTGGCGAGCAGGGTTCGGAGATTCACACCAAGGGACAGCGCATCGACATCCCGGCGGTGAAAGTGGAAGCGGCGCTGGACCCGACCGGTTGCGGCGACGCCTACCGCGCCGGCCTGCTGTTCGGCATCACCAATGGCTGGAGCTGGGAGACCACGGGTCGCCTGGCCAGCCTGCTGGGCGCGATCAAGATCGCCCACAAAGGCGCGCAGAACCACCGCTTCACGGCCGCCGAAATCGCCGACCAGTTCGAAGCCGCCTTCGGCTACCGCTTCTAAGCAAAAAAAAAGCCCTGTGCGCTGAGGTGCTCAAGATCGCCTCACGACCACAGGGCTTTGTTCATTAGCGACCGGTAAAGGCCATGCCCAGCAGGAGCTGGGCAATCTGCAGCAGGATCAACGCCACCAGCAGCGACAGATCCAGATTCCCCACCAGCGGCACCACGCGGCGGATCGGCCGCAGGATAGGCTCGTTCAGCGCGCGCACGAACGGCGCCAGCGGCGCGTGCGGATTCACCCAGCTGAAGATAGCTTCGATCACCAGCAAGGCCATGAAGCCATATAAGATCCATTCCAGGAAGCGCTGGAACGCCATCAGCAGCACGGCCGGCCACGGCCAGCCGGCGAAGAACAGGATCGAGGTGGCCGCCAGCACAATCAGGAAGGCGCCGATCAGGCTCGCCCAATCATACCCGCCCACGCCCGGCACAATGCGGCGCAAGGGGCGCACCAGCCAGTCCGACAGTTGGAACGTGAACTGCGCCACCGACGATGGCGGCCGCACGCGGATCGCCTGCATCCAGAAACGCAGCAGCAAGGCGCTGCCCAACAAGACGGCGATAGCGTCGACAATCAACTTAAGAATACTCAGCACGAATCCCCCTCCAATAAAAAAGCCGCTGTGTGATTGTCTCACACAGCGGCCATTGCCTCAGCAGGCTTCTAAGCGTTTAAGACTTAGGAAGGGCGGGTGCTGGTTGGGAACGGCCATGCGGCAGCCGGAGCCAGTACGGTTTTAGCTGCTGGCGCGGCGGCTGGAGCTGCTGGAGCTGCGGCTGCTGGTTTAGCGGCTTCCTTCTTTGGAGCGGCTTTTTTAGGAGCTGCTTTTTTTGCTGCTGGCTTGGCGGCTGGCGCGGCGGCTACTGGAGCTGCTGCCGGAGCTGCGGCGGCCGGAGCGGCTGCTGGCTTGGCGGCGACTTTTTTGGCAGCTGGTTTAGCTGCCTTAGCCGGCTTTTTTGCTGCTGGCTTAGCCGCAACCTTTGCAGCCGGTTTGGCTGCTGCTTTTACTGCTGGTTTTTTGGCAGCGACTTTGGCGGCTGGCTTGGCGGCTGCTTTAGGAGCGGCTTTAGGGGCTGCTTTTTTAGCTGCTGGCTTGGCGGCTGCTTTCGGCGCGGCTTTCTTGGCTGCTGGCTTGGCGGCTGCTTTTTTAGCGGCTGGCTTGGCTGCTGGTTTGGCGGCTGCTTTTTTCGCTACTGGCTTGGCGGCTGCTTTAGGAGCGGCTTTTTTAGCTGCTGGCTTGGCGGCTGCTTTTTTCGCTACTGGCTTGGCGGCTGCTTTAGGAGCGGCTTTTTTGGCTGCTGGTTTGGCGGCGACTTTTTTCGCTGCTGGCTTGGCTGCTGCCTTGGCGACGACTTTTTTCGCTGCTGGTTTAGCGGCTGCTTTTTTCACTGCTGGCTTGGCAGCTGCTTTTTTCACGGCTGGTTTAGCTGCTGGCTTGGCCACTGCTTTTTTCACAGCTGGTTTGGCTGCTGGCTTGGCGGCTGCTTTTTTCACAGCTGGTTTAGCGGCTGGCTTGGCAGCTGCTTTTTTCACTGCAGGCTTGGCTGCTGGTTTAGCGGCAGCTTTTTTCACTGCTGGTTTGGCGGCTGCTTTAGCGGCTACTGGTTTTTTTGCTGGTGCGGCAGCTTTTTTGGCTGCTGGTTTTTTTGCGGCGGTTGCCATGTTTAGTTCTCCTTCATCGGGGATGGGAAAAATTCGTTTACAAGATTTAAACCCGTCCAACCCGGGATTGGGCCAGGCGAATTATTCATCGGCGCAAACTGAAGCGGTTTGCGCTAATGAATTCGGCACTAGCTGAACTGCTGCATCTCCTCACGAGTGCAGCGCTTCAGCCATCGATCCACCCGCCCTCCAAAGCTGGAGCGGCGTGCGGATACAAATCTTGTCGCGACGTTTTGCGGTGGTCCGGGCGTGTCCTCAGCTCCTGTAACCTGCGTCGCAGCCACGTCGCGCGTTTCGTTTTCAAACAAAAAACCGCCCGGCCTGAATCGAATCAAGCAAGACGGTTGAATAAAAACGACGACGTGGTCTTGTGCATATGGTGTGAATCAGTTCCCGTATCGATCATCACTGCGCGGTGCGAACTGCAATTCGTAATTCAATTTCGCACTTTTTAAAACACGCATTTTCAAGTTCGTAAAGTACACGAAAACCTTGTCGGTGCGCAACCGGCACGTTAGATATTCGCGCGCTTTTTTTCGTCTTACGCTCGCTATCTAACGTACGCATCGCGATTCGGCGTGTCCGCCTACGTCGCCGCGCGCTCATCACGCGCGCTCAATCGGGTTCGGGAAGTGCCGCGCGCATCGCGCCGGAAAAATCGCACTTCAAAGTAAGCCTTATGCCGCCTGGGTTTCTTCGACGCCGACCAAACCGGTCTGGAAATCGCATCGCCCGCTTCCGAATCCGAGAGCGCTTGCGCATCGTTCGCGCGTCGCAGCCACTCGCTGTTTTTAATTCGTCGCGATTATGAGACAGAGTAAGACGAATAGCAAGCGGAATACAGCGGTGCGCTCCATCGCGTTCGCGCTTGGTCGAACATGATCGCGCGTGATCGCGCGCGCGACGGCGATGAAGCGGCGCCGGCGGCGCGATGTAAATCGGCGTTAAGGCCTGCGGTTACAGGCGGCGTTTGAAATGCGGCGAGCGCGCCGACATGCTCGTCGCGTTCGCGTTGAGGATGACTGCGGAGTCATGGCGAACGCCGAGCATGGCGGCGAGATCGCGCGGCGCATCGCCGTCGATGCATGCGCGCTTGATGGCTACAGACGTCAGCGCTGCGATTGTTTTCGCTATGGGATTCGGGAGATTGCATCATGCTGCGCTATCAGCGGCAGTCATTAGCCGAGCAGTCAGCGCGTCAGCCGACGACGCGCCAACCGTTCACGCGCTTCCGCTAGCGCGGTGCGCAGCTGACGTTCCAGCTCCGCCTTGGGCGGAAGTTCGGTCCAGTATTCGGCGACGGTGATACCGTCGCGATGCATCTGCAGCAGCTCGACCTGCTCGCGGCTCGACTCCGCGCACAAGATCAAACCGATGGGTGCCTCCTCGCCGGGTTCGCGTTCATGACGGTCCAGCCATTTGAGGTAGAGCTCCATCTGCCCTTTGTGCGCGGCCTTGAAGCGTCCGAGCTTGAGCTCTATCGCCACCAGCCGGCGCAGGCGCCGATGGAAGAACAGCAGGTCGAGGTAGAAGTCCTCGCCATCGATAATCATCCGCTTCTTCCGCTCGACGAAAGCGAAGCCCCTGCCCAGCTCCAGAATAAACGCCTTCAGCTGAAGCAGGATCGCGCTTTCCAGATCCGACTCGTCGTACCCTTGGCGCAAGCCGAGGAAGTCCAGGAAGTAGGGATCCTTGAAGATCGCCTCGGGTTCCGCCTCCGGCGATGCCGGCTCTTCCGGACTGGCGATCCGACTGCGCTCGTAGCTTTTGCGATCAATCTGCCGACGCAGCTCCCGCACGCTCCAGCCATCGGTCACACTCTGCTGAGCGTAATAAGCGCGGGCCGCCGGATTCTTTACCGTAATGAGGAGGACAAAGTGGCTCCAACTCAATTGGCGCGACAGTGTCGCGCCAATTTCTTGGTAGGAAAAGGTCTGCGAAAATTGCACCATGCGCCGCAAATTACGGAACTCGAATCCTCTACCAAACTCCGCCGACAACTTCACACCTAAATACTGCATCAATTGCGCGCCATACTGCGCGCGCTCGCCGCCCAGCACTTCGACCGACAAGCGCCGTCCGATCGACCAATACAACTGGCTAAGCTCGGCATTGACCGCCTTGACCGCGCGCTGGCGGCTGGATGAAATCAGCGTGCGCAATTCCCCATGCAGGACATCGACGTCCTGCGCAATCATTAGATCCGTATTGTTCATGACCGTTCTCCCTGTTGAGAAACAGAGTTCACTCTTCTTTTCACGCTATGTATTGAGGTAGATTAAAGAGACGAGCGGCTGCAAATTTAACGAGTAAGCTCGTAGCCATCAAGCATCTATGCCCGCACTAGGAGGCAATATGTTTGACTTTATGATGGCGACACAGGCGGGGAGCGTGAAGCAATTGGCGCAGGGGGTGCCTGTGCGGACGGCGACCATCCAGGCCATCGTCCGCACGGTCGGCGTCAACCGGAACCGGCTGGCATGAAAAAAGCCATGTGGCCGGTCGGGCGCACATGGCTTTCTGGGGAGGGGCTGGGGAGGATTAGTCCCAGTTCAGCGCGCCGCCGGTCTGGTATTCGATGACGCGGGTCTCGAAGAAGTTGCGTTCCTTCTTCAAGTCGATCATTTCGCTCATCCATGGGAATGGATTCTCTTCCTGGTCGAACATCGCTTCCAGGCCGATCTGGGTGGCACGGCGGTTGGCGATGAAGCGCAGGTAGCCTTTGAACATGGCTGCGTTCAGGCCCAGCACGCCGCGCGGCATGGTGTCTTCGGCGTAGGCGTACTCCAGTTCCACCGCTTTCAGGAACAGCTGCTTGATCTCTTCCTTGAAGGCCGGGGTCCACAGCAGCGGATTTTCCATCTTGATGGTGTTGATCAGGTCGATGCCGAAGTTGCAGTGCATCGATTCGTCGCGCAGGATGTACTGGTACTGCTCGGCGGCGCCCATCATCTTGTTCTGGCGGCCCAGCGCCAGAATCTGGGTGAAGCCGACGTAGAAGAACAGGCCTTCCATCAGGCAGGCGAACACGATCAGCGACTTGAGCAGTTTCTGGTCGTTTTCGATGGTGCCGGTGGTGAAGGCCGGGTCGGTCAGGGTGTCGATGAACGGGATCAGGAACTCGTCCTTGTCGCGGATCGACTTCACTTCGTTGTAGGCGTTGAAGATCTCCTGCTCGTCCAGGCCCAGCGATTCAACGATGTACTGGTAGGCGTGGGTGTGGATCGCTTCCTCGAACGCCTGGCGCAGCAGGTACTGGCGGCATTCCGGCGCCGTGATGTGGCGGTAGGTGCCCAGCACGATGTTGTTGGCGGCCAGCGAGTCGGCGGTGACGAAGAAGCCGAGGTTGCGCTTGACCAGGCGACGCTCGTCGTCGGTCAGGCCGTTCGGGTTCTTCCACAGCTCGATGTCGCGCTGCATGTTCACTTCCTGCGGCATCCAGTGGTTGGCGCAGCCGGCCAGGTATTTGTCCCAGGCCCATTTGTACTTGAACGGCACCAGCTGGTTGACGTCGGTTTTACCGTTGATGATGCGTTTGTCGTCGGCGTTCACGCGCAGGGCGACTTGTTCGGCGCTGCCCTCGGAGGTGGCCAGCGCGGCTTGATTGACTGCTTGATTGGCCGGTGCGGCCTCTTCGTCCCAGGACAGCGACATAGTTAGTTCCTTCTATATATATGTGGTTCCGCGCCGCCGCTGCTCAGGCAGGGGCGGCGCAGACTCTATTTTATTACTGGCAGGCTTCGCATTCCTCGAAACCGTCGTCACCCGGACGCAGGTAGCAGGCGGCGCCTTCCTCGTCGGCGGCCGCTGCGGCCACCGGTACTGGGGCTGGCGCCGCAGCCATGGCGCTGGCCGACATGCCGCCGTCCACCGCCACCGCGTTCAGCGCGCCGGTCTTGGAGGTCGACTTCTCGGTGTGGGTGGCCGAGGTGGTGCGCAGGTAGTAGGTGGTTTTCAGGCCACGCAGCCATGCCAGCTTGTAGGTTTCGTCCAGTTTCTTGCCCGAGGCGCCGGCCATGTAGATGTTCAGCGACTGCGCCTGGTCGATCCACTTCTGGCGACGCGAGGCGGCTTCCACCAGCCAGCTTGGCGACACTTCAAACGCGGTTGCATAAATGTCACGCAGGTCGTTTGGAATGCGGTCGATCTTGGCCAGCGAACCGTCGAAGTATTTCAGGTCGGAGATCATGACCTCGTCCCACAGGTCGCGCGCCTTCAGGTCGCGCACCAGGTAGGCGTTGATCTCGGTGAACTCGCCCGACAGGTTGGACTTCACGTACAGGTTCTGGAAGGTCGGTTCGATGCAAGCCGACACGCCGATGATGTTCGAAATGGTCGCGGTCGGAGCGATCGCCACGCAGTTCGAGTTACGCATGCCGAACTTGGCGATGCGCTCGCGCACCGGGGTCCAGTCCATGGCCGCCGACAGGTCCTGCTCCAGGTAACCGCCGCGCTCTTCGGCCAGCAGCTTGATCGAGTCCTGTGGCAGGATGCCGCGATCCCACAGCGAACCTTTGTACGAAGCGTAGTGGCCGCGTTCTTCGGCCAGCTCGGTCGACGCCAGGTAGGCGTAGTAGCAGACCGCTTCCATCGAGGTGTCGGCGAACTGCACCGATTCCATCGACGAGAATGGCACGCGCATCATGTGCAGGCAGTCCTGGAAGCCCATCACGCCCAGGCCGACCGGACGATGACGCATGTTGGCGTTGCGTGCTTTATCGACGGCGTAGTAGTTGATATCGATGACGTTGTCGAGCATGCGCATCGCGGTGCGGATGGTCTTCTGCAGCTTGACGTGATCGAGCTTGCCCTCTTTCATGTGGGCCGGCAGGTTGACCGAGCCCAGGTTGCAGACGGCGATTTCGTCCGGACCGGTGTTCAGCGTGATCTCGGTGCACAGGTTCGAGCTGTGGACCATGCCCACGTGCTGCTGCGGCGAACGGATGTTGCATGGGTCTTTGAACGTGATCCATGGGTGGCCGGTTTCGAACAGCATCGACAGCATCTTGCGCCACAGGTCCAGCGCCTGGATTTTCTTGAACACGCGGATTTCGCCGGCGGCGGCTTTGGCTTCGTAGCCCAGATAGGCTTTTTCGAAGGCTTTGCCGACCAGGTCGTGCAGGTCAGGCGTGTCCGATGGCGAGAACAGGGTCCACTCGCCCTTTTCCATCACGCGCTTCATGAACATGTCCGGAATCCAGTTGGCGGTGTTCATGTCGTGGGTGCGGCGGCGGTCGTCGCCGGTGTTCTTGCGCAGGTCCAGGAACTCTTCGATGTCCATGTGCCAGGTTTCCAGGTAGGCGCAGACCGCGCCCTTGCGCTTGCCGCCCTGGTTGACCGCGACGGCGGTGTCGTTGACCACTTTCAGGAACGGCACCACGCCTTGCGACTTGCCGTTGGTGCCCTTGATGTGGGCGCCCAGGGCGCGCACCGGAGTCCAGTCGTTACCCAGGCCGCCGGCGAATTTCGCCAGCAAGGCGTTTTCCTTGATGGCGTCGTAGATGCCTTCCAGGTCGTCCGACACGGTGGTCAAATAGCACGACGACAGCTGCGAACGCAGGGTGCCCGAGTTGAACAGGGTCGGAGTCGACGACATGAAGTCGAAGCTCGACAGCAGGTTGTAGAACTCGATGGCGCGCGCTTCGCGGTCGCTTTCGTTCAGGGCCAGGCCCATGGCGACGCGCATGTAGAACGCCTGCGGCATTTCGATGCGGGTGTCGCGGATGTGCAGGAAGTAGCGATCGTACAGGGTTTGCAGGCCGATGTAGCCGAACTGCAGGTCGCGGTCGGCGACGATGGCTTTCGACAGGCGGGCCAGGTCGAATTCGCCTAGTTTGACGTCCAGCAGTTCAGCGGCGATACCTTTGGCGATGTACTGCGGGAAGTAGGTCACGTATTCGGCCGCAGCGGCGCCCTGCGCCACTTCCTTGCCGAAGACTTCCTTGCGAATCGTGTGCAGCAGGATGCGAGCGGTCACTTGCGAGTAGGCCGGATCCTTTTCCATCAGCGCGCGGGCAGCCAGGATGGCGGATTTGTGCAGCTCTTCGACCGGCACGCCGTCGTACAGGTTTTTCAGGGTCTCGGCGACGATGGCGTCGGCGTCGACGTGTTTTTCCAGGCCGATGCAAGCGGCGTTGATCAGGCTCGTGACGCGGTTCAGTTCCAGCGGCTTGCGCTCGCCGTTTTCCAGCACGTGGATCTGCGGCGCGGCGATGGTGGAGGTGCCGGCGGCTTCCTTGGCGGCGCGGCGCTCTTCCATTTGCTTGGCGCGGTACAGCACATAGGCGCGGGCCACGTCATGTTCGCCCGAACGCATCAGGGCCAGTTCCACCTGGTCTTGCACGTCTTCGATATGGAAGGTGCCGCCCGATGGCTGACGACGCACCAGGGCGCCGACGACGTTGTTGGTCAGTTCTTCCACCAGCTCGCGGATGCGAGCCGACGCTGCACCTTGGCCGCCGTTCACGGCCAGGAAGGCCTTGGTCATGGCGACTGCAATTTTCGACGGTTCAAACGCGACAACCGCGCCGTTACGGCGGATGATGCGGTAGTCACCGAGGTCGCTCGCTGCCGTTGCAGGGCTGCTGGCGGTGCTCGCAGCGACTGCTGGTACCAGCGCTGGATTGATGGTGATGTCCTGAGTAGATTGCATTTAAGCTCCCCGATAACAGCGTGCAGTCATGGCTGCGCGGCTATGTTTGTGTAAAAAACGGTGTTGAACCGACCTTCAATACTTGCTTGTTACTTAATATTCAGTATCACGAGAACTACTATATCTAGTGATTGGCTAGAACCTATCCACTGATTGTAGTGGTCACACCGTAGCACGGCAAGTGAGAAATTTTGATGATCCAAGCAATTTTGCTCTTGACATTAAGGAAGCCCAATAGGGAAGCCAAGTTCAGCGCTAGCACCTACTAACATTGCCTGTTTCTTAAGCAGTTTTTGATAATATTCCCAATCGAACAATGGTCCCGGGTCGGTTTTCCGGCCCGGCGCGATGTGCTCGTGTCCCCTCACTTCGGTCAGCGGATAGTGCTGCTGTAGCGCGGTTGTCAACTGCGCCAGCGCCGCATATTGCGCCGCTTCGAAGGCCACGAAGTCGCTGCCTTCCAGCTCCACGCCGATAGCAAAATCATTACATTTATCGCGGCCGCAGAAACTGGACGCGCCGGCATGCCAGGCGCGATCGTTAGCGGATACGTATTGAATGATCCTGCCGTCGCGGCGGATAAAAAAGTGGCTGGAGACTTTCAGGCCACGCAGGTCTTCGAACGAGGGGTCAGCATTATAGTCGATCCGGCCGGTGAACAGGTCGGACACGTGCGGACCGCCAAAGCAGCCGGCCGGCAACGAGATGTTGTGGACCACCAGCAGGGTGATGTCGGCCGGTGCGGAACCAGGACGGGCGTCGAAATACGGGCTGTCGTAGCGCAGCGCCTGCGGCAGCCAGCCGTCGAAATCGTTCACGCCTCCGGCTCCTGGATGTTCAGTTTCTGCATCTGGTAGCGCAGCTGGCGGAAGCTGATGCCCAGCAGTTGCGCGGCCTGGGTGCGGTTGAACTGCGTCTGCGCCAGCGCGCGCAGAATGATGTCGCGCTCGATCTGGTTCAGGTAATCGGGCAGGCTGGCCGGCAGGCTGTCGGGAGATTGCGGCGGTTGCGGCGCGGCGGCCAAGGACGGCGCGGCGGCGGCGACGGCCGGCACAGGCTCGCCCATGCGCGCGCCCTTCAGCGCCAGGTCGCCCACTTCGATCACGCCGTCGTCGGCAAACGCCAGCGCGCGTTCGAGGATATTTTCCAGCTCGCGCACATTGCCGGGGAAGGAGTAGCCGCGCAGCGCCTCCAGCACGCCCGCTCCCAGCACCACCTTGTGCTCGAAGGTGCCGAGGCGATCGAGGATGGCGCCGGTCAGCACGCCCAGGTCGTCCAGCCGTTCGCGCAGCGGCGGCAGACTGAGTTCGATCACGTTCAAACGATAGAACAAATCCTGGCGGAAGCTGCCCTGCTCCACGCACTGCGCCAGGTTCTTATGGGTCGCACTAATAATACGCACGTCGACCGGCTCCTCGGCGGTGGCGCCGATCTGGCGCACGCGCCGCTCCTGGATGGCGCGCAGCAGCTTGACCTGCATCGCCAGCGGCAAGTCGGCCACTTCGTCCAGCATCAAGGTGCCGCCGTTGGCCGCCTGGAAGAAGCCTTCGCGTTCGTCGACTGCGCCGGTGAAAGCGCCCTTGCGGTAGCCGAAGAACTCCGCCTCCATCAGCGCTTCCGGAATCGCGCCGCAGTTGACGGCGATGAAGGGCTTGCCGGCGCGCGAACTTTGGGCGTGGATTTCGCGCGCCGCCAGTTCCTTGCCGCTGCCCGATTCACCGTTGATGGCGATCGGCGCCATCGAGCGCGCCAGCCGGGCGATCTGCGCGCGCAGCGCCTGGATCACGGCGGAGTCGCCCTTCAGGCGGCTCGCCGGTTGCGCGGCGCTCGGCGCCTGGCCGGCCGCCGGTCCGGCGTTCAGGCGCAGCGCCGATTGCACCATCACGCGCAACTGGTCCAGCGCCACCGGCTTGGAGATGTAATCGAAAGCGCCGGCCTTGAGCGCGACCACGGCGTTGTCGGCGCTGCCGAAGGCGGTGACCACCGCCACCGGCGTGTTCTTATATGCAGCGGTGATTTCGCGCACCAGTTCCAGGCCAAGACCGTCGGGCAGGCGCATGTCGGTCAGCACGAGTTGGTACTCGCGTTCGGGGGTGGCCAGCAGCGCGCGCGCCTCGCCCAAGGTGGCGGCGCTGTCGACGTCCAGGCCCATTTTGAGCAGGGTCAGTTCCAGCAATTCGCGCAGGTCGGCCTCGTCGTCGACGACGAGCACACGCGGAGCGCGCGGGGAACGAACATTCATCAAGCGGCCTTTCCTTGCTTCTGCCCTGGCGAGGCAAAGGTGATTACGAAGCGCCCGCTCAACGCCGGGCTGCCGTCGGCGCTGTCCTTGTTGTCAAAACGGTATTCATAGTCGAGACGCGCCTCGTTATTCAAACACAATTCACGCGCCAGATACAGTCCCAGTCCCGTGCCCTTGCTGGAGGTGGTGTAAAACGGCTCGAACAAGTGGGCGCGCACCTCGGGAGTGATGCCGGGGCCGTCGTCCTGCACGTGCAGTTCCAGGCGCTCCAGCCGCTGCGCCGTGTCGCTCACCACGTCCAGGCGGATCGAGGACGGACCGCCGCTGGCGTAGCGCACCGCGTTGTTGAGCAAGTTGAGGATCACTTCGCGCAGGTGCAGCGCATCGAAGCGCACCTGCGTGCCCGGCGCCACAGTCAGGCCGAGGATGTCCGGCGCCAGGCTGTGGATCTCGATGAATTCCGCGCGCAGCTCGGCCAGGAAGACATCCAGCGCCAGCGGCCCGCTATGCGCCTGCGCCTTGCGCGACAGTTGCAGGATGTCCTCCACCATGCGGTTCACGCGGGTGACGTTGTCGCCGACGATCTTCAGCAGGCGCTGATGCACCGGGTCGGTCAAATCCTCGGCCAGCAGCGAGTTGGCGTGGCCTATGGCCGACAGCGGATTGCGCACCTCGTGCGCGATGCTGGCGGTGAGCCGGCCCATGGAGGCCAGCTTGAGTTGCTGCGCCTGATTCTCGATGCCGGTCACGTCCTGCAAAAAGATCACGCTGCGCTGCGCGCCCAGTTCATGGGTATCGGCGGCGGCGAAGCGCACTTTCAGGTGCGCGGCCAGGTCGCGGCGCGCGCTCCAGGCGGCGGTCATGCCTTCCAGCGCGGCGTCGTTGAACGGTTTGATGGTGAGGAAAACGGTGGCGCGCGCGGCGTCCTCGCGCCACGCCTGGTAGGCCTGGGCCAGCGGCGCCAACGCCACGGCGGCCGACAATTTGAATTTCAATTCCGGCCCGACCAGGCCGAGCATCTGCTGCGCCGCCGGATTGCCGGCGAAAACCTGGCCCTCCGCATCGACCACCAGGATGCCGTCGCCAATGTTGGCCATCACCAGCCGGTTGACCGCCTGCTGCACATTGATCTCGACGCCGCGCTGGATCGCCAGCTCCTCCTGGCCGATCAACTTGGCGGCCATGCGGTTCACCACCAACACGGCGGCCAGGAAGGCGGCGCCGTACAAGCCGGCCTGCATCACATCGCGGTCGCTATCGGTCAGGAAGATCTGCCAGGTGGTGTCGCCGAGCAGGAACAGCGCCACCAGCGAAGCGCAAAACAGCGACACCGTCAGCGGCGTCAGGATGGCCAGCCCGGCCAGCGGGAACAGATACAGAATCGCCAGGCCGCTGCGCATGCCGCCGCCGGCCAGGTACAACAGGGAGATGATGGTGAGGTCGCAGGCGATCTGCGACAGCAGCTGCAGCACGAAGCGGCGCTGCACATACACGGCCGACAGCGCGAAGCCGATCGACAATCCCAGATAAACCAGGCAGATTTGCAGGTACAGGTACTGGCCCGAGGCGCGCAGGCCGCGGCTGTCGAAACTCAGATAAACCAGCAGCACCAGCGCGATCACCACGCGGGTAGCGTTCAGCGTTTGCAGCGAACGCCAGAAGGTTGCGCGCGCTTCGGCCGACAGGGCTTGCAGGCGCGCGATCACGGCGCGATGGCTTAGGCGGCCGGCAGGGCGGCGTGAGCCGCGCTGCAATAGTCACGGCCGTTGGCCTGCACGGTTTCGCCGGCCGGATAGAACACGCCACAGTGCGCGCATTGCAGCATGACTTCGGCGTCGTTGGCGGCCTGCGCGGCGGCGCGCGCCTTGTAGGTTTGCTGCGACGGCGCTTCGGCCTGCGCCGCCTGCGGACGCTGTTGCTGTTGCTGCTGCTGGAACTGCTGCTGGTAGCGCTTTTGCGCCTGGCGGATCTTGGAGCGGATCGCGAAGATCACCAGGAATATCAACGCCAGCCACATCACAATCTTGGTAATCATGCCCAACCTTTATGCAAAACCACTTCAAAGACAAAACGGCTGCCGACGTAGGCCAGCGCCAGCGTGGCGAAACCGACCAGCGTGAAGCTCAACGCCGTCTTGCCGCGCCAGCCGCGCAGGCGCCGGCCGGCCAGCAGCGCGGCGAACAACACCCACGACAGCAGTGTAAACACCGACTTGTGGTCCCACTTCAGGGCTTGGCCGAACAGCTGTTCCGAGAATACGATGCCCGACAACACCGTCAGGCTGAGTAAAGCAAAGCCGAAGCCTATCATGCGGAACAGAAGTTTTTCCATGGTCAGCAGCGCCGGCAGCTGGTCCAGCGCGCCGGACAGGAAGGATTTGGTGTCGGAGCGCGCATGCAGGCGCGACTCCTGCAACGCCATCAGCACCGCGTGGAAGGCGGCGATGGTCAGCGTGGAATAAGCCATGGTGGCGATGGCGATGTGCCAGCCGAACAGCGGCGACTTGCCCTCCATCGGCACCAGGTTACCGGGGAAGATCAGCTGCAGCGCGGCGGCGACGGCGGCGCTGGGCATGACCAGGCGGCGCAGGCCATCGAGGCTGAAGTTCCGGTTCTCCAGCCAGTAGGCCGCCACCGACACCCACAGCGCCGACGACAGCATGGCGGCGAAGCCGAAGCGCAAGGCGCCGCCGCCGGCGATTTCCGACCACAGGCCAACGCCGTGCAGCAGCCAGGCCGCCAGCGTGACGGCGGAGATCAGCCCGCCGCGCCGCGATGGCAGGCCGGCGCACACTATATACAGCACGATGGCTGCGATAAAAGAATAGATCTGCATCCCCGCAGTTTACACCATCGCTCAATCCACGGCTGCCATGCGCAGTTCGTCATGGTGGTGGCGCTCCTGCTCCTCCATCACCAGCTGCCCCAGCTCGCGCTTGAGGGCATTGAACTCGGCGGCGGCCGGGTCGCGCAGGCGCGGCAGCTCCACCAGGATGTCGCGCTTGACGGTGCCGGGGCGGTAGGTCATCACCACGATGCGGTCGGCCAAGTAGATCGCCTCTTCGATCGAGTGGGTGACGAAGATGATGGTCTTTTTCAGCTCGGACCAGATGCGCAGCAATTCATCCTGCAGGTTGCGGCGCGTGAGCGCGTCGAGCGCGCCGAACGGCTCGTCCATCAGCATGATGGGCGAATCGAGCGCCAGCACGCGGGCGATCGCCACCCGCTGGCGCATGCCGCCCGACAGGTCTTTCGGATAGCGGTTGCGGAAGTCCTGCAGCGACAGCATGTCGAGCAGCTGGTCCACCTTGGCCTTGATCTGCGCCTTGGGCTGGCCCTTGATCTCCAGGCCGAAGGCGATGTTGTCGGCCACCGTCATCCACGGGAACAGCGCGTACTCCTGGAACACCATGCCGCGCTCCGGACCCGGCGCCGTCACCAGCTTGCCGTCGGCGTGGATGGTGCCGGACGACGGCGGCGCGAAGCCGGCCACCGCGTTCAGCAGGGTCGACTTGCCGCAGCCCGATGGCCCGAGCAGGCAGACGAACTGCCCCTGCGGGATCTCCAGGTTGATGTCCTTGAGCGCCACCACCTCGCGTTCGGCGGTCTGGAACACCTTGTTTACCTGCGATACGGCGATATGCGTCGCGCTCATTGGTTCTCCAGGCCGCGATGCCAGCGCAGCAAATGGTTATTCAGCTTGTTCATGCCGACGTCGATGGCCAGGCCGATCAGGCCGATCGAGATCATGCCGGCGATGATCTTGTCGGACCAGAAGTACTCGCGCGCTTCGAGGATGCGGAAACCGAGGCCGTTGTTCACCGCCACCATCTCGGCCACGATCACCACGATGAAGGCGGTGCCGATGCCGATGCGCACGCCGGACAGGATGTAGGGCACGGCCGCCGGCAGCACCACGCGGGTAAACATGGTGTAGCCGGAAGCGCCCAGGTTGCGCGCCGCACGGATATAGATGGCGTCGACCTGGCGCACGCCGGCGATGGTGTTCATCAGCACCGGGAAGAAAGCGCCCAGCGCGATCAGGAACACGGCCGGCGGATTACCGAGCCCGAACCACAGCATCGACAGCGGGATGTAGGCGATCGGCGGAATCGGCCGCACCATCTGCACCAGCACGTTGAACCAGTCGTAGACGCGGGTGCTCATGCCCATGGCCAGGCCGAGCGGCAAGGCCAGCCCGCCGCCGATCAGGAAACCGACCACCACGCGGTACAAGCTGCTGAGCGAATCGGTAATCAGCTCGCCGGAGACGGCCCAATGCAGCCAGCTGCCGGCCGCCGGATCATACGGTTGCAGCGGCAGGAGGTAGGCGATCCACTTCTCCGCCACCGCCAGCGGCGACGGCAGCACCTGTGGATTGACCCAGCCCAGCGTGGCCGCCGCCTGCCACAGCGCCACCACCACGACCGGCAGCACCAGCCCGACGCCGACCTGGCGCCAGGACGAAGACGAGGCGGTCGCCATTATTTAACGCCCAGCGACTTCTTGGCGGCGTCCAGCAGATCGGTCTTGACCCAGTCCTTGGCCACCGGCGGCTTGGCCATACGGCCGACGCCGGTCTTGACCATGACGTCAGTGGTGGTCTGGATGTGCTCGGGCGTGATGTCGTAGCTGTACGGCGAATTGCCGATGGCGTCGTCGAAATCGTCCTTGGTGATCTGGCCCTTGAAGATGACTTCGCGCACATATTTCTCGGCCACCGCCTTGTTCTCGATGAACAGCTTGGTCGACTGCACGAAGCAGTTCATGAATTTTTCCGCCAGCGGACGCTTCTCTTTATAGAACTTCTCGGTCATCACCATGGTGCGCACCGGCTCGCCGATCGGCGTGTCGTAAGGCTTGATGATCTCGGTGCCGAAGCCCTTGTTGATGGCCTGCGAGGATTGCGGCTCGGACTGCATCATGGCGTCGATCTGCTTGCCGAGCAGCGCCTGGTTCAAATCGGCGTAGGCCAGGAACACCAGTTGCACGTCCTTGCCCGGCTGGTCGGAGACGGTCAGGCCGTTCTGCTGCAGCTCGGCCAGCAGCAGCACTTCCTGGATGCCGCCGCGCGTGACGCCGACTTTCTTGCCCTTGAGTTCCTTGACGGATTTGAGTTTCAGGTCGGCGTGGCTGACCAGCTGGGCGCCGCCCTTGGCGAAACCTGCCACCACAAAAATCGGCGCGCCGCCGGCGCGGCCCGAGATGGCGGCTTCGGAAGCGGTGGTGCCGACGTCCAGTTCGCCGGCGATAATCGCCTGCATCACGTCCAGGCCCTTGGCGAACACCCGTTCCTCGACCTTGATGCCGCACTTGGGCGCGATTTCTTTAATATAGGAGACGGCGCCATAGTGAGCGAACTTCAGGTTGCCGAGGCGAACGACCTCTTGCGCCTGGGCGGAACCGAACGTGGCGGTCATGGCTACGGCGGTGCATATCGCTTTCAGTTTCATCCGTCTCTCCTTTGTAGTGGTGGGGAAATCATACCAAGCTGTAAAGCAATTGCCTATCAGCAGATTCCGAACCGTGCCGACGTACCGGATTGGCGGCGGCGGCACGGCCATGCGGTAAAATGGCGCACTTGGTCCGGCCGCGCCGGACGCCACCATCTGCCAACAGGTTCAACAACATGCTAGACAATCTGACTCAACGCCTCGCCAAGGTCGTCAAGACCATGCGCGGCGAGGCCCGCCTGACCGAAGCCAACACCGCCGAAATGCTGCGCGAAGTGCGCATGGCGCTGCTGGAGGCCGACGTCGCCCTGCCGGCCGTGCGCGAATTCATCGCCCGCGTCAAAGAAAAGGCCCTGGGCGAGGAAGTGATTTCCTCGCTCTCGCCTGGCCAGGCGCTGGTGGGCGTGGTGCAGCGCGAGCTGGCCGCCCTGATGGGCGCCGACCTCGGCCCGGAAGCGACCCAGCTGAGCTTTGCCCAGCAGCCGCCGGCCATCATCCTGATGGCGGGTTTGCAAGGTGTGGGTAAAACCACCACCGTCGGCAAGCTGGCCAAGTACCTGAAGGAAGAGAAGAAAAAGAAAGTGCTGACCGTCTCGGCCGACGTCTACCGTCCGGCCGCGATCGCCCAGCTGCAATCGGTGACGGCCCAGGTCGGCGCCGACTTCTTCCCGTCCACCGCGCAGGACAAGCCGGTCGACATCGCGCTGGCCGCGCTGGACTGGGCCAAGAAGCACTACCACGACGTGCTGATCATCGACACCGCCGGCCGTCTCGGCATCGATGAAGAAATGATGAAAGAGATCGCCGCCGTGCACGGCGCGGTCAAGCCGATCGAGACCCTGTTCGTGGTCGACGCCATGCTGGGCCAGGACGCCATCAACACCGCCAAGGCCTTCAACGACGCCCTGCCGCTGACCGGCATCGTGCTGACCAAGCTGGACGGCGACTCGCGCGGCGGCGCCGCGCTGTCGGTGCGTCACATCACCGGCAAGCCGATCAAGTTCGCCGGCGTCTCGGAAAAATTGGACGGCCTGGAAGCCTTCGACCCGCAACGCATGGCCAATCGCGTGCTGGGCATGGGCGACATTCTGGCGCTGGTGGAAGAAGCGCGCAAAGGCGTGGACGCCAAGGCGGCGGCCGACCTGGCGGCCAAGGTCAAGTCGGGCGGCAAGTTCGACATGAACGACTTCAAGGCCCAGCTGGGTCAGATGAAGAAAATGGGCGGCATGGCCAGCCTGGTCGACAAGCTGCCGGCGCAGTTCCAGCAAGCGGCCGGCAACGCCAACATGGACCAGGCCGACAAGCAGGTGCGCCGCATGGTCGGCATCATCGACTCGATGACGGCGGCCGAGCGGGCCAAGCCGGAGCTGATCAAGGCCACCCGCAAGCGCCGCATCGCGGCCGGCGCCGGCGTCCAGGTGCAGGAAGTGAACCGCATGCTGAACCAGTTCGAGCAGATGCAAACCATGATGAAAAAGCTCTCGGGCGGCGGCATGATGAAGATGATGCGCTCGATGAAAGGCATGATGCCGGGCCTGCGCTAAAGCGGTGAAAAGCCGGGTTTACGCCCTTGGACGGTGCGCACGCCCCGGAAACGCGGCCATTACGTCGTGTTTCCGGGAAAAAACGCAAAAAACAGTTGCGTGTGAGTTAAATCCCCACCAATATTAGCCGGTGCGATCAATTGCGCAATTTTCCATGTGTTCGTTAAGGAGGCTCGAATATGGCAACAGCCAAAAAAACCCCAGCAGCACCAGCTAAAAAGGCTGCGGCCAAACCGGCCGCAAAGAAAGCAGCAGCACCAGCAAAAGCAGCAGCCAAACCAGCGGCAGTGAAAAAAGCAGCACCGGCAGCGCGCAAACCGAACGCCGCCTTCATGAAAGCAATGACGCCATCCGCCTCCCTGGCCGCCGTCGTTGGCGCAGCACCTCTGCCGCGCACCGAAGTGACCAAGAAAGTGTGGGATTACATCAAGAAGCTCGACCTGCAAGATCCGGCCAACCGCCGCATGATCAACGCCGACGACAAGCTGAAAGCAGTATTCGGCGGCAAAGCCCAAGTCTCCATGTTCGAAATGACCAAGCTCATTTCCGACCATTTGAAATAAGCTGAAATACGCTGACGAAAAAAAACCGGGATGTTCCCGGTTTTTTTACGTCCAAAATCCGGGGTCAGGTCCTCCATTGCTACACGAGCTGTGCCGTAGGCGTGCCTACGGCACAGCTCGTGTAGCAATGGAGGACCTGACCCCGGATTTTATTTCCAGTTGTTCCAGGCCTTGAGCACGGCGTTGGGGTAGTCGGGCTTGCCGCGGCTGCCGTTGTAGCGGCCCAGCGCAAGGTAGAGGTTGCCCGCTTCCATGTCCAGGTACATGCGCAAAATCGCGCAGCCGTAGCGCAGGTTGGTTTGCATGTCGAACAGGGCGCGGCGGTTGCGGTCGCCGATCACGTTGGTCCAGAACGGCATCACCTGCATGTAGCCGCGCGCGCCGACGATCGATACCGCGTACTTGCGGTAGGCCGATTCCACCTGGATCAGGCCCAGCACCATGCCGGGATCGAGCCCGGCGCGGCGCGATTCGTACCACACGGTGGCGAGGAATTCCTTGCGGGTCTGTTCGTCCGGCAGCTTGCGCTGGAGCCGGTAGGACATGGTGTCCAGCCAGTTCTGGTAGCGCGCCTGCTCGGACGGGTTGCGGAAGCTGGGCGTGGGCGGCGTGGCGTCCTTGATGGCGTTCGACAGCGCCAGCCGCACCGAGTCGGCCAGCGCTTCTTCCTTCTGGTTGCCGGCCGGCGCCAGCGGCGCCGCAACGAGCAGCACCACCATCGCCAGCCAGCGCCGGCACCGCAACAGGCTCATCACTGCGCCATTTTGCCTTTGATGAAGCCGAGGATGTCGGCCACAGGCACGGCGGTCGCTTCGGTGTCGCGGCGGCCCTGGTATTCCAGGTTGCCTTCCTTCAGGCCACGGTCGCCGATCACCACGCGGTGCGGCACGCCGATCAGTTCCCAGTCGGCGAACATCTGGCCCGGACGGGCGCCACGGTCGTCGAGGATGACGTCGATGCCGGCCGCCTGCGCGTCCGCGTACAGCTGCTCGGCCGCTTGCTTGACCGCTTCGCTGCGGTCCATGCCCATCGGGCACAGCACCAGCTCGAACGGCGCCAGCGAGGCCGGCCAGATGATGCCCTTGTCGTCGTAGTTCTGCTCAATGGCGGCGCCCAGGATGCGGGTGATGCCGATGCCGTAGCACCCCATCTGCAGCGGCGCCGGTTTGCCGTTCTCGTCCAGGAAAGTGGCCTTCATGGCTTCCGAATAGGCCGTGCCCAGCTGGAATACGTGGCCGACTTCGATGCCGCGCTCGATCGCCAGCACGCCCTGGCCGTCCGGCGAGGCGTCGCCTTCGACCACGTTGCGCAGGTCCAGCACCAGGTCCGGCTCGGCGCAGTCGCGGCCCCAGTTGGCGCCGCTGTAGTGGTAGCCGGCGTCGTTGGCGCCGCAGACGAAGTCCGCCATGTTGGCGACCGTGCGGTCGGCCACCACGGTGACCTGGGCCTTGGTGCCGATCGGGCCCAGGTAGCCCGGCACGCAACCGTAGACTTCCAGGATCTCGGCTTCGGTCGAGAAGCGGTGCGCGGCCAGGCCCGGCACTTTGCCGACCTTGACTTCGTTCAGTTCGTGGTCGCCACGCAACAACAACATGAAATACTGTTTAGCTGGTTTTCCATCCTGCTCGGTCTCGACGGTCAGCGCCAGGGTCTTGACGGTCTGCGCCAGCGGCAGCTTGAGCTGCTCGGCCACCAGCTCGCACTTGGTGGCGTTCGGCGTCTCGACCTTGGTCAGCGGCTGGGCGGCGGCGGCGCGCTCGGCGTTCACCGGCAGCGCTTCGGCCGCTTCCATATTGGCCGCGTAGTCCGAGCTTGGGCAGTACACCAGCGCGTCCTCGCCGGTGCTGGCGATGACGTGGAATTCGTGCGAGCCGGTGCCGCCGATGGCGCCGTTATCGGCTGCCACCGCACGGAACTTCAAACCGAAACGGTTGAAAATGCGGGTGTAGGCGTCGTACATGATCTTGTACGAGGCCTGCATGCCGGCCAGGTCGCGGTCGAACGAGTACGCATCCTTCATGGTGAACTCGCGGCCGCGCATCAGGCCGAAACGCGGGCGGCGCTCGTCGCGGAATTTGGTCTGGATGTGGTAAAAATTCAACGGAAGTTGACGGTACGATTTAATTTCCGAACGAACAACATCGGTGATCACTTCCTCGGCGGTCGGCTGGAAGGCGAATTCGCGGCCGTGGCGGTCCTTGATGCGCAGCAGTTCGGCGCCCATCTTGTCCCAGCGGCCGGTCTCCTGCCACAGTTCGGCAGGCTGGATCAGGGGCATCAGCAGCTCGATGGCGTTCGATTGGTTCATCTCTTCGCGCACGATGGCTTCCACCTTGCGGATGATTTTCAAGCCCATCGGCATGTAGGTGTAAATGCCCGAACCCAGGCGTTTGATCATGCCGGCGCGCATCATTAACTGATGGCTGACGATCTCGGCATCGGAAGGTGCTTCTTTAAGCGTGGAAATAAAAAAACGTGACGCGCGCATACGGTGAATTCTTTTTAAAAAGAGAGGGTTATAATCAACCTAATTTTAAAGGATTAGCTGGCTGATGCGTCCATACTTTATACAAATGCGTTCAAATCAGGGCCCTCCGGCCGTTTTCGTACCCCGAAAACCGTGCCGGTGTGCCGTTTTGTGGGCAAAAATATAAGACGGGGGCTCAGTCGCAGAAAGTTTGAGGTGCAATATGCTCGATCGGGAGGGGTTTCGCCCCAACGTCGGCATCATCCTGCTAAACGCCCAGAACGAGGTGTGGTGGGGCAAGCGGGTGCGCGAGCACTCATGGCAGTTTCCGCAAGGCGGCATCAAATATGGAGAAACGCCGGAACAGGCGATGTATCGGGAGCTGGAAGAGGAAATCGGTCTGCGTGCCGAGCACGTCAAGATAGTCGGTCGCACCCGCGACTGGCTGCGCTATGAGGTGCCGGACCATTTCATCAAGCGGGAAATCCGCGGCCACTACCGTGGTCAGAAGCAGATCTGGTTCTTGTTGCGCATGTGTGCGCGCGACAACGACGTCAACCTGCGCCTGACCGACCATCCGGAATTTGACGCCTGGCGCTGGCATGATTACTGGGTCCCGCTCGATGTCGTGATTGAATTCAAGCGCGATGTGTATCAACGCGCGCTGCAGGAGCTGTCGCGCTTCCTGACCTGGCCGGCCAACGGCCACGAACGGCGGCACCACGGCTCGCGCTACCTGCGCCAGCCGCATCCGCCACGCGCGGGGGCCGGCACGGCGGCGCAGGAATCGGCTGCTTGCGCAGAACAGCCGGCCTGCGCGGCGGCTGACGGCGACAAGAACGGCGCTTGATTTAAAACCGGGACAGTCTGACTGTCCCGTTTTTTTCGTCAAACGATCCGGCAAGCCTGCTCGAACGACAGGCGCGGTGCGCGCGGGCGGATCTTGGCGGCGTCGCCGTAGCCGATGTTGCAAATGAAATTGGACTTGACTGCGGTGCCGGCGAAGAAGGCCTGGTCGACCTTGGCATTGTCGAAACCGGACATCGGCCCCACGTCCAGGCCCAGCGCGCGCGCCGCCAGGATCAAATAACCGCCCTGCAGCGAGGAATTGCGGAAGGCGGTCGACTGGATGGCCGCGTCGTTGCCGGCGAACCAGGAACGGGCGTCCACCGCCGGCGACAGCTGCGGCAGCTGCTCGTAGAACTCCAGGTCCATGCCGACGATCACGGTGACCGGCGCGGCCAGGGTCTTGTCCAGGTTACCGGCCGACAGCGCCGGCGCCAGCTTGGCCTTGGCTTCGGCCGAACGCACGAACACCAGCCGCGCCGGCGAACCGTTGGCGGCGGTCGGCGCCCAGCGCAGGGCATCGTACAGCTGCTGCAGCTGCGCGTCGGTCACAGGACGGTCGAGCCAGCCGTTGTGGGTGTGGGCGTTGAAGAACAGCGTATCGAGGGCGGATTGGTTCAGCATGGGAAGGCAGTCGAGTGGATGAAAACGCCATCTTACCAGCCGCGCCGGATGGTGATCTGCTGCAGGAGGTACAATATCGGCTATGTTTAATCCCTCTTCCGACGACGTCCGCCGATTCTTCTGCGAGACCTACCGCAAGCAGCAGGCTGGCGAAATCCTCACCCCGCTCGAGACCATGGCGTCCGACTGGATCCACCACCATCCGGAGTACCACGAGGTGCTGGCCGACGTGGAAACGGCGCTCACGCGCAACTACCAGGTGGAAGGCGCGCAAGCCAATCCCTTCCTGCACCTGTCGATGCACCTATCGATCGACGAGCAGATCTCGATCGACCAGCCGCCGGGCATCCGCGCGCTGGCGACCGAGCTCACGCTCAAGCGCGACGACGCCCACGCGGCCCAGCACGAAATCATGGAATGCCTGGGCGAGATGATCTGGAACGCCCAGCGCACCGGCACCCCGCCCGACGGCCTGGCCTACATCGAGGCCATCAAGCGCCGCCTTTGACATTCGGGGTCGACATTCGGGGTCAGTTCCGACATTCGGACACGAGCCCAACCGTAGCGACCGCTAGGGTTGGGCTCGTGTCCGAATGTCGGAACTGACCCCGAATTTTAGCGGTGGACCGCCAGGTTGCCTGGCAGGCTGTGCAGGTAGGCGGCGACGTCCTTGATGTCCTGGTTGCTCAGCGGCTTGACCTGGCCGGTCATGATGGCGTTGTTGCGGCCGTTGGCGCCGTCGCCGCGCTTGTAGGTCTTGAGCGCGTGCTCGAGGTAGTCGCGGTGCTGGCCGGCCAGCTTCGGATAGCTGGGGTCGATCGGGCTGTTGAAGTCCTTGCCGTGGCAGCTGAAGCACGCGTATTTTTCCGTCAGCGCCTTGCCCGCGTCCACGTTGCCGCCCGCCTGCGCGGCGCCGGCCAACATCACCACGCCCACGGCCGCAGTCATTTTCAACATCAGTTTGTTCATGAATTCGGTCCTCATTTCGGGTCGGCGCTGCGGGTCTGTTGCGAATAGAACGCCGCCACATCGGCGATGTCCTGGTCCGACAGGCTGGATGCGATGCCCTTCATGGACGGATGCTTGCGATCACCTTTTTTGTAGGCCTGCAGCGCACTTTCGATGTATTTGGCCGACTGGCCGCCGATCATCGGCACCGAAAACACTTCGGGGAAGGTGGCTTTGTAGCCGGGAATGCCGTGGCAGCCAATACACATTTCTATCTTGGCTTTGGCATTCTGGGCGTTGCCGACGACGTCCGCAGCGACGGCGACGTGGGACAAGCCTGCGAGCACGAGGAGTGCGGTGAGTTTTTTCATGGTGTCTCTAAGTAAGTGATCGGATACAGCAATATCGGATACTTCTGCCACGGTGTCACTATATTGACTTTTCTACTATTTGTGCTGGGATTCTAACCTAAGTATTTTTTAGAAACAACACAACCGCCGTGCCGTCCCGAGCACCGCCTCTAGCGTTTGCCCGTATACTATTTCCTCTATTTGATCTTTCCGCCCCGGATACACGCCCATGCACGCCCCACAACGCTTTGAAGGTTCCGCCCAGTACGTCGCCACCGCCGACCTGAAATTGGCCGTCAACGCCGCCCTCACCCTGCAGCGCCCGCTGCTGATCAAGGGCGAGCCGGGCACCGGCAAGACCATGCTGGCCGAGGAAGTTGCCGCCGCCCTGAACATGCCGCTGATGCAGTGGCACATCAAGTCGACCACCAAGGCCCAGCAGGGCCTGTACGAGTACGACGCCGTTTCGCGCCTGCGCGATTCCCAGCTCGGCGACGAGCGCGTGCGCGATATCCACAATTACATCGTCAAGGGCGTGCTGTGGCAGGCGTTTACCGCGCCGGAACCGGTGGTGCTCTTGATCGACGAGATCGACAAGGCCGACATCGAGTTCCCCAACGACCTGCTGCGCGAGCTGGACCGCATGGAGTTCTACGTCTACGAGACGCGTGAGATGGTGCAGGCCAAGCACCGCCCGCTGGTGATCATCACCTCCAACAACGAGAAGGAGCTGCCGGATGCCTTCCTGCGCCGCTGCTTCTTCCACTATATTAAGTTCCCCGACCGCGACACCATGGAGCAGATCGTGCGCGTGCACTATCCGAACCTGAAGCAGGAACTGCTGGCCCAGGCGCTGCAGACCTTCTACCAGGTGCGCGAGGTGCAGGGCCTGAAGAAGAAGCCGTCCACCTCCGAGTTCCTCGATTGGCTCAAGCTCTTGATGGCCGAGGACATCCCGCCCGAGGCGCTGCGCAGCCAGGACCAGAATGCCATCGTGCCGCCGCTGCACGGCGCGCTGCTCAAGAACGAGCAGGACATCCACCTGTTCGAGCGCCTGGTGTTCATGGCGCGGACCAACCGATGAACACGATCTTGCCCGTGGCGCTGGAATTGCACGGCGTGCGCCTGGAGCCGCTGGGGCCCCACCACGCCGATGGCCTGCGCGCCGCCGCCGAAGATGGCCAGCTGTGGCGCCTGCGCATCACCTCGGTGCCCGAGCCGCACGAGGTGGACGCCTACATCCTCAAGTCCATGGCCCAGCGCCCGACCCGGCTGGCCTTCGCCGTGATCGATAGCGGCAGCGGCGCCGTGATGGGCACCACCAGCTACCACGACATCGTGCCCGAGATCGACCGCCTGGAGATCGGCTACACCTGGTACGCGCAGAGCCGCCAGCGCAGCCACGTCAACACCACCTGCAAGCTGCTGCTGATGACGCACGCCTTCGAGACCCTGGGCGCGGCGCTGGTCGGCCTGCGCACCGACAACTTCAACCACGCTTCGCAGGCCGCCATCGAGCGCCTGGGCGCGAAGAAGGACGGCGTGCTGCGCCACCACGCGGCGCGGCGCGATGGCACCGTGCGCGATACCGTCATGTACAGCATCGCGGCCGGCGAGTGGCCGGAGATCAAGGCGCACCTGCGCTACAAGCTGGCGCAGCACGGAGTGCACTGAGATGCTGATCGATTTCTTCTTCACCCTGAAGGACGCCAAGATCCCGGTGACGATCAGGGAGTTCCTGACCCTGCTCGAAGCCATGCAAAAGCAGGTGATCACCACCTCGCTCGACGATTTCTACTACCTCGCGCGCCTGACGCTGGTGAAGGACGAGGCCCACTTCGACAAGTTCGACCGCGCCTTCGGCCTGTATTTCAAGGGCATCAGCACCGCCTTCGAGGAAAACGGCGGCGTGCCGCTGGACTGGCTGGTGCAGCGCATGAAGCGCGAACTGACGCCCGAGCAGATCGAGGCGCTGGAAAAATTCGGCTACGACAAGCTGATGGACCGGCTCAAGGAGCTGCTGGCCGAGCAGAAGGAGCGCCACGAGGGCGGCAACAAGTGGATCGGCACCGGCGGCACGTCGCCCTTCGGCCACGGCGGCACCAATCCCGAGGGCGTGCGCATCGGCGGCAAGGGCGGCAACCGCACGGCGGTCAAGGTGTGGGAGGCGCGCAGCTACAAGGATTACGACGGCGAGCGCGAGATCGGCACCCGCAACATCAAGGTGGCGCTGCGGCGCCTGCGCAAGTTCGCGCGCCAGGGCGCGGCCGAGGAGCTGGCGCTCGACGCCACCATCCACGCCACCGCCAACAACGCCGGCTACCTCGATATCAAGATGCAGCCCGAGCGCAAGAACAATATCAAGGTGCTGATGTTGTTCGACGTCGGCGGCACCATGGACGACCATATCGAGCGCACCGAGGAGCTGTTTTCGGCGTCCAAGACGGAGTTCAAGAACATGGAGTTCTTCTACTTCCACAACTGCGTGTACGACTACATGTGGAAGAACAACCGGCGCCGCCATTCGGAGCGCTTTCCGACCTGGGACATCCTGCGCAAGTACCCGCCTGACACCAAGCTGATTTTCGTCGGCGACGCCACCATGAGTCCCTACGAGATTCTGCAGCCGGGCGGCTCGGTCGAGTACAACAACGAGGAAGCGGGCAGCGCCTGGCTGGCGCGCTTCACGGCGGCATTTCCGAAATTCGTCTGGCTCAATCCGGAGCCGGAGAATATCTGGCAGTACCGCCAGTCGATCGGCATCATGCGCCAGTTGATGAACAACCGCATGTTCCCGCTGACCATGGACGGCCTCGAACGCGCCATGCGCACCCTCAGCAAGTAAACCGGGGTCAGTTCTGCCAATGGTACATGAGCCCGTGTGCGATTGGCAGAACTGACCCCGGTTTACGGCAGTTGCAGGCGGTAACCGACGGCGGTTTCCGTGAGCAGGTAGCGCGGTTGGGTGGGATCGGCTTCCAGCTTGTGGCGCAAATGGCCCATGTAGATGCGCAGGTAGTGGCCGTTTTCCGATTGCGACGGCCCCCACACCGCGCGCAGCAACTGCGGGTTGGTCATCACGCGCCCGGCGTTGGCCACCAGTACCGCCAGCAGGCGGTATTCGGTCGGCGTCAGATGCACGTTCTCGCCGCCGCGCGTCACGCGCCGGTTCTGCAAGTCCACCGCCACCTCGCCGAAGCGCACCACGCCATCGTTGCTGGCCGCCGGCTGGCGCTGCCGGCGCAAGGTGGCGCGCACGCGTGCCAGCAGCTCGCCGGTGCCGAACGGCTTGGTGAGATAGTCGTCGGCGCCGGCGTCGAGTGCGCGGATCTTGTCGGCCTCGCCCACCCGCGCCGATAGCACGATCACCGGCACCGTCGACCATTTGCGCAGGTCGGTGACGAAGTCGATGCCGTCGCCGTCCGGCAGGCCGAGGTCCAGCACGATCAGGTCCGGTTTGCGCGTGCCGGCGTCGATCAGGCCGCGCTGCAGGCCCGGCGCTTCGTGCACCTGCCAGCCCTCCTCTTCCAGCGCGGCGCGCACGAAGCGGCGGATCTGCGGTTCGTCTTCGACCAGCAGGGCGGTCGGTGCGCTGTCATTCATTGCTTTCCTCGTCCGGCATGGCCGGTGGTGTGCCCAGCGGCAGGGTGATGGTGAAGGCGGCGCCGCCCAGCGGCGAGGCGCCCGGTCCGCTGGCGGCGGTGATCCTGCCGCCGTGCGCTTCGACGATGGCGCGGCAGATCGCCAGCCCCAGTCCCACGCCCGGCTTGGCCGATTCGCGCTCGCCGCGGGTGAATTTTTCGAACAGCGCTTCTTCGCGCCCCGCCGGCAGCCCCGGGCCGTCATCATAAACCATGACGTTGATCCAGGCGCCGTGCAGCGCCGCGCCGATTTCGATGCGGGCGCCGGGCGGCGTGTATTTGGCGGCGTTTTCCAGCAGGTTGGCCAGCACGCGTTCGATCAGCACGGCGTCGTAGCGCAGCAGCGGCAGGTCCGGCGGCAGGCGCGTGCCGACGCGGTGCGCGCCCAGTTGCGCGGCGCTGGCGCGCAAGGCGCTGCCCACCACTTCTTCCAGCGGCTGCCATTGCAGGTTGAGGTGCACGTCGCCGCTCTGGATGCGCGCCATGTCGAGCAGGTTGGTGACCAGGGTGCTCATGCGCAGGGCTTCGGCGTGCAGCGCGCGCGCGGTGTCCAGCTGGGCCGCGTCCAGCGCGGGCCGGGAGCCGGCCAGCGCCTCGGACAGGCCGACCAGCGAGGTCAGTGGCGTGCGCAGGTCGTGCGACAGCGCCGCCAGCAGCGAGTTGCGCAGCCGTTCCGATTCCATGCTGACCAGCGCGTTCTGGGCGACGTCGATGTAGTGCACCCGCTCCAGCGCGATGGCGGCCAGCGCGGCGAAGGCGTCGAGTTGCTGGCGTTGTTCGGGGATCAGGATCCAGCGCCGCTGCACCGGCTCGATCGCCAGCACGCCGCGCGTGCGCATCGGCGCCACCAGCGGCAGGTAGAAGATGCGGCTGGCCGGCAACGTGTCCGTGCCCAGGCCGGCCGGTTCGGCGTGGTCGAAGGCCCATTGGGCGATGCCGCTATCGAGCGACGACAGCGACGACATCGGAGCCGGGTCGGGCGGCGGCGGCTGCAGGCGGCCGTCGGCGTCCGGCAGCAGCAGCGTGGCGCGCGCGCGGAAGGCGCGCTGGATGACGCTTTGCGTGGTCTCGAAAACCTGCTCCGTTTGCAGCGCGCCGGACAGCTCGCGGGCGAATTCGTACAGCGCGCGCGAGCGCCGTTCGCGGTGCGAGGCGACGCGCGCCTGGAAGCGCAGGCCGGCCGTCAGGTGGCCGGTGATCAGGCCCACCGCCAGCATCACCAGGAAGGTGATCACGTATTGAAAGTCGCTGACGGCCATGGTGAAGCGTGGCGGCACGAAGAAGAAGTCGAAGCTCGCCACGCTGAGGCAGGTCGCCAGCACCGACGGTCCGCGACCGTAGCGCACCGCGACCAGCACCACCACCAGCAGGAACAGCATGGCGATGTTGGCCAGGTCGAGATAGGTCAGCAACGGCGTGGTGGCCAGCGCGGTGGCGATGCTGGCCACCGCCGCGACGAGGTAGCCGGTAGCGCGGTGCCGCTGGTCGGGCGCCGCGCCGCCGCTCAAGCCATCCATGCCATCCACGCCATCGGTGACGGGACGCTGGGCTGCGCCTTGCGCGCCGGCGGCCGGCGGGCCGTTGCGGGGGACGCCGATTTCGATCAGGTCGAGGTCCGGCGCGTAGCCGGCCAGCCGTTTCAGGTGCGGCGTGCGCCACGGCCAGCTGCGGTGCGCGCGGCCCAGCACCAGCTTGGACAGGTTGTGGCTGCGCGCGTAGTCGAGCGCCGTCAGCGCGATGTCGGACCCCGACAGCACGGCGGTGCTGGCGCCCAGGTCTTCGGCCAGTTTCAGCGTTTTCAATATCTGTTCGCGCTGGGAATCCGGCAGCCGCTGCAGCGCCGGCGTTTCGACGTACACGGCGTGCCAGCCCGTGCCCAGCTGCCCGGCCAGCCGCGCCGTGCTGCGCACCGTGTGTTCGCCGTCGGCGCGCGGGCCGATGCAGGCCAGCAGCGCGGCGCCGGTTTTCCAGATGTCGCCGATGGATTTTTCGACGCGGTAGGCGCGCACGTCGTCTTCGATGCGGTCGGCCGTGCGCCGCAGCGCCAGCTCGCGCAGCGCGATCAGGTTCCCCTTGCGGAAGAAGTGCTTGGCGGCCCGCTCGGCTTGCGCGGCCTGGTACACCTTGCCGCCGCGCAGGCGCGCCAGCAGTTCGTCGGCCGGCACGTCGACCAGCACCACTTCGTCGGCCTGGTCGAACACGGTGTCGGGCAGGGTTTCGGCCACGCGCACGCCGGTGATGCCGCCCACCACGTCGTTCAGGCTTTCCAGGTGCTGGACGTTGACGGTGGTGAGCACGTCGATGCCGGCGTCGAGCAGTTCGTCGACGTCCTGCCAACGCTTGGGATGGCGCGAGCCGGGCGCGTTGGAGTGCGCCAGTTCGTCCATCAGGATCAGCGGTGGGCGCAGCGCCAGCGCGCCGTCGAGGTCGAATTCGGCGATGCGCTTGTCGCGGTAGTCCACCACGCGCGGCGGCAGCAGCGGCAGGCCGGCCAGCATGGCGGCGGTGTCGGCGCGGCCGTGGGTTTCCACCACGCCCACCAGCACCGGCTGGCCGGCTTCCTGCAGCTTGCGGGCGGCGGCCAGCATGGCGTAGGTTTTGCCGACGCCGGCCGAGGCGCCGAAGTAGATGCGCAGCTTGCCGCGCGCGGCCTTGCGCTCCTGCGCCTGCACCTGCGCCAGCAGCGCATCGGGGTCGGGTCTTATCGAGTCGGAGGGGAACATGGCCATGCGCGGATTTTACCCCTTGGCGGACGGCTGCGCGTGCTGCGCGCTGCGCGCAGGGGCCGAACTCAGCGCCGAGTCGAGCGCGAGATTGAGCGCCAGCACGTTGACGCGCGCTTCGCCGAAGAAGCCGAACCACTGTTTCTGCGCTTCGCGCGCGATCAGCGCCAGTACCTGCTCATGGCTGATCTTGCGCGCGGCGGCGATGCGGCCGGCCTGGTAGCGCGCGGCCGCCAGGCTGATCTCGGGATCGAGGCCGCTGGCCGAGGCGGTCACCAGGTCGACCGGGATCGGCGCCGTGTTGACCGCGCCGGCGGCCGATTCGGCCGCGCGCAGGGCGTCGATGCGGCCTTTGACGGCGTCCATCAGGGCCGGGTGGTTGGGGCCCTGGTTGGCGCCGCCGGAGCCGGCGGCGTTGTTCGGCATCGGGCCGGTGGCCGACGGGCGGCCCCAGAAGTAGCGCGGCGAGGTGTAGGCCTGGCCGATCAGCGACGAGCCGATCGCCTTGCCGTTGACTTCAACGATGCTGCCGGCCGCCTGCGCCGGGAAGGCGGCGGCGCCGATGCCGGTCACTGCCAGCGGGTACAGCACGCCGCAGAGCAGGGTCAGTGCGGCAAACACGGTGACGGCGGGACGAAGTTGCGAGGTCATGTTGAACTCCTTAAACCAGGTTGAATGCGGCCAGCAGCATGTCGATGGCCTTGATGCCGATGAACGGCAGGATGATGCCGCCCACGCCGTACAGCAGCAGGTTGCGGCGCAGCAGTGCGACGGCGCCGATGGCGCGGTATTGCACGCCTTTCAGCGCCAACGGGATCAGCACCACGATGATCAGCGCATTGAAGATCACCGCCGACATGATGGCCGACGATGGGCTGGATAGCTGCATCACGTCCAGCGCCTTCAGTTGCGGGAAGGTGCCCACGAACGCCGCCGGGATGATGGCGAAGTATTTGGCGATGTCGTTGGAGATCGAGAACGTGGTCAGCGAGCCGCGCGTCATCAGCATCTGCTTGCCGATTTCGACGATCTCCAGCAGCTTGGTCGGGTTCGAATCCAGGTCGACCATGTTGCCGGCTTCCTTGGCGGCCTGGGTGCCGGAGTTCATGGCCACGGCGACGTCGGCCTGCGCCAGCGCCGGGGCGTCGTTGGTGCCGTCGCCGGTCATGGCCACCAGGCGGCCTTCGGCCTGGTAGCTGCGGATCAGTTTCAGCTTGTCTTCCGGCGTGGCTTCGGCCAGGAAGTCGTCCACGCCCGCTTCGGCGGCGATGGCGGCGGCGGTCAACTTGTTGTCGCCGGTGATCATCACGGTCTTGATGCCCATGCGGCGCAGTTCGGCGAAGCGCTCCTTGATGCCGCCCTTGACGATGTCCTTCAGCTCGACCACGCCCATCACGCGGCCGCCGTCGACCACCACCAGCGGCGTGCTGCCACGGCGCGAGATGTCGTCGACGTTGCGCGCCACCTCGGCCGGATACGGCTGGCCCAGCGATTCGACATATAGGCGCACCGTGTCGGCCGCGCCCTTGCGGATGCGGCGCGGCGCGGCGCCCTCGCCGGCTGCGCCAGCATCGCCGATGTCGATGCCGCTCATGCGGGTTTGCGCGGTGAACGGCACGAAGCTGGCGTTCAGCGTCGCCATTTCACGCTCGCGGATGTTGAACTTCTGCTTGGCCAGCACCACGATGCTGCGGCCTTCCGGCGTGTCGTCGGCCAGCGAGGCCAGTTGCGCCACGTCGGCCAGCTGCTGTTCGCTGACGCCCGGCGCGGCGAAGAAGGCCGAGGCCTGGCGGTTGCCCAGCGTGATGGTGCCGGTTTTGTCGAGCAGCAGCACGTCGACGTCGCCGGCCGCTTCCACCGCGCGGCCCGAGGTGGCGATCACGTTGGCTTGCATCATGCGGCTCATGCCGGCCACGCCGATGGCCGACAGCAGGCCGCCGATGGTGGTCGGAATCAGGCACACCAGCAGCGCGATCAGCACCGTGATGGTGACCGGACTGCTGGCCGCGCCGGCGGCGCTGGCGGCATCGGCCGCGAACAGCGAGAACGGCAGCAGCGTCACGGTCACCACCAGGAACACGATGGTCAGCGCCACCAGCAGGATGGTCAGGGCGATCTCGTTCGGCGTCTTCTGGCGCTTGGCGCCTTCCACCATGGTGATCATGCGGTCGAGGAAGGTCTCGCCGGGATTGGCGGTCACGCGCACCACCAGCCAGTCCGACAGCACGCGGGTGCCGCCGGTGACGGACGAAAAGTCGCCGCCGGACTCGCGGATCACCGGCGCCGATTCGCCGGTGATGGCGCTTTCGTCGACCGAGGCCACGCCTTCGATCACTTCACCGTCGATCGGGATGACGTCGCCCGCTTCGACCAGGATGTAATGGCCCTTGCGCAGCTCCAGCGCCGGCTGCGGCAGCCAGGTGGTGCCGTGCTTGGGCGTGGCCAGCTTCTTGGCGGTGACGCTTTGTTTCAGGCTGCGCAGCGAGGCCGCCTGCGCCTTGCTGCGGCCTTCGGCCAGCGCTTCGGCGAAGTTGGCGAACAACATCGTGAACCACAACCAGACGGCGGTGGCGGCGATGAAGCCGAACGAGGCTTCGCCCTTGCCGCCCAGCGCCTGCGCCGCCAGCAAGGTGGTGATGATGCTGCCGACGTAGACCACGAACATCACCGGGCTGCGCAACTGGGTGCGCGGGTGCAGCTTGCGGAACGAGTCGGCGATCGCCGGCAGCACCAGCTGCGAGTCGAACATGTTGAGCTTTTTGGCCGGCGGATTGGTGAACAGCGTGGCCTCTTTTTGCGTTGTAGATGACATGATGCTTCCTTATTTGGCAAACAGCTGCAGGTGGTCGACCACGGGGCCGAGCGCCAGCGCCGGGACATAATTCAGTACGCCGACCAGGGCCACCACGCCGCACAGCAGGCCGATGAACATGGCGCCGTGGGTCGGCATGGTGCCGGCGTTGGCGGCCAGGCGCTGCTTGCCGGCCAGCGAGCCGGCGATGGCCAGGATCGGCACGATCATGGCGAAGCGGCCGAACCACATGGCGATGGCCAGCAGGGTGTTGTAGAACGGCGTGTTGGCCGACAGCCCGGCGAAGGCGCTGCCGTTGTTGTTGGCGGCCGAGCTGAAGGCGTACAGGATTTCCGAGAAGCCGTGGGCGCCGGGGTTGGCGATGCCGGCGCGGCCGGCCTCGGACATGACGGCGATCGCGGTGCCGGCCAGCACCAGGGTCGGCGTGACCAGGATGGCGATGGCGGTCATCTTCATTTCGTAGGCCTGGATTTTCTTGCCCAGGTATTCCGGCGTGCGGCCTATCATCAGGCCGGCGATGAAGACGGCCATGATGGCGAAGATCAGCATGCCGTACAGGCCGGAGCCGACGCCGCCGAAGATCACTTCGCCGAACTGGATCAGCAGCATCGGGATCATGCCGCCCAGCGGCATGAAGGAGTCGTGCATGGCGTTGACCGCGCCGCAGGAGGCGGCGGTGGTGACGGCCGCGAACAGGGCCGAGGCGCTGATGCCGAAGCGGGTTTCCTTGCCTTCCATGTTGCCGCCGGACTGTAGGGCGCTGGCACTCTGGTCGACGTTGAGCGCCTGCAGGCCCGGATGCGCGGTCTGCTCGGCGCCCAGCACCACCAGCGTGCAGGCGGCGAACAGGATGGTCATCGCGCCCAGCACGGCCCAGCCCTGGCGCTGGTCGCCGACCATGCGGCCGAAGGCGAAGCACAGCCCGGCCGGGATCAGGAAGATGGCCAGCATCTGCGCGAAGTTGCTCAGCGCGGTCGGATTTTCATACGGGTGGGCCGAGTTGGCGTTGAAGAAGCCGCCGCCGTTGGTGCCCAACATCTTGATCGCTTCCTGCGAGGCGACCGGCCCCATGGCGATGGTCTGCGTGGTGGCGGTCAGCGTTTCGCTGCCGCTGCCGTCGGCTTTCGGCTGGCTGTAGGTGACCGGGTCGAGCAGCGTCACGTCCTTATACGCCGAGAAGTTCTGGATCACGCCCTGCCCCATCAGGAACACCGCCAGCAGCAACGACAGCGGCAGCAGCACGTACAGGGTGGCGCGGGTGATGTCGACCCAGAAGTTGCCGATCGATTTGGCCGAACGCGAGGCGAAGCCGCGAATCAGCGCATACGCCACGGCCATGCCGGTGGCGGCCGAGAAGAAGTTTTGCGCGGCCAGCGCCAGCATCTGGGTCAGGTAGCTCATGGTCTGTTCGCCGCTGTAGCCTTGCCAGTTGGTGTTGGCGACAAAGCTGACGGCGGTGTCGAAAGCGGAGTCGGGGCTGACGTTGCCCAGCGCCTGCGGGTTGAGCGGCAGCCAGACTTGCACCCGTTGCAGGCCGTAGGTGACCAACGCGCCGATCACGCTGAACAACAGCAGTGCGACGGCATAGGATTTCCAGCCCTGGCCTTCCTTCGGGTTGACGCCGGCGGCGCGGTAGATCAAGTGTTCCAGTTTGGCCAGCCAGCCAAGGCCGGGCACGCGGGCGTCGGCGCCCTCGCCGACGCGGGCCAGCACGATGCCGAGCGGCCAGGCCAGTGCCAGCAGCACGGCCAGGAAGACCACCAGCAGCAGGATCGATTGCATGGTCATGTCAGAGTTCCTCCGCTTTCAACAGGGCCACCACCAGGTAGACCAGCAGGCCGGCCGCCGCGATGGCGCCGATGACGTAGAACGTGTTCATGGCTGGCCTCCCAGCTTGTCGCAGCCGGCGGCCATGGCCGCGGTCACGATGAAGAAGAGCAGCGTTGCTCCGATAAATACTAAGTCCATCACACCCTCACAGGTCTTGTTTTGATACGGTGAAGCTTAGCCAGAAGGGTCTAAAGATTTTGTAAAGACTTTCCGGCGGGGTGTAAACAAAGCGTAAAAATTTATGTTTTGTTTACGGACGATGGGGGATTCTTTAGAACGTTTTTACGGGCGCTTGGCTACGCTGAATCCATCGCAACTACATGGAAACATCATGCTGACTTCTTTACACGGCATCTGGGTGCCGCTGGTGACGCCGATGCACCACGGCGAGATCGATCTGGAGGGCCTGCAACGGCTGGCCGAGCGCGTGGTGGACGACGGCGTCCACGGGCTGGTGGTGTGCGGCACCACCGGCGAGGCGCCGCAGCTGGACTTGGCCGAGCAGAGCGCGGCCTTGGCGGCGGTGCTGGAGGTGGCGCGCAGGCGTTCTCCGGTGCTGATGGGCATAGGCGGCAGCGATACTTTTGACGCCGCCAGCCGGCTGCTGGAGTTTGACGATGCCGATCTGGCCGGTTACCTGGTGTCGACGCCGGCCTATGTGCGGCCGTCGCAGGAGGGTTTGCTGCGGCATTTCGAGACCATCGCCGATGCGACCGCGCGGCCGATTGTGTTGTACAACGTGCCGGCGCGCACCGGCGTCAAACTGGAACTCGCCACGGCGTGCCGGCTGGCACAGCGGCCGCAATTTGCCGCCATCAAGGAAGCCGGCGGCAGTCTGCGGCAGATGACGGATCTGGTGCGCGCGCAGCGGTTGGCCGAAGCGCGGGCGCTGGCGAACGCGCTGCTGCCGATGATGCAGTTGCTGTTCTCCGAGCCGAATCCCGCGCCGCTCAAGGCTGCGCTGAGTATGCAGGGCTCGATGCGCGAGGAACTGCGCTTGCCGATGGTGCCTGCCACCTTGGCTTGCAAGGAAAAACTGGCCGGCGCGCTGGAAGCGCTGGACGGCATGCCGCCGTACCGCCCGGCGGCGGCGGGCGCGAAGCCGGATTCGGTGCGCTATTCGCTGGCCCACGCGATGGCGGCCGTATGATCGTCGCCCTGACGGGCATGGATGGCGACAGCGCCGTCGCCGATCTGGCCGAGGATCTCGCCATGTTGCGCGTGGCTGCTGGCAAACGCGTGCTGCTGGTTTCGCCCCATCCCTGCGCCTACGATGCGCAGCTATACGATGATCTGGTGATCGACGCCTCGCCGCAAGGCGCGCTGAATGTCGCGCTCAAGGCCGATGCATCGCTGACGCGCGCCAGCGTCATCCTGACGCTGCTGCAGCCGGAATCGCTGAAACAACCGGACGCCTGTGCCTCCTTGCTGTCGCGCCTGCAACTGGCGCAGCGCGCCAATCCCGCCGCCCACCTGCTCGTGGCTGTCGCGCATGGTCGCCGTCCCCTGACTGCGTATCAAACCGGCTGTCTGCTGGTCTTCGTCGCCCAGCTGCCGCAAGCCCGCCTGGCCGATATGCTGGTGCTCGACGACAGCGCCGATACCTATCACACGCGCCACAGCGAACTTGAACTCCCGGCCCACAAGCAGGAGCGCAAATTGTGCGCGCCGGAAGTACGCCATCTCTACCGCGAAATCTTCCGACCCGCTGGGAGGATATAGGGTGGGGGTCTTTTTTTTCGGCGTTTTACTAAAATTTCCTATAACGTGCTATCCACTACTCATTGCTTATAAAGGGAACTAACAGCCCGTGCGCTTACTCTAATACTCATGCTCCCTCGATATTTTAGTAAGCCATAGCGCGCTGTAGTAACGCTTAGCCGAAACTAGCAGCGTTTAGCAAAACCGCTTTTTTTGGAGACCCACCATGGGTATGGTCAGCTTTCCCGTTCGCCTGCCGAACGAAGTGTTGGAAGAATTAGGTGCTTTCAGCGGCGTGCACTGGTGCGGCTGGGAGATAGAACCCGTCATTTGCGACGCCATTCGCGCCTACATGCAGCCCAAGTCCGCGTCGCCCCAGCAGCAAGCCGCCGTGGCCGGCACCGGCAATGACGCTGGCTATGACACCGGCTATCAATGGAAGCAGGTCTTCCTGCCGGAAGGTACCCGGCTACGCGCCAGCTTTGGCCGCGTGCAGTATTTCGCGGTCGTGCAGGGGAGTGAAATCCGCTGTGGCGAACAATCGCTATCACCGTCCGCCTTCGCCAACTTGCAGGGCAGCGGTAATCGCAATGCCTGGAAAGCCGTCTGGCTGCGTTTTCCCGGCAGCGAACAATGGATACTGGCCGACACTTGCCGCGCGCAGCAGAAAGCCTTGATAGCGCGCCTGTTTGGCGCCGCCGAACCGCAGCAGTCGACAGCGCCCGGCCCCTTGATGCCGGCACCGCCTGCCATGCCGGCGGCGCCAGCCAGACAGTCAGGCCGGCCCGGGGCGTCCGGCAAGGCCGGCAAGCATCGCCGGAAAAACAAACGCGACAAACACGGCAAGCAGCATGCCGCAGCGCGCCCGCCGACCTCTTAGAACACTTTGCTGATGGTCAGCTGCAGCGCGGTCTTGCCGAGGAATTTGCCGTTGGCGGCGGAGGTGTAGGCCGATTCGTTGGCGTTGGTGCCAATGACGGCCAGCGCGCCGGTGACCACGCCGAAGTCCTTGGTCACGCCCAGCTTCCAGTCGCTGTAGGAAGCTGCGTCGTTGTGCTTGACGTCCTGACGGCCGGCGTGCAGGTTGACCGTGTAGCCATCGCCGGCGTCGATGTTGGCGCCCAGGTCCAGGTAACCGCTGTTTTTGCTGTCTGCAAAGCCGAACAGATTGGTCACCGAATGCGAGTACTTCACATACGCCGGGCCGTAACCGAGCTGGCCGTAGACTTCGGTGGTGTTGGCGCTGACCGCCAGCGCATTCGCTGCATATACATAGGTCAGCACGCCCACGTCATACGACACGGCCTCGCTCACCTGTCGGCGCTTGCCGGCATACAGGTCCAGCTCCACGCTGCCGTCGCCGCCCGCATCCTTGATCCAGGTGATGGTCGAGGCCCAGGCGCCGGCGTAGAAACCGGTCGGATTATTCACGTAATCGGCGCCGCCCTGCAACGCCGGCTGCAAGCGCGTTTGCGAAATGCCGCGATAACGGTAGTCGCTGATGGCCGCGACGTTGAAGCTGACCGCGTTGTCCGGCACGGCCGCTTCCTCGGCATGGACGGAAAAAGCAGCGGCCAAGGCCGCAGCGAGCACTAATTTTTGCATCATATTACTTCCTATCAGTGGGGGAAAATTTTGTGGTCATGCGGCCGAATTCGGCGCCCGGCAAGGCGCGCATCACCGCCTCCATCACCTGCCCCGCCAAGGCACGCGAGAGGCACAGCCAGACCTTGACGCGGGCGCCGTGGTCGCAGGCTTCCACCCGCATGAATTCCATGGCGTCGCCGCAGGTGCGCACCACCAGCGCGCGCAAATCGGTCACCGCCGCCGCGTCCACCGTCAGCTGCATCAGGTACGGGCGCGGCGCCTGGACGCGGCGTTGAGCGGCTTTGGTAGGGAAAAAGGCGTGCATGACGAACCTCCGGTTGATCGTTTCAATACCGGAAAGCTTATCGACCGCGCCGTAAAAACGGTCTAAAAAGGCGGGCCGGCGTTGTAAACATCGTGTATAAATTGCGCGGTGCGCAATTTTTGCCCGCCAGCGCCCGCAGTTGAGGATAGAATACGCAAAACAATGCATGAACTGTACATAAACCCAGTATCAAGAAAACAAGCTTGCACGTATGGCCACTAAAAAACCCGTTTCCGACTACAGCGAATCATCCATCCGCGTCCTCAAGGGCCTGGAACCCGTCAAGCAGCGACCGGGCATGTACACCCGTACCGAGAACCCGCTGCACATCATCCAGGAGGTGATCGACAATGCCGCCGATGAAGCGCTGGGCGGCAACTGCAACACCATCATCGTCACCCAGAACGCCGACGGCAGCATCACGGTCGAAGACGACGGCCGCGGCATCCCGGTCGGCCTGCACCCGGAAGAAGGCGTGCCGACGGTGGAAATCGTGTTCACGCGCCTGCACGCGGGCGGCAAGTTCGACAAGGGCAGCGGCGGCGCCTATGCGTTCTCCGGCGGCCTGCACGGCGTCGGCGTGTCGGTCACCAACGCCCTGTCCAAGCGCCTGGAGATCACCGTCTGGCGCAAGGAGCCCAACGGCACCGGCCTGCACCACCTGGTCTTCGAGCACGGCGACGTGGTCGAGCCGCTGACCTCCGTGCCCGCCCCGCGCGACGGCAAGAAGTCCGGCACCCGCGTCACCGCCTGGCCGGACGCCAAGTATTTCGACTCGGCCGCCATCTCGCAGACCGAGCTGCAACGCCTGCTGCGCTCGAAAGCGGTGCTGCTGCCGGGCGTCTCGGTCACGCTGAACAACGCCAAGACCGGCGAATCGCAGACCTGGCAATACAACGACGGCCTGCGCGGCTACCTGACCGAAGCGCTGGCGCAAGCCACCGACGGCGAAACCCTGATCCCGCTGTTCGAAGGCGAGCAGTTCGCCGGCCCCGACGCCGAAGGCTTCGCCGAGGGCGAAGGCGCCTCGTGGGTGGTGGCGTGGACCGAGCAAGGCGCCGTGGTGCGCGAATCCTACGTCAACCTGATTCCCACGCCCAACGGCGGCACCCACGAATCGGGCCTGCGCGACGGCCTGTACGGCGCGGTGAAAAACTTCGTCGAAATGCACTCGCTGCTGCCGAAAGGCGTCAAGCTGCTGCCGGAAGACGTGTTCGCGCGCACCTCCTTCGTGCTGTCGGCCAAGGTGCTGGACCCGCAATTCCAGGGCCAGATCAAGGAACGCCTGAATTCGCGCGACGCCGTGCGCCTGGTCTCGACCTACTCCAAGCCGGCGCTGGAACTGTGGCTGAACCACCACGTCGACTACGGCAAGAAGCTGGCCGAGCTGGTCATCAAGCAGGCGCAGTCGCGCCTGCGCTCGGCGCAAAAAGTCGAAAAGAAAAAATCCTCGGGCGTGGCCGTCCTGCCGGGCAAGTTGACCGACTGCGAATCGAACGACGCCGACCGCACCGAATTGTTCCTGGTCGAGGGCGACTCGGCCGGCGGCTCGGCCAAAATGGGCCGCGACAAGGAATTCCAGGCCATCCTGCCGCTGCGCGGCAAGGTCTTGAACTCGTGGGAGACCGACAAGGACCGCCTGTTCGCCAACAACGAGATCCACGACATCTCGGTGGCGATCGGCGTCGACCCGCACGGCGTCGGCGACACGCCCGACCTGTCGGGCCTACGCTACGGCAAAATCTGCATCCTGTCCGATGCGGACGTCGACGGCTCGCACATCCAGGTGCTGCTGCTGACCCTGTTCTTCCGCCACTTCCCCGGCCTGATCGCCAACGGGAATATCTGCATCGCCCGTCCGCCGCTGTACCGCGTCGACGCGCCGGCGCGCGGCAAGAAGCCGATCCAGAAGCTGTACGCGCTGGACGCCGGCGAGCTGGTGGCCATCGAGGACAAGCTGCGCAAGGACGGCCTGAAGGAAGGCGCCTGGTCGATCTCGCGCTTCAAAGGCCTGGGCGAGATGAACGCCGAACAGCTGTGGGAAACCACCATGAACCCGGACACGCGCCGCCTGCTGCCGGTGTCGCTGGGCGGCTTCGGCCACAACGAATCGGCCGCCCGCTTCAATATGCTGATGGGCAAAGGCGAAGCAGCCGCGCGCCGCGCCTGGATCGAAGAACACGGCAACGAAGCCGAAGCAGATATCTAATCTAGAACCGAACTATGACTCAAGCAAATCTCTTTGACGAACCGGCGCCGAATTCGGCGGCCGGCAAGCCAGAACAAGCCGCGCCGGCGACCACGGCCGCCACGGCGCACGCGCCGGTCCACGCACCGGCGGCAGCGGCGGCCCACGCCGCCGCCGAAGCGCACGCCCACGGCCAGCCCGCCCCCGCCAACGGCGGCGACGGCGGCTTCGGCGGCGGCAACGGCGGTAACGGCGGCGGTGGCGACGACGGCTTCGGCGGCCCACTGGGCGGCGGCGACGATGGCGACGGCGGCGACACGCTGACCCTGTCCACCTTCGCCGAACGCGCCTACCTCGACTACGCCATCTCGGTGGTCAAGGGCCGCGCGCTGCCCGACGTCTGCGACGGCCAGAAGCCGGTGCAGCGCCGCATCCTGTACGCGATGAACGAAATGGGCTTGAACAGCACCGCCAAGCCGCGCAAATCGGCCACCGTGGTCGGCGACGTGCTCGGTAAACTGCACCCGCACGGCGACCAATCGGTGTACGACGCCATGGTGCGCATGGCGCAGGACTTCTCGCTGCGCTACCCGCTGGTCGACGGCCAGGGCAACTTCGGCTCGCGCGACGGCGACGGCGCGGCGGCGATGCGCTACACCGAAGCGCGCCTGACGCCGATCGCCAAAGTGCTGATGGACGAAATCAACCTCGGCACCGTCGACTTCCAGGCCAACTACGACGGCTCGACCGAAGAACCATGCCTGCTGCCGGCCCGCCTGCCGATGGTGCTGCTGAACGGCGCCTCCGGCATCGCGGTCGGCCTGGCGACGGAAATCCCGTCGCACAACCTGGGCGAAGTGGCGCAAGCGGCCGTCGCCATGATCCGCAATCCGAAAATCAGCCACAGCGAACTGATGGCGCTGATCCCCGGCCCGGACTTCCCGGGCGGCGGTCAGATCATCACGCCGGCGCAGCAGATCGCCGACATGTACGCCACCGGCCGTGGCTCGATGAAGGTGCGCGCGCGCTGGAAGATCGAAGAACTGGCGCGCGGCCAGTGGCAGGCGGTGGTGACCGAACTGCCGCCGGGCACCTCGTCGCAAAAAGTGCTCGAAGAAATCGAAGAACTGACCAACCCGAAAATCAAGCTGGGCAAGAAAGCCCTGTCGCCGGAACAGCTGGCATTGAAATCGCTGATCCTGAATTCGCTCGACACCATCCGCGACGAATCGGGCCGCGCGGCGCCGGTGCGCCTGGTGTTCGAACCGAAATCGAAAAACCAGGACCAGACCGAATTCATGCTGATGATGCTGGCGCACACCTCGCTCGAATCGTCGGCCTCGATCAACCTGGTGATGATCGGCGGCGACGGCCGTCCGCGCCAGAAGGGTCTGACCGACATCCTGCAGGAATGGATCACCTTCCGCTTCGCCACCGTCACCCGCCGCACGCAGTTCAAGCTGGGCAAGGTCGACGCCCGCATCCACATCCTGGAAGGCCGCCAGACCATCCTGCTCAACATCGATGAAGTGATCCACATCATCCGCAACTCGGACGAACCGAAAGCGGCGCTGATGGAACGCTTCAACCTGAGCGAAATCCAGGCCGAAGACATCCTGGAAATCCGCCTGCGCCAACTGGCGCGGCTGGAAGCGATCAAGATCGAGCAGGAACTGGCCGAACTGCGCAAGGAACGCCAGACGCTGCAAGACCTGCTGGACAACCCGTCGTCGATGAAACGCGCCATCATCAAGGAAATCGAGAACGACGCCAAGACCTACGGCGACGCCCGCCGCACCCTGATCGAAGAAGCGCAAAAAGCGGTGGTGGAACAGAAGGTGGTGGACGAACCGGTCACCGTCATCATCTCGGAAAAAGGCTGGATCCGCGCACGTACCGGCATCGGCCACGACGCCGCGCAATTCACCTTCAAAGCCGGCGACACGCTATACGGCGCCTTCGAATGCCGCACGGTGGACAACCTGCTGGCCTTCGGCAGCAACGGCAAGGTCTACTCGGTGCCGGTGGCGGCGCTGCCGAACGCGCGCGGCGACGGCGTGCCGATCACCACCCTGATCGACCTGGCGCCGGGCGCGCGCATCCTGCACTACTTCTCGGGCGCGGCCTCGACCCGCCTGCTGCTGGCCACCAGCGCCGGTTTCGGCTTCGAAACCAAGGCCGGCGACATGGTCAGCCGCATCAAGGGCGGCAAGTCCTTCATCACGCTCGACGACGGCGACGTACCGCTGCCGCCGACGGTGATTCCGGACACGGCCAGCGCGGTAGCGGTGCTGTCCTCGGGCGCGCGGGTGCTGGTGTTCGGCATGGATGAAATGAAGGTGCTGACCAACGGCGGCCGCGGCGTGATCCTGATCGAGCTGGCGGACAAGGAAACGCTGCTGGCGGCCAAGCCGATCAGCCAAAAAGGCGTGACCGTGTACGGCACGGGGCGCGGCGGCAAGGCGCAGGAAGAACGGCTGTCGGCGTCGGCGCTGGCGGTCCACTTCGGCAAGCGCGCGCGCAAGGGCAAGGAGCTGGCGACCAAGATCAAGCCGACCGGGTTGGTGCCTATCGTCTAAAACCGGGGTCAGTTCTGCCAATGGTACACGGGCCCTACCGTAGTTTGTCGCTACGGTAGGGCCCGTGTCCGTTTGGCAGAACTGACCCCGGATTGGGGCTAGTTCTTAGTGCTTGGCGGCGGCTTCTTTCACTTCAGCGTCCGACTTGGCTTTGACGGCGGCGGTCTTGTTGGCGGCCAGGGCTTTGTCTTCGGTCGCGTCAACGGCGGTCTTGATGGCTTTGGCGTCAGCTTTCACGGTTTTCTTTTCCGCTTTCTCTTCCGCTTTGGCTACCGACTTTTCGCCTTTGGCGGCGGCTTTGGCTTTGTCTTCAGGATCGGCCTTGGCCACTTTTTCGTTGGCTTTGGCTTGTTCCACGGCTACTTTGGCCTGGGCTTCGTCATGGGCCTTGTCGGCTTTGGCGATGGCTTTGTTGGCTTTCTTGTCAGCCTTGGCATCGACCTTGGCTTCTTTTTGCTGGGCTTTGGCGACGTCCTGGTTGGCTTCGGCCTGGGCCTTGGCAACATCCGAGGTTTGAGCAAAGGCGGCGGTGGCGAACAGGCCGGCGATCAGAGTGGCGATAATTTTATTCATGGTCATATCCCTTTCGGTGTTGTTTGAGTGCGTGAGAAACATCTTATGCCTGCTGAGCTACGCACTCTGTACGCTAGCGTACTAAAACCCCAATCGCCGCCCGATCCAGATAACGCCCGCCCAGCACCACCGCCGAGATGCGCGACAGGTTGCCCACATCCTCCAGCGGATTGGCGTCCAGCAGCACCAGATCCGCATTCTTCCCTGCCTCCACCGTGCCCATGCTCGCCTCGCGCTGCAGGAAGCGGGCGCCGTTCAGGGTCGTCATCTGCAAAATCTGCAGCGGCGACAGTCCGGCCGTCGCCAGCTCGCGGAACTCCTGATGCAGGCTGACGCCCGGTATCACCCAGATCCCGCCCAGGTCCGAACCGGCCAGCAGCGGCACGCCGTTACGCGCCAATAGCGCCACCAGTTGCTGCTGACGGCCGTAGTAACGCTGGAAGGTGGCCGCCGCCGATGCCGGCACCGTGGCCTCATACTGCTGCGCCAGACGCTCCCACAACGCGCGCGTAGCGGCATCGACACCGGCCAGCGCCGCATCGTTGCGGTACTGCGGCGCCGTGCTGAAAGCGGCGGTGCGCAGACGGATCAGGGTCGGCACCTGCCATACGCCGTGCGCGGCCAGGCGACGCGCCAGCGCCGTGCACTTGGCTTCGTCGTAGCCGTCCATGGCCTGCTGATAGAACGGCGCGTCGGCGGCGCGGAACAGCATCGGGCTGGCGATCGCCAGCGGCAGCATGGCCGGCGCTGGCGGCGCCGCGCCCTGCCCGCGCAATAGCGCACCGCGCACCGCGTCTTCCGCGCTGGAACAGTCGAGCACCATGCCCAGTCCCGAGCCCAGATGTTCGACCGCGTGCCAGCCCGCATCGGCCGCCTCACCGGCCGGCAGCGCCAGCGGCATGTGACCGGAAACGGTGAGGCCCTGCCTGCGCGCTTCGGCCAGTGCCGCCAAGGTGCCGTCATGGTTGCCGCCGGCGATCTTGATGAAGTCCGCGCCCATGGCTTTCTGCTGCTGCACACGCAGCGCGGCCTGCTCCGGCGTCAACGGCGCGGCCAGGATGTCGCCGGGCACGGCCAGGATCTCGGGCGCGACCAACTTGCCGGCCGCACGCTCGGCGTTGAGGGCGCGGGCCAGTTGGATCAGCTGCGCCGAACCGGCCATCTCGCGCACGCCGGTGACGCCGTGGGCCACCAGCTGCGGCCAGGCGGTGACCGGCTTGTTGGCCGTCAGCAGCGCGTGGGTGTGCATGTCCAGATAGCCGGGCACCACGAACTTGCCGCCGCCGTCGATCTCGCGCGCGGCGCCGCCGGTGCGTACCGGACCGGCGACGATGCGCTGGATCTTGCCGCCATCAATCACCAGCGTCTGGCCGGGACGCAGCGCGCCGTCGCGGGTGTCGACCACGGTGACGTTGCGGATGACCGTGCCGCTGTCGACGAGGGGGCCGACAGGAGCGCCATGGCCGGCGCAGGACGCCAGGCCGCCGACGGCCAGCGCCGCCGCCAACAACCTGCCGCAGGTACGCGTGCGGGCGCCGGTCATGCCGCACCTCCGCGCAGGAAGCGCTCCAGCGCGGCGTTGAACGGCGCGCCGGTCTGCTGCGGCGCGTGGCCGCCGCCTTCGATCACCACGCGCTCGCCGCCGAGGCGCTGCTGCAGGCGGTCGGTGATGGCCTCGAACGCCGCGCTATGGCCGCCGGAGACGTGCAGGTAAGGCACGCCGGCATTGCGCAGCGCTTCGGCCGGCACCACCGCCTCCGCCGGAAAACGGAAATCCCGCAGATGCCGCGCAAACGCCTGCAAGGGCGGCGGCAACACCGGCGGCAGCGCGCGCGCCGGTTCGATGATGCGGAACAGCGCCCGCAGATACTGCTCATCATCGGCCGGTGCATGCGCCGCCAGTCCCAGCACGGCGTAATGGAACGCCGTTACCGCCGCATCATCCTTGGCGATGTCGCTGGTGCCCGACTCAATGATGGTCAAGGACGCCACCTTGCGGGCCACCTGCGCCACCGCCAGCATGGCCACCGCCGCGCCGTAGGAATGCGCCACCACGTGATCGTCCGGCTGTATCAGCTCGGCCAGCAGGCCGGCGTCATAAGCGAAATCCTCGCGCCCGGACGGATTGGGCGCGCTGCCGTTGTAGCCGGGCCGCGACGGCATCACCAGCAGCCAGTCGACCGCCAGCGGCGCCTGCGCCTTCCACGCCAGCGCGCCGCCGGCGCCGCCGCCGTGCACGAACACGATGCGCCGTCCCGCGCCCATCTCCTCGACCTGCATGCCGCCGGGGCCAGTATATTTTGTGACGTCCATAACCATCCTTCATTGTTTCAGAATGCCGCAGGTGATCACCAGATCGCCCGCGCGTTCAAAGTAGACCGAGCGCTTCTCGATATTCTTGGTGACCGAGTTGGGCCACTTGAAATCGATCCAGCCGCTGGTCGCAGTCTTCAGCATGTCCAGGCGCTCCTTGATGAACATCTTGCCGTCGACATCCTTCACCCCCGACAGATCGACGCCCACCATGCGCGGCAGCACCGGATTGGCCAGCACCTTGCCGTGCAGGTCGTGGATCACCACATACAGATCGCGGTCGACAAAGCGGCCCTTGGGATTATTGGCCTCCGCGATGGTCTTGTCCTTGCCGCTTTCCGCCAGCATGGCCACGGCCTTGTGCACCATCGCCACCGCCTCCTCCTGCGATCCCAGATCGGCCGCGCGCAGCGGACCGGCCAAGATGCAGGCCAGCGCCAGCACCAGGTAGTTGATCAATTTACGCATGATTCATTTCCCTTCCTTGTAAAGCCGGCCCGTGACCAGCATGGCGCAACCGGCAATCACCGCCGGGATGGCAAACACAATGAACGCGGTCTGCTTGGTCGCCAGCGCCGCCAGCAGCAGGCCGCCGGTGACCGAACCAACGATGGAGCCAACCCGTCCCACCGCCAGCGCCCAGCTGACGCCCGTGGCGCGCGCCGCCGTCGTATAAAAACCGGAGACCAGCACATTGGCGCCGGTCTGCGCGCCGGATAATCCCAGCCCAGTGCAGAACACCGCCAGATACAGCCAGCCCGGGTGCGCAATCGCCGCGCCGATCAGCACAATCGACAGCGCCGCCACCACATAGGAACAGGTCAGCACGAAGAACGGGTTGTAGCGGTCCATCAGGCGCGCATTGATCAGCGAACCGATGGTGCCGCCGACCGGCATCATGGCGCCGATGGTGGCCGCCTCCGTCACCGCGATGCCGCTGTCGGTGATCACCGTCGGCAGCCAGCTGCTGACCTGGTAGTACACCCACAAGGTGCAGAAGAAGGCCAGCCAAAGCAGCAGCGTGCCGGCGCGGTAGTGGGAATTGAACAGCGTGGCGGCCACACTGGCCGTGCCGCCGGCGCCGGCGCCAGCACCTACGCCCTTGCCTGCGGCCTGCTCGCCCGGCACCACCACTTCCAGGCGCACATCATCGCGCCCGGTCAGGCGGCGCAGCACGGAGCGCGCCTCGGCCTCGTATTTCGGCTTGCCGGCCATGAAGCGCAGCGACTCGGGCAGCAGCAACCACACCACGGGCGCCAGCAACAGCGGCACCGCGCCGCCGAAGAAGAACACGCCCTGCCAGCCGAAGCGCGGAATCAGCAGCGCGGCAATGCCGCCGCCAAACGCCAGTCCCAATGTAAAGCCGCAAAACATCAGCGTCACCAGCAGCGCGCGGTTGCGTTCCGGCGCAAACTCCGACGACAAGGTCAGCGCGGCCGGCATGGCGCCGCCCAGTCCCAGCCCGGTGAGGAAGCGCAGCGTCACCAGCGACGACACCGAATTGGCATAACCACAGGCGATGCTGCCAATCGCGAACAACAGCATCGACACCACGATCACGCGGCGGCGGCCGATGCGGTCGGCCAGCGGCCCGAAAATAAAACTGCCGATGGCCAGGCCGAACAGGCCGGCGCCGAAGATAGGCCCCATCTGCGGCGCCGTCAGCATCCACTCGCGCTTGAGCAGCGGCGCCACATAACCGGCGGCGGCGACATCAAAGCCGTCGGCCGCCACCACCAGAAAACACAGCACCAGCGTCAGGATCTGCAGACTCGAAATCTTCGCGCCGTTCATCACCGCGCTGGGCGTCATTGTTTGAGCAACCATGTCAGGTCTCCTTAGAAGAAGTGGCGGAAGCCGACTTCCATGCTGGTGATGTCCTGCCCCAGTACCGGCAAGCCGGAACCACCCGCCACCACCGGCGGCGCATAGGTCTTATCGCTGGGCCAGATGCCGAAGTTGGTGGCGGCGCCGTTGTTCAAACGCGCCACCGAGGTATACACCTGCGTGCGTTTGGACAGGTTGTAAAAGTAACCGAGCGCGAAAATATTCGTCTTGCCGCCGGCGGCGCCGGCCAGCTTGCGCTGCGCGTAGCTGGTCTTGATATCGGCCAGGCCGAGCGGAATGCTGGCGCCGATCAGCTGCGCGTTGACGGTGGCGGCGTTGGTCAGCGTATTGTGCATCAGATAGCCGAACACCTTCACCGCCGGGAAGGCATAGCTGGCGCCCAGCGCGGCGGTCTTGTTGGACAAGACAGTGAGCGGCACGGCGCCGGCCAGCTTTTGCACCTCGTAGCTGGCGCCCACGTACAGCGGCCCGCCCTTGAAGTAGTCGATGCTGCCGCCGGTGAATTCGCCCAGATCCCTGGGCGCGGCGGCGCGCTCGCTAAAGCTGTGCAGCACGCGCACCGACACGCCCTCCAGCGCCGGCGACAGATACTGTACCGCGTTATTCAGCGGCAGTTGGCCGACGAAGCCGCGCAGATTGCCGGGAATCTGCTGCGTCAGCGTGATGCCGTTGCCGTTCTCATTGCGGCCGAACGGATCGCTGCGCGCCTGCACGAACAGGCTGGGCGCGTACTGGCTGCCGACCTGTAAGGAGCCCCACTTGCCGCCGTAGCCGACCAGCGCCTCGCGGTCGAACAACTGGTTGCCGCCGGAGCTGACGCCGGTGTCGGCGCTGAAGCCCGACTCCAGCTTGAAGTAGGCGCGGGTGCCGTCGCCCAGGTCTTCGCTGCCGCGCAGGCCCCAGTAGGAAATGTCGTTGGAAAGATAGCGCGCCGACGACGCGGCCTTGCCCGGTGCGGCCGAGAAGCGCACGCTGTCGAACGCTACATCGAGCTTGCCGTAAAAAGTGATATTGCTGCCTTGCGCCAGGGCGGCCGCAGGCGCCAGCGCCGACAGGATCAGCGCTGCTGTGAACTTTTTGTTCATTTTTTGTCTCCGTAGTTTTTAGTTTTAAAAGCACTGCATTACATGACTGGAACCTCATGATTGGTGATGAAATCCGCCGGCAGTTCCGGGCCCCACACATACAGGGAGTCCTCGGGCGGATAGTCGGCGGCGGGCCACTGCACGCCGGCCGCAATAAAATCGATATCGAAGGAATACTCGGCGTAGCTGCCCCACGGATCGCGCACGTAGCGGAAGTAGTTGGAACCGAGGACATGCCGGCCCACGCCCCAGCCGTGCGCGTAACCCGCCTGCACCATCTGCTGCGCGCCGAGGCCGACGGCGTCGAAGGAATTCACGTTCCAGCTGGTGTGGTGCAGGCCCGGCGCAAGCGACTTGGCAAAGGCGATCAGGTGATGGTCGCTGCCGTGCGGGCTATGCACGAAGGCGATGACATCGCCGGAACTGTCGGACAGCTGCAGCCCGAGCGCCTCGCAATAAAAGGCCACGGCGGCGCCGACGTCCGGCGTGAACAGCAAAATATGCGACAGATGCGTGGGCCGCACCTGGCGGATGGCGCTGCGGCACGGCGCGCGGCCGGCGTTGCCGCTTTCCGGCGCAAACTCGCGCGGCGCCTTGACGCTGGGCGAACACTTGTCCGCCACTTGCAGGCAAATCGCCACGCCGTCCGGCGCCGCCAGCCAGACACCGTCCGGCGCCAGCGCATGCGGCCGCACGGCCGTGAGCACGCCGCGCTCCGCGCAGCGCTGCAGCAGCGGCGCCAGATCGTCGGCATACACGCCCAGCGTGAGCCACAACAGCTTCTTGCGGCCGCCCTCCAGCACCCTGCCCCAGCGATGCGGATGGCCGTCGGTGTACAGTCCCAGCCCTCCCTCTTCGCGCCGCACGTCCAGGCCGAAGCTGGAATAAAAGTGCGCGGCGGCCTGCAGGTCCGGGACGCTGAAAACAAATTCATGCACGGAGTGGACGGCATGGACGGCGTGGAGCGCGCTCATGACGGCCTCACACCACGCGCTGCGTCTGCGCGCCGAGCTGCGCGATGCTGAGCGTGACCACGTCGCCCTTCTTCAGGAACTGCTGCGGCTTCATGCCCAGGCCGACGCCGGCCGGCGTGCCGGTGACGATCACATCGCCCGGCAGCAGCGTCATGAACTGGCTCAGATACGAGACGATCTGCGCCACCGAGAAAATCATGTCGGAAGTGTTGCTGGCCTGCTTGGTCACGCCGTTCACGCTCAGCTCCATGTCCAGGGTCTGCGGATCGGGAATCTCGTCGGCCGTCACCAGCCACGGGCCGACCGGGCCGAAACTGTCGAAGCTCTTGCCCTTGCCCCACTGGCCGTTGCGGTGGATCTGCCAGTGGCGCTCCGACACGTCGTTGGCGGCGCAGTAGCCGGCCACGTAGCTGAGCGCATCGGCTTCGGCCACGCTGCGCGCGGTGCTGCCGATGACGATGGCCAGCTCGATCTCCCAGTCGGTCTGCTCGGAACCGCGCGGCATCACGATGTCGTCGTTGGCGCCGCAGAGCGAGGTGATGGCCTTGGTGAAGACGATCGGTTCGGCCGGCAGCGGCAAGCCCGCTTCCTCCGCGTGCTTGCGGTAATTCAGGCCGATGGCGACGAACTGGCGGATGCCGGCCACCGGCACGCCGATGCGCACGCCGGCGTCGATCAGCGGCAGCTGCGCCAGGTCGATGGCGGCCAGCGCGCGCAGGCGCTCCGGCGACATCCATTCCGGCGTCAGGTCCGGCACCAGTGCCGAGAGGTCGCGGATGCCGCCTTGTGCGTCAAGGGCCGCAGGTTTTTCGGCGCCGACTGCGCCCACGCGTAACAGTTTCATGATGTGTCTTCCAGTTGAGAGTTGAGAAGCGGCTTACCAGCCGCAGATGGTGCGCAGCAGCGCCTTGCCGTCGTGCGGCCAGATGTCGCCGCGCCACGCCACGTGCTGGTCCGGGCGGATCAGCACCAGGCGCGCTTGATAGAGTTCGGGCAGCGCGGCGGCGTCGCTGTTGGCATTGGCGCCGGGCTGGCACACCGTCAGCGGCAGGCCGGTGTCGGCGGCGTCGCGCCGGGCTTGCAGCAGGTCGGCCGCGTTCCAGCCGCCGGTGGCCAGCAGCGAGTAGCCGGGACCGAAGCCGTCGTACAGCGAACTGCCGTCGGCCAGCCAGGCGTGCGGCGCCAGCGAACCGGGACAGGCCGACGGCGTGGCCTGGTGCACCTGCGCCGGCGGCGGCGCGCTGTCGTCGGCGACCACGATGGACGAGCCGTGATAGTGGGAGCCCAGCACCACGCCCAGCGTATTGAATTCACGCCCTTTCACCTCGCGGATGGCGGCGCCGATCTGGGCGCGCAGCTTGACGCCGTGCGGGCCGTCGTCCTCGCTGCCGTCCTGCGTCAGCTGCTTGCCCAGCACCGCATGGTTGGCCACCGCTTCGTCCATCACGCGCTGGTGCACCGGACGGCGCTCGGCTTCATAGCTGCCGATCAGCGCCGGCCCGCCCCAGCCGCGCAGCACGGCGGCCAGCTTCCAGCCCAGGTCCACGCTGTCGGCCACGCCCATGTTCATGCCGTAGCCGCCGAACGGCGGATGCAGGTGGCAGGCGTCGCCCACCAGCAGCGCGCGCCGGTCCTGGTACTTGTCGGCGATCAGGCGGCTGGCCACCCATTCGTCGGTGCTCTTGATTTCGTACGGCAGGTCGATGCCGGTGGCCTTGCGGATCAGCGCCGCCGCTTCGGCGTCGGTGACCTTGAAGTCGTTCGGCACGCCGGTCGGCATGAAGAACCAGGTGTCGTCGACGTCCATCGGGCCGATCAGGCTAGGCGTGTCGGCGTTTATCTGCCAGTACATGATGGCTTTGCCGTGCGGATGGGCGGCCGCCAGGCCCGGCGCGCGGAACACGATGTTGTAGTTGCGCGACAGACCGTAGCTGCCTTCCATCTTGGCGCCGATGGCCGTGCGCACCGTGCTGCGGGCGCCGTCGGCGCCGACGATGTAGTGGCTGGTGATGGTTTCGCGGCGCTCGCCGCCGCCGTCGCCGTTGCCACCACCTGCGCCCACGCTGCGCACCACCGCGCGCACGCCGCGCCCATCCTGCTCGAACGATTCCAGCTCGGTGAGAAAGCGGAACTGCACGCCGGGCAGGCTTTGCGCATGCTCCTTGAGCACCTTCTCCAGCGTGTACTGCGGAATCCACTGCGCGTGTTCGGAATACAGGGCATTGCGCTCCGGCGCGCAGTTGAAGGCGTTGTCGAAGCGCGCCAGCGGATAGCCGCCCAGCCGCGTCACGAACATCACGTCGGACGGATAGTCGAGGCCCAGCGGCGAAGCCGCCGCCAGCTTGCCGGCGATGCCCCAGCGGCGCAGGTGTTCGCGGGTGCGGACGTTGGTGGTTTTGGCGCGCGGCGCGGCGCCGACGCGCTCATTGCGCTCGATGACGATGCAGGAAATCGCCCGCGAACCGAGTTCGATCGCCAGCGCCAGTCCGGCCGGCCCGGCGCCGATAATCAGCACTTCGGTCGAATATGTGCTTGCCTGTTGCATGTGTGTCTCCTTGCTAGCTCTTATGAAACCAAGTCTAGCCAGCGGGGAGCGATCACAAAAGATGACAAAATGTGGCGAGTGATACTAGAATCGTATCACCATGAAATTACATCAAATCCGCAATTTGCTGGCCATCGCCGACCAGGGCAGCGTGCGCGCGGCCGCGCGCCACCTCGACGTGAGCCAGCCGCAGCTCACCCGCAGCATGCAGGAGCTGGAGCACGAACTGGGCGTGACGCTGTTCGAGCGCGGCGCGCGCGGCGTGGTGCTGACCCAGGCCGGCCAGCGCTTCCTGGTGCGCGCCCGCACCATCAGCAGCGAGGTGCGGCGCGCGCACGAGGAGATCGCCCAGCTGCAGGGCGACACCGCCGGCACGCTGCAGGTGTGCATGTCGACCGTGCCGCACATCGCGCTGTTCCCGTATGCGCTGAAGGAGTTCCGCGCGCGCTATCCGCACGTGGTGATGGATTTGCGCGACGGCGTGTTCCCCAACGCCGAGCCGCTGCTGAAGAGCGGCACGCTCGATTGCTACATCGGCCCGGCGCCGGACCTGCCGCCCGGCTCGGACCTGATCGTCGAGAAGCTGTTCGACAACACGCGCGTGATCATGTGCCGGCGCGGCCATCCGCTGAGCGGGGCGAAGTCGTTGAAGGATTTGAAGGATGCGGAATGGGCCACCACCTCGGTCACGCACAAGGCCTACGAGGAACTGGGGCCGCTGTTTGCGCAGCATGGGCTGCCGGCGCCTAAACTGGTGCTGCGCGCGCATTCGACGCTGACGTATATCACCGCCATCGCCTATTCCGATCTGCTGTTGATGCTGCCGGTGCAGTGGGCAGATTTCGAGATCACGCGCAATGCGCTCGATATCATCAAGGTAAAGGAGCCGTTGCCGGCGGCGCCGATCTGCATCGTGCGGCGCGGCGATTTGCCGTTGACGCCGGCGGCCGAATATTTCTGCGACATGGTGCGCCGCGCCAGCGCGCACCTGTTGCAGGCCCGCGCGGCGCCGCGCAAGCGCTGATTATTTTTTCGGCTGCGAGTACAGGTCGATGATGGTGGTGATGGCGTCCGCGCACACCGAGCAGAATTTATCGCTGCGGTCGAACATAATGCACTGCATCTCGGGCCGGTAGTAGCCGGTCGCTTCGTAGTTCGCGCCTTCGAAGGCGCCCACCTCATGGCGGTGCGGATCGGCCGAGAACAGCGCGCTGCTCTGCTGCAGATCCTTGTGGAACAGGGCGCTCATCTCCGACTCCGGGCGGTTGTTGGCGCGCAGTGCGGCGCGTTCCTTCTGGTAGGCGCGCGAGGCCGTCTCATAGGTCGCTTTCGGCCATGGCGTCGGCAGCGGCGTGCCGGCCTTGGTGAATTTTTTCCATTTCAGATTGGCCGGGTCTTGCAGCGCGGTGGCGTTGGGCTCCCACGGCTCGCGGCGCTCGCCGCCGGTGGCGTAGGCCACGGGCGAGGTGTAGTACTCATCGGCCAGGCCGGCGAAGTGGTGGCCGAATTCGTGCACGAACAGGTAGTTGGCCCAGTCGTTGTCGGCCGCCGCCGTGCTGAATTGGCCGAAGATGCCGCCACCGCCGTAGGTGTCGTTGTTCACCAGGATTTCGATGAATTCATACGGCGCGTATTGCGCCAGCTCGCGCAGGGCGCGGTTGTCGGTGGTGAGCACATAACGCTCGCTGCCGAAGATGTCGTAGCGGGTGCCCAGCGCCGATTCCTTGTGACTGCCGGTCGAGGGACGCGAGACGCCCGATTCGCTGGTCGGCAGCGCGATGGCCCAGACGTTGAAGTCCTTGGCGCGCTCCTTGAACGGCGAGGTGTCGAACAGGTGGTCGGCCAGGCGGCGCGCGGCCGCTTCGAATTTTTTCATGTCGGCTTTGGTGTAGCCGTCGCCGACGATCAGCAGGTCGACCTTGTCTTCAGATGGGCCGTTGACGCGGATGCCGATCGGCTTGACCGGCGCCGGCGGCTGCTTGCGGATCACGTCCATGGCGTTGGGGTCGACGTCGGCGGTCCAGACCACCGAGAACAGGTTGCGTTCATCGCGCTTGAGGATGCGGACCTTGACCGGCTGCTCGGGGCGCGGGAAGCGTACCGATTCCTGGAAGCCGCGATTGGTGCGCGCGGCTTCCTCGGTGCTGCGCCATTCGGCGAAAATCGTCGAGAAGCCGCGCGAGTAGAGCAGCTTGCCGGTTTTGGCGTCCACCACTTCGACCATGTTGTTGCCGCGATTGCTGGTGTCGATGGTCTGGGCCATGTTACCGGGCCATGGCAGCGGTTCGACCACCACGCGTTCGATGGCGTAGTGCTCGTCGAGGGCGTTGCCGCTGTGGAGGTAGTCGAGGCGGATGGTCGCCGGCTGCGCGGCCAGGGCGGAGGCGGTGCAGGCGCACAGCGCGAGCAGCGAGACAAGGTGACGGATCATGGGAGTCCTGCGGTCGGTTGAAAAGTGACCGCCATTGTAAACCGCCGCGTCGCTCCCGCGCAGGCGGGAGCCCATGCTGAGCGGGTACGCAGGCGGTCTATGGATTCCCGCCTGCGCGGGAATGACGGCGGCGGCGGCGGCGGCGGCGGCGGCGGCGGACGGTGCCAGGCGGCGGTGGGCGGTGGCGGGCCGGCCTAGTGCGTGCCGAGCGACTGGCCGATGTCGAGCGGGCGGATGTCGAGCCGCATGCGCAGGATGGAGGTGCTGTACGGCGCCACCGCCGCGTAGCCGACGCTGTCGCGCGTTTTGCTCAGCGTGAACTGGAAGCCCAGCTCCGGCAGCGGCGAGTTGCGGCCGCTGGTGGCGATGCCGATCGCTTCGCTGCGGCGGTTGTGCATCAGGCTTTCCATCAGCTCCACCAGCGCGTTGCGGCCCAGGATGTCGGACGAGAACACCGGGTCGGCCACCAGGTCGCGGCGCGCGCCCAGCTTGCCCGCGGCCTTGGCCTCGGACGGTGTGAAAATATGCGTATTCAGGTCGTACAGGTCGCCCCGGTCGAGATAGCTGATGACGGCGTTGCTGACGTTGAAGCCGGCGCTGGCGGCGTCGGTGGTGGCGCGCGTGAGGTCGACCAGCAGCGCGCCCTTGCTGCCGACGATTTCGACCCGGCGGCCGGCGTCGATCACCATGGCGGTGTTTTCGTCGATGCCGAGGCCATATTTATAGCCTTTCTTGAGCATGGCCGGGATCATGCGGGCGAAACGGCCGCGCACCAGGAAGTGCTGGTCGACGAACACGTCTTCGCCGATGAAGCCGAGGCCGGGGGCGATTTCCTCGCCCTCGCGCACGCCGCCGCGCAGGGTGGCGAACACGGTTTTCGGCGCGTAGAACATGGTGCTGCTCATGACGGCGGCGCCGGCGCTGTTGCCAGCCACCACGCCGCCCTTGCGGTAGACCTCCCACACGGCGTCCAGCACGGCGCTGCGGCTGCCGTCTGCGCGCACCAGTGCTTGCGTGATGCGGGCCTGGTCGCCGCCGGAGAAGTACACGCCGCCGGCGCCGCGCACGGCGTCGGCCAGCAGCGGGTCGTCGGCGGCCTTGCGGTAGTCGCTGTCGGCCAGCTTGACCGCCAGCGGGATCTGGAAGGCGTCGGCGCCGTAGCGGTTCAAATAGCCGACGATGGCGGCCGCCACCGGGGCGGGATCGGCCGCCGCCGAGGCGAACACGGCGATCCTGGCGCCGGGACCGCCAGCCAGTTGGACGATGCGCTGCCAGACCGCGTCGTTGTCGGGCTTGAGGCCGCCGCCGATGATGACGAGTGCGCCGCGCGCGGCATCGGCCGGCGCCGCAGCGCTTACGCCGGACGCAGTGGCTGCGCCGGCCGTCGTCGTCGCAGTCGCCGCTTTCGTCGCGCTTGCAGCCGCTGCGGGCGTCGCCGGCGCAGCGGCCGTCGGCGCCGGCTTGGCGGCCGTGGGGCCGGCGGCCGCGCCGAGCGGCACGGCCAGCATCAGCGCGGCGTGGAACAGGAATCGGAACAGCATCCGCATAACGGGCTCCAAAGAAAAACGGGACGGCCCGCATGCTGCGGCGCCGTCCCGTTAATATACCTCAAGCCACGCTAGCGGTAGCGGTACAGCGGCTGCTGCAGCTGGATCGGCCGGATGTCCATGCGCAGCTTGAGCACGGAATACGCCTCGACCTCGGTCGAGCTGTAGCCGACGCTGTTGATGGTCTTGCTGAAGCGGAACTCGAAGCCGAGCTCCGGGTTGAAGTCGCGCGGGTTGCCGAAGGCGATGCCGATGGCGTCCTGCTGGGCGTTGTCGATCAGGTTGACCATCAGGTCCAGCACCGCGTTGTTGCCCAAAATATCGTTGGTGTAGACCGGCTCGCGCGTGTCGGGCTGGTTCGGGTCGAGCTTGTTGTCGGCCTTGTCCGGCGACGGCGTGAATTCGCGCGTGACCAGGTTGAACTTGTCGCCCCGGTCCAGGTAGCTGATGGTGGCGTTGGAGATATTGAAGCCCTTGATGCCGCGATCGGTGATCGCCGCCGACAAGTCCAGCAGCAGCGCGCCGCTGTAGCCGATGATCTCGACGTCGCGGCGGGCGTTGACGATCATCGCCGTGTTTTCGTCGATGCCGAGGCCGACCTGGTAACCCTTCTTCAGCATCACCGGGATCATGCGCGCGAAGCGGCCGCGCACCAGCAAGTGCTGGTCGACGAACACGTCCTCGCCGATGAAGCCCAGGCCTGGCGCGATCTCGTGGCCGTCGTTGACGCCCTGTTTCAGCATGTCGAGCGTGGACTTGGCGTCGTAGAACATGGTGGTGCTCATGATGGCGGCGCCGGCCGAGGAGCCGGCCAGCACGCCGCCGTCGCGGTAGACGTCCCACACCGCGTCCAGCGCGGCCGTGTGGCTGCCGTCCGGGCGCACCAGCGCGCGCGTGATGCGGGCCTGGTCGCCGCCGGTGAAGTAAATCCCGGTGGCCGAGTGGATGGCCGCCACCACTTCCGGGTCTTCGGCGGCCTTGCGGTAGTCGCTATTGGGCCAGGTGACGCCGAGCGGGATGGCGAAGGCCTGGGCGCCGTACTGGTTGAGCTTGTTGACCGTGGCCTGGGCCGCGTTTTCCGGGTTGATCGAGGCCGAGCCGAACACGCCGATGCGCGCGCCCTTGCCGCCGGCCAGCTGCACGATGCGCTGCCAGACCTCGGCGTTCTCGGTGCGCAGGCCGCCGCCGATGATGACCAGATTGCCCGCCGGCGGCGCCAGCACCGGTTTCGGTGGCGGCACCGCCTTGGCCGGCTTGATGCTCTTGCCCGGCACCACGACCTTGGGGACAGGCGTCACCGGCGTGGTGGTGGCCGCCTGCGCGGCGCCGGCCGCCAGCAGCAGCCATAGCATGCACCAGCGCATGCCCAGTCGCACCAGCGTCAAACCCGTTACTTTCATGTTCCCCTTCCGATGATGCCTGCCCAATGCCAGATGATACCAAGCAATTGCTTAAAACCGCATTACTTGCGGTGTAAATTACCGCGTTGTAATTACTTGAACGCGTAATTGACACTGGCGTAGAGGCGGCGGCCGCGCACATCGGTGTAAGTCGGGTCGTAACCGGAAATGAAGTGGTAGGCCTGGTTCGAGTACGGCGGCGCCTTGTCGGCCAGGTTTTGCACGCCGGCGCGCACCTTGATCGCCTTGGTCGCCTGCCAGCTGCCGGTCAGGTCCCACAGCGAGTAGGAACTGACGCGGTTGGGCGCGACCACGCTGCCGTCGTCGAGGTTGATGGCCGAGTTCTGGTCCTGGTAGCCGCTCGAATAGGTGTTGGCCAGGGTGGCGGCGAACGGGCCGTAGTCCCAGTCCAGGTTGATCGAATGGCGCCAGCGCTGCACCACGCCGTCGGTGACGAAGCGGCCCAGGTTACTGATATAGGCGCCGCCCTTCTCGTTCTGCAGCTTGGAATCGGTGACGTAGGTGCCCGACAGGCGGCCGCCGAAGTTGCCGAGGAAGGTTTTCACGCCCTTGTAGTCGATCGTCAAGTCCAGGCCCGAAGCCTTCTGGGCGCCGCGGTTTTCCTTGTACAGGTCGATGTACTCGATGTACAGGTCTTCGTCGCGGTGGATCAGGTCGGCGTACTTGGTGGTGTTGGCCAGCAGCACGTCGTCGCCGATTTCGGCGATCAGGTCGGTGCGCTTGATGGTCCAGTAGTCGAGCGACAGCATCACCTGCTTGCTCGGCTGCAGCACCATGCCGACCGAGGCCTGGCGGCTGCGCTCCGGTTTCAGGTTGGGGTTCGAGTAGCGGTGGGTCTCCCACGCCTCGGCGCAGTCGGCGTAGTTGTTGTCGACCGTGGCGCAGTACACCGGGTCGGGCAGGATGGCCATGCCGCGCACCTGCATCGGGCGGTACAGGTCGGTCATCGACGGCGCCCGGAAGCCGCGTCCGGCCGAGGCGCGGAACAGCATGCTCTTGGTCGGCATGTAGCTGAGGCCGATTTTCGGGCTGGCCGCGCCGCCCACCACCTGGTAGTGGTCGTAGCGGGCCGACACCTGCGCTTCGATCTGCTTGGTGAGCGGCAGCAGCAGTTCGCCGAACACCGCCTTGACGTTGCGCGCGTAGCTGGTGGCCTGGCCGCCGTCGGGCGCCGGGTCGTTGTTGATGTTGTCGCTCATCAGCAGGGCCGACGGGTTGTAGTCGGTCTTCTCGCGCCGCACCTCGGCGCCGACGGCCAGCATGGCATCGCCGCCGGCCAGCGTGCCGACCGCGTGCGACAGCTTGCCGTCGAGCGAGTCCATGGTGCCGCGCGCGTGGCGCACTTCCTGGTTGACCTGGATGCTGTTGATCAAGTCCAGGCCGGCCTGGCTGGACGGGCCGAACGGGTTGATCAGGCCGCTCTGGATGCCTTCTTCGAGCTTGTCGCGCAGCAGGTAGCCGTGGGTGTCGCGGTCCTTGACCACGTTGACGCTGTGGTTGAAGCCGACGTCGTAGTCCCAGCCGTTGTGGCTGCCGGTCCAGCCGAGCACGTAGCGCTGGCTTTCGCTGATCAGCTCGGAGGTGCGGCGGCCGGCCTCGCTCAGGCGCAGGCGCAGCTCGACTTCGCCGTCGTCGCCGGCCTCCTCGCCGCCGAGGTCGTAGCCGGCCAGGGCCGGGATGCGGCTGTAGTCGATGTAGACGCCGTTGATGCGCGCCGACGAGGCCGCGTACCAGGTTTTCGAGCGGCTCAGCGCCACTTCGGCGTATAGCTGGTTCTCGCTGTTCAGTTGCAGCACGCCGCGCGACAGCAGGTTGGCCTTTTCCGATTTCGGATACAGCTCGGTGTCGCCCATGTAGTTGTAGGTGCAGGCGTCGACGCCGCCGGTGCCGTTGGGCAGGTAGACGTTGGCCGGGGCCGAGCAGGTCGGGATCGACAGGTTGATGGTGCGGTTGGTCAGCGGCTTGCCGTTGAGGGTGAAGCCGTGGTCGTTCAGGTAGTCGCGCTGGCCGCTGGTGAGGCGGATGTTGGCCGGCGAGGTGATGCCCGACAGCAGGTGCGGCAGACGCTCGGCGATGTGCAGGTCGTTGATGAAGCTGCGCTGGGCCGTGCTCAGGGCGTCGGTGCGCTGGAAGTCGAGCACGGCGAACACATTGTAGCCGTCCTTGGACAGGTCGCCGGTGCCGGCGGTCAGGCTGGCGGTGCGCTTGCCGGCGCCGCCTTCGCGGGTTTTCAGGCCGTAGGCGTTGACTTCGACGCCTTGGAAGTCCTTGCGCGTGATGAAGTTGATCACGCCGCCGATGGCGTCGGTGCCGTACAGCGCCGAGGCGCCGTCGAGCAGCACTTCGACGCGGGCGATGGCGGCCGCCGGGATGTTGTTGAGGTCGACGCCGGTGTCGTCGCCGGGCGAGGCGAAGTTGGCCATGCGGCGGCCGTTCAGCAGCACCAGGGTCGAGGAGGTGCCGATGCCGCGCAGGTTGGCGCTGTTGAAGCCGCGTTGGTCCTTGCCGTCGGTGATCGAGACGCCGTCGGTCAGGCCGCCGACGTTGGCCGACAGCCGGGCCAGGATTTCGCTGGCGGTGGTGACGCCGACCTTGTCGATCTCCTCGCGCGTGATGACCTGCACCGGCAAGGCGGTTTCCGACTCGATGCGCTTGATGGCCGAGCCGGTGATTTCCACGCGCGGCAGCGGCGCGGCCGGCACGGCGGCCACGGCGCTGTCGTTGCTCTGGGCGGCCGCCTGGCCGGACAGGCCGAAGACGCCGGCCGCCAGGCCGGCGCCGAGCGCCAGGCGCACCGCGCGCCGCATGGTGATGTTCCGCATTGCACCCATATTCTCTCCCCGATGTTCGATATGTAAATAATTCATTTCAGCTAACTGTACGCACATGTAGCCTAAAACTCAAGAAAGCACGCCGCCTTTCGCCAGTGGACGATTTACTTTGTGAAAATAGTGCTACATACTCAATGCTTTACGAACACGCAGGGCACGCCATGCAAGCCATCACTCATCCGCTCTCGGGCGCGCACGCCAACGCCGCGTATGCGCTCACCAGTTTCCACTTCGGCACGCCGGGCGCCGGCAAGAAGGTGTATATCCAGGGCTCGCTGCACGCCGACGAGGTGCCGGGCATGCTGGTGGCGCAATTCCTGCGCACCGAGCTGACGGCGCTGGAGGCGGCCGGCAAGATCAAAGGCGAGATCATCCTGGTGCCGGCGGCCAATCCGATCGGCCTGGCGCAGGCCATCCACGGCGCCGCCTTCGGCCGCTTCGACCTGACCACCGGCGTCAACTTCAACCGCGCCTACAAGCACGTGGCGAACGACCTCAAGAAGTCGCTCGAAGGCAAATTGACGCAGGACGCGGCCGCCAACGTGGCGCTGATCCGCGAGCACGCACGCGCTTCGATCGCCGACTGGAAGCCGGCCACCGACGCGGAAACGCTGAAGAAAACCCTGATGACCCTGGCGATCGACGCCGACATCGTGCTCGACCTGCATTGCGACAACGAGGCGGTGCTGCATATTTATGCCGGGACGCCGCTGGCCGAGGCCATCGCGCCGCTGTCGGCCATCCTCGGCTCGCACGCCACCTTGCTGGCGTTCGAGGCCGGCGGCGAACCGTTCGACGAAGCCTGCAGCCGCCTGTGGTGGGATCTCGACAAGCACTTTGAACATCAGTTCCCGATCCCGCCGGCCTGCCTGTCGACCACGGTCGAGCTGCGCGGCGAGATGGAGGTCAGCTACGAGCTGGCGCGCAAGGACGCCGCGGGCCTGCTGCAATTCCTCACGCTGCAAGGCGTGCTGCACGCGGGCGACGCCGCCGCGCAGGCCGCCGCCGCCGTGCTGCCGGCGCCGCTGTGCGCGGCCACGCCGCTCGAAGGCGTGGAGCCGGTGTACGCGCCGCATGCCGGCATTTTGATCTACACGCGCGAACTGGGCGCGCAAGTGGCGGCCGGCGATGCGCTGGCCGACCTGATCGACCCGGTCAGCGGCGAGACCACGGTGCTGCGCGCGGCGGTGGACGGCGTGTTCTTCGCGCGCAGCGCGCACCGCCATGTGATCCGCGGCATGAACGTCGGCAAGGTCGCCGGCGCCAAGGCTTATCGTGAGGGCGACCTGCTGAGCGCATGATGACTAATAAAAAATTCAAACTCCCGCATACCTTTGTTCTGCTGTTTATTATTCTGGCGCTGATTGCCACGGCAACGTGGCTGGTGCCGGGCGGCAAGTACGACACGCATCTGGTCAACGGCAAGCAGCTGATCAACCCGGACAGCTTCCACTACATCGCCAGCGCGCCGCAGGGACTGGTGGCGCTGATGAAGGCGCCGATCAAGGGCTTCGTCGAGGCCGCCCAGATCATCGGCTTCGTGCTGATCGTCGGCGGTGCGTTTGCCGTGCTGCAAAAGACCGAGGCCATCGACTCGATGATCAAGTCGCTGGCCAAGGCGCACGAAAGTTCGGTCTTCATCCAGAAGGCGCTGATTCCGGTGTTCGTCACCATGTTCTCGATCGGCGGCGCCACCTTCGGCATGAACGAGGAGGCCATACCGTTTATTCTGATCTTCGTGCCGCTGGCGCTGGCGCTGGGCTATGACACCGTGACCGGCGTTTCGATTCCCTTCCTTGGCTCGCAGGTGGGCTTTTCGGCGGCGTTTCTGAATCCCTTCAATGTCGGCATCGCCCAGGGCATCGCCGGCGTGCCGGTGTTTTCCGGCTGGGGCTACCGCTTGATCGTGTGGGCCATCGCCACCACGGTGACCGTGCTGTTCCTGATGTGGTACGCGGCGCGCGTGAAGAAGAATCCCGCGCTCAGCCCGACCTATGCGCTGGACCTGGAAAAGCGCAAGGACCTGCCGGCGGGCGGCGTGGCCGACTTCCACGGTATGACCGCGCGCCACAAGCTGGTGCTGTGGATCTTCGCCGGCGCGCTGGTGGTGATGGTGGCCGGGGTGGTGCACTACGACTGGTATATCGATGAAATCGCCGCGCTGTTCCTGACCATGGCCATCGTCATCGGGCTGGTGGGGCGGCTCGATTCGACCCAGATCGTCGAGGGCTTCATGCAGGGCGCGCGCGATCTGGTGGGCACGGCGCTGGTGATCGCGCTGGCGCGCGGCACCCTGGTGCTGGCGCGCGATGCGCACATCATCGATACCATGCTGCATGAGCTGATGCCGCTGGTGCAGTCGGCGCATCCGGTGTTCGCGGCGTGGAAGATGTTCGGCATCCAGACCGTGATCAACTTCTTCATCCATTCGGGCAGCGGCCAGGCCGCGCTGACCATGCCGATCATGGCGCCGCTGGCCGATCTGGTGGGCGTGACGCGCCAGACCGCGATCCTGGCGTTCCAATTCGGCGAGTTCACCACGCCGATGATCCCGACCTCCGGCATCACCGTCGGCGTGCTGGCCTTGGCGCGCATTCCATGGATCACCTGGGCCAAGTGGATGATTCCGCTGCAACTGATCTACGCGGTGCTGGCGCTGGCGCTGCTGGTGCCGCCGTGCCTGATGAACTGGCAGTAGTCCAGGTAGTCCAGGTAGTCGATAGCGCCGCGGCCATCAATCGAGGCGGCGGCGCGCATGCCGCCGCCGTTCCACCGCCGGCCGGCGCGGGTTGGCCATTTCGCCGGTGCGCCAGTCGCTGGCGCGCATCCACAATTCGGTGTAGTGGCGCTTGATCCAGATGTCACGCCAGGCGTTGCGCACGCCGCCGCAAACCTGGTTGGCCCAGCTGCGCGGCGTGACGATTTTTCCTTCGGCGATCAGCAGGTCGCCTTCCACTTGGGCGTAGTGGCAAACACGCGCGTGGGTGATGCGCAGGCGTGTGCCGTGCGGCAAGAATAGCTGTTTCCATTGATAGCCGCGTTCCACCGGACGGCCGGTATTGCGGGCCAGCCATTCCTTGATGGCGATGGTGGCGATATCGCCCGGCGCGCGCAAGTCGCGCTGCTTCCATAGCGCATCGCACAGTTCCGTATATACCCTTGGGTGTACCTCCACGGCGAATGCCTCGTTTGTACTCATTTTGCCTCTTCGAATGCCTCGTTTGTTACATTTAGACCGTCGCCCCAGAGGGAAGTTCTGTGCGTGCGAAAGAAAACGAGGCATTTCGCGAGGCAAAACGAGACAAAACGAGGCATTGACGCGGGAGGAGCACCGCAACCCCTATACGGGATCGCCGGCGCCTCCTCCCTGGTCAACATCATCAATTCGCGTAAATATTCGGGAAGTAGCGTTCCATCAGCGTTGCCGGGCGGGACGGGGCGGTGAAGCCGTAGCGGGCGTACAGTTCGTGGCCGTCGCTGGTGGCCAGCATGAAGCGGCGCAAGCCCTGCAGGTCCGGATGCGCCAGCACCGCCTCCAGCAGCGCCTTGCCGATGCCCTTGCCGCGCTCCTCCTCCACCACGAACACATCGGCCAGATAGGCGAAGGTGGCGCGGTCAGTGGTCACCCTGGCGAACCCGACCTGCCGGCCATTGAGATACGCGCCGAAACACAGAGAATTGGTGATGGCCCGCTCCACCGTGGCGCGCGGAATGCCGATGGCCCAGGTCGAGCGCTCGCTCAGGAAGGTATGGATCAGGGGGACGTCGAGCGCCTCGCGGTCGGTGCTGATGTGCAGCTTGCTCATGTTTTCCATAATCAAAAAGACAAGGTTGACGTATTTTAGTGCAGATCGCGGTTTATAATCGCTGTTGATCCTACGCGCACCCACACTATTTGACTATGACTGCACAATTCTCCAAAAAAGCCGAAGCCTGGTCGGCCCGCTTCAGCGAACCGGTTTCCGACCTCGTCAAACGCTACACCGCCTCGGTGTTCTTCGACAAGCGCCTGGCCAAGGCCGACATCCAGGGCTCGCTGGCGCACGCCGAAATGCTGGCCGCGCAAGGCATCATCAGCGCCGCCGACCGCGCCGAGATCGAGCGCGGCATGGCGCAGATCGGCGCCGAAATCGACGCCGGCAGCTTCGAATGGCTGCTCGACCTGGAAGACGTCCACCTGAACATCGAAAAACGCCTGACCGAGCTGGTCGGCGACGCCGGCAAGCGCCTGCACACGGGCCGCTCGCGCAACGACCAGGTGGCCACCGACATCCGCCTGTACGTGCGTTCGGCCATCGACGACGTGCTGGCCCTGCTGCACGCGCTGCGCAGCGCCCTGACCGACCTGGCCGAAAAGAACGCCGACACCATCCTGCCCGGCTTCACCCACATGCAGGTGGCGCAGCCGATCACCTTCGGCCACCACATGCTGGCCTATGTCGAAATGTTCGGCCGCGACGCCGAGCGCATGGCCGACGCCCGCAAGCGCGTCAACCGCCTGCCGTTGGGCGCGGCCGCGCTGGCCGGCACCACCTTCCCGATCGACCGCCTGCGCGTGGCCCAGACGCTGGGCTTCGACGACGTCTGCCACAACTCGCTCGACGCCGTCTCCGACCGTGACTTCGCCATCGAATTCACGGCCGCCGCCTCGCTGATCATGATGCACGTGTCGCGCATGTCGGAAGAGCTGATCATCTGGATGAGCCCGCGCGTCGGCTTCATCGACATCGCCGACCGCTTCTGCACCGGTTCCTCGATCATGCCGCAAAAGAAAAACCCGGACGTGCCGGAACTGGCGCGCGGCAAGACCGGCCGCGTGTTCGGCCACCTGATGGGCCTGCTGACCCTGATGAAGGGCCAGCCGCTGGCCTACAACAAGGACAACCAGGAAGACAAGGAACCGCTGTTCGACACGGTCGACACCCTGGTCGACACCTTGCGCATCTTCGCCGACATGGCCGGCGGCATCTCGGTCAAGCCGGACAATATGCGCGCGGCCGCGCTGCAGGGCTACGCCACCGCCACCGACCTGGCCGACTACCTGGTCAAGAAGGGCCTGCCGTTCCGCGACGCCCACGAAGCGGTGGCCCACGCCGTGCGCGCCTGCGACGACCTCAAGATCGACCTGGCCGAAATGACGCTGGAGCAACTGCGCGCCTACTCCGACCTGATCGGCGACGACGTGTTTGCCGTGCTGACCCTGGAAGGCTCGGTGGCCGCGCGCGACCACGTCGGCGGCACCGCCCCCAACCAGGTGCGCCAGGCCATCGCCCGCGTGCGCGAACAACTGAAGTAAGTCCCTCCCGGCGCCGCCATCCGCGCGGCGCCGATCTGCCCGCTGTTTGATCTGGCACAGTACGCCGCAGCGCCGGCGCTTTAGCGTGAAGTCATCTACCCAACGGAGGATGACATGAACCCACGCACCCTACTCCTGGCCACCGGCCTCGTCCTGGCGCCCCTGCTGGCCACCGCCGCGCCGCTGATGGCGGCCCCGGTCGTCGCCGCCACCCCGCAGCAACAAGCCAGCCTGATCGCGCGCCTGCAGGCGCTCGACGCCGGCCTCGGCCCGGCCCGCGCCGGCCTGGTGGCCGACTACAGCTACCGCATCAGCAGCGAACACCCGGGCGTGGTCGGCCAGAAGATCACCCGCGCCCAGCACACCTACAAGGGCCTGCGCGTGTTCGGCTCGGAATCGGTGGTGGTCACCGACGCCGGCGGCGCCATCCTCAGCGTCTCGGCCACCGACCGCCGCCCCGGCGGCACGCTGCCGCGCAGCAGCACCGGCGGCGTGGCCGCACCGGCCATCCCTACCATCCCCGCCGCCGCGCCGCTGCCCACGCCGGCCGAGCTCACGCCCGCGCTCAGCAGCGACGCCGCCATCGCCGCCGCCGTGCAGGCCGTCATCGGCGCGCCGCCCGGCGCGGTCGCGCCGTCCGCCGTGCACCGCTGGCCGCCGCGCGCCGAGCTGCTGCTCTACCCGCTGATGCGCAGCGCGCGCACCGCCGCCGCCGCCAACAAGCCCGAGTCGCAACTCAACGCGCTCGACGTCGAGGAAGTGGTCGAGCGCTACGCCCTGGCCTACCTGGTGCAGCTGCGCATGGCCCAGGACGGCAAGCTGGTCTACTACGATCTGATCGTCGACGCCCGCAGCGGCGCCATCCTCGCCAAATGGCCGGCGCTGCAGACCGTCACCGGCATCGGCAACAGCCAGTACAACGGCCAGGTGCCGATCAGCACCTCGGCCGCCGCCGGCGGCTTCCAGATGCTCGACCCGGCGCGCGGCACCGGCGGGCGCTTCGGCGCCATGGCCGTCACCAACGCCAACCACAGCTCGCCCAACAACCCCGACCCCGGTGCCGTCTACAGCAACGCCAGCAACACCTGGGGCGACGGCCAGCAATACAACGGCGGCAGCACCAGCAACGCCAACGGCCAGACCGCCGCCGTCAACGCCCTGTGGGGCCTGATGAACACCTACGACGCCAACAAGAACGTGCTGGGCTGGCACGCGCTCGACGGCAACAACACCGCCACCTACATCGCCGCCCACGTCGGCACCGCCTACGACAACGCCTTCTACGACGACAGCTGCCATTGCATGTACATCGGCGACGGCGACAGCTTCCTCAGCCTGGGCGCGATCGACGTCATCGGCCACGAAATGTCGCACGGCGTCACCGCCGCCACGGCCGACCTGATCTACGCCGGCGAATCGGGCGGCCTCAACGAATCGAACTCCGACATCGGCGGCGACATGGTGGAAGCCTACGCCCGCGCCGGCGGCACCGGCACCAGCATCCCGGCGGCCGGCAACGACTGGATGACCGGGCGCGAGATCAGCCGCAGCGGCCAGCCGCTGCGCTGGATGTACAAGCCGAGCAAGGACGGCCGCAGCCCGGACGCCTGGAGCAGCAACCTGAAAAACCTCGACGTCCACTATTCGAGCGGCCCCAACAACCGCATGTTCTACTTCCTGGCCCAGGGTTCCAGCGCCGACGCGTCCAGCGACTACCACAGCCCCTACCTGGTGCGCACGCCGGCGGCCATGAGCGGCATCGGCAGCGACAAGGCCTACCGCATCTGGTTCAAGGCGCTGACCACCAAGTTCACCTCGTCGACCAACTACGCCGACGCCCGCAACAAGGTGCTGCAGGCGGCGCAGGAACTGTACGGCGCCGCCTCCAAGGAAGCCATCGCCGTGCAACGCGCCTACGCCGCCATCAACGTCGGCGCCGACATCGACGAGGGTGACGGCGGCGGCGGCGGCGGTGGCGGCGGTGGCCAGGCCGTCGAACGCGTGACCAACGGCGGCTTCGAAAGCGGCGCCACCGGCTGGAGCGGCAGCACCGCCGTCATCGGCGCGCATCCCGACCAGGCGCCCTACGAGGGCACGCGCTACGCCTGGCTGGGCGGCAACGGCCGGCGCGCCACCGAAACGCTGACGCAGCGGGTCGCCATCCCCGCCGCCGCCGCCAGCGCGCAACTGAGCTTCGCGCTGCACATCGACACCGACGAAACCAGCAACACCGTCTACGACAGCATGACGGTCACGCTGCGCAACAGCGGCGGCGCCACCCTGTCGACGCTGGCCACCTACACCAACCTGACGCCGGCCGACGGCTACCAGATCCGCAATTTCGACCTGCTGCCCTTCAAAGGCCAGACCGTCACACTGGCCTTCGTCATGCGCGAAGACCGCTCCAAGCAGACCTCCTTCGTGCTCGACAAAGTCAGCCTGCTGACCAAGTGATCAACGCAGCGAAACGAACACCGGGTTCGAATAGAACCACAGGCTGCGGTAGTTACGGTCGTTGATGTCGTTGAAGCGCTGGGTGTTGTCGGTGGTGCCGGTGCGCTGGTCGGCCAGCGGCTCGCCGCCCTGCGTCAAGCCGGCGACATCGAGACCCAGATTGGTGCCGCGCAGGCGGAAGTACTGGTTCTTGCTGGCGGTGGTTTCGTAAGTCACGCTGTAGTAACCGTCCGCATCCACCTTCCAGTCGGCGCTGGTGAAGCGCTTCACCACCCTGGTGCTGGCATTGGTGGCGACGCTGTAGGCCGCGCTACCCGGCGTGGCCTTGGCGCCGACATCGCCGACGATCAGATCGACGTGATCGACCACCGGCTTGACGTTGGCGCTGGTGCCGCTGTCGACCGGCTTCTCGTAATTGTTCCTGGCCGGCGTCTTGAAACGGATGGTGATGCTGACCTTGTCCCCGGCCACCACTTTCAGCTCGCCGCCCATCTCCTTGCGGTCATCCTTGCTGGCCAGGTTGAAATCGAGCGCGTTAATCAAATCGCCGTAGGCCGAGAACATCTTCCCCGAACGCAGCCCTGCCAGCAAATCCTTGGCGGCCGGCGCGCCGGTGGCGCTGTTGAACACATAGTTCTTCGCATACTCGCCGGGGAAATAACCGCTGCTGTTGCCGCCGACGATCTTGAAGTGGGTATCGGAGTCGGTCAGGTTCCAGATGCGGCGGCCTTCGCCCAGCAGCGCATCCCACGGGCCGCCCACCTTCGCCACCACATAATCGACGCCGCCGTACACGCGCAGCAGCGCATTCTCATCGGTGTAAGCGGCGGTGTAGCCGCCACGATCCGGCTCCATCTGATTGCCGACCATGCCCTCGATGGCAAACATGATATTCGGCGCGGCGTCGTTGAAGGCGCGCAAGTCGGCGATGCTGTAGCTGCCCTTGTTGCGCGACGGATGATTGATCACCGCGTAGCTGGTGTCCGGATAATTCTGCTTGAGCCAATTGATCGCCTGCAGCGCATCGTCGGCGCTCTTGTTGTAGCGGGTCTCGCCGTACTTGGCCTTCCATGCCGTCACGTCGGCGGCGTCGAACATGGCGGCGTCGCGCGTGGTGAACAGGTACTCGAATTCCTTCATACCCTTGGTGCTGGCATTGGCGCCGTCGAACATGCCGACGCCGATATGGTCGTGGGTCGGCATGTCCCATTCAAAGCCGGAGAAGATCAACTTGTCGGCATACGTGCCGGCGGCCTGCAGCGCCTTCACGCGCGGGATCTCGTAGCGCTCGACGCCGAGTGACATGGGAATCGACGTCGCCAGCGCGACGCCCTTCTCATCGCGGGTGGAAACGCGCAGGTGATTGGACACCGCCATCCAGTCCAGGCCATAGGTGGTGAAGGCCTTGGCGAGAATTTTTTCCAGCGTCTGGCTGACATCGGCGTCGGCCGATTGCGTGGTGTGCGTGTGCAGATCGCCAGCGATCCAGCGGCCGGCCGGCAGCGGCGGCACGCTGCTCACCGGCGCGTTGTCGCCGCCGCAGGCGGCGACGGTCAGAATGATGGCGATAGCGACAGGGAGCAGCAGTTTTTTGGGCGACATGTGAACGATCCTGAAGTGTGAAACAGAAGAGCGGGCAACATAACATTGGTGTGTTACGGCCGCATGACCTGCTATCATCGAAGGCTCAAGCGGGCGATCCTCGCAACCAACATCAGGATATAAAAATGACTATAGGCGGAAAGACCATGGACGAGGCATTGGCCTCCTTATCGGACATGACGGCGGGCGCGGTCCCGATCGGCAAAGACGAACATCTGCAGCGCATCGCCCGCGCACAAGCCTATATGCAGGCACAAGGCATCGCCGCCATCTACATCAACGCCGGCGCCAACCTCACCTACTTCACCGGCACCAAATGGTACGCCAGCGAGCGCATGGTCGGCGCCATCGTGCCGGCGCACGGCGCGGTCGAATACATCGCCCCGGCCTTCGAAGAAAGCACGCTGAAGGACTTCATGCTGGTCGAAGGCGAAGTCAATTGCTGGCACGAGCACGAAAGTCCTTACGCGCTATTCATCGCTGTGCTGAAACGCATGGGCATCGCGCCGAATCCCGCACAGCCGCCGCGCGTGGGCATCTGCGAAAGCGCCGCCTTCTTCATCTACGACGGCATCCGCCCGCTGGCCGACGGCTATGCGCTGGAAAACGCGCGCAGCGTCACCGCCCACTGCCGCACCCGCAAATCGGCCGCCGAAATCGCGCTGATGCAGCGCGCCATGGACATGACGCTGGCCGTGCACGTCGCCGCCGCCAGCATCCTGCGGGAAGGCATCACCACCAAGGAAGTGGAAGAATTCATCGACCGCGCGCACCGCAAGGTCGGCGCCGCCGGCTCCTACTTCGTGATCGTGCTGTTCGGCGAAGCCACCGCCTACCCGCACGGCGTCAGCTACGTGCAAACGCTGAAAGCCGGCGACACAGTACTGATCGACACCGGCTGCAAGCTGCACAACTACATTTCCGACATCACCCGCACCTACGTCTACGGACCGATCCGCGAGCGCCAGCGCTCGGTCTGGAACAGCGAAAAGAAAGCGCAGGCGGCCGCCTTCGCCGCCGCCCAGCTGGGCGTGCCGTGCGAGGAAGTCGACCAGGCCGCGCGCCGTTCGCTGGAGGCCGACGGCTTCGGCCCCGGCTACAAGCTGCCAGGCCTGCCGCACCGCACCGGCCACGGCATCGGCCTCGACATCCACGAATGGCCCTACCTGGTCGGCGGCGACAAAACCCCGCTCGACGTCGGCATGTGCTTCTCGAACGAACCGATGATCTGCATCCCCGGCGAATTCGGCGTGCGCCACGAAGACCACTTCTACATGACCGCCAGCGGCCCGAAATGGTTCACCGAACCGGCCCACAGCATCGACGACCCATTTGGACTTCAACGCTAACTTGATACGCAATTTGAAACGCTAACCATCTGGAGGCACACATGAAGCGCGTTACCGGCATAGGCGGCATCTTCTTTTACGCGAAAGATCCCAAGGCCTTGGGCGAATGGTATAAGCGCCACCTCGGCATCGACGTGCAACCGTGGGGCGGCGCGGCATTCGACTGGACCGGCGACGACGGCAAGCCGACCGGCGGCACCACGGCCTGGTGCATCTCGGCCACCGACAGCAACGCGCTGGCGCCCGGCGCCGCGCCGTTCGTGGTGAACTACCGCGTGGCCGACCTCGACGCGCTGCTGCAAGCGCTGCGCGCCGAGGGCTGCAACGTGCTCGATAAAACCGACGACTCCGAGTTCGGCAAATTCGGCTGGGTCATCGACCCGGAAGGCAACAAGGCCGAGCTGTGGCAACCGCCGCCCGGCCAGTAAGGACTGCAGCGCGCATCAGGCGCGCTTCATCACCAAAGTCAAAATGTCGTAGCTCGCCACCAGCTCATCGCGCTGGTTGGTGACCTGCACGTCCCACGCCACCACGCCCTGCCCCACGCCCTTGTCGTCGGTGCGATTACGATCCACCTTGCGCTTGCAGGTCAGGCGCGCGCGGATGGTGTCGCCGATCGCCACCGGCGCCACGAAGCGCAGGTTGTCCAGGCCATAGTTGGCCAGCACCGGCCCCGGCGCCGGCGACACGAACAACCCCGCCGCCGCCGACAGCACGAAATAGCCGTGCGCGATGCGCTGGCCGAACTGCGTGTCCCTGGCCGCCACCTCGTCGAAGTGCATGTAGAAATAATCGCCCGAGACGCCGCCGAAGTTGACGATGTCCGCCTCGCTCACCGTGCGCCGGTGCGTCAGCAGCGAATCGCCGATGGCCAGATCCTCGAAGTGCTTGCGGAACGGATGCAGGTCGTGCTCGCGCACCGCCGCACCGCGCACATACTCGCCCGTCACCGCCGCCAGCATGGTCGGCGAGCCCTGCACCGCCGCGCGCTGCAGGAAGTGGCGCACCGCGCGGATCCCGCCCAGCTCCTCGCCGCCGCCGGCGCGTCCCGGCCCGCCGTGCTTGAGCTGCGGCAGCGGCGAACCGTGGCCGGTGGAATCCACCGACGCCTCGCGCTCCAGCACCAGCACGCGGCCGTGCGAAGCCGCCGCCATCGGCACCGCGTAGGCGGCGATCGCCGGATCTTTGGTCACCAGGGTCGACACCAGCGAACCCTTGCCGCGCGCAGCCAGCGCCAGCGCTTCGTCGATGCCGTGGTAGCTGATGATGGTGCTGACCGGCCCGAAGGCCTCGACGTCGTGCACCGCATCGTTACCCATGCCGTCGCGGCACAGCAGCAGGGTCGGCGCAAAGAACGCGCCGTCGGCCACGCCCTCGCCCAGCGGTTTGAAACCATCGCGCGCGCTGAACAGCACCTCGTTGCCGCGCGCGAGCAGCTCGACCCGCTCGGCCACGTCGCGCTGCTGGTCGCGCGAGGCCAGCGCCCCCATGCGCACGCCCTCGACCGACGGATCGCCGACGCTAACTTTCGCCAGCCGCTCGCGCAAGCGCGTGCCGACCGCGTCGACCATCTGTTCAGGCACGATGATGCGGCGGATCGCGGTGCACTTCTGGCCGGCCTTGCCGGTCATCTCGCGCGCCACCTCCTTGACGAACAGGTCGAACTCCACATCGTCCAGCATCACGTCCGGCGCCAGGATGGCGCAATTGAGCGAATCCGCCTCCGCCGTGAACGGCACCGAATTGGCGATCAGGTTGCGGTTGACGCGCAGCTTGGCCGCCGTGTCGGCCGAGCCGGTGAAGGTGACCACGTCGGCGCCGCCCAGCCGGTCCAGCAGATCGCCGGTGCCGCCAATCACCAGCTGCAGTGCGCCTTCCGGCAGCAGGCCGGATTCATGCATCATGCGCACCACCGCCTCGGTCAGGTAGCTGGTGGCGCTGGCCGGCTTGCCGATGCACGGCATGGCCGCCAGGAAGCTCGGCGCGAACTTCTCCAGCAGGCCCCAGATCGGAAAGTTGAAAGCATTGATGTGCACCGCCAGCCCGCCGCGCGGCACCAGGATGTGGGTGCCGGCGAAGCCGCCGTTCTTCCCCAGCGCCATGGCCGGGCCTTCGTGCAGCACGTTCGACGACGGCAGCTCGCGGCTGCCCATGCTGGCGTAGGCGAACAGCGTGCCGGTGCCGCCCTCGATATCGACCCAGCTGTCGGCGCGGGTGGCGCCGGTCAGGTGCGAGATCGCGTACAGCTCTTCCTTGCGCTCCAGCAGATACAGGGCCAGCGCCTTGAGGCGCTGCGCGCGCTGCTGGAAGTTCATCTTCATCAGCGCCGGCACGCCGGTCTTGCGGGCATAGGTCACCGCTTCATCGAAGTCGATGCGGTCGGCATGGGTGTGGTAGATGACGGCGTTGGTGAGGGCGCTGTGCAGCGGCGCGGCCGCTTCGCTGCCGATCCAGCGGCCGCCGATGAAGCTTTGCAAAATAGATGTCATGTTCTGTCTCCGTTAATTGTAGGCCGCGCGGCGGGCGCAACTCAGGCGCCGGCGTTCTTGTGCAGGTGCAGCGGCAACGCGCTATCCCACTCGATGCGCTTGCGGTCCGGCTCCGGCGCGGTCAGCGCCACCGTCTCGCGCATGGTCAGCATTGAGCGCACCGCCAGTTCCTGGTACTGCGCGGTGCCGCTGGTTTTCCATTGGATCTCGTCGTCGCTTAACTCCCGCAGCACCTTGGCCGGCGAGCCCACCGCCAAGCTGCGCGGCGGGATCTGCATGCCCGCGCGCACAAAGCTCATGGCGGCGACGATGCTGTCCGCGCCCACCACCGCGTTATCCATGATCACGCTGTTCATGCCCACCAGCGCATTGCGGCCGATGCGGCAGCCGTGCAGCACGGCGCCATGGCCGATATGGCCGTCGCGCTCGACCACCGTATCGCAGCCGGGGAAGCCGTGCATGACGCAAGTGTCCTGCAGGTTGGCGCCCTCCTCCAGCACCAGCCGGCCAAAGTCGCCGCGCAGCGCCGCCAGCGGGCCGACGTAGCAGCGCGGGCCGACGATCACGTCGCCGATCAGCACCGCGCTGGGATGCACGTAGGCGGTCGGATCGACCACCGGCGTGACGCCATTGATTTCATACACCTTGACCATGAATGCTCCTATGCTTTCGGCCGGCGGTCGACCACGCGGCGCGCCTTGCCTGTCAGCGTGCGCTCGATGCCGTCCGGCGGCAGCAGGGTGACCTTGGTGCTCACGCCGACGTTGGTCTTGATGCGCTGCTCAAGCTCGCGCGCCAGCGCCTGCACTTCGCCATCGCTGGCATGCGTGGCGGCCACTTCCGGCCGCAGTTCGGCCAGCACCGCCAGTTGGTCGAGATGACCATCGCGCGTAATCACCAACTGATATTGCGGCGCCAGCTTCGGCATCTTGCAGATCAGTTCTTCGATCTGGGTGGGGAACACGTTGACGCCACGGATAATCAGCATATCGTCCGAGCGGCCGGTGATCTTGCCGATGCGGCGCATGGCGCGCGAAGTCGGCGGCAGCAGGCGCGTGAGGTCGCGCGTGCGGTAGCGGATGATCGGCAGCGCCTCCTTGCTCAGCGAAGTGAATACCAGCTCGCCCTCCTCGCCGTCCGGCAGCACCTCGCCGGTATCGGGATCGATGATCTCCGGATAAAAATGGTCTTCCCAGATCACCGGGCCGTCCTTGCTCTCGATGCACTCGCTGGCGACGCCCGGCCCCATCACCTCGGACAGGCCGTAGATATCGACCGCATCGATGCCGGCGCGCTGCTCGATCTCGGCGCGCATCGCCTCGGTCCACGGCTCGGCGCCGAAGATTCCCAGCTTGAGCGAACTGGCCGCCGGGTCCAGGCCCTGGCGCTGGAATTCCTCGATCAGGTTGAGCATATACGACGGCGTCACCATGATAATGGACGGCTTGAAGTCACGGATCAGCTGCACCTGCTTCTCGGTCTGGCCGCCCGACATGGGGATCACCGTGCAGCCGAGCCGCTCGGCGCCATAGTGCGCGCCCAGGCCGCCGGTGAACAGGCCGTAGCCGTAGGAGATGTGGACCATGTCGCCGCGCCGGCCACCGGCCGCGCGAATCGAGCGCGCCACCACGTTGGCCCAGGTATTGATGTCGCCCTGCGTGTAGCCGACCACGGTAGGCTTGCCGGTGGTGCCGCTGGACGCGTGCACGCGCACCACGCGATCTTGCGGCACGGCGAATAGGCCGAAGGGATAATTCTCGCGCAGGTCCTGCTTGGTGGTGAACGGAAAGCGGGCAAGATCGGCCAGCGTCTTCAGGTCGTCCGGATGCACGCCGGCCTGCTCGAAGGCGGCCCTGTAGTGCGGCACGTTGTCGTACGCGTGCCGCAGCGACCATTGCATGCGCTGCAGCTGCAAGGCTTGCAGCTCGTCGCGGCTGGCGCGCTCGATCGGCTCCAGGTCGGACGGCGCGGGAGTGCATTGGACCATCGTTGTCTCCTTCTTAGACTGGAATGACTTCGCCGCTGACGCGATGCGATTTGCCGCGGAACAGGGCGATGGTGCGGCCGTCCTGCGCCGTCACCTTGACGTCGTAGACGCCGGTTTTCCCCGCCAGCGACTGCTCGACGGCGGCGGCGCTCAGCACATCGCCTTCACGGGCGGGCGCCACGTAATCGATGGTGCAGCCGGCGCCCACGGTGGTCAGGTTGTAGCTGTTGCAGGCGAAGGCGAAAGCGCTGTCGGCCAGCGTGAAGATAAAGCCGCCGTGGCAGGTCTGGTGGCCGTTCAGCATGTCGGCGCGGACCGGCATCGACATGCGGGCGTAGCCGGGGCCGATGGCGTCGATGGTCATGCCCAGCGCTTGCGACGCCGGATCGCGCGCGAACATCGACGCGGCGACCGCCTCGGCCAGAGCTTGCGCGTCCGCGCCGGTGGCAGACTTATTCATGGAAACGCCCTCCACTAGCCTGCTTGCGGCGCAGCAGCGGCGACACGCGATAGCGGTCCTCGCCATAGCTCGCCGCCAGATTGGCCAGCACTCGAACGATATGCTCGATGCCGACGGCGTCGGCCCACGCCAGCGGGCCGCGTGGATAGTTGACGCCCTTCTGCATAGCGATATCGGCCGCCACTGCGCTGCACACACCCTGGTTGACGGCGTCCGCTGCCTCGTTGGCCAGCATGGCGACGGTGCGCATCACGGCCATGCCAGGCACGTCGTCCAGGCGCGTGACGACAAAGCCGGCCGCCTGCAGCAAGCCCACCACCGCCAGATACGCGGCCGGCGCGCACTGGTCGGAGCGCGCCACGGCGATGCGTTTAGCGCTGCCGTAATCCAGCGCCAGATCGACCAGCACCGTATCCGGATGGTTGTTGTCGTGCGCGCGCTGCGTAGCGCTGCGGCCATCGGTCAGGTAGACGGCCGCGCCGTTGCAGTGGAAGGCCGGGCCTTCCTCATGTGCCCCATTGTGGCCACTATTACGAATGGCCTCCGACGTCTTGCGATGCACGATCTCGATGCCGGCCGCGCGCAGACGTGCCGCCAGCGCATCCATCACCACGCCGCCGGCTACACGCAACGCCGCACCCTGCTCGCTGGTAAAGCTCACATACTCCGGCTTCGCCTGCGCCGCCTCGGCCTGCGCCGGAGGAACAGCGGCCTCGCCGCCATACTGGAAGAAGCCGCGTCCCGTCTTGCGGCCAAGGAAACCGGCATTCACCATCTCCTGCTGCCGCACGGACGGCGTAAAGCGCGGATCCTGGAAGTAGGCATTGAAAACCGACTGCGTCACCGAAAAATTGACATCATGCCCGATCAGATCCATCAACTCGAAAGGCCCCATGCGGAAGCCGCCGGCCTCGCGCATCACCGCGTCGATGGTGGCCGCATCGGCCGCCTGCTCATTCAACAAGCGCCAGCCCTCGGCATAAAACGGCCGCGCCACGCGATTGACGATAAAGCCTGGCGTCGAACTGGCGTGCACCGGATTCTTGCCCCAGGCGGCGGCGGTGTCGAACACGATCTGCGCCACCGCAGCGTCGGTAGCCAGCCCGCTCACCACCTCGCACAGCGCCATCAGGGGCACAGGATTAAAGAAATGCATACCTGCCACGCGTCCCGGCAGGCGCAGGCCCGCAGCAATCGCCGTCACGGAGATGGACGAGGTGTTGGTCGCCAGGATGCAATCGTCGGCCACCACCGCTTCCAGCTGCGCGAACAGCGCACGCTTGGCGTCGAGGTTCTCGACGATGGCCTCCACCACCAGCCCGACCCCGCCCCCGGCCGCCCGGCCGGCAGCGGAAGCGGCAGCGCCCACGTCGGCGTCGGCGTCGGCGTCGGCAGCAAGGTCGTCCAGCTCGGCGACGGCATGCAGGCGCGCGACTGCGGCCGCGCGGTCGGCGGCGCTGAGGCGCTCCTTGGCGACCAGCTTTTCCAGCGCGGCGTCGATGCCGGCAATCGCCTTGGCCACGGCCTCGGCCCGCGTGTCATACAGGCGAACCGTATAACCGGCCAGCGCCGCCACCTGCGCGATGCCCGCGCCCATGGCGCCGCTGCCGATGACGGCAACGACGCGATCAATATTCAGGGCCGCCATCTCAGCGCCCCTTGAACTGTGGCGAACGTTTTTCCATGAAGGCCGCCACACCTTCGCGATAATCCTCGCTGCGACCCAACTCACTCATCATGCCGCACTCCAGCGAAAGCTGCTGCTGCAGGCTGTTGTGCGGGCTGGCCTGCAAGGCCTGCTTGGTGAAGGCCAGACCCTTGGTCGGCGCGCTGGCGAAATGACGCGCCATGGCCTGCACCTCGGCGGCGAAATCCTCGTCCGGAATCGCCTTCCAGATCAAGCCCCAGGCCTCGGCCTTTTCAGCGGTCAGTTTTTCGCCCAGCATCGCCATCCCCATCGCGCGCGCATTGCCCACGAGGCGCGGCAGGAAATAAGTACCGCCGGTGTCCGGAATAAGGCCCAGTTTGCAGAACACCTCCACAAACGACGCGGACTTGGTCGCCAGCACGATGTCGCAGGCCAGCGCGATATTCGCGCCGGCGCCTGCGGCCACGCCATTGACGGCGCAGATCACCGGCATCGGCAGCGCGCGCAACGACTGCACCAGCGGCGCGTAATTCTTCTCCACCGAATCCCCCAGGTCCACCGCGCGCGCGCCCGGCTCCACCGCGCGGTCGCCCAGATCCTGGCCGGCGCAGAAGCCACGTCCGGCGCCGGTCAGCACCAGCACGCGCGCCACGCCGCTGGCGGCCTCGCTGGCGACGCGCTTCAGCGCGTGGCGCACTTCCTCGTGCATGGCCTGGGTGAAGCTGTTCAACTTGTCCGGGCGGTTGAACGTCAGCGTGGCGACGCCGTCGCTGATGTCGAACAGGATGTTCTGGTAGTCCATGGTGTCTCCGTTTATTCTGCCTGGTCGAAGTCGATCACGACCCGGGCGGTGGTGGGGAAGCTCTGGCAGCTCAACACATAGCCGCGCGCGATCTCGTAGTCTTCCAGCGCGTAGTTGGCGTCCATGTCGACCTTGCCCTCGATGACCTTGCAGCGGCAGGTCGAGCATACGCCACCCTTGCAGGAGTAGCGCATGTCGAGGCCCGCGCGCAGGCCGGCGTCGAGCAACGACTCCTTGTCCTGCTCCATGGTGAAGCTGGCGGCGTTGCCGTCCATGATGACGGTGACTTCGGTCTGCTGGTGCGCGGCCGTGGCCGACGCCGCGCGCGGCTGGTGCGCGTGCTTCGGAATGCTGGCGGCGAACAGCTCGACCTTGATGTGCGCTTTCGGCATGCCGGCTTCCTGCAGCGCTTCCGAGACGCCGTGCATCATGTCTTCCGGCCCGCAGATGAAGGCGGTGTCGATGTCCTCCACCCGCACCCAGTGCTGCAGGAACTGCACGGCCTTGTCCTTGGTGATGCGGCCGTTGAACAATTCAATGTCCTGCTGCTCGCGGCTCATCACGTAGGCCAGCGTGAGACGTTCCATGTAGGTGTCCTTCAGGTCCGACAGTTCGTCCCGGAAGATCACCGAGGACGAGGCGCGGTTGCCGTAGAAGAGCGTGAAGCTGCTGTGCGGTTCGGCCGCCAGCGTGGTCTTGACGATGGACAGGATGGGCGTGATGCCGCTGCCGGCGGCGAAGGCCAGGTAGTGCTTACGGTTGGCGGCGTCCAAAGGCACGTTGAAGTGGCCCATCGGCGGCATGACTTCCAGCGTATGGCCGGCTTGCAGGGTGTCGTTGGCCCAGCTGGAGAACAGGCCGCCCTGGGTGCGCTTGATGGCCACGCGCAGCGCACCGTCCTGCACGGCGGAGCAGATCGAGTAGGAACGGCGCACGTCCTCCTCGCCGATTTTAGCGCGCAGGGTCAGGTGCTGGCCTTGCTGGTACTTGAAGCTGTCCTGCAGCTCGGCCGGTACGGCGAAGGTGACGGCGATGGTGTCGCGCGTTTCGTTGCGCACGTGGGCGATGGTCAGCGGGTGGAATTTGCTCATGGTCTTTAGTGACACTTGAAGTAGTCGAACGGTTCGCGGCAGTCCAGGCATTTGTAGAGCGCCTTACAGGGCGTGGAGCCGAACTGGCTGGTGATTTCGGTATGCTGCGAACCGCAGTGCGGGCAGGCTACCACCGGCGCGGGCCGGGCGTGGCGCGCATCGGTGCGGCGCGAGATGGCGGCCAACGCGGGATTGCGGCCGGCCGCTCCCGCCTGCAGGCCGCTGATGTCGATCACCTGCTGCGCCGGCGGCGCGATGCCGTAGCCTTTCAGCGCGGCCTTGCCGGCCTCGCTCATCCAGTCGGTGGTCCAGGCGGGCGAGAGCTGGTTGTGCAGGCGGACCTCGTGCACGCCGCGTGCGTGCAGCGCTTCGCGGATGGCATCGGCGATGACTTGCATGGCCGGGCAGCCGGAATAGGTGGGCGTGATGGTGACATCGCACGCGCCATCGGCCGCAACGCGCACGTCGCGCACGATGCCCAGATCGACGATGCTGATAACCGGGATCTCCGGATCGGGCACCTCGCCCAGCCAGGCCTGGATTTGTGCGGCGGCGGTCATCGCTGCTACCACTGCGCGCCGGGATAGGCGCGCTGCAGGAACTGCATCTCGGCCAGGATGTAGCCCAGGTGCTCGGTGTGGCGGCCTTGCTTGCCGCCCTTCTGCATCCAGGCGTCGGCCGGCGGCATGGTCAGCGTGGCCTCGCCCAGGATCTCGGCCACATGCGCCAGCCATTGCGCGCGCAGTGCGTCGGCGGCCGGCGCCACGCCTGTTGCTACCATCGCCTCGTCCACCGCGTCGTAAGCGAACACCTCACCGCTATACATCCACAACTCATTGACCGCGCCTTGCGTCTTCGCATGGCTAACGTCCGTGCCGTCGCCCAGCCGCACCATCAAATCGCCGCTGCGGCGCAGATGGTAAGTGACCTCCTTGAGCGACTTCTCCGCAATCGCGGCGATACGCACATCGCTGCTGCGCGTCAGGCCTTCGATCAAAAAGTAGTGCCACGCATCGAAGAAAAACTGCCGCACCAGGGTGTCGGCGTAATTCCCGTTCGGCTGCTCCAGCAGCAGGCAATTCTTGAAATCGTGGGCGTCGCGCAGATAGGCCAGTTGATCCTCGTCGCGGCCCGCGCCTTCCAGCTCGGCCGCGTACTCGTACCACATGCGCGTCTGGCCCAGCAGATCCAGCGCCACGTTGGTCAGCGCCATATCCTCCTCCAGCGCCGGCCCCTTGCCGCACCACTGCGACAGCTGCTGGCTCAGGATCAGCGCATTGTCGCCCAGGCGCAGCAGATAATTGACCTTGTCGTCCATCGGCGGCCTCACAGATTCTTGACTTCTTCCGGCATCGGGAAGAAGGTCGGATGACGGTACACCTTGCTGTTGGCCGGCTCGAACAGCGCGCCCTTGTCGGCCGGGCTGCTGGCGACGATGTCGGCCGCGCGCACCACCCAGATGCTCACGCCCTCATTGCGCCGCGTGTAGACGTCGCGCGCATTGTTGACCGCCATCGCGGCGTCCGGCGCATGCAGGCTGCCCACGTGCTTGTGCGCCAGCCCGTGCTGGCTTCGGATGAAGATTTCCCACAACGGCCATTCCTTGCTCATGCTTGTCTCCTCGTCGTTCCCGCGTATGCGGGAATCCATGCTGATTTTCAGTAGCCTGCGTTGTATGGGCTCCCGCCTGCGCGGGAGCGACGTCAGGCGGCGCGCGCCGCTTGTTTGTCGGCGTGGGCGACCAGCGCGTCGCGGAACCACTCGCCGTCGTCCCACGCTTGCACGCGGGTGCGCAAGCGCTCGCGGTTGCACGGGCCGTTGCCCTTCAGGACGTTGTGGAACTCGCTCCAGTCGATGGCGCCGAATTCATAGTGGCCGGTCTCGGCGTTCCATTTCAAATCGGGATCGGGCACGCTCAGGCCCAGGAACTCGGCTTGCGGCACGGTCTGGTCGACCATGCGCTGGCGCAGTTCGTCGTTGGAGAACAGCTTGATGCGCCACTGCGCCGATTGCGCGCTGTTGACCGATTCCGCATCCGAGGGGCCGAACATCATCAGCGACGGCCACCACCAGCGGTTCAGCGCATCCTGCGCCATGGCCTTCTGCGCCGGCGTGCCCTTCGCCAGCGACAGCATGATGTCGTAGCCCTGGCGCGCGTGGAACGACTCTTCCTTGCACACGCGGATCATGGCGCGCGCATACGGGCCGTAGGAGCAGCGGCACAGCGGGATCTGGTTGATGATGGCCGAGCCGTCCACCAGCCAGCCGATGGCGCCCATGTCGGCCCAGCTCAGGGTCGGGTAATTGAAGATGCTGGAATACTTGGCCTTGCCGCTGTGCAGGGCGGCTAGCAGCTCGTCGCGCGACACGCCCAGCGTTTCGGCGGCGCTGTACAGGTACAGGCCGTGGCCGGCCTCGTCCTGGATCTTGGCCAGCAGGATGGACTTGCGCTTGAGCGTGGGCGCGCGCGTGACCCAGTTGCCCTCGGGCAGCTGGCCGACGATTTCCGAGTGCGCGTGCTGCGAGATCTGCCGGATCAGTGTCTTGCGGTAGGCCTCCGGCATCCAGTCCTTGGCCTCGATGCGGATGCCCTCGTCGATGCGGGCCTGGAAGGCCTGCTCTTCCGGGCTCATGTCGTCGGCCGTGCGGACTTGCTTGAGGCCGGTTTCCACCAGTTGTGCGTACATGCTGTCTCCTCCTTCAACACATAATACGATACAGATTTTTATTTAGCCACGTTTATTTTGAGTCATATTAAAATCATGCATCGTGTTAATTTTTTACTGCGCCGCGCGTGCGGCCAAGTAAACTAGCGTTTCCGTGTACAGCTTACTAACCCGCTTATGAATTGCAACGACTGGATAGCCGGATTTTTGGCCAGCGACCCGCCGCGCTCGAAATCGCTGGTGGTGACCATCTTCGGCGACGCCATCGTGCCGCACGGCGGCATGGTCTGGCTGGGCAGCCTGATCGAGCTGCTGGCGCCGTTCGGCGTCAACGACCGCCTGCTGCGCACCTCCGTGTTCCGGCTGGCGCAGGAAGGCTGGCTCGGCGCGCAGCGCGATGGCCGCCGCAGCTCGTACGCGATCACGCCGGACGCCATGGCGCGCTTCGTGCACGCCTACCGCCGCATCTACGCGCCGCCGAATGTGCACTGGGACGGCAGCTGGACCCTGGTGCTCAACGGCGACGGCGCGCTCAACGCGGCCGAGCGCGCGGCCGTGCGCAAGGAGTTGCTGTGGGAAGGCTATAGCGTGATCGCGCCCGGCATCATGGGCCATCCGGCGGCCGACGGCCCGGCGCTCGACGAGCTGCTCAAGCGGCTGGGCGTGGCCGGCAAGCTGTTCGTGGTGCAGGGCAAGTCGATGCGCCAGGTCAGCGCGCGGCCGCTGAGCGACCTGGTGGCCGAGGGCTGGGACGTGGCCGGCGTGGCCGAGGGCTACAACAAATTCATCGCCCAGTTCGAGCCGCTGCTGGCGGCGCTGCGGGCGACGGCGGCGGCGCAGGCCGAAGGGCCGGCGGTGGACGCCTATGGCGTCGACGGCTGCGACGAGCCGCTGTCGGCGGAAAAGGCTTTCGTGGTGCGCACCCTGCTGATCCACGCCTACCGCCGCGTGCAGCTGCACGACCCGCAACTGCCGGTCGAGCTGCTGCCGACGCCGTGGCCGGGCGCCCTGGCCTACGAGCTGGCCCGGCAGATCTATCTGGCCGTGTACGCGGCCGCCGAGAACCACATCGACCTCGCCCTGCGCCGCGAAGACGCCGCCGCACCCCTCGCCGAAGCCGCCTTCTTCGACCGCTTCGGCGGCTTGGCCTAAGTCCGCGCGATCAGCGGAAAGGCCGCCGGGTCGCGCAGGGAAGCGACCGCCAGATCGATATCCGGCGCGGGCCAGTACAAGTGGCCGACGCTGGGCCGCTGGACCTCGCCGATCTGTTCCGCGCTGGCGCGGGCAAACCACGGGAAATCCGCAAACGCGGCATACAGCCGCTCGTTGCCGAGATCGACCCAGAAGCCATGCCGGGACAGCTCAAGTATCCTGACCTGGTGAGAAATAGCTTCGCCACGCATCTTGCATCTCCAAATGAGGATAGTGCCTTAGGCATTTCGTGCGGCGGACAGTTCATGCCGGCGAGGATGAGAGCAGAAATCGGGCGGGCCGGCACGCGACCCTGTATCATGTCGGCTCCGCGCCACGAGCGCGGGCACCTATTTTTATAGAATTCACCAGGATTCCGCCATGCCTATCAAAATCAGCCAGCAATTCGACGCCGGCGCCATCGAAGTGGTTCGCGCCGACGATCCGGCCGCCATCGACCTGAACATCCGCAAGGATTCCCACGCCGACATCGTGCAGTGGTTCTACTACCGCGTGCAGGGCGCGCAGGGCACGCCGCTGGCCATGAACTTCCTCAACGCCGGCAGCGCCGCCTACCCGGATGGCTGGAAAGACTACCAGGCCGTGGCCAGCTACGACCGCGATAGCTGGTTCCGCGTGCCGACCAGCTACGATGGCAAGACCATGACCATCAACCACACGCCCGAGTACGACAGCGTCTACTACGCCTATTTCGAGCCGTACTCGTGGGAACGCCACCTGTCGCTGCTGGATAACGCCCAGCTGTCGCCGCTGGTCAAGCTGGTCGACCTGGGCAGCACCATCGACGGCCGCGACCTGAACATGCTGGTGATCGGAGATCCAGAAGCGGAACAGAAGGTCTGGGTCATCGCCCGCCAACACCCCGGCGAGACCATGGCCGAGTGGTTCGTCGAAGGCTTCGTCGAGGCGCTGCTGGACCCGGCCAATCCGTTCGGCCGCCAGTGCCTGAAGGAAGCCGTGTTCTACGTGGTGCCGAACATGAACCCGGACGGCTCGGTGCGCGGCAACCTGCGCACCAACGCGGCCGGCGCCAACCTCAACCGCGAGTGGCTGAACCCGACCATGGAGCGCAGCCCGGAAGTGTTCCTGGTCAAGCAGAAGATGCACGAAACCGGCGTCGACCTGTGCCTGGACATCCACGGCGACGAAGGCCTGCCTTACGTGTTCGTGGCCGGCAGCGAGTCCTTGCCGGAGTTCACCGAAGAACAGGCCGAGGCGCAGCAGTACTTCATCGACAATTTCCTGATCGCCAGCCCGGACTTCCAGGACGAATTCGGCTACGGCGAAACGCCGTACACGCCGGAAACGCTGACCATGGGTTCGCCGCACATCACCCACGCCTTCGGCTGCCTGTCGCTGACCTTGGAGATGCCGTTCAAGGACAACGCCAACGATCCGGACGCCGACACCGGCTGGAACGGCGCCCGCAGCGCCGAGCTGGGCAAGTCGATCCTGCAGCCGGTGCTGCAATCGCTGCTGGCCCAACAGCCGTGATTTGATTCCCTGCGGCGCCACAAAGCGGGCGCCGCAGGGAAAAATACACTGGACCTCAGGCGGCGCATCCGCGCGCCGCGTTTGGAGGTCCATCATGAAATTTCTCGTCTGCACATTGCTGCTGCTTGCCGGCTGCACCACGCCTTACCGTCCACCGCAATTCACGGACGCCAACACCACCTTTCCCGGTTTGATCGATCTGGCCGCGCAGGCCACGCCGCAGGCGGCCGACGTGCTCTTGGTGCACGGCATCTGCACGCACGACGCCAGCTGGGTCGATGAAGTGGTGCCGCAACTCGCGCAGGCGCTGCGCGACGCCACCACGGCCAGCAACGCAGCGCCGGCGCGCAGCGCGGCAGCGGCGGCCGTGGAGATCGTCCCCGCCATGGTCGACACACCGTCGGGCCGCTTGCGCTTCGACGCGCTGATCTGGTCGCCGCTGACCAATGACCTCAAGCGCCAGCTGTGCTACGACCAGAGCACCAAGTCAGCGCTGTGCACCGGCGCGCCGCCCTACCCGCACATGCGCGCCAAACTCAACGCCCGCTTCAAGGACGGCCTGATCGACGACTGCCTGCCGGACGCCCTGATCTACCAGGGTGTAGCGCGCGACACCATGCAGCTGCGCATGCGCGACGCTGTGCTGCAGGTGCTGTCCGGCGCGCGCGCCGACCTGCCGCTGGTGGTGGTCTCGCACAGCATGGGCAGCAAGCTCCTGTTCGATACGCTGCTGCGCATGACGCAGGAACCGGCCGGCAGCGCGGCGGCGGTAACGGCGCGACAAGCGGTGCAACGCCTGCGCTTTCTGGTGATGGCGGCCAACCAGATCCCACTGCTGTCGCTGGCCGACCAGCCGCTGAGCGCCGCAGCAGTGGCGGCGCCGGCCTCGGTGCCGCCGCCCGACAGCCTGCTGCAGCTGCTACGCTTGCGGCTAGCCACCGAGGCCGGCGAGGACGCCAAGGCCGCCCGCCCGCTCACGCTGGTGGCCTTCACCGATCCCAACGACCTGCTCTCGTACACGCTGCCGCCGGAACAGTACGCGCAGCTGAGCGTCACGGTCTACAACATCCTGGTCTCCAACGCGCCCACCTATCTTGGCCTGCTGGAGCGGCCCGACACCGCGCACCTCGAGTACCTGGGCAACCCGGACGTCGGCCGCCTGATCGCCTGCGGCCGGCCCGCCAGCGCGCGCTGCAAGTGATTTTTTGCGCCTCGCCGGGGAACGCTGTGCAAAATTGCACACTCTGAGTGCAATGCTGTCAGTTTCACACAGCACCTAAAGGATGCACACTCCATCGCATAAACAAAACAATGGAGATAAAAATGCGTATGTCACCACAGACGTTCCCCCTGCGCCGCTGCGTCGCAGCCGTGATGCTGGCCCTGCCGGCGATGGTCGCCCAGGCCGAGGAGGCGGCGGCCGCACCGGCCACGCCGGCCGCCGCGCAGGATGCCGCCGGCGCCGCTGCTGCGGCCACCGCCGACGGCGCCGTCGAGAAAGTGATCGTCACCGCCCGCAAGCGCGCGGAGCTGATCCAGGACGTGCCCGGCGCCGTCAGCGCGCTGTCCGGCGCCCAGCTGGAGAAAATGGCGCTGCCCGACATCACCGCGCTGACCGACATCATCCCCAACACCACGCTGAAATCCTCGCGCGCCACCAACACCACGCTGACCGCCTTCATCCGCGGCATCGGCCAGCAAGACCCGGTGGCCGGCTACGAGCAGGGCGTCGGCATCTACCTCGACGACGTCTACCTGGCCCGCCCGCAAGGCGCGCTGACCGATATCTACGACCTCGAACGCATCGAGGTGCTGCGCGGCCCGCAAGGCACGCTGTACGGCCGCAACACCATCGGCGGCGCCGTCAAGTACGTGACCCGCAAACTGTCGGCCAATCCGACCCTGGAGCTCAAGGGCGCGGTCGGCAACTACGGCCAGGCCGACCTGGTGGTCAAGGGCAGCACGCCGATCAACGACATGCTGCGCGTCGGCGCCACCGTCGGCACCTTCAACCGCGACGGCTTCGGCAAGAACGTGTTGACCGGCCAGGACAACTACAACAAGGACGTCGGCGCGGCCCGCGTCAGCGCCGAGCTGACGCCGAACAGCGATCTGTTCATCCGCTTCACCGCCGACTACACGCGCGACAACTCGCTGCCCAAGCAGGGCCACCGCCTGCTGGCCGGTCCAGCCGCCGGCCAGGGTGTGCTCGACAACGTCTACGACACCCGCTCCAACCTGTATTCGGTGCTGGGCCACAAGGCGCAGGTGACCACTTCCGGCGGTTCGCTCAACATCGAGTACAACCTGACGCCCGAGACCACCTTCAAGTCGGTCACCGCGCACCGCCAGTCCAAGTCCTACGCGCCGATGGACTTCGATTCGCTGGAGACGCCGCTGTTCGAGGCGCCGACCATCTACAAGGATAAGCAGGACAGCCAGGAATTCCAGCTCACCTACACCGGCAGCAAGTGGCAGGGCGTGGCCGGCGTGTTCTATATGAAGACCAACGCCTTCAATGAGTTCGACGTGTTGTACAACGCCGCCGGCGGCCTGTCGCTGTACACCCGCGACGATATCGATTCCAAGACCTGGGCCGCCTACGCCGACGCCAGCTACACCGTGTCCGATACCTTCAACGTCAGCGTCGGCGGACGCTGGACCGACGACCAGCGCAAGGCCGCCATCTACAAGCGCACCTACGTCGGCCTGACCGGTTCGCCGACGCTGGGCAATCCGGCCGCCGTCGGCCTGGCCGCCAATACGGACCTGGGCAAGAACGACCTGCACCGCGAAGACACCAAGTTCACGCCGAAGGTCGGTTTCGGCTGGAAGCTGGCGCCCGAGCACAATGTCTACGGCACTTATTCGGCCGGCATCAAGGGCGGCATGTTCGATCCGCGCATGGACCTGGCGGCGTCGGGCGGTCCGAATACCCCGGCCTCGCTGCAGAAGCGCGCCGGCGTCAAGCCGGAGGAAGTGACCACCTATGAGATCGGCCTGAAGTCGTCGGTCAACGGCGGCCGCCTGCAGACCAACGTCGCCGCCTTCTACACCGACTACAAGAACGTGCAGATCGCCGGTTCGATTCCGACCTACGACGCGGCTGGCAAGGTGAACGGCTTCGCCGGCACTCTGACCAACGCCGGCAAGGCCAAGCTCAGTGGCCTGGAGCTGGAGGCGATCGCCCGCGTGACCGAGCGCCTCACCGTCAACGGCATGCTGAGCTACATCGATGCCGAGTACAAGGAGTGGATGGTGGCCAGCGGCGCCAATCTGGTGAACGTGGCCGGCAGCGCCGAGTTCCAGAACACGCCGAAGATGTCGGCCAACCTGTCGGCCAGCTACGAGTGGCCGCTGGCCGTCGGCGGCCGCGCCGGTTCGCTGAGCCTGAACAACAGCCTGTCGTACAAGGACAAGGTGTATCAGGCCGAGATCGTGCGCACCGCCGGCGTCGCTTCGCTCGACGCGCTGGTGCCGCAGAACCTGATGCTGGCGCAGAGCGGCTACACGCTGTGGGACGCGGGCCTGGTGTGGACCAGTTCCGACCGCCGCATCCAGGTCGGCCTGCACGGGCGCAACCTGACGGACAAGCATTACAAGGTGGCCGGCTACGCCTTCGGCGGCTACTTCAACTCCGTCACCAGCTTCTATGGCGATCCGCGCACCTACAAGCTGACCGCGTCGTACAAGTTCTAAAGGCCGGAGCGCGCCCGCCGCACGTCACGCTAGGTGGCGGCGGGCGCGGCTCCCGGCAAGGCGAACAGCTCCGGCTGCGTTTCGGCGAAGTCGCGCAGCATATTCCACACCGCGCGCACCCGTGGCAAACGGTATAAATCCTGCGGCGCCACCAGCCAGTAGGCGCGCTCCACCCAGATCTCGTCCTGCAGCACCGGCACCAGCCGGCCGTCGTTGGCGATGTAGGGCGGCGCCATCATCAATCCCAGTCCCGCCGCCGCCGCTTCGGCCTGCGCCAGCATGCCGGTGCAGCACAGCCGGCGGCGCGGCTGCACCCCCAGTTCGTCCAGGAATTGCAGCTCGTGGCTGGCCAGGCGGTCCTGCACGTAATCGACGAAGTCGTGCCCCATCAGGTCGGCGCGGCGGCGGATCGGCGGATGGCGCGCCAGGTAGTCGGGCGAGGCGAACACGTACAGGCGGAAGCTGACCAGGCGCGTGACCATGTAGCGGCCGGTGTTGGGCGCGTCCAGGGTCACGCCGAGGTCGGCCTCGCGGTTGGCCAGGTTGGCGAAGCGCGGCTGCACCAGCAGATCGACCGACAGGTCGGGATAGTCGCGCAGGAAGCGGCCCAGCAGCGGCGCGATGTAGCGCACTCCCAGCGCTTCCGGCACCCCGAGGCGCACCACGCCGCGCACCGCCACTTCGGTGCCGGACAGCTGGCCCTGCGCCGCCAGCACCGCGCTTTCCATCGCCTCCGCATGCGGCAGCACGGCCTGGCCCATTTCGGTCAGCTCGTAGCCTTCGCGCGAGCGGTCGAACAGGGTGGCGCCCAGCTGCTGCTCGAGGCGGTCGATGCGGCGCGCGACGGTGGTGTGCTCGACCTCCATCCGGCGCGAGGCGCCGGACAAGGTTCCGGAGCGCGCGAGCTCCAGGAAGAAGCGCATGTCGGTCCATTCGGGCAGAATTTTCATGCGGCCATTGTGCATCAATGCACCACGCCGTGGCAACGACACTGGGGGCGACTGTGCATAAATGCACACACGGTGGGCGTGCCGGCGGGTTTGCGGCGGCCGCCGTTTCGCGCACACTGGCCCTTCCTGCCACGCTGCCCACAAGGACCATGTATTCCGACATCAGCTACCTGAGCGACGACGGCCTGCGCCTGTACGCACGCGACTACCACGCCCACGGCGGCGCGGCGTGCCTGCCCGTGATCTGCATCCACGGGCTGACCCGCAATTCGGCCGACTTCGAGGACATCGCGCCTATCATCGCGGCCCAGGGCCGACGCGTGATCGCCGTGGATGTGCGCGGCCGCGGCAACTCGGATTACGATCCGCAGCCGCAGCGCTATATGCTGCCGGTGTACGCCAACGACGTGGCGCAGCTGGCGCGCAAGCTGGGCATCGCGCGCGCGGTGTTCATCGGCACTTCGATGGGCGGCTTGATCACCATGACGCTGGCTATGCGCCGCCCGGACCTGGTGGCGGCGGCGGTGCTGAACGACGTCGGCCCGACCTTGTCGCCGCGCGGCCTGCAGCGCATCGCCGGCTACGCGGGACGCGGCGGCGCGGTGGCGGATTGGGACCAGGCGACCGCTTATATCCGCGACATCAACGCCTACGCCTTCCCCGCCAACAGCGACGAGGAGTGGCGGCGCTGGGCGCAGCGCGCCTTCGCCGAGGCGGCGGACGGCAAGCTGCAGCTGCGCTACGATCCAAACATCGCCATCCCGGTGCGCACCAACAAGATCCGCTCGCATTCGATGCTGGCGCAATTCGCTTTCCGCAACCTGGCGTGGCGCCGTCCGACCATGCTGATACGCGGCGCGCTGTCGGACCTGGTGGAGCCGGCGCAGGCCGGCGCCATGCGCGCCGCCGCGCCGCGCATGCGCTACGCCGAGGTGCCCAACGTCGGCCACGCGCCGATGCTGGACGAACCGGAAGCACAGGAGGCGCTGCGCAGCTTCCTCGCCGGCGTCGATTGAACTACCATAGATAGATTCGCCTTAAAAAAATAACGGAGACAACCATGCGTAAACTGATACCCCTGCTGCTTGCGGCGGCGCCGCTGCTGGCGTCCGCGCAAGACCTGAAGGTCGCCCTCATCGCCGGCAAGACCGGCATCCTGGAGCCGTATGCCAAGGAGACCGAGACCGGTTTCATGATGGGGCTTGAATATCTCACCGGCGGCAAGATGGAGATCAACGGCCGCAAGCTGAAGGTGATCGTCAAGGACGACCAGAGCAAGCCTGACCTGGGCCGCACGCTGCTGGCCGAGGCCTATGGCGACGACAAGGTCGATATCGCGGTCGGCACCAGTTCCTCCGGCTCGGCCATCGCCATGCTGCCGGTGGCGGCGGAGTACAAGAAGGTGCTGGTGGTGGAGCCGGCCGTGGCCGACGCCATCACCGCCGAGAAATGGAACCGCTACATCTTCCGCACCGCGCGCAGCTCGATGCAGGACGGGCTGGCGGCGGCGTCCACCTTCAAGCAGGGCAGCGTCGGGTTCCTGGCCCAGGACTACGCTTTCGGCAAGGACGCCATCAAGGCCGCCAAGGAGGCGTTGACGCTGACCGGCAGCAAGGCCAAGGTGGTGCACGAGGAGTACGCGCCGCAGACCGCCACCGACTTCACCGCCTCGGCCCAGCGCCTGTTCGATGCGCTCAAGGACAAGCCGCAGCCGCGCGTGCTGGCCATCATCTGGGCCGGGCCGAATCCGATGAACAAGATCGCCGACATGAAGCCGGAGCGCTATGGCATCACGCTGGCGCCGGGCGGCAATATCCTGCCGGTGCTGAAGACCTGGAAGTCCTTCTCCGGCACCGAGGGCACGATTTATTACTACTACGATTTCCCGAAAAACAAGATGAACGACTGGCTGGTGGCCGAGCATACCAAGCGCTATAAATCGCCGCCCGACATGTTCACCGCCGGCGGCTTCACCGCCGCCAGCGCCGTGTTCACGGCCCTGAGCAAGGCCGGCGGCGGCGACACCAACAAGCTGATCGCCGCCATGGAAGGCATGGAGTTCGAGACGCCGAAGGGCAAGATGAGCTTCCGCAAGGAAGACCACCAGGCCATCCAGCCGATGTACCACTTCCGCATCAAGACGGAGCAGAAGAACGAGTGGGATCTACTGGAGCTGGTGCGTGAGATTCCGGCCTCCGAGCTGCCACTGCCGGTCAAGAACAAGCGCTGAACGATGACGCCATTGCTGTCCACCCGCGCGCTGACGATACGCTTCGGCGGCCACACGGCCGTCGACAACGTCAGCGCGGATTTCCACGCCGGCCAGCTGACGGTGATCGTCGGCCCCAACGGCGCAGGGAAAACCACCTACTTCAACCTGATCTCCGGCCAGCTGCCGGCCACCAGCGGCCAGGTGCTGCTGCGCGGCGAGGACATCACGCGCAGCGGGCCGGCGCACCGCACCCGCCAGGGCATAGGCCGCGCCTTCCAGCTGACCAATCTGTTCCCGCACCTGACGGTGCACGAGAACGTGCGGCTGGCGGTGCAGGCGCACGCCAACGCCGGCATGAAGCTGTGGTCGATCTGGTCCAGCCACAAGGAGCTGATCGCGCGCGCCGACCATTACCTGGAGCGGGTGGCCATGGCCGGCCGCCGCGACACCGCCGTCGCCGCCCTGTCGCACGGCGACAAGCGCAAGCTGGAGGTGGCCATCCTGCTGGCGCTGGAACCGCAGGTGATGATGTTCGACGAGCCGACCGCCGGCATGAGCGTGGACGAGGTGCCGGTGGTGCTGGACCTGATCCATCAGGTCAAGGCCGAGCGCCAGCGCGCCGTGCTGCTGGTCGAGCACAAGATGGACGTGGTGCGCGCGCTGGCCGACCGCATCATCGTGCTGCACCACGGCGCGCTGGTGGCGGACGGCGAACCGGCCGCCGTGATGTCCTCCGCCATCGTGCGGGAAGCCTACCTTGGAAGCGCAACCCATGACTGACGCCCTCTTGACCTTATCCGGCGTGCATACCCATATCGGCGAATACCACATCCTGCAAGGCGTGGACCTGGTGGTGCCGCGCGGCGGGCTGGCCGTGCTGCTGGGCCGCAACGGCGCCGGCAAGACCACCACCCTGCGCACCATCATGGGCCTGTGGCGGGCCAGTGCCGGCAAAGTCCACTTCAACGGCCGCGACATCACGGCGCTGCCGACGCCGGCCATCGCGCAGGCCGGCATCGCCTATGTGCCGGAATCGATGGCCGTCTTCGGCGGCCTGACGGTGCGCGAGAACCTGTATCTGGCGGCGCGCGGCGGGGCGATGGACGAGGCGCGTCTGGAGTGGATCTTCAGCTTTTTCCCGGCGCTGAAGAAATTCTGGCACTACCCGGCCGGCAACCTGTCGGGCGGCCAGAAACAGATGGTGGCGATCGCCCGCGCCATCGTCGAGCCGCGCGAGCTGCTGCTGATCGACGAGCCGACCAAGGGCCTGGCGCCGGCCATCATCGACAACCTGGCCGAAGCGATCCGCCAGCTGAAAGGGAATACCACCGTGCTGCTGGTCGAACAGAACTTCAACTTCGTGCGCAAGCTGGGCGACACCGTGGCCGTGATGGACGACGGCCGCGTGGTCCACAGCGGCAGCATGGCCGAACTGGCCGCCGACCGCGCCCTGCAGGAACGCCTGCTCGGCCTGGCCCTCGATGCCCACCAATAAGGAGCGACCGTGAGCGAAACTTCCTTGCCTTCCCTGCCGCGCGACTACGCCCCGCTGCTGCTGGTGCCGCTGCTGATGCTGGCCATGCTGCCGTTGGTGGGCAGCGCACCGACCTGGGTCACCCTGACCGTGGCCGGCCTGGCGATGGGCATGATGATCTTCATCATGTCCAGCGGCCTGACGCTGGTGTTCGGCCTGATGGACGTGCTGAACTTCGGCCACGGCGCCTTCGTCTCGGTGGGCGCGTTTGCCGCCACGCTGGTGCTGCTGCCGATGAAAGGCTGGCTGGAGGCCGACTCGCTGCTGATGAACCTCAGCGCGCTGGGGCTGGCGGTGCTGATGGCGATGGCCGTCACCGCCGTCCTCGGCCTGGTGTTCGAGCGCATCATCATCAAGCCGGTATACGGCCAGCACCTGAAGCAGATCCTGATCACCATGGGCGGCATGATCGTGGTCGAGCAAATGATCAACGTGGTGTGGGGCTCGGAACAGGTGCCGCTGCCGCTGCCCGCCGCGCTGCGCGGCTCCATCCTTCTGGGCGACGCGGCGATTGAAAAATACCGCCTGCTGGCGGTGGTGGTCGGGCTGCTGGTGTTTGCCGCTCTGTTCCTGATTTTAAACCGCACCAAGCTTGGATTGCTGATCCGCGCCGGCGTGGAAAACGGCGAGATGGTGGAAGCGCTGGGCTACCGCATCCGCCGCCTGTTCGTCGCCGTGTTCGCGGCCGGCTCCGCGCTGGCCGGCTTGGGCGGCATCATGTGGGGCCTGTACAAGGAAACCCTGACCGCTTCCATGGGCGCGGAAGTGATGGTGATGGTGTTCATCACCGTCATCATCGGCGGCCTCGGTTCGGTCGGCGGCTGCTTCATCGGCGCGCTGCTGATGGCGCTCACCGCCAACTACGCCGGCTTCCTGGCGCCGAAACTGGCGCTGGTGTCCCATATCGTGTTGATGCTTGCCGTGCTGCTGTGGCGCCCGGCCGGCTTGATGAGGAAATAAGATGCTGCATAAGCTGTTATCCGGCGACCTTCCGCGCAGCCGCGCGCTGTCCCTTCTGCTGGTGCTGGTGGTGCTGGGACTGGCGCTGGCGCCGTTCATCACCAGCGGCGCGCGGCCGCTCAATACGGCGGCCACCATCTGCGTTTATATCGTGCTGGTGGCTTCGTATGACCTGCTGCTCGGTTATACCGGCATTGTGTCGTTTGCGCATACCATGTTCTTCGGTATCGGCGCGTATGGCGTCGGTCTTGGGCTGGCGGGCGATGAACCGACCTGGCGCGGTCTCGCGCTGGGATTGGCCGGCGCGCTGGCGTTGACACTGGTGCTGGCTTTCCTGATTGGTTTGTTTGCGCTGCGGGTGCGCGCCATTTACTACGCCATGATTACGCTGGCGGTGGCGTCCTCGTTCGCGGTGCTGGCCTCGCAGCTGTCCGACTGGACCGGCGGCGAGGACGGCGCCACCTTCAGCGTGCCGGAGATGCTGTCGCCGGCCGCCGAATACGGCAAGCTGACCACCTACTACATCGTGTTCTTCGGCGCGGTGCTGTTGTTCCTGCTGTTGCTGCGGGTGGTGAATTCGCCGTTTGGGCGCGTACTGCAGGCCATCAGGGAAAACGAGTTCCGCGCCGAGGCGCTGGGCTATCGGACCGTGTTGTACCGCATTACCGCCAACTGCATTGCGGCGCTGGCGGCGGCGCTGGCTGGTGCGCTGTTGGCATTGTGGCTGCGCTATGTGGGGCCGAAGACTACGCTGGGCTTTGAGGTGATGACGGATATTTTGCTGATCGTCGTGATCGGCGGCATGGGCACCATGTATGGCGCGGTAATCGGCGCGGCCCTGTTCATCCTCGCCAATAATTACCTGAAGGCGTTGATGGAACAGGCGGCGGGCGCGGTGTCCGGCGTGCCGCTGTTGGAGGCCGCGCTGCATCCGGACCGTTGGCTGCTGTGGCTGGGGATCTTGTTCATTCTTGCGATTTACTTCTTCCCGAGCGGGATCGTCGGCAAGCTGAGAAAAACTATGTAGCCGGGTATATACATAGGCTTTGCCTTTCCGAGCCCTCGCCTGGCTGGACGCAAGCGAGTGCCTGGCGCGCTGCCGCCGGCGAGCAGCCGCGCCGTCCCGGCGTCAACCGCCGCCGGCGCTCCCGCCGCAGCACCGACACGCTTTAGCCGCCTGGCCGGCTAGCCGCCGGCCACCACCATATTCTCGATCAGGATCGAGCCGGTCTGCTTGGTGCCGCGCACCAGCACATCCGAACCGACCGCCACGATCTGCGCCAGCATATCCTTCATATTGCCGGCGATGGTGATCTCCTCGACCGGATACTGAATCACGCCATTCTCGACCCAGTAGCCGGCCGCGCCGCGCGAATAGTCGCCGGTCACATAATTGGTGCCCTGCCCCATCAACTCGGTCACCAGCAAACCGGTGCCCATCTTGCGCAGCATGCCGGCGAAATCATCGGCCGGCTTGGTCAGCGACGACGTCAGCGACAGGTTGTGCGAGCCGCCGGCGTTACCGGTGGTCTTCATGCCCAGCTTGCGCGCCGAATAGGTCGACAGGAAGTAGCCCTGCACCACGCCGTTCTTCACCACATCGCGCTTGACGGTGCGCACGCCCTCTTCATCGAACGGCGCCGAACCAACGCCGCCCACCACGTGCGGATCTTCATGAATCTGCACGTGCTTCGGCAACACCTGCTTGCCCAGTGTATCAAGCAGGAAGGTCGACTTGCGGTACAGCGCGCCGCCCGAAGTGGCCTGCACGAAAGCGCCCAGCAAACCAGCCGCCAGCGGCGCCTCGAACAGCACCGGGCAGTTGCGGGTATCGATGGTGCGCGCATGCAGGCGCGCCAGCGCGCGCTCGGCGGCGTAACGGCCGATCGCTTCCGGCGACGACATCTTGGACGCATCGCGCACCGACGAATACCAGTCGTCGCGCTGCATGTGCTTGCCCTTGCCGGCGATCGGCGCCACCGACAGCGTGTGGCGCGAATACGGATAGCCGCCGATGAAGCCGCGCGAATTGGCCGCCACGAAATGCGACTGCTGCACGTGCACGCCGGCGCCTTCGGAATTGGTCACGCGCGCATCGACGGCGAACGCGGCCGCCTCGGCGCGCTGCGCCAGCGCCACCGCTTCGGCGGTCGAGATTTCCCATGGATAGAACAGCTGCAGGTCGCGCGGCTTGAGTTCCAGCTGGTCCTCGTCGGCCAGGCCGGCGCAATCGTCGTCGGAAGTGAAGCGGGCGATGTTGTAGGCCGCCTCCACCGTGGCCTTCAGCGCGGCCGGCGAAAAGTCGGAGGTCGAGGCGTTGCCGCGGCGCTGGCCGATGAACACCGTCACCCCCATGCCCTTGTCCTTGTTCTGCTCAATGGTCTCAATCTGGCTCTTGCGCACCGACACCGACAAGCCGCTGCCTTCGCTGATTTCGACGGCGCAATCGGTGCCGCCCTGCGCTTTGGCGTAGCCCAGCACATCGCGTGCGAGCTGCTTCAACTGGTCCTGGGTGTGGGTAAAATGGGTATCGCTCATGGGCTGTTTTCTTCGGGTGGCCGCTAAAACAGTTATCATAGCAGTCGTTTACAGTTTACAGGGCGCGGCCATGCGCCCTACGGAAAGTTAATAATATGGTAAATCCTAACCGCGGCGCCGTCGGCTTCAGCTCCACCGAATTCGAAGAAGAGTACGAACGCCCTTCCAAATCCGAGGCCAAGCGCCAGTCCAACGCCCTGCAAAAGATGGGGGAAGTCCTGGTGGACGCCCCGCGCGACCGCGTCAAACGCGTGCCGATGCCCGAGGACGTGCTCGAGGCCATCTTGATGTGCCAGACCATCACCAACCACGAAGGCCGCCGCCGCCAGATGCAATTCGTCGGCAAGAAGATGCGCACCCTGGACGAAGAGGAAGTGGCGCTGATCCAGAAAGCCATCGACAGCTGGAAAGGCGCCTCCAAGTCGGAGACGGCCGCCATGCACGCGCTCGAGCGCCGCCGCGAGAAGCTGTTGACCGACGACAACGCCCTGACCGCCCTGCTGTCGGACCACCCGGAACTGGACGTGCAGCACCTGCGCACCTTGATCCGCAATGCCCGCAAGGAGCAGGCCGAGAACAAGCCGCCGAAGGCCTACCGCGAAATCTTCCAGATCCTCAAGCAGCTCGACGCCGACAAGCGTAAAGCCGCCGGCGAAACCGACGAAGAAGGCGACGACCAAGAAGATGACGAGTAACACCGCCGCACCCGCCGTCCCTGCCGCCGCGCCGGCTGCGGAATCGCCGCTGCTCATCGGCCTGGTCTCGATCTCCGACCGCGCCAGCGGCGGCGTCTACCAGGACCTCGGCCTGCCGGCGCTGCAGGACTGGCTGGCGCGCGCCCTGACCACGCCCTACCGCGTGGAAACCCGCCTGATCGCCGACGAGCGCGCGCAGATCGAAGCCACCCTGACCGAGCTGGCCGATAGCGCCCGCTGCCACCTGATCCTGACCACCGGCGGCACCGGCCCGGCCCGGCGCGACGTCACGCCCGAAGCCACGCTGGCCGTCGGCACCAAGGAAATGCCCGGTTTCGGCGAACAAATGCGCCAGATCAGCCTGCACTTCGTGCCGACCGCGATCCTGTCGCGCCAGACCGCCGTGATCCGCGAAAGCGCCGGCCACGCGGCCCTGATCCTGAACCTGCCGGGCCAGCCGAAGGCCATCGCCGAAACGCTGGGCGGCCTGAAGGACGCCGACGGCAAGCAGATCGTCGGCGGCATCTTCGCCGCGGTGCCCTACTGCGTCGACCTGATCGGCGGGCCCTACATGGAAACCGACCCGGCCGTGAGCAAAACCTTCCGCCCCAAATCCGCCATACGCCCAGCCCAAGGACAAGCATGACCGCTCTGCTGCACACCATCGAAAAAGAAACCGGCGCCAACCCGACCGTGTCCATCATCTGGATGCACGGCCTGGGCGCCGACGCCAACGACTTCGTGCCCATGCTGCACGAGCTGGACCTGGCCGGCCTGCCGCCGATCCGCTTCATCTTCCCCAACGCCGACACCATGCCGGTCACCATCAACGGCGGCTACGTCATGCGCGCCTGGTACGACATCGTCGCGACCGACCTCGGCCGCCAGGAAGACGAAGCCGGGCTGCGCGCCTCGCAGCTCAAGGTGGAAGCCCTGATCGCGCGCGAAAACGCGCGCGGCATCCCGAATGACCGCATCATCCTGGCCGGCTTCTCGCAGGGCTGCGCCATGACCCTGCAAGCCGGCCTGCGCCAGACCACGCCGCTGGCCGGCCTGATGTGCCTGTCCGGCTACGTGCCGATCGCCGCCCAGGCCGCCGCCGAGCACACTCCGGAAAGCAAGGCCACGCCGATCTTCCTGGTGCACGGCCGCATGGACCCGGTGATCCCGATCGCCCGCGCCACCGCCTCGCGCGACCTGCTGCAGCAATGGGGCTACAACGTCGAATGGCACGAATACGCGATGCAACACTCGCTGTGCCAGGAAGAAGTCGAGCACATCAGCACTTGGCTCAAGCGCGTGCTGGCCTGATTCCACCTAATTATCATATTTTTAATAAATATATGATAATAATGTGACACGACTGTTTCAGATTCAGGTGTAATATTAACAACACTGCAAGCTTACATGCGCAGTCCATTGATGTTCCGCCAAGGCAACCTTACAAGGATTATCCAATGAAACTGAAACAGATCTTGCGCACCTCCGCCGCCGCCGCATTGTTCGTCTGGGCCGGCGTCGCCAACGCCGCGCTGTACAACTTCGCCGTCACCGGCGACTACACGGCCACCTGGCAACTGGACTCCCACGTCGTGCCGGATGACTACAGCCTCGGGGCTGGGTTTGTGGTGTTTGACGTCGACGGCTTCCCCGACGCGGTGATCGGCGTCGCCGACGTCTACTTCTACAACAGCGCAAGTGGCGGCGGTGTGCAAATCGACGATTTTTACGGTGCCAACACGCTCTTGCTCACCGATGGTTCGCAGCTCTACACCGGCGCCGAAAGCAGCCCGGTTTTCAAACTGGGCACCTTCGCCCTGACCGAGTACCAGGGCAGCGGCAAATACAGCCTGACCATCTCGGCCGTGCCGGAACCGGCCACCTACGGCATGCTGCTGGGCGGCCTGGGCCTGATGGGCGTGGTGCTGCGCCGCCGTCAAGCCTGACCTGATCCCTGCGACGCCGGCAATGCCGGCAGCGGTGGCGCCAGCGATGCCGGCGCCACCGTCTGCGCGGCGTTCATCACCATCGCCAGAAACGTGTAGTAACCGTTAATCCCCATCAAATCGACCACGCCATGCTCGCCGAACGCCGCCAGCGCCGCCGCGTAGGTCGCATCGTCCACCCGCTGCCGCCGCTGCAGCTGCACGCAGAACTCATACACCAGCGCCTCGTCGGGCAATAGCGCCGCCGATGGCGCGGCCGGCCGCTCGCCGGCCGCAATCGCCGCGATCACCGCCTCCGCGATGCCGTACTCGCGCGCGATCGGCGCGTGGATCGCCCACTCCACCTGCTGGCTCCAGTGGCGCGCCGTCACCAGGATCGCCAATTCCGTCAGGCGCGTGCCGATCGCCGAGCGGTAGCGCAGGTACTCGCCCATGCGCTGCGCCGCCGCCATCAGCTCCGGGCTGCGGATCAGCGGCACGAACGGCCCGTACAAGGCCCCGCGCGGACCGTCGATCACCGCCTGCGCCGCCACCTGCTGGGCCGCGCTCATGTCGGCGAACGCGATCGCTCCGAGTCTGTCTTCCATGCTGCCTCCTCCAATTATTCGGCCATGTTCCGGGATAAATCAAAAGCGCGCAAGCCAAACGCGGCTAACGTAGGCAGTCTGCCCTCCATCCCGAAAGGACGCCATGAGCCACATCATCCACCGCAACCTGCGCCGCGCGCCACCGGTCGCCGTGCACGCCGCCGGCATCACCGTCACCGACAGCGCCGGCCGCCGCTACCTCGACGCCAGCGGCGGCGCCGCCGTCTCCTCGCTGGGCCACGCCCACCCCGACGTGCTGGCCGCCATGCACGCCCAGATCGACCGCAACGCCTACGCCCACACCGCCTTCTTCACCTGCCAGGCGGCCGAGGACCTGGCCGCGCGGCTGGCGGCCGACGCCCCCGGCGACCTCGATCACGTCTACCTGGTCTCGGGCGGCTCGGAAGCCATGGAAACCGCGCTCAAGCTGGCGCGCCAATACTGGCTGGAAGCCGGCCAGCCGCAGCGCGGCGTGTTCATCGCGCGCCGCCAGAGCTACCACGGCAACACCCTCGGCGCGCTGGCCGTGGGCGGCAACGAATGGCGCCGCCAGCCGTTCGCGCCGCTGCTGATCGACGTGCCGCGCGTGGCGCCCTGCTACGCATACCGCGACCGCGCCGAGGGCCAAAGCACGGAAGACTACACCGCCGCCCTGCTGCGCGAACTGGAACAAGCGATCCAGGCCGCCGGCCCGGAAAACGTCATCGGCTTCGTCGCCGAAACGGTGGTCGGCGCCACCGCCGGCGCGGTGCCGCCCACGCCCGGCTACTTCCGCGGCGTGCGCAAGCTGTGCGACCAATATGGCGTGCTGCTGATCCTCGACGAAGTCATGTGCGGCATGGGCCGCACCGGCACGCTGTACGCGTTCGAGCAGGAAGGCGTGCTGCCGGACCTGGTGGTGCTGGGCAAAGGGCTGGGGGCCGGCTACCAGCCGATCGGCGCGGTGCTGGCGCGGGCGCACATCGTGCAGCGCCTGCGCGACGGCAGCGGCGCCTTCCAGCACGGCCACACCTACATGGGCCACCCGGTGGCCGCCGCCGCCGCGCTGGCGGTGCAAAAGGTCATCCAGCGCGACAACCTGCTGGGCGCCGTCACGGTGCGCGGCGCGGCGCTGCGGCGCATGCTGCGCGACGCCTTCGGCCAGCACCCGCACGTGGGCGACATCCGCGGGCGCGGGCTTTTGATCGGACTGGAACTGGTGGCGGAGCGCGACAGCAAAGCGCCGTTCGACCCGGCGCTACGGCTGCACGCGGCGGTCAAGGAGGAGGCGATGGCGCGCGGCCTGATGGTCTACCCGATGGGCGGCACCATCGACGGCCGCCGGGGCGACCACATCCTGCTGGCGCCGCCCTTCATCGCCACCGAGGCGGAACTGGCGGAAATCACCAGCCGCCTGGCGGACACGCTTACTTCGTCGCTTGCCAGACGATGACCTCGGCCTGCTGCTCGCCCAGGCCGGCAATCCCCAGCCGCACCACATCGCCCTTTTTCAGGAAGCGCTGTGGCTTGCGGCCCATGCCCACGCCGGGCGGCGTGCCGGTGGCGATCACGTCGCCCGGCTCCAGGGTCATGAACTTCGACAGATAGCTGACGATCTGCGCCACCGTGAAAATCATGGTCGAGGTATTCCCGGTCTGCATCCGCTTGCCGTTCAACTCCAGGTACAAATCCAGATCCTGGACGTCGTAGATATCCTCCTGCGTCACCAGCCACGGGCCGACCGGGCCGAAGGTATCGCAGCCCTTGCCCTTGTCCCACTGGCCGCCGCGCTCCAGCTGATATTCGCGCTCCGACACATCGTTGACCACCGTATAACCGGCCACGAACTTGAGCGCATCGGCCTCGCTCACATACTGCGCGCGCGCGCCGATCACGATGCCCAGCTCCACTTCCCAATCGGTCTTCTTCGATCCCTGCGGCAGCATGATCGGATCATCCGGGCCATTCAGCGCGCTGATCGCCTTCATGAACACGATCGGCTCCTGCGGCGCCGCCATGCCCGCCTCCGCCGCATGGTCGGAATAATTGAGGCCGATGCAAATGAATTTCCCCACCCGCGCCACCGGCACGCCGAAGCGCGGATTGCCGCGCACCAGCGGCAGCGTGGCGTGCGCGATCTTCTCCAGCTTGCGCAGCGCCTTCGGCGCCAGCGTGGCCGCGTCGATGTCGACGATCACGCCGGACAGGTCGCGCAGCTTGCCTTCATCATCGATCAAACCTGGTTTTTCTTTGCCGGGACGGCCATAACGTACAAGTCGCATACTCACCTCGATTAAAATGTCTGCGCCATTCTAACCGTAGCGCTCCTGCCGCAGCCATTTGTTGGCGATGATCTTGGTGCCGCTGACCACCGGCGCGCCGCCGTGCAGCGTCTGCGGGTCCGGCGTGTGATGGTGGTCGGTGTTGAGGAACCACAGCGCGTTGCCCTTCTTCGGGAACACCTCCAGCCCCAGATTCGGAAACACCGTGCCGCCGCCCTGCGCCACATCGCACAGGTACAGCACGAAGGTCGCCAAGCGCTGGCCGCCGCGCGCCAGGTGCGCGCGATGGCCGGCGCTGTCCGGATCGAGCCAGTCGTAATGCGGGCGGTACTCCTGCGTGGCGTCGTATTTCTGCAGCTGGAACGGCTCGCTGCACTCGATATTCCAATGCGCCAGCGCCGCCAGCCGGCGGTCGATGCGCTCGGCCACCTCCGCCTCGCCGCGCTGGATAAAGGCCATCTCCGAAGTGCGGCCCTCGTGCACCACGCTGGCGCCGTCGGCTTCCGCCGCCACCGTGGAACGGGTGTAGCGCGAACCGCAATGGGCGATGATGGCGTCGCACTCCTCCGCGCTGAGCACATTCCCCAGCAGGATCACCTGCGGTTTTTTCAGCACGAACAGCACCTCGACCTCGCGGTCGGGCAGCGCGATGCGGTTGCTGCTGGTGTCGATGAAAGGCATGGCCTGCGGTGCCGGCGCCACGCCATCGCGCGCCTGGAGCGCCTGGTCGATCAGCGCGCGCGCCGCCGCCGGGCTGAATTGGCCGCTGCCGGCCATGCCGTCGACCATATCCTGCGGCCGGCAGCCGAGCGCCAGGTTCTCCATGATCCAATCCCGCCAGTTCTGCGGCAGGTCTGCAAAGGCTAGTTCGAAGGGCGTCATCGCGTCGTCAAAGGCTGGTCGGATGGGACGCCCATTCTACCGGATTGCGCGGGCGCCGCCGCGCGAACCACCACAATCCCGGCAACTGCAACAACACCAGCACCAGGAACGCCGTCTGGTAAGCCTGGACCGGATAGTGCCCGAGCAAATCGGGCCGCCAGCAGCCCACCACCATCCCGAAGCCCGCCTGCACCGCGAACGCGCCGAGGAAGATCAGCAAATTCAAACAGGTGGCCGCGCGCCCGGTCAGCGCGCCGGGCAGGCTCTGGGCGACGATGGTGTACTCGATGCCGGTCACCGTGCCCACCAGCGTAAACAGCACCGACAGCAGCTGGTAGCTGGGCCGCCAGTTGAACACAAAGCCCAGCTGCACCAGCACGAACAGGCTCACCCCGGCCGCCGCCACGCTGATCGGCCGCACGCCGCGCCGGCCGGCCCACTCGGTGACCATGCCCACCGCGATGGCGCCGAAGATCACCGCCGCCATGCCCAGGTACAGCAGATAGCCGACCGCCGCCTCCGAGTAGCCCGCCACGTCGCCCAGCCAGCGGCTGATCCACAGGCCCTGGATGCCGAAGAACACCGTGTGCGGAATCAGCACCAGCGCCGCCGTCTCGCGGAAGGCCGGATGGCGGTACACGGCGGCCATAGCCTCGAGCAAGGCCGGCTTGCGGCCGCCGCCCGCGTGCGGCTGCGGCGGCGCCAGCGCGCGGATCAAAATGCCGGTCAGCGCGGCGGCGGCGGCCAGCCACAGGAACAGGCCACGCCAATCCATGTAGTGCAGCGCCAGCCGCACCGGCAAGGTGGCCGCCGCCGCACCGAGGCCGCCGACGGCGATCAGGTAGCCCTGCACCGACGGCAGCCGCGCCGGCGCGATCCAGGTCGAAATCGCCTTCACGGCCGACATGAAGCAGCCACCCAGCCCCAGGCCGATCAGCGCGCGCGCCACCAGCAGCTGGGCGAAGGTCTGGCCGCCGGCAAACGCCAGCGCGCCGACGCCGGCCAGCAGCAGCATCGGCAGCTGCACCCGGGCCGGCCCCCAGCGGTCGAGCGCGATGCCGACCGGCAGCTGGGCCAGCGCGAAGGCCAGGAAAAAGGTGCTGGTCAGCAGGCCAAGCTGGCCGGGCGTCAGCGCCAGCGCCGCCACCAGCTGCGGCGCCAGCGTGGCGTTCACGGTGCGCATCAGGCTCGATAAAAAATGCCCGAGCGCGAACGGCAGGAACACCAGCACAAACACCGTCCGTCCGGACAGCGGCGGAGCGGCCGGCGCCGGCTGCACGGGATCGCGCATGACGCCCGCCTAGGCCGCGTTGTGCGAATCGCAGCCCGAGGACGGCGAGGACGACGCCTGCCCGCCGCCCTCCTGCCGCGCCGCCATCAGCGGAATCACCTTGCGCGCGCCGGGTGGCTCGCCCGCTCCCAACTCGCTGCGCGCACCGCCCTCCTCCTCGAAGAAAAACTTCTCCTTGCCAAACGCCGGTTTCAACTCATCCATCCAGGTCGCCTTCGGATCGAATTTCGCATAAAACGGCTTGCGCACCCAATCCGGATTGCGCGCCTGCAGGAACTGCAGCGCAAACACCTTCTCACCGCCGATGGTCGCAATCCCATCGATCACCACCTTGCCGGGGAAAGCGCTCATCGACGGCCCGCGCACGGTGCGCGACAAGCCGGACACCATCTGGTACGCCGCCTGGAAAATCTCATGCGCGCGCGCCAGCGGCAGCTGGAAATACTCGCGCGGCCCGGTATCGCGCTCGACGAACATATAGTAGGGAATCGCCCCCAGCCGCACGCCGGTCTGCCACAACTCGGCCCACGACGCCGGGTCTTCGTTGATGTGGCGGATCAGCGGCCCCTGCATGCGCAAGGTGGCGCCGGTGCCGACGATGCGCTTGACCGCCTGCTGCGCGATCTCCGGCCGCAGCTCCACCGCGTGGTTGTAATGGCCCATGATGGCCATGTTCTTCCCGGCCTTCACCACCCGCTCGAACAGCCGCAATAAATCGTCGGCGTCGCGGTCCGAGACAAAGCGCTGCGGCCAGTACGCCACCGACTTGGTGCCGATGCGGATGTTCTGGATGTGCGCCAGGTCCGGCGCCAGCAGCGGCTCGATATACGCCTCCAGCGAGCGCGTATTCATGATCAAGGGATCGCCGCCGGTGATCAGCACATCGGTCACCTCCGGATGCATGCGCAGATAGGCCGCCAGCTCGTGCGACTCCTTGGCGTCGAACTTCATGTCCTCCATGCCGACGAACTGCGGCCAGCGGAAGCAGAAGGTGCAATACGCGTGGCAGGTCTGTCCCGAGCTGGGGAAGAACAGCACCGTTTCCTTATATTTATGCTGCAGGCCCTTGAGCGGCGCATCGTTCACGCGCGGCACGTTGTGCGTCATCTGCCCGGCCGGATGGGGATTCATGCGCATGCGGATGCGCCGTACCAGCTCCACCAGCGCCGGCTGGTCGGCCTTGCCCAGCACCAGCTCCTTCAGGCGCGCGTAGTCGTCCGGCGCCAGCATGTCGCGGTGCGGGAAGGTCAAGCGGTAAATCGGATCATCGGGAATATTGTTCCAGTCGATCAGATGATCGAGCACGTACTCGTTGGTGCGGAACGGCAGCACATGCGACACCACCTGCACCGCTTCCTGCAGGTCGGGCGGTATCCACTCCCATTGGCGCGAGTGGGAAATGGTCTGGCGGATAAACGGCTTGAATTTTGGCGCATCCATGATCGAGGTCCTCTATCGGTGGCGGAAAACCCCATGCTAGGCCGCGCGCCGCAACCCAGTCTTGCGCGAACGCAACTCTTTAAATTGCCGGCGGCGTACAGTTTGATCTGTCATCCACCCCACAGGAGTTATTCATGAAAACCCTTGCCGCCATTGCCTTCGCTGTGATTTCCCTGCCCGTCCTGGCCGCCGATCCGACCGAAAAAGACGCCATAGCCATGGCCGAAAAAGGCGCCGCCTTCATCAAGGCCAACGGCCAGGAAGCCTTCATCAAAAAGATCGCCGCCAAGGACCCCGAGTACCTGCAAGGCTCGCTGTACGTCGACATCCGCGACATCAAGACCGGCATCGTGCTGGCGCATCCGGTCAACCCCTCCATCGTCGGCAAGGACCTGACCGACATTCCCGACGCCAGCGGCAAGAAGTACCGCCGCGAGATCATCGAGCTGGCCGCCAAAAAAGGCCACGGCTGGGTCGACTATCAATACAAGAATCCCACCACTGGCAAGATCGAACCGAAATCCACCTACATCCTGCGCGTCGGCGACGTCGTGCTGGAAGCCGGCATCTACAAAAAATAACCGCCGTCCACCCAGGAGCCCGCCATGCTGAACACCATGCTGAACAAACTGCGTATCGGTCCCAAACTGCTGCTGGCCCCCATGCTGGTGCTGCTGCTGTTGATTGCCACCGCCGCCGCGGCCTACGTCGGCATGGTGCGCCAGAACGCCTCGCTGGAAAACCTGGTGCAGGTGCGCGCCGCGCGCCTGAAAGCCACCGCCGACGTCAGCGGCGAGGCGCGCTACGCCCACGCCCACATCTACCAGCTGCTGGCGTGGGTCAACGGCAGCTTCGCCCAGTCCCGCCTCGACGCGTTAGGCAAGCAAATCAAGGAGCGCCACGCCGCCATCGACGCCGAGCTGCGCCAGCTCGAGGCGCTGGCCGATCCGGTGGAACGCAAGATCGTCGCCCAATCGCTGCAGGCGCTGGCCGCCTACCGCAAGGCGGTGCTGCAAACCATGGACATGGCGCAGATGGACCAGAGCATCGCCACCAACTCGATGGCCATCGCCGAAAAACAATTCCTGCTGCTGAACGAGCAGCTGGCGCAATTGTCGGCGATGGAAAAGCGGCTCAGCGAACAGGCCCACGCGCAGGCCAAGGACGACTTCCACACCCTCAACACCAGCATGCTGGCGATGGTGCTGCTGTCGATCGCGCTATCGATCGGCGTCACCATGGCGGTGCGCGGCGCCATGCTGCGCGACATCCGCGCCATCGCCGACGTGGTGGTGGCGCTGGCCGCCGGCCACCTGGCGGCCGGGCGCGGCAACCAGGGCCGCGACGAAATCGCCGACACCGCGCGCATGCTCGACCAGACCATGGCCAACCTCACGCAAACGCTCACCACCATCCTCGGCGCGGTGCGCTCGATCGACACCGCCGCGCGCGAAATCGCCACCGGCAATCTCGATCTGTCGACCCGCACGGAAATGCAGGCCAGCTCGCTGGAGCAGACCGCCAGCGCCATGGACAGCCTGACGCAGGCGGTGCAGGCCAACGCCGCCAACGCGCGCCAGGCCTGCCAGCTGGCCGCCGGCGCCAGCGACCTGGCCCAGCACGGCGGCGCGGCGATGGAGGACGCGGTGCAGACCATGGCCTCGATCCGCGCCAGCTCGCGCCAGATCGTCGACATCATCGCCGTCATCGACGGCATCTCGTTCCAGACCAACATCCTGGCGCTGAACGCCGCCGTCGAAGCGGCGCGCGCCGGCGAGCAGGGACGCGGCTTCGCCGTGGTGGCCTCGGAGGTGCGCACCCTGGCGCAGCGCTCGGCCGCCGCCGCCAAGGAAATCAAGACCCTGATCGCCGCTTCGGTCGCCACCATCGACGCCGGCAGCGCCACCGTGCAGCAGGCCGGCGAGCGCATGGGCGGCATCGTCGCCGCCGTGCAGCAGGTCAACGACATCATCGCCCGCATCAGCAGCGCCAGCGCCGAGCAGGCGCAGGGCATCGCCGAAGTCAATCAGGCGGTGGGACAGATGGACGATGTGACGCAGCAGAACGCCGCGCTGGTCGAGCAGGCTGCGGCGGCCGCCGCCAGCCTGCAGGACCAGGCCGGCCACCTGTCGCAGGCGGTGTCGGTGTTCAAGCTGGAGCCGCTGCCGGCGAATGCGGCGAATGCGTCCGCGACGGCCGCTACGTCCGCTGCGACACGCGCGGCGGCGGGGGCGCGGGCGGCCACCGGCGCGTCAGGCGCGGTGGGGCTTGCTCAGAAAGCGCGAGCCGGCGGCCACGAAGCGCCACGGCAGCTCCACCGCCTTCGAGATGCCGATGCGCGTGCCGGCTAGCACTTCTATGGCAGCGCCCGCGCCGGCCCCCGCGGCCGGCAGCAGCTGAAACGGCGGCGCGTCCAGCGGCAGCGCGTTGTGCGCACGCGTCACGCCCAGCGCCTGCGCCAGTCGCCCCGGCCCCGCGCACAGCAGGCGCACATCGTCCAAACCGCGCCGTGCGCGCATCAGCGCCAGCCCGGCCGCATCATCGAGCGGCTCCAGTGCGCGGATCAGCACCCCGGCGCCGTGTCCCGGCTCGCGGCAGACGAAGTTCAGGCACCAGTGCAGGCCGTGCGAACGGTACACATACGCCCGGCCGGGCGGCCCGAACATGGCGAAATTGCGCGGCGTCTCGCCGATGAAGCAATGCGAAGCCGGCTCCGCGCGGTCATAGGCCTCGGTCTCGACGATGCGCCCGCCCACGCCGTCCACCAGCAAGGTCACGCCGATGAGTTGTCGCGCCACCAGTTCCGAAGGCGCGTTGAAATCGATACCAGCCAGAGTCGTAGTCATGCGTCTATTCTAAATGCCAATCTGAACCGCCCGATCACGAAAATCGTGCAAAATGCATATCGATTCCCGGCAATTCGCGACAAAATATGGTCCTACGGTAAGAAAATCGCCACAAATTCGCGCAACCGGACCCGGCTTGCGGCGATAATCGAGGGTACGATTGCCCTAGCCCCAGAAATCACAATGACAACAGCAGCTGCCCAAGCCTTGCCAACAGAAAACGCGGTGGAAGACGCGCTGATGCGTTCCATCCGTATTCCGCCCCGGCCCAGCCTGCTCGTCGACCTGCAGCGCGAGCTGGCCAAGGCCGATCCCTCGCCGCGCCAGATCGCGCGCATCATCGGCAACGACGTCGGCATGTCCGGCGCCCTGCTCAAGCTGGCCAACTCGCCGTTCTTCGGCGCCGCCCGCAAGGCCAAGTCGGTCGAGCAGGCCATCAACTTCCTCGGCATCAACCAGTGCGCGGCCCTGCTGACCGGGCTGCTGGCACGCCAGGCCATCGACGGCAACGAGGCCGACCTCAACGCCTTCTGGGAAATCTCGGCGCGCCGCGCCCAGGCGCTCGTGTTCACCTCGCGCAAGCTGCGCATCGCCCCGCCCGACATCGCCCACACCTTCGGCCTGTTCTGCGACATCGGCGTGCCGCTGCTGATGAACCGCTTCGCCGACTACGCCGCCACCTACGAGCAAGCCTGCAACGACCCGGCGCAGATGTTCACCGCCGTCGAAGACCAGCGCTACAGCACCAACCACGCCGCCATCGGCTGCCTGCTGGCGCGCAACTGGGGCCTGTCGCCCGACGTCTCCTGGGCCATCCTGCTGCACCACGACTACCGCGTGCTGGACGACCCGTCCACCGACGACGCCATCCGCTCGCTGGTGGCGCTATCGGTGCTGGCCGAAAAAGGCATCCAGCGCCTGCACGGCCACAGCACCTCCTACGAATGGGACAAGGGCGGCGACGCCGCCTGCCGCCACCTCGGCCTGAGCGAGGATGAAACCGAAGACCTGCTCGAAGAGCTGAACGAAACCTTCCACACCGAACGATAAGAAGCAAAGCCAACATGCCGAAAAATAAGCGCCCCGTACCGCGCAAATCCGCCACCTCGCCTGAAGCCAAGGACGAGCAGAACACCCACGAACTGTGCACCCTGGCGCTCGACCTGGCCGACGAATCGGCCGGCGCCGACATCATCGCCGCCACCACCCGCGCCGAGCTGGCGCAGAAGCACATCGACTTCCAGCGCCTGCTGCGCCGCCTGCTGGCGCAGGGCAAGGATGAGGTACTGTACGGCGCCATCGAACTGGCCCGCGACGAATCGCTGGACGGCTACCGCTACCTGCGCGCCGCCATCGAGGAAGGCGCGGCCAACCTGCTGCTGCGCCGCGAGGGCGCGCCGGAAATGGAAATCGACGCCTTCGCCATCCCCGTGTTCGTGCGCAGCCAGGGCGGCCTCGACCCGGCCGCCGACTTCCAGGACGGCGCAGCCTACGACGCCCTGCTGGCCAGCTTCACCGACGCCGGCCTGGAAAGCCCGAAAGCCAAGGTGGTGCTGGTCAGCCACGCCTACGACGCCGGCGAAATCGAACGCATCAGCTATGGCCAGCTGCACGCCATGCTGCGCGAAGCGGTGCACTCGCTGACCGAAAAGAAAATCGCCGCCGCCCCGGCGCTCGAGCGCAGCATGCAGCACGGCTGGTCGGCCACCAGCTTCGACGCCGCCGACAGCGCGGTCGAGCTGCGCTTCCTGCTCGGCTTCTCGCTCAAGCGCGCCGACGATCCGTTCTACAAGGTGCCGGCCGGCGAAAAAGCCGCCGACGCCTACTTCGCCAAGCGCGCCGAGGCCTACCAGCAATGGACCGAGAGCTACGGTCCGCTGGTGGCGCGCTGCCTGGGCCGCGCGCGCGGCGCCGACCAGGAGCTGTCGCTCAGCTTCCAGTACCAGGACCTGTTCTTCGGCGCCCGCGCCCAGGCCCAGTCCGAATACGAGATGCTGCAACTGCTGTCCGAGCTCAACCAGGCGCTTGAGGGTCAGGATCCGGCCCAGGTGCAAGCCGTGATTGGCCCGGCTGACGACGACGAGGAAGCGCTGCTGCGGGTGCGCCTGAGCGTCGGCGACACCGTGCTGACCAGCGCCGACAAGCCGCACGACGACGCCGCCGACCTGGCCTTGGCGCTGGAAGACCTGGCCGACGCCCTGTCCACCCTGGGCCTGACCGACATCGCGGTCTCGGAAGACCCGCTGAATTAAAGCGATTTCCTGTTTGACAGGCGCCCACGAGCCGAGGATACTTTCCTGACGCGGAACGCAGATTCCGCAGCCTGGTGCGGTGCAGGCCTTGTGCTCCGCAGCAAAGGGAGACAATGTCATGAAAGCCTGGGCCCTGTTCCTGTGCGCCGCCACATTCCTCAGTGGTTGCGCCAGTCAAACCGTGGCGCTGCAAGCGCCGCGTCAGCAATTGTTCCACGACCAGTTATTCCAGCCGCCAAGCGCGCCGGTGGACACCACCAGCGTGTTCGCCCTCACCCCGGCCATGCGCGACTACGTGCGCTACGAAATCGGCAATCCGGCCGCCGGCAAGGACGTGCGCCGCATGCTGTTCGACGCGCTCTACCGGCGCGACAAGCTGCAACTCGAATACGATTCGGCCATCACCCGCAACGCCGCCCAGACCTTCGAGGCGCGCGCCGGCAACTGCCTGTCGCTGGCCATCATGACCGCCGCCCTGGCGCGCGAGCTCAACCTGCCGGTGCAGTTCCAGCAGATCGAGGTCGATGAAGTCTGGAGCCGCGCCGGCAACCTGTATTTCGCCAGCAACCACGTTAACCTGGCGCTGGGCCGGCCGCAAACCGACCGCAACCCCTACCTGAGCTACAGCGCCGACACCGCCAATTCGCTGACGGTGGACTTCATCCCGGTGCCGCCCAAGGCGCGCGAAAACGCCCGGCCGCTGACCGAGACCACCATCGTCGCCATGTTCCTCAACAACCGCGCCGCCGAGCTGCTGTCGGCCGGCAAGATCGACGACGCCTACTGGTCGGTGCGCAAGGCGGCCGAGGTCGACCCGCAGTTCCTCAACGCCTACAACACCCTGGGTGTGATCTACCAGCACCACGGCAACGCCGACGCCGCCGAGCAGGTGCTGCGCTACGCCCACTCGCAAGGCCCCAACAACACCATCTTCCTGGCCAACCTGGCCATGACGCTGGAAAACAACCACCAGCCCGAGGAAGCGGCCGTGCTGCGCACCCGCCTGGCCGAACTGGAACCGTATCCGCCGTTCTACTTCTTCAACCAGGGGCAGGAAGCCATGAAGCTGGGCGACTATGCGCGCGCCCGCAAGCTGTTCGAGCGCGAGCTGGAACGGGTGCCGGAATACCACGAATTCCACTTCTGGCTGGCGGTGGCCAACTACCACCTGGGCAACCTGCGCGCCGCCGACAGCCACATGGCGCTGGCGCAGAAAAACAGCACCACGCGCGGCGACCACGACCTGTATGCGGCCAAGCTCGACCGCATCCGCGCCTACGAGGCGCAGTTGCGCGCAAAATAAGGCGGCAGCAGTGGTATGCTGAAACTGGCTGAAGTTTGCCACTTGCTTGACACTTAGTTGCAAATACGCAACAATTGCAAGCAAATCAAGCTGCACCTATTTCGCTGCACACCACAAGGATTCCGTCATGCTGAGACCCTGGCCCGCCCGCGCCGCCGCCCCTTTCATCCTCGTCTCATTGCTGGCGATGCTGGCCGGCTGCGGCGGGGGTGGCGGCGGTAGCGGCGATGGCGGCGGCACCACCACGCCGCCAGCGGTCGCCACGCCCGCCCTCACCTTCACGCCGGCCACCCTCAGCGCCACCGTGGTGGCCGGCACCTCGCTCACCATGAATGTGCTGGCCGCCGTCACCCGGCCGGCCGACTTCACCGGCGCCAGCGTGTTCGCCAGCGTGGTCGACGCCAAAGGCGTGCTCGCGCCCGGCGCGGCGCTGGTCAACGACAACCCCAACCAATACCACGCCGTGCTGCAATCGGCGCCGACGCTGGCCGCCGCCAACTACAAGGGCGAGCTCAGCGTACGCCTGTGCCGCGACAGCGCCTGCGCCAGCCAGTTCCCCGGCTCGCCGGTAGCGCTGCCCTACGACATCACCGTGCTGGCCGCCGGCAGCGTGGCCTTCACGGCCGTGCCGGCCATGCCGCTGGTCGCCACCGCGCAGAACGGCACGCCGGCGCCGGCGCCGGTCGCCGTGGCGGTCGGCGCGGTCGGCCGCAACTGGACCGCCAGCAGCAGCGCCGCCTGGCTCAAGCTGAGCGCCACCAGCGGCACCGGCAACGGCAGCATCACAGTCAGCTACGACGCCACCGGCCTGACCCAGGGCGACTACACCGCCGACCTCAGCGTCACCTCCAACGACAACCAGAGCGTGGTGCTGCCGGTGGCGCTGACGGTGCTGCCGCCGGGCCTGGTGCTGGGCAGCAACAGCATCACCTTCAACGCCATCAACGGCGCCGCCATTCCGAGCCAGATCGTCAGCCTCGACACCGACAACAAGATCACCGCCAACTGGAGCGCCGCCAGCAACGCCGCCTGGCTGGGCGTCTCGCCGACCGCCGGCGCCACGCCGGCCACCACCGTGCTGAGCGTCGATCCGACCGTCGGCACGCTGGCCAGCGGCACCCATAACGCCATTATCACCATCACGCCGCAAGGCCTGACCACGCGCACCCTGCCGGTGACCCTGAACCTGAACAAGGCCACGCTGGCCGCCTCGGCCACCGCCATCACCCTGGGCGGCACCTACGGGCGCGACTTCAGCAGCGGCCAGGACCTCAAGCTGAGCCTGAACACCGGCACCATCAGTTGGCCGTGGCAACTGGGCGGCATGCCGGCCTGGGCCACCGTGAACACCACCGGCGGCACCGTCAACGCGGCCGGGACCACAATCACCTTCAAGCCCAAGCCGGCCAACGCCGCCGTCGGCGTCACCTCCACCCTGCTGAACGCGACCGCCGCCGTCAACGGCGACAGCGTGACGGCACCGGTGCTGCTCTCGCTCAACAAGGACACCCACAAGCTGCTGCCCGCCGAAGTGGCGGTCGCCTTCGTCAGCACGCCGGGCTGGAGCCGGCTGTCGCGCGTCATCACCGTCAACGACAACTACAACAGCTTCAACGGCATGAGCGCGACCAGCGACCAGTCGTGGCTGGTGGTGGGCGTCAACGCCGGCAATTTGATCCTGACCGCGGACCCGAGCCAGATGCTGACCGACACCCTGAGCACGGCCACCATCACCATCACCGCCAGCGATCCCGACGCGGCGGCGCCGGAAGTGATCCGCGTGGCGCTGTGGAAGGGTTCGGCCACGCCGTCGGCCCCGGCCACCGCCACGCTGCCGTACACCAACGTCACCGCCGACCCGCTGCGTCCCTACGTCTACGTGCACAACGGCGGCGCCGTCATCGACGTCTACAACGTCTACACGGGCATCAAGGAAACCAGCATCACCGGCTTCTCCGCGCACCTGGGCGACATGGCCGTCACGCCCAACGGCGACACCCTGTACGTGGTGGATGTCGACAACGCCCGCGTGACCACCGTCAACCTGGCCACGCGCGCCATCAGCAAGCAACTGCCCCTGGCCGCGCCCGGCACCAAGGCCACCCGCCTCAAGGTGATCCGCCCGAACGGCGTGGAAATGCTGGCGCTCAGCGATGGCCAACTGTTCCTGACCGCCGCCTTCACGCGCCTGGCCGCGCTGCCGCTGAGCACCGGCGGCGCGATCGCCGCCAGCGCCGACGGCAAGCGCCTGGTCCAGCAAAGCGAAGCAGGCACCACCATCCAGCACACCAGCGCCAGCATCGACTACGCCGCGCTCAACGGCGGCACCTTGTTCGCCGCCAAACTGGCGCCGTCCAGCCACGCCAGTCCCGGCACGCAGGGCCAGGATCTGTGGGTCAGCGACGACGGCGCGCGCGTCTACAGCGCCGCCGGCACGCCGAAATCGTGCGTGGTCATGGCCAGTAGCGACCTCGGCATCATGGGCTACCTGCCGATCGGCGACGCCACGCCCAACAACATCGAGATCGGCTTCGACGGCCGCATCTACTGCGGCGGTGCGGCCAAATCCAGCAGCAACGACATCTATATGTACGACAGCACCGGCGTCAACATCGTGCAGCAGTTCAAGCTGAGCAACACCGGCAAGCAGTTGCTGCCGCGCCAGATGGTGCTGTCGGGCGACGGCTGGATGCTGGTGGCGATCACCGACGACAACATCGTCACCTTCCTGCCGATCGGACCATGAGCGTCGAGGTGGCGATGCAACGAGATCCGCTGCTCGACCATATTTTCTGGGAGGCGCTGAACGGCGCCCATCGCCACTGGTCGGACGGCACGGCGTCGGCGCGGCGCTACACCCAGGGCTTCTCGCCCATCATTGCCTTTGCCGACCCGGCGCAGCCGGACTTCGCCGCGCTGGCGCCGTGGTGCGCCAGCGGCGAGCACTTCTACTGTGAAAACTGGACCGGCGCCGCGCCGCCGGGCTGGCGCATCGAGGCCGAGACCACCATGTTCCGCATGCTGTGGGATAGTCCGCCGCCGGCCGCCGATCCGGCGCCGGACGCGCGCCCGCTGCGGGCTGAGCACGCGCAGCAGGCGCTGGAACTGGCCACCTTGTGCAAGCCGGGCCCGTTCGGCATCCGCACCATTGAGCTGGGCGACTACTTCGGCTACTTCGACGGCGAAAGCCTGATGGCCATGGCCGGCGAACGCCTGCGCGCGCCGGGCCTGTGCGAAATCAGCGGCGTCTGCACGCATCCCGATTACCAGGGGCGCGGGCTGGCCAAAAAACTGATCGGCAAGCTGCTGCACCGCCACGCCCAACGCGGCGACCGCTCCTTCCTCCACGTCATGCGCACCAACCCCGCCCACCAGCTCTACCTGGACATGGGCTTCAAGGATTACCTGGAATCAACGGTGCGGGTGGTGATGGCGGAGTAAGTTTCATGCTTGCCATTGTTATTCACGCAGTACCTGCCACAACCGCGATTTTTCGGCGTAGGACAAGGTATAGGCCGGGCTGCTCGATGGCAGGCTGAAGATGCGGTAGCGGGCGGCTTGTTCGCCCAGCACTTTCATGCCCAGCTTGGTGGCGGTGCCGCCGTTGAAGGCGATGGCCTCGATGCCCGGATAGCGCGCCAGCAAGCCCGGAAGGTCGTTGTCGTCGCGGTGGCGGATGGCGCTGTCGAGGCTGCCGGGGCGGTGGGCTTCGGCCACCACGTCCCATAAGCCGACGCCATGCGCCAGCAGCGTGAGCAGGCGCGCTTCGTAGGCCAGCGGCACCAGCGCGACACCGATCACCTCCGACATCAGCAGCCAGAATTTGTTCTGCCGGTTGGCATAGTATTGTTGGACCGCCAGCGACTGTTCACCGGGCAGGCTGCCCAGCACCAGCAGACGGGTTTGCCGGTCCACCACGGGGTCGAAGCAGCGCTTGCGCAAATCATCATTCATGCGCCATTGTAGGTGTAGAATCGTTGGGCAGTCGATAACTATAACTCGCAGGAGACAACCATGCCGGAAAACCGCACCATCGACACCCTGCTGGCCCAGTACAGCGAAAGCCACCTCAACCACACCAACGAACTGATCCACATCGTCTGCGTGCCCGTCATCATGTTTACCTTGCTGGGGCTGCTGTGGGCGCTGCACCCGCTGGTGGCGCTGGCGTTCACGGTGGCGGCGATGTGGTACTACTTCAAGCTGTCCAAACCGTTTGCCGTGGGGATGCTGCTGATGGCGGCCGTGATGCTGTCCATCCTGGCCGCGCTGCCGCCGCCGACCGTCCTGCCGCTGTCGATCACCATCTTCGTGCTGGCGTGGATCGGCCAGTTCATCGGCCATAAGATCGAAGGCAAGAAGCCGTCGTTTTTCGACGACCTGCGCTTCCTGCTGATTGGTCCGCTGTTTGTGCTGAGCTTCCTGTACCGCCGCCTGCACTGGGCGTATTAAACGCCGGACATCAGCGGAACCACGAATGCGCGAACAGCGCCTGTGCCGCGCCCTGCATTTCATTGTCGGTCAGCATCAGCACCAGCACGGTGCTCACTGCCACGTAACCCAGCAGCGTGACGACCTTGACTTGCAGCGCGGTACTCATGACGCTCTCCTGAAATAAATAAAAGTCCTGTCATTTCAATATACTTGGTCTTCCGGCCAGCACCGCTGAATTTACACTCCCGTTACAACTTCGTATCAATAAACCATCAATCTGTTGCGTCGCAACAAAATACTGGCCGCTAGGCAAGATGCCGCTCGGCCAGCTATACTGGTTTGATGTCTTCTCCACTGCTCTTTGTGCTCGCCTGCCTGATCTGGGGCTCCACCTTCTTCGCAATCACGCTGCAACTCGGGGAAGTTCCGCCCGCCGTCTCGGTGGTGTACCGCTTCGCGCTGGCTTCGGCCGTGCTGTTCGCCTGGTGCGCCGCGCGCGGCGACAAGCTGCTGCTGCCCTGGCGCGTGCAGCGCTGGATGATCCTGCAGGGCTGCGCCACCTTCGCCGTCAGCTACATCTGCACCTACACCTCCGAGCAGTACCTGGTCTCCGGGCTGGTGGCCGTGCTGTTCGCGCTGATGGTGTTCTGGAACCCCATCCTCAACCACTACACCTTCGGCACCGCGCTCAGCCTGCGCACCTGGGCCGCCGGCGGCGTGGCCATTGCCGGCGTGACGCTGCTGTTCTACCACTCCATCCATGGCGCATGGAACGAGATCATGAACGGCGGTAACGGGCATTTCCTGCTCGGCCTGATCCTGGCCATCTGCGCCACCATCGCCAGCTCGGTCGGCAACGTGGTCGTCATCAAGGTGCGCGAGCAATCGTCGAACGTGCTGCTGACCATGGCCTGGTCCATGATGTGGGGCACCCTGCTGGTGGCGGTGTGGGTGCTGGTCAGCGGCCAGTCCTTCGTCATGCCGACCACCGCCCGTTACTGGGGCGGCCTGCTGTATCTGTCGCTGCTGGGCTCGGTAATCGCGTTTGCCGCCTATTTCACGCTGATTCATCGCATCGGCTCGGACAAAGCCGTGTACATTGGCGTGGTGACGCCGGTGATTTCCGTGCTGCTGTCGATTCAGCTTGAACACTACCGCCCCGGCCCGCTGGAATGGCTGGGCATGGTGTTGTGCCTGTCGAGCGTGGCCTGGGCCTTGAAACCAACTTCTTCTACTACTGCAAAAACCTGATGAGTACTTCCGAACTGACCATCCGCCCGGCGACGCCGGCCGACATCCCCGCCATCTTCGGCATGATCTTCGAGCTGGCGGTGTTTGAAAAGCTGGAGCACATGGTGGTCGCCAACGAAGCCATGCTGCACGACAGCCTGTTCTGCGACAAGCCGGTGTGCGAAGCGCTGGTCGGCGAAACCGGCGGCGAGGTGGTCACCTTCGCGCTGTTCTTCCACAACTTCTCCACCTTCCTGTGCAAGAAAGGCCTGTACCTGGAAGACTTGTACGTGCAGCAGTCGCAGCGCGGCAAGGGCTACGGCAAGCAGATGCTGGTGGCGCTGGCCCAACTGGCGGTGGAACGCGACTGCGGCCGCTTCGAATGGTCGGTGCTGGACTGGAACGCCAACGCCATCAAGTTCTACGAAGGCATGGGCGCGACCGTAATGCCGGACTGGCGCATCTGCCGCGTCACCGGCGACGCGCTGGCGCAGCTGTCGTCGCAGGGCTGAAAAAAAATCCCACCCAGCGGCAAGCGCTGGATGGGCAGAACCCGTGTCAGAGGGAGGGAGGTTGAATCAACGGATTCACTATATCCCTCCCCTTTGCCGCCCGCAGCCGGCCTTACAAATCATTACGGCGACTTTACAGAAAGCTGATGTCTGTTCGTCACTGCGCGCTCCAACAGCTCGAACAAGCCCTGTGTCAGCAAGGCCAGCACCGCCGCAGGAATGGCCCCGGCCAGCAGCATGTCGTTGTCGTTCAGCGCCAGGCCGATGGTGATGCGTTCGCCGAAACCGCCGGCGCCGATGAAGGCGGCGATGGTGGCCGTCCCCACGCTCATCACCGCAGCCGTTTTCACGCCGGCCAGGATCACCGGCAGCGCCAGCGGCAGCTCGATATGCACCAGCCTTTGCATCGGCCGCAGGCCCAGCGCCTTCGCCGCCAGCTTCAATCCTTCCGGTACCTGCAGCATGCCGGTGCAGGTATTGCGCACGATGGGCAGCAGCGCGTACACCACCAACGCCACCAGCGCGGGCGCCGTGCCTATCATCCCGAGCAGGGGAATCAGCAGCGCCAGCAAGGCCAGCGAGGGGACGGTTTGCAGCACGCCGGTCAGTCCCAGCACCACTTGCCGCAGACGCGGCATAAAGGCCGCCAGCATCCCCAGCGGCACGCCGATCAGGCACGCCACCGCCACCGCCAGCAGCACCAGGGTCAGATGCTGGCGCGTGAGCCGGCCCAGATTGTGATCGAAGACTTTCGCCAGCAAGCCCTCACGCTCACCGGCGCGCGGCGATGACGCAGGCGCCTTGGCGGCTGCCTCTTTCCCCGCCAGCGGATGTGCGGCCAGCCAATCGCTTGCCACGCGCGTGAAGCTCTTGCGCTCGATTTCCGCCGCCGCATTCATCGCGATCATGTCGGCCTCGCTGATGCGCCCTTCCAGACCTTCGATCGCCTTCCACGCCGCCGGGAAGCGCTGTGCCGCGTCGAGCCGGTACAGCAGCACGGCGTCGTAGCGCGGGAAGTAGGCGCGGTCGTCCTCCAGCACGCGCAAGTGATACTGCCCGATGCGCGCATCGGTCGAATAAATATCGATCACATCGACCTGCCGGCCATTCAGCGCCTCGTAAGCCAGGCCGTGATCCAGTCCCTGTGGCCGTTGCGGCAAGCCATAGCGCGCGGCCAGGCCTTGCCAGCCATCGGCGCGGCCGATGAATTCATGCGACAGGCCGAAACGCAGCTGCCCGCGCGACGCCAGCTCGCTCAGCTTGTGCGGCGCATCGGCATCGCCGCGCATCGCCAGCGCATAGGTGTTGTTGAAGCCCAGCGGCACCGCCACGCCCAGTCCCATGGCCGCCAGCTCCTTGCGCATCTGCTCCAGCGTGGCGGGCTTGTCGTGCTTGAGGATCTCCAGGTCGATGGTGCCCAGGTATTCGGGATAGACATCGATACGCCCTGCCTGCAAAGCCGCCAATACGATCGCCGTGTTGCCCAGTCCTTGCAGATGCTCGACTTGCGTGTGCGGCGCCGCCACCTGCGTCAACACCTCGCCAAGAATATACGACTCGGTGAAGCGCTTGGAACCAACGTGCAGCGTATCGGCCGCCGTGGCCATCGCCGCAGCGGCCAGCAGCAGCGCGCCCGCCAGCCATCGCCATCCCCTCGCTGCCCGCATCAAGCGCCCGCTCGCAGCATGGAGGCCTTCAGCGCCTGGTTCAACGTTTCCACGCTTTCCGACAAGTGCGCCTTGGCCTCGCGGCTGATCGGCCCGGCCATGGCGGTGCGCAGTTCGCGCTGCAACTGCAAGGCGTTCTCGCGCTGAAGACTGCGTACATCGGCCGGCGTGCCGACCGACACGCGCAACAGCGACGCCACCAGCCGCTTCAAATGCTCGCGCTGCAAATTGCGCCGCATGCCGACGACATCCTTGCCCGTCTTAAGCTCGCTCCACACCGTATCCTGCACGGTGCTGTACAGCTCCGCCAGGGTCAGCGCCTCCTTGCGGTCCTCCAGCTTCTCCTGCGAATCGAGCAGGCGCACCGCCACGCCGTCCGACATCAACTGATCCAGCGCCGCCGCCTGCAACGACAGCACGCGCCCGCCCACCGATACATCCGGCCTGCCACGTGTACTGAAATGGTCAACGCCCAATCGGCTGACGGTGGAAGGGGAAAACTTGAAGCTGTCCGCCTTGAACAAACTGGCGGTCAGCATCTGCAAGGCCGCGCGCTGGCGCGGCAACGGCACCGGCGTAAAGGTCGCGCGTCCCGTTCCCGCATGGTCGCGCAGATAGGTCACGCCGCCCACATACTTCACCACCACCGGCAAGGTGCGCGCGAACTGCTGGAAGCCGTAATCGAAACTGCGGCGCAGCACCTCGTAGCTCTCGCCCGGCTTGAGGGTGCGGTTCTGCACACGGTCCCACAGTTCGCGCGAGATCGCCAGGCGACGCTGGAAGTAAGCCAACGGATCGCTGCCCAAATCGAATACATTCACGTCCGGATCGAGATTGAAGCCGTTCGCATCCTGGTCGGTGCCGAAGGCCAGCAAAGGCTCGTTGGAGCGCGAGGCGATCTTCGCCAGCTCCTGCTTCTCCTGCGCCGGCTCGATCGGCTTGTAGGCGTACTCGATGGCCCAGTAATCGTAAGGCCCCAGCGTGGACGCCACGTACTCGCCCTGCTTCTCGTCCTTGAGCGCGAGATTGAACGGCGTGTAATCCATCACCGAACCGGTCATGCCGTTCTTTTTGGTGAACTCCGGGTCCTGCAACTGGCCCAGCGAGTAGATGGTCGAGGCGCGGAAGTTATGTCGCAAGCCCAACGTATGCCCCACCTCGTGCATGATCACCGACTTCACATAGGCCTGCGCCACCGCATCCGCCTCGGGGCCGTCCATATCGAAGCCGCCGCGCGCTTCCAGCACGTCCATGGCGAAGCCCATCTCCTGCGCCGATTCGTTCATGTAGCCGCAAAGGGCCTGTGAGGATGGCGTCGACAACGACAGGTCGAAGCTATCCTCGCCAACCATGCGCCGCGCACCGCGCGCGAAAACATCGGACATGCCGATATCGGCATCGAGTATCTCGCCGCTGCGCGGATCGACCTGGCTCGGCCCGATGGCAAAGCCCACATCGCTGCCGACGAACCAGCGGATCGACGCATGGCGCGCGTCCATGGTATCGAATTTGTCGCCGGCCGTCTGCTGCCTCACCTCGATGGCGTCCTTGAAGCCGATGCGCTCGAAGGCCGCATTCCACGCCAGCACGCCCTGCCGCATGGACTCGCGGTACTTCTCCGGCACGTTGGCGTCGATCCAGTAGACGATGGGCTGCTTCGGTTCCGACAGCGCCGCCTCCGGATCTTTCTTCTCCAGCCGCCAGCGCTCCACCTGGTGCACGGCGGTGGTCGGCGTCACGTCGTCCGAATAATCCTGGGTGGTGTTGACGAAATGTCCGAGGCGGTCGTCCGCACGGCGGCCATGCATGGCCTGCGCCGGCAGCGGCATGAAGCTGTAATAGAAACCGAGGAACATGCTGCGCGGGTCGGGCAGCGTCACCGGTGGATGCGGCACGGCGGCCGGCACCGGCGGCGTAACCGCAGGCGGCGCCGCAACGCGCGGCGTAAAGAAGTGGGCATTCACGTGGAAGCCCGTCATGCCCTCATCCGAACGCACCTTGAGGAAGCTGCTATTGCGCGCGTCCATCATATACGTCATGCGGAACGCCATTTCCAGCCGCGTCGTCATCGACGGAATATCGCCGAACAGCAGCACGTTCGCATCCACCAATATCGCCTTCGATTGCGGATGCGGACTGCTCACCACCGGCGTCAGCGCCAGCAAGCTGTCCGAGTAGGCCTGCTGCACCGCCAGCGCCTGCGGCGTGCCCGGCTTGGCGCCGAAGTCGGTATTCCGCGCGATCATCTGCACCAGATTGCCGATGCGGTGGAACACCACCACCTGGCTCAAGCCCATCTGGCTGCCGTAGATACCGCGTTCGCCTATCCCGTTCGGCATATTCACCGACATGAACATCGGCCGGTCGAACTGGTCGGGCCGTAGCTCGATCCAGACTTTTTCATCTTTCTGGTACAGGTTCAGAAAGCCCGGCAAATGCGATGCGCCGCGCACGATGTCGGCAAAGGGACGCGGCGCGGCAACCGGCGGCACGGCGACCGGCGTCGGCACAGCAGCGGCTTGCGGCGTGGTGGCGGTAGCGGCGGCCGGCGCATCGGGCGACGGCGGTACCGGCGGCGTTGGCGACGGCTCCTGCGCCAGCGCGTGGGCACTCAGGGCAGCCAGCACGGCGGCACGTACGGAATTCAAGGCAAACATGGGCATCCTGCTTCGTTGTAAGGCATCCGGGTAATGTAACCGAAAGCACAACGAAACGACGGAATTTTTACACGGCCGGCGAGCGCAGGATGCCTGCGTTGACCACGCCCCGGCATGGATTCAAGCCGATGGCGTAGGACAGGTCGGCCGGACGGGCAATGCGCCACAACGCGAAATCGGCGCGCTTGCCTACCGCCAGGCTGCCGATCTGCTGCTGCAAACCCAGCGCGCGCGCCGCGTTCAGCGTGCAGCCGGCCAGCGCTTCCTGCGGCGTCAGGCGCCACAGGGTGCAGGCCATGTTCATCGCCAGCAGCAGGGACGTCATCGGCGAGGTGCCGGGATTGCAGTCGGTCGCCACCGCCATCTTCACGCCCGCTTCGCGCATGGCGGCCACCGGCGGCGGCGTGGTGTCGCGCAGGAAGTAGTAAGCGCCCGGCAGCAGCACCGCCACCGTGCCCGCCGCCGCCATGGCGGCGATGCCGGCTGCGCTCAGGTGTTCGAGGTGGTCAGCCGACAAGCCCTGGTAGCGCGCCGTCAGCTCGGCGCCGCGCTGGTCGGACAGCTGTTCCGCGTGCAGCTTGACCGGCAGGCCTTGCGCCTGCGCGGCCTTGAACACACGCTCCGTCTGTTCATAAGAGAAGCCGATGCGTTCGCAGAACGCGTCCACCGCATCGACCAAACCTTCGGCCGCCAGCGGCGCGATCATCTTGCAGACTTCATCGACATAGTCGTCGGCGCGGTCGGCGAATTCCGGCGGCAAGGCGTGCGCGCCGAGGAAAGTGGTCGCCACATCGACCGGGAATTCGCGGCCGATGCGTCGCGCCACGCGCAGCATGGCCGCTTCCGACGCCAGCGTCAGGCCGTAGCCGGACTTGATCTCGATGGTGGTCACGCCTTCCGCCAGCAGGCTGCGCACACGCGGCAAACTTTGGCGCAGCAGTTCGTCCTCCGACGCCGCACGCGTGGCGCGCACGGTGGACATGATGCCGCCGCCGGCACGGGCGATGTCTTCATACGTTGCGCCGTTCAGGCGCGCCTCGAATTCGTCGCTGCGGTTGCCCGCGTGGACGATGTGGGTGTGGCAGTCGATCAGGCCCGGCGTCAGCCAGCTGCCGCCGCCATCGTGCACAGTGACCGCCTGCGCGTCCGCCGGCATATCGGCCTGCGCGCCCAGCCAGGCGATGCGGCCGCCCTTGACGGCGATGGCGGCGTCGCGAATCTCGCCGTATCCCGTAGCATCGGCCATGGTGGCCAGATGCACATTCGTAAACAACACATCCCACATGCCTGGCATTCCTTAATTGCGGATAATCTCTACCACCAGCACCGTGGCCTGCTGCGCCTCCAGTGTCCAGTCGTCTTCTGCTTCCATCACCAACGTATCGTAGCGCACCATGGCGATGCGCTCGCGCGCGCTGCTCAAGGTCAGGCTTTCGCCGTCGGCCAGGAACAGCAGCGTGGTGCCGGCGCGGCGCTTGAGCGCTTCCGTGCCGCGCACCGCGCGCAGCTCCAGCCGGTGGCGGCACTGGCCGCGCCGCGTCATGACGTTGAAATCGGTGGTGTTATGGCCGGTGACGGTGGCGTGCACCGCGTCCTCGCCGGCAAACTCGATCAGCGGCTCGCTGGGGCTGAGCACAAAGCGCTCGTCGCCGAAGTCGAGCAGCACGCCGTCGCCGTCGACCAGCGCCAGCGAACGGTCGATGCCGGGAAACACGGAGAATGGGCCATCCTGCGCGATGGTGGCCAGGCTGACGCGCCAGTCGAAATCGTCGAAGCCGGCGCCGGCCGGCGAGACGGCGATTTCCGTGGTGCAGCCACCGCCGTTTTTCCACGGTGCGGAGCGCAGGTTTGCGTACTGGATTAGCTGGGTCATCGGAACTCCCTCAGTTCGGCCAAGGTCTGCCTGAAGCGCGCAGCGATCGCCTGCTGCGCCACGTGCTGCTGATTGCGTACTACCCACTGGCCGCCGACCATGACGTCCTTGACCAGATTGTCGTTGCCGCTGAAGACAAAGCTGCCGACCACCTCATCCAGCGTCAACCCAAACATATTCGGATGCGCGTCATCCAGCACCACGATGTCCGCGCGCAGGCCCGGCGCCAGCGCGCCGACCGGCCGTCCCGCCGCCTGCGCACCGCCGCGCAAGGCGGCCTGCCATAAAAAATCGCCGACGTTGCGCTGCGCATCGGACACCGCGATATTGCGGCGCTGGTGCTGCAGGCGCTGTCCGTACTCCAGCCAGCGCAGCTCTTCCACCGGGCTTTGCGACACATGGCTGTCGCTGCCGATGCCGAACACGCCGCCCTGCGCCAGGAAACTCTCCAGCGGGAACAAGCCATCGCCGAGATTCGCTTCCGTGGTCGGGCACAGGCCTGCCACCGCGCCGCTGGCGGCGATGCCGCTGACCTCATCGTCCGTCAGGTGCGTGGCGTGCACCAGGCACCAGCGCCGGTCCACTTCCAGATTCTCCAGCAGCCACTGCACCGGGCGGCGTCCGCTCCAGTCCAGCGATTGTCGCACTTCCGCCATCTGTTCGGCGATATGGATGTGCACCGGACGCGTCCCGGGTAGCGTCGCCAACACCTCCCGCACCTGTTCCACCGAAGCCGCGCGCAGCGAATGCGGCGCCACGCCGACTTCGGTCTGCGCGTCGCGCAACGGCTCCAGCGCCTCGACGATGCGCAACACATCCTGTGCATCGGTGCGGAAACGCTGCTGCTCCGGTTTCAGCGCCATTTCGCCGAAGCCGGAATAACTATACAACACCGGCAGCACGGTTACGCCAATTCCCGCCAAACGTGCGGCGGCGACCACGCGTTCCGCCGTTTCCGCCGGTCGCGGATACATGGCGCCGTCCGGCGCGCGCTGCACGTAATGGAATTCGCACAGCGAGGTGTAGCCGTGGCGCAGGCACTCGCTGAACAGCTGTGCGGCAATCGCTTCGATATGCTCCGGCGTGATGTTGCGCGCGAAGCGGTACATCAGTTCGCGCCAGGTCCAGAAACTATCCTTGCTGTTGCCGGCCTTTTCCGTACGCCCGCCCAGCGCGCGCTGGAAGCTGTGCGAGTGCAGGTTGATCATGCCCGGCAACGCATATTCCACGCTGTCGACGCTGCCGGCGCCGCTCACGCCTGCCGCGCCGGACGTCACCGCCGTCAGCGTGCCGGCCGCATCCCACTCGATCAGCACATCTTTGGCCCAGCCATCGGGCAACAGCGCGTGGCGTGCGAACAGCGCGCTCATGCCCGCGCCCAATCGGCAGCGGCCTGCAACATGGCGCGCAAAGGCTGCTGCACCTGCGCCGCCAGGTCCTCGCGATACCCATACGGCGCATCTTCATCCATATACGTGGACTGGCACATCTCCAGCTGGATCGCATGCACGCCGTTGGCCGGCTGGCCGTAGAAGCGCGTGATATGCCCGCCCTTGAAGCGGCCGTTGACGGCGATGGTGTAATCGCCGCCCTGCGCGCGCTGCACGCTCGACACGATCGCCTCGCCCAGCGCTGGCGCGCAGCTCTTGCCATCGGCCGTGCCGAAGTTCAGGTCCGGCAGCTTGCCCTCGAAGAAGCGCGGCACCACCGAGGCGATGGAATGCGCGTCCCACAGCACCACGCGGCCGTGCAAGGCCAGCAACCGGTCCAGCTCCGCGCGCAGCTGATCGTGATACGGCTTCCAGTAAGCCTGCAGGCGGCGCTTGACCTCCGCCTCATCCGGCGTGCGGCCCGGCAGGTACAGCGGTTCGCGATGGAAGGTATCGACCGGGCACAGGCCCGTCGTATCCTGCCCCGGATACAGATTGGTGTTCTCCGGCGGACGATTCAAATCGATGACATAGCGCGACCAGCGCGCCGACAACACCGATGCCCCCATCCCGTCCAGAAAATCGTACAGCCGCACCAGATGCCAATCGGTATCCTGCTTGTTGACGGCGGCCGGCGTCATCGTCGCCAGCACGTCGTCGGAAATATCGGTGCCCACGTGCGGCATGGACACCAGCAAGGGAATACTGCCTGCTTTGAACTGATAATCCATGCCTGTCTCCATCAAGGATGCAGAGAAGTGAACAGCTCTTTGCACGAAGCGCTCAACTCGCCGCGCATCACCATGCCCTTGGCCGCCTCGATATCCGGTGCGAAGAAGCGGTCGACGTCGTAGAACGGCACCTTGTTGCGCAGCTGCTCATGCACATGCTCCAGGTGCGGCGACGTGGTCAGCGGACGATGGAAATCGATGCCCTGCGCCGCCGCCAGCAGCTCGATGCCGATGATGACCGCCGTATTCTGCGCCATATCGTCCAGGCGGCGCGCCGCGTAGGTCGCCATGCTGACGTGGTCTTCCTGGTTGGCCGAAGTCGGAATCGTATCGACGCTGCCCGGATGCGCCAGCGACTTGTTCTCCGACGCCAGCGCGGCGGCGGTAACGTGGGCGATCATGAAGCCCGAGTTCACGCCCGGATCGCGCACCAGGAACGGCGGCAGGCCAGACAAGGTGGCGTCGATCAGCAGCGAAATGCGGCGTTCGGAAATCGAACCGATTTCGGCGATCGCCAGCGCCAGCGTATCGGCAGCGAAGGCCACCGGCTCGGCGTGGAAGTTACCGCCCGAGACCACCACCGACAGCTCGCCGTCCTTGAACAGCAGCGGATTATCGGTCACCGCATTGGCTTCGATCAGTAGCGTGCGCGAAGCATTGTTGATGATGTCCCAGCAGGCGCCCATGACTTGCGGCTGGCAGCGCAGGCAGTAAGGATCCTGCACGCGCTCATCGCCCACCAGGTGCGAGGCGCGGATCGCGCTGTCCGACACCAACTGGCGATAGATCGAGGCGGCGGCGATCTGACCCGGCTGGCCGCGCACTTCGTGCACGCGCGCGTCGAACGGCGAATCGGACCCCTTGGCCGCGTCCAGCGACAGCGCACCCGACACCATGCCCGCCTCCAGCAGGCGCTCGGCCATGAACAAGCCATGCAGCGCCAGCGCAGTCGACACCTGGGTGCCGTTGATCAGCGCCAGGCCTTCCTTTGCCGCCAGCACCACCGGCGCGATGCCGGCCGCCTTCAGCGCATCGGCCGCGTCCACCAGTTCACCTTTGACCCGCACCTGGCCCACGCCCATGATGGCCAGCGTCATGTGCGACAGCGGCGCCAGGTCGCCCGAGGCGCCGACCGAACCCTTGGCCGGAATGGCCGGCGTGATGCCGGCGTTGTAGATGGCGATCAGCGTATCGATGATCAAAGGACGCACGCCCGAGTAGCCGCGCGCCAGGCTGCCGACCTTCATCAGGATGATCAGGCGGCACACCGCGTCCGACATCAGGTCGCCCGTGCCAACGGAGTGAGACAGGATCAGGTTGCGCTGCAGCTGCTCCAGCTTTTCGTCCGGGATGCGGGTCTTGGCCAGCAGGCCGAAGCCGGTGTTGATGCCGTAGGCGGCGTCGCCCTTGGCGACGATCGCTTGCACGGCGGCGGCCGAGGCTTCGATCACAGGATAGGCTTCCGCAGCCAGCGACAGCGGAGCGGCCGCGTTCCACACGGAGCGCAGTTCGGTGAGCGTCATCGCGCCCGGTTTGAGAATCAAGGTCATAGTCATGCTCATTTAATTATTTAATCATTGGGAGGTTCAAGCCATTGCGTTTGGCGCAAGCGACCGCGCTGTCGTAGCCCGCATCGGCGTGGCGCATCACGCCCGAGCCGCTGTCGTTGACCAGCACGCGCGCCAGGCGCTTGGCGGCGGCATCGGTGCCGTCGGCCACGATCACCACGCCGGAATGCTGCGAGTATCCCATGCCCACGCCACCGCCATGGTGCAGCGACACCCAGGTGGCGCCGCCGGCGGTGTTCAACAGGGCGTTCAGCAGCGGCCAGTCGGAGACGGCGTCGGTGCCGTCCTTCATGGCCTCGGTCTCGCGATTCGGGCTGGCCACCGAGCCGGTGTCCAGGTGATCGCGGCCGATCACGATCGGCGCCTTCAGCTCGCCGTTGCGCACCATCTCATTGAAAGCCAGGCCGGCGATGTGACGCTCGCCCAGGCCCAGCCAGCAGATGCGCGCCGGCAGCCCCTGGAAGGCGATCCGTTCGCGCGCCATGTCCAGCCAGCGGTGCACGTTGGCGTGGTGCGGGAACAGCTCCTTGATCTTGGCGTCGGTCTTGTAGATATCTTCCGGATCGCCGGACAGCGCCACCCAACGGAACGGGCCACGGCCTTCGCAGAACTGCGGGCGGATATAGGCCGGCACAAAACCGGGGAAATCGAAGGCGTTCTGCACGCCGTGGTCGAACGCCACCTGGCGGATGTTGTTGCCGTAGTCGACCACCTTGGCGCCCAGCGCCTGGAAGTCCAGCATGGCCTGCACGTGCACCGCGCAGCCGGCGGTGGCGGCAGCGGTCAATTCCGCGTGGCGCGACGGCTCCTGCTGCGCCGCCTTCCACTGCTCCACCGTCCAGCCCTGCGGCAGGTAGCCGTTGATCAGGTCATGCGCCGAGGTCTGGTCGGTCACGATGTCCGGCACCATGCCGCCGGCCTTGGCGCGGCGCACCAACTCCGGCAGCACGTCAGCCGCATTGCCCAGCAGGCCGATGGAGATCGCGTCGCCGTTGGCCTTGTGCAGCTTGATCATCTCCAGCGCCTCGTCGATGGAAGCGGCCTGCTTGTCCAGGTAGCGGGTGCGCAGGCGGAAGTCAATGCTGCTCTGCTGGCACTCGATGGTCAGCGACACCGCGCCGGCCATGGTGGCGGCCAGCGGCTGCGCGCCGCCCATGCCGCCCAGGCCTGCGGTCAGCACCCAGCGGCCTTTCAGGTCGCCGCCGAAATGCTGGCGACCCGCTTCGGCGAAGGTCTCGAAGGTGCCCTGCACGATGCCCTGGGTGCCGATGTAGATCCACGAACCCGCCGTCATCTGGCCGTACATGAACAGGCCCTTGCGGTCCAGCTCATTGAAGTGCTCCCAGTTGCCCCACTTCGGCACCAGGTTGGAATTGGCGATCAACACGCGCGGCGCGTCGGCGTGGGTCTGAAACACGCCGACCGGTTTGCCGGACTGGATCAGCAGCGTCTGGTCCTCCTCCAGCTCGCGCAGCGAGGCCAGGATCTGGTCGTAGCAGGCCCAGTTGCGCGCCGCCCGGCCGATGCCGCCGTAGACCACCAGATGCTTGGGATTCTCGGCCACTTCCTTGTCCAGATTATTCTGGATCATGCGGTAAGCCGCCTCGGCGCCCCAGTTCTTGCAGGTGCGCTCAGGGCCGCGCGGCGCGCGGATCTCGCGGCTGGCGTCGTAACGGGGGTCGCTGTCTAAATGGCTGCTCATGCTGGTCTCCTGCGGCGGTGATGGGAATACAGCGGAGCATAAGTTGTCTATACAACATAGTCAACCGCTTTTTCATCGTAAAGAAACAACACAGTTACTCAAAACCAATGATTTACCACGATTCAAGCTAATGGCTGATACCGTTTTTGCCCCAGCATTAAAGATTCCTATTCATTGCCAATTTTCCATCCATAAATGCAGTATTGACAATAAAACGGCCTAGTCATATCGTCGCTGAGCAGTCGGGGTTTTTGTTCTCATCATCATTGTGTGAGGTAAAAAAATGAATAAAAAATTAAATGCGGTAGCATTGGCGTTCCTGCTGGCCAGCTCCTCGCTGGCGTTGGCCGCCGCGCCACCGCAGGGGCCGGGCGTGGTAACGCTCACCAACACCAGTGGCAACTCATGGACCGCAGCCATCGGCGACGTGGTGGACGGGGGTAACTTTATCGACGTCTTTACATTTTCGCCGTTGACCAGCGCCGGCGCCTACGCCGCCGTCCGACTGGTCAGCACTAGTTTCGATGGCGCGGACGGCATTACCTTCACCAGTGTGGATCTGAACGGGACATTGCTGACCCTGTCCGGCACGACGGAAGGCGATACCGTCACCTCATGGGCAAAACTGCTGAAAACCCCTGTCTCGGGCCTGCTCACGCTGACAGTGAAGGGCAACAGCATGGCCGGCGGCAGCTACGGCGGCAACATCACGGTCACCATGGTGCCGGAACCAGCCACCTACGGCATGATGATCGGCGGCCTGGGCATCCTGGCCATGTTCGCAAGGCGCCGCAAAGAATGAGAAAAGACTTGTCCACAAAAAAGGGAATCACATGTGATTCCCTTTTTTTATTTGCGGTGGTAGACGCGTTTGCCGCCCATCCAGGTTTGCAGCACCTGGGTCTTGCCCAGCTGCTCAGGCGCGATCTTGAAGATGTCGCGGTCGACCAGGATGAAGTCGGCCCACTTGCCCTTCTCCAGCGAACCGATCACCTCTTCCTGGTGCGCCGCGTAGGCCGCGTCCAGCGTGAAGCAGCGGAACGCCTCGGTCAACGACATGGCCTGGTTCTTGTACCAGCCGCCCAGCGGCACGCCGGCGTTGTTCTGGCGCGTGACCGCCGCGTGCAGGCCCTCGAACGGATTGGGCGACTCGATCGGGAAGTCCGAACCGCAGGCGATCTTCGAGCCCTGGTCCAGGAAGGTGCGCCAGGCATACGCGCCCTTGATGCGCACCGGCCCGATGCGCTGCTCGGCCATGTTCTGGTCCGACGTCGCGTGCGTCGGCTGCATGGACGGGATGATGCCCAACTGCTTGAAGCGCGGGATGTCCTCCGGCGTGACCACCTGCGCGTGCTCGATGCGATGGCGCAGGCCGACGTTCTTGTACTGGTCGATCAACTGGGCGTAGGCATCCAGGATCTGATGGTTGCCGGCGTCGCCGATGGCGTGGATATTGACCTGGAAGCCGGCCTTCATGGCCTTGCTCATCTTGGCGCGCATCTCGGCGTCCGGATAGAACAGCAGGCCCTTGGTGGACGGCATGTCGGAATAAGGCGCCAGCAGCGCCGCGCCACGGCTGCCCAGCGCGCCGTCCGAATACAACTTGACGGAGGCCAGCGCGTACACGTCGTTGGCGTAGGACTTGAGCGGGCCGTCCTTGGACAGTTCGTCGAAATCGGCGCCGGTGTCGCCGATCATGGCGTAGACGCGCGCGGTCAGCTTGCCGTGGTCGGCGTAGTCGCGGTAGATATCATCCTGCACCGCCTTGATGCCGGCATCGTGCACGCTGGTCAGGCCCACTTTGGCCAGCGACGCCAGCGCCACATCGAGCGTGGCGCGCGCCTCGGCCAGCGTCGGCAGCGGCACCACCTTGTTCACCAGCTCCATCGCCGCGTCCACCAACACGCCGGTCGGCTTGCCGCTGGCGTCGCGTTCGATCTTGCCGCCGGCCGGATCGACGGTGCTGCGGCTGATGCCCGCCATTTCCAGCGCCTTGGTGTTGACCCACACCGCGTGGCCGTCGACCCGGTGCAGCAGCACCGGACGGTCGTTGACCACCGCATCCAGCTCGGCGGCGGTGGGGAAGCGGCCCAGCTTCCAGATCTCCTGGTTCCAGCCGAAGCCGATGATCCAGGCGTTCTTCGGATGCGAGCGCGCGAAGTCGGCCACCGCGCGCACTGCGCCGTTTAGCGAGGTGGGGCTGTACAGCTCCACGCCGGAGGCGATCTCGCCCAGTTCGAACACGTGGCCGTGGGCGTCGATCAGGCCGGGCAACAGGGTCTTGCCCTGGGCGTCGATATGCTCCGCCTTCGGCAGCGCGGCCGCCGTCTGCGCCTCGCTGCCCACCGCCACGATGCGGCCCAGATCATCAAAGGCCAGCGAGGTGAAACGCTGCAGCTGGCCGGCCGCGTCCAGCGTGTAGCCGTTGGCGCGGTCAATGATGGTGTCGGCGTGGGCTGGGAAGGCCAGCGCCAGCGCGGCAGCGATTAAAAGGGGGGTGCGCATCGATCTCTCCATTCGGCAGCAAGAATCGAAGTGTAGCAGGCAAAGCGGGGAAATTCAGTAGCGGGACAGGTACAATGCAGGCTTCCCAGCACACAGAACACAGAGAACCAGTGTCCAGCCGCCTACTTTATCTCCGCCTGCTCAAGGAATTCCGCCCTTACGCCTGGATCGCCGCCGTCACGCTGCTGGCGGTCGGCCTGGCTGCGGCCACCGACGTGCTGCTGATCCGCCAGCTGCAAAACGTGGTGGACGCGCTGGCGCCGGCCCACACGCTGGGCGCGGCCAAGCCGCCGGCCACCGGCATCCTGGCGGCGGTGCAGGACTTGCTGGGCCATCTGCTGCCCAGGGACCCGGTCAACGCCGCGCTGTGGACCATCCCGGCCGTCATCTTCGGCCTGGCCGTGATGCGCATGGTGTCGAGCTTCGCCGGCGAATACGGCGCCGCGTGGCTGAGCAGCCGGGTGCAGGCCAACCTGCGCGAGGTCATGTTCGCCCGCATCATGCGCCTGCCGAACGGCTACTTCGACCAATCGTCCACCGGCACCACGCTGTCGCGGGTGGCGTTCGACGCGGCGCAGGTGGCGCAGGCCGGCCTCACCGTGGTCAACGTCGCGGTGCGCGACTCGGTGGCCACCATCGGCTACCTGCTTACCCTGTTCACCATCGACTGGCAGCTGGCGGTGTTCTGCCTTGGGCTGCTGCCGCTGGTGGCGGCCATCGTCACCTTCGCCGGACGGCGCATGCGCAAGTTGAGCAAGAGCGCGCAGGCGGCCATGGGCGACCTGACCAACGTGCTCGATGAAAGCATCAGCGGCCAGCGCGTGGTGAAGATCTTCGGCGGCCAGCGCTACGAGCAGGCGCGCTTCGACGACGTGGTCAAGCTTAACCGCCAGTTGGCGGTCAAGCACGCGGCGACGTCGGCGCTCAACTCCGGCATCATCATGATGCTGATCGGGATCACGCTGTCGTCGGTGATTTACTTCGCGCTGCTGCGCGCGCAGGCCGGCGCGCTGTCGCCGGGCGCCTTCGTGGCCTTCATGTCGTCGCTGATGGCGATGCAGTCGCCGATCAAGAACCTCACCAAGATTAATGAGCCGATGCAGCGCGGGCTGGCGGCGGCCGAATCGGTGTTCGGCCTGATCGACCTGGAATCGGAAATGGACCGGGGCACCCGCGCCATCGAGCGCGCCGAAGGCCGCCTGACGGTGCGCGAGGTCAGCTTCCACTATCGCGGCGCCGACGGCACGCCGCTCGCCCCGGATGCGCGTCCGGCGCTGGACCGGGTATCGCTGGACATCGCCGCCGGCGAAACGGTGGCGCTGGTGGGCAGCTCGGGCAGCGGCAAGACCACGCTGGCCGGCCTGCTGCCGCGCTTCTACGACGTCAGCGGCGGCGGCATAGCACTGGACGGCATCGACCTGCGCGACTACACCCTGGCCTCGCTGCGGCGCCAGATCGCCTTGGTCTCGCAGGACGTGGTGCTGTTCAACGACACGCTGGCGGCCAACATCGCCTACGGCGACCCGGCGCCGTCGATGGAGCGCATCGAAACGGCGGCCAAAGCGGCGCACGCCCACGAATTCATCGTCCGCCAGCCGGAAGGCTACAACACGCCAGTCGGTGAAAACGGCCTGCGCCTGTCGGGCGGCCAGCGCCAGCGCCTGGCGATCGCCCGCGCCATCTACAAGAACGCGCCGATCCTGATCCTGGACGAAGCGACCAGCGCGCTCGACACGGAATCGGAACGGCTGGTACAGCAGGCGCTGGAAGTGCTGATGAAGGGCCGCACCACGGTGGTCATCGCGCACCGCCTGTCGACGATTGAAAACGCCGACCGCATCGTGGTGCTCGACCGCGGCCGCATCGCCGAAGCCGGCCCGCACGCCGCCCTGCTGGCGCAGAACGGCATCTACGCCCGTCTCTACCAAACGCAGAAAACCGTGGCCTAGATTCGGGGTCAGTTCCGACATTCGGACACGAGCCCAACCGTAGCGGTCGCTACGGTTGGGCTCGTGTCCGAATGTCGGAACTGACCCCGGTTTTAGGTGGCGTCGTGAAAGATGATGCCCAGTGTGTGGCGCGATCCGGCGCGTAGCCGGCTCACGCCATGCCGCAGGTTGACGCGGTAGATGCCGCGACCGCCCTGCACCGGGCGGTGGTTGACCGCGAAGATGACCATGTCGCCACGTTTCAGCGACACCACCTCCACCCGCGACTGCATGCGCGGGCGCTGCTCCGTCAGCACAAATTCCCCGCCTTCGAAATCCTTGCCCGGCTCGCTCAGCAGCACCGCCGCCTGCAGCGGGAACACGTGCTCGCCGTACAGGTCCTGGTGCAGGCAGTTGTAGTCGCCGGCCTGATATTGCAACAGCAGCGGCGTGGGGCGCTGCTGGCCGGCCGCGTGGCAGCGCGCCAGGAAGTCGGCGTGCTCCGGCGGGAAGCGGTCGGGCAGGTCCATCAGCTCGTGCCAGCGGTTGGCGATGACGGCCAGCGGGCCATACAGGGCATTGCGCAGCGCCGAGATCATCGACGGCAGCGGGTAGCGGAAGTATTGGTACTCGCCGCTGCCGAAGCCGTGCTGCGACATCACCACGCGGCTGCGGAACAGCTGCGATTGCGCGTATTGCGCGGCCATGGCGGCGCACTCCCCAGCGTCCAGCATGCCGGGCAGGATGGCATAGCCGCGCGCATTCAGTTCGTCGCCGATGGCCTGCCAGTCCAGCCCCGCCACGTGCACTGCAATGCCCGCCGCCGCCCCCACCGCCCGCCGCGCGGCGGCGTGGGCGGCAGCGGCCTCGCGCCCGGCTGCCGCCGCGCTATCGCCGTCGGCGTCGCCCTCGCTGCGCGGCTCCCCCGTGGCCGCGATCACCGGCGGCACCGGGCGCGCCTTGCGCTCGGCAGCAGCGTCGCCGAAGTCCAGCTCGCCATTGCCCGCCTTACTCACTGAGCGCCTCCCGGTTCAACAATTCGGCCTTGCGGTCCACGCCCCAGCGATAGCCGGAAATCGAACCATCGTTGCGCACCACGCGGTGACAAGGGATCGCCACCGCGATCGCATTGGCAGCGCAGGCCGTGGCCACCGCCCGCGCGCCGCGCGGCACGCCGGCCAGCTCCGCCAGCTCGGCATACGACACCCGCCGCCCCGACGGAATCGCCCGCAGCACCTGCCACACGCGCTGCTGGAACGCCGTACCGCGCACATCAAGCGGCAAGTCCAATCCCAGCGACGGCTGCTCGACCATGCCGATCACGCGCGACACCACCTGCTCGTACTCCGGCTCCGCGCCGATCAACTCGGCACGAGGAAAACGGTCCTGCAAATCCTTCACCAGGAAATCCGGATCGTCGTCGATCAGAATCGCGCAGATACCCTGCTCCGTGCTGGCCACCAGGATCGGCCCCAGCGAACACTCGGCAATCGCGAAGCGGATCTGCTCTCCTTTGCCGCCGGAGCGGAAGGCCGATGGCTTCATGCCCAGCACCGCCGGCGACTGCGCATAAAACCGCCCGCTCGAATTGAAACCGGCCGCATACAGCGCATCGGTCACCGAGGCCTGCCCGGCCAGGCCGTCCTGCACCCGCCTGGCCCGCGCCGCGTTGGCATAGGCCTTGGGCGTGATCCCGGTCACGGTCTTGAACATGCGATGGAAGTAGAAGCGGCTCACGCCGACCGCCGCCGCCAGACTGTCGAGGTCCGGCGCCTGCTCCGCTTCATCGATCAGGCGGCAGGCCTGGGCCACCAGCGCGGCCTGCCGCTCGGCCAGCGGCGGCTGGTCCGGCTTGCAGCGCAGGCAGGGCCGGAAGCCGGCCTGCTCGGCCGCCGCGCGGCTGTCGTGGAAAGCCACGTTCTTGCGCAGGGCCGGCCGCGCCGCGCACGACGGGCGGCAGTACACGCCGGTGCTGCGCACCGAATACCAGAACACGCCGTCGGCGCCGGCGTCGCGCTGCCGCACCGCTTCCCAGCGCGCTTCATCCGTACCGTAAGCACTCATGTTTTCACTTTTGCCCATCTCAGACTCCGTGGTTGGTGGAATACGGACTATCTTAGCCAGCACCAAAAAGCCGCGCATCCCGCCTCTTGCTTTTGAATTGTACAAGCAGGCGATGCTAGAATGCTCACTTTCCAGGAGAAGCCGTTTGGACGATCAACCGACGCAAGAGACCGCACAAGACAGCACGCCTATCTTCCAGCGCATCAAAGACTACCTGCTGGCGGAAATCGCCGCCGGCACCTGGAAGGAAGGCGACGTGATCCCGTCCGAACAGGCGTTGGTCAAGCAATTCGGCGTGTCGCGCATGACCGTCAACCGCGCCGTGCGCGAGCTGACCGCCGACCAGGTGCTCACGCGCCGCCAGGGTTCCGGCACCTACGTCGCCCAGCCCAAGTACCAGGCCACCCTGCTGGAGATCAAATCCATCGCCGACGAGGTGCGCGCGCGCGGCCACGCCCACCGCAGCAGCCTGCAGCAGCTCGAACGCGTCAAGGCCAGCGACCTGATGGCCAAGCAGTTCGACCTGCCGGCCGGCCACCCGCTGTTCCATTCCGTCATCGTGCACTTCGAGAACGGCGTGCCGATCCAGGTCGAGGACCGCTGGGTCAATCCGCAGTGCGCGCCCGACTACATGGAGCAGGACTTCGCCCACATCACGCCCAACGAATACCTGATGCAGGCCGCGCCGCTGCAGGGCGCCGTCTACAGCATCGAGGCGCTGGCCGCCCCGCGCGACATCGCCGACATGCTGGCCATCGACACCCGCCAGGCCTGCCTGGTGCTCAAGCGCCAGACCCGCTCCGGCGGCAAGACCGCCACCCTGGCGACCATGTGGCATCCCGGCCACCGCTACCAGTTCACCGGCAGCTTCAGCTAGGCTGGCTAGCACGGCGCAAGCAACCGCGCGCCGCGCATTCTCTCCGATTGTCACGAAAAACGGCCCCAATTGTTAAATCGGGCGCCGTTTGCCGTCCATCCAGTATGCAATCGTTTTCTTGCCACGTCCGCGCCAACTGCCTGCGCTTCAATGCTATAGTTTCTCGGTACAGCTCGCATCGATCACCGAAAGGGAAGCTCTTGTTTCACTGCCGTTCGCGCTTGCGCCAGATCCCTTGGCAACGTTGGTCGCATAGGCTGGCGCTGTGCCTGTTCGCGCTGGCCGTGGCGCCCGCCGGCGCCGCCGAAAAGGTGACGATCCAGCTCAAATGGCTGCACCAGTTCCAGTTCGCCGGCTACTACGCCGCCCAGGACCAGGGCTATTACCGCGACGCCGGCCTCGACGTCACCCTGCTCGAAGCGCGCCCCGGCACCGATCCGCTGCAAACGGTGATGCAAGGCCAGGCCCAGTACGGCGTCGGCAACACCACGCTGCTGCTGGCCCGCAGCATCGGCCAGCCGGTGGTGGTGCTGGCCTCGATCTTCCAGCATTCCGGCGCCAACCTGCTGCGCCGCCTCGAAGCCGACGGCAAGCCGCGCCCCTGGCCCGGCAGCCGCCTGATGATCGCCCCCAATAACGAAGAATTGACGGTGTTCCTGAAACAGCAGGGCGTGCGCCTGGACAGCGTGCTGATGGTCCCGCACGGCTACAATTTCGACGACCTGGCCGAGGGCCGCATCGACGCCATGTCGGTCTACCTGACCGAGGCGCCGTATCTGCTGGACCGCCTCAACCTGTCCTACGAACTGCTGTCGCCGCGCAGCCACGGCCTGGATTTCTACGGCGACGTGCTGTACACCACCGAAAGCGAATTGCGCGAGCATCCGGCGCGCGCCCAGGCGCTGCGCGACGCCACGCTGCGCGGCTGGGTCTACGCCATGCAGCATCCGGGCGAGATCGCCGACCTGATCCGCGCGCGCTACCCGGAGCGCCACAGCCGCGAGCACCTGATGTTCGAGGCCCGGCGCCTGGCGCCGCTGCTCGAGCAGCCGCTGATCGAACTCGGTTACAGCAATCCTGAACGCTGGCGTGGCATCGCCTCCGCCTACATCGCGCAGGGCATGCTACCGGCCAGCTTCAACCTCGACGGCTTTCTCTACCAACCGCCGCAGGGCAATCCGCTGCTGCGCTACGGCGGCATGCTGGTCGGCGCCCTGCTGTTGCTGGTGACGATGGCCGGCGCCTGGCGCCTGCGCGTGCAGGGCAACGCGCTGCGCGCCGCGCGCGCGGAGCTGGGCGCCGTCGAGCGCGCGGCCAGCCTGGCGCTGGAAGGCGCCGACGAAGGCAGCTGGGAATGGCGGCTCGACACCGGCGCCCTGAAGCTGTCGCCGCGCTACTGCGCGCTGCTCGGCTACCGCGCCGACGAATTCCACCCGACACTGGAACAATGGCTCGACCACGTGCATCCGGACGACCGCCCGCGCCTCGAACGCGAGATCCAGGACTACCTGACCAGCAGCGGCGACAGCTCCGGCCGCATCCGCAGCGAGCACCGCATGCGCGCGCGCGACGGCGGCTGGACCTGGGTGGTGGCGCGCGGCATGATCGTCGAGCGCGACGCCGACGGCCTGCCGCTGCGCGCCGCCGGCACCCTGACCGAGAGCGGCGAGCGCGCCGCCGCCGAGGAGCGCCGCATGTGGGCGCTGGTGGATGCCACGCCCGGCGCGCTGCTGGTGGCCGACAAGGCCGGGCGCGTGCGCCACGCCAACCCGGCCTGCGCCCGCAGCTTCGGCTACGAGGGCGACTTGGCCGGCCGCTCGCTCGAACAACTGGCGCCGGAAGCGATGCGCAGCAACGGCCGCGCGCGCGAACTGTTCTCGCGCCCCAACCTGCCGGGCCGCGTGCTGTGCGCCATCCGCGCCGACGGCAGCAGCTTCCCGGCCATGGCGCACATGTCGCCGGTGGAACTGGGCGGGCAGGAACTGGTGATCGTGGCGCTGCGCGACATGACCCAGCGCCAGCGCGCCGAGGAAGCCCTGCACGCCAGCTCCGAGCGCTATCGCCAGATCGTGCAGACCGCCGCCGAAGGCATCTGGATGACCAACGCCGACGACCACACCACCTTCGTCAATCCCACCCTGGCCCACATGCTCGACTACGACGTCGAGCAGATGATGGGCCGCGCCATGACCGACTTCATGGACGACAGCGGCCGCGCCCTGCTCAAGCAGCACCTGCAGCACCGCCTGTCCGGCCAGGCCAGCCAGGGCGACGTCTGCTTCCGGCGGCGCGACGGCAGCACCGTCTGGTGCCTGCTGTCGACCACCGTGCTGAACGCCGATTCCGGCCACTACGCCGGCATGCTGGCCATGCTGACCGATATCACCGCGCGCCGCCAGGCCGAAGGCGCGCTGCGCGACTCCAGCCAGCGCCTGGCCTCGATCTTCAACACCGTCACCAACGGCCTGGTGATGGTCGACGGCCATGGCCTGATCCTCGAACGCAACGCCGCCGCCGCGCGCATGCTCGATCACAGCGAAGAGCTGAACGCCGGCGGCCTGTGGGCCGGCGTGCGCGAGAACGGCACGCCGTTCGACAGCGCCAGCCATCCGGTGCGCCTGGCGCTGGTGACCGGCATGTCGGTGCGCGACGTGGTGATGGGCCTGACGCATCCGGACGGCACGCGCTGCTGGCTGTCGGTCAACGCCGAGCCGATCTTCGACGACGGCGGCGCGGTGCACCTGGTGGTGGCCAGCCTGACCGAGATCACCGACCGCAAGCGCGGCGAGGACGCGCTGCGCGAACTCAATGAACACCTGGAGGAACGGGTCGAGATCCGCACCCGCGAACTCGATCATGCACGCCTGGTGGCCGAGGAGGCCAGCCAGACCAAGGGCCAGTTCCTGGCCAATATGAGCCACGAGATCCGCACGCCGATGAACGGCGTGATCGGCATGGCCTACCTGGCGCTGAAGACCGAACTCGATCCGCGCCAGCGCGACTACCTGGAGAAGATCCGCTTCGCCGGCGAGCACCTGCTGGGCATCATCGACGACATCCTCGACATCTCCAAGATCGAGGCCGGCAAGCTGGAGATCGAGCAGGTCGACTTCGCGCTCGACCACGTGATCCAGACCCTCAACACGGTGGTGGCGCCGAAGGCCGCCAGCCGCGAACTGGAACTGGTGTACGACCTCGATCCCGGCCTGCCCAAGGTGCTGCGCGGCGATCCGCTGCGGCTCGGCCAGGTGCTGATCAACTACGCCAACAACGCCATCAAGTTCAGCGAAAAAGGCCGCATCGAAGTGCGCGTGCGCCAGGTGGTGGGCGACGCCGCCGGCTGCCTGCTGCGCTTCGAAGTGAGCGACTGCGGCATCGGCCTGTCGGAGGCCGAAATCGAAAAACTGTTCCAGCAATTCCAGCAGGCCGACACCTCCACCACGCGCGAATACGGCGGCACCGGCCTGGGCCTGGCCATCTGCAAGCAGCTGGCGCAACTGATGGGCGGCGACGTCGGCGTCAACAGCCGCCCCGGCCAGGGCAGCACCTTCTGGTTCACCGCGCGCCTGGGCATTTCCAGCGCCACCGTGCCGGCCCTGATCGACCGCGTCAAGGACGCCGCCGCCGAGCTGCTGGCCTCCTCGCGCAGCGCGGCCGTGATGGCGGCGCTGAAGAACGCCCGCATCCTGCTGGTCGAGGACAACACCTTCAACCAGCAGATCGCGCTGGAAATGCTGGAGGATGTCGGCTCCTCGGTGTGCCTGGCCGCCAACGGCATGGAGGCACTGGAGCTGCTGCGCCAGACCGCCTTCGACTGCGTGCTGATGGACGTCCAGATGCCGCTGATGGACGGCCTGGAGGCGACCCGCCGCATCCGCGCCGATCCGCGCCTGACCAATATGCGGGTGCTGGCCATGACCGCCACCGCCACCAGCGAAGACCGGGTGCGCTGCATCGAGGCCGGCATGGACGACTTCATCTCCAAGCCGATCCAGCCGGCGCTGATGTACCAGACCATCGCCAACTGGCTGCCGGCGCGCGGCGATGACGACGGCGAGGGCCGCAATGATGGTGAGCTGCGCGGCGGCGCGATAGCGCGGGCGCAGCGCACCGCCTTCAAGACCACGCTGGGCGGCGACCCGGCCGTGATCGATTTATCGATACTGGCCAAGCTGTTGGGCTATCATCCTCATAAGGTGCGTAAGTTCGCCTTCAAGTTTTTGCAAAATACGCAAGATGGCCTGAACCAGATGGAAGCGGCGCTGCAGCGCGGCGACCTGACCACTGTGCGCGAGCTGGGCCACCGCCTGAAGTCGCCGGCGCGCACGGTCGGCGCGCTGGGCATGGGCGAGCTGCTGCTGGAGGTGGAACAGCTGCCGGTCACCGAGAGCGACGCCGGCAACCGCCAGCACGCCCGCGCAGTGCTGCAAAAACTCTGGCCGCTGCTCGAACGCATCACCGAACAAATCATGACCAATACTACTTTCGCCGACGACAACTGACATGCGCATACTGCTGCTCGATGACGACGCCTTCATGCTGGAACTGTTGGCCGACATGATCGCCGGACTGGGCGAGCACACCGTGCTGCGCGAAACCGACGGCCGCCGTGCGCTGATCGAACTGCGCCTGCGCCCGCCCCAGCTGGTGATCTGCGACCTGTCGATGCCGGTGATGGACGGCATCGACTTCCTGCGCCTGGCCGCCGCCCAGCAATACCGCGGCGACGTGGTGCTGCTGTCGGGCGTGGACGGCGCGGTGCTGAAGACCGCCGCCCGCCTGGCCGAGGCGCAGGGCCTGGCCATCCTCGACGCCTGCGCCAAGCCGATGAGCATCGAGGCCCTGGCCACGGTGCTGCAGCGCGCCGCCGCCCGCAGCGCGGTGCCGGCCCCGACGCCGCAGCCGGCCGTGCTTCCAGACAATCTTGGTAAATAGTTTAGCCACTTGCGACAAAGCGCCGCACATTTCTAAAAAATGGGTTATTATTTACGCCATCCCTCGCCTGCCGACCTGACTGCCATCCCCTCCGAGACATTGAAATCGTGCAAATGGCCACCACTTGCTGCCTATGGCAGCGTTTGAGGCACGTCCCCAGGCGTTATTACTGACACTGACCTCATTTGAGGAAATTATGAGCGAAAATATCAAACACATTACCGATTCTTCCTTCGAAGCTGACGTGCTGAAATCCGACCGTCCTGTGCTGGTCGACTTCTGGGCCGAGTGGTGCGGTCCATGCAAGAGCATTGCGCCGATCCTGGAAGAAGTAGCGAAAGAATACGAAGGCAAGATCACGATCGCCAAGATGGACGTGGACTCGAACCAGGCCGTACCGGCCAAGTTCGGCATCCGTGGCATCCCGACCCTGATCCTGTTCAAGAACGGCGTCGCCGCCGCTCAAAAGGTTGGCGCAATGGCAAAAGGCCAGCTGACCTCTTTCATCGACAGCAATATCTAAGATAAGATATCGCTACGTTGTACCAGCGGCGCCGCGCCCGCGACGCCGCTGAATAATACGAGACAACCCACGTAGTCCCCTCCCCTACCTTTACTTTCCCGTCACGGGATACTCAAACAATATGCATCTATCTGAACTAAAGGCCTTACACGTCTCGGCATTGCTGGAGATGGCCATCGGTCTCGATATCGACAATGCTGCGCGGTTGCGCAAGCAGGAGTTGATGTTCGCGATCCTGAAAAAACGCGCCAAGTCGGGCGAACAGATCTTCGGCGACGGCGCCCTGGAAGTGCTGCCGGACGGCTTCGGCTTCCTGCGCTCGCCGGACGCCAGCTACATGGCCTCGACCGACGACATCTACATCTCGCCATCGCAGATCCGCCGCTTCAACCTGCACACCGGCGACTCGATCGAGGGCGAAGTGCGCACCCCGAAAGACGGCGAACGCTATTTCGCGCTGGTCAAGGTCGACAAGGTCAACGGCGAATCGCCGGAAGCCTCGAAGCACCGCATATTGTTTGAAAACCTGACGCCGCTGCACCCGAACGAGCCGCTGCGCCTGGAACGTGACATCAACGGTACGGAAAACATCACCGGCCGCATCATCGACCTGATCGCGCCGATCGGCAAAGGCCAGCGCGGCCTGCTGGTGGCGTCGCCGAAGTCCGGCAAATCGGTCATGCTGCAACACATCGCCCACGCGATCACCTCGAACCACCCGGACGTCACCCTGATCGTGCTGCTGATCGACGAACGTCCTGAAGAGGTTACCGAGATGCAGCGCTCGGTGCGCGGCGAAGTGGTCGCCTCGACCTTCGACGAACCGGCCACCCGCCACGTGCAGGTCGCCGAGATGGTGCTGGAAAAAGCCAAGCGCCTGGTCGAAATGAAAAAAGACGTGGTCATCCTGCTGGATTCGATCACCCGCCTGGCGCGCGCCTACAACACCGTGATCCCTGCCTCCGGCAAGGTGCTGACCGGTGGTGTCGACGCCAACGCGCTGCAACGTCCGAAGCGCTTCTTCGGCGCCGCCCGCAACATCGAAGAAGGCGGCTCGCTGACCATCATCGCCACCGCGCTGATCGAAACCGGTTCGCGCATGGACGACGTGATCTACGAAGAATTCAAGGGCACCGGCAACATGGAGGTGCACCTGGAGCGCCGCCTGGCCGAGAAACGCGTCTACCCGTCGATCAACCTGAACAAATCGGGCACCCGTCGCGAAGAACTGCTGATCAAGCCGGACCAGCTGCAGAAGATCTGGATCCTGCGCAAGCTGCTGTACTCGATGGACGAGATCGAAGCGATGGAGTTCATCCTCGACAAGATGCGCGCCACGAAGAACAATACCGAGTTCTTCGACATGATGCGTCGCGGCGGCTAAAGCCGTCGCCGTCGTACCCGCGCAGGCGGGTACCCATGCTGACCATGGATTCCCGCTGGCGCGGGAATGACGGAGTGTATAAACAGGCAACTTCGGTTGCCTGTTTGCGTTTACCCCGGTATAATCCCCGATCGCATTATTTAACTAGGCAAGTGATCGGCAATCGGGTCAAGAAGCAGGAATGACCGACGAAGTGCTGTTTGGCTACCAAACCATAGAGGCTACAAATGAAAGCAGAAATCCATCCAGATTACCGCGAAGTTGTGTTCCACGACCTGTCGTGCGACTTCAAATTCGTCACCCGTTCGACCATCGGCACCCGCGAAAAAACCGAATTCAACGGCAAAGAATACCCACTGGTCAAGATCGAGGTATCGGCTGAATCGCACCCGTTCTACACCGGCAAACACAAAATCGTCGACACCGCTGGCCGCGTTGAGAAATTCCGCCAGAAGTTCGGTACCGTCGGTTCGAAAACCGCCGTCGCAGCAGGCTAATTTCAGCCGCTTCGCTCAAAAAGCAGCCTTTGGCTGCTTTTTTTGTTGGCCGCAGCATTTTCCTGCATACTCCGGTTCTACTCATAAAAACACACTGATCGATGAAGCCAGTCCGTCTTCCCGCCGCCGCTACCCTGGCCTTGCCGCGCTGGGCGCTGTTCGCCCTCGGCCTGTTGTACATCCTGCCCGGCCTGATCGGCCGCGAGCCGTGGAAGAACGACGACGCCGCCAGCTTTGGCATCATGTGGACCATGGCGCACGGCAGCTGGCAGGACTGGCTGTGGCCGAATGTCGCCGGCCTGTCGTGGCCGGACGAAGGCCCGCTGGCGTTCTGGCTGGGCGCGGCCGGCATCAAGCTGTTCGGCTGGCTGCTGGGCGACGTCATGGCCGCGCGCGTGGGCACCATCGTCATTTTCCTGAGCGGCGTGCTGTCGCTGTGGTACGCCACCTTCCACCTGGGCCGCCGCCAGGACGCGCAACCGCTGCGCCTGGCCTTCGGCGGCCAGCCCGAGCCGGACGACTTCGGCCGCACCCTGGCCGACGCCGCCGTCCTGATCTACCTCGGCTGCCTCGGCCTGCTGCTGCACAGCCACGAAACCACGCCCGAATCGCTGCTGGTGTCGATGACTGCCTTCCTGCTGTACCGCACCGTGCGCTACGTGGAAAAACCGTCGCTGCGCAACGCCGCCCTGAGCGGCCTGGCGGTCGGCCTGCTGACCCTGACGCGCGGCTGGATCACGCCGGTGTGCCTGATGCTGGCCCTGTTCGCCTGCACCCGTTTCCTGGCCCAGCCGGCCATCCGCGCCATGCGCGACCTCGGCGCCATGATCGCCGTCGGCGGCCTGATCGCCGCGCTGTGGCTGCTCCCGGCCGCGCTGCTGGAACCGTATCATCAAGAGCCGCTGAACGCCTGGCTGGGCTGGAACTGGCTGCAACTGTCCTGGCCCGGCTGGGACAGCCTGAAATTCTTCTTCCGCGTGGGCCTGTGGTTCTTCTGGCCGGCCTGGCCGTTCGCCGCCTGGGCGGTGTGGGCCTGGCGCCGCCAGCGCGGCGTGCTGCACATCGTGGTGCCGCTGGCCTTCGTCGGCGTCGGCGTGCTGCTGACGCTGTGCCATCCTCAGCCCGAACAAGCCAATCTGCTGGTGCTGCTGCCGCCGCTGGCGGTGATGGCCGCCTTCGGCCTGCTGACCGTCAAGCGCGGCGCCATCAACGCCATCGACTGGTTCTCGGTGATGGCGCTGACCCTGTGCGCGGCCGTGATCTGGATCTTCTGGGTGGCCAAGCTGACCGGCGTGCCGGCGCGGGCCGCCAAGAACGCGCTCAAGCTGGTGCCGGGCTTCACCCCGGAACTGGGCTGGATCGCCTTCTTCGTGGCGCTGGCGGCCACGCTGGGCTGGTTTGCGCTGGTGTACTGGCGCGTCTCGCGCCGGCCGGCCGTGCTGTGGCGCGCGGTGGTGCTGTCCTCGGGCGGCCTGATCCTCATCTGGATCCTGCTGATGACCCTGTTCCTGCCCGACGTCAACTACAGCAAGAGCTACGCCGGCGTCGCGCGCCAGATCGCCGACAAGCTGCCGCCGAATTCCGGCTGCATCGAAACCAATGTCGGTCCGGCCCAGCGCGCCTCGTTCGCCTACTACGCGCAACTGCCGTTCACCGGCGTCGAAGGCGGCCGCTGCGACCTGCTGCTGTTGCAAGATAGCATCAAGGTGCGCGACAACCGCGAGATCCAGGCGCAGCACCGTGGCAAGCAATGGGTGCTGCTGTGGGAAGGCCGCCGTCCGGCCGACCGCACCGAACGCTTCCGCCTGTTCCGCCGCGCCGACTAAGGATGTGCGACACGGATACAAAGCCGTGTTGCCGCCCGGATCGCATTGCTGCTATGCTTTTCTTCAGAAAGCGGCCAGCCCATGCGATTTATCATTCACATAATATTTCTGCTGGCGACTTGTACGGGCGTGGCTGCGGCCGCGCCGCTACTGATCACCACGGAACACTTGCCGCCGTCGAGCATGCGCGGCGCCGATGGCGTCATCACCGGCCGCGCCACCGACAAGATCCGCGAACTGATGGCGCGCACCGGCACCGACTACAAGATCGAACTGCTGCCCTGGAAGCGCGCCTTCCTGATGGCGCAAACGCAGGCCCACACCTGCGTGTATTCGACCTCGCGCACGCCGGACCGCGAGGGCATGTTCAAATGGGTGGGACCGACCGACGAGGCCGAATGGCAGTTCTGGGGCCGCGCCGACCACAGCTTCCCGCTCAACAATATCGACGACGCGCGCAAGCTGCGCATCGGCACCTACATCGGCGACGCCCGCGACGAATACCTGCGCAGTCGCGGCTTCAATGTCGACGCCGTCAACAACGACCAGGTCAATCCACAAAAACTACTGCTCAACCGCATCGACCTGTGGGCCGTGGGCATCCGCAACGGCGCGGCCATGCCCAGCAATCCGGAATGGTCGGACAAGGTGGTGCCGCTGATGGTGTTCAACCGCGTCAAGGTCTACCTGGCCTGCAACCACGCCGTACCGGAAGAACTGATCGAGAAACTCAACGCCACGCTGGCGGAGATGCGGCGCGACGGCACCTTCGCGCGGATCGACCGCAAATACGATCAGCCGGCCAGGTAGGCCGGCTCGCTGCGGCCGCGCTCAACGCGTGGCCACCACGCTGGTGCCGGCTGGCAGTTGGGCCGTCATCGGCAGGCGTTCGTAGTTGTCGATGATCAGTTCGGCGCCGTCGTCGGTGAAGGTCAGGCGGGTGCCGGCCTGGGTCACGAATTCGCCGGGCGCGACCGGGAAAATTTCCACGCGCTTCTCGCCACGCACTTCCGCGTAGTAATGCGCCACCTTCTGGCTGAACTTCAGCTTGTCGCCATTGCTCAGCGCGTAGGAATACAGATAGTCCGAGAACTCCTGCGGCTTGAACTTGAAGTCCGACACGCCCGGCGCGGTGATCTTGACGCTATCGTTATCGGGCGGCGCGGCGTGGGCCAGGGTGGTGATCGACAATGCGGCGGCGACGGCCATGCTCAACAGGGTGGTTTTCATGATGGTTCTCCAGGATCGTTAAAGGGATGTTTGCGGGGCGGCGCTTAGCGGCGGGCCATGACCAGGGTGTTGGCGGGCAGCTTGCCGGCCACCGACAGTTTTTCGAAGTTGGCGATGCCCACGGTTTCGCCTTTTTCGCGGAACTCGAAGCGGGCGCCGGCATCGGTGACGAAGGCGCTGCGCGAGACCGGATAGATGCGCACGCGGTCGCCGTCATCGAGCTGGGTATAGTAGTGATTCATGCGCGCGCTGAAGGTGACGCGCTGGCCGTTCTCCAGCTGGTAGGTGCTCTTGAAATCGTGGAAGTCCTGCTCCACCATGTGATAGCGCTGGGGCGACTTGGACGTAATCTGCACGCTGAGATCGTCGGCGTGGGCGATGGACAGGGACGACAGGGCGAGCGAAGCCGCGATGCCAATCAGGATCGTTTTCATAGGTGTGCTCCATAAGTTGTGTGCTGAACTACTACCGGGAGCCACCGCTGTAATCTTCAATTCAGCGGTAGACATGATCAGATTAACAAAGCCCCCGGCAAATATCCTGCGCATGCGACGAGCGGTCAAAGCACGCGCACCAACTGCAAAAAAACCGGCATGGACGGCGCCGGCGCCGCATCTGTTGCGCATCGCGGCTTTTTGTGGCCCCCAAGTGATACAAAAGCCGCCGCTGCGGCTATAGTTGCGCAATGAATGCATTGCCGTACGGCAGCATTAGATGACCCCCGGCCGCGCCCCCAGTCTGCGCGCCGGTCACGGCGGCCCTGGCTGCTGCGCCTTATCCCCGCGCTCGGCCCTGGCAGCATGCCTCTCTGGATGGCATCATGTTCACTTTGCACAAACTTCAATCCGCTCTCCGTAACAACTACGTCCGTCTCGCCCTGCTGGCGCTCACCATCAGCCTGGCGATCGTGCTGGGCCTGCGCGCCGAAGTGCCGCAGGACGGCAGCCCCGTGCTGCGCACCCAGGACATCGCCCAGATCACGGCCCTGCCGGCCAAGCGCGCCCAGCTGGAATACCTGCTGGTGGCGGCGCCGCAATCGGAAGCGCCGCGCTACATCATCAAGCTCAAGAACGAAGCCACGCTGTACGTGGTGAAAGTGCCGGGCACCACGCACCTGAGCCTGGAGCGCGAAGTCCTGCTGCGCAACAACATCCCCTACGCCATCGCGCGCGAAGACTACCTGGCCTCGCACAAGGCGGTGATGCTGGACGACGACGTCAGCAAGCTGGCCAAGGTGGGCGCCTTCCTGTCGCGCCATGTGCTCGACATCCTGCTGATCGGACTGGCGCTGTTCCTGCTGCGCCACGGCCTGCCGGGCATGGGCGTGAACGCCACCGTGCTGACGCCGGACCAGCTGGGCGGCAGCATGGACGACCTGATCGGCATGGAAGACATCAAGCAGGAAGTGCTGCACCTGGAAGACATGATCCGCAACCGCGCGCTGTACAAGGAACACGACATCGACAAGCCGTTCAACGTCATGCTGACGGGACCGGCGGGCACGGGCAAGACCAAGCTGGCCGGCTACCTGGCCAAGCGCCTCAACATCCCGCTGATCCAGGCCTCCGGCTCGGCGCTGGAATCGGGCTACATCGGCGGCGGCTCGAAAGCGCTGCACGCGCTGCACCGCAAGGCTTGCGCGCGCGGCAGCTGCATCATCTTCCTCGACGAAGCGCAAAGCCTGTTCATGCCGCGCGGCCGTGGCGAAAAGAAATGGGAAGACGACACCGCCAACACCCTGCTGGGCCTGCTGGACGGCGTGCGCAGCGACAAGGGCAAGGGCGTGATCTGGGTGGTGGCCTCCAACTTCGACGACGCCACCACGCGCATGGACGAAGCCATGCTGCGCCGCTTCTCGGTCAAGATCAACTTCCGCCTGCCCAACAAGACCGAGCGCCGCGAACTGCTGCGCTCCTTCCTGGCGCGCAAGGCCGAAGGCTGCGTCGACTGGGAAGATTTGCAGCTCGACCATGTTGCCGAAATCACCGCCAACCTCAGTCCGGCGGTATTGCAAACGGTGGTGGAACGCGCCAGCATGCTGGCCATCCAGGAGACCAAGGTCATCAACACCGACCTGATGTTCCGCGCCTTCGAGCGCGCCACCATCGGCCTGACCGACCGCGCCACCACGGCCGAGAAGACGCGCCAGCGCGAGCGCGTCGCCTTGCACGAGCTGGGCCACTTCTTCATGCAGATCGATCCATGGCTGCGCGAGGGCATGACGCTGGCGGAAGTGAAGGAGCGCTCGCCGCTGCTGAAGATCTCGACCGAGTCGGTCTCCAAGCTGGGCGCGCTCGGTTATGTGCTGTCGGCGTCGGACGACGTTGCCTTGCGCACGCTGGAAGAACTGGAGCGCGACGTGATCCAGCTGTACGGCGGCGTGGCGGCGGAAGAACTGTTCTACGGCGCGCGCGGCATTTCGGTGGGCAGCCAGAACGACATTGAAAAGGCGACCTCGATGCTGGACCTGATGGTCAACAAACTGTCCATGTACTCGCGCTCGAAGATCGACCACAGTCAGTTCAAGAACAAGGAAAGCGACCTCGACCAGGTGGAAGCCAAGGCCGACGAGCTTTATAGCTACACCCTGAAAGCCATCGCCGACTACCGCGACCAGATCAGCGAGCTGAAGGGCGTGCTGATGGATCAGTATGTGCTGTCCAAGGATGCGATCTTCGCGCTGCTGGAGCAGCAGCAGTTAAGTGGTAAGCATGCGTAAGTAAAAGATCAGCGCCTGCGGCGCCAGCAGGGCGAGGGTGAACCACTGCAGGATCTCGACGCGCAGAAGGCGCGCGTCGAGCCTCCTATCCATCTCGATCCGCCGTTTCTCAAGCGCCTCGATCAGCTTCTCAAGCGCTTTGATATTCTGCTCAAGCGCTACAAGTCGCGTCTCAATTGCCGCAAGTCGCACCTCAAACGCCTCCAGCCGCTTCCCAAGCATCTCGCCTCGCAGCCCAAGGGATGCCAATCTTTCAGCCAGCGCTTTGGCACGCTCCTCGAAAAAAGCAACCTTTACTATCAGCGTAAATGCATCCTTGCGCAGCTCCAGCAGCTCTCCGCTGTGGTAACTGAGTAAGCCGCCGCGCCTCTCTGTGACCAACATCCTGATCCGTACAAAACGCTCTTCAAGCAAGGTCACCCGCTCAACCAATTCCATGGCCGCCTCCGCGCGTAGACGACCATTATCCGCCCGCCCCTCCCTCGTTCCGATTGATTTATCTCAAAAACCCGTCCCAGGGTTGCGGAGCCGGGGCAAATCGGTAATAATGCGGGTCGCATTGCTACACCTGCCTCGGTGGTGGAATTGGTAGACGCAGCGGACTCAAAATCCGCCGCCGCAAGGCGTGCCGGTTCGATTCCGGCCCGGGGCACCAACAGTTAATATTCAAGCGCATCAGTATCAGTCAAAAACCCGCCCATCTCCTATGACGGCGGGTTTTTTATTGACTAAGGCCCGTGCCTGCCTTAATCCCACAAACTTTGATTTTGACGGTATTTCTTACTGTAGGTTTGCTAGGTTAAATCCGTATACTGTCGCAGAGCGAGGCAGCGATGGCGTTGACAGACACATTCGTGAAAATGGTCAAACCCATCTAGGCGACTGGAGAGAAATACCGCGACGGAGAAAACATGTGTCTCCTCGTCACGCGGGCCGGGAAATATGGCGGCTGGACTACCGGTATCTCGGCAAGCACACGACATTGGCCCTGTGAGTCTATCCCACAAATTACTGTCAGTAAGGCGCTTCAAACGCGCCGACGCCAAAAGCCAGCTTGCTGGATGTATCAACCCATGCATAGTGCCACGAGGATAAACTCAGCCGCAGCGAATCTCCAACCAGACGCTTGGCAGTGGCACTCGAATGGCTGAGCACAACGGAAGCCGAGCGCGCGGCCAGCTCACAAGAGAAAATCAGCGGCTGGATCACAAGAACCTGCTTCCTTATCTCGGCGCGCGACCAATCTCCTCTCTCAGACCCAGCGATATCCTGATCACCGCTCAGCGAATGGCAGCACGCGACGCTGTCGAATCAGGCCATCAGGTTCGGAAAGTATGTGAACAAATCGTCCATTTCGCCGTCGCGAATGGAATCGTTGAGCGCATCAGTGCCGATCTAAAAGGCGCCTTAGCCACGCCCGAAAAGACCAACTATGCCGAAATCACCGATCCGAATCATACAATTACGCTTATGCGATCTACAACTATCGGGGGCATCTCATGCCATGGCCGCACTCAAGCTCTCAACCTATTCGTAAGGTCCCGCCAACTACGGCGGCACAATAGGATGAGATTGATTGCGTTGAAGCCGAATGGCGCATACCCCTCCCCGCCAGGAAGCAAATGATGCAACCCTGGATCGATTATCTGGAAAAATCCGCTTTTGGCAATCGAATTATTCATTAATTTGCCACCGAAGTAGGAAATTACCAACCTCGGTACCAAAAAATCCAAAAATCAAACTAAAAACCATTAAAGCCTATTCGAAGAAAATTTTTCATTACGCAACGATAATATTAAGCAATAAATCTCCAATTTTATTTAGAAGGATATATAGTAGCTGAATTGTTTTCATGTCCAAATAGACTATCTGAATTGCCCCAAGATCCTAAAGGATAATGGTAGGGGTTTTCATAACCAATCGCAGTATTGGGAAAAAAATCTTCCAATTCAAATCTGTAATCTATTTCCAATCCGCCCTCATTAGCCAAATCAAGTAATTTATTTGGCAAAGTCATTGCCATTTGAGTTCCTGATTTACGTGACGGGACGATATAACCATAAAAATCATGACTTGTTAAATATCGATATTTTTTACAAACTTCTTCAGAAACTATTCCTTCTTCAACTTGAAATCTTAGCTTTTTAAGTACGTCAACAATTGCACGGATTTTTTTATGAGATAAGTTCCAATATCGACTCCCGATAGAAGCGAATCCATTGAATTCCTCTGGAAATGCAAAAAGCTCCGGCGAATCTGATTTCCAAACTTTGTTATCGTCGTAATCTCTATCCACTGACTTTAAGTGATGTATAGCATCATTCGTCCAAGTCCGACAAACCAAAGGAACAAGCTCACTGCTAGGCGAAGTAACTAACCGTAATCCTGTGGGTCGCCACCCAAGGGTATCTAAAGCTGTTCTAACAACTTCAAGAGAGTAACTCAACCAAGGTTGTCTCTTACTACTAAGCTCTAAGATTAACGCATCGCTCCCGCCCCATTTGAACTCTTGAGCAACGTCTAAAGAATGTTCGCCATATTGATTATTCCATGCATATTTAAATTCAAATGGAGCTTCGATGAAACTACCGCTCGCAATAACTTCACCAATTTTTTTCCATTGAAACCCCTTTTGAGAAGTCATTACTAGAACGGGAATCTCCTCAATTGGGAGCAAAAATAAGAGGGAATTTGGCGGAATTCCGCAAAAACATGCTATCGTTCCCAAAATAAGCGCATTATAAGCTGGATCTTGACTGAATCCCCCAAAAAAACTAGCCACAAGATTTTTCGCAATATCACAGTGCAGAGTCGAAATTAATTTATCATTTTTTACATTAACTTCAGACCTTGAAAGATCTACATCTGCAAGAGAAGGTCTTTTTAAATTCAATAAAAGTGTAGGCATTGCCCAATCGGAATGCATTAATAAACTTGAGAACTCACTTCTTTGAAAGCCACCCCTGCGGCGAACGGCGACGCTGCCGGTTTGCACACCTTTCAGAAAGACCGCTTGTTCTGATTGAAAAATTACACTGTTAAAATTAACCGATTTACCATTGATATTCCAAACCTTAGTATTTACCGTAGATCTTACTTCAGATGGATTATTCGGGAACAACGCTTTATATATACCATCATAGTCATAAGAATCACCACCAATTTTCATTTCAATAAATTTCGTATTTTTTCTAATAAATTCAGCAGAGTCCTCGTCAACCGGTATGATAAAATCTATCACCCGCCTCTCATCTTCTCCAATTTCACCGAGACGCCCTGCATTCGCCACCATACCTTGAACATCAATTTTAATGTTATGCTTTACAAAACGTGATATTTTTTTTATCGCACTATGTATTTTATTTTTTGATATTTCTCGACCCGGAATCTGAATAATCTTCATACGAATGCATGTTCCCACGGGAACTGCCGGCATCCTTTTTATCCTAAAGTAACTGTCACGAGCTGGAATCTCTATAAGAAACCCTTCTCGATTATCCGTTACATTAGGATCTCTGCGAGTTTCGATTTGAATTTCATCGCTCACGGCAAAACAACTTAAGATACCAACTCCAAACTGGGAAATTGCATCCAATCCGGGGAAATTCCGAGCCTCCTTACTTCGGTACCAACTATGGCCTATTTTACAAAAGAAGGACCGAAGGATTTTTTCATCCATTCCGATACCATTGTCCCTCCATTCGATCCAAAGTCCATCGGAATCAGTATTAATTTTTACGTCGATCTCTCCACGCAACAATGCACCTTCAGCACGAAGCACCTCCACTCTAGTATCAATCGCATCAACACTGTTCTGAAGAAGCTCACGCAGAAAAACTAGTGCATCTCTATCATACAGCTCCGAACTCAATAACTGCATTATTCGACTACCGTCAAGCTCGAATCTCAGCTTTAATGGTTCAAATCCCACAGCGTGGATAGTCCAATCAATCCGTGAATCGAGGTCAACATCGTAGTCTCCTGGTATCGTTCTTAAAGTATTAATGGATTTTTCAAATTGGCTTTCGATCCACGATTGCAAGTCCGCCAACGCTGCATACGTTTCTGGATCATATGTAGTACCGGTAACCACAACACGTCGTAATACATCTCCTTGCTTTACCGAAATTGGGGATAAGGCGCGATGGCGTTCCCAATGCATCTTTGAGATCCGATCTTTAGGCGCAATAAACCTCCAAAGCACATAAGGAGTTCGATCCTCACCAATGTCTAATAAGTCAATAAGTCGAACATAAGTCGCGACCGCAGCCAAGTTCACGGCCTCACCAAATACGGACATGCTATTAGGATACATATTGGGATCACGGATCTCTTGAGTATCTAATGTGTGCCCTTCTGCAATTTTGGCGACAGCCTCGGCGAATACAATACTTGTCGGCGCAAGGAGCTGGCGAAGCCTAGCACCACTCCGTAAGCCAGATGTTTCGCGAAGATATTCCTGCCATGCCATCCCCTCTTCAACTCCATGGCTTTTAGCTAATTTTACTTTGTGAATTGCATAATTAGGCTCCCCTGGAAGCATCGCAAATGAAAAATCGTGCGTTAAACTTCCTTTTAAGATTTGAATTTCCGTATCGCCAACTACCATACCCCAATCATGCGAAGCCAACCCGAAAACCAGAAGCGTTAGTTCCGCAGATCGTAATTTATCGTAAATTTTCTGCCCCAAGAGACGGTCGGCCAAAGAAAAAAGGTTACTTATATGATCCACCCAATCATGAGGAGTATATTCTGGGAATACAGTTACAATGTATTTTCCTTCAGCCTCAAGTCGCTCTCGAAGATTATTAAAAATCGAAAGTAAATTGTTTGGCGCTGCCGACATTTCACTAATTCGGAGCGAAAAGCTTTTATATAAGAGCGTTTCTTCAATTTTGGTTGGCATTTTTTATTTTCTTTTCAGTATAAAATTTTGAGCGTTCCAGATTAATTTTGCCTAATACGATTAATTTAATGAATAAAAATAAATTTATTAAAAGTTTTTAGCTTAATCTAAACGAATTTCTGAATTTTAAATTTATTCTTTAATCTTGTCTTTCGACATAAACTTCTTCACGGTAACAGGGATAACCTTCCCTCCCTCCGGCGCAATTCAGTTGGGCGGACTGCACCCACATCGCCTGCTGCAGCCCAGGTTCGCTACTTAATGTGACTTGAACCTTTGACGTTGCTGAATTGTGCGCATGTCAGAAGATACATCATATTTCCGACAATCTACACCGATGTGAAAACTATGAAATATCGCATCAGCGCTCATATCTTGGGTCGGTCGCGCTGCTTATCGTGCTATAGCGCTTCGTGAACCTTTAGTCCCCACGAACAAACCTCCGCCTATCGGGATATGGAGCCGTCGCCATCCTTGGTGTAGGCTCTTATCTTTTGAATACCAAAAAGCGGCGGCATGATTTTTTTCCTGCGCAATCCATTGGTCATCTTTTCGGCCACGGTGGTGCTGCTTGCCACCGCATCGACGCCAGCGCTGTCCGCGATCGAGCCGCTGCCGTTCTGGAACGCCAATCCCACACATAAAGCATGGACCAAGCTGGACGGCGCTCCCGTCGCCGCTGCCGCGATGATGCAGGACCGCACCGGCATGCTGTGGTTTGCCGCCGCCGATGGCTTGTTCCGTTTCGACGGCGTCCGCTTCGAGCGCGTCGTCGAGATCGGCGGCAACAAGCTGCTCTCGCCCAATGTCCGCGCACTGGAAGTGTTCGGCGATGCACTGTGGATAGGCTACGCTTTCGGCGGCGTCAGCGTGTTTGAAAACGGCATGGTGCGCCACTACGGGGAAGCGGACGGTTTGCCGTCGGGCAGTATCAGCCAGTTCGGCAAGACCGCCGACGGCACGCGCTGGGTGTATTGCAGCCGTGGGGTCTACTGGCTCGATGGCGCAAAGTGGCGCCAGGCGCTGCCGGAAAGCGTGTATGGCACCTTCGCCGAACTGCAAGATGGCACCCTGCTGGTATCGCATGCGAACGGCTTGTTCCGCAGCGTGCCGGGAACACATCAGTTCCGCAAGCTGCCCGTGAGCGGCGCCATCGACTACACCGAAGTGAGCGTCGATGGCAGTGTGGTCCTGAAGAGGTTCGGCCAAACGCCCCGGATATTCGATCCCGTCACGGAAACGGCGACGCCCTTGCAAATGCCCGCCGCCATCCCCACACCCGTGGCCATCCACCGCGACCGCCGCAACGCCTGGTGGATCGCCACCGGCAACGGGGTGCAGCTGTACGACCTCAACTTTCAAGCGAAGCAGCTGTTGCTGGCGCCCCAAAGCTTCAGCGGCACGGGGGTCTATACCACGCCGCTCAACGACCGCGAAGGCAATCTGTGGTTTGCCACCGAAAACGGGGTGGACCGTATTCGAAACTCCCGCCTGACGCTCCAGCCGTTGCCGCCGTTTTACGGCGATTTCATCGTCACGGCCGGCGCCGACGGCGAGGTGTGGGTCGGCTCCAACTCGACCAAGGAAACGATTGCGCCGAACGCCTTTGCCGTTGCCGCCGACGGCCATCGCATCGAGAGCGACATGCCGTCCCCCAGCGCCAGCACGCGCGGCGCCGATGGCAGCCTGTGGTTTGGCGACACCACGATGGTGTGGCGCCGTCAGGCTGGCAAACTGGCGCGCTGGCCGCTGCCGCCGGCGCTGAAAGGTCAGCCGGTGCAGGCGCTGGCGTTGGGGAACGACGGCCAGCTGTGGGCTTCGGTGATCCAGCGCGGCGTGCATGTCTTGAAGGACGGCGTGTGGCTGCCCGGCGGCGGGTACGCCGAACTGGCTGGCCGCACCGCTGTGTCCCTGCACGCAGACGCCAAGGACCGCATCTGGTTCGGCTATCCCAACAACGCGATGGCGATGCTGCATGACGGGAAGATCCAGCAATTCGGCCCGGCCGACGGCCTCGCGCTTGGCAATGTGCTGGCCATCTTCAGCCGCCGGGGCATGCTGTGGATCGGCGGCGACCAGGGACTGGCGCGCTTCGACGGTCGCCGTTTCGTCGCGGTCGACGACAGCGCCGGCCGGCCTTTCACCGGCGTGTCCGGCATCGTGGAAACGGCGGCCGGCGAACTCTGGCTGCACGATGCGAATGGACTGGTCCGCATCGGCGCCAACGAGCTGGCGAGCGCGCTGGCCGATGGCCGCAACCGGGTCGCCATCGAGCGCATCGACTACCTGGACGGCTACCGTGGCATGGCGGCGCAGATGCGCCCGCTCGGCTCGCTGGTCGAGGCCACCGATGGCCGCCTGTGGTACGCCACCAATAGCAGCGTCGGCTGGATCGACCCGCACCGCATCGATCGCAACCGGCTCGCGCCAACGCCCCTCATCACCTGGCTCAGCACCGACAACGCGCGCCACCATGCCGTCAGCGGACTCGGTTTGCCGCAGCATACCCGCAACCTGCAGATCGACTTCACCGCTGCCGTGCTGTCGATCCCGGAACGGGCGCGCTTTCGCACCCGGCTGATCGGGCAAGACCATGCGTGGCGCGAATCCGGCGCACGCCGACAAGCGTTCTACACCAACCTCGGCCCCGGCGACTACCGCTTCGAAGTCATGGCCGCCAATGAAGACGGCGTGTGGAGCGTGGCACCCGCCAGCGTCGCCTTCACCATTGCGCCGGCGTTCTACCAGACCAACTGGTTCAAGGCGTTGTGCGCGGTCCTGGTGGCCGGTGCGATGAGCCTGCTGTACCGGTGGCGCTTGGCACGCATGACGGCGCGCGTCGTCGAGCTGATGCACGAGCGTTTGGAAGAACGCGAACGGATCGCCCGCACCTTGCACGACACCTACCTGCAAAGCGTGCAGGGTTTGATCCTGCGGTTCAACCGGATCAAGGCGGTGCTGCCGAAGGAGCACGTGGTCCGGCAGGAGATCGACGCCGCGCTTGAACTGGCCGATGCGGTGAATGTCGAAGGACGCGACCAGCTCATGGAACTGCGCGCCAGCGAACCCATCGACGCAGCCATGGCGCAGGTGCTGGAGACGGCCGGCGCCGCCGCTTGCGCCCAGCACGGCGTGGCGTTTTCGCTGCACGAGCACGGCGCGCGGCGCGAGCTGCAGGCCAATGTCCAGGATGAATTGCTGGCCATCGCCAAGGAGGCGCTGACCAATGCGCTGCGCCACTCCGGCAGCGACACGGTGGAGCTGCATCTGAGCTATGACGCAGCCAGCTTCACGCTGGAGGTGCGCGACCACGGCATCGGCCTGGACGACGAGGTACGCAAGGCCGGACGCTTGCACCGCCATTGGGGCCTGGCTGGCATGCGCGAACGCGCCGCCCGCATCGGCGCCAGGCTCGCGCTCGACAGCACGCGCGGCAAAGGAACGGGCGTGGTGGTAACGCTGCGCGCCAGGCAGTGCTATGCATAACACCACTTCCATGAGCACCTTCCAACCGCTGCCGATTACGCTGCTGACCGTGGACGACCATCCCCTGTTCCAACAGGGCATAGCCGGCGTCATCACGGCCGAACCCGATCTCTATCTGCTCGGCCAGGCGGACAACGGCGCCGAGGCCGTCGCCATGCATCGGCAGTTGCGCCCGGCCGTCACGCTGATGGACTTGCAGATGCCCGGCATGTGCGGCGTGGACGCCATCGCCGCCATCCGCGCCGAATTTCCCACCGCGCGCATCGTGGTGCTGACCACGCTGGAGGGCGACGTCCACGCGGTGCGCGCCATCAAGGCCGGGGCGGTCGGCTACATGCTCAAGACCACGGTCCGCAAGACCCTGCTGGACACGGTGCGGCGCGTGCATGCCGGCGAACGCATCATCCCGCCGGCCCTGGAGCACGCCATGGTGGCAAGCCGCAACAGCAGCGTCATCACCAGCCGCGAGGTCGATGTGCTCAAGCTGGTGGCGCGCGGCAATTCCAATCTGCTGATCGGCAAGGCTCTGGGCATTTCCGCAGACACCGTCAAAGGCTACATCAGCAGCATCCTGCTCAAGCTGCAGGCGCACGACCGCGCCCACGCGGTGATGATCGCGCTGGAGCGCGGCGTCCTCCACCTTTAGCGCTACCCCGTTTCGGGGGAGCACACGGGCCTATCTTTTTCCCGCGCCCGCACATCGCGGGCAAACTCAGGCAATCTAAACCTTCTTGAAATGGACTCATCAACGAAGGAGATTAACCATGCAAAATACTTCCCAACAGAAAGCCAGCATACTGTCCACCGGCGGCGGCGCGCGCCTGCTCGATCCCGCCGATACCTTGGTGCTGCTGCTCGATCACCAGTCCGGCTTGTTCCAGACCGTCAAGGATATTCCGGTTGCCGACCTGCGGCGCAATGTGGAGATGATCGCCAAGCTGTGCTCCTTGCTGAAGATTCCGGTACTGACCACGGCGTCCGAGCCGGCCGGCAGCAACGGTCCGCTGATGCCGGAAATCCACGAATATGCACCGCACGCCGTCTACGTGCCGCGCAAGGGCGAAGTCAACGCCTGGGACAATGCCGATTTCGTCGAGAAGGTGAAATCCAGCGGACGCAAGACGCTGGTCATGGCAGGCGTCTGGACCAGTGTGTGCGTGATGTTCCCCGCGCTCGACGCGGTGGCCGCCGGCTACGATGTGTATGCCGTCATCGATGCCTCCGGTGATCCGAGCGAGATGGCCTCGCGTGTGTCGCTGGCGCGCTTTGTTCAGGGCGGCGTCAAGCCCACCACCACCAACGCCCTGCTGTCGGAGATGCACCGCACCTGGGCCCGCCCGGAAGCTGTCGACCTGGCTACGCTGTACGGATTGGTGGCGCCGAACTATGCTGCCGTCATGGAAAGCTATGCTCGTGCGCAACAAGCGGTGCGGGACGCGTCTTAACGCGTCCGCCTGGCGGCCACCGATCGGTATGTAACATTTGCTTACGCTAGAAACACTTTCTGCGTCACCGCTTTTACTCCCGAGCTCGTTATATGGCTAAGCGCCACTCATGGCGACATACAGGAGAGAACAAAATGGAACAGACCGCACGCACCCGCATTCATCCGATGATGATCGCCGCCGCCGCTTCGGTGGCCCTGGTTAGCCTGGTTGGCGCAGCTTCGATTGCCGGCCTTCTGCCGAGCTCGCACGCTACGCCGAACGGCGATCAGGTTCCTGTCGCCGCAGTGACGGCGCCTGCACCAGCACCCGTAGTTGCAGCCGCACCAGCGCCGGAACCACGCCGCGTGGTCGAGCATCGCACAGTGGTGCATCACACCAACGCGCCGGCTCCACAACCGCAGGTGGCACAGGCACCGGCGCCAGCACCTGCTCCGGCGCCGCAGAACAGCGCCCTCGGGATCGGTATCGGCGCCGTGGTGGGTGGTTTGCTCGGCAACCAGGTGGGTAGCGGCAACGGCAAGAAGCTGGCGACTGTCGCCGGCGCCATCGGTGGCGGCTATGCTGGCAACGAGATCGCCAAGCGCAATCAGCAGCAACAGCCTCAGCAGTAATCAGCAAGCACGGACGACGGCGAGCACCACCTTGTGGCGCTCGCCGTCCGCAATGCGTTAACCGTGGAAGCTGGGGCGCTTGGGCGAGTAGACGAAGTCCGGCACCAGGTAGCGCATCGCCATCGCGTCGTCGCGCGCGGTGGTGGCTACTTTCTTGTACAAGTCGTGCGCGGCCTGGATGCGCTCCATGTCCGGCTCGATGCCCAGGCCCGGCTTCTGCGGCACCTGCACCGCGCCGCCGACGATCTGCAACGGATCACGCGTCAGGCGTTCCTGCCCTTCCTGCCAGATCCAGTGCGTATCGATGGCGGTGATATTGCCCGGCGCCGCAGCGGCGGCGTGCGTGAACATCGCCAGCGACACGTCGAAGTGATTGTTCGAATGCGAACCCCAGGTCAGGCCCCACTGCTCGCACAACTGCGCCAGCCGCACCGAACCCTGCATGGTCCAGAAGTGCGGATCGGCCAGCGGAATATCGACCGCGCCCAGCAAGTGCGAATGCGCCATCTGGCGCCAGTCGGTGGCGACCATATTGGTGGCGGTCGGAATGCCGGTGGCGCGGCGGAACTCGGCCATGATCTCGCGGCCCGAGTAGCCGTTCTCCGGTCCGCACGGATCTTCCGCGTAGGCCAGCACATCTCCCCTCCCCTTGCACAGGTCGATCGCTTCGCGCAGCGACCAGGCGCCGTTCGGGTCCAGCGTCACGCGTGAATCCGGGTAGCGCTTTTTAATCGCCGTCACCGCTTCCATTTCCTCAGAGCCGCGCATCACGCCGCCCTTCAGCTTGAAATCGCGGAAGCCGTATTTTTCCACCGTGGCTTCGGCCAGTTCGACGATCTCCGACGGCGTCATCGCCTCCTGATGGCGGCGCGCATACCAGCCGCTGGCGCCATCCCCGGTCAGGTAAGGCAGGTCGGTGCGGCGGCGGTCGCCGATGTAGAACAGGTAGGCCAGCATCGGCACGCTGTCGCGCTGCTGTCCGCTGCCCAGCAATTCGCACACGGGCACGCCCAGGTGCTGGCCCAACAGATCGAGCAGCGCCGCTTCCACAGCGGTCACCACGTTTTCCAGGCGCAGGTTGATTTCGTGCGGCTGCTTCAGCACCTCGGCCTCGGCGGCCGAGGTCACCTGGTGCTGGCCGCCGATCGACGCCCGCACCGCGTTGAGGGTGCGGTTGTAGCGGCCGATCTGCGTGCCCACCACCAGCGGCACGGCGCGTTCCAGCGCCGCCAGGATGCCGGCGCCGCCGGGCACTTCGCCCATGCCGGTATTGCCGACGCTGTCGGTCAGCAGCACCAGGTTGCGGGTGAAGAAAGGCGCGTGCGCGCCGCACAGGTTCAGCAGCATGCTGTCGTAGCCCGCCACCGGGATCACCTGCATGGTCGTTACCACAGGGCTCATAGTGCTCATAGATTCCAATCCGGATAATGTCAATCAGCGATAACGATACAGCTTCACGCGCTGGATGGTGAAGGCGCTGCCCGGCAGGCCGATATGGCGGCCCTGGTGCGTTTCGTCGCCGTTCATCCAGCGGCCTTCGATCCAGCGGCCATTCTGGTAGCTGCCTTCCACTGATTTCTCGATGCCGACCATGGCGCCATCGGCGCTGCCGAAGACCACGGTCAGCCCCATGCCGGCGACGATGAATTCATCTTCGCCGGTCTGTATCACCAGCCCGCCGCGATTCTGCACCTGCTCCGGCGTCAGTTTTTCCCACGGCGCGTTGAAGCTGACGTTCAGCGTGTAGCCGCCCATGGCGACTTGCTGCGGCGCGGTGTCCACCACGCCGTCATACGACAGCGGCGCCTTGAAGCCGCGCACCTTGCCGCTGCCCTGGTGTTGATTGATCACCGGCGCCAGTTGCCTGAGCACCCGGTAAGCCTGCGGCAGCGACGAGTTGCCATCCTTGATGTCGTCGATGGCGAACGGCGAGAAGCCGAAGGCGTCATGCTCGCCGATGGCGTAGAAGGCATCGGCGCCGGCGTCCGGCCGTTCCGCATGATTCGCTTCCGGCACGAACAAGGGATTGTCCGCGCGCTTGAACTGCTTGGCCCAGTAGCTGAAGTTGGGGAAGTAGGTGTCGATGGCCAGCACGTCGATCGACGGCGCGCCCGGCTTCCAGATGTCGAACAGGTGCGGCAACGGTCCCGCGCTCGGATACTCGCCGGGACGCTTGCCCGGCCGGTTCAGCGCCACGTTCACATACATCGGCAAGCGGTACACCGCCTTGCCGGCGGCCGTCATCGATTCGACGAAGGCGGCGTAGTGCCAGGCCTGGAACATCTCTTCGGTTTCGATGGTGTCGCCGAACACCTCGGCCCAGGTGCCGCTGCTGCGCGCGCCGCGCGTTTCCCATGCAGCCTTAACGCCCGGCTGCAAGGTGGCGCGGTTGGCGGCCAGGTAGGCCGTCAGTGCGGCCGGCACCGGTGCGCGCCAGGCCTCGTTGGCGGCGGCGCTGTAGTCGCGCACCTCGGGCAGCATGCCGATCTCGTTTTCGACCTGGATCATCAGCACGGTGCGCTGCGTGTCCACTTGCTTGAGGTGGGCCAGCATGGCGCGGAAGGCGGCGGTGTCGGCGGCCAGCGTGGCCGGCGCGAACGGTGTGAGGATTTCCTGTGCCACGCCGGCGCGCGTCACGGCGCGCGGGAAGCGCCGGGTGTCGCGCTTGACCCAGGCCGGCGCATAGGTCGACATCGAATTCTTCCAGGCGCCGAACCACAGCAGCACCAGCCGCGTGTTGTTGGCGCGCGCCTGTTTCAGCAGGCCATCCATCACGGTGAAATCGAACTTACCTTCCGCCGGCTCGAGCTGGTCCCACTCCACCGGCGCCAGCACGGTATTGAGTTCGGCCGCCTTCAGCGTCGGCCACTGTTTATTCAGATAGTCCAGATTGGAGGCGGACGAGTTGCGCAGTTCGCCGCCCAGCAGCAGAAACGGCTGGCCGTCGACGATCAATTGGGTCGCGCTGCCCTGCTTGCGCAACTGCGGCGGCTCGGCGGCCTGCGCCGCCGTCCAGCTCAGCAAAGCCACGGACACGGCGCACGCCGCGCCGATCTGGTGGAACGATGGGAACATGGCATTCCTTAAAAAAACCGCCCCGTAAAGGGGCGGGTAAAAGTCCCCGTGGAGAACGGGACCAGACGATCAGAACTTGGCGCGCAGACCGAGCGAGTAGGTGCGGCCAGGCGAATACTGCGAGAAGTTGGCGTTGCTGAACTGGAAGTAGGTACGGCGCGAATCGTTGTTCAGATTGACGATGTCGAAGCTCAGGCTAGGCCAGCCATCCTTGTCGAACACTTCACCCAGGTCGATACTCGACGAGAAGTCCAGCTGCTTGTAGTTGTCCGAGAACAGCGCGGCGTTGGTGATGCCGTTCTGGTTCGCGTTGGCGGCCTGGCTGCCCTTCGAGAAGGTGTGCGACAGGCGCGCCATGTAGCCGTGGTTCTCGTAGTAGACGGAGAAGTTGTTGGTACGACGTGGAACGCCCAGCGCCACAAAGCCGTTCGAACCTTCGCCGCTGGCGCGCTGGGTGATGAAGGTGGCGGTCTCGTTGATGCCGAAGCCGCGTACCGGCAGGATCTTGTCGAGCGGTTGCACCCAACCCAGTTCCAGGCCACGGATGCGCAGTTCGCCTTCGGCGTTGCGGGCACGGGTCATCACCACGGTGGCGTTGTTAGGACCGCCACGCGAATCGATCGCCTGCTGCTGGTTCGGAATCAGCGTGTTGTAGGTGATGCCGTAGGCAGCCAGCGCGCTGAATGGTAGGGTGACGTTTTCGTTGATGGTGAAACCGTCCACCTTCTTCTGGAACGCGGTCAGGCTGACGTAGCCTTCGCGGCCGGTGTACCAGTCGATGCCCAGGTCGATGTTATCCGACAGGTAAGGCTTCAGCGCTGGATTGCCGATCGAGCCCACGTCCGCCGATACCGACGAGAAGTTCACGCCAGGACGCAGCGCGTTCGGGTCGGCGCGGGTCATGCTGCGCGACAGTGCTGCACGGGCCACCACGTCGCTGCGCAGATTGACCGCCAGCGTGCCCGAAGGCAGCGTGTTGTTGTAGGTGGTGTCCTGGTACACCCACTGGTCGATGTTCGGGAACTTGCTGCCGTTCAGCGGCAGCGTGGCGTTGCGCGGATCGGAGATCGAATTCAGCGAACCCACCGACTGCTTGGTGCGCACATAACGCACGCCGGCGTTGTAGCGTGCCGGGAAGCCGGCCAGATCGGCCTTGCCGTTGGCTTCGAAGTACAGGCCGGTGGTTTTCTCGCCGATGAAGCCCGAGCTGGCGCCGGTCGACGAGGCACCGCTCGATGGCGCGGTGTTGTAGTACTTCTGGTAGCTCGAATCCTTGGCGAAGCGATCCCAGTCGAGGACCGGCTGGCCGTACGGGCCGTTCTGGATGTAGCCGGCCAGAGCGCTTTGCGGAATCAGCGAACCGCCATAGGTCAGCGGCGTGGTGGCGCCGGCGGTGTAGCCGGTGCCGTAGCCTGGATACAGCGCGGCGGCGCTGGCGCCTGGCGTCGACGCGCCGTTGCACGGTGGTGCGCCGTTCGGGCCGAGCAGGAACACGCTAGGATTGTTGCCGCACACTGCAGCCTGCCATGCCGCCGAGTTGTCGGTGGCGTTGATGCGGCGGGTGATGTCGTCGTAGGCGACGCCGCCCTTCAGGTTGAACTTCTCGTCGCCCCAGGCCAGGTCGCTATGGAAGCCCTTGGTCTCGGTCTTGCGGAACTCGTTCTGCACGTTAACGCGGCCGGTGTTCCACACATAGCTGTTCGGATCGTTCAGGTTGGTGCTGGCCACCACCGACGGGATGCCGCCGTTGTTGTTGTTGAAGGTGACCGTGTTGCCGCTGTTCGGCGCGGTGATCAGGTACACGGTCGGCGCTTCGTGGCTGAAGCTACTACGGGTGTAGTTGACCTGCGCGTCCAGTTTCAGGGTCGGCGTGATCTTCCATTCCATGCCCGGGTTAATGCCCAGCATGTTGACCTGGTCGCGGCGATAGCCGTGCTCGAAGAAGTTCTGGGTGTTGGCGAAGGTGCCGCCGGTGACCGTGCAGCCGTCGGCGCAATCGGCCTTGTCGACCTTCATGTTCAGCGGGATCATGCCGCCGTTGCGGACCGACCAGTCGTAGTCCATGCGCGTCATCTTGTCGTCGCGCTTGCTGTACACGGTGTCGAGGTAGAAGTGCAGGTTTTCGGTCGGACGGTACTCGGTGCTGAAGATCGCCGAACCCTTGTCCTTGGTGCCGAAGTAATCCATCTTGCGGCCCAGGCGTGGGATGATCGCATTGTCGATCTGCTGGATGGTCAGGCCCGGATTATGCGCCAGCAGCCAGGCTTGGTCGATGACCTCGCCGGTGACCAGGCCATTGCCCGCGCCGACAGGCACGGTGGCTGGAATGGTGTAGTTGCCGCCGCCGGTGTTGTTGCGGTTGGCGGCCGGATTCTGCGCGGCCGACAGGTTGGCGTTGGTGTAGCCGACGGTTTCCCAGCCGGTGGTGTGCACCTGCTGGCGCGACAGCGTAACGCCGCCCAGGATGCCCCAGTTGCCGAAGGTCTGGCTGGCCAGGAAGGAGCCGCGGCCGCCGGTCTTGTCGGCTATCTGCTGCTTGGTGGCGGTGACGCTGGCGGAAATGGTGCGGCCTTCCTTGTCGAACGGACGCGCGCTGCGCAGGTTGACCACGCCGGCCGCGCCACCTTCGATCATTTCGGCGGTCGGGCTCTTGCTGACGGTCAGCTTGGTGAACAGGTCGGTCGGCAGCAGGTCGAGGTCGACCTCGCGGTTGGTGTTGGCGCCGTCGATCGGGCCGGACGAAGCCACCGCGATCGGTGCGCCGTTCAGCAGGATCTTGGTGAAACTCGAACCCAGGCCACGGATCTGGATGGTGGAACCTTCACCGGTGATGTCGCGCGATACGCCGACGCCGGGAATGCGGCTCAGCGATTCGGCGATGTTCTTGTCCGGGAATTTACCGAAGTCTTCGGAGTTGATCGAGTCCTGGAAGCCGACGGCTTCCTTCTTGTCCTTGGCCGACGACAGCAAGCTGTTGCGGTAGCCGCTAACCTGCACCACCGTCATCGGCGCCGCTTCCGCCTCCTGGGCCGGGGCGGTCGGGGCGACCTCCTGGGCGTATGACTGCGCAATCAATCCAGCCATGACGGTCAGGCCAAACGCCATCTGCCGGCGCGATTGCCGGGATTTCTGTTGTTTCACTTGCATTTTAATGTCTCCTGCGGTGAGGAACCGGGGTTATTGTTATGTATCACACAACAGTAAGCCAAAATGGTTGCGCGATCATTTTTAGTGTAGGAGCGTTTAAAAGCCCTTGTCAACGGAAATCTCGACAAAAATGCTATGCGCAACCATTTTGTCGCACGATGGCCCGGGCGATGACTGCGAGGCGTGGTGGAAATGCTACGGTGGGGAACGCCGGCGGACGAAACGCCGCCGGGGGAGGACGATGGAACGATAAAAATCAGTACTTGGCGGGCGCGTTCGGCGCCGGGGTGGCGGAACGGATGAAGTTGCGCAGGTCTTCGTTGGAGGTCGCCAGGTCTTCCGCGCGCAGATACATCATGTGGCCGCTGCGGTAGCCGGCGAACTGCAGGCGGTCCTTCATCTTGCCGCTCGGGTCCAGTTGCCACATGGTGTACTTGGCGTCGAAGTAGGTGCAGGCGCCGTCGTAGTAGCCGGACTGCACCAGCACCTTCAGGTAGGGGTTGGCCGCCATCGCCAGGCGCAGGTTCTCACCCGTGTTCTCGTTCTTGAAGTCCCACGGATGGACGTCGCCGAACAGGTTGTACTTGATGTCGGTCTTGTAGCCCAGGTCCACGCGCAGGTACTGGTTGATGGCCGGCGTGAACGAATGCAACCACGAGGTCAGCTCGGCGTTGTAGTCCACCTTGTCGCCCGAGTCGTTCTTGTCGATGCCGATATAGCGCGAGTCCAAACGGCCCACGGTCTTGCCCTGCTTGCGCAGCAGCTCTTTCCAGAACTGCTGCGGTTGCACCGCCAGGTTGTTCTGCAAAACGTATTCGACCGACAGGCCCGAGTAGCGCGCCACCTTGGCGGCGATCTGCACCTTCTTCTGCGGGTCGATGAAACCGCCTTTGGCCAGCGCCGGCAGGAATTCGTCAGTGGTGAAGGCCTCCACTTCCGGCAGCACGTCCTTCAGATCCTTGGCCTGCAGGTCCGCCGGCAGCACTTTCTGATACCAGGCGGTGGCCGCGTAGTACGGCAGCTTGAGTACATCATCCATCACGCCGTCGCGCTTCAGACCGAGTTCAGTCGGCGACACCAGCACTACGCCGTTCAGGTACATCCACTGCGCGTTCTGCAGTTCCAGCGCCAGGCCGGCCACGCGGGAAGTGCCGTAGCTTTCGCCGATCAAATACTTGGGCGAGGTCCAGCGGCCTTCACGCGAAACGAAGGTGCTCAGCCACTCCGCCAGGTACTGGATGTCCGCGTTGACGCCGAAGAAGCGCGCGCGGTCGGCCTTGCCGTCCAGGATGCGCGAGAAGCCAGTGTTGACCGGATCGATGTAGACGATGTCGGCCACGTCCAGGATCGAGTGCGGATTGTCCTTCACGCCGTAAGGCTGGGTCGGATAACCTTCCGCGTCCAGGTTCAAGACTTTCGGGCCGGTGTAGGCCACGTGCATCCACACCGACGCCGAGCCGGGACCGCCGTTGAACGAAATCACCAGCGGCCGCTTGCCCTTGTCGGCGGTGTCGCTGCGCTGGTAGTAGGTGTAGAACAGCGATGCCGTCACCTTGCCATCCTTGTCCCACACCGGCTGCGTGCCGGCCGTAACCTTGTACGGCACCAGCTTGCCCTTGATGGTCACCTGGCCGGTCTTGCTGACCTGCGATTCGGCCTTGAGCAGACGCTCGCTGGCCTGCAGCTCGGCGGCGCGCTCCTTGGTGAGGGCTGGCGCCTTGTCGGCGTCCTGGGCGAATGCGGCGCAGCTTATGGCCAGCAGCATTGATAGGGCAAGCTTGGATTTCATGGCATCTCTCAAGGTTGAAAGCGCCCATAGTAGAGCGCTTACGGTGTCCAGTCCAGCACCGACACCGGCGACGGTGGCACGGCGGCGCGGCCCTCGCCATCAACTTGTTGAACATCCTGTACAAAGAGACTAAGTATGCCGCTGCGGCGCCACAGCTCGGTGTCGTAGCTGGGCTCCCATGCGCCGACCGAGGTCGCCGTCAGGTCGCGCAGCTGCCATGCGCCGCTGGCGAAATCGGCGATGCTGGCCACCGACACCTTGCTGCCGCGCTCTTCATCGCGGAACACCAGCAGGCCACCGGCCGCACCGAGCATGATCTGCGGACGCGAGATCGGAATCCGCTTGGTGCCCTGCCCGCCCAGCGAGAACGGCGTCTTGCGGAAGTCCAGCGACCGCACCTGCCATGCCGTGCCGGTGTGCCAGATCACGTGGTACTGCGGCACGCTGGAACCGGCGTCACGCCAGTAGCTGGCGATGTAGGGACGCCCTTCACTATCGGCCGCCATCGAGGTCTGGTTGATCAACTCGCTGTTCTGCGGAATGCGCAGCGCGTATTCGGCGCTGGCCGCGCTGATCGGCAAGGCGTAGCGCGTGCCGTCCGAACGCTCCCAGGTCACGCCGCCATCGGGCGAGCGCGCATAGGCCATGTCGTGGTTGCTGGCCACGTCCGGCGATTCGCGCCACACCCAAGACAGGTGCAGCGTGCCGCGATGGTCGAGGAAGGCTTGCCAATAGGCGTTGCGCTTGCCCTCGCCGGTGATGAGATTGGTGTGCAGCCGGGTCCAGCGCTCGGTGGCGACGTCGTAGCGATTGATGATCAGGTCGCCGCGCCCCGAGCCGCCCAGGCGGTAGAAGAACAGCAGATTGCCATTGGGCAGACGGTAGAACTCCGGATACGATACTTCCGCCTCATCGGCGCCGACCATCGCCAGCTTGGCGCCCAGCTCCAGCGAGCCCGGCGCCACCCCGCGCGCGTAGCGCAGCGGATTGTTGTGATGGTCCCACGACACATGCAGGTAGCCGGCGCCATCGACCATGATGCTGATGGCGTTGTGCGCATCGGCCGCGTTGCCCTGCCACGGCGTGCGACGCGTGGTCCACTCGGCGCCGCCAAGCTTGCGCTTGCCCAGCACCAGGTAACGCTCGGCGTCGTAGTAGGCCACATATTGCGTGTCGCCATGCGTGACCAGCGAATTCTTGCGGAACACCACGGCGTTGACCGAATTGTTGGCCCAGCCCGGCCCCACCGTGGACTCGACCGGCGCGGCGGCAACGTGTAAGGACGCAGCCAGCAAGGCCGCCGAAAGTAAACGTTTTATCATCTTGCCATGATAGTGCAAAAAGCCTGTTTTGAATCAAAACCAACGGAGTTTCCATACGGCAAACTATGCGATAATATCCACCGCAACCGAGCGCCTCCACACATTGCCGCCATGACCACGCAACACAACCACACGCCCTATCTCGACCAGTTGAACGACGATCCGCACACCTTCTGGGAGTCGCGCATCAAGGCCAGCCGCTGGATGATCATCAAGACCCTGTGCCTGGGCGCTCTCGCGGCCGGACTTGGCGTGCTGGGACAGGGCTGGCTGGAACAGGGTGCGCCGCTGCTGCCCATCATCAGCCAGAACTACGGCCTGTGGCAGACCGCCTACGTGGCGGCGCTGCTGCTGATCTTCCTGCTGTGGGCCGCCGCCCTGCGCCAGAAATTCGGCCTGCTACACAACAGCAAGCAGGGCCTGGCCACGCAGCGGCGCATCGACGAGCAGAACGCGCGCCGCGAAGAACGCATGCAGGCCAACCGCGAGCGCCGCGAAGCAGTGCGCCAGGAACGCGCCGAGCACACCATCTATGCCAAGGCCTCGGGCCGCAGCAGCAAGTTCGAATACTGAGTCGACTATTAACTACTCGTAGCGCAGGCAATCCACCGGCAGCAGGCGCGACGCCCTGCGTGCCGGATAGAAGCCGAAGAACACGCCCACCAGGCTGGAAAATCCGCAGGCCACCACCACCGCCCGCAAGGTGATGATGACGTCGAACTTTCCGGTCGCCGTGATCGCCGCCGCCGCGCCGCTGGCCAGCAAAATACCGAAGATCCCGCCCACCAGGCAGATCACCACCGCCTCCGTCAAAAACTGCAGCAGCACGTCGCGCGGCTTGGCGCCGATCGCCATGCGGATGCCGATTTCACGCGTGCGCTCGGTCACCGACACCAGCATGATGTTCATGATGCCGATGCCGCCCACCACCAGCGAGATCGCGCCGATCAAGCCAAGCAGCAGCGCGATGCCGGCGCTGATCTTCTGCGCCGTCTCGGCGAACGAGGCCAGGTTATCGATGCGGAAGTCGTCCGGCTGGTCGACCTTGATGTGGTGACGGTCGCGCAGCGTTTCGTTGATGTCCTGGATCGCATCCTGCAGGTTGCCGCCGGATTTACCCTGCGCCACCACGTAGTGCACATTGCCGGGGAACTGCATCTTGACCAGGTTGGCCGCCGCCGCCGTAATCGGCACGATCACGTATTCGCTCAAATCGCCGCCATCCACCTGCTTGCCCTCGCCGTACAGCACGCCCACCACCTGGAACGAAACGTTCTCGATGCGGATGAATTTGCCCAGCGGGTCTTGCTTGTAGAAGTACTGGTCCGCCACCTTGCGGCCGATGACCACCATGCGCGCGGCGGCGCGCACGTCGGCGTCGCTGAAGGCGCTGCCCTTGTCCACCTTCCAGCCGCGTATCTTGAACATGGCCGGCGTCACGCCGTGCACGGTCTTCGACGAGTTCTCGTTGCCGACGCCGATATTGAAGCCGCCCTGCAGCACCGGCGCCGCGCCGGCCAGCGATGGCAGCTGGTCCAGCGCCGCCGCGTCGCGCACGGTCAGCGCCGGTTGCGCGCCGTTGCGCATGCGCTGCTGCTGCGCGCGGTCGCCGCCGGGCGAGATGAACAGCATATTGGTGCCCAACTGCTCCAGCTCCTTGGCGATGAAGCGCTTCATGCTGTCGCCCACCGCCAGCAGCAGTACCACCGAGGTGATGCCGATGATGATGCCCAGCATGGTCAACAGCGTGCGCAGGCGGTTCGCCAGCATAGAGCGGAACGCCTCCACCACGATCTGCAAAATATTCATATCGTTTATACCGTTAAGGTTTTCATTTGCAGCAGGCCTTCGGCGGAAGGGCCGTCGTACAGCACGTGTCCATCCTTCAGCCGCATCAGGCGCTTGCTGTAGGCGGCGATGTCCGGTTCGTGCGTCACCAGCAGGATGGTGATGCCGCGTTCCTCGTTCAACTGCTGGAACGAGCGCATGATTTCCTCGCTGGTTTGCGTATCGAGGTTGCCGGTCGGTTCATCGGCCAGGATCAGCGGCGGATCGCCCACCAGCGCGCGGGCGATCGCCACCCGCTGCTGCTGGCCGCCGGACAGCTGGTTCGGCGTGCGCTTGGCCATCTCCTTCAAGCCCACGCGCTCCAGCTCCAGCAGGGCCTTGGCGTGCGCCTTGGCGCGCGACACGCCGGCATAGATCAGCGGCAGCGCCACGTTCTCCGCCACGCTCATGCGCTTGATCAGGTTGAAGCTCTGGAACACGAAGCCGATGGTGCGGTTGCGGATGGTCGCCAGCTCGTTGCGCGACAGCGTCAGGGTGTCCACGCCGTTGAGGAAATAGCTGCCGCCGGTGGCCTGGTCCAGGCAGCCGAAGATGTTCATCAGCGTCGACTTGCCGGAGCCGGACTGCCCCATCACGGCCAGGAAATCACCGCGCGGCACGGCCAGGTCGATGCCGAACAGGACCTGCGTTTCCACGCTGCCGGAGAAGTAGCTCTTGGTAACCTGGCGGATATCGATCAGCAGTTCGCCCGCATGTCCGCTCACAGCTCACCTTCTTTTTCAGTACCGATGGCGCGGGTGATGACCTTGTCGCCCTTTTTCAAGTCGCCACCCACCACCTCGGTGTAGCGGAAGTTGGACAGGCCGATCTTCACGTCCAGCGCCTTGGGCTGGTTGTGCGTGTCCAGCGTGTAGATGCGGAACAAGCGCGCCAGGTCGGCCTTGCTGCGGAAGGAGGTGTCGTCTTCTTGCGCCGCCGCCACCGCGCTGGCCGAAGCAGAGGCAGAAGCGGAAGCCGATGCGGAAGCCGATGCGGAAGCCGATGCCGTCTTGCCTGCTGCTACGGCTTCCTCCAGTTTTTTCTGCTTCTCCACTTCCTCGTCGCTCAGGCGGAAACGCAGCGCGGCGGTGGGAATCCGCAGCACATTCTGGCGATTGCCCACCAGCAGACGCACCTGCGCCGTCATGCCCGGCTTGAGCAGTTCGTCCTGGTTGTCGACATCCAGCACCACGTTGTAGGTCACCACGTTTGCCACCACGTTGGCGGCCAGGCGGAACTGACGCATGCGCGCGTTGAATTCCTTGTCCGGATAAGCATCCACCACGAAGCGCGCCTCCTGCCCTTCCTTCAGCGCGCCGACGTCCGCTTCCGAGACGCTGGTATCGATCTGCATCTTGGTCAGGTCGCGCGCGATCTGGAACAGCTGCGGCGTGGTGAACGACGCCGCCACGGTCTGCCCCAGGTCAACCGTGCGCTTGATGATGACGCCGTCGATCGGCGCGCGGATCACGCTGTTGTTGAAGTCCGCCTGGGCGCGCGCCAGCTGCGCTTCCGATAGCTGGATATTGGCCGCCGCCACATCGACCTCGCGCTTGGACTGGTCCAGCGCCAGCGGCGAAATGAAGCTCTGCGTCACCAGCGTTTGATTGCGCGAGTGCGTGGCCTGCGCCAGCCGCAGCGAGGCGCGCGCCGACGCCAGCTGCGCCTCGGCCTGGCGGATCTGCGCGTTGAAGATGGTCGGGTCCAGCTTCAGCAGCACCTGGCCCTTGGTCACGCGGTCGTTGAAGTCCGCTTTCAGCTCGCTCACCGTGCCCGATACCTGCGAGCCGATGTTGATCAGGGCCACCGGGTTGATGGTGCCGGTGGCCGTCACCGACTGCGTGATATTGCCGGTATCGACGGCCGCCGTGCGGAAGCGTGGTGCTTCCACCACAGGGGTCTTGCTTTTGGAATAGTAGGCGGCCGCGCCGCCGACAATCACCAGCAGCCCGATGGCCACCGCGATCTTCTTCTTAGTCAAAAAAGCCATTGTTTTCAACACTCTCGTAGTGAGATCCGGCGATATGCGGATCAGCCGGCTCAGTATCAAACAAATTTGTTTTTAAAGCAACAAACCAGTTTTCCATCCACTTTCTATTACTTAGGGCACAGGCGGTCGTACCTGCGTCGTGGTATATGCAAAATTGCAATGCGGCTTTGCAGGAATGTCCGTTCTCAAGCCCCGGTTTTCTCCCTAAGATGGGTGCTCCAAACAACGGAGGACACCATGTCAGAAACCCTCACCATCCAGGTCGCCGACGGCAGCTTCAAGGCTTATGTGGCCCGTCCCGCCAACGCCGCCAGCGCGCCGGTGATCGTGGTCCTGCAGGAGATCTTCGGCGTCAACGCCGGCATCCGCAGCATCGCCGACGACTACGCCGCCAAGGGCTACATCGCGGTGGCGCCGGACCTGTTCTGGCGCGCCGAGCCAGGCCTCGACATGTCGGAAGACAGCCCGGGCGACTGGGCGCGCGGCTTCGCGCTGTACAGCGCCTACGATTTCGACGGCGGCGTGGGCGACATCGCCGCCACCGTGGCGGCGGCGCGCGGCATGCAGGGCGCCTCGGGCAAGGTCGGCGTCACCGGCTACTGCCTGGGCGGCCTGATGACCTTCCTGACCGCCGCCCGCGCCGGTGATAACGCCGATGCCTTCGTCGCCTACTACGGCGGCGGCACCGAGAAGTACGCGGCCGAAGCGGGCAAGGTCGGCAAGCCGCTGCTATACCACCTGGCCGAGGAGGATGAATACATCGGCAAGGATGCGCAAGCCGTTATCACCGCCGCCTTCAAGGACAACCCGAACATCGAGCTGCATAGCTACCCGGGCTGCAACCACGCCTTCGCGCGCCCCGGCGGCACCCATTACGACACGGCCGCCGCCACCCTGGCCAACGCCCGCACCGACGCCTTCTTCAAACAACACTTAGCCTAAACCAAGGAGCACATCATGACCGAACAAATCAACCCATCCCGCCGCAACGCCATGGTCGGCAGCGCCGTCGCCGCAGCCGCCACCGCGCTGGCCGCCGTCGGCACCGAAGCCGTGGCCGCACCGATGGGCAAGGTCACCAAGACCGCCAGCACCATCACCACCCGCGACGGCGTCGAGATCTACTACAAGGACTGGGGCCCGCGCGGCGGCCAGCCGGTGGTGCTGAGCCACGGCTGGCCGCTGAATGCCGACAGCTGGGAATCGGCCGCCTTCTTCCTGGCCAATAACGGCTTCCGCGTCATCACCCACGACCGCCGTGGCCACGGCCGTTCGAGCCAGCCATGGGACGGCAACGACATGGATCACTATGCCGACGACCTGGCGCAGCTGATCGAAGCGCTGGACCTGAAGAACATCATCCTGGCCGGCTTCTCCACCGGCGGCGGCGAGGTGGCGCGCTACGTCGGCCGCCACGGCACCAAACGCATCGCCAAACTGGGCCTGATCTCCGCCGTGCCGCCGCTGATGCTGAAAACCGACACCAACCCGGGCGGCCTGCCGATCGAAGTGTTCGACGGCATCCGCGCCGGCTCGGTCAAGGATCGCGGCCAGCTGTACCTGGACATCGCCTCCGGCCCGTTCTACGGCTACAACCGTCCGGGCGCCAAGCCGTCGCAGGGCATCATCCAGGCCTGGTACGCGCAGGGCATGCAGGGTGGTTTCAAAAACACCTACGACTCGATCAAGGCCTTCTCGGAAACCGACTTCCGCGACGACCTGAAGAAATTCGACAAGCCCACCTTGGTGATCCACGGCGACGACGACCAGATCGTGCCGATCGACGCCGCCGGCAAGGCCTCGGCCAAGATCGTCAAGCACGCCAAGCTGATCGTCTACCCGGGGGCGCCGCACGGCCTGACCGACACCCACAAGGACAAGTTCAACGCCGACTTCCTGGCCTTCGCCAAGTCTTAAACAGTTTTGACAATTCGCAACAAACCGCCTCCGGGCGGTTTTTTTCTGTGCTATGGTTTCCCTCACCATGATGGAAATCTTCTCGCCGCCCGACAATCCTTCCCTGCTCCACTACGGCACCTACGCGCCGTGGCTGGTGATGCTCTCGATACTCGTTGCCATATTCTCATCGTGGATGGGATTGCAAGTTGCCGGACAGGCACGCCTGGCCAGCACGCGCGGCCTGCGCGCGGCCATGCTGGCCAGCGGCAGCCTGGCGCTGGGCTGCGGCGTGTGGGCCATGCACTTCATCGGCATGCTGGCCTTTGACTTGTGCATCGATGTCGACTACGACCATGGCCTGACGCTGCTCTCGGTGCTGCCCAGCCTTGCCGCCTCCTATGTGGCGCTGACCATCATCAGCCGCCGGCGCCTGACCACGGCCTCGCTGATCGTCGGCGGCGTACTGGTGGGCGCCGGCATCGGCGCCATGCACTACACCGGCATGGCCGCCATGCAGACAGCGCTGGACCTGCGCTACAACCCCTACATGTTCGGCCTCTCGATCGTGGTGGCGGTGGTGCTGGCCACGCTGGCGCTGTGGATCCGCTTCGGCCTGCGCGAGCTGAAGCTGCCGCGCCGCGTGCTGGGCGCGATCAGCGCCGCCGTCATGGGCTGCGCCATCGCCGGCATGCACTACACCGGCATGGCGGCGGCGCGCTTCGTTGGCACGCTGCCGGTGGACGCCTCGCCGCAGCAGAACTCCACCTTCCTGGCGCTGGCCATCACCCTGATCACGGTCGCCTTCACCATCTTCGTGATGGCTGCCAACGGCATGCTGCGCTACCGCGAGATGTACCGCCAGCAGGCCGAAAGCGAAGCCTGGATGCGCGCCCTGCTGACCACCACCGTCGACGGCGTCATCACGGTCGACCGCGCCGGCGTGATCCACGAATTCAACGCCTCGGCCGAACGCATCTTCGGCTGGAGCCGCGACGAGATCGTCGGCCGCAACATCCGCATGCTGATGGCCGACACCGAGCGTTCGGAACGCGACGGCCTGCTCAACTACCTGCGCACCGGCGACGCCAGCGTGACCGGCAAGGGCAGCGAAGTGATCGCCCTGCGCAAGGACGGCAGCAGCGTGCCGATCCGGCGCGCGCTGGGTCACGCCAAACTGGCGCAGCGCGACCTGTTCGTGCTGTTCATCACCGACATCACCGAGCGCCGCGCCATCATGCAGGCGCTGCGCGACAGCGAGCAGCAATTCCGCTCGCTGATCGGCAATATCCCCGGCATCTCCTTCCGCAGCAGCATGGCCTTCGACGCGCCGCCGCTGTTCATCAGCGATAACATCTGGCGCCTGGCTGGCTATCCGGCCAGCGACTTCGTCGGCGCCACGCGCACCCGCACGCTCGGCTCCCTGATCTGCGAAGAGGACCGCGAACGCGTGGCGGCCGAAATCTCGCGCAGCATCGACGGCCTGGCCAACTACCAGGTCGAGTACTGCCTGCTGCACGCCGACGGCAGCAAGCGCTTCATGTGGGAGCACGGCGCCGTGACCCAGGACGAAAGCCATCCCGAAATCCGCTGGATCGACGGCGTGATCCTCGACATCAGCGAACGGCGCGAAATGGAGCAGCAGCTGCGCCAGGCCAAGGAGACGGCCGAACAAGCGGCCGCCGCGCGCGCCAGCTTCGTCGCCAACATGAGCCACGAGATCCGCACGCCGATGAACGCCATCCTCGGCTTCACCGACGTGCTGCTCGACACCGACTTGAACACCGAGCAGCGCCGCCACCTCGACACGGTGCGCAAGGAAGGCCGCTCGCTGCTACGCCTGCTCAACGAGGTGCTCGACACCGCCAAGCTGGATAAGGGCGCGATGGAGCTGGAGCCGGACGACTACAGCCTGGTGGGCCTGATCGACGAACTGGCCTCCACTTTCGGCGGCAACGCCCGCAGCAAGGGCCTGATCATCGACATCGTCTACGACCCGGCGCTGCCGGCGTCGCTGTACGGCGACGAGCTGCGCATGCGCCAGATCCTCGGCAACCTGCTCGACAACGCCATCAAGTTCACCTCCGCCGGCAAGGTCTCGCTGCGCGCCTGCGAGAAGCAGGGCCAGTTGCACATCGCCGTGCAGGACACCGGCATCGGCATCGCGCCCGAGCGCATCAACGCCATCTTCGATCCTTTCACCCAGGCCGACGCCTCGATGACGCGCCGCTTCGGCGGCACCGGCCTGGGGACCACCATCAGCCGCCAGCTGGTGGCGCTCATGGGCGGCAAGATCTGGGCCGAGAGCACGCTGGGTGCGGGCAGCACCTTCCACGTGCTGCTGCCGCTGGAAGCGGCGCGCAGCGATCCATCGCAGGGCGGCGAACGCAGCGACTATCCGCTGCCGCCGCTGCACATCCTGGCGGCCGACGACGTGCAGCAGAACCTGGAGCTGCTGTCGCTGCTGCTGGCCAAGCGCGGCCACACGCTCGACACCGCAAGCGACGGCGCGCAGGCGGTGCGGATGACGGCCGAACAGCGCTACGACGTGGTCCTGATGGACATGCAGATGCCGCACCTGGACGGCCTGGCCGCCACCCGCGCCATCCGCGAGCGTGAACGCCGAGGCGAGCTCACGGCAGCGCAGCCGGACGGCGCCGCGCACTTGCCTATCGTGGCGATGACGGCCAGCGTGCTGGCCGCGCACCGCGAGGCCAGCGCGGCGGCCGGCATGGATGGTTTCGCGTCCAAGCCGGTGGACTGGCACACGCTGTCGCACGAGATTGCGAAAGTGCTCAAGCTGGCGCCGCTGCCTTCGGCGCCGCCGCCGGCGGAAGCGCCGCGCCACCGCGTGCTCAATCAGAAAGCGGGCCTGCAGCGCTGGGGCGATCAGGAGACGGCCTACCACCAGGCGCTGCACCGCTTCGTGGCCGACTACAGCACGGCGGCGGCGACGCTGGCCAAGCTGCTGTCCGACGGCAGTGAACTACGCATGGCCGAAGCCCAGGCCTGGTGCCACAAGGTGCGCGGCGTAGCCGCCAACATCGGCCTCGAACAACTGGCCGCCACGCTGGCGCAGCTGGAGCGGCTGTGCGGCTCGCCGCAACGCGACAGCGGCGCTCCCGGCGAACTGACGGTGGCGCTGCAAACCGAACTGGCGCAGGCGCAGCGCACGCTGGGCGCGCAGCTGGACGCCGCGCTGAGCGCCGTCCACGCGCTGGCGCCACCACGCAGCTCGCGCCTGGAAACGCCACCGGCGGCGGCCTTCGATCCGGCTGCCGCGCGCGAAAAATCCGCCGCTCTGCTACCATCCCTGCAACGCGGCGCCCTGAACGACACCGCCCTCACCGCGCTGACGGCCGCCCTGACCGGCGCCCCGCCCGCACTGGCGCAGCAACTCGGCGCGGTGCTGAACGCCCTCAACGATTTCGATTTCCCGCAGGCGCAGGCCGCACTGGAAGCATTGCTGGCCAGCCTGTCCACGGAGTACCCATGATCACCACCCACCAGCCGAACCAGCCGCAGATCCTCGTCGTCGACGACGAAGCCAGCAACCTGCAACTGCTGCGCCACATCCTGCAAGACCACTACCGCCTGCTGTTCGCCAAGGACGGCCCGCGCGCGCTGGAACTGGCGCGCACCGAACAGCCGCAGCTCATCCTGCTCGACGTCATGATGCCGGGCATGACCGGCTACGAAACCTGCAAGCTGCTCAAGGCCGATCCACGCACCGCCGCCATTCCGGTCATCTTCGTCACCGCCCTGAGCGACACCGAGGACGAAGTGGTCGGCTTCGACGCCGGCGCGGTGGACTACATCACCAAGCCGGTCAGCCCGCCCATCGTGCGTGCGCGCGTGCGCAACCACCTGTCGCTGGTGGGCGTGGATGAACTGAAGAAGACGCGCCTGGAGATCGTTCAGCGTCTCGGCCTGGCCGCCGAGTACAAGGACAACGAAACCGGCCTGCACGTGATCCGCATGAGCCACTACTCGCGCATCCTGGGGCTGGCGGTGGGCATGTCGGAGGCCGAGGCGGAAGACCTGCTGCACGCCTCGCCGATGCACGACGTCGGCAAGATCGGCATCCCGGACAGCATCCTGCGCAAGCCCGGCGCGCTCGATCCCGATGAATGGAAAGTCATGCAGTCGCACGCCAGCATCGGCGGCGACATCATCGGCAAGCACCCGAGCGGTATGCTGGCCATGGCCTACGACGTCGCCATGACCCACCACGAGAAGTGGGATGGCAGCGGCTATCCGAACGGCCTGAAAGGTGAAGAGATTCCGCTGGTGGGCCGCATCGTGGCGATCGCCGACGTGTTCGACGCGCTGACGTCGGCGCGGCCGTACAAGGAGGCGTGGCCGGTGGAGAAAGCCGTCGCCCACATGCAGGCGCAGCGCGAGCAGCACTTCGAAGGCCGGCTGGTGGACATCTTCTTCCAGCAGATGCCGGCGCTGCTGGAGATCAAGCAGCGCTGGGCCGAAAGATAAGGGCTAGCTAGCCGGCAGCCAGCGGCAGCACGATGCGCGCCACCAGCCCCGGCGCGCCATCCTCCAGCACCAGCCGGCCGCCATGCGAGGTGGCGGTGGCGCCGACGATCGACAACCCCAGTCCATTGCCCGGCATGTGGCGGCTTTTATCGAGGCGGTAAAAACGCTGCGTCACCTTGCCGCGCTCTCCTTCCGGGATGCCGGGTCCATTGTCCTGCACCGAGATCGCCGCCTGGCCGTGATACAGGCCGGCGCGCACATGAATGGCGGCGCCGGGACCGGCGTACTTGATTGCGTTGTCCAGCAGGCTGGCGACGGCGCTGGCCAGCAGGTTGCGGTCGCCGTCCACATGCAGCGCGTCCGGCGCATCGACCGTCAGCACGATGCCGTCGTCTTCCGCGATGGCTTCATACATCTCGCCGATATCGGCCACCACGCGCGCCAGGTCGAGCCGCTCGAACAGCCGCCCGCGCATGCCCGATTCGGCTTCCGCAATCTGCAGCAGCCGTTCGAACAGGCGGATCAAATCGTCGATGTCGTCGATGGCGTGGTGGGCGGCGGCCGACAGCGTGGGTACCGTCATCTCGTGGCGCAGGGCGTCGTCCAGCCGTCCGCGGATGCGGCTCAGCGGCGTGCGCAGGTCGTGGGCGATGGCGTTGGAGACGTGGCGTATGCCCTCCATCAGCAGCTCGATGCGGTCCAGCATGCGGTTGATGTCGTGGTTGAGCAGCGCGAATTCGTCGTTGCCGGTGACGGGGATGCGCGGACTCAAATCGCCGGCCTCGATCTGCGCGGCGGTGCGGCGGATCTCGCCCAGCCGCGCCTCGATGCTGCGGCGGAACAGCAGCGCGCCGGCGATGGTCAGCATCAGCGAGACGCACACGCCGGCCAGCAGCGCGCGCCAGATCACTTCGCGCACGGCCTCCTCTTCGCTCAGGTCGCGGCCGACGATCAGCGTGCCGCCGCGCACCAGCGGCCGCAGGTACAAGCGCGCCGGCGCGCTGCGGCCGTTGCGCAGCACTTGCGCCGTCACCATGTCCGGCGAATCGGCCACGCCGGGCCAGGTGGCCAGGTTGCCGGCCACCGGCGTGCCGTCGCCATCGAGGATCAGGAAGATTTCGCGGTCGCTGTCGACGCCGTCGCCGAGCAGGCGCCGCACTTCGGCCTTCAAGGCGTCGCCCTCGGCGACGTTGTCCAGCAGGCGTTCGCTCTGCGCGACGATCTTGCCGTCGATATTCTGGTCGATCACGCCGATGGTGCCCCGATAGAACACCATCGACACCGCCGCGATGGAGGCGATGCCCAGCAGGCCGTAGCCCAGCACCAGCTTGGCGGCGATCGAGGTGCGCAGCAGCTTGGGGGACTTGAACAAGTTACTGCTCCGGCGCTGTTATGCCCATGCGGTAACCGACGCCGCGCAGGGTGTGGATCAGCATCACCGGGAAATCCTTGTCGACCTTGGCGCGCAGGCGGCTGATCTGCACGTCGATCACATTGGTCTGCGGGTCGAAGTGATAGTCCCACACCGATTCCAGCAGCATGGTACGGGTCACGACCTGGTTCTCGTTGCGCATCAGGTATTCCAGCAGGCGGTATTCGCGCGGCTGCAGGGTGATCACCTTGTTGCCGCGCGTGACGCGCAGGGTGCGCAGGTCCAGCCGCAGGTCGGCCACCTGCAGCTGCGTGCTGTCGGCGCCGGGCACGCCGGGGGCGCTACGGCGCAGCAGCGCCTCCACCCGGGCCAGCAGTTCCGAAAAGGCGAAAGGCTTGGAGAGATAGTCGTCGGCGCCGCCGCGCAGGCCCGTCACGCGGGCGTCGATGGTGGTCAGCGCGCTGACGATGATGACCGGCGTCTGCCGGCCCAGCGCACGCAGCCGGTCGACGATCGACAGGCCGTCCACGCGCCCCGGCAGCATGCGGTCAAGGATGATGATGTCCCATTCCTCGCCGGTGGCGTAGTCGAGTCCCTGCGGGCCGGTGACGGCAGCGGTGACGCTGTAGCCGGCCTCGCGCAGGCCCTTGCAGATGTAGTTGGAGGTTTCGGCTTCGTCTTCGATGACCAGGCAGCGCACGCGATTCTCCGGCAGTCGGGGTAAGGCGCTTATTCTACCTTGGCTACCTTGGCTTGGCGACCAGCTCGAGGTACAGCGCGTGGTAGTTCTCGGCCATGCGTTCGGCCGTGAACAATTCCCAGTAGCGTTCTTCGGCGCGGCGGCCCATGTCGGCGGCCAGCTCCGGGTGTTCCCACAGCTTGCGCATGGCGACACCCAGCGCTTCGGGATCATCGGGCGGCACCACCAGGCCGGTTTCGTTGTCGATGTTGATGTAGGTGGTGCCGGTGCCGATTTCGCTGGAGATCATCGGCTTGCCGAACATCGCGCCTTCCAGCAGCGAGATGCCGAAGGCTTCCGAACGCAGGTGCGACGGGAACACCATGGCATAGCTCAGTTCCAGCAGCGCGGCCTTGTCGTCCTCCTGCACCGCGCCGATGAACTTCACGTGGGTCAGGCCGAGGCGCTGCGCATGCTCCTTGAGCTCCTGCTCGATCGGGCCGGCGCCGACGATCACCACCGGGTAATCGACATCGGCCATCGCGTCGAGCAGGATGTGCAGCCCCTTGTAGTAGCGCAGCACGCCGATGAACAGGAAGAAGCGCTCGCCGCATTCGGCACGCCACTTGGCCTTCAGCTCCTCGGACGGCGTCGGATAAATCGACTTGTCGAGGCCATAGGTGATGGTGCGGGTCTTGTGGGCGAAACGCTTGAGCACCGGCGACGAGGCCAGGTAGTTGGGCGAAGTCGCCACCACGGTGTCGACGCTGTGCAGGAAACGGCGCTTGAGCGGGCCGTACACGCGCAGCAGTTTTTTCTGGCGCACGATGTCCGAGTGGTAGGTCACCACGCTCGGCTTGTTGATGCGGGCCAGGAAGTGCGCGACATCCATGAACGGCCACGGAAAGTGGTAATGGATCACGTCCGCCTTGCGCGCCAGGCGCGCCAGCTTGCGGATGGCGGCAAACGAAAAACCGGTCGAAGCGATTTCGAAATCGAGCGGCACGCGGTGCACGGTGTGGCCTTCGAACTCGATCTCGGACGGGCCGTTGCGGCTCAGCGTCAGCACCTCGTTGGTCACGCCCAGGCGGCCCGTACCCACGCACATCTGGCGTATCACCTGCTCGATACCGCCCCAGGAGTCGGGGTAATAGGTCTTGTAGAAATGGAGGACGCGCATGGCTGGGGGTGACAATTCAGTGAGACAGTGCTTGATGATAGACGGCGACGGTGCGGCGTGCCGCCTCGTCCCAGGTCAGCTCCAGCGCGCGGCGATGGCCGGCGGCGATGCAGCGCGCGCGTGCGGCGTCGTCGCGCGCCAGGGTGGTCATGGCGGCGGTGATGTCGCCGACCGACAGCGGATCGAATTCCAGCGCCGCGCCGCCGGCGACTTCCGGCAGCGAGGTGGTGTTGGAGCAGGCCACCGGCACGCCGCTGGCAAAAGCCTCCACCAGCGGCAGGCCGAAACCTTCGTGCAGCGACGGGAAGATGAAGGCGCCGGCGCCGGCGTACAGGTGGCGCAGGTGGCGGTCGTCGGTCAGCTGGTCCAGCCAGACGACATTCTCGCCGCGCTGCTGCGCCGCCTTGATGCGGCTGACCAGTTCCTCGCTGCGCCAGCCCGGCTGGCCGACGATGACCAACTGGCGCGCGGCGCGCAGCACCGGCGGCAGCGCCAGGTAGGCTTCCAGCAGGCGCTCGACGTTCTTGCGCGGCTGCAGCGTGCCGACGAACAGGAAGTAGCCTTCACGCAGGCCGTGCAGGCCGAGCGTGACGTCGCGTTCTTCGGCGGCGGGCGCATCGAACCAGTGGGTGGCCACGCCGTGGTGCACCACGCTGATCTTGCGCTCATCGACGCCGAAGCACTCGACCAGCTCGCGCACGGAAAAATGCGAACCGGTGATGACATGCTGCGCCTTGCGCGCGGCCTTGATCTGCAACCAGTTCTTCAGCTTGCGCCATTTGGCGCTGGCCCATTCGGGATGCGACACCGGCAGCGCGTCGTGCAGCGTGGCCACCACCGGGCAGTCCATGCGCACGATGCGGTAGTCGGTGGCGTGAAAAAGGTCCAGCGGCGCGGCGGCGCGGTCGCCGCGCATCAACGCCGTATGGCTACTCAGGTGCACCGAGGATGGCAGGATCAAATCGCCCAGCGTCGCCAATGGAAAGGACAGCGGCAGCGCGCGGCCCAGCTTGACCTTGCTCGCGTCGCCATGCGGCGCGAAGGACAGCGCTTGCACGTCCACGCCGGCGTGCGGCAGGTGCTCCAGCAGGGCGCGGCTATACACGCCCAGGCCGTCGAGACGGCCGCCGGTCAGCACCGGTTCGGCCGTCGTCACCGACAGGCCGACACGCAGGGCGGGCGTGGCGTTCACGCCGAGTACATCCAGCGCAGCGTATCGGCCAGCGGCACCACGGCCAGCGGGCCGGTGGCGGCGACCAGGCGGCCGTTGTCGCCCACCAGGCGCACCACTTCATTGGCGCGCACGAAGGCTGGGTTGACGTGGACGTTGATCTTGTAGCCGGCGATGTCGGCCATCATGTCCAGCGCCTCGCCCAGCGAATAGGCGTGGCCGGAGCAGATGTTGAAGGCGCCGCCCACCGCCGCCGGCGCGGCCAGCAGCTTGCGGTAGCTGGCCGCGACCATGCGCACGTCGGAAAAATCGCGCCACACATGCAGGTTGCCCAGCTCGATGTCGGCGGCCTTGCGGCGGAAGTGCGAGACGATTTTCGGCAACAGGAAGTTTTCCGCCTGGCCGATACCGGTGTAATTGAAAGGACGAACGAAGATCAGCGGCAGCTTGTCCTGCCACAGGCGCGCCATGTATTCCATGGACAGCTTGCTGACGGCGTAATCGTTGGCCGGTGCGGCCGGCACGTCTTCGTGGATCACGCCGACGTCGGTGTTGCCGTAGATATTGGCGCTGGAGGCCAGCAGCACGGCCGACGGCTTGTGCGCCTGCGCGGCCAGCGCTTCCAGCAGATTGCGGGTGCCCGCCACGTTGACGCGGTAGATCTGCTCGACGTCGCCGTGGCCGACAAAGGCGATGGCGGCCAGGTGGGCCACCACGTCCGGCTGCACTTGCTGCACCACGGCGGCCAGGCCGGCGCGGTCGTTCAGGTCGACGGCGAACTCACCCTCGCGCGGCGCATGGCCGGGCGTGATGGTGCCGAAGACCTGATAGCCGGCCGCGCGCAGTTCCTGCGCCACGTACTGGCCGGTGAAGCCGGACAAGCCGGTAATCAGGGCGCGTTTGCCCGTACCTTCAGCAGCCATCGGTACTCCTTGGATTAGAACGAGAAGCCGGCTTTATTGCGGCGCAGGTCGGCGTCCACCATCATCTGGCACAGCTGTTCCAGCGTGGTCGACGGTTTCCAGCCGAGTTCCTTGGTGGCCTTGGCCGGGTCGCCGATCAGCAGTTCCACTTCCGCAGGACGGTAGAACTTCGGATTGACGCGCACCAGCACCTTGCCGGTTTGCTTGCAGGTGGCGATTTCGTGGTCGGCCTCACCGCTCCACTCGAGCGACACATCGACCGCCTTGAAGGCCATGGTGACGAAGTCGCGCACGGTTTCGGTACGGTTGGTGGCCAGCACATAGGTGCCCGGCTCGTCGGCCTGCAGGATGCGCCACATGCCTTCGACGTATTCCTTGGCGTAGCCCCAGTCGCGCTTGGCGTCCATATTGCCCAGTTCCAGCACGTCCAGCAGGCCGAGGTGGATCTTGGCGACCGAGTCGGTGATCTTGCGGGTGACGAACTCACGGCCGCGCAGTGGCGACTCGTGGTTGAACAGGATGCCGGACGAGCCGAAGATGCCATAGGACTCGCGGTAGTTCACGGTCATCCAGTGGGCATACAGCTTGGCCACGCCGTACGGGCTGCGCGGGTAGAACGGGGTGTCTTCCTTCTGCGGCACGGCCTGCACCTTGCCGAACATTTCGGAGGTGGACGCCTGGTAGAAGCGGATCTTCGGATTGACGATGCGGATCGCTTCGAGCAGGTTGACCGGGCCGATGCCGGTGATTTCGGCGGTGGTGACCGGCTGTTCGAAGGACACGCCGACAAAGCTCTGGGCGGCCAGGTTGTACACCTCGTCCGGCTGCGCGGTCTGGATCAGGCGAATGCTCGAGCTCAGGTCGGTCAGGTCGTATTCGACCAGGTTCAGGTTCGGGTGCGACTGGATGCCCAGTTCTTCAATGCGCCAGAAATTGACCGAACTGGTGCGGCGATAGGTGCCGGTGACTTCATAGCCTTTTTCCAGCAGCAGCTCCGCCAGGTAGGCGCCGTCTTGACCGGTAATGCCCGTAACCAGGGCTTTTTTTGCTTTTTGCATGATGATGACAAATCCAGAATCGTGAGTAATCTTCTAATAGCCCGATATTGTAACAGAGCGCTACATGACCATTTCTAACGAAAATCCTCGTTTTACATCAATTACATCTTGTTACAGAGAAATAAAAAGGCCGGTTACCGCTGTTAAAGCGGCAACCGGCCCGATGAAGCTGGTTTAAACCTTGCGCTGGGCGACGGCGTCCACCACGCACAGGGCGGTCATGTTGACGATGCGGCGCACGGTGGCCGATGGCGTCAGGATGTGCACCGGCTTGGCGCAGCCGAGCAGGATCGGGCCGACCGCGATGCCGTTGCCGGCCGCCGTTTTCACCAGGTTGTAGGCGATGTTGGCCGATTCGATGTTCGGCATCACCAACAGGTTGGCGTCGCCGGTCAGGGTCGAGTTCGGCATGATGGCGTTGCGCAGCTTGGAGTCGAGCGCGGTGTCGCCATGCATTTCGCCGTCCACTTCCAGCGACGGGTCGCGCTGCTTGATCAACTCCAGCGCGGCGCGCATCTTCTGCGCCGAGGCGTTGTTGGACGAGCCGAAGTTCGAGTGCGACAGCAGCGCGGCGCGCGGCGACAGGCCGAAGCGACGCATTTCCTCGGCCGCCATGACGGTGATCGCGGCCAGTTCGTTGGCGTCCGGGTTTTCGTTGACGTGGGTGTCGACCATCACCAGCTGGCGCTGCGGCAGCACCAGCACGTTCATGGCGGCGTACACGCAAGCGCCTTCGCGGCGGCCCAGCACCTGGTCGATATAGTGCAGGTGCAACTGGGTGGTGCCGAAGGTGCCGCAGATCATGCCGTCGGCGTCGCCCTTCTTGATCATCATGGCGCCGATCAGGCTGTGGCGGCGGCGCATTTCCAGCTTGGCGTACTCCTGCGTGACGCCTTTGCGGGCGGTCAGCTCGTAATAAGCCTGCCAGTAATCACGGTAACGGTCGTCGTGGTCCGGGTTGATGACGTCGAAGTCAACGCCCTGCTTCAGGCGCAGGCCGAACTTGGCGATGCGCGAATCCAGCACGGCCGGACGGCCGACCAGGATAGGACGCGCCAGCTTTTCATCGACAATCACCTGCACCGCGCGCAGCACGCGCTCTTCTTCGCCTTCGGCGTAGACGATGCGCTTGACGTCCAGCGGCGCCTTCTTGGCGACCTGGAACAGCGGTTTCATGAAGGTGCCCGAACGGTAGACGAACTGCTGCAGGCTTTCCTCGTAGGCCACCAGGTCCTTGATCGGACGGGTGGCGACGCCGGAATCCTCGGCCGCCTTGGCCACGGCCGGGGCGATCTTGGTCAGCAGGCGCGGATCGAACGGCATCGGGATCAGGTACTCCGGGCCGAACGACAGGTTGGTGAAGCCGTAGGTGGTGGCCACGATGTCCGACTGCTCGGCGTGGGCCAGCTCGGCGATCGCGTGCACCACGGCGATTTCCATTTCACGCGTGATGGTGGTGGCGCCGCAATCGAGCGCGCCACGGAAGATGTACGGGAAGCACAGCACGTTGTTGACCTGGTTCGGGTAGTCCGAACGGCCGGTGCAGATGATGGCGTCGCCGCGCACGGCCTTGACGTCTTCCGGCAGGATTTCCGGATTCGGGTTGGCCAGCGCCAGGATCAGCGGGTTCGGCGCCATGGCCTTGACCATGTCTTGTTTCAGCACGCCGCCGGCCGAGACGCCCAGGAAGATGTCGGCGTCCGGAATCACTTCGGCCAGGGTGCGGGCCGAAGTTTCGCGGGCGAAGCGTTCCTTGTCCGGGTCCATCAGCTCGGTGCGGCCCTTGTAGACCACGCCGGCCAGGTCGGTGACGTAGATGTTTTCCAGCGGGAAGCCGAGGTCGACGATCAGGTCCAGGCAGGCCAGCGCGGCCGCGCCGGCGCCGGAGACCACCAGTTTGCAGTTCTTAATATCTTTGCCGACCAGCGAAATGCCGTTCAGGATGGCGGCGCCGACGATGATGGCGGTGCCGTGCTGGTCATCGTGGAACACCGGGATCTGCATGCGGTCGCGCAGCTTGCGCTCGATGGTGAAGCATTCCGGCGCCTTGATGTCTTCCAGGTTGATGCCGCCGAAGGTCGGCTCCAGCGAGGCGATGATCTCGACCAGCTTGTCCGGGTCCTGCTCGTTGATTTCGATATCGAACACGTCGATGCCGGCGAACTTCTTGAACAGCACGCCCTTGCCTTCCATCACCGGCTTGGCGGCCAGCGGGCCGATATTGCCCAAGCCCAGCACTGCGGTGCCGTTGGTGATCACGGCCACCAGGTTGCCGCGCGCCGTATATTTATAGGCGTTGGCCGGATCGATGACGATTTCTTCGCAGGGCGCCGCCACGCCGGGGGAGTAGGCCAGCGCCAGATCGCGCTGATTGGTCAGTTGCTTGGTCGGAGTAACGCTGATTTTGCCTGGTGTAGGGAACTCGTGATATTCCAGCGCGGCGACGCGCAGTTGTTGACGAATTGCTTCTTTTTTCTCAGGTGACGAATCCATGCTTTAACAGCCTTCCCATATTGTGCGATCGAAGGCCTATGATTTTATCAGACCGCTTCTTGCAATTAAGTAGGTATTTTCACCAACTATCGGCACCATGGTCAGCATTTTTTGTGAGCAAGTCGGGCGTTAGCCGAATTTTTGGGGTGATAAACTATGGATAGGCGCAACATAATCAATTTTCCGAACCCATCACCTTTTGCTATCGAGTGATGAAATTTGATTGAAATTATCAATTTTTCACGATGTGAAGCGTAGCCATCGGGAATTCGGCTAAGCTGAAGACATGTGCTTTCTTCAGGAGAAGTCCATGTCCGCCGTGATCGTGTCCAAACACTTGCCCGAACCGGCCGGCGCCTCGTCCCAGGGCGCGGCCTGGCAGCAACTGCTGCGCTGGCAGGAAAACGCCCAGCAATTGGCCTTCGTCTATAGCCGCTCGCTTGGCGGGTTGATCCACACCGGCCAGGGCAGCCTGGCGCAGTTGTCGCTGGACGCCGCCACCATCGAGGCCGGCGCCAGCAAGCTCTACATCGTGCTGGCCGGGGCCAGCTACGAAGCCGGGCCGCAACTATTCTTCACGCCCAACCTGCTGAGCCGCTTCCACGTGAACGGCGTGGCGGTGCGCCTGGCCAACCACGACTGGCTGTTCCTGTCGGACGAGAGCTTGCCCGCCATCGGCGTGGAAAACCTGCAGAAACGGCTGGAGCCATAGCGGTAAGCAGTAAAATACCGTCATGCTTTCCGAATTCGACCTCATTAAAGAATATTTCCAGCGTCCCCACCATGCCGCGCGCGCCGTGCTCGGCATTGGTGACGATTGCGCCCTGATCGCGCCCACGCCCGGCATGCAGACCGCCATTTCGTCCGACATGCTGGTCGAGGGCCGCCACTTCTTCGCCGGCGAGGACCCGCAGCGGCTGGGCCACAAGGCGCTGGCCGTCAACCTGTCCGACCTGGCGGCGATGGGCGCGCGCCCGGTCGGCTTCACGCTGGCGCTGGCCCTGCCCGCCGCCGACCGCGCCTGGCTGCAGGGCTTCTCGCAAGGCCTGTTCGCGCTGGCCGACGCCTTCAACATCGAACTGATAGGCGGCGACACCACCAAGGGGCCGCTGAATATCTGCATCACCGTGTTTGGCGAGCTGCGCCCGGGCCAGGCCCTGCGCCGCAGCGCCGCGCAAGCCGGCGACGATATCTGGATTTCCGGCACCCTGGGCGATGCGCGCCTGGCGCTGGCCGGCTACCGCCAGGAATTGGCGCAGCCGCTGGACGATGCCGCCCAGCGCGCCGCCGCCGTGCGCATGCACATGCCGGTGCCGCGGGTGGAACTGGGCGTGCTGCTGGCGGAACAGGGCATCGCCCACGCCGCCATCGATATCTCGGACGGCTTGATTGGCGACCTCGGCCACATCCTCAAGCGCTCCGGGGTCGGCGCCACGCTCGACGTCGACGCGCTGCCGGCCGGCGATGTGCTGGCCACGCGCGACACCGCCCTGCGCCGCGCCTACACGGCCGCCGGCGGCGACGATTACGAGTTGTGCTTCACCGCGCCGGCAGCGTCGCGCGCGGCCATCCTGGCGGCGGCCGGCAGCGTGGCCACGCCGGTGACCCGCGTCGGCAGCATCGATGCCCAGGCCGGCCTGCGCCTGGTGGACGCCGGCGGCGCCGCGCTCGACCTGCAGCTAGCGGGCTTCGATCACTTCACTTCCTGAATCAAGGGCGGCAGCGCAGTCGCATCCTCGCCCGGCTCGCCGGCCATGCGGCCGCTGCCGTGCATCAGCCAGTAGTGGTGGAAGGCCAGGCGGATGTTGTCGCGCAGTTGGGTGTCGTCCCACGGCTTGGTGTAAAACCGGTAGATGGCGCCGCGGTTGATGGAATCGAGCACCGCCTCCAGCCCGGTATAGCCGGACAGGATGATGCGTATGGTCTCCGGATACATTTCCTTGACCTTGCTGAGGAACTCGGTGCCGCTCATCAGCGGCAGGCGCTGGTCGCACACCACCACCTGCACCGCGTGCAGGGCCAGCAGCTCGAAGGCTTCGATCGGGTTGGCCGCCGTCAGGATCTGGTAGCCGTCGCGGCGGAACAGGCGGTGCAGCGAGGCCAGCACGTTGACGTCGTCGTCGACGATCAGCAGCGTCTGCGGCGGCTGGCTGGCCGCGCCCGGCGCCGGCGGCAGGCTGCGGCCCGAGCGCACCAGCCGGCCCAGTTCGTCCGGCGCGACCGGCCGGCTGAAGAAATAGCCCTGGATTTCATCGCAACGGCTGCGCCGCAGGGCTTCGAGCTGGGCGCGCGTTTCCACGCCTTCGGCGATCACATGCAGCTTGAGGCTGTGCGCCATGCTGATGATGGCCAGCGCGATGGCGGCGTCGTTGGGATTGGTGGTGATCTCGCGCACGAAAGCGATGTCGATCTTCAGCTTGTCGATCGGGAAGCGCTGCAGGTAGGCCAGCGATGAATAACCGGTGCCGAAATCGTCGATCGCCACCTTCATGCCAAGCGCCTTGAGGTTCTTCAGCACGGTGATGGTGCGCTCGGCGTTGGACATCAGCGCCGACTCGGTCAGCTCCAGCTCCAGCAGCTCGGGCGGCACCTGGTGGCGCGCCAGCGCGGCGCGCACCACCTGCTCCAGGTCGCCCTCGACGAACTGGCGGCTGGCGACGTTGACCGCCACCCGCACCGGCCCCGTGCCGTCGGCCAGCCAGGCGGCGATCTGCTTGCAGGCGGTGTCGATGATCCAGCCGCCCACGCGCACCACCAGGCCGGTGTCCTCCAGCACCGGCACGAACTCGGCCGGATACACCAGGCCGAAGCCGGGCCGCTGCCAGCGCAGCAGCGATTCGACGCCGCAGATGGCGCCGGTGTTCAGGTTGACCTTGGGCTGGTAGTGCAGCAGCAGCTCGCGGTTGTCGAAGGCGCGGCGCAGCGCCAGCTCCATGTCCAGCCGCGCCAGCACCTGCACGTTCATGCCGGCGGTGAAGAAGCGGTAGCCGTCGCGCCCGGCCTGCTTGGCGCGCGACATGGCGGTGTCGGCATACTTGACCAGGGTTTCCGGATCGCTGGCGTCGTCCGGATACAGGGCGATGCCGATGCTGGCGCTGAGCACGGCCTGCTGGCCGTCGAGCTCGAACGGCTGGCGCAGCGCCTCGCGCACTTCCGAGGCGGCGTTCACCGCTTCCTGCTGGTCACGGTTCATGGTCAGGATCAGGGCGAACTCGTCGCCGCCGAGGCGGCCGGCGGTGTCGCGGATGCGCACGCATTGCACCAGGCGGTTGCTGAACTGGCGCAGCAGGTCGTCGCCGCAGGCGGTGCCGAGCGAGTCGTTGATGCTCTTGAAGCGGTCCAGGCCGATGAACAGCACGGCGATGCGCCACGGCTTGTCCTGCGCCAGCGCGATGGTGTCGCCCAGCGTGCGGAAGAACAGCGTGCGGTTGGGCAGGCCGGTCAGGCTGTCGTAGTGGGCCATGCGCTGCAACAGCTCTTCGGACTGGCGGCGCTCGCTGATGTCGCGCGCCACGCCCAGCATCACGGTGGGCTGGCCGGGACGCTGCAACAGCTGCCAGTACAGCTCGACCGGCACCGCCATCAGGTCGCTGCGCATCAGTTCCAGCTCGCTCAGTTCCGGCGCGCGCGCGGGACCGACGGCGGCGGCGAAATCGGCCAGCCGCTGCGCTTGCAGGCGTAGCGCGTCCGGCGTGCCGAGGCCGAGCCGGCTGGCGGTCTGGCCCAGCATCTCGAAGCGCGGATAGGCCAGCATGCGGCAGGCGCCTTCGTTGACGTCGACCAGTTCGGCGCTCTCGGTGTCGAGCAGGAAGATGGCGTCGGCGGTGGCGTCCATGGCGCTGCGGAAGCGCTGCAGTTCGGCGGTCCGCTCGCGCACGGTTTTCTCGAGGCGGGCGTTGTAGCTGCGCTCGCGCGCGTGCAGCAGGCGCATCTCCAGCATGTTGCGGATGCGCATCAGCGTTTCGATGGCGTCGAAAGGCTTGCTGATGAAGTCGCGCGCGCCGCTCTCGAAGGCGCGCATCTTGTGGTCGGGCTGGGCGGTGACCACCAGCACCGGCAGCCAACCGTCCGGCTCCAGCGGCTTGAGCGCCTCCATCACGTCGAAGCCGCTCATGCCCGGCATTTGCAGGTCGAGAATGATCAGGTCGTAGCGGTGCTCGGCATGCCAGCCGGCGACCACGCGCGGATCGGTGGTCGAACTGACCGCCTTGTAACCGGTGGAGGTCAGCAGATACTCCAGCAGCTCGACATTCACGGGCTGATCATCGACGATCAAAATGCGGGCGTGGGAAATGTCGGTGTGACTGATCATTGCGCCTCCGGTGGCTACGTACTCTTGAGTCAGCTTACCAGCCTCGACAAATGGCGGCGCACGGCTGAGGCTGTTGCAATTTCCATAATACATTGCAACTATACCAAATTTTCGTGCGGCACTGGCATCGATCAGGAAGTGCATGGTACAGTGATAGCAAGCCCCCGCAGTCCGCACCAGAGAAGGAATAGCCATGAGCAACAGCGACACCATCTTCGAACTCGCCGCACAAGTCGGCAAAGCACTCCAAGACAAGGGCTTGATCCTGGCCACCGCCGAATCGTGCACGGGCGGCGGCGTGGCCCAGGCCATCACCGAAATCGCCGGCTCGACCGCCTGGTTCGATTGCGGCTTCATCACCTATTCCAACGCCTCGAAAACCGAAATGCTGGACGTGTCGGCCGCGCTGATCGCGCAGATGGGCAGCGTGTCGGAAGAAGTGGCCGGCGCCATGGCCAGCGGCGCGCTCGGTGCGAGCAACGCCCACTTGGCGGTCTCGACCACCGGCATCGCCGGCCCCACCGGCGCCGTGCCGGGCAAGCCGGTCGGCACGGTGTGCTTCGGCTGGGCCAACGCCGACACGGTCCACACCGAACGCCTGGTGTTTGCCGGCGACCGCCGCGCGGTGCGCGAGCAGACCGTGATCCATGCCCTGCAAGGCTTGCTGCGCTTCATCAACTAGGTTGCCTTCGCGCGGCAAAACAATTACTCTCGACGCATTCAAGCGTTTCGGGAGTCATTGATGCAAAACACGGTACATTTTATTCTCCAGGGTAAAGGCGGCATCGGCAAGACGCTGGTCTCTACCATCCTTGCGCAGTGGATCGCCAGCAAGGACGTGGCCGAGGACCAGCAGCCGCTGCGCTGCTACGACACCGACCAGGAGAATGCGACCTTCTCGCGCTACAAGGCGATGAACGTCAAGCACGTACCGGTGATGACGGACAGCCGCACCATCGACCCCAAGCGCTTCGACGCGCTGATGATCGACATCCTCGAACAGGACGGCAACTGCGTGATCGACAACGGCGCCAACACCTTCTCGCCGCTGATGGGCTACCTGATCGAGAACGACTGCTTCTCGCTGTTGCAGGAATCGGGCCGCAAGGTCTATGTCCACACCATTGTCGGCGGCGGCGACACGCTGCACGACACCGCCATGGGCTTCGTCTCCACCGCCAAGGCCACCAACGTGCCGCTGGTGCTGTGGGAGAACGAACACTTCGGCCTGCTGCAATCGGCGGCCGGCAAGCAATTCATCGAATCGCAGACTTATGCCGACAACGCCGCGCGCGTGGTGGGCCGGGTGGTGCTGTCGGCGCGCAACGCCGACACCTTCGGCGCCGACATCAAGAAGATGAACACGGCGCGCCTGACCGCCGCCGAGGTCAAGGAAAGCGACAAATTCAACGTCATGGAAAAGCAGCGCATCAAGGTGGTGTTCCGCGACTTGTTCGAGCAACTCGACAAAGTGCAGTGGTAGGCGGCCATGGATCAGCAAAAGCTGCGCACGCTGGTATTTGAAAAGACCGGCGTCAAAATCGACGTCGACGATCCCGTGTTCGCGCTGGTGGCGCTGAACGAAGCGGTGCTGGAGGAAGCCGTGCAGCGCCACGTGGCGTTGATCGACGCCGCCTCGCTGGAGCTGGCGCAGCAGGCGCGCCTGGCCGGCGGCCTGCCGCCGCTGCAGGACGGCCATAGCCACGGCTCCGCCACCACCGCCGCGCCCGGCTACGTGCCGACGCCGCCTTCGGGGCCGGTGCGGCCGATCGCCACCCAAACGTCGCCGGCCATCACACCGCGCGAACTGCGCCTGCTGGGCGCCGCCGCCGGCATCGCCACCCTCAGCGCGCTGATCGTACTGGGCGGCCAGGCCGCCTTCCACAAACCAGCGCCAGCATTGACGGCGGAGCAGACGCAGGCACTACAGCACGCCGCCAGGCTGGAGCAGGCCATCGAGAAACTCGATCCCAAGGCCCGCGCCCAACTTCAAGCCGAACTGCAGAAATAAGCAAAACGGGGTCAGTTCTGCCATTGGTACACGAGCTCATGTACCAATGGCAGAACTGACCCCGGTTTTGTGCTAACATATGAACACCTATTCATTTGTTAGCGATAATGAGCTGCCAATACGACTATTCCGCCTGCGATCCACAGATCGCGCAACTGGCTGATTTGTTCCACCTGCTCGGCGATCCGACGCGCCTGCGCATCGTGCTCGCCTGCATGCCGGCGCCGATTGCCGTCAGCGATATTGCCACTACACTGGAACTGAGCGGCTCGCTGGTCAGCCACCATCTGCGCCTGCTGCGCGCCGCCCGCATCGTCAAGTCCGAGCGCCAGGGCAAGCAGGTTTTCTATTCCACCGCCGACGCCCACATCAGCGGCGTCCTCAACGATATGCTCGAACATATCGCCGAACCTTCCACCGGGACCGAAGCATGAGCAAGCACCACGATCACGACCATCATGACCACGACCATGGGCACCATCACGGCCACGACCATGATCATGGTCACAGCCATGCCCACGGTCACCACCATCACCACGGCGACCCCAACACCATGGGCCGCGCCTTCGCCATCGCCATCGTGCTCAACCTGGCGTTCGTCGGCATCGAATTCTTCTACGGTTTCCTGGCCAACTCGACCGCGCTGATGGCCGACGCCGGCCACAACCTGTCCGACGTGCTGGGCCTGATGCTGGCCTGGGGCGCCGCCATCCTGGCCAAGCGCGCGCCGAACCAACGCTATACCTACGGCCTGCGCAGCACCTCGATGCTGGCCGCGCTGTTCAACGCCATGCTGCTGATGGCGGCCTGCGGCGGCATCGCCTGGGAAGCCGTGCAGCAATTGCTGCATCCCGATCCGGTGGCCGGCATGACAGTGTCGGTGGTGGCGGGCGTGGGCATCCTGGTCAATGGCTTCTCGGCCTGGCTGTTCATGGCCGGCAGCAAGGACGACATCAATATCCGTGGCGCCTACCTGCACATGGCCGCCGACGCCGCCATTTCGCTCGGCGTGCTGGTGGCCGGCGTGGTGGTGCGCTATACCGGCTGGAACTGGCTCGATCCGGCGGTCAGCATGGTGATCGTCGCCATCATCGTGTATAGCACCTGGTCGCTACTGAAGCAGTCGCTGCGCATGATGCTGGCCGCCGTGCCCGACAATGTGGACCGCGCCAAGATCGAACATTTCCTGCACAACCAGCCGGGCGTAAGCTCGGTGTGCGACCTGCACATCTGGGCCATGAGCACCACCGAGAACGCGCTGACCGCGCAGCTGGTGACGCCGGCCGGCTATCCGGGCGACGACGCCATCGACGCCATCAGCAAGGCGTTGCGCGAGGACTTCTCGATCCAGCACAGCACGCTGCAGGTGCGCACCGGCGCCAGCGAGCAGGAATGCTGCCTGCAAGCGCCGGCGGCCGCACCGGCCGCCCACGCGCACGCGCACTAATCGGCCAGGTTGGCGTATAGAGCGGTACTCAGGTAACGCTCGCCGAACGAGGGGATGATCACCACGATCAGCTTGCCGGCGCTGTCCGGCCGCTGGGCCACCTGCATCGCCGCCCACAGCGCGGCGCCGGAGGATATCCCCACCAGCAGCCCTTCTTCCCTGGCCGCGCGGCGCGCGGTTTCAAACGCGTCGTCGTTGCCGACGCAGACAATTTCATCGTAGATGGCGGTATTCAGCACGCCCGGCACGAAGCCGGCGCCGATGCCCTGGATCGGGTGCGGCCCCTTGGTGCCCTTGGACAGGATGGGCGAGGCTTCCGGCTCCACCGCCACGCAGCGGAACGACGGCTTGCGCGCTTTGATCACCTCGCCCACGCCGGTGATGGTGCCGCCGGTGCCGATGCCGGCCACCAGGATGTCGACTGCGCCATCGGTGTCGGCCCAGATTTCCTCGGCCGTGGTACGGCGGTGCACATCAGGATTGGCCGGGTTGTTGAACTGCTGCGGCATCAGGTAGCGCGGATCGGATTCGGCCAGCGCATCGGCGTGGCGGATCGCGCCCAGCATGCCTTCGCTGCCCGGTGTCAGGATCAGCTCGGCGCCATAGGCGCGCAGCAGCATGCGCCGTTCGCGGCTCATGGTGTCGGGCATGACCAGCGTGCAACGATAGCCGCGCGCCGCGCAGACCATGGCCAGGGCGATGCCGGTGTTGCCGCTGGTGGGTTCGAGGATGATGGTGTCGGGGCGGATCTGCCCGGCCGCTTCGGCCGCTTCGATCATGGACAGGCCAATGCGGTCTTTCACGCTGTGGGCCGGATTGCAGTATTCGAGCTTGGCGAGCACTTGCGCGCCGCTGCCCTTGGACAGCCGGTTCAGCCGCACCAGGGGTGTGCGGCCGACCAGTTCGGTGACGTCGTTGGCAATCTTCATGGAGAACCTCCGAGTGGGACGGAGGCTCCAGTCTACGCCTTTATTTGACGTCTACCAGTTCCACGTCGAAGATTAGCGCGGAATTTGGCGGGATATTGCTGCCCGGGCTAGGACGCGAGCCGTAGGCCAGTTCCGACGGGATGATCAGGGTGCGCTTGCCGCCCACCTTCATGCCACGGATGCCCTGGTCCCAGCCCTTGATGACGCGGCCGGCGCCGAGCACGAAGTCCAGCGGTTCGCCGCGCGGGTAGGACGAGTCGAACAGCTTGCCGTGCATATTCTTGGCCAGCGGACGGTACAGCCAACCCGAGTAATGCATCACCACGGTAGCGCCGACGGAGGCTTCCTTGCCGGTGCCGACCTTGGTGTCGGTGACGATCAGCTGTTCGGCGGCCGGACCCGGCGTGGCCGAGCCGACTACGACGGCGGCGGCTGGTTCGGCGGCAGGAGCAGGAGCAGAGGCAGGAGCAACTTCGGGCTGGGCTTGCGGCGCCTGGGCCTGGACGATGGCGGTGGCGGTCGCAAGCAGCAAGGCGACGAAAACGGAACTACGCTTCATGTGGTTTCTTTCGATGAGTTCTGCAAACAGCTCGGAATAATAACAAACTAGACGGCGTCCGGGGCCGTTGTCGGCGCCGCGTCGTCCGCCAGGCGGCGCAGCGCGTGGCCGGCGGCCACCATGCCGAAGGTGGCGGTCACCACCATGGCCGAGCCGAAGCCGGCGCAATTGAGGCCGGTGACGCCGCCGCTGCGGTCGTCGCCATCGACCGCGCAGACCTCGCCGGTTTCCGGAAACTTCAGCGGCTCCATCGAAAACACGGCGTCGATGTGGAACTTGGTTTTCTCGCCGCGCGGGAAACCGTACTGGGCGCGCATGATCTTGCGCACCTTCTTCAGCAGCGGCTCCTGCTCGGTCCTGGCCAGGTCGCGCACGGAGATTTGCGATGCGTCGGTCTTGCCGCCGGCGCTGCCGATGGTGATCACCGGCAGATTGTGCTGGCGGGCCCAGGCCAGCATGGCGGCCTTGGCTTTCACGGAATCGGTGGCGTCGATCAGGTAATCGTAGTTGCCGGCGCCCAGCATCTGCTCCAGGTTGTCCGGCTCGACGAATTCCTCGATCTGGTTGACCTTGCAGAAGGGATTGATCTGGGCGATGCGCTCGGCCAGCGCGGTGATCTTGGCCATGCCGACGGTGCTGCTCAGAGCCTGGATCTGGCGGTTGATGTTGGACTCGGCCACGTTGTCCAGGTCGATCAAGGTGAGCTGGCCAATGGCGCTGCGCGCCAGCGCCTCGACGATCCACGAGCCGACGCCGCCCACGCCCACCACGCAGATGTGGGCGGCGCGGAAGCGCGCCAAACCGTGGGCGCCGTACAGGCGGGCGATGCCGCCGAAACGCCGCTCGAAGTCGACGTCGTCAAATGGGGAAGGGATGCTGTTCATCCCGACATTTTAACGGACTGCCGCGAAATCAATGCTAATATCATATTTGACAACATTCCCGGAAACCTCCGCCATGCGCCTTTGCTTGCCGCTTCTCCTCTGCTGCGCCACCGCCGTTGCAACGGCGGCACCGGACCAGCAGGAACAAGATATGTTGAAGAGTCTGCGCAACAATCTGGCGCGCGCCTTCGTGCTGGCGCCGGAACTGCCCTTGGACCCGGCGCTGCGCAGCGCTGCCGACGAGATCGCCGACGCCCACCTGGCCCGCATCGACGCGCTGCTGCCGGCCTGGCTGGAGGAAGAGCGCAAGGTACAAAGCGCCGGCGGCAAGCAGGCTGCCATCTGGTATGTCTACTTTGCGGTGTGGGCCAGGGTGCTCAATGAACTGGCGCTGTGGCAAATCGAACCGGGCGACGCCACTTACGAAAGCGCAATGCAGGCAGCGTTGACCGCTACGCCGCAGGTCTGCGACCTGCATGGCGACAACCGTTTCAGCGACTACGCCGCCCGCATCGCGCGCATCCAGCAAGTGCCGGTGGCGCAGCGGGCCGCCCTGCTGGCCACCGAACGCGAGCTGCTGTCGCGCTGGGGCAAGCCACGTGCGGCGCCAGCGCCTTGGCCCGTTCCGCTTCCGCAGGACGCGGCGGTGGCGCTGCTCAAGGGAACGCCGGTGCAGCCTGCGCGCCCAGCCTTGCCGCCCGTGCTTGCCAGCCAATTGCTGGGAGAGACGAAGCTTTACGATGCGATGGCGCGCGAAGAACAATGCCTGCTTCAGCACTGGTGGTTCAAGCACAGCCTGCAGCAAGGCGTAGCGCCGGCGACAGCGCTCAACGCCTTCCGCTACGGCACGATGATCAGCGCCGACGTGCGCCTGGCGGGCATGTTCAATCCGCAGCAAGGGCAGGAGCAAGGCAAGCCGCCCTACCCCGCCGTCGCCACGCGCTTCCAGGCCGAGGGGTCCACCATCGGACAGATCAGGCTGGGCGCCGGCGGCAAGCCCCAGCAAACCAGCGTGATCGAGCGGAAAATCGTTGTGCCCGGCATACGCGAAGTGCGCCCGGTTGCCTTTGAAAACTTGTTCGACGCCGCCACGCTGAAGTACGGCATGGAGAGCAAACCGGCCGCAGGCGGTCAGCTCAAGTATCAACTGGTGTGGACCCTCGAAGGAGCACGCCCATGAAGCGGCTGATACGGAAACTGATGCCGGCGCTGGCGTTGTGCACCACCACTTTGGCTGGCGCGGCCGAAGAATCGCCGCTGACCCAGGCGGCCATGCAAGCCTTCTGGTGGGGCGATTTCCCCGCGCTGGAACAGCAGAACGCCGTGCTGCGCCAGCCCGGCCATGTGGGCGCGGATGGGGTGGTGGAGCTCGAATGGTTCCGCATCGGCGTGGCCCAGGTGCTCAACGCCAGCCATCCCAATCAGGAAGCCTACTTGCAGGAACTGGAGAAACTGACGCTGCAATGGACCAGGGAATATCCGAAGTCGGCGCTGGCGCATGTGTTGTACGCCAGGGTGCTGGTGGCGCACGGCTGGGCGTATCGCGGCGGCGGCTATGTCAAGGACGTGCCGCCGGAAGCATGGAAGGATTTCGAAGCGTATCTGCACCGCGCGACTCAGTATCTGCTCGATCACGCCGACGTGGCCTTGAGCGACAGCTATGGCCACGTGGTGTTGCTCAACATCAGCCGGGGCATGGGCTGGGACAGCAAACAGATATGGGACGTCATCAACGACGGTTTGAAGCGCAACCCGGACGACGTCACCCTGTACTTCAACGCCCTCACCGGCCTGTTGCCCAAGTGGGGCGGCGACAACAAGGCGCTGGACCAATTCATCCGCAAGGCTACCGAACAGACCAAGGCCAGCTTCGGCACCGGCATGTACGCCCGCCTGTATTCGGCCGCCGCCGAAGACGAGTATGGCCACGCGCTGTTCCAGAACAGCCGGGTCCACTGGCCGACGATGAAACAGTCCTACGAAGACATGCTGGCGCGCTACCCCAGCGACGGCCGCCGCAACCGTTACGCCTACATGGCGTGCCTGGCCAAGGACAAACCGACCCTGCTGGCCCAGCTCGACCTGTTGGGCGACAAGGTCACGGCCGAGTCATGGGGTCCGAACCCGCAACGCAGCCTGGAAGGCTGCCTGCGCTGGGCGCGGCAAGGTTAGCACTTAAATGGATTCGGTGGAACGCATAAAATTCTCCTTTTGCACTACTTCGTCAATATCAGTGTAAACCCAGAGCCCGGCCACAGCAAGGTCTTGGCAGGCGCGATAACCCAACGGAAAAATCCCTTACCGTCCTTTAGAATATCGGCATTGTTCTGTCTTTTTCCAGACTTGATGTAGATGATTTGGTAGTCATTCTTCACCCTCACCCGCACTTCCATTCCGAACACGTACTTTTCGATCACGATAGTAATGAAAGGTTCAACGCGCAAATTTTGACTGATTTCAAATGTTCGCTCAACCTCGACCGCTCTCGCATCGTCCAGATGTCCCGCCAAGGGATACGAAAGAGTTAACTCGCCAGTCCCATTCGGAATTGCCGGCGGGATTTCCGTGTTAAGGTCCACTTCGTGGTTCCCTATGCGCAAATAGGTAAGCTTTTTTGCTCCATCGGTTTTCAACCATTGCGAGAAGGTGGGTGAATCGACGCCGAGCGGAACTTTTAAAGTTGCATTCAGGGTGTTGGTGATGGTCGCATTACCGGTAGCATCAACGTCGATGTCGTAGCTGATATTAACACCGTGATAAGTATGCGACAGCTCCAGATCCGAATTCAGAAATGTCTCATGTATTTTGCGCGCCGTTTTTTCCGCATCGCTACCCAGGGCGCGATCAAGCATCGCCTTGGTCAGGCTCATCCAGCTTTGTCGCAATTGCTCGGTGGTGTGGATCTTGTTGGGGGAATACAAGGCATCCATCACATGCACCTGGAAGATCTCGGCAAACTGCGACGACTTCACGATCGCCGTGAACACGCCGGTCCCAAGGATAGCCGTTCCCGCGCCACTCAACGCCCATCCGGCGATGCCGCTTACAGGATGGACACCCGGCGGCCATAGACTCTGGACGAGAACGCTTAGCACCAGCATAGCGACACCCAGCAGCACCCCTACCAGGAGCGGATTTTTCTGGAAGGGCTCCCAAAAGGACTTGACCGCGATGTTCTTGATCGTTTCCAGCGACATGGCATCCTCTGCATTGAGCGTGAAATTAACGTTTGCTTTGCTTGCATCAGTATCGCGAATTATTTGTCGAGCCCTTTGCTTCAGCTCCAAAGACGTTGAATTCTTTTAGAATGCTCTCTTACTCCTCAAAAGCGCGCACACCATGAGCAATAGTTTGTACGACACCGCCCCCGATTTCAGCCAGCCTATCGCCGTGCTGAAACATTGCCACGACCGTATCCGCAAGCAACTGCAAACGCTGCAGAGCCTGCTGGCGCATTTGCCCAAGCATGGCGCCGACGTCGATGCGCAAAAGGCCGCGCAGGCGGTGTTGAAATATTTCAACAACGCCGCCCATCTGCACCACGAGGACGAGGAACAGAACCTGCTGCCGATGCTGCAAGCCACCGCGCGCGGCGCCGACGCCACCCTGCTGGCAGAGCTGGCGCCCGTGATTTTGGCCGGTCACGAGCAAATGGATAGAGACTGGACTATACTTAAATCGCAACTTGAGCAGATCGCCAATGGCGCCGGCTCCAACCTGTCGGCCAGCGACGTGGCGCGCTTCTGCGACGCCTACGCGGCCCACATGGTGATGGAGGAAACCAATATCGCCACCATGGCCAAGCGGCTGTTCAGCCCGGAGCAGATGGCGCAGCTGGGCAGCGCCATGCAGGTGCGGCGCGGCATCACGCCGGCCCTGCCGGACAGCCAGGTGCCCGAACAACAGGCGGCGCCGGTCACCCAGGCGGTGGCCGACGGCGTGGTGCTGGCCGACCTGCGGCTCGACTACGGCCGCGCCAGCCTGACGGAAAACGATGTGCTGGACGATCCGATCGCCCAGTTCGGCAAGTGGTTCGAGGAGGCCCTGCACGCCAAGGTCAACGAACCGAACGCGATGAGCGTGGCCACGGTGGACGCGGACGGCAAGCCGAGCTCGCGCATCGTTCTCATCAAGCAATATGACCAGCGTGGTTTCACCTGGTACACCAACTACGAGAGCCAGAAAGGCCGGCAACTGCGCGATAACCCGCATGCGGCCTTGCTATTCTTTTGGAGTGAACTGGAACGACAAATTCGGATCGAAGGTAAAGTGGTGCAAACCGCCGCCGAGGAAAGCGACAAGTATTTCTACAGCCGCCCGGTGAAGAGCCAGATTGCTGCGATCGCTTCGCAGCAGAGCGCGCCCATCGCCAACCGCGAGCAGATGGAAGTCAATTTCGATGCGGCCGCCGCCGTCAGCGGCGACCATCCGCTGCGCCCCGCGCACTGGGGCGGCTACCGCCTCGACCCGGAACGCATCGAGTTCTGGCAGGGACGCCGCTCGCGGTTCCACGACCGGATCGTGTATCTCAAACAAGCTGATGGCAGTTGGGTGAAGGAGCGCCTGCAACCGTAAGCGGTGTTCCCTCCCCTGGCCTGGCCATCAGGCGCTGGCTTTTGTTTTCTGAACCTCGGGAGGGTATCTTGTTCGTACAGAATCAACTCAGCAACTGGATCGAGGCCATCCGCGCGCAGCTGACGCTGCCGCTGCGCATCGAATTGTGGAACGGCCAGCAGGTCGACCTGTCCAGCGAAGCGCCGCGCGTGACCATCAAGCTGCCCAACGTGGCGGCGGCCCGCTATCTGCTCACGCCGTCGCTGTCCAACCTGGGCGCGGCCTATGTGGAAGGCGCCATCGAGGTCAAGGGCAAGGCGCGCGACATGATCGCCGTGGTCAACGCCCTTGCGCGCACCTCGCTCAAGGCCGAGGGCAAGTTCGCGCGCATGGTGCGCAGCTTCAGCCACAGCAAGCACAAGGATGCCGAGGCGATCCGCTACCACTACGACGTCTCCAACGATTTCTACCGCGAGTTCCTCGACCCGAATATGGTGTATTCCTGCGCCTATTTCGAGAACGGCGACGAAGACCTGGCCGCCGCCCAGCTCAAGAAGATCGACCACATCCTGCGCAAGATCGAGCTGCAGCCGGGCCAGACCCTGCTCGACATCGGCTGCGGCTGGGGCGCGCTGGTGATCCGCGCGGCGCAGCGATACCAGGCGCGCTGCGTCGGCGTGACGCTGTCGGAAAACCAGTATGAACTGGCCAAGCAGCGCGTGCGCGAGGCCGGGCTGGAGCACCTGGTGGAAATCCGCCTGCAGGACTACCGCGACGTGCGCGGCCAGTTCGACCGCATCACCAGCGTCGGCATGTTCGAGCACGTGGGCGTGCGCCACCTGGCTGAATACTTCGGCGCGATCCACCAGCTGCTGGCGCCGGACGGCGTGGTGATGAACCACGGCATCACCACCACCGATCCCGACAACGGCGAAACGCCGTATGGCGGCGGCGAGTTCATCGAGAAATATGTGTTTCCGCACGGCGAGCTGGCGCACATCGGCAACGTGCTCAAGGCCATGCAGCAGGGCGCGCTGGAGGTGAGCGACGTGGAAAACCTGCGCCGCCACTATGCCCGCACCTGCGCCATCTGGACCGATAATTTCGAGGCGCGCGGCGAGCGCGTGCGCGAATTGGCCGGGGACAAGCGCTATCGCATCTGGCACGTCTACCTGGCCGGCTGCGCCTACGCCTTCGAGCAGGACTGGATCAGCCTGTACCAGATCGTCGGCCGCAAGGCGGGCCAGCGCTCGGGCGCGCTGCCGTGGTCGCGCCGCCACATGTATCCGGACGCTACTTCAGTCGGCTGGCGTACGTCTTCTTGAACTTGTCGACCTTGGGCGCCACCACGAAAGCGCAATAGCCCTGCAGCGGATGCTGGCTGAAGTAATCCTGGTGGTAGTCCTCGGCCTTGTACCAGGCCTGCGCGGGCGCCAGCTCGGTGACGATGGGCGCGTCCCACACGTGGGCCATTTCCCCCACCACCTGGCGCGCCATGGCTTCCTGCTGCGGCGACTGGTAATAGATCACGGAACGGTATTGGGTGCCGACGTCGTTGCCCTGGCGGTTGAGGGTGGTCGGATCGTGGATGGTGAAGAAGATTTCCAGCAGGTCGCGGTAAGTGATGACGGCCGGATCGAACTCCAGCTTGACCACCTCCGCGTGGCCGGTATCGCCCACGCACACCTGCTCATAGCTGGGCTGGGCCACATGGCCGCCCATGTAGCCGGACTCCACCGACGTGACGCCTTTGACTTCCCGATACACCGCGTCGGTGCACCAGAAGCAACCGCCGCCCAGTATCGCCGTTTCCGAATTGCCCGCCATGACTCCCCCTTGCGTAGAAGACTCACCCACCACCCCACTGTAACGCAAACGTCGGCAATTCGCTATGGCAGCACAAATCTTTGGCATAATGACAGACCATGAACATCACTTCTCCACGCGCCGAAGAGCGCAGTTTCGACACCGCGCATTTCCGCCAGGCGCTGGGCCAGTTCGCCACGGGCGTGACCATCATCACCACCCGCCTGGCCGACGGCACGTTTCGCGGCCTGACCGCCAGTTCCTTCAACTCGGTGTCGCTCGATCCGCCGCTGGTGCTGTGGAGCCTGGCCAACGGGGCCAACAGCATGCCCATCTTCACCGGCAACTCGCACTACGTGATCAATGTGCTCAACGCCGAGCAGGCGCACCTGGCCAAGCGCTTCGCCACCCGGGGCACGGACCCGTGGGACGGCCTGGAAATCGAACTGTCGCGCACCGGCCAGCCCATCATCAAGGGCGTGTCGGCGTGGTTTGAATGCCATAACCGCAGCCGCTATCCCGAGGGCGACCACGTGATTTTCGTCGGCGAGGTGGAATTCTGCGAGTTTTCGCCAAGTCCACCGCTGATCTACCACAGCGGCCAGTTCGGCAGCCTGGGGTAAAAACGGAAATTGGTGTCGCTCTTTGAAAAGCCGGCGCCAGGGCGGCGGCTTAGAATGCTGGCAGCATTCATCATCATAATGAGAGACTACTATGAGCCAAGCCCGCGCCCAATTCCACTGGGATGACCCTCTGCTGCTGGACCAGCAACTGACCGACGACGAGCGCATGGTGCGCGAAGCGGCCGCCGCCTACTGCCAGGACAAGCTGCAACCGCGCATCCTGGAAGCCTTCCGCCACGAAAAGATGGACATCTCCATCTTCCGCGAAATGGGCGAACTGGGCCTGCTGGGGCCGACCATACCCGAACAATACGGCGGTCCCGGCCTCAACTACGTGGCCTACGGCCTGATCGCGCGCGAAGTCGAGCGCGTCGATTCCGGCTACCGCTCGATGATGAGCGTGCAATCGTCGCTGGTGATGGTGCCGATCTATGAATTCGGCACCGAAGAACAGAAACAGAAATACCTGCCCAAGCTGGCCACCGGCGAGTGGATCGGCTGCTTTGGCCTGACCGAACCGAACCACGGCTCCGATCCGGGCTCGATGATCACCCGCGCCAAGAAAGTGGCCGGCGGCTACGCGCTGACCGGCGCCAAGATGTGGATCACCAATTCGCCGGTGGCGGATGTGTTCGTGGTTTGGGCCAAGGACGATGAAGGCGCGATTCGCGGCTTCGTGCTGGAAAAAGGCATGGCGGGCTTGAGCGCGCCGGCCATCCACGGCAAGTTCGGCCTGCGCGCCTCGATCACCGGCGAAATCGTGATGGACAATGTGTTTGTACCGGAGGAGAACGCCTTCCCGGATGTGCGCGGCCTGAAGGGTCCGTTCACCTGCCTGAATTCGGCACGCTACGGCATCGCCTGGGGCGCGCTGGGCGCGGCCGAGTCGTGCTGGCACACCGCGCGTCAGTATGTGATGGACCGCGAGCAGTTCGGCCGTCCGCTGGCCGCCAACCAGCTGATCCAGAAGAAGCTGGCCGACATGCAGACTGAAATCACCATGGGCCTGCAAGGCTGCCTGCGCCTCGGGCGCATGAAGGACGAAGGCACGGCGGCGGTGGAAATCACCTCGATGATGAAGCGCAACTCGTGCGGCAAGTCGCTGGACGTGGCACGCATGGCGCGCGACATGCTGGGCGGGAATGGTATTTCGGATGAGTTTGGCATCATCCGTCACATGGTCAACCTGGAGGTGGTCAACACCTACGAGGGCACGCATGATATTCATGCGCTCATCCTGGGACGAGCGCAAACAGGCATTCAAGCTTTCCAGTAAGCCGAACACCCAAAAAAAAACCGCTGCCTCGGCAGCGGTTTTCATTTTTACCAGCCCTTGAAGGCGTAGCCTACGCTGACATTCACCGCCAGCGGGTCCAGGGTCACATCCTGGGTCTGGCCGGTCGAGTAGTGGGCCTTGGTCTTCAGCTTGGTCTTGATGACCGATGCGTCCAGGAACCACTTGTCATTGATACGGACCGTGCCGCCGATCTGGACGCTGTAAGTCAGCTTGTCGTCCAGCTTGAAGGTGGCAGGCGCGCCGCCGGTGTTCAACACCGCCGTCAGCTGGCCCGAACCGCGTTCCTTCTGGAACATGGCGTAGGTCACGCCCAGGCCCACATAAGGACGAACCACCGAGTCCGGCTTCAGGAAGCGGTACTGGATGAAGGCCGTCGGCGGCAGCACTTCCGAGGTCGCCAGCTTGCCGGTGCCTTCGATGGCGCCGGCGCCGTACAGGTTGTGCTTGTACGGCAGGCCCAGATCGACCTCGGCTGACACATTGTCGGTCAGCATGTAGGCAATCGCGAAGCGCGGCTGGGTGTCCGTGCCGACATCGGTCTTGGTGTTCGGCAGCGCAGGCGCCGACACGTTGCCCGAATCAACCTTCGGCGTGATCTTGTTCGCGCCCAGCGTGCCCAGCCAGGTGCCGGCGGTTTGTTGTGCCGATGCAGCCGAGGCCACCGTCATTGCGGCGGCCAGCGCCAGCAGTTTTACCGTGTTCTTCATATCGTCTCCGAATATATATTTTGATAGGTCCGACGACTGAATTACAGCCAGCCCTTGGTCACCAGCGCCATCGACACATAACGCGCCAGCAGCAGGTTGTTGTACGGGGTCGGGTGCACATCATCGGCGAACGACCAGTGGCTGACGTCGCCCGACTTCAGATTGGTGCCGTTGCAGGTCAGCGAACTGCCCAGCGGGTTCTTGGTCTTGTTGTCCAGGTCGCAAGCGGTTTCGGACACATTGGTCAGGCCGTATGGCGCAGGATTGGTGGCCTGGTCGTGGCTCACCGCAAACACGTCCACCAGCACCACTTTCGATTCGCTGGCCAGACCGTTGGTCAGCGCGGTGTTGAAGGCGCTCACCATGGCGTTGATCAGGGCCTGGGTGCCGGCATCTTTCGAGCGGCCGGCAGGGGTGGTGGCGACGTCCGGCAGGTTGTTCACCACAACGTAGTTGGCGCCGTTGGCGATCAGCTGGGTTTTCACCAGTGCCACCAGTTCGGTGCCGGCCTGGCCCATGGCCGTGATCAGCTCCGGACCGTGGGCCGCAGCGTACTCGGCGCCGGCCTTGGCGCCGGCGGCGTTGCCGGCGGTGGTGGCGTCGGCCTTGGCCTTCTCGGTTATCGGGCCATACACGGTCTTATCGGCCACGCTGATGGCGCCCGGCTGCACGGCGGCGGCGCCGATGGCGACGAAGGTGATGCTTTCCTGGGTGCTGCCCGGACGCACGCTTTCAGCGCCGACGGCGGCGGTGATGGCGGCGGCGGCCGATGCCGGGTCGGTGGCCTTGGCGGCCAGTTGACCGATCAGGCTGGCAACGTAGGCCTTGGCGCCTGCGGCGGCACCGGCGGTGGCGCCGGCGTTGGTGGCGGCGGAGCTCAGCGCGCCCAGTTGGAACAGCGCATCGTTACCGCCGGCCATGACCAGCACCAGCTCGTCGCCCTTGAACTTGCCGCCGGCCGCTTTCAGGTGGTTGGCGATCTGGGTGGCGACCGGGTAGGTCAGCGCGCCCAGCGCGCTGCCGGTCAGCTTGTGGTTGGGACCGACCGGGTTGGTCACGCGCGAACCGCCCATGGCGTAGCCGTAGCAACCGGTATGCGGGGTTGCCGCCGCCGAGAAGCCTTGCGCGGCATTGCCATCGAGGCCGGTCACGGCGGCGCAAGGCGCGGCCACGCCGATCTGGGCGGCCAGCAGCTCGGTCCAGTTTTTACCGGTGAAAGTGGGGTTGACGGAGGTGTAGTCGCCATTGATGGTGAACTTGCCGCCCTTCAGTGCGGCAACGGTCCCCACGGCATAGGAGCCGACGTCGGACAGGCTGTCGCCGAACGACACCTGCGCGCTGTATTTGATCTTGGTGGATTGGTTGCCCGGTGCCGGGTCGGTGCCGCCGCAGCCCGCAAGGACGGCCAGGGCCATTGCAGCGAGTGCAAATTTGGTGTGACGCATGTTGTCTCCTAATGATATTTTTTTGTCTATAGATACGAACGGCCGTGCTATTCGCAACCTGACTAATATGCCAGTCTCGACAAGTCTTGTATAGGGGAACGCAACCAAAAACCGTCGTTTGTGAGCAAAAAAGAACGCTTGCTCGGTGAGTGTTGACCTACGTTAAATAACGACTCACCGCGATGGTGCAGAATCGAAAAAGGCGCGCGCCTCGCGCAGGCAAAACGGCGCCACCAGTCCGGCGTGATAGGCCTCGCGCACCGCCAGGTCGGCGGCGGCGGAACTGGCGCCGCCCTTCAGCGCCGCCGCCCGCACCAGCAGCTTGGCGGTGGCAAATTGCCCACGGGTATCGCGGAACGGGCCGGTCAAGGCGTTGTCGTCCACATCCAGCACGGTCAGCTGCACGGCGGCGCTCTGGGCGCGGAAATAGGCCGAGGTCGACGAGGTGTTGGCGTACGGCACCAGCGGATCGGCGTCGCCGCCGCACATGAACAATGGCACGTTGGCCGCATAGGTGCGCAAATCGTTTTTCAGCAGCCACTTGCGCAACGACTGCGCCGGCGTGCAGGCGAGCGGCGTGGTGTTGTTAGCGTTGCAAGGATGGTCGCGCAGGTCGGCCAGGTAGGCGTCGCGGTAGCTGGTCTTGATCAGGTGGTCGGGGCCGAAGAAACTGCCGTAACCGGCCGCCTGCGGCAGCGAGTCGGTGGCGAACAGCACGTCGTTCGGCAGCTTGCCCGCCGTCACCAGCGCGCCCAAGCCTTGCGTGCCCGGCAGCAGGGTGTCGATGCCGGTGGCGTATTTCGGTTCGTAGATATCGCCGGTGCTGTTGTAGAGCGCCGCGCCGGCGCGCTGGCCGGCATTGATCAGCAAGGGGATGAAACCGGCCGCACCCATGGTCGGCGCACCGTTGAAGATGCTGTCGCCGAACAGGCTCAGCGCGTAAGGGCCGGACAGCGGCGCCGCCGCCGTGACATTGAATTCCGCCGCGTGTTTGGTCTGCATGGCGCGCTGGGTCGCCAGCGCCACGTAGCCGCCCTGCGAGTAGCCGGAAATCATCAGCCGGGTGGAGGCGTTGGCGTTGATGCCGCTGAACACGCTGCGGGCGGCGCGCAAGGCGTCCACCATGTCGGCCGACTGCTGCTCGGCGTCCAGATAGGGATGATAGCCGGCGGTGGAGCCGGCATAGCCGAGGTAGTTGGGCGCGACCACGATGTAGCCCTGCGCCGCGAACATGCCGGCCACCAGCAGCGGTTCATTCGAGCCCAGGTTGGCCATGTCGTAGCTTTTCTGCACCGAGGTGCCGTGCGCGTACAGCAGCACCGGACGGCTGCCTTGGCAAGCCGGATCGCTGCCGGACGGGACATAGATGGCGGCACCGGCCTGGGCATCGGCGGCCATGGAATCGAGCGTGTGGTATTTGACGGAGTAGACCGTGATGGAACAGACCGGCTTGCCGGTGATGGGCACACCAACTATGTTGTCGGCCTCCAGCAGGACCGCGAGCGACACCGGGTCCAGCGTGTTCTTGGTGACGCCGGGCGTGAGCGTGACCGGCGCCAGCGTGGCGTTGCCGATCACCTGGCCGCGCAACGACACCGGCGGTGTCGGCGTGACCGGCACGGTGACCGTGCCGCTGCCGGAATGCCCGCCGCCTCCGCCGCAGGCAAGCAACAGGACAGCCGGCGCCATAGCCAGCGGAATCAAAGCCAATCGAGCGTTGCGCATATCGCATCCTTGCAAGATGGCCGGGCGAGATTTTCGGCCGGCAACCAAATCATCTTAGCAGGTAAGGAAAGCCGGGGCGACACCCGGCACGGCAACAATCAGGGCCTATTTTTGCAGCAGTGCCTCGATCACGCCCGTCGAACCGAACACGGAACGGCGCAGGCGATCGTTGACGCCCAGCCAATCACCTTCTTGCGGAGGGGGTTCGACCAGGATCAGGTCGGAGCCGGTCTGGTCCATGTCGCGCAGGGCGGCGTACAGGCCGTAGGCGTAGCCGGCCGGGTCGGCTGGCAGCTCGCGGCGGGCGTGGGCCGTGGCAAGCAATGCGGCCGGCAAGGCGTGGCCGATCAGCGCCACCTTGATGCCCTTGGCGCCCAGCTGGGCCAGCGTGGCGGCAAAGGCGTCGGCCGCCAGCATGGTGACCGGGGTGCGCGGCGCGTAGTGCGATTCCAGCGTGCCGGAGGCGCGCGGCGCAGCCTGGTCCGGCGCGGCCGGCAGCATGCCGATCACGTCGGCGATCTGCTGCGCGCTGATGTGGCCGGGACGCAGTAGCACCGGGCCGTGCGTGGCCAGGCGCGACATGTCGACGATGGTCGATTCGATGCCGACCTCGCTCGGGCCGCCTTCCAGCACTACGCTGAGCGCGGAGGACGAGCAGGCGTCGTCGCCGTTGAGGGCGCCGTCGTCGTGTTCGTCCATGCCGAACTCATCGCGCACGTGCTGGGCGGTGGTCGGGCTGACGTTGCCGAACTTGTTGGCCGACGGCGCGGCCACCCCGCCCTTGCCGCCCTTGAAGGCGCTCAGCAAGGCGATGGCGACCGGATGCGACGGGCAGCGGATGCCGACCGAATCCTGGCCGGCCGAGACCGCGTCCGGAATCTGCGGGTGGCGTTTCAGAATCAGGGTCAGCGGGCCGGGCCAGAAAGCTTGCGCCAGCAGGCGCGCTTCCTGCGGAACATCGGTGACCCAGTAATCGAGATCGGCGCCGGGGGCGATGTGCACGATCACAGGGTGGTCGTGCGGACGGCCCTTGGCTTCGTAGATGCGCGCCACGGCCGCCGGGTTTTCCGCATCCGCGCCGAGGCCGTAGACGGTCTCGGTCGGAAACGCCACCAGGCCGCCCTCCTCCAGGATGGCTGCCGCTTCGGCGATCACCGCCTGGCTGGCAACGCTTGCGGAGGCTTGCTTCACGGCTCGATCCCGAGAATCACGCAGGCGGCGGTCAACTGCTGCTGGGCTTGCGCCAGCGTCGGCGCGATGAAGGTCAGGTGACCCATCTTGCGGGCGCGGCGCGGATCGTCCTTGCCGTACAGGTGCAGGTTGGCGCCTGGCAGCGCCAGCACCTGATCCCACGCCGGTTCGCGCGTGGCGTCGCTGTCGTCGGTGAACCAGACGTCGCCCAGGATGTTCAGCATCACGGCCGCCGAATGCTGGCGCACATCGCCCAGCGGCAGACGCGCCATGGCGCGCACTTGCTGCGCGAACTGGCTGGTGACGCAGGCGTCCATGGTGTAGTGGCCGCTGTTGTGCGGACGCGGCGCCATTTCGTTGACCACCAGCGAACCGTCGGTCAGCACGAAGAACTCGATGCACAGCACGCCCACGTAGCCGAGCTCGGCCACGATGGCTTGCGCCGCCTGCTGTGCCTTCAGCGCGCTGGCGTCCGACACGTTCGGACCGGGCACGGTGGTGGTGAACAGGATGCCGTCGCGGTGCACGTTTTCGGCGATCGGATAGACCACCGATTCACCGTCGTGGCCGCGCGCGGTCAGCACGGAAACCTCGTAGGCCAGCGGCATCATTTTCTCCAGCAGGCAAGTGACCTTGTCCATGGATTCAAACGCGGCCTGGACGTCGGCGCGCGATTTCACGCGCACCTGGCCTTTGCCGTCGTAGCCCATGCGCACGGTTTTCAGGATGCCCGGCAGCAGGTCGTCGCCGATGGCGTCGATATCTTCCTGCGAGGCGATCACCTTGTGCGGCGCCGGCAGCACGCCCGACTTGGGCGCGCAATCGACAAAGAAACGCTTCTCGGCAATGCGGTCCTGCGCCACCGACACGCCATGCGCGTTCGGCGCGACGAACACCGATTGCGCCAGGCGCGACAGGCTGTCCGCAGGGACGTTTTCAAATTCGGTAGTCACGGCCAGGCATTGCGCGGCCAGGGCATCGAGGCCGGCGGCATCGCTGTAGCCGGCGTTGACCAGACGCTGCGCGACCTGCCCGGCCGGACAGGCGTCGGCAGGTTCCAGCACGGCGACCTGATAACCCATGGCTTGCGCGGCTTGGGCAAACATGCGGCCCAACTGGCCGCCGCCCATCACGCCCAGCCAAGCTGGTGGATTGGCGGCGGGCAGGATGGGCTTTAACTTCGTATCACTCATTACGCATTACTCATCAATCAATCAAGCGGCAGGGTCATCGCCTTGGCGGCCTCGGTTTGCGTCACGCGGAAGGCTTCCAGCTTGTCGGCCAGAGCGTCGTCGTTGGCGGCGATCATGGCGACGGCGGTCAGCGCTGCGTTGGCGGCGCCGGCTTCGCCGATGGCGAAGGTCGAGACCGGCACGCCTTTCGGCATTTGCAGGATGGACAGCATGGAATCTTCGCCGCGCAGGTATTTGGACGGCACAGGCACGCCCAGCACCGGCACGATGGTCATGGCGGCCACCATGCCCGGCAAGTGCGCCGCACCGCCAGCGCCGGCGATGATGGCGCGCAGGCCGCGCGAGCGGGCGCTCTTGGCGTAGGCGTACATTTCGTCCGGCATGCGGTGGGCCGAGATCACTTGCGCTTCAAACGGCACGCCGAACTGCTTGAGGATGGCAACCGCGTTCTGCATCACGTCCCAGTCCGAGGACGAGCCCATGATGACGCCGACCAAAGGTTTGTTATCGCTCATCGCTCAGACCTTCAGCTTTTCGCCGGTCAGGCGTTCGATGGCTTCGAAGTACTTGGCCTGGGTTTTGTCGATGACGTCGGCCGGCAGCGCCGGCGCCGGTGCGGTCTTGCCCCAATCGGTCAGGGTTTCCAGGTAGTCGCGCACGAATTGCTTGTCGAACGACGGCGGCGAGATGCCGGTGGCGTACGAATCGGCAGGCCAGAAGCGCGAGGAGTCGGCGGTCAGCACTTCGTCCATCAGGTGCATGACGCCGTTGTCGTCCAGGCCGAATTCGAACTTGGTGTCGGCGATGATGATGCCGCGCGAGGCAGCGTATTCGGACGCTTCAGTGTACAGCTTGATGGCGACTTCGCGCATTTTGGCGGCCAGTTCGGCGCCGATGCGGGTTTCCATGTCTTCGAAGCTGATGTTCTCGTCGTGCTCGCCCAGGTCGGCCTTGGCGGCCGGCGTGAAGATCGGCTGTGGCAGCTTTTCAGCTTGCTGCAGGCCTTCCGGCAGCTTGATGCCGCAGATCGAGCCGGTGGCCTGGTAGTCTTTCCAACCGGAACCGATGATGTAGCCGCGCACCACGGCTTCCACCATGATCGGCTTCAGGCGCTTGGCGACCACGGCGCGGCCCTGCACCTGATCCACTTCGTCGGCGGCAACCACGGACTCCGGCGCGACGCCGGTCAGGTGGTTCGGCACGATGTGGCCCAGTTTCTCGAACCAGAAGTCGGTCATCTGGTTCAGTACCTTGCCTTTGCCGGGAATCGGTTCATTCATGACAACGTCGAAGGCCGACAGGCGGTCGGAGGTGACGATGAGGATTTTGTCATCGCCGACAGCGTAGTTGTCGCGGACTTTGCCGTGACCGAGGAGTGGCAGGGACTTGATGGAAGACTGGTAGAGGCTGTTCATAGCAGGGACGTGTAATGAAAAAGCGAAAACCGGCGGTGGAGGAATCCTCGATCGCCGGTCGAAAGTGTCGGCTTAGTCCAAAAGAACCAAGCCGTTCCAAACAGAATTTTACTTCACAATCTGGGACAGCTCGCCGGCTTTGTAGCGTTCGGCCATCTTCTCCAGTGGAATTACCTTGATTTTCGACGCCTGGCCTTCGCAGCCGAACGACTGGAAACGGGCGCGAACGATCAGCTCGGCGGCGGCGCGCGCTGGCTTCAGGAAGTCGCGCGGGTCGAATTTCGATGGGTTTTCGAACAGGAATTTACGGGTGGCGGCGGTCATCGCCAGACGGATGTCGGTGTCGATGTTGATCTTGCGCACGCCGTGACGGATGCCTTCCTGGATCTCTTCCACCGGCACGCCGTAGGTTTCCTTCATGTCGCCGCCGAATTCGCGGATGATGGCCAGCAGTTCCTGCGGCACCGACGACGAACCGTGCATCACCAGGTGGGTGTTCGGGATGCGGGCATGGATTTCCTTGATGCGGTCGATGGCCAGGATGTCGCCGGTCGGCTTGCGGGTGAACTTGTAGGCGCCGTGCGAGGTGCCGATGGCGATGGCCAGGGCGTCGCACTGGGTGCGCTGCACGAAGTCGGCGGCCTGGGCCACGTCGGTCAGCAGTTGTTCGCGGGTCATGGTGCCGTCGGCGCCGTGGCCGTCTTCCTTGTCGCCCTTCATGGTTTCCAGCGAACCGAGCACGCCCAGTTCGGCTTCCACCGTCACGCCGATGGCGTGCGAGAACTTGACCACTTCTTTCGACACTTCCACGTTGTACTCGTAGGAAGCAACCGATTTGCCGTCGGCTTCCAGCGAGCCGTCCATCATCACCGAGGTGAAGCCGGAGCGGATCGCGGCCTGGCACACGGCCGGCGACTGGCCGTGGTCCTGGTGCATGACGACCGGGATGTGCGGGTAGGCTTCGACGGCGGCGTCGATCAGGTGGCGCAGGAAGGCTTCGCCGGCGTATTTGCGGGCGCCGGCCGAAGCCTGCATGATCACCGGCGAGTTGAGCGCGTCGGCGGCAGCCATGATGGCCTGCACTTGTTCCAGATTGTTGACGTTGAACGCAGGGATGCCATAGCCGTTTTCAGCAGCATGGTCCAGCAGTTGACGCATGGATACGAGGGACATGGTAATACTCCAATAACAATAAAAAAACCTGTCACCGGCCCGTCATTCCCGCGCACGCGGGAATCCATACGTCGGCTGCCATTGAGGCGCAGCATGGGCTCCCGCTTGCGCGGGAGCGACGCGACCGGTATTAACTAAATTCGCCGACCTTCACGATCTTCAGCGCATTGGTGCCGCCGACCTGGCCCATCGGTTCGCCCCAGGTGACCACGATGGTGTCGCCCTTCTTGACGACGCCGTGCTGCACCAGCAACTCCTCGGCCTGCTTGAGCACGGCGGCGCTGCCACCTTCCTGCTGCAAATTGTAGGCCTTGACGTTGCGGTACAGCGCCACCTTGCGCAAGGTGGTGGTGCTCGGGGTCAGCGCGTAAATCGGCGTATCGATGTTGTGGCGGCTCATCCAGAGTGCGGTCGAGCCGGACTCGGTCAACGCCACGATCGCCTTCACTTCCAGGTGATGCGCGGTGAACAGCGCGGCGTAGGCGATCGACTGGTCGATACGGGTGAAGGTCGCATTCAGGAAGTCGGCGTCGAGCTTGTTGTACTCGGACTGCTCGGCTTCCACACAAATGGCGGCCATCATTTCAACGGTTTCGATCGGGTAGCGGCCCGATGCGGTCTCGGCCGACGTCATCACGGCGTCGGTGCCGTCCAGCACGGCGTTGGCCACGTCCGATACTTCGGCGCGGGTCGGCACGGCGTTGAAGATCATCGACTCCATCATCTGGGTCGCGGTGATCGCCAGCTTGTTCGACTCGCGCGCCATGCGGATCATGCGCTTCTGCAGTGCCGGCACGGCGGCGTTACCCACTTCCACCGCCAAGTCGCCACGGGCGACCATGATGCCGTCGGAGGCGTCGAGGATCTCCTGCAGCAGCGGGATCGCTTCGGCGCGCTCGATCTTGGCGATCATCAGCGGCTTGTGACCGAACGGCTCGCCGGCGATGTTGGCCAGCTGGCGCGCCATTTCCATATCGGTTGCGCTTTTCGGGAACGAGATCGCCAGGTAATCGCACTGGAAACTCATTGCCGTCTTGATGTCTTCCATGTCCTTGGCGGTCAACGCCGGCGCGGTCAGGCCGCCACCGAGACGATTGATGCCCTTGTTGTTGGACAGTTCGCCGCCGATTTTCACGACGGTGTAAATCTCGCTGCCGACCACTTTTTCCACCACCAGCACGATCAGGCCGTCGTTCAGCAGCAGCTGGTCGTCCGGACGCACGTCCTGCGGCAGCGCCTTGTAGTCCAGGCCCACGCGTTCCTGGTTACCCAGTTCGCCGTTCTCGCCCCATTTCGAATCAAGGATGAACTTGTCGCCCTTGGTCAGCTCGATCTTACCATTCTCGAATTTGCCGACGCGGATTTTCGGGCCCTGCATGTCCGCCATGATCGCCACTTCGCGGCCGCACTCGGCCGCCGCCTCGCGCACCAGGCGGGCACGGTCGATGTGATCCTGCGCCTTGCCGTGCGAGAAATTCAGGCGGACGACATCGACGCCGCCGCGTATCATTTTTACCAGGACGTTGAAGTCGGTAGAAGCTGGGCCGATCGTGGCGACAATTTTGGTGCTACGAGACATAGTATTCCTTAGCGGTAGGTCATGCGAACAGTTTCCGCGCGGCGCGGAAACCAGGAAGCTGCACTTTATTGCGGTACAGACATCAAAACTGTAGCTTTGCTACACTTTTGATGCCTTAACCAGGCATTACCTGGATTCTACTGTTAGTTTGCTACAAAGCACGACCGTACTATTTACTAGGCTTTACTTCGCTGCCGCGCGCTGGGTCAGGATCTCGACCGCAGGCAGGGTTTTACCTTCCAGGAACTCCAGGAAAGCGCCGCCGCCGGTCGAGATGTAACCGACCTGCTCGCTGATGTTGTACTTGGCGATCGCCGCCAGGGTGTCGCCACCGCCGGCGATCGAGAACGCCTTCGAATTGGCGATGGCCAGCGCCAGCGTCTTGGTGCCTTCGCCGAACTGGTCGAACTCGAACACGCCGACCGGACCGTTCCACACCACGGTGCCGGCGGCGGCGATCTGCGCGGCCAAGGTGGCGGCGGTTTGCGGGCCGATATCGAGGATCATGTCGTCGTCCGCCACGTCCTTAACGTCCTTGACGGTGGCCACGGCGGTCGGCGAGAACTCTTTCGCGCACACCACGTCGGTCGGGATCGGCACTTGTGCGCCGCGCTTGGCCATGATGTCGATGATGGCCTTGGCTTCTTCCACCAGGTCGTTTTCCACCAGCGACTTGCCGATGTTCAGGCCGACGGCCTTCATGAAGGTGTTGGCGATGCCGCCGCCGACGATCAGGTTATCGACCTTGTCGGCCAGCGCCTTCAGGATCGACAGTTTGGAGGAAACTTTCGAACCGGCTACGATGGCCAGCAGCGGACGGGCCGGCGCACCCAGCGCCTTGCCCAGCGCGTCCAGCTCGGCGGCCAGCAGCGGACCGGCGGCGGCGATTGGTGCAAATTTGGCGATGCCGTGCGTGGAAGCTTCCGCGCGGTGGGCGGTGCCGAAAGCGTCATTGACGTAGATGTCGCACAAAGCGGCCATTTTCTGCGCCAGTTCATCGCTGTTCTTCTTTTCGCCCTTGTTCACGCGGACGTTTTCCAGCAGTACCACCTGGCCGGCCTGCAGGCCTTCCAGCCCGGCGCCGTCGACCCAGTTCTGCTTCAGCTCGACCGGCTGGCCCAGCAGCTCGGACAGGCGCGCGGCGACCGGCGCCAGGCTGTCTTCCGGCTTGAATTCGCCTTCGGTAGGACGGCCCAGGTGGGACGTGACCATGACCTTGGCGCCGGCGGCAGCGGCCGCCTTAATTGCTGGAACGGAGGCGCGGATGCGCGTATCTTCGGTGATATTGCCGTTATCATCCTGCGGCACGTTCAGATCGGCGCGGATGAAAACGCGTTTGCCTTGCAGTGCGTTTTGATCGATGAGGTCTTGCAGACGGATAAAGTTCAGAACAGCGGACATGGCTACCCAAGGTCGAGTTGTAAAAAGAACGCTATTTTACCGCAAGCCGAACGTGATTTTCCTGTTATTGAGTTACATCAAACAGCCGCAAGGCCGTAAAGAAAACCATGCCGAACACGATGGTCTCCAACATATTGCGTCGCAGCAAATAATAGATCGTGGCGACAACGCCGGACACCAGTTTCAGGTTGCTGGCGTCCAGCACGGCGCGGCCGTCGGCGGCCAGGATCAGGTCGGGCGCCACGATGGCGGCCAAGGCGCAGGCCGGAGCGTAGCGCAGCATTTCCTGCACCCGCTTGGGGATGGTGATGTGGTGCCCGATCAGCCAGAACGAGCTGCGGGTGGCGGCGGTGGCCAGCGCCAGCACCAGGATGACCAGCCATATTTCCCAATCAGCCACGTTTGCTTCTCCATTTTTCGGCGGTTTCTTCAATGACCATGGCGGTCAGCATACCGACCAGCACGGCCAGCAGCAGGCCCAGCTTGTAAGGCAGCCCGGCCGCCAGCACCGACACCGCGCCCGCCACCAGCACGCCGCACAGGGCCGGACGGCCGACCATCAACGGAATCATCACGCAGATGATGGCCAAGGTGCCGGCGAAGCTCAGGCCCCACTCGGGCGGCACGGCGCTGCCGAGGAAAATCCCGGCGATCGAGCCGATCTGCCAGGAAGCCCAGTTCGGATACAGCAGACCTTTTAAATACGACAACTTGCCGACCTGCGGCGCCTCGGACGGGTATTTTTGCAGGAACAGGGCCACCGTCATGTCGCCGGCCACGTAGCCCAGCGTCAGGCGTTGGCGCCACGGCAAGTGGGAAAAATGGGGCGCCAGCAGCGCCGAGAAGATGACAAAGCGCAGATTGACCACCAGCGCGGTCAGGAAAATCACCCAGATCGGCGCATCGGCGGCGATCAGTGGTAAAGCGGCCAACTGGGCCGAGCCGGCAAACACCACCAGCGTCATGCCCAGCGCCTGCGGTATGCTCATGCCGGACTTGATCATGGCGATGCCGACCACCAGGCCCCAGGCGCCGATGCCGAACAGCGACGGCATGCCGGTTTTCAGGCCTTCGCGCCAGGAGGGTTCGTGGTGGGCCGCGACATTGGGCGCGGCGGCTGTACTGCTCGATTCAGTCATGGGATGGGTGTGGCATTCCTGCCACATGGCGGGCTGGACCGGGGTTGTTGAGGCGCTATTTTACCGACGATTTTTGCTCCCTGCGCGAATCCGTTAAAATCGTGCTTTTCTCTCAGCCATCTGGAGCCACACGCAATGACCACCCCAAACACCGCCAACGCCGTTGAACTCGATGGCAAGGACCTGCCGGCCCACTGCCCTAACCCAGCCATGCCGCTGTGGTCCTCGCATCCGCGCGTGTTCCTGGAATTCGTCCACGGCGAAGCCAAGTGCCCGTACTGCGGCACCGCCTACCGCCTGAAGCCGGGCACCGTCGTCGGCCACCACTAAGCACCGCGCGCCCACCATGCCAGCCAAGAAAGCGCACAACGGCAGCGCCGCCGAAACCGAAGCGGCCTTCTACGACGCACTCAACCGCGCTGACCTGGAGGCGCTGATGGCCCTATGGGCCGAGGACGACGAGGTGGTCTGCGTGCATCCGGGCGGTCCGCGCCTGATCGGGCACGCGGCGATCCGCGCCTCCTGGACCGCCATCCTGGAGCACGGCGGCCTGCACATCCAGCCGTCGCAACTGCACGAAACCCACACTTTGATGAGCTCGGTCCACACGGTGGTCGAAGGCGGCACCGCCGCCAGCGGCGAGCCGGCGCACCTGCTAGCCACCAATGTGTACGCAAAAACGCCACGCGGCTGGCGCATCGTCCTGCATCATGTATCGATCGCACCGGGTCCGGCGCCGGTCGATCCGAACGCCCAGATCCTGCACTAGCCACGTATCGAAGCCTGCCGTGAAGTACACCGCGCCATTCTGGCTGCCCACCGGGCACCTGCAAACCATTTATCCGGCGCTGGCCATCAGCAAGCCGCCGGTGAAATTCCGGCGCGAGCGCTGGGAGGCGCCGGACGGCGACTTCGTCGACATCGACTTTGTCGACGGCCAGCCGGGCAAGCCCTTCGTGGTGCTGTTCCACGGACTGGAAGGCTCCTCCAACAGCCACTACGCGCGGGCGCTGATGGCCGCGCTGCAGGCGCGCGGCTGGTCCGGCGCGGTGCCGCATTTCCGTGGCTGCTCGGGCGAGGCCAACCGCGCGCCGCGCTTCTACCACTCGGGCGACGCCACCGAAATCGACTGGATCATCCGCCGCCTGCACGCGCAGCGCGGCAAGGATGGCGGCAACAACGGCGGCAAATTCTACGCCACCGGCGTCTCGCTTGGCGGCAACGCCCTGCTGCGCTGGCTGGGTGAATCGCAACACCAGGCCGAGTTCGTGGACGCGGCCTGCGCCGTCTCCGCGCCGCTGGACCTGGCGCAGGGCGGCGCCTCGCTGTCGAGCGGCTTCAACATGGTCTACACGCGCATGTTCCTGCAAACGCTGAAGCCGAAATGCGTAGCCAAACTACAGCAATTCCCCGGCCTGTTCGACCTGGACGCCCTGCACGCCGCGCGCGACCTGTATGCCTTCGACAACATCGTCACCGCGCCGCTGCACGGCTACCGCGACACGGAAGACTACTGGCACCGCGCCAGCGCCAAGCACGTCCTGACCGACATCACCGTGCCCACCCTGGTGCTGAACGCCAAGAACGATCCCTTCCTGCCCGGCCGCCACCTGCCGCAACGTGCGGCCCCGCGCGTGGTATTGGATTATCCTGAACAAGGCGGCCATGTCGGCTTTGCCGTCGGCCGCATTCCGGGCAGCATCAACTGGCTGCCGCAACGCCTGATCCACTTCCTCGAACAACATGGATGACATCGTTAAACAGGCCTTGGCCAAGTGGCCCAACGTGCCGCACTGCTACGGCTGGCTGGCGCTCGATGCGCGCGGCTACTGGCGCATGCGCGACGAGCGCGCCCAGCACCTGAACCTGCCGGGCGACAAGCTGACCAACGCCGCGCTGGTCGGCTTCATCACGCGCAACTACGCGGTGGATGAACGCGGCTGTTGGTATTTCCAGAACGGCCCGCAGCGCGTGTATGTGGAACTGGAGGCAACGCCTTACATCGTGCGCACCGATCCATCGGCCGGATGGCTGCTGCACACGGGCGCGCCGCTGGGACCGCTGGAAGCGGCATGGCTGACCGACGCCGGCGCGCTGGTATTGCGCAGCGGCGCCGTGGTGGCGCAACTGGACGACCGCGACTTCGCGCACGTGCTGCCGCAGCTGCGCATGAACAACCAAGCGGTGGAAGATGAAAATTTGCTGGCCTGGATGGAAGGCCGCGTGGAAGGCCAGCTGACGCTCGACGGCGTGGCCGTGCAGCGCATCGGCGCCGGCGAGCTGCCGGCGCACTTCGGCTACGTCAGCGTACCGACGGCCCCTGCTGCATAGGATCAGTGCTCTTACGCAGGCGATCCAGCGGGCTGGTGTAGGGATTGAGGCGGTTGTCGCTGTCGGTCTCGCTATGCGACTTGAGCTCGGCCTTGAAGGCCGGGCGCGACTCCGCCAAATCCTTCTTGCCCTTGTCGCCCATCTCCTCGCGGCGACGCGCCTGCCATTCGCGCTCGCGGGCATCGATCAGCGAGTGGTCGTAGAACGAGGCATCGGGCGACTTGCGCGCCAGCCCCAGCTGATCGAGCGCCGACAGCGTGCCGCCCTGCAAAGCATACGACTCCGCCAGCGCGAGATGCTGCAAGGCCAGCTTGCCCTGCTTGGCGTACACACGCGCCAGGATGTCGAAGCACTCAATGTCTTCACGGTACAACTGCACCTGCTCGCGCAGATAAACGGCGGCCTCGTCCAGTTTCTCGGCCGCCAGCAGTGCCTCGCCATACTGGTGGGCGATGCCGCGCGACAGCGGGAAGGTCTGGCGCGCAGCGTCCGCCTCTTGCACAGCCTTCGCCAGCACCGCCTTGTTGTCCGTCTGCGCCAGCTTGAGCTCGATCGATGTGGCGGCGAAGATCGCTTCGGCCTTGCTGCGCGGCGACGCGCCGAACACGCCGGCCGGCGGTGGGCGGTTGACGGTCTCCTGCGCCTTATCCAGCCAGCTTCGGGCCGCGACCGCATCGCCCTGCTTCATGCTGAGGAACGCCAGGCCGTACTGGCCGGCGGCTTTTTGCTGCCAGCTATCCTGCAGAATCTGGCCCTGGAAGAACAGTTTGGTCTCGTTGTAGCCGCTGGACGTCTGGTCCTGCAGCACACGGGCGCGCGAACGCACCAGATAAAAGTCCAGGCTGTCGGAACGTTGCTTGTACGGCTGCTCGCGGATGCGCGCCTGGATGTCGGCGATACGCTCGGCAGGCAGCGGGTGGGTCAGCAGCCAGGCTGGAACCAGGTCGCTGTAATTGCGCGTGGAAGCCTGCATTTGCTGGAAGAAGGCCACCATGCCGGAGGTATCGAAACCGGCCTCGCCCATGATCTGGAAACCGATGCGGTCGGCCTCGCGCTCGGCATCGCGGCCGAAGTTCAGCTGCCGCTGGATCGCCAGGCCCTGGCCACCGAGAAACACGCCGATGGCGGCATCGCCACCTTGGCGCGACGCCAGCGCGGCCAGGATCATGGCCGCCAGCGGGATCAACGCATCCTGCTTCTGCTGGCCGATGGAGCGGGCGATGTGACGCTGCACCACGTGGCCGATCTCGTGGCCCAGCACGGAGGCCAGCTCGGACTCGGTCTGCGCCTGCAGCAGCAGCCCGGAGTGGACGGCGATAAAGCCGCCCGGCAGCGCGAACGCGTTCAGCTGCGGATCGCGCACCACGAAGAAGAAGTAATTGTAATTGGCCTCACCGCGCGCGCCGGGGCGGGCCTCCACCAGCGCATTGCCGAAGCTATTCATGTATTCGAGGATGGGGCCATCGTCGAGGTAATCGCGGTCGCGGCGGATATCGCGCATGATTTCCTCGCCGATCTTGCGCTCCATCAGCGGAGACAAATCCTGGTTCTCGGTACCGCCCAGCGCTGGCAGGTTGGGGATCTTGGCAGGCGCGAGCACGTTCTGCGCCATCGCCATCGGCATGGCGAGCAGCAGGGCGACGGCGACGGCGCGCATGCGGCCGGAGTAGGAGGAGCGATTTGCTTTCACGGTGATATGATACCCGCAACTCGGGCGCTAAAGCTTAGCGTCACATTATGAATCATTTTCCGCCATCGCCATGACCACCGACCACCTGACCCATTTCGACGCCACCGGACAAGCCCACATGGTGGATGTCGGCGCCAAAGCGGAAACCCACCGCATCGCGCTCGCCAGCGGTTCGATCCGCATGAAGCCGGAAACCCTGGCCATCATCATGGGCGGCACGGCCAAGAAAGGCGACGTGCTGGGCATCGCCCGCATCGCCGCCATCATGGCCTCCAAGCGCACCAGCGACCTGGTGCCGCTGTGCCATCCGCTGGCCCTGACACGGGTGGCGGTGGACTTCGAAACCGACGCCGAGAATTCCAGCATCCACTGCAAGGCGCAGGTAGAAACCTACGGCAAAACCGGCGTGGAAATGGAAGCCCTCACCGCCGTCCAGGTCGGCCTGCTGACCGTGTACGACATGTGCAAAGCCGTGGACCGGGGCATGGTCATGACCAATATCCGCGTCACCGAAAAACACGGCGGCAAGTCGGGCGACTGGAGCGTCACGAGCTAACCGCCGTCGGACAAGACGCGCCACCATCAGAATGACCAATCCGCAATCTGTTGTATTGCCTGATTGTTACCCAAACTTGGCGGGTATATAATTAATGTCGCAGGAACAATTTTTTTGACGGTCTCGTTTTCCGGGCCACCTTGCGCACATCGAGAAAGAGTTGAATGAGTAGCAATCCTCCGCCAAGCGAAGCCAAGACTCAGGAGTACGAGTTCGAGCAGATGAATCTGCAAGTAGGCGGCAGAATTCAGTTCATCACGCACCGGACCATGAAGCCGATCCAGCACTTCTCGACCCTGATCGGCTGGGTCAAGGACGAGTACATGATCGTCAAGGTGCCGTTTGAGAACAACGCGCCGATCGCCCTCAATGAAGGCGACAAGCTGACCATCCGCGTGTTCTCCGGCGTGAACGTGTGCTCGTTCTCCTGCATGGTGCAGCGCGTGTTCCCGCGTCCCTTGTTCTATGCCCACCTGAGTTTCCCGGTTTCCATCCAGGGCACCAGCCTGCGCACGGCGATGCGCGTCAAGGTCGACATCCCGGCGCAGGTGACCTCGGCCTCCGGCGCCAGCACGTCGGTGTTCCTGGTCAACCTGAGCGTGTCCGGCGCCTTGATCGAGTCGCCCAAGCAACTGACCGCCGGCGACGACCAGGTCGGCCTGTCCTTCTACCTGATCGCCCAGCCCGGCAACCGCCAGGTGCGCGTCAATCCGAATGCGACCATCCGCAACATCAACGTGGTCACGCCGGCCACCGGCGACAAGCCGCAGGTGTTCACCTACGGCGTGCAGTTCGTCGACCTCGATCCGGTCCACTACACAATGCTGCAAAACCTGACCTACGAAGCCCTGATCGCCGATCGCCAGAAGATCGTCTAGGTTCAAGAGCTTGAGGACGTAAAAAAGCCCGGCGGGGTGACCCGCCGGGCTTTTTTCATACAGACTTATGCAGTCGCTACATCAAGGTACGCTGTTCTTGGTGATGGCGGCAGCGGCGGCCGTGTTGCTGACCGTGGTCGTGATGGTCCAGGTGATGGCCGATGCGCCGGCTGCCACTTTCGGGGTGTAGGTGATGGTCTTGCCGTCCATGCCCGAGCCAACGCCCGATTCCAGGGTGGCGATAATCACGCCGCCAGCTCCGACGGAAGCGCTGGCCACTTCTTTGGTCTTGGTGAAGTCGGTCGCCGCAGGGATGCCGCCGGCGCCGTTGACGCAAGCCGTTGCGTCGCCGCCGGCTTCCTGGGCGCACAACGCCACGGCGGTTTTCAGCGAGTCAACCGCCGACATCGCGTTGGCGGCTTTGGCCTTGGCGGTGTAGTCACTGTATGCAGGAATCGCCACAGCGGCCAGGATACCGATAATCGCGACTACGATCATCAGTTCGATCAGGGTGAAACCAGCCTGTGCCTGTTTCTTCATCATTTTCATGGATTTCATTTTGCGACTCCTTCGGGGTTAAACACGTTGTTGGGTGGTACACCTACCATAGTGCAATTGGTGTGCCAGCCTGTTTTTGCCCAAATTTTCAGCAAAACATGCCTGAAACTGCCGTTTTTTGTCAGTCGGGACCGCCACTATTTGTCATCCGGGACGCGACTGACAATTATTGTCAGGCAATACGGAACGCCATCTGGGTGCCGCCCAGGTCGATCACGTCGCCGTGGCTGAGACGCTCGGCCGCCTGCGGGTCCAGCGCCGTGCCGTTGAGCAGCGGCGCCAGTTCGCCTTCGGTATGGGTGATGGTGTAGAACTCTGGATGGCGGTGGATGACCACCACCTGCACGCCGGCCCGCCCCAGCGTCGTCTGCGGCTTGGTCAGGGCGACGTGCTTGCCGGCGTTGTTGCCGTTCAGGATGGAGATCTCGGCCAGCACCGGCTGCGCGGCGGCCAGCGGGCGGATGCCGTCGGCCACGAACTCCAGCTGGAACTTGGCCATTTTGATCAGGTCCTGATGCTGCAGGAAATGCTTGCCGATGCGGTGGCTGTTGACGAAGGTGCCGTTGGTGCTGTGCAGGTCTTCCAGGAAAGAGTCGTCGAGGATGGTGACGATGGCCGCATGTTCGCCGCTGACGGCCGGGTGCGATAGCACGATGTCATTGCGCGGGTGGCGACCGAGCGTCATGCGCTCTTTGCTCAGTTGTATTTGTTGCTCTACCTGTCCATTGCGCGAGATGATGAGCTTGGCCAATCGGCGGTCTCCAAAAGATAAAGGGGAGCACGAGGCTCCCCTTTATTATTCCACATTCAAGCAGCTGTTAAATTACAGCATGGCTTTCAGCAGACGCGCCATTTCCGACGGGTTTTTGGTGGCTTTGATGCCGCACTCTTCCATGATGTCCAGCTTGGCTTGTGCGGTGTCCGCGCCGCCCGAGATCAGCGCGCCGGCGTGGCCCATGCGCTTGCCTGGAGGAGCGGTTACGCCGGCGATGAAGCCAACCACCGGTTTCTTCATGTTGTCTTTGACCCAACGTGCGGCATTGGCTTCGTCCGGACCGCCGATTTCGCCGATCATGATGACCGCGTCGGTCTCAGGATCTTCGTTGAACATGCGCATCACGTCAATGTGCTTCAGACCGTTGATCGGGTCGCCGCCGATACCAACTGCCGACGATTGGCCCAGGCCCAGTGCGGTCAGCTGACCGACTGCTTCATAGGTCAGGGTGCCCGAACGCGACACCACGCCGATACGGCCCTTGCGGTGGATGTGACCTGGCATGATGCCGATCTTGATTTCGTCAGGGGTGATCAGGCCTGGGCAGTTAGGACCCAGCAGCAGGGTTTTCGAGCCGGCTTTGGCCATGCGGTCCTTCAAGGCCATCATGTCGCGGACTGGAATGCCTTCGGTGATGCAAATCGCCAGTTCCAGTTCGGCTTCAACAGCTTCCCAGATCGCGGCAGCGGCGCCGGCTGGCGGCACGTAGATCACCGACACGGTAGCGCCGGTGTTCGATGCGGCTTCTTTCACCGAACCGAAAATTGGAATGCCTTCGAAATCTTCGCCGGCTTTCTTCGGGTTCACGCCTGCTACGAAGGCGTTTTTGCCGTTCGCGTATTCGCGGCACATGCGGGTGTGGAACTGACCGGTTTTGCCGGTGATACCCTGGGTGATGACTTTGGTGTCTTTGTTGATCAGAATAGACATATCGGTTCCTTAATTATTTACCAGCAGCGGCGGCAACAACGCTCTTCGCTGCATCTTCCATCGTGTCGGCGGCGATGATCGGCAGGCCGGAGTCAGCCAGCATCTTCTTGCCCAGATCTTCGTTGGTGCCCTTCATGCGCACGACCAGCGGTACTTGCAGCGAAACGGCTTTCGATGCGGTGATCACGCCTTCGGCGATCACGTCGCAACGCATGATGCCGCCGAAGATGTTGACCAGGATGGCTTTCAGGCCTGGGTTTTTCAACATGATCTTGAAGGCTTCGGTAACTTTCTCAGCCGTGGCGCCACCGCCGACGTCCAGGAAGTTGGCAGGCTCGCCGCCGAACAGCTTGATGGTGTCCATGGTGGCCATGGCCAGGCCGGCGCCGTTCACCAGGCAGCCGATGTTGCCGTCGAGCGAGATGTAGGCCAGGTCGAATTTCGATGCTTCGACTTCAGCTGGATCTTCTTCGTCCAGATCGCGGTAAGCGACGATTTCCGGTTGACGGAACAACGCGTTGGCGTCGAAGTTGAACTTCGCGTCCAGGGCGATGATCTTGCCCGAACCGGTCACGATCAGTGGGTTGATTTCGGCCAGCGACGAGTCGGTTTCCCAGTAGGCTTTGTACAGGCCTTGCAGGTTGGTGACGGCGTCGGCGATCGAGCCTTCCGGTACGCCGATTTTAGCGGCGATGTCGGCGGCTTCAGCGTCGGTCAGGCCGACGACTGGATCGATAGCGATCGAGTGGATTTTTTCTGGGTGGGACTCAGCAACTTCTTCGATGTCCATGCCGCCTTCAGACGAGGCCATCAGCACAACGCGCTGGGTCACGCGGTCGGTAACCAGCGATACGTACAGTTCTTGCTTGATGTCCGCGCCTTCTTCGATCAGCAGGCGGCGTACTTTTTGGCCTTCTGGGCCGGTCTGATGGGTGATCAGCTGCATGCCCAGGATCTGGTCTGCGTATTCTTTGACTTGTTCCAGCGACTTGGCAACTTTCACGCCGCCGCCTTTACCACGGCCACCGGCGTGGATTTGCGCTTTTACAACCCAGACTGGGCCGCCCAAGGTTTCAGCAGCTTTCACTGCTTCTTCAACGGACAGGCACGGAATGCCGCGCGGTACCGTCACTCCGTATTTTCGGAGGATTTCTTTGCCCTGATACTCATGGATTTTCATGCTGGCTTCCCTTCTGATGCTGATGTGTATAAATCGGTTGAATGATTAAGCAGATAATATTGCTACGCGCTACCCGGTGCTGCTTTGTCCACCCAGCGCGGGTAAAACTTGGCCGCTGCGCCGCTCAAGGGGCACAGGACTTGGAATTGGGGTCGAAACGGTGTTTGATGCAGAGGGGTGCCGCCAATATCCCGCGAGCCATCCTTGCTTGGGACGGCAATAGCGCGCGTGGGCCGCAGCGCACGTCGGATGACTGGAGTTGACAGAGACATAAGATCGATACCGCTCTCGCGGCATGTAATTAGTTAGCAGCCTGGCGCGTTTCTCTTATTAAAAACGCACGTTGCCGCAGCTTCTACGGACAACCACCGCACCCGCGGTGCTGCAAAAACCTGCAAAGTGTAGCACACCCAAGACCGTCTTGGCATGTGCCCAATGCCAACTCATCGCATATCTTTATGCGCGCCATGGCTAGCGCAGGGCCTCGTATGGCGTGCTTGTTTGCAGGTTGACCATCACCTCGCGCGCCTGCTCTTCATAGGAGGATGACATCAGACTGCGGCGCGCATCGCGACCGTTCCACTGCACGCCGCCGGCCTCCAACAGTGAGGGAAATATATCGACGTGGCTGATTTTTTTTTGGTGGTTGGCGCGCAACGCTTGCATGACGGCGGGATGGGCGACGCGGTAGGCCTCGTTCATCCACGCCAGCAGGGGCACGTGGATGTCGTGGCGGGTGGGGCCGGTTTGCGCGTGCATGAACAGGCCGCGCTCGTCGTCGAACAGATTTTCGCCGTGGTCGGAGGTAAACAGCAGGATGGCCGGGCGGCGCTCGGCGCGCAGCACGGCGATCACGCGGGCCAGGAAGCGGTCGGTCTCGATCACCGTGTTGTCGTAGGAATTGATGGCGGCTTGTTTGTGCTGCGCCAGCGGTTGCTCGACGCCAAGGTCGCGCAGCGTTGGCGTGTAGATGCGCGAGGCGGCGGTGTAACGCTCTTCGTAGGGAATGTGGCTGCCGATCATGTGCAGTACCACGAACTGGCGCGGACCGGCCTGGCGCACGAAGGAGGTGAACAACGGCAGCAGGTTGTCGTCGGTGCGCAGGTGGGTGTCCTGTGCGCTGGTCGCGTGCTCGACCACGTCGAGGCTGCGGCTGTACGGTATCGGCTCCTGGTTGGAGAGCCAGGCCGTGCGGAAGCCGGCTTCAGCGAAAGTGTGCGGCAGGCTGGCGCGGTTGGCCCCGGCGTCCGCCCGCCATGAGACGATGCCGGGCACGGCCTGATGAGTCCAGTTGGCGGTGGCGGCCACGTCGGGGAAGGACAGCAGCTCATCGCCGAGCGCCGTCAGTTGTGGCGTGGTGTTGCGCGCGTAGCCGTTGATGCCGAGGTGATCGGCGCGCAGGCTTTCGCCGATCACCAATACCACCAGTACGGATTCACCGGCATTGGCTGCACGGCCGTGCACGCTGGCGAACTCGCCGCCGCCCTGCTCCTGCTGAGCCAGACGCAGCAGCGACATCGCCAGTCCGCTGGGGAACGCGAGATTGCACGTCGACTGTTCCAGCAGCGGCGGCCAGCGCCATTGCTGCGCCAGTGTTTGCCGGCCGACCAGCGCCAGCATCACGTACAGCAGCAACGCCGCCAGCAGACGCTTGCGCGCCGGCCCGGTCAAGGTCCAGTCGCGCGGAATGGAGCGCGCCAGCAGTACATATATAAGCAAGGCGAGCGGAACGAGTGCAAGGCGCCAGCCGAATGCGGACACCACTTGCCAGCTAAGCGCGGGACTGGTGTGCAAGGCCGACGCCAGCAAAGCGTCGCCGGGCACGCTGCCGTAGAGCAGCGTCAGATAAACATAGGGAAGCACCAGCAAGGCCAGCGGAGAACACAGCAGGAAGTAGCGGCGCAGGTTCGGTATCGCCACCAGGGGCGCGGCCAGCAGCGCGATAGACAGCAGTGCTAAAGAAAGCAGCGCCAGGACAAAGCCTTCGCCGCGCAAATGATCGGTGTTGAATACCGCGAGAGTGGGCAGCCACAGCCAGACTGCCAGCGCCAGCGCCTTGAACAGATCGCGCGGGCGGCTAGTCGTCAAAGTCGGCGCCCTTGAGCGCCTTGAGCACGGCGCGCTGGGAGAAGCCACGTTGGAGCAGGAAGCGCATTTGCTTGTTGCGTTCCTGCGGATCGGTGGCGACGGTGCCGAACTTGCGCTGCCAGACTTCGTTGGCGCGCTCGATTTCGGTGTCGGCCAGGCCGGACTTGAGTTCCTGCAGCGCCTCGCCCTGCACGCCGTGGCTTTGCAGCTCGGCCACGATGCGGCTGTTGCCGTAGCGGGCGGCGCGGCGGTGGATCAGCGATTCGGAAAAACGTTCCTGCGACAGCCAGTTGTTCTTTTCCAGGAAGTCGAGCAGGGCGTCGATATCGTCGCCCTCCTCCGCGTATTTGGACAACTTGCGCCCAAGCTCCAGCCGGCTGTGCTCGCGCATGGAGAGAAAGCGCAGTGCCCGCGCTTTCAGACTTAATTGTGGAGCGGCCATAAGTCCTCTGCAACTTACGTCGCTCCCGCGAACGCGGGAGCCCATGGAACGCGTGCTCAGCATGGATTCCCGCGTGCGCGGGAATGACGTGCTTTAAGCGGCGTCGGCCTTGTCGGCCTTATCAGCCTTGTCGACCGTCTTCAGCTTGACGACGGTGCTGGTCGACAGTGGCGGCAGTGCGCGCACGCCCAGCGATTCACGCACCTTGTTTTCGATTTCCCACGCCAGTTCCGGACGCTCTTGCAGGAAGATACGTGCGTTGTCCTTGCCCTGGCCGACACGTTCGCCGTTGTAGCTGTACCACGAGCCCGACTTCTCGACGATCTTCGCTTCCACGCCCAGGTCCAGGATCTCGCCTTCGCGCGAGGTGCCGGCGCCGTACAGGATGTCGAAGTGCGCTTCCTTGAACGGCGGCGCAATCTTGTTCTTGACGACCTTGACCTTGGTTTCGTTGCCGATCACCTCGTCGCCCGACTTGATCGAGCCGGTGCGGCGGATGTCCAGGCGCACGGAGGCGTAGAACTTCAGCGCGTTACCGCCGGTGGTGGTTTCCGGCGAACCGAACATCACACCGATCTTCATGCGGATCTGGTTGATGAAGATCACCAGGGTGTTGGTGCGGTTGATCGAGCCGGTCAGCTTGCGCAGCGCTTGCGACATCAGACGCGCTTGCAGGCCTGGCAGGGAATCGCCCATGTCGCCTTCGATCTCGGCGCGTGGCGTCAGTGCGGCGACCGAGTCGACCACCACCATGTCCACGGAACCGGAGCGCACCAGCGCATCGCAGATTTCCAGCGCTTGTTCGCCGGTGTCCGGCTGCGAGATCAGCAGTTCGTGCAGGTTGACGCCCAGTTTCTGCGCATAGCCCACGTCCAGCGCGTGCTCGGCGTCGATAAAGGCGCAGGTGCCGCCCAGTTTCTGCATTTCCGCGATGGTTTGCAGGGTCAGCGTGGTTTTGCCCGACGATTCAGGGCCGTAGATTTCCACCACGCGGCCGCGCGGCAGGCCGCCGACGCCCAGCGCCACGTCCAGGCCCAGCGAGCCGGTCGACACGACCTGCACTTCTTCGATGGGAGCACTGGCGTCCATGCGCATGACGGAGCCTTTACCGAATTGCTTCTCGATCTGGGCCAGCGCCGCTGCCAGCGCCTTGGCTTTTTCAGATGCGGGTACTACGCCTTTTTTATCGTCCATAATGTGCTTTCAGCCAGTGGGTTGTTCAGTACAGGTAGCACTGTATAAAAAAACAGTGCTTAATGCAAGCGGGATTTGGTATTTCTTCGAATTCTTTGCGAAAACACAAAAAGTCGCCAGAATAGGGGCTTGTGCAGCCGGAGACGTTTTACATGCGTATTTTACTTGCCGAAGACGATGGCGTGCTGGCCGACGGCCTGACCCGCTCATTGCGCCAATCCGGCTATGCCATCGATTGCGTCAGCAACGGCCAGGAAGCCGACACCGCCCTCTCGACCCAGGAATTCGACCTGCTGATCCTCGACCTGGGCTTGCCCAAGCTGTCCGGGCTGGAAGTGCTGCGCCGCCTGCGTTCGCGCGGCTCGCTGCTGCCGGTGCTGATCCTCACCGCCGCCGATTCCATCGAACAACGCGTCAACGGCCTCGACCTGGGCGCCGACGATTACATGGCCAAGCCCTTCGCCCTGTCCGAGCTGGAGGCGCGGGTGCGCGCCCTGGTGCGGCGCGGCGCCGGGGGCGGCGCCACCGTCATCAAGCACGGCCCGCTGAGCTACGACCAGGTCGGCCGCAGCGCCTACATCAACGAACAGATGCTGGACCTGTCGGCCCGCGAACTGGGCCTGCTGGAAATCCTGCTGGCCCGCACCGGCCGCCTGGTCTCGAAGGAACAGCTGGTCGACCACCTGTGCGAATGGGGCGAGGAAGTCAGCAACAACGCCATCGAAGTCTATGTGCACCGCCTGCGCAAGAAGATCGAAGTGGGCGGCGTGCGCATCGCCACCGTGCGCGGGCTCGGCTACTGCCTGGAAAAATTCAGCGAAGCGGCACGCGCCAGCGCCGAGGCCGGGGACGCCAACAAGTGACGCCACCGGACGCCACCGAACTGGAATATCAACCGCCGCCAGCCGAGGCGGACGAAGATATCCAACATTCGCTGTTCGGTGAAATCCTCGACTGGATGCTGGCCCCGCTGCTGCTGCTGTGGCCGATGAGCATCGCCATCACCTACCTGGTCGCCAAGTCCATCGCCAACCAACCCTTCGACCACGCGCTGGAGGACAGCGTCACCGTGCTGGCCCAGCAGGTGCGCGCGGTCGACGGCAAGATCATCAAGAGCCTGTCCGGCTCGGCGCGCGACATCCTGCGCGCCGACGACATCGACAACGTCTACTTCCAGATCCAGGGCCCGCGCGGCGAGCACATCGACGGCGACCGCGACATGCCGCAGCCCATCCTCGACGACGAGGACAAGACCAGCTCGGGCGGCGTGCGCTTCCGCAACGACAGCATGCACGGCACCTCGGTGCGCATCGCCTTCGCCTATGTGCAGCTGGAACGCAACGACGGCAGCACGCCGCAACTGGCGCTGGTGCAGGTGGCCGAAACGCTGGAAAAGCGCGCCCAACTGGCCAACGCCATCATCAAGGGCGTGATCCTGCCGCAGTTCATCGTGCTGCCGATCGTGCTTGCTTTGGTTTGGTTTGCCCTGGCGCGCGGACTGTCGCCGCTGGCGCAGCTGCAGGAACGCATCCGAGCGCGCAGCTCGGAAGACCTGAGCCCGATCGCCTCCAACCAGGTGCCGGAGGAAATCTCGCCGCTGGTGCGCTCGCTCAACGAAATGCTGTCGCGCCTGTCGCTGACCATCGACATGCAAAAGCGCTTCATCGCCGACGCCGCGCACCAGATGCGCACGCCGCTGGCCGGCATGCGCATGCAGTCCGAGCTGGCCCTGCGCCAGACCGACCGCGGCGAAATCCACCGCTCGCTGGAACAGCTGGCCAAGAGCTCGGAAGCGGCGACGCGCCTCGTGAATCAATTGCTGGCCCTGGCGCGCGCCGAGAACCAGCCGCAGACCGGCAGCGCCATGCAGCCGCTCGACCTGGCCGAGCTGGCGCGCACCGTGGTGCAAGACTGGGTGCAGGCCTCGTTCGCCCACCGCATCGACCTCGGCTTCGAGGCACCACCGCAAGCGCTGCAGATCACCGGCAACCCGACCATGCTGCGCGAGCTGCTGTCCAACCTGATCGACAACGCGCTGCGCTACACGCCGGCCGGCGGCAGCGTCACCGTGCGCGTGCGCCAGGAACCCGAGTACGCCTGCCTGGAAGTGGAGGACACCGGCCCCGGCATCGCCCCGTCCGAGCGCGAGCGCGTGTTCGAGCGCTTCTACCGCATCCTCGGCAACAGCGCCGAGGGCAGCGGCCTGGGCCTGGCCATCGTGCGCGAGATCGCCCAGCAGCACGGCGCCGTGGTCGACATCTTCAACAATCCACGCGCGGCCCAGCCCAAGCAGCCGGGCGCGCTGTTCCGCCTCAGCTTCCCGCTGCCGCCGGCGGCGCCGGAACCAGACCTGGAGCCGCCGCACTATGGATAAATCCGCACGCGCGCGACATTGGCGCCGGACGCGCCGCCTGAGCGCGCTGCTCCTGCTGCTGTGGCTGCTCACCACCTTTTGCGCCGCCTTCTTCGCGCGCGAACTGGCCGGCCTGAGCGTATTCGGCTGGCCGCTGTCGTTCTACCTGGCGGCGCAAGGCGCCTCGCTGGTCTACCTGGCCATCCTGGCCTTCTACGCCTGGCGCATGCGAAAGCTCGACAAGGACGCCGCTTGAAACCCGCCCGCACCTTTTTCCAGCGCCTGCGCTATTACTACAGCCTGTTCACCATCGGTTTCGCCGGCTTTTTGATCTCGCTGGCCGTGCTGGAGCAGGAAGGCATGCCGCGCGTCTGGATCGGCTACCTGTTCATGCTGGCCACCATCGTGCTGTACGCGCTGATCGGCGTCATCAGCCGCACCTCCAACGTGCTGGAATACTACGTGGCCGGGCGGCGCGTGCCGGCCATGTTCAACGGCATGGCCACCGCCGCCGACTGGATCTCGGCCGCCAGCTTCATCAGCCTGGCGGGCGGACTCTACCTGCACGGCTTCGACGGCCTGGCCTACATCATGGGCTGGACCGGCGGCTACTGCCTGGTGGCGCTGCTGATCGCGCCCTATTTGCGCAAGTTCGCCCAGTACACCATTCCCGACTTCCTGGCCGAGCGCTACGGCGGCGGCGAGCAGGCCAGCCAAGGCGCCCGCACCGTGCGCATCCTGGCCGTGGTCGCCACCATCTCGGTCTCCTTCACCTACGTGGTGGCGCAGATTTACGCGGTCGGCCTGATCGCCTCGCGCTTCACCGGCGTGGATTTCTCGGTCGGCATCTTCCTCGGCCTGGCCAGCATCCTGGTGTGCTCCTTCCTGGGCGGCATGCGCGCCATCACCTGGACCCAGGTGGCGCAATACATCATCATTCTGGTGGCCTTCCTGATCCCGGCCATGTGGCTGTCGGCCAAGCACAGCGGCAACCCGATCCCGCAGGTCGCCTACGGCAAGCTGCTGCCGCAGCTGAGCGCGCGCGAGCACGTGCTGCAGGAAGATCCGAAGGAAGCCGAAGTGCGCGCCATCTTCCGCCAGCGCGCCGCCAACGACGAGGCGCGCCTGAAGACCCTGCCCGCATCCTGGGAAGCCGGGCGCATCGACCTGCAGCGCAAGCTCGACAGCGTAAAGGCGCGCAACGCCTCGCTGGTCGAAATCCGCAACGCCGAGCGCGAGCTGGTGGCCTATCCGAAAAACGCCGACGAGGCCGAGCGCCTGTGGCGCGAAGCGCGCGAGCAGAACCTGCAGCGCGCCGAACCGATCACGCCGCACGCCACGCCCTACCCCGGCGATCCGACCACCTCCGACATCAAGCGCAACAACTTCCTGGCGCTGGTGTTCTGCCTGATGCTGGGCACGGCCGCGCTGCCGCACATCCTGATGCGCTCCTACACCACGCCATCGGTGCACGACACCCGCGTCTCGGTGCTGTGGACGCTGTTCTTCATCCTGCTGATCTACCTGACCATTCCGGCGCTGGCGGTGCTGGTCAAGTACGACATCTACAACTCGCTGGTCGGCATCGACTACGCGCATTTGCCCAACTGGGTCTCGTACTGGGCCAACGTCGACAAGCTCAACCCGCTGTTCAGCATCAGCGACATCAACCGCGACGGCGTGGTGCAGCTGGCCGAAATCGCCATCGACGCCGACGTGCTGGTGCTGGCCACGCCGGAAATCGCCGGCCTGCCCTACGTCATCTCCGGCCTGGTGGCGGCCGGCGGCCTGGCCGCCGCGCTGTCGACCGCCGACGGCCTGCTGCTGGCCATCTCCAACGCGCTGTCGCACGACGTCTACTACAAGCTGGTCGACCGTGGCGCCTCGACGCAAAAGCGCGTCACCATCTCCAAGCTGCTGTTGCTGGCGGTGGCCTTCATCGCCGCCTACGCCGCCTCGACCAAGCCGGGCGACATCCTGTCGCTGGTGGGCGCGGCCTTCTCGCTGGCCGGCTCGACGCTGTTCCCGGCGCTGGTGCTGGGCGTGTTCTGGAAGCGCGCCAACCACCAGGGCGCCATCGCCGGCATGACGGTCGGCTTTTTGGTCTGCATCTACTACATGCTGCACACCAACCCGGTGCTGGGCGGCAGCGCGGCCAACCAGTGGTTCCACATCGCGCCGATCTCGGCCGGCATCTTCGGCGTGCCGGCCGGCCTGTTGACCATCGTCGCGGTCAGCCTGATGACGCGCGCACCGGGGCCGCAGACGGCGGCGCTGGTCGACTACCTCCGCGCACCGTAACAACATTAATATACAAGCGTGGAGTGGCGGATTTGATAACTTGGTGCTATTGTGCCCAGGTTACCAATTTCACAATCCGACCTATGCGCCTCCATCACTTCCTGCGTGCCGTCGCCTGCGCCGGCGCCCTGCTGTGCAGCTCCGCCATGGCGGCCGCCGCCGGCAAGCCGCCGCCGCCCATCGCCGACTTCTTCAACAACCCGGAATTCAGCGAGGCCGTGCTCTCGCCGAGCGGCAAATACCTGGCGGTGCGCCTCGGCAGCAAGACCAAGCGCGACATGCTGGGCGTGGTGGACCTGGCGACCAACGCGGTCAAGGTGGTGGGCAATTTCAGCGACGCCGACATCGGCCGCTACGCCTGGGTCAACGACCAACGCCTGGTGTTCACCGCCACCGACAAGGACCTGGCGCAGGGCGATATCCGCTACGCGCCCGGCCTGTACGCCATCAACCGCGACGGCAGCGGTTTCCGCCAACTGGCCATGCGCGACGGCAAAGCCTTCATCACCACCAGCAGCGCGCTCGGCACCCGCGAGCTGCTGCCTTGGCACACCTACCTGCTCAACGATGAAGGCGCCCAGGATTCCGACTACATCTACGTGCAGGACCGCAACCTCAGCGGCCCTGGCCAGCTCAACCACGTCAACCTGGTGCGGCTGAACACGGTCACCGGCCGCATCGGCACCGTGGTGGACCGTCCCGGCGACAGCCACAGCTGGCTGCTCGACTACCAGGGCGAGCCGCGCCTGACCATCACCGCCGACAAGGGCACCAGCAGCATGTACTACCGCGACCCGGCCACCAAGGCCTGGCGCAAGCTGGGCGACTTCGACAGCTATACCGGCAAGGGCGCGCGTTTCCGCCCGCTGGCCTTCGGTCCGGACGGCACGCTGTACGTCACCTCCACCTACCAGGGCGACGTCACCGCCGTCTACACCTACGACCTGGCGGCCGGCAAGCTGTCGGACAAGCCGCTGGTCAAGCTGGACGGCTATGACTTCCACGGCCAGCTCATCATGCGCAACAACAAGCTGGTCGGCGTGCACCACCTGACCGACGCCATGGGCACCACCTGGCTCGATCCGGCCATGAAGGCCATGCAGGACAAGGTCGACGCCATGCTGCCCAACACGATCAATATGCTGACCCTGCCGAAGCGGCCGGAATCGCCGTGGGTGATGGTGACCGCCTACGCCGACATCTGGCCCAAGCGCACCATGCTGTACAACAGCGAAACGCAAAAGCTGACCCTGGTGGGCGAAACCCATCCGGCCATCAAGCCCAACGAGATGGCACGCGAACAGCTGGTGCACTACAAGGCGCGCGACGGCCTGACCATCCCGGCCTGGCTGACGCTGCCGCAAGGCGGCGGCAAGAATCTGCCCATGGTGGTGCTGGTGCACGGCGGCCCGTATGTGCGCGGCGACAGCTGGGGCTGGAGCCCGGACGCGCAGTTCCTGGCCTCGCGCGGCTACGCCGTGCTGCAGCCGGAGTTTCGCGGCAGCACCGGCTTCGGCGTCAAGCACTTCGTCGCCGGCTGGAAGCAATGGGGCCTGAAGATGCAGGACGACATCGCCGACGGCACGCGCTGGGCCATCGCCCAGGGCTATGCCGACGCCAAGCGCATCTGCATCGCCGGCGCCAGCTACGGCGGCTACGCCACCCTGATGGGCCTGATCAATGATCCGGACCTGTACAAATGCGGCGTCAACTGGGTCGGCGTCACCGACATCAACCTGCTGTACGACGGCAGCTGGAATTTCACCTCCGACATGCCGGAGAACTACAAGCAGTACGGCATGCCGCAGCTGATCGGCGATCAGGTCAAGGACGCCGAGCAATTCAAGGCCACCTCGCCGCTGGTGCAGGCGGCGCGCGTCACGCAACCGCTGCTGCTGGCCTACGGCGGCGCCGACATGCGCGTGCCGCTGCCACACGGCACCAAGTTCTACAAGGCCGTCAAGCAAACCAATCCGAACGTCGAGTGGATCGAGTACGAGGACGAAGGCCACGGCTGGCGCCTGCCGCAGAACCGCATCGACTTCTGGGGCCGCGTCGAGAAATTCCTCGATAAAAACATCGGCGCCGCGCAGTAATGCCATGAGAAAAAGCATCCGGACCGTCACCATGAATACCTCGTCCTGTTTCAGGGCGGCCTTGCTGCTGGCGGTCTGCGCCTGGCCGCTGGCGCGGTCGCAGGCGGCCGAAGCGCCACCGGCCAGCGCCTTCTTTGAGAACAGCCGTTTCGCCGCGCCGCAGCTCTCCCCAAGCGGCCGCTACCTGGCCGCGCGGGTATCGCGGCCGGGCGAACGCGACCGCCTGTCGGTGCTCAACCTGGACGACATGAGCGTCAAGGTGGTGGCCATGTTCGCCGATGCCGACGTCGCCTTTTTCGAGTGGGTCAACGACAACCGCCTGGTGTTCAACGGCTTCGACCGCCGCCTCACCTACAGCGACGACCGCCACGCTCCCGGCCTGTTCGCCGTCAACCGCGACGGCAGCGGCTACAAGCAGCTGAGCAAGACCGACTACCGCCAGGGCGGCAGCCCGGAAATCGGCAGCGTCATCAAGGACCGCCTGCTGGATTGGAACCACTTTCTGCTGGGCCAGCCCGGCAGGCAGGACAGTGATGAAGTCTACGTCACCAGGCCGCAGTTCAATCCGATCTACACCGAGGTCACCAACAATGCGCTGCTGCGCCTGAACACGGTCACCGGCCGCACCACCGCCGTGGCCGGCCCCGGCCAGGCCAGCGAATGGCTGCTGGACCAGCAGGGCGAACCACGCCTGGCCATCAACGACATCGGCAAGCAGCATGTGGTCTACCTGCGCGAGGGCGAGAGCTGGAGCAAGCTGCTGGAGAGCGAAGCCTACGGCACCAACACTTTCGCCCCGGTCGGCTTCGGCCCGGACGGCGCGCTGTACGTCTCGGCCCGCCGCGACAGCGACAAGAACGCCCTGTACCGCTACGACCCGGCCAAACGGCACACCGCCGCCGATGCGCTGGTGGAGATGGCCGATTACGATTTCCAGCCCGACTTCTCGCCCTCCGGCGACGACACCCTGGTCGTGCGCGACAACAAGCTGGTCGGCGTGCGCTACAGCGCCGACGTCGAAGGCGTGGCCTGGCTGGACGCCAAGGGCAAGGCCTTGCAGGAAAAAGTCGACCAGTTGCTGCCCGGTCTGGTGAACGTGATCACCCTGCCGCGCCGGCCGCAGGCGCCGTGGGTGCTGGTGGCCAGCTACTCGGACGTGCAGCCGTTGGTGTACGTGGTGTACAACACCGAGACCGGCAAGATGGTTAAGGTCGGCGCCAGCCACGACGCCATCCGTCCCGAGCAGATGGGCCGGCAGGAGCTGGTGCGCTATAAAGCGCGCGACGGCCTGAGCATTCCGGCGTTGATCACCTGGCCACGCGGCGCGGCCAAGAAAAACCTGCCGCTGGTGGTGCTGGTCCACGGCGGCCCGTATGTGCACGGCAGCGACTGGGGCTGGAATGCCGACGCCCAGTTCCTGGCCTCGCGCGGCTACATGGTGCTGGAACCGGCCTATCGCGGCAGCACCGGCTATGGCTGGCAGCATTTCCACGCCGGCTGGAAGCAATGGGGCCTGAAGATGCAGGACGATATCGCCGATGGCGCCCGCTGGGCCATCGCCCAGGGCAGCGCCGACGGCAAGCGCGTCTGCATCGCCGGCGCCAGCTACGGCGGCTACGCCACCCTGATGGGCCTGGTGAACGATCCCGACCTGTACAAGTGCGGCGTCAACTGGGCCGGCGTCACCGACATCAATCTGCTCTACAACGGCGCCTGGAGCGCGGTGTCTGACATGAGCGAGCGCTGGCTGACCTACGGCGCGCCGCTGCTGGTCGGCGACCCGCAACGCGATGCCGCGCAACTGAGCGCCACCTCCCCGCTGACTCAGGCTGCCCGCATCAAGCAGCCGCTGCTGCTGGCCTACGGCGGCGACGACCACCGCGTGCCGCTGTACCACGGCGAAAAATTCCTGGCCGCCGTCAAGGCGGGCAATCCCAACGTCGAGTGGGTCATGTACGAAAAAGAAGGACACGGCTGGCGCCTGCCGCAGAATCGCATCGATTTCTGGAACCGCGTCGAGAAATTCCTGGACAAGCAAATTGGAGCTGCACGTTGAAGTTTTCCCATCAAGTACTGGCGGTGCTGTTGCTGGCGGCCGCGCACGCGCACGCCGCAACACCGCCGCCCATCGCCGCCTTCTTCGACAACTCCGCCTTCAACGGCGCCATGCTCTCGCCCGACGGCCGTTACCTGGCCGCCTTCATCGGCGCCAACGACAAGCGCGACGGCCTGGCCGTGGTCGAACTCGACACCCTGAAAGCCACCATGGTGGCGCAGTTCACCGACACCGACATCGGCAAGGCGCAATGGGTCAACAACGAGCGCCTGATGTTCAGCACCGCCGACAAGGCGAGCGGCCAGCGTGACCTGCGCTACGCGCCGGGACTGTACGTGGTCGACCGCGACGGCAAGCACTTCCGGCAACTGGCGCTGCGCCGCAACGAGTTCATCCGCAGCAACGACGACAACCGCGACCTGCTGCCGTGGCACACCTTCATGCTGGACCAGTACGGTGCGCAGAACAGCGACTTCGTCTACGTTGTCGACGCCGGCTTCAGCAACGACATCGGCGCCACCGAAGACCTGCTACGCCTGAACACCCGCAACGGCAAGGCCGAGCCGGTCGAGCATCCGGGACTGGCGCGCGACTGGTTGCTGGACCAGGACGGCGAGCCACGCCTGCTGACCACGCGGGACAAGGACAATGCCGCCCTGCTGTACCGCGACCCCGCCAGTCAGCAGTGGCGCACGCTGGTCAGCTACAAAGCCTTCAGTCTCGACAGCAGTTTCACGCCCCTGGCCTTCGGGCCGGACGGCACGCTGTACGTGGTCAGCAACGCCGGCCGCGACACCAGCGCGCTGTACCGTTACGACCTGAAGAACCAAAAGCTCGCGCCCCAACACCTGATCGAACTGGACGGCTTCGACTTCAAGGGCCACCTGATTCTCAACAAGCAGCGCCTGCTCGGGGTGCGCATCCATGCCGACGCCCAGGGCACGGTATGGCTCGATCCCGCCATGAAGGCGCTGCAGGAACAGATCGACCAGCGCCTGCCCGGGGCGGTCAATCTGCTCACCCCGCCGACCCGGCCGGAAACCGCGTGGGTGCTGGTGGAATCGTCGTCCGACAAGCAACCGCGCCGCACCCTGGTGTACAACACCGAGAGCAAGCGCCTGAGCGAAGTGGGCCGCCTGGCGCCGCAGATCAAGACCAGCGACATGGGCCCGCGCGAGCTGGTCCACTACAAGGCGCGCGACGGCCTGCAGATTCCAGCCTGGCTGACCCTGCCGCCGGGCGGCGCGCAGAAGAACCTGCCGCTGGTGATGCTGGTGCACGGCGGCCCATGGGTGCGCGGCGGCAGCTGGGACTGGAATGCCGATGCCGAGTTCCTGGCCTCGCGCGGCTATGCCGTGCTGGAACCGGAGTTCCGCGGCAGCACCGGCTACGGCAAGCAGCATTTCCTCGCCGGCTTGAAACAGTGGGGCCTGAAAATGCAGGACGACATCGCCGACGGCGCGCGCTGGGCGGTGGCGCAAGGCTATGCGGACGCCGGCCGCATCTGCATCGCCGGCGCCAGCTACGGCGGCTACGCCACCCTGATGGGGCTGATCAAGGACCCGGACTTGTACAAATGCGGCATCAACTGGGTGGGCGTGAGCGACATCAACCTGATGTACGACGGCGGCTGGTTCTACAGCTCGGACGCGTCGAACGACTGGAAGCAGTACGGCATGCCGCTGCTGATCGGTGACCAGGTCAAGGATGCGGAACAGCTGAAAGCCACCTCGCCGCTACTGCAGGCATCCCGCATCAAGCAGCCGCTGCTGCTGGCCTACGGCGGCGCCGACCGGCGCGTGCCGCTCAACCACGGCCTCAAGCTGCGCGACGCGGTCAAGCCCGGCAACCCGAACGTCGAGTGGATCGAGTACGGCGAGGAAGGCCACGGCTGGTCGCTGCCGAAGAACCGCATCGATTTCTGGGGCCGGGTCGAGCGTTTCCTCGACAAGAATATCGGCAAGCACACCCCATGAGAAAGCTGCTGCAAGTCCTGATGCTGAGCACCTGCGTCCTGCTGGTGCCGTGCGTATCGCTGGCCGCGCCGATCCCGCTGAGCGCGTTTTTCGACAACCCAGCAATGCGGAAAGTTAAGCTGTCACCGGATGGCCGCCACATCGCGGCGGCGGTCGCCAATCCCATGGGCCGCGTGTATCTGATCACCGTCGATACCGATAGCGGCGAGATGAAAGTGGTAGGCGCCTATGCCGATTCCGACGTGGATTTTTTTAATTGGATCAGCGACCAGCGCCTGGTCTACACCCTGACCGACCTGAACCGCGCCGCAGGTGAGATGTACTTCTGGCCTGGATTGTTCGCGGCCAACTACGACGGTAGCATGCGGACGCGATTGATCCGTCAGGGGCAGCACGACTATAGTTTCAATCAATTATCCAAGCTGGAGGTCGACAGTGAACTGGCGGGGCAATGGGGGGCTCAAGATTCCGAATTCGTCTACATGCAGCGCGGCGGCGCGCTGATACGCCTGGATACCCTGACCGGCAAATCCACGAACATCGACCGTCCACGCTACAACGACGATTGGCTGGTGGACCAAAAAGGCGTGCCGCGCATCGCCTTCGCCTCGGTGCGCGACGAGCGCTCCATTTACTACCGGGATGACAACGGACAGCCTTGGGAACCATTGCACAAGCAGCAAATCTACGGCATCGGCGAATATTTCACGCCGCGCTTTTTCGGCCCTGATGGCGATCTGTATGTGACCGCCGGACTGAACGGCTCAAGCGCGCTGTTCCGCTACGACTTGGTCAAGCGCACGCTCAGCGACAAGCCGGTGATCAGCACGCCCGGCTACGACTTCGACGGCGAGATGATCGCCGACGACTCCAAGATCCTGGGCTTCACCTACGAGATCGATGCGCGCGGCACTTATTGGGTCGATGAGCGCATGAAAGCGATCCAGCAGGCGGTCGACGCGATACTGCCGGGTACCAACAATATGATTAGCATCGGGCGTCGGGCGAAGAACGACACGGTCCTGGTGACTTCGGGTTCCGACGTGCAGCCGCCCGTATTTAGCCTGTACAACGCCAAGACCGGCAAGCTGAAGATTATGGGCCGCGCGCGGCCCGGCATCACGGCCGAGCAGATGTCGCCCAAAACCATGGTGCGCTACCGGGCACGTGACGGCCTGGAGATTCCCGCCTACCTCACCTTGCCACGCGGACAATCAGGCAAGTCCTTGCCGCTGGTGGTACTGGTGCACGGCGGCCCCTATGTGCGCGGCGTCAGTTGGGACTGGGATGCGGATAGTCAATTCCTCGCATCGCGCGGTTATGCCGTGCTGGAGCCCGAATATCGCGGCAGCCGGGGCTATGGCCTGAAGCACTTCACCGCCGGTTGGAAACAATGGGGTTTAAAAATGCAGGACGATATCGCTGACGGCGCGCGCTGGGCGATTGCCCAAGGCTACGCCGATCCCAAACGCATCTGCATCGCCGGCAGCAGCTTCGGCGGCTACGCTACGCTGATGGGGTTGATTAATGACCCGGAACTATACAAGTGCGGCGTGTCCTGGATGGGAGTGACCGATATCCCAATGTGGAACAAGGGACACTGGAGCAGCAAGTCCGACCTCGGCGAAGTCTACAAGCAATACGGATTTCCGGTGCTGGTGGGCGATCTGGAGAAGGATGCGGCCCAGCTCAACGCCACCTCACCGCTGCAACAAGCAATGCGCCTAAAGCAACCGCTGCTGCTGGCCCACGGCGAAGTCGACCAGCGCGTGCCCATGATTCACGGCAGCCTGTTCTACGACGCCGTGCGCAAGACCAATCCCAACGTAGAATGGGTGTGGTACGAAGAAGAAGGTCATGGCTGGCGGCTGGTGAAAAACCGGCTGGACTTCTGGGGCCGGGTCGAGCGTTTCCTCGACAAGAATATCGGCAAGCCCTGAAGATCGCGCTATAGTCTCGGTGCAGCAGCAAGCCTTTCAACCACCACGGAGGAGCGAGCATGTCGTCGGGAAAAATTCTGGTCGCACAGGGAGGCGGACCCACCGCCGTCATCAACCAGTCGCTGGCGGGGGTGGTGCTGGAAGCGCGCCGCTTCCGCGACGTCACCCAGGTCTACGGCGCCATGCACGGCGTGCGCGGCATCGTCAACGAAGACCTGGTCGACCTCACGCGCGAAACCAGCCACAACCTGGAGCTGGTGGCGGCAACGCCCTCCTCCGCGCTCGGCTCGACCCGCGACAAGCCGGACGAGGCGTATTGCAAGGAGATCTTCAAGGTGCTGCAGGCGCACCAGATCGAGCAGTTCTACTACATCGGCGGCAACGACTCGTCCGACACGGTGCGCATCGTCAGCGAGCAGGCGCAGGCCGCCAGCTACGCGCTGCGCTGCCTGCACATACCCAAGACCATCGACAATGATTTGGTCGGCAGCGACCACACGCCGGGCTTTCCCTCGGCCGCGCGCTTCGTGGCCCAGGCCTTCGCCGGCGCCAACCTCGACAACGCCGCGCTGCCGGGCGTGTACGTGGGCGTGGTGATGGGCCGGCACGCCGGCTTCCTCACCGCCGCCTCGGCGCTGGGCAAGAAATTCCCGGACGACGGCCCGCACCTGATCTACCTGCCCGAGCGCGTGTTTTCGCTGGAGCGCTTCCTGGCCGATGTGAAGGCCACGTATGAACGCTACGGCCGCTGCGTGATCGCGGTCTCCGAAGGCATCCACGATGCCTCGGGCGAGGCCATCGCCTCGCTGCTGGCCAAGGAAGTCGAGCGCGACGCGCACGGCAATGTGCAGCTGTCCGGCACCGGCGCGCTAGCCGATTTGCTGTGCGACGAAATCAAGGCCAAGCTCGGCATCAAGCGCGTGCGCGGCGATACCTTCGGCTATTTGCAGCGCTCCTTCATCGGCTGCGTCTCGGACGTCGACCAGCGCGAGGCGCGTGAAGTGGGCGAAAAGGCGGTGCAGTTCGCCATGTGGGGCGGGCGCGACGGCTCGGTGGCGATCAAGCGCACCGGCTTCTACTCGGTCGACTACGAACTGATGGCCCTGAGCGACGTGGCCGGCAAAACGCGCGTGATGGAGGACGAGTTCATCAGCGCCAGCGGCACCGACGTCACCGACGCCTTCCGCATGTACCTGCGTCCCCTGCTCGGCTCCGGCATGCCCGACGCCTTCCGCCTGCGTCCGGCGCCGGTGAAAAAGATCCTCAAGCGCTAGCTTGCGGCTAAGCCGCGTCCGCGCACGGTGGAAATATAAAAGGTCGAACGGTGCCGGGGTCGACCTTTTTTCGTGCCTGCATCAGGCTGTGATCGGCTTGCATGCCAAGCCAGGATTCGGCTGAACGACCAAAAGCCAACTCAAGCCGAACCGCCATCTCCCCCGTCAGATCCACTTCTTCCGCCAGCAGTCCATCAATGACCTGCACAGACAGCCCCAATCGCTCCGACAACTCGGCCGAACTAATTTTGTATGGTTCGACATAGGACAGAGACAGATATTCGCCAGGGTGCATAGTAATCATGATCCTCCGGTGCCGATGCTTCCGGTATACCTGATCGTAGGAGCAAACACTCACTGAAGTGGAGGCAGCTCTTCCATCGTCAAAACACTCACGTCGACGCCAGCCTCAACGCGCGCGACGTGATGAATAATTTTCGGTATAGCTGCGGCCAGCCATGCTGCCTCTACTGGCGTTGCCTCTGGTGCGCCCGCTTTTCTGGCAAATTGAGCTCCACCGCGCTCCGAGGTCAACGTTCCTAACGCGCGTAGAACATTCAGATCGATCTTAAAACGTGTCGCTGCCGGCTCCCGTCCTTTGCGTTGCAGCGAGCCGCCGCCAGCTTCTTGCAATTCCGTTAGGCAGTAATATCCTGATGTGAAAATCGATTCTCGTTTCTCTTGGTAAGTCACGAAGCGGTCATACATACGATGAGCTAAATTAGAGACATTAGTCCATCCCGGCGGTGCAGGATACTCGCGTGGGCGCACAGTAATATTTCCGCTTACGGTGAACGAAGAAGAAATGACGCATGTAGCCGATGCCAATACGGTGCCGTTCAATACGGGATCACGGTCAATAACTTCACCACTCAGAAACGAAAATTTAATCTTATGTCCTTGAAGATGCGCGTCTACTTCCCAAGCCCGTAAATAAGCATCAACTGGGCGTTGAGCAGCTTGGATAGATTTAAAATGAGCATCCATCACTACCTCTAAATTCCCATTATTCAGCTCGGCGTGAAACTCAGCATGCGACACTTTTACCGTAGGAACACCCTGGTAAATTAGATCGGCCGGCACTAACAGGGTGTACTTCAAGCTAACGACGTGTGGGTCTCTCATGATGATTGAGGTGAAGCGTATATGGCAATTGGTATTGGCCGTCATCATATCTCAGCACGATGAGCGGAAACGTTGTTCGCATACCCTTAAACGCGAATTTTTGCCAATCGCTTTGCTATGGCGCCTGGCTTCGTTTAAATTTTACCGGTCTTTACAGCGCCTTGACCGCAGATAACAGGCTGTCCGCAGACAATGGCTATTCATTTTTTTTTCAGGAGTTTTCATGAAAGTTATCAAGCACTGGATGGTATGCGCGGCCCTGGCCAGCGGCATGCTGAGCGCGTCGGCGCAAAACAATCCACCGGACGGACGGCCGCCCGGTCCACCGCCGGAAGCCGTCGCCGCCTGCAAAGGCAAGGCCGAAGGCGCCAAAGTCGAGTTCAAGGGCCGCAATAACGAAACGGTCAAAGCCACCTGCAAGAAAATGGGCGACGTCCTGGCCGCCTGGCCTGAAGGCGGCCAGCCACCACCGCCGCCGCCGCCACGCAACTAAACATCGTGCTGGATGATTTTCTGGCTGTAGTTCAAGAAATCATCCAGGTGCTTTTCGATGATGGCGATGGTAATCGGCAGTTGCAGTGCCTGATAGTTATGCACCGCGACGTTGCGAAAGCCCACCATGCGTTTGAGCGAGTCCGCCAACGCTGCATCTATCCATGAGGTCTGGGCCAGCAGGTCAAATACGTCGCGTGCACTCTGCGGCAAGCCGAGGCGCTCCCGGCGAATCAGATGATGGCCGATATCCAGCGCCGCCTCGCATGCCCGCTGGATATTCAGAATCGCAGCATCCTGGCGTGTCAGGTCGCCGCCGAAGGTCGCGGGATCCTTGAAGTATTCCTCGCGCGCGCGCATCACGCAGCGCTCGATGGATGCGGCTTTGTTAATGATGACGTCATCGGCCATATATCCGCCCTTCGCGCTCGATGTCTTTCAGCAGGCCGGCGCGGGCAAAGTCCAGGTCTATTTTCTCGCGCAGGATCAGGCATTCGTAGAACTGCGCTTGCGCATCTTTATGCCACAGGCGCGTGCCGGTGGTGATGACCTGGTGCTGCATCACTGTCGATGCCGCACGCAGGTCGAGCAGATCCACATCGTATCCGGTCAGCGCCGCCAGCGATTGCGCCAGATCCCAGGTGGCCAGCGGCGCCAGCGTCCCGTCTACCAGCACGGCCAAATCAAGATCGCTGTCGGCGCGCGCAGCCTCACCTGCGCGGCTGCCAAACACATACACCGCCAGCAAGCCCGGCAAGCGCTGCCTCAGCGTTGCAACCAATTCTTGCCTGTCCATGGCCTCCTCCAATAAAAAAAGCGGACGACGCCGGTGGCGTGGTCCGCTTTTTCGGCGTGAAGCTACAGCTTACACGACGATGGTCTGGTGCTCGTCACCCACGCGGGCGCGGATTTTGCCGATGGTGTAGACGGTCTCGCCGGCCGCTTCCAGCTGGGCCTTGGCCGCTGCGGCGTTGTCGGCCGAGACGATCACGGTCATGCCGATGCCGCAGTTGAACACGCGGTGCATTTCCGCGTCGGCCACGCCGCCGTGCTGTTGCAGCCACTGGAACAGCGGCGGCATGGTCCACGATGCCGCGTCCAGCTCGGCCACCAGGCCAGGCTGCAGCACGCGTGGAATGTTTTCCACCAGGCCGCCGCCGGTGATGTGCACCATGCCTTTGACTTCCATCGATTCCATCAGCGCCAGCAACGGCTTGACGTAGATGCGGGTCGGCTGCATCAGCACGTCGGCCAGCTTGCGGCCGTGGAAGTCGCCTTCCAGGTCCGGCTTCGACACTTCAATGATCTTGCGCACCAGCGAGTAACCGTTCGAGTGCACGCCCGACGAGGCCAGGCCCAGCACCACGTCGCCCGGCGCGATCTTGGTGCCGTCGATGATCTTCGATTTTTCCACCGCGCCCACCGCGAAACCGGCCAGGTCGTACTCGCCGTCCGGATACATCGACGGCATTTCGGCGGTTTCGCCGCCGATCAGCGCGCAGCCGGCTTGTTCGCAGCCCTGGGCGATGCCCTTGATGACGTCGGTCGCGGTCGCCACGTTCAGCTTGCCGCAGGCGAAGTAGTCGAGGAAGAACAGCGGCTCGGCGCCCTGCACCAGGATGTCGTTGACGCTCATGGCCACCAGGTCGATGCCGACCGTGTCGTGACGGTTCAGCTCAAACGCCAGCTTCAGCTTGGTGCCCACGCCGTCGGTGCCGGACACCAGGACCGGCTCCTTGTACTTTTTGCTGATCTCGAACATGGCGCCGAAACCGCCCAAGCCGCCCAGCACGCCTTCGCGCAGGGTACGCTTGGCGTAAGGCTTGATCGCTTCGACTAAGGCGTCACCTGCGTCGATATCGACGCCGGCGTCACGGTAGGACAGGGAAACATTAGAAGTTTGGCTCATGGTGTATTTGGCAGCGGAGGCGGTAAAATAGAAGGCGGAGACCTATTTCGTGCAGTTTAATCAACTAAATGGCACAAAAAGCGCAGAAACCAGCGCAACAACCCGGTCAATCCGCTATTTTATCAAAGTTGCCCCGTCCAACCGCCTTTTTAACCATCGAATTCATCCTCCATGCCATTTCCCCTCACGGTAGAGCAAAAGCAAACGGCATTCTGGTTGGCGGTATGGGCGGCATTTATCTTCCTGTTGATCACGCTCGGGCCCATCCTGACGCCCTTCCTGGCGGCCGCGATTTTCGCCTACGCGCTCAATCCCGGCGTCGACCGGCTCGACCGCATCCGCTTCGGCCGCCGCTTCGGCATGCCGCGCGCGGCCTCGGTCGCCATCGTGGTGGTCCTGTTCTTCGCCGCCCTGATCGCCATGGTGCTGATCGTGGTGCCGGTGCTGCAAAAAGAAATCCCGCTGCTGCAGGCGCAGATCCCGGCCTTCCTGGCCAAGGCCAACGACATGCTGGCGCCCAAGCTGCAGGAGATGGGCGTCAAGGTGCGGCTCGACAGCGCCGGCATCAAGCAGCTGGCTTCCGAACAACTGGCCGCCAGCGGCGACGCCATCTGGAGCGCCGTATTGAATTCCGTGCGCGTCGGCGGCACCGCCGTGCTGGGCTGGCTGGCCACGCTGACGCTGGTGCCGGTGGTGCTGTTCTACCTGCTGCTGGACTGGCCCGCCATGCTGGCGCGCGTGGCCGGCTGCGTGCCGCGCCGCTACATCGCACCGACCATGGGCATGGCGCGCGAAGTCGACACCCTGCTGGCGCAATACCTGCGCGGCCAATTGCTGGTGATGGTGGTGCTGGCCGTGTACTACTCGGTGGCGCTGGCGATTGCCGGTTTCGACGTCGCGCTGCCGGTCGGCATCCTCACCGGCCTGCTGGTGTTCATTCCCTACCTCGGCTTCGGCCTGGGCCTGATCCTGGCGCTGATCTCGGCCGTGCTGCAGTTCACCGACTGGAGCGGCGTGATCGCGGTGGCCGTCATCTACGGCATCGGCCAGGTGCTGGAAGGCTTTTTCCTGACGCCGCGCCTGGTGGGCGAGCGCATCGGCCTGCATCCGCTGGCCGTCATCTTCGCCCTGCTGGCCTTCGGCCAGCTGTTCGGCTTCGTCGGCGTGCTGCTGGCCTTGCCCGCTTCGGCGGTGCTGATGGTGGCCTTTAATCACTTGCGTCGCCACTATCTGAGCAGCAGCTTTTATAATGCATGATGTGAATCACGAAAACGTTATGCAAAAGACCACAAGGCGAACGCCATGAAACAACTGGTGCTCGATTTAGGGGCCGAACCCACGCACAGCCTCGCCTCCTTCGAGGTAGGACAGAATGCCGAAGCGGCAGCGCTGATGAAGCAATTCGCCAGCCGCACGTCGCGCGAGCATTTCGCCTACCTGTGGGGCGCCGTCGGCGTCGGCAAATCGCACCTGCTCAAGGCCCTGGCCAGCAGCGGCTCCGAGGCCGAGCAGGCGCGCGCCCGCTATATCTCGCCGTTTTCCATCGAGTCGGAGTTCGTGTATTCGCCCGAGGTGGACCTGTACCTGCTGGACGACTGCGAAAAACTGTCGCCGCTGGCGCAGATCGACGCCTTCGCCTTGTTTAACGAAATCCGCGCCAACAACGCCTGGATGGTCTGCAGCGGCAACGTGGCGCCGGCCGTGCTGCCGGTGCGCGAAGACCTGCGCACACGCATGGGCTGGGGCCTGATCTACCGCATCCACGGCCTGACCGACGAGGAAAAGAGCGCTGCCCTGGCCGCCGCCGCCGCCGCACGCGGCTTGACGCTGTCGGCCGGCGTGATACCCTACTTGCTGTCCCACTTCCAGCGCGACATGCGGTCGCTGTCGACCATACTCGATTCGCTGGACCAGTATTCCCTTGAAACCCAACGCCCCATCACTCTGCCGCTGTTGCGCGAGTGGCTGCAGGCTGAAGCGAAAGAATGATGAATCGAATGAACCTGGCGCTTTTTGACTTAGACCACACCCTGCTGCCGATCGACTCCGACTTCGAATGGGGCCAGTTCCTGGTGCGTACCGGCGCCGTCGACGCCGTCGAATATGACCGCCGCAACCGCGCCTTCTTCGCCCAATACCAGGCCGGCACGCTCGATCCGGTAGAATACCTGGAGTTCACGCTGGGCACCCTGGCCGCCTTCCCGCGCGCCAAACTGGATGAAATGCACGCGCAATACATGGCCGAAGTGGTCACGCCGGCGCTGCATCCGGCGGCGCGCGCGCTGCTGAAGAAGCACATCGACGCCGGCGACCTGGTGGCCATCGTCACCGCCACCAACCACTTCGTCACCGCGCCGATTGCCAAGGCGCTGGGCGTGGAGCACCTGATCGCGGCCATGCCGGAAACGGACGCCGAGGGCAACCTGACCGGCAAGCTGCTCGGCACGCCGACGCAGGGCGCGGGCAAGATCGTGCACACCAAGGCCTGGCTGGAAAAAATGGGGAAGACGCTGGAAGACTTTGACACCGTCCACTTCTACAGCGATTCGCACAACGACCTGCCGCTGATGTCCATCGTCAGCCATCCGGTGGCGACCAACCCCAACGAAAAACTGAAAACGCACGCCGCCGCGAATGGCTGGCCATTAATTGACCTATTCAATGATTAAGAAACTGATCCGCAAAATCCTCGGCACCAAGAGTAAAGCGGCACGCGACGCGAACACGCCGGTGGTGCTGGGGCCTGACGCCCACGGCATCGACCCGCGCCTGTTGTCGAACAACGCCGTGCGCGTCACCAGCAGCCTGCAGGAAGCCGGCTTCGAAGCCTTCGTCGTCGGCGGCGCCGTGCGCGACCTGCTGCTGGGCGTGAAGCCGAAAGACTTCGACATCGCCACCAACGCCACGCCCGAGCAGGTAAAGCGCCTGTTCCGCCGCGCATTCATCATCGGCAAGCGCTTCCAGATCGTGCACGTGATGTTCGGCCAGGACCTGCTGGAGGTGACCACCTTCCGCGGCACCACGCTGGCCAGCGCGCCGAAGGATGAACACGGCCGCGTTTTGCGTGACAACACCTTCGGCTCGCAGGCGGAAGACGCGGAGCGCCGCGACTTCACCATCAACGCCATGTACTACAACCCGGCCAACCAGCAGGTGCTGGACTACCACGGCGGCATCGAAGACATCCGCGCCAAGACGCTGCGCATCATCGGCGTGCCGGAAGAGCGCTACCGCGAAGACCCGGTGCGCATGCTGCGCGTGGTGCGCTTCGCCGCCAAGCTGAAGTTCTCGATCGAGCCGCACACCGGTGCGCCGATCAAGGTCATGGCGCCTTTGATCAACAACGTGCCGGCCGCGCGCGTGTTCGACGAAATGCTCAAGCTGCTGATGAGCGGCCACGCGCTGGCCTGCCTGCAGCAGCTGCGCAAGGAAGGCCTGCATCACGGCCTGCTGCCGCTGCTGGACGTGGTGCTGGAACAGCCGATGGGCTTCAAGTTCGTGACGCTGGCGCTGGAATCGACCGATTCCCGCATCCACGCCGGCAAGACCGTGTCGCCGGGCTTCCTGTTTGCCTCGCTGCTGTGGCACCAGGTGCTGGAAAAATGGGAAGCCTACCGCGCGGCGGGCGAGCAGACCATTCCGGCGCTGCATCTGGCGGCCGACGACGTGCTCGATTCGCAGACCGAGAAGCTGGCCTTGCAGCGCAAGATCGGTTCCGACATGCGCGACATCTGGGCCATGCAGCCGCGCTTCGAGCGCCGCACCGGCAAGTCGCCGCACAAGCTGCTGGAACACCAGCGCTTCCGCGCCGGCTACGACTTCCTGCTGCTGCGCTGCGCCTCGGGCGAGATCGACGCCGAAATCGGCGAATGGTGGACCGCCTTCTACGAAAGCGACGAAGGATCGCGCGAAGACCTGATCGTCACCGCCAACCAGCCTGCTGGCCGCAGCGGTGACGCCGGTGGTGCCAGCGGCGCCGGTGGCGCTGGTGGCGCAAAACGCAAACGCGGCCCGCGTCGCGGCGGCCGTAGCCGCAGCGGCCGTGGCGAAGGCGCCGACGGCGGCGGCGAAGGTAGCAGCAGTGGCCATGGTGGCCACAATGGCGACGACTAAACTACCGTCACCGCATCATGCACACCGTCACAACCGCAGGCCTCGGGCCTGCAAGCCTCAAGGATGACCAGGCGCCGTTCGGCTTCACCATCGCCTACATCGGCATCGGCGCCAACCTGGGCGACGCCCGCGCCAACGTGCTGGACGCGCTGGACCGCCTGCAGCGCCAGCCCGGCTGCACGCTGATGGCGGCATCGGGCCTGTACCGCACCGCGCCGATCGACTCCAGCGGCGACGACTACATCAACGCCGTGGCGCGCATCGCCACCACCTTAAACGCCGAAGCGCTGCTGCAGGCGCTGCAAGCCATCGAACAGGCACACGGCCGCGAACGCCCCTACCGCAACGCCCCGCGCACGCTGGACCTCGACCTGCTGCTGTACGGCGACGCGGTAATCGACACCTCCACGCTGACGGTGCCGCATCCGCGCATGACCGAGCGCGCCTTCGTGCTGGTGCCGTTGCTGGAACTGGCGCCGGCCATCCATATTCCAGGTCACGGCGCGGCGGCGCAATATGCCGCCGGCGTGGCCGACCAGGGCGTCAGCCCTCTCTAAATAAAAGGATTTATCATGTCTGGATACCTGCAAGGAACCGAACTGGCAGCGAGCCAAAAGCTCGCCGACGCCAACGCACCTGCACCGGCCAAAGCGGCCGTCACCAAAGCAGTCACCGTCAACACGCTGGCGACGCTGCGCGCGGCCGGTGAAAAGATCACCATGCTGACTTGCTACGACGCCAGCTTCGCCTCGCTGATGGACCGCTGCGGCGTTGAGATCCTGCTGATCGGCGATTCGCTGGGCATGGTCTGCGCCGGCCACCAATCGACGTTGCCGGTCACCGTCGCCGACATCGTCTATCACACCGCCTCGGTGGCGCGCGGCACCAAGTCCGCGATGATCGTGGCCGACCTGCCGTTCGGCGCCTACGGCACGCCGGAAACCGCGTATGCCAACGCCGTGCAGGCGATGCAGGCCGGCGCGCACATGATCAAGATCGAAGGCGGCGCATGGTTGGCCGACACCGTCAAATTCCTGACCGACCGCGCGATTCCAGTGTGCGCGCACCTGGGCCTGACGCCGCAATCGGTGCACCAGCTGGGCGGCTACAAGGTGCAAGGCAAAACCACCGAAAGCGCCGACCTGCTGAAATCAGACGCGCTGAAGATGCAAGCGGCCGGCGCCTCGCTACTGGTGCTGGAGGCGATTCCATCGGCGCTGGGTAAAGAAGTCACGGACCTGCTGGCGATACCGACCATCGGCATCGGCGCGGGTCCGGACTGCTCGGGCCAGGTGCTGGTGATGCACGACCTGCTGGGCGTCTTCCCGGGCCGCAAAGCGCGCTTCGTGAAAAACTTCATGGACGGCCAGACCAGCATCGACGCCGCCATCTCCGCCTACGTCACCGCCGTCAAAGACGGCAGCTTCCCGGCGCTGGAACACTGCTTCTAACCTATCTGTATCCAGGTGGTTTTCAGCTCGGTGTATTTATCGAAGGCGTGCAGGGATTTATCGCGGCCGTTGCCCGATTGCTTGTAGCCGCCGAAGGGCACGGTGATATCGTCGCCGTCGTATTGGTTGACGTGCACCGTGCCCGCACGTAGCGCGCGCGAGGTCTGGATGGCCTTGCTCAAATCCGAAGTCCACACCGCCGCGTGCAAACCGTAAGGCGTGGCGTTGGCCTGTCGCACGGCATCCTGCACATCCGTAAAACTCAGCACCGACAACACCGGTCCGAAGATCTCCTCGCGCGCGATGGTCATGCTGCTGTCCACCTGATCGAACAAGGTCGGCTCAACATAGTAGCCACCACTTTCCGCGCGCACCTGCCTGCCGCCCGCCAGCAAGCGCGCACCACCTGCGCTGCCGGCCTCGATATACCCCATCACCGTTTTCAGCTGCGTCGCATCGACAATCGCACCCATAACGGTGTTCTCGTCCAGCGGATCGCCCGGCTGATACGCGGGCACCATGGCCAGCGCCTTCTCCAGGAAGCGCTCCTTGATGGACTCCTCCACAAACAAACGCGAAGGCGCATTGCAGCTCTCGCCTTGGTTGAAGAAGATCGAACCAATGGCCGCCTCCACCGCCGCATCCAGGTCCGGACAATCTGCGCACACGATGTTGGCCGACTTGCCGCCCAACTCCGTCCACGCCCGCTTGAGGTTCGACTGCCCCGCCATCTGCATGATCTGCTTGCCCACGCGCGTGGAGCCGGTGAAGCCGATGCAATCCACGTCCATGTGCAGCGCCAGCGCCGCACCGGCCTCCGCGCCATACCCCGGCAGCACATTGAACACGCCCGGCGGCACGCCCGCCTCCAGCGCGATCTCCGCCAGCCGCAGCGCCGTCAGCGGCGACTTTTCGGACGGCTTGAGCACCACGCTATTCCCCGCCGCCAGCGCCGGCCCGATCTTCCAGGACGCCATCAGCATCGGATAATTCCACGGCACGATGGCCGCCACCACGCCCACCGGCTCGCGCGTGATCAGCGCCAGGCTGCTGGCCGCCGTCGGCGCGATCTCGTCGTAGATCTTATCGATCGCCTCGCCATACCAGCGGATGCAGTTGGCGGCGCCGCCCACGTCCACGCTCTGGCTGTATTTGATCGGCTTGCCCATGTCCAGCGTCTCCAGCAACGCCAGCTCGGGGCCGTACTTCTGCATCAGATCCGCGAACTTGATCAACACCCGCTTGCGCTGCCCCGGCGACTTGCCGGACCAGCGGCCGTCCTCGAACGCCGCGCGCGCCGCCGCAACGGCGAGGTCCACGTCGGCGCCATCGCAACGCGCCACCATGCCCAGCGAGCGGCCATCGATAGGCGACAGGTTTTCAAACTGCTGTTCCGATTTCGCCCACACCCGCTCACCGCCGATGAAGGCGCGGCCGTCTGCCTGCAAAGCGGCGGCCTTGTCATGCCATATACCCATAAGATTCTCCTTACAGCCAGCCGCGCTGTTTGATGTCGGCGTAGGTCAGGTCGAGGCAGTGGCGTATCTGCGCCACCATCTCGTCGATCTGCGCCGTGGTCATCACCAGCGGCGGCGCGATGATCATGCGGTCGCCCACGGCGCGCATGATCATCCCGTTGTTGAACATATAGCCCCGGCACACCATGCCGACGGCCAGCGATTCATCGAACGCCACGTTCTCGTGCACCGTGGCGCCCTTGCTGCGCACCAGATTCAAGCCGGCCACAAAGCCGCAGCTGTCGGCGTAACCCACCAGCGGATGATCGGCCAGTTCGGCGAAACGCTTCTTCAGGTAAGGCCCGGTTTCATTGGCCACGCGCTCGATCAGCTTTTCATCCTCGATGATGCGGATATTCTCCAGCGCCGCCGCGCAAGCGACGGGGTGGCCGGAATACGTGAAGCCGTGATTGAACTCGCCACCCTGCTCGATCAGCACCTTGGCCACGCGGTCGCCCACCAGCACACCGCCCAACGGCACATAGCCGGACGTGACCCCCTTGGCAAACGTGATCAGGTCAGGCTTGATGCCGAACAGCTCCGATGCGAACCAGCGCCCCAGCCGCCCGAAGCCGCAGATCACTTCATCGGCGATCAGCAAAATTTCGTACTTGTCGCAGATGCGCTGGATCTCTGGCCAGTAGGTGGCAGGCGGAATAATCACGCCGCCCGCGCCCTGTATCGGCTCGCCGATGAAGGCCGCGACTTTCTCAGGCCCGACTTCGAGGATCTTCTTCTCCAGCCAGGACGCGGCCTCGATGCCGAATTCGTCCTCGGTCATGCCCTTGCCGGATTCCAGATAGCTCGGCTGGCCGATATGCACGATGCCGGGAATCGGCAAGCCGCCCTGCTCGTGCATGCCCGACATGCCGCCCAGCGAAGCGCCGGCCACCGTGCTGCCGTGATAGGCGTTGTGGCGGCTGATGATGGTGTGACGATCCTTGTAGCCACGCACATCCCAATAGCGGCGCACCATGCGCAGATTGGTGTCGTTGCCTTCCGAGCCGGAACCGGTGAAGTACACGTGGTTGAACTGCGGCGGCGAAATCTGCGCCAGCTTGGCCGCCAGCTTCACCGCCGGAACGTTGGTGGTGTTGAAAAAGCTGTTATAGAACGGCAGCGTCTCCATCTGCTCATACACTGCCTTGGAGATGCTGGTGCGGCCGTAGCCCACGTTCACGCACCACAGACCGGACATGCCGTCGATGATCTTGTTGCCTTCCGAATCCCACAGATAGATGCCTTCGCCGCGCACCATCACGCGCGCACCCTTCTCGCCCAGCGCCTTGTGGTCGGTGAACGGGTGCATATAGTGTGCCGCGTCCAGCTTCTGGATGGCGGCGGTATCGTAGTCGCTCATGGTGTGTCCTCGCTTAAACGTGCAGCAGCAGGTGCTCGCGCTCCCACGGGCTGATGACGGTCATGAATTCCTGATGCTCCAGGTCCTTGATGGCGGCGTAAACATCGATGAAGCGGTCGCCCAGCACCGTGCGCAGTTTGTCCTCGCGGCGCAGCAGCTGCAGCGCTTCCGGCAGGCCTTGCGGCAGTTCGACCTTCAGGTCGTAGGCGCTGTTGGTGGTCATCGGCGTCGGCTCCAGCTGGTCGACCATGCCGAGGTAGCCGCAGGCCAGCGTGACCGCCAGCGCCAGATACGGATTGGCGTCCGCGCCAATGATGCGGTTCTCCACGCGGCGGTCCTGCACGCCCGATTCCGGCACGCGGAAGCCCACGGTGCGGTTGTCCATACCCCACTGGATGTTGATCGGCGCGGCCGTGTGGCGCACGATGCGGCGGTACGAATTCACATACGGCGCCACGATCGCCATCGCCGACGGCATGTAGCGCTGCAGGCCGCCGATGTAATGCTTGAACAGCGGCGAGGCGGAACCGTCCTCGGAACTGAAGATGTTCTTGCCGGTGTTCGCATCCACCACGCTCTGGTGCACGTGCATGGCGGAACCCGGCTCGCCCGCCATCGGCTTGGCCATGAAGGTGGCGTACATATCGTGCTTGAGCGCCGCTTCGCGCAAAGTGCGCTTGAAGAAGAACACCTTGTCGGCCAGTCCCAACGGATCGCCGTGCAGGAAGTTGATCTCCATCTGGCCGGCGCCGATTTCGTGAATCAGCGTATCCACGTCCAGGTTCATCAACTCGCAGTAATCGTAGATGTCTTCGAACAGCGGATCGAACTCGTTCACCGCGTCGATGCTGTAGACCTGGCGGCTGGTTTCGGCGCGGCCGCTGCGGCCGATCGGCGGTTTCAATGGCAGATCCGGATCGGCGTTCTTGGCGGTGAGGTAAAACTCCAGTTCTGGCGCCACCACAGGCTTCCAGCCTTTGTCCTCATACAGCTTGAGCACGCGGCGCAGCACGGAGCGCGGCGCGAAGTCGACCAGGCGGCCATCGGAAAAATAGCAGTCGTGGATCACCTGCGCGGTGGGATCGGTGGCCCATGGCACCATGGTGATGGTGGTGGGATCGGCCTTGAGGATCATGTCGCGATCGGTGCTAGAGATGGCGCGGTCGTAGCCCGCGTCTTCGGTGGGGTAGTTGCCGGTCACGGTCATGCCCAGCACCGCTTCAGGAATGCGCATGCCACGCTCCTGGGTGAATTTACCGCGTGGGAGGATCTTCCCGCGCGCCACGCCGGTCAGGTCGGGCACCAAACATTCAATCTCCGTGACGTGCTTCTCGTTCAGCCACAGGTCCATATCGGTGTAGGTAAAATTTTCTCGAATTGCCATTTGCTTCTCTCTTTTGTTTTTATCGGATGGCCTTGTAGGCGCGGCAAGCGTCGCCAAAGGCTCTGAATAATTTGACGGAGTCCGGATTCTCGGAAAAGCGCCACTCAGGGTGCCACTGTACCGCGAGCGTAAATCCCTTGGCGTCCGCCACGCGGTAGGCTTCCACCAAACCGTCGTCGGCGCGCGCCTCTGCCACAAGGCCCGACGCCAGGCGATTGATGCCCTGCCCGTGCAGCGAGTTGACCTTGATCTCGGCCACGCCGTCGAGGATCTGCGCCATGCGCCCCCCGGGGTCCAGCAGCACGCGGTGCGACGGCGCGTATTGCTGGTCCAGTGTGTGTTCCTTGTTTTCGCGATGATCGGCCATGCCGGCTACCGCATGCACCGCCTGGTGCAGCGAACCGCCCAGCGCCACATTCACTTCCTGGAAGCCGCGACAGATCGCCAGCAGTGGAATGCCGCGCTTGATGGCGGCGCGGATCAGCGGGAGCGTGGTGGCGTCGCGCGCCGCGTCCTGCGGCAGTGTGGGGTCCAGCACCTCTTCGCCATACAGGCCGGCATGGACGTTGGACGGTGAGCCGGTCAGCATCACGCCGTCCGCCACCGCCAGCAACGCTTCAAAGTCGGTGGCCGCGCCCAGCGCCGGCACGATCAGCGGCGTGCAATGCGCGCCGTCCGCCACGGCGGCCACGTACTTGAGCTGCGCGGTGTGATACGGATGTGCGCCTATCTGGTTGACGCACGCGGGAACCAAAACGACAGGGCTACGCATAGAAGCTTTCATCTGTTTGATTTAACTAAATGATATGCCTATTTTGGTATCATGTAGAGTGCCACTTATTGATATTAGATAGAACCACTTTTTTGATGTCTCCTACTTCCGACCTGCTGGCGTCCGCGCTGGCGCAATCCGGCTTCCATCCCCGCCTTCCGCAGCAACGCCGGCTTTACGAGGCGGCCAAGGCCGCGATCCACCAGCAGCGGCTGGGCGCGGGCAGCAAACTGCCGTCCAGCCGTGATCTGGCGCGGGATCTGCGCATTTCGCGCAATACGGTCATTGCCGCGTTCGAGCAGTTGGCGGCCGAGGGATATGTGACCAGCGCGGCGGGCAGCGGCACCTATGTGGCCGATTTGCAGGCGCACAGCGCCAGCATGCGCGGTGTGGGGTCGGCGCCACAACAGCGCGCCGCCACACCGTCAACGGTGCGCCTGTCGCGTCGCGGCCAGCAGTTGACCAGCTACGCGGCCGGCCCGCAGTTCGAGATACAGCCTTTTGCGCCGGGCGATCCGGACTTCTCATCGTTCCCGTTCAAGCTGTGGCAGCGGCTGCAGAACCGCGTCTGGCGCGAAGCGCGCAACGACCTGCTGGACTACGGCCAGTCCGGCGGCTACCTGCCGCTGCGGCAGGCCATCACCGAGTACCTGCGCATGTCGCGCTCGGTGAAGGTGGAAGTGGAACAGGTGCTGATTACCGCAGGTACCCAGCAATCGCTGGACCTGTGCGCCCAATTGCTGGCCGATGTGGGCGACACCGCGTGGGTGGAAGACCCGTGCTACTGGGGCGCGCGCCGCGCGTTCCAGGCGCGCGAACTGAGGCTGCGGCCCATCACCGTCGACAACGACGGCATCGCCCTGTCGGCGGCCGACCTGGCCAGCAAGCCGCGCCTGATCTACGTCACGCCCTCGCACCAGTATCCCACCGGCGCGGTGATGAGCCTCGCGCGCCGCCGCGAATTGCTGGACGTGGCGGTGCGCAAGGACGCGTGGATACTGGAAGACGATTACGACAGCGAATTCCGCTACACCGGCCGGCCGTTGGCAGCGCTGCAAGGCCTCGACAACGCGGACCGCGTGCTGTACATGGGCACCTTCTCCAAGGTGCTCTACCCCGGCATCAAGGTGGGCTACCTGGTGGTGCCACCGGCGCTGATCGACGCGTTCCGCAGCGCGCTGTATGACCTGCAGCGGCCCGGCCAGCTGACGGTGCAGGCCACACTGACGGACTTCATCGCGCTAGGCCACTTCTCCACCCACGTGCGCAAGATACGCCAGACCTACGGCGCGCGGCGCGAACTGCTGCGCCGCATGCTGGCGCAGCAGCTGCCGCAGAGCGTCACCATATCGAAGGAAGAATCAGGCCTGCACCTGGTGGTCGAATTGCCCGACACGGTGGACGATGTGGTGCTGGCGCAGCGCGCGGCGGCGCTGGGCATCTCGGTCAAGGCGCTGTCCACCTACTACCTCAAGGCGCAGATGCGGCGCGGACTGCTGGTGGGTTACGCCTACTGCACGCCGGAGCAAATTACCGACTATGGCGTGCAACTAGGCGCCATCATCGCCGCCGAGGTGCTGCCGTAAAGAGCGTCGGCGATAATTGGCGCTGCTTGCCCCATCACCCCTTGGCGGCGCTCGAAATCTGTTTCGAGCGTCGGCGTTCGGCGCGGGCGATGTAGAGACTCGATGCGATGACGGCGATCGACACAACCAGGATGGTCAGCGCCGCTACCGCGTTCACGCGCGGATCGAGGCCCAGGCGCGCACGCGAGAAGATCACGATCGGCATGGTCGATGAACCGGGGCCGGACAGGAAGGCCGACAGCACCACGTCATCCAGCGACAGCGTGAACGTCAGTAGCCAAGCGGAACCCAGCGCCTGCTTGATGTTCGGCAGCGTCACCAGGAAGAACACCTGGAACGGGCGGCAGCCCAGATCCATGGCCGCTTCCTCCAGCGACTTGTCCATCTCGCGCAGGCGCGATTGCACCACCACCGTCGCGTAGGCCATGCCCAGCAGCGTATGGCCCAGCCAGATCGTCACCAGCCCGCGCTCCGGGAATCCGAACATCTTCTGCACCGACACCAGCATCAGCAGCAGCGACAAACCGATGATCACTTCCGGCATCACCAGCGGCGCGCTCACCATGCCGGTGAACAGCGTGCGGCCGGTGAAGCGCTGGTAGCGGTCCAGCACAAACGCCGCAAAAGTACCCAGCACCACCGAGCCGCATGCCGTCAGCAGCGCGATGCGCAGCGACAGCCCGAAGCCGCTGATGATCTCCTGGTCGTTCAGCAGCGCCGCATACCACTGCAGCGAAAACCCGCTCCACACCATGTCCTGGCGCGAGCTGTTAAACGAGAACACCACCAGCACCACGATGGGAATGTAGAGGAACAGATAGCCCAGCGACAGCCAGCCGCGCCCGAACCAACGATGCAGTAACTGGGTCATTTGCGCGCCTCCTGCTCGGCCTGATATTTATTGAAGATCGCCATGGGCACAAGAATCAGCAGGATCACCACCACCGTCACCGAGGACGCCAGCGGCCAATCGTTATTGGTGAAGAATTCATCCCACAGCTGGCGACCGATCATCAAGGTCTCGGGGCCGCCCAGCAGCTCGGGAATCACGTACTCACCCACCGCCGGGATAAACACCAGCATGGTGCCGGCGATGATGCCGGACTTCGACAGCGGCACGGTGATGCGCCAGAAGGTCTGCCACGGCGTCGCACCAAGATCGGCCGCCGCCTCGATGAAGCGCACGTCCATCTTCACCAGGTTGGCGTACAGCGGCAAAATCATGAACGGCAAATAGGCGTACACCATGCCGATCAACAGCGAGAACTGGGTGTTCATCAGCTGCAGCGGCTCGGAGATCATGCCCAGGTCCAACAGGAAGCTGTTGAGGATGCCGTTGTTGGCGAGGATGCCCTTCCACGCGTAGATACGCAGCAGGAAGGAGGTCCAGAACGGCATCATCACCAGCATCAGCAGCACCGGGCGGATGGCCGGCTTGGCGCGCGCCATGAAGTAGGCGAACGGATAACCGATGGCCAGGCACAGCGCCGCCGTGATCGCGGCGAACTTGATCGAGTTCAGATAGGTGATCGCATACAGCTCGTCCTGCGCGATGAACAGGTAGTTGCCGAACTTGATCTTCAGCGTCAGCACGCCGTCCACCACCGTCATCAAGGTGCCGAAGGGGCCGCCGTCGCCGGAGTCCAGGTCGGCGAAGCTGATGCGCAGCACGATCAGGAACGGAATCAGGAAAGCAAAGGCCAGCCACAGGAACGGCACGGCGATCACCGCCGAACGCCCCGGATGCTTGAGCAGGTTCTTGAGGGATTTCATGTCCACCCTGCCTTAGCTGGTCAGCACGACGACGTCGGCGCCATCCCACCATGCGTACACGCGCTGATCGCGCTTGAGCGCCGATTCGTCGTGGCGCGCGGCGTTGGTGCGCGAGACCTTGACCACCATGCCGCTGTCGAGCGTGACGTGGTAGCTGGTTTCGTTGCCGAAGTAGGCGATGCCGGTGATGGTGCCCTGCACGCAGTTGTAGCCATGTTCGGCCGCGTTGGCGCGCTGCTCCAGCGTCGGCGCCTCGGCCTGCACCGCGATCTTCTCTGGACGCACGGCCACCGACACCGGCATGCCCATGGTGCCGGTAATGCCGTGGGTGACGTAATGCTTGCCTTCAGGCGTATCGATGATCACGTGATCCGGTTGATCCACCGCCACGCTGCCGTTGAACAGGTTGACGCTGCCGATGAAGTCCGCCACGAAGCGGCAGTTCGGCGTTTCGTAGATTTCGTCCGGAGCGCCCACCTGCAAGATGCGGCCCGCGCTCATCACGGCGATGCGGGTCGCCATGCTCATGGCTTCGTCTTGGTCGTGGGTGACCATCACGCAGGTTACGCCCACTTCCTCGATGATGGAGACCAGTTCCATCTGGGTGCGTTCGCGCAGTTTCTTGTCCAATGCGCCGAGCGGCTCGTCCAGCAGCAGCAACTGCGGACGCTTGGCCAGCGAACGCGCCAGCGCCACGCGCTGCTGCTGGCCGCCCGACAGTTGGTGCGGTTTGCGCTTGGCGTAGTCGGTCAGCTGCACCAATCCCAGCATCTTTTCCACGCGCGCGGCGATTTCGTCTTTCGGCAGGCCGTCGCGGCGCAGGCCGAAGGCGATGTTGTCCCACACCGACAAGTGCGGGAACAGCGCGTACGACTGGAACATCATGTTGATCGGGCGCTGGTAAGGCGGCACGCTGACGATGTCCTGCCCCGCCAGCGTGATCGCGCCGGAGGTCGGCGTTTCAAAGCCGGCCAGCATGCGCAGCAGGGTCGATTTGCCGCAGCCCGAGCTGCCCAGCAGTGCGAAGATTTCGCCCTTGTTGATCGCCACCGATACGTCATTGACGGCGCGGACGCCATCGAATTCCTTAACCAGGTTGCGGATCAGGAGGAAAGGTTCAGCAGCTCGCTCTATGGTCATGTTATTAGAAAGGTAAAATAATATTTGCCAAACCGGTGATTATAAAGGCAGTGCTCAAACATGGAGCAATAAGTGTTCCCGCTCCCAGGGGCTGATCACGGTCATGAACTCCTGGTGTTCCAGTTCCTTGATGGCGGTGTAGACGTCGATGAAGCGCTCGCCCAGCACTTCGCGCAGCCGGTCCTCGCGCCGCAGCATGTCCAGCGCTTGCGGCAAGCCTTGCGGCAGCTCGTACATATGGTCGTAGGCGCTGCCGGTGTACATGGCGGTCGGCTCCAGCTGGTCGATCAATCCGAGGTAGCCGCAGGCCAGCGTGACCGCCATCGCCAGGTAGGGATTGGCGTCCGCGCCGATGATGCGGTTCTCGACACGGCGCTGCTCGACGCCGGAGATCGGAATGCGGAAGCCCACCGTGCGGTTGTCCATGCCCCACTGGATATTGATCGGCGCGGCCGTGTGGCGCACGATGCGGCGGTAGGAATTCACATACGGCGCCAGGATCGCCATCGCCGCCGGCGTGTAGCGCTGCAGGCCGCCGATGTAATGGCGGAAGTGCGGCGACGGCGAGCCGTCCTGCTGGTTGAAGATATTGCGGCCGGTGGCGACGTCGCTCACGCTCTGGTGCACATGCATGGCAGATCCGGGCTCGCCGGCCATCGGCTTGGCCATGAAGGTGGCGTACATATCGTGCTTGAGCGCCGCCTCGCGCAAGGTGCGCTTGAAGTAGAACACATTGTCGGCCAGCGCCATCGCATCGCCGTGCTGGAAGTTCAGGCCCATCTGGCCGGCGCCGGTTTCGTGGATCAGCGTGTCGACATCGAGGTTCATCAACGCGCAGTAGTCGTAGATGTCCTCGAACAATGGATCGAATTCGTTGACCGCGTCGATGCTGTAGACCTGGCGCGTGGTTTCGGAACGGCCGCTGCGGCCGATCGGCGCCTTCAGCGGCAGGTCGGGATCGATGTTCTTTTCGGTCAGGTAGAACTCCAGCTCCGGCCCGACGATAGGCTGCCAGCCTTTATCCGCATACAGCTTGAGCACGCGACGCAGCACGGAGCGCGGCGCGAAGTCGACCAGCGTGCCGTCGGCGAAATAGCAGTCATGGATCACCTGCGCGGTCGGGTCGATGGCCCACGGCACGGCCGTGATGCTGCCGGGGTCCGCGCGCAGGATCATGTCGCGGTCGGTGTTGGAGATGGCGCGGTCGTAGGCCGCGTCCTCGGTCGGGTAGTTGCCGGTGACGGTCATGCCCAGCACCGCTTCCGGGATGCGCATGCCGCGCTCCTGCGTGAACTTGGCGCGCGGCAGAATCTTCCCGCGCGCCACGCCCGTCAGGTCGGGCACCAGGCATTCGATTTCAGTGACTCGGTTTTCGTTGAGCCACTGGTCCATATCAGCATCGGAGAAATTTTCACGGATAGACATGTGTGCGCTCTAGGTTGCGTTCGACAAGTCTAGCTTACCATAAGCACAACCTTGCTTACTGTGCTTCGGCTGCCTCCACGCGCGTTTGTACCAGTATCTTCTTGATCTCCGGGACGCAGGAGCCGCAGTTGCCGCCGGCTTGCAGGCAGGCCGTCACTTCCGGCACCGTCTTCAAATCCTTTTCGATGATGGCGTTGCAGATGGTGTTGCGGCCCACGCCGAAGCAGGAGCACACGGTAGGGCCGGTATCGGCACCCTTCTCCACCGGCATGCCGACCAGCAGGCCGACGCGATCGATCTCGCTCAACTGCTCCTTGGCGAACAGGCTGGCCAGCCATGCGCGCGACGGCATGTCCTGGCGCGGCGAGACGAAGATGCATTGGTCGATGCGGTCGTTCACCACGTGTACGGCGCGGTACACGCCGGCGGTGCGGTCTTCGTATTCGAGCCAGTCGGCGTCCAGGTCCTGCACGCCCAGCAGCTCACGCGCCCAATCGGCATGGCTCTTGATGGTGTTGCGGCCGGCCAGTTCGTAGCGCGCAAATTCGCGGCCCTGGATGCGGGTCCAGTGGGCCACGCTGTCCAGCTCCACTTCGGCGCGGCTCAGGATGAAGCCGTGCCAGTTGACGCGGAACTGCTCCACGCGCACCGGTGTATGCTTGAACTCAGGCTCGCCGGATACCGGGTCGACCACCGGATTGACCACCGCGCCCACCCGCGCATCGGAAGCGGTCTGGCCGTTCCAGTGAATCGGAATGAAAATGGCGCCGCGCGGAATGCCGCCGCCGTGCTGCACGCGCGCCACCATGGCGCCCCAGGCGGAGGTAACGCGCGCCAGTTCGCCTTCACGCACGCCGCTCAGCAGCGCATCCTGTGGATGCATGTCGACGAAGGATTCGGCGATGTGGTCGGCCAGCGTAGCGGACTTGCCGGTGCGCGTCATGGTGTGCCACTGGTCGCGCACGCGGCCGGTGTTGAGCGACAGCGGATAGTCTTCGCTGACGGCGTGCATCGGCGCACGCGGCGCGGTGGCGATGAAGCGCGCCTTGCCGTCCGCATGCGCGTAGACGTTGTCTTTAAAGAGACGCATCTCCACCTGCAGCTCGCCGGAAGCGGTGCGGCGCACCGGCCACTGGGTTGGCTCCAGATCGTCGTACTCGCGCTGGTTCAAGCCGCCCAGGCCGGACATATCGAAAGCGCGCGGCACGTCGCCAACGGCGTTGCGGAAGCCGCTCAAACGCGCGTGTTCATCGAACACGCCGTGCTGGCCGCAGAAATCGAAACCGCTGTAGCCCATGCGCTGCGCGAACAGCGACAGGATCTTCCAGTCCGGCAGCGCTTCGCCGGGCGCCGCCAGGAAGGCGCGCTGACGCGAGATGCGGCGCTCGGAGTTGGTGACCGTGCCATCCTTCTCGCCCCAGCCCAGCGCCGGCAGCAGCACATCGGCATAGGCGGTGGTGTCGGTGTTCTGCATGATGTCGGACGAAATCACCAGCTCGCACTTCTCCAGCGCGCGGCGTGCCTGGTCGGCGTCCGGCAGGCTGACCACCGGATTGGTGGCGATCACCCATACCGACTTGACCTTGCCTTCTTCAATGGCCTTGAACAGGTCCACCGCCTTCAGGCCGCCCTTGTCGGCCATGGCCGGCGATTCCCAGAAGGTCTGCACCACTTCGCGGTGCTCGGCGCGCTCCAGGTCCATGTGCGCGGCCAGCATGTTGGCCAAGCCGCCCACTTCGCGCCCGCCCATGGCGTTCGGTTGGCCGGTGATGGAGAACGGTCCCATGCCCGGCTTGCCGATGCGGCCGCCGATCAGGTGGCAGTTGATGATGGCGTTGGCCTTGTCGGTGCCGGCCGAGGACTGGTTCACGCCCATCGAGTAGGCGGTAATGGTCTTGCGGGTGGCGGCGAATAGTTCGTAGAACTCCAGCAGCACCGGCAGTTCGATGCGGCAGATCTTGGCCACCACGGCAGGGTCGCTGCAATCGACGTTGGCTACTTCCAGCGCGGCGTCGAAGCCGTTGGTGTGCTGCGCGATGAAGCGCGGATCGACCGCGCCGATGCGCGACAGGTAGCTCAGCAGACCGTTGAACAGCCAGACGTCGGTGCCGGCCTTGACCGGCAGGTGCATGTCGGCCAGCTCGCAGGTGGCGGTGCGGCGCGGATCGATGACCACCAGCTTCATCTCCGGGCGCGCCTCCTTGGCCTTGAGGATGCGCTGGAACAGGATGGGATGGCACCACGCCGTGTTGGAGCCGACCAGCACCACCATGTCGGCCAGTTCCAGGTCGTCATAGCAGACCGGCACCAGGTCTTCGCCGAAGGCGCGCTTGTAACCCGCCACGGCGGACGACATGCACAGGCGCGAGTTGGTGTCGATGTTGGCGCTGCCGATATAGCCCTTCATCAGTTTATTGGCGACGTAGTAGTCCTCGGTCAGCAACTGGCCGGAGACGTACAGCGCCACCGCATCCGGGCCGTGTTCTGCGATGATGGTCTTCCAGGCGCCGGCCACTTTGTCCAGCGCTTCGTCCCACGATGCGCGGCGCAGGCCATCAGATTCGCGTACCTGCGGATACAGCAGTCGGCCTTCCAGCCCCACCGTTTCGCCCAGCGCGGAACCTTTGACGCACAGGCGTCCCTTGTTCGCCGGGTGCTGCTTGTCGCCGGCGATGGCGATCGTGCCGTCGGCCAGCGGCGTGGCCTGCACGCCGCAGCCAACGCCGCAGTATGCACAAGTGGTACGGACAGCCAGATGGTCGGTGGACAGGTTCAAGATGCTTCTCGCTTTAAAATCACGCGGCCCGGTTGGACAGGGCCTCGCCAAATAACAGGGTTTGCCGGATCGGCGTAATATCGGCGCGGTTCTGGATCAAACCGAAATACCAGGGACCGTCTTTCACGTCACCATACAGCACGGCGCCGGTGACGCGGCCATCCTTGATCACCAGGCGCTTATAGACGCCACGGCGCGCATCGCGCAACACCAGGTCTTCGCTGCCTTCGCCGCCGACGAAATCGCCGACCGAATACAGATCGACACCGGTGACCTTCAGGCGGGTCGGCGAGGTTTGCTGTACATAGCGGCGCACGCCGGCGCCGGCCAGGTGGGCGCCGCAGACGCGCGCCTGGTCCCAGATCGGCGCCACCAGGCCGAAGGTGGCGCTGCGGTGCTGCACGCATTCGCCCACGGCGTAGACGCGCGGGTCGTAGGTTTGCAGCGTGTCGTCCACCACGATGGCGCGTTCGCAATGCAGGCCGGCCGATTTCGCCAGCTCGATATTCGGTCGCACGCCGGCGGTCATCACCACCAGGTCGGCCGGGATCAGAGTACCGTCCTTGAAGCGCACGCCGGTCACGCGGTCAGGACCTAGGATTTCCTCGGTCTGCGCGCCCATCATGAATTTCAGGCCTTTCGCTTCCAGCGCTTTTTGCAGCAGCAGCGCGGCCGGCTTGTCGAGCTGCTGGTTCATCAGCGCCTCGGTCACGTGGACCACGGTCACGCTCATGCCCTGGCGTTGCAGGCCGTTGGCGGCCTCCAGGCCAAGCAGGCCGCCGCCGATCACCACAGCGTTGCGGTGATTGCGCGCCATCGCCAGCATGGTTTCCACGTCCTGGATGTCGCGGAAGGCCAGCACGCCTTTCAGCTGGTGGCCCGGCACAGGAATGATGAAAGGCTTGGAGCCGGTGGCGATCAGCAGGCGGTCGTAACGGACTTCCAGCCCTGACTGCGCACGCACGATGCGCTTGCGGCGGTCGATGTGCACCACCGGGTCGCCGGCGTGCAGCGTGATGTTGTGCTGGACGTACCATTCGCGCGTGTTGAGCATGATGTCGTCGATGCTCTTCTCGCCCGCCAGCACCGGCGACAGCAGGATGCGGTTGTAGTTACCGTGCGGCTCGGCGCCGAACACGGTGATGTCGTACATGTCCGGCGCCAGCTTGTACAGTTCTTCGACTGTACGCATGCCGGCCATGCCGTTGCCAATGACGACCAGCGCGGGTTTCATAAACCGACCCAGACTTTGCCGTCGGCCACGCGGGCTGGATAGGTGCCGACCGAGTGCTCGGGCGCTTCCAGGCATTCGCCGGTTTGCAGGTCGAAGTGCTGCTTGTAGATTGGCGATGCCACCACGATGCGCTCACCCAGCGAACCGACCAGGCCGCGCGACAGCACGGAGGCTTCCGAATTCGGATCGTAGTTATCGATGGCGAACACGCGTGCTTCGCCGTCGTCGACGTGGAACACGGCTACCTGGGCGTCGTTCAGCAGCGCGCACACGCCGGTGTTGGGCACGATGTCGTCCAGGTTGCAGACGGCGATCCAGTTATCGGTTTGAATATCACGGTGCATATAATTCTCCTCAAGCTGCCTTGACTGCGATAGGGATAACGCGCTTGCGTTCTTCGATGGTGGCCGGGCGGATCTGGCCTCGCTCTTCCAGGAACAGCACGTTCTGGTCGCCCTTGTCGCTATTGACGAAGTGGCGGAAGCGCTTGCGGGTCTCTGGATTTTCCACGGCTTCCTTCCACTCGCAGGCATAGGTGTTAACCACGTGCTGCATGTCCGCTTCCAGCTCGGCGGCGATGCCCAGCTTGTCCTTGACGATGACATCCTTCAGGTAATCCAGGCCGCCTTCCAGGTTCTCGCGCCAGGTGCTGGTGCGTTGCAGGCGGTCGCCGGTGCGGCTGTAGAACATCAGGAAGCGGTCGATGTACTTGATCAGCGTTTCCTTGTCAAGTTCCGTCGCCAGCAGTTCGGCGTGGCGCGGCTTCATGCCGCCATTGCCGGACACATAAAGGTTCCAGCCTTTTTCGGTGGCGATCACGCCCACGTCCTTGCCCTGCGCTTCGGCGCACTCGCGGGTGCAACCGGAGACGCCGAACTTAATCTTGTGCGGCGTGCGCAGGCCCTTGTAACGATTCTCCAGTTCGACCGCCAGGCCGATGGAATCATCGACGCCGTAACGGCACCAGGTCGAGCCGACGCAAGACTTCACGGTGCGCAGCGACTTGCCGTAGGCGTGGCCGGATTCGAAACCGGCGGCGATCAGTTCTTCCCAGATCAGCGGCAGCTGCTCGACGCGGGCGCCGAACATGTCGACGCGCGCGCCGCCGGTGATCTTGGTGTACAGGCCGTACTTCTTGGCGACCATGCCAACCGCGATCAAGCCGTCGGGCGTGACCTCACCGGCCGGCATGCGCGGCACCACCGAGTAAGTGCCGTCCTTCTGGATATTGCCGAGGAAGTAGTCGTTGGTGTCCTGCAGGCTGGCGTGTTCCTTCTTCAGCACGAAGTCGTTGTAGACGGTGGCCAGGATGCTGGCGGCCAGCGGTTTGCAGACGTCGCAACCGAGGCCCTTTCCATGCTTATGCAACAGGTCCGGGAAGGTCTTGATCTGGCCTACTTTGATCAGGTGGAACAACTCCTGGCGCGAGAAGGCAAAGTGTTCGCAGACATGGTTGTTCACCTCCATGCCCTGCTTCTTCATCTCGGCCTTCATCACCTGCGTCACCAGCGGCACGCAGCCGCCGCAGGCGGTGCCGGCGCCGGTGCAGCTTTTCAGTTCACCGATGGTGCAGGCGCCGTTGGCGACGGCGGCGCACAGCGTGCCTTTCGATACGTCGTTGCAGGAGCAGATCTGCGCGCCGTCCGGCAGCGCATCCACGCCCAGCGCCGGCTTGGCCGCGCCGTCCGACTGCGGCAGGATCAGGAACTCCGGCGATTCCGGCAGTTCGATTTTGTTCAGCATCATCTGCAGCAGCGTGCCGTACTCGCTGGCGTCGCCCACCATCACGCCGCCCAGCAGGTACTTGCCGCAGCTGGACACCACGATCTTCTTGTAGATCTGTTTGCGCTCGTCGATGAACTGGTAGGAGTGGCTGCCCTCTTCCTTGCCGTGCGGGTCGCCGATGGAGGCCACGTCCACGCCCATCAATTTCAGTTTGGTGCTCATGTCGGCGCCGGCGAATTCGCCCGCTTCGCCCAGCATGTGCTTGACGGCGACGCGCGCCATTTCATAGCCCGGCGCCACCAGGCCGAAGATCATGCCGCCCCACAGCGCGCATTCGCCGATGGCATACACGTCCGGGTCGGAGGTGACGCAGTTGTTATTGATTTCGATACCGCCGCGCGGGCCGATGGTCAGGCCGGCTTCCTTGGCCAGCATGTCGCGCGGACGGATACCGGCCGAGAACACGATCATGTCGGCATCCAGATGGCCGCCGTCGGCGAATTCCATGCGGTGGGTGCCATCGACGCCGTCGACGATGGCGGTGGTGTTCTTACCCGTGTGGACGGTCACGCCCAGCTCTTCGATTTTACGGCGCAGCACGCGGCCGCCGCCATCATCCACCTGCACCGCCATCAGGCGCGGCGAGAATTCCACCACGTGGGTTTCCAGCTTCATATCGCGCAGGGCCTTGGCGCATTCGAGGCCCAGCAGGCCGCCGCCGATCACCACGCCGGTCTTCGAGCGGTTGCCGCATTCGAGCATCGCTTCCAGGTCTTCGATGGTGCGATAGACGAAGCAGTCCTTGCGCTCCTTGCCCGGCAGCGGCGGCACGAAGGGGAAGGAACCGGTGGCGATCACCAGCTTGTCGTAGGCCAGCACGTTGCCGTCGGCGATGGTGACGGTTTTAGCTTTGGTGTCGATGGCGGTGGCGCGGGTGTTCAGGCGCAGCACCATGTCGTCGCGGTCGAAGAAGCCCGGCTTCACCAGCGACAGGTCTTCCGCCTTTTTACCGGAGAAGAATTCCGACAGATGCACGCGGTCGTAGGCAGGGCGCGGCTCTTCGCACAGCACCGTCACCTGCAAGTTGGCGGCGCCGCTGTTGGCCAGGCTTTCCAGGAATTTGTGGCCAACCATGCCGTGACCGATGACGATAATTTTCATGATGCGTTTCCTTTTAAGCAGCCAGCTTGGTGGCGATTGCGGATTCTTCTACGGCGGCGCTGCTGAAGCGCGCCGCCAGTGCACACAGGGCGGAGATGGCGACCAGCACGCCGAGGATGCTCAGCGTCTGCTGCACGTCGCCGGTGCCCTTCATCAGGAAGCCCGCCGCGACGGCGCCTACGTTGCCGCCGGCGCCGATGATGCCGGCCACGCCGCCCAGGGCGCGCTTGTCGACGAATGGCACCACGGCGTAGGTTGCGCCGCAAGCCATGTGGGTGAACAGGCCGAAGAACAGCATGGCGGCGATGGCCAGTGCGGCGCTGCCGGCGTTGGCGAACATCAGCAGGCCGGCGCCTTCGCCCAGCATCAGCACGAACAACAGGACGACGCGGTTATTCAGGTTGCCGTTGACGGCCAGCTTGTCCGACACCCAGCCGCCGAGTGCACGAGCGAACAGCGCCAGCAGGCCGAAACTGCCAGCCGCCATGCCGGCTTGGGCCAGCGTCAGCTTGAAGTGGTCGACGTAGTAGACGGCGGCGATGTTGTGGATGAAGATCTCGATGCCGAAGCAGGCGCCGTAGGTAATGAACAGCAGCCATACGCGGTGGTTGGTCGCGGCCAGCTTGAACGAATCCCAGCCGCCTTTCTTGCCGCCTTCGATCGTAATGCCGGCGGCGCGCAGTTCGGTGAAGTTCCCTTGCGGGCAATCCTGGGTAAAGCGATAGTAGACGAAGGCCATGACGATCATCAGCACGCCCGGCACGATCAGCGCTGCGCGCCAGCCGTAGCCTTCGCCCACGCCGAGCATCACCATGGCGGCCATCAGCAGCGGCATGGCCGCTTGCGCGGCACCGCCGCCGGCATTGCCCCAGCCTGCGGCCGCCGCGTTGGCGGTGCCCACTACTTTAGGGCCGAACATCACCGAGGTGTGGTACTGCGTGATGACGAAGCTGGCGCCGGCCGCGCCGATGGCGAGGCGGAAGAACAGGAAGCTCTCGTAGCTCTGCGCGAAGGCCACGCCGATCACCGGGATGGAACCCAGCAGCAGCAAGCCGGTATAGGCTTTGCGCGGGCCGAAGTGGTCGCACAGCGGGCCGATGATCAGGCGGACGATGATGGTGACGGCAACCGCCGCGATATTGATGTTGGCGATCTGCGCGACGCTCAGGCCAAACTCGCCTTTAATCACCGGCATCAGCGGCGCGCAGGCGAACCACGCGAAGAAGCAGACGAAGAACGCCATCCAGGTCAAGTGGAACGCCCGCATCTGAGGCGTTGAAATCGAAAAGAGCTTGATGCTGGTAGCTTTGCTGGCCATTTTTTTATCCCGTTCAGAAAACAAAAAGGCGTCCGCGCAACCAGGCCTCAAAGACTGGGTTGGGCGGACGCCGTTGTCCTGCCAGTCCGTCCTTGGACCAGCTATGAATTCGTGTACTTCGGGGAGATCGCCGTTGATCCCTTAGCCTCTGTATTGCAAGAGCCGTGCCACCCGCTGAAAACGGCTTGTGCAGGGGGAAGAGCGGTTTTACGGCGGCTGCGCGCTATGGTGCGGTGCGATATCGCGGTGCATAATGCACGCTATGGGTGCGCCAGGCCGGTGCATTTATCGCAAGCCATGGAGGCGCAGTGGGCACAGCAAAATTCACATCGGTGGAGGATTACCTGGCGTCGCAGGACGCCACCAAGGCGGCGACGCTGAAGGCCGTCATCGCCTTCACCCTGGAGGCATTTCCTGAGCTGGCGCTCAAAATGGCGTGGAATGTGCCGCAGATTCATCGCGGCGGCGACTACGTGATGGGCCTGGCCGCATACAAGAAGCACCTGACGCTCGCCCCATGGAGCGTGTTCGTGATGGAGGTCTTCCAGGAGCGGCTGCGGCCATATGTCGTCTTCAAGAACTGCTTCCAGATTCCGGTGGATTGGGAGATCGACCGGAATCTGTTGACGGACCTGGTGCGCGCAAGGTTGGCGGAGCTGGATTAACGCTACGCGCTGGCGCGGATAGGTGCGGCCAGTTCCTGCCAGGCGTCGGCGCAGCGGACCACGTCGCCGACGATGATGATGCTGGGGCTACCCAGGCCGCTGTCGCGCAGGGCTTGCGGCAGCTGGCCGAGGGTGGTGATCAATTGCTGCTGGTTGGCGCGGGTGGCCGATTGCACCACGGCGACCGGCGTGTCGGCCGGGGCGCCGCCGGACAGCAGGCCGCTCTGGATGCTGTCCACACGGGCCACGCCCATATAGATCACCAGTGTCAGCTTGCTTTGCGCGAGCGCGGCCCAATTCGGCTCCGACGCTTCGTCCTTGCCATGGCCGGTGACGAAGGTGGCGCCCTGGCTCCACGCGCGGTGCGTGACCGGAATGCCGATGCTGGTGGGCGCCGCCAGGCCGCTGCTGATGCCCGGCACCACCTCGACTTCGATGCCTTCCGCGCGCAAGGAGGCGCGCTCCTCGCCGCCACGGCCGAACATATAAGGATCGCCGCCCTTCAACCGCACCACGCGGTTGCCGGCGCGCGCCTCGGCGATCATCAGGCGCTCGATGAATTCCTGCGGCGTGGAGGCGCAGCCGCCACGCTTACCGACCTGGATCACGCGTGCGCTCGATGGCGCAAAGTTCAATATTTCAGGATTGACCAGATCATCGATCAGCACCACGTCCGCGCGTTCGATGGCCCGCACGGCCTTTAAGGTCAACAGTTCCAGGTCGCCGGGACCGGCGCCCACCAAGGTTACGCTGCCCATATTTACCCCGCTGCGGCCAGTGCGGCCGCCACCATTTCGTCTATCTCGCCGCTGATGGAGGACAGCACGCCCGCCACCACCGAGAACTCCTTGCCCGCCTGCCCGGCCCTCGCCGCCACGATACGCGCGTTGAACGCCACCATGCGCGCCTGGCGGTTAATGGTTTCGATATCCGTAATCACGCCGCGCAGCTGCTTCTTCATCAGGCGCGCATGCAACTTGGACTGCTCTTCGTAGATGCCGGTGATCTGGTTCAGGATCGCCAGCGTGGGCGTGGTGATGCGCACCAGCTCCGCCAGCAGCTCACCGCTGTCGCGGGCATTCTGCGCGATGGCCCTCAGGGTGCGCTCGGCCAGGTCGGCAAAGGCGGTGATCTCGCGGTCGCCCTGCAACTTGCCGAAGTAGGCCTGCTCCAGCTCCGGGCAGAACACGCCCGGCAGGCCATCTCCATCGGTCAGCAGCGACTTGTGCGCGCCACGGAACAGCGTCAGCGTCTCCTGCGCTATCGCCGCCGCGCCTTCCTGCTGCTGCGATGCCAGCACGGCGTACAGCACCAGCCGCTGCGAGGTGAAGCGGCGACGCCCGGACAAGTTGATCAGGGCGCCGAAGACTTCTCCCGGCAATGGTTTGCCGGCATGGGAGCCGGTGGCTGGTGGCATGGGCGCGTGCATGTGCATCGTTGTTTCTCCTTTATTTAAGCGGCCTTCACGGGATGCGCCTGTTTCCGGTACAGGAATTCCAGCACCGCCGTGCGGTATTCCATGTACTTCGCATCCGACGCCAGCGCCACGCGGTCGCGTGGACGCTCCAGCTGCACATCGACGATTTCGCCGATGGTGGCGGCCGGGCCGTTGGTCATCATGACGATGCGGTCCGACAGCAGCACCGCTTCATCGACATCGTGCGTCACCATCACCACGGTGGACTTGGTGGCGGCGACGATTTTCAGCAGTTCATCCTGCAGGTGGGCGCGGGTCAGCGCGTCCAGCGCGCCGAAGGGTTCATCCATCAGCAGCACTTTCGGCTCCATGGCCAGCGCGCGGGCGATGCCGACGCGCTGCTTCATGCCGCCCGAGATTTCATGCGGGCGCTTGGCTTCGGCGGCCGTCAGGCCCACCAGCGCCAGCGCCGCCATGGTGCGCTCCTTCAGCTGCGCTTTCGATTCAACCTTGCCGAACACGCGCTCCACGCCGAGATACACGTTCTCGTAGCAGGTCAGCCACGGTAGCAGCGAATGGTTCTGGAACACCACCGAGCGCTCCGGCGACGGCCCGGCGATCTCGCGGTTGGCGCACAACAGCACGCCGTCGCTAGGCTTCAGCAGGCCGGCAATCAGGTTGAGCAGCGTAGACTTGCCGCAGCCCGAGTGGCCGATCAGGGTGATGAATTCACCCTTGCGCACCGTCAGGTCGATTTCACGCAGCGCGTGGAAGATGCCCTTCTTGGTGTGGAACACCATCTCCACGCCTTCGATATCGATGAATTTGGATTCGTCCATGATCGCGCTCCTTAGTTCGACACTTGTTCGTAGGTGAATGCACGGGCCAGCGCCATCAGCGCCTGCTCCAGCAGCAAGCCAACCAAGCCGATGGCCACGATGGCGATGATGATGTGCGGTACATTCAGGTTGTTCCACTCGTCCCACACCCAGAAGCCGATGCCCACGCCGCCGGTCAGCATCTCGGCCGCGACGATCACCAGCCACGCGGTGCCGATCGACAGGCGCACGCCGGTCAGGATGTACGGCAGGGCCGATGGCAACAGGATCTTGGTCAGCACCTTCCACTCCGACAGGTTGAGCACACGCGCCACGTTCATGTAATCCTGCGGCACGCGCTGCACGCCAACGGCGGTGTTGATGATCATCGGCCAGATCGAGCAGATGAAGATCGACCAGATGGCAGCAGGGTTGGCCGACTTGAACACCAGCAGGCCGATAGGCAGCCAGGCCAATGGCGACACCGGCTTCAGCAAACTGATGATCGGGCCGAACATGGCGCCGACGAACTGCACGCGGCCGATCAGGAAGCCCAGCGGAATGCCCACCAGCGCGGCCAGGCCGAAGCCCACGCCGACGCGCTGCAGGGACGCCAGCAGGTTCCAGCCGATGCCCTGGTCGTTCGGGCTGTTGCGGTAGAACGGATCGGCGAACAGCTTGATCGCTTCCTGCAGCGTGACCAGCGGCGTCGGGAAAGAGCTGTTGTTCACGGTGATCAGCTGCCACACCAGCACCAGCAAGGCGGCACCCACCAGCGGCGCGACGATTTTCATGGCGGTGGCGGAGACTTGCTGGCGCACGCGCGCAGTGCCGTTGGCGGCCAGCGGGCGGCGTGGACGGCGCGCTGAGGAAGCAGCAGCAGGAGCAGCAGATGTACCGGCAACCGTCACCGGTTCTGCACTATCAGGTTTAAGCATGGCGTTCATGGCATCCTCCTGTCATCAGGCTTTGATCTTGAACGAGGCGGCGAACGCTTTCGGGTTCTTGCCGTCCCAAACGGAACCGTCCATCAATTTCGAAGTACGCAGAGGGCTCTTAGGTACAGGCGTTTTGGTCATGGTGGCCGCATCCTTGTACAGGTCGATCTGGTTGACCGAGGTCGCCACGGCAAGGTAATCCGGATCGTCCTTCAGCAGGCCCCAGCGGCGGTGCTGGGTCATGAACCACATGCCGTCCGACAGGTAAGGGAAGTTGACCGCGCCATCGTTGTAGAACTTCATGTGGTTCGGATCGTCCCAGGTCTTGCCCAGGCCATTCTGGTAGCGGCCCATGATGCGCTGGTCGATCGCATCCTTGCTGGTGTTGACGTAGGACTTGTCGGCGATGGTTTCAGCCATCTTGTTCTTGTTGGCCAGCGAGGAGTCGATCCATTTGCCGGCGTCGAGAATCGCGGCCATCATGGCGCGGCATGTGTTCGGATATTTTTTCGCGAATTCCAGCGTGGAGCCCAGCACCTTCTCCGGGTGATCCTTCCAGATGTCCTGGGTGGTGGTGGCGGTGATGCCGACGCCGTCCATGATGGCGCGGTGGCCCCACGGCTCGCCCACGCAGAAGCCGTCCATATTCCCGACGCGCATATTGGCCACCATCTGCGGCGGCGGCACGGTGATGACCTTGGCGTCCTTCATCGGATTGATGCCGTTGGCGGCCAGCCAGTAGTACAGCCACATCGCGTGGGTGCCGGTCGGGAAGGTCTGTGCGAAGGTGTATTCGCGTTTGTCGGTGTTCATCAGCTTGGCCAGCGAGGCGCCGTCGACCGCGCCCTTGTCGGCCACTTTCTTGGACAGGGTGATCGCCTGGCCGTTGTTATTGAGGCTCATCAGCACGGCCATGTCCTTCTTCTGGCCGCCGATGCCCATCTGCACGCCGTACAGCAGGCCATACAGCACATGGGCCGCATCGAGATCGCCATTGGCCAGCTTGTCGCGCACGCCGGCCCAGGAGGCTTCCTTGCTCAGCACGAACTTGACGCCGTATTTCTTGTCGAAGCCCAGCACCGAGGCCATGACCACGGAGGCGCAGTCGGTCAGCGGAATGAAGCCGATCTTGATTTCTTCCTTCTCCGGCTTATCCGAACCCGCTGCCCACACGCCACCCGTCGACAAACCCAACATGCTTCCTCCCGCTACAAGACCTGCACCATGAATCAATTTTCTACGCGTCGCATTCACCTCTTCCGTCTTGGGTGGCAGCGCGCTCTTCGTATCAAGCTTCTTGTAATTCATGGCTATCCCTTCTTGTAGTCGTCAATAACTATCGGCCAAAAAAAACGCCTACCCTCACGAAAACATTCATGATTGGGTAGACGTCGTTGTCTGGTGGGCCCCACCGCCGTTGGCAGGGCACAGCCGCGCATCTTTGCGCTTGACTACAGCTATGCAATGTCCGTGCCAGCGAGTTTACAGAGGGAAAGGGTGGTGGCGGGATGGCATTTGCCCAAAAAAAATGCACCGCAATTGCGCGGTGCATCATTTTGGGTGGGCGTTTTCAGCCCAGCAGGTCTTCCACGTCCAGAATGCGCTGGGCCACTTCGGACAGCTTGAGGTTCTTGCTCATGGCCATGGAGCGCAGCTTCTGGTAGGCCTGTTCCTCGGTGAAGCGCTGGCGCTCCATCAGCAGGCCCTTGGCGCGCTCGATGACCTTGCGTTCGGCCAGCTTGCTCTTGGTGTCGCTCAGCTCCTCCAGCAGCTTCTGCTCGCGCTTGAATTGCGCCAGCGCCACCTGCAGCACCGGCTTGATGCGCTCGCCCTGCAGGCCGGCCACGATATAGGCCGACACGCCAGCCTCGACCGCCGCTTCCATGCTCTCCGGGTCCTGATCCTCGGTGAACATGACGATGGGACGGCGTTCGTCGCGAGTGGCGATGACGATATGTTCGAGCACGTCGCGCGCGTCCGACTCGGCATCGACGATGATCATATCTGGTTGCAGCTGGCCGATACGCTCGGGCAGGTACATATCAGGCGGCAGCGAGGCGATGATGTCGTAGCCCGCTTCCAGCAGCCCGATACGCAGTACCCGCTCACGCTCGGCCTGTGCATGCAGCGCTTCGTCATCCTCGTCATGGATGACGGTGTTGACGACAACGATACGCAGATTGGGCATGGCCGGCTTACGCATGGGAGTGGGTTATGACCTTGCTGCAAGCAAGAATCAAACCAGTATTTTGAATGTGCATGCGCAGATTCTACGGCACAAAGGCCGGATTCTGCCAGACATCATCTCAGCGTTGCATGCCCCAACGGCGTATGGTGAACGTTTCCAGTGGTCGGAATACCACGTTTTCCACCAGCAGGCCGATCAGGATCACAGCGGCCAGACCGGCGAATACCTTGTCGGTGTAGAGCTCATTGCGGTTCTGGAAGATGTACCAACCGAGACCGCCCTGCCCGGCCGTGGTGCCGAACACCAGTTCGGCCGCGATCAGCGTGCGCCAGGCAAAGGCCCAGCCGATCTTCAACCCGGAGAGGATGGACGGCAGCGCGGCCGGCACCAGAATGTGCAGCACGAAGCGCAGGCCGCCCAGGCCGTAGTTGCGGCCGGCCATGCGCAAAGTCTCGGGGACTGATTGGAAGCCGGCGTAGGCGCCCAGCGCCAGCGGCCACAGCACGGCGTGCACGATCACGAACAGCAGGCTGGCCTTGCCCAGGCCGAACCACAGCAGCGCCAGCGGCAGCAGGGCGATGGCGGGCAGCGGATTGAACATGGCGGTCAGCGTTTCCAGCAGGTCGCGGCCGATGCGGGTGGAGGCGGCCAGCGCGGTCAGGGCGAAGGCGGCGGCGATGCCGGCCAGGTAGCCTTGCAGCAGCACGCTGAGCGAGACGCGCACGCGGTCCAGCAGCTCGCCGCTGATGATGCCTTGCGCGAAGGCCTGCGCGGTTTGCAGGAAGGTCGGCAGCAGCAGGTCGTTGTCCTGCCAACGGGCCACGGCTTCCCACAGCACGGCCAGCAGGATGAGGATGATGGTTTTGCGCAGCCAGCTTTGCTGCCAGACACGCTGCGCCAGCGGCAAGGCGGGATCGGCAGCGCGCAGCGTGGGCGGCGCGACGGTATATTCGCGCTCCTGGCGGATCGGCGGATCGAGGACCAGGCTCATAGCACGTCGTCCTCGCGCAAGCGGGGCCCCATAGAACGCGTGGCCGCATGCCGTGCATGGGCTCCCGCGTGCGCGAGAGCGACGGCGGGGGCGTCAGAAAACAACAATCCATGGATGCGCTGCGTGGCCGCCTGAAACTCCGCACCGCCGGCGCTGGCCAGATCAAACTGATGGCTATTCAACTCCGCCCTCACTTGCCCCGGATGCGGCGACAGCAGCAGTATGCGATTCCCCACCACCAGCGCCTCCTCGATCGAATGCGTCACGAACAACAACGTAAAGCGCAGCTCTTCCCACAAGCGTCCCAGCTCCTCCTGCATCTTGCGCCGCGTGAGCGCATCGAGTGCGGCGAACGGCTCGTCCATCAACAGCACCTCCGGCTGCATGGCCAGCGCGCGGGCGATCGCCACGCGCTGCTTCATGCCACCCGACAGCGTGTGCGGATGCGCGTTCTCAAAGCCGTCCAAGCCAACCTTGGCGATCCAGTGCATGGCCCGCTCGGCCGCTTCATGCTTGCTCACGCGCTTGGTCATCAGCAGCGGGAACATCACATTCTCTTTCACCGTCTTCCACGGCGGCAGCTGGTCGAATTCCTGAAACACCACAATGCGATCCGGCCCCGGCCCGCGCACCGGCGCACCGTTGATCGAAATGCTGCCCGCCGCCGGCTTGATGAATCCCGCCGCTGCCTTCAGCAACGAAGACTTGCCACAGCCCGAAGGCCCCAGCAACACAAAGCGGTCGCCGCGATACACATCGAAGCTGACGTTGTGCGTGGCGCGCGTGCCGCCGTATTCCAGGCTCACGCCTTCGGCGCGCAGCAGCGGCGCGATGCCGCCGGTAGGGCTGACGACCTGCAGGCTCATGATCCGTTCGCGATCACAGGATCTTCAAAGAAGTATTCGCGCCAGCTGACCGGCTGCTTCTTGATGGCGCCCACGCGGTGCAGGAACTGCGACAGGCCAAAGGTATTCTGCGGCGCCACGCTGAAGTTCACCTGCGGGTTCTTGATGATCTTCAAAAGCAGATCGCGATCAACCTTGCTCTTGCTGATGCGCAGATAGGTATCGGCCGCCCCTTCGGGATTCTTGGCGACGTACTGCGCCGCCTCCGCCAACGCGGCGGTAAAGGCGCGATAGGTTTTCGGATTCTCGTTGCGGAACTTCTCGGTGGCGTACAACACGGTGGCCGAACTCGGGCCGCCCAGCACATCGTAGGAATTGAGCACGATGTGCGCGTTCGGATTGCCGGCCAGCTCCTGCTCCTGGAACGGCGGATTGCCGAAGTGGCCGTTGATCTCCGTACCGCCTGCAATGACGGCGGCCGCCGCATCCGGATGCGGCAGCGTCTGGGTAAATTTATCGAGGCGCGCAAACTCCTTGTCGCCCCACTGCTTGGCCGCCGCGTACTGCAGGATGCGCGACTGCACCGACACCGTCACCGCCGGCAGCGCAATGCGGTCTTTCTCGGTCAGATCGGCGATGGACTTCACTTTCGGATTGGTGCTCACCAGGTAGTAAGGGAAGCTACCCAGCGACGCCACTCCCTTCACATTCTGCTTGCCGTTGGTGCGGTCCCAGATGGTCAGCAGCGGGCCGACGCCAGCGCCGGCGATATCGATGGCGCCCGACAGCAGCGCATCATTCACGGCCGAACCACCGGACAGTTGCAAGCGCTCCACGCTGATATCGACGCCGAGCTTCTTGCCCTGCTTTTCAATCAGCTGCTGGTCCTGCGCCACGTTCAGCAGCAGGTACACCACGCCGAACTGCTCGGCGATGCGGATGCGTCCCTCGGCCTGCGCAGCAGGTGCGGCAAAGGCGAAGCTCAGGGCGAGAACGGCGGCGGTCAATCTGAACATGGTTTTCCTAGGTAGATTAGAAAGGCACATCGCCTTCGATGGTGGTGCGATACAGCTTGCGGCGCAGATGGTCGGGCGTGCCGCCGGCCAGATGCATCAGCGAGCGGTTATCCCAGAACACCAGGTCATGCGGCGCCCAGCGATGGCGGTACACATGCTCCGGCTTGACGCTATGCGCGAACAGCTCGGCCAGCAGCGTGCGGCTCTCGTCTTCCGGCAGGCCGACAATGCGGGTGGTGAAATGCTCGCTCACGAACAGCGCCTTGCGGCCCGTCTCTGGATGCGTGCGCACCACCGGATGCACCACCGGCTTGACCTCGTCGATCTGCGCCTGCGTCAGCGCCGGACGGAATGGGCTGCGGCGGCGCAGCTCCTCGTACTGCGCCAGATAACTGTGTTCGGCGCGCGCGCCTTGCACCGCATGGCGCAGCGCGGCCGGCAAGGTGTCCCAGGCCAGGTGCATATTGGCGAACAAGGTATCCCCGCCTTCGAACGGCAACTCCTGCGCGTGCAGCATGGAGCCAAGGCTCGGCGTTTCCTTGTACGATAAATCCGAATGCCAGAAATGGCCGGCGTCGCCGAGGCCGAGCGGCTGGCCGTTCTCGATGATGTTGGAGATGATCAGCACTTCCGGATGCGCCGGCAGCTGGAAATTGCGCAGCACATGGATTTGCAGCGGGCCGAAACGCCGACTGAAATCGACCTGCTGCTGCGGCGTGATACGCTGGTCGCGGAACACCAGCAGATGGTGGTCCAGATGCGCTTCATGGATGCGCTGGAAGTCGCGCTGCGAAAGCGGGCGGTTCAGGTCCAGCCCGAGAACTTCCGCGCCCAGCGGCGCATCGAATAATTCAACCTGAAAAGAGTCCTGGAGAACGGCAGCCATAGCACACACCTTGAGAAAGTTGTGCGATACAGTTTATGCCGGTGTCTTTATTTAGAAAACGAAGCATATCCAATATCGTTATTACCTATCCGTTTGAGGAGTTGGCTGCATGCTGAGTGCGATACAAGACTTGATGAAGCCGCCCGCCGGCATGGCCTTCGACTTCAGCCAGCCTGCCGGCGAACCATCGCTGGCCCCGCCGGACGGCGTAGCCTGGCGCGTGTTCGCCAACCCGGTGTCGCTGTTCGTGGGCGGGGTGACGGCAGTGCTGCTGGAATTGGCCGAGCCGTCGGTACGCTCCGGCGTCTGGGACCACAGCAACTTCCAGCGCGATCCGCAAACGCGGCTGCGGCGCACCGGCTTCGCCGCCATGATGACGGTCTACGGCCCGCGCTCGGCGGCGGAAAAGATGATCGCGCACGTGGTGCACATGCATGGCCATGTGCAGGGCGCGACGCCCGACGGCGTGGCCTACCGCGCCAACGATCCGCGCTTGCTCGACTGGGTGCACGCCACCGCCACCTTCGGCTTTACCGAGGCCTATCACCACTATGCGCGGCCGCTGTCGCGCGCAGACAAGGACGCCGCCTTCGCCGAAGGCCAGGCATCGGCTTTACTGTACGGGGCCACGGGAACGCCGCGCTGCTGGAACGATTGGGATGCGGCGCTGGCAGCCGCCGCGCCGGGATTGGAAGGTTCGCCGGTACTGGCCGATTTCATGCGCATCATGCAGGAAGCGCCGATCCTGCCGGCGCCATTGCGCTGGCTCCAGCGCCTGCTGGTGCGCGCCGCCGTGCAGATCACACCGGAACCGGTGCGCTCGCTGCCGCAATTGCGCGGACGCGGCTTGCGCCGGGGCGAGGCCACGCTGGTGCGCGTGTTGGCGCGCACCGCCGCGCTGCTGCCACTAGGGAATACGCCGCCCGCGCAGGCCGCCCGGCGGCTAAAAGCCGCCCGTGCCTGAGGATGCGAGCGACTGAAACGTCTTACGCCTCGGCGTACTTCGCCAGGCGCTGCTGCACTGCCGGCGCCAGTTGGTTCAGGGCGTTGACGGCAATGCCCATGTCCTGCAGCTTGCCGTCGTTGATGCCGTAGACCCAGCCGTGCACGGTCAGGTCCTGGCCGCGATCCCAGGCGTCCTGCACGATGGTGGTGGCGCAGACGTTGCTCACCTGCTCGACCACGTTCAACTCCACCAGGCGCTCCGAGCGGCGCTGTTCGTTGACCACGGTGCCCATGTAGCGCTCGTGCTTCTGGTGCACGTCCTGCACATGGCGCAGCCAGTTGTCGACCAGGCCGACGCGGGTACCGGTCATGGCGGCGTGCACGCCCTTGCAGCCGTAGTGGCCGACGATGATCACGTGTTTGACCTTCAGCACCTCGATGGCGAACTGCAGCACCGACAGGCAGTTCAGGTCCGAGTGCACCACCACGTTGGCGATATTGCGATGGACGAAGACGTCGCCGGGCAACAGGCCCAGCAGTTCATTCGCCGGCACGCGGCTGTCCGAGCAGCCGATCCACAGGTACTCCGGCGCGGCCTGGGTGGCCAGGCGGTTGAAGAAGTCGGGGTCGCGTTCGACTTCCGACTCCGCCCAGCGACGGTTGTTCTCCAGCAGGTTGCGCAGGGGGGACGTGCTCTTATCCAGATCGTTCATGTTGCTCCTCTCGTACATAAGAAGACCGCCGGTCTGCTCGAAATGGGCAGCGCGGCGGTCCGATATTACCAAGTCTCTGTGACTGACCAGTTACTCAAAAAAGTCCTTGACCTTGTCACGCCAGGTTTTCGTCTGCGGGCTGTGCTTGGAGCCGCCCTCGGTGGTCGACTTTTCAAAGTCGCGCAGCAGCTCTTTCTGCTTGTCGGTCAGCTTGACCGGCGTCTCGACCGCCACGTGGCAGAACAGATCGCCCGCGAAGCCGGAACGCACGCCCTTGATGCCCTTGCCCTTGAGGCGGAAGGTCTTGCCCGACTGGGTGCCTTCAGGAATCGTAAACGATACTTTACCAGACAAGGTCGGCACCTCGATTTCGCCGCCCAGCGCCGCCTTGGCGAAGGAGATCGGCATTTCGCAGTGCAGATCGTCGCCTTCGCGCTGGAACACGCTGTGCGGCTTGATGTGGATTTCCACGTACAAGTCGCCCGACGGTCCGCCATTGGTGCCCGGTTCGCCGTTGCCGGACGAGCGGATGCGCATGCCATTGTCGATGCCGACCGGGATCTTCACTTCCAGCGTCTTGTTGCGCTTGATGCGGCCCTGGCCGGCGCACGCTGCGCATGGCTCGGGAATGATCTTGCCGGTGCCGTGGCATTTCGGGCAGGTCTGCTGGATGCTGAAGAAGCCCTGCTGCATGCGCACCTGGCCGTGGCCGGCGCAGGTCGAGCAGGTCACCGGCGAGGTGCCCGGCTTGGCGCCGGAACCGTGGCAGGTGTCGCACTTGTCCCACGACGGCACGCGGATGGTGGTGTCGAAGCCGTGCGCGGCCTGTTCCAGGGTGATTTCCAGGTTGTAGCGCAAGTCGGCGCCACGGTACACCTGCGGACCCTGGCTGCGGCCACGGCCGCCGCCAAAGATGTCGCCGAAGATGTCGCCGAAGGCGTCGCCGAAGCCGCCCGCGCCGCCACCGCCGAAGCCGCCCGCATTCGGATCGACGCCGGCGTGACCATAGCGGTCATACGCTTCGCGCTTGTCCGCGTTGGTCAGCATCTCGTAGGCTTCTTTTACTTCCTTGAATTTGTCTTCCGCGTCTTTGCTGTCCGGATTGCGGTCCGGATGGTACTTCATAGCCAGTTTGCGATAGGCCTTCTTGATCTCGTCTTCCGATGCGCTTTTTGCGACACCGAGTATCTCGTAGAAATCACGCTTTGCCATATTGTCGGGACCTTGCTTATATTCTGTACTGATTTATGCGAAAAAGCCGAGCCGGCGGCATGACCACGCGGCTCGGCGGCGTCGTTCCCGCGCAGGCGGGAACCCATGCAGACGGGCCGGATTCGGCTCAGCATGGATTCCCGTTTTCACGGGAATGACGATTACTTGCTGTCTTTGACTTCTTTGAAGTCGGCGTCGACCACGTCGTCCTGTGGCTTGGCCTGATCCGCACCTGCGCCTGGCTGTGCACCTTCAGCACCGCCGGCAGCTTGCTGCGCCTGCATGTCGGCGTACATCTTCTCGCCCAGCTTCTGCGAAGCGGTCGACAGCGAGGCCACCTTGGCGTCGATCTCTGCCTTGTCGCCCGATTTGATCGAGGCTTCCAGGTCGGTGATCGCCGCTTCGATCTTCTCTTTCTCGCCGGCTTCCAGCTTGTCGCCGTATTCGGTCAGCGACTTGCGGGTCGAGTGCACCAGCGCGTCGGCCTGGTTGCGCGACTCGGCCAGTTCTTTCACTTTCTTGTCTTCTTCGGCGTTGACTTCAGCATCTTTCACCATCTTCTGGATTTCCGCTTCGGTCAGGCCGGAGTTGGCCTTGATCGTGATCTTGTTCTCTTTGCCGGTGGCCTTGTCTTTGGCGCCGACGTGCAGAATGCCGTTGGCGTCGATGTCGAAGGTCACTTCGATCTGTGGCGTGCCGCGTGCTGCCGGCGGGATGCCTTCCAGATTGAATTCGCCCAGGCCCTTGTTGCCGGCCGCGATTTCGCGCTCACCCTGGTAAACCTTGATGGTCACCGCAGGCTGGTTGTCGTCGGCGGTCGAGAACACTTGCGAGAACTTGGTAGGAATCGTGGTGTTCTTGTGGATCATCTTGGTCATCACGCCGCCCAGGGTTTCGATACCCAGCGACAGTGGCGTCACGTCCAGCAGCAGCAAGTCCTTGCGCTCGCCCGACAGGACCGAACCCTGGATCGCCGCGCCAACTGCAACCGCTTCGTCCGGGTTCACGTCCTTGCGTGGATCCTTGCCGAAGAACTCTTTGACCTTTTCCTGCACCTTAGGCATACGGGTCATGCCGCCGACCAGGATGATGTCGTCGATGTCCGACACTTTAACGCCTGCATCCTTGATGGCGGTTTTGCATGGTTCGATGGTGGCGATGATCAGCTCTTCCACCAGCGATTCCAGCTTGGCGCGGGTCATCTTCAGGGTCAGGTGGACCGGCGCGCCGTTCGCCATGGCGATGTACGGCTCGTTGATTTCGGTCTGCTGCGACGACGACAGTTCGATCTTCGCGCGCTCGGCCGAAGCCTTGATGCGCTGCAGGGCGATCGGATCTTTTTTCAGGTCCAGGCCGTTGATCTTCTTGAACTCTTCGATGATGTAATCGATGATGCGCTGGTCGAAGTCTTCGCCGCCCAGGAAGGTGTCGCCGTTGGTCGACAGCACTTCGAACTGCTTCTCGCCGTCCACGTCCGCGATTTCAATGATCGACACGTCGAAAGTACCGCCGCCCAAGTCGTACACGGCGATCTTGCGGTCGCCCTTTTCGGTCTTGTCCAGGCCGAAAGCCAGTGCGGCTGCGGTTGGTTCGTTGATGATGCGCTTGACGTCCAGGCCAGCGATGCGGCCGGCGTCTTTGGTCGCCTGACGCTGCGAGTCGTTGAAGTAAGCAGGCACGGTGATGACGGCCTCGGTGACTTCTTCACCCAGGTAGTCTTCAGCGGTCTTCTTCATCTTGCGCAGGACTTCAGCCGAGATTTGCGGCGGCGCCAGTTTCTTGTCGCGTACGCCAATCCATGCATCGCCGTTGTCGGCTTTGGTGATGGTGTAAGGCATCAGGCCGATGTCCTTCTGCACTTCCTTCTCGTCGAACTTGCGACCGATCAGGCGTTTCACAGCGAACAGCGTGTTTTTTGGATTGGTCACAGCCTGGCGTTTCGCCGGCGCGCCAACCAGGATTTCACCATCTTCTTGGTAAGCAATGATCGATGGCGTCGTACGTGCGCCTTCGGCGTTTTCGATTACCTTTGGCTGACCGTTTTCCATAACGGAAACGCAGGAATTGGTCGTTCCCAGATCGATACCGATAATTCTACCCATGATTTTCTTCCTTATTTGCTAGAGTTCAGATGGTGCTTATATGTGGAAAAGCTCTGTGTTTTCAAGAGCTTAATATTTACTTTGCTTGCGCTGCGGTGACGATGGCAGGACGCAGCAGGCGGTCGGCAATCATGTAGCCTTTTTGCAGCACGGAAACAACCGTGTTGGCTTCCTGGTCGGCAGGCACCACGGCAACGGCCTGGTGCTTGTTCGGGTCCAGCTTTTCGCCCTGCGCCGGTTCGATGGCGATCAGGCGGTTGCGTTCGAAGGCGGCGGACAGCTGTTTCAGGGTCATTTCGACGCCTTCCTTCAGCGATTCCAGCGTTGGCGCTTCGACTTTCAGGGCCATTTCCAGGCTGTCTTTCACCGGCACCAGCGCTTCGGCGAAGCTTTCTACCGCGAACTTGTGCGCTTTGGAAACATCTTCCTGGGCGCGGCGGCGGATGTTTTCACCGTCGGCCTTGGCGCGCATGAAGGCGTCGTGCATCTCGGCCAGCTTGGCTTCGGTTTCGGCCAGTTGCTGCTCCAGCGATGGCAAGCCCGTTTCCGGGGTCGATGGCGGGGCCGACGCAGCGGCTTCAGCCGCCTCTGGATTAGGTGGTACGGCTTGGTTTTCCTGATCTTGCATCTAGAGACTCCTACAATCGTATTTGTTTGACATTACTTGTGTTACCACTGTGTCCGCAAATGGGGCGATAACCTACGATTTCAAGGGTTATTTAGCGTGCCATTTCGACCACAGGACAGCTTATCAGGCGGCTATTTTAACAGGCTGGCACTCGTCACCCGCAAGTGCTGATTGTCGGGTGACGGTGTGGTGGGGGCGGGAATGTTGCTTTTCAGTCTGCTGCGCCGAGTTGCAGGGCGGCGGCGCGGCCGACTTCGGCGTCTTTTTTCAGCGCTTCGCGCTCGGACTGGCCGAGCTGGGTCGGCCAGCCGATGATGTGCTGCTCGGCGATTTCCGCCAGCGCGGCGATCCAGGCCGGGGATTCGTTCAGACAGGGGATGTAATGGAATTCTTTGCCGCCATTGGTTTCGAAGTCATGGCGCACTTCCATGCTGATTTCTTCCAGCGTTTCCAGGCAGTCGCTGATGAAGCCGGGGCAGATCACGTCCACCCGGCGCACGCCGTCGCGCGCCAGCTGGGCCACGGTGGGTGCGGTGTAGGGCTGCAGCCATTCGGCCTTGCCGAAGCGCGACTGGAAAGTGACCACGTACTGTTCCGGCGTCAGCTTGAGGGCGGTGGCCAGCAGGCGCGCGGTCTTCAGGCATTCGCAGTGATAAGGATCGCCCAGCATCAGCGTGCGCTTGGGCACGCCGTGGAAGCTCATCACCAGTTTTTCCGGGCGGCCGTGCTGGTCCCAGTGGTTGAGCACCGATTGCTTGAGGGCGCGGATATAGCCTTCGTGGTCGTGGTAGTTGCGCACGAAGCGCAACTCGGGAATGTTGCGCACGCTGCCGTAGTGCTGGAACACGGCGTCATAGATCGAGCCGGTGGTGGTGCCGGAGTATTGCGGATAGGCGGGCAGCAGCAGGATGCGGCCGGCGCCGTCGGCTTTCAGCTTGGCCAGCACTTCGGGCAGCGAGGGCGAGCCGTAGCGCATGGCCATGGCAACGGTCAGGTCTTCGTGGCCGCGTTCGCCCAGGGCGGCGCGCAGGCCCAGCGCCTGGGCGGCGGTGTGCACGCGCAGCGGCGAACCTTCGCGGGTCCAGATCGAGGCGTACTTCTTGGCCGATTGGCCCGAGCGGAACGGCAGGATGATCAGGTTGAGGATGAACCACCAGATCGCGCGAGGAATCTCGACCACGCGCGGGTCGGACAGGAATTCCTTGAGGTAGCGGCGAACGGCGGAGCGGGTCGGCTCGTCCGGCGTGCCCAGGTTGACCAGGACGATGGCGCTGCGGCCAACAACGCCGTGCTTGTGCTGCGGTTCTTTTTGGAAGGTCATGAAAGGCTTAAGGTTGCACCGTAAGCCACTATCTTAATGTATAAGCTTGGCAACCGCGACGGCGACTCCCGCCATGACGGTGGTAATGGCAAAAGCGGTGCCGATAAACCACTTGATCAGTCTCGTTTCCAGCGCCGCCAGATCGGCTTTGGTCGCCATGTGCGTCAGTTGCGCCTCAATGACGTCCAAACGCGCTTCGATGCGCGCCAGCCGGTGCTTCACCTCTTCGGCAAAGTGTTCCAGTCTGGTAACCCTCTCTTCGATGTCCACGATCGCCTCCCTTGTAAAGGGCAATGATCAATCTTAGTCCTTTTTGCGCGCGCGGGACTGAGCTATATCAAGACGCCAGCAGCTCGCGGGCGTGCTTGCGGGTGGTGGCGGTGATTTCCAGGCCGCCCAGCATGCGCGCGATTTCTTCCACGCGCGATTTCGAATCCAGCACCTCGATGCGCGAGGCGGTCTTGCCGTTGTCCAGCGTTCCTTTCGCCACCTGGAAGTGCTGGCCGGCCTGGCTGGCCACCTGCGGCAAGTGCGTCACGCACAGCACCTGGCGCTCCTGCCCCAGCCGCCGCAGCAAACGCCCCACCACCTCGGCCACGCCGCCACCGATGCCGCTATCCACTTCATCGAAGATCAGCGTCGGCACCGTGGTGGCATTCGAAGTGATCACCGAAATCGCCAGCGAGATGCGCGCCAATTCACCGCCGGACGCCACCTTGGCCAGCGGCCGCGCCGCCACGCCGGCATGGCCGGCCACCAGGAACTCCACCTGCTCCAGTCCATACGCCGCCGGCTCGCAGGCATTCAGCGCCACCTCGAAACGGCCGCCCGTCATGTTCAATTCCTGCATCGCCCTGGTGACCGCGCCGCCCAACTGCGTCGCCGCCTGCGCGCGCGTGGCCGACAGGCGCTGCGCTTCCGTCATATAGGCCGCCTTGAGTTTTTCTTCCTGCTTGCGCAAGCCTTCGATGTCGCTGGCGTCGGCAATCTGCGCCAGGCACTCGGCCAGCTTGCTGTGCTCTTCCGGCAGCTGTTCTTCCGGCACGCGGAACTTGCGCGCCGCCGAGTGGATGGCGTCCATGCGCGCTTCCACTTTGCGCAGCCGCTCGGGATCGAGGTCCACGCGATCGAGATAATCGTTGAGCGCATACACCGCCTCCTGCAACTGGATGCGCGCCGGCTCGATCAGATCGACGATGGCCTGCAAGCCGGTATCGATATCGGCCAGCTTGCCCAGCTTCTGGTTCAGCGACGACAGCTGCGACAGGATCGGATGATCCTCGGCCTCGGAAATCACCGCCAGCGCCTCCTGCGCGCCCTCCAGCAGGCTGGCCGCGTGCGACAGGCGGCTTTGCTCATTGCTGACCTCCGCCCACTCGCCCGGCTTGACCGCCAGCTTTTCCAGTTCATTGACCTGCCACTCCAGCCGCTCGCGCTCATACAGCATGTTGGCGGCGTTGGCCTCGAACTCCTCCAGCTGTTTGGCCAGCGCGCGCCAGGCCTTGTAGGCCGCCGCCACCGCGCGCGCATCGCCGTCGGCGCCGGCCTGGCCGTCGAGCAGCACGCGCTGCGCCTCGGTCTTCATCAGCGACTGGTGCGCGTGCTGGCCGTGGATGTCGACCAGCAGGTCGCCCAGCTCGCGCAACTGCGCCGCCGTCGCCGCCACACCGTTGATATACGCCTTGCTGCGGCCGGCGTTGTCGATCACGCGGCGCAGCAGCGCGCCGCCCTCCTCGACCGCGAATTCATGCGCCGCCAGCCAATCGCCGGCCTGCTGGTTGACCGCGAAATCGGCCGTGATGTCGGCCTTGGCCGCTCCCTCGCGTACCACGCTGGCATCGCCGCGTCCACCCAGCGCCAGCGTCAGCGCATCGATCAGGATCGACTTGCCGGCCCCGGTCTCGCCGGTGAACACCGTGAAGCCGGCGGAAAATTCCAGTTCTATCGTATCGACAATAACGAAATCACGGATGGACAGGGTACGCAGCATGGAGACCTGTAAAGTGGTTAATTGAGTTTGCCCTCACCGGACGGATACTCGTTCCAGTGCAGCTTTTCACGCAGGGTGTTGTAGTAGCTCCAGCCTTCCGGGTGTAGGAAGGTGATCGCATGCGGCGAGCGCTGGATCACGATGCGGTCCTGCATTTGCAAGCTGGCGAAGGTTTGCATGTCGAAGTTGACGCTGATGTCGCGCCCGCGCACGATTTCAATCACGATCTCGCTCGATTCCGGCAGCACGATGGGACGGTTCGACAGCGCGTGCGGCGCAATCGGCACCAGCACGATGCCGCCCAGCGCCGGATGCAGCAGCGGCCCGCCGGCCGACAAGGCATAGGCGGTGGAGCCGGTGGGCGTGGAAATGATCAAGCCGTCGGAACGCTGGTTGTACATGAACTGGCCGTCGACGTCGACCCGCAGCTCGGCCATGCCGGCGCCGGCGCCGCGCGAGACCACCACGTCGTTGACGGCCATGCCGACGTGGATCACGTCGTCGCCGCGCATCACGCGGCCTTCCAGCAGGGTGCGGCGTTCGGCCTGATAGCTGCCGCCCAGCATGCGCGCCAGCGCGTCATGCATGCCTTCGAGGGGAATGTCGGTCATGAAGCCGAGCCGGCCCTGGTTGATGCCGATCAGCGGCACGTTGAACGGCGCCAGCTGGCGCGCGATACCCAGCATGGTGCCGTCACCGCCCATCACCACGGCGGCGTCGCACTCGGCGCCGATGCCGGCCGCGCTCATCACGCGCTTGTCGTCGAGCTGCAGGCCGAGGTGGGCGGCGGTCTGTTCTTCCAGCACCACCTCGTAGCCGCCGCGTTCCAGAAACTCGACCACGCTGCCCACCGACTCGGCGATGCCGTCGGTGTTCGGGCGCACGACCAGTGCGATAGTGTGGAAAACAGCTTGCGTGATCGTCATAAAAGTCTCGGCTTCAGGCTAGGGGCGGGAACACGCAGCAGGGTAACCCATATCGCCGGCTTCTGCTATCACCCGCTAGCGCCATCACTGTACATTTAAACAGTGCTTTGTGCAAGCCCAGCATCTAGCTGATTAATGCCCGACCGACAACACGCCCATCGCGGCCGACACCGCCAGCGCCAACGCCAGCGCCAGCAGGTAGAACAGCATCAGCAGCGACCAGCGCCAGAAGGTGCCGAAGCGGCTGCTGTGGTACACGCGGCGCATGGCCCACGGCAGGTAGCCGATCAGCCAGCACCACAGCGCGAACTGCAGCAGCCCGAAATGCGCCAGCAGCACCACGCTGAACATCAGGAAGGCAAAGGCATTGGTGTGCAGCGCGAACAGCATGTGCTCGCCGAAGCTCCTGCCCGAGCCCAGGTACAGCACCTTGAGGAACAGCGCGAACACCGGCATCAGGCAGAAAATCGCATACGGCGCGTAATGGCTCATGCCGTTCTTGAACACCTTCACCTGCTCGTCCGGCGGCAGCTGGTTCAGCGCGTGCCACTGGCGGCGCAGCAGCGGCCAGTCGGTCAGCTTACCGTCGATGTATTCCTCGTTGATGTTCATGTCGACGTTTTCTTCGGTCTCCGGCTTGGCTTCCTGGGCCTTGGCGGCGCGCATTTCCGACTTGGCGTCTTCGGCCGCCATCTCGCTGACCATATCGGCCACCGCCTCCTTGGCAGCCGACTTGCTCTGCGCGGTTTCCGCATCCGGCGGCGCGGCGATCCTCGCCTGTTCCTTGACCACCGTGTCGGCCAGCACGCGCGCCGGCGCCACCACCTTGGCGGCCGTGGTCTGGCCGTCGACCTTGAGGTCGACCTCGGTGCCGCCATCGGCCGTGAGTTTGAACAGCGCGAAGAACAGCACGCTGAAGGTCAGGTACATGCGCAGCGGCTGCACATAGCGCACGCGGCGGCCGCGCATGTATTCATTGGTCAGCTCGCCCGGCTGGAAGATCAGGCGCTTCAGCGATCCCCACAGCTTGCCCTCCAGCGCCACGTAGTGGCCGATAAATTCGTGCAGGAACTCGCGCACGCTGGCCGTATGCAGCACCGCCTCCTGCCCGCATTGTGAACAGTAGTGGCCGCTCAGCGGCGCGTCGCAATTGGCACAGTTGCTGCGGTTGTCCAGCGTATGGGCGTTGCTCATGCAGAAAATCCTGAGGTGGAAAGTGGTCTAAATGATAAACGACTTCCCGCCACTATTGTCAAAATTCAATGTGGCGACTGATGCAAAACCAACTCGCTATGATGACTTCAAGCACATACGAGGGAGACCGCCATGAAAGACCAGCACGTCAACACAGACGCCAAGGTGAAGGACGATGGCGCCAAGCGCATGCCGCACGAGCGCGACGAGTCGCCCGACGCCAACGGCGCCAAGCCGCGCAGCATCATGCACCAGGCCGCCGCCGACATCGACAGCGGCATGGTCGACACCGACCTGCACAACCAGCGCGGCGTACAAAAGCCGCGCGCCGACGCCGAGGCCCAGCCTCAGCCCAACGTTAAACGCGACTGAACCAGGAGCCCGTCCATGCGCCGTCACCAGCACCTGCACCAACCACTCGCAATTGTCCTCGCCCTGTTTTCCATGCTGGCCGCGCCGCACTTGGCGCAGGCGCAATCCTATCCGACCGGCTTTGGCCCCTCGCCGCAATTGCCCGAGCCCGACCGCAAGCTGATCCCGACGGTCAACGTCGCCCCGGCGGCGCCGTTCTCGGCGCAAGGCAAGCCGATGGCGCCGCCCGGCTTCAGCGTAACGGCCTACGCGCGCGACTTCGATCATCCGCGCTGGCTGGCCACGCTGCCCAACGGCGACGTGCTGGTGGCCGAAACCAACGCCCCGCCCAAGCCGGACGACGCCAAGGGCATCAAAGGCGCGGTGATGAAGCACATGCAAAAGAAAGCCGGCGCCGCCACGCCGTCGGCCAACCGCATCACGCTGCTGCGCGGGGTGGACGGCAGCGGCGCGGCGCAGAGCCGCCACGTTTTCCTCAGCGGACTGAACTCACCGTTCGGCATGGTCTTGGTCGGCAACAACCTGTACGTGGCCAACTCCGACGCCGTGCTGCGCTTCCCCTACCAGGACGGCGCCACCAGCATCAGCGCGCCCGGCGTCAAGGTGATGGACCTGCCGGCCGGCACCATCAACCACCACTGGACCAAGAACATCATCGCCAGCCCGGACGGCAAATACCTGTACGCGACAGTCGGCTCCAACAGCAACGTCGCCGAGAACGGCATGGATGCGGAGGTGGGCCGCGCCGCCATCTGGCAGCTGGACCTGGCCACCAACAAATCACGCCTGTTCGCCACCGGCCTGCGCAACCCCAACGGCCTGGCCTGGGAGCCGCAATCGAAGGCGCTGTGGACCACGGTGAACGAACGCGACGAACTGGGCAACGACCTGGTGCCGGACTATATGACGTCGGTGAAGGAAGGCGGCTTCTACGGCTGGCCCTACAGCTACTACGGCCAGCACGTGGACAAGCGCGTGTCGCCACCCAAACCCGAGCTGGTGGCCACCGCCATCGCGCCCGACTACGCGCTGGGCAGCCACACCGCCTCGCTGGGATTGACCTTCTATGAGGCGGCGCTGTTCCCGCAGCGCTACCAGGGCGGCGCCTTCGTCGGCCAGCATGGTTCGTGGAACCGCAAGCCGCACAGCGGGTATAAAGTGGTGTTCGTGCCGTTCAGCGGCGGCAAGCCGTCCGGACCGCCGCAGGACTTCCTGGCCGGATTCCTCAGCAGCGACGGCAAGGCGCTGGGCCGGCCGGTGGGCGTGGCGGTGGACAAGCAAGGCGCGCTGCTGGTGGCCGACGACGTCGCCAACGTGATCTGGCGCGTGGCGCCGTCGGCGCAAACGGCCGGCCGCTGATAAAATCCTTGTTTCGCTTCATCACAGACAAGGATTTACCATGCGCATTTTGCACACCATGCTGCGGGTCGGCGACCTGCAGCGTTCCATCGATTTCTACACCAAGGTGCTGGGCATGAAGCTGCTGCGCACCAGCGACAATCCCGAGTACAAATACACGCTGGCCTTCCTCGGCTACGGCGCCAACCCGGACCACGCCGAGCTGGAACTGACCTACAACTACGGCACCACCAGCTACGACATGGGCACGGCCTACGGCCACATCGCCATTTCGGCGGACGACATCTACAGCGCGGCCGCCGCCGTGAAGGCCAACGGCGGCACCGTCACGCGCGAGCCCGGCCCGGTCAAGGGCGGCAGCACCGTGATCGCCTTCGTCACCGACCCGGACGGCTACAAGATCGAACTGATCGAGCGCAGCTTCAACGCTCAGGGCGCCGGCTTGTAAGAACGTCCCAGCCGCGCCGCCAGCCAGATGGCGGCGAACGGCACCAGCATCGGGTACAAGCCCCAGATCGCGCGGCCGTCCACGCGCACGCACAGCGCGGCGTACAGCGGCGGCAGCGCCATCAGGCACAACAGCGATTTCAATGGACGCAGCTGCGCTGCCGCAGCCGATCCGGCGCCAAACATGCCCAGCAGCGCCAGCGGCAGCACCACGCCGACCGCCGTCGCCAGCGAGGCCAGCGAGCGCACATCCTGCAGCGCCGCGATCACCGTGCCGATACTCGGCGCCCACACATAGCTCGGCAGGCCCGGAATCAGCCACCAGCGCACGGCCACCATCCAGGCCCCGGCCGCCGCCAGCGCGGCCAGCCCCGGCATGATGGCGATGCGGCGCATGCCCACCAGCCACACCAGCAGCAGGATATTCTCTTCACGCACGGCGGAGCCGGCGATGCCGGCCAGCGCCGCCAGCCAAGGCTGGCCGCTCAACACGGCCAGCACGAAGACGGCGCGGGCGCAGATCGAGGCCGGATCGGTCAGCAGATACGGCGCATACCAGAAGGTCGGCACCGACAGGATCATCATCAACCCGGCGATCATGGCGGCCTTGCGGCCGGCGTTCACGCGCAGCATGGCCAGCGCCATCACCACGGCGGTGGCGCTTACGCACAGCCAGTTCAGCAGCGCGAAGCTCTGGCGCGTGTCGCCCGGGATGGCGGCGGCCAGGGCCGGCGCCAGCAGGCGGTATGGGAAAGGCGCGCGCAGTTCGCTGGCGGGGATTTCGCCGCGCAGGTAGCGCGCGGTGTTGAAGTAGGCCAGCGAATCCTCGACCGTACCGCCCCAGCGCCAGATCATGACCAGCAGCGCCAGCAAGGCGAAACCGCCGATCAGCGCCAACCATTGGGAACGGAAGAATTTTTCGGAGACAGTCATGCGATGTACTTTTTTGATAACGAGGCCGGATAGTACCCGCTCCCGCCGTCTTCGTCCACGCTCCCCAAAAAAAACGCCGGCGCGAAGGCCGGCGATGGGAGTAAGCGGTGCGGCTTAACGCGCCAGCAGCGAGTTGATTGGCACCAGGTCCTCTTCCTTCAGGGTGCCGGAAGCCGACTTCAGGCGCAGGCCGTTCATGATGGTGTCGTAGCGTGCTTTCGACAGGTCTTTCTGGGTCGAGTACAGCAGCTTCTGCGCATTCAGCACGTCGATGTTGATGCGCACGCCGACCTGGTAACCGAGCTTGTTCGAATCGAGCGAAGACTTGCTCGACACTTCGGCCGCTTCCAGCGCCTTGACCTGGGCCAGGCCGCTGGTCATGCCGAGGAAGGCGGCGCGCGCGGTCTGGGTGGCGGCGCGCTTGGTCGCTTCCAGGTCGTTGCGGGCCTTGTCTTCCAGCGCGATCGATTCACGCACCTGGCTGGTGACGGCGAAGCCGCTGAAGATCGGCACGTTCCAGCTCACGCCGATGGCCTTGTTGTTGTTGGCGCCGCTGGCGGTCTGGTTGGTGTGCTGGGCCGCCGCCGTCAGGTTCAGGGTCGGCATGTGGTTGGCGCGGTTGCGGGAAATTTCGCGCTTGGCGATTTCCAGCGACAGCTGGGCCGCGATCACCGAGAAGTTCTGGCCTTCGGCCGAGCTGACCCATGGATCGACCGCCGCCGGCGACGGCGGTTCGATGGTCACGCCGGTGCGCAGCGGGGACAGTTCGCCCGGCGCCTTGCCGATGATGACCTGCAGCGCGGTGCGCTTGTTGTCCAGATCGTTGATGGCCGCGAACTCCTGCGCCACCACCAGGTCGTAGGCCGCTTGCGCCTCGTGGGTATCGGTGATGGTCTGGGTGCCCACTTCAAAGTTGCGCTTGGCCGAGGCCAGCTGCTCGGTGGTGGCCACTTTCTGCGCCTGGGTCGAGGTCAGGTTGTCCTGCGCCGTCAGCACGTCGAAATACGCTTGCGCCACGCGGGTGATCAAGTCCTGGCGGGCTTGGGCGAAGGTCGACTCGGCCACGGCCTGCGACAACTTGCTCTGCTGGTAGGTCTGCCACAGGCCCCAGTTGAACAGCGGCTGGCTCAGGGAAACGGTGTAGCTGTTGGTATGGTTGTCGGCGTTGCGGCGCGAAACCAAACCCAGCTGGCCACCCGACACGTCCAGCGCGCCTTCGTTGAAGGGAATGAACTCGCCGTTGTTGCGCAGATTCTGACCGCTGGCGCTGATGCTCGGCAGCAGACCCGCGCGGCCCTGGGTGATGCGTTCCTGGCCGGCCGCAAGCGAAGAGCGGGCGCTGGCATAGGTGGCGTCATTGGCCAGGGCTTGCTGGTACACCTGAAGCAGGTCGGCCGCCTGTGCGTTGAGCGTCAGGAAGGCGCTGGCGATCAGCACGGCGATAAGGGGTCTCTGCATTGCAATCTCCATTGGAGTCATCTAAAAAGTTGAACAAATCAAAAACACTGCCTAGGCGCCGCGCCAGCGACAGCGCGCGGCCACCGTCAATATTTGGCCATCGTGCTATCGACTTGCAGCGCCCAGGCGTGGATGCCGCCGGTCAGGTTGACCATCTTGCCGAAGCCGTTACGCTCCAGGAAGGCGGCCACCTGCATACTGCGCGCGCCGTGATGGCAGATGCAGACGATCGCCGCATCCTCATCCAGGTCGTCGATGCGCGCCGGTATGGTATTCATCGGGATCTGGACCGAACCGTCGATGCGGCAGGTCTCGAACTCCCAGTTTTCTCGCACGTCGAGCAACATCGGGCTCGGACGCGCATCATCCGCCAGCCAGTCGGCCAGCTCCAGCGCGGTAATCTGCTGCATGGCTAACCTTCCGTTTAAAACTTGAACTGCGACGGCGCCACCGCCGATGCCAGCGCCTTGACGTTGGTCTCGAACAGGGTGCGGGTGTCGTAGCCGGCTTCGCCGGTGCGGGTGATCAACTGCGCCTTCATCGCCGGCGCCTGGCCGATGATGACCGCCAGACGGCCGCCCACTTTCAATTGCTGCAACATCGCTTCCGGCAGCACCGGCAGCGAACCCGACACCACGATCACGTCGTACGGTGCACCACTGCTCCAGCCCTGCGCGCCGTCGCCCAGTTCCACGGTCACGTTGGTGATGCCGTTGTCGGCCAAATTCTTTTCCGCCATCGCCTTCAGCTCCGGCGACAGTTCCACCGCCGTCACCTGACGCGCCTTGTGCGACAGCAGCGCCGCCAGGTAGCCCGAACCGGCGCCGATCTGCAGCACGGCTTCGTGCTTCTTCAGGCCCAGGTCCTGCAGCAAGCGGGCCTCGATCTTCGGCGCCAGCATCGATTCGCCGCCGGGCAGCGGGATTTCGATGTCGGCGAAGGCCAGCGCCTTGTGCGCGGCCGGGACGAAGTTTTCACGTTTGACAACGTGCAGCAACTCCAGAACTTCGGCGTCCAGGACGTCCCAAGGGCGGATTTGCTGTTCGATCATGTTGAAGCGGGCTTGTTCGATATTCATCTTATGACTCATGTCGGGATTAAATAATCCGTCATTTTATCGTTGAACTGGCATGGAGGCACATATTAACGATTAGACGGCGGGATCGCGGGAAATTGCGACAGTCTGCAGTTTAAGGGGGGTGAACCTGCGAAAAAGGCAAGCTGGATGGAAAAACCGGCACGGCGGATCACGGCGCATCAGGGCGCAAACCGCGCACGGTGGTGCTGATGAAGGTTTCCATGAAGGCTTGCGGAGCCACCGGCGGCATGTCGCAGCTGGGCATGAAGGAGTGGGTCCACATCATCAGCATCAGCACCGGCGCGATCAGCACCTGGGTCATGACCACTGGGTCGACCGGGCGGAACTCGCCGCGCTCGATGCCCCGGATCAGCACCTGGATGAACAGATTGCTGCCGCGCGCCACCACCTCTTCGTTGTAAAACTGCGCCAGCTCGGGGAAATTATTGCCTTCCGAGAGGATGAGCTTGGTGATCCCGCCCAGCGGCGTGGCGCAGATTTCGGCCCACCACTTCATCAACAGCGTGCCCAGCAGCTCGCCGCTGGGGCCGTCGAAAGCGGCCGCATCCTGCTCGGCCTCACCGATGGTGGCGACGATATTGGCGCGCACCACGGCCTTGAACAATTCTTCCTTGTTGGCGAAATACAGATACAGCGTGCCCTTGGAGACGCCGGCGTGTTTGGCCACGTCTTCCAGGCGGGTGGCGGCATAGCCGCGCTCAACGAACTGGTCCAGCGCCGCCGCCAGCAACTCCTGCGGCCGCGCATCCTTGCGCCGCTCCCAGCGTGGCTTGGTATCTTGAGGGGCTTGCATGGGTATGTTGAAAGTAACTTACTTGTGAGTCATTAATATAAACGCAAGTGCGGGCAGCGTCAAGCAAGCATATGTATTGATAAGCGATCCAACCATCCATTCCAGGAAACTAATGTTATCCTTGTCATGTTTTTTATTGGAAATATTAGTTTAACCTGAGCATAACTATCTTGGACATTTCTACCGTACTTTCATCAACCGTCATGGCTGGCTTGGTGGCTGCAGCCGTATCCCTCCACAGCAGCGAGCGAAAAATCCACATGGAAAATATCACGCATGAACGTGCCATATGGCGCGGCGAAATGCGGAAGCTTGCTGATGCACTCACCAAAGCTGCTCGCGATGCGAATGCCAATGAAGTTGAACTCCATTGTATCCAGCTCATGTTGAACCTAAATCCATTCGACACCGAGGACATGAGCATCGTTGCGGTAGCTAAAGGACTTGTCGATTCAACGGACCTGGATGCCGCGCTCAACGAACTGACTGAACGCATGGCATTGCTACTGAAGCATGATTGGGAGAGGGCAAAGCGAGAGGCGCGCCCCTGGTTCTTCCGAAGAAGCGAGCCAAAACGCACGCTCTATGCCGAGTACAAATGCACGGCAAAGACCGCAACCAGCATCACCAAGAAACAGCCCGGAGGGTCGCTAACCATGCACTTCAGCGGGCTAACTGTCTCGGCTGGCATCATGTTCTTTATGGTGGTGGGGCTTAAGAAACCGTTTAGTGACCTCATGATGATGTTTAACGACCAGGACGCTAACAAGACCCTCATCCAATGGTTTGCCTTCGCGTTAATTTCACTGTTCTTTGGATCGCTGTGGTCAGGCACGTACTTGTGGTTCAAAGCCAGTGAAAAAAGGTTTTTGGAAATATTCCTATCCAAGTGATCCAATCGGGTAGGACTTGCCTCGCCAGCGCGCGCTAAATCTTTCGGATCGCGGCATTGATGGCCTTGACCGCGCGCTCGTTGCGTTCGCTGTAGCGATCGGTCAGGTAGTCGGTGCGGCCGCGCAGCAGCAGCGTCATCTTGTACAGTTCCTCCATCACGTCCACCACGCGGTCGTAGTAGCCCGACCGGCGCATACGCCCTTCGTCATCGAACTCCTTGTACGCCATCGGCACCGACGATTGGTTGGGAATGGTGAACATGCGCATCCAGCGTCCCAGCAAACGCAGGGTGTTGACCACGTTGAAGGACTGCGAGCCGCCGCACACCTGCATCACCGCCAGCGTGCGCCCCTGGCTCGGCCGGATCGCGCCCATCTCCAGCGGTATCCAGTCGATCTGGTTCTTCATGACGGCGGTGATGGCGCCGTGCCGCTCCGGGCTGCACCAGACCTGCCCTTCGGACCACAGGCACAGCTCGCGCAGCTCGACCACCTTCGGATGGTCCTCCGGCACGCTGCCGGCCATCGGCAGCTCCATCGGGTTGAAGATTCTCACCTCGGCGCCGAAGTTTTCCAGGATGCGCGCGGCCTCTTCGGTCAAGAAGCGGCTGAAGGAACGCTCGCGCAGCGAGCCGTACAGCATCAGGATGCGCGGCGGGTGGTTCAGTTCGCCGACCTGGGCCAGCTTGTCCATGTCCGGCAAGTCCAGTTGCGCGGGATTGATGTTGGGCAGGTTCGCAATCTTATCGATGGTCATGAACAGTCTCCATTAAGCCAGGCGCACGGCCAGCGCGGCCAAGGTGATCAACAGCACCGGCGCGGTCAGGACCACGCCGACGCGGAAATAGTAGCCCCAGGAGATGCGGATCTCCTTGCTCTCCAGGACGTGCAACCACAGCAGCGTCGCCAGGCTGCCGATCGGCGTGATCTTCGGCCCCAGGTCGCTGCCGATCACGTTGGCGTAGATCATGGCCTCGCGCACCACGCCGTGCGCGGTGGTGGCGTCAATCGACAGGGCGCCGATCAGCACCGTCGGCATATTGTTCATCACCGACGACAGCAGCGCCGTGATGACGCCGGTTCCCAGCGCCGCACCCCATACGCCATAGGCCGCGCAAGCGTTCAGCGCGGTGGTGAGGTAGCCGGTCAGGCCGGCATTGCGCAAGCCGTACACCACCAGATACATGCCGAGCGAGAACACCACCACCTGCCACGGCGCGTTGGCGAGCACCGCGCGCGTGGAGATCTTGTGGCCGCGCGCGGCGACCGCCAACAACAGCACGGCGCCCACCGCCGCGATGGCGCTGATCGGCACGCCCAGCGGCTCCAACCAGAAGCAGCCTACCAGCAGCAGTCCCAACACCCACCAGCCGGTGAGAAAGGTGGCGCGGTCGTGGATCGCCTCGGCCGGCGCCTTCAGCTGGGCCAGGTCGTAGCGGGGCGGAATATCCTTGCGGAAGAACCACATCAGCGCGCCCAGCGTGGCGGCCACGGACACCAGATCCACCGGCGTCATGACGGCGGCATAGCGGGCAAAGCCGATATTGAAATAATCGGCCGATACAATGTTCACCAGATTCGACACCACCAGCGGCAGGCTGGCCGTGTCGGCGATGAAGCCGGCGGCCATGACGAAGGCCAGCGTGGCCTTGGCCGGGAAACGCAGCGCGCGCAGCATGGCGATGACGATCGGCGTCAGGATCAGCGCCGCGCCATCGTTGGCGAACAGCGCGGACACGGCGGCGCCCAACAGCACCAGCAGCACGAGCAGGCGCTGGCCATTGCCGCCGCCCCAGCGCGCGACGTGCAGCGCGGCCCACTCGAAGAAACCGGCCTTGTCAAGCAGCAGGCTGATGACGATGATCGCCACGAAAGTGCCGGTGGCGTTCCAGACGATGTGCCACACCACAGGAATGTCACCAACGTGGATCACGCCTGCCAGCAGCGCCACCACGGCGCCGGCCGCCGCGCTCCAGCCAATGCCGAGGCCGCGCGGCTGCCAGATGACCAGGACCAGCGTCGCGAGGAAAATCAGAAATGCGATCAGCACCCAGTTCCCCCGGCTCAGGCCAGCAAGGTGCCGATTTTATCGAGCTCGGATTTGAACCGCGTCCGGTCCTGGCTCAGTTCCGCCAGCGGCAGCGCCAGGAAGGCCGTGATGCGGGCGCGGATGATGGCGTAAGTCTGTTCGAAGGCGGCGGTGATTTCCGCCTCCGTGCCGACCACGTGGCCGGGATCGTCCACGCCCCAGTGGGTGCGCAGCACCGGGCCGAGGTAGGCCGGGCAAGTCTCGCCCGCCGCGCTGCCGCACACGGTGACCACGATGTCGGGCGTCACCGGCAGGTCGTTCCACGATTTGCTGTAGTAGCCGTCGGTCGAGATGCCCTTGGCGTGCAGCAGCTCAACGGCGCGCGGATGCAGCTTGCCGGCCGGCTGGCTGCCGGCGCTGATGGCCTTGAGTCCGGCTGGCGCCAGGTGGTTGAAGGTGGCTTCGGACAGAACGGAGCGGCACGAGTTGCCGGTGCAGAGAAAGAGGATATTCATAGGGTATGTGTGTAGTTATCAGCAAGGACCGCAGCCGGACGGGCCGCAAGGCACGCCGCCGCAGCAGTTTTCGGTGAGGTAGCCGATCAGGCCGTTCATGACCGTGACATCGGCCGCATAGATCACAAAGCGCCCTTCGCTGCGCGAGGTGATCAGCTTGGCGTGCGTGAGCTCCTTCAGATGGAAGGACAGCGACGAGGGCGCGATATCGAGCTGCTCGGCGATCTTGGTGGCCGCCATGCCATCCGGCCCAACCTGCACCAGCAGCCGGAACACCGCCAGCCGGCTCTCCTGGGCGATGGCGGCCAGCGCCGCCAGGACTTCCTTGGTTTCCATGGTTACTTTCACATTTCAACGATTATCGAAATATAGTACCGCGAAAATGGCGACATTTCAAATACTATCGAAGTATCAATTTGGAGTCGCGCCCAGCGTTTTCTGCCAGTAGCCGACATCGAGCCAGCGGCCGAATTTGAAGCCGACCTCGCGGAACTGCGCCACTTTTTCGAATCCCAGTTTCTCGTGCAGGGCGATGCTGGCGTCGTTCGGCAAGGCGATGCCGCCGATGACCAGATGACAGCCCAGCACATCCAGCCGCTCCAGCAGTGCCGAATACAGGGCGCTACCGACGCCGCGACCGGTGAATTCGGGCGTCAGGTACACCGAACTCTCGACCGAGAACCGGTAAGCGTGCCGCACCCGCCACTTGGTGGCGTAGGCATAGCCGGCCACCTTGCCATCCTGTTCCATCACCAGCCAAGGCAAGCCCGCCGCCTGCACGTCGGCGATACGCCGCGCCATCTCGGCATCGGTGACGGCCTGCTCCTCGAAGCTGATGGTGGTGTTGGCGATGAAAGGATTGTAGATGGCGGCGATGGCCTGGGCATCGTCTGCGTGTGCGGCGCGTACTTACATGGTTTCTCCTGAGATGCCTGCATCCTAACAAAAATGGCCCGCCGTGTTAACGGCGGGCCATTCTCCGGATTGCTACGTCAGCGCTTAAGGGCAGCAGACCAGCATCTTGATGCAGCAGATCACGTCGCCACAGCAGCCGGCGCTAGCCGCAAGGGCTGCGGCCGAACTCAACAGCAAACCAACGGCCACGGCGAATTTAACGGTTTTTGATTTCATGGTCATTCCTTGAGAAGTGAGTAATGTCGATCGTCGTTTCACAATCGACTACTCAATCAGGCGGCGTCCAGATTTCCTCAAAAGGATCGGATGGCCGCGTCGCGACATGCGCCACGTACACCGGCGCCACCGACATCGCCAGCGCGGCCGCCGGGCGATTGAAGGCCACGGCCGGCAGCGCCGGCGCGCAGCCCATGTCCATGCACTGGGCCATGCCGCAATCCGCCGCAGGGCAGCAGCCATGCACCGAGGCCACCGCTTGTGCGGAGGAGCTCAGGATGAACAGTGCCAGCAACAGGAATCGAAAGATGCGCATCGCCCTATTCTACCCCGGCGGCGTTGCGCGGGTTCGACTAAACAACGTCAGGAATGCACAGTTTAGTTGTCAGACTGCCAGCATCACTGTACATTTTTCGTCACCAATAACTAAAAATCCATAGGAGACATCATGCCGACTCGTCGCGGGTTTATCGCGGCCGTGGCTGGCTTGGCGCTGGCCAAGCCATCACTCGCCGAAACACCAGCCCTCATCATCTATGACGATGAACTGAGAAATGGCTGGCAAAACTGGAGCTGGGCCAAGGTCGACCTGAGCGTGCCGGCCGGCGGCGCCAAGCCGATCAAGGTCCAGGGCGAACCATGGAGCGCGCTGGCGCTGCACCGCGACGCCTTCGTCCCCACCGGCTACACCAAGCTCACCTTCAGCATCAATGGCGGCGCGCAAGGCGGCCAGTCCTTGATGATCAAGGCCATGGTCGACGGCAAGCCGGCGGACTCCAACTACGTCATCCAGCCCAAGGCCAAAACCTGGACCCAGGTTGAAGTCCCGCTCAAGGAGCTCGTCGCCGACGGCAAAGCCATCGACGGCATCGCCTGGCAAGGACAGGCCACGGCCTACAGTCCCTATTACATCACCCGCATCCAGTTCGAATAACTCAGGAGAAGTAACCACATGGCCGAATCCCTCCGCGCCGCAAGCCTGCTCGTCCTCGCCACGCTGGCCGCATCCGCCGGCGCCACCACCGTTACCGTCAAGTCGCCCGACGGCCGCAACGCCGTCGCAGTTGATAGCGACAAGCTGACTTACACCGTCAGCCGCGACGGCAAGAACCTTATCGCCACCTCCCCGCTCGGCCTCAACCTCGACATCGGCGCCATCGGCCCCGGTGCGAAGTTGAGCGGCCATGCGGAGCGCAGCGTCAAGGACACGTATGACATCGTGGTCGGCAAGGCGCGCAGCGCGCCCGATCATTTCAATGAATCGCGGCTGGCGTTTGCGGCCAACGGCAAGGCGCCGCAATTCCAGCTGCTGGTGCGCGCCTACGACAACGGCGTGGCGCTGCGCTACGTGGTGCCGGAGCAGGCCGGCCTGTCCTCCTTCAAGGTGATGAACGAGGCCACGCAGTTCAACTTCGCCAAGGACTACGAATGCTGGGGCGCCAACATGGGCCGCTTCGACACCAGTTTCGAGGCCGAATACGACAAGATCAAAGCCTCCGGCATCCGCAACTTCCACAACTTCATGGCGCCGCTGGTGTGCAAGAGCGGCGCGGGCGCCGGCACCTTCGCCATCGCCGAATCGGATGTGAAGGACTATCCGGGCTTCTTCCTCTCCGGCCGAGGCGATGCTGGCCTGGGCGTGATGGTCACGCTGCCGCCGCGCTTCGACAATAACCGCGATTACCGTTTCCGCAAAACCGTCTCCGCCAATGTGCAGCTGAAGGGACAAGGCTTCCAGACGCCGTGGCGCGTGGTGATGCTCGGCGATACACCGGGCGACCTGACCGCATCGTCGCTGATCCCGACCCTTGCCGCGCCTTCGCAGATCAAGGACACCAGCTGGATCAAGCCATCGAAAACCGCGTGGGACTGGTGGAACGACTGGGCCGTCAACGTGCCGAATGCGGGCGTGAACACCGCCACCTACAAGGCCTTCGTCGACTTCTCCAAAGAGATGAAGCTGGACGATATCCTGATCGACGAAGGTTGGTCGGTGGGCAGCGATATCGAACCGAATCCGCAGGCCGACGTCACCCGCGCCAAGCCGGAGATGGACATGCCGGAGCTGCTGCGCTACGCGCAATCGAAAGGCGTGGGCGTGTGGCTGTGGGTGCAGTGGCAGCAGCTCGATAACCAGATGGACGCCGCCTTCAAGCAGTACGCGGCCTGGGGCATCAAAGGCGTGAAGGTCGACTTCATGAACCGCAACGACCAGGAGATGGTCGACTGGTATCACAAGGTATTGCAGAAAGCCGCCGACAACAAGCTGATGGTCGACCTGCACGGCGCCTATCCACCGACCGGCTTGAACCGCACCTGGCCCAACTACATCACCCAGGAAGGCGTGCTCGGAGCGGAGAACAACAAGTGGAGCGCGCGCATCACGGCCGCCCACAACGTGACCCTGCCGTTCACCCGCATGATCCTCGGCCCGATGGACTACACGCCGGGTGGCTTCCACAACGCCACGCCGGCCGCCTTCGCGCACCGCAACCACGAGCCGATGGTGATGACCACGCGCGGCCACGCCATCGCCATGTACGTGGTGTACGACAGCCCGTTCCAGATGGTGTCCGACAGCCCGGCCGCCTACAAGAATGCCGACGGCTCCTGGGCCGATGGTGCGGAGTTCGTCCAAACTGTCCCTACTTCCTGGGATGAAACGCGCATCCTCGCCGGCGATATCGGCCAGTACATCGTCTCGGCCCGCCGCAAGGGCGACACCTGGTACATCGGCGCGATGGGCAATGAAGCTGGCCGCACCGTGAAGGTGCCGCTGTCCTTCCTCGGCAAGGGCGCATTCAACGCACAAGTGCTGCAGGATGGCGCCGACGCCAACCACCTGAAAGCCAGCAGCAGCAAGGTGAGCGCGACGCAAAGCATCACGCTCAAGCTGGCGCCATCGGGTGGCGCGGTAGTGGTGATCAAGCCGTAGAGGCGCAACGCCACTCGGCGTCAATCGCATGCAGGCGATGCGTCAGATGCAGCGCCTGCATGAACACCTCGTCATGCGACACCACCACCAGCGCTCCCTGATACCGGGTCAGCATGGCCTCCAATGCTTTCAGTGAGGCCAGGTCCAGGTGATTGCTGGGTTCATCGAGCAGCAGCAATTGCGCCGGCGGATGCGCATACAGCGCGCAGGCCAGGGCCACCTTCAAGCGCTCGCCGCCGCTCAGCGCGGACACCGGCGCTGCGGCCAGCTGCGCATCCAATCCCATTTGCGCCAGTTGCGTGCGCAGCGCGGCCTGGCCGGCTTCCCGATTGGCCTCCAGCAGATGGTCGATAGCGGAACGTTGCGGCGTGAGGTCGCTCAATTGCTGGTCGAGGTATGCGGTTCGTGCGTGGACCTCGCAGCGGCCGGCGAGCGGCGCGATGCGGCCCGCCAGCAGCCGTAGCAAAGTGGACTTGCCGCAGCCGTTCGAGCCGGAGACGCCGATGCGCTGCCGGCCGCTGATCACCATGTTGATGCCATGCGCCTTGGCCGATGCTGCGGTCGGCAACGGATACGGCAGCACCACATCCTCCAGCACCGCGACGCGCTGTCGTGCCGCCTGCGGTGGCGCCAGCGCGTGCATGGCGACGGCCACCTCCGGCGCCAGCTGCTGCGCCGCTTCATGCACACGCTGTGTCAACTGCTCCTGCTGCGCGGCGTGCTGCTGCCGCAGTTTCCCAGTCGTGCCTTGTGCGCGATTCTTCTGGCCGCCAAGCAGGATCTTGGCCTGGTTAGCATCGCGACCATCGCTGGCGCCCTTTGCCAGTCTACGTTCCTGCCGTTCCTGTTGCTCCCGCATGGCTTGCGTCTCGCGCTTACGTTCCAGCTTGCGCTGGTCAAGCTGGCGCTGGGCGCTCTCACGCTCCGCATGCTTGCATTCGGCGTAGAAGGAATAACCGCCGCCATAGCTGCGCAGGCCAAGCGGCGACAGTTCGACAATGCGGTCCATCTGCTCCAGCAGTTCGCGGTCATGGCTGATCACCAGCAGGCCGTGCGGCCAACGCTGCAACTGCGCCAGCAAGGCCGCTCGCTTGTCGCGATCCAGGTGGTTGCTGGGTTCATCGAGGATTAGAAACGCTGCGTCGGCAAGCCAGGCGGCGATCAGCGCCACGCGCATCGCTTCGCCGCCGCTGAGGGTGGCGACCGGCGTGTCCGGGCGCAGGTGGCCAAGGCCGCTACGCTCAAGCTCCAACTGCAGCCGCTCGCGCAGGTCCCAACGCTCGCCGACCGCGTCGAAGTCGGCCGGATCGGCGCTGCCTTTTTCGATGCGTTCAAGCGCCGTCATGGCGGCCTGCACGCCGGCCAGCGCGGCAACATCCGTAGCCTCCGGCGCCGCCTGCTGCGCGAGGTAGTACACGGTGCCGGCACGCGTGATGCGTCCGGCCGAAGGCATCAATTGGCCGGCCATCAAGCGCGCCAGCACGCTCTTGCCAGCGCCATTGCGCCCGACCAGGCCAGTGCGGCGCTGGTCGAATACTTCGTGCAGATGGTGGAATAGGACGCGGCCGTCGGCCAGCGTATAGGAGACGCCTTCCAGCGTCAGACAGGTATTCGTCATGATGATCCCAAATGATGTGTCGAAACCGTCCCGGTAAGGGACATGCTGTTAAGCGGACAACGACATCAATTGCGCATCGGACGAATACCTCATACGTGATAACTCAGGGCGAAACTATAGCACGTCAGACCGGCAGCGGCGCGTCGGGCGACACCAGTTTCTGCTCGCGCATCTCGTGCCAGAAGGCGGCCGGAATGACCTCGTTCTGCGCCGCCTGATCTTCGGCGATGCGCTCCGGACGGCTGGCGCCCGGGATCACCGCCGCCGTCGCCGGATGGGCCATCGCAAACTGCAATGCCGCCGCCTTGACGCTGATGCCATGCTTCTGCGCGATGGCCTTGATGCGTTCCACCTTGGCGACGATCTCCGGCGCGGCCTTTTGATATTCGAAGTGCGTGCCGCCAGCCAGGATGCCCGAGCTGTAAGGACCACCAACCACCATATCGATGCCGCGCTTGACGGCGGCCGGCAGCAGGCGCTGCAAGGCGCGTTCGTGATCGAGCAGCGTGTAACGGCCAGCCAGCAGGAAGGCGTTCGGCTGCGGCTCGTTCAGGTCCAGCAGCAGTTCCAGCGCCTCGACGCGGTTCACGCCCAGGCCCCAGGCCTTGATCACGCCTTCATTGCGCAAGCGGTCCAGCACGCGGAAGGCGCCGGTGCGGGCGATTTCGAACTGGGCCAGCCATTCATCGCCGTAGAAATCCTGCGCCACATCGTGAACGTAGACCACGTCCAGGTAATCGGTCTTCAGGCGTTTCAGGCTGTCTTCGATCGAGCGCAGCGTGGCGTCGGCGCCGTAGTCATTGAGGATCTTGTTCGGCAGGCCGTGCTCGAACACGCCGCCCTTCTCACCCATGTCACGCTTGGCCGGATCTTCGATTTCATCGAGGATCAGGCGGCCGACCTTGGTGCTCAATACATACTCGTCGCGATTGCGCTTGGACAGCGCCTCGCCCAGGCGCAGCTCGGCCAGGCCGGCGCCGTACAGCGGCGCGGTGTCGAAGTGGCGTATGCCGTGGTCCCACGCCGCATCGACCGTGGCCAATGCTTCGGCCTCGGGAATGTTGCGGAACATATTGCCCAGCGGAGCGGTGCCGAAGCCCAGTTTTTTGCCTTGCAGTTTTTGACGGAGACTCATCTTGATTCCTTGGTAAATGAAGAAAGTGAAGCAAGTTTAAGTTGACCGGATAAGACTGTCCAAGACATAATTTGCACAACTTAAGTCCCGTGAGGTCTGAAATGCTGGAGATCCGCCAATTGCAATACTTCGTCGCCGTGGCCGAGGAAGAACACGTGGGACGCGCCGCCGAACGGCTGCACATCTCGCAATCGCCCCTGAGCCGGCAGATCGCCCAGCTCGAAGAATACCTGGGGCTGACGCTGTTCGAACGCAGCCAGCAGCGCATCCGCCTGACCGGCGACGGCCGCACCTTCCTGGCCGAAGCCCAGGCTTTCCTGACCCACGCCAAGCGGCTGGAAGCGCTGGCGCGGCGGCTGGGACGCGGCGACGAGGGCGGCCTGTGCATCGGCTACGTCGAAAACGCCATGCACGCCGGCGTGCTACCGGCCGGCCTGCGTGCGCTGCGCGTCAGCCGCCCGCAAGTTCACGTCGCGCTGTACAGCCGCCACTCGCCGGAACAGTTGGAAGGCCTGCGCCAGCGCAGCCTCGATATCGCGCTGGTGTGCGACCCGCCGGCCGCCGACGATCCGGACCTGGCCAGCCAGCAGGTGCTGCACGACCCCATGATCCTGGCCCTGCCCGAAGCACATCCGCTATGCGCGGTGAAGACGCTCAAGCCGGCAGACCTGAATAACCAGGAATGGATCGTGGTGCGCCACGAAGCCACCGGCGAACATCACCAGAACTTCATTGCCGCCTGCGTGCGCGCCGGCTTCACGCCGCAGGTCAAGATGGAAGCGAGCGAGCCGATCACCGCGCTCGGCCTGGTGGCGGCGGGACTAGGCATCGCCCTGGTTCAGCAAGGGCTGCAGCATCAAGTACCGCCGGGCGTGGTGCTGCGCGAGCTGCCGTGGTTCAGCTACCGCGTGCCGCTGTGGGCGGCCTGGCATCGCATCAACCTGCGGCCACTGGTGGCCACCTTCCGCGAGACCTTGCTGGCATTGGCGGCGACGGAACGCTAGCAATATCGGCTACACTGTCGTTCACATCTTTTTGCGTCGCCCGCCATGCCCGAGAAGAACCTGCCCGAACTCATCACCCTGAAACGCCTGATCGATCAAGGCGGGCGGCATCTCGAAGTCGGCACCTCCTGCACGGTGGCCATGGACGGCCGCCAGTTCCCGGTCTACACCATCGCGCTCGGCAATCCAAGTCCGGACGTGCCGGCGCTCGGCTTCTTCGGCGGCATCCACGGCCTGGAACGCATCGGCACGCAGGTGGTGCTGTCGTTCATGGAAAGCCTGCTGGCGCGGCTGCGCTGGGACAGCACGCTGCACCAGCAGTTGGAATCGATGCGGCTGGTGTTCATGCCGCTGGTGAACCCGGGCGGCATGTGGCAGGCCACGCGCTGCAATCCGCAAGGCGTGGACCTGATGCGCAACGCGCCCTTGAGCGCAGTCGAGAAAGTACCGTTCATGCTGGGCGGCCAGCGCTACAGCCATCACCTGCCGTGGTATCGCGGTGCCGAGGGTGCGCCCATGGAGCCGGAAAGCCAGGCCGTGTGCGACGTGGTCGAGCGCGAACTGCTGACGCGCCAGTTCAGCATGGCGCTCGATTGCCACTCCGGTTTCGGCCTGCGCGACCGCGTCTGGTTCCCGCACGCGCACACCGCCACGCCGATCCCGCACCTGGCCGACATCGGCGCGCTCGAAGAACTGTTCAGCCAGAGCTACCCGAACCACAACTACGTGTTCGAACCGCAGAGCCGCCAGTACCGCACCCACGGCGACCTGTGGGACTACCTGTACCTGAACGGCACCAGCTACAACGACCGCGTGTTCCTGCCGCTGACGCTGGAGATGGGATCGTGGCTGTGGGTGAAGAAGAACCCGCGCCAGATCTTCGACCGCATCGCCATGTTCAACCCGACCGCGCGCCACCGCCTGCAGCGCGTACTGCGCCGGCACCTGATCCTGTTCGACTTCCTGATGCGCGCGGCCAGCAGCCACGGACGCTGGATGCCGGAAGGGATGGCGCGCAAGGTGCAGCACCGGCGCGCGCTGGACCAGTGGTATCACTCATGAGCCATTGGATTCTGCTGCGCGGCCTGATGCGCGAACAGCGCCACTGGGGACGCTTTCCCGGCGACCTGGCCGACGCGCTGATGGACGCCGTCATCATCACGCCCGACCTGCCGGGCAACGGCCAGCATCACACCCTGCGCAGCGCGACGACGGTGGCGCAGATGGTGGAGTTCTGCCGCCAGGAGCTGCGCGCGCGCGGCGTGCCGGCGCCCTACTCCGTGCTGGCGCTGTCGCTGGGCGGCATGGTGGCGGTGGAATGGGCCAGCCGCTATCCGCAGGAGATCGAGCGCTGTGTGCTCATCAACACCAGCATGCGGCCTTACAGCCGCTTCCACCAGCGGCTGCGCTGGCAGAACTATGCGGCCATCCTGCGGCAGGTGCTGAACGGCGGCGTGGAAAACCAGGAGCGCCTGATACTGCGACTGACCAGCCGCGCCGGCGACGATGGAGAACGGGAAAGCGTGCTGGCGCGCTGGCTGCGCTACCAGCGTGAATGTCCGGTCACGCGCGCCAACGCGCTGCGGCAGCTATGGTCGGCGGCCCGCTTCCGCGCGCCGGCACAACGGCCTGCGGTGCCGACGCTGGTGCTGAGCAGCGCCGGCGACCAATTGGTCGATCCGCGCTGCTCGGCCAACCTGGCGCGCACATGGCAGGCGCCGCATGCGTTGCACCCGAGCGCCGGCCACGACCTGCCGCTGGACGACGGACCGTGGGTGGCGGCGCAAGTGGCAAAATGGCTGGCGACGACCGAAGAGCGGTAAAATACCGTCCCTATGCAAACAACCGCCTCCACGCTGGAGTGCCGGCCGAACTGCGGCGCCTGTTGCACGGCCCCCTCCATCACCAGCCCCATCCCCGGTATGCCCAACGGCAAACCGGCAGGCGTGCGCTGCGTGCAGCTGGCGGAAAACAATCTGTGCCTGATCTTCGGCCGCCCGGAGCGCCCTGCGGTGTGCGGCGGCTTGCAGCCGGCGGCCGAGATGTGCGGCGACAGCCGCGACCACGCCATCCAGTGGCTGGATGCGCTCGAACGCGCCACCGCGCCGGCAGCCGCCTGAGTCAACGGCGCGATGCCATCTGTGACAGGATCTTGATCAATTCTTCCTTGATGCGAACGGCGAATGCGGGACGCGTTGGTATCACCGTCCGGTGCAACATTGCTTGGTGAAGCATGGCGACCTCCTGTAAAGAAAACTTGTTCATGGAGTTTTTGCTGCGTATGAGGTATATTTTCCGCCAGCCTCGGAGTGTTATCAAACGAGTTATTTTCGCTATGTGAATAAGAAAAACTTGGTCATGACCAAACCGCTGCGTTCCCTGTCAGGCTTGCTGGACTTCGATTGCGCAGCGCGCTGGGGCAGTTTCAAGCTGGCCGCGCAGGAGCTGCACAAGACGCCGGCGGCCATCAGCCTGCAGGTCAAGCAGTTGGAGGAGGCACTGGGATTCGAACTGTTCGTGCGCCATCCGCGTCACATCTCGCTGACCGAAAAAGGCCAGGAACTGGCCGCCACCGTGCGCAGCACGCTGACCGAACTCCATACAAAGGTCGCGGCGCTGCAAACCGGTGATGAGGAAAAAATCCTGCGCATCTCCACCACGCACTCGCTGGCGATCAAGTGGCTGGTGCCGCGCATCGCCCGCTTCACCAAGCTGTATCCCGAACTCGATATCCGCATCGACTCCAGCGACCAGCTGGTGAACATGGACGATGGCGGCACCGACATCGCGCTGCGCACCTATGACGTTGATCCCGGCGATCCGAATCTGCTGTTCGTGGACCGGCTGGTAGCCGTGTATAGCCCGTCCCTGCTGGCACCCGGCGAAACGGAGATCACGTTGGCGGACCTTCACCGCTATCCGCTGCTGCACGAATTCACCACCGACACCTGGATCGCGCTGCTACGCCAGAACAACGCGTTGAAGGGCAAGTACAACTTCTCGCGCGCCTACACCAACTTTGCGGTGATGGTGCAGTCGGCGATCGCAGGGCAAGGCATCGCGCTGGTATCGCACGCCATCGCCAGCGCGGACCTGCAAAGCGGCGTGCTGAAAATGGTCTGCTGCGAAAGCGCGCCATACCGGCGCGGCTACCGCATCATCATCAGTCGCGGCAAGCAAGGCATGCAGAAGATCACCCACTTCTGCGACTGGCTGCGAACCGAAGTAGCCGAGATGCAGAAAGGCCTGCCATGAAGCGCGCCGCATGCATAGCCGGGCTGTTGCTGGCCGTCGCCGCGCACGCCGCAGAAAAAGCGCCGCTGCGCTACGTCCAGAAAGTAGACGGCATGCTGAGCGCCGTGCCGCAAATACCGATGCGGTTTCAGAACGAGTTGGGGACGGCGCTGGCGCGTAAGTTGGGCCGCCAGGTCCAGTATGTCCAGCTGCCGCGCACCCGCGTGATGGGCGCACTCGAAAACGGCGATGGAGATGTCCTATGCAGCACGCTGCCCGAATGGATGCCCGGCGACGTGGACTGGACCCGCGCCTTCATTCCCGTGAGCGAAGTGGTGGCGTCGTCGCCGCGCGTGAAGGCGCCCGCCACGCTGGCCGAACTGCGCGGGCAGCGCTTCGGCACGGTGCTGGGATTTCGCTATCCGGAAGTGGAGCGCGTGCTGGGGCAGGATTACATCCGCGACGACGCGCCGTCGACCGCGCTGTCGATCCGCAAATGGAAGGCGGGACGCTTCGACTATCTGATCACGCCGCGAACCATGATCGAGCGCGAGATCGCATTGGGCACGCTGCCGCGCGGCACGCACATCATGACCATCTACGAAGTGAAGACCAAGTGTGCTGTGTCGCGCAAGGGCGCGATCAGCGTCGCCGAATTCAACAGCGCCATCGAGGCGCTGGAGAAATCCGGCGAACTGGCGCAACTACTAAAGCAGCGCTAAAGTTACTGCGTCAGCTTGAGCGAGCTTTCAAGGCGGATGTCGTCCGAAGCGCTACCCACCATCAGTTTGAAGTCGCCCGCCTCCGCGCCCCACTTCAACTGGCTATTGAAGAACGACAGCGTATCGCGGTCGATGGTGAAACTGACGCGCCGCGTTTCACCCGGCTTCAGGTTCACTTTCTGGAAGCCCTTCAACTCCTTCAGCGGACGCACCACTGAAGACACCATATCGCGCAGGTAAAGCTGCACGATCTCCGTGCCCGCCACCTTGCCGCTGTTGGTCAGATCGAACGACAGCGTCACCTTCTGCGCGCCGGCGAGGGCTGCGCTGCTCAACGCCAGGCCTGAGTACTTGAAGTCCGTGTAGCTCAAGCCATGGCCGAAGGCGTAGCGCGGCGTATTGACGGAATCGATGTAGGCCGACTTGTAGACCACGTCCCTTTCATTCGTCACCGGACGGCCGGTGTTGTAGCTGGCGTAGGACAGCGGAATCTGGCCGACGTTGCGCGGGAAAGTGATCGGCAGCTTGCCCGATGGGTTGTAGTCGCCGAACAGCACATTGGCGACCGCGTTGCCGCCTTCGCTGCCGGGGAACCATGCGTAGACGATGGCGTCTGCCTTGTCGGCGATGGTGTTGAACACCAGTGGACGACCGGCCAGCATCACCACCACCACCGGCTTACCGGTCGCTTTCAGGGCAGTGAACAGCGCTTCCTGCTGGCCAGGCAGCGAAATGTCGGTGCGCGACTTGGCTTCGCCGCTCATGTCCCAGGTCTCGCCCACGGCCAGCACGATCACGTCCGCGCGCGAGGCCGTGGCGACGGCGTCGGCAAAGCCTTCGCTGCCGGCGCAACCGGGTTTGCAGGCCTGCGCATAGCTGATCTCCGTCTTGCCGGCGTGGCTGCGGATGCCTTCGACGATGCTGACCACTTTCGCGCGCTCGCCCTGCACCACCCAGCCGCCTTCCAGATCACGTTGCGAGTCGGCCAGCGGGCCGATCACCGCAATGCGTTTGGACTCGCGCGACAGCGGCAGCAGCTTGCCTTCGTTCTTCAGTAACACGATGGACTTCTGCGCCACATCCAGCGCGGCGGCGCGGTGCGACGGATCGGACAACACCGCCTTCTCGCGCGCAGCGTCGGAATAACGGTACGGATCGTCGAACAGGCCCAGCTCGAATTTCTTGTAGAGGATGCGGCGCACGGCGTCGTCCAGCGTCGCCATCTTCACCTTGCCGGCCTTGACGGCCGCTTCCAGGTGCTGGCTGTAGGCATAGCCTTCCATGTCCATGTCGCTGCCGGCGTTGATGGCCTTGATGGCGGCATCGGACAAATCGGCAGCATACCCGTGCGGCACCATCTCGCGCACCGAGCCCCAGTCGCTGACGATGAAGCCCTTGTACTTCCAGGCGCCCTTCAGGATGTCACGCTGCAGGAAGGCACTGCCGGTGGCCGGCACGCCGTTCAGCGTGTTGAAGGAGTTCATGAAGGTGGCCGCGCCGGCGTCGGCGGCGGCCTTGAACGGCGGCAGGTACACCTCGTACAACTGCTGCTCGCTCATGTCGACGGCGTTGTAATCACGTCCCGCGATCGCCGCGCCATAGGCCGCGAAATGCTTGGCGGTAGCCATCACGGAATCGGTGGCGCCCAGCTTCTTGCCCTGGAAGCCGTGCACGCGCGCGGCGGCGATCTTCGAGCCGAGGTAAGTGTCCTCGCCAGCGCCTTCCATCACGCGGCCCCAGCGCGGATCGCGCGCCACGTCCACCATCGGCGCGAAGGTCCAGTGGATGCCGGCGGCGGCGGCTTCCTTGGCGGCGATGTGTGCCGACAGCTCGATCGCGTCCATGTCCCAGGAAGCAGCTTCACCCAGCGGCACGGGGAACACGGTCTTGTGGCCGTGGATGACATCAAGGCTGAACAGCAGCGGTATCTTCAAGCGCGCCTGCAAGGCCAGCGCCTGGATCTCGCGGGTGTCGGCCACGCCGACCACGTTCAGCATGGAGCCGACCTTGCCGGCACGGATGTCGGCCAGCTTGTCGGCGTACTCGATGCTGGTCGGCCCCGTGAACTGGCGGCCGGAGAGCTGGTGCAGCTGGCCGACCTTCTCGGCCACCGTCATCTGCTTCATCAAGTCGGCGACCTTGCGGTCGATCTGTGCATCCTGGGCGTGGGTGGCGATTGCGAACAAGGCTGCGCTGACCGCAGCGGTGATATGTAGTTTCTTCATTTGTACTGTTGTTGTTTCTGGTCGTAGTAGGACTTCAGCGTGTAGAAGGCCAGCTTCTTCTTGCCGGTTTCGGAAATCACGCCTTTGCGGTTCCAGTAATCCTGGTACTCGGGATGCGGACGGCGCGGCGAGCGGAAATCGGTCAGGATCCACGGCGTGATGCCGCGCAGGCCGGGAATCGCATCGAGCAGCTTGAAGGTGTTCTTGTACAGCTGGTCCTGATATTCCTCGCTCCACTTGGTGTCGGTGTCGGCGTGGTAGCCGCCCAGCGCGTCGGCGCCGAACTCTGTCACCAGCACCGGCTTGTTGTAGTCGACCTTGAAGGAGAACTTCAGCATCTCCTTGTTATTGGACCAGTACCAGCCGGCGTATTGATTGAAGCTGGCCAGGTCGATCTTGTCGGCCAGCGGATCTTCGACGGTTACAACGTCGCCGTTGCGGTGCACTTCCAGCGCCGCGCCCACCAGGCGGGTGCGGTCCAGCGAACGCACGGTGTCGGCCAGCTTGCCCATGAACTCAGTGCGAATCGGGCTCACCGGCGTCTCGTTACCGATGGACCAGATCACCACGCTGGCGCGGTTCTTGTCGCGCACCACCAGGTCGGTCAGCTGCTGCTTGGCGTTGGCGTAGACTTCCGACTTCTCCCACGAGATGGTCCAGTACACCGGCACCTCGGCCCACACCAGCAGGCCCATTTCATCGGCCAGCTTGATCATCTCTTCGCTGTGCGGGTAGTGCGCCAGGCGGACGTAGTTGCAGTTCATGTCCTTGGCCCACTGCAGCATCATGCGCATGTCGCCTTCGCCGCGCAGGCGGCCCGGGATCAGTGGATTCTCATCGTGGATCGAAATACCGCGCATGAAGATGGATTTGCCGTTCAACAGAATATCGTGGCCGCGCGTTTCGATGGTGCGCAAGCCGATGCGGTCGTTCAGCGTGTCGGTGGCGCCGGCGATGTTCACGGTGTACAGCTTCGGATCTTCCGGCGACCAGTAACGCACCTTGTTCTTCGGCAGAGCGATGCTGACGGTAGCGCGGCCGTTGGCGTCGGTGCGGACCACGGTTTTCACGCCCAGTTCCGCGATGGAGACGGTGACATCCTGCGCACCTTTGGCGCCGGCAAGCTGCACGAAGCCTTCGATGCGGCTGCGGTCACCCTTGGCCAGCTGGATCTGGTAATCCTCGATGTAGGTGCCCGGCGTTTCAGCCAGCAGCACGTCGCGCGTGATGCCGCCGTAATTCCACCAGTCGGTGTTCACGGTCGGGATATCGTCCTGGTGGCGCGTGTTGTCGGCCTTGACCACCACGGTGTTCTCGCCTTTTAGCAGGCGGCCTGTCACCTCGAACTGGAACGGCGTGAAACCGCCCTTGTGGCTACCCAGCTTCTTGCCGTTCAGGTAGACGTGGGACTCGTAGTTGACCGCGCCGAAGTAGAGGAAGTAGCGCTTGCCGTCCTTGGGTGTGGCGTTGAACTTCTGGCGCATCCACAGCGTGCCTTCGTAGAAGGCCAGCTTGGCGTCCTGCGAGTTCCAGTCGCCCGGAATTGCCAGCGTCGGCGAGCTGTCGAAGTTGTATTCGACGGCGTCGTCCTTGTCTTTCGGCTTGCGGTCGTCATAGAAGCCGCCGGCGCCGGTGGGCGACTGATCAAACGGCTGACGGCGATAATTGTAAAAGCCCGTCTCGTAAGGATCGATGATGTAGTGCCAGCGGCCGTTCAGCGACAGGTGCTGGCGGCCGTAGATGTTTTGCAGCGTAGGCGGCTGCTTGGCCAGTTCGGCGCGCGCACCGGCGCCCTTGTTTGCCTGCGCCTGTCCCGGCGCCTGGTCATCCTGTGCACCTGCCGCGAAACTCGCGGTCAGGCAGCTTGCCAACAGCAGCAGCTTCCACATTTGTCGCATTCCTGTCTCCTGAAGTTATTAGTTAATTCGTGAACTTGCCTTCGTAATCCGGTGGTGCGGCGTCGATGTGCAGCGTGAGGCGCAGCGGTAGCTGGTCCATCACCGGCGCCAGGTACGCCTTGGCCGATGCCAGCAGCGTATCGCCTATCGTCCGCACCAGCGCCGGACTGCGGCCCGGCGTGATGCGCATGTTCAGATAGACGAAAGCCCGCCCCTGCTCGCCGTCCGCCACTGCGTACTGCGCGGCCGGATAGGCCAGCACACGCGTGCCGTACAGGGGAAACACCAGCGCGCCGGCATCATCCTGCAGGGTGACCAGCGTATGCGACAGCACCTTGCACAAGGCGCCGATGTCGGCATGCGCATCCAGGTTGGCGGTGTACTCGATTTTCAGATGCGGCATGCACTTCCTTTATTGATATTTGATCGTCCACTTGATCGTCAGCGGCTCTTTCATGGTCAGCTTGCCGGTAGTGCAGGTGACCAGGGTTTTCATCGGGCCGTAAGGCGCCATGAATTCCCGGTCGCCGTTGGTTGGCGCCGACTGGCATTGCTGCAGACCGCTGACACTGTACTCCTTCACCGTGCCCTGCGCGAAGGTCGCCACATTACCCTTCATGGTAGCCTGATCCGAGAACGATGCGAATTCCAGCGTGATCTTCTCTACTTCCTGCGCGCCCACCGGCGTATAAACATCGGTGCGGGTCATCACGCCGTGCTCCAGCGTGTAATTGGTGCGCAACTTGATGCGCGCGTCCTTCTGCGGACCTTTCTTGCCCAACTTGTCCAGTTCATCCTGACGGTAGGTGACGGTATAGCGCTTGCCGTCCTTGCCGGTCTTGATATCCTTGATCCACGCCGCACCGATCAGCTGCGCGCCGTCGGCCATGGTGAACTTCGGCAGCAGCTGCGCGTGCGCACCTCCGCTATCGGCTACGCCGGAGACGATGCCCGGCGCGAACGGCAGCGGATAGTAAGGGCTGTTGTCATGCTGGCTGCTGCCGCCGTTGATCATGTTCAGGCTGACCACATGCGGGCCGTCGCGGAAGATCGCCAGCGCGCGGTCATACTCGCCCTGCGCAAACGTGGTGACGCTGAATGGCGGACGGCTCTTGTCCAGCCACGCCTGCAGGTCGGCCTTCGGCTGCACGTCCTTGAAGCCGGCCTTGTTCCAGGTGTCATTGGTGTAGATCAGCTGATGCAGAAGCGAAAAGTTCTCGCCCAGGATGCGGTGCTTGCCACGATAGGTGTCGGTGCGGCGGCCCTTGCCCCACATGTCCAGCGACTGCATGGACGGGTCGTACCAGAAATCCATGTAACGCGCTGCCACCCGCGACGAATAGGTATAGGCATACTGCTTCTCTTCCGCCGTCAGCACATTCAGGTAGGCCGACACGGACAGGATCTCCACCATCGCCGTTTCGCCGTAAGGCCCCAGGCTGCGGCCGAAGCTGAAACCCTGGCCTTCGGTGTTGGCGACATTCAGCGCCACGTCGGCCGCCTTGCGCAGCAGGACTTTCAATTCCTCGGTCGGCTGCAAGCCGGTTTCCAGGAAGCGCTCGCAAATCTCCGCGATCAGCAAAATACTATAACGGTCGAAGCGCCCTTCGCCGTCGGTCTCGTCGGAGAAGCCGAACTTGCCGGAGTATTTGTTGTAATGGGTGAGCATCTTTTCGAGCAGGACCTTGCCCGCGCTGTCGTCTTCCCAACCCATCATCATACGCAGGCGCGCGATGCTGAAGGCCACGCCATAGTAATTAGTCGGCAAGTTGATCAGATCCCACTGCGGCGTGACGAAGGTGCGCCAGTCCAGCTGCTTGCGCAGCTTTTCCAGCGTGGCCGGACTGACGGCGCGTTCCAGCAGGCCCGCCTCCTTCAACTTGACCAGCGCGCCGATGTAGTAATAGATGCCCCAGGTATGGTTCTCCATGCCGACCGTCATATCGGCGATGTCGCGGTAATCCTTCAGCTTCTGCTCCAGCGCCGGATCGTCCTTGGCGGTGTTGAGCAGCACATGGCCCAGGCCCGCCGCCACTTTCCCCGGCAGGAATTTGTCGCCGCTCTTGAACGGCGAGGCGCCGTCCAGCACCATGCCCTCTCTTTCCGCCACCAGCTTCTTGAAGAAGAAGTCCAGCTGCTTGTAGGCGTTGTCTTGAACGATGCGGTTCATGGGGGCGTTGGATGCCGCGTTGGATGCCGAATACGCCGGCGCGCACGCCGTCATCACGACCAGCGCTGCGGAGGTCAGGGGAAGGAATTTCATGGTGTCTCGATTATTGTGGAAAACGTTTTACAAATAGTAGGTGATTTTGCCGATAAGGTAAACACTTATGGATTGCGGTTCAGGGTCGAATGACGCAGCACCAGGCGCGGCTCGATGATGGTGGATGGCGTGGCCGGCTTGCCGTCGATCTGAGCCAGCAACTGCTCCATGGCCGCCGCGCCCATCCTCTCGCTTTGCAGGTCGACCGTGGTTAACGGCGGCTGGGTGTAGCTGGCGAAATCGATGTTGTCGAAGCCCGCCACCGAGATATCCTCCGGCACGCGGAAGCCCAACGTCTGCGCCGCTTTCATGAAGCCCATGGCCATCAGATCGTTGTAGCAGATCAGGGCGTCGGGATGGGTCGCGCCCAGCATGATGGAGGAACTCATGCGCTCCCCTTCCAGCGCGGACGGCGCGCCGCCGTCGTACACGGTCAGCTGCAATCCAGCGGCCGCCATGCAGTCGCGGATGCCGGACAGGCGCTCCTCGTCACGTCTCGATTTGGAAAAGCCAAGGTAGGCGATGCGCTTGTGGCCGAGCGTGACCAGATGCCGCGTCAGCATGGCTGCGCCCCGGTGATCGTCGCCCGCCACACAGGGAATCTCGCGCTGCGCCAGGCGGCCAAGGAAGACCAGCGGCTTGCCCATTTCGAGCATCCAATCCATCTCCGCCTCGGGGATGCGCGAGATCACGATCATGCCGTCCACACGCCGGTTCAGCGCTTCCAGCAGCGGGCGCTCGCGATCAGGATTTTCCTCGGTGTCGACCAGCAGCAGGTTGTAGCCATGTTCCTGCGCCACCCGGTTGGCGCCCTTCACCACGCTGCTGAAGTGCGGATTCGCCACATCCAACACGGACAGGCCGATGCTCTGCGTGCGGCCGGTAATCATGGACTGCGCCAGCGGGTTGGAACGGTAGCCCAGCTCCGCGATCACCCGCGTCACCGCCTCTTCCACGGCCGGCGAAAAGCGCTGCGCGCCGTTGACGAACTTGGACACCGTGGCGGTGGACACGCCGGCGCCGGCGGCCACGTCGCGGATGGTCGGCACAGGCTTTTTCATGAATCGATTGACCTCGGGAAGAATTTAGTTATACTGGCGATTAAACGTTTAACTACAATACCTTCACCATCCCACAAAAGCAAGCCATGAGCACTACTAAACCATTCAAACGCATTCTATTGACCGGCGCCGGCGGCGGCCTGGGTACTGTCCTGCGCGAACGCGCCAAGGCGTGGGCGGGCGTCGTCCGCCTGAACGACGTCAAGGACCTGGGTCCCGCGCGCGAGGGCGAGGAGATCGTCATCGGCGATCTGGGCGACCGCGACAACGTCATGAAGATGATGGAGGGTGTGGACGCCGTGCTGCACTTCGGCGGCATTTCGGTGGAAGACAAGTTCGAGCCGATCATGAACGCCAACATCCTCGGCCTGCACCATTTGTATGAGGCGATCCACAAGTGCGGCGTCAAGCGCGTGGTCTACGCCAGCTCCAGCCACGTGGTCGGCTACTACAAGACCACCGACCTGGTGGACGCCAGCATGCCGCTGCGCCCGGACGGCTTCTACGGCGTATCGAAAGCCTTCGGCGAAGCGCTGTCGCGCTACTACTACGACCGCTTCGGCACCGAGACGGTCTGCCTGCGCATCGGCTCCTCGTTCCCGGAACCGAAGAACCCGCGCATGATGGTCACCTACCTGGCCTATGACGACTTGATCGAATTGATCCGCTGCTCGCTGTTCACGCCGCGCGTCGGCCACACCATCACCTTCGGCACCTCGGAAAACGCCACCAAGTGGTGGGACAACAAGCACGCCTCGCACCTCGGCTATGTGCCCAAGCACAGCTCCGCCGAATTCGCCGGCAACTTCCCCGACAGCGCCGACTACCCGGCCGACGGCGACGCGCCGACCATATATCAAGGCGGCCCGTTCGTGACGGCCGGCCCGATGTACAAATAAAAAATCATCCACAACGGAGACAAAGCACATGATGTCGTCGCATCTGCGTATTGCTGTATTGGCCGCACTGGCCGCCATGTATCAAGCCGTACCCGCTGTTGCCGCCGAAGCGCCTGCCGCGCAAGCTGCGGCGCCGTCGGCCGCCATCAATCCCAAGGCCGTGCTGTCGGCCATGGAGAGCGTGGCGGACTGGCAGCTCGCCAACCCGAGCAAGCACCGTCCGGACGACTGGACCCAGGCGGTCGGCTACAACGGCATCATGGCGCTGGCGAACATCTCCGGCAGCAGCAAGTACCGCGATGCGATGATCGCCATGGGCGAGAAGAACAACTGGAACCTCGGTCCCAACCACTACCACGCGGACGATCACATCGTCGGCCAGACCTACGCCGAGCTATATCTGCAAACGCGCGATCCGAAGATGATCGCGCCGCTGCGCGCAGCGTTCGACGACATCCTGGCCAACCGCCGCACCGGCACGCTGGAGTTCACCGTCAAGGGCAACCAGGACCGCTGGTCGTGGTGCGACGCGCTGTATATGGCGCCGCCGGCCTGGCTGCGCCTGTGGGCCATCACCGGCGACCAGCGCTACCTCGACTTCGCCATCAGCGAATGGTGGGTGACCTCGGACTACCTGTACGACAAGGAAGAGCACCTCTACTTCCGCGACTCCAACTACTTCGACAAGCGCGAAGCCAACGGCAAGAAGGTCTACTGGAGCCGAGGCAACGGCTGGGTGATGGGCGGCCTGGTGCGCGTGCTGCAATACCTGCCGGAGAATCACCCGGAACGTCCGCGCTTCGTCCAGCAGTACAAGGAGATGTCGGCCAAGCTGCTCACGCTGCAGCAGCCGGACGGCTTGTGGCGTGCCAGCCTGCTCGATCCCGCCACCTACCCGATGAAGGAATCGAGCGGCTCGGCGCTGTACACCTACGCCTTCGCATGGGGCGTGAACCAGGGCCTGCTCGACGCCAAGGCCTTCAAGCCCGCCGTGCAGAAGGCGTGGAGCGCGCTGATCGCCAACGTCCAGGCGGACGGCAAACTGACCCACGTGCAGCCTATCGGCCTGGCGCCGAAGGTCTTCGACGACAACCTCACCGAAGTGTATGGCGTGGGCGGTTTCCTGCTGGCCGGCAGCGAGGTGTATCGCATGGCGGTGCTGGACAAGACCAAGCTGCAGACGGTGAGCGTGGCCAATCCTACCAGCGGCGTGCGCGGCGACGAACTGGCGGAAGCATCGCTGGCCGCCGGCCTGCGCAAGCCGGTGGTGATGGATGCCGCCACCTCTGCCATCGTCAACTCGCAGGTGATTGGTAAAAAAATCCTGTTCCCGGTGAATCTGGCCGCCGGCGAAACGCGCCGCTACCTGGTGCTGCCGGGCGACCGCCTGGCTGCCGTGCCGCCGGCCGACGTAAAAACCCACGCCCGCTTCGTGCCGGAGCGCCTGGACGATTTCGCCTGGGAGAGCGACCGCACCGCGCATCGCGTGTACGGCACCGCCATCATCAAGGATCCAAAGGAGCAGTTGATCAGCAGCGGCGTGGATGTTTGGGTGAAGAAGGTGCGCACGCCGGTAATCGATAAGTGGTACAAGCGCGGCGAGTATCACCACGACCTGGGCGAAGGCCTGGACTACTACAGCGTGGGCCAGAGCCGTGGCTGCGGCGGCACCACCATCGTCGATGGCGGCAAGCTGCACAACTCGTCCAACTTCACCAACTACAAGGTCATCGCCGACGGCCCGCTGCGTTCCGTATTCGAGTTGACCTACGGCGGTTTCGCGGTCGGCAACGGCCGCACCGTGTCGGAAGTGAAGCGCTTCTCGATCGATGCCGGCTCCAACATGACCCGCGTTGAAACCCGCTACGCCAGCAATCGCAAGGCGCCGTTGGCGGTCGGTGTCGGCATCGTCCAGCGCGACGGCGAGGGCAAGTACGCCACCGACGCAGCCGGCGGCTGGGCGGCCTACTGGGAACCGGCGCACGGCGACGATGGCAGCACCGGCTGCGGCGTGATCCTGCCGGCCGGCGTCAAATCCTTCGAGGTGATCGACAAGCAGCAACTGGCGATCGGCACGGCGCAACCGGGCCAGCCCTACGTCTACTACTTCGGCGCCGGCTGGAGCAAGAGCGGCGACTTCGCCGACGCCGCCGCCTGGGACGCCTACGTGCGCGGCTACACGCAAAAGCTCAAGGAGCCGCTCAAAGTCAGCATCAAATAAACGTGCCGCCGGCCGTCCTCGTGGCGACCGGCGGTTTTTTTAACCCTGGTATGGAAGCGCTACCACAAACTAGTTGAAGCACCACACAATAAGACTGGAGACACCACATGCAAGCGAACAAACCTCACCAACCAAAGCTGCGGCACATCACGGCCGCAGTCGCCCTCACCCTGCTGGGCGGCGCCGCCGCCGCGCAGTCCACTGACAATGGCAAGCTCGAATCGGTCATCGTCACCGCCAACAAGCGGGCGCAGAACCTGCAGGACGTGCCGGCCTCGATCACCGTGCTGAGCGACGCCGTCCTGCAGCGCGCCAACGTGCGCGACCTGGAAGACGTGCCGGCCCTGTCGCCGGCGCTGACGTTGTCCTACGGCACCCAGCCGGGCAACTTCAGTATCAATATGCGCGGCATCGGCACCTTCTCGCTGGGCATCGGCGTGGAAGCGGATGTGGCCGTGATCGTCGACGACGTGCCGCTCGGCATGCAGGCCGGTGCCTTCAAGGATCTGGCCGACGTCGGCCGCATCGAAGTGCTGAAAGGCCCGCAAAGCACGCTGTTCGGCAAGAGCTCGATTGCCGGCGCCATCAACATCACCACCAAGCCCATCGGCGGTCCGTGGAAGACCAACGCCACCACCTACATCACCAACGACGATGAATGGCGAGTCGGCGTGAGCACCGGTGGTTCGGTTTCCGACACGCTGCGCCTGCGCGTGGCGGCCAGCAAGACCAACTTCGACGGTACGCTCAACAACCTCACCACCGGCAAGAAGCTCAATGGCAGCAAGGGAGACAACATCAGCGGCAAGCTCGAATGGCAGCCGCTCGATCAGCTGACCCTGACGCTGACGCCGCACTACAACCGCACCGAGAAGTTCTGCTGCTCGACCGCCTTCACCTCGATGTCGCCCGGCGCGCTGTACCGCAATGCGCCGCAACTGCCGCCGTCGGTGGTGCTGGCCGGCATCAACATCAATCCGGACAACCGCGACGTGCGCAACGACTACCCGACCGGCGGCAAGTTCCACGACGCCGGCACCGGCGTCAAGCTGGACTGGGCCTTCGACGAAGCTGGCGCGCTGGCCGGCCACACCCTGAGCTCGATCTCGTCCTACAGCAAGTACCACATGGACGACTACCAGGACAACGACAACACCGACGTCAACATCCTGCCCTTCCTGTTCCTGCCCAACGGCCAGCCGACCGGCATGCAGGGCGGCCTGTACCAGTACGGCTTCTTCGACGTCAAATCGACCACGCAGGAATTCCGCCTGACCTCGCCGGACCAGGGCGCCATCCGCTACGTGGCCGGCCTGTGGTACGGCAAGAATGCGCTGACCCGAGAGCTGACCAAAGCGCCGTTGATCCAGGCCTATGGCACCGCCTACGGCGCCGATGCCTGGAACATCAGCAAAGCCATCTACGGCCAGGGCTCGTGGGACTTCCGCCCCAACACCAGCCTGATCGCCGGCGCCCGCTACAACGACGAAGATACCGGCTACAACTTCCGCCGCTACACCGTGCCGCCGCAAGTCAAGGCCCTGACCGAGTTCTACACCAAGTCCGACAACGACAAGAGCAGCACCTACAAGCTGGGACTGGAGCATCGCCTGAACAAGGATGCGATGTTCTACGCCATGGCGTCTACCGGCCACAAGGGCAAGGCCTACGACCTGACCTCCGGCTTCACCTCGGCCACCGCCAAGTTGCCGGCAGTGGCGCCGGAAACCGCCCGCAGCTACGAGCTGGGCTGGAAGCAAAGCCTGTGGGACAACCGCGCCATGTTCAGCGTTGCTCTTTTCAGAACCAATTTCAGGCACTTCCAGCAATCGTCCAGCTTCTTCGACGACGATGGCACCTTCCGCACCGGCCTGAACAGCATCGGCGGCTTGCGCACGCAGGGTCTGGAAGTGGAAGGCAATGTGCGGGTCACGCGCGAGCTGCAACTGAACGGCAGCTTCGCCTACACCGAAGCCACCATCCAGGAATTTGAAAACGGCCCGTGCTACAACGTCATCAACGCGGCGGGAACGGCCGGCACGCCGGGACCGGGATGCGCGCAAAATCCGAAGTACAACAACACCTTCGTGCAAAACCTGGCGGGCAAAACCCTGCCGAACGCGCCGAAAGTGAAAGTGAACCTCGGCGGCCAATACGACCTGATGTTGCCGTCGGCCAGCTTCAACGGCTTCCTGGCCGGCTCCACGCGCTACCAGAGCCGCACCCAGTTCTCGCTGAGCCAGGACCCGAACACCATCCAGGGCGCCTACGCCATCACCAATCTGAGTTTCGGCGTGAAGGACAAGCAGGACCGCTACAAGGTCACCTTCCTGGTCAACAACCTGTTCGACAAGCGCTACGCGACCGGATTGAACAACGCCATCGCCAACGGCACCTGGAGCCCTAAGGCGCCGAACACGCCGATCGCGGTCAACACGACGGAATGGATGCCGCCGCGCGACTTCCAACGCTACTTCGGCGCCCGCCTCGACATGACGTTCTAACACTCCGGGGTCACTCCGGGGTCAGTTCTGCCAATCGCACACGAGCTCATGTACCAATGGCAGAACTGACCCCGGATTAAAGAGCATCTCCCTCGCGACCCCGCTGCAAGGTCGCACTTCCGCCCCCGTAGTCCGCTACGGGGGCTTTTTTTCATTCTGCCTTAATGAAGAGCACGTTACGCTTGAGTCAGATTGACAGATTTGGGCACCGAACATGGTAAGCTTCGACCCCGGCGCCCTCCTCGCTACCTCTTTCCCCCCAACTTCCTCGTGTAAATACTGAATTCATGGATATCGTACTCGCGCTTAAAGCCATCATCATGGGCCTGGTTGAAGGTTTCACGGAGTTCCTGCCAATTTCTTCCACCGGTCACCTGATCCTGACCGAACACCTGTTGGGCTTCCAGGGCATGGAAGACAAAATCAATGTGTTTGAGATCGTCATCCAGGCCGGCGCCATCTTTGCCGTCTGCTGGGAATACCGCGCCCGCATCGCCGCCGTGCTGGGCGGCGTGACCCACGACCGCAAGCAGCAACGCTTCGCCCTGAACATCGGCATCGCCTTCCTGCCGCTGGCCGTGCTGGGACTGGTGCTGGGCAATGTGCTGAAAGAATACCTGTTCAAGCCGGTGCCGGTGGCGCTGGCCTTCATCATCGGCGGCCTGATCATCCTGGTGGTCGAACGCCGCGCCGCCGCCAACCCGGTCGCCGTGCGCGTGCATTCGGTCGACGACATGACGCCGCTCGATGCCTTGAAAATGGGCATCGCCCAGGCCTTCGCGCTGATTCCGGGCACCAGCCGCTCGGGCGCCACCATCATCGGCGGCATGATGTTCGGCCTGTCGCGCAAGGTGGCCACCGAGTTTTCCTTCCTGCTCGGCATTCCGACCCTGCTGATCGCCTCCGCCTACTCCTTGTACAAGGCGCGCGCCCTGCTGTCGGTGGCCGACCTGCCGATGTTTACCATCGGCACCGTATCGGCCTTCATCTCGGCCTTCCTGTGCGTGCGCTGGCTGTTGCGCTATATCGCTTCGCATACTTTCACCGTTTTCGCCTGGTATCGCATCGCTTTTGGCCTGCTGGTGCTGATCACCGGTTACACTGGCGTTATCGTCTGGGCCGAATAACATCTTTTGAAAAGCAGTAGCAGTAACATGAATCATCAGGACAACAACGAACGCGCGCTCCACCTGCTGCAAACCGTCTTCGGCTATCCGGCCTTCCGCGGTCACCAGGGGGAAATTGTCGGCCATGTGGCCGGGGGCGGCGATGCGCTGGTCCTGATGCCGACCGGCGGCGGCAAGTCGCTGTGCTACCAGATTCCTGCCCTGCTGCGCGACGGCGTCGGCGTGGTCGTCTCGCCGCTGATCGCCCTGATGCAGGACCAGGTCGACGCGCTGGAGGAAGTCGGCGTGCGCGCGGCCTTCCTCAACTCCACCCAGACCTACGAGGAAGCCAGCCGCATCGAGCGCCTGGTGCGCACCGGCGAGATCGACCTGGTCTACGTCGCGCCCGAGCGGTTGATGACGGAACGCTGCCTGAACCTGTTCCAGAGTTCGAAGATCTCGCTGTTCGCCATCGACGAAGCGCACTGCGTATCGCAATGGGGCCACGACTTCCGGCCGGAATACATCAAGCTGTCGGTGCTGCACGAGCAGTTCCCGGACGTGCCGCGCATCGCGCTGACCGCCACCGCCGATCCGCAGACCCGCGCCGAAATCGTCCACCGCCTGCAGCTGGAGGACGCGGCGCAATTCGTGTCGTCCTTCGACCGCCCCAACATCCGCTACCAGATCGTCGAGAAAGCCAACGGCCGCAAGCAGCTGCTGGACTTCATCACCACCGAGCATGGCGGCGACTGCGGCATCGTCTACTGCCTGTCACGCAAGAAGGTCGAGGAGACGGCCGAATTCCTGAACGAGAACGGCGTGCGCGCGCTGGCCTACCACGCCGGCATGGACCACGCCAAGCGCGCGGCCAACCAGGCCAAGTTCCTGCGCGAAGAAAACATCGTCATGTGCGCCACCATCGCCTTCGGCATGGGCATCGACAAACCCAATGTGCGCTTCGTCTGCCACCTGGATCTGCCGAAAAGTATCGAGGGCTACTACCAGGAGACCGGCCGCGCCGGCCGCGACGGCGAGCCGTCCAGCGCCTGGATGGCCTACGGCCTGCAGGACGTGGTGTTGCAACGCCGGATGATCGACGAATCGGAAGCCGACGAAACCTTCAAGCGCGTATTGGGCAACAAGCTCGATGCAATGCTCGGCCTGTGCGAAACCCTGAGCTGCCGGCGCGTGCGCCTGCTGGAATACTTCGGCGAACAGGCCGGCCCTTGCGGCAACTGCGACACCTGTTTGATTCCGCCGGTGTCCTTCGACGGCACGGTGCCGGTGCAAAAGCTGCTGTCGACCGTGTACCGGGTCGACCAGCGCTTCGCCGCCGGCCACGTGATCGACGTGCTGCGCGGGCAGGAGACGGAGCGCATCAAAACTTGGCATCACGATTCGCTGTCGGTGTTCGGCATCGGCGCCGACCGCAGCGAACAGGAATGGCGCGCCATCATGCGCCAGGTGATCGCGCTCGGTCTCTTGAGCGTCGACCATGAACAATTCAGCTCATTGAAACTGACCGACGCCGCGCGTCCGGTGCTCAAGGGCGGACAGAAGGTGCAGCTGCGCCAGTACCAGAAGCCGGTCAAGGCGTCCAAGCCGAGCCGCGCCGCCAAGGGCTATGTGGAAAGCGACCTGTCGGGCCAGGAGCAGAAGATCTTCGACCGCCTGCGCTCCTGGCGCATGGGCACGGCGCGCGAGCACAACGTCGCCGCCTACATCATCTTCAACGACGCCACCCTGCGCGAAATCGCCAAAGCCCGCCCGACCGCGCTGGACGACCTGCGCGGCATCTCGGGAGTGGGCGAGAAAAAGCTGGCCTCCTATGGCGAGGAAATCGTCAGCTTGATCAACGAGATGGACGACTAAGCCTCATTCAACGGCAAGTGATCTCAATCACTTGCGCGCCTGCCTTGCGGCTGGGGCTATAGCTAACCGAACAGCTGCGATATCCGCTTGGCAGCTTGCGCGCCAAAGTGATCTCGCCAGCGACGCCACCGTACGAGCAAGCCAGCCACAAGCCATCGGCAAACTCGTCGCCATCAAACCGCCAAATGGCAACGGATCGATGTCTTTTCTCGGTAACCGAGTATGGCTTAAGATCCGCATGTTTTTCAGGCGGGCCATTATTGAAACCTGCCGAACTTAGTCGAAAATCACTTAGCACGCTTGGTGCCCACTTATCTAATACGAGTTCCACCTTTACTGTCGCAGCAGGAATCACGTCGGGACAGGTCAAAGGAACTACATCAGAAGCGAATACATATGCAGGTGCCATGAGCACACCTGCCATCGCCATTAGCCGAGCTTCACTGAGTTTAATTTTCATGATCAGTGCTCAATCACAAAGAAGGCATCGGCGTTATTGCTCGGATTTTTAAAACTACCATCTTTATTGGTACCCAGCGACTCCAGAAACCGCTCAGAGATTTTCGGCTTTTTTTTATCGTTCCACTGGTCCATAACATAGATGCCATTGATAGCTTGGCGCAAAAAGAAAGCCGCGTGATTTCCGTGCTTCTGGTTCGGGTAGCGGCCATGTTTGAACGTTGCGATTGCCGTTCCCTTTCGAATCATCTGATTTCCAAACACTGCCTCACCTTGGCGCCACCCACTCGCAGGCCCCGCACTGGTGTAGTGCTGAATAAGAACGACACATTGATGCGTTCCCACCTTGGGCCCGCCCTCAAGATCAACAACTTTGGAATAAATGTATGGCATGACAATCTCCTTTTGATAGCGCGAAAGCACACTATCGCCCATAGGAAACAAGGAGAATTTGATCAGTCTCAGACGCGGGGGAACTAGGCGAGCACGATGCTGCGGTAGCGGCTCGGTGAGGCGCCGAGGGCGGCGCGGAAGCGGTGGCTGAAGTGGCTCAGGTCCGCGTAGCCGCAGGCGTCGGCGATTTGCTGCAAGGGCAGCGCGCCATTCTTGAGCAGCACGCGCGCGTGTTCGATGCGGCGCGCGGCGATCCAGGCCGATGGCGTCATGCCGAACGAGGTCTTGAACATCCGCACCAGATGAAACTCCGACATGCACGCCAGCTGCGCCAGCACGCCCAGCGTGATGTTCTGCGCCAGATGCGCTTCGATGTAGTCGGCCAGCCGCCGCCGCACCACCGGCGCCAGCCCGCCGCGCACGCGCGCCTGCTGCAGCGGCGCCGATTGCGCCAGCAGCAGATGACTGAGCGCTTCGTGGGTAACCTCGTTGGCGCGCAGTTGCGCGTCCGGGCCGTCCCACGGCATCTGCGCCAGCGACGCGCATAACTGGCCGATGCGTTCATGTTCGAAGTAGGTGCGGTCGGCCAGCGTCAACTCGCGCGGTTCGCGGTCCAATTCCACCACCGCGCGCCGCGTGAAATGCTCTGGCAGGAAGTAGATGTGCATGAAGTGCATCTGCCCGCGCACCGTCCACGACGATTCGTGCCAGTCCGGCAAAGTGCATAGCCGCTTCGGCGCGCCATAGATGCCGGGCAGCTCGGAACGCTCGGTGCCGTGCCCGCCATCGAGGTAATACGACAAGGTGTGATGGCCCGGATGGTCGTAGCTGGTTTCCGCTACCGGCGTATCGCGCCGCCAGATGGCCACCGCCAGTTCGTCCCCCAGCCATGCAAAGCGCTCCAGTTCCGCCTCGGTCTCCGACATGGTCTTGAAGACGGAACGCGACAACGCCCCCTGCGGCAAGGGCTGCGCGTCAAGTGCGTTGGCGATGGCGGGACGTGGGGACATGGTGAGGAAAGTCTAGCACGGGCCGCCGCGCGCTGCCGGCGCCGCCGGCGATATGCGCAATTTCAGACAAGTCGCGGCGTCGCCCGCCCGGCATGCTGGCGGCATGAATATCTTCCTCTACCTTCTCACCGTCCTGATCTGGGGCACCACCTGGATCGCCATCACTTTTCAGCTCGGCGTGACGCCAGCGCCGGTGTCCATCGCCTACCGCTTCTGGATCGCCAGCGCGATCTTGATGGTCATCCTGCTGGTCTCGCGCAAGCCATGGTGGCCGCCGCGCCAGGCCTGGCCCTGGCTGTTCGCGCAGGGGATCGCCCTGTTCTGTCTTAACTTCCTGTGCTTTTATTACGCCAGCCAGTGGGTCACCAGCGGCCTGGAAGCGGTGGTGTTCTCCACCGCGCCGCTGTGGAACGCCATCAACGGCCGCATCTTCATGGGCCGGCCGATCAAGCCGCAGGTGATGGCGGGTGCGCTGCTCGGCCTGGGCGGCATCGTGCTGCTGTTCGCGCCGCAGATGGCGGGCCACTGGCAGGACAGCCACACCCTGCTCGGCCTCGCGCTGACGCTGGGCGGCACGCTGTGCTTCTCCTGCGGGAACCTGCTGTCGAGCCGCATGCAGTCGATGAACCTGGGCCTGACCCCGTGGCTGACTAACGCCTGGGCCATGCTGATTGGCTCCACCACGTTGGGCGTGGCGGCGCTGGCGCTGGGCATGCCGTTCGCGCTCGATCCCTCGCCGCGCTATCTCGGCGCGCTGCTGTACCTGGCGATTCCCGGATCGGTGATCGGCTTCACCGCGTATTTGATGCTGGTCGGCCGCATCGGCCCGGACCGCGCGGCCTATTCCACGGTATTGTTTCCCATCGTGGCGCTGACCATCTCGACCTTCTACGAAGGCTATCACTGGACAGCGCCGGCCCTGGCGGGCCTGGCGCTGGTATTGGCGGGCAACCTGCTGGCGTTTCTGCCGCCGCTGCGCCGCCCTACGCCGCTGAAGTCTTACTGAACCGAGATCAACTCGATGGTGAAGACCATGCCCGAATTGGCAGGGATCGAGCCCGAGCCGGTGGTGCCATAGGCCAGCTTGGACGGCATGGTGACGATGCGCTTGCCGCCTGCCTTCATGCCGGTCACGCCTTGATCGAAGCCTGCAACCACTTGACCGCCACCCAGCTTGAACGAGAAGTTGGTGGTCGAGGTAGCGTTGGTGTCGACCAGAATGCCCTTGTGGTCGGCGGCGGTGCTGCTGTACAGGTAGGCGCTGTACTTGACGTTCGCCGTCTTGCCGGTGGCAGCAACGGCGCCGGTGCCGAGAACCGTATCGACAGTGCCGAATGCCGGCGCTTCAGCCAACGCCTGCACATCGGTCAACTGGACGTCGAACACCAGGCCCGAGTTGGGCGGCACCGAGGTCGAGCCGGCAGCACCCAGCGCCAGGCTGGCCGGCAGGATCAGGGTGCGCTGCCCGCCTATCTTCATGCCGCTCACGCCCTGGCTCAGCCCTTTCAAGACGGCGTCCGAACCCAGCACGAACACATATGGCGTCGCGCCGGTCAGGTTGTTGTCGATCTTGGTGCCTTTATGATCGGCTGCGGCGGTGCTGTACAGCCAGGCCGTATAACGGATGCCCACGATATTGGTGCCGCCTGCCAGTGCGCCGGTGCCCAGCACGGTATCGGTCTGGCTAAAACCGGACGGGTTATCGGCGGGCGCGGTCGTGTTGCCGTTGGAGCTGGAACCGCCTCCGCAAGCGGTAAGGCTGGCCAAGACAACACAGGCGGCGATCAAAGACGATTTCAATTTCATGGAACAGTTATCCTTATACGGTGGCAAAATGATAAAGAGCCAGACAATACCTTATGGCAACTACAAGTGACCCGTGAATTTGTAATCGTTTGTATCATTCCCGAGAGGATCGCATGACCAGAATTGGCTGTCTCGCCGCTGTCACCCTGATGCTGTCGGCCGCCCACGCCGCCGAAAAACCGGCCGACGTGGTATACCGCAACGGCTACGTCTACACCGTGGATGCGAAGGACAGCGTGCAGCAGGCGCTGGCCGTGCGCGGCGGGCGCATCGTCTATGTCGGCGACGACGCCGGCGTGCAGGCCCACACCGGCCGCAAGACGGAAGTGATCGACCTGCAGGGCCGCATGCTGATGCCCGGCCTGGTCGACGGCCATATGCACCCGCAATCGGGCGGCAGCCGCCTGCTCAACTGCAGCCTGAATTACGAATCGCTGACGGTGGCGCAGTTCCAGTCGCGCATCCAGGCCTGCATCGACAACGACAAGCGCTCCGGCACCGATCGCTGGCTGGTGGTGGTCAACTGGTTCCAGCAAGGGATGCAGCCCGACGGCGTGGAAACCACCGCCGCCATGCTCGATGCGCTGAAAACCGCGCGCCCCATCATCGTGCGTTCGTCCTTCGGCCACTCGGCCCTGCTGAATTCCAAGGGCATCAAGCTAGCCAAGATCGAGCGCGACACCGCCGACCCGGCCGGCGGCAAGATCACCCGCGACGACAAGGGCAACGCCACCGGCTTGCTGGAAGACGCCGCCCAGGACCTGGCCATGAACCTGCTGCCGCCGCTGACAGTGGCCGAGAACCTGGCCGCATCGAAGGCGGCGCTGGCGGCCATGCGCCAGCAAGGCATCACCACCTTCCTCGATGCCTACACCGATCCGGAAACCATGACCGCCTTCACTGATCTGCAAAAGCAGGGCAAGCTGACGGCGCGCGCGCATTTCGCGGTGTTGATCGATCTGGATAAAGGCGCGACGCCGCACAGCGCGGTGGCGGAACTGCTCAAGCAGCAGAAGCAGTTCGACCAGGGACCGACCAAAGTGGCGCCGTCGATGCAGGTGCGCCACGCCAAGCTGTTCATGGACGGCGTGATCTCGGCGCCCGCCTTCACCGGCGCCATGCTGGAGCCCTACCTGGCCAACAAGGGCACGCTGGAAAAACCGGACTGGCAGCCCGGCCCGCACAACGGCCCGGCAAGCTACTTCTCGCCGGAGGCGTTGCGCACCACGCTGAATGAACTGGCGCACGCCCGCATCGATCCGCACATCCACGTCGACGGCGACCGCGCCGTGCGCGAAACGCTGGACGCGATCGAAGACCTGCGCGCCACGGCGGAAGGCAAGCGTGTGCGTGCCGCCCTGGCGCACGACGAAATCGTTGCGCTGGCCGACTACGCGCGCTTCGCCAAGCTCGATGTGACGCCAGTGCTGTCCTTCCAGTGGGCCAAGCCGGCGCCGGATACGGTGGGCGCGCTGAAGGACTTCATGGGGCCGCAGCGCTACGCCATCGTCGAGCCGCAGGCGCTGCTGCTCAACGCCGGCGCGCGCATCGCCTATGGCAGCGACTGGCCGGTCGATCCGCTCGACGAATGGTTCGCGCTGAAAGTCGGCGTGACCCGCACCGCCGCGCCGGACGCCGGCAAGGACTACGCCGGCACGCTGACCGCGCAACCGGGCCTGCCACGCGCCGCAGCGCTGCGCGCGATCACGCTCAACGCCGCCTACACGCTGCGCCAGGAAACGCAAACCGGTTCGCTGGAAGTGGGCAAGCTGGCCGACCTGATTGTCCTCGACCGCAACTTCTTCATCATACCGGCGGAGGACATCGCCAACATCAAGGTGCTGCAGACGGTGGTGGGCGGCAAAGTGGTCTATGAGTCCAAGGGCATGCGGTAAGATAGCGGCCTTCGCATACAAAGACACGCCATGACCTTCGCCATCTCCCTGTTGATCATCCTCGCCACGGCGGCGGTGGTCTACGCCATCATCAAGACCAATCCGAACCAGCCCAAGCCTTTGCCGCTGCCGAGTGGCGTGGCGTATGAGCCCAAGCTGCCGGATAGCGCGCCGGCGCTGCACTGGACCGATGGCGGTCGCTTCATGGTGGAGGTGATGAACGAGTCGCGCTATCAGCCGGCATTGAAGGCGCTGGCCGGCGAGCATGGCGATGCGGCGGCGGCCGCGTCGTATGTGGCGACGCTGCTGCCCGATGATCACAACGCCTATGAGAACGAGGCTGTTGCGGTGTTCATCGAAGGCCGCATGGTGGGCTACTTGTCGCAGAAGGCGGCCATCAAGTTCCGCGAACTGCTGCGCAAGCAGGAAGCCGTCGGCCAGCCGAGCACCTGCGACGCGCAAGTACGCGGTGGCGCGCTGTGGGAAGGCAAGCGCCTGTCGTACGTCGTGGTGCTGGACGTGGAACCGTTGGAGAAATGATGGAACGCGCCGGCCGCCGCGTAGCAGCGTGCACCGCGTGGGTCGCCCTCGCACTGGCGGCCGCCGGCGCGGCATGCGCGGCAGAACCGGCAGCGGCGCCGCTGGTCGTACACTACAACGAGCGCCCGCCGCATCACTACACGCAGCGCGGTGCGCCGGCCGGCGACGCTGTCGACAAGGTGGAGCGCGCGCTCACCGCTGTCGGCATCGCGCACACCTTCCGCAGCACGCCGGCCAAGCAGCAATTGGTGATCTTGAAAGCGAATCAGGAACCAGCGTGCATGATGAGCTGGAATGCCCTGCCGGGCCGCGAGCGCGGCGGCAAGCTGTCGGCGCCCATCTACGAAGATCGACGCCTGTGGTGCACCAAGGCGGTGCCCGACGAGTGGATGCAGCGCCTGGACCAGGCGCTGCTCAAGTAATTACTTCTTGGTGAAGACCAGATCCCACACGCCGTGGCCCAGCTTCAGGCCGCGGTTTTCAAACTTGGTCAGCGGACGATAGGCCGGCTGCGGCGCATAGCCGTCGGCCGTGTTCTGCAAGCCCTCTTCCGCGCTCAACACTTCCAGCATCTGCACCGCGTAGTCTTCCCAGTCGGTCGCCAGGTGGAGGTAGCCGCCCACTTCCAGCTTCTGCACCAGATGCTTGACGAACGGCGACTGGATCAGGCGGCGCTTGTTGTGACGCGCCTTGTGCCACGGGTCCGGGAAGTAGATATGCACGCCGTGCAGCGAACCGTCCGGGATCATATTGTTCAGCACTTCCACCGCATCGTGCTGGATCGCCTTCAGGTTGGTCAGCCCCTGCTCACCGATCAGCTTGAGCAGGCTGCCCACGCCCGGCGTATGCACTTCGACGCCGATGAAATCCTTCTCCGGCATCACGCCGGCGATGTGCGCCGTGGTGCCGCCCATGCCGAAGCCGATCTCCAGCACCACCGGCGCCTTGCGGCCAAAGGTCTGCTCGTAATCGAGCGGCGCCTTGGTGTACTCGATCAGGAACTTCGGACCCAGTTCCTCCAGCGAACGCGCCTGCGCGGTCGACAGGCGGCCGGCACGGGTGACGAAGCTGCGGATGCGGTGTTCGGTCGGGTCGTACAGCATCGGCCGCGCTGGGCCGTCTTTAGGCGTATCGGAAGACATGGTGAAGATCGGGTTATTGATTTGAGGCGGCATTATATCAGGCTTGCCCGCCCCCTTTTTCAAATCGATTGACACCCGGATTGAGTTCAGGTCTAATCGTCACTGAGGCGTGAAATCGTTTTCAAACGTAGCTATGTCCTCCATCCGCACCCGTTAATTCCTGACAAAACGATAAAAATATGACCGATTTCACGCAATTCCCGACTTCTTTTACCTGGGGCGTCGCCACCAGCGCATTTCAGATTGAAGGCGGCGCCACCGCCGACGGCAAAGGCCCATCGATCTGGGACACTTTCAGCCACACTCCCGGCAAAGTCATCGACGGCACCAATGGCGACGTCGCCTGCGACCACTACAACCGCTACCCGGAAGACGTGGCCATCATGGCCAGCCTGGGCGTGGACGCCTACCGCTTCTCGATGGCTTGGGCGCGCGTGCAGCCGCAAGGCAAGGGTGCATGGAACGAGGCCGGCTGGGACTTCTACGACCGCCTGCTGAAGGAACTGGAAGGCAAAGGCATCGCCGCCCACATCACCCTGTACCACTGGGACCTGCCGCAAGGCCTGCAGGACGAAGGCGGCTGGATGAACCGCGACACCGCCTACCACTTCGCCGAATACGCGGCGGAAGTGGCGCGCCGCTTCGGCAACCGGGTGAAAACGATTGCAACGCACAACGAGCCATGGTGCACGGCCAACCTCGGCTACGGCAACGCGCAGTTCGCGCCGGGCGTCGCCGATCTGAAGCAATCGGTCCAGGTATCGCACCACCTGGTGCTGTCGCACGGCCTGGCCATGAGCGCGATGCGCAAGGTCGGCAGCTCGGCCCAGCTAGGCATCGTGCTGAACCAGTGGACCGCCGATCCGGCCACCGACAGCGACGCCGACAAGGCCGCCGCCGCGTTTGAATACTCGCGCTCGGTTGAATGGTTCATGGACCCTATCTTCAAAGGCAAATATCCGGAACTGGCGCTCAAGGTCCACGGCGACAACGCGCCGGACGTGCAGGACGGCGACCTGGCCATCGCCCACCAGAAGATCGACTTCCTGGGTGTGAACTACTACTTCCGCGCCTTCTGCTCGACCGAAACGCCGCCGCGCCAGCCCGAGTGCAAACTGGGCAAGACCGACATGGGCTGGGAAATCTATCCGGACGGCCTGACCGAACTGCTGCTCAAGCTGCACGCCGACTACGACCTGCCGCCGATCTACATCACCGAAAACGGCATGGCCAATCCGGACACCATCGTCAACGGCGAGATCCCGGACGAGGCGCGCATCGACTTCGTCAAGCGCCACCTGAAGGCGCTGAACGACGCCCGCCTGCAAGGCGTCAACATCCAGGGCTACTTCCTGTGGAGCTTGCTGGACAACTTCGAATGGAACTCCGGCTACGCCAAGCGTTTCGGCATCGTCCACGTCGACTACGCGACCCAGAAGCGCACGCTCAAGCACAGCGCGCTGTGGTACCGTGACTACCTGGTTCAACAGCGTCCTCAGCAGAACGAGCACGCCGCCTGAGCAACGCAACTGTAGTACCGCCGCCGGCCTTCGCGCCGGCGGCATCCGTTCAAGCCGGCCGCAGAGCTGGTGCGACATTCGAATGAGAACAACGAGGACGACACCATGACCACCGCACAATCGGCCGTGCCGAAAGAACCGCAGGACCAGCCATCGCCGGGCGCCACGCCGCCTTCCCTGTTCCGCGCCATGTTCGCGCGCGGCACGCCGATGCTGTGGGTGCCGAGCGGCTACTTCGCCATGGCGCTGACCTACATGATGCTCACCAGCGTGACCTCCATCATGTTCAAGAACCTCGGCATGGACAACGGCCAGGCGGCGCAATACGCCAGCTACCTGATCCTGGCCTACACCATCAAGCCGCTGTTCGCGCCCTTCGTCGAAATGTACCGCACCAAGAAATTCTTCGTGCTGGCCGCGCAGCTGATCGTCGGCGCCGGCTTCGCCGGCGTGGCGCTGGCCATGTCGCTGCCGGACTACATGGTGATCATGGTGTTCCTGTTCGGCGTGCTGTCGCTGGTCGGCGCCACGCAGGACATCGCCTCGGACGGCGTCTACGTCACCGCGCTCGACACCAAGACCCAGTCGCTGTTCTGCGGCATCCAGAGCCTGAGCTGGAACATCGGCCCCATCGTCGCCTCGGGCGGCATGGTGTACCTGAGCGGCTGGCTGCACACACACTACTTCAAGCACGACGCCGGCACCTTCGGTCCGGAATGGATCGACTCGTGGCGCATCATCTTCTTCATCGTGGCCGGCATCACCATCCTCACCGCGCTGTGGCACATGCGCGTGATGCCGGACGGCGCCAAGGCCGAGAACGCGCCGAAGTCGGTGGCCGAAGCCTCGTTCATCCTGAAAGACTCCTTCATCACCTTCTTCCAGAAGCGCGACGTCTGGCTGATGGTCGGCTTCGCCTTCGTGTTCCGCCTGAGTATCGGCTTGCTGGAAAAGATCGGTCCGTTCTTCATGGTCGATCCGGTGGCCAAGGGCGGCCTGGGCCTGTCGAATGAAATGCTGGGCCTGATCTACGGCACCTACGGCCTGATCGCCGTGCTGCTGGGTTCGCTGCTGGGCGGGATTTTCGTCGCGCGCCGTGGCCTGCAAAAGACCTTGTTCACGCTGTGCTGCGCGGTCAACATCCCGAATGTCACCTTCCTGCTGATGAGCATCTACCAGCCGGACAACCTGCTCATCATCAGCGCCGGCGTGGCGGTCGAGAAATTCTTCTTCGGCTTCGGTTCGGTAGGCTTCATGATCTACCTGATGCAGCAGCTGGCGCCGGGCAAATACACCACCACCCACTACGCCTTCGGCACCGGCCTGATGGGCCTGTGCATGATGGTGACGGGCGTGGTCAGCGGCCACCTGCAACAGGCGCTCGGCTATGTGCACTACTTCTGCCTGGTGATGGCCGCGACCATTCCATCGTTCCTGGTCACCTGGTTCGCGCCGTTCCACAACCGCGACTAACTTCGGGGTCAGTTCTGACATTCGGACACGAACCCAGCCGTAGCGACCGCTACGGCTGGGCTCGTGTCCGAATGTCAGAACTGACCCCGAAGTTCAGGATTCTCCGGCGAGGGAGCGCAAGTCTTCCTCGCGCACGCGGCGCTCCGGCGCCAGCACGCGGGCGATCACCCTTTGGTCGAGCCCCATGTTTTGAAGCAACTCCACGGCGCCGGGCGTGCCGATGTCGCGCTGTACCTGCAGCGCCTGGCGCACGATAAAATCGTACGAGTGCCAGCCCGCAGTGTCCGACGTCTGCGGCCGCTGCCGCCTGTCGTGGTCCGGTGTCATGACGTACTCCTCATCTCCGCATTGCAAGCGCTAGCGTAACGCAATATGCGGCCTGATGCGTGTCCTGTACGTTCAGTCCTTGGCCGGGTCGTGCGACAGCACCACCTTGTAGCCGGCCGGCGCGACCGAGGTATCAAAAGGATAGCTGCCGAGATTCTGCTGGTCCAGCATGCCCAGCTTGATGAGGATGGTGTGCGGCTGCTCCTTGGTGCGTCCCTCAAGCAGGTTGACGGCGGCGTTGATCGCCACCCGCGCCTGGCTCACGCCCTTGGTGTCGGCGGCCGCGTAGATTTCCTTGCTGCGCACCAGGTGTGCGATGTCGTCGGTGAGGTCGTAGGCCACCACGCGGATCTTGTCGGCCAGGCCGGCCGCCTTGAGCGGGCCGATCGCCGCCGGCGCGCAGCCGGTACAGCCGAGCAGGTAGTCGAGCCGCTTGCCGTGCCGCGCCAGGATGCGCCCCGCCAGTTGCGACTGCAGCGCGCGTTCGCTGTCGCCGTAGCGGATGTCGAGGATGTTGACTTCGATCTTCGCCTCCTGCGCCGCGATGCGCGTGCCATCCACTTCGCCCTTGACCCAGCCGGCGCCCATCGGCCCCGGCAGCAAGGCGATGTTGATCGACGTCAGTCCGCGCTGCTGCGCATCGCGGATCGCCCAGCGCGTCGCCTCCAGCCCCATGCCGCGCAGCGAAGTGGTGACCTTCAGGTTCAAGTCTTCACTGCGGCTGTCGTTGGCCAGCTCCAGCACCGGGATGCCGGCGGCCCGCGCGCGCGCAATCGACTGGTTGTTGGCCGTCATGCTGATCGGCGAGATGACGATGGCGTCGTACTTGGCCGCGATGGCGGCGTCCATTTTGCTTATCTGGCCTTGCAGGTCGTCGTAGCCGGTGGCCGGCAGGATGTCGGCCACCACGCCCAGCCGGCGCGCCTCGCTGATGACGCCATAGGCGCAGCCGCTCCAGTAGGGATCTTTCATATGCGGGAACAGGAAGGCGATGCGCCAGCGCTTGCTCGCCGGCGCGGCCGGCCCATACTGGCCCGGCACCACGCGGCCGCTGGCCAGCGCATCGTCCGCCGTGCCGTTGGCCTGCACCGGCGGGAAGATCGACATCACCGGTATCGGCGCGAATTTCGCGTGATGCTCCGCTTGGGCCGGCGCGCAGACGCAGCACAGCGCCAGGCACGCGGCGGCCAGCACGGATGAAATCGGAGCGCGCGTGCTCATGGCGAGGCCCGCAGACTGTCGCTGCACGCGGACGCTGGCCGGGACGGCAGTTCTCCCAACGGCACCAGCACGCCGTTGCGCGCGCCCAGCCGCGCCAGCTCGCCGGAGCGTACCATCTCGTTGAACAGCGCGTTGTAGCGGTTGCGCACGGCGCTGAACTTCGGATCGCGCGGGAACGCCATATAGCCGTCCAGCTGCGTAATGTCGGGACAGAGCACGGCCAGCGTCTCGTTCAGGCGCAGGCTGTCGACCAGCCCGGTGCTGTTGCGCTCGTTGCTGGCCAGCAGATCGACACGGCCGAGCGCCAGCATCTGCAAGCCGTTTTCCAGTTGCGGCACTTCGCTGACGTCGAGCGCCGGACGCGCCCGGTCGAATTGCGCGCCGTAGTGCCAGCCGCGCACGGTGGCGATGCGGCGGCTCTTCAGCGCGGCCAGGTCGCCGCGCCACGGCATGTCGGCATCGCGGCGCACGTAGAACACCATGCGGTCGCGATAGAAGGCATGGTCGAAAAAGGAAAAGCGCTGAAGACGCTCGGGCGATTTATAGGGACCGATCAGGATGTCGGCCTGCGAGCGCTCGACCATGGCCTGGGCGCGCGGCCACGGATACTGGCGGAACAGGATGGTGTCGCCGGCGCGTTCGGCCAGCAGGCGCAGCACGTCCACGCCCAGCCCCTGCAACTGGCCATCGGCGCCCTGCTCGAACACCCGGCTGAAGGTCGCACCCACCGCCACCCGCTGCGCCGCATGGCCGGCCTGCGGCAAGCCCGCAGCACACGTCATCAACAAGGCCAGCAGGAGAGAGGGTGGCTTTCGCATAGTGCCTTCATACTAGCATGGGCTACCGCAAATATCGATGCAGGAAAGCAACGCTGGCATCCACCGTAGGCTGGAGCCACGGGTCGAACAGCCAGAACGCGTGCGGCGTGTCGGGCAAGATCAGTTTTTCGCTGGCCACGCCGGCCTGCGCCATCTGCGCCATCATCTCGTCGCGCCCGGCCGAGAAACGCGGCTGGCCGCTGCCGACGAACAGGATGGGCGGCATGCCGGCGCGCACATAGCGGATCGGCGAGGCGGCCCGCCACAGCGCGCCTTGCTCGGCATAACGGCCGCCGAACCAGGCCCCGGCCGACGATGGATTTTTCTTCGGATCGTCCTCGTATTTAAGCGCCAGTTCGCTGGTGAAGTCGGACAAGCCGTCGATGTTGATGATGGCCTTGACCTCGCCGGCGTCGGCGGTGACGCCGGCCAGGCTGGCGATCTGACCGCCGGCCGAACCGCCGGCCAGCGCCACGCGCTGCGGGTCGATGTGCAGCTCGTCCGCATGCGCGCGCACCCAGCGCACGGCGGCCTGCACGTCCTGCACTGCGGCCGGATAGCGCGCCTCGCCGGACAGGCGGTAGCTGACCGTCACCGCCGCGTAGCCGTGCCGCGCCAAGCGCAGCGCCATCGGTACGAATTCCGAGCGGTAGCCGGACTTCCAGCCGCCGCCGTGCACGAACACCACCACCGGCAGCCGCTCGCCCGCCGGCAGATAGGCGTCCAGCTTCAGGCAGCGCGCGCCGTACTGCGCATACACCTGGTCGCCGATCTTGCGCACGCCGGCCGGCAGCGGGTCGGCGGCGATGCGGATGTCGGGATAGTCGCGCACCAGCTTGTCGTAAGTGCGCGCGGCGTCGAAGGTGTTGGACGGATCGGGCGGCGGTTCCACGCACGCCGGCGTGGCGGTTAGCGCGGCGGCCAACACGGTACTCAGGAGGGGCATCAAAACCTCGGCAAAATTCTCACCGGGCGAGTATGGCATAAAAAAAACCCCTCGGCCGGGTAGGCGCAAGGGGTTCAAAACCACAGACAACACTGGACTACATGAAAAACTGTTTGCTTATATTACCGTCTTCGACATGAGGCAACGATCGCCGAGGGGGAGAGGGCAATGTCACCATTTTTTAGTAGAAAACGATTTCATAGCATGCGAAAACGATTTCATCCATCTGAAAACGTTTTATGTATTTGTGAAATCGTTTTCATAGTACATAACTCTGGGTGCCGGTGTCAATTTAAAAATTTTCGCAACGTTGCTTCAACGGCGGGCTCTCCGGCCTGCTAGTCGCTTTGCAGAGGTGGCGCCGCCATGAAAACGTTATCAAGACACGCACTACGAAATGCCCTCTCGCCGAACACAAATAGTTGTACACAACACGATCCATATGTGGGTGCACGAACATACCGTCCGGGGCCGACATAGCAAGATGACTCACACCTAAACAAGGAGTCATCATGCAAACACAAAATGTACACACCAGCTATCCAGGAGGACCTGCAACCGGCGTCAGCGCCGTTGCGGCCGACGGCGACGGCTACCAATCCGGCGTCTCATGGGGCGCCATCGTGGCCGGCGCGGCGGCGGCCGCCGCGCTGTCCTTCATCCTGCTGATACTCGGCATGGGCCTCGGCCTGTCGTCGGTATCGCCGTATGAATACCACGACAAACCACTGGGAACCGCCAGCGTGGCGTGGATCGCCTTCATGCAGTTGGCCGCCTCCGGTGTCGGCGGCTACATGGCGGGCCGCCTGCGCGTGAAGTGGGCCAGCATCCATGGCGACGAAGTGTACTTCCGCGATACCGCGCACGGCCTGCTGACCTGGGCAGTGGCGACGCTGGTGACCGTGGCCGTGCTGGCCGGCGGCGCGCGCGCTGTACTGAGCGGCGCCATCGACAGCGGCGCCGCCGTGGCCACCGCTGCTGCTCCGGTTGCAGCCGGCGCGGCCTCCGCCGCCGGCGCCAACATGGGCAATCGCGGCAACACCTACTTTGCCGACATGGTGCTGCGCTCGCCGAACAGCGAAGCCGCCACCGAAACGCAACGCAGCGAAATCAACCGCATCCTGCTGACCGATCTGGCCGCAGGCAAAATCAGCGGCGAGAACCGCATCTACCTGGCGCAAGTGATCGCCAAGCGCACTGGCATGACGCAAGCCGAAGCCGAACAGCGCGTGGACCTGATCTACGCACAAGCCACCCAGGCCGCTGCTGAAGCCAAGGCCAAAGCCACCGCCGCTGCGGAACAAGCCCGCAAGGCCGCCGCCCACTCGGCGCTGTGGATGTTCGTGGCCCTGCTGCTGGGCGCCTTCATCGCCGCCATCAGCGCCATCGCAGGTGGCCGCAACCGCGATCACGCCCGCGTGCTGGTTAGCCAGCGCATCATTTAATACAACAAGGAGAACACCATGCGCTCGATACTACTCTGGATGCTCGGCATTCCTATCCCTATCATCATCCTGATCGCCATCCTGACTTAAAGGCGGCCAACCTCGATCACCGCTTTGGCAAAGGCGTCGGGCGCTTCCTGTGGCAGGTTGTGCCCGATGCCGCCGGTGATCAGCTGGTGCTTGTACTTGCCGGTGAAGCGCTTGGCATAAGCGGCCGGCTCCGGATGCGGTGCGCCATTGGCGTCGCCCTCCATGGTAATCGTCGGCACGCTGATGTTGGGGAAGGTCGCCAGCTTCGCTTCCAGTGCTTGATACTTCGCCTCTCCCTGCTCCAGGCCCAGACGCCAGCGGTAGTTGGACACCGTGACGGCGGCATGGTCCGGATTCTCCAGCGACACCGCGCTGCGCGCATACGTCGCATCGTCAAAATTCCATTGCGGCGACGCCAGCTTCCAGATCAATTTTGCGAAATCGCGGTGATTCTTTTCATAGCCGATGCGGCCACGCTCGGTGGCGAAGTAGAACTGATACCACCACTGCAGTTCCGCCGCCGGCGGCAAGGGCTGCTTGCCCGCCTCCTGGCTGCCGATCAAATAACCGCTGACGGACACCAGTCCCGTGACGCGCTGCGGCCATAGGGCCGCCACGATATTCGCGGTGCGCGCACCCCAGTCATAGCCGGCCAGCGTGGCCTTCTCGATCTTCAGCGCATCCATCAGCGCGATGACATCGGCCGCCAATGCGGCCGGCTCGCCGTTGCGCGGCGTTTGCGGATCGAGGAAGCGCGTGCTGCCATAACCGCGCAGGTGCGGCACGATCACGCGGTAGCCCTGCGCGGTCAGCCTCGGCACGACGTCGACATAGCTGTTGATGTCGTACGGCCAGCCGTGCAGCAGAATCACCACCGGGCCGTTGGCCGGGCCCTGCTCCACATAACCGACGTTTAAATCGCCGGCATTGACCTGCTTGATGTCGGTGAACGATTGCGCGTGGCTTGCGCCGGCGGCGCCGAACAAGGCGGCCAAGGTCAATGCGGTGGCTGCGGCCAGTTTGCGTTGGGTGGTGTTCATGCTTGCTCCTCTTTCTTCGGTTAGATCAGATTGATTTCGACGTCGATGTTGCCGCGCGTGAGTTTCGAGTAAGGACAGGTCTGATGCGCGCCATCGACGATGGCTTGGGCGGTTGCGCGGTCCAGGCCCGGCAGGCTGACGTTCAAGCGCGCCTGCAGGAAATAGCCGCTGTCATTGTTGACCAGGTCCACTTCAGCGTCGACTGCCGTTTGGGCAGGCAGCGCCACCTTCAACTGGGCGGCGGCCTTGCCCATGGCGCCGATGAAGCAGGCCGACCAGCCGGCGGCGAACAGCTGCTCCGGATTGGTGCCGGCGCCGGTGCTGCCGGGCGGGGACAACTGGATGTCCAGACGGCCATCGCTGCTGCGGGCGGCGCCTTCGCGGCCGCCGGTGGTGTGGGTTTTGCCGGTGTACAGAACTTTGCTCATGGTGAACTCCTGGTGGTTGATTTAAATCGCATTCGATTGAAGCGTATGCGTTGCATATTATCAGCAATTCTGGCTGTGTCAAGCAATTCCGATTAAATCGGATCCGATATATAATTGGCGGCATCAACCAAGGAGGTGCACCATGAGCAAACCGACCACGCCGCAGCTGGCGGACTACCTGTGCTTTGCGATCTACTCAGCCAACTTGGCGTTCGGCAAGGCGTACAAGCCGATCCTGGACAAGCTGGGGCTGACGTACACGCAGTACATCGCCATCATTGCGCTATGGGAAGAAGACAACCAGACCGTGAGCGGGCTGGGAGAGAAGCTGTTCCTGGAATCGAACACGCTGACGCCGATCCTGAAAAAGCTGGAAGCGATGGGCTACGTCCACCGCGCACGCGACGCGGCCGACGAGCGCCAGGTCCGCGTCGGCCTGACGCCAGCCGGCCGCGCCCTGCGCGAAAGCGCCCTCAACATGAGCCTGCGCGATTCGACCGGCCTGACACCGGAAGAATTCCCGGTGCTGCAAAAAGCCGTCGTCAAACTGCGCAACAACCTGGTAAAGGCCGCGCCGGGCAAAGGCTAGTTTAGACTGGCTTGCGGCGGCGGGCCATCACGCCCAGCAGGCCCAAGCCGCCCAGCAGCATGCCGTAGGTGGCTGGCTCAGGCACGGCGGAAGTGACGTAGCCGTGGAACGGCTCGTAGCCGATTTCCACCTTGCCGTCCATGGACTTGGCGATGATGTTGCCTTCCAGGTGGCCCTCGCCGCGCAGCTGCGCATTGTTCGCCAGAACCGAACCGTAGACAAAGGTGTCGACGTTGACCACGCTCGCATCGAGCAGGTTGTAGATGACGTTGGCGCGCAGCGCTTTCAACTGGCCATCCTGGCCGCCGCTGAAGGTCACGTTCGAACCGGTCACATTGATCACCACGGTGGAGCCGACCTTCACGTTGCTCAGCACCAGATTATGCAAATCACCGCTGCTCAGGTTGAATACCTGCAGATCCGAAGTCTTATCGCCGATCAGGAGCTTATTCTCACCGTCGACCACCACGCTGCCGGTGGCGGCTGCGCCGCCCAAGCTGCTGGAGAGTGCCGTGAAGCTGGTTTGGGCGGCGCCGAAGTCCACCACGCCGCTGATGTTGGCGGTCTTGTCCAGCGTCAGATAGCTCACCGAGCTATTCGCACCACCATAGATACCAAAACCATACCAATTCTTTTGATATTCAGTGATGGGGCCGATGCTGGCATTAGTGTCGATGCCGGCGCCAGGCGACGCGTAGATGGTGCCGTCGCCCAAAGCGACATTGCCCCCCACCACCACCGACGGCAGGCTGGTCGACACTTGAGTGCGATAAGCGAACGAGAAAGCAGTCGTCGTCAAATCGCCGCCAACAGCCAAGCGGCCTTCCACATCAGTCACTCTGCTTACGCTGCCATAGAAAAAGCCGCTATACCCGGTGGCTGCGCCGAGGTCGAAGCTGGAAACAGCCGCCTGGGCCAAGCCCGTCACGCCAACGCTCAAACTTGCCGCGATCAGGCGGGCAATCAAAGAAGCTTTTTCCATGGTATTAGGGTGGTATTGTTTTGGAAGCGGAATTATATAACGAATGCAACTACCATGCTCTTTTTTGCAATTTATTTATTGCACAAAAAGATAGAAACGTTTCCACGAAACATGAGAAGAAAGAAAGTGAGGACGCTTGGGAGGAGGAATGACACTGGAGCGGGTGAAGGGAATCGAACCCTCGTATGAAGCTTGGGAAGCTGCCGTTCTACCATTGAACTACACCCGCGTGCCCCGCATTCTACGCAACTTTGCCCACTGTTGCCAATCTCGAAGGAGTACCTACCTAAAACTGGAAACAGACTCGTTTGTATGACTGCGTATGATTTCGGCAATCCGGGTGTCGTTTTTGTATTGTGCGCTCAGTTTCTTGGACTGATTTTGTGCACGCTGGCAGTACTTCACCACAGAAAGCTCGATTTGCTTTTTTCGTGCCTCACTCAAGTCACCATCGAACTCGCCAGCGAAGTGCTCGCATGCCTCAGCATTGCGGATAAATGCCTGCACCTCCTTGGGGACCATGCCCTTGGCCTGCGACACACCTAACAAGACGAGAAACGCGACTACGAAAGGAACTCTCATGCTGAACCTCAACGTGGAATAAAGAGACTCAAGGGTAAGGCGCTTTACTGTCGCTGCTTTTGATCTAAACCGAATGTCAGTGGTCGTCCGGGTCCGACCACAGCGCCATGTACAACTCCGAGCGGTTCAGCAGGTTCTGGTTCATCTCCGCCAGCCGGTCCGGCGGTGGCGGCTCGGCGTGCTCGTTGAAGCCGCTGTAGCCGAGGCCCATGCGGCCGCCTTCCACCGCATAGCCGGTGAATTCCAGAATCGTCGGCATCAGGTCGAAGTGCAGCAGCTGTTTGCGGTTCGGCGCCGGCGCGTCCTTCGAGATGAAGCTGTTGAAGATGGTCCGCTCGGGCAGCTGCGACAGCTGCGGCGTCAACGGATTCTTGCGCGACAAATGATCGCCGAGGATGACGATGTTGGTGTCCTCCAGATAGCCGTTGTCCTGCGCGTACTTGACAAAATCCGCCACCTCCGCCGCCGTGCACGACACCACGCCCTCGAAACCATCAAACCCACGCCGCGCGCAGTCGGACGACAGGTGGCCTTCCGGTTCGTGCGTATCCACCGTCAGCAGCGTGAGGTTGAATTTCTGGTGCGACGCCGACAGCTCGCGCAGCCGGGTTTTCGCGCGGCTGAACAAGTCGGCGTCGTACAGGCCCCAGCCGTTCATGTCGCCGCTGGCCACGCCGCTCTTGAGCCACTCCTCCTTGCCATGCACTTCGTGGTAGTGATGCTGGCTGAGGAACTTATCCTTGCCGGCGAAGTTGGTCGAGGCGCCGCCCATGAAGACGTTGCGGTAACCGCGCTGCGCCAGCAGGTCGGTCAGGCACACCGCGTTCTTCAGGAAGGAGTTGAGCACCTGCCCCTGCGTGTTGCCATCAAAAATAGTAACGCGCTCCAGCGGCACGCCGCATTGCGTGGCCACCATGGCGGCGATGGTCCAGCCGGTGCCCGGCACCTGCTGGTAATCGGCGAAGCTGGTTCCGCGCAGTGCCGTGAGCGGCGCCAGCAGATCGTGTCCGAAAACGGGGCGCGAGGTGTAGCCCTGCTCCAGGCTTTCCACGTAAATCAGGATCAGGTTTTTCGGTTTCTGCGCTAGCACAGAAACGCCGTCGGGTCGAACGTAGTTGGCGCCGAAATAGTCGGGGCCGAAATCTGCTGTTACATACTTAAAGGCCGACACATCGCACATCCAGAACGTGGTCGCGCCGAACACCAGCAACTGCGGGAACCAGCGGTGGATGCGGTAGCACACCACATGACAGCACTGCGGCGCCATGGCGATCACGCGTCGCAGTAGGGCCTCCACATAGAACACCAGCGCCAGCAACACCAACGGCGCCAGCACGCACCAGCGCACGAAGCGCCATGTCACGGCGGGGTCCACCGTATCCATCAGCTCCACGCCGAAGTTCATGTGGTAGAAGATCTGGTCCAGGTCGGGCTGGCCGAAGGAGCGATGTATCCAGTAACTGAAACAGAACAGGAACAGCGCCAGCAGATACAGGCAGCTGCGCAACAGGCGGGAATGGAGTGAGATTTTCATGCATTCATCATCCCAACTACAGTTGTCTGCAACGTTGCAGAACCTTGCTGTTTTGTATCGTAGTGTTGTGCGGTGCTTACACGGTTTTACTTCGCAAGATAGCTTTAGTCATGCACAATGTCCGGGCCTCTTTTGACCATAAGGACGTAACATGAAAGCAGTTTTAGGTTTGAGCGTAATGCTGGCGTTGGCCGCACCGATGGCTTCGGCCCAGGCGCCTGCGGATCCGGTCTCCGGGCTGGTGAAACAGCTGGAACTGGAGAAGTACAAAGCCACCATCAAGAGCCTGACCAAGTTCGGCGACCGCCGCCAGGGCACGGCGCGCAACCGCCAGGCGCTCGACTGGATCGAAGCCCAGCTCAAATCCTATGGCTGCACCAACACCGAACGCCTGCAGTACCAGTTCACCCAGCTGGCGCCGGGCGAGCCTGCGCCCAAGCGCGCGCCTGGCATTCCGAGCGGCGGCGCCGGCGGTCCTCCGGGCCAGGGCGGCAGCACGCTGTTCGGCAACCGCATTCCTACCGGCGTCAACGCCGATCCGTTGCGCCAGGCCGACGAACGCTTGCGCGCACTGAACGCCGAGCAGACGCCGGTCGGCACCTCGCTGCGCGAGAACGTCTACTGCACCAAGGTCGGCACCAAGCACCCGGAAGAGATGTACATCGTCAGCGCCCACATGGACGGCATCGGCTTCGGCGAAGCGGCCAACGACGACGGCTCCGGCACCGCGCTGGTGATGGAGCTGGCGCGCATCTTCAGCATGCCCGGCGTGGAGACCGACCGCTCGATCCGCTTCATCCTGTGGAACAACGAGGAGACGGGCTTGAACGGCGCCGCCGCCTACGTCGAGCAGCGCAAGGATTTGCAGGGCATCGAATCGCCGAAAGGCTCGGGCAAGTATCCGGAGCCGAAGTGGCTGGGCATGATCCAGCACGACATGATGATGTACGACCATGGCATGCCGATTCCTAAGCAGGACGCCGACGGCAAGACCGTCTACGTCTCGCCGCCGGAGCAGCGCCTTGAGGCGGACGTCAACATCGAGTACCAGTCGGTGTCGAAACAGGCGGAAGCTTCCGCCAAGCTGGCCTGGGCCTTCCGCGCCGCCAACGACAAGTACGCGACCAACTACCCGGCCGCCGTCGGCTTCCACATGACGAACACCGATTCGACGCCGTTCATGGATCTGGTGCCTTCGATCTCGCTGCGCGAAAACGAACGCGGACAGCAGATCGGCGCCGGCTGGAATCCGAACTGGCACCAGCCGACCGACAACTACGACACTTACTCCGACAAGGACTTCCTGCTTGGCCTGAACGCGGCGCAAACCACCTTGGCCGGCGTGGCGCAACTGGCCGGCGTGCGCGTTAAAAAGTAATCAGGCTTGTAGTTCGCGCAGCGCCTGCAGCACGATGTCGTGCAGGCGCCGCGCCGGCGCGTTGAGTTCCACCTCGGCGCGGTGCAGGCGCAGGCCGACTTGCGGCAGCGGCGGCAGCACCGCCTCATCCAACAAACGCAATGACGACGGTAGGCCCATGCCGGTGCGCACCGTCACGCCCAGCCCCGCCGCTGCGGCGGCCCATACGCCGGACAAGCCCGGGCTGGTGAAGGCGATGCGCCACGGGATGCCCGCTTCATCCAGCGCCCGCGTGGCGGCGCTGCGCATGATGCAGGGCGCGTCCATCATCACCAACGGCAGCGGTTCGCGTGAGGTGCTGGCCTGCACCATCGCGATATCGAAGCGACTCTCATCGAAAGGGCCGATCCAGCGCATCGGCAGGCGTCCGACGTCCACCGCATGCGGTGCGGCCGTGCCGCCGCCCCATGCCAATGCGAGATCGAGCTTGCCGCTATCCAGCAAATCCATGAGTTCCGAGTTGCGCGCTACGCGTGCTTCGATGCGCACCTGCGGGTGCACGCGCGTGAAGCGGCCCAGCACCTCGGTCAGCATTTGCTCGCCGAAGTCCTGCTGGATACCGAGCCGCACGCTGCCCGCCAGTTCGGCGCCGCGCACGGCGTTGGCCGCTTCGTCATTAAGTTCCAGCAGCCGGCGCGCATAGCCCAGCAGCGATTCACCGGCCGGCGTGGTGGTCATGCCGCGCCCTTCCTTGCGCAGCACCGGCATGCCCAGTTGATCTTCCAGTTTTTTCAGCTGCGCGCTGACAGCCGACGTGGAGCGGCCCAGCCGGTCCGCCGCCTTGGCGAAGCTGCCCATGTCCACGCCGGTGACGAAGGTGCGCAGGACGTCGAGATCAAAAGTGATACGTCGCATAACCATCCCGATTTATCGAACTGTTTATCAAAATATTCCTGATTTTCAGGATCAAGTTAGACCTGTATCGTGGACCTGTCAAACGAAAAAAGGAGTGTCATCATGCCGATGAGCAGCATTTCCCTCTTGAAGGGCAAGTCTCCCGACTACATACGCGCGCTGGGCGACAGCCTGCAGCGCGCCATGGAAGAGTCGTTCAACGTGCCGAAGAACGACCGCTTCCAGCTGGTCTACCAGCACGAGCCGCACGAGATGATGTTCGACCGGACTTACGAGGGCGGTCCGCGCTCGGATGACTTTGTGTTGATCCACATCACCATCGGCAAGCCGCGCAGCACGGAGCTGAAGCAGGCGTTCTACCGTCGCCTGGTGGCGCTGCTGGCCGAGTCGCCGGGCCTGGCGCCGGAAGATGTGATGATTGTGGTTGCGCCTTCACAGGGTGACGACTGGTCGTTCGGCGGTGGCCGGCCTGCCGCGTCCTTGCTGGGAGCACGGTCATGATCGCGATGCAGTACAGCTTTGTGCTGCCGGCCGATTACGACATGGCGGCGATCCGCGAACGCATCGCCACCAAGGGGCCCTTGCTCGACAACTTGCCGGGGCTGGTGTTCAAGGCGTATCTGCATGCGGAGCAGCCGGAACATGCGTATGCGCCGTTCTACCTGTGGCGCGATGAGGAGGCCATGCACGGCTTCCTGAACGGTCCGGCGTTTGCGGGCGTGACACAGGCGTTTGGTTGGCCGTCGGTGCAGACCTGGACGCCGTGGCATGCCACCGTTGGCCCGGCGGTGCGCGAGGCGCGTGTGGCCACGCGCAGTAGCGCGGTGATTGCGCCGTATAGCGCGCTGTCTGAACTGCGCTTGCAGGAAGAGACGTATGCGCAGCAGGCGTTGGCGCAGGGCGCGCTGGCGGTGGTGATCGGCTTCGAGCCGGTGACGTGGACGATTACGCGGCTATGCCTTTGGCGCGACGCGGCAGCGGCGGCGGCGGCGGCGGCGGGGCCGGTGGCGCAGGACGAACGGCGCTATCAGGTCGGGCACGTGTCCGCGCCCGACCTGACGTCGGCATAGCGGGCGGCGGGCGGCAGACGGTGAGCGGTGGCGGGCGGCGGGCGGCGGGATGCGGGATGCGGGATGCGGGATGCGGGATGCGGGATGCGGCTAGCGTAGCAGCAGCAAGGCTTGCTGGGGGATGGCGTTGGCCTGGGCCACCATGGAGGCGCCGGCCTGGCGCAGGATCTGGCTGCGCGTGAGCTGCGCCGCTTCATCCGCGTAGTCCGCATCGAGAATCCGCGAGCGCGCGGTCGACAAACTGTCGGCCGCGTTGCCGGCATTGCCGGCGGCCGCCGTCAGCCGGTTGCTGACCGCGCCCAGCTCCGCGCGGATCGCTCCCACCGCTTCGATCTTCGCATCCAGATACTCCAGCGCGGCGCTGGCGCCGCTGTGGGTCGACAGGTCCATGGGCGGCTCGCCAGGCGTGTAGACCGGCCGCATTTGAAAGTCCGGCGCGCCCACATGCACCGATGCCTGCGCTCCCGCGCTCAGTCCGGCCTGGGCCGGATTGGCCCCGGCGATGCGCATGCTGTGTCCACCCGAGCGCGGCGCCTCGCTCACCGTCACCGTGCCCCGGCTGGCGCCCGGCGTCAGGCCCAGCGAGCCGAGCGCGCCGCCCACCGCCTCCGACAGGAAGATGTCGCGCCCATCGGCCGCCGTCAATGTCAGCGTGGCGCCGCTGGCGCTGGCGGTAACGCCGCTGGTCCCGGCCGTGGCGCTGATCGCCCCCGCAGCGCTGGCCGCGCGCGCCGCCGCCGTGCCGCCGGCGATCGCGCCCACGTCCACGCCGTTGACCGAAAATGCCGCATCCGCCAGCACCCCGCCGGCGCCGGCCACACCCTCCGCCGTATTGAGCGCGGTGGCTGAAATATTGTGGATACCGGCCGCGTTGATCGCCGCCGCCGCCGCGTAGGCGCTGGCGGCGGTCTGCCCCGCCTGCGCGCCGGCCACCGAAGCGCCCACCACCGCGTTGTTGATCACCAGATCGCCGTACTTCAACGCCCCCAGCACCGCCGTGCCGATCGCCGTCGACTGCTGCGGCGTCACGTCGGCCATCGCGTCCGCATAACCGGCCGTGATGACCGCCCGTGGTATCGCCAGCTGCAAGGTCTGGCCGGCAGCCGCACCCACCTGCAGCTGCTGCGTAAATGATCCATCGAGCAGCCGCTGGTTGTTGAAGCGCGCGCCGTCGGCGATGTCGGCATTGGCTGCCACCAGCGCATTCACTTCCTGCTGAATGGCCGCGCGGTCAACCTTGCTGTTGGTGTCGTTGGCCGCCTGCACCGCCAGCTCGCGCATGCGCTGGTAATTATCGTTCAGCTGCCCGGCCGCGCCGTCGGCCACCTGCAGTAGCGAAATACCATCGTTGATATTCTGATTCGCCCGCCGCAAACCGCTGATCTCCGCCGCCATGCGCGAGCTGATCGCCTGCCCGGCCGCATCGTCGCGCGCGGAGTTGATGCGCAAGCCGCTCGACACCCGCTGCAGATGCACGGCCGTCTGCTCGCCAGCGCGCGTGAGGCTGCGCTGGGCGTTCAGTGAGGCGATGTTGGTGTTGATCTGCATGGGCGGCCGTCATCCCGAACGCGGAATTGCGCTCGTCGTCTGAATAACGGCAATTCCGGTTGGAAACTTGAATCCGGCGGCGTTTAGTCCGGTAGCATTTCCAGGCGCTCGCGCGCCTGCGCCAGCTGGAGCGGGTCCATGCGGCTGGCGGCGTTGGGCAGGTAGCGCGCGGCGGCGTTGTAGCCGCCCCGTTGCGCCATGGTCAGCCACATCCAGGACTGCGCGGCGTCGGCACGCACGCCCTGCCCGGCCAGAAACATCAGGCCCAGGTTGAATTGCGCCCTGGTGTGGCCTTGGCTGGCGGCCTGCAGATACCAATGGTGCGCCTGCGCATAATCCTGCGGCACGCCCAGGCCATTGTCGTAGCGCAGGCCGAGCGCGAACTGCGCCTGGACATGGCCCTGCTCCGCCGCCTTGCGATACCACTGGCTGGCCTGGTTGCAGTCGGGCTGCGGTCCTTCATCGTTATCGAACAGCAGGCCAAGGCTGTACTGGGCCGCCACATAATCCTGCTCGGCGGCGCGGCGATACCAACCCAGCGCCTTGCGATAGTCCTGCGGCACGCCGCGTCCCGTTTCATAGCGCAGGCCCAGGTCGAACTGCGCGCGCAGGTGGCCCTGGTCGGCCGCCTTGCGGTACCAGAAAATCGCTTCCTGATGATCGACCACCACGCCGTGGCCGGCGTCGTACAACAGGCCCAGATGGTATTGCGCGCCGGGGAAACCCTGCTCCGCCGCCTTGCGATACCAGAACTGCGCCTGCTCGTAATCCTGGTCCACGCCCTGGCCATGGTCATAGCGCAGGCCGAGGTTATTCTGCGCCGCCGCGTGGCCTTGTTCGGCCGCCTTGCGATACCAGTCCAGCGCCTTCTGCTCGTCGCGCGGCACGCCCTGGCCGTTATCGTAGATCAGGCCCAGGTTGAACTGCGAGCTGGCGTGGTCCTGCTCCGCCGCGCGGCGATACCAAAGGATGGCTTTCTGCGAATCCTGGGCGATGCCGTCGCCCTTGTCGAAGCGCAGCGCCAGGTTGAACTGCGCCGGCGCATAACCCTGGTCGGCCGCCTTGCGATACCACGACATGGCCTGGCCCACATCCTGCGACACGCCTTGCCCGTTGTCGTAGCGCAGGCCGAGATTGAACTGCGCGCGCGCATAGCCCTGCTCCGCCGCCTTGCGATACCAGAAGATGGCCTGCTTGAAGTCCTGCGGCACGCCCTTGCCGGTGTCGTACATCATGCCGAGATTGTTTTGCGCGCCGGCGTCGCCCTGTTCGGCGGCCTTGCTGAACCAGTGCATGGCCTGCAGCGTATCGTTGGGCACACCCTGGCCCTTGGCGTACAGCCAGCCCAGGTTATATTGCGCGGCCGCGTAGCCCTGCTCCGCCGCCAGCCGATACCAGCCGGCCGCCTCTTCGAAATCCTGCTCGACGCCCTGGCCCTTCTGGTACATCACACCGAGGTTGTACTGCGCGTGTTCGAGGCCGGCCTGCGCGGCCTGGCGATACCAGACCACCGCCAGTTCGAAGCTTTGTGCCACGCCCTGGCCGTTGAAATACATAAAGCCCAGGCTATGCTGGGCATTGGCGACGCCGCGCTCCGCCAGTCCCTTGACGCGCAGGAATTCAGCTGTGTAAGTGCTGCCGTTGTTCGCGTCGGCTTCGTTGGGACTGTATTTCGTCATGCTGTGTTATCAGGCCTGAATCGCAATCATCGCCGGTTGTTGTTGTTCGACGGTGCTGGGCACCGCGTGCAGCACAGCGACCGATGGCGACGACCGGCGGCTCTGATCCTGCAATACATCGATGAAGCTGCCCAGCGAAATCGGGCGGTGGTACAGATAGCCCTGCATGGTGGTGCAACCGTTGGCTTCCAGGTAGCGCGCCTGCACTTCGGTCTCCACGCCTTCCGCCACCAGGTGCAGGCCAAGGCCGCGCGCGATCGAGATGATCGCCAGAATCACCGGGTAGTGGCCGTTCTCGTCGTGGATCTCTTTCACGAACGACTGGTCGATCTTGATGGTGTGGATCGGGAAGCGGTGCAGATAAGCCAGCGACGAATAGCCGGTGCCGAAATCGTCGATCGCCACCGATACACCCAGTTGGCACAACTTGTTCAACTGCTCGATCGCATACTGCGGATTGCGGATGCAGATGTTCTCGGTGATCTCAACTTCGATCTGCGCCGGCGAAATGCCGTAACGCGTCAGCGCACCGCGCATCTTCTCGAAGAAGTCGCCGCGATCCAGATACTGCGGCGACAAATTCAGCGACAGGCGCAGCGCCTCGCCGCCGGCCGCGTTCCACTGCAGCAGGTCGCGGCACAGCGCGCCCAGCATCCAGTCGGAGATCGGCAGCATCAGGCCATTCTCTTCGGCGAACGGCAGGAACTCGCCGGCCGACAGCAGGCCGCGCTGCGGATGGTTCCAGCGCATCAGGCCTTCGGCGCCGATGATGCGGCCGGTGGCCACATCGACCTGCGGCTGGTAGTACATTTCCAGCTCGTTGAACTCCAGCGCCTTGCGCAGCGCCTGTTCCAGCGCGATCTTCTGGTGCGACACATCCAGCATCGAGTTGTGATAGAAGCTGTGGCCATTCTTGCCCAGCGCCTTCACCTGATACATGGCGATGTCCGCATGGCGCAGCAGTTCGTCGATGGTCTCGCCGTCGCCCGGATAGATGGCGATGCCGATCGACGCCGAGATGTGCACCTGGTGGCCATCGAGGTCGAATGGACGCTGCAGGCTTTCGAGGAATTTGTCGGCGATGGCCTTGGCGTCCTGGCGGTCGCGCAGTTCCGGCAGCACGATGGTGAATTCGTCGCCGCCCTGGCGCGCCAGCGTATCGCCGCGACGCAGGCAATCCTTGAGCCGCTGCGCGGCCTGCTGCAGCAGCTCGTCGCCCTTGACGTGGCCCAGCGTATCGTTCACCAGCTTGAAGCGGTCCAGGTCGACGAACATCACGGCCAGCTCGGTCAACTTGCGCTTGGCCTGGATCACGGCCAGGCCCAGGCGATCCTTGAACAGCATGCGGTTCGGCAGGTCGGTCAGGATGTCGTGGTAGGCCTGGTAGGAAATCACTTCCTCGGCGCGCTTGCGGTCGGTGATGTCGCGCGCCACGCCGTAGGTGCCGAAGAACTCGCGCGTCTTCACTTCGTGGTCGGGAATGTGCATGCCGATCGCGTTGAGCGAAATCGTCATCAGCGTGTTGTTGAAGGTGCGCTCGACGTCGCCGCCGACGCCGCTGCCGATATTGCATTTCAGGCGCAGCTCGACGTTGCGCGAGGCGCGTTCATCGACGCGGCGCTCGTTGAAGGCGTAGCGCGCGCGCTCCTGGTCTTCGTCGTGCACCAGCACCGAGTAGTGCCTGCCGATCAGCTCTTCGCGGGTAAAGCCCAACAGCTGCTGCACGCGGTCGTTCACGAACGTGAACTTGCCTTCGTGGTTCAGCGTGTAGATGATGTCCGGCGACGAGTCTACCAGGTAGCGGTACATCTTTTCCGAGTTTTCCAGCTTGGAGGCGATGCGCTCGTTGTCGATGGCCAAGCGGCGCTTCTGCAGCGCGTTCTCCACCGTCTTGAGCAGCTCTTCGCGGCTGTAAGGCTTGCGCAGGTAGTCGTAGGCGCCGCGCTTCAAGGCGCCGATGGCCGCCTCGATGCCGACGTCGCCGCTCATCACGATCACGTCGCCGTCGATCTCGCGGGCGTTGATGAAGTCCATGATCTCGTGGCCGCTCATGTCGGGCAGGCGCAGGTCCAGCAGGATCAGGTCGAATTTCAGCTTGGTCAACTGGGCCAGCGCCTCGCTGCCGCAGGTCGCGGTCACCAGATGGTAGTCGCGGTCGCGCAGCAGTTCGTAGAGTGACGACAGCAATCGCGGTTCGTCGTCTACCAGCAGCAGGCGTGGGCGGTTATCGTTGGACAGGGCTTCGACGGGGGCGAGGTCGACAGGGTTGAGGTTCATCATGGCCTTAAACGGAATCCATTACCCGCGTTTGCACGCCGGCGACTTGGCTGTTACTGCCCTTGGCGGGCAGCAGGATTTCAAAGGTAGTACCCGTTTTGCCGGAACGGCAGGTAATCAGGCCTTGCATTTTCTTGACCAGGCTGTGGACGATGGACAGTCCCAGCCCGTGGTGGGCGCCTTCCTTGCTGCTGCGTACAGGCGAGAACAGATTGGCCAGCACCTCGGCCGCCAGACCCGGTCCGGTGTCGCTCACCACCAGTTCCAGATACAGCTTGCGCTCACGGTTGACGTGACCGCGGTTGGCAATCTCGATCTTGCCGCCGTCGCCCAGGGCTTCGACCGCGTTCTTGATCAAGTTCACCAGGATTTGTTTGAGCAGGTCGGCGTCGCCGTCGATTTCGGCCGGCTCCTCCTGCATGCGCACCACGATCTGCACCGAAGCCGGCACGAAGTCGGTGGCGCGGAACAGGCGCAGCACATCGTCCACCACCTTGCCGACGTCGGTGACGCGCGAGGTTTCGGTCGGCTGCAGGTCGGCCAGGCCGTTGATCAACTGGCCGACGCGGTCGATCTCTTCGTTCAGGATCGACATCTCGCCCACCACCGGCTCGCGCTTGGCCAGCTTGCCGTCCAGGACCGACAGATAGTTCTTGATGATGGACAGCGGGTTGTTCACCTCGTGCACCACGCGGCGCGAAGCTTCGCGGTATTCCTCCGCCACGTGCGCCAATTGGCGCTTGGCGTGACCGCGTTCGCTGATCGCCGTTTCCAGCGCGGCGGCGGCCTGCGTGCCGAACGATTGCAGGAAGCGCTCGCGCTTCTGCAGGCCCGCCATCTGCCACGACGGCACGCCGCCGATCAGCACACCGAGGCAGCGCTGGTTGGCCACCAGCGGCAGGCACACCATGCTCTCGCTGCCGAGGATGCGGAACAGCTGTTCTTCCGACACGCTGAGCGGCTGGCCGTCCTGGCCCGGACCTTGACTCCCCTCGCGGCTGACATAGGCCAGCTTGCGCTCCAGCGCGGACTGCGCCACGGCGCCGCCCTTGTTCAGTGGGATCACGAATTCCGCCAACCGCTGCTGATGCTCACCGGTGGACATGCCGTGCAACGCGTGGCCGGTAGGATTCTCCAGCAGCAGCACGGCGTTTTCAAAATCGAACAGGATGCGCGCCGAGCGCGTGATGGCTTCCAGCAGGCCGGCCTCGCCGTTCTGGCGCGCGAAGGTCTGGCCCATCTCGGACACCAGCATGATGTTGCGCACTTCTTCCGACAGGCGCTGCTGCACCGGATCGACCAGCGGCGGCGCATAGGCCGCAGGCGCCACGATATCGTCGGCGCCGGCCAGGTCGATGCCCAGGTAGTTGGCCGACTTCTCCACCTGGCGGGCGGCGTTCTTGATGATCAGTTCCAGCTGCCCGGCTTCCAGGTTGCACAGGCGCGCCGATTCGACGATGGCCTGTTCCTGGTCTTCGTGGCAGCACAGCAGGTGCGCCAGCCGCACCATGCGGATCAGCGGGTGGGCCGATTCCAGGCGGGTGATCGGTTCGTGGTGATACAGCACGCTGTCGGCCAGGAAGGAATCCAGGTTCCAGCGCTCGATCAGCCAGGCGCCCGCTTCCGAGTGGGTGATTTGCAGCGTGCGCTGTTCGACCGCGCACAGGTCTTCGTCGTCGCGCGCGGTGAAGTTGAACGCGTATTCCTTCGGCGCGGTGGCCAGCAGGGCCAGGCGGCCGACGTTATGCAGCAGGCCGGCCAGATAGGCTTCCTCGACGTGCGGGTACTCCATCTGCTTGGCGATGTCGCGCGCGATGACGGCGGTGGTGAGCGAGCCTTTCCAGAAGCCGCGCAGGTCGGTGCTGCTCGAATGCGGGAAGCTGTTAAAGGTCTGGAACACGGATTCGCTGATCACCAGCGTCTTGATCATGTCGGTGCCGAGCGACACCAGCGACTGCTCCAGGCCCACGGTGCGCTGGTTGCGGTGGTAGGCCGAGCTGTTGGCGACGGTCAGGATTTTGCTGGTCATCGCCGCATCCTTGGCGATGAGGGCGGCGAGTTCCGGCATGCCGGCGTCGTCCGCCTGCAAGTGCTCAATCAACTTGATGAGTATCTGCGGCATGGCCGGCAGACGGGCAATCAGCAGTCGATTGCGAATATCATGGTCAGATTGTTGATGCATCGTATCAAGCATTGCCGCCAGTAGACATCGAATAGGGGGTGGAATTCAACGGCAAAATCCCGCCACGTTTAGTATTCATGCGGTCTCACGGCGGGTTTTGGGCCGAGAAACGTTGCCTTAAAAAATTATATTATCATAAAGTCTGATAATAACTTAACAGCAGGCAAAATTTCTTCCTAAACTAAGTAAATTTCCTGCCGTTAATGATTATTGACCTAATTAGCGCGTTAATATGCGCCGGTAATAGCGCGACGTCAACCACAAAACGAGAGCAGAGGCACTAAAGGCCATCTGTCCTGCACTTAGCCACAGCGCCGAGTGTGATAGGAAGGGGGCGATCACCCCCGCCACCACGGCTCCCAGCAGCGTCACCGCGAACGACTGGCAGGAGGCCACCGTGCCGCGGATATGCGGGAACAAGTCCAATGCCAGCAAGGTCGCGCCGGGCGCCACCAGCGACATGCCGAAGGTGTAGAAGGCCAGCGGCAGCACGGTCCACGGCAACGCCGGTGGCAGGAAAAGGTGGTACAGCAGGTTGAACGCGGAGGCCGACAACAGGAAACCGAAGCCGATGCCGATCTGTCGCGAAAATGTCATTTTTCCGGCGATGCGGTTGGCCGCCAGCGATCCGAGGAAGATCCCGCCCACCGAAGGAATGAACAGCCAGCCGAATTGCGAGGCGCCCAGATGCAGCTGCTCGGGCAGGAACACCGGCGCCGCCGTGATGTAGATAAACAGGCCGGCGAAGTTCAGCGCCACCACGGCGGTCTTCAGGTGGAACAGCGGCGAGCGCAGGATTTCGCCGTAGTTGCGGGCCAGGTAACGCGGATTGAACGGATGGCGTTTTTCCGGCGGCAGCGTCTCCGGCAGGCGGTAGTAGCAGAAGATGAACAGCAGGATGGTGTAGGCCAGCAGCGACAGGAAGATGGCGCGCCAGTCGAACAGGGTCACGATCCAGCCGCCGAGGATGGGCGCGATGGCCGGGGCGATGGAGAAGATCATGGTCACCAGCGACAGCAGGCGCGCGGCGGCGGGGCCTTCGTGCAGGTCGCGGATGATGGCGCGGCCCACCACCACGCCGGCGCCGGCGGAAATGCCCTGCATGATGCGGAACACCCACAGATAGTGGACGGTGTGGGCGGAAGCGCAGCCCAGCGTGCCGATGGCGAACATGGCCAGCGACACCAGGATCACGTTGCGGCGGCCGAAGGCGTCGGACAGCGCGCCGTGCCACAGCACCATGCCGGCGAAGGCCAGCATATAGAAGGTCAGGCTTTGCTGGACTTCCAGCGGCGTGGCGTTCAGCGTCGTTTGGATGTTGGGGAAAGCGGGGAGATAGGCATCGATGGAGAACGGGCCTATCATCGACAGCGCGGCCAGCATGACGGCCAATGCGGCGGCGGTCAGCGGCCGGCGGTGCGCAGGTTCGGGCAGCGGGATATCGTCAAGCGTGTCCTGGTCGGGAAGGTCTCCGGGGGGAGTAGGCAGCATAAATCGTTTTCCTGTAGACGTACCCCACCCCGTCATTCCCGCGTATGCGGGAATCCATACGCAGCGTGCGGGCATGCGGTGCATGGGTTCCCGCCTGCGCGGGAACGACGTGTTTACTCTTTCGGCTTGGCGGCTTCGCGGCGATTAAACCCCGCCACCATATCGAAGCGGAACAAACGGCATTCCAGCGCACCGTTGAAGAACGGCGTCTTGCGCGACTCCTTCAAGCGCAACAACTTCGGCACGCCCAGATCCGCCGTGAACAGGAACACAGTCCAACCAGCAAAGCGCTGCTTCAAAGTGGTGCTCAGCTCCGCATAGAAGCTGTTGGCCAATTCATCCTGCGGCACCGTGCTATCGCCGCGCACACCGATACGCTCGCCATACGGCGGGTTGGTCAGCAAGATGCCCGGCTGCGTGCTCGGCGCCTGCACCTGCTGCGCCTCGATCTGCTTCAGCGGCACATCGAACATCACGCCCGCGCTGCGCAGGTTGTGACGCGCCATCGCCACCATATCGCCCGAAATATCGGAACCGAAAATGGTCGGCTCGGCCGGCAGAGGATTCGGCTTGATCGCGGCCTTCATGTCCAGCCACGGCTGCGGATCGAAGTCATGGAACTTCTCGAACGCGAAGCTGCGGCGCGCGCCCGGCGGCACGCCCTGCACCATCTGCGCCGCTTCGCACAGGATGGTGCCCGAACCGCACATCGGGTCGAACAGCGGCATGCCAGGCTTCCAGCCCGACACGCGCAACAGGCCCGCCGCCAGGTTCTCGCGCAGCGGCGCATCGCCGGTCTCGGTACGCCAGCCGCGCTTAAACAGCGCTTCGCCCGAGGTATCGAGGTAGACGATGAACTGGTGCGCGTCAACGAAGCCGAAGATGCGCATGTCCGGTTCCTTGGTATCGACCGAAGGACGCTTCTTGTATTGATCAAGGAAGCGGTCGCAAATCGCGTCCTTGATTTTCAGCGTGGTGAACTCCAGGCTTTTCAGCGGCGACTTCACCGCCGTCAGATCGACGCGGATGGTGTGGTCGTAGCCGAACCACTCTTCCCACGGCTGCGCCAGGGTCAGGTCGTAGATATCGTTCTCGTTCTTGTAGCCGCCGGCGGCCATGCGCATCAGCACGCGCGACGCAATGCGCGAATGCAGGTTGATGCGATACGAATCCGTGAGGTCGCCCGAAGCGTGCACGCCGCCCGGAACCTCGTTGTGCACCTTCATGGTGGTGCTCTGTTGCGCGATCTCGCGCAGTTCTTCGGCTAACGCCGCTTCCATGCCGCGTGGGCATGGGCAAAAGAAGGATGCCATAGGTGTACCTTTTGTCCGTTAAAAATCTAATTACTACTGCTATTGCTACTACTCTTACTTCTGCATGGCGCGTTCCAGGAAATCCAGACGATCCTGGCCCCAGAAATTTTCACCATCCAGCACATACCACGGCGAACCGAACACGCTTGCGGCGTTCGCTTCGGCCGTATTGTTGTCATACTCGGCCAGCACGCTGGCCGTCTGCGCCGACTCCACCAACGCGCGGCCATCGAGGTCGCAGCCGCCCGCCACCAGCACCAGCGTGACCTCGTCGGCGATATTGCGATCGTCGGCCCACAGCGCGCGCATGATGGCGCCGGCCAGCGTCAGCGCCGCATCGGTGCCATACGACAGGCGCGCCGCCACGATCATGCGGTTCGCCAGCTCCGGCGACACCGGGAAAAACTGCGGCTGCGTCTTGAGCGGAATCCCGAGGAATTCCGACCAGCGCGCCAGCTCCACCAGGCGATAAGCCTGGCGCTGCGGCGCGCGCTTGGCCAACGGCAGGCCGCCCGATACGCCGAACACGTTCGACAGATCGCACGGCTTCAATTCAATCTGCACGCCGTGCTTGCGCGCCATGGCGACGAGACGCTCATGCCCCAGGTAGGCCCAAGGCGATTGGGCGGAAAAGAAGTACTGGCATACCTGGCTCATGATGCTCCGATCAGAATGGTTTGACGACCACCAGCAAAACAATCGCCAGCATCGCAAACACCGGCAATTCGTTAAAGACGCGGAACCACTTGTGGCTACGCTTGTTTTCACCGCGCTCGAAGCGCTTCAGGATGCCGCCGCACATATGGTGGTAACCAATCACCAGCACCACCAGCGTCAGCTTGGCGTGCAGCCAGCCCGGCATGTGTGCGCCGTACTGCATGTAGACCAGGATCGCCCCGAACACCACCGCAAACACCGACAGCCACATCGAAAACCGGTACAGCTTGCGCGCCATCAGCAGCAGGCGCGCGGTGGTGTTCTTGTCGGTCTCCATCGCCAGATTGACGAAGATGCGCGGCAGGTAGAACACGCCGGCCATCCAGGCCATCACGAAGAAGATGTGCAGCGCTTTAATCCAAAGCATGTTGATCCTTATTGACGTACTTCGCCGTGGCCGAACACCACGTATTTCAGGGAAGTCAGGCCTTCCAGTCCGACCGGCCCGCGCGCGTGCAGCTTGTCGTTGGAGATGCCGATTTCCGCACCCAGGCCGTACTCGAAGCCGTCCGCGAAACGCGTGGAGGCGTTGATCATGACCGAGGCCGAATCGACTTCGCGCAGGAAGCGCATCGCCGCCGAGTGGTCTTCGGTGACGATAGACTCCGTGTGCTTGGACGAGTAGGCGTTGATGTGATCCATCGCCTCCTCCATGTCCGCGACGATTTTCACCGACAGGATGGCTGCCAGGTATTCGGTCGACCAGTCTTCTTCCGTTGCCGCCGCCAGGTGCGGATAGCCTTGCAGCAGCGCGGCAGCTTCGCCATCGGCACGCAGTTCCACCTGTTTGGTGGCGTACAGCTTGGCCAGTTCCGGCAGCACCACCGGCGCGATCGAGCGCGCCACCAGCAGCGTTTCCATGGTGTTGCAGGTGCCGTAGCGATGGCACTTGGCGTTGAAGGCAATGTCCAGCGCCTTCTGCAGATCCGCCTTGCCGTCGATGTAGACGTGGCAGATGCCGTCCAGGTGCTTAATCATCGGCACCGTGGCTTCTTCCATCAGGCGCGCGATCAGGCCCTTGCCGCCGCGCGGGACGATCACGTCCACGTACTGCGGCATGGTGATCAGCGCGCCCACGGCGGCGCGGTCGGTGGTCTCGACCACTTGCACACCGTCGGCCGGCAAGCCTGCGCCCTCCAGGCCTTCCTTGACCAGCTTGGCCAGCGCGCGGTTGCAGTGGATCGCTTCCGAGCCGCCGCGCAGGATGGTGGCGTTGCCGCTCTTGATGCACAGGCCCGCCGCATCCACCGTCACGTTGGGACGCGATTCGTAGATGATGCCGATCACGCCCAGCGGCACGCGCATCTGGCCGACCTGGATGCCGCTCGGGCGGAATTTCAGGCCGGAGATTTCACCGATGGGATCGGGCAGCGCGACGATCTGGCGCAGGCCTTCGACCATGGTGGCGATGGCCTTGTCCGACAGGGCAAGGCGGTCCAGCATGGCCGGCGCCAGGCCGTTGGCGGCGGCGGCGTCCATGTCCTGCTGGTTGGCGGCGCGCAGGGTGTCGGCGTCGCGTTCGATCGCATCGGCGATCAGCGTCAGCGCGCGGTTGCGCTGCGCGCTGTCGGCACGGGCCATGGCGCGCGAAGCCTTGCGCGCCTGCTGGCCCAGTTGTTCCATGTAGTGCTTGATATCCATCGTTGTCCTCGCAGCGTCGTTCCCGCGCAGGCGGGAACCCATGGAACGCTAGCTCAGCATGGGTCCCCGCTTGCGCGAGGACGACGGGGTTTCAGCCGCGGGCGACTTTGAGTGCCAATTGCAGCATGGCGTCCCACGCGTCGCCGGCATGCGCTTTCGCGCGCAGCCCTTTAATCATCTTGTCCACTTGCGCGGCGTCCTTCATTGCCGCTTCCAGCGTCTGCAGCGAAATGCGGCGCAGCGCCGGATCCATCATGCGTTCCTTCGGTCCCCAGATGCGATGCTCTTTCAGCAGCGCTCCCAGAGGCCGGCCTTGCGCCATGCCCGCCTTCAGCTTGAGCAGCGTGCGGATCTCGTCCGACACCGCCCACAGCACCAGCGGCAGCGCTTCGCCCTCGCCTTTCAGGCCTTCCAGCATGCGGATCAACCGCGCCGGATCGCCCGCCAGCATCGCTTCACTGAGCTTGAACACATCATAGCGCGCCACATTCAGCACCGCTTCGTGCACCTGCTCGTAGGTCAGCTTGCCCGGCTCGTGCAACAAGGCCAGCTTTTGAATCTCCTGATGGGCCGCAAGCAGATTGCCTTCCACGCGGTCCGCGATGAAATCAATGCTCTGCCGGTCCGCGCTCTGCCCTTGTGCGGCGAGGCGCTGGCCTATCCAATTGGGCAAATGCGCCCGTTCCACCTGCGGGATGTCGATATACACCGCCGCCTGTTGCAGACTGGTGACCCAGGCCGCCTTCTGCGTCTGCCAATCCAGCTTTGGCAGCGTGATCAGAGTCATATTGTCCGGACTCAGATCCTTCACATAATTCTGCAGCGCCGCGCCGCCATCCTTGCCCGGCTTGCCGGTCGGGATGCGCAGCTCGATCAGCTTTTTATCGCCGAACAGCGACAGCGCCTGGTTGGCCGCCAGCAGCTCGCCCCACTTGAAGCTGCGCTCGACGGTCAGCACGTCGCGCTCGGAATAGCCCTGCGCGCGCGCCGCCTTGCGGATCTTGTCCGCCGCTTCCAGCGCCAGCAGATGCTCGTCGCTGGTGATCACATACAGCTGCGACAGCGATTTGCTTAAATGGCCGTCCAGCGCCTCCAACCGTAATTGCATGCGGCGCCTTTATTGAATCGGCACGGCCGGCGGAATCGTCGACGGCTGGCCCGAAGGCTGTTGGCCGGTCGGCGCAGGGCCCGGCGGCGGCAGCGATACGCCGGCCGTTTTCACGGCAGCGATACGGCGCATCATCTGCTGTACCAGGTCGGTCTGCATATCCTTGTACAGCAAGGCTTCTTCCTGCTCCTTGGCCAGCAGCTGGGTTTCGTTAAAGTCGATCGGGCGCGTCAGCGTGATCGAGGTCGGTCCCAGCAACTCGGCGCCCTGCTTGTTCAACACGCGGAACACGATGTTGTAGGTCAGCAGGTACTGTCGCACGCGGCCATTGCTGTTCAGCGACAGAATGGTCTTGCTGCGGGTGCGCTCGGGATTCGACAGCACATCGATCACACCGTCGGCATCCTTGGCGGAACTGACCACCGTGGTGCCGCCGTTGGAGCGGATGTTGCGCTTCAAATCGATCGCCAATGGCGACGACTCCGGCAGTCCCACGTACAGCCTCGGGAACGGCAGCGTGTAATGACCGCCGTCGCCGCGCAGGTGGAAGCCGCAGCCCGACAACGTCAGCGTAGCGGCCAGCACGGCTGCGTATAAAAACCTGGAACTAGTCGTCGCCATATATCTCCGCCTTAAACTACGATGTTGACCAGTTTGCCCGGCACCACGATGATCTTCTTCGGCGTGCCTTCGATGAACTTCTGCACCGCTTCGTTGGCCAGTGCGGCGGCTTCGATGGCGGCCTTGTCGGCGCCCTTCGCGACCACCACGCTGCCGCGCAGCTTGCCGTTCACCTGGATCATCATTTCGATTTCCGACTGCTCCAGCGCTGCCGGATCAACCTGCGGCCATGCCGCATCGAGGATGTCGCCGGCGTAGCCCAGCTCTTTCCACAGCACGTGGGTGATGTGCGGCGCCACTGGGTTCAGCAGGCGCAGGAAGATCGCATAACCTTCCGACGCCACGGCCGCTTCCACGTCCTTGGCCGATTCCAGGGTGTTCAGCATCTTCATGCAAGCCGATACCACGGTGTTGTACTGGATGCGCTTGACGTCGTAGTCGGCTTGCTGCAGCACCTTGTGCACTTCACGGCGCAGGGTCTTGCTGGCGTCGGTGGTGGCGGTGGCGTTCAGCGGTGCGCCTGCGGCGGCGATGGCGTCGCGCTGCGCATAGCCGAAGGCCCACACGCGGCGCAGGAAGCGGTTCGCGCCTTCCACGCCACTGCCCGACCATTCCAGCGTTTGCTCAGGCGGCGAAGCGAACATGGTGAACAGGCGCGCGGTGTCGGCGCCGTACTGCTCGATTTGCGCTTGCGGATCGATGCCGTTGTTCTTCGACTTCGACATCTTCTCGGTGCCGCCGATGTTCACGGCCTGGCCGTCGTCCTTCAGGATCGCGCCTTGCGGGCGGCCCTTGTCATCCACGGTCAGATCGACATCGGCTGGATTGAACCAGGTCTTCTTGCCGGCCGCGTCTTCGCGATAGTAGGTCTCGTTCAGCACCATGCCCTGGGTCAGCAGGTTGGTGAACGGTTCGTCGAACTTGACCAGGCCGAAGTCGCGCATCACCTTGGTCCAGAAGCGCGCGTACAGCAGGTGCAGCACGGCGTGTTCGATACCGCCGATGTACTGGTCCATCGGCATCCAGTAATCGTTGCGGGCATCGACCATCGAATCCGCGCCCGGCGAGGTATAGCGCATGTAGTACCACGACGAATCGACGAAGGTATCCATGGTGTCGGTTTCGCGGCGCGCAGGCTTGCCGCACTGCGGGCAGTCGCACTTGAGGAAGGCTTCGTACTTGTTCAGCGGGTTGCCGCTGCCGTCCGGTACGCAGTCTTCCGGCAGCACCACCGGCAGGTCTTTTTCAGGCACCGGCACCGAGCCGCAATCGGCGCAGTTGATCATCGGGATCGGCGTACCCCAGTAGCGTTGACGCGAAATGCCCCAGTCGCGCAGGCGGAAGGTGATCTTCTTCTCGCCCAGGCCTTTGGCGGCCATGTCGGCGGCCACGGCATCCACGGCTTCCGCGTAGCGCCGGCCGTCGTACTTGCCGGAGTTGGTGACGATGGAGATCTCTTTATCGCCGTACCACTCCTGCCATGCCTCGGTGGAGAATTCCTGGCCTTCGGCCTTGATCACTTGCTTGATCGGCAGATTGTATTTTTTGGCGAAGGCGAAATCGCGTTCGTCGTGCGCAGGCACGCCCATCACGGCGCCGTCGCCGTAGGTCATCAGCACGTAGTTGCCGACCCAGACTTCGACCTTGTCGCCGGTGATCGGATGGGTGACGAACAGGCCGGTCGGCATGCCCTTCTTCTCCATGGTCGCCATGTCGGCTTCGATCACCGAGCCCAGTTTGCACTCGGCGTTGAAGGCGGCCAGTTCCGGATTGGTTTGCGCGGCCAGCACGGCCAGCGGGTGCTCGGCGGCCACGGCGCAGAAGGTTACGCCCATCACGGTGTCCGGACGGGTGGTGAAGACGTACATCTTGCCGTCGCCGATCAGGGCGCCGTCGGCGTCCTTGATCTCGTGCGGGAAGGCGAAGCGCACGCCGGTCGATTTGCCGATCCAGTTCGACTGCATGATGCGCACGCGCTCAGGCCAGCCTGGCAGCTTGTCGTCGACGAAGCCGAGCAGCTCGTCGGCGTAGTCGGTGATGCGGGCGTAGTACATCGGGATTTCGCGCTTTTCAATCGGCGCGCCCGAGCGCCAGCCCTTGCCGTCGATGACCTGCTCGTTGGCCAGCACGGTCTGGTCGATCGGGTCCCAGTTCACGGTGCCGGTCTTTTTGTAGATGATGCCTTTTTCCAGCATCTTCAGGAACATCCACTGGTTCCACTTGTAGTATTCCGGCTTGCACGCGGTCATTTCACGCGACCAGTCGATGGCCAGGCCCATCAGCTCCATCTGCGAGCGCATGTGGGCGATGTTCGAGTAGGTCCACTGTGCCGGCGGCACGTTGTTGGCCATCGCCGCGTTTTCCGCAGGCATGCCGAAAGCGTCCCAGCCCATCGGCATCAGCACGTTGTAGCCGTTCATGCGCAGGTAGCGGTACATCACGTCGTTGATCGTATAGTTGCGGACGTGGCCCATGTGCAGCTTGCCCGATGGGTAAGGCAGCATGGAGCAGGCGTAGTACTTGCCTTTCGGGAAGCGCGGGTCGTTCTCGACCGCTTTGTACGCGTCGATGGCTTTCCAGTGGGATTGAGCGGCTTTTTCTACGTCGGCGGGACTATATTTATCTTGCATGATCGGTGACGGCCAATTAGTGAATATGAACCGGACATTATACCTTGAGCCACGCCAGTACGGCGCGGGCTGGCAGGCGCTTAATAGCAGGATCGGGATTATCAAAAAATCCCCCCTCGGGAGCCCGCCATGTCAGACTTGCCTGTCGCCATCGAAGCCCTGCAATCCGCCCATCCCGGGCGCGACTTCTTGCTGTTCAGCGCCGCCATCACCCGCGACGTGTTCCAGCAGCTGTCCAGGTTGATTGAAAAGGAGCAGCACAACACCGCCTGCACCGTATTTCTGACCACGCGCGGCGGCGATCCGGACGCCGCCTACCGCATCGCCCGCACGCTGCAGCAACGCTATCAGCACATCCGGATCGCGGTTCCGAGCCGCTGCAAAAGCGCCGGCACCCTGATCGTCATCGGCGCGCACGAGCTTGCCATGGGCGAGCTGGGCGAATTGGGCCCGATCGACATCCAGGTGGTCAAGCCGGCCGAGTTTCACGAGCGGGGCTCGGCGCTGGACGTGATGCAGGCGATCGAGGTGGCGGAACTGCATGTCCGTAATGTTTTTCTCAAAACATTGCGGGATTTACGGCGTGACGCGCGGCTATCCACTAAAATTGCCGGGCAACTCGCCACCAACATCGCGATGGCCGTGGCGGCGCCGCTCTACAACCAGATCTACGCCAACCGCCTCGGTGAATTGCGCCGCACCATGGAAATTTCCAAGGAATATGGCGAACGATTGAACAATTTCAGCCATTCTTTGCGCGAGGAAGCCTTGGAGACCTTATGCACGGCATACCCCTCCCATGGATTTGTCATCGACAGCAAAGAGGCCAGGGAACTTTTCCAGGATGTCCTGCCTCTAACGGTGGAGGAGTCCGCGATTTGTACGATCTTGTGGGACTTGCTCGGAGAAGAGTCAGGGGAAGCGCCTGCGTTCATCAGGCCCTCGGGAGACTGTCATGGTTGAGGCGCCAAACCTATCCTTGCTGCAAAAAATGCGAGAGAACAAGCGGACTGTTTCGCGCTGGTTTGAGCGTATGATGCAGGAAGCTAGCGAGTTCGGGGAAATGGTGCAACGCAATCAGGCGCCATCTTCTTGCGACAAAAAAAATCCCCGCGATGATGACTGGAACGTAGACGGCAGGTAATGTTTTATCGCGAATACCCTCCTCACCCGGCTTTGATGGCGCATGTCGACTGCGTCTGGGCCGCGCGCGCGCCCGCTTCGGCGCACAGGCACCGCGTGTTGCCGGACAATTGCGTCGATATTCTCTGGCAGGACGGCGGGCAGCAGGGCTTTGCCGTCGGCATGATGAGCAAAGCCATTCTCGTTGCCAGCGACCGGCCGGTGTTGACGCTGGCCGTGCGCTTCAAGCCTGGCATGGCTGGACTGTTTCTGGCCACACCGCTCAATATCCTCACCGATCAGCGCGCCGATATCGATTTACTGTGGGGCCGCAGCGATGCCGACCGGCTGGCCGATGCGCTGTGGACCAGCGACGCACCTGAGCGCACACGGCTGGCGATGATAGAGCAGGAATTGCTACGGCGGCTGCAGGCCGCATGCGGTGCGGTTGCCGGCGGAGCGGTCGCACGCGGCGCAGAGGCAGCAGGCGGCATGCCGCTGGTGCAGCGCGCGCTGCAGGCGCTCGATGGCAGCGGCGGCGCGCTGCGCGTGGAAGACCTGGCGGCACAGCTGCACGTCTCGCGCCAACACCTGGCGGCGCAGTTCCGCCAGCATGTCGGCCTGTCGCCCAAGCTGTACGCGCGCATCTGCCGCTTCCGCCGCGCCACGGCCTCGCTCCACAACGTTGCGGACTGGGCGCAACTGGCCGCCGAATGCGGCTACTTCGACCAATCCCACCTGATCCACGATTTTCAGGAACTGGCCGGCAGCACACCCGAACGATTCCATTTTTCCAATCGTCCTGCCGATTGATGTGCCAAGATGATGCTTTCACCAACTTTACGGAGTTAGCATGATCAAAGGATTGCGCACGGTAGCCTACCCGGTCCAGGACCTGGCCGCCGCCAAGGACTGGTACGCCAAAGTATTCGACACCGCCCCCTACTTCGACCAGCCGTTCTATGTCGGCTTCAACATCGGCGGCTTCGAGCTGGGCCTGATCCCGGACGGCACCTCCGGCACCACCGGCAGCATGGTCTACTGGGGCGTCGACGATATCGACGCCGAAGTGGCCCGCATCACCGGCCTCGGCGCCACCATCCACCACGCCATCCAGGACGTCGGCGAAGGCATCCGCGCGGTGGAACTGGCCGACCCGTTCGGCAACCTGCTGTGCCTGATCCTCAACCCGCACTTCGATTTAAAGGCGGTCCGCTAGCGGATGTGGGAAAATACCGCCTCAGCAAACAAAGAGGTAGTACCCATGTCCGCCAACCGACGTAATGCCAATCTCATCAAAACGCCCGAGCAAATGGTTCAGGCCCGCGTCGCCGCCCAGTTGGCGGCCGACGTGCTGACCATGATCGCTCCCCACGTCAAACCGGGCGTGACCACGGCCTACCTCGACCAGCTGTGCAACGACTACATCGTCAACGTGCAGCAGGCCATCCCGGCCAACGTCGGCTACGGCGGCTTCCCGGCCACCGTGTGCAGCTCGGTCAACCACGTGGTCTGCCACGGCATCCCGTCGGCCGACCAGGTGCTGAAGAACGGCGACATCATCAACATCGACGTGGCCGTCATCAAGGACGGCTGGCACGGCGACACCAGCCGCATGTACTACGTGGGCGAGCCTTCCAAGCCGACGCGCAAGCTGGTCGAAACCACCTACGCCGCCATGTGGGCCGGCATCCGCGCGGTCAAGCCGAAGGCGACGCTGGGCGATGTGGGCTTTGCGATCCAGACCGTGGCCGAGAAGGCCGGCTACAGCGTGGTACTCGATTATTGTGGTCACGGCATCGGCATGGTCTACCACGAAGATCCACAGGTGACGCACTACGGCCGTCCGGGCCAGGGCATGGTGCTCAAGCCGGGCATGCTGTTCACCATCGAACCAATGATCAACGCCGGCAAGGCCGCGACGAAGGAATTGAGCGACGGCTGGACGGTCGAGACGCGCGACAAATCCTTGTCGGCGCAGTGGGAACACATGGTGCACGTGACTGAAACCGGCTTTGAGGTGCTGACGCTGGCGCCGGGCGAAACCGGCTCCAAGTCCAACATCCCCAACGCCACGCCGGCCGGCGCGGAAGAGATCAGCGCAGGCTGAGTTTCAGGGCCGGCTTTTCGCCGTAGTCTTCGTAGCGCTCGTTGATGCCGGCCACGCAGTAGGTGATTTCTTCCACGATGTCGGGGACGGCGGCCTTCATGGCCTCGGCGTCCTTGATGACGATTTCCAGCACTTCGTTCGGTTTCAGGCGGAATTTGCTCATGCCGTCTTCATCGCGCAGGTAGCTCAGGCAGTCCACCCATGCATCCATGGTGTTGCCGTAGGAATCCGGAAAGCCCATCGCGGCTTTGCACTCGGCGTGAAAATCGTTGAAATCCTTGATGGCGGCGCCATTCAGTTCTGCGGTTGCCATTATTTTTTCTCCTGGGGATCTGTGACGAAGCCCAATTTTGTTAGTCCGTTGCTCTGCGCCGCCGCCATCACCTGGGCCACCACTTCGTAGCGGGTGTCCTTGTCGGCGCGCAGTTGCAGTTCCGGTTGCGGGTTCAGCTTGGCCGCTTCGAGCAGGCGCGATTCCAGCGCCTCGCGTTCGACCGGATCGTTATTCCAGAATATCTTGCCCTTGCCGTCGATCGACAGCGTGACCGTGGCCGCCGGCGCCGAGGGCGCGGCCGGTGCTTGCGCCTTGGGCAGCTCCAGCTGCACCGAGCCGGTGAACATCGGCGCGGCCAGAATGAAGATCACCAACAGCACCAGCATCACGTCCACCATGGGCGTGACGTTGATGTCGGCCATCGGGCCGGGATTGCGGTGGTGATTGAATGCGCCGAAGGCCATGGCTTACTTCTTCGTCAGGTACGCGTGCAGGTCGTGTGCGAATGCGTCCAGCTCCGCCAGGGTCAGGCGGTTGACGCGGTTGAAACCATTGTAGGCCAGGACGGCGGGAATGGCGACTGTCAGGCCGATGGCCGTCATCACCAGCGCCTCGCCCACCGGGCCGGCCACTTTATCGATCTGCACCGTGCCATGCGAGGACACATTGGCCAGCGCATGGTAAATGCCCCACACGGTGCCGAGCAAACCGACGAACGGCGCGGTGGCGCCGATCGAGGCCAGCAGCGTCAGGCCGCCTTCGAGGCGATTGGTGGAATGCTGGATGGCGCCGCGCAGCACGCGCGTGACCTGCGCCGCGCGGTCCATCTCGCCGCCCAGCGACGGATGGTCGGCAGGCTTCAGCTGCGTCGCGCCTTGCTGCGCCAGCGGCAGGAAAATCTTTTCGGGGTCGGCCAGCGTCAGCAGGGCCACGCCATCGGGCATGGTCGGCGCATCCCAGAACGCCTGCACGGCAGGCGCGCTGCGGCGCACGCGCCAGGCGGCGAACGCCTTAGCCAGGATGAAGAACCAGCTCACCAGCGACATCGCCAGCAGCACAAACGCAACCGCGTGGCTGATGGCATCGCCCTGCTCCCAGAAACGGGTCAGGGTGAATTGGCTGGCGGCGGGATTCATTGGTCGTTCAGATCTTTCAGGCCGAGCACGTCGTACATGTCGAACAGGCCGGTCGGCTTGTCGGCCAGGAAGCGGCAGGCGCGCAGGGCGCCGTGGGCGTAGGTGACGCGGCTGCTGGATTTGTGGCTGATCTCGATGCGCTCGCCGATGCCGGCGAACAGCACGGTGTGGTCGCCGACGATGTCGCCGCCACGGATGGTGGCAAAGCCGATCGACGATGGATCGCGCTCGCCGGTCACGCCTTCGCGCGCGAACACGCCGCACTCTTTCAAATCGCGGCCCAGCGCATCGGCGATCACCTCGCCCATTTTCAGCGCGGTGCCCGACGGCGCATCGACCTTGAAGCGGTGGTGGGCTTCGATCACTTCGATATCGTAGCCGGTCGACAGCGCCTTGGCGGCCTGCTCCAGCAGCTTCATGGTGACGTTGACGCCGACCGAGAAGTTAGGCGAGAACACGATCGCGGTTTTTTGCGCCGCTGCGGCGATGGCGGCCTTGCCGGCGTCGTCGAACCCGGTGGTGCCGATCACCAGCTTGATGCCGTGCTCGGCGCAATATTTCAGGTGTTCGAGCGAGGCTTCCGGACGGGTGAAATCGATCAGGAACTGCGCGCCGGCCAGGCCCTTGGCGAATTCCGACTCCACCGGCACGCCGGCCGGCTTGCCGAGGAAGGCGGCGGCGTCGGTCTGCTCCGAACCGGCGCGGTCCAGTGCGCCGGACAGGCGGGCGTCGCCGGCGTTCTGCACGGCTTCGATCAGGATGCGGCCCATGCGGCCGCCGGCGCCGGCGATGGCGATGTTCAATTCGGTCATGCTCAAATCCTTGTTATTTCTTGTCGTTGCTGATCGTCACGCCCACCGGCGAAGCGGCGGCCGGGTTGTCGCTGCCCGATGGCAGCGGCGCGGTCGGCGCCGGCTTGGACAGTGCCGCCTCGGTGGCCGCTTCCTTCTTCAGGTTTGGCGCCGGGCCGGCGATGCGGGCGATGTATTCCTTCTCGGTCGGCAGATTGCCGCCTTCCCAGCGCTCGACCTTGCCGTCCTTGTCGAAGAACACGATCACGCGGCTGGTGGTGGTTTCGCCGCTGCCCTTGGCCAGGCGGAAAGCATAATCCCAGCGGTTGGCGTGGAAGGGATCGGCCAGCAGCGCGGTGCCGAAGATGAAGCGGACCTGGTCCTGCGTCATGCCGACTTTCAGCTGCGCCAGCATTTCTTCCGACACGAAGTTACCTTGCTGAATGTCCGGACGGTAAGGCGACAGGAACCACATGAAGCGTTGCAGCTTGGTGATGGTGGTCGTTTGCGCGCCCTTGCTGGCGTCCAGCGTCGGTTCGCTGTCTTTCACTTCGGTCGATTTCTCGCCCAGCGTGGTTTTGGTCGCGCAACCGCCCAGCGCCAGCGCTACGCACACGGCAGCGGCCACGGGAGTGAAACGGTGCAACAAAGACTGCGAAAAAGCCTGGGTGACGCGCATAAAAGTCCTCAATCTGGTCCAGCGTAAGTGCCGAAAAACGCTATATCATAAAGCACCCGGTGCGGGATGGGGCAAATCTTTGCAACTGTAAAATTCCCACGAGAAACTTATGCCGGCTCGCAATTAGGTGCGGCGGGAGTCGGAGTACGTTAAACTAGCGGCTAGCTAATCGCCAACTACACAAAGAGTCTCCATCATGGGTAACAATCCTGCCGATCTGAAGGCCAGCGGCCTGAAAGCCACGCTGCCACGCATCAAAATCCTGGACATCTTCCAGAACAGCGAAGTGCGCCACCTGACCGCCGAGGATGTCTACAAGATCCTGCTGTCCGAAAACATGGACGTGGGCCTGGCCACGGTCTACCGCGTGCTGACCCAGTTCGAGCAGGCCGGCCTGCTGAACCGCAACCACTTCGAGACGGGCAAGGCCATCTTCGAGCTGAACGCCGGTTCGCACCACGACCACCTGGTGTGCGCCGACTGCGGCCGCGTGGAAGAGTTCTACGACGAAGCGATCGAAGAGCGCCAGCACGCCATCGCCAAGGAGCGCGGCTTCAAGATCGCCGAGCACGCGCTGGCCATCTACGGCAACTGCATCAAAACCGCCTGCCCGCACCGCCCGTAAGCGGCGGGATTTAATTATGGCTGAGCGCGTTCGATAGCAGCTTGGCCGTGATGTCGACGATCGGGATCACCCGTTCGTAAGCCATGCGCGTTGGGCCGATCACGCCCAGCGTGCCGACGATCTTGCCGTTGGCCGTGTACGGCGCGGTGACCACGCTCATCTCGTCCATCGGCACCAGGCTCGATTCCCCACCGATATAAATCTGCACGCCGCTGGCCTTGCTCGAGACATCGAGCAGCTGCATCAGGCCGGTCTTTTGCTCGAACATGTCGAACATCTGGCGCAGCGAACTCATGTTCGAGGACAGGTCGCTCACCGACAGCAGGTTGCGCTCGCCCGAAATCACCATGTTGTCGCTGTTGTCGTTCATCGCCTCGCTGCCGGCCTCCACCGCCACCTGCATCAGGCGACCCATGTCGTCGCGCAGCTGGCGCAGCTCGCTTTGCAGGCGCGTATGCACTTCGTCGAACGCCAGCCCGCCGTAATTCTGGTTGATGTAGTTGGCCGACTGCACCAGCTGCGAGGGGCTGTAGTCGACATCGGTCAGCAGCAGGCGGTTTTGCACGTCGCCGTTGGGCGCCACGATCACCAGCAGGATGCGCTTTTCGCCCAGGCGCAGGAATTCGATCTGCTGGAACACCAGCTCGCGGCGCGGACTCAGCACCACGCCGGCGAACTGCGACAGCGACGACAGCATCTGCGCCGCGTTGGTGATCATCTTCTGCGGCTGCGGCGACTGCAGGCGCGCGCCCATCGACTGTTCGTCCATGGTCTGCACCGTTAGCAGCGTGTCGACAAAGATGCGGTAGCCGCGCGGCGTCGGCACCCGGCCTGCCGAGGTGTGCGGACTGGCCACGTAGCCGAGCTCCTCCAGGTCCGCCATGATGTTGCGGATGGTGGCCGGCGACAGGTCCAGTCCGGAAATCTTGGAGAGCGCGCGCGAGCCCACCGGCTGGCCATCGGCGATATAGCGCTCCACCAGGGCCTTGAGCAAAGTTTGTGCGCGTGTATCGAGTTGCATACTAAGTATCAGTGGTTGCAGAGGGTGAAGATGTCCTTATTATGCACGTCTATCCCCCATCTGCCCACGTATCCATTCCAGTAGTTCATCAAAAGTCGCGCAAATAGCGTCCGGCGTGACGCCGGCCTCCAGATGGGCGCGACTGCCGTGGCGGTTCATCCAGACCGCGCGCAAGCCGGCCGCCTGCGCGCCCTGCACGTCCAGCCGCAGGTCGTCGCCGACGTAGACCGCGTCGGCCGGCGCCACGCCCATGGCGGCGCAGGCGGCGTGGAAGATGGCCGGGTCCGGCTTGGCGCTGCCGAACTGCGACGACGACAAGGCGTATTCGAAATGGTGGTTCATGCCGATGACTTCAAGATCGGCGTTGCCGTTGGTGATCACGCCCAGTCGCAGCATGCCCTGCAGCAGCGGCAGCACTGGCAGCACGTCGGCATACGGCGCCACCAGGTTGCGCTGCACGGCGAAGTGCTGCATCGAGCCTTCGATGTGGGCCGGGTCCTCGCCGGTTTCGGCAAATACCTCGGCCAGCGCCTCGCGCCGCAGCTGGTACAGGTCGGCGACCAGCTCGGGCCGGCGCTCCAGCAGCGCCATGCGGCGCACCCGCAGCTCGGCCACGCTGAACGCCTGCGCCACCTTGGGCGCGCGCTCGGCCAGCCAGGCATGCCAGCTGACTTCGGCAGCCATGATGACCGGGCCGATCGGCCACAGGGTATCGTCCAGATCGAACAGCAAGGCGAGGGGGCGGCGGGAAGTCATGGCAAATGCACACTAGTAAGTAAAAGGTAAGCCCATGGTAACATCACGATTATCCCGCTGGAGATCCCGTGCTGTTATCCATCCTGAGACGCGGGGCTCTGCCCCTGCTGCTGGCCGGCTGCGCCGCTACCAATACCGCGCCGCCGCCGGACTTCACCTCGTACGTGGTGATGGGCGAATACGGCGCCGCCGTGGCGCGCGTACTGATCGACGCTCCTACCTGCCCCGAGATCGTACTCGACCAGCGCCCCCAGCCGATGACGCTGCGCGCGCCGGCCGCCACCATTGCCCTGCGCACCACGCCGTTTGCCCCGGCCGATTCCAAGCCCGCCGAATTCCCGTTGCTGACCTGCGAAGCGACGCTGCCGGCCGGCACCGCCAGCGCCCGCGTGCTGGGCCGCACCCTGCCGCTGCCGAAAGCGGAGCCGCAGCGCATCGTGGTCATCGGCGACACCGGCTGCCGCCTGCAGAAAAGCAGCAACAGCTACCAGGCCTGCAACGATCGCGAACAATATCCGTTCGCCACCGTCGCCAGACAGGCCGCCGCCTGGAAGCCGGACCTGGTGATCCATGTGGGCGACTACCACTACCGCGAAAACGCCTGCCCGGAAGGCAATGCCGGATGCGCCGGCAGCCCCTGGGGCTATGGCTGGGACGCCTGGGACGAGGATTTCTTCGCGCCCGGCGCCAAACTGCTGGACGCCGCGCCCTGGATCATGGCGCGCGGCAACCACGAAAGCTGCCTGCGCGGCGGCCAGGGCTACTGGCGCTTCCTCGATCCGCGCCCGCTGCTCAAGGGCCGCGACTGCAACGCCGCAGCCGACGACGCCACCGGCAACTACAGCGATCCCTACGCCGTCCCCATCGGCCAGGACACCCAGCTGCTGGTGCTCGACACCGCCAACACCAGCTGGAAAGGCCTGAAACCGGGCGACCTGGCCTACGATAAGTACCGCGAGCTGTACCGCAAGCTGGACGCCCTGGCCCAGCGCGCGCCGCACAATATCGGCATCTCGCACCACCCGCTGCTGGGCATGGGCGCCGACCGCAAGCCGGACGGCAGCATCGTGCTGTTGCCGGGCGACGCCGGCCTGCAGGCGGCGCTGGGCTCGCTCAATCCACAGCTGTTCCCGCCGTCGGTGCAGGCCATGCTGTCGGGCCACGTGCACTTGTGGCAGCAAGTCAGCTTCTCCAGTCCGCATCCGAGCCAGTTCATCGCCGGTTTTTCCGGCACCTCGGAAGACACGGTGCCGCTGCCGGAGCGGCTGCCGCCGGGCGTGACGCCGGCGCCGGGCGCGCTGGTCGAGCACTTCAGCTCCTGGGTGGACGGCTTCGGCTACATGACCATGGAGCGGCGCGGCGCCGGGCAATGGCTGGTGGAAGTGCACGACCTGCAAGGCCAGGTGCGCAACCGCTGCCGCCTGGACGGCCGCCGCTCGCAATGCGACGTGGCGCAGGTTAACTAAACGGCAAGAACACATGCTGTTACATCTACGCTTGCATGCATTGAGGCCTGCGCGTTGGCAAATGCACTAAAATACGCCGCACAAGTGTAATATGCTGCCTCCCGTGCGTGCTGCCGGGCCCTATTCGTTTTGGAGAGAGAGTTTTATGAAAAGTTCGTATCTGCGTGCGGGTGTTGCCCTGCTGACTGCTGTCATCCTCAGCGCCTGCGGCGGCAATAACGGCAATCTCGGCCTGCAAGGTCAGATCGTTTACAACGGTCCGGTCAAGTCGGGACTGGTATTGATCAACAATGGCAACGGCGAAAAGCTGACCATTGAAACCGGCGCCACCTATTTCGCCTTTACCAAGCTGCTCGGCAGCGACGAAGGCTTCGACGTGCAGATCGCCACCAGCCCTACCGGCGCCGAATGCAAGGCCACCAACAACTCCGGCAAGGCCAATGCCTACAACATTTACGTCACCGTGACCTGCACCGCCAATCCATACGTGCTGGGCGGCACCGTCAAGGGCCTGAGCGGCACCGGCCTGGTCCTGGCCAACGGTTCCGATACCGTCGCCGTGCTGCCGCCGGCTACCGCAGGCGCCGATCTCAGCTTCAAGTTCCCGACCCAGGTGGCCAACGGCGCCCTGTACGGCGGCACCGTGCTGACCCAGCCTGCCGGCCAGACCTGCGCCTTCGATACTGCGCTGAACCCGGGCACCATGCCGAATGCCAACCAGCTCGCCCTGGTTGTCAACTGCACCAACAACTAAGCCGCCGGCCGTTTAATCTTTGGAGAACTACATGAAATTTTCGTACCTGAGCGCCGCTGCGGCGCTGGCCATGGCGGCCGCACTGGCAGCGTGTGGCGGCAAGGCGCAATTCGCGGTGCAGGGCGCCGTGGTCAACCTCAACAATAGCGGCCTGGTCCTGGCCAACGGCGGCGACACTGTCACGGTGCCATCGGGCGCCACCAGTTTTACATTCCCGAAACAAATCGACTACGGCACCGACTACAACATCACCATCCAGAAGCAGCCGGACCACATGAACTGCGGCATCTCCGGCGCCACCGGTTCGGCCGGCCATACCATCACCATCCAGGCCGTGGTCAGCTGCGCGCAGAACGCCTACACTCTGGGCGGCCAGTTCACCGGCCTGACGGCAGCGGCCGACGGCACCGCCCGCACCATCACCGTGCTGAACGGTTCGAACAGTGCGATCACGCTGACCAGCGCGAGCGCCACCAACGGCGCCGGCGACTTCTCCTTCGGCACCGTGCCGGACGGCACGTCCTACGGCGTAACGGTGGTGGTGGACCCGGCCATGGGCTTGAACTGCAGCATCGCCAACGGCATCGGCGTGATGCACGAGGTGGCCGTCAGCAATCTGCTGGTGACCTGCGTACCGAAGTAATCAGCAATGCGCCGCTACGGCGGCGCGGTAGTGGAGTGAGATATTCAGAATCGAAATAATTGATATCTGAAAAATAAAGTGGCGTGATATGCCGCGACGCAGCATACTTCACTTGTCTCCTCCACTTCTTGCAAAGGAATTGGATTTAGCCCGCCACCTTGGCGGGCTTTTTTTTGACTTTACTTCAGCAGATTGGTCAGGGCGACGTACTGGGTCAGGCCGACGGTTTCAGGACGGTCGGTGGGGTTGATGCCGGCGGCGATGATCTGTTCTTCCGTGAACATGCCGGCCAGGCAGTTGCGGATCACCTTGCGGCGCTGGGAGAAGGCTTTCAGCACTACCGCCTCCAGCTTCTCGCCATCGCACGGCAGCGGATTGGCCACCGGGATCATGCGCACGATGGCCGAGTCCACGCGCGGCGGCGGGTCGAACGCTTCCGGCGGCACCACGAACAGCAGCGACATGTCGTAGCGCCATTGCAGCATCACCGACAGGCGGCCGTAGACCTTGCTGCCCGGCTCGGCCACCATGCGCTCCACCACCTCTTTTTGCAGCATGAAGTGCTGGTCCTGCACCAGCGGCGCAAACGTCGCCAGGTGGAACAGCAGCGGACTGGAGATGTTGTACGGCAGGTTGCCGACGATGCGCAGCTTCTGCCCTTCCGGCACCGGGATGGTGCCGAAGTCGAACTTCAGCGCGTCGCCGGAATGCACGGTCAGCTTGTTGCGCGGGTAGGCTTTTTCCAGGCGGGTGACCAGGTCGCGGTCCAGCTCGACCACGTGCATATGCTTCAGCGAGCGCAGCAGTTGGTCGGTCATGGCCGCCAGGCCGGGGCCGATTTCGACCATGGCGTCGCCGTCCTGCGGGTCGATGGCGGCGGTGATGCTGCCCAGCACATGCTGGTCATGCAGGAAGTTTTGGCCGAAGCGTTTGCGGGCTACGTGTTTCATGATTGTTCTTTTAAGGTGAATTGATGGCGTTGGCCATGGCCAGCGCCGTGTCGATCGCTTGTTCCATGCTGCCGCAGTCGGCTTTGCCCAGGCCTTGCGCGGCCAGGTCCAGCGCTGTGCCGTGGTCGACCGAGGTGCGGATCAGCGGCAGGCCCAGCGTGATGTTGACGCCCTGGCCGAAGGTGGCGTACTTGAGCACCGGCAGGCCCTGGTCGTGGTACATGGCCAGCACGCAGTCGGCATCCTTCAGGTACTTGGGCTGGAACAAGGTGTCGGCCGGATACGGGCCGCGCGCATCGATGCCGCGCGCCTGCGCCGCTTCGATGGCCGGCGTGATGGTGTCGATTTCCTCGCGCCCCAGGTAGCCGCCCTCGCCCGCGTGCGGGTTCAGGCCGCAGACCAGGATGCGCGGCGCGGCGATGCCGAACTTGGCGCGCAGGTCGGCGTGGATGATGTCCAGCACGCGCGCCAGGCCGTCCCGGCTCAGCGCCGCCGCCACGTCCTTCAGCGGCAGGTGGGTGGTGGCCAGCGCCACGCGCAGTTGCTCTCCGTTAGCTTGCGGCCCGGCCAGCAGCATCACCACCTGCGGCGTGCCGGTCTGGTCGGCGAAGTATTCGGTATGGCCGGAGAACTTCACGCCGGCGTCGTTGATGGTGCTCTTTTGCAGCGGCGCGGTGACCACCGCTTCGAACCAGCCCGCCCGCACGCCTTCGATGGCGGCGTCCAGCGTGTCGAGCACGGCGCGGCCGTTGTTCTTGTCGAGCTTGCCCGGCACCACGTGCGCGCCCAGCGGCACGTCGATCACGCTGATGCGGTCGGCGCCGAAATGCGGCAGGCCGCCGTTGCGCACCGCCATCAGCGACAGCGCGGACAGCTTGATCTCCGGGTCGATATCGTGGGCGATCATGGCCAGGAAGGCGGCGTCGCCCAGCAGCACGCAATTGACGTCGCGCCGCCGCGCCCACGCCGCGCGGATCGAGATTTCCGGACCGATGCCGGCCGGCTCGCCGACCGTGACCGCAATAGCGGGGCGCACTCCCGGGCGCCGTTTGGTTGAAGTGGCGCTCACTCGTGCTCCCCTTTCTGCTTACTTGTTGGCGTTGCTGTTGGCCGCTTTGTCTTCTTCGTTGCGGTACTCGACGTAGGCGCGGTCGCGCACTTCACGCTGCCAGCTCTCGGTCGCTTCTTCCATCTTGCGCTCGCGCAGGGCCTGGCGCGCATTGTTGCGCTCGCGCTCTTTCGAGACGTCGTCGCTCTTGCGCTCCAGCACCTCGATCAGGTGCAGGCCGAAGCTGGTTTCCACCGGCTGGCTCACTTCGCCGATCTTCAGGTTGTTCATGGCCGCTTCGAATTCCGGCATGGTGTCGCCCGGATACAGCCAGCCCAGGTCGCCACCCTTGGCGGCCGAGCCGTCGTTCGACACCAGGCGCGCCAGGTCTTCGAACTTGGCGGCGTTGTTGTCCAGGCGTTCCTTCAGTTCCAGCAGCTTGCGCTTGGCGTCGGCCGCGCTCATGGCCGGCGTCACCTTGATCAGGATGTGGCGGGCATGGGTTTGCTGCACGGCGGCCACGGCTTGCGCCTCGGCCAGGCTGCGGCGGTCCACCGCCTTCAGGATGTGGAAGGCGCCGGTGCTCTTGATGATGGGCGTGACCTGGCCGGCTTTCAGCTTGGTCAGCGCTTCGGCAAACACCGGCGGCAGGCGCTCGGGCTGGCGCCAGCCGACCGCGCCGCCTTGCAGCGCGTCGCTGGCGTCCGAATAGGTGGCGGCCATCTTGGCAAAGTCGGCGCCGGTGCGCAGCTGGCGCATCACTTCCTCGGCGCGCGCACGGCGCTGGGCGATCACTTCGGCGGTGGCGTTGTCCGGAATGCGGACCATGATTTGCGCGATATTGATTTCGAACTGCTCGGCGGCGGCGGCCTTTTCGGCGGCCAGGAAGCTGTCCACTTCGGCGTCGGAAATCTGGATCTTGGCGTCGACTTCATGCTCGCGCAGTCGCTGCATGATGATTTCCTCGCGGATCTCCTCGCGGAAGGCGGCGTACGGCGTGCCATCCTTTTCCATCTGGTTGCGGAACTGCTGGACGTTCATCTTCTGCGCTTCGGCGATGCGGCCGATGGCGCGGTCGAGCTGCAGGTCGTCCACGCGCACGCCCATGTCCTTGGCCATCTGCAGCTGCGAGCGCTCGACGATCATGCGTTCGAGCAGCTGGCGGCGCAGGTCGGCGTCCGACGGCATCTGCGCGTTCTGCGCCTTCATGCGGGCGGTCACGGACTTGATGCGGTTGACCAGCTCGCGCTGGGTGATGACTTCATCGTTGACCACCACGGCGATCGAGTCGACCTCCACGTTCCCCGATTCACCCGGCGGCAGGAAACCGGCGCCTTCTTTTTTCGCGGCCGGCTTGGCCGGTGCGGCAGCGGCGGCCGGCGCGGCGGCGACCACTGGCGCGGCGGCCGGTTCGGCTTTCTTCTTCGACGAGAACAGGCTACAACCGCTGAGCGCGGCCGTGCACAACAGGACTGCGAGGAGTTTCATCTGGTACTTACTGGCATTACGCATGTTAAGAACGCTCAAGAGGTGTAAAAAAGTCAAAAAGCGCCGGGGCGGAAATGCCCGGCGGACGCCAAGTGTACATCGAGTTAGCGGCCATAGCCCTCATTCAGGCGTTGATAACCCGGGATACTGGTTTTCATCGCCTCCAGCGGGCTGCCGACGCCGAGGTGCGACAGGCCGTTCAGTTCCAGCTGGAAGAAGACCTGGGTCGAGGTCTTGGTCGCGGTGGTCACGAAACGCTGCGCGCCGGTGCGGAACACCCAGCAGTCGGCGTTGTATTCGAGGCCGAGCAGGCTTTCCAGGATTTTCTTGTCCTGCATCGAGTAACTGATGCGGCCCACGCCGTACCAGCGCTGGAAGATCGGCCACTGGCTCGACAGCTCGACGTTCTTGAAGCTGTTGCGCAGGTAGCGGTAGCCCAGGTTGAGCACCTTCTTGGCGCCCGGCGTCCACTGCGCGGTATAGCTTTGCGACACGATGCGGCTCTGGCTCGGGTTGTACTGCACCGCGCTGTCGACGCCCCAGGTGTCGGAAATGCGGCCGCCGGCGGCCAGCAGGATGTCCGAGTGCGCGTCCACCACCGGGGTCGACGAATCGAGCTGCACCTTCTGGTCGCGGAAGTAGAAGCGCTGGCCGAACGCCAGGCGCAAGGCCTCGGCGCCGTTGGCGTCGAGGAAGCGCGAGGTCAGCGCGGCGGTCAGCTGGTTGGCGTCGCCGATGCGGTCCGAACCGATGAAGCGGTTTTCGCTGAAGATCTGCGCGAAGTTGAAGGTGGCCGCGTCGGTGTCGAAGGTCGGGAACTTGCTCTGGTCGCGGTACGGCGTGTTCACGTAGAACAGGCGCGGCTCCAGCGTCTGCGTCATTTCCTTGCCGCCGAACTTGATGTCGCGCTCGAACACCAGGCCGGTGTCGAGCGACAGCGTCGGCACCGTGCGCGACAGGTTCTCGGCCTTCTGCGCGCCGGACGCCTCCAGCTGGTAGCTGGCCATGTTGACCATGACCTTGGGCGTGATGAAATAGCTCGGCCCGACGATCGGATAGCTGAGCTGCGGAATCGCCACCAGGCGCGTGCCGTTGATGCGGGTCGGGTGGTAGAAGCGGGTCAGCTCGGAGTCGAAGGCCCAGTCGAAGCCGCCGGCCACGTCGTACTGCGCGGCGTGGAAGTTCACCGCCGGCAGACGGTCGTACGGGCGCGTCACGGTCAGCGACGAATCGGTCGCCGATTCCGGGTCTTGCAGCACCTGGTACTTCTGCACGCGCGCGGTCAGGGTCCAGAAATCGCCATGGTAGTCGGTGCGCAGTTCGCGCAGCAGCTGACGCTCGGTCGAGCTCGACACCGTCTTGGAGAAATCATTCGGGTAGTTGTTGTCCGAGGCGGCGCGGAAGCTCCAGCTGTAGACCCAGTCCGGCGTCAGGTCCTGCACGTGGGTGGAGCGGATCATCCAGCGGTCGCTCTTGATATCCGGGTTGGCCTTGGCGTACTCGCGGTCGTGCGGCAAGTATTCGAGATAGGTGTCGCCCTTGTACAGGCCGCCGTCGGTCTCGCCCAGGTAGCGTCCCAGCGCGCCGATCTGCAGGCCGCGGTTGCCGATGATTTTCGGGTACAGCGTCAAGTCGCGGTTCGGCGCGATGTTGAAGTAATACGGCACCACCAGTTCCGCGCCGTTCTTCGAGCCGAAGCCCGGCGTCGGCGACAGCCAGCCCGACCGGCGCGCGCCCGACAGCGAGAACGACAGCGCGGGCGTGCCGATGATGGGCACGTCCTTGAAATAGATCAGCGTCTTGCCGGCGGTGCCGACGTCGCGGCCGGAATCGAGGTTCAGCGTGTCCGACTTCAGGTACCAGTCCGGGTCCGCGCTCTGGCAGGTGCTGTAGGTGCCGTTGATGACCACGGCCTCGTCTTCGTTGACGAAGTTCAGGCGTTCGGCCTTGCCGCGCGCCTGGTTGGCTTCCAGCGTGTAGGTCGGGTTGAGCATATAGCCCTTGCCGGTGTCCATGTTCAGCTTGAGCTCGTCGCCGGTGAAATAGTCGCCGAAACGCCAGATCTTCACATCGCCCTTGGCCTCGACTTCATTCTCCACCTGGCGATAGCAGGCGGTGTCGGCCTTGACCTTGGTCTTGTCCTTGATCAGTTCCGCATCGCGCTCCAGCGTCAGTTCGCGCTCCGGGCGGCCGCCGATGTCCTCCGCCTTGAGGATGGTGACGGCGTTCTTGTCTTCCACGCGCGCGGCGCGTTGTTTGGGGGGCGTTTGGGCGTGCGACGGCAACGCCGACACAGTGAAGATAGCGGACAGGGCATACGCCAAGCGCTGCGGTTTGGGCATGCGACTCATGAAAAGAAGGGACCAGGCACCATGAAAGGCGATTTTTTGATTTGAATCCCTTATTATATGGGAATCTTCACCTGACGCCGGTTTCCCGGCACGCTTCGATGTCTTTATTACAGAATTTAACTTCCGATACACGCCTGCAACTCCTGCTGACCTGGCTGCGCGGCCTGAACGTGGTGGACGCGGACAGCGCACGCGCCGCCTCGGCCGACGCCAGCTTCCGCCGTTACTTCCGTGTCAACGTTTTGCCCGAACAACAATCCGCGCTGGGCCAGACCCTGATCGTCATGGACGCGCCGCCGGAGCGTGAAAACGTGCTCGGCTTTGTCAAAGTTGACGAAATGCTCACGCATGCCGGCGTCACCGTGCCGCGCATCATCGCCACCGATTACGAAGCCGGCTTCATGCTGCTGTCGGACCTGGGCAATACCACCTACCTGTCGGCGCTCACGCACGACAACGCCTCGACCATGTACGCCGAGGCGCTCGAAGCGCTGGTCAAGTTCCAGATCACCAGCCGTCCGGACGTGCTGCCGGAATACGACCGCGCCTTCCTGCAGCGCGAAATGAGCTTGTTCCCCGAGTGGTACATCGGCAAGCACCTGAACGCCACGTTGACCGAGAAACAGTCGGCCGAGCTGCAGGGCGTGTTCGACGCCATCCTGGCCAACGTCACGGCGCAGGCGCAAGTCTATGTGCACCGCGACTTCCACTCGCGCAACCTGATGGTGGTGGACGCCGGCAATCCCGGCGTGCTCGATTTCCAGGACGCGCTGTACGGTCCGATGACCTACGACCTGGCCTCGCTGCTGCGCGACGCCTACGTGCAGTGGGACGAGGAACTGGTGCTGGACTTGGCCATCCGCTACTGGCAGCACGCCAAGTCGCTGGGCCTGCCGGTCAACAAGGACATCGACGCCTTCTACAAGGACTTCGAATACATGTCGCTGCAGCGCCACCTGAAGATCCTGGGCCTGTTCTGCCGCCTGAACTACCGCGACGGCAAGGCCCAATACCTGGAAGACCTGCCGACCGTGATGGAATACGTGCGCAAGACCGCCGGCCGCTACAAGGATCTGAAGCCGCTGGTGCGCCTGCTCGATCTGCTGGAAGACAGCAAGCCGCAAGTCGGCTACACCTTCTAAGGACCGGCGCATGAAAGCGATGATCTTCGCCGCCGGACGCGGCGAACGCATGCGTCCATTGACCGACACCATCCCCAAGCCGCTGCTGAAAGTACGCGGCCGGCCGCTGATCGTCTGGCATATCCTGAATCTGGTGAAGGCCGGCATTACCGACATCGTCATCAACCACGCCCACCTCGGCGCGCAGCTCGAGGCGGCGCTGGGCGACGGCAGCCAGTTCGGCGCCAAGCTGCTGTACTCGCACGAAGAGCAGGCGCTGGAAACGGCGGGCGGCATCGCCAAGGCGCGCCATCTGCTGGGCGATGAACCGTTCGTGGCCATCTCGGGCGACATCTACACGCCCTACTTCGACTTCGAACAGGTGAAAGACGTCCTGCACGACAAGGACATGTGGGGCAATCCCTACCCGGCCGACAAGCGCGACGTCTGCTGGCTGTACATGGTGCCGAATCCCGACTGGCATCCGGACGGCGACTTCGGCATGACCATGTACTCGCTGACCAACGACGGCTCGCCCAAGTGGACCTTCGGGAACATCGGCGTGTACCGCATGGAGATGTTCGAGCACATCGCCGCCGGCGAGTACGCCAAGCTTGGCCCGCTGATCCGCGAATATGCGGACAAGAAGCAGGTCGGCGGCGAAGTGTATGAAGGCGAATGGCACAACGTCGGCACCGTGCAGCAGCTCGACCTGCTGAACGCCCCGCTGGCAGCCCTGGCGCCCGCTGCCAAAGGCGTGCAGTGATGACCGGCGTGGCAGACATCAGCCGCTACGCCGACCGGCGCGTGCGCCTGCTGGCGCAAATGCCGCCCGGCGCAGTGGCCGTGCTCTCGACCGCGCCGGAAGTAGCGCGCAACAGCGACAGCGACTACCTCTATCGCCACGACAGCTACTTCTACTATTTGACCGGCTTCACCGAACCGGAAGCCACGCTGGTGCTGATCGCCGCGCAGGGCGATGCGCCGGCACGCGCCATCCTGTTCTGCCGTCCGAAGAACATCGACCGCGAGATCTGGGACGGCTACCGCTACGGCCCGGACGGCGCACGCGAAGCCTTCGGCTTCGACGAAGCCCACGCCATCGAAACGCTGGACGACAAAATGGCCGAGCTGCTGGCCAACGCGCCATCGCTGTACTACCCGCTGCATCACGCCAGCAGCAAGCTCGATGCGCGCGTAGCGGACTGGCTGTCCGCAGTGCGCGCCAAGGCCCGCACCGGCGTCACGCCGCCGGCCAGCACAGTCGACCTGCTGCCGCTGCTGGACGAAATGCGCCTGCTGAAGGACGACAGCGAACAAGCCACCATGCTGCGCGCCGCGACCATCTCGGCGCAGGCGCACCAGCGCGCCATGCGCGCAGCCAGCGCCGGCGTCTACGAATACGAACTGGAAGCGGAACTGCTGTACGAATTCCGCCGCAACGGCGCGCAGGCGCCGGCCTACAACTCCATCGTGGCAACGGGCGCCAACGCCTGCGTGCTGCACTACAGCGCCAACAACGCACAATCAAAAGACGGCGACCTGGTGCTGATCGACGCCGGCTGCGAGCTCGATGGCTACGCCTCCGACATCACCCGCACCTTCCCGGTCAACGGCAAATTCAGCGCGCCGCAAAAGCGCCTGTATGAACTGGTGCTGGCCGCGCAAGCCGCCGCACTGGAAGCCATCGCTCCCGGACTGCCCTACTCCGGCGCGCACGAAGCGGCGGTGCGCGTGCTGGCGCAAGGCATGCTGGAACTGGGCCTGCTGCAAGGCGCGCTCGATGACGTCATCGCCAACAAGACCTACCTGCAGTTCTACATGCACGGCACCGGCCACTGGCTGGGCATGGACGTGCACGACGTCGGCCAATACCGCAACGTCAACCTGGCGGACAAGCCGTCGCGCGTGCTGTTGCCGGGCATGGTGGTGACGGTGGAGCCGGGCATCTACGTGCGTCCGGCCGAAGGCGTGCCGGAAGAATACTGGAACATCGGCATCCGCATCGAAGACGACGTGCTGGTCACGGCCGGCGGCCATACCATCCTGAGCGCAGCCGCGCCCAAGACCGTGGTCGAAATTGAAGAACTGATGCAGCAACAATGACAGACACCACCTCACGCGCCGCGCCAACGGCGCAAGCCGCAGCCGGGACTGCAGCCGGCAGCGCGGCGCCGGATTACGACGTCGCCATCTGCGGCGCCGGTCCGGCCGGCATGGCGCTGGCGGCGCTGCTGGTCAAGCGCGGCATGGCGCCGGGCCGTATCGCCCTGATCGACGCCAAGACGCTGGAGCAAGCCGGCAAAGATCCGCGCTCGCTGGCACTGTCCTGGGGCAGCCGGCAAATACTCGAAGAAATCGGCGGCTGGCCCGCTGCCGCCACGGCCATCGAACAAATCCACGTATCGCGGCGCGGCCAGTTCGGCCGCAGCCTGATCGACCGCAAGGACTACGACCTGCCGGCGCTGGGTTACGTCAGCCGCTACGGCAACCTGGTGAGCGCCTTGGGCGCCGGCTGCGAACGCGCCGGCATCGTCTCGCTGCGTCCCGCGCGCGTGATCGCCATCGACGAACAGCAGGATGCCGTCACGCTGATCCTCGATGCCGAAGGCGCACCGAAAACACTGCGCGCGGCCATCGTGGTGCAGGCCGAAGGTGGCCTGTTCAACGAACAGCAGGAGCGCGCGCACAACCGCGACTACCAGCAAACCGCCATCATCGCGCAAGTGCGCAGCGCCACGCCGCCGCACCGCGCCTACGAACGCTTTACGGAACAAGGCCCGCTGGCGCTGCTGCCGCAGGATGACGAATACTCTCTGGTCTGGTGCGTGCGTCCCGACACCGCCGCAACGCTGCAAGCCCTGAACGACACCGACTTCCTGCAAGCGCTAGGCACAGCCTTCGGCGAACGCGTAGGCCGCTTCACGCACGCCTCGCCGCGCCTGGCCTTCCCGCTCGGATTGAACGCCGCCCCGCGCAGCACCGCGCGCACGGTCGCCATCGGCAACGCCGCGCAAACGCTGCATCCGGTGGCAGGCCAAGGCCTCAACCTAGGCCTGCGCGACGTCACGGTGCTGGCACGCCTGCTGACGCAAGACGCCACGCCGACGATGCTGTCGCAATTCACCGAACTGCGACGGCGCGACCGCAGCACCACCGTCCACCTGACCGACACCATGGCCCGCATCTTCGCCAACGACTCACCAGCCCAAGCCCTGCTAGGCCTCTCGCTGGCCGCCATCGACATGGTCGGCCCAGCGCGCGGCCTGCTGGCCGAACTGATGATGTACGGCCGCCGCTAGGCCAACCGCGATCAGGTGCGGGTGATCGAGGCGCCGCCGTCGACCAGCGAGGCGGTGCCGGTCACGAACGAGGAATCGTCCGAAGCCAGGTACAGCACCGAGCGCGCCAGTTCTTCCGGTTGCGCCACGCGTTTCAGCGCGTGCAGGTTGGTGATGAAGGAAGTCGATTCCGGCGTGTTGTTCATTTCGCGGTACATCGAGGTGTCCACAGCGCCCGGCAGCACGGCGTTCACGCGCACGCCTTGCGGGCCGTATTCGGCGGCCAGCGCCTGTGTCAGGCCGATCAGGCCGGCCTTGCTGGCGGCGTATGCGGCCACGCCCGGGAAGGCGAAGCTGTAGCCGACGAAAGTCGAGGTGAAGATCACCGAACCGCCGCCATGCTTGATCATTTCAGGAACCTGGTGCTTGGCGCCGAGGAAGGCGCTGGTCAGGTTGGCGGCGATGGTGTCGTTCCAGCCCTGCTCCGTGACGCCGATGGTCTCGCCCATTTCGCCCAGCGTGCCGGCGTTGTTGTAGGCGATGTCCAGGCGGCCGTAAGCTTCGACCGCAGCGGCGACCAGTTGGGCGTTGAACGATTCGGAAGTGACGTCGCCGGCCAGCGCGATGGCGTTGCCGCCGTCTGCCTTGATCTCGGCGACCAGCGTATCGAGTTCCGCCTGGCGGCGGGCGGCGACGACGACTTTGGCGCCTTCAGCGGCGAACAGCTTGGCGGTGGCGCGGCCGATGCCAGACGATGCACCAGTGACGATAGCGACTTTGTTTTGCAGACGGTTCATTTTGAAACTCCTTGAGGTGGGTTGATGTAGCCATAGTAGGCTTCATCAACACCACCATCAATCGGCTCAAAAGGAATAGATCATTCACAAATTGTGAATCACTCCACTGCCTTGACCATGTCCTCGATGACCTTTTTGGCATCGCCGAAGACCATCATGGTGTTGGCCTGGTAGAACAGCTCATTGTCCAGGCCCGCATAGCCGGAGGCCATGGAGCGCTTGTTGACGATGATGCTCTTGGCCTTGTAGGCCTCCAGGATCGGCATGCCGGCGATCGGCGATTTCGGGTCCTTGGCGGCCGGATTGACCACGTCGTTGGCGCCCAGGATCAGCACCACGTCGGTCTGCCCGAACTCGCCGTTGATGTCCTCCATCTCGAACACCTGGTCGTACGGCACTTCTGCCTCGGCCAGCAGCACGTTCATGTGGCCCGGCATGCGGCCCGCCACCGGGTGGATCGCATACTTCACGGTCACGCCCTTGTGGGTCAGCTTTTCCACCAGTTCTTTCAGCGAGTGCTGGGCGCGCGCCACGGCCAATCCGTAGCCCGGCACGATGATCACGCTTTCGGCATTGGCCATGATGAACGAGGCATCGTCGGCCGAACCGGACTTGACCGGACGCTGCTCCTTGGCGCCGCCAGGACCCGCCTCCGCCGGCGCACCGCCGAAACCGCCCAGGATCACGTTGAAGAACGAACGGTTCATCGCCTTGCACATGATGTAGGACAGGATGGCGCCCGAGGAACCGACCAGCGAACCGGCGATGATCAGCATCGAGTTGTTCAGCGAGAAGCCGATGCCGGCAGCGGCCCAGCCGGAGTAGGAGTTCAGCATCGACACCACCACCGGCATGTCCGCGCCGCCGATCGGGATGATGATCAGCACGCCGAGCACAAACGCGATGGCGGTCATGATCAGGAACGGCGTCCACGCAGGCTCGACGCCGCCGGCGAACACGAACACCAGGCCCAGGCCGACCATCACGATGGCCAGGATCAGGTTCAGCATGTGCTGGCCGGCGAAGCTCACCGGTGCGCCCTGGAACAGGCGGAACTTGTACTTGCCCGACAGCTTGCCGAACGCGATCACCGAACCGGAGAAGGTAATCGCGCCGACGAAGGTGCCGATGAACAGCTCGATGCGGTTACCGACCGGCAGCGCCTCGCCCACGGCCGCAATGCCGAACGCGTGCGGCTCCGACACCGCCGCCACCGCGATGCATACCGCCGCCAGACCGATCAGCGAGTGCATGGCCGCGACCAGCTCCGGCATCTTGGTCATTTCGACCTTCTTGGCCAGCACCGCGCCGATACCGCCGCCGACGATCACGCCCAGCGCCACCAGGCCGAGGCCCATGCCGCCGCTGACGCCGGCAACGGCGGCCGCCGTCGCATCTGCCTTCAGCTTGAGAATCAGGGCGATGGTGGTGACGAAAGCGATCGCCATGCCCGACATGCCGAAGGCATTGCCGGTGCGCGCCGTGCCCGGCGAGGACAACCCTTTCAACGCCTGGATAAAGCATACCGATGCGATGAGATACATCATCGTCACCAGGTTCATGGAGATGAAATTCATGCGTGACCTCCCTTGCCATCCGCAGGCTTGGCCTTCGGCTCTTTTTTGCGGAACATCTCCAGCATGCGCTGGGTGACCAGGAAGCCGCCGAACACATTGACGGCGGCCAGCGCCACCGCGACCGTGCCGGCGACCTGGCCGATCAGGCCCTCGGTCAGCGACGCGGCCAGCATGGCGCCGACGATGATGATGGCCGAGATGGCGTTGGTGACGGCCATCAGCGGCGTATGCAGCGCCGGCGTGACGGTCCAGACCACGTGGTAGCCGACGTAGATGGCCAGCACGAAGATAATCAGGTTGATGACGGTGTGGCTGATTTCCATATTGTTCTCCTTCTTATTTGCGCAGCAGTTCGCCGCCGGTGCACAGCAGCGTGGCCTTGATGATCTCGTCCTCGCGGTCGATCACCAGCGGAGCGCCGCCCGATTTATCTTCCTTGTCGATGATCAGCTTGAGGAAGTCCAGCACGTTGCGCGCATACAGCGCCGAGGCGTCGGCCGCCACCAGCGTAGCCAGGTCCGGCTCGCCGATGATGTGCACGCCGTGTTTGACCACGGTTTTATTCAGCTCGGACAGCGGGCAGTTACCGCCCTGCGACACCGCCAGGTCGACGATCACGGAACCGGGCTTCATGGCCTTCACCGTTTCTTCGGAAATCAGCACCGGCGCCGGACGGCCCGGAATCAGCGCGGTGGTGATGATGATGTCGGCCAGCTTGGCGCGTTCGTGCACCAGCTCGGACTGCCGGCGCATCCAGTCGGCCGGCATCGGACGCGCATAGCCGCCCACGCCTTGGGCGATTTCTTTTTCTTCGTCGGTCAAATACGGCACGTCGATGAACTTGGCGCCCAGCGACTCCACCTGCTCCTTCACCGGCGGGCGCACATCGGACGCTTCGATCACCGCGCCGAGGCGCTTGGCGGTGGCGATGGCCTGCAAACCGGCCACGCCCACCCCCATGATCAGCACCCGCGCCGCCTTCACCGTGCCGGCCGCCGTCATCAGCATCGGCATGAAGCGCTGGTAGGTATTGGCGGCCACCATCACCGCCTTGTAGCCGGCGATGTTGGCCTGCGACGACAGCACGTCCATCGACTGCGCGCGCGTGATACGCGGCACGGCTTCCAGCGCCAGCGCCTGCAGCCCGGCCGCAGCCATGGCGGCGTTGTTTTCCGCATCAAAAGGATTGAGCATGCCGATCACCACCGTCCCCGGCTTGATCTGGGCGCGCTCTTCCGCATTGGGGGCACGTACTTTGAGGATCACATCGGCCGCCCAGACCTCGGCGGCGGGCACGATTTGTGCACCAGCTGCAACATAGGCTTCGTCGGTGACGGAGGCCGCCAGACCGGCGCCTGCCTGCACCAGGATCTGGTGCTTGGCGGCCAGCTTCTTGACCGTCTCCGGGGTGGCCGCGACCCGGGTCTCACCCGGCCGTGTTTCGGCCGGTACGCTTATTCTCATGGTGCCTCCAAATGATTAATAAACTGACTACAATCTATCATGGATTTTTCGACCATGATACTTAATACTTATTTGTCTATAGCCAACGATTTGATCACATCAAGTATTACTATTTGTCATTAATTAGCTTCTAAATTTGCGCAAGCGCAAACCAAATGGCCGGAACAGGCTAAAATATCGGCTCTTCTCAAGGATGACTCATGCCGCGTATCTGGAAACCCTCTGTTACTGTTGCCGCCATCGTAGAAAAAGATGGCAAGTTTTTGCTGATCGAAGAAGAAACCAGCGACGGCATCCGCATCAACCAGCCTGCCGGCCACCTGGACCCGTACGAGTCCCTGCAGGAGGCGGTGGTGCGCGAAACGCTGGAGGAAACCGCCTACGACTTCACGCCGACCGCGCTGGTGGGCATGTATATGTCGCGCTACACCTCCAACCGCACCGGCGAGGAAGTGACGTATTTGCGCTTCACGTTCTGCGGCTATCCGGGCGCGCAGCACGACCGTCCGTTGGATGAGGGAATTTTGCGCACGATGTGGCTCACGCGCGACGAATTGGCCGCCTGCGCCGACCGTCACCGCAGCCCGACCGTGTTGCAATGCGTGGACGAATACCTGGCGGGCCGCCGCGCGCCGCTGGAATTGATACAAACACATGCTTCCGTGTTCAAGGAAGCGATTAGCACTGCGAATGGATAAAGAAGCATGAGTAAGAAACGGGTCGTTATCGGCATGTCGGGCGGGGTGGATTCCTCGGTCTCGGCGTGGCTGCTCAAGGAACAAGGCTATGAAGTCATCGGCCTGTTCATGAAGAACTGGGAAGATGACGACGACTCCGAGTATTGCTCCACCCGCCAGGACTGGATCGACGCGGCCTCGGTGGCCGACGTGGTCGGTGTCGACATCGAGGCGGTGAACTTCGCCAGCGAATACAAGGACCGCGTGTTCGCCGACTTCCTGCGCGAATACCAGGCCGGCCGCACGCCGAATCCCGACGTGCTGTGCAACGCCGAAATCAAATTCAAGGCCTTCCTCGACCACGCCATGTCGCTGGGCGCGGACCTGATCGCCACCGGCCACTACGCGCGCGTGCGTCAGCACAACGGCCGCGCCGAGCTGCTGAAGGCGGTCGATCACACCAAGGACCAGAGCTACTTCCTGCACCGCCTGAACCAGGCGCAGTTGTCGAAGACCCTGTTCCCGTTGGGCGAGATCCCGAAAACCGAAGTGCGCAAGATCGCCGAAAAGCTCCAGCTGCCGAATGCGGCCAAGAAGGATTCGACCGGCATCTGCTTCATCGGCGAACGTCCGTTCCGCGAGTTCCTGAACCGCTATCTGTCGTACAAGCCGGGCCCGATGATGACGCCGGACGGCAAGGTGGTGGGCGAGCACGTGGGCCTGTCGTTCTACACGCTGGGACAGCGCAAGGGCATCGGCGTGGGCGGCATGAAGGATTACAAGAACGCCGACGGCAGCAACGACGCCTGGTATGTGGCCAAGAAGGATGTGGCCAACAACGTGCTGTACATCGTCCAGGGCCACGACCATCCGTGGCTGCTGTCGTCGACGCTGCGCGCCGACCAGGCCAGCTGGGTGGCCGGCGTGGCGCCGGAAGCGCGCGCGCTGTCGGCCAAGACGCGTTATCGCCAGGCCGACGTGGCGTGCGAGATCGCGCCTGCCGGCGAATCAGATTTTGCGTTGAAGTTCATGGATGCCCAGTGGGCGGTGACGCCGGGCCAGTCGGCCGTGCTGTACGACGGCGATGTCTGCCTGGGCGGCGGCATCATTGACAGCTCGACCTTCGCTTCGTAATTACTCCGCTGCGGCGGCCGGTGGCGCTGCATCGCCGGTGCCGCCGGCTTCTGCTTCCGCCTTGGCAGCCAGCGCCGCGCGCTGGCGCTTGACCATGGCGATCACCACATTGCGTATCGTATTGAGCACCGTGTCGGCCTTGAACGGCTTGACGATGAAGCCGCTCACGCCCATCGCGTGCGCCGACTGGATGGTGGCGGCGTCCAGTTCGCTCGACACCATGAACACCAGCGTCTTGGGCCAGGTGGCGCGAATTTCGACCAAGGTCTCCGGCTCTTTCTCCATCTGCTCCCTGGCGATGCAGACGATGTGCGGCTGGTGTTTGATCAACAGCACCATGGCGCTGGCGCAGGTGTGGGTCTGGCCCACCACGTCATAACCGCCATCGAGCAGCACGGTGTTGAGCAGACCGCGCGCGACGGCGCTCTGGTCGATAATGACTGCTTTTAACATCTTGCAAACCTTGTTATTAGTGGGACCAAGCCAGCATATTCCAGCTGACGCCAACCCGCACATCTGTTTTTAACGCAACTAGCTGTCGAGAAAGATACAGCATTTCGCGCTCTTTTCGTAGTGTTTCGCCCAGCGTGTCCTTCAGAATGCCGGCGCCGGCCATGATGGCGTCCAGAGTGCCGTATGTACGCAACAGTCGGGCGGCGGTTTTCACGCCGACCTTGGAGACGCCGGGAATCGAATCGGTCACATCGCCCATCAGCGCCAGCAGGTCGGGCAGCTGGTCCGGCGGCACGCCCCACTTCTTCTCGACCCAGGCGTGGTCGTGCCATTCGCTCTTGAAGTGGTCCCACACGCGCGCGCCTTGGGCGATCAGGCCGTGCAGGTCCTTGTCGGTGCTGGCGACCGTGGCTTCGCCGCGGCCGTCGGCCAGCCAGCGCGTGACCACGGTGCCGATCACATCATCGGCTTCGACCTCGGGCACCGACACCACATGCATGCCGACATTGCGCAGCGTGTCGTAGAAGGCCGGCAGCGCATCGCGCAGCGGCGACGGCATTGGCGCGCGGCCTTCGCGGTAGCCGGGATATAAATCATGACGCCAGGTGCGGCCGCCGAAATCGAAGGCGGGCAGCACGTGCGTGGGCTGGTGGTCGTGGACCAGGGTGCGGAAGGACGATAGCGCGTGGCGCAAGGCGATGTCCGCCTTTTCAGGGCTGTCCGGTTCGGGACTGGCTTCGTAGACACGGCGCACAATATTGAGGCCGTCGATGGCAAGGAGTCTACCCATGTTCAACATCATCCGGGCTTAATCAAGCCGCCATTTTAACCGACTGCGCCGATGCGGCGGCATGAGCCAACGCAAAGCTCAGGCAAACATCGTTTGCACCGGAAAGTGAAAAGCGTAATATTGACCGACGCACCATTGAAGGAGTAAGTCATGTGGCCGACTATCTCACTGGAAGAATTCTTGGCAAATCCTCTGGCAACCATCCGCGAAATTGCCGCCTCGGAGAAAGTATTCATCATCACCGATGGCGGCGAGCCAATCTTGGACGTGCGTCCCTACAGGACGGTGCCGCTCGAAAAACTTCGCGGCAGCGTAGCCTACTGCGGCGATATAGTTTCCCCAGTTGAAGATCCGTTCAGATGATTATTCTCGATACGCATGCGCTGATCTGGTGGTTTAACAACGATCCCCAGCTGTCAGCATCCGCGAAGCGAGCTATAGAAACCGAACAGAAATCTGGCCTGATCGGAATATCATCGTTTTCCTGCTGGGAGATCGCGCTGTTGGTGTCGCGCGGAAAAATATGCCTGCCCGACGACATCCGCGTGTGGCTGTCAGCTATTGAAACGCTCAGCAACGTCCGATTCATACCCGTCGATAATGAGATTGGCGTCGCCTCCGTGTATTTGCCCGGAGGGTTAAATAACGATCCGGCGGACCGGATCATCGTGGCGACCGCCATGGTATCGCGTGCTCCCATCGTCACCACGGATGCGCGTATCCGGGCGTATCCTCACGTGCAGACGATCTGGTAGCGGATTACTTCAGCAGCTCGTACGGGCCGCCGCGTTCGAGGGCGCGTTGGAAGGCGGGGCGGCTGTGGATGCGTTTCAGGAAGGCGCTCAAGTTCGGGCGCTTCTCGTCCAGTCCCCCACGCGCGGAGGCCGCCTCCAGCGGGAAGCTCATCTGGATGTCGGCGGCGCTGAATTCGGCGCCGGCAAACCACGCGGTTTTGCCGAGCTCCGCCTCCAGATAATTCAGATGCGCCTCGATCTGCGGCAGGATGTAGCTGCCCTTGACCTTTTGCGCGATGCCGCGCGCGATCGGCTTGACGAAGAACGGCGCCGGGCTGGTTTCCACGCGGTCGAAAATCAGCTTCATCAGCAGCGGCGCCATCGCCGAGCCTTCAGCGTAGTGCAGGAAGTAGGTCCAGCGGCGGCGCTCGGCCGTGCCGGCCGGCGGCACCAGGCGGCCGTTGCCATACGTCTCGACCAGGTATTCGACAATCGCCCCCGACTCCGCCACCACGATCTCGCCATCGCTGATCACCGGCGACTTGCCCAGCGGGTGGATGGCGCGCAACTCCGGCGGCGCCAGCATGGTCTTGCGGTCGCGCTGGTAGCGCACGATTTCGTACTCCAGGCCCAACTCTTCCAGCAGCCAGAGCACCCGCTGCGAACGCGAGTTGTTGAGATGATGGACAACGATCATGGAGATATCCTAAAAAAGAACGGCCGTGCGCCGCGACTCCGCAAGCTTAGCATTATTGCTCCCTTCACGCGCCACCTCTCTCCATCGTGTATGGATTCCGCGAGGAAACAGCAGTACACTCAGCCATTCTCAGCCGTCGCCGGAGTATCCATGAATTTGCTGTCGCCGCGTTACCTCGCCTTCCATGCCGCCGTGGTCACCCTGCTCGCCTCGCTGGCGCTGGGGGCGCCGTGGGAGATTCCCGTGGTGGCGGCGGCCCTCACTCTGGTCGGCATCAGCGACCTGCTGCAAACCCGGCGCGCGCTGCGCCGCAATTATCCGATCCTGGCGCACTTCCGCTTCTTCTTCGAATCGATCCGCCCCGAGATCCGCCAGTACTTCCTGGAAGACGACACGGTGGCCGAACCATTCTCGCGCAACCAGCGCAGCATCGTCTACCAGCGCGCCAAGCAGGACAGCGACAAGCGCCCCTTCGGCACCCAGCTCGACGTCTACGCGCCCGGCTACGAATGGATCAACCATTCGATCGCGCCTGCGCCCGAGCAGCACCACAACTTCCGCATCGAGATCGGCAACCACCCGGACTGCCCGCGCGCCCAGCCCTACACCGCCAGCGTGTTCAACATCTCGGCGATGAGCTTTGGCGCGCTGTCGGCCAACGCCATCCTGGCGCTGAACGGCGGCGCCAAGCAGGGCGGCTTCATGCACGACACCGGCGAAGGCAGCATCAGCCCGCACCATCGCCAGCATGGCGGCGACCTGGTGTGGGAGATCGGTTCCGGCTACTTCGGCTGCCGCAACGACGACGGCAGCTTCTCGGAAGAACGCTTCGCCGCCAACGCCGCCTCGCCGCAAGTGAAGATGATCGAACTGAAGATGTCGCAAGGCGCCAAGCCGGGCCACGGCGGCGTGCTGCCGGCAGCCAAGATCACGCCGGAAATCGCCCTCACGCGCGGCGTGCCGATGGGCATCGACTGCGTCTCGCCGTCGCGCCACTCGGCCTTCGGCACGCCGATTGAAATGCTGGAGTTTATCGAGCGCCTGCGCAATCTGTCGGGCGGCAAGCCGACCGGCTTCAAGCTGGCCATCGGCCATCCGTGGGAATTTTTCGGCATCGTCAAAGCCATGCTGGCGACCGGCATCGTGCCGGATTTCATCGTGGTCGATGGCGGCGAAGGCGGCACCGGCGCGGCGCCGGTGGAGTTCACCGACCACGTCGGCACGCCGTTGCAGGAAGCGCTGCTGCTGGTGCACAACACGCTGGTGGGGGCCAACCTGCGCGCCAAGATCAAGATCGGCGCCTCGGGCAAGATCATCACCGCCTTCGACATCGCGCGCACGCTGGCGCTGGGGGCGGACTGGTGCAATTCGGCGCGCGGCTTTATGTTCGCGCTCGGCTGCATCCAATCGCAAAGCTGCCACACCGACCGCTGCCCGACCGGCGTCGCCACCCAAGACCCGGGCCGCCAGCGCGCGCTGGTGGTGCCGGACAAGATCCAGCGCGTAGCCAACTTCCACGACAACACCATGAAAGCCCTGGCGCAACTGATCGCCGCCGCCGGCCTGACGCATCCCTCGCAACTGCGGCCGCGCCACCTGGTGCGGCGCATCTCGACCAACCAGGTCAAGCTGGTCTCGACGCTGCTGCCCTTTCTCGAAGCGGGCCAGTTGCTGGACCCGAGCCAGCTCCAGCGCCTGCCGCCGGTGTTCGGCTACTACTGGCCGATGGCGCAGGCGGAATCGTTTGATCCGTTCTGCGGCTGAGGCCTACGTGGGGAACGGCACGTAGCCGCGCTTGATGGCCCACTCGCGCAGCACGGCGTTGATGCCCTGCTGCCAGTCGTCACCCTGCCGCTGGAAGGCGGCGATGGTGGCGGCATCGAATTCCATCGTCAACGTCACGGTGGGTGAACCAGGCGGCGCAAGCAGCCGAGCCCGCCAAGGCCGGAACTGCGCCAGTTCCTCCTCCGTCAACGGCTGTGCATCCGGATCGGACAGCGCAGCGGCGGTGATGGCAGCATCCTCTTCATCCGTAGGCCAGACAATCTCACGTTTTTTGTAGTGCATAGCGTTTTACCTCCCCCTTGGTCGCCCTGCGTAAACTAATTATTCGCATTGTGTGGCCTTCGTCTACAAAAATCAGAAAATATAGGTGATTCCCTATATAGCCTAATGCTCGCTCCCGCAATTCCGAGTAGTGATATCTGAGATCAGGCCAAATCATTGCATCATCCCAATCAAAACGCGACGCGGCAGACAAGGAAATACCATGCTTGCGTAGGTTGAGCCTGTCTTTGTTGGGATCGAAGGTGATCACCATTTTTTATCTTATCCGCAGAAATTAAGAAATCAATCATCTGCGGACAAGATAAAACTGGATGAGGCGGGCGGCTTTGCGCCGCCGCAGGGACTAGCGCTGCACGTGCAGCTTGATCACGCGCTGGAGGGGCGCAGAGCCGGTGGACTTGGTGTCGCACGACGAGGCGGTCGTCGATGAGGATGAGCTGCAGTTGGAGCAACCGCCGCCATCGCCGCAGCCGCTGCCGCCTTTGGTCTTGAACACCTTGGCCAGCATGGTTTCATTCAAGCCGCGCTTGCCCAAGGTGTAGACGATGCGCTGGCGCCAGGCCAGCGGCAGGTACTTGGTGCAGAAGTGCACCAAGGCCACCATCACAATCACCGCTACGATCATCTGCTGCCACATATCAGCCTCCCAAGGCCACTGCAATACGGTAGGTCAGGAACGACGCCACATAGGCCAGCGCAAACAGGTAGCCGGCCATCAGCCACGCATAGCGCGCGCTGCCGGTTTCGCGACGCACCGTACTCAAGGTGGCGATGCATTGCGGCGCGAACACATACCAGGCCAGCAGCGACAAGGCGGTCGCCAGCGACCACGTCGACGAGATGATCGGCGCCAGCGTCTGCGCCACTTCGTCGCCGGTCTGCGACAGCGCGTACACCGTGCCCAGCGCACCAACCGCCACTTCACGCGCCGCCATGCCCGGCACCAGGGCGATGCAGATCTGCCAGTTGAAACCGATAGGCGCGAAGATCACTTCCAGCCCACGGCCGATGATGCCCGCCAGGCTGTAGTAGATCGGCGGATGGGTCGCGCCTTCCGGCGCACCGGGGAAAGAACTCAGCACCCACAACAAAATCATCAGCGTCAAAATCACCGTGCCGACGCGGGTGATGAAGATCTTGGCGCGTTCCCACAGGCCCAGCGCCAGGTTGCGCATATGCGGCCAGTGATAGGCCGGCAGCTCCATCATCAGCGGGTTCTTGCCTTGCGAGCCCATGACGCGCTTCATCACATACGCCACCGCCATCGCCGAGACGATGCCGGCGAAGTACAGCACAAACAGCACCAGGCCCTGCAGGTTGAACAGGCCGGCCACTTCGCGGTCCGGAATGAAGGCGGCGATGATCAGCGCATACACCGGCAGACGCGCCGAGCAGGTCATCAGCGGCGCGATCATGATGGTCACCAGGCGGTCGCGGCGGTTCTGGATGGTGCGCGCCGCCATCACGCCCGGAATCGCGCAGGCAAAGCTCGACAGCAGCGGAATGAAGGCGCGGCCCGACAAGCCCACGCCGCCCATCAGGCGGTCCAGCAGGAAGGCCGCGCGCGGCAGGTAGCCGCAGTCTTCCAGGAACAGGATAAAGAAGAACAGGATCAAAATCTGCGGCAGGAACACCAGCACGCTGGCGACGCCGCCCATCACGCCATCCACCAGCAGGCTGTGCAGCACGCCCGGCGGGATCGAGGCGGTCATCCACGCCGCCAGATGCTCGACGCCGTGGGAGATCATTTCCATCGGCGTCGCCGCCCAGCTGAACACGGCCTGGAACACCAGGAACATCAGCACCGCCAGGATCACCGGGCCGGCCACCGGATGCAGCACCACGTTGTCGATCTTTTCGTTCAGGCTGTCGCCGGCCTGGGCCGGTTCGCTCACCACCAGGTCCAGGATGCGGCGCACTTCGCGCTGCGTCTCCTCGACGCCGACGGCGTCGATGGCCGACAGCGGATTAGGCTGGGTGGTGGTCAGCGGCCACATGCCGTCCAGCGCGCGCAGCAGCGACTTCTCGCCGCCGGCCTGCACCGCTACGGTTTCCACCACCGGCATGCCGAGCTCGCGCGACAGGCCATCGGCGTCGATGACGATGCCGCGCTTCTTGGCGACGTCCACCATATTCAGCGCCAGCAGCATCGGCAGGCCCAGGCGCTTGATCTCCAGCACCAGGCGCAGGTTCAGGCGCAGGTTGGTGGCATTGACCACGCACACCACCACGTCCGGCGCCGCCTCGCCCTTGCGCAGGCCGGCCACCACGTCGCGCGTGATTTCCTCGTCCGGCGTGTGGGCCGACAAACTATAAGCACCCGGCAGGTCGAGCACGCGGAAGCCGTTGCCGGCGCTGGTCGTGAAAGAACCTTCCTTGCGTTCGATGGTCACGCCGGCGTAGTTCGCCACCTTCTGGCGCGCGCCGGTCAGGCGGTTGAACAGCGCGGTCTTGCCGCAATTGGGATTCCCCAGCAACGCCAACATCGGCGTACGGGAGGACGTCGGCACCTGGACCACTTCTTTTTCTACAGCACCCATTATTTATTCCGGTTGAATCGAGACCAGCGCAGCTTCAAAGCGGCGCAACGCAAAAGTGGAGTTGCCGACCCGGATGGCCAGCGGCTCGCCGCCCGGCATGCCGCGCTTGAGCATGCGGATTTTTTCGCCGGGCACAAAGCCCAGTTCCATCAGGCGGCGCGCCAGGCTGACGCCGTCGTCGGCGGCCTCGCCGGGAGAAACATGCAATACGGTGGCCGAGGCGCCTACCGCGAGGGTGTCCAGGGTGATCTGGGGAACAGCGTGCGTCATGAGCAAAGTCCGGTCGTTGACGCCGCTGGCAAGGATGGCTGCGGCGCGCCGGCAAGCTGCAATGTTGCGTTCCTGCCGGAATTAGATACTAGCATTATAAACCGTAATGCGAATGACTTCTATTTAGCTTGCATACCGCTGCGGTTTACGGCAGTATACGATTAATGATAATGATTCGCATTAAGTTACTAGCAATCATGTCAGGAAGAACTTAAACGGGTCTTATGTCCTCTTTATCAGCCTAGCCAGAAGGTGCATCAATGATTGTTTGTGTTTGCAACAACATCTCCGATCGCGAAATCCGTCAAGCCATGGAGTTGGGAATCACGTCGATGGACGAGCTGCGCAACGCCCTGGGCGTGGCGACCTGTTGCGGCCAGTGCTTCTCCTGCGCCGAAGAGATCCTCGACGAACACCTGGCCGCGCAAGCCGCCGCCGAACTGAAAGAGACCGTATTGAAACGTCCGGTCTTCGCCAATTAAATGAACACCATGACCTACAACCGGACGGCGTCGCCGCTGTCTGCGGAGAGCGCTGAGCTGGCGCGCGAATTCAAGCGCCGCGGCCGCAGGCTGGCGCCGATGGCGGCCATCGTTGTAGGTCACGCCGTGGTGTTTTACCTCGCTTATTCCGGCATGCTGCGCACGGTCACGCACGCCATCCTGCCGCAGGTGGTGACCGTGACCTTCGTGGCAGCGCCCGAGCCGTTGAAAGCGCCGCCGCCACCAAAGCTGGTGCCGCTGGTGCAGCCGAAGCAAACCTTCGTGCCGCCGCTGCCGCAGGTGAATATCGTCCAGACCGAACCGACCATTACCCTGCCGCCGCCGCAGCCGCGCGCTGCCGAAGCGACGCCGGCGCCAGCGCAGCCGACGACGCACGCGGCGCCACCGGCACCGCCGGCGCCGTCCGCGCCGAAAATGGTAACGGGTGTGGAATATGTCCGCGCGCCGCAGCCGGTGTATCCGAACAGTTCGCGCCGCATGGGCGAAACCGGCGTCGTCACGCTGTACGTGCTGATTGGTGAAAAGGGCAAGGCCGAGCAGGTGACGGTGCATAAGTCGTCCGGCTCCAGCAACCTCGATGAGGCCGGCCGCCAGGCCGTGCTGCGCGCGCTGTTCAAGCCGCAGGTCGAAGACGGCAAACCCGTCTCCGTGTACGCACTGGTACCGATCAATTTCCAGCTGGGCTAAGGCCCAGCCGGTTTCTTCTTACAGATCTAGCCTGCCTTCGATGGAATCGTCCATGGTCTTGCCGATCATGGCGCCCAACAGCATCTTGACGCTGGCCACGGCCTTGCCGTGCTTGGTATCCCAGTAGTAGCCGTAGGTCGGCGCGAACTTGATCAGCGTGATGCGCGGATCGTCCTCGCCTTCGGTGAACCACGTCTTCATCATGAAGCTCCACAGCTCCTTGAGCTTGACCTGATCGCGCAGCACGGTGGCGATGCCTTCTAAATGCATGAATTCGGCATGGGCCGAGCCCTGGAAATACAGCGTGGCCGATGGATCGGCCGCCAGCTCCAGGTTCTTCAGGCTGTCGCTGGCCGAGATAAACCACAAATTGCCGAGCTCATCGACTTGCAGCGCCGTCATCGGACGGGCGTCGCCGGGGCCGCCGTCGGCATCGTTGGTGCAGAAGAAGCAGCCTGCGGTGCGATCGACGAACTCGCGTATCTTGCGCACGGCGTCTTCGCCGATGAGGTCCTGGTGATTCTGTTCTGCTTGGTTGGCGTTAATGGAATCCATGGCATCGCTCCTTTAGATGAGCGTTCATGGTAGCTGTCCAGGACGAGCGGCTCCGTGGGTTGCCTCACACAGGACGCGGTAGCGTATGCGAATGCTAATAATTTTCATTAGCACCAATGCTCTCAATAACCGAAGTTAGGCACGATTTCGCCGAAATTGTGGGATATTCGAGACGTAACAGGGGCTTTCGTGGCACAATGGCGGCATCCGCAACCATTTCAGAAAGACCTCCCCATGAAGGGCGATCCAGAAGTTATCCGCTTGCTCAATGCACAGCTGACCAACGAACTCACTGCCATCAACCAGTACTTCCTGCATGCGCGCATGTACAAGCACTGGGGTCTGGAAAAGATCGGCAAGAAGGAATACGAAGAATCGATCGGCGAAATGAAGCACGCCGACAAACTGATCGACCGCATCCTGATGCTGGACGGCCTGCCGAACCTGCAAGCCATGCACAAGATCATGATCGGCGAGCACACCGAAGAAATGATCAACTGCGACCTGAAGCTGGAAAAAGGGGCACAGATCACGGTCAAAGAAGGCATCGCCGCCGCCGAGAAGGCCGCCGACTATGTGTCGCGCGACCTGCTGTTGATGATCCTGGAAGATACCGAAGAACACATCGACTGGCTGGAAACGCAGCTGGACCTGATCGGCAAGATCGGCATCCAGAACTATCTGCAAAGCCAGATGAACGAAGACTAAGCCTTACAGCGCCGGTTCTTCAAGAGGCCGCAAGCTTGATGCTTGCGGCTTTTTTATTTTCACCAGCAGCACCGCCACCGCGCCGCACAGCATCAGCGCGCCCGCCAGCCGGATCACGTTCTCCGGGTTACCGCCCAGCAGGCTGCGGTAGTACAGCGGCAGCGTGAAGATCTGGATGATCATCGGAAGAACGATGAACATATTGAAGATCCCCATGTAGACGCCGGTGCGCTCAGGCGAAATGCAGCCCGCCAGCATCACGTACGGATTGCCCATAATGCTGGCCCACGCCAGGCCGATGCCCACCATCGGCACGAACAGCAGCGCCGGCGTATGGATCATCGGAATGCTGAACATCGCCACGCCGGCCAGCGCCAGGCAAATACTGTGCGTGATCTTCGGCCCGTAGCGCCGGGTGAACGGCACCAGCGCCAGCGCACCGACAAACGCGATGAAGTTATAGAACGCACCCACCTGCCCCGCCAGCAAGCCGGCGTCGCGGAAACCTTGCGAGGCCTGGTCGGTGGTACCGTAAATCGTGGTCGAGAGCGACAGCATGATGTACTGCCAGTAGCAGAACATGGCGTACCACTGGAACAGCTTGACCCACGCCAGCTGGCGCATGGTGTCCGGCATCTCGCGCACGGCGCTGGCGATGTCGCCCAGCGTATGGCGCCAGCCGGCCGGGCGCGAACGGATCTCGTCCAGCTCCGCCGCCGTCAGCGGATGCTCCGGCGTGGTCTTCAAGGTCCACAGCACAGAGCTGATCGAGAATACCGCGCCGATCAGGAAAGCGACGATGACGATATGCGGAATATGGCTGCTGTTGACTGCATCCTTGTTCATGCCCAGCCAGACCAGCAGCGACGGCGTGAGGTAAGCCAGCGTTTGTCCCAGCCCGGTGAACGCGCTTTGCGTCAGGAAGCCGATCGAGTGCTGCTGCGGCGCCAGCTTGTCGCTGACGAAGGCGCGATACGGCTCCATCGTGACGTTGTTGGCGGCGTCGAGGATCCACAGCAGGCTGGCCGCCATCCACAGCGTGGGACTGAACGGCATGGCCAGCAGGCCCAGGCTGCACAGGATGGCGCCGATCAGGAAGTACGGCGTACGACGGCCCCAGCGCGTGACGGTGCGGTCGCTCATGGCGCCGATCAGCGGTTGCACCAGCAGGCCGGTCATCGGCCCGGCCAGCCATAGATACGGCAGGCTGGCTTCGTCGGCGCCGAGGTATTTGTAGATGGGGCTCATGCTGCTCTGCTGCAGACCGAAACTGAACTGGATGCCGAAGAATCCTATATTCATGTTCACGATCTGCCAGAACGACAGGCGCGGCTTCATGCGACCGCTCCCGCATTCCAGCTGGCGATCCATGGCGTGTAGAAGCCGATATCGGCCGGCACCGCGCCGGAGATGCCGCAGATGGCGCCGGCAAACGCGTTCGCGCGCGCCAGCGTCAACGGCAGCGGCCAGCCCTGCGCCTGGCCGAACAGGAATACCGCCGAGAAGGCATCGCCGGCACCGACGGTATCGACGATATGTGCCGGCGCGTGGCATTCGTGGTTGGCGGCCAGCGTGCCGTCGGCGCCGAAGTACAGCGCGCCGCGCTCGCCCAGCGTGACGATCAGGCCTTGCAGGCCGAAGCTGCGCATCAGGGTCAGGCAGGCGTCGCGCAACTCAGCGCTGTCGGCCGCGCCGGTGCCCGGTTGGGTATGCGTGTACCAGCGGAACAGGTCTTTCAGCTCGTCCTCGTTGACCTTGACGATATCGGCCAGCTTGAGCGACTCGTGGGCGATGCGTTCGGTGACTTGTCCTTCGCGCACATTGAGGTCGAGGTAGCGCTGCGCGCTGCTGGCCTCCAGCATGGCGCGCAAGGTGGCGCGCGATTGCTCATGGCGCTGCGCCATGGTGCCGAAGTAAATTACCTGCGGCTGCGCCTCGCGCAAGGCCGCCAACGCCGGCGCGGTCTCCACGTAGTCATAAGCCTGATCGGGCAGGATGATGAAGCGGTGGCCGTTGGCATTGCGCTCCACCACCACGCGGCCGGTGGCCTCCTGCGCATCAATCTGCAACGCCGCCTCGCTCATGCCGAAGCGCGCAAACTCATTGCGCACCGAGGCGCCGTTCTTGTCCGCGCCGATGCGCGTCACCATCAGCGTGGCGACGCCGAACGCCGCCAGGTTGCGCGCCACGTTGAACGGCGCGCCGCCCACTACCTGTTCGGTGATGAAGTCATCCACCAAGGCTTCGCCGAAGACGGCGATGGTTTGTTGGTTCATGCTGTCGCTCCACGTTCCAGCCAGTGCATCGCATACGGCACCAGCGTTACCGCGCCATCCAGTATGCTCCCGTCCAGGCAGTCGGTCCAGCGGCCTTGCAGCGCATACTGTTGCGGCTCGCCGGAGAAATTCATCAGCGAAATAAAGTCATCGCCGCGCGCCAACGCCAGCACGCCGTCCGGCGCATCGGTCAACAGGGTGCGTGGCGCATTGGCGGCCAGTTCGTCATGCAGGCAACGCGCCTGCACCAGGCGGCGCAGCGACTGGTACATTTGGCCGGCGCTGGCACCGGCGTCGTCGCGGCGCTGCCAGGCGGCGCGGTCCAGCACGGGGCGCTGCAGCCAGCGGCTATCCATCGCGTGCTGCGGGCGCTGCAGGTAGCTGTAGTCGTTCTCCATGGCCAGCTCGTCGCCCATGTACAGCACCGGCAAACCGCCGAAGCTCAGCGCCAAGCCATGCAACAGCAGCAGGCGGCGCACGGCCAGCAGGCGTTCATCGTCGGTGCGCGCCTGTTGCAGGCCCGCCAGCGAAGCGGCCATGCCGTTGCTGCCGTGCGCGGCGTTGGGATCGCTACTTTGGAAGGCGGCGCCGCTCGCGTAGCTATTTTCGCCACCAGCGAAGAAGCGGGCGGCGCGGGCCAGGCGGGCATTGGCGTCGCCGCCGTTGGCCGCAGCTTCCGCGCGCAGCACGTTCCAGCCGATATCGTCGTGGCAGCGCACATAACTGAGCCAGGTGGCGGCGGGCGGCAGCTGCGGCGTGTTGCGGATCACTTCGCGCAGCACGCCCGTGCCCTGCTCCGACAAGGCCAACCAGCCGGCCGCCATGAGGCTGCTGTGATAGGCGATGTGGCATTCGCGCGCTGCGGCGCTGCCCAGGTAGGCCGGCAGTTCCTTCGTTGGCACAATGGCTTCGGCCTTCAGCAGCACGCCCGGCGCGACAATATCGACGATCGCGCGCAAGGCTTGCAGGATCTGGTGCGCCTCCGGCTGGTTCATGCTGTTGGTACCTTCGCGCTTCCACAGGAAGGCGGTGGAATCGAGGCGGAAGACTTCGATGCCGCGATTCGCCAACCGTAGCATGGCAGCCGCCATTTCAGAAAATACCGCCGGGTTGGCGTAGTTAAGATCCCACTGGTAAGGATAGAACGTGCTCCACACCCAGCCATCCAACGCCTCGGTGAAATTACCCGGTGCGACCTGCGGGAACACCTGGCCCAGCGTGGCCTCGTAGCGGTCCGGCATGGTGCGGTCTGGGTAGCACAGGAACATGGCGCGCGCCTGCGCATCGCCGGCCTTGGCGGCAATGGCCCAGGCGTGATCGTCCGCCACGTGATTGAGGATAAAGTCCGAGCACAGGCTAACGCCAGCCGCGCGCAGCTGCGTGGTCAGCGCTTCCAGATCGGCATTGGTGCCCAGCGACGGCTCCACTTCGTCAAAGCTGGAGACGGCAAAACCGCCGTCATTCTCGCCGGCGCGCGCACGCAGGAACGGCAGCAGGTGCAGATAGCTGACGCCGAGCTCCTGCAAATACGGAATGCACGCCGCCACGCCACTCAGGTCGCCGCCGAAGTTTTGCACATAGGCGCAGTAGCCCAACATGCGCTGGCTGAGGAACCAGTCCGGCTGCGCCGCGCGCTGCTCGTCCAGCGCGCGCAACTCCGCCGGCCGCGCCGCATACAGCGCACCCAGCGACGCCATCAACTCGCCCAACCAGGCGTCGAAGTTGGCGTGCTCGCCATACAGGCCGGCCAGCAGCCGGCGCAGCACCGGCTCGTTGACGGCCAGGCGCTGCCCGGCCTGGGGCCGCAGGGCTTCGGGCAGGACCGCAAGCATGCGGTCCGACATTTCTTTAGAAGGCATAGGACAGGCTTACTTTGGCGGCGCGGCCGGAGATGGAGCGTGCGGCATGGCCATCGCCTTCCACTTCGGTGTAGCCGATCTTGTTGAACAAATTATTCACGCTCAGCGACAGCGTGGCTTTCTCGCTCAGGCCGTAGTTGACAAAGGCATTCATCACTTCATACGCCGGCAGCACGATGGTATGCGCATCGTCGCCCCACGACTTGCCGGTGCCGATCAAGCTGGCGCCCACGGTCGCATCGCCAAAGCTGTAGGTCGGCGCAATCTGGTAAATATACTTGGCCTGGCGGCGCGGCGTCTTGCCGATGTTGGCCACGTCGGCGGCGGCGGTACCGGTGATCTTGGCGTCGGTGTAGGTCATGCCGCCGGTGATGCGGAAGCCGCCGTTGTTGTAAGCGCCTTCCAGCTCCACGCCTTTGGCGTCGTACTTGTTGGAGGTGCTGCGCTGGGTGGTCGCCTCGAAATTGCTCTCGTCGGTCTTGGCCTGGAACAGCGTCACGAAGGTGCTGACGCCACCGCTGCGCCACTTAACGCCGCCCTCGATCTGCTTGACGGTGTTGATGTTGATCGGCGCGCTGCCATCCAACGGCGTGCCGAACAGGATGCGGTCCGCATTGAAGGCCACGCCATCGCTGACGCGCGCAAACGCCGCCAGGTTCTTGGTGATGCTGTAGTTGCCGCCCACCGAGTACGAATTGTGATTCAGCTTGTAGTCCACCAGCTGTTCGGTGGCCGGATCGTAGCGCAGCACGCCGCCGCTCGAAGTGGCGATGTTGGCGGTGCCGCTGGCCTGCTGGCGATCCTGTCGGATGCTGGCGTCCAGATTCAGCGGGCCGGCTTCATAGCCGAGGTTCAGGTACGGCGAAGTCAGTTTGTATTCCATGTCCACGGCGCGCGAGCAGCAGCCGCCGAAAGCCGGGCCGACCAGGCCGGGCGTGGCGCTGGCCGTTTGCAGCAGCACCGGCTTATCGCCGGTGGCCTGCATCAGGTACTCGTTGAAGTTCCAGGTCAGCGCCAGCTGTTGCGTCGACAGGTACAAGCCCGCCGTGGTGGTCAGCTTGCTGCCGTCGGCCAGCTTGAAGGTCTTGGCCAGCTTGGTGTCGTTCAGCGTATTGCCGGCATCGTCGATCGAGGTGTTGAACACCACGGCCGAGAAGGCGCGGCCGTTGTATGCCTTGCCTTTATTGGGGCCGGTGGCGAACACGTAGTTGCCGACCGTGCCGTTGTTGCCGGCGAAGACGCCGGCAAAGCGGCCGCTGTTGCTGGAGGTGCGGAACTTGTCGCTCAGGTTCCAGCCGCCTCCCAGGTCGAAGGAACCTTCCAGGCCGAGCGAATCACTCTTTACGCGCAGGCCGTCGTTGACGTTGGTCGATACCGGCGTGTTGTTTTTGCTGAGGACCACATCGCGCACCCAGTACGGCGAGTAGAAGCTGACCGTGCGCGGATCGATGCCAGGGATTTCGCGGATCTGCTGATTCACCACCTGCACCGGCACCGGCAGCGCGGTCGGCGATTTGTCGTCGAGGTGCTTGAACGACAGGCGGATGAAGCCATTGTCCAGATCATGCGTGATATTGCCGCGAATCTGGCCGCCGTCCTCGGTGCTCATGCCGGTATTACGCACGCCTTCGCCGGTGCGGTAATTGCCGCCGATGAAGAAGCGGGTCTTGTCCGAGAGCGGCGCGCCGTAGTCGAAGTCGTAGCGGGTTTCGTCGTAACCCAAGCCGCGGCTGATGGCGATGCGGCCGCCCTTTTCCTCTCCGGTCTTGGTGATGAAGTTGATGATGCCGCCCGGCGCGTTGGTCGCCAGCGTCGAGGCCGAGCCGCCGCGCACCACTTCCAGGTGGTCCAGCGTGCCGTCGATTTTCACGTAGCTGTCCGGCGTGATGAAGTTGAAGTCGCCCGATTGCAGCACCGGCAGGCCGTCTTCCTGGATCTGCACATAGCGCGCGCCGCCGGCCGAAATCGGCACGCCGCGCACGGTGATGTTGGCATTGCCCTCGCCGCCCGACGACTCCGAGCGCACGCCCGGCACCGAGCGCAGCACCTCGGCCGCGCTCATCGGCGCGGCGTTCTTGATGGCGTCGCCTTCGATGGTGCTGATCGAGACGCTGGTTTTCATTTTGGAGGAGGCGCCGCTGGTGCCGGTCACCACCACGCGCTCCATGTTCAGGCCGTCTGCCGGCGGGGCGTCCTGCGCGGCGGCGCTCCCCATGTGCAGGACGGCGGTTGCGACAGCGGCAGCGATGCCGCCCAGTTTGAGGGTGCGATGGTGCATGGTCGTCTCCAATGTGTTGTCGTTTTTGAGCCTGCTGCTTTATTGAGCAGGTGAACGCATTATGCAATCGATTGCATAAACTTGCAAACGCCTTTTTCACAATGGCATGAAAGCCAAGTGCAATCGGTTGCATAAATCACACAGAGCTGTTGCGGACGATCAGTTGGGTGAACAGTTGCAGCGAGGGCGCGGGGCGGCCCTCGGTCAGCGCCAGCAACGAGGCTACCAGCGCGCGGCCGGCCTCCCGTATCGGTTGCTGCACGGTGGTCAGCGGCGGGTGGAAGTAGCTGGACAGCTCGATATCGTCGTAGCCGATCACGGCCACGCGGCCCGGCACGTCCATGCCGAGCTGGCGCAGGGTGTTGATGGCGGTCATGGCCATCAGGTCGCTGCCGGCGAACACGGCGTCGAAGGCCGCGCCCCGGCGCAGCAGCTCCTCCACCGCCAGGCGGCCGCCGTCCGGCACGAAGGACGCGGGCACCAGCAAGGCCGGATCGGCCGCCATGCCGGCCTGCGCCAGCGCCTGGCACAGGCCCTCGTAGCGCTGGCCGATTTCCGGCAGGTTGATGTCGCCGAAGAAGGCGATGCGGGCGCGGCCCTGCGCGATCAGGTGGGCGCCGGCCAGCCTGCCGCCGGCCAGGTTGTCGCCGCCGACGGTGCAATACAGCTGTTGCGGCAGCTGCGCGCCCCACACCACGATCGGCACATGGCGCGCCGCCAGCTGGTTCAGTTGATCGTGATGGCGCCATTGGCCGATCAGCACGATGCCGATCACGCGGCCGGTGTCGAACGGCGCGGCGGCGGCGTCCAGCTCGCTGGCGTCCACCCGCGAGACCAGCATGTCGAAGCCCTGCTCGGTCAGCGCGTCGGCCAGGCTACCCAGCATGGACAGGAAAAACGGGTCGGACAAGTGCTGGCGCGTATCCGGGTCGTAGGGCACCACCACCCCCACCGTGCGGTTTTGCTTCATGCGCAGGTTCTGCGCACCGATGTTGATGTTGTACTTGAGCGAGCGCGCCAGCTCCAGCACGCGGGTGCGCGTCTCTTCACTGATCAGCTTGCTGCCGGCCAGTGCGCGCGAGACGGTGGACGTGGACACGCCCGCCAGCCGCGCGATGTCGGCCATCTGCAAGCGCCGGCTCTCAGCTTCGGGCGGCGGGGTTTTAGGCATGGTGAGTCTGCGGGGCCTCAGGCGGGAACCGTGTCCTTGAACGACGGCCGTTCCGACAGTTTGTCGTACAGCCTGGCCAGGTTGGCATGGTCATCGCGCCAGGCGATGTCCGGGAACCGGAACGACAGCCAGCCCAACGCACAGCCCACCGCCACATCGGCCAGCGAATAATGCGTGCCGGCGCAATACGCCTGCTCGCCCAGCTGGCGCGACATCGCCTGCAAGCTCAGATCGACCTTACGCATCTGGCGCGCCATCCACTCCTCGCTTTGCAATTCCTTGGGACGCATGGTGCGCTCCAGGCGTACGCTGACGGCCGCATCGAGCATGCCGTCGGCCAGCGCTTCCCAGCACTTGACGTCGGCACGGTCGCGGCCGTTCGGCGGCAACAACTTGCACACCGGCGTCAGCGTATCGAGGTATTCGGTCATGACGCGCGAATCGATCAGCACCGTGCCGTCTTCCATGATCAGGCTGGGCACCTTGCCGAGCGGGTTGTGCTGGCTGATGGTGGTGTCGGCCGCCCACACATTCTCCAGTTCGAACTGGTAATCGAGCTTTTTTTCCGCGAGAACGACGCGGACCTTGCGGACATACGGGCTGGCGAGGGAACCGATCAGTTTCATGGGCGCTGGCAGAAAGGAAGGAGGCTTGAGTATAACATCGGCGCAACATCGGCGGTCCAGCCCCCGGCCAATGGTAAAATCACGCTTTGCGCTCTTTCAACTCCTTCCTCCCATCATGACCACTACTCCTTACTCCACGCTGTCGGCGCTGTCGCCGCTGGACGGCCGCTATGCCGGTAAAACCGATCTGCTGCGTCCTATCCTGTCCGAATCCGGCTTCATGCACCACCGCGTCAAAGTAGAAATCTCCTGGCTGCAGGCGCTGTCGCTGGCAGGTTTCGATGAAATCAAGCCGTTCTCGGCCGCAGGCACCGCCCTGCTGGACAAGATCGCCAACGAATTCACCGAACAGGATGCCGCCCGCATCAAGGAAATCGAAGCCGTCACCAACCACGACGTCAAGGCCGTGGAGTATTGGCTGAAAGAGCAAGTCAAAGATGTGCCGGAACTGGTGGCCGCCTCGGAGTTCATCCACTTCGCCTGCACCTCGGAAGACATCAACAACACCTCGCACGGCATGATGCTGAAGGCCGCGCGCGACTCCGTGATGCTGCCGTCGCTGAACAAAGTGATCGCCCGCCTGACCGAAATCGCCCACGCCAACGCCGACCTGCCGATGCTGTCGCGCACCCACGGCCAGACCGCCAGCCCGACCACCCTGGGCAAGGAAATGGCCAACGTGGTCGCCCGCCTGCAGCGCGCCATCAAGCGCATCGAGCAAGTGGAAATCCTGGGCAAGATGAACGGCGCGGTCGGCAACTACAACGCCCACCTGTCGGCCTACCCATCGTTCGACTGGCCTGCTTTCTCGAAGGCTGTGATCGAGCAGCGCCTGGGCCTGGTGTTCAATCCGTACACCATCCAGATCGAACCGCACGACTACATGGCCGAGCTGTTCGACGCCTTCGCGCGCGTCAACACCATCCTGCTGGACCTGAACCGCGACATCTGGAGCTACGTCTCGCTGGGCTACTTCAAGCAGAAGCTGAAGGCTGGCGAAATCGGTTCCTCGACCATGCCGCACAAGGTCAACCCGATCGACTTCGAAAACTCGGAAGGCAACCTGGGCCTGGCCAACGCCATCCTGAAACACCTGTCGGAAAAACTGCCGGTCTCGCGCCTGCAACGCGACCTGACCGATTCGACCGTGCTGCGCAACATCGGCGTCGGCCTCGGCTACACCCTGCTGGCCTACGACAGCTGCCTGCGCGGCCTGAACAAGCTGGAAGTCAACCCGGCCCGCCTGGAAGCCGACCTGGACGCCAACTGGGAAGTGCTGGCCGAGCCGGTGCAAACCGTGATGCGCCGCTACGGCATCGAGAACCCGTACGAACAGCTGAAGGAACTGACGCGCGGCAAGGGCATCTCCAAGCTGGCGCTGCAGGAGTTCATCAACGGCCTGGCCGTGCCGCAGGAAGCCAAGGACCTGATGCTGGCCATGACCCCGGCCAATTACATCGGTATCGCCGCTGCTCTGGCAAAAGCCATCTGATGTAGGAAAGCAATCTGCTTTACACTAGCCTCGGCGACGCCTGCGTCCCCGGGGCTTTTTTACGCCTCGACAAGCACGCATTGGATTTCTTTGGTATATTAGTCCTAACACGTACTATTTCTCCGGAGCCGTTTTATGCAACGCTATACCAAAATCGCGATGTTGCTGCATTGGCTGGTCGCCCTGCTCATCATCGCCACTTTCTTCCTCGGCCTGTCCATGGTCGCGATTCCGGGCTTTTCGCCCACCAAGCTCAAGTACTTCTCCTGGCACAAGTGGATGGGCGTGACGGTGCTGTTCCTGGCCGCGATCCGCATCCTGTGGCGCAAGGCCAACCGCCCGCCGCCGCCGTTGCAGTCGATCCCGGCCTGGCAGCACAAGATCGCCGAAGGCATGCATGTCCTGCTGTACTTCCTGATCTTCGCCGTGCCGATCTCGGGCTACCTGTACTCGTATGCGGCCGGCGTGCCGGTGGTGTACCTGGGCCTGTGGCAGATGCCGGCCGTGATCGCGCCGGATCCTGAACTTAAGGCAACTTTAAAAACCGTACATTATGTTCTGACCATGACGATGGCCGCAGCGGTAGTGGCCCACGCCCTGGCCGCACTCAAGCATCACTTTATCGACCGCGACGTCACGCTGAAACGCATGCTGCCGCTGTAATTTCCCATACTGGAGCCCACCATGAATACCGTTAAAAAAATCGCCCTCGTCTCCCTGCTCGGCGTTGCCTTCGCCGCCAGCGCCGCCGCCCTGAAAACCGATCCGGCCAAGAGCACCGTCACCGCCACCTTCAAGCAAATGAACGTGCCGATCGACGCCAAGTTCAAGAAATTCACCGCCGCCATCGACTACGACGCCGCCAAGCCGGACGCCGCCAAAGCCACGGTGGAAGTGGAAACCGCCAGCATGGACCTGGGCGATCCCGAGTACAACAAGGAAGTGACCAAGAAGGAATGGTTCAACGCCGCCCAGTTCCCGAAAGCCACCTTCGTCTCGACCTCGATCAAGCCGGCCGGCGCCGGCAAGCTGACCGTCACCGGCAAGCTCACCATCAAGGGCAAGACCACCGACGTCAGCTTCCCGCTGACCGTGAAAGCCGACGGCAAGACCCAGGTGTTCGACGGCGCGGTGCCGATCAAGCGCCTGGCCTACAATATCGGCGAAGGCGAATGGAAAGACACCAGCATGGTTGCCGACGACGTCGCCATCAAGTTCCACGTAGTAGCGCAGTAAGCAGCATAATAAAACCACTGACCACAAAGAGAGACCAGAAGATGAAATTACAAATCGTGATCGCAACGCTGTTGGCCATGTCGGCCGGCTCGTCCATCGCCGCTACCTACAACATCGACCCGACGCACACCTTCCCGAGCTTCGAGGCCGACCACATGGGCATTTCGGTATGGCGCGGCAAGTTCAACAAGACCAGCGGCACGGTTACGATGGATCGCGCGGCCAAGACCGGCGCGCTGGATATCAAGATCGAGGCGGACTCGATCGACTTCGGTCTCGACGCCATGAACAAGCACGCCAAGGATGACGTGATGTTCAACGTCGCCAAGTTCCCGACCGTGACCTACACCAGCAAATCGTTCAAGTTCGACGGCGACAAGCTGGTCGGCGTGGAAGGCGAGCTGACCTTGCTGGGCGTGACCAAGCCGGTCTCGCTGAAAGTGGACAAGTTCAAGTGCATCATGCATCCGCGCTACAAGAAGGAAGTCTGCGGCGCGGACGCCTCGGCCGAATTCAAGCGCAGCGATTTCGGCCTCAACTATGGCCTGCCGAACTTCTCGCCGGAAGTAAAACTGGCGATCCAGATCGAAGCCATCAAGGCTGACTAAACAATTCCGGGGTCAGGTCCTCCATTGCTACACGAGCCCTGCCGTAGCGACCGCTACGGCAGGGCTCGTGTAGCAATGGAGGACCTGACCCCGGAATTGCCTTTTTTTATTGTTATACTTCTAGCGCCGTTCAACCACAGTAGAAGAGACAATGAAAAAATCCCTGATCGCGCTCGCCATCCTGAGCAACGCAGCCTATGCCGACGAAGGCATGTGGATGCCGCAACAGCTGCCACAAGTAGCCAAGCAACTGAAAGCCGCCGGCCTCAAGCTGGACCCCGCCAACCTGACCAAACTGACCGAGTTCCCGATGGGCGCCATCGTCAGCCTGGGCGGTTGCTCGGCCTCCTTCGTGTCGCCGCAGGGCCTGGTTGCCACCAACCACCATTGCGTCTACGGCAGCGTCGCCCACAACTCGACGCCGGAACGCGATCTGCTGGCCAACGGCTTCCTGGCGCGCACCCTGGGCGAAGAACTGCCGGCCGCCCCTGGCAGCCGCATCTTCGTGACCAAGGCCGTGACCGACGTCAGCAAGCAGGTCGTCACCCCGGCCGTGGCCAAGCTCAACGGCAAGCAGCGCAGCGATGCGATCGAGAAGAACCAGAAGGCCCTGCAGACCGAGTGCGAAAAAGACGCCGGTCACCGTTGCACGGTGTCGTCCTACTACGGCGGCCTGGAGTATTACCTGATCAAGCAACTGGAAATCCGCGACGTGCGCCTGGTGCACGCGCCACCTGAAGGCGTGGGCAAGTTCGGCGGCGACACCGACAACTGGATGTGGCCGCGCCACACCGGCGACTACGGTTTCTACCGCGCCTACGTCAGCAAGGACGGCAAGGCCGCCGACTACAGCAAGGACAACGTGCCTTACCTGCCGCAGCACTTCCTGAAACTGGCGAAGGAAGGCAGCAAGGAAGGCGACTTCGTGATGGTGCTGGGCTACCCTGGCCGCACCAACCGTCACCGCCTGCCGTCGGAAGTGGCGTACACCTTCGACTGGAGCTATCCAACGTTCGTGAAGTCGTCGGCGGAAAACCTGGCCATCATCGCCGAGACCACCAAGGACAACAAGGACACCGCGCTGAAGTACGCGTCGCAGGTGGCCAGCATCAACAACTACTACAAGAACCGCCAGGGCATGCTGGATTCCTACGCCGGCAGCGACATGCTCAAGCGTAAAACCGCCGAGCACGAAGCGCTGAAGACCTGGATCAACGCCGACGCCAAGCGCAAGGCCGAATACGCCGGCGACGTCGAGCAGGTGGAAAAGCTGATCGCTCTGCGCGACGCCGAAATCCAGCGCGACACCCTGTTCGCACCAGCGCGTCCACGCCTGCTGAACACGGCGCGCGTGCTGTACCGCCTGGCCAATGAAAACACCAAGGACGACGTCGAGCGCAAGTCCGGCTACCAGGTGCGCGATGTGCCGCGCATCAAGGCGTCGGTCGATGCACTGGTCCGCAACTACGATGAAAAGGTCGACAAGGCGCTGGTGCTGAACAGCCTGGTCAAGTACGCCGCGCAACCGGCGGCGCAACGCTACGCCGGTTTCGACAGCGTGGTCGGCATCAAGGACGGCATGAGCAAGGCCGAACTGCAGGCGGCGCTGGACAAGCTGTACGCCGGCACCAAGCTGGGCGACGCCAACGAGCGCAAGGCCTGGCTGGATCGCAAGCCGGCCGACTTCAAGGCCAGCGACGACAGCCTGATCAAGGCTGCCGTGGCGCTGTACGAATCGGACATGGCGACCGAAGCCAAGGACGAGGAGTTGGGCGGCAAGCTGCAACAGGCTTACGCCACCTACATGAAGGCCAAGATCGCCTACATGCACAGCAAGGGCCAGGCGGTCTACCCTGACGCCAACAGCACCCTGCGCGTAACCTTCGGCAAGATCGCCGGCCGCGTGCCGGGTTCGGACGGCAGCAACTGGAACGCCTTCACCACCGTGGCCGGCGTCGCAGCCAAGGCCACCGGCACCGGCGAATTCAACGCCCCTGCCGCGCAGCTGAAAGCCATCAAGGACAAGGACTTCGGCAAGTATGTCGACCCTGTGCTGAAGTCGGTGCCGGTGGCCTACCTGGCCACGCTGGACATCACCGGCGGCAACTCCGGTTCGGCCGCGCTGAACGCCAAGGGCGAGTGGATCGGCCTGGCCTTCGACGGCACGCTGGACTCCATCATTTCCGACTGGGACTTCAACAAGGCCATGACCCGCGACATCCAGGTCGACCTGCGCTACATCCTGTGGAACATGAAACACGTCGACCACGCCAACAACCTGCTGAAGGAAATGAACGCCGAATAAGCGTCCCGCCCTCAGAATAGAAGCCACGCCCCAGTAATGCGGCGTGGCTTTTTCTTTGGATCGGTTACATTAATGCTTCCGCTCACCAACCATCAGGAGATGTCATGCCCGCGAAGAAAATCGCCGTAGTCATCGGCAGCTTGCGCAAGGATTCGATCAACCGCAAATTCGCCCACGAAGTCATTGCGCTGGCGCCGCCTTCGCTAGCGCTGGACATCATTGAAATCGGCGAGCTGGCGATCTATAACCAGGACCTGGAAGAGAACGGCGCCGTGGCGCCGCAGGCATGGACGCAGTTCCGCGACCGCATCAAGGAATACGACGGCGTGCTGTTCTTCACGCCCGAATACAACCGCTCGACCCCGGCCGCGCTGAAGAATGCGCTGGACGTCGGTTCGCGTCCCTACGGCAGCAGCGTGTGGAGCGGCAAGCCGGCCGGCATCGTCAGCGTGTCGCCTGGCGCCACCGGCGCGTTCGGCGCCAACCACCACCTGCGCCAGTCGCTGGTGTTCCTCGACATGCCGTTGCTGCAGCAGCCGGAAGCCTATATCGGCGGCGCCGCCAACCTGCTCGGGGCGGACGGCAAACTCAACAACGACGGCACCAAGCAGTTCCTGAAGAAGTTCATCGACACCTACGCCACCTGGGTCGAGACCACCGCCAAGAAGTAATCAACGCCGCAGCGCCGTGAATGCATAACCGGCCGCCGTCAATGCGGCCGGTTCTCCTTTGCCCGGTGCTCCGCGATTAAGCGCCAGCAGCAACGGCGCACCGCGCGCCGGCAGCAGCGCCAGGTCCGCACCCGGCAGGCGCTGCGCCAGCGTGCCGGTTTCATCCTCCATACATCCGACATACACGCGATAAGAAGCGCGGCTGTTGCCCACCTCCAGCATGAAGCCCGCCACGCCGCGCGTGCCCGGTGCGCCCGCCATGGCCGTCACCCGTAGGCGCGTGTTCTGCTTGCGCAAGTCCAGCGTATTCCACACCTGCATCGGATACAGCTGCGGCACGCCGTCCGCAAGGCCCGCCGCGCCGCCGGCGCCGGCCACCTCCGCTCCTTCGGCGACAATCACCGGCACATCGCCGCGCAGCGCCCGCAATGGCGCCAGCCCGCCGTAACGCCCGGCGCCGGCCGGCAGCACCAGCAGCAGGTCGGCCGCCGGCCAGTCGCGCACCGCCTGCTCGGCGTAGGCCTCGCTGTCGGCCTCCACCGCCAGGATGCTCAGGCCCTGAAAGCGGATCAGCGCCAAGCCAGCGCCGGCCAGCTGCACGCTTCCCTGCGCCATGCCCACCTTAGCGCCGGCCTGGCCGGGCAGCTCCAGCACATAGCGCGGCCCGATCTGCGCCACGCCCCATTTGCACGCCAGCGCCAGCAAGACCACCACCGCAACCGTCCGCACGCCATAATTCATGCTGTTCTCCCGGCAAAGTAGACACCAGGCCAGTAGAACATCATCGGCAAGTCTTTTCCTTGAAGCAACTCAATGCTCCACCTGCCGGCGCTCAAAAAACGGGCACGATGATACAATTCGGCGGGCTTATCCAGCCCGACCTCCCAACAACACCCTCTGAGATCCAGACGACCATGCACCCAGACATGCCTACGCCTTATGAAAAAGGCAATCAAAACCAGACCACCACATGGAGCGAATGCATCGCCTTCTACGAAGAACTGGCGCAACGCTTTCCGCAAGTGCTGCGGTTTGAACAGATAGGCGTGTCCGACGGCGGCATTCCGGTGCACGCGGGCGTGGTCAGCGCCGACGGCGTCCATGACCGCAACGAGATCAAGGCCGCAGGCCGCACCGTTTTCTTCAACAACAACGGCATCCACCCCGGCGAACCCGAAGGCGTGGACACCTGCATGGCCATCGTGCGCGACCTGTGCTTCGATCCGGCCAAGCTGGCGGCGCTGGGCGACACCGTGCTGCTGTTCGTGCCGCTGTATAACGTGGACGGTGCGCTGAACCGCGCCAACACCTCGCGCGTGAACCAGGACGGTCCGGAGCAGTTCGGCTTCCGCGGCAACAGCCGCCACCTCGACCTGAACCGCGACTTCGTCAAATGCGATACGCTCAACGCGCGCATCTTCAACCAGCTGCTCACCAGCTGGGACCCGGACGTGATGGTCGACACCCACACTTCCAACGGCGCCGACTACCCGTACACCATGACCCTGATCCACACGCAGGCGGACAAGCTGGGCTACGGCCTCGGTCCCTTCCTGCGTTCGACCATGCTGCCGCACATCTACAAAGAGATGGAAGCCAAGGGCTGGCCGACCTGCCCTTACGTCAATCCGGTGAAAGACACGCCGGACGACGGCATCGCCGAATTCCTCGAAGTACCGCGCTTCTCGACCGGCTTCGCCGCCCTGCACCACGTGATCGGCTTCATGCCGGAAACGCATATGCTCAAGCCTTACAAGGACCGCTACGATTCCATGCGCGCCCTGCTGGACGTGACCATGGCCTTCACCGTGCAATACGGTGAGCAGATCAAGCAGCTGCGCGCCGACGCCAAAGAGCAGGCGGCCAACGCCACCGAGTGGACCGTCAACTGGAAGATGGACGAAACGAGCCCGTCGACCTTCCGCTTCAAAGGCTACGAAGCCCAGCGCAGCGCCAGCCTGCTGGGCGATTACCAGCGCCTGTCCTACGACCGCAGCAAGCCGTGGGAAAAGGACATCGCCTACTACAACAGCTTCGTGCCGTCGGCCACCGTGTGCGCGCCGAAAGGCTACATCGTGCCGCAAGCCTGGCGCGAAGCCATCGAGCGCCTGCAATGGAACGGCGTCGACATGGCCCGCTTCGACGAAGTCTCGACGGTGGAAGCGCAGTACTACCACATCGCCGCCGTGACCTCGCGCCCGAACGCCTACGAAGGCCATATGTACCACGACGACGTGCAGCTGGAAGCACGCACCGGCAGCTTCACCGTGCAGCCGGGCGACTACTTCATCCCGCTCAAGCAGGCCAACGCCCGCTACGCCGTCGAAACCCTGGAACCGCTGGGCCACGACTCCTTCTTCCGCTGGGGCTTCTTCAACAGCGTGCTGGAAAAGAAGGAAGCGTTCTCGGACTACGTGTTCGAAGACCTGGCCATGGAAATGCTGGAAACCGAGCCTGAACTGAAAGCGAAATTCGAAGCGTGGAAGGCCGCCAATCCGGCCCTGCTGTCGGACCAGGACGCGGTGCTGGGCTTCATCTTCGCCAACGGCAAGCGCCACGCCGAGCCGGAATGGCGCCGCTACCCCGTGCTGTCCGTCTTCTAAATAACACCGCGTTACCTCCATGCGCACCGTGGCGATCCTGCGGTGCGCATGCAAGCTGCCCACAAGGCCATAGCCATGCACTACGCACTCAACCTGCGCACCTTCTTCTACAGCCATTATTTTTATCTTGGACTGCGCTTTGCCGCGGGCCTGGTCGGCGTCACCCTGATTACGCTGCAATTCGCCGGCATGACGACCGCCATGACGGTGTGCATCGGCGCGCTGTGCACGGCGCTGATGGACATGCCCAGCCCACTGCGCCACAAGTTCAACGAGATGAGCGCCTCGGTGCTGCTGTGTAGCGCCGTGACGCTGCTCATCAGCCTGTGTGCGCCCTACCACTGGCTGCTGATGACGATGCTGGTGCTGATCAGCTTTGCCGCCTGCATGATGGTGGTCTACGGCCGCAAGTCCATGCCGCTGCAACTGGCCACGCTGTTCATCATGACCATGTCGATGGAACACTCGATGACGGCGCGCGAATCCTTCATCCACACCGGCCTGTTCACGCTGGGTGCGGTGGCCTATCTGGCGTATGCCATGGGCGTGTCGTGGATACTGCGCCACCGCATCAAGCAGCAGGTGCTGGCCGAAGCGCTATTCGAACTGGCGGCCTACATCGACATCAAGGCCGACTTCTACGACACGCGCTACAACCTCACCGAACAATTCAATAAACTGATCCGCCATCAAAGCCTGCTGGCGGACCGCCAGCAAGCATCGCGCGACCTGATCCTGCGCGCCCACAACAACGTCAAGGACGCCATCGTGGTGCAGGTGCACGTCTGCATGCTGGACCTGTATGAACTGATCCTGTCCACCCACACCGACTACGCCCTGCTGCGCACCCACCTGGTCGATTCGCCGGTGCTGCGCACGCTGCACGATTTGGCCTACAAGGCCGCGCGCGATATCGAATCGGTGGCCTACGACGTCACGCGCAAGAAGTCCTCCTTCCCCGAGATCAGCTATGAGCCGGAGCTGGACGCCATCGAAGCCGAATTGGCCGCGCTGCAGGAGCGCATCGACGATGGCAAGCCGCAGCAGGAAGCGCTGGCCGTGCTGCGCGCGCAGCGCAACAAGATCCGCGCCATCATCAAGATGATCGGCGAACTGCACCAGGCCAGCCAGAAGGCCTACGACACCACGCCGTTCTGGGCCGACGCCGACATGGGTCCCTTCCTGTCGCAGCAGAAGTACGAGCTGCGCATGATCCTCTCGCACCTGCGCTGGGACTCGCCGATCTTCCGCTTCTCGCTACGGGTGGCGATGGCGATTTCGGTCGGCCTGGCGGTGGCGGCCATGCTGCCGTATGCGGCGCACAGCTACTGGATCGTGCTGACCATCGTGATTATCCTGAAGCCCAGCTTCAGCATGACCAAGCAGCGTCGCAGCGACCGCATCATCGGCACCATCATCGGCTGCGTGATCACGGCGCTGATCATCAAGTTCCTCAATCATCCGGCGGCGATCCTGGGCATCCTGGTGCTGGCGACGGTGGCCACGCCCACCTTCATCTACCTGCGCTACCGCTACGCGGCCATCGCGGTATCGATCATGATCCTGCTGCAGATGCACCTGATCGCCCCCGGCAATCATGACCTCATCATGGAACGCTTAGTGGACACCTTCATCGGCGCGGCCGTGGCGACGGCGTTCAGCTTCGTGCTGGCGAACTGGGAATATCAAAGCCTGCCGCGCCTGGTGCGCAACGTGCTCGATGTGAACCTGCGCTACATGCAGGCCAGCTTCGATCTGCTGCAGGGCAAAGGCAAGGACGATTTCGCCTACCGCATCGAGCGCAAGCGGCTGATGGACAGCCTGGCCGCGCTCAGCTCCGCGCTGGTGCGCATGCTCGACGAGCCGTCCAGCAAGCAGCGCGCGGTGGAGGACATCAACCTGTTCATCGTGCAGAACTACCTGCTGGTGGCGCACGTGGCGGCGCTGCGCGCCATCCTGCGCCGGCATGTGAAAGAACTGCCGGCGGCCCCGGTGAACGCCATGCTGGCCGAAAGCCACGACCAGGTGGTGGCCGTGCTGGAACGTGCGCTGGCGCCGAGCCAGGCCGACGCTGAGCCGCTGATGAAGCCCCTCTCGCCGCTGTCATCGCCAACGCCGGACACCAACGCCGTGCCATGGTCCGGCTGGCCGCTGGTCCAGCGCCGCATCCGCCTGCTGCAAGCGGATGCCGTCAAAATCATCATCCACAGCGAAGCGATCCTGCGCGATGTCAGCTAAGGACTGATACTATGGGGCGATGAACTCATCGTCCTCTCAACTCAGCACCCGCGACCTGCTTTCGGCCCTGGTGGTGGTCCTCATCTGGGGCACCAACTTCGTCGCCATGAAAGTAGGCCTGCGCAACCTCACGCCGTTCCAGCTTGGCGCCGCGCGCTACGTGTTCGCCATCCTGCCGCTGATTATCTTCATCCGTCCGCCGAAGCTGGCGCCGAAGTGGGTCATCGCGTATGGACTCAGCCAGGGCGTGGGGCAGTTCGGGCTGCTGTTCCTGTCGCTGCAGGTTGGCATGTCGGCTTCGCTGGCGTCGGTGATTTTGCAGACGCAGGTGTTCTTCACCGCCATCTTCGGCTTCCTGCTACTGAAGGAGCACACCAGCCGCGCGCTGATGGCGGGGCTGCTGCTGGCGGCGCTGGGACTACTCTGCTTTGCCGCGAGCTCGCTGCGCGCGGTCACCACCACCGAGATCACGCCGGCCGGTTTTGTACTGTGTCTGGCCGGCGCCGCCATGTGGGCCGTGTCGAATATCGTGGTACGCCGCGCGCAGAAGGAGACGCCGGACTTCGAAGTCATCAGCTTCATCGTGTGGTGCGGCGCCGTGCCGATTGTGCCGTTCGTCCTGCTGTCGCTGACCTTCGATGATCCGGCTACGCGCTGGCAGTGGGTCGATGCGCCGTTCACCACCTGGATCGCGGTGGCCTATGTCGGCTGGATGTCCACCATCATCGGCTATGCGATGTGGACGCGGCTTCTGAAGCGCCATCCGGTCAATCGCGTGGCGCCGTTCAGCCTTGGCGTGCCGGTGATCGGCATCGCTTCCGGCATGCTGGCGTTGGGCGATGTCATCTCCGTGTGGCAGTGGGCGGGCACCGCGCTGATTGTGGCGGCGCTGATCTGCACCATGTTCGGTGGCCGCTGGCTGGACCGCCGCAAATAATCAATCAAGCAGCGAAGCAGACGCGGTTGCGGCCCGTCTCCTTGGCCCGGTACAGTAGTGCGTCGGCCTTCTGCAGCATCGCTTCCGCCGTGCCGGCTGCCAGGTCGGCGTACACGCCCATGCTCATCGTCACCTTCAGGTCCGGATGCACCTGGTGCCATGGGAAGGATTCGATGATGCCGCGCAGCTTGTCGCACAAGGCGGCTGCCTGCGGTAGTTCGGTCTCCGGGAAGGCGATGACGAATTCCTCGCCGCCATAGCGGGCCACCAGATCGCTCAAGCGCATATGGCTGCGCAGGATCTCGCCGACCTGGCGCAACACGACATCGCCGGTCGCGTGCGAGAACTGGTCGTTGATGCGCTTGAAGAAATCGATATCACCGATCACCACGCTCAACGGACGCTTGTGGCGCACCGCGTGGCTGAACAGCGTGGTGGCCTGCTCGTCGAAGTGGCGGCGGTTGTGTAGCTTGGTCAGCGCGTCGCGCACACTGAGCTCGCGCATCTGCTCGGCCTGCGCCAGGATGGTCTGGTGCGACTCGCTCAGCTCCTCGTGGGAGCGCGCCAACTGGGCGCTCATGTCGTTGAAGGCGGCAGCCAGTTCGGCCACTTCATCCTTGCCCTCGACCGGCACGCGCTGCAACAGCGAGCCACCGTGCATCGCGCGCACGGCGCCGGTCAGGTGGCTCAGCGTGCGGCCCAGGCTGCGGCCGAGCAGCAGGCCGAGGACCAGCGCCAGCACTGCCGCACCGCTGACGCCGAACCATAGCGCATCGCGCATCGCCGCCAGGTATTGCAGTTCCTGCTTGCTCGGCGTGATGACGCCCTCCGGCGACACGTAGGCGACCACGCTGCCGCCCACCATCACCGGCCGCGCATCCTTGCGCGCAGCCTCGGGCAACGGCTCGCCCGGTTGGTACACGCCGGCGCCCAGCAGCACGCGGAAATCATGATCGGCCAGGATGAAGCGGAACGGCGGCTCGCCGCCACGGCCGGTTGGCGGACGACGGCCTTCGCGGTCGCCCTCGCCTTCTTCAGGACGAGGAGGCGGCGGTCCCTGCTCCTCGCCGCGCGGCGGCTGGCTGGCGCGCATGAATTCGTCGAAACCGCGCTTGCCCGGACTTTGCTCCCAGCTGCCGTACTGCTGCACATAGGTGCTGACGGCGGTGTGGAAATGCTCGGCCGCCTGCTCGCGCCGGATGCTGTCCACTTTCTTGGTCATGCCGACGTAGGCCAGGCCGCCCACCATCGCCACCGCCGCCAGTCCGGTCAACAACAACGCCAGCATCAATTTCGTGCGCAAGGACATCCCGACTCCGTCAAATTATTGCTAAATGGACAGTAATGATACCTGAAGGTAGTTTCACCAAGAAAAATATCAGTGCCATTTTACTGCCGTGTAGCAATGGTTTCTCATAGGGAAAATGTAGAGTTATATCGAAAACTTATATCGCGCATCATAAATCTAAAGTTTATTTATTACTGAAGCAGGCGCATACTGCAACGCATCAAACGAACATTTATGGAGCTTCTGATGAGCGCAACGACCTACACCACCTTTGCTGACACTGGCTACTTCGCCAATATTGCCAACGCCGCCCGCCAGTTGATGGCCGCACTGTTCGCTGTCCAGCCGGTTGTATCGCAGCGCAACAAAGAAGAAACCATCTGGTGGCTGAATAGCTTGGCGAACGACTGCGAAATGCACTCGCCGAGCCTGTCCGCCGAACTCCGCTACTTCGCTTCCCGCGGCTAATTCATTCAAATCCAAGGAGAAATACCATGCTGACCATTATCGAAAACCTGCCTGCTGCAATCGCCCTGTCCGGCCTGGTGCTGCGCCTGTACCTCGGCGGCAAGCCAGAAGCCAAAGCAGAAGAGTAAGCTCTCAAGCTACTGCGCAGAATTGAAAAAAGCCCCGGCACGCGTAAGCGGCCGGGGCTTTTTAACGTTCGCAGCCTTAGTTCAGGCGCGAGTGACGCATGCCATACAGGAAGTAAGTCAGCACCGCCGCCGTCATCCAGATCGCAAACACGGTGTAGGTCGTCAGCGACAAACCGAACATCAGGTACAGACAGGCCGCGATGCTCAGGCCCGGCACCAGGTAAGGACCGCCCGGCACGCGGAAACCTTTTTCTGTCGAAGCCCCCACCTTGCGGCGCATCACCGGCACCGCCAGCGACACCACGCTGAACGCCGTCAGCGTACCCATGCTGACCATGTCCCACAGGAAGGTGGCGTCGACAAAGCCGGACACCAGGCCCACCACCACGCAGACGATCAGCGTGTTGTGCACCGGCGAACCGGTGCGCGGGCTGACCTTCTTGAAGGCCGGCGAAATCAGGCCGTCCTTGGAGATCGCGTACAGGATGCGGGTCTGGCCGTAGATGGTGACCAGCGTCACGCTGAATACCGAGATCACGGCGCCCGCCGCCAGCACCAGCGCCGGCCAGGTCTGGCCGGTAACGTTTTGCAGGATCACGGCCAAGCCGGCTTCCTGCCCGGCGAACTTGGCCGCCGGCTGCGCGCCCATGGCGGCCACCGCCACCAGCATGTAGAACACGGTGACGATGCCCAGCGCGGCCAGAATGCCGATCGGTACGTTGCGGGTGGGATTGCGGACTTCCTCGCCAGCGGTGGCCACGGTGTCCAGGCCAATGAAGGAGAAAAACACGGTGGCCGCAGCGGCCGTCACGCCGGCCATGCCGGTGTAGTGGGTGCCGCCGTCCGGGCTGAAGAACGGGTGGAAGTTGTTGATGTCAAAGCCGCTGAAGGCGATCACCACGAAGAAGATCAGGATCGCCAGCTTGATCAGCACCATGACGGCGTTGGTGGTGGCCGATTCCTTGGCGCCGCGGATCAGCAGCAGGCAGCACAGGCACACCAGGATGATCGGCGGCAGGTTGATGTGGCCCGGCCGGAATTCGATGCCGTGCGCGGTGGAGACGATGCTCGGCGTGCGCAGCATTTCCGGGATGTGCCAGCCGAAGGCGTTGTTGAGGAAGTTGTTCAGGTAGTCCGACCAGCCGATCGCCACCGCGCTGGCCGCGAGTCCATATTCCAGCAACAAACAGGCGGCCATGATGAAGGCCAGGAACTCGCCCACCGTCGCATACGCGAACGAATACGAGGAGCCGGAGGCGGGAATGCGGAACGACAGTTCGGCGTAGCACAGCGCGGTCAGGCCGGCGGTGATGGCGGCGATCAGGAAGGACAGGATCACGGAAGGGCCGGCTTTTGGCACGGCCTCCACCATGGTGAAGAAGATGCCGGTGCCGATGGTGGCGCCGACGCCGATCATCGTCAGGGGAAACAAGCCTACAGAGCGGTGCAGGGTATTGCTGCTGCTTGGAGCGTGTTCTTCTTTTTTGTTATCGACCAGCTTGGTACGGGTCAGTTTCTGGACCAGCGTTTGGTTCACAGGCAATCCTTGTGGGAGATATATGTACGGGCAAAAACACAGCGATTATAGGGCTTTCCGGCGTGCGGCCCCTACAGGTATTTTGTGCCAGAAATACAACCCCGTTACATGTGCTTACTTTTGATACAGCGGCATGTCTAGATTGCAAACAGGGTGCAGGTTACTCTTGAGCCAACTGTTACTAAGAGCCAAGAAGGAGCCAGCCATGCCGATCAAAAAAATCCCGACCGTATCCCGCCGTTTCCATCCGGCCGCCGTCACCGGCGCCGCCATGGTGCTGGTCGGCCTGGCTCTGACCCTGACTGCCCTGATCGTTCGTTCTTAAGCAAACGTCCCCAAGTAATCGCGCTTGCCGACCGGCACGCCCTGGTTGCGCAGGATGTCGTGCGCGGTGGCGACGTGGAAGTAGAAGTTGGGTAGCGCAAACGTCAGCAGGTAGCTGGCGCCGGTGAAATCCGGGAAGCCGCCGAAGTTGAGCGTGATGGTGCGCTGCTCGCTGCCGTCGAACTGCCCGGCGGGCACGCTTTCCAGATAGGCGATGGTGTTGTCGATGCGCTGGCGCAGCTGGTCGAACGAGGTTTCGTTATCTTCGAACTTGGGCGCCGGCACGCCGCTGAGGCGCTCCACCGACATCTTGGACGTATCGCTGGCGCGCTGGACTTGCGCCGACAGCGGCAACATATCGTCGGCCAGCCGCGCCGAAATCATGGCATCGGGCACCGAGCCCCGCTGCTCGACATGCTCCTCCGCCTTCGTCAGCAAATCCGCCAACACCTTCAAGCCCCGCACAAACACGGGCACCGTCACCTCATACATCGAAAGCGCCATCACCATCTCCCAGTCGCAGAAAACCTCAGTGTAGCGCAAGCGTTCAGGCCATGGCGTCGACGTTGTTGCCGAGGTTGGCGTTGCTTGTGGTGGCGCTGGCGGCGGCTTTGTTGGCTTGGGCCAGGTCGTAGACTAGTTGTTCTTGCTGGGTGACGGTGCCGTCTTCGTTCTTGTCGGCGGCTTCGTAGGTTTTGGTGGCGCTGCTGGAGCCGCTGACGCTACCGCCGCCACCTCCGCCGCCCTTTGCACCGCCGCTGGCTTGCTGGCCTTCGGCGCCTTGTGGGCGTGGTGGTTTGAAGTCGCCGCTTTTGATGGCGGAGGTCAGGTCGTCCTGCGTGATCGAGCCGGTGCCTTCCTTGTCGATGGCGGCGTACTGCTTGGTGGCGTCTTCCGTCGACACGCCTTTGGACTCCAGGCCTTTGACGAATTCGTCTTTACTCACCTTGCCGTCGGTGTCGGCGTCCATCTCGCCGAATACCTTGGCCGCCAGGCGCGCTGCGCCTTTTGCCGGGTCGAAGGAAGTAGCGCTGGCTGCGCTACTGCTGGAAATGCTGCTGATTGCTGTGCTCATGGTTCTTACTCCGTTGTTAAGGACACTGTCCTGTTAACGAACCATTTCACGCATAGATGAGCCACCGATGTGTAAAGACCGGTAAAGATCAACCGACACGCACCACCATCAAGCCCGCGCGCAGGCCCACACGCACGTCGGGATTGGGGAACACCACCAGCTCCTCCGGGAACTGCACCATATAAACCGTATCGCCATCGCGCGCGATCTCTTCACCTTGTTTCATGGCGGTGAAGTTGTGCGTCTCTTTGCCGAAGGCCATCTGGAACTGGTCGCTCAACTTGATTATCTGGCGTGCGGTGTTGTAGATGTGCGGCCGCTGCGTGCCCTCGCGCTTGGGCGCTCCACGCAGCAGATCATCCAGCGCCTGCGAGGCGTCCTTGAACTGCGCCAGATCGTTCTGACCCAGTGTGCCGATGCGGCCCAATTCGATGGTGGTGCCGGCCGCCCCATGATGCTCGGCCGAGTAGTAGCTGTAGGTGCCCACCGACGCCGGATTCATGATGATGGCGCCAATGCCGGCAAGGCCCAGCCAATCGATCAACTGACCGCGCGCCGCGTCGGGAATCAGCTCGGGCACGATGGCGAAGGTTGGATACACCGATGGCCGGATGGCCGTGTGCAAATCGAGATGCCAGCGCACCGGACCTGCGTCTTTGAAGAACGCGCTGGTGGCGGCGATCATGTCATCGGCACGCGCAGCTTCCGCCGTGCCTTCCAGCGTGCCGCGCTGGGCGCGGAACATGCGGTTCAAGTCTGCATCGATGAAGCGCTTGCCAGCGCGGATGGCGCCGATGTTGCCGACGCAGAGCATCAGGTCCACCGCCAGCGCGGACGGCTGATGCGACAAGGCGTCCAGCAGATAGGCCACGACTTCAATCGGTCCCGTCTCGTCGCCATGCACGCCGACCGAGACCAGCACCGCAGGGCGCGCCGCGCTTGCCGCTTCGCTGGCGGCCTTGATCGTGATGATTCCGTCCGCCGGCTCGGTGACCGCGAAACCGGCCGCCGTGAAGCGCCCGGCGACCGCGCTGAAGTCCGCTTCCGCCAGCGCCCTTACGGGCGCCGGCAATGCTGCTGGCAAATCGCTCATCGTGTTACGCCGCCACAGTGGTGCTGGCGTTGACCGCTTCGGACAAGGCCCACACATCCAGCATGGCCTGTTCCAGATCGGTCGCCGCCGCATAGCCCGACAAGCCCAGCGTGTTGGCGACGACTTCCACCGCCTCCACCGCAGTATGGTCGCCGGTTGCATGCTTCAACACCTGCGACAGCAAGCGTTGCTGCGTACGGCGCAGCGCGTTCTGCGCATAGCTGCGCAGCTGTTCCTGCGAACGGCTGGTGGCCGGCAGTTTCAGGCCGCGTTCCAGCGTATCGATGCCAACCTGCGTGCGCAGCGCCAGACCAACCTGCAGGAAGGCCGGCAAGTCCATGCCCGCAGGACGCGATACCGACAACGCCGCAAACACAAACGCAGCCACCGACTCAATGGCGTCCACTGCCTTCCAGGCGCGCGTGAACTCAGGACGCAATCCAGGCGTCAGTTCGGCTTCCGATTTGCCGTCGAGCGAAGACAACTGCGCCAGCGTTTCCGCCTGGGCGAACAACGCAGTCAACTCCGCCACGCCGCCACCGGATTGCAGCTGATCGCCAGGCACCGACAGCGCGCCCTCGATTACAGCCTTCTGCAGCACGCGGGTGTGCGCGTCGACCTTGATCGACACGGCGCGCGGTACTTTCAATGCGTCGGCATCCAGCGCGTTGAACACCGGCGCCAGATTCAGCGCGGACCAGGCCTGGCCCCACGCCAGGATCACGTCCGCTTCATCGACGCCATGTTCGCCGGCCAGCTGGCGCAGCATCAGCGGACCGCAACGGTTCACCGACTCATTCGCCAGCACGGTCGCCAGGATGGCGTTAGCCAGCGGGTGCGCCAGCGCAGGACGGGTTGCCACCAGCAGGTCCGGGAAATACGGCTTCAGCACCGACTCGGCCCAGCTGTTTTCCGTCAGCGGCAGCGCCGACAGGATGCGCTTGTAGCGGTTCTTCACGTTGGCGATGACCACCGCCAGCTCCGGCGTGGTCAGGCCACGGCCATCGGCCTTGCGACGCGCCAGCTCGGCCACCGATGGCAGCTGCTCCAGTTCGCGCGACAGTGCGCCCTCTTCTTCCAGCGATGCGATCAGCGCGGCGTAACCATCCTGCACTGCGCTGTCGGCCTGCGCCTGCAGCTCGCGCACCAGCAGCTGCGTTTGCAGCGTATTGTCGCGCAGGACCAGGCGTTCGATATCGTTGGTCATCTCGTTCAGGATGCGGTTGCGGTCTGCTTCGCTCAACTGGCCGGCGTTCATTTCCACGTCCAGCCACATCTTCGCGTTCACTTCGTGGTCCGAGCAATCCACACCGGCCGAGTTGTCGATCGCATCGGTGAAGATGCGGCCGCCCGACAGCGCGAACTCGATGCGGCCGGCCTGGGTCGCGCCCAGGTTGCCGCCTTCGGACACCACTTTGCAGCGCAGCTCATTGCCGTTGACGCGGATGTTGTCGTTGGCGCGGTCTTTGACCTGCGCGTGCGTTTCAGCCGACGACTTGATATAGGTGCCGATACCGCCGTTGTAGAACAGGTCCACAGGCGCCAGCAGGATACGGTGCATCAGTTCCTGCGGCGGCAGCGAGGTTTCCTCGATATCGAGCACGGCGCGGATTTCAGGCGACAGTTCGATCGTGCGGGCAGTGCGCGGGAATACGCCGCCGCCCTGCGAGATCAGTTCCTTGTTGTAGTCTTCCCACGAGGAGCGCGGCAGCGCGAACATGCGCTCGCGTTCCTTGAACGAGACTTCCATGTCCGGATTCGGATCGAGGAAGATATGACGGTGGTCGAACGCCGCCACGATCTTCAGCTTGCGCGACAACAGCGCGCCGTTGCCGAACACATCGCCCGACATATCGCCCACGCCCACCATGGTCACCGGCGTGGCGTGGATGTCGTGGTCCATTTCGTAGAAGTGGCGCTTGACCGCTTCGAACGCGCCCTTGGCGGTAATACCCATCTTCTTATGGTCGTAGCCGTTGGAACCGCCCGACGCGAACGCGTCGCCCAGCCAGAAACCGCGCTGCACGGCGATGCCGTTGGCGATGTCGGAGAAGGTTGCGGTGCCCTTGTCGGCCGCCACCACCAGGTACGGGTCGTTGCCGTCGTAGCAGACGGTGTCGGTCGGCGAAACGATCTTGCCCAGCACGCGGTTGTCGGTCACTTCCAACAGGCTGGAAATGAACAGGCGGTACACTGCTTCGCCTTCGGCCGCGATGACTTCACGGGCGGCATCCTTCGGCATCTGCTTGCAGACGAAACCGCCCTTGGCGCCGGCCGGCACGATGACGGCGTTCTTCACCATCTGCGCCTTCACCAGGCCCAGGACTTCGGTGCGGTAGTCTTCCATGCGGTCCGACCAGCGCAAGCCGCCGCGCGCCACAGGGCCGCCGCGCAGGTGCACACCCTCGAAGCGGCGCGAGAACACGAAGATCTCGCGGAACGGACGCGGCTCCGGCACCAGCGCCAGGTTGCTGGTGTCGAACTTGAAGATGATCTTGTCGCCCTTCTGATCGTTCTGGAAGTAGCTGGTGCGCAGCGTGGCGGTAATCAGCGTGGCCATCGCGCCCAGCACCACTTCGCTGTCGGCGTGGTTGATGGCCGGCAGGCGGCTCTTGATGTCGGCAACCTTGTCCAGCGCGGCGGCGCGGGTGGCGTCGTCCAGCGATGGATCGAAGCGCTGCAGGAAGGCGTCCACCAGTTCCTTGACCAGCGCCGGCTGCGTGCGCAGCGTTTCAGCCATGTAGCGCACCGAGAAATTGGTGCCGGTCTGGCGCCAGTAGCTCATGTAGGCGCGCACCAGCTGCACTTCGCGCACGTTCAAACCGCCTTCGATGACCAGGCCATTCAGGCGGCCGTCTTCGGCTTCGTTGTTGAACAGGCCGGAGAACAGCTCCTCCGCCACCGGCACGATTTCCGGCTTGGCCAGCTTGGCCGCGCTGGCGGCGTCCACCGACAGGCTGGTGACGTAGTGACGCTCGCCGTTCACGCGCAGCGAGTACGCCTGTTCGCGGTCGATCGCCACGCCGGCATTTTGCAGCGCCGGCAGGATGGTCGACAGCGACGGCACGCGGTCCACCGAGTACAGACGGATGGTGGTGGAGCCGTTGTCCGCTTCGATGCGCACGTTTACGCGCGAGGAATCGGTGTTGCGCAGGATCGCGTCCAGGTCATGGAAGGCGGCGGCAGGCTTGGTCGCGGCGACATAGTCCGGCGGCAGCGTGGCGCACATCTTGCGCAGGCTGGCGCGCAGCGGCACGTCGGCCACTGCGTCGGCCAATACGGAGAACTGGTCGTGCCAGCCGTCCAGCACCGACAACAGCGGCTGCTGGATGTCGGTTTCCAGATCCAGCGGATAGCGCGCGCCGTGGGCGATGAAATAGACACGGGCCAGAGGACCATCGGCCACCAGGGTCTGCGAGCTGACATGCTGGGCGCCGGAGCTGGCTTGCAGCGCCTTGGCCAGGGCCGAGCCGACACTTGCGCTGTAACGCTCGCGCGGCAGGTAGACCAGCACGTTCAGGTGGCGCGCGTAGACGTCGCGACGGGCGAATACCTTGGCGCGCGGCTGCTTGTACAGCGACACCACGGCGCCGCAGACTTCGGCCAGCCATTCAGGATCCGCTTCCAGCGCTTCGGTGCGCGGCAGCGATTCGAGGATCTCGACGAACTTCTCGGCGCGGAAGCCTTCCTGGCGCACGCCGGCGATGCTCAGTACGCGCGCCACGCGGCCGCGCGCGAACGGCAGGCGGTTCAGCGGGGTGGAGGCGGCGGCGCGGGTCAGCAGGCCCACGAAGCAGTATTCGCCGAGGATGGCGCCGTTCGCGTCGGTGCGGCGAATGCCGATGAAGTCCAGCTGCTGGTCGCGGTGCAGCGTGCCTTCCACGTCGGCCTTGACGATGGACAGGGTGTGGCCGCGCTTCGACAGCGTGTCGAAATCGCCAGGGATGTTGGCCAGACAGGTGCCGTACACCGGATGCGAGGTGTCCTGCAGCACGCCGATGCGGCTCGGGATATCGCGTTCCAGTTCACGCACGCCTGGTTTCACGGCGTAGTAGGCAAAGCCGAACGGCTCGAAGCCTTCGGTGCGGGCCCATTCCAGGAAGGCAGCGACTTCCTGGCCTTCTTCGCCGTGCGATGCAGCTTCCGCGCCGATGCTGCTGAAGCGTTCCAGCATGGCGGCGCGGTCGCGGTGCACCACGGCGGCGTCGCGCGAGACCATGATGATGCGTTCGGCCAGCATGCCGATTTCGGCGGCCTGCAAGTCTTCCGACAGCAGCACCAGCACATACGATTCCAGCTTGTCGCCAGCCTGGCCGACGGCGGTCACTGCGCCATCCGCATTGCGCGCCACCGGCAGCACGGCGTTCAATACGCCGTTGGCGGTGACGTGCAGCTTGCGCAGCGCCATCACGATGGAGTCGACGAGGTAAGGCATGTCGTCGTTGAGGATCAGCAGCGCGGTGGCCTTGCCGCCACGGCCGTCGTCGTAACGCAGCGTGGCGATCTGCGCGCCGCTGCCGCTACGCTTGGCAGCATGAGTGAAGCCCTCCCACAAGACAGGCGCCAGGCTATCGGGCACGGTGCCCGCCAAGTCTTCATCATCCAGCGCGCCGAGCCAGGCGCTGATGAGTTGAGGAACTGAGGCGCCAACTTCACTGGCTGGTTTGTTTGCGTTGACCAGATCCAGCGTTTGCTTACGCAGGTCTTGTGGCATTTGCTTCATCATGCTTCTCCAATACGTTATAGGTATCTTATGTTGCAGGCGCCGCGCCGGCTTATGGCTGCGCGGCGGTTATTCGTAGAGTCCGGGCAGTCCCAGTATACGACTCAATTCCTCAAGTGCGGTGTGCACTTCAATTGCCAGTTGCGGATCGGCCAGGTCGGCCGGCTCCAGGCGGTCGCGGTAGTGTTTTTCCACCCACGCCACCAGCGTATGGTACAGCGTCTCGGTCATCACCACGCCTTGATGCATGGCGGCCGCTTCGGCGTCGGTCAGCGCCACGCGCAGGCGCAGGCATGCGGGGCCGCCGCCGTTGCGCATCGACTGGCGCAGGTCGAAGTGAATCAGCTCGTCGACGGCGCTGCCGCCGGCCACCAGGCCTTCCAGATAGGATGCCACGGAAGCGACTTCCTGGCATTCCTGCGGAATCACCAGTGCCATCTTGCCATCGGCCTTGCTCAGCAGCTGGCTGTTGAACAGGTAGCTGGCGACGGCGTCGGCCACCGGCACGCGGGCCGTATCGACGCGGATCGCGTTCAGGTCCGCACCCACGCCAGCCATGGCGCGGCGCAGCTGATCGAGCGTGCCCGCTTCATCGGCGAATGCCTGCTCGTGGTAGAACAGCGCATTGGCGTTACCCACCGCGATCACGTCGTTGTGGAATACGCCCTGGTCGATGACATCGGGATTCTGTTGAATGTAGACCGTGCGTTCAGCCGACAGGCCATGCAGGCGGGCCACGGCTTGCGAGGCTTCCAGCGTCTGGCGGGCCGGGTATTTTTTCGGCGCGGTCGCGGCGGCGTCGAACTCGGTGCGGCCGTAGACGAACATCTCGACGCCGGCGCTGCCGTGGTCCTGGCACAGGCGCGTGTGGTTGGCCGCGCCCTCATCGCCGAAGGCCGGTGTGCCTGGCAGCGCATCGTGCACGGCGAAGTGCTTCTCATCCTTGAAGATGGCGCGCAGCGAACGGGCCGACTGCACGTGCTCGAAGGCGCGGTGCAGTTTGTTGTTCAAGTTGGCGGCGGTGAAGTGCAGGCGGCCGTCGGCGCTGTCGGCCGATGGGCTGACGGTCGCCGCGTTGGCGGTCCACATCGGCGAGGCCGAATACGCGCACGCCAGGATCACCGGCGATTCTTTCGCGGCCTTGGCCAGCACTTCGGCGTCCGTACCGGTGAAGCCGATGCTGCGCAACAGGCGGAAGTTCGGACGGTCCTGCGGCGGCAGCAGCGCCTGGCCGAAGCCGCGCGCGGCCAGGGCGCGCATCTTGGCCAGGCCTTGCAGCGCGGCCAGCTTGGGATTGGAGGCGCTCTTGACGTTGCTGAACGAGGCCACGTTACCGAACGACAGGCCGGCGTAATTGTGCGATGGGCCGACCAGGCCGTCGAAGTTGAATTCGCGTGCGGACATTGCTGCTACCTTTAGAAGTTCATGCCTGGCGAAAGCTTCGCCGGCATTTCGAGGACACTGTTTTCAATCGATGCGACCGGATAGGCGCAATAGTCGGCCGCGTAGTAGGCGCTTGGACGATGGTTGCCCGACTGGCCCACGCCGCCGAACGGCGCGCTGCTGGCGGCGCCGGTGGTTGGACGATTCCAGTTGACGATGCCGGCGCGGGCGCGCACCTGGAAGATCTTCCAGAGGTTCTCGTCGTTCGAGATCAGGCCCGAGGCCAGGCCGAATTCGGTATTGTTGGCGGCCTTGATGGCGCTGTCGAAATCGTTTACGCGGATGATCTGCAGCAGTGGGCCGAACCATTCTTCGTCCGGAATACCTTTGGCGTCGGTGACGTCAACGATGCCCGCCGAAACGAAACCGGTGTTGGCGTCCAGGTGTTTCATCTCCAGCAGCAGCTTGCCGCCCTTGGCCACCAGGTCCGCCTGCGCCTGTACCAGGCGCTTGGCGACAGCGGCCGACACCACAGGGCCCATGAACGGCGCAGGTTCCGCAGCGGAAGCGCCGACGGTCAGGCGGCTGGCCACATCAACCAAACGCGCGACGATGGCGTCGCCGGCGGCGCCGGTCGGCAGGATTAAACGGCGCGCGCAGGTGCAGCGCTGGCCGGCCGAGATGAATGCCGACGACACGGCCATGAACACGGCGGCGTCGACTTCCTTGGCATCCCAGATCACCAGCGGATTGTTACCGCCCATTTCCAGCGCCAGCATCTTGCCCGGTTGGCCGCCGAATTGTTTATGCAGCGCGGTGCCGGTCTGGCAGCTGCCGGTGAACAGCACGCCGTCCAGCAGCTTGCTCTGGCCCAGCGCGATGCCGGTTTCGCGGCCGCCGTTGACCAGGTTGATCACGCCTTGCGGCAGGCCGGCCTGTTCCCACAGCTGCACTGTTTTCACGGCCGTGCGCGGCGCGTATTCGCTCGGCTTGAACACCACCGTGTTACCGGCGATAAGGGCCGGCACGATATGGCCGTTCGGCAGGTGGCCGGGGAAGTTGTAAGGACCGAATACCCCGAACACGCCATGCGGACGGTGACGCAGCACCGCTTCGCCATCGGCGATCTTGTTGCTGGTCTCGCCGGTGCGGGCGCCGTGGGCCTGTACCGAGATGTCGATCTTGTTGGCCATGGTGGTCACTTCGGTGCGCGATTCCCACAGCGGCTTGCCCACTTCTTCGGCGATCAGCAGCGCCAGCTCTTCCGCATCCTGCTTGAGCAGATCGCGGAAGCGGGTGCAGACGGCGATGCGCTCGGCCAGCGGCGTCAATGCCCAGGCTTCAAAGGCCGCGCGCGCGGCGGTCGTCGCTTGCGCCACGTCCTGTGCGGTGGACTCGTTGCTGGACCAGGTCTGCTTGCCATCGGCCGGGTTGATGGTCACCAGCTCGGCGCCGCTACCGGCGAACCATTCGCCGTTGATGAAGTTACTGATGTTTGCCACTGAGTTAGCCATTGTTCTTCCTCGGATTGAGAGTCAGGGTGCGCACGGTGTCGCCGGTTTTGCAGTGCAGGAGTTTCTGTTCCGCTTCAGGCAAGGCGACGGCGCCGTTGACCGGCACCGAATGCGACAAAATCATGCGGAAATCTTTGAGCGTGGTGTTCGACACCAGCATCGGCTCGGCCGCCGCCGTCTCCGGCGCGCAGGCGGAATCCCAGTCGGTGGTCGGGCCGATGTCGGCCAGCGTGCTGTCGCGCATGGCGCGCAGTTCGGACACGCGCGCCTGCAGCACCGGGCCGGCGTCGAAGATGTCGACGTAGCCTTCGAAGTACATGCCTTCCTGTTCCAGCAGGCGGCGTGCCGGCGCGGTGGAGGTGTGCACCTTACCGATCACCTGCTGCGCATCTTCCGGCAGATAGGCCACGTACAGCGGCTGGCGCGGCATCAGTTCGGCGATGAAGGACTTCTTGCCGACGGCGGTAAGGTCGTCCACGTGATCGAAGTCCATCTTGAAGAAGTGGCGGCCCAGGCCTTCATAGAACGGCGAGCGGCCGCCCTCTTCCTGGTAGCCGCGCATCTCGGCGATCAGCTTTTCCGTGAACAGGTGCGGGAACTGCGCGATGAACAGGAAACGGCTCTTCGACAGCAGCTTGCCGTTGTTGCCGGTGCGGTAGTCCGGATGCAGGAACAGCGAACACAGTTCGGTGCTGCCGGTCAGGTCGTTCGACAGGTACAGCGTGTCCATGCGGGTGAACACATTCAGCTCGCGGCTGGAGTGCACCAGGGTGCCGATGCGGTAGTTGTAGAACGGTTCGGTCAGGCCCACGGAACCCTTGATGGCGCAGACGCCGGCCAGCCGGCCGCTCTCGGTGTCCTCCATCACGAACATGTAGTCGCGTTGTTCGGGCGGGATGGTTTCGGCAAACGAGGCCACGGCGATGGCCAAGCGGTCGCCCATCATCTTCATGTCCGGCTTGAGCGTGGTCATGCCGCTGCCCACCTGGGTGGCCATCACGTACAGGGCGTCGATGTCTTCGGCTTGGATTGCGCGTACTACTAGCATAGGTGGTCCACTCGTATTTTTATATTCTGACGCAGATGACGGTGTCGCCTTCGGCGACGCTCAGCGCTTCCTGTACCTCAGCCGGCAGCGCCACGCTCAGTTGCGACTCCAGCGACGGGCAATGCGTGATCACGGCGCGGAAGTTGTGCTCCGAACCGGACGATACGGCGTAACGCAGTTGCGGCTCGCGGCCACGGTCCGGCGTTTCCACCGAAGTGGCGACGCGGCGTTGCAGCGCGCCGGTGAAGGTGCGCAGCGAGTTCTTGTGGGCCTGCAGGATCGGGCCGCCGTCGAAGATGTCGATGTAGTCGTCGGCTTCGAAGCCTTCGGCCGTCAGCAGGTTGAAGGCCAGTTCGCCCGATGGATGGATCTGGCCCATGGCGGCCTGCGCGTCGCCCGGCAGCAGCGGCACGTAGACTGGATAATGCGGCATCAGCTCGACGATCAGCGTGCGGTTGCGGGCGCCGCCGATGACGCGTTCGGCGTCGAGGAAATCCATCTGGAAGAATTTGCGGCCCAGCGCATCCCAGAACGGCGAACCGCCCTCGCCGTCGGTCACGCCGGCCAGCGGCACGAAGAAGCGGTCGGCGAAGCGATGCGGCGCCAGCACGGCGAACATCAGGCGCGCGCGCGACAGCAGCGCCGCTTCCGGCGTGCCGTGTTCGCGTTCGCCGACGTAGAAGCTGGACAGCTGCGAATAGCCGGTGAGTTCGGAGCACAGCGTCAGCGCATGCACGCTGTGGCTGATGTTGAGATCACGCGAGACCTGCTGGATCACGTCGTTGCGGAACGAGAAATAGGTGCCGTTGGAACCGGCGGCGGCAAACATGGCGGCGGTGCCGACGATGGTTTTGTCTTCGGCTTCCAGCACCAGCAGGTAGGCTTCTTCGCTGGGAATATCGACATGCGCGGCAAAAGACGCGATCGACAGTTCGATCATGGCGAGGATTTTCTCGCGCGTCTTGGGCAAGGTATGCACTCCCGGCATGGGCACTGCGGCCAGCGCTTCAAGGGCAGCAATATCCGCAAGTTCAACCGGACGGACTACATACATGGGAACTCCTTAAATATTAGCCGTAAACGTCGTTCCCGCGTAGGCGGGAACCCATAGAACGCCGGCGGAGCACGCTCAGCATGGATTCCCGCGTGCGCGGGAATGACGGTGTTGTGGTGCTTACGCTACTTTCAGCAGGCCATCCAGCGACAGGCGCAGGATGCGGTCGGCTTCGGCGATCTGTTCGTCGGTGACGATCAGGGCCGGCGCCATGCGCACCACATCCATGCCGGCGATCAGCACCATCATGCCGTTGGCTTCAGCGGCTTTCTGGATATCCTTCGAGCGGCCTTTCCATGCATCGGTCACCACCACGCCCAGCAGCAGGCCGGCGCCGCGCACTTGCGTGAACACTTGCGGATAATCGGCCACGACTTTTTCCAGCGTTGCGCGCAGCTTGTTGCCCGCTTCTTTCACACGCGCCAGGAAGGCCGGCTGGTTAATGGTTTCCAGCACCGTCAGCGCCACTGTGGCGGCCATCGGGTTGCCGCCGTAGGTGGTGCCGTGCGAGCCGACGCCCAGGGTGGCTGCCAATTCGTGGGTGGTCAGCATCGCAGCGACCGGGAAGCCATTGCCCAGCGCCTTGGCCGAGGTCAGCACGTCCGGGATGATGCCGTAGCTCATGTAGTGGAACAGGTCACCGGTACGGCCCATGCCCGACTGCACTTCGTCGAAGATCAGCAGGGCGCCGGTTTTGGTGCACAGGTCGCGCAGCTCTTGCAGGAAGGCCTTGTCGCCCGGCACCACGCCGCCTTCGCCTTGCAGCGGTTCAACGATCACGGCGCAGACGTCGTCGCCGATGGCGGCGCGGGCCGACTCGATGTCGTTGTAGGTGATGTGATCGATCGACGGTGGCAGCGGCTCGAAGCCTTCGGTGTATTTCGACTGGCCGCCGACCGACACGGTGAACAGGGTGCGGCCGTGGAACGACTGGTAGCACGAAATGATGCGCGACTTGTGCGGGCCGAACTTGGTGTGGGCGTGCTTGCGCGCCAGTTTCAGGGCCGCTTCATTGGCTTCGGCGCCGGAGTTGCAGAAGAAGGCGCGGTCGGCGAAGGTCGCTTCGGTCAGGGCCAGGCCGAGGCGCAGCACCGGCTCGTTGGTGTAGCCGTTACCGAGGTGCCACAGGGTGTTGGCCTGACGGGTCAGCGCTTCGACCACGATAGGGTTGCAATGGCCCAGAGCAGCCACGGCGATGCCGGAGGTGAAGTCCAGGTAGTGTTTGCCGTTCTGGTCCCACAGGTCCAGACCCGAGCCTCGGACCGGAACCATCGCTGCCGGTGCGTAGGTCGGCACCAGGACTTCGTCGAAAGTCTGACGAGTCACAGGACGGTTGAGAGCGGTCGTATCTACTTTGGCGTTCATGGCATTCCCTATCAATGGTGGGTACGGTGCGGCACAGCGCCGCGAGGACCCATTATAAAAAGCGGGATGCTAAAGTTCTTTTCAAATGGCGACAAGAATTTTTACTTTTAGCCGCAAAATAAATCCGGGGTCAGGTCCTCCATTGCTACACGGGCTCTGCCGTAGGCAAGCCTACGGCAGAGCCCGTGTAGCAATGGAGGACCTGACCCCGGATTTCGGCGTTATCAAGGAAGCATGAGCTTCCGCTGGCGCTCTTCACGCGGCGTGTTGCCGAACAGGGCGCCGAAGGCGGTGGAGAAGTGGGAGCCGGACGAAAAGCCGCACATCAGGCCTACCTGCACGATGGAATGGTTGGTCTCAAGTAACAGCTGGCGGGCCCGCTGCAGGCGCAGCTCCAGGTAGTAGCGCGATGGCAGACTGCCAAGATATTGCTTGAACAGCCGCTCCAGCTGGCGCCGCGACAGCCCCACCAGGTTGGCGATGTCGTCGGTCGAGAGCGGTTCCTCGATATTGGTTTCCATCAGCGTGACCGCCTCTGACAGGCGCGGCTGCAAAGCGCCGAAACGCGCCTGCAAAGCCACGCGCTGGCGCTCCTCTGGCCCGCGCACCCGCTCCACGCACAAGCTTTCCTTGATGACGGCCTGCACGCTGGCGCCGAACAGTTGCTCGATCAGCGTCAGCGCGAAGTCGATCGACGCGGCGCCGCCGCAGCAGCTCAGGTGATGGCCGTCCAGCTCGAACAGGTGTGGCGTCAGGATGGCGCGCTCGGTGATGTCTTCGGTGTCCGCATACAAGGCCCACGGCAGGGCGATGCGCACGCCGGCCATCAAGCCGGCCCGCGCCAGCCACAGCACGCCGGCGCCGACGCCACCCCAATAGTCGGCCGAGCGGCAGCGCTCGATCACGGCGCGGGCCTGCTCGGACGGCAGTGGCGCCTGCTGCTCGTCGGCCACCAGCAGCGCCACATGGTGATGCCCGCCCTTCTGCGCCAGCACGACTTGCGCCGGCGTCATGATTTCCAGTTGCAGGACGTCGCGCCCGAGCGCCGAGGCAGCCAGGCGCAGCGGCTGCACCAAGCCGGCCCAGGTGATGGCGTCCGCCTCGCCCGCGTTGACCAGCAACAAGCGCAGAGGCTGCTGCCGGGCGAGACTGGAAAGGGTATCAAAAGACATGCAGGCTACTCCGGCGCAAGGGCCGTGGCGGGACGCTCGGTACTCCATTGGCTCACTATCATACCGGAGATCAACAGTGCCGCGCCCAGCAGGCCGTTCCAGGCCAGCGTCTCACCGAGCCAGAAATACGCGAAGATCGCGGCGCAGCCGGGCTCGAACGCATAAATAACCGCCGCCTCGTTGGCGCTGCTGCGGCTCTGGCCCCAGGTTTGCAGCGAGATAATGGCGGCCGTGGCGACCACGCCGAGGTAGACCAGGTTGAGGCTGTACATCTGCAACCCTTTGCCAACGTAGGCGATATAGTCCGGCAAATCCTGCGCGCGCTCGGCCAGGCCCAGCGGCACTTCGGAAATCAGCAGCCAGATGGCGGCGCACACGGCCACGGTGACGATCTGCGAGGCGGTCAGCGCCATCAGCTTCTCCACCTTGCGGGTGGTGGTTTCCATCAGCTTGATGTAGATGCCGAAGAACAGCGCGCACAGCAGCGCCAGCGTGTCGCCGCGCCCCCAGCTGAAACTGCCTTCCCAGCACAACGCAAACAGGCCGGCCACCGACAGCAGCAGCGCGTAGAGAATGCGGCGCTCCAGCTTGGCTCCCAGCGCCACGCCCAGCAACGGCGGCACCAGCACGTTGAGGCCGGTGATGAAGGCATTGCGATTGGAGCTGGTCAGCGCCAGCCCTTCGATCTGGAACACGTAGCACAGGAACAACACCACCCCGGCCAGAACGCCCCAACGCAGGTCGCGCCAGCGCACGCCCCACAGGAAAGGCAGCAGCAGCACGCTGGCCAGCGCAAAACGGCACAGCACGATCCAGCTGGCCGACAGGTAGCCGGTCATGTCTTTCATCGCAGGGAAGGTGGTGCCCCAGACCAGGGTGACGAGCAGCAAAGCGGCAATACCGCGCAAGTGAACAGGCATCATTATTCTTTTGGTTAGCGTCTGCATAGTGTAACCGCCGGAAAGCCTGATGCGAAGCGGCTATAATCACGTCTTATGGGTGAACGATTCTTGAAAAGCATCCGGCTGCTGGCCGAGTGCATGCAGGGCTATGAACGGCTCTCCGGCGAGTACGTGCGCCGGAGCGGTTTGACGCACGCCCAGTTCGACATCATCGCCACGCTGGGCAACACGCCAGGCATGTCCTATAAAGAACTGGGCGACAAGACGCTGATCACCAAGGGTACGCTGACCGGGGTGATAGAGCGGCTTGAGCAAAAGGGGCTGGTGGAGCGTCAGCGCAATGATTGCGACAAGCGTTCCTTCTTTGTGAAACTGACGGCGGAAGGCGAGCGGACGTTCTGCACCGTGTTCCCGGAAGTCATTTCGCAAAGCGGCAAGGTGTTTGCGGACTTTTCCGATGCCGATTTTGCGGCGCTGGAAAAAACCCTGTCCGAACTGAAAAATGTCATCATGGCCGGCCAAACAGCAAGTCCGTCCACCCGTGATTGCGATTAAAAAACCAAGGAAACAGATTTGAAAACCTCTCTGCTGGAAGGCAAAAAGCCTGCCAAATTCGACAAGCACATCATCGGCAACCTGCTGCTGGACGTCGCTCCCGCTGACGAAGTTCGTCAGGAAACGCTGATCGTCGGCGTCCGCAACGAAGACGGCGAAATCTATCGCCTCATCGGCGCTAGCACCCACAACAGTTTCATGAACGCCGTGGAAGAACTGTTCGACCTCGGCCTGAGCGACGAACTGGAAGAGACCGACGACCCGGTCGAAGGTTGCGACGCGATCTTCAGCGAGCAGTAAGCACCCACGCACTTGCGGGCGCTGTTGGCTGAATCCGACGCCGCAAAAAGTATTTTCAGAAAAAGTGCCGTACGGCAATTTTTTGAGTATAATTTTTGACAATGGACAGACTCGACGCCTTCAAGCTTATCGCTGCTCAAGCGAGCCGGGGAGAACTCACGTTTCCGGCCAACGTCAACGCCTCGCTGCGCCTGCAGCAGGCATTAAACGATCCCGATTGTCACGTCGAGGCGGCTGCCCGGCTGATCCAGGCGGACCCGTTGCTGGCGGCGCGCAGCGTCGCCATTGCCAACTCGGTCGCCTACAACCGTTCCGGAACTGAAATCTCCAGCGTGCGCGCGGCCGTGCAGCGACTCGGCGTGCGCACCCTGCAATCGCTGGTGGCGGCGCTGATCGTGCGCCAGATCGGCAGCGAGGTCACCGAGCCAGCGCTGGCGGCCAAGATCCAGCAGTTGTGGGAGCACACGGCGCATGTGGCCGCGCTGTCGCAGGTGATCGCCCGGCGGGTGACCCACGTCGATCCCGACACGGCGCTGTTCGCCGGCATCATGCACGAGGTGGCGGGCTTCTACATGCTGGCCAGCGCCGGCGACTTCCCGGAAGCGATGAACGGCGAGCCGGAGGACTGGGTCGAGCACGGCGAGATGGAGATCGGCCGTGGCGTGATGACCCACCTGGGCGTGCCGGAAGCGGTGTTCCGCGCGATTGAATCGATGTGGATGGGCTTGCGCGCGCTGCCGCCGGAAACCCTAGGCGACACGCTGCTGCTGGCCAACGACCTGGCGCCGGTGCACTCGCCGCTGCACCAGCGTCCCGGCGCCACCACGCTGCAAGGGGCGCGCACCATCGACTTCGTGGTCGGCGAAGGTTCGCTGCACGCCATCATGACCGAATCGGCGCAAGAGGTGCAGTCGCTGTACGCCGTCCTCATGCTGTAGACAAAAAAAGCCCGCTGGGCAGCGGGCAAAGTCCAAAACTAGGGATCTCCTCCAGAGGAGACAGTTCAAGAATATCCGTTCATCTCATTCCGCTCTGTGCGCCAGTTCACATATGCATACGTTTTTCCCTTACCAGACCGGGACGGTCTGTTTCCAGGCATCCAGCTGGGACACCCGTGCCAGCCATGCCATCAACTTGGGATATTGCGTGACCGGCAGCCTGGCTTGTTCGATGTAGGTCAGCGACGGTGCGATCGCCAGATCGGCCAGGCTGAGCTGGTCGCCGACCAGCCAGTCGCGGCCCGCCAGATGCTGCTCCAACACGCCGGCGAATTGCGCCACCATGCGGCTGGCGCGGTCGATCTCCTGCTGATCCGGCCCGCCGTTGCCGCTCAGTCCTTTCCAGATGTGTTCGTAGACGATCACGCCCAGCGGCGGCGCAAAGTGTTGCGCACCCCATAGCATCCAGCGGTTGATGTCGGCGCGCACGAGGATATTGTCCGGATAGAGATTTTGCCCATGCGTGCGATCCGCCAGGTATTGCATGATGGCGCACGACTCCCACAGCGTGAAGTCGCCGTCCTGCAGCACCGGCACCTTGCTGTTGGGGTTGAGCGTGACCAGGCGCCGCCGGTCTTCCGCGCTCATCAGGTTCACTTCGGTCAATTCCAGCGGCGTGCCCATGTGGACGGCGGCCAGCATCACACGGCGCGAGCTGGAGGAAGCGGGATGGTAGTAAAGGCGCATTTGAGTTCTCCGATGAAGATGGCGTTGAGGTCTTCATCGTAGGCCCGTGCTGCGACAGTTTTTGTCAGGAGTCGAGTGGAATGTTGTGTTCGGAACGCCAGGTCTTGAGCAGGTCGTGCCGGCGGGCCGGGTAGCGGTTGCCGAGCGATTCGACGGCCGCGATGCGGTCGATGCGGAAATGGCGGAAGGCCATGCGCATTTCGCACCATGCGGCCAGCACGCGGCGGCCTTCGAAAAACGCCAGGGCGAATGGCCACACCACGCGGTCGGTGGGCGAACCCTGCTCGTCGCGGTAGGACATGCGCAGACGATGCTGGTAGCGGATGGCTTCGCGTACCGGGCGCACGTGGATGTCGCTGCCGTTTTGCTGGTCCGGCCCGATCGGCACCCACAGGCTGGTTTCGGCCATGTCGTCGCGCAGGTCTTTGGGAGTGGCCATGGCGATCTTGGCCAAGGCGTTGTTGGCGGCGGCGGCCAGCGCTTCATCGCCTTGCCGCCGGACCCAGCGCGCGCCGAGCACCAGCGCTTCCAGCTCATCGGCGCCGAACATCAGCGGCGGCAGGAAGAAGCCGGTCTTCAGCATGTAGCCGACGCCGGCCTCGCCTTCGAGTGGCGCACCGAGGCCGGACAGGGTCTGGATGTCGCGGTAGATGGTGCGTTCGGACACGCCCAGCTGTTCCGCCAGTTTGGCGGCGGTGACGGGACGGCGATAGCCGCGCATGGCGTCCATCAGCATGAATAAGCGGCCGGTGCGGCTCATGGTGCGGGGTTCACTCCAACAGGAAGTTGCGCTGTGGCGCCTCCAGTGTGGCGCTCTCGTTTGCGGTTTCGTCCTTCAGCGCTACACCGGATAGTTGGCGGCGGCGCGATTCGGACAGCAGGTAGTGAAGCTTGAACGCTGCGGCGTCGAAGGTCAAGCCCGCAGCGCGAACATTCGAGATGCAATTGCGGCTGGCGTCGGTGAGGCCGGGATGCGGCGCGTGGGTAAGGTAGAGGCCCATGCTGTCGGGCGAGCTGAGGCCGGGGCGTTCGCCGATCAGCACCACCACGGCGTTGGCGTTCAGCAGATGCGCGACCTCGTCGCCCACCGCCACGCGGCCTTGCTGCACGATGGTGATCGGTGCGATGCGCCACTGCTCGGGCGCAAGGCGGGTCATCAACGCGGCCAGGAACGGCGCCGCGTTCTGCTCGATCGCCAGCGCCGACAAGCCGTCCGCGACGACGAATGCGACGTCATAGCGCGCCGCAGCCGGCCGCTGAGCCTGCGCGCCGGCAGCGATGGCCGTGAAGGCAGGCGCGGGAGCGGGAGCGGCGGCGGCTGTGGGCATTGTTGCGGCGGCGGGGTGGAGCGCGGCCAATCGCGCGCGCGAGGCCTCGTCCAGCTGGCGGCCGAGGTCTGGGCGTTGCAGGTAGACGAGGCGATCGCGCGCCGCGCTGTGCAGGCTCACGCACGGCAGGCCGCAAGCGGCGCTCAAGGCTACGGCAAGCGCCTCCGGCTCCAGCGCCAGATGCACTGCATCGCGCGCTTGGGCATGGGCCAACTGGAACGCCAGCTGCGACGCCGTCGGCTGACTCACACCCGCACGCCCCAGCGCAATCCGCGCCGCCGTAAAGCGCCGCAACGACTGCCACGGATTGCTGACCACCGGCTTATCCATGCTGCAAAGCCTTATTGAAAGCCGCAGGAAAAGCCTCCTGCAAGCTAAAGCGCTCCTCACTGCTAGCAATGCCCATACCCTGCAACCACGCCTCGAACTCCGGTGCCGGCTTCAAGCCCAACGCGCGCCGCACATACAAGGCATCATGGAAGGACGTGCTCTGGTAGTTCAGCATAATGTCGTCCGATCCCGGCACGCCCATCACGAACGTGCAGCCGGCCGCACCAAGCATGGTAAGCAACACATCCATATCATCCTGATCGGCCTCCGCATGATTGGTATAGCAAACATCGCAGCCCATCGGCAGCCCAAGCAACTTGGCGCAGAAATGATCCTCCAATCCCGCACGCAGGATCTGCTTGCCGTCGTACAGATACTCCGGCCCGATAAAGCCCACCACGGAGTTCACCAGCAGCGGCTCGAAGCGCCGCGCCACCGCATACGCGCGCGCCTCGCATGTCTGCTGATCGACGCCATGATGCGCATTGGCCGACAAGGCACTGCCCTGCCCCGTCTCGAAATACATCACATTGCCGCCCACCGTACCGCGCCCCAGCGACAACGCCGCCTGCCGCGCCTCATCAAGCAACGACAACGTGATGCCGAAACCGGCGTTGGCCGCCTGCGTTCCCGCAATCGACTGGAACACCAGATCAACCGGTGCACCGCGCTCGATGGCGGCGATGGTGTTGGTCACATGGGTCAGCACGCAGGACTGCGTGGGTATCGCATAGCGCGCAATGATCTCGTCCAGCATGGAGACAAGATTGATCACCTGCGGCACATTGTCGGTGGCGGGATTGATGCCGATCACCGCATCGCCGCTGCCATACAGCAGGCCGTCGAGAATGCTGGCCGCGATGCCGGTGGCGTCATCGGTTGGGTGATTCGGCTGCAGCCGCGTGGACATGCGCCCGGACAGGCCGATGGTGCTACGGAAGCGGGTAACTACACTGCACTTCTTCGCCACCAGCACCAGATCCTGCACGCGCATGATCTTGGACACCGCCGCCGCCATCTCCGGCGTGATGCCCGGCGCCAGCGCGGCCAGCGCAGCGCCATCCGCCGCATCGCCCAGCAGCCAGTTGCGGAAGTCGCCAACCGTCAAATGCGCCACGCGCTCGAACGCCGCCGCATCATGCGTATCGACGATCAGCCGCGTGACCTCATCGTCTTCATAGGGAACCAAAGCCTCGCTGAGGAACACGGACAACGGCAACTCGGCCAGCGCCATCTGCGCCGCCCCCCGCTCCTCGGCACTGGACGCAGCCACACCGGCCAGGTAATCGCCCGAGCGCGCGGGCGTGGCCTTGGCCATCAAATCCTTCAGGTCGCGGAACTGGTAAGTCTTACTGCCCACCCGGTGCAAATAACTGCCCATCGCTGCCCTTTCGGTTACGTTGCGGCGCGGTCGCGAGGAAGCAGCCATAGCCCAGCACCAGGAACACCACAAATACGCAGAAGATCAGCCAATTGTAATAGATCATGGTCGCCATGCAGACCACCGCGCCCACCAGTGCGACAGCCGGCAACAGCGGATAAAGCGGCGCGCGGAACGGCCGCACCATCTCCGGCTCCGCGCGCCGCAGCTTGAACAGCGCCAGCATGCTGATGATGTACATGGTGATGGCGCCGAATACCGACATGGTGACGATATTCGCGGTCAAGGTCTGCCCACCCAGCGTAATCAGCTGATCGCTGTAGATGGCGGCAATGCCCACCACACCGCCGGCCCATATGGCGCGATGCGGCGTTTTGAAACGCGGATGGATCTTCGCAAAATACGAAGGCAGGTAGGCCTCGCGCGCCAGCGCATAAATCTGCCGCGAGTAGCCGAGGATGATGCCATGGAAGGACGCGATCAAGCCGAATAGCCCCAGCCACACCAGCATGTGCAGCCAGCCGCTGTTCTCGCCGACGATAAGTTTCATCGCCTGCGGCAGCGGGTCGTTGATGTTGGCCAGCTTGGTCCAGTCGCCGGCTCCGCCGGCAAACACCATCACACCCAGCGCCAGCAGCACCAGCGTGAGGATGCCGGCGATGTAGGCGATCGGCACCGAGCGCTTGGCATCGCGCGTTTCCTCCGCCGCCATCGCCACGCCCTCAATCGCCAGGAAGAACCAGATCGCAAACGGAATCGCCGCGAAGATGCCGGGAATGGCGGCAAGGCTGAAGCTATCCTGCCCCGCCCAGCCGCCCTTGACGAAGTTGGCCGCCGAGAAGCCGGGCGACACCACGCCCATGAACACCAGCAGCTCGAAGATCGCCAGCAACGTCACGGCCAGCTCGAAGCTGGCGGCGATCTGCACGCCGGCGATATTCAGCGTCATGAAGACCAGATAGGCGCACACCGCCGCCGTCTTCGGGTCCACCGCAGGGAACTGCACGTTGAGATAGGCGCCGATGGCCAGCGCAATGGCGGGCGGCGCGAACACGAATTCGATCAAGGTCGCCGCACCGGCCAGGTAGCCGCCCAGAGGTCCGAAGGCGCGCTTGCTGTAGGCGAACGGACCGCCGGCATGCGGCATGGAAGTCGTCAGCTCGGTAAAGCTGAAGATAAAGGCCGTGTACATCGCCGCGACAAACAGCGCGGTGATGGTGAAGCCCAAGGTGCCTGCGGAAGCCCAACCGTAGCTCCAGCCGAAATACTCGCCCGAGATCACCAGCCCGACGGCGATGCCCCACAGTTGAAACGTGCCCAGCGTCTTCTGTAACGTAGCTTGCATGGTCGCCTCCCTAAGAGATGATGAAACATGCAATCCTCATGCCAAGCGCCCCGCACCAAAGCGGCGCAAAAAAAAATCCCTCCGCGAAGGGAGGGATTCGAGACTTAGACGACTGCGCCGTCCGTTTCGTCTTTTTCCTTGATCGGCTTGATCAGGTCTTCGCGCTTCACGCCCAGCCACATGGCGACTGCGGCGGCCACGAACACCGAGGAGTAGATACCGAAGCAAATACCGATGGTCAGCGCCATGGCGAAGTAGTGCAGCGTAGGACCGCCCAGGAACAGCATGGACAGCACCATCATCTGCGTACAGCCGTGGGTGATGATGGTACGCGAGATGGTCGAGGTGATCGCGTTGTCGATCACTTCGTGCACCGACGCCTTGCGCTGCTTGCGGAAGTTTTCGCGGATACGGTCGAAGATAACCACCGATTCATTCACCGAGTAACCCAGCACCGCCAGCACGCCGGCCAGCACCGTCAGCGAGAACTCCCACTGGAAGAACGCGAAGAAGCCCAGGATGATAATCACGTCGTGCAGGTTGGCGATAATCGCCGCCACTGCGAACTTCCACTCGAAGCGAACCGCCAGGTAGATCATCACGCCGATGATCACCATCACCAGTGCGTTCAAACCGTTCTGCGTCAGCTCGTCGCCCACCTGCGGACCGACGAATTCCACCTTCTGCATGGCCACCAGCTCGGCGCCGGCAGGGTTGGCGCAGGATTGCTTGACCACGTGCTCGCCCTTGGCGGTCACGGTGTCGATCTGCTTCATGGCGCCGGTTTCGGCCTTGCACAGCGCTTCGAACACTTGCGCCGAGGCGGCGTTGGGCGTGATGCCCTTCACCACCGGCAGGCGCAGCATGACGTCGTGCGCGGTGCCGAAGCCGGCCGCTTCAGGATGCTCGTAACCGATGCTTTGCAGCGTCGAGCGGATCCGTTCCAGGTTGGCCGGCTGCTGGTACTTCAGCTCCATCACGGTGCCGCCGGTGAACTCCACCGAGAAATGCAGGCCCTTGTGGAACAGGAAGAACACGGCTGCGACGAAGGTCAACGCCGAAACGACGTTGAACACCAGCGCATGGCGCATGAACGGTATGTCTTTTTTGATGCGGAAAAATTCCATGTTTCGTGCCCCGAGTTATATCCGACTATTTCTGACCTGGTACCCAGACGGTACCGATGGCGATCGATTGCAGCTTTTTCTTGCGGCCGTACCAGAGGTTGACCACGCCACGCGACACAAACACGGCGGAGAACATCGAGGTCAGGATACCCAGCGTGTGCACCACGGCGAAGCCGCGAATCGGGCCGGAACCGAACACCCACAGCGCCACGCCCACGATCAGGGTGGTCACGTTGGAGTCGATGATGGTGGCCCATGCACGATCGAAGCCGGCGGCGATGGCCTGCTGCGGCGACGCGCCCGCACGCAGTTCCTCGCGCACGCGCTCGTTGATCAGCACGTTGGAGTCAATCGCCATACCCAGCGCCAGCGCGATAGCGGCCATGCCCGGCAGGGTCAGGGTCACTTGCATCAGCGACAGGATCGCCAGCAGGAACAACAGGTTGCAGGCCAGCGCCAGCACGCTGAAGAAGCCGAACATCATGTAGTAGGCAATCATGAAGATCGCGATCGCGGCAAAGCCGTACAGGGTCGAGTGCATGCCCTTGTTGATGTTCTCGGCGCCCAGTGCAGGACCGATGGTGCGTTCTTCGATCACTTCCATCGGTGCGGCCAGCGCGCCGGAGCGCAGCAGCAGCGCCAGCTCGGCCGAGTTCTCGGCGTTGCCCATGCCGGTGATCTGGAAGCGGCTGCCCAATTCAGCCTGGATGGTGGCGACCGACAGCACTTCCGGCTTGCCCTTTTCTTTCAGCACGATGGCCATCTTCTTGCCGATGCGGTCGCGGGTGGCGTCGCGGATGCGGCGGCCGCCGTCGCCGTTCAGGTCGATGCTGACGGCCGGCTGGCCGTTCTGGTCCGGGTTGGCAGTGGCGCTGGAGATGTAGTCGCCGGTCAGCACCACGTCCTTGGTCAGCACGACCGGAACGCCTTTACCAACGGTGAACAGTTCCGAGTTGAACGGAATCGCCGCCGACATTTCGGTGCCAGGCGTGATCGATTCGTCGACCATGCGCACTTCCAGGGTGGCGGTGCGGCCGATCACGGCGCGCGCGCGCGCCACGTCCTGCACGCCTGGCAGCTGGACCACGATGCGGTCCGGGCCCTGCTGCTGAATGATCGGTTCAGCCACGCCCAGCTCGTTGACGCGCTTGGACAGGGTGGCGATGTTCTGCTTCACGCCATCATCGATGGTTTGCTTGAGCGCGGTCGGCTTCAGGGTGACCGTGGTTTTGAGCTCGTCACCGGTGCCGGAGTCCACGTACAGCAGGTCGGACACCTGGCCCGACAACACGTCCTTGGCCTTCTGGCGGGTGGCGTCGTCGCGGAATTTGATTTCGATGCTGTCGCCGACCAGGTCGATGCCGGCGTGGCGCACGTTCTTGTCGCGCAGCGTGCTGCGGGCGGCGGCCTGGATGCCTTGCACGCGCTTGGTCAGCACGGCCTTGGTGTCCACCTGCATCAGGAAGTGCACGCCGCCGCGCAAGTCGAGGCCGAGGTACATCGGCAGCGCGTGCAGTTTTTGCATCCATTTCGGCGTATCGGCTTGCAGGTTCAGCGCCACAAGATAGGTCGGGTCGGCGGGATCGGCGTTCAGGCCCTGTTCCAGCACCGATTTGGCGTGGAACTGGATGTCCGGGGTGGCGAAGCGCACGCGCACTGAGGCATAGGTGCCGCTGCCGTCGAAGGCGATGCCGTTGTTGGCGATGCCGGCGCGGGACAGCACGTCGGCCACTTTGGTGCTCATGTCGGATGTCATCTTGACGGTCGACTTGCCGCTCGTGACCTGCACTGCCGGCGATTCGCCGAAGTAGTTAGGCACGGTGTACAGCGCGCCCAGCAGAATGGCGACGGCAATAAGGATATATTTCCAGACTGGATAACGATTCATATGGCTCTAACGTTCAATGGTGACGTCAAAAGGCCCGCGCGGGCGCGGGCCATGGGAATTACAGGCTCTTCAGCGTGCCGTTCGGCAGCACCATCGTGATCGAGTTCTTTTGAACCACCAGTTCCGCGCCGCTGGAGATTTCCAGGGTCACGTACAGGTCGGAGATCTTGGTGACCTTGCCCAGCACGCCGCCGGCGGTGACCACTTCATTGCCCTTGGCCAGGGCTTCCATCATGGCCTTTTGTTCCTTGGCGCGCTTCTGCTGAGGACGGATCATCAGGAAGTACATTGCCACGAACATCAGGATCAGGAAACCATATTGACCCAGGAAACTGGAGGAACCGATGGCTTCCAGTGGATTGGATTGGGCATACGCGTTGGAAATAAAGAACACAGTGACTCCGATATCTATAGTTTGAAAAAACAGCGCTGTATTCTAGCACTGGCCGGAAGGCGTTAGGACTTTTACACCCCGCGCGCGCGATCGGCGTGGAATTGCTGCACCCACGCCGGGAAACGGTCCGCATCCAGGGCATCGCGCATCTGCTGCATGATGTCCAGGTAGTAGTGCAGATTGTGGATGGTATTCAGGCGCGCGCCGAGGATTTCCTGGGTGCGGTTCAGGTGGTGCAGGTAGGCGCGCGAGAAGTTCTTGCAGGCGTAGCAGGAGCAGGTGCTGTCCAGCGGTTCCTTGTCTTCCTTGTAACGGGCGTTCTTGATTTTCACGTCGCCGAAGCGGGTGAAGATCCAGCCGTTGCGGGCGTTACGGGTTGGCATCACGCAGTCGAACATGTCGACGCCGGCCGAAACGCCGGCCACCAGGTCTTCCGGCGTGCCCACGCCCATCAGGTAGTGCGGCTTGTTGGCCGGCAGTTTCGGGCCGACGTGTTGCAAAATACGCATCATGTCTTCCTTCGGCTCGCCGACCGACAGGCCGCCGATGGCCAGGCCCGGGAAGTCGATTTCTTCCAAACCGGCCAGCGATTCGTCGCGCAGGTTTTCGAACATGCCGCCCTGGACGATGCCGAACAGCGCGTTCGGGTTCTCGCCGCGATGGAATTCGTCGTGCGAACGTTGCGCCCAGCGCAAGGACATGCGCATGGACTTTGCCGCCTCATCAAGAGTTGCCGGACGCTTGTCGATTTCGTAGGGGGTGCATTCGTCGAACTGCATCACGATATCGGAATTCAGCACGCGCTGGATCTGCATCGAGATTTCCGGCGACAGGAACAGCTTGTCGCCATTGATCGGCGAATTGAAGTGCACACCCTCTTCCGTGATCTTGCGCATGGCGCCCAGCGAAAACACCTGGAAACCGCCGGAATCGGTCAGGATGGGCTTGTCCCAGCCCATGAAGTCGTGCAGGCCGCCGAACTTGGCCATCACGTCATTACCCGGACGCAGCCACAGGTGGAAGGTATTGCCCAGGATGATCTGCGCGTTGATTTCCTTCAGCTCCAGCGGCGACATCGCCTTGACCGAGCCGTAGGTGCCGACCGGCATGAAGATCGGGGTCTGGACCACGCCGTGGTTCAGCTTCACTTCGCCACGACGGGCGCGGGTGACGCCGGTGGTGTCGGTCTTGTGCAGGGTAAATTCGAGCATTATTGTTCCTTGTTCTGCGTCGTCAGCAGCATGGCGTCGCCATAGCTGAAGAAGCGGTATTCATTGTCGATCGCGTGGGCGTAGGCCTTGCGGATCTCTTCAAACCCGGCGAAGGCCGACACCAGCATCAGCAGGGTCGACTTCGGCAGGTGGAAATTGGTGATCAGGCGCGTCACGGTCTTGAACTTGTAGCCGGGCGTGATGAACAGCGCGGTATCGGCGCTGCCCGCTTCCAGCTGTCCGGACTGCGAGGCCGACTCCAGCGCGCGCAGGCTGGTGGTGCCGACCGCCACCACATCGCGGCCGGCCGCACGCGTGGCGCGCACCGCGTCCACGGTTTCCTGCGGCATGGTGTACCACTCGGTGTGCATCTGGTGCTCGGACAGCACCTCGGTGCGCACCGGCTGGAAGGTGCCGGCGCCCACGTGCAGCGTGACGTAGGCGAAGTTGACGCCCTTGGCTTTCAGCTCGGCCAGCAGCTTCTCGTCGAAATGCAGGCCGGCGGTCGGCGCGGCCACCGCGCCCGGCACCTTGTTGAAGACGGTCTGGTAACGGGTCTCGTCGAAGGAATCGGCATCGTGCTCGATGTAGGGCGGCAGCGGCAGGCGGCCGTGCGCTTCGATCAGGTCGAACACGTCGGCGTCAAAGTGCAGCGTGAAGAACTCGCCGGCGCGCTCGCCGACGGTGACGTCGAAAGCGTCGGCCAGGCGCATTTTGGTGCCGGCCAGCGGCGAACGCGAAGCGCGCACCTGTGCCAGCACGGTGCGGTTGTCCAGCACGCGCTCGACCAGCGCCTCCACCTTGCCGCCGCTCTCCTTGGTGCCGAAGAAGCGGGCTTTCAGCACGCGGGTGTCATTCATCACCAGCAGATCGCCGGGCTGCAGCAGGCCGACGATGTCGGCGAACTGGCGGTCGATAATCTGCGCGCCGTCCAGGTGCAGGAGGCGGGAAGCGCTGCGGTCCGGCAGCGGGAATTGCGCAATACGCTCTTGCGGCAAGTTAAAATCGAAATCGGAAAGCGAATACATTTGCGAACTCAGTTAAAAATACGGTAGTCCCAACGACGGCGCCAGCCTTACAATACCGGCGGCCAACCCTCTATTTTACGCCATATGCCTGTTTCACCGTCGAAAACTGCCAAAAAAACCGTCAGCCCGGAGGCCAAACTGGCCAAACTGGGCCTGCACACGGACATGGACCTGGTGCTGCACCTGCCCATGCGCTATGAGGACGAGACGCAGGTCATCACCATTGAAGAAGCGCGTCTGCACGGCGGCGACACCTCCCAAGTTGAGGGCATAGTTGTAAAAAACGAGATCGCCTACAAGCCCCGGCGTCAATTATTAGTGCATATCAGCGACGGCACGGGCGATTTGCAGCTGCGTTTCATGAATTTCTACGGCAGCCAGGTCAAGCAACTGGCCGAAGGCACGCGCGTGCGGGTGCGCGGAGAACTGAAGCACGGCTTCTTCGGCGCCGAGATGGTGCACCCGGCCTACAAGGTGGTGAACGAAGGCGCACCGCTGCCGACTTCCCTCACGCCGGTCTATCCGTCCGGCGAGGGCTTGTCGCAGCCGGTGCTGCGCAAGGCCATCGGCGAAGCCATGAAGCGGGTCGACTGGACCGACACCCTGCCGGCGTCGCTGCGCGCACAGTTGCAGCTGTCGGACCTTGAACCGGCGGTGAAGCTGCTGCACTACCCGCCGCAGCAAGTGGACGAACACGCGCTGGCCGACCGCTCCCATCCCGCCTGGACGCGGGTGAAGTTCGACGAACTGCTGGCGCAGCAGCTGTCCCTGAAACGCGCCCAGCGCGCACGCCGCGCCAAGGGCTCGCCGCCGCTGACGGTGGTGGGCAAGCTATCGAAAAGCCTGCAGTCTGTGCTGCCGTTCAAACTGACCAAGGCGCAGCAGCGCGTGCTGACCGAAATCAGCGCCGACCTGCGCCAGCCATATCCGATGCAACGCCTGTTGCAGGGCGATGTCGGCAGCGGCAAGACGGTAGTGTCAGCGTTGGCGGCCGCGCAGGCCATCGACAGCGGTTACCAGGCCGCGCTGATGGCGCCGACCGAGATCCTGGCCGAGCAGCACTTCCGCAAGATCGCCGCGTGGATGGAGCCTTTGGGCGTCAAGGTCGCGTGGCTGACCGGCAGCTTGAAAAAAAAGGACAAGCAGGCCGCCTACGACATGATCGAATCGGGCGAAGCGCGCTTGGTGGTGGGCACGCACGCGCTGCTGCAGGACGTGGTGATGTTCGAGAACCTGGGCCTGTCCATCGTCGATGAGCAGCACCGCTTCGGCGTCGGCCAGCGCCTCACGTTGCGCAACAAGGGCAATGAGGGCGCGGTGCCGCACCAGCTGATGATGTCGGCCACGCCGATCCCGCGCACGCTGGCGATGACCTACTACGCCGATCTGGAAGTTTCGGTGATCGACGAACTGCCGCCGGGGCGCAGCCCCATCGTCACGCGCGCCATCGACCAGAACCGGCGCGATGAAGTGATCGAACGCGTGCACGCGGCCGCGCAGGAAGGCCGGCAAGTGTATTGGGTCTGCCCGCTGATCGAGGAATCGGAAGCGCTGCAACTGCAAACCGCCACGGAAACGCATCTCCTGCTGGCCGAAGCCCTGCCCGACCTGAATGTCGGCCTGGTACACGGCCGCATGAAGCCGGCGGAAAAGCAGGTGGTGATGGACGCCTTCACCGCCAACGAGATGCAGGTGCTGGTCGCCACCACGGTGATCGAGGTGGGCGTGGACGTACCGAATGCATCACTGATGGTGATCGAACATGCGGAGCGATTCGGGCTGTCGCAGCTGCACCAGCTACGGGGACGCGTGGGACGAGGCTCGGCGGCGTCGGTCTGCCTGTTGCTGTATCAAAGCCCGCTGGGCCAGATCGCCAAGCAGCGCCTGATGACGATGCGCGAAACCACGGACGGCTTCGAAATCGCCCGCCGCGACCTGGAGATACGCGGTCCCGGCGAATTCCTCGGTTCGCGCCAATCCGGCCAAGCCATGCTGCGCTTCGCCGACCTGGAAACGGACGGCTGGCTGGTGGACCAGGCGCGCGACGTCGCCCACGACCTACTCCACGCCAACACCCCAGAAAAAGCCGCCACCGTCGAAGCCCACCTGGCCCGCTGGCTAGGCGGCCGCGAAGAGTTTTTGAAAGTCTAGAAGCACAGATAGATGCGGTTGGCGATATCGACTACGAAGTCCGGCTGCAGGTACGCCGCGAAGCACAGCGCCAGCACGGCGGCGAAGGCGGCGCGTAGCAGCCAGGTTTTCATGATCACGCCGCTTGCACACGCGCCAGCGCGCGCTCATTGATCGGCAAGTTCACCAGCCCGGCCATCACGCCCAGCGCAATCGCGATGCCCCACACGATGTTGTAGTTGCCCTGCGCCGCGTACAGGTAGCCGCCCAGCCATACGCCCAGGAAGCTGCCCAACTGGTGCGAGAAGAACACGATCCCCGCCAGCATCGACATGTGCTTGACGCCGAATACGCCGGCGATAATGCCGTTGGTGAGCGGCACGGTCGACAACCACAACACGCCCATCGCCGCCGCGAACAGGTACACCGACAGCGGCATCAAGGGCGCCAGCAGGAACAGCGATATCACCACCGACCGCGAGAAGTAGATACCCGACAGCAGATAGCGCTTGGGCAGGCGTCCGCCAAGCTTGCCCGCATAGTAGGAGCCGAAGATGTTGAACAATCCAATCAGCGCCAGCGCCAGCACCGCCACGTTCGGATTGCCGATGCCTTGGTCCTTCAGATACGCCGGCAAGTGCACGCCGATGAACACCACCTGGAAGCCGCACACGAAATAGCCCGCCACCAGGAACAGGAAGGAACGATTGCCCAGCGCTTCGCTGGCCGCCTCGCGGATGCTTTGCTGCGGGCCATGCCCGTGCGTCACCACCGGCTCGCGCAGATAAAACGCCATCGGCACCATCAACACCACGATCAGCGCGCCCAGTATGTAGAAGGCGTTCTGCCAGCCCACGGCGGAGATCAACTGCTGCTCGACCGGCATCATCATGAACTGGCCGAAGGAGCTGGCCGCACCCGAGATACCGAACGCCCATGAGCGCTTCTCCGCCGGCGCCACGCGGCCGATGATGCCGCTCACCGCGCCAAACGCGGTGCACGCAAGGCCGATGCCGATCAACAGGCCCGAGCCCAGCACGAACAAGGTCGGTTGCGTGACGGTCGCCATCCACACCAGCCCAAGCATGTAGGCCACCGCGCCCACCAGCACCACGCGCATGGTGCCGAAGCGGTCCGCCGCCATGCCGGCGAACGGGCCAACCGCGCCCCACATCAGGTTCTGCATGGCTTGCGCCAGCGAGTAGGTTTCGCGTGTCCAGCCGTTGGCCTGGGAGATGGGCTGCATCCAGAAGCCGAAGCCGTGGCGCACGCCCATCGCCAGCGTCAGGACGACGCCGGTGGCAAGCAGCACGGTTTTGAGTGAGGGTGCGCGGTCGGCTGTGAACATGGTCTATCCCCGGTTATTCATTTCGTATCCGGAGATTGTAACCAGTTCGCGCCGGCCTTGCTTAAGCGTTGGCTGCGTCGGATGGGTAGCGCAGGCCGATCTGCGCGCGGATCTCATCCAGCGTACCCATGATGGCCAGCGTTTCGGCGTGCGGCATCACCGGGCTTTCGATCAGGCCGGCGCGCAAGCAGCGGCCGACTTCCTGCGCTTCATGCGTGTAGCCGTTGCCGCTCTTAGGCAGCGACAGCGTACGTTCGTTGCGCGAGGCGCCGTCCACCACCGTGACGGTAATGGTGTCGGTGTTGTGGAAGCGGTCGTGCAGGCGCACAAAGCCCTTGGTGCCGGAGATGGTCAGCTCGGTCGGCGTGCGCGAACGCAGGCTGCAGGCGCAGGACGATACGCCGCCGCCTTCGTGCGACAGCGTGAACGCGGTCTGCATGTCGACGCCGGTGGCGGTCATCTCCGCCTGCGCCTTGACGCCGGTGACGCCGCCGAGGAAGAACGACGCCATCGACAACGGATAGATGCCCAGGTCCAGCAGCGCGCCGCCACCCAGCTCCGGCGCGAACAGGCGGTGCTCAGGGCCGGCGTCCGAGGTGAAGCCGAAATCGGCGGTGACGTTGGCCGGCTTGCCGATCTCGCCGCTGTCGACAATGCGCTTAGCTTCCACCACGGACGGCATGAAGCGCGTCCACATGGCTTCCATCACAAACAGGTTTTTCGCGCGCGCCAGGTTGATGATGTCCTCGGCCTGGCGGCGATTCATGGTGAACGACTTCTCCACCAACACGGCCTTGCCGCCGTTGAGGCACATCAGCGCGTTCTCGTGGTGCATGGGGTGCGGCGTGGCGATATAGATCACGTCCACCGCCGGATCGTCGGCCAGCGCCTGGTAGCTGCCGTGGAAACGCTCGGCGCCGTATTCCTGGCCGAACTTGGTAGCGCTATCGACGGAGCGTGAAGCAACCGCTGCCAGGGTTGCGTCGGGCGTGTCTTTCAATGCGGTGGCGAAGGCTTTGGCGATTTTGCCCGTGCCCAGAATACCCCAGCGAATCGGCTGCGTCATGGCGTGCACTTTCTGCCGCGTGGCGGCGTGTTGGTTGATGTCGAAGCGTTTATTTTACTGCGGCTTGCCCGGCGGCGTCGGCACGCTTCGGCCGGAACACGGTGGTGTCGGCGTAGAAGGCGTCGTCCTGCTGCGGCCACCAGCCCGGTACGCCCAGCGCCTGCATAGGCGTGAAGCCGGCGGTGCTCAGGCCATCCTCGGCCAGCTGCTGCGCCACCGTCGCGTCTATCCATGCGCGGCGACCTGCGTGGTCCAGCGAAAAGAAGTCATCCGGCGCAAGCAGCACGCGTGTGTGCGCGGTGATGGCTTTGCGCGGCGCCACCAGCTTTTCCATCAGCGCGTGGCCGAATAGCCAGACCTGCGCGTCCGCTCCCCACATGCCGCGCCGTTCGACGAAAGCCTCGCGCCAGCGGTGTCCGCGCAGCGCTTCGACCAGCGCGTGGCCGTCGGCGTTGTCGCGCACCACCAGCAAGGCGGCGTTTTCATCGAAGATGGTGGCTCCGTCACGCGCGGGACCGCGCGATTTGCCGACGCCGTCGAGCGCGATCTGCGCCGCCTGCAAGGCGTTCAGCTGGACTTTGATGCGCGGGAAGGACAGCCATACCAGGCCGTTGAAGAAGTCGTGCAGGTTGTCGCGCGTCGGCACACAGCCGGTGGCGCCGATGTGCTGTTCGTAGGCCGTGCCGTCCGGCAGATCCTCCTGCTGGACGAAGGACAGCGGCAAGCCGAGATGATTGCGCAGGCCCAGTGCGGCGGCCTGCTTGCTGAATTCATCGCGGAAGTGCGCCTGCGCCGATGGCGCCAGGAGGCCGGCCACATCGCGCACGGATTCGTACCATGGACGCGACCAGTCGATTGCCTCCAGCACTTTGCTTACACCATTTTCCAGCTGATGGTTTCGCCGGCGTTGAGAGGCACTACCTCTTGCTCCGCCAGCGGCAGGGTTTCCGGCATGGTCCATTGCTCACGCTTGAGGGTGATGGTGCCCTCGTTGCGCGGCAGGCCGTAGAAGGCCGGGCCGTTGAAGCTGGCGAAGGCTTCCAGCTTATCCAGCGCGCCGGCGCGTTCGAAGGCTTCGGCGTACAGTTCCATCGCGTGCAGCGCGGTGTAGCAACCGGCGCAACCGCAGGCGGCTTCCTTGGCGCCCTTTGCGTGCGGCGCCGAGTCGGTGCCGAGGAAGAAGCGTTCGTCGCCGCTGGTCGCTGCGGTAACCAGCGCCAGGCGATGTTCTTCGCGCTTCAGCACCGGCAGGCAGTAGTAGTGAGGGCGAATGCCGCCCTTGAAGATGTCGTTACGGTTGTACAGCAGGTGATGCGCTGTGATGGTCGCAGCGATCGGGCCTTCGGCTTCCGCCACGTATTGCGCGGCGTGCTTGGTGGTGATGTGTTCGAAGACGATGTTCAGCGCCGGGAAATCGCGGCGCAGCGGGCGCATCACGCGCTCGATGAAGACGGCTTCGCGGTCGAACAGGTCGATGTCCTGGTCGGTGACTTCGCCGTGGACCAGGAAGGGCATGCCGACTTCCTGCATCTTTTCCAGCGTCTTGTAGCAGTTGGACAGGTCGGTCACGCCGGCGTCCGAATTGGTGGTGGCGCCGGCCGGGTACAGTTTGACCGCGTGCACGATGCCGCTCTCCATGGCGCGCACGATTTCGTCCGGCGGGGTGTTATTGGTGAGGTAGAGCGTCATCAGCGGCCCAAAATCCATCCCCTGAGGCAGCGCCGCGACGATGCGCTCGCGGTAGGCGATGGCGGCAGCGGTGGTAGTCACCGGCGGTTTCAAATTCGGCATCACAATCGCGCGGCCGAACTGGCGGGCGGTGTGCGGCAGCACGCTGGCCATGGTCGCGCCATCGCGCAAATGCAGGTGCCAGTCGTCTGGACGGGTGATGGTGATGGAGTCTGGGGTGTGTTCGAGGTCGGACATGGCGGCGGGCTCTCAAAATGCGAATAGCCGACATTTTACCTCGTTGCGGCAGTCGCTTGACAGTGCGTACACAAAGGCGTACGTTTGCTTGATCTATTCATAGGAGCCGCCATGGACATTATCTCCGCCAGCGAGGCCCGCGCCCGGCTCTACAACTTGATCAATGAAGACGTCGCGGTCCAGGAAACGCTGCATCTGCTCTCCTTGTCCGGCATGCGGGAATCGATCAATGCCGCGCGCGCGGAACCTCTGGCAGAGAGCAGCCGGGAGCTCTGCTGGTGAGCTAAAAACTGATGTATTCGCTCGCCAGCATTTACTCACATAGCATCAATATCACTCACCGCTTTGTCACGGCGCGGTAGTCTGCGCGGCCCAGGCTTTGGTGTCGGCCAGGATTTTGTCCAGGCGTGCGCGGTCGTAGACGGTGCCGTGGCTGATGACGGTGCGGATCTTGCGCGTGGCGCTGATGTCTTTCAATGGATTCGCATCCAGCACCAGCACGTCCGCTGACTTGCCTGCCTCCAGGCTGCCGTAGCGATCCAGCTTGCCGAGGAAGCGCGGGCCGTTGATGACGGCGCTTTGCAAAGCCTGCACCGGCGTCAGGCCGTAGTTCACGTACAGGCCGATTTCATCGTGCAGCGCCTGGCCCGGATAGTCGTAGGAATTGAGGAATCCCGCATCCGTGCCGGCGATGATGCTCACGCCTTCCTGCTGCAGGATCGGCAGCAGCGAAGCGGATTTCTCGAACACCGCCTTGCGCTGCGCAATCGCCGCCGCATCGTCCTGCGCCGCACGCTGCACGCGCCAGTCGTAAGTAGCGCGTAGGCCTTTGCCGATGTACTGCAAGGCTTCGTCATGCGAGTGGTCGTCGTGGTCTAGATAGGCCACCACGCGCGATACCGACAACGTCGGCACTATCGCCGTGCCTTTCGATGCCATGTAGCGGAACGAGCTGCGCGCAGTCGCTTCATCATACGTGGCTAGGCTTTGCTTGACGGCTTCCTTGCCGGTCAGCTTGCCGGCGGCAACCTGCTCGGTCAGTTCTTTTTCCTTCGGCGTCGCGGCGCGCAGCAGATACGATTGATGCTCCACCGTGCCCAGACCCGCGTCGAACATCGTCGCCAGCGTCAACTGCACCGGAATGTGGCCGGAGGTGCGCATGCCGCGCTCCTTGGCCTGGCGCAGCGCTTCCAGATAGATCTCCGGCTTCAAGGTGTTCTCGGTGATCTTGACGAAGTCCACCTTCTGCCCTTGCAGCTTGTCCAGCGCCTTGCTCACCTCTTCCGGCGTACCGACTTCGATCGTGCCTTTCCACAGCGGCTTGTAGCCTTCCAGCTTGGCGGCCGAGGTGAAGATGGTGGGACCTTCCAGCTGACGCGCATTGACCTGGTCGCGCCATTGCAGCACGGTGTCCGGCAGATCGCCCGAGCAATCGCGCACGGCGGTAATGCCGTAGGCCAGATACAGCTGCAGCAAATGCTTGTTCTCTTCAATCAGGGCCGGACCGCCGCCGAAGTGCACGTGGGTGTCCCACAGGCCCGGCATCAGGTATTTGCCCGGCAGGCTGATGGTCTTCTTGGCTGCGTACTGCGACAACTGCTTGTCGTCCACCACGGCCAGAATCGAGTCGCCCTTGAGCACCACCGATTTGCCAGTAACCGTTTTGCCGCCTGCGACGTCGATCAGAGTCGCCTTGGTCAGAACCAGGTCTGCGGCGATTTTGTCGGCGGCGTGCGCGCTGGCGATGAGCCCCAGCGTCAACATGGTGCCTGCTATTTTTCTCATGATCTCCCCCCCGTTAATTTGAACTTGGCGAGGATACTATCAGAGTCTAGCGCACGATGGCCACCCGCTTCTGCAGCTGCCTTGCCATCCATGAAAGCAGGCAGCACAAAACAAAGTAAACCAGTGCCACAAAGGTGTACATTTCCACAAGCCGGCCATCGCGCTGCGCCACCTTGCTGGCCGCGCCGACAAAATCGGGCACCGACAGCACATACACCAGCGACACATCCTGGAACAGCACAATGGTCTGCGTCAGCAGCACCGGCAGCATGTTGCGAAAGGCCTGTGGCAGCACCACGCGCGCCATCACCTGCCAGTAACGCAGCCCCAATGCCTGCGCCGCCAGCACCTGCCCGCGCGGAATCGCCTGTATGCCGCCGCGCATGATCTCGCAGTAGTACGCCGCCTGAAACAAGGTGAAGGTGATCAGCGCCGACCAGAAGGTGCCGACCTTCACCGGCTCCGCCGCGCCGATCATCCACGCCGCCACATACGGCACCAGAAAATAAAACCAGAAGATCACCAGCACCAGCGGCACCGCGCGGATCAGGTTGACGTAGCCAGCGGCGGCCAGCGCCAGCGGCTTGAAGGACGACATGCGACCCAGCGCCAGCAAGGTGCCCAAGGCCACGCCGCCCAGCATGGCCAGCACGGTCAGTTCCAGCGTGAACGCCATGCCGACCTGGAAAAGATAGACCCACGAACGACCGATCACGTCGAAGTCAAAGTGCGTGAACATCACCGTGCTCCCAAGGTACCGGGCAGCGCCAGCCGCCGCTCCAGCAAGCGCATGGCGCCGATCACCACCAGGTTGACCAGCACATAGATCAAGGTGGCTGCGGAAAACGCCTCGAACACCTGGAAGGAAAACTCCTGGATCGCCCGCGCGCTGGCGGTCAGCTCCATCAAGCCGATGGTCAGCGCGACGGAACTGTTCTTGATGATGTTGAGGAATTCGCTGGTCAGCGGCGGCAGGATGATGCGCAGCGCCAGCGGCAGCAGCACCAGCCGATAGGTCTGCGGCAGGCTCAAACCCAACGCTTGCGCAGCCAACCGATGGCCGCCGGCCAAGGCCTGTATGCCGGCCGTCACCTGCACAGCTACTCGCGCCGAGGTGAAGAAGCCGAGACACACCACCGCTGTCACAAAGGGCGCATTCGGCAGCGCCTTCAGCCAATCGCCCGCCGTTTGCGGCAGCAGCTCCGGCGCCACGAAGAACCACAGGAACATCTGCACCAGCAGCGGCACGTTGCGGAACAGTTCAACGTAGGCGGTGCAGGCCAGCGCCAGCCAGCGTTGCGGCAGCGTGCGCAGCGCGCCCACCGTAAAGCCGAGCAGCAGCGCCATCACCCAGCCGGCCAGCGAGGTCGCCAATGTCCAGCCTAGGCCGGCCCACAGCGTGTCCGCATAGGTATGCACGCCGTCCGGCGACAGCTCGCCGAAGATGCGCCAGTTCCAGTGATAGTTCATCGCACTGCGTAGGCGGCGGGATCGGGCGAGTCGGTCGGCTTGGCGATCACCGCCTTCAGCTGCGCCGACATCGGGAAGTTGAGGTTGATGCCCTTGGGAGGTATCGGACTCTGGAACCACTTGCGGTAGATCGCCGCGAATTCGTCCGACTGGTAGACCCACACCAGCGCCGCATCCACCACCGCTTTAAACGCCGGATCGCCGCGCCGCATCATGATGCCGTAAGGCTCAACCGACAAGGCCTGCTGACTGATGACGTAGTCGCCGGGATTGCGCGCGCTGGCGATCTGGCTGGCCAGCAGGATATCGTCGTTGGCCTCGGCCGCCGCGCGCCCGGTTTCCAGCATCAGGAAGGACTCGGGATGGTCCTTGCCGACCACGATGTTCATGCCCAGCTTGCGCTCGGCGTTCAGCATGGTCATCTGCTTGAGGGTGGTGGTGCCGGCGGTGGCCACCAGGGTCTTGCCCTTCATGTCATCCAGCATGCGGATGTTGGAGGATTTCTTCGACAGCAGTCGGTTGCCGATCACGAACATGGTCGGCGCGAACGCCACCTGCTGCTGGCGCTCGGCGTTGTTGGTGGTGGAGCCGCATTCAAGGTCGATGGTGCCGTTGGCCATGAGCGGTATGCGATTGGCCGAGGTGACCGGATTGAGCGCGACCTTGAGCGGAACGCCAAGGTGCTGCTGCAAAGCCGTCACCACCCTCATGCACAGGTCGACCGCGTAACCGCGATACTGCTGCTGGTCGTCCAGGTAGGAGAAGGGAATCGAGCCGTCGCGCACGCCGAGCGTGATGCTGCCGGTGCGCTTGATTTTGGCCAGCGTGCCGCCGGCATCTTGTGCTGCGGCCTGCCCCGTGAGGCAGGCCGCGATAAACATAATTACCCGCATGAATGACATGATTCCTCCCTAAGCAGAAATAATGCACCGAGCGCGTAAGCACTTTATTTAATGGATGATCCTCGCCAGGAAATCGCGCGCGCGCTCGGAGCGCGGGGTGGCGAAGAACTCCTCCTTGCCGCTGTCTTCCAGAATGCGGCCCTGGTCCATGAACACCACGCGGTTGGCCACCTTGCGGGCGAAGCCCATTTCGTGGGTGACCACCATCATGGTCATGCCGTCCTGCGCCAGGCCGACCATCACATCCAGCACTTCGTTGATCATTTCCGGGTCCAGCGCAGAGGTGGGCTCATCGAACAACATGGCGATCGGGTCCATCGCCAGCGCGCGGGCAATCGCCACGCGTTGCTGCTGGCCGCCGGACAGCTGGTTCGGGAACTTGTCCTGCTGCGTCAGCAGGCCGACCCGGTCCAGGTACTGCAAGCCGCGCGCATTGGCCTCGTCCTCGCTGCGGCCCAGCACCTTGATCTGCGCCAGCGTCAGGTTCTGGCGCACGGACAGGTGCGGGAACAACTCGAAATTCTGGAACACCATGCCGATGCGTGCCCGCAGTTTAGGCAGATCGGTGCCGGCCGCGCCGACCGACACGCCATCCACCATGATCTCGCCCTGCTGGAACGGTTCCAGTCCGTTGACGGTCTTGATCAGGGTGGACTTGCCGGAGCCCGACGGGCCGCAAATCACCATCACGTCGCCTTTAGCCACGCTGGTGCTGCAATCAGCCAACACTTGGAATTGGCCATACCATTTGCTGAGATTTTTTATCGCTATCATATATACTGCGGAACTTGCTTAATGTTTCATCAGCTTACAAAGCTAACATACGAACTTGCGCTAGCGCAGCCAACCCTGCCAAAGCCTGCGTCCAAAAGAGACACTACCACGGGAACCACAGAACATGCAGAAAAAAAGCCGATTGACCACTTACATCCTCCTGGGCCTGGCACTCGGGATTATTACCGGCTACTTTGCCCATGATCATCTTGAGAATCCGCTCGGCTTTGCCGACACCCTCTCGCTGATCACCACGCTGTTCCTGCGCCTGATCAAGATGATCATCGCGCCGCTGGTCTTCTCCACGCTGGTGGTCGGCATTGCCCGCATGGGTGATGCGTCGGAAGTGGGCCGCATCGGCATCAAGACCTTGGGCTGGTTCTTCCTGGCCTCGGTGATGTCGCTGAGCCTGGGCCTGATCCTGGTCAACCTGTTCCGTCCTGGCGACGCGCTGCTGGGCCACATGGCCGCCACCGCCGCCAAGGCCGACCTGGCCACGTCCAGCCTGACCCTGAAAGACTTCGTCACCCACCTGGTGCCGTCGTCGATCGTGGACGGCATGGCCAAGAACGAGATCCTGCAGATTGTGATCTTCTCGCTGTTCTTTGGTTCCGCTGCTGCTGCGGTGGGCGCCAAGGCCAACCCGCTGGTCGATGCGCTGGACGGCGTGGCCCACGTGATGCTCAAGGTCACCGGCTACGTGATGAAGTTCGCGCCGTTTGCAGTGTTCGCGGCGGTTGCCGGCACCATCGCCAAGAGCGGCCTGGGCGTGCTGTCGACCTACGGCGTGTTCATGGCCGAGTTCTACTTCGGCATCGCGCTGCTGTGGGCCTTGCTGATCTTCATCGGCTTCCTGTTCCTGAAAGGTCGCGTGTTCTCGCTGATGAAGGAAATGCGCAGCCCGGCGCTGCTGGCGTTCTCGACCGCGTCGAGCGAAGCGGCGTATCCGAAAACGCTGGAAGGCCTGGAACGTTTCGGCGTGCGCAACCGCATCGCCGCGTTCGTGCTGCCGATCGGCTACTCGTTCAACCTGGACGGTTCGATGATGTACTGCACCTTCGCCACCGTGTTCATTGCACAGGCGTATGGCATCGAAATGTCGCTGGGCCAGCAGATGACCATGATGATGGTGCTGATGCTGACGTCGAAGGGCATGGCCGGCGTACCACGCGCCTCGCTGGTGGTGATTGCCGCCACGCTGAGCCAGTTCAACATCCCTGAGGCGGGCATGCTGCTGCTGCTGGGCATCGACCACTTCCTGGACATGGCGCGCTCGGCCACAAACGTGATCGGCAACGGCGTGGCAACCGCAGTGGTCGCCAAGTGGGAAGGCGAACTGACCGACCCGCTGCAAAACGGCGACCTGGCCGTCAAGCCCCTGCCGTAAGCAACACCACCAAACAGAAGGCCACCTCGCGGTGGCCTTTTTTTCGTCACAACCAAGTGCGCTTTCCTTCCGGCTTGGCTCCCATCTCGCGCAAGCTGCGCCGCAGACGAAAGTTATCAACCGTCGCGCCAACCAGCGCCAGCAGCATGATGATGCTCATCGCATCGCTGCCAAAGAACCTGAAAAACAGCGCCGCACCGCCCGCGCACAACAGGCCGGCAATCAGCAACATCAAACCATCTTTCATCGCGTCCTCCGCTATGCAATAGGTCTTCGGAGCGTAGTCTGCGCGGCCATGATGCGCTTTGCGGCAGCGCATATCAAGCAAGCGGGGCTGTTGTGCGGAATCGTTAGTTGGATTGGCGCTTTTCGCAATTGCGATGCCGCCGGCGCTGATGCACCATCTGGAGATAATTCTATTTGTTTGGATGGAGACGATATGACTGCTTCGCGGCGCACTGCGCTGAAGACTTTGCTGGCTGGCGCGGCGGCGGCGCCGCAGTTGGTGCACGCTGCGGCGGAACCGAAATGGGCGCGTGGCGTCGAGGGGCAGCGCAAGGCGGACCTGGGCAACGGCACCTTCCTCAACCCCATCCTCGCCGGCGACCATCCCGATCCCACCATCCTCAAGGACGGCGACGATTACTACATGACGTTTTCGTCCTTCCTGTCCTACCCCGGCGTCATCATCTGGCACTCGCAAGACCTGGTGAACTGGCAGCCCATCGGTCCCGCCCTCACCAAACCGCTCGGCAGCATCTGGGCCATGGACCTGGTCAAGCACAACGGCCGTTACTTCATCTACATCCCCGCCGGCTCCAGCATCTACGTCATCTGGGCCGACAACATCAAAGGCCCGTGGAGCGATCCGATCGACCTGAAAATCGAAGGAGCCATCGATCCTGGCCACGCCGTCGGTGAAGACGGCAAGCGCTACCTGTTCGTCAACGGCGTGCGCCGCATCGCGCTCACCGACGACGGCCTGGCCACCGCCGGCAAGCTGGAAAAAGTCTACGAGCCCTGGCGCTATCCGAAAGAATGGGTGGTGGAGATGTTCGCCCCCGAAGGCCCCAAGCTGCTCAAGCGCGGCGAATGGTTTTATCTCGTGATGGCCGTCGGCGGCACCTCCGGCCCACCGACCAGCCACATGGTGATCGCCGCGCGCTCGCGCTCCATCCACGGCCCATGGGAAAACCACCCGCAAAATCCGCTGGTACGTACCCACAGCGCCGAAGAGAAATGGTGGTCGCGCGGCCACGCCACGCTGGTCGAAGGCCCTGCCGGCGATTGGTGGATGGTCTACCACGGCTACGAAAACGGCTACCGCACGCTGGGCCGTCAATGTCTGCTCGAACCTATCGAGTGGACCAAGGACGGCTGGTTCAAAGCCAAGGGTGGCGACCTGTCCGCACCGCTGCCAATGCCGAAGAAAGGCAAAACCCAGCAGCACAACTTCGCCAAGTCGGATGATTTCAAAACGCTGAAATTCGGCGTGCAGTGGAGCTTCTTTAATCCGGGACCGGACGAGATGAAACGCGTGCAGCACACGCCAGGCGTACTTTCCATCAAAGGCAAAGGCACGTCGCCGGTGGACTGCTCGCCGCTGACCTTCATCACCGGTGACCGCGCCTATGAAGCCACCATCACCATGGACATCGGCCCTGATGCGGAAGGCGGCCTGCTGCTGCACTACAACGAGCGCGCCTACGTCGGCATCGGCTTCACGCCGACGCAGATGAAAACCTTCGCCCACTCGCAGGAACAAAGCTGGATGCGTGAAAAGATGGATGTCTCCACCGTCCATATCCGTGTGCGGAACGACCGTCACATCGTGACCTTCCATTACTCGCTGGACGGCGCCAACTGGATACAGCATTCGTGGCAGATGGAAGTCTCGGGCCTGCACCACAACGTGTTCGGTGGTTTCGCCAGCCTGCAGCCCGGCGTGTACAGCGCGGGCGCAGGCGTGGTGAAGTTGCGCGATTTCAGATATCGCGCTTTAGCTTAGATCTGCTCGGCGTAAGTCTTCACCAGCTCGTGCAGGAAGACGCGGCCTTCCATCAGCGACTGCACGCCGATGTATTCATTCAGGCCGTGGATATTGCCCAGGTCCGGCGTCAGGAAAATCCCGCTGATCCCGTAGGTCGGAATACCGGCCGCGTTGAGGAACTGGCCGTCGGTGGCGCCGGACTGCAGGATCGGCATCACCGGCACGCCAGGCCACATCTTCGCGGTCAGCTTCTCCACCGGCTCCATGATGGCGCGCGTCAGCACCGGCGGCGGCGCGTTCTCGCCGCGAATTTCCAGCGTCTCCACTTTCACCGCAGGATCGTTGATCGCCTTCACCAGCGCCTGGCGCACGGTCTCCTGCGTCACACCAGGGAAGATGCGGCAGTTGACGTTGGCGCGGGCGCGCTGCGGCAGCGCATTGGTGGCGTGGCCGGCATCGAGCATGGTCGCCACGCAGGTGGTGTGCAGCATGGCCGCCCAACTGGCGTCGGCCTTCGATACGGTGGAAACGGCCTTGGCGTCGGCGGGGTTTTTCACCACGGCCTTCATCGCATCGGCGATTGGCTTGTTGCCGGCGTCGAGCTGAATCTTCGCCATCGCGTTCAGATAACCCTTGCTGCCGTCGGTCAGCTGGATCGGGAATTCATAGCCCTGCACCTTGGTCAGCGCGCCAGCCAGGTGATAGATGGCGTTGTCCTTCATCGGACGCGAGCTGTGGCCGCCGCGATTGACCACTTCCAGGCGATAGTTCTGCGCCACCTTCTCGCCGGCCTGCACGGTCATCGACACGCGCTTGCCGGTTGCATTCAACTCGCCACCCGCGCCTTCGTTCAGCGCATAGCCGGCGTCGATCAGCTCACGACGGTTCTTAGTCAGCCATTCCGCGCCGTTGAAGGCGCCGGCGGTCTCTTCGCCGCAAGTCAGCGCCATCTTCAGCGTGTGGCGCGGCTGGTAGCCTTCCTGCTTGAAGCGGATCAGCGAATCGGCCCAGATCGCGGCTTGCGCCTTGTCGTCCACCACGCCGCGCGCGTAGAACTTGCCGTCTTCCTCGATCAGCGTGAACGGATCACGGGTCCAGTCTTCACGCTTGGCTTCCACCACGTCGATGTGCGCCAGCAGCAGGATGGCTTTCGCCTTCGGATCGCGGCCCGGCATCACGGCCACCAGGCCGCCCTCTTTCGGATGCGCCGGGTCGGCGAACAGGTGCAGGTCAGACTCAGGGAAGCCGGCCGTCTTCAGGCGCGCGGCGATGCGCTCGGCCGCCAGCGTGCAGCTGCCGGACGACAGCGTGGTGTTGGTTTCAACCAGCTCTTTGTAGAGGGCGCGGAACTGCTGTTCAGTTGGATCGGCAGCGTAGGCACTTTGCACGCATGCCAGCATGGCGGTTACTGCACCCAGAACAAAACGAGACTTCATGGTCGATCCCTTTAGGTAAACTAACTTAAACTACTTTAAACTATATTCACAGTGTCTTCTTCGTCAGCCTTGGCCTGCTGGCGCTCCCACATTTGAGCATACAGTCCGTCCGCTGCCAATAGGGATTGATGCGTTCCGCGTTCGACGATACGGCCGTGATCGAGCACCAGGATCTGCTGCGCGTCGGCCACGGTGGACAGACGGTGCGCGATCACCATGGTGGTACGCGTGCGCGAGATTTCCTTCAACTGCGCCTGGATCGCCTGCTCCGCCTTGGAGTCCAGCGCCGACGTGGCTTCGTCGAAGATCAGGATGGCGGGATTCTTCAGCAGCGTGCGGGCGATCGCCACACGCTGCTTCTCGCCGCCCGAAAGTTTCAGGCCACGCTCGCCCACCATGGTCTGGTAACCGTCCGGCAGGGTCTCGATGAAATCGTGGATCGACGCGGCGCGCGCGACGGCCACGATTTCGTCATGCGTGGCGCCCGGCTTGCCGTAGGCGATGTTGTATTCGATGGTGTCGTTGAACAGCACCGTATCCTGCGGCACGATGCCGATGGCGTGGCGCACCGAGTCCTGCGTCAGCGAACGCAGATCCTGGCCGTCGATGGTGATGCCGCCGGCGTTCACTTCGTAGAAGCGGAACAGGAGTCGCGACAAGGTCGACTTGCCCGAGCCGCTGTGTCCCACCACCGCCGTGGTGGTGCCCGGCGCGATGGTGAAGTCGACATCGAACAGGATCTGGCGCTTCGGATCGTAGCTGAAGCCCACGTGGTTGAAGCGCACCTGTGCGCCGTGCGTGACCAGCGGCTGCGCATCCTTGGCGTCGGCGATCTCGCGGTTCTGGTCCAGCAGCGAGAACAGCTTCTCCATGTCGGCCAGGCTTTGCTTGATCTCGCGGTAGATCACGCCGAGGAAGTTCAGCGGAATATACAGCTGGATCATGAACGCGTTCACCAACACCAGATCGCCCAGGGTCATCTTGCCGTCGATGACGCCCACCGTCGCGCGCCACAGGATCAGCGTCACCGCAATCGCGATGATCATCGACTGCCCGGTGTTCAGCAGCGACAGGGAGGTTTGCGACTTAACAGCGGCGCTTTCATAGCGCTGCAAGCCTTCGTCGTAGCGCTTGGCCTCGTACTCTTCGTTGCCGAAGTACTTCACCGTTTCGTAGTTGATAAGCGAATCGATGGCCTTGGTGTTGGCCTTCGAATCCAGCTCGTTCATAGTGCGGCGGAAGTGCGTGCGCCAGTTGGTGATGATGATGGTGAAGCTGATGTACGACACCAGCGCCACCGCAGTGATCACCGTAAACCAGATGTCGTAGTGCGTGACGAGGTAGCCCAGCACCAGCGTGATCTCCACCAGCGTCGGCAGGATGTTGAACAGCGTGTACGAGATCAGCGAGCCCACCGCGCGCGTGCCGCGTTCGATATCGCGCGTCATGCCGCCGGTCTGGCGGTTCAGGTGGAAGCGCAGCGACAGCGCGTGCAGATGGCGGAACACCTGCAGCGCGATGGTGCGCACCGCGCGCTGGGTCACACGCGCAAACAGGAATTCGCGCAGCTCGGTGAACAGCGTGGTCGAGACGCGCAGGATGCCGTAGGCAACCAGCGCGCCGAGCGGCAGCACCAGCAAGGCCTGCGGATGCGAGGGCGTGATGGTCAGCGAATCGATGAGTTTCTTCATCACGACCGGCACGCCGACGTTGGCCAGCTTGGCGCCGACCAGGCAACCCAGCGCCAGCAGCACGCGCCATTTGTAGACCCACAAATAAGGGATGAGTGTTTTCAGGGTAGCGGCATCGCTGCGTTGCTGGGCGGCTGTGCTGGCTGGGGCTGGCTGGGAATCGGCGTAACGGCGCATGGCGGATCTTGGCTTTTTATGGTTCAATCCCGGTAATTGTAGCCCCTGAAGAGAAATCACGATGACCACGCCTCAAAATCCCGCCACCAACGCCAACAATCCCGTCACCGCCGTCAATCGCGGCCTGCCTGCCGGGAAGATGCCGGAACTGCGCATGATGCCCGCGCCTTCCGACGCCAATGTGTACGGCGACGTCTTCGGCGGCTGGATCATGGCGCAGGTCGACATCGCCGGTTCGCTGCCGGCCACGCGCCGCGCCAACGGCCGCGTCGCCACCATCGCGGTGAACTCCTTCGTGTTCAAGAACCCGGTGTTCGTGGGCGACCTGCTGTCGTTCTATGCTGATATTGTCAAGGTTGGCAATACGTCCATCACCGTGCAGGTCGAGGTGTACGCGGAGCGCAACCGCCTGCAGGCCGACACCGTCAAGGTCACCGAAGCCACCCTGACCTACGTGGCCACCGACTCCGACCGCAAGCCACGCAAGGTGCCGTCGATCGAGACCTTGATCCAATCCTGACCTCCAGCGGCGCATGGACCAGGACCGCCGCATCTTCCTCGCCACGACCGGCCGCCTGACCGCACTCGGCGCGGCCACCGCGCTGACCAGCGCCAGCACCGCGGCCCTTGCACAGAACCGCGTCGCCGCGCGCGAAGGCGGCAACGCTTATCCGTTCAGCCTGGGCGTCGCCAGCGGCTCGCCGCTGCCGGACGCCGTCATCATCTGGACCCGCATCCTGTTCGATCCGCTCAACGCCGCCGCCATGCCGGCGCTGGCCTTCAGCGTGCGCTGGGAAATGGCGGAGGACGAACAATTCCGCCGCATCGTTGCCAAGGGTACGGCCAGCGCCGCGCCCGAGCTGGCGCACAGCGTCCACGTCGACGTCACCGGCTTGCAGGCGGAGCGCTGGTACTGGTACCGCTTCATGCTGGGCGACGCTGTCAGCCCGATCGGCCGCACGCGCACCGCGCCGGCCGCCGCCGCCATGCCCAAAGCGCTGAAGCTGGCCGTCGCCTCCTGCCAGCACTGGGAATTCGGCAGCTACGCCGCGCACCGCCACATCGCCGCCGCAGCACCGGACCTGGTGGCCTTCCTGGGCGATTACATCTACGAGTGGGGGCCATACCAGCTGCAGCATCCGAAAACGGCTGTACGGGTCTCTGAGAGCTTCACGCTGGCCGACTACCGCGCCCGCTACGCCCAATACAAAACCGACCGCGATCTGCAAGCTGCGCACCAGGCCGCGCCATGGATCGTCACCTGGGACGACCACGAAGTCGCCAACGACTACGGCAACGAACGCGACGAGCGCCTCGACCCGCGCTTCCTGCAGCGCCGGGCCGCCGCCTACCAGGCCTTCTACGAGCACATGCCGCTGCGCGCGTCACCGGCAGGCCGCGACTTCGCCCATCTGCGCATCTACCAGCGCTACGACTGGGGCCGGCTCGCCCGCTTCCACGTGCTGGACGACCGCCAGTACCGCGCCAACCTGGCCTGCCCGCCGGCGGGACGCGGCGGCTCCAGCTCGGTCCTCAAGCGGGCCTGTCCGACGCTGATGGAACCCGGCCGCAGCATGCTCGGCCAGCAGCAGGAACAATGGCTGGCGCAAGGGCTGAGCAGCTCGACGGCGCGCTGGAACATCCTGGCCCAGCAAACGCTGATGGCGCAGAACAGCCAGCTGCCTATCAACAAGGAAGGCGACGGCCGCTTCTGGACCGATGGCTGGGATGGCTACCCGATGGCCCGCCAGCGCCTGCTCGACACCCTGCACACCAGCCGCGCCGCCAATCCGCTGGTGCTCTCCGGCGACGTGCACAGTTTCTTCGCCTGCGAACTGATGCGCAACCCGGCACGTCCGCGCGCGGCCGCCAACCCGGTGCTGGCGAGCGAATTCTGCGGCACTTCGATCACCTCGCCGTCGCGTTCGCAAAGTCGTACCGAGCAGTATGTATCGATGAACCACGGCATCAAATATGGCCGCAGCGACAAGCGCGGCTACATGCTGCTGACCATCACGCCGGACACGGCAAGCGCCGATTTTCTTGCCCTGGACAATGTGCACGAAAGCACCAGCGCCATAGAGCGCGCAGCCCGCTTCGTGGTGCGCAACGGGCGGCCGGGGCCGGATCGCGCTTGAAACGCGGCGGCCAGGTTCTATACTGGCTTGGAGGAGGTGGCGTATGTTGAAAGTAAGCGATGACCAGCTTGCGCGCGAGCTGATGCACTACCTGCATCAGGCGCTATTGCAAACCATGACGGCGGAGCAATCTCTCCGCGTAAAAGAGGGCCGCACACACCCGGCACGCAGCCGCGTAGCCGCCGCCATGCGAGCCAGGCGGCTCGCATGCATCCGAAAATAATTCAGGAAGTTCAGGCGGCGGCTTTTTCGTCGCGCAGTTGGCGACGCAGGATTTTGCCGACGTTGGTCTTCGGCAGTTCGTCGCGGAATTCGATGTACTTCGGCTTCTTGTACGCGGTCAGCTCATGCTTGCAGAAGTCCAGCAGCTGCTCGGCCGTCAGGTTCGGGTCCTTGCGCACCACGAACAGCTTCACCGCTTCGCCGGAGTTCTTGTCCGGCACGCCGATGCACGCCACTTCCAGCACGCCCGGATGCGCCGCCACCACGCCTTCCACTTCGTTCGGATAGACGTTGAAGCCGGACACGATGATCATGTCCTTCTTGCGGTCGACAATGCGCGTGTAACCCTGCTCGTCCATGATGCCGACGTCGCCGGTCTTGAAGAAGCCGTCGGCCGTCATCGACTTGGCGGTTTCGTCCGGACGGTTCCAGTAGCCGGCCATCACCTGCGGACCACGGATGGCGATCTCGCCGGTCGAGCCGATCGGCAACGGGTTGCCGTCGTCGTCCAGGATCGCCACTTCGGTCGATGGAATCGGCAGGCCGATGGTGCCGGTGAATTCCTTGATGTCCAGACGGTTCACGGTGGCCACCGGAGAAGTCTCGGACAGGCCATAGCCTTCGATGATCGGCGTGCCGGTCAGCTTCAGCCAACGCTCGGCCACGCTCTTCTGCACGGCCATGCCGCCGCCGTTGCACAGCTTGTAGGACGAGAAATCCAGCTTGGCGAATTCGGCATTGTTCAGCAGCGCGTTGTACAGCGTGTTCACCGCCGGCAGCACGGTAACCTTGTACTTGGCCAGCTCCTTGACGAAGCCGGGAATGTCGCGCGGATTCGGAATCAGCAGGCTCAGGCCGCCGGTGCGCATGCTCATCAGCGCGCTGATGGTCAGCGAATAGATGTGGTACAGCGGCAGCGCGGCGACAAACACCATCTGCTCGCCCTCGCCCTTCATCTGCAGCCAGGCTTCGTTCTGCAACACGTTGGAGATGACGTTACGGTGCAGCAGGATGGCGCCTTTCGAAACGCCGGTGGTGCCGCCCGTGTATTGCAGGAAGGCGATGTCGTCATGCCCCAGCTTGGCCGGCTGCAAGGTCATGCCGTTACCTTCGGACAGCACCTGCTTGAACGTCACCGCGCCCGGCAGCGAATACGCCGGCACCATCTTCTTGACCTTGCGTACCACCAGGTTGACGATCATGCCTTTCAGGCCGCCCAGCAGGTCGCCCATCGAAGCGACGATGACATGCTTGACCGGCGTCTGCGCCAGCACTTGCTGCACCGTAGTGGCGAAGTTCTCCAGCACCACGATGGCTTCGGCGCCCGAGTCCACCAACTGGTGCTGCAACTCGCGCGGGGTGTACAGCGGATTGACGTTGACCACCGTGTAGCCGGCGCGCAGCACGGCGGCCATGGCCACCGGATACTGCAGCACGTTCGGCATCATCAGGGCGACGCGCGCGCCCGGCTTCAGGCCTTTGCCCTGCAGCCAGGCGCCCATCTTTTGCGACAGTTGATCCAGCTCGCCATAGGTCATGGACTTGTCCATGCACACGAAGGCCTTGCGGTCGGCGTATTTGCGGAAAGCCTCTTCCAGCAAATGCGTGACCGAGCGGTATTGGGTGTTATCAATCTCCGCAGGGACGCCTTCGGGGTACGACTTGAGCCAGATCTTATCCATCTTTATGCTGCCTTTTTCTTATCGCCGGTAGGTTCGTCGCGCAGCATGCGGCGCAGAATTTTCCCGACATTGGTTTTTGGTAGTTCCTCGCGGAACTCAATATATTTCGGCTTTTTATAGCCGGTAAATTGTTCCTTGCAGTAGGCCATCAGGGCTTCCTGCGTCAGGTTCGCGTCCTTGCGCACCACGAACACCTTGACCGCTTCGCCCGAGTGCTCGTCCGGCACGCCGATGGCCGCGCATTCCAGCACGCCCGGATGCGCCGCGATCACGCCTTCCAGTTCGTTCGGATAGACGTTGAAGCCCGACACCAGGATCATGTCCTTCTTGCGGTCGACGATCTTGACGAAGCCGTTGGCATCCATCACGCCGACGTCGCCCGACTTGAAGAAGCCGTCGGGGGTCATGACTTTGGCCGTTTCGTCCGGACGGTTCCAGTAGCCGGCCATCACCTGCGGACCGCGAATCGCGATCTCGCCCGGCATGCCCAGCGCTACTTCGTTGCCATCGTCATCCAGGATGGCGATATCGGTCGACGGCACCGGCAAGCCGATGGTGCCGGTGAACTCCTTGTTGTCGGCGCGGTTGCAGGTGGCCACCGGCGAGGTCTCGGACAAGCCGTAACCCTCGATGATGGACACGCCCGTCACCTTCAGCCAGCGGTCGTTGACGGCCTGCTGCACCGCCATGCCGCCGCCATTGCAAATCTTCAGCGCCGAGAAGTCCAGGTGCGCAAACTCGGCATGGTTCAGCAGCGCGTTGTACAGCGTATTCACCGCCGGCAGCATGTTGAACTTGTACTTCGCCAGTTCCTTGATGAAGCCGCCGATGTCGCGCGGATTCGGGATCAAAATGTTCAACGCACCGACGCGCGTGCCCCACATGGCGCAGGCCGTCAGCGCGAAGATGTGGTACAGCGGCAGCGCGCACACGATCGTCACCTGCTCGGTCGACGCACCCAGCGCCGGCTTGGACCACAACTCCGTCTGCAGCAGGTTGGCCACGATGTTCTTGTGGCTCAGCGTCGCGCCTTTCGACACGCCGGTGGTGCCGCCCGTGTACTGCAGGAAGGCCGGATCGCTGTCCTTCAATTCGACCGGCGTCAGCTTCATGCCGCCGCCCTGCGACAGCGCATCCTTGAAGCGCACCGCGTTGGGCAGCGAGAACGCCGGCACCATCTTCTTCACGCTGCGCACCACGAAATTCACCAGCATGCCTTTCAGGCCGCCGAGCATCTCGCCCATGCTGGCCACCACGATATGCTTGACCTGGGTCTTGCCCAGCACCTGCTCCAGGGTGGTGGCGAAGTTCTCCAGGATGATGATCGCCTCGCTGCCCGAGTCGTTCAGCTGGTGTTCCAGCTCGCGCGGGGTGTACAGCGGGTTGACGTTGACCACCGTGTAGCCGGCGCGCAGGATGGCTGCGATCGCGATCGGATACTGCAATACGTTCGGCATCATGATCGCCACCCGCGCGCCCGGCTTCAGGCCACGGCTTTGCAGCCAGGCGCCGAGACGCTTGGAGTAGGCGTCCACTTCGGCATAGGTGAGGAATTTGTCCATGCAAACATACGCATTGCGGGCCGCGTACTTCTGGAACGATTCTTCCATCAGCTGGACCAGCGAGCGGTACTGCGTCGTATCGACTTCGGTCGGCATACCCGGCGGGTATGATTTCAACCAGATTTTTTCCATCCTGTGCCTCTTGTCTCGAATATTATCGTTGTCAGGCCGGCGCACAGTGCCGGGGCAGGGCATACATTCGTCTATGCGAACTGGTAGAGCCTACTGATCATGCGATGCTATCGGGCAGCACGCTCGTACGCAAGCGCATTTAAGCACAATTAGAACATGGCTTCTAACAGCTTTTTATGATGCAACGCAGCATCAATGCGTGCCTTCGGCGGATGGGAGCGCTCCCTTGCCGGTTTCCGCATTGAGCATCGGCGGGCGGCCCAAGACATCCAACTGCTGTCGGCGTTGAACTAGATCAAGCATAGCTATTTTTTGCACCGCAACATAAAAACGCACGAACGTTCGCTCTTGCTTGAGCAAGGCGCGGAAGGCGGGCAAATAATCGTGGTAAGTTCCCACAGCGCTGAGGTGAGCGTTGGTCAACGGCTCGGCAAACCAGCGGTCGTAACCGGCATAACCGCCCCAACTTTCCTTCAACTTGGCGTAGTCGGATTTGAGGTGGGCGAAGATGCGCGCTTTCTCGGCGCGCTTGTGGCGGGTGCTGGTTTTGCCGGCGTACAGGTCGGCCAGCATCGTGCGGTGCCGTACCAGGAGCGCCAGGAAATCCTGCCGGCGGGCGTTGTAGCGCGTGTACGCCTCGCGCATCGGATCGGTGCCGTACAGCTCCAGCCAGCGCGCCACGCCGGCCTCCTCCACCGCCGTGGCGAAACCTTCGTTGAACTGGGTATCGCCCTGCACATACGCCACCTGGTGCGCCAGCTCGTGGAACACCATGCGCGCCAGCTCGGCGTCGGAATAATTGATGAAGGTCGACAGCAGCGGATCGCTGAACCAGCCCAGCGTGGAATACGCCGGCACGCCGCCCACTTGCACGTCGTTGCGCTCCTGCTTCAGTTCCTCGGCGTAGGCCATGGCGTCTTCCTTGCTGTAGTAGCCGCGATAGCTGACGCAGCCGGCGATCGGGAAGCACCACTGGATCGGACGCAGCGACAGCTCCGGCGTGGCCACCACATTCCACAGCACGAAGGGACGCGACAAGGCGGCGTAGTTTTTATAGCTGGCGTTGTCGGGCAGGCCCAATTCCTTGACCGCGAACTTGCGGATCAACATGGCCTTTTCCAGGCGGGCCTTGAGCTGGGGATCGGTGCTCGGGTCGCCGAGCCAGTCGTCGATCGGACGGGCGTCCGACCACAGCGCATACTGGCCTTGGGCGGCCTGCATGTAGTACTTGAATTGCGCGCAACCGGCCAGCATGGCAGCCGCGCACGCCGGCACCAGCCAGTATCTGGCACGGAGCATTCGGCGTGCAATTTTGCGCATACATCACCTCAAACGGCGACTCTTTCGACCTGTACCAGTGTATCGTAAAAAGTCGGCGCGCGGCCCATATCCGTCAGCTGTTGGCTGGTAACCTCGTTGGCGTTCTTGCCATCCGTGGCGAGCTTTTTCCACCACACTGACAAACCGACAACCAGTCCCGCCCGCGCCTTGTCGGTCACGCGCGCCTTGGCCACAAAGGAGCCGCGGTCGTTGAAGATGCGCACCATGTCGCCGTCGGCGATGCCGCGCGTGGCGCTGTCGTTCGGATGGATGTCCAGGTGCGGCTCGCCCTCGGCCGAACGCAGGCTCTTGACGTTGACGAAGGTGGAGTTGAGGAAGTTGCGCGCCGGTGGCGAGATCATCGCCAGCGGATAGCGCGCCGCCAGCTCAGGATTGCTGGCCAGCGATTCATACGGCGGCAGGTACGACGGTAGCGGATCGAGACCATCGGCCGCCATGCGCGCGGAATAGAATTCGCACTTGCCGGACGGCGTAGGGAAGCCGCCCTGCGCAAACGGCGCATCCGGCATGTTCAGGCGCTGCCAGCCCTTCTGCTTCAAGGCGTCCCAGTCGAAGCCGATAGCGCGCGCGTCCTGCGCGTGGAAGGCCTGCGCCGCCAGCTGGTCGTCGCTGTCCTTGAAGCAGTCGTCGTCGAAGCCCATGGCGGCGGCCAGCAGGCGGAAGATCTCGGTGTTGGCCTTGGCCTCGCCCATGGGCGCGACGGCGGCGTTGTTCGCCATCATGTACAAGTGGCCGTACGAGGTGTGGGCGTCGATGTGCTCCAGCTGCGTGGTGGCCGGCAGCACGATGTCGGCATAGTCGGCGGTGTCGGTCTGGAAGTGTTCCAGCACCACAGTGAACAAGTCCTCGCGCAGGAAGCCGCGCATCACCTTGTCCGAATCGGGCGCGATCGCCACCGGGTTGGAGTTGTAGACGATCAGCGCCTCCACCGCAGGCCCGAACTCCGGTGATGCAGGCCGCAGCAGGTCGTCGCCGATGGTGGTCATGTTGATGGTGCGCGGCTGCTTCTTCAGCAGGTCGGTGCGCTGGAGCCACGGCTTGTTGGTCGGGAAGGAGCCGCTGGACGACAGCTGCACGCCGCCGGCCGCGTGGCGCCAGGCACCCACCAGCGCCGGCAGGCAGGCGATATTGCGTACCGCCATGCCGCCGCCGCGCACGCGCTGCACGCCGTAGTTGGTGCGGATCGCCACCGGCTCGCCGGCCTTGGCCATGCCGCCGTACAGGCGCGCCAGTTCCACCACTTCGTCGACGGTGATGCCGCAGGTTGCGGCGGTGCGCTCGGGCGTCCATTCGGCCGCGCGCTGTTTCAGTTCCTCGAAGCCCAGCGTGTAGTTGGCGATGTAGTCATGATCGAGCAAGTCTTCCGTGATCAGGATGTGCATCAGGCCCAAGGCCAGCGCGGCATCGGTGCCGGGCAGCAGCGCAATGTGCTGGTGGCACTTCTCCGCCGTCAGCGAGCGATAGGGATCGATGGCGATCAGCTTGGCGCCGTTGCGCTTGGCCTCCTGCGCGCGCATCCAGAAATGCAGGTTGGAGGCGATCGGATTGCCGCCCCAGATGATCAGCAGCTTGGCGTTCTGGAACTGCTCCATGTCGGTGCCGATGGTGGCGCCGATGGTGTAGGTGTAGCCGGTAAAACCGGCGGTGGCGCAAATGGTGCGGTCCAGCAGCGAGGCGCCGATCTTGTTGAAGAAGCGCGACGACATCGACTCGCCCTGGATCAGCCCCATGGTGCCGCAATAGCTGTACGGCACAATGGCTTCCGGTGCGCGCTCGGCGATCGGTTTCAGGCGCGCTGCGATGGTGGCCAGCGCCTCCTCCCAGCTGATGCGCTCGAACTTGCCCTCCCCCTTTTTGCCGACCCGGCGCCGTGGGTGCAACAGGCGGTCTTCGTGATAGGTGCGCTCGGTATAGCGCGACACCTTGGTGCACAGCACGCCGGCGGTGGTCGGATGGTCGGGGTCGCCCTTGACGGCGGTGGCCACGCCATCTTCCACCGTCACCAGCAGGGCGCAGGTATCGGGGCAGTCGAGCGGGCAGACCGCGCGGACTTGTGTGCTTGTCATGTCTGAAAATCCAAAAAGCTGCTACGCAAAAGCAGTATCGTAAACCATTGCGGGCGCGCTGGCTTAACTCGGCGGACAAGGGCTACAATGGCTGTTCTCGATGCTTAAAAAGCAAGCGAACCCAATAGTGGAGAAGTAGCATGAAACTGGTAGATCCCATCATTGCATTTCAATCCGAACTGCAGCAGATCCGGCGCGACCTGCACGCCCATCCCGAACTCTGCTATGAAGAACAGCGCACCGCCGACGTGGTGGCCGCCAAGCTGACCGAATGGGGCATTCCCGTGATCCGGGGCCTGGGCCTGACCGGCGTGGTCGGCGTCGTCCGCAACGGCGACTCCGGGCGCTCGATCGGCCTGCGCGCCGACATGGACGCCCTGCCGATGCAGGAGGTCAACACCTTCCCCCACGCCTCGGTCCACCCCGGCAAGATGCACGCCTGCGGCCACGACGGCCACACTGCCATGCTGCTGGGCGCGGCCAAGCACCTGGCCGAGCACCGCGATTTCGACGGAACTGTTTATCTCGTTTTCCAGCCGGCCGAAGAAGGCGGCGCCGGCGCCAAGCGCATGATCGAGGACGGCCTGTTCGAACAATGCCCGATGGACGCCATCTACGGCATGCACAACTGGCCCGGCATCCCATTCGGCCACATGAGCGTGACCGAAGGCCCGCTGATGGCCTCCAGCAACGAGTTCTACCTCACCGTCAAGGGCAAGGGCGGCCACGCGGCCCAGCCGCACAAATGCATCGACCCGGTCATGATCGGCGTGCAGATCGCGCAAAGCTGGCAAACCATCATCAGCCGACGCACCAGCCCGCTCGACACGGCCGTGCTGTCGCTGACGCAGTTCCACGCCGGCACCGCCACCAACGTCATCCCGGACGAGGCCAAGCTGGCCGGCACGGTGCGCACGCTGTCGTGGCAGGTGCTGGACATGATAGAAAAACAAATGGAGGAAGTGGCGGTCAACACGGCCGCCGCCTTCGGCGCGGAAGCGGAATTCAAGTTCCGCCGCAACTACCCGCCGCTGGTCAACCATCCGGAATCGACCCGCTTCGCGGTCGAGGTCATGAAGGCCGTGGTCGGCGCCGACAAGGTGGACGCCAAGGTCGAGCCGTCGATGGCGGCGGAAGACTTCGCCTACTTCCTGCAGGCCAAGCCGGGCTGCTACATCTTCATCGGCAACGGCGAGGGCGAGCACCGCGAAGGCGGGCACGGCCTCGGTCCCTGCGTGCTGCACAACGGCAGCTACGACTTCAACGACCAGTTGCTGCCGGTCGGCGCCAGCTTCTGGGTCAAGCTGGTGGAAGCAAGCTTGCCTTTAGCCTAACTGGTCGGGGGCGGCGCCCACGCGTTGCCCCGGATTCAGCTGTTCAAGGCCGATCAGCGCCGCCGAGTGGTCGGCCTGCGGAATGGTTTTGGCCAGCGTCATGTAGCGCGCCGTCACCAGCTCCGTCAACGGCAGCACCACGCCGGCCGCTTCCGCCGCCGCCAGGATATTGCGCTGGTCCTTGAGCTGCGTGCTCACCTTGCCGCCCGCGACAAAATTACGGTCCAGCATGCGCTGACCGTGCACCTCCAGAATTTTCGACTCGGCGAAGCCGCCGCGTATGGCCGCGCGCATGGCCGCCGGATCGGCGCCGGCCGCCTGCGCCAGCAACATGGCTTCCGCGACAATATTAATTGTTGCACCAACGATCAGCTGATTGCACAGCTTGGCCACCTGTCCGCTGCCCGCCGGCCCGACCAGGGTGGCGCGTCCCATGGCGGCCAGCACCGGCTCGGCCTCGGCGAAATCATCGGCACTGCCGCCGGCCATGATGGCCAGCGTGCCCGCCGCCGCGCCGCCCACGCCGCCGGACACCGGCGCATCGACAAAGCGTTGCCCTGCAGTCGTCAGCGTGGCATGGAAAGCCTGCGCCTCGGCCTGCTGGGTGGAACTCATATCGATCCACAAGGTGTTGGGCGCCAGCGCCGGCAGCGCCGTCTGCAGCACCTGCGCCACCGTGGGGCCGGCTTCAAGCATGGAGATCACGATCTGCGCACCGCGCACCGCCTCGCCCAGGTCTTCTACCGGCTTGGCGCCGGCTCCCGCCAGTGGCTGCGCCTTGGCGTGCGTGCGGTTCCACGCGGTGACCTGATGGCCGGCCGCGAGCAGGCGCCGCACCATCGGCTCCCCCATCAAGCCTATGCCGAGAAAAGCAATTTGAGCGGACACTACGCCTCCTGAATTATTTCCAGAACCCCGGTACAATCACCGGCTAGCCGTATAACAACTTTAAGATACAGCACTCCCCAATTGCAAGGATACTATGTTCAACAAAAAAATGATCGCGGCAGCCGCCGCGCTGGTGGCGGCCCAAACCGCTTTTGCCGATGACAAGCTGATCGACTCCGTGTCGGTGGAAGTGGCTGCTGGCGAGAACGTCCAGATGGTGCGCTTCAACGCCGCCAAGGACTGGGACCAGCGTTGGTTCCAATCGAACGGCACGCACCTGAGCGGCTACTGGGAACTGAGCACCGGCGTCTGGCGCGAAAACCGCTACAAGAACCAGGTCGGCGTGGAACAGAAACTGTGGGATATCGGCTTCACGCCGGTGTTCCGCTTCCAGAATGACAACAAGAAGGGCATGTACTACGAAGGCGGCATCGGCGTGCACATGCTGTCGAAGCTGTACAACAACAGCGACAACCGCCTGGGCACCCACTTCCAGTTCGGCGACCACATCGCCACCGGTTATGTGTTCGACAACAACTGGGAACTGGGCCTCAAGCTGCAGCACTTCTCGAACGGCGGCTACAAAAAACCGAACTCGGGCGTGAACTACGTCGAGCTCAAAGCAGCCTACCACTTCTAAACAAATCCGGGGTCAGGTCCTCCATTGCTACACGAGCCCTGCCGTAACGATCGCTACGGCAGGGCTCGTGTAGCAATGGAGGACCTGACCCCGGATTCTAAACATTCGATTCCGCCACGATCTTCCAGTTCTTGCCTTCCTTGGCCCAGTACTGTTTCTTGCGCACTGCGTGGCGGAATTTACCAATCACAATCTGTTGCGTGAAGTTGCTGACGATGACTTCTTCCTGGCTCGGCTGACGGAAGTAGCTCGGATCGCTGACCTTCACGCTGATCTTCTTCGCTCCCGGCAGATAGCGGTTCTTGTCCAGCCAGGCATTGATATCCTCGTCCGCCGATGACTTGAAGCGCACCGAATACAGCGCCTTCAGGCTGGCGTCATCGCGGTTCTCGACATCGCGCCGCCACGTCTCCACCAGCGACTCCGCCTGCTGCAAATCCTTGTCCAGCTGTTCCTTGCTGACGAATTCCACCTGGTCGCCGATCAGAATCGGCGTGGTGCCGATCGCCACCGTGCGGGTCAGGAAATTCAGGTCGTCGTTGCTGACCACCACGCAACCGTCGGTCGACAGCGGCGGCCGGCTGAACGTCTCCGGTGGCGTGCCGTGCACCCAGATGCCGGAGCCGCTACGGCCATGTATCTTGTCCCAGTCATTCGGATAGTCGAGCGGCATCGCGCCCTTGCCATACATATCGGGTAACTTCACGCCGGGCAGGCGGCCAATCAGGTAGTACACACCCACGGGCGTGCGCATATCGCCTTCCTTCAGCTTGTTGATGCCCAGCTTGCCCTGGCTGACATAGAAGTCCTGCATCAGGCGCAGGCCATCGCTGCGGTTTTCATACAGGTAGAGGCGCGAATGCTTGGCGTCGACGATCAGCGCGTGCTTCTGGTCTTTGCGCATCTGCAGCAGCGCGCGCGGCAGCAGCGCCGGTCCCGGACGTTCGGCCTGCAAGCGCACGGCCGCCTCGCGCCGCAGGTCGGCCAGCTTGGCATCGGCGCCGGGCGGCACGGCGGCGCCGAGCTGGCCCACCATGCGGGTATGCATCAGCAGGATGTCGCCACGAATCAGGTGGCCGAGGCGAAAGTTGGGATAGGCCTCGACCAGGGCGTCGGCCTTGCGCTGCGCCGAACCCAGATCGTGCGTGGCCAGTTCCTTGTAAATATCGTTGAGCAGCTCTTCCGGATTGGCTTTACGGGCGACCGGTGCCCGCGCCGGCTTTTTTGCCGCGTAGCTGAGCTCTCCTCCCATCAGACTGAGAAGTACGACCCCGAGCACGCTGCCCGCGCGCCATTTACGCAAAAATGAGTGTGACATTAATTACCCGAGGCTTCCTGCTTGATCTGCCATTTTCCACCATTTTTGACCATCGTGAGCGTTTTACGGCTGCGCGCGGTCAGGCGATCGGACTCGTAGGTCTGGCGGAACGTGACTTTGGCGGTATTGCCGCTCACCGTCACCTCCGGTGCGGAAATCTCGACGCGAATGCGGCCCTTGCCTTCAATCCGGGCGCGGCGCTCATCGGCCCAGACTTTGCGCGTGGCGCCCTTCGGCGGCTCGAACTGTTGGCTGTAGTAACCGAGGTAGGCGTCGACGTTCTGCGCGCCCCAGGCCTTGGCCCAGCCGTTCACCTGCGCAATCACCGCATCGCGTTCGGAGGTATCCGGCTTGGCGACGACTTTTTCCGGCTCAGGCTTGGCCGGCTTCGGCGGCTCGACCTTGGCCGGCGGCGGCGCGGCCGGTGCCGGAGCAGGCGCGGCAGCAACCTTGACCGGCGCAGGCACGGGAACAGGCGTCGGCACGGGCGCGGCTTTCACTGGCACCGGTACCAGTGCAGGTGCTGGGGTCGGCGCCGCGGCTATCTTCACTGGCGCTGGTGCTGGCGCCGCAGCCACCTTCACCGGGGCCGGGGCCGGGGCCGGTGAAGGTGGCAGCTTGGCGGCAACCGGCGCGGGCGCCGGAATCGGTCCCACCGCAGCCGCGACTTTAGGCGCGGCTGCAGGTGGCGGCGATACCGACAAGGACGGAATGCGTTGCGGCGCATTGGCCTGTGCCGGATTCTGCGGCGGCAATGCCGAAATCAAAGGTGGCTGCGTGCTGGCGGCCCGCGCTGCGGCTGGTGCCGGCACAGGTGCGGGGGCCGGCGTCGACGCTTGCGCCACCGCAGTCTCCGCGCCGACAATCTTGCCGCCGGTGCTGGTCGAGAACGTGCGCAGCATGGTCAGCTTGGACTTGGCCGGTACCGCCGACGAGGAGCCGAGCGCCAACGCCTTGTCATAGGCCTGGCTCGCCATCTTGCCGTAGATATCGCCCAGGTTTTCATACGCGGTCTGATAGCTCGGATTGGTGCGGATCGCTTTTTCCAGCGCTACGCGCGCCTTGTCATATTGGCCGGTGGACGCATACAGCACGGCCAGGTTGTTATACGGCTCCGGCAAATCCTTGTAGTCCTCGGTGAGCCGGGTGAAGACGGCGATCGCCTCATCGGTCTTGTTCTGTTCCGTCAGCAACACCCCCTTCATGAACCGCATTTGCGGATCGTTGGGACGTTTGCTCAGGTATTCATTGGTCTTGTTGAGCGCTTCGACCACTTTACCGGCCTTGGCCAACTTGCTGACATCGGCATAGTCGTCGGCACGGGCAGGGGCCCAGACCGACAGGGCCAATGCGCAGTACAGCATTGTTTGGGCTGTCTTATTTTTCATTGAGGTTTGAAGCAGACGCGAAAGGACACATGGTACACCTTTCGTTTCCCCAGATCAAAACTCGCTGTTGCGTATCAGTTGCATGATTGTTGCGACCAAAGCGAAAAAGCCCCAACCGGATTTCTCCAGAAGGGGCTTTTTCTAATAACTAGCTTGACGATAACCTACTTTCACACTGGTTGCAGCACTATCATCGGCGTAGAGTCGTTTCACGGTCCTGTTCGGGATGGGAAGGGGTGGGACCGACTTACTATGGTCATCAAGCTTTGACTTGTATGCTGTGGCGCCGACGGCGCCACAGCGAATCTGGGAGAAGTAAAGTTTTGGTTGGGGTAGCACACTCATCATCAGAGTAAATGCGTATAACCGTCAAGGTTATAGGGACAAGCCGTACGGGCAATTAGTATCAGTTAGCTTAATGCATTACTGCACTTCCACACCTGACCTATCAACGTCCTGGTCTCGAACGACCCTTCAAAGAGCTCAAGGCTCTGGGAAATCTCATCTCAAGGCAAGTTTCCCGCTTAGATGCTTTCAGCGGTTATCTCTTCCGAACTTAGCTACCCGGCAATGCCACTGGCGTGACAACCGGTACACCAGAGGTTCGTCCACTCCGGTCCTCTCGTACTAGGAGCAGCCCCCTTCAAATTTCCAACGCCCACGGCAGATAGGGACCAAACTGTCTCACGACGTTTTAAACCCAGCTCACGTACCACTTTAAATGGCGAACAGCCATACCCTTGGGACCGGCTACAGCCCCAGGATGTGATGAGCCGACATCGAGGTGCCAAACTCCCCCGTCGATATGAACTCTTGGGAGGAATCAGCCTGTTATCCCCAGAGTACCTTTTATCCGTTGAGCGATGGCCCTTCCATACAGAACCACCGGATCACTATGTCCTACTTTCGTACCTGCTCGACTTGTCGGTCTCGCAGTTAAGCACGCTTATGCCATTGCACTATCATCACGATGTCCGACCGTAATTAGCGTACCTTCGAACTCCTCCGTTACACTTTAGGAGGAGACCGCCCCAGTCAAACTGCCTACCATGCACTGTCCCCGATCCGGATAACGGACCAAGGTTAGAACCTCAAACAAACCAGGGTGGTATTTCAAGGTTGGCTCCACGCAGACTGGCGTCCACGCTTCAAAGCCTCCCACCTATCCTACACAGATTGGTTCAAAGTCCAATGCAAAGCTACAGTAAAGGTTCATGGGGTCTTTCCGTCTAGCCGCGGGTAGATTGCATCATCACAAACATTTCAACTTCGCTGAGTCTCGGGAGGAGACAGTGTGGCCATCGTTACGCCATTCGTGCAGGTCGGAACTTACCCGACAAGGAATTTCGCTACCTTAGGACCGTTATAGTTACGGCCGCCGTTTACTGGGACTTCAATCAAGAGCTTGCACCCCATCATTTAATCTTCCAGCACCGGGCAGGCGTCACACCCTATACGTCCACTTTCGTGTTTGCAGAGTGCTGTGTTTTTATTAAACAGTCGCAGCCACCATTTTATTGCAACCTTTTCGCCCTATCACAGTAAAGTGACCAAGCTACCGAGGCGTACCTTTTCCCGAAGTTACGGTACCAATTTGCCGAGTTCCTTCTCCCGAGTTCTCTCAAGCGCCTTAGAATACTCATCTCGCCCACCTGTGTCGGTTTGCGGTACGGTCTCGTATGACTGAAGCTTAGAGGCTTTTCTTGGAACCACTTCCGATTGCTACGTGTACAAGTACACTCGTCCCACTCCCTTGAATTACGCGCCCGGATTTGCCTAAGCGCCTTCTATGAAGCAGAAACTGACTATTCCAACAGTCAGACAACCTTCCGCGATCCGTCCCCCCATCGCATCATACGACGGTGCAGGAATATTAACCTGCTTCCCATCAGCTACGCATCTCTGCCTCGCCTTAGGGGCCGACTCACCCTGCTCCGATGAACGTTGAACAGGAAACCTTGGGCTTACGGCGTGGGGGCTTTTCACCCCCATTATCGCTACTCATGTCAGCATTCGCACTTCTGATACCTCCAGCATCCTTTACAAGACACCTTCGCAGGCTTACAGAACGCTCTCCTACCATATGCTTACGCATATCCGCAGCTTCGGTGACTGGCTTAGCCCCGTTACATCTTCCGCGCAGGACGACTCGATCAGTGAGCTATTACGCTTTCTTTAAATGATGGCTGCTTCTAAGCCAACATCCTGACTGTTTTAGCCTTCCCACTTCGTTTTCCACTTAGCCAATCTTTGGGACCTTAGCTGGCGGTCTGGGTTGTTTCCCTCTTGACGCCGGACGTTAGCACCCGACGTCTGTCTCCCAAGCTCGCACTCATCGGTATTCGGAGTTTGCAATGGTTTGGTAAGTCGCGATGACCCCCTAGCCATAACAGTGCTCTACCCCCGATGGTGATACTTGAGGCACTACCTAAATAGTTTTCGGAGAGAACCAGCTATTTCCAAGTTTGTTTAGCCTTTCACCCCTACCCACAGCTCATCCCCTAATTTTTCAACATTAGTGGGTTCGGACCTCCAGTGCGTGTTACCGCACCTTCATCCTGGCCATGAGTAGATCACTTGGTTTCGGGTCTACACCCAGCGACTATCGCCCTGTTCGGACTCGATTTCTCTACGGCTTCCCTATTCGGTTAACCTTGCCACTGAATGTAAGTCGCTGACCCATTATACAAAAGGTACGCAGTCACCCCACGAAGAGGCTCCTACTGTTTGTATGCACACGGTTTCAGGATCTATTTCACTCCCCTCCCGGGGTTCTTTTCGCCTTTCCCTCACGGTACTGGTTCACTATCGGTCGATTACGAGTATTTAGCCTTGGAGGATGGTCCCCCCATATTCAGACAGGATTTCTCGTGTCCCGCCCTACTTGTCGCACGCTTAGTACCACCGGTCTGATTTCATGTACGGGGCTATCACCCGCTATGGCTGCCATTTCCAGAGCATTCCATTATCAGTCCGACTATCACGTGCAGGCTCTTCCCATTTCGCTCGCCACTACTTTGGGAATCTCGGTTGATTTCTTTTCCTGCAGCTACTTAGATGTTTCAGTTCGCCGCGTTCGCTTCGTACACCTATGTATTCAGTGTACGATGACCTAAAAGGCCGGGTTTCCCCATTCGGAAATCTGCGGATCAAAGCTTGTTTGCTAGCTCCCCGCAGCTTATCGCAAGCTACTACGTCCTTCATCGCCTGTAATCGCCAAGGCATCCACCATGTGCACTTATTCACTTGTCCCTATAACCTTGACGGCTATAGTCTAAGCATTTACTACTTTGTGATGATGAGTTTTACTACCCAAGCATGTATCTGTCGATACACGCTTAATAAAACTTTACTTCTTCCAGATTGTTAAAGAACGTTACAGCAGATAAGTGTGAGCGCTTAGTAGTGATTCCGAAGAATCCTGCAAACTCTAGAAAGGAGGTGATCCAGCCGCACCTTCCGATACGGCTACCTTGTTACGACTTCACCCCAGTCACGAATCCTACCGTGGTAAGCGCCCTCCTTGCGGTTAAGCTACCTACTTCTGGTAAAACCCGCTCCCATGGTGTGACGGGCGGTGTGTACAAGACCCGGGAACGTATTCACCGCGACATGCTGATCCGCGATTACTAGCGATTCCAACTTCATGCAGTCGAGTTGCAGACTACAATCCGGACTACGATACACTTTCTGGGATTAGCTCCCCCTCGCGGGTTGGCGGCCCTCTGTATGTACCATTGTATGACGTGTGAAGCCCTACCCATAAGGGCCATGAGGACTTGACGTCATCCCCACCTTCCTCCGGTTTGTCACCGGCAGTCTCATTAGAGTGCTCTTTCGTAGCAACTAATGACAAGGGTTGCGCTCGTTGCGGGACTTAACCCAACATCTCACGACACGAGCTGACGACAGCCATGCAGCACCTGTGTAATGGTTCCCTTTCGGGCACTTCCAAATCTCTCCGGAATTCCATCCATGTCAAGGGTAGGTAAGGTTTTTCGCGTTGCATCGAATTAATCCACATCATCCACCGCTTGTGCGGGTCCCCGTCAATTCCTTTGAGTTTTAATCTTGCGACCGTACTCCCCAGGCGGTCTACTTCACGCGTTAGCTGCGTTACCAAGTCAATTAAGACCCGACAACTAGTAGACATCGTTTAGGGCGTGGACTACCAGGGTATCTAATCCTGTTTGCTCCCCACGCTTTCGTGCATGAGCGTCAGTTTTGACCCAGGGGGCTGCCTTCGCCATCGGTGTTCCTCCACATATCTACGCATTTCACTGCTACACGTGGAATTCTACCCCCCTCTGCCAAACTCTAGCCTTGCAGTCTCCATTGCCATTCCCAGGTTGAGCCCGGGGATTTCACAACAGACTTACAAAACCGCCTGCGCACGCTTTACGCCCAGTAATTCCGATTAACGCTTGCACCCTACGTATTACCGCGGCTGCTGGCACGTAGTTAGCCGGTGCTTATTCTTCAGGTACCGTCATGAGCCACGCGTATTATCCGTAACCTTTTCTTCCCTGACAAAAGAGCTTTACAACCCGAAGGCCTTCTTCACTCACGCGGCATTGCTGGATCAGGCTTGCGCCCATTGTCCAAAATTCCCCACTGCTGCCTCCCGTAGGAGTCTGGACCGTGTCTCAGTTCCAGTGTGGCTGGTCGTCCTCTCAGACCAGCTACTGATCGATGCCTTGGTAGGCTTTTACCCTACCAACTAGCTAATCAGATATCGGCCGCTCCAGGAGCACAAGGCCTTGCGGTCCCCTGCTTTCATCCTTGGATCGTATGCGGTATTAGCGTAACTTTCGCTACGTTATCCCCCACTCTTGGGTACGTTCCGATATATTACTCACCCGTTCGCCACTCGCCACCAGGTTGCCCCGTGCTGCCGTTCGACTTGCATGTGTAAGGCATGCCGCCAGCGTTCAATCTGAGCCAGGATCAAACTCTTTAGTTTAATCTCTGTTTTATGACCATTTCTGGCCATGGTTCGCTCACTCAAAATACTGACAGTATTTCTACTGAATATTTCTTTGTTGAGCATTTAATGCTTTTTGTTGCAGCACTAAACGCCCACACTTATCAACTGTATATTTTTAAAGATCATCTTGTGTTGCTAGCTGAAGAAGCGTTTTGTTCATCAGCGAAGAGGCAAGATTATGAAGTGTTTCGAACATTTCGTCAAGCTCTTCTTTTTTACTTCTTTCCTCGCTAACTACACATTTGCATGTGCTGTCTTGCGAGGGACAGAATCATACCAAGCCATCAGGAATTGCGCAAGGGCTGGCACTCAGTTTGCTTACTCTCTGTATAGCAACAGCAGCCAGCATCGCTTTTGCTCACTTCCGGTACAGGTGCTACATTATGGAACACCTGTGCAGGTATATATATAGAGAGCCGCGCCACGAGCAGCGGCCAACCGAGACAAAGAGACCATCATGCACTCACCGACTGCTCCAGATCTGAACAGTTCGCCCCTGATTATCGAGACCTCGCACCGGCGCTCCCTCGACTACGGCCTGCAACCTGAATCCCCGGCGGACTTCTCGCCGCTGGCGCGCTGCGAGCTGTCTTTACTGATAGAACAAAACCGTTTGCTGCACACCCACGCGGTGCCAGCCATGGAGACGCTGTACCAGCAAATCGTCAACACCCACAATATGGTGATACTGACCGACGCCACCGGCGTCATCGTGCACTCGCTGGGCGACGACGACTTTCTGGAGAAAGCCAACCGCGTGGCGCTGCAGCCGGGCGTGGCCTGGTCCGAGGCCAGCAAAGGCACCAACGCCATCGGCACCGCCATCGCCGAAAGATCCCCGACGCTGGTCCACGCCGACCAGCACTACCTGGCGGCCAACCACTTCCTTACCTGCTCTGCCGCGCCGATCGCCGACCACCTGGGTAATGTGATCGGCGTGCTGGACGTCTCCGGCGACCAGCGCAGCTTCCACAAGCACACCATGGCGCTGGTGCGCATGTCCGCGCTGATGATAGAGAACCAGCTGTTCTCCGCCACGTTCGAGGATGCGATCACGCTGCACTTCCACACCCGCTCCGAATTTATCGGCACGCTGATGGAAGGCATCGCCTCCTTCAGTCCCGGCGGCCGCTTTCTGGCCGCCAACCGCAATGGCCTGTTCCAGCTTGGCCTGCCGTTCACGGCGCTGCAGTCGCACACCTTCAGTTCCCTGTTCGGCCTTCCGCTGTCGGCGCTATACGACCATTACCGCACCGCCGCTCCCGGCCTGCTCAACCTGTGCATGCACAACGGCGTGCGCGTATATGGCCGCGCCCAGATGCGGTTATCGAACAGCGTGTTCCAGCAGTCGCTGAGCGACCGTCCCGCCCTGGCCTCGCCGGCGACGCAGGCTGTCGCGGCCAACCAGGCGGCGGCGCAGGCGCGGCGTCTCTCCGGCCTGCGCTACCTGCGCACCGGCGACCCGCAACTGGAACTGGTGATCGACAAGGTCACGCGCGTCCTGGGGCGCGACATCCCCATCATGATCATGGGCGAAACCGGCACCGGCAAGGAACTGCTGGCGCAAGCCATCCACAACGACTCGCCGCGCGCCATGAGTCCTTTTGTGGCGGTGAACTGCGCCTCGATTCCCGAAACGCTGATCGAGTCCGAATTGTTCGGCTATGAAGACGGTGCTTTTACCGGCGCGCGCAAGAAAGGCGCGGTCGGCAAGATCCTGCAGGCCAACGGCGGCACGCTGTTCCTCGACGAGATCGGCGACATGCCATTCAGCCTGCAGGCCCGCCTGCTGCGCGTTCTGCAGGAGCGTATGGTGACGCCGCTGGGCAGCGACAAGTCGATACCGGTCAACGTCGAACTGATTTGCGCGACCAACCACAATCTGCGCGAGCGCATCGCCAAGGGCCTGTTCCGCGAAGATCTCTACTATCGCCTGAATGGCCTGGTGGTCAAGCTGCCGCCGCTGCGCGAGCGCACCGACCTGGAAACCGTGGTCGGCAAGATCCTGGCGACGGAATCGAATAGCGGCCGCTATCACGTATCCGAAGAAATCCTCACTCTGTTCCATCGCCATCGCTGGCCCGGCAACTTCCGCCAGTTGACCAACCTGCTGCGCACCGCCCTGGTCATGGCCGGCGACGAACATGAAATCGGCCTGCGCCACATGCCGGACGACTTCCTCGACGATATAGAACAAGCCCAGCTTCCGTATCAGATCCCCGGCCCCGGCGCGGAACGCATGATCGCCAGCGGCGCCAATCTGGAGGAGGTGGAGCAGAATGCCATTCTCCGTTCGTTGGAGGCGCATGGCGGCAATGTATCGGCCACCGCACGCGCTCTGGGCGTATCGCGCAACACGATTTACCGCAAGGTGCCGAATCTGAAATAACGATGCGCGCATGCCGGCTCACACCTCGGGCGGGAAGCCGGCCGAGCGCCGCTCCCGTCCCTGCTTGTCGATCGCCATCAGATCCACCGCCTGCAATTGCGCCGCCAGCGCACTGGCGCGCTCCCAGCCCATCACCATGAACGCGGTCGACAGGCCGTCGGCCAGCAAAGAGGTCGGCGCCAGCACCGTCACGCTGGCCAGTTCGTCGGGCGACTCGCCCTTTGATGGATCGAAGATGTGGTGATGCCGGTAGTCCGGTGTGAAGCTGCACTCATAATCACCGGAGGTGGCGACGCTACAGCCCTGTGCATACAGCGTGGCGGCCAGCGCGCCGGCATCGCGCGGGTCGCGCACGCCCAGTATCCACGGACGCCGCCCCGGCTTCTGCCCGCGCGCGACGAACTCCCCGGTGTCCAGCAGCGCATCGCGTATGCCATGCGCCTGCACGGCGGCCAACGCGAGATCGGCGGCATACCCCTGCGCCAGACCGTTCAAGGTCAACGACATGCCGGCGCGGCGCAAGCTGATTTGCTCCTTGCCGACCGCCAGCTCACGCCAGTCCACCAGCATCTGCGCGCGGCGACGCTCCGCATCGTCCGGCAACTGGCCGCGCGCCGCCGCTTCAGAATATAAGCGCCACAGCGGCTGCACCGTCACATCGAAGGCGCCGGCGGTCATGCGCGACAACTCGGAGGCCTGCGCCAGCACTTCCAGCAGCCGAGGGTCCGGATGCGCCAGCACGCCGTCGCGATTGAGCTGATAAACCTGGCTGTCCGGTTGGTAGATGCTCATCAGGCGGTCGACTTGCTGCGCCGCCTGCAAGCCGTCCGCAATTGCGCACGCCGCCAGTTGCGCATCCGGGTGGACCACCGAGATTGAGATGGTGGTGCCGAAGGCCAGCGCCGCGCCGCGATGCAGCGGCGTATCGCGTGGCAGCACGCTGCCGGCCACGCCGGCCATGGCACCGACCGCGCTGACAATAAAAGTACGACGTTTCATGCGCTGCTCCCGGCGGATTGAATGGGGATGGTGCGGCGGCGCTTGAGCTCCATGATGCGCGGCGCGCATTGCTGGTCGCTTGCATAAATCACCACGCAGTCCATGCACTGGAAGCATTCCGCGTAATCGACCTTCCCGGACGGCGCTATCGCCTGATAGTCGCAGCGATGGCGGCAGGTCTGGCACGGCTGCCCGCATTCGACGCGGCGCGGTATCCAGTTCAGCAGGCGCACTTTGCCCAGCAGCGCCAGCGACGCGCCGAACGGACACAGATAACGGCAAAAGAACTTATACACAAAGCCGCTGGCCAGCAGCAGGCCTACGGCATACGCCACATACGGCCAGCTGCGCACAAAGTTCAGCGTGATCGCTGTTTTGAACGGCTCCAGCTCCACCAGCTTGTCGGTGATCTCGCTGGAGAAGAAGGCACTAGCGACGATGCCGGCCAACGCTACATACTTCGCCAGCTTGAGCCGCGCATCGAGTTGCGGCTTGAGGCGCAGCTGCGGCAGGTGCAGCGCGCGTGCCAGTTTTCCCGTCAGCTCCTGCAAGGCGCCGAAAGGACACAGCCAGCCGCAGAAGGTGCCGCGTCCCCATAGAAATAGCGACACCAGCACGAACGCCCACAGCGACACCGTCATGGGATCGAACAGCATGAACTCCAGGCTGCGCCGGGCCATCAGCGCCTGTATCACGCCCGTGAGATTGACGATGGAGAGTTGTCCCTGCGCGTAGTAGCCGATGAAGCCTATCGTGAACACCAGGTAGATGCGGCGGAACCAGTCAAAGTGCCGGCCGTTGGCGGTGAGGCGACGCTGCGCCGTCAACGCGGCAGCCAGCACCAGCAAGCCACTGGCCAGCGCACTCAGCTCCCAACGGCGCGCGCTCCAGATGCCGGTCCACGATTTGTTATTGCCCTCGGCCGCGATCAGCAGGTCGGCCGGCAATTGGTAGCGCAGCGTCAGTTCACGCGTAATGCGCTCCGGGTAGACGATGCCCTTGTTGCGGGTGATCGGCAGCGCCAGCTCGATCGGCGACGCCGGGTCCAAACCGGCCTGACTGATGACGCGGAACACCGTCACACTCTCCGCCGCCAGCGGCACGGCAAGCTTCAGCTCCAGATCGAGGTCGCGCATATCGATAGGCAGCTTGTCCTGTCGCAGCAGGAGCCGATCGGGCACGCTGCCGCGCACGAAATCCTCGCCGGTCACGCTGTAGCGGCCGGAGGACATGACGATCAACGCGTGATCGCCCTCCTCCAGGCGCCCCTGCAGCTTGCGCCAACTGCCGGCCGTCAGCAGATTGCGGCCAATGGTCGGCACCGAGACGCAAGCCACATACAGATCGATAAAACTATCGGCTGGATGCGCCAGCGCTTCCGTATCGAGCCCTGCGCCCGCGCTGCCGGCAAACAGCTGCTCGGCTTCGCGGTTGGTCACGCGCAGCCGCTGTACCAGTCCATCCCTCAGCATCTGCCGCAGGTCCAGCGGCCGAAACACATCCGGCCGCACGCGCGCGATCTGGTCGGGATCGCGGCCGCCGGCAAAACCCAGCTTCTTGCGCGAGACCTTGAGTGCCGCCGCCAGCACGCTTTGGTTAATGATGCGCACCGACGCCGTGGCCTTCGACACGCCGTCGATATACGCATGCGCCGCATCCGGATGGCGCGCGCGGCGCGCGCCCGTCTCGATGCTGATGTTCTGCTTCAGCGACAAGTCCTTGTACTGCTTGACGAACTGGTATAGCGGCGCCTCGCCCAAGCCATCCAAAAAAACCGGCTCATGATGCGACAAGACTTCCACGCCGATAAACACCCCCTTCGGATCGATGGCCACCATCAGGTTGAGCGGCACGCCTGAGAAGCCGGGAATGGGCGCGAGATCGATCGACTCGAACACATAGCCCACCAGCTCCGTCGCCGTGGCGTTCTGCCGGAACAGCGGCCACACCGGCAGCTCCGCGTCGCGCGCGCCGACGATCAGCGGCGCCGGGAAGCGCCGCGTCATCTCCTCCGGCGTCAGCACGCCGGCCTGCGCCGGCGTGGCGCCCAACACCAGCGCCAGCACTCCGGCCAGCAGGCACAGGATGCTGGTGAGCGCGCGCATCATGTTCATCCGAGGCGTCATCAGAAGAAGATGATGCCGCCCAGCGAAACGCCGTTCATCTTGCCTTCACCACCGGCGAAGCCTTTGGAACGCGTCTGACCGATTTCGCCGACCAGCGTGATAACGCTGTTGAGCGAGTAGTAAGCGCCGGCGGTCAGGTTGGCGTTCGACTTCAAGCCGCCGGTGCCGACGTTGTTGTCGTCATTGCGGCTGATGCCGTAGCTCAGGCCGACCTTGAGCTTGTCGGTAGCCTTGTACGTCGCCTGCACAAAGTAAGCCTTGGACTTGTTGTCGCCCTGGTCCGCATCCGACAAAATGCCGAGTCCTTTCCCGCCCTGGAAGTTGGCCACCACGCCCACCGGGCCGGCCTGATACGAAGCGCCCACTTCCACGCCCGACATCGTGAAGTCCGGCGCACCCGGCGCGGTGGCGCTGAACTTCTGCGACTTGGCGCCCAGCCAGCCTTTGAAGCCGCCGGCGGCATAGCTGACCTGCGCCTGTACCTGCGGGCTGGTTTTCGACGAGTAGGCAGGTGCGGTCAAGAGCGGCGTATCGGCGACAGGGCTCAGCAGCGCCACGTCGAAGCCTATGCCCGACGCCGACTTCGGCGCGCTGTAGGCGATCTGGCCGTAGTAGCCCACGTAGCTGTAGCCGGCGCCGATGTGGCCCAGCGTCACGCGGCCGCGCTGCGTGGCCTGCACCGGTGCGCCGGCGCCGATCAGCGTCATGTCGGCGAAGATCACGGAGCCGAAGATGCCGTTGTCGCGGCCAAGCTTGATGGTGCCCATGTCCGCGTTACCGAAGGTGAAGTAGGCCTGGCGCACATCGACGCCGCTGTTGGCGGCAATCGCGCTGTCGGTGGCGGTGGCGTTGTAGATGCCGATCAGCGCCTTCACATCGTAGTCGCCCTGGCGCGAAGTGGCGGACGTCACCAGACCGTTGGGCAGCAAGCCGTTGCCGATGGTGGTGCGGTTGTTCTCGCCGCCGCAGCCCAGTCCCTTGCCGCCCAGCGCCAGCCCGCCCACCGCATCGCCGCCGCACGACACCTGCGTGTAGTAGGCGTTGACGATGCCGCCCAGCGCCACGTTCCAATCGCCAGCCTTGAAATCGACCGCTTGCGCGCCCTGCGTTCCTGCGACGGCCAGTGCACCCAGCATGAATACGGTTTTCATTATTTGATCTCCCTTTATTGTTTATGTACATCGAGCGATGTACAGGGTAATTGGCAATTTGCGTGCCCACGCACCGCTACAGGAGAAAGCGCGCCTTATGCGCAAAGGGCTTGTGCCGGATCGGATCAATCGTACCGTGGCACTGTTCAGAATTTGATCGAAAAAAAAGGGTGGCCGAAGCCACCCGAAAGTACAGGAGACACTTTTTACTTGGCCAGTTTAAACACCCACACCGAGCCACCTTGTTCGAGGAAGTTCACTTTCTTGGCCACTTCGCCGCCCCACAGCGGCACCGCGCCGCCCCAGCCGGAAACCACCGCTACATACTGCGTGTCGCCATCCTGCCAGGTGACCGGCGGCGCCACCACGCCGGAGCCGGTCTGGAACTTCCACAGCTCCTTGCCCGACTTGGCGTCCAGCGCTTTCAGATAGCCTTCCGGCGTGCCGTAGAACACCAGGCCACCGGCGGTGGTCATCACGCCACCCCACAGCGGTGCCGTGTTCTTGACCTCCCAGACGATCTTGCCCGACTTCGGATCGACCGCGCGCAGCGCGCCGATGTAGTCCTCGAACAGCGGCCGGATGGTGAAGCCCGCGCCGAGATAAGCGCCGCCCTTCTTGTAGCTGATCGGCTCATTCCAGATATCCATGCCCCATTCGTTGGCCGGCACGTAGAAAAAGCCGGTCTGCTGGCTGTACGCCATCGGCATCTGGTTCTTGGCGCCGAGGAAGGCCGGCGCTGCGAACACCGTGCTGCCCTTCTTGCCCTCCTCGCCCTTGGTCGGATCGCTCGGGCGATTGGCGGCGATGAAGTTGGGACGGCCGGTTTTCAAATCGATGCTGGATGCCCAGGTGATCTTCTTCACAAATGGGAAAGCATTCTGCAGTTTGCCGTTGCTGGCGTCGATCACGTAGAAGAAACCATTGCGGTCAGCCTTGCCGCCGTAACGCTTGCCGTTCATGTCGAAGGTGACGAATTCATTGGCGCCGTCGAAGTCCCAGGAATCGTTGGGCGTGTTCTGGTAAGCCCACTTGATCTGGCCAGTCTTGACGTCCAGCGCCACGGTGGACGACGAGTACAGATTGTCGCCGGGCCGCAGGTGGCTGTTCCATGGCGCCGGATTGCCGGTGCCGAAGTAGGCAAGGCCGGTCTTGGCGTCGTAGGTGCCGCCCATCCAGGTCGAGGCGCCGCCGGTTTTCCACAACTCGCCCGGCCAGCTCTTGTTCAGCGTGCCGGTGACGCCGTTGTCGCTTGCATTGCCGTCCTTGTCGTAGCGGTGGCCCATGTGGCCTTCCACCGTGGGGCGGGACCATACCAGTTCACCGGTCATCGGGTTGCGCGCTTCCACCCGGCCCACCACGCCGAATTCGCCGCCGGATACGCCGGTCAGCAGCAAGCCGTCGGCGATCAGCGGTGCGGCCGTCATCGAATAGCCGGCCGCATAGTCGTCGACCTTTTCCTTCCAGACGATCTTGCCGGTATCCTGGTCCAGCGCCACCAGTTGCGCGTCGAGCGTGCCGAAGATGACCAGGTTGCCGAACAAGGCCGCGCCGCGATTGACCACGTCGCAGCAAGGCATGATGCCATCCGGCAGACGGTGCTCATACTTCCACAGCTTGGCGCCGGTCTTCATGTCGATCGCAAAGATGCGCGAGTACGACGCGGTGACGAACATCTTGCCCTTGTAGATCAGGGGCTGCGACTCCTGCCCGCGCTGCTTCTCGCCGCCGAAGGAAAACGACCACGCCGGCACCAGCTTGCCGACATTTTTGGTATTCACCTGCGCCAGCGGCGAGTAGCGCTGGCCTTCCGAGCCTATGCCGAAGGACAGCACGCTGTCGGTGCTGGTGGCTGCGTTCTTGAGCATGGCCGAGGTGACGTCGGCCGCCTGTGCCAGCGACAGGATCGAAATCCCCACCAGCGATGCGATGATTTTCTTTTGCACGTTCTTCTCCGTTTATTATGGTTTTGACTTGCCTAGATGTGGTGCAGGAGCGCCAGCTCCTCGTCGCTGAACAGGCGCGAACGGGTCAGGAAACGCCGGCCCGTGCCGTTATCGAGCGAGAACATGCCGCCGTTGCCCTCGACCACATCGATAATCAGCTGGGTATGCTCCCAATACTCGAACTGCTCGCGCCCCATGTAGAACGGCGTCCCGTTCAGATTGCCGAGATAGACGTCGGTGTCGCTGACGTCGAACTCCCCGGCCGGGTAACACATCGGCGTGCTGCCGTCGCAGCAGCCGCCGGATTGAAAGAACATCAGCGGCCCGTGGCGGCGGCGCAGGACGGCGATCATGTCGAGCGCCGCCGGCGTGGCCGTGACGCGGGCGATGACGTGGCTCATGGTTAGAAGAAGCCCAGCGCGTTGGGGCTGTAGCTGACCAGCAGGTTCTTGGTCTGCTGGTAGTGGTCCAGCATCATCTTGTGGTTCTCGCGGCCGATGCCCGATTGCTTGTAGCCACCGAACGCTGCGTGCGCCGGATACAGGTGATAGCAATTGGTCCAAACGCGGCCGGCCTGGATCGCGCGACCAACGCGGAAGGCGCGCGAACCGTCGCGCGTCCACAAGCCGGCGCCCAGTCCATACAGGGTGTCGTTGGCGATGCGCAGCGCATCCGCTTCGTCCTTGAAGGTGGTGACCGAGACCACCGGTCCGAAAATCTCTTCCTGGAAGATACGCATCTTGTTGTCGCCCTTGAACACGGTCGGACGCACGTAGTAACCGTCCTTGAGGTCACCGCTTTGCTGATTGCGCTCGCCGCCGGCCAGCAGCTCGGCGCCTTCCTGTTTGCCGATATCCATGTACGACAGGATTTTCTCCAGCTGCTCCTGCGAAGCCTGCGCGCCGATCATGGTGCTGCTGTCGAGCGGGTTGCCCTGCTTGATGGCGGCCACGCGCACCAACGCGCGTTCGATGAATTTTTCATAGATCGATTCCTGGATCAGCACCCGCGATGGGCAGGTGCACACCTCGCCCTGGTTCAGCGCGAACATGGCGAAGCCTTCCAGGCACTTGTCGAAGAAGGCGTCGTCGGCATCCATCACGTCTTCAAAGAAGATGTTGGGCGATTTGCCACCCAGTTCCAGCGTCACCGGAATCAGGTTCTGCGCGGCGTACTGCATGATCAGGCGGCCAGTGCCCGTTTCGCCGGTGAAGGCGATCTTGGCGATGCGCTTGTTGGAGGCCAGCGGCTTGCCCGCTTCCAGGCCGAAGCCGTTCACCACATTCAGCACGCCCGGCGGCAGCAGGTCGGCAATCACTTCCAGCAGCACCATGATCGAGGCCGGGGTTTGCTCGGCAGGCTTGAGCACCACGCAGTTGCCGGCGGCCAGCGCCGGCGCCAGCTTCCATACCGCCATCAGGATAGGGAAGTTCCATGGAATGATCTGGCCGACCACGCCCAGCGGCTCATGGAAGTGATAAGCGTAGGTCTCCGAGTCGATCTGCGCGACCGAGCCTTCCTGCGCGCGGATGCAACCGGCGAAGTAGCGGAAGTGGTCGATCGCCAGCGGAATATCGGCGGCGGTGGTTTCGCGGATCGGCTTGCCGTTGTCGATGGTCTCGGCGGTGGCGATCAACGCCAGGTTGGCTTCCATGCGGTCGGCGATCTTGTTGAGGATATTCGCGCGCTCGGTCTGCGAGGTCTTGCCCCATGCATCCTTGGCGGCGTGGGCGGCATCCAGCGCCAGCTCGATGTCTTCGGCGGTGGAGCGCGCCACTTCACAGAACACCTGGCCGGTGATCGGCGTGATATTGCCGAAGTATTCGCCCTTCACCGGCGCGACGAATTTACCGCCGATGAAGTTGTCGTAGCGTTGTTTGAACGGGTTGGCAACGCCTAGTTTGCTGATGTCTGCGAGATTCATGTCGTCCTCTTTCTGCTGTGGTTTTATGAGGCCGCTCGCTGTCGGGCGTGGCGGCGTTGGGTAGTGCACGTTCTTCTTTTCGCAAGCCTCGTGCCAGCACCGTTTGTGAGGGAACTACAGGGGGCGAGGTGGCACGGTCGTGTGACAAGTGTTCATCTTTGGGACAGTTGTCTGCCGATGGAGCAGTCACTCAACGGATCACCACGCCCCATGGTAGTTCGCCCACCATCACCTCGGCGCGCTTGGCGGCGCTGGCCGTATCGATCACGGACACACTGTTGGATCTGCCATTGGCCACGTACAGCTTGGCGCCGTCCGGCGTCAGCGCCATATTCCACGGCCGCTTGCCGACTGCAATCGTGGCCGCCACCGTATTGCTGGTGGTGTCGATGACCATCACGCTGGCGTCGATGCCGTTGGAGACATACACCTGACGCCCGTTCGGATGCACCACGATGCCGTTGGCATTTTTCCCGGCCGGGATGCGCGCCACCGCCGCCAGTGTCGCCATATCCACCACGTAGACCGCGTTGGCCAGCTCGCAAGCCACATAGGCGCGCTTGCCGTCCGGGCTGAAGCCCATGCCGCGCGGGCGCAGGCCGACGGCAATCGATCCACTCTGGCGGCGCGCGGCGACATCGATCACATCGACCTGCTCCGCCTCCTCCGCGCTGACCAGCAGCCAGCGGCCGTCCGGGCTGAAGACCGCGTGCTCGGGATTCTTGCCGCGTACCGGAATATCGGCCGCCACCTGCCCGCTCGCCGTGTCGATCAGTGTGACGCTGTTGCTCTCCTCAACCGCCACCGCCGCATAGCGCCCATCCGCCGACACGTTTACCCCCTCGGGCGACTTGCCCAGCGCGATACTGCGCACCACCGCGCCGCTGGCGGCGTCGATCACCAGCAAGGCATTGCTGGCGGCGTCGGTGGCGTACAGGCGTGCGCCTGCCGGATCGGCCGCGATGCCGCGCGGGCGCTTGCCGGCGGCGATCTGGCGCAGCACCGTATCGGTGACGGTATCGATCACGCTGACGGTGCCGGATTTTTCGTTCGGCACATAGGCCAGAGGCGCGGCCAGCGCCGGGGTGCTCAGCGCCACGAGCAAGGAAGCGAGAATGCGGAAGCTGTTCATGTCATCACCTTTAAGGGAAATGCCAACACCATTGCAATCGTCGTGCCACACAAAAACCGGATGGCAGGTATATTGCTTATTGGTCCGTACAACACTGACCAAAAAACGGAGACAACATGAAGCACGCACATTTCCCACTGAATGCGGTGGCCGCGCTGTTTGCCATCAGCAGTGGCGCCATCGCAGCCGAACTGGCAGCCGAACCTGTCGATGTGGTGGTGATCAGCGCCACCCGCGTCGGCCACACGGTATTCGACATGCCGGCCGCGATCGACGTCATCGACGCCGACCGCATTCGCGAAGGCCAGGCACGCGTCAACGCCAGCGAAGCACTGGCGGCGGTGCCTGGCCTGGTGGCGCAAAACCGCCAGAACTACGCACAAGACCTGCAGATCTCCTCGCGCGGCTTCGGCGCCCGTTCAGCCTTCGGCGTGCGCGGCGTGCGCCTGATCGCCGACGGCATCCCGGCCAGCATGCCGGATGGTCAAGGACAAGCCGCCACCTTCAACCTCGACATGGCCGAACGCATCGAAGTATTGCGCGGGCCTTTCTCCACCATCTACGGCAACCACTCCGGCGGCGTAATCCAGTTGTTCACGCGTGAAGGCGAAGGCGCACCGTCGATTGAAACCTCGCTCACCGCCGGCAGCTATGGCAGCCGCAAGGCCGACCTGAACGCGCAAGGCAAACAGGCCGGCATCGGCTACGTGCTCGATGCCTCGCGTTTTGAAACCGACGGCTACCGCGCCCACAGCGCCGCCACCCGCGACCAGGCCTACGCAAAACTGACACTGGCGCCGCTGGACAGCGCCAAGCTGACCATCACCGCCAACGCGCTGCGCCAGGACGATACGCAGGACGCGCTGGGCACCACCTGGGCCACCTACCAGCGCGACCCGCGCGCCGGCGAGATCGATACGACCGACACCCAGAATCCAAAACGCACGCTGGCGGACCGCTACAACACCCGCAAGAGCATCGACCATCAGCAGATCGGCGCCAACTGGGAGCAGCGCTTCGGCGACGACCGCCTGCGCATCACCGCCTACGGCGGCAACCGCAGCGTGATCCAGTACCAGGCCTTCTCCAAGGCCTTCCAGGCGCCCGCCACACACTCGGGCGGCGTGGTCGATTTCGACCGCGATTTCTACGGCACGGACCTGAACTGGCTGCACGTGAGCCAACTGGCCGGCGGCAAACTGAGTACCACCATAGGCCTGGAATACGGCCGCTCCAGCGATGACCGCAAAGGCTATGAGAACTTCATCGGCACGCAGTTCGGCGCCAAAGGCGCGCTGCGGCGCGACGAAAACGACAAGGTGACCAATCTCGATCCTTACGTCCAGGCGGAGTGGGAAACCGGCGCGTGGTTGTTGAGCGCGGGCCTGCGCCACAGCAGCGTCAAAATCTCGGTGGACGATCGCTTCCTCGGCAACGGCAACGACAGCGGCAGTCTCGATTACAGCCACACCACGCCGGTACTGGGCTTGCTGTACAAGCTGGCGCCGTCGCTCAATGTGTACGCCAGCGCCGCGCGCGGCTTCGAAACGCCGACGCTGAATGAGCTGTTCTATTCCGGCACCGGCGGCGGCTTCAACTTCCGCCTGCAACCGGCGCAGAGCACGCACGTGGAGGCGGGCGTGAAAGCCCGCATCGGCGGCGACACGCGCATCAACGCCGCCGTGTTCCAGGTCCGCACACACGACGAACTGGTGGTCGACAGCAGCAGCGGTGGCCGCACCAGCTACCGCAACGCCGGCCGCACGCTGCGCCAGGGCGTGGAACTGTCGCTCGACAGCACATGGCAATACGGCTTCAGCACGCGCGTGGCCTTGACCACCCTGCGCGCCGTCTACGACCAGGGCTTCGGCACGGTCTTAAAAGGCAGCCGTTTGCCGGGCGTCCCGAATGCCAACGCCTACGGCGAACTGGCGTGGAAGGAAAGCGCCGGCCGCTTCGGCGCGGCGTTGGAAGCTGTCGGCAGCAGCAAGATCTATGCGGAAGACGCCAACGCCGACCAACCGGCGCCTGGCTATGGCGTGCTGAATGCGCGGGTAACGGCCAGCCAGCAATGGCAGGGCTGGCGCTTCAAGCAGTTCGCTCGTTTGAATAATCTGCTGGACAAGCAGTACGTGGGTTCGCTGATCGTCGGCGACACCAACAAGCGCTATTACGAAGCCGCTCCTGGCCGCAACTGGGTACTGGGCGTGAGCGCCCAGTACCAATTCTAGAAGCGATAACGCAGTCCGGCCGCCACCGTACGTGGTGCGCCGGGCGCCACAAAGCGCGCCTGTTCCGCCTCCGCGCCCGGTTGCAGCAATGCGCCGTTCGGGAACATATTCACTCCGACCGCACCGAAGCTTTCGTAACGACGATTCGCCAGGTTGGTCACGCGCGCATACCATTCCCACTTCGGTGCCGGCTGATAGCTGGCGTGTAGGCCAAGCAGCGCATGGCCGCGTATGCGCCAGTCGCTGCCAACTGGTGCGGCCTGGCCATCCTCGTTGCCCTGCGTGGTCATGTCCGACAGCGCCACCACATCGACACCGACGGTCAGCGCCGCCGTGGCGCTCCAGTCCAATCCCAGCTTGAGCGTATTGCGCGGCAGTCCGGCCAGACGCGTGCCGGGGACGACATGCACATTGCGCACGCCGGTGAACAAATCGCCCTCGCTGTCATACGTCGCCGCCAGATAGCTGTAGCTCAGGCGCGCCGACCAAGCGCCGATACGGCGGATGGCACTCAGGTCCACGCCTTGATGGCGCGTGCGGTCGAAGTTGGCGAAGTAGCCCTGCTGCGCCAGCGCGGCGCTGCGGAACAGGATGTCGTCGCGATTGACGGTACGGTAGACCGATAACGCAGCCGTATCGCCGCGCCCACCCTGCCAGCGCGCGCCGGCTTCGACGGTGCGCGACACCACCTGCTTCAGGTAGGGATCGGACTGCAGCCCCACCGGCAAACGGCAAGGCTGCTCCGGATCGGCACAACCGAGTTCAATCACGGTGGGCACGCGGTTGCTCTGCGATAGATTGGCAAACACGCTCCAGCCATTGCCCATGCCGCGCGCGATGCCGATGGCGGGATTGAGCTTGCGGTAGTTGAAGGTCTCGCGCGCCTGCGCTTCATCGTCGCGGCGCAGCTGGTTGCTGACGCGCGCATGGTTGTAACGCGCCGAGACAGTGAGCCATGTCTCCGGCGCCACGGTCCAGGTGTCGGCGACGTAGACGCCGCCGGCGCGCGAGCTGCCATCGACCGACGATCCGGCCTCGCGCTCTTCGTCGTCATCCATGACGACCGAGCGATCGGGTGCAAAGCCGGCCTCCTGTTCGAACTGCGCGAAGCTCACGCTACTGCGGTCGAAGGTCACACCGGCGGCCAGCTGGTGCGCGCCGGCGTTGCGGCTGAAGTGCGCGCTGAAGCCCTGGCTGTTCTGCCGTGTTTCGGTGGTGTTGTAAGAGGCCGGATGCGAACTTTCGCCTTCAATAAAATCATCGTTGATGTCGCCGTTGACCGTGCTGCGCTTGCTGTTGCGCGCATACAGTGCGGCAGTCAGCTCGGTGCGCTCATCAAAGCGATGCGTGAGGCTGAATACGATCTGCCGCAGACGGTTGCGCGTCTCGTCGGGCGAGGTATAAACGGCCCGGCGGTCCTCCTCATACAAACCGTCCGGCAGCAAGCCGTTGCCGATCAAGCGACTGCGTGCCGCCAGCAGCGCCACGCTCCAGTCATTGTCGCCGGCGCTGCCGGCCAGTTTTGCATAGAGGTTACCGAGGTGACCGCTGGACTGATCCCGCCAGCCCTTGTCGTTAAAGGCGGTGCCGGCGATGAAGGCGTTCCAGTGTTCGCCGCTGTCATAACCGTATGCCAGGTCGGCGCGGCGCTGACCGTTGCCGGTGGCCGATACGTTGGCATCGAGCCCCGGATGGCTCTTGCCGGATTTGCTGGTCAACACCAGGGCGCCGCCCAGCGTATTCAATCCGTACAAGGGATTCGATCCCGGCGCCAGCATCACGCTGCTGATCGCTGCTTCCGGCAGCATGTCCCAATTCACCACGTCGCCAAACGGCTCATTGACACGCACGCCGTCCAGATACACCGAGAGGCCCTGCGAAGAGCCGAGCACCGGCGAGGCGCGGAAGCCGCGATAGCTGATGTCGTTCTGGAACGGGCTACCGGAAATCTCGTTGAGATTCACGCCGGTGAGTTGGCGCGACATGAACTCGCCGAGATTCTGGCCGGCGGAAGCATCCACCAGGCGCGCGCCGGCCGTCTGCACTTGGTAGGGTAGTTGGTTGCGGTCGACACCCAGGCCCGGCAAGGGCGCAACGCCGATGATCTCCACCGACAGCATGGCGGTCGACGGATAAATCAGCGGCGCCTCTTCAGCCAGCGCCGTGCCGGCCCACGCCAGCAGCACGCCGGCGGCCATCGCGCGGCGCTTCATGGTGTTTGCTCATGCACGCCATACTTGGCGAAGATGGTTTTCAGTTCACCGCTGGCTTTCATTTCATTGACGGCGGCCTGCAGCAGCTTCGCCACGTCCTGATCGTCCTTGCGCACCGCCATGCCGACCGCCCATCCCGCACGCGGCAGGCGCTGGAACGCCACCTCGTTCAAGGGAAAAGCGGGATCGTCACGAAACACGGCGTCGATCTCGGAACGGTTGGCCAGCACCGCATCCAGCTGGCCGGCCTTCAGTTGTTCGAGTGCTTCCGCAGCGGTGTCGAAAATGCGCACCTTGTCGCGGAAGCGGCCATTGCCTTCACCCAGCATCACCATGGCGGCGATCGAGACCTTTTCGACACCGATGGTTTTGCCGGCCAGCACATCGACGCCATCGAACACCGGCATGCTGCTTGCGCTGCGGACCAGCCGCACCGTCTCCACGTGGTAGGGCGCGAAGATGGTGACCTTGCCGTTCTCGTTCACCAGCTGCGGCTCAACCGGCACGTGCAGCATCACGTCGGCAGGACCGTAGCCGAGGTAGTGCCCTTTCCACACCATGTTGCGCAGATCGTCGCTCAGGTTTTCGCCGGCGGGGAAAGGCAGCAGGCTGAGTTTCAATCCCAGCTTGGCCGCCAGTGCCTGCGCGACTTCCACGTCGATACCGGCGCCGCGATCGGAGAACGGCGCAAACTGATCGTACACGGCCACCTTGAGTGAACCGGATTGCCGGATTTTGTCCCAGTCCGCACGGGCGGGAACGGCGGCGCCCAGCAACGCAAGGGCGAACGGGAACAGCGCGGCAGCGCGCAAGCGGGCACTCGACATGGCGGCTCCCGATTATTTAGCGTCGTCGCGGCGGGCTTCCAGGTAGGTCTTGATGGCCCACATGGCTTCCTGGTTGAACACGCCCTCGAACGGCGGCATGTACACCGCGCCGTTGCGCACCTTGCCATGACGGATAGAGGCCAGGTAGTAGTTGTCGGTCTCCTTGTAGCAGGCCTTTTTCTTGGTCTCGTTCTTGACGGTGGCGCAGTCGCGATCGAGCTGGCGCAGATCCGGCGCGATGCCGCCGGTGACGGCCTCCAGGCCGTGGCAGCGGGCGCAGTTCTGGTTGTAAGCCGATGAGCCGATTTTCAGCGCGAGCTTGTTGCCGCGATAGGGATTCTGGTCCAGCCATTTTTCGCCGAGCGGCGTCAGGCCGGTGGTGTCCACGCCTTGCGGCACCACATTGCCGTGGGCGTAGGCGTAAAGGGAGGTAGTGGCCGCAGCAGCGATTACGGTGGCGGCGGCGAGAATGCGGAAGGGATGATGCATGGATGTCTCCTGGCTGTTTTAAAAGATATACAGCCATTCAGCAAATGCCATGCCATGGGTTTTCCGCCTGAAACAGTGGTTGTGCTGTTCAAATATGGCACAGCTGTCACATCACATTGATCAGCGGGGACGTAAACGCAAAAAGGCCCGTTCACATTGAACGGGCCTTCTCACTTAATAACTAGCTTGACGATAACCTACTTTCACACTGGTTGCAGCACTATCATCGGCGTAGAGTCGTTTCACGGTCCTGTTCGGGATGGGAAGGGGTGGGACCGACTTACTATGGTCATCAAGCTTTGACTTGTATGCTGTGGCGCCGACGGCGCCACAGCGAATCTGGGAGAAGTAAAGTTTTGGTTGGGGTAGCACACTCATCATCAGAGTAAATGCGTATAACCGTCAAGGTTATAGGGACAAGCCTTACGGGCAATTAGTACTGGTTAGCTTAATGCATTACTGCACTTCCACACCCAGCCTATCAACGTCCTGGTCTCGAACGACCCTTCAAAGAGCTCAAGGCTCTGGGAAATCTCATCTCAAGGCAAGTTTCCCGCTTAGATGCTTTCAGCGGTTATCTCTTCCGAACTTAGCTACCCGGCAATGCCACTGGCGTGACAACCGGTACACCAGAGGTTCGTCCACTCCGGTCCTCTCGTACTAGGAGCAGCCCCCTTCAAATTTCCAACGCCCACGGCAGATAGGGACCAAACTGTCTCACGACGTTTTAAACCCAGCTCACGTACCACTTTAAATGGCGAACAGCCATACCCTTGGGACCGGCTACAGCCCCAGGATGTGATGAGCCGACATCGAGGTGCCAAACTCCCCCGTCGATATGAACTCTTGGGAGGAATCAGCCTGTTATCCCCAGAGTACCTTTTATCCGTTGAGCGATGGCCCTTCCATACAGAACCACCGGATCACTATGTCCTACTTTCGTACCTGCTCGACTTGTCGGTCTCGCAGTTAAGCACGCTTATGCCATTGCACTATCATCACGATGTCCGACCGTAATTAGCGTACCTTCGAACTCCTCCGTTACACTTTAGGAGGAGACCGCCCCAGTCAAACTGCCTACCATGCACTGTCCCCGATCCGGATAACGGACCAAGGTTAGAACCTCAAACAAACCAGGGTGGTATTTCAAGGTTGGCTCCACGCAGACTGGCGTCCACGCTTCAAAGCCTCCCACCTATCCTACACAGATTGGTTCAAAGTCCAATGCAAAGCTACAGTAAAGGTTCATGGGGTCTTTCCGTCTAGCCGCGGGTAGATTGCATCATCACAAACATTTCAACTTCGCTGAGTCTCGGGAGGAGACAGTGTGGCCATCGTTACGCCATTCGTGCAGGTCGGAACTTACCCGACAAGGAATTTCGCTACCTTAGGACCGTTATAGTTACGGCCGCCGTTTACTGGGACTTCAATCAAGAGCTTGCACCCCATCATTTAATCTTCCAGCACCGGGCAGGCGTCACACCCTATACGTCCACTTTCGTGTTTGCAGAGTGCTGTGTTTTTATTAAACAGTCGCAGCCACCATTTTATTGCAACCTTTTCGCCCTATCACAGTAAAGTGACCAAGCTACCGAGGCGTACCTTTTCCCGAAGTTACGGTACCAATTTGCCGAGTTCCTTCTCCCGAGTTCTCTCAAGCGCCTTAGAATACTCATCTCGCCCACCTGTGTCGGTTTGCGGTACGGTCTCGTATGACTGAAGCTTAGAGGCTTTTCTTGGAACCACTTCCGATTGCTACGTGTACAAGTACACTCGTCCCACTCCCTTGAATTACGCGCCCGGATTTGCCTAAGCGCCTTCTATGAAGCAGAAACTGACTATTCCAACAGTCAGACAACCTTCCGCGATCCGTCCCCCCATCGCATCATACGACGGTGCAGGAATATTAACCTGCTTCCCATCAGCTACGCATCTCTGCCTCGCCTTAGGGGCCGACTCACCCTGCTCCGATGAACGTTGAACAGGAAACCTTGGGCTTACGGCGTGGGGGCTTTTCACCCCCATTATCGCTACTCATGTCAGCATTCGCACTTCTGATACCTCCAGCATCCTTTACAAGACACCTTCGCAGGCTTACAGAACGCTCTCCTACCATATGCTTACGCATATCCGCAGCTTCGGTGACTGGCTTAGCCCCGTTACATCTTCCGCGCAGGACGACTCGATCAGTGAGCTATTACGCTTTCTTTAAATGATGGCTGCTTCTAAGCCAACATCCTGACTGTTTTAGCCTTCCCACTTCGTTTTCCACTTAGCCAATCTTTGGGACCTTAGCTGGCGGTCTGGGTTGTTTCCCTCTTGACGCCGGACGTTAGCACCCGACGTCTGTCTCCCAAGCTCGCACTCATCGGTATTCGGAGTTTGCAATGGTTTGGTAAGTCGCGATGCCCCCCTAGCCATAACAGTGCTCTACCCCCGATGGTGATACTTGAGGCACTACCTAAATAGTTTTCGGAGAGAACCAGCTATTTCCAAGTTTGTTTAGCCTTTCACCCCTACCCACAGCTCATCCCCTAATTTTTCAACATTAGTGGGTTCGGACCTCCAGTGCGTGTTACCGCACCTTCATCCTGGCCATGAGTAGATCACTTGGTTTCGGGTCTACACCCAGCGACTATCGCCCTGTTCGGACTCGATTTCTCTACGGCTTCCCTATTCGGTTAACCTTGCCACTGAATGTAAGTCGCTGACCCATTATACAAAAGGTACGCAGTCACCCCACAAGGAGGCTCCTACTGTTTGTATGCACACGGTTTCAGGATCTATTTCACTCCCCTCCCGGGGTTCTTTTCGCCTTTCCCTCACGGTACTGGTTCACTATCGGTCGATTACGAGTATTTAGCCTTGGAGGATGGTCCCCCCATATTCAGACAGGATTTCTCGTGTCCCGCCCTACTTGTCGCACGCTTAGTACCACCGGTCTGATTTCATGTACGGGGCTATCACCCGCTATGGCTGCCATTTCCAGAGCATTCCATTATCAGTCCGACTATCACGTGCAGGCTCTTCCCATTTCGCTCGCCACTACTTTGGGAATCTCGGTTGATTTCTTTTCCTGCAGCTACTTAGATGTTTCAGTTCGCCGCGTTCGCTTCGCATACCTATGTATTCAGTATGCGATGACCTAAAAGGCCGGGTTTCCCCATTCGGAAATCTGCGGATCAAAGCTTGTTTGCTAGCTCCCCGCAGCTTATCGCAAGCTACTACGTCCTTCATCGCCTGTAATCGCCAAGGCATCCACCATGTGCACTTATTCACTTGTCCCTATAACCTTGACGGCTATAAGTCTAAGCATTTACTACTTTGTGATGATGAGTTTTACTACCCAAGCATGTATCTGTCGATACACGCTTAATAAAACTTTACTTCTTCCAGATTGTTAAAGAACGATACTACTTTTACCTAAACCCGAGCACCAGGCTGGCTTACGTAAAAGCAGGTATTGGTGGAGGATGACGGGATCGAACCGACGACCCCCTGCTTGCAAAGCAGGTGCTCTCCCAGCTGAGCTAATCCCCCAATATGGTGCAACTGGTAGGGCTGGTTGGACTCGAACCAACGACCCCCGCGTTATCAACACGGTGCTCTAACCAGCTGAGCTACAGCCCCAATATTTGCTGTTCTCTATTCATTACAGTCGATAAGTGTGAGCGCTTGAAAGTGATTCCGAGGAACCCTGCAAACTCTAGAAAGGAGGTGATCCAGCCGCACCTTCCGATACGGCTACCTTGTTACGACTTCACCCCAGTCACGAATCCTACCGTGGTAAGCGCCCTCCTTGCGGTTAAGCTACCTACTTCTGGTAAAACCCGCTCCCATGGTGTGACGGGCGGTGTGTACAAGACCCGGGAACGTATTCACCGCGACATGCTGATCCGCGATTACTAGCGATTCCAACTTCATGCAGTCGAGTTGCAGACTACAATCCGGACTACGATACACTTTCTGGGATTAGCTCCCCCTCGCGGGTTGGCGGCCCTCTGTATGTACCATTGTATGACGTGTGAAGCCCTACCCATAAGGGCCATGAGGACTTGACGTCATCCCCACCTTCCTCCGGTTTGTCACCGGCAGTCTCATTAGAGTGCTCTTTCGTAGCAACTAATGACAAGGGTTGCGCTCGTTGCGGGACTTAACCCAACATCTCACGACACGAGCTGACGACAGCCATGCAGCACCTGTGTAATGGTTCCCTTTCGGGCACTCCCAAATCTCTCCGGAATTCCATCCATGTCAAGGGTAGGTAAGGTTTTTCGCGTTGCATCGAATTAATCCACATCATCCACCGCTTGTGCGGGTCCCCGTCAATTCCTTTGAGTTTTAATCTTGCGACCGTACTCCCCAGGCGGTCTACTTCACGCGTTAGCTGCGTTACCAAGTCAATTAAGACCCGACAACTAGTAGACATCGTTTAGGGCGTGGACTACCAGGGTATCTAATCCTGTTTGCTCCCCACGCTTTCGTGCATGAGCGTCAGTTTTGACCCAGGGGGCTGCCTTCGCCATCGGTGTTCCTCCACATATCTACGCATTTCACTGCTACACGTGGAATTCTACCCCCCTCTGCCAAACTCTAGCCTTGCAGTCTCCATTGCCATTCCCAGGTTGAGCCCGGGGATTTCACAACAGACTTACAAAACCGCCTGCGCACGCTTTACGCCCAGTAATTCCGATTAACGCTTGCACCCTACGTATTACCGCGGCTGCTGGCACGTAGTTAGCCGGTGCTTATTCTTCAGGTACCGTCATGAGCTGCGAGTATTATTCGCAACCTTTTCTTCCCTGACAAAAGAGCTTTACAACCCGAAGGCCTTCTTCACTCACGCGGCATTGCTGGATCAGGCTTGCGCCCATTGTCCAAAATTCCCCACTGCTGCCTCCCGTAGGAGTCTGGACCGTGTCTCAGTTCCAGTGTGGCTGGTCGTCCTCTCAGACCAGCTACTGATCGATGCCTTGGTAGGCTTTTACCCTACCAACTAGCTAATCAGATATCGGCCGCTCCAGGAGCACAAGGCCTTGCGGTCCCCTGCTTTCATCCTTGGATCGTATGCGGTATTAGCGTAACTTTCGCTACGTTATCCCCCACTCTTGGGTACGTTCCGATATATTACTCACCCGTTCGCCACTCGCCACCAGGTTGCCCCGTGCTGCCGTTCGACTTGCATGTGTAAGGCATGCCGCCAGCGTTCAATCTGAGCCAGGATCAAACTCTTTAGTTTAATCTCTGTTTTATCCCGCTTAGTTTTAACACCAACCGGGATGGTTCGCTCTTACTCAAAATACTGACAGTATTTCTACTGAATATTTATTGCTTGAGCATTTAATGCTTTTTGTTGCAGCATCAAACGCCCACATTTATCGACTGTAAATTTTTAAAGATCTTCTTCGTAGCTGCGAATCGTTGTGTCCTGCAGCGAAGAGATGAGATTATGCTGCACGGCATTCATTCCGTCAACCCTCTTTTTTCAACTGATACAATCGGCACCTCAAAAAACCACGGCAAAATGCTATGACTAATAAGACAATCGGCCGCAGCGGCTTCAGTTCCAGCTTCGGCGTATTGGCCGCAACACTAGGCTCCGCCGTGGGTCTGGGTAATATCTGGAAGTTCCCTTCGCTTACCGGCGCCAATGGCGGCGCCGGCTTTTTGCTGATTTATCTACTGGCGACTTTATTGATCGGCCTGCCGGTGATGATTGCGGAAATCACCATGGGCCGCGCCGCCAAGGCCAACCCCATCACCACGCTGCAAACCCTGGCGCCGAAAAAGAGCCTGCCGTGGTGGCTGGTTGGTGCGGCAGGCATGCTGGCCGCCTTCCTGATCCTGTCCTTCTATTCCGAGGTTGTCGCGTGGGTGTTCGCCTATGTATTCAAAGCCATCGGCGGCAGCATCCTCAGCAGCGATCGTCACGTGACCGAAAGCGCTTTCGGCGCGCTGATCGCCGATCCGCTGCAATCGCTGCTGTGGCAGTGGGGCGTGCTGGTCTTCATTGGCGGCATATTGCTGATGGGCGTGACCAAGGGCATTGAAGGCATCACCAAAAAACTGATGCCGGTGCTGTTCCTGCTGTTGCTGCTGCTGTGCGCGGTCAGCCTGACCTTGCCCAAGGTGGCGGAAGGGCTGGCCTTCCTGTTCAAGCCGGACTTCAGCAAGATTACTGCGGGCGTGATCCTGACCGCCATGGGCCTGGCCTTCTTCAAGCTTTCGTTGGGCATGGGCACCATGATGACCTACGGTTCCTACTTCCGCGACGACCAGAACATCCCCGCCACCACGATGCGCGTGATGCTGGCGGACCTGTTTGTCTCCATGCTGGCCGGTATCGCCATCTTCCCGGCGGTGTTCACGTTCGGCTTTGAACCGTCGGCCGGCCCGTCGCTGGTGTTCATCACCATTCCGGCCGTGTTCTCGCAAATCCCGGGCGGCCACCTGCTAATGATCGCCTTCTTTGTGCTCGCCTCCGTGGCCGCAACCGGCGCCATGCTGTCGATGATGGAAGTGCCGGTAGTGATCCTGCATGAGCGCATGGGCATGAGCCGCGCCAAGGCGACGCTGCTGACCATCGCGCTGCTGATGGTGCTCGGCTCGACTTGCGCGTTGACCAATAGCACGTTGGCCGGCTTCAAACTGTTCGGCATGAATATGTTCGACCTGTTCGACTTCGCTTCCTCCAATGTGCTGCTGCCATTGGGGGGCATTTTGCTAGCGTTGTTTGTCGGCTGGGTGTGGGGCCGTGACAACTTCCAGCGCGCGCTGTCCAACCAGGGAGCGCTATCCAACGCCACAGTGACGGGCGCGGTATTTTTCCTGCTGCGCTATGTGTCGCCGTTGCTGATCCTGGTGGTGATGCTGAAAGGCCTCGGCTTGTTCTGACCCCTGTTATATACTGCCCTGATAACAAAAAATCTCAGGGTGGGCGATGAACCAGAGCGAGGTGCCAGTCATTCCGATGCCGACGATCCTGATCGTCGACGATTCGCCGTCCTATCTGGCCGCGCTGCTGGACCGGCTGGAGCGGCACGGTTTTTTGATCGTGCTGGCGCAAACCGCCGCCGAAGGCTTGATGCGCGCCGCCTTCGCCGAGCCGGACCTGATCCTGCTCGATGTGGTGATGCCCGACATCGACGGCTTCGAAGCCTGCCGCCGCCTCAAGGCCGGCAAGAACACCAAGGATATCCCGGTCATCTTCATGACCGGCTTGACCGACCCCAAGCAGAAAGTCACCGGCTTCGACGCCGGCGGCGTCGACTACATCACCAAGCCGTTCCAGATCGAGGAAGTGCTGGCCCGCATCAACACCCACCTGTCGCTGCGCCGCGCCCACCGCGAACTGCAGGACATGATCGCCACGCTGGCCAAGGCGCGCGAGGACCTGGTGCGCAATGAAAAGCTGGCCGGACTCGGTGCGCTGGTGGCCGGCATCGCGCATGAACTCAATACGCCGATCGGCAACAGCCTGATGGCGGCCACCACCTTCGAAATGCAGACCGACGATATCGGCGCCCACATGGCCAGCGATGGCGGCATCACGCGCAAGGAGTTCGAACACTACATCGAGAACGCGCGACTGTCGGTGGATATCCTCAGCCGCAACCTGCACCGCGCGGCCGACATCGTCACCAACTTCAAGCAAGTGGCGGTGGACCAGACCAGCTCACAGCGACGCAGCTTTCTGCTGGCGGAGGTCATCGCCGGCAACCTGCTGACACTGCAGCCGACCATCAAGCGCACGCCGTTCGTCATCACCCAGCAGGTGCCGCAGGACTTGATGATGGAAAGCTACCCCGGCCCGCTGGGCCAGGTGGTGACCAACCTGATCAACAACGCCATCCTGCACGGCTACGAAGGACGCAGCGAAGGCCTGATCGCGGTGAGCGCGCAACTGTCGGCGCAAGGCTGGGTGACGCTGAGCGTGGAAGACCATGGCACCGGCATCGCGGGCGCCGACTTGCCGCGCATCTTCGATCCCTTCTTCACGACCAAGATGGGCGTGGGCGGTTCCGGTCTCGGCCTGAACATCGTGCACAACATCGTCACCGAAATTCTTGGCGGCCGCATCGACGTCAGCAGCGAAGTGGGTGGCGGCACCCGCTTCACGCTGACCTTGCCGATGTCGGCGCCGCTCAAATAACCCTTATTCCTGGGCCCAGACCGCCACCACGCCTTCGGTCGCCGGGCCTCTCAGCTTGCCCAGGTGCTGCACGATGAAATAGCCGTTGCTGCCATCCTTGCGCGTGTAGCGGTAAGCGGCGAACCCCAGCAGTTTGCCGGTACTCAGGTCCGGCAGCACCAGGCCGTTGAGCAATGCCGTCACGCTCACCGGATCGAACGTCATCACGCCCGAGCCCACCGGAAACACGCCGCTGCCGTCGGCTTCAAATTTGAACGACGCCAGGTGGCTCCCGCCGACGGCGCAATTCTCGCGATAGACGCTAAACTGCTGGCCGGCGATTTCGGCAGCGCTGGACAGGCGCGAAGCCGTGCGTGCGACCAGTACGTCGGTCGACTTGGTGGCGGCGCCGGATCCAGCATCCACAGGACTGCACAACATGCTCATGGAAGGCAGTCCATTGGACGACATCAGATGCGCGCTGGCCGTGACCGGCGCGCCATAGGTATAGCCGGTAGCGTCGTCGCGCGTCCAGTTGATGGTTTGCGGTTCGGCGCCATAGGTCAGGCTGCCGGAAGTGGCCAAGTAGGAAGGGAAGTCGCCCAGGCGGTAGCGATAGCCAGCCGCATACAAGGGCGTCTTCATGCTCTCCTGCTGATAGTGGTAACCCAGATAGCGTCGCACAACCAGATAGCCGGTGCTGCTTTCCAGCGTGGCGATGAACGCTTCCATTTCGGCGCGGAAGGCGCCCAGGTCGGTGGTGGCCTCAATGCCGCTGAACAGATCGCGCGCGCCGTCGTTGAAGCCGCCGGTAGCATAGGCCTGGGTCCTGACGCCGCCGTCGAGCAGCGATGTGAAGATCACCGCCGCCTGCGCTTTCCTGGCCAGGATCGGGACGTCGCTACCTTGCGCCGAACTCAGAATACTCAGCACCGCCTGCGCGCGGGTGATCTGGCCGCGATCGATCAAGCCGGCCCAGTAGTCGCGCCCGCCCTGCTCGGAATAACGGTTGAAGGCATTCTGATACACGGCATTGATGAAGGAGGCGTTGTTGCTGACGTAAAGATCCTGCGCTTCAACGCTGTTGACGTAGGTGTCGAGGATGGTCGTGACGTCGGGATCGACGCCGTAGCCGGCCACCCACTCGGGGAAAGTCAGCGGCAAATATTTTTCGCTGAAGATGGCGGTCCAGTAGGCCAGGCCGGCGGCATCGGCCGGACGGCCGAAGAATCCCATGTAGAGGTTTTGCGTCAGCTCGACATAGTCGGTGGCGGCGCGCGGCGCCACTGGGACCAGATCGGCGCTGCGCCCACCGAGCGGCTGGCGCGCTTCAGGTGCAGCGCCGGCACCGGTGTCGCTGCCGCCACAGGCGGCCAGCAATATGGACAGGGATGCGATAGGAAGCCAAGTCTTCATTGTGCCCTCCATTAAAAGGAAGCCAATGATACCTTTTTTGCAAGTATATGGGCGAAAAAAAACCCGCACAGAACGCTGAGCGGGTTTTTTAGTATAACTAGCTTGACGATAACCTACTTTCACACTGGTTGCAGCACTATCATCGGCGTAGAGTCGTTTCACGGTCCTGTTCGGGATGGGAAGGGGTGGGACCGACTTACTATGGTCATCAAGCTTTGACTTGTACAGGCTTCGCGTCTTTTTCCGCGCCGCCAAGAATCTGGAAGAAAGTATTATAAACGATTTATATCGTTTATGCAGTAATTGTTTTTGGTAATGAAGATGTTATCAACGAACGTCCAACGCACTTCTTATTTGATATAACCTGCTAAGGTTATAGGGACAAGCCTTACGGGCAATTAGTACTGGTTAGCTTAATGCATTACTGCACTTCCACACCCAGCCTATCAACGTCCTGGTCTCGAACGACCCTTCAAAGAGCTCAAGGCTCTGGGAAATCTCATCTCAAGGCAAGTTTCCCGCTTAGATGCTTTCAGCGGTTATCTCTTCCGAACTTAGCTACCCGGCAATGCCACTGGCGTGACAACCGGTACACCAGAGGTTCGTCCACTCCGGTCCTCTCGTACTAGGAGCAGCCCCCTTCAAATTTCCAACGCCCACGGCAGATAGGGACCAAACTGTCTCACGACGTTTTAAACCCAGCTCACGTACCACTTTAAATGGCGAACAGCCATACCCTTGGGACCGGCTACAGCCCCAGGATGTGATGAGCCGACATCGAGGTGCCAAACTCCCCCGTCGATATGAACTCTTGGGAGGAATCAGCCTGTTATCCCCAGAGTACCTTTTATCCGTTGAGCGATGGCCCTTCCATACAGAACCACCGGATCACTATGTCCTACTTTCGTACCTGCTCGACTTGTCGGTCTCGCAGTTAAGCACGCTTATGCCATTGCACTATCATCACGATGTCCGACCGTAATTAGCGTACCTTCGAACTCCTCCGTTACACTTTAGGAGGAGACCGCCCCAGTCAAACTGCCTACCATGCACTGTCCCCGATCCGGATAACGGACCAAGGTTAGAACCTCAAACAAACCAGGGTGGTATTTCAAGGTTGGCTCCACGCAGACTGGCGTCCACGCTTCAAAGCCTCCCACCTATCCTACACAGATTGGTTCAAAGTCCAATGCAAAGCTACAGTAAAGGTTCATGGGGTCTTTCCGTCTAGCCGCGGGTAGATTGCATCATCACAAACATTTCAACTTCGCTGAGTCTCGGGAGGAGACAGTGTGGCCATCGTTACGCCATTCGTGCAGGTCGGAACTTACCCGACAAGGAATTTCGCTACCTTAGGACCGTTATAGTTACGGCCGCCGTTTACTGGGACTTCAATCAAGAGCTTGCACCCCATCATTTAATCTTCCAGCACCGGGCAGGCGTCACACCCTATACGTCCACTTTCGTGTTTGCAGAGTGCTGTGTTTTTATTAAACAGTCGCAGCCACCATTTTATTGCAACCTTTTCGCCCTATCACAGTAAAGTGACCAAGCTACCGAGGCGTACCTTTTCCCGAAGTTACGGTACCAATTTGCCGAGTTCCTTCTCCCGAGTTCTCTCAAGCGCCTTAGAATACTCATCTCGCCCACCTGTGTCGGTTTGCGGTACGGTCTCGTATGACTGAAGCTTAGAGGCTTTTCTTGGAACCACTTCCGATTGCTACGTGTACAAGTACACTCGTCCCACTCCCTTGAATTACGTGCCCGGATTTGCCTAAGCACCTTCTATGAAGCAGAAACTGACTATTCCAACAGTCAGACAACCTTCCGCGATCCGTCCCCCCATCGCATCATACGACGGTGCAGGAATATTAACCTGCTTCCCATCAGCTACGCATCTCTGCCTCGCCTTAGGGGCCGACTCACCCTGCTCCGATGAACGTTGAACAGGAAACCTTGGGCTTACGGCGTGGGGGCTTTTCACCCCCATTATCGCTACTCATGTCAGCATTCGCACTTCTGATACCTCCAGCATCCTTTACAAGACACCTTCGCAGGCTTACAGAACGCTCTCCTACCATATGCTTACGCATATCCGCAGCTTCGGTGACTGGCTTAGCCCCGTTACATCTTCCGCGCAGGACGACTCGATCAGTGAGCTATTACGCTTTCTTTAAATGATGGCTGCTTCTAAGCCAACATCCTGACTGTTTTAGCCTTCCCACTTCGTTTTCCACTTAGCCAATCTTTGGGACCTTAGCTGGCGGTCTGGGTTGTTTCCCTCTTGACGCCGGACGTTAGCACCCGACGTCTGTCTCCCAAGCTCGCACTCATCGGTATTCGGAGTTTGCAATGGTTTGGTAAGTCGCGATGACCCCCTAGCCATAACAGTGCTCTACCCCCGATGGTGATACTTGAGGCACTACCTAAATAGTTTTCGGAGAGAACCAGCTATTTCCAAGTTTGTTTAGCCTTTCACCCCTACCCACAGCTCATCCCCTAATTTTTCAACATTAGTGGGTTCGGACCTCCAGTGCGTGTTACCGCACCTTCATCCTGGCCATGAGTAGATCACTTGGTTTCGGGTCTACACCCAGCGACTATCGCCCTGTTCGGACTCGATTTCTCTACGGCTTCCCTATTCGGTTAACCTTGCCACTGAATGTAAGTCGCTGACCCATTATACAAAAGGTACGCAGTCACCCCACGAAGAGGCTCCTACTGTTTGTATGCACACGGTTTCAGGATCTATTTCACTCCCCTCCCGGGGTTCTTTTCGCCTTTCCCTCACGGTACTGGTTCACTATCGGTCGATTACGAGTATTTAGCCTTGGAGGATGGTCCCCCCATATTCAGACAGGATTTCTCGTGTCCCGCCCTACTTGTCGCACGCTTAGTACCACCGGTCTGATTTCATGTACGGGGCTATCACCCGCTATGGCTGCCATTTCCAGAGCATTCCATTATCAGTCCGACTATCACGTGCAGGCTCTTCCCATTTCGCTCGCCACTACTTTGGGAATCTCGGTTGATTTCTTTTCCTGCAGCTACTTAGATGTTTCAGTTCGCCGCGTTCGCTTCGTACACCTATGTATTCAGTGTACGATGACCTAAAAGGCCGGGTTTCCCCATTCGGAAATCTGCGGATCAAAGCTTGTTTGCTAGCTCCCCGCAGCTTATCGCAAGCTACTACGTCCTTCATCGCCTGTAATCGCCAAGGCATCCACCATGTGCACTTATTCACTTGTCCCTATAACGTTAGCCCCTTGCGACTAAACAAAGGAGCAGTTATAGAAATAAGAAGTATTACATTGAATGTTTGTTGATACATACAATCATTACCCACCCACACAGTTCCCCGTGTGGGTCATAACAATTACTTTACTTCTTCCAGATTGTTAAAGAACGAGAACTGCTCTTACCTAAGCATCTGTGCTTACGTAAAAACAGGTGGTGGAGGATGACGGGATCGAACCGACGACCCCCTGCTTGCAAAGCAGGTGCTCTCCCAGCTGAGCTAATCCCCCATTGGTGCAACTGGTAGGGCTGGTTGGACTCGAACCAACGACCCCCGCGTTATCAACACGGTGCTCTAACCAGCTGAGCTACAGCCCCAATATTTGCTGTTCTCTATTCATTACAGTCGATAAGTGTGAGCGCTTGAAAGTGATTCCGAGGAACCCTGCAAACTCTAGAAAGGAGGTGATCCAGCCGCACCTTCCGATACGGCTACCTTGTTACGACTTCACCCCAGTCACGAATCCTACCGTGGTAAGCGCCCTCCTTGCGGTTAAGCTACCTACTTCTGGTAAAACCCGCTCCCATGGTGTGACGGGCGGTGTGTACAAGACCCGGGAACGTATTCACCGCGACATGCTGATCCGCGATTACTAGCGATTCCAACTTCATGCAGTCGAGTTGCAGACTACAATCCGGACTACGATACACTTTCTGGGATTAGCTCCCCCTCGCGGGTTGGCGGCCCTCTGTATGTACCATTGTATGACGTGTGAAGCCCTACCCATAAGGGCCATGAGGACTTGACGTCATCCCCACCTTCCTCCGGTTTGTCACCGGCAGTCTCATTAGAGTGCTCTTTCGTAGCAACTAATGACAAGGGTTGCGCTCGTTGCGGGACTTAACCCAACATCTCACGACACGAGCTGACGACAGCCATGCAGCACCTGTGTAATGGTTCCCTTTCGGGCACTTCCAAATCTCTCCGGAATTCCATCCATGTCAAGGGTAGGTAAGGTTTTTCGCGTTGCATCGAATTAATCCACATCATCCACCGCTTGTGCGGGTCCCCGTCAATTCCTTTGAGTTTTAATCTTGCGACCGTACTCCCCAGGCGGTCTACTTCACGCGTTAGCTGCGTTACCAAGTCAATTAAGACCCGACAACTAGTAGACATCGTTTAGGGCGTGGACTACCAGGGTATCTAATCCTGTTTGCTCCCCACGCTTTCGTGCATGAGCGTCAGTTTTGACCCAGGGGGCTGCCTTCGCCATCGGTGTTCCTCCACATATCTACGCATTTCACTGCTACACGTGGAATTCTACCCCCCTCTGCCAAACTCTAGCCTTGCAGTCTCCATTGCCATTCCCAGGTTGAGCCCGGGGATTTCACAACAGACTTACAAAACCGCCTGCGCACGCTTTACGCCCAGTAATTCCGATTAACGCTTGCACCCTACGTATTACCGCGGCTGCTGGCACGTAGTTAGCCGGTGCTTATTCTTCAGGTACCGTCATGAGCCACGGGTATTATCCGTAACCTTTTCTTCCCTGACAAAAGAGCTTTACAACCCGAAGGCCTTCTTCACTCACGCGGCATTGCTGGATCAGGCTTGCGCCCATTGTCCAAAATTCCCCACTGCTGCCTCCCGTAGGAGTCTGGACCGTGTCTCAGTTCCAGTGTGGCTGGTCGTCCTCTCAGACCAGCTACTGATCGATGCCTTGGTAGGCTTTTACCCTACCAACTAGCTAATCAGATATCGGCCGCTCCAGGAGCACAAGGCCCGAAGGTCCCCTGCTTTCATCCTTGGATCGTATGCGGTATTAGCGTAACTTTCGCTACGTTATCCCCCACTCTTGGGTACGTTCCGATATATTACTCACCCGTTCGCCACTCGCCGCCAGGTTGCCCCGCGCTGCCGTTCGACTTGCATGTGTAAGGCATGCCGCCAGCGTTCAATCTGAGCCAGGATCAAACTCTTTAGTTTAATCTCTGTTTTATCCCGCTTAGTTTTAACACCAACCGGGATGGTTCGCTCTTACTCAAAATACTGACAGTATTTCTACTGAATATTTATTGCTTGAGCATTTAATGCTTTTTGTTGCAGCATCAAACGCCCACATTTATCGACTGTAAATTTTTAAAGATCATCATTCTGTTTCGTGCCCCACTGCGTGGAGCACCTAACTGAAGAAGCGTTTTGTTCATCAGCGAAGAGGCAAGATTATGAGGCGTTTCGTACATTCCGTCAAGCTCTACTTCTCTTCTTTTTTCCCGCTTCACTCTGCATTTGCATGCATTGTTCTGCGAGGGGGCGAACTATAGCAAGGGCAAGCGCGTCTGGCAAGGGTAAAATACGCGAATGTCTATCTTACTTACTACGCTTAACGCCCGCTACACCCACGCTTCGCTGGGATTGCGCTATTTGCTCGCCAATATGGGCGAGCTGCAGGAGCAAACGCACCTGCAGGAATTCGTCATCGGCGCCAAGGCGACCGAGATTGTTGAACGCATCCTGTCGTATGCACCGAAGATCGTCGGCTTCGGCATCTATATATGGAACGTCGACGAAACCACCAAGGTCGTGGCCATGCTCAAGCGCGTTGCGCCGCAGGTGGTGGTGGTGCTGGGCGGCCCGGAAGTCTCGCACGAAACCAACGAGCAGGAGATCGTCAAGCTGGCCGACTATGTGATTACCGGCTGGGGCGATGTGACCTTCCCCAAGCTGTGCGGCGAAATCCTGAATGGCCCCAAGCCGCTGATGAAGGTGCACGCCGGCGTGCAGCCGCCGATGGCGGAGATCAAGCTGCCCTACTCTATATATAGCGACGACGATATCAAGAACCGCACCCTATATGTGGAGGCCTCGCGCGGCTGCCCGTTCAAGTGCGAGTTCTGCCTGTCGGCGCTGGACAAGACGGCTTGGCCGTTCGCGCTCGATAGCTTCCTGGGCGAGATGGAGTCGCTGTACCAGCGCGGCGCGCGCCTGTTCAAGTTTGTCGACCGCACCTTCAACCTGAATATCAAGACCAGCTTGAAGATCATGCAGTTCTTCCTCGATAAGCTGGAGGCCAACCCGGACGATCCTGTGTATGCCCACTTCGAGCTGGTGCCCGACCATCTGCCGGATGCGCTGAAGGAAGGCATCGCCAAGTTCCCGCCCGGCGCGCTGCAGTTCGAGATCGGCATCCAGAGCTTCAACCCGGCGGTGCAGACGCTGGTGAGCCGCAAGCAGGACAACCAGAAGGCGGCCGACAATATCCGCTGGCTCACCAAGCAGTCGCACGCGCACATGCACGTGGATTTGATCGCCGGCCTGCCCGGCGAGACGGTGGAGAGTTTTGCCGAAGGCTTCAACAAGCTGTGGGCGCTGGAGCCGCACGAGATCCAGTTCGGGATTTTGAAGCGTTTGCGCGGCACGCCGATCATCCGCCACACGCAGGAATTCGGCATGGTGTACGACCCGTATGCGCCGTACACCATCCTGGCCAACAAGGACATCGACTTCAGCACCATGCAGCGCCTGGTGCGGTTTGCGCGCTACTGGGACCTGGTGGCGAACTCCGGCCGCTTCGGCCATACGCTGCCGGTGCTGCTGGGCGACGCGCCGTTCCAGCGCTTTATGGCGTTTTCGGATTGGCTGTATGCGAACACCGATGCGACCCACCGCATTGCGCTGGAGCGCCTGGTGGCGATGGTGACGCGCTATCTGCAGGCGCAGGGCATGGACAAAGCGGAAGCCGAGGCGCTGCTGGCCAGCGACTACAGCGGCGGCGCCAAGCCCAAACCAGCCGAGACGCCGGCGCCGAAGCGGCAGGCACGCCGCCTGGCCGCCTGACCCCCATCCCTCTTAAGAGCGAGACAGCGCACCCCGGATGTAGGCTTTGGTAGCCTCCGGGGCCAAACTCCCTTAAACTTGCGGTATGCCTACTGCCCAAGAGCCTACTCTCACCCTCAATGCCGGCGCCGTCGCCGCTACCGGCACCTGGCAAGTGCACGCTCTGGCGCAGGGCAAGGCGATGTCCACCATTTCCACTTTCCTCAAATCCCTCAAGGGCGACCTGAAATGGGACCTGTCGGCCATCGACAGCATGGACCACATCGGCGCCCAGTTGTTCTGGAACGCCTGGGGCAAGACCCGCCCCGCCAGCCTGCAGCTGGCGCCGGGTATGGAAGAATTCTTCAAACGCCTTGAAACCACCGGCACGCTGGAACTGCCGCGCCATCGCCAGAACCGCCTGACGCTGGTGATGAAGCTGGGCTTCGCCATGCTGCTGTTCTTCGAACACCTGACCGGCCTGCTACGCCTGATCGGCCAGGTGGTGCTGGACTGCTGGCGTTTCCTGCGCCATCCGCTGCAAGGACCGTGGAAGGAAATCTCCGCCAATATCTATCACGCCGGCTTCCAGGCGCTGGGCATCACGGCGCTGGTGGGCTTCCTGATCGGCGTGGTGTTTTCCTTCCTGTCGGCGCAGCAGCTGCGCAACTTCGGCGGCGATATCTATCTGGTCAACCTGCTCGGCATGAGCATCATCCGCGAACTCGGCCCGCTGCTGGCGGCGATCCTGGTGGCCGGCCGCTCCGGGTCCTCCATCACCGCGCAGCTGGGCGTGATGCGCGTGACCGAGGAGCTGGACGCCATGCTGGTGATGGGCATTTCGCACGGCTTCCGCCTGATCATGCCCAAGGTGCTGGCACTGGCGATCGCCATGCCGCTGCTGGTGATCTGGACCGACACCATCGCGCTGATGGGCGGCATGCTGTCGGCCAAACTGGAACTGAACCTGTCGCCGCAATACTTCCTGCTCAAGCTCCCTGAAGCCGTGCCGCTGGCGAACTACATGATCGGCATCGGCAAGGGCGTGGTGTTCGGCATGCTGATCGCGCTGGTGTCCTGCCACTTCGGCCTGCGCATCAAGCCGAATACGGAGAGCCTGGGTCGCGGCACCACCACCTCGGTGGTGACGGCGATTACGGCGGTGATCCTGGCCGATGCGGTGTTCGCGATTGTGTTCAGCGGCGTGGGGTTCAGCCGATGAGCGAACAGGAAAACACCTGCGGCCCAGGCACCGGCGAACTGACGCTGGACGGCAGCGTGCCGGTAGTCGAAATCACCGGCCTGTGGACCAAATACGGCCGCACCGTGGTGCATCAGGATCTGAACCTGGAGATCCAGCAGGGCGAGATCATGTCCATCGTCGGCGGCTCCGGCACCGGCAAGACCACGCTGGTGCGGCAAATGCTGGGCCTCGAACGCCCGGCGCGCGGCTGCGTGCGCGTGTTCGGCGAAGACATCAGCGAGATCGATTCCGACCAGTTGCAGCAGCTGCGCAATCACTGGGGCATGCTGTTCCAGCAAGGCGCGCTGTATTCGGCGCTGACGGTGTTCGAGAACATCGCCCAGCCGATGCGCGAACTGCAGGTGCTGCCGGATGACCTGGTGCGCGACGCCGTGCTGCTGAAGATGAACATGGTGGGCCTGGGGCCCGAGCACGCCAACAAGATGCCGTCCGACCTGTCGGGCGGCATGGTCAAGCGCGTGGCTTTGGCGCGCGCCCTGGCGCTGGAGCCCAAGCTGCTGTTCCTGGACGAACCGACCGCCGGCCTCGATCCCGATCTGTCGGAAGCCTTCGTGGCGCTGATCAAATCCCTGCACCGCGAGCTGGGACTGACGGTGGTGATGGTGACCCATGATCTGGACACGCTGTTCGCTTTGTCCACCCGCATCGCCGTGCTGGCGGAAAAACACGTGATCGCGGTTGGCCCGCTGCGCGATGTGCTGAAAGTCGACCACCCGTTCATCAAGGAATTCTTCCTCGGTGACCGTGGCCGCCGCGCCCTTGAGGCGCTGGAAGAAAAAACATCAACGGAGCCCTGATGGAAAACCGATCCCACGCCCTGACTACCGGCTTCTTCACGATCACGCTGCTGATAGCGGCGATCCTGTACGGCCTTTGGTTCAACCGCGACCGCGTCGAGCGCGTGCCCTACGTGATCGCCACCGCGCAACCGGTGCCGGGCCTGAACCCGCAGGCGCCGATCCGCTACCGTGGCCTGGAAGTGGGCCGCGTAGGCGATATCGACTTCGATCCCAAGGTGGCCGGCCAGATCATCGTGACCCTGAATATCGATACCGATGCGCCGATCACCACCACCACCTTCGCCGGCCTGGGTTACCAGGGCGTGACCGGCATCGCCTTCATCGCGCTCGACGACGACGCGGTCGGCTCGCCGCGCCTGCCGTCCAGCGCCGAGCATCCGGCGCGCATTCCGCTGCGTCCCGGCCTGTTCGACCAGCTGGAAAAGCGCGGCAAGGAGATCCTGACGCAAACCGAGGAAGTCACGCGCCGCCTGAATACCCTGCTCAATCCGGAAAACCAGAAAGTGATCCTGGGCGCGTTTGCCGACGTCAGCGAAACCGCGCAGAAGTACCGCGAGCTGCCGGAGAAACTGCAGCCGACCATCGACAAGCTGCCGGCGCTGGCCGACCAGACCCAGAAAACGCTGAACTCCGTGACCGCGCTGGCCACCGACGTCAACAAGCTGACCACCAACCTGCAGGCCAAGGGCGGCCCGATCGACCGCATCACCACCACTGTCGAACATATCGGCGGCTCGGTGGACGCGGTGGCCGGCGGCCTGGAACTCGACACGCTGCCGCAGGTAAATTCGCTGTCGGACGAAACCCGCGCCTCCATGCGCGCGCTGCGCAAGACCATGAACAAGATTAACGACCGCCCGCAAAGCCTGATCTTCGGCGCCCCCGGCACGCCGCCCGGCCCGGGTGAAGAAGGCTTCACCGCCCAGTCCAAATAAGGGATGACGAGATGATCATGACCACCGTTCGCAACACCATCACGATCGCCGCCATGGCCGCCATGCTTGGCGCCTGCGCCAGCAAGGGCCAGACCACCGCGCAATACGACTTCGGCCCATTGCCGGCACCGGCGCCAGCGCTCAGCGCCAACGCCGGCGCAGCGGTCGGCGCCATCATCGTGGCCGACGTCACCGGCCCGGCCGCGCTGGAGACGGAGCGCATGCATTACCGGTTGCTGTATTCAGACGCCCGCCAGTCGCGCCCTTACGCCTATAACCAGTGGGTCAGCACGCCGGCCCAGCTGCTCACCCAGCGCATGAAGGCGCGCCTGTCGCAAGCCGGTGTGAAAGTGCTGTCGACCACGGACGCCGCCGCCAGCGCCACCGTGCTGCGCATGGAGGTCGAAGACTTCGCCCAGAACTTCGACAGCGCCACCGGCAGCCAGGGCGTGGTGCGCCTGCGTGCCTCGGTGTTCCGCAACCATCGGCTGGTGGACCAGAAGTCCTTCAGCGCCAGCAGCGCCGCGCCGAGCGCCGACGCCGCCGGCGGCGCGCGCGCCCTGGCCGAGTCCAGCGATACCGTGGCCGCCGACCTGATCACCTGGCTGGCGGCCCTGCCGCCGTCCGACACAGCCGACGGCGCCCGATGCCGCCATGCACCGGCCAAGCACGCCGGCGCGAGCCAGCAAGACGCGCCGTAAGCGCGCGACGCTGCGACCAGCGCGACACTACACGAGCTGGCTACCAATCTACGAACAGGCATAACCAGGGCTGGCATAACCGGCTTGAGCGCGACCAGCATGAGCCAACACATACCGGACGAGCTGAACCAGTGACACCAACATCAACGGCATACAGCCACACCAGCATCGGATGCCTAGTGCCGTACACGCGCACCAAGAGCATCAAGGCATGCCGGCATGGCCGCCGGCCGCCGGCCGCCGGTGCCGGCATCACGGGCAGATGGAAGAAATGGAGCCTGCCACAGCGGTCTCCTCCAACCTGGACTTCTACACCAACGCCGCCGGCTGCGCGCTCGGCGGCTGATCGGCGCTAACCGTGCGGCGCCTGCTGCGACCAGAGCGAACTGCAGCGCCTGCGCCGCGCCTAGTTGCACGCAGCACGCCAGCCAGGGCCTGGTGTTGCTGGCCATGGTGGGCGAGACTAACGCAAAATCTATACGGCAAAACCAATACGGCCCACCATACCGGATGGCCGAACGGAGCTATCAGAGCACGGAAATGGAAACCGACCAGCCACCGACCCGGAAACGGAACAGAGCGATGAAGAAACTGGTGCAAAAACCATCATCACCGCCTGTGGCATGGTGGGCGCCGCTGACGCTGCTATGCCTGATGCGCCGGCCGGATGCCGCCGCGCGGGCTGCTGCTGTCGGCCATGATCGCCTCCTCCATCGTGGTGCAAGGCGCTGGCTGGCGCTGCTTGCGCCGAAAAACGCCTTCGTCTGACCACACGAGGGCAGCCTTGATCGGCGCCATCATGCTGGCCGGCCTGGCCTACGCCCCGCACGTGGCGCAGCGGCGGCTGGCGGTGACCACCCTGCTGCTGGGCTTGGTCATCATCAACACCACGCCGGCCAACCCGTATTTCGTGGCCACCCTGCAGACCTGGGTCCAGGGAAAATTCCTCAATTTCAACGGCGCGGCCCAGTTCCTGTCACTGCTGTGGCCGTTCTTCGCGCTGTGGTTCCTGTGGCTGCCGTCCCACAAGCTCAACGCCGCCAAGGTATCATAGCGGCTACCATTTAAAAGAGGCATGGCCATGAGCGATACCCAATACTTCAAGCACCACGTGTTCTTCTGCATGAACAAGCGTGACGACGGCCGCAACAGCTGCGGCGACCACGGCGCGGAAACCGCGCAAAAGCACGCCAAGAAACGTTGCAAGGAACTCAACCTGAACGGCGCCGGCAAGGTCCGCATCAACCAGGCCGGCTGTCTGGACCGCTGCGAAGAAGGCCCGGTGCTGGTGGTCTACCCGGAAGGCACCTGGTACACCTACGTCGACAACAGCGACATCGATGAAATCATCGACACCCACCTGGTGCAGGGCAAGGTTGTCGATCGTCTGAAAATCTAATCCATGAACAAGAGCGAAAAATTCACCCTGGCCGGCGGCGCCGGCCAAATGGAAGGCGTTATCGATTATCCGGAAGCGGAACCGCGCGGCGTGGCCCTGGTGGCCCATCCGCACCCGCTGTACGGCGGCACCATGGACAACAAGGTGGCCGTGACCCTGATGCGCACCTTCGTCAGCCTCGGCTACGTGGTGGCGCGCATCAACTTCCGCGGCGTCGGCAAGTCCGAAGGCGTGCACGACCACGGCCAGGGTGAAACCGACGACATGGCCCTGCTGCATGCGTGGATGAGCGAAAAATATCCGGAGCTGCCGCTCGCGCTGGCCGGCTTCTCCTTCGGCACCTATGTGCAGAGCCGCCTGGCCGAGCGCCTGGCCGCCGCCGGCAAGCCGGCCGAGCGCCTGGTGCTGGTCGGCGCCGCCGCCAAGAAGTGGGAAATGGCCGCCATCCCGGCCGACACCATCCTGATCCACGGCGAAAACGACGACACCATCCCGCTGGTCGACGTGCTGGAGTGGCTGCGCCCGCAGGACATCCCGGTGATCGTGATCCCCGGCGCGGACCACTTCTTCCACCGCAAACTCGGCCACATCAAGAGCTGGGTGATCCAGCTGTGGGGGCGCGGCGGCTTAACCGGGGCTGAAACGGACACCGCAAGCGCCGATTAAGCATCTATAATCTTTGGGCTTTTAACTTTTACCACCAGATCACATGAAGAAAATTATCGCGGCACTGGCCACCAGTGTGATGTTGATGACCTCGGCCGTGGCGCAAACGCTGCCGGCCCCGACCATCGCCGCCAAATCCTGGCTGCTGCTGGACGCCACCAGCGGCCAGATCATCGCCTCGCAAGATCCCAACGCCCGCATCGAGCCGGCCTCGCTGACCAAGATCATGACGGCCTACGTGGTCTTCGGCGCGCTGCGCGACAAGAAGATCGCGCTGAACCAGATGGTCAACGTCTCCACCCGCGCCTGGAAGGTCGATTCGAGCAGCTCCAAGATGTTCATCGATCCCGCCACGCCGGTCAGCATCAACGACCTGCTGTACGGCCTGATGGTGCAGTCGGGTAACGACGCCGCCGTGGCGCTGGCCGAAGCCGTCGCCGGCGACGAGTCCGCCTTCGTGGTGATGATGAACAAGGAAGCCCAGCGCCTCGGCCTGAGCTCGACCCACTTCGCCAACCCGCACGGCCTGCCGAGCCCGGAGAACTATTCGACCGCGCAAGACCTGTCGCAACTGGCCCAGCACGTGATCAAGGACTTCCCAGAGTTCTACAAGATCGATTCGGTGAAGAGCTTCACCTACAACAAGATCACCCAGCAGAACCGCAACCGCCTGCTGTGGCTGGACCCGACCGTGGACGGCATGAAAACCGGCCACACCGAAGCGGCCGGCTACTGCATGATCGCCTCGGCGCACCGTCCCAACGGCGCCGGCGAGCGCCGCCTGATCTCGGTGGTGCTGGGCACCTCGTCGGACCAGGTCCGCACGCAGGAAAGCCAGAAGCTGCTGAACTGGGGCTTCCAGAACTTCGACACGGTCAAGCTGTACTCGAAGGGCCAGCCGATCGCCACGCCGGAAATCTGGAAGGGTTCGAAGAACCAGGTCAAGATCGGCTTCGCCAACGACGTCATGGTGACCGTGCCGAAGGGTGTGGACGCCAAGATGAAGCCGGCGCTGGAACGCAAGGACCCGCTGGTCGCGCCGCTGGCCGAGAACAGCCGCGTCGGCACCCTGAAGATGGTGGTCGACGGCAAGCCGATGCTGGAACTGCCGGTGGTGGCGCTGGAGACCGTGGACCAAGCCTCGATCTTCGGCCGCGCCTGGGATTCGATCCGCCTCTGGCTGAAATAAACGTCGCTAGTCGGCGCCCGTCTGTTTCATTGACTCCTGCGCCCACTCGAAGGCGGCCTGTCCCACTGCGGGCAGGCCGTTGATATCGATATCCAGCGTTTCCGCAATCCCCATCGCGCGCCCGACCTTGTCGCGCTCCAGCAGCATCACCATCATCAGATACGGGCTGTAGACGCCCTCGCTGCCCAGCAGCACATCGCGGATATCATCCGACAAGTGCATCTTGCCGACCAGGTTGGCCATCGGCACACCCAGCAGCGCATCGAACAGCGACAGCAATCCCACCAGGAACAACTCATCGCGCTTGGCCTGCGGCAGTGTGCTGCACGTCTCCAGGAAACGCGCGCGCGTCAGCGCCACTTCCAGCAGCGACTCATCGCGCTCCCTGGTGGCGCCGCCGCCCAGGCGGAACATGGACACCGTCAAACCGCGATACAGCTGGTTCCGTCCCAGCACCATGAAAGCCTGCTGCAGGCTGGTCACCTTGGTGGTCTGGCCGCTGCCCGGCGCATTGGCCCATTGCAGCACCTGGTAGGTCATGCCCGGATCGCGCTTGGCCACCTCGATCATGGCCGGCAGCTCGGCGTCGGTGCGCAGCAGATTCAGCAACTCGATCGACGTCATGCGGCTCTGGTCGATCTTGGCGTCCGGGTCCACCTTGTCGGTAGTGGTCAGGAAGTGACCCATGAAATAATTGGCGCCCCACGAGGCGCACATGCGCTGCTCGTCCCACGACTCGACGCCGTCGACCACCAGCTTCAGGTCCGGATAGCGCAGGCGCAGCTGCTTGGAAAGGGTCTGGAATTCGGCCAGCGTATGCTCGTTCAGGTACAGGATCACGAAATCGCACAGGGCCAGCAGCGGCGCATCGTCCGCCTCCAGCGTCACGCCGCGCAGGGCCAGCTTGCAGCCGGTGGCGCGCAGCGCCGACAGCGTCGCCTCCGACAATCCGTCGGCGCGGCGGTCCAGCAGGAAAACGGTATTGGGAGCGACCAGCGGCAGGTACAGATTTTCAGCCACCGCCTCGACGCCGATCTGCACCATCGCCATGCGATTCTGGGCGAACCCGGGCACCTCGGCGGCGACCAGCGCATCGATCATGGCCGCGTCCGGCGGCGGCGCGCTGAAGCGGTAGCCGGACAGGCGATGACGATCATCGACGATCTCAACGCGGGTGACGATGACCCTGCTCTCGGGCGGCGCCACGGCGGCCGCTGCGGAGACAGGTGCTGCGGCCGGCGCGCTGACCGGGGCTGCGTCAGGTTCGGGCTTCGATTTTAGAAACGATAAAAATCCCACTACGGCCTCCGTTCGGTCTGGCTTACCTTCCGATCATACTATAATTCTTGCTCTCACTTAACTTGGAAAGTATGCCCATGACCGACCTGACCTGCCCTTCCGTCGTTACCTACCCAGGCGGCCTGACGCTGTCGCGCATCGTCGCCGGCATGTGGCGCATGAACGAATGGAAGCTGACGCCGCAACAGCGCGTCGCATGGATCGAACAGGCGCTGGCCATGGGCGTGACCAGCTTCGACCACGCCGACATCTACGGCGGCTACGGCGTCGAAGCCACCTTCGGCGAGGCGCTGGCGCTGCAGCCTTCGCTGCGCGACAAGATGCAGCTCATCAGCAAGTGCGGCATCAAGCTGGTGAACGGCGCGCGTCCCGAGCACACCATTCAGCACTATGACACCAGCGCTGGCCACATCATCGCCTCGGCGGAGAACTCGCTGCGCCAGCTGGGCACCGACCACCTGGACCTGCTGCTGATCCACCGTCCGGACCCGCTGATGGACTTCGACGAAATCGCCGGCGCCTTCGCGCAGCTCAAGCAAGCCGGCAAGGTCAAGCATTTCGGCGTGTCCAACTTCAGCCGCCACCAGTTTGAAAGCCTGAACCGCCGCATCGCGCTGGCCACCAACCAGATCGAGTTCTCGCCGCTGAACGTGGCGCCGATGTTCGATGAAACCTTCGACGGCCTGCAGGACCTGGGCGTGGCGCCGATGATCTGGTCGCCACTGGGCGGCGGCCGCCTGTTCAGCAGCGACGACGCGGCCGGCGTGCGTGTGCGCGCGGCGATCCAGAAGGTGGCCGACGAACTGCAACGCCCGTTGGGCAGCGTGGTGTTTGCGTGGATTATGCAACTGCCTTGCCGCCCGCTGCCGCTGACCGGCTCGGGCCGCATCGAGGCGGTCAAGGAAGCGGTGCAAGCGACCCAGTTCAGCCTGAGCCGCAGCCAGTGGTTCGAGATCCTGCGCGCGGCGCGCGGCCACGAAGTCGCCTGATCAGTCACCGTTGTAGACGACCGGCGGGGCGATGCCCGTCCAGCCGGTCGTCCACGCCGCGTTCAGCAGCAGCGTGAAGCCAATGTAGCAGGCGAAGAACAGCACGAAGTACGCCGCCTGCAGCCAGGCCAGCAAGCCCAGGTTGACCAGCAACAGCACCAGCGCGCCCCAGCTTTTCTTTTGCTTGGAGCTGGGGAAACGCACGGTCGACACCATCAGGCTGCCCACCACGAACAACAGCAGCACGATCAGGCCGCCTTGCAGCACCGTCATCGCCGGAGCCGGCCACGCCACCACCACCGAGGCCACGCAGGCCGCCCCCGCCGTGATCGGCATGCCGACGAAGTAGCGCGGATCGGTACGGCCGACGCTGACGTTGAAGCGCGCCAGCCGCAGCGCGCCGCACGCCACGAAGAAGAAACTGGCCATGCCGCCCAGGCGCAGCAGGGTCGGATGATCGAGTCCCATGTGCTGGAAGCCCCAGCAATACAGCAGCAGGCCCGGCGCGCAGCCGAAGTTCATCACGTCGGCGATGGAATCGAGCTGCATGCCGAAGTCGGACTGGGTATTGGTGGCGCGCGCCACCATGCCGTCGAGCGCGTCGAACACGCCGGCCAAGACCAACAGCACGGCGGCCAGGCGATAGTCCTGGGCCGCGCCTTCCCGCGCATTGTCGACCGAAATGACGATGCTGCCGAAACCGCAGGCGATCGACATCAGGGTCACGATGCTGGGCAGGGCAAACTTGGCGCGCTGCATGCGCTGGTGGTGTGTGGGCTTCAAATCGGCGGCAATCCTAAAGAAACGCCAAGCTTAACATGTGTAACGAAAGCGGCGAATCCGAAATACGGCCTAGAATCGGACTCATGGTACAGGAGTACATCATGGAAAAATGGCGATTATCTCTGGCTGCGCTACTGAGCTCAGCCTTGTTGGCCGCTTGCGGCGGTGGCGGCGGCGACAGCTCGGCCGTGACCGGCCCCACCACCAACCTGCCGCCGGCGATGCAGGAACCGGGCGCGCCCACGCTCACCGGCAACACCGCGACCGACGGCTTCAACTGGTTCAACTACCGGCGCGCGCAGGTCGGCCTGTCCACGCTCACGCGCAACAGCCGCATCGACATTGCCGCGCAGGGGCATTCGGACTACCAGCGCCTGAACCGCACCATCACCCATGAGCAGACGCCCGGGCTGAGCGGCTTCACCGGCGCCGTGCTGCAGGACCGGCTGAAGGCGGCAGGCTATGTGCTGAGCGGCGACTTTGTGGCCGGCGAAGTCATTTCCGCCACCACCAGCGGCTCCGGCTTCTTCCAGGCCGAGGAGCTGATCACCGCGATTTACCACCGCTTCGTCATCTTCGAGCCGACCTTCAAGGAGCTCGGCACGGGGGCCGCCACGGTTGCCGGCGGCTACACCTACTTCACGGCCGACTTCGCCGCCATCAATGGCCTGACCGGGCTGGGCGCGGGCAAGATCGCCATCTACCCGATCAACAACCAGACCGGCGTGCCGGCCAATTTCTTCAGCGACAGCGAATCGCCCGATCCGGTGCCCGACCGCAACGAGGTTGGCTATCCGGTCAGCGTGCATGCGGACCAGGGCAGCACGGTGGTGGTGCAAAGCTTCACCATCACGCCGCGCGGCGGCGCCGCGCTGCCCACCCGGCTGCTGAGTTTGGGCGCCGGCACCAGCACGACCGCCAGCGCGGCCGCCATCGTGCCGCTGGCGCCGCTCAAGGCGGCGACCGTGCACGACGTCAGCTTCACCGGCACGGTCGGCGGCGCGGCCGTCTCGCGCACATGGTCGTTCACCACTAAATAAAAGCGCTGAATGTTGCAGGATTTTAACTGCGAAAGGGAAGGGCTCTGCTATCTTAGCGGTAACACCAACAGCCCATCCGCCCGATGACCTCAACCAGCACGCCCCCATCCACCGAGGGCCACATACTGCAAGTAGAGACCGGCTTGCAGCAGCTGATGGGAGACCGCGACCTCTATCTGCAAATCCTGCGCCGCTTCCGCCAGCGCTATCCGGACAGCGGCTGCGAAGCGCGCAAGGCCTTGACCGGTGGCGAACCCGGCCACGGGCAGCGCATCATCCACACCCTCAAGGGCGCGGCCGGCATGATCGGCGCGCAACAAGTGTATTTGCTAGCCTCGAAACTGGAGCCGCTGTGCGCCGGGCCGGCGGCCGGCTGGTCGGCGCTGCTGGCGCAGCTGGAACAGGCGCTGCGCAGCCTGGTGGTGGAAATCGACGGCGTGCTCGATGGCGAGGGTCAGGCACTGCTGGCGGCGCCGGCGGCCGGCAGCGCACACCAGCCCGAAACCAGCATGCTGTTGCAGCATCTGGCACGCCTGCTGGACGAAGGGGATGGATCGGCGATCGATGTGCTGGAGCAATCGGCCACAGTGCTGGCGGCAAGCCTGGGCGTGGCGGTATTTCAAGAAGTGACGGAAGCGGCGCACCAGTTCGATTTTGAAGCGGCGCTGGCGAGCTTGCGGACGGCGATCAATTAACGATCGAAGCAAGCCGCCCTAGCGCGTATATTCCTTTTCCTCGTCGAAGGCGTCGGCGCACTCCTTGTCGCAGAAGCGGCGCACGTTATCGAGCGGTTTCTCGCAATACCAGCAGGCGCCCTTGGGCGGCAGCATCTGGCGCGTGCGTGCCGGCGTCATCGGTGCGGCGGCGGACGGCGGCCTGGGCGGGCCGTCATCCGCTATGCTCTCTTGTATCGGTTCCACGATCCCCTCCTTTCCAGGCCAAGCTCAGGTCAGTTGCAAGATTACTTCAGCGGAATTATCGCAAGCATGAGAATTATCAACGGTTGCATGAAACCGCACAGCCATTTGCGACAATCAATAATAGCAGGATAAATGCGACGGTCGCTGCGGCAAAAGACGGTGAAATATTTTTCAATGAAAACCCCGCCGGCGATAGGCAAGCCCTGTCAGGTCCGAGCGCTTATAATCCAGACACCACAACTGACGTGCCTGGATATCGCATGCAAGAACATCACTTTTCCGCCCGTGTGCTGGGGCTGGCCAACCTGGGAATGATCGTGGTCGACGCCGGCCTGCACATCGTACTCTGGAACCAATGGATGGCCAGCCGCTCCGGCAAGTCCGCGCACCGGGTGATCGGGCAAGACCTGTTCGACCTGTACGGCGAGCTGCGCGGCCAGCGGCTGGAGCAGGCGGTGCACAGCGCTCTGCAAAGCAACCTGCCGCAGACGCTGTCGCCGGCGCTCAATCCCTCGCCGTTCCCGCTGTACCCGGCCGGCAGCTGGGGCGGCGAGCGGGTGGAACAGGCGGTAGCGGTGACGCCGTTCAACGAAGGCCAGGAGCGCTACTGCCTGATCGAAGTCAGCGACATCAGCACCATCGTCGGCCGCGAGCGCCAGCTGCGCAGCCAGGCCGAAGCGCTGCGCGCGCAATCTTACGTGGACGGCTTGACCGGCATCGCCAACCGCCGCCACTTCGACGTCGCCATGGACCGCGAACTGCGGCGCGCCATGCGCAATGAAGGGCAGCTGTCGCTGCTGCTGATGGACATCGACTCGTTCAAAGCCTATAACGACCACTTCGGCCACCAACAGGGCGACGCCTGCCTGACGCTGGTGGCGGAAGCCTTCGCCTCCATGCTGCAGCGTCCGGCCGACCTGGCGGCGCGCTACGGCGGCGAGGAATTCGCGGCCGTGCTGCCGGACACCAGCGCCGAGCAGGCCGCGCAGCATGCCGAAGCGATCCGCGCCAAGATCGCATCGCTGGAAATCACGCACGCGCCGGCGGCCACGCGCCCGCACGTGACCATGAGCATCGGCGTGGCCTCCTTCGACAAGGACCACCTGGCCGACGTCGCCGCCATGCTGGCCGCCGCCGACGGCTGTTTGTACGCGGCCAAGAAGGCCGGCCGCGACTGCGTCATCGTGCACCGTCCGCAGGCCGATGCGGCCTGATTATTCACTCCCACTCACCGACAGGATCCACACAATGAAACTACGCCACCTCGTTCTCAGCCTGGCAGCCGTGCTGGCCGCGCCCTACGCCCAGTCCGCGCCTGGCGCGTGCAGCGGCAAGGCGCCGTCCGGCGAACTGACGGCCACCCGCATCGCCGCCGCCAACAGCACGCGCAGCGAGCCGGGCTTGTACGAGGGACCGGTATGGATCAAGGACGCGCTGTACTTCTCGGACTTCACGTTCGCCCCGGGCTTCCCGTCGCGCATCCGCAAGCTGGACGCGGACGGCAAGGTCAGCACCGTGATTGAAGACAGCGGCAGCAACGGTTTGGCGACGGACGGCAAGGGCAACATCATCGCCGCCACGCACAAATACAAATCGGTCTCGCGCTACACGCTGGACGGCAAGCGCAGCGACGTGGTCAAGCAATACGAAGGCAACGTCTTCAACTCGCCGAACGACATGGCGCTGGCGGCCGACGGCACGCTGTACTTCAGCGACCCGGCCTTCCAGCGCGACGCCGCGCCGGGCGGCCAGGACAAGACGCGCGTGTACCGCGTGGCGACCGACGGCAATGTCACGGTGGTGGACGACACGTTGAAGAATCCGAACGGCGTATCGCTGTCGCCGAAGGGTGATGTGCTGTACGTGAACGGCATGGTGGGCGAGCACGGCGTGCTGCGTTCGTACGCCATCGTGAACGGCGTGCCGCAGCAGGGCAAGACGCTGGTGGACAAGCTGGGCATCCCGGACGGCATGGCGGTTGACTGCCACGGCAACATCTACGTGACGGAACATGCGGACAAGCGCCTGAGCGTCTTCACGCCCGCTGGCGAAAAAATCGCCACGATCAAAGTGGACGCCAACGTCACCAACGCCGCCTTCGGTGGCGCCGACGGCAAAACACTCTACATCACCGGCGCCGGCGCCGTCTGGCAACTCAAACTCGACGTCACCGGCTCGCCGTACTAAAAATCCGGGGTCAGTTCTGCCATTGGTACATGAGCCCGTGTGCGATTGGCAGAACTGACCCCGGATTATTTTCCGATGCAGAAGCGGCTGAAGATGACGCCTAGCAGGTCGTCGGAGGAGAAGGCGCCGGTGATGCTGGAGAGTTGGACTTGCGCCAGCCGCAGTTCTTCCGCGAACAAGTCCAGCGATTGGTCGCTTTGCGCCGCGTGTTCGCCCGCGCGTTGCAGGTGTGCGCCGGCATTCTTCAGCGCGATCAGGTGGCGTTCGCGCGCCAGGTAGAGCGATTCGCCGGTTTGCTGCCAGCCGGCGATGCGCAGCAGTTCCTTGCGCAGCAAATCAATCCCGATGTGCTCGTGCGCCGACAGGTAGATGTGAGTGGCGTCGTCCATCTGGTCCACCGCCGGCTTGTGGCCCGATAAGTCAATCTTGTTCCAGATGCGCAGCACCGGCACGCTTTCCGGGAAGGCGGCGGTGATGTTTTCATCCGACCGCGACGGCCCGTGGTCGGCGTCCAGCAGGTGCAGGATGACGTCGGCCTTGCCGACCTCCGCCCAGGTGCGCTCGATGCCGATGCGCTCCACCACGTCCACCGCTTCTTCCGCCGCGCGGATGCCCGCCGTGTCGATGATGTTGAGCGGGATGCCTTCGATCTGGATGGTTTCCGTGACCTTGTCGCGCGTGGTGCCGGCGATCGGCGTGACGATGGCGACGTCGTTGCCCGCCAGCGCGTTCAACAGCGACGATTTGCCCACGTTCGGCTGCCCCACCAGCACCACGTTCAAGCCTTCACGCAGCAAGGCGCCCTGCGCCGCCTGTTTGAAGACTTGCTCTAATGCGCTGAGGATGCCCTTCAATTGCCCGCGCGCGTCGGATTTTTCCAGGAAGTCGATCTCTTCCTCCGGGAAATCCAGCGTCGCTTCCACCAGCATGCGCAAGTTGGTGACGCTGCCCACCAGCGTGTTGACCGTTTTCGAGAACGCGCCCGACAGCGATTGCGACGCCGATTTGGCCGCCGCTTCGGTCGAGGCGTCGATCAGGTCGGCCACCGCTTCGGCCTGCGCCAGATCGAGCTTGTCGTTGAGGTAGGCACGGCGCGTGAATTCGCCCGGCTCGGCCAGCCGCACGCCCTGCTCCGCGCCCGCTTCCAGCACCCGCGCCAGCAGCATTTGCAACACGATCGGGCCGCCGTGACCTTGCAGTTCCAGCACGTCTTCCCCGGTGTACGAGTTCGGACCCTTGAACCAGATGGCGATGCCCTGGTCGATCACGCCGCCGTCGGCTTGCGTGAAGGGGATGTAGGTGGCGTGGCGCGGCTTCAAGGCGGTGTCGCCGAACAGCGCGGCGATCAGCGGTTTGAGGTTTTTGCCGGAGGCGCGCACGACGCCGATGCCGCCGCGTCCCGGTGCGGTGGCGATGGCGGCGATGGGGGAGGAGTCAATATTCATAGACGAATTGTAAGGTATAAAAAAAGCCCGCGATTAACACGGGCTTTTAAGCAACAGCTTGGGGCTATTAAGCTTTTACAGGCTCAACCGCGCCGAACTTCTTGGAGATCACATACTGTTGACCAATCGACAGCACGTTGTTCACCACCCAGTACAGCACCAGGCCGGACGGGAAGAAGAAGAACATGACCGAGAACGCCAGCGGCATGAACAGCATCATCTTGGCCTGCATCGGATCGGCCGGCGCAGGATTGAGCTTGGTGGTGATGAACATCGAGATCGCGTACAGCACCGGCAGGATCGCATACGGATCATGCTGCGCCAGGTCGGTGATCCAGCCCATCCACGGCGCGCCGCGGATTTCCACCGCCGCCTGCAGCACGTAGTACAGCGAGATGAAGACCGGCATCTGCACCAGGATCGGCAGGCAGCCGCCCAGCGGGTTGATCTTCTCCGACTTGTACAGCTCCATGGTGGCCTGGTTCATCTTGGCCGGGTCGCCTTTGTAACGCTCGCGGATGGCTTGCATCTTCGGCGTGACCAGCTTGACCTTGGCCATGCTGCGGTAACCAGCGGCCGACAGCGGGAAGAACAGCAGCTTGATCAGGATGGTGAACGCGATAATCGTCCAGCCCCAGTTGCCCAGCACCGAGTGGATCTGCTCGATCACCCAGAACATCGGCTTGGCGATCATCGCCAGCCAGCCGTAATCCTTGACCAGTTCCAGGCCCGGCGATACCGGCTCCAGCAGCTTCGATTCCTGCGGACCCGAGAACAGCTTGGCGTCGTTGCTCACCGTCGCGCCCGGCGCCAGCGTGCCCAGCGGCTGCTTGATGCTGATGCCGTAGACGTTGGTGTCGATCTTTTCGGTGGTGATGTCATGCGTCAGCTTAGGCTGAGGAATGAAGGCCGAGACGAAGAAGTGCTGCGAGATCGCGATCCAGCCGTTGTCGGCCTTGGTGGCGTGCTCCTGCACCACAGGCTTGCCGGTCTTGGCCGATTCCTGCGCGGCTTTTTCCAGCTTCTCGAACTGCAGCTTCTCGTAGCGCTTTTCTTCCGTGTACAGGGTAGGACCGGTGTAGCTGCTGTTGAAGAAGGAGTCGCCGGCCGGCTTGTTGCCGTCGTGCGCCAGTTGCAGGTACAGCTGCGGCGCCACCGGCGCGGTGCCGGTGTTGGTGACGTCGTGACGCACGTCCACCACGTAGTCGCCGCGCTTGAAGGTGAAGGTCTTGGTCAGCTTGACGCCGCCCGCTTCCGATTCCAGCACCAGTTGCACCTGGTTGGCGTCGTTCAGCATGCGCGGGCCAGGCTTGGCCACGAAGCCGGTGGTGTGGTTAGGCAGGCCAGGCGCGCCGATCAGGCCGGTACGGGCCAGATAGGTCTTGCCGGTCGAGGCGTCGACGTCGAACAGCACGATGTTCTTGCTGTTGTCGCCCGGCTTGCACCATTCGAACAGGCCGAAGCAGCCGCCGAACCAGCCCGGATGGCCGTTTTCTTTGTACTTGAGCAGTTCCAGACGGCGGATCACGCCACCCTGGGTATCGATGTCGGCACGGACCACGTCGGTGGTGATGGTGATGCGCTCGGCCTTGAACGGCGCGGCATCGGCAGCGGCGGTTGCGCCAGCTCCTGGCACGGCGGCGGCCGCACCAGCTGCGGCGGCGGCCGGCACGTCGGATTTCTTCGCCTCAGGCGCCTTGGCCGTCTGCGCCGGCGGAGGCGGCGCAAACATCGATGGATGGCCGTTGGAGATCTGCCAGTTGTTCCACAGAACAAACAGCGACACCGCAAACACGATCCACAGGATGGTACGTTTATTGATATCCATTATTTCAATCAGGAGTGGTTGCAACCGCAAGCGGTTGTAGAGGAATTCGGGGGAACCGGATCAACGCCGCCCGGATGCCACGGATGGCAACGACAGACGCGCTTGACGGCCAGCAGGCTGCCCTTGGCCGCGCCATGGACTTGCAACGCTTCCAGCGCATAGTTCGAGCAGCTCGGGTGAAAGCGGCAGCTCGGCGTCATCATCGGGCTGATGGCCAGTTGATAGAAGCGCAGCAGGAAGCGGAGCACGGTTTTCATGGCGACGTATCTGGAGGCGGCGACGTTGAAGGCAAGGCCGGCCGGCCCACTTTCGCCTGCGCGGCGAACAGACGTGTCAATTCCACCCGCAAGGCCGCTTTCAGCTTTGCAGTGGTGGCAGGTCCGTCCTTGCTGTTGACCGGCTTGGCCAGGCGCACCACGCAATCGATGGCGGGCAGGCCGGTGGTGCGGAACAGCTCGCGCGTGACACGCTTGATCGTATTGCGGGTGACGGCGCGCGGCGCAAAGCGCTTGGCCACCACGACGCCCAGCCGCGCATGCGGCAGTTGGTTCAGACGGGTGTACAGCACGAAATGCGCGCTTTTTTGGCTGGGGCGCAAACGAAAAACGGATGAAAATTCATCCGTTTTAACGATACGCCGAGCGCGCGCGAAGTCGTGTGAACCTTCGCCTGTCGAGCCGCTGTTGATGCAGCTGTCCACGCGATCAGCTAACAAGCTAATGGCTTATACAGCCAGACGCTTGCGGCCTTTGGCGCGGCGTGCGTTCAGCACTTGGCGGCCACCACGGGTAGCCATGCGTGCGCGGAAGCCGTGGGTACGCTTACGGCGTACAACGGAAGGTTGGTAAGTACGTTTCATGTTGGTCTCGCTAAAAGCAGAAAAAAATGCAAAATCGGGTCAGACGGCCCGTCAGTTTTTGGTGCCAATGACACTTCGCGCACCTATGCCAACGCTATCCGGCACAAGCTGGGTCCATCTCATCGCCCGCTAAATCCTCGCTACTCCATATCGCTATCCATGTGAAGAAACAAGGAATACGGGCGGGGAACCCTGAATTATCAGCATTTCGGTCCCGCTTGTCAACACCAGACTGCCGCCATTTACCTTCCCGCCCCCGCCTTGGGCACGAAAAAATCCTGCCGTGCCTGTGGATAACTAAGGCGAGCGAGAGTAGAATAGCGCGTTACGTGTGAAAAACTTCAAAGTTGCCCACACCCTTATACAGCAGTAAAGAACAAGATAGCGATTCATGGAAAATTTTTGGCAGACCTGCTCCGCCCAGCTGGAGCTAGAGCTGACGCCGCAACAATTTAGTGCTTGGATCAAGCCGCTGATCCCCCTCGATTACGAGGCGGGCAAGCTGCGCGTGGCCGCGCCTAACCGTTTCAAGCTGGACTGGGTGAAGACCCAGTTCGCCAGCCGCATCACGGCGCTGGCCTGCCAGTACTGGGAACAGCCGACCGAAGTGCAGTTCGTGCTCGACCCGCGCCTGTCGGCGCCGCGCAAGGCCACCACCACCGCCCCGGTGCCGGACCACAACGGCGGCGCGCCGAGCAACAACGCGCGCATGGCCATGGCCGACCCGGTGCCGTCGGTGCCGGAAATGCCGGCCTCGGCCCCGCCGCGCCGCGAGCAAAGCCGCATCAACACCGACCTGACCTTCGACAGCTTCGTCACCGGTAAGGCCAACCAGCTGGCGCGCGCCGCCGCCATCCAGGTGGCGAACAATCCGGGCGTGTCGTACAACCCGCTGTTCTTCTACGGCGGCGTGGGCCTGGGTAAGACCCACTTGATCCACGCCATCGGCAACCAGGTGATGGCCGACCAGCCGGGCGCCAAGATCCGCTACATCCACGCCGAGCAGTACGTGCGCGACGTGGTGACCGCCTACCAGCGCAAGGGCTTCGACGACTTCAAGCATTACTACCACTCGCTGGACATGCTGCTGATCGATGATATTCAATTCTTCGGCGGCAAAAGCCGCACGCAGGAAGAATTCTTCTACGCGTTCGAAGCGCTGATCGCGGCCAAGAAGCAGATCATCATCACCTCGGATACCTATCCGAAAGAAATCACCGGCATGGACGACCGCCTGATCTCGCGCTTCGACTCCGGCCTGACGGTGGCGATCGAGCCGCCGGAGCTGGAAATGCGCGTGGCGATTCTGCTCAAGAAAGCCAAGCAGGAAGGCGTGACCTTCTCCGACGACGTCGCCTTCTTCGTGGCCAAGCACCTGCGCTCCAACGTGCGCGAGCTGGAAGGCGCGCTGCGCAAGATCCTGGCGTACTCGCGCTTCCACGGCAAGGACATCACGATCGACATCGTGAAAGAAGCGCTGAAGGATTTGCTGTCGGTGCAGAACCGCCAGATTTCGGTGGAAAACATCCAGAAAACGGTGGCCGACTTCTTCAACATCAAAGTCGCGGACATGTACTCGAAACGCCGGCCGGCCAACATCGCCCGCCCGCGCCAGATCGCCATGTACCTGGCCAAGGAATTGACGCAGAAGAGCCTGCCGGAAATCGGCGAACTGTTCGGCGGCCGCGACCACACCACCGTGCTGCACGCCGTGCGCAAAATTGCCCTGGACAGAACCAAAAATCCGGAATGCAACCACGAATTGCACGTGCTCGAACAAACGCTCAAGGGCTAGCCGCAAGCAGGCTTTGGCTTTATCATTTAGTCAAACCTGTCCAGCTGCTCACAAGGCAAAAGTACTAAATCAACATCGTTAAATTTTTACTGAGGATAATCTATGCAATTGGTCAAAACCACCCGAGATACGCTACTCCGGCCACTGCAGATCGTGAGCGGTATTGTCGAGCGTCGGCACACTATGCCGATTCTGGCCAATATCCTCATCCGCAAAGAGGGCGAGAGCGTATCCTTCCTGTCGACCGACACGGAAGTCCAGATCACCACCAACGCTGAAATCGGCTCCGGCGCCGAAGTGACCGGCACCACCGTGGCCGCGCGCAAGCTGCTGGACATCCTGCGCGCGCTGCCGGAATCGGGCGATGTCACCATCACCCTGCAAAACAAGCGCCTGGCCGTGCAATCCGGTAAATCGCGCTTCGCGCTGCAAACCCTGGCGGCCGAAGAATTCCCGACCGTGCAGCAGGCCGACAGCTACAGCGCCACCGTAACCCTGCCGCAAAAAACCCTGAAGCACCTGTTCAACATGGTGCACTTCTCGATGGCCCAGCAGGACATCCGCTACTACCTGAACGGCCTGCTGCTGGTCCTGGACGGCAACAACGTGATCGCCGTGGCCACCGACGGCCACCGCTTGGCGTTCTGCCAGGTGGAGACCGAGCAGACCTTCGCGCGCCAGGAAGTGATCATCCCGCGCAAGACCATCATCGAACTGCAGCGCCTGCTGGAAGAAAACGACGAGCCGGTGCAGTTGGACATCGCCGCCAACCAGGTCAAGCTGACCTTCGCCGACATCGAACTGATTTCGAAGCTGGTGGAAGGCAAGTTCCCTGACTACACGCGCGTGATCCCGAAGGGCTACAAGAACGAATTCACCATCGGCCGCGATGAACTGCTGCGTTCGCTGCAGCGCGCGGCCATCATGACCAGCGATAAATTCAAGGGCGTGCGCTGCATCATCACCCCGGGCAGCATGAAGATCAGCTCCACCAATGCCGACCAGGAAGAGGCAGTGGAAGAACTGGAAATCGACTACGGCGGCGACAGCGTCGACATCGGCTTTAACGTCACCTATCTGCTGGACGTGCTGAACAACCTGAAATGCGACCAGATCAACGTCGCGCTGGGCGACTCCAATTCGTCGGCGCTGATCTCGATCCCGGAAAACACCGACTTCAAATACGTCGTCATGCCGATGCGCATTTAAGTACTTGTCGTCCTCGCGCAAGCGGGGCCCCATAGTCAGCATGGATTCCCGCCTGCGCGGGAATGACGTCCCGTAATACGTTATATTCAGAAAGCAGCACATGTCCGAAGAGAATGCAGTCCCCGTCCCAGCTCCAGCTCCAGTGGTAAAGAACGAAGAATACGGCGCCTCCTCGATCCAGATCCTGGAAGGCCTGGAAGCCGTCCGCAAGCGTCCCGGCATGTACATCGGCGACACCTCGGACGGCACCGGCCTGCACCACCTGGTGTTCGAAGTGCTGGACAACTCCATCGACGAATCGCTGGCCGGCCACTGCACCGAAATCCACGTGACCATCCACTCGGACAACTCGATCTCGATTACCGACAACGGCCGCGGCATCCCGGTCGGCCTGAAGATGGACGACAAGCACGAGCCGAAACGCTCGGCGGCTGAAATCGTGCTGACCGAACTGCACGCCGGCGGCAAGTTCGACCAGAACTCGTACAAGGTCTCGGGCGGCCTCCACGGCGTGGGCGTGTCCTGCGTGAACGCACTGTCCAAACTGCTGCGCGTGACCATCCGCCGCGACGGCAAAGTGCACCAGATGGAATTCGTGCGCGGCGTCGCGCAGAACCGTGAAATCGAAACCCGCGACGGCGTGCTGGTCTCGCCGATCAAGGTCATCGGCGAAACCGAAAAGCGCGGCACCGACGTGCACTTCTGGGCCGACGAAGAAATCTTCACGCACGTGGAATTCCACTACGAAATCCTGGCCAAGCGTATCCGCGAACTGTCGTTCCTGAATAACGGCGTCAACATCAAGCTGACCGACCAGCGCACCGGCAAGGAAGAACTGTTCGCGTTCGAAGGCGGCACCCGCGGCTTCGTCGAATACATCAACAAAGCCAAGACCGTGCTGCACCCGACCGTGTTCCAGGCCACCGGCGAACGCCAGTCGGACCAGAACACCACCATCACGGTGGACGTCTCCATGCAATGGAACGACGCCTACAACGAACAGGTGCTGTGCTTCACCAACAACATCCCGCAGCGCGACGGCGGCACCCACCTGACCGGCCTGCGCGCGGCGATGACCCGCGTCATCAACAAATACATCGACGAGAACGACTTCGCCAAAAAAGCGAAAGTAGAAATCTCCGGCGACGACATGCGCGAAGGCCTGACCTGCGTGCTGTCGGTGAAAGTGCCCGAGCCGAAATTCTCGTCGCAGACCAAGGACAAGCTGGTGTCGTCCGAAGTGCGCGGCCCGGTCGAAGAGATCGTCGCCAAGACCTTGTCGGACTACCTGCAGGAAAAACCGAACGACGCCAAAATCATCTGCGGCAAGATCGTCGAAGCGGCGCGCGCGCGCGAAGCGGCCCGCAAGGCCCGCGACCTGACCCGCCGCAAAGGCGTAATGGACGGCCTGGGCCTGTCCTCGAAACTGGCCGACTGCCAGGAACGCGACCCGGCGCTGTGCGAACTGTACATCGTCGAGGGTGACTCCGCAGGCGGCTCCGCCAAGCAGGGCCGCGACCGCAAGTTCCAGGCGATTCTGCCGTTGCGCGGTAAAGTGCTGAACGTGGAAAAGGCGCGCTTCGAAAAGATGCTGTCGTCGGAACAGATCACCACCCTGATCGCCACGCTGGGCACCTCGATCGGCCCGGACGAATTCAACGTCGAAAAGCTGCGCTACCACCGCATCATCATCATGACCGATGCGGACGTCGACGGCGCCCACATCCGCACCCTGCTGCTGACCCTGTTCTATCGCCAGATGCCTGAGCTGGTCGAACGCGGCCACATCTACATCGCCCAGCCGCCGCTGTACAAAGTAAAGGCCGGCCGCGACGAGCGTTACCTGAAGGACGATGCGGAAGAAGCCGGCTACATGATGAACGTGGCGCTGAGCAGCGCCGTGCTGACCCCAAGCGAAGGCGCCGAGCCGATCCAAGGCGAAGCGCTGGGCGAGCTGGTGCGCAAGTTCAACCTGTCCAACGTCATCATGACGCGCCTGACGCGCGTGATCGACCGCGCCGCGCTGACCGCCATCATGACCGGCGTCACGCTGGACATGAGCACGCAGGAAGCGTCGGAAGCGTCGGCCCGCGCGCTGCAGGCCAACATCAACGACATCGCGGTGAAAGTCACGGTGCGTTCGGACGAGCTGAACGAACAACACCAGCTGCGCATCGAGCGTATGCACCACGGTAACATCAAAGTCAGCACCATCGACGCCGACTTCGTGGAAAGCGCCGACTACCGCGTGCTGGCCGAAGCCGCCGCCACCTTCACCGGCCTGATCGGCGAAGGCGCCTACGTGCGCCGCGGCGAAGGCGAGCGCACCAAGGAATCGGCCGTGGTCGACTTCCACCAGGCGATGCAGTGGCTGCGTGACGAGGCGGAACGTGTGGTCTCCAAACAGCGCTACAAAGGGCTGGGCGAGATGAACCCGGACCAGCTGTGGGAAACCACCATGGACCCAACCGTGCGCCGCTTGCTGAAGGTGCAGATCGAAGACGCGATTGCAGCGGACCAGATCTTCACCACGCTGATGGGTGATGATGTTGAACCGCGCCGGGCGTTCATTGAGAACAATGCGCTGCGGGCGGGGAATATTGACGTTTAATTATTTCGTCGCTTTACTCGAAAAGCCAACCGCTGCGGTTGGCTTTTTTTATGCTCCGCCGATATAAACATTTAGTTGATTTAGGAAAATGCCAATGATTTAATAGCACCATCAAGCAAGCTCAACAGGAGAGATTTTGAAAGTCGCTAAATAATGCCGGCATACTATCGAGCGACCATTGCAGAATTTCTCAATGCTGAGCCGGACCGAATAATAGGGTCGCTGCAAGTTGCGTATGCTGCAGATGGCTTCTCTTCACAATACTCCAAACAGACTCAAGCTTGGGCCACGGCCATCCCTATCCTCCAAAACGAATTTCGGTCACTCATTTTGGCGCGCTCTGCCGCTGCAAACTGGACCATCGTACTTGAGTATCCCTTGTACCGCTTGCGTAAGCGGATCGATGTGGTGGTGCTTACTGAGTCACTAGTGATTGTCATCGAATGCAAAGTTGGTAGCACGGACTTTCCTGCTCAAGATAGGCGGCAAGTCGAACAATATGCGCTAGATCTTCAAGATTTTCATGAGGCCAGCAGGCTCTATCGTATAGTTCCTATTCTTTGGAGCACCGCCGCAATTCACTTGCCAAGTGACTACCCAGAATATGCTTCACAAAGTGCTCAGGTCGCGCCGGTGATCTATGTCGGCGCCCAAGGTTTAAGCGCCCGAATTGCCGCGCTCAACGCAACGAGCAGCGTCCCCCACATAGTTGCTGAGGCATGGGACTATTCCGCATATCGACCTGTGCCGAACATAATCGAGGCCGCTACCAGCATCTTCTCGGGCCACGACATCAGCGCCATTGCGAATGCAGATGCAGACAACCTGCACGTAGCCTCTGCTCGACTCATCGCGTTAATTCGAGAGGCACAAGAGCAAAAGAAACGCTACATGTTGTTCCTTTCTGGAGTGCCTGGCGCGGGTAAGACACTGGCGGGGCTACATGTCGTTCATGGCGCCATATCCACTGGGGTCGAACACGAAGGCGACATCGTCTACTTGTCCGGCAATACCCCGTTGGTCGTCGTTCTACGTGAAGCGTTGTCGCTCAATGAATACGAACGCAATCGATCCAGCAAATTGGATGACATTCGACGTAGCGTACGAGCACGCATTCAACACATCAATGATTTTCTGCAGCAGGGAATTCTGCACGACGCGAACACGCCTCCGCATGAGCACGTCATCATCTTCGATGAAGCCCAACGAGCTTGGGATGAAAAACAAGGCCTAGAGAAATTCAATCGCACGGCATCCGAGCCGGAATTGATTGTAGAGCTAATGGAACGCCACAAAGATTGGTGCGTTTGTATTTGCCTGGTGGGCGGCGGCCAAGAGATCAACTCCGGAGAGAAAGGCGTTCTAGGCTGGGGTGACGCACTACGAAAACTTTCGATCGAGCGCCAAGGCCAATGGACGGTCTTTGCGCCGCCTCATGTACTGCATGGCGGCGTTTCAGCAGGCTCTTTTACGTTGGGGGAACTACCCACAGCCATCAGCACTTACGAGGAGAACGAACTCCAGCTATCAGTGCCAATGCGCAGTTACCGCTCACCTAAGCTCAGTCAGTGGGTCAATCACGTTCTAGCAGGTGACATAGATGCGGCACTCGCGACAGCAATGGAACTGGGGGCATATCCCCTTTACGTAACCCGCTCACTTCCGAAAGCTAAACAATGGCTGAAAGGGCACGCGAAAGGCCATCGGCGGTACGGACTGCTCGCTAGCTCCGGCGCTCGAAGACTCAGAGCCGATGGAATAGGGACTTTTCTACACGCTACCTCTGGCGCAGAAATCGCTCACTGGTATCTGAATGACCCTGGCGATATTCGTTCCTCATACGCGCTCGAAGTGCCGGCAAATGAATACACATGCCAGGGATTGGAGTTGGACTTCACCTGCTTGTGTTGGGGCGGCGATCTGCTCTGGGACACGAGCCAGAGTACTTGGCAGCATTCTCGACTGTCTGGAAACGCCTGGCAAAAACAGCGAACGCCGGTAGCACAGCAGTTCTCCGAGAACTCCTATCGCGTCTTGCTAACACGAGCGCGGGAGGGAATGATTCTTTGGGTACCAGAGGGTGATGCGATAGATCATACTAGGGCGCCTGGGCCACTTGATGCAACTGCCGAGATCCTCGTTCGCTGTGGTTGCATCTTGCTGTGATCGCGATGAATCAGCACTCGTCTAAACAGTGTGGCGCTGACAATACAAGAATCTGTTAAGACGAGGAGAAGGTTTTGATCGTAGAGATTAGCGTCGCACCACAACTGGTCTTGTCGCCATCGTAGGCCACGGCTTTGCCGTTGATTTGATGTTTTGAGTTTCCACTGACGATAGTGCAGTTCTGGTGTCCCGTCATTGGGCACATGCACTTGTCGCCCACGAGGGCAACCGGCTTGCCACTGACGGTGAAATACGTAGCGCCAGACTCTATGACCTTGCCACCATGTGATGTCGGATCACCTAACCGAATTACGTTTGTCATTCCGCCTCCAAGTATGTTTCTTCACTCGATCCACGAGGATTAGTCGCGCGCGCGAATTGAGTTACTAAGTTTGTCCCAAAGAGATATCGCCTCCTCGTCGGTGATGCTAGGTTGTATCCCTCCTGTTCTGTTGCCCTTGACCCCTGTGTACATGGAGATTTTCAGAACAGGTAGCATGGGGTTGTTCGGCTCGCCATGGCTGACAAAAGCGAACTCATGGGATTCGCCTTCTTTCACCTGAGGTGGTTTTCGCGCCAACACTTCGAAGCCGTCCCACCTCCCAATCTGGCGTCGACCACGACGGAGCATTTTTATTCGCAAGTACCAGGCACCGTTACCTGATTGATATGCCATTTTTTCGGCCTCAGCTAAGCGAGTATCCAAAGCATCAGATTCAACGATGAAAGGTTTCAAGGACGTCGACATTGAAAAATGAACGTCCGGATACTCCGCCAGTCTTACCCCTAAGGTCAAATTTTCATACTCCAACTTGGCTGCCCCTCGGATGAAGCCTCCGTCGATACAGAGACCGGGCCCAACTGGTATCACATCTGCGGTTCGTGATTGCAACATCGGAGCTACGACGTTCATCGTGTGAACTAACTCTTCTAGTTCATTATTTTTACTATATGCTTCACCCTCTTGAATGAAAATATCCTCGCCAACTTTGAGGTAAGACTCAACTCGATAAAATGCTCCACTAGATGTGCTTACGCCAAACAAAATCTTTTGGTTGGGGATAGCCCCGTCCCTTACCGTACCAACTAACGAGCTATTTCCACTAAGCGCTCCTGAAGCGTAAGCACGATCCCGTTCGATCTCAAGCAGCCTACTGGCCACAATTAGGTCTAGATCAGGCCCTTTGCGTGGAAGTCTTTCAGTATTTAATGCAGCGTCCGTAGGCCCATAGACCACTTGTGCGGTCGTAGGAACATCGATCAAAAATCGCCCAACGCAGACTGTCTTCGTCTTGCCAGACATCTGAACGAATTGAGGAGAGATAGCTGACATACGTCCTCCGACAGGATGAATAAATGCAGCGAAAAAGAACACTAAGGCAAGGCTGACAAGGCCGCCAAGAAAAAATCTGGCCCGAAGAACCTTAGGCATTGCTACTCCACTGCATTGTTTGGATGATACGGACAAGGCTGAACATAGTCGCTTTTAACACAGTCTCGTCTTTGTAACTACCTTGATGCTCATAACCGCTCTGACGAAACACACCCTTGAATTTTCCACTTAACAGCTGATGTTCAGATGATCGCAACGGCACGGTCTGATCACCTGCACCGGTACTTGGTCCTACTAAAATCTCGCAGAGATCATTAGCCTTTGCTGCCGTTGGAAGCAAGTTACAATGACCTTGACCGTTGTCCGACGCTATATTCCAAGCGGACCAATCCGGGCGGCGAGCTTGGTCATTCAGAACCCAATCGACGAACTCCCAAGACGCTCTGTCCACGTCTGCAGAATAATGTGCGTAGCTACATGAGTGATAGGTAGAGGTAATGCGCTCATGAAAGAGCTTGGCCTCCTCAAGCAAGTTACAGGTATGTTGAAAGCCACGACCAGGCCGACGAGCAGGATTAATCCATTGCTCTCGAAGCAGCCCGTACCATTTTCCTTGCAGCTGATAGATTTCTTTGTAAGGATCGCCATATTGTGGAAGCCTCGTAAGCACAACGCCGCCTTTCCGCCTTACCCTAAGCCACCCATTGCCGTATGCTTTGCTAGGTAGAAGTTCAAGTCCTCCCTGAGAATTCGCCATTACAGCCGTGACCTCATAGCCATAATTTCCAAGAACCTTCGGGGGAATGGAGGCGCCAGCGAACCCTTCTTCAAACCCAGAGCGCATACGTTTATATGCGGCGGGAGCGCCAATCGCAGGCATCGCTCCATGGACGATACCAAGAACCTGTTCCGCCAGACCGCCCATCTCTGGATGAACCAAGGCTCTAGCAACGAGCCCCCCCATCGAGTGTGTAATGACAATAACCTTCTCGCATTGATAGCCTTGGGATCGGTATTTTTCCATGAGAGTGCGAACTCTTGCCGCGACCGCCACGGCGGAACTAGCATTCGATTTTAGCCAGTTATAGCCTATTGCATGGACAGGAAAAAAACATCCTGCTAGTGCTTTTCTACATTCAGCTTCTGACAATGGTGTCAAGGAGGGAGTAGAAAAGGCCTTAAATTCCTCTGGTGATTTATCAAGAACCGATTGCCAAAATTTCCCCAATATAAACTTGTTTAAATATTTCTCACAACTTTCCAACAACCTTCCGTAGCTGGAAAAATATACTTCTCCCCATCCTCGCTCCATCGCCTTCTGTTCTTTCGTTTTTCGATTACTCATCGTTCTAGGGTCGTCAATGAGTAGCGGCGTATTGCCCTCGATCTGGAAGTAAACATGGATATCACCAACATCATGCCGCTCCGCTGCTGTTTCTGATGGATCACCGGTTGGACTGTGTTCAGGGTCGTAGATATCCACCTCTGTGCTATCTGGATCCAAGCGGCTTTGCCTGTCGGCGGCATCGACAAATAGTAGCCCTGCGGAGCCCACTAGTCTGTCAGGCCGCCAGGCGATGTTGTTGCTGCATTCCAATTCCCGCTGTCTTGCGGAGCTCATACGCAGATTGCTTCCCATAATTCCCGGTAAAAATATAATGGGCAACACCCGCTTGGGAAGCACACTCATCTTCTGAGGACTTTTATCACTTTGTGGTGTGCAGCAACCTTCTGCTCTATTGCCACCTGCCTCGACATTGACTGCTAACTGGGCACCCATGTTCCCTCCACTAATCCAAGAGCTCAATTTGATAGGTTGCGAATGCGACTTTAGTTTTGAACTTTGCGGTCAATCCATTCTCGTCAGTCTGACCTTCGATGACTTGACCATCCTCTACCGTGATGCGATAACGACGTAGCGGGACTGGGCTATCGGTAACGAAATCTGTCACCAGCACGTGCTGATCGTGTTCGACATCAACTGCAGTGATAGCCACTTTTTCCGGAGTGCCATGACCGCCACTCTCATGATTGAACTTGGAGGATTTGATTGTATGGATGCCGCTGCTTTGCTGAGTGATAAGGCCATCGCCGTATTTAACCTGGCAACCTTTCGCTGTAAGCTGTACAGACGGGGACTGAATTTCTATTCCCTCATTTGCGATGAGCTTTATTCGCTTCAGTGAAGTAATCTCAATATCACCATCATGAGCTTGGATACGAATATTTCCACTTGCTGCAATAAGCTTCATTCCACATTTGAATGCAAGTAGACTAATGCCGCGTGCCGCTCTTAGCAGTAGACTTCTTCCACTACTCAACCGAGAATCTGAAACGCTGGCAATATCAACCGACGACTGGGCTCCTAACGCCAAAGTCTTCTGGCTGCCAAAAAAACACCCCCCTGGAGCATTTACCGCGACAATAGCATCGTCATCGGTCTCAGCACCCTTCGAAGCATCCCAGCGAGCAACTTTTTCAGCCAGCTCAGCTAGCTCTGAACTATCCTTCGGGTCTTCAGCATGCTTCTCTGCGAGTTCGGCGAGCTGATTGGCGACTTGACGTGAGAGTCCGACAACTTGAGACAGCTCATCATGAGCTAGAAGTCGCCCACTCGCCTCATGCTGTGCATTCGCAGATATTAGGATGCCTTTTGCCCCACGGATAGACACAGCTTCATCACTTCTTAGTTCCGCGCCAGCTCCTCTGCTTTTGCCTTTGCCATTCGCTCGTGGTTGAGTTAAAAAACCTAAATTAAGCTCGCTGCAGCCGTGGTCACTCGACAACTGAGTACTGATTTCGCCCAAGGTGTCATCAAAACGTAGCTGATTTGCACGCCGACCTTTTACCTCATGACTTTTAATTCCGGAAAGATAGCGATTGTTTGGTAAGGAATCCGCGTTGCTAAGCGCAGGCGGATGAGCATCTTGATTGTAGAGTTGCCCGACGATTACCGGTTTGTCTGGATCCCCACCAAGAAAGCTGATCAGCACTTCCGTGCCAATGCGAGGCAAGCCAATGGTGCCGCATTGCTCCAGACTCCCTGGCCCATTGCCCGCCCAGTTGGAGGCCACACGCACCCAGGCGGAATCGGTTTGGGTATCCGATGCGCCGGAGCCGGCAGCTTGTTCGTGGTCGACGGGGCGGGTGCCGGGGAAGCGGATCTTTACGCGGCCCATTTGGTCGCAGTGCACCTCTTCGCCGTTCGGCCCGACCACGATGGCGCTTTGCATTTGCGCTTGCGGCAGGTCCGTGCGCGGGTCGTAGGCGGGGACGATGGGTATACCGCGCCGCACTGCCGTGAACTGGATGTGCATGCGCAGCGGGCCACTGGCTACTTTGTCGTTCACGTCGCGCTGCACCAGCAGTTCCTGCGCGCCGGCCATCCATCGGCTGCGGGTGAACAGGCGTTCCACGCGCAATGCAAGCGCCTTGGGCAGGTTGTTCTGCGCCGTTACCTGCAAGGCGGTGACGACGAAGTCGCGGTCCTCCGGCGGATGCTCGTCCACTTCCGGATGCTCGGCCAGTGTGAAGTATTCGCCGGCGCACAGGTCGCGCACGCTGCCTTCGCCGTGGAAGCATTTGGATTCGTAGTCGTGGCGGCGCATGCTCACCTGCCCTAGGCGGCACAGGTCTTCGTTGTCGTCGCCGGCGTGCGGCATGAGGATCTGGTAGTCGTCCAGCGGGGCGGCCAGTTCGTTGCCGCTGGGGCCTTGGTCGACATCGCTGCGGAGTTCCGCCATCATGAAGTCGCGGCCCTGGACGTTGCGGTAGTCCCAGCTGTGCCGCGTCACCATGCCCGGCTGCAGGCTGCGCACCGCGCTCCAGGAGGTGATGGTGTCCCGTTCTTCGGTGGCGGCGTCGCGGTGGTAGCGGATGGTGCCGGCGGCGTTTTCGCGCAGGCTGTCGGCGCGGTTGAACAGCACCATGATGTGCATCGGCCCTTCGCTTTCGCCGCCGGAGCGGAAGTACCAGCCGATGCCGCGCCGCTTGAGCAGGCGCCGGATAAAGTGCGCGTCCGATTCGTTGTGCTGCATGGTGAATTCGCGCTTGGGGTATTCGCGGATGTGGAAGGCTTCGTCGGTTTCGTGCCTGAAGCAGATGCCGAGGATGGGGCTTTTGTGCCGCCATTCGTTGAGGATGCGCTGGACGATTTCCACTTCGTCCATGTTGCGGAACACGCGCGTGTTGGTGCGCTTTTCCAGAATCGCCAGCGCGTCGCGCAGCACCAGCTGGTAGCTGGCCAGGCCGCCGTCGCTGTCGCCGGAACTGGCCTCGGTGACGATGCCGCATACGCTGCGCAGGTCACCCTTGTCGGTCACGAGCTGCAGCGCCGCCGGCACGGCGATCATTTCCTTCAGCGCCAGGTGGGCGCTGGCCGAGACGCATAGCACGCGGTATTCGATGCCGCCGCAGATGGTCTCCGAACCGAACACGCGCTGCGGCAGCAGCATGTCGTCGTTGATGCCGCCCGGCAGATCGAGGCGCAGGCGCAGCGGCCGGGTGCTGGTCACCAGTTCCTTGGCGAGGCTCATGAAGCCGAAGAAGTCGTTGTCGCTTTCCACGTTGTCTCCTGTTAGCTGTGCAGCAGGTACATCAATTCTTCGCTGTCGCGCGTGGCCAGTTTGCTGAGCAGGCGGGCGTTCACGCCTAGCCGGTTCTCGCCATCGAGGCGGGTATCTTGTATGTCGGCGGCGCGCTGGATCAGGTGTACTTCGTAGGTCATGCCCACACCGCAGTGCAGGTCGAGCATGGCGGCCAGCTTGCGTGCGGCGTCGCAATTGGACAGGAATTGTTCGTACGCTTCGCGGTTTAGTGGGCCGATACGCAGGCGCGCGCGGGTGTCGCAGCGGTACAGGCGTTGGCCCAGCATCACGCCATCTTGGAGGCTGACGTTGGCGCGTCCCAGGCAGGCCTGGTCTTCGGTGGGCAAGGCCTGCCATTCGCCCACCAGTTGTTCCACCGCGATGGGGACGCCGAAGTATTCCGTGTACAGGCCCGCCATCATAGGCGCGGAGACGGTCCTGCTGCGGATCTCCGCTGCGTAGAAGGCCAGCGTTTCGCCTTCGATCAGTTCCTGCTTAAGGTGCACGCCGGCCAGCGCGGTCAGGGCGTTCAGCAGGCCGTCGTTTTCGTCCGGCCGGTTTCTGGCCCAGGCCTGGTAGAACAGGGACAGCGGCCGATGCGAGAAGATATCCAGGAAGGCGCGCGGGCCGCCGTCGTTGCTGTCCCTTTCGTAGCGGCCGATGCGCTCCGAGTAGTGCAGTGGCAGCACGCCTTGGCTGCCCAGCATGCCCATGAAGGCCGGCGTCACGCGCACGCCGCTGTCGTCGCTGCTGATGTTCTCCAGCTGGTTGGGCGGGAAGCCCATCGACAGCCGGTTGCGGAAACGCGCGCTGCCCGGCCGCCAGTGCTCGATCAGTCGCACCGCCTGCACGAATTCGAAGCGCTGCGGTTCGTTCAGCAGGGTGCCGATCAGGCCAGAGTCAAAGCGCCGTTGCGAGGTGGGCATCGCAGCAACTCCTTTCCGCTCACGTGGGACAGCACAACCAAGCGCGTAAAACTGTTCAGGTGCACATGAAGTCCAAACAAGTGATCCAGCACCTGCGCGAAGGCATGGATGCCGGTGCCGGCGTAGGCTTCTTCGTCCAGCGATACGTGCACCTCGATGCCGCGCAGGTAGGCGTTGCCTTGCGCCTGCCGTATCCATGCGGTGGCCGGACGATGAGACAACGCGGTAACGCCGTCGATCATGCGCTGCGAGACGGCGCTGTCCTGCTGCGAGTACAGGCGCAGCATGGTGGTCAGCGCGGGCAGGCCTTCCTGCGTGAGCGTGCGGTGGTTCAGGGACAGGTGGGCGATCAGGCCCCAGTGCTGCGACGGCAGCCGGTGGGTTAAAGTCGGCCGGCGCAGCATGCGGATCGGGAAGTTGCCGATGGCGCTTTCGGTACTGAGGTCGCCGCCGGCGCGGCCGTATTGCAGGCCGTGCGGCAGGTTGCGGTTCGTGCAGGTCAGGTGAACGGAGGCGGTGCCGTCTTCCATGCGCAGCGGCGAGAAGTCCCGGTCCACCAGCGAGATGGAGTGTTCCAGGCCGTCCGCCATCAGTTCGTCGCGATGGGAGAGCCAGTAGCGGCCTTTGCGTTCGCCGGCGTCGCCGTGGCGCAGCGAGTAGTAGGGGAAGAATTCGGTCACGTCGCTGCCGTTGCGCGATTTGCGCACCAGCTGCACGGTGTCGATGCTGTAGATTTCGCAGGTGCCGCCACTTGCTTCGTCCGGTATCAGTGGATAGCTGCTGTGCGTGTGGGTGATGCGGATCGGCGTGGCCGAATGCGGGAACAGGTTGATGATGGGGGTGCAGCCGAGCACCAGGTTCTCGGCCGAGAGGCTGCGCAGGATGCGGGCCAGCGATGTATCCGGCAGCACGTCGGACAATGCCAGGCGCAGGGTCAGGCGCGTGCAGCCTTCGGGCGCTTGCGCGATCAGGGCTGCGAGGTCGATGTCGAAGAAGTCGAATTTTTCGGGGAAGGCGAAGTATTCGCTCAGCAGGCGGTAGGCGCTCAACTCGGACGGCGCCGCCGGCAGCAACGCCTCGTTGTCTGCGAAGCCCACCGGGGACAGCGGCACGCGGTCCAGCATGCGCCATTGTTCCTCCGCCTCGATGCAGGCGCAGGCGGTGCGCATGAACAGGGCGTCGCGCAGGTTGGCGCAGAGCGAGGCTTCGCCGTCGATGAATACGCGCAGGGATCGCAACTGCAGATCGGCTAGCGAGCGCGCGGCGGCGCCTTCGATGGTGATGCAGATGGCGGAACCGGCGTCCGGCGGCAACGACAGCGAGGACGGCGCCTGGATATAGGTTTCAAACCAGGCCGCGCTGATGCTGACCGGCGCCACGGTGGCGTCGTAGACGGTACGGAAGCGGCAACCCGCAGCGCCCTGTCCCAGCGTTTTCAGCGCCGCGCCGCGCGGCAGCACGGAGACGCTGCCGACGTCGTTGGCGCGCGCGTTGCTGTAGTCGATACGCGCGATTGAGCAGGCAGGCATGGGCCGCAAGTAGTGCGGATACAGCATGCCCAGCAGCGCTTCGGTGAAGTCGGCGTTGCCGTCGTCGAGCTGCTTGGCGACGCGGGCGTTGAGGAAGGCGGACGCCTGGATCAGGCGTTCCACGTGCGGATCGGCGCAGGTTTCGTCGCGTATCTGCAGGCTGCCGGCGAGCTTGGGATAGCGCCCCGCAAACTCGGCGCCGGCGCGCCGCAGCATGCTTAACTCGCGTTCGTAGTACGGCAGCAGTTTTTCCATCGTGGGCATCCCTCAGGAAGGTGCGTCGCCAAACAGGCGGCGCAAGTCCCCGATAATGTCACGATGAGTTGGGTAGTTCTTGAGCTAACTCAACTACCGCTAATCAGCGTCAATCAGCGCGTGATGCGTTCCCAGCCCTCTTTTACCGCATCCTTGAACTTGTCCCAGGTCGACTGCGGGTGGCGGCGCTCCCACGTTACTTGCAGCTCGGATTCCACCTCGCCCCACGGCTTGTCCTTGTAGCCGGGATTGCCGGCCATGGATTCGCCGTAGCGGTAGGCCGGATCGTATTCCTGGTAGGTGCCGCCGGTGTAGGTCTTTTCCCAGTGCGAGCGGAAGTAGTCGTCTTCGGCTTGTTCGTTACCGGTCAGGATGTTCATAGTGTCCTGGTTGATGCCGGCGTTGCGCGGGTAGATGCGCATGCCGCTGCGCTGCACGGTGTTCTGGATGTCGGCCACCGCTTCGGCGGCCGCCGGCGGCATGCCGCTGACAACCTCACCGCGCTGCATCGAGCCCTGTACCAGCGGCGCCTGTTCCGAGCGCGCGAACACCACCGCCTCTTCACGCTGGCGGATGCCATGTTGTTCCGGCGCGCTTTGCTGCGCACCGATGCTGGTTTGCTGCATGCGCGCGCCGCCCTGCAGCGCGTCCGCGCCCCAGCCGCTGGAACGCCACATGGTTTCGTGTTCGTCGATGTCGATCGGGTTGAAGTCTTCGATGATGTCGGCGGCCCGCTCGGCTGCGTCCAGGGTGGCGGTGTCCAGCGCCAGCACGGTGTGGCCGCGGTTGAGCGCTTCGGCGTAGACATGGCGGTCGGCGTGGTCCTTGCCGATCAATTCACTAAACAGTTGCTTGACGTTGCCCAGGATAGAAGCGTCGTCATTGATGCGCGCGGTGCCGGCCACGCTGCCCGAATCGTGGATCTGGATGCTATCGGCATCGTAGCCATTGTGAACCAGTTCGTCCTTGGCGAGGTGAGCCTCGGCACGGGTTTCAAATACGGCGGCGAGTGTGTGGGTCATGATGAACTCCTGATGAGAGACGTGTCGCCTCAGTCTAAAATGTCTGTCAAGATGCCAGCGCCCGTTTGCCGAAAAGCAAGCTCTACGGGGCAATGGCGCGTTTTCAGAATCAGGATGCCATGGGCAAGTCCGTCTGCCTGTGCGTGGCCGAACATTCGACGGCTATAATGTGGCATGGCCTATCCCATCCGCCCTCTCACCCTTGCTTTGTGCATGAGTTCCGCCTGCGCGTTTGCCGGGCCGGGCGAGCTGGTGATGCTGGCGCCGCTCGACCAGGCCATGCCGATCGTGCGGTTCCAGAACGGCGCCATCAGCGGCGGCATCGTCAAGGACGTGGGCGACCTGTTGGCCCAGCGCCTCGGCCGCCGTGCTGTCTACCTGAACGCCGATTCGCCGGACGTCACGCCGGCGCTGAGCAGCGGCCGCGCCGATGCCATGTGCTTTGTCACGCCCTTCTGGATCGACGGCGACTACAACTGGAGCCCGCCCATGCTGCCGGACGCCGAGATGATCGCCGCCCGCAGCGATGCGCCGCATCTGACTTCACTCAAGGATTTGAAGGACAAGCCGGTCGGCACGGTGGTCGGCTATCGCTACCAGCGCGTGGAGCAGGTGCTGGGCAAGCGCTTCAAGCGCGTGGATGCGGCCAATATGGACAAGAACATCCAACAGATGGTGGCCGGCAAAGTGCCGTACACGATGATCAGCGAGGCCACGCTCAACTATCAGCAGCGCATCCATCCCGGCCTGAAGGTGCGCGCGGACCTGCTGTTCTCGTCGTACAAGGCGCAGTGCGCGTTCTCGCAGAAGTCCGCCATCCCGTTCGATGACGTCAGCAAGGCGATCGATACACTCATCAAGGATGGCAGCATCGACCAGATCATGGCGCGCTACCGCTGATACTGCGCTAGCCCAGCGTATCGGCCCAGATATTGCGCGCCCAGTTCATCGCATACTCCCCTTCCAGCGCGCTGGCGGCCGCCGACACGCCGCCCGATCCCGGCACCACCATTAGGGTTTTCTTGTCCGCGTCGTAGGCGTGGACGGAGGCGACATGGATCACGTCCGTGTCGGAGACGAAGCTGTAGCAGGTGTTGGTCAGCATCGGCTGGGCATTCGGCGCGCGACCGTTGAGCAGGTCCACCACGGCGGCGGCGCACACCTTGGCGTGCTGGTTGGCCATGTGGGCGGACTTGGGCATCAGCGGCGCCACAGCGATGGCGTCGCCCAGCACGTGGATATTCTTCGCCTGTGTCGATTCGAAGCTGAGGAAGTCCACGCCGCACCAGCGCGCGTTGGCGTTGGCCAGGCCCGTTTGCACGGCGATGCTGCCGGCGCGCTGCGGCGGGATCACGTTCAGCACGTCGGCGCGGACTTGGTCGCCCAGTTCGGAAATCGCGGTGCGGTTGGCGGCGTCCACGTCGGCGGTGCGGAAGGATGGGCGGTATTCGATGATGTTCCCGTAGCGTTCCTTCCAGATGCGCTTGAACAGCGCGCCTTTGGAGACCACGTCGTCGTTGGCGTCCAGGATGAGCACTTTGGATTTCGGCTTGTGGCGGCTGAAGTAGAAGGCCACTTGCGATGCGCGTTCGTAGGGGCCGGGCGGGCAGCGGTATGGCGCGGGCGGGATGGTCATGGCGAAGGTGCCACCGTCCGGCATGGCTTGCAGCTGCGCGCGCAGGGCGGTGGTTTGTGCGCCGGCCTTCCAGGCGTGCAGGATGCTGTCTTGCGCGCCGGGTTTGAGCATGCCGGGGAGCTGGTCCCACATGAAGTCCACGCCGGGGGAGACGATCAGGCGGTCGTAGTTGAGCGTCTGGCCGCCGGCCAGCGCCAGCGTGCGTTTGTCGGCGTTGATGCTGGTGACGGTGTCACGCACGATGCGCACGCCGTGTTTGTCCTTCAGCGCGTTGATGGACAGCGTAAGGTCGCCGATCTGGCGCGAGCCGCCCAGCACCAGGTTGGAGAGCGGACAGGAGATGAAGCTGGCGTTGGGTTCGATCAGGGTGACGTCGATGGCGTTGTCGCTCCACAGGCGGATGTAGCGGGCGGCGGTGGCGCCGCCGTAGCCGCCGCCGATGACCACCACGTGCGGCTTGGCCTGGCCGGTGATGGTGGTGCAGCCGGCGATGAGCGCACTGGCGGCGCTGGCTTGGATGAACTGGCGGCGCTTCATTTGGCGGGCTCCTTCTGCGCAGCAAAGTAGGCAGCCAGTTGTTCGATTTGTTCGTCGGTGTAGCCTTTGGCGAGTTGGGTCATGATGGTGGCTTCGCGCTTGCCGGTTTTGAAGGCGTGCAGGGATGCGGAGAGGGTTTGCTGCGATTGGCCGGCCAGGGGTGGGAGCGTGCTGCCTTTGGTGGCGCCGGCGGTGCCGTGGCATGCGGCGCAGGTGGCGGCCAGGCGTGCGCTTGAGGAAATGGTTGGCGTTTGAGCATGCGCGGCGCTCGCCGCCATCAACGCTACGAAAAACAGCATCAGCTTCATCGGTCTCTCCTCATGGTCTCACACCGGGTGTTTCCATCTTCATGCCTTGGTCGCGTACTGCAAGCCAGGCTTCCAGTTCCACCAGTTCCTTTGCGCCGAAATGGGGTACTTCGGCGCGCACGCCGCTCATGCAGTTGCGCAGGCGTCGCTGCAGTGATCCCATGCCTTGCCATTCCAGCCGGTAGATCGGATACGCGCTGGCGTGGGCTTGCGGGATGGTGCTGCCCGCCAGGCGTTTTCCCCATTGTTGATCATGACACTGCGCGCACGATAGGTTCAGTTGCCCTATGCGCTGGAAGTATTGCTGCTTGCCGCGTGCAGCCGCCGCTTGCGTGATCGCGTCTTGCGGTGGGGTGAGCGGCATGCCGCGCGACTGCATCGCTACATACGCTTCCATGGCGAGCAGCTCTTCGCTCTCCAGCTTCCACGGAGCCGCCTGCTGCTTGCGCTCGCGGCAGATGTTGATACGCTGGCCCAGGTTGACCGCCTGCCCGCTGCCCGCATCCAACGCCGGGTAACGCGCCGCCACGCCGCGCATGCTGGTGCGCGCATCGCCGTGGCAGCTGGCGCAGGATTTGGCGCTGCTTCCTGCGACGGCGTTCCATTGCGCTTCCCCTGCGGCGGTCCACAGCATGGCCGGGTTCTGCGCATCGTCGCGCTGCATGGCTTGCGTGGCTGGGCTCATGAACTCCGCACCGGAGCGGCGTTCATCCGCCGCCAGCGCTACGCCGGCAATCAACAGGCAGCCAAGCAGCAGGCGCTTCATGATGCGCTCACCGTCAACTTCATCGTTTCGGTGTGGGTAAAGCCGTTGTCGCCGTCCCATTTGAATTCCAGCGTGCCGCTTTCCGTCGCCTGCGTGAAGAAGGCGATGTAGGGGTTGGCGGATATTGCCTGGTGCAGCTCCGCGCCGAAGATTTGCTCGCCGTTGTAGCGGCAAACAAAGCTGCGGATGATGTCGCGCGCCAGCAGCTTGCCGTCCGCGCCGACGCGGTAGCCGGTTTCCATCGGGTGGCCGATCAGCGCGCGGATTTCGATCACTTCGCCGCGCTTTGCGGTGGCCGGCATGTGAATCAGGGCGCGGGCCATCAGGGCGCCTCGCCTTCTATGCATGCCGCCAGTGCGACGATGACGTCCACGCCGTGCGACCAGTAGCTGTCGTCGCTCATGCGGGCGACGGCGATCAGGCGTTGCGATGTCGCCAGGCGAATGCGGGTCGAGACTTCGGCCTTGCCGCTGCGGGGGCTGAGCGTGAACACCGCCACCTCGGTTTGCGGATTGCGCTCGGCGAAGATGGCGATGGCGATGGCGCGCACGTTTTCCGCCGCGCCGTCCACCGATACGGTGACGGGAACGGCGTTGCCGTTGTCGATCAGTTGGGCGATGTCGAATTTGACTTTGCCGGGCTGCGGCTTGGCGCCGCCGGTGAAGGTGTTGATGGCGGCGGCCATTTCGGCAGGCGTGGCCGATGCGGGGCGGACCAGCGCCAGCATCGCCATGCCCGCGCTGGCTGCGAGGAGGGCGCGGCGCTTCACTGGGCGGGCTCCTTCAGTGTTTGCAGCCATGCGATCACGTCTTCGATCTGCTGCGCAGTGAGGATGGTTTTGTCTTTGTAGGCGGCAGCCACGCGGGTCAGGCCTTCGGTCTTGTAGTAGGCGGGCATGATGGTGGCTGAGTTGAAGTGGCTGGCGTCCACGATACGCAGGCGTAGTTGTGCGGCGGTCCAGCGTTGGCCGGCGCCTTGCAGGTCGGGGGCGAGGTTGCCTTGGAAGCGTTCTTCAGGAATGGGGCCGGTGTGGCACAACAGGCAGAGGCTGAGCTGGCGATTGGCCACGATGGCGCGGCCGCGCGCTGCGTCGCCCGGGGCTGCGCCGGGCAGCGGCGCGGCGATGCCGTCGCCAGCTATCGCCGGCGGCGCGGCGGCTATGGCTGGCGGCGCGACGGCTGGCAGCAGCGCGGCGAAGACCAGCGCTGCCGCCGTCCTGCCGCGCCAACGCCAGCGCCCTGCCATGGCTAGGCCTTCTTCACCAGGCTGTGATTCTTCAGCGGCAGATCGCGCACGCGTTTGCCGGTAGCGGCGAAGATCGCGTTCAGCACCGCCGGTGCGGCCACCGCGATGGTCGGCTCGCCCACACCGCCCCAGAATCCGCCGGACGGCATGATGATCGACTCCACCTTCGGCATCTCATCAAGCTTCATCACCTGATAGGTATCGAAGTTACGCTGCTCGATCTCGCCATCCTTGAGCGTGCACTCGCCATACAGCGCGGCCGACAGGCCGTAGACGAAGGAGCCCTCTACCTGCGCCTCGATCTGCTGCGGATTCACCGCATAACCCGGATCGGTCGCCGCGATGATGCGATGGATCTTCACCTTGCCGGTCTTCCGGTCCACCGACACCTCGGCGCAGGCGGCGACGTAGCTGCCGAAGCCCATGGTCTGCGCCAGGCCGCGATACACGCCCTTCGGCGCAGGCTTGCCCCAGCCGGCCTTCTCCGCCACCGCGTTCAGCACCGCCAGATGTTTAGGATGCTCCGCCATCAGCTTGCGGCGGAAGGCCAGCGGGTCGTGCTTGGTCGCATGCGCCACCTCGTCCAGGAAGCACTCCAGGTAAATCGCGTTCTGGTTCAAATTCACGCCACGCCAGAAACCCGCAGGCACTGGCGGATTGCGCATCGCATGGTCCACCAGCAGGTTCGGGAAGCTGTAGCCGATGGACGCCTCCGGTCCCGGCGCGTTCAAGCCCTGGAACACCACCGGGTCCTTGCCATCCTTCAGCGTCGATCCCAGCGACGCCAGGATGGACTGCCCGGCAATGCGCATATGCAGCGCCGTCACATTGCCCTTGGCGTCCAGACCCGCCGTCAGCTTGCACTGCGTGATCGGATGGTAGCGGCCATGCTGCATATCCTCCTCGCGCGACCAGATCAACTTGACCGGCGTGCCAGGCATCTCCTTGGCGATCTTCACCACCTGCGTCACCCAATCGTGCGTGGCGCCGCGACGGCCAAAGCCGCCGCCCAGGTGCATCTTGTAGACATCGCACTTGGCCGCAGGCAGTCCGGCCGCTTCCGCCGTCGCCGCCAGCGCGGCCTCGCCGTTCTGGGTCGGCGTCCAGACCTCGCAACGCTCCGCAGTCCAGATCGCGGTGGCGTTCATGGTTTCCATGGTGGCGTGGTTCTGCCACGGATACGAATACACCGCCTCGATCTTGCGCGCGGAGGCCTTGATAGCCGCCTTGGCGTCGCCGTTCGAATTGCCCACCACCGCATCCGGCGCATCCAGCGCGGCCTTCAGCGTGGCGGCGATGTCCTTGCTGGACAGCTTGGCATTCGGCCCCTTGTCCCACTCGATGGGCATGGCCTCCAGAGCGGACTTGGCGCGCCACCAGGTATCGGCCACCACCACCACGGCGCTGTCACCCAGCTTGAACACCTTCTTGATGCCGGGCCGCTTCTCGATGGCCGATGCGTCGAAACTCTTCACCGTGCCGCCGAACACCGGGCAATCCTTGATGGCCGCGTTCAGCAGGCCGGGCATCTGGATATCCATGCCGTAGATTTGCGCGCCGGTGGTCTTGTCCACCGTATCCAGACGCGCCAGGCGCTTGCCGGCCAGCTTCCAGTCCTTCGGATCCTTCAGCGCCACTTCGGTGGGCGGCGTCAGCTTGGCGGCGGCGTCGGCCACCTTGCCATAGCTGATGGTGCGGCCCGACGGCTTGTGCGTGATCACGCTCGCTGCGGCCGCGCACTCGGAGGCCGGCACCTTCCACGCATCGGCCGCCGCCTGGACCAGCATGGTGCGCGCAATCGCGCCACCCTTGCGCACATACTCGTGCGACTCGCGCACGCCACGGCTACCGCCGGTGGAGAAGCTGCCCCACACGCGCTTGCGCGCCAGGTTCTGGCCGGGCGACGGATACTCGGTAATCACCTTGCTCCAGTCGGCATCCAGTTCCTCGGCCACCAGCTGCGCCAAGCCGGTCAGCGTGCCCTGTCCCATCTCGGAACGGGCGATGCGGATCACGATCGTGTCATCGGGCTTGATCACCACCCAGGCGTTGACTTCGGGCGTGGCCTCGGAAGCCCCCTTGGCGATAGGCGCTTGGCCCGCCGCTGCGGCATCGAAGGGAATGTGGAAGGCGACCACCAGGCCGCCGGCTATCTTGAGGAAACCGCGACGGGAGTTCATGCCTTGCTCCCTTCAATGCGCTCGATCGCCAGGCCCGCCGTTGCGGGATCGCCACCGCGCACCGCCACGTGGATGGCTTTGCGCACGCGGTTGTAGGTGCCGCATCGACAGATGTTGGTCATGGCCGCATCGATATCGGCGTCGGTACATTTGGGCTTGTCGCGAATCAGCGCGGCGGCGGCCATGATCATGCCGGACTGGCAGAAGCCGCACTGCGGCACGTCGAGCGCGGCCCAGGCTTTTTGGATGGGATGGGAGCCGTCCTTGGACAAGCCCTCGATGGTGGTGATCTTCTGACTGGCGGTGACGGCGGCGGCCGGATACACGCAGCTACGCACAGGCTGGCCATCGATATGCACGGTGCAGGCGCCGCATTGGGCCACGCCACAACCGTACTTGGTGCCGGTCATGCCGAGCTGCTCGCGGATCACCCACAGCAGCGGCGTATCGTCCTCCGCCTCATATTCCCTGACGGTACCATTGACGTTCAGCTTGCCCATGTGCGATCTCCTGATTGTAGTTTGCCAAAACCGACCGCTGGTCATACTACCATCATTTACTAGTCGGTAAATTTTGACTTGTATCAAGGTTTTTACATCGCGAGATCCCTACACTTCCTCCCATTACTAAACGACAAAGAGGAAGTGAAATGAGTAAGCCAGTAGCAGCATTGATGGTCATCGCAGCCCTGATCAGCGGCGGCGCCTTTGCGCAGGAAACCCCATGGCTGGTGCGCGTGCGCGCGGTGCACCTGAACCCGGCGGACAAAGCCGAGCCGGTGGGTGGCGTCGGCGCGCGCGACCGTATCAGCGTCAGCAACGAGACCATCCCCGAATTCGACATCTCCTATTTCTTCACCAAGAACATCGCGGCCGAGCTGGTGCTGACCTATCCGCAAAAGCACGACGTGGCGCTGGACGGCGCCAACATCGGCACCGTCAAGCACCTGCCGCCGACGCTGCTGGTGCAGTACCACTTCCTGCCTGAGGGGAGCTTCCGTCCCTACGTGGGCGCCGGCGTGAACTACACCACCTTCTCCAAGAACCACATGCTGGGCGGCGCGGCCAGCCTGGAGCACGACAGCATCGGCCTGGCGCTGCAGGCAGGCGCCGACATCGCCCTCGACAAGCGGTGGTCGTTCAACATCGACCTGAAAAAAGCGCAGATCCGCAGCGACGTGCTGATCGGCGGCGCCAAGGCCAGCCGCGTCAAGATCGACCCGCTGATGCTGGCGGTTGGGGTGGGCTACCGCTTCTGAGGCGCTATAATCGTTTCCAAATCGACAGCAACGAACTGGAAACTCCATGCGCAAGATCCTGATAGCCCTGATGCCCCTGCTGCTGACCGCCTGCGTGGACGACTCCGCGTCGTACTATGCGGACGGTCCGGTAGGCAATCACGCGCTGACCATCCATCGGGCGCAGAAGCACTTCTGGAGCAAGGAAAGTCGGGTCGAGCTCATCATGCAGCGCCTGCCCGAATGCATACGTCGCATCGAGCTGACGGAAATGCCGGCGGACGAGGTGGAAATCGAACTGCTCTCGGGCGGCGACAACGTCTGGACTTTGCGCGCGGGGCAGGAAATGTGGCAGGTCGAAACGCAGACCTGCACGGTCTACCCGGACGTCAAGGGCGACGGCGGCGAGCTGATGGGCGTATTCCGCGCCGACGGCGACAAATTCGTCTACGAAGCCGCCGTCGTGGAAACCGTCCCCGCTGACAAATAATCCGGGATCATAATCCGGGGTCAGGTCCTCCATTGCTACACGGTCTCTACCGTAGGCACGCCTACGGTAGAGACCGTGTAGCAATGGAGGACCTGACCCCGGATTAGTTTTAGCGCGCCAGCGCCACTTGGCGGCTGGCCGAGCGCGCGGTTGGTCGGGCCTTGGGCGCCGCCCCTTGTTCGTGGCCCAGCTTGAAGCGCGCCACCAGCGAAGCCAGCATCGCCGCCTGCTCCTGCATGCTGCCGGCCGCCGCCGCCGCTTGCTCCACCAGCGCGGCATTCTGCTGCGTCACCGAATCCATCTCCGTGATCGCCATGTTGACGTGGCCGATGCCCGTGCTCTGCTCGCTCGATGCTTCCGTGATCGAGGCCATGATCTGCGTCACGCGCGAGACGCTGGTCACCACCTGATCCATCGTCGTGCCCGCCTCCGCCACCAGCGCGCTGCCGGCGCTGATGCTGTCGACCGAGGCGTTGATCAGCTCCTTGATTTCCTTGGCCGCGGCCGCCGAACGTTGCGCCAGGTTGCGCACTTCGGACGCCACCACCGCGAAACCACGTCCCTGCTCGCCCGCGCGCGCCGCTTCCACCGCCGCGTTCAGCGCCAGGATATTGGTTTGGAAGGCGATGCCGTCGATCACGCTGATGATGTCCACAATCCGCGTGGCCGAGGCGTTGATGGTCTCCATGGTCTGCACCACCTGCGACACCACCTTGCCGCCGCGCTCGGCCACCTGCGATGCTGATTGCACCAGCTGGTTGGCCTGCACCGCGTTGTCCGCGTTCTGGTTCACGGTCGAGGTCAATTCCTCCATCGACGCCGCCGTTTCCTCCAGCGAGCTGGCCTGCGACTCGGTGCGCGCCGACAAGTCCATATTGCCGGAAGCGATCTCGCCCGAGGCGGTGGCGATGGTCTCGGCGCTGTTGCGGATCTCGCCGATGGTCTCGGCCAGGCGCTGCTGCATCGCCTTCACCGAATGCAGGATGCTGCTGCGGTCGGAGGCGTGGGTCTTCACTTCAACGCTGAGGTCGCCATCAGCGATCTGCTGCGTAATCTCGCCAACATACTCCGGATCACCGCCGATGGTGTGGCGCAGGCTCTTGTTGACGACGCTGACGATCACCGACAGCAGCACGCACACCACGGCCAGCATCCCCGCCGATTTCAGCAGCGAGGCGCGGAAGGCGATGTCGATATCGTCGGTGTACACGCCGGTGGTCAAGTCCCAGTTCCACGGCTCGTAATGCATCACGCGGCTGAGCTTGGGCACCGGTTCGGTCGAGCCGGGGCGCGACCAGTAATAGCTGACGAAACCGCCGCCTTCGGGCAGGGCGCCGGTTGCGGCGATGGCGCGGTAGACGTAGGTGCCTTTCGGATCCTTCAGGTCGACCAGGTCCTTGCCGTTGTTCTCGGGCTTGATCGGATGCATCACCGACAGCGTGCCGCGGCTGATGGTGAAGTAGCCGTCCTTGCCGTAGCGCAGGCCGCGGATCAGGTCCATGGCCTGCTTTTGCGCCTCGTCCTTGGTCAGGGCGCCGGACGCGGCGCGGTCGCCGAACTGCTTGACCACGCTGATCGCCATGTCATCCATGTTGCGCAGATCGGCCTGGCGTTCTTCCATCCGCACATTGCGCGTCTGGATGGTTTCGAAAAGAAAAATCGCGGTGATGCACACCAGGCTGCAAATCAGCGGCACCCACAGCTTCTGCTGGAACGACAATTTATTCATGCTGGAAGTCTCCTATTGTCTTATGGAAATCAGCATACCCGCAAAGCCCGGGAGCGTCTCGCATGAAGTGAGGGACTGTGGTTTCCGCGTCAAAACAGCGGCGGACTCGGCAACGGCGGTGCGTGCTCGGCAGTGTCCATAAGCAATAAAATGTGTCAGAATGGTGGTCTATTATTAACAATTCTTCGCCCCTATGAAACTCCCCTTGTCGACAGTGCTGCTGGCGTTTTGCGCCTGCGCGGCCCATGCGGCGACACCGCCCAAGCTCGACGGCGCGGCGCTGCTGGAACAGATCGGCACCCTCGCCTCGGACGAGTTCGAAGGACGCGCGCCCGGCACGCAGGGCGAAAAACTCACCATCGAGTATCTGCAGCAGCAATTCAAAAAGCTCGGGCTACAGCCGGGCAACCCGGACGGCACCTATCTGCAGGCGGTGCCGCTGGTCGGCATCTCCAGCCACCCGACGCTGAGCTATGGCGACAAGCAACTCAAATTCGGCGACGACTACGTGGCCTGGACCGCGCGCGCCGTGCCCAACCTGGACATCGGCGAGTCGGAACTGGTGTTCGTCGGCTACGGCGTGCAGGCGCCGGAATTCAAATGGGACGACTACAGGGGCGCGGACCTGAAGGGCAAAACGCTGGTCATGCTGATCAACGACCCGCCCGTGCCCGATCCCAAGCGGCCGCGCCAGCTGGACGCCGCCGTCTTCGGCGGCAACACGGTCACTTGGTACGGGCGCTTGAACTACAAGCTGGAAATGGCGGCCAAGCTGGGCGCGTCGGCGGCGCTGATCGTGCACGAGACGAAAGCGGCCGGCTACCCTTACGAAGTCGTGGTCAACGGCTGGGGCCGCGAGAATTTCGCGCTACGCAGCAAAACGCCGGAACCGACGCTGCCGCCGATGGCGGGCTGGCTGCAACAGGAACGCGCCTGCGACCTGTTCAAGGCGGCCGGGCTGGACTTCAAGGAACTCAAGCAGAAAGCGGCCGCGCGCGACTTCAAGCCGCTGCCGTTGGGCATCAAGCTCAAGCTCAGCGCGGTGAATGCCACGCGCGAGGTGGACTCGCACAACGTGGTCGGTCGCATTCCGGGCTCCGATCCACAGCTGAAGGACGAAGTCATCGTCTACACCGCGCACTGGGACCACTTCGGCATCGACGAAAGCCTGCCGGGGCCGCGCACCCAGCAGATCTTCCACGGCGCGGTGGACAACGCCAGCGGCGTAGCGGCGCTGCTGCAAATCGCCAAGGCCTACCACGACCTGCCGACGGCGCCCAAGCGCAGCATCGTCTTCGTCGCCACCACGGCGGAAGAGCGCGGACAGCTGGGCGCGCAATACTACCTGCGACACCCGCTCTACCCGGTCGGCAAGACCATACTCAACATCAACATCGACGGCCTCAACCTGTGGGGCCGCACGCGGGATGTGGAACTCAGCGGCATGGGCAAATCGACGGCGGACGACCTTGTCGCCCGGATCGCGGCCAAGCAGGGACGCGTGGTCAAGCCCGACAGCAACGTCAGCTACGGCAGCTACTACCGTGGCGACCAACTGGAATTCGCGCGCGCCGGCGTGCCGACGATCTACCTGCGCAGCAGCGCGGGCAAGCTGCTCAACTACACGGCGCACCAATACCACACGGTCAACGACGTAGTGCAAGCGAACTGGAACACGGCCGGCGCGCTGGAAGACATCAGCCTGTTATTCCAGGCCGGCTACCAGGCCGCGCAAGCCAAAGACCATCCGAACTGGAAAGCCGGCGCAGAGTTCCAGCGCCGCTAACTTCGGGGTCAGCTCTGTCATTTGGACATTGCGGAACTTTTGGTTTGCTAAAAAGTTCCGCAATGTCCAAATGACAGAGCTGACCCTGGTTTTTAGAGGGCGGCGGCGAGGGCGGCGGTTTGGGGGCCGGCGAGGATGGTGGCCAGTTTGGCGGCCAGCTTTTGCAGCTGGCTCAGGTTGCGCTGTTGGTGGGCGTCGGCGCCGGCGTTGTGGATGTCGGCCAGCAGCGTTTGCGCCGCTTGCTCGATCGCTTCCGCGTCCTGCGGTGCGAGGTCGATCAGAGTGCTCAAATAAGTGACGCCCCATTGCAGGCGCGTCGCCAGGCCCGTCGAGGCCTGCCACGCCTTGCCGTACCACGACAGCACGCCGGTCACCTCGCTGCGGCGCTTGGCGCTGGCTGCCAGACTCAGCATGAAGTAGTACGGTGAATGCGAACGCGGCAGCTCGGCCAGCAGCACTTGCTCGGCCTGCTCAGGCAGGCCGGCGTCGTTCAGCGCGCTCACCGCCGTGTTGACCAGGGTGTGCCGTTCGTAGGGATCGGTCGATTCGGCCAGCGCCGATTCCACACGCTCGCGCACCAGTGCCTGCAAGCCCTGCGTCGGCGCCAGCAGACGGGCCAGGCGCATTTGCAGGCGTACCGCCATCAGCCGGTCCGGCGCGCTCAGCCAGAAGTCGTCGGCCCATTGCGCAGCGACGGCGCCCAGCGCCGCAGCCAGCTCTTCGCGCCGGCTGGCGATCTTGATCAGGTTGATGCCGCTGTTGTTGAAGATGTCCATGTTGGCGCGCGCCTGTTGCGCGTCGGCCAGCAGCGCCAGCAGGGCCGTTGCTTCGCCCGTGCCGTTTGCCAGTTGGGCATGCAGGCTCAGGCGTGCGGCGGCGGCGGCGCGGTCGGTGCTGGCTGCGGCCAATGCGGACAGGGTCGGCGCCAGTGCGCGCGAACCCAGCAGCTTGCCTTCGTCGGTATCCCAGGAGTAGTGGCTCAGCAGCGACCATTCGTCGGCGCTGAGCGCGCGCGTGCCCGACAGGGCTGCATCCAGCGCTGCGCTTGCAGATGAGCCGGCTTGATGCACGGCCAGCGCCACGTCCAGCGCGGCGACGAAAAGTTCGCCATCGAGCTCGCACGGCAGGCGCGTGATTTCGCCGCCATCGGGCGCGAACAGCACCAGCGTCGGGTAGCTGCGCAGCTGGTATTGCGCGGCCAGGGCTTGCGCGCCCGGCGTGTCGCCGTCCAGGTGGTAGCACAGCAAGGACGCGGTGCGCGCCACGAATTCGTCACGCGCGAAGATCTCGGATTTCACGCGGTTGCACGGTGGGCACCATACCGCGCCCCAGTACAGGAACAGCGGCCGCTGCTGCGCCCGCGCCAACGCCTGCGCGTCGGCCAGGCTGCCCCCCAGCCATGCCATTGCCGCCATGCGCTTAGTCCCTTGCCAGCGCCAGGAACTCGGTGCGCATCGCCAGGTTGGGCTGCAGCTCGCCCAGCATGGCCGAGGTGACGGTTTCTTCGCCCGGCGTGCGGATGCCGCGGCTTTCCATGCACAGGTGACGGCATTTCACCACCACGCCCACGGCCTTCGGCTCCAGCACTTCCATCAGCGCGTTGGCGATTTGCATGGTCATGCGTTCCTGCACTTGCAGGCGCTTGGAGAAGCAGTCGACCAGGCGCGTCAGCTTGGACAGGCCGACGATCTTGCCGTTCGGGATGTAGCCGATGGTGGCCTTGCCGAAGAACGGCGCCAGATGGTGTTCGCAGTGGCTGTACACCGGAATGTTGCGCACCACGATGAATTCGTTGTACTGCTCGGCGCCGTCTTCAAACGCCTTCAGCAGGTCGACCGGATTCTGATCGTAGCCCGAGGTCCAGTGCTTCCACGCCTTGGTCACGCGCGCCGGCGTTTCCAGCAGGCCAGGACGATCCGGGTCCTCGCCGATGCTGGCGATCAGGCGGCGCCAGTCGTTTTCCGTAAATTCTTGAGACATGATGAAACACCTTTGTTTTGAATTGCCCGACAGTATATAGAAAACGCCGCGACTTGACCCGCTATGGCGCCGGCCGGTGGGCATCCACCAGGCGCGCAGCGATCGATACCTTGACCGGCAAATCCGGCCATTCATCGCCCGGCCCGAACCAGCGCGCGTCGGCGATTTCACTCGGGTCGATGCGGATTTCGCCGTCCAGGTAGTCGGCCGTGTAGGCGATCATCAGCGAATGCGGGAACGGCCACGACTGGCTGCCGAAGTACTGCACGTTGTGCACGCGCAGGCCGACCTCCTCGAACACTTCGCGATGGATGGCCTCCTCCACCGATTCGCCGGCCTCGACGAAACCGGCCAGCGCGGTGTAACGCTTGTACGGCGAATTGGTGTGCATGGCCAGCAGCACCTGGTCGCCCTTGCGGATCAGGACCATCATCGCCGGCGAGATGCGCGGATAGGCGCTGTGGCCGCAGTTCGGGCACTTGTAGCAGCGCTCGCCCTCGATCAATTGCATGGCCGTTGCGCACACGCCGCAATAACGGTGCGTGCGCGCCCATTCGGTCAGCTGGAAAGCGCGTCCGGCCAGGCCGAGGAAGCCTTCGTCCAAGGTGCCGAACAGCGCGCGCAAGCCGTGATAGCCGAACTCGGGCCCCGGCAGCACCGGCGTATCGACCCAGGCCGCCTGGTAGTAGCGCCCTTCCCACAGCCCCAGCGGATGGATGCGTTCCGGCGCCAATGCCAGCGCCGCCAGCTCGGAGGCCTGCGGCAAGCCCAGAACCGTGTTGCGCAGCAGCAACTCTCCGCGATGGAACACGAACGTGATCGCATTGTCATGGTTTTGCGGACGAATAAGCGGGGTAAATGTGACGGGAGTGTGCAGCATGGCCGGGGAATATAAGGATTAGCGCGGAACAATATCTTACAGTGTTTCCTGATTACTTATTTTCCAAGCAAAAATGCGGTGGAAATACGGTGCTGGAATCAACGCTAAGTCATTGTTTTCAGACCAAGATTTAAGGGATTTTTGCCCCTTTTCTCTCTGGATAAGCCTGTTTGGCGGTACTATATATTTCCGTCAGGAGAATATTAAACATGCCGCTTACCATCCCCGGTTTAAATACCGACCAAATCGCCAGCCTGCAGACTTCCTTGATCGCCTCGATGACGACGACGGACGTCGGCTTGCTCTCGACTGCGCAGATGACGGCATTCACCACGGACCAACTGGGCGTCTTCAGCAGCCGGCAAATCCGGGCCCTGTCGGTGCTGAACCTGCAGGCGCTCAGCACCAACCAGCTCGGCTACGGCTTCAACACGCGCCAGGTGCAGGCCCTGACCAGCACCCAGATCAGCAACCTGACCACGGCCCAGCTGACCGCCGGGCTCTCCAGCGACCAATTCTCCGCCCTGACCACCGCCCAACTGAACGCCCTGACGGCCACCCAGTTCGCCCTGATCACCACCGACGACATCGCCGCCCTGCGCAGCGCGCAAGTGGCCGCCATCGGCACCACCCTGCTGCGCACGCTGACCAGCAGCCAGGTCGTGGCCCTCACCTCGGACCAGTTCGTGGCGCTGCAAACGGCGCAGCTGGCCGCGCTGACCACGGCGCAGGTGGCCGCCATCGAGGTCGACGATTTCAGCGTGCTCGGCACGCGGCAGCTGAACGCGCTGGCCGTCGGCCAGCTCAATGCGCTGGGCACCGCCCACTTCGCGGCGCTGGCAAGCTGGCAGACCGCCAACCTGGGTACGGCCCAGATCAACGCCCTCAGCACGGCGCAGCTGGCCGCCATCGGCACCAGCGGCCTGGCCACGCTGAAGACGCGCCAGATCGCCGCGCTCGGCACCACCCAGTTCGCCGCGCTCAACAGCGACCAGATCGTCGCCCTGGAAACGGCCCAGGCGCTGGCCCTGACCACGCAGCAACTGAGCCAGCTCAGCGCGACCCAGCTGGCCGCGATGGAAACCCAGGACCTGGCCGTGCTCAAGAGCCATCAACTGGGCGTGCTGCGCACCGATGCCCTCGCCGCCCTAGGCACCGACCAGCTGGCCTCGATGACCACCGCCCAGGTCGCCAGCCTGGGGACCGCGCAAATCCGCAGCCTCGGCACCGACCTGATCGGCGCCCTGACCACCGCCCAGGCGGCCGCGCTGACCACCCTCCAAGTGCAAGCGCTGAGCAACAGCCAGCTGGCCGCCATTGAAACGGCCGACGTCGCCGCGCTGAAAAGCACGCAGCTCAACGCCCTCAGCAGCACCCAGCTGAACGCCCTCGGCACCGACCAGATCGCCGCGCTGACCACCGCCCAGGCCGCCAGCCTGGCCACCGCCCACATCGCCGCCCTCGGCACCGCGCAGCTGGCCGCCCTGGAAACCCAGGACCTGGCCGCGCTGAAAACCCAGCAGATCGCCGCCCTCACCACGGCCGCCGTGGCCGCCCTGGGCACCGACCAGCTGGTCGCCCTGAAAACCGCGCAAGCGGCCGCGCTGAGCTCGCAACAACTGGCGGCGCTGAACAGCGCCCAGGTGGCGGCGCTGGAAACCCAGGACTTGGCCGCCTTGCGCACCAGCCAGATCAACGGCTTGGGCAGCGCCGGCATCGCCGCGCTGTCTACCGACCAGGTGGCCGCCCTGAGCACCGCCCAAGTGGCCGCGCTCGGCAGCAACCAGCTGTCGGCCCTGAACAGCGACCAGATCGCAGCTCTGGGCACGGCCCAGGCGGCCGCGCTCGGCACCGCGCAAATCGCCAGCCTCGGCAGCGACCAGATCGCCGCCATGGAAACCCGCGACTTGCGCGCGCTCAAGACCGCCCAGATCAGCGCCCTGACCACCGCCCAGGTGGCGGCGCTCGGCACCGACCAGATCGCCGGCCTCGGCACCCAGCAAATCGCCGCCCTGACCACCCGCCAGTTCGCCACCCTCGGTACCGACCAGATCGTGGCCCTGAGCACCCAGCAAGTGCTGGCGCTGACCACCCAGCAACTGAGCCAGATGAGCGCGGCCCAGCTGGCCGCGATGGAAACCCAGGACTTCGGCGTGCTCAAGAGCCAGCAGCTGGCGGCGCTCGGCACCGCCGCCACCGCCTTGCTCAGCAACAGCCAGCTGGCCGCGCTCAGCACCGCGCAGATCGCCGCCATGCCGACCGCCCAGGTGCGCGCGCTGAGCACCGACCTCATCGTCGCCCTCAGCACGGCCCAGATCGCCGCGCTGACGACGGCGCAAGTCCAGGCCCTGAGCACCAACCAGCTGGCCGCCATCGAAACGGCCGACCTGGCCGTCATGCGCAGCACCCAGTTGCTGGCCTTGAGCAGCGCCCAGTTGGGCGCGCTCGACGCCGACCACATCGCGGCCCTGACCACGGCGCAAGCGGCCAACCTCGGCACGCAGCACATCGCCGCGCTCAGCACCGCGCAACTGGCCGCCATGGAAACCCAGGACCTGGCCGCCCTGCGCACCCAGCAGGTGGCGGCGCTCGCCACCGCCGGCATCGCCGCGCTGAGCACCGACCAGATCGCCGCCCTGGGTTCGGCCCAGATCCGCGCCCTGCAAGCGGCGCAGCAAGCCGCGCTCGGCAGCGACCAGATCGCCGTCCTCAGCAGCGCGCAGGCGCTGGGCCTGAGCACCCGCCAGATTGCCGCGCTGACGGCGCCGCAAGCGCAGGCGCTGAAAACCGCCACCCTGGCCAGCCTCGGCTCGCAGCAAATCAGCGCGCTGGGCAGCGCCGCCGTGGCCGCCCTGACCACCGATCAGATCGTGGCCCTGGGCACGGCCCAGGCCAATGCGCTGGGCTCGCAACAACTGGCGGCGCTGTCGCTCGACCAGCTGGCCGCGCTGGAAAACAGCGACCTGGCCGCCCTGCGCACCAACCAGTTGGGCGGCCTGGGCACCGCCAGCATCGCCGCCCTCGCCACCGCGCAGGTGGCCGCCCTCGGCACGGCGCAGGTCGCCGCGCTCAGCACCCGCCAGCTGGTCGCGCTCAACAGCGACCAGATCGCCGGCCTGACCACGGCCCAGGCGGCCTCGCTGACCACCCAGCAAATCGCCGGCCTGCTGACCGACCAGGTCGCCGCCCTGGAAACCGCCGACCTGGCGGCGCTGCGCACGGCGCAGATCGCCGCCCTCGGCACCGCCCAGCTGATGGCGCTCGGCACCGACCAGATCGTCGGCCTGAGCTCGCAGCAGGTCGCGGCCCTGACCACCCGCCAGGTGGCCGTGCTGTCGACCGACCAGATCCTGGCGATGCAGGCCTCGGCCCTGGCCGCGCTGCAGTCGCAGCAAGTGGTCGCGCTCAACGGCAATGCCATCGCCGCCCTCAGCACCGCGCAAATCGCCGCCCTCAGCACCGCCGTGCTGAGCGCGCTGAGCACCAGCCAGGTGATCCTGCTGGGCACCGACCAGATCGTCGCGCTGACCACGCTGCAGAGCGCCGCCCTGACCACGCGCCAGGTCGGCGCGCTGACCACCGACCAGCTCGGCGCCCTGGAAACCCAGGACCTGGCCGCCTTCAGCACGGCCCAGATCGCCGCCCTGAACAGCAAGCAGATCGCCGCCCTCGGCACCGCGCACATCGCCGGCCTGCGCTCGCAGCAAGTGGGCGCGCTGAGCACCGCGCAAGTGGCCAGCCTGAGCACCGAGCAACTGACCGCGCTGGAAACCCAGGACCTGGCCGCCCTGCGCTCGGTGCAGGTGCTGGCCCTGGGCAGCGACGCCGTGGCCGCCCTGACCACCACGCAAATCGCCGCCCTGAGCTCGTCGGTGCTGACCGCGTTCGCCACCGCCCAGATCGCCGCCCTGACCACCGACCAGATCGTCGCCCTGGGCAGCGCCCAAAGCAGCGTGCTGACCACGCGCCAGATCGCCGCGCTGTCCACCAACCAGTTGGCCGCGCTGGAAACCCAGGATCTGGCCGCGCTCAAGACCGCCCAGATCGCCGCCCTCGGCAGCGCCCACATCGCCGCCCTCGGCACCGACCAGGTCGCCGCGCTCAGTTCGCAACAGGTCGCGGCCCTCGGCTCGCAACAGCTGGCCGCGCTGAGCGCCGACCAGATCGTGGTCATGTCCGGCGCCGACCTGGCCGCCCTGCAAACCAAACACGTCACCGCGCTGGGCACCGGCGCCATCGCCGCCCTGACCACCGGCCAGGTGGCCGGGCTGAGCCTGGGCGTCTTGGCGGCCTTCGGCACCAGCCAGGCCGCCGCGCTGACCACCGACCAGATCGTCGCCCTGAGCACCGCGCACATCGGCGCGCTGGGCACGGCCAACCTGGCGGCGCTGTCGACCGACCAGGTCAACGCGCTGGAAAGCCGCGACTTCGCGGCCCTGAAAACCAGCCAGCTGGTGGCCCTGAACTCGGACCAGATCGGCGCGCTGCGCACCGAGCTGATCGTCGCCCTCACCACCGGCCAGGCCGCCGCGCTGACGCTGGCGCAACTGAACGCCCTCTCCACCGAGCAGCTGGCCGCGATGGAAACCCAGGACTTCGCCGCGCTCAAGACCAGCCAATTGCTGGGCCTGGGCACCAAGGGCATCGCCACGCTGTCGCCGGCGCAACTGGCCGCGCTCACCACCAACCAGCTCAGCCAGCTGAACTCGGACCAGATCCAGGTGCTGAGCAGCGCCCAGCTGGCCGCGCTGACCACCGCGCAGGCCAGTGCGCTGACCACCGCCCAGATCGGCTATCTGCTGACCAGCCAGGTGGCGATGCTGACCACGGCCGACTGGGCCGTGCTGAAAACCAGCCAGCTCAACGCGCTGAACAGCAACCAGATCGCCGCCGTGACCACCGCGCAGATCGTCGCGCTGAGCCCGCAACAAGCGGCCGCGCTAGCCACGCGCCAGCTGGCCGCCTTCTCGACCAGCCAGCTGAACGCCATGGAAACGGCCGACCTCGGCGCGCTGACGTCGCAACAGATCGCCAGCCTGAGCACCGCCGCCATCGCCGCGCTCGACCTGTCGCTGCTGGCGGTGCTGAAAACCCAGCAAACCGCAGCCCTCACCAGCGACCAGTTGCAGGCGCTGGGCACGGCGCAAATCGCCGCCCTGAGCACGCTGCAAGCCTCGACCCTGACCACGGCGCAAATCACCGCCCTGACCAGCGACCAGTTGCAGGCCCTGGAAACGGCCGACCTCGGCGCGCTGAAGACCGCCCAGATCGCCGCCCTCGGCAGCGACCAGCTGGCCCTGCTCACCACCGATCAGATCGTCGCCCTCGGCTCGCACCAGGTGGCCGCCCTCGGCAGCCGCCAGTTGAACGCCCTGACCAGCGACCAGATCGTCGTCATCGAAACGCGCGACCTGGTCGCGCTGGGCACGGCGCAAATGAGCGCGCTCGGCACCGGCCTGCTGGCCACGCTCACCACCAGCCAGGTGCAGGCGCTGGGCACGGCGCAGATCGCCGCACTGGGCACCAACCAGTTGCGCGCGCTGGAGACCGCCCAGATCGCGGCGCTGAGCACGCTGCAAGCGGCCAGCCTGAGCACCATGCACCTGGCGGCCTTGAGCAGCGACCAGCTGCAGGCGCTGGAAGCCGCCGACGTGGCCGCGCTGCGCACCGCGCAACTGGCCGTGCTGTCCACCAGCCAGATCCAGCTGCTGAGCAGCGCGCAGATGGTGGCGCTGACCACCCAGCAAGTCGCCAGCCTGAGCACGCGCCAGTTGGCCGCGCTGACCACCGCGCAGACCGTGGCGCTGGAAACGCGCGACCTGGCCGCGCTGGGCAGCGCCCAGATGATCGGCCTCGGCACTGATAATCTGAATACCCTCGGCAGCGCCCAGATCGGCGCCCTCAACAGCGCCCAGTTGAACGCGCTCAACAGCGTGCAGCTGCAGGCGCTGGCCACGGCGCAGGTCGCGCTGCTGAGCACCGCCCAGGCCAGCACGCTCGGCACCGCGCAAATCCAGCTGCTCGGCAGCGACCAGCTGGCGGCGCTCGGCACCGACACCCTGGCCGTGCTGAAAACCCAGCAGATCGCCGCCCTGAAAACCAGCCAGATCGCCGCCCTCGACGCGGCGCAACTGGCGGCCCTGAGCACCCTGCAAGTCAGCAATCTCGGCTCGCACCAGCTGGCGGCGCTGTCCACCAGCCAGCTCAACGCGCTGGAAACGCAGGACCTGCGGGCCTTGCGCACCGCCCAGATCGCGGCCCTGGCCAGCAGCCAGATCGCCGGCCTCGGCACGACGCAGATCGCCGCCCTGAGCACGCTGCAGATCAGCAACCTCAGCAATGCACAGCTGCAGGCCCTCGGCGCCGGCCAGCTGCAAGCCTTGGACAACGCCGACATCGCGGCGCTGCGCACCGCGCAAATCACCGCGTTCAGCACCGACCAGCTGAACAGCCTGCTGACCGAGCAGTTCCGCGCGCTCAGTTCGCTCCAGTTGAACGCCCTGGGCACCGAACATTTCCTCTCGCTCGACACCGCCTACATCGCCGCCCTCACCACGCTGCAAGCGAGCGCCCTGTCCATCCAGCAGTTGCGCACGCTGACCGCCGCCCAGTTGGCGGCGCTGGAAACCGAAGACCTGGCGGCCATGAAGACCTGGCAAGTGAGCAGCTTGCAGACCAACCAGATCGCCCTGCTCAACAGCAGCCAGATCGCCAGCCTGAGCACCCAGCAGGTGACGTTCCTGCAAACCCATCAAGTGGCGGCGCTGGGCACGGCGCAAATCCAGGCGCTGGAAACCCAGGACCTGGCGGCCCTGCGCACCGCGCAATTGCAAGTGCTGGGCAGCGACCAGCTCGACGCCATCACCACCGCCCAGCTGCAGGCGATGGGCACGGCCCAGCTCGCGTCGCTGAGCACCACGCAATTCCGCGCGCTGCTGAGCACGCAAATCGCCGCGCTCACCACGCAACAGCTCAGCACCTTGGCCACCAACCAGATCGCCAGCCTGGCCAACGGCCAGCTGGCCGCGCTCACCACCGACGAGATGGCCGCGCTGAAGAGCGCGCAAGTGCAGGCGCTGCGCACCGCGCATGTGGCGCTGCTGAGCACCGACCAGGTATTCGCCCTGACCAGCAACCAGGTGGCGGCGCTGAGCACCAGCCAGCTGTCGGCCCTCAACTCCGACCAGGTGGCCGCCTTCGGCACCGAGGACTTCGCCGCCCTCAGCGTGGCGCAGCTGAGCGCGCTGGGCTCGCTGGGCAACCTCAGCACCGACCAGATCCAGGCCCTCACCACGGCCCAGATCGCCGGCCTGAGCACCGACCAGATCGCCGCGCTGAACACCGCGCAAATCGTCGCCCTGACCACGCGCCAGATCGGCGCCGTCAGCAACGCCGGCGTCGCCATCCTGAGCAGCGACCAGTTGCTGGCGCTCGAGCTGGAAGACCTGGCCGCGATGAAAACCGCGCAAATCGCCGCCCTGGCCACGGCCCAGGTGGCGCTGCTGAGCACCGACCAGATCGCCGCCCTGACCACCCTGCAATTCGGCAACCTGCTGACCTCGCAGGTGATGGCGCTCGGCACGGCGCAGGTGCAAGCGCTGTCGCTCGACGACATGGTGGCGCTGAAAGCGGCCCAGGTCGGCGTGCTGCGCAGCGACCAGCTGGCCGTGCTGTCCGACGCCCAGCTGCAGGCGCTGTCCGGCACCCAGCTGAACGCCCTCGGCAGCCTGCAAGTCCAGGCGCTGGGCACCAGCCAGATCGTGGCGCTGAGCACCCGCCAATACGCGGCGCTCGGCTCGGCGCAAGTGACGGCGCTGACCACCGCGCAGCTGAGCGTGATAGAACAGGAAGACCTGGCCGCGCTGAAAACCGCGCAAGTGGCCCTCCTCGGCACCCACCAGATCCAGGCGCTGGCGCCGGACCGCATCGCCGCCCTGACCACCGCGCAGGCGCAGGCGCTGACCGGCGTCCAGCTGGCGGCCCTGGGCAGCGCGCAGATCCAGGCGCTGGAAACGGCCGACCTGGCCGCGCTCAAAATCGCCCAGCTGCAGGCGCTGGGCAGCGACCAGCTCAACGCGCTGCTGTACGACCAGGTGCAGAGCCTGGGCAGCAGCCAGCTCAACGGGCTCACCAGCGCGCAGTTCCGCGCCCTCGGCAGCGACCAGATCATCGCCCTCAGCAGCGCCCAGGCGTCGCAGCTGGCCACCGCCCAGATCGCCGTACTCAGCTCGGACCAACTGGCCGCGCTGGAGCTGGAAGACCTGGCCGCGCTGACCAGCAGCCAGATCCAGGCGCTGACCACCGTGCAAATCGGCCAGCTCGACCTGGCCCACGTGGGCGCGCTGGTCACGGCGCAAGCCGCCGCGCTGGCCACGGCCCAGCTGGTGGCGCTGTCGACCAGCCAGTTCCAGGCGCTCAGCACCGACAACCTGGTGGCGCTCGGCAGCACCCAGATCGGCGCGCTGACCACCAACCAGCTGGTCAACCTGACCATGGACCAGCTGCAAGCCCTGAGCACCAGCCAGATCGACGCCCTGGGCTCGGCGCAAGCGTCCGCGCTGACCACCGACCAGATCGCCGCGCTGACGCTGACCCAGGTCGACAACCTGGGCACGCGCCAGCTGGCCGCCCTCAACAGCGCCCAGATCGCCGCCATCAGCACCGCCAACTTCGGCACCCTGTCGGGCAGCCAGATCGGCGCGCTCAACGCCACCCAGTTCGGCGCCATCACCACCGACCAGATGGTGGCCCTGAGCAGCGCCCAGGCCGTCGGCCTGAGCAGCGCGCAAATCGCCGCCCTCAGCAGCGACCAGCTCGACGCGCTGGAGACGGCCGACTTCGTGGTGCTGAAAACCACGCAGATCGCCGCCATCGGCACCGCCAACATGGCGGCCCTGACCACCGACCTGGTCAGCGTGATGACCACGGCGCAGTTCGCCAGCCTGGGCAGCGACCAGGTGGCCGCCCTGCAAACCGACCACATCGTGGCGTTGACCACGGCCCAGGTGGCGACGCTCAATTCGGCCCAGATCGGCGCCCTCAGCACCGACCAGATCGGCGCCCTGGCCACCGAAGACTTCCTGGCCCTGCGCAGCGCCCAGCTGGCCGCCTTCAACAGCGACCAGTTCGCGGCCCTGACCAGCGACCAGTTGAACGCCCTGTCCACCAGCGCCTTCACCGCGCTGAGCACGGCCGTGCTCAGCGCGCTGACCACCACCCAGCTGTCGCAGCTGCGCACGGCCCAGATCGGCGCCCTGACCACGGCCCAGGCCGTGTCGCTGAACACCGATCAGCTCAGCTCGCTGACCACCGACCAGTTCGCCGTGCTCAGCACCAACGCCCTGCGCAGCCTGCAATCGGACCAGTTCGGCGCCCTGACCACCGACCAGATCGTGGCCCTGTCGACCCAGCAAGTGCGCGCGCTGCACAGCGTGCAGCTGGCCGGCCTCAGCACCGGCCAGGTGACGGCGCTGGAAACGCGCGACCTGGCGGCCTTCACCACCGCCCAGTTCACGCTGTTCAACACCGACCAGCTGCAGGCGTTGCTGACCGACCAGTTCGCCACGCTATCGACCGCGCAGCTCAGCACCCTGAGCACCGACCAGATCAGCGCCGGCCTCAGCACCGACCAGATCGTGGCCCTGAGCACGCTGCAGGCGGCCACCCTGGCCACCCGCCAGGTCGCCGCCCTGACCACCGACCAGATCGTCGCGCTGGAGACGGCCGACCTGGCCGCCTTCACCACGCGCCAGCTGGTGGCGCTGACCAGCGACCAGATCGCCGCGCTCGGCAGCGATCAGCTGAACCACCTGAGCACCAGCGGCCTGAGCGCGCTGACCACCAGCCAGCTGATCGGCGGTCTCGGCACCGTCCAGCTGACGGCGCTGAGCACCGCCCAGCTCAACGCGCTGACCACCAACCAGCTGGTCTACGGCCTCGGCAGCGACGCCATCGCCGCGCTCACCACCGACCAGGTGGCCAGCCTGCGCACCGCGCAGCTGGCCAGCCTGGCCACGGCGCAGCTGCTGGCCATGACCACCGACCAGATCGTGGCCCTGAGCACCCAGCAGGCCGCCGCCTTGAGCACCCAGCAAGTGGCCAACCTCGGCACCGACCAGGTGGTGGCGCTGGAAACGGCCGACCTGTCGGCCTTCACCACGCGCCAGCTGGTGGCGCTCACCAGCGACCAGATCGCCGTCCTCGGCAGCGACCAGCTGAACAGCCTGACCACGGCCGAACTGGCGGCGCTGACCACCAGCCAGATCAGCCTCGGCCTGACCACCGACCAGCTGGCGGCGCTGGACGGCATCCACATCGCCGCGCTCACCACCAGCCAGCTGGCCTACGGGGTCGGCGTGGCCGGCATCGGCGCCCTCACCACCGACCAGATCGGCGCGCTGCGCAGCGCGCAGACCGTGGCCCTGACCACGCTGCAGGTGCAGGCGCTCGGCACCGACCAGATCGTGGCCCTGAGCACGCTGCAGGCCGCCACCCTGTCGACCCAGCAGATCGCCGCCCTGACCGTCGACCAGATCGTGGCGCTGGAAACGGCCGACCTCAACGCCCTGGTCACGCGCCAGATCGCCGCCCTGCAGGCGCCGCAAGTGGGCGCGCTCGGCAGCGACCAGCTCAACGCCCTGAGCACCGGCCAGTTGCTGGCCTTCGGCACCAGCCAGTTGCTCAACGGCCTGGCCACGGCGCAGGTGGCGGCGCTCGACACCGACCACATCGCCGCGCTCGGCACCCAGCAGCTGGCCTACGGCTTCAGCGTCGACCAGCTCAACGCCCTCACCAGCGACCAGGTCCAGGCGCTGCGCACGGCGCAGATCGCCGCCCTGGGCACGCTCCAGGCCAGCGGCCTGAGCACCGACCAGATCGCCGCCCTGAGCGTGGCCCAGATGACCGGCCTCAACACGGCGCAGATGGCGGTGCTGACCGCCGACCAGCTGGCCACCCTGAGCACCGCCCAGATCGCCGCCATCGACACCCAGGACATGGCGGCGCTGACGGCCGGCCAGTTCATTGGCCTCAGCACCGACCAGACCATGGCGCTGACCACGGCCCAGGTGCGCGGCCTGAAGACGGCGCAAATCAACGCCATCGACGGCGTCCAGATCGGCGCCTTCGGCAGCGACCAGTTGCAGGCGCTCAGCACCCAGCAGGCGGCCGCGCTCAGCGTCGCCGCCGTGCAGGGCCTGTCGACCGCGCAGATCACGGTGCTGACCACGGCCGCCGTGGCCGCGCTCGGCACCTTGCCGCTGTCGAGCATGGACGTCAGCCAGCTGCCGGGCCTGAACACCAGCCAGGTCCAGGCGCTCACCAGCGTCCAGCTCGGCGCCATGACGGCCGACCAGCTGTACGCCTTCAGCACCAGCCAGATCGCCGCCCTGCGCACCACCCAGATCGGCTACCTGAGCACCACCCAGCTGGCGGCCCTGTCCAACACCCAGGTGCAGGCGCTGACCACCGACCAGATCGCCTCGATCAAGCTGAGCCAGATCACCGCGCTCACCGTCGACCAGATGGGCGTGCTGGACGCGGCCCAGCTGCAGGCGCTGACCACGGCGCAGATCCAGACCCTGTCGATCACCCAGTTGACCGCGCTGAGCACGCCGCAAGCGGGCTACCTGAGCACGCTCCAGATGGCGGCCTTGAAGAACGCCCAGCTCGGCGCGCTGGACGCCACCCAGATCTACGGCTTCAGCACGGTCCAGCTGGGCGCCCTCAGCACCAGCCAGCTCGGCGCGCTGACCAACGCCCAGATCGGCTACCTGTCGACCGACCAGATCGCCGGCCTGACGACCACCCAGGTGGCCGGGCTGAAAACCAGCCAGCTGGTGGTGTTCACCGACGCCCAGCTGCAAGCCTTCACCACCGACCAGACGCCGGCCCTGTCGGTTGCCGGCCTGAGCGCGCTGACGCTGGCGCAAGCCAACGCCTTCAGCCTGGCCCAGGTGGCGGTGATGTCGGTGGCCCAGACCATGGCGTTCAACGGCGCTTCGAGCAACTATGCGACGCCGCTGATCCTCGACCTCGACGGCAACGGCGTGCAAACGCTGGGCCTGGAGGCCGGCGTGCGCTTCGACGTCCGCGCCGACGGCCAAGCCGTGCGCACCGGCTGGGTCGATCGTCACGACGGCCTGCTGGCCCTGGACCGCAACGGCGACGGCATCATCAACGACGGCGGCGAGCTGTTCGGCAGCGCCACCACGCTGGCCGGCGGCGCCAAGGCGGCCGACGGCTACGCCGCCCTGCAAGCGCTGGACGACAACGGCGACGGCCAGATCAGCAGCGCCGACCGCGCCTACTGCGCCCTGCGGGTATGGGTGGACGCCAACTCGGACGGCATCAGCCAGGAAGGCGAGCTCAACACGCTGGAGCAGCTGCGGATCGCCGCCATCGGCACCGGCGCCAGCGCCGCCCAGGTGCAGCAGAACGGCAACCTGATCGGCCTGACCTCGCACTACACCAGCAGCGACGGCAGCAGCCACGACAGCGCCGACGTCTGGTTCCTGGCGCCGCGCGCCCCGGCAAGCTCAGCCGCAACCACGGCGGCAAGTTCGGTTGCTACGTTGCAACAACAGGTGAGCGGCCTCAGCAACGCCATCGCCGGCTACGCGCACGCCGCCGGCGTGGCGGCAACCACCACCGCGCCGCTGCCGCTGCCGCAAGTCGCGCCGCCGGACGCGCACGCCGGCGTGCTGGCCGAGGCCATCGGCCAATACCGCGCCGCCCAAGGCCTGCAAGGCTACACCGCCGCCCTCACCGGCAAGGCCCCTGCGGCGGAGCACGGCAACAACTGGTTCGCCGTGCCCAACCGCTAGCCGGCGGCGGGGCCGGGTCGCCGATCCGGCCCCGCCCCGCCCATGCGGCCGGCCGAATGCTAAATGTCGAGCAAGGGGGGATTTACAGTCTTGCTCCTGAGCCAAAAGTTGCCCCGCCATGGGCAACAAAAGGTATGATAGGGCCTACCTTTTGTGCACCCCAAGCCCCGCTATGACCGTACAAGCATCTGCCGCCACCCTCCCCACCGATAACAGCCCCTTGGGCACCGTCATGGCGCTGGCCGTCCAGGGCGCGCTTTCCATCGGCGACTTGTTCAGTGCCGCCGGCGTGCTGCAGGAGTCGGGCCAGTTGCCGGCCGCCATCGCCCTGTACGAAGCCTGGATCACGCACACGCCGTCGCCGCTGGTGTACGCGGCCTGCTTCAACCTGGCCGTGATGCTGTCGCAGGCGGGCAACGATCCCGCCGCCGAGCAGGTGCTGCTCAAGGCCATCGCGCTCAACCCGCATTTCATCGAGGCGCGCCTGAACCTGGGCACGCTGCTGGAACGCGGCGGCCGCCCGGAAGAGGCGCTGGCCATGTGGCAGAGCATCCTCGGCCCCGGCATCGAACCGGACATCAAGACCAACCCGGCGCTGCATGTGCAAACGCTCAACAACATCGGCCGCCTGCTGGAAATCCGCAAGCGCTATCCGGAGGCCGAAGCGATGCTGGCGCGCAGCCTGCACGTCGATCCGCAACAGTCGCATGTGATGACGCACTGGGTGCACCTGCGCCAGAAGCAGTGCGCCTGGCCGGTGTACAGCGGCCTGGAACACATCTCGATGGCCACCATGCTGGAAGGCACCTCGGCGCTGGCCATGCTGAGCGCCTCGGCCGATCCGGCCCAGCAGCTGGCCGCCGCGCGCCGCTTCGTCCATGAAAAGGTCAACGCCGCCGTGGCGCCGCTGACCGGCGCCCACGGCTACGGCCACAGCCGCCTGCGCATCGGCTACCTGTCGTCGGACTTTTGCTCGCACGCGGTATCGATCCTGACCGCCGAGCTGTACGAGCTGCACGACCGCAGCAAGTTCGAGGTCTACGCCTTCAGCTGGAGCCGCGAGGACGGTTCGCCGATCCGCGCCCGCGTGGTCAAGGCCATGGACCACTACATCCGCATCGACGCCCTCACCGACGAGCAGGCCGCGCGCACCATCCGCGCCCACGAGATCGACATCCTGGTCGACCTGCACGGCCTGACGCTGGGCGCGCGCCCCAACATCCTGGCGTTCCGCCCGGCCCCGGTGCAGCTGACCTACCTCGGCTTCCCCGGCAGCACCGCGCTGCCCGGCGTCGATTACGTGCTGGCCGACGAATTCCTGATCACGCCGGAAATGACCGCGCACTTCACCGAGAAGCCGCTGTATCTCGACTGCTTCCAGATCAACGACCGCCAGCGCGCCATCGCGCCCAAGCCGACCCGCGCCAGCGTCAGCCTGCCCGACGACGCCTTCGTGTTCTGCTCGTTCAACAACAACTTCAAGTTCACGCCCGAGCTGTTCGCGGTGTGGATGAACATCCTGCGCCGCGTGCCCAACAGCGTGCTGTGGCTGGTGGCCGACTATCCGGAAGTGCGCGAGAACCTGTGGCGCCACGCCGAGCAGGCCGGCATCGACCGCCAGCGCCTGATCTTCAACACCCGCGCCGTGCCGGCCGAGTACCTGGCGCGCTACCAGCTGGCCGACCTGTTCCTCGACACCTACCCGTTCAACGCCGGCACCACCGCCAGCGACGCCCTGTGGGCCGGCCTGCCGCTGCTGACCTGCGCCGGCCAGACCTTCTCCTCGCGCATGGCCGGCAGCCTGCTGCGCGCGGTCGACCTGGCGCAGCTGATCACCGACGATTTCGCCGCCTACGAGGAAAAAGCCGTGGAGCTGGCCAACCAGCCGCACCGCATCGCCGCCATGAAGCGCCAGCTGGTGGCCAACCGCCTGACCTGCGCCCTGTTCGACAGCCCGCGCTTCGTGCGCAACCTGGAAAGCGTGCTGCAGCAGGTGGCCAAGCCGGCCGCGCCGCGCCTGGCGGCGCCGGCGCACGCGGTCCATCCGTCGGAACAGCCGGCGGCCGAGCCGGTGCGCATCGACCAGATCCCGGTGGTCACCGTGTCGTACAACTCGCCCGACCTGATCGAGGCGCTGCTGCGCACCTTCCGCCAGTTCTACAGCAACCGCGTGTACGTGATCGACGGCTCCAATCCGGACGTGGCCGAGCAGATCCGCGCCATCACCGACGGCCACGACAACGTCGAGTTCATCCCCTTCGGCTACAACATCCACCACGGCCCCGGCCTGGCCTGGGCCATCAACCACCTGGGGCTGTCGGGCGAGGTGCTGTTCCTCGATTCCGACGTCGAAATCATCCAGGGCGGCTTCCTCGAATCGCTGCACGGCGCGCTGCGCCCGGGCATGTACGGGGTCGGCAGCATCCAGCCGGTCAACGAGGCCGGCTACGACCGCCCCGACGGCGCCGTGCGCTACCTGCACCCGGCCTGCATGCTGACCAATATCGAGGTGGTGCGCCAGTGGCCGATGCCGATCAAGCACGGCGCGCCGCTGATCGCCACCATGCTGGCCATCCACCAGGCCGGCGCCCATGAACTGATCGACAGCGTCGACTGGGTCAAGGAAGACTTCGCGCCCAAGCCGCCCAAGCGCAACTACATCAAGCACGACTGGCAGGGCACGGTGATCCGCACCGGCGGCTACCACTACGACCTGCCGAGCGCCACCAGCACCGTCAACACCGACCTGCTGCAGTTCGTGCCGCTCGAAGCGCGCAAGATCGTCGAGGTCCATTGCCGCGACGGCGCCTTCGCCAAGGCCTACAAGGCGCGCAACGCGATCGTCAACTACACCGGCGTCGAAGCCGACCCGGCGCCGGCCCAGGCCGCCCGCCCGCATTGCGACTTCGTGTTCAACGCCGACATCGCGCACGCCGGCCCGGACCTGTGGGACCACGTGCGCGGCGCCGACTGCTGGGTGCTGGACGAGGCCCTGGAGCAGCTGGACGACCCGTGGAGCGTGCTGGGCAAGATCCGCACCAGCATCGCCCCCGGCGGCAAGCTGGTGATCACCATCCGCAACTTCCAGCACTGGAGCATCCAGGCCCGCCTGAACGCCGGCGACCTGCGCTACGGCGGCGCGCTCGACAAGTCGCGCAAGCGCGTGTTCACCCGCGGCGCCCTGCTCGAACTGCTGCAGCAGGCCGGCTTCCAGATCAGCGGCGGCAGCGCCCGCATCACCGACGAGCCGGCGCGCGAGAAATACCTGCCGGCGATCCGCCTGATGGCCGGCGCCAGCGGCGTCGATCCGGTGGTGGCGGTGGAGGACGCGCTGCCCTGGCAATACATCGTCACGGCCGTGGCCGCCTAACCCGGGGAGCGCGCATCATGATGGACCAATGCCGGCTGATCGACCTGCCCAAGCACCACGACCCCCGCGGCAACCTGTCGGTGATCGAGGGCGGCGTGCAGGTGCCGTTCGACATCGCCCGCGTTTACTACCTGTACGACGTGCCGGGCGGCTCCTCGCGCGCCGGCCACGGCCACATCGAGCTGCAGCAACTGTTCATCGCCATGTCCGGCAGCTTCGACGTGATCGTCGACGACGGCTATGAGCGCAAGAAGTTCCACCTGAACCGCTCCTACTACGGCCTGTACGTGCCGGGCATGATGTGGCGCGAGGTCGAGAACTTCTCGTCCGGCGGCGTGTGCCTGGTGCTGGCCTCGACCAAGTACGACCCGGACGACTACTACCACGACTACGCCGAGTTCGTGGCGGCCGCCCACCAACCGACATCGCCACGCAATCCGCAACCTAAGTGAGTTTTTCATGAGCGTACCCTTCCTCGACCTGAAAGCCATCAACCTGTCGCAAGCCGACGAGCTGGAGGCCGCCTTCAAGCGCGTGCTGCACTCGGGCTGGTACATCCTCGGCGCGGAGACCGCCGCCTTCGAGGCCAATTTCGCCGCCTATTGCGACAGCGGCCACGCGATCGGCGTGGCCAACGGCCTGGACGCCATCTTCCTGATCCTGAAAGCCTACGGCATCGGCCCCGGCGACGAAGTGATCGTGCCGTCCAACACCTTCATCGCCACCTGGCTGGCGGTCAGCGACTGCGGCGCCACGCCGATCCCGGTGGAACCGGCGCCCGACAGCTTCAATATCGACCCGGCCCGCATCGCCGCCGCCATCACGCCGCGCACCAAGGCCATCCTGGCGGTGCACCTGTACGGCCAGCCGGCCGACATGGCGCCGCTCAAGGCGCTGGCCGCGCAACACGGCCTCAAGCTGATCGAGGATGCGGCCCAGGCCCACGGCGCGCGCTACCGCGGCGGCGTCGCCGGCCAGCTGGGCGACGCCGCCGCCTTCAGCTTCTACCCGGGCAAGAACCTGGGCGCGCTGGGCGACGGCGGCGCCGTCACCACCAACGACGCCGCGCTGGCCGAACGCCTGCGCACGCTGCGCAACTACGGCTCCAAGGTCAAGTACTACAACGAGGTGCCCGGCTACAACTCGCGCCTCGACGAAGTGCAGTCGGCGCTGCTCAACGTCAAGCTGCCCAAGCTCGACGCCGACAACGCGCGCCGCCGCGCCATCGCCGCCATCTATGCGCGCGAACTGGCCGGCACGCCCGGCCTGGCGCTGCCGCTGGTGCCGGACTGGGCCGAGCCGGTGTGGCATGTGTACGTGGTCCGCCACGCCCGCCGCGACGCCCTGGCCCAGGCCCTGGCCGGGCAGGGCATCGGCACCATCGTCCACTATCCGGTGCCGCCGCACCTGCAGCCGGCGTATGCCGAACTGGGCTACAAGGACGGCGACTTCCCGCTGGCCGAGGCCATCCACCGCGAAGTGCTGAGCCTGCCGATGGGACCGACCATGAGCGACGCCCAGGCGCTGCAGGTGGCCGCCGCCGTGCGCCAGTTCTGCACCGCCTGAGGAGCGCCCATGATCCATCCGAGCGCCATCGTCTCGCCGCACGCGCGGCTGGGCGAAAACGTCAGCATCGGCCCGTTCACCATCATCCACGACCAGGTCGAGATCGGCGCCGGCGCGGTGATCGACGGCTATTGCGAGATCGGCTACCCGACCCCGCTGGCCGACGGCCTGCCGCTGGTGATCGGCGCCGGCGCGCGGATCCGCTCGCATTCGGTGTTCTACCAGGGCTCGCGCTTCGGCGAGCGGCTGGTGACCGGCCACCGCGTGGTGGTGCGCGAGAAAACCGTGGCCGGCGTGGCGTTCCAGATCGGCACCATGAACGATATCCAGGGCGACTGCGAGATCGGCGACTATGTGCGCTGCCAGTCGAACGTGTTCATCGGCAAGGCCTCCAAGGTCGGCAACTTCGTCTGGCTGCTGCCCTACGTGGTGCTGACCAACGACCCGCACCCGCCCAGCAACGTGCTGCTCGGCGCCACCATCGGCGACTACGCGGCGATCGCCGCCATGTCGGTGATCCTGCCCGGCGTCACGGTCGGCGAACGGGCGCTGGTGGCGGCCCACAGCAAGGTCCACCGCGACGTCGCGCCGCACACCGTGGTGGCCGGCAATCCGGCGCGCTACCTGTGCGACGCCGACCAGATCCGGCTCAAGGACGGCAGCGACAATCCGGCCTATCCATGGACCAGCCACTTCCACCGCGGCTACCCGGCCGACGTGGTCGCTGGTTGGGACGCCGCCGGCGTGCAATAATCGCGCAACCACGCAACCAGCCCAGCCCCCGATGAAAATTACCACCGTCATACCCGCGTACAAGCCCAAGTACCTGATGGAGCTGCTGGCCGCGCTGGCCCAGCAGACCGAGCCGCCCGAGCGCATCATCTTCTCGGACGACAGCCCGGACCAGGCCTTCATCGCCACCCTGGAGTCGGAGCCGGTCAAGTCGCTGATCGCCCACCTGAACGTCAGCACCATCGCCGGCCCGCGCAGCGGCGCCCACGCCAACTGGGCGCACGCCATCAAGGCCTGGGGCGGCGACACCGAGCTGCTGCACATCCTGTGCGACGACGACATCATCTACCCGCATTTCTACGCGCGCCACCGCCAGGCCCATATCTCCGGCCATTTCAGTTCCACCGTCAGCCGCCGCTGGTACGCCAACGAGGCCGGCCAGCCGGTGCGCCACAGCCTGAACCTGCCGGAGGCGGTCGACCACCACCCGCAGCGCCTGCTGTCGCTGGACGCCAACGCGCTGTTCGTCAGCACCGTCGGGCGCGCCGCCAACTGGCTGGGCGAAGTCTCGAACACCGTGATGCGGGCCGAGGTGGCCGAGCTGATCGTCCAGCGCCAGGTCGACGGCATCGCCATCAACGGCCTGGAAGACCTGGGCGCCTTCGTCTGCGGCGCGCGCGCGCACCCGATCTGCTTCATCAACGAACACCTCGGCTATTTCCGCCAGAGCGCCAACCAGAACTCGGCGGTCGGCACCTCGTCCGCCATGAAGTGCGCCATCATGAGCTACTTCGGGCTGGCGCTGATCGGCCTGCGGCGCGGCTTGATCAACGAAGAGCATGCGCAGTTCTGCTTCAACGCCGTCGGCAGCAATGTGCTGTGGCACTACCGCGACGAAGCCGACACCCAGGCCATCCGCGACGTCCTGCCGGCGCTGATGGCCGGCACGCCCGGCGCCGACGCCGCCTACCTGGCGGCCTGGCATGATTTCGTGGCCACCCACGGCCGTTTCTAACCGGGTCCTCCCCGCCCCCCTCTCTTTTACTGAATGGAACCCTATGCAAGCGACCGACTCCCGCATCCGTAAGCAAATCGTCGAACTGGAAAGCCTGGACCTGGACGAAGCCCTGTTCAACCGCGTCCAGGACGATTTGCTGAAACACGCCGGCAACCACGTGCCGGCCGACGTCTGGCTCAAGGCCGGCGGCGGCGACGGCACGGCGGCCGGCGAATTCGATGCCAAGAGCCTGATCTTCCCGTGGTTGGGCTTCGGCAAGACCCATGTCTCGCCGGAATCGCTGTCCTGGTACTACCCGTTCATCAAGGACATCGACACGCTGGGCATCGCCGACACCTATTTCACCGGCCCGACCGAGCTCAAGCCGGCGGCGCGCGAGTTGCTGATCGCCGACCTCGGCACCATGATCGACATCAACCTGATCGCCCCCTACCTGCCGCAGGGCCCGCGCCAGCAGCCGCTGCGCGTGATCGAAGTGGGCGGCGGCTACGGCCGCCTGGCCGAAGCCATGTTCAACGTCTACGACAACGGCCAGCTCAAGTTCGTCATGATCGACGCCGTCCCGGCCAGCCTGATCTTCGCCTACGAGTACCTGACGCGCGCCCGCCCGGACCTGCGCATCGGCTCCTTCTACCAGGGCGACGCCTACGACCTCGAACAGTTCGACATCTACATCTGCCCGATCTGGCACTTCGAGACCGCCGGCGCCGGCCAGTTCGACCTCGGCATCAATGTCCAGAGCATGCAGGAGATGGACCAGCACCACGTCGACTACTACCTGAACTGGTTCGACTCGGTGCTCAAGCCGGGCGCCGCCGCCTACCTGTGCAACCGCCGCGACCACGTGTTCCGCGGCCAGTGGAACTACCCGGAGCACTGGGAATGCCTGCTCAAGATCTGCACCCCGCGTTCGTGGGTGCGCGACTTCCCGGCCGAGGTGTTCCGCAAGGGCCAGCGTTCCTACGCCAACGAGAACCGCCTGGCCGAGGTGCGCTACCGCCGCGAGCTGGCGCACGCCAACGAGCGCCAGCTGGCCGCCGCCAAGGAAGCCGGCCTGAAGGTCTACTAGGCTGCCACCAAGGTTGCACTGAGCGGTTGTCTCCACGGCGAAATGCGCCCACAATAGGCGCATGAGCCACAGCGTCCCCAGCGAACCATCGCCCCTGCAGGAACTGAACCGCGCCCTGGCCGCCAACGAGCTGGCGCGCGCCAGCGCGCTGGCGTTCACGCTGGCGCGCAGCGGCGAGCTGCCCATCCTTGAACTGTTCGGCCTGGCCGGCCTGCTGGGCCAGTCGGGCGCGGCGGCCCGCGCCGCCGAGCTCTACCACCTGTGGCTGCGCTGCACCGACACCCCGCTGCTGTACGCCGGCTGGTACAACCTGGCCGTGCTGCAGATGCAAAACGGCGACGAGCGCGAAGCCGAACCGGCGCTGCGCGCGGCGCTGGCCATCAAACCCGATTTCCTGGACGCCCGCCTGGCGCTGGGCGCGCTGCAGGAACGCCTGCAACAGCCCGACGCCGCGCTGGCCACCTGGCGCGCGGCCCTGGCGCAAATCGATCCCGAATTGCCGGCCAGCCGGCCGCAACAGCTGCAGGTGCTCAACCACCTGGGCCGGCTGGCGGCCGCCCGCCACCTGTATGGCGAAGCGGAGGAAGCGCTGGCGCGCAGCCTGCTGCTCGATCCGCGCCAGCCGCCGGTGATGGCGCAGTGGGTGCGCCTGCGCCAGCAGCAATGCGCCTGGCCCGTGTATGCGCCGCCGCCGGGCCTGCGCGAGGCCGACCTGGCCGACGCCGCCGCGCCGGCGGCCGCGCTGGATGCCAGCGACGATCCGCAGCAACACTTGGCGGCCGCGCGCCGCCACAGCGTCAACCAGGGGCCGCCCGCCCCCGCGCTGGCCGGCGCCCACGGCTACGGCCACCGGCGCCTGCGCATCGGCTATCTGTGCGCCGACTTCGGCGCCGACGGCATGGCGCGCCTGCGCGCCGGCCTGTACCGCCTGCACGACCGCGCCCGCTTCGAGGTCTACGGCTTCAGCTGGCGCGCCGCGCCGCCGCCGGGCGCGCCGCCGGCCAATCCCCAGGCGGCGCCGCACGCGTTGGCCGGCCTCGACCACCACATCGACCTGGCCGGCATGGGCGACGTGCAGGCCGCGCAAACGCTGCGCGCGCACGACATCGACATCCTGGTCGACCTGCACGGCCTGGACGACGAAGGCCGTCCCGGCATCGTCGCCCAGCGCCCGGCGCCGCTGCAGATCGCCTGGCCGGGCCTGCCCGCCAGCAGCGCCATGGCCGCCGTCGACCACGTGCTGGCGGACGCCTTCGTGCTGCCGCCGGCGCTGGCGCCGCACTTCACCGAAACCCCGCTGTACCTGCCGCACAGCGCCCACCTGCACGCCCGCCTCGACCCCGCGCCCGACGCCGTCGCGCCGCTCACGCGCGCCGATTGCGGCCTGCCGCCGGACGCCATGGTGTTCTGCTGCTTCAATCCGCAGCACCAGATCACGCCGCAGCAGTTCGGCAGCTGGATGCGCATCCTGCAGCGTGCGCCGGGCAGCGTGCTGTGGCTGGGCGCCGACAGCGAACCGGTGCGCGACAACCTGCGCCTGGCGGCGCTGCGCCACGGCGTCTCCAGCGCCGCGCTGGTGTTTGCCGCGCCGGCCACGGCCGCCGTCACGCTGGCGCGTTGCCGCCTGGCCGACCTCTACCTCGACAGCGCGCCGCGCAGCGGCGTGGTCGGCGCCAGCGACGCGCTGTGGGCCGGCCTGCCGGTGCTGACCCACGCCGGCCGCAGCTACGCCAGCCGTGGCGCCGGCAGCCTGCTGCACGCGGCCGGCCTGCCGGAACTGGTGGCCCACAGCGCGCGCAGCTATGAGGACCGGGCGGTGCGCCTGGCCGCCCGGCCCAAGGAGCTGGCCCGGCTGCGCAAGCGCCTGTCGCGCAAACGCAACAGCTCCCCCCTGTTCGACGTCCCGGCCCAGGTGCGTGCGCTGGAACAGCTGTACCTGCAGGCGGCGGCCGGCCTGATGCCTGCGGCCGGCGCGGCGGCCAACGATGCGGCCCCGCGCGGCCGGCGCGATCCAGGCCTGCCGCTGATCAGCCTGCTGGTGGCGGCCGACGGCGCCGGCGCCGAGGCGGCGGCGGCGGTCGCACGCACCGTGCGCAGCGCGCTGGAACAGGATTACGGCCACTACGAAATCATCGTCAGCGATAGCGGCGCCGACGATGCCTGCCGGCGCCGCCTGGCGCCGCTGCTGCGCCGCCATCCGCAGCTGCGCTACCACCGCGCGCCCGGCCTGGCGCCGGCCGACAACCTCGACCACAGCCTGGCGCTGGCGCTGGGCCAGTACATCGCGGTCGCCCCGCCCGGCGAACAGCTCGGCGCCGACAAGCTCAGCCGCATGATGGGCTACTACCGCGACTACCCCGCGCTCGGCCTGGTGGCCTGCTGGCGCCAGCCGCGCGACGCCGCCGGCGCGGCGCTGCCGGCCCTGCCCTTGCTGCCGGGCGACACCGCGCTGGGCGGCGCCTCGCTGGCGGCGTTGTTGCTGGCCGACCAGCAGGGCACCGGCGGCGCGCTGTGCGAGCCGGCCGCGCTGCTGCTGCGGCGCGCCGACCTCGGCGCCGGCTTCGGCCACTACCAGGGCCGCCGCTACACCAGCCTGCCCGGCATCGCCACCCTGCTGGCCACCCTCAACGGCCGCGACTGCGCCTACATCGCCGCCCCGCTGTCGGACTACGCGCCGGCGGCGGCGCCGACGCAGAGTGCGACGGCCGGCCTGGACGGCGAACTCGAGCTGGCGCTGGAGCGGCTCTACCTGTTGTACGAGGCCCACACGCGCCAGCACTACCTGGCCGACGACGGCCGCTACAAGGCGCTGCTGGCCGCGCGCTTGCAAGCCCTGGCCGCGCTGGCCACGGCCCACCACGGCGCGCTGGCGGCCGCCGCGCCGGCCCGCCGCGAAGCCCTGCAGCAGGCGCTGCGCCAGGGCTACCACCTGCTGCTCGAGTAGTGCCGTAGGGCAGCAAACCGGGTACAATCACAAGCTCTTCTTCTGCTCCAACACGCAAGCATGAAAATAGTCGCGCACCGGGGATACTGGCTACAGGATCAGGAAAAAAACACGCTGGCGGCGTTTCAGCGCGCGCTGGAAGGCGGTTTCGGCATCGAGACCGATCTGCGCGACGCCGGCCGCGGCGTGGTCATCTCGCACGACATGCCGGGCGGCGGCGAAATGACGCTGGACGCTTTCCTGGCGCTGTGCGCGCGCTATCCGGCCGGGCGGCCGCTGGCGCTCAACATCAAGGCCGACGGCCTGCAGGCGCCGGTGGCGGCGGCGCTGGCCGCGCACGGCACCGCCGACGCCTTCGTGTTCGACATGGCCGTGCCGGACGCCCTCGGCTACCTGCAGCGCGGCCTGCCGGCCTACACCCGCCACAGCGAATACGAAACCGCGCCGTCCTTCATCGAGCGCGCCGCCGGCGTCTGGCTCGACGCCTTCCACGGCGAATGGTACGACGCCGGCCACATCCGCCACTGGCTGGAACAGGGCAAGCAGGTCTGCATCGTTTCGCCCGAGCTGCACCGCCGCCCGCACCTGGCGTTGTGGCAGCGCCTGCGCGACGCCGGCCTGCAGCGCCATCCGGCGCTCAGCCTGTGCACCGATTTCCCCCAAGCCGCAAAGGATTTTTTCCGTGACCCAGATTAAAGCCATCATCTTCGATATGGATGGCGTGCTGATCGACGCCAAGGAATGGCACTTCGAGGCGCTCAACCGCGCCTTGACGCTGTTCGGCATGGCCATCAGCCGCTACGACCACCTGGTCACCTACGACGGCCTGCCGACCAAGACCAAGCTGCGCATGCTGTCGATGGAACGCGGCCTGCCCGAGGCGCTGCACGGCTTCATCAACGAGATGAAGCAGATCTACACCATGGAAGTGATCTACGCCAAGTGCAAGCCGGTGTTCCAGCACCAGTTCGCGCTGTCGCGCCTGAAGGCCGAGGGCTACCGCATGGCGGTGTGCTCGAACTCGATCCGCAACACCATCGCCATGATGCTCGAGCGCGCCGAGCTGCTGCCCTTCCTCGATTTCTTCCTGTCCAACGAAGACGTGGTCGCGCCCAAGCCGGCGCCGGACATGTATATCAAGGCCATCGAGCGCATGGGCCTGCGCCCGGACCAGTGCCTGATCGTCGAGGACAACCCGAACGGCATCAAGGCCGCGCGCGACTCGGGCGCCCACGTGCTGTGCGTGCACGACGTGCGTGAAGTGAACTACGCCAACATCACGCAAACCATCGCCGGCCTGGAGGCGCAGCATGCTTAACATTATCGTTCCGCTCAGCGTGCCGTCGATGTTCTTCGAGGGCGCCGACTTCCCGTTCCCGAAACCGCTGATCGAGATCGCCGGCAAGCCGATGATCCAGTACCTGATCGAAAACCTCGGCGGCATCCGCGAGGACAAGCGCTTCATCTTCATCCTGCGCGACGAGGACTGCAGCCGCTACCACCTCGACAGCACGGTGCGCCTGCTGGCCGGCGCCGACACCGTCATCATCCGCCTGATGCATCCGACCCAGGGCGCCGCCTGCAGCGCGCTGCTGGCGATCGACTACATCGGCGCCGACCAGCCGCTGCTGATCGTCAACGGCGACCAGGTGTTCGACCTCGACCTGAACGACTACCTGGCGCAGTTCCGCGCGCGCGGCAGCGACGCCGGCACCCTGACCTTCGATTCGGTGCACCCGCGCTGGTCCTACGCGCGCCTGGAAAACGGCGACGACATCATCGAGACGGCCGAGAAGCACCCGGTCAGCCGCCACGCCATCGCCGGCTTCTACTACTTCGCGCGCGGCGCCGACTTCGTGCTGGCGGCCCAGCATTCGATCCGCAAGAACACCAGCGTGGACGAGGTGTTCTACATCGCCCCCGTGCTCAACGAGCTGATCCTGCTGAACCGCAAGCTGACCGCGCTGCAAGTGCCGAACGCGTCCTACCACACCTTCTATTCGCCGAAAAAGATCGAGGAATACGAAGCCGCGCTGCACCGCCAACCTCACCGAAACACGCCATGAGCAAAGTATTGACCGAAGCCTATATCCGCGCCTTCGACGCGCGCGACCTGGACGCCGTGGGCGCCCTGCTGACCGACGATTTTTCGCTGGAAGACCCGGTGGTCAAGCGCATCGACGGCAAGGACGCCGCGCTGGCCATGATGCAGGGCATGTTCGAAGGCTGCAAGGCGCTGTCCTTCCGCGCCAAAAACATCTATGTGGACGGCGCCACCAGCGTGATCGAATTCACGCTCGACCTCGACGCCACCCACCTGGAAGGGGTCGACATCATCGAATGGCGCGGCGACCGCATGCATGCGCTGCGCGCCTACCTCGACATTCCCAAAGGCTGACCATGGAACGCTACAAACTGGAGGACATGACGCGCGGCTGGTTCGTCGGCGACTTCACGCCGACCGTGCTGGCCACCCGCGCCGCCGAAGTCGGCATCAAGCACTACCGCGCCGGCGACCGCGAGGCCCGCCACTACCACAAGATCGCCCAGGAAATCACCGTGATCCAGAGCGGCCGCGTGCAGATGAACGGCGTCGAGTACGCCAGCGGCGACATCATCGTCATCAACCCGCTGGAGTCGACCGACTTCGTGGTGCTGGAAGACACCGTCACCGTGGTGGTCAAGGTGCCCGGCGCGGTCGACGACAAATACCTGGGGGAAGCGCCATGATCAACATCGTCGTGCCGATGGCCGGCCACGGCAGCCGTTTCGCCAACGCCGGCTACACCGATCCCAAGCCGCTGATCCCGATCGGCGGCCGGCCCATGATCGAAGTGGTGATCGACAACCTGCGCCCGAGCCAGCCGCACCGCTTCATCTTCGTCTGCCAGCAGGCCCACCTGGAGCAGTACGGCCTGGGCGAGCGGCTGCAGGCCATCGCGCCCGGCTGCGCCATCGTGCCGGTGACCCAGGTGACCGAGGGCGCGGCCTGCACCGTGCTGCTGACGCGCGCGCTGATCGACAACGCCACGCCGCTGATGATCGCCAACTGCGACCAGTACATCGACATCAAGATCGACGACTACCTGGCGCAGATGAGCGCCCAGCAGCTCGACGGCCTGATCATGACGATGAGCGCCGACCATCCGAAATGGTCCTACGTGCGCTTCGGCGCCGACGGCGCCATCGTGGAAGTGGTGGAAAAGCAGGTGGTCTCGGACGAGGCCACGGTGGGCATCTACAACTACGCGCGCGGCAGCGATTTCGTCGCCGCCGCCGACGCCATGATCGCCGCCAACGAGCGCGTCAACGGCGAGTTCTACGTGGCGCCGGCCTACAACGCCATGATCGCCCAGGGCAGCCGGCTCGGCTACTACAACATCGGCAGCGACCGCGCCGGCATGTACGGCCTGGGCGTGCCGGAAGACCTCGACTACTTCCTGGCCCATCCGCTGGGCCGGGCGCTGGCCTGAGGCGGGTCTAGAGCGCCGTCGGCGGCTTGACGCGCTCGTTCCTGCCGGAGGCGCCGGGCGCGATCTGGGCCAGCAGCTGGGCCACCGTCAGGCCCGGCCCCATGGTCATCACGGTGGCGAAGGCGCGGGTGGCCTGCAAGGTCGGATTGATCTCCTGGAAATGGCGCGGCAGGCCGCGCCAGATCACCGTGTCGTGCACCTGGCGGTTCATGCACATGATGTTGCCCACCACGCCCTGCTCCTGCAGCGCGAAGAAGGCCATGGTGTGGTCGATATGCGACGACACATGGTAGGCCTCGCCGGCGCGGCTGCGTTCGTACAGCCCGGTATAGATGGCGTCCAGCACGCCCACTTCGCCCAGCAGCATGAAGTCCGGCGTCGAAAACATATTCTTCACATCGCAGTACTCGACCATGATGTCGCCCGAATGGCGGCGGATCTGCGCCACGTGCTGGTCGATCACGCCCTGGTGCACGGTGACGTCGGCGCGCACGCGGTAGACCACGACGTCGTCGCCGAGGCCGGCGCGCACGGCGCGGATGCCGGCCAGCGTGGCGTAGTAGAGCTTTTCCTTGTTGTTGCCGATGACCTTGCCGAAGAAGTTGCTGTCGGTATTCAGGCGGTGCTGGTCGGACACCACCAGGAAATCGAACAGGGCGGCGTTCTCACGCAGCCACGGGCCGTCTTCCTCCCAGCCGCTGTAGGCGATCTTGAAGCCGAGCGCGCGGAAGGCGATCGCCATCAGGCGGATGCCGGGACGGGCGTCATACGCCACGTGCGGGTAGAACAACTCATCCGGATACGGCGGCCGCGCCTCCAAATCTGCCGGGCCGTGCATCAGCAGGACTTTTTCAATCGCCATCACCGTTACTCCCAAGATAAAGTGAACAGAGTATAGCAAACCGACCTGCCGCCGGGCAGGGGCGTCGCGCCCCGGAAACAAGGGTCAAAACGGTCTTGCTTTTCGTTTAGAATACCAAGCGGACGACTGATAATGCAGTCACACATCACATTCGGAGAGAGCATGAAGGCAGTCATATTGGCCGGTGGCCTGGGCACGCGCTTGAGCGAGGAAACCACGGTCAAACCCAAGCCCATGATCGAGGTGGGCGGCAAGCCCGTGCTGTGGCACATCCTGAAAAGCTACTCGGCCCACGGCATCAACGACTTCGTGATCTGCTGCGGCTACCGCGGCTATGTGATCAAGGAATTCTTCGCCAACTATTTCCTGCACACCTCGGACGTCACGTTCGACCTGCAGCAGAACAGCATGGAAGTGCACCAGCGCTACGCCGAACCGTGGAAGGTCACGCTGGTCGACACCGGCGCCGACACCCTGACCGGCGGCCGCCTCAAGCGCGTGCGCCAGTACGTCGAGCACGACGAAGCCTTCTGCTTCACCTACGGCGACGGCGTCTCCGACCTCGACATCGGCGCCACGCTGGCCTTCCACAAGGCGCACGGCAAGCTGGCCACCATGACGGCGGTGCAGCCGCCGGGCCGCTTCGGCGCCATCGACATCGACGGCCAGCGCATCACCAGCTTCAAGGAAAAACCGCAGGGCGACGGCGCCTGGGTCAACGGCGGCTACTTCGTGCTCTCGCCCAAGGTGATCGACTACATCACCGACGACAGCACCACCTGGGAAAAGGAACCGATGGAGCGGCTGGCCGCCGAAGGCCAGATCGACGCCTTCCGCCACCCCGGCTTCTGGCAGCCGATGGACACCCTGCGCGACAAGATGTACCTGGAAGACCTGTGGCAAAGCGGCAAGGCGCCGTGGAAGGCGTGGTAATGGACGCCACGTTCTGGCAGGGCAAGCGGGTGTTCCTGACCGGCCACACCGGCTTCAAGGGCAGTTGGCTGAGCCTGTGGCTGCAGCAGATGGGCGCCGAGGTCACCGGCTACGCGCTGGCGCCGCCGGGCGCGCCCAGCCTGTTCGCCACCGCCGATGTGGGCGGCGGCATGACATCCATCGTCGGCGACATCCGCGACGGCGCCGCGCTGGCGGCGGCCATGCGCGCGGCGCAACCGGAAATCGTCATCCACATGGCGGCGCAGGCGCTGGTGCGCTACTCCTACGCGCATCCGGTGGAAACCTATTCGACCAACGTCATGGGCCTGGTCAACCTGTTCGAGGCGGTGCGCGCCACGCCCGGCATCAAGGCCGTGCTCAACGTCACCAGCGACAAGTGCTACGAGAACAAGGAATGGGCCTGGGGCTATCGTGAAAACGAAGCCTTCGGCGGCTACGACCCGTACAGCAACAGCAAGGCCTGCGCCGAGCTGGTGACGGCCGGCTACCGCTCCTCCTTCTTCAATCCCGAGGCCTACGCCGAACACGGCGTGGCGCTGGCCTCGGGCCGCGCCGGCAACGTCATCGGCGGCGGCGACTGGGCCGAGGACCGCCTGATTCCCGACATGGTGCGCGCCATCGCGGCCGGCCGGCCGGTGCGCATCCGCAGCCCGCACGCGATCCGCCCGTGGCAGCACGTGCTGGAGCCGCTGTCGGGCTACCTGACGCTGGCCCAGCAGCTGTACCAGCAAGGCCCGGCGTTCGCCGAGGGCTTCAACTTCGGCCCGCACGACATCGATGCGCGCCCGGTGGAATGGATCATCGGCCGCCTGTGCGACAGCTGGGGCGACGGCGCCAGCTGGGAGCTCGACAGCGCGCCGCAGCCGCACGAGGCCCACTACCTGAAGCTCGACTGCTCCAAGGCCCGCGCGCGCCTGCAATGGCAGCCGCGCTGGCACCTGGGCCACACCATCGACCAGATCGTCGCCTGGCACCGCGCCCACGCGCAGGGCGCCGAGATGCGCGCCTTCACGCTGGCGCAGATCGACGCCTACCAGCACAGCCAGCCGGCGGCGGCATGAACACCCCGGCGGTGCCGCGTCCGGCGTTCGGCGGCAGCCTGGCGCTGCTGGGCGCCAGCAGCGCCATCGCGCGCGACCTGACGCTGTCGCTGGCCGCCACCGGCGCCGCCAGCCTGCAACTGTATGTGCGCGACCGCGCCGGCGCCGAACGCTGGCTGGAACGCCACGGCCTGCAGCACCGCTGCGCGCTGCACAGCTACGAGCAGTACGGCAGCGTGCCGCATGACGCGGTGATCAACTTCGTCGGCGCCGGCACGCCGCAGCGCGTGGCCGACATGGGCGCCAGCATCTTCGAGGTCACCCGCCACTACGACCAGCTGGTGCTCGACGGCCTGCGCCGGCACCCGCAGCGGCGCTACCTGTTCCTGTCCAGCGGCGCGGTCTACGGCCACAGCTTCCAGCAGCCGGCCGCCGCCGCCACGCCGGCCACCTTCCCGGTCAACGCGCTGGGGCCGCAGGATTTCTACGCCATCGCCAAGCTGGTGGCCGAGTGCGGCCACCGCGCCCTGCCGCAGTACGACATCACCGACCTGCGCGTGTTCAACTACTTCGGCCGCCACCAGGACCTGTCGGCGCGCTTCTTCATCTGCGACATCCTGCGCGCCGTGCGCGAGGGCACGACGCTGCGCACCACGGCCGACGCCATGCGGCGCGACTACCTGCATCCGCAGGACTTTTACCAGATGATCGAATGCGTGCTGGCGGCGCCGCCCGGCAACCGCGTGCTGGACTACTACTCGCAGGCGCCGGTGGACAAGCTGGAGTTGCTGGAGGCGATGCAGGCGCGCTTCGGCCTGTCGTTCGAGGTGGTGGCGGCATTGAGCGGCGCGGCGGCGGCGGTCAACGCCACCGGCGCCAAGCCGCACTACTACTCGCTGCGGCGCGATGCCGCAGCGCTGGGCTATGCGCCCGCATGGTCGTCGCTGGAAGGCGTGCTGGCGGAAGCGGAAGCGCTGCTGCGTTCCCTGCCGCCGGCCTGATACTTACACTTCGTCGATCAGCAGATTGCCCAGGTACTCCTCGCGTTCGAGGAAGGGGAACATGTCTTCCAGCGGACGCGACGACATGCTGCCGTCCGCATTCACGCGCGAGGACACGGTCGGAATAATCAGCTGCTCCGGCGGCGTCACCACATCCACCACATACGGGCCGTCGTGCGCCAGCGCGCGCGCGATCACCGCTTCCAGCTGGCTCAGGTCCGACACGCGTTCGCACGCCACGCCATAGGCGCCGCAGATCTTCAGCGTATCGGGAATCGGCACGCCCGATTCCGGGCTCTCGCCGATGAAGCGGCGCTCGAAGTAATTCTTCTGCGAGGCGCGGATCGACAGGTAGCCGTTGTTGTTCAACACGAACAGCTTGATCGGGAAGTTGTAGTGCGCCACCATCGCCAGCTCCTGCAGGTTCTGCTGGAACGAGCCGTCGCCGGTCACGGCCAGCACGCGGCCGTCGTTGGTGGCGGCCGACACGCCCATGGCGGCCGGCAGCGAATAGCCCATGGTCGCCATCGCGCTCGACGGCAGGTAACGCTGGTTGTCCTTGGTCAGCTGCACCGCCTGCGAAGTGGCGTAGAAGGCCGAACCGGCATCGGACACGAACACGTCGCCCTCGCCCGACATGCGCGACAGCGTATCGATGAAGGAATAAATATTGATCGCGCCCGGCGTATCGACATACTCCGGCAGCAGCACCGGATAACGGCGCTTCCACTCGACGCAGCGCGCCAGCCAGGCGGCCGGGGCGCCGGCGAAGGACGCCTGCTCCAGCGCGGCGATCAGGCGCGTCAGGAAATCCTTGGCATCCGATTGCAGCAGGCGGTCGATGGCGATGGTCTTCTTGCGGTGCGAGGTCAGGTCGATATCGACCACCACCTTGCGCGCGCTGCGGCCGAACTGCCCGTAGTCGTAACCGATCACCGACACGTGCAGGCTGCTGCCCACGGCCAGCACCAGGTCGGCGTTTTGCATGGCGAAGTTGGCCGGCCGGTCGCCCTTGACGCCGGTCTTGCCGATGTAGACGTCGAGGTCGTGGCGCAGGTTGTCGATGCCCAGGTAAGGCGTGACCACCGGGATGTTCCAGCGCGTGGCCAGGGTTTGCAGCAGGTCGCGCGCGCCGGCCAGGCGCACGCCGCGGCCGGCGATGATCACCGGCCGCTCGGCGCTTTGCAGCCAGGCGGCGATTTCAACGATTTCAGCGTCGGTGGCGGTCGGCAGCACGGTGTCGGCCGGCTCCGGCGTGAAGCCGACCAGGGCCGAGGCGTCGATGCGGGCCGCCTGCACATCCATCGGCACGTCGATCCACACCGGGCCCGGACGGCCGGACTTGGCGATCCACGCGGCTTTTTCCAGCTCGTAGCGGATTTGCATCGGGTCTTGGATCTGCACCGCGTATTTCGAAATCGACGACACCAGCGGCAGCACGTCCAGTTCCTGCACGCCGAACTGGCGCAGGCCCGGCACGCCGGCCGTGTGCGAGGCCTCGGCGCGCTTGGACTGGCCCGAGATGAACATGCAGGCCACCGAATCCTGCCAGGCGCCGGCCAGGCCGGTGATGGCGTTGGTGGCGCCGGGGCCGGTGGTGAAGTAGCCCACGCCCATGTTTTCGTTGGTGCGCGCATACGCTTCCAGCGCCATCGAGGCGCTCTGCTCGTGGTGCACGCAGACGCCGCGCAGCTTGGGGTTGCAGGCCACGGCGTCGGTCAGGTGCATGATGCCGGCGCCGGTCAACATGAACACGTCCTTGACCTGCAGGTGATCGGAAACAAAAGTGGCGATATAGTCGGCAACGCGATTCATGGGGTCATGCTCCTGCGGTAATGGTCAGCTTGGCGCAAGCGGCGGCGATGCGGCGCAGCGCCTCGCTGATGTTCTCGCGCGAGGAGGCGTAGCAGATGCGCACGAAGCCCTCGCCCTGGTCGCCAAAGTTAGAGCCGGGCAGCAGCGCCACGCCGGCCTCGTCGAGCATGTATTCGGCAAACGCCTCGGAGCTCATGCCGTAGGCGCGGATGTCGGGGAAGGCGTAGAACGCGCCGCCCGGCGTGTGGCACTTCAGGCCGGGAATGGCGCGCAGGCCGTCCACCAGCAGGTCGCGGCGGGCGCGGTATTCGTCCATCATCACGCGCACCTGCGACTGGTCGCCGGTGATCGCTTCCAGGCCGGCGCGCTGCAGGAACGGCGACACGCAGGACGAGGTGGTCTGCAACAGCATCATCATGCGTTCGGCCACCACCTCCGGCGCCACCAGCACGCCGAGGCGCCAGCCGGTCATGGCGAACGCCTTGCTGAAGCCGTTCGACAGGATGACGCGCTCGCGGCACTGGTCCAGGCTGGCGATCGAGAAGAAATCGGAATCGCCGTACACCATGCGCGCGTAGATTTCGTCGGAATAGATGTACAGGTCGTGCTTGACGGCCAGTTCGTAGATCTCTTCCAGCGCCCAGCGCTCGGTGATGGCGCCGGTCGGGTTCTGCGGCGAATTCAGGATCAGCAGGCGCGTGCGCGGCGTGATCAACGGTTCGATGTCGGCCGCGCGGATGCGGAACTGGTTCTTGTCGTGCAGCGGATACGGCACCGCCGTGGCGCCGCACATCTTGATCGACGACAGATAGGTCGGGAAGCCCGGATCCGGCACCAGCACTTCCTGGCCGGCGTTGGCCAGGCAGAAGATGGCGTAGAAGATGCCGATGTTCGCACCCGGCACCACCAGCACCTGGTTCTCGTCCGGCAGGAAGCCGCGCGAATGGTGGGTGACCTTGCGGATCTCCTGGCGGAATTCCGGGATGCCCCAGCTGCTGGTGTAGTGGTGTTCGCCGGCGTCCAGCGCCTTCTTGGCGGCGGCCACGATGTTGTCCGGAGTGGAGAAGTCGGGATCGCCGATTTCCAGGTGGATGATGCTGCGGCCGGCCGCCTCCAGGCGGCGGGCACGGTCGAGCACCTTGAACATCGGCTGCCCTTCAATCTTGAGCGCGTTGGCCGAAATCTCTCTCATGTGCTTACCTCGTTAGAAGTCGAGTGCGAAGAAGGTGCGGATTTTCTGTATGGTGAAGTCCAGCATTTCCTTGGTCAGGCCAGGGTAGAGGCCGATCCAGAAGGTGTCGTGCATGACGCGGTCGGTGTTGGTCAGTTCGCCGGAGACACGGTAGTTGCGGCCGGTCATGTAAGGCTGCTTGGTCAGGTTGCCGGCGAACAGCAGGCGGGTGCCGATCTTGTGCTCGTCCAGGTAGGTCAGCAGTTCCACGCGGCCGACGTTCGCTTCCGGCTTCACGGTCAGCGGGAAGCCGAACCACGACGGCTCGGAATGCTCGGTGGCGTGCGGCAGCACCAGGAATTCGGCGCAGTCCTGCAGGCCGGCCGACAGGTAGGCGAAGTTGTCCTTGCGCGCCTGCACGAAGCCTTCGGCGCGGTCGATCTGCGCCAGGCCGCAAGCGGCTTGCATGTCGGTGATCTTGAGGTTGTAGCCGAGGTGGCTGTAGATGTACTTGTGGTCGTAGCCTTCCGGCAGCTGGCCCAGCTTCCAGCAGAAGCGCTTGCCGCAGGTGTTGTCCTTGCCCGGGCCGCAGTAGCAGTCGCGGCCCCAGTCGCGGAACGACTCGGCGATCATCTTCAGCTCGGGGTTGTTGGTGAACACCGCGCCGCCCTCGCCCATGGTGATGTGGTGGGCCGGGTAGAAGCTCATGGTGCCGATGTCGCCAAAGGTGCCGACCATCTTGCCGTTGTAGGTGGCGCCGAGCGCGTCGCAGCAATCCTCGATCAGCCACAAGTTGTACTTCTTGCACAGGGCGACGATCACGTCCAGGTTGTACGGGTTGCCCAGCGTGTGGGCCAGCATGATGGCCTTGGTTTTCGGGCTGATGGCCGCTTCGATCAGGCTGGCGTCGATGTTGTAAGTACCCAACTCGACGTCGACGAAGACCGGCACCGCGCCGAATTGCAAAATAGGATTGACGGTGGTCGGGAAGCCGGCCGCCACGCCGATCACTTCATCGCCGGGCTGGATGGCGCGCGCGCCCAGGCGCGGCGAGGTCAGGGTCGAAAACGCCACCAGGTTGGCCGACGAGCCCGAGTTGACGGTGATCAGGTGCTGCACGCCGATGAACTTGGCCAGCTTGGCTTCGAACTGGTCGTTGAAGCGGCCGGTGGTCAGCCAGGCGTCCAGCGAGGCCTCGACCATCAGCTCCATTTCCGGTGCGCCGACCACCTTGCCGGCGGGCGGCACCAGGGTCACGCCCGGCTCGAAGGCGCGCGGCGCACTGGCCAACGCACCGTAGCGCGCCACCAGGGCGCGAATTTGTTCACGGAGTTCCTGCTGGGTGTACTGCTCGCTCATGCTCAGGCCTAACTTGATCGGTGATGGTGATGGGATATTTTAAACCAGAAGCAAGCCGCTCCGCTGGCCTATTTATCCATGGAAAAGCGGGGTCATCGCCCCGCAATAAAAGTTCTTCCCCGGGCGTGGCCCGAGGTATGATAAGGTTCACGCACCCTGCTCTGCCGGCTTGCCGCGCCCCGTTCCACGATAGGTTCCCGCAATGACTCCACCTGGTTTTGCCCTCACCATCTGCATCCCCACCTACAACCGCGCCGAGCTGCTGGGCCCGACACTGGACAGTATCACCAGCCAGGCCGGCTTCGCCGACGGCCTGGTCGAAATCGTCATCTCCGACAATTGCTCGGACGACGGCACCGAGGCGCTGGGCCGCCAGCTGGCCGCCAGCTATCCGGACCGGGTGCAGTATTTCCGCCACGCGCAAGCCATGCAGGCGGACGCCAATTTCGAGTTCGTCCTGTCCAAGGGGCGCGGCAATTACCTCAAGCTGCACAACGACAACCTGCTGCTGCGCGAAGGCACGCTGCTGGAAATGGTCAAGGTGTTCCAGGCCACGGCGGTCGAAAAACCCATCGTGTTTTTCACCAACGGCAATATGAGCCAGGGCCAGCCGATCGAGGCGCTCACCAGCATGGACGACTTCGTGCGCCGGGTGTCGTATTTCTCGACCTGGATCGGCGGTTTCGGCATGTGGCGCGACGAGTTCCACGCCATGGGCGACGTCGGCCGCCACGTGGCGCTCAAGCTGGTGCAGACCGACGTGCTGTTCCGCCTGCTGAACATGGGCAAGCGCGCCATCGTGCTGTACGAGGTCTACTTCATCGGCCAGGCCGTGCCGCGCAAGGGCGGCTACAACATCGCCGAGGTGTTCGGCCAAAACTACCTGACCATTTTGAAGTGGTACCGCGAGACGGGCAAGCTGAGCGAAGAGGTGTTCCAGGCCGAGAAAAAACTGATCCTGCTGCGCCACATCATTCCCTACTATTTCGACCAGACCAACCACTTCGCCAAGACCGGTTTCTTCCCGTTCATGCAGGACTACGTGGGCGACGACTATTTCTACCAGGCCATCGCCCACCTGCCAACCGACGTGCCGCCCGCCCTGAGCGCGCCGGCGCCGGCGCCCGTCCCTGCCCCCGAGCCGGCGCCCTCGCCGGAGGCGCAGCGGGCGGCCTACAACGCGGCGCTGGCCGTGCAATGGCGCGCGCTCAACCCGCACAATGAAACCATCCTGCAGGCGGCCTACGGCCTGTTCAATTTCGGCAAGCTGTCGGTCGGACGCCGCACCTACGGCGGCATCACCTTGTGGACCTTCGGCGATCCGGGCGAGAAGCTCAGCATCGGCCACTTCTGCTCGATCGCGGACGACGTCAAGTTCCTGCTGGGCGGCAATCACCCGCATGAGGGCGTCTCGACCTTCCCCTTCCTGACCAAGTACTTCGGCCAGCTGGAAGCCACCAGCAAGGGCGCGATCACGGTCGGCGACGATGTCTGGATCGGCTACAACAGCACCATCCTGTCGGGGGTGACGATCGGCCAGGGCGCGGTGGTGGCGGCCGGCAGCGTGGTCACCAAGGACGTGCCGCCCTACGCCATCGTCGGCGGCAATCCGGCCAAGCTGCTGAAGCACCGCTTCGAGGCGGCGGTGGTGGAGAAGATGCTCAAGCTCGACTACGGGCGCGTCAGCGACCAGGCCATCCTGGCCAGCCGCGACATCCTGTACCAGCCGATCACGCTGGAGAACGCCGACGCCATCATCGCCGCGCTGATGCGCTGAGGCGGGAATCCCCCGGCGGCGCCGGGGGATTTAGTCGAAGAAGTTAGTCGAAGGACTTGTCGATGGCCTTGTACAGGTATTCGTACTCGTCCATATCCTTGTTGCGGGCCAGGTTCCACAGCGCCGGCGCGCGCGAGACCAGTTCGAACTTGCTGTAGTCGATGCCGAACTCGTCGGCCTTCACCGGCGGGATGCGGGTGTGGTTGATGTGGTAGATGAACTTGGTGGTGACGCGGTTGAACTGCGCAATGTAGTTGGCGACATTGCTGAGCGACATCTCGGCCAGGCTGTAGGAATTGAACGACAGGTCGACCGAATTGTCCTTCAGGTCGGCGATCGCGAAGTTCGGCAGCACCAGGGCGTCGTAGTCGCGCACGTCGACCGTCTTCAGGTCCACCTCGCCGAACAGCGCGATCTTCTTGTCCGGATGGGCGCTGAGCAGGTAGAACGCGGTCAGCGCCATGTTTTCCGGCAGGTCGACGTCGATATAGGTCAGGTCGGCGTGGTCGCGCACCAGGAAATCTCCCAGGCCGCCGAAGCCGCCGCCCAGCTCCAGCACCACGCGACGCTGCTTGCTGCGCGTCAGGCGGTGGATGATGCTGGCGTAGTAGTGCTGGTAATCGACGCCGGCGCGGTAGAACTCGCCATCGACATAGAAGCCGTAGGGATTGCCCACCACCGGCGTCTTGAGCGCCGACAGCGGCTCGGTCTTGCCGATCGAGTCGATCCAGATCTGCATGCGGTGCATGATGTCGGCGGTGTAGGCGCCGGCGTTTTCCGGCGTGATGTTGCCGGCGAAGTAGCTCGACTCCATGTCCACCGGCATGCCGTGGATGCCCACCGTGAAGCGCTCGCGGAAGAAGTTGGCGTACATGCGGCCCAGCTCGGCGGCGTCGCGGCGCGCCATCACGTCCATCAGGCCGCCCATGAAGCCCTGGTAGATCGGCAACCACATATGGCTGACCTGGTACTCTTCCGCAGCGTCTTTCTGCACTTCCTTGGATTTGTTGTACGCCGTCATGACGCGCTCGACGATGCGCGGGTCCGCTTCGACCTTGCGGTCGATAAAGGCGTTGTCAATACTCAAAAACATGGAAGTCTCCAGATAGGGCTAGTTGGTATGGGGTGGGCGGACGGGATGCTCAGGGTTCGCGGATCGACTCGTCGACCGCCTTGGTCAACGGCCACAACAGATAGGACATGACGGTGCGGTGGCCCACGACGATCTCGGCCGACAAGGTCATGCCCGGCAACAGGCCGGCGCCGGGCGCCATCTTTTTCAGTTTCACGCTGCCCAGCGACACGCGGCTCAGGTAGTAGGCGTCCAGGCCCTCGCCGGCCGAGGCGGCGTCGCGCTTGAAGGCGTCCTGGCTGATGGTGCGCACCTTGCCGTCCAACATGCCGTGCTTCTGGAACGAGAAGGCGTCGACCTTGACGTGGGCGATGTCGCCGGCCTTGATGTAGCCGATGTCGAGCGAATCGATCTGCACTTCCGCTTCCAGCTCGGCGCCCAGCGGCACCAGGGTGAACAGCGGCTCGGCCTCGCGCACGATGGAGCCCACCGACAGCTTGGCGATCTCCAGCACCACGCCGTCGGCCGGCGCCACCATGTGCACCATGCGGTGGCGCATGTCGGCCTTGGTCAATTGTTCGCTGATGCCGTCGCGCTCGCGCGTGGCCGACAGCAGGTCTTCCATGGTCTTCTGACGCCAGCTCTTGCCGAAGGCGGCCCGCTCGGCCTGGGCCGAGGCCAGCTCGCGTCCCATTTCCAGCAATTTGTTTTGCTGCATGATCATGTCGCGCTCGACCGACAGGCGGCGGTCGCGCGCTTCCAGCAGGTGCATCTTGGCGCCGAACTGCTCGGCCATCAGCTGCTCCTGCATGGCTTCCACTTCGCGCAGCGACTTGACGCGCTGGGCCAGGATCACCTGGTCGCGCTGGTTGGTTTCCAGCCCGGCCTGCAGGCGCGCGATGTTCTGGTCCATCTTCGACTTCTGCGCCTCGAAATTGGCCTGGCGCTCGGACGACAGTTGCGATTGCAGCAGGCTGTCGGCGTCCTTGCGCCCGCCCTCCGGCACGCGCCGGCCTTCCAGCTCGGCGCGCAGGCCGGCGGCCTGGGTATCCATGCTTTGCAGGCGGGTGCGCAGCTGGGTCTCGTCGGCCTGGGTGAAGGTCGGATCCAGCGTCGCCAGCAGCTGGCCCTTCTTGACCACCTGGCCGACCCGCACTTCGATGCGCTGGATCACCGAGGTTTCCAGCGGCTGCACCACGATGTTCGGCAGCGGGTTGACCAGCCGGCCGCGCGCCACCACCACTTTTTCCACGCTCGACAGGCTGGCCCACAGGATGAAGGTGACCAGCGCGCCGAGCAGCACGTGCAGGGTGATACGCACGAAGCGCGGCAACGGGCCGCGCTCGATGGCATCGGCGTCCGGCAGGAAGGCGATCTCGGTCTTGTCTTTGCCGGGCTTGGTCACAGGTGGCTTGTTTGCTGGTTCCATAAGTGCAGGTAAGTTTCGCTACGGGTGAGCAGTTCTTCATGGCGGCCGGCATCCATCAGGCGGCCCTGCTGCATGACCATGATCTTGTCGGCGTTGACCAGGGTCGACAGGCGGTGCGAAATCATCACCACCGTGCGGCCCACCGCGATGCGCGACAGGTTGTTGATAAAGATGGCTTCGCTTTCGGGGTCGAGCGCGCTGGCCGCTTCGTCCAGGATCAGGATGCGCGGCTTGGCCACCAGGGTGCGGGCGATCGACAGGCGCTGCTTCTGGCCGCCCGACAGGTTGGCGGCGTTTTCTTCCAGCATGGTGTCGTAGCCCATCGGCAGGCGTTCGATGAACTCGTCGGCGCCGGCGGCGGCCGCCGCTTCCACCAGCTCTTCAAAGGTGGCGTCGGGCTTGGTGATGGACAGGTTCTCGCGCACCGTGCCGCGGAACAGGAAGTTCTCCTGCAGCACCACGCCGATCTGGCGCCGCAGGTGCGACAGCTCGATCTCGCGCGCATCGATGCCGTCGAAACGGACGATGCCTTCGACCACCGGGTAGAGGCCCTGGATCAGCTTGGTCAAGGTGGTCTTGCCGGAACCGCTGCGGCCGACGATGCCGACCACGGTGCCCTGCTCGATGGTGAAGCTGGCCTTGTTCAGCGCCATCGCCTGCGCGCCCGGGTAGCGGAAGGTCACCTCGTCGAAATGGATATCGCCGCGCAGCTGCGGACGCAGGCCGTTGGCGCCGGCGCGGCCCTCGGGCGCGCGGTTCATCACCTCGCCCAGCATCTTCACCGACAGCGCGGTTTCCTGGTACTCGTTGACCAGGCCGACGATCGAGATCAGCGGCCCGGTGACGCGCCCGGCCAGCATCTGGAAGGCGATCAGCGCACCGACCGAGAGCGAATTGTCGAACACCGCCTGGGCGCCGATCACGATCAGCGTCACCGGCATCAGCTTGCCGAGGAAGTCGGTGATGGCGTTGCCGGCGATGGAGATCTGGCCGACCCGGAAGTGCATGGTGATGGCTTCGGCCGAGCGCTGGTCCCAGATGCGGCGCTGGCTCGGTTCGATCGCCAGCGCCTTGACCGTGCGCATGCCGTGGATCGCTTCGACCAGCATGGCCTGGCGCTGGCCTTCGGCCGCGTACAGCGCGTTGAGGCGGCGCTGGAAGGTCGGAATCATCGACACCACCACGATCGCGATCAGGGCCGTGAACAACAGCACGATCAGGGTCAGCTGGAACGAGTAGGTGAACAGGATGGGGATGAACACCAGCAGCGAGATCAGGTCCAGCGCGGTGAAGAACAGGCGGCCGGTGAGGAAGCTGCGGATTTTTTCCAACTGCTGCATGTGGCGCGTGACCACGCCGGCGCTGGTGGTTTCAAAAAAGTCGATCGGCAACGACAGCAGGTGGCTGAAGGTGCGGCGCGTCAGCCGCATGTCGATCTTGTTGGAGGCGGCCAGCGTCAGCGTCTGGCGCAGGAAGCCGAAGCTGGCGTCGAACAGCAGGGCCAGCACGATGCCCACCGCCAGCACCCACAGCGTGGTGACGCTCTGGTGGGTCAGCACCTTGTCGATCACCAGCTGGAAGAAGATCGGCGAGGCCAGCGCCAGCAGCTGCATGGCGACGGCGGCGATGAAGATGTCGCGGAAGGCCGCCTTTTGCTTGAGGATCTCGGGAATGAACCAGCGCAGGCCGAACGGCTGGTTCGGGTCGCTGAGCTTGTGTTGGCGCTTGATGAACACCACGTCGCCGCTCCAGCGCCGCTCGAACTCGCTGCGCGCCACCATCACCACGGTGGCGTTGGCGCTGGCCGGGTTGAGCACGGCGGCCTGCTCTTCGCCCTCGCCCTCGGCCGCGCGCACGCCCACCACGATCACCATATTGCCGTCGTTCAGGCGCGCCATCAGCGGGAACACGCCATCCTGCGCCATCAGGCGCGACCAGTCGAGCTTGTCGATCTTGGCCTTCAGGCCGATATCGGTGGCAATCCGCATCAGCTCGCCATTTCCCGGTTCTTCCGCCCGCAGGGCGTAGTCGTCAATCAGGCGTTCGGGATTGATTTGCAAGCCGTGGTGCTGGGCGATCGCAGTCAGGCACTGGATCGCGGTGTGGGGAAATTTATCGTGCATTGTGACGGGACGGATGCATGGTCGTACATGGCAACATCGATGACCACCTTGTTGGTTGACCTGGGTAAAACTTGCAACAGCGCACTATTACGCCGTCTGAGGATTCTACCCTAGCGCGCTGTTTCCCGGCGCATTTTCTGCTGCGGAACAACGGCCGTTTCCCCGTCCTGTTCGCGGCACCGCCACAACCGTTTCCGGGCTTCCCGACTAGCAAAAAAAAAGCGGCAAGACCGCGAGGTCTTGCCGCCTTGGCGCCGGAGCGGACTCCGGCGTGGCGCTCAGCGCTTACTTGACAGCCAGGATGCCGTGGCTGGCGGCGCTTTGCAGCGCCTTCAGTCGCAGCGCGTCCTCGGTGGCGACGGCGGTGCTGGCCGCGCCCAGCTGGGCCGCGCTGTACTGGCCGATGGCGCTGGCCAAGGCAGCGGCGTTGTTGCCGACGCTGCCAGGCACTTCCAGCTTGGCCGTGCCGGCCGCCGCCGCCGCCGCGGTGTAACCGGACAGGGCTTGCGTCAGGCTGCTCACCGAGGTGGTCAGCGAGGCGCCCGGGGCCGCCATCTGGAACCACACGTCGGCCGCCTGATGGGTGTTGCCGTCGCTGGTCTCGTAGGTCGAGGTGATGCCGACGATGTTGCCGTTGTTGAGCGAGGCGTTCTGCTTGGCGTCCAGGTTCAGCTTGGTGATGCCGAGGTCGCCCAGCGATTTCAGCTCGTCGGCCTGGCTGATGCCGTCGGCGTTGCCATCGATCCACACCTGCAGCTTGCCGTAGGCCTGGTCCGCGCTGTCGATCACGCCATCGCGGTTGGTGTCGAGCTCGTCCATCGCCTGGTAGCCGGTGGCCGCTTTCTGGCCGGTGGCCAGCGTGGTGCCGGAACCGAACAGCTCGCTACCATCGTTGATCACGCCGTCGCCGTTGCGATCCAGGACCAGCAGGCCGTCGCCGCCGCCGACCCAGCCGGTGGCGCCTTTCTGGCCGGTCGCCTGCAGGTCGAACTGCACGCCGGCCGAGATGTTCAGCGTCGCGATGCCGTTACCGTCCAGGTCCAGCACGATCGGCGTGCCCAGCGGCGAAGGCAGCGCGGCGATCTGGTCGCTGGTCAGGCCCGGTACCTGGGCGCTGGTGATGGCGCACACCTGGCTGCTGGTCAGCGAGTGGATCTGGTCGGTCGTCAGGCTGCCGATCTGGTCGGTGGTCAAGGACGCGATGGCAGCGGTGCGCAGCGCCACCATGTCGGCCGTTTCCAGCGCGCGCAGCTGGTCGGTGCTCAGTGCGCGGACCTGGGCGGTGCTCAGGACGGCGACCTGGGCGCTGCCCAAGCCAACGATCTGATCGGTGGTCAGGGCCTGGACCTGGCTGGTTTTCAGGCCGACGAAGGCGCCGGTCTTGAGCGCGGCCACGTCTTCGGTACCCAGCGCGCCGACCGCATCGCTGCTCAGCGCGGCCACTTGGCCGGAGCTCAGCAATGCTGCCTGGGTGCTGGTCAGCGCCACCGCCTGGTTGGTGCTCAGGAAGGACAGGCTGGCGGTGCTCAGCGCCACCACCTGGGTCGCGCTCAGGTTGCCGATCTGGTCGGTGGTCAGCGCGGTCAGTTGCGCGGTCTTCAGCGCGGCGATCAGGCCGGTGCGCAGCACCGACAGGTCGGCCGTCTCGATGGCGGCGATGCCGTCGGTCGACAGCGCGCCGAATTGCGTGGTGCTCAGCGCATTGAATTGCGCCGAGTTCAGCGCCACCACCTGGTTGGTGGTCAGGCCGGCCGACAGGGTGGTGGTCGCCAGTGCACCGATCTGGCCGGTGGTCAGCACGCCAACCTGGTCGGTCGTCAAGGCGCCCAGCTGGTCGGAGCTGAGGACCGCGATGCCGCCGGTTTTCAGCGCGGCCAGGTCGGCCGTTTCGATCGCGGCGATGGCCGAGGTGCCCAGCGCCGTGACTTGCTTGCTGGTCAGTACGCCGACCTGGGTGCTGGTCAGGGCAACGATCTGGTCGGTCGTCAGGTTGGCCACCTGGCTGGTGGTCAGGGCGGCAACCGCGCTGGTCTTCAGTGCTTGCAGGTCGTCCGTTTGCAAGGCGGCGATGTTGTCGGTGCTCAGCAGGACCACTTGGCCCGAGCCCAGCGCGCCGGCCTGGCTGGTGGTCAGCGCCACCACCTGGTTGGTGCTCAGGGCGACGATGCTGGACGAGCTCAGCGCGGCGACCTGGCTGGTGGTCAGGTTGCCGATCTGGTCGGTGGTCAGCGCGGTCAGCTGGGCCGTTTTCAGGCTGGCGATGACGCTGGTTTTCAAGCCCACGATGTCGGCCGTCTCGATGGCGGCGATGCTGTCGGTCGACAGTGCGACGAACTGGGTGGTGGTCAGGCCGGCCAACTGGCCCGAGCTCAGCGCCACGACCTGGTTGGTGGTCAGGCCGTAGGCCAGGCTGGTGGTGCTCAGCGCGCCGATCTGGGCGCTGGTCAACACGCCGACCTGGTCGGTCGTCAGGGCGCCGACCTGGTCGGTGCTGAGGACCGCGATGCCGCCGGTTTTCAGCGCGGCCAGATCCGCCGTTTCAATCGCGGCGATGGCCGAGGTGCCGAGCGCCGTGACGTGCTTGCTGGTCAGCACGCCGACTTGGGCGCTGCTCAGGGCGACGATCTGGTCGGTCGACAGGTTGGCCGCCTGGGCGGTGGTCAGCGCGGCGAAGGTGCTGGCCTTGAGGGCTTGCAGGTCTTCGGTTTGCAGGGCCACCAGGCCGTCGGTGCTCAGCGCGGCGAACTGGCCGGAGCTCAGCACGCCGGCTTGGCTGGTGGTCAGCGCCACCACCTGGTTGGTGCTCAGCGCGCCGATGCTGGCGGTGCTCAGCGCGGCGACTTGGCCGCTGGTCAGGTTGCCGATCTGGTCGGTGGTCAGGGCAGCCAGCTGGGCCGACTTCAGGGTCGCAATGACGCTGGTTTTCAGGCCGATGATGTCGGCCGTCTCGATGGCGGCAATGGCGTCGGTCGACAGCGCGCCGAACTGGGTGGTGGTCAGGCCGGCCAGCTGGGCCGAGCTCATCGCCACGACCTGGTTGGTGGTCAAGCCGTAGGCCAGGCTGTTGGTGCTCAGCGCGCCGATCTGGGCGCTGGTCAGCACGCCGACCTGGTCGGTCGTCAAGGCGCCGACCTGGTCGGTGCTGAGGACGGCGATGCCGCCGGTTTTCAGCGCGGCCAGATCCGCCGTTTCAATCGCGGCGATGGCCGAGGTACCGAGCGCGACGACATGCTTGCTGGTCAGCACGCCGACCTGGGCGCTGCTCAGGGCAACGATCTGGTCGGTCGACAGGTTGGCCGCCTGGGCGGTGGTCAGCGCGGCGAAGGTGCTGGCCTTGAGGGCTTGCAGGTCGTCGGTTTGCAGGGCCACCAGGCCGTCGGTGCTCAGCGCGGCGAACTGGCCGGAGCTCAGCACGCCGGCTTGGCTGCTGGTCAGCGCCACCACTTGATTGGTGCTCAGCGCGCCGATGCTGGCGGTGCTCAGCGCGGCGACTTGGCCGCTGGTCAGGTTGCCGACCTGGTCGGTGGTCAGGGCAGCCAGCTGGGCCGACTTCAGGGTCGCGATGACGCTGGTTTTCAGGCCGATGATGTCGGCCGTCTCGATGGCGGCAATGGCGTCGGTCGACAGCGCGCCGAACTGGGTGGTGGTCAGGCCGGCCAGCTGGGCCGAGCTCATCGCCACGACTTGGTTGGTGGTCAGGCCGTAGGCCAGGCTGTTGGTGCTCAGCGCGCCGATCTGGGCGCTGGTCAGCACGCCGACCTGGTCGGTCGTCAGGGCGCCGACCTGGTCGGTGCTGAGGACGGCGATGCCGCCGGTTTTCAGCGCGGCCAGATCCGCCGTTTCAATCGCGGCGATGGCCGAGGTGCCCAGCGCGACGACATGCTTGCTGGTCAGCACGCCGATCTGGGCGCTGCTCAGGGCGACGATCTGGTCGGTCGACAGGTTGGCCGCCTGGGCGGTGGTCAGCGCGGCGAAGGTGCTGGCCTTGAGGGCTTGCAGGTCGTCGGTTTGCAGGGCCACCAAGCCGTCGGTGCTCAGCGCTGCGAACTGGCCGGAGCTCAGCACGCCGGCTTGGCTGGTGGTCAGCGCCACCACCTGGTTGGTGCTCAGCGCGCCGATGCTGGCGGTGCTCAGCGCGGCGATCTGGCCGCTGGTCAGGTTGCCCACCTGGTCGGTGGTCAGGGCGGCCAGCTGGGACGACTTCAGGGTCGCGATGACGCTAGTTTTCAGGCCGATGATGTCGGCCGTCTCGATGGCGGCAATGGCGTCGGTCGACAGCGCGCCGAACTGGGTGGTGGTCAGGCCGGCCAGCTGGGCCGAGCTCATCGCCACGACCTGGTTGGTGGTCAAGCCGTAGGCCAGGCTGTTGGTGCTCAGCGCGCCGATCTGGGCGCTGGTCAGCACGCCGACCTGGTCGGTCGTCAAGGCGCCGACCTGGTCGGTGCTGAGGACGGCGATGCCGCCGGTTTTCAGCGCAGCCAGATCAGCCGTTTCAATCGCGGCGATGGCCGAGGTGCCCAGCGCGACGACATGCTTGCTGGTCAGCACGCCGACCTGGGCGCTGCTCAGGGCGACGATCTGGTCGGTCGACAGGTTGGCCGCTTGGGCGGTGGTCAGCGCGGCGAAGGTGGTGGCCTTGAGGGCTTGCAGGTCGTCGGTTTGCAGGGCGACGATGGCGTCGGTGCTCAGCGCGGCGAACTGGCCGGAGCTCAGCACGGCGGCCTGGCTGCTGGTCAGCGCCACGACCTGGTTGGTGCTCAGCGCGCCGATGCTGGCGGTGCTCAGCGCGGCGACTTGGCCGCTGGTCAGGTTGCCGATCTGGTCGGTGGTCAGGGCAGCCAGCTGGGCCGACTTCAGGGTCGCAATGACGCTGGTTTTCAGGCCGATGATGTCGGCCGTCTCGATGGCGGCAATGGCGTCGGTCGACAGCGCGCCGAACTGGGTGGTGGTCAGGCCGGCCAGCTGGGCCGAGCTCATCGCCACGACCTGGTTGGTGGTCAAGCCGTAGGCCAGGCTGTTGGTGCTCAGCGCGCCGATCTGGGCGCTGGTCAGCACGCCGACCTGGTCGGTCGTCAAGGCGCCGACCTGGTCGGTGCTGAGGACGGCGATGCCGCCGGTTTTCAGCGCGGCCAGATCCGCCGTTTCAATCGCGGCGATGGCCGAGGTACCGAGCGCGACGACATGCTTGCTGGTCAGCACGCCGACCTGGGCGCTGCTCAGGGCAACGATCTGGTCGGTCGACAGGTTGGCCGCCTGGGCGGTGGTCAGCGCGGCGAAGGTGCTGGCCTTGAGGGCTTGCAGGTCGTCGGTTTGCAGGGCCACCAGGCCGTCGGTGCTCAGCGCGGCGAACTGGCCGGAGCTCAGCACGCCGGCTTGGCTGCTGGTCAGCGCCACCACTTGATTGGTGCTCAGCGCGCCGATGCTGGCGGTGCTCAGCGCGGCGACTTGGCCGCTGGTCAGGTTGCCGACCTGGTCGGTGGTCAGGGCAGCCAGCTGGGCCGACTTCAGGGTCGCGATGACGCTGGTTTTCAGGCCGATGATGTCGGCCGTCTCGATGGCGGCAATGGCGTCGGTCGACAGCGCGCCGAACTGGGTGGTGGTCAGGCCGGCCAGCTGGGCCGAGCTCATCGCCACGACCTGGTTGGTGGTCAGGCCGTAGGCCAGGCTGTTGGTGCTCAGCGCGCCGATCTGGGCGCTGGTCAGCACGCCGACCTGGTCGGTCGTCAGGGCGCCGACCTGGTCGGTGCTGAGGACGGCGATGCCGCCGGTTTTCAGCGCGGCCAGATCCGCCGTTTCAATCGCGGCGATGGCCGAGGTGCCCAGCGCGACGACATGCTTGCTGGTCAGCACGCCGACCTGGGCGCTGCTCAGGGCGACGATCTGGTCGGTCGACAGGTTGGCCGCTTGGGCGGTGGTCAGCGCGGCGAAGGTGGTGGCCTTGAGGGCTTGCAGGTCGTCGGTTTGCAGGGCGACGATGGCGTCGGTGCTCAGCGCGGCGAACTGGCCGGAGCTCAGCACGGCGGCCTGGCTGCTGGTCAGCGCCACGACCTGGTTGGTGCTCAGCGCGCCGATGCTGGCGGTGCTCAGCGCGGTGACCTGGCTGGTGGTCAGGTTACCGACCTGGTCGGTGGTCAGGGCGGCCAGCTGGGACGATTTCAGGGTCGCGATGACGCTGGTTTTCAGGCCGATGATGTCGGCCGTCTCGATGGCGGCAATGGCGTCGGTCGACAGCGCGCCGAACTGGGTGGTGGTCAGGCCGGCCAGCTGGGCCGAGCTCATCGCCACGACCTGGTTGGTGGTCAGGCCGTAGGCCAGGCTGTTGGTGCTCAGCGCGCCGATCTGGGCGCTGGTCAGCACGCCGACCTGGTCGGTCGTCAAGGCGCCGACCTGGTCGGTGCTGAGGACCGCGATGCCGCCGGTTTTCAGCGCAGCCAGATCCGCCGTTTCGATCGCGGCGATGGCCGAGGTGCCCAGCGCGGCGACATGCTTGCTGGTCAGGACGCCGACCTGGGCGCTGCTCAGGGCAACGATCTGGTCGGTCGACAGGTTGGCCGCCTGGGCGGTGGTCAGCGCGGCGAAGGTGCTGGCCTTGATGGCTTGCAGGTCGTCGGTTTGCAGGGCGACGATGGCGTCGGTGCTCAGCGCGGCGAACTGGCCGGAGCTCAGCACGGCGGCCTGGTTGCTGGTCAGCGCCACGACCTGGTTGGTGCTCAGTGCGGCAACGCTGGCGCTGCTCAGGGCGGCCACTTGGCCGTTGGTCAGATTACCGATCTGGTCGGTGGTCAGGGCGGCCAGCTGGGACGACTTCAGGGTCGCGATGACGCTGGTTTTGAGGGCGATCAGGTCGGCCGTCTCGATGGCGGCTACCGCGTCGGTCGACAACGCGCCGAATTGGGTGGTGGTCAGGCCCGCCAGTTGGGACGAGCTCATCGCCACAACCTGGTTGGTGGTCAGGCCGTAGGCCAGGCTGGTGGTGCTCAGGGCAGCGATCTGGGCGCTGCTCAGCACGCCGACCTGGTCGGTCGTCAGGGCGCCGACCTGGTCGGTGCTCAGCACGGCGATGCCGCCGGTTTTCAGGGCGGCCAGGTCGGCCGTCTCGATGGCGGCGATGGCCGAGGTGCCGAGGGCGGCAACGTGCTTGCTGGTCAGCACGCCGACTTGGGCGCTGGTCAGAGCGACGATCTGGTCGGTCGACAGGTTGGCCGCTTGCGCGGTCGACAGGGCGGCGAAGGTGCTGGCCTTGAGGGCTTGCAAGTCGTCGGTTTGCAGGGCGACGATGCTGTCGGTGCTCAGTGCGGCGAACTGGGCCGAGCTCAATACGGCGGCCTGGCTGCTGGTCAGGGCCACGACCTGGTTGGTGCTCAGCGCGCCGATGCTGGCGCTGCTCAGGGCGACCACTTGGCCGCTGGTCAGGTTGCCGATCTGGTCGGTGGTCAAGGCGGCCAGCTGGGACGATTTCAGGGTCGCAATGACGCTGGTTTTCAGGGCGATCAGGTCGGCCGTCTCGATGGCGGCCACATTGTTGGTCGACAGCGCGCCGAATTGCAGCGTGCTCAGGCCGGCCAACTGGCTCGAACTCAGGGCCACCAACTGGTCGGTGCTCAGGCCGTAGGCCAGGCTGTTGGTGCTCAACGCGGCGATCTGGCCGCTGGTCAGCACGCCGACCTGGTCGGTGGTCAGGGCGCCGATCTGGTCGGTATTGAGGATGGCAATGTTGCCGGTTTTCAGGGCCAGCAGGTCGGCCGTTTCCAGTGCGGCGAGCGCCGACGTGCCCAGCGCGGCGACCTGGTTGCTGCCCAAGGCGGCCACCTGGGCGCTTTGCAGCGCGACGATTTGGTTGGTCGACAGGGTGTTGACCTGATTGGTGGTGAGGCCGACGATCGCCGTGGCTTTCAGCGCCTGCAAGTCGTTGGTTTCCAGCGCCACGATGGAGTCGGTCGACAGTGCCGCGACTTGGCGCGAGCTCAGGGCCGCGACCTGGTTGCTGGTCAGCGCCACGATCTGGTCAGTGGTCAAGCCATAGGCCAGGGTGGTGGTGGTCATGGCCACAATGTGGGCCGCCGTCATGACGCCAATCTGGTCGGTCGTGAAGGCCTGGAATTGTCGGGTATTGAGCGCAGCTATATCACTGGTCGCCATGGTGGCGACGGTGGAGGTCGCCAGTGCGGCGATCTGATGGGTTTCCATGCTGGTGATGAGGCTCATTTCCATTCTCCTAGGGCACTACACGTTCTATGGGGACAAACATCGGAGCCGACGGGGGGTTTCCGTGGGCTCCGATTCTTTATGGGGGACTGCGTATGTCGAGGACTGCTGGCGATGGTTTTACTGCCGGTAGGCTACTTAAGTTCTTAACGTCAACTACCATAACAACTTTAGGATGCACTGCGTTATTTTTTCCAGGAGACAACGAAGTTCGGCGCAAAAAAACCACAACCATGCCTTCCCGTTCGTCCCGACGCCTGCTTAGCGTAAAGCGACTTTTTTCCGCAGCGCATTAAGCTGTTTTTGTTTATGTGTGGAAAGGCAAAAAGCGGGCCAGCGCATCTGTTGTACAAATGAAAACGGCAAGGCTTGCGCCTTGCCGTTTTTAGCTTGCTACGCTGCCGCAGGCCTTATTTGTGCGGTACCGCGAGGTAACCTTGGGCGCCACCTTGCAGCGCTTTGAGGCGCAGCTCGCTGTCGACCACGGTGCTATCGAGGCTGGCTGGCTTGCCGTCGGCGCCGTAGCGTTTCAGCGCGTCGGCCAGCTGGGCGGCATTGGCGTTGACGCCGCTACCGCGTACATCCAGCTGTCCGCCCGCCGGTGCGCTGGCGCCGCTGCCGGCGGCAAACGTCGCCATGGCCTGGGTCATGCCGCTGACGTTGCTGGTCAGGGCCTGCGAGGCGGCGCCGACCTGGAACCAGACGTCGGCCGCCTGGTGGGTCTTGCCGTCGCTGGTCTCGAAGGTCGACTTGGCGCCGATGAAGTTGCCGTTGCCGCTGGCCTCCAGCGTCTGTTTGACATCCAGATTCAGCTTGGTGATGCCCAGGTCCGCCAGGGATTGCAGTTCAGCGGCCTGGCTGATGCCGTCGCCGTTGCCATCCACCCACACCTGCAGGCTGCTGAAGGCGCTGTCCGAACTGTCGATGACGCCATCGCCGTTGGTGTCGAGCTCGGCCATCGCTTCGTAGCCGTTGGCGGCCTTGGTGCCGTTGGCCAGCGTGGTGCCCGAACCGAACAGCTCGCGACCATCGTTGATCACGCCATCATGGTTGCGATCGAGGACCAGCAAGCCGTCGCCACCGCTGACCCAGCCGGTCTTGACTTGGCTGCCATTGGCCAGCAGGTCGAATTCGACGCCCTGCTCCATGCCGACGGTCTGGATGCCGTCGCCGTTCAGGTCCAGCACGATCGGCGTCAGCGAGATCAGCGCCGAAGTCTGGCTCGGGGTCATGGCGTGGAACTGGGCCGAGTTCAGCGCGTGGATCTGCTGCGTGGACAGCGCGTGGATCTGGTTGGTCGTCATGCCGGCGATGCCTTGGGTCGAGATCGCAGCAATCTGGCGCGTCGTCAGGCCGGCCACGGCGTTGGTCGACATCGCCGCCAGGTCGGCCGTTTCCAGTCCGTTGATCGCCGCCGTGCTCAGGCCGACGATCTGGCGCGAGCTCAGCGCGGCAACCTGGTTGGCGGTCAGCGCGGCAGCCTGGCTGGCGCTCAACGCGCCGAGCTGGGCGCTGGTCAGCACCGTCAAGCCGGCGGTGCTGATGACACCGATGTCGGCCGTTTCGATCGCCGCCAACTGCGCCGTTTTCAGCACGCTCAGTTGCGTGGTGCCCAGCGACGAGACCTGGCTGGTGGTCAGCGCCACAATCTGGTCGGTGCTCAGCGACACCACGCTGCTGGTACCCAGCGCCGCCACTTGGTTGGCCGACAGGTTGGCCACCTGGGTGGTGCTCAGGGCGGCGACCTGCGCGGTGCGCAGCACGCCCATCGCGTTGGTGGTCAGGCCCGACAGGTCAGCGGTTTCAATCGCCGCCACACTGCTGGTGGACAGCGCGGTGATTTGCGCCGTGGCCAGGCTGCCAAGCTGGGCCGCGGTCAAGGCCACCACCTGGGCGGTGGTCAGCGCCGCAATGCTGCCGGTGCTCAGTGCCGCCAGGGTGGCGGTGGCCAGGGTGTTCACCTGCGCGGTGGTCAGCGCCTGGACCTGGTTGGTGGACAAGGTCGCCAGCACGGCGGTTTTGAGCGCGCCCAGGTCGCCGGTTTCCAGTGCAGCGATATTGTTGGTCGACAAGTTCGCCACTTGCGCGGTGCTCAGCGCGGCGGCTTCGCCGTTGGTCAGCGCAACGATCTGCTGGGTGGTCAGCGCCTTCATCTGCGCTGCCGTCAGCGAACCGATGGCGTTGGTGCTCAGCGCGGCGAAGTCGGCCGTTTCCAGCGCGGCAACCGCGTTGGTCGACAGGCTGACCACTTGCGCAGCGCTCAGCACGCCGGCTTGGGCGGCGGTCAGCGCCACCACTTGCGCGGTGCTCAGCGCGGCGGTGGAAGCGGTGCTCAGGGCAACGATCTGGTTGGTCGACAGCAGCGCCAGTTGGGCGGCGGTCAGGCCGGCCAGCTGGGCCGTGCGCAGCACGGCGATCTCACTGGTGGTCAGGCTGGCCAGGTCGGCGGTTTCGATGGCGCCGATGGCGTTGCTGCTCAGCGCGGCGAACTGCGTGGTGGTCAGGCTACCCAGTTGAGCGCCGGTCAGTGCCACGACCTGCTCGGTGTCCAGCGCGGCGATGCCGCCGGTGGTCAGCGCTGCCAGCGAGGCGGTTGCCAACGTCGACAGTTGCAGGGTCGTCAGCGCGGCGACCTGGGCGGTGCCCAAGGCGGCGATGGCGGCGGTCTTGATCGCGCCCAGATCGGCGGTTTCCAGTGCCACCACGTTGTTGGTCGACAGACCAGCCACTTGCGCGGTGCTCAGCGCGCCGGCTTGGCCAGCGCTCAACGCCACGATCTGCTGGGTGGTCAGCGCCTTCATCTGCGCTGCCGTCAGCGAACCGATGGCGTTGCTGCTCAGGGCGGCGAAGTCGGCCGTTTCCAGCGCGGCGATCGAGTTGGTCGACAGGCTGACCACTTGCGCGGTGCTCAGCACACCGGCTTGCGCGGCGGTCAGCGCAGCCACTTGAGCGGTGCTCAGCGTGGCGGTGGCAGCGGTGCTCAGGGCAACGATCTGGTTGGTCGACAGCAGCGCCAGTTGGGCGGCGGTCAGGCCGGCCAGCTGGGCCGTGCGCAGCACGGCGATTTCGCTGGTGGTCAGGCTGGCCAGGTCGGCGGTTTCGATGGCGCCGATGGCGTTGCTGCTCAAGGCTGCGAACTGGGCGGCGGTCAGGCTGCCCAGTTGGCCGCCGGTCAGGGCGACAACCTGGTCGGTGCCGAACGCTGCGATACCGCCGGTGCTCAGGGCTGCCAGCGAGGCAGTTGCCAGAGTCGACAGTTGCAGGGTCGTCAGCGACGCAACCTGGGCGGTACCCAGAGCGGCGATCGCGGCAGTCTTGATCGCGCCCAGATCGGCGGTTTCCAGAGCAACCACGTTGGTGGTCGACAGGCCGGCCACTTGCGCGGTGCTCAGCGCGGCAGCTTCACCGACGGTCAGTGCAGCGATCTGCTGGGTAGTCAGCGCTTTCATCTGCGCCGGGGTCAGCGAGATGATGGCGTTGGTGCTCAGGGCGGCGAAGTCGGCCGTTTCCAGCGCGGCGATCGCGTTGGTCGACAGGCTGGCCACCTGCGCGGTGCTCAGCACGCCGGCTTGCGCGGCGGTCAGCGCCACCACTTGGGCGGTGCTCAGTGCGGCAGTGGCAGCGGTGCTCAGGGCAACGATCTGGTTGGTCGACAGCAGCGCCAATTGGGCTGCGGTCAGGCCGGCCAGCTGGCTGGTGCGCAGCGCGGCGATTTCACTGGTGGTCAGGCTGGCCAGGTCGGCGGTTTCGATGGCGCCGATGGCGTTGCTGCTCAGCGCGGCAAACTGCGTCGTGGTCAGGCTGCCCAGTTGGCCGCCGGTCAGGGCAACAACCTGGTCGGTACCGAAGGCTGCGATGCCGCCGGTGGTCAGGGCCGCCAGCGAAGCCGTTGCCAGGGTCGACAGTTGCAGGGTCGTCAGCGATGCAACCTGGGCGGTGCCCAAGGCGGCGATGGCGGCGGTCTTGATCGCGCCCAGGTCGGCGGTTTCCAGAGCAACCACGTTGGTGGTCGACAGGCCGGCGACTTGCGCGGTGCTCAGCGCAGCGGCTTCACCGACGGTCAGTGCAACGATCTGCTGAGTGGTCAGCGCCTTCATCTGCGCCGGGGTCAGCGAGATGATGGCGTTAGTGCTCAGGGCGGCGAAGTCGGCCGTTTCCAGCGCGGCGATCGCGTTGGTCGACAGGCTGGCCACTTGCGCGGTGCTCAGCACTCCGGCTTGCGCGGCGGTCAGCGCCACCACTTGGGCGGTGCTCAGTGCGGCAGTGGCAGCGGTGCTCAGGGCAACGATCTGGTTGGTCGACAGCAGCGCCAGTTGAGCGGCGGTCAGGCCGGCCAGCTGGCTGGTGCGCAGCGCGGCAATTTCACTGGTGGTCAGGCTGGCCAGGTCGGCGGTTTCGATGGCGCCGATGGCGTTGCTGCTCAGCGCGGCAAACTGCGTCGTGGTCAGGCTGCCCAGTTGGCCGCCGGTCAGAGCAACAACCTGGTCGGTACCGAAGGCTGCGATGCCGCCGGTGGTCAGGGCCGCCAGCGAGGCGGTCGCCAGCGTCGACAGTTGCAGGGTCGTCAGCGACGCAACCTGGGCGGTGCCCAAGGCGGCGATGGCGGCGGTCTTGATCGCGCCCAGATCGGCGGTTTCCAGTGCAACCACATTGGTGGTCGACAGGCCGGCCACTTGCGCGGTGCTCAACGCGGCAGCTTCGCCGACGGTCAGCGCAACGATCTGCTGGGTGGTCAGCGCCTTCATCTGCGCCGGGGTCAGCGAGATGATGGCGTTAGTGCTCAGGGCGGCGAAGTCGGCCGTTTCCAGCGCGGCGATCGCGTTGGTCGACAGGCTGGCCACTTGCGCGGTGCTCAGCACGCCGGCTTGGGCAGCGGTCAGCGCGACTACTTGAGCAGTGCTCAGGGAAGCGGTGGCAGCGGTGCTCAGGGCAACGATCTGGTTGGTCGACAGCAGCGCCAATTGAGCGGCGCTCAGGCCGGCCAGCTGGGCCGTGCGCAGCACGGCGATTTCATTGGTAGTCAGGCTGGCCAGGTCGGCGGTTTCGATGGCGCCGATGGCGTTGCTGCTCAAGGCTGCGAACTGAGCCGTGGTCAGGCTGCCCAATTGGCCGCCGGTCAGCGCGACAACCTGGTCAGTACTGAAGGCTGCGATACCGCCGGTGGTCAGGGCCGCCAGCGAGGCAGTTGCCAGGGTCGACAGTTGCAGAGTCGTCAGCGCGGCGACCTGGGCGGTGCCCAGAGCGGCGATGGCGGCGGTCTTGATCGCGCCCAGATCGGCGGTTTCCAGAGCAACCACGTTGGTGGTCGACAGGCCGGCCACTTGCGCGGTGCTCAGCGCGGCAGCTTCACCGACGGTCAGCGCAACGATCTGCTGGGTGGTCAGTGCTTTCATCTGCGCCGGGGTCAGCGAGATGATGGCGTTGGTGCTCAGTGCGGCGAAGTCGGCCGTTTCCAGCGCGGCGATCGCATTGGTCGACAGGCTGGCCACTTGCGCGGTGCTCAGCACGCCGGCTTGGGCAGCGGTCAGCGCGACTACTTGAGCAGTGCTCAGGGAAGCGGTGGCAGCGGTGCTCAGGGCAACGATCTGGTTGGTCGACAGCAGCGCCAGTTGAGCGGCGGTCAGGCCGGCCAGCTGGCTGGTGCGCAGCGCAGCGATTTCATTGGTGGTCAGGCTGGCCAGGTCGGCGGTTTCGATGGCGCCGATGGCGTTGCTGCTCAGCGCGGCAAACTGCGTCGTGGTCAGGCTACCCAGTTGGCCGCCGGTCAGCGCGACAACCTGGTCGGTACCGAAGGCTGCGATGCCACCGGTGGTCAGGGCCGCCAGCGAGGCGGTTGCCAGGGTCGACAGTTGCAGGGTCGTCAGCGCGGCGACTTGGGCGGTACCCAAGGCGGCGATGGCGGCGGTCTTGATCGCGCCCAGATCGGCGGTTTCCAGTGCAACCACGTTGGTGGTCGACAGGCCGGCCACTTGCGCGGTGCTCAGTGCGGCAGCTTCACCGACGGTCAGTGCAACGATCTGTTGAGTGGTCAGCGCTTTCATCTGCGCCGGGGTCAGCGAGATGATGGCGTTGGTGCTCAGGGCGGCGAAGTCGGCCGTTTCCAGCGCGGCAATCGCGTTGGTCGACAGGCTCGCCACTTGCGCGGTGCTCAGCACGCCGGCTTGGGCGGCGGTCAGTGCCACCACTTGGGCAGTGCTCAGGGAGGCGGTGGCAGCGGTGCTCAGGGCAACGATCTGATTGGTCGACAGCAGCGCCACTTGGGCGGCAGTCAAGCCGGCCAGCTGGCTGGTGCGCAGCGCAGCGATTTCATTGGTGGTCAGGCTGGCCAGGTCGGCGGTTTCAATCGCGCCGATGGCGTTGCTGCTCAGCGCGGCAAATTGCGCGGTGGTCAGGCTACCCAGTTGGCCGCCGGTCAGGGCGACGACTTGCTCGGTGCCGAAGGCTGCGATACCGCCGGTGGTCAGGGCTGCCAACGAAGCGGTTGCCAGGGTCGACAGTTGCAGGGTCGTCAGCGCGGCAACCTGGGCGGTGCCCAAGGCAGCGATGGCGGCGGTCTTGATCGCGCCCAGATCGGCAGTTTCCAGTGCAACCACATTGGTGGTCGACAGGCCGGCTACTTGCGCGGTACTCAGCGCGGCAGCTTCACCGACGGTCAGTGCGACGATCTGTTGAGTGGTCAGCGCTTTCATCTGCGCCGGGGTCAGCGAGATGATGGCGTTGGTGCTCAGGGCGGCGAAGTCGGCCGTTTCCAGCGCGGCAATCGCGTTGGTCGACAGGCTGGCCACTTGCGCGGTGCTCAGCACGCCGGCTTGGGCAGCGGTCAGCGCCACCACTTGGGCGGTGCTCAGTGCGGCGGCGGCAGCGGTGCTCAGGGCAACGATCTGGTTGGTCGACAGCAGCGCCACTTGGGCGGCGGTCAGGCCGGCCAGCTGGCTGGTGCGCAGCGCAGCGATTTCATTGGTGGTCAGGCTGGCCAGGTCGGCGGTTTCGATCGCGCCGATGGCGTTGCTGCTCAAGGCTGCGAACTGAGCCGTGGTCAGGCTGCCCAGTTGTGCGCCGGTCAGCGCTACGACTTGCTCGGTGTCCAGCACGGCGATGCTGCCTGTGCTCAGAGCGGCCAGCGAAGCGGTCGCCAGGGTCGACAGCTGCAGAGTGCTCAGGGCTGCGACTTGCGAGGTCCCCAGGATGGCGATGGCGGCGGTCTTGATCGCGCCGAGGTCGGCGGTTTCCAGTGCCACCACGTCGTCGGTCGACAGGCCGGCCACTTGCGCAGTGCTCAGCGCGCCGGCTTGACCTGCGGTCAGTGCAACGATCTGTTGGGTGGTCAGCGCTTTGACTTGCGCGGCGGTCAGCGCGGCAATCGCGTTGGTGCTCAGTGCGGCGAAGTCAGCCGTTTCCAGCGCGGCGACCGAAGTGGTCGACAGGCTGACCACTTGTGCGGCGCTCAGCACGCCGGCTTGCGCGGCGGTCAGTGCGGCCACTTGGGCGGTGCTCAGTGCGGCGGTGGCAGCGGTGCTCAGGGCAACGATCTGGTTGGTCGACAGCAGCGCCAGTTGGGCGGCGGTCAGGCCGGCCAGCTGGGCCGTGCGCAGCACGGCGATCTCACTGGTGGTCAGGCTGGCCAGGTCGGCGGTTTCGATGGCGCCGATGGCGTTGCTGCTCAGCGCGGCAAATTGCGCGGTGGTCAGGCTGCCCAGTTGGCCGCCGGTCAGGGCGACGACTTGCTCGGTGCCGAAGGCTGCGATGCCGCCGGTGGTCAGGGCCGCCAGCGAGGCGGTCGCCAGGGTCGACAGTTGCAGGGTCGTCAGCGACGCAACCTGGGCAGTACCCAGTGCTGCGATGGCGGCGGTCTTGATCGCGCCCAGATCGGCGGTTTCCAGCGCAGCCACGTTGGTGGTCGACAGGCCGGCCACTTGCGCGGTGCTCAGCGCAGCGGCTTCGCCGACGGTCAGCGCAACGATCTGCTGGGTGGTCAGCGCCTTCATCTGCGCCGGGGTCAGCGAGATGATGGCGTTAGTGCTCAGGGCGGCGAAGTCAGCCGTTTCCAGCGCGGCAATCGCGTTGGTCGACAGGCTGGCAACTTGCGCGGTGCTCAGCACGCCGGCTTGGGCGGCGGTCAGCGCGACTACTTGAGCAGTGCTCAGGGAAGCGGTGGCAGCGGTGCTCAACGCAACGATCTGGTTGGTCGACAGCAGCGCCAATTGGGCTGCGGTCAGGCCGGCCAGCTGACTGGTGCGCAGCGCGGCGATTTCATTGGTGGTCAGGCTGGCCAGGTCGGCGGTTTCAATCGCGCCGATGGCGTTGCTGCTCAGCGCGGCAAATTGCGCGGTGGTCAGGCTGCCCAGTTGGCCGCCGGTCAGGGCGACGACCTGCTCGGTGCCGAAGGCTGCGATGCCGCCGGTGGTCAGGGCCGCCAGCGAGGCGGTCGCCAGAGTCGACAGTTGCAGGGTCGTCAGCGCGGCAACCTGGGCGGTGCCCAGAGCGGCGATGGCGGCGGTCTTGATCGCGCCCAGATCGGCGGTTTCCAGCGCAACCACGTTGGTGGTCGACAGGCCGGCCACTTGCGCGGTGCTCAGCGCGGCAGCTTCACCGACGGTCAGTGCAACGATCTGTTGGGTGGTCAGCGCTTTCATCTGCGCCGGGGTCAGCGAGATGATGGCGTTGGTGCTCAGGGCGGCGAAGTCGGCCGTTTCCAGCGCGGCGATCGCGTTGGTCGACAGGCTGGCAACTTGCGCGGTGCTCAGCACACCAGCTTGGGCAGCGGTCAACGCAACTACTTGAGCGGTGCTCAGGGAAGCGGTGGCAGCGGTGCTCAGGGCAACGATCTGGTTGGTCGACAGCAGCGCCACTTGGGCGGCGGTCAGGCCGGCTACCTGCGCCGTGCGCAGCACAGCGATTTCATTAGTAGTCAGGCTGGCCAGGTCGGCGGTTTCGATGGCGGCGATGGCGTTGCTGCTCAGCGCGGCAAATTGGGCCGTGGTCAGGCTACCCAGTTGGCCGCCGGTCAGGGCAACAACCTGGTCGGTGCCGAAGGCTGCGATGCCGCCGGTGGTCAGGGCTGCCAGCGAAGCCGTTGCCAGGGTCGACAGTTGCAGGGTCGTCAGCGACGCAACCTGGGCGGTACCCAAGGCGGCGATGGCGGCGGTCTTGATCGCGCCCAGATCGGCGGTTTCCAGTGCAACCACGTTGGTGGTCGACAGGCCGGCCACTTGCGCGGTGCTCAGCGCAGCAGCTTCACCGACGGTCAGTGCAACGATCTGTTGGGTGGTCAGCGCTTTCATCTGCGCCGGGGTCAGCGAGATGATGGCATTGGTGCTCAGGGCGGCGAAGTCGGCCGTTTCCAGCGCGGCGATCGCGTTGGTCGACAGGCTGGCCACCTGCGCGGTGCTCAGCACGCCGGCTTGGGCAGCGGTCAGCGCCACCACTTGCGCGGTGCTCAGTGCGGCGGCGGCGGCGGTGCTCAGGGCAACGATCTGGTTGGTCGACAGCAAGGCCACTTGGGCGGCGGTCAGGCCGGCCAGTTGGGCGGTGCGCAGCGCGGCGATTTCATTGGTGGTCAAGCTGGCCAGGTCGGCGGTTTCGATGGCGCCGATGGCGTTGCTGCTCAAGGCTGCGAACTGGGCCGTGGTCAGACTGCCCAGCTGGGCGCCGGTCAGCGCGACGACTTGCTCGGTGTCCAGCGCGGCGATACCGCCGGTGCTCAGGGCTGCCAGCGAGGCAGTTGCCAGGGTCGACAGTTGCAGGGTCGTCAGCGCGGCGACCTGGGCGGTGCCCAAGGCGGCGATGGCGGCGGTCTTGATCGCGCCCAGATCGGCGGTTTCCAGAGCCACCACGTTGGTGGTCGACAGGCCGGCCACTTGCGCGGTGCTCAGCGCGGCAGCTTCGCCCACGGTCAGCGCAACGATCTGCTGGGTGGTCAGCGCCTTCATCTGCGCCGGGGTCAGCGAGATGATGGCATTGGTGCTCAGGGCGGCGAAGTCGGCCGTTTCCAGCGCGGCAATCGCGTTGGTCGACAGGCTGGCCACTTGCGCGGTGCTCAGCACGCCGGCTTGGGCGGCGGTCAACGCGACTACCTGAGCAGTGCTCAGGGAGGCGGTAGCAGCGGTGCTCAGCGCAACGATCTGGTTGGTCGACAGCAGGGCCACCTGGGCGGCGGTCAAGCCGGCCAGCTGGCTGGTGCGCAGCGCGGCGATTTCATTGGTGGTCAGGCTGGCCAGGTCGGCGGTTTCGATGGCGCCGATGGCGTTGCTGCTCAAGGCTGCGAACTGGGCCGTGGTCAGGCTGCCCAGCTGGGCGCCGGTCAGTGCTACGACTTGCTCGGTGTCCAGCACGGCGATGCTGCCGGTGCTCAGGGCGGCCAGCGAAGCGGTCGCCAGGGTCGACAGCTGCAGGGTGCTCAGGGCTGCGACTTGCGAGGTCCCCAGGATGGCGATGGCGGCGGTCTTGATCGCGCCGAGGTCGGCGGTTTCCAGTGCCACCACGTCGTCGGTCGACAGGCCAGCCACTTGCGCGGTGCTCAGTGCGCCGGCTTGACCAGCGGTCAGCGCAACGATCTGCAGGGTGGTCAGTGCTTTGACTTGCGCGGCGGTCAGCGCGGCAATCGCGTTGGTGCTCAGTGCGGCGAAGTCAGCCGTTTCCAGCGCGGCGATCGAGTTGGTCGACAGGCTGACCACTTGTGCGGCGCTCAGCACGCCGGCTTGCGCGGCGGTCAGCGCCACCACTTGGGCGGTGCTCAGTGCGGCAGTGGCAGCGGTGCTCAGGGCAACGATCTGGTTGGTCGACAGCAGCGCCAGTTGGGCGGCGGTCAGGCCGGCCAGCTGGGCCGTGCGCAGTGCGGCGATCTCGCTGGTGGTCAGGCTGGCCAGGTCGGCGGTTTCAATCGCGCCGATGGCGTTGCTGCTCAGCGCGGCAAATTGCGCGGTGGTCAGGCTACCCAGTTGGCCGCCGGTCAGGGCGACAACTTGTTCGGTGTCCAGCGCGGCGATGCCGCCGGTGCTCAGGGCGGTCAGCGAAGCGGTTGCCAGGGTCGACAGTTGCAGGGTCGTCAGCGCGGCGACCTGGACGGTACCCAAGGCGGCGATGGCGGCGGTCTTGATCGCGCCCAGGTCGGCGGTTTCCAGTGCCACCACGTTGGTGGTCGACAGGCCGGCCACTTGCGCGGTGCTCAGCGCGGCAGCTTCGCCGACGGTCAGCGCAACGATCTGCTGGGTGGTCAGGGCTTTCATCTGCGCCGGGGTCAGCGAGATGATGGCGTTAGTGCTCAGGGCGGCGAAGTCGGCCGTTTCCAGCGCGGCGATCGCGTTGGTCGACAGGCTGGCCACTTGCGCGGTGCTCAGCACGCCGGCTTGGGCGGCGGTCAGTGCCACCACTTGGGCAGTGCTCAGGGAGGCGGTGGCAGCGGTGCTCAGGGCAACGATCTGGTTGGTCGACAGCAGCGCCACTTGGGCGGCGGTCAGGCCGGCCACCTGCGCCGTGCGCAGCACAGCGATTTCATTGGTGGTCAGGCTGGCCAGGTCGGCGGTTTCGATGGCGCCGATGGCGTTGCTGCTCAGTGCGGCAAATTGGGCGGTGGTCAGGCTGCCCAGTTGGGCGCCGGTCAGGGCGACGACTTGCTCGGTGTCCAATGCGGCGATGCCGCCGGTGCTCAGGGCGGTCAGCGAAGCGGTCGCCAGGGTCGACAGCTGCAGGGTGCTCAGGGCTGCGACTTGCGAGGTCCCCAGGATGGCGATGGCGGCGGTCTTGATCGCGCCGAGGTCGGCGGTTTCCAGTGCCGCTACGTCGTCGGTCGACAGGCCGGCTACTTGCGCGGTGCTCAGTGCGCCGGCTTGACCAGCGGTCAGCGCAACGATCTGCAGGGTGGTCAGTGCTTTGACTTGTGCGGCGGTCAGCGCGGCAATCGCGTTGGTGCTCAATGCGGCGAAGTCGGCCGTTTCCAGCGCGGCGACCGAATTGGTCGACAGGCTGACCACTTGCGCGGCGCTCAGCACGCCGGCTTGGGCGGCGGTGAGCGCCACCACTTGGGCGGTGCTCAGCGCGGCGGTGGCAGCAGTGCTCAGGGCAACGATCTGGTTGGTCGACAGCAGCGCCAGTTGGGCGGCGGTCAGGCCGGCCAGCTGGGCCGTGCGCAGCACGGCGATCTCACTGGTGGTCAGGCTGGCCAGGTCGGCGGTTTCAATCGCGCCGATGGCGTTGCTGCTCAGCGCGGCAAATTGCGCGGTGGTCAGGCTGCCCAGTTGGCCGCCGGTCAGGGCTGCCACTTGGCTGGTGCCCAGCGCGGCGATGCCGCCGGTGGTCAGGGCCGTCAGCGAGGCGGTTGCCAGGGTCGACAGTTGCAGGGTGCTCAGCGCGGCAACCTGGGCGGTGCTCAGGGCGGCGATGGCGGCGGTCTTGATCGCGCCCAGGTCAGCCGTTTCCAATGCAGCCACATCGTCGGTCGACAGGCCGGCCACTTGGGCGGTGCTCAGCGCGCCGGCCTGATTGGCGGTCAGCGCTACGATTTGTTGGGTGGTCAGCGCTTTCACTTGCGCAGCGGTCAGCGCGGCGACGGCGGCGGTGCTCAGGGCGGCGAAGTCGGCCGTCTCCAGTGCAGCGGTGGCGTTGGTCGACAACGCGACCACTTGTGCGGCGCTCAGCACGCCGGCTTGGGCAGCGGTCAGCGCGGCCACTTGCGCGGTGCTCAGAACGGCGGCAGAACCGGTGCTCAATGCCACGATCTGATTGGTCGACAGCAGTGCCAGTTGGGCGGCCGTCAGGCCAGCCAGCTGGGCGGTGCGCAGTACGGCGATTTCGTTGGTGGTCAGGCCCGACAGGTCGGCGGTCTCGATCGCGCCGATGGCGTTGCTGCTCAGGGCTGCGAACTGGGCGTTCGTCAGGCTGCCCAGTTGGGCGCCGGTCAGCGCCACGACTTGTTCGGTGTCCAGCGCGGCGATGCCGCTGGTGCTCAGAGCGCTCAGCGAGGCGGTCGCCAGGGTCGACAATTGCAGGGTGGTCAGTGCAGCGACCTGGCTGGTGCTCAGCGCGGCGATGGCCGCGGTCTTGATGGCGCCGAGGTCGGCAGTTTCCAGCACGGCGACCTGGGTGGAGCTCAGGGCAGCAACCTGGGCCGTGCCGAGGGCGCCGGCGACGTTGGCCGACAAGGCGACGATCTGGTCGGTGGTCAGGGCTTTGGTCTGGTTGACGGACAGACCGGCAATACTGTTGGTCGATAGCGCCGCGATGCCGGCGGTGGCTAGCGTGGCCACGCTGGAGGTGGTGAGCACCGCCAACTGGTTCGACAACAGGGCGCCGGCCTGGTTGGCGGTCATGTACGGCGCTTGGGCGCTGGTCAAGCCGCCGGCGAGGGCCGTGGTCGTCAGGGCCTGGATTTGGTTGGTCGTGAACGCTTGGAATTGATCAGAATTGAGCCCCGCGATGTCCTCCGTCCCCAAGGACGTGATTTGAGAAGTCGAGGCAGCCGCGATTTGCGCGGTGCTAAAGTTGACGAAAATGCTGCTCATTCTAATTTCTCCTGGAGGGTACGGCCATACTCAGAGCGCACTCGACCCGCGGTCTGCAGCCCGCGACTCAAGCCCTGTTTTGGTTTGTCGATGATCTAAAAAATCGGTTTTTATCTCTATGCCACCGGGCCAGACCAGCATCGTCAGAGCATCCCAGAGCAGGTATTTCTCAAAAGCAATTTATGCCGAGCGGAGTGCAAACTCCATTCCGTTCTGTATATAACGACGGTTTTCGGACTTTCATTAAGTAAACTTTTTTTCAGCAATGAAACATCCCGCATTCCAGAACAATCGCGCGGGTGACGCACGCTGAGCAGGCAATTCCAACCATTCATTATATATTGAGTAATTGCCCAGTGGAATTTTTATTGCGTGATGTCGTACCTACGCAACCTGTCGTAACAACATGATTAATCAGTGATTATGGTGTGATCACGCATGCAATTTTCGAGCGCAAATACACAATAAAATTGCCACTTAGCAATTTTTAATTGTAGCGCGCGACTATGACAAGCGGATGACGCTCGCCGGCGGGCGCCAGCGCAGCAGGATGGCGGTGGCGGCCAGCAGGGCGGCGGCCACCAGGTTGAAGACCAGCACGCCGTTGGCCAGGTGCAACACCAGCCCGATACTGAGGCCGGCTTTGACGCTGAACTGCCAGCTGCCGTCGGCGGGGAAATAGCTGGCCAGTTGCAGGGCGTAGTACAACCCGCCGCCCCACGCGCCCAGACGCCAGCGCTTGAGCGACGCCACGGCCGCCAGGAAGCCCAGCAAAGCGGCGCCGAACACCACATAGCGATCGGCGTCGGCCAGCGGCGCGCCGAGCAGGCCAAGGCACACGCCCAGCGCCAGCGCGCTGTTCAGCAGTAAAACCCGGGCCAGCCATGTCTCGAATTCACGCATATATTTCCCTTCAGCCAAAGCGGGCCTGGTAGTCGCTGGGCGCGACGCCCAGTTGCGCGGCAAATGCGCGCCGCAGATTGTACTCGCTGCCGAAGCCGCTCTGGTGGGCGGCCCGCTTGACCGTCATGCCGGGCCGTTCAAGCAGCGCGCAAGCCGCCTCCATGCGCAGCCGCTGCAGCAGCTGGGCCGGAGAAATGCCAGCCTCCTGCTGCAGGCGCCGGTGCAGGGTGCGCACCGACAGGGCGCAAGCGGCCGCCATCTGTTCCACGTCCGGCTGCTGCTGCAGGCGCGCGCGCAGCCAGTCGGTCAGCCGGCCATGCAAGCCCTGCGGATCGGCCTGCGCCAGCAACTCCGAGCTGAACTGGCGCTGGCCGCCGGGACGCTTGAAGAAGATCACCAGCCGCTTGGCCGCCGCCAGCCCGGCGGCGCGGCCCTGGTCCTCTTCCACCAGGGCCAGCGCCAGATCCATGCCGGCGGCGATGCCGGCCGAGGTGTAGAAGGCGCCGTCGCGCATATATATAGCGTCGTCCTGCACCGTGATGGCTGGATGCTGGGCCTGCAGGGCGGCGGCGTCCAGCCAGTGGGTGACGGCGCGGCGGCCGTCCAGCAGGCCGGCGCGCGCCAGCACGAAAGCGCCGGTGCAGACCGCACAGCAGCGGGCGAGGCAGGTGGCGCCCGCCCTCACCCAGTCCAGCACGGCCGGGGCCAGCACCGGGCTGTCGCCGTTTTCCAGGCCGCGCCCGCCGGACACGAGCAGGGTGGCGCCGGCCAGTTGGTCCGCCGGCGGCAGCGCTTCGGTCAGGACGGTGACGCCGGCGGTCGAGGCGACGGCGCCGCCGGCCGGCGACACCATGCGGATGCGATACGGCTCGGGACGGCCGGCGTCGCGCGCGTCATCGTTGGCGGTGCAGAACACCTGGGCGGGGCCGGTGGCGTCCAGCAGCACGAAGCCCGGATAGACCAGCAGCCAGATAGTGGTTGTCATGTGGCAGATATTCAACCATGAATGTCATTTGTGTCAAGCACGGCGATGGCACCATGGGACCTCACAACCGGAGGCCGCACATGACACGCACCATAGGCATTTACATATTCGACAACGTTGAAGTTCTGGACTTTTCCGGACCTTACGAAGTCTTCACCTGCGCCACGCGCGTGGCTGGCAAGCTGGCGCCGGGCGGCGAGGCGCCGTTCCGCGTCCGCACCATCGGCGCCAGCCGCGCGCCGGTGATCGCCCGCGCCGGGCTGGAACTGCGGCCGGAATCCGACTTCGGCGATTGCGGCGCCATCGACGTCCTGATCATCCCCGGCGGCGTGGTCGGCGCCGAGCTGGCGCGGCCGGAGGTGATCGCCTGGATCGCCGGCATGGCGCGCGCCAGCGAACTGACGGCTTCGGTCTGCACCGGCGCCCTGCTGCTGGCCGAAGCCGGCCTGCTGGACGGCCAGCCAGCCACCACCCACTGGGAAGACTTGGACGAGCTGCGCCAGGGCTGGCCGCAAGTCGAGGTGCGCAGCGAGCGCCGCTGGGTCGACAACGGCCGCGTGGTGACCTCGGGCGGCATCTCGGCCGGCATCGACATGTCGCTGCACCTGGTGGCGCGGCTGGCCGGCCGCGACCTGGCCGTGCGCACCGCGCGCCAGATGGAATACGACTGGAACGAAGCATGAAGCTGGTGCGCAGCACGGAGTTCACGGCCACGCGCGCCTGGGGCGCCGAACAGATCGCCGCCATCCCCGACGCCACCGTGCGCCTGCACTGGACCGACCAGCCCTACCGCTGGCACATCAACGACGGCGATGAGGTGTTTGCCGTGATGGATGGTGTGGTGGACATGCACTATCGCGTCGATGGCGTCGAACACGTGGCGCCCCTGCAAGCCGGCGACATCTTCTTCGCGGCCGAGGGCGACGCGCACTGCGCCCACCCGCGCGGCCAGGCGCGCATCCTGGTGATCGAGCGGGCCGGCAGCGACTAGGTGCAGCGAGACGCTACAGCTTTTTCAACTGCTCGCGGGCATACGCCGCGCTCGGGTGGGAGGGGGCGAGTTCCAGGAAACTGGTGTAGGCCTTGCGCGCCTTTTCCTGGTCGTTCTGCCGCATGCGGGCGTCGCCCAGATTCAGGTAGGCGATCGCGCGCGAGGCGTCGATCTGCACGGTGTTCTCGAACCAGCGCGCCGCTTCCGCATACTTTTCCTGCTTGTAGTAGACGAAGCCCAGGTTGTTCGCCGCCAGCCCGAAGTCGGGACGGTACTTCAACGCTTCGGTGAATGCGGCTTCCGCCTGCGCGTACTGCTTCTCCTTGTACAGCTGCAGGCCCTTGTCGTTGGCGCGCTGCGCCAGCTGGCGTGCCGACGCTTCCACCGGCTTGGCCGCCACGATCGTCTGTTCCCCGCCGGTCAAATTCTTGATGACGACCGTGTTGCCCTCGGTCTGCTGGCTGCGGCCGCTGTCCAGCTTGCTGTTCATGGCGATCGCGTCCGGCGCCAGTTGCGTCGATTGCGCGCTGAGGAACTCGGCCTCGACCGGCAACTGGAATACGAACTCGCCGCCCTCGGAGCCGGGCAAACTGCCGAACGCCGGCGTCTGCTGCGACACGCTGGCCACTGCCGGCGCCACATACGCGGCCAGCTCGGTGCCGGTGATCAGGCCGTCGCCGTTGAGATCGGCCTTGCCGTTCAACGCCTGCAGCAAGGTCCAGGTGAACACCGAGTGGCCGCCCGGGCCGCCATCGGCCACCATCTGGTCGGCGCCGCCGGCGGTCAGCATCTGGCGGCCGATGCGGCGCGCGTTGTCGCGCAGGAAGGCGTTGCTGCCGCCGCCGCGCGTCAAGCCCAGGCCGCTGTAGCAGGCATCCATCACGAACAGCACGTGCTTGGCGTTGAGGCTCTCGGCGATGTTCTGCAGATCGGTCATCGGAATCGCATCGACGCTCACTTGCTGCGGATCGGAATCGGCCGGAATGATGTAGCCGAGGTTGCGGCCGGAGGACAGCTGCCGCGTGGCGCCGTGGCCGGCGAAGAACACGAAGATGCGGTCATCCTTCTTCAGCTTGGCCTCGGCCAACTTGTCGTGGAACACCGCCAGAATATTGTTGCGGGTCGCCTCGCCATTGGTCAGCGTGAACACGCGCTCGCTGGCGAAGCCGAAGCGGGACACCAGCGTTTCGCGGATCGCCTTGGCGTCCTGCACTGCGTACTGCAACTTGGGCCACTTCTGATAATCGTTGATGCCGATCACCACCGCATAGCTGTTGGCATAGCCGGTGCTGACCGCGATCTTCTCCGGCTCGGGCTGCGCCCCGCCCTTGGTCACCTTGAAGTCCTGGCCGTCCCAGGTGGCAAAGCTGTAACCGTCCGCGATCAATTTATCGAGCACCATCGGCAAGGCCTTGACGCTGCGCTCGTGGATGTCATGGAACAAGATGATGCCGCGCTGCTCCTTGCCCAGCGTGGTCAGCACGCGGTTGGCGATCGAGCTCGGCACCGGATCGGCCCAGTCCATCGAGTCCACATTCCACATCACCGAGCGCAGGCCCAGCTTGGACAGCACCTCCAGGCCTTCGGCATTGTGGGCGCCGTAGGGGAAACGGAACAGCGGCGAGCGCCGTTCATCGGCGGCCTTGAGCGCGCTGTCGGCATTGGCGATTTCGCCGTACAGCTTGTCGCCGCTCTGCTTGGACAGCAACGCATGGCTGTAACTGTGGTTGCCGACGGTATGGCCGGCATCGATCAGGCGCTTGCTCTGGGCCTTGTAGCGGCCGACGTTCTGGCCGACCTCGAAGAACACGCCCGGCACATTGTATTGCTTGAGGATGGCGGCGACTTCCTCGGTATAGGTGCCGTGCGGACCGTCGTCGAAGGTGAGCACCACGGTTTTCGGCGGCAGCCCGTAGCCGAAGATTTCCTTGTTGGACGGCGTGGATGGCGTGGCGGGGGCCGCGCTGGCCGCAGGCTGCGGATACGGCGTGATGACGCCATAGTCCTTGAGTATCTGCTCGCGGCTGTACAGCTTGCGCAGATGGGCCACATAGTCGTCCCACTTTTCACGCTTGGGCGTAATGGCGCGCGCTTCGAAGCGCGAGAAGATGTCGCTGATCTCCTTGTCGTACTGCTTTTCGATGTCTTCCAGCGCCACCAGGTCTTCGCTGACGCGCTTGTGCAGCTTGATGGCCGGCAGCGTCTGATCGGCTGCAGCCAGCTTCTGCATCGCCAGCAGCACTTCGCGGAACGCCAGCCGGTCCGCATCGTACAAGTCCGGCGCCGATTCGATGTACGACAGCAACGCATCGAGCGCCGGCTCGCGCTGTTGCGGCGGCAGGGCGTGGGTTTGCGCCAGCAGTGGCTGCAGGCGCGACTGCCGTTCCAGGTTTTCGTGGAATAGCGACTGGCCGACCTGATTGGCCGCCTTGCGTTCGGTGTCGCTGAGCGTCTTTTCGTCGGCCAGCAGCACGATGATCTTGCGGTAGTTGGCCAGCAGTGCCTGCAATTCGGGCTGTACGGCAGGCACGGCGACGGGAGCCGTGGCGGCTGGCGCGGCCGAAGGTGTGCCGCGCAGCGCCAGATACGCGCCGCCGGCCGCCAACGCAGCCACCACGGCGGCAATCATCAGTTTGGATTTCATCAGCAATTCTTTAGAGCAATGGAATCCATATTCTATGACATATTTGCCAACAACCCTAAAGCGCGCGCGGGAGGAATACGCTTACCAGCAGGCCGATCCCGCCTTCCGCGCGGGACAGGGTGATCGTCCCGCCATTGCGCTCGGCCGCACGCTCGGCGATCGCCAAGCCCAAGCCGCTCCCCAACTGCTCCTGCCCCGGCACCCGGTAAAACCGCTCGAACACCTTTTGCTGCAATTCCGCCGCGATCCCCGGCCCCTGATCGGCAATGGTCAGCCGGCATCCATCGCCCTCGGCCCGCAAGCCCACCACAATCCGCCCATTCTCCGGCGAATACTTGATCGCATTGCTGATCAGATTATCCAGCAACGCCGCCATGCTCTCCACGTGCAAGGCCATGCCGCACTCGGCCTCCGACTGAAACTCGATGTCGATCCCGCGCTGCATGGCCAGCGGCACCGCCGATGCCAGCCGGCTACGCACAAACCCGCCCAGCTCCGTATGCGGCGGCGGTTCCGCGTTCGGCTCCGCCCGCGCCCGCTCATACGCCAGCAACTGATGCACCATGTGCGTGGCCCGCGCCACACCCTCACGCAAGCCCTGCCCCGCTTCGGCATGACGCTCGGCGTGCTCGGCCACGCTGCGGCTCAACAACAGATGCGCATTGATCTGGATCGCCGCCAGCGGCGTCTTCAACTCATGCGCCGCGTCGGTCAGGAACTCATGCTCGCGCTCGATGCGCTGGCTCAGCCGCATCATCAAGCGATTGATAGCATCCACCAGCGGCGACAATTCCCGGTACGGCGAAGCCGGCAGCGCCGTCAGGTCCGACACCGCGCGCGCTTCGATCTGCTCGGCGATCGAACGCAACGGCCGCAGCCCGATGCCGACGATCAGCCACGCCGGCAACAGCAGCAAGGGCAAACTGAATATGGTCGACGACAGCAAAAAACTGACACCGGAAAAACTCAGCATCCATTCATCATCCACCTCATGGCTGCGCTCGACCACCAGCCCGCTGACCGCGTCGCGTTCGACCGCGCTGACCCAGGCGTTGGCCCTGCCGGCCGCCGCCGTGCCGGCCGTCGGCAACACATCGGGCAGCGCCGGCAGCGAGTTGTACACCAGCGCGCCGTGCTGCCACACGCGCAACCGCACGCGCGAGTGGTAGTCCAGCTCGCGGAACATGTCGCGCCGCACCGCTTCCAGCGTGGCCGCCGCGCGCTGCACGCGCTCGCGGTCGCCGGCGATTTCGCTCAGGTGCAGCAGCACTTCGCGCGTGTGCGCGGCGTTCTCGCTGGCGGTGCGGGTGCGCTGCGTGATCTTGGCTTCCACCGCCACATAGGTGAAGCCGGCCAGCGCCACCAGGGCGATCACGGCCGAGAAGCCCAGCATCAGCCGGCGGAACAGCGACGAGGGCAGCTTATTCATGCGGACGCTGCGCCATGTAGCCGACCCCGCGCACGGTGCGGATCAAGCGCTCGCCGATTTTCTTGCGCAGGTTGGAGATGTGCACGTCCAGCGTCTGCCCTTCGCTGTGCGGCAGCACGCCTTGCTCCAGCTCGGCGCGCGTGAGCACCCGGCCCGATTCCTTCACCAGGGCCAGCAGCAGCGCGAACTCGGTGCGCGACAAGGCGACCGGTGCGCCTGCGCGCGTGACCAGCATGCGGCCTTCGTCCAGCACCAGTTCGCCGAAACTCCAGCCGCCGTTGGCGTTGCCGTTGGCGCGCCGCACCACCGCGCGCAGCCGCACCAGCAGTTCGGGAATTTCAAACGGTTTGATGAGGTAATCGTCCGCGCCCGTGTTAAAACCGTTGAGGCGGTCTTCCAGGCTGTCGCGCGCGGTCATGATCAATACCGGCAGGCTCAAGCCCAGAGCGCGCAGTTGCCGCAGCAGTTGCGCGCCGTCGCCGTCGGGCAGGCCGAGATCGAGCAGCACGGCGTCGAAAGTTTCGGCTTGCAGGCGCGCCAGCACGCCGTCCGCCAGGCGCAGCCACACCACCGCGTGACCCTCGTCCTGGAACACCGCCAGCAAGGCGCGACCGATGGCCAGGTCGTCTTCTATCATTAGTATTTTCATGCTGAAAGTGTAGCAAGCTTTGTAGTTAAATTACGGCGACGTCTGCAAAACGCCACAAGGCAGGATCTGCCGCGAAATCAGGGACTTGGCGATCAACCTTCACGCTTCCTTTAGCCGGAGGCCACGCCGTCGTTGACCATGTTTTAGTGCTGTTACAACATGCGTCCTGCAATCACAATAATTCTTAGGAGACGTATGACCACCATGACCTCATTCCGGCTCAGCCCGCTGGCTGCCGCCTGCGCACTGATGCTGCTGGGCGCTGCCGCCCACGCCCAGACCGCCCAATCCGCCGACGAGCAGAAGGACGCCAAGGCCACGCCGGCCTCGGCCGACGGCGAACTGGCCACCGTGACCGTGGCCGGCATCCGCCGCGGCATCGAGCAAGCCATCTCGATCAAGAAGAACGCCAGCTCCATCGTCGAGGCGATCTCCGCCGAAGACATCGGCAAGCTGCCCGACAACACCGTGGCCGAGTCGATCTCGCGCCTGTCCGGCGTGACCACCCAGCGCAACAAGACCAACGGCAAGGCCACCGAAGTGTCGGTGCGCGGCCTGTCGCCAAGCTTCAACGGCGCCCTGCTCAACGGCCGCGAGCAAGCATCCACCAGCGACGCCCGCAGCCCCGAGTTCGACCTGTTCCCGTCCGAGCTGACCGGTTCGGTACTGGTGTACAAGACGCCGGACGCCAGCCTGATGGGCCAGGGCCTGGCCTCGACCATCGACCTGCGCACCCTGCGTCCGCTCGACTTCGGCCAGCGCGTGCTGGCGGCCTCGGCGCGCAAGGAGCGCATCGGCTTCGATTCCGGTTCCGACCTCGGTTCCGGCCACCGCACCACCTTCAGTTACGTGGACCAGTTCGCCAACCGCACGATCGGCCTGTCGATCGGCCTGACCTCGTTCAAGCAGGATAACGGCGGCGAACTGAAATTCGACAGCTGGGGCGGCGGCACCACCGACATGGCCTACAACGGCGGCACCGCCAAGGCGCCATCCGGCTTCCTGGCCGAAACCGCGCGCCGCAAGAGCGACCGCGACGGCGCGGCGCTGACCCTGCAATACAGGCCCAACCAGAAATTCCGCTCGACCCTGGACGTGTTCTACTCCCGTGGCGACGAGAGCACCAAGAAAACCGGCATCGAAGGCGCGGTGGCCGGCAGCACCGGCCTGTACGATCCGAACGGCGTGCTGAGCAACGCGGTGGTGGCCAACGGCATCGCCACCAGCGGCACCATCAGCAATTACAAGGCCGACGTGCGCAACCACCTGTACCGCGCCAAGGACAAGCTGACCTCGATCGGCTGGAACAACGAACTGAAGCTCGACGACCAATGGCGCGTGGAAGGCGACCTGTCGTACTCGCACGGTGTCAAGCGCATCTCCAACTACGAGACCACGGCCGGCCAGCCGGGCAACACGCCGGCCAGTCAGCTGGCCTCGGTGTCGTACACCGGCTTCGACGGCAAGAACTTCTCCGATGTGAAGTACACGCCGAGCATCAGCTACGCCGACCGCAAAGTGGCGCTGCTGACCGACGTCGACGGCTGGGGCGGCGGACCGCTGACGCCGCAGGCCGGCTACGTGGCCCTGCCGACCATCGACGACACGGTCAAGGCCGCCCGCCTGAGTGCGCACCGCGAACTGGATTGGGGTCCGCTGACCAACGCCCATTTCGGCCTCAACTTCACCAAGCGCGACAAATCGCGCGTCGGCCAGGAAGGCCGCCTGTCGATCAAGGGCGGCGACGGCTACGCCAGCGCCGCCATCCCGGGCACGGCCACCGAAATGGCCGGCGCCTCCGGCATCCCTGTCGCTTCGTTCGATCCGACCGGCACGCTGGGCACGATCTATGAACTGAACCGCTGGGTCGATTCGACCGTGCTGGCGCGCGACTGGACTGTCGGCGAGAAGGTGGCCACCGCCTACGCCATGGCCGACCTCGACGGCAACCTGTGGTCGCTGCCCTACACCGGCAACTTCGGCCTGCAGATCGTCAACACCAAGCAGGAATCCACCGGCAACCAGGTCGATCTGGCCAATTGCAAGGGCATCACGGTCGAGACCTGCCCGTACAAAGTGCGCAGCGACGGCACCAGCTACACCAACGTGTTGCCGTCGCTGAACGTGGCCTTCGACCTCGGCTACGAGCAGAAGCTGCGCCTCGGCGCCGGCAAGCAGATCTCCCGCGCCAATCTCGACAACATGAAGGCCGGCCTCGACTTCTCGGTGCAGAACGCTACATCGCTGGCCCCGGCGCTGTCCGGCTTCGCCGGCAACCCGCAGCTGAAGCCGTACCAGGCGCGTTCGCTCGACCTGTCGTATGAGAAGTACTTCGGCAAGAAGGGCTACGTCAGCGCCGCCGCCTTCGTCAAGAAGCTGGACAACTACATCATCAACGCGCCGATGCAGTTCGACTTCAAGCCTTACACCAGTGCCAGCACGCCGCTGCCGACGACCGGTCCCTACGCCGGCTCCACCATCGGCTTCCTGACCATGCCGCAAAACGGCACGGGCGGCAATATGCATGGCTACGAGCTGGCCGTGAACGTGCCGTTCGCGCTGGCCACCGACTGGCTGGACGGCTTCGGCGTGGCCGCCAACTATTCGTTCACCGACAGCTCGGTGCGGCTGCCGACCAGCGGCTTCGTGTCGCCGTCGAACAGCCCGGTGTTCAACAACGCCGTCGCCGAGATCGGCCTGCCTGGCCTGTCGAAGAACGTCAGCAGCGTGCGCGTCTACTACGAGAACCACGGCCTGCAACTGGCCTGGGCCGCGCACCGCCGTTCCGACTTCGTTGGCCAGATCCTGGACTACCGCAGCGATTCGCAGTTCACCTTCATCAAGGGTGAAACCATCGTCGACCTGCAGGCGTCCTACGAGTTCCAGAGCGGTTGGCTGAAAGGCACCTCGGTGTTCGTGCAGGGGCATAACTGGACCAATGAACCGTTCCAGGAATTCACCAGCGATCCGAAGCAGATCACCAACAAGGTGGTGTACGGCCGTACCTACACCTTCGGCCTGACCTACAAGTTCTGATGAAGACGCTCCTGATGGCATTGCTGCTGTCAGGAGCGGTGTTGGCGCCCGCCACCGCCGCTCCCGACGCCTACCAGCCGAAACCTTATGTCCAGTTCCATCACGCCGAGTGGACCAAGAACGCCAGCATCTACCAGATCAACACCCGCCAGTTCACGCCGGAGGGCACGTTCCGCGCCGCCGAACGCGAGCTGCCGCGCCTGAAGGCGCTCGGCGTCGACATCCTCTGGCTGATGCCCATCCATCCCATCGGCCAGGTCAAACGCAAGGGCGCCTTGGGCAGCCCCTACGCCGTGCGCGACTACCTGGCCGTCAATCCGGAATTCGGCACGCTGGCCGATTTCAAGCACTTCGTGGAGGCCGCGCACGCGCAAGGCCTGCACGTGATCCTCGACTGGGTCGGCAACCACACCTCGTGGGACAACGTGCTGCGCACCAGCCACCCGGAGTGGTACGAGAAGGACCGCAAGGGCCAGCCGCATCCCACGCCGTGGTACGACTGGGACGACATCATCGACCTCGATTACAACCAGCCCGGCCTGCGCCGCTACATGACCGACGCCATGCGCTACTGGGTGCGCGACATCGGCGTGGACGGCTACCGCGTCGATGCCGCCGGCCTGACGCCGCTCGACTTCTGGGAACACGTGGCGGCCGAGCTGCGCGCCGTCAAGCCGGTGTTCCTGCTGGCCGAATGGGAAAGCCGCGACCTGCACGCCAAGGCCTTCGACGCCAGCTACGCCTGGACCTGGTGGGAAGGCCTGCGCGCCGTGGCCGAAGGCAAGGCCGACCCCACCTCGCTCTACACCTACTACGCCTGGAACCAGAAGTTCTATCCCAAGCAGGCCTACCGCATGCTGTACACCACCAATCATGACAAGAACGCGTGGGACGGCACCGAGTTCGAAATCTTCGGGCCGGCGGTGGATGCGGCCATCGTGTTCTCCTTCGTCAGCGAAGGCATGCCGATGATTTACAACGGCCAGGAAGCGGGCAACCGCAAACGGCTGGCCTTCTTCGAGCGCGATGCGATACAGTGGCAGGCGTCGCCCTACACCGCGCTGTACACCAAGCTGCTGGCACTCAAAAAGCAGAACAGCGCGCTGTGGAATGGAGAATGGGGCGCCACCATGGAACAGGTGCCGAACAACGCGCCGAAGCAGGTATTCAGCTTTGTGCGGCAGAACGCGAAGGACAAGGTGTTCGCAGTGTTCAACCTGAGCGCGCAGCCGGTGCAAGTCGGCTTCCGCGACGATCTGCACGTCGGCAGCTACCGCGATTTCAGCACCGGCGAGACCGTGCGCGTGGACAGCGCGACGCAGTTCCAGATGGCGCCGTGGAGCTACAGGATACTGATAAAGGCAGAATAGATGGAGACCATCAAGAACGTAGTGATCGTCGGCGGCGGCACCGCCGGCTGGATGACGGCGGCGGCGCTGGCGCGCGTATTGGGCGATAAGGTAAAAATCACGCTGGTGGAGTCGGAAGACATCGGCACCGTGGGCGTGGGCGAATCGACCATCCCGATGATCAAATTGTTCAACGCGGTGCTGGGCATCGACGAGAACGAATTCGTGCGCGACACCCAGGCCACCTTCAAGCTGGCCATCGAGTTCAAGGACTGGGGCCGCATCGGCGACGAGTACATGCACGGCTTCGGCATCTTCGGCCAGGACCTGGCGACGCTGCCGTTTTACCAGTACTGGCTGCGCATGCACCAGGCGGGCGAAGCGCCGGACCTGGAGCAGTATTCGATCAACCGCATGGCCGCCAAGGCCGGCAAATTCATGCGCGCCGACCGCTCGCACGGCAACTCGCCGCTGGGCGACATCGTGCACGCCTTCCATTTCGACGCCGGCCTGTATGCGCGCTACCTGCGCAAGTACAGCGAGGAACGCGGCGTGCGCCGCGTCGAAGGCAAGGTGGCCGACGTGCTGACCCGCGCCTCCGACGGCCATGTGGACGCTGTGCGCATGGAAAACGGCGACTTGATCGGCGGCGAATTGTTCATCGACTGCTCCGGCTTCCGTGGCCTGTTGATCGAGCAGGCGCTGCACACCGGTTTCGAGGACTGGTCGCACTGGCTGCCGTGCGACCGCGCTTATGCGGTACCGTGCGAACTCGGTGGCGGTTTGACGCCGTACACGCGCGCCACGGCGCGTCCGGCCGGCTGGCAGTGGCGCATCGGCCTGCAGCACCGCACCGGCAATGGCCACGTGTATGCGTCCAAATTCATGAGCGACGACGAAGCGGCGTCCATCCTGATGGCCAACCTCGATGGCCGCGCGCTGGCGGAGCCCAAGCAGCTGCGCTTCACGGCCGGCAAGCGCAAGCAGGTGTGGAACAAGAACGTGGTGGCGGTGGGACTGTCTTCCGGCTTCCTGGAGCCGCTGGAGTCGACTAGCATCCACATGATCCAGTCCACCATCGCGCGCCTGATCACCTTCTTCCCGGACAAAGGCTTCAGCGCGCCCGATATCGCCGAGTTCAATCGCCAGTGCGATTTCGAGGTCGAGCGCATTCGCGACTTCATCATCCTGCACTACCACGCCACGGAACGTAACGACACGCCGTTCTGGGACTACGTGCGCACCATGGAGATACCGGACACGCTGCGCGCCAAGATGGATTTGTGGCGTTCGCGCGGGCGCATCGTCCGCGTCGACAACGAGCTGTTTGCGGAAGTGGGCTGGCTGCAGGTGCTGCACGGCCAGCGCGTGCCGGTGGCGGGACATCATCCGATGGCCGACCTGATGGACGAACAAGAGATAACCGACTACCTGGGCGACATCGCCTCGGTGATCGGCAAGTGTGTAGATCAGATGCCGACGCACGAGGCCTTCATCAAGGCCAACTGCGCGGCCAGATAGTATTCAAGGAGTAGCTGTGCATCATATCAATTCCCTGCAAGTCCGCTGGATCTCCGCCGCCTGCATGATGCTGGGCGTGTACGCCAGCGCGGCGGCCGAAGTGCTGGCCACCGTGTCGTCGCCGAACCGCGCCATCAGCGTGGCGGTGCAACTGGCCGAAGGCGGTCGCCTGAACTACGAGGTGCAGCGCAACGGCAAGCCGCTGATCGCCGCCTCGCGGCTGGGCTTCTTGCTGGCCAATGCGCCGCAGATGGACAACGGCTTTTCGCTGGCCTCGCAAGCCGTCAGCGAGCATGACGACACCTGGGAACAGCCGTGGGGCGAACGCCGCTACGTGCGCAATCACTACAAGGAACTGCGACTGGAGCTGGTGCAGAAGGCGCTGGACAACCGCCGCATGGCGCTGGTGTTCCGCGTGTTCGACGATGGCGTCGGCTTCCGCTATGAATTCCCGGAGCAGGCGCAGTTGCCGGAAACGCGCATCAGCGACGAGCTGACCGAGTTCGTGGTGGCGCCGCAGGCGTGGGCGTGGTGGCAGCAGGCCGGCGAGCAGGCGGCGTTGGAGTACGCAATCCAGAAGTCGCCGTTGAGTGAAGTCGGCATGGCGAACACGCCGCTGACCATCCGCACCAAGGATGGTACGCACATCGCGTTTCACGAAGCGGCGCTGGTTGATTATGCGTCGATGTGGTTGCGCAAGGTCGATGGCCAGAAGCTGCGCGCGCATTTGACGCCGTCGGCGTTCGGGCCGGCGGTGCAGCGGCGCGGCGCTTTCACCACGCCGTGGCGCACCATGCAGATCGCCGACAACGCGGCCGGTCTGTATATGTCGGACCTGGTGCTGAATTTGAACGAGCCGAATAAGCTGGGCGATGTGTCGTGGGTTCATCCATCCAAGTTTGTTGGCGTGTGGTGGGAGATGCATCTGGAGAAAAGCACCTGGGGTTCGGGCGCCAAGCATGGCGCCACCACGGCCAACACCAAGCGCTATATCGATTTTGCGGCGGCCAACGGCTTCCGTGGTGTGCTGGTGGAGGGCTGGAACCAGGGATGGGATGGCAACTGGTCGGGCAGCGGTTCGACCTTCAGCTTTACGAAATCGTATCCGGATTTCGATCTGGCGGCGGTGAGCAGCTATGCGCAGCAAAAGGGTGTGCGGCTGATCGGCCATCACGAGACCGGCGGCAATATCGCGCGCTATGAGCAGCAGATGGATGCGGGTTATCAGCTGTATGCCAAGGTGGGTGTGGACAGCATCAAGTCCGGTTATGTGACAGATGCGGGTGCGGCGTTGTTTGCGGATGCGGATGGCGGAACCCATTTTGGTTATACCGATTCGCAGGAAGGCGCGCGCCATTTCCTGAAGGCGGTGACCGAAGCGGCGCGCTACAAACTGGCGATCGATACGCATGAACCGATCAAGGACACGGGCTTGCGCCGCACCTACCCGAACTGGATTTCGCGTGAGGGTGCGCGGGGCATGGAGTTCAATGCGTGGGGCTCGCCGATCAATAGTGTGGACCATGAGGTGAACCTGGTCTTCACGCGCATGTTGAGCGGGCCGATGGACTATACGCCGGGCATTCTGAGCCTGGAGGGTGTGAAGGGACGGCCGATCAATTCGACGCAGGCCAAGCAGCTGGCGAGCTTTGTGGTGATTTATTCGCCGGTGGTGATGGCGGCCGATTTGATCGAGAACTATGAGAAGTATCCGGGTCCGTTCAAGTTCATCAAGGATGTGCCGACCGATTGGAGCGATACGCGCGTGCTGCATGGGGAGTTGGGCGAGTATGCGACCATCGCGCGCAAGGATCGCAAGTCGGATGATTGGTATCTTGGTTCGGTCACCGACGGCAACGCGCGTACGCTGGCGCTGCCCTTGACCTTCCTCGATCCGGGCAAGCGCTATGTGGCGGAGATTTACCGTGATGGCGACAAGGCGGATTATCGTACCGTGCGGCGGTTCGATATCGTTATCGAGAAGAAGACCGTCACCGCCAAGACGGTCCTGCAACTCAAGCTGGCGCCTGGCGGCGGCCAGGCGATCCGTTTCAGTCCTGCCGGCTGACTCGGTGGACAAGACGGTAGAGTAGCGGCAGCATCAGCAACGTCAACGCAGTCGAAGACAGGATGCCTCCGATGACCACCGTCGCCAGCGGGCGCTGAACTTCGGCACCGGTGCCGGTGGCGATCGCCATGGGGATGAACCCCAGCGACGCCACCAGCGCCGTCATCAACACCGGCCGCAGTCGCGCCAGCGCGCCTTCCCTCACCGCCTGATCCACGCTGCGGCCCTCCTCTCGCAACTTGCGGATGGCCGTGATCAGCACCAGCCCATTCAGCACCGCCACACCCGACAAGGCGATAAAGCCCACCGCCGCCGATATCGACAACGGTATGCCACACAAGGCCAGTGCCGCCAGTCCGCCCGTCAACGCAAACGGTATGCCGCTGAACACCAGCAGCCCATCCTTCAAATTACCGAACATGGCGAATAGCAGCAGCATCACCAAGCCCAGCGCCGCCGGCACCACGATCTGTAAACGCTGTGTGGCCGATTGCAGCTGTTCGAACTGCCCGCCCCACGTGGTCCAGTACCCGGCCGGGATCTTCACCTCCCGCAGACGCTGCTCCGCCTCCGCCACGAACGAACCGATATCGCGTCCGCGCACATTGGCGCTGATGACCACGCGCCGCTTGCCGTTCTCTCGGCTGACCTGGTTCGGCCCCGGCACAATGCTGAACGTCGCCACCTCACCCAGCGGAATGAAGTTGCCGCCGCCCGGCAGCGGCAAAGGCAGGCGCTTCATCTGATCCAGATCGCTGCGCAGCGCTTCCGGCAGACGCACCACGATGCCGAAACGGCGGTCGCCTTCGAACATGGCACCCGCCTCCTTGCCTCCAATCGCAGTCGCAATCACATCCTGCACGTCGCCGACATTCAGGCCATAGCGCGACGTCTTCTCGCGGTCGATATCCACCGTCAGCACCGGGAGGCCATCGGTCTGCTCCACCTTGACCTCCTGCACGCCGTCGATTTTTTCCAGCGCCGCCGCAATGCGCGCGGAGGTCGCATTGAGCACCTCCGCATCATCGCCGAACAGCTTGACCGCCACATCACTGCGCACGCCCGAAATCAATTCATTGAAACGCAGCTGGATCGGCTGCGAAAACTCGTAGGCATTGCCCGGCAACTGCGCCACCGTCTCCTGTATCGCCGCCAACAACTCGGCGCGCGACTTCTTCGGCTTGGGCCACTGCGCTTCCGGCTTGAGCATGATGTAGCCGTCCGAGATATTCGGCGGCATCGGGTCGGAAGCGATTTCCGCCGTGCCGGTGCGTGCAAACACGCGCTCGATCTCGGGGAACTTGCGCATCAGCGTGACTTCGATCTGCTTCTGCATCTCCACTGATTGCGTCAGGCTGGTGCCGGGGATGCGCAAGGCTTGCATGGCGATGTCGCCTTCGTTCAGCGACGGCACGAACTCGCTGCCCATGCGCGTTGCCAGCAGCACCGCCAGCGCCACCGCGATGCCGGCAAAGCTCAGCACCACCGGCGCATTGGCCAGCGCGCGTTCCAGCAGCGCGCCATACCAGTTGCTGAGACGCGGCGTGTGCTTCTCCACCACGCTGTCGCCGATAAACAGCGCCACCGCCGCCGGGATGAAGGTGACCGACAGCAGCATGGCGCCGGCCAGCGCCATCACCACCGTCAGCGCCATCGGATGGAACATGCGTCCCTCCACGCCGCTCAGCGCGAAGATCGGCAGGTAGACCACCATGATGATCAGTTGACCGAACAGCAGCGGCCTGCGGGCTTCCTTGGCCGCGCCGAAGACTTCCTCGAATTTTTCCGCGCGCGTGAGCGGCCGTCCCAGTGTGGCCTGCGCATGCGCCAGGCGCCGCACGCAGCTTTCCACGATCACCACCGCGCCATCGACGATGATGCCGAAATCGAGCGCGCCGAGGCTGAGCAGGTTGGCGCTGACCTTGTACGCCACCATGCCGCTGAAGGTGAAGAGCATCGCCAGCGGAATCACCATGGCCGTGATCAGCGCCGCGCGCAGGTTGCCGAGGAAGAGGAACAACACCGCGATCACCAGCACCGCGCCTTCCAGCAGGTTGCGCTTGACCGTGCGGATCGCCTTGTCCACCAGCGCCGTGCGGTCGTAGACGGTGATCGCCACCACGCCTTTCGGCAGGCTGCGGTTGATGGCGGCCATCTGCTTGTCCACCGCCTGCGCCACGGCACGGCTGTTTTGGCCGATCAGCATGAACACGGTGCCCAGCACGACTTCGCGGCCGTTCTCGGTGGCGGCGCCGGTGCGCAGTTCGCGGCCGATGTCGACGTCGGCGACGTCGCGCACCCGCACCGGCACGCCGTCCACGCTACGGAGGATGATGTTGCGGATGTCGTCCAGCGAACGCACTTGTCCCGGCGCACGCACCAGCAGCTGCTCACCGCGCCTTTCGATGTAGCCGGCGCCGGCGTTGCCATTGTTGCGCTCCAGCGCCGCCACAACATCGCGCAGGGTCAGGCCGTAGGAGGCCAGGCGTTGCGGCTGGGGCGCCACGTGATATTCCTTGGCGTAGCCGCCGATGGAATTGATCTCGGTGACGCCGGCCACATTGCGCAATTGCGGCTTGACGATCCAGTCCTGGATTTCGCGCAGGTCGGTCGGCGTGTAGGGCGTGCCGTCGGCTTTCAGTGCGCCGGGCAGCGCTTCCACGGTCCACAGGTAGATTTCACCGAGGCCGGTGGAGATCGGCCCCATCGACGGCGTGATCCCGTCCGTCAGCCGCGCACGCGCCTCCTGCAGGCGTTCGCTGACCATCTGGCGCGCGAAGTAGATGTCGGTGCCGTCCTTGAACACCACGGTGATCTGCGACAGGCCGTAGCGCGACAGCGAACGTGTTTGCTCAAGGCGCGGCAGGCCGGCCAGCACGGTCTCCAGCGGCAGGGTGACGCGCTGCTCGGTTTCCAGCGGCGAATAGCCCGGCGCGGAGGTGTTGATCTGCACCTGGACGTTGGTGATGTCGGGCACGGCGTCGATCGGCAGCTTCTGGTAGCTGTACACGCCCAGTGCGGCCATGGCGGCCACCAGCAGCATGACCAGCCAGCGCTGCGCGATGGCGTAGCGGATGATACGTTCAAACATGGTCGTCTCCCGCTTCAATGTGCATGTTCTGCGCTGCCCTTGCCCAGCTCCGCCTTCAGCACGTAGCTGTTGGCGGCGGCGTATTGCGCGCCGGCGGGCAGGCCTTGCAGGATTTCGGTGAGCTTGCCGTCGCTGCGGCCCAACGTCACCGGATGCACTTCAAAGCCGGTGGCGGTGCGCACGAAGACAGCGGGTTGGCCGTCCACGGTTTGCACGGCTTCCGCCGCCACCGTGACGGCGGCCGCGCTCAGGCCGGACTGCACATCGACATTGACGAACAGGCCGGGACGCCAGGCGCGTTCGGGATTAACCAACGCCACGCGGGCGTTGGCGGTGCGGGTCTGTTCGCCCAGCAGCGCGCCGACGTAGGTGATCTTGCCGCTGGCTTGTGCGGCGAAGGCGGTGGCGCGCACGGTGACGGTGTCGCCCACTCGCACACGGTTCAGGTCTTGCGGCGGCACGGCGAAGTCTGCCCACACGGTGGACAAGTCGGAGATCGTGAAGACGTTGGCGTCTTCCTTGATGGCTTCACCGAGGGCCAGGTGCTTTTCCATCACCACGCCGGCGAATGGTGCGCGCAGTTCCAGCTGGTTCAGTTGCGCGCCGGCGGCGGCGCCGGCTCCTAACACGCTGAGTTTCTGGCGCGCGTTCAGCAGCGCCAGCTCGGCTTCGCTGTGCGCCTGGCGTGCTTGCAGGTAGTCCTGTTCAGCGGAGATCTTGTCTTGCCACAGCTTGCGTTCGCGTTCTAGCGTGGTGGCGGCCAGCGTCAGGCGCTTTTGCGCGGAGAGCAGTTCGCTGCGTTGTTCGGACAGGGCGCTGCTGGCCAACACCGCCAGCAGTTGGCCGCGCTCCACGCTCTGGCCCAACTGCACATGCACCGCGCTGACCACACCGGGCAGCTTGGGCACCACGTGGGCGGTGCGGTCGTCGTTGAAGCGGATCTCACCCGGCAGGGTGAGGATGGTGCTGATCTGCGCCGGCGCGGCTGTCGCCAACACGATGTCGGCGGCTTTGATCTGCGCCGCCGTCAGCGCGATGGCCTCCAGCTTGCCTGCCGGCGCGGTCGGTGCAGCGTCCGTATGCCCGGCTTCGCCGTGCCCCTCCTCGCCATGCTCGTCGCCGCCGCGCGGCTTGAGGATGAGCGCCGCCAGAAGCAGCGCCAACGCCACCATCGCCATCGCCATCGCCATCGCCACAATGGTGATCGCCTGTTTTTTGTTCAAGTACTTATTCATGTTCCGCTCCGAGTATGCGCGAAATGGCTGCCTGCGCGCGATGCGCTTCGGCCAGCGTGGTGAGGTAGTGAGATTGCGCCTGCAGCAGCGTGCGCTGTGCATCGAGCACGTCGAGGAAGCCGAACTTGCCGTAGTCGAAGCCCGTGCTGGTGGCCTCGTACGCGCTGCGCGCACCCGGCAGGATTTCGTCGCGCAATGTCCGCGCCTGCGCGCGGGCCGACGCATAGTCTTCACGCGCCTGCACCAGCTCCGTCTCCAGCAGCGCCGCCGTCGCCGCCAGACCATCGCGCGCCTTGTCGGTGCGACGTGCCGCCTCCAGCAGCGCGCCCTGGTTGCGATCGAACAGCGGCAACGGCACCGACAAACCAATCACTGCCTGCGAGCGTCCCAATTCCTCCGAACGCCTGCTGCCGACCGTGAGTGCCACGTCCGGCGCGCGACGCGAGCGCTCGACCTGCGTCAGGGCCTGACGCCGCTCCAGCTCCACCTGCGCCACCTGCATGGCCGGCGCCTGCGCCAGCAAGGCGCGCTGCGCCGCCAGTGCCGGCAATTCGGGCAAGCCCTCGAACTCGCCCACAACCTGTTCGAAACGCGGCGAAGGATTGCCCCACAATGCCGCCAGCCGCGCACGCGCAGTCGCCAGAGTGCTTTGCGCGCGGATCAACTCCAGCCCCACCGTGGACGCGGCCACCTGCGCGCGCGTCTCCTCCACCGGCGACACCTTGCCCGCCACCACGCGCCTGCCGGTGGCCGACGCCACGCGCCGCGCCAGTTCGGACGCCTGCTGCGCCAGGCGCAACTGCTCCTGTGCCGCCAGCACGGCGAACCATGCGGCCGCCGTTTCCGCCCGCACTTCAGCGCGACGCTGCGCCAGCGCCGCTGCAGCGCCTTCGCGTCCGCGTTGCGCCGCCTGCACGCGCGCAGCGCGCTTGCCGCCCAACTCCAGCGGTTGACTCAATAACAGTGTGGTTTCGCGGCGATCATCGCCACCGTCGCGCCGCCGGCCGACGCGCTCCATGGACAGCGAGGGATTGGGCAGCAGGCCGGCCTGCTGCACCGCGCCGTCCTCCGCCAACAGTTCATGCCGCGCCGCCGCCAGATCGGCGTTGGCGCCGTCGGCCAGCGCCAGCGCTGCGGGCAGCGTCAGTGGCGTGGACGGCTCGATACCGGCCTGCGCGCACGCAGACCACGCCGCTAAACATAGCGGCAAAATAAATTTGACCATCGAATACTCCGAATGAATGGATATTCGACGAGACGTGAATTGGAATGTAAGTCAGGCCTCGTCGCGCTCAGGCGACGAGCATCCAGTTGGGCCGTGGCGGCCCGTCGGCGATAAAGGAGTAGTAGTGCAGCGCGCCCGGCGACGCATAGGAGGGAGCCGGCGCCACCGCCAGCAAAGCATCGGCGCCTGGCACCGAGAGCTGCACCGCGTGATGACAGACTTCGCAGTCGCCATGCGGCTTGCCGGTTTTGCTCTTGCCCGCATCATCATCGGCCTGCGCCTGATGATCGTGGCCGTGGTGGCCGAAGTGGGTGACCTTGCTGTCCTCGTGCTGGCAATAGACGGCCGCCATCGACCAGGAATACTGGATCGGCAGGATGGTCAGCAGCAGGATGAGCAATAGCTTTTTCACCAAGCTATTGTAGCAGCCTGCCGCCGACTATGCTCCTAAGCCTTCTTCAGCAGTTCCGCGCGCAGCGGCAGTTCGCGCACGCGCACGCCGGTGGCGGCGAACACCGCATTGGTCAGCGCCGCGCCGACGCCGGCCGTTCCCGGCTCGCCGATGCCGCCGGGCGCCTCGCTGCTGCGCACCAGTTCCACATCGATCTTCGGCGCTTGGCTCATGCGCAGGATCGGGTAGTCGTGGAAATTGCTCTGCTCCACGCGGCCATCCTTCACCGTGATGGCGCCGAACAGGCCAGCCGTCAGGCCGTAGTTGATGCCGCTCTGGATCTGCGCCACCACCGTGTCCGGATTGACCACCTGGCCGCAATCGACCGCGCACACCACGCGCTTGACGGCCACTTCGCCCTCATCGCTGACCGTGACATCGACCACCTGCGCCAGGTAGGTGCCCCAGGCGCGCATCAGGGCGATGCCGCGTCCACTGCGGGCCGGCAACGGCTCGCCCCAGCCGGCCTTCTGCGCCGCCACTTTCAGCACGTGGGCCGCGCGCGGCTCCTTGCCCAGCAGCGCCAGGCGATAGGCCAGCGGGTCTTGCCCGGCCTTGAGCGCCAGTTCGTCCATGAAGCTTTCCAGCACCGTCATGTTGCGGGTCGGGCCGACGCCGCGCCAGAAGGCGGTCGGCACCGGGCCGTCCTCCTGCGTGTATTCGCTGCGCATGTTGGGGATATCGTAGGAGAAGATATCCGAACCTTCGACGTTGTCGATATCGAGACCGTCCTTAAGCCAGCCCGGCGCGAACGCCGCCAGGTTGGATGGTCCGGCGATCTTGTGCGAGAACGCCACCGGCTTGCCGGCCGCGTCGAGCGAGGCCGATACCGTGTGCGCGTACAGGCCACGGAACAGGCAGTGCTGGATATCCTCCTCGCGGCTCCACACCAGCTTGACCGGCGCCTTGACCTGCTTGGCCACCTGCGCCGCCTGCACCACGTAGTCCGTGTACAGCCTGCGACCGAAGCCGCCGCCGATCAGGTGGTTGTGCAGCGTGACCTTCTCCGGCGCCAGGCCCAGCGCCTTGGCCGCATCGTCGCGCGCGCGTGCCGGCACTTGCGAGCCGGTCCAGATTTCGGCCGTGCCGTCGCCCTTCACGTGCACGGTGCAGTTCATCGGCTCCATGGTGGCGTGGGCCAGCATGGGATTGATGTACAGCGCCTCGACGCGCTTGCCGTCGGCGGCCAGCGCCTTCAAGGCGTTGCCGTCGTTGCGGGCGACGTGACCGGGCTTTTGCAGCGCCGCCACCATGGTCTTGCGCACGTCGTCGGTGGTCAGCTTGGCGTTGGCGCCGTCGTCCCACTTGATCTCGAGGGCGGCCAGGCCCTGCTTGGCGTACCAGTAGTTGTCGGCCACCACGGCCACCGCGTTATCGAGCTTGACGATCTGGCGCACGCCGCGCAGCTTGCGCGCCTTAGCGTCGTTGACCGATTTGAGCTTGCCGCCGAGGACCGGGCTGGCCGCGACCACCGCCACCTTCATGCCCTTGACCTGGGCGTCGATGCCGAATTGCGCCGTGCCGTCGGTTTTTCCTTTGGCGTCCAGGCGCTTGAGCGGCTTGCCGATCAACTTGAAATCTTTCGCGTCCTTGAGCGCCACCTTCTGCGGCGCCGGCAGCTTGGATGCGGCGGCCGCCAGCTTGCCGTACTTGAGGCGACGGCCGCTGGCCGCATGCAGTACCTCGCCGTGTTCGGCGCGGCAGCTGTCCGGCGCCACCTGCCATTCGTTGGCGGCGGCCTGGATCAGCACCATGCGCGCGGCGGCGCCGGTCTGGCGCATCGGCTCGAACATGGTGCGGATGGTCAGCGAGCCGCCGGTGAACTGGTCGCCGAAGGGAGCGCCGTAGACCTTGGCGTCGGCCGGTGCGTGGCGCAGCTGGATCTTGTCCATGTCCACTTCCAGCTCTTCTGCGATCAGCATCGGGATCGAAGTGTAGGTGCCCTGGCCCATCTCGACCTTGGGCATGGTGAGCACGATGCTGTCGTCGGCGCCGATGGCGATGAAGGCGTTCAGGTCGGCCGGCGCGGTGACGGCAGCAGCGGTAGCCGCCTCACCCGCGCCCGGCCAGAAGCCCACCATCAAGCCACCGCCGGCGGCGGCGGCCACTTTCAGGAAACTGCGGCGCGACACGGCGCCCGGAGCGTAAGGGGTATTCATGCTCATGCTCCTTTCAGCACTGGCGACGCGGCGGCATCCTTGATCGCCTCGCGGATGCGGCTATAGGTGCCGCAGCGGCAGATATTGCCGGCCATGGCATCGTCGATCTCGGCATCGGTCGGCTTCTGGTTCTTGGCCAGCAGGGCGGCGGCCGACATGATCTGGCCGGATTGACAGTAGCCGCACTGCACCACCTCCACCTTCAGCCAGGCGGCCTGGGTCGCCTTGCCGGCCGGCGTGGCGCCGATGCCCTCGATGGTGGTGACCTTCTTGCCCGCCACCGCCGACACCGGCAGCACGCACGAGCGGGTGGCCTCGCCGTCGACGTGCACGGTGCAGGCGCCGCACAGCGCCATGCCGCAGCCGAACTTGGTGCCGGTCATGTGCGCCTCGTCGCGCAGCACCCACAGCAGGGGCATATCGCCAGGCACTTCGAACTGGCGCGGCTTTCCATTGATGGTGAGCTTGATCATGAGCGGTCTCCGTGGACAAAACGCCACTATAGCCATATATGTACGCTAGGTGACACTAGCCAATAGGGATACAGAAACAACTGATAGTTGCAAATCCTCCACGATGGTTGAGCAATACCAATTTGGCATAGCAGCATAATATTTTCGTCTGGAAGCGCTGCCACGCAAATTGCGTCACCGGGCTGTCATATGCGCTCCTTACCCTGTGGCCTTTTTCCAACTGACCACGGACCCTGACATGCATCTTCTTCCCGCCCGCCCCCTGATGATGGCCCTGAGTATCGCCCTGGCGCTGAGCGCCTGCGGCGGCTCCAACTCCGAAGCACCGCTGGTGATCCCGGCGGCGCCGGCCGATCAGGGCGCGGCGGAAACCGTGGCCGTGCCGTCGGCTACCGCCTTCGTCGACACCGTCGCCACCAACCAGCGCGGCGACGCCCGCTACGCCACCCTGAACACCAATGCCGCCGTGCGCATCCTGGGCGGCTTCCTCAACGTATGGAAACCGCTGACCGAGATCGTCGACGCCGGCGTGACCGCGCCGGCGGTGGACGGCTTCCCGGCCGTGGTGGCCTCGACCTGGACCGGCGTACCCGGCGACGGCACGCCGGACGGCAAGGTGGTCAACGCCGCCGTGCACCAGGCCAATATCGACTACGTGGTCAAAGCCACCACCGGCCGCAGCGCCGAGCAGGCCGTGCAAGCCTACCTGGACGACCGTCGCGGCAAAGGCTACAGCGTCACCGAAGGCCTGGGTCCGCTGACCGCCGCCTGGCGCAGCGCCGCGCAGCAGACCACCAGCATCAACAGCGTGGCGGCCGACGCCACCACTGTGCTGTACAACGACAGCGGCAACAACACCGGCGTGGGTGGCAGCGCCAACGCCAGCTTCGGCAGCGTGGTCGACCTGGTCAACCTGGTCGGCAACAACGCCTCCACCGAACCGGCCAAGCGCTTCTACAAATACGCGCGTCCCTACCGTTGGAGCAGCAGCGTGGTGCTGCTGCCGACACTGGTGCCGGCCAAGAGCACCACGCCGGCCACCGACGGCGGCTTCACCAGCGGCCACTCGGCCGAAGCCACGCGCGACGCCGTCGCCATGGCCTACGCCCTGCCGGAACGCTTCCAGGAAATCCTCAGCCGTGGGCTGGAACTGGGTGAATCGCGCATCCTGGCGGGCATGCACTCGCCGCTGGACGTGCTGAGCGGCCGCATCCTCGGCCAGGCCAGCGCCGCCGCCAACCTGGCCGATCCGGCCAACGCCGCTAAGAAGGCCGCCGCCGTCACGCAAGCGCACACCGCGCTGATGGCCGCCACCGGCACCACGGCCGTCAACTTCGCCGCCTACGCCCAATCGGGCACGGCGGCCAACGACCGCTTCGCCGACTACGCCACCAACAAGGCCAACTACCTGCGCCGCAGCACCTACGGCTTCGCGCCGATCGCCGCCACCAACGTCGCGGCCGCCGTGCCGAAGGGCGCCGAGGTGCTGCTGGAGACGCGCCTGCCCTACCTGGACGAAGCGCAGCGCCGTGTGGTGCTGAAAACCACCGCGCTGGCCTCGGGCTACCCGGTGATGGACGATCCTGAAGGCTGGGGCCGCCTCAACCTGTTCGCGGCGGCCGACGGCTACGGCGCCTTCAGCGGCAACGTCGCCATCGTCATGGACGCGGCCAAGGGCGGCTTCCACGCCTTCGACCGCTGGCGCAACGACATCGGCGGTGCGGGCAAGCTGGTCAAGCAAGGCACGGGCACGCTGGCCCTGGCCGGCGCCAACAGCTGGACCGGCGGCACCGAGCTGACGGCCGGCACGCTGCAGGCCGACTCGGTGGCTGCCTTGGGCGGTGGCGACGTGTATGTGAGCGGCGGCACGCTGGTGGCCAGCGCACCGTCGGCGCTGAAACTCGGCGCGCGCTACACCCAGCTGAGCGGCAGCACCACGCTGGAACTGGACCTCGGCGGCGCGGCGGCGGGTAGCGCCGGCAGCTTGAACGTAAGCGGCCTGGCCACCATCGGCGGCGGCACGCTGCGCATCAAGTTCGCCAGCGGCTACAAGCCGAAGGCGGGCGATGTGCTAAACGTGATCACGGCCGGCGGCTTGAAGGGTAAGTTCAACACCGTCACGGTGGATGGCTTCAGCAACGTGACGCCTACCTATAGCGGCACGACGCTGACGCTGACCCTCGGCTAGGCGGACGCAAGCGCGGCGGCAAGATGTATGATGGAGGCATCGTCCACTTGCCGACCGCGCCATGAATCAAGCTGAACTCGATCTCTTCAACGACAAGCTCGACGCCCACGCCAAGGAGGTCGAACGCTTTCATGGAGAGGTGGCGAACGTCACGCGACAGATCGCCAACTGCGACAAGCTGGTGCGGCTGGCGAATGCAGGCCTGAGCCAGATCGACGGCAAGATCGTCGAAGCGATCCGCATCAGCGCCGAGGCGCAACAGATCGCCGATAACGCCGGCACGCAAGCCAGCGCGGCGGCCACGGTGGCCACCGCCGCCGCCGTCAACGAGATGGTGGGCAAGCTCAACGAAGCGACCGACGCGGCGCGCAAGACCAGCCTGTCGCTGAACCTGCTGCAATTCAAGACCGGCGGCTGGATCGCCGTCTACACGGTGCTGGTATTGCTGTGCTGCCTGTTCACCGGCTGGCTCACCAGTTGGGCGATGCGCGGCAACGCCCTCACGCCCGAGCAAGCCCACTACGTCGAACTGGGCAAAGCCCATGAAGCCCTGCTGGCCAACGCCAGCGACAAGGAACTCAAGCAACTCACCGCCATCCGCAATAGATCCGGGGTCAGGTCCTCCATTGCTACACGGCCCCAGCCGTAGGCGCGCCTACGGCTGGGGCCGTGTAGCAATGGAGGACCTGACCCCGGATTTATCGGCGCTGGCTGGACAGGCGACGTACCACTTCGATCAAGCGGTCGATTTCATCGTAGGTGTTGTAGAACGCCAGTGACGGCCGCACCGTGGTTTCGACGCCGAAGCGGCGCAGGATCGGTTGCGCGCAGTGGTGGCCCGTGCGCACGGCGATGCCTTCTTCGTTGAGCGCCTTGCCTACTTCTTCGGTGCTGTAGCCGTCCAGTACGAAGGACATCACGCTGGCTTTGTCCGCCGCCGTGCCGATCAGGCGCACGCCTTTGATTTCCCTCAGCTTGGCCGTGCCGTACACCAGCAGATCGTGCTCGTAGCGCGCGATGTTTTCGATACCGATGCGGTTGACGTAGTCGATCGCCGCGCCCAGGCCCACCGCATCCGCGATGTTGCCGGTGCCGGCTTCGAACTTGTTGGGGATCGGCTGGAACACGGTTTTCTCGAACGTGACGTCGGCGATCATGTTGCCGCCGCCTTGCCATGGCGGCATGTCTTCCAGCACCGCGCGCTTGCCCCAGACGACGCCGATGCCGGTCGGCCCGAACACCTTGTGGCCGGAGAAGACGAAGAAATCCGCGTCCAAATCCTGCACGTCGATGCGCATGTGCGAGATCGATTGCGCGCCGTCCACCAAGGCCTTGGCGCCGGCGCGGTGCGCCAGTTCGACGATTTCCTTGATCGGCGTAACCGTGCCCAGCGCGTTCGATACCTGCGTGACGGCCACCAGCTTGGTGTGGTCGTTGAGCAGCTTGCGGTATTCGTCGAGCAGGATCTGGCCGCTGTCGTCGACCGGGATCACGCGCAACTTGGCGCCCTTGGCGGCGGCCAGCTGCTGCCAAGGCACGATGTTGGCGTGATGCTCCAGGTTGGAGACGATGATTTCGTCGCCCTCGCCGATGTGCTGCGCGCCCCAGCTTTTCGCCACCAGGTTGATCGCCTCGGTAGTGCCACGCACGAAGATGACTTCGTTGACGTCCGGCGCGTTGATGAAGCGCTTGACGCGTTCGCGCGCGCCTTCGTAGGCGTCGGTGGCGCGCGCCGCCAGTTCATGCGCGGCGCGGTGGATGTTGGAGTTTTCGTGCTCGTAGAAGTAGGCGATACGGTCGATCACCGCCTGCGGCTTGTGCGTGGTGGCGGCGTTGTCGAACCATACCAGCTGGCGGCCGTTGACGCGCTCCTGCAATATCGGGAAGTCGCGCCGCACGGCGTGCACGTCAAACGGTGGATGGCGGTCGCCGCCGGCCAGTGGCACCGCGCCATGCGGCTGCGGCTTGGCTGGCGTGACGTAGCCGCTTGGCAGCACCACGGAGTCTACAAAATAGTATTGCGGACGATCGGAGGTCGATGGTGCTGCGGGCGAACCGGGAGCGGGCGGCGGTGCGCTCAGGCTGCGCGCTGCCGATACCGGCGCGGCGCCCGGGAACAAGCTGGCTTCCGGCACCTGGAAGTCCGAACTTGGTACGCCATTGCCAGGCTGGCCGTAACGTTCACTCAAGAAATAATAAGGCGAAGCGTCGGCCGACGGCGCCGACGATCCTGCGCCCGCCGCCTGCGGCACGCCCAGCACCGCGCCGCCGCTGCGCGGCTCGTAGGCGGGTACGGCAGAGTAGATTTTATCCGGCACGCCGTTGCCGGCCGGCACCACCGGCGCCAAGGCCGGCGCGCGGTTACCCAGCGACAGCACTTGCGTCGGCGAGGCCGGAATCAGGTTGGTGCCTGGAACCTGGCCTTGCGGAATCGGCGTCCCCGGCACGCCGGGACCAAAGCCTGCAGGACTCACCAGCGGCGAACCGGGCGGTGCGATGTTGCCGGGCGCTTGCACGCCGTGTACGCCCAGCGGCGTGCTGAACGGCGCAGCGGGAGGCGTTGCCGGCCCCGCGCCGGGCTTCGCGCTGAAGAACTCGTTGGCCAGCCGCGCCAGCGCAGCCGGATCGAACGGTGCGCCCTGCGGCTCTGCCAGCGGCAGCGAGGGAGATGGAAGGCTCACGGCGCGTCCTTATTTGTAAGTATCTGGATAGTCGTGGTATTTGCCGATTTCAACATCATCGAGCACCGCCAGCGCATCCGGGGTCAGCACCGCCAGCGAGCAGTAGAGCGAAATCAGATACGACGAGATCGCGTGGTTGTTGATGCCCATGAAGCGCACCGACAGCCCAGGGCTTTGCTCACCCGGCAGGCCCGGCTGGAACAGGCCGACCACGCCCTGGCGCTTGTCACCCACGCGCAGCAGGATGATCTTCGATTTGCCATCAGCCACCGGCACCTTGTCCGACGGGATCAGTGGAATGCCGCGCCAGGTGATGAATTGCGAACCGAACAGGCTGATGGTCGGCGGCGGCGTGCCGCGACGCGTCGCTTCGCGGCCGAAGGCGGCAATCGCCAGCGGGTGGGTCAGGAAGAAGGCCGGTTCTTTCCACACCTTGGTCAGCAGCTCGTCCAGATCGTCCGGGGTCGGTGCGCCGGTCAGCGGGAAAATGCGTTGCTCATCGGTGACTTGCGCCAGCAGGCCGTAATCCGGGTTGTTGATCAGCTCGGATTCCTGGTTTTCCTTGATGGTCTCGATGGTCAGGCGCAACTGTTCCTTGATCTGGTCGTGCGGGCTGCTGTACAGATCGGACACGCGGGTGTGCACGTCGAGCACGGTGGAGACCGCGTTGAGGAAATACTCGCGCGGATTTTCTTCGTAGTCGACATAGGTGCGCGGCAGCTGGTTCTCTTCTTCGCGCGCGGTGCAGGTGACCTTGATCGATTCCGGATTCTTCACCTGGTTCAGGCGGTAGATACCGGCTTCCACCGGCACCCATTGCAGCAGGTGCGTCAGCCAGCGCGGGCTGATGGTCGACAGCTGGGGAGCGGTCTTGGTTGCATTTGCTAATTGCCGTGCGGCGTTATCGCCCAGCGCCGTGGTACCACCTACAGTTGCCGACATCGTGACTCCGATCCAGATTGGTTAATAAGAAAAACGAATAAGCTAGTTTGCTGTTTGCATAACGTTTGTTCAACAGGCTATCGCCATCACGCGGGCGGCCGTTGCGCTTCACCATGCGTGAGCAGTTCGGATGGCGTCAGTTGCAAGGCGGCCGCCAGCTTCTCCACGGTCACCAGCGACGCGATCACCACGCCGCGCTCGATCTCGCCGACGTAGGAGCGGTTCAGGTTGGAGTGCTCGGCCAGCCGCTCCTGCGACCAGCCCTGCGCTTCCCTCAACTGGCGCACGCCCAGGCCGAAGTTCTGCACCAGCGGACTCATGAGGCACCGATGCCGTTGGCGAACGCGCCCTCGCGCGATTCGGCCTGCGCCACGCGGCCGCCGGCCGGCACATCGTGCGTGAGCCAGACATTGCCGCCGATGACAGCGCCCTTGCCCAGCGTGATGCGGCCGAGGATGGTGGCGCCGGCGTAGATCACCACGTCGTCCTCCACCACCGGATGGCGCGGCCAGCCTTTTTGCAGATTGCCTTCGGCGTCGGTCGGGAAGCGCTTGGCGCCCAGCGTGACGGCCTGGTACACGCGCACGCGCTCGCCGATGACGGCGGTCTCGCCGATCACCACGCCGGTGCCGTGGTCGATGAAGAAGCCGGCGCCGATCTGCGCGCCCGGATGGATGTCGATGCCGGTGGCGCTGTGCGCCAGCTCGGCCACGATGCGCGCCAGCAGCGGCAGGCCCAGCACGTACAGCTGGTGCGCCAGGCGGTAATGAATCATCGCCAGCACGCCGGGATAGCAGAGCAGCACCTCGTCGACGCTACGCGCGGCCGGATCGCCCTGGTAGGCGGCCAGCACATCGCTGTCGAGCAGGCTGCGGATAGCGGGCAGGGCGGCGGCGAAACTGCGCACGGCTGCCAGCGCTTCTTCCTCGACCGGTCGGCCGGTCTCGCCGTGCAGGCTGGCGTTATAGGCCAGCTCGCGTTTGACCTGATGCAGCAGTGCGTGCAGCGAAGCATCCAGCGCGTGGGCGACGTGGAAGTTTTCGCTTTCCTGGCGCAGGTCGGGCGGACCGAGGCGCATCGGGAACAGCACGCCCTTGAGGCAGTCGAGAATGGAGGAGAGCGCGTCGCGCGACGGGAATTCGCGGTTGCCGGCTTCGCTGTTGCGGCTCTGTGTCAGGCGCCAGCTGTGACGCGCATCGTGCAGCGCCTGTACCACGCCGGGGATGTCGAAGGTGGCCATGGCGTCAGTCCTGTATCCAAGGCAGGCCGTGGAAGCGCCAGCCGTCGTCCTTGCCGCGCTGCTGGCCGGCGTCGATCTCACCTTCAAAGCCTTCCAGCACATTGAAGACATTGACCAGGCCAGCCTTGGTCGCCACCTCCGCCGCCAGGACGGAACGCTTGCCGCTGCGGCACAGCAGCAGGGCCACCGACTCCTTGCCGCCGATCTTGGCTTCCAGCTCGCGGGCGAAGCGCGGATTGCGGGTCAGCGCGGTGCCGGTGGCCCAAGGCACGTGCAGGCTGTCCGGCACGTGGCCGACGAACTTGCGCTCCTCGGCGGTACGCACATCCACCAGCAGCGCCTGGCCGCTGGAAAACAGCTCCCAGGCCAGCGCCGGCGGCACACCGCCCGCATACGGCAGAGCCGTGGATTCAGCGTGGGATTTAATTGCTGCCAGTTGTTCCGGCAAATCGAGAACGGCTTCCGACATGACTAACCTTTATGCATTGATGGCGATAGACCCCAGCATACGGTTGGTCAAAACGAAACAGAACGAATAAAAACAACTTCACAAAAGTGGAAAACGCATAACAGCGCTTGCCTTGCTGTTCTTCCGACGAAGGCTGATCAGGTGGGTTAATTTGGATATTTTCGAGCCAGCCGCAGACCTTTCATGATGATGTGCATGCCGGTGCCGTACAGGAATCGCGCTGCGAGGGTTTGGCCCTGGTGATTTCTTGAAGTCAGGGGAGTTAGCTGTCCAATCCATGGCGAGTCTGAAAAGGAATTTGCGTTGCGTCTTTATGGTGTGCTAAATTGATGTGACTTATTGACAACAATCATGCGCGACATTTAGGGTGTTTGATTTTTTTTAGCCTATGAAATTACGCTTATTGCTACTTGCTTTGACTTCGTTCAGTGCCAACGTTTACGCCACGCCGAGCGATTTTGTCATCGCCTCAGACGCATTTCTCTCCGTTGAACTACCGAAGATGGAAGCTGCGGTGGCTGCAAAGGATCGTACTTACTTCGCCTCTGGGTTCGAGCGGGTGAAGATCTTCGTGAATGATCATTGGGCTGATCTGGATAAGTTCCCACCCTGTACTGAAGCAGTCTCCGATTTTCTGATTGTGGGCCAATGTCGGATTTCGCCACCGGGCTCACTCTGCGAACCCAAGACATTCTTCCCCAAATTTGAAGCCAACCTGGCTAAGTGCCGTTCTGCGGCCAAGGCTAACCAGACATTCCAACCGTTAGCGCGCAATGCAGAATAACTCTCACCTAGCCACGATTGAAGTCCACACGAGTCCGTGGGAGGCGCATGTAAGTCGCGGCTTGGTCGAGTCCGAAGGCATTCCGGCATTCCTTGCCGGAGAGCACCACATCTGGGCAAGCTGGCCGATCTCGTTAGCGCTTGGGGGTGTCAAGCTTCAGGTTCCAATCCAGTACGTTTCGGAAGCGCTCGCGGTTCTCGAACGGCGAAACAGTGGCGAGTTCGAAGCGGTCCTGCTTGAGCAAGTCCCGTTCAACGCAGCGGTATGTTCGGTTTGTGGGTCCACCGAATTTTATGCCACACTGCGATGGTCTTCCATCGTCTTGGCAATGACATTTCTCTTTGTCGGTAATGCGATCTTCCCACCGATCAAAGAAAAGAAGTGTGTTGCTTGTAGGGGGGCTGAAAAGGCCGACCTCTGACTCTCCCATCAAGAAGACATTCGCCTGCCGTTGGCAACTCGCAAGTCACCGGCTACAGTCAGGAAGGTCGTTGCAGATTCAGGCGCGCTCTAACATGGCGCTCAAGACGGACCGACTGGAAGCGGCGCGAGTGTTGTTTAATCCTGCGGCGGCCAGCCGCTAAGCTACACCTTAGGATTTTCCATTCACATGTTCAGTCCAGAACTCATTGCTGCGCTTACGGTTCTTGCACAAAATCGGGCCGCAGAAGGCTACATGAAAACTTGCGTGTTTTGCGGGTAGTGATACCTTTGAACGTTAGGCGGCTAAGGAGCGGCATTGATTTCCAGGATTTGGACTGCTCTATGTTTGCTACTCATGTCCTGCATCGCGGTTGCGCGAGGTCATGATCCTCTTGTTTATCTTGAGACGTGGGGAGCGCCTTGGGAAAAGAGCTTTGAAGTATCGATCCAAGAAGATGCCCTGCTAAAGGTTGTCGTTAAAAAGGACGGGCATTCAAATACAGTAAAAGTGAAACTAAGTTCTGCTGAGGCGGCAAGGCTCTATGAGTTGGCGAAGAAAGCTGTCGCCGAAGACCGAATGACTGATTGTGAAAAAGTCTCGGACGGAACTAGCGGGAGATTGACCGTGAAGATAGGTGCTAGATTTGCGAGTCGCGAATGTTTGCATACAGGTATTTGGCCACCGCCTGGGACGGTGGGCGCTGAACTTTTGCGTACGATCAATGCAAAGTTGCCAAAGCAGATCCAAGTATTTTGACGACAGTTTTCCAACAATACATGCGCGCATGTATCGAGGCTGTAGCAAATGATGGCTCACTTTATGCCCAACCATAAAATCCAGCGGACGCCCAACGGCGCCGCTGGTCGCGCGCGTTAGATTTCCATGCGACTTGGCCCCCTATCAAACGTCAACAACAAGCAAACTATTGGTGAGCGCCTGAGTAATTTCGTCGACTCGTTACTTTCGTGGGATACCTGGCTTTGGCTTGGATCTCTGATCGTTGGACTGGGATTGGTGGGCTACGTAACAAGCACGTGGGTTCTCTTTTTCGTCCACCGCAGCAGTTACGTTGCCGCTGGCGTCCTCGCACTGGTGTCTTGTTCGCTTGGCATTCTGGCGATTCTCCGTGTGCCGGTAGCGCTTGTCTTATTGTGGGGTGGGGCGGCCATTTGTGCTACGGCTTTTTTTTCGGGTTATGTCTATGTGCTCCTGCCCTAACCATTTGATGAGAAAAAATATCAACCGCTTCGCCTTGCTCGTTGCACTACTCACATTTGTAGTGCCACTTGCCTTCGCGTTGATCGTTTCATTCGAAGTCGAAGTTAGAAATACGCGTGATGTTCCCGCAAAGATTGAGCTCGCCCAGTTTCATTCCGAAGGCTTCAACGGTACTCGACCGCTTGCGTTCTCAGACGATCTTAAAATCATTGTGAAAACCATCGAAGTCCCTGCCCACGAATCGCGAGTTGTTGAATTCAACAGTGCTGGCGGCGGATTCTGGCTACGCTGGCGCTCACAGGACCAGTCAAATCCGCCAATGGAAAGCATTGTTGACCTTAAGCCTGGCAAACACATCATCGAGTTGAAATGACCTGTTTTCCCCAACCATATTTTCCGACCGACATGGATGGGGATGCCGATCACAACTCCCTGCACTAACGCTTGCTGATGGTCACCGGAATCACTGCGCTGGCGCTGGCCCCTGTGCTGTCGGTGGCGGTCAGTTTCAGCTGGTAGCTGCCGGCCACCGGTGTGGCCCAGGACACCACCACATTCATGCCACTGGCGGCGAACATCATGCCCAGCGGTGCGCCGGTGATGCTGATGTTCACAGTGCCGCTGTTGCTGATCTTGATGCCAACGGTGCCGCTCAGCGCCTTGCCCGCCACGCCGGTCAACGCGGTGGCGGTAATCACCGGCGGCGTCGACGATGTCTTGGTGGTGGTCGTGCTGGTGCTGCCTGCCGCCGCGATCACCACGCTGTACACGCCCTGCCCGCTCAAGCCGTTGACGCTGTCCTTGGCGGTGACCGTCACGCTATAGGTGCCGGCCACCGGCGCGGCCCAGCTCACCACGCCGGCGCTGCTGATGCCCATGCCCGACGGCGCACCGGACAACGCATATGTGACCGCATTGCTGGCCGTGACCGAAGCCGTGAAACTAAGCGCCGTGCCAGCCTTGCCGCTGATGGTGGCGGCCGTAACCACCGGCGCCGTCTGCACGGTCATGCCGGACAGCGTCGACAGCAACGCACTGGCGTTCGGCGTGCCGAGGCCGGTGGCCTGGTCGTAACCGGTTTCACCGCCGCACGCCGCGCAGGTGCCGTGGCTGCCCTTGGTGATGTCGGCGAAGGTGCTGGCGTAGGTGCCCGCCACCGTAGCGACGTTGGTGTACAGCGCGGCGTGCGGCGCGGCCAACGAGGCCTTGCCGTTGACCGTGCGCAGGGCGTTGGCGATGGCGATCAGGCCGGCCCACTGCGGTGTCGACAGGCTGGTGCCGCCGACGCTGGTCCATTTCACGGTGCTGCTGCCGGACGCGATGACCGCTACGTACTGGCCGCTGTTCGGATCGGCGTTGAAGGCCACGTCCGCCACCGTGCGGCGGGTGGCGGTGCCCATGCCGGGAACGGCCGTGCTTTGGTAGGCTGGCGTCGCCACATATTGGCTGACGCCGCCGCCGGTGCTGGACCACACCACTTCGGAGCGCGCGCCGCCGCTGTAGGTCAGCGTGGTGCCGCCCACCGCCAACACCTTGGCCGAGACCGATGGCCAGGCGACGCCGGCGCCGGAGTCGCCGGTGGCGGCGAGATAGGTCATGTTGGCACCCGAGAACACGCTGTCGGCGGCACTGGTGCCGCTGCTCTCGCTGCCGCCAAAACTCATCGAGACGATGCCCGGTCCCATGTTGTTGGCCAAGCGCACGCCGCCTAGCAGATTGTCGTAACTGGCGCTGTTGGCTTCGATCAGCACGATGCGCGCCAGCGGTGCGGTGGCGTGCGCCCATTGGACGTCGAGCGCGATTTCGGTGGCCCAGCCGGCATCGTAGGCGGGTGCGGTGCTGGTCATGCCGCCGGTCGAGGTGCTGTAGACAATAGCCAGTTCGCAGCTGGTGCTTGAGGCGGTGGCCAGCGGCAGGCTGGCGTTGCTGGCGATGGCCTTGGTGGTGCAGGCCGGCAGGCCGAACTTGGTGTTGAAGGCCGACAGCTCGGCCGCCACGTTGGGGTTGTGCTGGGCGTCGACGATGTAGATGGTCTGGCCGGCGCCGAGTTGTGCGGCTTGGGTTGCGCTCAGGCCGGTATAGCTGGTTGGCAGCGTCGGCAAGCCATAGGCGGCGCGGATCTGTGCCGGGGTGTAGGTCGCCACCGTGGTGGCGGTGGCCAGCGGCGTGGCCGAGGACGTGTCGGTGTCCGCGCCGGGGCTGCGGTTGGCTTGTACCTGGCGCAGCGCATCCACCGTCAGTCGGCGGGAATCGAGACGGCGGAACGCCGATGGCACCGTTTGCGTGTGCACCGCGGCCGGCGCGGCATCGCCGGCGGCGGCATCGGCCGGCGCATCGAGCAGCAGCGGCGCCATGTGGAACGATGGCAGCGCGAACTGCTGCGCATCGGCTGCCGGCAAGGTGCCATCGTCGAGTTGCAGAATGGTGGCGGCGGTCGCCAGCGGAGCGGCGGTTGGGGTGTCGGACGTGCTATCGCTGCTGGCGCCGCAAGCGCTCAACAGCGCGGCGATGCAAGTGAGCGGCAGCGCCAGCAGGCGACGCGAAAAATAGGGCATGGCGATCTCTCGGAGGCGGTGGGAAGGCATGAGAGATGCTAGCAAATTCCCGTGTGGAAATACATTGGCAGCCAGCCAAGAACCACTTAAAACCGCGTAAATTGATGTAAAGCTGCACTGGCTCAGCTCGCTGGAATCGTTTCATCCAGCAGAAAATCACGCAGCAGGCGGGCGCTGGGGCCGATGCGTTGGGAGTGGACCAGGAAAATTTCCAGCGGCGCGGTTTCCACTTCGGGCAGCACGCGCACCAGGTCGCCGGAGGCCAGCAGCGCGCCGGCGTCGTAGGCGGGCAGGCGGGCGATGCCTTCGCCGGCCAGCACGAAGGCCAGGCGCGAGGCAGCGCTGTCGGTCGCCACGTCGCCTTTGACGGCGATCTGCATTTCCTTGCCGTCGACCCGTACCGTGGCCGCGCGCTGCGTCGGCGGGTACAGCACCCAGCGATGCTGCTCCAGCTCGGCCGCCGTCAGCGGCGCGCGGTAACGCCGCAGATAGGCCGGCGCCGCGCACAGCATGGTCGGCTCGCGCACCAAGCGTCGCGCCACCAGCGACGAATCGGCCAGCGGCCCGGCGCGCACCGCCAGCTCAATGCCGTGCTGCACCAGGTCGACATTCGAATCGTTCATCGCCACGTGCAAACGGATGGCCGGATAGCGGCGGCGGAACTCCAGCAGCGCCGGCATGATGCGCTTGCTGCCGAAGTGGTGCGAGCAGGTGATGCGCACTTCGCCGCGCGGCTCGGCGCGCAGCAGTTCCATGCCACGGATGCCGTCGTGCGCTTCGTCCAGCAAGCGCTCGCAGTGGACGCGGAAAGCCTCGCCGGCCGGCGTCAGGCTGAAGCTGCGCGTGCTGCGCTGGGCCAGCGGCACGCCCAGCTTGGCTTCCAACGCGCGGATGTGATGGCTGACCACGGCGCGCGTCAGGCCCAGCGAGCGCGCGGCCGCCGCAAAACTGCCGGCGCGTACCACCGTGGCAAACACCGCCATGGCGCGCAATTCGTCGAGGATAGGCGATGGATCGCTCATGATTGTATTACTCCATTTGACATTGCGTCATCTTAGCAGCATCTACTGGTGCGTGAAAAACCGGCCTATATTGGACACATGCCCGGAACGAAAGGGCCAACTTGAAAATTCAGGAGCTCGCCATGAAAACCAAATACGTACTGTTTATTTTGACAAACGCCGCCGAGATCGGCCCGAACAAACGCGCCACCGGTTACTTCTTCCCGGAAGTCGCCCATCCGTATGAGGTATTCGACCAGGCCGGCATCGCCGTGGAATACGCCTCGCCGCAGGGCGGCGTGATTCCGGAAGATGGCTACGACGCCACCGATCCGGCACAGGTCGCCTTCCGCAACAGCGCCGCGATCCGCCGCCTGAACCACAGCCGCAAGCTGTCCGAAGTCGATGTGCGCGACTACGACGCCATCTTCTTCCCCGGCGGCCTGGGCCCGATGGTGGACATCGCCGGCGATCCGGACGTCAAGCAAGCCGTACTGGCCGCATGGGAATCCGGCAAGATCGTCGCCGCCGTTTGCCACGGCCCGGCAGCCTTGCTCGGCGTGAAGCTGGAAGACGGTACGCCGCTGGTCTACGGCCGCAAGCTGACCTCCTTCTCCAACGACGAGGAAGCCGGCTATGCCCAGGCCGACGTGCCCTTCAACCTGGAAACCGCGCTGCGCGCCGAAGGCGCCGAGTACGTCTCGGCCGATGTGTGGCAAGAGAAAGTGGTGGTTGATGGCCGCTTGATGACCGGCCAGAATCCCGCCTCCGGCGGCCCGTTGGCCAAGGAAATGGTCAAGGCCCTCCAAGGAGAAGCAGCATGAGCGCCGGCGTGATCACGGTAGCGGCGCGCTGGCAGCCGGCCGAGGGTAAGCTCGGCGAGGTGCTGGCGATCATCGCTGAAATGCGGCCCAAGTCGCTGGCCGAGCCGGGCTGCCTCGGTTACGAGGTGTACCGGGGCGTGGACCTGCCGCATCAGTTGCTGCTGCTTGAGCACTACAGCGACGCCGCCGCGCTGGAAGCGCACAAGCAGTCCGAGCACTACCAGTCGCTGGTGATCGGCCGCGTCGTGCCGCTGCTGGCGGAGCGTCAGGTCGAGGTGCTGCAGGCGCGCTGAGCCGGTCTATGGTACTTTGATGCCCAGCAAAGCAAGTGAGGACTGGAGCAAGATGAAGCTAACCCTGGTGGTATTGGACGGCGTGCAGGCGCTCGATGTGGCCGGTCCCCTGGACGTGTTTGCGGAAGCCAACCGCTTCCTGCCCAGGAAAGACCACTACGACATCACCCTGGTCGGCGGACGGCCGGACGGGGTGATGTGCTCCAGCGGCATGGAATTCAAAGTTCACCACGACTACCGCAACTATCCCGTCGACGGCGAGCTGCTGCTCGTTGCCGGCGGGCCGCGCTATCCGGAGTACCGGCCGGAGCCGGACTTCTCGCACTGGCTGCGCCAGCGTGCCCACGGCGCGCGCCGCGTCGGCGCCGTCTGCAACGGCGTGTTCCTGCTGGGCCACGCCGGCATGCTGGAGGGACGCGAAATCACCACCCACTGGGACCATGCGGAACGCCTGTCCGGCCAGTTCCCCGATGCGCGGGTCCGGCCCGATAAAATCTTCGTCCGCGACGGCAACCTGTTCACCTGCGGCGGCGTCACCGCCGGCATCGACCTTTGCCTGGCCTTGATCGCCGAGGACTGGGGCCAGGATCTTGCGGTCAAGGTCGCCAAGCAGCTGATCGTCTACATCCGCCGCGACGGTGGCCAGTCCCAATACAGCCCTTACCTGGCGGTGGGGCCGGACCCGGATTCGCTGGTGGCGCGGGTGCTGAAATACGTGACCGACCACATCGGCGACGACCTCACCATCGAAGACATCGCGGACGCGGTGGGCGTGAGCCGCCGCACCTTCTCGCGCGCCTTTGCCAAGCACGCAAACGTGACGCCGTCGGTGTTTGTCGACCAGGTGCGCGTGGACTTCGCGCGCAAGCTGCTGGAGGAGACCGACGTGCCGCTCAAAACCATCGCATTCCGCTGCGGCTTCGACAATCCCACGCGCATGCGCATGATCTTCTCGCGCCAGTTGCAAACCACGCCTAAACTCTACCGGGAGCGTTTTCGGGACAAGCAGTAGCGGTTTTGGGCCATGACGCGCACGGCGGCCCGGGCCTCGGGCAGTATCCCTGCATCCAATCATGCAAGGAGTCATCATGGAATCTGTCCCCCTCGGCGCCGCGCCTGCGGCACGCGCGCTGCCTTCACTGCGCTACCTTCCTGTCAGTCTGTTCGGCTCGGTGATGAGCGTGGCCGGGCTGGCGTTGGCCTGGCGCCTGGCCGCCGTCAGCTATGGCGCGGGCGCGGCCATATCGAACGCCGTCGGCGTGGCCGCGCTGGTGCTGTTCGCGGTGCTGACCGCCGCTTATCTCGGCAAAGTCATCAGGCATCCGCAGTTGGTGCGGCAGGAATTCAACCACCCCGTGGCCGGCAGCTTCTTCGGCACGATAGGCATCAGCATCCTGCTGCTGTCGAGCGTGCTTGGCGCCTACAGCGCCGCTGCGCAATTGGCGGCATGGAGCGTCGGCACGCTGGCCACGCTGACGCTGAGCGCGGTCATGATCTCGCGTCTGCTGAACGGCAACGCGGCGCCGGCCAGCGTGGCGCCGGCGTGGCTGATCGCCGGCGTCGGCAGCCTCGATATCGTGGTCACCGGCGCCGCGCTGCAGGCGGAGTGGACGCACGAGATCAATTTGTTGGCAGCCGCAGTGGGCGGCGTTAGCGCCATCGTCTTCTTCGTGCTGATCTTTTCGCGGCTGATCCACCAGGAACCGCTGGCGGCGCCGATGCGGCCATCGAAAATGATTTTGGTGGCGCCGTTTGCGGTGGGCTTCATCGCCTACGCCAACCTGGTGCAACGGATCGATATGTTTGCCGCGCTGCTGTTTTACTTCGGACTGTTTTTGTTCGTCATCATCGCCTGGCGCCTGGTCCGGCGGCCGGCGCCGTTCTCGCCGGCGTGGTGGGCCATCGGCTTTCCGCTGGCGGCGCTGAGCTGCGCGGCCACGATGTATGCCGGCGCCGCCGGCGGCACCGGCCTGCGACTGATCGCCTTCCTGCTGCTGATGCTGCTGACGGTAGTAATCGTCGCCCTCGCCGCGCGCACGCTGTACGCGTTGTGTTCCGGCCGCTTCCTCACCGCTTAAAGGACCGATATGAGCCTGCAACTGAACCTTAATCAGAACCTCGACAACTACGAGGATTTCTACGACATGCTGAGCGACTCGCACAACGATCTCGACGACGGCCAAAGCCGGATGCTGGACGCCGAGCTGGTACTGCTGCTGTCCAACCACATCGGCGACCTGAACGTGCTGCGCCAGGCGTTTGCCCTGGCGCGCGTGAACGTGGAGCGGGCGCTGCCGCGATAAGCAGCGATCTTGCGATTAACGGGCGGCGCTGCGGCGCAGCTGCACCATTTGATAGATGGTACCGAGCACGAACAGCACGAACACGCCAGCCAGCGCCATTTGCACCGGTGGGGAGTCCGGGCCATTGCCGATCGGGTGGCCGGCCGGCAGGCGGCTCAGCGTCTCGTTGGTCCCCGGCACCATCAGCAGCATGAAGCTGAACGACATCAGCGCCACTTGCACATATTTGGCGGCGCGGCCGAGGAAGGCGACGCGGGTGGCCAGCGTGCCGATCGCCATGACGATCAGCGCCATCAAGCCCAGCGCGTGGCCCGGATTGAAGCCGCCCGTGCTCGACAGGCCGAAGGCGGTCAACACCGAAGCGGCCATGCCGATCCAGTACACCTTGCCGGCGCCGGTCGTCGGATCGATCTTGCCGTAGCGCTTGAAGGCGACTAGGCCGGCCACCAGGGGAATCAGACTCAATATCGTGTGAACAACGCCGACGGCGGACATAGGATGGGCCATGGTAAAACTCCTTTTTGATCTACTAGTTGGTAGGTTAAGAGATTCAATAAAAGGCCATGGCATGCATGGCCGAGAAATTACTGCCTGAAACGAATTACTTGCTATGCAACCGGTCAATCGCTGTGCCGACGATGCGGGCGAAAACATCGGCATCGCCATACACGCGCGCCGACAGCATGGCGCCATGTGCACTGGCCATGAACGACTCCGCCTCGAACGCCGCGCCGCGCGGCAAGCTCAGTTGGCCTTGCGCAGCGCCTTTTTCCAGCGTGCTGGTCAGCCAGGTCGAGAGATCGCCGAAATACCCCTTCACTTCGGCCGCCACGTCCGGCGGCAGCGACAACAATTCGGACGCCAGCATCGCGCACAGGCAGAACGGCGCCGTGTCGTCGCGGATGCATTGCTCCCAGTAGCCGGCGTAGGCGCGCAGCTGCGCCACCGGATCGGGCACCTGCACCGAGAGCTGCTCCAGGCTGACCTTCACCGTATCCCGATAGCGCAGCAACAACTGCCGCACCAGCTCGGATTTGGTGGCGAAGTGAAAATGGATGCTGGGCTTGCTGATACCAACCACTTCCGCGATGTCGGCGTAACTGAACGCATTAAAGCCCCGCGTCACAATCAGGCGCTGGGCAGTGTCAAGGATGCGGTTGGCGGTATCGGAGCTCATGCAACTCAATATACCAACTAGTAGGTTGGCACGCAAGCGATTTTTTTGCGTAGCTTGCTGCGGCCAGCGCCAGCCCTACCGCGCGGGCTTGGCCGCGAGCACGGCGCCGGCGCGCAGGCCCATGGGACGCAGCAACTTTTCCACCGTCTCCAGCGTAGGGCTGGAGACCTCGCGCTCGATATCTTGCAGGGTTCGGGGAGAAACATTGCAGATCTTCGCGTACTCGGGAATCGTAAAGCGCAGAGTCTTGCGGATATCGCGTATGACATGGGGAATCGGCGTGTCCGGGGCAGCGGCCAAGCGCTCCATCAACTCCCAACGCAATTGGTTCTGCTCGGTTGGAGATAAGGTGGTGTAACGCTTATCCATCAGAGCCGCCTCAACTGGTTCAGGTTGTTCTCAATGGTGACGCGCTTGCTTTCGATCAGCTCGCCGATTCCGAGCGCGTAAGCTTCATCCATCAACGTGCCGAGCGGCTCGATCATTTCCTTCAGTGCCGCCGTAAGGCTATTCTCGGAGGCGAAGAAGGCGGCCTGCTTGATGACGCTGGCCCATTGCGGTGCGCCCGCATCGCCATGCTCCCAGCGGATACGCCGTGCGATGCCATCCGGATGCATGAACATCGGTGTGAAATCGAACAACGGCGTCAAGCCGACATAACCGTCGTCGCGGCGCTGGATGGCCGTGTTGCGGGCATGGTTGTCGGTATTGCCCAGAACAAGGTTGGCAATATCGCGCTTGACGTATTCAATAGCTTCCTTTGCCATATTGGACGCCCCACCTTGTGATTGACCGACAGCGCCGAGGCGTCGGCGTGGAAAAAATATTCGTAGGCGTAGTTCGCCTCATAACTCAGGAGAGTTTGCGCTCTGATGCCAAGCTCGACATCCCCCACAAGCGTAAGCGCGGCTGCGTCATGCCATGTTCCCTCCAGGAAGATCTGCAAAGTGCACTCTTTGTCCATATACACAGTTTAGTATCACTAAAACAGAGAGAATAGGACTTACTTAGGGTGGTTTGATGTGCAAATATGCTATCAGCTTAGTGCATAAAAAAATCCCTGCAACTTCGAAAGTTGCAGGGATTTGATATTCCCAACGGACGGTGTAGCTTAGAACGGAATATCGTCATCCATGTCCGAGAAGTTCGGTGCTGGGCGTGGTGCCGGGCGTGGGGCTGGTGCCGGTGGCGCCATTTGTGGACGTGGGGCTGGAGCCTGGCGCTGTGGCGGGGCTTCGTAGCCACCGCTGTCGTCCATGCCGCCGTCGCCGCCCATGCCTTGACGGCCACCCAGCATTTGCATCTGCTCGGCGATGATGTCGGTTGCGTACTTCTCTACGCCATCCTTGTCCGTGTATTTACGGGTCTGCAGGCGGCCTTCCACGTAGACCGACGAACCTTTTTTCAGGTACTGGCCGACGATTTCCGCCAAGCGGCCGAAGAACGAAATGCGGTGCCACTCGGTCAGCTCTTTCTGCTCGCCGGTGTTGCGGTCCTTCGATTTGTACGATGTCGCCACTGCAATGTTGGCGATCGCGTCACCGCTAGGCATGTAGCGAATTTCCGGATCGCGACCCAGATTGCCGACGATGATGACTTTGTTGACTGATGCCATGTGTGAAACTCCTGAGTAACGACGGCCGTCCCGTAGGACGGGCAATGTATGGAAAAACTAAACGACGATTATAGACGAAGCCACCGGAGCGCCTACAAATTTCCGTAGCGATCAAGTTGAAACGGCGCAATGGAATACTGGTATTATATACAGTGTACAGCCGCGCGAGCACGATCTAGCGCAAGCCCGGCGCAAGTAATCAAACCCGGCTATAGTGACGGGTTGACTCTAAAGGCCAAAAACTCCATGGAACAGATCCGCATCCGCGGCGCACGCACGCACAACCTGAAAAACATCAATCTTGATCTGCCACGCAACAAGCTGATCGTGATCACCGGCCTGTCCGGTTCCGGCAAGTCCTCGCTGGCGTTCGACACGCTGTACGCGGAGGGCCAGCGCCGCTATGTGGAATCGCTGTCGGCCTACGCCCGCCAGTTCCTGCAGCTGATGGAAAAGCCCGACGTCGACCTGATCGAGGGCCTATCCCCGGCCATCTCGATCGAGCAGAAGGCCACCTCGCACAATCCGCGTTCGACCGTCGGCACCGTGACCGAGATCCACGATTACCTGCGCCTGCTGTACGCCCGCGTCGGCACGCCATACTGCATCAACCACCCGGACCACGCGCTGGCCGCTCAGACCGTGTCGCAGATGGTGGACGCCGTGCTGTCGCTGCCCGCCGACACCAAGCTGATGATCCTGGCGCCGGTGGTGGCCAACCGCAAGGGCGAGCATCTGGACCTGTTCGAATCGATGCAGGCGCAGGGCTTCATCCGCTTCCGCGTGCAGAGCGGCACGCACGACGCCAAGATCTATGAAGTGGAAGACCTGCCGAAGCTGAAGAAAACCGAGAAGCACACCATCGACGTGGTGATCGACCGCGTCAAGGTCAGCGCCGATATCAAGCAGCGCCTGGCCGAGAGCTTCGAGACCGCGCTGCGCCTGGCCGATGGCCGCGCCGTGGCGCTGGAAATGGATACGGGCTCCGAGCACGTCTACTCCAGCAAGTTCGCCTGCAATGAGTGCGGCTATTCGCTGCAGGAGCTGGAGCCGCGCCTGTTCTCCTTCAATAACCCGATGGGTGCCTGCCCGGAGTGCGACGGCCTCGGTCACATCGAGTTCTTCGATCCGAAGCGCATCGTCGCCTTCCCCAACCTGTCGCTGGCTTCCGGCGCGGTAAAAGGGTGGGACCGCCGCAACCAGTTCTACTTCCAGATGCTGTCCAACCTGGCGGCCTACTACGAGTTCGACCTGGACCTGCCGTTCGAGCAGCTGCCGAAGGCGTCGCAGGAAGTGATCCTGCACGGCTCGGGCAAGCAGCAGATCCCGTTCACCTACATCAATGAGCGCGGCCGCACCGTGGTCAAGGAGCACGCGTTCGAAGGCGTGGTCACCAACCTGGCACGCCGCTATCGCGAAACCGATTCGATGGCGGTGAAAGAGGAGCTGGCGAAGTTCATCAACGAGAAGAAGTGCCCGTCGTGCGACGGCGCGCGCCTGCGCGTGGAAGCGCGCTACGTCAAGGTCGGCAGCGGCAAGCAGGAACGCGCGATCTACGAGATCGCCGAGAAGCCATTGCGCGAGACACTGTCCTTCTTCGAGCAGCTGAAACTGAAGGGCGCGAAAAAAGAGATCGCCGACCGCGTGGTGAAAGAGATCATCTCGCGCCTGCAGTTCCTGAACAACGTGGGCCTCGATTACCTGTCGCTCGACCGCAGCGCCGACACCCTGTCCGGCGGCGAGGCGCAGCGCATCCGCCTGGCCTCGCAGATCGGCTCCGGCCTGACCGGCGTGATGTACGTGCTCGATGAACCGTCCATCGGCCTGCACCAGCGCGACAACGACCGCCTGATCGAAACGCTGAAGCACCTGCGCGACATCGGCAACAGCGTGCTGGTGGTGGAGCACGATGAAGACGCGATCCGCACCGCCGACTACATCGTCGACATGGGCCCTGGGGCCGGCGTGCATGGCGGCGACGTGATCGCCTCCGGCTCGCTCAAGGACATCCTGAAGAACAAGAAGTCCCTGACCGCGCAGTACCTCAACGGCTCGCTGAAGATTGAAGTGCCGAAGAAACGCCACGTGGCCGATCCGGACAAGCAGCTGGTGATCACCGGCGCCACCGGCAACAACCTGAAAAAGGTCAACCTCAAGCTGCCGGTCGGCTTGATGACCTGCGTGACCGGCGTCTCCGGCTCCGGCAAATCGACGCTGATCAACGACACGCTGTACCCGGCGCTGTCGCGCCACCTGTATGGTTCGCAGACCGAGCCGGCGCCGCACGACACCATCAGCGGCCTGGAACACTTCGACAAAGTCATCTCGGTCGACCAGGCGCCGATCGGCCGCACGCCGCGTTCGAACCCGGCCACCTACACCGGCCTGTTCACGCCGATCCGCGACCTGTTCGCCACCGTGCCGACCGCGAAGGAACGCGGCTACAGCGCCGGCCGATTCTCGTTCAACGTCAAGGGCGGCCGCTGCGAAGCCTGCCAGGGCGATGGCGTGATCAAGGTCGAGATGCACTTCCTGCCGGACGTCTACGTGCCGTGCGACGTTTGCCACGGCAAGCGCTATAACCGCGAAACGCTGGAAGTGCAGTACAAGGGCAAGAACATCACCGAGATCCTCGACATGACCGTCGAAGACGCGCACGAGTTCTTCAAGCCGGTGCCGCTGATCGCGCGCAAGCTGCACACGCTGCTGGACGTGGGCCTGGGCTACATCAAGCTGGGACAGAGTGCGACCACGCTGTCGGGCGGCGAAGCGCAGCGCGTCAAGCTCTCGCTAGAACTGTCCAAGCGCGACACCGGCCGCACGCTGTACATCCTGGACGAGCCGACCACCGGCCTGCACTTCCACGATATCGACCTGCTGATGAAAGTGATCCACCGCCTGCGCGACCAGGGCAACACGCTGGTCATCATCGAGCACAATCTCGATGTGATCAAGACCGCCGACTGGGTGGTCGACCTGGGTCCGGAAGGCGGCGCGGGCGGCGGCAAGATCATCGCCAGCGGTTCGCCTGAAGACGTGGCGGCCAACCCGGCCAGCGTCACCGGCAAATACCTGGTGCCGCTGCTGAAGTAAAATGAAACGCGACCTTGCCACCACGCGGCTCGATCACATGATCGACATCGTCCAGCAGCATGCGCTGGACGAGCAGCGGGTGGCGACGGCGATTCCCTTCCTGTCGCTGCTGCGTTCCTCCCATCCCACGCCGGTCACGCGCGGCGTGCTCAAGCCTTCGTGCTGCGTGATCCTGCAAGGTCGCAAGCGCGTGCATCTGGCCGACGAGGTTCTCGATTACGGCCCCGGCGAATACCTCGTCGTCTCGATCGACATGCCGGCCTCCGGCCACATCGTCAACGCCTCGGCCGAGGAACCCTACCTGCTGCTCAACATCGAACTCGATCCGCAGGAAATCGCCGCCATCGTGCTAGAGGCGCAAGTCGCCATCGACACGCAGGAACCGGTGCGCGGCGCCTTCGTCGGCGCCACCGACGCGGCTTTGCAGGAGACCTTATTCCAGCTGGTGCGCTTGCTGCAGGCTCCGGCGGCGGAGGCGGCATTCCTGGCGGTCGGCCTGAAGCGGGAGCTGATCTATCGCCTGCTGACCGGCGCGCACGGCCGCCAGCTGTACCAGAACGTGGTGCTGGACCAGCAGGATCGCGGCATCGGCAAAGCCATCGCCTGGCTCAAGGAGCGTTACGACCAATCGATCAAGGTGGAAGAGCTGGCGCAGGCCACCAACATGAGCGTCTCCAGCCTGCATCACCGCTTCAAGGCCGTGACCACCATGGGGCCCATGCAGTATCAAAAGCAGCTGCGCCTGCAGCAGGCGCGTACCTTGCTGCTCAACGGCGACGTCGATGCCACCACGGCCGCCTACAAGGTCGGCTACGAAAGCGCTTCGCAATTCAGCCGTGAATATCGCCGCCTGTTCGGCGCACCGCCGATGCAGGACATCAAAAAACTTCGGACTATGCCATGAAGATCAACAAGAAACGCGTGGTGCCGATAGGCGTCGTGCTGTTCGTGCTGGCCATCGGCGGGCTGATCGCCGACATCGCGTGGACGGTGAGACAGCAGCAGCTGGACCTCATTACCAACTTCTACAGGGACCATCTGTCGCGGCCGGACAAGCGGCAGGCGAGCCAGGTGCCAACAGGCTCCTTCTACACCAGGGAGCTGGAAGCGCTGGTCGACGCCAACCTGCAGCTGTGCGACAGCCTGTCGCGCGGCGACGATATCTGCGGCTACGGGGCCGACGGCGATGTCTTCCTCGACGCGCAGGAAGTCCCGCCCAGCCTGGATTTCGAACAGTCGCACTTCAGTGTTGAACGGGTCGGCGATCAACTCGTTGAAGCCACCTTCAACATCCATCCGGACATGGACGCGGCCCATGAACGCCACATCCGCTTCGTGCTGGTCGATGAAGACCCGGGCTGGCGCGTGGACGACATGTTGTATGGAGAGGGGCGCTCGATGCGCCAGGAGATCGCGCGCGAGAACCAGGCCATTGTGGCGCGCGCCAGCGAGTTGGCCGATGCGGCAGGCTGGGTATTCAACTACCTGCGCAACGACGACACGCTGGATCGCGTGGTGCGCTTCATCGCCTTCCCGGTGCAGGTGTGCGATCAGTATGGCGTGTGCACCGCCATGAAGCGCGACGACATGCGGCTGCTGCAGGCGCTCGATGCGCTGGCCGACAGCGGCGCCGGCCAGGATACCTTGCCCAAGCCGGGCCAAGTCGTCGCCAGTGAAGGCAAGGTCGTCGCATTGCACGCCCTTGACTTCACCTTCCGGAACAAGGCCTGGTGGGTTACGAAGATAGACCTGCGACGCGCTTCTTCTCCGCCGTTACCCAATCCTTGATGTGGGTTTCCAGCACGTCCATCGGCAGGGCGCCCGCGCCCAGCACCTGGTCGTGGAACTTGCGGATGTCGAAGCCGGCGCCCAGCTCCTTGCGGGCGTAGTCGCGCAGTTCGAGAATCTTCAGCTGGCCTATCTTGTAGCCCAGCGCCTGGCCGGGCCAGACGATATAGCGGTCGGTCTCGCTCTGCACTTCCACTTCCTCGATGCCTGAATGGTCGTGGAAGAAGTCCACCACCTGCTGGCGGTTCCACTTCTTGGCATGCAGGCCGGTGTCCACCACCAGGCGGATCGCGCGCAGCATCTCATCCTGCAAATGGCCGTAGTAGCTGTATGGGTCCTGGAAGAAGCCCAGCTCTTCGCCCAGGCGTTCCGAGTACAGCGCCCAGCCTTCCACGTAGGCCGTGTAGCCGCCTTGCTGGCGGAAGTCCGGCAGCCCTTCGATCTCCTGCGCGATGGTCAGCTGCATGTGGTGACCAGGCACGCCTTCATGCAAGGCCGTGGTTTCGATGCTGATGGTGGAGCGGTGCTCGAAATCGCCGGTGTTGACCATGACGCGGCCCGGACGCTTGCCGTCCGGCGAACCGGTCATGTAGGCCGCGCCCGAAGCGCCCTTCTCGCGGAACTCCTCCACCGGCTTGATTTCCACCTTGGCCTTCGGCAGCACGCCGAACTGGTTGGTCAGCTGGGTGTACATCTGGTCGGTGAATTTCTGATACAGGTCGATGATCTCCTGGCGCGATTTCGGACGCAGCGCAGGATTGTCGGCCAGCGCTTTGTTGAAGGACTTCAGATCGCTGTAGCCCAGCTTTTTGGCGGTGTCCAGCATCTGGCCTTCGATGCGCGCCACTTCGGACAAGCCCAGTTGGTGGATCTGCTCCGGCGTCATATCGGTGGTGGTGGACGAGCGGGCCTTGAAGGTATAGCGCGCATCGCCATCAGGCAGCGACCACATGCCGACGTCCTTGCGGCCATGCGGCAGGTACTTGGTCTTGGTGTAGACGGCCAGCTTCTTGTACGCCGGGACCACGTCGTTCTTCACCGCCGCCAGCAACTCCTTGCTCAGGCGGGCCTTGTCGGCGGCCGAGAACTCTTTCGGGAAGCGTCTCAGCGGTTCGGCATACGGCGATTCGGCCGGCTTCATGGCCGCCACATCCTCGCACTGCTTGACGATTTTCGGGATCAGGAACTGCGGCGGCATCAGCTTGTCCTTGACGCCGTTGTCCATTTGCACGCGGGTCTGGTCGAACAGCTTGGGCAGCGTGCGCAGGCGCTTGATGTAGTCCTCGTAATCCTTCACCGTTTCAAACGGCAGCGCGGAGACGATTTGCGGCGTGTCGATATGCACGCCGGAATTTTGCGCCAGCGGCATCTCCCAATCCTTGAAGCGCGCGCCGTCGACGCTCTGGCGCAACTGACGCACCATCAGTTCGCGGTTCAGCTGCTCTTGCAGCGGGAAGCCGGCGGTGTCCACCGCCTCGAAGCGCTTGAGGAAATCGGCGCTGGCCTTGATGTCCTTGTCGATGCCGGCCTGCGAGAAGTCGGACCATTTGTCGTTGTAGCGCTTGTCGCCCAGCAGCGAGGCCCATTCCGGGCTGTTGCGCATGGTGTATTCCCACTGCTCTTTGATCAGATTGTTCAGGGTCGCACGGCGCGCTTCCAGGTCGGGAGCGGCGGTATCGGCATGGGCCACGCCCAGGATCAGGGTAAACAACAAGGCGCTGGCGGCGCCGATACGGGTAGTCGTTGTCATGTTGGCCTATCTTGTGAAAAAAATGGTGAGCGTGCACTGTAGCTGCCGGCGCAGCAAGCCGTTGGCCAATTGTGACGAAATGCTAAAACCTGGGGCTGGATTGCAGAATCAGGCAACCATGCTGCAGGAACCGCACTGATGCGTAGGCGGCGGATTTCTAGAATGGCTCCATCAACTTACCGAGGAACCATCATGCATACCATCGATCACATCTACATCAACGGCCAGTTCGTCACGCCGCACGGCGAGGAAATGTTCGACCTGATCAATCCCACCACCGGCCAGCTGGACGGGCGGGTGCGGCTGGGCGACGCAGAGGACGCGCGCCGCGCGATTGCCGCCGCCAAGGCTGCGTTTCCGGCGTTCTCGCGCACCAGCAAGGCAGAGCGCGGCGCAATATTGCAAAGATTGCACGACGCGGTGCTGGCACGCGCCGGCGACTCGGCCATTGCCCAGGTCGAGGAATACGGCGGTCCGGTCAACACCAGCTCGGCCCGCTCGCGCTACACGGCCGCCATGTTCCTGGATGTCAAAAAGGTCATGGAGGAACACGCCTTCGTCAAAACCGTGAATACCGCCAAAGTCGTGCTGGAGCCGGTGGGCGTGGTCGGCATCATCACACCGTGGAATTCCAGCGCGTGGTTCATCGCCAATAAAGTGGCCACGGCCATTGCCGCCGGCTGCACGGTGGTGGTCAAGCCCAGCGAACTGAGCGCGCGACAGAACCAGATCCTGACCGAATGTTTCCACGCGGCACAGCTGCCGCCAAGCGTGGTGAACATCGTCAATGGCCGTGGCGATGTGGTGGGTGCCGAGCTGAGCGCGCATCCGGACGTCAATAAGATCTCCTTCACCGGATCGACTGCGGTCGGTAAAAGTATTGCCCGGCTGGGCGTCGATACGATGAAACGCGTCACATTGGAATTGGGCGGGAAAAGCGCCAATATTATTCTCGACGATGCCGATTTTGAAAAAGCCATTCCTGCGGCGGTGCAAGCCTGCTTCATGAATAATGGCCAGGCTTGTATTTCAGGCAGCCGCTTGCTGGTGCCTGAACATAAACTGGAGCAGGTAAGGCACTTGGTGCAAGCGGCTGTGGCGGCGATTAAAGTAGGCGACCCGCATCACCCTGATAACACGCTTGGTCCGCTGGTGAATCAAAAACAATTTGAACGTGTCCAGCGATATATTCAAATCGGCATCGACGAAGGCGCGGAATTAATCGCAGGTGGCGTGGGGAAACCTGACGGCCTGGAATCCGGATACTTCGGCCGGCCGACGGCATTCATGAATGTCACCAATAATATGACGATAGCGCGTGAGGAAATATTCGGCCCGGTTCTTTCCATCATTAGCTACAAAACCGAGCAGCAGGCGATTGAAATCGCCAACGACACACCATATGGCTTGCAAGCCTATATCAGCTCGACCAATCTGGAGCGCGCCAACCGGATAGCGCGGGAATTAATCGCGGGCCGCGTTCATATCAACGGCATCCATGACGATTTGATCGCACCGTTTGGCGGCTTCAAACAGTCCGGTATCGGCCGCGAGTTCGGTCCGTATGGCTTGGACAGCTATCTTGAACCGAAGGCGATTCTGGGTACGGAAGCCCAATATCCACGTTAATGCCCATGAAACAGGTCTTTTCATGCCATAAATTGGCACGAAAAGGCCAAAATCCAGCATGGCGCCTAGTAATACACCAGATCGTCGTTGTTGTCGGGCAGCGCGCGCAAGGTCTGCCATAAGTCGCTGCGCAGGACCAGATACAGTGCGGCGGGAATAATCAGTAATAAGGTCAGCATGGCACTCTCCATATTTCGCACAGGTGTGCGAAAATAGTTTAAATAAAGCCGCAGGACGAACCTGCGGCGCTGGACACTATTTCAAATCTTATAGTCCGATATTAATCTGCTAAAAGCACGCTGCATATATCGTTCGGACGGTTCGTCACGCAAGAAACGGGTATCGTGGATTAATCCTATGATCAGGCAATATATTTCAAATACTAATTGACCAGGTTCGGTATCGGGATGCAGCTGGCCTAATTCAATCGCCTGCAATATGGTTTTACGCAGCGATGCGCGCCATCCATCCACGCCTTGTTGCAAACGGTCGCGCAATGGCCCGCTCTGGTCGTCGAATTCAAAAGCGCCGGCGCTGTATAAACATGAATTACGCAAGCCTTCGCCAGCCGCACGGTGCGACCAGGCATTCACCTGGGCGATTAATCGCGGCAGGCCCTTGGGTAATTGCAGCGATGGCAGAAATATCTCCGCCGCAAAGCGCCGGTCATATTCGTCGAGTACCGCCGCTTGCAAAGCTTCCAAAGAACCGACACGGGAAAATATCCCGCTTTTACTAATGCCGGTGCGCTTGGCCAATTCGCCCAGCGACAGCTTGCCTATGCCTTCAGCGGCCGCCATGTCCAGCGCGGCGTCGATGATGGTGGCGTAGGTTGCCTCGCTTTTTGCTGTCAAAGTATCCATGGATGAACTTTAGCACACCTGTGCGAAATCTCAAGCAAAAAAAAACGACACGCAGCGTTTGACCGCCGCGCGCCGTTCCCGTCTCCTCCGGCCGGCTTATTTTGCCAGGCGCTTCTCGAGGTCGGCTTTGACCGCTTTCAGTTCTTCAGGCAGGTGGTAGGCCAGCTTGGTGAACAATTCTTCGTGCAGGACCAGCTCTTCGCGCCATGCATCCTTGTCGATCGAGGTGATGGTTTCGAACTCTTCCGGCGAGAACGGAATGCCGTCCCATTTCAGGTCGCCAAAGCGCGGGGTGGTGCCGAAGATGTTTTCGATACCGCCGGCCGTGCCTTCGATACGTTCCAGCATCCATTTCAGCACGCGCATATTGTCGCCGAAGCCAGGCCAGACGAAATGGCCTTGTTCGTCGGTGCGGAACCAGTTGACGCAGAAAATCTTCGGCAGGGTGGCGCCGTCGATCTTGCCCACTTTTTCGCCGAGGTTCAGCCAGTGCTGGAAGTAGTCGCTCATGTTGTAGCCGATGAACGGCAGCATCGCGAACGGGTCGCGGCGCACGATGCCCATCTGGCCGGCGGCGGCGGCGGTGGTTTCCGAGCCCATGGTCGCGGCCATGTACACGCCTTCCACCCAGTTGCGTGCTTCGGTCACCAGCGGCACGGTGGTCGAACGGCGGCCGCCGAAAATGAAGGCCGAGATCGGCACGCCGGCCGGATCGTCCCAGGCCGGATCGATCACCGGATTCTGGGTCGCCGGCACGGTGAAGCGGGCGTTCGGGTGGGCGGCCTTGCCGGTCGACTCAGGCGTCCAGTCCTTGCCCTGCCAGTCGATCAGGTGTTGCGGGGCCGGCTTGCTCAGGCCTTCCCACCAGACGTCGCCGTCGTCGGTCAGCGCGACGTTGGTGAAGATGGTGTTCTCGCGCAGCGAGGCCATGCAGTTGTAGTTGGTTTTTTCGTTGGTGCCAGGGGCAACGCCGAAGTAGCCGGCTTCCGGATTGATCGCGTACAGGCGGCCGTCGGCGCCCGGCTTGATCCAGGCGATGTCGTCGCCGATGGTGGTGATCTTCCAGCCCTTGAAGCTTTCTGGCGGGATCAGCATGGCGAAGTTGGTTTTACCGCAGGCCGAAGGGAAGGCCGCCGCGATGTAGTGCTTCTTGCCTTCCGGCGATTCCACGCCCAGGATCAGCATGTGTTCGGCCAGCCAGCCACTTTCGTTACCCTTGCCGGCTTGGGCGTCCTGGTGCCCCATGTTCGAAGCGATGCGCAGCGCGAAGCACTTCTTGCCCAGCAGCGCATTGCCGCCGTAGCCCGAACCGAAGGACCAGATTTCGCGGGTCTCAGGGTAGTGCACGATGTACTTGGTGGAATTGCATGGCCATGCCACGTCTTTTTCGCCGGCCTTCAGCGGAGCGCCCACCGTGTGCACGCACGGCACGAATTCACCGTCGGTGCCCAGCACGTCGTAGACGGCCTTGCCCATGCGCGTCATGGTGCGCATGTTGACGGCCACGTATGGCGAATCCGACAGTTCCACGCCGATGTGCGCGATCGGCGAGCCCAGCGGGCCCATCGAGAATGGCACCACATACATGGTGCGGCCGGTCATGCAGCCGTCGAACAACGGGTGCAGGGTGGCGCGCATTTCGGACGGGTCCATCCAGTTATTGGTCGGGCCGGCTTCTTCCTTGGTGGTCGAGCAGATGAAGGTGCGGTCTTCCACGCGGGCGACGTCGGTCGGGTCCGAGCAGGCCAGGTAGGAATTCGGACGCTTTTCCTGGTTCAGCTTCTTCATGGTGCCGGCGGCAACCATTTCGGCGCACAGGCGGTCGTACTCTTCTTGCGAGCCATCGCACCAGTAAATGCGGTCCGGCTTGGTCAGGGCGGCGATCTCTGCTACCCAATTGATAAGCTTTTGCTGTTTGATGTAAGCTGGGGCGGTCAATGGTGCGACGCCACCCATCACAGGCTGATTCATGGTAACTCCAATGCTAATTAAGATTCGTAGCAGCAGGATCGTCGTCAGCTTATGGCTAGGCGCTCAGAGGTCCATTCGAAATGGATCGGCGGTCATACGGCGGTCGTGCGGCGGCCCGGATCTGGTCGACGGGCCTTGGTTGTCGGCCGATTGTACACCCCTCAACAAGTGTTCCATACAAAAATGTAGGAGAATTGGTTGACTAAAGTAGTAAGCTATTCGCCTTACGTTAGAAGCTGTTATTTCCCTACGAAATTCACCAAAACGTCGTCTATCTTTCATGAAAATCGCCATACTCGATGATTACCAAAATGCAACCCAAAGCTTGAAATGCTTCGGGTTGTTGACAAACCACGAAGTAAAAGTGTTCAACAGCACTACGCGTGGGCTGGGCCAACTGGCCATCCGGCTGGCGCCCTTCGATGCGCTGGTGCTGATCCGCGAGCGCACCGCGCTGAACCGGGCTTTGCTGTCGAAGTTGCCGAATTTAAAATTGATTTCGCAAACCGGCCGGCTGGCCGGGCACGTCGATGTGGCGGCCGCGACCGAGCTCGGCATCGCCATCAGCGAAGGCGTCGGCTCGCCGACCGCCCCGTCCGAATTGACCTGGGCGCTGATCATGGCGGCCGCGCGCAAGATCGTGCCGTATGCGAATAACCTGAAGGAGGGGCTGTGGCAGACGGCCTCCGTCAACCCGCAGCTGAACGGGCTGGGCTTCGTGCTCAAGGGCCGCACGCTGGGCATCTGGGGCTACGGCAAGATCGGCCAGACCGTGGCCGGCTACGGCCGCGCCTTCGGCATGCGGGTGATGGTCTGGGGCAGCGAGGCCAGCCGCAACAAGGCGCTGGCGGACGGCTATACCGCAGCGGCCTCGCGCGAGGCATTCTTCGCCGAAGCGGACGTGCTGAGCCTGCATCTGCGGCTGAACGAGGCCACGCGCGGCATCGTCACGGCGGACGACCTGGCCCGCATGCAGCCCGGCGCCCTGTTCGTCAACACCAGCCGGGCCGAACTGGTGCAGGCGGATGCGCTGGAACAGGCTTTGACGCGTGGGCGGCCGGGCTACGCGGCGCTGGATGTGTTCTTTTCGGAGCCGTTGACAGCAGATTCGCCGCTTTTACGGATACCGACCGTGCTGGCGACGCCGCACCTGGGCTACGTCGAGCAGGACAGCTACGAGTTGTACTTCCAGCATGCTTTGCAGAACGTGGCCGATTTCGCCGACGGCAAGCCGGCCAACATCCACAATCCGGACTACGCCGCCAGGGCGCGCTAGTCGGTCTGCTCCGGCACTTCCGGCAGGCCGGTGAGATTGATGCGCGGCGCCGGCATCACATGCACCTTGCTCCACAGGCCGGCCCAGCCGGGCGGCCAGGTGATGTCCGGTCCCGGATAGGGCGGCAGCGAAGCGCGCACCGGAATCACCGGCACCGGCGGCATGTCGATCAGCGGGCCGCCGTCGGGACGCTGCATGTCCAGGCTGTACATATACCCCGGCAACAAGGCATCGCACACGCCGGCGAACCAGGCGGTGTGGTCCTCGTCGCGGCCCAGCGCCTGCGCCAGGCCGTGCGGATCGAATTTGGCCAACGCATGGATCAACTCCTCGGTGCTGGCGCCGGGCACGTCGCCCCAGCCCATCACCGGATTGCTGTTGTAATCGGCGCCCGAGCCATACCACCCCTCGCGCCAGGGCCGCTGCATCCAGTCGCGCTGGCCGGTGAACAAATGCCAGCGCCAGTGCAGGCCGGAGGGCTTGGGCCAGGAATACAGGTACAGCTTCTGATAACCGGCCTGATGCAGGGCGCGCACCATGGCCATCAAGCGCGCGTGGGGCATGCGGTCGGGCGGCGCGCGGCGGAACAGGATGGCCTCGCCGTCGGCGAACTGTACCTCGTCGGTGGACAAATTCAGGTCGAGCGTGCGCGACTCGCTGCCAAAGCGGGCGGAAATCCAGCCGGTCAATAAATTGACGGTCGTGATGACGCCATAGCCACGGTGGCGGTGGAAAATAACGGTGCCGGGAGCGAGCGCTTTCATAGTCTGCCAACGAACAAAGAAACCAGTGTAGACATAGTACGCCCAGTTTTCCAGTGCGGCGTATAGGTTATGATGCACATCATTTTCTACCAGTCCGAGCTCTTACCATGACCCTGCGCATCCTCGCCACCGGCGGCACCTTCGACAAACACTACAACGAACTGAACGGCACCTTGGGTTTCGCCGACAGCCACGTGCCGGACGTGCTCAAGCGCTGCCGCCTGACCATCGACGTCGCCCTGGAACAACTGCCGCTGATGGACTCGCTGGACATGGTGGACGCCGACCGCGAGCGCATCCTGGCGTCGTGCCGGGCGGCGGCGGAAAAAGCCATCGTCATCATCCACGGCACCGACACCATGCCGCAAACGGCGGCGGTGCTGGGCGCGGCCGGCCTGGGCCAGACCATCGTCCTGACCGGCGCCATGATCCCCTATGAAATCGCCAACTCGGACGCCTTGTTCAACCTCGGCTTCGCCGCCGGCGTCGCGCAGACCCTGCCGCCGGGCGTCTACGTCGCCATGAACGGCCAGATCTTCGCCTGGGACAACGTCCAGAAAAACAAAGCGGCCGGCGTGTTCCAGCCGCTCTAACCCTACTTCGGGGTCAGCTCTGTCATTTGGACATTTGGTCCGTTTGGCGGAACTAATTACAAGTTATTTAGTTCCCGTTTGTCCAAATGACAGAGCTGACCCTGAATTGTGGGCAATTAGCGCGGCAAGGCCAGCAGGCCTGGCGCTGCGCCTCCTTGCAGGGCTTTCAGGCGCAGGCTTTCGTGCTCGGTGTGGACCGCGTCGCCGCCCGGCAACGGGGCCGAGAATTGCTGTAGCGCGTCGCCCAGGCGCGCGACGCTGGCCGTCAGCTGGCCGCCGGACGGCGTTGCCGATGCCGCCGCCGCGCCGCCGTCGAACGTCGAGAGCGCCTGCGTCAGGCCGCTGACCTTGCTACTCAGGCCTTGCGCGAACCAGACGTCGGCCGCCGCGTGCGATGCGCCGTCCTCGGTCGTGTAGCTTGAGGTGAGGCCGATCAAGTTGCCGTGGTCGACCGCGTCGCCGCGCTGGACGTCCAGGTTCAGGCTGTTGATGTGCAAGTCGGCCAGCGTTTTCAGCTCGCCTTCCTGACTGATGCCGTCGGCGTCCGCATCGATCCATACACGTAGGTCGCCGAAGCGCGCGTCCTGCCCGTCGACCTTGCCGTCCGCGTTGTCGTCCAGCGACGCCAGCGCCTCATAGCCATTGCCGGCCGTGCGGCCGTCGGCCAGGCGCGTGGCCGAGCCGAACAGTTCGCCGCCGTCGTTGATCACGCCGTCGCCGTTGCGGTCCAGCGCCAGCAAGCCGTCGCCGGAACCGACCCAGCCGGTCGCGCGCGGTGCGCCGCTGGCCGCCAGGTCAAATTGCACGCCCGCTTCCAGCCCCAGCGTGCGCACGCCGTTGCCGTCCAGGTCCAGCACCAGCGGCGTGACGAAGGTCATGGCCGCTTTCTGCTCGGCGCTGAAGGCGCCCTGCTGCGCGGCCGAGAGCGCATGGTATTGGGTCGAGGTCATGACGTGCGTTTGCGTCGTCGTCAGCTGCGCCAGCTGCGCGTTGCTGAACGCCGTCATCTGGAACGGGGTCAGCGCGCGGATCTGTTGCACGGCCAGGCTGGCGATGTCGGCCACTTCGATCGCTTTCAGATTCGACACGCTGAGGTCGGCGATCATGGCCGTGCTCAACGCCGCCAGCTGGGCGCCGGCAAACGCCGCCATCTGCGCCGCCGTGAACTGGCTGGCGCTGTCGCTCGGCGTGAGCGCCGCGACTTGCGCCAGCGTGAGGACCGAGATTTGTTGCGGCGTCAACGCCAGCACTTGTTCGTCGGTCAGGGAGCGCATGACGTTCGGGTTCAGCATCACCAGATCGTATACTTCCACCGCCGCCAGCGACGCCGGCCGCAGGCGCGCAATGGCCGCCGAGTTGAGCACGGCAAACTGGGCTTCGGTCAGCGCCTGCAATTGCGCCGTGCTCATCGCCGCCAGCAGGTTGCCGTCCTTGGCCGCCGCATTGAGCAGCGTCGGGCTGATCGCCGCCACGTCCTCCAGGTCCAGATACGCCACCTGCGCCGCCGACAGCGACGCCAGCTGGGTGCTGCCCATCGCGGCCACCTGCCCGGCGCTCAGCGCCGCGATCTGGCTGCCTTTCAGCGCCAGCAGCTGCTGCGTTTGCAGCGCCGCGACGGCCGATACTTTCAGCGCGCCGATATCTTCGGCCTGCATCGCCCCCACCACCGTCAGCGGCAGCGCGGCCAGTTGCACGCCGCTCACGGCCGCCGCCTGTTCCATCGTCAGCGCCACCGCCTGCGCCGTGCTCAGGCCGCTGAAGGCCTTGACGCTCAGCGCGCCGATCTGCGCCGTACCGAGCACCGAGATGCCCAGGCCTTTGCCGCCCAGCGCGTTCAACTGCTCGGCGCTCAGGCTGGCGATCGCCGCCAAACTCAGCGACGGCAGCGCGGCCAGGGTGAGCGCACCGACGTTGGCCGGCGGCAGGCTGGCCAGTTGGGGGGCGGTCAATGCCCGCACCTGTTCCGGCCGCAGCATGGCGAATTGGCCGATGCTCAGGCTGTTCAGTTGCAGGGTCGACAGCGCGCCGACCTGCGCCGTGCCCAGGCCCGCGATCTGCGTCCCGCTCAGGTTGTACAAGACGGTCGGCGACAACGCCGCGATTTGCTTGATGCTGAACGCGCCGATCTGCTCGGCGCTGAAGGCCTTGAGCTGCACGCCGCTGAGGAATTGCATGGCAGTGAGGTTGATCGCGGCGATCTGCGCGCTGGTCAGCAAGTCCACATGCACCGCCGCGCCGGCGGCGTTGACGCCCAGCGCGCCGATCTGCGCGGCCATCAGGGCGGCCACCGCCTGGGTGCTGAGCGCGCCGACATCGGTGTCCAGCGCGATGATGGCGGCCAGCGACAGGGCCGGCACATGGCGCGCGCCGAGCGCCGCCACCTGCTCGCCGACCAGCGCGCCGATCTGCGCCGGGGCCAGCGCGGCGATCTGCTGCGAGGACAGGGTGGCGATCTGGCGCGTGGTCAGGGAGGGCAGCTGGTCGGCGTTCAGACGCGCCAGCACGCTGGTGCGCATGGCGGCGATGACCTGGGTGTTCATGGCGGCCAGGCTTGCGCCGGCCAGGCCGGCAATCCTGGTATCGCTGAGGGCGTTGATCTGGCCGCTGTTGAGCACGGAAAGCTGCGCGTCCGTCAGCGCGTCCAGCTGGCCCGCCGTCAGCGCCGTCATTTGCGCCGTGCCGAGGCCGACAATCGCGCGCGTCTGCAGCGCCGCCACGTCTTCCGCTTCCAGCCTGGCGATCACATTCAGCGACAGCGCGGCCAGCTGGATGCTGCTCAGCGCCGCCGCCTGCACCGGGCTGATGGCGACCACCTGCGCGTTGGTCAGCCCGCCCAGCGCACTGGTGCTGAGCGCGCCGAACTGGGCGCTGCCGAGCACGCCGAACTGGGCGCCGGTGAGGGCGGCCAGCTGCGTGGCCGAGAGGCCTTTGAGCGTGCTGGTCTTGAGCGCGGCGATGTCTTCCAGATCGAACACGCGCACGTCGGCGCTCGGCAGGGCCGCCAGTTGGGCGCTGCTCAGCGCCGCCACTTGTACCGAACTCAGTGCTTGCGCCTGGCGCGTGCGCAGGCCGGGCAAGGCGTCGGTGCTCAAGGCGGCGATTTGCGCCGTGCTCAGGGCCCAGATGGCGCTCTCGCCGCTGCCCTCGGGATCGTTGCCCAGCACGCCCAGTTGGGCGGCGCTGAGCGCGGCGATCACGGCCGGTTTCAGCGCCACCAGGTTGTCGGTGTTGATGGCGCCGATTTCGCGCAGCGACAGGCCGGCCACTTGCGCCGAACTCAGCGCCGCGATCTGGGCCGAGCGCAGATTGAACATCTGGTTGGTGCTCAGCGCGTTGAGCTGATTGGCGCTCAGGGCGCCGATCTGGCGCGTGGTGAACGCCGCCACCTGGTCGGTGGTGAGCGCGGCCAGCAGGCGGTTGCTCAGGCCGGCGATGACGCCGGTGTTGAGCACCGCGATATCGCTCAGCTCCAGCCCTTGCAGGCCGTCCGAACTGAGCGCGGAGAATTGGCTCGCCGACAACGCGGCGATCTGGCCGCTGGTCAGCGCCGTCACCTGGTCGCTATTGAACACCGCCGCCTGGCGCGCGCTCAGCGCGCTCAGCGTGGCCGTGCGCAAGGCCGCCAGGTCGGCCGTTTCCAGCACCGCGATGTCTTCCGTGGCCAGCGCGCTCAACTGCAGGCTGCTCAGGGCCGCCGCCTGCGCCGTGCTCAGCGCGACGATCTGGTCGGTGGTGAGCGCCGCGATGGCGCGCGTGCCGAACACGCTGAACTGGGTCGTGCTCAGCGCGCCGAACAGATTGCCGGCCGGGTCGCCGCCCAAGGCCGCCACCTGCGCCGGGCTCAGCGCAACCAGCATGGCCGTGCCGAGCGCGCGCAGGCCAGCGCTGCCGATGGCGGCGATGTCGTCGGGCTCCAGGCCCGGCAGGCTGCGGGTGGTCAGGCCGGCGATTTGCGTCGGCGCCAGCGCCGCCACCTGATCCGGACTGAGCCCGCGCAATTGCCGGCTGCTGAGGACCGCGAACTGCTGCGAGCTCAGGCTGTGAAGCTGGTCCGGCGTCAGGCCGGCCAGCACCTCGGGCGACAAGGCGGCGATCACCGCCGGGCTCAACGCGGACAGGCTGTCGCTGGCCAGGACGGCCACCGCGTCGGGCGACAGGGCGGCCAGCTGGCGGCTGCCGAGAGCGGCGAACTGGGCCGGCGTCATGGCCAGCAACTGCTCGCCGGTCAGGACCGCGATCTGCTGCGTGCTCAAGGCGGCGACGGCGCCCGTTTGCAGGGCGGCGAAGTCGACCGCCTCCATCACGGCCAGCACCTCGGGCAGCAGCGCGCGCGCCTGATCGCTGGTGAGGGCGCCGACCTGGCGCGTGCTCAGCGCCACTATCGCATCGAAGCTGAGGCCGGCCAGGCTGGTCGGGCGCAGCGCGGCGATTTGCTGCGTGCCGAGGGCCTGCACGTCCAGTTCAAGCGCGCTCAGCTGGGCCGAGTTCAGGGCCGCAACGGCGCTGGTGCTCAAGGCGCCCACGCCGGCGCTGCTGAGGGCGGTCACGGCGTCCAGCCCCATCCCGGCGACCTGGCGCGAGGTCAGGGCGCCGACCTGCGCCGAGCGCAGGCTGCCGATCTGCTCCGAGCTCAACGCGTTCAGCTGGCCGGCGCTGAGCACGGCCATCTGGCGCGTGGCCAGCCCCACCAGCTGGCTGGTGGCCATCACCAGCAGCGCGTCGGTGGCGATGGCGGCGACGGTGGCGGTGGACAGCGCGCCCAGGTCGTTGCTCTCCATGCCCAGCAGCGCGGCATAGCCGAGCGCCGCGAACTGCTTGGCGCTGAGTACGCTGGCCTGCGCGGTGCTGAGCGCCGCCACTTGGGACGACTCCAGCAGCGCTATTTGCGCCGTGCCCAGGCTGGCGATCACGGCGGTGCTGAGCGCGCCGAAATCAGCCGTTTCCAGCGCCGGGATCAGCCTCAGCGACAAGGCGCTGGTCTGGCTGCTGCTCAGGGCTGCGGCCTGGGCCGTGGTCAGGGCGACGATCTGGTCGGTGGTGAGGCCGGCCAGGGTGCTGGTGCGCAGCGCGGCGATCTGCGCGGTGCTGAGCACGCGGAACAGGCTGGCATCGTTGCCCAGCACCGACAGCTGGGACGAGCTGAGTGCGGCGATGGCGTTGGTGCCGAGGGCGCGCAGGGCGCCACTGCCCAGCGCGGCCGCGCCGTTGCTGCCGAGGGCGGCGGCCTGCAGCGCGCCCAGGCCGGTGATCTGGCGCGTGCTCAAGGACGCGATCTGGTCGGTGGTGAAGGCGCCGATCTGCGCGCTGCTCATGACCGCCAGGTGGCGCGAGCCGAGGCCGCTCAATTGCGCCGTACTCAGCGACACCAACAGTTGCGGATTCAGCAGCGACACGGCGCTGGTGGTCAGCGAGGCCAGGTCGGCGCTCGACAGGCCGGCCAGGGTGTCGCTGTTCAGGGCCGCCAGCTGGCGGCTGTTGAGCACGGAAAACTGGGTGGTGCTGAACGCGGCCAACTGGTCGCTGGTCAGCGCCGCCATCTGCTGCGTCGACAGGGCGGCGATGGCCTGGGTCTTGAGCACGGCGATGTCGCCGCCCGGCAGCGCTTGCAGCGCGGCGGTCGACAGGGCGCGCACCTGGGCGCTGTTGAGGGCGGCGGCCTGGCGCGTGGTCAGCCACACCGCCTGGTCGCCGCTCAGCGCCGCCAGGGTGGCCGTGCGCAGGGCGCTGATCTGGTTGGTGGTCAGGCTGGCGATGGCGCTGAAATCGGCGCCGCCGAGGGCGCTGAACTGCGCCGTGCTGAGCCCGGCGATCGCGCCGGTGTTCAGGAACGGCAGGTCGCCGCCGTCCAGCACCAGGATATCGTCGCTCGACAGGCCGGCCAGCTGGCGCGAGCTCAGCACGGTAAGCTGGGCGGTGCGCAGGTTGGCGATCTGGTTTGCCGTCAGGCCGGCGAACTGGGCGCTGCTCAGGGCCGCGATCTGCTGCGTGGTCAGGGCGCGGATCTGATCGTTGTCCAGCAGCGACAGGATGGCCGTGCCCAGTTGCGCGATGACGCCGGTGTTGAAGGCGGCGATGTCGGCCGTCGGCAGCACGATCAGCGCATCGCTGTTCAACGCCGCCACCTGGCGCGTGCTCAGCATGGAAATCTGGGTGCTGCTCAGGCCGGCCAACTGGTCGGCGCTGAGCGCGGCCAGCTGGCGCGTGGACAGGCCGGCCAGGGTGGCGGTGCGCATGGCGCCCAGGTCTTCGGCTTCCAGCACGGCGAAGTTGTCCGAACTCAGGGCGGCCAGCTGCTGCGAGGTCAGCACCGCCGCCTGGCGCGTGGTCAGGGCCACGGTCTGGCTGGCGCTCAGCGCGCCGATCTGGCGCGTGGCCAGGGCGGCGACCGCCTGCGTGCTCAGGGCGGCAAAGCCGTCGTCGCTGATGGCCTGGATGTCGTCGGTGGAGAAGGCGGCGATCTGGCGGCTGCCGAGCGCGCCGAACTGCTGGGTCAGCATGATGCCGATGTCGGCCACGTCCAGCGCGGCGATGTTGGCGCTGCTCAGGGCGGCGATGTCGGCCGGTTCAAAGGCGGTGATGGCGCCGGGCGCCAGGCTAGTGAAGGCCTTGGTGCCGAGCGCGGCCACCTGGGCGGTGCTCAGCGCGGCGATCTGGTCGTTGGTCAGCGCGCCCATCAGCGCGGGCGCGGCGGCGCCGGCGGCGTTGAGCACGGCGGGCTTGAGCGCGGCCACGTCCTGCGTGGTCATGGCCGCCATGATGGTCGGCACCAACGCGGCCAGCTGCACACTGGTGAACACCGCCACCTGCAGCGGGCTCAGGGCAACCACCTGCTCGGCGGTCAGGTCCGTCATATCGGCGGCGGTCCACTTGGCAATCTCCTTCACGGACAAATTGGCGATTGCTTGGGTGCTTAATCCGATCGGCCCGCTCATAGGAGTTCCTCTTTTGCTAAGACTTTTCACTATAGCAGAAATTGCCTAAATTTCCACAAGGCAATAGCGAATTTTTTGCCCGCAAGCCACAAAAAAATGCCGCGAAATCAACGACTTCGCGGCATCTTCAAATCAACGGCAAGGACGGGAACTCAGGCCTTGGCTTCGCCGCCCAGGGCTTCCACCACGTCGGCCATCAGCTTGGCCAGTTCGCCGGTCATCAGCATGAAATCGCCGTCGAAACGCTCGTCGTCGTTGCGCACGCTCGACTCGTTTTCGCTCAGCACGTCCAGCGGCTTGATGCCCTTGATCGCCAGCGATTCGGTCAGCACGAAGGACACTTTGCTGTCCCAGGTCATGGCCAGGCGGGTGCACTGCTTGCCGGCGGCGATGTGGCGGCGCACTTCTTCCGGATCGAGCGAGTGCTTGACGTAGCGCACGGCGGCCTTGCTCTCGCCGGTGGCGCGCAGCTCGGTGTCCATGTCGACCGTGAAGCCGGCCGGCGCTTCGTCGGTCTGCAGCCATTCGGTCATCACGCCCACCGGCGAGCGCTGCACGCGCAGGCTTTCCAGCGGCATGCGGTCGACCGCCTTCAGCAGCAGCTTGATGACTTCGTCGGCCTTGGCCGGGCTGGCGGCGTCCACCACCAGCCAGCCGTTGACCGGGTCGATCCAGGTCCAGACGTTGCCGCGGATCGAGAAGGCGCGCGGCAGCAGCTCGTCGGCCACGCGTTCCTTGAGTTCCTTCATGGCCTTCTTGCCCGGCGCGAAGCCCTGGGCTTCTTCCATTTCGGCGGCGCGCGCCTTGGCGACCTGGTTGATGACGGTGGCCGGCAGCAGCTTTTTCTCGGTGCCCAGCAAGATCAACATTTGCTTATTGACCACGTGAACCAGGCCGCCGTTCGGACGCGGCTTGTCCCAGCCCTGGCGCAGCAATTCATTGCTGCTGGCCGGGGCGAAGGCGTTCGACGCCAGCGCTGCTTCCAGTTGTTCGGGGGTGTAGGCCCAAGGGGCCGGCAGACGGTAAATCTGTAGATTCTTGAACCACATAAAGTTGACAGGCCCTGTTTCAAAAGTAATGGCAAAAGGAGCGCCATTTTACACGCTTATCAAGGCGCAACCAGCGGGATCGTCACGTCGAAACGCGCGCCCTGGCCCACCGCACTGGTGAGCTCCACCGTGCCGCCGAGAATTTGGTACACAATGTTGTGGGCAATATGCAACCCCAGCCCGCTGCCGCCCTGTCCCAGCCGAGTGGTGTAGAACGGTTCGAACACGTGGCTGTGCAGCTCGGGCGCGATGCCCTTGCCGTGGTCGGACACGGAAATCGTCACCCGGTCGGCGCCGGCCATCCGGGCTTGCAGCGTGATCGCGCCGCCGTCGTCGCCGAGCCCGTGGCGGGCGGCGTTCTCGATCAGGTTGGTGATCACCTGCCCCAGCGGCCCTGGAAAACTGTCGAGCTGCAAAGCCTGCGGCACGTCCAGCACCACCTGGCAGTTGGCGCGCTTGAGCATGGGCTGCAAGGTCATCTGCGTTTCGTGCACCACCTGGTGCAGCAGGAAGCGGCGCCGCTGCGAACTGGCGCGGTCGGCCGCCACCTGCTTGAAGCTGGTCATCAGCTCGGCGGCGCGCTGCAGGTTGCGCGTGGCCAGGTCGGCGCCCACTTCCACCGATTGCAGGAACTCGTCGAGCACCGAGCGCTTCAGGCCATCCTGCATCTTGCCCCGGAACACGCGCAGGTCGTCGCTCAGGGTGCTGACCGCCATCAGGCCGTTGCCCACCGGCGTATTCAATTCGTGCGAGACACCGGCCACCAGCGAACCCAGCGCCGCCATCTTTTCCGCCTTGACGATCTCGGCCTGGGTGTTCTTGACGATGTCGCGGATGGCGTGCAACAGGCGGCCGGCCTCGCCGCGCGCGTCGGCGCGGATCTGCTGGTTCCAGTTGCCGCCCGCCACGCTCTGGGTGATCTTCAACGCATCGAGGATGGGATCGGCGATGCTGCGCCGCACGGTGTTGAAGATCAGCACGAACACGCCGACGATCAGCACGAACACCAGGCCCAGCGACCACGCCATGGTCTGCACTCGTTCCCGCGCCGCGCGTTCGTCGTCGGCATTGCGCTGGCGCGCCAGCGCCACCACCTGCTCGATCACCTGGCGCTGCCTTTCATACAGCGGCCCGAGCCGGGCCAGCGCGCGCCGCGCCCGCACCTCCTCGCCGGCCTGCAGGGCCGGCGCCAGCTCGTCGAAGGTGGTGGCGTAGAAGGACTGCGCCAGCGTATGCGATTGCCGCAGGAATTTTTCCTCCAGCTCGCCCGTCAGCCCCTGGCCCTGCCAGTAGCGGTAGCGCTGCTCATACAGTTGGCGCGCCGCCTGCAGGCGCTGCAACAGCGGCCGCGCGTGCTCGCCGTCGGCCTCCGATAGCTGCAGCGCCAGCAGATAGGATTCCACCAGATAGGCCGGCGGCGGCAGGATGTCGGCCACCAGGTCCTGTCCCTGCATGATGCGTTCGTAGATGGGGCCGTTGACGCGGATCTCGGCCAGCGTGCGGTACACGATCACCCCGCACAGGGCGAAGCAGGCGAGCGACACCACAAGCAACAGGCGGAAGCGCTGTTGGATACTGAGATGCTCCAGCATAGGGGGGACTCCCGGCGAAAGATGCTTCCGTCAATATACAACGGTTTCAGGCGAATAAATCCCCTTGGACCGGTATCCGCACAGCAAGTGTTGCGCCCGGGGTCTCCAGGGTGCTGGCGCGCACGCCAAGCAGGCGCAGCTTGCGTTGCAGCGGCACCCGTTTCAGGCATTCGCGCGCCGCCTGCAGGATGGCGGCCGCGTCCGCCACGGGCGCCGGCAGGGTGACGTTGCGGCTGACGATCTGGAAATCGTCATAGCGCAGCTTGATGCTGATGGTGCGGCTGACGTAATCCTTGCGCTTGAGGTCGTCCGCCAGGCGTTCGCACAGCGTAGTCAGGATGGTGGACAAGGTGGCGCGGTCCTGGCGCGCGTGCAGGTCGCGCTCGAAGGTGGTTTCGCGCGAGATCGACTTGCTTTCGCGGCTGGTGGACAGCCCGCGTTCGTCGATGCCGTGCGCCACCCGCGCCAGCCAGCTGGCGTAGTGCGCGCCGAAATAATCCTGCAGCAAGCCCTGGTCGGCCTGTGCCAGCTGGCCGACGGTGTCGATGCCGAGCGCTGCCAGCTTGGCCGTGGCCTTGGGGCCGATGCCGTTGACCTTGCGCACATTCAGCGGCCAGATGCGCGCAGGGATGTCGTCGAAACCGAGCACCGTCAGGCCGTTGGGTTTTTCCAGGTCGGAGCAGATTTTCGACAGCAGCTTGTTGGGTGTGACGCCGATCGAGCAACTGAGGCCGGTGGCATCGTGCACGGCCTGCTTGATGCGCGCCGCCAGTTCGCGCGTCTCGCCGGGCACGCCGGTCAGGTCGATATAGATTTCGTCGATGCCACGGTCTTCGATCTCGGGCGCGATGGCGGCCACGGCCTCCTTGAACAGGCGCGAGTAGTGGCGATAGGCGTCGAAGTTGGCCGGCAGCAGGATGGCGTCCGGCGCCAGCTTGGCCGCCTTCATCATGCCCATGGCCGAGCCGACGCCGAAGGCGCGCGCCTCGTAGGTGGCGGTGGTGATGACGCCCCGGCCGACATAGTCGCGCAGGCGCTTGAACACCAGCGAGCCGTCGGCGCGCTGCTCGGGGGCGTTGCTGCGGCCGCCAATCACCACCGGCTGGCCGCGCAGCTGCGGGTAGCTCAGCAGTTCAACCGACGCGAAAAACGCGTCCATGTCGAGATGGGCGATACGGCGCTCGGCTTCAGCCATGGTACGGGAATAATACTGTAAATAAACACAGTATCCACCGAAAGCCGTCGTCATGCAAGTTGCCGGTGTTAGACTGGTTGGATGACCAAGCGCCTGACCACCGTCTTGTTGGCCTCGTGGCTGCCGCTCGCCTGCGCCCAGGCGGCGGGGCCGACGGCCGCATGTCCGCCGGCCGTGGTCGGCGTCAGCGATCTCGGCTACTCCTCCTATCTGGACGGCGCCACCATCCGCGGCAGCAATATCGATGTGCTGGCGGAGTTGCAAAAACGCAGCGGCTGCAAGCTGATCCCGCGCTGGTATCCACGCGGCCGCCTGTACGCGCAATTCTTCAATTTTGAGCTGGAAATGGCCGGCGCCTCGTTGCGCACGGCCGAGCGCGACCGCTACGGCACCTGGCTGCCCTACACCTACACCCACTTTGAACTGGTGTTGCTGAACAAGCACGCCGGCAAGTTCCGCAGCCTGGCCGAATTCGTCGAGCGCAGCAACGCGCGGCTGAACATCACGCGCGGCATCATCTACACGCCGGACACCCAGGCGCAGCTGGACCGCCTGCAAAAGCTGGGCCGGCTGGAATACGTCAACGACTATGGCGTGGTGTTTCGCAAGATCATCGCCGGCCGCGCCGACGGCACGCTGGCGCCGGCCACCATCCATTTGCAGAACCAGCGCCAGTTCGGCATGGTCGGGCAAATGAGCGCCGCCACTTTCGCGGAATCGCCGCGCATGATGGTGGGTTTGTACGTGTCGAGGAAAGTGCCGCCGGAGGTGCTGCAACGCTACACGGACGCGCTGCGCACCATCGTCGCCGACGGCAGCATGCAGAAATTCTACGAGCACTACCTCGGCGCCGAAAGCACCAACCGCCTCTACAACGAAGGCACGCGCGAGATACTCGACGCCCTGCAGCAGCCCGCGCGCTAGCTACGCCGCACGGCGCCGACCACCAGCACCGCGCCGGCCGCCAGGCTGGCGGCGATCAAATACATGCCGCTGGCCGTGCTGCTGGTGGCGTCGCGGATCGCGCCCACCAGATAGGGCGCCACGAAGCCGGCCAGGTTGCCGATCGAGTTGATCATGGCGATGCCGGCCGCCGCCGCCGCGCCGCCCAGCAGGGCGGTGGGCAAGCTCCAGAACACCGGGAAGGTGCTGAGGATGCCGGCCGTGGCCAGGCTCAGCGCGGCCAGCGCGATCACGGTGTTGTCGCTGTAGAGGGTGGCGGCGACCAGGCCCAGCGCGCCGGCCAGCGCGGCGACGGCCGTGTGCCAGCGGCGCTCGCCGCTGCGGTCCGAATGGCGCGCCACCAGCACCATGGTGACCGCCGCCACACCGTACGGCACGGCCGACAGCAGGCCGATGTCGAGCACATCCTTTACGCCGCTGTTCTTGATCAGCTGCGGCAGCCAGAAGCTCACGCCGTACAAACCCATCACGCACAGGAAGTAGACCAGCGCCAGCAGCCACACCTTGCCGCTGCGGAATAGCTGCTTCAGCGGCATGTGCTGGCGCGACTGGCCGTCGGCGGCGATTTCGCGCTCCAGCGCTTGCTTGTCCGCCTCGCTGAGCCAGGACGCGGCGCGGATGCCGTCGTCGAGATAGAACAGGGTGCAGACGCCGAGCAGCACCGACGGCAGGCCTTCGAGCAGCAGCAGCCACTGCCAGCCGCGCCAGCCGTTGGCGCCGTCGAATGTTTGCATGATCCAGCCGGACAGCGGGCCGCCCACCACGCCGGCCACCGCCACCCCGCTCATGAACCAGGCCACCATGCGCGCGCGGCGGTGCGCCGGATACCAGTAGGTCAGGTACAGGATGATGCCGGGGAAGAAACCGGCTTCGGCCGCGCCCAGCAAAAACCGCAGCAGGTAGAAGGTGGCCACGCTGTTGGTGAACATCAGGGCCGAGGAGATCAGGCCCCAGCTGATCATGATGCGGGCGATCCACAGGCGCGCACCGGCGCGCGTCATCAGCAGGTTGGAAGGCACCTCGAAAATGAAGTAGCCGATGAAGAAGATGCCGGCGCCGGCGCCGTACACGGCGTCGCTGAAGTGCAGGTCGGCCTGCATCTGCAACTTGGCGAAGCCGACGTTGACCCGGTCCAGGTAGGCCGCCACGAAGCACAGGAACAGGAAGGGCATCAGCCGCCAGCTGACGCGTTTGTACAAAGAATCAAGGTTGTCGTTCATGGATGGGATAGTGACACCGTCTGCCGTCCGGCAAAACAATTTTCTAAAAAAATTAGAAAACCACTTGCGGAACCGAATCAGGCTCCTATAGAATACGGCCTCGTTCAGCAGTTGTAGCAGTTAAATGAGACAACGCTGATAAGTTTTCTGGGTGCTTAGCTCAGTTGGTAGAGCGGCGCCCTTACAAGGCGTAGGTCGGGAGTTCGAGCCTCTCAGCACCCACCAGCGAACTTATAAAAAACGAATGGAGTGGTAGTTCAGTTGGTTAGAATACCGGCCTGTCACGCCGGGGGTCGCGGGTTCGAGTCCCGTCCACTCCGCCAATATTCCGAAGGGCCCGATGTTCGCATCGGGCCCTTTTCATTTGCGCCTCAGAATGTCGATGTAAGCTGATTGGCAATGAAAAATTCCTATCTTCACTTTCGTCTCCGGCTGGCACGGCACGCGCTGCTGCAATTTGTTTCCAGCCTGAAGAGTTCACTTGAATACATCGTGCTGGGACTCGCCCCGGTCCTGGTCGGGCTGCTGGCGGTGATCGCCTTGCCCGGCCTGTTCGCCGCCACCCGGCCGTGGCCGGAAGCGCTGGGACTGGTCGCCGCCCAGGTCGTGCTGTGCAGCGCGCCGGTCTGGCTGCTGCGCAAGCGCCTGCTGCCGGGCGCCGTGCTGCAATGGAGCCACCCGCTGCCGATCGGCACGCGCCGGAAGTGGGGCGCGGACGCGGCGGTGGCCGCCATGATCGTCGGTCCCTTGAGCGGCGCCTACGCCATCTCGACTGCGATCTGGCTGTACCAATGGCCAGACTGGCTGCGCCCGGTCGCGCCGCAAGCGCTGTTGTTGACAGTGGCCTCGCTGCTGCTGTCCTGGCTGCTCTCGACCTGGACGCTGGCGCGCCGCAACCGCCGGCCCGCCGCCGGCAAGCCGCCCCGCACCCGCCGCGCGCCCAGCGCCTACGCGCCCCGCACCGCCCCGTCGGCCCGTTCCGCCGTTTCCGCTGCGGAGGCCGCGTCCTCCGCCACCGCTGCCGCCGCGCTGCCCGCCTATGCCTACTACTGGAAGCAGCTGTTCTGGCTACCCTTCTGGCGCGCCGAAAACGTGGTCGGCATCCAGCAAACCTTGCTGCTGGCAGGCTCCCTGCTCAGCATCGGCGTCTGGCTATGGCATCCGCCCATCGTGCCGCCAGCGCTGTGGGGCGCCTGCGCCGCTCTGATGTCCATGCTGCTGACCGATCGCGGCGACAAGGCCGTGGCCGAACAAATCGCCCTGCTGCACCCGGTAGCCGCCAGTTGGCCGCTGCACACCGACCGCCTGTACCGCCTGGCCATGCTGTTCACGCTGCTGCCGGCGCTGTGCGTGCTGGCCTGCTTCGCCGCGCTGACGCTGGGACGCCCGGCCGACGGCTACAGCCACACCGTGGCTGTGGTCTGGCTGGTCTTCTCCGCCATCGTCCACCTCGCCATCGTCGCGCTGCGCCGCCTCAGCGTGCGCGGCCGGGTCGGCCTGGTGATCGGCGCCATCCTCATCCTGACCGCCATTGGAAGCGAACTATGGAATTAAGAATCGAACAGCTCACCTTCGAGTACGCCAGCCACCCGCTGTTCAGCCAGTTCAACCTGCGCCTCGGCCCCGGCATCAGCTGGCTGCGCGGCGAAAACGGTGCCGGCAAGACCACCTTACTGAAACTGGCCTGCGGCGCGCTGGCGCCCCACGGCGGCAAGATCTGGCTGGACGACATCGAACTCCACGAGCAACCGCTGGTGTACCGCCTGCACTGCTACTACTGCGGTGGCGACACGCCGCAACTGCCGTGGCTGACGGTGCGCGAAGTGCTGGACATGCATGTCGCGCTCTACGCCGGCATGGATGCCGACCTGCTCAACACCCAGTTGTCCGCCTTCCACCTGCTGCCGACGCTGGACCAGCCGGTCACCACGCTATCGCTGGGCCAGCACAAGAAAATGCAGCTCTCGCTGGCGCTGTCCCTGCCGGTGCGCTTGCTGCTGATCGACGAACCGTTCAACGGCCTCGATGTGGACGCGGTGGCCTACCTGCGCCAGCAACTGGCCGCGCCGGAACGCCTGGCGCGCCAATGCATCGTACTGACCAGCCACCTCGATCCGGTCCTGCCGCTCGTTAATACCGTGCAACTGTGAACTCTTAGCAACAAACGCGGCGCATCGGGGCAACAAGCGGGCAAAACCGGCGACAATGACAGCACACGCACTTTTTCCCGCCCTGGAGTTCCCTTGATTTTCGGTTTCCTCAAATCGCCCGAGCTGTCGCCGCGCTTGCTGCGGCTGAAAGAATCGGCCCTGTTCTCCTCGCTCACGCCGCTCGAACTGAAGATCGTCGACGGCTTGATGCACGAGCGCCGCTACCTGGCCGACGAAATCATCTTTGACGAAGGCGAGGAAGGCCAGGCCCTGTATCTCGTGATGTCGGGCCGCGTCATCATCAGCCGCCAGTTCGGCGCCGCGCGCGAAGTGGTGGCCGAGTTGTCGGGCGGCGCCTTCTTCGGCGACCTGGCGCTGCTGGACGACTCGCCGCGCAACGCGCAAACGCGGGCGTTGGACAACTGCGAACTGGCGGTGTTCTTCCGCGCCGACTTCATGGGCCTGATGGAAACCGACCCGGTCATCGGCTACAAGATCTCGCTGGCCCTGGCGCGCCACATCGGCCGCCGCCTGCGCGACTGGATGACCGGCAAACCGCAGATCGAAGCGCTATGAACCTGCTGCCGAGCCAACAACGCGGCGGGCCCGTGGTGTGGAGCGGCATCATCGCCGCCACCTGCGTGCTGCTGTTCCTGCTGCAGCAGATGCTGTTCCTGGCCATCCCCTTCCTGCTCGGCATCGTGCTGTACTACATCCTGCAACCGCCGACGCAGCGGCTGATCCGCATGGGCTTCAGCCAGAACAGCGCCACCCTGGTGGTAGGCGCCGTGTTCCTGCTGCTGGTGACGCTGGCCATCCTGACGGCGGTGCTGTGGAATTCCTCGGCACCCAGCACCTCGTGGCAGGACCTGCTCGGCACCTATCTGAAAGGCGGGCTGGACTTCGTGCGCCACACGCTGCGCACGCTGGAGCAGCAGTTCCCCATCCTGCGGCAAGTGCAGCTGGCCGAAACGGTGGACCAGCGCATGGCCGCCTTCACCGGCGACTTCGTGCAATCGCACCTGACCGAGATCCTGGTCTCGACGGCGGCCTGGCTGCCGTCGCTGCTGCTGGCGCCGTTCCTGACCTTCTTCTTTTTGCGCGACGGCCTGCGCTTCAAAAAATTCCTGGCGCGCGCCGTGCCCAACGCGTTCTTTGAACGCACGCTTTGCCTGCTGCACGAAGTCGACCAGACCGCGCACCGCTACTTCCAGGGCCTGCTCCGGCTGACCGTGCTCGACACGGCGGTGCTGGCCTTCGGCCTGTGGGTGATCGGCGTGTCCTCGCCGCTGGTGCTGGGGCTGATCGCGGCGGTGCTGGCCTGGGTGCCGTATGTGGGCTCGATCGTCGGCTGTGTGGTCGTGGTGATGGTGGCCTCGACCGACGCGCCGTCCGACCCTGCGGTGGCCTACCTGGCGATCAGCGTGTTCATCTGGGTGCGCCTGCTGGACGACTTCGTCTTCATGCCGCTGACCTTGGGGCGCAGCCTGCACATCCACCCGCTGATCACGGTGCTGATGATCTTCATCGGCGGCTCGGTGGCCGGGGTGGCGGGCCTGATGCTGGTGCTGCCGCTGCTGGGCGTGGTGATGGTGATCGGCGAAACCCTGGGCCGCCTGATCACCGATCCGCGCCTGCGCGCGCGCCACCGCAACGCCATGGCCCTGCGCACCCGGCAAGCCAGCTACGACCTCACTTCCTGACTTCGAAGGGCGTGCATCGCCGTAGGGTTCCAGATCGAGGCCCGAGCAAGGGCTGCCGGTGAAGGCGACCAATTCATCGATGAGCTCCGACGGCACGCGGAGCGGGAATTCGAGCTTGAGCATGAGGGGTCTCCGAAAAGGCGTTTTTACTAAAAACTGCTAACTCATACTAATAAGTACTGCAGCGCTCTATTCCTTACTAAAATGGCCGTCCCGGAATACTAAAAAACGCTAAAACCCCAAAAAAAAGCCCCGAGGCTGTTACCAGCGTCGGGGCTTTGGTGCAGGGGCTTGGCTTACGCGGTCAACGCCTGCTGGTCTGCCGACTCGGTGACGGCTTCGTCGTCGTCCGAGCGGATCAGGTGGTCGAAGGCCGACAGCGCCGCTTTCGCACCTTCGCCGGTGGCGATGATGATCTGCTTGTACGGCACCGTGGTGACGTCGCCGGCGGCGAACACGCCCGGCAGCGAGGTCTGGCCACGGGCATCGACTTCAATCTCGCCATGACGCGACAGGGCTACCGTGCCTTTCAGCCACTCGGTGTTCGGCACCAGGCCGATCTGCACGAACACGCCTTCCAGTTCCACCTTGTGCGACACGTTGGTGTTGCGGTCGGTGTAGCTCAAGCCGTTGACGATCTTGCCGTCGCCGTGGATCTCGGTGGTTTGCGCCGAGGTGATCACGGTGACGTTCGCCAGGCTGCGCAGCTTGCGTTGCAGCACCGCGTCGGCGCGCAGTTCCGCGCCGAACTCGATCAGGGTCACGTGCTTGACCAGGCCGGCCAGGTCGATCGCCGCTTCCACGCCCGAGTTGCCGCCGCCGATCACCGACACGCGCTTGCCCTTGAACAGCGGGCCGTCGCAGTGCGGGCAGTAGGCCACGCCGTGGTTGCGGTATTCCTTCTCGCCCGGCACGTTGATCTCGCGCCAGCGGGCGCCGGTCGCCAGGATCACGGTCTTGGCTTTCAGCACGGCGCCGGAGGCGGTCTGCACTTCGATCTGCTTGCCAACCTGCACCAGCTTGCTGGCGCGCTGGGTGTTCATGATGTCGACGTCGTATTCCTTGACGTGCTGTTCCAGGGCGATGGCGAACTTAGGTCCTTCGGTTTCCTTGACCGAAATGAAGTTCTCGATCGCCAGGGTGTCCAGCACCTGGCCGCCGAAACGCTCGGCCACCACGCCGGTGCGGATGCCTTTGCGGGCGGCGTAGATCGCCGCCGCCGCGCCGGCGGGACCGCCGCCGACCACCAGCACGTCGAACACGTCTTTCTTGCTCATCTCGGCCGCCTGGCGCACGCCGGCGTTGGTGTCGAGCTTGGCGAGAATTTCTTCCACCGAGGTGCGGCCCTGGCCGAAATGCTGGCCGTTCAGGAACATCATCGGCACGGCCAGGATCTGGCGTTCTTCCACTTCCTTCACGAACAGGCCGCCGTCGATGGTGGTGACCTTGATGCGTGGGTTAATCACCGACATGGCGTTCAGGGCCTGCACCACGTCCGGGCAATTGTGGCAGGTCAGCGACATGAAGGTTTCGAATTCGTAATCGCCATCCAGGTTGCGGATTTGCTCGATCACGGCTTCGTCGAATTTGATGGTGTGGCCGCCCACTTGCAGCAGCGCCAGCACCAGCGAGGTGAACTCGTGGCCCATCGGGATGGCGGCGAAACGCACGCCGATCTCGCTGCCGGCGCGGTTGATGCTGAACGACGGCGTGCGCACGCCTGCTTCGATGCGTTCCACCAGCGAGATCTTGTCGCTCAACTCGGCAATTTCGAGGAGCAGTTCTTTCATCTCGCGGGCTTTGGCGCTGTCGTCGAGCGAAGCGACCAGTTCAAGTGGGTGCACCACTTTTTCCAGGTAGGCTTTCAACTGGGTTTTGAGGGTTGCGTCCAACATGATTGTGTTCCTTTACAAATATTTAGGCGTATGCCGGGCCGGACGCCCGGTCCGGCATCGCGGTAACTACTTGTTTGCTGCAGTCTTCTTCAAGACTTAGATCTTGCCGACCAGGTCCAGCGATGGGGTCAGGGTTGCGGCGCCTTCGGTCCACTTGGCTGGGCAAACCTGGCCTGGGTGCTCGGCAACGTATTTCGCTGCTTTGACTTTGCGCAGCAGTTCCGAAGCGTCGCGGCCGATGCCGTTGTCATGCACTTCCAGCACTTTGATGAAGCCTTCTGGATTGATCACGAAGGTGCCGCGCAGTGCCAGGCCTTCTTCTTCGATCATCACTTCGAAGTTACGCGACAGTTTGCCGGTCGGGTCGCCGATCAGTGGGTAGTTCACTTTCTTGATCGCGTCCGAGGTGTCGTGCCATGCTTTGTGCGCGAAGTGGGTGTCGGTCGACACGCCGTAGACTTCCACGCCCAGTTTGGCGAATTCAGGTTGGAAATCGGCCAGATCTTCCAGTTCGGTTGGGCACACGAAGGTGAAGTCGGCTGGGTAGAACATCAGAACAGACCACTTGCCTTTCAGGGATTCGTCGCTGACGTCGATGAATTTACCGGCGTGGTATGCAGTTGCCTGGAATGGCTTGATTTGGGTATTGATCAGGGACATTGTAGTTTCCTCGTTGGGTTGTGAATCATTGAGACGCCAGTTTAAGGGCTTTTGCGCTATTTGCAAAATTGATTGTTCCAATAGTTTCGATTGGATTTAGCTATTACGACGGCGAACGGGATAGCAATATCCTTAACGCCATCAGCGCAAGGCTATGCCGAGCGCATCTAGAAAGGATTGGAATGAGCGATTAAGTGCCGTGGACGAATCAATCTTGCCATGCTGATCGAGTACATCACGGCCGGATTCGACATCGAGGATTTCCAGGTGAAAGTTACCGCTGTTCCAGCAAGTCACCCTGGCCAAGCGGGCAGGCGCATCAAAATCGAGGCGAGCAGACGAGTTCTCCGACTCGACGCCCAGCGTCAACTGGGCCTTTACCCCCGCCGGCAGAGCAGCGATGGTCTGCTGCGCCCATAAACAAAAGATGTTCAGCATAGACACCTCCTCCTAAGCCTTGGTAGCAATATGTCGAATCCTGAACGCTTTCGGCATGCACGGCACCCGCAGGCCCACACGTGCAGCATGGCGCCCTTGAAGAGAATGCGGACCAATTATCTTGGCCCAGCCGGGGCCCGTCATCCTCAAACAACCGAAGGGCCTTCGAATTCCACATAGAGGTCGCCGGATTTGGCCTGCCGCCGAAAAGATGCCGGATCAGGCGGTAGCAACACATGCGTTGTGCCGCTAAAACTTTCCTGCACCGTGCCGGTCGCAAGCATCAGAGCGAACTCGGCACGACACATCCATCGACCTACAGTGATTGTAGTACGCAGCATGATGGGGGGTAGGGTGTATGCATCAGAAACTGCAGTTCACTTTATCCTCCTGAAAAATGCCGGCGATGCGCCAAATCAGTTTTGTGCAGCTTACTTACCGGCTGGCGCGCGCAGGAAGGCGTCGAATTCGGCGGCGGGCATGGGTTTGGCGAACAGGTAGCCCTGGCCGTAGTCGCAGCCGGCGGCCGCCAGCAAGTCGCGCTGCTCGGGGGTTTCCACGCCTTCGGCGATCACTTTCAGGCCCAGTTTGTGGGCCATGACGATGATCGCTTCCGACAGCGCCATGTCGCTCGAGTCGGGCGCCAGGTTGCGGGTGAAGGAGCGGTCGATCTTCAGGTAGTCGATGTCGAATTTCTTCAGGTAGGACAGCGAGGAGTAGCCGGTGCCGAAATCGTCCAGCGCCACCTGGATGCCGGCGTCGCGCAGCTGTAGCAGGCGGTCGCTGACGGCGTTGCTGGCGTCCAGCAGCAGCCCCTCGGTGATCTCCACCACCAGCGACTGGCCCGGCAGCGCCAGCGATTGCAGGTGATCGAGCCAGCCCTGGTAGGAGCCGCCCTCGCGCTGGAATTCCAGCGGCGACTGGTTCAGGCTGACCTGGAAGGCCGGGTCGTGCTCCTGCCGCCAGCGCTGCGCCCAGCGCGCCGATTCGCGGAACACCCAGTCGCCGATCTCGACGATCAGGCCGCTCGACTCGGCCAGCGGAATGAATTCCAGCGGACTGACCACGCCGCGCTGCGGATGGTTCCAGCGGATCAGCGCCTCGGCCTTGTGGATGGCGCCGCTCTCCAGATGGACGATGGGCTGGAAATACAGCTCGAACTGCGCGCCCTTGAGGGCGCCGCGCAAGTCGTTGGTCAGGCGCATGCGGCTCAGCGCCGCCACCTGCAGGGTCGGCGTGAAGTAGCTGTAGCGGTTGCGGCCGGCGCCCTTGGCCGCGTACATGGCCTGGTCGGCGTGCTTGAGCAGGTTGTCGATGTCGAGCGCGTCGTCCGGGTACAGGGTGATGCCGATGCTGGCCGAGACGAAGGCCTGCTCCGCCCCCAGGTCGAACGGCTGCAGCAGGCGGCGCAGGATCTCCTGAGCGATGCGCTCGACATGCTCGGTGTTGTCGAGCTCGCACAAAATCACGGTGAACTCGTCGCCGCCCAGCCGCGCCACCGTGTCCGACTTGCGCACGCAGGCGCCGATGCGCCGCGCCGCCTCCACCAGCAGCACGTCGCCCTGCTGGTGGCCGAGCGTGTCGTTGACTTCCTTGAAGTGGTCGAGGTCGATGAACAGGATGGCGATGCGCGACTTGTCGCGCTGGCTCTTGAGCATGTCGTGGCCGAGGCGGTCGAGGAACATGCGGCGGTTGGGCAGGTGGGTCAGCGTATCGAAATTGGCCTGCTGCCAGATCAACGCCTCGCTCTGCCGCTTGGCCGTGACGTCCTCGATCATGCACAGATGGTGCGGATGGCTGCCGGCCTCGGTGTCGATGGCGTTCACCGACACGTCGATCCAGGCCACGCTGCCGTCCGGCTTGAACAGCCTGCTGAGCGCCTTGAAGCTGCTGATCTGGCGCGTGGCGAGCAGCGCCATCTGCGCCTTGATCTGCACCACGTCGTCCGGATGGCCGACCTCCAGCCAGCGGATCGCGTGCAGCTCGTGCAGCGAGCGGCCGAGGATGGCCTGGTAGCTGGCATTGATGTCGCGGTACTCGTAACTGACCGAATCGATCAGCGCGATGCCGAGCGGCGACGCCTCGAACATGGTGCGGAAGCGCTGCTCGCCGGTGCGGATGGTCTGCAGCGCGCGCTTGCGTTCGCGCGCCAGCAAACTGAAGTGGATGGCCGCGCCCAGCACCAGCAGCAGCGCCGCCGCGCCCGCCGCGCGGTACAGCCACAGCAGGTCGCCATGCTGCTGGTCGACCCGGTACATGAAACCGTCGAAACCGGCGTTCTTCGGCAGCAGGCCCAGGCCGGCGTAGACATCGGCGATGTGCTGCCAGCGGTCCGGATTCATGTAGCCGATTTCCACCAGCACCGGCTGCACCAGCGGCACCATCTGGCGCGCCTCGTACAGCAGGTGCTGGCGGTCGGCGCGGCGCGAATATTTATCGAGGATGAGGTCGGCCGCTTCCTCGTGGTGGCTCATGGCCCACTGCCAGCCGCGCATGCTGGCGGCGCGGAAGGCGGCCACCCGCGCCGGATGGTTGGCGATCTCGCGCTCGCTGGTAAACAGGTTGTCGCCGTAAAAATCGATGCCGACCGCGCGCGGGCTGTAGATGTCGTAGGGGAAGCCGAGGCGGTCGAAGGTGTCGGGCTCGTTGGTGGTGTAGATCGCCATGGCGTCGACCTTGCCGTCGACCAGGTCGACCGGATTGAAACTGTGGCTGACGCGCTCGAAGCTGCTGGGCGGCACGCCCTCCTTGCTCAGGAAGGCCAGCAATTCATCGGCGTTGGCGAGTTCCCCGGTCAGCGAGCCGATCATCGCCCGCTTGCCGATCAGGCGCCGCAGATCGGGATCGCCGCCGGTCTGTCGCATCGCCAGCGCGTACGGCGAATGCTGGAAGACCACGCCCAGCACCACCACCGGCTTGCCGGACAGGCGCGCCAGCAGCAGGCTGCTGCTGCCCGTGCCGTACTCGGCCTTGCCGGCCAGGATGCTGCGCTCGGGCGCATCGCCGTCCTGGCCGTCGAGAATGCGGACGTCGAGTCCGGCCTCGCGGTAATAGCCGAGCTCCTGCGCGGCGTAGTAGCCGGCGAACTGGAACTGGTGGGCGTGCTTGAGTTGGAGGGTGACTTTTTCCAGCGCCAAGGCCGGCGCCGCGACCAGCAACACGGTGGCGACGGCGCACAGCTTGGCGAGGAGGGCTGAACGGAAGGTCATGGCTCTAGTGTAGCGCCTGCCCGTCCGTTCTTTTGATGCTGTGGCGAAAAAAATGCTTAGTTCGGCGTCGGATTCGGGATATTCACCGGAACCGGCGAAGTCACCGTCTTGCCGTTGCCGAGCTGGCCGTTGGCGTTGCGGCCCCAGGTCCACAGCGAATTGTCGGCCTTCAGGGCCGCGCTGTGGCCGTCGCCGGCGCTGATCGCCACCCAGGTGCGCTCGGCGCCGATCTGCTTGGGCGAGATGGCGTCGTCGGTGCCGCTGCCGTCGCCGAGCTGGCCGTCGGCGTTCGAGCCCCAGGCCCACAGCGAACCGTCCTTGCGGATGGCCAGGGTGTGCAGGCCGCCGGCCGAAACGATGTTCCAGTCGTTGTCCGGGCTGAACTGGCGCGGCACGGTCACGGTGCCGCCGGTGGCGTTGTTGCCCAGCTGGCTGGAACCGTTGGCGCCCCAGCCCCACAGCGTGCCATTGGTGGCGATCGCCATCGAATGGCTGGCGCCGGCCGAGACCGCGTTGTACACGCCGGTGCCGATCTTGGTCGGGGTCGAGACCGGGGTCGAGCTGGTGGAGGAGTTACCGAGCTGGCCGTCCACGTTCGAACCCCAGGTCCACAGGCTGCCATCCTTCTGGATGCCCATCGAATGGGTGCCGCCGGCGCTGAAGGCGATCCAGACGGCGGTATTGGTCTTGGCGCTGCCGCCCACCTGCACCGGCTCCTGGCGTCCGATGACGGTGGTGTCGCCCAGCTGGCCTTCGCTGTTGCGGCCCCAGGCCCACAGGGTACCGTCGGCCTTCAGCGCCAGCACGTGGTACTTGCCGGCCGAGACCGACACCCAAGTGGCGTCCTTGCCGACCTGCATAGGCACGGAGCGGTTGGTGGTGTTGCCCTGGCCCAGCTGGCCGTTGGTGTTCAGGCCCCAGGCCCACAGCGTGCCGCCGGTGGTGGTGGTGCCGGTGCCGGCGCGAATGCCGACCGCGAACTGCTCGCCGACCGACACCTGGCGCCAGGCAGTGGTGGCGCTGCCGTTGTTGACGGCGACCGGGGTTTCGCGTCCCAGGTTGCTGTTGTCGCCCAACTGGCCCCAGTTGTTCTGGCCCCAGGCATAGAGCTTACCGTCGGCGCGGCGGGCAATGGTCTGGAAGCCGCCGGCCGAGACCTGGGTCCACGGTGCGGTGACGGTGATCGCCAGCGAACCGACCACGCTGTCCTGGGTGGCGGTGATGGTTTCCGTGCCCACGCCGACCGCGGTGATCTTGCCGGTGGCGGTGGCGATCGACGCCACGGTCGCGTTGCCGCTCTTGGTGGCCCACTGCAGGCCGCCGGCCACCGTCAGCGGCTTGGAAGTGCCGTCGGAATAGGTGCCGACGGCGGTCGCGTCCGCCACCACGCTGACCGGAATGGTAGTGCTGGTGGAGACCGTGATCGCAATCGTCTTCAGGGTCGGTACCGTAGGCGTGGTCGGGGTAGTGGTCTTGTCGCCGCCGCCGCCGCAGGCGGCCAGCACGGCAAACAGCGGCGCCAACAGCAGCGAGGAGAATTTAAAATTTTTCATGATCATCCAGTTCACAGAATGGGGTCTGCGGTATAGCAGTGTAGCCCGCCAGGGCGCTTACGCATCGCACGAGCAGGACTGAATTATCCACGCAATTAGCCACTTCGGATACTTTAACAACATTTCTTTTGGGAATGAACGAAAAAAAAGCACCCGAAGGTGCTTTTCAAGATGAAGCTTATTTTCTACCACGCGGCGCGGCGGCGCGGCCGGGATTGCCGCCCTTGACCGGGGCCGGCGCCGCCTTCTTCACCTTGATGGTGTCGAGGATCGACGGCTTGGACTTGGTCTCGACCGTGGCGCGCGCCGTGAGCGAACCGGTCAGCGCGTTCGGCTTGCCGCGCGCGCCGGCCATCGGCAGGCCGCGTCCGGAGGCGCCGCGCTTGTCGGCGCCCGGCGCCAGCATCGGCATCGCCCGCTTGCCCTGCGAAGCCTTGAAGTTCTCTTCACCGGCCGTGTACGGCGGGATCAGGTGACGCTCGCCGGTGCCGATCAAATCGCCCCGGCCCATGTTGCGCAGCGCGTCGCGCAGAATCGGCCAGTTCTTCGGATCGTAGTAGCGCAGGAAGGCCTTGTGCGCCTGGCGCTGCTTGAGGCTGCGCGGCGTGAACACTTCTTCCGAATCGTCGGTGACCTTGTGCAGCGGATTGCGGCGCGAGTGGTACATGGCGCTGGCCATGGCCATCGGCGTCGGCATAAAGGTCTGCACCTGGTCCAGGCGGAAGTTGTTCTTCTTCAGCCACAGCGCCAGGTTCAGCATGTCCTCGTCGGTGGCGCCCGGGTGGGCCGCGATGAAGTATGGAATCAGGTACTGCTTCTTGCCGGCTTCCAGCGAATACTTCTCGAACAGGGCCTTGAACTCGTCGTAGGCGCCGATGCCCGGCTTCATCATCTTGCTCAGCACGTTGGACTCGGTGTGCTCGGGCGCGATCTTCAGCAGGCCGCCCACGTGGTGGGTCACCAGTTCCTTGACGTACTCGGGCGAACGCACGGCCAGGTCGTAGCGCAGGCCGGACTGGATCAGAATCTTCTTGATGCCCGGAATGGCGCGCGCGCGGCGGTACAGCTTGATCAGCGGATTGTGGTTGGTGCCCAGGTTGACGCAGATCGACGGGTACACGCACGACAGGCGGCGGCAGGTGGTCTCGATTTCCTTGTCTTTGCAGGCCAGGCGATACATATTCGCAGTCGGGCCGCCGAGGTCGGAAATGATGCCGGTGAAGCCCTTGGTCTTGTCGCGGATGTGTTCGATCTCGCGCAGGATGGACGGCTCGGAACGGCTCTGGATGATGCGGCCCTCGTGCTCGGTGATCGAGCAGAAGGTGCAGCCGCCGAAGCAGCCGCGCATGATATTGACCGAGAAGCGGATCATTTCCCACGCCGGGATATTGGCGTTGCCGTAGCTCGGGTGCGGACCGCGCGCGTAGTTCATGTCGTAGACGTTGTCCATCTCGTCCATAGCCAGCGGCAGCGGCGGCGGGTTCATCCAGACGTCGCGGTCGCCGTGGCCCTGCACCAGGGCGCGGGCGTTGCCGGGATTCGACTCCAGGTGGAACACGCGCGAAGCGTGCGCATACATCACCGGATCGCTGGCGACGGTCTCGAACGACGGCAGGCGCACCACGGTCTTGTGGTGTTTTTCCAGCTCCATGGCGCGGCGTTCTTCGCGGCTCATGATGCGGATCGGCTTGTATTCGGACTGGGCCGGCGTCGGCTCGGGCGCGGACACCGGACCGGCGGCAGCGGCGGCCTTGGTCGGCTCGACCATGGCCGGATTCGCCTCCTCGGCCGGCTTGGCGTTCGGATCGTTGCTGGTGGCGCAGGTCGGCGAATTCGGCTCGACCATCAGGTACGGGTCGACGTGCTTGTCGACCTTGCCCGGCGTATCGACGCGGGTGCTGTTGTGTACGCCCCACTCCTCGCCCGGCATCCAGCCGGCCGGCACCAGGAAGGAAGTGCCGCGCAGGTCGCGGATAGTCTTGATGCTCTCGCCGTCGGCCATGCGGCGGGTCAGGTCGACCAGCGCGCGCTCGGCGTTACCGAAGATCAGCATGTCGGCCTTGGACTCGAACAGCACCGAGCGACGGACCTTGTCCGACCAGTAATCGTAGTGGGCGATGCGGCGCAGCGAGGCTTCGATCGAACCGATCACCACCGGGATGCCGGGATAGGCTTCGCGACAGCGCTGGGCGTACACGGTCACGGCGCGGTCGGGACGCTTGTTCGGCTCGCCGCCCGGGGTGTAGGCGTCGTCCGAGCGCGGCTTGCGGTCGGCCGTGTAGCGGTTGACCATCGAGTCCATATTGCCGGCGGTGACGCCGTAATACAGGCGCGGCTTGCCGAGCGCGCGGAAGGCGTCGGCCGACAGCCAGTCCGGCTGGGCGATGATGCCGACGCGGAAGCCTTGCGCTTCCAGCAGGCGGCCGACCAGTGCCATACCGAAACTCGGATGGTCGATGTAGGCGTCGCCGGTCACCAGGATGACGTCGCACTCGTCCCAGCCGAGCGCGTTCATCTCTTCGCGGGACATCGGCAGGAAGGGCGCGACAGGGGCGCGTGCAGACCGTTTCGGGACGGCCGCAAATAAATTAGTTGGGGGATTCATGGGGCGGTATTGTACCGGAAAGCGCCCCGCTACGCTCACGCCCGCATAAATTTTCTTTTAGTATTCAAACACTTAAAAGAAATGATGTCAGTGTCACATCGATTTAAGCTTAAATCCCCATGTTCGACAGGATCGTACCCAGCTCGCGCAGGGCCGGCTCCAGCTGCGGGTGCTTGACGGCGAACTTGGCCGACAGCTCCTGGGTGCGCTCGGCCAGGCCGAAAGTGGAGGTCTCGCCTTCCGGCGGCTCGGCGCCGCGTTCGAGCAGGGTCTTGATGTCGCCGTCGAGCTGGCGCAGCAATTCCTGCAACTCCTCGTCGATCGGGCCGGCATGGGCCAGGTTGGCGTGCAGGGTCTTGAGCGAGGTCTTCAGATTGCTGTCCATATGCGTCCCCTGTTCAGAATTTGGTGGCCAGGTAGAGTTCTTCCACCTGCGCCCTGGCCCACGGCGTCTTGCGCAGGAATTTCAGGCTGGACTTGATGCTCGGATCGCTGCTGAAGCAGTTGATATCGATCCGCTGCGCCAGTTGCTCCCAGCCATAATACTCGTGCAGGCGAGTCACGATCGCCTCCAGCGTCACGCCGTGCAGTTGGTTGTTCAGCTGTTGGTTCATATCTTACTCAAAAATCAAAGGGCCGGTCCCGATTCTAACAAAATCGAGACCGGCCCCAGTGTGGTACTTAACGCAATATTACTTCTCGGTTAATCCACGGCGTTCCAGCAGCGGTTCGATCTTGGCGTCGCGGCCGCGGAAGTTGCGGTACATCTGCATCGCGTCCATGGTGCCGCCTTTCGACAGCAGCATTTTGCGGAAGTAGTCGCCGTTCTTGCGCAGCGGGCCGCCGTTTTCGATGAACCATTCGACCGCGTCGGCATCCAGCTTCTCGGCCCACACGTAACCGTAGTAGCCGGCCGAGTAGCCGCCGGCGAAGGTGTGCGAGAAGTAGGTGGTGCGGTAGCGCGGCGGCACCGGCGCGTAATCGACGCCGGCCGATTTCAGCGCGGCCGCTTCAAAGCCCAGCACGTCGGTCGGGATCTGCGATGGGCTCAGCTGGTGCCATTTCTGGTCCAGGATCGAAGCCGCCAGGTACTCGGTGGTGCGGAAGCCTTCGTTGAATTTCTTCGACGCGATCACCTTGTCCAGCAACGCCTGCGGCATCGGCGCGCCGGTCTGGTAGTGCTTGGCGTAGTTGCTCAGCACTTCAGGCCACACCGACCACATTTCGTTGACCTGCGATGGGAACTCGACGTAGTCGCGCGGCACGCGGGTGCCGGCGAAGCGCGGGTATTTCACGTTCGAGAACATGCCGTGCAGCGCGTGGCCGAATTCGTGGAACATGGTGCGCAGCTCGTCGTAGGTCAGCAGCGTCGGCTCGCCCTCGTTCGGCTTAGGAATGTTGAGATGGTTAGCCACCACCGGACGGGTGCCCATCAGCGAAGATTGCGAGACGTAGGCATTCATCCAGGCGCCGCCGCGCTTGTTGGAGCGGGCGTAGAAGTCGGCGATGAAGATGGCCAGCTGCTTGCCGTCGGCGTCGAACACGTCGAACACGCGCACGTCCGGGTTGTACACCGGCAGATCCTTGCGCTCCTTGAACGACAGGCCATACACCTTGTTGGCGGCGAAGAACACGCCGTTGGTCAGCACATTGTTCAGCTCGAAATACGGACGCAGTTCGTTCTGGTCGAAGTTGAAGCGCTCGGCCTTGACCTTGTCGCTGTAGAGCGACCAGTCCTGCGCGGCCAGTTCGAAGCCGCCGTTTTCCTTGTTGATGACGGCCTGGATCTCGGCGCCTTCCTTCTTGGCGTTGGCGACGGCCGGGCGGGTCAGCTCGGCCAGGATCTTGTTGACGGCGTCGGTGTCGTGCGCGGTCTGGTCGGCCAGCGCGTAGGCGGCGAAGTTCGGATAGCCCATCAGCGCCGCTTTTTCAGCGCGCAGCTTGGCGATCGACAGCACCACCTGGGTGTTGTCGAACTTGCCGCCATGGCTGCCGCGCGCCAGCGACAGCGCCATCAGCTTTTCACGCACGGCGCGGTTGGTCAGCACGGCCAGGCTGGCCTGGCCGGTGGTGTTCACCACCGGGATCAGGAACTTGCCTTCCTTGCCCTTGGCCTTGGCGGCTGCGGCGGCGGCGTCGATCGCCTTGGCCGACATGCCGGCCAGTTCTTCGCGGGTATCGACCACCAGCGCCGAGTCGTTGGCTTCTTCCAGAACGTTCTGCGCGAAGGTGGTTTGCAGCTTGGCCAGTTCGCCATTCATGGCTTTCAGTTTCTGCTTGTCGGCGTCCGACAGCTGCGCGCCGGCGCGCACGAAGTCGGTGTGGTAACGCTCCAGCAGGTACTTCGATTCGCTGTCGAGGTGCAGCTTGTCGCGCTTGTCGTACAGCGACTTGATGCGGGCGTACAGTTTGCTATTCAGGCGGATGGCGTCGCTGTGCGCGGACAGTTTCGGCGACAGCTCGCGCTCCAGCGCCTTGAAGGTGTCGTTGGTATTGGCGCCGGACAGGTTGCCGAACACGCTCGATACGCGCGACAGCAGCTGGCCCGATTTTTCCATCGCCACGATGGTGTTGTCGAAGCTGGCCGGCTTCTTGTTGTTGGCGATGGCGTCGATCTCGGCGGCCTGCTGGCGCATGCCCTCTTCAAACGCCGGCGCGTAGTCTTCGTTCTGGATCTTGTCGAAGGCCGGGTAGCCGAACGGCAGGGCGCTGGCCTTGGCGAACGGATTCGAGGCCGGCAGCATGGAGGCCGGTTCGGCCGCGTGGGCCACGCTGAAAACTGCCGCTACGCTGGCGGCGATGATGACGTTGGTACGATTCATTGGGTATCCTTATAAACGATTTATACTATTATTTCAGGCCACGGCGATCCAGCAGCGGTTCGATCACGGGATCGCGGCCACGGAAATTGCGGAACAGATTCATGGCGTCGTCGGTGCCGCCGCGCGACAGCAGCTTGGCGCGGAACCAGTCGCCGTTCTTGCGCTGCAGGCCGCCGTTTTCCTTGAACCATTCCACGGTGTCGGCGTCGAGCTTCTCCGACCACAGGTAGGCGTAGTAGCCGGCCGAGTAGCCGCCCGAGAAGCTATGCGAGAAATAGGTGGTGCGGTAGCGCGGCGGCACCGGCGCGAAGTCCACGCCCATGTCCTTCAGCGACTGCGCTTCGAAGCCCAGCACATCGGTCGGGATCTGGCTCGGGGTCAGCTGGTGCCAGCGCTGGTCCAGCAGCGATGCGGCCAGGTATTCGGTGGTCATGAAGCCCTGGTTGAACTTCTTCGACGCGACCACCTTGTCCAGCAGTTCCTTCGGCATCGGCGCACCGGTTTTGTAATGCTTGGCGTAGTTGGCCAGCACTTCCGGCCAGACGGCCCACATCTCGTTGACCTGCGACGGGTACTCGACGAAATCGCGCGGCACGCTGGTGCCGGAGAAGCGCGGGTACTTCACGTTGGAGAACATGCCGTGCAGCGCGTGGCCGAATTCGTGGAAGGCGGTCTTCACTTCATCGTAGGTCAGCAGCGTCGGCTCGCCGGCCGGCGGCTTCGGAATATTCAGGTGATTGGCCACCACCGACTTGGTGCCCAGCAGCGCCGATTGCGAGATGTACTCGTTCATCCATGCGCCGCCCTGCTTGTTGGAGCGGGCGTACATATCGGCCAGGAAGATGGCCAGCTGCTTGCCGTCGGCGTCGAACACGTCGAACACGCGCACGTCCGGGTTGTACACCGGCAGGTCCTTGCGCTCCTTGAAGCTCAGGCCATACAGCTTGTTGGCGGCGTAGAACACGCCGTTGACCAGCACATTATCCAGTTCGAAGTAGGGCTTGAGCTGGTTCTCGTCGAAGGCGAAGCGCTGCGCGCGCACCTTGTCGGTGTAGTAGGCCCAGTCGCCGGCGCTGATCTGGAAGCCGCCCTTTTCCGCGTCGACCACGGCCTGCAGGTCGGCCGCTTCCTTCTTCGCGTTGTTGACGGCCGGCTTGGCCAGTTCGCCCAGCAGCTTGTTGACGGCGGCGGTGTCGTGCGCGGTCTGGTCTTCCAGCGAGTAGGCGGCGTAGTTCGGGTAGCCCAGCAGAACGGCCTTGTCGGCGCGCGCCTTGGCGATCTTCAGCACCAGTTCGCGACTATCGAATTCGCCGCCATGGCTGCCGCGCGCCAGCGACAGCGCCATCAGCTTTTCGCGCACGGCGCGGTTGGTCAGCTCGGCCAGCGGCGGCTGGCCGCTGGTGTTGACCACCGCGACCAGGAATTTGCCGTCCATGCCCTTGGCCTTGGCGGCAGCGGCGGCCGCGTCGATGGCGGCGTCGCTCATGCCGGCCAGTTCGGCGCGGCTGTCGACCACCAGCACGGAGGCGTTGGTTTCCTTCAGCACGTTCTGGGTGAAGGCGGTTTGCAGGGTGGCGATGTCGCCGTTGATGACCTTCAGTTTTTCCTGGTCGGCAGGCGACAGCTGGGCGCCGGCGCGCACGAAGTCGGTGTGGTAGCGTTCCAGCAGGTGCTTGGCTTCGGCGTCGAGCTTGAGCGTGTCGCGTTTTTCGTACAGCGACTTCACGCGCGCCCACAGCTTGGCGTTCAGGTAGATGGCGTCGCTATGCGCGGCCAGCTTGGGCGACATGGCGCTGTCGATCGCGTCGAGCTTGTCGTTGGTGTTGGCGCCTTGCAGGTTGTAGAACACCGTCTGCACGCGGGTCAGCAGCGCGCCGGATTTTTCCATCGCCACGATGGTGTTGTCGAAGCTCGGCGCCGCCTTGTTGTTGGCGATGGCCTGGATTTCCTTCAGTTGCACGCGCATGCCTTCGGTGAAGGCCGGCGTGAAGTGCTCGTCCTTGATCTTGTCGAAGGCCGGATAGTGGAACGGCAGGCTGCTGACGGTGGCCAGCGGATTGCCAGCGAGCGCGGCGGCCGGCGCGGCCAGTACGGTTTGCGAAAACGCCACGCCGAGCGCGGCGGCGATGACAAGCATGTGAGGACGGGTCATGGGTATCTTTCTCAGGTACTGGGAAAAATGCTGACGCGCGACGAGGCGCAGCATAGAAGGCGAAGATCATAGCAGGGGAATTGTGCCCGAGTCATCCGCAAAACATGCTGCACTGCAATTGGTTGGAAAGCGCCGTCGTTTTCCAAACTTTGCTTGGTGAAAAGCCTATTTTTCCTTGTAGCGCGATTCGATCCGGCGGTCCGGGATGAACCAGATGATCGCCACCAGCACGTAGACGCTGAAGCCCAGCATGGGCACGAGCAGCGACAGGCCGAGGCCCACCAGGTACAGCAGCATCGAGATCTTGCCCTTGCGGTCGCTGCCGAGCGCGTCTTTCAGCACCTCGTTATTAGCCTCCAGACAACGCACCAGGAGCAGGTAGGCGAAGCTGGACATGAACAGCACGAAGCCGTAGCAGGCCAGCGGCACGGCCGCGAAATGGTGTTCGCCGGTCCAGCTGGTGACGAAGGGAATCAGCGACAGCCAGAACAGCAGGTGCAGATTGGCCCACAGCACGCCGCCTGTGGTCTTGGTCACCGCGTGGATCAAGTGATGATGGTTGTTCCAATAGATTCCGACGTAAATGAAGCTGAGCACATAGCTCAGGAACACCGGCAGCAAAGGCACCAACGCATCGAAATCGGCGCCGTGCGGCACCTTCAGCTCCAGCACCATGATGGTGATGATGATCGCGATGACGCCATCGCTGAATGCTTCCAACCTGCCTTTGCCCACAAACATCTCCCAAGAATTAAACGGCAACGCATTGTGTTCCAAATCGCACCACGCGACAACCGCCTTGCGGTTGACCTCGCGTAAGGCGGCGACGCGTGGGATGACCATGAGATTTGTCTACTCGCGGATTTCCGGTTCGGTCAGCTGCGCCAGCAGGGTCAGCGATTCCTGCCAGCCGAGGTAGCAGGCTTCGGTGGGGATCACGGCCGGAATGCCTTCCTGGACCACTTTCATTTCCACGCCGCAGAAGATGTCGCGCAGGGTGACGGTGGTTTGCATCTGGCCCGGCAGGTTGGGATCGTCGAACTGCGCGGTGTAGCGCAGGGTCTGGCCCGGCACCAGTTCCAGGTACTCGCCGCCGAAGGAATGGCTGCCGCCGGTGGTGTGATTGGTGAACGACATGCGGTACTTGCCGCCGACTTTCGCATCCATTTCGTGCACCTTGCCGATGAAGCCATGTGGCGGCAGCCATTTGGCCAGCGCATCGGGATCGAGGAAGGCGCGGTAAACCCGGTCGGCGGTGGACTTGAGCACGCGGTGTAGTTGTACGGTATTGGTGGTCATGATCGATTCCCTCAAGAAGTCAGAGGACAGCCCTCTATAGCCTACGACGAGCGAGGGTAGCGGAAATCGACAGGCGGCGCCAGTTGATTTACGCCGCTAGGGCTTCTTCATCCAGCGTCAGGTTGCGGCCCAGCATTTTGGCGCTGTAGAGCAGCGAATCGGCGCGGCGCAGCATGGTTTCCACCGTGTCGTGCTGGTCCAGCAGGAGGGCGATGCCGGCGCTGTAGCCTAGCGTGACGCCGAGCTCGCGCGGCGCGGCGTCCACCAGCCAGGCCCGCAGCCGGTCGTCATAGGCGCGGATGGCGGCCAGGTCGGCGCCGCGCTTGAGCACGCAGAATTCCTCGCCGCCATAGCGGCAAACCAGGTTGCGCTCGCCGCCGACCGCGTGCATGCCGCGCACGAACAGCTGCAGCGCCTTGTCGCCCGTCTCGTGGCCGTGGGTGTCGTTGATCTGCTTGAAGTGATCGAGGTCCAGCAGCATCACGCACAGCGGCAGTTGCAGGCGCCGGCTGTCGGCGATGATCTCGACCGATTCCACCATCCACGCGCGCCGGTTCAGGGCGCCGGTGACGCCGTCGATACAAGCCAACCGCTCCAGCTCGCGCGCGGCTTCGTCGCGGTGCGCCAGCAGGATGCCGACCACCGACATCACCACCGTCACGTTGGCGGCCAGCGCAAACAGCAGGTTGGCCGGGTGCGGTGCGAAAAAGCTGGGGAACTGCTCGGTATAGAACGCGCCCAGCACGCCACGGCAGGCGGTCACCGCCATCTGCACCAGCAGCGAAGTCACCAGCAACCAGCGCCAGCGGCCGACCGGCACCAGCGGCTGGCGGCACAGCGCGGCCACCACCATCGCCAGCTGCAGGGTCAGCAGGCCGTTGGCCCAGCCGACGCGGAAAGCGTAGTGGTCGAAGCCGATGCCATAGCCCAGCGTCATCACCACCGCGATCACGGCCGGCGCGCGCGAGGTGGCGAGGCGGCCGCACCACAGGTCGAAGGCGACGGCGCTGTAGGCCATGCCGCCGGCGATGCCGGCCATCGACAGGGTCGACAGCAGGCGGTCGCTCCACGAACCGGGCGCCATCAGGCTGGAAGCCAGCAGCAGCACCCAGCCGGCGGCCTGCGCCACGACGCCGATCTGCGCCCGGCGCGCGGCCTGCTTCACTTTTCCCATCACCGCCAGCAACGCACCTGCAACTACCAGCATGTTCAATGTCATTGCGACAAGCAGAGAGGCGACATCGATGTTCATGGGATGAAAAGTGAAGGACGAAAGGATGGAGTATATCTCGGCTACACTCCTGTCTGAGTCATTAACCACGGAAAGTCGCATGGAAAACTACGCAGAACTGCTGGACACGCTGACGCAGCAGGAAAAGGAATTGCAATTCACCGCCTTCAACAGCGACACCGCGCTGGCGCTGGGCCTGAAGCTGGTCGATCTGGCGCGCGCCGGCGGCAAGAGCATCACCATCAACATCACGGTCAACGGCAAGGTGTTGTTCCATCACGCGATGCAGGGCGCATCGGCCGACCAGGCGGACTGGATACGGCGCAAGAACAATGTGGTGGCGCGCTTCGGCCGCTGCTCGTTCTACATCGGCATCGAGCACAAGCATCGCGGCGTGGCGTTCGACGAAATCAAATACCTCGATCCGGAAGAGTACGCGGCCAACGGCGGCGCCTTCCCGATCACGCTCAAGCACACCGGCATCATCGGCACGGTCACCGTCTCCGGCCTGCGCCAGGCCGAAGACCACGCGCTGGTAGTCGAAGCCCTGCGCGCAGTATTGGCCTGATCAGTAGTGCGGCGGGCGCTCGTGGGGGAGTTGGCCGCCGCCGCTGCCTTGCGCGTGTTCGCGCACGCGCTGGACCAGCACCGCGCACATCTGCTCCAGCTTGTCGATCTGCTGCTGTTGCTCGTACACGCGTTGGCCCAGCGTTTCCACCAGGTGCTCCTGGTGGGCCAGCTTGATTTCTATCTCGATGAAGCGGTCTTCGTTCGTGCTCACGGTCTTACTCCTGCCAGAAAGCAGGCATTGTACCTGCCTTACTTGAGATAGACCCCGCCGCAGACCACCATGTCGTCCTCGGGCACACAGTACATGGCCTTGGGTTCGATCTTGCCGCTGACGGGATTGGTGAATTTGTACTCTTGCCAGAACGGCTTGTTTTTCTTGGCCAGCTCGACGCGCTCCTTGACGAAGTACTTGCCGTCGACGTCCTTGATTTCCATGAGGTTCTTGCCGATCATCTTGGTGTTGGCGCCGTGCGCGCGCACCACGCCGTCGTTGCCGTACACCGTGAGGTACAAATCGCGGTCGACGAACTGGCCGTCTTTCTTGCTGACCTCGGCATACAGCTTGTCCTTGCCGTTGCCCTTCAAATACTTGAGCGCCTTGCCGACCATGGCCTCGGCTTCGGGCTTGGTGACCAGATCGTCCGCATGCGCCACCGGCAGCAGCGCACAGGCCAAAACGAGAGCAGCAAATGATTGCGTCCGCATTATCACCTCCATCGGTATCGGGCCATGCCGGCCCGAATCGATGCTAGCACAGCCTAGGCCTTCGGTGTGGCTAATAGTTCCTTCATGCGTGCCAGTCGCTCCTTGGGCGTGATCACCTCGGATTCCATCGGCACGGCCGTGCCTTCGTCCAGCTTCATCTCCTTGATGAAGCGCGATGGATCGCAATGCACCTGCTCGCCGCCGCGCTTGCGCTTCTTGCACCAGGTGATCTGCAGCGTGCGCTGCGCGCGCGTGATGCCGACGTACATCAGGCGCCGCTCTTCCTGCACCCGCGCCGCGATCGACTCGGCCGGCGCGTCGGCGTCGCCCTTGTGCGGCAGGATGCCTTCCTCGACGCCGACCAGGAACACGTGCGGATACTCCAACCCCTTGGACGCGTGCAGGGTCGACATGCGCACCGCATCCGGATCTTCGTCCTGGCCTTCCAGCATCGACATCAGCGCCACCATCTGGGTCAGCTCCAGCACGTTCTTTTCCTCGCCGTCGCGGTCCTTGCCGCCGCGCCCGCGATCCTTCAGCCAATTGACGAATTCCATCACGTTCTGCCACTTGCTCTGGGCCGCGCGCTCGTCGAACATATCGTATAAAAAGTTTTCGTAGCTGATCGCTTCGAGCATGTCGTCCAGCACCTGGGCGGCGTTGTCGCCGCTGCCGCTCGGCCCCGGCCGGCTGGCGCGCGCTTCCAGGTTGTTGATGAAGTTACAGAAGTCGCGCAGCGGATTCAGTTGGCGATCCGGCAGCAAGCCTTCGATGCCGCCCTTGAACACCGCCTCGAACAGCGAGCACTGCCATTGGCCCGAGAACGTGCCCAGCGTCTCCAGCGTCGACTGGCCGACACCACGGCGCGGCGTGGTCACCGCGCGGATGAAGGCCGGATCGTCGTCGGTGTTGGCCAGCAGGCGCAGATAGCTGATGATGTCCTTGATCTCGGCCTTGTCGAAGAAGGACTGGCCGCCGGAAATCGTGTACGGAATGCGTTCCTTGCGCAACGCCTGCTCGATGATGCGCGCCTGGTGGTTGCCGCGATACAGGATCGCATAGTCCGACCACTTGTTCTTGCGCTGGAAATGGTCGGCCGAAATCATGATGGCGATCTGCTCGGCTTCCTGGTCATCGTTGGCCATGCCCAGCACGTTGATCGGCTCGCCCAGGCCGTGCTCCGACCACAACGATTTCTCGAACAGCTTGGGATTGTTGCCGATCACCGCGTTGGCCGCCTGCAGGATGCGCGTGGTCGAGCGGTAGTTCTGCTCCAGCTTGATGACCTGCAGGTCGGGGAAGTCGGTCTGCAGGGTCTTCAGGTTTTCCACCGACGCGCCGCGCCAGGCGTAGATGGCCTGGTCGTCGTCGCCCACGGCGGTGAACATCGGCTTCTTGCCGATGCCCGTCACCATCAGTTTCACCAGCTCGTACTGGCAGGTGTTGGTGTCCTGGTACTCGTCCATCAGCAGATAGCGCAGGCGGCGCTGCCACTTGTCGCGCACGGCGTCGTGGTCGCGGAACAGTTCCACCGGCAGGCGGATCAGGTCGTCGAAGTCCACCGCCTGGTAGGCCGACAGCGTGGCCACATAGCTGGCGTAGATGCGCGCCGACTGCGCCTCGTCCTCGTCCTTGGCCTGGTCCAGCGCCTTGCCGGGATCGATCAGGCCGTTCTTCCACAGCGAGATATCGGTCTGGATGCGGCGCACCACCTGCTTGTCGGTGGTGATGGCCATGTCCTGGATCAGCGAACCGCAATCGTCGGCGTCCATGATGGAGAAACGGTCCTTCAGGCCCAGCGCGTTGCACTCCTGGCGCAGGATCTTCACCCCCAGCGAGTGGAAGGTGGACACGGTCAGCTGCTTGGCCTGCTTGGGCTGCTTGAGCAGCTTGGCGATCCGCTCCTGCATCTCCAGCGCCGCCTTGTTGGTGAAGGTCAGCGCGGCGATGGTGCGCGGGTCGTAGCCGCGATCCTCGATCAAATGGGCGATTTTCTGGGTGATCACGCGCGTCTTGCCCGAGCCGGCGCCGGCCAGCACGAGACAAGGACCATCCAGGTAGGTAACAGCCTGGCTCTGCGGCAAATTGAGGCCGAACACGGGAACTTTGGTGGACATCGGCAGAGGGATAGAAAATCGGAAAAACAGCCCCACATTGTAACAGTCGGCGGGGCCGCCACTGACGTGCCGCAGAAAGCGTGGGTGACATTTGCGTTACCATGCGGAGATCAGCGCTGCCCAGCCTAACCTTACCTTGGTTGCAATCATGAAATTTGAACATTTAATCGAAGTCAACGACCCGCTCAATCCCCTGATTGACGCCCTCACCGTGCAGCAAGTCTGGCGCGGCCTGGTGCTGCGCGCCGAATCGCCCAAGCTGTTCGTGCCGCACCTGGACGAAAGCACCATCGACCAGCGCAGCGAGAACGGCTTCCGCCGCCGCCTGCGCTACGGCGAACTGGTGGTGGAGGACTATGTCGAGCTGGAGCCGATGCGCAGCGTGCGCTACCGCGTGGCCGCGCAGCAGGACATCGCCGAGTCCAGCCTGACCATGACGATTGAACAGCCGACCGAGGACACGCTGTTCGTGCGCTTCCAGTACGAGGACAGCCACGACGACGCCACCGACCAGGCCAACGCCATGTACGACGAATTCCGCCGCTCGGCCTATGTCGAGTCCGACATCGACACCATCGGCATGCTGCGCGAACTGGCGCAGGAAGGCCGGCTGGACGCCTTGCTCAACTAATCCACAGCCGCCCGGCCCCAGACCTGCGCCATGCGCAGCGGCGGCGCGTCCAGCGCGGCCACCTGGGCGTTGGTCAGCACGTCGCGGATGGCGTGCAGCGCGTTGCGCGTATCGCGTTGCAGGAACACCTCCAGCGGCGCACCGCGCGGGCCGATCACCGATTCCACATGCGGCGTGGTCGATTGCAGGCCACGGCGCGACACCACGCCCACCTCGCCGTTCAACATGCGCACATAGGTGCCGATCGGATAAATGCCAAGCTCGCGGATCACCAGCGACACCAGGTTGGTGTCGAGCGTGGTGCGCGCCTCCAGCAGCATGTCGCGCAGGGCGCCGTTGGCCGTCATGGTCGGCCGGTAGCTACGCTCGGACACGCGCGCGCAATAACGGTCGGCCAGCGCCACCAGCTTGGACAACAATGGAATCTGCGCCCCCACCTTGCCGCAGGGGTAGCCGGTGCCGTCCTCGTTTTCGTGATGGTGCAGCACGCACTGCAGCCAGGCTTCGTCGTTGACGCCGGCCGCGCGCAGCAGCCGCACGCTGAGCTCCGGATGCGCCAGCTTGCGCGCATGGTCGGCCGCGTCCAGCACCTCGCCACTGGCGTGCCAGCGCTGGTGATGCTCCAGCATGCCGGTATTCATGGTCAGCGCCGCCAGGGTGACGGTCATGACGTCGTTGCGCGAACGCTGGCGGGCGCGCGCCAGCAGGATGGCGACGATGGCCGTGTTGACGCTGTGGCGGGCCGCGTACGGCGCCTGGTCCTGGTTGTGCAGAATGCTGGCGGTGGCGATATCCACGCTCAGATCCACGGCGCCATGCACCAGTTGGGCGATATCGTCGAGCTTGCGGCGGAAGTCCGGCGGCGGAGATTGCACCGAAGCTGCCGAGGCCGCCTGCAGCAGCGTGTGCAGTTCAAGATAGGCCGCGTTCAGCTTGCGCAGCACGGACGGCGGCTCGGCCAATATCGAGGGCGGCTCGCCGTCCTCGAACACGCCGCGCTCCAGCAGGTATTCAATCTGGTTGGCGCTGGCGATCAGGTGTCCCTTGCGAACCAGCAAAGCGCCATTCTCGCCGTAGACGTCCCAGGGCAGCAGCATACCCAACTTCAAATCCGCCGCTGTCACTTTGCGTATGTTCATTACCCACAACTTACAGTATTCATCGATGCGGCAGCATACGACGTTTCGCGTGACAATGTGTGACTTTTTTGTATCTTTGATTTAACAATAACAATCACGGCCCCGGCGTGCAATCGACGCAAGGACAGTCGTGGGCCGGCTCGTTCTGCAGATGATGCGCCAGGTCGCGCAGGGCGGTGCGCACGCCTTCCTCCACCACCGGATGGTAGAACGGCATGTCCAGCATGGCATCCACGGTCAGCCCGGCCTGCACTGCCCAGGACAACAAATGGCCGATGTTTTCCGCGCGCGGGCCGATCATCTCGGCGCCGAGGAAGCGGCCGGTGGTGTATTCGGCGTAGACGCGCAGCATGCCCTTGTTCTGCAACATCACCCGGCTGCGGCCCTGGTTGTGGAACGACACCTTGCCCACCGCGAAGCGGCCGGCGTGCGTCACGCACAGTTCGCTGTAGCTGGCGCCCATGGTGGCGATCTGCGGTTCGGTGAAGCTGATGCCCAGCGGCGTGCGGCGCAGGCCGGGCCGCACCTCCGGATAGCGCGCGGCGTTCTCGCCGGCGATGCGGCCGTGGTCGGCGGCCTCCGCCAGTTGCGGGCGCTCGTCGTTGGCGTCGCCGGCGATGAAAATGGCGGACGGGTTGGCCACACCTGCGCATTGCATGGTCTGTTTGTCATAGACAGGAATACCGTGATGGTCGCGCTGCAGGCCAGTGTGCTCCAGGCCCAGCTTGTGCACATTCGGGCGGCGGCCGATGGCCGACAGCAGGTAGTCGAAGTGTTCGGTGTGCTGGTCGCCGTTGGTGTCTTCGCTGGTGACGGCCAGGCCCTCGCCCTGTTGCTCGACTTTCACCACCTTGGTTTTAAAGCGCACGTCCAGCTCCTCGAGCAGTACGCTGCGCGCCACGTCCAGCACCTCCGGATCGCTCAACTGCGCCACGCTGCCGCCACGGCCAAAGATGGTCACGCGCACGCCCAGCCGGTGCAGCGCCTGCCCCAGCTCCAGCCCGATCACGCCGGCGCCGGCCACCGCCACCGATTCCGGCAGGTCGTCCCAGTAGAACACCTCGTCGCTGGTGATCACGCGCGGGCCGGCGGCGCGCCACTCATCCGGCACGATGGGCGTGGAACCGGTGGCGATGACGAAACGTTCCGCCTCCACCAGCGTGTGGTCGTCGATCTGCAATTGCGTCGGGCTGAGGAAGCGTGCGTGGCCGTGCAGCTTGTCCTCGGCCGGGTAGCCATCGACGCTCTCCACCACGAAGCCGACGAAGCGGTCGCGCTCACTGCGCACGCGCGCCATCACGGCCTTGCCGTCGATGCGCACCTCGCCCGCGTGCACGCCGAAACCGGAGGCCGTCGTCAGCATGTGCGCCGCGTCCGCCGCCGAGATCAACAGCTTGCTGGGCATACAGCCGACCCGCGCGCAGGTGGTGCCATAGACATTGCTTTCGATGAGCACGGCCTGCTTGCCGCCGGCCTTGGCGGCCCGGTAGCCGGTCATGCCAGCCGTGCCTGCGCCGATGACGGCGACTTCAGTGCGTATAGTTTTCATGAAAGAAGTCTACTCCGAACTGCGAATCCCGTTTTACTTTGCAACAGAACGGTATTAGTATGGCTTATCGTTTTCAAATTTTATAAGCTTGACTTATGGATAATCTGGACTATCGGGCGCTGGCCGTGCTTGATGCGGTGGTCAGCCAGGGCAGCTTCGAGAAAGCCGCCCTGGCGCTGGGCATCAGCCAGTCGGCCGTGTCCCAGCGCATCAAGGCGCTGGAGGATGCGGCCGGGCGATTGCTGATCGTGCGTGGGCAGCCGGCCGTCCCGACCGGCCTGGGCCAGCGGCTGGTGTCCCACCACCGTAACGTCAAGCTGATGGAAGCGTCGCTCGATATCGACTTGGGCAACAAAGTCAGCATGCCGGAAATCGCGCTGGCGGTGGACGCGGCCAGCCTGGCCACCTGGTTCCCGCTGAGCTTGCAGCCGCTGCTGTCGCCGCCGCGCTGCCAGCTGAATGTGCAGCTGGCGACGCCGGAGCTGGCCCTGCACCTGGTGCGCGAGGGCAGCGTGTTCGGCTGCGTGGCGGCCGGTTCCGCCGAAGCCCAGGCCAACGGCCCGCAAGTGACGCCGCTGGGCCGCATGCGCTATGTGTGCGTGGCGAGCAAGGCGTTCGCCAACCACTGGTTCGGTGATGGTTTCCTGATCGAGGCGGCGCGGTTGGCGCCGGCCGTGGTGAGCGACCGCGACATGATGGCCGGCTTCCTGCACCAGATGCTGGATCTGCGCGGCGCCTATCCGCACCACACGCTGCCGCTGTCGGCGGCCACCAGCGAGTGCGTATTCGGTTCGCTGGCGTATGGGCTGATGCCGCTGGCCCAGGTGTCGGCGGCGCTGGCCGACGAACGGCTGGTGGACCTGGCGCCCGGCGAGTTTGCCGACGTGCCGCTCAACTGGCATGCCTGGAACCTGGATACGCCCTTCACCCGGGCGCTGAGCGAACAGGTCGTGGCGACGGCGCGCCGCCACCTGCTGCAGTAGCGGCCGTCACCTGTCGCAGTAGCGCCGTCATCCCCGCGCACGCGGGGATCCATAGAACGCATGCTCGGCATGGGCCCCCGCGTTCGCGAGGGCGACGGTCAGATATCGAGCGGATCGACTTCCAGCGACCACTTCACGCGGCTCTTCATTTCCTTGAGAGTGAGCATCCACTCCTTCAGGAAGGCCTGCAGCGCCGGCCTTGAGGGCGACTCCACCAGCAATTGCGCGCGGTCGACGTTGTGCACGCGCGTCATGGTCATCGGGATCGGATCGTTGATGGTAATGCCGGGATGCTCCATGCATTCCTTGGCCATATTCAGGAACTCGATCGCCGTGGCCAGCTCGCGCGCCTCGGCCCGCAGCAGCGCCTGGAACAGATAGGGCGGCAAAGCGGCCTGCTCGCGCTCCTCCAGCAGCGCCGAGGCGAAATGGTCGTAGTCGTGATGCACCACCGCGCCATACAGCGGATGCTGCGGATAGCGCGTCTGGATCAGCACCTCGCTCGGAATGCCGGCCCGCCCGGCGCGGCCGGCCACCTGCATCAGCTGCGCGAACAGCCGCTCGCTGGCGCGATAATCCTGCGAAAACAGCGCCGTATCCGGATTCATGATGCCCACCAGGGTCAGTTTCTTGAAGTCATGCCCCTTGGCGACCATCTGCGTGCCGATCAGGATATCGACCTCGCCCCGGTGCACGGTATCGAACGCCTCCTGCGCGCTGCCCTTCTTGCGGGTGGAATCGGCGTCGATGCGCAGCACGCGCGCCTCCGGGAACAGCGCCTGCAAACCTTCCTCCACGCGCTGCGTGCCGCGTCCCAGCGGCTGCAAGTCGACATTGCCGCAGGTCGGACAATGACGCGGAATGCGCAGCTCCAGGCTGCAATGGTGGCAGCGCAGCCGGTGCTCGGGACGGTGCAACACCATGAACGAGGTGCAGCGCGTGCATTCGCTGATCCAGCCGCAGGACTCGCAGCAGATCACCGGCGCATAGCCGCGCCGGTTCAGGAACAGCAGCGACTGCTCGCCGCGCTCGATGCGCAGCTTGATGGCGGCGATCAGCTGCGCGGTCAGGCCGTCGGACGGCTTGTCGCGCTCCATGTCGATCAGCTTCACGGTCGGCAGCACGGCGTTCTGCACGGCGCGCTCGCGCAGCTCCAGCTTGCGGTAACGGCCCGACTGCGCGTGGTGCCAGCTCTCCAGCGACGGCGTGGCCGAGCCCAGCACGATAGGAATCCGCAGTTGCCAGGCCCGCCACACCGCCAGGTCGCGCGCCGAATAGCGCAGACCTTCCTGCTGCTTGTACGAAGGATCGTGCTCCTCGTCGATGACGATCAGCTTCAGGTGCGGCAGCGAGGACAGGATGGCCAGCCGCGTGCCCAGCACGATGCGCGCCTGGCCCTGGTGCGCGGCCAGCCAGTGCAGCATGCGCTCGCCTTCGGACAGGCTGCTGTGCAGGGTGGCCAGCATCACGCCGGGGAAGCGCGCGCGGATATTGCCTTCCAGCTGCGGCGTCAGGTTAATTTCCGGCACCAGGATCAGGATCTGGCCGTCCGGCTCGCGCGCCAGCACCTGGGCGCAGGCTTGCAGATAAACCTCGGTCTTGCCGCTGCCGGTGACGCCGTACAACAGCGCCGGCGTAAAGCCCTGCGCGCCGCCGATGAAATCAGCCGCTTCCTGCTGCTCGGCGTTGAGCACCGGCATGTTGGCCGGCGTGCAGTCGTGCGCCACCTCCAGCTTGGCCAGCTTCTTGATGGCCCGGTCCAGCGCCACCGTGGTCAGCACGCGCAGGTTCTTGGGCAGGCCGGGCAGCGCCACTTCGCCCAGCGGACGCTGGTAGTAATCGGCGGCAAAGCCGGCCAGCGCCAGCCATTGCGGCGACAACGGCGACAACTGGCTGCGCACGGCCAGCGCCGATTTCAACTTATCCACCGGCACATCGGTATGGTCGGCGATGCCGACGATCAGGCCCACCACCTCGCGCCGCGCAAAAGACACCAGCGCCAACTGGCCGATTTGCGGCCGTTCATCGTCTTCGCAGTCCCAGCGATAGTCAAAAACTGCATTCAGCGGCGTATCAATCGCGATTTGCAGGATGCAAGGACGTGGATTATTCATGCTGCACCTTGCGAAAATCCCGATGCTGGATGTATCCACAGTTTTTGTGGATAACTTTGTGGACAATGGAAACTTAATGCCCGGAAAGAGCTGACATCGATGTTGCTATGGTCGGAAACCGGGCAAAAAATCAAAATTTTTTCTCTTTAAAATCAGTGACTTGGAAAATGCTCCGTAGGAGAGCCAAAATCTCCATCGCTCGCCGCCAGCTGTGCATAAGTGAAGTATTTAGGATGCTATTTTTGCCGAAATCAAGCTATTTTTGGCGCTGAACAACCATATTGCGCAGCACAAAAGCACCAAATTTTATACTTACGCTCGGACCAAGCTTTGCGCTTTGATAAGTAGCTTGGCAAGCCTGCTATTTTTGCCTAAAAATCGTGCAACGCAACATAGATTTAAAGGAAAACAGCAATATTATGGCTAAGTCACGGTTTACTAAGTCATTTTATTTTTTATCCACAGTTTTTGTGGATAACTTTGTGGAGAATAAAGAAATAAACTACATGAAGCATCGTTTCCAAGTTTACGACCTGCCAAGTGTTGCACGAAGAACCACAAATATTTATGTTTTAAATCAGTCACTTACACGCTTCTCCCGGGCGACGCCCGGAACGCTGCCTATTATTTCCGCAGCTAAAAAAATTGTGCATAAGTCGCTATGACTAGTCCGTTTGCACCAACAAAAAACCCCCATCAGCACTGTACGCGATCGACGCGCTCAGGCTGATGGGGGCTTTGGGGAAGGCCGATCAGGAAGCGCGCTGCGCCTTGCTATAGCTGTGGACCGCTTCCACCATGGCCGCCACGTTTTCCGGCGGCGTGAACTGCGAAATGCCGTGGCCGAGGTTGAATACATGGCCGCTGCCGTTGGCGTCCGGCTTGCCGAAGGCGTCCAGCACCTTGTGCACTTCGGCGGTGATCTGCTCCGGGCTGGCGAACAGGATGGCCGGGTCCAGGTTGCCCTGCAGGGCGACCTTGTGGCCCACCAGCTGGCGCGCCTTGCTCAGGTTGGCGGTCCAGTCCAGGCCCAGCGCGTCGGCGCCGATGTCGGCGATCTGCTCGATCCAGTGGCCGCCGCCCTTGGTAAAGACGATGGCGGGGATCTTCACCCCGTCCTTTTCACGCTTGAGCAGCGACACCACCTGCTGCATGTATTTCAGCGAGAACTCCTGGTAGGCGCCATCGGCCAATGCGCCACCCCACGAGTCGAAGATCATGACGGCTTGCGCGCCTGCTTCGATCTGGGCGTTCAGGTAGTCAGCCACCGAGGCGGCGTTGATCTCCAGGATGCGGTGCATCAGGTCCGGGCGGTTGTACAGCATCTTCTTGATGGTGTGGAACTCGCGCGAGCCTTCGCCCTCCACCATATAGCAGGCCAGCGTCCACGGGCTGCCGGAGAAGCCGATCAACGGCACTCGGCCGTTGAGCTCGGTGCGGATCTGGGTGACGGCGTTGAACACATAGTCCAGCGAGCCCGGCGGCGGGGCTCTCAGGGCCAGCACCTCGGCCTCGGTGCGCAGCGGACGCTCGAACTTCGGCCCCTCGCCCTCGACGAAATGCAGGCCCAGGCCCATGGCGTGCGGCACGGTCAGGATGTCGGAGAACAGGATGGCGGCGTCCAGCGGGAAACGGTCCAGCGGCTGGATGGTGACTTCGGTGGCATAGTCCGGATTGGTGGCCAGGCCCATGAACGACCCGGCCTTGGCGCGGGTGGCGCGGTATTCAGGCAAGTACCTGCCGGCCTGGCGCATCAGCCACAGGGGGGTGTAGTCGGTCGGCTGGCGCAGCAGGGCGCGCAGGAAGGTGTCGTTCTTGAGCGGGGCAAATTGTGGCATGGAAGACAATCCAGGACATTCAAAGGAGCTATTATCGCATCCCGCGCCGCTTTTCCGCCCAACCCGGGGTCAGTTCTGCCATTGGTACATGAGTCCGTGTGCGATTGGCAGAACTGACCCCGGTTTTTGCTGGAAGAATTTGCGGCCTTTCTCTATCATGCGTAGCACCCGCGCATACACCCCTTTCTGGAGCCGCCCATGACATCCACCACCTCCACCATCGCACCGTTCGGCGCCTGGCCTTCGACCATCAGCGCCGCGCGCGTGGCCGCCGGCGCCACGCCCTTGGCGTCGCTGATGCTGGGCGGGGCAGACGGCAGCGATATCTTCTGGCTGGCCGGGCGGGCGGCGGAGGCGGGCCGGAATACCTTGTTGCGCCATCACGGCGTCACCACCGAAGAGCTGACGCCGGCGCCGTTCAACGTTCGCAGCCGCGTGCACGAGTATGGTGGCGGCGCCTACGTGGTCGATGGCGAGACGGTCTACTTCTCGCACTTCAAGGACAATTGCATTTATCGCATGACCGCCGGCGACGATGCGACGCCCGCCGCCGTCACCCGGCCCGGCCGCCAGCGCTTTGCCGATTTCGTGGTCGATCGCCCGCGCAACCGCCTGATCGCCGTGCGCGAGCTGCATGGCGAGGACGAGCACGCACAGCCGGCCAATACCCTGTGCACCATCGATCTGGGGGGCGAGGTCGGCGCCGGCCTGGGCGCCGAGACGGTGCTGGCCCAAGGCGCGGACTTCTATTCCTCGCCGCGCCTGTCGCCGGATGGCCGTTCGCTGGCCTGGCTAAGCTGGCACCACCCGCGCATGCCGTGGCAGGGCACCACGCTCTGGCTCGCCGATTTCAACGAGGACGGCACGCTGTCCGCGCCCAAACGCATCGCCGGCGGCGCCGAGGAATCGATCTGCCAGCCGGAATGGTCGCCGGATAACCTGCTGCACTTCGTCTCCGATCGCAGCGGCTGGTGGAACCTGTACCGCCTGTGCCGCGACCGCCAGCGCACCGAGGGCCTGTGCCCGATGGAAGCCGAATTCGCCTCACCGCACTGGACCTTCGGCAACAGCATGTACGGCTTCCGCTCGGCCGGCGAAATCATCTGCACCTATATCGACAAGGGCGTCAGCCGCCTGGCCCGCCTGCTGCCCGGCAGCGGCAAGCTCGAATGCATCGCCAATCCCTACGAGGAAATCCGCGAACTGCGCGTGGCCGCCGGCTACATCGCCATGCTGGCCGGCGGGCCGACCATCCCGATGGAACTGGCGCGCATCGACTTCACCGAGGAAGGCGTGGAAATCCTGGCGCAGTCGATCGACGACCTGCCGGACGAAGCCGACCTGTCGGTCCCCGACAGCATCAGCTACGCCAGCGCCAACGGCCGCACCTCGCATGCCTTCTACTACCCGCCGCGCAACAGCGCGGTGCGCGGACCGGACGGCGCCAAGCCGCCGGTGATCGTCATCGGCCACGGCGGCCCCACCGGCATGACCGTCAACACCCTGAACCTGAAGACCCAGTTCTGGACCAGCCGAGGCTTCGGCGTGCTGGACGTGAACTATGGCGGCAGCACCGGCTTCGGCCGCGCCTACCGCGACCTGCTCAAGGAACAATGGGGCGTGGTCGATGTCGAGGACTGCGTCTACGGCGCCCGCGCGCTGGTCGAACGCGGCCTGGCCGACGGCGAGCGCCTGATCATCCGTGGCAGCAGCGCCGGCGGCCTCACCACCTTGTGCGCCCTGACCTTCCACGACGTCTTCAAGGCCGGCGCCAGCTACTACGGCGTGTCCGACCTGAAGGGCCTGGACGACGACTCGCACAAGTTCGAATCGCACTACACCGAATACCTGATCGCCCCGCGCGCGCAGGCCGACGCCATCTACCAGGCCCGCTCGCCGATCAACCACACCGACAAGCTGTCGCGCCCCATGATCTTCTTCCAGGGCCTGGACGACAAGGTGGTGCCGCCGCAGCAATCGCAGATGATGGTCGAGGCGCTGAAGAAGCGCGGCATCCCGGTCGAATACGTGGAGCTCGAGGGCGAGGGCCACGGCTTCCGCAAGGCCGAGAACATCGTCCGCACGCTGGAAGCGGAGCTGGGCTTCTACCAAACCATCTTTAAACTGAATAACGCATGACCGATCCCAAGCTGCTCGCGGAATTCGACGCGCTGCCCTTCAACGAAAAAATGATCCTGGCGCTGCTCGCGCTGGTGGGCGAACCCATGGGCCGCACCGCCATCCTCGATCACCTGCACCACGCGCGCATCGAATACAACGACGACGGCAAGCACTACACCGTGGGCACGCTGGACGAGGCCATGCTCAAGCTGGAGCGCCTCGCCTTCATCAGCGTGGTGACGGGGCGCGGCTTTGTCTGCAATCCCAAGCTGCGCTGGCCGGCCATGCGCGCCTCCATCGGCACCCACGCGCTGGAAGACCTGTGCGCAGCCTATGCCGAACTGGTGCCGATGCGCCAGACCTGGAACAGCATGGAGCCGCGCAGCTACCGCGCCGGCATGGCGCGCCTGCGCATGGGCCTCCTGCGCGGCCAGGCGCCGCAGCAGATCCAGGCGGTGCTGGCGTTCTGCCTGGGCAGCTACGAGGCGGCGCAGCTGCATCCCATCGTCGACATCTTCGGCCGCCCGTTCGAGCCGGGCATGATCGCGCTGGTCAACCCGCTGCTGCAGGACGACGTGCTGGCGGTGCTGATGCAGAACGCGCTGCAGGAACCACTGACGGCGCCGGTGCTGCGCGAATACTGCGAAATGCACATGCAGCGCCGCCACGGCGACATCAATCCCGAACTGCGCATGGCGCTGGCCGAAGACGCGCTGCTGTGCGGCCGCCTGGACGACGCCAAGCGCTACCTGGAACGCACGGCCGGCGCGCAGAGCCAGTACCTGGCCAGCATCGTGGTGCTGCTGCGCGGCGCCGCCAGCGCCGCCATCATCGGCTTCGACGCCGCGCTGAAAACCCTGCGCCGCGATACCGGCAAGCGCAAGCAGCTGTTCACCGGCATGGGCGGCAACCTGTACCTGCTGTCGGCGCTGCGCAGCGGCGATCCGCGCCACCTGAAGGCGGCCGAAGCGTATCTGGAAATCGCCGTCAAGCTGCCGCGCAATCACGACAGCTCGGTGCACCAGCAGATTGACCTGCTGCGCCAGATCCGCGCCGGCGTGATGCAGGTCGACTCGGTGTCGTCGCTGCCGTGGGAGCCGGGCCTGCAAACGCAGATGTTCCAGTTCCTGCTGTACTTCTGGCTCTCGCTGCCGCAACTGCAGGAACGCAAGGAGCAGTTGCAGGAGCTGGTGAAAAGCGCCGAACGCGCCGGCTATATGTTCATCGCCGGCCAGGCCGCCGCGCTGCTGGGCCAGATGGGCGACGCCGAGATGCAGACCCACGCCCAAGCGCTGCGCTCACGCTACGGCTTCCCCGACTTGACTACCTGGTTCGAACGCCAGGAAGGCTGGCAGCGCCAGCTCACCGCCCTGATCAACCTGCAGCAGCCGGCCACCGCCGATGCGGCGGGCAGCGCGCGCCTGGTGTGGCTGCTCACCTACGACAACCGCAACGGCCTGACCGACATCGCGCCGGTGGAACAGAAGCGCGATGCGCGCGGTCTGTGGAGCAAAGGCCGCGCGGTCGGCCTGAAACGGCTGCGCTTCGAATCGGAGCAATTCAGCTTCCTCACGCCGCAGGATATCCGCGTGGCCGAAGCGATCACGGTCGCGCATCGCGGCTACCAGTCCACCGGCCTGACCTACGAAATCGATCCGCAGCGCGCCGCGCCCAACCTGGTCGGCCACCCGCTGCTGTACTGGTCCGACCTGCCGGACATGCGCGTGGAAATGCTGGCCGGCGAGCCTGAACTGCTGATCAAGAAAAGTCCCGGCAACCTCGAGCTGCGCCTGCAGCCGCCGATACCGGACGACAGCTCCTCGGTGGTCATCACCAAGGAAACGCCGACGCGCCTGCGCGTGGTGAACATCCTGGAAGAACACCGCCGCATCGCCGCCATCGTCGGCGAAGGCCTCAACGTACCGTCGCACGCGGAGCAGCAGGTGCTGTCGGCCATCAGCGCCATCTCCTCGCTGGTGACGGTGCAGTCGGAAATCGGCGGCGCCGCGCCGGACATGGAGCAGATGGAGGCCGACATGCGCCTGCACCTGCACCTGCTGCCCTACCAGCACGGCCTGAAGATGCAGATCCTGGTGCGCCCGCTGCCGCATCAAACTAACGGCGCCTATTACAAGCCGGGCGACGGCGCCGACAGCGTGATCGCCGACATCGGCGGCAAACCGGTGCAGGCACGCCGCAAGCTGATCGACGAACGCGATGCGGAACGCGACCTGATCGCCAAGTGCCCGATTCTGGAATCGGCCGAGCAGGATCACGGCGAATGGCTGCTGGGCCAACCGGCGCTGTGCCTGCAGCTGCTGGTGGAACTGCAGGAACTGGACCCGGCCGGCATCGTGATCGCCTGGCCGGAAGGCGAGAGCTTCCGCGTGACCAACAAGGTGGAAACCAAGCAGCTGCGCCTGGCCATCAAGAGCAACAAGGACTGGTTCGCCGCCAGCGGCGAACTGCAGGTCGACGAAGGCAAGGTGATCGACCTGCGCACCTTGCTGGAGATGATGGAGAAGAGCCACGGCCGCTTCGTCGAACTGGGCGAGAACCGCTACATGGCGCTGACCGAGGAACTGTATCGCCGCCTGCAGGAAGTGTCGGCCTACGGCGAGATCACCAAGGACGGCATCCGCCTGCATCCGCTGGCTTCCTTCGCGCTGGAGGACCTGGCCGACGACGTCGGCGGCCTGAAGTCCGACAAGCTGTGGAAGGAACACCTGGCGCGCATGCAGGAGCAGGAAAGCTACACGCCGCAACTGCCATCGACCTTGCAGGCGGAGCTGCGCGACTATCAGGTGGAAGGCTACAACTGGCTATCGCGCCTTGCGCATTGGGGCGTGGGCGCCTGCCTGGCCGACGACATGGGCCTCGGTAAAACCCTGCAGGCGCTGGCGCTGATGCTGTCGCGCGCACCGAACGGCCCGACCCTGGTGATCGCACCGACCTCGGTCTGCATGAACTGGATGAGCGAAGCGGCGCGCTTCGCACCGACCCTGAACCTGCAGCTGTTCGGCGCCGGCGACCGCGCCGCCATGCTGAACAACCTGCACGCCTACGACGTGGTGGTGACCAGCTACGGCCTGCTGCAACTGGAGTCCACGCTGTTCGCCGGCGTGCAGTGGAACACCATCGTGCTCGATGAAGCGCAGGCCATCAAGAACGCCGCCACCAAGCGCTCGCAGGCCGTGATGGCGCTCAAGGGCGAGTTCCGCATCGCCGTCACCGGCACGCCGCTGGAGAATCACCTGGGCGAGTTGTGGAACCTGTTCCGCTTCATCAATCCGGGCCTGCTGGGCAGCATCGAGCAATTCAACCTGCGCTTCGCCGCGCCGATCGAGAAGCCGCAGGACCACCGCGCCGAACTTGGTGCGCGCAAGCGTTTGCGCCGTTTGATCCAGCCCTTCATCCTGCGCCGTACCAAGTCGCAGGTGCTGACCGAACTGCCGTCGCGCACCGAGATCACGCTGGAAGTCGATTTGTCGGCCGACGAACTGGCGCTGTACGAATCGCTGCGCCGCGCGGCGCTGGAAAATCTGGAGAAAGTCGAAGGACCGGCCGAGAAGAAATCGATCCAGATCCTGGCCGAGATCATGAAGCTGCGGCGCGTCTGCTGCAACCCTAACCTGATCGCGCCGGAACTGCAACTCGCCAGCAGCAAGCTGGCGGCCTTCGCGCACCTGCTGGAGAACCTGCTCGACAACAAGCACAAGGTACTGGTATTCAGCCAGTTCGTCGATCACCTGGCGCTGATCCGCGCACACCTGGACCAGCAGGGCGTGAGCTACCAGTACCTCGACGGTTCGACCTCCATGGCCGACCGCAAGAAGCGCGTGGACGCCTTCCAGGCCGGCCAGGGCGATGTGTTCCTGATCTCGCTGAAAGCGGGCGGCGTCGGCATCAACCTGACCGCCGCCGACTACGTGATCCACATGGACCCGTGGTGGAATCCGGCGGTGGAAGACCAGGCCTCGGACCGTGCGCACCGCATGGGCCAGTTGCGGCCGGTGACCATCTACCGCCTGGTGGCACGCCACACCATCGAGGAAGGCATCGTCGACCTGCACCAGCACAAGCGCGACCTGGCCGACAGCCTGCTCGAGGGCAGCGATGTCAGTGGCCGCATGTCCTCCAGCGAAATGTTAGCGATGCTGCAAGAGGGGCTCAAAAAATAATTCGGCTTTGTATCGGACGCTCTCAAGCGGACAGATTAGTGATAATCTCCTCCGCTTCCGATACAAGGCCGTATATGATGATTAAGACAAAACTTGCACTGGCTGCACTGATGGCGGCGCTTGCCGCCGCACCAGCCGGCGCCGCAACGCAACAACACAAGGCTGCGCCGACCAAGAAGAGCAGCAGCAAGGCGAAGAGCACCAAGGCCGTGAAGGCCGCCAAACCATCGAAATCCACCAAGTCCAGCAAGGGCAAGCCGTCCGCCAAGACCAAGGCGGTGGCTGCGGCGGCCGCCGTGCCGGCGCTGAAGGTGGCCTCCGAACGCTGGCAAGACCGCCAGTTCGACAGCCTGAGCAACCAGTTCCTCAACGCCATGTGGCGCATCGATTCGGAAAGCGCGATCTACGCCGGCAAGTACGACACCGCCGCCGTGCTGACCGTGCCGAACCAGGAAGAACAGGCCAAGGAGCTGGCCTTCATCAACGACTGGCTGCAACGCTTCGGCGCCGTCAAGACCGCGCAGCTGTCGTCCAAGCAGCGCACCGACCTGGCGCTGCTGGTCAACAAGCTGGAAGGCGATCGCTTCCGCCTGACCACCTTGCGCGAGTGGGAATGGAATCCGGCCAGCTACAACGTCGCCGGTCCGCTCGACCTGATTTTGAATACCGAATACGCGGCGCAGCCGCAGCGCCTGCGCACCCTGCTCAAGCGCATCGCCAGCATTCCCGCCTACTACGAAGCGGCACGCGCCAACATCGTCAACCCGACGCGTGAGCACACCCGCCTGGCCATCAAGCAGGCGCCCGGCGTGCAAACCCTGCTGATCGAAGTCGACAAGGCGGCGCAAGCCTCCATCCTGACTTCGGTGGAGAAGCAGTTGTTCACCCAGCGCGTGAACGCGGCGCTGAGCGCGGTCGATAGCTACGTTGCCTTCCTGACCGAGATGGACAAGCAGATGGACACGCGAGGCCGCCGCACCTTCCGCCTCGGCAAAGACTTGTATGAGCAAAAGTTCGCCTACGACATCCAGGCCGGCAGCACCGCCGAACAGACTTATCAAAAAGCGCTGGCGGCACGTGAAGAGCTGCTGGCGAATATGGACAAGCTGTCCGACCAGTTGTGGGACAAGACCATGGCCGGCGCCGCCAAGCCGTCCGACCGCTTTGCCAAGATCGGCATGGTGATCGACAAGCTGTCGGCACGCCACGTGGCACGCGCGGACTTCGTCAACGAAATCAAGCGCCAGATTCCGGTGCTGCAGGACTGGGTGATCAGCAAGAACCTGTTGACGCTGGACCCGAACAAGCCGCTGGAAGTGCGTGCAACGCCAGCGTACGCGGCCGGTGTGGCCGGCGCCAGCATCGATGCACCGGGACCGTATCGTCCGCAGGACCGCACCTACTACAACGTGACGCCGCTCGATGGCGCCACGCCGGACGCGGCCGAGAGCAGCCTGCGCGAATACAACCATTGGATCCTGCAGATCCTGAATATCCACGAGGCGATTCCGGGCCACTACGCGCAGCTGGTGTATGCCAACCGTTCGCCGTCCATCGTCAAATCGATCTTCGGCAATGGCGCGATGGTCGAGGGCTGGGCGGTGTACGGCGAGCGCATGATGCTGGAGTCCGGCTACGGCGACAACGAGCCGGAAATGTGGCTGATGTATTCCAAGTGGAACCTGCGCAGCGTGACCAACACCATTCTCGATTACAGCGTGCACGTGCTGGGCATGACGGAAGAGCAGGCCGTCGATCTGCTGACGCGCCAGGCGTTCCAGACGCGCAGCGAAGCGGTTGAAAAATGGCATCGCGTGCAGGTGTCGTCGGTGCAGCTGACCAGCTACTTCAGCGGCTACAGCGAGATCATGGAATTGCGCGAGCAGCGCAAGCAGCAGCTGGGCGCCAAGTTCAACCTGAAGGAATTCCACGAGCAATTCCTCAGCTACGGCAGCGCGCCGGTACGCGTGATCAAGGGCCTCATGACGCAGTAGTTCTGCGCATGCTCAAACTGATGGGCAGATGATTCGATACGATGGGGAACGGCCGTAGCGCGGCCGTTTTCTGCTACGATCCAATCGGGGAGGTACCATGAATATGCCTATCAAATTCGACACCCATGAGTATGTCAGGAACTTGATCGAGGCCGGCATCCCGGCCGATCAGGCCGAAGCGCAAGCGATGGCGCTGAGTCAAGCGATGGCCGAAGCCACGGTGACGCCAAGCGAGCTGGTCCTTCTTAGAACCGACATGACCGCGCGTATTGAAATGTTGCGAGCGGATATCTACGCCAAGCTCGAAGCGCTGGAGCAGCGCTTGAAAGCCTATGTCGACCGCAAGCTGACAACGGTATTCTGGATGGTCGGCATCTCGCTGTCCCTGCATGCCGTCACGATCGGCATGCAGATGAGAATACTGGACCGCATGCCCTAAATCAGGCGTTTTCTTCCGGCGCAGTGGAGATGCGTACAAACAACGGGGCCACCAGCAGGCCCAGTTCGAACAGCAGGCACATCGGAATCGCCAGCGAGAACATGCTGACCGCATCGGGCGGCGTGACAATCGCGGCAATCACGAAGGCGCCGACCACGGCGTAAGGACGGATCTCCTTCAGCTTGGCCACGCTCACCAGGCCCATGCGCACCAGGATCACCACCACCACCGGCACTTCGAAGGTCGCGCCGAACGCCAGGCACATCGACATCACAAAATCGAGATAGTTCTCAATGTCCGGCGTCACCGCGATCGACTGCGGCGAAAACTCGGCGATGAACTGGAACACGCGGCCGAACACCAGGAAGTAGCAGAACGCCACGCCCGCCATGAACAGCAGCGACGACGAAATCACCAGCGGCGCGATCAGGCGCTTCTCATGCGCATACAAGCCCGGCGCCACGAAGGCCCACAGCTGGTACAGCACCCACGGCAGCGACAGGATGATGGCGATCACCAGGGTCACCTTCATCGGCACCAGGAACGGCGAAATCACGCCGGTGGCGATCATCTTCGAGCCCACCGGCAACGAACGGATCATCGGCTCGGCGATGATGTCGTAGATGTGCGAAGGCCCCGGCCAGATCATCAGGCCGATGCAGACCAGCGCAATGCCGATCGACGCCTTGACCAGGCGGTCGCGCAGTTCGATCAGGTGAGAGATAAAGGTCTCTTCGCCCGGATTAGATGTCGTCATTTAATAGAAGGAGCTATTGGAGGAGCTGCGCGGCCGGAAGCGGGCCACCCGCGCCGCGCCCGAGGTCACGTGCTGCTTGCCGCCGTGGCGCTGCTTGTACCAGTTGGGAATGGCCGAGTTGCGCACCAGTTTCTTGCGGCGGAACTCGCGCGCCTTGCGCGCCAGGTCGTCCGCAGTGACGTTGCTGAACGAGCCGTGATGGTCATACGCCGACGATGAGGTATCGGAGAGCGCCGGATCGCTGAAGGCGCTCTCGACCTCGGCCATGTTCTGCGAAATCGAGTTCTCCACGTCCGACTTGATGTTCTGGGCGGCGTCCTGCACTTCCTTCTTCAGGTTGCGCAGTTCTTCCAGTTCAATCTCGCGCGAGACTTCGGTCTTCACTTCGTTCAGGTAGCGCTGGGCGCGGCCGTACAGCGTCCCGGCCATGCGCGCCACCTTGGGCAGCTTTTCAGGACCGATGACGATCAGCGCGACCACGCCGATGACAGCTAGTTTGGTAAGACCGAGATCGATCATAAGCAGGCGCTACTTACTTCTTTTCTTTCGCGTCGACATCAATGGTGCTTGGCGCGGCAGGCGCGGCCGGCTTGTCCTCGTCACCCTTGATGCCGTCCTTGAAGCCCTTGACGGCTTTACCGATGTCCGAACCCATGTTGCCGAGTTTCTTGGTGCCGAAAACCAGCATCACCACCACCAGAACGATCAGCCAGTGCCAAATACTAAAAGAACCCATCATATTCCCCTTGCAGAGCGCATGCGCCCAAGATTATTCGTTGATTCCAAAAAACTGCTGCAACAGTATAAGCGAAGCGCAGTGCCTACGGTAAATGTAGTCGCCCAGGGGCGGATTGAGCGCCGATTCAGCGCTGGCCGCGCCATGGATGCGCGCCGCCGATCACGTGCACGTGCAAATGGTACACCTCTTGTCCGCCGTCCGGCCCACTGTTGATCAGGGTCTTGAAACCGGCGGTCGGCGTGCCGTCGGCCTCGGCGCCGACCGCGCAGCCGAATTCCGCCGCCAGGCGGGGCGCCAGCGCCAGCATCTTGCCCAGCAGCGCAGGCTCGCCGGCCGCGTCCTGCAGGGTGGCGAAATGTTTCTTCGGGATCAGCAACAGATGCACCGGCGCAGCCGGGTTGATGTCCTTGAACGCCAGCAGATCCTCGTCCTCATAGACCGTGGTCGAAGGGATTTTCTTTGCGGCGATTTTGCAAAAAATGCAGTTTTCCACTAGGGACTCCGATTATTCTTTACGGGAAGCTTTTTCCTCGATGCCGGACACGCCTTCGCGGCGTGCCAGTTCATCAAGCACTTGCTGCGGCTTGAGGTCGAACTGGGCCAGCAGCACCAGCGTATGGAACCACAAGTCGGCCACTTCGTACAAGACTTTGCCGCTGTCGCCGCCGGCGCGTGCATCCTTGGCGGCCATCACGGTCTCTGTGGCTTCCTCGCCGATCTTTTTCAGGATGGCGTCGTCGCCCTTGGCGAACAGCTTGGCGGTGTAGGAGGCGGCGGGATCGCCGCCGTTGGCCGGCTTGCGCGCTTCGATCACGTCGGCCAGGCGGTCAAGTATGGTGCTCATTTGCCTGCCTTGTAGATATCGGTGGGATCTTTCAGCACCGGCTCGGTGCTCTGCCAGTCGCCTTCGTTGGCATCGCCTTCGAACTTCTGGAAGAAGCAGGAATGGCGGCCGGTATGGCAGGCGATGCCGCCGGCCTGCTCGATTTTCATCAGCACCACGTCTTCGTCGCAGTCGAGGCGGATTTCCAGCACCTTCTGCACGTGGCCGGACTCTTCGCCCTTGTGCCACAGCTTCTTGCGCGAACGGCTCCAGTAGACGGCCTCGCCCAGCTCGACCGTCTTGGCCAGGGCTTCGCGGTTCATCCAGGCGAACATCAGCACGTCGTTGCTGCCGGCCTCCTGCGCGATGACCGGCACCAGGCCGTGCTCATCCCATTTGATTTTCTTCAGCCATGCGGCTTTCGGCTGGATGCCGGGGGTATTCATCGTTGTCATGCTGTTCTCTTAGTCCAGGCGCATCGGAATGCCCTGTTGTGCCATGAAACGCTTGGCTTCCTGCACCGTGTGCTGGCCGTAGTGGAAAATGCTGGCCGCCAGTACCGCATCGGCCTTGCCCAGCTTGACGCCGTCGGCCAGGTCCTGCAGGCCGCCGACACCGCCGGAGGCGATCACCGGAATGTTGATGGCGTCGGACACGCCGCGCGTCAGACCCAGGTCGAAGCCGGACTTGGTGCCGTCGCGGTCCATGCTGGTCAGCAGGATTTCACCGGCGCCCAGCTGTTCCATCTTCTTGGCCCATTCGATGGCGTCGATGCCGGTGGCCTTGCGGCCGCCGTGGGTAAATACTTCCCACTTGCCGGGCGAGACCTGCTTGGCGTCGATCGCCACCACGATGCACTGCGAACCGTGCTTCTGCGAAGCGTCGTACACCAGCTGCGGATTCGACACCGCCGAGGAATTCATGCTGACCTTGTCCGCGCCGGCGTTGAGCAGGCGACGTACATCGGCCACTTCACGCACGCCGCCGCCCACCGTCAGCGGAATGAATACCTGCGAAGCGACGGCCTCGATGATGTCCAGGATCAGCCCGCGATTGTCGCTGGTGGCGGTGATGTCGAGGAAGGTCAGCTCATCGGCGCCCTGCTCGTCGTAGCGGCGGGCGATTTCCACCGGGTCGCCGGCGTCGCGCAGCTCGGTGAAGTTGACGCCTTTGACGACGCGGCCATCGGTCACGTCGAGGCAGGGGATGATGCGTTTAGCGAGCATGTTATTCGTCTTCTTCCTCGATCAGGTCACCGCTCAACTCGTCGGCACGCAATTGCGCCGAGGCCAGATCGATGGTGCCTTCGTAAATCGAACGGCCGCAGATCACGCCTTCGATGCCTTCATCCTGCACCGCGCACAGGGCTTCGACGTCGGCCAGGTTGTGCAGGCCGCCGGAGGCGATCACCGGGATCTTGACCGCTTGCGCCAGCTTGACCGTGGCGTCGATATTCACGCCGCCCATCATGCCGTCGCGGCCGATGTCGGTGTAGATGATCGATTCCACGCCGTAGGCTTCGAACTTCTTGGCCAGGTCGATCACTTCGTGGCCGGACATCTTGCTCCAGCCGTCGGTGGCAACCTTGCCGTCCTTGGCGTCCAGGCCGACGATGATGTGGCCAGGGAAGGCGCCGCAGGCGTCATGCAGGAAGCCAGGCTCTTTCACGGCGGCGGTGCCGATGATGACGTAGGTGATGCCGGCGTCGAGGTAGCGCTCGATGGTGTCGAGGTCGCGGATGCCGCCGCCCAGTTGCACCGGGATCTCGTCCAGGTCGTTTTCTTCCGCATAGTCTTGCACGGCTTGCAGGATGGACTTGATGGCCGCCTCGTTCTTCGGCTTGCCGGCGAAGGCGCCGTTCAGGTCGACCAGGTGCAGGCGGCGCGCGCCTTGCTTCAGCCAATGCAGGGCCATCTCGGCCGGATCTTCGGAAAATACGGTGGCGAGTTCCATGTCGCCTTGTTTCAGGCGAACGCAGTGACCGTCTTTGAGGTCGATGGCAGGAATGAGCAGCATGATGGTGTCGGTTAGATTAGAAAAGAGAAATCAAGGGTTCCAGTGGACAAAGTTCTTGTACAACTGCAGTCCGGTCGCGGCGCTTTTCTCCGGATGGAACTGGGTAGCAAAAATATTATCACGCGCGACGGCGCAACTGAACGCCGCACCGTAGACAGTTTGACCGACCGTGTGGGCGGCCTGTTCCGGCTGGGCAAAATAGCTGTGCACGAAGTAGAAATAGGCGTTGTCCGGAATATCCTGCCACATCGGATGAGACGCCGTTTGCTTCACTTGGTTCCAGCCCATTTGCGGTACTTTGAAGCGCGAACCGTCTTCCTGCAGCTGGCCGTCCAACTGGAAGCGCACCACCTTGCCGGGCAACAGGCCCAGGCCGGCGGCATTGCCTTCCTCGCTACCGTCGAACAGCATCTGCTCGCCGATGCACACACCCATCAGCGGCTTGCTGCGCGACGCTTCCAGCAGCGCTTCCTGCACGCCGGATTCGCGCAGGCTGCGCATGCAGTCCGGCATGGCGCCCTGGCCGGGCAGCACGATGCGGTCGGCCGACTGGATGTCGGCCACTTCGCCCGAAATCAGCACATTGGCTTCCGGCGCCACGGCGCGCAGGGCCTGCGCGACCGAGCGCAGATTACCCATGCCGTAATCAACTACTACGATTTTTTTCATGGTGAATTTTTACAGAGTGCCCTTGGTCGATGGAATCGTGCCGGCGGCGCGCGGGTCCAGCTCGGACGCCATGCGCAGCGCGCGGCCGAAGGCCTTGAACACGGTTTCGCACTGGTGGTGGGCGTTGGTGCCGCGCAGGTTGTCGATATGCAGGGTCACCAGCGCGTGGTTGACGAAGCCGCGGAAGAATTCCAGCGTCAGGTCGACGTCGAAGGTGCCGATCATGGCGCGCGTGAACGGGATGTGATATTCGATGCCTGGGCGGCCCGAGTAATCGAGCACGACGCGCGACAGCGCCTCGTCCAGCGGCACGTAGGAATGGCCGTAGCGCACGATGCCCTTGCGGTCGCCGATGGCCTTGGCCACCGCCATGCCCAGCGTGATGCCGACGTCTTCCACCGTGTGGTGGTTGTCGATGTGGATATCGCCGGTGGCTTCGACTTCCAGGTCGAACAGGCCGTGGCGGGCGATCTGGTCCAGCATATGGTCGAGGAAAGGCACGCCGGTATTCAGCTTCTGTTTGCCGGTGCCGTCCAGGTTGATGGAAACGCGGACTTGCGTCTCGTTGGTGTTGCGGATGATTTCTGCGGTGCGGTTCATGAAAAGCTCGCGATGGTGTCAGGCTTCCTGCGATGCGGCGAAGGCATCGAGGAAGGTGGAATTTTCTTCCGGGGTGCTCACGGTAATGCGAAGGCAATTCGCCAGCACACTATGCATTTTACTCACATTTTTAACTAAAACCTTGTGGGCCAGCAGTTTCGCGTTTGCATCGTCGGAATTCGGTACGCGAATCAAGATAAAATTCGCCGCTGACGGAAAAACTTCCACGCCCGGGATACGGGCCAATGCTGCCGTCAGATCGGCGCGTGCGGCGCGCAATGCGGCCGCCTGTTGGTTCAGCACCTCCACATGGTCGAGCGCGAATTCGGCCGCAACCTGGGTCAGTACGTTGATGTTGTAAGGAGGCCGCACTTTGTCGAATTCCACCAGCAATTGCGGCGCCGCCGACATGTAGCCGAGGCGGATGCCGGCCAGTCCCAGCTTCGATACGGTGCGCATCACCACCAGATTGGCGAATTCAGGCAGGCGGTGCATGAAGGTCTGCTGGGCGAACGGCTCGTAGGCCTCGTCCACCACGGCCAGGCCGAAGCCATCGAGCGCCTTGATGATGGCGACGATGTCGTCATCGGCGAACAGGTTGCCGGTCGGGTTGTTCGGGTAGGACAGGAACACCAGCGCCGGCTTGTGTGCGGCGATGGCGGCCAGCATGGCCGGCAGGTCCAGCGTCAGGTCGGCTTTCAGCGGCACGCCGACGTAGTCCATGCCGGCGAATTGCGCAGAGCGCTGGTACATCACGAACGACGGCGTCGGCGCCACCACCACGGCGCGGCGGTCCTGCATGGCGCAGGCCATGCACAGGATGGAGATCAGCTCATCCGAGCCGTTGCCGAGGATGACGTCATAACCGGCCGGCACGCCCAGCTTGTCCTTGATGCGCTGTTTGATGGTGCTGTAGGCGGCGGCCGGGTAGCGGTTCAGCGCCACGTCGGCCAGGCGCTGGCCCAGCTCCTCCCGCAGATGATGCGGCAGGTGGTAAGGGTTCTCCATCGCGTCCAGTTTCAGGTAACCACTCGCATCGGCAACGTGATAGCTTGCTACGGCTTTGACGTCGGGACGGATGGTGTTGTTAACCAGCGATTCGATGGGGGACATCTTACTTGGGCTCCTATGAGTTGACGGTACTTCGGGGTTTCTTGGGTTTCTTCGGCGGCGGCGCCGGCACTTCGGGCATCGCCAGGCGTTCGGCGATGATGGCGCAGTATTCCGGATTCAGCTCGAAGCCGACGTAATTGCGGCCGCTACGCTTGGCGGCGATCGCCGTGGTGCCGCTGCCCATGAACAGGTCGAGCACCACGCCGTCCGGCGGGCACGAGGCCTTGACCATGCGCTCGATGATCTCCAGCGGCTTTTGCGTCGGATGGTCGGCGCGCTCCGGATGCTCGCGGTGCAGGCGCGACACGCTCCACAGGTCTTTCGGGTTGTAGCCCACTTCCAGCCACTTGGCGCCGATGAAGATCGAGCGCGAACGGGCCTTCTTGGTTTCGGCGTCGTAGGGAATGCGCACGGCGTCGAGGTCGAAGTAGTAATCCTTGCGGCGCACGAAGAAACCGATGGTGTCGTGCACCGACGAGAAGCTGCGCACGCTGCCGCCCATGGACGGCACGCGGCGGTCCCAGATAATTTCGTTCATCATCATCATGCGCTTTTTCAGCATGACGAAAATCTCCGGCGAAAACCGCCAGGTCAAAAAGATGTACAAGCTGCCGTTCGGCTTCAGCTTGGGCAGGGCGGCGTCTATCCACTGCTCGGTCCAGCGCAGGTATTCGTCTACCGTCTGCTGGTCCGAGGCGTTGCCGTAGTCCTTGCCGAGGTTATACGGCGGATCGGTCAGAATCAGATCGATGGAACCATCCGGGATGCGCGCCAGGCCGGCCAGCGCATCCTCACAGAAGACCTGATTGATCCACGTATCCGTCATTTAAGGCGCAGCTCCGCGCTGCGGGCGTGCGCCTGCAGACCTTCGCCGTAGGCCAGTTCCGCCGCGACCTTGCCCAGCGTTTGCGCGCCGGCTTCGCTGACGTAAATGATCGACGAACGTTTCTGGAAATCGTACACGCCCAGCGGCGACGAGAAGCGCGCGGTGCGCGAAGTCGGCAGCACGTGGTTCGGACCGCAGCAGTAGTCGCCCAGCGACTCGGACGAGAAGCGGCCGAGGAACATGGCGCCGGCGTGGCGGATCTTGTCGGCCCATTGCTGCGGCTCGGCGGCGGAGATTTCCAGGTGCTCGGCGGCGATGCTGTTGGCGATGGCGCAGGCTTCGTCCATGTCGCGCACCTTGATCAGCGCACCGCGATCGGCCAGCGAGGTGCGGATCACTTCCTGGCGGGGCATCTGGGGCAGTAGCTTTTCTATGCTGGCTTCCACCTTGGCGATGTAGTCGGCGTCGGGGCACAGCAGGATGGCTTGCGCCAGCTCGTCGTGCTCCGCTTGCGAGAACAGGTCCATGGCGACCCAGTCCGGATCGGTGGTGCCGTCGCAGACGATCAGGATTTCCGACGGACCGGCGATCATGTCGATGCCGACGGTGCCGAACACGCGGCGCTTGGCCGATGCCACATAGGCGTTGCCTGGGCCGACGATCTTGTCGACCGCCTGGATAGTCTCGGTGCCGTGCGCCAGCGCGGCCACGGCCTGCGCGCCGCCGATGGTGATCACGCGGGTCACGCCGGCAATCGCGGCGGCAGCAAACACCATCTGATTCTTCACGCCGTCCGGCGTTGGCACCACCATGATGATTTCTTCCACGCCGGCGACGTGCGCCGGAATCGCGTTCATCAGCACCGACGACGGATAGGCGGCCTTGCCGCCAGGGACGTAGATGCCGACGCGGTCCAGCGGCGTGACGCGCTGGCCCAGCACCGTGCCATCGGCCTCGGTGTAGGTGAAGCCGTTCAGTTCCTGCTTCTGGCGTTCGTGGAACACGCGCACGCGGTGCGCCGCCACTTCCAGCGCTTTGCGCTGGGCTTCGGGAATCGCGGCCAGTGCGGCTTGCAGTTCTTCCTGCGGGACATCCAGCGCGGCCATGCTGGCGGCGCCGCCGTTCGGCAGACGATCGAAGCGGTTGGTGTATTCAAGCACGGCGGCGTCGCCGCGTTTCTTCACGTCGGCGAGGATGCCGGCGACGGCGCTTTCGATGGCGTCGTCGGTGCTGGCTTCAAAGGCCAGCAGGGTGTCCAGGCGTTGCTTGAAATCGGCCTGGCTGGAATCGAGCTTGGTAATCATTTTTTGGATGCGCGTTCAAATGCTTCGATAATCGGTTGCAGGCGCTCGCGTTTCATCTTCAGCGCGGCCTGGTTCACGATCAGGCGCGACGAAATATCCATGATGGCCTCGACTTCTTTCAAGTCGTTGGCACGCAGCGTGCCGCCGGTGCTGACCACGTCGACAATCGCATCCGACAGGCCGACCAGCGGCGCCAGCTCCATCGAGCCATACAGCTTGATCAAGTCGACGTGCACGCCCTTCTTGGCGAAGTGCGCACGCGCGGTCTCGACGAACTTGGTGGCCACGCGCAGGCGCGCGCCCTGGCGCACGGCGGTTTCGTAATCGAAACCGTTGCGCACCGCGACCGACATGCGGCATTCGGCGATATGCAGGTCGATCGGCTGGTACAGTCCTTCGCCGCCATGCTCCATCAGCACATCCTTGCCGGCCACGCCGAAGTCCGCCGCGCCATGCTGCACGTAGGTCGGCACGTCGGTGGCGCGCACGATCAGCACGCGCACATTAGGGTCGTTGGTGGGCAGGATCAGCTTGCGCGAAGTTTCCGGATTCTCGGTGACGGTAATGCCCGCTGCTTCGAGCAGCGGCAAGGTGTCGTCGAAAATGCGGCCCTTCGACAGCGCAAGAATCAGCTGCTGGGAGTCGGCTTGGAATGCACTCATGGTGTTTATTTGATTCGCTGGATGTTGGCGCCTACGGCGGAGAGTTTGACTTCCATCTGGTCGTAGCCGCGGTCCAGGTGATAGATGCGGTCGATCAGGGTTTCACCGCGCGCTGCCAGGCCGGCGATCACCAGCGAAGCGGAGGCACGCAGGTCGGTCGCCATCACGGGCGCGCCAACCAGCTGTTCCACGCCTTTGATAAAGGCGGTGTTGCCATCGGTTTCAATTTGCGCGCCCAGGCGGTTCATCTCCTGGACGTGCATGAAGCGGTTTTCAAAAATGGTTTCCGTCACGCGGCTGGCGCCGGTGGCGATGGTGTTCACCGCCATGAACTGCGCTTGCATGTCGGTCGGGAAGCCAGGGTATTCGGTGGTGCGGAAGGTCACGGGAGTCGGACGCTTGTCCATCTGCGCGCGGATCCAGTTGTCGCCGATGGTCAGCTGCAGGCCGATCTCGCGCAGCTTGTCCAGCGCGGCGTCCATGATGTCGACGCGCGTGTTGCGGATGGTGATGTCGCCGCCGGTGGCCGCCACGGCGCACAGGAAGGTCGCCGCTTCGATGCGGTCCGAGATCACGGCGTGCTTGGCGCCATGCAGTTCGGCGACGCCTTGAATGACCAGGCGGTTGGTGCCGATACCTTCGATCTTGGCGCCCATGGCCACCAGCAGGTTGGCCAGGTCGGTCACTTCCGGTTCGCAGGCGGCGTTTTCCAGCACGGTCTCGCCTTCGGCCAGGGTCGCCGCCATCAGCAGGTTCTCGGTGCCGGTGACGGTGATCATGTCGGTGACGATGCGCGCGCCTTTCAGCTTGGCGCACTTGGCGTAGATGTAGCCGCCTTCAACGGTGATGTCGGCGCCCAGCGCCTGCAGGCCCTTGATGTGCTGGTCGACCGGACGCGAACCGATGGCGCAGCCGCCCGGCAGCGAGACCTTGGCTTCGCCGAAGCGCGCCAGCAGTGGACCCAGCACCAGGATCGAAGCGCGCATGGTCTTCACCAGTTCATACGGCGCTTCCAGCTTGTCGATGGCGCTGCCGTTGAGGGTGACCTTGTCGCCGTCCTGCGTGACTTTCAGGCCGGTCTGGCCCAGCAGCTTCAGGATCGTGGAGACGTCGTGCAGGTGCGGCACGTTGGACAGCTCGACGTCGCCGGCGGTCAGCAGGCCCGCGCACAGGATAGGCAGGGCCGCGTTCTTCGCGCCCGAGATGGTGATGTCGCCTTGCAGGCGGTTACCGCCTTGAATCAGAAGCTTGTCCATGCTTATCCTTGATATTCTTCAGGGGTGAGGGTTTTCATCGACAGCGCGTGGATCTCTTCACGCATGCGGTCGCCCAGCGCGGCGTACACTAGCTGGTGGCGCTGGATCGGGCGCTTGCCCGCGAACGCAGGCGACACAATAATGGCCTGGAAGTGCTGGCCGTCGCCCTCCACTTCGAGGTGGGTGCATTCGAGGCCGGCCGAGATGTAGCCGTGGATGAGTTCTGGAGTAGTAGCCATGATAAGTCCTAAATTAATGACGCAAGCGATAACCGCTGCGCAGCAAACGAATCGCCAGGAACGCCAGCACCACGAGGAAGGCCGAAACTATGGCCACGCTCATCAGCGGGTTGACGTCGGACTGGCCGAAGAAGCCGTAACGGAAGCCGTCGATCATGTAGAAGAACGGATTCAAATGCGATACCGCCTGCCATACCGGCGGCAGCGAGTGGATCGAGTAGAACACGCCGGCGAGGAAGGTCAGCGGCACGATCAGGAAGTTCTGGAAGGCGGCCAGCTGGTCGAACTTCTCGGCCCAGATGCCGGCGATCAGGCCCATGGTGCCGAGGATGGCGGCGCCCAGCAGCGCGAACACGATAATCCACAGCGGCGCCGCAAACGACAGGTGGGCGAACCAGGCGGTGACGAAGAACACGCCGCAGCCGACCACGATGCCGCGCACCATGGCGGCGATCACGTAGGCCGAGAAGATTTCCCAGTGCGACAAGGGCGTCAGCAGCACGAACACCAGGTTGCCGGTGATCTTGGACTGGATCAGCGAGGACGACGAGTTGGCGAAGGCGTTCTGCAACACGCTCATCATCACCAGGCCCGGAATCAGGAACGAGGTGTAGTTCACGCCCTCGTAGACGTTGACGCGGCCTTCCAGCACATGGCCGAAGATCAGCAGGTACAGCATGGCCGTCAGGATCGGTGCGCCGATGGTTTGCGTGGCGACTTTCCAGAAGCGCAGGGTCTCCTTGAAGACCAGGGTGCGGAAGCCGGCGGAAATGACGTTCATACGGTACCCTTGTCCATGATCTGCAAGAAGATATCTTCCAGATCCGCTTGTTGCAATTGCATTTCGTCGATGATGGCGCCCGATTCGCGCAGGCGTTTCAGTATCTGTTCGACTTCGGCGTATTCGTTGATGCGCAGGCTGTACTTCTTGCCGTGCTCCGAGGTTTCCGGATGCGTGACCAGCGACTGCATGTCTTCCGGCAGGTCGCCGTGCGTCATGTTGACGATCAGCTGCGAGCCGGAGATGCGGCGGATCAGCGAGGCCATGGAATCGAGCGCCACCACCTGGCCCAGCTTGAGCATGGCCACGCGCTTGCACATGGCCTGCGCTTCTTCCAGGTAGTGGGTGGTCAGCACCACGGTGTGGCCTTCGCGGTTCAGGCGCGAGATGAATTTCCACAGCGTCTGGCGCAGTTCGACGTCGACGCCGGCGGTCGGCTCGTCGAGCACGATCACGGGCGGCTTGTGCACCAGCGCCTGCGCCACCAGCACGCGGCGCTTCATGCCGCCGGACAGGGCGCGCATATTGGTGTCGGCCTTGTTGGTCAGGTCGAGGTTGTGCATCACTTCGTCGATCCAGGCGTCGTTGTTCTTCAGGCCGAAATAGCCGGACTGCAGGCGCAGCGTTTCGCGCACCGTGAAGAAGGGATCGAACACCAGTTCCTGCGGCACCACGCCCAGCGCCTTGCGCGCGGCGCGGAAATCGCTGACGACGTCGTGGCCGTGGATCTTGACTGTGCCCGCATCCGGGCGAATCAGGCCGGCGATGATGGAAATCAGGGTGGTCTTGCCGGCGCCGTTCGGCCCCAGCAGGCCGAAGAACTCGCCCTCTTCAATGGAGAGGGAGACGCCGCCCAGCGCCTGGAGCGACTTGTAGCGCTTCTCGACATTGCTAATTTGGATCGCTGTCATTCTTGACTTATCTATAAGGTTGCGGCGCCCGGCGCGGCGCGCGGGACGGTGCTGCGGGAGGCCGCGGCGCTAGGGCTGCGGCAACGTTCAATTATAGGGGAAATTCAGGCGGTCCGAGCCGGACCGGGGATTTACAGCTGGGCGGCGGGGTGGGGCAGAGGTCAATGATGCTCGGCGGAGTCGCCGGCAACTGCGGTTTTCTTGGTGAAGAACGATTCCGGCGCCTTGACCGGCGCGAATTCGTCGTGGCCGGCGATGCGTGGCGCGGCGCCGTCCTGGTCGAGCTTGACGTCGGACGGGAACAGCAGCGAGCACACGCCGTACAGCTTGGTCAGGCTTTGCAGCGCCGGCGGCAGGTTCTTCAGCTGCAGCTGGACGCCGGCGCCCTGCGCGGCGCGTTGCCACGCCAGCATCACCGACACCGCCACCGAATCCACCGTCAACACATGGCGCAGGTCGAACACGGTCTGGCCGGCCTTGAGGGCGGCAAGGCCGCGTTCCAGCGCCGCAGTGGCGTTGAGCACGGTCAGGGACGTGAGCGACTGCAGGTTGTCGATGGGTTCGGTAACGGCGTTCATGATTTACTTCGGTGCTTTCGTGTTCAGTGGCTTGCTGGCGAGTTTCTTGTTCTTCTCGGTCAGCGCCTTGATCAGGCCGTCGATGCCGCCCTTGTTGATCTCGGAGGCGAAGGTGCCCTTGTAGGTCTCGACCAGCCACGCGCCCAGCACGTTGATGTCATAGATCTTCCAGCCTTGCGCACCCTTGGCGACGCGGTAGTTCAGCGGGATCGGTTCGCCACGGCTCATGTTGACCTGGGAACGCACTTCCACTTCGGTGTCGGCCGGATCGGCGCGCAGCGGCTTGAATTCCACGGTTTCGTTCTTGATCTGCGACAGCGCGCCCGAGTAGGTGAACACCAGCAGCGAACGGAACTGTTCGGTCAGGGCCTTCTGCTGCTCAGGCGTGGCGTCGCGCCAGAAGCGGCCGGCGGCCAGCGACGTCATGCGCTGGAAGTCGACGTAGGGCAGGATCTTGGTTTCGACCAGGTCGATGACCTTCTTGGTGTCGCCGGCCTGGATGGACTTGTCGGCCTTGGCCGTATCGATCACGTCCTGGCTGATGCGCTTGACCAGCACGTCCGGCGCCTCGTTGGCGGGGGCGGCGGCATGGGCGTTGAACGCCAGGGCGACGGTTGCTAAAGCGATAAGTTGTTTAATCAATTTCATCTGGTTCTAGCCTTATGAGTGGTTCTTCGGTTCACTGGCTGTCAGGTTTTGCAGCCGGTGTGCCGGAGTTTAACTCTTTTGCCGGCGATTCGGATGACACGGGTGCCGAAGTTTCTGCGCTGTCATCTTTCTTAGGCTTGCTCGATGGACCGTCGCCGTCCGGGTGGATCTGGCTTTCGCGGCGCTGCAGATAGCCGTCGCGCAGGAATTCATAGCGGTCCAGCGCGGCGTCCTCGAACAGGCTCGACGCGTCCAGCAGGCCGGCGCGGGTGTCGACGATGCGCAGGGCGGTGCCGATGTTGCGCACGTAGGTCGGCTCCTTGTAGCGCCAGATGTCGCCGGCGATATCAGCCGGCAGCGCCACCGTGTCACGCACGGTCGACGGGCCCAGCAGCGGCAGCACCACGTACGGGCCGGACGACACACCCCACACGCCCAGGGTCTGGCCGAAGTCTTCCTTGTGTTTCGGCAGGCCGGCTTCGGTCGCGATGTCGAACAGGCCGACCACGCCCAGGGTCGAATTCAGCGCAAAGCGGGCGACGTCCGACATGCCGGCTTCGCCATTACCTTGCAGCAAGTTATTGATGGCGGTCCAGGCGTCACCCAGGTTGCCGAAGAAATTGCCGACGCCGGTCTGCACGAATTGCGGGGTGACGGTCTTGTAGGCGGTGGCCACCGGCTTCAGGGCATAGGTGTCGACCGTGTCGTTGAACTCGAACATGGCGCGGTTGAAGCCCTCGTACGGGTCGCGCGGGTTCGGGCCGGTGGCGCAGCCAGCCAGCATGACGGTGACGCCCAGCGCCAGCGCGGCTTGGCGGAATACGGTGGTGTGGCCTGCGGTACGGATCATTTCTCGTCCTTTCCTTCTGCGGCCTTGCTATAGATGAACTGATTGATCAGGTCCTCCAGCACGGCTGCCGACTGGGTGCGGGCGATCTTGTCGCCAGCGGCCAGGTTGTTGGTGTCGCCGCCGGCTTCGATGCCGACGTACTGTTCGCCCAGCAGGCCGGCGGTCAAGATCTTGGCCGAGCTGTCTTTAGGGAATTTGTAATTCTCTTCCATATTCAAGGTTACCAGCGCCTGATAGCTCTTGTCATCAAACTTGATCTCTCCCACACGGCCGACCACCACGCCGGAAGCCTTGACCGCCGCCTGCGCGCGCAGGCTGCCGATGTTGTCGAACTTGGCGGTGATCGCATAGGTTTTGCCGAAGGACAGCGCGCCCATATTGCCGGCCTTGAGCGCCAGGAACATCAGTGCGGCCACGCCGACCACGATGAACAGACCGACCCAGACATCCAGAGATTTGCGTTGCATAATTATTCCTCAGTTTCTTAATCTTTTATTTGCTGAACATCAGCGCCGTCATCATGAAGTCCAGCCACCAGATCATCAGCGATGAAATCACGACCGTGCGGGTGGTGGCGCGGGCCACATCTTCCGGGGTCGGTTGCGCTTCGTAGCCCTGGTACAGGGCGATGAAGGTAATGGCGATGCCGAACACCACGCTCTTGGCGAAGCCGTTGAAGATATCCTTCCAGATATCCACGCCGCCTTGCATCTGCGACCAGAAGGCGCCGTCGTCGATGCCGATCAGCTGCACGCCCACCAGCCAGCCGCCCAGCACGCCCACGGCGCTGAACACCGACGCCAGCAGCGGCACCGACAGCGCGCCGGCCCAGAAGCGCGGCGCCAGCACGCGCTGGATCGGATTGACGGCCATCATTTCCATGGCCGACAGCTGCTCGCCGGCCTTCATCAGGCCGATTTCAGCGGTCAGCGAGGTGCCGGCGCGGCCGGCGAACAGCAGCGCGGTGATCACCGGCCCCAGTTCGCGGGTCAGGCCCAGCGCCACCAGCAGGCCCAGCGATTGCTCGGCGCCGTATTTGTTGAGCGTGTAATAACCCTGCAGGCCCAGCACCATGCCGACGAACAGGCCGGACAGGGTGATGATCAGCATCGAGTAATTGCCGATGAAATGCAGCTGCTCGACCAACAGGCGCGGACGCTTCAGCAGGCCGGGCGACAGGCCCAGCATGGTGACGAAGGTGCGCGCGCCGAGGCCGATGCTTTCCACATAATCGCGCAGCGGCGCGCCCAGGCTGGACAACCAATTCTTTACACTCATACTTGCACTCCAAGGCCCAGGTCATCGGCCAGGGACTTGCCTGGGTAGTGGAACGGCACCGGGCCGTCCGCTTCCGCGTTGACGAATTGCTTCACATACGGATCGGTCGACACCAGCATCTCGGCCGGCGTGCCGCTCGCGACGATTTTGCCTTGCGACAGGAAATACACGTAGTCGGCGATGGCGAAGCTTTCCTTGACGTCGTGCGACACCAACACCGTGGTCGAACCGAGCGCCGAATTCAGGTTGCGGATCAGGTTGGCGGTGACGCCCATCGAGATCGGGTCCAGGCCGGCGAACGGCTCGTCATACATGATCAGTTCCGGGTCCAGCGCGATCGAACGGGCCAGCGCCACGCGGCGCGCCATGCCGCCGGAGATTTCTCCGGGCTTCAACTTGGCGGCGTTGCGCAGGCCCACGGCCTGCAGCTTCATCAGCACCAGATTGCGGATCAGCTCTTCCGACAGGTCGGTATGCTCGCGCAGCGGGAAGGCGACGTTTTCAAACACGGTCAAATCGGTGAACAGGGCGCCATGCTGGAACAGCATGCCCATTTTGCGACGCAACAGATACAAGCCGGCGGTATTGAGCTTGTGGACGATCTGGCCCTGCACCTGGACACGGCCTTTTTGCGGACGCAATTGGCCGCCGATCAGGCGCAACACGGTGGTCTTGCCGCTACCGGAGCCACCCATGATCGCAATCACTTTCCCACGTGGGAACTCCATGTTCAAGCCGGACAGGATCGCGCGCTTGCCATAGGTGAAGTGTAAATCACGGATTTCGACTAAATTAGCCACGACTGAACTCATTTTTTGGAATGCCGTATTGTAGTGCAGAAAGGGCAATCTCTGCTGGCAGGCCCCTCGAAGGCCCGGCTAAGTGGCAGATAATACAACACTACTGAACCCAAAGTCAGCAATTTATACCAGGCACTAATTGTTACATTTGTGCGATGCAGCATCGCAAACCGCAAAAAAACCGGATACGGTTGGGGATCGCCCATCCATATCCGGCAGGGAAGCCGGGCCGTGCCCGATTGCCGCGCTAGCTTAGCGTGGCAGCTCGGAACTGCCCATCAGGAACTCATCGACCGCGCGCGCGCACTGGCGGCCTTCGCGGATCGCCCACACCACCAGGGACTGGCCACGGCGCATGTCGCCGGCGGCAAAGACCTTGGCTGCGGAAGTCTTGTAGCAGCCTTCGCCATCCGTGGTGGCCTTGGCGTTGCCGCGTGCATCTTTCTCGACCGCGAAAGCGTCCAGGATGGTGGCGACCGGCGACACGAAGCCCATGGCCAGGAACACCAGGTCGGCTTTCATTTCGAATTCCGAGTTCGGCACTTCGGCCATCTTGCCGTCTTTCCATTCCACGCGGCAGGCGATCAGCTTCTCGACCTTGCCGCCCTTGCCTTCCAGGCGCTTGGTGGCCACCGCCCAGTCGCGCTCGCAACCTTCTTCGTGCGAGGACGAGGTGCGCAGCTTGGTCGGCCAGTAAGGCCAGACCAGCGGCTTGTTCTCTTGCTCCGGCGGCATAGGCATCAGTTCGAACTGGGTCACCGAGGCGGCGCCGTGACGGTTGGAGGTGCCCACGCAGTCGGAACCGGTATCGCCGCCGCCGATCACCACCACGTGCTTGCCGGTGGCTTTGATCTGGTCTTTCAGCTTGTCGCCGGCGTTGACCTTGTTTTGCTGCGGCAGGAAGTCCATGGCGAAATGCACGCCTTTGAGCTCGCGGCCCGGCACCGGCAGGTCGCGCGGCGATTCGGAACCGCCGGCCAGCACCACGGCGTCGTAGTCTTTTTGCAAGTCTTCAGGGAAGATGGTTTCCTTGGCCCAGTTGTTGACGTTGGCCGGGAAGTCCTTGCCGATCAACACGCTGGTGCGGAACACCACGCCTTCGGCTTCCATCTGCTTGACGCGACGGTCGATGTGCGACTTTTCCATCTTGAAGTCTGGAATGCCGTAGCGCAGCAGGCCGCCGACGCGGTCCGACTTTTCAAACACGGTGACGGCATGGCCGGCGCGCGCCAGCTGCTGGGCCGCTGCCAGGCCGGCAGGACCGGAACCGACCACGGCGACTTTCTTGCCGCTCTGCTTGGCGGCCGGCTGGGGAATGACCCAGCCGTGTTCCCAGCCTTCGTCGATGATCTTGTGTTCGATCGACTTGATGCCGACCGGATCTTCGCTGATGCCCAGGGTACAGGCGGACTCGCACGGCGCAGGGCAGATGCGGCCGGTGAATTCCGGGAAGTTGTTGGTCGAGTGCAGGGTGTCCAGCGCTTCGCGGTAGTTGCCGCGATAGACCAGGTCGTTCCAGTCCGGGATGATGTTGTTGACCGGGCAGCCGTTGTTGCAGAACGGGATGCCGCAATCCATGCAGCGTGCGCCCTGTACCTTGGCTTGCTCGTTGGTCAGCGGAATGACGAATTCCGCGTAGTTTTTCAGGCGCGTCGCTGGCGGCAGATAGCCTTCTTCCTGACGCTGGAATTCCATGAAGCCGGTGATTTTACCCACGATATTTCCTTAGTTATCTTTTGTTCCGCCGTCGTCCCCGCGCAAGCGGGGATCCATACTCAGCATGGATTCCCGCCTGCGCGGGAATGACGGTACTGCGGCGTTGATTAGGCAGCGATAGGCTGTACGGATGCGGCTTCGTTCGCCACGTCTTCGGCCATCTCGGCCAGTGCGCGTTTGTATTCGCTTGGGAATACCTTCACGAACTTGCCGCGGCTGTCAGCCCAGTTATCGAGCAACAGGCGCGCGCGCGTGCTGCCGGTGTGCTTGAAGTGACGCTCGATCAAACGCTTCAGGATCACCTCATCGGCCTCGCGACCATGTTCTTTGTGCTGCACGTGGAAGGTGGCGCTGTCGACCGACTGTTCCTTGGCGGCCAGCACCGGCTCCAGCGACACCATCGCGGTGTTGCAGCGCGTTTCGAAATCGCCGTCCGGGTCGTACACATAGGCGATACCGCCCGACATGCCCGCTGCGAAGTTACGGCCGGTATTGCCCAGCACCACCACGGTGCCGCCGGTCATGTATTCGCAACCGTGGTCGCCGGTGCCTTCGACGATGGCGGTGGCGCCCGAGTTACGCACGGCGAAACGCTCGCCGGCCACGCCGTTGAAGAAGGCTTCGCCGGCAATCGCGCCGTACAGCACGGTGTTGCCGATGATGATGTTGTTGACCGCCCAGCCACGGAACTCGGTGTTCGGACGCACGATGATGCGGCCGCCCGACAAGCCCTTGCCGACGTAATCGTTGCCCTCGCCCACCAGGTCGATGGTGATGCCGTGCGCCAGGAAGGCGCATGCCGACTGGCCGGCCGTGCCTTGCAGCTGGATGTGGATGGTGTCGTCCGGCAGGCCGGCGTGACCGTAGCGCTTGGCCACTTCGCCCGACAGCATGGTGCCGACGGTGCGGTTCAAGTTCTTCACCGGCGAGATGAAGGACACGCGCTCGCCTTTTTCCAGCGCCGCCTTGGCTTGCGCGATCAGCTTGTGGTCGAGTGCCTTGTCCAGGCCGTGGTCTTGTTCCATCGTGTGATAGATGGAGTCGCCGTTCGGTACTTCCGGCTGGTAGAAGATGTTGCTGAAGTCCAGACCCTTGGCTTTCCAGTGCGAAATCGCCTTGGATTTGTCCAGCAGGTCGACGCGGCCGATCAGCTCGTCGTAGGTGCGGATGCCCAGTTGCGCCATCAGCTGACGCGCTTCTTCAGCGACGAAGAAGAAGTAGTTGACCACGTACTCAGGCTTGCCCGAGAACTTGGCGCGCAGCACCGGATCCTGGGTGGCAACGCCGACCGGGCAGGTGTTCAGGTGGCATTTACGCATCATGATGCAGCCTTCCACCACCAGCGGTGCGGTGGCGAAGCCGATTTCGTCGGCGCCCAGCATGGCGGCGATGACCACGTCGCGGCCGGTACGCATCTGGCCGTCGGCCTGGACGCGGATACGGCTACGCAGGCCGTTCAGCACCAGGGTCTGTTGCGTTTCCGCCAGGCCCAGCTCCCAAGGGGTGCCGGCGTGCTTGACCGAGGACAGCGGCGAAGCGCCGGTGCCGCCGTCATGTCCCGCCACCACCACGTGGTCGGCCTTGGCCTTGGTCACACCTGCAGCCACGGTGCCGATACCCACTTCCGACACCAGCTTGACCGAAATCGAAGCGCGCGGATTGGCGTTCTTCAGATCGTGGATCAGCTGCGCCAGATCTTCAATCGAGTAGATATCGTGGTGCGGCGGCGGCGAAATCAGGCCCACGCCCGGCACCGAGAAGCGCAGCGTTGCGATGTATTCGGACACTTTGTGGCCCGGCAACTGGCCGCCCTCGCCAGGTTTCGCGCCCTGGGCCATCTTGATCTGGATCTGGTCGGCCGAGTTCAGGTAAGCGGCGGTCACGCCGAAACGGCCCGATGCCACCTGCTTGATGCGCGAGCGCAGCGAGTCGCCTTCCTGCAGAGGAATATCGACCACCATCTGCTCTTTGCCCATGACCGAAGCCATGGTCTCGCCCTGCTTGATCTTGATGCCTTTCAGCTCCATGGTGTAGCGCGATGGATCTTCGCCGCCTTCACCGGTGTTGGACTTGCCGCCGATACGGTTCATGGCGACCGCCAGCGTGGCGTGGGCTTCGGTCGAAATCGAGCCCATCGACATGGCGCCGGTGGCGAAACGCTTGACGATCTCCTTGGCCGGCTCGACTTCGTCCAGCGGAATCGCCTTGGTCGGATCGATCTTGAACTCGAACAGGCCGCGCAGGGTCAGGTGACGCTTGCTCTGGTCGTTGATGATCTGCGCGTACTCTTTATAGCTGGAGAAGTTGTTCGAACGGGTCGAGTGCTGCAGCTTGGCGATCGCGTCCGGGGTCCACAGGTGGTCTTCGCCACGCACACGGAAGGCGTACTCGCCGCCGGCGTCCAGGTGGTTTTCCAGCACGGGATCGCTGCCGAAGGCCAGGTTGTGCAGGCGCAGCGCTTCTTCCGCCACTTCGAACACGCCGATGCCTTCCACGTTGGACGAGGTGCCCTTGAAGTACTTGTCGACCAGCGATTTGTTCAGGCCGATCGCTTCGAAGATCTGTGCGCCGCAGTAGGACATATAGGTCGAGATGCCCATCTTGGACATGACCTTCATCAGGCCCTTGCCGATCGCCTTGGTGAAGTTGTAGATGGCTTTCTCGGCCGACATATCGCCTGGCATGCCCGCAGCCATTTCGGCCAGGGTTTCCATCGCCAGGTAGGGGTGGATCGCTTCCGCGCCGTAGCCGGCCAGCAGGGCGAAGTGGTGGGTTTCGCGGGCCGAGCCGGTTTCCACCACCAGGCCGGTCGAGGCGCGCAGGCCTTTCGACACCAGGTGCTGGTGAATGGTGGAGGTGGCCAGCAGCGCTGGAATCGCCACGCGCTCAGGGCCGACCGAACGGTCCGAGACGATCAGGATGTTGTGGCCGGACTTGACCGCGTCGACGGCTTCCGCGCACAGCGAGGCCAGGCAGGCTTCAACGCCTTCCTTGCCCCAGGCCAGCGGGTAGCAGATGCCCAGTTCGTAGGACTTGAACTTGCCGCCGGTGTGCTGGCTGATGTTGCGCAGGCGCTCCATGTCGTCGAAGCCCAGGATAGGCTGCGACACTTCGAGGCGCATCGGCGGGTTGACGTTGTTGGTGTCCAGCAGGTTAGGCTTAGGACCGATGAACGACACCAGCGACATCACCATCGCTTCGCGGATCGGGTCGATCGGCGGGTTGGTCACTTGCGCGAACAGCTGCTTGAAGTACGAGTACAGCGGCTTCAGCTTGTTGGACATGACGGCCAGCGGCGAGTCATTGCCCATCGAGCCGGTGGCTTCTTCGCCGGCGGCGGCCATAGGCGCCATCAGGAATTTCAAATCTTCCTGGGTGTAGCCGAAGGCTTGCTGGCGGTCCAGCAGCGACGGCACGGCTTTTTCGCCCTGGGCCGGGGTCTTGTCCTTGGCGCGGTTGTGCGCCAGCTGGCTTTCGCTCAGCTTGATTTCGTTGAGCTTGATCCGCACCGCGTTGATCCATGCCTTGTACGGCTTGGCGTTGGCGTAGGTGTCTTTCAGCTCTTTGTCGTCGATGATGCGGCCGGCTTCCAGGTCGATCAGGAACATCTTGCCTGGTTGCAGACGCCATTTCTGGATGATTTTCGACTCGGGAATCGGCAATACGCCCGATTCCGACGCCATCACCACCAGATCGTCGTCGGTCACGATGTAACGTGCAGGACGCAGACCGTTACGGTCCAGCGTGCCGCCGATGTAACGGCCGTCGGTGAAGGCCATGGCGGCCGGGCCGTCCCATGGTTCCATCATGGCGGCGTGATATTCGTAGAACGCACGGCGATTGTCGTCCATCGTGCCGTGATTTTCCCAAGCCTCTGGAACCATCATCATCATCGCCTGGGCGATCGGATAGCCTGCCATCAGCAGCAGTTCCAGCGCGTTGTCGAAGCAGGCGGTGTCCGACTGGCCTTCGTAGATCAGCGGGAACAGCTTTTGCAGGTCGTCGCCCAGCACGGCCGACTTCATCACGCCTTCGCGGGCGCGCATCCAGTTGAAGTTGCCTTTGACGGTGTTGATCTCGCCGTTGTGCGCCAGCAGGCGGTACGGGTGGGCCAGCGGCCATTCCGGGAAGGTGTTGGTCGAGAAACGCTGGTGCACCAGCGCCAGCGCCGAGATGCAGCGCGCGTCTTGCAGGTCTTTATAGTACACGCCCACCTGGTCGGCCAGCAGCAGGCCTTTGTAGACGATGGTACGGGCCGACAGCGAGGCCACGAAGAATTCTTTGCCGTGGATCAGTTTCAGCGCCTGGATGGCGTGGCCCGACGATTTGCGGATCACGTACAGCTTACGTTCCAGCGCGTCGGTCACCATGATGTCGGCGCCACGGCCGATGAAGATCTGGCGGATCACCGGCTCTTTGGCGCGCACGGTCGGCGACATCGGCATGTCGAGGTCGACCGGCACATTGCGCCAGCCCAGCACGATCTGGCCTTCGGCGCGCACGGCGCGCTCGATTTCCTGTTCGCAGGCGATGCGCGAAGCGTTTTCCTTCGGCAGGAACACCATGCCGACGCCGTATTCGCCTGGCGGCGGCAGTTCCACGCCTTGCTTGGCCATTTCGTCGCGGTAGTACTGGTCCGGGATCTGGATCAGGATACCGGCGCCGTCGCCCATCAGCGGATCGGCGCCGACGGCGCCCCGGTGATCGAGGTTCTTCAAGATCAGCAGACCCTGTTCCACAATCGAGTGACTCTTGTTGCCCTTGATGTGGGCGACGAAACCGACGCCACAGGCATCGTGTTCATTGGAAGGATCGTAAAGACCTTGGGCTTTCATGGCTAAACTCCGGACTAATTGGCTCGAAAGTCAAGGTTAGTGCAATGCAGCGTAAACTTCAACAATAACAATTAGGGTCGGAGTCGAATTAAATTTTCCTCAGAAGCTTATTTTTTTAATTGGGGACAGAGTGATACCCTATTCGGTGACAGGCTTTATTTTGAATGGGCGGCCGCGTTTAGCCGGCAATACCTGGCGTTTGATGCGGCTTTGCAGCGTGGTCTGGAACTGTTGCGAGCCCAACGGCCAGCCTTTGAGCAGGGCTTTGCTGATTAAAGTGATTTCTTCCGGCGTCAGGGACGGCTCGGAAAGCGCGCTGTAGGCCGCTTCGCGCTGGAACGGCGTGTTGCCGAGTTCCCAGACCTTGGCGTGGTCGGTCACCAAGCCGTCCGGGCGGATGCCGGCGTGGTGGCAATAACTGGACCACGGATAATCCTCGGCGCGCGCCACCATGCCGTTGCGCACCGGGTTGAATTCGATATAGCGACTGCACAACATGAAGTAGGCGTCGGCATCGATCAGGGACGTTTTGTAGCGTCCGTTCCACAAAGTTCCACTACGGACATACTTTTGGTTGAAGTAGGGGACGTAATAGCGGCCTATCCACTGCATCATCTGGCCCAGGCCGGTCTCATCGGACGGCGTGAGCAGCAAATGCACGTGATTCGGCATCAAACAATAGGTATGGACGGCGACTTTGTAGGTTTTGGCGGCGCTGCGCAGCCAGCCGAGAAAGGCCTGATAGTCGTCGGCGTCCAGGAACACATGCTGGTTGTTGGCGCCGGTCTGGATGACGTGGTGAGGCTGATTGGGAACGATTAAACGGGGCAGACGTGCCATAAACGGATGAAAGGGGTGGCTGGAACCCAGATTCTACCCGTCCACGCTCACTCCGTCCCCATTAAATTCCGCGCCGGCTCGGAATGGCGTGACTCCGTCCCCATTTGTACTCCGCACGGCGCGAACCGCCGGGGTCGGACCCCGTACGGGGTCCGCCCCCTCTGTCGCTTGGGGTAAAGGAATCAGGAAAGGTTGAAGCTGGCGGACAGGCTGTAGCCCTCGCCATAGGCGCTGCGCAGCGGCAGATCCTGCCCCAGGCCGGTGCGCGCCTTCTTGCGCAGGCGGTACACCAGCATGTCGACGCGGCGTCCGGCATCCGGATCGTCGCCGCCGATGCCGGCCACGATGACCTGGCGCGGCACCGGCCGGGTATTAATGGTCAGCAAGTGCAGGAAGTTGCACTCTTTCTCGGTCAGGGTAATCGCCATGCCCTGCAGCTCCAGCTGGCGCGCGCTGACCTTCAAGGTCCACTTGCTCGGCGCCGGGATGGTTTCCTGCGGCCCCACGCGACGGTCGAGCGCCTCGATGTGCGCCGCCAATTCCGGAAACTTGATAGGCTTGGTCAAATAGTGGTCCGCGCCCAGGCGCAAACCCAGAATGCGGTTGTCGAAGGCGACGCGGCCGGTCAGCACCAGCAAGCCGATCTGCGGATATAGCTGGCGCATGCGCGGAATGACATTGAAGCCGTCCTCATCCGGCAGGCCGAGGTCGAGCACGACCACGCCCACATTGCCTTGGCTGAGGGCCGACCACATATCGCTGGCGTTATTGGTGATGTGCACTTCGTGTTCAAGTTCAGTCAGGAATTCCGCCATTTCTTCGGCGTACTCCAGATTGTCTTCCACGATGAGTATTTGCGTCATTGATGCGCCATTCGATCGGTTAGTACGCAAGCGTGCTCAGGCCCGTCCTGCTATGAGCTTGCGTCCAAGGAATTATCACTGTTGGTTTCCCCTTTCGCAAGGTTTTTCCCGGCATTCGCCGCTACTGGCAGCCAAATCCGAAATTCCGTGCCGCTTTCAGAAACATTCCGTGCAGTGACAGTGCCGCCGTGCACGTCCGCGATCGCGCGCGCCATGTACAAGCCCAGCCCGGAACCCGCCACGCCAGCGGCGTTGCTGCCTCTATAGGCTTTGTCGAATACCCTCGGCAACTCCGTTTCCGGTATGCCCGCGCCGTGATCGCGCACCAGGAATTCAACCCCACCTTTTGTTGCTATCCTGCCCAGCAATTCTATCCGAATATCATCGTCTGTGTACTTTATGGCATTGTCGACCAATATTTCAAGACAGACGCGCATGCCCGCCGGGTCGCAGCGCACCCATTGCGGCAAGTCCTGGACCTGCACGCTGATCTGCGGGCGCCGCTGGCGGGCCGTCTCGGCGATGGTCTGCAACAGCGTGGCGGGGTCGATTTCGTTCGGCTGGCGCTCGCGGCCGATGCTGGCCATGCGATCAGGCGACAGGTATTCGTCCAGCATGACCAGCATGCGGTCGACGGCGGTCTGGATCTTGCGGTAACGCTTGCGGGTGCCTTCGTCGTGATGCGCGCCTGTCATTTCCAGCCGCTGCACGGCGCCGTCGATGGTCGACAGCGGCGTGCGGAATTCGTGCGACAGCATGGAGGCGAATTTTTTCTGTTGCTGCGCCAGCTCGCGCCGGGCGCTCAGGTCGCGCACCACGCCCACTACCGAGACCGGCACGCCGGCGGCGTCGAGGATCAAGGTCGATTCGATTTCCACCGGCACCGCATGGCCGCTGCTGTCGGCCAGCTCGGCTTCGCGCAGCAGGCGAAGGCGGCTCAGGTCGCCTTTGGCGTGACGTGCCAGCCGCGCCGGCACATCCTTGAGCAGGCCGGCCGCCAGCACTTGCGCGGTGTCCAGGGTATGGCCGAAATGGCGTTCTGCGGCCGGGCTCAGCCACGTCAGCCGCAGGCTGGCGCAATCGGCCATCCAGCTGACTTCGCTGCTGTTGTCGAGCAGCAGCCGGTAGCGGGCCTCGTTGGCCTGCGACTCGCGCAAGGCCGCCTGCAGCTCCTCTATCGTCTGCTTCATGACAAACTCCTATTCGACCAGCGGGGCGAAGATCTGTTGCAAGTCTTCCTGGGTGAGCGCCATCTTCTGCGATTCGCCTTCGGCCAGGATCGATTGCGCCAGGTCGGATTTCTTCTGTTGCAAGACCTGGATCTTTTCTTCCAGCGTGCCCTTGGCGATCAGCTTGTAGACGAAGACCGGCTTGTCCTGGCCGATGCGCCAGGCGCGGTCGGTGGCCTGGTTTTCCGCCGCCGGGTTCCACCATGGATCATAGTGAATAACCGTATCGGCCGCCGTCAGGTTGAGGCCGACACCGCCGGCCTTCAGCGAAATCAGGAAAATCGGCACGGCGCCCTGCTGGAACGCCGCCACTTGCGCGCTGCGGTCCTTGGTGTCGCCCGTAAGCAAGGCGTACGGGATGTCGCGCGCTTCCAGCTCTTCCTGGATCAGTTCCAACATGCTGGTGAACTGCGAGAACACCAGGATCTTGCGCTTTTCCTCCAGCAGATCCTCGACCATCTGCATCAGGTCGATCAACTTGGCGGAACCGGCGGCCTGCTGTTTCTTGGTGGTCGACTTGACCAGGCGCGGGTCGCAGCACACCTGGCGCAGCTTGAGCAGCGCTTCCAGGATGACGATCTGGCTGCGCGCCACGCCCTTGCGGTCGATTTCCTCGCGCACTTTCTGGTCCATGGCCAGGCGCACGGTTTCGTACAGGTCGCGCTGGGCGCCGGTCAGTTCCACCTTGCGCACCATTTCGGTCTTCGGCGGCAACTCTTTCGCCACGTTGTCCTTGGTACGGCGCAGCAGGAAGGGCTTGATGCGGCGGTTCAGCAGCGCGCGGCGCAGCGGGTCGTCGGCGCGTTCGATCGGGTGGCGGAACACGCTGTTGAAGCCCTTCTCGTCGCCCAGCAGGCCCGGCAGCAGGAAGTGGAACTGCGACCACAACTCGCCCAGGTGGTTTTCCAGCGGCGTGCCGGACAGGCACAGGCGATGGCGCGCGCGCAGCAGGCCGGCGCTCTGGGCCGCCTTGGAGCGGGTGTTTTTGATGTAGTGCGATTCGTCCAGGATCACCAGGTGGAAATCGTGCTCGCGCAGTTTTTCCTCGTCGCGCGGCAGCAGGGCGTAGGTGGTCAGCACCAGGTCGGCCTCGTCGATCTGGTCGAACTGGCCCATGCGGTCCTTGCCTTGCAGCAGCAGCACTTTCAGGCCGGGGGCGAAACGCGCCGCCTCTTCCTGCCAATTGCCCATCAGGCTGGTTGGTGCGATAACCAGCGCCGGCGCGGTCAGGCGGCCGGCTTCTTTTTCCACCAGGATGTGGGCCAGCGTCTGCACGGTCTTGCCCAGGCCCATGTCATCGGCCAGGATGCCGGCGAAGCCGTATTCGCGCAGGAATTGCATCCACGAGAGACCATCGGTTTGATAGTCACGCAGGGTGGCTTGCAGGCCGGCCGGCGTGGCGACGCGCTTGACGGCGCCGAACTGGTTCAGGCGCGCGCCCATGTCGCGCAGCTCGTCGCCGCCTATCCACGTCATTTGCACGTTGCGCGACAGCTCGTCCAGGCGCGCCGCGTCCAGCGTGGCCATGTGCAGCGAATTCTTGATCTTGTCGCTGAAATACAACTCGCCCAGGGTGCTCAGGATGGGGCGCACGCGGCCCCAAGGCAGGGCGACGCGGGTGCCGTCGGCCAGCGTGGCCAGCATCTGGTCTTCCGCACCGTGGCTGGCGATGGCTTTCGGATTGAAATCGAGGGGGGCGTTGCGGATCAGCTGGACCAGCACCGGCAGCAGCGGCACGCGCTCCTGGTTGACCATGATGCCCAGCTCCAGATCGAACCAGGCGCGGCCGCCGTCGGCCTCGTCTTCCACCACTTCCGCGTACCAGTCGCCGACTTCCAGCGTGTCGTAGCGGTATTTGGTGGTTTTTTCGATTTTCCAGCCGGCTTCTTTCAGTGCATCGATGCCGTCGCGGGCAAAGCGGATCCACTCGGCCTGGGTCGGCAGCAGCAGGCCGCCCTTGACGGCGCTCAGCGGCAGCGTACTCGGGGCGACGAAATGGCGCTCGTTGAGCAGCGCCAGCGCGTCGTCCTCGGCGGTGCTGTCGCGCTGAATGATTTCGGTCACTTCGCCCTTCTGGCGCACCACGCGCTGCGACGGGTCGAACGAGACACGTTCGCCGTCGTAATCGAAGGACAGCACGGCGAAGTCGTTCCAGCGTTGCAGCGAGCCGTCGGCCAGCATGGCGGCGTCCAAGGTCAGCACCGGACGCGGCTTGACGTCGTCACGTATGCGTTGCGGCAATGGCTGCGGCAGCGGCATCAAGCCCTGCAGCCCGTGCGCCAGCAGCAGTTGCGATACGCGCATCTTGTCGTTATTGGTCAGCAACGGCGCTTGCGCCACCAGCGCTTGCAGGTCGGCCAGCGCGATCTCGGTGCCGCCCTGGTTCAATTGCAGCACGCCGCAGGAAAGATTGTCGATGTACCACGGCGGATCGGTCGGCAGCATGTAGTCGACTTGGTCGGCGCCGACGTGCTTGGCGCCCGGCGGCGGCGCCACCTGCCAGCCCAGGCGCAAGCCCTTGCCCTCTTCGCGCCACGCCAAATTGGCTTCGCGCAACACGCCGCCCTTGAGCGGATACACCAAGCCGTTGCCGACGTCGGCCCATGAGTTAGCCCACAACAATTTGTCTTGCTCTGCCAGCATATTCAGCAAGGCCGCGCCGATCTTGCCGCGCGGCTCGGTGGCCGAACCGGTCTGGGAATTCTGGCCGCTGCGCATGGCCACGAAGAAACGGATCAGATCTTCGTCGTTGGGCGTCATGAAGCTTGGCGGCGTCGACAGCAGCGAAAACACTTCGCTCACCGGACTGGCCGCCGCCACGTCGCCGTTCGGGCGCAGGCGGGCCTTGTACAGGCACAGTGCCACGTGACGGCCGCCGCTGGTCGGCGCCATCACGTAAATCAGTTTGTATTGGGTCTGCTTCGGGTCGTTTTCCACCGGAGGCGGCGTCAGCTTGGCCTTCGGGTGCGCTGCCGCATCCACACGCTGCAGCCAGGTGGCGACAGCGTACGACAATTGATTCGCGGGCGGCACAAGGCGCGTTGGAGCCGGTGCTGGAGCAGCAGGGGCGGCAGGTGCGTCGTCGCGGGTAAGATCCATAGGTCGCATTGTTGTTCAAAGATGGTTCAAAAACGGCAACAGGCAATATTATCCGCCATTGAAGCGTTCGTGTTCATGTAAATTGACATAAAACCTGCCTGGCAAAGTGGGCTTGCTCACGTTCACAGTCCTTTTGGGCTGTCAAGACTAGCAACTTTGTACCGATGTCGTATTATTCCGGGCTTGTCTGTCTAGGAATCACACCATGCTGCCTTCCATTGAACAACGTCTCGCCCTGGAACTTGTTGCCAAACCAGCCCAGGTTGCCGCCGCCATCGCCCTGTTGGACGAAGGCGCCACCGTTCCCTTCATCGCCCGCTATCGTAAAGAGGCGACCGGCGGCCTGGATGACACCCAACTGCGTCTGCTCGAAGAGCGCCTGCGCTACCTGCGCGAGCTGGAAGACCGCCGCGCCAGTATCGTGGCATCGATTACCGAGCAAAACAAGATGACTCCAGAGTTGTTAGATGCTGTCATGCACGCAGAAGACAAGACCCGGCTGGAAGACTTATATCTTCCTTACAAGCAAAAGCGCCGCACCAAGGCCCAGATCGCCATCGAAGCCGGCCTGGCGCCGCTGGCCGACGGCCTGCTGGACAACCCGGAACTCAACCCGGAAACCGAAGCCGGCAAGTACCTGCGCGAGGCGTTCACCACCGCCGACGGCAACAATCCGGGCGTGGCCGACACCAAGGCCGCGCTGGACGGCGCCCGCCAGATCCTGATGGAACGCTTTGCCGAAGACGCCACCCTGCTGCAGTCCTTGCGTGAATATGTGCAAGAGCATGGCATTGTTGAATCGAAGGTTATTGAAGGAAAGCAAGAAGAGGGCGAAAAGTTCGCCGATTACTTCGATTATTCCGAGCCGCTGTCCACCGTGCCGTCGCACCGTGCCCTGGCGCTGATGCGCGGCCGCCGTGAAGGCATCCTCGACGTCGCCCTGCGCCTCGACTCCGAGCCGGAAAAACCAAAATGGGACGCGCCGCACAATCCGTGCGAAAGCCGCATCTCGGCCCGTTTCGGCATCAAGGCCGCCGGCCGCCCGGCCGATAAATGGCTGACCGACACCGCCCGCTGGACCTGGCGCGTGAAGAGCTTCATGCACCTGGATACCGAGTTGATGGGCGCGCTGCGCGAAAAATCCGAGCTGGAAGCGATCAATGTATTCGCTACCAACTTGAAAGCCTTGCTGCTGGCGGCCCCGGCCGGCCAACGCGCCACCATGGGCCTGGACCCGGGCCTGCGCACCGGCGTGAAGGTGGCCGTGGTGGACGCCACCGGCAAGGTGGTCGATACCGCCGTGATCTACCCGCACCAGCCGAAGAACGACTGGGAAGGTTCGCTGCACACCTTGGGCAAGCTGGCCGCCAAGCACAATGTGTCGCTGATTTCGATCGGCAACGGTACCGCCTCGCGCGAAACCGACAAGCTGGCGCAAGACCTGCTCAAGCGCTTCCCTGATCAAAAAATGAGCAAGATCGTCGTCTCCGAAGCGGGCGCGTCGGTGTATTCGGCGTCCGAGTTCGCCTCCAAGGAACTGCCGGACATGGACGTGTCGCTGCGCGGCGCGGTGTCGATCGCCCGCCGCCTGCAGGATCCGCTGGCCGAGCTGGTGAAGATCGATCCGAAATCGATCGGCGTCGGCCAGTACCAGCACGACGTCTCGCAGACCCAGCTGGCGCGCACCCTGGACGCCGTGGTCGAGGATTGCGTCAACGCGGTCGGCGTCGATGTGAACACCGCCTCGGCGCCGCTGCTGGCGCGCGTGTCGGGCCTGTCGTCCTCGGTGGCGCAGGCCATCGTGACCTATCGCGACGTGAAAGGCGCCTTCGCCTCGCGCGCGGCGCTGAAATCGGTGCCGCGCCTGGGCGACAAGACCTTCGAACAGGCGGCCGGCTTCCTGCGCGTAATCGGCGGCGAAAATCCGCTGGACGCCTCGGCGGTGCACCCGGAATCGTATCCGCTGGTGGAAAAGATCCTGGGCGACATCAAGAAGGACATCAAGGCTGTGATCGGTGAAAGCGCGCTGATCAAGGGCTTGCAGCCGGCCAAGTACGCCGACGACAAGTTCGGCGTGCCGACCATCACGGACATCCTGAAGGAACTGGAAAAGCCGGGCCGCGATCCGCGTCCGGAATTCACCACCGCCACCTTCAAGGAAGGCGTGGAGGAAATCCGCGACCTGCGTCCGGACATGATCCTCGAAGGCGTGGTGACCAACGTCGCCGCCTTCGGCGCCTTCGTCGATATCGGCGTGCATCAGGATGGCCTGGTGCACATCTCGGCGCTGTCGAATACCTTCGTGAAAGATCCGCACTCGGTGGTGAAAGCCGGCCAGGTGGTGAAGGTGAAAGTGCTGGAGGTGGACGAAAAGCGCAAGCGCATCGCCCTGACCATGCGCCTGACGGACAGCGCGCCGCAAGCCGGTTCGCAGCCGCAGCAACGCGGCGATCGCAACGACCGCCGCGCCATGGGCCAGCAACAGAAGCAGCAAACCCGCGAGCCTGCGGTGGCCGGCAGCATGGCCGCCGCCTTCGCCAAGCTGCGCGGCTAAGGCGGCAACTACGCGGCCTTGAGGGCGACGATGCGCCGCCCCAGTTGCACCGCGCTGTAAGCGGCAATGGCGCCGATGCCCAGCGACACCCAGTTCAGCACGCTCAAGGCCAGCGGCGCGCGGCCCCAGTCGGCCCATTGCGCCAGCAACAGCAATTGCGACACCACCATCGCCAGGCAAGGAATCAGCAGGCGGCGATAACGGCGCAGCCGGTCGGCGGGGTCGGTGAAGATTTCCGGCACCCGTCCGTTCACTATCGGCTGGCGCCAGCAATGCCAGCCGCCGTGCGCAGCGACATACTCCCAGCCGGCATCCTCCAGCAGCCGGCGGTACTCGGGCTCGAAGTTATTGACGTGCAAGTCCCAACGATAGGCTACCTCGGCCGGGGCGCCGCGCTTGAAGGTATAAATATCGAGCCAGTTCCCCGCCTGCAAGTGCCAGCCCTGCGCCGCCATGGACTGCAACCAGGCGCCATGTTCCCGATCCTGCCACGACCACCACTGCCTGAACTTTTTCATTTACTCTCCTTCAGTCGCGCCGCACTATTGACCATGATTTCCAGCCGCCGCACCTGCTCGGCCAGCACCAGCTTGCCCAGATCGGTCAGCGCGTAGATCTTGCGCCGCTCCTCTTCCGCCACCTTGACGATCAAGGCCTGCTTTTCCAGCGTGCCGAAGATGCCGTACAGCGTACCCGGCCCCAGCACCACGCTACCGGCGCTCAAGGTTTCGGCCTGCTGCATGATGGCGTAGCCGTGCAGCGGCTGCTGGCTCAGCGCCAGCATCACATAGAACGTGGCCTCGGACAGGGGCAGGAAACGGGCGGGATCGGACATGTGTCGGCATTCGCTATATCGAGTATCGATATAGCGACTATACGCGGATTTTTTCGCTTGTCAAACACGGGGCAGGCGCATTTCTTATAAAATGCCGGTATTCCACATCTTTACACCTAGAGGCAGCTATGAGCGACGTACAAACCTGGATCAAAGAAACCGTGACCAACACCCCGGTGGTGCTGTTCATGAAGGGCACCGCCCAGTTCCCGCAATGCGGCTTTTCCGGCCGCGCCATCCAGATCCTGAAAGCTTGCGGCGTTGAGAACATTGCCACCGTGAACGTGCTGGAAGATCCGGAAGTCCGTCAGGGCATCAAGGACTACTCGAACTGGCCGACCATTCCTCAGCTCTACGTCAAGGGCGAGTTCATTGGCGGTTCGGACATCATGAACGAAATGTTTGAATCGGGCGAACTGAAAGCCCTGCTGGATGCCTGATCGGCCTAGACGCATTGTTATTGCCATCACCGGCGCCACCGGCGCGGTGTATGGCGTGCGTCTGCTGCAACATTTGCAACACACTCCTAACGTCGAGACGCATCTGATCGTCTCCGACGCCGCCATCCTCACCCTGCACCAGGAAACCGGCTTGCAGCGGCGCGAGGTGGAAGCGCTGGCCCACGTGGTGCACAAGGTGCGCGACGTCGGCGCCGCGATTGCCAGCGGCTCGTTCCAGAGCGACGGCATGATCATCGCCCCCTGTTCCATGAAAACGCTGGCGTCGGTGGCCCACGGCCTGTCCGACAACTTGATCGCGCGCGCGGCCGACGTGGTGCTCAAGGAGCGCCGCCGGCTGGTGCTGATGGTCAGGGAAACCCCGTTCAATCTCGCGCACCTGCGTAATATGACGGCGGTCACGGAAATGGGCGGGATTATCTTCCCGCCGCTGCCGAGCTTCTATCACAACCCGCAGAGTATTTCAGAGATGGTGGACCACACCGTGGCCCGCGTGATCGACCTGTTCGGGATCGAGCACGCACTGGCGCCACGCTGGGCGGGCATGAAGGGTGCCGCCGGCACGGACGCCGGCTAGGCCTGGGTTCAACGCTTGTCGAAATAAGAACTGCTGGCGCGCTTCAGTTCACGGGCTTCTTCCACCATGCGGCGTTGCGCGATGCGTTTGCGCATCACTTCTGCATGCTGGGCGGCACTCATGGGCGGGGCGGTCATCAAATCTTTCAGCTGCGCGGCGTTGCTGTAATTGCTTTTCATCAGACGGCTCAAAGCATGACTCCCGAAAAATAGGCCTGTCCTATTGTGCCTGAAATCGGGGGCGAAACTATGACAAATCGTAAAGATAGCGAAAATAAAAAGGGCGCTGCCGATGGCGCGCCCTGGTCCAAACAAAACGTGGAAAACCTGAATCTCGTTTCACGAAAATACGGCCGGGATGAGCAACTGGATAGTTGCAAATCCTCAGTAGTACTACGTAAAAATAACTACTTTTGGTAGTTAACCCGTACCAGCATGCGGATAAATTCCCGTGCGATCTGGCGATGATGTTCGTCCAGGCGCTGCAGATCGGCAATCAGCTTGACGTCGGCCGATTCAAAGCGCGACGGACTGGCGCCGCTGTCGGTGCTCGGAGCACCTTCTTCCGGACCGCCGAAGCGCAACCATTCGGCAGGCACGCCCAACCACTGAGCGATCATGCGCAGTTTTTCCTGGGTCGGAATCGCCTCTCCCACCAGCCATTTACGGGCTGCGTGGACGGTAATCGGCCGGCCGTCGAAGCGGATATTGAACTCGCGCGCCAGCCGGGTCGGGCTGTCGGGCGAGTAGTGGGCATTTTTTAAAGCCTGTTGCAGGCGCTGGCTAAAGCTTTCGCGTTCATTGGAAGAATTCATAATTGCACTATTTCACGTTGCGTCATGAAAGTCAGTTTCTGCGAAGCTGGGCTCATTTGTGACGTTATGGGATTTCAAAATTTACATTTTATCTTCCGGCAGGACAAACGTCAGCGAAAATGTACGGTGAATTTTATTCGGCAGCAGACAGCCTTCAGCCATCATCTCGCCTAAAAGGGAGAGCACGTAGCACGATACCATTTTGCACGCCCTCCGGTCACCTTCTGCCACCGACTCTACGTTTGATTGGTGGGATTCGCGCTACAATGTTTTGACGTTGACGTAAACGGAAATCCATCACAAAAATGTCCACCTATACCATTACCGAACTGGCCCGTGAATTCGACATCACGGCGCGCGCCATCCGCTTTTACGAAGACCAGGGCTTGCTGAGTCCGTCACGCGAAGGCGCCGGCGGCCGCAACCGCGTCTACACGGGGCGCGACCGCACCCGCCTCAAGCTGACCCTGCGCGGCAAGCGCCTGGGCCTGTCGCTGGCGGAAATCAAGAGCCTGGTCGACATGTACGAAACGCCCAAGGATTCCACCGCCCAGATGCAGCGTTTCCTGACGGTGCTGGCGCAGCACCGCGAAACGCTGGAGCAGCAGCGCGAGGACATCGAGATGTCGCTGGCCGAAATCCAGGCCCACGAAGACGAATGCAAACGCATGATGGCGGCGCAAACCGACCCCGCTTGACGCTTACTTGACGTTTACGTTAACGTCACATCGGCGTATCATGGGCGCTCCAGACAAAACACAAGAATCGAGGATGACATGCTCCATCTCCCAGGCCTGACCTTTGACCATGGCGAAGACATCGCCGCGCTGCGCGAAGCCGTGCAGCAGTTCGCCGCCGCCGAGATCGCTCCGCGCGCCGCCGAAATCGACCGCAGCGACCAGTTCCCCATGGACCTGTGGCGCAAGATGGGCGAGCTGGGCGTGCTGGGCATCACCGTGCCGGAAGAATACGGCGGCGCCAACATGGGCTACCTGGCCCACATCGTGGCGATGGAGGAAATCTCGCGCGCTTCGGCCTCGGTCGGCCTGTCGTATGGCGCCCACTCGAACCTGTGCGTCAACCAGATCAAGCGCAACGGCACCGAAGAACAAAAACAAAAATACCTGCCGAAGCTGATTTCCGGCGAATACATCGGCGCCTTGGCCATGTCCGAGCCGAACGCCGGCTCCGACGTGGTGAGCATGAAGCTGCGCGCCGAACTCAAGGGCGACCACTACGTCCTCAACGGCACCAAGATGTGGATCACCAACGGCCCCGACGCCGACGTGCTGGTGGTCTACGCCAAGACCGACCTGGAAGCCGGCCCGAAGGGCATGACCGCCTTCCTGATCGAAAAAGGCGCCAAGGGCTTCTCCATCGCGCAAAAGCTGGACAAGCTGGGCATGCGCGGCTCCCACACCGGCGAGCTGGTGTTTGAAGATTGCGAAGTGCCGGTCGAGAACGTGCTGGGTGGCCTGGGCAAGGGCGTCAACGTGCTGATGTCGGGCCTGGACTTCGAGCGCACCGTGCTGTCCGGCGGCCCGCTGGGCATCATGCAGGCGTGCATGGACGTGGTCGTGCCTTACATCCACGACCGCAAGCAGTTTGGCCAGGCCATCGGCGAATTCCAGCTGATGCAGGGCAAGATCGCCGACATGTACTCGACCATGATGGCGTCCAAGGCCTATGTCTACGCCGTCGGCCAGGCCTGCGACCGCGCCACCTCGCCGGAGCAGGTGCGCAACCTGCGCAAGGACGCCGCCGGCGCCATCCTGTACAGCGCCGAGAAGGCGACCTGGATGGCCGGCGAAGCGATCCAGACCCTGGGCGGCAACGGCTACATCAACGAGTATCCGGTCGGCCGCCTGTGGCGCGACGCCAAGCTGTACGAAATCGGCGCCGGCACCAGCGAAATCCGCCGCATGCTGATCGGCCGCGAGCTGTTCGCCGAGACGAAGTAAGATACAGCGTCGCTCCCGCGCAGGCGGGAGCCCATGCTGAGCTGGCGCTGCCGGCGTTCTATGGGTACCCGCCTGCGCGGGTACGACGCGGATACGGAACCAACATGACTCAGGCCGCTTTTCCGAAATTGCTGCGTTCGCAGATCGCGTTCGACATCGCGCGCACCATCCGCGACGGTTTCGACAAGCACTACCGCTTGTTCCGCGCAACCAGCCAGCAGGCCAAGCAACACTTCGAGGGAGGCGACTGGGCGCATGGACAACAGGCCGCGCGCGCGCGCATCGATTTCTACGACCAGCGCGTGCAGGAATGCGTGCAGCAACTGGAAGACGAATACGAACCGGCCGACCTGACCGATGAAGTGTGGCGCGAACTCAAGCTGCACTACATCGGCATGCTGTCCGACCACAAGCAGCCGGAGCTGGCCGAAACCTTCTTCAACTCGGTCTGCTGCAAGATCCTGCACCGCAGCTACTTCCACAACGAATTCATCTTCGTGCGCCCGGTGGTCTCCACCGAGTACATCGAAACCACCGAAGCGCGCCCGACCTACCGCGTCTACTACCCGGCGGCCGACGGCATGCACGCCACGCTCAAGCGCATCGTCGGCGACTTCGCGCTGGAGGCGAACTTCGCCAACCTCGCGCGCGACGCCGAACAGGTGGAGCAGCGCCTGACCGCCCTGTACGGCGCGGCGCGCATCGAACCGAATCACCAGATCCAGGTGCTATCGAGCCTGTTCTTCCGCAACAAGGGCGCCTACATTGTCGGCCAGATCATCAACGGCAACCGCGTGGTTCCCTTCGTGGTGCCGATCCTGCACAACCGCCACGGCGAGCTGATACTCGACACGGTGCTGTGCGATCCGGAGCAGATCGCCATCCTGTTCTCGTTCACGCGCGCCTACTTCCTGGTCGACATGGAAGTGCCTTCGGCCTACGTGCAGTTCCTGCGCGCGCTGATGCCGCGCAAGCCGCGCAGCGAGATCTACACCATCCTCGGCCTGCAGAAGCAGGGCAAGGCGCTGTTCTACCGCGACTTCCTGCAGCATCTGAAGCATTCGTCCGACCTGTTCGAGATCGCGCCCGGCATACGCGGCCTGGTGATGCTGGTGTTCGCGCTGCCGTCGTTCCCGTACGTGTTCAAGTTGATCAAGGATTTCTATCCGCCGCCGAAGGAAACCACGCGCGCCCTGATCAAGCAGAAGTACCTGCTGGTGAAACACCACGACCGCGTGGGCCGCATGGCCGACACGCTGGAATACTCGAACGTCGCCTTCCCGCGCAGCCGCTTCAAGGAGGAGCTGCTGGCGGAGCTGAAGCAGTTCGCGCCCTCGCAGGTGGAGGAAGACGGCGAACAAATCGTCATCAAGCACCTGTACATCGAGCGCCGCATGGTGCCGCTGAATATCTGGCTGACGGAAAAGGAACAGGACGAAGCGCAGCTGGAACACGGCCTGCTCGAATACGGCAACGCCATCAAGGAACTGGTGGCCGCCAACATCTTCCCCGGCGATATGCTGTACAAGAATTTCGGCGTCACGCGGCACCAGCGCGTGGTGTTCTACGACTACGACGAAATCGAATACATCACCGACTGCCAGTTCCGCGCCATTCCGCAGCCGCGCAACGAGGAAGAGGAAATGGCGTCCGAGCCATGGTATCCGGTCGGCCGGCACGATGTCTTCCCCGAGCAGTTCGGCAGCTTCCTGCTGGGGAATCCAAAGATCCGAAAATACTTCCTCAAGCACCACGCGGACCTGCTCACGCCGGAGTACTGGCAAGCGCGCAAGCAGCGTATCGAACAGGGCGTGGTGGAAGACGTTTATCCTTATCCGCAGCACCTGCGTTTCTCGCACAAGAATTTGTCGAACATCCCGGCCGTTACTACGCCACCCTTTATGGAGACCTTAGAAAATGAATGATCCTATCGTAATCGTCGGTGCAGCCCGCACCCCCATGGGCGCCTTCCAGGGCGACTTTTCCTCCAAGTCCGCCCACGACCTGGGCGCGGTCGCGATCCAGGCCGCCGTCGAACGCTCCGGCATCGACGGCAAGCTGGTGGAACACGTCTACTTCGGCAACTGCCTGATGGCGGGCCAAGGCCAGGCGCCTGCGCGCCAGGCCCTGTTGAAAGCCGGCCTGCCGACGTCCACCGGCGCCGTCACGCTGTCCAAGATGTGCGGCTCGGCCATGCAGGCCGCGATCTTCGCGCACGACCAGCTGATCGCCGGCAGCGCCGACGTAGTCATCGCCGGCGGCATGGAGTCCATGACCAACGCGCCCTACCTGATTCCGAAAGCGCGCGGCGGTTACCGCATCGGCCACGGCATGATGTTCGACCACATGATGTACGACGGTCTGGAAGACGCCTACTCGCGCAACGAGAAAACCGGCGAAGGCCGTTCCATGGGCACCTTTGCCGAAGAGTGCTCGGCCAAGTACGAATTCACCCGCGAGGCGCAGGACAACTTCGCCATCGAATCGGTGAAGCGCGCGCAAGTCGCCACCAGCGAAGGCTACTTCAAGTGGGAAATCGCACCGGTCACCGTGAGCTCGCGCGCCGGCGACACCGTCATCGACAAGGATGAAGGCCCGCTCAAAGCCAAAGTGGAAAAGATCCCGACCCTGCGCGCCGCGTTCAAGAAAGACGGCACCATCACCGCCGCCTCGTCCTCGTCGATCAACGACGGTGCCGCCGCGCTGGTGATGATGCGCGAATCGAAGGCCAAGGAACTGGGCCTGACGCCGATCGCCCGCATCCACGGCCACGCCACCTTCGCCCAGGAACCGAACCTGTTCACCACCGCACCAATCGGCGCGGTTGAAAAGCTGTACAAGAAAATCGGCTGGAGCAGCAAGGACGTCGACCTGTTCGAGATCAATGAAGCCTTCGCCGCCGTGCCGATGGCCGCCATGCGCGACCTCGACATCCCGCATGAGAAGGTCAACATCCACGGCGGCGCCTGCGCGCTGGGCCACCCGATCGGCGCATCGGGCGCGCGCATCATCGTCACCCTGCTGGGCGCACTGAAGCGCACCGGCGGCAAGAAGGGCGTGGCGGCGCTGTGCATCGGCGGCGGCGAAGCGACCGCCATGGCCGTGGAACTGGTGTAAACATGCCGACCGCACTCATCATCGGCGCCTCGCGCGGCATCGGCCTGGCGCTGGTAAAACAATACCGCGCCGACGGCTGGCGCGTGATCGCCACCGCGCGCAAGCAGGAAGACTGCGATGCGCTGGCGGCGCTGGGCGCGGAACCGCACAAGCTGGACGTGACCAATGTGGAAGCGGTGGCCGGCATCGGCTGGAAGCTCGATGGCGAAGAGCTGGATGTCGCCATCCTCAACGCCGGCGTGTACGGCCCGCGTCACGACGGCTTCCCGACGGATGCGGACTTCAACGCGGTCATGCACACCAACGTTCTGGCGGCCATGCGTTTGCTGCCGGTGCTGGCTCCGATGGTGTGTGCTGCGCGCGGCAATGGCAAGCTGGCGGTGCTGTCGTCGCGTATGGGATCGCTGAGCGAACGCACGTCGCCGGCGGGGTCGCTGTACCGCGCCAGCAAGGCGGCACTGAATTCAGTGCTGATCGACACGGCGCTGACGTTCGGCAAACAGGGCGCCACCTGCGTGGCCTTCCATCCGGGCTGGGTCCGCACCGACATGGGCGGCGAAGGCGCGGATATCTCGGTGGAAGAAAGTGCGGCAGGCATCCGCAATACGCTGGCGGCGCTACCCGCGTCCGAGCTGGCGGTGTATCGCAACTACGATGGCACAACCATCGGCTGGTAAAAAATAGAATAGAAGAGACGACATGATACTGAGCCAGGAACACGAAATGATCCGCGACGCCCTGCGCGCTTTTGCGCAGGAGCGTCTCGCGCCCAATGCGGCCCGCTGGGACAAGGAACACCACTTCCCGAAAGAAGAACTCAAGGAGCTGGCCGCGCTGGGCGCCTTCGGCGTCGCCGTGCCGGAAGAACTGGGCGGCGCGGGCATGGACTACGTGTCCCTGGCCTTGGTACTGGAAGAAATCGCGGCGGGCGATGGCGGTACCTCGACCGTCATCTCTGTGAATAACTGCCCGGTATGCAGCATCGGCATGATGTATGCGAACGCGCAGCAAAAGGAACAATGGTTGCGACCACTGGCGCAAGGTGAGATGCTGGGCGCCTTCTGCCTCACCGAACCACACACCGGCAGCGACGCCGCCGCCCTGCGCACCACCGCCACGCGCGATGGCGACCACTATGTGCTCAACGGCGTGAAGCAGTTCATCACCAGCGGCAAGCATGCCGACGTGGCGATCGTCATGGCGGTGACCGACAAGGCGGCCGGCAAGAAGGGCATCAGCGCGTTCTGGGTGCCGACGTCTACGCCGGGTTACATCGTGGCCGGCATCGAACAGAAAATGGGCCAGCACTCATCCGACACCGCGCAGATCCTGTTCGAGAACTGCCGCATCCCGGCGGAGAATTTGATCGGCGAGGAAGGCCAGGGCTACAAGATCGCCTTGTCCGGCCTGGAAGGCGGCCGCATCGGCATCGCCTCGCAGTCGGTGGGCATGGCCCGTTCGGCATACGAAGCGGCGCTGAGCTACGCGCGCGAACGTGAAAGCTTCGGCAAGCCGATTTTCGAGCATCAGTCGGTGCAATTCAAGCTGGCGGAAATGGCGATGCAGATTGAAGCGGCACGCCAGCTGATCCTGCACGCCGCATCGATGAAAGACGCCGGCCTGCCATGCTTGAAAGAGGCGGCGATGGCCAAGCTGTTCGCCTCCGAAATGGCGGAGAAGGTTTGTTCGGACGCGATCCAGATCCACGGCGGCTACGGCTACGTCAGCGACTTCCCAGTGGAACGAATCTATCGCGATGCCCGCGTATGCCAGATCTACGAAGGCACCAGCGACATCCAGAAAATCCTGATCGCCCGCGCCCTCTAACCCGTCGTTCCCGCGAAAGCGGGAACCCACAACCCGCATCACGCACAGATATCCTCAAACAAATCCCTCCATAAGGGATTTGTTTTCTTTATCAACTCAATCTTCCAATCGCGCCGCCACTTCTTGATCTGCTTTTCTCTGGTGATAGCCGCATAGATATCAGTGTGCTGCTCAAACCAAACCAACTGCTTCACGCCGTACTGTTTGGTAAACCCGTCAACCAACCCCTCACGATGTTGCCATACCCGCTTGATCAAATCAGACGTAGCACCGATATATAAGGTGCCATACAAGCCGCTGGATAGGATGTAGACATAGCTCGATTTCTCCATTTTCTCGCTCCTTGTTTGAGAAGAATGGTCGCGCTTCCATAACTATTGACGCTGATTTTACTCAGGCGTTCTATGGATTCCCGCGTTCGCGGGAATGACAGCTACTTTGTCTTCACCACGGCCGGTTCGCCGATGGCATAGAAGGTGCCGCCGGCGATGTAGTGCAGGCTGCGGAAGCGCGGGTCGGCGGTTTCGAAGTGCCAGTGGCCATCGCGGAACACGCGGTCATCCGCGTAGGCCGCCACCACTTCGCCGATGAACAGGTCATACACCTGCTCATTGCGCGGCTCGGGCAGCACTTTGCAGATCAGCCACGCCGACGAGCCGACCACCAGCGGCACGTCATAGCCGTCGACCTGGAACAGCTCCACGCCAAACTTCTCCAGCTTGTCCGGCACATCGCCGAGGCTGGCGTGGCCGACGTTGTACGTCAGCTCCAGCTGCCCCATGTTCGGCACCTGCAAAACAAAATAGCCGCTCTGCTCCACCAGCGGTCGGGTGGCGGTGGCCTTGTCCAGCACCACAGTCACCTTCGGCGGCGCAAAATCCAGCGCGCATGACCACGCCGCCGACATGACATTCTGCACGCCGCCATGACGCGCCGACACCAGCACGGTCGGCCCATGATTCAACAGGCGATACGCCTTGGCCAGGTCCACCGGCTTGATAAACTGTTCCATTCTAGCCCCTCACGAAAACGCGGACGAAAAAAAAGCCCGTATTTCAACGGGCTTCGTTCCAATGTATTACCTATTTCTCAATCGTACCGGTCTCCCTGGCTATCTGCCAAGTGAGGCGGCGTCTCGGGCGCCCATGCTATCTGCATAGTGCCCCCAACGTGTAAATCGACTAATGTCTTCGGGATTACAACTCCGGTTTCTGCGTCAACTGCGCCATCGAACTTACACAACTCAGGGCGCGGCGCATCGGCCGGATGTGGGACTGTTTGCAGGCAAACCTCAACCACGAACGTAGTGTAACACAGTTCTTTGTGCGGCGCACAAATTATTTTATTTGTGTTGCTTCGGTCGTCAGCGGCTGCGGCGCGCGGCCGGGACGTTCGCGGCCGACGCGCTCGAATTCGGAAATCACCTGCGCGCCCAGCAACAGCAGTGTGGCGCCGATTTCCAGGCTGAACATAACGATGATGGCCGTCGTCATCGATCCATACACCACGTTCACCTGCGACAGGGTGGAGAAGTACCAGACCAGTATCCGCCGCGCCACCTCCCACAGCAGCGCCGCCGTCACGCCGCCGATCAGCGCATGCGACAGCGACAGCCGCCCCACCGGCATGACCAGGTAGATCGAGGTCAGCACCAGCACCTCGCCGACAAAGCCCAGCAAATAGAGCAAGGCGCCCGAGACACCGTTCAGCGACCAGTCGTAGCCGAACAGGCGCACGCTCTCCTCGCCCAACACCTGCAGGCTGCCGGCCACGAGCGTCACCAGCAGCATGCCCGCCCCCAGCGACAGGATGTAGCAGTAGGGCATGATGGCCGAGACCATAAAATGGCGCCGGCGGATCTCCACGCGGTGCTTGAAGATCACGCACATGGCATTTTCCAGCACCGTAAAGGCCAACGAACTGAAGAACAGCATGGAGACCACCAGCACGCCGCCCACCAGGTCGCGATGGGTGAGGAACTGGGCGATCTCGTTGACGATGGGCTTGGACTGCCCCGGCACGATCCAGTTCAGATAGCGGCCCACCGTCGTCAGCAATTCCTGCTGGTCGATCACGTGCGACAACACCACCACCACCAGCATCAGCAGCGGCAGGATGGACAGCAGCGAGTAATACGCCACCGCGCCCGCCAGCAGCAAGCCTTGATTGGCGCGAAAGCCCTTCAGGCATTGCACCGTGAAATCCATGGGATGAGCGGCCACATAGGCCAGTGCCCTGCGGTTGAGTAGGTTCATATGGCCATTCTATGCACAGCTCAGTGTGCGGTATGTGCGTCTACGTCCAGATAGCGCCAGTTGGTGAATTCCACCGGATGGCGGCGATAATTTTTCAGCCAGGGCTGCTGTAAATCGGCGGAAATGGGATGCGTCAGCAGCACCCACGGCGTGTACGCGTGGATAATTTGCGCGAGCTCATCATACAGGGCCGTGCGCTGCGGCGATTCTCCCATCTGGCGAGTCTGCTCGTAGCGCGTATTGTAGGCGGGAAGATTGAAGCGCGCGTAATTGGCGCGTCCAGCGTTCGGGCCGTACAGCAACTGGTAGAAATTATCGCCGTCGGGGAAATCGGCGACCCAGTTGGTTTCGAACATCATCACCGCGCCCAGGCGCGAGGCCTTGATGATCTCGGTCTTCTTGTCGCTCTTGAAGCGCACCTGCAGGCCGATGGCGTTCAGGTGCTTGCGCCACAGCTCGTCCCGGAGGCGGCCGACGGTGGAGGACTCGCTGTGCATCACCAGCACCAGCGGCTTGCCGTCCGGCTGCGTGCGATAGCCCTGTTGGTCCTTGCGATAGCCGTAGCGGTCCAGCAGGGCGTTGGCCAGCGCTGGATCATAGGCGACCGGGCTGCGGAAATTCGGGTTGTAGCCCAGCACATTCGGCGGCAGCGGCGTGAGCGCCGGCAGGGCCAGGCCTTTCTTCATGGTCGCCACATCCTCGGCACGGTTGTAGGCCAGCGCGATGGCGCGGCGCAGCGCCACCTTCTCCTTGCTGTAGCCGCCGATCAGCGGATCGTCCATGTTCATCCACATGTAATAGGTCTGCAGCACCGGGAAGGGCGCGAGGACGATGCCTTTGGCGGCCAGCTCCGGCTTGAGCTTCGCATCCTCGGTGAGCACCATTTCCTTCATCGACTCCGGCAGCTGCTCCAGGAAATCGAACTCGCCGTTCAGGAAGCCGAGCACCCGCGACTGGTATTCCTCGACGATCTTGATGTCGATGCGATCGACGATCGGCAGGCGCTTGCTGGCGAACGCCATCGGCCGGAAGTCGCGGTTGGCCAACAGGATGATCTGGTCGCTGTGCTTCCACGTGCCGATTTTGAACGGCCCCGTGCCGACTGGATGATTACCGACCTGCGCGCCGTGCGCTTCCACCACTTCGCGTGCGACCACGCCGGTGGCCGGCATCGCCAGGTAGAACAGGAAATTGGGATCGGGCGCCTTGAGCACGATGCGCAGGGTGAATTTGTCGACGGCGAAGATCTCCGCCACGCCGTCGAACAGATACAGCCACGGTGACTTCAGCGCCGGCTGGTACAGGCGCTTGAAGCTGTAGACGTAGTCTTCGGCGGTGACCTGCCGGCGCGCGGTCTTGAAGGCGGCGTCCGGCGTGAAATAGATGTCCTGGCGTAGCTGGAAGGTATAGCGCTTGCCGCCATCGTCCACGGTCGGCATGGCGGTCAGCGTGTTGGGCACCAGCTTTACCGGACGGGCCAGGTAGTCGTAGCGCAGTAGGGGGTCGAACAGGTTTTCCAGCAGGCTGAGGCTGGCGACGTCGGAGGCCACGGCCGGGTCCAATGCGGTTTCGCCGGTGCTGAGGAAGGCGTGCAGCACCTTGGGCGACGGCTCAGCATTGCCCCCCGCTTTCGCGGGGGCGACGGAACTGACGGCGCCGACGGCCAACATCGCTGCGACTGCACAAATTTTCAGCATCCCTCGCATGGCGCCTCACACGGTAAAGCGGCAGCTTATAACTTTTTCGGCTTGCTTACCCGCTATACTTTGCAAATCAATTACTGCACTCTAGAAAAATGTCGCTCAATTACATCTGGTCTGGCTTCTTCCTGGTGGGATTCCTGGCCGCGTTGGCGCAGTTCCTCTTCTTGGGCGACACGGAGATCTTCAAGCGCATCATCGACGGCACGTTCGATTCCGCGCGCACCGGCGTGATGGACATCGCCCTGCCGCTGGCCGGCGTGATGACGCTGTGGCTCGGCATCATGAACATCGGCGAAAAAGCCGGCGCCATCGACCTGCTGGCCAAGCTGATCGCGCCGTTCTTCTCGCGCATCTTCCCCGGCGTGCCGTCGAACCACCCGGCCACCGGCCACATGGTGATGAACTTCTCGGCCAACCTGCTGGGCCTGGACAACGCCGCCACGCCGTTCGGCCTGAAGGCCATGGAAAGCCTGCAGACGCTCAATCCCAACAAGGACGAGCCGACCGATGCGCAGATCATGTTCCTGGTGCTGCACACCTCGGGCCTGACCTTGATCCCGCTGGCCATCATGGCGCAGCGTTCGATCCTCGGTGCCGCCGATCCGTCCGACATCTTCATTCCTTGCATGGTGGCGACCTATGTGGCGACCATGACCGGCATCATCGCCGTCTCGATCCGCCAGCGCATCAACCTGTTCAACCGCGTGGTGGTGGGCTGGCTGGGCGGCATCACCGCCTTCATCGCGCTCGTGATCTGGTACTTCACGCAGTATTTGACCAAGCCGGAAATCGAAGTCGTCTCCAAGGTGTTCAGTAATTTCGTGCTGATTGCGGTGATCGGCGGGTTCATCATCGGCGCGCTGCGCAAGAAGGTGAACGTCTACGAAGCCTTTATCGAAGGCGCCAAGGGCGGCATTCAAACCTCCATCACCGTGATTCCGTATTTGGTCGGCATGCTGGTGGCGATCAGCGTGGTGCGCAACGCCGGCTTGCTGGGCTTTGTAGTGCAGGGCTTCAGCTGGTTGTTCAGCTTCCTGGGCGTGAACACCGACTTCGTGCCGGCGCTGCCTACCGCGCTGATGAAGCCACTGAGCGGCAGCGCCGCCAAGGCCATGATGATCGACACCATGCAAACCTACGGCGTCGATTCCTTCGTCGGTCGCCTGGCGTGCGTGTTCCAGGGTTCGGCCGATACCACCTTCTACATCGTCGCGCTGTATTTCGGCTCGGTCGGCATCCGCAAGACGCGCTACGCGATCTCCTGCGGCCTGATCGCCGACTTCGCCGGCGTGATTGCTGCGATTGCGATTTCCTATGTCTTCTTCTACTAAATTGTTGCGCGGTTTGTTTGCTGGTTCGCTGCTTGGCGCGCTGCTGGCGGCAGGCGTGCATGCGGCTGAGCTGCCGGAACCGGTGACGCGGCTGATGCAATCCTCCGGCATCCCCCCGGAAGCAGCCGGCATCGTCGTCATGCGCGGCGACGCCATGCTGATCGCGCACAACGCGCAGGTCAGCATGCAGCCGGCATCGACCATGAAGCTGTTCACGGCGATGACGGCGCTGGAGCAGCTTGGCCCGGTATTCCGTGGCCGCACCGAATTCCGCAGCAGCGCGGACGTGATCAACGGCGTCCTGCAGGGCGACCTGATTCTGCGCGGCGGCGCCGATGCCGACTTCAACGAAGATGCGCTGTCGCACATGCTGGAAGCGCTGCGCAACCAGGGCATCCGCAAGATCAAGGGCGATATCGTGGTCGACCGCCTGCTGTTCCAGCCTTCGCGCCCGGATGCGGGGCAGCCGCCGTTCGACGAATATCCCTGGGCCTACTACAACGTCATCCCCAACGCGGTGCTGGTCAACACCAATCTCTTGAAGGTCGAGATGCGTTCGACCGGCGACAAGCTCTCGCTGGTGATGATGCCGGAGCTGGACAAGGTCAGCATTCGCTCGGAGATGAAGCTGAGCGACGCTCCCTGCGCCGCCTGGGAAAACGGCTGGCGCTCGCCGGACTACACGCGCAAGGGCGAGCGTATCGAAGTCGTCCTGCACGGCAGCTTCCCCAAGGACTGCGTGAAATCGACCAGCATCAACGTCCTCGATAGCCAGGACTACCTGGCCCGCCTGCTGCTGGCCGAATGGCGCAAGCAGGGCGGGAGCCTGAGCGGCGAAGTGCGCGAAGCCATCGCCAGCGCGCCGAATGCCGTCGGCACAACCGGCGCGCCAGCCACCCGCCTGCTGGCCGAACACGTCTCCCGCACACTGCCCGAAGTCCTGCGAGACACCAATAAACAGTCCGACAACACGCTGGCGCGCACCATCTTCCTCAGCCTGGGCAGCCTGGAAACCGATCCCGCACTGGGCAGCCGTCCGCTGGCCGCCGACGGCGCGCAAACCAGCACCGCCATGCGCGCCGAAACCGCGGTCCGCGCCTGGCTGCAGCAGCACGGCATCGACGGCAACGGCCTGGTGCTGGACAACGGCTCCGGCCTGTCGCGTACCGAACGCGCCACGCCGGCGCAACTGGCCGGCGTGCTGCAAGCGGGCCTGAAAAGCCTGTGGATGCCGGAATTCCTGGCCAGCCTGCCGATCGCCGCCACCGACGGCACCCTGCGCCGCCGCCTGAAAGACAGCCCAGCCGCGCAACGCGCGCGCCTGAAAACTGGTAGCCTGAAAGGCGTGATCGCAGTCGCCGGCTACGTCCAGGACGCCAACAACCAACCCTGCATCGTGGTCGCCATCCTCAACGACGACCACGTCGCCAACGGCGCCGGCCGCGCCGTGCTGGACGCGCTGGTCGACTGGGTGGCCCGCAGCGGAAACTAACAAGGAGCGCACCATGCAGCAACGCAGTTTAGGTAAGCAAGGATTAACCGTTTCCGCTCAAGGCCTGGGTTGCATGGGCATGAGCTTTGCCTATGGGCCGGCGGATGAAACCGAAGCCATCGCCACGCTGCATCGCGCGCTGGAGTTGGGCGTGAACTTCTTCGATACGGCCGAGGTCTATGGGCCGTACACCAATGAGGAATTGCTGGGCCGCGCCTTCAAAGGCCGTCGCGGCGAGGTGGTATTGGCGACCAAGTTTGGCTTCGATATCCGCGACGGCGCCAATGTCGGCGTCACCAGCGATCCGAAGCAGATCCGCGCCAAGGTCGAAGGTTCGCTGCGCCGGCTCGACACCGATTACATCGACCTGCTGTACCAGCACCGCATCGATCCCAACGTGCCGATCGAGGAAGTGGTGGGTGTGATGGGCGAACTGGTTAGCGAAGGCAAGGTGCGCTATCTCGGCTTGTCCGAGGCCGGCGTGGCGAATATCCGCCGCGCCCATGCCGTGCATCCGATCAGCGCTTTGCAAAGCGAGTATTCGCTGTGGGAACGCAATCTGGAAAACGACATCATTCCCGTGCTGCGCGAACTGGGCATCGGCCTGGTGCCATTCAGCCCGCTGGGATGCGGCTTCCTGGCCGGCACGGCCAAGCGCGCGGAAGAATATCCGCCCACCGATTTCCGCCACCAGGACCCGCGCATGCAAGGTGCGAACTTCGACGCCAATATGCAGGCCGCGCAAGCCGTACGCGACCTGGCCGCCGCACGCGGCGTCGCCCCCGGCCAGATCGCGCTGGCGTGGTTGATGCAGCAGGGCGAGGACATCGTGCCGATTCCCGGCACGCGCCGCCGCAGCAATCTCGAACAGAACGCGGCCGCAGCCGACATCACGCTCAGCGCGGCGGACAAGGCCGCGCTGGAAGAGGCCATGCAGCACGTCGCCGGCCCGCGCTACAGCAAGGAACGCATGCAAACGGTGGACCGCTAAAAATACTCCACATCGCTGCTTGACTCAATTGCGACAACTGTCGCACAATAGTGGCAACAGTCGCAGCGGAGCATCCCTTGGTTATCCTTAGCACCTTCTACACGGGCATCGACCTGCTGGCCTATCGCTTTGCGCTGGCCAGCGGCGGCTGTCTGGCCGCAGGATTCGGCGTATGGGCGGCGATGACGCTGTGCCGGCGCTGGCTGCCCGGCGTCGCCGCACAGCGCTCGGTGTGGCTGCTGGCCCAGGTCACCATCTTCGCGGCTTTCCTGTTGATCCTGCTGCCCCAGGGCGAGCGCCTGCGCGTGCTGCCGCCAATCGACATCGAAGAATTCACCACGCATGCTCCAAGCGCCACCGCCGCAATCGACACCGGCGCCAAGCCCGCCGCGCCTGCGATAGCGGAAACCAGCCCGAGCGACTATCTCGCCATCGCCGCGCAAGGCTGGCTGCTGCTGTACGCGGCGGGCCTGGGCTACACGCTGATCCAGCTGCTGCGCACCCGGCGCGCGCTGCACGCCCTGGCCGCCGCCGGCGACAAGACCGGTGCCCAACCGATGGACCTGATCGAAGTCGACGCGCCCATCTCGCCGATGCTGTTTGGCCTGTTCCGTCCACGCCTGCTGCTGCCGCTGCACCTGCGCGGCTTTGATGAAGACCAGCGCCAGATGATCGTCGAACACGAGCTGACGCACTGGCGCCGCCACGACCTGCAATGGACCAGCGCCGGCATCCTGCTGCAAACCCTGCTCTGGTTTAATCCCTTCGTGCGCATCCTGCGCCTGCAGCTGTCGTGGGCGCAGGAACTGGGCTGCGACCGCGAAGTGCTGCGCGGCCGCGTGGCCAGCCAACGCAAGGCCTATGCCGCAGCCCTGGTCGCACAACTGAAACTGCAGCAGACCACGATGCAGATGTCGATGCCCATGGCACTCGCCTTCGGCAACCTCACACCGGCCACGCTGGCCGCCCGCATCGCGTTGATCCGCAGCCCGGCCGGCACGCCACGCGGACCGTGGACCCGCATCGCCGCACTGGCCGGCCTGTGCGCCGTGCTGGCAAGCAGTCTCGCCCTGCAGCCGACGCTGGCCTCGCAAAACACCGCGCCGCTATCCTGTACCACGCTGGTGGACGCCGCCAGCGGCCAGCGGCTGCGCCACGAAGGCCAATGCGGTCACCGCGCCACGCCAGCTTCCACCTTCAACATCGTGGTCAGCCTGATGGGCTACGACAGCGGCATCCTAATCGACGAACACACGCCCGTGATTTCGTACAAATCCAGCTACACCACCTGGAACCACGAAGACTGGCGCGTGGATACCGATCCATCCACCTGGATCAGGAATTCCACCGTCTGGTACGCGCAGCAGGTCACCACGCAAATGGGCGAGGCACGCTTCCAGCGCTACATCCGCAATTTCGGCTACGGCAACGGCGACCTCTCCGGCGACGCCGGCGCGCACAACGGCCTTACGCAATCGTGGATCGGCTCCTCCTTGCAGATTTCGGCGGACGAGCAGACCGACTTCCTGCGCAAGCTGGTCAACCGCCAGCTGCCGATATCGGCCAAGGCGTATGAGATGACCACCCGCATCCTGCATCCGCAAACACTGGACAACGGCTGGACCATCCACGGCAAAACCGGCACCGCTTCGCCGGTTCTCTCCAACGGCAGCGACGACCCGGAACGGCAATACGGTTGGTACGTCGGCTGGGCCACCAAAGGCGCGAGAACCATCGTATTTGCCCGCATGACGCTCGACCACCGACAGCAAGACTACGCCGGACCACGCGCCAAACAAATCTTCCTGCGTGACGTCGCCACGCAGCTCGACACACTTTAATCACCCACCACCAACCAGGAGCAACCTTGTCTACATTAAGCCGCATGGCCTTGGCCATCGCAGCGTGCTGCTGCACGCCCATCGTCGCCGCCGCAGATCTGCAAACCGTGGTCGATCAGGCGATCCAGCCCATCCTCAAGCAGTACGACGTGCCGGGCATCGCCGTCGGCGTCACCGTCAACGGCAAGGCTGCCTTCTTCAACTACGGGCTGGCGTCGAAGGAGAGCGGCACGCCGGTCAGCCAGGCTACGCTGTTCGAACTGGGCTCGGTCAGCAAGACCTTCGCCGCCACGCTGGTGTCGTATGCGGTGGTACAGGGCAAGCTGTCGCTGGCCGATCATCCAAGCCGCTACCTGCCCAAGCTGAAAGGCAGCGCACTCGATAAAGCCACGGTGCTGCACTACGGTACCTACACCGCCGGCGGCCTGCCGCAGCAGTTCCCTGAGAACGTGGAGAACAGCGAGCAGGGCATGCTGGACTTCTACGGCAAGTTCCATCCCACGGCGGCGCCGGGCGAGATGCGCCAGTATTCGAATCCGAGCCTCGGCATGTTCGGCCACCTGGGCGGCCTGTCGCTGAAAGCCGATCCGGCCGACGTGCTGGAAAAGCAGATCCTGCCGAAACTGGGCATGACCACTACCTACCTGCGCGTGCCGGAAAGCGCGATGGCCAACTACGCGTGGGGCTACTCGGATAGCGGCAAGCCGCGCCGCATGAACGAAGAGTTGTTTTACGTTTCCACCTACGGCGTGCGCTCGAACACCGCCGACATGATCCGCTACGTGCAGGCGAATATCGATCCGAGCCAGCTCGACGCCACCTTGCGCCGCACGATCGAGGGCACGCACATCGGCTACTTCCAGATCGGCTCCATGACGCAGGGACTGGGCTGGGAACAGTACCCTTATCCGGTATCGCTGGATGCCCTGCGCACGGGGAATTCCAGCACCATGAGCCGCCAGCCCAATCCCGCCAAGCTGCTTACACCGCAGAAGCCGGGCGCCGACAACACCTGGTACAACAAGACCGGCGCCACCGGTGGCTTTAGCAGCTATGTCGCGTTTGTGCCGTCAAAGAAAATCGGCATCGTGATCCTGGCGAACCGGAATTATCCGATCGAGGAACGCCTCAAAGCCGCGCACGCGATCCTGTCGCAGTTGGAGAACTAAAGCACGCGCGTGTAGTGCTGGCGCACGTGCTGACGGTCGCCACAATCGAAGTGCCACCATTCGCTGTTGATGCCTTGCCAGCCGTTGTGCAGCATGGCGTCGCGCAGCCACCGGCGGTTTTCGATGTGCTGCGCACTGAGTTCTCCGCGCGCCAGCAGCGCGGCTTCCAGTGCGGGATGCGAGCGTTCGCTCAAGTCGTCGAAGCCGGTGCCCATGTCGAGCTCACGGCCTTGCGCGTCCAGCAGCGTGAGGTCGAGCGCCATGCCGAAGGAGTGGATGGAGCCGCGCACCGGGTCGGCGATGTAGCTCAGCAGCTCGGTGCCTTGCAGCGCATCCCATAGCTGCTCCTGCACGCGCTGGGGACGCAGCGCATCCAGCACCAGCAGCTTGTATTCGGGCTTGCGCGCGGCCAGCCATGCCACCGCCTGTGTGAGCGCGGCGGCGGCGTCCTTGTGCAGCCAATGACAATCGAGTGGGGAGTAAAGATCGCGGCCGACGAAGTTGTCGGCCGTGGCGTAGCGCAGGTCGACCGCGATGCCTGCAATGCTGTCCAACCGGCGGAAATCAGGATGGCCGGGGATGGCTTCGCAGGGGACGGCCGGAGCGCTCATCGTGCCTCGGGCGGCGCCGCTGGCGCGGTTGGTACGACAGGTACAGGACTGGTCAGCACATCGAGCAGCGCCGCCGTTTCCGCATCCGGCGTGCCGTCGTATTGCGATGGCCGATACTTGGTCTGGAACACCGAGATCACATTGCGCGTGGCCTGATCCAGTTCACCGTTCTGCGGCACCGCGTAACCCACCTCCGCCAGCTTGCGCTGGAACCAGGGCACGTCCGGCAGCTGCTCCACAAAGCCCGGCACGCGCGCGAGCACGCGGCTCGCTTCCGGCCACGTAATCAGGCCGGCGTCGGCCAGCTGCTTCCACGGAAACAGCGGACCAGGATCCTGCTTGCGCTGCGGTGCGATGTCGTTGTGGCCGAGGATATTCCCCGGCGCGATATTGCGGCGCTTGACGATGTCCTTCAACAGCACGATCAGTTGATCAATCTGCGCCTGCGGGAACGGCGCATACACGCGTCCCTGCTCCGTTTCCTTGAAACCCGGATTCACGATCTCGATACCGATCGACGCGGAATTGAGCTGGTTGTAAATCTTCCAGCTGCTGATACCCGCGTGGTTCGATTGGCGCGCTTCATCCACCAGTGTGTAGAAGAATGGCTGCTCCGTATCCGTCAACAGATAGTGCGCGCTGACGTCGCCGGTAGACAAGGTCTTGATGGACCGCGGCAGGTCGCTCACCGTGTAATGCAGGATCACATACTTGATGCGCTCACTTTGTCCGCGTGCAGACAGCGTATGGTCCAGGCGCGGCTGCGCCGGCGGCGGCACCGTGGCGCAACCGGTCAGCGCGGCGGCCATGGCGATGGCGAGGAGGGGAACAATCTTCATGGGTGGTCTCGGCGATCGATTCAATGAGGGGAGTGTAGAGCAATCCGCGCCGCCGCGTGGTGCGCCAGCGTGTGACGCTGCGTCATCGACAACTCGGCTGGCAATCCGGCGCGCATGCTCTGCGCGATCAGCGGATGCAGTTGTGCGGCGCGGCCACCCAGCGCAATCGGCCGCGCACCGTAGCGGCCCACCAGCGCCAGCGCAATCCGCGCCAGCTCGTTGCCGGCGCGTTCAAGGATGTTGCGCGCCACCGGATCGGTATCGGCGCTGGCGGCGACGGCCAGCGCCAGCTGCCCGATGGCGCCGCGATCCTGCCCGTAGATGAACTGGCGCGACAGCGACCACTCGCTGCCGCCGATCTGCGCAAACACCGCGCGCGCCATGGCCGATTGCTGCCACACGCCGGGTTGCTCATCCTCCGCGCGCCAGATATGGCGCATGGCTTCGCGTGCGATCCAGAAACCGCCACCGCCGTCATCCAGCGTGACGCCGCGTCCACCGGCGCGATGGAACTGGCCGGCGCCGTCGATCCACGCGGCGATCGAGCCAGTGCCGGCGTAGACCAGATAGCCTTCGCCTGGTGCAAAGCTATCCAGATAGGCGATTTCCACGTCGTTGCGCATGCCGATGGCGGACGGCGCCAACTTCAGGATCTCGGCCAGCATCTGCGTGGCCTGGGTGCCGACGCCGTTGAAACCGGTCAGGCCCGCGCACACGCGCGCCGGCGCGCCGGCGGCCAGCACCTGCGTCGCCAGCATGGCGAAGATGCCGCGCACCGCGTCGCGACCGGCGGTGCTGCCCATCTGCGTGGCCGACATGCCGGCCACGCTGCCCTCGGCCACAATGGCGCCGCCCGCGTCAGCCAGCGCCCAGCGGGTTTGCGTGCCTCCTGCATCGATGCCCAGACCGAGTTCGCTCATCTTCAACTCCGTGAATTGACGTTATAAACGTGGATGCGTTCACTTTCATTGCCAAGGCGGTCGACCGCGCTCACCACCACCATTTGCGCCGCGCCGCCGGCCGCATCGTCGGCAAGCAGCAGCACCGGACGCGAAGCCGGCGCCACCGCGAAGCGCCACTCAACACCGTAGCGCGACCAGATCGCATAGTGCGCCACCGGCTTGCCGGCGTTGGCGGACAAGCGCAAGGCCACGCCGTTGCTGTCGCGCCGCGCCGCCGCCTGCGGTGCGGCCGGTGCTTCCGCGCCCAGCCAGGGCGTGGCCGGCGTCAGCGCGGCGGTCTGGTACATCTGCGATTTCAATTGATCCGCGATACCCTTGCGGTTTTCCATCAACGCGGCAATGGAGAAGTGCAGGTGGCCGCGCACGCCGGCGCGGCTGCGCGTGACGCCGATCTGCTTGACGATTTCCTCCGGCGCGAAGGCCTTGATGCTGTTGTCGATGCGGCTGGTGTACAGGCCAGGCCAGACGTGGCGCGCACGCGTGTTCTGCGCCAGCCAGTAGTCTAGCAGCACGTCGAAGGCCTGCGGCGCTTGCGACACCGGCCAATACAGCTGCGGCGCCAGGTAATCGAGCCAGCCGTTGGCCAGCCACAGTTCGGCGTCCGCATACAGCTTGTCGTACTGGCTGAAGCCGATGATGCCGGCCGGGCGCCGGTCCGGACGGCCGATGCCGAAGGGACTGATGCCAAAGCGCACCCAGCTCTTTTCGCGGCGGATGCCGAGGTACATCGCCTCGATCAGCGAGTTGACGTTCTGGCGACGCCAGTGCGCGCGATCCAGCGTGCCGCCGTTCAGCAGGTAGTTTTGCCACGAGCGTTGGTCCGGGAACTCCAACTCCTGGCGCGTGCCGACACCGCCATCGAGCGCCACGCCTTCCGGCCCGGCCGCATTCGGCGTATCGATCGGATAGGGATAGAAGTAATCGTCGATGTGCACGCCGTCGATGTCGTAGCGGCGCACCACGTCGAGCACCACGTCCAGCGTGCGCTGCGAGGCGGCGGATTCGCCCGGATCCATCCACAGGTAGCGGCCATAGGACTTGACCACGTCCGGCTGCGTGCGGCCGATGTGGTTGGCCGCCAGCGGCGACTTGGCCGTGGCATGGCGCGCGCGATAGGGATTGAACCAGGCATGCAGCTCCAGCCCGCGCGCGTGCGCCTGCTCGATCCAGAACTGCAGCGGGTCCCATGGCTGTACCGGTGCGCGGCCCTGCTGGCCGGTGAGGAATTCCGACCACGGCTCCAGCTCGGACGGATAGATCGCATCGGCGCTGGGCCGCACCTGCAGCACGATGGCGTTCAGGTTCAGCGTCTTGGCGCGGTCGAGAATGGCCAGCGCCTCTGTTTGCTGCTTGGCCATGGTCAGGTTGCTGCGGCTCGGCCAGTCGATATTCGCCACGGTCGAGACCCAGGCGGCGCGGAATTCGCGCGGCGCGGGCGGCGGCGTGTTCAGATCGGCGGAAGCCGGCGACGCGGACGTACCGGGCCGCGCCGGTTCAGACGGACGGGATGGCGTCGCGCCAGCTTCCGGCACCGGCGCTGTCGGGGTACTGGAACATCCTTCAAGCAGCGCCGCCACACCAGCCGCTACGCCAGCCGACAAGGTCAGCCGCTTCTTCGCATTAAAAACCAAAACCAGTCTCCACTTCAGTTGAGATCGTATTGTAATGGCTGTCTTGCCGCTCATGCTCGGCCGAATTTCTCCGGTATCCGCACCAGTGCGGTCATGGCAAAGGCGGGCAGGGTGGAAATGCAGGCCCAGATGAAGAAGGTCTGGTAGCCAAGCTGTTGCTGTATCCAGCCGCTGACCATGCCTGGCAACATCATGCCGAGGGCCATGAAGCCGGTGCAGATGGCGTAATGGGCGGTCTTGTGCTCGCCATCGGCCACCAGCACCATGTACAGCATGAAGGCGGCGAAACCGAAACCGTAGCCGAACTGCTCCACCGCCAGGCAGGCCGAGATCAGCACCAGGTTGCTCGGCAACGCCGAGGCCAGGTAGACGAACACCAGGTCCGGCACGTGCATGATGCACACCATCGGCAGCAGCGCGCGCTTGAGGCCGAAGCGCGACACCACCACGCCGCCGGCCAGTCCACCGGCCACCAGCGCGCACACGCCGATGGTGCCGTAGGCCAAGCCGAATTCCGACGTGGTCAGGCCCAGGCCGCCCTTGTCGCGCGGATCGAGCAGGAAGGGCGCGGCCATCTTCAGCAGCTGCGCCTCACCCAGGCGGTACAGCAGCAGGAAACCGAGCGTGGCCAGAATGCCGGGCTTCTGGAAGAAACTGCGGAAAGTATGAACAAAATCCTGCCACAGCGCGCCGCCAGTGCTATGGCGGCGGTCGGCATCCGGGCGTGGCAGGATCAACTGGTGATATCCGCACAACGCGAGGAACGCCACCGCCATCAAGGCGAACACCACCGACCAGGCATGCGCCGGATCGCCGGTCGACTTGATCAACTCGCCGGCGATGTACACCAGCCCGCCCTGGCCGCCGATCATCGCCAGCTTGTAAAACGCGCTGCGCACGCCGACGAACGCGGCCTGCTGACGTTGGGTGGGCAGGCCCAACATGTAAAAACCATCGGAAGCGATATCGTGAGTGGCGGAGCTGAAAGCCATTAGCCAGAAGATCACCAGGGTCCAGCGGAAGAAATCCGGCGCATGCACAGTCAGCGCAATGGCGGCCAGGCCGGCGCCGCCAACCAGCTGCATCAACACCGTCCAGCGCCGCTTGGTGCCGAACATCTCCACGATGGGCGACCACAAGGGCTTGACCACCCACGGCAGATACAGCCACGCCGTATAAAACGCCAGATCGGCATTGGAAATGCCGAGGTTCTTGTACATCACGGTCGACAACATCATCACCGCCACATACGGCACGCCCTGTCCAAACGACACACTGGGCACCCAACTCCAGGCACTACGTTGTTGCGGTTTCTCCATACGTCCTTCAGATGAATCAGCAAAAATCAGACTACAATCAAACAGCAACCAAGGATCTCGCCATGTCCAAGCCAGCCACTGCTCAGACATTAAACATACGCATCACTACAGTAGAACGCAAGCTGATCGAGCGGGCGGCCGAGATTGCGGGCAAAAATGTCGATAATTTTATTCAAGATAGCCTGGCTTGTGCGGCAGCGGATGTTTTACTGGACCAAAATCTCATCATCACCACCTCTGCAAAATATACAGAATTCCTGCTGCGGCTAGACCGTCCACCGGCATCCAACGAGCGCTTGCAAAAAACCATGCAAATGCCGACGCCGTGGACAAAACAATGATTATCCAGCCTCCAGAGCCTCTATCCAGCCGCCATACCGTTGCTCGTTTTTCCTGCGGCGTCGATAGCTTGGATAACTGGTTGCGGCAACGCGCCATGCAAAATCAAGCCAGCGGAGCATCTCGCACCTTCGTTGCGTGCCAGGGACGGCGCGTGATTGCTTACTATGCACTGGCAGCAGGCGCTATCGAGGCCGGAGCAGCGATCGGCTCGTTCCGCCGGAATATGCCTGATCCCATCCCAGTTGTGCTGCTAGGCAGGCTGGCAATCGAACGAAGCGCTCAGGGGAAACAACTCGGCCGCGCCATGATCCGCGATGCCGCATCACGCATATTGGAAGCAGCGGAGATGATCGGCATCCGCGGCATTATCACGCATGCTCTGACGCCAGCCGCCAAATCGTTCTACGAACAGGTTGGCTTTGACACATCACCTGGCCATCCGATGACATTGATGATCTCCCTACCAGACTTGCGTGTGGCGCAGTCGCGCTTGTAGCAACATAGCTCATAGCTATTGTCTATTTCAACGCGTCGCGGACGTTGCCCTTCGTGCGTTCAAGCAGGGCTTGGGCGTTCTCTACCGTTTGTTGCTTGAGCAGCATGACGATGGCGACTTTGACCTGGTATTGGCATTGCTCCAGCGCGGCGCGCGCGGTATCGGCGTCGGCGCCGGTGGCGTGCATGGTGAGGCGGATGGTGCGTTCGGTCAGCTTGACGTTGGTCGCCTGCAGGTCGACCATCAGGTTGCCGTAGACTTTGTTCAACCTGACCATGACGGCGCTCGACAACGTGTTCAGCACGATTTTCTGCGCCGTGCCGGCCTTCAGGCGCGTGCTGCCGGAGATGACTTCCGGGCCGGTGTCGAGGCAGATGCCGACGTCCGCGCCGGCCAGCAGCGGTGTGGCGGCGTTGTTGGCGATGCTCACCGTCAACGATCCCACTGTGCGCGCCGCCTGCATCGCCCCCAGCACATACGGCGTGGTGCCGGACGCGGCCACCAGCAGCACGACATCGTTGTAGGTGGGATAGAGCAGCCGCAGGTCGGCGGCGCCCTTGTTGCGGTCGTCCTCCGCGCCTTCGACCGCTTCGAACATCGCGCCCAGGCCGCCGGCCAGCAAGGCCACGGCCCGCTGGTGCGGCCAGGAGAAGGTCGGATACAGCTCAACGCTGTCGAGGATGCCCAGCCGTCCCGAGGTGCCGGCGCCGACATAGATCAGCCGCCCGCCGGCCGCGATGCGCGGCGCCATCGCCTGCACCGCCGCGCTGATGCTGGCCGAGGCCGCCTTCACGGCTTGCACGGCCTGCGCCTGGTCGTCGACCAGGGCGGCGACCAGGTCCTCCACTGGGTAGAGGTCCAGTTCCGTATGTTGCGTGCTCGGCGTCTCGGTCTTGAGCATGGATCAGGTGGCGCGGCGCATTTCGGCCACGAAGTCGTAGTGGTCGCTGTGGCAGTAGGAATGGGTCAGTTCCATCGCCTCGCCCGATTCCAGATAGGCGATCCGGGTGATGTACAGCAGCGCCTGGCCCTCCGGCACACCCAGCTGCTGGGCCAGGTCGGCCGAGGCGTTCATGGCGCGAATGTGTTGCAGCGCGCGTGCCGGCGATTTGCCGATGCTGTCGAGATACTGGTACAGCGAATTGCCGACCGCATTCGGATCGTTCAGCACCGTCTGCGGCAGCACCGACACTTCATAGGCCATCACCACATCATCGGCCAGGCGCAGGCGCTCCAGCCGCGCCACCTTGGAATACGGCGACAGTCCCAGGCTCAGCTGCTCCTCCGGCGTCGGCGTCACCACCGCGCGCTTGAGCCAGCGCGAACCGGGAATGTGGCCGCGCTGCTGCAATTGCTCCGAAAAACTGGTGAGGTTGGACAGCGGCTGCTCGATGCGGGGCGCAATATAATTGCCCGATCCGCGACGGCGCACCACCAGTCCCTGGTCCACCAACTGGTCGATTGCCTTGCGCGCGGTGACCCGCGAAACGTTCAACAGCTCCGACAAGGTCCGCTCGGACGGCAGCGCCTGATCGACCTGGTAACGGCCATTCAGCACATCGTCGCTTAATTTGCGGGCAATTTGCATGTACAACGGCGAACTGTCGTTGGCGTCCGCCTTGAATTCAAAACTGGTCTGGCTCATTCAATTCTCCTCACGCCTCTAGTGTAATAGCGATGCGTTAAACGGTGTACGCATAGCGAGGTGTGCACAAACAATATTTATACATATAGCATAACGCGAGCTCGGCGAGCGGCGCTTATTTGGCGGATAATGCGGGGTTCGCACCACCAGCCCAGACTGTTTTCAACCATGTCCAAGAAGTCCACCGCGCCCGCCGGCTGCCCCTGCGGCGGCCCCTCGCTTGCCACATGTTGCGGCCCCTACATCGACGGCGCGGCCATCCCGCCCACCGCCGAAGCCCTGATGCGCTCGCGTTACACCGCCTACGGCCAGCGCAACGAGCCCTACCTGCTGGCCACCTGGCACGCCAGCACCCGTCCAACCGAGCCCATCATGAGCGAAGAGGAAAAGGTGCAATGGCTGGGACTTGAGGTAAAATCTGCTTTACGTTTACGTCAACGTAAAGCAGAAGCAGCTGATGACCATGCCGATCTCACCACGGATACGGTGGAGTTTGTCGCCCGGTTCAAGATCAATGGCCGGGCCCAGCGTCTGCACGAGATCAGCAACTTTGTACGCGAACCAGCAGAAGGAGGCCTGCGCTGGTTTTACGTTGACGGTAGTTTTCCAGAATAATGATGACACTTCGGGGTCAGTTCCGACATTCGGACACGAGCTCAGCTACGCTGTAGCTGAGCTCGTGTCCGAATGTCGGAACTGACCCCGAACTAGAAAAGGAAAAGCAATGCCGCAGATCGAAAGCAAGCTCAACCCTCGTAGCGAGGACTTCAAGGCCAACGCCGCCGCCATGCAGGCCGTCGTCGATGATTTGCGCGACAAGATCGCCAAGATCGCCCTCGGCGGCGGCGAGGCGGCGTCCGCCAAGCACGTGGCGCGCGGCAAATTGCTGCCGCGCGACCGCGTGCAGATGCTGCTCGATCCCGGCACGCCTTTCCTGGAATTGTCGCAAATGGCCGCCTACGGCATGTACGACGACGCCGCACCGGCCGCCGGCATCATCACGGGCATCGGCCGCGTGGCCGGCCAGGAGTGCGTGATCGTTTGTAACGACGCCACCGTCAAGGGCGGCACCTATTATCCGATGACGGTCAAAAAACACCTGCGCGCGCAGGAAATCGCCGACCAGAACAACCTGCCCTGCGTCTACCTGGTCGATTCCGGCGGGGCCAACCTGCCGAACCAGGACGACGTGTTCCCGGACCGCGACCACTTCGGCCGCATCTTCTATAACCAGGCCAACCTGTCGGCCAAGGGCATTCCGCAGATCGCCGTGGTGATGGGTTCCTGCACCGCCGGCGGCGCCTACGTGCCGGCCATGAGCGACGAGTCCATCATCGTCAAGGAACAAGGCACCATTTTCCTCGGCGGCCCGCCGCTGGTGAAGGCCGCCACCGGCGAGGTGGTGACGGCGGAAGACCTGGGCGGCGGCGATGTGCATACGCGCTTGTCCGGCGTGGTCGACCATCTGGCGCAGAACGACCTGCACGCGCTGTCGCTGGCGCGCACCATCGTCTCGAATCTGAACCGCACCAAGCCGCAGCAGGGCGCCTTGCGCGAAGCCGTGGAGCCGCGGCATCCGGCCAAGGAGCTGTATGGCGTGATTCCGGTCGATACCCGCAAGCCCTTCGATGTGCGCGAGGTGATCGCCCGCATCGTCGATGGCAGCGAGTTCGATGAATTCAAGGCGCGCTACGGCACCACGCTGGTGTGCGGCTTCGCCCACATCTTCGGCATGAAAGTCGGCATCATCGCCAACAACGGCATCCTGTTCTCCGAGTCCGCGCTGAAAGGCACGCACTTCATCGAGCTGTGCGCACAGCGCAAGATCCCGCTGGTGTTCCTGCAAAATATCACCGGCTTCATGGTCGGCCGCAAGTACGAAAACGAAGGCATCGCCCGCAACGGCGCCAAGATGGTGACGGCGGTCGCCACCGCCGCCGTGCCGAAGTTCACCGTCATCATCGGCGGCAGCTTCGGCGCCGGCAACTACGGCATGTGCGGCCGCGCCTTCTCGCCACGCTTCATGTGGATGTGGCCCAACGCCCGCATCTCGGTGATGGGCGGCGACCAGGCGGCGTCGGTGCTGGCCACCGTGAAGCGCGACGGCATCGAAGGCAAGGGCGGTTCGTGGTCGGCCGAAGAGGAAGCCGCGTTCAAGCAGCCGATCAAGGAGCAGTACGAGCATCAGGGCCACCCGTATTACGCCACCGCGCGCCTGTGGGATGACGGCGTGATCGATCCGGCCGATACGCGCATGGTACTGGGCCTGGGCCTGTCCGCCGCGCTGAATGCGGAAATCGAAGACACCAAGTTCGGCGTCTTCCGCATGTAAGGAGCAATGATGACCTCCACCTTGACCTACACCACCCTCACCATCGAACGCGAAGGCCGCACCGCCACCGTGACGCTGAACCGTCCGGACGTGCGCAACGCCTTCAACGAAACGACCATTGCCGAAATTAAGCAAGCCTTCAGTGAACTCGGCGAAGATGCCGGCCTGCGCGCCATCGTGCTGGCGGCGAACGGCCCGGCCTTCTGCGCCGGCGCAGATTTGAACTGGATGAAAAAAATGGCGGGCTACACGCACGCCGAAAACCATGCCGACGCTCTGCAACTGGCGGAGATGCTGCGCACGATCTACCTGTGTCCCAAGCCCGTGGTGGCCAAGGTGCAGGGCGATTGCTACGCCGGCGGCATGGGCCTGGTGGCCGCGTGCGACATCATCGTCGCGGTCGAAGAGGCCAATTTCTGTTTGAGCGAAGTGAAGCTGGGTTTGATCCCGGCCACCATTTCGCCGTATGTGATCAAGGCCATGGGCGAGAACGCCGCGCGCCGCTACTTCCTGACGGCCGAACGTTTCGGCGCGCAGGAAGCGCTGCGCATCGGCTTCGCGCACGAAGTGGTTTCCGCCGAGGCGCTTGACGCCAAGGTGGCGGAGATCGTCAAGGCGCTGATCAACAACAGCCCGAACGCCGTGCAGCAAGCCAAGGTGCTGGTGCGCGAAGTGGTCGGGCAAACCGTCAACGATGCGCTGCTGGCCGATACCGCCGAGCGCATCGCGCAAATCCGCGCTTCCGATCAGGGGCGCGAAGGCGTGGCATCGTTTCTGGAGAAGCGCAAGCCCGCCTGGTTGAATTAATGGAGCAGTTTTGGAATTGAACAAACAAAGCGACTGGGTAGCACGCAGCTTGCGCAGCGTATGGCATCCGTGCACCCAGATGCAGCATCATGAAACCGTACCTTTGATCCCGGTCAGCCGGGGCAAGGGCGCGTGGCTGTACGACCATGAAGGCCGCCGCTACCTCGACGCCATCAGCTCGTGGTGGGTGAACCTGTTCGGCCACGCCAACCCGCGCATCAACGCCGCATTGAAAGACCAGCTGGATACGCTGGAACACGCCATGCTCGCCGGCTTCACGCACGAGCCGGTGATTGAACTGTCCGAAAAACTGTCGGCGCTCACCGGCCATGTGCTGGGCCACAGCTTCTACGCCAGCGACGGCGCTTCAGCCGTTGAAATCGCGCTCAAGATGAGCTTCCACTCGTGGCGCAACAACGGCCACGCGGACAAACAGGAATTCGTCTGCCTCAAGGGCAGCTACCACGGCGAGACCATCGGCGCGCTGGCCGTCACCGATGTCGCGCTGTTCAAGGACGCCTACGGCCCGCTGCTGCGCGCTTCGCAAACCGTGATGTCGCCGGACGCGCGCCAGGCCGCCGAAGGCGAAACCGCGCAGGACGTGGCCCGCCGCGCCGCCGCCGATGTCGAGCGCCTGTTCGTGGAACGCGCCGACAAGATCGCCGCCATCATCATCGAGCCTCTGGTGCAATGCGCCACCGGCATGGCGATGCACGATCCGCTCTACCTGCAACTGGTGCGCGCCCTGTGCGACCAGCACAAGGTACACCTGATCCTCGACGAAATCGCCGTCGGCTGCGGCCGCACCGGCACCTTCTTCGCCTGCGAACAAGCCGCCGTATGGCCGGACTTCCTGTGCCTGTCCAAGGGCATCAGCGGCGGCTACCTGCCGCTGTCGCTGGTGATGACGCGCGATGAAATCTACCAGGCCTTCTACAGCAACGATGTGACGCGCGGCTTCCTGCACTCGCACTCGTACACCGGCAATCCGCTGGCCTGCCGCGCCGCCCTGGCGACGCTGCAGATCTTCGAAGAAGACGATGTGCTGAACGCCAATCGCGTGAAAGCCGAACGCCTGACCAAGGCGCTGCAACCGCTGGCGCAGCACCAGCAGGTATGCAACTTCCGCCAGCGCGGCATGATCTGGGCCTTCGACGCCGTCGACGCGCCAAAAGATTTCTCGCGCCGCTTCTTCGCCACCGCCACCGAGCATGAACTGCTGATGCGCCCCATCGGCAGCACCGTCTACATGATGCCGCCGTACATCCTCAGCGACGAAGAAATCGACGGCCTGGCCGCCAACACGCTGGCCGTGTTTGACAAAGTGATGGCGGGCTGACGATGGACCTGATCAAAAAACTCCAGCAGCAACTGCAAACGCTGGACGACAAACAACTGATCCGCAAGCGCCGCACGGTCGATTCGCCCTGCGGCCCGCGCGTCAGCGTGGAAGGCCGCGAATTGCTGGCCTTCTGCAGCAACGACTATCTGGGTCTGGCCAACCACCGCAAGATCAAGCTCGCGCTGCAGGAAGGCGCGGCGATCTACGGCGTCGGCAGCGGCGCCTCGCACCTGATCAGCGGCCATGTGCGCGCACACGCCATGCTGGAGGAACGCCTGGCGGAATTCGTCGGCGCCCACCTGGAAGCGCCGCGCGCCATCAGCTTCAGTACAGGCTACATGGCCAACCTGGCCGTGGTGACCGGCCTGGCCGCCGGCGACAAGGACGCGGAGATCTTCTCGGAAGAGCTGAACCACGCCTCGCTGATCGACGGCGTGCGCCTGGCGCGCGTGAAAGCGCACGTCTACCCGCACGCCGACCTGGAAGCGCTGGCCAAGCTGCTGGCCGCCAGCCAGGCCGCCACCAAGATCGTCGTCACCGACAGCGTCTTCAGCATGGACGGCAACCTGGCGCCGCTGCCGCAGCTTCTGGCCCTGTGCGAACAGCACAACGCCTGGCTGGTGGTGGACGACGCCCACGGCTTCGGCACGCTGGGCGCAAAGGGTCACGGCGCGCTGGAGCACTTCAACCTGCGCTCGCCGTATCTGGTCTACATGGGCACCCTCGGCAAGGCGGCCGGCGTGGCCGGCGCGTTCGTCGCCGCGCATGAAGCGGTGATCGAAACGCTGATCCAGAAAGCTCGCCCCTACATCTTCACCACCGCCGCGCCGCCTGCGCTGGCGCACGCCCTGCTGACCAGCCTCGATCTGCTGGAAGGCGATGAAGGCGTCACACGGCGCGCACACTTGCAGACATTGGTGGCACAATTGGACGATGGCCTGCGCCTGGAGCGCTGGCAGCGCCTGCCCTCGACGACTGCGATCCAGCCTGTCGTGATAGGCGATAATGCCGAAACCATGCGCGCCGGCGCCGCCCTCTACCAGCAGGGCCTGTGGGTCGGCGCCATCCGCCCGCCCACCGTGGCGCCGGGAACCGCGCGCTTGCGCGTCACGCTGTCGGCGGGACATAGCAGCATGGAAGTCGCAAAATTGATAGGCGCGCTCAATGCCTTGGAAAGGGACCTGAAATGAGTCTGGACGATCCCGTTTTAGCAGTCGCTCCACAAACGCAGCCCGCTGCGGCGGCCAGCGGCATGCCGCCGCGCTTCAGCTGCTTCGTCACCGGCACCGACACCGAAATCGGCAAGACGCTGATCTCGTCGGCCATGCTGCATGCGCTGGTGCAAAGCGGCGTGCGCGCCTGCGGCATGAAACCGGTGGCCGCCGGCGCCGAACTGCGCGACGGCCAGTGGCACAACGAAGACTGCGACCAGCTGGCCGCCGCCGGCAATGTCCATCTGCCGCAGTCGATCACCACGCCGTTCCTGTTCAAGGAACCGGCCGCGCCGCACATCGCCGCCGAGCTGGAAGGCATCACCATTTCGCCGGTGCCTATCCTGGCGGCCTATGTGGAGATCAATGCCGCATCGGATGCGGTGGTGGTGGAGGGCGTGGGCGGCTTTATCGTGCCGCTGAACGACGAATTCGACACCGCCGACCTGGCGGAACAACTGGCGCTGCCGGTGGTGCTGGTGGTGGGCCTGCGGCTGGGCTGCATCAGCCACGCGCTGCTGACAGTGGAAGCCATCCTGGCGCGCGGCCTGAAACTGGCCGGCTGGGTGGCTAACGAGACGCAGGCCGACATGGCCTTCGCCGACGAAAACGTGATCGCGCTTGAACAGCGCATCCCCGCGCCCTACCTGGGCCGCGTGCCGCGCCTTGAAGAACCGACCGCCGAAGCGGCCGCCGACTATATCGATTTTACGCAGCTGCCCAACTGGCCGCTGCCAAACGCAATTTGAACGAAGAAGGAATCAAGATGTCCGAGAGCACCCTGCAAGAACCAAAGGTCGTTTCCCTGCACCGTCCAACGGCTGCCATCACCCTGCCGCCTGCGGCTACCTGGCCACGCGAAGAAGTGCTGGCATTGTTCGACCTGCCGTTCAATGACCTGATGTTCAAAGCGCACGAAACCCAGCGCGCCAACTTCCCGGATGGCGACGTGGAACTGGCGACACTGTTGTCGATCAAGACCGGCGGCTGCGAAGAGGATTGCGGCTACTGCCCGCAGGCCGCACGCTACGACACCGGCGTCGAAGCCAAGAAGATCCTGGATATCGACACCGTGCTGGATGCGGCCCAGCAGGCCAAGGACAACGGCGCCACGCGCTTCTGCATGGGCGCCGCCTGGCGTAGCCCGAAAGACCGCGACATGGACAAGGTTGAAGAAATGGTGCGCTCGGTGAAAGCCCTGGGCCTGGAAACCTGCGCCACCCTGGGCATGCTGGAAGAGCACCAGGCGCAGCGCCTGAAGGACGCAGGCCTCGATTACTACAACCACAATCTGGACACCGCGCCGGAGTTCTACGACAACGTGATTTCGACCCGCGAATACCAGGACCGCCTGGACACGCTGGGCCACGTGCGTGAAGCGGGGCTGAAGGTTTGCTGCGGCGGCATCGTCGGCATGGGCGAATCGCGCGAACAGCGCGCCGGCCTGATCGCGCAGCTGGCGAACCTGAATCCGTATCCGGAATCGGTGCCGATCAACCACCTGGTGCAGGTGGAAGGCACGCCGCTGTATGGCCAGGATCGCCTGGACCCGCTGGAGTTCGTGCGCACCATCGCCGTGGCGCGCATCACCATGCCGAAGGCGCGCGTGCGTTTGTCGGCGGGCCGCCGCGAGCTGGGCGAAGCGGTGCAAGCGATGTGCTTCATGGCCGGCGCCAATTCGATCTTCTACGGCGACAAGCTGCTGACCACCGACAATCCGGAAGCGAACGACGACCGCGCGCTGCTGGAAAAACTGGGCTTGAAAACGCGCGGCGCCGTACTGGATTCCGCACCAAAGGAAAAGTGCGGCTGCTGATCGCAGTTCGCACGACGGCATCACCATAAAAAAACTTCCAGCGAATTTACAAAATAAGCTGCAAAGAGAGAGACGATGTTTACAAAAATTCTGATCGCCAACCGTGGTGAAATCGCTTGCCGTGTGGCCGCTACCGCGCGCCGCATGGGCATCAAGACCGTGGCCGTATACTCCGAGGCCGACGCCAACGCCAAGCACGTCGCCGTATGCGACGAAGCGGTGCTGATCGGCCCCGCCGCCGCCAAGGAAAGCTATCTGCGCGGCGACAAGATCATCGCCGTGGCCAAGGCCACCGGCGCGCAAGCCATCCACCCCGGCTACGGCTTCCTGTCCGAGAACGCCGAATTTGCCGACGCCTGCGCCGAAGCGGGCCTGGTATTCATTGGCCCGCCGGCATCGGCCATGCGCGCCATGGGTTCCAAATCGGCCGCCAAGCAGCTGATGGAAAAGGCCAACGTGCCGCTGGTGCCGGGCTATCACGGCGAACGGCAGGATGCGGACTTCCTGCATGCGCAAGCCGACAACATCGGCTATCCGGTGCTGCTGAAGGCATCGGCCGGCGGCGGCGGCAAGGGCATGCGCGTGATCGAGAACTCGGCGCAGTTCAAGGATGCGCTGGCGTCGTGCAAGCGCGAGGCGATCAGTTCTTTCGGCGATGATAAGGTGCTGGCGGAGAAATACCTCCAGCGTCCGCGCCACATTGAAATTCAGGTGTTTGCCGATACGCTCGGCAATTGCATCTATCTGTTCGAGCGCGATTGCTCGGTGCAGCGCCGTCACCAGAAAGTGCTGGAAGAAGCGCCGGCGCCGAACATGAGCGAAGAGCGCCGCAAGGCCATGGGTGACGCCGCCGTTGCCGCCGCGCGCGCGGTCGGCTACGTCGGCGCCGGTACGGTGGAGTTCATCGCCAACCAGGACGGCAGCTTCTACTTCATGGAGATGAACACCCGCCTGCAGGTTGAGCATCCAGTCACCGAAATGATCACCGGGACCGACCTGGTGGAATGGCAGCTGCGCGTGGCCGCCGGCGAAGCGCTGCCCAAGCAGCAGCACGAGCTGGCCATCAACGGCCACTCGATCGAAGCGCGCATCTACGCGGAGAATCCGGAGAAGGGCTTCCTGCCGTCGATCGGCACGCTACGCCATCTCGGCACGCCGGGCGCCGTCACGTTTGAGCTGGGTGGCGCTGCCGGCGCCATGCCGGCCGGCGTGCGCATCGACTCCGGCGTGCGCGAAGGCGATGCCATCTCGCCGTTCTACGATCCGATGATCGCGAAACTGATCGTCTGGGGCGCGGACCGCAAGCAGGCGTTGGCCCGCATGGCGCAAGCGCTGTCGCAATACCAGATCGTCGGCCTCGCCAGCAACATCGCCTTCCTGAAACGCCTGGTCGAAGGCCAGGCCTTCTCCACCGCCGATCTGGACACGGGCCTGATCGAACGCAATCACGACACGCTGTTCCCTGCCACGCAAGCCGCACCGGCCAGCGCGCTGGCACTCGCCGCCGCCGCATTGGTGACGCACGAGCAGCAGCGCGCCGCAGCGCAATCCGCCGCCAACGCCGCCGATCCATGGGGCCTGGCGACCGGCTGGCGCATGAACCACGCTTACGCCCGCAAGCTGTCCTTCGCCGACGAGCACACGGCCTACGACACCTACGTAACCTATCGCGCCGAAGACTGGCTGTTCAGCGCCGGCGGCGATGCGCCGCAAGCGCTGAGCGTGGCGACGCAGGCCGGCGACAGCTACAGCATCAAGCTGGGCGAACAAGCCGCGCACGGCACCGTGCTGCGCGACGGCGACGTCTTCCACGTCTTCAGCAACGGCGCGCACTACCAGTTCACCTGGAACGACCCGATGGCCCATGCCGGCGAAACCGAAACCGAAGGCGGCCGCCTCACCGCGCCGATGCCGGGCAAGGTCGTCGCCGTCCTCGCCAGCAAAGGCCAGGAAGTGAAGAAGGGCGAACCGCTGGTCATCATGGAAGCGATGAAGATGGAGCACACCATCGCCGCCCCGCACGATGGCGTGATCGACGACATCCTCTACAGCGTGGGCGACCAAGTGGCGGACGGCGCACCGCTGCTGGCGTTCAAGACGGCGTAAGGAGCATCACCATGCGCATATTGCTACACCGCGCCGACGGCAAGACCGAACCGTGGATCAAGGACTTCGGCAAATACCTGCCGGAGGCCGAGATCGAAATCTGGCACGCCGGTGAAAAATGCCAGGCGTGCGACTACGCCGTCGTGTGGTCGCCGCCGGAAGCCATGCTGCCGGAGCTGGCCAGCGTCAAGGCCATCTTCGTCACCGGCGCCGGCGTCGACGCGCTGCTCAAGTTCGGCGACGCGCTGCCGCCCCACATTCCCATCATCCGCCTCGAAGACGCCGGCATGGCGATCCAGATGGCGGAATACGTCACGCACTCGGTGCTGCGCTACTTCCGCCGTTTCGACGAATACGAGACGCAGGCGCGCGCCGGCACGTGGGCGCCGCTGCCGCAGCATCACAAGGAAGATTTCGCCATCGGCGTGCTGGGCATGGGCGTGCTGGGAACGCGCGTGCTGGAAGCGCTGGCGCCGTTCGGCTTCCCGCTGCGCGGCTGGAGCCGCACCGAGAAAACCCTGCCGGGCGTGCAGTGCTTCAGCGGCGCCGATGGCCTGGACACCTTCCTGCGCGGCAGCCGCGTGCTGGTCTGCATGCTGCCGCTGACGACGGACACCAGCAACATCATGGACCGCAAGAACATGTGCAAGCTGCCGGAAGGTTCATACATGATCAACGTGGCGCGCGGCGCGCACATCGCGGAGCCGGACCTGGTGGCGCTGATCAAGTCCGGCCACATCGCCGCCGCCACGCTGGACGTGTTCCGCAACGAGCCGCTGCCGGCGCAGCATCCGTTCTGGCAGGAGCCGCGCATCACCATCACGCCGCACATCTCCGCGCTGACCTTGCGCCGCGAGAGCGTGCAGCAGATCGCCTCCAACATCCGCAAGACCGAAGCGGGCGCGCAAGTCGCCGGCGTGGTCGACCGCACTTTAGGATACTGAAATGAGCAGCTTACCGAAGCAAGTCAAAATCGTCGAAGTCGGCCCGCGCGACGGCCTGCAGAACGAAAAGGAAAACGTCCCGGCCGAAATCAAGATCGAGCTGGTGAACCGCCTGACCGGCGCCGGCTTCCAGAACATCGAAGCGGCCGCCTTCGTGTCGCCGAAGTGGGTGCCGCAAATGGCCACCAGCGCCGAGGTGATGGCGGCCATCACGCGCAAGCCGGGCGTGATCTACTCCGCGCTGACGCCGAACATGGTGGGCTTTGAAGCGGCGATGGCCGCGCGGGCGAACGAAGTGGTGATCTTCGGTTCGGCCTCGGAAGCGTTCTCGCAAAAAAACATCAACTGCTCGATCGCCGAATCGATCGCGCGTTTTGAAGGCGTGGCAAAAGCGGCGAAAGAGCAGGGCATCCGCCTGCGCGGCAGCATCAGCTGCGCCTTCGGTTGCCCGTACCAGGGCGAAGTGCCGCTGGACGCGGTGGCCGACGTGGTGGGCCGCATGCGCGACCTGGGCTGCGACGAAATCGACATCGCCGACACCATCGGCGTGGCCACGCCGCGCAAGACGCAGGCGGTGATGGAGCGCGCGATCAGCGAGTTCCGCGTGGACGGCCTGTCCGGCCACTTCCACGACACGTATGGCCAGGCGCTGGCCAACATCTACGCCAGCCTGGAGCTGGGGATCGCGATCTACCACTCGTCGGTATCGGGCCTGGGCGGCTGCCCGTACGCCAAGGGTGCGACCGGCAACGTCGCCACCGAGGACGTGCTGTACATGATGCAAGGCCTGGGTATAGACACCGGCATCGACCTCGATATCGTGGTCGATGCGGGCCAGTTCATCTCGCAATTCCTCAACCGCAAAGGCGCCAGCCGCGCCGGCAACGCCATCGCCGCCAAACGCGCCGCCTGAGATTCGGGGTCAGTTCCGACATTCGGACACGGGCACAGCCGTAACGCCTGTTACGGCTGTGCCCGTGTCCGAATGTCGGAACTGACCCCGAATGTACAGCTTGATTTACATCTGCCGGAACTGGCGCGTGTAGGCTTCGCTGACGGTGAGTTTTTCGGGGCGGCCTTTGAGGTGGATCTCCATCGCCGTGCCGTCGCGGTCGATGCGGTCCACCGCTTCCAGGTTGACGATGGCGCCGCGGTGGATTTGCGTGAACTGCGCCGGGTCCAGCTGCTCGATCAGCGTCTTGAGCGGCAGCCGTATCAGCGCTTCGCCATCGTGCGCGACCACGCGCGTGTATTTGCCGTCCGACTGGAAGTACTGCACGTCGCGCACCATCACCAGCCGCACCGTGTTGCCGGCCGATGCCTTGATCCATTTCAGGTGCTGCACCGGCGCCGGCGCCAGCTGCCGCCATACGCCTTCCGGCACCGGCGCCGCGCTGCGCGTCTTCAGGCGCTTGACCGTTTGCAGCAGCCGCGCCGCCGTTACCGGCTTGACGATGTAGTCCACCGCGCCCGCTTCAAACGCCTGCACCGCATGTTCGGCGTAGGCGGTGACAAACACGATCTGCGTGGCCTCGCCCACGTGCCGTGCCGCTTCCATGCCGCTCAGGCCTGGGATCTGGATGTCGAGGAAAACCACGTCCGGCCGCAGCGCTTCCAGCATCGATACCGCTTCCACGCCGTTTTCCGCGTGGCCCACCAGTTCCAGCTCCGGCCACAGGGCTTGCAGCTGGTCGCGCAGTTCCGCCATCAGCAGCGGTTCGTCTTCGACGATTAATGCTGTCGGCATGCTTGTTCCTTGTCGATGGCCAGCGTGGCGACCACGCCGCCGTGCTCTCCGGCCGTTACCGATAGCGATGCGTGTTCGCCATACAGCAGTTGCAGCCGCTCGTGGATGTTGGAGAGGCCGAAGCCTTGCCCCATCTGCTCCGTCAGGCCTGCGCCATCATCGCATACCCGCACCCGCAGCGCGTCGCTGTGCAGCACCGCCGTGATGGTGATTTCGCCCGGTCGGCTGGCGCGCTCCAGCCCATGCTTGATGGCGTTTTCCACCAGCGAGATCAGCATCGCCGGCGGGAAGGGCAGCGTTAGCACATCATCGTGCGCCGTGATGTGGAAGCGCAGGCGCTGGCCCATGCGGATCTGCATGATCGACAGGTAGCTGCGCGCCAGCGCCAGCTCGCGCTCCAGCGTCGATGACACCGAGCGCATGTCGGGCAGCGCGTTCTGCAGATAACCGACCAGGTGATCGAGCATGTGCTGCGCCGTGTCGACGTCGGTGCGGATCAGGTATTTGAGGTTGGCAAGGGTGTTGAATAAAAAGTGCGGCTCGACCTGCGCCTGCAGGGCCGAGAGCTTGGCGTTCAGCGCCGCCCGTTCCAGTTCCTTCTCGCGCTCGATGGCGCGCAGCGTGCGTTCGCGCTGTTCGAACTGCGCGCGCAGTTGCGCCGCCACGGTTTCCACGGCCGACAGGGCGCCGCCGCGCTGCACGGTGAAGAAGTCGTAGCCGAAGCGGCGGCGGATGCGCACTTCCACAGGTTTGCCGGCATCGCCGGTCACCACCACCTCGGTGCATTGCGTCAGCCACACCGGCCGCCGGGGGCCGATCAGGATCTTGCCTTCAAATGGCGAGTAGCGGAACACCGCCGGCCCGCCGTAGCCCAGCGCCATGCCGACCGCAAGCCCGGACAAGGTTTCCGTGCAGACGTTGTAGGTGGTCAGCGGGTCAAGCGGAGAAATCAGCGTCCTGCTCGGACGCGAACTGAACATCTCGGCCGTCAGCTGCTTGCCGGCCTCGGACAGCTCGCTCAGATGCTGCTGCACCAGGGAGCTGGTCACACCGACGGGAATGAGCACCATCATGAACAAAGTGGACGCCGGTCCCCATGCCCAGGTTGCCGGACGCACGTGCGGCGGCAGCGCGGACAGGATCAGCAGCAGCAGCGGCGGCACAACGACGGCGTTGACGACCAGGATGCCGGCCCACAGCCGCAGCAGCGACTGCCGGCGGTAGCGCCGCACCAGCACCGGATCGTGCTCGATGGGGGCTGGCCTGAGGCGGAGCGGGATGGTTTTCATGCAGCCATTCTAACGTCGGCAACGCGCGCGGACGGCGCTTGCGACGAAGGGGCCAAAATCGGGAGTGAAATGGAAAAAACCCTGTTTGACGTTGCCATCAAACAGGGTTTTTAAATTTTGGTCGGAGTACAAGGATTCGAACCTTGGACCCCCTGGTCCCAAACCAGGTGCGCTACCGGGCTGCGCTACACTCCGAAGAAGCAAGATAATACAGTCTGGCAGGAAGACCGTCAAGTGCCTCCGCTATTTCGATGCTAGTATTTAAAAATCATGAGTGCCAATTTTTCATTCGATACGCCCGACCGGCGCCCACGACCGGGTGTCGCGGCCGGTATCGCCGTGTCGCTGGCGCTGCATGCACTGCTGCTGTTTGCCTACCGGCTGCCGGCCGATGCGCCCGCACCGTCGGCGCGCGCCAAGGTGATGACGGTCTGGCTGCAGCCACCCAAGCCGCCAGTGGCGATCACCAAGGTGGAGCCACCGCCACCGCCGCCCGACAGGCCGGCGCCGCGTCAGCACCGCGCACCAGCGCCAGCAGCCACGCGCTCGGCAGCGATCAGCACGTCCCCGGCATTGGAGCAGCCGGCCGTCGCGGCGCAAGCACCGGCCCAGACGCCGGCGACGCCCGCGCCCGATCCGCTGTACCCAGACCAGCAGCCCAAACAATTCGACATGAACGAAGCGCTGAAAACCGCGCGCAAGGTGGCGAAGGAAAAAGATCCCGCCAAGGCCGGCACCCTGGCGGCCCAGCTGGAAGCCCATCCGCTCTACGCGGAGCCGGCCGCCGGCGAACTGGCGAAGAAGATCGACGCCGCCAAGCGGCCCGATTGCAAGAACACCGGCGCCGGCCTGCTATCGCCGCTGATCTGGCTGCTCGACAAAAAAGACCACGGCTGCAAGTTTTAAGCGCTGTCCTTTAGCACCAGCGCGCGGTCGTACAGCGCGTTTTTCTTGCGGCCGCTGATTTGCGCGGCCAGCCCGGCTGCCTGTTTAACAGGCAGCTCAGCCAGCAGAATCTGCAGCAGGCGATCGATCTCGACATCATTTTCATCATCGGCCGGCGCGGCGCCTTCCAGCAGCACCACGAATTCGCCTTTTTCCCGATGCGCATCGGCCTTGATCCACGCCTCGGCCTCGGACAGCGGGCAACGGTGGATTTCTTCAAACATCTTGGTCAGCTCGCGCGCGAACACCACTTGGCGGGTCGGCTCGAAGGCGGCCGCCAGCGCAGCGGCGCAATCCAGTATCCGGTGCGGCGCTTCGTAGAACACCAGGGTCGCGGTAACCGCGCGCAGCGTGCCGAGGAAATTCTCGCGCTGCTTGGCCTTGGCCGGCAAAAAGCCGACGAAGTAGAACTGGTCGTTCACCAGCCCGCTGGCCGACAAGGCCGTCACCGCCGCCGATGCGCCCGGCAGCGGCAGCACCCTCAAGCCGGCCGCCCGCACTGCGTCGACGATGCGCGCACCCGGATCGGACACGGCCGGCGTGCCGGCATCCGACACCAGGGCGATGCGCTCGCCGGCCTGCAGACGGGCAATCAAGGTCTCGGCCGCCTCGCGTTCGTTGTGCTGATGCGCGGCAATCAATGGCTTGTGCAGGCCGAAGCGATTCATCAAGGTGGCGGTATTTCGCGTGTCCTCGCATGCCACAGCATTGACCAAGCTCAATACGTGCAGCGCGCGCAGGCTAATATCCGCCACATTGCCAATCGGGGTCGCCACGACGTACAAGGTTGCGCTAGGATAGGTCTGGTGCGCCGTTTCGCCCAAGACGGGCAGGCTGGCGATAGTAATGGAGTCGAGGTCGCTCATTGGGGGTAGGATGAAAAGTGTGAGGTTGACGCTGCTGTGCATGGCTGCCGCAGTGCTGAGTGCATGCAGCACGCCGTTTTGCGACGCGCCGGGGGGATTGTGCTCGCCCCAGCCGGCAAAAACAAGTCCGCCGCCGCCGGTGGTGGCCCGGCCGTTGCCGCCGCCCCTGCCCAAGCCTCCGCCTGAACCGCCGCAACCGGCGGCCGAAGTGTTCGCCATCACCCTGCCCGGCGCAGTCCCCGAAGACCGCAGCCAGCTGGCGCCGAGCGCCGAGCCGCCGGCCGTTACCCGCGCGGCCGGGGAGGCCGGCGCGCCATCGACCGCGCCGATCCGCATCGGCCTGCTGCTGCCGCTGCGCTCGGAAACCCTGGGCACGGCCGCCGATGCCGTGCGCGCTGGCTTCATGGCCGGCTGGGAACGCGACCGCGAAAACATCACCGTCACCGTGCTGGAAACCGGCGATGTGCCGCAGGATATCCTGGCCGTCTACGCCCGCGCCCTGCAAGACCAAGATATCGTGGTCGGCCCGCTGTCGCGCACGGCGGTGGCCACCGTCGCCGGCAGCGCGCTGGTCAGCAAGCCCACCATCGCCCTGAATTATCCGGAAGGCCACGGCCAGCCGGGCGCCATGCCGCTGCCGCCGAACCTGCTGGCGATCGGCCTGTCGATCGAAGAAGAGGCACGCCAGGCCGCCGTGTGGGCCGCCGCCGAGCAGCCGGACGGCGCCGCGCTGGTGCTGGTCACCGGTTCCGCCTGGCAGCGCCGCGTGGCCTCGGCCTTTGCCGCCCAGTGGCAGAAGCAGGGCCGCCAGCTGCGCACGGTTGAATTGAACGCGCCGGACGGCTACCTCAGCGATCCGGAACTGGTGCAGCTACGCGCCAGCCTGCGCCAGCAGCGGCCCGCGCTGCTGTTCTCGGCCATGGGGCCGGACCAGACCCGCCAGCTGCGCATGGCCCTGGCCAGCACCATGAGCACCGAACCGGACAACCCGACCTTCAGCACCGCCGACGCGCTGCCGCCGCCGCCGGCCGCCCCCACCGAGCAATTCGGCGTCCTGCCGATCTACGGCACCTCGGCCCTGAATCCCGGCCGCAGCAGCACCTTCCCGACCCAGGACCTGGACGGCGTGCGCCTGCTGGACCTGCCGTGGCAAGTGCAGCGCGACCATCCTGCGGTGATGGTCTACCCGCAGGACATGCACAGCGGCCCCGGCAGCGCCGACATGGCCCGCCTGTACGCGCTCGGCATCGACGCTTTCCGCATCGCCCGCGAAATCGGCCGCCATCCGGCCGGCCGCTTCCACCTGGACGGCGTCACCGGCAAACTGACCATCGATTTCGGCCGTGGCCCGGCCAGCTTCGAGCGGGTCGAGCAATCGGCCATCTACAAAAACGGCGCGGCACAGCCGGTACTGCATCCATGAGGACGCCATGCCGCGCACCCTACAGCAGCGGCTCGGCCGGCTGGGCGAGGACCGGGCGCTGGCCCACCTCGAAGCCCAGGGCCTGACGCTGCGGGAGCGCAATTTCCTGTGCAAGGCGGGAGAAATCGACCTGATTTTGTTGGAAGGGCCGACGCTGGTGTTCGTGGAAGTCCGCCAGCGCGCCAGCAGCAAGTTCGGCGGCGCGGTCTACAGCGTCACCCCGGCCAAGCAGCAGCGTCTGCTGCGCGCCGCACAATATTATCTTTTACGCCACAAAATTCCACCGCCCTGCCGCTTCGACCTGGTCGCCATCGATGGGGAAAAGTTGTCCTGGGTGCAAAATGTGCTGGAGATGTAAGCATTTTTAACAGCGCTTGTCCGGTCTGCCGGACGACTGCACTATAATCAGCACACTATGAATAATCAACGCATCCTCTCGCACTTCCACGAAAGTGCCGAACTCAAAATCCAATCCGCCACCGTCCTCGCCCCGCATATCGCGCAGGCGATCGAGATGATGTTCTCGGCGCTGTCCAACGGTAACAAGATCCTGGTCTGCGGCAATGGCGGTTCGGCCGCCGACTCGCAGCACTTTGCGGCCGAGCTGGTGGGCCGCTTCGAGCGCGAACGTTTCCCGCTGCCGGCGATTGCCCTGACCACCGACACCTCGATCCTGACGGCCGTGGCCAACGACTACAGCTACCGTGAGATCTTCTCCAAGCAGGTGCAGGCGTTCGGCCAGGCCGGCGACATCCTGCTGGCGTTCTCGACCTCGGGCAACTCCGGCAACGTGATGGCGGCGATTGAAGCGGCGCTGGAGCGCGAAATGCGCGTGGTGGCCATGACCGGCAAAGGCGGCGGCGCCATCGGCAAGATGCTGACCGACGCCGACGTCCATATCTGTGTACCGCACGACCGTACCGCCCGCATCCAGGAAGTCCATCTGGTCACCATACACTGCATTTGCGACGGCATCGACGTCGCGCTGTTCGGAGGAGATGTGAATGAATAATTCCAGCGCTATCTGGAAAAAGGTACAACGTCCGCTGGCCATGAGCGTGCTGTGCGGCGCCATGCTGGCGTCCTTGTCGGGCTGCGTCGCGCTGGTCGCGGGCGGTGCGATTTCCGGTACGCTGGCCGCTTCCGACCGCCGCACCTTCGGCGCGCAGACGGAAGACCGCGCGATTGAAGTCAAGAGCGCGATCAAGGTCAACAATGTGGGCGGCGACGCCGCGCACGTCAACATCAACAGCTTCAACCGCCGCGCCCTGGTCACCGGCGAGGTGCGCGACGAAGCCATGAAAGCCGCCATCGAACGCGAAATCCGCAGCGTGGAAGGCGTGATCGACGTCATCAACGAACTCGAAATCGCCGGCCCGGCCAGCTACACCTCACGTTCCAGCGACACCATCATCACCACCAAGGTGAAGGCCAGCCTGGTCGACGCCAAGGATATCTCGGCCAACTCCTACCAGGTGGTGACCGAGCGCGGCGTGGTCTACCTGCAGGGTCGCGTGACCCAGCGCGAAGGCCAGATCGGCGCCGATATCGCGCGCGGCGTCAGCGGCGTGACCAAGGTCGTCAAGGTGTTTGAATACATCTCGGAAGACGAGTGGAAGTCGTATCAAGCCAAGCCTGCCAACTCGGCACAAAGCCAATGAGCGACTCTCGCGCCTGGATCAAACCGGTGATCGCCGCCGTGGTGCTGGCCGCCATCGGTTTCGGCGGCTACACCGCGCTGGCCAAGCGCGAGGTGGCGCCGGAAGTCACCTTCCTCAGCATCAAGGGCGAGAAGATCGCGCCGGAAAACCTGCGCGGCAAGGTGGTGATGGTCAATTTCTGGGCCACCTCATGCACCACCTGCGTGGCCGAAATGCCGCAGATGGTCGACACCTACAACAAGTTCAAGGCGCAGGGCCTGGAATTCGTCGCCGTGGCGATGAGCTACGACCCGCCCAACTACGTGATGAACTACGCCGAAACGCGCCAGCTGCCGTTCAAGGTGGCGCTGGACGTGGACGGCTCGGCCGCCAAGGCCTACGGCGACGTCGCCATGACGCCGACCACCTTCGTCATCGGCAAGAATGGCAAAATCCTCAAGCGCTACCTCGGCGCACCGGACTTCCCGGCACTGCACAAGCTGCTGGAAGCGTCGCTCAAGAGCTGACTGGCACGGCGCTTGCATGGTGTATGGCTCTCCTCAACCTCAAGGAAGCCGCCATGGATCGCCAGCTCGTTACGCAAAAAATCATCTCCACCAAGGTCGCCAAGAAGATGCGCTGGGCCGACCTCGCCCAGCAATTTGGCCAGAGCAAGGAATGGACGACGGCCGCGCTGCTCGGCCAGATGACCTTCAACCGCGAGCAGGCCGATAAGGCGCAGGAACTGTTCGGCCTCACTGACGAGGAAGCCGCCTGGCTGCAGATCGTGCCCTACAAAGGTTCGCTGCCGACCGCCGTGCCGACCGACCCGCTGATCTACCGCTGGTATGAAATCGTCAGCGTGTACGGCACCACCATCAAGGAACTGATCCACGAGGAATTCGGCGACGGCATCATGAGCGCGATCGACTTCTCGATGGATATCCAGCGTGAAGCCGATCCCAAGGGCGACCGCGTTCAGGTGGTCCTGAGCGGCAAGTTCCTGCCCTACAAATCCTACTAGAAGCCGGCCTGTACCGACAGGTACAGCCCTTTCTGCGTCTTCGGATTGAAGATGGTGATGTCGCCGAGGTTGGCGTAGGCCGCCGTCACCGAGAAATTCTTGGTGGGGAACCAGGCCAGGAAGGCGTCGTAATACGCCTTCTCGTCGTCCACGCCCAGGTTGTGCGGCTTGCGGCGATATTCGGCCCCCAGCGCCAACTGGCGGTTGATCAGGTAGGCGGCCGAGAACTCCGGCATCAAGCGCGTGCTGTCGTTGCGGTCGCCGCCGAAGCCCAGCAAGCCCATCTGGTTGGCGCGGGTGGCGCGCAGCGTCGCGTTCAGCAGCAAGCTTTGCTCCAGATAGATCTTGGTGGCCGAGACATAGTAGTCATAGCCGCTGTCGTTCTTGGCGCCGAGCTGCTTGACGTTGGTGACGCCCAGCGCTTCCAGTCCGCGTATGCCCTTGTTTTTCTTGTACATGATGCCGATGGCCACCTGCGGCACCCACACATCCTGCTCATAGACGGCGTCGCCCAGCACCTTGTACTTGAGGCCGACGATGTCCTGCTTGATGTTGAGCTTGTCGAGCGGCGCCAGGCTGCCCTTGAATTCCTGGTTGGCGAACGACAGTTCCAAGCGATCAGCAATGCCGATCGCCACGCCGTAGCTGCCCAGCTTGTAGTCCTGGGTGTTGATGTAGGTGTAGTGAGCATTGGCGCCCCAGCTGTCGCGCGTGCCGTAGCCGCTGATCAGCGCCCACGGCGTGATGCCGCCGCCGCCCGCGCCTTCCACCTGCGATACGCCGCCGGTGGCCAGCAGCTTGCCCATGTCGGGCGTCGATTGTGCGGACGCGGCGCCGCCTACCAATACCGCCATCAAAGCGGGAATGATCTTCTTCATTATTCTGCTCCCGTTATTTGGTGACGATGTCGCGCTGCATGGGCGCCAGCTTGGCGACCAGCTTGAGCGCCACGCTGCTTGGCACCTTGTGCTGTTCCATCGCGATCTGCAAATCCTCGGTCAGCGCGTTGAACATGGCGTTGGTGATCTTCAGGTCCTGGTGCACGGTCTTCATGTCGCGCACGGTGCCGACGCCGTCCATGGTCTTGTCGCGGTATTTGCCGGTGTACTTGCACGGGCCGCCGGCGAACTCGCAGAACTGCTCCTGCAGGCGCGCATTGATCTGCGGAATATCGAAGTCGGTAAAGTTGTCCTTGATGCGCGGATCGGCCAGCACCAGCGTGACGAAGGTGTCGACGATCTTCTTGATGCCTTCCTTGCCGCCCAGGCCCTGGTAGGTGGCGTCGTCGGTGTAGGGCGTTTGCGCCATGGCCAGCGACGAGGCAAAGAGCAGGCTGCAGCCAACCCGCGTGATGAATTTTTTCATATCAGTCCTTGAAGGGAAAACGTGATAAAGACAATTCAGCAGGGGCTGGGCTTGAGTGCAATTTATCAGATGGAAATCAAATCGCCCTCATTTTACTTGGGATAGAGAATCATTTGGGTGCAACGAAACAACGCTATTGTTTTGCCAGTATCTTTATTGATGACGGTGGCGTCCCAAACCTGGGTGGTGCGGCCCAAGTGCACGGCGCTGGCCGTGGCCATCACCGTGCCCTCGCGCGCAGTGCCGAGGTGATTCGATTTCAGTTCGATGGTGGTGAAATTCTGCGCGCCTTCGGGCAGGTGCGAGAAGCAGGCGTAGCCGCAAGCGGTGTCGGCCAGGGTGACCACGCTGCCGGCATGCAGGAAACCGTTCGGCGCCAGGTGATTGCCAGTGACGGCAAACTCGGCGACGATTTCGTTTTCCTTCACCGAGGTGATGACGATGCCCAGATGATCCGGCAAGGTGCCCTTGCCGAAGGTGTTGAAGTAATCGACGTTAAATTTTTCAGCATTCATACTCTTCCCTTACATTACGCGTACCCACACGCCTTTGTAGAGTATAGGGCCGGTCGGGCCATTCGGATTGGGCGAGCCGCCTTTCGGTTCCAGCGATACCGCCAGCAATGCCACGTCGTCACCCACGGCGCTGCCGGTCAGCGCCAGCTTGACCTCGCCTTTGTCGGCCAGCAAGCCCAGCGAACGCGGATTGCCCTGTTTCGGCACCGCCCACAGCTGCAGCTGCTTGTCGCTGGCCACCGGCGCGTTGCCGACCAGGCGCACGGTCAGCGCTTTGCGGCCGGCGTCGCCGGTCAGCACCAGGGCGGTCTGCGATTTTTCATCGGTCAGCGTGGCGACGTAATCGAGTTGCGGCGTATCGAGCACACGCAGGCCTATCACCACCACCAGCAGGGCCGCCACGGCGGTCGACAGCACGCCCAGCGAACGCCAGAAGTTCAGCGATTCCAGCCAGCCGGCGCGCGCCGGCCGCAGATTCAGGCGGCGCTCGATGCTGTCCCACACCTGCTTGCGCGGCTGCTGCGCGGAGGCGAATTCCGCCATCGGCACCAGCCGGTCCTGCCATTCGACCGTCAGCATGCGCAGCGCGGCGTCGTTGTGCATATAGCCTTCGAAGCGGCGGCGGGCGCCGCCTTTCAGCGTGCCGAGCACATATTCGGCGGCCAGCTTGTCGCGCAGGGGCGCGTTGTCGCGGATATTCATGGGCGGTCGCCTTTCGCCAGGCAGGTCTTCAAACGCTCCAGGCTGCGGCGTATCCAGGTTTTGACGGTGCCGATCGGCAGCGCCAGCTGCTGCGCCACTTCGCTATGCGACAGGTCGTGGAAGAACGCCAGTCCCAATACTTGGCGATGCAAGCCTTCCAGCGCGGACATGCAGCGGGCCAGAGCCTTGGCGTCCTGGCTCAGTTCAAGCGCCTCGATGGGCGTGGCAGCGGGGTCGTGCAAGGCGTTCATGATGTCGGCGTCAAATTGGTCGCTATCGATTTCGGCGGCACTGTCGCTGCGGCGGAGCAGATCGTAAGCCTTGTTGCGCACCACCGTGGTCATCCACGTCATCGGTGCGGCCAAATGGCTTTGATAGCTGCCGGCGTTGTGCCAGATCGCGACGAAACTTTCTTGCAGCACCTCTTCGGCCAGTTCGCGCTTACCTAATATACGCAGCGCGAAGCCAAACAGTTTCGCTGAGGTCGCATCATAAAGCGAACGGAAGGCAGTGGCGTCACGCCGGGCGGCGCCTTGCAGCCAGGTGCGGAGTTGCTGGGGATCGAGGGTATTGGTGTCGGCCACTGCATGCCTTATCAGTAAAAGGAATAAAACCTCAAGCGTGAGCAAATTATCACATTCCCGTCCGCGCACAAAAAGAAATTGAATCCGCTCCGTCTTTCAGCCCGTATATGGCTGACAACTTGAAGCAATCGACAAGACCGGCCGGAGACACTATGAAGAGCACCTGCACCATCGCCGCACTGCTGACCAGCGCTTTGCATGGCGCCGCCATGGCCACTGCCGAAGGCAACGACGCAACGCTGGCCAGCGTGGTGGTTTTGGCACACTACGACAACGCCGTCGGCAGCAGCGACGCGGCCAGCCAGGGCACAGTCACCGCCAGCCTGATCGCCAACCGCCCGGCGCTGCGCACCGGAGAACTGCTGGAGTTCGTGCCCGGCATGATCGTCACCCAGCACAGCGGCGACGGCAAGGCCAACCAATACTTCCTGCGCGGCTTCAACCTCGACCATGGCACCGACTTCGCCACCTGGGTCGACGGCATGCCCGTCAACATGCGCAGCAACGCCCACGGCCAGGGCTATTCCGACCTCAACTTCCTGATCCCGGAGCTGGTGCAGCGCATCGACTACAAGAAGGGCCCCTACTTTGCCGATGAGGGCGACTTTTCCTCGGCCGGCGCTGCGCACTTGCGTCTGCAGGACCAGCTCAAGCAAGGCATCGCCAGCCTGACCGTGGGCGGCTACGGCTATCAGCGCGGCGTGCTGGCCGATTCTTTCGACGCCGCTGGCGGCACGCTGCTGTACGGGCTGGAAATCAGCCGCAACGACGGGCCGTGGCAAGTCCCGGAGCAGGTGCGCAAGTTCAGCGGCACGCTGCGCTACAGCCGTGGCGACGCCCAAGACGGCTACAGCATCAACGCCATGGCCTACCGCAACCGCTGGAACGCCACCGACCAGGTGCCGCTGCGCGCGGTGGAGTCGGGCCAGCTGGACCGCTTCGGCAGCCTCGATCCCAGCGATGGCGGCAGCGCGAGCCGCACCAGCCTGGCGTGGCAGATGCATCAACGCGACAACGAACAGATCACCGAAGCCTCGGCCTACCTGCTGCGCTCCAGCCTGGACTTGTACAGCAACTTCACCTATCTGCTCAACGATCCCGTCAACGGCGACCAGTTCCAGCAGAGCGAGCGCCGCACCATGGGCGGCGGCAGTGTCAGCCGCGCCTGGATCAGCAACGTCGGCGGCATCGAGATGCGCAACAAGCTCGGCCTGCAGGCGCGCTACGACCATCTCTCCCCCATCGGCCTGTACGCCACCAGGGAGCGTCAGCGCCTCAGCACCGTACGCGAGGACCGCATCGACGAATCCAGCCTTGGCCTATATGCGGAAAACACCAGCTACTGGACGCCATCCTTCCGCAGCATCGCCGGCCTGCGCTATGACGCCTACCGCTTCAAGGTCAACGACGAGCGCGCCAACGCCCACAAGTTCTCGCCCAAGCTGTCGCTAATCTTCGGCCCATGGCAAAAGACCGAGTACTTCATCAACTACGGCGCCGGCTTCCACAGCAACGACGCGCGCGGCGTCACCGGGCCCGATCCCGCGCCGCCGCTGGTGGGCACGCGCGGCGCCGAGCTGGGCGTGCGCAGCGAATGGCTGCCCGGCCTGCAAAGTTCGCTCGCGCTGTGGGGACTCGATATCGATTCGGAACTGGTATACGCCGGCGACAGCGGCCAGACCGAACCGAGCCGCGCCAGCCGCCGCACCGGCGTGGAATGGAACAACCACTACATCGCCGCGCCGTGGCTGCTGTTCGACCTCGACCTGTCGGCCTCGCGCGCACGCTATCGCCAGCATGACCCGGTGGGGAACCACGTGCCGGAAGCCTTGGTCAAAGTGGTATCGCTTGGCGTCACCGCCAAGGACATCGGCCGCTGGTTCGGCGGCCTTGAGTTGCGCTACTTCGGCCAGCGTCCACTGGTCGAAGACAATAGCGTGCGCTCAGCCTCCACCATGCTGGCCTATGGCCGCATCGGCTACCAGCTCAGCCGTAACACCCGGCTCACGCTGGACGGTTTTAACCTGTTCAACCGTCGCGCCAGCGACATTGACTACTACTACAGCTCGCGCCTGGCGGGCGAGCCGGCCGAGGGCGTCAGCGATGTGCACTTTCATCCTGTCGAGCCGCGCACGCTGCGCCTGACCCTTAGTCATCAGTTCTAAATTCATTTCTAAAAATTAATCTTATCGAATCTGAATCCGACGCACCACGCAGCACGTATATCAGCCTGCAGTACCCACAGAAGGTCAACTCATTCGGAGGAAGCGAGATGCAAACCATGATCAATCACGCAGTACGCCTTGCCGTTGCAGGCGCGCTGGCCGGCATCTATTTGCCGGCGGCGCTGGCGTCCAGCCATCGCGAAGCACCATTCATTACGCAAAGCCCCAAGGTCGATGGCACCGACTTCTATATGTTCCGCAGCTACGAAAGCGGCCGCGCCAACTTCGTTACCCTGATCGCCGACTATATACCGCTGCAGGACGCCTATGGCGGCCCCAACTACTTCGCCATGGACCCGAACGCGCTGTACGAGATCCACATCGACAACAACGGCGATGCCAAGGAAGACCTGACGTTCCAGTTCCGCTTCAATAACACCAACAAAGACACCAAGCTCACCGTGGGCGGCAAGCAAGTTTCGATTCCGCTGGTCATCAACGGCGGCGCCATCGCAGCGCCCAACGCGGCCGGCGCCAACGTGCGCGAGACCTACACCATTAACGTGGTGCGCGGCGACCGCCGCACCGGCACCAAGGCGGCGGTCACCAACGCCGGCGACGGCTCCACCACCTTCGACAAGCCACTCGACAATATCGGCAACAAGTCGATACCGAACTACGCCAGCTACGCGGCCGCGCACGTCTACAACGTCAATATCCCCGGCTGCAGCACGCCGGCGCGCGTGTTCGTTGGCCAGCGCAAGGATCCGTTCGCCGTCAACCTCGGCGAGACGTTTGACCTCGTGAACATCAAAGCACCGGCCACCGAGTTTGCCGCCAATGCCGAGAAGGCCGCACGCGATGATCTGGCCGACAAGAACGTCACCGCCATCGAGCTGGAAGTGGCCGCCTCGTGCCTGACCGCCAGTACCGGCACAGACCCGGTGATCGGCGGCTGGACCACCGCCAGCGTGCGCCAGGGCCGTCTGCTGAATCCAACGCCGAACACCAGCACGCCATCGAAAGAGGGCGGCGCCTGGACCCAGGTATCGCGCCTGGGCATGCCGCTGGTGAACGAAGTGGTGATCGGCCTGAAGGACAAGGACACCTTCAACGCCAGCAAGCCTAGCGGCGACGCGCAATTCGCCACCTACGTCACCAATCCAACGCTGCCTGCGTTGATTGAAATCCTGTACGGCAGCGCCGGCGCCAAGGCGCCGACCAACTTCCCGCGCAACGACCTGGTGGCGACCTTCTTGACCGGCGTGAAAGGCCTGAACCAGCCCGCCACGGTCACCGCTTCGGAAATGCTGCGCCTGAATACCACCACGCCGGCAGCGGCCATGGGCAAACAGAACCGCCTCGGTGTGATCGGCGGCGACAATGCCGGCTTCCCTAACGGCCGCCGCCCTGGCGACGACGTGGTCGACATCGCGTTGCGCGTGGTGATGGGCAATCTGTGCACGCTGAACCTGGGCTGCGCGCCTGCCGACGCTCCCGCCGGCGGCCTGCACTTCACCGACGGCGCCTACCTCGACGACAGCTACTTCACCGCCAGCTTCCCATACCTGAAAACGCCGATCGCCGGTTCGCCGCAAAGCGCCTCGACGGCCCAAGCCATGCGGGGGGCGCCATGAGATACCTGGGCATCCTCATCCTGCTGTTCTTGAGTGCGTGCGGCAGCAGCCATCATGACGATACGCCGACCACGCCGCCGCCGGTGACGCCGCCGGTGTCCATGGTCGACAGCTTCGTCACCGCCGTGCTGGCATTCATTGGCGACGGCAACGAAACCACCACCGAACCGCAAGCCACCGACACCGTGGTAGCCACCGCGCCGGAAGACACCGAGCCGGTGATTTTGAAGTAAGCAACAGCGGGCGTCGATCGTTGACACGCCCGCTTTTTCTTTTCGAATACATCATGCATAAATTGATTTTCGCGCTGGCATGTTGCACCGCTGCCCTGGCGCAGGCGGCACCCTATATTCCGGCCAGCGGCGCGCAAGTGGTGGAAACCGTGCCGCGCCGTGGCGACCCGCTGCAGCAGGAATTGCGCCGCTTGCGCAGCCAGCTGCAAGCCACGCCAAACGACGTGGCGCTGGCGACCACCGCCGCGCGCCGCTTCATCGCGCTGGGCCGCAGCGAAACCGATCCGCGCTACCTCGGCTACGCCCAGGCGGCGCTGGCGCCATGGTGGACGCAGGCCGCGCCGCCGGCGGAGGTGCGCCTGCTGCGCGCCACGCTGCTGCAAAGCACGCACCATTTCGCGCCGGCCCTGGCCGACCTGAAAGCGGTGCTGGCCGCCGATCCGCGCAACGGGCAAGCGTGGCTGACGCAGGCCACCGTGCAAAGCGTGCAGGGCGACTACACCGCCGCCACCGCCAGTTGCGCGCGCGTGTCCGGCTTGTCGGTCGAGCTGGTGACGATTAGCTGCATCGCCAACGTCGGCGCGATGACGGGCAAGGCCGAACGCAGCGAGCAACTGCTGGACCTGACGCTGACACGCAACGCCGACGCACCGGCCGAGCTGAAAGTATGGGCGCTCACGCTGCTGGCCGAAATGGCGCAGCGACGCGGGGATGGCAAGGCGGCCGAGGCGCGCTTCCTTCAGGCGCTGGCGCTCGATCCACGCGACAGCTATCTGCAAGGCGCTTACGCCGACCTCCTGCTGGAACAAGGACGCAGCGCCGATGTGCTGACACTGTTGCGCGGCCAGGACCGCATCGATGCGCTGCTGCTGCGCCGCGCGCTGGCCTTGCAGCAGCTGGGCCAGCGCAGCGCCATGCAGGCCGACGTGAAGGAGCTGGCGGCCCGCTTCGACGCCGCCGCCCAACGCGGCGACACCGTGCACCAGCGCGAACAGGCGCGCTTCGAACTGCTGCTGCGTGGCGACACCGCCGCCGCGCTCGCACTGGCGCGCAAAAACTGGGCGGTGCAAAAGGAAACGGCCGATATCCGCATCTACCTGCAAGCGGCCTTGCAGGCGCGCGATGCCGGCGCCGCCAAACCGGTCACCGAATGGATCACCGCGCATGGGACGGAAGATGTGGTGGCCGCGCGCCTGATCCGTCAATTAAAGGCGGGTATATGATGCAACGGCTACTGTTTGTTTTGCTGCTGTGCTGCGCCGCATTGCCCGCGCAAGCGCACAAGCCCAGCGACAGCTATCTCTCGCTCGACGTGCAGGACCAGCGCATCACCGGACAATGGGATATCGCGCTGCGCGACCTGGACTACGCCATCGGCCTCGATCAGGACGGCGACGGCCAGCTGACGTGGGACGAGGTGCGTGCGCGTCATGCCGCCATTGCGGCGTACGCCCTGGAGCACTTGCGCATCGCCGCCGATGGCGCGGCCTGCCGCATCACGCCCGGCGCGCAGTTGATCGATCACCACACCGATGGCGCCTACACCGTGCTGCGATTCGAGGCCGCCTGTGCCGCGCCGGTGACGATGCTGGACATCGGCTACCGGCTGTTTGCCGATCTCGACCCGCAGCACAAAGGCTTGCTGCGCTTGACGCACGATGGCGTGACGTCCACCGCGATCTTCGATCCAGCCCATGCGCAGCAGCGCCTGTCGCTGGCAACGCCGGACAAGCTGGAACAGTTCGCCGCCTACGTGAAGGATGGCGTGTGGCATATCTGGATCGGCTACGACCACATCCTGTTCCTGCTGTCGCTGCTGCTGCCTGCCGTGCTGCTGGCGGCGCCGGCCGACAATCTGCGCGGCGCCTTTATCGATGTGCTGAAAGTCGTGACCGCATTCACGCTGGCGCACTCGCTCACGTTGAGCCTGGCAAGTCTGTCCTTGGTGTCGCTGCCGTCGCGGCTGGTGGAATCGGCGATTGCAGCGTCGGTGGTGCTGGCGGCGATGAACAACATCTACCCGCTGTTTCGCGGCCGGCGGCCGTGGGCGGCGTTCGGCTTCGGCCTGATCCACGGCTTTGGTTTTGCCAGCGTGCTGATCGATCTCGGCCTGCCGCAAGGCGCGCTGCTGAGCAGCTTGCTCGGCTTCAACCTCGGCGTGGAAATCGGGCAGCTATGCATCGTCGCAGCGTTTCTGCCGCTGGCGTATGTGCTGCGCCATACGTGGTTCTATCGCCGGCTGCTGACGGCCGGCTCGGCCCTGATTGCGCTGGTGGCGGTGGTGTGGTTTATCGAACGCGCGTTTGACGTTGAAGCCCAGTGGATAGGGCTGTGACCGTTGGCGCTCAGGTAATCGTTGGCGCGTGAAAACGGCTTGCTGCCAAAGAAGCCTTTGTGCGCGGAGAACGGCGACGGATGCGGCGACGTAATCACCAGATGCTTGCGGCTGTCGATCAGCGCGCGCTTGGCGATGGCGTAACTGCCCCACAAAATGAAGACGATGTTTTCACGTTGTAGCGAGAGGGCGCGGATGGCGCTGTCGGTGAAAGTTTCCCAGCCCTTGTTGGCGTGCGAGCCGGCTTCGCGCGCACGCACGGTCAGCACGCTGTTCAGCAAGAACACGCCTTGCTGCGCCCAGTCCGACAAATCGGTCTGGCGGCGATCAACGCCCAAGTCGCCTTGGAGTTCCTGGAAGATGTTTTGCAGACTCGGCTGGGGACGATTGCCTTCCGGGACCGAGAAGCAAAAGCCCATGGCGGCGCCGGGCGTGTGGTAGGGGTCCTGGCCGAGGATCACCACTTTGACGTCGTTGAACGGCGTAAGGTCGAACGCGCGGAAGATGTTCTTGCCGGCGGGGCAGCACTGCCCGGCGGCGTATTCGGCACGCACAAAGGACGTCAAGGATTCCCAGTAGGGCTGCTCGAACTCCTGTTGAAGCTGCTGCTTCCACGACTCCTCAATCCGTACGCTCATCTTGCTGGCTATCCTATGGCGATCAACGTGGAAATATTACTAATTTTTGCCGGTGCTGGATACAGTAAAATGGCTTCTTTAAAGAGGATCTCAGCATGAAAAAAACAGATTTGGCCAAGGCCGACGCCAAGAAATTGATGGGCAAGATGGGCGCACCAGGCGCCGCCTTCGGCAACGCCAACAATGCCGTGATCGACAAACGCGAACAACGCAAGCGCGACCAGGCGCTGGGCCTGGTGCCATTCGCCGTCAAACTGAACGACGAACTGGTCAAACGCCTGCACGCCCTCGCCACCGAGCGCGGCCAGGACATGAACCAAACCGTCGCCGAAGTCCTCCTCAAAGGCCTGGACGCGTAGTCATATCACCTCAACCAAGCCGGTAACAGGCGCATTTAGCGTCCTTCAAAAGCCCGCTGAATTTCTTCTGGCAGCGGACCGTCAAAATCGTCCGCTATCCAGATTTTCCCTTCCATCCCGCCTATTTTGCGTTCGACGCGTGGTGACGAGACAGGAATCAGTCGAACCATGGGCTTACCTGCTTTCGCGATGATAACTTCTTCACCGCTGGCCGTTGCTTCGACCAACTTGGAAAACTGCGTCTTCGCCTGCTGAATATCAACGATCGCCATATATCCTCCGCATGGCTGAATCCAGTCTAGCATCGGGACGAAAAAAAGCTCCTTGCGGAGCCTTTTGTTTTAGCCTGCGGCCAGTACGTTGTGGGCTTGCTCGTCCGCGTGGTACGAGGAGCGCACCATGGCGCCGACGGCGGCGTGTTTGAAGCCCATTTTGTAGGCTTCTTCTTCAAACATCTTGAACACGTCCGGGTGCACGTAACGGCGCACCGGCAGGTGGCTGTTCGACGGCGCTAGGTATTGGCCGATGGTCAGCATGTCGATGTCGTGCTCGCGCATGTCGCGCATCACTTGCAGGATTTCTTCGTCTGTCTCGCCCAGGCCGACCATGATGCCCGACTTGGTCTTCACGCCTGGATACATGGCCTTGAAGTCCTTCAGCAGCTTCAGCGAGTGCATATAGTCCGAACCCGGACGCGCTTCCTTGTACAGGCGCGGTACGGTTTCCAGATTGTGGTTCATCACGTCCGGCAAGCCGTCTGCGAAGATCGCCAGCGCTTTTTCCAGGCGGCCGCGGAAGTCCGGCACCAGCACTTCGATCTGGGTCTTCGGCGACAGCGCGCGGGTGTTGGAGATGCACTCGACAAAGTGCTGGGCGCCGCCGTCGCGCAGGTCGTCGCGGTCCACCGAGGTGATCACCACGTAGCTCAGGCGCAGCTTAGCGATGGTGTGCGACAGGTTGGTCGGCTCATCCTTGTCCAGCGGATCCGGACGGCCGTGGCCGACGTCGCAGAACGGGCAGCGGCGAGTGCACTTGTCGCCCATGATCATGAAGGTGGCCGTGCCCTTGCCGAAGCATTCGCCGATGTTCGGGCAGCTCGCTTCTTCGCATACGGTGACCAGCTTGTTCTCGCGCAGCGTTTCCTTGATTTCGTAGAAACGGGTGTTCGGCGAACCGGCTTTCACGCGGATCCAGTCCGGCTTCTTCAGGCGCTCGACCTGCTCGATCGGCACGATCTTGATCGGGATGCGCGAAGTCTTGCTCGCGCCTTTTTGCTTTTCGCTCGGGTTGTACGCTACGGTCGTGGTGTCGGAAGTCATAGTCAGTTTATTCGTTTGGTGCCAGTACGCGGATCAGTTCGTCGGCGAGCTGCTGTTGTACATCGGACAGCATTGCCGTTGCGCCAACAGTACGCATGTCGACTGTTTCCAGTCCGGCATAGCCGCAAGGATTAATCCAGGAAAACGGGGCCAGATCCATCGCCACATTCAGCGACAGCCCGTGGTAGGTGCAGCCATTGCCGCGTACCTTCAAGCCCAGCGCGGCAATCTTGGCGCCTTGGTGGTCGCCGCCGGCCATGTAGATGCCCGGCGCGCCTTCCACGCGCTCACCGTCGAGATTATACGCCTGCAGGACATTGATGATGGCTTGCTCGATTTTATGCACAAACTGGCGCGCAAACAGCTTGCCGCCCGGCTTGTTGCGGCGCAGGTCCATCAGCAGGTAGATCACCACCTGGCCGGGGCCGTGATAGGTGACTTCGCCGCCGCGGTCGGTCTGCACCACCGGAATCTCCGAGGCGCCGGCCAGCAGGTGGCCACGGTCCGCGCCCAGGCCCAGCGTGTAGACGGGCGCATGCTCGACGATCCAGATTTCGTCGCGCGTGTCCGGCGTGCGGGCGTCGGTGAAGGCCCGCATGGCGGCGAAAGTGCTGTCGTAGTCGGCTTTGCCGAGATGCTTGATCTCAGGGAAGGTAGGAGACGTCATGCCGCCATTATAAAGCACCGCGCTATCCGTCGTTCCCGCGTAGGCGGGAATCCATGCCAAGTATGGGCTCCCGCTGCTGCGGGAGCGACGTTATCCCGGCTGGTGGCGCTCCAGCCATTGCTGCACGGAAGGGCGCTGCCACTGGAATTCCACGTATTCCTTGACCTTGGCCGGCACCGGATCGCCGTTGCGCACCAGGCGGCTGAGCATGATCGCCAGATCGACGTCGGCAATCGACCAGTCGCCGAACAGGTGCAGCGGACCTTGCACCAACCGTTCGGCCACGTGCACCAGCTTGGCGGCGGCTTCCTGGGCGGACGGGCTCAGCGGTGCACTCGCCTTGCCGAAAAACACCGTTTCCGTGTCGCGTTCGGCGCGCACCGGCATCAGGTCGCTGCGCACCCAGGCCTGGAGTTGGCGCGCCACCGCGCGCTGGCGGCGCTCCTGCGGATACAGCGCCACGTACTCCGGCGGCGGAAAGCATTCCTCCAGGTATTCCGTGATGGCGCTGGACTCGGTCAGCACGAAATCGCCGTCCACCAGCGCCGGCACGCGGGCGGTGGTGGCGCGGTCGGCGAAGTCGGCCTGTTTCTGCGCGCCGCTGGCCAGATCCAAGGTCTTGACGGTGAACGGCAGGCCTTTCTCGGTAAGCGCGACAAAAGCCGACAAGGCGTAAGGGCTGGTGAAAAGGCTATCGACGTACAGTTCAAAAGACATGGCGGCTCCGGCTTGGGTAGATTTATTCACATAGTAAACCTTGTCTAAGTGCCTGTATAACGGTATATTTTCGCAATTCTTGTTAGTTTTATTCACAAAGTTATCCACAGAATGGCTCGCCGGCTGCCCAATTTTTCCGCTCTGCGCGCCTTCGAGGCGGCGGCCCGGCACGAGAATTTCTCGCGCGCGGCGGAGGAGTTGCACCTGACGCACGGCGCCATCAGCCATCAGGTACGTGGATTGGAAGAGGAGTTGGGCCGGCAACTGTTCGTGCGCAACGGCCGTCAGGTGAAAATAACTAACGACGGCCTGAAGTTCGCCCAGTTCCTGGGCAAAGCCTTCGCCGACATCGGCGCCGCCACCGACGCCATGCGCGCGGCCAGCATCCACCAGCGGCTGACCATCACCTCGATACCCTCGTTTGCGGCGCGCTGGCTGGCGCCCCGGCTCGGGCGTTTCATCGAGCGTTATCCGGATATCGAGGTGGTACTGCAGTCGAGCGGCCATATGCAAGATCTGGCGCGCGAGGGGGTGGACGTGGGTATCCGCTTTGGACGCGGCAACTATCCGGGCATGGTCGCGGTGCGGCTGATGGGCGACGTCTACTACCCTGTAGTGAGTCCCCACTATCGCGGCGGCAAGCTGCCTGCCGTACCGAATGACCTGGCCGGGCACGCGCTGCTGCGCTCGGTGGAACGCTGGACGCCGTGGCTGCACGCGGCCGGAGTCGACTTTCCGGAGCCGTCGGGCGGCTTACTGTTTGAGGATTTATCGATGCTGATTCGTTCCGCTGCCGATGGCAACGGCGTGGCGCTGGTGCGGCACGTGGTGGCGATGCAGGAGATCGCCTCCGGGCAATTGCTGCGGCTGTTCGACATCGCGACGCCCAGCCCGGATGAGTATTACTTCGTCTCGCCGCCCGGCGCGGCCGGCAAGCCGCAGGTGGTGGCGTTCCGCGAGTGGCTGCTGGAAGAAATCGCCGCCTTCCAGCGCCAGCACCTTACATGACGATCTTGACCATCGGGTGCGCCGAAAGCTCGGTGTACAGCGCGTCGAGCTGCTCGCGGCTGATGGCGCGCACGGTGCAGGTCAGGCCGGTGTAATTGCCCTTGCCCGATGGACGCACTTCCATTTTGCCCTCATGGAATTCCTTGTCATGCTTTTGCACCACCACAATGATGGCCGGGGCGAAATCGATATGAGTCGGACCCATGACCTTGATCGGGAAGTCGCTCGGGTATTCGATGAGGGACTCTGATGGCGGGATCGCTTGCATATTCATTCCAATCTAAAAATATAAAACCGGCGGCATCAACGCGATGCCTCCGGCCTATATTGTAGCCCGATCAGGACTTTGCAAGCGCCAGCGGCTCGCTGCTCTGGCCGGACAGGCGCTGCAAACGCGCCAGCGCCGACTCGTTGCCCAGCGCCGGCTGGCTCACCGATTTGCGGATCGCCTCCAGCTCGGCGGCCTGGTCCAGCGGCTTCTGGCCGATATCGGTGACGATGCGCAAGCCTTCGGCGTCGGTGCGGATCGCTTCGGCGCGGCGGGTCAGGGCGCTGAGAGCGCTCGACTGGCCGCGCATGCCCTGCAAACCGGTCAACTGGGCCTGGCGTTCGGCGCGCAGCTGCTGCAGATCCTGCTGAGCGCGGGCCGAGGACAGCGCCTGCAAGGCCTTCTTCGCCTGCGCATCGAACTCGGACAGCTGCTTCGACAGCGCATCGACGATGGTTTGCAGCTCGCTCATGTACTGCTTGGCGTCGGCTTCCTCCTGCAGCTCCTGCGGCAAGCGCGCCTTGTTGCCTTCCAGTTCATCGCAGAACAGGGTGATGGTCGCTTCCGAAATCTTGCCGGTCGCCAGGCGATCGGCCAGGGTGCCGGCGGCCTGCTCGTCGGTGGCGATCAGCTGGCGCAGCTGGACCACGTCGCTGGCTTCCTTGTCGAAGGCGGCGCGGGCGGCCGCCAGTTTCTGGGCGACGCTGCGCAGGTTATCGGCCAGACGGTCGCGGTCGGCCTCGGTGGCGGTTTCCGGGTCGAAGTTGGCGATCGCCTCGGACACGCGATTGCCGAGCGCGCCGAAATGCTTGGTAATCAGTCGCGCGGTCAGGCCCCAGCCATTCAAGTTGCTCATGTCAGTCTTCCTCAATCAAAGTTGCGCATCATTGGATAACGATGCGTTGCTGCTCCACCGGGATGCCGATGACGAAGTCGACATGGATCCCGCGTTTTCCGTGGTCGCCGTTCACGCTGTGGATGATTTCCGTCGTGATCAGCAAATATTCGTGGCCGCCGCTGCGCAGTTCGCGCACATACGGCATGAAATACATCTCCTGGCGCAGGCCGGTGTTGCCCGTGGCGTCGTCCAGCCGCGTTTCGGTGCCGGTGAAGGGCGGCACATAGGCCACTTCCGGATCGCCGGCATCGCGCCAGTAATCGACGCCCTCATTGGCGCCGAACACCAGTTCCAGATCCAGGCCCAGATCGGCCAGCTGCTCGCGCCACAGCGTGTAGCTGCGGTCGCCCAGGCCGGCGCCGGCGCGTCCGGTGTAGGCGTCCTGGTCCTCCACCGTTTCCGGAATCACGCGCGCCAGCTGGCTGCAATACATCACCTCGCTGACTTCGCCGTTGGCGTTCTGGTAGACCTGGAGGAACTTCTCCTTGTCGTCGCGGTCGCCGGTTTCCAGGTAGTAGCGATACAAGCCGCCGGACTGCTTGAGCCGGATCTGCGAGACGGCCACGATGCGTGTGTCGTCGGCATCCGGCAGCGCGATCAGCGAACCGTTGGTCACCGCGCGCAGCAGCGGCGACTGCTGGATGCCGACCACGCTGCCGATGCGCGCGCCCAGCGGCAGATCGGTATCGGTGCGCGGCGCATCGTTGCCGGCCAGCTTGGCCGCGCCATTGCGCAGGTAGTTGTATGCATCGGTCCAGCCCATCATCAATTCCTTTCAAACGAATAATTCGGTCCGGCGCGCAGGCGGCGGAACTTGCGCACCGAGTACACGGCCGCCCAACCCAGCAAACTCAGCACCGACAACCAAGCGAACAGGCGCAGCACGCTGGCCATGAACGATGGCTCGGGCGGCGCTTGCGCTGCCGGGGCGGCGGGTGCAGCGGTGGCGGTCGGCGCATCGCCCAATCCAGGCATGCCGCCCACCATCCCCGTACCGTCCGGGATGCCGGCCGCTGCCGCGCCAGTCGCTGCGCCGGTGTCGGCGGGCGCGGGCGCCGGAGTCGGCTGGTTGCCGCTGGTGGTCGGATAGGCCACCGGCTGGTGACTCTGGCTCATCGCCCGGCCCAGCATGAAACCGATCACGCCGGCCATCATCCCGTTGCCGGACGACGGCTGTTGGTACACCGGCCCCGGCGCCGGATAGGGCGCCTGATAGGCGGGCGACGGACGCTGCGCCTGCTGCGGCTGGCGCAAAGTGTCGTTCAGCGGCGGCAAGGGGCGAGCGTTTTCGGCAGCGCGGCGCTGGTCATAGGTCTGCAGCGCGCGGTCATTGGCAGCGCTGCGGTCGACATCGCGCGACATCGCCGAGGTATTGCGCGACGGCTGGGCCGAGGCCGGCGAACCGGCCTGCTTGCCGAAGGCGCCGGGGCCGCTCTGGCGATTGGCGGGCGGCGCGGACGGCTGGCGGTGCACGGTGGAGTTGTTCTTTTGTGAAGAAAATCCACTTTTAAACGACGACGATGTGCCAGAATGTGAAGCCGGACGCGCTTCCGCCGGCACGTTGCTTGCGAACGCAAGACAAACCATCAAAAGCAGCGCGGATCGAAATGACTTCATGATGTCTTTTCACAAAGAAGTTGAATGAAAAACAGCATAGCGCCGCGCAAGCTCGGTTGCATCGGTAATAAAAGGCACGCTTCACCATGACACGCAAATACTTGGACATGAATCAACACGACGCGCTCTACAAGGTGGCGCGCGCGTATCCCGGCGGCATCGATGCGCTGGCGCAGGCGATGGGGATTTCGGTCAACGTCCTGCGCAACAAACTGGCGCCGACGATCGCCTCGCACTATCCCTCGTTTGAGGAAGTTTCGACGGTGGTGGATTTGTGCCACAAGGCGGGCGTGAACGAAGCGCACCTGCCGCTGCACGCGCTGCTGACGCGGCACGGCATGGCGGCCTTCGTGGTGCCGATGCCGGAAACGATAGGCGAAGACGATCTATCGCAGACCGTCTGCAAAGTCATGAGCCAGGTGGGAGCGGTAGCGGAAGCCGTATCCACCGCGCTCATGGACGGCAAGGTCACGCCAGCCGAAGCCGACTTGATCGAGCGCGAATTCCAGGGCGCGCTCTCGGCCCTGGGAGAATGGCGCGCCCGCCTGCGCCTGAAAGCCCAACAATAAATTCGGGGTCAGTTCCGACATTCGGACACGAGCCCAGCCCTAGCGATCGCTAGGGCTGGGCTCGTGTCCGAATGTCGGAACTGACCCCGAATTGGGTTACTGCTGGTTTTGCTGGCGGCGGTCGCGATTGTCGTCGCGGCGGCGGTCTGACGGCTCGGCGCGGTTGTCACGCTGGGCCGGCGGCTGTGCCTGCGGCGGTGGCGTGACTTGACGCGGTGCTTGGGCCGGCGCTTGCTGCACCGGTGGCGGCGTGAATTGGCGCGGCTGCTGGATCTGCGGTTGCGCCTGGATTTGCGGCGGCTGCTGTTGCTGCGGCTGCACCTGGATTTGCGGCTGCGGCTGACGCTGCTCGTCGCGCGGACGGAAACGGCGTTGGTTATCGTCGCCGCCACGGTCAGTGTGGTCGCGCGGTGATTGCGGTTGCTGTTGCTGCGGATTGAATCGCGGCCGCACGTCGACGCGGATGTCGTTTGGATTGATGGTCTGCGGCGGCGTGTCCGGGCGACCGAACTGGTTCGGCGCCAAGGTGCTGATCTGGCCACGCGGCTGCTGTGCCGGCACCTGCACCGGCTGCGATGGCGCAGTGATTACGCGGCCAGGGCGGTCATTCCGATCGTTGCGATCATTCCTGTCATTGCGGTCGTTACGATCGTTCCTGTCGTTGCGGCCATCATTGCGGTCGAAACGATCCGGGATGCCGTCATGGTCACGGTCGCCGCCACGATTGGTCGTCAACGGCGCGCGCGGCGGCTGCGGCGGTGTCACCACCGTCACATTGCGGACAAAATTGGTCGGCGGAATAACCGATGCGCCGCGATTCACCACCACGTGCCGGCGTCCCTCGAACTGCTCGCGCGGCAGCACCGTCATACCGTCACGAGGACCATTCCAGTCGTTTCGCGGCTGGAATGGCTTGCCATTGTGCGTCCACGTCACGCGACGCTCGTATTCCGACGACACGCGGTAGCCCGGCACGAAACGGTCGCGTGGCGACAGCGGATACCAGCCCAGTCCAGGCCCGGAATGACCACCACCGCCATTGCCGCCGACCCAGCCCACCAGCGCCGGCGCCCACACCGGCCGTCCCGCAGGACGTCCCGGCGCCCAGCACCAGCGGCGATTCACCATCACCCAGCGTCCATAGTGCGAAGGCGCATAGCCCCACGGCGCGTTGTCCACCCAGGTCCAGCCCCACGGCGCCAGGAATACCCAGCGGCCGTCGCGGTAGGGCGCCCAGTCCATCGCCACATTGCGCGGCGACCACAGCGGGCCGTATTCCACGCTCTCGGTCCAGCTGCCGTTGCGGTCCAGTTCCTCGTAGCCGGTCATGCCGCTGGAGACATAACGGGTGGTCGTGGTGGCGCTGTCGAGCCGATCACGGTCCTCGGCCCAGACGTCGAAGCCGTCGCGCCGCGCCACGCTGGTGCGCACATCTTCCGCGCCGACGTCCACGTGGCGGCCATTGCTCACCACCACCGACGAGCCGACACCTTCCACCCGCGCGGCGCCGCCCAGCACGCTGATCTGGCTGGTATCAGGCGTGCGGTCCACGTCCACCCGCAGCACGCCCGGCTCGATCATGGTGATGCGCGCTTGTGGCGTGGTCAGTTCAAAGTCGCGCAGCAGCTCGGGGCTGCGCACGCGGATGCTGACGCTGCCGTAATTCAGGCGCAGGCGCAGCAGGTCGTCGTCCATGCCGACGATTTCCAGATCGGAATCGCTATCCACCCGCACCGCCGTCGAGCCGACGCGGAATTCGGTGCGCGCACCGGAGGCGGTGTTGATGTGGTTGGCAACCGTTACCGGGAAATTCAAGGAGGCACCCATGGGCTCGCCGTCGCCCACCAGCGTGACTTGCCCCTGCACGCTGGAGATGCGTCCGACCATCGCCGGAGGATCCTCGGCCAAGGCCAACGCACTAAAGCTGGCCAAAGCGGCCAGCACGACGGTATGGATGATTTTGCGGCTCATGGCTGCGTCTCCTGTGGATGATGCTTGATTTAACGCCGCGCCAGCAAGTTCGAATACACGGGTTACAAATACTTTCAATTCACGCCGCAGCGCTACCGCGCTTGACGAAGAACAGCGCCGCGCCAACCGCCATCAGCAAGCCGCCGAACACGCGGTTCTGCTTTTTGACGGCGCTCGCATCGCGGAAAAAGCGTTGCATCGAGGATGCCAGGAAGGCGTAGCTGTGCATCACCACCAGGTCGATGCAGCACATGGTCACCGCCAGGATCAGCAGTTGCGGCAACAGCGGCGCCTCATGGGTAATGAACTGCGGCAGCACCGCCACCATGAAGATGATGCCCTTCGGATTGGTGGCGTTGGTCAGGAAACCGGTGAGGAAGCGTTTTTTCACGGTCGGCACTTCGACCGCCGCCTGCTGTTGCTGGCTGATGCTGACCTTGGCCCGCCATTGGCTCAGACCCAGGTAGATCAGGTACAGCGCGCCGACCGTCTTCACCACGTTGAACGCCACTTCCGACGCCATCAGCAACGAACCGACGCCCGCGCCGGCGATGAAAAACACCAGCAGCAAGCCGGTCTGCAAGCCGAAAATGGTGGCGCTGGCGCGACGCACGCCATACGACAGGCCGTGCGACATCGACAGCACCGCGCCGGAACCGGGCGAAACGGCAATGATGCAGGCGGCAACGAAGAAGGTGAACCAGGTGGCGAAACTCATGGCAATTCCATTCAGATAATCGATTACTAAAGCAATCACAAGGGCGATCACCATTGTAGCGGTATCGCCGGGCATCCCGCTTGGGTTAATATTGCTGATCACACCACACATGGAGTTTCCCCAAATGGCCGGTTCCAGCCTGTTAGCCCTGATCGACGATATCGCCACCATCCTCGACGACGTCGCCGCAATGAGCAAGGTAGCCGCGAAGAAAACCGCCGGCGTGCTGGGAGACGACTTGGCCCTGAACGCGCAACAGGTGTCCGGCGTGCGCGCCGAACGCGAATTGCCGGTGGTGTGGGCGGTGGCCGTCGGTTCGCTGAAGAACAAGGCCATCCTGGTGCCGTCCGCGCTGGCGATCAGCGCGTTCGCGCCGTGGGCCATCACGCCGCTGCTGATGGTCGGCGGCCTGTACCTGTGCTTTGAAGGGTTCGAGAAAATCGCCCACAGTTTCCTGCACAGCGCGGAGGACGAACACCACAAACAGGAATTGCACGAAGCGCTGGCCAATCCGGACGTCGACCTGATGGTGCTGGAAAAGGAAAAGGTCAAGGGCGCCATCCGCACCGACTTCATCCTGTCGGCCGAAATCATCGTCATCGCGCTGGGCACGGTGGCGACCGCGCCGTTCACGCAGCAGGTGACGGTGGTGGTCGGCATCGCCCTGGTGATGACGGTGGGCGTGTACGGCCTGGTGGCCGCCATCGTCAAGATGGACGACGCCGGTCTCTACCTGAGCCAGCGCGGCGGCGCCGCCGTGCGTGCGCTCGGCCGCGTGCTGCTGAACGCCGCGCCGAAACTGATGAAATTGCTGGGCGTGGTCGGCACGGTGGCCATGTTCATGGTCGGCGGCGGCATCCTCACCCACGGCCTGCCGTTCGCGCACGACCTGATCCACCACGCCGCCGAAGCCTCCGGCCCGGTATTGGGGGCGATCGTGCCGACGGTGCTCGATGCGGTCGCGGGCGTGATCGCCGGTGCTTTGGCGCTGGTGGTGGTTACGATCGGCAGCAAAATCCTCCGTCTGGTCAAAAAGCCAGCCTGATACGATTTCATACAAAGGAGCAAACATGCCCGCAAATACCCAACAAGGTCCAACCGCCGCGTTCATCGGCGCCGCCTGGCTTGCACTACTGGCCGGCACCGCCACCTACCTGATCGGCTTGTGGAACGCCAGCATGCAGCTCAACGAAAAGGGCTATTACTTCACCGTGCTAATGTACGGCCTGTTTTCCGCCATCTCGCTGCAAAAGTCGGTGCGCGACCGCAATGATGGCATTCCAGTCACCGGCATGTATTTCGGCCTGTGCTGGTTTTCGGTGCTGCTGTCCATCCTGCTGCTGATCACCGGCCTGTGGAACGCCACCCTGGCGCCCAGCGAAAAAGGCTTCTACGCCATGGCTTTCCTGCTAAGCCTGTTTGCGGCGGTGACCGTGCAGAAAAACGTGCGCGATGTGGCTGCATTGAAGGCTGCGCGCCCGGATAATGCCAACTAGACAAGCTTGCTTATCCCGGATGGGCCATACACCGGCCCAATCCGGGGAAATTTGATCTACATCAATAAAATCGACCGGCGTACTACGTAAACTGGCTAGGCCTATTGCGATACAGCAATAAAACCAGCCGGAGTTATGTCATGCGCAACAATCAACCTGTCACCAATCGCGAAGTGGAAGTCCTGGACGACCAGGCCATCGTTTCGAAAACGGATTTGGACGGCAATATCACGTATGTGAACCCGTACTTCACAGAAATCAGCGGGTTCTCTGAAGATGAGTTGCTTGGTGCGCCGCAGAACATCCTGCGCCACCCGGACATGCCGGCCGAGGCCTTCGCCGACCTGTGGGCCTCCATCAAGGCTGGAACGCCATGGACCGGCATCGTCAAGAACCGCTGCAAGAACGGCGATTTCTACTGGGTGCGCGCCAACATCACGCCGATCCGCGAAAACGGCCGCACCATCGGCTACATGTCGGTGCGCGTGAAACCCGAACGCCACCAGATCACCAAGGCCGAGCAAGCCTACCGCGCCATCCGCACCGAAGCCAATCACGGCATCAGCATCAAGAACGGCCAGGTGATCGAGGCCGGCGTCGGCTCGCTGCTATCGCGCCTGAGCCATGTCTCGCTCGGCATGCGCATCTGGCTGGCCACCAGCGTGGTCAACGTGCTGCAGGTGCTGGTGTGCGGCGCCGTGCTGCTGAACGGCGACAGCGCGCACAACTACGCCATCTTTGCCGCTACCTTCTTCGGCCTGCTGATCAACGTGTTCCTGTGGTACACGCTGCGCGTGTCCGTGCTGCAGCCGCTCGACCGCGCCCTGCAAGGCGCCCGCGCCATCGCCGCCGGCGACCTGTCGTCGTCCTTCGACACCGACGCCACCGACGAAGTGGGCCAGCTGCTGCGCGCCCTGCAGCAAATGAACAGCAACCTGATCGCCACCATCCGCGACGTGCGCGTCAACGTGGAGACCATGGCCGTGGCCACCCGCCAGATCGCCGCCGGCAACGCCGACCTGTCCGGCCGCACCGAAGCGCAGGCGGCCAGCCTGGAAGAAACCGCATCGAGCGTCGAACAGTTCTCCTCGACCGTGAAGCAGAACGCCGACAATTCCGAGCAGGCCAACAAGCTGGCGCAAAGCGCGTCGCAAGTAGCGGTGCAGGGCGGTGAGATCGTGGCCGACGTCATCGCCACCATGGACGAGATCAACAGCTCCTCGCGCAAGATCGTCGACATCATCGGCCTGATCGAAGGCATCGCCTTCCAGACCAACATCCTGGCGCTGAACGCGGCCGTGGAAGCGGCCCGCGCCGGAGAACAGGGACGCGGCTTCGCCGTGGTGGCCGGCGAGGTGCGCAACCTGGCCCAGCGTAGCGCCACCGCCGCCAAGGACATCAAGAACCTGATCAACGTTTCGGTCGGCAAGGTCAGCGCCGGCATGGTGCAGGTCGACCGCGCCGGCGCCACCATGAAGGAAGTGGTGGCCTCGGTGCAGCAGGTGACCGCCATCATGAAGGAAATCTCGGTCGCCTCGCACGAGCAGAGCATCGGCGTCGACCAAGTCAACTCGGCCATCGCCCACATGGACCAGGTCACGCAGCAGAACGCCGCGCTGGTCGAAGAAGCGGCCGCCGCCACCGCCAGCCTGGCGATGGAAGCGGGCGGCCTGACGCAGGCGGTCAGCCTGTTCAAGTTCGGCCCGGCCCGCACCGCACGCCGTGCACCCCAGAATGTAAAACGCCTCGCCGCATAAGCCATCATGAACACGCCTTTCCCACCCGTTGAATTCGATGCCGGCATCATCGGCAAGTTGAGCCAGTCGGGACCGCGCTACACCTCGTACCCGACCGCCGACCGTTTCCAGAACGATTTCGGCTACGGCCAGTTCCTGGAAGCGGTGGCCGGCCTGCGCATGCGCCGCAGCCGCCGGCCGCTGTCGCTGTACATTCACATTCCGTTCTGCGACACGGTCTGCTACTACTGCGGCTGCAACAAGATCGTCACCAAGGACCACAGCAAGGCCGCCGTCTACCTCGGCTACCTGAAGCAGGAGATCGACATGCAAGGCCGCCTGTTCGACGGCATGGGCCAGATCGAGCAGCTGCACTTCGGCGGCGGCACGCCGACCTATCTGAGCGACAAGCAGATGGGCGACCTGATGGTCCACCTGCACGCGAACTTCGATTTCGCTTCCGACCAGCAGGGCGAGTATTCGATCGAAATCGATCCGCGCACGGTGAGCGTGGAGCGCGTGCACAGCCTGCGCGCGCAAGGCTTCAACCGCATCAGCCTGGGCGTGCAGGATTTCGATCCCGAGGTGCAGAAAGCCGTCAACCGCATCCAGCCGGAAGCGGAAACGCGCGCGGTGATGGACGCGGCGCGCGCCGCCGGTTTCCGCTCCATCAGCATCGACCTGATTTACGGCCTGCCCAAGCAGACCATGACCAGCATGACGCAAACGCTGGACAAGGTAATCGACGCCAATCCGGACCGCATCGCGCTGTACAACTACGCGCATCTGCCGCACATCTTCAAGCCGCAGCGGCGCATCGCCGAGGCGGACATGCCGTCGCCCGCGGTGAAGCTGGAGCTGCTGGCGATGTGCATCCAGCGCCTGTCCGACGCCGGCTATATCTATATCGGCATGGACCATTTCGCCAAGCCGGACGATGAGCTGGCGGTGGCCCAGCGCCAGGGCCGTTTGCAGCGCAACTTCCAGGGCTATTCCACGCGCGCGGAAGCGGAGTTGATCTCGTGCGGCGTGTCGGCCATCAGCGCGGTCGGTGCGACCTACAGCCAGAACGAGAAGACGCTGGAGGCGTATTACGAAAAACTGGAAAGCGGCGTGCTGCCGGTCACGCGCGGCATCAAGCTCGATAACGACGACCTGCTGCGGCGCATCGTGATTCAAAAAATGATGTGCAATTTCGAGTTGTCGATTTCGTCGATCGAGCAGGGCTTCCCGATCCAGTTCCGGTTGTACTTCGCCAGGGAACTGGCGCAGCTGAAGGCGTTCGAGGATGACGGCCTGCTGACCATCGAAGCCGACTGGATTGCGGTGACGCCGAAAGGCCGTCTGCTGATCCGCAACATCTGCATGGTGTTCGACCGCTATCTGAGCCAGCCGCAAGCCTTGCAACCGTTGCGCTATTCGAAAACGATCTGAGCAGCTCATGAACACCGCACAGCTACTGCCCGTGTTTGTGGTAGGCCTGGCCGGCAGCATCCACTGCGCGGGCATGTGCGGCGGCATCGTAACCGCCATCTCCGTCGTTCCTGCGCAGGCAGGAACCCATAGAACGCCGGTACGCATAGTCAGCATGGATTCCCGCTTATGCTGCGGTCCGCCGATGCGGAATGACGGGGTGCGGGTACTGGCTTATAACACCGGCCGCATCGGCAGCTACATGCTGGCCGGCGCACTGGCGGGCGGCCTGGCCGGCGGCGCCCGCAGCATGGCGGCGGTGGCCGGCGTCCAGCTCGGCTTTTACTGGCTGGCCAACCTGATGCTGGTGGCGCTCGGCCTGCACCTGATGAACGCCTGGCGCGGCCTGGCATTGCTGGAGCAGGGCGGCCGCGTGCTGTGGCGCCGCCTCGCACCGGCGATGCGCCCCCTGCTGTCGGCCGACACCCTAGCCAAGTCGCTGGCGCTGGGTGCGCTGTGGGGCTGGCTCCCATGCGGCATGGTCTACAGCGCCCTGACCACCGCCCTGCTGAGCGGCTCGGCCACCGACGGCGCCACCATGATGCTGGCCTTCGGCCTGGGCACGCTACCGATGCTGACCGCCCTCGGCCTGCTGGGTGCGCGCGTGGCGCAGGCCATGCAGCGCCGCCCGATGCGCATCGCCGCCGGCCTGCTGGTGCTGAGCTTCGGCGTGCTCGGCGTGGCGCGCGCCGCCGGCGTAACGGGCAACCTCGCGCCCGCATGGATGGAGATGTTATGCCTCACACCCCACGCCTGAGCGGCACGCCTGCCGCGTGTTACCACTGCGGGCAGGCTTTGCCGAGCGACGCCGGCCACAATGCCTGGACGGTCCTGATCGACCACGTCGAGCACACCATGTGCTGCCCCGGCTGCGCGGCGGTGGCGCAAACCATCGTCGACATGGGCCAGGAAAACTACTACCGCGACCGCACCGCCTACGCCGCCAGTGCCGAAGGCGCGCAACAACTGCCACCGGAACTGCAACTCTACGACAACGCCGATCCGCGCTTCGCCCTCGATGAAGACAGCCGCGAAGCCACCTTCACGGTGGAAGGCATCCGCTGCGCCGCCTGCGTGTGGCTGATCGAACAGCGCCTGATGCGCCTCTCCGGTGTGCACAGCGCACAGCTCAACGTCGCCACCGAAACACTCTATGTTCGCTGGGATACATACAGCTGCACGCCGGGCGACATTCTGGGCGCGCTGCACGCCATCGGCTACGCCGCCTATCCCTACGACACCGGCCGCCACGCCGACCAGCAACAGCGCGCCGCCAAAACATTGGGCCGCCAGCTATTCGTCGCCGGCCTGTCGATGATGCAGGTGATGATGTACGTGGCCCCGGCCTACCTGGCCGAAGACGGCACGCTGGACGACAACATGGCTACGCTGATGCGCTGGGCCAGCCTGCTGCTGACGCTGCCGGCGATCTGCTACTCGGCGCTACCGTTCTGGCGCGGCGCCTGGGCCAGCCTGCGCGCACGCGCCCTCGGCATGGACGTGCCGGTGGCGCTCGGCATCGCCGCCGCTTTCGGCGCCAGCGTCATCGCCACCGTCAGCGGCAAGGGCGACGTGTGGTTCGACTCGGTGACCATGTTCATCTTCCTGCTGCTGTGCAGCCGCTACCTGGAACTGCGCGCGCGCCGCAAGGCCGGCGCCGCACTGGAGCGGCTGCAGCACGCCTTGCCGGCATCGGCCTCGCTGCTGGAAAACTATCCGGCCAGCCGCGCCGCCACCGTGGTGCACGCGGCCGCGCTGGCTGTGGATAACGTCATACTTATCAAGCCCGGCGAAGCGGTGGCCGCCGACTGCGTCATCATCGAAGGCCATACTTCGCTCGACCTGTCGCTGCTGAGCGGTGAGAGCGCGGCGCTGCCCAAGCAAGCCGGCGACGCCATTCCGGGCGGCGCCATCAACGCCGGCAGCGTCATCCTCGCCCGCGTCACCCGGCGCGCGCAGGACAGCACCTTGTCCGACCTGATCAAACTGATCCACCGCGCCGGCGGCGAAAAGCCGCACATCGCGCAATGGGCCGACCGCGTGGCCGCCTGGTTCGTCGCCGCGTTGCTGCTGTTTGCGCTGGCGACCTCCGGCTTCTGGTTCCTGCTCGACGGCGACGCCGGGCGCGCCTGGCCGATCGCCATCGCCGTGCTGGTGGTGTCCTGTCCTTGCGCGCTGTCGCTGGCGACGCCGACCGCGCTGGCCGCCGCCACCGACAGCCTGCTGCGCCAGGGCGTGCTGATCACCGGCCCGCAAACGCTGGAGACGCTGCACCGCGCCACCCACATCGTGCTCGACAAAACCGGCACGCTGACCTGGGGCCGCCCCGTGCTGCAACAGACGCAGGCGCTGAGCGGCATGCGCGCCGAGTTCTGCCTGCAGATCGCCGCCACCATGGAAGCCGGCAGCGTTCATCCGCTGGCGCGCGCCATCATCAGCGCCGCCAACGAAGCGTGGCGCCAGGACTGGACCGCCACCGCGCTGCATGAAACGCCGGGCGGCGGCCTGGAAGGCATCGTCCACAACCGCCGCTACCGCCTGGGCAGCGCGCAATTCGTCGCCGGCATCAGCGGCGAGGCGCCGGCGCGCGACGTGGCCGGCGGCGTCACGCCGGTCTACCTCGGATCGGAAGGACAGTGGCTGGCCTGCTTCCACCTGCACGACGGCCTGCGGCCCGATGCGCAGGACACGGTCGACTACTTCCAGCAGCGCGGCAAGACCATGGTGCTGGTCAGCGGCGACGACGCCATGCTCGCGCGCCGCGTGGGCGACCAGCTCGGCATCGAAACTACCGTCGGCGGCTACCTGCCTGCCGACAAGCTCGATTTCGTCCAGCAGCTGCAGCGACGCGGCTGCGTGGTGGCGATGGTGGGCGACGGCATCAACGACGCCGCCGTGCTGGGCGCGGCCGACGTCTCCTTCGCCATGGGCGGCGGCGCTGCGCTGGCGCAGGCCCACGCGGATGCGGTGCTGTTCAACGGCCGCCTGAGCGCGGTGGCCGACAGCGCCCGCACCGCCGAACGCACCATGCGCATCATCCGCCAGAACCTGGCCTGGGCCACGGTGTACAACCTGGTGGCGATCCCTGCGGCCGCGTTCGGCCTGCTCAACCCGTGGCTGTCCGGCGTCGGCATGGCGCTCAGTTCCGCCGTGGTGGTGGTCAACGCGCTCAGATTGCGCAGGAGTTCGTGATGGAAGCACTGTATCTGCTGATTCCCCTCAGCGTGGCCTTGGTGTTCGCCGCGCTGTGGATTTTCTTCCGCGCCTCGGACGACGGCCAGTTCGACGACCTGGTCGGTCCCGCGCTGCGCCTGTTGCAGGACGACGACCTCCCCCCAACGAACTAGCAGCGATCCGGCAGATTTTGATCCACATCAAAGTTTTTTGAGGTGCCTGAAAGTAACCTTTGATCCACATCATCAAAGTATTTCGGGAGAATCCAATTGGATCAACATTACAACTACAAGGTCGTCAAGCAGTTCGCTGTGGCGACGGTAGTCTGGGGCGTGGTCGGCATGCTGGTGGGGGTGATCATCGCCGCCCAACTGGCCTGGCCGGCGCTGAACCTGGACATACCGTGGCTGACCTACGGCCGCCTGCGTCCGCTGCACACCAACGCGGTGATTTTCGCGTTCGGCATCTGCGGCCTATTCGCCACGTCCTACTACGTGGTGCAGCGCACCTGCCAGGTAAGGCTGTTCTCGGACAAGCTGGCCGCCTTCACCTTCTGGGGCTGGCAGGCGGTGATCCTCAGCGCCGTCGTCACGCTGCCGATGGGCTTCACGCGCGGCAAGGAATACGCCGAGCTGGAATGGCCGATCGCCATCCTGATCGCGCTGGTATGGATCGCGTATGCCGTGGTGTTCTTCGGCACGCTGCTCAAGCGCCGCGTCAAGCACATCTACGTCGCCAACTGGTTCTTCGCCGCCTACATCATCGCCGTGACGATTCTGCACGTGGTGAACGGCGCCAGCATGCCGGCCTCGCTGTTCAAGTCCTACTCGGCCTACGCCGGCGTGCAGGACGCCATGATCCAGTGGTGGTACGGCCACAACGCGGTGGGCTTCATCCTCACCGCCGGCTACCTCGGCATGGTGTACTACTTCATCCCGAAACAGGCCGAGCGTCCGGTGTACTCGTATCGCCTGTCGATCGTGCACTTCTGGGCGCTGATTTTCACCTATATGTGGGCCGGCCCGCACCACCTGCACTACACCGCGCTGCCGGACTGGACGCAATCGATCGGCATGGTGTTCTCGCTGGTGCTGTTGGCGCCGAGTTGGGGCGGCATGATCAACGGCATGATGACCTTGTCCGGCGCCTGGCACAAGCTGCGCACCGATCCGATCCTGAAGTTCATGATCGTCTCGCTGTCGTTCTACGGCATCGCCACCTTCGAAGGCCCGATGATGTCGATCAAGACCATCAACGCGCTGTCGCACTACACCGACTGGACCATCGCCCACGTGCACGGCGGCGCGCTGGGCTGGGTGGGCTTCATCACCATGGGCTCGATCTACTACCTGCTGCCGCGCCTGGCCGGCCAGCAGAGGATGTACAGCACCAAGCTGATCGACCTGCACTTCTGGGTCGCCACCATCGGCATCGTGCTCTACATCGCCGCCATGTGGATCGCCGGCGTGATGCAGGGCCTGATGTGGCGCGCGGTCAATCCAGACGGCACGCTGACCTACACCTTCGCCGAGAGCGTGAAAGCCACCTACCCGTACTACGTGGTGCGCTTCACCGGCGGCTTGCTGTACCTGAGCGGCATGTGCGTGATGGCCTACAACACCTGGATGACCTTGCGTGACCGCGACACCGCCGTGGCGCGCATCCCGGCCGTGCATGCGGCCCACGCCTGATATCGGAGCACAGTATGAAATTCACCCATGAATGGATCGAGAAAAACCCCTGGCTGCTGATCGCGCTGGTGACGCTGGTGGTCAGCGTCGGCGGCGCGGTGGAGATTGCCCCGCTGTTCTTCCAGAAGTCGACCACGGAGCCGGTGGCCGGCCTCAAGCCGTACTCGCCGCTGCGCCTGGTCGGCCGCGACATCTACGTGCGCGAAGGCTGCTACAACTGCCACTCGCAAATGGTGCGGCCGTTCCGCGCCGAGACCGAACGCTACGGCCACTACTCGGTGGCCGGCGAATTCGTCTACGACCGCCCGTTCCAGTGGGGCTCCAAGCGCACCGGTCCCGACCTGGCGCGCGTGGGCGGCCGCTACAGCGACGAATGGCACCGCACCCACCTGCAGAATCCGCGCGACGTGGTGCCGGAATCGAATATGCCGAACTACCCGTGGCTGGCCAAGACCACGCTGGCGCCGGCCGACGTGATACCGAAGATGAACGCGCTGCGCCGCCTCGGCGTGCCCTACAGCGACGCCGAGGTCGCCGCCGCGCCGGAACAGCTCAAGGACAAGACCGAAGAAGACGCCCTGGTCGCCTACCTGCAAGGCCTGGGCACCCTGATCAAGACGAGGAACTGACATGGCACTCGATACCCTGTTTGACAACGCCAGCAGCGTGATGACCGTGATCTCGTTCATCACCTTCGCCGGCATCCTGTGGTGGGCCTACGTGCGCCACAAGGAAGACGATTTCGCCACGGCCGCGCAACTGCCGTTCGCCGACGAAGAGGAGAAGCGTCATGGCTGATTTCACCAACGGCTTCTGGGATTGGTACATCGTGGTCCTGACCCTGCTCGGCGTATTCGGCTGCGGCGTGCTGCTGTACTCGCAAGCGAAGGTCAAGCTGGCCAAGACGGCCGACGGCAAGACCGATACCACGGGCCACGTCTGGGACGAAGACCTGACCGAGCTGAACACGCCTATGCCGCGTTGGTGGATGTGGCTGTTCTACATCACCATCGTGTTCGCACTGGCCTACCTGTTCCTGTATCCCGGCCTGGGCACCTACGCCGGCAGGCTGGGCTGGACCTCCACCGCCGAATACAAGGGCGAACTGAAGCAGGCCGACGCCGAGTTCGGCCCGCTGTTCGCCAAGTACCAGAAGCAGGACTTGAAAACCGTGGCGGCCGATCCGCAGGCGCACGCCATCGGCGAACGGCTGTTCCTGACCTACTGCGCGCAATGCCACGGCTCCGACGCGCGCGGCAACAAGGGCTTCCCCAACCTGACCGACAACGACTGGTTGTTCGGCGGCACGCCGGAAACCATCAAGGAAACCATCCTGCACGGCCGCGTCGGCGCCATGCCGCCGATGGGCGCGGCGCTGGGCGGCGACAAGGATGTGGAAAACGTCGCCCATTACGTGCTGACCCTGTCCGGCTCGACCGCCGATCCGATCAAGGCCGTGTTCGGCAAAGAGAAGTTCGGCGCCTGCCTGGCCTGCCACGGCGCCGGCGGCAAGGGCAACCAGGCATTGGGCGCCCCCAACCTGAGCGACAAGATCTGGCTGTTCGGCGGCAGCGCCGAGACCATCAAGGAAACCATCACCAAGGGCCGCACCACCACCATGCCGCCGTTCGATGACTTCCTCGGCGACGCCAAGGTGCATGTGCTGGCCGCCTACGTATGGAGTTTGTCCAACGACGTCCGTCAACCAGCGCCAGCTGAAACAGTCGCCGAAAAATGAACGAGCCGCAGCCACAAGTGATCAAGATGTACGCCGCCCGCGAGGAAATCTATCCGCGCGAGACGGACGGCCGCTATGCGCGCCTGCGCTGGCTGTTCGTCTGGCTGACGCAGCTGGCCTTCTACTGCACGCCCTGGCTACAGTGGAACGGCCGGCAAGCGCTGCTGTTCGACCTGGGCGCGCGTAAGTTCTATATCTTTGGCCTGGTGCTGTGGCCGCAGGACTTCATCTACCTGGCGGCGCTGTTGATCATCAGCGCCTATCTGCTATTCCTGGCGACGGCGGTGGCGGGGCGCGTGTGGTGTGGCTTCGCCTGTCCGCAAACGGTGTACACCGAAATCTTCCTGTGGATAGAACGCAAGATCGAAGGCAAGCGCAGCGCCCGCATCGCGCTCGACCGCCAGCCGGCCTCGCTGCGCAAGTTCGGCAAGAAGGGCGCCAAGCACCTGGCTTGGGGCGCGGTGGCGCTGTGGACGGGCTTCACCTTCGTCGGCTACTTCACGCCGATCACGCATTTAATGGGCGAAGTGGCGACGCTGACCTTCGGCCCGTGGGAATGGTTCTGGGTGGTGTTCTACAGCTTTGCCACCTACGGCAACGCCGGCTGGCTGCGCGAGCAGGTGTGCAAGTACATGTGCCCGTATGCGCGCTTCCAGAGCTCGATGTTCGACCGCGACACCCTGATCATCACCTACGACGCCAAACGCGGCGAGCCGCGCGGCCCGCTGTCGAAGAACAGCCACGGTAATGGCGGCTCGTGCATCGATTGCTCGCTGTGCGTGCAGGTGTGCCCGACCGGCATCGACATCCGCAAGGGCCTGCAATATGAATGCATCGGCTGCGCCGCCTGCGTCGACGCCTGCAACGGCGTGATGGACAAGACCGGCCAGGCGCGCGGCCTGATCCGCTACAGCACCGAGCGCGCCATGGAAGACCACCTGACGCCGACCGAGATCCGGCGCCGCGCCTTGCGCCCGCGCGTGAAGATCTACAGCGCCGTGCTCGGACTGATCATGCTCGCCACAGCCGGCGCGCTGACCCTGCGCACGCCGCTCAAGCTGGACGTGATCCGCGATCGCGGCTCCATGGGCCGCGAGGTCGAGGACGGCATGATCGAAAACGTCTACCGCCTGCAGATCATGAACACTTCCGAACAAGCGCACGTGTACAAGATCGCCGTGGGCGGCATGCCGACGCTGGCGCAGGTCACCGCCGACCAGGTGATGGTGGAGGCCACCGAGACCAAGGGCTATCCGATCCGCCTGCGCACCGCGCACGGCGCCGGCAAGCCGGGCTCGAACAAGATCGAAGTCACCCTGACCGCAGTCGACGATCCGTCGCTGCATGTAAAAGAATCCGCGGTCTTCATTGTGCCGCGCTAAGGAGAATGTTCATGAACACGCTGACTATGCCGGTCGCGCCGTGGTGGAAACAACGCTGGCCGTGGCTGCTGATGGCCGGCCCGGCGATTGTGGTGACGGCCAGCATCTACGCCGGCTACCTGGCCGTCTCGGCGCCCGATGCGCTGGTGGTGGGCGACTACTACAAGCAAGGCAAGGCCATCAACCAGGATTTGCGGCGCGACCATGTGGCGTCGCAAATGGGACTGTCGGTGGCGCTCGGCTACGATGCCGCCACCGGCACCCTGAGCGGACGCATCAACCGCAAGGATAGCGGGCCACTGCTGCTGCATCTGTCGCACGCCACGCTGCCGGAAAAGGATATCAAGCTGATCCTGGTGCCGGACCAGGACGGCACGTTCAGCGCCAGCCTGCCGCTGCTCGAACGCAGCCGCTGGATCGTGCTGGTGGAAGGGAAGAAACGCGATTGGCGCCTGGCCGGCGCCTGGACTTGGCCGGCGCAGCGCGGCATTGCGCTGTTGCCGGACTAAGGCTTCCGGATCAAGCGCAGGTTTCAGTGCCGGCGGTGATGGCCTTGAGCAGCGGCGGGTTGAGCAGTTCGATCTCGCGATTGCTGACGCGCACCAGGCCTTCCTTCTTGAACTTGGACAGCAGGCGGCTGATGCTTTCGATGGTCAGGCCCAGGTAGTTGCCGATCTCTTCGCGCGACATGCGCAGCTGGAAGGTGTTCGGCGAATAGCCGCGCGCCTCGTAGCGCGACGACAGGTTGACCAGGAAGGCGGCGAAGCGCTGGGTCGCCTGCATATTCCCCAACAACAGCATCACGCTTTGTTCGCGCGTGATTTCCTGGCTCATCATGCGGTGGAAATGGCGCAGCAAGGTCGGCATTTCCGCCAGCAATTGCTGCAAGGTGCCAAACGGAATCTCGCACACTTCGCTGTCTTCCAGCGCGATGGCGGTGCAATGGTGTACGTCGGCGCTGATGGCGTCCATGCCCAGCAGCTCGCCGGCCATCTGGAAGCCGGTGATCTGTTCCGCGCCGGCGCGGTTGACCTGGTAAGTCTTGAAATGACCGAGACGGATCGCGTACAGGTTCTGGAAGCTGTCGCCGATGCGGAACAGCGTCGCGCCGCGCGCCACCTTGCGGCGGCGGCCGATGATCTCGTCGAGCCGCTCCATGTCATTGTTGTCGAGCCCCATCGGCAGGCACAGCTGGTGCATGCTGCACGAAGCGCAGCTGGCTTTCAGCACCTCGATGGTGGTGCCGGGAATAAGCAGCGAAGGAAGTTCTCGTATCATGCGGCCAGTGTAGCCCATCAAGCGTCGTTTGGCGCCTATTCCGCAGTCATCCGATCAAGTATTCGCGCGCCATTTGTCTTGCGCGATGCAAGCGGCTTTTCACGGCGGCGACCGAGTCGCCTGTCTCTTGGGCGATTTCCGCGATCGACAATTCTGCGAAGTCGCGCAGCAGCACCACCTTCAGGTAATCGGCCGGCAGCGACTCCAGCGCGCCGATCAACTCGGTGCGCAAGCCGGCGGTGTCCTGGCGGGCCAGCCACTGCTCGGCGCGTTCGTCGTCCCACGGATCGTGACCGAGCGCGGCGCGGCCGAGGCGGTGGCATTCACGCTTGACCACCTGGAACAACCAGCCGGAAAACGCCGCCAGCATGCGCACCGACGCCAGCTTGCGCGACAACACCAGCAGCGTTTCCTGCACAGCGTCGTCGACATCGGCGATCAAGCAGTTGCGCTGGGCGTAGCGGCGGATATCGGGCTGGCACAGCCGCAACAGCTGCGCCAGCGCCGCCGGATCGCCGCGATGGGCGGCGTCCAGCACCGGCAAATGTTGTTCCGCAAGACTCATTATTTCCCTTGTTTCGCCGCCTTGTCGAGGCGGCGGCCGACCATGGCGCACATCGGGCAGAAACCCACCAGCCCGGAAGCGACGATGCCCGCCGCCGAGACCGCCACCACCGTGCCCCACAAACCGCCCAACAGCGCGAAGCCTACATACACAGCGATCAGGCCGACGACCACGCGCAACACGCGCTCCCAAGTTGGTACATTTTTAACATAGAACATTTTGCTCTCCAAATAGTTGTAGAGGAAGACCCTCGGCTACTAAGAGGACCGCGCATCGCATTTGGATTCGCGCCGGTGAAAATATTTTGTTAGGCTACGGTCATGACCCTGCCCAAGCCTCCCACCCTCGACCAGCACCTGTGCTATCTGATCTACAGCACCTCGCTGAAGATGACCCAGACCTACAAGCCGCTGCTGACCGCGCTCAAGCTGACTTATCCACAATACCTGGTGATGGTGGTGCTATGGGAGCAGGACGGGCTGGGCATCAAGGACGTGGCCGAACGCCTGCAGCAGGATTCCGGCTCGGTGACGCCGGTGGTCAAGCGGCTGGAGGCGGAGGGCTACCTGATCCGCAGCCGCGATCCGCGCGACGAGCGCAACCGCGTGCTGACGCTGACCCCGGCCGGCCAGGAGCTGCGCGCGGCCGCCCTCAAGGTCAGCCAGGACTTCGCCGGCCACTGCTCCATCGATAACGAGGAGGTTGCCTCGCTGATGCGCAACCTCGGTAAACTGAACCACAACCTCGGTTCCTGATTTGACCCCATAAAAATTATTTCGAAATTAGCTTGCGCACTAATTAATTGCGCGCTATATTGCTCTTCATGGACGCGACTTAAACAAGTGGCGTTTTTTAAAGACCAACACTTAGCGCACTAATTAATAGCACACAACATTGAAAGGAATTACCATGAAACGCACGATCATCGCTTCCGCACTGCTGGCCGCCACCGCTTTCGCCCACGCCGCCGCTCCTGCCAACGACACCACCATCGTTCTGGTACACGGCGCCTTCGCCGACGGTTCGAGCTGGGACAAGGTGATTCCTATCCTGCAAGCCAAAGGTTACAAAGTGGTGGCCGTGCAGAACCCGCTGAGCTCGCTGGCCGACGACGTCGCCGCCACCCAGCGCGTGGTCGATGCGCAAACCGGCAAAGTCGTGCTGGCCGGCCACTCCTGGGGCGGCACCGTGATCACCCAGGCCGGCACCAGCGACAAGATCAAGGCACTGGTCTACGTGGCGGCGTTCGCGCCATCGGAAGGTGAAGCCACCGGCAACCTGGGCAAGGATTACCCGACGCCAGCCGGCATCGCCACCATCCAGGCGGACGCTACCGGCTATGGCTGGCTGCCGGCCGACTCGGTGGCCAAGAACTTTGCGCAGGACGTGTCGCCGGCCACCGCCGCGCTGATCAACGCCACCCAAGGCCCGATCGCCCTGAAAGCCTTCGGCGAACCGACCACCGTGGCCGCGTGGAAAAACAAGGCGAATTACTACATCGTTGCAAGCCAAGACCGCATGATCGACCCAGGCCTGCAGCAAGCCTTCGCCAAGAAAATCAACGCCACCACCACCACGCTGCCAAGCAGCCACGTGCCGATGGTGTCGCAGCCGGCCCAGGTTGCGGAGGTACTGATCGCCGCCGCGCAGCGATAAAGTAAAAAAGCGGGTTGCAAGCGCCTTGCAACCCGCTTGCCAAGGGCAGCCATTGATAGGAGAATCGATAACGCATCGGTACCTCCAAGGATGATATGAAGCCACTCGGCATCAAGGCTAAAGTCGCACTCGCTACCAGCATCACCTCGGTCTTGATGATAGGACTGGTGACGCTGGTGCAAACCCAGCGCATGCAGGAAGATTACAAGCGGGTGATGTTCACGCAGCAGACCGCGCTGGTCACCCGCACCGCGCAGGAGCTCGACGACAAGCTGACCATGCTGCTCGATATCATCGCGATGTCGGCCCGCAACCAGCCGGCCAACCTGGGCGAGTCCGCCGAAAAACTCCGCGAGTATTATGAGAACCGCGCCGTGCTGGCCCTGTTCGACGACCTGCTGGTGCTGAGCCCGCAGGGCAAGGTCATCTCCGACCTGCCGATGGTGCCGGGCCGCGTCGGCATCGACGCTGCCGACCGCGCCTACTTCAAAACGGTGATGCGCACCCGCAAGCCGATGATCACCGAGCCGCTGATCGGCCGCGCCAACAAGCAGCCCATCGTGCAGATGGTGGCGCCGGTGCTCAACGACAAAGGCGAAGTGGTGTGCGTGCTGATCGGCGTGCTGCGCCTATACAAGGACAACCTGCTGGGCCACCTGCGCACGGCCAAGGTCGGCCGCACCGGCTATTACTTCGCGCTGACCCGCACCGAGACCCCGGTCTACGTGCTGCATCCCGATATCGCCCGCCTGCTCAAGCCGCGCGCCGCCAACGCCAACCCGGCCACCACGCTGGCGCTGGAGCAGGGCTTCGAGGGCACGGTGGTGGGCACCACCAGCACCGGCGAACGCGCGCTCAACAGCTATAAACAACTGAAATCTGTCGACTGGCTGCTGGCCACCTCGCTGCCCACCGAGGAAGCCTTCGAACCGTTCGATGGTGTGCTCAAGCGGGTGCTGATCTGGAGCGGCATCGCCGCCCTGCTGACCGCGCTGCTCATCAGCGTGCTGACGCTGCGGCTGATGGCGCCGCTGATCAAGCTGCGCAACGCCATCGTGGCGCTGCGCGCCGATCCGGCCCGCTTCACGCCGCTGCCGGTGCACGCACACGATGAAGTCGGCCAGCTGACCTCGGCTTTTAACGATTTGATGCACGAACGGTTGGCGGCCGACGCCCGGCTGCAAAGCCTGGTCGAGTTCGCACCCAACACCATCGTGGTGGTGGGCGTGGACGGCCGCATCGAAACCTTCAACCGCGAAGGCGAGCGCTGCTTCGGCTATGAGCGCGACGAGGTGCTGGGCCAGCAGCTGGAAACGCTGGTGCCGGAGCGGCTGCGCGCGCAGCATGCGGCGCACCGCCACCGCTTCTTCGCCGACCGCCTGAGCGCCGAGCCGGTGCGCATGGGGCAGGGCAAGGTGCTGTATGGCCGCCGGCGCGACGGCAGCGAATTCCCGATCGAAGTCAACCTGAGCGCGGTGCGCACCGACCAGGGCACCAAGGTGCTGGCCGTGATATCCGACATCACCGAACGCCACCGCCTGCAGCAGGAGGTGGAAACGCGCGCGCTGGAGCTGGAGCGCGAACGCGACCGTGCGCAGGCGGCCAACCGCGCCAAGAGCGATTTCGTGGCCAATATGAGTCACGAAATCCGCACACCGATGAACGCCGTGCTGGGCATGGTCTATCTGCTCGGCAACACGCAGCTGACGGCGCAGCAGCGCAAGTACCTGAACATGGTGCGCGTCTCCGGCCAATCGCTGCTGGGCATCCTCAACGACGTGCTGGACTTTTCCAAGATCGAGGCGCGCAAGCTGGAGCTGTCGCCGGTGGACTTTGCGCTCAACGATGTGATGGATTCGCTGGGCACCATGATGACCATGAATGCCGGCGACAAGGAACTGGAGCTGGCCATCAGCGTCGATCCGGCGGTACCCAACCGCCTGCGCGGCGATTCCATGCGCCTGCAGCAGATCCTGATTAACCTGGCCGGCAACGCCATCAAGTTCACCGAGCAGGGCGAGGTGGTGGTCAGCGTACAGCTGGGCGCGCGCGACGACGGCAGCGCGCTGCTGCGCTTCGAGGTGCGCGACACCGGCATGGGCATGACCGAATCCCAGCTGGGCCAGCTGTTCAACGCCTTCTCGCAGGGCGACCAGAGCATCACGCGCCGCTTCGGCGGCACCGGCCTGGGGCTGGCGATCACCAAGCGGCTGGTGGAGCTGATGGGCGGCCAGATCGCCGTCAGCAGCCGGCCGGGGCAGGGCTCGTCGTTCTGGTTCAACCTGCCGTTCGAGATCCAGGCTGACCAGACCGACGAACGGCGCAAGTCGGCGCTGGGCCAACTGCGCCTGCTGGTGGCCGACGACAGCCGCACCAGCCGCGAGCTGGTGGCGCGGCTGATCCGGGCCTGGGGCTGGCAAGCCGACGAGGTCGATTCCGGCGAGGCGGCGCTGCGGCGCTACCGCCAGAGCCTGGAACACCAGCAACCCTACGACGTGGTGCTGGCCGACTGGCACATGCCCGGCATGGACGGGCTGGCTACCGCCAAGGGCATCCGCGCGGTGGCCAGCGCAAGCTCACCAGCAGGGCGGCCGCAACCCATCGTGGTGATGCTGAACGCCTTCGCCCGCGACCGCATCGAAGAAATCTCCAGCGCGCCGGAGGCGGACGTGGTGCTGGTCAAGCCCATCACCAGCTCCAACCTGTTCGACGCGCTGCACCAGGCGCTGGCGGTGCAGGGCGAGGCCGATCCGCAGGCCGTGACCGAGCAGGGCATCGTCGGCACCCTGGCCGATATTCATTTCCTGCTGGTGGAAGACAATCTGTTGAACCAGGCGGTGGCGCGCGGCATCCTCGAACACGCCGGCGCCACGCTCGACATCGCCGCCGACGGCCGCGAAGCGGTGGATATCCTGCGCCAGCGCCCGGCCGAGTACGACATGGTGCTGATGGACATGCAAATGCCGGTCATGGACGGCTTTACCGCCACCCGCATCCTGCGCCAGGAACTCAAGCTGGCGCTGCCGATCATCGCCATGACGGCCGGCGTGCTGGAGTCCGAGCGCGAACGCAGCCGCGACGCCGGCATCACCGACTTCATTCCCAAGCCGATCGAGGTGGAGGAAATGCTGGCCGTGCTGCGGCGCCACCTGCCGAAGCATTCGGCGCCAGTGCCAGTGCCAACGCCGGCGCCGGAACCGCTCGACCACCAGCACGATCTGCTGGCGGCGATGGAGGCCGCCGCAGCACTGCCTGCGGCGGCGCCACTGCGGCCGGCGCCGCCGCCCAAGCTGGTCAGCTCGCCCGTTCCGGCGGGCGAGGCGGCCGTGTTCAATATGGACGGCCTGATGCGCGTGATGGGCAAGGACGCCAAGGGCCGCGCCGCCATGTTCAAGATGGTGCGCGGCGCCATCGACGGCGGTATGGAACCGCTCGATGCAGCCGGCGTGGCGCTGCGCGAAGGCCGGCTGCGCGATGCCGCCCGCGCCTTCCACGTGCTGCGCGGCGCGGTCGGCGTGCTGGGCGCCAAACGCCTGATCCAGGCCACCATGGCCGCCGAAGAAGCCATCAACGACCAGCGCGACGAAGAACTCGACGAACACTTCCGCGCCGTCCGCGCCGAGCTCGAACAGACCCTCAGCCACGCCCGCGCCTGGCTCGAACGCGAGCAGTCCTGAACCGCAATTTCCCCGTGATTTCTCCGCAGTTGCCCCCCTCCGCCGGTGTATAAATCATATTGATAATAATTCGCATTTACGTTTCTGCGTTTTATTGTTACAATATTTCCCACTATTTTTACATCTAACCGGCAAGCCAGACGCATCAGGAACACTGTTTCAGAACGTCGCCAGCCGTCTCTTTTCCAACAGAAAGAAGCACATGGCAATGATTAAAAGTCGCAAACACGCTCAAACGCGCTTGAACCAACATGTCAGCGCAGCGCTCACCGCAATGCTGCTGCCGGTCGCAGCCCACGCCGCCGAAGCGGCCCTGCCGGACGCCGCCGAGCAGTCCAAGCCGACCACCCTGCAGGAAGTGCAAGTCAACGCCAGCCGTGAGAACGACTTCAAAGCCGAACGTGCTTCGTCCGCCAAGTACACCGAAAAACTGGTCGACACCGCCCAGAGCCTGACCGTGATCAAGAAGGAACTGATCGAACAGCAAGGCGCCATCACCCTGAGCGAAGCGCTGCGCAACACCCCTGGCGTGGGTGCTTTCTTCCTGGGCGAAAACGGCAACACCAATACCGGCGACGCCATCTACATGCGCGGCTTCGACGCCTCCAGCAGCATTTACGTGGACGGCGTGCGCGACATCGGCTCGATCTCGCGCGACACCTTCAACATCGAACAGATCGACGTGCTCAAAGGCCCGGCCGGCACCGACAACGGCCGCTCGTCGCCGACCGGTTCGATCAACCTGGTCAGCAAACAGCCACTGCTGGAAAACGCCTACCAGGGTTCCGTCACGCTGGGCAGCGGCAAGCAGCGCCGCGCCACGGCCGACATCAACACCGTGATCAACGCCGATGCGGGCACCGCGTTCCGCCTGAACCTGCTGGACCAGGACAGCGAAAACCCGGGCCGCGACGTGGTCAAGGCCAAGCGCTGGGGCGTGGCGCCGAGCGTGGCCTTCGGCCTGAACTCGCCGACCCGCGTCTACCTGAACTACTTCCACGTCAAGCAGGACAATATTCCTGACGGCGGCGTGCTGACCATCGGCCTGCCGGGCTGGACCCCGCCGGCCGACATCGCCGCCGTGGCCGCCACCCCGACCCGCCCGGCCGTTCCGGCCAAGAGCTTCGCCTTCATGGCCGGCGCCGCCACCGTCAATCCAAAGAACTTCTACGGTTCGGTGCTGGACCACGACGTCGTCAAGGCCGACATGGCCACCGTCAAGGTCGAGCACGACTTCGCCGGCGGCGCCAAGCTGGTCAACACCAGCCGCTACGGCAAGACCAAGCAGGACTATCTGCTGACCTCGTTCATGTCCAGCAACACCAACCTGGCCGCCAACACCGCCGCGACCAATCCGTCGGACTGGACCATGCTGCGCACCAACCTGACCACCAAGGATCAGCTGAACGAAATCCTGACCAACCAGACCACCGTGACCGCCGACTTCATCACCGGCGCGCTGAAGCACACCGTGGTCGGCGGCGTCGAGCTGACCAACGAGAAGCAGACCAACTACACGTATGCCAACACGGCGCCGGCCGCCACCGCCGGCCTGCCAGCGACCAGCATCTACTTCCCGAATCCGCACACGCCGATCACCAGCGCCCAGGTCAACCTGCAGCGCAACGGCGGCCGCACCGAGGGCACCACCAACACCCAGAGCGTGTACCTGTTCGACACCATCAAGGTCGGCGAGCAGTGGATCTTCAACGGCGGCGTGCGCGTCGACCACTACAACACCAGCTACAACGCGCTCACCGTGCAGGCCGTCACCACGCCGCAGACGATTCCTGTCGGCACCCTGGTCGGCAGCGCCATCGAAGCGTCGGACAACCTGGTCAACGGCAAACTGTCGGCCCTGTACAAGCCGACCGCCAACAGCAGCGTCTACGCCCTGGTAGCGTCGTCGAAAGCGCCACCGGGCAGCGGCAACTTCGCGCTGAGCACCTCGGCCAGCAGCGCCGCCAATCCAAAGTTCGATCCACAGGAAACCACCAACTACGAGGTGGGCACCAAGTGGGATCTGCTGGGCCAGAAACTGTCGCTGTCGGCAGCTTTCTTCCGCACCGAAGTGAAAAACGAAGTGGAGCAGGATCCGGTTGATGCGCTGTACTACCAGACCGGCAAGAAGCGCGTGCAGGGTATCGAACTGGGCGTGACCGGCGAGATCATCGCGAAATGGCTGGTCAGCGCCGGCTACACCCATCAGTCGACCAGCGTCAACGCCGGCCGCGTGATCACGGCCAGCGGCGACAACCAGCTGACCTACACGCCTAAGCAAGCGTTCACCGCGTGGACCTCGTACACCCTGCCGTTCGGCCTGCAAATCGGCGGCGGCGCACGCTTCAGCGACAAGCTGGCGCGCGGCACCGACGGCGCCGTCGGCACGCCGAAATACGCCAACTCGTACTGGGTATTCGACGCCATGGCGGCCTATCCGATCAACAAGCACATCGACCTGCGCCTGAACGTCTACAACCTGGCCGACAAGGAATACGTGCAAGCGATCAACAAGTCGGGCTATCGTTACACCCCGGGCACGCCACGCTCGGGCAGCCTGACCGCCAACATCAAGTTCTAAGCACCGGTTCCGATTCCGGTTGCCCGGCCCCGCCCTTACCGGCGGGGCTTTTTTACATGCGCGGCAGCCACATTCCCAGCGTAGCGACCGCCGTGCCGACGCCGGTCACGCCGGTCGCCAGCGCCAGCAGTGCGGCCATGCCGGCGCGTGCGGCCGCGCCGCCTTGCTTGCGGCTGAGCAGGTAGAGTTCCAGCACCGCCAGCGGCAGCAGGTATTGCGCAAAGGCGAGGAAGCTCAGGAACGGGCCGGTGAAGGTGGCCGGATCGAAACCGGCGGGGCCACCGTTGAGGGCGATCCAGAACATCAGCCCGATGCGGAAGAACCACACGCCGCTCACGCACAGGAACAGCCGCAGCGCCCACGCGCGATGGGCATCGAAGCGGCGCGCCAGCGCATGGCGCAAGGCCTGATACGCACACAGCAGCACCAGCAGCGCGTTCAGCGTGGTGCCCAGGTGCTGCGTGGTGTCGCCGACGGTGCCGCGAAACCACAGCATGTACAAGCCGCTCACACTGGCCACCACCGCGCCGGTCAGGTACACCCGTCCATTCCAGCGATGAAACAGCGGCGCCCTGGCCCGCACTTGCGGCACCAGTTGCAGCCCGCCGCCCAGCATGATGATGGCCGCCAGCAGCAGGTGCACGGCGATGGCGGTGTTGCCCGCAGGGTCGCCGGCGACGTAACCGTGCGGCATCACGGCGTTCCAGCCGTTCAGGTTGCCGTGCATGGCGGCGCCGCCATACAGGGCCACCACGTAGGCGCCGAAGATCAGCTGGCCGGCCAGGGTCGCCACGAACCACAGCGTGGCCGAGGCATTCAATGCGTAGGAGGACTTGCTCATATCGTTTGCTCCGTTTGTTGTATCGGACTCACGATAGCCAGCCGGCCCCACTGTCTCAAGACAGTGCCGGCTTCGATGCGATGAACGACGGTTTCCGGGGCTTGAACGACGGCGGCATTGCGGTTATTGTGGACCGATGACTTCCACGCCCACCTCTCCCACAGCGCCATTTTCCTACCGTACGCTGCTGCCCACCCGGCGCCAGGCGCTGATCGTCACGCTGTTCGTGTTGATCCTGTCGTGGCTGTTGCACAAGGCGTCGCGCACGGCGTTTCACATCGTCATCGGCCACATCGGCTTTATCGCCGCCTGCCTGTTGATGGCGTATTCGGCGGCGGGGCCGCTGCGGCCGCGCTGGTTGTCGCTGCGCGCCGCGCGGCTGCTGGCGATCGTGGTGATGTCGCCGCTGGCTTCGCTGGCGACGGCGGTCATCATGCAGGGCGCTAACGTCTTCACCTATCTGCGCAGTGTGGAAAAGCTGAGCGGCTACATCATGATGGTGGTGCTGGCGCTGATCTTCGGCACGGTGATGTCCATGCTGTCGATGCGCGGCGAACGCAAGGAGCGCGAGCGCGCCGATCGCCTGCAGGTGGAACTGGAAAAGAATGCGCTCGAACGCGAACTGCTCGATGCGCGCCTGCGCCTGCTGCAGGCGCAGATCGAGCCGCACTTCCTGTTCAACACGCTGGCCAATGTGGAGGCGCTGGTGGCCTCCGGCTCGCCGAACGCCGGGCCAGTGCTGCGCCATTTGATCGCCTACCTGCGCGCCGCCATGCCGCGCCTGAACGACGCCGACGCCACCCTGGGCACCGAGCTGCAACTGGTACGCACCTACTTGGAGTTGATGCATCTGCGCATGCCGGATCGGCTGCAATTCGATGTCGCCAGCCTGCCGGCGCTGTCCAGCATGCGTTTCCCCGCCATGGCGCTGCTGACGCTGGTGGAGAACGCGGTGCGCCACGGCATCGATCCGAGCATGACCGGCGGCCGCATCGAAGTGGGCGGCGCGGCCGACGCCGCCAGCGGCAAGGTGGTGCTGTGGGTCAGCGACACCGGCGTCGGCATGGCCGAGACGGCGCAGCCGGGCACCGGCCTGTCCAATCTGCGCACGCGCCTGCAGGGTTTCTACGGCGCCGGCGCGCATCTCGACGTTCACGAACAGGCGCCGCAGGGCGTGCGCGTGGAACTGCATTTTCATCCAGGAACGCCAACATGACCACCGCCCTCATCGCCGACGACGAACCGCTGCTGCGCGAACGCCTGCGCAGCCACCTGGCGCAGCTGTGGCCCGAGCTGCGGCTGATCGACGACGCCCGCAACGGCCCGGAAACGCTGGCGCTGTTCGAGCAGCACCAGCCCGATATCGTGTTTTTGGATATCCACATGCCGGGCCTGAACGGCATCGAAACGGCGCGCGCGCTGGGGCGGCGTGCGCACGTGGTATTCGTCACCGCCTACGAGCAGTACGCAGTGCAGGCATTCGAACAGGGCGCCATCGACTACTTGGTGAAACCAGTCGACAGCGCGCGCCTGGCCGACACGGTGCAACGCCTGCGTGCGCGCAAGCCGGACAACGATGCGCTGCACGCCGTGCTGGACCGGTTGGCCGGCCACATGGCGCAGCGCGCCCAGCCACGCGCGTGGCTGCAATGGATCAAGGCGTCGGTCGGTTCCAGCGTGCGCCTGATTCCGGTGGAACAGGTGCACTTCCTGCGCGCCGACGACAAATACACGCTGGTGGCGTGGGAAGAGGGCGAGGCGCTGATCCGCAAAAGCATCCGCGAACTCAGCGAGGAACTCGATCCTGCGCGCTTCGTGCAAACGCACCGTTCCGTCATCGTCAACCTGTCTTGCGTGCGCGAAGTGATGCGCGGCGTGAACGAAACCGCCGAACTCCATTTACGCCAGCACAACGCCGTGCTGCCGGTCAGCCGCAACTACCTGCATCACTTCCGCCAGATGTAGATCGACCTTTGTTGCAATGGCGCACCAGTAGGTTTGTAAAATGTTACAGAAATTCATTTTTCACCTCCGCTGGGAGTAACATGATTTTCCGAACATCAATATTAAGCCGTCGTCTATCGTGAACGCCTCCCACCGCGCCCGCCAAGCCTTACTGCTGGGCCTGCTTTACCAGACCTGTCATGGACAGGCGTCGGAACTCCCGGACGAGCTCAGCAAGCTGCCATTGGAAAGCCTGATGGACGTCACCATGGTGACCTCCGTTTCGCGCTTTGCCCAGCGCGCCAGCGATGCGCCGTCGGCCGTGGCGGTGCTAACCTCGCAGGATGTGCGCGAACACGGCTGGCGCACCCTCGGCGACGCCCTGGCCACGCTGCCGGGCCTGTACGTGTCGAGCGACCGCAATTACGACTACCTGGGGGCGCGCGGCTTCTTGCGGCCGGGCGACTACGACAGCCGTTTCCTGCTGCTGATCGACGGCGTGCGCGTCAACGACAGCGTGTACGACCAGGCCACCATCGGCAGCGACGGCCTGGTCGACATGGATCTGGTGGAACGCATCGAATACGTGCCGGGACCGGGCGCGGCGGTGTATGGCTCGAACGCGCTGTTCGGCGTCATCAACGTCATCACCAAGGCCGGCAGCGCCATGGCCGGCGCCCAGACCACCGTCTCGGCCGGCAGCAAGGGCGAACGGCGCGGCCGCGCCAGCTACGGCTACCACGCCCAGGACGGCACCGATCTGCTGTTCTCCGTCAACGCCAGCAACCGCCGGGGCGGCGCCTTGTACGCGCCGGAATTCGATACGCCCGAGCAGAACCACGGCCTGGCCGAAGGCCTGGACTACCAGCGCTCGCAGGGCGCGTTCGTCAAGGCCAGCCGTGGCGAGTGGGGCTTCAGCGCCGGCTACATCGATCGCACGAAGGGCGTGCCGACCGCTTCCTACGGCGCCATCTTCAACACTCCCAATTCCACCCGCGACACGCAAAGCTATGCCAGCCTGGCGTACCACACGGCGCCCAGCGCGCAGTTGTCGCTGGCCGCGCGCCTGAACTGGGGCCGCGCCGATTACCTGGGCGTGGGCTGGTACGAGGACCAGGCAGGACGGCCGCGCCAGAACGTGGACGGCGACCACGCGGCCTGGTACGGCTTGAACCTGGACGCCACACTGAGCGGCATCGCCGGCCACAAGCTGCTGGTGGGCCTGGAGGCCCAGCGCAATGCCCGCCGCGACCAGTTCAGCTTCAACCTCGATCCCTACCAACTGCAGCTGGACGACCGCCGCGCCGACAACCGCTTCGGCGCCTATGTCGAGGACGAGATGCGGGTCACCCCCACCGTGCTGGTCAACGCCGGCCTGCGCTTCGACCGCGACAGCATCACCGGCACGCGCTTCAGCCCGCGCGCGGCGCTGATCTGGCAAGGCAGCGCCATCGACACCATCAAGCTGATCTACGGCACCGCCTACCGCTCGCCCAACGCCTACGAGTTGTATTACGCGGTGGGCGTGGACGTCGGCGGCCAGGCCGCCAATCCGCGCCTGCATGCCGAGGAAATCGCCACCCACGAATTGGTGTGGGAACGCCGGCCGGACGCCTACAGCAAGGTATCGCTGGCCGTGTTCCACTACCGCATCTCCGGCCTGATCACCGAAACCGTAAGGCCGGACCAGATGCTGATGTTCGACAACACCGAGCGCGCCTCGGCCAACGGCCTGGAACTGGCGGGCGAACGGCTGTTCGCCGGCGGCGTCCGGCTGCGCGCCAACTACGCCTGGCAAAAAAGCCGCGATGGCGATGGCGCCGGACTGGTCAATTCGCCGCGTCACCTGGCCAAGCTGAACGGCACGGTGCCGCTGGCGGATGGCGCGCTGCGGCTGGGCATGGAAGGGCAGTGCGTCTCGCAGCGCCTGACCGAGAACGCCCTGGCCGCCGGCTATTGCGCCTGGAGCCTGACCCTGGCGCCGGCGCGCCGCCTGAGCGCCGGCCTGGACTGGTCGGTCAGCCTGTACAACGCCGCCGACCGGCGCTACGCCGATCCGGCCGGCCCGGCCTTCGTGCAGGAAGCCATTCCGCGCGAGGGACGCAGCATCATCGCCAAGATCGGCTATGCGTTCTGACGCCTGCTTCCGCAACCGGCGCCTGCCGCCGTGGCGCACGCTGGCCGCGCTGCTGACGCTACTGGCGCTGGCGCGCGACGGCGGCGCGCAGACCGACGACGTGGCGCTGAAAGCGGCCTATGTCTACAACATCGCCCAGTTCACCACCTGGCCCGGTGCGGCCGTCGCGCGCCCGCTGCAGGTGTGCGTCAGCAGCTCGCATGTGTTGTGGGACAGCCTGCGCCGGCTGCAGGGCAAGCCGGTGGGCGAGCGGCGGCTGGCGGTGCTGGAAGCGGCCCCCGGCGCGCAATGCGATGTGCTGGTGCTGCGCACCGTGAGCGCGCGGCCGCCCGAGGCGGTCAACGGCACGCTGACCATCGTCGACGGTCCCAAGGGCGGCTACGCCGGCGCCGTCGCCCTGATCGAGGAAGACCAGCACCTGCGCTTCGACATCGACACGGTGGAGGCGGCGCGCGCCGGCCTGCACTTCAGCTCGCGCCTGCTGCGGCTGGCAAGGAACGTCCGATGAAGCGCCGCATCGCCGACAAGACCGCGCCGCTCACCAGCGCGCTGGGCACCAGCCAGCTGATCGCGGCCGTCGCCGCCCTGGTGATCGCCGGGGTGGTGCTGATCGCTTACCAGCTGCTGGACATGCGGCGCGCGCTGGCCGAGGCCGGCAAGGTGCAGGTCGCCATCGTGGCCGACAGCGTGGCCGCGCCGCTGATGTTCGGCGACCGCGAGGCGGCCAAGGATGCGCTGCGGGCCTTCCGCTACGCGCCGGGCCTGCGGGCGGTCGGCATCTACGACCAGCAGGGCAAGCTATTCGCCGAGTTTTCCTATCCGGACAGCCGCCTGCCGGCGCGCCTGGCCCATCCGGACACCGCGCCGGACGGCGTGCTGACCGTTACCGAGACGGTGCGCTACCGCAATGCCGACCTGGGCCACACGGTGCTGCACACCAGCACCGAACGGGTACGCGCGGCCATGCTGCGCTACCTCGGGCTGCTGGTGGTGGCCTCGCTGCTGGCGATGCTGGTAGTGGCGGCGCTGGGACGCAAAACCCGCGCCCGCGTCGCCGCCGCCGAGCGCCAGCTCGACTACATGGCCCATACCGACCACGTCACCGAGCTGCCCAACCGCCACTCGACCTATGCGCGCCTGACGGCCGACCTCGAGCGCGCCCGCGCGCAGCGGCTGCAGTTGGCGCTGCTGCTGGTGGATCTCGACAACTTCAAGGTCGTCAACGACACCGCCGGCCACAGCGCCGGCGACGAACTGCTCAAGCATGTGGCGGCGGCGCTGCGCGGCGCCGTGCGCGGCGCCGACCTGGTGGGCCGCATCGGCGGCGACGAGTTCGCCATCGTCTTGTGGCCGGTGACCGACCGCGCCGCCGCGCTGGCCGTGGCCGCCAAGGTGACGCAGGCGCTGAGCCGCCCGTTCCAGCTCGACTGCGGCGAATTCTTCGCCACCGCCAGCGTCGGCTTCTGCCTGTATCCGGACGACGCCACCAGTGTGAGCGAGCTGGTTAGCAGCGCCGACACCGCGCTTTACCATGCCAAGCACGGCGGCCGCAACCGGCTGGCCGAGTACGTGCCGGCCATGACCGCCGCCACCCAGCGCCGCGCCGCGCTGGAACGCGAGCTGCGCCGCGCCATCGATCAGGAGCAGCTGGCGGTGCACTACCAGCCGCAATTCTGCTGCGCCAGCGGGGCCTTGCTGGGCGTGGAGGCCTTGCTGCGCTGGCGCCATCCCGAGCACGGCCTGATCTCGCCGGCCGAATTCATCCCCATCGCCGAAGACTGCGGCCTGATTGTGCAGCTGGGCAGCTGGGTGCTGCACCGCGCCTGCCAGGACGTGGCCGGCTGGACTTTAACGGAAGCGGCGCCGCTCTCGCTGGCGGTCAATATGTCGGCCCGCCAGTTGCGCGAGCCGTGCTTCATCGACGACGTCAAGCGCGCGCTGGCGCGCAGCGGCATGGCGCCGGAACGGCTGGAGCTGGAATTGACCGAAAGCGTACTGATGGAGGACGTGGGCGGCGCCGTGGACTTCATGCAAGCGGTGCGCGCACTCGGCGTGCGGCTGGCGATCGACGACTTCGGCACCGGCTATTCGTCGCTGGCCTACCTGCAGACCTTCCCGATCAACCAGCTCAAGGTCGACCGCAGCTTCGTCCAGTTGCTGCCGCACAGCGGCGAAACGGTGATCCACGCGATTCTGGCGCTGGCGCACGGCTTCGGCCTGTCGGTGGTGGCGGAGGGCGTAGAGGAACCGTCGCAGCTCGAATGGCTGCGCGCCGCCGGCTGCGATCTGGCGCAAGGCTTCCTGCTCGGCAAGCCGATGCCGCCGGAGGAGTTTGTCGCGCGCTACCTGGCGGCGCAGGCCAGGCCCTAGGGCCAGGAACACGGATATTTGCGTGTTGCGCCGCAAGTGCACTTATACTCGCCCTCATTTTCCCTTTCCCTGGTGACCACGTGCAGCCCCCTATCCGAATTCGTCGTAGACAAACCCTGACGCTGGTGCTGCTGGTGGTGTGTGGCGTGATCAACTACCTGGACCGCGCCACCCTGGCCGTGGCCAACGAATTCATCCGGGCCGACCTCGGCCTCTCGCTCGGCCAGATGGGGCTGCTGCTGTCGGCCTTCTCGTGGAGCTACGCGCTGTGCCAGCTGCCGGTGGGCGCGCTGGTCGACCGCATCGGCCCGCGCTGGCTGCTGTTCGCCGGACTGGTGCTGTGGTCGCTGGCGCAGGCGGCCGGCGGCTTGGCCGCCACCTTCGGCTATTTCGTGCTGGCGCGCATTGCGCTGGGGATCGGCGAAGCGCCGCACTTCCCGGCGGCGGCGCGGGCGGTCAGCAACTGGTTCCCGCCGCGCGCACGCGGCACGCCGACCGGCATCTTCAATTCCGCCTCGCCGCTGGGCATGGCGCTGGCGCCGCTGTGCCTGCCACCGCTGATCCTCGCCACCAGCTGGCACTGGGCCTTCTTCGTCACCGGCGCGCTGGGCCTGGTGGCGGCGGTGGCGTGGGTGACGCTGTACCGCGACCCGGTGCGCGCCGAGATGAGCGCCGACGAACGCGCCTACCTGGAGCTGGCCGACAGCGCTGCCGCCGCGCCGCCGGCGAACTTTGCCACCTGGCGCGCCCTGTTCCGTCATCGCACGACGTGGGGCATGATGCTGGGCTTCTTCGGCTCGGTGTACCTGAATTGGGTGTATCTGACCTGGCTGCCGGGCTACCTGCGGGCCGAACGTCACATGGACCTGGCCTACGCCGGCATCGCCGCCGCCATTCCCTTCGCTTGCGGCTTTGCAGGCGCGCTGGTAGCGGGCTGGGCCTCCGACCGCATCGTCAAGAGCGCGGCCTCGCCGATTGCCGGCCGCCGCAACGCGGTGGTGCTGACCATGCTGGGCATGGTGGCGTTCACCATCCCGGCGGCGCTGGTCGAGAGCAATGTGCTGGCCGTGGCCTGCATCGCTATCGTGATCTTCCTCGCCAACGCCTCCTCGGCTTGCGCCTGGTCGCTGGCCACGGTGGCGGCGCCGCCCAGCCGCATCGCCTCGCTGGGCGCGATCCAGAACTTCGGCGGCTTCCTCGGCGGCGCGCTGGCTCCGATTTTGACCGGCTACATCGCGCAAAGCTGGTCCTTCGTGCCGGCCCTGCTGACCGGCGCCGGCATCGCCTTCGCCGGCGCGCTGACCTATCACTTCCTGGTAATCAAGCCGATTCCCGAATAAAGCGGCTTGCGCGGTTCGGCTGAACGAATATATACTTCGTATACGTTTCGTATATAGGAGTAGTTTATGGGCATCGTCAACATCGACGAAGATCTGCACGACCAGATCCGCAAGGCCAGCGCGGTGGCTTGCCGTTCGATCAACGCGCAGGCGGCGTTCTGGATCAAGATCGGCATGCTCAGCGAGATGAACCCGACCTTGTCGTTCAATGAAATCGTGGTGCGCGAGCTGCGCGCCGCCGGGGTGGAATCGCCGGCCTTGCGGGCGGTGGCGGCATGACCAAGCGGCCGGAGGAAATCGCCTTGATGGCGGAGGCCGGCAAGCTGCTGGCCGGCGTCTTCGGCCGCCTCGACCAGCTCAACCTGATCGGCATGTCGACCATGGAGGTCAACGACCTGGTCGACGGCTACATCGTCAACGCGCTCAATGCCCGTCCGGCCAGCAAGGGCCAATACGGCTACGCCTACGCGCTGAATTCCTCGCGCAACCAGGTGGTGTGCCACGGCGTGCCGTCCCCGGACGATATCCTGCAGGACGGCGATATCGTCAATTTCGACATCACGCTGGAGAAAAATGGCTACATCGCCGATTCCAGCAAAACCTATCTGGTGGGCGCGGTGGCGCCGGCGGCGCAGCGGCTGGTGCAGGTGACCTATGAAGCCATGTGGAAGGGCATCCAGGCGGTGCGCCCGGGCGCGCAGCTGGGCGACATCGGCTACGCGATCCAGCGCCACGCCCAGCGTCACGGCTACTCGGTGGTACGCGAATATTGCGGCCACGGCATCGGCCGCGAAATGCACGAAGCGCCGCAGGTGCTGCACTGGGGCCGCCCGAAAACCGGGCTGATCTTGCGCGAAGGCATGGTGTTCACCATCGAGCCCATGCTCAACCAGGGCCGCCGCGAAGTGCACACCGAAGAGGACGGCTGGACGGTGGTGACCAGCGACGGCCAACTGTCGGCCCAGTTCGAGCACACCGTGGCGGTCACGCGCAACGGCGTGCGCGTGCTGACGCTGCGGCCCGAGGAAGCGACGCCTAACTAAGCCGCTTTATTCGCCAGGCCGGCTGGGCATCAGCAACCGAGTTCGGTCAGGCCGGGATGGTCGTCCGGACGGCGGCCGAGCGGCCAGTGGAATTTGCGGTCCGCTTCCTTGATGGGCATGTCGTTGATGCAGGCAAAGCGGCGTTGCATCAGACCTTGCTCATCGAATTCCCAGTTCTCGTTGCCGTAGGAACGGAACCAGTTGCCAGAATCGTCGTGCCACTCGTAGGCGTAGCGCACGGCGATGCGGTTGCCTTCGAATGCCCACAACTCCTTGATCAGGCGATAGTCGAGCTCCTTGGCCCATTTGCGTGACAGGAACTGCACGATTTCCGCGCGGCCCGTGGCGAACTCGGCGCGGTTGCGCCAGCTGCTGTCCGGCGTGTAGGCCAGACTGACTTTTTCAGGATTGCGGGAATTCCAGCCATCTTCGGCAAGTCGAACCTTCAACAGCGCGGATTCGCGGTCGAAGGGCGGCAACGGCGGACGGGATTCGGTGGTCGTGGTCATACTGGCTCCTTGTGCGGGGGATGAACCATTCTATGCTCAAGCTAGTCCAGGGAGCAGCACCGACGGCGGAATAGTCCAGTGACGACAACGCAATAATACGGGGGGAGGCGATCATGACAAGGTCCGGAGGATGCTATTGCGGCGCGGTGCGCTATCAAGTCGACGGCGACATCACGAACAAGACGACTTGCCATTGTCAGACATGCAGACGCGTGTCAGGTGCGCCTACCGTGTCGTGGTTCACCGTAGCAAGCGAGGGATTTCGTTTGCTCAGCGGCTCGCCAGCGGAACTACGTTCAAGCGAACACGTCACGCGCACCTTCTGCGCAGCCTGCGGCACCGCCCTCACTTACCGCCGGGACGATCTGCCGCAAGAACTGGACGTCACCATCTGCAGCCTCGACCAACCCGAAGCAATGGCTCCGGCCGATCACACCCAGACTGACTACCGGCTGCCGTGGAATGCCATCGCCGACGGTCTGCCGCAATATCCGCGCAGCCGCAGCGAGGGGCTGGGTTGATTCTGGTTATCCAATCATTTGCGCTATACGCCAATCTTAAGGAGACAACCATGCCAAGTTCCAAGGTTAAAGCGACGCGGCAGGCAGCAAGCAGTTCTACAGGCCAAGCTGCCCCTGACAAACGCGAGGGCGTCGCGTCTTTGATAGGCAAAGTACAAGCGATGGTGGAGGAGTCCGGCGACCCAACCGGCTTTGACGCGGCACGATGGGTAGCGGCCTGGTTGGCCAAGCCACTACCAGCACTTGGTGGAGCCACGCCGGCGTGCTACATGAACACTTTCGAAGGGCAAAAGCTTGTGGCCGAATTGCTGTCTATGAGCCAAAGCGGGGCCTACGCTTGACCATGCCTTGTGGCGCATTTCCGTCGAAGCGCCAAGCCATACCGCCGATGACCTTAGCGGCACCGGTGCGAAGATGACAGGTGGACGTTGGAATAGCGTTGGAACGCCGCTCATCTATAGCGCCACCAACATTGCGCTAGCGACGATTGAAACGGTCCTGCACATACGCGGCGGCGGCCTGCCATTCAATCGTTTTCTGGTGCGGATCGACGTTCCCGACGATGTCTGGGCCAAGCACAAGGTGCTCGACCCGCTGCCAGGCGGTTGGGACGTCGTTCCTTCCGGCATGACAAGCCGAACCGCCGGTGATGCCTTGGTGGCATCCGGCAGTTCGGCGTTGCTACTGGTGCCATCGGTGAGCGTACCTGATGAATACAATGTACTGATTAATCCGCAACACCCGGACGTAGCGGCCATTAGTGCCGTGACCGTGAAGCGCTGGATTTACGATTCCCGTTTTTTCTCTTGAACACCTAATGACGTTTTCGGGTAACCGACCACAAGGGAAAACTTCAATGCGGTCAGCCGCGTGAGCGGCTGTGGATGTCCTGTTCGAGATCTGAAGTCTCTCGTCGGAGATTGTGTCCCCAGGCGTGGTGTATGAGATGTGATTCTCGAGGGGGCTGGGTCGTCGCCTTGTGAAAGGTGGCGTGAGCACTGCTAGATCAACTGGGGAAATATAAGAAACCCGGGCTGAGCCCTGGTGCTCACAGAGAGAACGAATGGCGGTAGCGATGAGAATACCCAGGCTGACAGCGTAGAAAGCGGAAGCGTTAGCCCTGCCAACGTTTCCGCTTTCTGTAACAGCGACGATTTGTTTCAAGCTTTAATTACACGTCTCAGACTTTAATTGTATGTCTCAGACTATATTTGCACGAAACATCAGTATGGCATGAAAGGAAACAATAAAGTCGGTCGGACTACGCGAGACAAGTCCTTGATTTGGCAGGACTGGAGAACTGAGCAAAGTTGGTCGTAGCACAGCTATGGACAATGTCCTTTCGGCCCCCACGGTAAAGTTGGTCGGGTAAGGCCGCTTCTCCCCCACACCGGTCATAGCAGTTTCCCGAAAGCGGACACTTAGGGCTCCCAGGCGCACGACAAGTCGCCAGCAACTGAGGTTAATACGAAATTTGCGTGACAAATCGCATTGAGTGTTATCGCGCTTTAACGTAGAGCTAAGCCTATGGCCGCCCGTAAATTAAACAATGAACTGCGCCATCTACCGGCCCGCCCGACTTGAGCGCCTTATTAGACCGAGCGCATGACGCGTACCGCCGACCGGGCCCTGGCGCCCTGCCGTTGGCGCTCCGCTTGAGCGAGGGGTTAGGCCTCAGCGTGGAGAAAGAACAGGCATTTGATGTTCTAGACGCCAACAATCACTGGGCGATGCGTTTCGCCTCCGCGTCCCCGCTTTCCTGGCCTGCCGGAGCCGCCCGGGCCACCGCCGTCGACTTGTAGGGTTCCCCACGGGCCGCAAGTGGTCGCATCGCCGCCGTGCCCGCCACTGCCAGGCTGGCCGCCCCTACCGCCGGCGCCTCCCTTAACCAAAAATAGATCAGGCGTAGGCTCAGGAAGTGCGCCGCCCGGTATGTAACTTGAAGCCGTAACGATGAACTTGCCTCCAGGCCCGCCATCGCCGCCGTTGCCGCCATCGCCGCCAGGTCCGCCGTCGCCACCTTTCTGCGGACAGCCCGCATTTCCGCCCATACCGCCATTTCCGCCGTGACCGCCGTGGCCGCCATCACCGCCTCTGAGGTCAACTTGGAAGTTTCGCCCAATGGCATGCATTGAAACCGCAGTAATGGCAATGCTGGATCCCGGGGATCCATTCGTGCCGTGTCCGCCAGGGTTACCGGGCCAGCCACCGTCGCCGATACCAGCTTGGACCTTATCGCTGACTCCGTCGGGGCCATGAACACCGCTCTTGCCAGCACCAAGAATCTCTACATCATCTTCGATGATGAGCTCGCCCACCTTGAAGTCGGAAGATAAGCGCTTGAGAATCAGCTTTGCTCCCGACTGCAGGACAAAGCGGTTGTAGTAAAGCTCAATAACCGAATTTGCGTCTAGGGTAACGGGAGATCCTCGGTGTACAACGAAGTCGGTCGCCATTGCTCTTTCCTTTCGCGTTAGTTGCGCCGTTGATATTGCACTCTCGTATGCCTAGCGTCAAGCGGCCGCAGGGCGATTGGATACTCTGAGGGCATCTGAGGCCTAACGTAGAGTTAAGCGGATGGCCGCCCGCAAATTAAACAATGAACTGCGCCACGTACCGGCCCGTCCGACTTGAGCGCCATATTAGACCGAGCGCATGAACTTGCAACGAACGGCGCTGCCGAAGCCACCTATGCGACTACCCGTCGAACGACTGCTGCAGCCGAAACCAGCCTGTCGGCAGTGCTAACTCTACAGGAGCCTAGTCGGCAAGACCAGCGACCGCTGACGAGCACCTGCCTATGTCCGACCAACTTTATTGTTCTCCGACCGACTTTATTGTGTCGAGTCAGGCATTCAGAGCCCTGAATCCAGACAATAAAGTCCGTCGGAAGAGGGGATCCTAAACTTATGATTTTTTAGGATTTTTTTACGACTATGCAACCATGTAAAGTCCGTCGGAGATACCGAAAAACCGGGATAACAAAGTTGAATGCGGCGAAAGTCCGTCGGGCTTGTGCGTTTGGCTACGGTATTTCACCGCCTCGGTCTTATTCCAACCTCAGAGATGGAAAGCGTATGGTTCGATTGCAGTGGCCAATTGGCGCTCAGCGTGACCGGCTAGGTCGTTTCCGAACGCAAGTAGCGCCGACCGATGTTCGAGAGATACCTAGCTCCGCGCTTTGTCCAGCCACTTCAGATTTGCCTCCGTCGTGGCCTTGCTCTTACATGATTGACTGGTGTCGCGTACTGCGCCATAGCATGTCACCACATCGCCTCGCCCCATTACAGCTTTGATGGCTTCGGGCAAATACCCCTTGCTTCCAAATCAGCTACTGATGGCTTCTGGCCTCGCGCTAGCAAGTTTAGGATCTGTTGCACTTGGTTCATTTTTTCTCTTGGCCAGCACCACGCCGGCCGTGTCATTACACTTTGACCAGTCCAGAGCGACTTGGCCGTCGCTGAAGAACGTTTTACTTGCCGACCAGGTACCCCAGCCGCCCCTCTCAATACCGATGCCCACTTCTTGCGGACATCGGTCACTGCTAGGGGAGAGCGCTTAATCCGTGTCAGGGTCTTCTCCGACGATCTTTTTAGCTGCCTCCTCGGCTTCCTCAAACAGATCATCAGGCACTTCTTCCCAAGGGATTCCACCAGCGCCACGATCATCCAATTCTTCTTGGATCTGCGTGTTCAGTTTGCGCTGATATTCGGAGATTTCATCATCTTCATCGTACTGAGGCATATAGTTCCTGTATCTACATACCGGCGACCGGCCGGCGCGGAACGCAATGGGCGTCAGTGTTTATAAGACGCTAGTTAGCTTGTCTCCCCCGCTGCGAACACAAGGGAGACAAGGCCATAGCACTTGAATCTGACAATCATACATAAGCGTTGAAGGCCATCATTAAAATCGGCTCTTCGATATAGTTGAAGTAATTCTGCATGCGGTGCATGTGACGACTTTCCGAGAAGTTACCGCGCCAAAGAAACCAACCACCAGTAATATGCTTCGGTTTCATGATAGAGCGATCCCCAAAGTAAATGAAGATTGCCTCATTTTTGGTCGACCGAGCAAATACATACACCGGCGCTAAGTTCAGGGTGTCAACGCCGGCGCACTCGATTTGCACCTTATTCATTGAAGCGAATGTAAGCGTAATAGCGCCATTAGCGTCATCGAAGTTAACTGTGCATTCCGCCAGAGCTTCACCGATCTTGTCTGCCAAACTCCGTCCACGCGCACTTAAGACCTCTATGAGCATGCGAACATTTTTAGCAACCGTGTCCGGGATTACCGTACGACCAGAAGAGTAAGACTTATCTTGATCTTTTGTCACCTTTGTTGCCGCACACCAGTTGTCGGCAACTGAAATGCAAGAACGAGCCTTCGCTGCGCGGTACTCGTCGGGAGTCATTGGAATTGGCTCGTTCATCAACTGCTCCTAGCTAGTTACAACGTTTTAAAAGTACCTAGGATCTACGAACCAATAATACACCAAATAAGGTGTTCTGCACTTATTTTGGTGTAAATATTCCACGCCTATGCCACTTTCTTACCCCAGCAACCCGGCACTACTTATGTTCACATCCAAGCGTTTCGCCGCTGTACAGCCTCACCACAAGAAGTTCATCAGTGGAGCCGATTTCAATGTTGCATAAGAACAATTATTTGGTGTTTTCTCGCATCTTCGAGAGTCCAACAGGATCTCGATAGCATTATGCGAGTTACGTGCTGATGCTGGTCAGTTAGCATAAAGATCAGCTACTATTTGCTTGAGTTAATTTTCTCGTCACTACTGTTATGTGCAACTTCTAGTCAGGAGAGCCGAATGGCGGAGATCGATCTCAAAGCAGCAATCAATGCGATTTCTGATGTGGTCCAAAATCGTCCGCGTCCCCTGCGCGAAATGGATCAGATCTACATGAAGACCGGCGACATGGTTCTTCAGAGCGAGATTGTTGCCAAATGGGCTCATGGAAAACGGCTGGCGTTCATCGGTGACGGTGACGCCATCAGCGTCAGCGTCGCGTTCCTCATGCACAGCAAGATTCTTCCGTACGGTCCCTCGAAAATCCAAGTCTTCGACTTCGACGAGCGTATCTGCAACGCAATCAAACGCTTCGCGGACCGGGAGCGCATTGATAGTCTCGATTCGACCCTTTACAACGTTCTGGAGGCATTTCCAGAAGTAGGTGAGTTTGATTGCTTCTACACCAATCCGCCGTGGGGGGCGAGTAACGGTGGGGCGAGCGTCAACGTATTTTCCCAACGTGGGATGGAGGCTGTCGGTAACAAGGGCGAGGGAATGATTGTCATCGCCGATGACCATGAGCTGGCCTGGCCGCAAGTGGTTCTCTCTGAGGTCCAGAAGTTCGCCCTATCAGCTGGATTTTTCGTCCAGCGCATGGCCTCGAAGGTTCATCAATATCATTTGGACGACAACCCTACGCTACGCTCATGCAACCTGATGATCAAGTCCTTGCCAGAACTCACTCCCATCACGAGCTCGGCCCCGATCGACGATCCTGCGAGGCTGGAAAACTTCTACGGCAAGGATCGCAAAATCAAGATTCGCTATGTGCGAGAGAAAAGACGCGTCGATTATGGCAAGGCAAACGAAGATGAGTACCGCTACGAGGAATTCGCTGAGGAGGGCAAATAATGGGTGACATCATTGTGCCGAACCGCGGCATCCTGTTTATGAAAGTGGGAGTCCACGCTCAGGAATCGCTTGAGGACATTATCGAGCGCAAGACAAAGGAAATTAAAGAGGCTGGATTCGCTTTGTGGGGTTACGGCGGCAACACCTGCCATCCGACTACCAAGGTTCAACCGTTTGTCACTGAACGTGAGGGGCGTGGAGAAAAAGTGATCTTGTGCATGAACGAGATGAAGTCCAATCACTTTGCAGATCCCGTACGCGCCGAGTACTACTCGGTAGACGGCGCTGACTGGGAGAAGGTGCCCAAAGAGATTAATGTTTTAGGATCAAGGTATGCCTTAGCGATCAAGGAACTTCGCCGCGAGAAGCTGGTCCTACCGTTGGGAAAGTCAGCAGTAGCGATCGGCAATAGCAAAGGCATGTCTGGACTTAGGTATATCAATGGGCGCGTAGACAAAGCGTGCCTGGAGCTGGGGGAAGGGGTCGATATTCCTCCGGCGCCTGACGAGAAATTCGTGCAGATTGATTTAGTCGCTGAGTTGTGCAATCCCTACGCTGTTTTTTTGAAGAACTAGCCTGGATAAGACACCAGCACGTCAGGAGCGCTCGCTTTGATGTTGTTAATGTAGCTTGCCAGCCCCTCTCTACACGATGGCTCGGGGCTTCCACCGGAGTTGCATCCCAAGGCCATTGTCAAGCTGGTGTCGACTGCCGGTACTGCACATACAGGAGCCTGCACTGCGCCGATCCCAGCGTGATCTATCATCCACAGGATAAGCTGTTCCAGACATGCCACCTTTCCGTGGACATAGGCACACGGATCCTCGTGATTCAGGGTTGAAATGGCTTTGATAGCACGCTTATCGCCTGTCATCATCAAGCCGATGCCGCGCGTGTACATCAACGCGCATAGCTGACTTTCTCCAATGTCGAGGTCTACTCCCAACGTAAGGGCGGCGCTTTCAAGCTTGGCAGCTAGTTGCAGTTCCGATGGCGTTGGCTCCACTGCAGCGATCGACTGAATGGCGTCGAGGAAGTGCGCCTTGGCCGCCACCTCTTGATCGCCTTTGAGCTTCCTCTTCAACTTCCCCGTAACTACAAACTGCGCGGCGCCAATCATAGCGGGCCTCTTAGTCCCGAATGGGGCGGTCAAGAGGAGCTGTTTGAGTAACTGATACGACGCAGTTTTAAGCAAGATATCTGTATCGATCAATGCGCCGCTCATGCTGGTGCTCCCATGACTGCTTTTAGGAAATGGGTGCTCTCATCAGACAGTTTTGTCCAATCCATCTGTTGCACGGCGATCTTGTTGACCACCTCCCATGCTGGGATGGCATTGTCATAAATATGGCCCAATGCTCCTTGTGCCGTAGGCCACTCTCCAGTGGCGAATCCGTAGCACAAGGCCATTGTGCCTGGCTCAATACGCATCTCCGGCCCAGCTGCGAGTACCTGCTTAGCAAGGTCACGGGCGCTACGACCTTGCCCCTGCTTTTCAATCTGAAATTCGGGGTCTCCCGTTAGCAGCTCCAACGCATAATGATCTGCTTCAAGCTCTTCTCCGTCCTGCTCTTGCGGGACACCATCATCGTCCATGTCAATAAGTGCGGAGCCAGCAGCCACATGACCACAGGCGATATGGCCAATCTCATGTGCAACGTTAAAAGCAATCGCCGCTGGGTATGTCGAATCTTTTGCTAAGAGGATTGCATGTCGATCCTGGAAACTGGTAGCCATCGCGCTCATGCGCTTAGCTGGCAAAGGAAAAACTCGCAGATGAAGAACCGGCACTCCGACCGCCCATAGCGTAGCGAGGAGCTCGATAAGACCAACGTACTGGTTGTTGCGCAAAATTGACTGCCGAAGCTGCGAAGCGGGCATTCCGACGAGAGGCATTGCCTGGGCAATAGATTTGACTAGCATTCGCGTGACGGACTTACCGAATGCCGTAATGGCAGGCTTGTCACGTTCATCGTCCCCTTTAAAGCTTTTGTACTTTGCTGAATCGTCCCAGATGAACTTGGGGGTCTGATCGTCCAGCACGGTAACGGGATCCAGACCGAGGTTGCGAGCAAGAGAGAAGCGCAACTCAGCTTGTGCAGAAGGCGAGGCATCAGCTGCCTCACTCCACCATTCTGGCCAGGCCGCACGTATGGCAGAGTCTGTCAGCCCAGTAGATTTAGCTAGGCGTATCCGAAATTCATCCGCGTTGTTTGCCAACAGAGCCTCCTTAGGTGCAAAAATACGCCCTCATCAATCCTCGTGCCGACGTTCTTTAATAGTATACGAACGGGTGCTATTAATCAGCTCTGCCAACAATGCGGCGTGAGGGGGAGTGCCGTCCCAAACCTCGCCTACCAACTTGCACAGGCTATTGAGCATTTCGTCCTCATTGCGTGCACTTTCTTTCACATTGACACCAAAATATGCACACAGCAACAATGCATTTTCCCCTCGGCTAGTTGCCCCATTTCTTAGGAACCTACGAGCAGCGTAAAAGTTCACTCCGCTCGCCTTAGCAAGCTCTGTTGGTGTACCGGCGTACGAGGCCAACGCCTCATTCAACTGGGTCCTCGTGTTACTCCATGTCGCTTGCGTTTTGTGCATATTTTTATATAATACCAAATATTATGCACATTTGAGGCCGTGATGTTCGATCCCTTGAACGAGCCAGCAATAGGCCGACAACTATCCCAAGATTCCATTCCTGACATCTTCTGCTGGACGAAGATGGGAACTGAGGCTGGGCAAACGCTAGAGGCCATCCTCAAGCGCAAGGAGCTGGAGCGCATGGCCGGCGATGGCGTGTTTGCTTGGGGGATCGGTAGCTCGCTGGGCGGTGGCGTCGCGTTGGCAAGACAGTTGAGTCCAACTGGTAAGGTTGATGTGATTTTCACGCCAATGAAAAGCGCCCCAAAGCAGGTCGATGTGGCACCTTCCGAAACCGTTCTTTGGCTCAGTTACATTGAGAGCAATGGCTGCGTCGCACCGCTTCCAGAACATCTGCTAATCACCAGCCGCGGGGGCGCCAACAAACGAGGCCACTACGCCCTTTTATGCCATAGCGATCGTAGCCTTAGCGCCAGCGATGTAAATGACTTTATTTACTCCACCTGCGCGCGCAATCTGGCAAGCAGTAACCCGATCGGTGCGTCCCAGGTAACGTCGATGGTTCGGTATGGCGGCAGCGATTGCGTAGTTGCCGGGGATGCTCCATATAGGGTGGCATTTCGCGCTGCATTGCATGGCCAGGGATTCTTGAAGTTAGTGAATCCAGTCGTGGTGCAGGGTTCCATCAGCGAGCTCTATAACGAGGCATGCGCCGCTGCATCTGCTTCCGAATGGGCCACTCTAGCCGCTAAAGTAAGGAAAGCCGCACGCACTCAAGCTGAGTTAGCAATGGGAGAGGATCTATTTGCTCTCGAGGCCTAGAGAGTGATAGAGCGCGCGCCCTGATCGCACCTGAGTAAATCAGTTTTCTCCCTAATTGCTAAGAATAATTCGACGCTCGCACCGTCGTGACCGGATCCCCATACGATAGATTGCCCGACGACTCGGCATCTCACGCGATGCCGTCCGACGCTATCTACTATCGGAAATAACTGAGCCGCTCCTATACGGAGCGGCGATCATCCAGCGGCTTGGATAAATATTCGGTGTAGCTAAGACTGCACCGCGCACCCAAGTCATCGGCGCTAGGGGTTAAGTTTCTGGATCTGCCAACGCCGATGACGACCATCGAAAATTTCCTGTCCATTTGAAAGTATGCGGGTAATCCAAGTTTGCACATTGTTGTTTTGCGCAGGCACTGCATGATAGAGCCGCTGCGCTGCAGACTCGATTAGCTTGTACTCATGCGCGATTGTGGTAGGCATCAAGCCCGGATCGTCAGTGTTAATGCAGACGCGAAGCGGCTGTGTTCGTAAGCTGTGAATATTTGCCATACCTGTCCCCGCGACCAGCTCGCGAGAGTCTGGTGGATCCCAACGAAAGATTGGATGTTCTTGATGATTACGAAGACGCCCTGTATACACGTTAGATGTGGGACAAGCTTCAATCGCGATTTTCTTCTCAGCTAGGCTTTCCATCATAGCGTCCTGTAACATCGTCAGCAGTTCAATTTCTGGCTCTGATATCACCTCAGTATCATTGCCTACCACCTCCAAACTTGGTAACAGGCTATCGCTCGTATAGAGTCGAATCTGCCTTTCGCGATGCTGTAACTGCAGAGGATCGATGTACTGGCGCCATAATTTAACTTCTATGGATTTCCGGTTGTTGGCCAAATAATCTGCATCAGGTACCCAAGGTTTTTGCATAGGAGCTCGCGCCGCGACGGGGTCTTTAGCTTTGAGAGGACAGTTTTTTCGGAGTGTCCATGCCGTGTGCAATACAGCGGGCGTCTGAACTGCTCCATAAAGCTTTTCGGACCAGCCCGCAATTTTTTGTTCAAGAATTTCAATGGCGGCTTGCCGTCCCGGGTGACCAGGTGGTATCCAGGTCATAGCTCGGGAGTGGCACCAAACTAAATTGTCCAAGTGCTCTTGTAAGCTGATGTAGATTTTCCGCTGTCGTGCGATCCATTGGCGAACATCAATCCCAAGTGCTAAAGCGTGACCGAGCCTGTCTCCGTCACCGTAAGCGCAGAATTCGACTGTTTCGTCGATAGCACGCATGCCACTAGCGATATGGCTGAAATCTTCCCCCGCGTGAATGCTAAGGTGCAGAGGCTGCATACTGGAGCAGTCAATCAATGGAACAGGTGTCTTATTGATCCATTCATGGCGTAGATAACGAATAGCTGGCGCAAATACTTCGATAGGCAAGCCATTTTCATCACCTGCAACATCAATTCCTCGAAGTAGCAGAGCTAAATCCAAAGTCACGCTAACTGAACTCGATGGCAATGACAGTATGTGCTTGCGTGCTTTAGATGACAGCAGCGTCTTTAAAATATTCTCGGCAACGGCTTTGGCTGAGTGACGTTTCCCTGCATACAGCCTATCACCAGCTGCTCTGTTTCCAGTTTCACGAGTAAAGTGATAGACAAAATGCGCATTGTCGGCCCGCCCGGACTGGATCAGTAGTCCAGCGCTACTAGCTAGTTTGCTTATCTCTATATCAACCTTTCCTACCTTAAATTCACAAGAAACGTTGGTCGCCGCATTATGAATAACGGAAAATTTCCGATAGGCTTCGTTATCTCGTCCTTTTCGACTTACAAATCGGAAATGCTCAAGAAAACTGCCTAGGCCTGTGCCGGCAGAAATCATGCTTGAACGAAATACATTACTCGCATGCATAAACGCACGTAATGCGAAGTGCCTGACATTCTGCGGAGACGCCATGCGGTCATGCAAGAGTAAGGCTGTTGCGAGCATTAGCCAACGACGTTGCGGCGCAGCTGCCTGGTCGAAGACGATATGCAGCAGGTGTTGGCAAATCGTATCTTTGATGCCTGTATCCATGCTCCTATGAATGCTTTGTTTTACAGGTACCCAAAGGCTTGGCGCCTGCCAACGAGGAAAACGTAGTTGTGCCTTGATCCCAAAAATGTCATTAGCCAAGAAATAAAACAAATTATTCAAAAGTCGGGGAAGCTCATCGAGGTCCCGTTTTCCACTTCCGTATAGAGTGAATTCCGGCTGATGTGGCCAGGTGTCGCCTTTACGAAATGAGGAGCCTAAACTCACTGCGAAATCTAGTAGAGCTAATGCCGGACCTCCCATGCCACTTATGTGTAGATGATTGTCGGCATACTTCAGTCCTGCCTCGCTAATGCCGAAAGCGTTCGCACATTGTTCTACCGATTCGAGCTGCTCAACCATGTTTGCAGGTTCAGCTTGATTAGACAGCTGCTCGGCTAGGCGAGCAGCGATAAACCAAACTGGATCCACCTTAGCGATTAAAGCAGTCCATAATTCCAGGCACTCATCCTTAACGGTTACCCTGCCAGTAATCTCGGAAAAATCTAGCAGCTGATTCGCTATGGCCGTTAGGAAATCGAGGCTGGATGAGTTATCCAACTGGTCTGCCAAACATGGCTCTAGCGCGGACTTCGCATCTTCAATGCGTATTCCATCGCTCTGGTAATACTGCAGATCCATTAGCGCTGCAACTGCAAGCTTGCTCGGTTCCAAAGACTGGAGCGTTCGCTCTGGTTGCATGTAGAATTCCAGCCATCGATCGGAGCGTAGCAGCGATACAGCAGCAAGCCAGTCTAGCTCTAAGGTTAACAAGATTATGATCCTTTGAGGCCGGCGACCCTTCGTACACTCATGTATAGCGCTTTGCCCCGTGCGCGGCCTTCATACACTTTCTCCAGACTGGTTTGGTGACTGCGGCAAAGTTCTCGCATTTGCGAGAGTAACTTTGCCGCTTGCCCTTTTGTCATATTCTCTACTAAACGCTGGGAACGGGGCATCATGTTGCGTAACTGCATAGCGAATGTAGCAGGGTTCCTAGCGCTTGGTTTAGTGATCCGACGTTTCCCAGATCGCATTAGCGTAATTTTAGACTTCCCAACAACCAGTTCAAATAGTGGGTGCGCCCATATAGCGCCCAGTAAAGCTTGCTCAATAGTCTTGAGATTTTTTCTATTAAGCGCCGCTTCCCGGTTTCCGATAAAATTAATAACATTATCGCGAAAAGAAGGATCTTTCTGTCCATATAAACTTGGATTTCTTATCAACTCGACATTGGGCGTGTGAGCTGTATTCTGTTGTACCACCTTAGGATTCAAAAAACTAGCAAATGCGTTTATTAAAACATATTCGAAGCGTCTCACTACGTCGGTCAACTCATCCCTGACAAATATATGATTTGCTTTAACGCGCATGATATGAAGTTGAGTAAATGACTTATTAAATACACAATGCAGTAGATTGACAAGGCCAGTAGTTTGTGCATGCTTCAATGCGTCCCAATTCTCAAACTCCCAATTGGCAATCCTTTGCGCGAAGGTGCGTTGACTATTAGCAGCGGCATTGTTGAGTTTTTTCTCCATCATTGAGTCCCCCCTAGCTTTAGAAGAGTCCTCATCGCCCATTGCTTCTAAATTATCATCGTCCAGCGTTTTCGTTGGAGCTAAAGAGTAGGCGGAATGAAACGGGGGAGCTGCAATAATCCGATCCAAATAAGTATTCCACTGATCTACACGCTCATCCCCGGGCTCTTCTGTTCCATTGGCTAAAAACAGAGAAAGAAACAAAATTTCAAGTGGACGTCCAAAAAATATCTGTGCTGAAGTACGCCTGGACGTACCGTAAAAAGCATGATGGCAATACAGATTGAAGACGAAGCGGTCATGACCATTAATATTATGGTCCCGTAATTGCTCCTTGAATTTTGGTACTTGTAGGACTTCCGTGAAGAACTCGACTGGTGGCATACTACGCAATGTAAAAGGACGATCCTTCAAATCCTTAACGAAATGCCTTTGGGAATTTTCAATTGATGGACTTAATTTTAAGGCAAGAATTGCAGCATCGATTTGTTCAAAGTAAGAGCGTTCATTCCACTCACTTTGCTCCTGCCGAGCTTGTTGCAGTAAGTTAAAAGCAGTTAATTCATTAAGCCGAATAAATTCCTCGGAAATCCGAATATTCATGAGGCGACGTTCTGCAAGTGCGGTCAAGTAAGCCGAACCATGATAACGCGCTTCGGCAAGCGCCTGATAGCGATACCAAAAATCTTTAGTTTTGGAGTCTTCTGCCCATACGAAACTTGGAGGGAGAAGACGACAAAGTTGTACCATTTCGCGCGCAGTCGTCGGACGGGGCCAATTGTGACTTTTTTCCTCACCGTTTACAAAAGGACAAACTTCATTTTGAAGCAGCGAAAAATAATAATTAGCAGGAGTACTATCTTCAACGCCCTTTTCTACAATGTTCATTGAAGATACTAATTCATCAAGAGGCAGCAATCCAACTCTATATTCAATTGGAAATAGCTTCGTCAAGTATGCATCGGTAAGCTTTTCCGCATCAGCTAGCGATAATAGTTTACGTCCGCTCGCCGTATCACCACCATGAACAAAGTGATCAATTACAATCGGTTGATATAGGGATTTATCACCGCTGACTAAGGGAATGATGTACGGACAGCCTAGGAGACGTCGCACCACGTCCAAGACTTCGAACGCACGCCCCAGGGCCATATCAACGTCGTCGATCGGGAGAACAATGGCGGTAACTCCAAGTATGTCAGCGCATGCCTGAGCATAATCATGAAAATAGCGTTCCAGCTGAATGCCAGAGCGATAACTGATAATACGGTCAATCCCTGCTAAATCATTGCTAGCATGTTCTGCATTGCCCAAGGCGGCGCCTAGATGCTCAAGCGCTTCATAAAAGACAGGGCGTAGCTTGCTGTTTGTTGAGTCATCCCCAAGACATTGCTCGACTTGATTAAATAAATGTGCGATCACAACATTTGCAAAATTATCATTATCAACTAGCAAGGTAGGATCCACTTCCGGGCAGAAGTGCAACTTAATCTCATTCGACTTTTCTTGTTCCTCCCACATTGCCTTGGCATTGCGCAAGAATACGGTCTTTCCAGCGCCACGCGGTGCGGCCACAAAAATTGCGTCATGAATTGCGTGAACAAAATCGGGGGCTTTAGCTCGTCGCGTCCGATATACCATAGCAAATTCACCTGTTCGCCGTAATGCATGCACTAAGCTCGCCGAGGCGTCGCGCTGCCACCGATCATTCAGGCTTAGACCGTGCTCAAAATCGCCTGCGTCGACCTGAAGTTCGATTGAGGGTTGCGTCATTGTCATGCTTTCCGTTGTTAAGCGATAAAGCAATACTAACAATTAAGATGATTTCTGAGAAGAAATATAGTTACCTACCGTTGTACCTGTCGAATTTGAGACAACAGTAGTTCCAGCGATTGAGTTTACGAGCGCTCGTCTCAAGTACAAGTCTTGCTCACTAGATGAGCTTGGCTTTCTGATAGCACTGTTCGGCTTCTTCGACCTCTCGTTTAATCAGCTGAATATCGGCAATCGGCATACCGAATGTAAAGCTTGGCTGGACTTCCTTATTACTCTTCGGCAAACTGGTATGCCGATGATCCCATCTAATGGTTTGTTCGGGGTGATCCTTCGCATCGTCAATTCGGCGAACATTTTCCTGTTTGCTTCCCTTCACTGCAGGGGTAAGTACCATATATGCATAACTATCCAACTGTCGCGTGTAACAGCGTAGGATAATTTCGAAGCCTGACTTTCGCCGACCATAAAAAGTTTGCCGATCAAGATCTTTCTTGTACACCTCGCAGTCCAATTCCTTTAGCGCTCGTAGCGCAAGAGTTTCAGTGGCTTGAGTCTGTTCAATCGGTTGTATATCAAATGGCACCTTGATGCCGAACTTCTCCGCCAAGAATTCAATCAAAAATTGTCCGTTTGCCTCTTCCGCATGAGGCTGGCACAGCGAGAAACAGATGGAAGATGCTCCAGTGTCAGAACGCCCAATCGTCATTGTCATGATCCTAGAGCTTAACTGATCACATACAAAGCAACGATCACCGGTATCTAATAGATCTACGTTTGTGACGAATGTATTGGCGACACGACCTGACTGCAATTCCGTGAGCGTCTGGTTCGCTGTAGATTGGTAAATTTCTTGATAGCGTCGAATACGCTTGCCTGCACCGTCCGCGTCGACGATCTGGTTCAGTTGTTCCTGCGACATCACGTCGACCACGGCAATGTTCGCATTCTTCTTCTTTGTGAGAAAGATCGCTGCTTCCAAAAATGTGAGCTGAGAAAAGTAAACGCGTGCCAGTGGCAGGTGCTCGTTGGGTGCAACGACGAACGCTGCGACGATAGGGTGGATCTCATTTCCATTATTCCCCCTGACGATCCAGATACCGTCTGCGGCAGACCAATGCTCGTAGAACCTGATATTAGGAATCTCGATCTCCAAGCATATTGCTTCTTCGTTGGTCCAATTCGGTGACGCAGCGGCAACCAAACTTTCGACAGACACCAGCACGCCTTCTTTCTCTACACACCGCTGAACCGACGCTATGAACGCAGAGTAGCTCATGGCCTCTCCTGAATCGATGCGCCGGAAGCATATGCTGGCCGTTTTTCGGAATCGGAGAGGCAATACCATTGCAAAAATAAAGCGAGCTCTTTTTCCTGATAAAGCTGCGGAGGAAACACAGCCAGCAGATAATAGGTGACATACATTGTCATCGGCAGTGTTGCCAGCATCATAGGAACATATCCCTGTATCCAGAATCTATCGACACTGCCCAAGGCCGCGAGCAACCCGAGGAACAGCGTGAGCTGGATGGCAAAAACTGAACGTCCAGCAGCTGGTGGATGTGCCTGACCAAGCTCCGACTCCAGTTGAATCATTCCACTGAGCTCTTTTACCCTATCACGCGTGATCCCCTTCGCCAACAGGCTCTGCGAGAACAGTTTAAAACGGAAATATTGAAAGTCTCGGCGGTATTTATATTCCAGTCCGATCTCATTGTCTGCGACCGGATGCGCATTCCGAAGGGCTGGCGTAATAGCCTTTCTCGCGAAGTGAATAGGACCGAGTGCCGCTACCATGATCAGGACATTTTGCTGCAGTTGGCCTGCCAACATCAACAAGACAGCAATGATGAGGCCCAAATAAATATCGGCAAGATAATAGAGACTGGGCCGGCAAAGTGCTGCGGCAAGCATCTGCCAACGCGAAAACCGTGTAAACTCATGACGAATTGTCCATGCATCATGTAACTGGCGCATCGGCGCTCCTTGTGTACGAATTTGAGCGAGCTGGCTAATCAATCAAGTAGCAATCTCATCTATCAACATCGCTAGTAGGTGTGATTACGGTATCTGCTGCTGGCAAGCGGACCTCTCGAATTCGATAGCCCGATTTCGCCAACAATGCCAGAATCCCTTCGCGCCCTGGTAGATGTGCCGCTCCCACTAAAACAACGGCACGCCCTTGGTTCAGCTGGATTTTAAGTGGCGCCATCCAGGCTTGGTTGCGCTCCTTCACCATGATGCGGTAGTACCTTCGTGCTTCGTTCGTGCCCACAACCTGCTCGTTGATTGTCACGATCGCTTCGAAATCGCCATCGTTCAGAGCTTGAACGATCTTTTTAAATTCCTTATCGATGTCCATCGTCAGCGCATGATGCAAAGTCGCTCGATAAACGCGTTCGGATATCGATGCCCGTCTTTTTTCGATTGCTTCCTGCGTTTCCAACGCAACGGTAGCGACACCACGCTGATCTGCTGCACGTTGCAAGAGCGAATCACGCGACATCATCCCCGGTGGAGCACAAGGGCTGTAAGCAATCATGCTGAATAGCCTAGCGCTTCGGCTGAGCATCAACAGGTCCATAAAAGACTGCGGAGTTTGCACACCTGTCGCACAGGATAAGTTGGCGCGCAATGTCTCTACATCCACATCGGACAAGGATGCCGCCCAATCGGCACGTCTGGTCACGCCATCTGGCCCGAGGCGCAGGTGGCGAGCGTCGGCAAGCGGCGACGGTGCCTGAGGCTGATTTTCAACGTGCTCGACAACATAGACCCTAGCCGCATCCAGTACCGAAAGGGCTGGTTGACGCAGTTCGGCATGAGGGACATGCAAACTGCCGATCACCAGGCTTAGTTCGCCGTTCGGTGCACGTATTTCGTAAGCTGGCACACCTCCAAAAGGAGGCATCACGCCGGCTTCCAGAGCAAAACTGCTGGAGTGGAAAAGTGTGGTCAGCAGCAGGCTACGTAGAAGAAAGCCCACAACCTGAACTTTGTTATGGTGCGATTGTACGGCGCGGCTCATCTGGTTCCTCCGGTTCGTCGATATCGTCCGAGGATAGATTAGGTTCTGGCATGTCAGACCAAGCGGCATATTTCGTAGGCGATGGCTGGTACCAGTCGAGTTTCGGATTCATGCTTGGAACGGTACTAATCGCGACCTGCAGAACGACGGACGGCGGTCGAAGGGAATCAGCTGCACGCTTAATAGCATTTACTGCGTCTGGGCTGAAATCCAGATTAAACCCACGCATATTTGCGCCTAGGTTTTCAATCCACGGCCGGCCGAGTGAGCGTAATCGTGCCGCGTGCCGCACCGCATCGTCTTGGCGCAACTTATTGACGAACGCAGTAGGGACAGCTGTTGCGATTCCTTCATATCCTTTTGTAGGGTTGGACTGGACTTCATAGAACAGGACATGGCCAGCATGCGTGGTTTGATGGATTGCGGATAGTTGTGCTGGACGCAGCGCCAAAAAACCTTGCGGGTGACCATGGGGGCCATAATACCCACGTTTCGCTTCGTAAAAGGCGACACCTTCAAGGAAGTCCGCCGGGCCGAGATACACCCGCACGAGAAGTGCTATGTCGCCAAACTTCCGTTCGCTAAGGCCGCGTAACTTAAATGCCTGCCACGTCGTTTTCTGGCCCGCATCGTCCCAAGACAGCTCAGTACCGGTTCTTTTTAAGACGCTCAACAGACGGGTGGTAATGTAGTCTTCCTGCCATCCGCTGATAGCTCCGTCCTCGAAGCATTCCGGCAGCACGGCAGCCACGACTTGCTCGCAATTACTCAACCATTCGGAGTATTTCATCTGAAGTTAACTGATTTTTCCCACGGGAAACATAATCTAATTGCCAAATAAAAGCAAGTACGGGCCATTTAATGACTGTTGAGGCATATTGATTCGCATGAGCGTTTAGGCAATTTTCAGTGTAACTTAACAGCTTGGCCCTGCGAGATTGGCGCGGAGACAGTTCGTAATCTCGCTTTACATCTATGAACGGCTCAAATAATGGTGATAAATTTGAAACTTGACGGACTACACAAATTGCAGCGCGAGCTAAAACAAGCGCAAGAAGCCTATCAGGGAGTGGAGGCGAAGTTCAGTTTTGTAGCAACAGATCCAACTGCGATAGAGACTACGTTGGCTGCGGCAGACCGATGTATAGACGAGATTGTTTCCAAGTATCCTGGAAACGGCATTATTAAAAAGATGGGCGACCAATACAAGGTCGGATTACGTAAGCTAATTCTAGAGCGAGCACAGACGGCTCGAGTGGCGGGAGAGAAATCAATGCCTCAAGGCAACACTATTTCAACCTTATTGGATGAGATTCGCGAAGCTATTTTGGATCTTCAATCCGCCGATTACCAAACAGCTTCCAGACACTTCAAGGAACTCGCGCGACTGGTGAGACGGCCCGAATTGGAAGACCTAGTCAACTCGCTGACTACCAGTCTAGACTTGGATGCTTGGCTAGCGCTTGGTTACGCGACGCAAGGAGGCATGGCTGGTAGTGCAATTTTGGATTGGCCCGATAGTTCAGAGGCTGAGCTCGGCATGACGATCTTATTAATTGATCGATTCGCTGAGGATGCAGATTTCCCGCTCAATTTCGCTATAACCTTCTACAACGCAGGAAACAGCTACACATCCAACCTTCGTAAGTTAGTGGGAGGCGTTCTTGTTCCCTTTGAGCGGAAATTTTCGCGCTTTGTGCAAAATGCGCTACCTACCGCATCACCCCAAACCCAACAGAGCTATCCTATGAATAATTTCGTCTTCAACAACTCAACAGTTGGTTCCGTTTTGACCGGCGATTCGTCGATCGCAAACGTCACCATTCATCCCGAACAGTCCCAATACGCGCAACTTGAGAGCACACTAAGCCAATTATTAGAAGGTTTAGAAAAAATCCCAGCTCTTCCACATCATGACAAAGGTGAGATTACCGAGTTAATCGCAGACACTCGTACCGAGCTTGCTAAAGTTAAACCTAGCAAAGCACGGCTCGGGGCACTTCTTCCTATGATCGGTACGGCGGTTAGCGTCGTGTCAGATTTGGGTGGCGCCTACAGTGCAGTACAACTTGCTGCGAATGCGCTGGGCTACAAGATCTAGAACTGCGTGCCTTCGTTTCAAATACGAGCCAACGCCTCCTCAAGCCGACTGGCCTCAGGAATGCCGAGCGATACTAGCGCAGCTACTATGCCATCAATAGCATCACGAATCGGTAACTGCGAATCAACGGCAGCAGGAACTTGGGTGCAAATGTTCTCCACAATCGCGCACCAACGGCGGCCGAAGCTATGATCCACCCAAAACGGTCGAAAGTCTGAGTAAGCACCGAGCCATGCTCCTCCCGCGACAACTAGAATGTCGAGGTATTCAGGATGCGGAGCGACCTCAAGCAGATTCAGCAACACCAGCGCAACGAAAGGCGATGGTGCTGACTTCGTTAAACCTTCGAGCAGCGGTAGAAAAGGTCCAACGCGTTCAGCGCCTTTTGGGTGCAAATAACATTTCGTGCTTTGCGCGAAGTAATGGTCGTTGAAAAATAGTACCGCGATCGCAGGGCCGATGTGCATTTCTATCGACATCTCTTTGCTTCCCTTCAGCCGCTCCCAACCACGGCTTGTCATCATGCGCGTCGCCAGAGCTGCCCGAATCTCAACGGCAACTGAAGTCGAAATGTCACCCTCTCCAAAATATACGCTGTCGATGCCGCGCTGAAAATCGGCGACCACATTAAAGAAATGCCTGTCTGGCAAGGTGGTGATGGGCTTCACGACCATCGTCGTAGCTTCCTCAAACTTGAGCCCTGCCATGCAACGTGCTGCAAGCGCAAAGAAAGCATTGTTCCACTCCATCGGCGGGTGATCAGCTTCATCCCAATCGTCTAATTCGGCGCCATTTGCCCTGATCGTCCAAGGCATATAAGTCCTGACCAACTCCAAGAACCATGGAGGGGCTTTTTCATCAAGCAGACCATGGGCTTGACGAAGCCACAATGCAGCAGCTTGATGATTAAAATACTCCGTGGCAGGCTGCGGTTCCGGTATTTTTTCATCGATACGAGGTGTTTGGGGAAACCGAACCGATTTTTTCCGACGAGCGTGCTCATGAGGAGCGAGTGGCCATTTCGGTTCTTGGCCGCTATCCATAAGCCACTCGATCTCTGCATCAACCGCAGCCTTCGCACACTGCAGCCGCCGTTTCGCACGTGCGGTAACCTCTTCCGCCGCCAAATTCCATTCGCGGTTCGGTACTACACAGGAGCTTAATGCACATCGCAACAACGCTGGCGGTAGTCGAGAATCGATAGCCGCCAAAACTGAAATGGCTGCGCCAAATCCGTGCGCCACTGCGGGGTTATCGCCTGCCACAATTTCCAGTAGAGCGCGAACATCCTCCCGTGAATTGCGATATCTTAGTGCATAGATCATCCCAAGGTATGCGGTCGCTGTCGGATTGTAGTGCAGCCCGGTACGGATTTGATGCACCGGGTCATCCTCTCCTGCATTCAGAGCAGCCTCCAGCTGAGCCCGAGCCCATGCTTGATTCTGAGCTCGTAGCGCGTCATCGCCGTCCCTCATTACGATCATTGCGGCTGTAAGTACTGACATTTTCTGCATGCGTTGCGTGCCATCATCATCACTCTCTTCGAGCATGGGACCGGCTTCGCTTGCTACGCGACGAGCCCATGCGACAGCAGCCGAGCGGGCTTGAGGCGACAAGTACGATGGATTTTCGACAGCGAGCCTTATCGCTGACTGGGTCGCTAAATCGGCCGTAGATGCGGCCGCCACATCCCTTAACGCTTGAAGATGTAATTGCTCCGCGGCTGGTGATACATACTGTCGTGCCGTTTTAATTGAGCCATCTGTCAGGGGTACAGCTACCTCACGCCAATTCGCCGGCTCGGCGAGATTTAACGCATGCAGAACCATAAATGCAGGGTTGCCGAGTGTGGATTCAGGATCTGGAGGACCGAGGCGCACTGCCGCCTGCTGAAGCAGCGCAACTAGCTTGGCTCGCTGCTCTTGCGTTACCGTCAGCGCATAGTTGCCGATCATTTCATCCAGAGTTGTTCGCCTAGACGCGCGCCGCTTAAGTTCCACTCTACTGACAGAACCACGCGGTTCGGGACGCCAAGCGCCCGCAAGAACGAAATCCAACTCTTCATGGCTATCGTGGACTTGGCGCGTATGGTCAAGACAAAGCAGTTCAGGGCACCCCAGAAATTCAGCGGCGACGTCCTCTGATTTGGGCCAATGGGAGATGATCAAATCCACTGCCACAAGCAAATAGGCGGCCGGGGAAGCAACGGGGCCCAAAACGTCTGCGAGAACATCCTCAAAGGCTGCTCCAGTATCAATCCGATGATGTGCCCACGCTTCGAGTGCCATGAGCGCAGAAGTGACGCTGTAGTAGTGGCTTCCACGTGACCAGAAATAGGTTTGCGTCCAAGGAAAACTACGGGGACCACCAGCCAGTGGGAGGTTGATCATATCCGTTTCAGGGCTGCGTCCGCGACTCCCATGCGCAACAGCATGATCGACAAGCTTTCTGACCAGTGCCAGCCCGTCCGTCGGTGCATTGGTTAATAGGTCGAAGAACGGCCCCTGTGCAGGAGACGCTGGGAGGAATTCGCTATCGAGGAATGTAAAAGCTTCCTCCCGTTCGTGACCAAAGTGATGATCGCGTGGTCGCAGCTTCTCTATTAGTGCTTGGGCTGTGATATCCGCCAGTTCCGCAGGTGCGGCCTGCGCCAAAGTCCCACGCATCTTCAAGATGCTACGCACTAGGTCATCGTTATATTTGCTTTGCGCCACTGCCCGCAAGTACTCTGCCGCGAGTTTAGGTGTATGTTTGCAAAACATCAGAAAAGCGCTGCGCAAATCGGACTTGAGTGACTGCAGCTGCTCGCGTTGGAGGCCAGCCCAGAAGACGGCCCCCTGATTAAGTGATAGCATCGCATCACTCGGCTCCATCAACCTCAACCAGCGGTATATGTGGCGCGTTACGAGCGGTGTTATGTCGGTAAGCCCGAAAGTTCCGATTGAAAAGGTCGTGTACAACTCAACGATCTCAGGAATTGCTGCTGTCGGCACCGTATCACCAAGGCTCAACAGCCAGAGGATCAACTCCAGCCACACCGATCCTCGCGGTATGTTCAAATTCGTTGGAACAATTTCAGGATCAACACCTAGCGCCCGCAACACATCCGGTGTCCATTGAGTTGCCGCAGGAACGACCTCTACTGCCAAGACAGTGCGGATAAGTTCGCGGAGCAGCGCAGCATTGTCTTTATTTAGCTCAGGAGCTGCACGCTGCAGCGCCACGGTACCGGCCTCGGTGCGCACGAGCGCGAGCATAGCTGCACGACGCCAACTCTGATGTGCGCCAGTCCGGCTCAGACGCCCTACCAAGGAATACCAAGCGCTACCGTCCGTGGCACGCTCGATCGCGGCACGCGCTGCTAGCTCAATTCCTCTTGCCAATGTCGCAGGTGCAGGTCGCTCCAGACTTAAGCGATCAATCCAGCTACCGTCTGCGTGTAGTACATTTGCGATCGCCCATTCTCTGAAAACATCATGGCGGAAAGCGACCTGATCAATTCCCAGATTCCGGAATGTTCCGCTGGCGATCAATGCGTCGATAGATTCAGATGACCTGCCCTTAACATCAAGTGTATCCGCCCGACGAAGCGTTTGCTCCGCTGCATCTTGGAGCAGTCGTCCACGGTCACGCCATCCCTTATCGACAATTCCGTCTGCGGTCTTCCACCATTGCACCGCCATGTCAATTTCTGTTCGCGGCAAAGGATCTGTGACGGTCTGGCCCGCAAGACGCGCTAAACGAAATAGATTTCGCGTCACTTGATGCGCCGGGTGGCTGTCGGCCAAGAGTTGCGCAAGCGCTGGATCGCCTGCCTTCAACTGTTCAATCTCCGCCTTACTTAGACCATTGATCTCGATGGGCGTAGTTCGCCCCAAACGGTCAAGAGCATCGGCAGGTAGCCAAGTTGGTTCTTCAACATCGAATCCTTGTCGGACCGTAGTAACGAGGGCGATACCCGGCACAGAAGCAGCCTCCTGTACAAGATCAACCACTGTCAGTCGCTCTTCGTCGGTGAAAAAGTCGAGGTTGTCGATAAAGAGGACCACACCACCGTCATTCGCAAGTTCAACCAGGAGCTCGCGGATGCTGCCATCGAAGCCAAGTTGTGCCCGCATTGCCTGCCACCCGCGGGGCACGCACCGTCCGGGACTTAGCACCACAACTTGACCTTCGGCGCTCAGCTGCTCCGCCAAGTGTCGCAGCACTCCTGACTTTCCGACGCCAGCGTCCCCCCTGATCTCAACATAGCGACCACGATCAAGCGCATCGTAGACAGCAGCAATTCGCTCTTGCCTAGTCAGTACAACATTTCCGACGCGATTGCGAATATCTGCGACGGCCAGTCTCGAAGCCTCGGCTAAAGCCGAACGCGCCGTTGCATGACGCCGATCTCCGACAAAACGAAAGCCGAGGGAGGAAAGCAACTGTAGCAACGTCTCTCGTGTGCGATCCCCTCCATTTTTGGCGACGTTGATCGCCGTCTCGACGAGAACTCCCCATAGCGCTCCGGCCCGGGAAACATCATCTCCATGCAAAACATGCGCGGCACGTTCGCGCGCAAGATCCTCAGATGCAGAACCCGTTGCTGTGAAATCGAAAGTGAGTATCTGAAGTCTGCGGAGCAACTGCCATGTAGAGATGTCGTCGTCAGGTGCGCCTTCATCGCGAAGATGAGTTCTGAACGTCTGTACGAATGCTCGCATGTCATCATTCGCTGCGCCAGCGAGGCCGATTTGAGCGACGAACGTGGTCGCGTCACCAATCTGTCGCGCAAGCATAAGTACGTCTTGATACGCCCCATCAATCTTTCGTGATCCCTTCGTGGTCGCGATCGCCAATTCGTAGCGGACTTTGGAGAAATCCTCATGGCGCGAGGCTCTCACAATCTGACCAACTACCTTACGAAATATCGGGTCCGCCGGCGAAAAAGTTATATCCCTTTTAACCTGGATCTCAAGCACAGCCTTACCACCAGAAATATCGTGGGCATGTATGACGACATCGTCGAGCGCCCGGCCAGTATTGGCTTGCTGAAGAGCCACACGCTCAATCATTGTTCCAGGCAGCCCGCGTGGTGGAGCGCAGCTCAACATTGCTAACAAATAAGAGGCAGCAACCTGGCCTTCAAAATGGCTCCCGGCTGGGCCACTTGCCGCCGTACTAGTGGCCAGTGAGGCGCCGTTCGTTGCTGCAGGTTTGTTGTTCTCGTTCAAAGTCTTTGCGCCCCTATTATCAGTAGGTAATAAGCTGTGGAGTCCTAGCCTCACCTATTGGCTTGGATTTTATTCCATCAGCACATGCTATAAGTTGCTATTCCTTTTTTGGAATGTTTTATTTGCCAAAGATGCTCTATAGTTGCGTTTCAGTACAATAATTCTCAAGATATACCGCGATAAATGCCCCCGCCTCATTGAAGCTCTTGCGGGGCGCGTGCGACAGTCATGTCTCATGAGATGATTTTATGCTGCAGAATCGAAAGGCCGATGAATTCTCGGCCGCCTTCATAAATGCAATTCCCAAACAGTCCTTATTCGTGATGTCTTACCTCCCGAACAGCCTGACCGCAGATCAACTCACTCTATTGGACGCTCTATGGGAACGTTTGTGCGAGACAGGAACATCATTCCCGAAGCGAAGTCTCTTGCGGGTGTTGGGCACGCAGCCATTTACCGATGTCGTCGCAGGCATGGCACCAGGACTCTTTTTTGAACAATTCGAATCTGGCGAACGAGGGTACGCATTGACGTTACTAGGTGCGTTATCGACATCGAAAGGCAAAGTACTGACGGACCTTTTCATCCGCCTGTTGGATCTGGTGAAATCGTTGCACCAAGAAGACTGCGAGTTACGCCAAATCGACTCCGATCTCATCTGTGCAAAGCTCGGATTGTCTGCAAGCGAGTCTCGCGAGCTCGCTGGAATCACACGGATCGTTAACTTGCCCACCATGCCTATTTATTTTGGCGGGCAGTCAGCAGACCGGAGTAAATGGTTTCTTGCAATTACTGAGGACGTGATTGAGCTATGTCATTCGCCGAGCAGCGTAACTTTTTTTGAAAATAAGCTTGCCATGGCGACTCGCCCACCGGAACTTTGCGATGTATCGTCATCGTTATTCCCTGCTCAGTCATTTGGACTTGGATTAAGTTGGGAAGCAGTTGTCGGTGTATCGAGTTCAGAAGACTCAAAATTCGTGACCGCAGCGCGACTGGACTCATTGAGGCGTATAGAGCACCCTAATTTTGATTGCACCCGCTTGATTTGCCTGTGTGAAGAGTTAAACGCATGCGCCGCTGGACGCCATGCCCACGCAGTCATCTTCCTTACGCGAGCAATCCTTGATCACATCCCACCTGTGTTCAATTTGAAGTCATTTGCTGAGGTAGCTGCCAACTATGGCGGTGGGGGGAGGTCGTTCAAAGCTTGCGTAGAACGCCTGGAACAACACGTAAGGAAAGTGGCAGATCGACTTCTCCATCAATCTATGCGAAAAAGCGAAATGGCTCCTGAACTCAAAGAGGTCGCTTTTTCTCAGGAACTAGAAACGGTTCTCGCGGAAGTTTGTCGGATACTTAAGCCATCAAAATTTTAATTTTCGCAGCGCTGCCAGATAATCAGCATTTGTCCGTGTCATCTACACAAGTCCCACTGCAGCGGAGACTCCCAAATTGTCGATGGAGAAAAACCTGTTGGACGGAAATTTGGGCTGTCCTTAAAGTAAGCGGCGGCGATGTGAATCTGTACTTTGTCGTCCGTAATACTCTCGACATAACCTGAATAGATGATGCCGCGCCCATATTCCTTACAAACATGGGCGCCGATTTTGCGAATAAATATCTGATCACGTTTGCGTTGCTCCGCGACTGCTAGGCTGGCATTTGTATCAGCCACCAACTCTTGCTCACGCTTGGCCATCAGTTCCTGGTCGGTGATGTATGTATTGCCTGCAATGGGGTTTAAGAATCCCTGCGGCGTCTTTTTAAACCGATCCAGTACATTGATACGCTGGCCTGCCCCTCTAAGAACGTACACCATCCCGGCCTGAGCTTCAAACTCGTAAGTATAAGGCGCGCAGCTAGACCATCCTGAGTTACCGCATGTCGTAGCCTGAACTCTGTACCGCCCAGGTAGCACGTTCACGCCAGGGCGTGTCAATACACCTGCTAGCACATTCGGCCCTTCAATCGACATCTGCAGTGCCGTTCTCTGTGAACCGCTAAAGACTGAGGTGATAGCAGCACCATTTCCATAGAGATCCTGCGGCACGACCAATGCGAAATTCTGCAATTGCTCTTTTGGTATCTGCGTTGTGGCACATCCGGATAACGCAAGCCAGAAGCCCACTACCAAGCATCTGAAAGCAACGTGTGAAATGAGCATCAACTATCTCCATCCCTCTCTATATATGCAAAATTTGTGGTCTTACCACATAAAGCGATGTTACCAGAATTCAACGGCGATACCACCATTCATGTGGTTACTAGTCATAAGGTGTGGAAGATGGTCACGGCTCGGCAGGAAGAGAAATTTGCAAAAAGAATCGGGCAGGCATTGGCCAAGCAGCGCATTGCGCGCAAATTGACTCAGGAGCAGGTCGCTGCGAAGGTGGGAGTGGAACAAGAAACGATCTCAAGATTCGAACGCGGCGCCACGCTGCCACCACTGCTGCGGTTAATTGATCTCGCTGAAGTTTTTGATGTACCTCTGGATGCCCTCGTTCGCGCCGGCTCCGCCAGATCAATCGACCAAGCTATTGATCTGGCGGCTTTGCTCAATCGACTAAACGAAGATGATCGCGTTTGGGTACACAACTGGGTCACTGAAATGTGCGCAAAACTCTCAAGCCGTGATGACAAGACGTGATGAGAGGTATTCGGCCTACGTAAGATCATGCTTATCACGCGACCATATCCTGACGAATACTGTCGAGGCCATATTGCCAGACTCGGGCATCTCAATGGTTTAAGTTCTATCGCCGAAACAATCGCTGCATTTGAGCGATTGAGCAACCAAGGCCTAGCGGCAAAAGACAAGCTCAGTAAAATTGCAGCGGTCGCTCAGCAATGCGGTATGCCATCAAAACAATACATTCATGAGCACACCTTCCTTTCATATCTCGCCTTCACTGACTGGAGCGGAGACACATGGAACAGAAGAACGCAAAATAGAAGGGCTTTAGTTGTACCTGGCTCTCGGCCGCCACATCTATGCGAGGACTGTGTTGCAGACGATTTGATAAAGCACAGCGTCAGCTACTGGCACCGAGCACATCAGTTTCCAGGAATGTACTGGTGTGTTAAGCACAACTCGATACTCAGAACCAGCCCGATAGAAGATGACTTCTTTCACATGCCGCACCGCCAATTGCACTTCTCAGTTTCGGCTTCGACAAACTTAGATCATCACTATAGTAATCTCCCGGAGCTACTCGTACGGTTTCACAAGGTAGTCGAACTCATGATCAGAAGCGAAGCACAGCTCACCCACAATGCTGTTAAACAGGCGCTGCGGCAGCGTCTTGACATTCTTGGTCAGCAAGATCAAACGATCGCCAAGATGAACAAGACTTCTTTTTGAGCGACCTGCTCATTTCTAGGCTTCCAAGAGAATGGCTCGCCGATATCTTCCCAAGCATCCATAAAAAGCGAAGTCGACAAATGTTTGGGTTGATCGATTCGGTTATTTTAGAAAGCTCACCGAAACCGTCGAACAGCGCAGCAATTGCATTCTTCCTAGCGCTTTTTTTCGATGATCCAAAAGCGGGCTTTGGCTATCTGGTACCTATGTCCCCAATAAAAGCGAAGCAAAAGTGATCTATTTGGATTAAGTCCTACCAGAGCTTGAGCGCGAACTTGGTATGCGAATAGAAGATACCTGCGTTCCTACCAAACACCCCACAAGCCTTGAAATTTTGCCGATCTCAGGTATGCTTGTGGCGTGCCGTCTGGGCCAAACCTGCCGCCGGGTTAAATCAGACTGTTTCTTACCTATACCCGTCCTTCAATCTATGGTCGGTGCGTAATCGGCGGACGCTGGCCAGTAAATTGATTGGAGGTTGTTATGTCTTCCATTTTGCTGCGCAAAGAACACCTTGCTGAGGTTAAAAAAGCGCTTCGAGAGGAATACCCTGAAGTTGGTTCATCCCATTTGAGCGAAGCGTTGGCCGCCGCGCTCGGGTTTCGAACACATGCATCCTTAATTGACGCCATGCAGTCGAGCAGCGATAACGACTACGTACTGCTCGTGGATGAGGATTTTGATAGCCGACTGAAGGAGTTGGGCCACGAACCTGATTTGTCGTTTGGATTTGAACTCATTGACTCGCCGGTGCTGCTCAAAACCACTTGTAGGCGCGCATACGATATTCACTATAAGAGCCAGCGTGAAAAGGCTTACCGCAACATGGTGGTGGCAGCAGTGAACGAGGGACTCCGGCGCAAACTCTTCACACTGCGGCCAGAGGATAACCGCTGGCCAGGTTGGACTGGGCCTGACAACCCGCATGATCACTCGTCCGTACGCTTCTCATTCGAACTACCCAACGGTCTTCCAGCGATGGCCTATGCAGCCGATGCGGGATATTCCGAGTTAGCAATCAACGTAGCGATTTGTCCGGAAGCGAAGGCCTCCGACTGGTTATCCAATTATCAAGCTGGTTTTAAGGCCGGCAATGCGTTTGCGGCATCATGGCTTGAACGCGAACGGGGAGCGTGGATTCAGTCCGCGACCGGTAGCTTCAAATGCAGGAACTCCTTGCTCGGCCAATTGGCTTCAATGGAAATCCGGCCTGCAGGGTATGGGGATCGTGGCCGCGTAATCATGTAAGCCATAGGTGTAGCGCCGGCAGTATTGCACATCCATTCGGTATGCCCACCTGCGACAGTCCTTCGCAGCATTGCGCTAGGAAACTGATGCAGGTGAGCACGTAGGGCAAGGTGAAGCAGACAGCGGCCGGCTACTTACTAACATCGGCGCAAACCATTCGCGTAACCCCTATTTTGGGGACTGGTTTCTGTATCGTGCTGCGTTTTCCTGTAAGTCACTCGCAGACAGTTTCTCGCGCCGTCGTTGAGATGTAGCCTGATGCTTTGACCGATGCATCGGCGCCGCAGCCTGTTCCTGCTTAGCGGCCATTCGTTCATCCTTCGTCATAGCATCCCAGATCACTACCTCGGCCACTTTTTTAGCCCTGACGTCTTTCAAGGCCTGCAGGTATTCATTTTCCAACGAGAGGTCCGTGGGTATCGGACAGCGCAGATCATCTCGGCCTTTTGTCCCATCAATTGACTGCACAATGAGTTCTTCTATGTCTGTCCGTTGATCGAAGAAATCTGGCGATCGGTATGCGAACTCAATATCCTCCCAAGAAACTGTGGTCTTACCACGCCGGCGACATTGCCGATAGCCGACAATCAGCAACTTTATGAGTTCGCGCTTCAGCCCTGCGCACAACGACCATAGTTCATTCCGCTTTTCTACAAAATCAAATTGGTAGACCCCTGGCACGGCGCGCTGATACTCAGTCAAGACTGCGGCCCAATCTGCGCTCGATGGCAAGTCTGGCAGTAGTAGAATAAGCGGCCGCCCCAGAAGTCGCTGACGTTCTTCTTGAGGTCGTTTGCGCAGCCGATGTATCAGGCTGTAATTTCCGATAAAGACTGTGGGCATGAGTAGGTAAGACAAACCTAGTAACACTTGTGCAATGCGGGTAGAGGCCTGACTGCTTTGCGAAATGAACTGGAGCTCATCAGCAATCAATAGCGAAGTGCCACATATATACTGCCATCGCGCGCACGCATCAATTGAAGTGGCCGCACGAGATCCCAATGTCCCTAATCCCGATGTAGGTCCAGCTAACGTTTGCAGCACGCCAGATAATTTCTTTATCGTTTTTATGGCCACATACCTGGCTGCGATCAACGGAATCGCTGGATGATAAGGGTCCGGTTGAATGGTGGATGATTGCGGGAGAATCCGCATCAATGCATGCGCGAGTTGGGTCTTGCCAGTGCCCGCAGGGCCCGTGAGTATATATGGTAAGTATGGCTCTGTATCATTCTCGCCGTCATAGCATTGACGCAAGAACATGGGCATATCCAAATAACGCGACAGCGAATGGCTATGCGCGTGCTCAATAAATTTATGGAGAATTTCAACAGCCCGTGACGTAGCTACAAAAATCTCTTGAAGCTCATCATCAATGCGAGAGCAGGCATGTTCAACGGTATCTTTTTCCAACGATAGAAGCTGGCGTGCAGGCCGACCTGCGCGCCGTTTAATTTCATCAATATCCAGAATGTCTTGAAACCTTTTTGACCAAGGGTTTTCCTTTTTGCTCATCGGGCACGACCACCTTCATGCTCAGCTCTAGCTTCAGCAGCTTCACGCTTGGCCTGCGCAGTTCCTCGGCGTGCTCGACCACTTTTTGTGGTGACGCTGTCCGACTTCTTTCCTGTCTCTTCCTCGAAACGCATCCGCATTTCAGTATTAGAGGCATGCACATGCTCCTTGTGAATAGAACGCTGTTGGCGCTCGTGCGCTTCCCATTGCTGCAACTCTTCCAGAGTTAAATTCTTTGCGCTCTCTTGAACGCGCAACGCCAGTTGAATCTCTAACTCAACCAACTGGCCTCCGACTTGAATCCATATGTACCGAACAGTCCCGTCAAGGTGGTAAGCCTGCATATCCAACCCTTGCGATCGGGCTACCTTATCCAATATTCTCGTGGCACGTAATTGTTCTGAATCATATCTACGGCTATTCAAAAATACGCCATCGGCTCTTACTTTTACTGGGATGATAGATAAAAAATTTCTCACCGCATCTTCAAAGGATATTCGCTGAGCATCATTTCTCCCTAACCTGTCCATAGCTTCCCAAACTCCTATCGGAGTGGGGGTACGCACTTTGTCCACAAGATCTGGTGTCAGGCGCGATTGCACCAGCATGCAATCATTGTCACGAATCGTAGCCAAAATTTCGCGGCGGATCATTTGTGTCGGCCTGAGTTGAGACTGCCTATGAAAAGGTGCATCCAAGTTGCTTGTCGTCTTCGGATGAGAAGACTCAATCACTGCTTTAGACTGTCCTGAGTACGAAGGCGTTAGCTCTCTAATTGCTGGCTTGAAAACAATGTCGCGCGCGAAGGCTGTGGGAGTAGCGCCGACTCCGCGATCAGTGATGTACTTTGAAGGCAGGCCGATGGTAGGCCACTCTTCTGGCTCGATGGTCATTCCAAACAGCGCACAGTACTTGACCTTACAAATCGCAGCACAAAACATTGCCATGCGATATGCCGCAGCACGTTCTGCGCCCTGACTAAATCCAATACCGACAATTGCTCCACTCGCTACATCTCGCAAGCGGACCTCACAAAGGGGCGGTAGGGGACATCCGTCGATAATACCGCTTGGCAAATCCTCGAAGAAATAACCATCGGCTTCAACGGACTCCATCAGGTTACTCACCGCTTCCGTGAAAGGGCCTTGTGACGGAGCCAGCTCCATGCGCGCACGACCTCTGCCGATCTTGATTTCAGCAACCGTGCTCGTTCCGTACTCTTTACCGACACAATAAAAAAACTGTCGTTCTGAGGGATATGGCAAACCATCAGGCTGAACGTAACTCTTTCGTCGGTGTTGGCCGGTGATCACTTTGCACTCGAAGACATACTGCAAAGTTTTCTCATAAATGATTCCTCTCTTAACCCCTCTGCGAGCAAAGCGATCAAATCCTTCGATGATTTTCTTGTACATGGTTTCGTCGACGTTATAGCCGTGGTGTTTCCCTTTGTACGTTGATGGCGCACCGCGTTTGACTGTTCCCACACTACTCCGCTCCCAGCGGCCTATTGCCGCAATACCGTAATGCAAAGCGAAGCGATTCTGACCGAAGAGAATGTATGTCAAAAACCAAAGACGCAATCGGCGCTCGTTTTGCACAGGAGTGCACTCTCGCGCATATTTGTTGATCGCCTTCTCAGGTTTTTCAGAGTCGAGGATATCCGTCTTTATGTTCAACAATGGTTGAATAAGTTTCAGCCGATTGTCGATCCGATCACTATGCCGCACGCGCGCGTTCCGTCGGTTTTCATCCGACCAACCTAGATCTATGCCTTCATATCCGGCTAACCATGGCGGCAATGTCGACTGACGCGCGCAAGGTAAAATTTTCTTAGTTTGAATACCTTGCTCGAACTGACATCGAGGCAGCACGACCATCTGAGTGCGATATTGAGCCTCAGCGTCTGCTACAAGTTTTCCATTTCGTGTTCTGCCAGACGGAGACACGATGTACTGCACAAGCGTTACTCGTTCCGTGCGCGCACTGCTGCGTAGAAAATAATAAGTAACATCTTTTTCCAACTTCTTATAGCCGTTGGGTGCAATGAGCTGGGTACCAATTTGAATGCCCATGGCCTACCGCCGAAACCATTCGGCATACACATCTAACGCATCTCGTTTCTCCGGCAATAATGGCCAGTCGATATGAATAGGTTGAAATAGGTCAACCTTCAGTTGCCTCTCCCATATCGCGCGATACATCACATACTTAACATCGTATAGACTCACACGTTCCGTGCTTGCCAGCTCGGACCACATTTGAAAAGGCGGTATCCCCGTGGAAAGCGCAACGCACAGCCAGTTAAAGATTTTCTTCTGCACGGCTTCCGGCAGTGCAACAGGCCTGTGTATCCACCCGAAAATCTGAGCCAGGTTATTAACCAACGCACGCGAGTAGTCATCTCGGGTGATCCGTTGCGTTCTGATTCCGAAGTCCAAATAGTAGATTTCCTCGATACCATGACGCATTGACGCCTTCCACGCGGCGCCGGTGGCTTTCGTTGCCGGCATTACTGGAGAGCTAAATTGAGGACTGATCGCGAAATCTTCCCGGCTTCCTTTTATCGTCCAATTGACGCAATAGCATCCGGCTTCGTCCTCAAGAAACCATAAAAAATCTCCGATCAAGGGGAATGGAATTTCCATCAGCTCTCCGTCCAACTTAGGATCCGGAACCTTGATCGTTGGATGGCACCTCAGCGCAGACAGCTCTTCGGCCGCAGCAAGTGTTCCACGGGAGTTCGGCCACGAAAGATGCCTGGTGCGAGGATGCTGTGCTAACGGATGCGTACAAGGCAGGTACGCCAACATTCGTTCTTCATGTAGGTCGAACACCTTCGGACAATACAGTCCTATCAAAAGAGCCTCTGTTTCCACCTTCGACAAGGTGTGCACATCTCGCTCTAATTTCCCGGAGTACACCAGCGCTGGCCGACTGCTCGACGGCGCCTCCTCCCTTGTCGCTTTTATCGAGGGAACATATTTTTTACCCCAGCCTGGATTATCTTGCCGGTCGTGAATTTGCTTAAGTCTGGCGGCGCTCGGCCGCGTGAGGTACCCCATTTGATCCTCTCTCTTTGGGAGCGTGAAGAACCACACCGGACTTAAGCCGGCGTGACTATCTTATAGACGGGATTGGAGGGGCAACACACACAAAATACGGGCAGCAGGTACCCGTGTCTCTTGACAAAGAGAGCATTTCGTCGGAAAGTGATGGTAAGAAAACTAGGCGTTTTCCATGCACAGTCCAAAATCGCTCAGATGCCTTCCCCAAGGCTCTGGGCGATTGTGTTTTCTCCCCCATAAATTTTATGGTGGCATGACATTCTCCTTAGAAGAATTTCCAGAATCTGTTTCTACCTTGGCCTCTACAGCGCCAAGCTCAACAGTGGCGGGGGGTGCTGGTTTGATACCGAGCGCAACAGCGACTTGATGCGCTCGGCCTCGCCGACCACGCGTTCGACCGGCCAATACCGCATAGACCACATCTCTAGGAAAGCCATTCTCTTTAGCCCAATCTGAAACACTGATGCCACGAGCCTCGAACCAATGACGGGCCTGTTCCAAAGTTCTGACATCTGAAGAATGGGTATTCATAAAAACATGATGCCGATGTTAAGTAAATGTGTCAAGATTGCGCATGATGTCAATTATTTGTACAAATCTATGAGTGCTGGTGACTATGGCAGCCGTCTTAAAGACGAGCGCAACCGGAAGGGCCTGACCCAAGAAGAGTTAGCACAAGCGTTGGGGACAAGTCGGGGAACCATCGCGAACTGCGAAATCGGCAAGAGCTTTCTGGATATGAAACTGCTTGAGCGCGCGGATCAGGCTGGCGTGGATATTCTGTTCTTAGTGACTGGTCGGCGAATGCACAGCAGCCTCAATTGGCGACTTCTACAAGCAATCAACGTTGGCATCAACAATTGGGCCTCCGAACACAACATGGTGGTATCGACTCAAAACCACTTTTTGCTTCAAAAGCTCTTGTACGAAAAGTTTGCCCAGCATGAGAGCTTTGATCTCAAAGAAATCGACATTTACCTACGCAGTGCAGCGTGAATCAACACCGTTATGGACAAGACAGATATTGATGAGGTTGCGAAACAAGCGCAAGACACCTTAAATGAGGTGATGGAACGCGTGCAAAGTGATACCCGTCAAAGGGATGCACGACGAGAATCCGGGAAGACTTTCGGTCTCGCCTTGATGATTCTGGCAGTCTTTGTTGTCGTGGTGGCTGGCCTACCAGTGCCTGTCGATCTGTTATCACGCGTGATCTTGGGGATTTTCGCTTTGGTATTGCTCATTGTCGGCGCTTGGTACATTGACCGAGCAAAGGTCCAAACTCATCAGCCGCCGCCTACGCCTGCACCTGTCCCCGCGCCAGAACAGCTCCGTCGTATAAAGTAAGCTTGGCAGACTTAAGGCTCTGGTCAACAAAATCTGCACGCCTGGCGGCATGCTGGATGGAGAACATGATGCACTCGATGCCTTTATTCGCCGCCTTTGATCTACCTAAATGGCTGCCTGATGAGACGTTCTACAGCTTAGCGTGCCGTTACCACCGCCTAAGTTGCAACGCCACGTCAAAAACTACTTTAAATCAATTGTTCGGGCAACCGCGGCTTGGATACCAACACGATTTCCCCAGCGGCCTAGACGCTTTTGCCAGTCGCACCAATTCCACCTTGGGTACGGCTTCCCAAATCATTCACCAGCGCACAGTCCTGCCGTTCTATCTTCCTATGCGCCAGCCCATGCACGCATCAGAGATAACGGCAGCGTTCGAGGCTGGTGATATCTCATCGTTGAAATTCAGGTTGGGGATACTCACCAGTAGATTTCGCGCACATCATCCGCTCAAGGCCTGCACCGAGTGCATGCGAGAGGATCAGGCTAGGCACTCAGTATCCTATTGGCACCTCAGCCATCAATTTCCAGGTGTATGGCTATGTCCTGACCACGGCACTGCACTCCGCGAGGCGACCGTTAAGGCAAACGGCGTGGGGCGCTTCCAATTCTATCTTCCGAACCACAATATCTTGGAATCGGCATGGCAGCACGAAGAGGCCGCTAGCAACATCGATCAAATCCATGAGCACCTATCGATTCTCTCTTCATGCTCACTCGGTTTGGCTAGGCTACCGGCACATTTTCACTTTTCAGCCACCGCATTACAGGCCACCTACAATGTGGCACTGAATCGCCATGGATTGACTTCGAAAAGCGGCAGCCTACGATTGAGCGAAGCCAGCCAAAAATTTGCACGTCACATTGCGCCGTTGAGCTCCATCCCTGAACTCAATCTGCAAAAGCCCGATTCGGCGGACCTAGAGGCACAGCTCGGCCGAATCCTTCGCCTATCTAGAAGCGGCACACATCCACTAAGACACTTAGTTCTTATTAGCTGGCTGTTCAGCAGTTGGGATCAATTTATCAGCGCCTATAACGCAACGGTCAGCATCACAGCAATTCCGCAGGCTGGCGCTGAGGCGGTGCCGAAACAGGAGCCTATGCAAGCGCCATCCACGCCTGAGCTGATCAGGTTATTACAGAAAGGCTTTTCTGTCTCGGGTGCATCTCGCGAACTTGGAATGGATGTGTACACGGCGATGGCGACGCTGGCTCAAGAGGGCATTACGAGCAAAAAGCGCCCAAAGCTTTTACGCAGCACATTGCTCGACGCGGTCGTAGACGATCTTAGAAGCGGCACTACGATAAAGGATATCGCCGTCAAACATAGCCTCTCCATCACGACAATAACAAGAACAAGAAATAGCATCGTGGGACTGCACGACGCCTGGCTAAACGCCCGTACCAATTACCAGCTACAATCGATGAGAGAGATATGGCAAGCAAAGCGTACGCAGTTTCCATCTTTCGGTATAAAGCTTTTACGCGCCGAGGCGCCTGCAGCCTATATGTGGCTCTACCGCCATGATCGGGAATGGCTAAAAAACCATCAGCCGGCAATAGGCATGACACGCTCGGCAAGTCGATCACCTGTGCACTGGGATGAACGGGACACCACGCTTTCCCGGCAGGTACAGGCAGTTGCGTTACAGCTACTCGGATCAGCTGATCGTCTACCCTTACGCCTGTGGCAAATTTACCAGCGCATTCCGGAACTCAAGGCGAAGCTGGGTGTACTTGATAGGCTACCGCAAACTCGCAAAGCTCTTGAGCATGCTGTCACCTCGCGACAACTTGCACTGTCTGAGAAGCTATTTAAGTAGTATGCTCTAAGGCCCCTATGTCGAGGTCTTGTAATATCAGGCTGCTCAGCAATTGGATTCATTGCCAATGACGTATTTCAATAGCTCTAATACGAAGGGCCGAACACCACCCGCAAATGCTTGCTTCTACGTTTTCCAGCATCCCTAAGATTGCTTTGATATGGCGTAGTTGCAGTACCACCTTAGAAAGTCCTCGATGTCATGGCTCATACGAAGGACATTCACCGTGATAGGTGTGGAGTTGGCAAGAGGCTTTTCAGGAGGGACTCCCTCGGCCCGGAGAATCAGTAGTTCCACTTCGAAATCGTTCGGAAGGGCAACGAATCTCATGTGTTTGGGCGCGGAATGGACAACGAAGTCATCCCGTACTGCTTTTAGCGGCATGTCGAACCAGTCGGTGCCATTTTTGATGCGTTCGGCGTAAGCCTCATGGTCGCCGTAAGGTGTTAATAACCTTTTGAAGAACCTCTTGTGGTCGTTAAACGACTTGAAGCTTGGCCGGTTGCCGACTTTCAGAAAGTGGCTTGACAGGGATGCCACCCGATCCAACAGGATTCTCGCGTGGATTAGGCAGTTTATTATTTCCAGCTCTGTGTACGGAGCCACCTCGCGATACCTCTCCGCGATAGCTCTCTGGGAAGGGGAGTATTTTTGGCGGTACTTGCGAGCGTAGTAAGCGGAGCTCATATAGCGAGCCACAATGGACATATTTGTGAGGAACCGCCGAACCGAGAGATAGTAGAGTTTGTATGCGTCCCGGTAGCGCGAGACGTCCGTACTAATCACGGGATCCAAATCAAATTCCATTGAGGTGAACCACGGTTCGAGCGGATCGCGCTTTACCCGAGAAATCTCTCTGCGCACGTTGGGTCGTTTGCCAAGCGGGCGATGGCCCAAGGGGAAATCCATGTGTGATGGTCCTTTGCCGCCTTCTTCTATGGCCCTCACGCTGGGCTATTCGTCCGTTTCAGAGGCGACTTCACCTTGCCTATCCTCTGCTATTGGAGTGCTTAGCAATGCTGCGTTCATCTGGCGATAGAGCGGGCCAACTTCGGCTTCGACTTCATCATAGAACTCCGGGAGGAGCATGCTGTACTTCTTATTGAAAATGACCGTCTTGTCGAGCTGTGCGTCAGAATGCTTCGTCACGCAGACGATCAGTTGCATTGATGCAGGAAGGCTCTCCGCGATGAATCCAAGCACGACGTGCAAGTTAAGGTCATCCTGGTCCTGCTGGTTCGGCGAGTCGATAACTACTGGGATCGACATGCCGACTTGCTCGTCGTGACATACCTTCCAAAGCGCCGCATAGTAGGCGAGGAGCAGGCGAGGGCCGCCGCTGCCCGAGCGGTTTGGCCTGCTGGCGATGTTCGGGTTACCAGCGGGATCTGGCACTTTGAGCGCCTTCCTCGCCTGGGAGTAAGCCTCCCGGAACGCCGTGACGATGCGCTTGGTGCGCTTCTTGTCCGCGAGCGCGTCAAGCCGCGAGGCGATTCCCGACAGCTTTGCGTTCCATTCAGCGAGCTCGCCTGATATCTGTTGGCGCTCGGCGTCGAACGCAGTGTGGGCGGCCTGCGCCCCGTGAGATTCCACGACTTCACTGAAACGCATTTCTCCGCGCTTCGTATCGAGGATCGCCCTGATCCGGGCGTAGTTGCCACGCAGCGACTGGAGCTCGGTGCTAGTTGTACCCAACTGGCGCTTGGCCGCAACGAGATCCTTCTGAAGAGTGCGGGTAAGTTCCTCTAGTATTCGCGCGTCCTCAGCGTATCCCAGGTAGTGTAGGAACGACTGCTCATGCTCAGCGCCGCACGTTGGGCATACAATTTCGTGAGCATTCGCGATGCTTGCGAGGTACTTCTGGTCTCCTGCATATTCCCTCAGTGACGCGAGCGCCACTTGGATCTGGCGGTCGATGCTTGCCACGAGTTCACCCTCTCTGACGAATTTCTCCCGCAAAGATTCTTGGAGCCCGTTCAGCTCGCTTGCCTCCACAGTCAAACGCTGGATTTCTTCCTCGAAACCTTGTTCTGACAGCTTCACGGTGCCTACAGGAAGCGTCTGGCTGAGCCTAGCGCGGGCGCGTTCGAGGAGCTTCATCTCGCTGGTCCGCGCGTCCGCTTCTTTCGACACGGCGCTGTACTCGCTTTTGAGCTCATAGTATTCGGCAGGCTTGATGCCGCTGAAATACTCTAGGATACTGCGTACCGGGGCCGCGTATCGCATGGTCGCAGGGAACGTGTCCCACTTTTCACGCCAGCTCCCGTCTTGGTCGATGTAGAAGGGCAGGAAGAAGCACGCGGGGTCGGCGAGTACACCTTGGCCTGTCTTCCGCGAGGTCAGCATCAGATTGAATCCGACTAGTTCTGCGAATGCTTCCGCCCAGTCAGGATGGGAATCAGTTGCCTTCAAAAGCTCTCCGACCGGGCCGTAAAGTGACCTAGAACCATTGTGGTGGATCGCTGTAAATGGCCTCCCGTCCACCTTAAAGCGTACTGCAGAGACAGTGTGCGGGTCCCACTGCTCAAGGGTTCCCAGTGGCTTGGCTCCAAGCGTCACGAAGAGGTGCTTAACGAGGCTTGATTTCCCCGTGTGATTCTCGCCCTGAATCAGGTTCCTGTGGGGATGAAAGCTGACCTTCCTTGCTTTTTTGTCGCGGTGCGATAGCAGCGAAATGCTTTCGAATTGGAAGGTTCTCATAAGATTTTGTGGAAAGGGCTCGAAGGAGTTTTCTGAAGTTAGGCTGCGGCATTTTTCGTCACCTGAATTAGCAAATAGGCGAGGACCTCGATACTTTTGAAGGCCGGATGCGATGCTGCGATCCTGGCAGCTTCTGATTCAAGCGCTGGAAGAAGCGGAAACGCGGCTAGGATTGGAGGCGCGGCCTTTTCGCACTCGTCGATAAGAGCTTGCTCGTCGGCCCCACGAGATCCCGACACGAGGGCGGAAAAGTACTTCGCCATGCAGACGTCGATGGAAAGCCTCTTGAGAGGTGGGAGGCCCTCCAGCAAAAGACCATCGAGCACCTTTTCGAGGTGAGAATTAAGGTCCGGAACGCCCTTGAGATCACTGAGCGCCGCGTCCAGTTGCGCCATCGAGTAGCCCCTTTGGTGCCTCAATTCTTCGAAGGAGGATACCGGCTGGGTCTGTCTCCCGAGAGCGCTCAGCTGGACGAATAGGGCATCCACGAAGGCCTTAGCCTGGCCAGCGCTCGCGGGCAGGTGCTTGCTCAGGTACGCAGTCGCGGCACCTAATGCCAGAAGGTGTGGATCCTCGGGGTGCAAGGTCGTTTTCCGCAGGGTAAGGCGCTTAAGATCTGGTACCGCCCCCGGAGCTGCGTGAAGAAGAGCGAGACCATCCGCTAAGGAAGATAAGTGGGCCGCGTCTAGTTCCGAGACCAGGCACTTGATCAGCGACGAGGCCATGCCACTCGTCGCCAGCGGGAGGTCGCAACCGGCGTTCGAAACGAAATGCGCGTTGGCATCCAACTGCTGAACCGACAGTCCAGCCTTGTACAGCTTGCCGAGGGGACTCTTTTCCACCTTGGACAAAGTTGGGGCTACCTTCTTCTTACGGCCGTCAGGCTTCAGCATGCCGGTAAGGTCGTTAAACGACCATTCGCCACCGTCTTTTTTCTTGATCTGGTATATGTCGATCCGGCTCGGAGATGTTTCAGAGTCGAATTCTGCGACGTCTTGGATGGACTCGAAAAGCAGGAGGAAGTCATTGGAGCCCTTTTCCTTGAGCTCGAATATCCTGAGGATGGCCCAATAGCGTTGGAAATCCACCCCCTTCTGCCCATGGCCGCCCCCCGCCTCGGCCAGCTTGGGGTCTTGGCTGAGGGAGAATATCTCGGTGAGTTTTGCTTGCGCAGGCGCCATAGATGGTCAGGTAAGTGTCGCTCGTGAAATGTCAGGTTCGCGCGCCGTTGCTCCGCGTAATTGTTGATAATCTATCAGTTAGTAATCGAATTGCCAATTTTTGTAACCGCAGAAGAGGCCCGGATGAACTTGTTAGCTGGGGAATAAATCAAGAAGGGCTTTAAATCTCATGCCGGAAACTGATAGAACGCAATGAAATATTCCAATAGTTTCGCCAAAAGCCAAAGCCCATGCGGGTTTGTTGCGAAAAGGCTAGCAGGCCGTTAATCCGCAGGTTGTTGGCAATGTCTGAGAAAACAAGCTTGTCGAACCGGCGAACAGGTGTCGCTTAGCGTCCACAAAGCCCAACCGAAGAAGACAAAAGAGTCTGACGACAACGACGGAGCCGCGAAAGCGGTATGAAATAGGATTTTCAACGGGCAGGCTCCCCGGCCAGTTGCTCAGGGCTGGGAGCGGTGGCGGCATGCACGCCACAACGAGTAACTAGAGAAACAGGGACTGCACTCGATTTCTACCGCAATGTTGCCGAGTGCAGCCCGCCGCCATCCTCTACCGCTGCTCCCAGCTCGGTATATGAACACGGTGCCAGAGTAAGACACCGCCACTAGCGACGTCCTAAAAAGCCCGACGGACTTTATTGTTCTCCGACGGACTTTATTGTCTCGATTCAGCCCTTTACTCCACCGTCACCGACTTGGCCAAGTTGCGTGGCTTGTCGACGTCGGTGCCGCGTGCCAGGGCGGAGTGGTAGGCCAGCAGCTGCAACGAGACCACGTGCAGGATCGGCGACAACAGGCCGTAGTGTTCCGGCAGGCGGATCACGTGCAGGCCTTCGCCCGAGGTGATGCGCGAGTCGACGTCGGCGAAGACGTACAGCTGACCGCCGCGCGCGCGCACTTCCTGCATGTTCGATTTCAGCTTTTCAATCAGCGCGTCGTTCGGCGCGATGGTGACGACCGGCATTTCGTCGGTCACCAGCGCCAGCGGGCCGTGCTTCAGCTCGCCCGCCGGATAGGCTTCGGCGTGGATGTAGGAAATTTCCTTGAGCTTGAGCGCGCCTTCGAGCGCGATCGGGTAGTGCATGCCACGGCCCAGGAACAGGGCGTTTTCCTTGCGCGCGAAATCTTCCGCCCAGGCGATGATTTGCGGCTCCAGCGCCAGCACCGCCGAAATCGCCACCGGGAGGTGACGCATGGCTTTCAGGTGCTCGGCTTCTTGCTCGTCGCTGAGGCGGCCGTTGACTTGCGCCAGCGACAAGGTCAGCAGGAACAGCGCGGCCAGCTGGGTGGTGAAGGCCTTGGTCGAGGCCACGCCCACTTCCACGCCGGCGCGGGTGATGTAGGCCAGTTTGCATTCGCGCACCATGGCGCTGGTGGCGACGTTGCAGATGGTCAGCGTGTGCTCCATGCCCAGGCTGCGCGCGTGCTTCAGGGCCGCCAGCGTGTCGGCCGTTTCGCCGCTTTGCGAGATGGTCACCACCAGGGTGTTCGGGTGCGGCACGCTGTCGCGGTAGCGGTATTCGCTGGCGATCTCGACGTTGACCGGGATCTTGGCCACCGATTCGATCCAGTACTTGGCGGTCAGGCCCGAGTAGTAGCTGGTGCCGCAGGCCAGGATCAGCACGCGGTCGATTTGCTTGAAGACGTTGTAGGCGCCGTCGCCAAACAGCTCGGGCATGATGCCGGTGACGCCTTCAAGGGTGTCGCCGATGACGCGCGGCTGTTCGAAGATTTCTTTCTGCATGTAGTGGCGATACGGGCCCAGCTCGGCCGCGCCGGTGTGCGCCTGCACGGTTTTCACTTCACGCTGGACCGGCTTGCCGTTGCTGTCGACGACCCATACGCGGCCCAGTTGCAGGTCAACCACGTCGCCTTCGTCGAGGTAGATGATCTGGTCGGTGGTGCCGGCCAGCGCCATCGCGTCCGAGGCGACGAAGTTTTCGCCCTGGCCCAAACCGACGATCAGCGGCGAGCCCTGGCGCGCAGCGACCACGCGGTGCGGCTCTTCGCGGCTGAACACGGCGATCGCGTAGGCGCCGGTCAGGCGCTTGACGGCTTGCTGGACGGTATCGAACAGGTCGCCGTTGTACATGTGGTCGACCAGGTGGGCGATGACTTCGGTGTCGGTCTGGCTCTGGAAGACGTAGCCGAGCGCGGTCAGCTCGGCGCGCAGTTCGTCGTGGTTTTCAATGATGCCGTTGTGCACCAGCGCGATGCGCGCCTGTTCGGTGGTCGGCGAGAAGTGCGGGTGGGCGTTGTGCGACGCCGGTGCGCCATGCGTGGCCCAACGGGTGTGGGCGATGCCGGTGAAGCCTTGCATATGCGCTCCCGCGATCTGCTTTTCCAGATCGGCCACGCGCGAGGTGCTGCGCGAGCGCTGCAACTGGCCATCCACGTGCAGGGCGACGCCGCAGGAGTCGTAGCCGCGATATTCCAGCCGTTTCAGGCCTTCCAGCAGGATGGGAGTGATATTGCGTTGCGCTACTGCGCCGACGATGCCGCACATAAGAAACCTCTTCAGTTAGTCCGAAAGCCATCGTAGAGCAGGCGTCATGAAATATGTTTTCGAAGTTGGCATATATTTGATATAAAATTTCATCACACCCACATCATGAAATATTATTTCAAATTAGATATATGGATGAAATAGATCGTCGCATACTTAATGCATTGCAAGTTGATGCATCTCAAACCAATGCTGAATTGGCGGCCGCCGTGCATGTTTCGCCACCCACTTGCTTGCGTCGCGTCAAATATCTGCGCGAAACGGGCGTGATCGAGCGCGAGGTTGCCATTGTGGCGCCGGAAAAGGTCGGGCCCAGCCTGACGGCGGTGGTGGAGATTTCGCTCGATGTCCAGGCCGCCGAGCGGATGGCCGAGTTTGAAGCGGTGGTGGCCGGCGAGGCGGCAGTGCTGCAATGCTACCGCGTGGCGCCGGGGCCGGACTTTGTGCTGGTGGTGCAGGTGGCCGATATGCCGGCCTATCACGCGCTGGCGCACCGGGTGTTCACCAGCCACGCGAATGTGCGGAATGTGAAGGCTTACTTCTCTACTTTCCGCAGCAAATTCGAGACGCGCATTGCGGTGTGAGCAAGTTATACAGAGTTATCCCACTACTTATAACGGGCATCCACACAAGATTTGCACATGGTTAGCCACAGGCTTTTCCACACGGTAGATGCACGACAATTGCAGCGTCAAGTGTGCCGACTTATCCCTGGCTTATCCTGCCGCTATCCCACTACTTCTCCACAGCTTTATGCACAGCCAATTCCGCGCTGAATAAGTTATCCGCCACTTATTCAGCGTTATCCAGCACTTACACAATAACTTACCCACAAAGTTATACACATTTGCCGAAAATGAAGGCGACATGACGCGACTTGATATGGCTACAGCTATTTCATCGCTGAACAACTTGCTTATCCCGTGCTTGCCCACGACTTCCACACATGTTTATCCACAAAAAAAATGGCGCCCGAAGGCGCCATACTGATGGAAACAAATCCGCTTACTTCTTGACCTTCACCGGACGGGTCCAGTTTTCAATGGTGACCTGGCGCGGACGCGACACCGTCAGCTTGCCGGCCGGCGCATCCTTGGTGAGGGTGGTGCCGGCGCCGATGGTCGCGCCCTTGCCGACGGTGACCGGGGCCACCAGCTGGCTGTCGCTGCCGATGAAGGCGTCGTCTTCGATGACGGTGCGGAACTTGTTGGCGCCATCGTAGTTGCAGGTGATGACGCCGGCGCCGACGTTGACGCGCGAACCGATGGTGGCGTCACCGATGTAGGCCAGGTGGTTGGCCTTGCTGTGCGCGGCGACCTGGCCGTTTTTGATTTCCACGAAGTTACCCACATGAACATCCTCGGCCAGCACCGTGCCTGGACGCAAACGCGCGTAAGGGCCGATCAGCGAGACTTCGCCAACCACCGCTTCTTCGATATGGCAAAACGGCTTGATCTGTGCGCCGGCGAGGATGCGGGCGTTGATGATCACGTTGTGGGCGGCGATATGCACGCCGTCGCCGAGTTCGACCTTGCCTTCGAACACGCAACCAACGTCGATGGTGACGTCACGTCCGCAGATCAGCTCGCCACGGACGTCGATGCGCGATGGATCCATCAAGGTGACACCGCGTTCCAGCAACTGGTTGGCGATGTTGCGCTGGTGAATACGTTCCAGCTCGGCCAGCTGCACCTTGCTGTTGACGCCGGCCACTTCCCACTCGGCCGAAGGCTGGGCCGACACCACCGGCACGCCATCCGCCACGGCCAGGGCGACGATATCGGTCAGGTAGTACTCGCCCTGCGCGTTGTCGTTCTTGATCGCGCCCAGCCATTGCTTGAGCTTGACGGTCGGCACCACCAGGATGCCGCTGTTGATTTCCTTGATCGCGCGTTCGGCCTCGTTGGCGTCTTTTTGCTCGACGATGCGCTTGATTTCCCCGCCCTCGCGGACGATGCGGCCCAGGCCGGTCGGATCATCCTGGATCACGGTCAGGATGCCCAGCTTGTCGCCGCCGGCGGCGTCGATCAGCGCCTGCAGCGAGGCGGCGGTGGTCAGCGGCACGTCGCCGTACAGGATCAGGGTAGGGACGCTGTCGTCCAGTTCCGGCAGCGCCTGCATGACGGCGTGGCCAGTGCCGAGTTGCTGTTCCTGCAGCGCCGTGGCGACCGCAACCGGCTGCTTCGACAGCAGGGCTTGCACGGCTGCGCCGCCATGTCCGTAAATCACGCATAATCGACCGGCGGACAGGCTACGCGCCGTGTCCAGCACATGTTGTAACAATGGCTTGCCCGCCAAAGGATGCAAAACTTTAGGCAGCGCGGATTGCATGCGTTTGCCCATGCCGGCGGCGAGGATAACGACGTTCATAGAGGTGCCAGATAAAGAGTGTATAAATGTCAAAGTCTAACATGCCGAACTCGGGCCGCAGATCGCTGCACACCCTGTTTCTAATTGCCCTATTTGCCTTGCTGGCGGGCTGCAGTTCCCTGCGCCTGGCCTATAACAACGGCGACACCCTGCTGTACTGGTGGATAGACGGCTACATCGACCTGACCAGCGATCAAAAAGGCGCCGTCAAGGAGGATATCGACGAGCTGTTCCACTGGCACCGCAAGACCCAGCTGCGCGATTACGTGCAGATCCTGCAGAACGCGCAACGCCAGCTGGCCGGCGGGCCGAGTCAGGCCGATCTGCAAAACGATTTCGACGAGATCAAAAACCGCACCCAGCTGCTGCTCTTTAAAGCGCTGCCCGAATTGGCCGACCTGGCTCGTTCACTGCAGCCGGACCAGATCGCCACCTTGGAACGCAAGTTCGCATCCAACAACGCCGAGTTCCGCAAGAAGAATATGAAGGGCGATCGCGAAGCGCAGCAAAAGTTCCGCTACAAGAAATCGATGGAACAGTTTGAGCTGTGGTTCGGCAATTTCACGCCGGAGCAGGAAGCCGTGATCCGCAAAGCGTCGGACTCCCGGCCGCTGGACAATACGATCTGGCTGGAGGAGCGCCAGCGCCGCCAGAACAATATCCTGGTCGCCGTGCGCAAGATTCAGCAGGAGAAACTGAGCAAGGACGCCACCATGGCGTTGCTGCACAAGCTGATCAAGGACAGCTTCGACCGCCTGGAGCATTCCGAGCGCAAGGCCTTTTTCGACGCTGCTGAAACGGCGAATATCCAGCTGATATTGACCGTGATCCAGACCGCCACGCCGGCCCAGAAAGCCCACGCGCAGAAGCGCATGCAAGGCTGGATCGAGGACTTCAACAACCTGGCGGCGGCCCCGCGCTAGCCTGGCGGCAGGCGCCGCTGTGGTATGATGGCCTGTTGAATCAATGACTTAGAACACAGCCACATGCCGAAGAAGCCGCTCAGCAAACCTGCCAAACCCGCCAAAGTCCCGATCCACGGACCCCAGCACGCCAACCAGGTGCGCATCATCGGCGGCCAGTGGAAACGCACGCCGCTGCCGGTGCTCAGCGCGCTCGGCTTGCGGCCGACGCCGGACCGCGTGCGCGAGACCGTGTTTAACTGGATCAACCACCAGCGCGACGCCAACTGGGCCAACGCTCGCGTGCTCGACCTGTTTGCCGGCAGCGGCGCGCTGGGCTTTGAAGCGGCCAGCCGTGGCGCGCAGTCGGTCATCATGATCGATTCCAACACCCAGGTGATCCGCCAGCTGGACGAGATCAAGACCAAGCTCAAAGCCGACAACGTGCAGCTGACGCGCGGCGACGCGCTGGCCACCGCGCAATCGGCGGCCGCACGCGGCCAGCAGTTCGACCTGATCTTCCTCGATCCGCCATACCAGCAGGGCTTGCTGGAACGCGCGCTGCCGCTGTGCGCACAACTGTTGAGCGCCGGCGGCTTGGTGTACGCCGAGTCCGGCATGGCGCTGGAGTTCGCCGACGGCGAAGCGCCGGAATGGATGGCCGGCTGGGAAGTGGTCCGGGCTGACAAAGCCGGGATGGTGTTCTATCATTTACTAAAATACACCGCCTGACGAACCGTATTTGCTGCTAAAACTGCTCCAAATTAAGGCAACTTTAAGGCAACAGACGTTTTTCAGGCATAATGCGCGTTCTATATTGGTGCACTGCAGGGAGCCGCAATGGTAGTAGCTGTTTATCCGGGAACCTTCGATCCGCTCACGCGCGGTCATGAAGATCTGGTGCGTCGCGCATCGGGCCTGTTCGACACGCTGGTGGTCGGTGTGGCCGACAGCAAGAACAAAAAGCCTTTCTTTTCGCTGGATGAACGCCTGGAAATTGCCAATGAAGTGCTGGGCCATTATCCCAATGTGCGGGTCGAGAGTTTTTCCGGGCTGCTGAAGGATTTTGTGCGCGCCAACGACGCCCGCGTCATCGTGCGCGGCCTGCGCGCCGTGTCCGACTTCGAATACGAGTTCCAAATGGCGGGCATGAACCGCTACCTGCTGCCGGACGTCGAGACCATGTTCCTGACGCCGTCCGACCAGTATCAATTCATCTCCGGCACCATCGTGCGCGAAATCGCCATGCTGGGCGGGGATGTGTCCAAGTTTGTGTTCCCATCGGTTGACCGTTGGCTGCAGAAGAAAATTGCCGCCACCCGGACCGAATAAGCGAGTTCTATCATGGCCTTAATGATTACCGACGACTGTATCAATTGCGACGTATGCGAGCCCGAGTGCCCGAACGATGCGATCTACATGGGCGCGGAAATTTACGAAATCAATCCGGACAAATGCACCGAATGCGTCGGCCACTTCGACGAGCCGCAGTGCCAGCAAGTGTGCCCGGTCAGCTGCATTCCGTTCAATCCGGAAGTGCGCGAAACCAAAGACCAGCTGTTCGCCAAGTTCAACCTGTTGCAGGCCACCAAGGCCTGATCGCAATAAAAAGCATGACCGTGCGGCCTTCTGCGCCGCCGCGTCTCCACGGTGGTATAGTCCAATGACAACCACACCGGAGACTTTCCATGAATCGTAGAACCATCCTGCGTACCCTGTTGGCCGCCGCCATGCTGGCGGCCCTGCCCGTCATGCCCGCGTTCGCCGCCGTCGACGTGGCCGGCGTCAAATACGACGACAGCATCACCGTGGCCGGGCAGCAGCTCAAGCTGAACGGCGCCGGCGTGCGCACCAAGATGATTTTCAAGGTCTACGCCGCCGGTCTCTACCTGAGCGAGAAGAAAACCACCGTGCCGGACGTGCTGGCGGTGCCGGGTCCGCGCCGCGTGGCCATCACCATGCTGCGCGATGTGCCATCGGATGACTTCGGCAAGGCCTTCATGGAAGGCCTGAACGCCAATACCAGCAAGGAAGAGCGCAACAAGATCCTGCCGCAAATCATGAAGTTCGGTGAAGTGTTCGCGCAGACGCCGGCGCTGAAAAAGGGCGACCAGCTGTCGCTGGACTGGACCCCGAATGAGGGCACGCAGTGCTATCTGAATGGGAAGAAACTGGGGGATTTGATGCCGGACCAGGCGTTCTACAACGCGGTGCTGCGTATCTGGCTGGGTGATAAGCCGGTGGATGGTTCCCTGAAAACGGCTTTGCTCGGCGAGAAGTAATGCTGCGGCGCGGTAGGAGTTACCGCGCCTGATGTTCAGGCACGCGAAGCCATGGCGCGCAGGTCGGCGGCGTGGCTCGGGTCGCAATCGCTGCGGTTGAGCATACGCTTGAGCAGCACGGCGTCGCGCATCTGGCGACGCTGCAGACGTTCCTCTTTGCTCAATTTCGGCTTTACCACCAGCACGGCGGCGCGCGCACAGCCGCGCAGCAGCGGCTGGAACAGCACCAGCAAGCCACCGCCGACGGCGATAAGCAAAGCCAGCTTAATCGCGGCGAGCAATGAAAAATCTTGTACTGCGGAAATGATGATGGACATGGTCAGACGGTAGCCTTAGAATCTGACGTAACTATAGTGCGGCGCAACATAAGTATCCAATTTACTTCTCCCATAACAATTATGCGTTTGGTGAATGGACTGTGCTATCGTTATTACTTCAACACCTACTCTAACTCTCCCGAGCCACCATGAGCTTCCTGACGCTGGACCTGAACTTGCTGCGCGTTTTCGACGCCGTGATGACAGAGCAAAATCTGACACGAGCCGCCGGCCACCTGGCCATGACCCAGCCTGCCGTTTCCAACGCCATCAAGCGGCTGCGCGAGAGCCTGGGCGACGAGTTGCTGATCCGCACCGCCTACGGCGTCAAGCCGACCCCGCGCGCGGAATCGCTGTGGCCGTCCGTGCGCAGCGCGCTGGCCAGCCTGGAAGCGGCGGTGGCTCCGGAAACCTTCGACGTCTCGGCCGCCCACGCCACCTTCCGCATGGCCATGGCCGATGCCACCGCCGCCATGTGGCTACCGTCGCTGATGCGCTCGATCGAGAGCGAGGCGCCGGGCGTGAACGTGCGCATGGTGCCGCTGACCACGCGCGAGCCGCGTCCCATGCTGCTGCGCGGCGATATCGACTTGGCGGTGGGTTTCTTCCCCGGCGTGGCGGCGCAGCTGTCGTATGAGACCGGCTCGCCGATCCGCCATGAGCGCTTGTATTCGGGTAAGTATGTGTGCGTGATGCGGCGTGACCATCCGCTGTCCAAGGTCGAGCTGAACCTGGAAAATTACTGCGAGGCCAACCACCTGCTGGTGAGTTTCTCGGGCCGCGCGCACGGCCTGGTCGACGAAGCGCTGGCCCAGCTGCAACGCGAGCGCCGCATTCTACTGACGGTGAACCAGTTCTTCACGGCCGGCCGCGTGGTGGCCAACTCGGACCTGATCACCGTGCTGCCGCGCCACCTGATCGCGGCCACCGGCATGACCGATGCGCTGATCCACAAGGAATTGCCGTTCCAATTGCCGGCGGTCCACCTGGACATGCTGTGGCACGAGCGCGATGCGCGCAGCCCGGCCCACAAGTGGCTGCGCATGCATCTGGAAAAAATGAACAGCGTGACCCAGAGCAGGGTGGCCAATCCGCCGACCCCGCCGGCTTCCTCACGCTAATCAGTGCTTGCTGCTGGAGCGGTAGCCGATGCGGAAACCGCCCCAGTGCTTGCCGTTCACATAAATCGGCGCCGACAAGTCGTGCATCACCTCGCCGGTATCGCGCTTGTAGGTCTGCAGCAGGAAGGGCTTGGTGTTCGAGCCGCAGCGCTTGCCGGTGCGGTCGCTGAAAATCCGCTTGGTGCGGTTGTTGACGATATCGACGTCGTAGTTCCCGGTCAGCGGCTGGGAAAACTTCTTGTTGTGGGTGGGGAAATAGCCATTGTTATCCACAGCGCCGGCGTAAGCCAGCTGCGGCAGGGCTTGCAGCAAACCTTCCTGCAACACCGGCAGCACGCGGTCCGTGAAATCGTCGAACTTGGTCTTGTGCTTGGGCGGATCGGTGTTCGGGATCGGCACGTACTTGCGGTCCCACAGGCCATCGTTTGAAATCTTGCCCGAGGCGATAGCCTGTTCAAACATCTTGCCCACTTCCGCCGCCGCGCGCTGCGCCGCTTCGCGGATTTCATCGTGCGAGGTTTCGATATCCGATTCGCCCAGCGCGCCGGTGATGACCTCGGCCCGTTCCGCCAAGGCCATGGCCGACTTGGCCGCGCGCGGCAATTCCTTCTCTGTAGATAACAAGCTGTCGCGGATGCTGGCGATGGCCTGGGCGATGTCGCCGGTGGTGGCGACGTGCTCGCGCGAGGCGCGGGCGATTTCGCCGATCTGCTCTTCCGACACGCCCGACGAACGCTCGATATTGCCGAGCAGCCCGTGCACGGTCTCCACATTGCCGGCCGCTTCGCTGACCTTGATTGCCAGCGACGTCATGCCGTTGGCGGCCTTTTCCGCCTGCTGGTTAATCTCGCGCACCATGGTGCTGATTTCGTCGGTGGCTTCCTTGGTGCGCAGCGCCAGCTGGCGCACTTCGCTGGCGACCACGGCAAAGCCGCGACCTTGTTCGCCGGCGCGCGCGGCCTCGATGGCGGCGTTCAGCGCCAGCAGGTTGGTGCGCGCGGAGATTTCGCTGATGGCCTCAGTGAAGCCATAGATTTTGCGGGAATTGACTTGCAGCGCCGTCATCACGGCGGCGGCCGTTTGCGCTTCTTCGCGCGCGGTGCGGATGCGCTGCAGGCCGCTGTCGGCCTCGGTGCGGCCGGCCACGGTTTCGCCGCGCACCTGGGCGGCGATTTTGGCGGCGCGCTCGGCGTTGTCGGCGATGCGTTCGGTGGTATCGGCGTTCTGGCTGGAGCTCTGGACGATGTTGCCGGCCGTGGTGACGTCCAGTTCGATCTTCTTCTTCACCGAATCGACGAAGTAGGAGGTTTCCGCCGCGCCGATCATGATGGCGTCGATTTCCTCGCCCACGGTGTGGGCAAAGTGGCGCACGCCGCCTTCGTCGCGGTCGCGGCCAGCGGCCCACCAGGCCACGGCTGCGCCGCCGAGCGCGGCCGGAATCGCGGCCGTAACAGCCCCGGCGCCCAACAGATTAGACAAATAAGCGAGACAAGTACCGCCTGCCGTCGCCCCCAAAATCCACAATCCACGTTGCACCAACTTATGCTGCAAAAGCTTCATCTGTCCCCCGTTTTAACAACAGGCGCCTCTAACGGCCGCTAATTTATTTCTTTGGTACTATTTTATCGGTAACTTGGTGGTATTCTTCACTTCTTCCATGACGGCGTAGGTGTGCGTCTCGCGCACGCCTTTCTGCAGCAGGGTTTTACCGAGGAATTCGCGATAGGCTGCCATGTCCTTGACGCGCGCTTTGACCAGATAGTCGAAGCCGCCGGCAACCATATGGCATTCCAGCACTTCCGGGATCACCTGCACGCTGTGCTTGAAGGCGTCGAATACTTCCGGCGTGGTGCGATCAAGCACTACTTCGATAAAGACGAGCAGGGACACGTCGAGCAACTGCGGATTCAGTTGCGCCGTGTAACCCATGATGTACCCGGATTCGTGCAGTTTGCGCACACGTTCCAGGCAAGCGGCGGGCGACAGGTTCACCCGCGCGGCCAGCTCCACATTGGAGATACGGCCATCGCTCTGCAATTCCATCAAGATTTTTTTGCTGATCTTGTCTAACATTTCCGGGAACTCCCAAATAAATATTATTTGGTTAAATTGTCTCACTAAAAACAATCTATTGCTAGTCCCTCGTAATATCAGAATTAATCCGGAAGAAATCCCACTACAATCGAATCATTAGCAGTTCACCCCGATTCACGCTCGCCGGCGCCGCCGGACGGGCGTGTTTTTGTACGTGGACCGGCTCGACAAATTTCTTTCTGAGAGTTCCCCATGCAAGCAGCAAGCACCACCGGTTTCACTCCATTCGCAGCCCTGCAGGCTGAAGTACTGCGCGACCCGATTCCCCTGCGCGCAGCAGTCACTGCGGCCTATCGCAAGGACGAAGTCAGCGCCGTTCAGTGGCTACTCGACGAGCTGAAAAACCATGACGCCGCCAGCATCCAGCAAGCCCAGCAACTGGCCCATAAACTGGTCAGTTCGGTGCGCGTGGAGCGCACCCGCGCGTCCGGCGTGGATGCGCTGATGCATGAGTTTTCGCTGTCCTCGGACGAGGGTGTGGCGCTGATGTGCCTGGCCGAAGCACTGTTGCGTATTCCCGACAACGCCACCGCCGACCGCCTGATTGCCGACAAAATCAGCAAAGGCGACTGGCGCAAGCACTTGGGCGAATCGCCGTCGCTGTTCGTCAACGCCGCCACCTGGGGTCTGCTGATCACCGGCAAGCTGGTGTCCACCAACAGCGAAAACGGCCTCGGTTCGGCCCTGACCAAGCTGATTTCCAAGGGCGGCGAGCCGCTGATCCGCAAGGGCGTGGACCTGGCGATGCGCATGCTGGGCAACCAGTTCGTCACCGGCCAGACCATCGACGAAGCGATCAAGAACGGCCAGGCCAACGAGGCGCGCGGCTACCGCTATTCCTACGACATGCTGGGCGAAGCCGCGCTGACCGAAGCCGACGCCAAGAATTACTACGCTTCCTACGAAACCGCGATCCACGCGATCGGCAAGGCCTCGAATGGTCGCGGCATCCGCAACGGCCCCGGCATTTCGGTGAAACTGTCGGCGCTGCACCCGCGCTACAGCCGCGCCCAGCGCGCCCGCGTGATGGAAGAACTGTTGCCGCGCGTGCGTGAACTGGTGCTGCTGGCCAAGCACTACAACATCGGCCTGAACATCGATGCGGAAGAGGCCGACCGCCTGGAACTGTCGCTGGACCTGATGGAAGCGCTGGCGGCCGACCCGGCGCTGGCCGGTTTCGAAGGCATCGGTTTCGTGGTGCAGGGTTATCAGAAACGCTGCCCGTTCGTGATCGACTACCTGATCGACCTGGCCAAGCGCAGCGGCCGCAAGTTCATGGTGCGCCTGGTCAAAGGCGCTTACTGGGATGCGGAAATCAAGCGCGCCCAGGTGGACGGCATGAGCGGTTACCCGGTCTACACCCGTAAGGTTTACACCGACGTCTCCTACCTGCTGTGCGCGCAGAAACTGCTGGCCGCCACGGACGTGATCTACCCGCAGTTCGCCACCCACAACGCGCAAACCTTGTCGACCATCTACACCTGGGCCAAGCGCGACGGCGTGACCGACTACGAATTCCAGTGCCTGCACGGCATGGGCGAATCGCTGTACGACCAGGTGGTGGGCAAGGACAACCTGGACAAGGCTTGCCGCATCTACGCGCCGGTCGGCACCCATGAAACGCTGCTGGCCTACCTGGTGCGCCGCCTGCTGGAAAACGGCGCCAACTCGTCGTTCGTGAACCAGATCGTCGACGAATCGATCCCGATCGACTCGCTGCTGAAAGATCCGGTGCAAAGCGCCCGCGAGCAGGGCGGCTTGCCGCATCCGGGCATCGCGCTGCCGCTGGAGATGTTCGGTGCCGAGCGTAAAAACTCGGCAGGTTTCGACCTGGCCAATGAAAACGTGCTGCGCGACATCGCCGCCGCGCTGGCGACGCCGCGCAGCTGGCACGCCGGACCGCTGCTGGCCGGTGAAATCAGCGTCGGCCAGCCGGTGCAGAACGTCACCAACCCGGCACAACGCAGCGACATCGTCGGCCAACTGGTGGAAGCCACCGCCGCCGATGTTGAAACCGCGCTGACCAGCGCCAGCACATATGCCATGGACTGGCAGACCACCGAACCAACGGTGCGCGCCGCCGCACTGTTCAAGGCGGCCGACCTGTTCGAAGCCAACGCCATGGAACTGATGACGCTGGCGATCCGCGAAGCGGGCAAATCGCTGCCGAACGCCATCGCCGAACTGCGCGAAGCGGTCGACTTCCTGCGCTACTACGCGGCGGAAGTGAGCGGCGCTGCCAATACCTTGGCGCTGGGCCCTGTAACCTGCATCAGCCCGTGGAACTTCCCGCTGGCGATCTTCACCGGTCAGGTGGCGGCATCGCTGGCCGCAGGCAATGTGGTGCTGGCGAAACCAGCCGAGCAAACGCCGCTGATCGCGCACCGTGCGGTGGAGCTGCTGCATGAAGCGGGCGTTCCGCGCGCCGCGCTGCAATTCCTGCCGGGCCGTGGCGAAGTGGTGGGCGCCGCGCTGACAGCCGACAGCCGCGTCAAAGGCGTGATCTTCACCGGCTCGACCGAAGTGGCGCAGCTGATCAACCGCACCCTGGCCAAGCGCGCCGTGGCGGAAAACGCCGACATCCCGCTGATCGCCGAAACCGGCGGCCAGAACGCCATGATCGTCGATTCCTCGGCTCTGCCGGAGCAGGTGGTGCAGGATGCGATTTCCTCGGCCTTCGACAGCGCCGGCCAGCGTTGCTCGGCATTGCGCGTGTTGTTCCTGCAGGAAGACATCGCCGACAAGACCATCAAAATGCTCAAGGGCGCGATGCTGGAGCTGAACGTCGGCACGCCGGACCGCCTGGTGACCGATATCGGCCCGGTGATCGATGCGGAAGCGCAGCAAAACCTGCTGGCGCACATCAACAAGCTGAAAAGCACGGCGGTGGACTACTTCTCGCTGGACCTGCCGGCCAATACCGCCGGCGCCGGCACCTTCGTGCCGCCGACCGTGCTGGAAATCCGCTCGCTGGCCGAGCTGGCCCAGGAAGTTTTCGGCCCGGTGATGCACGTGATCCGCTACAAGCGCGCCGATTTGCCGAAAGTGATCGAGCAAATCAATGCCAGCGGCTTCGGCCTGACCCTGGGCGTGCATTCGCGCATCGATGAAACGATCGACTACATCAGCACCAGCGCGCATGTGGGCAATATCTACGTCAACCGCAACATCGTCGGCGCAGTGGTGGGCGTGCAGCCGTTCGGCGGCGAAGGCAAATCCGGCACCGGTCCGAAAGCCGGCGGTCCGCTGTACCTGAAACGCCTGCAACGCGGCGCCATCACGGCGGCTGCAGCTGATCGCCAGGCCACGCCTGGGCTGGATGCACTGGCGGTCTGGTCGAAAATGCAGGGCCACGAGCGCATCGCCAGCCTGGCTGAGCAATATGGCCGTTCCACCCTGCTGGGCAGCTCGACCACGCTGCCAGGCCCTACCGGCGAGCGCAATACGCTGGCGCTGGTATCCCGTGGCGCGGTGGCTTGCGCGGCGGGCACCCTGGGCGGCTTGCTGAACCAGCTGGCGGCAACGCTGGCGACCGGCAATACCGCCTTGGTCACGGCTGAAACGGCCAAGCTGCTGCCGGCCGACCTACCTGCGACGGTGAAAGAGCACATCCGGACCGTTTCCAGCCTCGAAACCAGCGAATTCCAGATCGCGCTGGTGGAATCGATGCTGGCAGCGCAACTGCACGGCCCCATGGCGGCCCGTAGCGGCGCTCTGGTGGGTTTAATCACGACCAATGAGGACAATGCCATCCCCCTGTGGCGTTTGCTTGCTGAGCGCGCTCTGTGCGTGAATACGACGGCAGCGGGCGGCAACGCCAGCCTGATGACGCTGCAAGCCTCGTAAAAAGAACCTGTTGTCCTTCAAAGCCGGGCTGGTCCCGGCTTTTTTTACGCCTTGCAGAAGTTGCGAATGACGTCGAAAGCGTAGCGCGAGGCGACGGTTTTGATGAAATGCATGAAATCCACGGCGGCTTCGTCGTTGGCGTTGTCCGAGATGGTCCTGATCACCGCGAACGGAATGCCAAGCTCAAAACACACTTGCGCCACCGCTGCGCCTTCCATTTCCACTGCCAATAAATCAGGCAAAGCGGTCTTCAAGGCATGAATTTGCGTCAATTTGCCTATAAATTGATCACCGCTGGCAATCAAACCGCGATGTACACGTGTGACTTGCCCGGCAGCGCCAGCCAATCTTTCGGTCAAATCGACATCCGTGGCGAAGCTTGAAAGCCCGGTCAGCGGAATTTCAAACTTCGGAAACAGCGGACTGGCATCGAAATCATGCTGGATCAGCGTATCAGCCACCACGATATCGCCGACTTTGACGTTTTTATCCCCGCTTCCAGCAACGCCGGTGAAGACGATGTGGGTAACTCCGTACTTTTCCACAAGAATCGCAGCTGTCATCGCTGCAGCAACCTTGCCTATACGCGACAGAACGCACACAGCGTCGATTTCCCAGAGTTTCCCGGTCGTGTACTGCCTCATGCCATAAATCGTGCTGGAGGGGCTCTCAAGGGCTTCTATCAGCCCATGCTGTTCTTCAGCCAACGCGCTAATGATGCCTAAACGCATGCTTTTCCTTCAATTTTGAGTAGTCGCTTGTGGAGATCAGCAGCGTTTTCCACAGCGCGTAGCGAAAAAAAGTGAATTTTAAGGCGTTTCTTACGGGCTGGAGGGCTTTCAGATGGCGAACAGGGCTCCTATTCCGTCCGGAGCTTCTTTGCTGTTGTGGTTTTAGTTGTTTACAAAAGGTTTATATAAAAATAGTGGTAATAGTAAACGAGCACTTTGCTGTGGATAAGTCGTGTATACGTTTACAAATCATCTGTTTACGACGTAAACAACGTGCTGCATAAAGCTTGTATCAGTTCAGGAACAGTTTTTGGATAAAATACTGGCCTGTGGTCAAAAGGCTTGCTTAGTCACAAGTCGTCCTGTGGATATCCAGTAGGTTATTCACAGGCGAGCACTGTTTTTGTAGTTGTTTCTCCAATTCTTCGGCCAAAATAGGCTTGGAGAACAGATATCCCTGTCCAAAATCACATCCGGCGGCCGTCAGTGCTGCCAGTTGTTGCGGCGTTTCTATCCCTTCCGCGATAACTTTGATCCCCAATTTGTGCGCCATGGCGATAATTGCCTCACAAATCAGCAATCCGTCCCCGTTGAGTGCCACAAAAGCCGGATCGATCTTGATGTAGTCGATGCCGAAGCGCTTTAAAAAAGCGATCGAGCATTGGCCGGAGCCGAAATCGTCCAGAGAAAGCTGCATATGGGCATGTTGGAACGCCAATACGCGATCGGAATTGGCGTTCGCCGTCTCCAGGAGCAGGCTTTCCGTCACTTCGATGACGATGCTGTGGGGATTGAGCTTGAGTTCCTGCAGAAAACTCAGCCATTCCTGGTAGTTGCTGCCGTCGTCACGGAACTGCCAGGCGGATTTGTTGACGCTGACCTGGAAATTGGGTGAACTCAGGGCCTGGAGTTTCTGCACTTCACGGGCTGCCTGGCGGAATACCCAGTCGCCGATACCGATAATCATGCCGCTGCTTTCCGCCACGCTGATGAATTCGGCCGGATTCAGCAATCCACGGACCGGGTGCTGCCAGCGCACCAATGCTTCCGCCTTGACGATGGCGCCGTTGGAAAGATTGATGATCGGCTGATACATGATGCGCAACTGGTCGCGCTGCACCGCTTCGCGCAATTCGTTGACCAGGGTGATCCGCACGCGGGTGGCTTCCTGCATGAACGGCGCAAAGTAGTTGAAGCGGTTGCGCCCCTGCTGTTTGGCCGCGTACATGGCCTGGTCGGCGTTTTTGATTAACGTTTCAGCATCCGAGCCGTCTTCCGGGTACAAGGTGATGCCGATGCTGCTCGAAATATGGGCAATGTTCTCGCCCAGATGGAAGGGCGAGTTCATTTTCTTGAGTATTTCCTGTGCGGTGCGCACCACGTCGCCGGCATTGCGCAGCTCGCTGAGGATGACGGTGAACTCATCACCACCCAAGCGCGCCACGATGTCGGTGCCGCGAACCGAACTCGATAGCCGGGTTGCCACTTCCTTGAGCAGCACATCGCCTTTGTCATGGCCCAAGGTGTCGTTGATTTCCTTGAAGTGGTCCAGGTCGACAAACACCAGGGCCATTGGCAGGTGCGAGCGATCGGTTTTCTTCATCTCCAGGCGCAGATGCTCGTTGAACATGCGCCGGTTCGGCAGACCGGTGAGGGCGTCGAAGTTGGCCTGGCGCCAGATCAATTCTTCCGAGGCTTTCTTTTGCGTGATGTCGCTGAGCAAAGCGACGTAACGGAAGGGATCTCCCTGTTCATCGTAGACGGTGTTGACCAACATGGAGACCAGGTATTCCTCGCCGTCCTTGCTTCGTGCCCACAATTCCCCTTTCCAGTAACCGGTATCGGCCACGCAGGCGAACATCCGGTTGAAAAATTCCTGGGTATTGCGCGTGGAAGCCAGTTCATAGGCGTAATGTCCTACCAATTCTTTTTCCGTGTAGTTGCTGAGCAGCGAAAACGCTGCATTCATGGTCAGGATTTTGCCGTTTGCATCGGTGACCATCATGCTCTCGCCGCTATTCTGGAATAGCAGGGCGGTCAGCTTCAAGGATTCTTCGTTGGCCAGCAGCTGGCTTTCCATTTCCTTGCTGGCGCTGTACAGCGCGCGGTAACGTTGTTCGCGTTCTTCCTGGCGAGAGTAGGTTTTGAGGGAAAAATGACCAGCACCCAGCATCAGCAGCAGCAACATCGCTAGTCCGGCGCCGGCCGTCAGCGAGTTTTGCTTCAGCAACCGGGTGGATTCGGTGTCATTGCTGCCGACAACCATGATCAGCGGCAAGCCATCAATCACGCGGTAGCTGAAAACGCGCGTCAATCCGTCGATGCTGCTGACGGTTTTGTAGGTGCCGGTATTGCTGCGCCGTATGTTGTCGAACAAGGCGGTGGGACCGAGATCCCTGGCAAATGCCTGCTCGAAATTTGGTACGCGGGCAATGATCTTGCCGCCGCCGTGGACCAGCGTGATAGAGATGTCCGAATTAAATCGCGAATTTTCAAACACGTTGACGTAGCGATCGACGCTCAAGGGTGCGACCACCACCCCGAGGAATTCACCTTTCACGCTTTCTACCCGACGACTGACGAAAAACAGCTTTTTTTTGCTGACTTTGCCGACAGACGGTTCTCCAATGATGAGTTTGTTTTTTTGGGAGCCGTCCATATGCCCTTTGAAGTAATCGCGGTCGGCATACGGCGTGCCCGCAATGGTCCGACCAGTGGAAGTAGCGACTGCATTGCCTTTGGGATCGATAAACGTGATCCAGTAATCGCTGTTGAAACTCGAACCGCGTGAAGACAGCAGGTCTGCAATGGTTTCAGGCGAATAAGTTTGCTTGGAAGGAAGAACCTTGATGGCGTTGGCAAAGCTGATCAGCGACAAATCCACCGATTGAATCGAGTAGATCACGTGCGCTTCCATCGCTTTCACGTAATGCTCGGTCTGGGATTGCACGGAAAGTTCGCGTTCCACATAGGAAGCACGGAATTGGCTAACGACGACAGCAATGGCTAGCGAGGCCATCAAAAAAAGGCCGGTGATCAAACGTCGCCTAAACCGCAGGTAGGCAGGCGACCGGGGTTTTTTGGGTTGGGAGGACAAAACGGCTCCAGCTGAGGCTGTCTGTTTGCCAATTAAGTATATCGGGTTTCTGCGAGGAACGAGCTTTCAGGCACTTATGCCTGTGGTTTTTGGGTTTATGGTTTACTCTAAAGATGTAGATATAAAAATAGTGATAGTTGTTAACATCGACACTTTTCTGTGGATAAGTGCACCTTTTGGATTAAAATCAGGCGTTTACGAGCTTTATAAGCGGGCTCGTAAACCTTGTATGAGCAAAGAACTGTTTTGGGATAAAAAAGTCCTCCCAAAAATTCGTTTGTTTACTCACATTCGGCACCTGTGGATATCCATATGGTTATCCACAGGGGTAAAGAGGGAGGAATCGATGACGTTAGCATCTGTTTTTCCGCATCCAATCATCCAGGGGCCGACGGCCGGTGGCTTCAATACGCCTGCCCAAGTGGCGGCGGTTTCCAATGCCGGCGCGCTTGGTTCGCTGGCCTGTTCGCTGCTATCGCCGGACGTGATCCGCGTACAAACCGCCCAGATCCGGGCGCTGACCGACCGTCCTTTTTGCCTGAATTTCTTTGTTCAAGACACGCCTTCACCGTCTGCGGAAGAAGTGGAGCAGGCCAAACAATGGCTGAAACCGTTCTGGTCATCCCTTGGCTGGACCGAGTTGCCGACGCCGGCCAAGTGGTGTGAAGATTTCTCCGCCCAGTTTGAAACGCTGATTGAACTACGTCCCGCTGTGGCGAGTTTTACCTTCGGCATACTCAGCGCGGCGCAAATCCAGCGCTTGCATGAGGCCGGGATTTTTGTGATCGGCACGATTACCCATGTCGATGAAGCGCTGGCCTGGGAAAGCCGGGGTGCCGATGCGGTGATCGCTTCCGGCGTGGAGTCGGGCGGACATCGCGGCACGTTCATTGGTCCGCAAGAAGACGCGAAATTGGGCACTTTTGAACTGCTGCAGACCGTTGTTGCGGCCGTCAAAATTCCTGTCATTTCTGCCGGCGGCATCATGGATGGCGCCGATATCAAGCGGGCGCTGGATGGTGGCGCCCAAGCGGTGCAGATGGGCACGGCTTTTCTGGTGAACGACGAGGCTACTCTTTCCGTCGGCTACAGGCAGCGCTTGCTGAACGCCAGCGAACAGCCCACCCGACTTACACGGGCTTTTTCAGGCCGCTACGCACGCGGTCTGGAAAATCGCTTCATGCGGGAAATGGCGTCTATCGAACGTCAAGTGCCGTTATATCCTGTTCAAAATGCTTTAACTTCGCTTATCCGTGCGGAAGCGACCAAGCGCGGCGAGACCGAACTGATGTCGCTCTGGTGCGGCACCGGCGTGGCGCGCGCGCGACCCATGCCGGCGGCGAAGCTGGTGGAGACTTTGCTGGCGGAGATCAGCGCAACGTAAGTTATTGGAGGAGACTGTTTTTGGAATCAGCAGGTAGTTACGATTACATTATCATCGGCGCCGGCTCGGCTGGCTGTGTATTGGCCAACCGCCTCAGCGCCGACAAGGATAAAGAAGTTCTACTCATCGAAGCCGGCGGACGCGACGATTATGTGTGGATACACATCCCGGTCGGCTATTTGCACTGCATCGACAATCCCCGCACCGATTGGAAATTCCGCACCGAAGCCGATCCCGGCCTTGGCGGCCGCAGCTTGCTGTACCCGCGCGGCAAAGTCCTCGGCGGCAGCTCCTCCATCAACGGCATGATTTACATGCGCGGCCAGGCCGGCGACTACGACCGCTGGGCCGATCTCACCGGCGACGACAGCTGGCGCTGGGAGTCTGTGCTGCCCTTGTTTAAAAAGAGCGAGGACTACCACGGCGGCACCTCGGAGTTCCACGGCGCCGGCGGTTTGTGGCGGGTGGAAAAACAACGCTTGTCGTGGCAGATCCTGGACGCTTTCCGTGACGCGGCCGAGCAGGTCGGCATCGAAAAAGTGAACGATTTCAATCGCGGTGACAACGCCGGTTCCAGTTATTTCGACGTCAATCAGCGGCGCGGCATACGCTGGAATACCGCCAAGGCGTTCCTGAAACCGGCCGCGCGGCGTCCCAACCTGACCGTGATGACGGGCTGCCACGTGGAACGTTTGCAGATCGAAATGGGCGAGCACGGGCCGGTGTGCAAAGGTGTGATTTTCACCGGCGGTGGCACCGTTTTTTCCGCCATCGCCGAGAAGGAAACCCTGCTGGCGGCAGGCGCCGTTGGCAGTCCGCAAATTTTGCAATGCTCGGGCATCGGCGCGGCGGCGCGCTTGCATGAACTTGGCATCAAGCCGCTGGTCGACCTGCCCGGCGTGGGTGAAAACCTGCAGGATCATTTGCAATTGCGCATGGTCTATAAGGTCGGCAAGAACGCGCGCACCTTGAATACGATGGCGTCGAACTGGTTCGGCAAGATGAAGATCGGCCTGGAATATGCGATGTTCCAGAGCGGGCCGATGTCGATGGCGCCGTCGCAGCTGGGCGCGTTCGCGCGTTCCAGCGCCAGCGAGTCGACGCCGAATCTGCAATATCACGTGCAGCCTTTGTCGTTGGAAAAGTTCGGCGAGCCCTTGCACATTTTCCCTGCCTTCACGGCCAGCGTCTGCAACCTGCGGCCGACCTCGCGCGGCCACGTGCGCATCGCCAGCGCCGATCCGTATGCGCCGCCCAAAATTTCACCGATGTATTTGAGCACGCCGGAAGACCGCAAGGTCGCCGCCGAAGCCTTGACCTTGACGCGCAAAATCGTCGCGGCGCCGGCGCTGCAACAGTACGCGCCGGAAGAATACAAGCCCGGCATCCACTACCGCACCGAGGAGGAGTTGGCCGACGCGGCGGGCGCCATCGGCACCACGATTTTTCATCCTGTGGGCACGTGCAAGATGGGCCGGGCGGACGACGCGGCGGCCGTGGTCGACAGCCAGTTACGCGTAAAAGGCGTGGCTGGACTGCGTGTCGTGGATGCGTCCGTCATGCCTTTCATCACCTCCGGCAACACGAATTCACCGACCATCATGATCGCGGAAAAAGCAGCACAACTGATCCGCAGCGCATAGAGCAAGATCAAAAAGCAACCGTAGTTATACTGTATTGTTAGCTAATTTGTTAATGTGTATGATCTAAAAAATTTTAGTACTTTGAAAAGAATAACAAGGAGACAGGATGTCCGACGTTATCTTGGAAACAAAGCACTTGACCAAGGAATTCAAGGGTTTCACCGCGGTCAATGATGTGAATCTCAGAGTACAGCGCGGCCACATCCACGCGCTGATCGGACCCAATGGGGCCGGAAAAACCACATGCTTCAATTTGCTGACCAAGTTCCTGGTGCCAACCTCGGGCCAGATCCTGTTCAACGGCAAAGACATCACCTCCGCCAAGCCGGCGCAGATCGCCCGCATGGGCGTGATCCGCTCGTTCCAGATTTCCGCCGTGTTTCCCCATCTGACCGTGTTGCAGAATGTCCGCATAGGCTTGCAGCGCCAGCTCGGCACCAGCTTCAACTTCTGGCAGAGCGAGCGCGCGCTCGACAAGCTCAACGACCGCGCCATGCAATTGCTGGCCGAGGTGGACCTGACCGAGTTTGCCGACACCGTGACGGTCGACATGCCTTACGGCCGCAAGCGCGCGCTGGAAATCGCCACCACCCTGGCGATGGAGCCGGAGCTGATGTTGCTCGATGAACCGACCCAGGGCATGGGCCACGAGGACGTGCATCGCGTGACCGAACTGATCAAGAAAGTTTCGGCCGGCCGCACCATTTTGATGGTCGAACACAATATGAAAGTGGTGTCCGGCATCTGCGACAAAATCTCGGTCTTGCAGCGCGGCGCCATGCTGGCCGAAGGCACGTATGCCCAGGTCTCGACCAACCCGCAGGTGATGGAGGCCTATATGGGTACCGAAGCCGCCGTGCTGGAAGGAGCGCACTGATGACGGCCGCACTGGAAATCTCCAACCTGCAAGCGTGGTACGGCGAGTCGCACATTCTGCACAACGTCAACATGACGGTGCAGCCGGGCGAAGTGGTGACGCTGCTGGGCCGCAACGGCGCCGGCCGCACCACCACGCTGCGCGCCATCATGGGCCTGACCGGCGCGCGCAAGGGTTCGATCAAGGTCAACGGCGCCGAAGCGATCGGCTTGCAGGCCCATAAAATCGCCCACCTCGGCATCGGTTATTGCCCGGAGGAGCGCGGCATTTTTTCCTCGCTGTCGACCGAGGAAAACCTGATGTTGCCGCCGCACCTGAACGGCGCGGACAAGGGCATGTCGGTGGCGGAAATCTACGCCATGTTTCCCAATCTGGAAGAACGCAAGCACAGCCAGGGCACCCGCCTGTCGGGCGGCGAGCAGCAGATGCTGGCGGTGGCGCGCATCCTGCGCACCGGCGCGCGCCTGCTGCTGCTCGATGAAATTTCCGAGGGCCTGGCGCCGGTGATCGTGCAGGGCCTGGCGCGCATGATCACCACCTTGAAATCCAAGGGCTACACCATCGTCATGGTGGAACAGAATTTCCGGTTTGCCGCACCGCTGGCCGACCGGTTTTATGTGATGGAACACGGTCAGATCGTGGAGACCTTTGTTGCATCCGAGTTGAGCGCCAAGATGCCGGTGTTGACCGAGCTTCTGGGTGTTTGAGAACGATAACCTTGGTAGGAGACGAGTAATGAAAATCAAAACCATCACCCTTGCAGCATTGGCCATGTGTGCATCGTTTGCCGCGCAGGCGCAGATTTCCAACGACACGATCAAGATCGGCTTCATCACCGACATGTCGGGCTTGTACACCGACATCGATGGCGCGGGCGGCGCCGAGGCCATCAAGATGGCGATCGCCGACGCCGGCGGCAACATCAACGGCAAGAAGATCGAATTCATTTCCGCCGACCACCAGAATAAGGCCGACATCGCCGCCTCCAAGGCGCGCGAATGGTTCGACCAGCAGGGCGTTGACATGCTGATCGGCGGCACCAACTCCGGCGCCAACCTGGCTATGGCCAAGATCGCGGCGGAGAAGAAAAAAGTCTTCATCTCGATCGGCGCCGGCTCGGCCCGCCTGACCAACGAGGAGTGCACGCCCTACACCGTGCACTACGCCTACGACACTATCGCGCTGGCGCGCGGCACCGGCGGCGCCATCGTCAAGCAGGGCGGCAAGAACTGGTACTTCATGACCGCCGACTATGCCTTCGGCCAGTCGCTGGAGAAAGACACGGCGGAAGTGGTGAAGACGGGCGGCGGCAAGGTACTGGGCGCGGTCAAGCATCCGCTGTCGGCATCGGACTTCTCGTCCTTCCTGCTGCAGGCGCAATCGTCCGGCGCGCAGATCCTGGGCCTGGCCAACGCCGGCGGCGATGCGATCAACTCGATCAAGGCCGCCAACGAGTTCGGTATCACCAAGAAGATGAAGCTGGCCGGCCTGCTGATCTTCATCAACGACGTCCATTCGCTGGGCTTGAACCTGACGCAGGGCATGTACCTGACCGACGGCTGGTACTGGGACGCCAATCCTGAAACCCGCGCCTGGTCGAAGCGTTACTTTGAGAAAATGAAGAAGGAACCGTCGATGCTGCAGGCGGCCGACTTCTCCGCCGCCGGCAATTACCTGAAAGCGGTGAAGGCGACCGGCACCGACGACGCCGACAAGGTGATGGCCTATCTGAAGGCAAACAAGATCAACGACATGTTCGCCAAGAACGGCACGGTCCGTCCGGACGGCCGCATGGTGCACGACATGTATCTGATGGAAGTGAAGAAGCCTGCGGAATCGAAGTATCCGTGGGATTACTACAAGGTCGTGGCCACCATCCCGGGCGACCAGGCTTACGCCACCAAGGCGGAAACCAAGTGCAGTCTGTGGAAATAAATCCGCGTCTCTCCCGCGCAGGCGGGAGACCATGCTGAGTATGGACCGCAGCGGCGGACCGTCCCGCGTACGCGGGAATGACGGTTGTTTTTCTCACACTCGAAATACGGATTCCCATGGAAATCTTCGGCTATCCCTTGCCCTTCGTTCTGAGCCAGCTGCTGCTGGGCCTGGTCAACGGCTCGTTCTACGCGATGCTGTCGCTCGGCCTGGCGGTCATCTTCGGCTTGCTCAATGTGATTAACTTCTCCCACGGCGCGCTGTACATGATGGGCGCGTTCCTGGCGTGGATGGGCATCGAGTACCTCGGCCTCAACTACTGGGCGGTGCTGATCCTGGCGCCGCTGGTGGTGGGCGCCTTCGGCATTCTCATCGAGAGAACCATGCTGCGCCACCTGTACAAGCTGGACCACCTCTACGGCCTGCTGCTGACCTTCGGCATCACGTTGCTGGTGGAAGGCGTGTTCCGCTCCTTCTACGGCGTTTCCGGCCAGCCGTTCCAGGTGCCCGAAGCGCTGGCCGGCGCGACCGACCTCGGCTTCATGGTGATGCCGAACTACCGCGGCTGGGTGGTGCTGGCCTCGCTGGTGGTGTGCCTGTCGACCTGGTACGTGATCGAGAAGACCAAACTGGGCGCCTACCTGCGCGCCGGCACCGAGAATCCCAAGCTGGTGGAAGCCTTCGGCATCAACGTGCCGCTGATGGTGACGCTGACCTATGGCTTCGGCGTCGCTTTGGCGGGCTTTGCAGGGGTGCTGGCGGCCCCGATCATCCAGGTGCAGCCCCTGATGGGTCAGAACCTGATTATCGTCGTATTCGCCGTTGTAGTGATCGGCGGCATGGGGTCGATCATGGGCTCCATCCTGACAGGTTTGGGGTTGGGCGTGATCGAAGGCCTGACCAAGGTGTTCTACCCGGAATTTTCGTCCACCGTGGTGTTTCTGGTGATGGTGGTGGTATTGCTGCTGCGCCCGGCCGGTCTGTTTGGTAAGGAAAAATAATGAACAAGAATATCGGCTACCTCATCGCCCTTGCCATCGCGTTGGTCGCACCCTTCGTCGGCTATCCGGTGTTCCTTTCCAAGCTGCTGTGCTTCGCGCTGTTCGCCTGTGCGTTCAATTTGCTGATCGGCTTCACCGGCCTGCTGTCGTTCGGCCATGCGGCGTTTTTCGGCATGTCCGGTTACGTGGCCGGCAACGCACTGAAACACTGGGGCTGGCCTACCGAGTTGGGCCTGCTGGCCGGGGTCGCGGCCGGCGCCGTCATCGGGCTGGTGATGGGCGCGCTGGCGATCCGCCGCCAGGGCATCTACTTCTCCATGATTACGCTGGCGCTGGCGCAGATGGTCTACTTCGGCGCGCTGCGGGCAGGGGACTTCACCGGCGGCGAGGATGGGCTGCAAGGTGTTCCACGTGGGAGATTTCTGGGCCTGATCGATCTGGCCAACGACACGACCTTGTACTTCGTGCTGCTGGGCATCTGCGTGCTGGCCTTCGCGCTGATCGTGCGCATCGTGCATTCGCCGTTTGGCCAGGTGCTGAAAGCGATCAAGGAAAACGAGCCGCGCGCCATTTCACTCGGCTACGACGTCGACCGCTACAAGCTGCTGGCCTTCGTGCTGTCCGCTTCGCTGGCGGCGCTGGCCGGCGCCAGCAAGACTTTGGTGCTGGGTTTCGAAACCTTGACCGATGTCCATTGGACGATGTCCGGTTTGGTTATTCTGATGACGCTGGTCGGCGGCATGGGTACGCTGGCCGGTCCGATGCTCGGCGCCATCATCATCATCGCGCTGGAAAACAAACTCGGCGACTGGGGCACGCTGCTGGCCCAGGTCACCGGCATCGGCTGGTTTAACACCATAGGCGAAGCGGTCAACATGGTTGTCGGCCTGATCTTCATTATTTGTGTGCTGTTGTTCCGGCGCGGAATTATTGGCGAGGCGATCGCCTGGTTCGGCCACAACGGCAAAAGGAAATCCGCGTGAGGACGATATGCAAATCAAAACTTTGGTGCTGGCTTTGGCCAGCCTCGCAGTCACCGCCTGCGGCTCGAACGAACATGACGAGCCGGAAGACCTGAACCTCAAGCCGGGCTATCTCGGCGACATCAGCAGCAAAACCTACGACGGCGTCAGCGACGACTTGCTGACCGCCGGCCTGGGCAAGACCGGACTGGCCGCCGCCGCTCCGGCCTACGCCGACCCCACCAATCCCACCGCCGCCGAACTACGACGCAACGCCATCCACGCCAACTACCGCGCAGTGCTCGACATCGCCGCCAACAGCGGTTACGGCACCTTGTACGGCCCCAACGTCGATGCCCGGGGTGTGGTCGGGGCGGGCGAGGGCAAGGTCGCCGGCACCGAATACGTGGCCTACGCCGACGACGGCAGCGGCAACCAGAACGTGACCTTGCTGGTGCAAGTGCCCACCGGTTTCGATTCCAAGAATCCCTGCATCGTTACCGGCACCTCCAGCGGCTCGCGCGGCATTTATGGCGCCATCGGCAGCGCCGGCGAGTGGGGCCTGAAGAACAACTGCGCAGTGGTTTACAGTGACAAGGGCAGCGGCACGGGACTCTACACGTTTGACGACGACAGCGTGAATCTGCAGAACGGCCTGCGCGCGACGCGCGCGGCGGCAGGCAAGAACAGCATCTTCACGCCGGCGCTGAGCGACGCCGAGCGGGCGGCCTTTGCCGCCGCATATCCTGGCCGCGTCGCGTTCAAGCACGCGCACTCGCAGCAAAACCCGGAAAAGGATTGGGGCAAGACCACCTTGCAGGCGGTGGAGTTCGCGTTCTACGTGCTGAATGAAAAGTACGGCGTGCTGGCCAAAGACAACAAGAGCCACGTGGTGGCACTGACGCCGAAGAATACGGTCACTATCGCCTCCAGTATCTCCAACGGCGCCGGCTCGGCCTTGCTGGCGGCGGAGCAGGATACCAAGGGCCTGATCTCCGGCGTGGCCGCCACCGAACCGCAGATCCAGCCCAAGAGCGGCGGCTACACGGTGCGGCAGGGCGTGGCCGCCGTGAGCGGGCAGGGTAAGGCGCTGTTCGACTACTCGACCTATGCCGCGCTGTACCAGCCATGCATCGCCGCGACGGCAGCAGCGCCCGGCCGCTGCACGGCGCTGGTCGCCAAGGGCTTGCTGTCGGGCGCCGACCTGATGGCGCAGCAGAACGACGCCAAGGCCCGGCTCAGGGCCTACGGTTGGCTGCCGGACTCCGACGTGCTGCAAGCCGCGCACGCGGGCACCAACGTGCTGGTGACCGTTACCTATGCCTACGCCTATGGCAAGTTCTCCGTGACGGACAAGGTCTGCGGCCTGAGCTTCGCACCGACCGATGCGACCGGCGCACCGATGCCGTTCACGGCCGCGCAAAAGGCCAGCAGCTTCGCCACGCAAAATGGGATTATCGGCAGCGTCGTGTATGAAGATTCGGTGGGTGGCGCCAAGGCGTACAACGCTGGCGTATCGCCCAGCACGCAGCTGGCGGACCAGGCGCTGGACGCTTTCCTGTGCCTGCGTTCGCTGGCCACGGGCGTGGATGCGGTGAGCGGCGCGGTGCTGGCGGGGACGCTGGCGGAGCAAAGCGCGCGGGTCAAAGCGGGCTTAGCGGAGGTGGCGGCGACAGGCAATCTGCGCGGCAAGCCGGCCATCATCGTGCATGGTCGTAGCGATACCTTAATTCCGGTGAACTTTGCCTCACGTGCGTATGTAGGGTTGAATGCGACAGTGGAGGGCGGCGCAAGCAAGCTGCGCTACATCGAGGTAAGCAATGCCAATCACTTCGACTCGTTCACCAACGCCCTGCCGGCCAACATCGTGCCTTTGCACGTCTATCTGTTCCGCGCGCTGGACGCTATGCTGGCCAACCTGCGCAGCACCTCCACACCGCTACCGCCATCGCAAGTAGTGCGGACGATAACGCGTCCCGACAACACCAGCCTCATCACCATCGCCAACGTCCCGACCTTCGTGAGCACCCCCACGGCCCCCAACACCATTACTGTGAGCGGGACAACGATAACAGTGCCTGATTGAGCGGCACAGCGGAACCCGGCAAATCGGGGTCTGACCCTCAGGGTCAGACCCCTGCTGAGCGCAGTGCGGGGTAATAGTCAAAGCGCGGCAGCGTAAATAGCGCGCGCATCCCCCCGGGTCACGAGGCGCGGGTTATTGCCGAGTAAACGGGTCTGCAGCATGGCATCATCCGCCAACCGATCTAGATCCGTCTCTGTAATCCCCACCTGCTGCAAAGTCCGCTCAATCCCCGTCACCGTAGCAATTTGTTGCATCGCAACAGCCAACGCCTCCGCCCTCGCCTCGACGCTGCCGGACGCCGCCGGCACCACGATCTCCGCCAACTCCGCATACATCCCGGCCGCCTCGGGCGCATTAAAGCGCAGCACATGCGGCAGCACCAGCGAGTTCGACAGACCATGTGGGACGTGGAAAATCCCGCCGATCGGGTAGGCCAGCGCATGCACGGCCGCCACCGGCGCATTGGAAAAAGCCTGCCCAGCCAGCATCGCCCCCAGCAGCATGCCCTGCCGCGCGGCCGGATTTTTGCCGTCCTCGCAAGCCGGGATCAAGTTGGCCGACAGCAGCCCAAGCGCCTTGCGCGCAAACGCATCCGACAACGGGTTCTTCTTATGCTTGCTGGTATAGGCCTCGATCGCATGCACCATGGCATCGATGCCGGTAGCGGCCGTCACTTGCGGCGGCAGGCCCAGCGTCAGTTCAGCGTCGAGCAATGCAAGATCGGCATAGAGTTGCGGCGCCACGACGCCCATCTTGGTGGTCTCGCCGGTGGTCACGATGGCGATGTTGGTAACCTCCGAACCGGTGCCGGCAGTGGTCGGGATCTGCACCAAGGGCAGCCGCGCACCCCTCACATTGCCGATGCCATAGATGGCGCCGATCGGCTGGTCGCTGGCCGCCAGCACCGCAATCAGCTTGGCGACATCCATGGAGCTGCCGCCACCCAGACCGATGACGATGTCTGCGCCGAAAGTGCGCGCAGCCTCGACAGCCTCCAGCACCACCACCTCGGGCGGATCGGCCACCACGCGCGAATAGACCTCCACCGCCAGCCCGGCAGAACGCAGACTGGCCGCCGGCGCATCCACCAAACCGGTCCTCAGGAATCCCGGATCAGTGACCAGCAGAGCACGTCTGGCAAGAGGAAAACGCTGGGCGATGTGCGTACCCAGCCTTGCGGCGGCACCCAATTCGGAGACGATATGGGCCACGGTGCTGAAGGCAAAATCGGTCATGACGACGTCCGTTCAATCGAGAATTGAAGCGTCTAGCTTACCCCAAGCCATGCCGGATCGGCATCGGCCCGCACACATTTCTTCCGTACAATAGAGCCTTTGCAAGTTGAGGAAGAGGGCGTCATGGTGGATTTCTGGATACTGGGTTTGGCTGCGTTCTCCGCAGGATTGATCGATGCGGTGGTGGGCGGAGGAGGGCTGATCCAGCTGCCGACCATGTTCACGGTTTTCCCCAACATGGCCCCGGCGACGCTGATCGGCACCAACAAGCTGGCCAGTATCTTCGGCACCAGCGTCGCGGCGGTGAGCTATGCCCGCCGCGTGGCCATCGCCTGGTCCGTGGCGACGCCCGCCGCGCTGGCGGCACTGGTGTTCGCCTTCCTTGGCGCGTACACCGTGACCAAGGTATCGGCAGACTTCATGCGCCTGGCGCTGCCGGTTGTGTTGCTGGCCGTGGCCATCTACACCTTCGCCAAGAAGGACTTCGGTAGCGTGCACGCGCCCATCCACACTGGTACCAAGGAACAGTCGCTGGCGCTGGTGGTCGGCGCCGCCATTGGTTTCTATGACGGCTTCTTCGGTCCTGGCACGGGTAGCTTCCTGGTATTCCTGTTCGTGCGCGTGTTCGGCTTCGACTTCCTCGGCGCGTCCGCTGTGGCCAAGATCGTCAACGTGGCCTGTAACTTTGCGGCGCTGGTCTGGTTCGGCTACAGCGGCCACCTGATCTGGCAGCTGGGCTTGATGATGGCGGTGTGCCAGATCGCCGGTTCCCTGATCGGCTCACGCCTGGCGATGAAGCATGGCAGCGGGTTTGTGCGCATCCTGTTCCTGTTCGTGGTGTCCGTGTTGATCGTCAAGACTGGCTACGATGCATGGTTGCGTTGGTGATATTGTTTCACGTGGAACATCCAGAAAGGGGCACTTCGGTGTCCCTTTTTCATTGTTTCACGTGGAACATCCCTAACTATATTTTTGCCTAAAAAAGTCGCAGCATCAAAAAGACTCTATAATTTGACCTTGATCTCTTCGCTTTAAAGCATTCCACCATGTTATTTCCTACTAAATTCGACGTCATCGTTGTCGGCGGTGGTCACGCCGGTACCGAGGCCGCCCTGGCTTCCGCCCGCATGGGCCAGAAGACGCTGCTGCTCACCCACAACATTGAGACGCTGGGCCAGATGTCGTGCAATCCATCCATCGGCGGTATCGGCAAAGGCCATCTGGTCAAAGAAGTCGATGCGCTGGGCGGCGCCATGGCCATCGCGACCGATGAGTCGGGCATCCAGTTCCGCATCCTGAATTCCTCCAAAGGCCCTGCCGTGCGCGCGACCCGCGCCCAGGCCGACCGCATCCTGTACAAGGCGGCGATCCGTTCGCGCCTGGAAAACCAGCCGAACCTGTGGCTGTTCCAGCAGGCCGTCGACGACCTGATGGTGGAGGGCGAGCGCGTGGTTGGCGCCGTCACCCAGATCGGCTTGAAGTTCCTGGCACCCGCCGTGGTGCTGACCGCCGGCACTTTCCTTGACGGTAAAATCCACGTCGGCCTGAACAACTACTCGGGCGGCCGCGCCGGCGATCCGCCAGCGCTGTCGCTGTCCGCGCGCCTGAAAGAACTGAAGCTGCCGCAAGGCCGCCTGAAGACCGGCACGCCGCCGCGCATCGACGGCCGCAGCATCGACTTCTCGCTGATGACCGAACAACCGGGCGATCTCGATCCGGTACCGGTGTTCTCGGTCATGGGCAAAGCGTCCATGCATCCTGAGCAGATGCCATGCTGGGTGACTCACACCAACCAGAAAACCCACGACATTATTCGTGGTGGCCTGGATCGCAGCCCGATGTACACCGGCGTGATCGAAGGTGTCGGCCCGCGTTACTGCCCGTCGATTGAAGACAAGATTCACCGCTTCTCGTCCAAGGAATCGCACCAGATTTTCCTGGAGCCGGAAGGCCTGACCACGCACGAATTCTATCCAAACGGTATCTCGACCAGCCTGCCGTTCGACGTGCAAATCGAACTGGTGCGCTCGATGAAGGGCATGGAAAACGCCCACATCCTGCGTCCCGGCTACGCCATCGAATACGATTATTTCGACCCGCGCGGCCTGAAAGCTTCGCTGGAAACCAAGGCCATCAGCGGCCTGTTCTTCGCCGGCCAGATCAACGGCACCACCGGTTACGAAGAAGCGGCGGCACAGGGCCTGCTGGCCGGCGTCAACGCCGCGCTGCAAACCCAGGGTCGCGATGCCTGGACGCCTGCGCGTTCGGAAGCCTACCTGGGCGTGATGGTGGATGACCTCGTGACGCAAGGCGTGATGGAGCCGTACCGCATGTTCACCAGCCGCGCCGAGTATCGCCTGAGCCTGCGTGAAGACAACGCCGACATGCGCCTGACCGAAGCTGGTCGCAAGCTGGGCGTGGTTGGTGATGTGCAGTGGGAAGCTTTCGAACGCAAGCGCGAAGCCGTTGCGCGCGAGCTGGAACGCCTGCGTTCCACGTGGGTAAATCCCCGCATTCTGGAAGCGGCCGAATCGGAGCGCGTGATAGGCCAAGCCATCGAGCGCGAGTATTCGCTGGCCGACCTGCTGCGCCGTCCGGGCGTGGAGTACGACAAGCTGATGACGCTGAAAGGCATCGATGGCCGCGAGCTGGCCGGTCCCGGCGAGAGCGATGCGGCGGTAAAAGAACAGCTGGAAATCCAGCTCAAATACTCCGGCTATATCGACCGCCAGACCAAGGAAGTCGAGCGCCACGAGCACTACGAAAACCTGAAATTGCCGGAAGGTTTCAACTACCTGGACATCACCGCCTTGTCGGTGGAAGTGCGCCAGAAACTGCACGCGCAGCGTCCGGAAACACTGGGCCAGGCATCGCGCATTTCGGGCGTGACACCGGCGGCAATTTCGCTGCTGCTGGTGCATTTGAAGAAGGCGGGTTTCGGTGGATTCGTTCAGAAAGATGAGGCAGCATGAAGGTGTATGACCGCAATGCAGTAGTGGGTGTTTTGAAACAGGGCATCAAGCAGCTGGAACTGGAGCTGAGCGAGGCGCAGGTGGAACAGCTGCTGGACTACCTGGCCCTGCTGAACAAGTGGAACTCGGTGTACAACCTGACCTCGGTGCGTGACCCGATGGAAATGGTGAAGCTGCACCTGCTGGACTCGCTGACCGCCGTGGCCGCCTTCAAAGGTGCGGCCAATGTGCTGGACGTGGGAGCAGGGGGCGGATTGCCGGGCATGGTGCTGGCCATCAGCCGCCCGGACATGAAAGTGTCGATGATCGACACGGTGCACAAGAAGACCGCCTTCCTCAACCAGGTGAAGGCTGAGCTGGGATTGGGCAATGTGACGGTGTACACCAAGAAGGTGCAGGAGCTGGAAGTGAAGACGAAGTTCGACGTCATCACCTCGCGGGCCTTCGCGGACCTGTCGGACTTCGTCAACTGGTCCGGGCACCTGCTGCAAGAGGGCGGTCAATTCATCGCCTTGAAAGGCACGGCGCCGGCGGAGGAGCGTGAGCGACTGCCAGCACCATGGAAAGTGCAGGAATTGCAGCCTTTGGCGGTGCCGGGGCTGGATGCGGAGCGCCATCTGGTTTTCATCAAGGCAGATGAAAACGCCGAAACAGAGTAAACGGTTTATACGGTATAAATGATTTATATCATATAAATAGTATAAATCGTTTATATCGTTTATACCGTATAAATCAAAAGCAACAACACACATAAGAAATACATGGCAAAAATTTTTTGCGTAGCAAATCAAAAGGGCGGCGTAGGCAAGACCACCACCACCGTCAACCTCGCAGCCGGTTTGGCAAAACTGGACCAGCGCGTATTGCTGGTCGACCTGGACCCGCAGGGCAACGCCACGATGGGCGCGGGCATCAACAAGGCAGGCCTGCCTGCATCGACCTATGAAGTGCTGCTCGGCAGTTCCGACGTGGCCACCGCGCGCCAGCGTTCCGAGCCGGGCCACTTCGACGTGCTGCCATCGAACCGCGAGCTGGCCGGCGCCGAAGTCGAGATGGTGGAACTGGACAACCGAGAGCGCCGCCTGAAGGATGCGCTGGCGGCTGTGGATAAAGAGTACGATTTTATTTTGATCGACTGCCCGCCGGCGCTGTCGATGCTGACACTGAACGGCCTGTGCGCCGCGCACGGCGTGATCATCCCGATGCAGTGCGAGTACTACGCGCTGGAAGGGCTGTCCGACCTGGTCAACACCATCAAGAAGGTGCACGCCAACCTGAACCCGGACCTGAAGATCATCGGCCTGCTGCGCGTGATGTTCGATCCGCGCATGACCTTGTCGCAACAGGTGTCGGCACAGCTGGAACAGCACTTCGGCGACAAAGTCTTCAAGACCATCATCCCGCGCAATGTGCGTCTGGCCGAAGCGCCGTCGTATGGCGTGCCGGGCGTCACCTTCGATCCGACCTCCAAGGGAGCCCAGGCGTACATCGCCTTCGGCGCCGAGATGGTCAAGCGCATCAAGAAAATGTAAGGCAATCACATGGCAACCAAAAAACTCAAAGGCCTGGGTCGCGGCCTGGAAGCGCTGCTCGGCGGCGACGGCGACATCACCACACCGGACGCCAACACGCCGTCCGAACTGAACGTCGCGCAAATGCAGGCCGGCAAATACCAGCCGCGTACCCGCATGGACGAGGGCGGTCTGCAAGAGTTGGCCGCCTCGATCAAGAGCCAGGGCATCATGCAACCGATCCTGGTGCGCCCGGTCGGCAAGGACAAATACGAGATCATCGCCGGCGAGCGCCGTTTCCGCGCCGCGCAACTGGCCGGACTGGAAGTGCTCCCCGTTTTGGTGCGCGATGTGGACGACCAGGCCGCCGCCGCGATGGCGCTGATCGAAAACATGCAGCGCGAGGATCTCAATCCGCTGGAAGAAGCGCAGGGCATCCACCGCCTGATCACCGACTTCAGCTTCACGCACGAACAGGCGGCCACGGCCGTTGGCCGTTCGCGCAGCGCGGTGTCGAATCTGTTGCGTCTGATGAATCTGGCCAGCCCGGTGCAAACCATGCTGATGGCCGGCGATATCGACATGGGCCACGCCCGCGCGCTGTTGGCGGTCGACGCAGCCACTCAGATCAACCTGGCGAACATGGTGGTTGCCAAAAGGTTATCGGTACGCGAAACCGAGAAGCTGGTGGCCAAAACCGTGGAAGAACTGAAGTCGGCGCCGAAGGAAGCGCGGGCCAAGGAAAAGTCCGGCGACATCACGCGCCTGGAAGAAGAGCTGTCCGACAAGCTGGCCACGCCGGTGGTGTTCAAGATGGGCACCAAAGGCCGCGGTCAAATGATCATCGACTTCGCCGACCTCGACATTCTCGACGGCGTCCTCGCCCGCCTTCGCGCCTGAACTTCGGGGTCAGATACCGTCTTGAATAGCAAGCCCTTTCGCTGAGTAATTGGCGTCAAAGGGCTTGCCCGTTTTGATGACCCCGTAAATCAGATGTGCAAGTTTGTGCATGACGGCGCCGATCACAGCCTTTTTTGCCATGCCAGTTGTGGCCAAGCGCTGCGCAAATTTGTTGAGCAATGGATTATGGCGGCTTGCCACCAGGCCAGGCATGTAGAGCGCCGCACGTATCGCCGTGTTACCACTCCGGCTCATTATCGTACGGCCTTTTATTGAAGTGCCGGAGCTGCGCTGTCTCGGCGTTACGCCCAGAAAGGCTGCTAATCGTTTGGCGCTGCCAAAGCGCCGAATATCACCCAGCTGCCCCAACAAACGCGCCGCTGTCGTGGTGCCGATACCAGGAATGCTGGTGATCAGTTCAGCGTCGTGCTTGAGGCCCGGATGACGGTCGATGTGGTCATCCACGTCATCCTCAAGTTGTTTTATCTCAGCGTCAAACCATGCAATAAGCGAGCGCGCATGCGCGGCCACTTCGATCATGCCGCTGATCACATAGCTTTCCAGCCGGTTTTGCTCCTGCTGGCGCATATCCTTCAATGCCTGGATCCGCTGCGACCATGCCCGCAGTTGCCGCTGCTCCAACGGTGGCGGCGCCCAAGCCGTTGGCGCCATGGCCGCGCAGTAACGTGCAATCAATGCCGCGTCGGCCTTGTCCGTCTTATTGCGCAGGTTTTCACTCCGACCAAAGCCTTTGATGCACCCCGGGTTGACTACGCTGACCGTCATCCCGGCATCATGAAGTGAGGTCGCGACAGCCTCAAAATACACACCGGTAGCTTCCATGCACACGTGCAAGGCGTTCTTGGGCACTTTGGACTTGCCCAGCCACTCCAAAAGTGCTTGATGGCCAGCAGCGGTGTTTTCAACCACTTTGGCTTTGATCTTGCCGTCCACTAGCAACGCGACGTTAAGCTTCTTTTTGCTAACGTCGATTCCCACCACCCCATTTGACTCGTTCATTTTTGACCTCTCTAGTATGCGGGCTTACGCGCGAGGCGATGGCCCAAGATACCGTTCGGACTTATAAAATGAAACAAGCAGGGGCGCCTATCTGACCCACGGGTTCAACTACCCAAATTCCGATCGGCATCACCCTGCTTGACCGCTTCACCTTCCACATTATCCGAGGGCGAGGCGGTAAGTTCAATATACGAGTTCCGACATTCGGACACGAACCCAGCCGTAATGCTCATTACGGCTGGGCTCGTGTCCGAATGTTGGAACTGACCCCGAATTGGGTAAACGTCTAACTGACTCCAACTTGGTGCAACGACAGCGGAAATGTTTCTAAAAGCGTCTCATTCGTGCACCAAATGCTCTGCTGCGGTGCAGCATGTTTGACGTGATACATGAAAGACACATATAATCACGCGTCTTTTGGTTTTAATCGGTTTTTAAGGAGCTCGGCAATGACTAGTTCGACGAGCATCTCGAAGCCGGTGTTTCGTGTCGTCGCCCTCCAGTTCGCCATTGCGACTGGATTCGCCTTGCTCGCCTGGAACCTCGGCGGAGTAAACAAAGCTTGGTCGGCCGCCTATGGCGGAGCAATCGCAGTCATCGGGAGCCTGATGTACGCGATGATTGTTGCGGGCGGAACAAATGACGCCAAAAAAGCCTTTCGCGCGCATGTGCGCGCCGAAGTGACAAAAATATTTATCACGGTAGTGCTGTTCGTCGTGGCACTAGCGTTGTTTCAGTCGGCCTCATGGTTATGGCTGATCTTGGGTTTCGCGGTGGCAACCTTGGCGTACTGGTTTTCACTGCTCGCAATTTAATCACCAAAATCTTATACTTTTATGACCACTGAAAACGTCGGGCACGAAGCGCCCACCAATATCGAGTACATTCAGCACCACTTAAGCCACCTGAAATCGGCCGACGGCACCTTTAACCTGGACACGTTCTGGGTTTCGGCCATTCTGGGCCTGGTTTTCCTCGGCGTGTTTTACATGGCGTCGCGCCGCGCCACCGCCGGCGTGCCGGGCAAGCTGCAAAACTTCGTCGAAGCCGTGATGGAACTGGTCAACGAAGTGGTCAATTCGGCCTTCCACGCCAAGAGCAAGGTCATCGCACCGCTGGCCATCACCATCTTCTGCTGGGTCTGGCTGATGAACGCCATGGACTTCCTGCCGGTCGACCTGCTGCCTAAGCTGCTCGGCTATGCCGGCGTCCACAAGCTGCGCGTCGTGCCGACCGCCGACGTCAACCACACTTTCGGCATGTCGTTCGGCGTCATGCTGTGCATTATTGGTTTCTCGATCAAAGCCAAAGGGATGGGCGGCTGGGGTAAAGAGCTGTTGACCGCGCCGTTCCACGCGCATGGTTTCATGGCCATCGTCCTGGCGCCGATCAACCTGGCGTTCCAACTGATCGAGTTGCTGGCTAAGCCACTGTCGCTGTCGCTGCGTTTGTTCGGCAATATGTACGCCGGCGAACTGCTGTTCATTCTGATCGCTCTGTTGCCATGGTGGGCGCAGTGGCTGCTGGGTGGTCCTTGGGTTATCTTCCACATCCTGGTGGTGACCCTGCAAGCGTTTGTGTTTATGGCGTTGACGGTTGTGTATCTGGCCATTGCGGTTGAGAAGCACTAAGCAACTTTCGTTTTAACTTTTTAGTATCTGTAGTCTTTTTTAAATCTTAGGAGAAATTTCAATGCAAGCTCTGATCGCACAAGTACAAAGCATGACCGTTCTGGCAGCCGCTATCATCATCGGCCTGGCCGCTATCGGCACCGCTCTGGGTTTCGCCATTCTGGGCGGTAAATTCCTGGAAGCGTCGGCACGTCAACCAGAACTGATGCCACAACTGCAAACCAAGCTGTTCGTTATCGCTGGTCTGCTGGATGCGATCTCGATGATCGGCGTTGGTGTTGCTCTGCTGTACACCTTCAGCAACCCATTCCTGGCTGCTGTTCTGGCCGCTGCTCAGTAATCTGCTCCACCCTAGGAGAAACTTTTAGTTAGGAGCAAAGGTATGGACATCAATATGTCTCTCATCGGTCAGATGATCACCTTCGCGGTGTTGGTCTGGGTTTCGATGAAGTTCGTATTTCCATCGCTGAATGCAGCGTTGGATGAGCGTGCCAAGCGTATCGCTGACGGTCTGGCTGCGGCCGACCAGGGCCAGCAAGCCATGGTGGTCGCTGAAAAGCGCGCCAGTGAAGCACTGGCCGGTGCACGCGAAGAAGCTTCGCAACGTGTTGCTGACGCTGAAAAGCGCGCGCAACTGGTAGCGGAAGAAATCAAAGCGAATGCACAAGCTGAAGCGGACCGCATCATTGCGCAAGCCAAGGCCGAAGCCGAGCAGCAACTGGCCAAGGCGCGCGAAGCGCTGCGCGCTCAGGTGGCTGACCTGGCTGTGAAGGGCGCCGAGCAAATCCTCAAGCGCGAAGTCAACGCCTCGGCCCACGCCGAACTGTTGTCGCGCCTGGCTGTCGAGCTGTAATCATGGCAGAAAACGCAACCGTCGCCCGTCCCTACGCGGAAGCTTTGTTCCGCGTAGCCCAAGCAGGTAAGGAATCGTTCAACCTCGCGGCGTGGTCCGAACTGGTGGCCGAACTGGCCCAGATCGGTGCCCACCCCGAGGTGCAAGCATTTGCCCGCAACCCGAAAGCGTCGGACAGCGATATCGTCGCCGCCTTCAAGGCGCTGGTGAAATCCCCGGTCAACAAGGAAGTGGAAAACTTCCTGGCGATGCTGGTGGAAAACGGCCGTATCAGTCTGCTGCCGGAAATCGGCGCGCAATTCCTGGCGTTGAAAAACGCCGCGGAAGGCGCCGCAGACGCGGTCATCACCAGCGCATTCGACCTGGACGCTGCGCAAGTGAGCACCCTGATCGCCACGCTGGAAAAGAAATTCAGCCGCAAGCTGAACCCGGTCGTGACCGTGGACCCAGCCCTGATCGGTGGTGTACGCGTGGTGGTCGGCGACGAAGTGCTGGACACTTCGGTGCGCGCCAAGCTGCAGCAAATGCGTGTTGCACTGGTCGCCTGAGCTCATCCTCGGCGACCGGCTTAGAACAGATTCTTCATCTCGCGCAAGCTGAGAGAAACACTTTTAGGAGTTAGTATGCAACTCAACCCATCTGAAATCAGCGAGCTGATCAAGAGCCGTATCGAAGGCCTTGATGGTGGCGCTGAAGTACGTAACCAAGGCACGGTTATTTCCGTCGCCGACGGTATCGTCCGTATCCACGGCCTGTCGGACGTGATGCAGGGCGAGATGCTGGAATTCCCAGGCAACACCTTCGGCCTGGCGATGAATCTGGAGCGCGACTCGGTCGGCGCCGTGATTCTGGGTGCTTACGAGCACATCTCCGAAGGCGACACGGTCAAAACCACCGGTCGCATTCTGGAAGTTCCAGTAGGTCCTGAACTGAAAGGCCGCGTGGTCAACGCGCTGGGCCAGCCGATCGACGGCAAAGGCGCAGTCGATGCCAAGCTGACCTCGCCAATCGAAAAGATCGCGCCAGGCGTTATCGCCCGTGAGTCCGTCTCGCAGCCGATGCAGACCGGTCTGAAATCGATCGACGCGATGGTACCGATCGGCCGTGGCCAGCGCGAGCTGATCATCGGCGACCGTCAAACCGGTAAATCGGCTGTTGCGGTTGATGCGATCATCAACCAAAAAGGCCAGGGCATGACTTGCATCTACGTTGCAATCGGCCAAAAAGCTTCGACCATCAAGAACATCGTGCGCTCGCTGGAAGAGCACGGCGCGCTCGAGTACACCATCGTGGTCGCCGCGTCGGCGTCGGAATCGGCTGCCATGCAGTACATTTCGGCCTACTCCGGTTGCACCATGGGTGAATACTTCCGCGATCGCGGCGAAGACGCCCTGATCGTGTACGATGACCTGTCGAAGCAAGCAGTTGCCTACCGTCAGATCTCCCTGCTGCTGCGCCGCCCACCAGGCCGCGAAGCGTATCCAGGCGACGTGTTCTACCTGCACAGCCGTCTGCTGGAACGTGCAGCCCGCGTGAACGCCGACTACGTGTCCGCCTTCACCAACGGCGCCGTCACCGGCAAGACCGGTTCGCTGACCGCACTGCCGATCATCGAAACCCAGGCTGGCGACGTGTCGGCATTCGTGCCAACCAACGTGATTTCGATCACCGACGGTCAGATCTTCCTGGAAACCTCGCTGTTCAACTCGGGTATCCGTCCTGCGATCAACGCCGGTATCTCGGTGTCGCGCGTCGGTGGTGCTGCGCAGACCAAGGTCATCAAAAACCTGTCCGGCGGTATCCGTACCGACTTGGCCCAGTACCGTGAACTGGCTGCGTTCGCGCAGTTCGCTTCGGACCTGGACGAATCGACCCGCAAGCAGCTGGACCGTGGTGCCCGCGTGACCGAACTGCTGAAGCAGAAACAGTACTCGCCACTGTCGATCTCCCTGATGGCCGCTTCGCTGTTCGCAGTGAACAAGGGCTTCCTGGATGATGTCGAAGTCAAGAAAGTGCTGTCGTTCGAAGCCGGCCTGCATGCGTACCTGAAGACCAAACAAGCTGACCTGCTGTCGAAGATTGAAACGTCGAAGCAACTGGACAAGGATGGCGAAGCTGCGCTGTCCGCCGCCGTTGCCGACTTCAAGAAATCCGGCGCATTTTAAGTGTAGGGGCGATCCTCCGGGATCGCCTTCAGCGCAGAAGGAGTAAGGACTCATGGCAGTAGGCAAAGAGATACGTGGCAAGATCAAAAGCGTAGAAAATACGAAGAAGATCACCAAGGCGATGGAAATGGTCGCCGCATCGAAAATGCGCAAAGCGCAGGATCGCATGCGCGCCGCCCGTCCCTACAGTGAAAAGATTCGTAACATCGCTGCTAATCTGGCGAACGCAAATCCAGAGTACACGCACCCGTTCCTGGCCGATGAAGCCAAGGACGAGGCGAAAGCCGTAGGTTTCATCGTCGTCACGACCGACAAGGGTCTGTGCGGCGGCATGAACACCAACGTGCTGCGTCTGGTGACGAACAAAACGCGTGAGCTGGAAGCCGCTGGCAACAAGATTGCTGCAGTGGCGATTGGTAATAAAGGTTTGGGTTTCCTGAATCGCGTCGGCGTGCCGGTGGTTGCGCAAGTAACCCAGATCGGCGACACCCCGCACCTGGAAAAACTGATCGGCCCCGTCAAAGTGATGCTGGAAAAGTTCCAGAACGGCGAAGTCGATGCGGTTTACCTGTGCTACACCAAGTTCATCAACACGATGAAACAGGAACCGGTAGTGGAGCAATTGCTGCCACTGCCCGCTGCGAAGAAACAGGCTGATGCAGGTAATCACAACTGGGATTACATCTACGAGCCAGACGCGGCAACTGTCATCGATGAACTGCTGGAGCGCTATGTAGAAGCGCTGGTGTACCAGTCGGTTGCGGAAAACCTGGCGTCCGAGCAATCGGCGCGGATGGTGGCGATGAAGGCGGCAAGCGACAACGCAGGTAGTGTGATCGGCGAACTGAAGCTGATCTACAACAAGACCCGCCAAGCCGCGATTACCAAAGAACTCTCCGAAATCGTCGCCGGTGCGGCAGCGGTTTAAACGAATTTAACTATATTTGAAGGAACGAACATGGCTGATGGCAAAATCGTTCAGTGTATCGGCGCGGTGGTTGACGTTGAGTTTCCACGCAACGCAATGCCTAAGGTATTTGATGCCTTGAAGATGGAAGGCTCCGAGCTGACGCTGGAAGTACAACAACAACTGGGTGACGGCATCGTGCGTACCATTGCACTGGGTTCGTCGGACGGCCTGCGTCGCGGCATGATGATCCAGAACACCGGCAAGCCGATCATGGTGCCAGTGGGTAAAGCTACCCTGGGTCGCATCATGGACGTGCTGGGTAACCCGATCGACGAATGCGGCCCGGTCGCTCACGACCAGATCGCTTCGATCCACCGCGCTCCTCCTGCATACGACGAGCTGTCGCCATCGCAGGACCTGCTGGAAACCGGTATTAAAGTTATTGACCTGGTTTGCCCGTTCGCCAAAGGCGGTAAAGTCGGTCTGTTCGGCGGTGCAGGTGTAGGCAAGACCGTGAACATGATGGAACTGATCAACAACATCGCTAAAGCACACTCGGGTCTGTCCGTGTTTGCCGGTGTTGGTGAGCGTACCCGCGAAGGTAACGACTTCTACCACGAAATGGCTGACGCTAAAGTCGTTGATCTGGAAAACCCAGAGAATTCGAAAGTAGCGATGGTCTACGGTCAGATGAACGAACCACCAGGCAACCGTCTGCGCGTCGCGCTGACCGGTCTGACCATGGCGGAAGCGTTCCGTGACGAAGGCAAAGACGTTCTGTTCTTCGTGGACAACATCTACCGCTTCACCCTGGCCGGTACCGAAGTATCCGCACTGCTGGGCCGTATGCCTTCCGCAGTGGGTTACCAGCCTACCCTGGCCGAAGAGATGGGCCGTCTGCAAGAGCGCATTACCTCGACCAAGACCGGTTCGATCACCTCGATCCAGGCCGTGTACGTTCCAGCGGATGACTTGACCGACCCGTCGCCAGCGACCACCTTCGGTCACCTGGATTCGACCGTGGTTCTGTCGCGTGACATCGCCTCGCTGGGTATCTACCCTGCGGTGGACCCACTGGACTCGACCTCGCGTCAGCTGGATCCGCTGGTCGTTGGTCAAGAGCACTACGACACCGCGCGCGCTGTTCAGGGCACCCTGCAGCGCTACAAGGAACTGCGTGACATTATCGCGATTCTGGGTATGGACGAACTGGCGCCGGAAGACAAACTGCTGGTGGCTCGCGCCCGTAAGATGCAGCGTTTCCTGTCGCAGCCGTTCCACGTTGCTGAAGTATTCACCGGCGCGCCTGGTAAATACGTTTCGCTGAAAGACACGATCAAAGGCTTCAAGATGATCGCGTCGGGCGAGCTCGATCACCTGCCGGAACAAGCGTTCTACATGGTTGGCACGATCGAAGAAGCCATCGAAAAAGCCAAGAAGCTCAACTAATTGTTTGAGTTGTTCGGCCCTGCTGTAAGGCGGGGCCGTTCTACCCGATAGGACACACATGGCAAACACTATTCACGTTGACGTGGTCTCGGCAGAGGAGTTGATCTACTCTGGCGAAGCCGAATTCGTCGCGTTGCCGGGTGAGCAGGGCGAGCTGGGTATCTACCCGAAGCACACGCCGTTGATCACCCGCATCCGTCCGGGCGCGGTGCGCATCCAGGTTCCAGGTCAGGCTGAAGAAGAATTCGTCTTCGTCGCCGGCGGCCTGCTGGAAGTGCAGCCTGGCGCGGTGACGGTGCTGGCGGATACCGCGATTCGCGGTGCGGATCTGGACGAGGCCAAAGCGGCCGCGGCCAAGAAACGCGCTGAAGAAGCGCTGGCCAACAACACCGCCGGCATCGACTACGCGAAAGCACAAGCGGAACTGGCAGCGGCCATCGGTCAGCTGGCAGCCATCGCCAAACTGCGCGCGAAGCACTAAGCAACGCAACAGCAGCACCCGCAAAAAAGGCAGCCTCGGCTGCCTTTTTTATTGCGTCGTCCGTTTATCGTCCGCCGGCCTTTTGTTTCGCGCGGGCAGTGGCGGCGCGTTGCATGACTTTCCACTTGGCGACTTCGGCGATGCGCTCCAGCGGCGTTTGCTCGCTGCGGTGCGCTTCGCGTAGCAGCTTGTGGTAGTTCTGCAGGCGATCCGGATCGACTGCGCCGCGCACGGCGCAACCGGGTTCGCTGGCGTGGCGGCAATCGCGGAACTGGCAGTGTGCCGACAATGCGTCGATGTCTTCGAAGCTGGCGGCGATGCCGGCTTCGTCGGCGTCGGGCTGCCAGCTGCGCAGTCCGGGCGTGTCGATGATGCAGGCGCCGCCGGGGCATAGGTGCAGCGAGCGCGAGGTGGTGGTGTGCCTTCCTCGGCCGTCGCCCTTGCGCACGCCGCCTGTTTGCTGCCCGGCCTGCGTCAGCGTATTGGTCAGCGATGATTTGCCCGCGCCCGAAGACCCGAGCAACACCAGCGTTTGGCTGGCGCCCAGCCAGGGCGACAGTTGCGACGCGCTGTCCTCGCTGAGCGTGTTCACGGCCAGCAGCGGAATGCTGGCGGGCAGCCGCTGTTGCAGCAGTTCTATGCGCGCCTCCACATCTTCGCCGATATCGGCTTTGCTCATCACAACCACTGGTTCAACGTTGGCCGTCTTCACGATGGCGAGGTAGCGTTCCAGGCGGCGCGGATTGAAATCATGGTCCAGCCCCATTACCAGCAACGCGGTGTCCACATTGCTGACCAGGCCGTGATGCCGGCCGTTGTTGCCGCGCCGGCTGATGTGTGTGATAGGCGGTAGCAGGGCGCACAGCCAGTGCTCGTCATGGGCCAGCATGGTGTCGAGCACCCAGTCGCCGACCGCCAGCGTTGCCTGATGCAACGCCGGTAGCACGCGTGCGCGGAACTCGGCGTTGCCGTCGTGGACGGTCAGCCATTCGCGCTGGATTTCGGTGATGCGGACCAGGCGCGCTTCAGGCGGTGCGTCGTGCAGAAGGTGCAGCTGGCTGGTGATGGTGTTGGTTAAGCCGATAAGGCGCAGCGATTCAAAATCGATGTCGATCATGGTGTGAATATCCTGATTCCGGTAAGACGAGCGATACCCTTCGCAGCAAGGCGAACGGGCGACGAATACGGGAAGTCAGCTGCGCGATAACGCGCGGGTCAACACCAATGGAAGAAGGGGAGTCCCGACGTAATCAGGCAGCCGACAGGAGGGCAATATCTACGTGGCGCATGATTTATCTCCTGTGGTTTGAGTGGAGTAGGCAGTGTCTCATTGCTTAACTTTGTTGGCAAGTGCGGCGGTAGTCGGCAGGTGGTTTGCCGACGAGTTTTTCGAAGTCGGTGGTGAAGTGGGCTTGGTCGTAGTAGCCGAGTTGCTGGGCGAGGGCGGCCAGGTCGATGTCATCGCCTTTGGCCAGGCGGTCGGCGGCGTCGAGCAGGCGGTTGCGGCGGATCACCCATTTGGGGCTGGCGCCGACATAGTCCTTGAACAGCAGCTGCAAGCGGCGCACGCTGATGTCGACCTGGTCCGCCAACTGCTGCACCTGCGTGATGTCGGGATGCTGCTGAATGGTGTCGAGTATCGCGGCGATGCGCGTGGTTTGCGGATCTTCCATGGGCTTGGCCGTGCGCAGGATGTCGCTGAAGGCCGCCACCATGCCGGCATCATCCGCCGCGCCCAGCACGCGCTGCTCGGCCTCCGCATCGTCGCAATCGAACAACGCCGACAAAGGCAGCTCGCGGTCGGTAATCGACTGCACCTCGGCCTTCAGGAAAGCGCGAAACGCGCCCGGCCGGAAGCGCGCGCCCATCACGCGGCCGCTGTCGCGCAAGGTGTATTCAAACGCGCCCGTCATCACGCCGAACACCGCCGTGCGGCCGGCGTCGAACACCACGTGGATGCAGGGCGAGGGCAGGGTGCGTTGCACATGCACCACGCCTTCCGGCAGCGACCACGCCACCAGCCAGAAGTGCTCGACGAATGGCGCCAGGTCGGCATCAGGCAGGTATTGCTCAAGCCGGAATTTCTTCTCGCCGGCCGCCGGATTGACCACACCACGGGTAGGACGAGGTACACTTTGCAGCGTTGTCATGATGTATTCGCGTTTTTACAAGACCGCCATCTTAGCAAGAGTTATCGTGAGTTTTTCATCCCCCGACAGGAGAAACGCATGAACCAGCAACTGACCTTGTACTACTGCCCCCACTCGCGCGCGACCGGCGTGTTGACGCTGCTCGAAGAACTGCACGCGCCCTACGAGCTGCACGTGCTGAACATGAAAAAAGGCGAGACCCGCGCGCCCGAATATCTGGCGATCAACCCGATGGGCAAGGTGCCCGCCATCCGTCATGGCGACGCCGTGGTGACCGAGCAAGTGGCCATCTACCTCTACCTGGCCGACCTGTTCCCTGAAGCCAAGCTGGCCCCCGCGCTGGGCGACCCGCTGCGCGGCCCTTACCTGCGCTGGATGGCCTTCTATGGCAGCTGCTTCGAACCGGCCATCATCGACCAGTGGTCGAAAAACAAACCGGCCGATAAAACCGCCTGCCACTACGGCGACTTCGACACCATGTTCAACACGTTGGTGGAACAGTTGTCCAAAGGCCCCTACCTGCTGGGCGAACAGTTCAGCGCGCTGGATGTGTTGTGGGGAACGGCCTTCGGCTGGATGCTGATGTTCGGCATCATCCCCAAGCTACCCATCATCGAACAGTATGTGGAGCGCTTCAACAGCCGTCCGGCCACCGTTGCCGCGCACGAAAAAGAAAACGCGCTGGCGGCGGAACAAGCCGCCGCATGACAGCGACCATCGTCGGCCTGCTGCTTACCCTGGGCTTGCCGTCGTTGCTGGCCTATGTCCGCCGCCGGGAAAAGAGCGGGCCTGCCAAGCAGGTACGCCGCCTGACGACGGCTTGGGCCGGCTGTTTGCTGGTCCTGGCGTTGGTGCTGCTGTGGGAACAGCGGACGCTGGCCAGCATCGGCATCGTTTGGGGCAACTACGTGGCTTGGCTGGGTGGTGCGGCTTTGGGTTTGACCATGCTGGCGATGTCCGTCATCGGCGTGATCCAGGCCAGCCGCGCGGGCAAGGAGATCAAATCGGAAGGGCTGGCGCAACTGCTGGACATGCCACGCTGGTTTCACTGGGCCGTGCCGATCACGGCCGGCGTTACCGAGGAAATCATGTTCCGCGGCTACCCGATGGAACGCCTTCATGAACTCACGGGCAGCCTGTGGCTGGCGGCGCTGATACCGCTGGTCGTGTTCACGCTCGCACATTTGGGCAGCTGGTCGTGGAGCCATCTGGTGGGCGTGGCCATGGGCGGCGTACTGCTGACCGGCCTCTACCTTTGGCAGCGCGATCTGGTCGCCTGCATGATCGCCCATGCGCTGATCGATTCAGCGCTGATCTTTTTGCCGCTGCTGCTGAAAAAACTGGCAGCGCGCCAGGATCAGCGTTTTTCTTCCATCACCGCCAGCAGATGACCGTCCGGGTCGCGGAAGAAGCCCATCCATAGTTCGTGGTCGGGCATCTTGGCGACCAGGTGCGGTTCGCGTTCAAACTTCACGCCCTTGGCTTGCAGGTCGGCGGCCACGGCCTCGATCTGCTCGACCTTGAAGTAGTGGCAGACGCCGGTGCCGGCGTCGATCTTGTCTTTGCCGCCTTCCAGCATCAGCCGCACGCCGCCGCAGTCGAAAAACACCAGGTCGCCAAAGCGGAACAGCTTGGGCAAGCCTAGTGCTTCGCCATAAAACTGCTCCGCGCGATCTGCGCTGGTGACGGGAAGGGCGATCTGCCCCAGGGTGGACAATCCCATGATGGCTCCTTATGGCGGCCCGCGCCGCGCGGTGTGAATATGCGTTGTCTGAGGCTGTAAAGCGCTTTGAATGAGAGCGAGCGCTAACTCCGGTTGCGCTTTGCCGCACATGAAGATGTCGGCGGCGGCGAAGCCGCATTCGGGCCAGGTGTGGATGGTGATGTGGGATTCGGCCAGCAGCACCACGCCGGTCACGCCCAGGCCTTCGCCGAAGCCGTGGAAGTGGCTGAACAGGACGCGCGCCTCGGCCGCTTCGGCGGCGCTGCGCAACAGCGCTTCCAGCGCGCCGCAATCGCACAATTTTTCGGCGGCGATGCCGCTCAGGTCGGCCAGCATGTGAGTGCCGGAAGGCGCGTGCACCGCGCCCGCCACTGTATCCGTCGGGATGGCTTCGCGCTTCATTTGTGACCTCCGCCGCCGGAACCGCCGCCCCAGCTGCCACCGCCGCCGCCCGTGTGCGAACTCCAGGTGCTGCCGCGATAGCCGCTACCTCCGCCGCCGCCTGCACCCATGCGCAGCCAACTGCTGCCGGAAGTCAGCAGCGTGACGATGATCGCGTAGATGAAATATTTACTCATGCTTTGTCATTGTTATCGAGGAAGACCGCCGGCAGGTAGATGGCCAGCGCGCCGACCGCGCTCAAGAACCAGGTCTCGGAAAAATTGGCCAACAACGGAATCGCGTTCACCGCCAGCATGAACCAGATGATGTACTTGGCGGTGTTGCGATAGCGGTTGTTGGCGAACGGCTTGGACTTCGACGGCGATTTCAGCCGGCCCTTGAAGGCCGCGCCAAACCACAGCGCCAGCTGGTCGGCCGACACCGGCGACGAGCGCGACCACGTCATTTCATGCTCACTGGTCTCGGCCGCCAGCCGCAGCTGGCCGGCCTGGAATTCCTCCACCTGGGTGCGGTCGCCGACGGCCACGCGCCAGTTGAAGGCCCCGACCGCGTAGGTGACCACCGAGCCGTAATCGTACAGGCGGGAAAACTGGACTTTATCCACAAGCACCGTCGGTGCACCCGGCTGATAGGCCAGCGGCCACTCGGCCAGCACGTTGGCGCCGGACCAGCCTTCGTCGGTCTCCACCAGCCACGAGAAGCCCGAGCGCGGGCCGTACATCAGGTATTCGTTCCACTGCGTGCCTTCATCGTCGGCACGGCGCATCATGCCGATGATGGTGAACTCCTGGTTGTTGATCTTGGCCGTGGCGCCCAGTTCCAGCGTCAGCGGCACGGCGGCAACGCGTTCGCCGGCCGCCACCACTTGCGCTTTCGGGCTGGCCGCATCGACTTGCGTGGCGCACGCCGGGCACACCAGGTTGGCCGTCACGCCCGGCAGGTACTTGATCGGGCTGCCGCACGCCGGGCAATCGAGCGCATCGAGCTTGCCGCGATAACGGCCTGCGGCACGCTGGATGGTGTCGTCGTCGCGCAGCAGCTGGCATTGCAGGCTGTCCAGCGTCACCGCCAGGCCGGTGTAGATCACGGGGCGCGGCGAGTCCGAATAATCGAGCGTGATGAATTCCGCGCCGCGCCGGAAATCGGCCACGCGCGCCTGATAGCCGTCGCCCACTTTGAACGGCAGCTCGCCCTGGCCGCCGACGCAATCGGCGACGCGGATCTCGGCCGCCAGGTAGGGCGCGCCGTTGATCGGGTAAGTCCGTCCCGGCGTCAGTTCCTCAAAGGAGGGCAGTTGCGCCTCGCCTTGGTATTCGGCGGTGATGGTGTACATGCCGGATGAATCGCCCAGCCACGAGGTTTTGCCATCGTCGAAAAACAGGAACCACTCGTTCCACATGCCGGCCGAATAGCGCAGCTGGATGCGGCCCACCACCGTGAACGGCCGCCCGCCCAGCACACCGGCGGTGCCGATCTGGATCGGCGAATAGTCCTCCAGCACGGACGACATCTTGCCTAGGTCCTTGACCGCGTCCGCATCCTTGAGCACACGCGTGCTGCAATATTCGCAGACGGCCATGACCGAGGCATGCGAGCGGAATTTGACCTCCGCGCCGCAGCTGGGACAGGAAACGATTTGCACGTGCTTAGCCGATCAGTTTTTTCAGGAGTTCGGCTTTAGCGCTGTCGTAGTCGGCGGCCGAGATCAGGCCCTTGTCGAGCAGGCCCTTGAGTTTTTCGAGGCGCGCTTCGATCGGTTCTTCACCAACCGCCGCAGCCGCAGCCGGAGGTGCAGCCTGCGGCGCCAGCGCCGCGCCCATGCTCTGGCCGATCACCTGGCCGACCGACAGGCCGGCGCCCAAACCCGCGCCGATGCCCGCCAGGCCGCCTTCATTGCCGGCCGCCAGAGGAATCGAACTGGCCACCTGGTACTTGGTGAAGCCGGCCATCTTGTCGGCGCTCAGGCCGCCCTTCATGCCGGCCGAGATGCGATCGTCGAGTGCCGCCTGCAGTTCTTCTGGCAGGCTGACGCTGGCGACGTTGAATTCATCCAGCGCGATGCCGTAGCGCGCGAAGGCGGTGGTCAGGTCGCCCTTGACCTGCTGCGCCATCAGGGCCTGGTTGGCCGCCATGTCGAGGAAGGGCACTTGCGACGCGCCCAGCGAACTGGCCATGGTCGCCATCAGGATGCCGCGCAGCTGGTCTTCCACCTCGTCGCGGGTGTAGGTCTCGCGGGTGCCGCTGATCTCCGTGAAGAAGGCGCGCGCATTGGTCACACGGTACGAGTACATGCCGAAGGCGCGCACGCGCACCATGTCGAAATCCTTGTCGCGGATGGTGATCGGTTGCGGCGTGCCCCATTTGCGGCCGGTCTGCACGCGAGTGCTGAAAAAATAGACATCCGACTTGAACGGCGAGTCGAACAGCTTGTCCCAGTTTTTCAGGTTGGTCAGCACCGGCAGGGTTCGCGTGGTCAGCGTGTGGGTGCCGGGTCCGAACACGTCGGCGATCTGGCCCTCGTTGACGAACAGCGCCACCTGCGATTCACGCACCACCAGCTGGCCCCCGTTCTGAATCTCCTGGTCGGCCATTGGATAGCGCCACGCCAGCACGCCGTCGCTGTCCTCGTTCCATTGCAGTACATCGATAAACTGCTTCTTGATAAAGCTGCCGATACCCATGATGGTCCTCGCTTGAATTAGGAGATGCAGGCGCCGTTGATCACGCCGATGGAAATGGCGATGGCGGACAGCAGGCCGCCAAACGCAGTGTTGTTTGCTTCGATCTGGTCTTTCGCCATGTTCAGCACACGGGTGGTGATGGCGTAGGCCAGTCCCTGTACCACCATGGCGCCGAAAGCCCAGGCGAAGAATTCGCGGTAATCGGCAGTATGCATCAGCGCCGAACCGATGGTGATGGAAAAACCTATCAGCGCCCCGCCCAGCGATAGCGCCGCCGCGTGGTTGCCCTGGCGGATCAGCTTCACCTCGTCGTACGGCGTCATCCAGGTGTAGGCTTTGAAGAACACCGCCAGCAGCACGGCGGCCAATAGCAGGTGAATCAGATAGTTTAGGATGGCGGGCACGGCGCACCTTCAGGTAAAGTGATTACTTGATAATAATGCAAACGAACGTAAATGACCAAAAAGATTCTGATCTTGTCCGTCTTCGTGGTGGCGTCCTGCGGGCTGGCATATGAGCTGATCGCCGGCGCGCTGTCGAGCTATCTGCTGGGCGATTCGGTGCTGCAGTTCTCCACGATTATCGGATGCTACCTGTTTGCCATGGGCGTCGGCGCGCACTTCTCCAAGTATGTGCGCGACGAGGATGTGCTGGCGCGGTTTGTCGATATCGAACTGGCGGTCGGCCTGGTCGGTGGCCTGTCGGCGGCGCTGCTGTTCCTGACGTTTTCCTGGATGCCGGCGCCGTTCCGCACGCTCTTGTACACCATGGTGTTCCTGATCGGCGCCTTCGTCGGCATGGAAGTGCCGCTGGTGATGCGCGCGCTGAACGAGCGCAAGACGGAATTCAATGAACTGGTCAGCAAGGTGCTGACCTTCGACTATCTCGGCGCGCTGGCGGTATCGCTGTTGTTCCCGCTGGTGCTGGCGCCGTATCTGGGGCTGGTGCGCACCGGCTTTTTGTTCGGGATGCTCAACGTCGGCGTGGCCCTGTGGACAATCAAGGTGTTTTCCACAGAGCTGAAAAATGTCGCCGGCCGCATGCTGCGCGCCTGCGGCGTGCTGTGCGTGCTGGTGTTCGGCTTCGCCTTCGCCGACAAGCTGACCTACTGGGGCGAGCATGGCCTGTTCGGCGATGAAATCGTCTACGCCACCACCACGCCTTATCAGCGCCTGGTGATCACACGTTGGAAGGATGACACGCGCCTGTACATCAACGGCAACCTGCAATTCTCTTCGCGCGACGAATACCGTTACCACGAAGCGCTGGTGCATCCGGTGCTGCAGCCCATGCCGTGGGCGCGGCGCGTGCTGGTGCTGGGCGGCGGCGATGGCCTGGCGCTGCGCGAGATCCTGCGCTATCCGAACATCGAGCACGTCACGCTGGTGGACCTGGACCCGGCCATGACCGGCGCCTTCATGCAGCGCGAAGAACTGGTCAAGCTCAATCACGGCTCGCTCAAGGACAAGCGCGTGCGCGTGGTGAACGCCGATGCCGCCATCTGGCTGCAGCATAACGACGATATGTTCGACGCGGTGATCGTCGACTTCCCCGATCCCTCCAGCTTCGCGCTGGGCAAGCTGTACTCGGTGCCGTTCTACGGCATGGTGCGCAAGCACCTGGCGGCCAACGGCTTGATGGTGGTGCAATCGACGTCGCCGTTCTTCGCGCCGCATGCCTACTGGACCATCGACTCCACCTTGCGCGAGGTGGGTTTGAAAACCTATCCTTTCCACGCCTACGTGCCGTCGTTCGGCGAGTGGGGCTTCATCCTGGCGACGCCGCAGGCCAACTACACGCCGCCCACCAGCTACCGCCTGCCGATGCGCTACCTGAACGCGGACACCACGCGCGAGATGTTCATCTTCCCGCCCGATATGAAGCCGCTGCCGATGGCGCCGAACCGTCTCAACACCCAGTCGCTCGTGCATGAATTCGAGCAGGACTGGCGCCGGGTGATCCGCTGATGCTGCGCCGCTCTTTCCTGGTGTGGGCCGGCGCTTCCGGGCTGGCCGCCGCCGGCAGCGGACTGGCGTTCCAGCGCTGGCAGGAGATCACGCCGAAGGTGCACTACGTCGGCCGCGACGAGGGCCACTTCCTGCGCGACCATGCCTCGCGCGGCGCCTTGCCGCCGCCGTCGCAAGTTATCCACACCGACATCGCCATCCTCGGCTCGGGCATGTCCGGCCTGACGGCCGCATGGAAGCTGAAAAAGCTGGGCAAGACCGATGTGCTGATGATCGACGGCCCCCAACCCTACGGCAACGCCGCCGGCGGCGCCTTCGGCGAATACGAGTATCCGACCGGCGGCCACTATCTGCCGCTGCCGTCGCCGGAATCCACGCACGTGCGCGAGATCCTGGCGGACCTCGGCATCATCCAAAAAGATGCGATGGCCGAGAAGCCGTATTACGACGAGCGTTTCATCCTGCACGCGCCGGAGGAACGCCTGCTGTACAACGGCCACTGGCAGGAAGGCTTCATCCCCACCGAAGGCGTGCCGCAGTGGGAGCTCGATGAGCACAAGCGCTTTTTCGATGAGGTGCACCGCTTGCGCGGCATGCACGGTGCGGACGGCCGGCGCGTGTTCGTGTTCCCGACCGTGATGTCGTCGGAAGATCCGCAGTGGCAGGCGCTGGACCGCATCACCCTCAAGCAGTGGATGGACCAGCAAGGCTACAAGTCGCCGACCTTGCACTGGTATCTGAACTACTGCTGCCGCGACGACTACGGCACGCGCTACGACAAGGTATCGGCGTGGGCCGGCCTGCATTACTACTGCAGCCGCTGGGGACAGGCGGCCAATGCCGGCGACGGCGCCTGGCTCACGTGGCCGGGCGGCCTGCAACCGCTGGCTTCCGGCATGGAGCGTGCGGCGGCCGTCAAGCGCATGGCGGGAACGGCGCTGTCGCTGAAGAAAACGGCGGACGGCGTCGAGGCGCTGTGCTTCAAGCTGGAAAACGGCAAGCCGTCCACCTATCTGGTGCGCGCCCGCAAAGCCATCTGCGCCATGCCGACCTATGTGGCGGCGCGCGTGGTGGAGAATATCGCGGCTTACGGTTTCGACCCCGCCAAGCACGTGCCGGAATACGCGCCGTGGATGGTGGCGAATTTCCTGCTCAAGCGCTTCCCGGAAGAGCTGCAAGGCGGCGCCAATCCGCAACCGCTGTCCTGGGACAACGTGGTGTACGGCGAGCCGGGACTGGGCTTCGTGGTCTCCACCCACCAGGACATCCGCGTGCGGCCGCCGGAGAAGACCGTGTTCAGCGCTTACGTGGCGCTGTCGGACCGCAAGGCCAGCAGCGCGCGCGGCTGGATGGCGTCGGCCAAGCCGGAGGAGCTGCTGGCGCTGGCCAGCGCCGACCTGAAAACCGCTTACGGCGCGCAGTTCGCGTCCTGCGTCGAACGGGTCGACATCACGCTGCGCGGCCATGCGATGGCGGTCCCTTGGCCCAACTTCCGCAGCAACGCCGGCATGAAGGCGTTGCGCGAGGTGGATGGTCCCATCCTGTTCGCGCACGCCGACCTGTCGGGCTTCTCGGTCTTCGAGGAGGCCGCATGGTGGGGCTACCGTGCTGCGCAGTTGGCCGCCAGGTGATATCCTGAGGCAATGACACATGATGCCCGCCAGCGCTTCCGCGCCTCCGCCAAACTCAAACTGCGCGACGAGGATGCGGACGACGCCACCTTCTCCAGCCGCGCCGCCAATCCCAAGCTCGGTAAGTCGCGCGGCAAAGCGCTCGATCTTGAGCGCACCGCCGCGCTGATCGACCGCATCGCCGCGCTGCAGGACAAGCTGTATGCGCAGCACCAGCAAAAGGTGCTGCTGGTCCTGCAGGGCATGGACACCTCGGGCAAGGACGGCACGGTGCGCGCGCTGTTCAGCCGCATCAGCCCCATGGGCCTGCGCGCGGTGGCCTTCAAGGGGCCGACCGACAACGAACTGGCGCACGACTACCTGTGGCGCGTGCACCAGCATGTACCGGTGAAGGGCGAGATCGCCATCTTCAATCGCAGCCATTACGAGGATGTGCTGATCACGCGGGTGCAGGGCTGGATCGACGACGACGAATGCAAGCGCCGCTACGCGCAGATCCGCGATTTCGAACGCATGCTGGCCGAAACCGGCACGGTGATCGTCAAGGTGTTCCTGCACATCTCGAAGGAAGAACAGCGCGAGCGCCTGCAGGAGCGGCTGGACGATCCGGACAAGCAGTGGAAATTCAATCCGGAAGACATCAAGCAACGCGCGAAGTGGGACGACTACCTGCGCGCCTACGAAAAGGCGATCCGCGAGACCAATGTCCCGCACGCGCCGTGGTACGTGGTGCCGGCCAATTCCAAAACCCATCGCAACCTGGTGATCGCCAGCCTGCTGCTGGAAACGCTGGAAGGCATGGAACTCAGCTACCCGCCGCCGCATCCGGACCTGTCGTCCTTCACGGTGGATTAGTGCCGGTCAGGCGGTCCACCATGCGCTTGACGGCCGCCATCTGGCGGCCTGTTTTTTGGGCGTAGCGCGTGTCGTCGTGGGCGAACCAGTCCCAGCACGCATTCGGATTGGTGAAGGTGGCGGCGGTCTGTGGATACAGCAGCAGCAAACGGTTGTTGTCTGCCCAGGCGTTGTAGCCGGCGTGGCGCACGAAATCGGCGCCGATGCTGTCGGGATTTTGCTGGCAGCCGTGGAACACCACGTGCAGCTTGCAGCCCGCTCCCGCGCTGATGCCGCACGCTTGCGGAATGTAGAGGTAGCCGAAATCCGCCATGCCGTGCCAGCCGGGCAGGGCGATGAATTCCGACTGGTCGAAAGCGATGAAGCGGCCGCGCAGCGCGCCGGTGTTGCGCGCGTCGAGCGGGCCGTAGATCCAGGTCAGCAATTCGCCGGCGGCGTCGTAGTTGCAGTTGTTGATGTAGGGCGAACGCAGCGAGCGGCAGCTGTTGCCGTAGCTATCGGTGGGCATGGCGTGTTCGGCGTTGAGGCTGCGCCGGTAGAAGATGCGGCTGGCGTCGACGTAGTGGCGGTAGTAGGTGTTGAGGTCGTTCATGACGGCCTGCGGCACCACCGTATCGATGCTGCCGGACAGCATCCAGATGCGGTGGCCGGCCAATGCGCTGGTGGGATCGATGGTTTGCGATGCGGCGAACCAGTCGGTGAGGGCGATCAGCTCCGAAACGCGGGTGCCGCCGGGGCGCACGCGGCATTCGAACAAGTCGCTGGTACAGCTGCAGCTGGTGGTGGCGGTGAAGACGCTGCCCTGCGAGCAGTAATACGGCCCGCCGGCGACCACGCCCGCACCGATCACGGTGCGCGAAAACGCCACCTCGAACTGCACCGCCATGTAGGCGCCGGAGGACAGGCCGGAGACGCTGACCTGGCTCGCGCGCATTGCCGGCAACGACGCCACCTGCGCGTGGACCGCGCCGGCCAGCAACATTAACAGCCAGAAAATACGCATAGCACCTCCCGCGTCCCACTGCTATGACGATAGGACGCTTGTGTGAACTTTGCTTAATCTGGGTCAATCGTGCGAGGGGCACTAAATTGGACTAGAATGAATTTAATTTCATCATTTCCGGCCGACCACTATGTCCAAATCCTTCGCCCAGCTGTGCCTCGTTTCTTCGCTGACCATGCTGGCCAGCGCTTCCGCGTTGGCGCAAGCGCCGGCCGTCACTGCCGCCGCGCCTGCGGCTGCCGCTGCGCCGGCCAGCTGCCCGGCCATCCTCAAGCAAACCTTCAAGCGCCTGCAGGACGAAGCGCCGCAGGACCTGTGCCAGTACGCCGGCAAGGTGATCCTGGTGGTGAACACCGCCAGCTACTGCGGCTTCACCAACCAGTACGAAGGACTGGAAGGCCTGTACGCCAAATACGGCAGCAAGGGTTTTGTGGTGCTGGGCTTCCCATCCAACGACTTCGGCCAGCAGGAGCCGGGCTCCAGCAAGGAAATCGCCGATTTCTGCTTCAACACCTACGGCGTGAAGTTCCCGATGTTCGCCAAATCGGTGGTGTCGGGCAAGGAACCTAATCCGTTGTTCGCCAACCTGATCAAGGCCACCGGCAAAGCCCCGGCATGGAATTTCCACAAATACCTGATCGACCGCCAGGGCAATGTGGTGACCAACTTCGGCAGCAAGACCACGCCGAGCGACAAGCAGCTGGTCAGCGCCGTCGAAAAAGCGCTGGGTTCCTAAGCCCGCGCCAGTTCGAATCCTTCATCGATCCAGCCGGTTATACCGCCCGGCATCACCTTGACCGGGCGGCCCAGCTGCGCCAGCCGCACGGCGGCGCGGGCCGCGCCGTTGCAGTGCGGCCCGGCGCAATACACCACGAATAGCGTCTCGGCCGGGAACTCGGCGATCTTCGAGCCGATGATCTTGCGGTGCGCCAGGTCCAGCGCGCCCGGCACATGGCCGGCCGCATACTTCTCCGTGCCGCGCACATCCAGCAACACGAAATCCTGCTTGCCGCCGGCGAGCGCATCGTGCACGTCCCAGCAATCGGTTTCGTAGCTGAAGCTCGCTTCAAAGTGGGCCAGGGCGTCGGCGCTGGCGGCGGCTGGGATGGCGGTAACGTGGGACATGCTGATCTCCTGTGGTGGTGGGCAATGACGTCATTGTGCGGCGCCACCACCACGGCCAGAAGTGGCGCATATGCCAAGATGCGGTAAGATTGCGCCATGAAAAAACATTTGGTGGTGGCGCTGGCTTACGATTGCCTGTGCACATTCGAGTTCGGCTGCACGGTCGAACTGTTCGCCCTGGAGCGCCCGGAACTGGGCGTGGACTGGTACGACTTTGCCGTCTGCGCGGTGGAGCAGGGGCCGATCCGCGCCGCCGGCGGCATCACCGTGCAGGCGCCCTACGCGCCGGAGCTGCTGGCGCTGGCCGACACCATCATCATCCCCGGCTGGCGCGACGCCGACGAAGTGCCGCCGCCGCAGTTGCTGGACTGGATACGCGCGGCCCACGCACGCGGCGCGCGCCTGTGCTCGATCTGCTCGGGCGTGTTCGTGCTGGCCGCCGCCGGCGTGTTGGACGGCCAGCGCGCCACCACCCACTGGCGCTACGCCGAACGGCTGGCGCGGCGTTATCCACGGATCGCCGTGCAGCCCGACGACCTGTATGTGGATAACGGCCAGGTTATCACCGCCGCCGGTTCGGCCGCCGGGCTGGACATGCTGCTGCACCTGGTGCGGCGCGACCACGGCGCCAAGGTCGGCAACCTGGTGGCGCAGCGGCTGGTGGTGGCGCCGCACCGCGAGGGCGGGCAGGCGCAGTTCGTGCCGCGCCCCATGGCGCAGGGCGAGCAGGGCCGCCTATCGAAGTTGATGGACTGGCTGCGCAGCCATCCGGCGCAGCCGCACACCGTGGCCAGCATGGCCGAGCGTGCCGCCATGAGCCCGCGCACCTTGCAGCGCCAGTTCCAGCAGGCCACCGGCTTCGGCCCGGTCGAATGGCTGATCCGCGAACGCGTGGCCATCGTCAAGGACATGCTGGAGCAGCCCGATGTGCCGCTGGCGCAGATTGCCGAGCGCGCCGGCTTCGGCTCGGAAGAATCGCTGCGCCACCATTTCCGCCGCTTGGCGGCCACCACGCCGGGCGCCTACCGCCGCCGCTTCGGCCATACGGATTAGCGCAAACCCAGTATTGATGCGGTTTGCAGGCTGGCCGGTTATCGTCTCGCGCAACAAATCGATAGTTTCCGAGAGGAATATTCGATATATAATGGCCGGTATTTTCATTGTAAAAATATTATGGTTGCCGCCTTGTCCTATACATTCTTCGCTGAGCGCCTGCAGCAGCGTTTCCGCCTGAGCGGCGATTCCGGCGTCGTGCTGGAATTGCTGCAGGCCGAGCGCACCACCGCCAGCATGCCGGGCGTGGACGCGTACAACCTGCTGTTCAGCGGGCCGCTGCCGGCCCTGCCGCAGGCGACCTACACCCTGGAAGACCCCGAGCACGGCGCACTGGACATTTTCCTGGTCCCGGTCGCCCGCCAGGGCGAGACCATCCATTACCAAGCAGTTTTCAACTGACACCGACAGGACACCGACATGAGCGAACCCTTCATGGGCGAAATCCGCATCCTCTCCTTTGGGTTTGCGCCCAAGGGCTGGGCGCGATGCGACGGACTGCTGCTGCCGATTAACCAGAACCAGGCGCTGTTCTCGCTGCTGGGCACCAGCTACGGCGGCGATGGCCGCGTTAATTTCGCCTTGCCGGATTTGCGTGGGCGCACGCCGTTCAGCATGGGCTACGACGGTACCAGTAGCGATACCGAGCCGCTGACCCTGGGCCAGCGCGGCGGCGAGGAGGCGCATACGCTGTCTCAGCAGGAAATGCCGCAGCACACGCATGCGCTCAATGGCCGCAGTTCGCTGGCCAACACCGGCACGCCGACCGGCAACCTGCTCGGGGCCAAGGGCCGCTTCGGCCGCGACATGCTGGGCGCGGCGGGCGGCGACACGCTGGCGCCGGCCACGGTCACCAATATCGGCGGTAGCCAGCCCCACTTGAATATGCAGCCCTTCCTCACGCTGCACTTTGTTATCGCGTTGACCGGCATTTTCCCCAGCCGGAACTAATTACATTTCACAGGATCAGCCCATGCCACTACCTTTTGTAGGCGAAATTCGCATTTTTGCGGGCAACTTCGCCCCTGCCGGATGGATGTTCTGCGAGGGACAAATGCTGCCGATTTCCGAGAACGAGACCTTGTTCAATCTCATCGGCACCACCTACGGCGGCGATGGCCAGGAGACGTACTGCTTGCCCGACCTGCGCGGCCGCATCCCGGTTCACAACGGCAATGGCTACATTCTTGCCGAGACCGGCGGCGTGGAGGAAGTCACGCTGACCGTGCAGCAGATTCCGGCGCACAACCACGGCGGCGTACCGTCGACCGTCGCGCGTGGCAATGCCGAGTATGGCGCCAATGGCGCAGGGGTGCTGGCCAGCACCGGCGGCACGCCGGCCTACGCCATGGCGGGCGGCGCTCCGGTCGATATGGCGGTCGATGCGATCGGCGCCAGCGACGGACAGAGCCAGCCGCACAGCAATATGGCGCCCTACCTGTGCGTCAATTTCATCATCAGCCTGTTCGGCATTTTCCCGAGTCAGAATTAAGGAACCGCAATGGCAGATCCATTTGTAGCAGAAATCCGCATCGTCGGATTCAACTTCGCCCCCAATGGCTGGGCCTTTTGCCAGGGGCAGCTGTTGCCGATTTCGCAGAACACGGCGCTGTTTTCGCTGTTGGGCACCACCTACGGCGGCGACGGCAAGAGCATCTTCGCGCTGCCCAACCTGCAGGGCCGCGCGCCCATGCATCCCGGACAGGGACCGGGCCTGAGCCTGCACGACCTGGGCGAACAGGGCGGTTCCGCCAGCGTCAGCTTGAACGCATCGCAAATTCCATCCCACACGCACTTGATGCGGGCGCAGGACACGGCGGCCACGGTCAGCACGCCGGGCGTCTCGGTGACGCAGGCCAACACCGGGTCGGTGCCGGTCTACAGCACCGCCGGCGCACCGGTGGCGCGCGGTAGCCTGGCTGCGGCCGGCGCCGGCCAGGCGCACAACAATCTGCCGCCTTACCTGGCGCTGAGTTTCTGCATCGCGCTGCAGGGCGTGTTCCCGCCGCGCGGCTGACATGGCCTGCACCCTGCGCCCCTGCCTGCCGCACGACGACGCGTTCTTGCTGAGCGTGTATGCGTCGGTGCGGGCCGACGAAATCGCCCAGACCGGCTGGGACGCGGCGCAGGCCGAAGCGTTTGTGCGCATGCAGTTCGACGCCCAACACCGTCATTACCACGCGCACCATCCTGAGGCGCGTTTCGATGTGATCGAGCTCGATGGCGAGGCCATCGGCCGCCTGTACGTCAAGCGCATGCCGCAGCGCATCCACGTCATCGACATCGCGATCCTGCCGCCGTGGCGTGGACGCGGCCTCGGCACGCAGCTGCTGGCGGCCCTGATGGCGGAGGCCGAGGCCAGCGACGCCAGCGTCACCATCCACGTTGAAATCCACAATCCGGCGCAGTCGCTGTACCAGCGGCTGGGCTTTCAAGAAATCAGCACGGCAGGCTTGTACCGCCTGATGCAGTGGCGCGCGACCGCCACTGCCCTACATTACGGAGAAACAGCATGATGAATCGGCGCGATCTGTTGAAGAAAATGGGCGGCGGCTCGCTGGCCGGGCTGGGAGCCGGCCTGGGGCTGGGCCTGGCTGCGCCGGCGCGCGCGGCCGATGCGCAAACCGGCGTCGAAGCGGCCGCCGGCAATGCCTACCGCTGGTCGCAGGCCGGCGCGCAGGCGCTGCTTGGCCAACAGTTCTGGCTGAATCATCCGGAGCAGGGCGCCATCGGCCTGCAGCTGGAAGCGGTGATCGCCCAGCCGGCTGCGGCGCCGGCGCCTGCCGATCCCGGCGTTGCCGACAGCGCGGCCACCCTCAAGCTGGCGCTGGCCGCCGCCAGCGCGCCGCCACTGGAGCAATTCTCCCTGCTGTTCACCGGTCCCGGCGGCGCCGGCATCAGCGCCGGTAGCTACGAAATGGATAACGGCGTGGTCGGCCATTTCGCGCTGTACCTCGTCCCGGGTGAAAAACGCACCCTCGAAAACACCTACCGCGCTGAATTCAGCCTGCTGGTTTAAGGATCTCCCATGCACAAACACGCCTCCGCCAACCGTTTCTACCGTCTCGTCTGGAGTCACGTCCATGCCTGCTGGGTCGTCGTCGCTGAAAGCGCGCGCGGCCGTGGCAAGAGCAACTCCAGCGTGCGCGCCGCGCGCCGCCTGGGCGCCGTGCTGGCGGGAGCGGTGTTGGCCGGAGGCGCCCTGGCGGCGCCGCCACCCGCCGTGAATGCGCTGCCGAGCGGCGCGCAACTGGTGGCCGGCCAAGCCAGCATCGCCACCAGCGGCAACCAGATGACGGTGACGCAAAGCTCCAACCAGGCCATCGTCAACTGGCAGAGTTTCGATATCGGCGCCAATGCGGCCGTGCGCTTCGACCAGCCGTCGGCGTCGGCGGTGGCGCTGAACCGCGTGGTCGGCAGCGACCCGTCGCAGATCTACGGCAAGCTGTCGTCCAACGGCAGCGTGTTCCTGATCAACCCGCAGGGCGTGCTGTTCAACGCCGGCGCCCAAGTCGACGTGGGCGCGCTGACGGCCTCCTCGCTCGGCCTGTCCGACCAGGCCTTCCTCAGCGGCCAATACGATTTCGCCGGCGGCAGCAGCGCCGGCGCCGTCAGCAATGCCGGCCGCATCAACGCGGCCAAGGGCGGCTATGTGGCGCTGATCGCGCCGTCGGTCAGCAACAGCGGCAGCATCAGCGCGGCGCAGGGCAGCGTGGCGTTGGCGGCCGGCGAGCAAGTCAGCATCGACCTGCGTGGCGATGGCCTGATCGGCGTGCGCACCACGCGCGGCGCCTTGCAGGCGCTGGCGCAAAACAGCGGCGCCATCAGCGCCGACGGCGGCAGCGTGCTGCTCAGCGCGACGGCGGCCGACGCGCTGACCCGCGCCACCGTCAACAACACCGGCATCGTGCAGGCGCGCGGCATCGTCGCCGACGGCGGCAGCATCCGCCTGGTGGCCGACGAGGTGTACACCGGCGCGCTCGATGCGTCGAGCGCCGCCGGCCAGGGCGGCAGCATCGCGGCCGAGGGCCGCTTCGTGTCGGTGGATGGCGCGCTCAAGGCGGACGGCGCCAGCGGCGGCAGCATTGCGGTCAGCAGCAGCGGCAACCTGTCGGCGGCGGCCACGGCCAGCGCCGCCGGCCGCAGCGGCGCGGGCGGCGTGATCCGCTACAGCGCCGGCAACGCGCTGGTGGAAAACACCGGCGCCGTCACCAGCGTCGACGGCGCCACCGATGGCGGCAGCACCACGCTGAGCGCCGGCGCCGGCCTGACCTCGTCCGGCGCGCACAGCGCGCGCGGCGGCAGCGGCACGGGCGGCCGCATCGACGTCACCGCCAAGGATGTCACGCTGTTCAGCAGCACGCTGGACGCCAGCGGCGGCGCGCAGGGCGGCCTGGTCCGCATCGGCGGCGCCTTCCAGGGCGGCAACGCACGTCCCGACGCGCCCGACGCCGACCGCTTCCTGCAGCGCTGGGGCCAGAGCGCCGCCATCGCCAATGCCGACAGCGTGTTCATCAACGACAGCACCGCCATCGACGTCAGCGCGCGCGGCACGGCCGGGCAGGGCGGCACCGCGATCGTGTGGTCGCAGGACCAGACCACCATGCTGGGCGCGCTCAAGGCGACCGGCGCGGCCGCCGGCGGCGCCGTGGAAATTTCCTCGGCCGAGTCGCTACGCTACGTCAACCTCGACCAGCTGGCGCTGGGCGCCGGGGGCAGCCTGCTGCTCGATCCGAAGAACATCATCATCACCAGCAACGCCGCGCAGTGGGTGTACAGCAAGCTGCTGGGGACGGACGCCACGCTGGAAGCGGGCGACGGCGCCGGCTTCGGCGTGGCCCTGAGCGCCGACGGCACCCAGCTGGCAGTGGGCGCGCCCTTCGACGGCGGCGCCACCATCGCGGCCCAGGGGCAGACCCCGGCGCAAACCAATCCGACGCCGAATGCCGGCGCGGTGCGGCTGTACACTTTCGAAAACGGCAACGATTTTTCCGGCGCCGCGCTCAAGGGCACCATCGGTTCCGGCTATACCGGCGGCGGCAACCTCAACGTCGCGCTGGCTGCGGACTCGCTGTTTGGCGCGGCCGTGGCGCTGAGCGGCGACGGCCGCGTGCTGGCCGTTGGCGCGCCCGGCCAATACGGCGGCGCCGGCGCCGTCCATGAGTACCGTTACGCGGCGGCCGGCTTCACCACGCTCTCCGACCAGATCGACATCGGCAGTCATTACAACACCGCCAACGTCAACGGCGCAGCGATCGCTTTCGGCTCCGCCGTGGCCCTGAACGGCGACGGCGGCAAGCTGGCCGTCGGCGCGCTATACCAGGGCAACAGCGCCGGCGCCGTCTACGGCCTCAACAATGACTTCAGCAACCACCTGGCCAGCGTCAGCTACACGCTCAATGGCGCGGGCAGCAACCTGTTCGGCACCGCCGTGGCGCTCGACAGCGCCGGCAGCCATCTGGCGGTGGGCGCCATCAACGAAAACAATGGCAGCGGCAAGGTGTATCTGTACACCGTGTCCGGCGCCACCACGACGCTGGGCGCCACGCTGAGCAACGCCACCACCAGCGGCATCAATACCCAAGTGAAACTGCTTGATGGTGAATATTTCGGTTCGGCGCTGGCCTTCAATGCCGCCGGCACCCGCCTGGCGGTCGGTGCGCCGAATGCGCCCCAATATGCCGGCCCCACGCTGGGACCGGGCAGCGTGCGCATTTTCGATTTCGCCAATAACAGCTACGGTTCGGCCACGCTGGCCAGCACCGTTGGCCGCGGTTACACGTTTGCGCCGGATGGCACCATCGGTTCCAAGAGCTACGACAACTTCGGCTTCGCCGTCGCGTTGAACGGCGCCGGCGATCGCCTGATCGTGGGCGCCCCCTATGCCGACGACGCCAACCAGAGCGGCGCCAGCGGCGGCGTGTACGCTTTTGCGCTGCAAAGCGGCGGCAGTGCCGTGCCCGATCTCGGCTATGTCGAACCCGGTGCCAGCAGCGGCACCACCTTGATCTCCGCCGGCTCCCTGGCCGGCCTGCTCAACCTCGGCAGCAAGGTGACGCTGCAAGCGAGCAACGACATCACGCTCAACGCCGGCGCCGATATTGCCACCACCGGGTCGCTGACGCTGGAGGCCGGCCGCAGCATCGTGCTCAACTCCAAGGTGTCGCTGTTCGGCAGCGACAGCAGCCTGGTGCTCACCGCCAATGCCAGCAAGCCGAACGCCAATACCGGCCCGGTCGACAAGGACCGCGACAGCGGCACGGCGGTGCTGACCGTCAACGCCGACTTGTCCGCGACCAAGGATATCAGCCTCACGCTCGACCAAGCCGGCTCCTTCAAGACCAATACCGCGTCGGGCGCGCTCACCATCAATGCCGCTGTCAATGGCGGCAACTCGGTGCAGGTGCGCAACCTCGGCGCCAAGAGTGGCAACGACGTGGTGTTCGGCACCACCGGCAGGCTGGCCAGCGGCGGCAGCGGCGACGCGATTGTCGTGGTCAGCAAGGGCCTGGGCAAGTTCACCAACAACAACGGCACCAACGCCCTGACGCTCGGCGGCAGCGGCCGCTACCTGGTGTACTCCAGCGATCCGTCCCTGACCCTGGAAAACACCAGCAGCAGCTACAAAAAACACTATGCCCAGAGCTACACCGGCACCACGCCGGCCTACGCGGCCAGCGGCAACTGGTTCCTGTACTCGGTGGCGCCGACCCTGACGGTGACCGCGACCACGTCGACCAAAACCTATGATGGCGTGATCGGCGGCATCACCTACACCGCCACCGGCTACATCGACGGCGATACCGCCGCCAAAGCGCTGAGCGGTGAGCTGGGCCTGGTGAACGGCTCGAAGAATGTCGGCGTGTACAACGTCAACCAAGGCTCGCTGGCCGACGCCATGGGCTATACGCTGACCTTTGTTGCCAACAGCGCCAAGCAGACCGTGACCAAGGCAGCGCTCAACGTCAACGTCAACGGCATCGACAAGACCTACGACGCCGGCACCGCCGCCACCGTCAACTACACCAGCAATGCGGTGGCGGGCGACGCGATCAGCCTGGCCGGCAGCGCCAGCTTCACCGACAAGAACGCCGCCAGCGGCAAGACCGTCAACGTCACCGGCATCAGCATGAGCGGCGCCGATGCCGGCAACTACACGCTGTCCGCCAGCACCGGCAGCACCACCGCCGCGATCACGCCGCGCGCGCTGGCCATCACCGCCACCGGCAGCGGCAAGACCTACGACGGCCTGGCCAGCGCCAGCGCCACGCTGGCCGACGACCGCCTCGGCGGCGACGTGCTGACGGTGGACAGCAGCGGCGCCAGCTACGCCGACAAGAACGTCGGCGTTGGCAAGACCATCACCGTCAACGGCTTGTCGCTGTCGGGCACCGACGCCGGCAACTACGCGCTGGCGACGGACCACGCCAGCGCCACCGGCACCATTACCGCGCGCAGCCTGAGCGTCGGCGCGGCCGGCAGCAACAAGGTGTACGACGGCAACGCCAGCGCCGTCGTGACGCTGAGCGACAACCGCATCGACGGCGACACCCTGACGCTGTCGTCCACCAGCGCCAGCTACAACAACAAGAACGCCGCCAACGGCAAGACCATCAGCGTCGCCGGCATTGCGCTGGGCGGCGCGGACGCCGGCAACTACACGCTGGCTTCGGCCACCGCCACCACCAGCGGCAACATTACCGCGCGCACGCTGAACGCCACCGCGACCGGCAGCGACAAGATCTACGACGGCACCACGGCCGCCGCCGTGACCTGGAGCGACGACCGCATCGGCGGCGATGTGCTGTCCCTCACCGGCAGCGCCGCCTACGCCGACAAGAACGTCGGCATCGGCAAGGACATCACCGTGACCGGCATGGGCCTGACCGGCGCCGGCGCCGGCAACTACGTGCTGGCCTCGAACACGGCGCACGCCAGCGGCGACATCACGGCGCGCACCCTGACTGTGACCACCAGCGGCAACACGAAGGTGTACGACGGCACCACCACGGCCGCCATCACGCTGTCGGACAACCATCTGTCCGGCGACCAGCTGACCGTGATCTCGACCGGCGCCACCTACAGCGACAAGAACGCCGGCACCGGCAAGAGCATCGCCATCAATGGACTGAGCTTGTCCGGCGTGGATGCCGACAACTACGTGCTGGCGCCGGGCAGCGCCGTCGGCAGCGGCGATATCACCGCGCGTGCGCTGGTGATCGCGGCCACCGGCGTGAACAAGGTCTACGACGGCGGCACCAGCGCCACCGTCAGCTACAGCGACAACCGCGTGCAGGGCGACAACGTCGGCTTTACCGCCAGCGCCGCCTTCGACGACAAGAACGCCGGCACCGGCAAGACCATCAGCATCGGCGGCATCACGCTGACCGGCGCCGACGCGGGCAACTACTCGCTGGCCGGCACCAGCGCCACCACCAGCGCCAACATCAGCCAGCGCACTCTGACCGCCACCGCCAGCAGTTCAGGCAAAGTGTACGACGGCACCACCAGCGCCATCGCCACGCTCGGCGACGACCGCATCGACGGCGACCAGCTGACGCTGAACACCAGCGGCAGCGCCGCCTACGCCAACAAGAACGCCGGCGTCAACAAGACCATCACCATCGGCGGCCTGTCGCTGGCCGGCGCCGATGCCGGCAACTATGTGCTGGCGTCGAGCACCGCCAGCGGCACCGCCACCATCGCGCCGAAAACCGTGACCGTCAGTGTCAGCGGCAGCGACAAGGTGTATGACGGCAGCACCGCCGCCACCGTCAGCTACAGCGAAAGCGACCACGTGGCCGGCGATACCATCGCCGTCAGCGGCAGCGCCGCCTTCAGCGACAAAAACGCCGGCGCCGGCAAGACCATCAACATCAGCAACCTGACCCTGGGCGGCAACGACGCCGGCAACTATGTGCTGGCGTCGAACTCCGCCAGCACCACGGCCAGCATCTCGGCGCGCGCGCTGACGGTGGCCATCGCCAGTGCCGGCAAGGTGTACGACGGCACCACCGAGGCCGTGGTTACCCTCAGCGACGACCGCGTCGACGGCGACCGTCTCAACTTCAGCAGCAACGGCAGCAGCTACGCCGACAAGAACGTGGGTGCCGCCAAGACCATCACCATGGACGGCATTGCGTTGAGTGGCTGGGACGCGAGCAACTACGTGCTGACCGCGGCCGGCGCCACCACGCAGGCCGCCATCACGGCGCGCACGCTGGTGATCAGCGGTACCGGCATGAACAAGGTGTACGACGGCAGCACCCACGCCAATGTCTCCCTGAGCGACGACCGCCTGAGCGGCGACGACCTGATGGTGGCCCTGGGCAGCGCCAACTATGTGGACAAGAATGTCGGCACCGGCAAGGGCATCACCATCAGCGGCGCCACGCTGACCGGCGCTGATGCGCAGAACTACACGGTGGACCTGAACACCACCGTCGGCACCGGCAACATCACGGCGCGCACGCTGAACGTCACCGCCACCGGCGTCAACAAGGTGTACGACGGCACCACCGTCGCCACCGTCGCCTATCAGGACGACCGCGTGAACGGCGACGTGCTGACCTACGGCGGCGCTGCGGCCTTCGGCGACAAAAACGCCGGCAACGGCAAGACCGTCACCGTCAGCGGCATCACGCTGGGTGGAACGGACGGCGGCAACTACCTGCTGTCCGATACCAACGCCACGGCGCAGGCCAGCATCACGCAGCGCGTGCTGCTGGTGAGCGCCACCGCCGCCAGCAAGGTGTACGACGGCAGCACCGCGGCCAGCGCCACGCTGAAGGACAACCGTATCGGCGGCGATGCGCTCACCGTCAGCGGCGGTGCGGCCAGTTTCGCCGACAAGAACGCCGGCAATGGCAAGACGGTGACGGTGAGGGCGATCAGCATCGCCGGCGCCGATGCGGCCAACTATCGCCTGACGTCCAATGTGGCCAGCGGCAGCGGCAACATCACGCCGCGCGGCCTCAGCTTCAGCGCCACCGGCCAGGGCAAGGTGTACGACGGCACCACCAGCGCGAGCCTGAGCTTCGGCGACGACCGCCTGTCGGGCGACAGCCTCACGCTGTCGGGCAGTGGCGCCTTCGCCGACAAGAATGTCGGCGCGGCCAAGGCCATCAACGTCAGCGGTGTGACCCTGGGCGGCGCCGATGCCGGCAACTACACCCTGACCAGCACCAGCGGCACCGCCAGCGCCGCCATCACGCCGCGCACGCTGCACGTCAGCGCCAGCGGCAACGACAAGGTGTACGACGGCACCATCGCGGCCTCGGTCGACCTGACAGACGACCGTGTCGGCGGCGATGCGCTGTCGCTCAGCGGCAAAGCCAGCTTCGCCAGCAAGAACGTCGGCGTACAGCAGCTGGCGCTGAGCGGCGTGGGCCTGAGCGGCGCCGATGCCGGTAACTACACGCTGTCCGTGGGCAGCGCCGGCAGCGCGGCCATCACACCGCGCGCGCTGACCGCCAGCGTGACGGCCAGCGACAAGGTCTATGACGGCACCACCGCCGCCAGTATCGCGTTCAGCAGCACGGCGCTGGCCGGCGACCTGGTGCAGGTCAGCGGCAGCGGTGCGTTCAGTGACAAAAATGCCGGTGTCGGCAAGTCCGTGATGGTGAGCGGCGTGCAGTTGTCCGGCGCCGACGCCGGCAACTACACCTTCAGCAGCGCCGGCCTGCAGGCAAACGCCTCGATCGCGCCGCGCACGCTGAGCACCAGCGTCACCGCCAGCGACAAGGTGTACGACGGCACGGTGGTGGCGCAGTTTGCCGTGACCGACAACCGCCTGGCCGGCGACGTGCTGCAGGTGGGCGGCGGCAGTGCGGCCTTCAACGACAAGAACGCCGGCAACGGCAAGACGGTCACCGTCAGCGGCCTGTCGCTGAGCGGCGCGGATGCGGGCAATTACACGCTGGCCTCGACCGGCGGCGAAACCATCGCCAGCGTCGGGCAGAAGGACTTGCTCATCACGGCCAACAACCAGGTGCGCGACACGGGCGCCGCCAATCCGGCGTTCGGCTATACCGTCAGCGGCCTGGTGGCCGGCGACAGCGTGGGCGCGGTAACGGCCAGCACCAGCGCCGATGCGCAGTCGGCGGCGGGCAGCTATCCGATCACGCTGGCCGGCGCCGATCTGCCGAATTACAAGGTCAATCTGGTGAACGGCGTGCTGACGGTGGTGAGCCCGCCGGTGATTCCAACCACGCCAGTGGACCCGACGCCGCCCGTCACGCCAGTCGATCCGACGCCTCCGGTGACGCCGGTCGATCCGACGCCTCCGGTGACGCCGGTCGATCCGACGCCGCCAGTCACGCCGGTCGATCCAGCACCACCGGTCACGCCGGTGATCCCGACCGCGCCGGTGATCGATACGATCGCTTCCGTGGTCAATCCGGTGTTGCCGCCGGCGCCGGCGGGCAGCAATGCCGGTTTCAGCGTGCCGTCCAATCCTGTCAGCCGGCTGCAACTGCTGCTGGCTGATGCGAACGCTGGTGGCAATGCCGGCGGCAACAACGGCAGCGGTGGCGGCAGCGGCAATAGCAGTGGCAACGGCAACGGCAACAACAACGGTGCCGCCGCCATCGGCGTCAACAACAATGGCGGCAACGGTGGCAATGGCGTCAACGGAGCGCCGGCGCCGGATGAGGTGAAAACCACGTTGCTGCCGGGCGGCACGCAGATCGCCTCGCGCAATGGCGGCATCCGCAATGCGGAATAATTCGATACAAAGGACTCTTGTGCATCACACGAAAACCGCAGGCGCGATCGCGCTGGCCATCCTGCTGCCCCCCGCGCTGGTGTATGCGCAAGCGACGCCGGACGCTGGCCGTCTGCTGGAAACCAACCGCGCACCGGCGCTGATACAGGCGCCCAAGGCGAGTGGTCCGGTACTGCCGGACACCAAAGCGGCCAAGGGAGTGCAACTGACCGGCGCGCAGCGCGTGCTGGTGCGCCGCTTTGTGTTCGATGGCGCCACCGTGGTGCCGGAGGCGACCTTGCAGGAGCTGCTGAAGTCCTACACCGGCCGTGAACTGAGCTTCGATGAACTGAGCGACGCCACCAATGCCATCACGGCGTATTACCGCCAGCAGGGCTACCTGGTCGCCTACGCCACGCTGCAGCCGCAGGAACTGGGACAGGGCGAAGTACGCATCACGGTGCTGGAAGGCCGCGTGGGCAAGATCAATCTGCTGCCCGACGCCAGCGTGCGCCTCAATCCCGGCCAGGCGCGCCGCTATTTCGACGCGCTGACGCCGGTAGGCCAGCCGCTGCGCGATTCGGCGCTGGAACGCGCGCTGCTGCTGACCGACGATTTCCCCGGCCTGTCGGCACGCGCCGAACTGGCGCCGGGGGCAAAGCAGGGCGAGACCGAAGTCGATATCGGCTTGAGCGAAGGCCCGCTGGTCAACGGTACGCTGGGTGTGGACAACTCGTCCAACCGCTATACCGGCCGCGTACGCGCGCAAGGCGGGCTGAATTTCAACGATATCGGCGGCTTCGGCGGCCAGGCCTCGCTGCTGGGGTCCACCACCGGTTCCGATTTCAAGTACGCGCGTGCCGGCTATGTGATGCCGCTCGGGAGCTACGGCACCCGTGTCGGCGCCGCCTACTCGGCGCTGCGCTACCATCTGGGCGCGGAGTTTGAAGCGCTGAACGGCTTCGGCGGCGCCAAGGTGGCGCAGCTGCTGGTGACGCATCCGCTGCTGCGCACGGGCGACATCAACATCCAGCTGCGCGCCGGGTACGACAACAAGCATTACACCAACAACGCCAACGGCATCCGCACCAGCGACAAGCGCGTGGAGACGGTGCCGCTGGGGATCAGCTACACCCGCCAGGACCAATGGCTGGGCGGCGGCTTTACCAGCGCGGCGCTGGATGTCACGCGCGGCAAGGTGGACCTGTCGGCCAATGCGGCGTCGCTGCTGGCCGATGCCGCCGGTACACAGGGCCAGTTTGCCCACACCAATTATCAGCTGAACCGCTACCAGCGCCTGGGCGGCGGCGTGACCGGGATGGTGAGCCTGAGCGGCCAGCTGGCCACGGCCAATCTGGAATCGGGCGAGAAGATGTCGCTCGGCGGCCCAGGCCGCGTGCGCGCCTACCCGGCCGGCGAAGCCAGCGGCGATGAAGGCTATGTGCTGACGCTGGAAGGCCACTACGAGCTGCGCGAGCTGAAGTCGGACGTGTCGCTGTTCTTCGATTACGGCCACATCACGCTGAACCACGACGTGTACCAGGGCGCGCTGGCGGCTGGCGGTCCGGGCAACAGCTACAGCCTGAAAGGCATGGGCGTGGGCTGGAGCTGGCGTGTGGCGGAGCGTACCGTGGTGCAGTTGCAGGTCGCCGCCAAGCTGGGCGACAACCCCGGCCGCAACCTCAAAGGCAACGATGCCGATGGCAGCTCCGCCCGCAAGCGCGCATGGTTCAACGTCTCGACCTATTTCTAGGCTTCGTGCTAACCTAAGCCTCTCACAATTCGGGAGGCGACCATGGCATATGTAGACGGCTTTGTGATTCCGGTGCCCAAGGAAAATCTTGAGGCGTACAAGAAAATGTCGCGGGAATGCGGCGCGGTCTGGAAGGAATTCGGCGCGCTGGAATTCCGCGAGACGGTGGGCGACGATGTCCCGCCCGGCAAGGTGACTTCATTCCCGCAGAGCGTGAACCTGGAGGATGGCGAGGTGGTGGTGTTCTCGTGGATCGTCTACGAGTCGCGCGCGAAACGGGACGAGATCAACGACAAGGTCATGAAAGACCCGCGCATCGCCGGCTACATGGACCCCGCCAACATGCCCTTCGACGGCAAGCGCATGATCTACGGCGGCTTCGAGATGGTTATCGACCTGTAAGCACGGCGCGCACGGCGCCGCGCAGGGCGTTGCAGATGACCAGGTCTTCCGCAGCGTCCAGCATGGCGCGCGTGATGACGGCGACGCCGGCGTTCCAGTCCGGATCGTCCAGCAGGACGCCGCGCATCACGCCCGGCAGCACGCCGCTGCCCAGCGGCGGCGTGAGCCAGCGGCCGTCCACTTTCACGAACACGCTGCTGCGTCCACCTTCCGTCAATTCCCCGCGCTCGTTGAAGAACAGGGTGTCGAACGCGCCTTGCGCTTCGGCGTCGCGCCAGGCGGCGTCGTAGCGCGCGCGGATGCTGGTTTTGTGGCGCAGGAACAGGTCGTCGCTGCTGGTGGCGTCGTCGGCCAGCAGCACGCGCACCGGTTCGTTCAACGGCGTTAGCGGCGCGTGTTGCACCGAGAACGCGCCGGCAGGATTGAGCGCCAGCCGCACGCGGTAGGCCGCGTGTTCCGGCTCCAGCATGCCGCTGGCGGCGTCCATATAGGCCTTGGCCGCCTGCTCGTCCCACGGGAAGCCGAAGTAGCCGGCCGATGCCGCCAGGCGCTGCAGATGACGCTCGCGGTGGCGTATGCCGTCGCCGGGCGTGGCGTACATGGTCTCGAAAATATCGAAGTCGTTTTGCAGGCCGGTGAGGAAGCGTGCCTTGAGCTTGCACTCGGCGTATTCGTCGAGCGCGTCGCTGTCGAAGACGATGCCGGCGCCCACGCCCATTTCGCCGTCGCGCACGCCGTCCGCGCCTTGCGGTTGCAAGGTCAGCGTGCGGATCGGCACCGACATGCAGAAGTCGCCGACCTGGCCATCCTGGCGCGGATCGAACCAGCCGATGGCGCCGGTGTAGACGCCGCGCGCATCCGGTTCCAGCTCGCGGATGATTTCCATGGTCCGGCGCTTGGGTGCGCCGGTGATGGAACCGCAGGGATAGAGCGCGTCGAAGATGTCAGCCAGCGTGGCGTCCTCGCGCAGCTGCGCGGTGATAGTGGAGGTCATCTGCAGCACGCTGGCGTAGCGGTGCACCTCGAACAGCGCCGGTACTTCCACGCTGCCGGTGACGGCCACGCGCGCGATGTCGTTGCGCAGCAGGTCGACGATCATCAAGTTCTCGGCGCGGTTCTTCGGATCGGCCGCCAGGTTGGTGGCGCGCAGGATGTTTTCGGCTTGCTGCGTGGACGGCGCTGCAGGTGCAGTGCCTTTCATCGGCCGCGCGGTCAGCACGCCGCCGGCGTGGCGCACGAACAGCTCGGGCGACAGCGACAGCACGGCGCCGCCGTCGTCCAGGCCGATCAGGGCGCCGTAAGGCACCGGCTGACGGCCGCGCAGGCGCGCGTACAAGGCGTGGATGCCGCCGAAGGCGTCGAAGCGCAGCCGGTAGGTGTAATTGACCTGGTAGGTGTCGCCGGCCGCGATGTAGTCGTGGATGCGCGCCAGCGCCGCGCTGAACGCCTCCTGGTCGATATTGGCGCGGATGTTGGCGATGCCGGCCGGACGGTCGATCGGGAACGAGCGCGCCGCTAGCCAGTCGGCCACTTCGGCGGCCGTCAGCAGCGTGCAGCAGTTGAACAGCAGGATCTGCGCCAGCGGAACGCTGCGTGTCGTGGGAGTTTGGGCCGGGCCCAGCGTCAGCAACTCCTCGCCCAGTTCATAGCTGCACACGCTGACCGCGTATTCGCCGCGCGCCAGCGCCGCCTGCATCTGCGCCAGCACATGCGGCCAGGCGGCGATGTCGTCGCAGCGCAGCGTGGCGGTGTGGCCGGTGTAGAGGCGGGAACGGCTGCCGGTCTGGGTGGCTTCCGGGCTGGCGTCGTCCAGCAGGGCGAATACTTCGGTGGTCATTTTTACGATAACAGCAGAGTGATTTGCACCGCCGCGTCCTGCGCCGGATTGTTTTTGAAGCCGCTCTTGGCGTAACGATGCCAGCGGCCGATGACGAAGCTGGCCAACATGCCGGCGCGCGCCGCCACGTCGGCCTCGTGCGCGCGGCCTTCGCCGACCGCCACGCGCAAGGCTTGTTTCAGCGCCAGCTCCACGCGATCGTAGAACTGGTTCATGCGCAGTTGCAGGCGTTCGTCTTCATTGACCAGCGCATCGCCGATCAGCACCCGCGTCATGCCGGGATTCTGGCTGGCGAAGTTGAGCAGCATGGCGACGATATCGCGCGCCTGCGCCAAACCGTCGTCCTGGCGTTCGGCGATCTGGTTGATCAGGCCGAAGACGGTGGACTCGATGAATTCGATCAGGCCCTCGAACATCTGCGCCTTGCTGGCGAAATGCCGGTACAGCGCGGCCTCGGAAAACTCCAGCTTGCGCGCCAGGGCGGCGGTGGTGATCTTGTCGCCCTTGGGCTGTTCCAGCATCTCCGCCAGCGCCTGCAGGATTTGCAAACGGCGCTGGCCCGGCGGTGTGCTTGCCATATGGTCTCGCAGGTTAAATGAATAGGTTCTTGTCAACGCAGGTGGTGCACACGCGCCGCCAGGTTCCTGACAGATTTTACTTTGACATCGACGTAAGCGGGGCGAATTAAGCGCTTTTGCGGATGGGCCAGGCCGGCCGTGTCGCCGACCGTCAGGTATTGCGTGACCCAGGCCGTGCGCATGCCGATTTCGCGTGCGCTGCGCAGGTTGGCCAGCGTGTCTTCGACCAGGATGCAGCGGCCGGCCGGGAGCTGGTGGCGGCGCAGCAGCTTGTGCAGCATCAGCTTGGAGGGCTTGGGCCGCATGTGGCGGTGCACGGTCATCGCTTCGACCGACACGTGGTGCTGGAACTGGCGCTGCAGCCCGAGGTGGCGCAGCACTTGCGTCGAATAGCGGTGCGGCGCGTTGGTGAGCAGGATCTTGCGGCCGGGCAGGCGGCGCAGCAGCTGGCGCAGTCCACGCTCGGCGCGGATCATGGACGGCAGGTCGTCGAAACGGTGGGTCTCTTCGAGGAAGTGGGCGGCCGTCACGCCGTGGTGCTTGACCACGCCCAGCGTGGTGGCGCCGTAGCGTTGCCAGTACATGGTGCGCGTGGCGTTGACCAGCTCTTCGCCGGCGGGCGTGACACCGTCTCCGAGCAGGCGGGCCAGGTAGCTGTTCATGCCGGCCATGATCGCGGGGAAGATGGCGTGCGAGGCGTTGTGCAGCGTGTTATCCAGATCAAACAGCCACACGGGCGAGGAGCGAGTAATATTCACGTCATACCTACCAATAAAGGAAATCATGCAGCGGCAGATTATATTGATGTTCTGTAGTTTGTTCTTTTTTGTGGTGGGAAGCCTTGGCGCCGCTGAACAGGCGCCGGCGCAAAATCGTGGCGCTTTGTTCAAGGTGCAGCAGCAGCAGAGCGGGCAGACTATCTACCTGTTCGGCACCATCCATGTCGGCGCCAAGGATTTTTATCCGCTCGAACCGCGTCTGGCCGGCCTGCTGAAACAGGCGCCGGTGCTGGCGCTGGAGATCGATCCGCTGGGCGATCCGCAAAAGCTGGCGCGCGCGGTGCAGCGCCACGGCTTGAGCAACAAGGCTGCGGCGGCCATGCCGCCGGTCCTGCGCCAGCGCCTGGATCGTTTGCTCCGGCAGTACAACATCGACGCGGACGCGGTGGCGAGCATGAAGCCCTGGCTGCTCGCCAGCCTGCTGACCGTGAGCGAATTCGCCACGCAAGGCTATGAGGCCTCGCTGGCGGTGGATGCGCACCTGTCGAAGCAGGCGCACGCCGCCGGCCAGAAAATCGTCGAGCTGGAATCGGCCGACAGCCAGATGGCGCTGTTCGACAGGATGACGGCGGCTGAACAACTGCAGTTCCTGCAGGAGGCCATCGCCGGCATCGAGGACAAGGAGCAGGCCGGCCAGGCGCGCGAGATCGCCGACGCCTGGCGCCACGCCGACGTGCAGGCGCTGGACGCGCTGGCGCGCAAGGCCGAGCAGGACGATACGTTTTCAGGCCGCTTTGTGCAGCAGGTGCTGCTGGAAGGACGCAATCCGGCATTGGCCGATAGTGTGGTCAACTTGATGGCGCGTGAAAACAACAGTGTGGCGGCGATCGGCGTGCTGCATCTGGTCGGCAAAACCAGCGTGCCGGAACTGCTGCGCAAACGCGGGCTGACCGTGGAGCGGATCTACTAGATTTTTTTGTGGGGGAGGGCACAACAGGAGAGATGGTGCCCTTTACGTGGATTGAACACGTGGCCTCTCCCTTACCAAGGGAGTGCTCTACCACTGAGCTAAAAGGGCATACAAATGTGGCGGTTCACCGAAGTCCGGCGAGACCGCCTTTTTTTCAGTGAGACCGGATCATAGTGCCAAATGCTTGTTCGGTCAAGACCTCGAGCAACAAAGAGTGCTCGATGCGGCCGTCGATGATGTGCACGGTGTTCACGCCGGACTTGGCGGCATCCAGGGCTGATGAAATTTTAGGCAGCATGCCGCCCGAGATCGTGCCATCGGCGAACATCTCGTCGATTTCACGGGCCGACAGGTCGGTCACCAGGTTGCCTTGCTTGTCCTGCACGCCGGCGATGTTGGTCATCATGATCAACTTTTCGGCTTTCAGGATTTCCGCGATCTTGCCGGCGACGACGTCGGCGTTGATGTTGTAGGCCTGGCCGTCCTGGCCGAAGCCGATCGGCGAGATGATCGGAATGAAGGCGTCGTCCTGCAGCGCCTTGACCACGGCCGGGTTGATCGCTTCGATTTCGCCGACGAAGCCGATGTCCAGCGTCTGGCCCGGGTTTTCCTTGTCCGGCATGGCCATCTTGCGGGCGCGGATCAGGCCGCCATCCTTGCCGGTCAGGCCGACTGCCTGGCCGCCGTAGTGGTTAATCAGCATCACGATGTCCTGCTGGACTTCGCCGCCCAGCACCCACTCCACCACTTCCATGGTTTCTTCGTCGGTGATGCGCATGCCCTGCACGAAAGTGCCTTGCTTGCCGATTTTCTTCAGGGCGTTGTCGATCTGCGGACCGCCGCCGTGCACGACCACCGGATTCATGCCCACCAGCTTGAGCAAAATGACATCGCGTGCGAAGCCGTGTTTCAGGCGTTCGTCGGTCATGGCGTTGCCGCCGTATTTGATGACGATGGTTTTGCCGTGGTAATTGCGGATGTAGGGGAGAGCCTCAGCCAAAATCTGCGCCTTGATCTGCGGAGAGACCGCGGTCAAATCGTCATTCATGCCTAAGTTCAAGTTGGTCAGTTGGGTCATGGCGAGTCCGGTAGAAAGATTTTGGGCGCAATTTTACAGCCTGCGAGCGCATCAAGTACGCATTATAGGGCCTTCCGGTTGTAATTTCCCGGAAGCTCGGTTAGGCTCGTTGGTCATGATTGTCATCGAAATAATGGGATGAAGCCATGAGTACCTGTTCCCGCTGCGGCGCGGCGTTCTCGTGCGGCATGGCGGACGTCGATCCGTCGGCCCCCGCGCAGCCCTGCTGGTGCACCTACCTGCCGCCCGCCGTCGCTGTCCCCGCCGCCGCCGGCGCCAGCTGCTGGTGCCCGGACTGCCTGAGGCAGCACATCAAGGACCATCCTCAACCCGACCTCGCTTGACAAGCAAAGTGGCGCGGCTGGCTCGTGCGGATGGCAATCGCCTGATCAGCTCACCGTGCGGAAAAAGCGCAGCATTTCGCGGCTGGCGTCCGGTCCTTTGGCGTCGGTATAGCTGCCCGAGGCGCTGCCGCCCGACCAGGCGTGGCCGGCGCCGTGCACCACCCAGTGCTCGCCCAGCGGCGTGCCATCCTGCCGTGTGTGCGTGGTTTGCGTATAGCTGTAGCCGTTCGGCACCGCCCCCGATTGCACCGATGGCCGCGCACCGCGATGGTTGTGCAGCCGCTGTGCCATCACCTGTTCGCCATTCACCGGGTTCACCGTGGTGTCGCTGTCGCCATGGAATACGATGATCGGCTGCGAGCCGTTGCCGGCCTTGGCCGCACCGTCCACGCCGCGCTTCATGGCCATCAACGCCGACGGCAGATCCTGCGCCGAGGCGAACGGCAGCCCCGAATGCACGCCCACCGCCGCAAACAGTTCCGGATACAGCGTGCCGACGATCACCGCCATCGCCCCGCCCGCCGACAGCCCCGCGACATACACCTGGCGCTCGTTGACCGGATACTCGTCGATGATCTGCTGCGCAATGCCGGCAATGATGGACGGCTCGCCCTGTCCGCGCTGCTGGTCGATGGCGTTGAACCAGTTCCAGCACTTGGAGTGGTTGGCGTTGGCGGTCTGCTCCGGGTAGACCACGAAGCAGCCCATCTCCTCGGCCAACTGGTTCATCTGCGTGCCGGCGGCGAAGTCGTCGGGATTCTGGGTGCAGCCGTGCAGCATCACCAGCAGCGGCATGGCCTGGCCGTGGTAGCTGGCCGGGATGTACAGTTTGTAACTACGGCTGCCCGCATGGTTGACGTAGCTGCCGCCGACAAACTGCGCGCCATCGGGCAGCGGCTGGGCCGGCGCCGGGTGCAGCAGCGTGCCGAAATCGATGGCGCGGTCCAGGTTGGCCTGCAAATCGACGCTGATGCCCATGCGGTTGAGAATATCCTGCGCATACTCGGTCGGATGGGTGGCAGGATTCGGCGTGGCCGTTGGCGGTGCTGCTTGCGCTCGCGTTTGCTCCGGCGCCGGCTTCGGCTCAGGCGTGGATGGCGCCGCGCTCGGCGGCGGCGGGTTAATATCCCTCATGGTGGGCGCCTTGGGCGCACCGCGTTGCAGAGGGATGCCTTTGCTGATTAATTGCTGGGCAGCTTCGCGCATTTGCGTTAAAAAATTGAGCTTCATGGCACTCCTTAGTGGATGCGTGTTGCCAGGGCAGTCTTGAGGACAGCGCTGGCATGCAGCGAGCCGAGGACAAAAATGGATTCAATAGTCGCCAGCGCCAGTTCGACGGACACGTCGCTGGCAATGCTGGCCAACCCCAGTACCTGTATCTGCAGCCTTTGACCCGCCGCCTGGATCGCTTCCAGGTCGGCGCGCGAGTAGTGCTGCATGCCCAGGACCAGGCTTTTGCGCGCCACGGTCTGCTTGACCACCTCGGCGTGCTGGTTCAGCTGGTTGCGGATCGCTGTGCGTATCAGATCGGTGCGGTTCGAGTAAAACCCTTCCTGCACCAGCAGGTCTATCTGTCCCAGATCGATCGGGCCCAGATTGATGGTGATTTTTTCTGATTCAGCGATCTTCAGCTTTATTTCTTGCTTGGCCATATGTCTCCATCCGATTGGCATCTATTCGCCATCTATATGGATGGTAGTCTACGCGGTACTGTCCCCAAGTCAAGCGGCTTCGCGGCATAATGTCGCCATGAGTGAAGCAACCAACATAATTCCATCCCCCGTGCCCTCGCCGTGCGTCAGTCTGTGCAAAATGGATACAGAACGCCGCTATTGCATGGGTTGCCTGCGGACCATTCCGGAAATCATTGCCTGGAGCAAGGCCGATGACGACTTCAAACGCGGCGTCTGGGCCGAACTGCCCCAGCGCCGCCTGACGGTGCATTTCGACGAGGAAGAATGAACGCGCTGCCCGAATCGATCCAGGTGTTTGAACGCGGTTGGCTGTCGTCCAACAACGTCATGCTGCTGGGCCGGCACGATACGGCCATCATCGACACCGGCTACGTCAGCCACGCGCAGCAGACGCTGGAGCTGGTGCGCCACGCGCTGCACGGCCGCCATCTCGACCAGATCATCAATACCCACCTGCATTCCGACCACTGCGGCGGCAACGCCATCCTGCAGGCGCATTACGGCGGCAAGACCTCGATACCCGTGGCGGAAGCGGAAAAGGTGCGGCATTGGGACGTGGAGGCGCTGAGTTTCAAGGCCACCGGCCAGCGCTGCGACCGCTTCACCTTCGACGCCACCATCGCCCCCGGCGATGTGTTGCAATTGGCCGACATGGAATGGCAGGCGCTGGCCGCGCCCGGCCACGATCCGCATTCGCTGATCTTCTACTGCCCGCAGGAAAAAGTGCTGGTGTCCGCCGACGCCCTGTGGGAAAACGGCTTCGGCGTCATCTTCCCCGAGCTGGACGGCAAGTCCGGCTTCGCCGAGGAGCGCGCCACGCTGGACCTGATCGCCGGGCTGGACGTGAACGTGGTCATCCCCGGCCACGGCGCACCGTTCACCGATGTCGCCGGTGCCCTGGCGCGCGCCCGTTCGCGGCTGGAATACCTGGCCGCCGACCCGGTGCGCAACGCGCAGAACGCCCTGAAAGTACTGCTCAAGTTCCTGCTGCTGGAGCGCCAGCGGATCGCGCTGACCGATGTGCCGGTGCTGCTGACCTCGATGCCGGTGTTCGCTGCGGCCAACAGCAACTATCTCAAGCAATCGCCGGAAGAGCTGGGCCGCTGGGCCGTCACCCAGTTGGTGCGCAGTTCGGCTGCCCGCGTCGAGGGTGAGTACTTACTCAACGAGTAAATATAGAGGAAGCGCCCTAGTTTAGGCACGATCGTACTATTTTCGATCTATAATCGTTTGCATCGATCAACTCACGTCCGCGAGCCCGCCATGACCCTGCCTGCAGTGTTGCAAAACCTCTCCCTTCCAGTCATCGCTTCCCCGATGTTCATTGCCAGCGGCCCCGCGCTGGTGGCGGCGCAATGCAAGGCCGGCATCGTCGGTTCCTTCCCGGCGCTGAATGCGCGTCCGGCAGAGCTGCTGGATGTGTGGCTGACCGACCTGCAAAAGGAACTGGCCGAATTCCAGGCCGCCAACCCGGACAAGAAGGTCGGCCCGATCGCGGTCAACCAGATCGTGCACCAGTCGAACGACCGCCTGGCCCACGACGTGGAAGTGTGCGTGAAGCACCAGATCCCGATCATCATTTCCTCGCTGCGCGCGCCCCCGAAAGAAATGCTGGACGCGATCCACAGCTACGGCGGCATCGTGCTGCACGACGTGGTGTCGATCCGTCACGCTGAAAAAGCGCTGGAAGCGGGTGTCGACGGCCTGATCCTGGTGGCCAGCGGCGCCGGCGGCCATGCCGGCACGCTGTCGCCATTCGCGCTGGTGGGCGAGGTGCGCAAGTTCTTCAAGGGCCCCATCGCCTTGTCCGGCTCCATCGCCACCGGCGACGCCATCCTGGCGGCGCAGGCCATGGGCGCGGACTTCGCCTACATCGGCTCGCGCTGGCTGGCGACCAAGGAATCGAACGTCAGCGACGGCTACCGCGAAGCCATCGTCGAATCGACGGCCGCCGATATCATCTACTCCAACCTGTTCACCGGCGTGCACGGCAACTACCTGAAAAAATCCATCGTCGCCGCCGGCCTCGATCCGGACGCGCTGCCGAGCGCCGACAAAACCGCGATGAACTTCGGTTCCGCCAGCGCCAAGGCCTGGCGCGACATCTGGGGCGCCGGCCAGGGCGTGGGCCTGATGGACGACGTGCCGTCGGCCGGCGAGATGGTCGAACGCCTCAAGCGCGAATACGACGCCGCCCGCGCCCGCCTGGCGCTGTAATCTCCGTTACGCTGCCTGCACCAGGTAGTCGATCAGGGCGCGCACCTTGAGTGCGAGGTGGCGGCCCGGTGTGTAGACCGCGTGGATGCTGCCGGTGTAGGGCTCGCCGAACTCCCAGTCGGCCAGCACCGGCTGCAGGCGACCGGCCGCCAGCGCTGCGGTTGCGGCAAAATCGGGCACCAGGCCGATGGCGCCGCCGGTTTCGGCCAGCGCCACGATCGCCGCGCTGTTGTTGATGGTCAGGCGCGAGGCGACATTGACCGTCGCTTCTTCGTCGCCGCGCCGCATAGTCCACTCAGGGCCGAAGCGGCCATAGCCCAGATAGCAGCAACGGTGCGCCGCCAGTTCAGCAGGCGTTGCGGGTGCGCCGTGCTGCGCCAGGTAGGAAGGCGCAGCCACCAGAACATACCGCATGGCGCACAAGGGCCGCGCCGCCAGTCCCGGCGACAGCTCGCGGGCGATGCGGATCGCCAGGTCGACGCCATCCTCTGCCAGGTCGACCGTGCGGTCGATCAGCGTCAGCCGCACATCCACTTCCGGGTAGGCATCGAGAAAACCCGGCAGGCGCGGCGCCAGCCAGGTCTGGCCGAACACCACCGGCGCGCTGACGCGGATCACGCCGTTGGGACGCGCGCTGTAGCTGCCGGCCATGGCGTGCACCTCGCGCGCGGTGCTCAGCATGCGTGCGCAGGCGGCGTTGACTTGCTCGCCCAACTCCGTCAGCGACAGGGAACGCGTGGTGCGCAACAGCAGCCGCCCGCCGAGGTGCGCCTCCAGCCGCCCGACATGACGGCTCACTGCCGACGTGGTCACGCCCAAATGCCGCGCCGCCGCTGAAAAGCCACCACTGTCCACCACCTGGGCGAAAATCGCCATTTCCTTCAGCATGTCCATGCCATTCCTCCGTTGCGATCAGATCAACAAGCCTTTGCATTTTAAGCGGATTGTGGAATTTTTAGCGTAGATCGATACTAGGTTTTTCAGGAGGAAGCCATGAACTACATCGAATATCGTACCGACGGCCAGGGCGGTTTGCGGCGCGCGCTGACCAGCGCCGCGCCGCTGCCGGCCGATGGTGTGCGGGTGGCCGTGCGCGCCATCGGACTGAATTTCCGCGACGTGTATGTCATCCGTGGCAACCGCCATCGTGCGGCGGAGGTCGACCGCGTGCCGATGACCGACGCCGCCGGTGTGGTGACGGCAGTGGGTGATGCCGTCACGCGCTTCAAGGTCGGAGACCGCGTGTGCTCGACGGTTTTACCGGACTGGATCGACGGACCGCTGACCGCGCGCAGCATGGCGCGCTCACCGGCGGTGCTGGCCGAGTATGTCGACGCGCACGAAAACGACCTGGTGGCCGCGCCACCGCACTTGAGCGACATCGAAGCCGCTACGCTGCCGGTGGCCGCACTGACGGCGTGGCATGCGGTGGCGGAACTGGGCGTGGTGCGGAAAGGCGATACGGTGGTAGTGCAAACCACCGGCGGCGTGGCGGTCTTTGCGATGCAGTTCGCGCAGGCGCTGGGCGCGCGCGTGATCGTGGTGTCGCGCTCGGAGGACAAGCTGCGGCGCACCGGCGCCTGGGCCACCATCAACACGGCAACCACGCCGGAATGGGACCAGCAGGTGCTGGCGCTGACCGACGGCGCAGGCGCGCGACTGGTACTGGACATGGGGTTGAGCGATTCGCTGCGCCGTTCGGCGCGCGCAGCGGCCTATGAAGGCACGGTGGCCATCATCGGCGTGGTGCAGGAGCAGACCAACCCGCTCGATATCTACACGGTGATGAACAAGAACCTCAATGTGCGCGGCGTGGAAACCGGCTCACGCGCCATGTTCGAGCGCATGAACCGTTTCATGCTGGAGCACGACCTGCATCCCGTCGTCGATGCGTTGTACCCGCTCGACCAGGTGGATGCGGCGCTGGACCACCTCGGGTCCAGCCCTTACGGCAAGGTGGTGCTCAGCTCTCGGTGCGAATAGCCCACAGGCCCGGCAGGTTGCGCCAGTAGCCGTAAGCGTCCATGCCGAAGCCAACCACGAAGCGGTTGGGGATGGTGATGCCGACGATGTCGGCCTGCACCGGCTTGACCTTGCCGATCGCCTTGTCCGCAAACACGGCCAGGATTACTTCCTTGGCGCCCATGTCCAGCAGGCGTTGCTTGACGTGGGCCAGCGTTTCGCCTTCGTCGAGGATGTCGTCCAGCACGATCACGGTGCGGCCGCTGACGTTCGAACGCGGCACCACTTTCCACACCACTTCGCCGCCCTTGTCCTCGTCGCCGTAGCGGCTGACGTGGATGTAGTCGAATTCGAGCGGGAAGCTCAGTTGCGGCAGCAGGTTGCCGGTGAAGACCACGGCGCCGCCCATCACGCCCAGCACCAGCGGGAATTCCTCGCTGTCCGGTTGATCGTAGCGGGCGTTGAGCGTATCGGCCATGGCGGTGACGGCGCGGTCGACGTCCTGCTTGGTGTACAGTTCTTCGGCGTTTTCCAGCAGCGCACGGGCGCGGTTGTGGTGGAAGTCTTGCATGATCTTCTTATCTAAAAAAAGTGAAGGACGACATTATCCCTCAATTATTGGTAGTCGCGCACATCGTCGATGACTTTGCCGTCGTTGGGCAGGCTGCCTACCGGGACAAACAGCACCTCGCCGCGTAGCTTGGTGAGTTTGCGGATGGATTCCACGATGTCCGCGCCGTCCTCCGCGCTGGCGCTGGCCGGATCGGCCACTTCGCAATGCAACGTCATGGTCTCCTGCGCTATCTGGCCGGAGACCACCAGGCGTGCCTTCAAGATTTGCGGATGGCGGCCCACGATCTCGTGCACCTGCGATGGATGGACGAACATGCCGCGTATCTTGGTGGTCTGGTCGGCGCGTCCGAGCCAGCCCTTGATGCGGATGTTGGTGCGGCCGCAGGGCGAGGGCGGTGTATCGGTGAGTATGGCCGACAGGTCGCCGGTGGCGAAGCGTATCAGCGGGTAGTCGGGATTGAAGACGGTGAGCACTACTTCGCCCACTTCGCCCGCAGGTACGGGCTCGCCGCTGCCGGGACGGACGATTTCCAGTATCACTTCCTCGTCCACCAGCATGCCGGGATCGCGCACGTCGCCGCTGCGCGTTTCGTAGGCGATGCTGCCGATGTCGGCGGAGGCGTACACCTGCAGCACATTCGGCACGCCATGCTCGGCCAGCCAGGTGCGCAGCGATTCGGGCAACGCTTCGGCACTGACCAATGCGCGCTTGATGCTGCTGATGTCCGCGCCCATCTCCTGCGCTTTCTCGATGATGATCTTCAAGAACGAGGGCGTGCCGACGTAGGTGTCCGGGCGCAGCGCTTGGATGGCCTGTACCTGCATCTCGGTCTGGCCGCTGCCGGCCGGGATCACCGCGCAGCCGATGCGCGCGGCGCCGCCTTCGACCATGAAGGCCGCCGGCGTGAAGTGATAGGAGAAGCAGTTCTGCATCAAGCCGCCGGGCCGCACGCCGGCCGCATACATGGGACGCGCGAAACGCCACCAGTCGGCGCCGCGTCCCTCGGGATCGAAGATGGGGCCGGGCGACATGAACACGCGCGACAGCTGGCCCATCGGCGTGGTATTCAGGCCGCCGAACGGTGTTTGCTGCTGCTGCAGCGCGTGCAGGTCCGACTTGCGCGTGACCGGCAGCGTGGCCAGCGCGGCGCGGCTGTTGATGTCGGCGGCGTTGACGTCCTTGAGGATGCGCGACCATCCGGCCGCCGCCTTGGCGCGCGACACCAGTTGCGACAGTCGCGCCATCAGTTCGCGTTCGCGCTGTTCCGGCGGGCGCGTTTCCAGATTGTCGAAAGTATCGGCCATGTTCAGAGTCCTTGAATTTCTCGTTGCAGCTTCTTGGTCAGTTTGGCGAACACCAGTTCGTAGGAGCGTTGCAGCAGCTCCGCCAGTTCCGCGTCGCTGATGGCTTTGGGGTCTTCGATGTAGACCCATTTCGCCCGCGCCAGGTAGGGTGCGGGAATGATGCCGGGGCGGTCGGTCAGCTCCAGGAAGCGGTCGTCGTCGACCTTGAAGCTGATGCCGCGCTGACTGCCGTCCGCGCCGCTGACGGCGAACATTTTCCCGCCGATCGAGAACACCAGGTTGGATTCCCATTTGATGTCTTCGGTGGCGCCGGGCAGTTTGCGGCAATAGGCCTTGGCCTTGGTGAGATTCATTGAAGTCCTTATGCAAGCCAGCGCTTGCGGCGCCGGTAGAATTTCATGTCGCGGAAGCTCTTGCGGCCGGCGCCGGAGACGCCGAGGTAGAACTCCTTGACGTCTTCGTTGCAGGACAGGTCGGCCGCCGCGCCTTCCATCACCACGCGGCCGTTTTCGAGGATGTAGCCGAAGTCCGCGTAGCGCAGGGCGATGCTGGTGTTTTGCTCGGCCAGCAGGAAGGAGACGTTCTCCTTGCTGTTCAAGTCCTTGACGATGCCGAAGATCTCGTCGACGATTTGCGGCGCGATGCCCATCGACGGCTCGTCCAGCAAAATCATGGATGGCTTGGCCATCAGGGCCCGGCCGATGGCGCACATCTGCTGCTCGCCGCCGGAGGTGTAGCCGGCCTGGCTGCCGCGCCGTTCCTTCAGGCGCGGGAAGTAGTGGTAGACCTTTTCCAGCGACTCCTTCAGCTCCGCGCGCGAGGCGCTGCGCGTGTAGGCGCCGGTCAGCAGGTTCTCTTCGATGGTCAGGTGGGCAAAGCAGTGGCGGCCTTCCATCACCTGCGACAGGCCGCGCTTGACCAGTTCATTCGGCGTCAGCTGGTCGATGCGTTCGCCCTTGAACTGGACTTCGCCCTTGGTGACGTCGCCGCGCTCGCCGCGCAGCAGGGTGGAGATGGTCTTCAGCGTGGTGGACTTGCCGGCGCCGTTGGCGCCCAGCAGGGCGACGATCTTCCCCTGCGGGACTTGCAGCGATACGCCTTTCAGCACGAGGATAACGTGGTCGTAGATGACTTCCACGTTATTCACGGAGAGATAGGGCATCGTCGTCATTTCGCGCAGGCCGGCGTGATTTTCTTCTCGGCCGCATAGGCTGCGGAGCTTTCCTCCAGCAGCTTGCGGGTCAGCGCCTTGTCGCCGACGATCCAGTTCGGCGTGACGGCGTTCCACTTCTTGCCATCCCACTGCTGCACTTTCACCGCGCCCGAGCCTTCATGGTCGTCGCAGCTGGTCTTCACCACCGGCAGCATGCCGAAGGCGCCGATGGCTTTCTGGCGCGCTTCGTCCACGTTCAAGTTCTCCAGGCCCCAGCGCATCTGTTCACCGCTCACGCGCTTACCCTTGCCGAACTTGTCCTGGGCGGTGCGCATCGCTTCCACCCACAGGATGGCCGCGCTCACGCCGCGCATGTGGTACACGCTGCCGACGCGGTTGGCGTCCGCCAGGTTGCCCTTGCCGGCGTCGTAGAGTTTTTTGCGGATCTCGTCGAGCACCGGATAATTGCCCGGCGTGTTGAAGGTCATCGCGCTGTAGCCCTTGGCCGCATCGCCCGTAGGTACGGTATCTTCTTCCGATCCGGCCCACCACACGCCGAGGATTTTCTCGCGCGGGAAGCCGTTGCGCTGCGCGGTCTTGATGGCCACCGCGTTCATCGAGCCCCAGCCCCACAGGATCACATGGTCGGGCCGCGCCTGGCGGATCTGCAGCCATTGCGATTGCTGTTCGCTGCCCGGCGGCGTGACCGGGATCTTGATCAGCTCAAAGCCATGCTGCTTGGCGAGCGCCTCCAGCACCGGCAAGGGTTCCTTGCCGAACGCGGAATCGTGGTACAGGTGGACGATCTTCTTGCCTTTCAGTTTGTCGATGCCGCCTTCCTTGTCGCCGAGGTACTTGATCATGGCGGCGGCCTGGTTCCAGTAGCTGGTAATCAGCGGGAAGACGTAGGGGAAGACTTTGCCGTTGGCGGCGTCCGAGCGGCCGTAGCCGATCATCGTCATCGGGATCTTGTCGACGGCCAGGCGGTCCAGGATGCCGTAAGCCACGCCGGTCGACAGCGGCTCGACCAGGGTGGCGCCGCCGTTGCGGGTCTTCAGGCGCTCGTAGCATTCGACGCCGCGCGATGGGTTGTACTCAGTCTCGCACTCTTCCCACGCGATCTTCACGCCGTTCACGCCGCCGGCAAGGTTGACGAGATTGAAGTAGTCGATGATGCCGCCATAAAAGCCGGAACCGCCGGCCGCATAAGGGCCTACGCGGTAAGAGGGCAGGGCGATGTACTGCTCCGCAGGCTGGGCGATGGCGGCGCCGCTGGCCGCGAGTGTGATGGCGACGACGACGGATGCAAAGCGGTTCATATGTGTCTCCTCTGATTTTTTAATGGGGGAACGGCCACAGACGCAACTTCTCTTTACCTATTTGCCACAAGCGCGCCAGGCCGTGAGGCTCAACGATCAGGAAAAAAATAATCAGTGCACCGAACACCATCAGCTCCAGATTGGAGGCGACGCTGGTCGGCAGGGCGAGGCTGTGCGCGATCACATTCAGCAGTACCGGCAGCAGCACAATAAAGGCCGCGCCGAGGAAGGAGCCGAGGATGGAACCGACGCCGCCGATAATAATCATGAACAGGATGCGGAATGACAGATCGAGGTTGTACGCTTCCGGCTCCACCGTGCCGAGGTAGGCGTACGCATACAGCGCGCCGGCCACGCCGCAGTAGAACGAGCTGACCGCGAACGCCAGCAGCTTGGTGCGCATCAGGCGGAAGCCGATCACTTCGGCCGCCACGTCCATGTCGCGCACCGCCATCCAGGAGCGGCCGACGTTGGAGCGCACCATATTCTTGGCCAGCAGCGCCATCACCGCCACCACGGCCAGCACCAGCAGGTATTTGCGGTCCGGCGTGTCGAAGGCGTAGCCGAGGATGACGATGGGCTGCGCCGTGATCACGCCTGAGCTGCTGTAGTTGGTCAGGTAGGGAATCTTGGTCAGGCACCAGACCACGAAGAACTGCGTGGCCAGCGTGGCGGCGGCGAGGTAGAAGCCGCGTATGCGCAGCGACGGCAGGCCGAAGGCGATGCCGACCAGCGCCGCGCTCAAGCCTCCCAGCACGAACGCCAGCAGCACCGGCAGGCCGGGGATGCGCAGGATGAAGTTATAGGATGCGAACGCGCCCACCGCCATGAAGGCGGCGGTACCGAGCGACAGCTGGCCCGCGTAGCCGGTGAGGATGTTCAGGCCGAGCGCCGCCAGCGAAAAAATCAGGAAGGGAATCAGGATCGCCGACAGCGCATACGGCGATGCGGCCAGCGGCACCACCACCACCGCAATCACCAGCAATGCCAGCAGCGCAAGGCGATCCTGCAGGATGGGGAAGATCTGGCCGTCGGCCTGATAGCTGGTTTTGAATTGTCCGGCTTCGCGATATAGCATGGCTCAAATTCTCCGGATGATTTTTTCGCCGAACAGCCCTTCGGGCCGCACCAGCAGGAACAGCAACGCCAGCACGTAAGGGAACCAGCCCTCGATGCCGCCGCCGACGATGGGGCCGATGTAGACCTCCGCCAGTTTTTCCGAGGCTCCGATAATCAGGCCGCCGACGATGGCGCCCGGCATGGAGGTGAAGCCGCCCAGGATCAGCACCGGCAGCGCCTTCAGCGCGACGAAGGTTAGCGCGAACTGCACGCCATTGCGCGCGCCCCACAGCAGCCCCGCCACCAGCGCCACCAGCCCGGCCACCGCCCACAGCACGGCCCAGATGCGCTGCAGCGGAATGCCGACCGCCAGCGCGGCCTGATGGTCGTCCGCCACAGCGCGCAGGGCGCGGCCCACTTTGGTCTTCGAGAACAGCAGGGCCAGTGTGGTGACCAGCAGGCCGCACACCAGCGCCGCCATGATGTCGAACTGCGACACCAGGATGTTGTAGTGGTCCATCAGGTACTGGGATGGCACGTCTTCTATCGGCAGCTCCAGCCTGCGCACCTGCGCACCGAACATCAGCTGCGCCAGGCCCTCGATAAAGAAGGCCAGCCCGATGGTGGCCATGAACAGCGTGATCTCCGGCTGGTTCACCAGTGGCCGCAGCACCACGCGCTCGATCGCCAGGCCCAGCACGATCATCACCGCCACCGTGATGGGCAGCGCGATCCACAGCGACACGCCCAGCTTGTCCATCACGCCCACGCAGGTGAGCGCGGCGAAGTACACCATCGCGCCCTGGGCAAAATTGAATACGCCGGAGGCTTTGTAAATCAGCACAAAGCCGATCGCCACCAGCGCGTACATCACGCCGGACAACAGGCCGCCGATCAGCACCTCGAAGAAGAAATTGACGTTCATTCGCAGCTCACTCCCAGGTAAGCATTGATCACATCCTTGTTGTTGCGGACTTCGTCCGGCGTGCCGTCGCCGATTTTGCGGCCATAGTCCAGCACCACCACGCGGTCGGAGATATCCATCACCACGCCCATGTCATGCTCGATCAGCACGATGGTGGTGCCGAATTGGTCGTTGACGTCGAGGATGAAGCGGCACATGTCCTGTTTTTCTTCGACGTTCATGCCGGCCATGGGTTCATCGAGCAGCAGGATTTCCGGCTCGGCGGCCAGCGCCCGGCCCAGCTCCACGCGCTTTTGCAGGCCGTAGGGCAGGCGGCCCACCGGCGTCTTGCGGATGGCCTGGATTTCCAGGAAGTCGATGATCTCCTCGGCCTTGATGCGGTGGGCGATTTCCTCGCGCCGCGCCGGGCCCCAGTACAGGGCCTGCATCAGGAAGTTCGATTTCATCTTGAGGTTACGGCCGGTCATGATGTTGTCGAGCACCGTCATGCCCTTGAACAGCGCAATGTTCTGGAAGGTGCGGGCGATGCCGGATTTGGCGGCGGCGTGGCAGTCCATATTCTTGCGCACCTCGCCGCGATAGACGATCTGCCCCTGCTGCGGGCGGTACACGCCATTGATCACGTTGAGCATCGAGCTCTTGCCGGCGCCGTTGGGGCCGATGATGGCGCGGATTTCGTGCTGGCGCACGTCGAACGAGATATCGGTTAGCGCCTTCACGCCGCCGAAGGACAGGGAAATGTTCTTCAGGTCGAGGATCACCGGCCCGGCGGCGCGGCGCACCGGGCCTTGGTCCGCGCTGAAGTGCGTTTCCGGCTCGTTCATTTGCATGGTGGTCCGCTCCGTCATGCCGCTGCCTGTACGGCAGGGTAGGTCTTGCACGACTCGATCTTCAGGTCCGCCGCGACCACGCCGCAGCGGCCATCTTCGAACTTGACTTGCGTTTCAATGTATTGCGAACTTTTGCCGCTGTAGAGCGCGTCGATCAGCACCGCGTACTTTTCGCCGATGAACTTGCGGCGTACTTTGCGGGTGCGCGTCAGTTCGTCGTCGTCGGGATCAAGTTCCTTGTGCAGCACCAGGTAGCGGTGGATCTGCGTGTCGCTCATCGCCGGTTCGGCCGCCAGGTCGGCGTTGACCTGTTCGATGCAGTCGCGCACCAGGCCATACACGGCCGGATGCGCGGCCAGGTCAGTGTAGCCCGAATAGGCAATGCTGCGGCGCTCGGCCCAATTGCCGACCGCCTCGATGTCAATATTGATGAAAGCGCACACCTGGTCGCGTTCATGGCCGAACACCACCGCCTCTTTTATAAACGGGAAGAACTTGAGCTTGTTCTCCACATAGTTGGGGGCAAAGATGGCGCCGCTGTTCATGCGGCCGACGTCGGCCGCGCGGTCGATGATTTTCAGGTGGCCTTCGTGGTCGAACAGGCCGGCGTCGCCGGTGTGGAAGTAGCCTTGCGCATCGATCGCCTCGGCGGTGGCATCGGGGCGCTTGTAGTAGCAGTCCATCAAGGTGGGCGATTTCACCAGCACTTCGCCGTTGGCGGCCAGCTTGACCTCGACGCCGGGCGCCGGCAGGCCGACGCTGTCGAACTTGATCTGGCCGTCCGGCTGCAGGCAGATGTAGGCGCAGGTTTCGGTCGATCCGTAAAATTGCTTCAAGTTGACGCCAATTGAGCGGTAGAAGCGGAACAGATCGGGGCCGATCGCCGCACCGGCCGTGTAGGCGACGCGGATGCGCGACATGCCCAGCACGTTTTTCAGCGGGCCGTAGACCAGCACCTTGCCGACGGCATAGGCCAGCCGGTCGGCTGCCGGCACCGGCTTGTTGTCCAATATTTGAGCACCGCAGCGGCGCGCCACGCCCATGAAGTAGTGGAACATGCGGCGCTTGATGGCGCCGGCATCCTCCATCCGGATCATCACCGTGGTCAGCATGTTCTCGAACACGCGTGGCGGGGCGAAGTAATAAGTCGGGCCGATTTCGCGCATGTCGGTCATCACGGTTTCGCCGGATTCCGGGCAGTTGACGGTGAAACCGGCGCTCATGGCCTGCGCAAAAGAAAACAGGCAGTCGCCGACCCAGGCCATGGGCAGGTAGGACAGGATGTCTTCGGCGTCGGTCAACCGTTCAAAGCCGACGCCGCCGTCGCCGGCCGCCAGCAATGCGGTGTGGGTCTGGCACACGCCCTTGGGCTTGCCGGTGGTACCGGAGGTATACAAAATGATGGCGTTGTCGCTGCCTTTGCCGGCGGCGATGGCGGCGTCGAAGAAGCCGGGATGCGCCTGGTCCCAGGCGCGTCCCATTTCCTGAAGTTGTGCGAACGACAGCAAGCCTTGCTGGCGATAGTGGCGCATGCCGCGTTCGTCGTCGTAGGCGATGTGGCGCACGTGCGGGTACAGCGATTGCAATTCGAGCAACTTGTCGACCTGTTCCTGGTCTTCGACGATGGCGTAGTGGATTTCGGCGTTTTCCAGCACGTAGGCCATGTCGGCGGCGGGGGCGTCCTGGTACAGCGGCACCGGCACGCCACCGAGGCATTGGGCGGCCAGCATGGACCAGTACAGGCGCGGCCGGTTGTCGCCGATGATGGCGAGGTTCATGCCACGTTCGAAGCCGAGCGCCGCCAGGCCGCAGGCCAGCGCACGCACTTCCTCGTTGACCTGGGCCCAGGTCCAGCTTTGCCAGATGCCCAGATACTTTTCGCGGAACGCAGGTTTTCCCGGCCTGACTTGGCCATGAGCAAGCAAGCGGCGAGGAAAAGTTTCGAATTCTGTTTGCACCAGTGTCTCCTGTTGCTGATTCTTTTTGTGTAATGATATTAGCTTGCCGCGAGAGGGAAGGTTGTCTTTTCGACGACAATTGAGCGACTTTTCTATGGTGCATTGCAAAATATGTCTGATCGAAACCAAGTTAGTTTGAAGCAGGCTTTGCGCACAGCGATCTGGGCCAAGGAGCTGACGCCCGAACAAATGGCGCGTGTCGAGGCCGATACCTTTGAAACCTTTGTTCCCAAAGGGGGTTATGTCTGCCGCAAGGGCGACATGGTGGAGAACTGGCTGGGTATTATCGATGGCATGGTGAAAATGAATAATTTCTCCGCCGACGGTAAAAGCGTGACATTTACCGGTGTGCCACCCGGTGGCTGGTTCGGCGAAGGCACGGTATTAAAAAACGAGGTATTGAAATATGACGCCATGGCGTTGCGCGATAGCCGGATTGCGCGCATGCCGGCCGCTACTTTCATGTGGCTGCTCGATAATAGTCTGCCTTTTACGCGGTTCTTGCTGATGCAATTGAACGAGCGCTTGGGACAGTTTATCGGCATGGTGGAAAACGACCGTTTATTAAATCCGGATACGCGTGTGGCGCGTTGTCTGGCGTCTTTATTCCATGCGCATTTATATCCAGGGCTGGAGCGCATCGTGCATATTTCGCAGGAGGAATTGGGATTGTTATCGGGTGCATCGCGCCAGCGCGCGAACCAGGCTTTGCAGCTGTTGGAGAAGGAGGGGCTGTTGAGTCTCGATTACGGCGGTATCCGCATACTCGACTTGGACGGATTACGGCATTATCAGGCTTAGCGCCAATTTTTTTGCCCAATTTATGCCAATTATTGGCGCGAACTCGCCAAAATCCGGCGCGCTAAGCGGCGTTGCGCAGCCTCTCCCGCCAGCGGTCCTGCATTTCCTGCAATCGGATCCACGAGCCCACCGACATGCCGACGACTTTAGAAAGCCGCTCCGCCATGGCGGGAGTTATTCTCGTTTGGCCATTCAACAGACGATTTATGGTTGAAGCCGACACACCCAATTGCGCTGCAAATTGCCGGGCGCTGATCTTATTGGGTCGCAAATACATTTCGGCGATAACCTCGCCCGGAGGCATGGGATCGTACATTTCCATTAGTGATAATCCTCATAGTCAATAATATGAGCATTTCCATCGATAAACTCGAAAGTGATTCGCCAATTTCCGTCAACGTGTACTGACCAGCGTTGTGTCTTCACTGCTCTCAGCGGATGCAAACGGAATCCTGGTCGATTCATACCCTCAATTGTTTCCGCAGCATCCAATACTGTGAGCAAATATCGTAGCCGTGTCGCATGATGAGGCTGGATTCCAGCGCGGTCGCCAGATTCGAAAAACTTGCGTAGTCCTTTGTGTCGAAATGAGACGATCATGATCAATATAGTCCCGCGCTGATTGCACAACAAGCTGGGCCATTTAATCATTGTGATTCCACACGTGTTTAGCGGTAGATCAGCTAATCGCGGTATCATGGCAACAAGCTATTTTGAACTTTTCCATGAATACTCCAGACTCCACCCAAGTCGCCGAACGCATCGCCTTGTTGCGGGCGGCAATGCGACAGCAGCAGATCGATGCGCTGATGATTCCGTCAGCCGATCCGCACCTGTCCGAATATTTGCCCGAACGCTGGCAGGGCCGCGAATGGGCCTCGGGTTTCACCGGCTCGGTCGGTACCCTGATCGTCACGCAGGAATTCGCCGGCGTCTGGACCGACGCCCGCTACTGGACCCAGGCCGAACAGCAACTGGCCGGCACCGGCATCCAGCTGATGAAGCTGACCTCCGGCGCCAGCGTGCAATATGTTGACTGGTTGGCAAGCCATCTGAAAGCAGGCCAGGCGCTGTCGGTGGACGGCGCCGTGCTCGGCCTGGCGATCGCCCGCCTGCTGCAAACCGCCTTGGACGCCAAAAACGTCACGCTGCGCACCGATCTCGATCTGCTGGAGCAAGTCTGGCCAGACCGTCCGCCGCTGCCGGCCGCGCCGGTCTACGAACATCTGCCGCCCTACGCCTCGAAAAGCCGCAGCGGCAAGCTGGCCGAGCTGCGCGGCGCCATGCAGCAGGCCGGCGCCAGCCGCCACCTGATTTCCACGCTGGACGACATCGCCTACCTGTTCAACCTGCGCGGCGCCGACGTCAATTTCAACCCGATTTTCCTGGCGCATGCCCTGGTCACCCCTACGCGTGCCACTTTGTATGTGGCCGACGGCAAGATCACCCCGGAACTGCGCGCCGCCCTGGCCGAGGAAGGCATCGACGTCGCGCCCTACGCCTCGGCCGCCGCCGCCCTGGGCGCCTTGCCGGCCGACGCCACCGTGTTGCTCGACCCGCGCCGCGTCACCTACGGCACCCGCCAATGGCTGCCGGCCAAGCTCAAGGTGGTCGAAGCGATCAATCCGACCACCCTGGCCAAGTCGCGCAAGAGCGAGCCGGACGCCATCCACGTGCGCGCCGCCATGGAGCAGGACGGCGCCGCCCTGTGCGAATTCTTCGCCTGGCTGGAACAGACCCTGGCCAACCCGGTACGCGCCCCGCTGACCGAAGTCGAGATCGACCGCCAGATCACCGCCGCCCGCGCCCGCCGCCCCGGTTTCGTCAGCCCGAGTTTTGCCACCATTGCCGGTTTCGGCGCCAACGGCGCGATCATGCATTACCGCGCCACCGAGGCACGCCACGCCATCATCGAGGGCGAGGGCCTGCTGTTGATTGATTCCGGCGGCCAATATCTGGGCGGCACCACCGACATCACCCGCGTGGTGGCGGTCGGCGGCATCAACGACGAACAGCGCCGCGACTTCACGCTGGTGCTGAAGGGCATGATCGCCTTGTCGGCGGCCCGCTTCCCGCGCGGCACCAAGTCGCCGATGCTGGACGCCATCGCCCGTGCGCCGCTGTGGGCCGAGGGGCTGGACTTCGGTCACGGCACCGGCCACGGCGTCGGCTATTTCCTGAATGTGCATGAAGGCCCGCAATCGATCTCGCCGTCCACCATGCCGGAGCCGCACACGGCCATGGAGCCAGGCATGATTACCTCGATCGAGCCGGGCCTGTACCGGCTGGGCCGCTGGGGCATCCGCATCGAAAACCTGGTGTTGAACCGCGCCGCCGGCCAGACCGAATTCGGCGAATTCCTCACCTTCGAAACGCTGACGCTGTGCCCGATCGACACGCGCTGCATCGACCCACTGCTGTTGCGCGACGATGAGAAGCGCTGGCTCAATGATTACCACGCCACGGTGCGCAAGCGCCTGTCGCCGCTAGTGTCCGGCGCCGCGCTGGCCTGGCTGGAAAACCGAACGGAGAATGTATGAGCGGACGTGCAACCCGAGCCACCACGGCGGTAGATCGCCTGAAACGCCGCACCGGCAACGAGAAGTATTCGATGTCGGTTACCGGCAGCGGCCACTTTTTCCTGTCCGAAGGCGCCGGCAATCCACCCTTGTGCCCACCGCTGGAGCTGGATGACTTTGTCGCCTTCGTCAAAACCATCGCACCGGAGGCGCCGAAACGCGTGAGCAAACTCGATATCGCCTTCGAAAAGCAACTCGTCAAAAAATAAGAAAGAGGCTCACCATGCCCGCACTGGAATTCCTGCAAGCGTATTGGTCCCATGCCGAAATCGCCACCAACGCGGTGATTTTGTTGAACTTGCTGGGCGCGCTGGGGCTGGGGCTGCTGGTGGGCTACGAGCGCTCCTATCACGGCCGCGCCGCCGGCATGCGCACCTACGGCCTGGTGTGCATGGCCTCGGCCGCGCTGACCGTGATCGGCGGCTACCCGGCGCACTGGTTTGGCGGCCACGTGTCGCAATACCTGGTCAATTCGGATCCCACCCGCATCGTCCAAGGCATCGTCACGGGCATCGGCTTTCTCGGCGCCGGTGTCATCATGCGCGAGGGCTTCAATATCAGCGGCCTGACCACGGCGGCCTCGATCTGGGCCTCGTCGGTGATCGGTGTGATGGTCGGCGTCGGCTTCTACCTGGGCGCGATCGGCCTGGCCATGTTGTGCGCCGGCTCGATGATCTTCCTGACCCGGGTGGAAGCTTGGCTGCCGTCGCGGCACGCCATCGCCATTACCATGCGCTTCAAGGCCGGCTACAAGCCGCAGGAGCCCGCGCTCAGGGCCATGGCGTTGCAGCGCGGTTATGAAATCGCCGGCGGCTCGCTGATGATAGGCAGCGACGGCGGCATGCAGGAATGGCGCTTCGTCGCCATCGCCCTGAGCAAGCGCAGTGGCGCACCGATGGCGGTGTTATCGGCGGAGTTAGCCGAATTTGAGGGCATCCACAGTTTCCAACTTACCCACGCACGCAACTGATATGAATGCACAAGCCCAGGCCGTATTCGATTTCTGGTTCCAGCCAGCCCAAGGCCAGGCGGCCGATGCGCCGCGCCGTGTATGGTTTCAAAAAGACGCGGCCTTCGACCGCGAGATCGAGCGGCGTTTCGGCGAGGAGATCGCGCAGGCGCTGGAAGGCGGCCTGCAGCGCTGGGCGGCGGAAGGGCCGGCGGCGGCTTTGGCGAACATCCTGCTGCTGGACCAGTTTTGCCGCAATGTGTATCGCGGCACGCCGCTGTCGTTCGCCGGCGACCATCTCGCCTTGCAGGCCGCGCTGGACATGATCGAGGCCGGCGAAGACCAGCAACTGCCGCCGTTGCAGCGCGCCTTCATCTACCTGCCGCTGGAACACGCGGAAGACATGGCGATGCAGGAGCAATCCGTGGCGCTGTTCAGCCGCATGGCCGACGAAGCGCACGCCAGCGGAGCCGCTCCCGCCACCATCGAAGGCCTGGACGGCATGTTCGACTACGCCAAGCGCCATCGCGAGGTGATCCGCCGCTTCGGCCGCTTCCCGCACCGCAACGCCATTCTGGAACGGGCATCGACCCCGGCCGAGCTGGAGTTCCTCAAGCAGCCGGGATCAGGTTTTTGATGCCGGCGACCTTGAACCTGATCGGCGCGGGCCATGTCGGCCGCGTGCTCGGACGTTTGCTGGCCGGGCAGGGCGGGTTTGAGCTGCGCCAGGTGCTGACGCGTTCGGCCGCCTCTGCGCAGCAGGCCGTCGATTTCATGGGGGCCGGCATGGTGGCGACCGCCTACGAGCAGCTTCAGCCGGCCGCCGTGCACCTGCTGGCGGTGGGCGACGACCAGATTGTGTCCGCCTGCGAGGCGCTGGCGCGGGCCGTGGCGCTGCAGGGCAGCATCGTGTTTCATTGCAGCGGCGCGCTGGCGTCCGACCGCCTGCAGGCGGCGCGTGATGCCGGGGCGCTGGTGGCCAGCGTGCATCCGATCCGCAGTTTTGCCGATCCGGCCGCCGTGGCTGCACAATTTTCAGGCACCTTCTGCGGCATCGAGGGCGATGCAGCGGCGCTGGCCGTGCTCACGCCGGCGCTGGAAGCCATCGGCGCGCGGCCGGTGCGGATCGAGGCCGCCGCCAAAACCGTGTACCACTCGGCCGCCGTGTTCGCCAGTAATTATCTGGTGACCGTGCTGGACGCCGCCCTGCGCGCCTATCAGGCCGCCGGCATTCCGGAGGCGGTGGCGCGCGAACTGGCCCAGCCCTTGGCGAGCGAGTCGATGGCCAATGTGTTTCGCCTAGGCGCGGCCGCCGCGCTGAGCGGTCCCATCGCGCGCGGCGACATGGCGACCGTGGCGCGCCAGCAGCAGGCGGTCGACGCATGGGACGAGGAGACTGGAGCGTTGTATCGGGCGCTCGTCGCGCCGACCGTGGAGCTGGCGCGCAGAAAGCATCAGAAGTAGCGCATTGGTGCGTAACTCCTTGCAAATTACTACTTAACAACTATATTTTAAGGTGACGCCGGCTTTGTCCCGGACATTGCTTTGCAGTTGTAATGGTACGAATTCACAAAATAAGTACGGGATCAGTCGACAAACCTCTGAATTAGCAATAAGCTTGATTCTTAGAATGTTTTCTACAAGAACTTAAGCTGCAAGCTAAACCGGCGCCAAATTGATAGTAGGGGTAAGAACATGTTATTTCTGAAGAGTACGACCGTCACCAAAGCGCCTGGCATTTACGACGTCGATATCGCCGCCAAACCACCGGGCAAGACCTTCGGTGTGTTCATCGCCACCGATCCGGACCATCCGCCTAGCGAAGTGCTGGCGCAACTGGCCGCACTGGGCTTCAAGCAAACCTACAGCGGCGGCTACACCCACAAGGATCGCGGCAAGGTGCTCGATCTGCACTTCCAGAAAGACGGCACCGACCTGTTCCAGGGTTGGAAAGCGGAAGAGCTGGAAGCCAATATGGCCGCCATCAACGCGCTATTCAACGGCATCGGCATCACCGTCGCGCCGCGCGTGATGAGCCTGGCGGAAGCTTACGCTTAGGTCTAAACGTTACGCCTGCACCTCGATGTGATACAGGCCCCAGGGGCACTGGCCAAACCGGTCCGCGACCGGTTTAGCCGCCATGTCGGGGATCTTGTCGGCGTCGTACACCGCCCATAGCGGCCCCAGGCCGCCCAGCGCCATCGGTGCGCCATCCAGGTGGGTCGCCACGATAAACCGCTGGGCTTGCGCCTGCGCCACCGTCACGGTGGCGGCAAAGCCGTCGATCGCGCGCAGCACCAGCCTGGTGTTGTCGCCCGCTTTGGCGCCCGCCGCTTTCACCACATCCAACAGCAAGGGACCGCGCAGTGTGTGCTGCTTGCCGTCGTACTCCAGCGTCGGCTTGATGGTGATCGCCGGCAGCGCCGTCAGCGCGGCGTAGTCGAAGGCGTGCGCCTTGTCGAAACTCAGCTTCTGCTTGAACATCAACTGATCGCGCACCGGATCGAGCTTGCCGCGATTGCCGGCGCCGATAGCGCCGGTGATGGTCAGCAGGGTCGGGCCGGCGGCACCAGCGGCGGCGCGCGCCGGCAGGCTGATGGCGGCGGAAAAACCGGCCAGCGCGGCCGTGCCCAGGAACTGGCGTTTTTTCATGCGGTGACTCCTCGTTTGCGTGTTGCCGGTATCATACCGCGCATGGACTTATTTGCCGACGATACCCGCCTTGCGCCCATCCCCATCGAAGATGGCGAGCTGTGGTTCCAGCAGCGGCTGGCGCTCGATCTGGCGCCGGACGTCGTCATGCAGCGCCTGCTGTCGGAGACCGACTGGCGCGCAGAACAGATCCAGGTGTGGGGCAAATTGCACATGCAGCCGCGTCTGTCGGCATGGCATGGCGAGGCCAGCTATCGATACTCGGGCAAGACCTTCCATCCGCAGCCGTTCACGGCGCTGCATCTGCACATCAAGCAGGCCGTCGAGGCGGCCACCGGGCGGCGCTTCAACAGCGTGCTGCTCAACTACTACCGCGACGAGCGCGACAGCATGGGCTTCCATGCCGACGACGAGCGCGAGCTGGGGCCGGAACCGGCGGTCGCCTCGGTCAGCTTCGGCGCGCCGCGCACCTTCATCCTCAAGCACCGGCGGCTGCCGAAGACCGTCAAGCTGGCGCTGGGCGACGGCTGCCTGCTGCTGATGGCGGGTGCGCTGCAGCAGCACTGGCTGCACGGCATCAACAAGGAACGCACGCCGCGCGGGCCGCGCATCAACCTGACGTTCCGCCAAATTCTCTAGACAGGGCCGCGCACGGTTCAACAATCAGAGCAAGGCGCGGTGCGGACTGCTATCGTATTCCCCTCACCATGGGAGGACATATGTTTAGCAACATGAAAGTCGGTACCAAACTTATCGCTGGCTTCAGCAGCATTTCGGTGATGGGCGCGATCGTCGCCTGCATCGGCATCGTCAGCATGAGCCAGCTCAACAGCGCGGCGGACGCCATGTACCGCGAAGACCTGGTTGGACTCTCCTACATCAAGGAAGCCAACATCAACCTGATCTACGCGGGCCGCTCGCGCACCACCTTCCTGGCGGCGCAGACGGCGGAAGAGCGCAGCAAGATCCGTGGCGACGTGCAAGGCTATCTGGTCGCCATGAACGATTACCTGGCCAAGGCGCGGCCGCTGTTCGTTTCGGCCGAGGGCCAGAAACTGCTCGATGAATATGTCCAGCCCGCCAAGGATTATGAGCGCCTGATCACGGCGGCGCTCGACAGCGCGCAGGGCGAGCCGCTGGCGCAGCGCAGCGACGAGGCCAACCGCGCACAACTTGCCGCGCGCACCCAGGCCGACCGTCTCGACAAGCTGCTGGACGTGATGACCGATCTGAAGGAAAGGCGCGCCGCCGAGAAGGCCAAGTCCACCGGCGAGCTGTACCGCTTCAGCTTCACGCTGATGATCGGCCTCGTGTTGGCCTCCTTGGGCGCGGGCCTGGCGCTGGGTGTACTGATTACCCGTGCGCTGATGCGTCAGCTCGGCGGCGAGCCGGGCGACGTCGCCAGGCTGGCCGGCAAGATCGCCGATGGCGACCTGACCGTGAATGTCGACCTGCGGCGCAACGATAACCGCAGCGTGCTGTTCGCCATGAAATCCATGCGCGACAGCCTGGGCGGCATCGTCGGCCAGGTGCGCAGCGGCACCGACACCATCGCCACGGCGTCGGCACAGATCGCCAGCGGCACGCAGGACTTGTCGGCGCGCACCGAGGAGCAGGCCGGCGCGCTGGAGGAAACCGCGTCCTCCATGGAAGAGCTGACCTCCACCGTCAAGGCCAACGCCGACCACGCGCGGCACGCCAACGAACTGGCGCGCTCGGCCTCCAGCGTGGCGCAGAAGGGCGGCGCCGTGGTGGACGAAGTGATCGGCACCATGGGCGCCATCAACGAATCGTCCGGCAAGATCGCCGACATCATCGGCGTCATCGACGGCATCGCTTTCCAGACCAATATCCTGGCCTTGAATGCGGCGGTGGAAGCGGCGCGCGCCGGCGAGCAGGGGCGCGGCTTTGCGGTGGTGGCGTCGGAAGTGCGCACCTTGGCCCAGCGTTCGGCCTCGGCCGCCAAGGAAATCAAGCAACTCATTGATGAGTCGGTTAGCAAGGTCGGCGCCGGCGCGCGCCAGGTGGACGAGGCCGGCGTGACCATGCGCGAGATCGTCTCCAGCATCCAGCGCGTGACCGACATCATGGCCGACATCCAGGCCGCCAGCAGCGAACAGACCACCGGCATTGAGCAGATCAACCAGGCCATCGTGCAGATGGACCAGGTGACCCAGCAGAATGCCGCGCTGGTGGAGGAATCGGCGGCGGCGTCGGAAGCGATGCAGGACCAGGCGCGCAAGTTGGCCGAACTGGTCAGCGTGTTCCGGGTGGAGCAGGCGCCTGGGGCGCTGGCACCGCCGGCCAGGCCGCGTCCGGCGTCGCGGGTGGCGCCCAAACCGATGGTGAAATTGCCGCGTCCAGCCGCGCCCAAGGCTGCTGTTAAAGAATCGGCAACGGATTGGGAGGAATTTTAAGCGTACTTTAAGTTTGGCGGATCTTGAAATTTTCCAATGATCGTTTGGCTTACATCTCGTCACACTTCTTACTAATTCGGAAGTGACGAGGGTTGTTCAGAGTGCTATCTTGGATCCATCGCAATTCACTAGTAACTGCGATCCCAAGCAAGTCTCGTTTCAACCTTTTGCTGAAAGATCAAAATCATGAAGAAAATTCTGTACGCTTTAGTTGCTTCCGCAGCCGCCCTGGGTGGTACTGCCGCTTATGCTCAAAACACGCAGGACGCCGCCGGCACCGCCTACATCGGTGCGGGCGTGGTCGGCAGCCGGTATGACTTCGACAGCGCCGGCGCTGGCGCCGTGAGCGGCGACAAGCAAAGCGGCAACAAGGCCGGTGGCAAAGTTTACGGTGGCTACAACATCGACAGCACCTGGGCGGTGGAAGCCGGTTACACCGACTTCGGCAAGCGCAGCTACAACTACACCCGTAGCGGCGCGGCCGGCGGCATCAACACCGACGCCCACTCGTACTACGTGGCCGGCAAAGGCACCTGGCCGGTAGCGCAGGACTTCGCCGTGTTCGGCAAGCTGGGCGTGGCGCGCAACCACAACGAAGTGACCACCTCGGGCATCGCCTCGGTGAGCGGCAGCGACAACAAAACCGCGCTGTACGCCTCGGTGGGCGGCGAGTACGCCATCAACAAAAACGTGAAGGTCTCGCTGGAGTATGAAAACTACGGCAAGAACGACATCGACACCGGCCGCAAAGCCGGCGCCATCACCGCCGGCCTGCGCTATAACTTCTAAGCGCCTGGCATAAAAAAAAGGGCCTGCTTATGCAGGCCCTTCTCATTCGCGAAGCTGATTAGTTGGTCAGCGGCTTGTAGCGAATACGCTTCGGCTTGGCGCCTTCTTCGCCCAGGCGTTTCTTCTTGTCGGCTTCGTACTCCTGGTAGTTGCCGTCGAAGAAGGTGACTTGGGAGTTGCCTTCGAACGCCAGGATGTGGGTGGCGATGCGGTCCAGGAACCAGCGATCGTGCGAGATCACCATCACGGAACCGGCGAACTCCAGCAGCGCATCTTCCAGCGCGCGCAGGGTTTCGATGTCCAGATCGTTCGACGGTTCATCGAGCAGCAGGACGTTGCCGCCCTTGAGCAGCGTCTTCGCCAGGTGCAGGCGGCCACGTTCACCACCGGACAGGTTGCCGACGATCTTCTGCTGGTCGCCGCCCTTGAAGTTGAAACGGCCCAGGTAGGCGCGCGATGGCATTTCGAAGCGGCCCACGCTCAGGATGTCGGCGCCGCCCGACACGTCTTCAAACACGGTCTTGGCATCCTGCAGCTTGTCGCGGTTCTGGTCGACCAGCGACACGCGCGCGGTCTGGCCGATCAGCACTTCGCCGCTGTCCGGTTTGTCGATGCCGGCGATCATCTTGAACAGCGTCGATTTACCGGCGCCGTTCGGGCCGATGATGCCGACGATGGCGCCCGGCGGAATCGTGAACGAGACGTTGTCGAGCAGCAGGCGGTCGCCGAAGCCCTTGGACACGTTCTTGAATTCGATGACTTCGTTACCCAGACGCTCGGCCACAGGAATGAAGATCTCCTGGGTCTCGTTGCGCTTCTGGTATTCGTACTCGCTCAGCTCGTTGAAGCGGGCCAGGCGGGCCTTGGACTTGGCCTGGCGCGCCTTCGGATTCTGACGCGACCATTCCAGTTCTTTTTGCAGCGCGCGCTGGCGGGCCGATTCGGTGGCTTCTTCCTGCTTCAGGCGGTCCTGCTTCTGGTCCAGCCACGACGAGTAGTTGCCTTTCCATGGAATGCCATGGCCGCGGTCCAGTTCCAGGATCCATTCGGCGGCGTTGTCGAGGAAGTAGCGATCGTGGGTGATGCCGACCACGGTGCCCGGGAAGCGCAGCAGGAACTGCTCCAGCCATTCGACCGATTCCGCATCCAGGTGATTGGTTGGTTCGTCGAGCAGCAGCATGTCCGGCTTGGACAGCAGCAGCTTGCACAGCGCCACGCGGCGCTTTTCACCGCCGGACAGGATGCCGACCTTGGCGTCCCATGGCGGCAGGCGCAGCGCGTCGGCGGCCATTTCCAGTTGCAGGTTCAGGTTGCCGCCGTCGGACGACGAAATGATCGCTTCCAGGCGCGCCTGCTCGGCGGCCAGCGCGTCGAAGTCGGCGTCTTCCTCGGCGTAGGCGGCGTACACGGCGTCCAGCTTGGCTTGCGCCTCAAACGCTTCGCCCAGGCCCGATTCGACTTCCTGGCGCACGGTTTTTTCCGGGTCCAGCTGCGGTTCCTGCGGCAGGTAGCCGATGTTCAGGCCCGGCATCGGACGGGCTTCGCCCTGGATGTCGGTGTCGATGCCTGCCATAATTTTCAGCAAGGTCGACTTACCGGAGCCGTTCAGGCCCAGCACGCCGATCTTCGCGCCCGGGAAGAAGGACAGCGAAATATCTTTCAGAATCTGGCGCTTGGGCGGGACGATTTTGCCCACGCGGTTCATGGTATAGACGTAATTTGCCATTGAGAATCTCAGTGAAGGTGAAATGCAGGGAAGGACGACAGGATACGATAAATCGCGTCATCTTCCCACTATTTAGCGCGTTTGCTCGCCCACAGCCCTTCGGCCACGTACAGCAGCAGCGCCGCCCAGATGATCAGGAAGCCGGTCAGGCGCTCGACCGGGAAGGCTTCGTGGAACACCCACACGCCCAGCAGCGCCTGCATGGTGGGCGACAGGTATTGCAGCAGTCCCAGCACCGCCATCGGAATCTTGCGCGCGCCGGCCGCGAACAGCAGCAGCGGAATCGCGGTGATCGGCCCGGCCGCCGCCAGCAGCCAGCGGGTGCGGTCGTGCGGCGTGTTGAGGAAGGTGTTCTGGCCGTGATAGCTCAGCCACAACACATACGCCAGCGCCAGCGGGAACAGGATCATGGTTTCCAGCGACAGGCCTTCGAGCGCCGCCAGCGCCGCCGTCTTGCGCAGCAGGCCGTAGCCGCCGAAGGTGATGCCTAAAATTAAGGCAATCCACGGCAGCTGGCCGGCCTGCCAGGTCAGCCAGGCCACACCGCCGGCCGCCACCGCGATCGCCAGCCACTGGCCGCGCCGCAGGCTTTCCTTCAGCACCACCACGCCCAGCAGCACATTGACCAGCGGATTGATGAAGTAACCGAGGCTGGCGTCGAGCACGTGGCCGTTGTTCACCGACCAAATATACACGCCCCAGTTGGCCGTCAGCAGCAGGGCGCTGGCGATAAAGCTGGCCAGCACGCGCGGCTGGCGCAGCACCCTGGGCAGCCATTTCCACTGCTGGCGCACCCCCAGCACCACCACCAGGAACAACAATGACCACAGCATGCGGTGCGCCAGGATTTCCTGCGGCGGCACTTCGTTGATGGCGTGGAAGTACAGCGGGAACAGGCCCCAGCACAGAAACGCCAGCGTCGCAAATAAAATACCTGAATTCATGGGGCGCAACGCAGAAAAGTAAGGGAAGGTCGATCATTATCGCTGATCGTCCCGAACTGCGCTCGCGCTCGCGTTCGCGGCGGCGTACACTCTCACTATTGACCATTTGGAACGCCTGCGTATGCCAAAATCTACTTGCCTTTTGCATAGTCTTATCCTATTGTGCAATGCACCAAAACAACAACAGGTGCAATCTTGACCGAGCAACACAAGAAAAGCAGTCTCGCGGCACTCACGCTGTCGGCTGTCGGCATAGTCTATGGCGACATTGGTACCAGCCCTCTCTACACCCTCAAAACCGTCTTCGATCCCGAGCATGGCCTGGCGCTGAGCGAGGGCAATCTGCTGGGCATCGTCTCCCTGATTTTCTGGGGCCTGACCATCATCGTCTCGCTCAAATACGTCAGCCTGGTGCTGCGCGCCGATAACCGCGGCGAGGGCGGCATCATGGCGCTGATGGCCTTGGCGCTCAACTCGGTCAGCAAGGTCGCGCAAGGCTGGCACTATCCGCTGATGCTGCTGGGGGTGTTCGGCGCCACCATGTTCTACGGCGATAGCGTGATCACGCCCGCCATCTCGGTGCTGGGCGCGATCGAGGGCCTGGAAGTGGCCGCGCCGGGACTGGAGCAGTACATCGTCCCGCTCACCATCATCGTGCTGATTACCCTGTACGCCATGCAGCGCCACGGCACCGCCGGCATCGGTCGCTTCTTCGGCCCGATCATGGTGGTGTGGTTCGCCGCGTTGTCGGTCATGGGCGTGGTCAACATCATCGAAGCGCCGCAAATCCTGGCCGCGCTCAGTCCCTTCCACGCGCTGCGCTTCATGTACGAAAACCGCATGATCGCCTTCGTCGCGCTGGGCGCGGTGGTGCTGTCGATGACGGGCGCCGAGGCGCTGTACGCCGACATGGGCCACTTCGGCAAGAAGCCGATCCGCGCCGCATGGTTCATGGTCGTGTTCCCGGCGCTGGCGCTGAACTACCTGGGCCAGGGCGCGCTGCTGCTCACGCGTCCGGAATCGGTCGACAATCCCTTCTTCCATCAACTGGGCGACTGGAGCGTGTATCCGCTGGTGGTGCTGTCCACGCTGGCGGCGGTGATCGCCTCGCAGGCCACCATCTCCGGCACCTTCTCGATGACCAAGCAGGCCATCGCACTGGGCCTGCTGCCGCGCATGCGCGTCATGCACACCTCGGCCACCGAAATCGGCCAGATCTACATCCCGGCGGTCAACTGGCTGCAACTGGGCGTGGTGCTGCTGGCGGTGGTGGGCTTCGGCTCCTCCGACAAGCTGGCCGGCGCCTACGGCATCGCGGTCACCGCCACCATGCTGGCCACCACCGTGCTGACCTTCTTCGTGATCCGCTACCGCTGGCACCTGCCGCTGGTGCTGTGCTTCGCCGCCACCGGCTTCTTCCTGGCGCTCGATATCCTGCTGTTCTCGGCCAGCACCCTAAAGCTGTTCCACGGCGGCTGGTTCCCGCTGCTGCTGGGCGCCGTGCTGTTCACCGTGATGCTGACCTGGAAGCGCGGCCGCGAGCTGGTGTTCGAAAACCTGCAAAAGCACGCGATTCCGCTGGAAGACTTCCTGTCCTCGCTGTTCGTGGCGCCGCCGACCCGGGTGTACGGCACGGCCGTGTTCCTGCGCGGCGAAAGCGACGGCGTGCCGCACGCGCTGCTGCACAACCTGTCGCACAACAAGGTGCTGCACGAGCGCGTGGTGTTCTTCACCGTGCACGTGGTCGAGGAGCCGTGGGTGCCGGAGGCCGAGCAGGTCAAGGTGACGGATTTGGGCCACCAGTGCTATCAGCTCAACGTCTACTACGGTTTCAAGGACGAACCGGACATCCCGCGCGTGCTGGCCTTGTGCGAGTGCCTCGGCCTGCCGTTCGAGATGATGGAGACCTCGTTCTTCATCGCCCGCCAGACGGTGATCTCGGCGCCGGGTTCCGGCATGTCGACCTGGCGCGAGCACCTGTTCGTGGCCATGTCGCGCAACGCGCGCGGCGCCGCCGACTACTACCAGATCCCACCGAACCGCGTGATCGAACTTGGCACGCAAGTGGAAATTTGAATACAAATAAATGTAACTGAATGTAGTGCCCGGAGTGGAAGTGGCGCCGTCTGCTAAACTTCTGCGCCGGGACTACCGAATACGCATACTCATCAAAGGTAAATAATGAAATCGATGTTGCAATTTATCGCCGTTGCGGCCTGCGCAGCGGTGTTGACCGCCTGCGGCGGCGGCGCCAAGACTCCGACCGAGGTGATCGTGCCGCAACCGGACTACAAGCTCACCACCACCGCAGTCGGCAGCGGCCTGACCGCGGAGGCGGGCGACACCGTCGTCTACCATTCCGTAGGCTATCTATACGACTCGACCAAGACCGACGGCAAAGGCACCAAGGTTCAGAGCAGCGTGGACGCCGGCGCGCCGCTGAGCGGCACCGTGGGCGTGGGTGCTCTGCCGGGCGGCAATCTGCCGGTGGCTACTGGCTGGGATCTGGCGCTGCTGGGTATGCAGCCGGGCGGCAAACGCATTGCGGTGTTGCCGGCCAGTTTGGCCTTCGGCGCCTACGCGCTCGATAAGACCAATACCAACGGCGTCATCGATCCCGCCATCCCTGTAAAGTCGCCGATGGTGGTTGAGTTCACGATGGTCAATGTCACCAAGGCCGTCACGATTCCTAGCGTGCCACCGCCGACCGTGACCACCATCACCGAAGTCGCTATCGGCACCGGCGCCACGGCGACAGTCGGCAAAGCCGTCACCGTGCGGTATACCGGCTGGCTGTATGACGGCACCCGCGCCAACCGCAAGGGTACGCAGTTCGACAGCAACGTCGGCGGAACCGCATTGTCCGTCACCGTGGGTACCGGCGTGGTGGCCGGCTTCAGCACCGGCTTGACCGGCATGCAGGTGGGCGGCAAGCGTACCGTGATCATCCCGCCGGACCAGGGCTACGGCGCGGACGTGAAAACTGGCATCCCGGCCAACTCCACGCTGGTGTTCGACATCGAACTGCTGACCGTGAACTAAGCAAGCGGTATCGGTAAGAAGGCAGCCTGCGGGCTGCCTTTTTTATGTGCGCAGCGCTTGCACCGGCGCCATGCGCATCGCCGACCACGTATGGCGCGCGGTGGCCGCCGCCGCCACCAGCAGGGCGAAGCCCAGCGCCGCCGGCGGCGCCCAGGCGCCGAGCGGCGTGCGCTCGGCGAACGGCGCCAGATAGTGCGCGATCGCCAGCCAGGCCGGCGGCAGCGCGATCAGGGCCGCCGCCATCGTCAGCAGCAGGAACTCGCGCCCGACCAGCGTCGCAATCGCCGCGCCGCCCGCGCCATGCAGCTTGCGCAGCACGATCTCGCGCGCGCGTCGCTGCACGCTGTGCGCCGCCAGCACGTAGATGCCGAATGCCGCCAGCATCAGCACCACCGCCGTGGCGCAGGCCAGCAGGCCGGCCACCAGGACGTCGTCCGCATAGGCCTCGGCGTAATAGCCGGCGGCGTGCCGGATCACCGGCGCCTGCGTGGGGAAGTAGCGCTGCCATGCGCTGGCGATCGCCTGCTCCACGCCGGTGCCCGCGCTGCCGACGTCATTGAGCCGTACGGTGAGCAGGCGGCTGTCCTGCGACAGCACATACATCAAGGGCGCGGCCTGCTCGCGCAGCGTGTGCCAGCGCAGCTCCGGCGCCACGCCCACCACGCGCAGATTGCTGTCGTTGATGCGCTGGCCCAGCGCTTCCTGCGCCGAGGACCAGCCCAGCGCGCGCACCGCCGCCTGGTTCAGCACCGCGCTCTCTTCGCCGTCGGTTTGGAACATGCGGCCCGCCAGCGGCTTTACGCCGTAGACCTGGAAAAAGTCCTTGCCCACCATTTGCATCGGCATCGCCACGTTGCTGCCGTCGATCCGTTTGAACGTGCTGCTGGAGCGGGTGCCGGTATGGTCGTCGCGGCCCGGCACGCTGCGGCTATCGGCCACGCCCGCCACGCCGGGCAGTTGGGCGATGGCGTCGCGCAGGGCGCGCGCCGCCGGTTGGTTGATGTCCTGCTGCATCTCCACCACCAACAGCGGCGATGGATCGAAACCCGGCGATGCGCCGGCGGCAAACTGCGTCTGCCACAGCATGGCCAGCGCCACGCTGCCCATGCCGATGGCAACGCTGAACTGTACGGCGGTCAGCGCGCGCCGCAACCATGCGCCGCCGGCGGTTTCGCCGCTGCGCTGCGCCAGCGTGGCGCGCATGTCGACGCCGCGCGCCAGCCAGCCCGGATACGCGCCGGCCGCCGCGCCCACCAGCGCGCCGAAGGCCAGGCAGGCCGCCACCGAGAGCGGTGTCAGCACGCCCTCCAGTTGCCGTTGCAGCAGGCCGGACGCCAGCGGCAGCAGCAGCCACGCCAGCAGCACGCCCAGCGCGGCGGCGGCCACCGACAATAGCACCGCCTCGGTCATAAACTGCGCCAGCAGCTGGCGCGTGGACGCGCCCATTACGCGGCGCACGGCGATCTCGCGCTGGCGGCGCAAGGTGCGTACCGTCGCCAGGTTGATGTAGTTGACCACGGCCAGCAGCAGGACCAATACACCGGCCGCGCCGAGCGCCAGCACCTGGCGCATGTCGCCGCGCGGGCCGGCGCCCATGGTGTTGGCCACGCTGCGATCGAAATAGGCGTCGGCCAGCGCGCCAAGGCCGATGTCGACCATCTTGCGTCCGCCCAGCGCCACCTTCATCTCCGGCGTCGCCATGCTGGCCCACGGGGCCTGATCGATGACTTTTTGCAGCGCCGCCTGCAGCTGATGCGGCGGAAGGTTGGTCTTGACGTAAATGCGGCCGGCGATGCCCATCCAGTTGGATAGCGCTTCCTGCTTCTCCTTCTCGGGCCAGAGCGCGCTGCCGACGCCGACCAGCGCGCCGAATTGTATGGTGCTGTTGGATGGCCGTTCCGGCAGCATGGCGCGCACTTGCAGCGTCTGGCCGTTGACGACGACGGTGCGGCCCATGGCGTCGGCCCGGCCGAGCAGCTGCAGCGCCGCCTGCGGCGTCAGCGCCAAGCCGTCCGGCATGGTCAGCGCCTGCTGCAGATTACCTTGCGTGGCGCGCAGGCTGGCGATGCTTTCGAACGCCGGATCAACCGCCGTGACGTCCACTTCGCGCGCCGCGCCGTTCTGTTCCAGTGTCGCCGTGCGCGGCCACCAGGCGCTCACTTGCAGCGGCAGTCCGCTTTGCAGGGCAACGCCGCGTAGTGCGAACGGCGTGTACTCCATCCATTGCGGTTGCGGGATGAAATTCAGGCGGTGCTTGATGATGTACACGCGCTCCCGCTGCGGCACATCGCGGTCGTAGCTGAACGAATACTGCACGAACGCCAGCAGCACGAAGCACACGGCGAATGCGGCCGCAAGGCCGAGCAGCTCGACGGCGCTGTTGAGCGGCTGGCGCAGCAGCAGGCGCCAGCCGAGGCGGAGGTTGCGCAGCATTATGCCGCTTGCAAGGCGTCGACCATGACGCGGCCGTCCAGCAGATTCAGGGTGCGCGAGGCTTGCGCCGCATGGTCGGGCGAGTGGGTGACCATTACCACCGTCGTGCCGTCGGCGTTGATCTCGCGCAGCAGGCGCATGACTTCATCGCCATGGGCGCTGTCCAGGTTACCGGTCGGTTCATCGGCCAGCAGCACGGCGGGGCCGGAGACCAGTGCGCGCGCGATCGCCACGCGCTGCTGCTGGCCGCCGGACAGCTGCGACGGCCGGTGGCTGGCGCGATGGCCCACGCCCAGTTTGTTCAGCATCGCCGTCACGCGCTCGCGCCGTTCGCGCGCCGGCGTGCCATTGTATTCAAGCGCCAGTTCCACATTTTCGAACACGGTCAGTTCTTCGATCAGGTTGAAGCTCTGGAAGATGAAGCCGATGCGTCCGCGCCGCAGTTTGTTCAGCTGCGCCTCGCTCCAGCCGGCCACGTTCTGGCCTTCGAACCAGTACTCGCCGCGCGTCGGCACGTCCAGCAGACCGAGGATGCCGAGCATGGTCGATTTGCCGCAACCGGAAGGGCCGGTGATGGCGACGTATTCACCCGCCTCGATGTGCAGGTCGATACGGTCCAGCGCCGTGGTCTGGATTTCTCCCGCTTGGTGGATTTTGCTGATGCCGACGAGTTTGAGCATGTGGGGGTACCTTGGCTAGTGTAGTGAGAGGTTACTGCGTAATTTGCAGACGTGGTGAATTTCCATAGGCCGCATAGCTGGACAGGATGACTTTTTCGCCGGCGGCCAGGCCGGCCAGCACTTCGACCTGGCTGTTGCTGCGGCGGCCGATGCGCACCGTGCGGCGCTCGGCGTTGTGGCCGGCCGCGTCCAGCACATACACCCAGGCGCCGCCGCTGTCGTTGATGAAGGCGCCATTCGGCAGCAGCAGCGCGGTGGCCGGTTCGCCCAGCGTGATGCGCGCGTCCAGGCTCTGGCCGGGATTGAGCACCGGCGGCTGCCCCCGCGTGAACACCATTTCAACGGTAAAGCGGCCTTCCTTGATCTGCGGGTAGATGGTGCCGATGTCGGCGGCGTAGCTGCGGCCGTCCTGCTGCACGTTGGCGTGGCGGCCAACCGCCATGCGGTTCAGGTAGTACTCGTCCACGCTGGCGGAGAGCTTGAAGCGTTCCGGGTCGTCGATGCGGCCGATGTTCTTGCCGGTGGCGATGGACTCGCCCACCTGCAGGCGGAAATTGGTCAGCCTTCCCGCCACCGGCGCGCGCACGGCCAGCGCATCCACCGTGGCCGACACCAGCTTCAGGCCGGAGTTCAGGCCGTGGATGGCGGTTTCCAGCTGCTGCTCGGCGTCGTCGCGCACACGCAGCTCGGCGGCGCGCGATTGCTGTTCCTGCGTGAGGGCGCGCTGCTGCTGCGCCAAGCGGTCGGCCGATTCCTCCAGCGCGACACTGGATATATAGCCTTGCGCCGCCAGCTTGACGTTGCGCGCGTGCTGCTTGCTGGTTTGATCGAGCGCGAACTGCAGGTCGTCCAGGCGGCGCTGGTGTTCGCTGGCGCTGGCCTGCTGCGACACCCGCAGGTTGGACAGGTTGAAGATGCTGACCGCGTGCTCGGACTGCCGCGCCAGCAGTTCCAGGTTGCGCTGCGGGTTGGAGATGCGGAACAGCAGCTGTCCCTGTTTCACCAGCGCGCCGTCGCTGGCGAAGACTTCTTCCACGCGTCCCGATTCGACGGCGTCGAGGATGACGGAGTTGAGCGGTTCGGCCCTGGCGCGCACAATCACTTCGTCCACGAACACGCCGCGCGCGGCCTGGCCGGTGCGCAGGTCGGCGCCATCGATCTGCAGGCCGCGCGGCATCCATGACCACAGTACGGCGCCGGCGGCGGCCAGCGCCACCAGCACCGCCGCAATGATGGCGATACGCTTGCCGTGACGGCGCGGCACCACCGCATCCATGCCGGAGCCATTGTGCGGTGGGATGGTCTCGAATTTTTTTTTCATGTGCATACGGGGCTTACTGCAAACGCTGTGCCATGCTGAAAATGCGGTTTTCAGGCCTTGCGGGCGGCCGAGTGTTCATTTCCGGACACCCGGCGCTGTTCACTAGCGAACAGGCGCCGCAGGTGGTCATTTACAGGGTCCAGACGGCTGCTAGAATGGCCGCATGTCCGCCTATATCCTGATCCTCGACGACGACCCCGATGTCGCCACCGCCGCGCAACTGCTGCTGCGCCGCCGCTATGGCCAGGTCGCCACGTTGAGCGATCCCGCAGGCCTGCCCGCGCTGCTGGCGCGTGCGGTGCCAGACGTGGTGCTGCTGGACCTGAACTTCACGCCGGGCCGCATCAACGGCGCGGAGGGCCTGGCGCTGCTGGACCAGTTACGCGCGCAGGCACGGCCTCCGGCGGTGATCGCGATGACGGCGTATGCCGACGTGCCGCTGGCGGTGGAAGCGCTGAAGCGCGGCGCGGGAGATTTCATCACCAAGCCTTGGGACAATGCGCGCCTGATCGCGGCGGTGGACCAGGCGCTGGCGCGGCGCGAGGCGGTGCGCGGCGGCGCGGCCGGCTCGCCGGAGTTGATGGGCGACTCGCGCGCCATGCAGGAGTTGAAGGGCTTGATCGCCAGCGTGGCGCCGACCGAGGCCAATGTGATGGTGCTGGGCGAGAACGGCGTCGGCAAGGAGCTGGTGGCGCGGGCGATCCACGCGGCGTCGCGCCGCGCGGCGGGCACGCTGCTGGCGGTGGACATGGGCGCTTTGCCCGAGTCGACTTTCGAGAGCGAGTTGTTCGGGCATCGTAAGGGCTCATTTACGGACGCCAAGGCCGACAGGGCGGGACGCTTCCAGGCGGCGCGCGGCGGTTCGTTGTTCCTCGACGAAATCGGCAACATGCCGTTGGCCGCGCAGGCCAAGCTGTTGACAGCGCTGGAGCGACGCGAGGTGACGGCGATCGGCGCCGACAAGCCGGAGTCCATCGATGTGCGCATCATCAGCGCCACCAACCTGGATGAGGCGCGGCTGTTCGATCCCTCGGTGTTCCGCGCCGATTTGCTGTTCCGGCTGAATACCATCGTGATCCGCGTGCCGCCTTTGCGCGAGCGGCGCGAGGATGTGCCGCTGCTGCTGCGTCATTACCTGCGCGTGTATGAGGAACAGTATCAACGGCCGCTGCGCAATATGAGCGCTTCCGCCGCCGATGCATTGATGCGCTACGATTGGCCGGGCAATGTGCGCGCGCTGAGGCATGCTTGTGAGCGCGCCGTGATCCTCGGTCAAGGCCTGGAGTATGCGATCAACGATTTCGGCCTCTCGGCCGGGAGCGCAGTCGCGCCAGCCGCTGCCGGCGCCGGCGCTGCGGGCAGCATGGTGGGCGCGGTGGCCGCAGCGGGCAACGTGGCTGCATTGCCGGCAGGGGCTGTGGGCGCCGAAGCGCCGGTCATCGCCTCGGCGCCGGCTATCGCCATGCCGGTCGCTGCGGGCGCCGATCTGACGCTGGACGCTATCGAGCGCGCGGCCATCGCCGCCACACTGGCGCAGTTCAACGGCAATATCAGCCACGCGGCGAAAACGCTGGGCATCAGCCGCGCGGCCTTGTACCGCAAGCTGGGCAAGCATGGCATCTGAACGCGCGCTCAAGTGGGGCGTGCTTGCCGGCGCCGCCGGACTAGCCGCATTGGCCGTCGCGGCGGATGTGCTGTCGCCCGAACCGCGCCGCATCGTCCTGTGCGGCCTGCTCGCGCTGGCGCCCGCCGCCTTGTTTTGGCGCTGCCTGCGCCGGCTGTCGCTGCCCGCGCCCTACATGGAAAGCGCTTCACACCCGGTCACCCCGCAACGCGAACTGGCCGACGCCATGCTGGCGCTGGAGGCCCGTCTCGAACACGCGCCAATCGCGTTGTTCAGCATCGAACACGCCAGCGGTGCGGGCGCGGCCGCACCACTGAACGCCAGCGCGCGCCGGTTGCTGGCCCCCGGCCGCGCCAGCGCGCCGCAGCAGCTGCATCAACTGCTGGCGGCGCAAGCCAGCGGCCAGCGCAAGCTGGTGAGCTTCGACACCGAACGCGGCGCCGAACGCGCGTTGGTCGCCGTCTCCGCCCTGACCATGCAAGGCTCGGCCCAGCGCCTGGCCGCGCTGATGCCGGTGGAAAGCGAACTGGAAGCGGAAGCCCTCAACGCCTGGCGCGAGCTGGTGCAGGTGCTTACCCACGAAATCATGAATTCCCTGACGCCGGTGGCTTCGCTGTCGCGCACTTCGTGCACGCTGCTGGAAGAAGCCAGCGGCACGCTGCCGGCAGATATCCACGCGGACCTGAACACGGCACTGGACGCCATCGCCCGCCGCGCCGCCAGCCTGGTGGACTTCGTCGGCAGCTACCGTAGCTTGTCGACCGTACCGCAAGCGCAGGCGCAGCGGGTGCTGCTGGAAGAATTGTTTGAACGCCTGGCGGCGCTGCTGGAACCGCAGTGGCAGGGCAAGCTGACGTTCTCGGTGGAGCCGGCGTCGCTGGAAGTGATGATCGATCCCGGCCAGCTGGAACAAGCCCTCATCAACCTGCTGAAGAACGCGGCCGAAGCGGGCACGCAGGCGCAAGTGAGCGCGCGCCTGAGCCGGGGTGGCAGGCTGCGTATCGAAGTATCGGACAATGGCCCCGGCGTGCCGGAAGCCCTGGCTGCGCACATCTTCACGCCGTTCTTCTCGACCAAGAAGCAGGGCAGGGGCATAGGACTGGCGATGGTGCGCCACCTGGTGCACGCCAATGGCGGCACGGTACGTTACGCGCGCCCGGTCGGCGCCGGCGCGCGCTTCATCCTGACGTTTTAACGAACGAGGTTAGCGCACCATATCGACGTGCATGATGCCGTCTTCGTCGTAAGGATCGGTCACGGTCTTGAAACCGAAGCTGCCGTAGAATTTTTCCAGATGCGCCTGCGCGCCGATGCGGATGCCCCAGCCGGGATGCAGCTGTTCGGCCAGCGGAATCGCCTTGGCCAGCAGTTCGCGGCCGATGCCGGTGCCGCGACCGGCCGGCGTGGTCAGCACGCGGCCCAGCGACATTTCGTCGAACTTCACGCCCGGCGGCACGCAGCGCAGATACGCGACGAGCGTGCGCCGGCCGTCGATCTCGCGCCAGCCCATCAGGTGATGGCAGAGCGGATCGCAACCGTCGATGTCGGGATACAAACAGGTTTGTTCAAGAATGAATACCGCTTGCCGCTGGCGCAGCACTTCGTACCAGTCGGCGCGTGGTATATCGTCAAAAGCCAGCCAATGCCACTCAATCATTGCTTCTCTCAGTCGTGATCAAAGCAATGATTGTATGTGAATTAAACGATGGTCAGCGTGACGTCGATGTTGCCACGGGTGGCGTTCGAGTAAGGGCACACGATGTGGGCTGCGGCGACCAGCTTTTCAGCGGTTTCGCGGTCCAGGCCTGGCAGCGAGATTTTGTGCTCGACTTCGATGCCGAAACCGGTAGGGATCGGGCCGATGCCGACCGAGGTTTCCACCGACAGGTCGGCAGGCACGGCGATCTTGTCGCGGCCACCAACGAATTTCATCGCGCCGATGAAGCAAGCGGCGTAGCCCGATGCGAACAGCTGTTCAGGATTGGTGCCGTCGCCGCCGCCGCCGCCCAGTTCTTTCGGGGTGCTCAGCTTGACGGACAGGTGACCATCCGACGATGCGGATTGGCCTTCACGGCCGCCGGTGGTTTTAGCGTGTGCGGTGTACAGAACTTTTTCGATCGACATGATATTTCCTTTCAGTGAGTTTCAGTGTGTGAGTACGGCGACGACTTGCTTATCTAATTTACTACACCTTGCGCTGTTTGCAGCGCCAATGAACACATAATACATAGTGCACTATTCAATAGCAAGCTATTTTTAAAATAAAAAAACCGGAGACCGATGAAGGTCTCCGGCAAAAAGGCCGGCTATGGGCAGCCAGCCCCCCGTTGGACTGGTTTAGAACTTGTAGGCGGCCGTCACATAGAAGGTGCGGCCAAGCGGATCGGTGTAGCGGCCGTCATAGCCGACCTGGTTGCCGCCGCCGCTGTTGCGGATCGACAGCGGTGGCTCCTCGGCCAGCAGGTTGCGCACGCCCAGGGTCAGGGTCAGGTTTTTGATGAAGTTCAGCTTGGCCTGGTAGTCGACCGTGGTGTAGTCGCTGACGTCGCGCTTCATTTTCACGGCGTCGCCCAAGGTACCGTCGGCGTTGACCGCAACCACCGGACCGGCAGCGTCGTGGTAGCCGGAGCGGTAGTTGACGGTCAGCGTGTTGCTCAGCTTTTCCGAGCTCTTGAGCGAGAAATTCACCCGGCTGATCAGGCGGAACACCACGTCGTTGTACGAATCGAAGCGGCCGATCGATTTCTCGATGCCGCTGCCCGGCACATCCTGCTCGGCCTTCAGCATGTAGGTGCCGGACCAGTTCACCGCCAGCTTGCCGATCGGCGTGCCGGTTTTGTAGGTGCTGTCGAAGTCGATGCCGCGATAGTGCGAGCTGGCCAGGTTGACCGGGCTCAGGGTCGCCACCAGCACCTTGCTCTTCTGGATAGGATCGTAATAGATCGAGATGTACTTATCGGCCAGCACCGGATTGGTGAAGATCTGTTCCTGCGACAGGGTGCGAATCTGGTTGCGCAGCTTCACGTCCCACAGGTCGACGCCGACCGACAGCGCATTGGTCGCGTCCCAGCGCAGGCCGAGCGAGGACTGCTTGGAACGTTCCGCCTGCAGCGAACCGTTGCCCTTGGTAGGGTTGCCGCTGGTGAGCAAGCCGTACTCCGACTCGCCCGCCTTGCAGTAGATCAGGCGCGGGTCGCCGGCCTTGGTGATCGGGCAGGCGAAGAACTCGGACGAACCGCCGTTCTTGAGCGGATCGGCCACGTCGTTCATGGTCGGCGCCTTGAAGCCGGTGCCGTAGGAACCGCGCAGCATGACCGACTGCACCGGCGTGTAGCGCGCCGACAGCTTGTAGGTGGCCTTGGCCACATCTTCACCGACGGTGCCAGGCTTGCTCGGCACGCCGTTGATGTCGTAGCTGGTGTTGTGCTTCTCCACCGCGTCGTAGCTGTCGTAGCGCAGGGCGCCGGTCAGCTCCAGGTTCTTCATCACAGGCATCAGCAGTTCGGCAAAGCTGCCCCAGCTCTTGCGCGAGGCGTCCAGCGCCTGCGAGCCGGTGCCGCCGCCGATGGTCACGTCGGTCCAGCCAGGATTGCCGGGGCCGGGGCCTTTCGAAATGGCGGACGGATCATCCTGGTAGGACTGGCGCGTGAAGTCGGCGCCCAGGCCCAGCGAGGCTGGGCCGCCCGGCAGCGCGAACACTTCGCGCGAGCCGCGCACATTGGCCACGTCGATCTTGGAATGGGTGGTGCCCAGTACCTGGTGCAGCACGGCCGGCGCCAGCACCGAGGCGCCGTTCGGGTTGACCACGAACGGGTTGTAGGCGCCGGAGCGCACCAGCTCTTCGAAGGCGTTGCCGCTCAGGTAGCCGGCGACGGCGGTGTCGATCTGCTTATTCTGCGAGTGGGTGTAGGCGGCGTTGACGTCCCAGCCGGCCACGCGGCTGTCGGTGCCGGCCACGAAGTGAACGGCGTCGGTGCGGTATTCGTCGGTGCGGCCGCCGGCATCGGCGCCACGGTAGTACAGGAAGGCGTCGGTGGCGTCGGCCGCGTTGATGCCCACCTTCGACAGCAGCGGCACCACGCTCTTGTTATACGCGCCCAGATAGGCCGCGTTGACGGACTTCACGCCGGTTTCCGGGTCGGTGCTGAACACCGTCAGCGGCTGGGCCGCCGCCGCGTAACGGGCGGTGTTGGTGAACTTGGACATGACCAGTTCGCTGAACAGGGTGGTGTCCGCATTGAGACGCAAGGTACCGTTGGCGAACACGCTGTCGCGTTTCAGTTCCGGCATCAGTTCCACGGTGGCGGCGTAATCGTAGCGGCAGGCGTTGCCGTTGACGAAAGTATTGGCCGCCGTGCACTTGCCGTTGGCGAGGTAGTCGGCCGAGAACAGCTTGTCGGCGTTGGCCGTGACCACTTCCACGTTGGCCGGATTGGAGTTGCCGCTGGTCTGCGAGATGGCGTACTGCTTGCCGTCTCGCTCGAAGCGGCGGATGCCGGACTTGGAAAACTCGCGCTGGTTGGCGTTCAGGCTCTTTTGCTCGTCGTGGCTGTAGGCCAGCATCAGGTTGTAGCCGTCCTTGTCCAGGTCGCCGAAGCCCTTGGAGATCGAGAAGTTGCTGCTGCGGCCGCCCGATTTTTCCGGCGAGGTAAAGGTGCCGTCGATGGTCAGGTCCTGGTGGTTTTTCTTCAGGATGAAGTTGATCACGCCGGCAATCGCATCGGAACCGTACAGGGTGGATGCGCCATCGGTCAGGATTTCCACGCGTTCCACGGCGGACAGGGGAATGCTGGCCAGGTTGACCGCGCTGCCGGTGCCGTAAGGCGCCATGCGGCGGCCGTTCAGCAGCACCAGGGTATAAGCGGTGCCGATGGCGTGCACCGAAGCCGTCTGCACGCCGCCGCCGCCGCCGTTGACCGACGCCGACGAGGTGATGAAGCCCTGCATGGCCGGCAGCAGCGCGACCAGATCGGCCACGTTGGTGACGCCGGTCTGCTCGATATCGGCGCGGCTCAGCGACTGTACCGGCAGTGCGCCTTCCTGATTGATGCGTTTGATCGACGAGCCGGTGATTTCGACGCGCTGGATGGCGGTGGTGTCCTGCGCCATGACGCCGGTGGCCAACAAACCCAGGCCGACGGAAAAGATGCTGCGGAGCGAGGCGGAAATTACGGTTTGCTTCATCATCGGTGTTGCTCTCCCTATTGATTTGAAATGCGGCAGTGCATCAAACCATTTCGGCGAGATAACGGTCAATGTTTACTTCTGGTTACTGTAAATATACAACAAATGAAATAAATACTAGAACATCCGTGATTTTTACGGTATTGCGTTAAATTTTGATAGTAACCAAAAGTATTGGCAATCACTCTTAATTGATAATCATTCTCATTGTCTATAGAATGACCGGCATCTCTTCTTATGTTTGTCCCATGAAAAAGCTCTGGTTCCAGTTGCATTGGTTTGTCGGTATCACCGCCGGCACGGTCCTGATGGTGATCGGCCTGACCGGCGCCGCCCTCGCGTTCCGCGAGCAGCTGTTGGACGCGCTCAATCCCGGCGTGCGCAATGTCGCCGTGCAGAATGCGCCGGTGCTGGGACCGCCGCAGATCATGCTGGCGGCCAAAGCCGCCCGGCCGGACGCGCGCATCCTCAGCCTCACCTTCTACGCCACGCCGGGCGTCAGCGCGCGCGTGGGCCTGGCGCCGGCGCCGGGGCAGCGCAAGGGCGAAATCATTTACTTCCATCCCTACAGCGGCGCGCTGATGCCGGAGCTGGCCGGCGAAGACTTCTTCGAGTGGGTGGAGCAGCTGCACCGCTTCCTGCTGCTGCCGCGCGATCCGGGCAAGATGGTCAGCGGTGCGCTGGCGTTCTGCCTGATGGGGCTCGCATTGAGCGGCCTGTATCTGCGCTGGCCGCGCCGCGTGTGGGACTGGCGCACCTGGCTCACCTTCGATCCGCGCATGAAGGGCCGTTCCTTCCTGTGGGGCTTGCACTCGGTGGCGGGTACGTGGGTGATGGTGGTGTTCCTGATGTTCACCGCCTCCGGCGTGTACTGGGCCTTCGATCCGATCCGCGACATGGCGGACGGCTGGATGGGCACCTTGCGTCCGCCGCGCGAAGCCACCGCCGCCAAGCCGAAGGCCGCCAAGCCGTCCAAGGCCGAAGCGCCCGACCTGAGCTTGAGCTGGGAGACTTTCCGCAAGAACGCGCCCGACTGGGAGATGGCCCTGGTGCGGCCGCCGGAACGCGCCGGCGCCTCGGTGCAGATTCTGTGGGTGGCCAAGGATGCGACCCACGTACGTGCGCGTAGCAGCATGACCATCAATCAGCAGACCGGCGCACTGTTGAAGCATGAGCTGTACACGGAGAAGCCGTTGGGCGCGCGTTTGCAGTCGACCATTTATCCGCTGCACATTGGTACGTATTTCGGCGTGGTGGGGCAACTGATCGTGTTCATTGCCGCGCTGGCGCTGCCGGGCTTTGGCATCACCGGCTGGATGTTGTATCTGAACCGCCGCAAGCAGAAGCGCATTGCGCGTGCCGAGCGCGCACAGTTAGCGGCTGCCGCGCCGGGCGGGGATCAGGATGACCCGGTGTTGATGGCCTACGCCAGCCAGACCGGCCAGGCCGAGAGGCTGGCGTTACAAAGTGCGGCCGCGTTGCAGAAAGCCGGCGTGGCGGTGCATGTGCGGTCGCTGGAAAAGCTGACGCCGCCGCAGTTGGGCAAGTATCGTCGCGCCTTGTTTGTCGCCAGTAGTTTTGGCGAGGGCGAGCCGCCCGACAGCGCGCGCCGCTTCAGTCGTTTGCTGGCCGCCGCTGCGGAGGAATTGAAGCATATGCAGTACGCGGTGCTGGCGCTGGGCGACCGCAATTACGCGGAGTTCTGCGGCTTTGGCCGCACGCTGGATCAGCGCTTGAGTTATCTCGGCGCGCAGCCGCTGCATCCGATGATCGAGGTGGACAACGGCGACAGTGGTGCGTTGGCGCGCTGGGGCAGCGCGTTGCGCGGCTTGATGGGTAGCGCTGCGGTGGACGTCCCGCTCACCGCAGCGGCGGAGGATAGCGATTACGCCAGTCGGCGCTTGAGCAGCCGCACGCTGCTCAACCCCGGCAGCATTGGTGCGCCGCTGTACGAGATCACGCTGTCCGGTGTGGTGGGCGATGGCTGGCGTCCGGGTGCGCTGGTGGATATCTGGCCGGGACACTACGGCGAGGACGTGGCGCCGCGCCGTTATTCGCTAGCCTCGGTGGTGCAGGATGGTGTCATGCAGCTGGTGGTGCGGCAGGTCGATGGCGGGTTGGCTTCCGGCTGGTTGACCGCGCGGGCGGCGGTTGGGGATGAAGTACGCGTGCGGCTGATTGCCAACCCGTCGTTCGATGCGTATCGAGAGCCGGCGCCGGCGATTTATATCGGCAATGGTTCGGGTATTGCGGGCTTGCGGTCGCATCTGCGTGCACGGGTGCTGGAAGAAGCGCAGCGCAATTGGTTGATCTTCGGTGAGCGTCAGCAGGCGCATGATGCGGTTTGCGCGCAGGAGATCCAGGGCTGGCGCGCAGCGGGATTCCTGCCGGAGCTGGATCTGGTGTATTCGCGCGATGTGACCGGTGGTGGTTACGTGCAGGACGCGATGCGCGAACGCGCCGACACGCTGCGCGCGTGGATCGATGATGGTGCGGTGGTCTATGTCTGCGGAAGTTTGCAGGGCATGGCCGGCGGCGTGGATGACGCGTTGGCCGAGATGCTGGGGCGCGACGGGTTGGAGCGTCTGGCGGATGCCGGCCGCTATCGCCGTGATGTCTATTAAAGCGCGGTCTCGAAACCTTCGAGGACGTTCACCACGTTCACCCCAAGTTCTTTCACCGCATAGCCGCCTTCGAAGATGAAGGCGGTCGGCACGTTCAGCCACGCCAGGCGCTCGCCCACCTTCAGGTAGTCGGCGCTTTGCAGGTTGAACTTCGACAGCGGATCTCCCGCAAACGTATCCACTCCCAGCGACACCACCACCGCATCCGGCGCAAAGCTGCCGATGCGGATGCAGGCCGTCTCCAGCGCCGTGAACCACTTCTGCGCACTGCTGCCCGCCGCCAGCGGCAGGTTCAGATTGAAGCCCGCACCCGTGCCTTCGCCACGTTCATCCGCATGGCCCAGATAGAACGGGTACTCGTTGCGCGGGTCCGCGTGAATCGAAACGAACAGCACATCGTCCCGGTTGTAGAAAATGCTCTGCGTGCCATTCCCATGGTGGTAGTCGATATCGATGATCGCCACCTTGCGCGCGCCGTCGTCGAGCAAATGCTGCGCGGCCAGCGCCGCGTTGTTCAGGAAGCAGTAGCCGCCGAAAAAATCCGCCCCCGCATGATGGCCCGGCGGACGGCTCAGCACAAACGTGCCGCGCTCGCCCAGCCGCAAGGCATGCGCCGCGTTCACCGCGCAGTCGGCGCCGGTCTTGGCCGCCACCCAGGTGCCGGCCGTCAGCGGCGTGCCGCTGTCCATCGAGTACAGCCCCAGCTTGGCGCAGAAGTTTTCCGGCTCGATGTCGTCGCGCAGCGTGCGCACCGGCCACACGGCGGGAAACGCATCCTTCTGCGCATTGGCTGGGTCCAGCGCCAGCCACTCGTTCCACGCGTTGCGCAAAAAGTGCAGATAGCGCGGCGTGTGGATGCGCTCCAGCGACATCAGGGGCACGCCGTGCGGCGTGACGATCCTGCCCAGGCCGCGCCGACCCAGTTCCGCCAATACCGAATCGGCACGCTCCGGCTTTTCAAAGCAGGGCACGATCTCGCCGCGAAAAATCTCGTGGCGGCCGCGGTGCTGCGCGTGCTGTTCGTTATAGAAGGTGAGCATCTGTGTCAGTCACAGTCCATGCTGGACTTGCACAGGTTGCTGGCGCGGTAGGCCGCCACGAAGTCGTCGAAGTTGGCTTGCGGCGCCGCTTCCATCTCGGCCTGCTCGGCCAGCGATACCGCCGCCAGTTGGTCGAAGTAGGCCGCTTCCTCGGCGGTCGGCGGATGGCTGCGGAAGTAGGCCGCGTGCTTTTCGCTTTGCGCCAGTGCGAACGCGCCGAACGATTTGCCGTTGGCGCGCAGCGCCGCCAGCACCTTGGCCGATGGCGTCAGTTCGGTGTCGGCCAGCTTGGCCGCTTGCGCTTTCAATGCATCGACGTGCACCGTGTCGCCGCGCAGGGAGTCGAGCAGTTCGGCCACCGGGCGGATGCGTTCCAGCAGCTCCGCGCCCCACACCGGCAGCGGCACTTCGCCCTCGCCGTTGTGCAGCGTCAGGCCCGGACGGCGGCCTTCCTTGACGGTGCGCGCGAAGTTCTCGGTGTGGATCGCGCCTTGCTCCGGCGTGATGGTGGCGCTTTCCTCCAGTGCGCAGAACAGCAGGAAGGCATCGAGGAAACGGCCGGTTGCCACGCTGATGCCGACCGGCTCGAACGGGTCGACGTCCATGCAGCGCACTTCGATGTACTGCACGCCGCGCGCGCACAGCGCCTGGATCGGCCGTTCGCCGGTCTGGATCACGCGCTTCGGGCGGATGGTCGAGTAGTACTCGTTTTCGATCTGCAGCACGTTGGTGCTGAGCTGGATCCATTCGCCGTCGCGCTTGGTGCCGAGTTTCGCATACGGTTCGTAGGGCTGGTTGACGGCCTTGGTCATCGCGGCCACGTAGCTGTCGAGACAGTTCTCGTGCGGGCTCAGGCCCGATTGCGCATCGTTCTGGTAACCGAGGTCGCTCATGCGCAGGCTGGTGGCGTAGGGCAGGTAGAGCGTGTCGTCGGACAGCGTGTCGAGCTTGTGCTGGCGGCCGCGCAGGAAGCCGCTCGACAGCACCGGCGAGGCGCCGAACAGGTACATCAGCAGCCAGCTGTAGCGGCGGAAGTTGCGGATCGTCGCCAGGTAGGCTTCCGACTGGAACGAGCGCGGCGTCAGGCGCTTGCCGCTCACTTCATTTTCAGCCAGCACGCGCCACAGGCGTTCGTCCAGCGAGTAGTTGTAGTGGATGCCGGCGATGCATTGCATGGCCTTGCCATAGCGCAGCGCCAGGCCGCGCCGGTAGACGTGTTTGAGCGTGCCCAGGTTGGAACTGCCGTAGTAGGCGATTGCTATCTCTTCTTCCGGCGGCAGCTGGCACGGCATGGACTGGCTCCACAGCAGTTCGTCGCCGAGCTTGCTGTAGGCGTAGCGGTGAATGCCGTCGAGCTTGGCCACGGTGTCGGCGATGTCTTTTTCGGCCGGGGTGATGAACTCCAGTAGGGTCTCGGCGTAATCGGTGGTGATCTGCGGATGCGTGAGGGCCGATCCCAGCGCCAGCGGATGCGGCGTGTGCGCCAGATGGCCGGCGCGATCGACGCGCAAGGTCTCCCGTTCGATGCCGCGCAAGCCGCCAGCCAGCACGTCGCGGTGCTTTTCATCGGCAAGCAAGGCCAGGCGTCGTGTCAAAAGAGTTGGCAATTTGAAATCCTTTCTGGTGCAGCAAATAAATTATTGGTGCTGAGATTAACCGAAATTGGCCGAACTCGCCGGACGGCGGCAAAAAGAGCATTTTAACAAAATCGCCGCGCCTCCCTTGCGCGCCAGACAGCCTTGGCTTTTGCCACACCGGACAAATCGTTTGGCAAACGGAAAAATTTTGTAAACGATTTAAAGCTACTCATAATCGGTTATCGCCGACAGTGATGCGGAGAAGAAATATGAATAGGCAAAGCCCTCTCTATCGCTCTGTACTCTTCGTCGATGCGGGTGTCCTTGACGCCGACGCATTGACTGCCGGCGTTGCGGATGATGTACTTGTGGTTAAACTAGTTTCATGGCGCGACGGCGTGGAACAGATCGCCACGGTGCTGCGCAAGTATGCCGATCTCGACAGCATCCAGATCGTCTCGCACGGCGCCGAGGGCAGCCTGCAGCTGGGCAATACGGTGCTCGACGCCGCCGGCATGGCGCGCTACGCGGAGGCGCTGCAGGAGTGGGGCGCGGCGCTGGGCGAGAACGGCGACCTGCTGCTGTACGGCTGCGACGTGGCGCAGGGCGCCGGCGGGCTGGCCTTCATCGACGCGCTGGCGCTGGCCAGCGGCGCCGACGTCGCCGCCTCCACCGACCTCACCGGCGGCGGGCCGGGCGCCAACTGGGCGCTGGAACGCAGCACCGGCGCCATCGAAGCCGCCAGCGTGCTGGCGGTGCAGGACCAGCAGGCCTACGACCATACGCTGGCGCTGGTCAACGGCGGCGTGAACGGCACGCTGACCTTCAACACCAGCGCCGATGTCACGCTGCTCAACGCCACCGGCCTGGCGGCGGGCGCGGTGGTCCAGATCAACAACCTCCTCGGCACCGGCCTCGACCTGTATGCGCGCAGCAGCAATGGCGGCGGCGTGGTGGTGGTGAACGCCAATGGCACCAGCGTGCTCGGCGTGCCCCTCAACGATGACCGCCTGACCGTCAACGGTTCGCTGCTGTCGCCGGTCAGCTATGTCGACCTGCGCGCCGACAGCGGCGTGTTCGACATGATCAGCATGAACCTCGGCAGCGGCAACCTGGTCGGCAACCTGCTGGGCACCGTGGTCTACACGGTGTACGCGCTGGACGCCAATTACCAGCCGACCGGCGTCGGCGTGTCGTTGCTGAGTTTGGTCATCAACGAGTACGGGCTGTTGAACTTTGCCGCGATGGCGGACTTCAAGGGCATCTACGGCGTGCGCATCGTCAATCCGCTGGGCTTCGAGATCGGCATCGACGACATCACCGTCGCCAACGGGCGCGCGGCGCACAGCATCACCTCGGCCGCTTACAACGCCAACACCGGCGTGCTGAACCTGGCGGCGGTGGGCATCCACGCCGGCGACGCCATCGATCCGTCCAAGCTGACCATCACCGGCGCCAACGGCGCCAGCTACACCTTGACCTCGCCGGTGGCGAGCGCCTCCAGCAGCACGGCGGCCTCGATCACGCTGAACGCGGCCGACAAGCTGGCCATCAACGGCCTGCTCAACAACAACGGCGGCGCCAGCGTCGACGGCACCACCTTCAATATCGCGGCGGCGGCCAACTGGAACAGCAATCTCAGCAACGGCGTCGACCTGACCGGCAACGCCATCACCGTCTCCAGCGTGCAGCTGCCGAGCGTCAGTTCGGCCAGCTACAACGCCGCCACCCATGTGCTGACGGTGACCGGGGCCAACCTGGTCGGCGTGGCCGGCGCCGCCAACGACATCACGGTCGCCAAGCTCACGCTCAAGGGCGAGGGCAGCGTTTCGCGCACGCTCAGCACCACCGGCAACGTCGAGGTCAACGGCGCCAGCGGCTTCTCGGTCACGCTGTCCGGCGCCGACATCGCCGCCGTCGAGGCGCTGTTGAACAAGAACGGCAACAGCTCGGCCGGCGGCACCAGCTACGCGCTGTCGCTGGCCGACGACTGGAACAGCGTGATCGGCAACGCCAACACCGCCATCACCGGCGTCGGCGTGGCCGTCACCAACACCGCCAACAGCGCACCGACCATCAGCGGCACGGCCACGGCCGGCGTCAACGACAACGCCACCATCAAGCCGTTCAGCGGCGTCACGGTGGCCGACGTCAACGGTGACAACGTCAGCATGACCATCAGCTTCAACGGCGCCAACGGCACGCTGAGCGGGACCGGCCTGTCCGGCGGCAGCGGCAGCTACACGCTGAGCGCCGCCACCCCGGCCGCGCTGACCACCCAGCTCAAGGCGCTGACCTTCACGCCGAGCGCCAACCAGGCCGCCGTCGGCGTCGGCATCGCCACCGCCTTCACGCTCACCGCCACCGACGCCAACGGCCTGGCCGGCACGCCCAACACCAGCACCGTGATCACCGCCACCTCGGTCAACGACGCGCCGGTGCTGGGCGGCACCGCCGCCGCGCAGGCGGTGACGGCCGGCGGCACCGTGCGGCCGTTCTCCAGCGTCAACCTGAGCGATCCCGACGTCGGCGCCACGGTGATCGTCACCATCACGCCGGACAGCGCGGCCAAGGGCGGCTTCACGCCGGCCTCGCTGAGCGCCTCGGGCTTCGTCACCACCGACGGTGGCGTCAGCTATACCTTGTCGGCGGTGGCGCCGGCGGCGGCGCAGGCCGCGCTGCAGTCGCTGGTGTTCCAGAGCACGGCCGGGCTGAGCGCCACCACCACCTTCACCGTCGCCATCAACGACGGCAGCGTCATCGTCAGCAACAGCGCCACCACCGTGGTGGCGGCCACACCGAGCGGCACCACCGCGCTGAGCGTGGCCTTCTCCGCCGACACCGGCATCAGCAATACCGACCTGATCACGAAAACCGCCGCGCAAACCCTCAGCGGCACCCTCAGCGCCGGACTGGCGAGCGGCGAAACGGTGGAGGTGTCGCTGGACAACGGCGTCAGCTGGACCAGCGCCACCGCCGGCGTGGGCGCCACCAGCTGGAGCCTGGCCGGCCAGACCTTGAGCGGCGCCGGCACCTTGCAGGTGCGCGTGAGCAACGCCGGCGGCAGCAGCACGCCGCTCAGCGCCAGTTATGCGCTCGACACCACGGCGCCCACCACCACCTCGGCTTCGGCCTCGTTCCTGAACGACACCGGCGCCAGCAACAGCGACCTGATCACCAAAACGGCGGCGCAAACCATCAGCGGCACGCTGAACACCGCGCTGCAGGCGGACGAGCACGTCGAGGTATCGCTCAACAACGGCAGCACCTGGGTCACGGCCACCGCCGGCGGCACGGCGTGGAGTCTGGCCGGCCAGACGCTGGCCGGCAGCAACACGCTGCAGGTGCGGGTGGTGGACGCGGCCGGCAACACCGGCGCCGCCGTCGGCACCGCCTACGTGCTGGACACCACCGGGCCAACCGCGTCCATGAGCAGCAGCGTCAGCGCCTTGAAGAGCGGCGAGAGCGCCGTCATCACGCTGACCTTCAGCGAAGTCCCGGACGGCCTGACGCTGGGCGACCTGAATCCCAGCGGCGGCACGCTGGCCAACCTGAGCGCCACCGCCAATCCGCGCGTGTACACGGTGGAGTTCACGCCGAACGCCGGCCTGTTCGGCCTGCTGGGCGGGGTGACGCTGGGCGCCGCCAGCTACACCGACATGGCCGGCAACAACGGCGGCGGCGCCAGTTCGTCCACCATCACCATCAACACGCTCGGCCCGAGCGTGCTGATCACCAGCGACGCGGCGGCGCTGAAGAGCGGCGAGACCGCCAACATCACCTTCACCTTCAGCAGCCCGCCGAGCGGCTTTACCGCCGCCGACATCGTCGCCACCGGCGGCGCCATCAGCGGCTTGAGCAACGCCGGCGGCGGCGTCTACACCGCCGTGTTCACGCCGGGCGCCAACGTCAGCGCGGCGGCCTCGATCACCGTCACCGGCGGCAGCTACACCGACGGCTTCGGCAACCAGGGCGGCGGCGGCGTCACGCCGGTGGTGCTGGTCGACACCAAGGCGCCGACGCTGGCCATCACCACCAACGACGCCGCCCTCAAGGACGGCGACACCGCCGTGATCACCTTCACCTTCAGCGAAGCGCCGCAGGGCTTTGTGGCCGGCGACGTCAGCGTCACCGGCGGCGTGCTGAGCGGCTTCGGCGGCACCGCCAATCCGTTGGTGTACACGGCGCTGTTCACGCCCAACAGCGGCGTCAACGGCGGCACGGCCAGCATCAGCGTGGCCGGCGCCAACTACACCGACCTGGCCGGCAACGCCGGCACGACCGCGCCGACGCCGTCGATCAGCGTCGACACGCAGGCGCCGACCACCAGCGCAGCCAGCGTGGTGTTCTCGGCCGACACCGGCATCAGCAACACCGACCTGGTGACCAAGACCGCCGCGCAAACCGTCAGCGGCACGCTGAACGCGGCGCTGCTGGCCGGCGAGGTGGTGCAGGTGTCGCTCGACAACGGCGGCAGCTGGGTCAACGCCAGCGCCAGCGTGGGCGGCAGCGGCTGGTCGCTGAGCGGGCGCACGCTGACGGCCAGCGGCACGCTGCAGGTGCGCGTCAACGACGCCGCCGGCAACCACGGCCCGGCCTACAGCGCGCCCTACGTCTTCGACAATACGGCGCCGACGGTGGTGTTGAGCAGCGACCTGTCGGCGCTGCGCGCCGGCCAGCCGGCCACCCTGACCTTCAGCTTCAGCGAAGCGCCGTCCAATTTCTCGACCTCGTCGCTCACCGTCAGCGGCGGCACGGTCAGCGCGCTGGCGCCCACCGCCGATCCGCTGGTGTACACCGCCAGCTTCCTGCCGACCGCCGGCCAGACCGGCGTGGTGGCCTCCGTGCAGGTGAAGGCGAACGGCTACATCGACGCCGCCGGCAACAACGGCCAGGCCAGCGCGGCGCTGCCGATCACCATCAACACGGCAACGCCGACGCTGCTCATCACCAGCAGCGACACCGCGCTGCGGGCCGGCGACACCGCCACGCTGACCTTCACCTTCAGCACTCCGCCGACCGGCTTCGACGCCGGCGACATCAACTACAGCAACGGCACGCTGAGCGGCTTCGGCGTCACCGCCAATCCGCTGGTCTATACCGCGCTGTTCACGCCGGACGCCAACCTGGCCAGCGGCGCGGCGGCGGTGAGCGTCGCCGCCAGCGCATACACCGACGCCTTCGGCAACAACGGCGGCGGCGCCAGCGCGCCGGCCATCAGCATCGACACGCTGGCGCCGTCGGTGGTCATCACCAGCAATGTCGGCGCCGTCAAGGCCGGCGAGACGGCCACCGTCACCTTCACCTTCAGCGAAACGCCGGTCGGCTTCAGCGCTGCCGATGTCGCCGTCACCGGTGGCGCGCTGAGCGGACTGGCCGTCAGCAACGGCAATCCGCTGGTGTACACGGCCCTGTTCACGCCGACCGCCGGCATCCAGAACGTGAATGCCGGCATCAGCATCGCCGGCGGCGCCTTTACCGACGCGGCCGGCAATGCGGCCAACGCCGCGCCGACGCCGTCCATCAGCATCGATACCCTGGCGCCGGCGGCTACCATCGCGGCCGGCTCGGTGCAGTTCCTGGTCGATAGCGGCGCCAGCAGCACCGACCTGGTGACCAACGTCAGCGGCCAGACCATCAGCGGCACGCTGGCCGGCGCACTGGGCGTGGGCGAGTATGTGGAGGTATCGCTGGACAATGGCGCCAGCTGGAGCACCGCCAGCACCACCGCCGGCGCCTGGAGCCTGGCCGGCCAGACCCTGACCGCCAGCGACACGCTCAAGGTGCGCGTCAGCGACGTCGCCGGCAACCACGGCGTGGCTTATTCTGCCGCCTATGTGCTCGACACCACCGCGCCGACGGTCGCCATCGCCAGCAGCGCCGGCGCGCTCAAGGCCGGCGAGACGGCCACCATCACCTTCACCTTCAGCGAAGCGCCTTACGGCTTCGACCTGGGCGACATCAGCGCCAACGACGGCACGCTCAGCGCCTTGACCGCCACCGCCAATCCGCTGGTGTACACCGCCACTTACACACCGCTGGCGGGCCGGGACGGGGTCGGCGACGCCGTGGTGGTCACGGCCGGCGGCTACACCGACAAGGCCGGCAATGTCGGCGGCGGCGCCACCTCGGCCGCCATCACCATCGACACCACAGCGCCCGCCACCAGCGGCGCCAGCGTGGTGTTTTCCGCCGACAGCGGCGCGACCGACCTGGTGACCAACATCGCCGCCCAGAACCTGAGCGGCACCCTGAGCGCCAACCTGCAAAGCGGCGAGACGGTGGAAGTCTCGCTCAACAACGGCGTCAGCTGGACCAGCGCCAGCGCCACGGTGGGCGCGACCGGCTGGGCGCTGGCCGGCCAGACCCTGACCACCGGCGCCGGCCACAGCGTGCAGGTGCGCGTCAGCGACGCCGCCGGCAACCACGGCGCCGCCTACAGCGCCGCCTACACGCTCGACCAGAGCCCGCCGACGCTGGCCATCAGCACCAGCAAGGCGGTGCTCAACAGCGCCGATGCGCCGGTGATCACCTTCACCTTCAGCGAAGCGCCGCTCGGTTTCAACGCGGGCGGCATCAGTGTCAGCGGCGGCACGCTGAGCGGTTTCGCCGCCAGCGCCAATCCGCTGGTGTACACGGCGGTGTTCACGCCCACCGCCGGCCAAGCCGCCGGCGTGGGGGCGATCTCGGTGGCGCCCGGCGCCTACACCGACCTGGCCGGCAACGCCGGCGCCGCCGCCGCCGCACCCGCCATCACCTACGCGACGGTGGCGCCGGGCGTGGCCATCCTCAGCGACGTCGCCGCGCTCAAGGCCGGCGATACCGCCAACATCAGCTTCAAGTTCAGCACCGCGCCGACCGGCTTCGGCTTCGGCGACATCACGGTCGGCGGCGGTGCGCTGAGCGGCTTCACCGCCACCGCCGACCCGCTGCTGTACACCGGGGTGTTCACCGCCAACGCCGGCGTGGCCAACGGGCTGGGCACGATCAGCGTCGCCAGCGGCAGCTTTACCGACACCCTGGGCAACGCCGGCGTGGGCGGCGCCATGGTCGAGCTCAGCCTCGATACGCTGGCGCCGACGCTGGTCATCAGCAGCAGCGCCTCCACGCTCAACAGCGCGGGCACGGCCGTGATCAGCTTCACCTTCAGCGAAACGCCGGCCGCCTTCACCCTGGGCGACGTCATCGTCAGCAACGGCACGCTGGGCCCGCTGGTGCAGAGCGCCAATCCGCTGGTGTACACGGCGGTATTGACGCCGGCGGCCAACGTGGCGGCCGGCAACGTTGGCATCACGGTGGCCGCCGGCGCCTACGCCGACCTGGCCGGCAACGGCGGCGGCGGCGCCGTCGGGCCGTCTATCGTCATCGACACGCTGGCGCCGGCGGTGGCCAGCGGCAGCCTGCTGTTCTCGGCCGACACCGGCCCCAGCAGCACCGACCTGATCACGCGCACCGCCGCGCAAACCATCGCCGGCGTGCTGGGTGGCGGCGTGCTGGCGACGGGCGACGTGGTGCAGGTCTCGCTCAACAACGGCGTCAGCTGGGTGAACGCCAGCGGCACCGTGGGCGGCGCCTCGTGGTCGCTGGCCAACCAGACCCTGAACGCGAACGGCACGGTGCAGGTGCGGGTGACCGACGCCAACGGCAACCACGGCGCCGTGGTGGTCCACAACTATGTGCTCGACGCCACCGCGCCGACGGTGGCCATCAGCAGCGACAGCGCCGCCCTCAAGGCCGGGCAGAGCGCGTTGATCAGCTTTACCTTCAGCGAGGCGCCGGCCGGCTTCGCGCTGGGCGACCTGATCGCCACCGGCGGCACCCTGAGCGGCTTTACCGCCACCGCCAATCCGCTGGTGTACACGGTGATGCTGACGCCGACGCCGGGCCTGAACGGTAGCGCCGGCGTGACGCTGGGGAATGGCCTCTACACCGACATCGCCGGCAACAGCGGCGCCGGCGGCGGCATGCCCGCCATCAGCCTCGATACCTTGGCGCCGACCTTGTCGATCCTGAGCAGCGCCAGTGCGCTCAAGGCCGGCGAGACGGCCACCATCACCTTCACCTTCAGCGACGCGCCGAGCGCGTTTGCGCTGGGCGATATCAGCGCCCCCAACGGCACCGTGAGCGCGCTGACCGCCACCGCCAATCCGCTGGTGTACAGCGCCACCTTCACGCCGGCCGCCGGCACCGCCGGCGCCAGCACGGTGATCAGCGTGGCCGGCGCCGCGTATGCGGATGCCGCCGGCAATAACGGCGTCACTGTCGGCAGTGCGCCGATCGCGATCGATACGCTGGCGCCCACCACGGCCGGCGCCTCGGTCAGCTTCTCGGCCGACCACGGCCCCGGCGGCAGCGACCTGATCACCAACGTCGCCACGCAGATCATCAGCGGCACGCTCGATGCGCCGCTGGCGGCCGGCGAACAGGTGCAGGTGTCGTTGAACAATGGCGTCACCTGGCTGAACGCGCTGGCGTCCGGCCCCAGCGGCTGGGCGCTGACGCCGCAGTCGCTGAGCGGTAGCGGCACCTTGCAGGTGCGCGTGACCGACAGCGCCGGCAACAGCGGCCCGGCCTTCTCGGCCGCCTATGTGCTGGACCTGGTGGCGCCGACCATGACCGTCTCCAGCAACGCCACCTCGCTCAAGGCCGGGGAAGCGGCCTTGCTGACCTTCACCTTCAGCGAAGCGCCGAGCTACTTTACGGTGGCCGACCTGGTGCCCGTCAACGGCACGCTGAGCGGCTTCACCGTCACCGCCAATCCGCTGGTGTACACGGTGTTGCTGACGCCATCGGCCGCGCTGGGCGGGGCCGGCGCCGGCGTCACGCTGGCGCCGGGGCTGTACATGGATGCCGCCGGCAATACCGGCGCGGCGGCCAGCTCGCCGCTGATCAGCATCGACACCGCGCCGCCGCTGCTGTCCATCGCCAGCAACGCCGGCAACCTGAAGATCGGCGAATCGGCCGCCATCACCTTCACCTTCAGCGAAGCGCCGCTGGGTTTCGCGCTGGACGACATCGTGGTCGGCGGCGGCACCCTGAGCGGTTTCGGCCTGACCGCCAACCCGCTGGTGTACACGGCGTTGTTCACGCCCACGCTGGGCCTGGCCTCGGGCAGCGGCACCATCACGGTGGCCGGCGGCCGCTTCGTCGATGCGGCCGGCAACGCCGGGCTGGCGGCGGCGGTCACGCCGATCAGCTACAGCACGCTGGCGCCCAGCACCGGCGGCGCCACCGTGCTGTTCTCGGACGACACCGGCGCCGTCGGCGACCTGGTGACCAGCGCCGCCCTGCAAGACATCAGCGGCACGCTGAGCGCCAACCTGCAGGCCGGTGAAGTGGTCGAGGTCTCGCTCGACAACGGCGTCAGCTGGCTGCCGGCCGCCGCCGCCGTCGGCACCACCGGCTGGATGCTGGCGCCGCTGGTGCTGACCGGCAGCGGCGTGTTGCAGGTACGCGTGACCGACGCCGCCGGCAACCATGGCGCCGCCAGCGCCACGCCGTATGTGCTCGACAGCGTCGCGCCGGGCGTGAGCATGAGCGCCAACCGCAGCAGCCTGAAGGCCGGCGAGAGCGCCACCGTGACCTTCACCTTCAGCGAAGCGCCGCAGGGCTTCACCGACGCCAGCCTGACGCTGGCCAACGGCACCATCTCGGGCGTGACGGCCACCGCCAATCCGTTGGTCTACACCACGGTGTTCACGCCGTCGCCCAACTACAACGGCAGCTCCGGCATCACGCTGGCGGCGGGCCAGTTCGCCGATGCCGCCGGCAACCCCAGCCTGGCGGGCGCCAGCGTCGCCATCGTTTCCGACACATTGGCGCCGACCCTGGTCATCACCAGCAACGCGACCACGCTGAAGGCGGGCGAGACGGCGGTGATCACCTTCACCTTCAGCGAGGCGCCGGCCGGCTTCGCGCTGGGCGACGTCAGCGTCAGCGGCGGCACCCTGGGCAGCTTCGGGGGTAGCGCCAATCCGCTGGTCTACACCGCCGTGTTCACGCCCACGCCGGGCGTGGCCGGCGCCAGCGCCGTCATCGGCGTGGCGCCCAGCGTCTACAGCGACGCCGCCGGCAACGGCGGCGCCGGCGGAACGCCGCCCGCGCTCAGCTTCGACACGCTGGCGCCGCTGTCGGCGGCGGTCGGCGCACCGCGCTTCCTGTTCGACACCGGCAGCAGCGCCACCGACCTGGTGACCAGCACGGCTTCGCAGACGGTGAGCGGCACGCTGTCGGCCGCACCGGCGGCCGGCGAGACGGTGCAGGTGTCGTTCGACGACGGGGCCAGCTGGAGCACGGCCACCTTCTCCACGGCCGGCCAGGTCACTACCTGGAGCCTGGCGCACGTGTTGAGCGGCAGCGGTGTGATGCGCGTGCGCGTGGCCGACGCCGCCGGCAACCACAGCGCCGAGAGCGTGACGGCCTATGTGCTGGACCAGGCTGTGCCGGGCGTGACCGTCAGCAGCGACGTCACCACGGCCAGCGGCGCGGCGCCGGCGCTGATCACCTTCACCTTCACCGAAGCACCGGTGGGCTTCAACCTGGGCATGGTGACCGCCACCGGCGGCACCTTGGCGGACCTGCAGGCGACCGCCGATCCCAAGGTCTACACCGCCAGCTTCACACCGACGGCGGGCGTGGCCAGCGGCTCGGCCAGCATCACCGTCACCGGCGCGTACGCCGATGCGGCCGGCAATACGGGCGCCGGCGGCGCGCTGCCGGGGCTGCTGATCGACACCGTGGCGCCGGCGGCGACCGCCGGCGGGGTGAGCTTCATCAGCGACAGCGGCATCGTCGGCGACCTGATCACCAACGTCGCCTCGCAACAGCTGGACGGCGACCTGAGCGCGATGCTGGCGGCCGGCGACGTGGTGCAGGTCTCGCTGGACAACGGCGCCACCTGGCAGAACGTCGCCACCTCGGTCGGCGATACCAGCTGGAGCCACAGCGTCACCTTGTCCGGCGCAGGCGTCCTGCAGGTGCGCGTGGTCGATGCGGCCGGCAACGCCACCAGCGCCTATGCGGCGAACTATGCGCTCGACACCAGCGCGCCGACGGTGGCCATCAGCAACGCCGGCGGCGCCGTGGGCCAGGGTGGCAGCGCCACCATCGTGTTGACGCTGAGCGATCCGGCCGTGCTGACCCAGGGCGACCTGGTCGTCACCGGCGGCGTCGTCACCGGCTTCAGCGGCAGCGGCACCAGCTACACGGTGATCGTCACGCCGCCGGCCAACAGCACCACGCCGATCACCGTTGGCGTCGGCGGCGCCTTGTTCAGCGATGCGGCCGGCAACGCCAACGCGGCAGCCACGCCGCTGGTGGTGAACGTGGACACCAATGCGCCGGTGATCCCAGGCGTGCCATCCATGGTGGACGGGGTGGAGATCCACACCGCAGCCGGCATCGATGCGCGCACCGGCCTGGCCACGCGCACAGTGACGGTGCCGCTGATCACCGCCAACCGGCCGGAAGACAGCAGCACCGCGCACGCGGCGTTGGCCGACATTCCGCTCGGCCTGGCGGCCAGCGCGCAGGGGCCGGCCACCAGCCTGGTGGTCAGCCTGCCGCTGGGCGTGGGCTTCGAGGCGTCGGGACCGGCTTCGCTGCTGAGCGGCGACATGGCGTTGATGGATTTGATCGGCCGCATCGACGACAACACGGTGGCTGGGCAGGCCACGCGCGCGGCCATGGAGGCGCAGGGGCGGATGTTCCTCGACAGCCTCGACCCCGCCACACAGCTGCAGCACGCCACGCTGAAGATGTCCGCCGCCGCCGGCGCCGGTGCTGTGAGCGATGTCTGGGTGATGATCGACGGCGAGGCGATTGCGGCCACCGGCGGCCCCGGCGCGCAGCACGACGCCGCCGCAGCCCAAACCGCGATCGGCCTGGTGATCGACGCCCGTTCGCTGCCGCAGGGCATAGGGTTGCAGCTTGACGACCTCGATTTCGCCGCCATCATCGGCGCGGCGACGGTGCAAGGTGGCGCCGGCAAGAACTTCTTCATCGGCGACGGCGCGGCGCAGCACATCGTGCTCGCCACCGGCGCCGACAACGACACCTTGTACGGCAACGGCGGCGACGACGTGCTGGTCACGGCGGCCGGCAACGACCACCTGGACGGCGGCGATGGCCACGATCACCTGGCCGGCGGCGCTGGCGGCGACGTGCTCGCAGGCGGCGCCGGCAACGACGTGCTGCAGGGCGGGCGCAGCGACACCGGCCAGTGGCAGTTCTACCTGAAGGATGGCAAGGTGATCGGCCTGCATCAGATGGCGCTGGCCGGCGCCACGCCGATGGAAACGCTGACGGCGGCCGACTTGAACGGCGAGGTCGCCACGCTGGCCTTCACCGACGCCGCCGCTGCGCAACTGCAGAAGCTGTCGCTGCTGTACCACGCCACGTTCGGACGCGCGCCGGACCTGCCCGGCCTGAATTTCTGGGCGCAGCACGGCGTCATGGACACGCAGTGGCTGGCGCGGGAGTTCCTCGACCAGCCGGAAGCCGTGACCGGCGGCCTGTCCGCGCTGAACAACCACGACTTCGTGCTGCGCCTGCTGCAGAACACGCTGGGCGCCACGCCCGATGACGCAGCGCTGGCGCCCTGGCTGGCGCGGCTCGACGCCGCCACCACCGACATCGCCGGGGCGCGCGCCGGCGTGCTGGCCGACATTGCGCTCAGCGCCGCGCACCAGGCGGCGTGGCTGGGCGCCAACGGCTATGCGCTGGGCGGCCAGCTGGTGCTGGAGGAGCAGGGCTGGATCGCCGCGTCCGGCAACGACCGCCTGGAGGGCGGCGCCGGCGACGACCGGCTGGTGGGGGGCGATGGCGTCGACACCGTGGTGTACGGCGGCGCGGCGGCCGGCTACGGCCTGGCGCTGAGCGGCGGCGGCGAGGTGATGATCGCCGAGCCGGACGGCGCGCGCGACACCATCGTGCAGGTCGAGCGCGGCGAATTCAACGGCGTCGCGCTGGATCTGGGCTTTACCCAAACCGCCGCCGGCACGCTGGAGGAACTCGGCATGCTGTACCACCTGACGCTGGGGCGGGCCGGCGATTTCGTCGGCTTCAAGTACTGGCTCGGCACCGGCCTGGAGGGCAGCGCGCTGGCCGCCGGTTTTGTCGATTCGGCCGAATTCACCGCGCGCTTCGGCCAGCTGGACGATGCGGCCTTCATCACCCTGATGTATCAGCACACGCTGGGGCAGGCGCCGGCGGCCGGGGCGCTGGCGCAGTGGGACGGCTATCTGGACCACCACAGCCGGGCCGACCTGGTGGCGCTGCTGGCCACCGATGTGACGCTGGTCGGCAGCCAATACGGCGCCGGCGGCCTGAGCCTGATCGCCGGCTTGTAGCATGCAATTCTGATGCGTGTGAACCGGGTTTTGGACGAGGAGAAAATCAACAGAACGCAAGCAAGCACATGCATAATCGGGCGTAGTTTCTTTGCGGGAGTGCGTCATATTTGCCCTGACCACAAGCGAGCAAGCCAGGCCCGACATCCTGATCGTCGATGACGACCGGGAGGAGTTGCGCTTGCTCACCGATCTGCTGCGGCGCCAGCTGTGCCACGTGGCGGGCGCCAGCGACGGCATGGCCGGCTACCAGGCGGCGCTGGCGACGCCGCCGGACCTGATACTGCTGGACGTGCGCATGCCGGGCGTGGATGGCTTTGCCGCCTGCCGCCTGCTCAAGGCCAATCCGGCCACGCAAGCGATCCCGGTGATTTTCCTCAGCGCGCTCGACGATCCGGAGGAGCGCGTGGCCGGCCTGGCCATGGGCGGCGTCGACTTCATCGCCAAACCCTACCATCCGCCCGAAGTGTTCATGCGGGTGCGCATCCACCTGGAGCTGGCGGGGCTGCGCAGTGCCGTCGTGCCGGTGCTGATGGCGCCGGCCCTCCCGCCCGAGGTCGCCGCGCACCACGACCTGGATGAAGTGGTGGCCGCCGCCGCCGTGCGCCTGATCGACGACAACCTGGCGGCGACGCTGACCCTGGCCGGCATCGCGCGCGCGCTCGGCACCTATGAAAAGCGTTTGTCGCAGGCCTTCCGCCGCCATGCGGGGATGACGGTGTTCGCCTACCTGGGCGAGGCGCGCATGCGGCGCGGGCGGCAGCTGCTGGCCGACACCGACATGAGCGTGCAGCAGATCGCCGAGCAGACCGGCTTTCGCAGCGCCGCCAACTTCGCCACCGCCTTCCGCGAGCATGTCGAGGCCACCCCCACCGCCTACCGCCAGGCCATGCGTTTGCATGGCGGGTCCGCAGAGCCGCAGCCGTGAAACGCGACGAGCGGGAAGCACAGCGCATCCGCGCCAGCCTGCTGGCGGCGCTCAACCACGATCTGCGCGCGCCGCTGGCGCGTATCGCCACCAGCGCCGCTTCCGGCTGGGCCGACCTGGCGGCGATGGAGTCCGAGGCGCGGCGTCAGCTGGAATGGCTGTCCGATTTGCAGGAATGCGCGCGTTGCGCGCTGCAGGCGCCGGAGTTGGCCGTGGCGCCGGCCTACCTGCACGCGATGATGCGGCATGTCACGCACGACGCCGCCGAGCTGCCGGCGCTGGCCATGCTCGATGCGCGCCGCCTGATCCAGGTGCTGGCGCGGGTGCGCGAGCGCAGCGACGGCCAACTGGCGCTGCGCTCGCGGCGCCTGCCCGGCGAGGTGGAGCTGGCGTTCCAGGCCGGCGTGCCCGATGGGCGGTGGAGCGAGGTCACGGCGTCGCTGGCAGACCCGCACATCCTGCCGGGCGTGATGCTGGCGGCGCATCTGGTGCGCGCCATGGGCGGCGTGTTGGAGCAGAGCGGCGACGCCCTGCGCTTTACCCTGCGTGCGCCGTTGGCCGAGGAGCAGGACGCCATGCCGCCGACGCCGCATTTCGACTGGCCGGAGCCGTTCGGCAGCGGCCATGCGATTTTGCTGCTGGAGCCGCACCAGCCGATGCAGGACTACCTGAGCGAGGTGCTGGAGAGCGCGGAATTCGACGTTCATTACGAGCCGGGCGACCGCGATCCTGCGCTGATCCTGTGCGCCGATGAAAGCGTGTGGGAGATGTGGCCGCGCGGCGCGGCGCCGCCGGTGCTGCTGCATGCGCTGACGCCGCCGCTGCGGCCCGAGTATTTTGTCGAGGTGCTGTACAAGCCGGCCCCGGCCGCGCAGTTGCTGTCGGCCTTGCGGCGGCGGCTGCAGATCAGGCTGTGACTTAGGCTGAGACTCTGCCGCCGCTGACGCGTTCGATGCCGGCCAGGTCGCGCCAGCTTTGCACCTCGGTGTAGCCGGCGCCGGACAGCAGCGCGCGCACTTGCGCCGACTGGTCGTAGCCGTGCTCCATCAGCAGCCAGCCCCGCGGCTTGAGGTGCGCCGGCGCGCCGGCGATGATGGTGCGCAGCGCCGACAGGCCGTCGGCGTGGTCGGTCAAAGCGCCCACCGGTTCGTAGCGCAGGTCGCCTTCGGACAGGTGGCGGTCGCCGCTGGCGATGTAGGGCGGATTGGAGGCGATGACGTCGAACGGCGCAGCGCCTTGCAGCGCGGCGTACCAGTCGCTTTGCAGGAAGCGCACGCGCGCGTTGTTGGCGGCGGCGTTGCGCTGCGCCACGGCCAGGGCGTCGGCGCTGACGTCGAGCGCGGTGACGTCGGCGTCCTGGCGGGTGTGCGCCAGCGCGACGGCGATGGCGCCGCTGCCGGTGCCCATGTCCAGCACGCGGCCTTGCGGCGGCAGGCGTTCCAGCGTCAGCTCGACCAGCAGTTCAGTGTCGGGACGCGGGATCAGCACGGCGCCGCTGACTTCAAACGGCAGGCCGAAGAATTCGCGCTGGCCGACGATGTAGGCGACCGGTTCGCCATCGAGGCGGCGCTGCACCAGCGCGGCGAAGCGCTGCGCTTCTTCTGCCGTCAGCACGCGCTCCGATTGGGTGATCAGGGCGATGCGGTTCAGGGCCAGCGCGTGGCACAGCAGCACGCGGTAGTCCAGCGCGTCGAGCAGCGACTGCCGTTGCAGCACGGCGATGGTCACGCCCGCGACGATGGCGCTGGTGTCGGCGATCATGCGCGCGCGCGGCGGATCAGCAGCCAGCCCAGCGACAAGGTGAACAGGCCGAACCACAGGAACGACCACTGCGGAATCGACAGGCCGAACCACGGCGCGGTGGCGTCTTCGCACAGGCCGTCGGCTTTGAACAGGAAGGGCAGGTAGGTGGCGGTGGGCACTTTGTTGAGGAAGGTCTCGACCGGGTCGATGCCGCAGGACAGGCCCGGATGCGCGAGGATCCACAGGTGCTTGCCGGCCGTGCCCAGGCCGCCCAGCGCCGCCAGCAGGCCGACGCTGGCCAGCGCCTTGGGCTTGCTGGTGTAGGCGCCGATCAGCGCGCAGATGCCGATGGCGATGAACAGGTAGCGCTGGATCACGCAATACGGGCAGGGCAGCATGTCGAGGCCATGCTGCAGGTACAGGGCGACGCCGATCAGGCCGAAGGCGGCGAGGGCGATGGACAGCAGCAGGGAGCGGGTATGTATCATGAGGTGATCCGTTGGAGTGAGAGCGCCAATTCTCGCACAATGTTGTCAGTCAGGCCTTAGGCCCTTCTTAATCGCCGAGGGCGGCCAGCAGTTCGGCCTGGTGCTCGGCGATCAGCGCGTTGGTCATCTCGGTCAGGTCGCCGTCCATGATGAAGTCCAGCTTGTATAAGGTCAGGTTGATGCGGTGGTCGGTCATGCGGCCCTGCGGGTAGTTGTAGGTGCGGATGCGTTCGCTGCGGTCGCCCGAGCCGATCAGGCTCTTGCGGGTGGCCGCTTCCTTGGCCTGCGCCTCGCGCAGCTGCACGTCCTTGATGCGGGTGGCCAGTACCTTCATGGCCTGCGCCTTGTTCTTGTGCTGCGAGCGGTCGTCCTGGCACTCGACCACGATGCCGGTCGGCAGGTGGGTGATGCGCACGGCCGAATCGGTCTTGTTGATGTGCTGGCCGCCGGCGCCCGAGGCGCGGTAGGTGTCGATGCGCAGCTCGGACGGGTTGATGTTGACGTCCTCGACTTCGTCCGCCTCCGGCATCACCGCCACCGTGCATGCCGAGGTGTGGATGCGGCCCTGGGTTTCGGTGGCCGGCACGCGCTGCACGCGGTGGCCGCCCGATTCGAACTTCAATTTGGAGTAGACGCCGTTGCCGACCAGGCGCACGATCACCTCGCGGTAGCCGCCCAGGTCGGATGACGATTCCGACACCATCTCCACCTGCCAGCGGTTGCGTTCGGCGAAGCGGGTGTACATGCGCAGCAGGTCGCCGGCGAACAGGGCCGACTCGTCGCCGCCGGTGCCGGCGCGGATTTCGAGGAAGATGTTGCGCTCGTCGTTGGCGTCCTTCGGCAGCAGCATCTTCTGCAGCTCCAGGTCCAGTTGCGCGGTGCGGCCCTTGGCCGCTTCGATTTCTTCCTGCGCGAAGTCCTTCATGTCGGGATCGGACAGCATCTCTTCGGCGGCGGCGATGTCGCCCAGCGCTTCCTGGTAGGACTTGTAGACCGCCACCAGCGGGCCGATCTCGGCGTGCTCGCGGGTCATCTTGCGGTAGCTGTCCATGTTGTCGGTGGCGCCCTCGGACATCAGCAATTCATCGAGTTCGACCAGGCGGTTCGCCAGTTGATCGAGCTTGGCCAGCATGGATGGTTTCATAGCGTATTCTTGGAAAGTGAAACGGAGCCGCGCGGGTGGCGGCGGAAGAAGGTAGAGCGGAGGCGGGGAGCTAACGGCGGCCGCGGAACATCTGCGGCAGCAGTTCGGCCAGTTGGGCGCGTTCTTCGCCCTGCGCACGGTGCAGCGCCTGCTGCGGCCCGTGCATGAATTTCGCGGTCAGGCCCTTGGACAGGGCTTCCAGCACGGCGTCGATGTCATCGCCCCGGGCCAGCATCTTGCGCGCGCGTTCGAGCTCCAGCTGGCGCAGCGCTTCGCCGTTTTCCTGCAGGCTTTGAATCACCGGCACCACGGCACGGTCGTCGACCCAGTGCATGAAGGATTGCACGCGGGTTTCAATGATGGCTTCGGCCTGGGCCACGGCGGCCTGGCGGTTTTCCATGCCGGCCTGCACCACCTTGCCGAGGTCGTCCACGGTGTACAGGAAGATGTCGTTCAGGCGCGCCACCTCCGGTTCGATATCGCGCGGCACGGCCAGGTCGACGATGAACATCGGCTTGTGGCGGCGGGCCTTGATGGCGCGCTCCACCATCCCGAGGCCGATCAGCGGCAGCGAGGAGGCGGTGCAGGAAATCACGATGTCGTACTGGTGCAGCCGGTCTTGCAGCTCGGCCAGGCGGATGGCGCGGCCGCCAAAGCGGTGGGCCAATTCCTCGCCGCGATCGAGCGTGCGGTTGGCGATGGTGATGGACTTGGGATTCTGCGCCGCGAAGTGGGTGGCGCACAATTCGATCATTTCGCCGGCACCGATGAACAGCACGTTCTGCTCGGCGATCTTGTCGAAGATGCGCTGCGACAGGCGCACGGCGGCGGCCGCCATGGACACGCTGTGGGCGCCGATTTCGGTCGAGCTGCGCACTTCCTTGGCCACCGAGAACGAGCGCTGGAACAGCTGGTGCAGATAGGTGCCGAGGCCGCCCGCTTCATCGGCGGTGCGGATCGCGTCCTTGATCTGGCCGAGGATCTGGGTTTCGCCCAGCACCATGGAGTCGAGCCCGGAGGCGACGCGGAAGGTGTGGCGCACGGCGTCGTGCTGCGGCAGCATGTACAGGTGCGGGCGCAGCTCGGCGTAGTTGAGCTTGTGGAAATCGGCCAGGAAATGGGCGCCGGCGTCGAGCGGGTCGGGCACATGGCTGGCGGCGTACAACTCGGTGCGGTTGCAGGTCGAGAGGATGGCCGCTTCGTCGGAGCCGCGATGGTCGATCCGCTCGAACCACGAGCGCGCCGCCACCACCGCCTGACCCAACTGCTCAGGGGCGAACGCCAGCTGCTCGCGTAGCGAGACCGGTGCGGTGGTGTGATTGAGGCCGACGGCGAGCAGCTGCATTTCGGGTCCAGACGATAATTATGCGGTCATTATACCGTGACTACCCTGGTGTTGCCCGGCGGACTGCCTAAAGCTATAGCAGTTGTCGTCGTAATCAGGCGCCCAGCTTTTCCAGGCGGTAGCCGTAGCTGTAGACCGGCACTAGGCGGAAGCCGTTTTCCGGTTTGAGTTGCAGTTTGTTGCGCACGCGGGAGACGTGGGTGTCCATGGTGCGCGAGGGGATGGCGGTTTCGCGGATCCAGACCGCTTCATGAATATAGGCGCGCGACAGCGGCCGACCGATGTTGCGGAAAAATAACAGGGCCAGGTAGAACTCTTTGTGCGTCACGTCCAGGACAATGCCGTCCATCAGCAGGCGGCCTGGGCGTGTTTCGAAGATGTATTGTCCGAATTGCAATTGTTCGGCGCCGTTCTGGGCCGGGTACGCGCGGCGCAGCAGGGCTTGCACGCGGGCCACCATCTCGCTGCGTCGCAGCGGCTTGATCATGTAGTCGTCGGCGCCGGCGGCCAGGCCGGCGACGATGTCGTCCTCGCCGGAGCTGGTGGTGAGGAACAGCACCGGCGCATTGTCGGGCAGCTTTTCCTTGGCGCGGCGCAGCACTTCGGTGCCGCTCATGTCTACCACCTGCCAGTCCAGGATCAGCATGTCGTAGCTGTCCTTGCGCAACTGTGCCAGCACGTCCCGTGACGTCTGAAAACTATGACAGATGTGGCCGGCCGAGGTCAGGACCTGGCAGATCAATTCCGCCTGGCTGCGGTCGTTGTCGAGTACGGCGATTCTCATACTGCTGCCTGCTGGAAAATGTTAAGGAGAAGTCACTCCAAATATAACAGAGATTCACAAAATCATTAGCAAAACAGCTAATTTATTTTTTATATGGACACTATAGTTATAGGTGTAGCAAGCTTTTAATTCCCTGTGCGCGCCTATGCAGTCGTTACAAGGTACACTGGAAAAACACCGATTTCAATGCAGAAGTTGAAAAATAGCAAGAATGCCCAACGGGGGCAGGGAGGTCTTATGGGCAACAAAAAAGACACAAATTGGACGCTGGTACCGGCCTCCGAACGTGACATTGCCGCTGTGCGGGAGCGCTGCCGGCAACTGGTGCGGCGCCGCGCGATGGTGTCGGCCGGGGTGGCGGCGGTGCCGATTCCGGGCCTCGATGTGGTGTCCGATTTGCGCCTGTTTGCGTTGTTAATTGACGATATCAATCAGGAATTCGGTCTGTCCGAGCAGCAAATCGAGCGTCTGAAGCCGAAATTCCGCCTGATCGCCTACGAAGCGGCGATCGGCGTGGGCGGCATGCTGGTGGGGAAACTGGTGACGCGGGAAGTGGTGATGCACGTCTTGCGGCGCACCGGGTTCAAGATGGTGGCCCGGCAGGCCACCAAGCTGGTGCCGCTGGCCGGACAGATGGCCTCGGCGGGGATCGGCTTTTTCGCTTTCCGCCAGATCGGCTACCAGCACGTGGAAGCCTGCGCCAAGGTGGCGCAGGAGTTGGTGTCGGCCGGCGTGCACCGCCAGCCCGCGTGATTACGCGTCGGGCAGGACTACGTTGACGTCGAGCACTTCCAGGTTGCCCTGGCGGTCGAGCGAGATCTTGATGTCGTCGGCGTTGACCTTGGTGTACTTGGAAATCACCTCGATCAGTTCCTTGTGCAGCGCCGGCAGGAAGTCCGGGCCGGCGCGGCCATTGCGCTCGCGCGCGATGATGATCTGCAGCCGCTCCTTGGCCGCGGTCGCGGTTTTCGGTTTAGTCGGAAACAGGAAAGAAAGCAGTGCCATGGTTACTTGCTCCCAAAGATACGCTGCAGCAGGCCTGGCTTTTCATAATTGGTAAAGCGCAACGGCAGTTCCTGGCCGAGGAAGCGCGAGACCACGTCTTCGTAGGCTTCCGCAACATCGGTGCCCTTGAAGTGAATCGCAGGGTTACCCTGGTTCGAAGCATGCAGCACCGATTCCGATTCCGGAATGATGCCGATCAGTGGAATGCGCAAAATCTCTTGCACATCTTCGTAGGACAGCATTTCGTCCGCTTCCACGCGTTTCGGCGAGTAGCGGGTGATCAGCAGGTGCTCCTTGACCGGCTCGCCGCCGGTCTGGGCGCGGCGCGACTTGGCCTGGATGATGCCGAGGATGCGGTCCGAGTCGCGCACCGACGACACTTCCGGGTTGGTGACGATGATGGCTTCGTCGGCGAAGGTCAGCGCCATCAGCGCGCCGTGCTCGATGCCGGCCGGCGAATCGCAGATGATGAACTCGAAGCCCATGTTGATCAGTTCGTGCAGCACGACTTCCACGCCGTCTTCGGACAGCGCGTCTTTGTCGCGCGTCTGCGAAGCTGGCAGGATGAACAGGTTGTCGCAATGCTTGTCCTTGATCAGCGCCTGGGTCAGGCTTGCCTCTTTATTGATCACATTGATCAGGTCGTACACCACGCGGCGTTCGCAACCCATGATCAGGTCCAGGTTACGCAGGCCGACGTCGAAGTCGATGACGGCGGTCTTGTGGCCGCGCATGGCCAGGCCGGTGGAGAAGCTGGCGCTGGACGTCGTTTTACCTACACCGCCCTTGCCGGACGTTACAACAATGATTCTTGCCACGAATAATCCTTTTCAGAGTGGTGTGCTTAAGCGCGGTTGGCAGTATTGACAGATAGTATATCGATTCGGTCGCCGACCAAGCGAATTTGCGTCGGCGAACGCGCATATTCCTGTGGGAAACCGTCTTCAAACGTGCTGTAGACGCCGGCGATGGAGACCAGCTCCGGCGACATATTGAGGGCGAAAATCCGGGCCTGGGCATTGCCCGAGGCGCCGGCCAGGGCGCGGCCGTTGAGCGTGTTGTACACGTGGATGCTGCCGTCGGCGATGATTTCGGCGCCGTTGTTGACCACGGCCGTCACCACCAGGTCGCAGCCGCGCGCGTAGATGCGCTGGCCGGCGCGCACCGGGGTGTCGATGATCATGACTTCGGTGCCGTGCGGTGCGGCGGCGGGCGGCTGGGCCTGGGCGGCGGCCACTGCGGGTGCCGGCGTTGGCGCCGGTTTCGGCGCGGGTGAATGCTCCGCTTCGTCGCGCGGTTTGGCGGCGGCGGTTTCCAGGCTCAGGCCGTGGGCGGCGATGTCGGCCGCCATGGACAGCGGCGCGTTGCGCACGGCGACCGGATTGAGGCGGTATTTTTTCAGCAGGGCGATCAGGCCGCCCCAGTCGATGGCGGCGCAATCGTCCGGCAGCGCGGCGACGTCGATCACGGCCAGGTCGTCTTCAAAGAAGTCGGGCGTGCCGCCGGTCATTTTGGCCAGCGCGGCGTCGAGGGCGATGCTGTCGGACGTCGCCAGAATGGCGGACACGGCGACGACGGTGGAAATCTTGATTTCGATGGGCTTTTGAAACAGGCTCTTGGACATGGGCGACAGTATCAGTGGTTATCCTGGCGCGCATGCGCAGGCACCAGCATTCTACTGTAAAAATGTCGCCGGAACGTCGTTCCCGCGTATGCGGGAACCCATAATCACGGGCCGGCGGTGGCGGCGCATGGATTCCCGCCTGCGCGGGAATGACGCTGATTGCGCGGAGACGTTACGCTGATCAATAGATCGCCCGCAACTGGCGGGCCGCCGCCACCATATTGCGCAGCGCCGTTTCCGTCTCGGCCCAGCCGCGCGTCTTCAGGCCGCAGTCGGGATTGACCCACAGGTTGGCCGGCGGAATCACTGCGCTGGCTTTCTGCAGCAGGCGCACCATTTCCTGCTGGTCCGGCACGCGCGGCGAGTGGATGTCGTACACGCCGGGACCGATTTCGTTCGGGTAGCGGAACCGGCCGAAGCCGTTCAGCAACTCCATGTCCGAGCGGCTGGTCTCGATGGTGATGACGTCGGCATCCATGGCGGCGATCTGCGGCAGGATGTCGTTGAACTCGGCGTAGCACATGTGGGTGTGGATCTGGGTGGCGTCCGCCACCGCGCTGGCCGAGACGCGGAAGGCGTGCGTGGCCCAGTCCAGGTAGGCGTCCCAGCGGCCGCGCCGCAACGGCAAGCCTTCGCGCACGGCCGGCTCGTCGATCTGGATGATGCCGATGCCGGCCTGCTCCAGGTCCGCCACCTCGTCGCGGATGGCCAGCGCGATCTGCAGCGCGGTGCGGGCGCGCGGCTGGTCGTCGCGCACGAAGGACCATTGAAGGATGGTGATGGGACCGGTCAGCATGCCTTTCATCGGCTTGGCGGTCAGGCTTTGCGCGTGCACGGTCCAGTCCACCGTCATGGCTTTCGGGCGACTGACGTCGCCGTAGATGATGGGCGGCTTGACGCAGCGCGAGCCGTAGGATTGCACCCAGCCCTGTTGGGTGAAGACGAAGCCGTCCAGCTGCTCGCCGAAATATTCGACCATGTCGTTGCGTTCGGCTTCGCCGTGGACCAGCACGTCCAGGCCCAGCGCTTCCTGGCGCTGCACGGCGTCGGCGATTTCGTCGCGCATCGCGGCTTCGTAGTCGGTCAGGCTCAGTTCGCCGCGCTTGAAGCTGGCGCGGGCGCTGCGGATGGCCGGCGTTTGCGGGAAGGAGCCGATGGTGGTGGTGGGGAAGGAAGGTAGCTGAAAGCGGGCGCGCTGCTCGGCCTGGCGTTGGGCGAAGCCGGCGCGGCGCTGGCCGGCGTCGGCCGGCAGGGCCTCCAGGCGCGCGGCAACGGCGGCCTGGTGCACGCGCGGGCTGGCGCGGCGGCTGGCGATGGCGGCGCGCGAAACCGCCAGCGCTTCGGTGGTGCCGGCGTCGTATTCACCGTGCAGGGCGCGCTTGAGCAGGTAGAGTTCGTCGAGTTTTTCGGTGGCGAAGGCCAGCCAGGAGCGGATTTCCGGATCGAGCGCGGTTTCGGCGGCCAGCGTGAACGGCGCGTGCAGCAGCGAGCAGGAGGAGGACAACCACAGCTTGCCGCCGCGCTTGTCGGCGATGGGCGCGAGCACGGCCAGTGCGGCGTCGAGGTCGGTGCGCCAGATGTTGCGGCCGTCGACGATGCCGACCGACAGCACTTTGTGCACCGGCAGCCAGTCGGCGATGCTGGTCAGCTCGTGCGGGGCGCGCACGCCGTCCACGTGCAGGCCGGCCACCGGCAGGCGGCAGGCCAGGCTGAGGTTTTCTTCCAGCGGCGAGAAATAGGTCGCCAGCAGCAGCGGCACGCCGACCTGGTTCAGTTGCCAGTAGCTGTTTTCAAACGCGCTGCGCCACGGGGCCGGCAAGTCGAGGCCGAGGATGGGCTCGTCGATCTGGACCCATTCCACGCCCAGCGCTTTCAGGCGGTCCAGCACCTGGCCGTACACCGGCAGCAGCTGGTCCAGCAGGGAGAGGCGGTCGAAATCGGCGTCGCCCTTGGACTTGCCCAGCCACAGGAAGGTGAGGGGACCGATCAGGGTGGCCTTGACGGCGTGGCCGAGGGCCTGGGCTTCGGCCACTTCATCGAACAGGCGCTCGCAGGACAGGGCGAACACGGTGTCGGCGCTGAATTCCGGCACCAGGTAGTGGTAGTTGGTGTCGAACCATTTGGTCATTTCCAGCGCGGCGGCGGCGTGCAGGGCGCCGTCTTCCTGCGGCTGGCCGCAGCCGCAGCCGGTTTCGTGCGTACCGTCAGCGTGCGCTGTGGCTCCGCTGCGGCCACGCGCCATGGTGAAGTAGCGGCTCAGCTGCGACTGCTCGGGCGTGAAGCCGTAGCGCGCCGGCTCGCCGCCCAGCAGCTGGATGTGGTTGGCCACCTGGTCGTAAAACGCAAAATCGCCGACCGTCACGAAGTCGAGCCCGGCTTCGCGTTGCAAGGCCCAATGGCGGGCGCGCAGTTCGCGGCCGGTGCTTTCCAGTTGCGTTTCGTCCTGCTCGCCGCGCCAGTGGCGCTCCAGTGCAAATTTCAGTTCGCGCGCCGCGCCGATGCGTGGAAAGCCGGGAATGTGGGTCTGTATCTTTTTGTTACTATTGGTCATGGTGCTGTCATCCGCATTTAATATTGGTGGGATAAAGTGTGCGGCAAACCGGTCTATAATCAAAACGAAAGATTTTGCGGCATCACATGAAAATAATTAATAGACCATGCTAGAGATACGTCATTTACGCACCCTGAGTGCGCTCCGTTCGGCCGGTAGCCTGGTGCGCGCTGCGCAACTGCTCAACCTGACCCAGTCGGCCCTGTCCCATCAAATCAAGTTACTGGAAGATCGCTACGGTGGGCCGCTTTTTGAGCGCAAATCCGTGCCGATAAGCTTTACCGCCACCGGCGCCCGGCTGCTCAAGCTGGCTGACATGCTATTACCCGAAATTGAAACCGCAGAGCGCGAAGTTGCGCGGCTGATGCAGGGAGATAGCGGTCAATTGCGGGTGGCGCTGGAGTGCCACACCTGTTTCGACTGGCTGATGCCGGTCATGGATGAGTTCCGCAAACGCTGGCCCGAGGTGGAGATCGACTTGGTGTCGGGCTTCCACAGCGAACCGGCGGACCTGCTGCGCAGCGGCGAGGCCGACCTGGTGATCGGCTCGCCCTACGGCCCGGAATTCGCCACGTTCCCCCTGTTCCGCTTCGAAATCCTGGTGGTGATGGCGCAAAAACACCGCCTGGCAGCCCAGCGACGCCTGCAGGCCGCCGACTTCGAGGGCGAAACCCTGATCACCTATCCGGTCCCGGCCGAGCGCATCGATCTGATCCGCGAAGTGCTGCAGCCGGCCGGCGTCGATTTCCAGCGCCGCACTGCGGAATTGACCGTCGCCGTGCTGCAACTGGTGGCCAGCCGGCGCGGAATTGCTGCGTTGCCGAACTGGGCGATCAAGAATTATGTGGATTATGACTACGTGATTGCACGCCCCGTGGGCGAGCAGGGCTTGTGGAGCGATTTGTTCGTATCGGTCCCGGAGGCGCAGAAACATAGGGCTTACGTACTCGACTTCGTCAACGTGATACGGGAGCAGTGTGCCGCCTCGCTGGATGGTATCAAATTATTATCGTGACAAATAGTTACTATTTCTTCAAAATATAAACGTTAGGGTTTGATGCGCATCAAGGTCAGTGCGGAAAGCTGCGCATACGATTGGTGCCCGGTGCTTGCGTCTCGCGGCGGCGCAGCATCGAAACCTGCCACGCCTTATTTGTGGACGGCGTATGATAAAAGTTCGCGTTGTTGCTCAACTTAGCCGGTTCCGGCCGGCGCATTGGAGAATCAAATGGATGATGTAGTTATCGTGGCCGCTGGCCGTACTGGTGTAGGCAAATTCGGCGGTAGCCTGGCGAAGACCCCAGCCTCCGAGCTCGGCGCGCATGTGATCAAGGGCCTGCTGGCCAAGACCGGCATCGATCCGAACCTGATCAGCGAAGCGATCCTGGGCCAGGTGCTGACCGCAGGCGTCGGCCAGAATCCGGCGCGTCAGGCGGTCATCAAGTCCGGCCTGCCGAACACCATTCCCGGTTTCACCATCAATCATGTGTGCGGCTCCGGCCTGAAGGCAACCCACCTGGCGGCGCAAGCCATCAAGGCCGGCGACGCCCAGATCGTCATCGCCGGCGGCCAGGAAAACATGAGCGCCTCGCCGCACGTGATTCCCGGCTCGCGCGACGGTTTCCGCATGGGCGACTTCAAAGCCATCGACAGCATGATCGTCGACGGCCTGTGGGACGCCTACAACCAGTACCACATGGGCACCACCGCCGAGAACGTCGCGAAGAAATACGACATCTCGCGCGCCGAGCAGGACGAGTTCGCCCTGCAATCGCAGCTGAAAGCGGAAGCCGCGCAAAAAGCCGGCAAGTTCAAGGATGAGATCCTGCCGCTGGAAATCGTGCAGAAGAAGGGCAGTTTCGTCTTCGACACCGACGAATACGTCAAACCAGGCTCGACCCTGGAAGGCCTGGCCGGTCTGCGTCCAGCATTCGCCAAGGACGGCACGGTCACCGCCGGCAACGCCTCCGGCCTGAACGACGGCGCCGCCGCCGTGATCATGATGTCCGCCACCAAGGCCAAGGAACTGGGCCTGCCGGTGCTGGCCAAGATCAAGGCCTATGCTTCGTCCGGCCTGGACCCAGCCTTCATGGGCATGGGCCCGGTCTCGGCCACCAAGCTGTGCCTGAAAAAGGCCGGCTGGACCCCGGACGACCTGGACCTGCTGGAAATTAACGAAGCCTTCGCCGCGCAAGCGGTGGCGGTCAACAAGGAGATGGGCTGGGATACCAGCAAGATCAACGTCAATGGCGGCGCGATCGCCATCGGTCACCCGATCGGCGCGTCCGGCGCCCGCGTGCTGGTGACCCTGATCCACGAAATGATCCGTCGCGACGCGAAAAAAGGCCTGGCCTCGCTGTGCATCGGCGGCGGCATGGGCGTGGCGCTGGCCATCGAACGCGCGTAATTGAACTGGCGGCCCGGCGGGAGCCGGGCCGTGTATCGATTTTTGTGTTTGTTTAAGAAGAGGGGACGAAAATGGCAAGAGTTGCATTAGTAACCGGTGGCATGGGTGGTCTGGGCGAAGCGATTTGTTTCAAGCTATCGGCATTAGGCTATTGTGTTGTCACCACGTATTCCCCTGGCAATCCCAAAGTTGAGCAATGGCTGGCCACCACCCGTGACCAGGGTTACAACTTCCGCGCTTACCCGTGCGACGTAGCCGATTACGATTCCGCCCAACAGTGCATCGCCGCCATCCAGAAGGACATCGGTCCGGTGGACGTGCTGGTGAATAACGCCGGCATCACCCGCGACATGACTTTCAAGAAGATGGACAAGCCGAACTGGGACGCCGTCATGGGCACCAACCTGGACTCCGTGTTCAACATGACCAAGCCGGTGTGCGACGGCATGGTGGAACGTGGCTGGGGCCGCATCATCAACATTTCGTCGGTGAACGGTCAAAAGGGCGCCTTCGGCCAGACCAACTACTCGGCCGCCAAGGCCGGCATGCACGGCTTCACCAAGGCGCTGGCGCTGGAAGTGGCGCGCAAGGGCGTGACCGTCAACACCATCTCGCCGGGCTACATCGGCACCAAGATGGTGATGGAGATCCCGCAGGAAGTGCTCGACACCAAGATCGTGCCGCAAATTCCGATGGGCCGTCTGGGCAAACCGGAAGAAGTGGCGGGCCTGGTGGCCTACCTGTCGTCGGATGAGGCGGCCTTCGTGACCGGCTCCAACATCGCCATCAACGGCGGCCAGCACATGTCCTAAAGCGGCAACGCCGCTACACAAGGCCGGGCTCGTTCGCGATCCCGGCTTTTTTTTCGTACAATCTGCTATCAACGCCTAAGGATAGCCATGTTCGACTCCGCCTCGCCCCTGTTTCCACCGATTATTCCAAGCCAGCACGGCATGCTGGCGGTCGATGAACTGCACACGATTTACTGGGAAGAGGTCGGCAATCCCGACGGCATCCCGGTGATCTTCCTGCATGGCGGCCCCGGCGCCGGCCTGTCGCCGCAGCATCGCCGCTTCTTCGATCCGGAACAGTACCGCGTGATCCTGTTCGACCAGCGCGGCGCCGGCAAGTCGGTGCCGGTGGGCGAGTGCCGCAACAACACCACCCAGCTGCTGATCGAGGACATCGAACGCCTGCGCGTGCAGTTCGGCATCGAGCAATGGCTGGTGTTCGGCGGCTCCTGGGGCTCGACCCTGGCGCTGGCCTACGGCCAGGCCCATCCGGAGCGCTGCCTCGGCTTCGTGCTGCGCGGCATCTTCCTCTGCACCCAGCCCGAGATCGACTGGTTCCTCGATGGCGCGCAATGGTTCCATCCCGAGGTGCACGCCGATTTCATCGCACCGATACCGGAAGCGGAGCGCGGCAACCTGCTGCAAGCCTATGTGAAACGCATCATGAGCGACGACCCGGCCGTGCACTGGCCGGCGGTGCGCGCCTGGAGCCGCTTCGAGGGCCGCCGCGTGTTCCTGCTGCCGCAGGCCGAAGATCCGCCGTCGGACGCGCTGGACCTGGGCGTGGGCCGGCTGGAATCGCACTACATGGCCAACCTCGGCTTCTTCAGCGAAGACCAGCTGCTGCGCAATGTCGACCGCATCGCCCACCTGCCGGTGGTGATCGTGCAGGGCCGCTACGACGTGATTTGTCCGCCGGTGTCGGCCTGGCGCCTGCACCAGGCCTGGCCCGGAGCGGTGCTGAAGATGATTCCGGACGCCGGTCACGGCGCCATGGAAACCGGCATCGCGCGCGCGCTGGTGGGGGCCACCGAACAGTTCAAGCGCACCCGCGGCTTCGCCTGAAAACCGGCCCGGGGAGACGCGGGCTGCTACACTGTGAACTAATCGACAAGAACAACATCCATGGCACTCATGACTTTCCAGATCGGCGACATCGGTCACATCATCCAGTTGGCGATCGCACCGGTGTTCCTGCTGTCGGGCGTGTGCACCAACCTGATCGTGCTGACCAACCGCCTGGCGCGCATCATCGACCGCTCGCGCGTGCTGGAAGACCGGCTCGACATCGCCTATAGCGACCCGTATCTGAATGAACTCGATGTGCTGTACCGCCGTTCGCACCTGATCAACATGTCGATCGCGCTGTCGACCGCCTGCGGGCTGTTCGTGTGCGTGATCGTGGCGATGCTGTTCCTTGGCGATATCACCAACATCGGCCTGGACAAATACATTGCCGGCACCTTCGTGGTGTCGGTGCTTTGCCTGGTCGGCAGCTTCATCTCGTTGCTGCGCGAAATATTCATTGCGTCGGCGTGGATGCGTTCCCAGCGCCATGTCCGCCGCAAGCGTTAAACTTTTTATGTGAGAACACCATGCACGACTACCAACGCCCGCCCACCCTGTACCGCTACGGCGTGCGCGAAGACCTGGAACTGGCGCTGAGCCAGGGGCAATTCATCCTGCGTCCCGCGTCCAACTGCCTGACGCTGAGTTTTTCCCAGGCCTGGGATCCCAAGCTGTTCGAGCTGTTCTCGGCCGACGCCTGCCTGATCGTCCACAACACCGAGGAATTCGGCGAGCGCCTGCACCGCGCGGTGCAACGCGCCCTGCCCAGCTGGGCGGGCATTGACGGCGCCATCGAATACGGCACGCGCGCGGCCCTGGGCCAGGCCTTCACCAAGACCGTGGCCGAAGCGCAGGAACAGGAATGGCAGTTCGCCTGGCGCGCCATGCAGGCGCAATTGAGCCTGAACCCGGTGCTGGTCAAGATCGGCAGCCTGGAAAACTTCGCCGAGCTGCGTTCGAAGGATGCGTATCTGGCTTAGTTTGGAAATTAAGGAGTGGAGGGCTGCGGGATAGCTTCCACCTTGGGCGCGTCGCGGCGATCGAGACGGGCCAGCACGGCGCTCATCATGCGCTCGATATCGCTGCGGATCATTTTCGAGCCGAGGATGCCGGGCACGTAGAAGTTGGGCATGATGCGGCCCTTGTAGATAATCTTGGTGCCGCCGGTTTCGGGCACCGGGATCAATTCCCAGCGCGATTCGTAGTGCTTCATGTCGCCGGAGATCAGCGAGATGTCGATGGCGGACATCGGCTGCTCGATCGCGCGCACGATCAGGTGGATGGTCTTGGACATGAACAGCAGCCGGGCCACGCCGAATTGTTCAATGATGACTTCATTGCCATTGCGTGACAACACCCGGCACGACTCCATGTCGGGCACGAATTCCGCCATGCGCTCGTAACCGGTGAGGATGCGCCATACCTTCGGCAGTGGCGCCGCCACCGTGCCGGTGGCGTCCACTTCGTACATGTGGTGGTTGTCCTGATCCACGCGGTTGACCGAGACCTCCAGCTTGGGCAATTCAAGCTTCGGTGCTTGCGCCATCCCCAGCTGGGCGGTCACACCTAACAACAAAAACAGAAGGAATCGCATCATTTGACCAGCCTACGGTAAAGGGTGGCAGAATACAAGCGCAGCACGCACGGACTTTAGAAGCCCATATCTAAAGAAATGGGATTTAATGCGGGCAATATGAAAACTACACCATACCCCCACCTTCTGGCCCCGCTCGACCTGGGATACACCACGCTGCGCAACCGCGTCATCATGGGATCGATGCACACCGGGCTCGAAGACCGCTTCTACAACTACGGCAAGCTGGCCGCATTCTATCGTGAGCGCGCGCGCGGCGGCGTCGGCTTGATCGTCACCGGCGGCATCTCGCCGAACCGCTCCGGATGGTTGCTGCCCTTCGGCGGCACGCTCAATTTCAAGGGCGACGTGCCCAATCACCGGCGCGTGACCAAGGCGGTGCACGAGGAGGGCGGCAAGATCCTGATGCAGATCCTGCACTCGGGGCGCTACGGCTATCAGCCTTTCGTGGTGTCGGCGTCGGAGAAGAAGTCGCCGATCTCGCCGTTCAAGCCGCGCGCGCTGAGCGAAGCCGGTATCGAAAAGACCATCCGTGATTACGCCCGCTGCGCCAAGCTGGCGCGCGAAGCCGGCTACGACGGCGTGGAGGTGATGGGCAGCGAAGGCTATCTGCTGAACCAGTTCCTGTGCTCGCGCACCAATCTGCGCACCGACCGTTGGGGCGGCAGCATCGAGAACCGCATGCGCCTGGCGCTGGAAATCGTCAAGCGCATCCGCGCCGAAGTGGGGAATGATTTCATCATTATGTACCGCCACTCGCTGCTCGACCTGGTCGAAGGCGGCAATACCTGGGAAGACGTGGTGGCCGTCGCCAAAGGCCTGCAGCAGGCCGGCGTGACCATCCTGAACACCGGCTACGGCTGGCATGAGGCGCGCGTGCCGACCATCGTCACTTCGGTGCCGCGCGGCGCCTTCGCCAGCCTGGCGGGACGCCTGCGCCTGGAAGTGACGATACCGGTGGTGGCCTCCAACCGCATCAACATGCCAGCCGAAGCGGAAGGCATCCTGCAGCGCGGCGAGGCGGACATGATTTCGATGGCGCGGCCGTTCCTGGCCGATTCGCACTTCGTGATCAAGGCGGCCGAGGGCCGCACCGACGAAATCAACACCTGCATCGGCTGCAACCAGGCCTGCCTGGACCACACCTTCTCCAACAAGCGCGCCAGCTGCCTGGTGAATCCGCGCGCCTGCCATGAGACGGAGCTGGTGTACGCGCCGACGGCCAAGCAGCGCCGCGTGGCGGTGGTGGGCGCCGGGCCGGCCGGCTTGTCGGCGGCCACGGTGGCGGCGGAATGCGGCCACGATGTGACCCTGTTCGATTCCGCCGACAGCGTGGGCGGGCAATTCAAGATCGCCATGCAGGTGCCGGGCAAGGAGGAATTCGCCGAGACCATCCGCTATTTCTCCCGCAAGATCGAACTGACCGGCGTGAAGCTGAAACTGGGCGTGCGTGTATCGCGCGAGCAGTTGCTGGCCGAGGGTTATGACGATGTCATCGTCGCCACCGGCATCAAGGTGCGCATGCCGCCGATCGAAGGCATCAAGCATCCGAAGGTGCTGTCGTACATCGACGTCCTGCGCGACAAGGCGCCGGTGGGCAAGCGCGTGGCGATCATCGGCGCCGGCGGCATCGGCTTCGACATGGGCGAGTTCCTGCTGCACGACCACAAGCATCCGCTGCCGCTGGCGCTGGATGTCTGGGCCAAGGAATGGGGCGTGAGCTTCAAGGGCGATACGCCGGGCGGCTTGGTGCCGGCTTCGCAGCCGGAACCGGTGCGCCAGCTGTATCTGCTGCAGCGCAAGGCTTCGCGCCTCGGCGCAGGCCTGGGCAAGACCTCGGGCTGGGTGCACCGCGCGGTATTGGCGCGCAACGGCGTGGTGATGATGGGCGGCGTGCAGTACGACCGCATCGACGATCAGGGCCTGCACATCACGGTCGGCGGCGAGCAGCGCCTGCTGTCGGTCGATAACGTGGTGATCTGCGCGGGCCAGGACAGCCTGGCGGAGTTGATGCCGAGCGAGGAGGAAGTGAAAGCCAATGCTTCGTGGCCGCGCTTCCACAAAATCGGCGGCGCCGCGCTGGCGGCGGAACTGGACGCCAAGCGCGCCATCAAGGAAGGCGCGGAGCTGGCGGTCAGTCTGTAGCCGTTTGCTGTATTTGCCGCAGTCGCGTATTGGGATGCGCCAGGTTTTTCAGGGCGAGGTCGATATCGACGCTGTAGAGTTCCGAAGGCAGCTCAATCGCATTGCAGGCGATGTTGACCGTGTCGCCGCCTTGCAGATTCAATTTGATCTGGCGTTTATCGTCGCACGCAGCCTTGGCTGCCTGCGAGGCGCGCTGACTGGTGCTGAAGGGCTGCCCTTCTATGCCGGTTACGGTCATATCAACGCGCAATGCCTTGCAAGTCAGCCCGTCTGCAACCCGGAAGCCTTTTTCCACGTTGTAGAAACTGACGCCACCGTTGCAGTCGGCGCGCATTAGCTGGTGCATCATCAGGTTGGCCATGGAGTCGTTCACACCGGCGCTCCAGGTGGTCGCCGGGCGTATCAAGGGCCCAGGTATTTTTGCATAGTCGGCGAAGATGGCGGCGACCGGTTCGTCGCTGCCCAGACGCGACAGCCACCGCGTTTTGCAGGTCTCGCCGGCACGGCACTCCAGTTGTTCGAAGTTGGCTACTTTTCGTTCAGCCGCATCGCGATAGTAGTCGCGCATCGCGAGTGCAGCGGACTGCGCGTCGCCTCGGGCGGAAAGGCCGATGACATGAAAGGCGAGGCCGCAGGCATAGGGTGTACGGCCCCATTTGCGGTTGACGGTGCGTTTCCAGCTCTTGCCGCTGGTGGCGATGATGCAGTCGCTGAACGCGGATTCCAGATCGCGCTGCAGCGCGGCTTTATCACGCCAGCCCATGGCGGCGCTGACGCTCCAGCGCAGGAATTCCGCACCGCCTTCCTTGAACATGGTGATATCGTCGTCCCATGCATCTTTCCATTCCAGCGGCTGCGTCAAATGGCTGGTTTCATGCGCGATCAGCGAGCGGATGTTGGACTTCACCTCTTCGCTTGGCGACGACGGGAAACTCAAACGTATGGTGGTGCGATTGGCGGCGTCGCCGCGCCAGTTGTAAGCGTTGGGCGACACGGTGGCGACGATGTAGGGTGACGGCAGCTTCAATCCCGGCAAGGCGTTCTGCAGATAGCTGCTGGTGCCGCGCAGGGCTTCGTTGAGCAGGCGCTGGTCTGGTTCCGTGAAGCCCGGTCCCATGTGGACCGGCGCCTTGGACTGCTTCATCAGCAGTACCACGGGCGAGTCATCGATCAGCGCCTGCGTCGCGGGTGCCGAGACCTGCGCGCCGGAGATGACGCCGTTGACGACCACGGTGCCCTGCGCGACGAACTTCCAGTCCACCGCGCCACATGATGGCGTCACCGCATAGACGCTGGTGTGTGCAAAGAAGCCCTCGCCGATCGGATATGCCCAAGGGTAGATGCGGTCCACATCACGGGTGGTGGCAGGCACACGAATGCGCAGGCTGTTGCAACTGGCCGCGCCGCGCTGGATATGCTGGCCATCCACCTTGGCACAATTGTCCATGGGCTGCCAGTCGGCGCGAATGCTGGCGGCTTCTTGTGGCCTGATGCCGTCGTTGAAGAAGTTCAGGGATGTACACGATGGCGGCACATCGTAGCGCAATTCAAGCGCGCTGTCGTCAATGATGCTCAGCGTTGCTGTCACGTTTTGTGCTGCCGCTGTGGCGGCGGCAAGCGTCAATAAAGGGAGCAAGTGCTTCAATGGTGTTGGTCCTGTTTGCCCTGTAGGTTATCGAGCACAAAGGCCGTCATGCCCTTGGCCAGTTCCTGTTCGCCCATGAAGATCTCGCCAGCGCGCTCGTTGCGCAGCAGTTCCGCTTCTTCATCGCTGTGGGTGCGCACCACCGTCTTGATATTCGGGTTGAGCGCGCGCGCCGTTTCGATCATGGCGCGCACGTGGAAGGTGTCCGGCGTGGCGATCACCAGCATCGACGCATGCGCGATGTGCGCCTGGATCAGCACCGCCGGTTCGCCCGCGTTGCCGGCAACGGCATTGACGCCGTCGCGGCGCAGCTGATCGACTACTTCGCGGTTCTGTTCCGCCACCACGAATGGAATGGCTTTCTCTTTCAGCGCCGCCGCGATGCGGCGGCCCACGCGGCCGTAACCGACCAGCACCACCTGTCCGCGCAGGTGCTCGTGCGGCACCGACATCGGCAGCTCGGCCAGCGGATCGGCGGGGCGCTCGAACTTGGCGGCCAGAGCGGTGTTTTTACCGAGCCAGCGCTCCAGCGGCTTGGTCACGCGGAACACCACGGGATTGAGCGCGATGGAGATGATGGCGCCGGCCAGGATCAGGCTCTGGCCTTCCACCGGCATCAGCTTGAGCGACAGGCCCAGTGCGGCCAGGATGAAGGAGAATTCGCCGATCTGCGCCAGGCTGGCCGAGACCATCAGCGCGGTCTTGGCCGGGTAGCGCAGCACCAGCACCAGCAGGAAGGCGGCCACCGATTTGCCCACCACGATAATCGCCACCACCGCCAGCAGCTTCAATGGCTGTTCGACCAGGATGGACGGCTCGAACAGCATGCCGACCGAAACGAAGAACAGCACTGCGAACGCATCGCGCAGCGGCAGCGATTCCTCGGCGGCGCGGTGCGCCAGTTCGGATTCGCGCAGCACCATGCCGGCAAAGAAGGAGCCCAGCGCGAACGACACGCCGAAGTAGTGGGTGGAGGCGTAGGCGATGCCGACGGCGGCGGCGATCACGCACAGCGTGAACAGCTCGCGCGAACCGGTGCGCGCCACCTGCCACAGAATCCAGGGGAACAGCTTGCGGCCGACCACCAGCATCAGCACGATGAAGGCGCCGACCTGGCCCAGCGTGATGGCCAGGGTCTTCCACAGGTTGACGTCTTCCGGCGCGATGGGGGCGCCGTGGCCGTCGACGGCAATGCCGCCGAGCGAACCGGCCAGCGCCGGCAGCAGCACCAGCACCAGCACGGTGACCAGGTCTTCCACCACCAGCCAGCCGACCGCGATGCGGCCGTTGAAGCTATCGAGTATGCCGCGCTCCTCAAGGGCGCGTAGCAGCACCACGGTGCTGGCCACGGACAGCGCCAGGCCGAATACCAGGCCGCCGCCGATGCTCCAGCCCCAGTAGTGGGCCAGCACCATGCCGAGCGCCGTGGCGACGGCGATTTGCAGCACCGCGCCGGGCAGCGCTACTTTGCGCACGGCCCACAGGTCGTCGAGGGAGAAGTGCAGGCCGACGCCGAACATCATCAGCATCACGCCGATTTCGGCCAGCTGGCCGGCCAGTGCGGTATCCGCCACGAAGCCAGGCGTGGCCGGGCCGATGATAATGCCCGCAGCGAGATAACCCACCAGCGCCGGTAGTCTGAGGCGCGTTGCAAGATAGCCGAACAGGAGACCAGCTCCAAGTGCGGCGGCGATAGTGGTAATCAGGCTGATGTTATGGGGCATGCGTGGAGGGCTCCTTAGCAAAAAATCTACGGGAAACCCTCAGCGTAGCACACTCGCCCCACAATTTTCCTTAAAGCGTCTTCCTTAAAGCGACAAGGCCGCGGGCTGCATGCGCAGGGCTACGCCGAAGCGGTTGAAGGCGTTCATCAGCGCCACGGCTACGGTGACGTCGGCCAGTTCCTGTTCGCCCAACACGGCCAGGGCTTGCTGATAGTCGGCGTCCGGCACCTTGCTTTGTTCGACGCGGGTGACCACTTCGGCCCAGGCCAGGGCGGCGCGTTCCTTGTCGCTGAACAGGGCGACGGCTTCTTCCCATACCGGCACCAGCGCCACTTTGTCGATGCGCACGCCGCTCTTCACCAGGCTGCGGGTGTGCATGTCGATGCAGTAGGCGCAGCCGTTGATTTGCGAAACGCGCAGGTAGACCAGTTCCAGCAGCTCGCCCGGCAGGGCCGAGGTCACATAGTCCTTCACCGCGCCAAAGCCCTTGTAGGCGTTCGGGGCCAATTTGAATACTTCCAGACGCTTGCTCATGATGATTTCCTTGGTGGGTTACGATGGGATTATTGTGCGCTCACATGGACCATGGAAGAAGAGCCATGAATGGTGATTTGGACTAGGCCATGATTTTCAGGATGCGCCGGCCCAGCTCCTGCGCGCGCGCCGGGGTGTCGACGTTGGTGAAGGCCAGCAGCAGCGCGGAGCCGGGATGCGGCAGCACGCCGCGTTCGGACAGCGCCAGCGCCGACATGCCGTTCGCGCGCATGCGCGCCGTCAGTGCGCGGTCGGTGTGGTAGCCCTTCATGCGCAGCACCAGGTGCATACCGCCCGGTTGCGGATCGACCTGCATATGCTTGCCCAGCACCGCCGTCAGGCCGTCCGCCGTGAGCTGGCGACGCTCGGCGTACAGCCGGCGCATGCGCTGGATGTGACGGGCGAAATGGCCTTCGTTCATGAAGTCGGTCACGATGGCCTGCATCAGCGTCGGGCCGCTGGCGGAGAGGATGCGGGTGACTTCCTCGAAGCGCTGCACCTGCGCCGGCGGCACCACCAGGTAGGCTAGCCGGATCGCTGGGAACAGCACCTTGCTGAAGGTGCCGGAGTACAGCACGCGGCCGTCGCGGTCCAGGCTTTGCAGCGCCGGCAGCGGGCGGCTGACGTAGCGGTACTCGCCGTCGTAGTCGTCCTCCACGATCCAGGCGCCGGCTTGCGATGCCCAGTCCAGCAAGGCCAAGCGGCGCGGCAGCGAGAGCGATACGCACAGTGGGCTTTGGTGGGCCGGCGTGACGATGGCGGCTTTTGCGCGCGGCGCGGTGGCGATGCCGTGCGAGACCATCAAGCCCTCGCCATCCACCGATACCGGCTGCGCCTTCATGCCGGCTTCCTTGAGCAACTCGCTGGTGGGCGGATAGCCGGGATCTTCGACCCACACGCCGTCGCCCGGCTTGAGCAGGGCGCGCGTGACCAGTTCCATGCTGTTGCGGTAGCCGTTGGTGATGAACACCTGCGACGGCGTGCAGTCGATCCCGCGCGACAGCTTCAAATACGCGGCAATGGCGATGCGCAGGTCGGGCAGGCCGGCCCATGGCGGATAGATCATGTCCTGCGGCTGCGTGGCGCGCACGGCGCGTGCCGCCAGCCGCGCCCACACTTTGCGCGGGAAGGCGTCCAGCGCCGGTATGCCCATCTGGAACGGCCTGGTGGAGGAGGCGGCCTCGCCCAGGTTGTCGTGCGCCGGCGTTGGTCTTGCCGCCGGCTTGGCCGCTGCTGCGGGTGAAACCGGCGCCCGCTGCGCCAATGCCGCCGTGACTACGGTGCCGGCCTGGCCGCGCGCTTCCACGTAGCCTTCCGCCGTCAGCAGGGCATAGGCCGATTCCACGGTGCCGCGCGCCAGGCCCAGCTCCAGCGCCAGTGCGCGCGCGGCGGGGATGCGGTCGCCCGGCTGCAGCAGGCCCTCCGCGATCGCGCTGCGGAAGCGGGTGTAGATCTGGCGGTACAGCGGCTCGGCGGCGCTGGTGTCCAGCTGCAGAAAATCCATGGACTACTCCAAAAGTCTTTTTATGGCTCTGGGGATTATGCCATTGTCGGCCTACGATGGCGTTTTGAGAGGACTAACCATGAAAATCGTAGAGACCGAGCAGGAGCTGCGCGCCTGTTATTCGGTGATGAAGGAACTGCGTCCGCACCTGGTGTCGGAAGATGCGTTTGTGGCGCAGGTGATGCGTCAACGCGAGCAGAATTACCGCATACTGGCGGTGTGGGACAAGGATGAAGTGGTGGCGCTAGCCGGCTATCGCTACCAGGAGAACACGGTGTATGGCCGCTTCCTGTACGTGGATGACCTGGTGTCGGCGGAAGCGCATCGCAGCCGGCGTTGGGGCGCGCTGCTGCTGGAAAAACTGACCGTGTTCGCGCAGGAAGCGCAATGCGCGCGGCTGGTGCTCGACACCGGATTGACCAACGTGCTGGCGCAGCGCTTCTACTTCCGCGAAGGCCTGCTGCCCGGTGCACTGCGTTTTGGGAAAGCGCTGACATGAAAAAAATCTTACACATCAGCGCCAGTGCGCGCGGAGAAGAGTCGAGCAGCTATCGCCTGTCGCTGCAGGCGCTGGCGCAATTGCGCCAACAGTATCCATCCACACAGCTAGTGTCGCGTGATTTATGCGCCGAACCGCTGCCGCATGTGGACAGCCTGTACTCCAACACCCTGGCGCGGCTGCCGGGCGGCGCGGCGCATGCACAAGGGCTGTCGTCGCTGGCATGGTCGGATTTGCTGATCGAGGAACTGAAGGCGGCGGACGCGGTGGTCATCGCCACGCCGATGCACAACTTCACGGTGCCGTCGGTACTGAAAGCGTGGCTGGACCACGTGGTGCGCATCGGCGTAACGTTCAACGCCACGCCCGAAGGCAAGATCGGCACACTGGCCGACCGTCCGGTCTACATCGCCATCAGCTCCGGCGGCCCCCGCACCGGCGACCGCGCCCGCCAACCGGACTTCCTGGAACCCTATCTGCGCGCCATCCTTCCGACCATCGGCCTGAAGGACCTGCGTTTCTTGCCCGTGTAACCTTGACGCTCGACACGTAGAAACATATCGGCCGCACACGCAGCCGAAGAGGAAACAAGCGTGCTAACTCTAGGCATTACTGTCCGGGGAGGTGGGTGGGGGGAATACGGTATGATGCAGCCCACCTACAAGAGAGATGTACGGTCCGTTGTACCCGATTGCAGTGAAGAGAAAGCGTACTACGAGTTCACGAATAATGGTCACGTGTTCCCACAACTCATCGTCCTTGTCAGTAGCGTAGTGTCCTCTATGTACTATTAAATCTCTGGCTTTCTTTGCGTCTTTTATTTGTTCCTCTGTGATCCCTTCCAGAGGAATGGACCACTGCCTAATTAAAAGCGTCAATTTATTGAAAATCGAGCGGCGATTCAGATCGTTGAGTCGCTCGTTCAACTCCTTAACCACTTCTGAAGCAGCCGCATTATTTGCACTTGGCCATTGCTCAACGCATGCTCGAATAACCTTTCGCAGCACCTCTTTTGTCTTTTTAAATTCTTTTGGTTCCGTGATGAAGGTGGCATCGTCATCGAGGTTTGATGCCACCAAATTTTCTAGTACTGTCATGGCGTTTATCAATCGAACTTCGTTGTAAGTCACGTCCATCGTGAACCACTCGATTGCATGGAAGAGATTTTTTATCTTGATAGGAGGTGAAAAATGGGAATTTACAGCTGCCAAAAAAATTGGTGTCTGGTGGAGAAAATGGATGATCCTCATCGAAGCTGGAGACTGCTTTACTTGGGACCAAGTGCTGACTTCGAGTTCTTGACCATAAAAGTACTCGCATACTGGAGAGTGAAGTACAACCGCAGAGGCAAAGGACATCACTCTCCGAATATGTTCAAACAACTCATCAACTTCCTTCCGCCAAGCCTTTAAGTCTGCTGGCATTGTGGCAGCATGAATTTGTATTGTTCCTGAAAGAGTATCAGGATGAAGGAGTTTAGATGGCCCATTCATCGTGATGATGCCAAGCGAACATTCTCCAGTAAGTTGATTGAAGTTCTGAAATCCTTTTAGCCGCATGACGTAGCAGGGAAGCTCGGCAGCTCTGGCGAGTCTGCGATGAAATTGCGAAGTCATACACGAGGCAGCAGGCTTCATACTGTCTCCAGTACTCAGGTCACTAGAATGATTCAACGAGTCAAAATAGAGATCTTCCGTTGAAAACCGGATTCCGTCGGTCGATAGTCCTGTTAGAGAAAATTTACTGAGACCCTTACGATCTGAATCCCATTCGCGAAGAATGAAAATTGTGTCGTTCTTGATAGGGATGGATTCAAATTCGAACTCGACCTCACCATTCTCCGCAATTCGGACTCGAAATCGCAGAGAGGTTTGATGATCGCCACGAGCAATGCTTCCCTCGAACGAGATGAAATCCAAGAGACCTCGGTCATTCATACATGCTCCTTTGCGAAACGTTTATGCTGAGGCTAGGTTGATCTCTGCTCCCGGCTATGCCATACGCGAATAATCAGGACGTCGCCGTTGGCCAGAATGAAGTAGCGCAGCACATAGGCGCGTTTGCCGAATTTGGCCGGCCATTCGCGAAACTCGGCGCGTGGTGCGCCAAGGCGGGGATTCTTGATGATTTTATTGGCTGTCTCGATGATGGCTGCAGCGCCACGACGGGCTGCGGCAGGGCTGCTTTGAGCGAGGAATTGGTGGAGTCTGGCGACATCGGCCAGCGCGTCCGGATGCCAGATCAGCGCGGGCATTCGCTCCACTTCCCGGCGGCCAGGTCAGACAGCCAGGCGTCGGCGCGCTCCTGCGATACGCCGGGCGCACCGTCGAGATAAGACTGCAAGCGCTCGCGGTCGAGTTCCAGCGACAACGCTTCCTTGCAGATCACCGCCAGATAGTCATCGACAGACAACCCTCTGCGGCTGGCGGCGGTGAGGACCGCCGCTTCCAGTTCGTCCGATAAGGTAACGGTGATCATGGCTTTGGCCTTAAATCCGCTTCACCACCACACAGCCGATCGAGTAGCCGGCGCCGAAGGAGCAGATGACGCCCAGTTGGCCGGGGGCCATGTCTTCGGAGTGCTTGTGGAAGGCGATCACGGAACCGGCCGACGAGGTGTTGGCGTATTCGTCCAGGATCACTGGCGCTTCGCCCGGCTCGGCGTCACGGCCCAGCACCATGCGGCTGATCAGCAGGTTCATGTTCAGGTTGGCCTGGTGCAGCCAGAAGCGGCTGATCTGCGGCACTTCCAGGCCGGCGTTGGTCACGGTGTCCTTGATCATTTCGGCGGCCATCGGGCACACGTCCTTGAACACTTTGCGGCCCTGCTGGCGGAACAGCTTGTCGGCCTGGCCGACGCCGGCTTCGTCGAAGCGGTTCAGGAAGCCGAAGTTGTTGCGGATGTTGTTGGAGAAGCTGGTTTTCAGCTTGGTGTCGAGGATCTCCCAGCGGTGCGCGCCCTTGGCCGTGTCGGCCGCTTCGATCACGATCGCCGTGCAGGCGTCGCCGAAGATGAAGTGGCTGTCGCGGTCGCGCCAGTTCAGGTGGCCCGAGGTGATTTCCGGATTCAGCACCAGCACCGCGCGCGCCTGGCCGCTTTGCACCGCCGCCACCGCCTGCTGGATGCCGAAGGTGGCCGAGGAGCAGGCCACGTTCATGTCGAAGCCGTAGCCGTCGATGCCCAGTGCGCCTTGCACTTCCACCGCCATGGCCGGATAGCCGCGCTGCATGTTCGAGCAGGCCACCAGCACCATGTCGATATCGGCGGCGGTTTTGCCGGCGCGGTCCATGGCCTGCTGGGCGGCGGCGACGCAGATCTCGGCCTGCAGCGACAGTTCCTCGTCCGCGCGTTCAGGAATATGCGACACCATGCGTTTCGGGTCCAGGATGCCGGCCTTTTCCATCACATAGCGCGACTTGATGCCCGAGGCCTTCTCGATGAAGGCGACGCTGGACGGCTCCAGCGCCGTCACGCTGCCTTCGGCGATGGCGCCGGCGTTTTCGGCGTTGAACATTTCAACGTAGGCATTGAAGCACTCGACCAGTTCTTCGTTGGAAATCGACTGCGACGGCGTGTAGAGGCCGGTACCGCTGATGACGGCTTGTTTCATGATTAAACTTTCAAATTGGGCAATGGCCGTAGCCAGTAATGAGGCAAATTCTACACAATGACTGCACGTTAGGCGAAAATAAAAAAACCGGGGTCAGGTCCTCCATTGCTACACGGCCTCTACCGTAGGCGCGCCTACGGTAGAGGCCGTGTAGCAATGGAGGACCTGACCCCGGTTTTAAAGCGAAAAGCTTATTTTTTCGCCAGATCCTTCTTCATGCCGGTATCGACCGAGACCACCGTGGTGGCCGGTTTGGCCAGTTGCACCGGCAGGCCCTTGAGGTGGTTTAGCGCTTGTTGCAGCTGGAAGTCTTCGCCGCTGCCGTATTCCAGCGGCGTGCGTTTTTTCTCCAGCGCTACGATGCGCAGCTGTTCTTCCAGCTCGTCGCGCTTGGATTTCTCGCCTTCCTGCTCGCGGTCGTTGCTCAGGTGCTTGGCCAGGTCGGCTTCGCGCGTGCGCAGGGCGTTCAGGCCGTCGCCGTCGGCGTATTCATCCACCTGCACGTCCGGCGTGATGCCCTTGGCCTGGATCGAGCGGCCGTTCGGCGTGTAGTAGCGCGCCGTGGTCAGTTTGACGGCGGTGTCGGCCGTCAGCTGGCGGATGGTTTGCACCGAGCCCTTGCCGAAGGTTTGCGTGCCGATGATCTCGGCCCGCTTGTAGTCCTGCAGCGCGCCGGCGACGATCTCCGAGGCCGAGGCCGAACCGGTGTTGACCAGCACCACCATCGGCACCCGCTTGATGGCCGCCGGCAGCTTGGCCAGCGCGTCGCTTTCGTTGCGCAGCGCGTAGTATTCGGGACGGCCGTAGAAGATCTGTTTTTGATCGGGCAACTGGCCGTTGGTCGAGACGATAGGCGCATCCTTGGGCAGGAAGGCCGCCGCCACGCCGATGGCGCCCTGCAGCACGCCACCCGGATCGTTGCGCAAGTCCAGCACCAGGCCCTTGATATTCGGGTCTTGCTTGTACAGTTCGACGATCTTGGCCGTCATGTCGTCCACGGTCGGTTCCTGGAATTGCGAGATGCGCACCCAGGCGTAACCCGGCTCGACCAGCTTGCCCTTCACGCTTTTCTGGTGGATTTCCTCGCGCGTGATGTTGAACACCAGCGGCTCGGCCTCGCCCTTGCGCAGCACGGTCAGGCTGACCTTGCTGTTCGGCTCGCCGCGCATTTTCTTGATCGAGTCGTCCAGCGACATGCCTTTGACCGGCGTGCTGTCGAGACGGCTGATCAGGTCGCCCGGCTTGATGCCGGCGCGCCAGGCCGGCGAATCCTCGATCGGCGCGACGATCTTGATGTAGCCGTCTTCGTTCTGGCCGATTTCAATGCCCAGGCCGACGAACTTGCCCTGCGAGCCTTCGCGCAGCTCGGCGTAGGCTTTCTTGTCCAGGTAGGCGGAATGCGGATCGAGCGACGCCACCATGCCGGAAATGGCCTCGGTCAGCAGCTTCTTGTCTTCCACGGGTTCGACGTAATCGGACTTGATGAGCCCGAACACATCGGCCAGCTGGCGCAGTTCTTCCAGCGGCAGCGGCGGGTCCATCGGCTTTTGCGCCATGGCGGAGAATTGTAGCGAGATCGCGACACCTGCCACCACGCCCAGTCCGACCAGACCGGAATTCTTTAGTTTCTTGCCCATGTTTCACCTGTCTAAGCTAGCCGCTGCGGATGTGCAGCCTGCATGAAACGAGTATAAACCTGATTTCTGGCAAACGTAGTAGCCGTCACGAAATGATTTATACCTTTACGAGGTTTTACAACGCTTCGCGTTGACTTTCAAAGCGCGCCAATGCCCGCTTGGTGAAACGCTAAGTTTGCTGTTTTGTATGCGGTGTGTCCTCGGCGTTCACGACAGTAAGTATTTGTAAGAAGACCTGTAAGCGGCAAATTCGCGTCCTACACTGAGCTCGTATTTCTCTCTACCCTGAAGTGGTTTTTCGCCAGCGCCCCAAGCGCTGGCTTTTTTTTATCTACGGAGCAGCCATGCGATTCTTGTCCTTTCCCCCTTCGTTCGCCTTGCGCCGCATCAGCGCGGCGCTGGCTTTGTCGGCCCTGATGGCGTCGGCTATCGCCGTACCGGTGGCCGAGATGCACGCCGAGGATTATCTACCGATGGCGGCCGAGCTGAAAAAATCGCTGAACCTGAACGCCAATCAGCAAACCCTGTGGTCGCAGACCGAGTCGCGCACCCGCAAGCTGCTGGCCGACCGCAAGGTCCGCCGCGACCGGCTGCAGGCGGCCGCCCTGGCCGGCGCCAAGGACGCCAACGCCGAGCTGCGCGAGCTGGGCAAACTCATGGATGAGGAAACCACTCAGGGCGCGGCCGAAGAGAAGCAACTGCGCGAGTGGTGGCTGACCTTGAACGACGCCCTGACCGAAGGCCAGCGCCAGGCCGTAGTGCGCCTGGTGAGCGAACAATTGTTGCGCGTGCAGGATAACGGCGGCGGCAGCCCCCGTCCGGAACGCAAGGAAGAGGGCGGCGAACATCGCGGCGGCAAGGGTGGACGCGGCGGCATGGGCGGCGGCGGTATGGGTGTCGGCGTGGGCGCCGGCGGCGTCAACGTCAACCTGCCGGGAGGTGGCGGTTGAGCCCCGGGTTGGGTCCTTGTATCGTAAAGTAAAAAGCAGGTTGGGAGAACGGTAGGGCGGTAGAATTCCCGCTTAGACCAAGTTCCACCATAAGGACACGCTGTGAAACCACGCCTGCTGACCGCATTGACCCTGAGCCTGATGACCGTCTTCGCCACTGCGGCCGAGCCGATCTCGGGCATCGACATTCCCAATATGGACACCAGCGTGCGTCCGCAGGATGACTTCTTCACCTACCTGAACGGCAACTGGCTCAAGACCACCGAAATCCCGGGCGACAAATCGAGCTGGGGCACCTTCGCCAAGCTGCGCGACGACACGCTGCCGCAGCTGCGCGGCCTGATCGAGAAGGCCGAGGCGGAGAAGGCCAAGACCGGCACCGAGCCGCAGAAAATCGCCGACCTGTACGCCAGCTTCATGAACGAGGACAAGCTCAATGAGCTGGGCATCCGTCCGGTCACCGGTGAACTGAACCGCATCCGCGCGTTGAAGGACAAGAAGGGCTTGCCGATTCTGTTCGCGCATCTGGCCCAGATCGGCGTGGCCACGCCTTACGGCGTCAGCGTGCGCCAGGATGCGCGCGAATCGACCCGCTACGCGGTCTACCTCGGCCAGAGCGGCCTGGGCTTGCCGGACCGCGATTACTACCTGAAAAAAGACGACGCCAAGATGGCCGGCGCGCTGGCCAAGTACGAGCTGCACATCGGCAAAATCCTGACCCTGTCCGGCGACCGCAACGCCTACGCCAACGCCAAGAAAATCGTCGCGCTGGAAACCGCGCTGGCCGAAGTGCAATGGACCAAGGTCGAGAACCGCGACCCGGTCAAGCGCTACAACAAGATGCCGATCAAGCAGCTGGCCGAACTGGCGCCGGGCTTCGACTGGGGCCATGCGCTGGCCGCCACCGGCGTGGCCAACAAGACCGACTACGTCATCGTCAACCAGCCAAGCTACCTGACCGGCTTCACTGCCGTGCTGGAAAAGACCGACCTGGCCACCTGGAAGTCTTACCTTGAATGGCAGTTGCTGCGCCAGGCATCGCCTTACCTGTCGAAAGACTTCGCCGACGCCAATTTCGATTTCTACAGCACCGTGTTGACCGGCGTGGCCGTCAAGCCGCCGCGCTGGAAGTCGGCCGTGGGCCTGGTGGAAGCGAGCCTGGGCGAAGCGCTGGGCAAGCTGTACGTGGCGGAATACTTCCCGCCCGAGCGCAAGGCCCGCATGGATGAGTTGGTGAAGAACGTATTGGCCGCCTTCAAGGTCAGCATCGACAACCTGGACTGGATGAGCCCGGCCACCAAGGTGGAAGCGCAGGCCAAGCTGGCCAAGTTCCGTCCGAAGATCGGCTACCCGAGCAAGTGGCGCGACTACAGCACCCTGGCCATCGTCAAGAACGACTTGCTGGGCAATGTGCTGCGCGCCGAGTACTACAAGCACCAGCGCATGGTCGCCAAGCTGGGCAAGCCGATCGACCGCGAAGAGTGGAACATGACGCCGCAAACGATCAACGCCTACTACAACTCGACCATGAACGAGATCGTGTTCCCGGCCGCGATCCTGCAGCCGCCGTTCTTCGACGCCCGCGCCGACGATGCGGTCAACTACGGCGCCATCGGCTCGGTCATCGGCCACGAGATCGGCCACGGCTTCGACGACGGCGGCAGCCAGTCCGACGGCGACGGCAACCTGCGCGACTGGTGGACCAAGGAAGACCGCGCCAACTTCAAGGCCAAGGCCGACGCGCTGGTCAAGCAGTACAACAGCTACAGCCCGCTGCCGGGCTACACCGTCAACGGCGCGCTGACCTTGGGCGAGAACATCGGCGACAACAGCGGTTCGGCCATCGCCTACAAGGCTTACAAGATCGCCATGGCCGGCAAGACCGCGCCGGTGATCGACGGCTTCACCGGCGACCAGCGTTTCTTCATGGGCTTCGGCCAGATCTGGCGCGTGAAGATGCGCGAAGAACAGCAACTGGTGCAGATCAAGACCGATCCGCACTCGCCGGGCCGCTTCCGCACCAACGGCCCGGTGGTCAACCAGCCCGGCTTCTACGAAGCCTTCGACGTGAAACCGGGCGACAAGCTGTATGTTGCGCCGGAACAGCGCGTGATCATCTGGTAAGCGTTTATCTCCTCTAAAAAAGCCACCCCGCGTGGCTTTTTTGCTATTGTTCCCAGACTCGCCTATACAACCGGAGATAGTGACTTGAAAGCTCATCTTGTAAGCGCCCTGATGCTGGCGTTGCTGGCTTCGGCCGGCGTGCATGCAGAACCGAAAACCTCGGGCGTGGATATCGGCAACATCGATAGCGCCGTGCGTCCGCAGGACAATTTCTTCCTCAACCTGAACGGCAAGTGGCTGGCCAAGACCGACATCCCCTCCGACAAGTCGAGCTGGGGCTCGTTTGAAAAGTTGGACGACGACACCAAGCCGCAGCTGCGCGCCATCATCGAAGCGGCCGCCGCCGACCCGAATAAAAAACCGGGCACCGACCCCCAGCGCATCGGTGATTTCTTCGCCAGCTACATGGATGAAGCCAAGCTGGAAGAAGTGCGCCTGGCGCCGCTGAAGGCCGACTTCGACCGCGTGGCCGCGCTCAGCGACAAGAAGCTGATTCCCGGCCTGATGGCGCACTTCAGCCGCTACGGCTACACCGTACCGTTCAGCTTTGCCATTCACCAGGACAACAAGGATTCGACCAAATACGTGGCCGACCTTTACCAGGACGGCCTGAGCCTGCCGGACCGCGATTACTACCTGAAGAAGTCGGATAAAAAACTGGCCGACACGCTGGCGAAGTACGAACAGCACGTGGCCAAAATGCTGACCCTGGCCGGCAACACCAACGCGGCGGCTGACGCCAAGGCCATCGTGGCGCTGGAAACGCAGATCGCCAGGCTGCAGTGGACCAAGGTTGCGCTGCGCGATCCGGTCAAGGCCTACAACAAGGTGCCGCTGGCCAAGCTGCCCAAGCTGGCGCCGGGCTTCGACTGGACCACTTGGCTGAACGACACCGGCATCGGCGGCAAGGTCGACTATGTGATCGTCAGCCAGCCGAGCTTCATCACCGGCATCGACAAGCTGCTGAACAAGACACCGCTGGCGACCTGGAAGGCTTACTTCCAGTGGCAGGTGCTGCACGCCAACGCGTCTTACCTGGCCAAGGATTTCGCGCAGGAGAACTTCGCCTTCTACGGCAAGGTGTTGAGCGGCGTGAACGAACAGGAACCGCGCTGGAAGCGCGCCGTCAACGCCACCGATGCCGGCCTCGGCGAAGCGCTGGGCAAGCTCTACGTCGAACAGCACTTCCCGGCCGAGCGCAAGGCGCGCATGGAAGCGTTGGTGAAGAACCTGCTGGCCGCCTTCGGCCAAAGCATCGAGACGCTGGACTGGATGAGCCCGGAAACCAAGCAGCAGGCGCAAGCCAAGCTGGCCAAGTTCACCACCAAGATCGGTTATCCGAACAAGTGGCGCGACTACAGCGCGCTGGCGGTGGCCAAGGATGACCTGGCCGGCAATGTGCAGCGCTCGCGCGCGTTTGAATACGCCAAGGAAGTCAACAAGCTGGGCAAGCCGATCGACCGCGACGAGTGGGGCATGACGCCGCAAACGGTGAACGCGTATTACAACCCGGAGTTGAACGAGATCGTGTTCCCGGCCGTGATCCTGCAGCCGCCGTTCTTCGACGCGGATGCGGACGACGCGGTCAATTACGGCGCCATCGGCGCGGTGATCGGTCATGAGATCAGCCACGGCTTCGATGACCAGGGCGCGCAGTACGACGGCGACGGCAACCTGCGCGACTGGTGGACCAAGTCCGACCATAAAAACTTCGCAGCCAAGACCCAAATGCTGGTCAAGCAGTACAACGGCTACAGCCCGGTAAAGGGCTACTTCGTCAACGGCGAGCTGACCTTGGGCGAGAACATCGCCGACAACAGCGGCATGGCGATCGCCTACAAGGCCTATCTGCTGTCGCTGGGCGGCAAGCCGGCGCCGGTGATCGACGGCCTGACTGGGGAGCAGCGCTTCTACATGGGCTTCGGCCAGGTATGGCGCAGCAAGATCCGCGACGCGCAGCAGATCGTGTACCTGAAAAGCGATCCGCATTCGCCGGACCAGTTCCGCGCCAACGGCACGGTGCGCAACCAGCCGGGCTTCTATGAAGCCTTCGGCGTGAAACCGGGCGACAAGATGTATCTTGCGCCCAAAGACCGCGTCATCATGTGGTGATGTAGTAAAGTAGTGCCTCGCCCATTTGAGCAATGGGCCTTCCATTAAACATAGAAGGAAATCCTCGTGAAACGTCATCTCGTAAGTGCATTGATGCTGAGCCTGATCGCAGGTTTGGCCGGTGCTGCGGACAGCGCCAAAAGCGCCGCGCCCGCCAGCGCCAAAGTAGCAAGCAAGCCTGCTTCCGGCATCGCCGTCGAATACATCGACCCGGCCGTGCGCGTGCAGGACGACCTGTTCAGCCACATGAACGGCAAGTGGCTGGCCACGACTGAAATCCCGGCCGACAAATCGAGCTGGGGCAGCTTCGCCAAACTGCGCGACGACATCCAGCCGCAGCTGCGCGCCATCATCGAAGGCGCCGCCAGCAACAAGGCCGGCGGCCCTGAAGCGCAACGCATCGGCGACTTCTACGCCAGCTTCATGGATGAAGCCAAGCTCGAACAACTGGGCCTGACCCCGCTGAACGCGGAACTGGCCAAGGTCGCCGCACTGAGCGACAAGAAACAGCTGCCGGTACTGATCTCGCACTTCAACCAGATCGGCGTGAGCGCACCGTACAACTACGGCATCCACCAGGACAACAAGGATTCGACCAAGTACGTGGCCGACATCTACCAGGACGGCCTGGGCCTGCCGGACCGCGACTACTACCTGAAAGCGGACGACGCCAAGCTGGCCGACACGCTGGCCAAGTACGAGCAGCACGTCGGCAAGATGCTGACGCTGGCAGGCGATGCGCAAGGCGCCGCCACTGCGCGCGCCGTCATTGCGTTTGAAAAAGAACTGGCCAAGCTGCAATGGACCAAGGTCGAACTGCGCGACCCGATCAAGGCCTACAACAAGGTCGACATCGCCAAGCTGGGCGACATGGCGCCAGGCTACGACTGGAACGCCTACCTGACCGACGCCGGCGTGGCCGGCAAGGTCAACTACGTCATCGTCAGCCAGCCGAGCTACCTGAAGGGCATGACCGCGCTGCTGGAAAGCACGCCGCTGGACACCCTGAAAGCCTACTTCCAATGGCAACTGGTGCGCGCGCATGCGCCGTACCTGAGCAAAGCCTTCGTGGATGAGAACTTCGCCTTCTACGGCACCGTGCTGAGCGGCGTGACCGAGCAGCGTCCACGCTGGAAGCGCGGCGTCACCGTGACCGAAGGCGCGCTGGGCGAAGCCGTCGGCAAGCTGTACGTGGGCGAGCACTTCCCGGCCGAGCGCAAGGCGCGCATGGAAGCGCTGGTGAAGAACCTGCTGGCATCGTACAAGACCAGCATCGACAAGCTGGACTGGATGACCCCGGTCACCAAGAAGCAGGCGCAAGCCAAGCTGGCCAAGTTCACCTACAAGATCGGTTACCCGAACAAGTGGCGCGACTACTCCAAGCTGAGCATCAGCAAGGACGACCTGGTGGGCAACGTGATCCGCTCGCACCAGTTCGACTACAACAAGGAACTGAACAAGCTGGGCAAACCGATCGACCGCGACGAATGGGGCATGACGCCGCAAACCGTCAACGCCTACTACAACCCGGAGATGAACGAAATCGTGTTCCCGGCAGCGATCCTGCAGGCGCCGTTCTTCAACGCGGACGCGGATGACGCGGTCAACTACGGCGCCATCGGCGGCGTGATCGGCCACGAAATCAGCCACGGCTTCGACGACCAGGGCGCCCAGTACGACGGCGACGGCAACCTGCGCGACTGGTGGACCAAGGACGACCACAAGAACTTCGCGGCCAAGACCAAGATGCTGGTGGAGCAGTACAACCAGTTCAGCCCCCTGCCTGGCTACCACGTCAACGGCGAACTGACCCTGGGCGAGAACATCGCCGACAACAGCGGTGTGGCGATTGCTTACAAAGCCTACAAGCTGTCCCTGAAGGGCAAGAAAGCGCCGGTGATCGACGGCCTGACCGGCGACCAGCGCTTCTACATGGGCTTCGCACAAGTATGGCGCATGAAGATGCGTGAAGCGGCGCAGATCCAGCAGATCAAGACCGACCCGCACTCGCCAGGCCAGTACCGCGCCAACGGCACCATGCGCAACCAGCCGGGCTTCTACGACGCTTTCGGCATCAAGGAAGGCGACAAGATGTACCTGGCGCCAAAAGACCGCGTAATCATGTGGTAATGCGCTGACACAGCAACGAAAGGCCGCAGCAATGCGGCCTTTTTTTCGTCAAAGCTGTTTGATGTCGTTACGCAGGAGGGCGCTCATTCTGAGTAGTCCTTGGCGCTCGTAAGTTGCAATCAGTTCCTGCGCTGTTTTGGCCGGGCGCCTAAGACGGCGACGCAGCGTTCGCACGGTATCGAGAGTGAGTTGTCGATCACGTACATACAGTGAGCAGCAGAAGTCGTCTGGATGCAGTATCTTGATTTTTCCCTGCTGCGGGAAATCCTTGGTGTTGAAGGTCACAATTGAATCGGCCTGGCTACGGATTGCCGCCGCTACGACGTGCCTGTCTTTAGGATCGCGCAGCACTATTGAATCTATCAAGTCTTCAAAGTCGTTGACCAAGCTGTTTTCAACAGCGTGATTCATTAATTCCGCAGTGCGGGCCAAGGCTTCAGGTTGGAGATCTGGGCGGTGTAATAACAGATTAGTGATCCACTCAGCTTGGATCATGTAGGTCCAACGTGCTTGATACAAGCCTGCCGAAGCCAAGCTAAGCAACAGATCGCGCAAGGGGGCGGGATAGAGTACGCATGCGTCCAACACCACAATTTCGCGAGTAGCTGCCATCAGTACCCCATGTCTAGCTCCTGTGCCTGATCTACGAGCTGCTGGAGCGCTTGTTCAGAAATGCGCCGCTGTTCGGCCTTATATGCGGCGAGATTGTTCAAGCTGACCTTTCCCTCTTCTAGCAGGCGCAACAGGTATTCCGGTGTCACGTTGAGGAAGTGTGCGGCCTTGCTCAGTTTCACATCGTCGTCGATATCTATGGTTGGCATGGTGATTCTCCTCAAAACGGTAAGCGCTGCCATCATTTCAGAGTAAACTAACGGCTTCCAATTTCAAGAACCTGACATCATGTCCTTGCGCTACATCGCATCCCTGCTCGCCTTGCCCATGCTGCTCAGTGCCTGCGGCGAGTCCTTTACCCCTGTCGATGTGTACATGGCGGCCACGCCGGAGTGTGCCAGCTGGCAGGATGGTTCGCGCTATGATTTGCCGCGCGGGATCAGCGTGTCGACCACGCCGCCGGTGACGCTGCCGGGCGGTGGCGCGGAGTTCACCTTTGTCTACCTGGTGCCGCGCGGCGAGCGTGCCTTGTTCCTGAGCCGTGACTTCAACGTGACCGCCCCTAAGGGCCCGGTGCTGGCCAAGGCGCAGCTGGTGACCTTCTACCAGCGCACCACCAATTCGCCGGCCGAAATCGTCGAAGCCATTCCCAAAGTGCCCGATATGCTGATCGCCGGCGCGACCGGCGAGGAAACCATCTGGCGCGTGCGCCTGCGCGTGACCGAGAAGCTGCCGGCGCGCTTCGATGTCACGCCGCCTGCCTTCGAGATCGGCCTGCACAAATACCCGATGCGCACCTTCACCTACCGCCATTTCGACGACCGCAAAGCTTACGGGCTTTGCAAATAAAAAAACCGGCCGCGCAGGCCGGTTTTTACTTGGGGCTGAGACCGATTATTTCGGTGGCTCGGCGGCGGCTGGCGCTGCAGCAGCAGGTGCGGCCGGCGCCGGCACTGCCGGTTCCTTGAACTTGCCGCCCGAATTGTTGGCCAGGTAGACCACGGCACGCGCCACTTCCACGTCGTCCAGATCAGGATTGCCGCCTTTGGCCGGCATGGCGCGCAGGCCTTCCAGCGCGTGCTTGACGACGGTGTCGTAACCTTGGGCGATACGCGCGCTCCAGGCGGCCGCGTCGCCGAACTTCGGTGCGCCCGCTACGCCGGCGCCATGGCAGGCGACGCAGGTGGAGTTGTAGATGGCTTCGCCGGTTTGCAACACTTTCGGCGCGTTGGCGTCCTTCAGCGTGTAGCCATCGTTGGCGACCGGGGCGATGCGGGAGGCGATCTCTTCCGGCGCCTGGCTGTTGGAGCCGGCCCCGGTCAACTTATCGGTGGTGACAAACTGGACCAGCAGGATGATGCCGATGATCGTAACTGCGAAGAAGCCGACAACGGCTGCAACCAGTTGTTTCGGCGTTCTGATGGCGGATTCGTGTTCGTTGTGTGCGTCGCTCATGATTTCCTTAACTGACAAATTTCTAGCCGGGTGGCGCAAAGACGGAAAAGCAGCTACCTTGTAAAACATTCACCAAACGAATGATTATAGACACAAGAATGCCCCGAAGGAAACGCAAACTTGTTTAAAACGACACTGGCGGATGGACGGGGTACGATAAAAACGGTATGCTACGGCACACATTCGTGTATCCCCCTGTCGCGGCTGTAGCTCAGTGGATAGAGTATTGGCCTCCGAAGCCAAGGGTCACTGGTTCGATCCCAGTCAGCCGCACCAGCAAACATGCACTTTGCCAGGGTGTTTTCCCCGTGTGAAGGCGGTTTGGTCAAGTTTTGGGAAAATATTTGGGAAAATTTTTTGGGAAAAAAAACCACAAATATTTCCTGAATTCGCGTCAGATCGGGCTTACGCCATCCTATACGGTAACTCCTAACTCACGGAGTTACTCATGTCAAAAAAGCAAAAACGTCGTTCTGAGCAGTATATCCACGTCGAAGAGCGCAGCGGCTCTTTCCGCTTCAAAGTCACCGTCGAGAAGCAGAAGGATAGCGGAACGTTTAGTACCGAAGACGAAGGCTGGCGGTGGGCTCGACAGCGCCGGCAGACCTTCTTGGATATCCGAGATAACGTCGGCGTCCCTGTTTCGGCTGTTAGCTCTCCAGCATCGGTTCCGTCGTCGGCGACCGCATACGGGGTTCCTTACTCGCTCAGTGCGCCGCCGCCAATCAAGATGGCCGATGTGCTGGACTCTTACGAGAAGCACGACCTGCCTAAACTTAGCGGTAAGAGTTCGGAAAAATCTCGCTTGGTGAATCTCCGACAATGGTTTGGTGAGCGCAATCTGGATCAGTTGGACCAGAGCTTCATTGATCGGTGGGTGGATGATCGCTTGGCTGGGAAGCTAGGCTCTGGCCGAGACCCTAGGCGTGCCGAGACAATGTCAGGCGTAGGGGGCGCGAAACCGTTGAGCAAACAGCAGAGGTATGCGCGCAAGCTGGCAGGCAAAGAAGTGCCTGCGCTCGCTGTTCATCCAGTCAGCACGCAATCCGTTCGACATGAACTTAGCTTATTACGCCGCTCCGTGACAAAGTACCTTGGGCGTGACGGCCGGTCCCGGATTTATGGGGCTTGGTGGAAGGCGCATTATCTTATGGAGATGCACTTGCCTGCCGAAGCAGACCCGCGGAGCCGCCGAGTCTCCGACGCTGAGTTGGTGATGATCTTTGACAGCATTTCAGATGCTCCCTTGAAGGCGAGCATCCTTATGGCCGTTTTGACCTCGCTGCGGCGGGGCGAAGTAGCCTCGTTGAATTGGGAAGACGTCGATTGGGTCAGAAAAGTTGTTCGACTGCGAAAGCCCCATAGTATGCGGAAGACGAAAGTAGTAGAGCGGGAAATACCGCTGCTACCTGGTGCTCTGAAGCTACTCCAAGACATGGGACCGCAGACAAAGGGGCTCATCTTTGGGATGCCTGCTTCCAGTGTGAGCCAGGGATGGCGAAAAGCAGCTGATAAGGCCAAGATTTTCGACGCACGACTTCATGATTGCCGGCGCGAAGCAATCAGCCGCTTGGTTGAGCTGTGTCAACTGAGCATTCACGAAGTCGCTGCTGGGTTCTCTGGACACACTGACATCCGTACCCTGCAAAAGCATTACCTTCGCTTAAATTCGTCCTTAATGGCAGCTAAACTCGCGGTCAATCCTGCTGCGGCCAATATGGCTCCGCAGTTGTAGATCGTCATGCCGGCTTTTCATCCTATACTGTACTTTGGAAGGAAAGCCGGTGTATCTTACGAAGCAAGAAGTGGCAAATGTGTTGCGAGTGTCCGTGCGCACGATCACTACCTATATGCAGCAGCGCGTGATTCCTGAACCCCGGAAGCTTGGAGGCATCCTGTTGTGGGACGAGGACGAGCTGCACCGTCGAATCAAGTTCTCGATGCCTAATGATAGCCTCGCAGAGACTCTTCGACGGAAGCGTGGACGGCCGCGAAAGGTCAATCTGGTGTATTGATGGTTTGATGGTAAGTGGTGGCGTCGTGGAGTCATCATCAACAGGTATGACCAGTCGCGGAAGCTAGGCATCCTTTTCATTGCCATTGGCAATTCGTGATAGTTTTTGGTCGAATTGAGCGAGGCTTCTGGCATAGGCTCGCCGCATTGAAAGGGGAAGCGATGACGACAACAGTGACAGTAACTTCTAGGGGGGCGGATCACGCTACCTAAAAAGCTGCGTGCTGCACTTGGTTTGACAGCCGGCTCCAGCTTGGCGTTATCGCTGCTCGACGACGGCACAGTCATCATGCGGGTGAAGAGTCGAAGCTTGTCGAGCTTGGGCGGCCTTCTCAAGGGGGATGGGCTGCCTATGGTATCTATCGAAGATATGCGGCGGTGACGCAGGACCAGTCACCAACGACAACCAGGCGGCCGTCGGCCGTTTATGTTTCAACGGCGCCGTTGCTTCGCCCGAGTTTACCCTGGGCGTTCTTGCCGGAAGTATTGGCAGTTGCCTGATAGGTAGCTGAGCGTGCCCAAAACTTTCTACACGGACTGGCCGCCGCACAGATCGAAGATATTGGATTTGTACCTGTCAGGTTCCTAGGGACTCTCTGAACTGCATCAATACAGCTGGGCTTATTCCCAGGGTGTCAGCGATCCGACAAATGTTCACGAGCGCAATGTTCCGAATTCCCCGCTCCACGTCCCCTATATAGCTTCTGGCAATGCCGCTCTCAAGTGCCAGCTTCTCTTGCGACCAACCCAATCCTTTGCGCAATTGAGCAAGGTGCCTACCGAAGGCCAAGCAAATTTCGGCCTCTTCCTGTGTCCTCATATTGACGCCCAAATACGAGGATAGTAGGGAGCCGCCCTATATAAGACGACACGATATGAGTGTCATTTTCTTCTGGGAAATGCTATATTTAGAAATGACACTCATAGTAGTCGCATCGCCTAAGTGTGTGAAAGTGGCAAGCTGGAGTCGGCTAACTGGGCCTGGTCGTGTAATGAATCTAAAAACTGCGTTTTTTGTGGAGAGCAGATGAATACGTATGAACTCGACATCAATGAACTTTCACCTGGGGCTTTGGCGACCTTGCGCGCTGCTGTCAAGCATGCACGTTCAAATCAACCTGCGCAACGCCACGTTATGTCACTTGAAAATTTCTACGCGGTGACCGGCCTGTCAAAGAGCACGCCGCAGTTGGAGTTGAAAGGGCTCTTGATTGAGGTCAAGCGCACGCCGCTTTTTTCGCATGACCTGAACGCTGGGAAATTGGCAGCGTCATTAGCGTTTGAGAGCATCGAGTTGACTGAAAAGGGACTCGAGTTTTCGGTTTCGCCTGGTGCACTCGATGCGAGCGAACCTCAGGAAGTTCAGAACGACAGGAGCATGCTGCAGCTGAATGAAGCTCTGGCCATGGCGCTCGAAAACGCCGAGGGCGATCCGCAAGCATTCGCGTTCTACCTAAGCGCAGCGTTGGCTGGATTCATGGGACAGAGAATGCTCAATGAGCACGTGGCCATGCAATCCATTCGGCTGCTACATCAACTGCACCCAAGCATTTCTGTCTAAGTCATGCTCGATGTTCTGAACGGAATCTACTTGGCTGTCACGCTGTTTTCTGGCATCACGTTGTATCCCACCGACGAGACACCGGTGCCGCTGGAAAGAGACGCCTACGTCGAGCTTCAGTTGCACCGCGAATACTGGCGAGAAGACGGCAACGGAAAGTGCTCTTTCAAAGGTGTTTTAGCGCCCTATGCGCGCACCTGGCCGCTGGAAGTGCGCCGCGGCGACGAGACTGTCATCCTCCCACCAGAACCCGACAAGATCGCCGGCTATGTCGTTGTGGTGAACCGTAAAGTCTGCAAAGGCCAGGAACCGGAAGCGATCCTGCGTGCCGGTAATCCCTCGCCCCGCAAACCATTCTTCGGCAAGCTCCAGGTAGACCTGCACACGTTCTTCGCTGCAGGCGACATGCTTGAGACTCCGGCTGACAAGATGCCGCCGTGGATGCCTCAAGTAGTCGAGCATTTGGCCGTGCTGGCAAAAACCGACAAGAAGGCCAACGACTTCATATTGGCCTCTCTGCCTGAGTTGAATAAAGCACTGCCTGGCTTGCCGGCCTTGGCTCGATATACATTATCCGAAAGGCCTGATCTCAAAAAATGAAAAATATAAAACTTCTCATGTTCGCCGTGTTCGCAGCCATGGCCACCGGTGCTAGCGGACATACATCCATTGCTTTGATTGAGCAACAGCCAGCCAAGTCGTGGTTCAGTTCATCCAATTATGCGTCACAGAAAGAGGCTGATAATGATGCGCTTGAGGGCTGCAGAGTAACTGCACGTCAGCGCGGTATTGCCGATCTAGCTAAGCAATGCAAGACCGTAGCGCGCGCAATAGGTCCTGGATTTGGTGCAATGGTCTGCGCTGAAGGAGGTTGCAGCTGGTCGATGGGACATGACTCGGCACAAGATGCGATTGACGCTGCCTACCAAAGCTGTACGAAGAATTACGGTAATTGCCAAGACAAAGAAATTCCGTTTTGGGAAGATCGTAAGGGCTACTTGGCCAAACCAGTTGCGCAGAAACTCCAGCCGCCTTCGGACTGCCGCCCCCGAACAAGCCACCTTGAGTGTACATCGAAGTGCACCAATGGCAGCTGTGTAGTCAAGTACAAGAACGGGTGTCAGTTGGAGGTGCAAGTACAGCAGCAGTTCAACCCGATTTCGAACAGCTGGGATTATCCGGCTCCGTCTTGCTAGTCAATGATTTCAGCATGACCAATAATGGAGGCTAAGGTGGCCGCTCGCGCGCTAGACGTGTGGGTGAATGAGACCCTCGCTGGTACTTGGACTGTCACTGCTGTTGGCGACCGATTCCATTATGCGGCTACCTGGCTGGATAATCCGGATGCCTGCCCATTGTCGTTGTCTCTTCCGCTTACTTCGTCCACGCCGAGTCGGTCGGGCGAAACGGTTCGCAATTTCTTTGAGAATCTGCTGCCGGACAGTACCGAGATACGCGAGCGCTTGGCGCGGCGGTACTGCGCCAAGTCGACCAATGCCTTTGATTTGCTGGAAATGATTGGCGGCGACTGTGCCGGCGCGGTGCAGGTACTTCCGTCAGGCTCCAAACATGCTGCCCCATCCCCGACCGATGGGGCTCCGTTAAACGACGCCGAGGTTGCGTCAGTGCTCCGAGATGTGGTGGCGACAACGGCGCCAGGACCCGCGTGCGACCTGCGGGTTGCGTTGGCCGGTGCCCAAGAAAAGACGGCGCTGCTGCGGCACGACGGCGAATGGTGTTTGCCAATCGGAGCTGCGCCGACAACGCACATCTTCAAACTACCGATGGGCCTGGTAGGAAACATGCGACTCGATTTGAGCGAGTCTGTGAACAACGAATGGCTCTGCTCGATCATCCTAAAAGCGTTTGGCATGCCTGTCGCCGATTGCACGCCGTTGAAGTTTGAAGACCAGAGTGTTCTCGCGGTCGAACGGTTCGACCGCTCGTGGATGGAACGCGGCACGCGATTAGTTAGGCTTCATCAGGAGGACATGTGTCAGGCTCTAGGCCTGCCGCCATCAAAGAAGTATGAATCCGATGGCGGCCCAGGCACGGATCGAATCTTGGAGCTGCTTGACGGTTCGGTTGATCCCGACCGTGACAAGCGCACCTTTTTTCAAGCGCAGGTGCTGTTCTGGATGTTATGCGCACCTGATGGTCACGCAAAAAATTTCAGCGTCCGCCTGCGCGCGGGGGGAAAGTACGAACTCGCGCCGATGTATGACGTGCTTTCGGCGCATCCTTTGTTGGGAAATGGGCCAAATCAAATGAGTCGCTTCAAAGTTAAGCTGGCGATGGCGATTCGGTCGACTAACGTTCACTGGCGCATGCGCGATATCAGGCGGCGCCATTGGGTAACGCTGGGCGAGAGGCATGCAGTACGCGCCGTTGACGGACGCAGTGCCGCAGCAGTTCTTGACGACTTGGTTGAGCAGACGCCGTCTGTCGTGCAGAAAGTTCGCGCGCAACTCCCGGCAGGGTTCCCTGAGGCTTTAGCCTCCAGTATCCTCGAAGGACTTGAGGACGCTGCTAGACGCTTGTCTGCTTAGTCAGAAGGGAGATCCGCGGGCGTAATTACTGTTGAGAAGGGGCCTTCAAGTTCAATTATCGATTGGCGAAATTTGCAGATACCAATCGGCATATGGCGAATTCTTAACTGGGCGCCGGGTGAAATCCGGGGCGCCATCAGCCCACCACACAGGACCACGTTCGCCTAAAGCCTTCTTCGCTTCGTCAACGGCTATACGCGCCTCCCGCTCAGACTTCGCATCTCGGGAATTCAAGGCCATGCTAACCTGACGGCGAGCGTGCATAAGTTGCTCAACCCAGTGCAAGTGTACCTACGGCGGTAGTGCAGGGGGGCTCATGCGCCAAAGGCGGCCGCGGACCACGAAGTAGAGGCCGTCAGGTGTAGTGAGCAGGTCCTTTTGGGGAAGTATCGGCGTGTCCACTTTCACACGGCGAAAGAGGCTCGCCATAGCAGGCTCACTTACCTAAATGCTTCCGCACATCAGCCACGATTACGCCGACTGCCTGAACTGCCTGTTCGAGTTGCTAAGGGAAGCAAATCTAGCGGATCGTCTCCTTCGGTAGATCTATCGCTTGACGGATGAAACGTCGAGCGTGCAAACCTGCATTTGAGGTCCAGCGCTGTCGTTGGCGGCGACTGCATCAGCCATCCTTTGCAAGCGAGCGGTGACTTGACGAAAGCTGACGAAAATGCCGGTTTCAGTGTCCAGCCAGCCTTGTGAGCGCGCATTCTGGTGGACCAACAGCAAAATTCCCCACCGAGCATCACGATCACGCAAGTAGCGCCCTTGAAGCTGGACGGTCAGTGCTTCCTCTAGTTCTTTCACCGTCCAACTTTCCGCAACTTTGATTTCCAAGGGGAGATAGGCTCCGCTGCCCTGCGCGGTGAGTCGGATGTCGGGTTCTTTTTCCGCCGCCACATGAGGCTCGCGCACCACTGTGTAGCTGCGGCCTTGCCGGGCCTCCAAGGCGTTCGCTACCCATCGTTGCACGTCCACCTCGTGTTCCAACCTTGCCAAGTCGACACCCTGATTGTAGTCCCCGTGGACGAGCTTGTGCTGCAAGTCGTCGATCTTGTGGGCGGCCACCCGCTGGAGGTCGGCCGGATTCCGGGGAACGGTGTCGAAGTCGTTCTCAAACTCCTTCACGTCCACTGGAGTCCACGCCGCGCTTTCCGAATCGAGCTCCGCGCGACCATGCGCCAACTGGAGCATCCGCCACCTCGGGACGTAGAAATTCGCAATGCTCGCCAAGTCGTTCAATGCTTTGAACGTCGCGGCACCCGGACGATCCGCCAGCTGGCTTATAGAGCGGTCGCGCGCGTCTTGGGCGTGGTCCCTTAGGCCCGGAGAATAGACCTTGCCATTCGTGCGGTCGGTGTCCTCCTTGGGGTCTACGGTTTGGTAGGCGAACGGGATTAACTTTGCGAGGTTCTCCGTCGAGATGATGACCGTCTTCGCCACATCATACGACCATAAGGTCCCCATAATTTTTGGCAGAAGAATGCAGGCCACATCGGCCTTCTTCTGGGTGTCCCACATGTCCGCCAGCACAAACAAAGCCGAGGTGGCCTCGTTCCCATCGATGGCAAAGGCGCATGCGAGATAAGCGCAGATTTCCTCCGGTTTTGCCGCCTGCTTCACTCGCTCCAACGATAGGGCGAGTAACTCGTAACCATCTTCTAGCCCAGCCCAGGCTATCCCCATCGCTGCCGTGACGACGTCGGTATTCTCGCTTCCTGGCGACTTGAGGAATTCGAGCATGGCGGGAGCCAACAAGACGGCTATGGCACGAGGAGCCCGCGCCACGCGTTCCAGCGCTTGAAGGTAGCCGGACCCCGTCGCGGCGAGCAGGTCGGCAGAGACATAGCGGCGAAGCACGTTTTGCGCCGGCCCGGGCCTCTGGGCGCACAAATCTTCAAACCAATAGGGGAAGCTATTGAGTTCGAGCGTGGCGTAGATCGCGGCCACTTCGGTTTGCTCGTCGCTCAGCGTGGAGATCCAATGGGGGACGGTGGTCGCTTCGATCGAAAGACCGGCGATCCCCAGCCGCTCCATGGCCGTGCTGATGTTGGCCTCCTCGACCGGGCGCTCGCTTTGGAGGATTGGCGAGCCCAAGCGCCAATAACGGATGAAGGCATTCCGAATGTGCGGTATGGCCGCCTCGCCAAACAATGGAGTCAAGAGCTCGACGTCCGATACCGACCATCGTTGAGAGTTGCCGCTCATGCCCGCTAGCATCTGTTCGATGTGGTAGAGGCGCGCATCCACGCCATCCTTGTCGGGTGGACGAAGCGAATCCAACTGGCTTGGATTCGAGCGAATGTCTTGCGCGAAGACCACCCACGAATCGTCGCGCTCCTTTTGTATTTTAAGAGCCTCCTCATGTTGCCGTCGCATCCGCTCCTGCGTGCGGACAACCTGTTCGGGTATTGGTGGCGGATTGACCCAAGTCTCGATGGCTAGTTGGAGCGCCGGCGCCCCGCCAGCAGCCTCTTTTGTCTTTTCAAGCAGCCAGACTGGTTGGCCTCCTTTGCTCCAGACCTGCAACGCCAAGCGCACGGCCAACAGACGCTCGTTTTCATCTTGGCGAGATTGCGCGTCTTGCAGCAGCCAGTCCACATCAGAAGGTCCGAGCCCGTGATCGAACATCGCGGCATGGAGTTGCCAGGGTTCGTTGAGGGGCGCGTTGGGAGAGTGCCCCATTAGCGAATGCGTGGCGGAGAAGCGCCATAACGCCGCGCGCCGGCGCGCTGGGGTTTCCCGGAGCCTCGCCGGCAAATCGCCATCTTTGTTGTTGCGCCTGCCGTGCCGCCAGTCGAAGGCGCTGATTCTCAGCGAGACATCGATGACCAAGTCCGAGGGGACCGGGCTGGATTCCAGATCAAGGACTCTATGCGCCAACGCCAGAACTGTCGAAAAACGTTCGGTGAGGGGTTCTGCAGCATGATGATCAAGCGTCGCGATGTCGGCGGGCAAGGTGGAAAACAAGGAGGCCAGCAGCCTCGACGTCTCCGCCCAGGTCGAAATCTTTTCGGCCAAGCGCGGCCCATAGAAGTCTATGCCTGTGCCACCATCGGGCTCTTCATTCAAAAGCCGGGGAAGAAACGCCACGAGATCGTCGATGGTGATCGTTGCGGGGAAGAGCCTCTCCAGCGCGGTCCAGATGACGCTGGTGTCGAGCTCGCCTCCACGTTCGCGCAAAAACGATGCATACGCATCCTTCGAAGCCTTGTCGGTCGATTGGCTCAATGCTTGGGCAGCGAGAGATTGCGACAGCATATCGGCCTGCAGATCGGTCGCGACCTTGAACGCGATGGCTGAACATCCGGCCAGTCGGCCGTGGTCGATCATCTGAAGTAGCACTTGCTTTGCTTCGGGCGAAGAGCCGAACCGCTCGAACAGTTCGCTGACGTCGGATTCCATGTCCCTCTGAACGAACCGACTCAATCCGTCATGGTTGATCAAATGGCGAAGATCGCCTTTTGCGAAAGCCCCGATCACAGAGTTGAGAACTCGTTTTCTGGTTTGCAGAGGCAAGCTCGCGGCATCGCCCAATTCAACCAAGGACATGGGGTTGATGGCGGCGAGCTGGTCTGCTGCCCTCGGTTCCCAAATCGATAGCCAAGCCGCCGTCTGCGCCAAGCTTGGCTTGACGACGCGCTCGCCGTAGGTCGTGGCGAAAAGAAGAGCATCCATCACGCTCCAAGGACAGTTCTTGTCCAAGAGCCGCTTGAGCCAGCGCGCGGCAAGGTAGCCGCTGACGGCCCCTTCGTTGTCGTTGTGAAGGCGGACCATGCCAACGCCCGACGGCACGAACACAGCGCTGTTGATCAAGTTGGACTGCAGGGATTGCGACATGTCGGGCAGGGCGTCCAGTAGGCGCAGTGCGGGCTGCGGATCTGCCCTGTTCCCGGTGTCGGGGATTTCGATGTCCCTAAGTTTACCCAAAACGAGCGCGGCGCCGACACGCTCCAAGGCGGCCATCCCTTGGGCCTGATCGAGCCTGATGCTCTTTGCCCGATCCGGATCGGGCTCGGTAAGCCTTTCCGAGATGTTCAGTTCAAGCATGGCGGCGAATTTCGCAAACGAGCCGTGCGCGCGCCAATGTCTGACCAGCCAGTCCAGATCCAGCGGCCTGCGCGCGAAGCTCCACAGCTTCGCCTCGCTCAAGCCATCAAGGAAGCTCTGGACATTTTCAATCTTGCTTTCGCGGGCATAGGTTGCCACTTGGCCACTGTCCAGCTCGGACATGAGCGCGATCAAGAGCTCCTCTTCGACTTTTGGCTTCTCTTGCGGGGTGCGCCGAATTGCTTGGATGACCAGATCGTCGGGATCGATGGCGGCTGCCTCCGCCTGATCTGGCGGCACCGGGAGTAATTCAATGAGTGACTCGCGGTCCTTGCGGAATTCCCAATCCGCATGGCGTCCTGAGACCACGACATGGGCTCGGCGCTCGGCGCCGTCAATCGCCTCGGCGAGATGCTCCAAAGCGTCGACCAAGCGGACCCCATCCGACTTTGCCTCGTCGACTGAATCGATGAAAAGCCAAGCTGGTTGATCCGACGCGCGCCATTGCTTGAATTTTTCTAGCTGGGCCTTTGTCAGGGATTGTTCCACGCCGCGGTGGCCCAGCTTTTTGACCGTCAGATAAAAGCTGAACTTTCCTTCACTGGCGAGGATGCGATTCTGCTCCCGAAACTCTGAGCTTTTTCCACTGCCGCCTTCCGCCAAAACGACGACTCGCTTTAGCTTCAAAAGATCTGGCCAGGTCAGCAAACCTCGCTTGCTTCCGAGAAGCCGAATGGCCTCGATGTCTTCGCGAGTGCCCTTGGTCCATGGAACGAAGCGGCGATCCAATCCTATGAAGTTCATGTGCGTTCCAGTTTCTATGCCCGAAAGCGTGATTATAAGAGGTCTCCTAATGGCATATAGAGGAAGGCAGCCGATAGCATTTTTGATGGTCGAAAGTGCCGCGAAGATGTTGCGAACGTGGTAGCGCTAGGCCTACCTTATGCAGTAATCACTGATGAAATGGTGGCGGCGGCTTGTCAGCGATTCTAAATGTCTCGCTCTCCTAAAACGTCGAGGAGAACCTTTGTTAAGTTGAGGTCGTTGTGATCGCAGGCCCAAGCAAGGTGTTCTGCGGCCTCGCCTGTTCCACAACGACTTTTCAACCGTCGTACTGATGCATTGAAACGGTTGTCGCGGGATTGTGGACACTCGTCTCGTGACAGCTTACGAAGGTTTTGTAGGATCGAGACGTTTTCAGCGAAGGTCTTTGCATCCGCATCGTTTGCTTCCGTGCTACGCATGCGTTGAGGGTTCTGAGGTGGGCGCGAGCCGTTGACTCCTTCCAGTTGCAGCAGCTCAGCGTAGGCGTCATAAAAATCAGTCTTCATTGGGCACGAGCTAGGCACGACTGAAAACTCTGAGTTGACGAATTTAACGCGCTTGTCGGCCGGCGCCAATTGGCCAATTTGCCATTTCGCGCCGTTAATAACCCACACTATCTTCGTTGCCACTGTTGAGTTGCACTGAAAATTGACCCACCTTCCCCACAAATTTGCAACGGAACTTGACCCACGTTAGTAGCACAATTCGACCTGTCGTACCGACAGGAGATCGGAGTGATAAACGTGGCTTTGTTAGGCATCATCAGACGCTGGCATCTACGTGACCAGGTCCCTTTACGAGAAATCGCAAGGCGGTTGGGTATCTCTCGTAATACCGTCCGACGCTATCTGCGATCGGAAACTACTGAGCCCTCCTATGCAGAGCGGCGATCAACTAGCGGATTGGATAAGTATTCAGTTCAGCTGTCGGGCTGGTTAAAGGCCGAAGCAAGCAAACCGCGTAAGCAGAGAAGGAATTTGAAACAGCTCCATTTGGACCTAAAAGAGCTTGGCTATGAGGGGTCATACGACCGCGTGGCTGCATTTGCCAGGCAGTGGAAGGCGGGTCAATTGGAGTGGGTCAATTCCGCGAGCAAACGAACATAATGTCTATTTTACGTTACCTGTGGAAGACGAAATTTCAGGGGAAGCTCACTCTCTAAAGACTGCTGAACTGGCTCTATTGCCATATGCAAAAAGCTGAAAATATAGCAGTATTTCAATACAACTTTCTTTGGTGAAACTATGCACGCCGCCCTCAAATTTGCCGGCCCGCATCGTGCACGCATCCGGCGGGCTATTGCTTTGCCATGCGTACTATTGCTGCTCGGAATTGCGTTGGACCTTCATTTTGGCGACACCTGGCAGTTGATCCACCTGCCCCTGCACGCAGCCGTCGAGATGGGGGGGACGGTGGTCGCCCTGATGGTGGCCTATGTGCTGCTGCGGCTGGATGCGGTGGACGAGGGCAGCAGTTTCAATCACATTCTGGCGGCCGCGCTGACCGGCATGGCCGTGCTCGACGGTCTGCATGCGTTGATGCCTCCCGGTCTCGTATTCTTTTGGCTGCGCAGTGTCGCCACCGCTTTCGGCGGACTACTGTTCGCGCTGGTCTGGCTAGGCAGTTGGCCGCCGCGCCTGTTGCGTTGCTGGCCCGCCATCGCGCTGGCCGTGGGTGCTGCGATAGGCGGCGCTTCGCTGCTGTGGAGCGAGTATCTGCCCGCCATGCTGGCGCAACGCCAGTTCACCCCCGCCGCCTTCATGCTGAACCTGTGTGGCGGCGTTCTGCTGCTGGCGGCTGCGTTGAAGCTGCAACTGAGCTATAGGCGCTCGCGCAAGGCGGCCGACCTGCTGTTTAGCCTCCAGTGCATGTTTCTTGGAGTCGGCGGACTGTTTTTCCATATCTCCGCGCCCTGGGACCTGTTATGGTGGGCCTTGCATCTGGTGCGTCTGGCGGGCTACTGCGTGGCGCTGTGGCTGGTGGCCACGGCCACCAATCGGCTGGAGACGCGCATCCTGGCGCTGAACAACACTCTGGAGCGGCAGGTGGCGGAGCGTACGGCTGAGCTGCAGCAGAGTATGGATGCGCTCAAGGGCGCGCAGGAGGAATTGCTGCAGTCGGAGAAGATGGCCTCGCTGGGCTCTATGGTGGCCGGCATCTCGCACGAGCTGAACACGCCGCTGGGCACGGCGCTCACACTGGCCAGCACGCAGCAGGACCGTGCAGCCCAGTTCAAGCAGTTGATCGACTCGGGTAACCTGAAAAAATCCGCGCTCACCGACTTTGTTGACCGCAACAGCGAAGTGGCGAATCTGATACTCAAGTGCATCGAGCGGGCCTCCGAGCTCATCGTCAGTTTCAAGCAGGTCGCGATCGACCAGTCGTCCGAGCGGCGTCGCGAGTTCGCGCTGCACGAGCTGCTGGAGGACGTGCTGGCGACCATTCGCCCCACCATCAAGCGGGCGCCGGTCAGCATCGAACTGGAGGTCGAGCACGGCCTGCACTGCGACACCTTCCCCGGCCCGCTGACGCAAGTGATCTGCAACCTGATCCAAAACGCCGTGCTGCACGCCTTCGAGGGCAAGGAGAGCGGTGTGATCCGCCTGCAGGGCAGGCGCCACGGCGAGGCCGACATCGAGCTGGTGATTGCCGACGACGGCACCGGCATGGACAGCGTGGTGCTGGCCCGCATCTTCGACCCCTTCTTCACCACTCGCCTTGGCCAAGGCGGCTCCGGCATCGGCCTGGCCGTGTGCCGGCGCATCGCCGGCTCGGTGCTGGGCGGCACCCTAGTGGTAGCCTCGGAGCCAGGCTCCGGTTCCCGCTTCACCCTCATCTTCCCCGCGATGGCGACGGGGAAGCTATAAGAACTGGAGACTGCAATGTCCGATGACCTGATATTTATGGCCGAGGAGCAGGATGCTCCGGCGGCCGCTGCCACGCCCTGGATTGTGATGATCGTGGACGACGAGCCCATGCTGCACGAGTCCACGCGCATAGCGATGGCGGACTTCACCTTCGGCGGCCACGCGCTTGAATTCATTAGCTGCTACAGCGCGGCCGAGGCGCGTCAGGTGCTGATGGCGCGGCGCGACATCGCCCTGATCCTGCTCGACGTGGTGATGGAGACCGACAGAGCCGGCCTCGACCTGGCGCGCTCCATCCGCGAAGAGATCGGCAACCTGAACGTCCGCATCGTGCTGCGCACCGGCCAGCCGGGGCAGGCTCCGGAGGAGCATGTCATCAAGCACTACGACATCAACGACTACAAGGCCAAGACCGAACTCACCCGCAACAAGCTGGTGACCACCTTCTACGCCTCGGTTCGCGCCTACCGCGACTTGATGCGCCTGGAACAGGCCCTGAACGGGCTGCGCCGAACCATAGGCGCAATCAGCCAAGTCTACGATTCGGACAATCTGATCGCCTTCTCCTCGGCGGTGCTGTCGCAGGCCAACTACCTGCTCAACATCCACGGCGAGGGCGTGTGCGCCGGGCGCACCGCCGCCTACGCCGCCTCCAACGACCAGGAGCACCTGCGGGTGCTGGCTGCCACGCCGGGATTCCAGCGCCGCCACCTGGACGGCGAAACGGCGGACCTGCCAGCACCAGTGCGGCTGGCCATCGAACGCGCCTTCCGCGAGCAGCGCGGCTACGTGGACGAGCATTGCTTCGTCGGCTACCACCATGCCCAGCACGGTACGCAGAGCGTGCTCTACATGTCCTTCGCCGAGCGCATCAACAGCGATGTGGCTGAGCTGCTGCAGCTGTTCTCGGCCAATGTGGTCAGCACTTATGAAACCCTGCTGCTACGCGAGGAAGTCGAGGAGACCCAGCGCAGCACCATCTTCCTGCTCGGCGAGGCAATGGAGCGGCGCTCCAAGGAGACCGGCGCACACGTGCGGCGGGTCAGCGAAATTTCGGCCCTACTGGGGCGCGCCAGCGGCATGGCGCCGCGCGACGTTGAGGACATCAAGCAAGCCTCGCCGCTGCACGACGTTGGCAAGGTCGCGATACCGGATCGCGTGCTGAACAAGCCAGGCAAGCTCGACGCCGATGAATGGGAAATCATGAAAACCCACGCCGAACTGGGCTACGATATCCTGTCCAAGTCGCCCAAGCGCGTGCTCAAGCTGGCTGCGGTCATCGCCCTACAACACCACGAGCGCTGGGACGGCGCCGGCTATCCGCGCGGCCTGGCGCAGGACGCCATCCACATAGCCAGCCGCATCGTCGCACTGGCGGACGTGTTCGATGCGCTGGTCAGCCGCCGCTGCTACAAGGACAAGTGGTCGCCGGACGATGCCTTCAGCTACATTAATAGCGAGCGCGGCAAGCATTTCGATCCGGCCCTGGTGGACGCCTTGTGTGGCCGGCGGGAGGAACTGGCGGAGATCTACCGCCTCTACCCGGACCACGACTGACAGTAGGTTGGAAAGGAAGTTAGTATGGGCGCACCCTGCGCATGCACGATTTCGCCCCAGTACCAGCGGCCGCTGGCGGCCGTCTGGTAGGCCTGAACCGAGGCGCCTGCAGCAGTGGTGGCGCCATATCGGACGATTGGTCGATTCGGTCGGTTGCCGTGGCAGGCGAGGTGGGCCGGAAATAGACCGGACACGAGGATTTTATGTTCCGGATGTTGATTTACTGAGATGGACCCGACACCACCGAATCGGATCAAACTAACGTTTAATCCAATTTACGTGTGGAGGTCTGCTATGGATATCGATATTCTCGGGATCGATCTGGCCAAGCGAGTGTTTCAGCTGCAATGTGCCGATCGTCGTGGCCACGCATTGCACGGCTCCAAGGTGCTGCGCGCAGAGTTGCTCGGTGCAGTGCGCAAGTTGCAGCCTCGGGTCATCGCAATGGAAGCTTGCAGCTCAGCCCATCATTGGGGACGGCAATTCCAGGCAATGGGCATCGAAGTGCGACGTATTAGCCTGCAGTATGTTGTGTCCTTCGTGAAGACCAACAAGAACGATGCAAACGATGTGGCCGCGATCGTCGAGGCAGCGAGTCGGCCGACGATGCATTTCGTTACTGTAAAACCGGTCGAGCAGCAGGATATGAGATGCGCGCAGCAAAAGCCATCCTGGGGGGGGGCTCGTTCTTAGGAGAGAGAGCGAAGCTCGGGCATATCCTGCTTGGTAGTTTGTGCCGGAGAAGTAGATAGGCCAAGACAAATGATCTAACCCGCATTATGGTCATTAAATTCAACCTGACAATAGACATTATCAGGTTGATAGACTGATGATCTAGTGTGCAGCATCGCGCGGGAAAACGTCGAGGCTTCGCCGAGCGCCACGGGCGATATCGAAGCGGTATACACGTAAGTAATGGTGCATACGCTGGGGCTGATATTTTTGTGCGCGCCAAAATTTGTATTCTTGGCGTCTTTGTCGGTGGCGCTGACGCACCGCTACAGCATCTGACTGGACGTGTCGACGGCGGTGGACATGGCGGCGTCGAGCATCATCAACGCAATCGGCGCAGCATCCGTGTAAGTGGCGGTGCTAGAGCCAGTACCGATATTTTGGCGCGCGCCAAAATATGCTGTCCTCGGCGTCCTGGTCGGTGGCGCTGACGTACCGCTACAGTCTGGATTGAAGTGTCGACGGCGGTGGCTGTGGTGGCGTCGAGCATCATCGGTGGAATCGGCATAGCATCCGTGTCAATGGCGGTGCTGGAGCCGGCGCCGATCTTTTGGCGCGCGCCAAAATCTGCTGTCCTTGGCGTCCCGGTAGGTGGCGCCGACGCACTGCTACAGCATCTGGCTTGAAGCGTCCATGACGGGGAGCCGTGGCGATGTCGAGCATCATCGGCGGAATCGGTGCAGCATCCGTGTCAGTGGCAGTGCTGGAGCCGGCACCGATCTTTTTGCGCGCGCCAAAATCTGTGCCCTTGGCGTCTTGGTCGGTGGCGCTGGCGCACCGCTACAGCATCTGACCTGTTGTGTCCATAGCGGTAGTCATGGCGGCGTCGAGCATCATTGTTGGAGTCGGCGCAGCATCCGCGTAAGTGATGGTGCTGGAGTCGGCACTGATCTTTTGGCGCGCGCCAAAATCTACCGGCCACGGGGTCTCGGCCGATGGCGCTGACGCGCGACTACCTCATCATCTAGCCTGAAGTGTTGACGGCCCTAGCCGTGGTGGTGGCGAGCATCGCTGGCGACATTGACCCGGAACCAATGTGCTATTTGTGCGGAGCCTGCGCCGATCTTATGGCGCGCGGCAAAACCTGCTGGCTGTTGCACCCAAGTGTTATCAAAGTAAGTCGGTAGGGTACGTAATGTGTCCGACGTACTGGGTTTTTGTCGATTCTACGTCGGACGGCTCCGAAGGGCTGCATGACTCTACTCTAACGTCGGACAGGTAGCGCACCCTATTGTAGTTTTCTCTAAAATCTCACTCTCCAGAATGCGTAGCATCCTTCTTTGTCGGTGATCTTGCGATCAGCATTTTTGGGCTTTCCCGAGGAGCTCAATGGCCTTCTCCGCATGGCCATGTCGACGATATCCATGCACTTCAACTGGTTACGCCGTCCCAGCATGCGGTACATCCCGGCACCTCTGCTTCCCTAGATTCATCCTTCAACACGTCCTATGATTGAACCTTGGGGTCTTATACGCGAGGCGTTTCTGACTGCCCCGACCGCAAGCCAGTCTTCGCCATCGACCGCAGCGCGAACATCACTGAACTGCGCGCTCCAGAACGACCCGCGTTCCCAGGCCTTTGCTTCTGAAACTGGCGTACTTCGTCGTCGACGAGTCCAAGTGTGAAGAAGCGCTTGAGAAACCCCTTAGCGAGAGGGGCCTAATAGGCCGATGGAATTTTGGATGCTGCCACTGCCCGGATATTGATCCGTGTTCTGGCGCATTTCAAGTCTCTGTTCTTTCAGCTCATGGCAATCAGAAATGCCACATCACATAAGAGGTACATTTATGCCTCTTGATAGTATAAAATTACATTTAGCGCCCTAAGTATGCCTCTTACGGAGCTTTGCACATCAAAATGAAGACTCTACAATAGAGGCAAAAAAAGGGCGCTTATCTATGTTTTACCCTATTTAGAGGTAACATAAGGGCGCTTATGCATAGAGGTTTTTCAAGATGACCGACAATCAGACACTCGACGAGTTGGAAAATGATCTGGGCGAGAAGCTCAAGCGGCTCCGGCTCAACAAGAACTGGGACCAGAAGACGCTCGCGGCTCGCGCTGGTGTGAGCGTGCGCGCCTTGCGCAACATCGAGGCCGGCCAAGGCTCGACCGTCAAGACGCTGTTGAGCGTCGTGCGCGCGCTAGGCCGTGAGTCGTGGCTGCAGACGGTCGCTCCAGTGGCGACAGTCAATCCGTTGACCCTGACAAGCCGCGCGTCAAAGCGCGTACGCGCGACAAGTCCTACGGTCAAGGTTAACGCGGCCAAACGACTCCTCGCCATCGCCGAATTCGCTGAAGGCGAGGGCCAACCAGCGCCTGGTTTAACGGTTAAAATCAATGCAGCCCGCCGCCTGCTCGCGACCGTGAATCAAGCGAATGAGCAACCGCCCAAGTCTCGAAAAAACCCCCCTGAATAGCAATAGCGCCGTCTTGAAGGAATCGCATGGTCACGAAGAAGACTGCAACAAATACGGCAGCAAAGAAGACTCCCTCGGCGAAGAAGGCCCCCGCCAAGAAAACAGCAGCGAAGAAGCCCTTCGCACACGTCGGCGTGGTCGAAGTGCATCTGTGGCAGACACATATCGGCTCGGTGACGCTGGACCCGACATATGGCTTCTATGTCTTCAACTACACGCCAGAATTCGCCGGGAGCGGTATTGAGCCGTCGCCGTTGCAGATGCCGCTATCGGAAGATAGCTACATTTTTACAGACCTTCCGGAAGCGACCTACAAGCGACTGCCGGCTATGCTCAGCGACGCGCTGCCCGATGACTTTGGCAATGCGCTCATCAACCGCTATATGGCGGATCACGGTATCACCGCCCCTAACGTCACGCCGCTTGATCGGCTGGCATACATGAGCAATCGCGCGATGGGTGCGCTGGTCTTCAGGCCCGCGCGCGGCCCGGCGACGCACAAGCCCACCTCCATCGAACTCAGTTCACTTGTTGAGCAGGCGCGTCAGGCTGTAACAGGCGTCATGGACGACGACGACCATGCAACCGCCGCGCTGCGCAGCATCATCGACGTCGGCACTTCTGCCGGCGGCGCGCGGGCGAAAGCCGTCATTGCGTGGAACCCGAAGACCGACGAAATCCGCTCGGGCCAGCTCGATGCTCCGGAAGGCTTCGAACACTGGCTGCTCAAGTTCGACGGAATGGGCGACGACCACGAGCTTGGCGCCTCGCAGAACTATGGCCGCGTCGAGTATGCCTATCACCTGATGGCGCGCGCCGCGGGCATCGACATGACCGATTGTCGACTCCTAAAGGAGAACGGTCGCGCACACTTCATGACCCGGCGTTTTGACCGGGAAGGTATGAGTGCCCGCAATCACATGCAGACCTTCTGCGCGATGTCTCATGTCGACTACAAGAAGAAGGGCACTAATGCCTATTCGCAGCTCTTCTCGACGATGATGCAACTGAACCTCCCGTACGAGGACATGGAGGAAGCGTTCCGGCGGATGGTGTTCAACGTGATGGGCCGCAATTGCGACGACCACACGAAGAACTTCTCCTTCTTGCTTCGCGAAGGTAGCGCCACCTGGGAGTTCGCGCCGGCCTACGACGTCACCTTCGCTCACAATCCCACGGGCGAATGGACCAGCCAGCACCTGATGTCGGTGAACGGTAAGTTCAGGGGATTCGAAATCGCAGACCTGTTGGCGGAGGCGGACCGGTTCAAAGTTGGTACCGCGAACGACGTTATCGAACAGGTGCGCGAAGCCATCCGGCGGTGGCCGCAATTCGCAGAGTCCGCGGACCTTCCTGAGAACGAGATGGTCGACCGACAGAAGCAACTGTTGCTGTTCGATTGACACAAGAAAGAGCCCGCCTCACAGCTTGGCAACTTCTTAACGGAACGGTTATGGGTTGTGAAAACTTGCCACGTCCAACTTGAGCATGCCCTACCACTGAGTCAAGTTCGGCGACAAGTGGGGACCTTTATGCGGAATATGGAGTCTGTTTAACTTGGACTCCACGAAATGGAAGGCTCGGAATCGGATTCTGATTTGCCCGCAATTGGTGCCGGCAGTAGGGGGCGTCACCGCAGCAAGGTAAAGGATGATCGTGTCCGCCGGTGCGGCCTTGGCTGGGTGGTATTGAGGAGCTCCTCGGCCTGTATTGAGAGCAGAGCTTATGCGACCTGGTATCGCTACTGCAGGAAGCCACTCTGATGCTGGTCAGGCCGTTCTCATGGGTGTTTTAGGTGTAGAAGGCCAACTGATCGAGGGTTAGGGGCGCCTATAGGGCGTGCGGCATAGCCCTTACTTGGTTATAACGCGGGGCCTCTTTCGTGCACGTTTATCTGAATTGGAATCCGCAAAAGCGCGTCAACTCCCCATCATTTTTGGCTGCAGGAAGCAGTTGCTGATTCATGCCTATTGCAACGTTTAGATAGGTCTGTGCACTTTCCACTTTCCCTTGCGCGCACAAAATCTTCGCTGCGTTAATTGCGATCACGCGGGCTAGACTTGGTTCGGTGGGCTTTAGGCCGATAGCATGGCTGATGCTCTTAAATGCTTCCTCGGCGTCCCGCGTGGACGTTGACCATCCATCATCGGAAGTTGAATTACCTCGCCGCACCCGCATGGGCAGAGAAGGGTCGCAAGCCAGTATTGGCCGTTCTCCCCTACTGCGTATGGCTTCCGTTTTTCCACTTGATCGGGCAGGTCTGCGACCTCGATCACCGTGTACCGTCTGTACACGCGGGTGCGCGCGTTAGCGACCTAGCGAGATTGACCACGCACATTCCGCGTAGTCGGTAGCATAGGGCTGTCATTAGAAGCTGCTAGCACCACCCTGTCGGAACGCTCTCATCTGGATGCATGCGACTGCATAGTCGCTGGAGGCGGATTCCGCGATAGTGCTGGTCGGGGCTAAAGTGGCATCATTCGGTAAAATATCAGATCCAATGCTATGGACCGAGGCTGAGTTCAGCTATCTACACAATGAAAAAAAATGCACCACCTCCAGTCAGCAAAAATTCCGCGCAAGTGCGCAGGCCTGGCCGCCCCAAGGGCCTTGACGCGGTAGCCATCGAAGCACAGATCATTGACGCGGCAAAGCGCCTGTTCTTCGCTCAAGGACTGTCCTCTACCAGCATGGATGCGGTCGCGAAAGCGGCTGGTATCACCAAGCAAACATTGTATGCACGTTTTCCTAGCAAAGGGGAGTTGTATCAGGCGGTCATCGATCACACGATGGTTCAGTGGCGCGAGCAACAGGGGCCGTTGTTAGGCAAGTTCAAAAGCCTGGAGGCCTCGTTATATCATCACAGCGTAGGCACGCTGGAAACAGCCACGCGGGAAGGTAGTGCCCTACTGGCAAATTTCCTCAACCTCGAAGCAGGGCACAATCCTGAGCTGGTACGGCAGATTATGGGCCCGGTGCGGGCGAAGGCAATTCAGGATATCGAAACTATCTTGGCAGCATTTCCAGGTCCGAATCGCATCACAGCTGCAACCAGGCGTGCCGCAGCGGAATATTTCTTCATGTGCTTGGTCGGCAAGATCCACGATCTGAATCATTTCCGCGATGAGATTCGCCCTGCAGCGCTGGCCACTTGGGCGAAGACTACGGTCAGGCTGTTTCTGGATGGCTATCAGGCGAGGACGTAGAGCCGGAATACTGGCTGAGAGCTGCTCAAAGCACCATCAAGGATAAGGCTACAGCTGCCCTTCGTCTTCGCAATCGCTATCAACAAAAATCTTTTGCAATAGATGCAGTAGTTTCGTGCGTTCACCCTCGGTTAGCATTGCAGTCGCCTGCTGTTCCAATTTGGTGACCGTGATTTCGGCCTTCGCACAAAGTTTCAGACCTTCGTTGGTCAATACCAGAGTCTGTGAGCGCTTATCCAGGGGATTGCGCTGACGCAGAACCAAGCCGCGTTGCTCAAGCTTATCGAGCAAGATCGCCAAGTTGGGCGCGGAGACAGAGACTGCATGTGATAGACGCTTTTGCGTGATATTCGGATTGGCTTTTAGTATGCTTAATACGGAGAAGTCAACTGCCCGCAACGCCAGTTTGCTCATGCGTTCTTCGAAATGCGGCATGATTGCCAGATAAGCGCGTCGGCAGTTATACCCAACCAGGCTAAGCAGTAAGCTCTGATCCAAGGGTTGATCAGCTGCTGCTTGAACGGCCGTTGCAAGTGTGGCGGTTTTTTGGCGAGCCATCGGAAAATAGATACTGAAAATAAATATTATAACGTAATACTATTTCTCCAAATGTCCCCGGCTGTTAGTTGATCTTGTAGAACCGTATGACCGCGGCATCGGGGTGGCGTTCTGCTACGCCGACGAATACCGCCCGATTGAGCCATTCATACTTGCTACCGATCGGTGCTTCGAACTGGGCACAAGTACGGAAATAATATTCTTCGCCCGACACGATTTCGCCTTTTGATAAGCGCGCCATGACTTCCTGCGAGGCATGCCGTACACCGCGATTGTCCACCATGATCAGCGTGCCGTCATCTGTCTTCAAGGTGTATTTGGCTAGCACTTCCAACACACCGTCCGGCCGCACAAACTGCCAATCGGCGCCACCGGGAACGACGACCCCGCTCAGCCCCGGGCCGCTGACCGTTCCGCCGCTGATTGGAATCACGCGTCGAAGACCGTGTGAACTTTGCCCAACGACCAACGGTTGATCGACTTTCACTCGTGCCTCAAACACGAATTCGGATTTCAATACTGCGGAGGTGGCAACTTGGGCTGCGGCAAAGGGCGCTACTAAAGCTGCGCTAATGCATAGCATTTGGTGAATTCTCATGATACTTCTCCTGTGGATTGTTTAGTGGAGAGGCGATGCCTGGACTAACATCGGTTGGCGCAAGCGGGCGCAGTGCGGTGCTACTACTCTGATTTATTTGCATAACTATCCGCCCCTTAAAATATAAGAGGCCTATTAGACCAGCCGGCTAGCGGGACAGTATCCCAATGTTTCTAGTACCCGCTGCCGACGTGGACGTTTGTCATGTCGATTGATCAGAAGCTTTGGTCTAACGAAATGCCGATGGTACGCAAGCCTTGCTTGCCGACGATTTGCTGGGCGTCGCCCTCACCGTAGCCTGGATAAACAGTGATCGGATCCGACGTGTTGCCTATATTACGTACATACAATGCAAGGCTGGTTTTGCGGTCTGGCGAGCGGAGACCGATGCGTCCACCCGTCACCCAATGCGCCTTGACGTCGTAGTACGATTTGGATGATGGATACATATGGGTTAACGACTTGAAGGTGGTTTCGGCATTGACGAAACCTTGGTAGCCGCCGGCCATGCCGGCCACGTATTCAGCTGACAGATTCAGTTTGACTTTAGGCACACCGGTCATCTGGCTTCCTCCCAGATTCGTGCCGTCCGCTGCTGTATAGCCTCCTGGATACGTCACCGCGTTATAGATGAAACCGCCGTTGAGAGTCAGGCTACGCATCGGTTTACCGAAGACATCAATCTCGATGCCCTTGGTCACAACTTCCGATACGTTGGCCCCCCCGCAGGTAAGTGCTGGGGTATACACGCACAATTGGCCTTGGTAATCTTTGACGCGGGTGTAGAAAAGATTGGCGTCAATTCCCACGTTACCGACTGCGCCTTTCATACCGATTTCAAACGCCGTCGGGAGTTCAGGTCGTACGATGGCCGGAGGGGTGTTGAACACGGTATCGTTGATTTGCGCTCCTTTAAATCCGCGACTCAGCGTTGCATATTCCATCAAGTTTTTGTTGAGTCGGTACTGCTGGCCGATGCGTCCCGATACATTGGTGACCGCATAGGCAGCCGTCGCTGGAACATTGCGGTAGTTGACGACATGTCCGATCCCAAATGGTAGGTCGAGACTATTGGAGAACAGCTCCGTATCATCCACCAGCTCGCGCGTAATACGTAGGCCTGCCAGTAATTGCGCCTGTTGGCTAAGGTGATAAGTAGCATTGCCGAACAGCGAAGCGCTGCGAGTGGATGTCTTGCCAGCGGTGAGATTGTTGATCGACATTGTTACCCCCGGGATCGGACCGCTTCCTGGGTCGAATGGCACGATGATATTCAAACCCTCCGACCCGTATTGGTCATACGAGAAGCGAGACAGATAGGCACCGACCACCCACTCCAGTGGCGCGTCGGACGGAGACGAGAGCCGCACTTCCTGGGATGCCAAGCGCATATTGCCGCGGTTACCGGTCGAGTACAGCTGCGGATAAATTGCGGTAGCAAAATCTTCGCCATTGCGTAAGCTAACCACATCGAGTGCATCGGGACCGGTCTTGCGGGCACGTAATGAGGTCACTGAGGTCAACGAGTATTCACCGATTGCGTAATCTAGCTGTGCCGACAGGCCACCATTTTTCAGGTTAGCGAAGTTATCGTAGGCTGGGCAACTGACGTTGTTGTCTGCGGTAGCAACAATACCGCACCGGGCCAGCGCTGCCACCACCACCGGGGACACGGCCGTGCGGTAGACGAACGTCGATGGGCCACGTTGCTGCTGCTTGTTGTAGTCAGCAATCAGATTGAGCCGCAAATTATCGCTGAGGTTATTCAAGTATCGGACCCGCAGGCCGCTGTCGTTATTGCTGTTGTCGCGACCGTTGGCATTGTCGTGTTCCACGCCAGTCAGGCGATTGGTAAATGCCGACACTCGCATTGCCGAACTGTCGGTTAGCGGCACGTTGATGACCGCTTGCACTACCTTTTCGCCGTACTTGGCGCCCAGACTATCCTTGTCAGCATAGTCAGCGTGAACCGAGCCGGAGAAGACACCGATCTTCGGCGTTTTGGTCACCATATTGATGACGCCTGCCGATGCACTCTGGCCGAACAGCGTGCCCTGTGGACCACGCAGGACTTCGACCCGTTCCATATCGAACAGATTGGAGGCGTTGATGTTCCCTTGCGGGACGTTGTCGACCACGATACCCACGGACGCGACTGCAGATGGGGTAAAGGTTTGTGTTGCGATACCGCGGATTCCTGCGCCGCCGCCTGGAGCGCCATCAATAAATGTCACTGCAGGGCTGATACGGTCCAGATCACGCAAAGTGGTTATCTGTTGGCGTTCCAGTTGCGCCGCTCCCGCAACGGTAATTGCCATTGGCACGTCTTGCAATTGCTGTTCGCGGCGTTGTGCCGTCACTATTACCGAAACTGGGGCGTCATCTGCTGGCGTAGCAGGTTGCGTTTGTGCCTGTGTCGCAATGGCGGCCAAGCTATTGGCTATTACGAACGATATCTTCTTGAGTTTCATGTGCATAACTGTCTCCAATTTTTTTGATTTGTGAGAGGTGGTTCTGTGGCCCTGTAACTGGGAAATTTGATTATGTTTTATATTGATTATTAATGGTAACTTATTTTCAGGAAAAACTAATGGCTTCAAATCGATCAGATTTTTGATTTTTCGTGCCCACCATCTGCTCACGGATGTAGAGAGCAGTTTGGTGATGAACGCAAGATGATTGTGCTTAATCACACTGAATAGTATGATTAAATTGGTGGTGATGTCGAGGGCAAAAAACCACATACGCGCTCGCCGCTGAGGCTTCTATCTTGGTTTCATCAATGATTTCACTGTATCGAGCATGCACATGCAGTTCAGCAAAAAAACAACGGGAGACGTGTAGTGAGTGACGAATCAGCGCCAGGCCGGAAGGCCATGCTTGCCTTTGCAATATGCGGTGCATTCGCCGTGGCCGGTTCCGCAGCAGCGACTGAGCTGAGGGACTTCCAGAATCCGCCAAAATCGGCACGCCCACGAGTGTGGTGGCATTGGATGAACGGGAATGTCAGTAAGGAAGGTATTCGTGCCGACCTCGAATGGATGAAGCGTACCGGTATCGGTGGATTCCAAAATTTCGATGCTGCCATGTTCACACCGCAGGTGGTCGACAAGCGCCTGGTGTTCATGACGCCAGAATGGAGAGATGCTTTCCGCTACGCGATCACACTTGCTGACCAGTTAGGCCTGGAGGCCGCCATCGCTGGCTCACCTGGCTGGAGCGAATCTGGCGGCCCTTGGGTGAAACCCGAGCAAGGCATGAAGAAGGTTGTGTGGAGTGAGACTACACTCGAGGGAGGCGTGTCTTATCATGGTGTTCTCGCTAAACCGCCAGCCAACGCAGGTCCCTATTTAGACGCGCCGGTACGCGAAGGCCTGGCTAACCAGGTCCGCAGCGGCGATTTTTACGCTGATACAGTTGTGCTTGCATTTCGTCAGGCTGCGGCGCAAGAGGGAGGCGTTGCTGTGCCAACCATCTCGGCCAGCTCAGGTAATCGCATCGAGGCGGATGTGCTCAGCGATAGCAGCATGGTCAAAGCTGTCGCGTTGCCCAAGGCGCCTATGAGTGACTCCGCATGGATACGCTTCGATTATGGCAAGCCAGTGACCATGCGTGCCGTCACGATTGCCAGATCGGACTACTCGCCGATGGAACAGTTTGCTCCGCCAGCACCGGGGCCTGTGATCGAGTTCAGCAATGACGGCGAGAACTGGCAGACCGTGATTAACGTTCCGGGTGGTGCGGCCGCGCACACTGTAGCCTTTGCGCCAGCGACCGCCCGATACTTCCGCGCCGTCTGGGTCACGCGCGCAGCGCCACCACCACCGTTTCCTATGGATGGTGCAGAACTCGATGGATTGCCAGGAAGTGCCTCCGCCTCCTCGGCCGACTACCACATTGCCGAACTGCGGTTTCATTCTGATGCACGCGTGCTGCGCGGCGAGGAGAAGGCCGGCTTCGGGATGCTGCCTGACTTCATAGACTTGCCCACACCACCTTCTCCCGCCGATGCGGTTGTGGCGAAAGACAGTATCGTGAATTTGACGGGGAGGTTGCATCCTGACGGAAAGCTCAACTGGACACCGCCGCCGGGGCGTTGGACCGTTCTGCGGATGGGGTACTCACTCACTGGTGTTAACAACCACCCGGCTTCTCCGGAAGGAACTGGACTGGAGGTTGATAAACTCAACGCCCAGCACGTTCGCGACTACATGAATCATTACCTCGATCTCTACCGGGATACGACTGCCGGCATGATGGGGAAGCGGGGACTGCAGTACATGGTCAGCGATAGCTGGGAGGCGGGATCTGCAAACTGGACCGAGGACATGCTTGCGCAGTTCAAGAGCCGCCGTGGCTACGATGCAACTTCGTGGCTGCCAGCTCTGACCGGTCGTGTGATTGGCTCTGCCGGCGAGACGGATCGTTTCTTGTGGGACTGGCGCCGTACACTGTCTGATTTGCTCGCCGAAAACCACTACGCGCAGATCACCAAGATCTTACATGACCGAGGGATGGGGCATTACGGCGAGTCACACGAGAGTGGGCGAGCCTTCGTCGGTGATGGTATGGAAGTCAAACGTAGTAACGACGTACCCATGTCTGCGATGTGGACGCAGACTCCAAGCATCAACAAGGACCAGCCTGGGGCAAACGCGGATGTGCGCGAGTCTGCCTCGGTTGCGCATATTTATGGGCAGAATCTTGTCGCTGCGGAGTCGATGACCACCGGTTTTGGGGCGTGGCGCTGGAGCCCCGCAACGCTCAAACCGACCGCTGATAAAGAGTTGGCGATGGGAGTGAACCGCTTCGTGATCCACACCTCGGTGCATCAGCCGTTCATGGACAAAGGCCCGGGTATTGGCTTGGGGCCTTTTGGCCAATGGTTTACTCGCAATGAGACCTGGGCCGGCGCTGGGGCAAAGGCTTGGGTCGATTATCTAGCGCGCAGCTCCTGGATGCTGCAGCAAGGTAGTTTTGTTGCTGATGTGGCCTGGTTCTACGGCGAGGACTCGAACATCACTGCGTTGTATGACAAGGCCGGACCACCCATCCCGGAAGGCTACAACTTTGACTATGTCAATGCCGACGCGCTCAAGCACCGTTTCAAGTTAATCGGAGGTCAGCTTGGCACCGACAGTGGTATGCGGTACCGCTTGCTGGCGCTCGCTCCCCGGGCTGTGCAAATGTCGTTGCCGGTGCTTAAGGCACTACGCGACCTGGTGATGGCTGGCGCTATTGTAGTAGGACCTCGTCCGACATCCACTCCGAGCTTGGCGGACGATGACCGCGAGTTTCAGAAGATTGTGAAGCAGGTATGGGGAGATGGTTCAGAGAAGGGGCATTTGCACGGCAAGGGGCGGGTCTACGAAAATATGGCGCTTGCCGATGTGCTCACGCGTACCGGCGTGGCGCCTGATTTTCAGTACACGAAGCCTACGGCAGATACCGAACTGCTCGCCGTGCATCGCAAGCTTAAGGACGGTGATATTTATTTCGTCGACAGCCGCAATGACAAGCAGCAGTCTCTGGAGGCCAGCTTCCGCGTTACGGGGCGGGTACCGGAGCTGTGGCATGCCGAGACTGGTCTTAGCGAGCCCGTGGCTTGGCGTATCGAAGGGGGGAGGACTGTGGTGTCCTTGAACTTGGGGCCGTGGCAAGCCGTGTTTGTCGTTTTTCGTAGGCCGACGGCAGCCAAATCAGGAGTTCTCCCTGTGCAGCGGCGCACCATAGTAGCGACGCTGGACGGCAAGTGGCAGGTCAGTTTTCAGCCCGGTCGGCACGCGCCAGCAAACGCAGAAATTCCGCTTGGCTCGTGGAGTGAACAGGTCGATGAGGGCATTAAATATTTCGCGGGTACTGGAACCTATAGTCGGAATCTTGACGTGCCTGTCCATTGGTTGGCGAAAAATTCCCAGCTTTGGCTTGACCTGGGACAGGTGCATGAACTTGCCGAGGTGAGCGTTAATGGCAAGAACATGGGCGTGATGTGGCGACCGCCGTACCGTGTCAATATTGCTCCTGCGCTGCGGGCCGGTAAGAACACGATTGATATTGCAGTCACCAACCTCTGGGTCAACCGTCTTATTCATGATGCGCGGCCCGATGCCAAGGATGCCTATACGTTTACGGTACCAAAATTTTACAAGGGTGTGGAACCGTTGCTGCCGTCAGGCCTTGCAGGGCCAGTAACGCTGGAGCAGATTTCACCAGCCCATTGAAACACCTAGGAAAAGGCGCTTATGCAAGGACCTGAAGACGAAATGCAGCGCGTCGTCGTTTCGGCATTAGCTGTTCGTCTTCATCATCAAGCAGCTGTGAGCGGTGCTGGACAATAAAGTGTCTCATCGCGCATCGTGACCTAATTCAAGACGTGCTGGTCCAGCATAGGCTGCGAGGTTTGCAAATGAGGGGAGGCCGCAACATAGTCGCTTTCAAAAGGCCTATCGGTGGATATCACGTATCAAGAAAACTGATGATCCAGCCGGTGGTACAGCGTACGCTACTTTGTTTTGCCTCATCTTGACCGCAGCTGTCGTTGTCCGCACACAACGACAGGTACTTGCTTACTCCTTCATTTCTTAATCCATAAAAACCAGTGATGGATTGTATTGAACGATTGAATTTGTGACAAAAGCTGCCTGTCCATATTATAGGCGGCGCGGACTGTATGACGTCTGCCATTCATCATTTCAAGGGGCATTCATGTATTGCTATCTAACCAGCGCGATCTTGGTGCGCACTTTTCCGATTGCTTTGGTACTGGCGTTGCTTCAGCCCAAAGCAGTTTTAGCGGCAGACGACTTTGTGGCGCGCTGCAGCGCCATGAAACAGTATCGCCAAGGGGACTTGGTCGTCACTTCCGCAGAGAGTGTGCCCGCTGGTCCCGCGCCGGCGCCGCCATTCAGCCAACCTGGTGGCCAGAATGAAGCCAGGGTCAAGCTGCCAGCGCATTGCATGGTGCAGGCCGCTTTTGAACAACGCACGGGCGTCGCAGGCGTCCCGTATGCCATCCGCATGGAGCTGCGCCTGCCTGAAGACTGGAACGGGCGCTTTTACTTCCAGGGGGGCGGTGGCATGAACGGCTTCGTCGCCGCAGCCGTCGGCGATGGCACCAGTTCAAGTTCCGCCTTCCCGCCGGCATTGGCGCGTGGCTTCGCGGTGGTGACTACCGACACCGGCCATGCTGGCGTCACGCCGGCCGACGCCAGCTTTGCACGTGATCAGCAGTCCAAGCTGAATTACGCTTATGCAGCGGTGGGCAAGGTGGCGCTCAGGGCCAAGGACATGATCGCTGCAATGGTTGGCCGTCCGCCAGAGCGCAGTTATTTCACCGGCTGCTCGAACGGCGGACGCGAGGCCTTGCTGATGGCGCAACGCTATCCGACACTGTTTGACGGCGTGTTGGCCGGCAATCCCGCTTTCAACCTGCGTGATGCCGCCGTGTTGTCACAATTTTCTGGCGCAGTGTATGACGAGGCGGCGAGGCATGACGCCGCGTCGGGCGGCGTGTCGGCACGCTTGGTCAGTCCGGCTGAAGGAGCTCTGATCCGGACGGCACTGCTGGATAAATGCGATGCGCTCGACGGCGCGCGCGATGGTCTGATCTTTGATCAAGCCAGCTGCCATTTCGACATCCACAGCTTGTCCTGCAAGCCAGGCCAGAAGGCGGATAGTTGTCTGGCCCCGACCAAGGTAGAGGCCATTGCGCGCGCCTTCCAAGGGCCGCTTGGCAGTGATGGCAAGCCGCGCTTTGCGCCTTGGTCGTGGGACACCGGTGTCTTCACTCCGGACTGGCTGACTTGGCAGACTGGCTTGCCGCTACCGGACGGTACGGTGATGAGCATGCTGCGCAATCTAGTGCAATCGTCGTTGACCCAATTCTTCGCTTTTCCGCCAATCGACCCTGCCACGCTGACGGGCACCGCAGCGGATGTACCGCGTTTGCTCAAAGCCACTGAAGAAACTGCCGCGCTGACCGTCGCTACCGCGACCGACTTCACTACCTTCGCCGCGCGCGGCGGCAAGCTGATGATCACTGATGGCTGGTCTGATCCGATCTTCAGCCCGCATGACCTGATCACCTGGTATGGTCGCGTCAGCACCGATATGCAGCAAGTCAGCGGCCAGCCGGCGAGCAGCTTTGCGCGCCTATTCATGGTGCCTGGCATGGCGCACTGCTCCGGTGGACAAGCGCTGGACGACATGGATGCACTGAGCGCCCTGGTGGACTGGGTAGAGAAGGATAAGGCGCCAGACGCTATTGTCGCTACCGGGCGTGCAATGCCCGGTATCAGCCGGCCGATCTGTGCCTGGCCCAAGGCGGCACGTTATACGGGAAGTGGGCCAATCGAGCAGGCGGCCAGCTTCCGCTGTGAGTGATCTTTTATCTTCAACAATGACATAAGGAGACAAACATGACGAATGATATCAACGATGTTTCGCGCCCGGCTCGCCGCCGCGTGCTTGGCCTGGGTGCCGGTTTGTTAGGGGCTGCATTGCTGCCCACAATCGGTAACGCCAAGGCTGCCGTGAGCGCCCGCTTCCCGCAAGGCTTTCTGTGGGGCGCAGCAGTCGCTGGCCATCAAGTCGAAGGGGACAATGTCAACAGCGATGCCTGGCTTTTGGAGAACACCAAACCGAGCATATTTGCCGAGCCCTCCGGCGCCGCCGTCGACCACTACCGCCTGTTTGAGCAAGACATCGCGCTGTTGGCTTCGCTCGGCTTCAACACGTTCCGCTTTTCGGTGGAATGGGCGCGTATCGAGCCGGAACCCGGCATGTTCTCCGTGGCTGCAATCGAGCACTATCGCGACGTCCTGAACGCCTGTCGTAAATACAAACTCGCCGCCATGGTGACCTTCAACCATTTCGTCACCCCACGCTGGTTTGCTGCGCGTGGTGGCTGGGAGGCTGCAGGCGCTGACGAGCTGTTTGAACGCTACTGCGACAAGGTTGCACGCGAACTGGGAGCTCTAATGTCCTACGCGACCACGTTCAATGAGCCCAATCTGGCCAAGATGCTGTTTGGCACACCGGGGCCGATTCAAGCGATGACGAACACGCCCGAGGAACGGGAAATGTTGCGCAAGGCGGGACAGTCTGTCGGTACTGGTAAATTCTCGGCATGGATCTGCGGCGATTTTGACAAGATCGAGGCCGGCATGCTGTCCGCGCACAAGCGGGGCTACCGGGCGATCAAGGCAGTGTGCCCGGCGTTGCCGGTGGGGCTCTCCATGGCGATCATCGACGACCAAGCGGTGGGCGATCCCGCCATGCGCGACAGGAAGCGCGCGATTGCGTACGAACCCTGGTTCCGCGCTGTCAGTGGCGATGGCGATTTTATCGGGGTGCAAACCTATAGCAGGGATCTGATCGGACCGGAAGGTGAGTTGCCGCCGCCTGCCGGCGCCGAGATGACCGACATCCTGAGCGAGTTCTACCCCGAAGCATTGGAAGCTACCATCCGCTACACCAGGGAGCACGTAAAAGTGCCGATCTATGTGACTGAGAACGGCATTGCTACCACTGACGACGCACGCCGGATCGAGTACATCAAGCGTGCCGTGAAGGGCGTTGCTCAATGTGTGAAGGACGGCATCGACGTGCGCGGCTATGTGCACTGGTCGCTGCTGGATAACTTCGAATGGATCTTTGGATACAGGCCGCACCTTGGGTTGGTGGCAGTGGACCGCAAGACCATGAAGCGTACCGTCAAACCAAGTGGGACGCTGCTTGGTCAGATCGCACGCGCCAACGGGATCTGATCCCAAGTACCGGGAATACTGAAGCAGGAGATATCGGTACGTCGGTGCTTACGATGCCGGAAGAGAGCTTGGCGCGGGCCTACCGTAGGGCGCGACGGCCAGCATATGGCAATTTAAACGGCAGAGGTCGTGGTCTGGTTTGGCCGAATTGGAACAGCGTGGATGACAAGTCCGCTTCTAGGGATAGTTCGCGCTGCATACAAGGTGGATACACCGCTTTAGCGCTTCGGTCTGATCGGGCTGGCTACTTTCCGGGGCAGGTGGCAGAGTGTATAGTTCAGACCACTTCGCCATGCGCCATCTCACTCATCGAGCACGGAAATGCGTTTTCATCGGCTAGACCTTAATCTTCTTGTTGTTTTTGACCACTTGCTCCAAGGGCGCAGCGTCAGTGAAACGGGGCGGCGGCTGAATCTCAGCCAGCCTGCCATCAGTAATGCGTTGGCGCGCCTGCGCGCGCACTTCAATGATGAGCTGTTCATCTCTGTCGGGCGCAAACTGGAACCGACGCCATTTGCCAAGAGTCTGACCAATCCCGTCAAAATAGCGTTGACGGAGATTGAACGCGTAATCATCGCTCGCGCCGAATTCACGCCAGCAACTGCGCAACGTAACTTTACGATAGTCTGCTCGGACTATGTCTACAGTACGTTCCTCGTGCGCGCGATTCGCAAGTTGGCTGTCGTCGCTCCGGACATCGGCCTACTGATCTTGCCCAACACGCTCATCAATTCGCCGTTGATTACGGAGGGCAGTGTCGACTTTCTCATCGCACCACCTGGCGTGCTGTACCCTTTGCATCCCCAAGCCCCCTTGTTCAACGATGAGTTTACATGCATCGCATGGGTCGGCAATGAAGAGGTCGGTGATCGACTCAGTAATGAACAGTATCTGGCCATGCGCCATGTGAGCGTCAGCTTCGGCCCCAAAAGTGCACATCTCGGGGAGTTTGAACCGCATGACATGTTTGGGCTCGGGCGGCGAATAGTGATTTTTGCCCCCACCTTCAGCGCCGTTGCCGAGGCGGTGGTTGGCACGCCCTATCTGGCGACGCTGCATAAACGGGCGGCAAGGTTGTATGCTGAACGGTTGCCGATCAAGTTGCTCGATTTACCGGTTAAGATCGATGGCTTCGGCGAATGCTTGCAATGGCATCGCACTATGGACAACGACGCGGGCACCTTGTGGATGAAAGAGTTTCTGCTCGAATGCGCACGTGATTTCTAGGTCTCCGAATTTTACGCGGCAGTCTTCCGAAACTCGACGTGTATGGTCTGGGCGCCAGAATGCACAGGGCAACTACAGGCTACCTCTGCGCTTTGATGGGGCGACCATGCGGCAGATCGTCGACAGCGTGCAGCGTGTGACAGTATCATGGGTGAAATCATGGTGGCTAGCGATGAACAAACTGCCGGCATCGCACGGATCAACCGCGCCATCACCGAGATGGATACGGTGACCCTGCAGAACGCGGCTCTGGTGGAACAGGCAGCGGCGGCGGCCGAGTCGATGCAGGACCAGGCCGGCCGATTGGCCGGTGTGGTTGGCGTGTTCAAATTGCATAGCATGCAAGTTGTGCCTGCATTGTCCTAATTTCCCAGGAGGCTGCGTTGAGCAGATCGGGTGCGCCATATAGCGGTAAGTTTGGGAAAATTTTGGGAAAAAACACCTCCGATTTTCTTCCCAACCTTTCCCTTCCTTGCCTATCTTTGCCGTTCGGAATATGATGGCAATTCAAGGAGTTACCACTAAAGTAAGCCAATTCTCGTCGCACGCTGCACGGCCTCCGAAGCCAAGGGTCGTGGGTTCGATCCCCGCCAGCCGCACCACAAATCGCAGTAAAATCAATAACTTACCTGAAAAGCGAATGCTGCGCCGCAGCGTAGAATCGCACGCGCAAGCAATGCCGCGTGCTGAAAAATCGCTTAAACTTTTCTGCAACATTTTTGACGAAAATCAAAACGCCGACAGTTTTTCCGGTGTTGCGGCCTTTGTCAGGTCTTCCGGTAGACGCCCACGCTGATATCGCTTGGGAAAAGTCGAAGGACGGGCGCGACGGCGAGAATGCCGAAATACTGGACCAGCAAATTCACGGTGTTGACATTGCGCGCGCAACTCAGCCGGTCCCATAGCCCTTTGACCCGCACCGATGGCAGCTCCACGGTTTTCTCGTGGACCAGACCGGTTTGCTGTACCAGCCGGGTCAGATTGTCGGGAGCGAAGTAGTGGACGTGCGGCGAGGGCAGGTTTTCCTGCCAGAGCCGCCGGAATGGACTGCTCCATCCGACTCTGGCCAGCACCTTGGACAACAAATAGAAGAAGCCGCGGCTGTTCGGCAGGTTGAGCACCAGGATGCCGCCTTCGTTCATGCGCGCTTGACAGGCATCGAGGGCATCCTTGATGGAAGGAATGTGCTCGATCACGTCGTTGAACACGATGACGTCGAATTTATCGTCCGGACCAAGGGCATCGGGGAAATAACCACCCACGACGTGCAGTCCCTTTTTGAGCGTGGCGTTGCGCACCTGGTCGTCCGGCTCGATGCCCAGGCTTTGAAACTCCGTGCCGACCTCTTCAAGAAACCAGCCGTGGGCGCAGCCGACTTCAAGCAGCTTGCGCCCGGTCGGCTTGGTCATGGGACGGATCAGCGAGATCAGGTCGCGGAAATTTTCGGTGCGGATCGCGCGCAGGCCGCGTTCTCGTTCTTCCTCGTCCACCACGTCGTGCATCGCCTGCACGTTGATGGTGGGTTCCAGCGAGGTGCCTTCATATTTGCAAGCCGGGCAGACGAAGTGCCAGGGTTTCAGGCCCGCTTGGCAGGGTGTTTGACAAACCGGGCAGTTGCGTTGAGCGCTTGCTTCCTGTTTCAATGTACTCTCCAAACGTTAGCGGGTTGGGGCCAAGGTGTGGTGCAAAGATTAACATAAGTTAGACCATCGGTATGCACTAACAAATCAGTATGTTGATTGCTTTCGCGCGCGCGCCCATGGTCTACTTGTCAGCTGTCTGAACGGTGGAGATGGCTTGTGAAAATGCGGAATCTGGTGGTGGCGCTGGCGTTGGCGTGTGCGTCGGTGGGGGCGGCGGAATATAGCAATCCTGTGATCTATGCCGATTACTCCGATCCCGATGTCATCCGCGTGGGGAACGATTACTTCATGGTGGCGTCCAGCTTCCATTTCTCGCCCGGCATTCCGATTCTCACATCCAAGGATCTGGTGAACTGGAAGATCCTCGGCCACGTGCTGCCCAAGCTGGGCTTCCATCCTTCCTACGACATGGCGCCGCCGTTTCCGCTGACCGATAGCGTGTCCAAGCCGGTCGGCGACGGCTTGCGCTACGCCGGCGGTGTGTGGGCGCCGTCGATCCGTTTCCATAACAAGCTGTTCTACGTGTATTGGGCAACGCCGGGCGAGGGGATTTTCATGAGTTCCGCCAGCGATCCCGCCGGGCCGTGGTCCGAGCCGGTGATGGTGCTGGCCGGCGCCGGCTATGAAGATCCATGCCCGTTCTGGGACGACGACGGCAAGGCCTACCTGATCCACTCCAAGGTCGGCGCCGGCCCCGGCATCCTGCACGCCATGAGCCCGGACGGCAAGACGCTGTACGACGCCGGCAAAACCATCATCGAAGACAAGGTCAACCTGCCCATCTTCGAAGGCCCCAAGGTCTACAAGCGCAACGGCTACTACTACGTGTTCGCACCGATCGGCGGCGTCGAGACGGGACCGCAGGCGGTGCTGCGCTCGCGCACCATCGACGGGCCGTATGAAACCCATCTTGCGCTCAAGCCGGGCAATGGCCTCAAGGGGCCGCATCAGGGCGGTTATGTGGAGACGCCCTCGGGGCAGGGCTGGTTCCTGCACTTCAACAGCACCGGCGCTTTCGGCCGCATCGCGCACCTGCAGCCGGTGGTGTGGAAGGACGATTGGCCGATCATGGGCGACGCCACCACGCCGGTGCTCAAGCACGCCGCGCCGGACACCATCGAAAAATCGCCGGAGTTCAAGCTGCAGGACAGCGATGAGTTCTCATCCAATAAGCTGGGCTTGCAGTGGTCGTGGAATCACAATCCGGACAACACGCGCTGGAGCCTGAGCAAGCATCCCGGTTTCATGCGCATTGAAGCGAGCAAGTCCACCTACCTGGTCGGCGCACGCAATACGTTGACGCAGATTCTGCAAGGCCCGCAATCCGACATCACCAGCCGCCTGGAGCTGGGCGGCATGGCCGATACGCAACGCGCCGGTCTGAGCCTGTTCGGTGTGAAGGTGCCGTGGGCCGGCGTGGTGCGCGACGGCGGCGCGAATTACATCACTTATTCGAACGCCGGCGAGGAAACGCGCGGCGCAAAGATCGATGCGCCGGCCGTGATTCTGCGCGCCGTGGTCAAGGAAGACCAGACCGTGCAGTTCTCCTACGCCCTCAATGAAAAAGGGCCGTACACGAATGTCGGCCCGGTGACGCAACTGGCGAAGTTCTCATGGTGGAAGGGCAGCCGCCCCGCCGTGTTCACTTACGTGAAGAACGACGCGGCCGGCTATATCGACGTCGACTGGTTCCGCGTCGTTCACTGATTCACTGACGGCAGACGTCGGCCAGCACTTCCGGCCGCGCGTCCTTGCCGGTGGTGCGGAAGCGTACCCGCTGCAAGGTCAGGTGCTTGGTGTGTCGCGCCCACAAGCCATAGGCTGGCATCACCTTCGAGAACATGTGCGGATCGGGATACTCGGCCGGTGCTTCCGGCACATCGGCCGCCGCTACCGCCGGCTCGGTTGCCGCCGTCATGGTCAGGTCCACATCGCGCAGCAGGACGTGCTCAATGTCCGCGTTCGGCACGCCGGTGAAGAAGGAGCCGCGCACGCCGTTGTCGTCGCCGCTGATGCGGTCGTACACGATGTAGCGCAGCACGCCCGGTCCCGGACGTTTCTGCTCCGGTCGCACGCGGCCGCGATCCCCGAGCCGCAGGAACAGCGGACTTTCCGCCCGCACGATGCGCGCGTCGTGCACCAACACCCGCTCCAGCGTACCGCCGTCGACGATTTCCCACGAGATGCCGCCGTCGGCCTTGCGCCGGTTGATCGCCCGCATGTCCGCCGCCGGCCCGCCCAGCACCACGTTACGCACCAGCACGTTGCGGAAATCGCCCTGTGAATCGGTGCCGAACTTGAGCGCGTTGCAGGTGCTGTAGAACTGGCAGTTTTCGATCAGGATGTGCTCGGCCGTGCGCTGGCCCGCTCCCTTGAAGCACATGGCGTCGTCCTGCGCGTTGATGAAGCTGTTGCGCACGATGACGCGGCGGCAGCTGTCGATGTCGAGGCCGTCGTTGTTGTGGTTGACCTGGTTCTCGACGTGGATGCCGTCGATCAGCAGATCGTCGCAGTTGAGGTAGTTCTGCATCCAGCACGGCGAGTCCTTGAGGTGGATGTCCTTGATCACCACCTGCTTGCAATCGATCACGCGGATGATGAACGGCCGGCCCGGTGTGGAGCCGACCGTTTCTTCGCCTGGGAAATTTTCCTTGGTGCCGCGTCCGTCGATCAGGCCCTTGCCGCTGATGCCGATGCGCTCGCAACCTTCGGCAAAGATCAGCGACTGGTTCATGCCCATGTTGCTGTCCTGGACTGTGGGACGGCGGGCGATGTGCTCGGGATAGTCGCGCAGGGTGGTGCTGGCCAGCAGACGTGCGCCTTCGGCCACCTCCAGCATGACGCCGGAACGCAGCACGATGGTGCCGCTCAGGTAGTCGCCCTTGGCCAGGCGCACGGTGCCGCCGCCGGCCGCCGCGCAGGCTTCGATGGCCTGCTGGATCGGCACCGTGGCCAGTGCGTCCTTTGCGCTCGTCCAGCCGTGCTGCTCTGGCGTGAACACGCGCGCCGGGACCGGCCACGGCTTCAGGGTTTGCGTGAGCTGCGCCGCCATCGCGTCCAGCTCGCGCCGCAGCGTGTCCGCCCAGGCGACGGACGGCGCGCACTTCGCAGCCTTGGCAGCCGCAGCGCCGGCCGGGGCCAGCCACGGCCCCAGCAAGCCCGCGCCCAGTGCCAGCGTCACGCGCCGGCGTTGGAGATCGCGTCCGTTCACAGCTTGACGTTCAGGCTGAAGAACAGATTGCGGCCCAGCGGATCGTAGGTCGCGGCGATGGTGTTGTTCGCCGGCAGTTGCGACGAGCCGAGCACCGGTGGATCTTTATCCAGCACGTTGCGGATGCCGGCCGTCAGGCTGACCATCTTGGTGAAGTCGTAGCCAGCCGTCAGGTCGAGGTAGGTGTAGGCCTTGATCTTCGGATTGGTCAGCGTCTCCAGCGCTGGCGGGGTATTGCCCTGGCCCACCGGCAGCACGTAGTTGTCCACCGTCACCTTGCCGATGAAGCGCGCGCGTGCCGACAGCATCAGCTTGCCCGAGTTCATGGTCAGGCGCGCCGTGCCTTTCCACTTCGGCACCGGCTGGCCACAGGTCTGGCCGAAGCTGCCCACGCACTGGTTGGTGATGTTCGGCAGGTCCTGGATCGGCGTGAAGGTCAGCTCCTTCACATAGGTCCAGTTGCTGTCGATGTTCCAGCGCGTATCGGCGCCCATCAGGCCCCAGCCGGTGCGGAAGCCGTAGTGGCCGGACAGGTCGTAGCCCTGGGTCTTGATGCCGCCGATGTTGGCCGCCGTGGTCATCACATAGGTCGGCGCGGCGATCTGGCCGGTCAGCGGATCGCGGTTGATGGCCTTGCAGTACACGCTGTTGGCGTTCTGGATGGTGTTGTAGCACAGGTTCAGCACCGACTGGATGCCGCCGCCACCCAGCGTCGAGATGGCGTCGTCGAGGGTGATCTTGTAGTAGTCCACGCTCAGTTGCAGGCCAGGCACGGCGCGTGGCGCGAACACGGCGCCGACGGTGGTGGTGTGCGAGGTTTCCGCCTTCAGGCCCGGATTGCCGCCGACGATCTGGGTGATGAAGTTGGTCGGCTGCACCGCCTGGTCGAACACCAGGTTGGCCGGCACACCGGTCGCCACGCACAGCGCGCGCACGGCGGCGGTTTGCTGGCTGGCCGGCTGGCGGCTCGAGCATGGGTCGGTCGCGGTCGGGCCGTTGGTGCCCTGGCCGCCGAACAGTTCGCCCACGTTCGGCGCGCGGATCGATTTCTGTTTCTGCGCGCGGAAGGTCAGGCTCTCGACCGGCGTCCATTCGGTGCCGACCGAGTTGGTCCACACCGTGCCCACCGATTCGATGTCGTAGTCGGAGCGGCGGAAGGCGCCGCTCAGGCTCAGGTTCTTGGCGAACGGGGCATCCGACAGCAGCGGGACGCGGGCTTCGCCGAAGATTTCCTTGACGGTCGATTCACCCTCGGTGGCGCGCGCCGCGTTCCAGCCCGACACGTCGCCCGAGGACAGGTAGGCATCCGGCGAGTAGCGGCTGTAGGCATGACGGTGCTCGACGCCGGTGGAGAAGTCGACCGGGCCGGCCGGCAGTTCGAACAGTTTGCCGGTGAGGTTGGCCGCCAGGCCTTGCTGTTCGGCGGTGATGGCGGAGTTGGAGTTGATCGCCACTGCGCCGGCCGCCGCCTGGGTGATGTTCTGGCCGAAGGGATTGAGCACCGGCGCCGCGCCGCCCTGTGACAGGATGGCGTTCTGGTAGCGGCTCAGCGAAATCGAGCCGGACTGGAACTGCGATTCCGTGGTGCGGCTGTTGGTGTAGTACATGTCGTACTTGAGGTCGGTGAGGTATTTCTCCGACACGTCGTTCAGCTTGCCCTTCAGGCCCAGCGCGATGCGGAAGGTCGAGTGGTCGGTGGCGGCGAAGCGGGTGCCGATGTCGGTCAGGCGGCGGTTCAGGTTGACGATGGCCAGGCCGTCGCCGGCGGTGGTCGACAAGGTCTGCGAACCGTTGGTGATGCGGCTGGTGCCGGTTTCCTTCAGATCGAGCTGGCGCAGCACTTCCTGCATCTGCGGGCTCAGGTACGGGTTGTTGGTGTTGACCAGGAAGTTGGCGCCGGCACCGGCCGGGGCGATCTGCACATTGGCCGTGTTGTTGCTGAAGTGGACCTCGGTGTAGCCGGTAGCGTATTCGTTGAAGTTGTAATGCGCGAAGCCGTTGGCCACCCAGCGCTTTTGCGGCGTCATCACATACGACAGCGGGCCGAGGTCGTAGGCGTCGGCCGTGGTGTAGGGACGGATCACCTTGCCGGTGGAATCGAACACCGCGCCCAGCGTGGTCATGTTCTGCAGGCCGGCCGCCGCCATGGCGGCGTCGAGCGCGGCGTTGGAGCCGGACGAGCCGTACAGCGGCAGGTTGCCGATGCGGCCGTTCGGCACGGTCGAGGAGCCGCTGTACACCAGGCCCGGACGGCCGCCGGCCGACAAACAGGTCTGGCCCGATGGCACGCTCAGCGGCGTGCCAGGACCGGTGGCCGACCACGAGGCGGAGGTAACGCAGCCATCGCCCAGCGACGGGATGGCATAGCCGCCGAGATCGCCTCGCGTCATGCCCTGGCGGTCCTGGAAGTTGATGGACAGGACGGCGTTGCCCTTCTTGTTGTCGAAGTTGCCGCCGACGGTCAGGTCGATGCTCTTGGTCGGGGTGCGGGTCGGCTGATCCCAGTTGCCCTGCACGCTGATCTCCGCGCCTTCGAAATTATCGCGCAGGATGAAGTTGACCACGCCCGAAATGGCATCCGAGCCGTACACGGCGGACGAACCGCCGGTGACCGTCTCGATGCGTTTGACCAGCGCGGTTGGAATGGTGTTGATGTCGGTCGTGAAATCCGGGCCGGTGATGGCGAAGCGGCGGCCATTGACCAGCACCAGGTTGCGCGTCGCGCCCAGGTTGCGCAGGTTCAGCGTCGAAGTGCCCGATGGTTGGCCGGCCTGGACCGTGTTGGCGGTCGGGCTGTTCAACTGGTTGGCGGTGAATTGCGGCGTGTCGTTGAGCAGGTTTTCCAGATTCTGCGTGCCCGATACCTTGAGTTCCTGGGCGTCGACCACGTTCACCGGGGTCGGCGCCAGGAAGCCGCGGTTGGCCAGGCGGGTGCCGGTGATGACGACACGGTTTTCTTCAGGATTGGCAGGCGCCGGGGCCTCTTCTTGCGCGCTGGCGGCACCGGTGATGCCGGCCATCAGCAAAAGCACAGCATTGGTTATCGCGGTCGTTTTGGTTCTCATTATGGTGTCTCCTCTTTTGGTTATCACCGCCAGGCGGCTTAGCCGATAGTAGGAAGCTAGGGGGGCGAGCGTCAATCCGAATTCGGTCAACCATTTGACTAATTCAGCTATAGTCATCAAGTTGATTAATTGGCCCCAAAAACTGTTGCGTTTGGTGGGTATGATCACCGTTCTTGAGCGTTTGATGAGCGTTATGAAGACATATATGAAGCGCGCTGTGGCGCTGATCACCCTCGTTGTTGGCGGCACCGCGCTGGCCGCCACGCCCATCGACCGGCAGGCGCTGGTCGAGCGGCACAATCCCCGGCTGGCCGCGATCGATCCGTGGGCGCCGTTCAGTGTAGGCAACGGCCAGTTCTGTTTTACCGCCGATGTCACCGGGCTGCAAACCTTCCCCGCGCATTACGGCGCCAAGGGCATCGCACTGGAGACGCAGGCGCGCTGGTCCTGGCATGAAGATCCCAATCCGCAGGGCTACAAACTGAGCGACGCCAACCGCGACTACACGGCGCATGGGCAGACCGTCGCCTATCCCACCATCATGGAAGGCGAGGCTGCAACCTGGCTGCGCACCAATCCGCACGTGTGGCCGCTGGGTCAGCTCGGCTTGCGGCGCGGCGACGGTTCGGCGCTGGCGCCGGAAGATATCCACAACATCGATCAGAAGCTGGACATGTGGAAGGGCGTGCTCACCAGCCGCTACACCATCGACGGCCAAGTGGTCAGCGTGATGACGGCCGTCAGTCCGGGCCAGGACACGCTGGCCGTGCGCATCAGCTCGCCGCTGCTGGCGAACGGCAAGCTGCTGGTGCGGCTGGCGTTGCCGCGCGGCTACGACATGGGCGTGAAATACAACCCGCCGCTCGACTGGAGCGAACCGGCTTCGCACAGCACGCGCGTGACGGTGCAGAACCTGCACACGCTGGCGCTGGAGCACACGCGCGATGCGGCGCGCTACAGCGCCGTGCTGTACAGCACGCAGGGCATGGCGATCACCACACCGGAGCCGCACGCCTTCCATCTGGCGCCGGCCAAGGGGCAGACGCTGGACTTCACGCTGAGCTACGCGCCGGGGCGCATCGGCAAGACTGCCGATACCGCCACGGTGCTGGCGCAAAGCGCCGCGCATTGGCCGGCGTTCTGGCGCAGCGGCGCCGCCATCGATTTCACCGGCAGTAGCGACCCGCGCGCGGCCGAGCTGGAGCGCCGCGTGGTGCTGTCGCAATACCTGACGGCGATCCAGTTCGGCGGCGACTTCCCGCCGCAGGAAAGCGGCCTCACCACCACCACCTGGTACGGCAAGAACCACACGGAGATGATCTGGTGGCACACCGCGCACTTTGCGCTGTGGGGCCGGCCGCAGCAGCTGGAAAACGCGCTGCGCTGGTATCAGAAGACGCTGCCGGTGGCGCGCGAGATCGCCGCGTCGCGCGGATTGAAGGGCGCGCGCTGGCCCAAGATGACCAGTCCGCAAGGGCGCGAAAGCCCGGGCGGCAATCCGCTCATCGTCTGGAACCAGCCGCATGTGATCCACCTGGCGGAACTGCTGTACCGCAGCGCGCCGGACCAGCAGACGCTGGAGCGCTACCGCGAACTGGTATTCGCCACCGCCGACGCCATGGCGTCCATGCTGCACTGGGACGGCCAGCGTTATGTGCTGGGTCCGCCGCTGTGGATCGCGCAGGAAATCTACGACCAGAGCACCAGCATGAATCCCGGATATGAGCTCAGTTACTGGGCCACCGGCCTGGCGCTGGCGCAGCAATGGCGCGCGCGGCTCGGCCTGCCGCCCGATGCGGACTGGGAGAAGAAGCGCCTGCAACTGTCGGCCTTGCCGCAAAAGGACGGCAAGTACGTGGCGCTGGAATCGACGCCCGATACCTGGGACAACCCGGCCAGCCGCCATGACCATCCATCGTTCCTGATGTCGCTGGGGCAGTTGCCGGGCGCCGGCGTGGACCGCGCCGTGATGCGCCGCACGCTGGACGCGGTGCTCGCCGATTGGGACTTCAAGGCCAAGATCTGGGGCTGGGACTATCCGATGATCGCCATGACCGCCGCCCGTCTCGACGCGCCGCAGCAGGCAGTGGACGTGCTGCTCAAGACCGACGGCCCGAACAACGGCTACACGGTGGCCGGGCACAATCCGAACACCGAATTGCCGGTCTACCTGCCCGGCAACAGCGCGCTGCTGGCCGCCGTCGCCATGATGGCGGGCGGCTGGGACGGTGCGCCATCGCGTCCCACGCCCGGCTTCCCGCAGGACGGCCGTTGGGTGGTGCGGGCCGAAGGATTCAAACCGCTGCCATGAGGAGCTATTTTGCGTGAACCAGTTTCCAATCCGCGCCGCCGCGCTTTCGTGCGCGCTGGAGCGGGCTTGATGGCCGGCGCCGGCTTGCCGTTCGGCGCGGCCGCCGCTGCTCCCGTTGTTGCTACTGCGCTGGGCGCGGCGCGCGATCCTTGGGCCGAAGCCGCCGCCATCGTGGCGCACTGCTCGCGCCCGATCAGCTTTCGCGCGCAGGATTTCCTCATCACCGCCTATGGCGCCAAGCCGTGCAAGACAAGCGAGATCGAAGGTTTTGTCGCGTACCAGAAGAAGGGCCTGGTCAGCGCGCCGCTGGCGGGATCGCCGGACTGCTACCCGGCGATCAAGGCCGCCATCGACGCCTGCCACGCGGCGGGCGGCGGCAGGGTGCTGATCCCGGCCGGCAACTGGCTGTGCTGTGGGCCGATGGTGCTGCGCTCCAACGTGCACGTGCATCTGGACGCCGGCGCGCATCTCTACTTCAACAACAATCCCGCTGATTACGCGCGCGACGGTGACATCGATTGCGGCCCCAACGGCAAGCTGGTGATCTCGCGCTGGCAGAGCAACGACTGCCTGAACTACTCGCCCATGGTGTACGCCTACGGCCAGGACAACATCGCGCTGACCGGCGACGAAGGCAGCGTGCTCGACGGCATGGGCGGCATACCCTTCAAGGACAGCAAGGATTGCTGGTGGGGATGGACCGGACGCAAGCCGGACGATGCGCCGGCCAGCGATCACCAGGGCGTGATCAATCCGCGCAACCCGGCCACGCTCGATGCACTGGCGCCGGCGCTCGATCCGGCGCAGCGGCGGCAGATCGAAGGCGGCCGTGACGCCTGGCGTTCCGATCAATATTATTTGCCGGCGCTGTCGGAGGCCGGCGTGCCGGTAGCGCGACGCGTGTTCGGCATCGGCCACTTCCTGCGGCCGTGCATGATTCAGTTCATCGGCTGCAGCAATGTGCTGTTGCAGGGTTATGAAGTGCAGGGAGCGCCGTTCTGGTTGCATCACCCGGTCAACTGCCGCAACGTCTGGTTCCGCAATGTGCGCATGAACAGCCTCGGCCCCAACAGCGACGGCTTCGATCCCGACTGCTGCGACCACGTGCTGATCGAAGGCTGCACCTTCAACACCGGCGACGACTGCATCGCCATCAAGGCTGGCAAGAACCTCGACACGCAGTTCGGCCCTAGCCGCAACATCGTGATTCAGGATTGCGTGATGAACAGCGGCCATGGCGGTGTGACGCTGGGCAGCGAAATGGCGGCCGGCATCGAGAACGTCTACGTGCAAAACATCGAGTTCCGCAACATCCACTGGGCCAGCAATCCGCTGTGGACGGCGATCCGTTTGAAAACCAATATGAATCGCGGCGGCTACCTGCGCCACTTCTACGCCCGCAAGCTGACGCTGCCCAATGGCGTGAAGACCCAGCCCATGTTCAGCGGCCGCCTGCCGGACGCCGAGGTGGCGCCGGACGTGGTGTCGTCGGGCGGCGGCGCGGTGATCGTCTTCGATTGCGACTACGCGCCGTCGGACGACGTCATGCGCATCCGTCCACCGCAGGTATCGGAAGTGCACATCAGCGGCATTCGCGCCGACAATGTGCAGGTGGGCGGCATGCGGCACTCGTGCTACCAGGCTTTTGTGCTGCTAGGTCCCTTGGCCTCCAGCTACAATGGCCCCGGCACACCGGCCATCCTGCCGATCACCAACGTCACCATCAGCGACAGCGACTTCGGCGACCCATTCAACAGCAACCAGCCCTGGTTCATCCACAACATCCAGGGCCTGAAACTGTCGAACGTGGTCATCACCGGCAAGCGCTACAACCTTCAACTGTCGGCGCTGCCGCGCTAACGTTAGCGCCAGGGTGCTACAGGCCGCCGCAAGGCTGCTTTATCATTTCTGGCGAACGCACCGACAAAAACCCCACACCAGTTTCAGTTTCGTTGACATGAAAGATTTTGCGGTGCTATAGTTCTTTCAACAAATGGAAACGCTTCCATTCATTTCATAAGTGAAGTACCGATAGACGGGCGGACAACGATCCGCCTGCATGAGGAGACAGCATGTTGACAGCCTGCCCTGTATCGCCGGGCGATGTGGCGTTGCGCCCGTCGTCGTTCAAACACCTTTCGACACTGCTCGCGGCCGCGTTGCTGGCGTGTGCCGGCGCGTCCCACGCGCAGACCGTGCAGGCGTGGATTACCACCGGCGACAAGGCCCAGCTGCTGGCCCGCAATGCCGATGCCAGCTTCAAGCCCGGCGCCAAGGCCGCCACGATTATCGAAGTCGATCCCAAGCAGCGTTTCCAGGAAATGACCGGCTTCGGCGCCGCCATCACCGACGCTTCCGCCTGGCTGATGCAGACCAAGATGAACGAGCAGCAACGCTCCGCCTTGCTCAACGAGCTGTTCGGTAAAGCACCCGGCGTCGGCTTCAGCTTCACCCGCCTGACCATCGGCGCTTCCGATTTCTCGCGCCATCATTACAGCTTCGACGATATGCCGCCCGGCCAGACCGATCCGGAGCTCAAGCAGTTCTCCATCGACCCCAACCGCGCCGATGTGCTGCCGATTACCAAGGCCGCGTTGGCCATCAATCCCAAGCTGCGCGTGATGGCCTCGCCATGGAGCGCGCCGGGCTGGATGAAGTCCACCGACAGCCTGATCCAGGGCACGCTGAAGCCGGAAGCGTTCGCGCCGTTCGCCAACTATCTGTCGCGCTACGTCAGCGCGTATGAAAAGGAAGGCGTGCCGATCTACGCGCTGACCCTGCAGAACGAACCGCACTTCGAGCCCAAGGATTATCCCGGCATGCGCGTCGATCCGGCCAAGCGCGCCGCCTTCATCGGCGGCCATCTCGGCCCGGTGCTGGCCAAGGAACATCCCAACACCAAGATCCTCGACTGGGACCACAACTGGGACGAACCCGGTTCGCCGGCCGATGTGCTGAAGGACCCGGTCGCCAACAAATACGTCAACGGCGTGGCATGGCACTGCTACGGCGGCGACGTGCGCGTGCAGTCCGCGCTGCACGACCGCTGGCCTGACAAGGACACCTACTTCACCGAATGCTCGGGCGGCAAATGGGCGCCGGTATGGTCGGACAACCTGCAACACTTCGCCCGCGTGCTGGTAATCGGCACCACGCGCGGCTGGGCCAAAGGTGTGTTGTTGTGGAACCTGGCGCTGGATGAAAACGACGGGCCCCACCTCGGCGGCTGCAAGGATTGCCGTGGCGTGGTCACCATCGACTCGCGCGACGGCAAGGTCACCCGCAATGAGGAATATTACGCGTTGGCCCACGCCAGCCGCTTCGTGCGCCAAGGTGCGCGCCGCATCGCCTCCACCAGCGGCTACGACCAGCTCGACACCGTCGCCTTCCGCAATGCCGACGACGGTTCGGTGGCGCTGCTGGTGGTGAATTCGGCCAAGCAGCCGCGCAGCTTTGCCGTGCGCGTCGGCCAGCGCAGTTTCGATTACACCTTGCCGGCGGCCAGCGTCGCCACCTTTACCTGGAAATAAACCGGTGCTGCCTCGCGCAGCTTTTTTCTGCAGATGTTTGGAAGCGCTTCCACATAGGGGAGGTTGGGGATGTCTTTACGCTCGATTTTGTGTACCAGCTTGATTTTGCTGGCCGGCTGCGGCAGTGGCGGCGGTAGCACGCCGTCCGCGCCGCCGCCAGTCGTGGTGACGCCGCCGGTGGTGGTCGCTATCAAGCCGACGCCGGTGACGCCGGTGCCGGTACTGCCGCTGAGCATGCTGCGCACGCAAGGCACCCAGTGGCTCAAGGCCGACGGCACTCAGGTCACGCTGAAAGGCGTCAACCTCGGGAACTGGCTGATCAATGAATTCTGGATGATGGGCCAGGGCGGCAACGGCATCGACGACCAGTGCAAGCTGGAAGCCAAGCTCGATGAACGCTTCGGCTACGCCGAACGCCAGCGCCTGATGCAGCTGTTCCGCGACAACTGGATTACCACCCGCGATTGGGACCAGATGCAGAAGTTCGGCCTGAACGTGGTGCGCCTGCCGTTCATTTACAGCGTGGTGGAGGACGAGAAGAATCCGCGCACCCTGCGCGCCGACGCCTGGCGCTATCTGGACGACGCCATCGCCCAGGCCGAAAAACGCGGTATGTATGTGATCCTCGATCTGCACGGCGCCGTCGGCAGCCAGGGTTGGGAACAACATAGCGGCTGCGCCGGCAAGAACCTGTACTGGAGCACGCCGGAATTCCAGCAGCGCACCGTGTGGCTGTGGCAGCAGGTGGCGGCGCGCTACAAGGATCGCGTCGGCGTGGCCGGCTACAGCGTGCTCAACGAACCATGGGGCACCGACGCCGCCAACCTGGCCGCCGTGGTGAAGACGCTGTACACGGCCATCCGTGCCGTCGATCCGAACCACGTGGTGATTCTGCCCGGCCACAACAGCGGCATCAGCGCCTACGGCAAGCCTTCCGAGCAGGGCATGAGCAACGTCGCCTTCGAGATGCACTTCTACCCGGGCCTGTTCGGCTGGAGCCAGATCGGCCTGCAGGTGCACAAGGATTGGCTGACCTGCACCGGTGGCAGCAATAGCGGCGTATGCGAATGGGACAGCCGCCTGCGCAACCTCGACACCGCGTTCTTCATCGGCGAGATGCAGCCCTGGACCGGCCAGGGCCTGGACCTGGGTGGCCAGATCGCGCGCGCTTCCTTCGACACCTACGCCAAGTACGGCTGGGCCAGCACCGCCTGGAGTTGGAAGGTGGTGACCAACAGCGGCGGCCAGGGCAGTGGCACTTGGGGCATGGTCACCAACGCCGCCGGCGCAGCCGTGCCGAAAACCGATTTCACCACCGCATCGCTCAGCGATATCGAGACCCTTTTCAAGTCCTTCGGCAGCCAGCCGTACGAAGTGCATCAGCCGTTGCAGGACTGGATGACCAGCAGCACCGCACCACAGCCCTTCCGTTAAAACTATAAGAGTGAGATGACAATGAACAAGCAAACGTATGCAATCAGGATGACCCCCATCGCGGCCGCCTGCGCCGCCATGGCCTTTGCCGCCAGCCCGGTCCACGCCCAGCAGGCCGGCGGACCGCAAGCTGGCAAGGCCGACGAGGCGCCGGTACAGGAAGTGGTGGTGACCGGTATCCGCCGCAGCATCGAAACCTCGATGGCGATCAAGCGCGATTCCGACGCCATCGTCGAAGCGGTGACCGCCGAAGACATCGGCAAGCTGCCCGACGTTTCCATCGCCGAATCGATCGCCCGCCTGGCCGGCCTGACCGCGCAGCGCGTCGAAGGCCGCGCGCAGTCGATTTCGATTCGCGGCCTGGCGCCGGACTTTTCCACCACGCTGCTGAACGGCCGCGAGCAGGTCTCGACCAGCAACAATCGTGGCGCCGAATACGACCAGTACCCGTCCGAGCTGATGAGCGGCGTGGTGGTCTACAAGACGCCGGACGCCTCGCTGGCCGCCGGCGGCCTGTCGGGCACCGTCGATCTGCAGACCGTGCGTCCGCTCGACCTGCGCCAGCGCACCGTGGTGTTCAACGCACGCGGCGAGCATAACTCCAACGGCAAGCTCAACTCCAACACCTCGGCCAACGGCAACCGCCTGAGCGCCTCGTATGTGGACCAGTTCCTCAACAACACGCTGGGCATCGCGGTCGGCTACGCCCACCTCGATTCGCCGGGCCAGCAGCAGGAATACAAATCGTGGTGGTGGGGCACCAACCGCAACCTGCCGGCCAATATGGCCGATGTGGTGACGCTGAACGGCGCCGAAGTGACGGCTTCCTCGCGCGAGCAAAAGCGTGACGGCCTGATGGGTGTGCTGGAATACCGTCCCTCCAAGGAATTCCGCAGCACGCTGGACCTGTACTATTCCGAGTTCAAGCAGAACACCACCATGCGCGGCATGATGTGGAACTCGAACCAGGACAACCCGATCCGCTACAACAATCCGCAGGTGCAGGATGTCGGCGGCACGCGCGTGCTGGTTGGCGGCTCGCTGCTCAACCTGGAACCGATCGTGCGCAATGATTACAACCAGCGCAAGGACAAGCTGAGCGCGCTCGGCTGGAACAACACCTTCAAGAAAGACGGCTGGACCTTGATCGGCGACCTCTCGCACTCCAGCGCCAAGCGCCGCGAGGAAGTGCTGGAAACCTACGCCGGCCTCGGCCCGGCCAACTCCGGCATCACCGACAACAATTTCCAGTTCCACATTCCGACCGCCAGCGGCCTGCCGACCTTCACGCCCAGCCTGAATTTCGCCGATCCGAAAATCATCAAGCTGACCGACGTCGGCGGCTGGGGCAAGGATGCGGACATGCACCACCCGATCGTCGAAGACAAGCTGAGCTCGGCCAAGGTCTCGGCCAAGAAGGAGCTGGACGGCGTGTTCCGCAACATCGAGGGCGGCGTCAACTTCAGCAAGCGCGAGAAGACCCATGCCGATACCAACAACTACTGGTTCCTGAAAAACGGCCGCGCGCCGACCACCGTGTCGCCGGACCTGCTGCAGCCATCGACCTCGCTGTCATTCGCCGGCATTCCATCGGTGATGAGCTATGACGTGCTGGGCGCGCTGCACAAGTACTACGACATGCAGCCGGCCCGCCCGAACGACCAGGCGCTGCAAGATTGGGGCGTGACCGAGAAAGTGACCACGGCCTACGCCCGCGTCGGCCTGGACGCCGACCTCGGTGCGATTCCGCTGCGCGGCAATGTCGGCGTGCAGGCCGTCAACGTCGACCAGAAATCGCGCGGCGCCACCGTCAACGGCGGCACGCTGGGCTCCATCAGCGGCGGCGCCAGCTACACCGACGTGCTGCCGAGCGTGAACCTGAACTTCGACCTCGACAAATACCTGAGCACCACCAACCTGCGCTTCGGCGCGGCCAAGACGGTGGCGCGGCCGCAGATGTCGGACATGCGTGCCGGTATCTCGGGCGGCGTCGACGCCACCACCCGCATGTGGAACGGCAGCGGCGGCAATCCGAACCTGGAGCCATGGCGCGCCAATTCGTATGACCTGTCGGTCGAGAAGTACATGGGCAAGCGCAGCTACATCGCCGGCGCGCTCTGGTACAAGAAGCTGCAAAGCTACATCTACAACCAGCAGACCGCGTTCAGCTTCGCCGGCTTCCCGAATCCATCGGCCGTGGTGCCGATCCAGGACATCGGCACGCTGAACCGTCCGGCCAACGGCACCGGCGGCATGGTCAAGGGTGTGGAACTGTCGGGCGCGCTGGACGCCGGCCTGCTGTGGGATAAGCTGGACGGCTTCGGGGTCACCGGCAGCATGTCCGGCACCGAGAGCTCGATCCATCCGAACGGTCCGGGCACCAAGGAAAAACTGCCGGGCCTGTCCGGCGTGGTGTCCAACTTCAGCGTGTACTACGAGCAGAGCGGCTTCTCGGCGCGCGCCAGCCGCCGCTACCGCTCGGCGTATCGCGGCGAGGTGACCGGCCTGTTCGCACAGCGCGCCTTTAGCGAGATCCTGGCCGAGCGCCAGATCGACCTGCAGCTCGGCTATGCGATCGAGGAGGGAACCTACAAGGGCCTGTCGTTCCTGTTCCAGGTGAACAACCTGAACAACTCGCCTTACCAGACCCGCCAGGGCAGCGCCTTCTCGGGCGGCTCCTACGCACCTGAACGCTACACCACCTACGGCCGTCAAATGCTGTTGGGGCTGAACTACAAGCTGTAATCGCTGTTCTGCAAGGCCCCGGCCAACAGATCGGTGAAGGCGCGTATCTTCGATGCGCCTCGCCGGTTGGCCGGGTACACCGCATAAATTCCCACATCCATCTCGCCGGGATTGGCCTGGTAGTCGGCCAGCACGGCGACCAGCGTGCCGGCATCAAGGTCGTCCTGGATCAGCCATCCCGGCAGCAGGGCCAGGCCCAGTCCGCCCAGCGCGGCCTGGCGCAGCATCTCCGCATTGTTCACCTGAAGGCTGCCGCTCACTTCCACCTCGGTCGCCAGGTCGCTGTTGCGCAGGCGCCAGCTTGCGCGCCGGGCGCCGTAGGCGAACAGCAGGCAGTTGTGGTCGGCCAGCGCGGCCGGCGTGGTCGGTGCACCGTGGGCGGCCAGATACGCCGGGCTGGCGACGATGTGGCGCCGGTGGCCGGCCAGCTTGCGGGCGATCAGGTTGGGCTGCTGTTCCGGATTGCCGATGCGGATGGCGAGGTCGATCGCTTCATCGACCATATTGCTGAGCGCGTCGCTGAGCCGCATATCAAGCTCCAGGCGCGGATAGCGGCGCGCCAGTTCCGGCAGCAGCGGGGCGATGTAGCGGATGCCCAGCGTGACCGGTGCGGCAATGCGCAGCACGCCGGCCGGTTCGGCGTCGCGGCCGGCGGCGGCGTCATCGGCTTCGTCCAGCGCGGCGAGGATGTGGTTGGCGTGTTCGACGTAGGCGCGGCCGCTGTCGGTGAGCGTGATGCTGCGCGTGGAGCGGTTCAGCAGCGGTGCGCCGATGCGCGCTTCGAGCGAATCCACCAGCCGCGTCACCGACGAGGTAGCCAGGCCCATCTGGCGTGCGGCGGCGGAAAAACCGCCGTTGCTGGCGACCAGGCTAAAAGCTTTCAGTGCGGCGAATCTATCCATGGTGTTGCGCCTTACGCAAAGGTGTAAGCGATTTTGCCTATATTATCAGCAGGATGTATGGGGATTATAGTGAATTCTTTTTCGGAGGCACTATGAAGATCACACCACTGGCAGTTGGATTCGGGGCCGAAATCGACGGCGTGGACCTGCGCCGCGCCGATCATGGGACGGCGGAATTGTTGCGCTCGGCGTTGCTGGAATACGGCCTGCTGGTGATTCGCGGCCAGTCGTTCACGCCGGCCGAGCAGGTGGCGGCCAGCCAGTTGTTCGGCAGCCTGGAGACTTTCCCGACCATGCGCGGCCAGTTGCCGGGCTGGCCCGAAATCTTCCGCGTGGCCAGCCGGCCCGAGGATGGCCACGTCGAGGTGGGCCGCTACTGGCATTCGGACGGCTCGTTCCGCGAGGACCCGACGCCGGTCAGCTTCTGGTATTCGGAGGTGCAGTCGGCCGAGGGCGGCGATACGCTGTTTACCGATATGCAGCGGGCCTATGCCGAACTGCAGCCGGAAATCCAGCAGGAGTTCGCCGGCCTCAGTACGGCGCACCGCAACGGCGTGGTCCATCCGCTGGTGCTGCGCCATCCGCACACACAGATCCCGCTGCTGTACCTGAACATGGGCCTGACCGCTGGCGTACTGGGCTACAGTGCCGACCATTCGCGCGCGCTGATGGAGGCGGTGGATCGTCATTACTCGCGTGACGGCGCCACCTACCGCCACCATTGGCTGCCGGGCGACGTGGTGGTGGCCGACAATCTGCATGTGGCCCACAAGGCAACGCCGATCACGCCCAACACCCGCCGCATCCTCAACCGCACCACCGTCCGCGCCGACGGGGTGATCTGGTATGGCGAAAAAAAAGCGGCTTAGTACATTGTGTGAATGCCGGACGGAATACTCGATTTATATCAAGTCGTCCAGGCATCATCTTCCTTAGTCTGGGTTAGTTCTCAATCAAAGACCAAGGGCGTCGGCATGGATCCCTGCGAGCAGATCTTAAGAAAGATCCGTGATCTGGAGGTGCAACTGAAAAAGCGTGAGGCGCAGCTGGCAAAAGATCGATATGATCTTTTTAATCGCGCTTACGCGAGTAATCCTGGTGGCGATCTGAGCAATAAAGGCACCTATCTTGGCCATGTCCGGGTTATTCAAGGATATAGGGTAGGGCTGGCGAGAAAAATTGCTGAAGCAAAGAAAATGGGGTGCCTATGATGAGTAGCTCAAATATTACTCAGTCTCTGCTGGACAAGTTGTCCAGTTCCCTGAGGGAGGAGACGGGATTGCCTTTTTCCTTCGAAATTCAAGAGAATGGAAATTTTCTGCTGGTTTCCCTGGATTATTCGCCTGACAAGGCGGTCTGCGAAAGGGTAGCCGAATTAGTAGGTCAAGTAGTGCCCGGCCGCGTCGGCGATGACTCATGGATGGTGGTCGTTATTCAGGCCGGAGAGGTTGTGGATAGTTATTCTGGCGGCAATCTTCAGGAATTTGCGTGAGAATCTGTTATTTCCTTCACGCACAGTTGGGTTGGTGGTCTTGTTAAGCTTGTATTTGAGCTAAACTTCTTGCTTCTCAAGCTACCTTGACCCGCACCATGCCCAATACCGCTACGCTCGACGAACGCGGCTTTCGTCGTATCCTAGTCCGCAATGTTACCTTGCCGCTGGCCGCCGGGGTGGTCAGTGCCGGGGTGTTTGTGGTGATGCTTGCTTATTTGATCACCACCATGAACTGGGTCGAGCACAGCGAACGCGTGATCGGCAACGCCAACCAGATCGGCAAGGAAATGGTCGACATGGAAACCGGCATGCGCGGCTATCTGCTGGCCGGCGACGAGAGTTTCCTGCAGCCGTATGTGGTGGCCAAGCCCAAGGTGGCGGCCAATATCGCCGGCTTGGCCAAGCTGGTGGAAGACAACCCGGTGCAGGTCGACCGCCTGCGCACCATTCAATACCAGCAGCAGCAATGGGACCAATATGCCCAGGAGATGATCCGCCTGCGCGCCGCTAATGGCGACGTCACCGGCACAGTCAAGACCGGGCGTGGCAAGACCCAGTTCGATGAAATCCGCCGTCAGCTCGACGCCTTCGTGAATGCCGAGCTACGCATGCGCCAGGAGCGCAACGATGACGCCCGCACCGTTACCACCTGGGTGGCGGTGGCGTATCTGTTGCTGACGCTGGGCGTGGGCGGCGTGTTGGCCTGGTTTGGACGCCGCGAGCTGACCGGCCTGTCGCGGGTCTACACCAAGGCGCTGGCGGAACATTCCGAACATTCGACGCTGCTACAGCAACAAGCCTGGCTGCGCACCGGCCAGAGCGAGCTGGCGCAGCAGGGCATCGGCCAGCTGGCCTTGCCGCAGCTGTCGGCCGCCCTGCTGCAGTTCCTGGCGCGCTACATCGGCGTGGTGGTCGGCGCGCTGTACGTGCGTGCGCCGGACGGCACGTTCCGCCGCGTGGCCTCTTACGGCTTCAGCGATGAGTGGGAACAGCGCGACCAGCAATTCAAAAGCACCGAGAGCCTGGTGGCGCAGGCGGCCCTGCAGCGCCGCATCCTGCGCCTTGAGCCGGTGCCGGCCAACTACATCCAGGTCAGCTCCGGCCTCGGCAGCGCCGCCCCGGCCAGCGTGCTGGTGGTGCCGGTCGATACCGACGGCGACATCAACGGCGTGGTCGAACTGGGCCTGTTGCGCCCGATCGAGCCGCGCGATGTCGATCTGCTGGCGCTGGTGAAAGGCAATATCGGCAGCGCCATCGAAGCCAGCTCGTCGCGCCAGCGCCTGCAGGAAGTGCTGGCTGAAACCCAGCAGCTCAACGAAGAACTGCAAGTGCAGCAGGAAGAACTGCGCACCGCCAACGAGGAACTGGAAGAACAATCGCGCGTGCTGGAAGAGTCGCAGGTGAGCCTGGAAAACCAGAAGGCGGAGCTGGAACAGACCAACGAACAACTGTCCGAGCAAGGCCAGGCGCTGGACCAGAAAAATGCCGAGCTGCAGAAAGCGCAAGGCGACTTGGAAGAGCGCGCCCGCGATCTCGAGCGCGCCAGCCAGTACAAGTCGCAGTTCCTGGCGAATATGTCGCACGAGCTGCGCACGCCGCTCAACAGCTCGCTGATCCTGGCCAAGCTGCTGTCGGAAAACGCCCAAGGCAACTTGAACGATGAGCAGGTGCGCTTCGCCAACACGATCTACTCGGCCGGCAACGACCTGCTGAACCTGATCAACGACATCCTCGACATTTCCAAGGTCGAGGCCGGCAAGCTGGACCTGGTGCCGGAGCAGCTGTCGGCGCGTCACGTGGTTGAAGGCATGGCCATGGTGTTCGAGCCGCTGGCGCAGCAGAAGAAGCTGGCCTTCCAGTTGCAGCTGCAAGAAGGCGCCGCGCAACAGATCGTCACCGACCGCCAGCGCCTGGAGCAGATCCTGAAGAACCTGCTGTCGAACGCGCTCAAGTTCACCAGCACCGGCCAGATCACGCTGTCGGTGCAGGCGCGCGGCGGCGATGCGCTGGCCTTCTCGGTGCAGGATACCGGCATCGGCATCCGCGCCGAGGACCAGCAGGGCATCTTCAACGCCTTCCAGCAGGCCGACGGCACCACCAGCCGCAAGTACGGCGGCACCGGCCTGGGCCTGTCGATTTCGCGCGACCTGGCGCAGCTGCTGGGCGGCGAGATCACCCTGGTGAGCGAACCGGGCAAGGGCAGCTGCTTCACGCTGACCCTGCCGACCGCCTGGACCGCGCCGGACGCCGGACCTCGCGCCGGCAGCTCCAGCGCGCCGGTCCTGGTGGCCGCCAGCACCGCGCCGCTGCCGGATCTGCATGCGCCGGTGCCGGCGCCATCGCCGGCGCCTTCCGTGCCGCGTGCGTTCGACGACGACCGTGCCCTGGTCTCGGCCAGTGAGCCATCGCGCGGCCGCCTGGTGCTGGTGGTGGAGGACGATGCCGCCTTTGCCCGCATCCTGTACGAACTGGCGCATGAAAAGAAATACCACTGCCTGGTCGCCTTCGACGCCGACGAGGGCCTGGCGCTGGCGCGCGAATACCGTCCGGACGCCATCATGCTCGACATCCGCCTGCCGGACCGCTCCGGCCTGTCGGTGCTGCAGCTGTTGAAGGACGACGCACAGACCCGCCACATCCCGGTGCACGTGGTCTCGGGCAGCGACAACGGCGAGGCCGCGCTGCACCTCGGCGCGATCGGCTTCGCGCTCAAGCCGACCACGCGCGAACAACTGATGGAAGTGTTCCGCCGCATCGAGACCAAGCTGACGCAGAAGATCAAGCGCGTGCTGCTGGTGGAAGACGACGACCGCCAGCGCGACAGCGTGGTCCAGCTGATCTCCGACGAGGACGTGGAAATCGTCGCCGTCGGCAGCGGCGAGGAAGCGCTGGCGCTGCTGCGCACCACCATCTACGACTGCATGATCATCGACCTCAAGCTGCCGGACATGCAGGGCAACGAGCTGCTGCAGCGCATGGCCGGCGAATCGCTGGCGGCGTTCCCGCCGGTGATCGTGTACACCGGCCGCAACCTGTCGCGCGCCGAAGAGGCCGACCTGCACAAGTATTCGCGCTCGATCATCATCAAGGGTGCGCGCTCGCCGGAACGCCTGCTCGATGAAGTGACGCTGTTCCTGCACAAGGTGGAAGCCGACCTGTCGAGCGAACGCCAGCGCATGCTGAAAACCGTGCGCTCGCGGGACCGCGTGTTCGAAGGCCGCCGCATCCTGCTGGTGGACGACGACGTGCGCAATATCTTCGCCCTGACCAGCGCGCTGGAGCAAAAAGGCGCGCTGGTGGAAGTCGGCCGCAACGGCTTTGAAGCGCTGGAAAAACTCGATGCCGTGCCGGACATCGACCTGGTGCTGATGGACGTGATGATGCCGGGCATGGACGGCCTGGAAGCGACGCGCCGCCTGCGCGCCGATCCGCGTTTCGCCCGCCTGCCGGTGATCGCCATCACCGCCAAGGCCATGAAGGACGACCAGGAGCAATGCCTGGCGGCCGGCGCCAGCGACTACCTGGCCAAGCCGATCGACCTGTCGCGCCTGTACTCGCTGCTGCGCGTATGGATGCCGAACGCCGAGCGGAGATGATGATGCAGCACAGCGACACCGATATCGAGCTGAAGATGTTGATGGAAGCCATCTACATGAAGTACAGCTACGATTTCCGCGACTACACCGGCGCCTCGCAGAAGCGCCGGGTGCAGCACGCGCTCAAGGAAATGGGGTGCGACAGCATCTCGGCGCTGCAGGCGCGCATCATCCACGAGCCGGCCGCTTTCAGCCAGCTGCTGCAGTACCTGACCATTCCGGTCACCTCGATGTTCCGCGACCCGACCTATTTCGCCGGCCTGCGTGAGCACGTGATGCCGGTGTTGAGCACCTATCCGTCGCTGAAGATCTGGATCGCCGGCTGCAGCACCGGCGAGGAAGTGTATTCGATGGCCATCCTGCTCAAGGAAGAGGGCTTGCTGGAACGCAGCATGATTTACGCCACCGACATCAACCCGCAGTCGCTGGAGAAGGCGCGCAAGGGGATGTTCCCGCTTGACGCCATGCGCGAGTACACTGAGAACTACCAGGCCGCAGGCGGCAAGCGCAGCTTCTCCGACTACTATACGGCGGCGTACAATGCCGCCTTGTTCGACAGCTCGCTGTGCGAAAACGTCACCTTTGCCGATCACAGCCTGGCGACCGACGCCGTGTTTGCGGAGACTCACCTGATCAGTTGCCGTAACGTGATGATTTATTTCAAGAAAAAACTGCAGGAGCGCGCCTTCGGCCTGTTTCACGAGTCGCTTTGCCATCGCGGTTTCCTGGGCTTGGGCAGCAAGGAAAGCCTCGATTTTTCGGTGTATTCGCCGCAATTCGAGCCCGTGCTCAAGCGCGAACGCCTGTTCCGCAAGCGCTGAAGCACATGGACATTGCCCGCATCCAGGCCGCGCTGGCCGGCCGCGCGTTCGAGGCGGTGGTGATCGGCGCCTCGGCCGGCGGCGTCGGCGCGCTGCTGCGCCTGCTACCGGGATTGCCGACCGATTACGGCCGCGCCGTGGTGGCGGTGCTGCACATCCCCGAGGGGCGGCAAAGTCAGTTGGCGCAGGTGTTCCAGCAGCGCATGCAATTGCCGGTGCACGAGGCGCAGGACAAGGAGGCGGTATCATCCGGGACGCTGTATTTCGCCGGTTCGGGCTACCATCTCTCGGTAGAGCAGGACCGCAGTTTTTCCCTCAGTTGCGAGGCGCCATTGCATTTTGCCCGGCCCGCAATTGATTATTTGATGGAATCGGCGGCCGACGTCTACGGTCCGGCCGTGGTGGGCATCCTGCTGACCGGCGCCAACCACGACGGCGCCGCCGGGATGGCTGCCATCGGCGCGGCGGGCGGCCTGACCGTGGTGCAGTCGCCGCAGGAAGCCGAGGTGCCGACCATGCCGCTGGAGGCGATCCGCCTGCGCGCGCCGGACCTGATCTTATCGTTGGATGAAATACAAAAATTGCTGATGATGCTGGAGAATAATTAATGCAAGACGCATCCCCCACCAAGCTGCTGATCGTCGACGATCTGCCGGAAAACCTGCAAGCGCTGGAGGCCCTGATCCGGGCGCCCGGGCGCGAAATCTACCAGGCCGGCTCGGGCGAGGACGCGCTGGCCCTGTTGCTGCAACACGACTTCGCGATGGCGATCCTCGACGTGCAGATGCCGGGCATGGACGGCTTTGAACTGGCCGAGCTGATGCGCGGCACCGACAAGACGCGGCAGATTCCGATCATCTTCGTGACGGCGGCGGGCAAGGAGCTCAATTATTCCTTCAAGGGTTACGAGGCCGGCGCGGTCGACATCCTGTACAAGCCGCTCGACCCGCGCGCGGTGAAGGGCAAGGTGCAAGTGTTCGTGGCGCTGTACGAGGCGCGCGAAGCGATGCGGCGCCAGGTCGAGGCGCTGGAGGCGGCGCGCCAGGAACAGGAGGCCACCCAGGCCAAGCTGCAGCACGCGTTGGTGATGCGCGATGAATTCATGTCCATGGTGTCGCACGAGATGCGCACGCCGCTCAACACGCTGTACCTGGAAACCCAGTTGCGCAAGATGCAGCTGGAGCGCGGCAATATGGCGGCTTTCGGCCCGGAACAGCTGCAGCGCATGGTGGCGCGCGACGACCGCCAGATCCAGAGCATCATCCGATTGATCGACGACATGCTCGACGTTTCGCGCATGCGCAGCGGCAAGCTGTCGCTGCGGCCGGGCTGGGTCGAGTTGTCCGGCCTGCTACGGCGCGTGGTGCAGGACTTGACGCCGCAAGCCATCACGGCCGGCGCCACCATCACGCTGGACGCGGCCACGCCGGTCAGCGGCTGGTGGGACGAGTTCCGCATCGAGCAGATCGTCGTCAACCTGCTGACCAACGCGCTGCGCTACGGCTGCGAGCGGCCGGTGAGTGTGAAGCTGACGGTGGAGCAGGACTGGGCGCGCGTCGATGTGCGCGATTGCGGTTCCGGCATCGCGCCCGAGCATCACGCCAAGATTTTCGAGCCCTACGAGCGTGGTGTCGGCAGCGACGGCCCGGCGGGCCTGGGACTGGGCCTGTACATCTCGCGCCAGCTGGCCGAGGTGCACGAGGGCAGCCTGACGCTGGAGAGCAAGCCCGGTGAAGGTTCGGTGTTCAGCCTGACGCTGCCGCGCCGCGATGCGCCGCCGGCGCCATAAATCCTGATCAGCGCGAGCGCGATTCCTCGCGGCGCTGGATCAGGTAATTCTTCAGGTCGTCGAACGTGACTTTGCCGCGCTGGTTGGTGTCGATGTGGTCGAAGTTCTTCTCGATGAAACCGAGGCCGGCCTGGTGCGCTTCGTCGCGGGTCAGCATGCCGCTGTTGTCCTGGTCGGCTTCTTCAAAGCGCTTCTTCAATTTCTGCATGGCCTGGTAGCGCAGCAGCACCGGGCCGGAGGTGTAGTCGGGCAGCGGCTTGCGCAGCGCCGGCGGCAGGTACGGTTCGGGATGGGCCGGGGCGGAACGCACGGCGGCGGGCGCCGGCGTGGCCGGGTCCGTGTTCGGCGTCTGTGCGCCGGCATGCGACATGACTGCAAGGCTCGCTGCGGCGCCCAGCATGGCTAATTGCAAAAGCTTCATGATTGTCTCCCCCGCATCTGCAGATGCTTGGCTTAGTGTGACACTGTGACGCTGTTCATGAAATTAATCAAATCTGTTTGCTGCGTTCGACGTGCGCTGTCGTCTAGATACGTCATGTGACCGCTAGCATAGTATTTCAGCACAATTGCCTGCTTGTCATCCAGCCTGGCCAGATCGAGTTCGGTCTGGTGGTGCGGCGTGGCCAGGTCGTGGTAGCCGTTTATCGCCAGCACCTTCATGGCCGGGTTCAGCGTCATGGCGGCGGCCAGGTCGGGGATGGTGTCCGGCAGCTGCTTGCCGTCGTGGCTGAAGTTCCAGCGGTTGATGATGTCGACGAAGGGCGCGTAGGCCGAGCCGGCCGTGTAGTGCAGTTCGCCGGCCAGGTAGCTAACGATGCTGCTGGAGAACGAGGCGTTCACCACCGTCAGCGACGGATCGCCGTCGCGCGCCAGCGTGCTGTCCTTGGGCGCGATCACGCGGGCGTCATAGCGGCCCAGCAGCTGGCCGCTGACGGCGTTCTGCTGGTAGTAGCTGGGTTGCATATCGAAATTCTGCTGCCAGGTCAGGGTGCCCATGCCGGTCAGCTCGGACAGCTGGTTGATGACGGCGGGCGGCGGCGCGACCTGGCTGGCGAGGTAGGCGGCGATGGCGCTGCGGTAGGTGCCCGTGGCGAAGTTGCGCGCGGCGTCCGGCGAGATGGCCGCCGCGCGCTGGTGATAGGCGCTGGTGAGCAGGTAGGTCGGGATGTAGCCTTCGCAACTGATGGCGCCGGGATCGAGCACGCCGCAGTTGCTGTTGTAGTCCATGATGGCCGATTGCAGGACCAGGCCTGCGATCTGGACGCCGGCCGTCTCCAGCAGGTTGGCCAGCACCGCCGTGCGCGGCGCGCCATAGGATTCGCCGAACAGGAACTTGGGCGAAGCCTCGCGCTTGTTGACCGCGACGTAGCGCTGGACGAAGTCGCGGAAGGCGGCGGCATCGGCGTCCACGCCCCAGAAGTCGGCGTTGGTGTTGGGGGCGATGGCTTGCGTGTAGCCGGTGCCGACCGCGTCCACGAACACCAGGTCGGACTGCGGCAGCAGCGTCTCCTGGTTGTCCACCAGCTGCACCGGTGGGATGGTGGCGCTGGGGATGTTGCTGACCAGGCGGCGCGGACCGAAGGAGCCGAGATGCAGATAGGTCGATGCCGAGCCGGGGCCGCCGTTGTAGAAGAAGGTGACCGGGCGCTTGCCGGCGTCGGCGCCGGCCACGGTGTAGGCGACGTAGAAGAACGAGACGGTGGGCTTGCCGGTCTTGACGTCGACGGCGGTCAGGTGGCCGGTGGTGGCGGTGTAGTTGAACGGCTGGCCGTTGAGCTGGATGCGGCTGGCGATAACGGCGGTGTTTTCGTTCGGCGTCGCCAGCGAGGCGTTGGCGGCGCTGGAGTAGACGGTGCTGTCGGCGAAGGAGCCGGCTACGGGCGGCACCACTACCGGCGGCACGACCGGCGGCGAGGTGGGCGGCGTTGCGCTGCCTTCGCCACCACCACCTCCTCCGCAGCCAGCCAGCAGCGCCGCGCAGGCGAGCACCAACGAAGCGCTGGTCAGCCCGGGCAACCGCCATTGCAATCTTGTGCAAAACGCCACGATACCTCCCGCAGAGATGTATCGTGAATCATACGCCCGATCACATCTTATTTGTGCCAAAAATCCTGGTGCGCCAGGCGCGCTTCTTCTTCGCGCAACGGGCCGATGACTTCGGTCGGGCGCTGGCCGGCGGCGAACACCGTGCGGCAGGGCAGCGACAGCGTCGGGTTCTCGGGATCGCTGCCGGTCAGTTCCAGCAGGCTGGCCTCGGACATGGCGTACACCACGCGCCCGACGCCGCTCCAGTAGGTGCCGCCGCTGCACATGGCGCACGGCTCGGCGTTGGCGTACAAGGTGGCCGTCGCCAGTTCGGCGGGGCCGTGCTGCTGCGAGGCCAGGCGCAGCGCGTTCATCTCCGCATGGGCCGTGCGGTCGCTGCTGGATGCGTTCATCGCTTGCGAGATCACCGTGCCGTCGGCCGCCACCACCATGGCGGCGAAGGGGTGGTGGCCTTCGTCGCGCGAGCGCTGCGCCAGCGCCAGTACCTGGGTGAGGAATGCGTGGTCCTGCGTTGTTGCTGTCACTGTTGCTGCGCTCATCGTAAAACTCCGTAGTGCAAATTCTGCTGCTTGAGGTAACTGCGATAGGCCAGCGACATCCGGTCGCACGCCACCGACACTTCCGCGCCGGGAATCAGCGGCAGGCGCGCCGGATGCTGGCTTTCCAGGATCGGCTTATCCTGCAGGAAGATGGTGTCCTGGAACTCGCGCATGGCTTCGTAGCTGGAAGTGAAATCATTCAGCGCCATGATGATCCACACCCGGGTGCTGGTTTCCGTCAGCGGCTGCGAGAACAGGGCGATCGCTTCGCGGATCGCGCCCGGCGGATGCTTGGTCAGGATGGTGGTCAGCGGACGCACCACGCGATAGGTGTATTCGATATCGCTGCCGCCGGTGGCGGAACGGCTGGCTTGCGGCTGGAAGGCATAGCATTGCTTGGCCCAGACGCCGCTACCGTATTCGGGATCGTCGAAGGTCTCGACGGTGTAGTCGGGCACCGCCGGCTGCTCCTTGTCGCCCAATATGCCCTCGTGGACGAAGGCGAAGTGCGCCATGTCGAGGAAGTTCTCGACGATGCGCGGCGCGCTGGCCTGCACGTCGTAGTGACCGCACCAGACCTTGCGCAGCTGGTCGTCGGCGAATTCCGGAAAGGCTGGCGGCCCGGCATGCGCCGGCGTGCCGAGGCACACCCACGCCATGCCGTACTGCTCAACCACGTGATACACCGCCACCTGCGCCTTGGTCGGCGCCTGTGGCAGGGCGGGGATGTGGATGCAGCGTCCCTCCTTGCCGAAGGCCCAGCCATGATAGGCGCAGCGCAGCGTGTCGTCCTGCAGCGCACCCATGGACAGTCGCGTGCCGCGATGCGGACAGCGGTCCTCCCAGGCGTGCAGCACACCGCCGCTGTCGCGCCACAGCACGAGGCGCGTGTCCAGCAGGTCGGTGGCCAGCATGGTGCCGGCCGCAACCTGGTTGGAGAGCGCGACCGGATGCCAGTCGTTGTAGAGGACCGGGTCCATGCTTACTTCGGAATCGTGCCGTCCACGCCCTGCACGTAGAAGTTCATCGACAGCAGTTCCTTCTCCGGCATCTTGACGCCGGCCGCGTATTTGATGGCGCCCGATTGGTCCTTGATCGGACCGGTGAACGGATCGAAGGTACCGGCGGTGAGCGCGGCCTTCTTCTCATCAAACAGCTTGGCCACATCGGCCGGCACCACGGCATTCACCTTGGACATCTTGACCATGCCTTCCTTCAAACCGCCGCGATACTCGCTGGTTTTCCAGCTGCCCGCCAGCACCGCCTTGGCGGTATTGATGTAGTAGCCGGACCAGTCGTTGGTGGCGGCGGTCAGGTGCGCCTTGGGGGCGAACTTGGTCATGTCCGAATCCCAGCCGAAGGCGTACACGCCTTTTTCCTGCGCCACTTGCAGCGTGGCCGGCGAGTCGGTGTTCTGCGCCATCACATCCGCGCCTTGCGCCACCAGGGTTTCCGCCGCCTGGCGCTCTTTCGCCGGGTCGTACCACGAGTTCACCCAGATCACCTTGGTCTTGATCTTCGGGTTGACGCTTTGCGCACCGAGCGTGAAGGCGTTGATGTTGCGGATCACCTCAGGCACCGGGAAGGAGGCGATGAAGCCCAGCGTGTTCGACTTGGTCATCTTGCCGGCCAGGATGCCGTTCAGGTAAGCGCCTTCATACAGGCGCGACTCGTAGGTGCCGAAGTTCTTGCCGTGTTTGAAGCCGGTGGCGTGCAGGAAGGTGACGCCGGGCGTGGACTTGGCCACTTTCTCGGTCGCGTTCATGTAGCCGAAGGAGGTGGTGAAAATCAGCTTGTTCCCTTCCGCCACCAGCTTGCGGATGACGCGCTCGGCGTCCGCACCTTCCGGCACGTTTTCCACGTAGCTGGTTTTCACTTGCGCGCCCAGTTCCTTTTCCAGCGCCAGGCGGGCCTGGTCGTGAGCGTAGGTCCAGCCGGCGTCGCCGACCGGGCCGACGTAGACGAAACCGATCTTCAGCGGATCGGCTGCGAATGAAGGCGCTGCGATCAGGCTGGCGATGGTTGCTGCGGTTGCGGCCAGGCTGGCCAATACGGTGCGGCGATTCATCATACGGTGTCCTTTACGTTGAGAAGCGGATTAGAAGTGGTACTCGGCGCGCACCATCGGCGTTTTGGCGGTGGCGCCAGGGTTGCTCTTGGTGGTCGGGTTGCCGAACTTGTTACGCCAGTATTGGTAGCCCACGCCGATCTTGAAGGTGTTTTTCGGCGTGCCGATGTTTTCGCTGATGTCGTACATGATCTGGGCATCGATATTGGTTTCCGGCGCGGTGGCGCCGCCGAATTCGTTCTTGCCCTTGGCGCTGATGTAATTGAGGTAGCCGTTGAACTGCAGCGGGATGCCGGCGGTGAACGGGATGCCCCATGCGGCGCCGAACATGGCGTGGGTCTTGTAGCGGTAGCGCGGCGTGGCCTGGTTGGTGAAGGTGCTGTAAGGCGCGTTCGACTCCCACATCGCCAGCACGCTGACGTCCAGGAAGCCCGGCACGTCCAGCATCAGCGTCGGGCCGGCGACCAGCATGCGTTTCTTGGAGTTGTAGCCGGCGTCGGTCTTGCTGTTGTAGTCGAAACCGACGGTGGCGCCGACGCCGCGCACCGGACCGAATTTGTATTCGGTGCCGTTGATCTTGCCGAAGTCCAGGGTGTTGCGGTACAGCGCATAGGCTTCGTGCGCGCCGCTGTTGGAACCGGCGGCCGATGGATCGAGGTTGGACGACATCAGCAGGTCGACGTTGAAGAAGTTCTTACCGTACTTGTAGCCGGAGACGTGGCTGACGTTGACGATGTTCTTGGTGATGTCGTTCTTGTTGAACGGCTCGGCGAAGTCGGTGCCGTAGCGGTAGCCCAGGTAAGTGTCACTCCATTCGGCTGCCTGCGCGGAGCAGGTGGCGAAGACGGCGAGTGCGGCGGTGCAGCGGACAAGGTGTGACACGTGCGACATAAAGGCTCCTTCAAGTTGTTGTAGTAAGAGGTGAGGCAAGCTAGGACAACACTTTTTTTGTATCCAATCGTTTTATCAATTGGATTCAATCTCGTCTACCTCTCTAGCAATTAGCGGGCCAACTATTCAGAATCCGGACAACACTTCGGCCAGATTCACTTTTTTGTCCTGCTCCGCCAGCCGCAGACGCGCTTCGATTTCCAGCAGGTGATGTTCGATCAGGTGGCTGGCTTCCTTCACCTTGCCCTGCTCGATGAGGGTGGCCAGATCCTGGTGTTCGTCGTTCTCGCACATGGCGCTGCCGGGCGCCTCGTACAGGGCGATGATCAGCGAGCAGCGCGACACCAGCTCCGCCATGAAGCGCTGCAGCACGTGGTTGCCGGCCAGTTGCGCCAGCAGCAGGTGGAACTCGCCGCCCAATCGTATCCAGCCGGCGCGGTCGCCGCTGCGGCGGGCCGCGTCTTCCGCCTTGAGGGCGGCGCGGATCTGGCGGATCGAATCGGGCGTGGCGTTCTCTATGACGAGCGGCACGATTTCGCGCTCGATGGCGCGCCGGGCGGCGAAGATTTCACGCGCTTCCTTGGGCGTGGGCGAGGCGATGACGGCGCCGCGATTGGGCCGCAGTTCGATGATGTGGTCATGCGCCAGCCGTTGCAGCGCCTTGCGCACGGTGGTGCGGCTGACCTGATACAGCTCGCAGAAATCGGCCTCGCCGAGGTGGGTGCCGGGCGGCAGGCGGTGGCTCATGACGGCGTTGACGACGGCTTTGTAGATGCGCATATCGACGGCGGTGGTACCGCGTTTGACTGCTTGATCGGCTTTGCGCTGGTCGGGCATTGCTGGATTCTCCTTGGGTTGCTTGCTTACCCTGGTTAAGCAGGAAGCGTGCTAGCGCGTGTACAAAACCGGTGCCTTAATTGTGTACGAAAACACTTTGTTTTCAACTTTTGTGCACGTTTTTGGGGAGATTGACACCAAAACGGCGCATTCAACGGTGCATGAATATGGCATGCTACTTGCGTCTGTATTCGCATCTGACTTTGTATACGATGAAGGGAAGACGTCGATGACTGAACCGCGCTTGCAGATGCTGGGCGTCTCCAAGATCTATCCTTCGGTGGTGGCCAACGCCGGCGTCAACCTGACCGTCATGCCCGGCGAGATCCACGCCGTGCTGGGCGAGAACGGCGCCGGCAAGAGCACCCTGATGAAGATCATCTACGGCGTGGTCAAGCCGGATGAAGGCCAGGTGATGTGGGAGGGCCGCCAGGTCCACATCCACTCGCCGCACGATGCGCGCAAGCTGGGCATCGGCATGGTGTTCCAGCATTTCGCCCTGTTCGAGACGCTGACGGTGGCCGAGAATATCGCGCTGGCGTTGGACGACAAGGTGACGCCGGCCGCGCTGGCGCCGCGCATCCGCGCCGTCTCCGAACAATATGGTTTGCCGCTCGACCCGGAGCGGCTGGTGCACAGCATGTCGGTGGGCGAGCGGCAGCGGGTGGAGATCGTGCGCTGCCTGCTGCAGTCGCCCAAGCTGCTAATCATGGACGAGCCGACCTCGGTGCTGACGCCGGACGCGGTGCTCAAGCTGTTCGAGTCGCTGCGGCGGCTGGCGGCGGAGGGCGTGAGCATCCTCTATATCAGTCACAAGCTCGATGAGATCCAGACCTTGTGCGACAAGGCCACGGTGCTGCGCGGCGGGCGCGTGTCCGGCACCGCCTTGCCGAAACAGGAAAGCGCCAGGTCGCTGGCGGAACTGATGATCGGCCGCGAGCTGCCGGAATGTGTACACAATCCGCGCGAGCCGGGCGAGGTGCTGCTGGCGCTGGAAAAGCTGAATGTGCAAAGCGACGACCCGTTCGGCACGCGCCTGAAGGACATCAGCCTGTCGCTGCGCAGCGGCGAGATCATCGGCATCGCCGGTATTTCAGGCAACGGCCAGCAGGAACTGTTAAAGGTGATCTCCGGCGAGCGCGCGCTGCATAGGCGCGAGGGAACGATACACCTCGGCACGCAGGACGTGGGTGGGCTCGATGCCGCGCAGCGGCGCCAGCTTGGCCTGGGCTTCGTGCCGGAGGAGCGCCTCGGGCGCGGCGCGGTGCCGGACCTGTCGCTGGCCGACAATGCGCTGCTGACCGGCTACGTGGCCGCCGCCAACACCGGCATGGTGAAGCGGGGACTGGTGCAGGGCGGCGCGGTGCGCGCCTTTGCGCAGCAGGTGATCGAGCGTTTCAAGGTCAAGTGCGGCGGCGCGCAGTCGGCGGCGGCCAGCCTCTCCGGCGGCAATCTGCAGAAATTCATCGTCGGCCGCGAGATCATGCTGGCGCCGAAGGTGATGGTATTCGCGCAGCCGACATGGGGCGTGGACATCGGCGCGGCCGTGCTGATACGCCAGGCCATTATCGACATGCGCGACCAGGGCGTGGCGGTGCTGGTGTTGTCCGAGGAGTTGGATGAATTGTTCATGATGAGCGACCGCATCGCCGTGCTGGCGGACGGCCGCCTGTCGCGCGCGGTGCCGGCGGAAGCCACCAGCGTCAACCAGATCGGCGTGTGGATGAGCGGCGATTTCGATCACCAGGGAGCAGACCATGTCACGGCTTGAACGACGACCCGAACCTTCGCGCCGCATGATGCTGGCGTCGCCGCTGATCGCGGCGGCGGCCATGCTGATCACCGGCTCCATGCTGTTCTTCTTCATCGGCCAGGAGCCGCTGCACGCTTTCTATGTGTACTTCGTCAAACCGTGGACCACGGCTTACGGTGTGGGCGAGCTGCTGCTGAAGGCGACGCCGCTGATCCTGTGCGGCGTGGGGCTGGCGATCGGCTTCCGCGCCAACGTCAACAACATCGGCGCCGACGGCCAGTTGACGGTCGGCGCCATCACCGCCAGCGCGGTGGCGCTGTACTTCGACGGCGTGGACGCCTGGTGGGTGCTGCCCCTGATGCTGCTGGCCGGAGCGCTCGGCGGCATGCTGTGGGCGGCGATACCGGCACTGCTGCGCACGCGCTTCAACACCAGCGAGATTCTGGTGAGCTTGATGCTGGTGTACGTGGCGTATCACCTGCTCAGTTATCTGGTGCACGGGCCGATGCGCGATCCGGATGGTTTCAACTTCCCGCAGTCGAAGATGTTCGGCGAGTCGGCCACCTTGCCGCTGCTGGTGGAAAACCTGCGCGTGAACGCGGCCTTCATCCTGTCGCTGCTGATGGCGGGGGCGGCGTGGTTCTTCTGCCGCCATACCTTTGCCGGCTACCGCATGCAGGTCAGCGGCATGGCGCCGGCGGCCGCGTTGTACGCCGGCTTCAGCGAGCCGCGCAACGTGTGGCTGGCGTTCATGGTCAGCGGCGCGCTGGCGGGACTGGCCGGCGTGGGCGAGGTGGCCGGTCCGCTGGGGCAGTTGCAGCCGTCTGTGTCGCCAGGCTACGGCTTCGCCGCGATCATCGTCGCGTATGTGGGGCGCCTGCATCCATTGGGCGTGGTGCTGTCGGCGTTGCTGATGTCGTTGCTGTACATCGGCGGCGAGACGGCGCAGATCGAGTTGCAGACACCGTCCGCCATCACCGGCATCTTCCAGGGACTGCTGCTGTTTTACCTGTTGGCCGCCGACCTGTTCATCCATTACCGGATCAAGCCGCACAAGCAAGGAGTGTTTGCATGATGAGTTCTGACTTGCTGATCGCCTTCCTCGCCAGCACCGCCGGCGCGGCCACGCCGCTGGTGGTGGCGTCCATGGGCGAACTGGTGACCGAGCGTTCCGGCGTGCTTAATCTGGGCATGGAGGGCATGATGCTGGTGGGCGCGGTGACCGGCTTCGGCGTCACGCTCACCACCGGCAGCATGACACTGGGCCTGCTGGCGGCGATGGCGGCCGGCATGCTGATGTCATTGGTGTTCGGCTTCCTGGTGCTGACGCTGCAGACCAACCAGGTGGCCACCGGGCTGGCGCTGACTTTGTTCGGCATCGGCGTATCGGCCTTCGTCGGTCGTGGTTATGTGGGGCAGACGGTGGAACGCATGCCGATCATTTTCGGTTTCGACGGCATGGTGTTCTTCTCGATTGCGCTGGTGGTGGTGGTCGGCTGGGCGCTGGCGAACACGCGCCTCGGCCTGGTGATCCGTGCGGTGGGCGAGTCGCCGCACAGCGCCCATGCCATCGGCTTTCCAGTGATCGGGCTGCGGTATGGGACGGTGCTGTTCGGCGGCGCGCTGGCCGGCCTGGGTGGCGCTTACCTGTCGCTGGCGTTGACGCCGATGTGGGTCGAAGGCATGACGGCGGGGCGTGGCTGGATCGCGCTGGCGCAGGTGGTGTTCGCGACCTGGAAGCCGCGCGGCGTGCTGGTGGGTGCTTACCTGTTCGGCGGCGTGACGGTGTTGCAGTTCCATGGCCAGGGCCTGGGGCTGGCGATACCGTCGGAGTTCCTGTCGATGCTGCCCTACCTCGCCACTATCGTTGTGCTAGTGCTTATCTGCCGCAATCCGCAGACAATCTTGTTGAACAAACCAATGTCGCTCGGGCAGAACTTCAAGCCCGATTAATTTGTGTTGTATCGCCGCTGAAAAATGCGGCGTTGCGACAATTGGTGAATTTCCAGCATAGTAAATGCTTCTATTCTTTGGGAGATCCCAACGGAAGGAGCGGTCATGCGAGTAAATAGCCCCGTCACACAGAACGAGTACGTCATGGACGATGGCAAGACCATCGTCTCGACCACCGATTTGCAAGGCAATATCAACTACGCCAATCCCTACTTCCTTGAAGTGAGCGGATTCACGGAAGAAGAGTTGATCGGCGCGCCGCAGAACATCGTGCGCCATCCCGACATGCCGGTGGAGGCGTTCGCCGATTTGTGGGCCACCATCAAGAGCGGCATGCCGTGGACCGGGATGGTGAAGAACCGCTGCAAGAACGGCGACTATTATTGGGTGCTGGCGAACGTCACGCCCGTCATCGAGAACGGCAAGCCGGTGGGTTACCTCTCGGTGCGCACCAAGCCATCACGCGAGCAGGTGCGCGCGGCCGATGCGGTCTACCGCGAAATCAAAGCCGGCAACTCACGCAATCTGCGCATTGAAAAGGGCCGTGCTGTGTCGACCGGTATCTCCGCCCGGCTGCGCGAGATGACGCGCGCCTCGCTGCCGGCGCAAATCGCCGCCGCCACCACGTTGCTGGTGGGCGTGCTGGGTGTGCTGGCGTTGTCGCTGCTGCTGATGGATGATGCCACCGTGGCCAAGGCGCACAACTGGCTTGCCGGTGCGGCGATTGCCGCCATGGCGGGCATGCTGCTCTTTGGCCGCAACCTGTACGCGAACGTCGCCTTGCCGCTGCGGCAGGCCACGCGCTGCGCGCGCATGATGGCCGGCGGCGACCTGACCTCGTCGATCGACATCCAGCGCGACGACGAAGTGGGTCAGCTGCTGGCGGCGCTGCGGCAGACCAATATCAACCTGCATAGCATCATCGGCGACGTGCGCGCGAACTTCGACGAGATCTCGGTGGCCACCGATGAAATCGCGGATGGGAATATGGATTTGTCGGGCCGCACCGAATCGCAGGCATCCAGCCTGCAGCAGACCGCGTCCAGCATGGAGCAGTTGACCGCCACGGTGCAGCAGAGCGCAAGCAATGTGGCCAGCGCCAACCAACTGGCCGAGCGTGCGCGCGAAGTGGCGGCGCAAGGCGGCACCATCGTGTCGCAAGTGGTGACCACCATGGGCGATATCAGCGCCTCCTCCAACAAGATCCTGGACATCATCGGCCTGATCGACGGCATCGCCTTCCAGACCAATATCCTGGCGCTGAATGCGGCGGTGGAGGCGGCGCGCGCCGGCGAGCAGGGGCGCGGCTTTGCGGTGGTGGCGACCGAAGTGCGCGGCCTGGCGCAGCGCTCGGCCACGGCGGCCAAGGAGATCAAGGCCTTGATCGATACCTCGATCCAGAAGGTGCAGGCGGGGACCACGCTGACCAACAGCGCCGGCCTGACCATGACGGAGGTGATCGATTCGGTCTCCCGCGTGTCGAAGGTGATGGGCGAGATTTCCAACTCCACGCGCGAGCAGAGCGACGGCATCGGCCAGGTGAACCAGGCGGTGATCAAAATCGACGACATCACGCAGCAGAACGCGGCGCTGGTGGAGCAGGCCGCTGCGGCGGCCGGCAATCTGGCGCAGCAGGCGCGTTGCGTGTCGCAGGCGATGGCGGTGTTCAAGCTGCAGCAGGTGGCCGGCGCGGGATTGAAACGCCAGCCGGCGCACGTCAAGGCTGAAAATAAGGCGCGCTTGCAGCTGCATTGATATCATGTCGCTTTCTACAAGCGGCATGGGTCGATGAACATTACACTGGCGGGGCAGGGATGGAGTTTCGAGGCGGAGGCGCCGGAGACGGTGCTGGAGGCGGCCGGCCGGGCCGGCATCCGTTTGCCCAGCTCCTGCCGCAACGGCACCTGCCGCACCTGCATCTGCCTGTCCACCGGTGGCGCGGTGCGCTACAAGATAGACTGGCCGGGCCTCAGCCTGGACGAAAAACGCGAGGGCTACATCCTGCCCTGCGTGGCGATCGCCACTTCCGACCTGGTGATCGAGGCGCCGGCCGCCAGCATTGTTTAGCCGGTGAACTCGGTGTAGGCGAAGCCGTTGCCGATGACGCCGATCAGGGCCGCCTGGTTCTCCGTGCTCTCGCCGAAATCGGCCAGCACTTGCGCGCGCGAGACGTCGCCCTTGTCCAGATGCCCCAGCCACCAGTCGAAGCCGGCCGAGTCGCCAGCGCGGTGCAGCACGTTCTGATACAGGCTGTTGAGGAACTGGGCGTTGCTCTGGTTGACGCCGTACTGGTCGGCGAATTCCTGGCCGCTCATGAAGCTGCCGGCGACGTCGACCAGGCTGACGCCCTTGTCCATCACATCGATCCAGTAACCGAGGCCGGCCTTGTCCGGCACGCGGTTGAAGGCGGCCTGGTACAGCCGGTAAGCCTGGCCGCCGAGGCCGTTGATATCCAGGCCCACCATGGTGTCGCCGAATTGCAGGCGCTCGATGCCGCTCAGGGTATTGGCGCCGCTGCCGTTCAGGGACACAGTGTAGCTGTCGCCGTTGCGGACGATGGTGTAGTCGGCCGCCGAACCGGCGAAGATGACGGTGTCGTTGCCGGCGCCGCCTTCCACGCGGTGGCCGCTGCCGGCCAGGATGATGATGTCGTTGCCGTTGCCGGTATTGGCATGCAGCTTGCCGCCGCCGCCTTTGAGGGTAACGTTGTCGTTGCCGTCGTCGGTGGAAATGACCAGGTCGACGCTGGGCGCACCGCCCAGGTTGATGTTGACGACGTCGTTGCCGGCGAAGTTGTTGCCATCGGCCAGCAGCGCGCTGATGACGCTGGTGTTGCCGGTGACCGGCACGCCCAGGTTGCTCATGACGACGCTGCTGCCGTCGGCATACTTTTCCTCGTAGCCGGTGGCCGTGCCCGATACCGCCAGCGTGCCGCGCCCTTCGCCGATGGCGTAGTAGTCGCCGCTGAGGTAGAAGTTGCCGGTGAGGCTGCTCGATAGCAGCGAGCGGTCGGCATGGCCGCTGATCGAGGTCACGACGCCGCCGATCTGGCCGCTCGGCGACAAGCTGACGTTGCCTTGCATGGTCATGCTGACATTGCCCAGCGTCGCGTCGTAGTACGGGCTGTTGGCCGGCAGCAGGGTCTGGATGGTGGCCGAGTAGATGTTGCCGCCGTTGCTGGACAGTTGCAGGCCGCCAGCGGTGGTGTAGTCGTAGCTCATTGTGCCGTCGATGGACAGGCGATAGGCAGCAGGCACATATTGCTCCACGCTGCCGATGCTGGCCACGCCACTAGGCGCGCCGGTGTTGGGCAGCACCACGCCACCGTATTTGATATAGGCGCCGTCGGCGAAATTCACGCTCAGGTTGCTGCCGTTCAGCGAGTAGCTGCTGTAATTCTCGTAGTAGCCGGAAAAGGTGTAGTCGGCCAGGAAGAGCTGGCCGATGTCCTCGCCCAACGAAGTGCCGCCGCCAGCGGCGTCGAGTTGGTGGACGAGGGTGCTACTCAGATTGATATTGATATTGGCCATGGCGCTGTGTGTTTATTGTAAGTATGAGATTTTTACATACGCAAACCAATGCAAAAGTCACCAATTGTCACGCGGCGGCGGACTCTCGGCGCTTGCGGTAGGCGCCCGGGCCGACGCCGTACTGCCGCTTGAAGGCGCGGCTGAAGGCGGCTTCCGATTGGTAGCCCACCATTTCGCCGACGGCGCCGGCGGCCCGGCCCTCGTCCAGCAAGCGGGCGGCGCGCGCCATGCGCAGGCGGGTCAGCATGTCGGCCGGCGTGGCGTCGGCAGCTTGTGTGAACAGGCGGGCGAAGGTGGCGCGTGACATGTGGCTGATCTCGGCCAAAGACTCCAGCGTCCATGGTTTTTCCGGCGCCGCCAGCATGGCGTTGACGGCCGGCTGCAGGCGCCGCTCGGCCAGCACGCCGAACAGGCCAGGCGTCGCCATCGCCTGCTCCAGCCAGCTGCGGATCAAGAGCGCGAACAGGGCTGCCGCCAGTTGCCGCACGATGGCCTCGGAGCCGGCGCGCGGTGTTTCGGCTTCGTCCTGCAGCATTTGCATTAATTGACGCAGCCCTTGCGCATCGGCGCGGCCGGCGGTGCGCACCACCAGCACCGCCGGCAAGGCCGCCAGCAGGGATGCGCCGCCATCGGCATCGAACTGGAACTCGCCGCACAGGATATCGGTTTGTGGACCATCGCCCTGGTTATCGTCAAAGCGCAGCAGTCCCGGCGTGCTGTGCGAGGGCGTGGCCTGCGCCGGATCGCCGATGTGCAGCCGGTGCGCGTCGCCATGGGGGAAGACGATGATGTCGCCGGCTTGCAGCGCGGTGTCCTCGTACAGCGCCTCGCCGCGCAAGATCAGGTGGTAGGGCGCCGCGCCGTGCGCGACACGGGGATGGTCCAGCACCCAGGGGGCGCCGAAGCGGCAACGGACGTCCAGCGCGGTGCGGACGGGGTAGAGGGAGAGCAGTTGGCTAAGCGTATCCATGGCATGCGAATGAGACGAATGAGCAAATTGTAGAGTATTTCCAGCATTAATCATCTCACGTGACCGGCGTAGACTGTGTTTCATACCAACTCGCTTTGAAAGGAAACACATCATGTCCCGTCTCTACACCCAAGCCGTTTCGGAAGCCACAGGCCACGCCGCTCAACTGTTCGCCGCAATCAAGGGCGCGATCGGCAAGGTGCCCAACGCTTATGCCACCGTTGGCAGCAACAGCCCGGTGGCGCTGGAAGCGGCGCTGAACCTGGATGGCGCGCTGCGCAAAGGCAGCTTGAGCGCGAAGGAAATCGAAGTGGTGAAACTGGCCGTCAGCCAGGAAGCGCTGTGTGATTATTGCCTCGCCGCGCATACGCTGATGGGCGGCAAGGCCGGCTTGAGTTCAGACGCCATCAAAGGCGTGCGTCACGGCCAGCCTTCGGGTGACGAACGCATCGATGCGTTGGCGACGTTTGCCCACACGCTGGTGAGCACCAAGGGCGATGTGCCGGCCGAAGTGATAGTGGCGGTGAAGCAGGCCGGCTACAGCGACGCGCAAATCGTCGATGCCATGCTGGCGATCAGCGCGATCACGTTCACCAACCTTGTCAACCGGGTGAATGTGACGCCGCTGGATTTCCCTAAAGCTGATTAATCACGCTTGCGCAGGCGCTGCAACAGCGCCTCGGTGGTATCGCTGAGCGGCACGCCGTGCCGTCTCAGCAGCTGGATGTTCAGCACCATGTTTTCCAGCACCAGCTTGGCCGCAACGGCCATCAGCGTCAGGTGCTTGTCTTCGTCGCTGAAGCTTTCCATGGCGTCCGCCATTTCGCACAAATGGTTGGAGATCAGCCCGCGTAAATCATGCTCGTCGAAGGGCAGGTCGGCGAAATCGATCGGGTCTTCTTTCTCCACTTCCTGCATCAGCAATTCCAATTGTTGCGGCGTAATCGTCATGCTGGACTCCAATGGTTGAGACGTTTTCATTTTAGCCGCAATCGGCTTAGAATTCGAAGATGGCAAAATTGATATTCACCCAACAGCTGGGCCGCTTCATGACCGTGCCGCAGGTCGATACCGCTGCGGCCGATCTGCGCAGCGCGCTCGACGGCTGTTTCGAGCAGCATCCCCGCTTGCGCGGTTATGTGCTCGACGAGCAGGGCCATCTGCGCGAAAACGTGGTGATTTTTATCGACGGCCAGCGCGCCCGCGATCCCCGGCGGCTGGACGATGCGCTCGCTCCCCATTCCCAGGTCTATATTCTGCAAGCATTGTCAGGAGGCTGATATGTCCGATCGCGCCTATATCGCGACCCGCAAAGGTTTGTTTGAAGTGATTCCAACGCATGAAGCCTGGCTGCTCGATCAGCAGCATTTCCTGGGCGATCCGGTGTCGATGGTGCTGCCGGACCGGCGCGACGGCACGCTGTACGCGGCGCTCAACCTCGGCCACTTCGGCGCCAAGCTGCACCGGCGCGATGCCGGCAGCAACGACTGGGTGGAAGTGGCGGCGCCCGCCTTCCCGACCAAGCCGGCCGACAGCAGCGATCCGGTCGAATGGACCGTGAAGCAGATCTGGTCGCTGGCGGCGGGCGGGCCGGATGAGCCGGGCGTGCTGTGGGCCGGCACCTTGCCCGGCGGCCTGTTCCGCTCGGCCGATCGCGGCGACAGCTGGCAGCTGGTGGAGGGACTGTGGAACGTGCCGGAGCGCGCGCAGTGGATGGGCGGCGGCTATGACGTGCCGGGCATCCACAGCATCTGCGTCGATCCGCGCGACAGCAAGTCGGTGCTGGTGGGGATTTCCTGCGGCGGCGCCTGGCTGACCGAGGACGGCGGCGCCAGCTGGCGTTTGCGCGCCAAGGGCATGAAGGCCAACTACATGCCGCCCGAGCTGGTGGAGACGGAAACCATCCAGGACCCGCACCGCATCGTGCGCTGCGCCGGCGAGCCGGACAAGTTGTGGTGCCAGCATCACAACGGCATCTGGCGCAGCGTGGACAACGGCGCCAACTGGACCGAGGTGGTGCCGGCCGCGCCGGTGTCGAATTTCGGTTTCGTGACGGCGGTGCATCCGCAGGATGGCGAGACGGCATGGTTTGTGCCGGCCGAGGCGGACAGCAAGCGCATTCCGCCGCAGGCCTCGCTGGCGGTTACCCGCACCACCGATGGCGGCCAGCATTTCACGGCATGGCGCGGCGGCTTGCCACATCAGCATTGTTACGACCTGGTGTATCGGCACGGCCTGGCGGTCAGCGACGACGGCCAGGTCTTGCTGATGGGCTCGACCACGGGCGGCGCCTGGCTGTCGGAAGACGGTGGCGGCCAGTGGCAGACCATTTCCACTACCTTGCCGCCGATTTATGCGGTGGCGTTCGCCTAAATTTTTAATCGCCTACAATATTCGCTCATCTGGTTCGTCTTTACGGGGAGGATACTTAACCTCGCAGGAGAATTATGATGACTTTTACATCTGCCGTGGATGGCCTGGATGGCTTGTCCGTGCCGAGCGCGCCGCGCACGCGCGACGGCCGCTTCCGCAATCCGGTCAAGATGCACAAGATGGGCTTGTTCAAAACGCTGGGCATCATGCTGCGTTTTGCTTTCGACAAGCCGAAGGACACCGTGCCTGCGTTGCCGATCCCCGTTCACGCGATCACGCAGCAGCAGTTAATGGATGCTCCGGATCGCAGCCTGTTCCGCCTCGGCCACTCGACGGTGCTGCTCAAGCTCAACGGCCATTTCTGGCTGACCGATCCGGTGTTTTCTGAACGTGCTTCGCCGGTGCAGTGGGCCGGTCCGCAGCGTTTTCACGCGCCGCCGATCAGCATCGACGATCTGCCGCCGATCAAGGGCATTATCCTGTCGCATGACCATTACGACCATCTGGATTACGCCGCCGTGATGAAGCTGGCCGCCAAGACCGAGCATTTCATCACGCCGCTGGGCGTGGGCGATCGGCTGATCGCCTGGGGCATTCCGAAGTCCAAGGTGCAGCAGCTGAGCTGGTGGCAGAGCGCCTTCGTGGCCGGCGTGAAGCTGGTGGCGACGCCGGCGCAGCACTTCTCCGGCCGTGGGCTGGGCGACCGCAACAAAACGTTGTGGGCCTCGTTTGTGATCGAAGACCGCGATGTTCGCGTGTTTTTCAGTGGAGATAGCGGTTATTTCGACGGTTTCAAGGAAATCGGTCGCCGCTACGGCCCATTCGACCTGACCATGGTGGAGACCGGCGCCTACGATCCGCAGTGGCCGGATGTGCACATGCAGCCGGAGGAATCGCTGCAGGCTCACATCGATTTGCAGGGCAAGGTGCTGCTGCCGATTCATAACGGCACCTTCGATTTGTCGCTGCACGCCTGGCACGATCCGTTCGACCGCATCACCCAGCTGGCCGAAGAGCGCCGGCTGCCGATCGCCACGCCGGAAATCGGCCTGCCGATGGATATCGTCCAGCCGCATGCTGAAACCAAATGGTGGGAAGCGCTGGTGACCCGGACCGCCTGATCAGGCGGTGGTGTTGATGAACTGGCCGATGGTTTGCCCGAGCGTGTTGACCTGCGGCTTGGGCGGCTGCAATTCCGCCGGCAGTTTTTGCTCGGCGCGCGGCGGGTTTTCGATGGCGCGGTTGAGGTTGACGCTGGGCGCCGGTTTCTCGGCCGCCTGCGTGGCCTGATTGCTCTCTCGCTGGTTGTCGACCAGCTTCTGCTTGTCCGTCGCCAGCTGATCGCGGCTGGCGTCCAGCCGGTCGGCGTCCTGGCTCACGCGCACCTGATCCTTTTGCACCTGCCTTTCAGCCTGTGCAACCGATGCCTGCAGCGCGTTGATGGAGAGCAGCGTTGCCACTTTATTATCCCTAGGTACAAAATTCCGGACATGATGATGCAGGATCGTGTCATACGATCTATTGCAGATTAGGCCAGAAAAACAAAAAAGGCAAGGCTAACTGCGCCTTGCCCGAAGAGGGACGGTAGTGAACTAAACCGGCTTAGAAGCGATACAGCAGCGACGCTTCCCAAGTGCGGCCGAACAGCGGACGCGCGTTGATCGGGCCGGTGCCGCCGGTGGTCAGACGCGAGTTGCCTTCGGTCAGGCCAAGTTCATTGTTCAGGTTGGTGCCAGCCAGGCGTACTTCGACCTTGTCGCCGAACGAGAACAGCACGCCGGCGTCGATGGTGCGGTAGGACGGCAGGTACTGCTGGTTGGCCTGGTCGGCCCAGCGCTCGCCGATCGAGGTGTAGGTGCCGTAGACCTTGGCCGCGTTGCCGTCGCCGAATGGAATGCGGTAGGTCGGCGTGAAGCGGAACTGCAGCTTCGGCTGGCGCTGCACGGTTTTGCCGTCGGTGAGCGGGTTGTCGCGGTATTCCGATTTCTGGTAATCGCCGGTCAGCGACAGTTGCAGGTTTTCGATCGGGCGCACGGCTACTTCAAATTCCACACCGTTGCCTTTGGAACCGCTGGTCGAACGCAGCTCCTGGCCGTTGGACAGTACCTGCGAGAAGGCGATGCCGTCGAACGAGGTGTGGAAGGCGTTGATGTAGGCGGTGTACAGCGGCGTTGCCGTCTTGAAGCCGATTTCGTACTGGCTGACTTTAGGCGTCGGCAGCAGGTTGCGGTCGTTGGCATCCTTTTGATTGCCGGCGCCGCGCAGGTCGTCGAAGGAAATGAAGGTGTGGCCACGGTTGGCGCGCACGAACACCGAGGTGTCTTTCGCCAGCTTGTAGTTGCCGCCGATGGTGAAGGAGTTTGCGCTGTCGGTGCGGCTCAGGTAGGTGTTGGAGCCGTCCGGCATGGAGGTGCCGTTGTTGTACACGGTCAGCGTGTTGTTGTCGGTGTCGCCGGACGTCAGGTTGGAGATGGTGCCGCTGACTTTTTGCTGCTCATGGCGCATGCCGAAGTCGACCTTGATCTGGTCGTTGACTTTCCATTCGTCCGAGATGAAGGCTGCGGTGTTGCGGCCGTCATACGAAGCGACCGGCGCGTAGAACACATTGCCGTCCGTGCCGTTTTTCGAGACCACCACGCCGTTGTTCAGGGTGACGTTGATCAGGCTGGCTTGTGGCACGGCCGTCATCAGGTGGCTGTTGCCCAGATACCAGACGTCATGCGAGGAGTAGTCGGCAAAGTAGCCGCCCACGGTGACCGTGTGGTCCTTGACGATTTCCTTGCTGACGCGCAGTTCGTCGGTGAAGGACTTGAGTTGTTTGTCCACCGACCACAGGCCCGCTTGCACCACTTGCTGGCTGCCGCTGACCGCGCCGCCTTTGACGTAGGTGGCGGTGCCGGCCGTGGCCAGCTTGCCGCCGGCGGCCGCGACCACCGAGGCGTTGCCGTTGGCCGAGGCGATGGCGTTGTTGATGTAGTCGCTCATCGACAGCGGGTTGTTCCCGGTGAACATGGCGATGGTGTTGAGGTCGCCGTCGAAGCGGTTGAACTTGTTGGAGATGCTCCAGTCGCCGATTTTCTGGTCGAAGTTGGCGCCGAACACCGTGGCTTTCAGGCCGCGGCCATCGCCCAGGTCTTTGTTGAGGGTTTTGCCGGGCGCCGCCTCAATGGTGAAGTTGCGCATCTCGCCGCTCATCAGGGTGCCGGTCAGCGGATCGAAGCCGGGGAAGGCGGTGATGGTGCGGCCGCCGTTGCTGGAGATCAGCGGCACGCCGGTGTAGAAGGCGTTCTTGTCGTCGGTGCTGCGGGCGTACAGGGTCAGCTTGCCCTGGTCCAGGTTGCGCGTCAGCGTGGCGGTGATCTGGTGGCCGTCGTCGGCCGGGAAGCCGGCGTCGCGCACGCCGTCGGTCTTGCGGTAGAAGCCGCCGACCGAACCGTACCAGCCATCGCTGATCTTGCCGCCGTAGAACATGTCGACCCGGCGCAGGCTGCCCGTGCCGGTGCTGAAACGTACCGAGCCTTCCGGCGTGTCGGTGCCTTCTTTCAGGATGAAGTTCATGGTGGCGCCGGGCTGGCCGTTGGACCAGATGGTCGACGGGCCGCCGCGCAGCACTTCCACGCGCTCCACCGTGTCATCGAGGCGGAAGGCCGACGAGCCTTCGAAGAACGACAGGGTCGGCGGCGGGTAGATCGGGTTGCCCATCATCTGTACGGAGACGAATGGCGAATCGCTGCCCGACGGGAAGCCGCGCACTTCGATGTTGGCGCCGGACTGGCCGCCGGTCGATTCCGCGTACACGCCCGGCACCAGCTTCATGATGTCGGCGGTGCTGCTGGGCGAGGCTTGCTTCAGTTGTTCTTCGCTGGCGGTGGTGATCGAGAAGGCCGAGTCGACCTTGCGCACGCCGCGCGCCGAGGCCACGCCGGTGACGACCACTTGCTGGATTTCTTTCGATACTTCCTTGGACGCTTCGGAGGTGGTGGCAACTGCTGCCGGGGCGTCGGTCTGGGTCTGGGCTTGGGCTGCGGTCTGGTTGAGCAGTGTGAGGACGGCGGCCGCGATGGCCGATGGCAGGAACGGATTTTTCATCGTGTCTCTTCTTTCTTATTGGGGGTCTATCGTCTCCGGGACAGCCTTCCGCCATCGCCGACCTAGTCATTGAAACAAGAAATGTTATCGATGTCAATTGAAATGTTATCGATGTCATTTTTCGCGACAAACGAAAAATTTCTGTCATAATGCGTCCGCACCCCTGCTTTTCATCCCTTAAGAACAACAATGCCTGCGAAAAAGACCGTCACACCAGCGATGACAATGGAAGACCTGGCCCTGCTGGCCGGCGTCTCCAAGATCACGGTCTCCCGCGCCTTGCGCGACAGCCCGCTGGTGACGGTGGAAACACGCGAGAAGATCCGCGCGTTGGCGGAGCAGCACGGCTACCGTTTGAACGTGAGCGCGCGCAATCTGCGCATGGGCCGCAGTTATTCGGTGGCGGTTGTGGTGGAAATGACACCGGTGCGCGGCCGGCCGATGTCCGATCCGTATCCGCTGGAGCTATTGGGCGGCATCACGCAGGAGCTGACCACGGCCGGCTACAGCGTGGTGCTGACCTCCAAGCAGTTGATGAACACGGCGCCGGTGATGGGCGCCGACGGCTTGATCCTGCTGGGCCAGGGCTCGCACGGCGAGGCGGTGCGTACCTTGCAGCAGACCGGCATGCCGCTGGTGGTGTGGGGCGCGCCGGAACCGGGCAGCGACTACATCGTCGTCGGTTCGGACAACCGCAAGGGCGGCATCAGCGCGGCCGAGCGCTTCATCGCGCAGGGCCGGCAGAAGCTGGTGTTCCTGGGCGACGTCGATCACGCCGAGGTGCAGGAACGCTGCGCCGGCTTTATCGATGCGATGGGCGGCGCGGCGACGGTGCACATCATCCGTCCGAAAGCGTTCACGTTCGAGGCGGGCTTCGACAGTATTTCGGCGCTGCTGAAAAAGAAGGGCGCCAATTTCGACGGCGTGTTTGCCGCCAGCGACTTGCTGGCCATGGGCGCGATCCGCGCGCTGGCCGAGAAGAATTTAAGGGTGCCGGAGAATGTCTCTGTCATCGGTTACGACGATACGCCCGGCGCGGCCAGTTTCGTGCCGCCGCTCACCAGCGTGCACCAGTACTTGCGCGATGGCGGCGTGTTATTGGCCAAAAAAATGTTGGGCCTGATCGAAGGCCAGCCGGTCGCATCTGAAATGTTGCCGACCACCCTGATGGTACGCCAGACCTAGTTTCCCCTGAAAACCGCCGAAAATACCTAAAAACCGGCTTTTTCTAAAATTCAAACCGCTTTGAATCGCTTTTTCTAAGGAATTCGCTGTGCAACAACACACCTATCCTCTTGAAGCCTGGTGCATCCGCGAGACCAGCTTCGACACCGCATCCCACTTCCTCGACGAGACGCTGTTCGCGCTGGGGAACGGCTACATCGGCCTGCGCGGCACCGGCGAGGAGGGCTACAGCGGCCCGGCCGGCACTTCGCTCGACGGCACCTACCTGAACGGCTTCTACGAGTCGGAGCCGATCCAGTACCCGGAAGCGGCCTACGGCCTGGCCAAGGTCAACCAGTTCATGCTGAATGTGCCGAACGCCAAGGGCGTCGAGCTGTGGCTGGAGGATGAGCGCTTCGATTTGCTGGCCGGCGCCACTCAGTCGTATGAGCGGGTGCTGGACTTCCGTACCGGCCTGCTAACGCGCGTGGTGGAGTGGACCTCGCCACAGGGCCGCAGTGTGCGCGTGCGCAGCCGCCGCATGGTCAGCTTCGAGAACAAGCATTTGTTCGCCATCGAGTTCGAGGTGACTTCGCTGAACTTCGACGGCAAGCTGCGCCTGGTGTCGGCGCTGGATGGCGCGGTGAAGAATCTGGAAGCCGGCGATGATCCGCGCGTGGGTTCGGCCATCTCCGGCCCGACGCTGCACATGATCGACAGCGAGCAGGCCGGCGGCTTTGCGGCGCTGGTGCAGAAGACCCACAACAGCGGCTTCACGCTGGTGAGTGCAACCGAATCGGTGCTGAGCGCGGACCTGCCGGCGGCGTTCGCGCAGGACGGCCAGCGTTTGACGCAGACCTGGGAGCTGGCGGCCAGCACCGGCCAGTCCGTGACGCTGACCAAGTACGGCAGCTACTATTCCTCGCGCGATTACGACGCCAAAGAGCTGATGTGGCGCAGCAAGGACACCTTGTCCAACGCGGCGGCGGCGGGCTTCGATGACTTGCGCCTGGCGCAGGAGCAGTACCTGGCCGACTTCTGGCAGCAGGCCGACGTGCAGATCGCCGGCGACGACGCGCTCCAGCAGGGCATGCACTTCAACCAGTTCCACCTGCTGCAATCGGTGGGCCGCGACGGCAAAACCAACATCTCCGCCAAGGGCGTAACGGGCGAGGGCTACGAAGGCCACTATTTCTGGGACACGGAAATCTACATCTTCCCGTTCTTCCTGTACTCCAAGCCGGAGATCGCGCGCAAGCTGCTGGAGTACCGCTACGCCGGCCTGCCGAAAGCGCGCGAACGCGCACGCCAGATGTCGCACGACAAAGGCGCGCTGTACCCGTGGCGCACCATCGCCGGCGACGAGTGCTCGGCCTACTTCCCGGCGGGGACGGCGCAGTATCACATCAACGCCGATATCGCCTATTCGATCAAGATGTACATGGAAGCGACCGATGACCAGGAATACCTGGTGAAAGCCGGCGCCGAAATCGTGATGGAGACGGCGCGCATCTGGACCGGCATCGGCTCGTATGACCGCGAGGGCCGCTTCTGCATCAACCAGGTGACGGGTCCGGACGAGTACACGGCGCTGGTCAACAACAACTACTACACCAACGCGATGGCGCAGATGCACCTGAGCTTTGCGGCGTCGATCGCGGAGCAGCTGCAGTCGCAGGCGCCGTCCGAGTTCGCGCGCATCGCGGCGGCCATGGCGTTGGATGCCGGTGAGCCGGCCGAATGGCGCCGCGCCGCATCAATGATGAATCTTCCCTACGACGACGCGCTGCAAATCCACGCGCAGGACGACAGCTTCCTGTCGAAGAAAGTGTGGGATTTCGCCAACACGCCGAAAGAGAATTACCCGCTGCTGCTGAACTATCACCCGATGGTGATCTACCGCCATCAGGTGTGCAAGCAGGCGGACGTGGTGCTGGCGCTGCTGCTGCTGAGCGATCGCTTCTCGCTGGAAGACAAGCGCCGCGACTTCGATTACTACGAAGCGGTGACCACGCACGACTCGTCGCTGTCGTCCTGCATCTTCGGCATCATCGCGGCGGAAGTGGGCTATCAGGACAAGGCTTATCAGTACTTCATGGAGACCGCGCGTCTCGACCTCGATGACACACACGGCAATACACACTACGGCGTGCACACGGCAGCGATGGCCGGCACCTGGCTGGGCGTGGCGTTCGGCTTCGCCGGCATGCGCGTGGTGGGCGGCGAACTGCACTTCGCGCCGACGCTGCCGAAGCAGTGGCAGCACTACACCTTCAAGATCCACTTCCGTGGCGCGCTGCTGGAAGTGCACGTGGAGCCGGGCAGCGTGGAGTATCGCCTGCTGCAAGGCGAGGCGCTGGCATTCACCCATGGCGGCGAAGCGGTTGCGCTGACGCTGTCGCAACCCAAGCAAGCAAGGAGTTTTTTATGAGCCGCTTCAAGGCAGTCATCTTCGATCTGGATGGCGTGATTACCGATACCGCGCATTACCACTATCTGGCGTGGAAGCAGCTGGCGGAGTCGCAGGGCGTGCATTTCGATCAGGCGTTCAATGAGAATCTGAAGGGCATCGACCGCATGGGTTCTCTCGATCTGATCCTCGCTTCGTCGCCGCGCAGCTACACGCCGGAAGAGAAGCTGGCGCTGGCGGATGAAAAGAATAAACACTATCAGGAGCTGATCGCCACCATGTCGTCCAGCGATCTGCTACCCGGCGCGGTGGCTGCGCTGGACGCGGTGCGGCGCGTCGGCCTGCGCATCGGCTTGGCATCGGTGAGCAAGAACGCCTTTACGGTGCTGGAGCGCCTGGGTATCACCGATAAATTCGATTACGTGGTGGACGCCGCTACCATCGCGCGCGGCAAACCCGATCCGGAGATTTTCCTGCGCGCGGCCAGTGAGCTTGGCGTCGCGCCGGCCGATTGTCTCGGCGTCGAGGATGCGGTGGCCGGCGTGGCGTCGATCAAGGGCGCCGGCATGTTCGCGCTGGGGATAGGGCATCCCTTCGTGCTGACGCAAGCGGACGTGGTCATCACCAGCCTGAAGGAATTCAATCTCGGCGCATATTGACGCCACCGCGCCGCACGGCGCGGAATAAAACGGAGACGGCAGCATGAAGAACAACAAAATACTATTTGCGCTATTTTTGATTTACTTTGTATTCGCCATCCTGCTCAACAGCGTAGGCACGGTGATCCTGCAGGTGATCAGCAACTACGGCGTGAGCAAGTCCGCCGCCAGCGTGCTGGAAGGCTTCAAGGATCTGCCGATTGCGGTGGTGTCGTTCCTGGTGGCGTCCTTCCTGCCGCGCCTGGGCTACAAGAAGGCGATGCTGACCGGACTGGCCATCGTCACCGCCGCTTGTGTGGCGATGCCGATGCTGCCGTCGTTCGCCACCACCAAGGCCTTGTTCTTCTGCGTGGGCGTGTCGTTCGCGCTGGTCAAGGTGTCGGTGTATTCGACGCTGGGCCTGATTGCATCGGACCGCAAGCAGCACGCCAGCATCATGAATCTGCTGGAGGGATTTTTCATGGTGGGTGTGCTGAGCGCTTACTGGGTGTTCGGCTACTTCATCGACTCGCGCGATCCGCTGTCGCAAAGCTGGCTGCAGGTCTACTGGCTGCTGGCCGTGCTGTGCGCGCTGACCTTTGTGCTGCTCCTGTCCACGCCTTTCAACGAATCGATGGCCGCGCTGCCGGAAGGACGCAGCATCGCGCAAGATTTCGCCGCCATGCTCAAGCTGTTCTTCAAGCCGCTGGTGTGCGTGTTCGTCATCACCGCCTTTCTGTACGTGCTGATCGAGCAAAGCGTGGGCACCTGGCTGCCGACGTTTAACAACGAAATCCTCAAGCTGCCGGCTGCGATGAGCGTGGAAGTGACCAGCATCTTTGCCGCTTGTCTGGCAGTCGGGCGACTGTCGGCCGGTGTGCTGATGCGCAAGCTGAACTGGTATCCGGTGATGAACGCCTGCGTCATCGGCATGGCGGCGATGGTGCTGCTGGCGTTGCCGCTGACGCATGACGTGGTGGCCGATCCGCACATCACCTGGGCCACGGCGCCGCTGGCGACCTTCCTGTTCCCGCTGATCGGGCTGTTCATGGCGCCGATCTACCCGGCCATCAATTCGGTGATGCTGAGTTCCCTGCCGAAGAACCAGCATTCGGCCATGACCGGCCTGTTGGTGATTTTTTCAGCACTGGGTGGCACCACCGGCTCGCTGATCACCGGTTACGTTTTCGGCAACTTCAGCGGTCATTTTGCGTTCTATCTGACGTTGGTGCCGATCACCATCGTGCTGGTTATGTTGTATTTCTTCAAAAGGGCGGTCGATGGCGGTGGCGGGGAATTCGACCCAAACGCTATAATCAGCAGTCAACATTGAACATTCGGCTATGAACCTCGCTCATCTCGCAAATCACCTTGGTATGTCCAAGACCACGGTGAGCCGGGCATTAAACGGTTACCCCGAGGTGAATGTGCGGACCCGGGAGCGGGTGCTGAAGGCGGCCAAGGAGGTCGGCTATCAGCCCAACCCGATGGCGCGCTCGCTGGCGCTGGGGCGCACCAACGTCTTCGGCATCATCTATCCGCTGCAGCCGGCGGATCTGGGCGACTCGATGTTCTTGGAGGTGATGGCCGGCATGTCGGCCGCGCTGGAAGAGGTGTCCAAGAACCTGATCATTGCGCCGGTGTCGCCGGCGGCGGAGCAGCCCTCGTACCAGCAGATCGTGCGCGGGCGGCGGGTGGATGGCCTGGTGGTGGGGCGCACGCTGGTGCACGACGAGCGCATCGCGTTTTTGAGCAAGGCTAAATTTCCCTTTGTCGCCCACGGCCGCACGGAGCTGAACGCGCCGTATGCGTGGTTCGACTACGACAACGAAGCTGGCATCCGCATGGCGATGGAGCGTTTGCTGGGCCTGGGCCATCAGCGCGTTGCCCTGATTAGCGCGCCGCTGGAGTTGAACTTCGCGCGGCAGCGCAAGAATAGCTTCCTGCGCTCGATGGCGGATGCAGGGCTGGGTGTGGATACGCGCTACCTGATCGACAACACGCTGGACCGTCGCAGCGGCTACCAGGCGATGCAGCAATTGCTGGCCTGCTCGCCACGGCCGACGGCGGTCATCATCGACAACCACCTGTCCGGTGTCGGCGCGATGCGTGCCTTGCTGGATGCGGGCGTAGAGATCGGCAAGGAGATTTCCGTCATCGTCTGGGGCAATATGGCCGACACCCTGTCCGGCGCCAACGTCACCACCATCGACCAGCCCGACCCGCGCAAAGCCGGCGCCCGCATGATCGCCATGCTGCTGTCACTGGTGGACGGCACCCCCGCCGGCGAGCTGCAGGAACTGTGGCAACCAGTGTTGCTTGAGGGCGCGACGGTCGGCCCTGTCAGGTGATTTGGCTGAGGAGGGTGCGGGACCGCACTTTCTAGCTTGGTGCGCGCTGATAAGGTAGCGTGAATGTTTCCACTACTCAAGCCTATTCCATGAAACCATTCTTCGGCTATGTCGCCATGGCGCTTTTGATGGGCGGGTGTGCCAGCACGCAGCGCGCGGCGGCACCCGTGGTGCTGGAGAATACGGGAACCGAATTCCCGACCATGTGCATGCTGTTGCAGCCGAATGGCAATCTGGAGTTTCGTGGTGGATTCGGTTTTTACACCCAGAGCACCTGGCGCCGCGCAGACAACGACACCTTGTTGATCACGCTGGGTGGCAAGGAGCCGTTTCCGACGGCGGTCTTCAAGGAACAAACGGCCAAGCACAACGGCGGCCTGCTCAGCTTTGACGAGAAGCGGCGCGAAATCATCTACCGCTTCAGCGCTAACACTGAGTTCCTAAACTTCGGCAACTTCAACTTCTACCGCGCGGAAACCTGTCACGCTTCTTGATCAGGTTCCGGCATTTACATATTGCGGCGATACTGCCCCCCCACCTCAAACAGCGCGGTGGTGATCTGGCCGAGGGAGCAGACGCGCACGGCGTCCATCAACTTTTCAAACACGTTGGCGTTGTCGATGGTGGCTTGCTGCAAGGCTGCCAGCGCTTGCGGCGCGCTGTCGGCATGGAGGCTGTGGAAGTCTTCCAGGCGCTTGAGCTGCGACTGCTTTTCGTCGTCCGTGGAACGCGCCAGTTCGATCTGCTGCGGCGCTTCCACGCCCTTCGGATTGCGGAAGGTGTTGACGCCGACGATGGGCAGTGTGCCGTCGTGCTTTTGGTGCTCGTACAGCATCGATTCTTCCTGGATCTTGCCGCGCTGGTAGCCGGTCTCCATCGCGCCCAGTACGCCGCCACGTTCGGCGATGCGTTCGAACTCCTGCAGCACCGCTTCTTCCACCATGTCGGTCAGCTCGTCCATGATGAACGAGCCCTGGTTCGGATTCTCGTTCTTGGCCAGGCCCCACTCGCGGTTGATGATCAGCTGGATCGCCAGCGCGCGGCGCACCGATTCGTCGGTCGGCGTGGTGATGGCTTCGTCGTAGGCGTTGGTGTGCAGCGAGTTGCAGTTGTCGTAGATGGCGATCAGCGCCTGCAGAGTGGTACGGATGTCGTTGAAGTCGATCTCCTGCGCGTGCAGCGAACGGCCCGAGGTTTGCACGTGGTACTTGAGCTTCTGCGAGCGGTCGTTGGCGCCGTACTTGTCGCGCATGGCCACCGCCCAGATGCGGCGCGCTACGCGGCCCAGCACCGTGTATTCCGGGTCCATGCCGTTCGAGAAGAAGAACGACAGGTTGGGCGCGAAATCATCGATGTGCATGCCGCGCGCCAGGTAGGCTTCGACGAAGGTGAAGCCGTTCGACAGCGTGAACGCCAGCTGCGAGATCGGGTTCGCGCCCGCTTCGGCGATGTGGTAGCCGGAGATCGACACCGAGTAGAAGTTGCGCACCTGGTGGTGGACGAAGTATTCCTGGATATCGCCCATCACCTTGAGCGAGAACTCGGTTGAGAAGATGCAGGTGTTCTGGCCCTGGTCTTCCTTTAGGATGTCCGCCTGCACGGTGCCGCGCACGTTCTGCAGCACCCAGTCCTTGATCTTGGCCGCTTCGTCGGCGCTAGGCTGGCGCTTGTTCTCTTCGGCGAATTTCTCGATCTGCTGGTCGATGGCGGTGTTCATGAACATCGCCAGGATGGTCGGCGCCGGGCCGTTGATGGTCATCGACACCGAGGTGCTCGGGCTGCACAGGTTGAAGCCGTCGTACAGCACCTTCATGTCGTCCAGCGTGGCGATGGAGACGCCCGAGTTGCCGACCTTGCCGTAGATGTCCGGACGCAGCGCCGGGTCGGCGCCATACAACGTCACCGAGTCGAAGGCGGTCGACAGGCGCTTGGCGTCCATGCCGGTGGAGACCAGCTTGAAACGGCGGTTGGTGCGGAAGGCGTCGCCTTCGCCGGCGAACATGCGGGTCGGGTCTTCGCCTTCGCGCTTGAAGGCGAACACGCCGGCCGTGAACGGGAAGGAGCCCGGCACGTTCTCCAGCATCAGGAAGCGCAGGATTTCGCCGTGGTCTTCGTAGCGCGGCAGCGATACCTTGCGGATGCGCGTGCCGGACAGCGTGTGCTGCACCAGGCGCGTGCGGATTTCCTTGTCGCGGATTTTCACGACGTAGTCGTCGCCGGCGTAGGCGGCTTGCATGTCGGGCCATTGGGCCAGCAGTTTCTTGGCGCCGCCATCCATTTCGGCGTCGCGTTCGGAAATCAGGTCGTCGAAGTCGGCGGACTTGTGGGCGATGGCCAGCATGCGCTTCGATTCGCTCAGTTGCTGGCGTTCGCGCGCCAGCGTCACCTGCTTGCGCGTGAAGCGGTGGTAGCCGCGCACGGTGTCGGCGATCTCCGCGAGGTAGCGCGAACGGGCCGGCGGCACGATGACGTGCTTGCCGCTGGAGTGTCGCACGTCCGTCGCAATCAGCCTGCCCGGTTCGGCGCGCAGGCCCAGTTGCACCAGGCGTGGCAGCAGGCCTTGATACAGCGCGGTGACGCCGTCGTCGTTGAAGCGCGAGGCTTGCGTGCCGTAGACCGGCATTTCTTCCGGACGCTTGGTCCACAGCTCGCGGTTGCGCTGATACTGCTTGGCGACGTCGCGCAGCGCGTCCTGCGATCCCTTGCGGTCGAATTTATTGATGGCGATGAAGTCGGCGAAATCGAGCATGTCGATTTTTTCCAGTTGCGAGGCGGCGCCGAATTCCGGCGTCATCACGTACATGGACACGTCCACGTGCGGCACGATGGCGGCGTCGCCCTGGCCGATGCCGGAGGTTTCCACTATCACCAGGTCGAAGCCGGCCACCTTGCAGGCTGCGATAACGTCGGGCAGCGCCTGCGAGATTTCGGAACCCGCTTCGCGCGTGGCGAGGGAGCGCATGAAGACACGCGACTGGCCGGCCCACGGATTGATGGCGTTCATGCGGATGCGGTCACCCAGCAGCGCGCCGCCGGATTTGCGGCGCGACGGGTCGATCGAGATCACGGCGATGTTCAATGTGTCGGCCTGGTCCAGGCGAATGCGGCGGATCAGTTCATCGGTCAGCGAGGATTTACCGGCGCCGCCGGTGCCGGTGATGCCCAGCGTGGGCACCGGCAGGTCGGCGGCGGCGGCCATCAGTTCGGCGCGCAGCGCAGGCGCGGCTTTGTCGTTTTCCAGGGCGGTGATCAGTTGCGCCAGGGGGCGATGGCGAGTATTGATATCGCCTTCGCGCAGCGGAGTCAGCGCTGTCGGCGAGTATTGCGACAGGTCGATGTCGCACTGCTGCACCATCCACTGGATCATGCCGACGAGGCCCATGCGCTGGCCGTCTTCCGGGCTGAAGATCTTGGTGACGCCGTAGGCGTGCAGTTCTTCGATTTCGTGCGGGACGATGACGCCGCCGCCGCCGCCGAATACCTTGATGTGCGCGCCGCCGCGCTGGCGCAGCAGGTCGATCATGTATTTGAAGTATTCAACGTGGCCGCCCTGGTAGCTGGAGATGGCGATGCCTTGCACGTCTTCCGCCAGCGCGGCGGTGACCACTTCGTCCACCGAGCGGTTATGGCCCAGGTGGACCACTTCCACGCCGTTCGATTGCAGGATGCGGCGCATGATGTTGATCGAGGCGTCGTGGCCGTCGAACAGCGAGGCGGCCGTGACGAAGCGCACTTTGTTGGCGAGGCGCGGCTGGTCCGGCACGGCGGCGGTTTTCGGAGCTGAGAGATCGTTCATTGATAGGTGTCCCTTATACTTTTTTTGTCGATTATATGACGTTCACTTTAACGCGTCGTCCCCGCGAAAGCGGGGATCCATGCTGAGCGTGCGTTCTATAGGCTCCCGCCTTCGCGGGAGCGACGGTCAGGCGGCGCGCTGTTGCGAAAACTGTGCCAGCAGGCGGGCTTTTTCGGTACGGAAGGTGGCGACTGCGGCCTCCTTCACGTGGCCGAAACCGCGCACTTTCTCCGGCAGCGCCGCCAGCTCGACGGCCGTCGCGTGGTTGTCCGCGTTCAGCTGCGCCACCAGGGCGCCGACCATGTCGCGGTACTCGGCGATCAGGGCGCGCTCCATCTTGCGCTCGTCGGTGTAGCCGAAGACATCGAAGGCGCCGCCACGCAGGCCTTTGAACTTGGCCAGCAGCTTGAACGCGCTCCACATCCACGAACCGAATTCCGCTTTCACCAGGTGGCCCTTGGCGTCCTTCTTGGCGAACATCGGCGGCGCCAGATTGAACTTGACGCTGAAGTTACCCTCGAACTGCTGCTGCAGCTGTTCGACGAAGCGGCCGTCGGTGTACAGGCGCGCGACTTCGTATTCATCCTTGTAGGCCATCAGCTTGAAGTAATACTTGGCGACGGCGGTGGACAGCTTGTTGCCCAGGCCAAGCGCGCTTTCTTTTGCGCGCACTTGCGACACCAGGTCCGAGTAGACGCCGGCGTAGGCCGCGTTCTGGTACGCGGTCAGGAACTCGACGCGCTTGTTGATGACGGTGTCCAGGCTTTGCGGCATCTGCACCACGATGGCTTGCGCCGGCGTGGCGGTGCGCTCCACGCGCTTGAGATCCACCGCTGCGCGGCGGCCCCACAGGAAGCTCTTCTTGTTGGACGCAACCGCCACGCCGTTCAGTTCAATCGCGCGCAGCAGCGATTCTTCTTTCAGCGGAATACGGCCGCGCTGCCATGCGTAACCGAGCATGAACAGGTTGGCGGCGATCGAGTCGCCCATCAGCGCGGTGGCCAGCTTGGTGGCGTCGATGAAATCGGCCGCGCCGGCGCCCACCGATTCCTCGATCAGCGCGCGCACGTCGGCAGTTGGGTATTCCCAGTCGGCGTTCTGCGCGAAGGTGCCTGGTGGCTGCTCGTGCAGGTTGACGATGGCCAGCGTGCGGCCGGCGCGCATCTTCGATACCGCGTCGGCGGCGCCGGCGGTTAGCATGTCGCAGCCGAGGATGACGTCCGCTTCGCCGGTGGCGATGCGCTGCGCGCGCAGGTGTGCCGGTGTGCGGGCGATCTTCACGTGCGAAGTGACCGAGCCGTTTTTCTGCGACATGCCGGTCATGTCCAGCACCGAAGCGCCTTTGCCTTCCAGGTGCGCCGCCATGCCCATCAGCGCGCCGACGGTAATCACGCCGGTGCCGCCGATGCCGTTGATCAGGATGTTGTACGGCTGTTCGCACGATGGCAGCATCGGCGCCGGCAGTTCGGTCCAGCCGTCGTCGCTTTGGGTGGCACCGGCCTTGGATTTTTTCAGCGTGCCGCCTTCCACCGTAACGAAGCTCGGGCAGAAGCCCTTGGTGCACGAGTAGTCCTTGTTGCACGACGATTGGTCGATGGTGCGCTTGCGACCGAATTCCGTTTCCTTCGGCAGGATGGAGACGCAGTTGGACTGGATGCCGCAGTCGCCGCAGCCTTCGCACACGGCTTCGTTGATGACCATGCGTTTGGCTGGATCGGGGAATTCGTTTTTCTTGCGGCGGCGGCGCTTCTCGGCGGCGCAGGTCTGGTCGTAGATCAGCACCGAGGCGCCCGGCAGTTCACGCAGCTCGCGCTGGACGGCGTCCATGTCCTTGCGGTCGTGCAGCGAGACGATCGATGGCAGCGCGCTGCGGTCGGTGTAGCGGCTCAGGTCTTCGGTCACCAGCGCGATGCGCTTGACGCCTTCGGCGGCCATCTGCTGCGCGATCATCGGCACCGAGGTCTGGCCGTCCACCGGCTGGCCGCCGGTCATGGCGACGGCGTCGTTGTACAGGATCTTGTAGGTGATGTTGACCTTGGCGGCCACCGCCGCGCGGATCGCCAGGTAACCGGAGTGGAAGTAGGTGCCGTCGCCCAGGTTCTGGAATACGTGCGGAACCTTGGAGAACGCGGCCTGGCCGATCCACGGCGCGCCTTCGCCGCCCATGTGGGTGGTGAGCTTGTTGTACTCGGGGTAGATCGAGGTGGCCATCACGTGGCAGCCGATGCCGGCCAGCGCGAACGAACCGTCAGGGACTTTGGTCGAGGTGTTGTGCGGGCATCCGGAGCAGTAGAAGGCCGGACGGAACGGCGTGCTGATGGCTTTCTTCAGCACCGCGTCCTTGGCGTCGAGGAAGGTCAGGCGGGCCTTGATCTGGTCCTGGATGTGGGCGTCGCTGATGTAGCGGGCCACGCGGCCGGCGATCACGCGCGCCACCTGCGAGACCGAGAAGTCGGCCTTCGGCGGCAGCAGCCATTCGCCGCGCGGCGCCACCCACTCGCCCTTGTCGTCGAATTTGCCGATCACGCGCGGACGCACGTCGTCGCGCCAGTTGTACAGCTGTTCCTTCAGCTGATACTCGACGAACTGGCGCTTTTCTTCCACCACCAGGATCTCGTCCAGGCCCTGGGCGAATTCGCGCACGCTGTCCGGTTCCAGCGGCCATGGCATGGCGACCTTGAACAGGCGCAGGCCGACCGTGGCCGCCATGGCTTCGTCGATGCCCAGTTCTTCCAGCGCTTCCAGCACGTCGAGGTAGGATTTGCCGGAGGCGATGATGCCCAGCTTGGCGTCCGGTGAATCGATGGTGGTGTGATTGAGCTTGTTCTCGCGCGCATAGGCCAGCGCGGCGTAGATTTTATAGTCCTGCATCAGCGCTTCCTGATTACGCGCTTGCTGGCCCAGCGGAATGCTGGACAGGCGCGCATTCAGGCCGCCTTCTGGCATGACGAAGTCCTTCGGAATCTTGGTCTCGACGCGGAAAGGATCGGCGTCGATCGAGGCCGACGATTCCACCGTGTCGGCCAACGCCTTGAAGGCCACCGCGCAACCGGAGAAGCGCGACATGGCCCAGCCGTGGACGCCCAGGTCCAGGTATTCCTGCACGTTGCACGGGTAGAGCACCGGCACCATGCAGGCCGAGAAGATGTGGTCCGACTGGTGCGGCAGGGTGGACGAGTAGGCGCCGTGGTCGTCGCCGGCCACCAGCAGCACGCCGCCGTGCTTGGCGGTGCCGGCGTGGTTCATGTGCTTGAAGACGTCGCCGCAGCGGTCCACGCCCGGGCCTTTGCCGTACCACATGGCGAACACGCCGTCGTACTTGCTCTCGCCGATCAGGTCGACCTGCTGCGAACCCCAGACGGCGGTGGCCGCCAGATCCTCGTTCACGCCCGGCACGAATTGCACGTGGTGGCTTTCCAGGTGCGGCTTGGCCTTCCACAGGTTTTCGTCGAGGCCGCCCAGCGGCGAGCCGCGGTAGCCGGAAATGAAGCCGGCGGTGTTCAGGCCGGCGGCCTCATCGCGCACGCGCTGCATCATCGGCAGGCGCACGATGGCCTGGATGCCGGACAGGAAGATGGTGCCTTTGGTGGAAGTGTACTTGTCGTCGAGACTCACGGACGTGAGTGGGCTGGTGCCGTCTGGCATGGCTGTCTCCGTTTTTTGTATTTGGATCGCGCTTGAACTGGGGGAACGCCGGGTGGGCGTGCCAGGGTCAAGCCATATCACCGCATGGTTAGCGGTTCTATGACCAGTATGGGTGCTGGTTGACGTATACGGAAATACTGTTTGCCGATAGGGGTATAAGAAAAACTTATAGCGGTGTTGCACCCGGCCAAATGCCGTCGGCACACAACTCGTCGCTGACTTGCCGCACCAGCCGGCTGATCGCCGCTGCCGCATTGGTCAGCGGGATGTTGCGGGAAGCACACAGCACCACGGTGCGCGAAATCGACGGGTTGTGGATGCGCTGGGCGCGCAGCGTGCCACGTTGGAGTTCGTCCAGCACGGGCGCGGAAGGCAGGATGGTGGCGCCCATGTCCGCCAGCAGGGCCGATTTGAGGATGGCGATCGAGTTGATCTCGATCACGTTGCCGAGGCTGAGGCCGGCCTCGCGCGCCACGCTTTCGATGCGCGGCCGCACGCCGTGCTGCAGGCCGGGCAGGATCAGCGTGGTGTCCAGCGCCTGGGCCAACGTAAGTGATTGCTCACCTTGGGCGTAAGCCGCGTCGGCGCGACAAATAAAGTGGAGTTCTTCGTCCGCCAGTGGAGTGGTGGCGAACGGACTGAGCTGGCCGTCGTCGAACAGCACCGCCAGGTTGACGCGGCCGGACTTGAGCTGGTCGCTCAGGTTGCCGGTGAGTTCTTCCGTCAGCTGCAGGGTGATTTCCGGGTAGCGGGCGCGGGTGGCCGTCAGCAGGGGCAGGGCCAGCGCGCCGGAGATGCTGTGCGGCAGCCCCAGGGTGACGCTGCCGCTGGGGCGCGCGGCCGATTGCGCCACGGCCGAACGGGCATCGACCACCTGCTTGAGGATGGCTTGCGCGTGCTCGTAGAACACCTTGCCGGCGTCGGTGCTGAGGACGCCCTGGGCGCTACGGTGCAACAGTTGCACGCCCAATTCTTCCTCCAACTGGCGCAGTTGCTGGGTCAGCGCGGGTTGTGCAACATGCAAGATCAGCGCGGCGCGCGACAGCGATCCATGATCGACGATTGCAACAAAATAACGAAGCTGACGTAATTCCATAATCAAAACAAAGGTTGCGATTGTAAATTTAATCCCGGCGGGAAACTGTTTGTTATACTTATGCTAGCGCAGTTCAGTGCTCGCCTCCTTATTTGATGGGTGCCCGTATGTTAAAGAAAGTCGACTCATCGCAGCTGAAGGTAGGCATGTACATTCATGACCTCAGTTGCGACTGGATGACGCATCCCTTCGTCCGCAATCGCTTCCTGCTGACCAGCCACGACGAAATCCGCAAGATCATCAACGCCGGCATCCACGACGTTGTCATCGACAGCGCCAAGGGCCTGGACGTGCAGGATGCGCCCACGCTGGCGGAAGCGCAAGCGGCCACCGAGCGCGAAATCGTGGAGATGGTGGCCAAGGCGCCGGTCCAGCCGCGCGTTTCGCTGGGCGAGGAAATGCAGCGCGCGGTGCAGATCCGCCATCAGGCTTCCACACTGGTGCGCACGGTGATGCAGGATGCGCGCCTCGGCAAGGCCATCGAACTCGACCACGTGCAGCCGGTGGTGCAGAACATCACCGAATCGATCTTGCGCAATCCGGGCGCGCTGGTCGGCCTGCTGCGTATCAAGAACAAAGACGATTACACCTTTTTGCACTCGGTTAGCGTGTGTACGCTGCTGGTTGCGTTCTGCCGCTCGCGCAATATGCCGGCCGACATCACCCATCAGGCCGGCCTCGGCGGATTGCTGCACGATACCGGCAAGGCACTGGTGCCGGACCATATCCTCAACAAACCGGGGCCGCTGACCGACGAGGAATTCGCCGTCATCAAGAAGCATCCCGAAGATGGCTACAACATCCTGCTGCAATCGCCGGAGATCGGCCCGATTCCGCTCGATATCACCTTGCACCACCACGAGCGGCGCGACGGCAGCGGCTATCCGGGCAAGCAGGCCAACGACGAGATCAGCGAATTGGCGCAGATGGCGGCGATTGTCGACGTGTACGACGCCATTACGGCCGATCGCTGCTATCACAAGGGTATGTCGGCGGCGGCGGCGCTGCGCAAGATCTATGAGTGGAGCAAGTTCCACTTCAACCCGCAGTACGCCCAGGAATTCATGCGCTGTGTGGGAATTTATCCGGTCGGCACCATGGTGATGCTGGAGTCGGGCCGCCTCGGTGTGGTGGTGGAGCCACACGAGACCAATCTGCTGGCGCCCAAGGTGAACGTGTTCTTCCATACCAAGAAGAACGTCTACATCAAGCCGGAAACGGTGGATCTGTCGCGCGCGGTGGGCTTCGGCGGTGGCGACAAGATCGTCGGCCACGAATCGCCGTCCAAGTGGAATGTCGACCCGATGCGTTTCCTGACCGTTTCGGCCTAGAAGAATTCCGCCGTATCGTTGGATTCGATGGTCTGCAGCAGGCCGCCGTTGAGCAGCTCGTCGTAGTGGCAGACCAGGTTGCGGCCATGGCTCTTGGCGTAGTACAGCGCCTGGTCGGCATGGCCCAGTATGATCACCGGCGCCTCCAGCGCGCTGATGCTGACAAAGCCCACACTCACCGTCACCTTGCCCACTTGCGGGAAATCATGCGCGGCCACGTTCATGCGGAAGCGCTCGATGATTTTCTTGGCGTTGTCCAAGGTGGCCGACCGCAGCAGCACCACGAATTCCTCGCCGCCGAAGCGGAACACGCGGTCCTGCGCGCGGAACGAGGAGGTCAGCAAGTTGGCGATCAGGATCAGTACTTCGTCGCCGTACAGGTGGCCGAAGCGGTCGTTGACGTGCTTGAAGTGGTCGACGTCGACCACGGCCAGCCATTGCTTTTCTTCTTCGCTATGATGGCGGCGCTCCGGTTCGCCCGGCAGCGTCAGGGCGTCCTGCTCGGTACAGGAGGCCAGCATCTTGGAGAGCTGGTCGTCGAAGGTCTTGCGGTTCAGCAGGCCGGTCAGCGAGTCGCGCTCGCTGTAGTCGAGCAAATTCTGGAAATTGCGGTAGACGCTGACAATCGCGCCGATCACGTGGATGGTTTCCTTGGTGTACGGCGTCGGATTGACGATTTCCAGGCAGGTGTCGGCCTTGTCGCCCAGCCAGATCGGCAGCCACAGGGTGTGCTCGTCGGCCTCGTTGGCGAGGTCGGCGCTCGATTCGTGACGGGCGATGCAATGCGCCAGCGCCGGATAGGTCGCTATCGGGTCGCCGGGATGGTGCTGATAAGAGGTGTCGACCATGCGCGCAGCTTCGCCGGCGTTGATCACGGCGCGTGGCCGAACGAAAATCTTTCCTCGGACGGTGGCCAGGGTCAACACACGGACCTGATCGGCGCGGGCAAGCTCCTGCACCGCCGAAATCACGGAGATGTCGAGCATCGTGTGATCGCGGTGACCGGTCATGTCCACCATGTGTTTCAGTAAGGAGTCCATTTGCCTTCCCAAAGAACAGCTAAGCAGGATAATAGCTTTTTGCAATCGAGGCAATTCTTGTGTGCGAAAAAAAACTCTCACACCGACAGAATGCGACCTTTTTCCGACAACCTGCTTGATCTGGCGCTAAAAAGATTCCGCATGGAAAACTTGCGCAGCGTCAACTCTCCAAAAACTGTGGTCCGTATAGTGAAGTCAATGGCGCGGCAAGCGGCGTCAGAGGCTCTTTCTTTACCAACCCTTCAAGGAGTACGAGATGAACTCGATTATTACAGCTGCCCAGAAATTTGCGCGCGACGAAGACGGTATCACGGCAATTGAGTATGGCTTGATCGCCGCCACCATGGTGGCGGCCGTGGTGGCCGCCTTCGGTTTGCTGGGCCCGGCATTGCAGGACGCTTTCACATCCATCGCCAGCAAGATCAATCCTGCGGCCCCAACGCCGTAAGCGACGGCAGGGCTTTCCGGCAGACCTAGGGGCCGGAAAGCCCTTTTTTGGGAGAAAAGGTGATGTGGAACGCGATTGAACTCATTTTGATTTGCCTGGTGGCGCAGGCGGCGCTGACCGATCTGACCCTGCGCAAGATTCCCAATGTGCTGATCCTGAGCGGCCTGATGCTGGCGCTGATCTTGCACCTGTTGAGCGGACCGCCGGGAGCGCCGCTGTCGCAGTGGCTGGCCGGCGGCTTCGCCGGCTTTTTTTTATTCCTGCCGCTGTATCTGCTGCGCGGCATGGCCGCAGGCGACGTCAAGCTGATGGCGATGGTCGGGGCCTTTGCCGGACCGTGGCAAGCGGTGGAGATCGCCGCGCTGTCGACGCTGGTGGGCGGCGTGATGGCGCTGCTGATGCTGTCGTTCAGCGGCCGCTGGCGCGACGGCGCCCGCAATCTGTGCCTGATCGGCAAGCCGCTGTTGCTGCGTCTGCTGGGCATGCCGCTGTTGCCCGTGCCGCTGCCGCGTGCGGCCAGCGTGGGCGGCATTCCGTACGGCGTGGCGATCGCGCTCGGCACGCTCGGTGTTGTCGTTTGGAAGCATCATTGAACGGTGCTTGCTGCAAGTCAATGTCCCGTTGGGACGTCTGGCTAAACTTAATTCCACACCGAAACTAGTTTCTTTGCGGAGATAACGATGCTAGCCCTCGAACCGCCATCCCCCTACACGCAGCTGCTTGACGCCGAGCCGGAAGCGCTGCTGCCGCCGCAACCGAAATCGGTGCGCGACACCGGCCTGCCGCAGCAGCTCATCGTCGAACTGATCGCCAAGGCGTTGTACCTCAACGGCCGCAGCCATCTGCCGGTGCTGACCACCCGGCTGCACCTGTCGATCAACGTGCTGCGCGAGGTGCTCGATTTCATGGTGGCCGAACACGTGGCCGAGGTGGCGTGGCGCGGCGAATCCGACATCGACGTGCAGTACCAGTTGACCGGCGCCGGCAAGCAGCGCGCCGCCAGCTGGCTGGAGCGCTGCTCCTACACCGGTCCCGCGCCGGTGCGGCTGGAGGCATGGTGGGCCATGGTGGAACGCCAGGCGGCGCAGGCGCCGCTGCCGAGCGCCGATGAACTGGCGGTGGAATTCTCCGACGACTTCCTGGCGCCGCCGGTGCAGCGCATGCTCGGCGCGGCCATGCACGCCGGCCGCAGCATGCTGCTGTACGGCCCATCGGGCAGCGGCAAGTCGGTGTTGGCGCGCCGGCTTGGCACGCTGCTGCCAGGGCTGGTGGCGGTGCCGCATGCGGTGGTGGTGGGGCAGGATATCGTGCAGGTGTACGACCCCGCGCTGCACCGCGCACCCATGCCGCGCCAGGTGCGCCAGGTGCCTGAGCGGCGCAGCAACGATCCGCGCTGGGTGCTGTGCCAACGGCCGGTGGTGGCGCTTGATGCCTCGCTCGATGCGGACATGCTGGACCTGCAGCTGGATGCGGCCAACGGCTGCTATCGCGCGCCGCCGCAGCTGAAAGCCAACAACGGCCTGCTGATCGTCGATGATCTCGGGCGCCAGCGCATGTCGGCCGCCGAGCTGCTGAACCGCTTTGCGCAGGCGCAGGAACTGGAGCACAGCGATTTGTCGCTGGCCGGCGGCTATCACTTCCAGGCGCCGTGCCGCATGCGGCTGGTGTTCGTCACCAGCCTGCCGCCGTCGTCGCTGCTCGACGACGCCGCGCTGCGCCGCGTGGGCTACAAGATTCCAGTGGGCGCGCTGAACGCGGCCAATTACCGCAGCCTGGTGCGCCAGCAGTGCCTGAGCACCGGCGTGGCGTTTGACGAGGCGGCGCTGCGCTACCTGCTCGATGAGCTGCACGCCGGCGCGGGGCTGCCGCTGCTGGCCTGCTATCCGCGCGAGATCGTCGGCCGCGTGGCCGATTTCGCCGGCTACATGGGTGAGCCGGCGCGCATGTCGGTGGCGGCGCTGGATCAGGCCTGGATCAGCATGTTCGCCGGCGCTGACGTTGAGCAGCGACTAGCATGAAGAACCGTCGCGCACTGTTGATGATGGCGTTGGCCGTCGTGTTCGGACTGGCGGCGGTGGCGGTGGCTTCGCGCTGGCTGCTGAGGCAGACGCCTGCTTCGTCGAACAAGATCGTGGTGGCGGCGACCGACGTCAACCTCGGTCAGCGTTTGACGACGGAGATGCTCAAGCAGATCGACTGGCCGGCCGAGAGCCTGCCGCGCGGCGCGCTGCGCGACGGCAGCAAGTTGGTGGGCCGCGTGCTGAAAACCAGCGTGCTGCGCGACGAGCCGCTGAGCGAAGCCAAGCTGGCGCCGGCTGGCACGCTGGGCGGGCTGTCGGCGTTGATCGCCGAGGGCAAGCGCGCCATCACCGTGCGCGTCAACGATGTGGTGGGCGTGGCCGGCTTTGCGCTGCCGGGGAATTTTGTCGACATCATCGTCAATACGCAATCCAACGACCGGGCGATTTCCAAGATTGTGCTGGAGCGGATTCTGGTGCTGGCCGTGGCGCAGGAAGTGGGGCGCGACGAGACCAAGCCGCGAGTGGTGAATGCGGTGACGCTGGAGGTGACGCCGGAGCAGGCCGAGAACCTGGACCTGGCGCGCAGCGTGGGCACCTTGTCGCTGGTGCTGCGCAATCAGGTCGACCCACGGCCTGGCACCACGGAAGGCGCCACCAAAGGAACGCTGCTTGGTGCGCACGAAGTTCCGGCTGCGTCGGCCGTGGCAGCCGTGCCGGTGGCCGAGCCGCGGCCTGCGCCGCCGCGCGCGCGCGCGCAGGTTGCCGTCGCCGCGCCGTCTGCGCGGTCCTGCATCGGCGTGATAGCAGGCGTGCATCGCACGCAAGAATGCCTGTGAGCGCGCCATGGACCCCCGCCACCAAAAAAGGGCGCTGCTCGCGGCGCTGGCCTTGACGCCGACCCTGGCGTTAAGCGCTGCGCCAGTGCGCGCGTTGGCAGGGCCGGCTGCGCCTGCGATGTCGGCGTCCGCGCGGGATTCCGTGCAGGCGTCGGCGCCGCCGGTGGCACGCGCGCTTGCGGCGGCCGTGCCGGCTCTCGCTTCGTCGACGGCACGGCCGTCGCCGCTGGGGGCGGGCGACAGCGCAGGCCTGCGCTGCAGCGGTCAGGCGGCGCAGCCGGGTAGCTTGCAGCTGCAGCTCGGGAAGTCCACCTTGATGCGCATACCGGAAGCGGTGCAGGCGCGTAGCGTCGGCAATCCGGCCGTGTTGCAGGCCATGCTGGTGGCGCCCGACACCCTGTACGTGGTGGGCGTGGACATCGGCAGCAGCAATATGATCGTGCAGGGCCGCAGCGGCTTGTGCAACGTGGTGGAAGTGGTAGTCGGCGTCGACCCCAGCGCGCTGCAGCAGGCGCTGGCCGCCTTGATGCCCGAACAGAAGGACATCCACGTGAGCGCGGCCGGCGACACGCTGGTCATCAGCGGCACCGTCGATGACGCACCCACCGCCGCGCGCGTACTGGAACTCGCCGGCGCGTTCGTGCGCCGCGCCGCGCAACCGCTCGACAGCGGTGGCAAGGGTACGGCCGCCGCTGCGGGCGTTGCATCGGCGGCGCAGGCCACACAATCCGCACAATCCACGCAGGCCGGCCAGGCAGGGCAGACCAGCACGCGCATCGTCAACTTCCTCAACATCGGCGCGCCGCAGCAGGTGATGCTGGAAGTGAAAATCGCCGAGGTCTCCAAATCCCTGCTGGACAAGCTGGAGGCGGGTGTCACCGTCAACTTCGGAGGCGGCAGCTGGGCCAGCACGCTGTCGTCCAACTTCGTCAGCGGCACCTTGAAAAGCCTGCTCAGCATCGGTAACCGCGCCAGCATCGCGGCCAGCAAACAGGATGGCCTGGTGCGCGTGCTGGCCGAGCCGACCGTGATGGCGATCAGCGGCCAGGAAGGCAGCTTCCTCGCGGGTGGGCGCATCTTCGTGCCGGTCGCACAGGACAACAACAAGGTCACGCTGGAGGAAAAGGAATTCGGCGTCGGCCTGCGCTTTACGCCGACCGTGCTGGCCGGCGGCCGCATCAACCTGCGCGTGGCGCCGGAAGTATCGGAAATCTCGCGCGAAGGTATCGGGATTTCGGCGGCCGGTTTTTCCGGCGCTTCGGTGCTGCCGCTGATTACCACGCGCCGCGCCTCCACCACGGTAGAACTCTACGACGGCCAAAGCTTCGCCATCGGCGGCCTGATTAAGAACAACCACAGCACCAGCATCAACGGCCTGCCCATTCTCGGCGAACTGCCGGTGCTGGGCGCGCTGTTCCGCAGCACAGACTTCCAGCAGGACCGCACCGAGCTGCTGTTTGTTGTCACACCCCACCTGGTGCAACCGCTACCGGCCAACTACAAACTGCCGACCGACAGCGTCACCACGCCCAGCCGCGCCAGATTATTCCTCGGCGGCCGCATGGAAGGTGAGCCGGCGGACGGCGCGGAACGAAAATAGACTGGAAAATATCATGCGAAATATTTTGCTCCTGCTGGCGGCAGGCACGTTGACCGCCTGCGCTCCCGCCTTGGTCCAGACCACGCCCCAGTGGGACGCCCGTTTCGGCGTCGACACGCGCATGGTGCTGGCGCAGCAGATCATGCATCCCGACGCTGCGCGCAACACCAATCCGGTATCCGGCATGGATGGCCGCAGCGCGCGTACCGCCTACGAGCGCTATCAAAAAGCCGGCGGCGAACAGCAGCAGTCTTCGCTGATGGGAGGCGCCAAATGAAAGCGCTCATGATCAGCAAGGACAGCCTGCTGCACGCCGAAATCGCCGCGCAAGGATCGGCGCGCATGCCGGCGGTGCAGCTGGTGGCGTCGCGCAACGGCCTGCGCGACGCGGTCGAACGCCAGCTGCCGGAAAGCCCGGAGCTGGTGATACTGGACGCCAGCGACATCGCCGCCGACGAGGGCGAACTGGTGGACCGCCTGTGCAAACAGTATTCCGGCGCCTCCTTCATGCTGCTGACGCGCGATCCGCAACAGGACCTGCTGATCCGCGCCATGCGTGCCGGCATGCGCGAGGTGCTGCAGCTGCCGCTGGTACACCGCGCCTTCCACGAGGCCATGGACCGCATCGAGGTGGCGGCCGGCCTGAGTCCCGTCCGCGAAGGCAAGGTGTTGGCCTTCATCTCCTGCAAGGGCGGCAGCGGCGCCACCTTCCTGTCGACCAATTTCGGCTACGCGCTGGCGGCGCTGGCCGACCGCAAGGTGCTGCTGATCGACCTGCACGGCCAGTTCGGCGACGCCACGCTGTACGTCTCCGACCAGAAACCGGCGATGACGCTGTCCGACATTTGCGCGCAGATCAGCCGCATGGACGGCGCCTTCCTCGATTCCTGCCTGGTGCACGTGGCCTCCAACTTCGGCGTGCTGGCGGCGGCCGATGATCCCAACCGCACCGTCGACATGAAGCCGGAGCACATGGACGTCATCCTGCGCATCGCGCGCCAGCATTACGACTTCGTGGTGCTGGACGTGGGCCGCCAGATCGACGCCATCTCGCTGCGCGCGCTGGATCAGGCGGACACCATCTACCCGGTGCTGCAACTGGCCTTGCCCGATATCCGTGACGGCCGCCGCCTGCTCGACATCTTCCGGTCGCTGGGCTATCCCAGCGAGCGCACGCGCCTGATCGTCAACCGCTACGAGAAGGGCGGCAAGCTGCGCTTGATGGACCTGGAGCAGGCGTTGGGCGCGGACGTGGTGCACACGGTGCCCAACGACTATCTGTCGGCCACCGATTCGGTCAACCAGGGCATCCCAGTGCTGCAGCTGTCGCGCAGCAGCGCTGTGGCGCGCAGCCTGGCGGAGTTGGTGGAACTGGTGGCTGCCCGGCGCGTCCCGGAGAGTAAGGGACTATTCGACCGCATCTTCGGCCGCAACGATGGAGGATAAAAATGAGCTTGCGCGAACGCCTGTCACTTGCCGATGATGGCCGCCACGGCGCCAATGGTCCACCGGGACTGGCGGCGGCGGCCTATCAGGAGCTGAAGAAGAGCATGCACCAGACCATCCTGGACCGCATCGACCTTGAGCGCCTGAAGCGCCTGACGCCGGAGCAGTTCAAGCACGAGCTGGCGCTGCTGGTCCAGCGCATCATCGAGGAGGAGCGCATTGTGCTGAACCAGCACGAGCGCCACAACCTGGTGCTCGACATCCAGCACGAGATGCTGGGCTTCGGCCCGCTGGAGCCGCTGCTGGCCGATCCCGGCGTGTCCGACATCCTGGTCAACACGGCCGCCAAGGTGTACGTGGAGCGCGCCGGCAAGCTGGAACTGACCGCCATCACCTTCAACGACAACGCCCACCTGATGAAGATCATCGAGAAGATCGTCTCGCGCGTGGGCCGGCGCGTGGATGAATCGAGCCCGATGGTCGATGCGCGCCTGCCCGACGGCTCGCGTGTGAACGCCATCATTCCGCCGCTGGCGATCGATGGCCCCATCCTGTCGATACGGCGTTTCTCGGTCAATCCACTCAGCATCGAGAACCTGCTGGACTACCGCAGCCTGACGCCGCCCATGGTGCAGGTGCTGCAGGCGCTGGGACAGGCCAAGATCAACATCCTGATTTCCGGCGGCACCGGCTCCGGCAAGACCACCATGCTGAACGTGCTGTCCGGCTTCATTCCCGCGCATGAGCGCATCGTCACCATCGAGGATGCCGCCGAGCTGGCGCTGCGCCAGCCGCACGTGGTGCGGCTGGAAACGCGGCCACCCAATATCGAGGGCAAGGGCGAGGTGAATCAGCGTTCGCTGGTGCGCAACGCGCTGCGCATGCGGCCCGACCGCATCATCCTCGGCGAGGTGCGCGGGCCGGAGGCGCTGGACATGCTGCAGGCGATGAACACCGGCCACGAAGGCTCGCTGGCCACCATCCACTCCAACACGCCGCGCGATGCCCTGTCGCGGCTGGAGAACATGGTCGGCATGGCCGGCGTGAACCTGACGCCGCGCGCCACGCGCCAGCAGATCTGCTCCGCCGTGACGGTGGTGATGCAGGTGTCGCGCCTGACCGACGGCACGCGCAAGCTGGTCAGCCTGCAGGAAGTCACCGGCATGGAGGGCGAGGTGATCGCCATGCACGAGATATTCCGCTTCGAGCAAAAAGGCGTGGACGCGCATGGCGCCGTGCAGGGACGCTTCTACGCCACCGGCGTGCGGCCGCGCTTCGCCGACCGCTTGCGCATGTTCGGCGTGGCCGTGCCGGATTCGGTGTTCGATCCTGACAAGATCTACGAGTAGCCGCCATGGACGCGATCTTCTCTGCATTTGCCGTGCTGTTGTTCGCCGCCGTGATCCTGATGGTGGAAGGCGCCTGGCTGTGGTGGTCCGGTGCGCACGGCGGCGCGGCGCGGCGCATCGCCAAGCGATTGCGCCTGATGGCCGCCAGCGGCAACGGCGCCGGCGAACGTGTCGACATCCTCAAGCGGCGTACCTACAGCCGCTCGCCGTGGTTGGGCAAGCAGTTGCGCCGCATCGCCCGCCTGGCGCTGTTGGACCGCTTGCTGCTGCAGGCCGGCGTGCGCTGGTCGGTGGCGCAGTTTATCGGCGGCTCGCTGGCGATGCTGGTGTGCGGGTTGGTGTTGCCGCAGATGCTGCATATGCCTTTCCTTGCCGGTGCAGCGGTAGCGGTGCTGGCCACCGGTGCGCCGTGGTTGCTGCTGCTGCGCGCGCGCGGCGCCCGCCTGCGCAAGCTGGAGGAGCAGTTGCCCGAAGCGGCGGACTTCCTGGGCCGTGCGCTGCGCGCCGGCCATTCCTTCGCCAACGTGATGCAGATGGTGGGCGAGGAAATGCCGGAGCCCATCGCCGGCGAATTCAAGTTCTCCTACGAGGAGATCAACTACGGCGTGCCGATGAACGAAGCCCTGCACAACCTGGCGCTGCGGGTGCCGCTGACCGATTTGCGCTATCTGGTGATCGCGGTGCTGATCCAGCGCGAATCGGGCGGCAACCTGGCCGAGGTGTTCGGCAACATCAGCCGCCTGATACGCGCGCGTCTCAAGCTGTTGGCGCAGGTGAGGGTGATGTCGGCCGAGGGCAGGATGTCGGCCTGGATACTGGGTTTGCTGCCGCTGGGCGTGGTGGTGCTGATGTCGGTGGCAAATCCCGGCTATGTGCGCGTGCTGTGGACCGATCCCCTCGGGATTAGCCTGGTCTGGTACGCGTTGGCTGTTGCAGTGTTTGGCGTGCTGTGGATGCGCAAGCTGATACGCATCCGCGTGTGAAAGGAGGGCGGTATGAACGGATCGCAGGTGCTGTTCCTGGCGGTGGTGTTTCTGGTGGCCGCCGGCGTGGCGGTGGCGGCGCTGCTGGTGTTTTCGCCGGTAGCGCTGCGCGAACGCCTGACCGAAGTGGTGGACGAGCCGGCCGAGGAGGTGGCCGATCCGGTGAGCACGGGCTGGGTCGAGAAGGTGGCGCAGGCGGCGCAGCCTTTCTCGCGCCTGTCGCTGCCGGAAGAAGGGTGGGAGCGTTCGCCGCTGCGCACGCGCTTCATGAACGCCGGCTGGCGCAGCGCCTCGGCGCCTTCGATCTACTTCGCCGCCAAGACCCTGTTGGCGCTTGGCCTGCCTGCCATCGTCGCGCTGTGCGGCGTTTTCACGGGGGCCGCGCCGCAGAAAAGCTTCATGTATTTCCTGCTGCTGGTTGCCGGCATCGGCTACTACCTTCCCAACGCGGTTTTGTCGCACAAGGCCGCTGCGCGTTGCCGCGACATCTTCGAAAACTTCCCGGATGCGCTGGATTTGCTGACGGTGTGCGTGGAGGCGGGCCTGAGCCTTGAGCGTGCGCTGACCAAGGTGGCGGGCGAGATTCACATCAAAAGCATGGCGCTGGCGCAGGAGCTGCAACTGGCGCTGATGGAAATGCGCGCCGGCTTCACCAAGGAACGCGCCTTGCGCAACCTGGCCTTGCGCAGCGGCGTGGAAGACGTCGATACGCTGGTGGCGATGCTGATTCAGTCGGAGCGCTTCGGCACCAGCATGGGCGATTCGCTGCGCATCCATTCCGACAATTTGCGCGGCAAGCGCAGCGTGCTGGCCGAGGAAGCCGCCGCCAAGATCGCGTTGAAGCTGTTGTTCCCGCTGATCTTCTGCATCTTCCCGACCTTGATGCTGGTGCTGATCGGCCCCGCCGGCATCCAGGTTTATCGCATGATGCAGCTCACCCACTAGGAGACCACGATGAAGAAAACGCTGCTCGCCACCTGCCTGCTGCTGACCGCGTGCAGCGGCGTGAAGATGGAAGAACCAGCCGAAGACCTTATCACGCCGCTGGAGCAGGCCTGTCTGAGCGAGCCGCTGGAGCCGGCGCGCTGGGAGCAACTGGCGGCGGCGCTAGCGGTGGCGGGAGAACGCGAGCGTGCCGCAACCATGTATTTGCAGGCGGCGTCGCTGCGCAAGCACGACGTGCGGCAGGACCACGCCACGCTGAAGCAGGCGCTCGCGGAGGACATGCCGCGCACGCAGGTGAAGCGCATCAGCGCCGCGTTGGTGGAGGTGCTGCGGATTCCAGCGCTTGCCGCAGCGTCGGCACATGATGATGAGAATGCGGCGGTGATGCCGCTGTCGGTGGTGCGGCTGGAGATCAGCAACGGCAACGGCGTCGCCGGCGCCGCTGCGCGGCTGGCGCGCACGCTGGACCTGGACGGCCTGAAGACGGTACGCCTGTCGAATATGCGGCCGTTTGTGGTGCCGCAAAGCCGCATCGAATACCGGGGCGAGCAGAAGGAGATGGCGCAGTTGCTGGGCCGGCGCTTGAAGCTTCCGCTGCAGCCGCTATCCGGCACGCGTGCGTCGGCCGACATGCGCATCGTGCTTGGCCACGATGCGCGCTACCTCAAATAAAAAAACCGTCCGAAAGGAGATCTTCCTTTGGGACGGTAAAAACACACCCATGTGTTTACTGTAGCCCGGCCACGCAGGCCGGCGCATTCCTTACTGCCAGTTGATGCTGCCCATGCCGCGTGAACTGGCGTTACGATTGGTCGGGTTGCCGTAGACCTTGGCCGAACCCATGCCCGTGAGTTTCAGGTTGGCGCTGGTCTTGGCGTAGACCGCCGCGCTACCCAAGCCGCTCATGTTGACGTCGATCGTGTCGGCGCGCAGCTGCTGCGCATCCAGACTGCCGACGCCACCAAGGCGGGCGTTTAACTGTTTGGTCTGGCCTATCATCTCGATGCGGCCAGCACCATTCAGGTTCAGTTCGACGTTGTCGCTGTTGCCGCCGTTGACGGTGATGCCGCCCACGCCGCCGAGACGCACGTCGATGTTGCGATACTGCGAGTCGACCTTGACGGAACCTGCACCGTCCAAGGCCACGCGCAGATTGTCGCCGTTAAATCCGCTTACTTCCGTTGAACCCACGCCGCCCGAGGTCAGCTGGCGCAGGTTCGGCAGCGTCAGTTCGGCGCGCAGTTCGCGCTTGTTACCGAAGTGGATGCCGTTCATTTTCTCGGTGCCGATGTGCAGCGTTTCGCCGTTTTGTTCGACCACCACTTTCTTGAGCGCGTCCGGTTCGCCGTAGATGGTCAGCGACGCCGTTGCGCCTTGCTTGAGTTTCAGGCTGATGACGCCATCGAGTTCGATCTTCACGGCGCGCGCATCGACGCTGCGGTTCTCGCTGATCGTGTCGGCCGCCAGCGCGGCGTGTGCGCCGCTGCCCAGTACCGCCGCCAGCATCGCAGCCTTCATCAATTTTTTCATCATGCGCTCCGTCTTGGTTCGAGTGAATTACAGGGCTGCTTTTTCAGCGGCGGTCAGGCGTTTCGCGGTGACCGTTACGGTCGGCATCACGGTCGCTTCGGCTTTCACTGCGATCACCGGGGCGATCGCGGCGGCTGGTTCATTCACGGCTGCGGTGGCGAAGGTGGTAGCGCTGGCGACGACGATGGCGGCTACGAAGATGGCTTCCATGTTTTTTGCGATGTTCATTTTGAGCTCCTTGTGGGTGGTTAGTTCGTTGCGTTGAGTGAACTATAGACAAGGGCTATCCGTCCATCCACCGGGATGTGACGAACTGCAAAAAACGGGGGATAGACTGCGAATTAAGGGTGCGAAGCCGTGCCGCACAGCAGATGCTCGTTGCTGGCGTAGACCTGCGCCAGCCAGGCGGAGACGGTTTTAAAGCGGGCGATTGAGCCGGCGTCGCGATGGCTGAGCAGCCAGATGTCGCGCTGCACCTCGACGCGGTCGCCGATACGCTGCAAGCCTTCCTGCTCGCCCATGATGCAAGGCAGGAGCGCCATGCCGACGCCGGCGCGGCAGGCGCGCACCATGGTGCTGAGACTGTTCACCTTGAGCACGCGCTGTGGTTGCGGCGACATCGCCGCCAGCCATTGCATCTCGCCGGTGCCGGCCAGCGAATCGTCGTAGGCGATCCAGGGCTGCGTGCCCCAGCAGGCGCGCGGCGTGTCGGCGAAGCGGGCGTGGCCGTAGACGGCAAAGCCCATGTCGCCCAGCTTGCGCATCACCAGCGCCGCATCCTCGCCCGGCTTGCCCAGGCGTAGCGCGAAGTCGGCCTCGCGCCGGGTGAAGGAGAGGTTCTGGTTTTCCGCCTGCAGCGTCAGTTGCAGCTGCGGGTGCTGGGCCAGCAGGGCCGGCACGTGCTCCAGCAGCCAGTAGTCGAACAAGAAATCGATGGAAGTGATGTTGACCGGGCCGGCCGTGGCGCCGGCTTCCTGCGAGGAGGCCTGCAACATGCTCTGCACGTTGCCGTAGACGGCGTCGCCATGCTCGACGAAGACTTGGCCGGCGTCGGTCAGCTTGTAACCATTGTTGTCGCGGATAAACAGTCGCAGCTGGAGCGCCTTCTCGGCGGCGGCGATGCGGCGGCTGATGGTGGAGGCGTCCACGCCCAACTGGCGGCCGGTGGCGCTCATGCTGCCACTACGGGCCAGCGCGAGGATCAGCGGGATGTCGTTCCAGTCGAAGTCGTTGCCTGTTGCCATGGTTGAGTTGGGGGTCTGCGTTTTTGCAAAGTGGTCTTGCAGTGTTGTCTGTTCCGCAAACGTTTTGCGAGGTCTAAGATTCATTCCATCGCAGCTGCAGTACGAAATGACTGTAGCACAACACTGGTTATCCATACATCGACTAAAAGGAAGAAGATCATGAACGCACACAATACCAACGACACCGTCAACCTGTCCCGCCGTGGCGCACTGTTCAATTCTGTCGGCGCCGCCGCTGCCGCCGTGGCCCTGCCGCTGGCCGCCCTGGGCACCTCCGCCGAAGCGCAGGCCGCCGTTGCCAAAACCGGCCCGGTCACCAAAACCGCCAGCATCATCACCACTCGCGACGGCGTCGAGATCTATTACAAGGACTGGGGCCCACGCGGTGGCCAGCCGGTCATCCTGAGCCACGGCTGGCCGCTGAATGCGGATAGCTGGGAATCGGCAGCGTTCTTCCTGGCCAACAACGGCTTCCGCGTCATCACCCACGACCGCCGTGGCCACGGCCGCTCCAGCCAGCCATGGGAAGGCAACGACATGGACCACTACGCCGACGACCTGGCGCAGCTGATCGAGGCGCTGGACCTGAAAAATATCATCTTGGCCGGTTTCTCGACCGGTGGCGGCGAAGTGGCGCGCTATGTGGGCCGTCACGGCACCAAGCGCATCGCCAAGCTGGGCCTGATCTCGGCGGTGCCACCGCTGATGCTCAAAACCGATACCAATCCGGACGGCCTGCCGCTGGAAGTGTTCGACGGCATCCGCAAGGGCCAGCTCGCCGATCGCGGCCAGCTGTACCTCGATATCGCCTCGGGCCCGTTCTACAACTACAACCGTCCCGGCGCCAAGCCTTCGCAAGGCATCATCCAGGCCTGGTATGCGCAGGGCATGCAAGGCGGCTTCAAGAACACCTACGACTCGATCAAGGCGTTCTCGGAAACCGACTTCCGCGACGACCTGAAAAAATTCGACAAGCCGACCCTGATCATTCACGGCGACGATGACCAGATCGTGCCGATCAAAGCCGCCGGCATCGCCTCGGCCAAGATAGTGAAGGGCGCGAAACTGATCGTCTACCCAGGCGCACCACACGGTTTGACCGATACGCACAAGGATAAGTTCAACGCCGACTTCCTGGCGTTCGCCAAGTCCTGATCTGCAAGTTGACCGGGCTGTAGTTACGGCGCAGAATGGTTTGACCATCCTGCGCCGTTTCATTATGAAAAAATGCCTGGTCTCGCTGGCAATGTTGTTCGCCGCCGCGCTCTGCGGAGTTGCGCGGGCCGAGGTCGTCCTGGTCTACACCAGCGCGCAGGTAGCGCCCCTGATGCTGGCCGACGGCAGCGGCATCTACCCGGACATGGTGGCCTACCTGAACCGGCAAAAGCTCGGCAACCTGACCTTCAAGCTGACCTACCTGCCGCGCAAGCGGCTGCAGCTGAAGACGGAAAGCGGACAGCTGGACGGCATCGTGATCGGCATGATGCCGCATTGGTTCGACGACTCCGAGCAGAAAAAATTCCTGTGGACCGCCCCGTTTGCGGTCGACCGCTACGTAGTCGTGCTGCCGCCCGGCGGCGCCTATGTGCCGGGCGCCACCGGTGCGCTGTCCGGCCGCACCTTAGGCATGGTGCTGGGCTACAGCTACCCGGACCTGCTCGACTGGATACGGCAGCAAGGCGTGGTCCGCACCGACGCCCTCAGCGACGAACACAATCTGGAGAAACTGCGCCTGGGCCGGCTGGACAGCGTGGCCATCGCCGAATCCGTGTTTCGCTATTACAGGAAGCGCCACCTGGCCGATAACTTCAACGTGTACGCGTTGCCGTCGCGGCAGACCGAGCGGCGCTTCCTGGTGCCGCATGGGCTGGAGAAGGTCTACGATCAGATCGCGCCCGTGTTGCGCAAGGCTCGCGACGACCCGGAATGGCAGCGCATAATGTTGCGTTATGAATAAGCCGCGTTATACTCGGGTTATTCATGAGATAGACGATGAAATACTGGGTCAGCCTTTTCTTACTTGTTAGCGCGGGAGCGCATGCCGCCGGGCCCTGCAAGCCGGTGCGCGTGGGGTATTCCGATCGGGAGCGTCTGCCGTATTACGTCGGTAACGGCGCCGTGGTGCCATCGCGGCCGGGCGTGCTGGTCGAGCTATTCCGGGATGCCGTCCAAAGCGGCGGCTGCCAGGCCGTGTTCGTGCGCCTGCCGGCGGCGCGGGTGAGGATGGCGCTGGCCAGCGGGACGATCGATATCGCGCCGACCTACACGCCGGGCGACGTCCATGCGGACTACGTGGTGGCCATGGCTGGCGGCGAGCTCGACACGCGACGCGCCTTGCGCAGCATGTCCGTCGTTTTCGTGCGCACGGAGGACAGGCTGCCGCCCGCCACCGATCCCATGCAGTATTTCAAAACCCATATGTTGGCCGCCAACCAGGGCACCATGCTGGCGTCCCAGCTCAAGGACAAGGGCCTGCAGGTGGATGACGGCAGCGTCAGCTCCGAAAGCAACTTCGAAAAGCTGCGCCTGAAGCGCGTCGACGGCTTTACCGTGGCCGTGATGACGGCCTCGGCGCTGGATCCCTACTTGGCCGCGCAGCACGGCAAGCACCTGACCCGGCTCGACAAGCCGCTGGGCGTGTCCTATGTCTGGTTGGGCGCCAACCGCGCCTACTACCAGCGCAACCGCGAGCAAGTCGAAGCCATCTGGAACTGGCTGGGCGCGCACGGCGCCCAGGCCATCGAATCGCTGACTCGCAAGTACAACGCCGCGCCTTAGCCCAGGCGCGCGTGCAGGAACTCCGTGGTGCGCTGCCAGGCGAGCTTGGCGGCGGCGGCGTCGTAGCGCGGCGTGGTGTCGTTGTTGAAGCCGTGCTCGACGCCGGGATAGACGTGGTACTGGTAGTGCACGCCGGCGTCCTTCAGCGCTTTTTCGTAGGCGGGCCAGCCCGCGCGGATGCGCTCGTCTTTTTCAGCGTCGTGGATCAGCAGATGGGCCTTGATGCGTGCGACGTCCTCGGCCTTGGGCTGGGCGCCGTAGAAGGGCACGGCTGCCAGCAGCTCCGGCATCTGCGTCGCCAGATAATTGGAGATGCCGCCGCCGTAGCAGAAACCGACCACGCCCAGCTTGCCGTTGCCGTCCGGCTGCTGCTGCAGCCAGCGCGCTGCGGCGACGAAATCGGCGCGGGTCTTGGCTTGGTCCAGCTTGCCGAACAGGGCGCGCGCCTTCTCCTCGTCGCCGGGGTAGCCGCCCAGCGTATGCAGGGCGTCGGGCGCGAAGGCGATAAAGCCATCCAGGGCCAGGCGGCGGGCGATGTCTTCGATGTGCGGATTCAGGCCGCGATTCTCGTGTACCACCAGTACCAGCGGCAGCTTGCCCTTGGCGTCTTTGGGCGACACCAGATAGCCGCGCACGGTGCCGTTGCCTTCCGGCGAGGGGAGCTCGACAAAGCGGGCGTTGAGGCGCTTGTCCTCCGGCGGGACCAGCGGCGCGGCAAAGCTCGGACTCAGCGCGGTGAGCAGGCTGGCGGCGGTGACGCCACCGACCGCATAGCGCGTGGCCGACGACAAAAAATCGCGCCGGCTGATGCGGCCGTGCACGTACTGATCGAACAGCTTGAGAACTTCCGGATCGAAATCGGCGGCGGTCTTGCGGGTCATATCGGGGCTCCGTGGCGAAAGGTGGAGCGTCCAGTGTAGCCCAAGGATCATGCATAGGCGTAACGGACGTCGGCTCAGTCGGCATCTGGCCTATCATGCGGACAACGACAGGTATTTGCACATATGACCAATTCCGACCGACGACAGTTCCCCAGCACGGCGATCGCCGTGGACAATGCCCTCTGGCTTGCGAAGCAGGAGGGCACCAGCCCCGCGATGGATTACATGAAGGAAAAAGGCATACCGCAAGAAGTTACCTTGCGTGTGCTCGGCAGTCCGGAATTCCGGCGTCAGCACCGGGATCGCCGGAAGGACAAGCGGGAATAGCTGCCGCTTAGTTTGACCGGCACTGGTTGATCGCCCTTGCCGACGGCGTGTCCGTGTGCCGGCGCGACTTGCCGGACAACACGCGCAGGATGACTTCCTTCGGCACGTGCTGGGCCTCCAGGAAGGCCCAAGCGATGGCCACCCCGCTCAGCGCATCCATAACGATGGCCTGCTCCACAGCATCGGCAAACAGGTAATTTGCTCTCGACTTCATGATCCCACTCCATGAGCCGCGCTGCGCACAGCACGGCGAAATCAAATGCTCACGGAGTTGGGTGAGAGTTCAGGTCATCCAGAAGAGCGCGTGGTTGGGGCGCCGGATGTTACTTTCATGGACGAGTATAGCAATCTTGTAGTTTTCGGCCATTTAACCTGTTGATGGGTGCGCGGAAATTCATAGGCAATGCCATGCGTTCAGCGGTCGCGCAGTTGTTCGATTAGACGGGAGGCATCTGCTCCAGCGATTGTGCTGCGGCGAGAACGCCACCGAGAATTCGGTCGGCAACCTTTTCCGAAAACCCGGCTGGCAACTCCGTGCGGACCTTGTCTACAATTGCAGGCGTGCGTTCTATGAAGTCCTGAACGAGAGACTCGGCGTTCTCGCCGTACCCGACCTTCTTCGCCGTGCTGTTGAAGTGGCGTCGCATGATGTTGTGTGCGAGGTAGTGCCTGTTCTTCCCGAACAGCGCCATCGCCATCTTGATGTCCTGCTCCGCCCACTGATTCGGCCCATGGCCGATGGCAGGGTAGGCCGACATTACGTCATAGATAGGCGTCATCTTGAAGCGCTGCTCGCCAGCAAGCAGCTGGATGCTGAAGTTCTTGGCGTGACCATCCGGCGCTCGCAGCATCCAGAACAAAAGCTGCGTGGCCATGAGTGTGTGCATGTCGGCGACCGGCTGTTGCGACTGGTGCAGCAGGGTGAACATTTGCTGCAGGCCCGGGCCGCCCTCGTTTTCGTATTTCATCAGCGGCGAGGTTCCTGTCGCCTGACAAAAATCCTCCTGAACCAGCCGGAATAGCTGTTTTCCGTCGAGCGACGGTGCCCGGTCGAAGCGCTCTACGACGAGCACCCGTTGTGAGCCGAATGTCACAATCTCCGCGTTCGCCGTGGGCAAGCCGTATTCTTTGAACAGTCGCAGGCATAGCCACTCGTTATCGACCGATGTGGAGAAGTCCGCCTTTCTACCGCCAACCAGACCCATGGGGAGCTTGAAGATGTGGGTCGTTGGCGTCGTGCCCCTCGGTTTCAGCCATTTGCCATTCCACCGCAGGAACGCGTCCTTCTCTTGGGCGCCTGCCAGGGAAATCCTGAAATCGTCACCAGGGGCCGGCATGGCGCCGTAGCGGCCTGGATTAACCACCTCCAGCAGATGCAGTTCAATGGCCTCATCGTCAACTACTATCCCGTCGACCTGCCCCTGTCTTTCTGGCTCCACGCCCTCGGGCAGAAGCTGTAAAGCCCCAACGCAATCTCGACCAATCGCCTCGAGAAGCTCAAATGCGTCGATAGACCCGGTCCTGAACCGGAGTGCGATGCGTTTGCGAATAGTGTCGCTGTCCGGCAGCAGTCCATCGAAGTAGTGGGCGACGCGATCTCCCTTTAGCGGCTCGTTATGGAGAGTGAACGGCAGCGATAGCGAGACTGGGCGCCCACGTGTGGAATTGCGCCAAGCAAGGTCGTATTGCAGTTCGGAGTCGCCTGAGGCGTTGACCGTCCAGCGTCCAACGTAGTCGCCATTGGCCCAGAGGTGTAGTGTTTGACGATGCGCGCGACGGCCCATGATTACCACTCCGCAGAGTTACTTTGCCCGCCCTCGATTCGCTCCCCGAGCCGCAAGTCCAGTCCGATTACCGAGCACCAGCTGAGCAACTGCTTGACGCTGATTTCATCTGGATTCTGCTCCAGGTGTGAAATACGGTTTTGGCTCAAGCCAAGACGATGCGCCACGGCGGTCTGTGTGAGCTTACGGCGCTTGCGCGTAGACAAGAGCAACTGACCTAACTGTGGGGAGGTGATGACAAGCTGGGAGGGGGCGGCCGTTGACATGGAAAGTATCCATCATTCAGATAAACAAAGATTAGCTGAATTTCAGATAATGTCAATTTATCCGAATGGCGGATAAAACAAAAAGCCCAGCCGATGAGGGCTGGGCTTTTCGACTTGGTGCCGACTGCCGGTTTCGAACTGGCCACCTGATGATTACAAATCAACTGCTCTACCAAATGAGCTAAGTCGGCGTGACTTTTACGGGGCAGATTATACGCTATTTGATCCGCGTAAGGGTGGGGCGGCCGCCCTTTTTGGGTGGGTCGGTGTCGTCGCCGGGCGTGCCTGGCGCTTCGGTTTTGACCTCTCCCAGCGGCGCTGGCGCCGGTACGGCGGACAGTACGGGCGCCGCCGGTGCTTCGTCCGCCGCGTCCGGTTCCGGCGCAGAAGCCGAACCGGCCGCTTGCGGTTCGAACGCCATGCCCTGGCCGTTTTCGTTGGCGTAGATCGCCATCACGTTGTTGACCGGGATGTAGATTTCGCGCGAGACGCCGCCGAAACGGGCGTGGAAGCGGATGCTGTCGTTGTCCATCTTCAGCCCGGAAGTGGCGCCGAAGCTGATGTTGAGCACGATTTCGCCCTTTTTCACGTATTCCATCGGCACCGTGGTGCCGGCGTCGACCTTGACGGCCAGATAGGGGGTGTAGCCGCTGTCCGTACACCATTCGTAGATGGCGCGCAGCAGGTAGGGCTTGGTTGAGATTTCAGACATGGGATTCCAGACTGCGGTAAAACACGACGCGCCGCCAGCTAAGGCCGGCAAACGCGCCGCAGTACTTCAACTAAACAGCCACGGTCCGATTAACGGCGCATGACCTTTTCCGACGGCGTCAGCGCTTCGATGTAGGCCGGACGCGAGAAGATGCGCTCGGCGTACTTCATCAGCGGCGCGGCGGTCTTCGACAGTTCGATGCCGTAGTGGTCCAGACGCCACAGCAGCGGGGCCACCGCCACGTCCAGCATCGAGAACTCGTCGCCCAGCATGTACTTGTTCTTCAGGAACAGCGGCGCCAGCGTGGTGAGGCGGTCGCGGATTTCCGCGCGCGCCTTGTCGTGGCTCTTGTCGTTGCCCTTGGCGCGTTCGCTTTCCAGCGTGTGCACGTGCACGAACAGTTCTTTTTCAAAGTTGAACAGCATCAGGCGCGCACGTGCGCGCATCAGCGGATCGGCCGGCATCAGCTGCGGATGCGGGAAGCGTTCGTCGATGTATTCATTGATGATGTTCGATTCGTACAAAATCAATTCGCGTTCCACCAGAATCGGCACCTGACCATACGGATTCATGGTCGAGATATCTTCCGGCTTGTTGAACAAGTCGACATCGCGCACTTCAAAGTCCATGCCTTTTTCAAACAGGACCAGACGGCAGCGTTGCGAGAATGGGCAGGTCGTACCCGAGTAGAGAACCATCATTTTTGTAGTTCCTTAGAAGAACAAAGAGGGCGAGACCGCGAACGGCTCACCCGGATCGATCGCCCGCCAAACGCGGGCATCGCAAAACAAGCGCCGATCAAGCCGGCGCTCTCGACTATTTCACTTCTTTCCAGAATGACGCATTCAAGCGCCATGCCAGGAAGGCGAAGCAGGTCATGAACAACACGACCACTACGCCCAGTTTTTTGCGGGTCTGCGCTGCAGGCTCCGCCATCCACTCCATGTAGCCCACCAGATCGGCCACGGCAGTGTCGTAGGCCAATTTATCCAGCTTGCCCGGCGTGACCTGCGCATAGCCGGCAAATTGGTGCGTCATTTTGCCATGCTCGTGCGGGTCGGCCACCTCTTCCATGGTGATTTTCTGTACGCCTTGCAGTTCCCACAGCACGTGCGGCATCGCCACGTTTTCGACCAGACGGTTGTTCCAGCCGGTCGGACGGGTGTCGTCCTTGTAGAAGCTGCGCAGATACGTGTACAGATAATCGCTGCCGGTGCCGACGCCAGACGCTTTCGCGCGCTGGATCACCGACAAGTCCGGTGGCACCACGCCAAACCAGGCTTTCGCATCCTGCGGTTTCATGGTGGTGGTCATCATTTCTCCGACCTTGTCACCGGTAAACAGCAGATTGGCCTTGATCTGGTCCTCGCTCAAGCCCAGGTCTTTCAGGCGGTTGTAGCGCATGGAGGACGCATTATGACAGTTCAGGCAGTAATTTACGAACAGTTTGGCGCCGTGCTGCAGGGCCGCCATGTTATTCGAGCGGTCCGGAGCCTTGTCGAGCGCGATTCCGCCCTCGTTGGCCAACGCCAGGCCGGGCAACAATGCCAAGATAGCAAGCAATCGTTTCGGGAAGTTCATGTGTTGTCCTTTTGAGTACTTTATCAATGGCCGTGGAATACCACGCGGTCCGGAACCTTCTTGAACGTGCCCATGGCGCTCCACCATGGCATGAACAGGAAGAAGCTAAAGTACAGCAGGGTGCACACTTGCGAAACCAGGGTGCGGCCGTCGGTCGGCGCCAGGGTACCGAGGTAGCCCAGGGTCAGGAACGACAGGAAGAACACGGCGTACACATATTTGTGCCAGTCCGGACGGTAGCGGATCGATTTCACCGGCGACTTGTCCAGCCAAGGCAGGAAGGCCAGGATCACCACCGAGGAACCGAAGAACACCACGCCCCAGAACTTGGCGTCGAGGATCTGCGGCAGCATGCCGATGATGGCCACCAGCGCCACCACCGCGATAACGGTCTTGACGGCGGTCGACAGGCGCGACTTGAGCCAGATGAACACCACGTAGGCGGCCACGAAGAACATCAGCACCCACATGAAGTCGGCCGTGGTGGCGCGCAGCACCGAGTAGAAGGCGGTGAAGTACCAGGTCGGGGCGATGTGCAGCGGGGTCTTCAGCGAGTCGCCCGGCAGGAAGTTGTTGTACTCCAGGAAGTAACCGCCCATTTCCGGCGCGAAGAACACCACCGCGCTGAAGATGGTCAGGAACACCGACACGCCGAACAGGTCGTGCACCGTGTAGTACGGGTGCGACGGGATGGAGTCGACCGGGTGGCCGTCCGGGCCCAGGTTGTCCTTGACTTCGATGCCGTCCGGATTGCTCGAGCCGACTTCGTGCAGCGCGATCAAGTGCGCGGCCACCAGGCCCAGCAGCACCAGCGGAATGGCGATCACGTGGAAGGCGAAGAAGCGGTTCAGGGTGGCGTCGGACACCACGTAGTCGCCGCGGATCCACAGCGACAGGTCAGGGCCGATCAGCGGGATGGCGCCGAACAGGTTGACGATCACTTGCGCGCCCCAGTACGACATCTGGCCCCATGGCAGCAGGTAGCCGAAGAACGCTTCGGCCATCAGGCACAGGAAGATGGCGAAACCGAACAGCCAGATCAGCTCGCGTGGTTTGCGGTACGAACCGTACAGCAGGCCGCGCGTCATGTGCAGGTAGACGATGATGAAGAAGGCGGAAGCGCCGGTCGAGTGCATATAGCGCACCAGCCAGCCCCACGGCACTTCGCGCATGATGTATTCGACCGAACCGAAGGCCAGGTTGGCGTCCGGCTTGTAGTGCATGGTCAGGAAGATGCCGGTGACGATCTGCAGCACCAGCACCAGCATGGCCAGCGAGCCGAAGATGTACCAGAAATTGAAGTTTTTCGGAGCGTAGTATTTGCCCCATTGATCATTCCACAGCTTGGTGAGCGGGAAGCGGTCGTCCACCCAGCCCAGTGCTTTTTGTGCGGCCGGTGCATCGGCCGGGAATTTCGTCTCCTTGAAGCCCATGGTTATGCCTCGCCTTTCTCGTCTTTACCAATCACCAGCTTGGTGTCGCTCAGAAACATATAGCGGGGCACCTGCAGATTGTCCGGCGCCGGCTTGTTCTTGAACACGCGGCCGGCCATGTCGAAGGTGGAACCGTGGCAAGGGCAGAGGAAGCCGCCTTCCCAGTCGTCCGGCAGCGACGGCTGCGGGCCGGGGGTGAATTTGGAGGAGGGCGAGCAGCCCAGGTGGGTACAGATGCCGACCGCGACCAGCAGCTCGGGCTTGCGCGAGCGCCATTCGTTGCGGGCGTATTCCGGGGTGAATTCGTCGGGATTGCGCTTGGATTCAGCGTCGGCCACTTTGCCGTCGGTTTTCTTCAGCGACGCCACCATTTCCGGCGTGCGCTTGAGGATCCAGACCGGCTTGCCGCGCCATTCCACGGTTTTCATTTCACCGGGATTGAGTGCGGAGATATCTACTTCGACCGGCGCACCGGCCGCTTTCGCGCGCTCGGAGGGCTGGAAGGTGCTTACTAATGCGCCTGCGGTGCAAAGACCTACGACACCGCCGGCAGCGCCTGTTGCTACAAGCAAACCACGACGGCCTGAATCGACCTGCTTTTCGTTACCCATACAAACCCCAATCAGTCAAAGTGCGAACAAAATCTTGAGAACTGTGTACAAACCTGAAAGCTGACAACTGGAAAAAGCACGAAATCCAGCAACCTTACATTATAAGGTATGCATTATGCAAATTAAAACACCAAGCTTGCCCGATGCCCAATTGTCAGCCGGTCTGCGCACCGCTCGCGCGGCGATGATAGAAGGTAGGGCGGTGAGCAGAAATTGATGTAGGTCAATTTATAGCGTAATTCGGCTTGTAAATGCGTAAACGGCAAGCGTGTTTGGAATCCAATTGAAAAAATAGTATGATCCAAGCGCAGTTTTGTTCACAATTGACCACACAGCGAGGATAATAATATGACAATGATGCAAGAATTCAAAGAATTCGCGATGAAGGGCAACGTGGTCGATCTGGCGGTCGGCGTGATCATCGGCGGCGCCTTCGGCAAGATTGTCGATTCGCTGGTGGCCGATGTCATCATGCCGCCGGTCAGCAAATTGTTCGGCGGCCTGGACTTCGCCAGCTACTATATTCCGCTCAACGGCCAAGCCACCGGCCTGAGCCTGGTGGAAGCGAAAAAGCTGGGCGCCGTGCTGGCCTACGGTAATTTCGCCACGATCCTGTTGAACTTCATCATCCTGGCGTTTGTCATCTTCCAGATGGTACGCTTGATGAACAAGGCGCGGAACCTGGGTCTGAAACGCGACGCTGCCGCCGCTGCGGCCGAGCCGCCGGCGCCGATTCCGGAAGACATCGTGCTGCTGCGCGAGATCCGCGACTCCCTCAAAAAATAAAAGGATGCGGCCGCCCCGGCGGCTGGCTGGACTGTGATGCGACGACTCTGGTTATTGTTTGCGCAAACGGTGACCGTCGTACTGGCACTGTATTTCGTCTACACGGCGGTGGGCCCGGAGCGGGCGGCGCCGGTGCGCGTGCAGCAAATGGGCAGCGTCGAGCATCCGGCCGCCATGCTGGAGGCGGCGCCGTCCAAGCCGCCGCTGTCGGCGGGCGGCTCCTACCGGGCGGCGGCGGCGCGCGCCATGCCGGCCGTGGTCAACATCCTCACCAGCAAGAAACCCAAGCGCGGCAAGCATCCGCTGATGCGCGACCCCTTCTTCAAGAAATTCTTCGGCGACCGCGACGACGACGGCGAAGATGAATCGAGCCTCGGTTCGGGCGTGATCGTTTCGGCGCAGGGCTACATCCTCACCAACAACCACGTGGTGGAGGCGGCCGACGAAATCGAGGTGGTGCTGGCCGACGGCCGCAAGGCCGCCGCCAAGCTGGTCGGCACCGACCCGGAGACCGACCTGGCGGTCATCAAGATCTCGCTGGAAAAGCTGCCGGTGATCGTGCTGGGCCAGGCCGAGCAGGCGCAGGTCGGCGACGTGGTGCTGGCCATCGGTAACCCCTTCGGCGTGGGCCAGACGGTGACCATGGGCATCATCTCCGCGCTGGGCCGCAACAACCTGCACATCAACCATTTCGAGAACTTCATCCAGACCGACGCCGCCATCAACTTCGGCAACTCGGGCGGGGCGCTGGTGGACGCCAGCGGCAACCTGCTGGGCATCAATTCGGCGATTTATTCGCAGACCGGCGGTTCGGTCGGCATCGGCTTCGCCATCCCGGTGACCACGGCCAAGTCGGTGATGGAAGCCATCATCAAATCGGGCCACGTGGTGCGCGGCTGGATCGGCGTGGAAAGCCAGGAAATCACGCCGGAACTGGCGGCCAGCTTCGGGCTGACGCGGCAGAGCGGCGCCATCATTGCCGGCGTGGTGCGCAACGGGCCGGCCGACAAGGGCGGCATCAAGCCGGGCGACATCCTGCTGTCGGTGGACGGCAAGCCGGTGGCCGACACCAACAGCATGCTCAACCTCATCGCCCAACTTGTTCCTGGCGGAAAAGCTAAAATGACGGTCCTGCGGAAAAACAAAGAAGCGACGCTGGACATCACGGTCGGCAAGCGGCCGGCCAACCCGAAATAAGGACATCAATGCATCTGCGCGACCTGACCCAATACCTGCGTGAGCTGGCGGACAACAACAACCGTCCGTGGTTCATCATGAACAAGCCGCGCTACGACATCCTGCGCGAAGAATTCCTGGAGGTGGTGACGCAGATGATTGCGGAACTGGGCAAGTTCGATCCGCAGGTGAAGTTCAGCAATCCGAAGAAGGCCATGTTCCGCATCAACCGCGACGTGCGTTTCGCGCATGACAAAAGCCCGTACAAGACGCGCTTCTCGGCGGCGGTGGCGCCGAACGACATGCGCCGTCCGAGCAAGGCCGGCGGTCCCACCTACTACATGCAGATCGATGGCAGCGGCAAGCTGCTGTTCGGCGCCGGCGAATACATGCCGCCGCCGCACCGCCTGAAAGCGCTGCGCCAGCACATGGTGGACGACGCGGCCGGCTTCAAGAAAGTGCTGAAGAACAAGAAGCTGGTGGCGACCTACGGCGACATCCAGGACGAAGGCAAGCTGATGCGTCCGCCGAAAGGCTTCGACCCGGAGCACGAGCACATCGAATACATCAAGCTGAAGAGCTTCTTCGTCTGGACTGAGATCGACCTGCAGCTGAACAAGCCGGAGCTGCTGGTGCCGACCCTGGCGGCCGGCCTCAAGGATGCCTTGCCACTGGTAACGTGGATGCGCGCCGCCAAAGAAGAACCGGCCGAAGAATAATCCGGGGTCAGGTCCTCCATTGCTACACGAGCTCTGCCCTAGGCGTGTCTAGGGCAGAGCTCGTGTAGCAATGGAGGACCTGACCCCGGATTTTACTCCCCGCGCGGGTCGCGGGAGAGCAGGCGGGCGACCATCGCTTGCGGCTGGTCGCCGTCGAACAGCACGCCGGCTACGGCGTTGGTGATCGGCATCTCGACGCCCAGACGTGCCGACAGTTCGCGCACGGCCTTGGCGCAGGGCACGCCTTCGGCCACATGGCCCAGCTCCTGCACGATCACATCCAGCGCCTTGCCCTGCGCCAGGCCCAGCCCGACGCGACGGTTGCGCGACAGGTCGCCGGTGCAGGTCAATATCAAATCGCCCATGCCGGTCAGGCCCATGAAGGTTTCGGTCTGGCCGCCCAGAGCCACGCCCAGGCGCGTGATTTCCGCCAGCCCGCGCGTGATCAGCGCGGCGCGCGCGTTCAGGCCCAGGCCCAAACCATCGGCCGCGCCGGTGGCGATGGCCAGCACGTTTTTCACCGCGCCGCCCACTTCCACGCCCACCAGGTCTTCGCTCGAATACACGCGTACATTGCCGCCATGGACGGTTTCCACCACGCAGGCGCGCAAGGCCGCCGATGCCGAGGCGATGGTCAGCGCGCACGGCAGGCCCTTGGCCACTTCCTGCGCAAACGACGGGCCGGACAGCGCGCCGCCGGCCACCGCGTCGCCCAGCACTTCGCGCACGATCTGGTGCGGCAGCAGGCCGGTTTCGTATTCAAAGCCCTTGCACAGCCACACCACGTTGGGAATCGCGCGGCCCTTGAGCTGTTGCAGCAGTGGACGCAGGCCCGCCACAGGGCAGGCCGCGATCAGCAGGCTGCCGGGCTCGGCCACGTGGGCCAGCGCGGCGTCGAAATTGGCCGCTACTTGCAGCCGGTCGGGGAAGGCGTAGCCGGGCAGGTAGCTGTTTTCGCGCGCCACGGCCATCGCCTGCAGGGCGGCGGCGTTGCGGCCCCACAGCAGCACGTCGTGACGCTGGGCCAGCGCCATGGCCACGGCCGTGCCCCAGGCGCCTGCGCCGAGCACGCTCACCTTGCGGGCTGCGCCCGTCTGTTTGCTAGTGTTTTCTTGCATGGGATCTCATTCGACGCGTGGGAGGCGCCGCTACGGCAATTATATGCCCCAGACTTCGGAAGTCTTGACGTAACCGATCAGGCCATCGCGATGACGCACCTTGATCCAGCCACCGGCCACCGATTCGTTCAGTTCCAGCAGCACGCCTTTGTCGGCGGTGAAGACGGGGTTGGCGCTGTCGTCCGGCGTGGCGCGCACTTTCAGATTGGCGCTGCGCACGATGACGTTGCGCTTGGCGCTCAGGCCCTTGGCCTCGGTCCAGGCCAGTTCGCCGTTGACGTCGCGCACCTTCAGCCATTCGCCGTAGGCCAGCACCACTTCCAGTGGTGCGCCGCGCGGTACGACAAACAGTTTGCCCCCCTTGGTCGACGGCGCGTCGTACAGGATCACGGGCGCGGCGCCTACCGTTTTGAAATCGTAGGCCTGACTGGCGGCAGCGGCCAGCGTCATGGTCAGCGCAGCGATTAAACGGGGAAATGTCATGGTGTACCTTGAGAGGGGAAACTGCCGCCGGACGAGCGCCCGGCGGCGTAGTGCTGCTTGAATTGCTGCTTAGTGCGTTGCGTCGGCTGCTGGGGCAGCTGCGGCCGCTTCAGCGATGGCTTGCTGACGCTGCTGGTAGAACACTTCGAAGTTGATCTCGGCCAGGTGCACTGGCGGGAAGCCGGCACGGGTGATCACGTCGGCGATGTTGGCGCGCAGGTATGGATAAACGATGTTCGGGCAGCCGATGCCCAGCAGTGGATCCAGCTGTTCGGCTGGAATGTTGCGGGCTTCGAAGATGCCGGCTTGCTTGCCTTCTACCAGGAACGCGACTTTGTCTTTGACTTTGGCGGTCACGGTGATGGTGACGGTCGATTCGAAGATGCCGTCGGCCAGTGGCTCGGCGCCAACGTCCAGGGCGACTTCGATGGTCGGTGCTTCCTGCTCCAGGAAGATCGACGGCGAGTTCGGTTGTTCCAGCGACAGGTCTTTCAGGTAGACGCGTTGGATTTGGAATACTGGTTGCAGGTTTTCTTCAGACATGGAACGCTTTCGTTATAGTGAAAACGAGCGGCACGGGCCGCTCTGGATATGTTTGCTTGGTATGGCTAGAAGACAGCTCAAATCACACGCGAAGGCAATTGTATCAAAACCATTATGGTTTCAAAGGGCTTTCCGCCTGCCGCACGTTGTATTTGGGGTCCGTTAAGCATTTAACAAGGGGGCGAGGCCGCCCGCCTGGTCCAGCGCATACAAATCGTCGAAGCCACCCACGTGGGTGTCGCCGATGTAGATTTGCGGCACGGTGCGACGACCGGTCTTTTGCATCATGGTGATGCGCTGTTCCGGGTCCAGATCCACGCGAATCTTCTTCAGGCCGGTCACGCCCTTGGCTTCCAGCAGACGTTCGGCGCGGATGCAATATGGGCATACGGCGGTGGTGTACATGATTACTTCGGCAGTCATCTCACTCTCCTCCAGTTATTTGGCCAGCGGCAGGCCGGCTTTTTGCCATGCGGCAATGCCTCCCGCCAGGTTGACCACGTCGGCAAAGCCGGCTTTGCCCAGCTTGGCTGCGGCGGCCGAGCCGCGCGCGTCGCTCTTGCCCACCACGATCAGGCTGCGGCTCTTGAACTTGTCCAGTTCCTTCAGGCGATTGTCGAGTTCCGCCAGTGGGATGTTTTTGGCTTCCGGCAGGTGGCCTTCGGCGTATTCCTTGGCATCGCGTACATCCACAATGGTGGTTTTACCGCGATTAATCAACAGTGTGATGTCTTGCGGCGTGCCGCGTTTGCCGCGTACGGTCAGGGTCGGCCACAGCAGGGCGCCGCCGGAAACCAGCACGATGGCGATCAGAAAAATATTATCAATGAAGAATTTCACAGGAATCCAATGGTTGAACTTAATCTGCGCATTATAAAATAGAAGCTGTAATAGTTCTCAAAGCACCGGTTTTCCAACTTTTCCTGAAAAGATAGTCCACATGTACAAAATCGTTTTCATGCGCCACGGCGAATCCACCTGGAACCTGTCGAACCGTTTCACCGGCTGGACCGACGTCGATCTGACCGAAAAAGGCATCAAAGAGGCCAAGCTGGCCGGCCAGCTGCTGAAGGAAGGCGGTTACACCTTCGACCTGGCCTACACCTCGGTGCTGAAGCGCGCCGTGCGCACGCTGTGGCTGGCGCTGGACGAAATGGACATGATGTACCTGCCGATCAAGAACGATTGGCGCCTGAACGAGCGTCACTACGGCGCCCTGCAGGGCCTGGACAAGGGCGAGACCGCCGCCAAGTATGGCGACGAGCAAGTGCTCGTTTGGCGCCGCAGCTACGACACGCCACCGCCGGCCCTGGAAGAGAGCGACGACCGCGCCTCGTTCAACGATCCGCGCTACGCCGGCCTGTCGAAAGAGCAGATCCCGCTGACCGAGTGCCTGAAAGACACCGTGGCCCGCGTGATGCCGGCCTGGGATGAGGAAATCGCCCCGGCTATCCGCGCCGGCAAGAAAATCCTGATTTCGGCCCACGGCAACAGCCTGCGCGCCGTGATCAAGATGCTCGACGGCATCAGCGACAGCGACATCGTCGGCCTGAACATTCCGAACGGCACGCCGCTGGTGTACGAGCTGGACGCCGACCTGAAGCCGATCCGTCACTACTACCTCGGTGACGCCGACGCTATTGCCGCCGCGCAAGCTGCTGTAGCGAACCAGGGCAAGGCCAAGTAATTTGTCTCCTTCCCCGTTCCAGAAGTTAAGCGCCGCGACAGCGTTATTGCTGATGATGTGGACGAACGGCGCCCAAGCTGCGCCGTTCGCCAAGGCGACCGAGCGCAGCAAGCAGAAAGCGGTGGCCGAGGCCGAGCGCGTCGGCTTGCAGCAAAAGCTGTCCACGCTCAAGAAAGACATCAGCAAGACGGAAAGCGCCAAGGACGACGCGGCCGATACCCTGGCCGAGTCGGAGCAGGCGATTTCCGACGCCAACCGCGCGCTGCGCGACCTGCAGCAGGAGCAGGGCGATACCAATATCAAGCTGCAACAGCTGTCGTCGGTGCACGACAAGCTGGCGGCCACGGTCGCCCAGCAGAAGCAGCAGCTGGCCAAGTTGCTGCGTGAGCAGTACGTGGCCGGGAACGAGGACCGCATCAAATTGCTGCTGTCGGGCGATAACCCGAACCGCATCAACCGCGATCTGCAGATGATGGCCTATGTCTCGCAGGCACAGGCACGCCTGCTGGAGTCGCTGCGCGCCAACCTGAAGGCGGTCGAGGTCAATCAGGAAGAGGCGCAGAACGCCAAGGATGAGCTGGAAGAAATCGCCGGCGAACAATTGCAACAGAAAGCCAAGCTGGAGCAGGAGAAGGCGCGTCGCACCGCCCTGTTGACCACTTTGTCGAAGAAACTGGTGGCCCAGCGCAAGGAAGCGGGCAATATCGAGCGCGACGAGCAGCGCATGGCCGGGCTGGTCGACAAGCTGAACAAGCTGATCGCCGAGCAGGCCATTGCCGCCGCCGCCGAGAAGAAGCGCCAGGAACAACTGGCCGCCGCCCGCGCCGCCGCCAAGGCCAAGGCGGACGCCGACGCCCGCGCGCTGGCCAAGGCCAAAGCCGCCGAGGCGGACCGTCAGCGTTTGGCCAAGGCCAACAACAATAACGTCAAATCCGGCGCCATCAAGCCGGCCGTGCCCAATCCCGCCGATGCGATCGACGCCGACGAGCCGAAGGTGGCTGCCGGCCGGCCGGGGGCGAGTCCGGCGCCGGGTCCGAATTCGGGAGCGAACGCGGGCGCGGCATCCGGCACAGGTTCAGTCGCGGTCGCACCAGTGGCCGCCGTGCCGCAGGAACCGATCGCACCACCGGCCAAGGCGGCCGACATCGCGCTGGCGCCCGCCGCGCCGGCCGGCGCCTTCTCCAGCCTGAAAGGCCAGTTGCGCGCGCCGGTGAGCGGCAAGGTGGCCGCCAAGTTCGGCTCCAAGCGCGGCGACGGCCCGAGCTGGAAGGGCGTCTTCATCCGCACCGCCGAAGGCGCCGACGTGCACTCGGTGGCCGGCGGACGGGTGGTGTTCGCCGACTGGCTGCGTGGCTTCGGCAACCTGATCATCGTCGACCACGGCGGCCAGTACATGAGCATCTACGGCAATAACCAGTCGCTGCTAAAACGGGCCGGCGACATCGTCAAGGCCGGCGACCCGATTGCCAGCGCGGGTAACAGCGGCGGCAATGAGGAATCGGGGCTATACTTTGAACTTCGCCATCAGGGCGCGGCATTCGATCCGGCTGGCTGGGTCAAGTTTTAGGGTTTGCGGAAAAAATGGGCAACAAAGTCAAGAACATCGGCCTCATCGGCCTCGGTATGGTGGCTGGTGTTGCCGCCTCGTTCCAGTTTTCCGCCATCGCGCAAAAAGTCAGCGGGGCGCCGTTGCCGCTGGAAGAACTGCGCCAGCTGTCCGACGTGTTCGGGCTGATCAAGACCGATTACGTCGAAAACGTCGACGACAAGAAGCTGCTGACCGAAGCCATCTCCGGCATGGTGTCCTCGCTGGACCCGCACTCGGTGTACCTCGATAAAAAAGCCTTCCGCGAAATGCGCGAGACCGTGGCCGGTAAGTTCGTCGGCATCGGCGTGGAAGTGGGCCTGGAAGAGGGCTACATCAAGGTCGTGTCGCCGATCGAGGACACGCCCGCCTTCAAGGCCGGCATCAAGGCTGGCGACGTCATCACCCGCATCGACGGCACCCTGATCAAGGGCATGTCGCTCGATGAATCGGTGAAGAAGATGCGCGGCGAAGTGCACTCCAAGGTCAGCGTCACCATCAGCCGCAAGGACGAGGACAAGCCGTTGGTGTTCAACATCACGCGTGAAGAGATCCGCGTGCAGAGCGTGAAGGCCAAGATCATCGAGCCTGGTTACGCGTGGGTGCGAATCTCGCAGTTCCAGGAACCGACCGTGGACGACATGGCGAAGAAGATCACCGCCCTGTATCAGCAAGACCCGCACATCAAGGGCCTGGTGCTGGACCTGCGCAACGATCCGGGCGGCGTGGTGCCGGGTGCGATCGGCGTGTCGGCCGCCTTCCTGCCGAAGGATTCGGTGATCGTCTCGACCAACGGCCAACTGCTGGCCTCCAAGGAGACCTTCTACGGCCGCCAGGAATTCTACGCGCCGCGCGCCAAGTCCGACCCGCTGGGCAAGCTGCCGGCCGCGTTGAAGGACGTGCCGATGGTGGTGCTGGTGAACGCCGGTTCCGCCTCCGCTTCCGAGATCGTCGCCGGTGCGCTGCAGGACTACAAGCGCGCCACCGTCATTGGGCAGCAGACCTTCGGCAAGGGATCGGTGCAGACGCTGCGCCAGCTGACCGCCGATACCGCCGTCAAGCTGACCACGGCGCGCTACTACACGCCGAAGAACCGCGCCATTCAAGCGCGCGGCATCACGCCGGACCTGCTGGTCGATGAAACGGCCGAAGGCGATGGCCTGAACCGCCTGCGCGTGCGCGAAGCGGACCTGCAAAAACACCTGGGCAACGACAAGGACCCGGAAGGCGAAATCAAGCGCGATCCGCTGGAGAACGAGCAAAGCCTGGCCGTGCTGGCGAAGAAAACCAAGCCGGTGGAATTCGGCTCGAAGGACGACTTCCAGCTGGCGCAGGCGCTGAACCACTTCAAGGGCTTGCCGGTGCAGCTGTCGAAGGCGGAAGTCAAGCCGGCCAACGATGTCGGCGAAACCAAGCCTGACACGACACCGCAGCCGCTGGCCAAGCCGAAAGCGAAATAAATCACACCACGCGCGCCAACGCCGCATAGAGACGATGAACGACTCACAATTGCTGCGCTACTCGCGCCACATCCTGCTCGACGAAATCGGCATCGAAGGCCAGCAAAAGCTGCTGGCCGCGCATGCGCTGGTGATCGGCGCGGGCGGCCTCGGTTCGCCGGCCGCCATGTACCTGGCCTCGGCCGGCGTCGGCCACATCACGCTGGTCGACAACGATACGGTCGACCTGACCAACCTGCAGCGCCAGATTGCCCACACCACCGAACGGGTGGGCCAGCCCAAGGCCGAATCGGCGCGCCTGACGCTGGCGCAGATCAATCCTGAAATCACAATCACCGCACTCAATGAGCGGGTGGACGACGCGCGCCTGGCGGCACTGGTCGCCGCCGCCGACGTGGTGCTCGACTGCACCGACAACTTCGCCACCCGCCACGCCGTCAACCGCGCCTGCGTGGCCGCGCGCAAGCCGCTGGTGTCGGGCGCGGTGATCCGCTTCGATGGCCAGATCAGCGTGTTCGATCCACGCAGCGGCGAGCAGCCTTGCTACTCCTGCCTGTTCCCGCAGGATCAGAAGTTCGAGGACGTGGCCTGCTCCACCATGGGCGTGTTCGCGCCGCTGGTGGGCGTGGTCGGCGCCATGCAGGCTGCCGAGGCGCTCAAGCTGTTGATGGGCGTGGGCGGTTCGCTGGCCGGGCGCCTGATGATGCTCGACGGCCTGCACATGGAATGGACCAGCATCGGCGTGGGCCGCAGCGACGCGTGCCCGGTATGCGCCAACACATAACAACCACAGGGAGAATGAACTTGCTGATGAAACGCCTCGCCGTCTTACCGCTCGCACTGGCCGCCGCCTTCGGCGCGCAAGCCGCCACCACCACCAAATACCTGATCATCTCCGAGATCGCCAACAAGCAGATCGGCCAGCAAATCGTCGAGCGTCAGGATGACGGCCTGACCAAGGTGACCTTCGGCTACAAGGACAACGGCCGTGGCCCGGACCTGGTGGAGCAGTTCCGCGTGGGCGCGGACGGCACCATCACCGAATACGCGGTCAAGGGCAATTCGACCTTCGGCGCGGTGGTGGACGAGCAGTTCAGCCGCAAGGGCGACCAGGCGCAGTGGAAGTCGACCACCGAGCAGGGCGAGAAAACCGTCAGCGGCGCGGCCGCCTACCTGCCGCTGAACAGTTCTTTCGAGGTGGAGTCGATCGCCATTTCGGCGCTGGCGAAAACTCCGGACGCCAAACTGGCCCTGCTGCCATCGGGCACGCTGTCGCAGCGTGAACTGAACCGCGTGGAAGTCACCAGCGCCACCGGCCAGAAACAGACCGTGCGCCTGCTGGCGCAAACCGGTGTCGGCCTGTCGCCGTCGTTCTACTGGGCCACCAGCGGCGATGCGCCGCGCCTGTTCGCCGTGATCATCCCCGGCTTCGGCAACATGCTGGAAGAGGGCTGGCAAGCCGTGGCGCCGGAATTGGCCAAGCTGCAGAAAGCCGCCGAGCAGCAGATGCTGACCGATGCCGCCGCCAAGCTGCAGCATCCGCTCAACGGTCTGACCGTGGTGCGCAACGCCCGCATCTTCGACAGCGAGAAGGCCGTCGTCGGCCAACCGTCCGATATCTACGTTCTGCGCGGCCGCATCACCTCCGTGCAGCCGGCCGGTGCGCCGGTGCGCGAGGCCGACAACGTGATCGATGCCGCCGGCCGCATCGTGCTGCCTGGCCTGTTCGACCTGCACGGCCACGTGGACCGCTGGGCCAGTGCGCTGGACATGGCGGCCGGCGTGACCAGCGTGCGCGACATGGGCAACGACAACAAGCAGCTGCAGGCGATGATGGACGAAACCGCCGCCGGCAAGCTGCTGGCGCCGCAGGTGGTGCCGGCCGGCTTCCTGGAGGGCGAGAGCCCGTTCAGCGCCAATCTCGGTTACGTCATCAAGGATCTGAAGGAAGCCAAGGACGCCATCGACTGGTACGCGGAACGCGGCTATCCGCAGCTGAAGATTTATAACTCCTTCCCGAAAGCCATCCTGAAGGACACCATCGCCTATGCGCACAGCCGTGGCATGCGCGTTTCCGGCCACATTCCGGCCGGCCTGCGCGCGCAGGAAGCGCTGGATGCGGGCTACGACGAGATCCAGCACATCAACCAGGTGCTGCTGAACTTCCTGGTCAAGCCGGATACCGAAACGCGCAACCTGAACCGCTTCGTGCTGCCGGCCGAGAAAGTGGCGGACCTGGACTTCAATTCCAAGCCGGTGAAGGACTTCGTGGCCTACCTGGCGAAGAAGCAGATCTCCATCGACCCGACGCTGGCCACCTTCGCCTTCCTCAAGCAGCGCGACGGCGACGTCAACGAGCCTTACGCATCGGTGGCTTCGCACATGCCGCCGGACGTGGCGCGCGGTTTCAAGGTCGGCACCATGAAGATCGACGGCGACGCGCAGCTCAAGCGCTACGAGAAATCCTACGCCAAGATGGTGCAGTTCGTCGGCATCATGTACAAGGCCGGCGTGCCTATCGTCGCCGGCACCGACGATATTCCCGGCTTCACGCTGCATTCGGAGCTGGCGCTGCTGGTCAAGGCCGGGCTGACACCGGCGCAGGCGCTGCAGGTTGCCACCCGCAACGGCGCGCGCTACACCCGCACCTCGAATGACCGCGGCAGCATCGCGCCGGGCAAGCTGGCCGATATCGTGCTGGTGGACGGCGACCCGACCAGGAACATCGAAGACGTGCGCAAGGTGTCGGCGGTGATCACGCGCGGTTTCCTGATCTATCCGCAGGAGATCGACGCGGCGCTGGGCATCGCGCCGTTCGTGGGCGATGCGCCGAAAGTGGACAAGAGCGCGACGGCAGTGGTCGAGGTCTACGGCGGCAGCAACGAGGGCGCCCGCGCACGCATCGAAGGCAGCGCCAAAAAACACCATTAAAGCGTAAGGTCTTGTAAAGAAACTGTCATATTAAGAGCTGTTTAAGCGCCAAAGAGGATAAATCACGGCTAAATCGCGACCTGGCATCGCAATGGCCGTGATTCCGCCTTATACTCTGCACTCATTTTTATTTGTGTTATCAAATTATGAAAAAGCTTAATCTCCGCCGCCCAGCCCATCGCCTGCAACGCGGCTTTACGCTGATCGAGATCATGGTGGTGGTGGTCATCATGGGCGTGCTGGCCGCGCTGGTGGTGCCCAAGCTGATCAGCCGCACCGGCGAATCCAAGGTCGCCGCCGCCAAGGTCGACATCGCGACCATCATGCAGGCGCTCAAGCTGTACAAGCTGGATAACCAGCGCTATCCAACCACCGAACAGGGCCTGCAATCGCTGATCGAGAAGCCGACCGGCGGCCCGGCCGCCAACGGCTGGAAGGCCGGCGGTTATGTCGAGAAGATGCCGAAGGACCCGTGGGGCAACCAGTACCAGTATCTGTCGCCGGGCATCAAGGGCGAGATCGACGTGTTCTCCTACGGCGCCGATGGTCAACCAGGCGGCACCGGCGATGACGCCGACATCGGCTCCTGGGATAACTGATCGTTCATCATGCGCCGCGAGCGTGGCTTCACGCTGATCGAACTGCTGGTGGTGATGGTCATCCTGGGCATCACCTTGGGGCTGGTGTCGCTTAACGCGATGCCGGGCCAGAAGCAGTCCATGCAGCAGGACGCCAAGCGCATCGCGCTGCTGCTGCAGCTGGCGCGCGACGAAGCCATCGTCCGCAACCGCCAGATCGCCTTCGAGGCCGGCGCGGAAAACTACCGCTTCATGATCCGCAACGATAACAAGCAATGGGAGCAGGTGACGCAGGACGACCTGCTGCGCGAGCGCGAATTCAAGAACGCGCCCCTGACCCTGATGCTCGACCCAACGCCGGCGCTGCCGGAACCGACGCTGCGCATCATCTTCGGCCGCGAGCCGGTCGACAAACCCTTTGTGCTGACCATGACCGGCAGCGACGGCGGCAGTGTTGCCATCCGCGCCGACGGCATCGGCCACTTCACGGTGGAATAGCATGCGGCCATCATTCAAATCACACACTTCATTCAATCGCGGCTTCACCATGCTGGAGGTGCTGGTCGCGCTGATGATCGTCGCCACCGCGCTGATCGCCTCGTTGCGCGCGGTCGGCAGCCTTACTTCCAACAGCGACGGCCTGCGCGCCAATATGATGGCCACCTGGTCGGCCGAGAACCGGCTGGTGCAAATGCGCCTGTCCAAGGTGTTCCCGCCAATCGGCAAGCAGACCTACGACTGCCCGCAGGGCGATTTGCAGCTGGTGTGCGAGGAAGAGGTCATCGCCAGCCCGAATCCGCGCTTCCGCCGGGTGGAGGTCAGTGTGTACGAGGCTTCGCATCCAGAGCGCCGCATCATCAAGCTGGTCCAACTGGTGCTGAACTCATGACCTCGCGCGCGCGCGGCTTTACGCTGATCGAACTGCTGCTGGCCATCTCGATCCTGGCCATCATCGCGGTGCTGGGCTGGCGCGGGCTCGATAGCATCGTGCGCTCGCGCGAGACGCTGACGGCCGGCATGGACCAGTCGCGCGGCTTGCAGCTGGCCTTCGCGCAAATGCAGAGCGATTGCGAGAACATGGCCATCGGCCCGCTGCTGCGCAACCGCGCCTTCCTGCAGGCGGAAGACAACCGCATCACGCTGGTACGCATGGTGCTGGGCGAGAACCAGCCGACGCGCCTGCAGGTGGTGTCTTACCGCGTGGTGGACGGTGTGCTGACGCGGCGCGAGTCGGCCTCCACGCGCGAGCTGACGCAGCTCGACGGCTTATGGCAGGCCGCCCTGAGTGACACCGATCCCGCCGCCGCCGTGGCGCTGCAGGCGGGCGTGCAGAATATGGTGATGCGCTTCTGGGTCCCCGCCGCCAACAGTGGCGTCGGTGTGGTCAGCAATGCCGGCGGCTGGCGGCCGGCGGCCGGCGCCCTGACTGCGGGGGCGCCCGGCGTGACGGTTCTGCCTACGGGCCTGGAAGTGTCGATCACGCAGCAGGGCCAGGAAATCCCGATGGTGAAGTCCTTCCTGCTGGGGGCACTGTGAAGCTCAAGCGGCAACAAGGCGTGGCCGTGGTGACGGCGCTGCTGCTGACGACACTGGCGGTGACCATCGTCACCAGCCTGTTCTGGCAGCAGCAGGTGCAGGTGCGCTCGATGGAGAACCAGCGCTTGCAATTGCAGACGCGCTGGATTCTGCGCGGTGCGCTGGACCTGAGTCGCCTGATTCTTAACCAGGACTTGAGCGACAGTTTGCAAGTGACGCAGCTCAACGGCGTGTGGGCCACGCCGCTGGAGGAGACGCGGCTGGATGATTATGTCGAGCGGGAGCGCATGCAGGGCGAGAACTTCGACGCCACCCTGTCCGGCCGCATGACGGATGCGCAGGGCCGCTACAATCTCGCCAACCTGGCGGCCAGCGGGCAGCCGGTTGCCGCCGAGGTGGAGGTGTTCGAGCGCCTGCTGACCAACCTGCGGCTCGATTCCGGCCTGGCGGTCGCCGTAGCGGAGCTGGTGAAGAACGCCACGCCGCCTGCGTCGCGACCGCCGGACGGAACGCAGCCTGTCGCGACCACCACGACCACCGCCACCAATCAGCCCATCGGCCTGGTGCGGGTGGAGGATTTGCTGGCGGTGAGCGGCTTTACGCCGCAGGCCATTGAACAGCTGCGCGACTATGTCATCATACTGCCGGAAAGCGGCACCAAGCTGAATGTGAACACCGCGCCGGCGGAACTGCTGTCGGCATTGGTGCCAAACCTGTCGTTGTCGGATGCGGCGGCGTTGGTCAATTCGCGCAAGACTGCCTGGTACCTGAGCGCCACAGGCTTCACGGGGCAGTCCCAGATGAGCGGCAAGACCATTACGGCAGGTTGGGACGTGCGCAGCAATTACTTCCTGGCGTACAGCCGGGTGAGGCTGGACCGGGCGACGCTTGAAACGCAGGCGCTGCTGAAGCGGGCGCCGACGCAGCCCATTACCTCGGTGGTATGGATACGGGAATACTAGAACAGCGATGAACGAAAGCGAGATCCTTTGACTACACTATTTATCCGCTATCCGGCCAAGGCCAGCGTCGACAGCGGCGCGGCCCAGACCTGCCCGTTCGCGCTGGTGGGCGATGGCGGCAATCTGCTGCAGCAGGGCGCTGCGCCGCTGGGGAACCTGACGGATATGGTGGCCTCCGCGCGCCGCGTGGTGCTGCTGCTGGCCGCATCGGACACCACGCTGTTGCGGGTCAAGGCGCCGCCGCTGTCGGCCGCCAAGCTCAAGGCCGCGCTGCCGGCGCTGGTGGAAGAACATGTGCTGGGCGATCCGGCCGACTGCGTGCTGGCCGCCACCGCTGAAGACAGCGAAGGCCTGCGCACCGTGGCCGTGGTGCAGCGCGCCTGGCTGGACGTGCTGGTCAAGGCGCTGCTGGCGCAAGGCGCGCACGCCGTGTCGGCGGTGCCGTCGCAACTGTGCCTGCCGTTCCAGCCGGGCGCCGTCTCGGCCACGCTGCTGCAGGGCGACGCCGGCTATGACCTCATCATGCGCCAGTCGCAGCACGAAGGCCTGGGCCTGACGCTGCCGGCGCAGCCGCTGGCGGCGCTGCAGACATTGCGCGCGCTGGCCGGCGAGCAGCCGGTTACGCTGTACCTGCACGCGGCGCAAATGGCGCAGTTCGCGCCGCTGGCGGTCGAGGTATCGCACCTGACATTGGAAGAAGACCACTGGGCGCACTGGGTGGCGGCGGCGCGCGGCGCCGGCCTCGATCTGGTGCCGGCGCTGGGCGCCGGCGGCTCCTCCGCACGCGCATGGCAGCGCTGGCGCTGGCCGCTGCGCATCGCCGTGCTGGCGCTGCTGGTCAACGTGGTGGGCATGAATATCGAGTGGATGCGCCTGAAGAACCAGGCCAAGGTGGTGACCCAGTCCATGACCCAGACCTTCAAGTCGGTGTATCCGAAAGAACCGCTGGTGGCCGCGCCGATGGACCAGATGGCGCGCAACGTTCGTCTGGCCAAGGCCAATAGCGGCCAGACCGGCGCCGACGAATTCGTCAGCCTGAGCGCCGCCTTCGGCGAAGCGCTGGGCGCGCTGCCGCGCCGCGACATCATCGCCACGCTGGAATACAAGGACCGCGCGCTGGTGGTCAAGGTCAAGCCCAACACCGTGGACGCGGCGGCGGCGGCGCAGTTGCGCGCCGCGCTGGCCGGCCGCAATCTGGACATGCAGGAATCAACGCCGGGCAGCTGGAAGATTATTCCCGCCGCCGGAGGAAAATCATGAGCAAGACGAATCCATTCCAGGAACTGCGCCTGCGCGCCGACGCCTTCTGGCAGGTGCGCACCGAGCAGGAACGCAAGCTGCTGCGCATCGGCGGCATCGTGGTCGGCCTGGGCCTGTTCTACGGCGTGCTGGTCGACCCGGCGCTGACGGGCCGCGCCACGCTGCAGAAAACGCTGCCGGAGCTGCACCAGCAGGCCGCCGAAATGCAGAACATGGCGCGCGAGGCGCAGGCGCTGCAAGGCCAGAACAATATCGCGCCGACGCCGATGACGCGCGATAACCTCACCGCCGGCCTGACCGCGCGCGGCCTCACGGCGCAATCGTTCAACGTCACCGGCGACTACGCCAAGGTCCAGTTCAACGGCGTGCAGTACGCGGCGCTGGTGGCATGGCTGGATGCGATCCGCGTTGAAAGCCGCATCGCCGTCACCGAGGCCAGTTTCACCGCGCAGGATGCGCCGGGCGTGGTGAATGCCAGCCTGACGCTGCGCCAGGGAGCCCGATGAAGCGCGCCGTGCTATGGTTGCTGACCATCGCGCTGACGATGGCCGCAACGTTGCTGGTGTTTTTCCCGGCCACCTGGCTCGGTTCCATCGTCGAGCAGCGCACCGGCGGCCGTTTGACGCTGGGGGACGCGCAAGGTACGCTGTGGCGCGGTTCGGCCTTTGTCGGCGGTGCGGCGGGCAACAACGGCCCGGTGACGCCGCTGCTGCCGGGCCGCTTCAGCTGGAAGATTTCGCCGCTGGCGCTGGTCGGCATGGTCGACATGCAGCTGGAGAACCCGCAGGCGTTGGCGCAGCCGGTGACCTTCCGGGGCGGCTGGTCGCAATGGCAACTGAGTCCGTCGGCGCTGCTGCTGCCGGCCGAAGGCCTGTCCGGCCTGGGCGCACCGCTCAACACCATGGCGCCCAGCGGCAGCATGCGCTTGTCGTGGACCGGCCTGGAACTGGCACTGCTCAATCGCCAGGTCAGCGTTGAAGGCCGCACCACGCTGGAGATGAGCGACATGGCCTCGCGCCTGTCGTCGATCCGCCCGCTGGGCAGTTACACGCTGACGCTGGACTGGCATGGCCAGCAGGCGCAGTTGGCGCTCAGCTCCGTCAAAGGGCCGCTGCTGTTGAGCGGGCGCGGAAGCTTGAACAACGGCCGCCTGCAGTTTTCCGGCCAGGCCGAGGCAGCACAAGGATACGATGAGACGTTGGCCAATCTGTTGAATTTGCTGGGCCAGCGCAAGCCAGGTAATGACCGTAACGTGATCGCTTTAGAGTTCCATTAAAGATAAAGTTCAGACTATGAAAAACCAGTTCGTTAGCCCATCCCGTCTTCCTGCGCTGCGCCGCCTGAGCGCAGGTGCGATGCTGTGCTGCGCGGTCAGCGCCGCCGCACCGACCGCTGCCTTGCTGCTGCCTGCGTTGGCGCATGCCGCCGCAGACGACGCCGCGCTGAACTTTGTCGGCGCCGATATCGAGTCGGTCATCAAGGCGGTGGGGCACTACACCAACATCACCTTCGTGATCGATCCGCGCGTGAAAGGCACGCTGACCGTGGTGTCGGAAAAGCCGGTCACCAAGTCGCAGGCATTCAGCCTGCTGACCTCCGCGCTGCGCCTGCAAGGCTACGCCGTGGTCAGCGGCGACGGCTTCGCCAAGGTGGTGCCGGAAGCGGACGCCAAGCTGCAGGCCAGCCCGACGCAGGTGGATGCGCCACAGGCCAAGGGCGACCAGATCGTCAGCCAGATCTTCCGCCTCAATTACGAATCGGCTGCCAACGTGGTGACCGTGCTGCGGCCTTTGATCTCGCCGAACAACACCATCAACGCCAACCCTGGCAACAATACCGTGGTGGTGACCGATTACGCCGACAACATCAAGCGCCTGGCGAAAATCGTCGCCGCGCTCGACGCGCCGGCGGTGGCCGACCTGGACGTGATCCCGGTGCGCTACGCCATCGCCAGCGACCTGGCGACCATGATCAACAAGTTGATGGACGCCGGCGCCGCCGCAGATGGCGGCAAGACCACCGTGCTGGCCGACCCGCGCACCAATTCGCTGGTGCTGCGTGCGCCGTCGGCGGCGCGCTCCAACCTGGCCAAGTCGCTGATCGCCAAGCTCGATCAGCCGACGCAGCAACTGGGCAATGTGCACGTGGTCTACCTGAAGAACGCCGAAGCGGTGAAGCTGGCGCAGACCCTGCGTTCGGTGGTGTCGGGCGAGGTGGGGCAGCAGGGCAGCGGCACCGGTAGCGGCACGGGCACCGGCACCGGTAGCCAGAACAACAGCGGCAACAGCGGTGGCTTCGGCAGCAATAGCACCAGCGGCAGCGGCAATTCGTCCACCGGTGGCAGCAGCGGTCCTAGCAATCCTCTGCTGAGCGGCTCGAACAGCCAGCAGCAGGGCAGCGGCGGCGGCTCCGGTGGCGCAGGCTTCATCCAGGCCGACGCCTCGACCAACACCCTGATCATCACGGCGCCGGAATCGGTGTACCGCAATATGCGCGCGGTGATCGACCAGCTGGACGTGCGCCGGGCGCAGGTCTACATCGAATCGCTGATCGTTGAAGTTACGTCCGACAAGGCCTCCGAGTTCGGCGTGCAGTGGGTCGGCGCCTCGGGCGACGCCAATAGCAAATACCGCATCGGCGGCGTGCAGTCGTTCACCACCAGCGGCACCGACAGCGCGCTGACCTCGATCTACGCCAACAACGGCGCCGGCATCCCGAACAACGGCCTGTCGATCGGCATCTTCAAGCAGATTGGCGGCGCGCTGGGACTGGGCGCGCTGGCGCACTCGCTGGAATCGGACGGCAACGCCAACATCCTGTCGACGCCGAACATGGTCACGCTGGACAACGAACTGGCCACCATCCGCGTCGGCCAGAACGTGCCTATCCTGACCGGCCAGTACACCACCACCTCCGGCACCAACAGCAATCCGTTCCAGACCATCGACCGCAAGGACGTCGGCCTGACGCTGAAAGTGCGTCCGCAGATTTCCGAAGGCGGCACCATCAAGATGGCGATCTACCACGAGACGTCGAGCGTGGATAAATCGACGCTGACCGCCGCTTCCGGCATCACCCTGAACAACCGCGTCATCGAGAACAACGTGATCGCCGACGACGGCCAGATCATCGTGCTGGGCGGCCTGATTGAAGACACCGAAGGTGACGGCACCGACAAGGTGCGCGGCCTTGGCGACATCCCGATACTGGGCAATCTGTTCAAGTCGCAGTCGCGCACCCGCAAGAAGACCAACCTGATGGTGTTCCTGCGCCCTGTGGTGATTCGCAACAAGGAGCAAAGCATCAGCCTGGCCACCGACCGTTACGACTACATGCGCACGCAGCAGGAAGCCATCAAACCGCCGGACACCATCCTGGTGAAAGACCTGGGCCAGCCTATCCTGCCGAAGCTGGAGAACGGCGCCCCGGTCACCGGTGGTCCGGTCGCCGCGCCGGTGCCGCCGGCGCCGCTGCCGCTGCGCATTCCGGGCGGTGCATCGAACCTGCAGCCAGCGCCGCAACAGTGATCACAGCGATATGAGCAATCTTCTCCCTTACGCCTTCGCCCGCGACTTCGTGGTGCTGGCCCAGCACAGCGACGATGCCGAAAACACCGTCGATGTGCTGATGTGCGGCGCCACCGCACCGGCCGCCATCGCTGAAGTGTCGCGCCGTTTCGGCCGCATCCAACTGAAACAGATGACGCGCGCCCACCTGGAAGCCGCCATCGCCACGGCCTACGCCAGCTCGGGCGGCAACGCCTCCATGGTGGCCGAGGAATTCGACGCCGACCTCGATCTGACCAAGCTGCTGCAGGACGTGCCGGCCATCGAAGACCTGCTGGAATCGTCCGACGACGCGCCGGTGATCCGCATGATCAACGCGCTGCTGACGCAGGCGCTGCGCGACAGCGCCTCCGACATCCACATCGAACCGTTCGAGCAGACCTCGGTGGTGCGCTTCCGCGTCGACGGCACGCTGCGCGATATCGTCCGTCCGCGCAAGGCGATCCACGGTTCGCTGATCTCGCGTATCAAGATCATGGCGCAGCTGGACATCGCGGAAAAACGCTTGCCGCAGGATGGCCGCATCACGCTGCGCATCGGCGGCAAGCCGGTGGACGTGCGCGTCTCGACGCTGCCGACCGGCCACGGCGAACGCGCCGTGCTGCGCTTGCTGGACAAGGAAGCCGGACGCCTCGACCTGAACCACCTCGGCATGAGCGAAGTGATGCTGCCGAAGTTCGACGCGCTGATCAACCAGCCGCACGGCATCGTGCTGGTGACCGGTCCTACCGGCTCCGGTAAAACCACCACGCTGTACGCCGCGCTGTCGCTGCTGAACGCCTCCACCACCAACATCATGACGGTGGAAGACCCGATTGAGTACGACTTGCCGGGCGTGGGCCAGACCCAGGTCAACCCGCGCATCGACATGACCTTCGCCAAGGCCCTGCGCGCCATCCTGCGCCAGGACCCGGACGTGATCATGATCGGCGAGATCCGCGACCTGGAAACCGCGCAGATCGCGGTGCAGGCTTCGCTGACCGGCCACCTGGTGCTGGCCACGCTGCACACCAACGACGCTGCCGCCGCCGTCACTCGCTTGCTGGACATGGGCATCGAACCATTCCTGCTGTCGTCCACATTGCTCGGCGTGCTGGCGCAGCGCCTGGTGCGCAAGCTGTGCCCGAGCTGCAAAACCTACGACGGCAAGTTGTGGCACGCGGTCGGCTGCGAGCATTGCGGCCAGACCGGCTACCAGGGCCGCGTCGGCGTCTACGAATTTCTGGAGACCACGGAGCAGATCCGCGCGCAGATCCACAACCGCGCCTCGGAAGCGGAGATCAAGGCCGCCGCCATCGGCGACGGCATGCAGACCATGCGCGACGACGGCGAGCGCTGGCTGGCCAGCGGCACCACCACGCAGGCCGAATTGATGCGCGTGACCAAGGACTAGAGGACAAGGCATGCCTGCATTCCGTTATGAAGCCGTCGACGCCGGCGGCGCCACCAAGAAGGGCGTCCTGAATTCGGACAGCCCGCGCTCCGCACGCGCCGAGCTGCGTTCGCAGGGACTGGTGCCGCTCAAGGTGGACGCCATCGCCGCGCAGGTCGATTCCTCCGGCATGGCCAAAAGCCGTGGCCTCGGTGAGCGGTTAACCTCGACCGAGCTGGCGCTGTTCACGCGCCAGCTGGCCAGTTTGCTGGAAGCCGGCCTGCCGCTGGAGCAGGCCTTCACCGCCTTGCTGGAGCAGGCCGAACGTCCCTACCTGCGCGACCTGATCGCCTCGGTGCGTTCGGAAGTGATCGGCGGCGATTCGCTGTCCGCCGTGCTGGGACGCCATCCGCGCGACTTCGCCGAGATCTACCGCGCGCTGGTCGCATCCGGTGAGCAGATCGGCCAGTTGTCGCGCGTGCTGTCGCGCCTTGCCGACTACATCGAGCGCCGCAATGCGCTGATCCAAAAGGTGCGGCTGGCGTTCACCTATCCGGCCATCGTCACCGTGGTGGCGTTCTCCATCGTGATCTTCCTGCTGACCTATGTGGTGCCGCAGATCGTGTCGGTGTTCGCCAATACCAAGCAGAAGCTGCCGTTCCTGACGGTGGTGATGCTGGCGGTGTCGGACTTCGTGCGCAACTACGGCATCGTGGTCGGCATCGCCCTGGTCGGCGCCTGGTTCATGTGGCGGCGCGCGTTGCAGAATCCTGTGCTCAAGCGGCGCTGGCATACCTGGCTGCTGACCGCGCCGTTGTACGGCAAGTTCGAACGCAGCCTGAACACCGCGCGCTTTGCCAGCACATTGGCGATCACCACCGGTTCCGGTGTGCCGATCCTGCGCGCGCTGGAAACCAGCCGCGATACGCTCAACAACGTCGCCATGCGCGAGCTGGTGGAAGAGGCCAGCGACGCCGTGCGCGAAGGCGTGAGCCTGGCGCGCGCGTTGTCGGCGCAAAAGCATTTCCCGCCCATGCTGATCCACATGATCCGCGCCGGCGAAATCACCGGCGAGCTGCCGGCCATGCTGGACCGCGCGGCCGCCGCGCAGGAAGCCGATCTGGAACGCCGCACGCTGACCATCGCCGGCCTGCTGGAGCCGGCCCTGATCCTGGCCATGGGCGTGGTGGTGCTGCTGATCGTGCTGGCGGTGCTGATGCCTATTATCGAAATTAATCAGCTGGTACGCTGATCGTCAGGAATACAACAAGGACACCATGAAGCGTTTGCCCTTAATCGTTACTGTTCTCGCCGTGGTGCTGTTGTCCGCATCGCTGGCTTACTGGGGACTGCAGTTGTTCAAGCCGCAGCAGCGCGCCATCGCCGCGCCGCCGCCACCGCCGCCGATGGGCATCAACCTCGATGCGGCCAAGGGCCTGTTCGGTGGCCAGGTGAGCGTGGCCGCCGTCAGCAACTACCATCTGAAAGGCGTGGTCGCCGCACGCGGCAACGATAGCGCGGCCATCATCTCGGTCGACGACAAGCCGGCCGTGGCGCTGGCGGTCGGCAAGGAAGTGGTGCCGGGCGTGATCGTCAAGGAAGTCCATGCGCGGCACGTGATCCTGTCGGAGGGCGGCGTGATCAAACGCGTGGACCTGCCGAGCGACGCCGGCGCGTCCAACGGACCGGCCACCATGCCGGGCCAGCTGACGCCTTTGCCCGCCGCGCCACCGCCGGTGGTGCAGCCGCCGCCGCAGCAACAGCCGCAACAACCAGTGCAGCCGGCGCCGGTGATGCAGTCTTCCGGCCAGGCGCAGCAAAACACGCAGAATCCGCAACCACCGCAACGCGGCATCGCCCCGATGGGCATTCCACCAATTCCCTCCAATGACCGTCAATAGGATGGCCTATGGCTTATATGCGTAATCTGGCCGCAGCTTTATGCTGCGGCTTTTTCTTGTCCATCGCGTGCGCCGCGCCGGCGCCGGCGGCGCTGCAACCGAATGCCACGTCGGTGGCACCGGATGCCGCCATCAAGCCGCGTCCCAAAGTCGCGCTGGTGTTGTCCGGCGGCGGCGCGCGTGGCTTCGCCCACATCGGCGTGCTGCGCGCCTTGCAGGAACTGCGGATCCCGGTCGACATCGTGGTCGGCACCAGCATGGGCAGCGTGGTCGGCGGCGCGTACGCGGCCGGCAGCTCGGTCGATCAACTGGAACAACTGGTGCGCCGTACCGACTGGAACGCCGTGGTGGCGGACCGTCCGCCGCGCGACCAACTGGTGGCGCGGCGCCGCGAGGAAGACCTGCTGCTGCCGTCGCGCATTGAATTCGGCGCGCACCTGGACGGCGTCTCGTTGCCGCCGGCCGCCGCCGGCAACGAAGCGCTGGAACTGGCGCTGACCCGCGTGCTGCCGCCCGGCGCGCGCGACAAGCCGGCCAACCTGCTGCAGCTGCCGTTCCGCTCCGTCGCTTCCGACCTGGTCACCGGCGAACTGGTGGAGTTGACCGACACGCCGCTGTTCCTGGCGATGCGCGCATCGCTGGCCGTGCCGGGCGTGTTCGCACCGGTGCGCGTGAACCAGCGCCTGCTGGTGGACGGCGGCCTGGTACGCAACCTGCCGGTGGACGTGGCGCGCGAGATGGGTGCGGACATCATCATCGCCGTGAATGTCGGCACGCCGCTGGCGCAGGAGAAGGAACTTGTGAGCGCGGTCAGCGTGGCGCAGCAGATGCTGCAGATCCTCACCGAGCAGAACGTCCAGCGCTCGCTCAAGGAACTGCGGCCCAGCGACGTGCTGTTGCAGCCGGACCTGGGCGGCATCGGCTTCCTCGATTTCGGTCGCCATGACCGCGCCATGAAGGAGGGCGAGGCGGCGGTGCGCGCCATGAGCGCCAAGCTGGTGGGACTGGCCTTGCCGGAGTCGCAGTACGCCTCGTATGAAGTGAACCGCTCCTCGGCGCCGGTGGCGATCGACCAGCCGGTCAAGTTGACCAGGCTGGAAGTGGCGCCCAGCGGCCGTATCAATCCCAAGGAACTGGAAGTGCAGAGCGGCCTGAAACTGGGCCAGATGGTCACCAGCGAGCAAGCCACCGCCGCCGGCAACCAGCTGTTCGGACGCGGCGACCTGTCGCGCGTGGAGACGGAAGTGCGCGACGATGAGAACGGCCGCAGCGTGCTGATCAAACCGACAGAGGCCGATTGGGCGCACAGCCGCCTGCGCGTGGGCCTGGAGCTGAACAGCGACTTCAGCGAGAACAGCGCCTTCCAGTTCAAGGCCATGCACGTGCTGTCGTCGCTCAACGACTGGGGCGCCGAGTTGCGCACCATCGGCAGCGTGGGCACCCAGCGCGCGCTGGGCTTCCAGTTCTGGCAGCCGCTGGGGCCGGGGTCGCAGTGGTATGTGGCGCCGGCGCTGGAATACGCGTCCGGTTCGAGCGACATTTTCAACACCAGCGGCTTCCGCCAGGTGCGTGTGGCTTACGATTACACGGCCGCCTCGGTGGGGGTGGGGCGGCAGCTGGGGCGCTGGGGCGACGTGCGTTACTCGGTGGGACGGCAGGTCAGCAATCAGCATCTGAGCATTCCGGAAGACCTGACCAACATGCGCGCGCTGCAGACGGTGCAGGCGCTGAGCTTCAACATCGATACCCTGGACACCATCGCCTTCCCGACGCGCGGCACCTTGTTCAGCCTGGAGTGGCAGCGCGCGGTGGAAAAATCGAAGAACAGCGCGCCGGTGCCGACGCGGCAAAGCCTGCAGGGGCTGGAGGCGTTCCACACTGGCCGCTGGGCCGGCCACGTGTACGCGGAATGGGCGCGCAGCCAGGGCGGCGCAGGGGATAACAACCTGGGCGGCTTCCTGCGCCTGTCGGGCACCACGCCGGAATCGGTGGTGGGCAGCCGCACGGTGCTGGGCCGGGTGGTGATGGCGCGCAGCATCGGCGCCATGCCGGCGGCGCTGGGCGGCGACGTGCGGCTCGGCTTCTCGCTCGAAGCCGGCGCCGCCTACAGCCCGACCGATCCGCTCAGCTGGGGCAAGCTCAAGCAGGCAGCCAGCGGCTTCATCGCGGTCGACACGCGCTTCGGACCCTTGTACTTCGGCACCGGCACCACCAAGGGTGGCAAGAGCAGCGCCTACCTGTTCCTCGGCCCGATCTGGTAATTTATTTGCGGCGCAGGGCGGTGAAGGCGGCGAATTCCCAGGAGCGGAAGCCGACCAGCAGGGTGAAGCCGTCGCGCTCGTGCGCTCCCAGGCGGCGGTCGCCCTGGTGCAGCCGCGCCAGCTCGCCCGCCAGTTGCTGCACGCGTCCCACCAGTTCCTGCGCGCTTGGCAGCGATAGCCGTGCCGGCAGGCAGAGCAGCGTTTCGCCGGCGCCGTCGAAGCTGCCGCCGAAGTAATCGTCCACCACGTGCTCGCGGAAGAATTGCTGCACCGGACCGTCCGGCAGCCAGCGGAAGGCGTTCGAGACGCGCAGGCGGTAGCGGTTCAGCGGCTTGAGTTCGATCAGGCCCAGGCGGTCCAGCTCGGCCAGCAGGACGATGCATTCCGGCTCCGTCAGCGCGTAGGTTTCCAGCACTTGTTCCAGCGTCCAGTGCCCGAGACAGCTGATCGCCATCAGCAACAGCTTGGGATTGGCCAGCAGCGATTTTTCCTGCGTCAGCGTGAGCCGGTCCGCCTGCGGCGTGGCGTCGGCCGCGCCGCGCAGCACGTCTTCCATCGGCACTCCGGCCGCCTTGCAGATCTGCGCCAGCCGCGACAGCGACATGTCCTGCTGGCCGAACATGCGCTTGACGCTCGATTCGCTCATCGCAATGCGCTCGGCCAGCATTTTGTAGGTCACGCCGGCGGCCCGCATCTGGGTCCGCAGCACTTGCAGCAGTAGTTCCGGTGAGCTCATTTTACGCCTTGGTAAAAAAACAAAAGGTATCGTATCACGATACCCGTCGGTGTGAAAATCTCTCCCTGGAATAATTAATTAGTACATCCGCGCGAAGTGGGGGACACTGCTTGCGCTGTCTCTCGTAGTAGAGACGGCGCCCTGAACTACCTTACGGAGAAGAGATGTCCAACACGATGTTGAAAGTGGCGATGGCCATGGTGATCGGCGCCGGTTGCGGCAGCGCAGTGGGCGCCGAACCGTCGCCTGTCTATGTGGGCGCGGACGTCGGCACCCAGTTCAGCAACAACACCAGCCTGGTGCGCGCCTACGCCGGCTACAAGCTGGGCACCGAGCAGGTGCATGCGGTGGAATTGATGGTGTTTACGCTGGGCACCGAGTCCAGAGTATTCCAGTGGGGGGATTTCAGTTATTCGGGCGGAAACCGGGTGCGCGCGAACGGCATCGGCGTCAACTGGACTACGGCGTTGCCTCTGAACGAAAACTGGACGCTGACCAGCCGGCTGGGTGGCAACTATGCGCACGCCACCACCCGCTCCCGTTATGCAGGCTATGCCGGACAAGACAACAGCTATGACCGTGGCGGCGTGACGGCGGGCGTTGGCCTGGCGTACCGGCTCAACCCAAATGTGTCGCTGACGGTCGACCTGAGCTACATGCCGGTCCACCTGAACGCCTATGAGAAAAATACCAAGCCGACGCTGGGCACCGGCTTGCGTTACAACTTTTAACCTGAGAGCGGGCGCCACGACCGGCGCCCGCTGAGGGTTTCCACCTTACAGCACGTAACGCGACAGGTCTTCGTTGACCGCCAGCGCATCCAGGCGCGCATTCACATACGCCGCATCGATTACCACGGTCTTGCCGGTGTCTTCAGTGGCTGTGAACGACAACTCTTCCAGCAGCTTTTCCATCACCGTGTACAGCCGGCGCGCGCCGATGTTTTCGGTCCGTTCGTTGACCGAGTAGGCGATCTCCGCCAGGCGCGTGATGCCTTCCTGCGCAAATTCCAGTTTCACGTCTTCCGTTGCCAGCAAGGCTTCGTACTGCTTGGTCAGGCAGGCGTCGGTGCTGGTGAGGATGCGTTCGAAATCGGCGATCGACAGCGATTCCAGTTCCACCCGGATCGGGAAGCGGCCTTGCAGCTCGGGAATCAGGTCCGACGGCTTGGCCAGGTGGAAGGCGCCCGAGGCGATGAACAGGATGTGGTCGGTCTTGATCATGCCGTACTTGGTGTTGACGGTCGTGCCCTCCACCAGCGGCAGCAGGTCGCGCTGCACGCCGGCGCGCGAGACGTCGGCGCCGCCCACTTCCGAGCGCGAGGCGATCTTGTCGATCTCGTCCAGGAACACGATGCCGTTCTGCTCCACGTTCTGGATGGCTTTCTGCTTCATCTCGTCTTCGTTGATGAGCTTGGCCGCTTCCTCGTCCACCAGGAACTTCATGGCTTCCTTGATCTTGACCTTGCGCGCCTTCTTGCGCTGGGCGCCGATGCCGGAGAACATGGACTTGATCTGCTCGGTCATTTCCTCCATGCCGGGCGGGGCCATGATTTCCATCTGCGGGCCGGCTTCGGCCAGCTCGATCTCGATTTCCTTGTCGTCCAGCTCGCCCTGGCGCAGGCGCTTGCGGAAGGTCTGGCGGGTGGCGTCGTCCTTCGGCGCCTCGGTGCTGGCCGACGGCGTGAAGCCGAAGTCGCGCGCCGGCGGCAGCAGGATGTCGAGCACGCGGTCTTCGGCAGCGTCTTCGGCGCGGGTGCGCACTTTGGCCATCTCGGCCAGGCGGGTCTGCTTGACGCCGATGTCGACCAGGTCGCGGATGATGGTGTCGACGTCGCGGCCCACGTAGCCGACCTCGGTGAACTTGGTGGCTTCGATCTTGATGAAGGGCGCGTCGGCCAGCTTGGCCAGGCGGCGCGCGATCTCGGTCTTGCCGACGCCGGTCGGGCCGATCATCAGGATGTTCTTCGGCGTGATTTCATGACGCAGCGGCTCTTCCACCTGCTGGCGGCGCCAGCGGTTGCGCAGTGCGATGGCGACCGCTTTCTTGGCCTTGCCCTGGCCAACCACGTGTTTGTCGAGCTCGCCGACGATTTCCTGCGGGGTCATGTTCATGCTGGATCCAGTGTCTCAATGATGTGGTTCAGATTGGTGTAGATGCACAGCTGCCCGGCGATGGTCAGTGATTTTTTGACGACTTCCGCCGGCGACAGTTCCGTGTTCTCGACCAGCGCCTTGGCCGCCGACTGCGCGTAGGTGCCGCCCGAGCCGATGGCGCCGACGCCATCCTCCGGTTCCAGCACGTCGCCGTTGCCGGTGATCACCAGCGTCGATTCGCTGTCGGCCACCAGCAGCATGGCTTCCAGGCGGCGCAGCACGCGGTCGGTGCGCCAGTCCTTGGCCAGCTCGACCGAGGCGCGCAGCAGGTTGCCCTGGTGCTTTTCCAGCTTGCCTTCGAAGCGGTCGAGCAGGGTGAAGGCGTCGGCGGTGCCGCCGGCGAAGCCGACCAGGACCTTGCCCTGGTACACCTTGCGCACCTTGCGGGCCGTGCCCTTCATGACGATGTTGCCGAGCGTGACCTGGCCATCGCCGCCCAGCGCGACTTCCTTGCCGCGACGCACGCACAAAATGGTGGTGCCGTGAAATTGTTCCATAGTTACCTCAAAGTAATGATGCGGGCTGCTTCAAGACCAAAAAGTGGGGCCGGGAACTAGAATTGCAAGTTAATACTTGTGGGGATAAATCCGCGCCAGGCCGGCAAAGCCCAGCAGCCGCAGCAGGGCAGCGACCAGGTGATTGACGTCGCGGAAGGCCAGCTTGCGCCCCTCGCCGGCCCAGGGCTGCAATACCGTGTGTAGCTGGATCGCGCTGGCGTAGTCGATGCGGGTCAGGCGCGAGCAGTCGAACACCAGGGCCGGATATTGCTCAGCATACTGTTGTATCGCCGGCAGCAGGGCGCCAAGTTGATGTTCTATGATCGGCGGCAACATGAAGCGGTCGGGCGAAGCCGAAACCTGTTGCGCCGGCGCCATGGCGACCTGGTGCGGCGCCGTGAACGAGGGGGGCGACACTTCGAAGGTGACGCAGTAGTCCATGCCGATTTGCTCGAATTCCTTTTCGCGGTTTTGCAGCTGCAGCAGTTCCAGCAGCAGCAGCCACACGGCTTCGCCTTCGTCGCGGCGGCCGATGGCGAGGTTGGCGCGGATCTGCGCGCTGAGCGTCGCCGCGCCCACCAAGATCAGCTCGCGCTGCTGCTGTTGCAGCTGGCGCAGCGTTTCCAGCAGCAGGGCGGCGCCGTTGGCCGCCACCGCCGTCACGCGGATCAGTTCCAGCCGCAACACGGGATGGTCGGCTGCCAGCTGGCGCAGGCGCTCCAGCTGCGGAGCGATGTGCTGGTCGAGCACGCCGGCGAACGATTCGGTCGGCGTCAGCCCGGCCCAGTCCGGCGAGTGGGCGGACAGCACGGCCGGCGCGTGCCACGGCGGCGGCGAGGTTTCAAAGGTGCTGGCGTAGTCGATCGACAGGTTGTCGAAGGCGTCCTGCTGGCCGCTGACCTGGTACAGGTCGAACAGCATCCACCAGGCGCTGCGGTCGCTGTTGTGGTTGGCGCCGGCCACGGCGTCGACCAGCATCTGCTGGGCCACGGCGGCCTGGCCGTTGGCGTACAGAATGGCGATTTCCTCGACCAGCGGCGTGCTGTCGTCGGCGCTGGCCAGCGGCAGTTCCTCGTCGCCCATCAGCATGGTGGTCGGGAAATCGTCGAGCGGCTCGGCATCGTTGCTCGCGCGCGGCGGCCGGGCCGGGCGCTGGCTGCCCCACGCCGGTTCGCCCTGGCTGAAGATGTCGGCCGCCATCGCCGATTCGATGGCGTCGATCTTCATGGCGGTGGCGCGGGCGATCTCGCGCTGGCGCGCCTGCTGGCTCAGGCGTTCGGCTTCGCTGTTGGCGGCCAGCCGCGCCTGCTCGTCGTCGGTCAGCGGCGGCAGCGGCTCGGTTTTCTTGAAGAGAGAGAACAATCCCATAGCCGCCTAGTGTAGCTGCTTTCCGCATAAAAAAAGCACGCGGCGTGAGGCGCGTGCTTCTTGATGGGAATGGCGGGAATTAATCGCCGTACAGTTTCTGCTTCAGTTCGCGGCGTTGCTGGGCTTCCAGCGACAACGTGGCGGTCGGACGGGCGATCAGGCGTGGAATGCCGATCGGCTCGCCGGTTTCTTCGCACCAGCCGTAGTCGTTGCCATCGATGGCGGCGATCGACTGCTGAACTTTCTTCAGCAGCTTGCGCTCGCGGTCGCGGGTGCGCAGTTCCAGCGCGTGCTCTTCCTCGATGGTGGCGCGGTCGGCCGGGTCCGGCACCAGCACGGTTTCGCGCAGGTGTTCGGTGGTTTCGCCGGCGTTTTTCAGCAGCTCTTTTTCCAGGGCCTGCAGCTTGGCCTTGAAGAAGGCCATTTGCGCAGGATTCATGTAATCCTTGTCATCCATCTTCAGAATTTCTTCTTCGGTCAGGATGCGGTCAGCGGCGGCTGGGGTCGATTTATTAGTTTTGGTCATAACTTCGCTTACCTTCGATACGACAGAGTTGGAACATTAATCAGCCCGGGTTCGTGGCTATTTAGCCATCCCCACAAAACCCGGATAGTTTATACCAGACATTGTTCTAAACCGCTAATAAAGATGTCTTTAGGGAGATTTTTGCCTATAAATACCATTTTGCTGCCACGAACGTCGTTTTCTCCCCATTTCGCGCCGAGGTCGCTGCCCATGATCTGGTGCACGCCCTGGAATACTACCTTGCGGTCGGCATCCTGCATGAACAATACGCCTTTGTAGCGCAGCATGCGAGGACCATATACATTGACCAGGCCGCCGAGGAACTCGTCGAGCTTGGCGGTGTCGAACGGACGGTTGCTTTTGAAGACGAAAGCGGCGATGTCGTCGCTGTGGTGGCTGTGGTGGTGGTCATGGCCGTGATGCTCGTGGCCATGGTCGTGGTCATGCTCATGGTGGTCGTGGCCGCAGTGCTCGTCGTGCACGTGGCCTTCCTCGTGGGTTTGTTCGGTCAGCAGGAAGTCCGGATCGAGTTCCAGCTTGTCGTTCAGGTTGAAGCCCTTCAGGTCCAGCACCTCGGTGATCGGGGCACGGCCGAAATCGGACTTGCTGACCGGGGCGCGCGGATTGATGCGGGCCAGGCGCGCGGTCAGCGCCGCCAGCTGTTCCTCGGTCACCAGATCGGCCTTGGACAGCAGCAGCTTGTCGGCGAAACCGACCTGGCGCTGGGCTTCTTCGTGCTGGTCCAGCTGCTCCATGGCGTGGCGGGCGTCCACCACGGTGACCACGGCGTCCAGCATGTAGTGAGCGCCCACTTCCTCGTCAACGAAGAAGGTCTGCGCCACCGGGCCGGGATTGGCCAGGCCGGTGGTCTCGATCACCACGCGGTCGAACTGGATTTCGCCGGCTTCGCGCTTTTGCGCCAGATTGCTCAGCGCCACGATCAAGTCGCCGCGCACGGTGCAGCAGATGCAGCCGTTGTTCATTTCCACGATCTGTTCGCCGGTGTCCTGCACCAGGATCTCGTTGTCGATGTTTTCCTGGCCGAATTCGTTCTCGATGACGGCAATGCGCATGCCGTGCTGTTCCTGCAGGATGCGGTTGAGCAGGGTGGTTTTACCGGCGCCGAGGAAGCCGGTCAGGATGGTGGTGGGAATCATGGCCATGTTGTTTATAGTTTCAAAATGCGTGGATGCAATCGGGCGATTATGCCGGAATTTTTCCGGCGCTTGCAATTCGCCTGATTGAGCGATATCAGCACGCGCTGCGGAAAAACTACTTCAGCTTGGCGCGCGGGTGGGCTTTGTCGTAAACCTCGGCCAGGTGCTGGAAGTCCAGCGCGGTATAAACCTGGGTCGAGCTGATGCTGGAGTGGCCCAGCATTTCCTGTACTGCCCGCAAATCGCCCGATGATTGCAGCACGTGGGAGGCGAAGGAGTGGCGCAGCATGTGCGGGTGCACGTGCACCGGCGCGCCGTTGGCCACGCCGTGGGCCTGCAGCCGCTGCTGTATCACGCGCGGCGAGACGCGGGTGCCGCGCGTGCTGAGGAACAGCGCGTTGCCGCCGTCGGCCGGCGCCGGGCGCACCGCCAGCCAGGCTTGCAGCGCCTCCAGCGCGGCCTTGCCCACCGGCACCGTACGCCGCTTGTTGCCCTTGCCGGTGACGGTCACCTCGCGGTTGCCGGTTTCCACCCAGCCCAGGCTGTCCTTGCCGGGCGTGAGGTCGAGGCCCACCAGTTCGGACACCCGCAGGCCGCTGGAATACAACAGTTCGAACATGGCGCGGTTGCACAGCTCGGCCGGCTCGGGCGAGGCGCCGGCGACCGGGCGGGGCGGTGCGACCAACTGCACGGCATCGTCGACCGACAACGCGCGCGGCAGGGTCTTGGCGCGCTTGGGCGCGCGCACGCCCTGCACCGGGTTGGCGGCCAGCGGCGTGTGCTCGCCGAGCCAGTTGAAAAAGCCGCGCCAGCTCGACAGCTTGCGCGCGATCGAACGCGGATCGAGTTGCTGGGCGTGCAGTTTGGCGGTCAGGCGGCGGATGGCGTGGTGGTCGAGCGCGGTCCACTCGACGGCGCCGGACAGTCCTGCCAATTCCTGCAGGTCGCGCGCGTAGGCGGCGACGGTGTGGGGAGAGAGCCGGCGCACGCCGGCCAGGTGGGCCAGGTAAGCGTCGATCCAGGCCAGCTTGGGGTCTGGAGCGTCGCTCATCGGGGCAGGCCTCAGGCCAGCAGCCAGGCCAGCGCGGTGCTGGAGGTTTCGCCGATGTGGACCAGGAAGTCGGTCGCCATCAGCGAGGTGAAGCGGTTGGCGTCCTGCGAACCCATGATCAGCAGGCCGAAGGCTTGCTTGTCGCCCGGCTTGCGCAGCGGGATGATGACGGTCGATACCACGGCCGAGGCGTCGTCCAGCCAGCGCACCGCTTCAAAGTCCTTGTTGGCGCCGCAGTACGGGGCCAGCAGGCTGTTGGCGAAGATGCGCGCATCTTCCGACACGCCCTTGACGAACCATTCGTCCAGGTAATCCGGCGCGGTGCCCCAGATGCGCAACGTCACTTGCGGTACTTCGAATGCGGTCTTCAGGCCGTTGACCACGGAGAACGGCATCGAGCCCACGTCTTCCGATTGCAACAGCACCTGGGTCCAGCGGTGGAACTTGTTGGCGATGGCTTCGTTTTCCGAGGCCAGGCGCATCAGGTTGCTCATGCGCAGTTCCAGCGCTTTGTATTTGTCGCGCAACACTTCCATCTGGCGCTCCTGCAGCGAGACGGCGCGTCCCGTCAGCGGGCTGGCCAGCTTGATCTCGCCCAGCAGGTCCGCGTGCTCGTCGAAGAACTGCGGGTTGTCGGTCAGGAATTGTGCAACGAGGGTGGAATCCAGTGGGGCGGTCATCGAGGTACTTTGCTATGCGGTGGTGGTGTGCAATTTTAAACGAAAAAAAACGGACATGGTGTCCCATGCCCGTCATTCCCCAACTCACGCTGGCAGTTCTTGCCGACTGCGCCGCTTAGAAGTTGTGATGGATACCCATGCTGTAGTAATTGAAGGTGGCGGCCGGCGTCAGCTTCTTGCGGGTGCCGTCGACGTACAGATAGGTGCGCGGCGACAGGTTGTAGTCGTAGCCGAGCGAGAATTGCTTGGTCTTGGCGATCAGCGGGCTGTTGAGCGCATTGTCCGGCGTCTTGCGGCCGATACCGGCGCGGATCAGTCCCGGGCCGACCGTGTAGTTGGCGCCCACCAGCCAGGCTTTGGTGTCGGGATTGATCGGCAGGCTGTAGTCCTGGTCCTGGTGCTGGTAGGAACCCATCAGTTTCAGATCCTTGGTGGCCTTGAACGAGGCGCCGACCGACCACAGCTTGGTGGACACGGCGTTGCGCTCATACGCGGCGTAGGCCGAGAACGGGCCCTGGGTGGCGGTGCCGCTGATCGAATACGGATGGACCGGCGCCATGCTGTTGGCCGGGAACTGCGGCGCGGCGGCCGTGCCGCGGCCGATGATGACGGGATTGTTGTTGGCTTCCTTGGTGGCCACCGTCACGTTCAGCTGGAAGATGCCGCCCAGTACCGGGGTGTTGTAGAACACCGCGTTGGAGAAGCGGTTCAGCGAGTTGCCGGCCACGCTCATCGGATCGGAGGTGTAGCCGGCCACTTGAAGGTCGGTCTGGTAGCCGGCCACGGCGGGCATGCCCGACCAGGGTTCGTAGGCGGTGCTGGTTTCCTGGAAGGCGGTCAGGCCACGGCCCAGGCGGATGGTGCCGAAGTCGCCTTGCAGACCAACCCGGCTCTGGCCCTGGAACAGGGGACGCACGGTGCTTTCGATGACGCCGGTGTCGGGCTCGTAGCGAATTTCCAGCTGGAACAGGGCCTTCAGGCCGCTGCCGAGGTCCTCCACGCCACGGAAACCGAGCTTGTTGTTGTCGCGTTTGCCCACGGCGGTGATGTCGGTATCGGTGCGGCGCGAGACGCCTGCGTCCAGGGTGCCGTAAATGACCACGGAGGACTGTGCGTAAGCTGCGGAGAAGCTGCCCATCAGAGCCAGAGCCAACAAAGATTTCTTCATTTGTTATTTCCTTTATAAGTGTGAATCGCATCCCCGCTGCTGCTTGACCGCCGGTTGCTAGAACCTTAATGGCTCGCTGACTGGTTTGTGCTGGAATGGTCGATTGTGACGGCTTGTTTTGGTCGAAAGCCATGCAAGCCGGGCTTCTTGTTGTATTTTTGAAACGCTTGTCAGGCGCGTCATTTGACCCGTTTCATGCCTGATTTGCTTTCATTTGGGCATCAAAACAGCTCTAGCGTACAGGCGGGAGTGGGGGGCGGCGTTTGTGGAAGATCAAGCGGCGGCGCATATTGTTTAGGGTGTGGCGCGAATCGCACGCTACACTTAGGTTCATATGGCGTCGCAGACAGCAATCGCGGCCCACCCGCTTTCGATGAATCGCATTCATAAAGAGACGATGGCCAATCGAGAAGAGTTAGGGATCATACGGGGCGCCCGCGCCGGAGACGCGGACTGCCAACTGGCGCTGGGCAAGTTGTACTTGTTCGGCGGCGCCGGCTTGCCCCTCAATATGCCGACCGCGCTGCACTGGCTGGGCCGCGCCGCCCGGCAGGAGCGCGAGGAAGCGTGGCGCCTGATCGGCAGCCACATCCCGTTTGAAACCGCCCGCAACTGTCCGCCCGACGTGCTGCCGTGGTACGAGCGCGCCTACGACGCCGGCATCAAGCAAGCCGGCCTGGTGCTGGCGCAACTGGTGCTGCAACAACCCGCCGCCAACGATTCCCCGGAACTGCGCCACAAGGCCCAGCAGGCGCTGGAGGCGGCCGCGCGCGCCGGCTTGCCGGAGGCGCAATGGCTGCTGGCGCACCAGGCCGATGGCCGTCCGCTGAATTCCGTGGCGCCGGTACAACGCAACGCCCGTCCGGTGGCGGCACGCCGTCCGTCGCCGCCAGCGTGGCGTGCCGACAACGTTATTCCGACCGAGGACTACACGCGGCTCGACCAGTTGTGGCGCCAGGACCACATGCTGTTCCTGGCGCATGCCACGCCGCTGCTGCAACGCCTGCTGGCCACCGCGCCGGCCGACGCCGAGACGGCGCGCGCCTGCGACTGGCTGCCCGGCCCGCCCCAAGTGGTGTTGCTGGCGCGCTGCGCCGAGCTGTTGCCAGCGTCGGCCGATGATGATGGCAGCCGCCACCAATGCTGCGAACTGGCGGCCTACGGCGGCGACCGCAATGCCCAGCTGGCGCTGGGCCTGTGGTTCGCGCGCATGGATGGCGAGGGCAAGCGCCAGAGCAGCGGCATCGCCGCCGTCAATTTCAAGCGCGCCATCCGCTGGCTGACGCTGGCGGGCGAACAGGGGCTGGCGGACGCGTGGTTTGCGTTGTCGCGCATTTATCTGAAGCCGGAATTTTCGCAGCGCTGCGTGGCCGAGGCGCAAAGCTATCTGGAGCGCGCCGCCGAGATGGGCCATGTCGCCGCCCAGCTGGAGTGCGGCATGTATGCCTGGCGCAACCGCCGCACCGACGAGCACAGCGATGTGCGCGCCGCCTACTGGCTGCAGAAAGCGGCGGCGCAGGGATGCGCGGAAGCGGAAACGGCCCTGGCACGGGTCGCCGCCTCGCCCAAGGAGGCGGGCTGGGTGGCCAGCATCGTGACCTGTCTGACGCGGGAATTGTTGGAAAGCCAGCCATTGCTGGCGGCGCGGCTGGAGCTGGCCGCGCTGTTCGGCCTGAGCCGGGCGGAAGCCCTGCTGCTGGATGTGACGGCGGCCGACCAGGGGCATTGCCTGGTGGTCGATATCCGCGCCAGTTACGGCCGCAGCAAGCGCCGCCTGGTGTTGCTGCGCACGGCGCGCGAGCGCCAGGCGCTGGACCGCATCGTGCGCCTGTTCGAATCCATCGACAGCGGGCCGGACGGGCTGGAAGGCAACTACCGCCAGCGCCTGTACCGTCTCAAGACCTGGTTGCCGCACGTCGGCGGCGACGACCTGCTGGCCGCCTAGATTTCTATTTCACCTTCGAACACCGTTACCGCCGGGCCGGTCAGCCAGACCGGTTGACCTTCGCCATCCCAGCTGATCGACAACTGGCCGCCGCGCGCATCGATGCGCACCGGGCTGTCGAGCAAGCCGCGGCGGATGCCGGCCACGGCCGCCGCGCAGGCGCCGGTGCCGCAGGCCAGGGTTTCACCGACGCCGCGCTCGAACACGCGCAGCTTCACGTGCTGGCGGTTGATGATCTGCATGAAGCCGGCGTTGACGCGGTTCGGGAAGCGCACATGATGCTCGATCAGCGGACCGGTCAGTTCCACCGGCGCGGTGTCCACATCGTCCACCACCTGCACCGCGTGCGGATTGCCCATCGACACCGCCGAAATCAGCACGCTCTCGCGCGCGCCGCCCAGTTCCAGCACCAGCGGCCACAGGGTGTCGCGGCCTTGCGGCTCGCCCTGCAGGCCTTCGGCGTCGAACGGCACGCGGCCCGGTTCCAGGATCGGTGCGCCCATGTCCACCGTGATGCTGCCATCCGCTTCCAGGCGCGGCGCGATCACGCCGGCCTTGGTCTGCACGCTGATGCTGGTTTTATCGGTCAGGCCTTTTTCCGCCACAAACTTGACGAAGGCGCGCGAGCCGTTGCCGCACTGCTCGACCTCGCCGCCGTCGGCGTTGAAGATGCGGTAGCGGAAATCGCAGCCGGCCTCGGTCGGTTTCTCGACCAGCAGGATCTGGTCGGCACCCACGCCGAAGCGGCGGTCGCCCAGCAGCTGCCACTGGGCCGGCGTGAAGTCGATGTGCTGGGTGACGCCGTCGATCACGACGAAGTCATTGCCGGCGCCGTGCATTTTGGTGAATTTCAGTTTCATGGGCGGTGGTCTACAGTTTGCGGTACAGCGAAGGCTCGCCGTTCGGGCGCGTCTTGAAGCGTTTGTGGGTCCAGAAATACTCGGCCGGCGCCTCGCGCACGCGTTCCTCGATGAACTGGTTCATGCGGCGGGTGGCGGCCACCATGTCGTCGCCGGGATAATTGTCCCACACTGGATAGAATTTCACACGCCAGCCACGGTAACCGGGCAGGAAGGTGGCGATCACCGGCATCACCTGCGCGCCGGTGGTGGCGGCGATGCGCGCGGTGGCCGTCAGCGTGGCGGCCTGGATGCCGAAGAAGGGCACGAACTCGGCATCCTTCTCGCCGAAGTCCATGTCCGGCAGCATGAAGTAGGGCAGCTTGTCGCGCAGCGCGCGCAGGATGGGCTTGATGCCGTCCTGGCGCGTGAACAGCTTGACCGGCTTGAAGCGGGCGCGGCCGGCGCGCAGCACCTGGTCGAAGGCGGCGTTCTTTTGCGTCACGTACATCGAGGAGGCGCTGGCTTCCATGGCGATCGAAGCGCCGGCCACGTCCAGGCACACGAAGTGCGGGCACAGCAGGATGGTCGGCTTGTCGGTCATGGCGGCCACCGGGATTTCGCCGTCGGGATCGATAGTGATCAAGCGTTTCAGGCGCGCTTCCGATGCCCACCACAGCACGGCGCGTTCCCACACGCTGCGCGAATAGGCCTGGAAATGGCGGTGCGCGATATCGACCCGTTCGGCTTCGGTCAGTTCCGGCATGCACAGGCGCAGATTGGTCAGCGCGATGTGGCGGCGCGAGCGCAGCGTCATGAACAGCAGGCTGCCGATGGCGTCGCCGAAGCGGCCCAGCAGCGGCAGCGGCAGCCAGTGCAGCAGCCACATTAATCCCAGCATTACTTTCATGTTTATTCTCCCGCCTTGGCGGCCGACGGCGCTTCAATTCCGTGCGGCACCTTGTAGCGGTTATAGCTCCAGTAGTATTGCGACGGGCTGCGGACGATCAGGCGCTCCATGGCGCTGTTGATGGCTTGCGCCTGCGCGGCGCTGTCGCCGTCCAGCGAACCGTCAAAGGGCACGAAGCGTACCACATAGCCGCGCCCGCCTGGGAGGCGCTCGGCGTAGGTGATGATGACGGTGGCGTCGCCCAACTGCGCCAGCTTGGCCGGCAGCGTCATGGTGTAGGCCGCGCGGCCGAAGAAAGTGGCCCACACGCCTTCGCCTTCCTGCGGCACCTGGTCGGGCAGCACGCCGACCGGCTGGCCTTTCTTGAGAAACTTGGCCAGCATGCGCACGCCGGACATGGTGGCCGGTGCCAGCAGCAGGTTCTTGCGCGCGCGCGCGCCCTCGATCAGCGGCTTGAGTGCCGCTTTTTTGGGCGGACGGTACATCACCATCAGCTCGGTGCGCAGGGCAATTTCCTGGGCCACGATCTCAAAGCAGCCCAAGTGTGGCGTCATGAACACAATCCCGCGACCGGCGTCCAATTCGTTTTGCACCAGTTCCCAGTTTTCCAGGCTGGCGTGGCGCGACACGCGGGCCGGGTCGGCGCACCAGATGAAGGGTAGTTCGATGATGCTCTTACCGGCTTCCGCCACGGCGGCATTGAGGTGTTCGCCTACGCCTGCCTGGCGCATATTGTCGCGCATGCGGCGGCGGTAAGACGGCGAGGCCCAATACACCAGCCAGCCTAAGGCCGCGCCGGCGGCGTGCAGGAATGGCAAGGGGAAAATCGACAGGAAGCGAAAAAGGGGAACCAACATGGAGAGTTTGTGCCTGTGTTAGGAGCAAGTTTTTTTAAAAAAGCGTAAAATAACACGATAAGTAGTAACCGCTGAGTTAATGACAACTTGCGTCGCGGTATATAAATGTCGCTAAAGCGTCGCAAGCCGTGCCGGTATGCGACCGTTTTCTAACCATATCAGGAGCTTGCGATGTCAAATGATTACCTCTTCACCTCTGAATCCGTCTCGGAAGGTCACCCCGACAAGGTCGCTGACCAGATTTCCGACGCCATCCTCGACGCGATTCTGGCCCAGGACCCGAAAGCCCGTGTTGCCGCCGAAACGCTGTGCAACACCGGTCTGGTGGTACTGGCAGGTGAAATCACCACCCACGCCAACGTTGATTATATTCAAGTTGCGCGCGAAACCATCAAGCGCATCGGTTACGACAACACCGACTACGGTATCGACTACCGTGGTTGCGCGGTGCTGGTGGCCTACGACAAGCAGTCGCCCGACATCGCCCAGGGCGTGGACGAAGGCGCCGGCATCGACCTGGACCAGGGCGCCGGCGACCAGGGCCTGATGTTCGGCTACGCTTGCGACGAAACCGCCGAGCTGATGCCAGCGGCGATCCACTACGCGCACCGTCTGGTCGAGCGCCAGTCGCAGCTGCGCAAGGACGGCCGCCTGCCATGGCTGCGTCCGGATGCCAAGTCGCAAGTGACCCTGCGTTACGTCAACGGCCGCCCGGTGGCGGTGGACACCGTGGTGCTGTCGACCCAGCACGCGCCGGAAATGCTGCACAAGCAGATTGAAGAAGCGGTGATTGAAGAGATCATCAAGCCGGTGCTGCCGAAGGAATGGCTGCAGGACACCAAATACCTGGTCAACCCGACCGGCCGTTTCGTCATCGGCGGCCCGCAGGGCGACTGCGGCCTGACCGGCCGCAAGATCATCGTCGACACCTACGGCGGCGCCTCGCCGCACGGCGGCGGCGCGTTCTCGGGCAAGGATCCATCGAAGGTGGACCGTTCGGCGGCCTACGCGGCGCGCTACGTGGCCAAGAACGTGGTGGCGGCCGGCCTGGCGCGCCAGTGCCAGGTGCAGGTGTCGTACGCCATCGGCGTGGCGCGTCCGATCAACATCACCGTCTACACCGAAGGCACGGGCGTGATTTCGGACGAGAAGATCGCCGAACTGGTGATGGCGCACTTCGACCTGCGTCCGAAAGGCATCGTGCTGATGCTGGACCTGCTGCGTCCGATCTACGCCAAGACCGCCGCCTACGGCCACTTCGGCCGCGAAGAGCCTGAATTCACCTGGGAGCGCACCGACAAGGCCGCCATCCTGCGCGACGCCGCCGGCCTGAAGTAATCAGACCTAGACAGCCTTTGCTGTAGCGGAAAACACCAACGCCCCGGATTCCGGGGCGTTGTCATTTGGGGCGCGGCGGCGGCGGCGGCGGCGGCTTGAGTGGCAGGTATTTGCGCCAGTATTCGTCGTTGTTATTCATGGTGATGCTCCTCGTAATGCAAATCCACCCGGTTCTGGGCCTTGGCTTGCACCCGCCCGGTCAGCAGCAGGTCGTGCTTGGATTTGCTGATGGTGATGCGATACCGTTCCCGCAATGCGATTAATTTCTTTTCAAACTCCAGTACCGAAAAGCCGCCGTTGATTTTCATGCGCACGATCAGGGTGCCGATGTCGAGTCCCAGCGATGACAGGTCGGCTGCCGCGATCGCATGCCGACGGAGATTCTCCGTGACTGCAATTTGCTTGGACACGATGGCCAGCAGTGCGCTGGCCGACGTGAATACAGGCCATAAAAAAGTATAGGCACTGTTTTGCCAAAATACGAGGCCTGTCACGGCCGAACTGCCCGACGAGATCGCCACGGCGATCTTGGTCGCGTTGTCCAGCCAGCCCCAGCGTGCCAACAGTGCGCGCTCGATTTTCTCGGCGTAGTGCACTTGGTACTGTAGCTCGTGGGCTTCGTTCCAGATGGCATCACGCGGGTCCATGATCTTGTTCATCGGCTAAAGCATCAATGTACGCCCCGTCGCGCGGCGACGGTTTGATGCATCTCAAGTGGTTTTTTTTCTGGATTCCCGCCGAGGTGATGCTAAAATGCACCCTCCGAGGAGCGCTGCGACGAACTTGATTCGCCAGGCTCGGAGATCCAAACCGCGCTCACGTTACTTTTTTCAACACATGAAAGGAGGGCGTGATGAACGCCGTACTCAAAACCGCTCAAGACTACCTGGTCGCCGATATCTCCCTGGCGCCATGGGGCAACAAAGAAATCAAGATCGCCGAAACCGAAATGCCTGGCCTGATGGCAATCCGCGAGGAATTCGCCGCCGCCCAGCCGCTGAAAGGCGCACGCATCACCGGTTCGCTGCACATGACCATCCAGACCGCCGTGCTGATCCAGACGCTGGAAGCGCTGGGCGCCGACGTGCGTTGGGCGTCGTGCAACATCTACTCGACCCAGGACCACGCCGCCGCCGCCATCGCCGCCGCCGGCACGCCTGTGTTCGCCATCAAGGGCGAAACCCTGGACGAATACTGGGACTACACCCACCGCATCTTCGAATGGCCTGCCGACGCATCGGGCAACGCCGTGTACTCGAACATGATCCTGGACGACGGCGGCGACGCCACCCTGCTGCTGCACCTGGGCGCGCGCGCCGAGAAAGATATCTCGGTGCTGGCCACCCCAGGCTCGGAAGAAGAGATCTGCCTGTTCAACGCCATCAAGGCCCACCTGGCGATCGACCCGGCCTGGTACTCCAAGCGTCTGCCGCACATCCTGGGCGTGACCGAGGAAACCACCACCGGCGTGCACCGCCTGTACCAGATGCACAAGGACGGCAAGCTGGCCTTCCCGGCGATCAACGTCAACGACTCCGTCACCAAATCGAAATTCGACAACCTGTACGGTTGCCGCGAATCGCTGGTCGACGGCATCAAGCGCGCCACCGACGTGATGATCGCCGGTAAGGTCGCCGTGATCGCCGGTTACGGTGACGTCGGCAAGGGCTCGGCCCAAGCCATGCGCGCCCTGTCGGCACAAGTCTGGGTGACCGAGATCGATCCGATCTGCGCCCTGCAAGCCGCGATGGAAGGCTACCGCGTCGTGACCATGGATTACGCCGCCGAACACGGCGACATCTTCGTCACCTGCACCGGCAACTATCACATCCTGACCGAACAGCACATGCTGGCCATGAAAGACCAGGCCATCGTCTGCAACATCGGCCACTTCGACAACGAGATCGATGTCGCCGCGCTGAAGAAGTACACCTGGGAAAACATCAAGCCACAGGTCGATCACGTGATCTTCCCGTCGGGCAAGCGCATCATCCTGCTGGCCGAAGGCCGCCTGGTGAACCTGGGTTGCGGCACCGGTCACCCGTCGTACGTGATGTCGTCGTCGTTCGCCAACCAGACCATCGCCCAGATCGAGCTGTACGCCAACACCGCCAAGTATCCGGTCGGCGTGTACGTGCTGCCTAAGCACCTGGACGAAAAAGTGGCGCGCCTGCAGTTGAAGAAACTGAATGCGCAACTGACCGTGCTGACCCAGGAACAGGCCGACTACATCGGCGTGACCCAGGAAGGTCCGTACAAGCCAGATCACTACCGTTATTAATCTGAACAACTGAAGGCGGGGCTACGGCCCCGCTTTTTTGCAGCGAGAACTTCTTATGCGTCTGGTCCTTACCTGGTTAATCAATGCAATTGCCCTGCTGGCAGTGCCTTACCTCATGCATTCCGTCGATGTCACAAGCATAGGCGCAGCCCTCGTCGCGGCTCTTGTACTGGGCCTGGTCAATACGCTGATACGTCCCGTCCTCCTGCTCCTGACGCTGCCCGTGACCTTGTTGTCGTTGGGCCTGTTCATCTTCATCGTCAACGGCTTCATGTTCTGGCTGGTGGCGCAATGGGTGGATGGCTTCCATGTCGACAGCTTCCTGTCGGCCGTCGGTGGCGCCGTGTTGTACAGCATTATTTCCTGGGCTTTGTCGACCTTACTTTTGAAGAACCCAGATGGACACTCCTAACTTCAGTATCGAATTCTTCCCGCCGAAAACGGCGGAAGGCGCGGAAAAGCTGCGCGTCACGCGCGCCAAGCTGTCCGAGCTTAAACCCAAGTATTTTTCGGTGACCTTCGGCGCCGGCGGCAGCACGCAGCGCGGCACGCTGGACACCGTGGTGGAAATCCTCAACGCCGGCGAAGACGCCGCGCCGCACCTGTCCTGCGTGGGCGGCACGCGCGAGTCGATCCGCGAGATCCTGGCCGAGTTCAAGTCGCACGACATCAAGCGCATCGTCGCATTGCGCGGCGACTTGCCGAGCGGCTACGGCGCGGCCGGCGAATTCCGCTACGCGAACGAGCTGGTGGAATTCATCCGCCAGGAAACCGGCGACTGGTTCCACATCGAAGTGGCGGCCTATCCGGAAGTGCACCCGCAGGCCAAGTCGCCGCAGGATGACTTGCTGGCGTTCGAGCGCAAGGTCAAGGCAGGCGCCAACGCCGCCATCACCCAGTATTTCTACAACGCCGACGCCTACTTCCAGTTCGTCGAGCAGACGCAGAAGCTGGGCATCGACGTGCCTATCGTGGCAGGCATCATGCCGATCACGAACTACACGCAGCTGATGCGTTTCTCGGACATGTGCGGCGCCGAGATCCCGCGCTGGGTGCGATTGAAGCTGGCCAGCTTCGGCGACGACAGCGCCTCGATCAAGGCCTTCGGCCTGGACGTGGTGACGGCGCTGTGCGAACGCCTGCTCAAAGGCGGCGCGCCCGGCCTGCACTTCTACAGCATGAACCAGGCGGCGGCGACCACCGCGCTGTGGCAGCGACTGACTTAAACTTCGGTGATGATGCGGTCCAGCGCCACATCGTGGGCGTCGGCGCCGAACGGCACCTGCAGGCACTGGTAGGCTATTCCCAGTGTCTGCGGGCGCGGCGTGTGACGCGCCAGCGTGCGGTCGTAGAAACCGCCGCCGTAGCCCAATCGGTATCCATCCGCATTGAAGCCCAGGCAGGGCACCAGCAGCGCCGGCGGATACGCTGTCTGCAAGCGCAAATCGGCCGGCACGGCCACTCCCATCTGATCCTTCACCATCGCCTCGCCGGGAAGCCACTCGGCGAACTCCAGGGCCGCATCTTTTAGCACCACCACCGGCAGCAGCAGGCGCGCGCCAAGGCGGGCCAGTTCGGCGTAGGCTGGGTGCAGGTCGGGCTCGTCGCGCAGCGGCCAGTAGACCCCCAGCGCGGACGGCTGTTCGGCCTTCCACCACGCCAGCACCTGATCGCCGATGGCGCGGTCCCACGCGGCGCGTGTTGCACCGTCGATCGCGCGCCGCGCGGTCAGCAACTGCTTCCTTAAATCGGCCTTCCGCGCTGGTGAATCGGCATCGCTGCATGGTATTCTAGGAGTGCTGGGAATGCTGGTCATATTGATTCAAGTCTTAAGAGAGTTGCACATTGATTTCTGCTTCGAAATGGATAGCCGGCGCCCTCGTCGTTGCCTTCACTACTTTTGCGCACGCCGACGACACCGATAGCCGCACAGAAGATAATTCCTTCCTGCTGCTGCGCGACGCTGTCCGTCAGGACGACGCTTCCAAGGCGGACTTCTACGCCGCCCGGCTGCCCAATTATTCTATCCCGTCCTACGTCGATTATTATCGGCTCAAATCGCATTTGAAGGACGCCTCGCAGGCTGAAATCCGCGAATTCTTCAAGCGCTACGAAGGCCAGGCCATCGTCGACCGTTTGCGCAACGACTGGCTGCTGGAACTCGGCCGCAAGCGCGACTGGGCCACCTTCGACGAGCAACTGCCGCTGTTCGTGCTGAACGACGACACCCAGGTCAAATGCTACGCGCTGATCTCACGCGCGCTCAAGGGCCAGAAGGTGGCGGACGAAGCGCGCGCGCTGCTCACCGCGCCGAACGCCTACGGCGAGCCTTGCGCCACGCTGATCGCCACCTTGTACCAGGCTGGCCAGTTCAACGTCGACGACCTGTACGCGCAACTGCGCCTGTCCGGCGAATACAACGCCACCGGTCAGGCACGCCGCATCGTCACGCTGCTCGACGGTCCGGAAAAGAAAGCCGTGCAGGCGGTCGACCTGCCGGCAGTGGCGGTGGCCAAGGGCATCGGCGCCGGCAAGCTGGAACACCAGATCTACATCGTCGCCATCGGCCGCCTGGCCAAGACCAGCACCAAGCTGGCGACGCTGGCGCTGAACAAGGCGGCGCCGAAAATGACGGCGCAGGAATTGCAGCAAGGCTGGGCCGCGATCGCGCTGCAAGCCTCGTATTCGCTGGCGCCGGAGACCACCGATTACTGGAAGCGCGCCAACGGCGCCCAGCTGTCCATCGACCAGGCGCAGTGGAAGACCCGCATCGCGCTGCGCAACGGCGACTGGCGCCAGGTCGAGAACAACATCCGCGCCATGCCGGCGGCGCTGCGCAGCGAGCCGACCTGGGTCTACTGGCTGGGCCGCGCCCTGATGGCGCGCGATGGCGTCAGCAGCCAGCCTTCCGGTGAAGCGCTGCAGCTGTTCCGCAGCATCGCCGACCAGTCGAACTATTACGGCCAGCTGGCGCTGGAGGAAACCGGCAAGCTGATTTCCATTCCGACCGCCGGCGCGCCGATCACGCAGGCGGAGATCGTGCCGATGGCCGCCAACCCCAACTTCCAGCGCGCGCTGAAGTTCTTCAGCATGCGTTTGCGCTTTGAAGGCACGCGCGAATGGAACTGGGGCCTGCGCAACCTGAACGAACGCGAACACCTGGCCGCCGCCGAATTCGCGCGCCAGAACCATATCCTCGACCGCATGGTCAACACTTCGGAGCGCACCCGCATCCAGGTCGACTACACGCAACGCTTCCCGTCGCCGCACAACGACGTCATGCACCCGGCCACGCAGACGCTGGGGCTGGACAAGGCCTGGGTCTACGGCCTGATACGGCAAGAGTCGCGCTTCATAATGGATGCGCAATCGCATGCCGGTGCTTCGGGCCTGATGCAGGTGATGCCGTCCACCGGCCGCTGGGTCGCCAAGAAGATCGGCCTGGCCGATTTCGCGCAGGACATGCTGAGCGACGTGCGCACCAACATCCTGCTGGGCACCAATTACCTCAACATGGTGCTGGGGAATATGGATGGCTCGCAGGTGCTGGCCACCGCCGCGTACAACGCCGGGCCGGGCCGCCTGCGTTCGTGGCGCGCGACACTCAACAAGCCGATGGACAGCACCGTGTTCATCGAATCGATTCCTTATTTCGAGACCCGCACCTACGTCAAGAACGTGATGTCGAACGCCACCTACTACGCGGCGCTGTTTGAAGGCCGCCCGCAATCGCTGAAGGCACGCCTCGGCAGCGTGGCGCCCAAAGGCTACACCGAACAGGAAGAGCAAGAGACCAGCTTCGTTCCTCGCTAAACCACACAGGAAGCATCACCATCATGCAGACCACTCAACTAGATCCCAGCCTGTCGCAAACCCTGGCCGCCGCACGTTCGCCCGGCCTGACGCTCGTCATCGGCAACAAGAACTACTCCTCGTGGTCGATGCGCCCGTGGGTGGCGATGACCGCCTTCGGCATTCCGTTCCAGGAAGTGCGCGTACTGCTGGACCAGGACGACACCGCCAACCGCATCTGCAGCTACTCGGCATCGGGCCGCGTGCCGGTGCTGCTGGCCGGCGAGGAAATGACCATCTGGGACAGCCTGGCGATTTGCGAATACCTCGCCGAGCAGTTCCCTGAGCTGCATCTGTGGCCGCAGGACGTGGCGGCGCGCGCCATCGCCCGTTCGGTGTGCGCCGAGATGCACGCCGGCTTCAGCGACCTGCGCACCTCGATGTCGATGAACATCCGCGCCAGCTTCCCCGGCAAGGGCCGCACGCCGGGCACGCAGGCCGACATTGGCCGCATCAGCGAAATCTGGGAAGAATGCCTGTCGCGCTTTGGCCATCACCAGTTCCTGTTCGGCGAGTTCTCGATCGCCGACGCTTACTATGCGCCGGTGGTGATGCGCTTCCGTACCTACGGCGTGTCGCTGGCGCCGGCGCTGGACGCCTACTGCCAGCGCGTGCTGGCCCATCCCGCCGTGGCGCGCTGGATCGAGGAAGCGCTGGCCGAAACCGAGACGGCGCCCAAGCACGATGCGGAAATGCCGGACTAAATCATGCAGACATACGTAGTAGGCGGCGCGGTACGCGATGCGCTGCTTGGCCTGCCGGTCAAGGACCATGATCATGTTGTCGTCGGCGCCACGCCGGACGACATGATCGCCCAAGGCTTCCGCCCGGTGGGCAAGGACTTCCCGGTATTCCTGCACCCGAAAACGCAGGAGGAATATGCGCTGGCCCGCACCGAGCGCAAGACCGCGCCCGGCTACAAGGGCTTTGTGTTCCACACCTCGCCGGATGTGACGCTGGAAGATGATCTGGTGCGGCGCGACCTCACCATCAACGCCATCGCCCGCGCCGACGACGGTACGCTGACCGACCCATACGGCGGCCAGCGCGACATCGAGCAGCGCATCTTCCGCCATGTCTCCGATGCCTTTGCCGAAGACCCGGTGCGCATCCTGCGCGTGGCGCGCTTCGCCGCGCGCTTCAGCGATTTCCGCGTGGCGCCGGAAACCAATGCGCTGATGCGGCAGATGGTGGAGCAGGGCGAAGTCGATGCGCTGGTGCCGGAACGCGTGTGGCAGGAACTGTCGCGCGGGCTGATGGAACGGAAACCATCGCGCATGTTCGAAGTACTGCGCGACTGCGGCGCGCTGGCGCGCATCCTGCCGGAACTGGACGTGCTGTGGGGCGTGCCACAGCCGGAGAAATGGCATCCCGAAATCGACACCGGCGTCCACGTGCTGCAGGTGATCGACTGCGCGGCCCTGCTGGAACGCGAGCTGCCGACGCGCTTCGCCTGCCTGGTGCACGACTTGGGCAAGGGCGTCACGCCATCGGAGAACTGGCCCGCGCACCATGGCCACGAAGGCATGGGCGTCAAGCTGGTGGAGCAGGTGAGCAAGCGCCTCAAGGTGCCGACCGAATGCCGCGACCTGGCCGTGATGACCGCGCGCGAGCACGGCAACATCGGCCGCGCGCTGCAACTGCGCGCCAACACCATCGTGACCTTGTTCGAGCGTTGCGACGCCTTCCGCAAGCCGGCGCGCTTCACGCAGATGCTGCTGGCGACGGAGTGCGATTCGCGCGGCCGCATCGGTCCCAACGCCAGCTATGCCGAGGCGCCGTTCCCGCAACTGGCGCATCTGGAAGCGGCGCTGGCGGCGGCGCGCGGCGTCAACGCCGGCGAGATCGCGCAATCCTGCGCCGACAATCCGCAGCGCATACCGGAGCGCGTGCATGCGGCGCGCGTGCGCGCCGTCAAGGCCGTGTTGAAGGAAGAAGAGGACGGGGAATGAGTTTGCTGGTGCTGGTGAAGGAGCTGCGCGAGCGCGACCGCCGCCGCATGCTCCGGCACTTCCTCGACCTGGAAAACAGCGACCGCCTGCTGCGCTTCGGCACCGTGCTGCCGGACGAGCAGGTCACCAACTACGTCAACCGCATCGACTTCTCGCGCGACATGGTGTTCGGCGTCTACAACCGCCTGTTCAAGCTGGTGGCGGTGGGCCATCTGGCGTTTGCGCCGCGCGAGGAAAAAAACAGCGTCACCGAAAAGGACCGCGTGGCGGAATTCGGCCTGTCGGTCAGCAAATCGGCGCGCGGCATGGGCATGGGGTCGCGCCTGTTCGAACGCGCCGCCATCCACTGCCGCAACAACGACGTCGACACGCTCTACATGCACTGCCTGTCGTCGAACAAAACCATGATGCACATCGCGAAAAAAGCCGGCATGGAAATCCATCGCGACTACGGCGAGGCCGACGCCTACCTCAAGCTGTTGCCGGCCGATCCGGCCAGCATGCTGCAGGAAGCGCTGCACGAACAGATCGCGGTGCTGGACTACACCTACAAAGCCAACAAGCGCATCGCCAGCAAATGGCTCGACCGCCTGTTCGGCCGCAAGTAATTACACCAGCGGCAGCGCCGTGGTGTCCTTGACGCGCTGCAGGGCGAACGACGATTTCACGTCCAGCACCGCCGGGTGGCGCAGCAGCGTCGCCATCATGAAGCGCGAGAAGTGGTCCATGTCTTCCACGTGCACGCGCAGCAGGTAGTCCATCTCACCGGTCATCGCGTAGCAGGCCACCACTTCCGGCCACTGCGCCACCGATTCGGCGAAGTCGGCGCGCGGCGACGGCGGCGCGTTCGGCGCACCGAGCGCGCGGGCGTTGCTGTGCGCGGCCGCTTCGCTGTGCTTTTCCAGACGCACGTTCACGTAGGCCAGCAGGCCCAGGCCGATCTTGTCCGGGTCCAGCAGCGCCACGTATTGGCGGATCACGCCCGCTTCCTCCAGCCGCTTGATGCGGCGCAGGCAGGGCGAGGGCGACAGGGCAACCAGCTCGGCCACGTCCTGGTTCGACAGCCGGCCATCGGACTGCAAAATGGACAGAATTTTGCGGTCGGTTTTGTCTAGCGCGATTTTGGTCATAAATGCCTCGGTTTTTCCGTGTTGAGGGCAATATTATTGCTCAAATTGGCCGCGCATGGGAATTGTTTGCAATTTTATGCCGCCGGTGCAGGTCTATACTGTGCCCTATTCCTATAAAGGAGACGTGTATGAAATTCCAGCCATGGGAGAACCCTATGGGTACCGACGGCTTCGAGTTCGTCGAGTACGCCGCTCCGGATCCCAAAGCCTTGGGCGCGCTGTTCGAGAGCATGGGCTTTACCGCCATCGCCCGCCATCGCCACAAGGATGTCACCCTGTATCGCCAGGGCGAGATCAATTTCATCATCAACGCCGAGCAGGATTCGTTCGCTCAGCGTTTCGCACGTCACCACGGCCCGTCCGTGTGCGCGATCGGCATCCGCGTGCAGGATTCGGCGCTGGCCTACAAGTCGGCGCTGGAGAAGGGCGCCTGGGGCTTCGACAACAAGACCGGCCCGATGGAGCTGAACATCCCCGCCATCAAGGGCGTGGGCGATTCGCTGATCTACCTGGTGGACCGCTGGCGCGGCAAGAACGCCGGTTCCCAAGGCGCCATCGGCGACATCAGCATCTACGACGTCGACTTCGTCGCCATACCGGGCGCACCGGCCAATCCGGTCGGCCACGGCCTGACCTATATCGACCACCTGACCAACAACGTCCATCGCGGCCGCATGAAGGAATGGGCGGACTTCTACGAGAAGATGTTCAACTTCCGCGAAGTGCGCTACTTCGACATCGAGGGCAAGCTCACCGGCCTGAAGTCGAAAGCCATGACTTCCCCGTGCGGCAAGGTGCGCATTCCGATCAATGAATCGTCGGACGACAAATCGCAGATCGCGGAATACCTGGACCAGTACCACGGCGAAGGCATCCAGCACATCGCGCTGGGCACGGACGACATCTACGCGTCGGTGGAAGCCATGAAGAAGGCCGACATCGCCTTCCAGGACACCATCGAGACCTACTACGAACTGGTGAACCGCCGCTTGCCGAACCACGGCGAGCAGCTGGAAGAACTGCGTCGCCTGCGCATCCTCATCGATGGTCACAGCAACGACAGCGAACGCGAACTGCTGCTACAGATTTTCACGCAAAACGTCATTGGTCCGATCTTCTTCGAAATCATACAGCGCAAGGGAGACCAGGGCTTCGGCGAAGGGAACTTCCGCGCACTGTTCGAATCGATAGAACTGGACCAGATCAAACGCGGCGTCCTGAAGGACACTGCGGCATAAACACAGCAACCGCCGGCAGCAAAGCACATAGACGGAGCACCGGCAGAATATTGGAGACAAAATGAATGCACCTCAAAAGGGCCTGCAACTAGATCCGTCCCTATCCCTGGACGAGATCACCCTTGACGACAAATGGACGCTGGAACGCGGCCGCGCCTTTATGACCGGCACCCAGGCCTTGATCCGCCTGCCGATGATGCAGCGCGAGCGCGATGTGAAAGCGGGTCTGAACACCGCAGGTTACATCACCGGTTATCGTGGTTCGCCCGTCACCAGCGTCGACATGACGGCCATGAAGGCCAAGAAGCACCTCGACGCGCACCACGTCAAATTCCATCCCGGGATGAACGAAGACCTCGCGGCCACCGCCGTCTGGGGCACGCAGCAGACCAACCTGTTCCAGGACGCCAAGTACGACGGCGTGTTCTCCATGTGGTACGGCAAAGGCCCCGGCGTCGACCGCTGCGGCGACGTCTTCAAGCACGCCAATAACGCCGGCTCGGCGAAGAACGGCGGCGTGCTGGTACTGGCGGGCGATGACCACGCGGCCAAGTCCTCGTCCACCGCGCATCAGTCGGACCACATCCTGAACGCCTGCGGCATTCCGGTGCTGTACCCATCGTCGGTGCAGGAATACATCGACTACGGCCTGCACGCCTGGGCCATGAGCCGCTACACCGGCCTGTGGGTATCGATGAAATGCGTCACAGACATCATCGAATCGGGCGCCGTGGTGGACTTCGATCCGGACCGCGTGCAGATCGAACTGCCGACCGACTTCGAACTGCCGGAAGGCGGCCTGAATATCCGCTGGCCGGACACGGTGCTGGACATGGAAGTCCGCATGAACAGCTACAAGTGGTACGCCGCGCTGGCCTACTGCCGCGCCAATAAGCTGAACAAGATCATCTGGGATTCGCCGAAGCCGAAGATCGGCATCATCACCGCCGGCAAATCGTATCTCGACACGCGCCAGGCACTGGCCGACCTGGGCATCGACGAACAAGCAGCGGCCGACATCGGCATCCGCCTGTACAAGATCGGCATGACCTGGCCGCTGGAAGCGGACGGCGTGCACGAATTCGCCAAGGGCCTGGACGAAATCCTGGTGGTGGAAGAGAAGCGCCAGATCCTCGAATACGCGCTAAAGGAAGAGCTGTACAACCTGCCGGACGGCCAACGTCCGCGCGTGGTCGGCAAGTTCGACGACACCGGCGAATGGAGCAACAAGGGCAAGACCGGTCACGGCGACTGGCTGCTGCCGGCCACCTATGAACTGAATCCGGCGCAGATCGCGCGCGCCATCGCCTCGCGCATCGCGCACTACTGCAAGGACCATCCGGTGGCCAAGCGCGTGCAGGAGCGCATCGCCTTCCTGGAAGCGAAAGAGCTGGCGCTGAAAACTCTGCCGGCCAAAGGCAATCCGCAGACCGACCGCACGCCGTTCTTCTGCTCCGGCTGCCCGCACAACTCCTCGACCAAGGTGCCGGAAGGCTCGCGCGCGCTGGCCGGCATCGGCTGCCATTACATGGTGTTGTGGATGGACCGCGAAACCTCCACTTTCACCCACATGGGCGCGGAAGGCGTGACGTGGGTGGGACAGGCGCCGTTCACCAACGAGAAGCACGTGTTCACCAATCTTGGCGACGGCACTTACTTCCACTCGGGGATATTGGCGATCCGCGCGGCGGTGGCGGCCAAGGTCAACATCACCTACAAGATCCTGTTCAACGATGCGGTCGCGATGACCGGCGGCCAGCAGTTCGACGGTCCGCTCGATCCGGGCATGATCTCGCGCCAGATCGCGGCCGAAGGCGTGACGCCGATCATCGTCGTCACCGATGAACCGGACAAATACCCGGCCGACTACAAATGGGCGGAAGGCGTCACCGTGCGCCATCGCAGCGAATTGATGGACGTGCAGCGCGAACTGCGCGACAAGCCGGGCGTATCGGCCATGATCTACGACCAGACCTGCGCGTCCGAAAAGCGCCGCCGCCGGAAACGCAATGAGTATCCGGATCCAGCCAAGCGCGCGGTCATCAACGAAGCCGTGTGCGAAGGTTGCGGCGACTGCTCGGTGCAGTCCAACTGCCTGTCGGTGGAGCCGTTGGAGACGGACCTGGGGCGCAAGCGCCAGATCAACCAATCCTCGTGCAACAAGGACTTCTCCTGCACCACCGGTTTCTGCCCGAGCTTCGTGACGGTGGAAGGCGGCGCGCTGAAGAAACCGAAGAAAGCCGCAGTGGGCGAAGGCCCTGTGGTGGAACTGCCATCGCCGGTGCTGCCATCGACCGAAACGCCGTTCGGCATCCTGATCACCGGCATCGGCGGTACCGGTGTGGTGACGGTTGGCCAGATCCTGGCGGTGGCCGCGCACGTTGCCGGCAAAGGCGCGATTGTGCTCGACATGAGCGGCCTGGCGCAGAAGGGCGGCCCGGTCATGTCGCACGTGCGCCTGGCGGATCGCCAGAGCGATTTGCATTCGACCCGCGTCGGCACCGGCAGCGCCGACCTGGTGATCGGCTGCGACTTGATCGTCACAGCCTCGCGCGACGCCTTGTCGCGCATGGGCGAGGGCCGCACGCACGCCATGATCAACTCGACCGGCTCCTCGACGGCTGCCTTCGTAAAGAACCCGGACTGGCAATTCCCGGACGCCAGCTCGCGCGGCGAAATCATCCGCGCCTGCGGCAACGAGATGGTCGACTTCGTCGATGCCGGCCAGATCGCCACGGCGCTGATGGGTGACTCCATCGCCACCAATATGTTCATGCTGGGCTACGCCTTCCAGAAAGGCCACGTCCCGCTGAGCGAAGCGGCGCTGGTGAAAGCGATTGAACTGAACGGCGTCTCGGTAGCGTTCAACAAGGCCGCCTTCAACTGGGGCCGCACGGCGGCGCACGATCTGGCATCGGTAACGAAGCTGACCGCGCCGGCCAAGGTGATCGAATTCAAGCGCATCCAAACGCTGGACGACATCATCGCCAAGCGCGTGGAGCTGTTGACGGCGTATCAGGACGCGAATTATGCTAAACAGTATAAATCGTTTGTCGACCAGGTTCGCGCGGAAGAGGCCAAGCTGGGCAAGAGCACCCGCCTGAGCGAAGCCGTGGCGCGCTACTACTACAAGCTGATGGCGTACAAGGACGAATACGAAGTCGCGCGCCTGTACACCGACGGCGCCTTCCAGCAAAAGATCGCCGGCATGTTCGACGGCGACATCAAGCTGAAATTCCACCTGGCGCCGCCGCTGCTGGCCAAGCACGACGCGCAAGGGCACCTGATCAAAAAGGAATTCGGCCCATGGATGATGAAAGCGTTCGGCGTGCTGGCCAAATTCAAAGGCCTGCGCGGCACGGCGCTGGACGTCTTCGGCTACACGGAAGAGCGCAAGATGGAACGCGCATTGATCGCCGAGTACCGTCAGACGGTGGGTAGCCTGCTGCCTAAGCTGACGGCGGACAACCTGCCGCAAGCGGTAGCCATCGCCAGCATCCCGGAAGACATCCGCGGCTACGGCCACGTGAAAGAACGCCACCTGAAAGCGGCGAAGCAGAAGGAAGCCACGCTGCTGGCAAGCTTCGGCAAACCAGCGGCCGCCACACACGCGGCCTGAGCAGGAGAAAAACCGAGGCTAGCCCTCGGTTTTTTTTCGCGCCCAATTCAGGGTCAGCTCTGTCATTCGGACAAGCAGCTAACTCTTTTGATCTTTCTCAAGATCTCCTCGCTTGAGAAAGCTATCTACAGCGCGGCTAACTGTCGTTACTGAAACCCTCGCAAAGCGTGCAATCTCTGGCATGGAATACTCCAGCGACAGGTAGGCTCGCGCCATGGCCTCCTTAGGATCCCGATATTGCGTGAAATAACTTGGTAGCGGATGAGCAATCGCCCGTCGCTGAGTACGCGTTATTTCGGTCAGGTCGCCAGGGACCTCGGTACCAGCGACACGCTGGCAGAACTTTTCGTCGCCTAGGAGCATTTGATTTCTCACCGCGACAAGTGGATTTGGCCCACCAATGCCTGATAAAACAAACTGCTGATAGACCAGCTGTGCAGCATGCCTGGTGTTGGCGAAATGGGCCAGCACCAAGTCTGACTCCAGCCACGTCGGTGCATCGCCGAGTCCAACTTTCGCGCGGTGGCTGCTCCATGGCCATTCCCCCGGCAAGGACCTTAACTTTGCCCGCACGGGATTGAGCTCGATGTAGCGGGCCAGTTCCTGCAAATAGACGTCACCCTGGCAGAGGATTGCCGTGTAGCGTCCTTGGTAGACATGCCCGACCAACTCGTGCGTGCGGTTGAAATACTGGGAGTAGTTTCCATTGAGGTAGCGCATGCCGCCGCTCAGTCGTCCGTCCACTGTCTCCACGAGTATGTGGTAGTGGTTGGTCATCTGGCAGTAGGCATGAACAATGAAGTTGAAGCGCGAGCACGTCTCCCCGAGCATGGCGAGCCATACCAGGTGGTCACTGTCAGAGCGATAAATAGCACCTTGCCGGTCGCCGCGTGCGGTGACATGGTAGAGGGCGCCGCTGTATTCGATTCGTAGAGGGCGAGTCATATCGCGAGCTTAAGGCCATAAACGCCCGGCGCGATTGCGCTCTCGCAATGAATTCAGGTAGTGGCAATTTTTCAAAGCGCGTTGATATTGCTCAAATTTTGTGTGCGCTTGTCCAAATGACAGAGCTGACCCCGAATTCAGGGGCGCACCGGAATAGTGCATAAGCTTGTGCGGAAACATTCGTTCAGTATTGTGGTCCGGCTTGTTAAGGTGGCAGCCTTTTCAAACTTGGACCACTTCAATGCAAATACAATTGAAATTGAATCCGCTGGCGGCCGGTGCGATCGCACTGCTGTGCGGCGCGGCCGGCCCGATCTCGGCGCAGGCGCAGACACAGGAACCGGTGGCGGCTACCACGCCGCCGGCCGTCGTGATCACCGGTTCGCGTATCCCGCGCGCCGGTACTGAAGGCCCTTCGGCCGTTACCGTCATCACCGGCGATGACATCACCAAGCAGGGCTACCGTAACGTCTTCGACGCGCTCACCAATCAAACCCAGAACAGCGGCTTCGTGCAGGGCGCCGATTATGGCAATACCTTTACGCCGTCGGCCAACGCCATCAGCCTGCGCGGCCTGGGCCCGAACCATACGCTGGTGCTGCTGAACGGCCGCCGCATGGCCGATTTTCCGATCGCTTACGAGGGCACGGTTAACTTTACCAACCTCGCCAACATTCCTTCGAGCGTGGTCGAACGCATCGAGATCCTGAGCGGCGGCGCTTCCGCCGTCTACGGCTCCGATGCCGTCGCCGGTGTGGTCAACATCATCCTGAAAAAACAGGCCGATGGTTATGACATCAATGTGAAAGCTGGCGGCACTTCGCGCGGCGGCGCCGGCGATCAGCGCTTGCAGTTCACCGGCGGGAAGTCCTTCGATAAACTCAATACGCTGTTCAGCGTCGAGCTGCTTGAGCGTGATCCGCTGTGGAGCGCCGACCGCGATTTCATGGCCGGCAAGGATGGCGTGGCGCCGACCTCCGTCCTGGGCCGCAAGAACGTCAGCACCGGCAAGTACGTCGACCTCGGCGACACCTGCTCGTCGCTCGGCGATCTGTTCGGCGGCAGCACCGTGAAGTACACCGCCAAGGCGGGCAGCTATTGCGCCAGTCCGAAAGTTGGTCCGACTTACTGGACCACGCAGACCAAGAACAGTAGCCAGAATCTGTTCGGCAGCGCCAATTACGAGCTGTCGCCGACCACCACGCTGTTCGCCGAGGCGCTGTTCGGCCAGAATCGCAGCACGCAGAATACGCGCGGCCCGTCGTGGACTTCGCGCTCGCTGACCGACAGCTATTTCTGGAACCAGAACACCAGCGCCTACGAGGCGTGGAGCCGCTATATCTCGCCGGAGGAAATCGGCGGCGTGGAGCGCTACAACCGCTATTGGGACGATCAGGCCAGTTCCCTGTCGTTCGGCGCGCGCGGCCTGATTCCCGGCACCACCTGGAATTATGAAGCCGGCTACACCGCTTCGCTGTACAAGAGCCAGGACCATCGCCCGCGCGCGCTGGCGAATATCGATAGCTTCTTCCTCGGCCAGCAACTGGGCGTGGACAAGAACGGCGTGGCGATCTATGCGCCCGATCCGGCCCGCCTGACCAAGCGCCTGACGCCGCAGGAGTTCGATACCATCACCGATAATTCCGTCAGCAACGACAAGTCCTGGACCAATACCCTGAGCCTGACCGCCAACGGCGATGCCTTCACGCTGCCGGCCGGCCCGGTCAAGGTGGCGGCGGTCGCGGAGTTGGGCAAGCAGGGCTTTTCGAATGCGCCGGATGGCCGCATCAACCAGGGCTACTTCAACGCCGTCACCGGCGCCGATGTCACCGCCGGCACCCGTGAGCGCTACGCCGTCGGCGTGGAGACCAATATCCCGGTGATCCAGTCCATCAACGCCACGCTGGCCGGGCGCTATGACCGCTACAGCTTCGCCGGCCGCAACGACGGCAAGTTCACCTACAACGGCGGCGTCGAGTGGCGTCCGGTGTCGCAGCTGCTGGTGCGCGGTAATTACGCCACCAGCTTCCGCGCGCCGGACATGAACTATATCTACAAGGCACGCGGCACCGGCTATTATTCGTCCACCACCGATTACTATCGCTGCGCCAAGGCCGGCCAGCCGGTGGCCGACTGCGATTTCGCCAATTACTCGCCAGGCGCGGACTATTTGCAGACCGGCAGCAAGGATCTGCGCTCCGAGCGTGGCCGCTCGCGTGGCTTTGGTGTGGTGTGGTCGCCAAGCGCGGACTTCGATGTGACGCTGGACTATTGGAACATCAAGATCGGTGACCTGGTCACCAACCTGAGCGCCGATACCCTGCTGCGCGATGAAGCAGCTTGCCGCATCAAGGGTGACCTGACTTCGCCGACCTGCGCCGATACCATCGCGCGCATCGTCCGTTATCCAGACAATGCGCTGAACAAGCCGGGCGAGATCAAGCAGATCCTGGTCAATCCGATCAACGCGGCCACCACCAATGTGGATGGCATCGATGTCTCGGCCAAGTATGTGCTGCGCACCGCCGCCTATGGCAATGTGATCACCAAGGCCAACTACTCGAAGACCTTGAACAAGCATTCGCGCCAGTTCGCCGGCGATACCTTGAACGACGATCTGACGGATCTGACCAATTACGATTGGCGCGATAAGCTGAACGCCAGCGTGACCTGGAACGTGGCGCAGTGGTCGAGCACCTTGTTCCTGCAGCGTTACGGCAAAACCCCGAACGCCGCCGGCGACGCTTACCTGACGCCGACCACCCTGGTCAACGCCAGCGTGGTGTATCGCTTGAACGAGCGCACCACGTTGTCGGTCGCGGTGAATAACCTGTTCAACAAGGTGAAGACCGATGCCAGCGCCGGGTGGCCGTACTACCCGGTCGGTAATTACAGCCCGACCGGCCGCCAGGGCTGGGTCGAGCTGAATTACCACTTCGGCAGTTAAGCGATTGCCTTGCGCTGGCTGGTGTGGCCGATGTATTCGGTCACCCAGTACAGCAGCGCCGCGCCGTTGAAGGCCGCACCGGTCAGCAGCGCGGCGTGCCAGCCGTGGGTAGCGAACATCCAGCCACCCAGCGCCGACCCCAGTGCGCCGCCGGCGAAGAACAGGGCGAAGTAGACGCCATTCAGGCGGCTGCGCACTTCCGCACCCAGAGAGAAGATGGCGCGCTGGCCCAGTACCAGGTTGGCCGCCACACCCATGTCCAGCACGATCGATGCGATCACCAGCACCGCCAGCGCCACTTCGCGCGATCCCGGCACCAGCAGCGGCAGGAAAAATCCAATCACACCCAGCGTCAGCGCGACGGCGGTTGCCGTCAGCGTATGGCCCGCGTCCGCCAGTTTGCCGGCGATAGGGGAGGCCACCGCGCCCGCCATGCCGACCAGCGCGAAGATGGCGATGCCGGTTTGCGACAGGTGGAAGGTGGGGCCGGCCAGCATCAGCGGCGCCACGGTCCAGAACAAGCTGAAGGAACCAAACAGGCCCGCATGGTAGGCGGCGCGGCGGCGCAGCACCGGCGTGTGCAGGAACAGCTGCCACAAGGAGCCGAGCAGCTTGGGATACGTGATGCTGTGGCTCGGTGCGCGCTGCGGCAGTTTGGCGCGCAGCACGAAGGCGACGATCACCACCACCACGGCGGCGCCGCCGAAGACGACGTGCCAGTTGGTGGCGTCCGCGATCAGGCTGGCCGCAGGGCGCGACAACATGATCCCCAGCAGCAGCCCGCTCACCACTTTGCCGACCGTGGCGCCGCGCGTGGCTTCCGCCGACAGGTGTGCGGCGAACGGCACGATGATCTGCGCCGCCACCGAACCGAGGCCGATGCCCAGCGCGGCGGTCAGGAACATCCACGCGCTGCTACTGATCGCGGCCAGCACCAGCATGGCCGATGTGAACAGCAGGCCGGTGAAGATCAGGCGGCGGTTTTCCAGCAGGTCGCCCAGAGGGACGATGAACAGCAGGCCGATACAGTAGCCGATCTGCGTGAGAGTGACGATCAGCCCCGCCGCCGCAGGCGAGAGGCCGGTGGAGGCGCTGATCGGGCCGACCAGTGTTTGCGCGTAGTACAGGCTGGCGACGATCAGGCCTGTCGCCGTGGCCAGCAGGGTGACCATGCCGGCGCCGATATCTTTGTTGTTCATGCTGTTGCTCCAGTGAGAGTGCGATGAGCAGAGTCTAGAGAAAAGTCCGACAAAGATAATCAGGGCATAATGCACCTATACTTTTCATATTATGTGAACAATGGACAGACTGAAAGCCATGCAGACCTTCGTCCGCATCGTCGAGGCCAATAGCTTTACCAAGGCCGCCGAGACGCTGGACCTGCCGCGCGCCGCGCTGACCGCCACCATTCAGAAGCTGGAGGCCTTCCTCGGCACCCAGCTGCTGCAGCGGACCACGCGCCGCCTGTCGCTGACGCCGGACGGCGCCGACTACTTCCGCAAGTGCCTGGAGATCCTGCAAGCGGTGGAGGATGCCGAGGGCCGGTATCGCGATCCACACGGCGCCGCAGGCAGCCAGCCGCGCGGCAAGCTGCGGGTGGAGCTGCCCGGCCCTTTCGGCCGCTGCGTGGTGGTGCCGCATATCGCGGATTTTTGCCGCAGCTATCCCGAGGTGGAACTGGTGGTGAGCTTGAACGAGCGTGTGCGCGACCTGACGGCGGAGGGCCTGGACTGCTCGGTGCGCGTGGGCGAGCTGCAGGACTCCGCGATGATCGGCCGCCCGCTGGGCCGGATGACGTTCCTCACTTGCGCGTCGCCGGAGTATCTGGCGCGGCACGGCGTGCCGCAGGCATGGAGCGATTTGCGTGCGCATCGTGGCGTGCTGCATTTCTCGGGCCGCACCGGCCGCCCTTACGACTGGGACTTCGTGGTCGATGGTAGCGTGGTGAGCACGGAGGTGCAGGGCGCCATCGCCGTCAGCGACGCCGAGGCCAATGTCAGCTGCGCGCTGCAGGGCATGGGACTGGCGCAGGTGGCGCGCTATCAGGTGCGCCAGCACCTGGCCAGCGGTGCGCTGGTGGAGGTGCTGGCCGCCACGCCGCCGACCGCGATGCCGATTTCGCTGCTGTATCCGCAGGGCCGCATGTCGTCGCCGCGCCTGCGCGTGTTTGCCGAGTGGCTGGCCGCGCTGTTGAGGAATGATGCGGATCTGCAGGCCTGATAAAATCGTGGGCCCAGGTTAAGGCGTTTGTTAATGAAATCTCTACCCCAACGGTTTTCCGCGATGACTGTCGCCGTGCTGCTTGCCGCGTGCGGCGGCGGTTCCAGCCCACCAGCACAGCAACCCGTGGTGACGCCGCCTGTCATTACGCCACCTGTTGTGACGCCGCCGGTGGTGACGCCGCCGGAGCCCATTCCGGACGATCCGCCGCCGGTGCGCGCCGACTGGCTTAACCTGCTCAATCATTGCGAAGCGCCGCGCACCGGCTTGCAGCCGAACGGCCTGCCGTACACCGACGTCCAGGGCACGCTGCAGGAAGAGCAGCGCTGGCTGCGCGCCTTCATCAACGAAACCTATCTGTGGTACAGCGAGGTGCCGACCAATCTGCACCGCGCGGACTACCAGACCGCGCTGGCCTACTTCGATGTTCTGAAGACGCCGCAGACCACCGCCACCGGCCGCGCCAAGGACCGCTTCCACTTCACCTATCCGAGCGCCACCTGGGACGCCATGACCAACGAAGGGGTGGAGCTCACCTACGGCATCACCTGGCAGCGTAATACCGACGCCAACGCCAAGCGCATGTGGGCGATCGCGCTGGTGGAGCCGGCATCGCCGGCCGCATTGGCAGGGCTGCGCCGTGGCGACACGCTGCTGACGGTCGACGGCACCTCCATCACCGACGATTCCGTCGCCGGCACCGCTGCGCTGAACGCGGGTTTGTTCCCGGTCAGCGCCGGCGAGACGCACAGGCTGGTGGTGCAGCGCGCGGGTACCACGCTGCCGGTGTCGCTGACTTCGCAGAACCTGGCCATGGCGCCGGTGCAGAACGTCAAAGTCATTCCGACCGCCAGCGGTTCGGTGGGCTATCTGCAATTCAACGACCACAACGCGGTGGCGGAAGCGGCGCTGGTGAACGCCATCGCCACCTTGCAGGCCGCCGGCATCCAGGACCTGGTGCTGGACATGCGCTATAACGGCGGCGGCCTGCTGAGCGTCGCCGGCGAACTGGCGTACATGATCGCCGGCCCGCAAGCGACCAGCGGCAAGACCTTCGAGAAGCTGATCGCCAACGACAAGCTGCCCGAGCGCACGCCGAACCGCTTCCCCACCGCCGCCGCCGGCCTGGCGCCGGCGCTGCTGAAGAAAGGGGCGGTGCTGCCCTACCTGGGGCTCAAGCGCGTCACGGTATTGACCACGCCCGGCACCTGCTCGGCCAGCGAGTCGGTCATCAACAGCTTGCGCGGGATCGACATCGAAGTGAACCTGGTCGGCGGCGAGACCTGCGGCAAGCCGTATGCCTTCGTGCCGGCGCCGAATTGCGGCACCACCTATTTCGCGATCCAGCTGCAGGGCGTGAACGACAAGGGCTTCGGCGACTATGCGGACGGCTTCAAGCCCACCTGCGCCGCCGTCGACGACCTGGCGCGCGAGGTCGGCGATCCGTCCGAGAGCCTGCTGGCGACGGCGCTCAGCTACCGCGCCAACGGCGTGTGCCCCGTCACGCCGCTGCGCAACCGCACGCCATCCGGCGCCATGCAGCTGGTGCGGCCGCAGGTGAAGGAAATCTCCATCCTCGGGCGCTAGGGCCTAAAGCGTAAAGCGGACTATAATTTCCAGCGTATCCGATGCCGGTACAGGCATCGGTCCCTCAACCTTCGCTGGAAGTCCTACATGATCCGTTCCGCCATACTGCTTGCGTTTGCCGCCACCACCACCACCGCCGGCAGTGCGCTGGCCGCCGCGCCGGCAGCGTCCCTGACCACCGTTTCCGAGCGCTCCGGCTTCCAGGCCACCGGCCGTTACGACGAAGTGATCGCGCTGTGCGCGCAGTTCCAGAAAGCCTATCCGAAACAGGTGCGCTGCTTTGAATTCGGCCGCACGCCGGAAGGCCGGCCGATGCTGGCGCTGGCGGTCTCGCGCAGCGGCGGGCTGACGGCGGAGCAGGCGAAGAAGAAAGGCCTGCCGGTATTGCTGATCCAGGGCGGCATCCATGCCGGTGAAATCGACGGCAAAGATGCCGGTTTCCTGGCGCTGCGCGAGGCGCTCGAGAACAAGGCGGCGCCCGGCGCGTTGGACAAGCAGGTGCTGTTGTTCGTCCCGGTATTCAATGTCGACGGCCATGAGCGCTTCGGCAAGAACAACCGTCCCAACCAGCGCGGCCCGGTGGAAATGGGCTGGCGCACCACGGCGCAGAACTACAACCTGAATCGCGACTACGTGAAGGCCGACGCGCCGGAGATGCAGGCCATGCTGGCGCTGGTGAACGCCTGGGACCCGCTGGCCTATATCGACCTGCACGTGACCGACGGCGCCAAGTTCCAGCCCGATATCTCGGTCCAGGTGGAGCCGGTGCACGGCGGCGACGAAGCGCTGAAAGTGGCCGGCATGGCGCTGCAGACCAATGTGATGGCGGACCTGAAGGCGCAAGGCTCCGACCCGCGCCAGTTCTACATTTCCTTCGCCAAGGAAGACGATCCGACTTCCGGCTTTATCGATTCCATGTCGACACCGCGCTTCTCGACCGGCTACTTCCCGATGCGTAACCGCTTCGCCATGCTGGTGGAAACCCATTCGTGGAAAGACTATCCAACCCGCGTGCGCATCACGCGCAACACCATCGTGTCGCTGTTGTCGCAGGTGGCGCAGCACGGCAAGGAATGGCAGAAGCTGACGCAGGAAGCGGATGCGCGCGCCAGCGCCATGGGCGGCAGCGAGTTCCCGCTCAGCTATCGCACCACCTACAACGCCAAGACCATCGAGTTCCCCGGCTATGCCTACACCCGCGAGCACTCCGAGATCTCGGGCGGCCTGTGGACCCGCTACGACGAGAGCAAGCCGCAGATGTGGACCGTGCCGCTGCGCGACGAGATCGTGCCGGACTTCAAAGTGGCGGCGCCGCTGGGCGGCTACATCGTGCCGGTGGCCGATGCGGGTTGGGTCGGCGCCAAGCTGAAACAGCACGGCATTAGCTTCAAGGTGATCAACGCCGACCAGATGTCGGCCGAGGTGGAAACCTTCCGCGCGACCAAGGCCAAGTTCGGCGCGCAGTCGTTCGAAGGCCACATGGCGCTGGCGGTGGAAGGCGATTGGGCGCGCGAGCGCCGCGCAGTGGCCAAGGGCGCCTTGTTCGTGCCGATCGCGCAGCCGAAGGCACGCCTGGTGATGACCATGCTGGAGCCGCGCGGCGGTGACGGCCTGCTGGCGTGGGGCGGTTTCAACAACGCCTTCGAACAGAAGGAGTACATGGAGGACTATGTGGCCGAAGAAGTGGCGCGCGATCAGCTGGAAGCCAATCCAGCCCTGCGCGAGGAGTTCCGCAAGAAGCTCGACACCGACGCGGAATTCAACAAGAGTCCGCACAAGCGCCTGGAGTTCTTCGCCAAGCGCCACGCTTCGTGGGATGAGCGCTTCAATCTCTACCCGGTGATGCGCACCGCGCAGAAGTACTGATTGTTCTGATTGTTCTACACAAGGGAGACGGCTATGCATAAGAAAAGCCTGACCGGCGGCGCCTTGCTGGCGTCGCTGTTTGTTTCCGCATCCGCGCAGCAGCTGGCCGGACTTGACGCGCTCTATCCCAAGCTCGATGCGCTGTATATCGATCTGCACCGCAATCCGGAACTATCCCTGCAGGAAGAAAAGACGGCGGCCAGGATGGCCGCGCAGCTGCGCGCCGCCGGCTTTGCGGTGACTGAGCGCGTCGGCGGGCATGGCGTGGTGGGTGTGCTGAAGAACGGCGCCGGCCCGACCGTCATGGTGCGCACCGACATGGATGCATTGCCGGTCAAGGAGCAAACCAAGCTGCCGTATGCCAGCACGGCGACCACGCGCGACGGCGCCGGCAACACGGTGCCGTTGATGCACGCCTGCGGCCACGATATCCACATGACCTCCTGGGCCGGAGCCGCCGCCTTGCTGGCGCAGTCCCGCGACACATGGCATGGCACGCTGGTGTTTGTCGGCCAGCCGGCCGAAGAAGTGCTGCAGGGCGCCGAGATGATGCTCAAAGACGGCCTGCTGACGCGCTTCCCCAAGCCGGACGTGGTGCTTGGCCTGCATGACTCCAACCTGCTGCCGGCGGGCCAGATCGGCGTGGTGCCGGGGCCGGCATCGGCGGCTTCGAATTCGGTCGACATCACCTTCTATGGCAAGGGAGGGCACGGCGCGGCGCCGCACACCACCGTCGATCCGCTGCTGATCGCCGCGCGCGCGGTGGTGACCTTGCAGACCATCGTTGCGCGCGAAGTCAATCCGTTCGATGCGGCGGTGGTCACGGTCGGCACCTTCCACGGCGGCACCAAGCGCAACATCATTTCGGACGAGGCCAAGCTGGAGTTGACGGTGCGCTCGTACAAACCGGAGGTGCAGAAAATGCTGCTGGCATCGATCGCGCGCATCGCCAAGGCGGAAGCGGCAGCGGCGGGGGCACCGCGCGAGCCGCTGGTGTTTGTCGACCCGAAAGAGGCGTCCGAAGTCGTGGTGAATGATGTCGCCATGGCGACGCAGCTCAGCGCGGCGCTGAAACGCGCGATGGGCGCGGCCAACGTGATGCAGATTTCGCCGAGTTCGGCCTCGGAAGACTTTGGTGTATATGGCCGGGCGGCGGGCGTGCCGTCGCTGCAGCTGCGCGTGGGCGCGATAGAACCGGCGCTGTTCGCGCAGGCGGCGGCGTCCGGCACGGTGCTGCCCAGCCCCCACAGCCCGTTCTTCGCGCCCGACAAGGAGCGCACCATCCGCGCCGGCGTCAGCGCGTTGACGTATTCGGTTCTGGACCTGCTGGCCCACCCACCTGCACGCTGAGCTTAATCTTCGCGTTGCAGCGAGATGATGCCTGGCACGGTGGTTGGGGTGGAGCAGGGTTCTTCGTCGAAAGCGATGTCGCCGGCCGGGTTGGCGATGCCGTCGGCTTTGATGTCCTTGAAGCCGAACAGGTCGCGGTCCATCAGGTGCGATGGCACCACCGTCGACAGCGACGAGAAGATGTTTTCCACGCGGCCCGGGTGTTTCTTTTCCCAGTCGCGCAACATGGCCTTGATCTGCTTGCGCTGCAGGTTTTCCTGCGAGCCGCACAGGTCGCACGGGATGATCGGGAAGCCTTTCACTGCGGCGTAACGCTCGGTGTCTTCTTCCTTCACGTAGGCCAGCGGGCGGATCACCATGTGCTTGCCGTCGTCCGATACCAGCTTGGCCGGCATGCCCTTGATTTTCCCGCCGAAGAACATGTTCAGGAAGAAGGTTTCCAGGATGTCGTCGCGGTGGTGGCCCAGGGCGATCTTGTTGCAGCCCAGTTCATCGGCCACGCGGTACAGGATGCCGCGCCGCAGGCGCGAGCACAGCGAGCAGGTGGTCTTGCCTTCCGGGATCAGGCGCTTGACGATGCTGTAGGTGTCCTGGTTTTCGATGTGGTAAGCCACACCCAGTTTGTCCAGGTAGGCCGGCAGGATGTCGGCCGGGAAGTTCGGCTGCTTCTGGTCCAAGTTGACGGCGACGATCTCGAAGTTGATCGGCGCGCGTTCGCGCAAGGTCATCAGGATGTCCAGCAGGGCGTACGAGTCCTTGCCGCCGGACAGGCAGACCATCACCTTGTCGCCGTCTTCGATCATGTTGAAGTCGCCGATGGCCTGGCCCACCAGGCGGCACAGACGCTTGTGCAGCTTGTTGTTCTCGTGGGCGATCTTCTCCATGCTCTTGACGCTGATGTTTTCGTTGTTATCGATGACGGCGTTCATGCTGCTTCCTTGATTTTGAATACTTCCACGCCCACGCCTTCGCAGTCGGGATAGACGTCCGGCTTCATGGTCGAGACGCGCGCGGCGCGCACGCTCGGGTGCGACAGCATTTCGCGCACGATGTCGTCGCACAGGGTTTCCTGCAGCTGCACGTGGCCGCGCGCCATCAGGTTGGCGATGGTGTTGCGCATGAAGTCATAGTCCACCACTTCTTCCAGCTGGTCGTGCTGCGGCGACGACACCGCCAGCGGGATGTACAGGTCGACGTTGATCAGCAAACGCTGCTCGCCCTTTTTCTCGAACTCGTAGACGCCGATGTTGATCATCACTTCGTAGTTACGCAGGAACAGGCGGCGGCAGTCGTTCAATTGCGGGTGTATCAGGGCGGACAGCATGGAAGAACCTTCTTTCGAATTAAATTATTTAGCCAGGAACATCACGTCGCGCGGCAACGGCAGCAAATGCTGGCCGCCGTCGACCAGCAGGGTGGTGCCGGTCAGGGCGCGCGCCGACGCGGCGTAGACCACGCTGTCGGCTATGTCGTCTGGTGTGCTGGAACGGCCCAGCGGGGTTTGCTGGTGCGCGTTGGCGAAACCGGCGTCGGTCTGGTCGCCGGACACCATGGTGATGCCCGGCGCGATGCCGACCACCCGCACGGTCGGCGCCAGTTGCTGCGCCAGCATGGTGGTGGCGGTGTGCAGCGCAGCCTTGGACAGGGTGTACGACAAAAAATCAGGATTGAGATTGTACAGCTTCTGGTCGAGCAGATTGATAACGCTGGCTTGCATCCCGGCCGGCGTGGCCGCGTGCAGGGCCTGCGCCAGCAGGATCGGAGCGGCGACGTTGGCGCGCATGTGGGCGTCGAGCCGGGCGGCGGTGAAGTCCTCGGCGCTGTCGTAGTCGAACAGCGAGGCGTTGTTGACCACGCAGTGCACCGCGCCCAGCGCGGCCACGGCGCGCGGCAGCAACTGGCGCACGGCCGCTTCGTCGGCCAGCTCGCATTGCAGGGCGATGGCGCGGCGGCCCAGGGCGATGATCTCGCCGGCCACCTCGGCCGCTTCGGCGGCGGAGGCGCGGTAATGCACCACCACGTCCCAGCCGGCGCGCGCCAGCCCGAGCGCGATGGCGCGGCCGATGCGCCGTCCGGCGCCGGTGACCAGGGCCACGCGTTGGCCCGGAGTTGAGTTGTCCTGTGCTGTCATCATTTTGAACTGGATATAATGCCGGGATGTCCTTACCCGTACCTTCTAGCGACGCGCTGGCCGCGTCCCACGCCCTGCAGAACCTGATCGCCGCCGACATCGAGCGCCATCACGGTGCTATTTCCTTCGCCCGCTACATGGAGCTTGCGCTGTACGCGCCCGGTCTGGGCTATTACAGCGGCGGCTCCGCCAAGCTGGGAAAAGATGGCGATTTTACAACCGCCCCCGAGCTGTCGCCGCTGTTTGGCGCGGCGCTGGCCCAGGTTGCAGCCGCTATTATCGCCCAAAGCGCGCCGAACCTCCTTGAATTCGGGGCCGGCACCGGCAAGCTGGCGTTCGACATCCTCACCGAGCTGGCCGCCGCCGGGGTCCACGTCGAGCGTTACAGCATCGTCGAACTGTCCGGCGAGCTGCGCGGGCGGCAGCAGGAAAAGCTGCGCGACTTCCCGCAGGTGGAGTGGCTGGACGCCTTCCCGGAATCTTTCGACGGCGTGGTGTTCGGCAACGAGGTGCTGGACGCCATGCCGGTGCACCTGGTGATCCGCAACCCGGCCGGCTGGCAGGAGTTGCAGGTGACGGTGGCCGACGGCCGCTTCCAGTACCTGGAAGTGCCGGCCGGCGATGAGCTGCTGGCGCAGATCGCGCGCCAGATTCCCGAGCATGAGCTGCTGCCGGTCGGCTATGTGACCGAGCTGCACGGCGTGGCCTGCGGCTTCATGGCCACGTTGAGCCGCATGCTGCTCAACGGCCGGGCCAACGCCGCCTTCCTGTTCGACTACGGCTTCCCGGCGCATGAGTATTATTTCGACCAGCGCGCCACCGGCACCCTGATGTGCCACTACCGCCACCACGCCCATCCGGACCCGTTCTATTATCCGGGCCTGCAGGACATCACCGCCCACGTCGATTTCACGGCGATGGCGCTGGCGGCGCAGGACGCGGGCGCCGAGGTGCTGGGCTATCTCAACCAGTCCGGCTTCCTGCTGGGCGCCGGCATCGGCGAACTGCTGCTGCGCACCGACCCGGCCGACGCCATGGCCTACCTGCCGCAGGCGCGCGCCATGCAAAAGCTGGTGTCGCCGGCCGAAATGGGCGAGCTGTTCAAGGTGCTGGCGGTGGGCAAGGGCGTCGAGTTGCCGCCGGCCCTGCTGATGCAGGACCGCAGCCACCGGCTGTAGACAAAAAAGCACGGTGATGAGAAAAGCAAGGCCATTCCTTGCCTGCTCCTGCGGTTGCATGCGCTAAGATGGGCTATGATGACTGATTCTGCGTCGATTTCCACCTATGGCCAAGATTCACACCCACTATGACAACCTGAAAGTGGCGCGCATGGCGCCGCAGGAAGTCATACGTGCAGCTTACAAGGCGCTCAGCCAAAAATACCACCCTGATAAAAATCCGGGTGACGAGAAGGCTGCGCGCATCATGGCCATCCTCAACAGCGCCTATGAGACGCTGTCCGATCCCCATCGCCGCAAGGAACACGATGAGTGGATCGCTTCCGAGGAGTGGGAAATCGAGTGGCTGGAAAGCACCCGCAACGAAGACGGCCACGGCCACGGCCACCGCAGCGACAAGCACAAGCACGAGCGCGACTGGCATCCGGAACACGTGAACGAGACCGTGCGCGCGCGCCCGCGCCGCCGCGACTGGCGTTGGTGGGCAGCGCTGGCCTGCTGCCTGGCGCTGGGCTGGGTGGGCGGCGTTACCATGGTAACCGAACAGAAAATGGTCTTGACCATGCTGAGCGCTGCATGGGGCAACAAGAACGGCATCAACGCCAACGCGGCCACGGCCGACGCGCCGCCGCCGCCGACCCAAAGCGAAGCGCGCGCCGAGGCCCGCGCCGAAATGCGCGACGCCTGGGCCACCGCGCGCCTGAGCGAGGCGCATAGCGTCAAGCTGGCGCCGATCAAGGTGATGACGATGTCGCAGGTGGTGGTGCCCAGCGCCGGCGCCGAGTGCGACAGCGAGACGCCGACCCAGACCCTGATGGCGCCCAACGGCGAGCCGTGGCCGGCGCGCTCCGGCTATATGGAGGGTTTCCCGGTCGGCAATCGCGGCGACGACATGCAGCTCACGCTCGACAATGCGGGCAATGCGTCGGCCGTGTTCATCAAGGTCTACGACATGGAGCGCCGCGCCAATGTGCGCTACGCCTATGTGCAGGCGCACGACAAGCTGCTGGTCGACAAGCTTGCCAGTGGCAAGTATGAGATCCGTTATCAGAACCTGGACGCGGGCGCCAACCCGGGCGCTTGCGGCGCCGCCAGCCGCACCTCGGTGGCCGGCGCCGAAGGTGGGGCGTCACCCGTCAACAACTAGTGACGTGGCGCATCTTCGATAAGAGTTGTCACAGGGGGGGAATCTGATTATCCTAAGGTAACCATAGGAGATCGCGCATGACCGAATCAAACGCCGCAGACGACAATTGGCTGATAGACGAAGACGAAGAGGAGCTTCCAGCCGACGGTCTCGGGGCGCCGGATCAGCGCTTGTGGCGGGTGCTGATTGTCGATGACGATGTCGATGTCCACGCCGTCACGCGGCTGGCGCTGCGCAATGTCAGCTTCAAGGGCCGCGAGCTGGAGCTATTCTCGGCCTATAGCGGGCGCGAAGCCTACGACATCCTGCGCGACACGCCGGACATCGCGCTGGTGCTGCTGGACGTGGTGATGGAAACCGACGACGCCGGCCTGCTGCTGGCGCGCCGCATCCGCGAGGAGCTGCACAATTCCATCGTGCGCGTGGTGCTGCGCACCGGCCAGCCGGGCCAGGCGCCCGAGCAGCGCGTCATCATCGAATACGACATCAACGACTACAAGGCCAAGACCGAGCTGACCACGCAGAAGCTGTTCACCACGGTGATCTCGGCGCTGCGCGCGTACGAGAGCCTGAACATGCTCGAGCGCAGCCGCATCGGCCTGGGCAAGATCCTGGCCGGCGCCACCAATCTGTACCAGATCCATTCGCTGCGCGAGTTCGCCTCGGGCGTGCTGAACCAGGTCAGCGCCATTCTCGACGTCGGTTCCGACGGCGTGCTGTGCCTGATGCAGGGCGACACCGGCGTCACCACCGTGGTGGCGGCCACCGGGCATTACGCGACGCTCAACGAGGCCGAGCTGATGCCGACCGCGCACCCGCTGTGGCCGACCATCGCCAAGGCGTTTGCGGAAAAGAAATCGCAGTTCGAGCATCCGGCCAATGTGCTGTTCATCCACACGCAGGAAAACCGCGAGGTGGCCATTTCGGTGACGCCGCCGTGGCCGCTGGCGCAGATCCAGCGCGATTTGCTGGAAGTGTTCTGCCAGCGCATCGCGGCCGCGTTCGACAACCTGTACATGTTCGGCCAGCTGCGCAAGGCGCAGGAAGCGACGGTGGTGGCGCTGGCCGACCTGGCCGAGTTCCGCGACGCCGGCACCGGCGGCCATGTGCGGCGCGTGCAGCTGCTGTCGTCGACGCTGACCCAGCGCATGCACGAGCGCGGCGCCTATCCGGACGAAATCACGCCGCCGCTGCTGGAGATGATCGGCCTGGCCTCGATCCTGCACGACGTCGGCAAGGTGGCGACGCCGGACCACATCCTGCTCAAGCCGGGCATCCACACGCCGGAAGAGCGCGCCGAGATGCAGCAGCACGCGGCGGTGGGACAGTCGATCCTGGAGCGGGCGGCCGGCATGGTCGATGGCGTCAGCTACCTGACCTACGGCGCGGAAATCGCCGGCGGCCACCATGAGCATTGGGATGGCAACGGCTACCCGAACCAGCTCAAGGGGCGCGAGATCCCGATCGCGGCGCGCATCGTGGCGGTGATCGACGTGTTCGACTCGCTGCTGCACGAGCGTCCGTACAAGGAGCCGTGGCCGCACACGGAAGCGGTGGCCTACATCAAGGACCGCGCCGGCAAGCAGTTCGATCCGGAAGTGGTGGCGGCCCTGCTCGACATGATCGAGCGCGACCCGAGCGTCGGCCGCACCCCCGACTAAATTCGGGGTCAGTTCCGACATTCGGACACGTGCTCTGCCGTAGCGGTCGCTACGGCAGAGCACGTGTCCGAATGTCGGAACTGACCCCGAAGGTTCAGGCCGTTGCGGTGGCGGCGCTGCGCACCATCGCTTCGAACTGGGCTACCGGCATCGGGCGCGCGAACAGGTAGCCTTGCGCTTCGTCGCATTGCTTGGCGCGCAGGAAGTCGCGCTGCGCTTCCGTTTCCACCCCTTCCGCAATCACTTCCAGCCCCAGCGAGTGCGCCAGCGCGATGGTGGCCGCCACGATCACCGCGTCGTCCGGATCGCTTTCGATGTCTTTCACGAAGCCGCGGTCGATCTTGATGCGGTCGATTTCAAACAGCTTCAAATAACTCAGCGATGAGTAGCCGGTGCCGAAGTCGTCGATCGCGACCTTGATGCCGCGCGAACGCAGTTCGATCAGCAGCGCGCGGCTGCGCTCCGGGTCCTGCATCGCCGCCGATTCCGTAATTTCCAGCTCCAGCAAGGCCGGGTCGATGCCGTGGCTGTGCAGCATGCGGTCCAGGTGCGGCAGCAGGCCGGGACCGTGGCATTGGCGCGCCGACAGGTTCACCGCCAGCCGCAGGTGCGCCAGCTCCGGCACCCGCCACGAGTGCAGCAGGGTGCAGGCGCGCTGCAAGACCCAGTCGCCCAGCGGCAGGATCAGCCCCGATTCCTCGGCGATCGGGATGAAGCGGTCCGGACCCACCATGCCCAGCTCCGGATGGTGCCAGCGCAGCAGCGCTTCGGCGCCGATGATGCGCTGCGTCGCCAGCTCGATCTGCGGTTGCAGATACAGTTCGAATTCGTTCTGCTCCAGCGCCTGCCACAGACGGTTTTCCAGCATCAGGCGCTCGTGCGTGGCGCTGTTCATCTCCGCCGAGAAGAACTGGAAGTTGCCGCGCCCCTGGCTCTTGGCCGCGTACATGGCGGTGTCGGCGTGGCGCATCAGGGTGCCGGCGTCCTCGCCGTCGTCCGGGAACATGGCCACGCCCACGCTGGCGCCGCTGTGCACTGTCTTGCCTTGCAGGTGATAGGGCGCGGTCAGGGCGTCGACGATGCGCACGGCGATGTTGGAGGCCTCGTCCGGCGTCACCGCGCCGTCGGTGACGACGATGAATTCGTCGCCGCCCAGGCGGGCGATGGTGTCGACTTCGCGCAGCAGTTCCTGCAGCCGCTGCGATACCGCCACCAGCAGCAGGTCGCCGGTGGCGTGGCCGTGGGTGTCGTTGATTTTCTTGAAGTGGTCGAGGTCGATGAACAGCACGGCCGCGTGGCCGCCGCTGCGCCGCGTCTGCGCCAGCAACTGCTCCAGCCGTAGATTGAGCGAGAGGCGGTTGGCCAGCCCGGTCAGGGTGTCGTGGTGTGCCAGGCGGTGGATGCGTTCCTGCGCCAGGTGCTGCTCGGTGAGGTCGTGCAGGATGGCGACGAACAGGTGCTCGTCCGGCAGCTCTACTTCCGATACCGACATCGCCAGCGGGAATTCGCTGCCGTCGCTGCGCCAGCCCGGCAGTTCGTATTCGTGCGTGACGCCGCAGGCGATCATGCGCAGCAGGCCCGCCGCGTCGAGGCCGGCCGCTTCGCCGACGCCGACCGGGATCAGCTTGTCCAGCGGCAGCGCGGTCATGTTGTCCGGCAGGTAGCCGAACAGGCGGCCGGCGGCGGCGTTGGCCGACATCAGCGCGCCGTTGCTGTCGATGGTGAGGATGGCGTCGGCCGCCTTGTTGAGGATCGCTTGCAGCCGCGCTTCGCGCTGGCGCAGGCGCGAGGTGGAGTCCTTGACTTCGGCCTGGATGCGCGCGCGCTCGCCGCTGATCAGCATCATCAAGGTGCCCAGCAGGCCAGTCAGCAGCAGGCCGCAGGTGAGCACGGTCCAGCTTTGCCAGCCGCGCTGTTGTTGCAGGTAGGCCGGCGTCGGCGCCAGCGTCAGTTCGTAGATGCGGCCGCCGAAATGCAGCTGGCGCTGGTAGTCGCCGGCGTGCAGCGGGCGCCGCAGCGTGTCCTGCACCTGGCGGCGCGGGCTATCGTCGTCGGTGTCTTCGAAGCGCACCAGGAAGTGCGGGAACTCGGAGCGCTTGAGCGCCTGGTTGAGGTAGGCCTCGAACTGCATGGCGATCAGCAGCGCGCCCACCGCCTGCCGATGGTTGTTGCTCGGGTGTACGGTCTGCAGCAGCAACAGGCCGGTGCCGGGCAGGGTGCGGCCGAATTGTAACGGCGCGGTGGCGGTCGGCTGGCCGGACTGGATGGCGCGTTCGAGCGCGGCGCGGCGGCGCTCTTCGGAGAGGAAGTCCAGCCCGACGTAATCGCGCGCCGCCGTCGGCTCGACAAAGGTGACCACGAAGTAGCGCTCGCGCTCGGCGGCCTCGCGCATGGCCTGGCTGGTCGGGGTGCGCTCACGGATGGCGAAGTTGGGCGCCACCTGTTGTCGCGCCCACGCTTCGAAGGCGCTGCGCTCGGCGCCGGCCACCGGCATCAGCCAGCCCATCGACAGTAGCTCGGGACGTTGATCGAGGTAGCCGTGCGCCAGGTTGCCGAAGTCGTCGGCGTTGATCGAGCGGCGCGGGTCGTTGAGCGCCTTGGCCATCGCATAGATGAAGCGCTCGTGCTCGCTGAACTGGGCTTGCAGCAAATCGCCGGTCTGCTGCGCCTTGAGCCGGAAGGTTTGCAGCTGCTGACTGTTTTCCCAGCGGTCGGCCTGCAGGTAGATGGCGATGAAGGCGGCCGCCGACAGCAGCAGCGGCAGGCCGACCAGGGTGCGGCGGCGCGCCCACAGCGCGCGCGGGCGGCCGATGACGATCCAGGTCAACGGCGCCGCCAGCAGGATGCCGATGGTGTCGCCCATCCACCAGGCCAGCCAGTCGATGGCCACAAAGTCGCCGTGCAGGATGCCCAAGGCCAGCATGCCGGCGATCGATATTGTGCTCGACACCACGGTAATGCTGATCGCCAGCAGGATGAAGCGCACCACGTCGCGCCCCGAGCCGATGGCCGGGTCGATGTAGCGGCGGAACAGGGTGCTGCCGGCCCAGGCCTGCAGCGCGGCGCCGACCGCCGGCGCGCAGGCGCCCAGCAGGGCCAGGCCGGTGATGCCGGTCGGGCTGAGCACCGGCATGATCAGGTTCACCGCCAGCGAGCCGAGCGCGACGGCCGGCAGCAGGCGCTGGCCGCCGACCACGCAGGCGGCCAGGGCGATACCGGCGGGAAGGAAGATGGGGGAGGCATAACCCGGCGGCAGCGCCAGCAGCAGACCGAGACGCCCGGCCGCGAAATAGGCGGCCCACAGGGCCAGGTTGGCGAGCAGGAAGGTGTGCCAGCGACCGCTTCGATTATTCAAACGCAGGGCTCCAGGAGTCTCATCGGGTCGGAAGATTGTATAGGAAAACATTCAACCTAAAAACAACACTTGCACAATCGCAGCCGGTACGTTTAAAATCTCGCCCCGAAGCAGACGAACTATCAACGCAACATCGGCAAGATGTTAAAAACAGGGTTGACAGGTCGTAAAAATTGCTTCATACTCTGCGGTTCCTCGCGGAGGGGTGGCCGAGTGGTTAAAGGCGACGGACTGTAAATCCGTTCTCTCAGAGTACACTGGTTCGAATCCAGTCCCCTCCACCAAGTTTTTGCAAAAAGACTGAGTGGCGCAGCAAGTGAAATGAATTGAACCAATACCTCGCGGGTGTAGCTCAATGGTAGAGCAGAAGCCTTCCAAGCTTACGACGAGGGTTCGATTCCCTTCACCCGCTCCAGTGTTGTTCAGTGTTGTTGCAATCAGATACGCAAGTATCGCGGCAGTAAGCGTAGTACCCAATAAGCCCTTTTAGCTCAGTGGTAGAGCACTCCCTTGGTAAGGGAGAGGCCACGTGTTCAATCCACGTAAAGGGCACCAGAATACGCAGCACGGCAGTACGGTAGCACTATCAAAGACAGTTGGGCAGGGTTCCCTGCCAATCACACAAAATCGTTAGGAGTCTAAAATGGCAAAAGAGAAATTCGAGCGGACCAAGCCGCACGTTAACGTCGGCACCATCGGCCACGTGGACCACGGCAAGACCACCCTGACCGCTGCGATCGCAACCGTTCTGTCGAAAAAATTCGGCGGCGAAGCTAAAGCTTACGACCAGATCGACGCTGCACCAGAAGAAAAAGCACGCGGCATTACCATCAACACCGCGCACGTAGAATACGAAACCGCCGGCCGTCACTACGCCCACGTTGACTGCCCAGGCCACGCCGACTACATCAAAAACATGATTACCGGTGCTGCGCAGATGGATGGCGCGATCCTGGTTTGCTCCGCAGCTGACGGCCCAATGCCACAGACCCGCGAGCACATCCTGCTGGCCCGTCAAGTTGGCGTTCCGTACATCGTTGTGTTCCTGAACAAGTGCGACCTGGTCGACGACGAAGAGCTGCTGGAACTGGTTGAAATGGAAGTTCGTGAGTTGTTGTCGAAATACGAATTCCCGGGCGACGACCTGCCTATCATCAAAGGTTCGGCACGTAAAGCACTGGACGGCGACACCGGTCCTCTGGGCGAGCAAGCCATCATGGCTCTGGCCGACGCACTGGATTCGTACATCCCTACGCCAGAGCGCGCAGTGGACGGCGCCTTCCTGATGCCAGTGGAAGACGTGTTCTCGATCTCGGGTCGCGGTACCGTGGTGACCGGCCGTGTTGAGCGTGGCGTGGTGAAAGTTGGCGAAGAGATCGAGATCGTTGGTATCATCGACACCGTCAAAACCACTTGCACCGGCGTGGAAATGTTCCGCAAACTGCTGGACCAAGGTCAAGCAGGCGACAACGTTGGTCTGCTGCTGCGCGGCACCAAGCGTGAAGACGTGCAACGTGGTCAAGTTCTGGCGAAGCCAGGCTCGATCAAGCCGCACAACCACTTCACCGGCGAGATCTATGTTCTGTCGAAAGATGAAGGCGGCCGTCACACCCCGTTCTTCAACAACTATCGTCCACAGTTCTACTTCCGTACCACCGACGTGACCGGTTCGATCGAACTGCCGGCGGACAAAGAAATGGTTATGCCAGGCGACAACGTGTCGATCACTGTTAAGCTGATCAACCCGATCGCGATGGAAGAAGGTCTGCGCTTCGCAATCCGCGAAGGTGGCCGTACCGTAGGCGCAGGCGTCGTTGCCAAGATCCTGGCCTAATAGGATGTGAGATTGCCACCCGGGTGTCCGGGTGGTATAATCCGGATCCTTTGTAGTTTTATGTAGGGGCGTAGCTCAATTGGCAGAGCGTCGGTCTCCAAAACCGAAGGTTGGGGGTTCGAGGCCCTCCGCCCCTGCCACCGAATATGGTGCAGGGCACCGAAAGTAAATATAAATGTCTAATCAATCCGTGCAGACCGTCAGCACGTCGAATGACAAGATTAAGGTTGCACTGGCCATCGCCATTGCAATCGCAGGCGTGATAGGTTTTTACTACCTGTCGGACAAACCAGCTCTGGTGCGCGCGGGCGCACTTGTGGCTGGTTTGGCTTTTGCCGTTTTGATCTTGTGGACTTCGTCGACTGGCCGTGATTTCCTGAATTTTGCCAAAGAAGCCGTTCGCGAAACGAAAAAGGTCGTATGGCCGACCCGTCGCGAAGCAACCCAGATCACGGGCATCGTATTCGCCTTCGTGCTGGTGATGGCGCTGTTCCTGTGGGGCACGGACAAGACCTTGGAATTTTTGTTGTACGACATCATTCTGGAAATACGAAAATAATGAGCGAAAATGTGCAAGATGACGCTCAGGGCGAGGCTCCTGCGGCCGGCGCCCCGGAGCAAGCTGTTGACACAGCGCCAATCAGCGTACCAGTGAGCAACAAGCGCTGGTACGTTGTACATGCGTATTCCGGCATGGAAAAAAGCGTGCAGCGCGCGCTGACCGAGCGCGTCGAGCGCGCCGGCATGCAAGAACAGTTTGGCCAGATCCTGGTGCCGACCGAAGAAGTGGTCGAAGTCCGCAACGGCCAGAAGTCGGTTACCGAACGTCGTTTCTTCCCTGGCTACGTGCTGGTTGAGATGGAAATGACCGACGAAACGTGGCACCTGGTGAAAAATACCAGCAAAGTGACCGGTTTCATCGGCGGCAAATCGAACAAACCGACCCCGATTCCAGCGCGCGAGATCGACAAGATCATGCAGCAGATGCAAGAAGGCGTCGAGAAGCCACGGCCGAAAGTGCTGTACGAAGTGGGCGAGCAAGTCCGCATCAAGGACGGCCCGTTCACCGACTTCAACGGCAACGTCGAGGAAGTCAACTACGAGAAATCGAAAGTGCGCGTCTCGGTCACCATTTTTGGCCGCGCAACGCCAGTCGAACTCGAATTCGGCCAGGTCGAAAAAGTATAAGCAGCACCGTTCGCCAGAACGGGCGACGGTGTCAAAACCCTAGTTAATCTGGCAAAAGAGGAGCCCCGCCCTGCAGAACACGCATGGTGGGGCGCTACTACTCATATCCAAGATAGGAGCCATCATGGCAAAGAAAATCATTGGTTTTATCAAGCTGCAAGTGCCAGCTGGTAAAGCAAACCCATCCCCACCGATCGGTCCAGCTCTGGGTCAACGCGGTCTGAACATCATGGAATTCTGCAAAGCGTTCAACGCGCAGACCCAAGGTATGGAACCAGGCATGCCTATCCCAGTCGTGATCACCGCGTTCGCTGACAAGTCCTTCACCTTCGTGATGAAGACCCCACCAGCAACCTTCCTGATCAAGAAACACTCGGGCATCACCAAAGGTTCGCCGAAGCCACATACCGACAAAGTCGGTAAGCTGACCCGTGCTCAAGCTGAAGAAATCGCTAAATTGAAAACCCCTGATCTGACCGCTGCCGACCTGGATGCTGCTGTACGCACCATCGCTGGTTCCGCACGTTCGATGGGCATCACGGTGGAAGGTCTGTAATCATGGCAAAACTGTCCAAACGCGCAAAAGTTATCAAAGCTAAAGTTGATACCACCAAGAACTACTCGTTCGACAACGCTGTTGCTCTGATCAAAGAACTGGCCACCGCCAAGTTCAATGAATCGATCGACGTGTCGGTCCAACTGGGTGTGGATCCTAAGAAGTCGGACCAGGTCGTTCGCGGTTCCGTCGTGCTGCCAGCTGGCACCGGCAAAACCGTTCGCGTGGCTGTGTTCGCTTCGGGCGAGAAAGCTGAACAAGCTAAAGCCGCTGGTGCTGACGTTGTTGGTATGGAAGACCTGGCCGAGCGCGTCAAAGCCGGCGACATGCCTTTCGATATCGTCATCGCTTCGCCAGACACCATGCGTATCGTTGGTACCCTGGGTCAGATCCTGGGCCCACGTGGCCTGATGCCTAACCCGAAGGTTGGCACTGTTACTCCTGACGTCGCTACCGCCGTGAAAAACGCGAAAGCCGGTCAAGTTCAGTACCGTACCGACAAAGCCGGTATCATCCACGCGACCATCGGCCGCAAATCGTTCGCCGACGCAGATCTGAAGAGCAACCTGGTTGCCCTGATCGACGCGCTGAACAAAGCCAAGCCGGCATCGTCGAAAGGCGTGTACCTGCGTAAAGTGTCGCTGTCGTCGACCATGGGCGCTGGCGTCCGTGTTGACCAGACCACCCTGGCAGCCTAAGTTACAAAATTAAGTCGCCGAGCTGAAAAGCCAGGCGCAGTTCTTTGGGATGGCTGCTGTTTCGGCAGCAGCCGCAATCAAAGACCGTTGGGCCAGATGCATCAAGTAGGCATCCGGTTAATTGAATGTCTCACCCAACGCAGATGGTGTTCCCGATCAAGTTTTGCAGTCCATTGGACTCCTAACCTCGGACGCCGTTGTTCGAACCGATGGCCGGCAATTTCGCCGGCGATCATTTAAGGAGATTGACCGTGGGTCTCAATCTGAATGACAAAAAGGCCGTCGTCGCCGAAGTTTCCGCAAAAGTAGCAACTGCGCAAACTATCGTCGTGGCCGAGTATCGTGGCATCCAGGTTGCTCACTTGACGCAACTCCGTGCCAAAGCGCGCGCTCAAGGCGTGTACCTGCGAGTGTTGAAAAACACCCTCGCACGTCGCTCCGTTGAAGGCACGCAATTTGCCGCCCTGGCAGACAGCATGACCGGTCCGCTGATCTACTCGATCTCGGACGATGCCGTTGCAGCAGCTAAAGTCATCAACGACTTCGCTAAAACCAACGACAAACTGGTCATCACTGCCGGTAACTACGCAGGCAAGCAGCTGGATAAAGCTGCTGTCACCGCGTTGGCGAGCATTCCTAGCCGTGAAGTCCTCATCTCGCAGCTGTTGGGCGTTATGCTGGCTCCGGTATCGGGCTTTGCACGTGGTCTGGCTGCTCTGGCAGCGAAAAAATCCGAAGGCGCTCCTGTTGCAGAAGTTGCAGCAGAAGAAGCCCCAGCAGCCTAATAGGCGGTTGTGTTCCGCCGCACGCGGCGGAGCGGGTTTTTTATCAAGTAGCATTCTGATGTATTAACGAATCAAAAAATTATTGGAGTTTCAAATGGCAATTAGCAAAGACGACATCCTGAACGCAGTTAGCGAAATGTCCGTAATGGACCTGAACGACCTGGTCAAAGCTTTCGAAGAAAAATTCGGCGTATCGGCCGCTGCAATGGCTGCTCCAGCAGCTGGCGGCGCAGCTGTTGCTGCTGCTGAAGAGCAGACCGAATTCAACGTTGTTCTGACCGAAGTCGGCGCAAACAAAGTTGGCGTGATTAAAGCAGTTCGCGAAATCACCGGTCTGGGCCTGAAAGAAGCCAAAGACGTGGTCGATGGCGCACCAAAAACCGTAAAAGAAGCCCTGTCGAAAGCTGACGCTGAAGCCGCTAAGAAGAAGCTGGAAGAAGCTGGCGCCAAGGCCGAACTGAAGTAATCAGTGGTACCGGTAGCTAAGGCTAGTACTTAGCGCCACGAGCCAAAGCTGAGAATGTTTCTCCTTGAAAGAGGGGAAACATTCGGCTTTGGCTCCTTTGTCGTCTGTGTCGTATTTGTAGCGTTTTCCCGACGTTGCAGTTCCAATTGAATCAGCTGGAAATGGTAGAAGTTTCAGGTTTCGTCTGTGTGACAGACAGCCCGGTTCTTGCTGGAATACAGGCAAAACCTGAAATTTTTTCCCTTTCTGTCACTCACGGAGTGTCCATGCACTACTCATTTACTGAGAAGAAACGCATTCGCAAATCATTCGCGAAGCGCGCCAACGTTCACAACGTTCCGTTCCTGCTGGCTACCCAGCTCGAGTCCTACCACAGCTTCCTGCAAGAAGACATCGCACCGTCGACGCGCAAGAACGATGGCCTGCAGTCGGCCTTTACCTCGATTTTCCCTATCGTTTCGCACAATGGTTTTGCGCGTCTCGAATTCCTGTCGTACGTCCTCGGCGATCCTGCCTTCGACGTCAAGGAATGCCAACTGCGTGGCCTGACGTTCGCGTCGCCGCTGCGCGCCAAGGTCCGTCTGGTGATCCTGGACAAGGAATCGCCGACCAAGCCGGTCGTTAAAGAGATGAAGGAACAGGAAGTCTACATGGGCGAACTGCCCCTGATGACCTCCACCGGTTCGTTCGTCATCAACGGTACCGAGCGCGTTATCGTTTCGCAGCTGCATCGCTCCCCTGGTGTGTTCTTTGAACACGACCGCGGCAAGACCCACTCGTCCGGCAAACTGCTGTTCTCGGCCCGCATCATTCCTTACCGCGGCTCGTGGCTGGACTTCGAGTTCGACCCGAAAGACATCCTGTACTTCCGCGTCGACCGCCGCCGCAAGATGCCAGTCAGCATCCTGCTGAAGGCCATCGGCATGTCGCCGGAACAGATCCTGGCGAACTTCTTCGTCTTCGACAACTTCCACCTGCGCTCCGAAGGCGCCGAGATGGAATTCGTGGCCGAACGCCTGCGCGGCGAAGTCGCGCGCTTCGACATCGTCGATCCGAAGACCGGCAAGACCCTGGTGATGAAAGACAAGCGTATCAATGCCAAGCATGTACGCGACATCGACGCCGCCGGCCTGAAACACATCTCGGTACCGGAAGACTACCTGGTCGGCCGCGTGCTGGCCAAGAACATCGTGGATGCGGACACCGGCGAAGTCATCGCCAACGCCAACGATGAGCTGACCGACGAAGTGCTGAACCGCCTGCGCGACAGCAACGTCACCGACATCCAGACCCTGTACACCAACGATCTGGACCAGGGCGGCTACATCTCGCAAACCCTGCGCATCGACGACACCGCCGACCAGATGGCCGCGCGCATCGCGATCTACCGCATGATGCGTCCTGGCGAACCGCCGACCGAAGAATCGGTGGAAGCACTGTTCAACGGCTTGTTCTACAGCCCGGACCGCTACGACCTGTCGGCCGTGGGCCGCATGAAGTTCAACCGCCGCATTGGCCGCGATGAACTGACCGGCGCCATGACCCTGTCGAACGAAGACGTGCTGGCCGTGATCAAGATCCTGGTGGAACTGCGCAATGGCCGCGGCGAAGTCGACGATATCGATCACCTGGGTAACCGTCGCGTACGTTGCGTCGGCGAACTGGCCGAGAACCAATTCCGCGCCGGCCTGGTGCGTGTTGAGCGTGCCGTGAAAGAGCGTCTGGGCCAGGCGGAAGCCGACAACCTGATGCCGCACGACCTGATCAACTCCAAGCCGATCTCGGCAGCGATTCGCGAGTTCTTCGGTTCGTCGCAGCTGTCGCAGTTCATGGACCAGACCAACCCGCTGTCGGAAATCACCCACAAGCGTCGTGTTTCCGCTCTGGGCCCTGGCGGTCTGACCCGCGAACGCGCCGGCTTCGAGGTGCGCGACGTGCACCCGACCCACTACGGCCGCGTATGCCCGATCGAAACGCCTGAAGGCCCGAACATCGGCCTGATCAACTCGCTGGCACTGTACGCCCGCCTGAACGAATACGGCTTCCTGGAAACCCCATACCGCAAGGTTGAAGGCTCCAAGGTTACCGACCAGATCGACTACCTGTCGGCCATCGAAGAAGGCCGCTACATCATCGCCCAGGCCAACGCCAAAGTGAATGAGCAGGGTCAACTGGTGGACGAACTGGTGTCGTCGCGTGAAGCCGGTGAAACCATTCTGGTGTCGCCGGAGCGCGTGCAGTACATGGACGTGGCTCCAGGCCAGATCGTGTCCGTCGCAGCATCGCTGATTCCATTCCTGGAACACGATGATGCGAACCGTGCACTGATGGGCGCCAACATGCAACGTCAGGCTGTGCCTTGCTTGCGTCCTGAAAAGGCGCTGGTCGGTACCGGTATCGAACGCACTGTTGCGGTCGACTCGGGCACCACCGTGCAGGCCCTGCGTGGCGGTATCGTCGATTACATCGATGCCGGCCGTGTGGTGATCCGTGTCAACGACGATGAAGCCACCGCTGGCGAAGTCGGCGTGGACATCTACAACCTGATCAAGTACACCCGTTCGAACCAGAACACCAACATCAACCAGCGTCCTATCGTCAAAGTGGGTGACCGCGTCGCCAAGCGCGACGTGATCGCCGACGGCGCATCGACCGACCTGGGCGAACTGGCGCTGGGCCAGAACATGACCGTGGCCTTCATGCCATGGAATGGTCTGAACTTCGAAGATTCGATCCTGATCTCGGAAAACGTCGTGAAAGACGACCGCTACACCTCGATTCACATCGAAGAGCTGTCGGTGGTTGCGCGCGACACCAAGCTGGGCGCGGAAGAAATCACCCGCGACATCTCGAACCTGGCTGAGAACCAGCTGGCGCGTCTGGATGAATCGGGCATCGTCTACATCGGTGCTGAAGTGCAAGCCGGCGACACCCTGGTTGGTAAAGTGACGCCGAAAGGCGAAACCCAGCTGACCCCGGAAGAGAAGCTGCTGCGCGCCATCTTCGGTGAAAAAGCGTCGGACGTGAAAGACACCTCGCTGCGCGTGCCTTCGGGCATGGTCGGCACCGTGATCGACGTCCAGGTGTTCACCCGCGAAGGCATCGTGCGCGACAAACGCGCCCAGCAGATCATCGACGATGAACTGAAACGCTTCCGCCTGGACCTGAACGACCAGATGCGTATTGTGGAAGGCGATGCCTTCCAGCGTCTGGAAAAAATGCTGATTGGCCTGGTGGTCAACGGCGGTCCGAAGAAGCTGGCCAAAGGCGCCAAGATCACCAAGGAATACCTGGCCGATCTGGACAAGTACCACTGGTTCGACATCCGCCCTGCGGACGACACCGCTGCTACCTCGCTGGAAGCGATCAAGGAATCGATCAACGAGAAGCGCCACCAGTTCGACCTGGCCTTCGAAGAGAAGCGCAAGAAACTGACCCAGGGCGATGAACTGCAACCTGGCGTGCAGAAGATGGTCAAGGTCTACCTGGCCGTCAAGCGCCGCCTGCAGTCGGGCGACAAGATGGCGGGTCGCCACGGTAACAAAGGTGTGGTCTCGCGTATCGTGCCGGTGGAAGACATGCCATACATGGCCGACGGTACGCCGGCGGACGTGGTGCTGAACCCGCTGGGTGTGCCGTCGCGTATGAACGTCGGTCAGATCCTGGAAACCCACTTGGGTTGGGCCGCCAAAGGCCTGGGCATCCGCATCGGCGAAATGCTGGCGCAGCAGATCAAAGTGGAAGAGATGCGCAAGTATCTGACCACTGTGTACAACGAGTCGGGCCGTCCGGAAGACCTGGACAACTTCGACGACGTTGAGATCATGAGCCTGGCGCACAACCTGAAAAAAGGTGTGCCGTTCGCCACGCCGGTGTTCGACGGCGCGCACGAGTCGGAAATCCGCCGCATGCTGGATCTGGCCTACCCGGACGACGTCGCTCACAAGCTGGGCATGACGCCGTCGAAGAACCAGGTCACCATGTACGACGGCCGCACCGGCGAAGCGTTCGAGCGCAAGGTCACCGTGGGCGTGATGCACATGCTGAAACTGCACCACTTGGTCGACGACAAGATGCACGCGCGTTCGACCGGTCCATACTCGCTGGTGACGCAGCAGCCACTGGGCGGTAAAGCCCAGTTCGGCGGCCAGCGCTTCGGTGAGATGGAGGTGTGGGCACTGGAAGCATACGGCGCATCGTATGTGCTGCAAGAAATGTTGACCGTTAAGTCGGATGACGTGAACGGCCGTACCAAAGTGTACGAAAACCTGGTCAAAGGTGACCACGTGATCGACGCCGGTATGCCTGAATCGTTCAACGTGCTGGTGAAAGAGATCCGTTCCCTGGGTATCGATATCGACCTGGAACGCAACTAAGACACATGCACGGGCCCCGCCGGCCTTCGCCGGCGGGGCAGTTTAAGAATTCATCACTACCTGGAGTGATACATGAAAGCACTGCTCGATCTATTCAAGCAAGTACAGACGAACGAGACCTTTGACGCGATCAAAATCGGTCTGGCTTCGCCTGAAAAAATCCGTTCGTGGTCCTACGGCGAAGTTAAAAAGCCGGAAACCATCAACTACCGTACCTTCAAGCCTGAGCGCGACGGTCTGTTCTGCGCCAAGATCTTTGGCCCGATCAAAGACTACGAATGCCTGTGCGGCAAGTACAAACGCCTGAAACACCGCGGTGTCATCTGCGAAAAGTGCGGCGTCGAAGTCACCCTGGCCAAAGTGCGTCGTGAACGCATGGGCCACATCGAACTGGCGTCGCCAACCGCGCACATCTGGTTCCTGAAATCGCTGCCGTCGCGTCTGGGCATGGTCCTCGACATGACCCTGCGCGATATCGAACGCGTGCTGTATTTCGAAGCATACGTCGTGACCGATCCAGGCATGACCCCGCTGAAGAAGTGCCAGATCATGTCGGAAGACGACTACGCCGCCAAGTACGAAGAGTACGGCGACGACTTCACCGCCTTCATGGGCGCTGAAGGTATCCGCGAACTGCTGCGCTCGATCGACATCCACCGCGATGCCGAGACCCTGCGCGTGGAACTGAAGGAATCGAAGTCCGAAGCCAAGATCAAGAAATACGCCAAGCGTCTGAAAGTGCTGGAAGCGTTCCAGCGTTCGGGCATCAAGCCTGAGTGGATGATCATGGAAGTGCTGCCGGTGCTGCCACCGGAACTGCGTCCGCTGGTACCACTGGACGGCGGCCGTTTCGCGACCTCGGATCTGAACGATCTGTATCGCCGCGTGATCAACCGTAACAACCGTCTGAAACGCCTGATGGAGCTGCGCGCTCCAGAGATCATCACGCGCAACGAAAAGCGCATGCTGCAAGAAGCGGTCGATTCGCTGCTGGACAACGGCCGTCGCGGCAAAGCGATGACCGGCGCCAACAAGCGTCCGCTGAAATCGCTGGCTGAGATGATCAAAGGTAAGGGCGGCCGCTTCCGTCAGAACTTGCTGGGTAAGCGCGTCGACTACTCGGGCCGTTCGGTCATCGTGGTGGGTCCACAGCTGAAACTGCACCAGTGCGGTCTGCCGAAGCTGATGGCGCTGGAACTGTTCAAGCCGTTCATCTTCAACAAGCTGGAACTGATGGGCTTGGCTACCACGATCAAGGCCGCTAAAAAGCTGGTCGAGATCCAGGAACCGGTCGTCTGGGACATCCTGGAAGACGTGATCCGCGAACACCCGATCATGCTGAACCGTGCACCAACCCTGCACCGTCTGGGCATCCAGGCTTTCGAGCCGGTCCTGATCGAAGGTAAAGCAATCCAACTGCACCCACTGGTCTGCGCCGCATTCAACGCCGACTTCGACGGTGACCAGATGGCAGTTCACGTGCCGCTGTCGATCGAAGCACAGATGGAAGCCCGCACCCTGATGCTGGCTTCGAACAACATCCTGTTCCCATCGAACGGCGAACCATCGATCGTTCCTTCGCAGGATATCGTGCTGGGTCTGTACTACGCGACCCGCGAAGCGATCAATGCGAAAAACGAAGGCATGCTGTTCCCTGACGTGTCGGAAGTCATCCGTGCCTACGACAACAAGGAAGTGGAACTGACCACCCGTATCACCGTACGTATCGTTGAGAATCCAAAAGATGCAACGACGGGCGAATTCGTTCGCACCGTGACCCGTTACGAAACCACGGTTGGCCGCGCCATCCTGTCGGAAATCCTGCCGAAAGGCCTGCCTTTCTCGGTGCTGAACCGCGCGCTGAAAAAGAAAGAAATTTCCAAGCTGATCAACACCTCGTTCCGTAAGTGCGGCCTGCGCGCGACGGTCGTGTTTGCTGACCAACTGATGCAGTCGGGCTTCCGCCTGGCGACCCGCGCCGGTATTTCGATCTGCGTGGACGACATGCTGGTACCGCCACAAAAAGTCACCCTGATTTCGGCTGCAGAGTCCGAAGTCAAACAGATCGAGCAGCAGTACGCTTCGGGTCTGGTGACCGCCGGCGAGCGTTACAACAAGGTAGTCGACATCTGGGGCAAAACCTCGGATGAAGTCGGCAAGGCCATGATGGACCAGCTGAAAGTGGAAGACGTCATCAAGCGTGACGGCACCAAGTCGACCCAGGAATCGTTCAACGCGATTTACATGATGGCCGACTCGGGCGCACGTGGTTCGGCAGCCCAGATTCGCCAGCTGGCGGGTATGCGCGGTCTGATGGCGAAACCGGACGGTTCGATTATCGAAACGCCGATTACCGCGAACTTCCGCGAAGGCCTGAACGTGTTGCAGTACTTCATCTCGACCCACGGCGCTCGTAAAGGTCTGGCGGATACGGCACTGAAAACGGCAAACTCGGGTTACCTGACCCGTCGTCTGGTCGACGTGACCCAGGATCTGGTGGTGATCGAAGACGATTGCGGCACCTCGAACGGCACGCTGATGAAGGCGATGGTCGAAGGTGGTGAAGTGATCGAAGCCCTGCGCGACCGTATCCTCGGCCGCGTGGCGGGCACCGACATCGTCAACCCTGAAACTCAGGCCACCCTGTTCGAAGCCGGCACGCTGCTGGACGAAGACATGGTTGAAGAGATCGAACGCGTCGGCATCGACGAAGTCAAGGTTCGCACTCCGCTGACTTGCGACACGCGCTTCGGCCTGTGCGCCAAGTGCTACGGTCGCGACCTGGGCCGCGGCATGCTGGTCAACTCCGGCGAAGCAGTCGGTGTTGTGGCGGCACAGTCGATTGGTGAGCCGGGTACCCAGCTGACCATGCGTACCTTCCACATCGGTGGTGCGGCATCGCGTGCAGCAGTGGCATCGTCGGTCGAAGCGAAGTCGAACGGTACCATCCGTTTCACCTCGACCATGCGTTACGTCACCAACGGCAAGGGCGCGCAAATCGTCATTTCCCGTTCGGGCGAAGTGCTGATCACCGACGACCACGGCCGTGAGCGTGAGCGTCATAAAGTACCGTACGGTGCGACCCTGATCGTCAAGGACGGCATGGTCATCAAGGCCGGTACGGCCCTGGCGACCTGGGATCCGCTGACCCGTCCGATCATTACCGAGTACGCCGGTACGGTGCGTTTCGAGAACGTCGAAGAAGGCGTGACCGTGGCCCGTCAGGTGGACGAAGTGACCGGTCTGGCAACCTTGGTGGTGATCGATGCGAAGCGTCGTGGTTCGCTGACCAAGACCCTGCGTCCACAGGTCAAGCTGCTGAACGAAGACGGCAACGAAGTGAAGATCGCCGGCACCGAACACGCCGTGGCGATCGGCTTCCAGGTCGGCGCGCTGATCATGGTGAAAGACGGCCAGGCGGTATCGGTGGGTGAAGTGCTGGCACGTATCCCGACCGAATCGCAGAAGACCCGCGATATTACCGGTGGTCTGCCACGCGTCGCCGAGCTGTTCGAAGCACGTTCGCCGAAAGACGCGGGCATGCTGGCGGAAGTGACCGGTACTGTTGCCTTCGGTAAAGAAACCAAAGGTAAGCAGCGCCTGGAAATCACCGACATGGACGGCAACAAGCACGAGTTCCTGATTACCAAGGACAAGCAAGTGCTGGTTCACGACGGCCAGGTAGTGAATAAAGGTGAGATGATTGTCGACGGCCCGGCCGATCCACAAGACATTCTGCGCCTGCTGGGTATCGAAGCGCTGGCCCGTTACATCGTCGACGAAGTGCAAGACGTTTATCGTCTGCAAGGCGTGAAGATTAACGACAAGCACATTGAAGTGATTGTGCGTCAGATGCTGCGTCGCGTTCAGATCGTTAATGCCGGCGACACCAACTACATCGTTGGCGAGCAGGTTGAGCGTTCGGAACTGCTGGATGAAAACGATCGTGTGAATGCAGAGAATAAGATTCCTGCAACCTACGAAAACGTTCTGCTGGGTATTACCAAGGCATCGCTGTCGACCGATTCGTTTATCTCGGCCGCATCGTTCCAGGAAACCACCCGCGTTCTGACCGAAGCCGCGATTATGGGCAAACGCGATGGTCTGCGTGGTCTGAAAGAAAACGTCATCGTTGGTCGTCTGATTCCAGGCGGTACCGGTCTGGCCTTCCACCGCGCTCGCAAAGAGAAAGAGCAGTGGGAAGTCGAAGAGCGTCAAGCTCTGCTGGCAGCTGAAAAAGCCGCCATCTCCGGCGCCGACATCGAAGCCACCGAAACGGCTCCGCACAGCGACGAAGCGTAATTCAATTAGCGTCAACAAAAACGGCACCTTCGGGTGCCGTTTTTTTATCCGGGGTCAGGTCCTCCATTGCTACACGAGCTCAGCCCTAGCGAACGCTACGACTGAGCTCGTGTAGCAATGGAGGACCTGACCCCGGGTTTTACATGCCAGACGATGGTGTGTTCATGCTAAGATTTGGCTATGATTGCTCAAGCCCTCTTCACTCCCGCCCAGCAAAAACTGCTGGGCTTGCTGTTTGTACGTGTCAACCAGGGTTTCCACCTGAATGAGATCATGCGCTTGACCGGCTTGGGCAGCGCCTCGGCGCAGCGCGAGTTGAAGCGGCTGCACGAGTCGGGGGTGATCGTGTCGGAGCGGATCGGTAATGTGCGCCGGTTTAAGCCGAACCAGGATTGCATCGTGTTCGGTGAGTTGAGCGGTCTGGTGAAGAAAACCTTCGGCCTGGTCAGCGTGTTGAATTCGGCGCTGGCGCCGCTGCAGCATGTGTTGAATGTGGCCTTTGTTTATGGCGCCACCGCCAAGGAACAGGAGGGCATGGATACCGCCGTTGAATTATTGCTGATCGGTGATAACACCAGTTATGGTGAATTATTATCCCGCCTGCCGGTGGCCGAACGTTTATTGCGCCGTAAAATCAATCCCAACCTTTATTCCATTCCCGATTTTAAACGCCGCTTGCGCGAACAGCAGCCTTTTATTCTTGAAGTTTTACGCGGCCAAAAGATTTATGTTTTGGGCGATGAAACCGATCTGGAAAAAGTCAGCGGCGACGATTTAAATCAATTGGCCGGGTAATTAAACCGCTGCGGAAATGACAGCGCGAATCGGGTATATTTGCCGGCCTGTGACTCGCATTGAATATTACCGCCAAACGCGGTAATCACTTTATGGCAGAACGCCAATCCCATGCCGGTGCCACCGGTGCTATAAAACGGTTCGAATACATGAGGCAATACATCGTCGGGAATACCGACGCCGGTATCCGTCACCATTAATTGCCGACCCGTCAGCAATATCTCCACCTCGCCCCGCCCGGCCGCTTTGATGGCATGCAGCGCATTCTTGAACAGGTTGTACAGCACGTACACCAGCAGCACATCCGAGCCGAAGAAGGTGAAGTCTTCCGATCCGCGTACCCGTACTTTGTCGCGAGTCGCGCTTTCAAACGGGTAACTGGCCAGCGCCTCTTCCACGCATTTCTTCGCTGAGTAGTCGGCAAAATCGCGACGATTGAGCGTGCCCGCGCGTGCCGACGCCAGCATCATGTCGACGATAAAATTGGAGCGGCTGATCTCGGTTTCGATGTGCTGGTTGATTTTCTGTAAATATTCCAGCTGCGCCGGCGACAGCGTGGGCGCGACCAGTTGCTGTTGTACCGCGCTCTGGTAGCCGGCCAGCAGATCCGGCAGGCAGCGGCTGAGGATGCGCGACTGGTTGCGGATGGTGGCCAGCGGCGTGCGCATTTCATGGGCGATGGTGGCCGCCACCTCTAGCGGATCGGCCAGCAGGTTGTGGCGCACCATGGCCTGGGCGATCAGGCCGAGGCTGGTGGCGACGAACAACACGCCCGGCGGATAGAACTGCACGCCGTAGTTGCACAGGTAATCGACCGAGGCGAAGAAGTAGATCAGCAAGCTCACCAGGCAATAGCGCAGCCGGGTGCGCTCGGTCGAGACCGCCATGCGCTGGCGCCGGTACAGCAGCCACAATCCGCGCCCGACCACCAGCACCGTCTGCAGCAGGTGCAGCGGATGCAGCGGGCCGGCCTTGGGATAGAAGCCGAAGAAATAGTGGTACAGCCCGGCCACCAGCCAGTCGCTGGTCAACAGCAGCACGCCGGCAAACGCATAGGACATGGCCACCCAGCGTCGCTCTCCGCGCTGGGGCGTGAGTTCGGCAATGAAGTGGTACAGGGTGGTCGGCAGGAACAGGATCAGCAGGTAGCCCAGCTTGGCCAGCGACAGGGCTTCGTCCTCGTCCTGCATCTGGAACAGGATGGCCCAGGTGAATTGCCAGCAGAAGGTGGCGGCGCATAGCTGGAAGAAGGTCAGGCTGATGCGGCTGACGCCGCGCGAATGCAGCACATAGCCGCCGTAGCAAAGAAACAGCAGGGAAACGATGGCGGGCAAAAGGGAATGCATGGCGCTGAATCCTGGCGAATGAAGAGGTCAGACAAGTATTGCGCTTGCCGAACACGAACGCTTGTATATCGGAACAGGATTTGCGCCAGATCAAACATCGGGCGCTCGATCGCCCTTGTAGTGCTCTTGCCCGGTCGGGCATCACACTTTTAGGAGTATCCCATGCTGATGCAAGTTACCACGCTAACCTTCGCCCATACCCTGACCATTTACCTGAAGGATTCGAATGCCTACGGCAATACCTACTTCGCGCGTTACTTTGAGTGGCAGGGCATCTGCCGCGAAAAGGGGTTTTTTGAGTGCATTTCGCGCGACATGCTGCAGAAGGAGGGCGTGTTCATCACCAAGCACGCCGAGCAGGACTATTTGCAGGGGACTTTCCCGTTCCAGGAAGTTTCCTGCGAATTGAACGCATATGACGTTAAGAAGTGCTCGTTTTGGCTGGAGTTCCGCTTTTATGCCGATGGCAAGCCGGTCTCCGTGGGGCGCCAGCAGATTGTGTTCGCCAACCACGCTAAGCAAATTACAGCATTGCCGGGGGAGGTGATCGAGCGCATCAAGCAATACGCGAAGTAAGGAGGGAGGCGGGCCGGGCGGCCCGCCTTTTTCAGATTATTGCTGCGAGGCGATCCAGTGATCGACCTTTTGCTCCAGCAGGGCCAGCGGCACCGTGCCGTCGCCCAGCACCACCGCGTGGAAGGCAGGCAGGCTGAACTTGCCGCCCAGCGCCTGCTCGGCGCGCGCGCGCAGTTCTTGGATCTTCAGCGAACCGACCTTGTAGCCCAGCGCCTGTCCGGGCCACGCCATGTAGCGCTCGGTCTCGCTCTTGGCCACCACGTCGTAGCCCAGCGTATCCTTCATGTACTGGATGCTTTGCTCGCGGGTCCAGCCCTTGGCGTGCATGCCGGTGTCGACCACCAGGCGCACGGCGCGCAGCAGCTCGTCGTTCAAATGGCCGAAGTACTGGGCCGGATCTTCAAACAAGCCCATTTCCTTGCCCAGCGTTTCCGAATACAGCGCCCAGCCTTCGGTGAAGGCGTTGTTGCCGCCGAACTTGCGGAAGTTCGGCAGGTTCAGTTCCTGCATCAGGGCGATGTGGAAGTGGTGGCCCGGTTTGCCTTCGTGCAGGAACAAGGTGGTCATGCCGGTGCTGCCGTATTTGGCCGGGTCGTTGACCACCGACCAGAACACGCCCGGACGCGAACCGTCGCCGGCCGGCGCGGTGTAGTGGTCGGAGGCGGTGGCGCGGCTCAGCTCCGGCTCCAGGCGCAGGTCCAGCTTGGCTTTCGGCAGCAGGGTGAACATCTGCGGCAGCTTGGTGTCGAGCAGGTCGTTCAGCTTGTGGTAGACCGCCTGCACTTCGTCCTCGGTCTTGAACGGATAGAACTTGGCTTGCGCCGCCACCCACACCGGCAGGCCGGCGGCCGGGCCGGTGTAGCCGAGCTTCGGACCCAGCACTTCAAACTGGGCCTGGATGCGCGCCACTTCCTTCAGGCCGATGGCGTGGATCTGCTCCGGTTCGAGCGTCGTGGTGGTGGCGTTGGCGACACGCGCCTGATACCAGGCGGCGCCGTTCGGCACGGCGCCCAGGCCGGTCGACGTGCGGCAGGCGGGCACGTATTCCTTTTCCAGGAAGCCGGCCAGGCGCACCAGCGCCGGCATGACCTTGTCGTTGATGGTCTTGCGGTAGGCGGCGCTCAGGCGTTGCTTGTCGGCGGCGGAGAACGAGGCCGGCAGCTTGTTGATCGGCGTGTAGTAGATGCTCGCTTCCGGCGTGGCGCTCACCAGCTTCTGGAATTGCGGCAGGGCCGACACCATGATCGCCTGCGGCTGCGTCACACCTTGCTTGATGCCGGCGCGCATATTGGCAATGGCCTGGTCGATCCACGCTGGCATCTGCTGCAGGCGGCTCAGGTAGGCCTGATATTCCTTGACGGTGCCGATCGGCTGCGACGCTTCGCCGCCGGCGTAGTTCGCCAGCGTGACCGGGATGCTGTCCATCTGGTTGATCGGCAGCAGGTGCTCGGGGAAGCGCTCCATGGCGATCAGGCCCTTGAGCTCGTATTGCAGGATGTCGTAGTTGATGCGGTCCGGCGTCAGCAGCTGTTCGCGCGGAATGGCTTGCAGGCGCTGGGCGAACTGGCGGTACAGCTTGAACTGCGCGGCGCGCTGGGCTGGGGCGATGCTCAGGCCCAGCTGATCGTCGAAGCGGTTGTCGCCGTTCTCGGTGGCGCCGATCGGTTCGAAGCGGGCGGCGGCGTCGTAGTATTGGTCGGCGATGGCCAGCAGCTGTTTCTGGGAAGCGGCGGCGACTGCGGCGCTGGCTTTTTGCGCGGGTGCGGCGGCGCCGGCGGCCAGCGGGGCGAACGCCAGCGCGATAGCGGCGGCCAGTGGAGCGATGATGTTGCGGCGATGCGTCATGTCTGTTGGTCCCTGGTGTAACAAAGTTGGCCGATAGCATAAGCCATCAGCGCTCACGCGCGGAACAAATTTTGTATCAGGACATCCTAGGCGGCCGCTTCCGCGAAGCGGCTTTCGTACAGCGCCGCCACCAGGTCCGATTGCGTGACGATGCCGACAAATCGCTGCTCATGGTCGACGATGGGGATGTGGTGAAAGCCCGAGTCCGCCATCAGCGGCACCAGATCCACGATCGGCGTGTCGATCCGCGCGGTGGTCGGATGCTGGGTCATGATCTGACCCACCACCTCCGCTTTTTCCGTGTGGCTGACGCCGCTCTTGCGCAGGAAGCGCCGCAGTTGCTGGCGGATGCTGCGGTAGTCGTCCAGCCCGCCATGCTCGAGGAAATCGGTCTGAGTGACGATGCCGATCACGCGCCGCGCGCGGTTCAGCACCGGCAGCGCGGCGATCTTGTGCGCGCGCATCTGCTGCCACGCCTGTTCCAGTCCCGTGCCGAACTCGGCGCTCACGATATCGCGCGACATGATGCCGGCGCAGTCGATGATGCCGAAGCGGCGCTGGTAGGCCCGCTGTTCGGTTTGCATGAACAGCGATTCCAGGTCGTCGCGGCTGATGTCGAGCACCTGGTTGTGCTGCTGCAGCACGGCGTCCAGGTCTTCCGGCTTGAAACCCAGCCGCACCGTCGGCACGGTATCTTTGGTGGCGTGCGGATTGGCGTGCGCGTTCTGCTGCACATGCGGATAGCTGCGCCCGGTCAGGTTGTTGTAGGTGATGGCCATCAGCACCAGCAGCACGCTGTCGGCCAGCACCGTCATCAGCACGAATTCGAAGCCGGCCGTATGCACCGCCGTGCCGCCGATCACCGTGGTCAGCGCCACCGCGCCGCCGGGCGGATGCAGGCAGCGCATGGTGAACATGGCGGCAATCGCCGCGCCGCAGGCCAGTCCGGCCAGCAGCGGCAGCGGCAGGCTGTCGCCGAGCCAGCGCACGCACGCCACGCCCACCAGACCGCTAATGACGTTGCCGCCGATGGCGGACCACGGCTGCGCCAGCGGGCTGGCCGGCAGCGCGAACAGCAGCACGGAAGAGGCGCCGATCGGCGCCACCAGGAAGATGGCGGCGTGGGTCGATTGCAGTAGCGCCTGGCTGAGCAGGGCGGTGAGCATGATGCCAAGCAGCGCGCCTATGGCGGCGCGCAACTGTTCGCGGCGGTTGGCGGTGGCGGCGCTGGGCAGCCAGCTGGCAAAGAAGGCGCGCATGGTCTTAATCAAGTATTTAAAAGATGCATTATCGCATTTATTGGTGCGACACCAGTCCCAGCGGCAAGGACGTTGTGATTTTGATCTGTTCCATCGAGAACGCCGAGGAAACGCCGTTGAGCTGCACGGATTTGATCAATTTCTTGTAAAATCGGTCATAACCTTCGATATCGATGGTAACCACCTTTAACAGGTAATCGACGTCGCCGCTCATGCGGTGGAATTCCTGGACTTCGGGCAGCGCCGCCACGGCGTCGGCAAAGCGGGCGAACCACGCTTCGTCGTGCTGGTTGATGCGGATGCTGACGAATACCGTCACCGGCAAGCCCACCTTGCGGCGGTTGATGATGGCGACGCGGTTCTCGATATAGCCTTCCTCTTCCAGCCTCCGCAGGCGTTTCCAGCAGGGCGTGGAGGACAGGCCGATCTGCTCGCTCAGCTGGGCGACGGACAGCGTACCGTCGCGTTGCAGGGCGTCCAGGATGGCGTAATCGTAGCGGTCAAGTTGGTTCATGCTGTTAATCCGTATTTGATGGCATAAAGCATCTACAAATAGTGCTCTAGGGCGAAACTTTAGCACGACTATTTCAGTTCCAGTGCGTAAGCTATACGGATGACTACTGAAATCTATCTCGACAGCAACGCCACCAGCGTTGTGCTCCCCGCCGCGCTGGCTGCGGCCATCGACGCCATGGCCCAGCGTTACGGCAATCCCAGCAGCACCCACGCCACCGGTTTGAAAGCCAGGGCCATCCTGGACGAGGCGCGTGCCTGCGCCGTGCGCCTGCTCGGCGTCGGCGGCGGCCGCCTGATGTTCAACAGCGGCGCCACCGAAGGCATCCAGACCTCCGTGCTGTCGGCCCTGGTGAGCCTGCGCGAACGGCGCGACGCCGGTGCCGCCATCGGCACGCTGCTGGTCTATGGCGCGACCGAGCACAAGGCCGTGCCGGAAAGCCTGGCGCACTGGAACCGCCTGCTGGGCCTGAACCTGACCCTGCACAAGCTGCCGGTCGACCAGGAGGGCGTCCACAACCTGGCAGCGTTGCGCGAGGTCGCACCGCAGGCGGCCATGGTCTGCACCATGGCGGCCAATAATGAAACCGGCGTGGTCAGCGACCTGGACGGCATCGCCGCCGTGCTGGCGGACACCGGCAGCGCCGCGCTGTGGATGGTCGATTGCGTGCAGGCGCTGGGCAAGCTGCAGCTGGACCTGTCGTCCACCCGCATCGACTACGCGCCGTTCTCCGGCCACAAGCTGTACGCGCCCAAGGGCGTGGGCATGTTGTACGTGCGCGCCGGGGCGCCGTTCACGCCGCTGATCATGGGCGGCGGCCAGGAGGGCGGCCAGCGCTCGGGCACCGAGAACATGGCCGGCATCGCCGCGTTCGGCGCCGTGCTGTCCGCGCTGGAGCGTGGCGACACCTTCCGCACGGCGGGCGAGCTGTACGGTTTCCGCGCGCGCCTGGCCGACAGCCTGCGCGCGGCCTTGCCCGGCGTGGTGTTCAACAATCCCTTCGACAAGGCCTTGCCGACCACGCTGAATTTTTCCGTGCCCGGCCTTTCCAGCCGCGAGCTGATGGATGTGTTCGACGCCGCCGAAGTACGCGTCAGCGCCGGCAGCGCCTGCTCGTCGGCCAAGGCCGCGCCGAGCTATGTGCTGGACGCCATGGGCTTGCCGCTGTGGCGCAGCGCCGGCGCCATCCGCATGTCCTTCGGCCCGCTGGTCGATGAGGCCACCATCGCCGCCGCCTGCGCCCGCATCGAACACTGCGGCGTCGCGCTGCGCTCCAGTTGCCTGATTCCTTCCGAACGCACGGCCGTGCCGCACGACGGCCTGCTGCAGCTGGGCGTGGAGGGCGCCTGCAGCTGGATGGTGCTGGACGCCGCCAGCCGCAGCTGCATCGTCATCGATCCCTTGCCGGACCACGTGGCCCGCATCGAAGCCTATGTGCGCTGCCAGAACTACCAGGTGCAAGCCATCGTCAGCACCTTGCCCAACGCCGGCCGGGTGATGCTGATAGAAGCACTGGGCCGTCACTTCAACCGCCACCTGGACGTGGACGAGTACGGCTGGCCGCAGAACGCCGGCGGTGTCACGCTCGACAACGGCGCGCGTGCGGACGCCATCGCGCTCGGCGCGCAAGTGCTGGCTTGCGTGCACTGCGGCGCCGGCGATGAGCTGCGCGCCTATCTGCTCGGCACGCCGCAAACGCAGTCGCAGCGGCAGTCGCTGCCGGCGGCGGCGGTGCGCTTCGCGTTCAGCGCGCGCCCGGCGTGGCAGACGCTGCGCGCGGTCAGCAGTGCACAAACGCTGCTCTGTCCCACCCGCGATGAACTCAACCAGTTCTGCACCATTGCTGAGCCGGTGGCAACCATCGCTGCCGACGCGCAACTCAACAGCGACGCGCTGTCGGCCTTCCTGCAAGCCCATCCGAACGCGCGCTTGGTCGATGTGCGCGAGGCTTACGAATTCGCGGCCACCGTCGCGCCATTGGCATCGGTGACGGCTGCGGACGGCCGCGCGGCGTTGAGCGTACCGTTAAGCCGCCTGGCCGAACACGCCAGCGAGTGGCTGCATGCGGAGCAGACGCCGCTGGTGTTCTTCTGCCGCAGCGGCAACCGCAGCATGAAGGCCGCGCAGTGCCTGCGCCGGCTAGGCTATCAGCAGGCTTACAGCCTCAGCGGCGGATTGGCCCTCGCCGCGTAATGTTGCCGAAAACGTCGTTCCCGCGCATGGGGGAATCCATAGGCCGCATGTTCTGATGCGCAGCATGGGTTCCCGCTTGCGCGGGAACGACGCGTCGCCGCTTTCCTTTTCTCGCGTCCCGGTTGTGTACGCCACCGTACAGTGCCGATCCGTGCGCCACCGTACCATTGCTTGGCCCATAATTTTCCATTCGCAGACGCCGAGCGAGGTCCAAGTTGAACAAGTCCAATCCCCTGCTGCCCGAGTTATCCCTGGGCTTTCGAGAATCTCCCACCGGCGCGTCACTCTCCGACGAAGACGATGAAGACCTGCCCTTGCGGGCGGAGCTATTCAGCGCAGCCCAAATGGCGGCGCACGGCAAAACACTCGCCAAGCATCATGAGCTGAGCAAGCGCAGCTCGCGCGACCGCCTGCTGTCGCGCCTGTCCGAAAACGCTGCCGTCATCGACGCCACCTGCGATGCGCTGACCGCCGCCGCCAAGGCCGGCCGCCAGATCACGCCGGCTTCGGAATGGCTGCTCGATAATTTCTACCTGATCGAAGAGCAGATCCGCATCGCCCGCCGCCACCTGCCGAAGGACTACAGCAAGGAGCTGCCGCGCCTGGGCAAGGGCGCGCCGGACGGCTGCCCGCGCGTCTACAAGATCGCATTGGAAATCATCTCGCACGGCGATGGCCGGGTCGATCCCGAATCGCTGTGCCGTTTCGTCGACGCCTACCAGGAAGTGGCCACGCTCAAGCTGGGCGAGTTGTGGGCGATTCCCATCATGCTGCGCCTGGCCCTGATTGAAAACCTGCGCCGCGTCGCCGCGCGCGTGGCCGAGAACCGCATCCAGCGCGATCTCGCCACCACCTGGGCCGACCAGATGACCGAGGTGGCCGATAAAAATCCGAGCGGCCTGATTCTGATGGTGGCCGACATGGCCCGTTCCAACCCGCCCATCACCAGCGCCTTCGTGGCCGAACTGGCGCGCCGCCTGCAGGGACAAAGCCCGTCGCTGACCATGGCGCTGACCTGGATCACCCACCGCCTGGCCGAAAGCGGCCAGACCATCGAGCAGCAGATCCAGGCCGAGATTCAGCAGCAGGCGGCGGAACAGGTCTCCATCGCCAACAGCATCGGCAGCCTGCGCTTCCTCGGCACCATGGATTGGCAGGAGTTCGTCGAGACCATGAGCGTGGTCGAACAGACCCTGCGCCAGGACCCCGCCGACGTCTACGGCAAAATGGAATTCGCCACGCGCGACCAGTACCGCCATGCGATCGAGAAGATCGCCAAGCGCTCGCGCTTTTCGGAAGTGGAAGTGGCGCAGCAAGCCTTGCAGCTGGCGCTCAACAACCACGGCGAGGGCGATGCCCGCCACGGCCACGTCGGCTTCTACCTGATCGGCGGCGGCTTGCCGCTGCTGGAAAAACAGACCGGCATGCGCCGGCCGTGGCTGGAGGCGCTGCAACAGACCTCGCGCGCGTCGCCGCTGACGTCCTACCTCGGCGCCATCGCCGCCATCTCGCTGGTGGCCACCGCGCTGCTGATGGAGCGTGCGGTCAACGACGGCACGCACGGCTTCGTGCTGATCGCGCTGGGCCTGCTGGCGCTGCTGGGCAGCAGTCAGTTGGCGCTCAGCCTGGTGAACTGGTTCGCCACCCTGGTCACCATCCCCAAGCCTTTGCCGCGCATGGACTTCAAGGAAGGCATACCGGCCGACGCGCGCACCATGGTGGTGGTGCCGACGCTGGTCTACAGCAAGGAAAACATCGACGACCTGTTCGAGCAGATGGAAGTGCGCTTCCTCGCCAACCGCGACCCCAACCTGATGTTCTGCCTGCTGACCGACTTCTCCGACGCCCGCGCCGAGAAGCTGCCGACCGACGATGCGCTGGTCGAGCACATGAAGCACAAGGTCACGCACCTGAACCATAAATACGCCGACACCCAGCCGCAGTCGCCGTTCCTGCTGCTGCACCGTCCGCGCCTGTGGAATCCGCAGGAAGGCGTGTGGATGGGCTATGAACGCAAACGCGGCAAGCTGGAAGATCTCAACCGCTACCTGCGCGGCGGCGCCCGCGACAAATTCTCGGTGGTGGTGGGCGACACCAGCGAGCTGGAAAGCATCCGCTACGTCATCACGCTCGACACCGACACCCAATTGCCGCGCGACGCCGCCGCGCAATTCGTCGCCACCATGCAGCACCCGCTCAACCGCGCCCGCGTGGACGTGGCGCGTGGCCGCGTGGTCGAAGGCTACGGCATCCTGCAGCCGCGCGTCGCGGTGGCGCTGCCGAGCGAGAACGCCTCGCGCTACGAGAAGCTGTGCGGCGGCGAGCCGGGCATCGACCCCTACACCCGCACCGTGTCCGACGTCTACCAAGACGTGTTCTTCGAAGGCTCCTTCATCGGCAAGGGCATCTACGATGTCGACGTCTTCGAGCAAGTGCTGGGCGGACGCTTGCCCGAAAACAAAATCCTCAGCCACGACCTGCTGGAAGGCTGCTACCTGCGCGCCGGCCTGCTGAGCGACGGCCAGCTGTACGAAGCCTATCCGGCACGCTACAGCGAAGACGTCGGCCGCCGCCAGCGCTGGATCCGCGGCGACTGGCAGCTGATCGGCTGGCTGGCCGGGCGCGTGCCCGGCCACGGCGGCAAGCGTGAAAAAAATCCCCTGTCGCTGCTGTCGCGCTGGAAGCTGTTCGACAACCTGCGCCGCAGCCTGACCGCGCCGGCGCTGGTGCTGTCGCTGATCACCGCGTGGCGCTGGCTGCCAGATCCCTGGATGTGGACCGGCGCCGTGCTGGCGGTGATCTTCCTGCCGCCGCTGGTTAGCCTGGTGTACGATTTGTGCCGCCGTCCGCGCGACACCTTGTGGAGCCAGCACGTGCGCGCCTCGCTGCGGCGCGGCGGCCTGCACTTCTCGCACGCCATCCTGATGCTGGTGTTCCTGCCGTACGAAGCCTGGTTCAGCATGGACGCCATCCTGCGCAGCCTGTGGCGCTCGCTGGTGTCGCATCGCCATCTGCTGGAATGGCGCGCCTCGGCACTGGCGCGCCAGGCCGACGGCGCCGCCAGCACCTGGCGCACCATGTGGATCTCGCCGGTGCTGGCGCTGTTCGTCGGCGGCGCCTTGCTGGGCTGGCGTCCGGGCAGCTTGCCGCCGGCCGCGCTGTTCCTGCTGGCCTGGCTGGTGGCGCCGGCGGTGGCCGACTGGATCAGCCGTCCGATCGCGCGCAAGGACGCGCAGCTGACGCCGGACCAGCACACCTTCCTGCACAACCTGGCACGACGGACCTGGGCCTATTTCGACCACTTCGTCGGCCCGGAAGACAACTGGCTGCCGCCCGATAATATGCAGGAGCACCCGGTGCAGGTGGTGGCGCACCGCACCTCGCCGACCAATATCGGCATGGCGCTGCTGGCCAACCTGACGGCCTGCGATTTCGGCTACATCACCGTGGCGCAGATGATGGCGCGCACCGCCCACACGCTCGACAGCATGGACCAGCTGGAGCGCCACCACGGCCACTTCTACAACTGGTACGACACGCTGACCCTGAAGCCGCTGCATCCGGTCTACATCTCGACCGTCGACAGCGGCAACCTGGCCGGCCACCTGCTGACCTTGCAGCCCGGCCTGACCGGCCTGTATGACGCGCCGGTGCTCGGCCCGCAGATCGTCGAAGGCGTCGCCACCACCGCCCGCGTGCTGCGCGAGACGCTGGCCGCCGGCGCCGACAACGACACCATCGAAGTCGCCAACCTGCTGACCTTGCTGACGCCGGCGCCCGATACCAGCAGCCTGCAGCAGCTGCATGCCTGGCTGCTGCGCGTGGCAGAAGCCGCCGAGGCGCTGCAGCCGCAGGCGGCCGCCCACAGCGACGCCGGCACCTCGTGGTGCACCTCGCTGTCGACCCAATGCCGCGCCGCGCTGGACGAGATGGCCGCGTTCTTGCCGTGGGCCGCGCTGTCGGCCGACGTGGTGCTGGACACCAGCATGATGCGCATGCCGACCCTGCGCGAGCTGGCCGGCCTGGCCCGCAGCGCCACCGCCTCGGTGGCCGCCAGCGACCTGGCGCCGGCCGAACGCGAACGCCAGCAGCAGCTGGCGCAGCTGGTCGAGCAGGGCAGCACCGCCGCGCACGAACGCATGCGTGCCTTGGCCGATCTGGCGCAGCGCTGCGGCGCCTTCGCCCAGATGGAGTACGGTTTCCTCTACAACCCGGTCACCAACCTGCTGGCGATCGGCTACAACGTCACCGACCGCCGCCTGGACGCCAGCTATTACGACCTGCTGGCATCGGAAGTGCGGCTGGCCAGCTTCGTCGCCATCGCCCAGGGCCAACTGCCGCAGGAGCACTGGTTCGCGCTGGGCCGCCAGCTGTGCATCGTCTCCGGCAAGCCGGTGCTGCTGTCGTGGAGCGGATCGATGTTCGAGTACCTGATGCCGCTGCTGGTCATGCCCAACTATCCGAGCACGCTGCTGGATCAGACCTACTCGTCGGTGATCGACGCGCAGATCGACTACGGCAAGCGCCGCAACGTGCCGTGGGGGATTTCCGAATCCGGCTACAACACGGTGGACGCCAGCCTCAATTACCAGTACCGCGCCTTCGGCGTGCCTGGCCTGGGCCTGAAGCGCGGCTTGGCCGACGATCTGGTGATCGCCCCATACGCCAGCATGATGGGCCTGATGGTGCAGCCGGAAGCGTCCTGCGCCAACCTGCAGAAGATGGCGGAGTTGGGCTTCATGGGCCGCTACGGTTTCTACGAGGCGGTCGACTACACCACCTCGCGCCTGCCGCGCGGCCAAAGCCATGCGGTGATCCGTTCCTTCATGGTCCACCACCAGGGCATGGGCCTGCTGTCGCTGAGCTACCTGCTGCACGATCGGCCGATGCAGCGTCGCTTCGAGTCCGACCCGCTGCTGCAATCGACCTTGCTGGTGCTGCAGGAACGCAGCCCGCAGGCCGGCGCCTTCTACTCCAACACCACCGAGCTGGCGGCGATCCGCACCACCGCGCCCGACCAGTCGATGCCGATGCGCATACTGACCCAGCATTCGACGCCGGTGCCGGAAACGCAGCTGCTGTCCAACGGCCGTTATCACGTGATGGTCACCAACGCCGGCGGCAGCTACAGCCGCTGGCGCGACCTGGCGGTCACCCGCTGGCGCGAGGACAGCACGCGCGACAACTACGGCAACTTCTGCTACGTGCGCGACGTCGAGGACGGCGAGTTCTGGTCCACCACCTACCAGCCGACGCTGGCCGAGCCGCGCAAGTTCGAAGTGGTCTTCTCGGAAGGCCGTGCCGAGTTCCGCCGCTCCGACCGCAATATCGACCTGTACACGGAAATCGTGGTCTCGCCCGAGGACGATATCGAACTGCGCCGCACCCGCATCACCAACAAGAGCGACCGCGTGCGCACCATCGAGGTGACCAGCTTCGCTGAAGTGGTGATGGCGCCGGCCGCCGCCGACAACGCCCATCCGGCGTTCAGCAAGCTGTTCGTGCAAACCGAAATCCTGCGCGACGAAAACGCCATCCTGTGCACGCGCCGTCCGCGCGGCCAGAACGAGGTCATGCCGTGGCTGATGCACTCGATGATGGTGCACGATGCGCCGGTCAGCAAGGTGTCGTTCGAAACCGACCGCTCGCGCTTCATCGGCCGCGGCAACACGGCCGCCGCGCCGAGCGCCATGCTGGATCCGGGGCCGCTGAGCGGCGCCGAAGGCTCGGTGCTCGATCCGGTGGTGGCGATCCGCTACACCATCACGCTGCAGCCGGACCAGTTTGCGACGGTCGATATCGTCACCGGCATGACCGAGCAGCGCGAAGCGGCGCTGCACCTGATCGACAAATACCAGGACCGCCACCTGGCCGACCGCGTGTTCGAACTGGCATGGACCCACAGCCAGGTCGTGCTGCGCCAACTGAACGCCAGCGAAGCCGACGGCCAGCTGTACGGCCGCCTGGCCAACTCGGTGATCTACCCGAACGCCGCGCTGCGCGCCGACGCCGGCACGCTGATCAAGAACCAGCGCGGCCAGTCCGGCCTGTGGGCCTACGCCATTTCCGGCGACCTGCCGATCGTGCTGTTGCAGATCAAGGACCCGGAGAACATCGAACTGGCGCGCCAGATGGTGCAGGCGCACGCCTACTGGCGCCTGAAAGGGCTGGTGGTGGACCTGGTGATCTGGTACGAGGATCTGTCGGGCTACCGCCAGGCGCTGCACGACCAGATCATGGGCCTGATCGCCTCCGGCATCGACGCTCAGGCGATCGACCGGCCGGGCGGCATCTTCGTGCGCCTGGCCGACCAGATCGCCAACGAGGACCGGGTGCTGCTGCAATCGGTGGCGCGCGTCATCATCAGCGATGCGCGCGGCACGTTGGCCGAGCAGATCAAGCGTCCGGCCGCGCCGGCCATGCGCATGCCGCCGCTGATCGCCGACAGCCGCGGCGAGTACGACAAGGCCGGTCCGGTCACGCATCCGGCGCGCGGCCTGGTGCTGGAAAACGGCATCGGCGGCTTCACGCCGGATGGCCGCGAATACGTCATCACCACCAGCGACACCCAGCGCACGCCGGCGCCGTGGTCCAACGTGCTGGCCAATCCGCAGTTCGGCACGGTGATCTCGGAAAGCGGCCAGGCCTACACCTGGCACGAGAACGCCCACGAATACCGCCTCACGCCGTGGCACAACGACCCGGTCAGCGACGCCAGCGGCGAAGCCTTCTATCTGCGCGATGAGCAGAGCGGCCAGTTCTGGTCGCCGACCGCCTTGCCGGCGCGCGGCAGCGGCGAGTACATCACGCGCCACGGCTTCGGCTACAGCGTGTTCGAGCACATGGAGGCCGGCATCCACAGCGAGATGACCACCTTCGTCGCGGTCGACGCGCCGATCAAGTACACCGTGATCAAGGTCCGCAACGACTCGGAGGTGGCGCGCCGCCTCTCGGTGTTCGGCTATGTGGAGTGGGTACTGGGCGACATGCGTTCCAAGTCTGGCATGCACATCATCACCGAGGCCGATCCGGTCAGCGGCGCGCTGTTCGCCAAGAACGCCTACAACACGGAGTTCAGCGGCCGCGTGGCCTTCTTCAATTGCGACGCGGCGGTGCGCACCGTCAGCGGCGACCGCACCGAGTTCGTCGGCCGCAACGGTGCGCTGGCGTCGCCCGCTGCGCTGCGCCGCACCCGCCTGTCCGGAAAGAACGGCGCGGGCCTCGACGCCTGCGCCGCGATCCAGGCGCCGTTCGAACTGCTGCCGGGCCAGGAACGCGAGATCGTGTTCGTGCTGGGCGTGGGCGGTCGCCGCAATGCCGACGCCAGCAGCCTGGTACAGAAATACCGCACCGCCGGCGCGGCGCAGGAAGCGCTGGCCGCCGTGCACGCGCAGTGGGACCAGACCCTGAACGCGGTGCGCATCGAAACGCCGGAACCGGAGCTTGATGTCATCGCCAACGGCTGGCTGATGTACCAGACCATCGCCTGCCGCATCTGGGCGCGCAGCGGCTACTACCAGTCCGGCGGCGCCTTCGGCTTCCGCGACCAGCTGCAGGATGCGATGGCCACCGTGCACACCCAGCCGCAACTGCTGCGCGACCAGCTGATGCTGTGCGCCGCCCACCAGTTCCTGGAAGGCGACGTACAGCACTGGTGGCATCCGCCGTCGGATCGCGGCGTGCGCACGCACTGCTCGGACGATTATCTGTGGCTGCCGCTGGGCGCCTGGCGGTATGTCTCCACCACCGGCGACATGAGTGTGCTCGACGACACCGCGCATTACCTGGAGGGCCGCGCGGTCAAGCCGGAAGAGGATTCCTACTACGACATGCCGGCGCGCTCGGGCGAGCAGGGTTCGCTGTACGACCACTGCGTGCGCGCCATCCGCAACGGCCTGCGCTTCGGCCAGCACGGCTTGCCGCTGATCGGTTCCTGCGACTGGAACGACGGCATGGACAAGGTGGGCGAGCATGGCAAGGGCGAGAGCGTGTGGCTGGCCTTCTTCCTGTGCGAGGTGCTCAAGCGCTTCGCCGAGGTGGCCGACCTGCGCCAGGACGGCGAGTTCGCGGCCGAGTGCCGCGAGCAGGCGCTCCGTATCGCCGCCAACGTCGAGCAGAATGCGTGGGACGGCGAATGGTATCGCCGCGCCTACTTCGACGACGGTACGCCGCTCGGTTCGCACACCAACGAGGAATGCCAGATCGATTCGATTTCGCAGAGCTGGGGCGTGCTGTCCGGCTCCGCCGATCCGGTGCGGGTGCGCGGCGCCATGGAGCAGGTCAACCAGCGCCTGGTGCGGCGCGATTCGGGCATCATCCAATTGCTCGATCCACCGTTCGACAAGGCCGGCCCGAATCCTGGCTACATCCGTGGCTACGTGCCGGGCGTGCGCGAGAACGGCGGGCAGTACACCCACGCCGCCATCTGGACCGCCATGGCCTTCGCCCGCCTCGGCGACACCGAACGCGCATGGGAGCTGGCGCGCATGATCAATCCGGTCATGCACGGCCGCACCGCCGAGGGTACGGCGGTGTACAAGGTGGAACCGTATGTGGTGACGGCCGACGTCTATGCGGTGGCGCCGCACGTGGGGCGCGGCGGCTGGAGCTGGTACACCGGGTCTTCGGGCTGGATGTACCGCTTGATCATCGAGTCGCTGCTGGGCCTCACGCGCACGGCGCATCATCTGCGGCTCGAGCCGCGCATGCCGCAGGGCTGGACCACCTTCACGCTGACGTACCGCTATCTGAGTACGTCATACGTGATCCGGGTGGTGAAGCAGGCCCGCGCCACGCCGTCGCTGACGGTGGACGGCGTGCCGCAGCATGACCAGATGATTGAGCTGGTCGACGGCGGCGGCACGCGCCAGGTGGAGCTGCTGTTGCCTGCTTCGGCGACGTCAGACGCCCAGGGAGGCGCCGGCGCCTAACAGCGTCGCCACGCCCAGCGCCGCGAAGATCAGCGCGGCGATGCCGTGCACCAGCTTGAGCGAGACGCGGTTGGCGATCTTGTCGCCGAAGTAGACCGCCGGGACGTTGGCCAGCATCATGCCCAGCGTGGTGCCGGCTACCACGGCGACGATGCCGTGGTAGCGCGCCGCCAGCGCCACGGTGGCGACCTGCGTCTTGTCGCCCATCTCGGCGATGAAGAAGGCGATCAGTGTGGTGAGGAACACGCCGTAGCGCGCCAGTTGCGTGTCTTCCTCGTCCAGTTTATCGGGCACCAGGGTCCACGCCGCCATGGCCAGGAACGATCCGCCCAGCACCCAACGCAGCAGCTCAGGCCCCATCAGGCTGGTGATCCAGGCGCCGATGGCGGCGGCAAACGCGTGGTTGGCGATGGTGGCGACGAAGATGCCGGCAACGATGGGCAGGGGACGGCGGAACCGGGCGGCGAGAACGAAGGCGAGCAGCTGGGTTTTGTCGCCGATTTCAGCGAGGGCGACGATGCCGGTAGAGACGAGGAAAGCTTCCATGGTATGTAGGTGGTGAGTGGGCCGGATACGAAAAACCAATGAACGAAGCGCGGCACCGGCCCTTCCGGCCGCGCATCGATCATGGTCTCGTCAAGCCCTTAAGCCACCTGCACCACGGTCTGCGGACCGATTATGTTGACACAGGTTCTTGCGCCGGGGAGGCGCAAGCCGACTACTCCCCAATTACGGGCGATATCTTAACACATGCCGGAAACATGCCTATGGTATTCTGCTCCGCGCTTCATACAAATATTGAAAGTACTACATGATCAAGAAGACCATATCCGCGCTGGTGCTGTCCGCATGCATGGCGCTCGCCGCGCACGCCGATCCGCTGAGCTACGCCCGCTACGACCAGGTGCGCACCACCGACCTGCACCTCGACCTGAAGGCGGACTTCGGCCAGAAGATCCTGTCCGGCTACGCCGAACTGACGCTGAACTGGATCGACAAGTCCGCCCGCACGCTGGTGCTGGATACGAATGAACTGAACATCGCCAAGGTGCAGGTGCTGAACCCGAACGGTCGCTGGAGCGCCGTCTCTTTCATGCTCGACAAGTTGGATGTGAAAAACGTGGAAAAGGGCCGCGCGCTGCGCATCTCCCTGCCGTTCCAGTCGCAGAAGGTGCGCGTCTACTACCGCACCGCGCCGTCGGCCGCCGCGCTGCAATGGATGGCGCCCGAGCAGACCATGTCCGGCAAGCGTCCGTTCATGTTCAGCCAGTCGCAGGACATCAACGCCCGTTCGTGGGCGCCGGTGCAGGACACGCCGGCGGTGCGCTTCACCTACAGCGCCCGGGTCGACGCGCCGGCCGGCCTACGCGTGCTGATGAGCGCCGAGAACGACCAGAAGGCCACCGGCGCCGGCGGCTGGAAATTCAAGATGACGCAGCCGATTCCGTCCTACCTGCTGGCCATCGCCATCGGCGAAATCGAAGTGCGCAACCTCGGTCCGCGTTCGGCCGTCTACGCCGAACCGGCGCGCATCGAAGCGGCCGCCTACGAGCTGGCCGACACCGAAAAAATGATCAACGCCGCCGAAGGCCTGTATGGCCCGTATCGCTGGGACAGGTACGACATGATCGTGCTGCCGCCGTCCTTCCCGTACGGCGGCATGGAGAACCCGCGCCTGACCTTCCTCACGCCGACCATGATCGCCGGCGACCGCAGCCTGGTCGACCTGATCGCGCATGAACTGGCGCACTCGTGGTCCGGCAACCTGGTGACCAACGCCTCGTGGAAGTACATGTGGCTCAACGAAGGCTTCACCACCTACGTGACCACCCGCATCGTCGAAAAGCTGTACGGCGAAGAAGTGGCCGAGATGAACCTGCAGGTCGAGCAGGAAGAAGCGCTGGTGTCGCTGACCACCATCCCGGCGGCCAAGCAGGTACTGGCCACGCGCGGCGCCGACAACGACCCGTCGGCGTACTCGGACGGCAGCCTGATTTATCCGAAGGGCGCCTGGTTCCTGCGCACGCTGGAACAGCGCGCCGGCCGCGAGGTGTTCGATTCCTTCCTGCGCGGCTGGTTCGAGTCGCACGCCTTCAAGTCGGCCACCACCGACGAATTCGTGGACTACCTGAAGAAGAACCTGCTCGACGCCCATCCGGAATACATGGCCGCCTCGGAGCTCGACGAATGGCTGTACAGCGCCGGCATTCCGGCCAGCGCCAAGCGCGCGGCCTCGCCGCGCCTGGCCGCATTGGACGCGCAGCGCAGCGCATGGCTGAAAGGCGAACTGCCGACGGCGGAACTGAACGGCAAGAATTGGATCGCGCTGGAGTGGATGCACTTCCTGAACGACATCGACGGCAAGGCCAGCGCCGCGCAGATGCAGGAGCTGGACCAGGCCTTCGCGCTGGGCAAGAGCGGCAACAATGAAATCGCCTTCCGCTTCTACCGTTCCTCGATCAAGGCCGGCTACAACGTGCGCGAGCCGGTGGGTAAATTCCTCACCAGCGTGGGCCGCAAGCTGTTCGTGGTGCCGCTGTACAGCGCCCTGCTGAAAAACCCGAACGAGAAGGATTGGGCGAAATCGCTGTACGCCAAGACCCGTTCGCACTATCACCCGTTGACGCAAGCCGCCGTAGACAAAGCCTTTAAAAAACCATGAACCTGTACTGTACCGTTGCAGCCGGCGCCCTGACGCTGGCTGTTTTTGTTGCGCCGGCCAATGCCGCCACGGCACCCGCATTCAATCTCGACGCGGACGTCAACCGCGCACTGAAAACTTTCGACGTGCCGGGCATGGCGATCGCCATCGTCAAGGACGGCAAGGTGGTCGCGGCCAAGGGCTACGGCGTGCGCAAGCTGGGCGACCCGGCGCCGGTGGACGGCAAGACGCTGTTTGAAATCGCCTCCAACTCCAAGGCCTTCACGGCCGCCGGCCTGGCCATGCTGGTCGACGAAGGCAAGCTGGCCTGGGACGACCCGGTCACCAAGCACCTGCCGGGCTTCCAGATGTACGACTCCTACGTCACCGGCCAGATGACCGTGCGCGACCTGCTGACGCACCGCAGCGGCCTGGGTCTCGGCGCCGGCGACTTGCTGTGGTGGCCGAGCACCACCTTCAGCACCGAAGACATCATCGCCCGCTTGCGCCACGTGAAACCGGCGACCAGCTTCCGAGCCAGCTACGCCTACGACAACCTGCTCTACATCGTGGCCGGCAAGATCATCGCGGAAAAGGCCGGCAAGCCGTGGGGCGAGGCGATGCAGGAGCGCATCCTCACGCCGCTTGGCATGACCGGCACCAAGACCAGCGTGGCCGAGATGCTGGCCACCAGCGACTACTCGGCGCCGCACAGCAAGATCAACGACCGCATCGCCGTGGTCAAGCCGATGCCGGTGCCGAATGCGGCGGGCGCGGTGGGCATCAACACCAACGCCGAGGACATCGCGCGCTGGATGACGGTGCTGCTCAACCAAGGCAAGATGGACAACGGCGCGCAGCTGTTCAGCGCCAAGCAGGCGGCCGAGATGTGGACCGAGCAGACGCCGATGCGCATCCGCGAACCCAAGCCGGCGCTGGCGGCCACCAAGCCGAACTTCTACGCCTATGGGCTGGGCTTCCAGCTGCGCGACTACAAGGGCCGCAAGCTTGCCATGCACGGCGGCGCGCTGCAGGGTTTTTATTCGACGGTGCTGATGGTGCCGGAAGAGAAGCTGGGCATCGCCATCCTGACCAACGCCGAGAACAGCCCGGCCATGGCCGCGCTGTATTACCGCATCCTGGACCAGTACCTGAAGGTGGCGCCGAGCGACTGGATCACGCTGTACGCGGAGCAGGAAGCGGCCATGCACAATGAGGAGCTGGAGCGCCAGGGCAAGGCGCACACTTCGCGCGCGGCCGGCTCCAAGCCTTCGCTGCCGCTGGCGTCGTATGACGGCGAGTACGAGGACGCGTGGTACGGCAAGGCCAGCATCCGCGAGGAGGGCGGCAAGCGCATCCTGCGCTTCGAGCGCACGCCGGACCTGAGTGGAGAGCTGGAGCACTTCCAGCACGACACCTTCATCGTGCGCTGGAAGGAACGCAACTTCAACGCCGACGCCTACGTCACCTTCTCCTTGAATCCGGACGGCAGCATCGAGCGCATGAAGATGGCGCCGGTGTCCACCGAAACCGACTTCAGCTACGACTTCCGCGACCTCAGCTTCACGCCTGTGAAGTAACAACTTCGGGGTCAGTTCCGACATTCGGACACGAGCCCAACCGTAGCCGCCGCTACGGTTGGGCTCGTGTCCGAATGTCGGAACTGACCCCGAAGTTAGGCGCTCTCCACGCGGTTGCGGCCTTTGCGTTTGGCGCGGTAGAGCGCCAGGTCGGCCGCATGCAGCAGGTGGTCGAGCGCCGCTTGCGGGCCGGTGGCGCTGGCCACGCCGAAGCTGGCCGTCACGTGCAGCAGCTGGCCATCGGCCAGCGTCAGCGGCGTGCCGGCGATGGCGCCGCGCAGCCGCTCCGCCAGCAGCCACGCCTGCTCCTGCGTGCAGTGCGACGGCATGATGACAAACTCCTCGCCGCCGTGGCGCGCCACGATCTCGCCATCGCGCAGCTGCTCGCGCACCACCGCCACCACCTTTACCAGCACCTGGTCCCCGGTCTCGTGGCCGTGCGTGTCGTTGACCGACTTGAAGTGGTCGATGTCGAACAACAGCACCGACAGCGATTCATTGCGCTCATGCGCGCCGCGTATCCGTCGGTTGCCGGCCTGGGTGAAGGCACGCCGGTTCAGGATGCCCGTCAGGTAGTCGGTGTCGGCGCGCTTGCGCAGTTCTTCGATCAGCCGCTTGCGTTCCAGCTCCAGCTGCTGGCGCTCGATGCTGTTGGTGCGCAGGGTGGACAGGGCGCGCAGCATGTCGCCGATTTCGTCGCCGCGCGGCACGCCGCCTTCACCGCCGTCGCGCACATCGCGCGTATAGTCGCCATCACCCAGCCGGATCACTGCGCGCGTGGCGCGCAGCAGCGGCACGATCACGCGCCGCCGCACGATCAACAGCAACAGCGTCAGCGCCAGCAGGATCGCCACGCCGGACAGGCCGACGATCAGCAGTTCCCGCCGCGCGTGAACGTGGTCGGACTCCGCCTGCGCCTGCGCTTTGCGCAGCAGTTCATCGCGCAGGGCCAATATCGGCGCCATGGTCGGCACATAGCGCTGCGCGAACTGGCCGGTGTCCATGCCGTAGCTGCGTTTGGCCCGGCTGGCTTGTTCGACCTGCGCCACCAGCCGCTGGCCGGCGCCGAAGTACATCTGATCCATGCCGGCGATGGCCTTGGACAGTCCGGCGGTCTGGCCGTCGTCCGCTGCGTCGATCTGCTGGCGTAGCTGGACGATGCGTCCGCGCAGGATCTGCAACTGCTCGTACTGCGCGTCGTTCAGCGGCAGGCCGGTGGCCAGCGCCACCGTCAGCACGGAGCCGAGGCGGCCAGCGTACTCGCGCAGTTCCACCGCATGGCGTGCCTTGATCAGCGTGCGCGCGATGCGCGGGTAGGCGCGCTCGGACGCCAGCGTGTAGCCGCTGGCCGCGTCCAGCGTCTGCGGCACCAGCGCGAACATCTGCTCGACCGCGCCGTTCAGCGGCGCCGGTTGGCGCTCGCCCGGCGCCAGCGCGGCCAGCCGGTCGACCGTGGATCGGGCGGCGGCCAGGGCCCGGCGCAGCGGCGCGATATTCACCGGCGGCGCCGATTGCGCCGTGTGCGGCGCGCCTTCATCGACCTGCAGTTCGCGCGCCAGCTGCCACAGCGCCAGGTCGGTGGCGGCGCGCGCCTGCGTCAGTTGCGTGCGACGCGCCGGGTCGCCCGGCTGGCGGTCACCCAGCACGGCGTTGGACGGGCCACGTTCCGCCGACAGCTTTTCGGCCGCCACCATGGCGCGCTGGTTCAGGCGCAGCGCTCGCAGGCCGGTGCCGGCATCGTCGTAGTGGATCCAGGCGTCGCGCGTGATGCGGCCCAGCATGCCGCACACCAGCACCGCCAGCACGGCGGTGGACAGCGTCAGCAAGCGCGAGAGTTTCATGGCGATAGTCGAGGGATTTTACTAGAGGCAATATGCCACAAAGCGGGCTGGAATGGGGGGCTGGTGATACAATGCCCGCCTCGCGTCGCTGCCTTTGCGTGGACAGGATGCAAAGTTTGAATGATTACTATCGAGGATGAACTAGACTATGCAACGTATTATGCTGCGCTCCAAGCTGCACCGCGTGACGGTGACCCAGGCCGACCTGCACTATGAAGGTTCGTGCGGCATCGACGTCGACCTGCTGGAAGCGGTCGACATCAAGGTCAACGAGCAGATCGAGCTGTATAACGTGAACAACGGCGAACGCTTTGCCACCTACGCCATCCCAGGCAAGCGCGGCAGCGGCGAGATTTCGCTCAACGGCGCCGCCGCCCGCAAGGCGCAGCTGGGCGACCTGCTGATCATCTGCACCTACGGCCCGATGACCGACCAGGAAATCGAGACCTATGTGCCGAAGGTCGCCTTCGTCGACGCCAACAACAAGATCACCAGCATGAAGAAGTAATGCATGCCGGACAAAAAAAGACGCCGCAGGCGTCTTTTTTTACGTCCATGACTTTATTTGCTGCCGTCCTGGCGCAGCAGCTGCGACATGTACTGCGGCGTAATGCCGAGGAAGGACGCCACCACTTTCTGCGAGATGCGCTGCTCCAGCCCCGGGTACTCGCGGCGGAAGGCGTTCAGGCGGCCTTGCGCCGGCGAGGCGTTCAGGTACAGGCGGCGGCTCTGGTCGATGATGCTGCGCTGGGCGGCCGCCAGGTAGTAGTCGCGCAGGTGGCTGTGCTGCGCATACAGCGCATTGACTTCGGCCCAGTCCAGGCGGTAGCCGTGGATGGCGGTCTCGGCCACCACGAAGTTCAGCGCCGGATGGGCGTCGCGCGAACGCAGCAGGTCGTCGTGCGCGGCCACCGGCTCGCCGTCGGTCTGGAAGTGCAGCGTGACTTCGTTGCCGGCTTCGGTGATGAACCCGGTGCGCGCCACGCCGCTGTGCAGCCAGTGCACATATTGCGCCGGCGTGCCGATGCGCTGCATGTACTCGCCCTTGCGCATGCTGAAGGGCGCGGCCAGCGGCGCCAGCAGGCGCGATGCTTCATCGTACAGTTCTGGGGACACGCCGTAGCGGCGTGAAACGGCTTCGCGGTATTTGGCGCGATGTTCTAGGAATGCGTTGCTCATGACTCAGTGGTTTAGGAGTGCGGTTGGCCGAACGGACAATGTTGTATTTAAAATCCCGCTATGTAAACGGCCGTACAAAACGAATTTCGAAGTGTAAACGTTTTCACACGGGGCGGTGCAATATTTGTTGCAAATTAGAATGCAAATTAAAATATATTTTAAATTTAAAGTAGTTGAAGAAGTGTTGGAATCTGGTGCGGCTGCGTCCCAGTCTAGTCGTTTAATCCGGGTTTGGCGTTACTATAGAAGAACAATTTAGAAGAACGATTCGCTACAGGAGACTGGCATGAAAATCTCTGATCTCAGCATCGGCAGGCGCATGGCGTTCGGCTTTGCAGTCATCCTGGCCATCCTGATCCTGAATACCGGCCTCGGCATTTACCGCCTGCAGGGCGTGGCCGAATCCACCCGCGCCATGATGGCGCAGCCGCTGGCCAAGGAGCGCCTGATTTCGGACTGGTACCGCATGGTGTACGCCGGCATCCGCCGCACCACCGCCGTGGCCAAGAGCGCCGACCCGTCGCTGGCCACCTTCTTCGCCGAGGAAGCCAAGACCGCCACCGCCTTCTCCCAAGGCTTGATCAAGAAAATCGAAGAGCTGTCCAACGACGGCGACAAGAAGCTGATGGAAGAGCTGGTGGAAACCCGCAAGATCTACGTCAGCTCGCGCGACGGCCTGATGAAGGCCAAGGCCGCCGGCGACGCCGCCGAAGCCACGCGCCTGCTGGAGCAGGTTTACCTGCCGTCGTCCAAGGTCTACGAGGGCATGCTGCAGCGCATCCTCGACCACCAGCGCAAGGAGATCGACGCCGCCGCCGCCCGCATCGAGCAGGTGGCCGAGAGCAGCCGCAACCAGCTGGCCCTGCTGGCGGTGCTGGTGGTCGGCTTCGGCGTCAGCTTCTCGTGGTGGCTCACCAGCGGCATCACCCGCCCCATCAACGAGGCGGTGGCGCTGGCCCAGTGCGTGGCCGAAGGCGACCTGGTCGACCACAGCCACCGCTCGCCCAGCGACTACAGCAAGGATGAGCCGGGCAAGCTGCTGCATGCGCTGAACCGCATGTCGTCGAGCCTGGTGCGCATCGTCGGCGAGGTGCGCAGCGGCACCGACACCATCAGCACCGCCTCGTCGGAAATCGCCGCCGGCAACCTCGACCTGTCCTCGCGCACCGAGCAGCAGGCCAGTTCGCTGGAGGAAACCGCCTCCTCGATGGAGGAGCTGACCGGCACCGTCAAGCAGAACGCCGAGAACGCACGCCAGGCCAACCAGCTGGCGGCCAAGGCCGCCGAGGTGGCGCAGCGCGGCGGCGCCGAGGTGTCGGACGTGGTGCAGACCATGGCCTCGATCGACGCCTCGTCGAAGAAGATCGTCGACATCATCGGCGTGATCGACGGCATCGCCTTCCAGACCAACATCCTGGCCTTGAACGCGGCGGTGGAAGCGGCGCGCGCCGGCGAGCAGGGGCGCGGCTTCGCGGTGGTGGCCTCCGAGGTGCGCAGCCTGGCGCAGCGCTCGGCCAGCGCCGCCAAGGAAATCAAGACGCTGATCGACGATTCGGTCGGCAAGGTGGAGGCGGGCACGCGCCTGGTGGGCCGCGCCGGCAGCACCATGGAGGAGGTGGTGGGCAGCATCCACCGCGTGACCGCCATCATGGCCGAGATCAGCAACGCCAGCATCGAGCAGACCCATGGCATCGAGCAAATCAACCTGGCCATCGCGCAGATGGATCACGTGACGCAGCAAAACGCGGCGCTGGTGGAACAGGCCGCCGCCGCCGCCGGCTCCATGCAGGAGCAGGCCGCCTTGCTGGCCAGCGCGGTCAGCATCTTCAAACTGGAAGACGTGCGGCCGGGCGTGCGCGGACCGTCCCGAACGCTGCTGGCCTAGCGCGAATTGCGTTCTGCGCAACCTTGGTAATTCGACCGTGTCCATAGGGGACATCGCCCCGGTGTCGCAGCGCGTCCGCAGCGGATGTGATGCAGTTGCGCAACAAACGGCTAGCAAGATGCATCTCGTTGAAAACAAAGCAGCCCTTTGCCGGCAAGGCTCGCCGCTGGCGGAATACAGCTACATTAACTTCATGTAATTGCCTCGCCGCGCCATTTTGCGCCGCTCAAGCGTGAAACTACAGATACAATGGTTTTACCTTTCGCCGCTGTGAAAAAGCGGAGTTTGTTGGGGACGATAGAACGATAACAAGGTGGCATCCAGTGAATCTACATAGCAAAATGCTAGTGCCGTTCGCCTTTGCCGGCGCCGGTGCCTTGGGCACCGTGGTGGCCGGTTGGAGCGCGTGGGGGTGGTACACCCTGATCTGGGCGGCGCTGCTGTTCGGCGCGGCCGCCTGGCTGGCGCGCGATACGAGTTTCGGCACATCCGGCGCCACGGGCGACAACGCCATGATCGACGACTACCTGGCCGCGCGCGAACGCTTCGGCGACGCCGTGCTGCCGGTGTGGTGCCGGCATATCGAAAACTCGCGCACGCAGATGGAGGAGGCGGTCTCCGACCTGGCGTCGCGCTTCTCCAGCATCGTCGACAAGCTCGACAACGCGGTGCACGTCTCCAGCGCCAACAAGCAGGGCGGCGGCTCGATGACCGAGCTGTTCGCGCACAGCGAACAGCAGCTCGGCTCGGTGGTGACGTCGATGAAATCGGCGATGTCGTCCAAGCAGGCCATGCTGGCGCAGATCAAGGACCTCGAACGCTTCACGCGCGAACTGCGCGGCATGGCCGAAGGCGTGGCCAGCATCGCCGCGCAAACCAATCTGCTGGCGCTGAACGCGGCCATCGAGGCGGCGCGCGCCGGCCCGGCGGGACGCGGCTTCGCGGTGGTGGCGCAGGAAGTGCGCCAGCTGTCGATGCGCTCGGCCGACACCGGCAAGGAGATCACCAACCGCGTCGGCCTGATCAGCAGCGCCATTCTGGCCGCCAGCCAGCTGGCCGACCAGTCGAGCGAGGCGGAAGGCAAGTCGATGCAGTCGGCCGAAGGCATGATCGAGGGCGTGCTCAATGAATTCCGCCAGATGACCGACACGCTGGTGCAGTCGTCCGAGCTGCTCAAGCAGGAGAGCATCGGTATCCAGGGCGAAGTGGGCGAGGCGCTGGTGCAGCTGCAGTTCCAGGACCGTGTCAGCCAGGTGATGGCGCACGTGCGCGAGAACATGGAGCGCCTGCCGGCGCTGCTGCGCGAGAACCGCGACCTCTACGCGTCCGGCGGCGTGCTGGAACCGCTCGATCCCGACCGCCTGCTGCACGAGTTGCAGAAGACCTACGCCATGGCGGAAGAGCATGCGGTGCACAGCGGCGCCAGGCTGGCCGCGCCGGCCGCCGCGCAAGCCGATGAAATCACTTTTTTCTAGAGGTAGCTAAGTTATGGCAAAAACCATTATGGTGGTCGACGATTCGGCCTCCCTGCGGCAAGTGGTCGGCATCGCGCTCAAGGGCGCCGGCTACGATGTGATCGAAGGCCGCGACGGCGTCGACGCGCTGTCCAAGTGCACCGGCCAGAAAATCCATCTGGTGGTGTGCGACGTCAATATGCCCAATATGGACGGCATCACCTTCGTGCGCGAATTCAAGCAGCTGCCCAACTACAAGTTCACCCCGGTGATCATGCTCACCACCGAATCGCAGGAGAGCAAGAAGGAAGAAGGCAAGGCGGCCGGCGCCAAGGCGTGGGTGGTCAAGCCGTTCAAGCCGGAAGTGCTGCTGGGCGCCGTCGCCAAGCTGGTCCTGCCCTGATCAACCGAGTCCACGGAGACCGCCATGGCCGATGATGTCACGCGTATTTCCATCGACGGCGAGATGAACATCTACCGCGCCGCCGATCTGAAGGTCACCGTACTGGAGGCGCTGCGCAAGACGCGCGTGCTGGAAATCGATTTGTCCGGCGTGACCGAACTCGATACCTCCGGCCTGCAGGTGCTGATGCTGGCCAAGCAGGCAGCCGCCGCCGACCAGCGCGAGCTGCGCCTGCTGCAGCATAGCCCGGCCGTGATGGAAATCTTTGAGATGCTCGATCTCGGCGCCTTCTTCGGCGACGCCGTGCTGATTCACGCCTGACAAGGGAAGAGCCATGAACCTGGACGAAGCGCTACAGACATTTATCGCCGAAAGCCGCGAGCTGCTCGAAGAAATGGAAAACGCGCTGCTCAACGTCGACCTGGCCGGCGATCAGGGCGAGGCGATCAACGCCATCTTCCGCGCCGCCCACACCATCAAGGGCTCGGCCGGCCTGTTCAGCCTGGACCACATCGTCGGCTTCACCCACGTGGTCGAGAGCCTTCTCGACAAGGTGCGCGACGGCAGCGTGGTGCTCAACGATGAAATGGTGGTGCTGCTGCTGTCCTGCTGCGACTACCTGTCCGGCCTGACCGACGGCCTGGCCGCAGGCCAGACCGAGCAAGACCCCGACACCGCGCCCGAAGGCGAGATGCTGCAACAGCAGCTGCGGCGCCACATGGACGGCGACGCCGCTCCGGCGATTCCCGCCGTGCCGGTGGTGCATGCGCAAGCGGAGCCGGGCGTGCACCGCATCGACGCCGAGCGCCTCGACGAACGGCGCAACGACTTCTGGCACATCTCGCTGCGCTTCGGCCGCGAGGTGCTGCAGAACGGCATGGACCCGATCGCCTTCCTGCGCTACCTGTCCAAGCTGGGCCGCATCGTCGGCATCGCCACGCTGCCGGACGCGCTGCCGTCGGCCGACGAGATGGACGCCGAACTGTGCTACCTCGGCTTTGAAATCGCCTTCGACAGCGCGGCCGACCGCGACGCCATCGCCGGCGTGTTCGAGTTCGTCCAGGACGATTGCGAGATCCGCATCCTGCCCCCGCACAGCAAGGTGTCCGAATACGTGAACCTGATCCGCACCCTGCCGGAACGCGACGCCCGCCTTGGCGAGATCCTGGTGCGCTGCGGCAGCGTGACCCAGCAGGAACTCGACGGCGCGCTGCAGCAGCAGTCCAATCCCGACAACCGCGCCGAGGACGCGCCGCCCCAGCAGCTGGGCAGCATCCTGGTCGGCGCCGGCAACGTGCCGCCGGTGGTGGTGGAGGCGGCGCTGGCCAAGCAGAAGCAGGTCAGCGACCAGAAGGCGCAGGAGAGCCGCTCGATCCGCGTGGACTCCGACAAGCTCGATCGCCTGATCGACCTGGTGGGCGAATTGATCATCGCCGGCGCGCGCGCCAGCATGATCGGCCAGCATATCCAGAACGTCGAACTGCTCGAATGCACCTCGACCCTGACCGGGCTGGTTGAGGACGTGCGCGACGCCGCGCTGGAACTGCGCATGGTCAAGATCGGCGCCACTTTCAACCGCTTCCAGCGCGTGGTGCACGACGTCGCGCGCGAACTGGGCAAGGACATCGGCCTGATCGTCGACGGCGAGGACTCGGAACTCGACAAGACCGTGGTGGAGAAGATCGGCGATCCGCTGATGCACCTGGTGCGCAACGCCATGGACCACGGCATCGAACCGGCCGAAGTGCGGGTGGCGGCCGGCAAGCCGGCCAAGGGCATGATCAAGCTGAACGCCTTCCACGAATCGGGCAGCATCGTGATCGAGGTCAGCGACGACGGCGGCGGCCTGCGCAAGGAGAAGATCCTGGCCAAGGCCATTGAGCGCGGGCTGGTGGACCCCGACCGCAAGCTCACCGACAGCGAAATCTACAACCTGATCTTCGAAGCCGGTTTTTCCACCGCCGAGAAGATCACCAACCTGTCCGGGCGCGGCGTCGGCATGGACGTGGTCAAGCGCAACATCACGGCGCTGCGCGGCAGCGTCGACGTCGGCAGCCGCGAAGGGCAGGGCACCACCGTCACCGTGCGCCTGCCGCTGACCCTGGCCATCATCGACGGCTTCCTGGTGCAGGTGGGATCGTCGGTGTTCGTCATCCCGCTCGACATGATCGAGGAGTGCATCGAGTACGCCACCGAGCCGGGCCAGGACTACACCAACCTGCGCGGCCAGGTGCTGCCACTGGTGCGTCTGCGCGAGCTGTTCCGCATTGAGGGCGCGGCCACGCGGCGCGAGAGCATCGTGGTGCTCAAGTTCGGCAACCACCGCGCCGGCCTGGTGGTCGACACCCTGCTGGGCGAATTCCAGACCGTGATCAAGCCGCTCAGCCCGATGTTCAGCGAAGTCAAATGCATCAGCGGTTCGACCATCCTGGGCAGCGGCGAAGTGGCGCTGATCCTGGACGTGTCGGCGCTGATGCACACCGTGGGCGGCAAGGGCGTCGTCGCCCTGGCAGCATAAACCGGAGAGGATGAGATGAGTGCCGCAAACGAGGCCAATGTAGTCACGAATGTAGTCCCATATGGCAGCAGTGCCATCGTCGCGCTGCAGAGCGGGGCCGCGCTGCCCAGCCAGTTCCTGACCTTCATGCTGGGCGAGGAACAGTATGCGGTGGGCATCCTGCACATCAAGGAGATCATCGAGTACGGCAGCCTGGCCACGGTGCCGATGATGCCGCCCTGCGTGCGCGGCGTGATCAACCTGCGCGGCGCGGTGGTGCCGGTGATGGACCTGTCGGCCCGCTTTGGCCGCGCGCCCAGCGTGATCGGCAAGCGCAGCTGCATCGTCATCGTCGAGACCGAGGGCGAGGACAGCGACAGCAAGCAGGTGCTGGGCATGCTGGTGGACGCGGTCAACGCGGTGGTGGAAATCGCCGCCGCCGACATCGAGCCGCCGCCGTCGTTCGGCACCCGCATCCGTCCCGACTTCATCGCCGGCATGGGCAAGTACAATGGACGCTTCGTGATCCTGCTCGACATCGAGCGCGTGCTCTCAAGCGAGGAAATCGTCGACATGGCGCGCGGCACGGCCTCCGCCAGCGCGGCAGCATGACGGGCGGTGCGCCATGCCGGTAACCATGATCACCCAGCGCGAGTTTTCGCAGTTCCAGCGCTTCATCTACGATGCGGCGGGCATCACCATGGCCAACGGCAAGCAGGCGCTGGTCAGCGGCCGCCTGGCCAAGCGCCTGGCGCACTATCAGCTCGACAGCTACGGCGACTATCTGCGCCTGCTGGAGAGCCGCGCGCAGCCGGCCGAGCTGCAGATGGCGGTCGATCTGCTGACCACCAACGAGACTTACTTCTTCCGCGAACCCAAGCACTTCGCCCTGCTGCGCGACCTGGCGCAGGATGCGGCGGCCAAGAACCGCGGCCTGCGCGTGTGGAGCGCCGCCAGTTCCAGCGGCGAGGAGCCGTACAGCATCGCCATGGTGCTGGCCGACGCCATGGGCGAGGATGCGGCGTGGGAGGTGCTGGGCACCGACATCAGCACCCGCGTGCTGCACAGCGCACGCCGTGGCCACTATCCGATGGAGCGCGCGGCCCATATGCCGCAGGCCTACCTGAAGCGTTTCTGCCTGAAGGGGCAGGGCAGCGAGGCCGGCACCCTGCTGATCGAGCGCGGGCTGCGCCAGCGCGTGCAGTTCCAGCACCTGAACCTGAACGCGCCGCTGCCCAAGATCGGCACCTTCGACGTGATCTTCCTGCGCAACGTGATGATCTATTTCAGCCTGGAGACCAAGCGCCAGGTGGTGGCGCGATTGCTGGCGCAGCTGCGGCCGGGCGGCTACTTCCTGATCGGCCATTCGGAAACGCTGAACGACATCAACGACAGCGTGACCGCCGTGGCGCCCTCGATCTATCGCAAGCCATGACTGCCGCCAAGCTGATCGATATCTTTCTGATGCCGGGCGAATTTTTCGTCGGCGATGCGCAGTACCGCGTGCGCACGCTGCTCGGCTCCTGCGTCTCGATCACGCTGTGGCACCCGGCGACGCGCATCGGCGCCATGTCGCACTTCCTGCTGCCCGGCCACGGCCGCCGCAAGCAGGACCGCCCGTCCGACAAGCCGGGCATGTACGGCGCCGACGCCATGCGCCTGATGGTGGAAGGCATGGCGCAGCACGGCGTGCCGCTGACCCAGTGCCAGGGCAAGATCTTCGGCGGCGGCGCCATGTTCCCGCGCAGCGGCAAGGTGCGCGACATCGGCACCCAGAACGGCGATTACGCGCGCAGCATGTTGCAGCAGCACGGCATACACGTGGTGTCCGAGAGCTTGTTCGGCGAGGGGCACCGTCAATTGATTTTCACCATCCGCAGCGGCGAGGTGTTGAGCCGCCAGGTTCCACCGGAACCGGCGTGGAGCGGCACAGGGACAGGAAACCAGGCATGAGCGGAATCAAGGTCATGATCGTCGACGACTCGGCCGTGGTGCGGCAGGTGCTGAGCGGCCTGCTGAACGCGGCCCCCGGCATCACCGTCACCCACGCGGTGGCCAACCCGCTGCTGGCCATGGAGCGCATGAAGGTGCAGTGGCCGGACGTGATCGTGCTCGATGTGGAGATGCCGAAGATGGACGGCATCACCTTCCTGCGCAAGCTGATGTCCGAACATCCGACGCCGGTGGTGATCTGCTCGACCCTGACCGAGAAGGGCGCGCAGACCTCGGTGGAGGCGCTGACCGCCGGCGCGGTGGCCATCATCACCAAGCCGCGCCTGGACCTCAAGCAGTTCCTGCACGACAGCGCCGACGAACTGGTGTCGGCCGTGCGCGCCGCCGCCGGCGCCCATGTCGGCAAGCTGGCCAACCGTCCGCCGCCGCCGGTGACCGTCAAGCTGAATGCGGACGCCATCCTGCCGCCGGCCGATGCGCGTCCGATGACCACCACCACCGAGCGCGTGGTGGCGATCGGCACCTCCACCGGCGGCACGCAGGCGCTGGAGGAAGTGCTGACCGCGTTGCCGCGCGTGGCGCCGGGCATCGTGGTGGTGCAGCACATGCCGGAAAAATTCACCGCCGCCTTTGCCGCGCGGCTCGACAGCGTGTGCCAGGTGCGCGTCAAGGAAGCGGCCAACAACGACCGCGTGCTGCAGGGCCAGGTGCTGATCGCGCCCGGCGGCAAGCACATGCTGCTGCGGCGCACCGGCGCCCAGTATTTCGTGGAGGTGGTCGACGGGCCGCTGGTGAACCGCCACCGGCCTTCGGTCGATGTGCTGTTCCGCTCCGCCGCGCGCGCGGCCGGCGCCAATGCGCTGGGCGTGATCATGACCGGCATGGGCGACGACGGCGCGGCCGGCCTGCTGGAGATGCTCAAGGCCGGCGCCCGCACCGTGGCGCAGGACGAGGCCAGCTGCGTGGTGTACGGCATGCCCAAGGAAGCGGTCAAGCGCGGCGGCGTCGAGAAGTCGGTGCCGCTGAACGCGATCTACCGCGAAATCCTGCAACAGTTGCAGTATTGATGATGAATACGATACCCACCAGCGCCACCAGCGCCACCAGCGCCACCAGCGCCGCTACCACTGCCGCCGCCGTGCCCTGCTGGACCGGCCGCCGCGTGCTGGTGGTGGAGGACAGCGTGGTCCAGCGCGGCTACCTGGTGGGCCTGCTGCGGCAGCTGAACTTCGGCCAGATCCTCGAAGCGGGCGACGGCAACGAGGCGCTGCGCGTGCTGGAGACCTGCGCGGAAAAGCCGATCTACCTGGTGCTGACCGATCTGGAAATGCCGGGCATGGACGGCATCGAGCTGACCTGCCAGCTGCGCGAGCGCCGGCTGGCGGAAAACCTGATCGTGATCAGCGCGCGCGACCCGCGCCTGCTGGAGATCATCGAGAACATGGCTTGCGAAGACGACGGCTTCGGCCTGCTGGGCACCTTGCTAAAGCCGGTGCAGGTGGAGTCGCTGACGCAGTTGCTGGTCAAGGCCGGCGACCGTTCCGGCGATTGCGCCCCGGCCGCGCCGCAGCCACTGCCGCAGGCGACGCTGGAGGAACTGGCGCAGGCGCTGACGCGGCGCGAGTTCGTGCCCTACTTCCAGCCCAAGATCGCCATGCAGAACGGCCACCTGAAAGGGGTGGAGGCGCTGGCGCGCTGGAAGCACCCGCAGCGCGGCATGCTGTCGCCGGCGCACTTCATCGACACGCTGGAAGGCCATCCGCTGATGGCCGACTTCACGCTGGAGCTGGTGCAGCAGGTGCTGGAGCGCATCCTGGACTGGCAGCAGCACGGCCTGCCGCCGCTGACGGTGTCGGTCAACCTGTCGGCCGACAACCTGGCCGACCGCGGTTTCATCGACCGCCTGATGGCGCGCGTGGCCGCCTCCGGGGTGGCGCCGGCCTCGCTGGTGTGGGAGGTGACAGAGACCAGCGTGATGCGCCAGCTGTCGCAGGCGCTGACCAATATGGGCCGCCTGCGGCTGGCCGGCTATGGCCTGGCGATGGACGATTTCGGCATCGGCTATTCGTCGATGCAGCAGTTCGCGCGCTGCCCGTTCACGGAACTGAAGATCGACCGCGCCTTCGTCAACGGCGCGGCGCAGTGGCCCAACCGCCTGATGGTGCTGAAAAGCGCGCTCGACCTGGGGCAGAGTTTGGGCGTGGCCACCGTGGCCGAAGGGGTGGAAACGGTGGAGGACTGGAAGCTGTTGCGCGACCTCGGTTGCGACATGGCGCAGGGGTATTTACTGGCCAAGCCCATGCCGGCCGAAGAGCTGGTGGGGTGGATCAGGCAGGACCGGCGCAGATTGCGCGCGCTGGCCGGCGAAGAGTAAGCATACACATAACCAAAGCTAGAGGGGAACACTGATGTTGTCGACATTGCAGGTACGATCGAAGATTTTAATTTTGCTTGCGGTGGCCGTTGCCGCGCTGGTGACCGTGGTGCTGATCGCCTTTGCTGGCATGAAGAAGCAGAGCGAGATGCTGGCCGAGATCGGCGGCAACCGCATGCCGTCGGTGCAGGCGCTGCTGGTGATCAGCGAAGGACAGACCGCGTTGCGCTCGGCCAGCCGCGCCATCGACGCGATGGGCATGTACGCGGAGGAAGCGGATGGCGTCAGCCATGAGCTCAAGCGCAAGCAGGAGTCGTGGGCGGAGATCGACAAGGCGTGGAAGATCTACGATCCGCTGCCGCAGGCGCCGGAGGAAGCCGTGCTGTGGAAGAGCTTCGTCAAGCAATGGGACAACTGGAAACAGCGCGATGCGCAGATCACCGACATCGCCGGCCAGATCGTCCGGGCCGACGCGACCAAGCGCAAGGAACTGTCCGGGCTTCTGCACAACGCGATCCAGGAAAGCCGCGCGCCGTTCCGCGAAGCGGAAGAGAGCCTCAACAAGCTGGTGGACATGAACTCCCAGTACGGCGATGACGCCGTGAAAAGCGCCGAAGCGGCATCCGCCAGCGCCATGAAGAGCATGTACCTGTCTTCCGGCGTGGCGCTGGCGCTGCTGGTGGTGATCGGCCTGTTCATCCTGAGCGGCATCATGAAGCAGCTGGGCGGCGACCCTTCCTACGCGGCCGACATCGTGCGCCAGGTGGCCGACGGCGACCTGCGCATCGAGGTCGACGTCAAGGCCGGCGACACCACCAGCCTGCTGGCGGCCATGAAGAGCATGATCGAGAAGCTGTCGCACGTGGTGCAGGAAGTGAACAACGGCGCCGAAGCGCTGGCGTCGGCCTCGGAAGAAGTCAGCGCCACGGCGCAGTCGCTGTCGCAGGCGGCCAGCGAGCAGGCCGCCGGCACCGAGCAGACCAGCGCCTCGGTCGAAGAGATGACGGCGTCGATTTCGCAGAACACCGAGAACGCCAAGGTCACCGACGGCATCGCCAGCAAGGCGGCGCTGGAAGCGGCCGAAGGCGGCGAGGCGGTTAAGTCCACCGTGGCGGCGATGCAGCAGATCGCCAAGAAGATCAGCATCATCGACGACATCGCCTACCAGACCAACCTGTTGGCGCTGAACGCGGCGATCGAGGCGGCGCGCGCCGGCGAGCATGGCAAGGGCTTCGCGGTGGTGGCGGCCGAGGTGCGCAAGCTGGCCGAACGCAGCCAGGTGGCGGCGCAGGAAATCGAGCAGGTGGCGTCCAGCAGCGTGGAGCTGGCCGAGAAGGCCGGCCAGCTGCTCAACGAGATGGTGCCGAACATCCGCCGCACCTCCAATCTGGTGCAGGAGATCACGGCGGCCTCGGAAGAGCAATCGGCCGGCGTGGGCCAGATCAACGCGGCGGTGACGCAGCTGAGCCAGACCACCCAGCAGAACGCCTCCAGCTCCGAGGAACTGGCGGCGACGGCCGAAGAGATGAGTGGCCAGGCCGAGCAGCTGCAGCAGGCCATGTCCTTCTTCAAGCTGGCCGGCGCCTCGCATATGGTGCGCGCTACGCCTTCGCCGGCGCGCAAGCCGCCGCGCCTGTCGGGCGGCATGGCGGTGAGCCGCCGCATGAAGGAAGTCAGCGAGCCGGATGAGTCGCACTTCGTCAAATTCTAACGAGGTAACACCATGAGCAGCTTGACCGTCGCCGATCCGCCTGCACCCATACAGGGCCAGGCCCAGGCGCAGGCGCAGTACCTCAGCTTCATGCTGGGCCGGGACATGTTCGCCATGGGCATCCTGGCGGTGCGCGAAATCCTGGAATACGCCGGCGTGACGGCGGTGCCGCAGATGCCGGCGGCGATCAGCGGCGTGATCAACCTGCGCGGCGCGGCGGTGCCGGTGCTGGACCTGGCGCGGCGGCTGGAACGCGAACCGTCGCCGATCAGCAAGCGCACATGCATCATCGTGGTGGAGGTGGCCGGCGAGGAGGGACCGTTCGTCATCGGCATCCTGGTGGACGCGGTCAACGCGGTGCTCGACATACCGGGCGCCGACATCGAGCCGGCGCCGCGCTTCGGCGCCGTGAAGGCCGATCTGCTCAAGGGCATCGGCAAGGTGGGCGGCCGCTTCGTGCTGCTGCTCGACGTGCAGCACCTGGTATCGACCTTGCACCTGCAGGAATTCGTAGCGCACATCCCCTAGGAGGCATCATGTTTGCAAACATTACAGTTCGGACCAAGCTCCTGACGCTGATCGGCGTCGCTGTGCTGGCGTTGTTGCTGGTGGTGCTGATCGCCTTCCAGGGCTTGAAACAACAAGGGGAGATGCTGGCCGAAATCGGCAAGAACCGGATGCCATCGGTGCAGGCGCTGTTGCGTATCAACGAAGGCAAGACCGGCATCCGCTCCGCCAACCGCGCGGCCGACGCCGCCGCCATGACGCCGGAGAATACGGCGGAAATCACCCAGCAGATCAAGCGCCGCGCCGAGATCTTCAGCCAGATCGAGGTGGCCTGGAAGGCCTACGAGCCGCTGCCGCAAACCAAGGAGGAAGAGGCGGTGTGGAAGGTCTTCGTCAAGGCCTGGGACACCTGGAAGCGCAAGAACGACGAATTCACCACCCTGCTGACGCAGATCCAAAGTGCGGAACCGGGCAAGCGCAAGGAGCTGTTTGTCGCGCTGCACGCCAACCTGATGGACAACCGCACTTCCTTTCACGAGGTTGAGCTCAACCTGGACAAGCTGGTGGAACTGAACGTCAAGTACGGCGACGATGCCGTCAAGCAGGCCGACGTTGCCTCCGCCACCGCCTTCTCCAGCATGTACACCGCGTCCGCCGTGGCGCTGGTGGTGCTGGTGGTCCTGGGCATGCTGATTTTGCGAGGCATCATGAAGCAGTTGGGCGGCGACCCGGCCTATGCGGCCGACATCGTGCGCCTGGTGGCCGACGGCGACCTGCGCGCCGACGTGCAGCTCACGGCCGGCGACACCACCAGCCTGCTGGCGGCCATGAAGAGCATGATCGACAAGTTGTCGAACGTGGTGCAGGAAGTGAACAACGGCGCCGAGTCGCTGGCGTCGGCGTCGGAAGAAGTCAGCGCCACGGCGCAATCGCTGTCGCAGGCGGCCAGCGAGCAGGCCGCCGGCACCGAGCAGACCAGCGCCTCGGTCGAAGAGATGACGGCGTCGATTTCGCAGAACACCGAGAACGCCAAGGTCACCGACGGCATCGCCAGCAAGGCGGCGCTGGAAGCGGCCGAAGGCGGCGAGGCGGTCAAGTCGACCGTGGCGGCGATGCAGCAGATCGCCAAGAAGATCAGCATCATCGACGACATCGCCTACCAGACCAATCTGCTGGCGTTGAACGCGGCTATCGAGGCGGCGCGCGCCGGCGAGCATGGCAAGGGTTTCGCGGTGGTGGCGGCCGAGGTGCGCAAGCTGGCCGAACGCAGCCAGGTGGCGGCGCAGGAAATCGAACAGGTGGCGTCGAGCAGCGTGCAGCTGGCGGAAAAAGCCGGCCAGCTGCTCAACGAGATGGTGCCGAACATCCGCCGCACCTCCAACCTGGTGCAGGAGATCACGGCGGCCTCGGAAGAGCAATCGGCCGGTGTGGGCCAGATCAACGCGGCGGTGACGCAGCTAAGCCAGACCACCCAGCAGAACGCCTCCAGCTCGGAGGAACTGGCGGCGACGGCGGAAGAGATGAGCGCCCAGGCCGAGCAGCTGCAACAGGCCATGTCCTTCTTCAAGCTGGCCGGCGCCGCGCACAAGCCGCTGATTGCGCCGAGCCAGCGCCGGCCGGCCAAGCCGTCGCGCTTGAGCGCCAACGCGGCCGCCCGCCGCATGCCCGACATGAACGACCCCGATGAGGCGAACTTCATCAAGTTTTAGGGACTCAGGTTCCGAGGATGTTTAATGCGCTGGATTCCCTGTGTCGTGGCCTTGCTGCTGGCGATGCCCGCAGCACCCGCCACGGCCGCACGCGGCCCCTTGCGCATCTTGGGCGCGGACATCGCGCCGCTGTACTTCATGCGCAACGGCGTGGTCACCGGCTTTTGCGCCGAGGTGGTGAAGGAAATCCAGCGCCGCGTGGCCGACCACACGCCGATGCAGGTGGTGCCGTGGGCGCGCGCCTACCGCATGGCGCTGGCCGGCGAGAACGTGGTGCTGGCCTGCCCCAAGCGCACGCCGGCGCGCGAGGCGCTGTTCCAGTGGGTGGGGCCGGTGCTGGACGCCCAGACCAATCTCTACGCCCTGCGCGGATCGCATGTGCACCTGCATGTGCTGGACGATGCACGCACGCTTGACGGCATCCTGCTGTCGCGCGACTTCTACGCCTACCAATATCTGAACGACGCCGGCTTCACCAACCTGGAGCCGGTCAACAGCACCAAGACCATGTTGACCATGCTGCTGGCGGGCCGCCGCCAGGCCATGGTGCTCGACCGCGAACAACTGCCGGCGTTGCTGGCGCAAGCCAAGGTGGCGCCGGGTGTGGTGGAACCGGTACTGTTCCTGATGAACATAGAGAGCTATCTGACCTTCCCTGTGGATGCCCCGGAAGCGCAGGTTGCGCAGTGGCGCCGGGCGCTGGAGCACATGAAGCAGGATGGCAGTTTCGCGCGTCTGCAAAAGCAATGGCTGCAGCATTAGCGCCGGTGAGTATTCGTGAGTTTTGAGGCGAAATATAGGTTCACAATGATTGGGAATCAATCTCCTCAAAAGGTGGCAGGCCATGTTCAGTCGAATGAAAATGGAGACCCGGCTGCACGCCGGGTTTGGCGTAATTGTGGCGCTGGTTGTGCTGCTGGGCGTGATCGCCTTTGCCAAGCTGACCTCCCTGCATGAGCATTGGACCGAGTTTGAAGACGTCACGCTGGCGCGCAAGAACGCGGTGCTGGAGGGCGTGACCGCGCACGGCCGCGCCGTGCGCCTGTTCAAGAACTACATCCTGCGCGGGCCTGACAGCAACGTGCAGTTCCGCGCCGAACTGGCGCTGATCGAGAAGGAGATGGCGGCGTACCGCGACGCCGGGCCGCTGACGGCTTCGGAGCAGGCGCTGCTGGCCGAAGTGCAGGCCGGCGTCAAAAGCTATGACCACAGCATGTCCGAGCTGGAGGGCATGCGCGAGAAGGGCATGACGGCGCTGGAGATGGACAAGAACATCAAGGGCGCCGACGAAGCCATCGCCTCCGCATTCCGCAAGCTGCTGAAGGTGAACGCGGACGAAACGCAGCGCGAGTCGGCCGCCATGACCGAGGTGACCGACTCCGCCAAGCGCATGATACTGGCGGTGGACCTGGTGATCGCGCTATTCGGCTGTGTGCTGGCGTTCTGGCTGGCGCGCAGCCTGTCGGGCATCGTGCGCGAAGTGCAGATGGTGGTGGGCAGCCTGTCGGGCGCCTCGCAGGAAGTGAGCGCCACGGCGCAGTCGCTGTCGCAGGCGTCGAGCGAGCAGGCGGCCGGCGTGGAAGAAACCAGCGCCTCGATCGAGCAGATGACGGCGTCGATCGCGCAGAACACCGAGAACGCCAAGATCACCGACGGCATCGCCACCCAGGCGGCGCTGGAGGCGGCGCGCGGCGGCGAGGTGGTGAAGGCGACGGCGACGGCCATGAAGCAGATCGCCGGCAAGATCGGCATCATCGACGATATCGCTTACCAGACCAACTTGTTGGCCTTGAACGCGGCGATCGAAGCGGCGCGCGCGGGCGAGCATGGCAAGGGTTTCGCGGTGGTGGCGGCCGAGGTGCGCAAGCTGGCCGAGCGCAGCCAGGTGGCGGCGCAGGAGATCAGTGAAGTGGCGGCCGACAGCGTGAAGCTGGCGGAGCAGGCCGGCGCGATGTTCGATCAATTGGCGCCGAATATACGCAAGACGTCGGAGCTGGTGCAGGAGATCACGGCGGCGTCGGAGGAGCAGAGTTCCGGCGTGCGGCAGATTAATAGCGCGGTGGTGCAGCTAAGCGAGACCACGCAGGTGAATGCGGCCAGTTCGGAAGAGTTGGCGGCGACGGCGGAAGAGATGAGTGCGCAGGCCGAGCAGCTGCGGCGCTTGATGGCGGTGTTCAAGCAGTATGTGGTGGAGGAGGGGCCGAGGGTGGTGGCGCGACGGTCGTCGGCGCCACACCCCGGCGCCGGCGGCCGCGCGGCGCGCAATCTCGGGTTGATCGCGGAGGGAACTCCGGACGAAACCAAATTTACGCGCTTCTAACCCGCACTACGACAGAGGGGGCGGACCCCGCACGGGGTCCGACCCCGCGACGGACCGAAGTGCGGGTTCAGGGTTTGACGAATTTGAGCGTCATGCGGTCGCTCTCGCCGATCGCCTGATACTTCGCCTTGTCCTCATCCTTGTTGGTCAAGGTCGGCGGCAGTGCCCACACGCCGTTCTTGTGATCTGCCGTGTCCTTCGGGTTGGCGTTCACCTCCGACTTCGCGGCCAGCTTGAAGCCCGCCGCCTCGGCCAGCTTGATCACATACTGCTCGTGCATATAGCCGCTGCTGGCCTCCGCATCCTGCGTCTTCGACGCCGGCAGGCGGTGCTCTTCGATGCCCAGCACGCCGCCCGGTTTCAGCACCGTGTACAGGCTGCCGAACAATTCCTTCATCTTCTCCGGACCCAGCGGAATCCAGTTGTGGATATTGCGGAAGGTGACCACCATGTCGACGCTGTTCGGCGGCGCCATCTCATATTTGCGGCCCGGCGAGAACACGCCGATCGCCACCTTGTTGTACACCTCAGGCTTGGCGCTCAGGCGCGCCAGCCAGCGCTCGGCCGACTTGCGTTCGTTCTCGTTCGGCGAGGCCAGGTCGCTGCCGCCGGTAATCAGCTTGCCGTTGTTGCGCAGGTAGGGCGCCAGGATCTCCGTGTACCAGCCGCCGCCCGGCGCCAGTTCCACCACCGTCATGTTCGGCTTGATGCCGAAGAAGTTCAGCGTTTCATACGGGTGACGATAGACGTCGCGTTTCACATTGTCCGGCGTGCGGCCAGGCGCGGCGATAGCCGCTTTCAGCGCATCGTCGGCCAGTGCGGCGCCGGTCGCGCCGAACAGCATCGTGGTGGCCAGTGCGGCCAGTACGTATCGTTTCATGCACAGTCTCCTGAGTGTTGGATCGGAGCGACGCATCCGCGCGCCCTGCGCGATCATCGGGCAAGCTTGTCAACAGGTCAAGTGAAATGAAAGTCCGCGCACCCATGCAGTGCGCGGACGCCCTGCGGACACTCGGCGGACACCGGATCGGACACTTTGGGCACTTAAAACAGACACTTGCACAACGTTAGTAGATGGCATACATTTTGCAATCAGCACGAAGCGGCAAAAATTATTCTGATGTAACGTAAAGTAACAAGCATTATCATTTTAGATAGAGCAATAAAAGCAAATAAAAAGCAGAACCACCTGGGCGGCTGGCCCACAACAACGTTGGAGAGAATATGGAACGACGTGCATTCCTCAATATCAGTAGTCTGGCTATGGGCACGATGCTGCTGCCCTCGTTCGGGCGCGCAATCGCCGCCGAAGAACTGCTCAAGCCGGTGGATGTAAAGTTCAAGAAGGCCCTGGCGGACACCGCCATGTCGGCCGCCACCCAGGCCGGCGCGTCGTACTGCGACGTGCGCATCGGCCGCTACCTGAACCAGTTCCTCACCACGCGCGACCTCAACGTTGAGAACGTGGTCAACACGGAATCGGCCGGTGTCGGCGTGCGCGTGATCGCCGGCGGCGCCTACGGCTTTGCCGCCACCAACGACATGACGCCGGACGGCGTGGCCGGCGCCGCGCGCCAGGCCGTCGCCATCGCCAAGGCCAACGCCAAGCTGCAAACCGAACCGCTGATCCTGGCGCCGGTCAAAGGCGTGGGCGAAGTCTCGTGGGCCACGCCGATCACCAAGGACTGGCGCACCGTCGCCATCAAGGAAAAGGCCGAGCTGCTGATCGCCGCCAACAAGGCCGGCATGGACGGCGGCGCCAGCTTCATGCAGTCCTTGCTGTTCCAGGTCAACCAGCAGAAGTACTTCGCTTCCACCGACGGCTCCTACATCGACCAGGACATCCATCGCCTGTGGATGCCGTTCTTCGCCACCGCCGTGGACCAGAAAGAGAACAAGTTCCGCACCCGCCAGGGCCTGTCGGCGCCGGTCGGCATGGGTTACGAATATCTCGACGCGCGTCCCGAGCACAAGCTGCAGGCGGCCGGCGGCGTGACCACGCTGTACACCAAGTCCTACGATTTGATCGAAGATGCGCGCCTGGCCGGCAAGCAGGCCAAGGCCAAGCTGAAAGCCAAGTCGGTCGAACCGGGCAAGTACGACCTGGTGCTGACGCCGGAACACCTGTGGCTGACCATTCACGAATCCGTCGGCCACCCGACCGAACTCGATCGCGTGCTGGGCTACGAGGCCAACTACGCCGGCACCAGCTTCGCCACGCTCGATAAATGGCAGACCAAGAAGTTCAAGTACGGCTCGGACCTGGTCAACATCGAAGCCGACAAGACCCGTCCCGGTTCGCTGGGCGCGGTCGGCTACGACGACGAAGGCGTCAAGTGCAAGAACTGGGACATCATCAAGGACGGCATCCTGGTCAACTACCAGGCCACGCGCGACCAGGCCCACATCATCGGCGAGAAGGAATCGCACGGCTGCTCGTATGCGGACAACTGGGCCAATGTGCAGTTCCAGCGTATGCCGAACGTTTCGCTCAAGGCCGGCAAGAAGAAGATGACGCCGGACGAAATGATCAAGGACGTCAAGAAGGGTATCTACATCGTCGGCGACGGTTCCTTCTCGATCGACCAGCAACGCTACAACTTCCAGTTCGGCGGCCAGCTGTTCTACGAAATCAAGAACGGCAAGATCGGCCAGCAGCTGGAGGACGTGGCTTACCAGTCCAACACCCAGGAGTTCTGGAACGCCTGCGTGGGTATTTGCGATGAGCGCGATTGGCGCATGGGCGGTTCCTTCTTCGACGGTAAAGGCCAGCCGCCGCAAGTGTCCATCGTGTCGCACGGCGCGTCCACCACGCGCTTCAACGGCATCAACGTTATCAACACCGCCCGCAAAATCGGCTAAGCCCTGGAGAGAGAAAAGATGAAATTCCTGAGTCAAGAAGAGACCAAGCGCATCAGCGATAAAGTGCTGGCGCTGACCAAGGCCGACCAGTGCGAAGTCACCATCAACGGTAGCCGCAAGGGCAATATCCGCTATGCGCGCAACGCCGTGTCGACCGCCGGCTTGATCGAAGATACGCAGCTGGTGGTCTCCGTCGCTTTCGGTAAAAAGCAGGGCACCGCCACGGTCAATGAGTTCGACGAGAAGTCGCTGGAAAAAGCCGTGCGCCGCGCGGAAGACCTGGCCCGCCTGGCGCCGGAAAATCCGGAGTTCATGCCGACGCCGACCAAGCAAGAGTACAAGTCCACCGAGACCTTCTTCCAGAAGACCGCCGACATCGATCCTGAATTCCGCGCCCAGGTGGCGGCCTACAGCATCGAGAACAGCAAGAAGAACAAGCTGGTGGCGGCAGGCTTCTTCACCGACGGCACCTCGTTCACCTCGATCGCCAACTCGAACGGCGTGTTCGGCTACCAGAAGGATACGGGCCTGGACTTCACGCTGACCGTGCGCACCGAAGACGGCCGTGGTTCGGGCTGGGTCAAGCGCAGCGTGGGCGACGCCGGCAAGTTCGATGCGCGCGCCGCATCCGATATCGCCATCGAGAAGGCGCTGCGTTCGGTCGATGCGAAAGCGCTGGAGCCGGGCCGCTACACCGTGATCCTGGAGCCGGCCGCCACCTCGGACGTGCTGGCGTATATGTTCAACGCCTTCGACGCGCGTTCGGCCGATGAAGGCCGCAGCTTCCTGTCGAAAAAAGGCGGCGGCAATCGCATGGGCGAGAAGCTGTTCGACGAGCAGGTCAACATCTGGACCGACCCATGGGACAAGGATGTGGCGGTGCTGCCGTTCGATGCGCAAACCATGCTGGCGCGCGAACGCCAGGACATCATCAAGAACGGCAAGATCGCGTCGCTCGGCTACTCGCCATACTGGGCCAAGAAGATGAACCAGCGCGCCATCGGCTCGCCGGGCAACATCATCATGGCCGGCACCAACAAGTCGACCGAAGAGCTGATCGCCAACACCAAGAAGGGCATCCTGGTCACCCGCACCTGGTATATCCGCATGGTGGACCCGCAATCGCTGCTGCTCACCGGCTTGACCCGCGACGGCACCTTCTACATCGAGAACGGCAAGATCAAGCATCCGATCAAGAACTTCCGCTTCAACGAAAGCCCGGTGACGATGTTGAACAATATCGACGAAATCGGCAAGCCGGAAATTCTGTCGGGTGACGAGTCGCAGTTCCAGTTGCTGGTGCCGGCCATGAAGGTCCGCGACTTCAACTTCACGTCGTTGTCGGACGCGGTGTAAACGTTTTTTTCAGGAGTTAAAAGTGGAACGTCGTTCATTTCTAAAAGTAGGCGCCATGTATGGCAGCAGCCTGCTGGTGCCGGTCTTCGGCAACGCCATCGCAGCTGAAGAGCTGCTCAACCCCATGGCTGTGCAGTTCAAGAAGTCGCTGGCCGACGCCGCCATGAACGCGGCCACCAAGGCCGGTGCCACGTATTGCGACGTGCGCATCGGCCGCTACCTGAACCAGTTCATCACCACGCGTGATTTGAACGTGGAAGATATCGTCAATACCGAATCGTCGGGCGTGGGCGTGCGCGTGATCGCCGGCGGCGCCTACGGTTTCTGCTCGACCAACGTCATGACCCTGGACTCGGTGGCGGACGCCGCGCGCCAGGCGGTGGCCATCGCCAAGGCCAACGCCCGCCTGCAGGGCGAGCCGGTGGTGCTGGCGCCGGTGAAGGGCGTGGGCGAAGTGGCATGGGCCACGCCGTTCAAGAAGGACTGGCGCGCCGTGCCGATCGCCGAGAAGGCCGAGCTGCTGATCGCCGCCAACAAGGCCGGCATGGATGCGGGTGCGAACTTCATGCGCTCCATGCTGTTCCAGGTGAACCAGCAGAAGTACTTCGCCTCCACCGACGGTTCCTACATCGACCAGGACATCCATCGTCTGTGGTCGCCGTTCACCGCCACGGCGGTGGACAAGGCCAGCGGCAAGTTCCGCACGCGCGATGGTTTGTCGTCGCCGGCCAGCATGGGCTATGAATTCTTCGACTGCAAACCGGAGAACCGCGTCAAGGCGGCAGGCGGCGTGACCACGCTGTACAAGGGCGCCTACGATCTGATCGAAGATGCGCGCGCGGCGGGCCGCCAGTCGCGCGAGAAGCTGACCGCGAAAACGGTCGAACCGGGCAAGTACGATCTGGTGCTGTCGCCGGAACACCTGTTCCTGACCATCCACGAGTCGGTCGGCCACGCCACCGAACTCGATCGCGTGCTGGGTTACGAGGCCAATTACGCCGGCACCAGCTTCGCCACGCTGGACAAGTGGAAGACCAAGAATTTCAAATACGGTTCGGACCTGGTCAACATCGTCGCCGACAAGACCACGCCGGCCTCGCTCGGCCTGGTGGCCTACGACGATGAAGGCGTGGCCGCCAAGCGCTGGGATCTGATCCGCAACGGCATTCTGGTCAACTACCAGGCCACGCGCGACCAGGCGGCCATGATTGGCGAGAAGGAATCGCACGGTTGCTCGTATGCGGACAGCTGGAGCAGCGTGCAGTTCCAGCGCATGCCCAACGTGTCGCTGGAAGCGGGCAAGAAGAAGCTGACGCCGGACGAGATGGTCAAGGACATCAAGAAGGGCATCTACATCCTGGGTCGCGGTTCGTACTCGATCGACCAGCAGCGCTACAACTTCCAGTTCGGCGGCCAGCTGTACTTCGAAATCAAGAACGGCAAGATCGTCAACCAGCTGGAAGACGTGGCCTATCAGTCGAACACCCAGGAATTCTGGAACGCCTGCACGGCGCTGTGCGATGAACGCGACTGGCGCATGGGCGGCTCCTTCTTCGACGGCAAGGGCCAGCCTAGCCAGGTCAGCGCGGTGTCGCACGGTTCGCCGACGACGCGCTTCAGCGGCATCAACGTGATCAACACTGCCCGCAAGATTGGATAAAACATGAAGATGCTGTCACAGGAAGAAGCCAAGCGGATTTGCGACAAGGTGATGTCGCTGTCCAAGGCCGACGAGTGCCGGGTACAGATCAACGGCAGCCGCAATGGCAATATCCGCTATGCGCGCAACGAGGTCTCCACGGCGGGCATGATCGAGAACACCCAGCTGACCGTGAGCGTCGCTTTCGGCAAGAAGCAGGGCACGGCAACCATCAATGAGTTCGATGAGAAGTCGCTGGAAAATGTGGTACGCCGCGCGGAAGACGTGGCCCGCCTGGCGCCGGAGAATCCGGAGTTCCTGGCGGCGATCAAGAAGCAGGATTTCAAGCCGTCCAACACCTACAGCGCGGCCACCGCCGCCATCGATCCCGAGTACCGCGCGGAAGTGGCTGCGGCCAGTATCAACTCGGCCAAGAAGCAGGGCTTGATCGCTGCGGGCTTCTTCAGCGACACCACCGGTTTTGAAACCGTGGCGAATTCGAACGGCGTGTTCGGCTACCAGACCTTGAGCAATCTCGGTTTCACCGTCACCACCCGCACCGAAGATGGTCGCGGCTCCGGCTGGGTAACCCGTTCCGCCAACGATGCGCGCAAGTTCGATGCGCGCGAAGCGTCCGAGATCGCCATCGAGAAGGCGGTGAAATCGGTCGAGGCCAAGGCACTGGAACCGGGCCGCTACACCGTGATCCTGGAGCCGGCGGCGACGTCGGAGATCATCGGCCGCATGTTCGGCGCCTTCGATGCTCGCCAGGCCGACGAGGGCCGCAGCTTCCTGTCGAAGAAGGGCGGCGGCAATCGCCTGGGCGAGAAGCTGTTCGATGAGCAGGTCAATATCTGGGCCGATCCGTGGAACGAGGAAGTGCCGGTGCTGCCGTGGGATAACCAGGCCATGCTGGCGCGCGAGCGCCAGGACGTGATCAAGGGCGGCAAGGTAGCCTCGCTCGATTACACGCGCTTCTGGGCCGAGAAGCAGGGCCAGCGCGCCACGGGCCGGCACGGCAATATGATCATGGCCGGCGGCGGCAAGAGCACCGAGGAGCTGATCGCTTCGACCAAGAAGGGCATCCTGGTGACGCGCACCTGGTACATCCGCATGGTGGACCCGCAATCGCTGCTGCTCACCGGCCTGACGCGTGACGGCACTTTCTATATCGAGAACGGCAAGATCAAGCATCCGGTGAAGAACTTCCGCTTCAACGAAAGCCCGGTGACGATGCTGAACAATATCGATGAACTGGGCAAGCCGGTGCGCATCGGCGGCGATGAGGTGCGCTACCAGATGCTGATTCCGGCGATGAAGGTGCGCGACTTCAACTTCACGTCGCTGTCGGACGCGGTATAAGGATTAAGGTAACCGCGTGGCCTCATACGATTTCTATTTCACGCGCCTGACTTACGAGTCGGGCGACTGGGATGTGGATGTCCGCATGCCCAGCAACGTGCTCAATTCGCTGGTCGAATACACGACCTTGCGGGTCGATCCCGTTGAGCGCATCGTCGCGCTGTCCGATCCGAAGATGCTGGAGGCGCCGTTCTGCTATTTCGCCGGCCACAAGCTGGTGCAGTTCACGGCGGCCGAACGCAAGAACCTGGAGCGCTACATCAAGGGCGGCGGCTTCTTGTTCGTGGACGACTGCAATCACGACATCGACGGGCTGTTCGCGAAATCGTTCGAGGCTGAAATCGCCCGTATCTTCGGGCCGAAGGCGCTGCACAAGATCCCCAACAACCATCCGATTTATTCGAGCTTCTTCAAGTTCGAGGACGGACCGCCGAATACCGGCGTGGAGCTGAACGGCTGGGGCGACGACCTGGTGCACGACTACCTGAAGGCGGTCGAGGTGGGTGGCCGCGTGCGGCTTTTGTACAGCAACAAGGACTACGGCTGCGAGTGGGACTATGACTTTCGCAACAAGCGTTTTCTCGCGGTCGACAATACCCGCTTTGCGGTCAATATCATTCAATATGCGTTGGGAGCGTAGTTATTATGGCTGATGGTGCAATCGCCTGGAGCGAACAAGAAATCGGTGCGTTGACGGCCAAGGTGAAGGCGCTGAAGGCCAGCATGTCGCGCGTGATTATCGGTCAGGAGAATGTGATCGATTCGCTGATCATCTGCCTGCTGGCCGGCGGCCACGCGCTGGTGGAAGGCGTGCCGGGACTGGGCAAGACGCTGCTGGTGAAGTCGCTGTCGCAGGCCACGGAGCTGGACTTCCATCGCGTGCAGTTCACGCCGGACCTGATGCCGTCCGATATCGTCGGCACCGAAATCCTGGAAGAAGACCATGCGACGCGCAAGCGCGAGTTCCGCTTCCAGCAAGGGCCGGTGTTCACGCAGGTGCTGCTGGCCGACGAGATCAACCGCGCGCCGCCGAAGACGCAGTCGGCCTTGCTGGAGGCGATGCAGGAACGTTCGGTGACGTTCGCCGGCCAGACCCACAAGCTGCCCAAGCCTTTCTTTGTGCTGGCGACGCAGAATCCGATCGAGCAGGCGGGCACGTATCCGCTGCCGGAAGCGCAGCTGGACCGCTTCCTGCTGCGCATCGACGTGGTGTATCCGAGCGAGGAAGAGGAGATCGCCATGGTGTCCGCCACCACCAACGCGGGCCTGAAGGATGCCGAGCCGGTGATGGATGTGGCGACGCTGCTGCGCCTGCAGCAGCTGGTACGCGATATCGAGATCGGCGATCATCTGGTGGCGTATGCCACGCGCCTGGTGCGCGCCACGCGTCCGGCGCTGACCACGGTGCCGGCGGTGACCAAGCATATCGGCTGGGGTGCGGGTCCGCGCGCCGGCCAGGCGCTGGTGCTGGCGTCCAAGGCGCGTGCGCTGATGAAGGGCCGCTTGGCCGTCACGCGCGAGGATATCGGCGAGATGCTGCTGCCGGTGCTGGCGCACCGCGTGCTGCGCAACTTCGAGGCGGAAGCGGATGGCGTGGCGATTGCCGACATCCTGCAGGCGCTGCGCGAGCATATCCGCCCTGAATAAGCAGCCGATGCAGACTACCGCAAAGTCGCCCAAAGACGAGGCCGCTGGTGCGTCCAATGGCGTGTCGCCGGCCGGCGCCATGACGGCCATGATGGCCCGGACCAAGGATCTGGAGCTGGTGATCCGCCATGTGCTGGCGGGCCTGGGTCATGGCATCCATGCGGGCCGAGAGCGCGGCGCCGGCGTCGAGTTCTCGGAATACCGCGCCTATTCGCCCGGCGATGAATGGCGCCGCGTGGACTGGAAGCTGTTGGCCCGCGCCGACCGCTACTTCGTCCGCGAGGCGGAGCGCGACAGCCATGTGGCGACCTGGCTGGTGCTGGACGCCACCGCGTCGATGGCCGAACCAAGCCGCGAGATCAATGGCGTCGACAAGCTCTGGTTCGCGCGCACGGTGCTGGCCTGTGTGGCCGCCATCGCGCAGCGCCAGGGCGATGCCTTCGGCCTGGTGGTGTGCAGCGATGGCAAAGTCGATTTCACTCAGGCGTCGCGCGGGCCGCGCCAGTTGCAGCGCGTGCTGGCCGCCCTGTCGAAAGCAGAACCGCGAGGCGAGCTGCCAGCCGCCGATGTACTGCGCGCCAATCTGCACTTCGCCCGTTCGCCCAGCATGATCTTCGCCGCCAGCGATTTTCTCGACTGGCCGTCGCCGTTGAGCGAGGCCCTGCTACGGCTGCGCAATATGCGCCACGACGTGCGTTTGCTGACGTTGCGCACGCAGGCGGAAGTGGACGCCAGTTTCAAATCCGGTTCCGCGTATCGCGATCCGGAACAAGCCGACGGTCTGCACCGCATGAGCAATGCGGACCGCGAAATCTACAAGCAGCAAAGCCGCGCGCACTTTGATGGCGTGGTGGGCAGCTGCCGTCAAAACAACATCGTCCACTACGAGGCGCGCATCGAGCAGCCTTTGAGCGGCGTCTTGCGCAGCTGGCTGCAGCTGGTGGGAGCGCGGGCAAAATGATCTTGAGTTCCTATCCTTTGTGGTGGTTGGCGTTGCCGGTGCTGCTGCTGCCTGTGTGGTGGCATCGCCAGAAGCGCCAACGCCTGAAAGCCGAGCCGCTGGCGACGGCGCGCTTCCTGCCGTCGGCGACGCCGGAGCAGCTGCGCGTCTGGCAATGGCGCGACAAGGTGCTGCTGGTGCTGCGCTGCCTGATGCTGGTGGCGCTGATCGCCTGGCTGGCAGCCACCATCTTCCCCTGGCGCGGCGACACGGTGCTGGTGGATGCCGGCGCCGACAAGGCGTGGGCAGAAAAAGAAATCGCCGCCGCCGGCTTCGGCGCGGCCAGCCGCATGGACTTGCCGGCGGACGCGCTGCAATGGCTGCGCCAGAACGAACGCGATTGGCGCCCGGCCGCCAAACTGCTGATCATCGCCCGCGCCGACCAAATAGCCATGCCGCCCCGCGTGCCCCAATTCAGCCACCAATTAGAACTCCGCACCCAGCGGCCTGCCGCTGCGCGCATTACGCAGAACGCGTCGCCGCCCGGCTCACGCCCCGGCCCGGCCGCACAGCAAGCTTCGCCCGTCGGGCCGCAGGTCGCGCCGGTCGTGCTGGGCGTGCCGGCTGCGCGCAGTGGCGCGTGGCGTTCGTTGTTCGCTGCTTTCGACAGCGCCGGCACTAGCGCCGTCCGCTACACGCTCGCCGCCGAGCCGAACGCCGGCACCACGCTGATCGTCTGGGACACGCAGGACACCGCGCCGCCCGCGAACTGGCGCGCACCGCACTGGTGGATCGCCGCCACGCCAGCCGCCTTCCCCGAACTGGCGAAAGCCTCAACGCTGACCATCAACGGCATCACGCTGAAATACGCCGACTCCCCGCGCGGCCGCCTCTGGACCTCGGACGCCTTCCCGCCGCGCGACGCCGATACCGCCCGCGCGTTCTACGAAGCCTGGCAACTGCTGGCAGCCGCCCCCGCACCAGCCTACGCCCCGCCATCGCAAACCTTCGCCGCCGCCCGCAACACGCCGCCCGCCATCACCGACGCCAAGCCCGCCACCTGGCTCGCCCTGGCCTTGCTGGCCCTCTTCATGATCGAACGGATACTCACCCATGCCCGCCGCCACTGACCATCTGCGCGGCCGCCTCTGGAGCGCCATCCTGCGCCGCCGCGCACCGCATTGGCTGGCCGTCATCGCGCCGCTGGCGCTGGCCACCTACCTGCTGCCCGCCGCCCGCCCGGCCCTGGCCGCAGCCATCGCCATCAGCGCCGCCTGGATCATTGCAGACGCCTTCCGCTGGCACCACCGCATCGCCCAGCAATGGACTTCCTGGCTGAACGCCGCCATTCCGCAACTGGAAGACAGCAGCACCCTGCTGGCCGCAGAAGCCCACACGCCGATCGCCAAACTCCAGCAACAACGCCTGCAAACCCGCCTAGCCGAAGTACTGAGCGACGCCGACTACAACAGCATCGCCCGCAACCGCGCGCGATTCGCCATCCTGCCACTGGCACTCAGCCTGCTGACCGCCAGCAGCGCCGCCGCCTGGCAAGGCAAGCAAGCCGCACCCGCCGCACCTCCGCCAGCCGCACAAACCAACAAACCGATCGTCGACGGCGAAATCCACCTGCGCGTCACGCCACCGATCTACACTGGCGTAGCACCATTCGAAACCGGCGCTCGCGACATCCAGATCCCGCAATACTCGGAAGTCCGCTGGTGCATCAACAACCCGCAAGGCGCGCAGGCCGCCGTGGAGCTGGGCGACGGCCAAATGCTCCCCGTCACCGCAGACTGCGCGAAACTCCGCGTTGAAGACTCGCTGTTCTGGCGCGCACGCGGCACAGCCTCCAGCCGCTACAACATCCGCGTCACGCCAGACCAGGCGCCGCAAGTCACCATCGTCGAACCGACGGAACTGATCCACATGCTGGCCAAAGACGCCAAGACCGTGCAGCTCTCCGTCAGCGCAAAAGACGACTACGCCATCGTGCGCGCCAGCCTGCACATGACGCTCGCGCGCGGCAGCGGCGAGAACATCCGCTTCAGCGACAAGGAAGTGCCACTACCGCAATCGACCGATCCCAAATCGCGCAACTGGAAAAAGCAGTGGACGCTGGCGGAACTCGGCATGGAGCCCGGCGATGAGCTCTACTTCTTCGTCCGCGCTACCGACAACGCACCGAGCCCGCACACCGCTCAATCGCCAACCTACACGCTACGCCTGCCCGGCGCCGAAGCCGAAAGCCTGGAGTCGACCGCGCTGCCAACCATGGCCAAGCCGGAAAACCTGCGTAGCCAGCGCCAGATCATCATCGACACCGAACAGCTGGTGGCCGACCTGAAAGCGCACCCTGACATGCCACAAGCCACGCTGCGCAACCGCAGCGAAATCATCGCCTCCGACCAGGCCAAGCTGCGCCTGCGCTACGGCCAGTTCCTTGGCGAGGAATCGAGCCTGTTCGGCGAAGAAGAACACGGCCACGAAGAAAACCACGGCGCCGCCGAAAGGCCGGGCAGCGAAATCTCCGTCATGAAAGCCTTCGGCCACGCGCACGACATGGAAGACAACGCCACCATCTTCGACCCGCAGACAAAGGCCATATTGAAACGCGCCTTGTCCGCCATGTGGGACGCGGAAAAATCCCTGCGCGCCATCTCGCCCAAGCCCGCGCTGCCGCCCGAATACAAAGCGCTGGAAGCGATCAAGGAACTGCAATCGGCGGAACGCGTCTACCTGCACCGCACGGCCTTCGTGCCGCCTGCGCTGAAGGAAGAGAAGCGCATGACCGGCGATATCGTCGGCGCCATGAGCTACAAGCGCGCGCAAGGCGCGGCCAGCGACACGGTGCCGGCCGAAGTGCGCGAACTGGTGCAGGCGCTGTCGAATGACGGTCCGTTGCCGGCGTTGTGGAGCAAGGCCGCACGCGACACCATCGGCGCGCGCATCAGCGACCAGGAACAGAAACTCGGCGCGCAGCGCGCGGTACAGGATGTGCTGGACGGCTGCGTGCCATGCCGTGGCGAGTTGCGTGCCTGGTTGCGCGGCACGCTGGCGGATGCGCCGGTGCTGCTGCAGGCGCACCCTTCGGCGGATACGCCATTCGGCCGCGCATGGAATGGCAAGGAGCAGGCTAAATGATGATATCCACCGACTTCGCGGCCATCGCGCCACCCTTCGCAGCGATGGCCGCAGCGGCGGTGGCGACGGGCGCCGTCAGCGCGGCGTTCTACGGACGCAAGAAGAAATGGCTCAACGCGGCGTTGGTCGGCGCGGCCGGCGCTAGCCTGGCGCTGGCCATCGCCGACATCCGCATGCCCGCACCTGATGCCGGCCCGCTGGCCGTGAACACCGCAACCGGCCGCATTGGCGACGCCGAACGCATGGCGATTCCCGCCGCTACCGCCATCGCCCTGAGCGGCGACGGCGCGCGCGAGGTCGAGTGGCGCGATCTGCCCGCGCGTCCGCTGCAATGGCAACCGGCCGCTGCGGATTTGCTGTGGCTGGACTTCCCGCGCACGATGTCGCTCGGCCGCATCTTCACGCTCTCCGTGCGGCGCTCGCATGCGCCGGTAGCGGGGCAGGCGCTGGCTGGCTGGCGCTTGCAGCTGCTGGCGGAGAACAAGCAGGTACTGGCCGAATCCGGACCGTCGTCGGCCGCGCAGCTGTCGGTGCAGTGGTTGCCGCCAGTGGCGGAGGCCATGGTGCTGCAGGCGCGCTTGCTGGACGCCGCCGGCAAGACCATCGCACAAGGTCCGGTGCCGCTACAAGTGAACGAGCCTGTTCCCTTGCAGATACAGGGTCGCTTCGATGCACCGTCGTTCGATGCGCGCACCTTGAATCAGCTGTTGTCCGATGGCGGCGCGATCCTGGACTGGAATGTCACGCTGGGCAAGGCCATCACCCGTAGCGAGACCGCGCGCGAACCGTTGTCCGCACCGAATGCGATGTTTGTGGATGCGGCCTACGTGGAGCATCTGAGCCCGTCCGCCCGCAGCGCCCTAATGGCGCAGGCCGGGCGTGGCGTACCGCTGGTGGTCCTTGGCGCCAGTGCGGCGGATACGGGCGTGTGGCAACGTGACTTCGGTTTGTCGCTGCATCAGCAGTCGCCGACCACCGAGAAAGAGGACATGCGGCAGTTCGGTACCAGCATGGCCATGCCGCCCGCCGGTTTGAATCCGGCCGATAGCGCCGGCGGTCCATGGTCCGTGCTGGCCAGCGACAGCAGGAAGCGCCCGTGGATGTGGCAGCGCATCGTTGGACAGGGCCGCGTGGTGTGGATCGGCGTGGCCGACTGGCACAAGCATGCCATCAGCGAACCGCAGCAGCTCGCGCTGTGGTGGCAGGCCGCCATGGACCGCATTGCGTTGGACAGCGAATTAAAAACGGCGTGGAAGCTGAACGATCCGATGCCGGTGCCGGGATTGCGCACCGAAGTTTGCGCGCAGGGCGTGAAGACCGGTGCCGCGCTGACGGTGGAAGGGCAGTCGCCGCTGTTCATGCAGGCGCGCGCGGACAAGGCGGATGCGGTGTGCGCGGCGTTCTGGCCGCAGAAGGCTGGATGGATGAAGCTGACGGCCGAAGGGATGGCGCCGGCGATGGAGTATGTCTACGCGGCGAACGACTGGCCTGCGTGGCAGCGCGCCTTACGGCTTGAGGCTACGGCGCAGTACGCGGCACGTGCGGTACCGGTGACGGCAGCGGCAGGCACAAAGGCGGACGGCGAGGCCGCTGCAGCGGAGCGGCCGATACCGGCCACTCCGTTCGCGCTGCTGTTTGCCTTCTGCATGCTGGGCCTCTGGTATCGTGAACAAGGCGCTGAAAAAAGCCCTGCAAGCCAGTTGCAGGGCTAAAGCCGGCCCAGACTTCGTGCCGGCGTCCTTGGCCGGACTTTAGAACTTGTAGTTCAGCCCAAACAGGACAGTGCGTCCATACTTCGCATACTCCAGCTGACGATCCTTGCTGTTCGCATAGGTTTCATACGCTTCGTTGGTCAGGTTGTTCACCTGCAGCAGCACGCCCAGACCTTTGTATGCGCCTTCGTTGAAGGTGTAACCGATCTGGAAGTCGATCGGCTGATCGCCCACCACATAACGCAGCTGGCGGTCGCCGGCGAAGTTGCCGATCTCGCCCACGTAGTCCGAACGCTTGCGGGCGCTCACGCGGGTCGAGAAGCCCGACTTCTCGTAGTACAGCGTCACGTTGGTGACGTTGCGCGACAAGCCTGGCAGCTGGATCTTGCCGATGGTCGAATTGACTTCCTTGATGTCGATCGCGCTCTCGGTGTACGAGGTGCTGGCCAACACGCCGAAGCCGCTCAGCGCAGGCGTCAGCATGTCAAACGGCACCGATACCGACAGCTCCGCGCCCTTCAGCGTGCCGCCCTTGCCGTTGTACGAAGTGGTGTACTGGCCCATGTTGGTGATGGCGTTGGTGCCGGCCGTGAACTGCGAGAAGTCGCGTGTTTCCGAGAAGGTGTAGATGTAGGTGTCGAGCTTTTTATAGAAGCCAGCCAGCGCTACGTAGCCCTTCTTGGCGAAGTACTTTTCCCACGATACGTCGAAGGCCTTGGCGCGCCATGGATCGAGCCTGGTGTTGCCGCCGCTGCCGCTAGGAAGGCGGGTGCCGCTGTCGACGGTGAAGTTGAAGCCGGCGTTCAGCTGGTCGACGCGCGGACGGGCGATCTGCTTGGCCAGCGATACGCGCAGCGTCTGGTCGTTCGCCAGCCCGAAGGCCAGATTCAAACTAGGCAGCACATCGTTGTAGCTCTTGCCGTCGTGGGTAGGATGGGCCACGCCGCCGGCATCCGCATACAGCGAATCGGACGACTGGTCGGTGTGCACCAGTTGTGCGCCGACGTTACCGCGCAGCGTCACGCCGCCCAGGTCGGAGTCGATATTGGCGCGGGCGAAGCTGGTGGTGATCTTCTCGGTCACGTCCCATGCGCGGCTGATGGTGCCGGCATTGTTGGCCAGGTCGTAGTTGATCGGATCGAAGTACTTGGCGATCACCGCAGGAACGTTCCACGATGGGACCACGCCCGAACCGGCGAAGCCCAGGTCCACCGGCGCGTACAGCAGATCGCTGGAGATGGTCGGATTACCCTTGGCGAACAGCTGGCCCGAAGGCTGGCGCTTGGTCTTGGTGCGGTTGCTGTGATTGACGCCGACATCGAGGCTGTGCAGGTAGCTCTCCATCGCATCCGGCAGCGGCAGGGTGGCCACCAGCTTGAAGCTCTTCATGGTATCGACCAGGTGCGGTGCATAGGTGCTGCCGTAGCCGTAGATCGAGTTACCGGTGAACAGTTTGGTCGGATCGCTGTAATTCAGTTTGCCGGCGATGGTGGCGAAGTCGCCTGGTTTCCAGCCGACGGTCATCAGCGTGTCGTTGAAGGCGCCGCCGGTGGCGGTTTGCAGCTGCAGGTTGTTTTCGAGGTAGGTCTCGTCGCGCTTGGCCTGCGAGTAGTTGGCGTCGGCCAGCAGCGACCAGCTGCCGAAGTTGAAGCGGTTGGCCCAGCCGGCGGTGCGGATCTGGTCCTTGCGGTTGTTGTACTGGCCGCGCACCAGCGGGTAGGCGCCGGTGGCGGTGCCGCCCAGCAGCGTGCCGTTGGCGATGTTGACGCTGCTGTAGTTGAAGCCGATCGGGTTGTTGCTGCCGTTGTAGCCGCCCAGGTTTACTTCGAACTGGTTGTTGGTGTCGACCTGCTTGAATTCCGACGCGAAGACGTCGATGGTGCTGGTCCACATTTTCGATGGACGATATTCCAGTACACCGATCAGGCCAGTGCGTTTCAACACGCCGCTCTTCGCCAGCGACTTGACGCCGGCGGTGACGTAGGTGCCGGCCGGTACGCCCGATACGGCGCTCTGGTTGAATGGCTCATAGGTGCCGGTCTCGTTGTCGAGGATAGGCGATTCGAGGTGGGCCACGCCCAGCGCGATGCCGACCGTGCGATTCGCAAACTGGTCGATGTAGCTGGCGCTGACGCGGTGGCCGGTGTCCTTGGCGTTGGCGATTTTGCCGAGCGAGTTTTTCTCACCGCGCACGTTCAGCGAGAAGTTACGGCCGCTGAAGGCCAGCGGACGCACGGTCTGCATGTCGATGGTGCCGGACAGGCCTTGGCCGATCAGGCCCGCGTCCGGCGTTTTGTAGATGGTGACGGCGCTCAGCAGCTCGGACGGATACTGGTCGAATTCGACGCTGCGGTTGTCGCCGGTGCTGACCTGTTCGCGGCCGTTCAGCAGCGTGGTGGCGAAGTCCGGCGACAGGCCGCGAATCGAGATCACTTGTGCGCGGCCGGCGACGCGTTGCGCGGCCAGGCCAGGCAAGCGCGCGATCGATTCGGCGATCGAGACGTCCGGCAGTTTGCCGATGTCTTCGGCGGAGATGGTTTCAACGATGGAGGTCGCATCCTTCTTGACCGAGATCGCGTCTTCGATACCGCGACGGATGCCGGCCACCACCACGGTGGTTGGTGCATCGGCGGCTTGCGGAGCGCTGGCCGTTTGCGCGTGGACCGGCGCGGACAGGGCGGAAATCAGTACCGCGCAGGCGGCGGCGACAGGGCTGAGCGGGAGCGCGGCACGCAGGCCGCGCTCTTGTTGATTGAGCTGCATTGTAGTCTCCAGGGTGTAGTCGGTTTAGGCGCTCTTGCGACGCTTGAGACTCATCTTGTATTAAAACTAGAATGCCAGTCAAACAAAGTTTACGGTTTTGTTACGTGAAAACCGGTAAACTTGCCCTTGATGCGCTATGGCGATGATTAAAGTTGTATTTGTACTACAGACTAGATTAATGTTCTGTAGCTCAACTACATTTTTGACCAGGCCAGCACGTATGCCGGTGCCGGCAGCGTGCAGGCCGCATCCGGCTGCGCTGGGAGAGGTGTGCGGGCCCATGGCAGGACGCCGGCCCACACCGGCCAGGACAGGTCTTCCTCGTCGTCCTCGACGCCGCCGGAGCGGATCTTGCAGGCCGCTTCGGCCAGCGGGATGCGCAGCACGGTGGCGGCGGCGTATTCCTTGTCGGAGCCGGGACGGATCTCGGCCTGGCGGCCGGGCGCCAGTTTTTCCATGAGCGCTTCCATCGCGCTGCGTGCGGCGTCGCCTTCGACTGCTGCGAAGCGGCCGTAGATCATGGCCGAGCGGTAGTTCATGGAATGGTTGAACGCCGACCGCGCCAGCACCAGGCCGTCCACGTGCGTGATCGTCACGCAGCATTCGTTCTCCAGCAAGTGCTTGACCATGCGGCTGCCGTTGGAGCCGTGGATGTACAAGTGATCGCCTTCGCGCCAGCAGACGGTTGGTATGCAGTGCGCGCCCTTGCTGTCGCTGAAGGCGATGTGGCACAGGTAGGCGTCGTCGACGATGGCGTGCAGGGTGGCGGCGTCGTAGCGTGCATTGGTGGCGACGCGGCGGACGCGGGTGCGGTCGGTGGGGGACATGGATTCCTTTCGTAAAAGCGCAATATAATGAAATGCTGGTTCTATCAATAGATCCACGGATTGCTAATTTCATGGAGCCACGAATGGACTTTTCGGTGTTGATCGACGGCTATGCGGAACAGCATGGCCATCATGGTTGGCCGCGTCAGCGCATGCTGCACGAGTGCTTGCGCGCGGCGATCCGCAACGGCACGCTGGCGGCGGGCACGCGCCTGGCGGCTTCGCGCGCGCTGGCCGAGGAACTGGGCGTGGCGCGCAATACGGTGTTGTACGCGTACGAGCAGCTGGCAGGAGAAGGATTCGTGATCACCGACCGGCGCGGCACCGTGGTCGCGCCGATGGTGGCGATAGCCGCGAATGCGGCAAGCACGCGCGTGAATGCGGCTGCGGCTGCGGTGCGTGGCGCTACGCCTGACGCGTCGGCGCGCTCTACGGCGCTGCGCACTGCCGCGCCGACGGTGGGCCTCTCGCAGCGCATGAGCAATCTGCGGCCGTTGCCGGGACCGGCCGACCGCATGGGCGCCTTCGTGCCCGGCGTGCCGGCGCTGGAGCACTTTCCGATGACGCTGTGGCGCCGCATGATGGAGCGTGCCTTGCGGGCCATGACGGTGGTCCAGCTCAACTACGGCGACACCGCCGGCGAGCCGCAGCTGCGCACCGCGATTGCCGACCATCTGCGCGCCTCGCGCGGCGTCGCCTGCGAGGCCGGCCAGGTCTTCATCACCGACGGCACGCAGAGCAGCCTGGATCTCTGCATGCGCGCCCTGGCGGACGAGGGCGACACCATCTGGATCGAGAATCCCGGCTACGGCGGCGCCATGGCCGCAGCACGCGGCACCGGCCTGCTGGTCTCCGGCATCGACGTCGACGACGACGGCATGGCGCCGCAGCCGGCCGACTGGCTGCTACGCCCGCCACGCTTGATCTACACCACGCCCTCGCACCAATACCCCGTAGGCAGCGTTCTGAGCCTGCGCCGCCGCCTGGCGCTGATCGAAGACGCGCGCAACGCCGGCGCATTGATTATCGAAGACGATTACGACAGCGAATTCCGCCACGACGGCGCACCCCTGCACGCCATGCAGGGCCTGGCGCCCGACGCACCGGTGGTCTACCTGGGCACCTTCAGCAAGACCATGTTCCCCTCGCTGCGCATTGGCTTCGTGGTGGTGCCGGCCGCGCTGGCTGAACCGTTTGCACAGATGCGCGAACAGTCTTTCCCGCGCGGCCGCGTGGCCGAGCAACTGGCGTTGGCGGAGTTCCTGCAAAGCGGGCAATTCCTGCTGCACCTGCGCCGCATGCGTCGCCTGTACCGACAACGGCGCGACGCGCTGGTGGCGGCGCTGCAAACGCATCTGGGATCAATAGCGACGGTGCACGGCGGTTCGGCAGGCATGCACCTGTCGCTGCGCTTCAACGACGCGCGCATCGATGACACGGCGATTGTGCGGCAGGCGCAGGAGCGCGACATCGCCGTCAACGCGCTCAGCACGCACGATACACAAGGGGATTCGGGATGGAAGGGACTGATGCTCGGCTACGCACAAGTGCCGGCCGAGCAGATGGAGGAACTGGTCAAACAGTTGGCGGCGCTGATCCACCTTGCGGCCTACGCCGCCAACCGTTCAGGCCTGATTAAAACGCCGTATCAGCACGCACGTAGAACGAGCGGCCGTTCACGCCGATAGGGCAGGTTTCCCAGCAGCGGGTGAAGCCCAGTTTCGGGAAGTCGCCGCCGTTGGTCCACTCGTTAGGCACCTGGTTGAACAGGTTGTTCACGCCTACGCCCAGGAAGGTGCGCTTGCTGAAGGCATAGCGTACCGTGGTGTCCACCAACCAGCGCGCATCCCACTTCTGCAGAGGGCTGAAGCTCTCCGCATACACTTCGCCGTGGTAGTTGGCGCGCGCGTTCAGGTTCCATGGGCCGACGGTGTAGTCGGCAGCCACCACGTGGTGCTTGCGTGGCTGGCCGCGTTCGATCAGAGTTACCTGGGCTTGGTCGAACAGCTTCTCGCCGCTCAGCACCGAGGAAGTCGAATGGCGCTTGGTTACTTCGGTCTTGTTGAAGCCCAGTTGGCCCGACAGCACCAGGGTGGAGGCATCGAACTTGGTGGTGTGCTCGGCGACGATGTCCAGGCCACGGGTACGGGTATCGACCGCGTTGGTGAAGAACTGCGCCTGGCCCACGCCCAGCGGCTTCAGGATGTTGGCGATCGGGCCGCCGCCTGCTTCCGGTGCGATCTCGCTCGAGAACACGATGCGGTCCTTGATCTTGATCTGGTAGGCGTCGACGGTCAGCGAGGCGTTCTTCGCTGGGCGGAACACCACGCCGGCGCTGGCGCTGGTCGAGGTTTCTTCCTTCAACGGCTTGATGCCGAAGGCCTGGGTCACGGCGCTGCCCTGACGCGCGGTCAGGGTTTCGGTCAGCACGCCGTTATTCAGATTGGTCGACACGGAGCTGTAGAACTCCTGCTGCACGCTCGGTGCGCGGAAGCCGGTCGAGGCGCTGGCGCGGAAGCCTACTTCCTTGGTCGGGTCGAAGCGGGCGCTCAGCTTGCCGGTGACGGTGTCGCCGAAGTCCGAGTATTTTTCGTAGCGTACCGCGCCGGCCAGGGTCAGTTCCTGCACAGGCTTGGTTTCGGCATCGAGGAACAGGGCGATGTTGTGGCGGCCCGAATCCACGGCGGTGCCGGGGGTGTAGCCAGGGAAGCCCTGGATACCGGCGCTCGCGGTTGCGCCGCTAGGCGTCTTGATGATGATGGCCGGGTTGTTGGTGCGGCCGTACTGGTAGGAGATCGGATCGCCGGCGATGATCTGGTAGTTGTCCTGACGGTATTCGAAGCCGGTGGCCAGGGACACTTCGGTGCCGCCCAGTTGGACCGGGCCTTTGACGTCGGCGTTGAAGGTCAGCTGGTTGAACTTCAGCGTGCCGGTGTCGGCTTCGCGCGCCGATTCGGCGTAGATGCCGCCACCCGGTTTCGGCTCATACCAGTAGGAGACGTTCAAGCTGTCCGATTCGTGGAAGGCCAGTTCGCTGGCGCCGTAGTTGATGCTGATGTCGGCCTTCCAGGTGTCGGTCAGGTCGCGGCGGTAGCCGAAGGCGAACGAGGCATCCTTGATGTCGGTGCGGATCGCCGGCAGGAAGCCGTTCGGATACACGGCAGGCACGGTGCGGTCGTCGCCGGCCGAACGGAAGAAGCCGAAGGAGTCGCTCTTGCGCTTGGAGACGCCGCCGAAGGCGTAGAACTCGCTCTTGGCGTCGATCGGCAGCGCGCCGTTCCACCACAGGTAGGAGTCGCGGGTGTTGCTGTCGCCGATGTGCTGGGTCACGCGCGCTGGATTGGTGCGCAGCGAGTCCGGGCCGGCGCGGTTGGTTTCGCCGCGCTTGCGGGCTTCGGCCGTCAGGTTCAGGTAGCCGCCGTTTTCGCCCAGGGCGAAGCCGCGATTGACGCTGGCCGAATACAGGTCGCCGTCGCCTTCCGAGGTGGTGCCGTACTGGCCGCTCACGGAGGTCTCGCCGATGTTCGATTTCAGGACGATGTTGATCACGCCGGCGATCGCATCGGAACCGTATTGTGCGGCGGCGCCATCGCGCAGCACTTCGATGTGGTGGATGGCGGCCAGCGGAATGGCGTTGATGTCGGTACCGGCCGAACCGCGGCCAATGGTCTGCTGCACGTTGACCAGCGCCTGCTGGTGACGGCGCTTGCCGTTGATCAGCACCAGCACCTGGTCAGGGCCCAGCGAACGCAGGGTGGCCGGACGGATCGAGTCGGTGCCGTCGCTGATGAAGGTGGTGGAGAAGTTGAACGACGGGTCCAGCGTTTGCAGCAGCTTGCCCAGCTCCAGTGGGCCGGCGGTCTGCAGGTCTTTCAGGCCGATCAGGCCCACCGGCGACGAGGTGTCCAGCGCGGTTTTGGCGACCGAGCGCGAGCCCAGAACCACCACGGTTTGTTGATCTTCGGCTTTGGCGCTGCTGTCGGTAGACGATTGCGCAAAAGCGCTTTGCGCAGCCAACAGCAGGATAGCGCTGGCCAGCAAGGTGCGTTTGAATTGAGGTGCTCTTTGCATTGATTTTCTCTCTTGGTATTGTGAAGACGGCCAGCGGGGTAGGGCCGTTGAGAAAATACTAAGGGTAGCGGGCGAAGAGCGACAACGCGGCATGCACCACAATGTTGCGGAATGTGCACATAAGTTAATATTTCGTGCTTTGTAACCCAATGTATCGTAAAGTGGCCGGCGGCCCGGAACGGTCATGGTGCAAAGGCGCACGAAAGTGTGGCGCGCACGCATCGGTATGATGCAAGCGCATATCGATATGCGAAAAACGCACCAGCCTATTGATGGTCGCGCATCCAGCCTTTCAGGCCGTTTACCCAATTCTTCGCTGGAAGATTCAATGTCTTTTTGATCTCGCCGGCGCGCTCATACAGCACGCTGAAATCGAGCGATGGTGAGTTCTTGAATGCGATGACGACGATGTTGGCGTCATGTACTTCCGGTAACCAGACCACCGCGTCGAACGCCAGCTCCATGGTCTGCAAATTCTTGTCGTAGTTGCTGAAATCGTCGCCGAAGACATTGGTGGTCATGATGCCGCCGTCGCGCAGCACGTCGGCGCAGCCCTGGTAGAACTCGGGCGAGTCCAGCACCGGACCGCGCGCTTCCTCGTCGTACAGGTCCACCTGCAGGATATCGACGGTGTTGCGGTTGGCCGGGTCGAGCACGAAATCCATGGCGTTCATTTCACGCACGTTCAGGCGCTCGTCGTTGGACGGCAGGCCGAACTGCGCCTGGCACATGGCGATCACGTTGGGATTGAGTTCGATGGCCGTCACGCGCGATTGCGGCAGGCGGCGGTAGCAGAATTTGGTCAGCGCGGCGCTGCCCAGGCCCAGTTGCACGATGTGCTGCGGCTGGTCGTGGAACAGCATCCACATCATCATCATCTGGACGTATTCGAGCTCGATGTTGTCGGGCTTGGCGATGCGCATGGCGCCCTGCACCCAGGAGGTGCCGAGGTGCAGGCTGCGCACGCCCTGGAATTCGGTGATGGTGGCGGGCGGATGGCCGGGCTGGTCGAAACGGGTGGGTGCGGAGGTACTCATGCCGCCAGTTTATCAGGCCAGCGGCAAAATCATGGTCACGGTCAGTCCGCCGCCTTCGCGGTTGGAGAGGGTGATGCGACCGCCGTGGGCTTCGGCGATCTCGCGCGCCAGCGCCAGGCCCAGGCCTGTGCCGCTGCGCTTTGTCGAGTAAAACGGCACCAGGGCGTTGGTCAGCACCGTGTCGCTCATGCCTGGACCACGGTCCTGTACGTCGATGCGCACGCCTTCGTGCAGGCGCCGCACTTCCAGGCTGACCTGGTCGGCCGGCGAGCCCGATTCATGGGCGTTCTTCAGCAGGTTCAATAGCGCCTGCTCCAATTGCGCCGGATCGAAGGCGCAGGACTCGGCCGGCGCTTCGCCGATCTGCTTGAAGATGACCTGCTCGCCCAACTGCGACAGGAAGGCTTGCCACTGCTGCGCTTCCAGGCGCGGCGTCGGCAGCTTGGCGAAGCGCGCGTAGCCGAGGATAAAGCTCTCCAGATGGCGCGTGCGCTCCTCGATGGTAGCGAGGATTTGCGGCAGGCGTTCGGTTTGCCCGCGCCGCACCAGCTCCGCGCCGGAATGCGCCAGCGAGGTCAATGGCGCCAGGGAGTTGTTCAATTCGTGGCTGATCACGCGGATGACTTTTTTCCACGTCTGCACTTCCTGCCGGCGCAGCTCCATGGTCAGCTGGCGCAGCAGCAGCAGTTCGTGTTTGCGGCCATTGAGGTTGAAGCTGCGGCGTGCCAGGTGATAGACCTCTTCCTCGTCGTCCTTGTCCTTAGTGGTGAACAAGCCGTCACCGCCGCGCGCCAACGCTTCCAGCAGGGCGGGCGAGGCGTGGCGCAGGATGTCGTCCAGCTTGTGGCCTTCCAGCTTGCGGCCCTGATTGAGCAGCTGGCGCGCCGCCACGTTGGCGTAGACGATGGGGCCGGACTCGCTCACCAGCAGCATCGCCACCGGGGTGTTCTGCACCATGGTGTCGAGCAGCAGCTCGCGCTGCACCAAGTCCAGGCGCTGCTGGCGCAGCACGTCGCCCAACTCGTTGTGGGCGATGACCAGATCGCTCAGCTCATCGTTCTGCGGCCAGTGCAGGCTGAAGGAAAAATCGCCGTCCTTGTAGCTGGTGACGGTGCCGGTCAGCGCGCGGAACAGCGACAGCATGCGCTCCAGCTCCGCGCGAATCGTGATGATGGAGATCGGCAGCACGCACAGCAGACAGACGCCCAGCACCAGTCCGGGATTCTTCGGGAAGAAGTGGTCCATCGCCAGCGCGATCAGGATGCCGATGGTGAGCAGCGTGCCCACCAGCGCCGTCCAGCGCGTGAGCAGGGAAAGGCGGAAGCCCTTATTCCGCTTGGCTTCCTGGCGCTGGCTGTCGCTCATCAGGGACGGACGATGCCGAGCCGCTCCATGCGGCGGTACAGCGCCTGGCGCGACAGGCCGAGTTCCGCCGCCGCCTGCGCCACCACGCCGCCGGCGCGGCTCAGCGCCAGGCTAATGGCGTCGCGGTCCGGTTCGCGGCTGGCTTCCTCGGCGCCGTTGCCCGCGCCGCCAGAGCCGCCGCCATGGCCGGATGGCGCGGCGGGCAGACCCAGGTCGCTCACCTTGATGATGTCGCCGCTGGCCAGCAGTCCGGCGCGCATCATGACGTTTTTCAGTTCACGCACATTGCCGGGCCACGGGTGCGCCAGCAGCGCCGCCTGCGCGTCCGGATGCAGCTGCTTGTCCGGGCCGAGGAAGTTCATCGCCAGCGGCATGATGTCCATCGGCCGCGCCGCCAGCGGCGGCAGGCGCAGTTCGATCACGTTCAGGCGATAGAACAAATCCTCGCGGAAGGTGCCGGCGCGGATCATGGCCTGCAGGTCGGCGTTGGTGGCGCTGATCACGCGCACCTTGACCTGCCGCTCGCGGTTGGAACCGAGCCGCTCGAAGCGTCCCGTCTCCAGCACGCGCAGCAGCTTCATTTGACCGGCCAGCGGCAGGTTGCCGATTTCGTCGAGGAACAGCGTGCCGCCATCGGCCGCTTCGAATTTTCCTTCGCGCGCCTTGGAGGCGCCGGTGTAGGCGCCGGCGTCGGCGCCGAACAATTCGGCCTCGATCAATTCGGACGGAATCGCGCCGCAGTTGAGCACCACGAACGGGCCGTTGCGCACCGCCGAATTGGCCTGGATGATTTCCGCGATGCGTTCCTTGCCGGTGCCGTTGGGACCGGAGATCAGCACCGGCACATCGGCGCGCGCCACCTGGCAGGCCAGGTGGATCACGCGTTCGGTGGCGGGGTCCTGGAACACCATGCCGCGCAGGTCGTGGCCGCGTTCCAGTTCGCGGCGCTGGCGCAGTTCGCCCTGCACACGCTGCTGCAAGGCGCGCTTGGCCTGTCCCAGTTCGATCAGGTTGTTGACGGTGGCGATCAGCTTGTGGTCGTCCCACGGCTTGGCCAGGTAGTCGGCGGCGCCGGCCTTGATCAGGTCCACGGCCGCGTTCAGGTGGGTCCATGCGGTGAGCAAAATCACCGGCAGGTCGGGATAGCGGTCGCGGATGGCGCCGAACAGCGCCGTGCCTTCCTCGCCCGAGGTGGTGTCGGCGCTGAAGTTCATGTCCTGGATCACCAGGTCCACGCTGTGCTGCTCCAGCATGGCCAGTCCGGCTTCCGGCGAGGCGGCGCGCAGCGCGGCGATATCGTGCAGCGAAAACAGCACGTCGAGGGCCACGGACACGGCCGCGTTGTCGTCAATAATTAGTACGGTAGGCATGCCGCAAGCATAACATTGTCGCGGCATGCCGGGGACTGCATTCATGATGGATCAGGCGCTGCGCGTGGCCGTCGCCGGCGAGATGCTGGCGGCCCGCCATGCCGGTCCGTACACCGCCAGGATGCCCAGTGCCCAGAAGATGCCGGCGCCGCCGATCAGGTATTCGGGCGGCAGGCGCGGCATCTCCAGCTTGCTGACCAACAGCTGGTTCAGGCCCAGCGCCAGCAGCACGCCGGCCGTGACGCCGGCGCTGGTGATCATGAAGTTCTCGGTGATGAAGTAGCGCAGGATGTCGATGCGGCGCGCACCCAGGGCGCGGCGCACGCCGATCTGCTTGCGGCGCTGCGTGACCCACAAGCTGGCCATGCCGACGATGCCGCTGGCGGTGATCAGCAACAGCAGCACGCTCACCGTCACCAGCATCCACGCCAGCGCATTGTCCGAGCGATAGCGCTCGGTGCGGAATTCGACCATGCTCCTGGCGCGGGTGACCACCGGCATCGACGAGGCGGCGCGGATGGCGTCGGCCGTTTCCTTCATCACGCGGTCCAATTGTCCCGGCTCGGCGCGGATGGTATAGCTGACCACTTCCTCACCGGTCAGGCGGGCCGGCGAGATGGTCGAGTATTCGCCGCTGTCGCCGATTTGTGCGCCCGGCGTTTGCAGGCGTTCCACCACGCCGATCACCTGCGAGCTGCGCGCCTTGTCGCCGGTGCCGAAGTACAGCGTCTTGCCGACCCAGCTGGTTTGGCCGGGCCACATTTTCTCCGCCAGGGTGCGCGTGACCAGCGCTACTTTCGGGAAGTCTTCGCTGGTGTTGGTGTCGATCTCCGGGATTTCGCCGGGATTGAAGTCGCGCCCCTCCACCAGTTTCAGGCCCCAGGTCTTCACCAGTGGATCGCCGACCGTGTACAGCGTCGATTGCGCGGTGGAGCGGGTCTGCTTGCGGTCGGACGCCATGCCGGTGTAATTGCCGGAACGTGACAGCGGCATTTGGCTGGTGTTCGACACCGCCAGCACGCCGGGCACGGCGCGCAGCGCGGCCGAGTCCCGGCGCTGCGTGGCCAACTGGTCTTCGTGGCCGCCTTGCTTGAGGTGGCGCACCGACAGCGCGAACACGTCTTCTTCGCGCTCCAGTCCCGAAGGACGGGCCGATACGGCCTGGCGCTCATGCACGATGTGCAGGGCGTTGGCCAGGATGGCGAGGCTGAGGGCGACCTGGATCGCCACCAGCACCGGGCCGGTTTTACTGCGCAGCAGCGCAGACAGGATAGGACGGATTTCCATGATGGTGCTCGCTTATTGGGATTTGAGTTGCAGCGCCGGCGTCACCTGGCAGGCACGCCAGGTCGGCAGCAGGCCGGCCAGGATGGCCGACAGCACGGCCAGCACGAAGGTGGTCAGCAGCATCACCCAGTCCATGTGCGCCACCAGCGTCAGCGCCTTGGACTGCATGGCGATCAGCGCCAGCGCACCGAAGGCCAGCAGCAGGCCAAGTGCGCCGCCGACCAGGCCGACCACCGTGGTCTCGATCAGGAACTGGGTGAAGATCTCGCGGCGCGAGGCGCCCAGTGCGCGGCGGATGCCCACTTCGGCGGCGCGCACCGAGAACTTTGCCAGCAGCAGGCCGATGGTGTTGACCAGGCACAGGGCCAGGAAGCCGAACGCCAGCCAGGCCGACAGCTTGTTGTCGTTGCCGACCACCTTCATGTAGTCCAGCCATTCGCGCACGTCATACAGCTTGTTCGGCGCGGCGCGCTTCAGGCGGCCCAGCTTGCGCTGCTCGATGGCGTAGCTGTCGACGAAGCTTTGCAGTTCGGCGCGGTCGGCGGCGGTGCGGGTTTCAATCCAGCCCTGGATCCAGGTGCATTCCGAATCGAGGAAGGCTTGGTAGCCGGGTGGGATGTCCTCGTAGCAGCTGGTGCTGCCGTTGCGCTGCATCTCGTGGCGCACGGCGTTGCTGAACGGGATGTACATCTCCGTCTCTTCGCTGAACGGGCCTTCGCTGCCGATGATGCGGTGGAAGCGCGGCACCACTTTCCAGTTGTCGATCACGCCGACGATCTGGTATTGGAAGCCGGCCAGCGTCATGCGCTGTCCGACCGGGTCGGTGTCGCCATACAGCTTGGAAGCCAGTTTGCGGCTCAGCACCACCACGTCCGCGCCGCTCTTGTCGTCGGCCGGGCTCCAGCCCTGCCCGTGCAGGAAAGGCGCTTCGAACATGTTGAAGAAATCGCCGTAGGCGGCCAGGCCGGACGCATTGAAGGCGCTGATGTCCTTGCGCGCCGGTTCCAGCGCCAGCGAGACGCCGAAGATCATGGTGCGGCGCTCGCCGGCCTTGCTGTTGACCAGGTTCATGGCGTCGCGGTAGCTGAGCTGGCGGTCGTCCGGTTCGTCGCCCGGCTTGTAGTTCTCGGCCGAGCCGTTGTCGATCAGCGGCACGAACAGGCGGTCGCTCTTGTGCGGGATCGGGTCGCCCGACATCACGTGCAGGATGGTCAGCGTGGACACGCTGGCGGCCACGCCGATGGCCAGCGTCAGCACCATCAGCGCGGTCAGCGCCGGGTTGCGGCGCAGGCTGCGCAGGCCGAGGAGGAAGTAGTATTGGAACATGCTGCGCCCCTTACGCGACATTGGACAGCGACGGCGACTTGCGCACCAGGTCCGACACCTGGCCGTCGATGATGTGGACGTTGCGCTGCGTGCGCACCGCCAGTTCGGGATCGTGGGTGACCATCAGGATGGTGGTGCCCTGGGCGTTGATTTCCTCCAGCAGCTCCATCACGCCGCGCGCCATTTGCGTATCCAGGTTGCCGGTCGGTTCATCGGCCAGCAGCAGCTTGGGCGAGCCGGCCAGCGCGCGCGCGATCGCCACGCGCTGCTGCTGGCCGCCGGACAGTTCGGCCGGGTAGTGCTTCATGCGCGAGGCCAGGCCGACCTTGGACAGCGCGTCCTCGATGCGCTCCTTGCGCTCGGCGGCGTTGAAGCCGCGATAGCGCAGCGGCACGTCGACGTTGTCGAACAGCGACAGGTCGGGAATCAGGTTGAAGCCCTGGAAGATGAAGCCCAGCTTTTCATTGCGCAGGCGCGAGCGGGCGTTGTCGTCCATGCCCTTGACGTTGATGCCGTCGAGGACATACTCGCCGTCGGTGAACTCCTCCAGCAGGCCGGCGATGTTGAGGAAGCTGGTTTTGCCGGAACCCGAAGGACCGGTGACGGTGACGAATTCGCCTTGCTTGACGTCGATCTCGAAACCGCGCAGCGCGTGGGTTTCGATCATGTGGGTGCGATAGACTTTGCTCAGGTTTTTCATGCGCAGCATGGTGGTCCTCTTGGGTAAAGTTAGTTGTTGATCGAAACGCGTTCGGCGTTTTCAAAGGTTTCGGTACCGGCGACAACGATCTTGTCGCCTTGTTTCAGGCCGCCCAGGATCTCCACGGCGGAGACGCTGGTGGCGCCCAGCTTGATCGGGGTGCGGATGGCGATGCCGTCGCGGACCACGTAGGCGAAGCGTCCGCCTTCGGATTCGACGAAGGGGCCGCGCTGCACCATCAGCACGTTCGGCTTCTCGTCGATCAGCAGGCGCGCGGTGACGCGCTGGTTCTGGCGCAGGCCGGCCGGCTGCTCGCCGTTGAAGCGCACCCGCGCCAGCACCTGGTTCTTCACCACTTCCGGCGACAGCGCCGACAGCTTGGCGGTGGTGGTGCCGGTGCCGTAGTTGACTTCCGCCGTCATGCCCAGGCCGATGTCGGAGACGTAGGTTTCCGGGACTTCCAGCTCGACTTCGAGGCGCGACAGGTCGACCAGCGTCATGAGCGGCGTGTTGGCGGGGACCACGCTGCGGTCGGCTACGGACAGCGTGCCGATGAAGCCATCGACCGGCGCGCGCACTGTCAGCTCGTCGACGCGGCGCTGGGCGTTGGAGAGGGTGCTGCGTTGCTGGTCCAGCTGCTTGATTTTCGATTCCAGCTCCAGCGCCACGTTGTCGTTCTCCAGCACCGCCGCTTCCTTGGCGTGCTTGGAACGGATCACGGCGGAGTTGACGGCGTCCTTGGCGCGCTGGTATTCGATCTTGGCGACCGCACCTTCGTTGGCGACGGCGTCATAGCGCTCCATGGTGCGCTGGGCCGAGACGCGTTCGATTTCGGCAGTGTCGGCGTCGCGCTGGGCCAGCAGCTTTTGCTTGCGGGCCAGGATGCGCTGGCGCGAAACGTCGGCTTCGATCTGGGCGTAGGCGGCTTGTTCGCGCTTCAGGGCATCCGACAGGTCGGGCGATTCCAGCACGGCCAGGATGTCGCCTTTCTTGACCGTGTCGCCGGCGTGGGCTTTCAGGGTGACGGTGGCCAGCGACGGCGCGTACAGCGTCGGGCTGACGGCGGCCACCACGCGGCCGTTGACGGCGGCGTCGCGGATCAGGGTGCCGCGTCCGACTTCGGCGATGCGCAGGCGCGAGCCGTTGACCGAATGGTCGCTGCCGCGCCAGGTGTGCATCAACGACCAGCCGGCGGCCAGCAGCGCGACGGCGCCGGCGGCAATGATGAGGCGGCGCTTGGTGGCCTGGCCTTTGGGCGCGGCGATAACGGCGTCTTGGGAGGAGGTGTCGCGGATCATGGGTTGCTCGGTTGTGAGGAAACGAGCAACATTATGCAGAAAGCGTGCCACACGCTAAATGGTTGATTTATATGGGATTGAACCTACGCGTCCGCTGTCCGCCAAGCGTCCGTGTGTCCGGGCTGTCCGCCTTTGTCCGCCCGGTTCAGGCCAGCAGCGCGCGCAGCCAGGCCTGGGCTGGATCGTCGTCGTTGCGCGTGTGCCAGACGGCTTGCATCTGCCGCTCGCGTACCGGGTATGGCGGCGCAGCGCTGGCCAGTCCGTGCCGCGCCACGAACAACTGCGCCAGCGATGAAGGCAGGATCGCCAGCATGTCGCTCGATTGCAGCAGCGACGGCACCGCCAAGGCGTGCGGCAGCAGGATGCGCAGGGTCGCCGTCGGCGGCAGCGCCGCGCGGTCGAACATTTCCGACTCGCGCGCCAACCCGCGCTCGGACAGGAAGCCGTCGACCGCGCCTTCTTCCGTGCCGCCGAGCGAGACGGCCACCAGCGGATAGGCCGTCACGTCGTCAATGCGCAGCGCGGCGCCGGCCAGCGGGTGGCCGGCGCGCATAACGAAAGTATCGCTCTGGGTCCACAGCGGCATGGAGTTGAGGCGTGGCGGGATGTCGGCGAACACGCCGATGGCCAGGTCGATCCGTCCGAGGTCGAGCTGTCCGGCGAGGTCGATGCGCGTGACCGGGCGGACGACCAGGTTCACATGCGGCGCCAGCGCCTGCATCTTTGCGCTGAGCCGTTCGAGCAGCAGCAGGCTGACATAGTCGCTGGCGGCGATCACAAATTCGCGCCGCGCGGTGGCGGCGACGAACGGCTCGTTGTTCAGCGCACCGGCGATCTGCTGCAGCGCGTCGCGCAGCGGGCCGGCCATGGCCAGGGCGCGGGCGGTGGGCATCATGCCGTCGGCGCTGCGCACAAACAGTTCATCGCCCACCGATTCGCGCAGGCGCGCCAGCGCGTGGCTCATGGCGGACTGGCTCAGGTTCATGCGCTGCGCTGCGCGATGCAGGTGGCGTTCCTCGTAAATGCAAAGGAACACGCGCAGCAGATTCAGGTCGGTGCGCTGGATGTTCATGCGGCTCTCATGCGTTGGAAGATATCGCACAGCATGCCATGGCGCCGGGCGGCATGGAAGCGACCATTGTTCAAGCCGGACATGCACGGAATTCATGGCGACCATGCAAAACCTTCGCTTCCCCTGCCGTTCTGCGCATGCCACCATAAAAATATCGAAAGCTGCGAGGAACGACCATGAACCACCGTGAAGAACTGATCAGGCAGAGCATCGCCTTCCTGGATGAAATCAAGAACACCACCGCCGGCACGGAGGCCGAGCGCTGGCTCAATGAACAACGTGGGCCGGGCAGCGCGCTGTACGACGGGTTGGCGGCGCTGATCAAGGCCGGGCTGGAGGAGGGCTGGGCGGCGAATGTGGAGATTCAGGGTACGCGCTATCGCCGCAGCCGTATCTGTCCGCCGTCCGCAGAGACGCATTACTTCAGCATCACCGCCGTGTATATCGACAGCTGCAGCCGCGATGCCGGAGAGGTGTTCCGTGGCGACTATCACGCTCACCCCTACGGCGAATTCAATATGGTGATACCGCTGAACGATGGCGCCATGCTGGCGGGACCGAACGGCTGGTGCGGCGCCGGCTGGACCGCGCCTGCGCCGGGCAGCCATCACTATCCCGAGGTGAAAGGCGGCGCGGTGATCGCGCTGTTCTTCCTGCCGGCGGGTCGGATCTCCTACGATATCGCGCCGCCGGCAAGCACTTGATAATCTGGCAAGTGACCGCATTTGGGTGCCTGGCTCCTTTTTCCCGAGTACCTGATGACCGATTACCCTTTTGTGCCGAGTGACGTTGACCTGTATCGCCGCATGCTGCCAGGCGCCGGGGAGGTGATGGATGCACAAACCTGGGACGACCTGCTGCTGCCGGCGTACAGCGCCGAGCTGGCGCGCGAGACCAGCATCTTCGGCCAGCAGGAGCTGCACCGGCGGCTGTACGCGGAGGACGATGCATCGGTGTCGGCTTCGCGCGTGGGCACCCTGATGGCGGATGACGCCTCGCGCCAACGGCTGCAAACCGCCACCAAGGACCTGCGCCAGGCCGACCGCGAAATCAGCGAAACCTTGTATGGTCCTGAACTGCCACGCGCGCCGCGCTGGCTGCCGGTGCTGGCGTGGTTGCCGGTAGTGTTCCTGGCATCGGCCGGCGTGGCGCTGATGGCGGGGTGGCTGCCGTTGTGGGGCGTGGCGCTGGTCGCGTGGCTGGCGCTGTGCGGCATCCAGGCGCGCTATCACGAGACGGTGCAGGCGTGGGAGCGTATTCTGGCCAGCATGCAGCTGATGCTGCGCGCACATACGCTGCTGGGCGAGATCGATCCGCGCTTTGCCGACGACGCCGCGCAAGCCGGCAAGCTCAATCGCCGCATCAGCCGTTCGCTGGCCTCGCGCATGCCGGGCGTGAGCGAGTATGCCGACTGGTTATGGCTGGCCAATGTGCGCCACCACTTCCGCAGCCGCGACGTGGTGCGCGAGAACATCGACTTCCTGCGCGGCAGCTTCGAGCGCGTGGCGATGCTGGATGCGGACCTGGCGTTGGCGCGTCACTTGGCGAAGGCCGACGTGTATTGCTGGGCGGAGCAGGGCGATGCGGTGGAGCTGGAGCAGGTTGTTCATCCGCTGCTGGCCGATGCGGCGGCGCTGGACTTCCGCATGGCGCGCAAGGGCGTGTTCATCTCCGGCCAGAATGGCGTCGGCAAGAGCACCTTGCTGCGTACGGTGGGGCTAAGCCTCGTCACGGCGCGGGCATTCGGTTTTTGCTACGCCAGGCGCGCGGTGACGCCGCTGCTGCCGGTGTATGCCAGCATGCAGAACGAAGATGCGCTGGGGGCGGGCGAAAGCTTCTACATGGCCGAGCTGCGGCGCGGGCAGGAGTTGCTGGCGCTGTCGGCGCAGCGGCCGGCCATCTTCATCATCGACGAGATTTTCCGTGGCACGAATTACCTGGAATCGGTATCGGCGGCAGCGGCGGTGCTGCACACGCTGGCGCAGCAAGGGCGGGTGGCGGTGGCCTCGCACCATCTGGTGCTGGCGTCGCTGCTGTCGGACTGCCTGGAGCCGTGGTGCGTGCGCCGCACCGGCGGGCAATGGCAACTCACGCCCGGCCTGCTCCAACACACCAACGGCATCACCCTCCTGACCGAACGCGGCTTCGCCCTCGCCATCACCACCAAAGCCGACCGCATCCACGCCTGGCTCAGCGACTACTTGGCCCATCCTGCGGACCGCACCCTGATTTCGCTCAATTGAGTTCGTTTATCTTAGTGTTGACTGCAACGAAAAGACGGTCCATGATTTCTGCATTGACAGAAATTAGAGAAATTCATGGATCTCACGCCGACCGTTCAGAAATACATCCTCCACTGGGGCGAGATGGGGGCGCGCTGGGGTGTTAATCGCACCGTGGCGCAGATTCATGCCTTGCTGTTCCTGGCAAACCAGCCTCTGCACGCCGAGGAAATCGCCGAGACGCTGAATGTGGCGCGCTCCAATGTCAGCAATAGCCTGAAGGAGCTGCAAAGCTGGGGGCTGGTGCGCATCAGCCATGTGGCCGGCGACCGTCGCGACCATTTCCTCGCCCTGCAGGACGTGTGGGAAATTTTCCGCGTCATCGTTGAGGAGCGCAAGAAGCGCGAGATCGATCCGACGTTGACGGTCTTGCGCGCCTGCGCCGTGGAGGCGGAAAGCGACCCGCAATTGGAGCACGCCACCAAGGTCAAGATGGAGCAGGTGCTGGCGTTCCTGGAAATGCTGGGCACCACCTATGACGACTACAAGCATCTCCCGCCCGCCACCATGCAGCGCTTCCTGAAAATGGGCGGCAAAGTCGCCCGCTTGCTCGGCAGCGAATAAAAATTTGACCAATTATTTCTGGTTTGACAGAAATTACAGACGGAGGTAGCCCACATGAACGTGCCCGCCCTGACGCTGTACTACGACGGAAACTGCAGCCTCTGCCGCGCGCAGATGTCGCGATTACGAACGCTGGACCGTGGCCGCCGTCTGGCCTTCACCGATATCCGCGCGCCGGAGTTCGCGGTGCAGGACACGGGCGTGAGCCTGGAAGCCTTGAGCACGGAGATCCACGCCCGCACCGCAGATGGCCGCATGCTGGCCGGTCTCGATACCGTAGCGGCCGCATATTCGGCAGTGGGCCGTGGCTGGATGGTCGCGCCCCTGAGGTTGCGCATCTTGCGGCCACTGTTTGCGGCGCTGTACCGCACCTTGGCGCGCAATCGCTACCGCTTGTCCGCCTGCGCCGATGGCGTCTGCAAAATGGCGGGCAAACCATGACTACGAGAACACTGCTGGTCCGCTGGCTATACGTCGTGACGGCGCTGCATCTGCTGGTGGGCGTGCTGCTGCCACTGGTCGCAGGCATGGCAATTACCGACCCTTACCGGCGCGGCATCGAAGACTTCTTCTTCGCCGGAGAAGCATCGCAGGCCGGACGTGCATTGCACGTATGGTGGATATCGCTGCTCGGCCCGACCGTGCAGGCTGCGGCGATATGGATGGCGGGCCTGGTCGTCATCGGCGACAAGCAGAGAAACGCCTTCGCCTGGCTCATGCTGATGCTCGGCCTGATCGTGTGGGCGCCGCAGGACATGCTGATTTCAGCGCGCGCACACTGCCGGATCAATGTATGGATAGACATGGCCGCAGTGACGCTGATGTTGCCGCCTTTACTCTGGCTATGCAAACTGGATCTTGCGATCAGAAATAAAAAGGCACTCGCATTATGAATACCCACTTGATCGCTTTGCAGCTGATGGCGGTGCAGGGCTGCCTCGGCGCGTTCGATACGGTGTATCACCACGAGCTGACCGAGGCGCTTCCCGGGCGGCCCACCGCGCGGCGCGAGCTGTCGATCCATGCGGTGCGGGCGCTGATCTACAGTGTCTTGTTTATCGGCCTGTCGGCGTGGTCGTTCCAGGGCTGGTGGGCACTGGCGCTGTTGGTGGTCTTCACGATCGAGGTGGTTCTGACGTTGTGGGATTTCGTCGTGGAAGACCGCACGCGCCTGCTGCCCGCAACTGAGCGCGTTACCCATACGGTGCTGGCGATGAATGGCGGCGCCTTCGTCGCGCTGCTGGCGCTGGACACGCCGTCCTTGTTTGCCTTGCCGACCGCCCTGGTGTGGCAGCCGCAGGGTGGCCTGAGTATTTTCCTGGCGTTGAGCGGTGTTGGTGTCGGCTTGTCTGGCTTGCGCGATGCGTGGGCGGCGCGCGCCATCGGCCGCACGGCGCAGCGGGACGCGGCACGTCCACAAGTGCGCTTTGCCGAAGGTGAACGCAGCTTTCTTGTCACCGGTGGCACCGGCTTTATCGGCCAGCGTCTGGTGCGGGCGTTGCTGCGGGACGGTCATCGCGTCACTGTGCTGACCAGGCAGGTGAAGCAGGCGGCGTGGTTGTTCGATGGCCGCGTCGAGTGCGTCGCCAGCATGGCGGAGCTGCCGCCATCGCGTCGTATCGATGTGGCGATCAATCTGGCTGGCGCGCGCATCCTCGGCTGGCGATGGAGCGCGGCCCGGCGCGCGGTCTTGCGGCAAAGCCGTATCGGCCTGACGCGCAAGCTGGTCGATTGGATCGCCGCTGCCGAACATAAGCCGGCCATGTTGTTGTCGGCCTCGGCAATCGGCTACTACGGCATTCAGCAGCAAGGCGACGCCACGGAGTTGACCGAGCAGGCCGGCCCGCAGCCGATGTTCATGTCGGACCTGTGTCGCGAGTGGGAGGAGGCCGCCCGCGCCGCTGAAAAGCATGGCGTGCGCGTTGCGTGCACGCGCTTTGGCCTGGTGCTTGGCACGCAAGGCGCGCTGCCGATGATGCTGCTTCCGATTAAGCTGGGCTTGGGCGGCCCGCTGGGCGGCGGCAAGCAGTGGCTGTCGTGGATTCATGTGGATGATCTGATCGGCGGCATCGCCCACCTGTGCCGCAACGGTGGCGCGGGCAGCTACAACTTCACCGCGCCCGAGACGATCTCGCAAGCGCAATTCAGCCGAGTGGCGGCAACGGTGCTGCATCGCCCGTATGGCCTGCCGACGCCGGGTTGGCCCATGCGGCTGGCACTTGGCGAGCAATCGGACTTGCTGCTGGAAGGCCAGCGCGTAACACCGGCCCGGCTGCAGCATGAGCGCTTCGAGTTTACTTATCCAAGGCTTGAAGGCGCGCTGCGCAACTTGCTGGGCTAACGTTGCCTCACGCTGCCGCGACGGGCATGACGTGGCCCTTCCAGCCATCGCTGTCTTCGGCGATGACCAAGTAGTCGCCTGGTCCCGGCGCCTGCGCCAGCAGCGCGCCGCCGGGCGCCCAGAAGGCGCTCTTGCCTGCCGTTGCGTAGCCGCCCGATGGAGCGGCGTGATTCGCCATCAGCACGCCCATGTTGTGTTGTTCCGCGTAGCCGCGCAGCAGGTTGGAGTCGTTGTCGTAGCCGCCTGCGGAGATCAGCACGCCGGCGATGTAGAGCGAGGCGCCGGCTTGTGCTGCGGCGCTGGCGTGTTCGGCGTGCGTGGTGTCGGCGCAGATGGCTTCCGCGTAACGCCGGCCGTGCAGCACGCGCACGCAGGCGCCTGCTTGACCGGGCAGTGCGTAGTCGTTCTCGGCGCCGTGCAGGTGCTGCTTGCGGTAGATGCTGATGCCGCCGTCCGCCGCAAAGCTGATGCTGGCGATGCACGGCAGCGCTGCGCCGTCGTCGATCACGGGCGCGCCCACCATCACCGTCATGTTGGCGGCCATCGCCGCTGCGCGTAGTGGCGCCAGCCGTTCATCGTCCGCTGACATCGCGCATGCGCGCAGGAGCGGCAACTCATAGCCGCACAGCGATAGCTCCGGGAATAGCAGTAGCTGCACGCCCTCGGCATGCGCGACGGCGATGAAGCGCAGGTGGGTTTCAATATTGACGGCGATGTCGCCCGCCACCGATGCCGCCTGTGCCGCCGCGATGCGTATGCCCATTACTTCTCCTGTTTGATTGGCTTGCCCTTGTCCACCACTTCGCGGCAGTCGCCCTTGAAGCTGGCGTTGTCGTAGTTGGCCCAGCCGTAGCTGTCGACGTAGCGCTTGTGCTGCTTGAACTGCTTGCTGAGGAAGCTCCACTCCAGCTTTTGATCGGCGTAGCGGATGTCGCCCAGGTCGAGCAGCGTGTGGAACATGTTCTCGGTGGCCAGTCGCGCCTTACGGTGGCGCAGCAGCTGCTTGACCTTGTCCGGATGGCGCTCCTTGTATTCATCCGAGTACCAGACCATGGCAGGGACGTGGAATTCATGCTGCGTGTTGTGGCCGTGGAAGGCCAGCGTGCAGCTGCCGTCGTACAGCGTCTGGCCGTGGTCGGCCACGTAGACCATGGAGGTCAGCTGCTGCGTGTCCTTGAGCTGCTTGATCACCTGCGACAGGAACCAGTCGGTGTACAGGATGGAGTTGTCGTAGCTGTTGTTCAGCTGCGGCTTGATCTTCAGGTCCGTGTACACCGGCTTGTCGACGCCGAACAGCGAAGGTTGCCACTTGTCGAATTCCTTGGGGTGGCGCTGGCTGTAGTTCCAGTGGTTGCCCAGCGTGTGCAGCACGATCAGTTTTTTCTGCGCCGGGTCGGCGATCGCGTGCTGCAGCGGTTCGAGCAGGATCTGGTCGAAGTTGGAGTTGTTGGTGAAGCCGCCCAGGTTCATGAACTGGATCACGTTGGCTTCCTTCGCAAACACCGACACCGGCGTGTCGAACTGGCCGAAGGAGATCTGGTTCGACAGCCAGAAGGTTTTGAAGCCGGCTTCCTTGTACGCGGTGAGGAAGGATTTTTCGTAGAAGCCATCCTTGAGCGCCTGCGTGGCCGGCTTGCGCGAGATGATGACCGGCACCGACAGTCGCGTCGCCGACACCGAGGTGATGACATCGGGCAGCGTGACCAGGTTGGTTTCCTGCTTGAGCAGCGGCGTGGTGTCGCGCTGGTAGCCGTTGATACCCCAGCGGTCGTAGCGCGACGATTCGCCGATCACCATGATGACGATTTCCGGCGTGTCGGTCGGTTCCTGCTGGTGCGCCTTGAAGGTGAAGCTGCTGCTGCGCTGGCCCAGCTCGGCCAGATACTTGCGCTCCTTGTAGAAGTCGATGCCGCGCGCGGTCAGCCCGAACGGCCAGGATGAGGCCAGCTCGCCAAAGCTCAGCGGCGAACGGATGCGCCAGGGCAGGGCGCCGAGCTGCCAGTCGGTACGGCCGGCGCCGGCGATGGCGGCGTGGTCGGGATTGCTGGCTTCCACCGATTCGGCTTCCGGGATCGATTCGTCGCTGTCCGAGGCGGCGTCGGCATCGGCCGGCACGGATGGCGACGATGCGGGCGCCGGGCGGCTGGCCTTTGCCACCGCCACCACCGCCGGCTTGGCGCGCACGCCGAATTGCTGGCCATAGGCCCACAGCGCGGCCAGCACGGCGAGCACCGCGACCGTGGCCCAGCGCGCCTTGCCGCGCCAGGTCAGCGCCGGGCTGCGCCGGGCGGCGATCTGCACGCCGATCCACCACGCCACCACGCCCAGCAGCAGCGCCGCCATCAGCCAGACTTTGCGGCCGAGGAACTCCATCGCCTCCTTGGGGCTGGTCTCGGCAATGATGCCCAGGTGGTGGGTGGAAATGCCCTGACCATAATAGAGGAACAGATATAGCTCGGTCGGCAGCGCCAGGAAGGCCGGCAGCAGCAGCCAGTGAAACCACGCCGGCCGGCCGAACACGCTCCACACGGCCAGCCAGGTCAGCGCCGTCACCGCCAGCACATGGCCGAGCTCCGGCACTTGCCTTCCAAGCAATAGCGGCACGCACGGCACCAGGGACAACAGCACATAGCTGACAAGCACGAACAGTGGGGCGGGGCGCAGCAGGGATTTCATGGAGGCTAGCAAAATAGTGATTGGTGCTATTATCCAGTGATTCCCCGCCATGCTGAAACTTTTAAGGGAATGCACGGCCCCCGTCACTGCGGCCCTGCAAGCCGCATTCTGCCGCGAAATTGATTGACTGAACTGGTCATCACGTCTATACTCGCGAGTTCTCAATTTATTCTGCACATCGTATACGCCGAAACAGGCCGCTCCAAGCGAGTGGCTGCTTGCGCCTCCGGTGTCGCTGTGAATGAGAGAAGGTTTTTTGTCCCCGGCACTCTGTCCGGGTTGTTAATGTTGTTATTTAGTTGGGTTTAGAACGATGCCAACCATCAATCAACTGATTCGCCAGCCACGCACCAAATTGGTCGTGAAAAGCAAATCGCCGGCGCTGGAAAACAGCCCGCAAAAACGTGGCGTGTGCACCCGTGTGTACACCACCACTCCTAAGAAGCCTAACTCGGCACTGCGTAAAGTTGCCAAAGTGCGTCTGACCAACGGTTTCGAGGTAATCTCGTACATCGGCGGTGAAGGCCACAACCTGCAAGAGCACAGCGTTGTACTGCTGCGCGGCGGTCGTGTAAAAGACTTGCCGGGTGTGCGTTACCACATGGTTCGCGGTGCACTGGATACCCAGGGCGTTAAAGACCGTAAGCAAGCTCGCTCGAAGTACGGCGCGAAGCGTGCTAAACAGGCTAAGAAGTAATTTAATTTAATTTGAGTTGAGCCGGTCGCGAGACCGAGTAAGTGGTTGGCTATGATGGCCGCCGCGAGTGTCCGCAAGGCACTCAACTGAAGATAGGAAGGAATTGACATGCCACGTCGTCGTGAAGTACCCAAGCGCGAGATCCTGCCGGATCCAAAATTCGGCAACACCGATGTCGCCAAGTTCGTGAACGTTCTGATGCTGTCCGGTAAAAAATCGGTCGCAGAAAACATCATCTACGGTGCATTCGAGCACATCACCCAGAAATCGGGCAAAGATCCATTGGAAGTGTTCGCTACCGCGATCAACAACGCCAAGCCGCTGGTTGAAGTGAAATCCCGTCGCGTTGGTGGTGCAAACTACCAGGTGCCGGTTGAAGTCCGCCCAGTGCGTCGTATGGCTCTGTCCATGCGTTGGCTGCGTGAAGCTGCCAACAAGCGCAGCGAAAAATCCATGCCACAGCGTCTGGCCGGCGAACTGCTGGAAGCCGCTGAAGGTCGTGGCGGTGCTATGAAGAAGCGTGACGAAGTTCACCGCATGGCTGAAGCGAACAAGGCGTTCTCGCACTTCCGCTTCTAATCAAATCGGCCGGCGCCTGCGTGCGCTGGCTGTTATCTGTTGTTCGAGGCCGGGCTCATTTTTGTCAGCAAAAATGGCGCTCGGTTTTGTCCATTAAAAGATTTAGGAATAATTATGGCCCGCAAGACCCCCATCGAGCGCTACCGCAATATCGGTATCTCCGCTCACATCGATGCAGGTAAGACCACCACCACCGAACGCGTTCTGTTCTACACGGGCGTGAATCACAAGATCGGTGAAGTTCACGATGGCGCCGCCACCATGGACTGGATGGAACAGGAACAAGAGCGCGGTATTACCATTACCTCGGCAGCGACGACCTGCTTCTGGAAAGGTATGGCTAACAACTTCCCAGAACACCACATCAACATCATCGACACCCCGGGCCACGTTGACTTCACCATTGAAGTTGAACGCTCGATGCGCGTGCTGGATGGCGCTTGCATGGTGTACTGCGCAGTCGGCGGCGTGCAGCCACAGTCGGAAACCGTATGGCGTCAGGCCAACAAGTACAAAGTGCCACGTCTGGCCTTCGTCAACAAGATGGACCGCACCGGCGCGAACTTCTTCAAAGTGTACGAGCAAATGCGCGCACGCCTGAAGGCCAACCCAGTCCTGATCCAGATCCCGATCGGCGCCGAAGACAACTTCAAAGGCGTGATCGATCTGGTCAAGATGAAGGCGATCCTGTGGGACGACGCCTCGCAAGGCATGAAATTCGACTACGTCGATATCCCTGCAGAGCTGGCCGATTCGGCCGCCGAGTGGCGCGAGAAGATGGTTGAAGCCGCTGCTGAAGCGAACGAAGACCTGATGAACAAGTACCTGGAAGAAGGCGACCTGACCGAAGCCGAGATCAAGAAAGCGCTGCGCGATCGCACCATCGCTTCCGAAATCGTTCCTATGCTGTGCGGTACCGCCTTCAAGAACAAGGGCGTACAGGCCATGTTGGACGCCGTCATCGAATACCTGCCATCGCCGATCGACATCGCCGACGTTAAAGGTACCGACGAAGACGAAGCACCGACCACCCGCAAGGCAGCCGACGACGAGAAATTCTCGGCGCTGGCATTCAAGATCATGACCGACCCGTTCGTCGGCCAACTGGCCTTCTTCCGCGTGTACTCGGGCGCCATCAATTCGGGCGACACCGTGTACAACTCGGTCAAAGGTCGTAAAGAGCGTCTGGGCCGTATTCTGCAGATGCACGCCAACCAGCGCGAAGAGATCAAAGAAGTGCGCGCCGGCGACATCGCCGCCGCGGTGGGTCTGAAAGACGTGACCACCGGCGAAACCCTGTGCGATCCATCGTCGATCATCATCCTGGAACGCATGGTGTTCCCAGAGCCGGTGATTCAGCAGGCTGTGGAACCAAAGACCAAGGCCGACCAGGAAAAAATGGGTCTGGCACTGAACCGTCTGGCTCAGGAAGATCCGTCGTTCCGCGTGAAAACCGACGAAGAGTCGGGCCAGACCATCATCGGTGGTATGGGCGAGCTGCACCTGGAAATTATCGTTGACCGCATGAAGCGCGAATTCGGCGTGGAAGCGACCGTGGGCAAACCACAGGTTGCATACCGCGAAACCGTCCGCAAATCGGTCTCCGATGTGGAAGGCAAGTTCGTTAAGCAGTCGGGCGGTCGTGGTCAGTACGGTCACGCAGTGGTGACCCTGGAACCACAGGAACAAGGCAAAGGCTTCGAGTTCATCGACGCGATCAAGGGCGGTGTGATTCCACGCGAATTCATCCCTGCGGTTGAAAAAGGTGTGCGCGAAACCCTGAGCAACGGTGTTCTGGCGGGCTACCCAGTGGTGGACGTTAAAGTCACCCTGACCTTCGGTTCGTACCACGATGTTGACTCGAACGAAAATGCATTCCGCATGGCCGGTTCGATGGCATTCAAGGAAGCGTGCAAACGCGCCAGCCCAGTCATCCTGGAACCAATGATGGCTGTGGAAGTGGAAACCCCGGAAGACTACGCCGGTACCGTGATGGGCGATCTGTCGTCCCGTCGTGGCATGGTGCAGGGCATGGACGAAATCCCAGGCGGCGGCGGCAAGATCATCAAAGCCGAAGTACCGCTGTCGGAAATGTTTGGTTACTCGACCACCCTGCGTTCCGCAACGCAAGGTCGTGCGACCTACACCATGGAGTTCAAGCACTACTCCGAGGCGCCTAAGCACGTTATCGACGCTATCGTTACCGCGAAAGCTAAGTAATTCTGGTATTTTTGCGGCCGGGTAGATCATCCGGCCGCATATTTAAAACATTGTTCTAAGGAAGAATCAAAATGGCAAAAGAAAAGTTCGAGCGGACTAAACCGCACGTCAACGTAGGCACCATCGGTCACGTCGACCACGGCAAAACCACCCTGACCGCTGCAATCGCTACCGTTCTGTCGAAGAAATTCGGCGGCGAAGCTAAAGCTTACGACCAGATCGATGCTGCACCAGAAGAAAAAGCACGCGGTATTACCATCAACACCGCCCACGTTGAGTACGAAACCGCCGGCCGCCACTACGCCCACGTTGACTGCCCAGGCCACGCCGACTACATCAAAAACATGATTACCGGTGCTGCGCAGATGGACGGCGCGATCCTGGTTTGCTCCGCAGCCGACGGCCCAATGCCACAGACCCGCGAGCACATCCTGCTGGCCCGTCAAGTTGGCGTTCCATACATCGTTGTGTTCCTGAACAAGTGCGACCTGGTCGACGACGAAGAGCTGCTGGAACTGGTTGAAATGGAAGTTCGTGAGTTGTTGTCGAAGTACGAATTCCCAGGCGACGACCTGCCTATCATCAAAGGTTCGGCGCGTAAAGCACTGGACGGCGACACCGGTCCTCTGGGCGAGCAAGCCATCATGGCTCTGGCCGACGCACTGGATTCGTACATCCCTACGCCAGAGCGCGCAGTGGACGGCGCCTTCCTGATGCCAGTGGAAGACGTGTTCTCGATCTCGGGTCGCGGTACCGTTGTGACCGGCCGTGTTGAGCGTGGCGTGGTGAAAGTTGGCGAAGAGATCGAGATCGTTGGTATCGTCGACACCGTCAAAACCACCTGCACCGGCGTGGAAATGTTCCGCAAACTGCTGGACCAAGGTCAAGCAGGCGACAACGTTGGTCTGCTGCTGCGCGGCACCAAGCGTGAAGACGTGCAACGTGGTCAAGTTCTGGCGAAGCCAGGCTCGATCAAGCCGCACAACCACTTCACCGGCGAGATCTATGTTCTGTCGAAAGATGAAGGCGGCCGTCACACCCCGTTCTTCAACAACTATCGTCCACAGTTCTACTTCCGTACCACCGACGTGACCGGTTCGATCGAACTGCCAGCGGACAAAGAAATGGTTATGCCAGGCGACAACGTGTCGATCACCGTTAAGCTGATCAACCCGATCGCGATGGAAGAAGGTCTGCGCTTCGCAATCCGCGAAGGCGGCCGTACCGTCGGCGCCGGCGTTGTAGCAAAAATCCTGGCCTAATTTTTAGCTGGGATTGAAACAGGGCCGATATGGTGTGATACCATGTCGGCCTTGTTTTGCAAAACTCGTTCTTTTTAAAATTGCTGGCGCTACAAAGTTGCCAGTTCGCTCTTTTGAGGAATTATCATGTCCGCACCAAACCAGAAAATCCGCATCCGTCTGAAAGCTTTCGATTACAAGCTGATCGACCAGTCCGCACTGGAAATCGTTGACACCGCTAAGCGCACCGGCGCCGTTGTCAAAGGCCCAGTCCCACTGCCAACCCGCATCCAGCGTTTCGACGTTCTGCGTTCGCCACACGTCAACAAGACCTCGCGCGACCAGTTCGAAATCCGCACCCACCAGCGCCTGATGGACATCGTCGACCCAACCGACAAGACCGTTGACGCACTGATGAAGCTGGACCTGCCAGCTGGCGTTGATGTCGAAATCAAACTGCAGTAATCAATTTTAAGTTGGCAGCCTCGGCTGCCTGCTGAAGAGGGGCCGGACGTGCAAACGTCCGGCCCTTTTTTAATTCCAGGCCATCAGGCCGGCGGTGACCGCCGGTGGCAGTTCGGCCAGCTTGGCGTTGCCGCGCCGCGCCGGACCCTGGTCGACGAAGGGGCGCATCAGGTAGTGGCGCGCCATGGCGGCGCCGCCGATGGCGATGACGTTGTGGCCGAAGCGCGGCGTGCGCACGGTCGGCGCCTGCAGCTGCGTGGCGCGCGCGCAGTCGTCGAGCACCTGGCGGCCCGGCCCGATCAGGCGGTCGCCCAGGCGCAAGGCGGCGCCGCCGATGACGATGCACATCGGGTCGAACGCCACCCACAGATTGTTCAGCAGCACGCCGAGGTTGCGGCCGGCCGTCTCCACCGCCTGTGCGGCATGGGCGTCGCCCGCTTCGGCTTCGGAAAACAGCTGTTCCAGCTGTTCGGGCGTGGCCGGATGCTGCCGGCCGTAGACCTCGTCGAGCAGGGCCTGCAGGCCGATCAGGGCGTCGGCGCAGCCGCGCCGGCCGCAGGAGCAGACCGGTCCGCCCTGTTGCAGGATGGTGTGCCCGACTTCGCCGGCAAAGCCGTACAGGCCGGTCAGCAGGCGGCCGTTGACGATGATGCCGGCGCCGACGCCGTAGTTGAGACTGAGGTAGATCAGCGGATCGGCGCCGTGCTCGCCGGAAAACTCCAGCTCGGCCAGCGCCGCCACGTTCGCCTCGTTCTGGATGAACAGCGGCAGCTCGGCCAGCGGCGTGCCGTCGAAGTGCGCGCGCAGCTGGCTGGCGACGTCGACGTTGCGCCAGCCCAGGTGGGGCGCGTGGTGCAGCACGCCGGTGGCGTCGTCCACCACGCCGTGCAGGCCGACGCCGACGCCGCGCACCGTGCGCCCGGCCAGCGCCGGACAGTCGGCCAGCTCGACCAGGCCTTGCGCCATCAGGGCGATGCAGCCGGCCGTGTCGGCCGGGTCGAGATAGGGCAGTTCCTGCTCGGCCAGCACCTCACCCAGCAGGTTGGTGGCGACGATGCGCGCCATGCCGATGCCGAGGTCGGCCCCGAGCAGCGCCAGGCGCTCGCCGTCGAGCTGCAGCGGCGTGGCGCGGCGGCCCAGCGCGCCGGTGACTCGGATGTCGTTTTCCGCCAGCCAGCCCTCGTCCAGCAGCTCGCGTACCAGCAGGCTGACGGTGGATTTGGTCAGGCCGACGGCCTCGGCCAGCGCTGCGCGCGACAGGCCCGGTTCGCTACAGAGCTGGCGTACCAGTGCCATGCGGTTGATTTGCTTGAGTAATTGCTGGTCGCCAGCGACGATCATGGTCCGGAATTCCAAAATGGGGCGTGCAAAGATCATACACGAAGCTTGTCACATCGACTATCAATGACTTAGCGGCGTGGTTTGGGCCGTAGTGGTGCGTCATTACAACAGCTATGCGCGGAATCGGTGCGTAGTTTGTTCGACCGATTGACGAATGGATACGTTTCTCATATCCTCAACTTGTCGATTCAGTCATAGCACCGGATCGAACATGCATCCCAGACGGGCATCACACCGTCACCGTATTATGCGGCACCAGTACCAGAACTACCCAGCAGTCAGTTTGTGTAGGAATCACGTCCGGCAAATCGCTCGCCGGAATAAATCATAAAATAAGGAGATTAAGTGCGTACCTCTATGAAAACGTTTTCAAAGGCGCCACGACAGCGCCGTCTGATCAGTCTGGCAGTGGCCGGCGCCTGCGCGGCATTCGGTGCAGCCCACGCCCAGGACACCGCCAGTGCAACCGATAGCACCACCAGCGCTCCAACCGTGGTCGTTACCGGTATCCGCGCCAGTATGCAGTCCACGCTGAACATGAAGCGCAATGCCGACGGCATCGTCGACGGTATCGTAGCCGACGATATCGGTAAGTTCCCGGACACCAACCTGGCCGAGTCCCTGCAGCGTATTTCCGGCGTGTCGATCGACCGCAGCAACGGCGAAGGCCAAAAAGTCACCGTGCGCGGCCTGGGCCCGGACTTCAACCTGGTGTTGCTGAACGGCCGCCAGATGCCGACCACCGACCTGAGCGACCTGTCCGGCCGTTCGTTCGACTTCTCCAACCTGGCGTCGGAAGCGATCTCGCAGCTGCAGGTCTACAAGACCGGCCGTGCCGACAGCCCGACCGGCGGCATCGGCGCCACCATCAACGTGATGACCGCGCGTCCACTGGACAATCCAGGCATGCGCGCCAGCGTCGGCGTCAAGGCGCTGAAAGACACCTCGAACGACCACCTGCCAGGCATGCTCAAGGGCGACAGCGTCACCCCTGAAATCTCTGGCATCTACAGCAACACCAGCGCCGACGGCCGCTTCGGTGTCGCCGTCAGCGGCAGCCACCAGAAACGCGATTCCGGCTTCAACCGCGCGGGCCTGGCCAACGGCTACCAGGGTCCGTACCTGGGTTCGCAAGTCAAGGCCGGCGAAACGCTGCCGCAGCCTGGCGAAGCTGGTTCGCAAAACATCACCAACCGTCCTGGTCCGACCGATCTGTACTCGATTCCACAGAACTTCGGCTACAGCGTCAACGCCATCGAGCGTGAGCGTACCAACGGCCAACTGGTGCTGCAATTCCGTCCAGTCAAGGAACTGACCACCACCCTGGACCTGACCTACTCGGAACAGAAGATCCACACCCGCCGCAATGAGCTGAGCGTATGGTTCGGCCAGACCCCGACCTCGACCAGCACCTGGCCGGGCGGTCACGTGCAGTCGCCGCTGACCTATCAGGAAGTCTACCAAACGCCGCAGGACATCTCGGTGGTGGGCGGCGATTACGCCACCAAGACCAAGAACGAGTCGATCGGCTTCAACACCGTGTGGAAAGCCTCGGCCGACCTGCGCCTGGAGCTCGACCTGCACCACTCGACCGCCGAGTCCGGCGCCGACAGCCCGTTCGGCAGCGAAAACAACCTGTCCAACGCCAGCTTCAGCCGCGGCACCACCAAGATCGACTTCACCAAGGAACTGCCGGTGCTGAGCATGCCGGCCGCCAACCTGGCCGCGCAGCCGATCCAGGCCGCCGGTTCGTGGTTCCACAACAGCTGGCAGAAAGCCACCATCAACCAGGCCCAGGCCAAAGGTAGCCTGAAGCTGCTGGAAGCGTCCGACCTGAACTTCGGCGTCAGCTACACCGACTCGACCAGCCGTTCGACCTACTCCAACGTGCAGAACAACACTTGGGGCGGCGCCACCAAAGCGTCGGACTATCCTGCGAACATCTTCCAGGCGAATCCGCTGGGTTCGTACTTCCAGGAACTGGGCGGCCACAACGCGCCTGAACTGTTCGGTTCGCTGTACACCTTCGACTTCGCCACCCTGCGCGCCGTGACCGCCAAGGCCGTCGGCAACGAAGCGGCCTACCTGCCGAACTTCGCCAGCGCCGACACCGACCGCGAGCTGAAAGAAAAATCGACCTCCGGCTACGTTTCCTTCGGTACCGACTGGGACACCGCGATTCCGTTCCACTCGTCCGTGGGCGTGCGCTTCGAACGCACCAAGGTCACCTCGGTGGCCCAGGTACTGCCGGGCACCGCCGTGGTGTGGGGTTCGCAGAATGAATTGCCGATCACCTTCGCCGGCAGTTCGTACAGCACCAAGGATGCCTCCTACAACAACGTGTTGCCTAGCCTGAACCTCGACTTCGACGTCCGCCCGGACATGAAGGTGCGCGCCAGCGCCGGCGAGACCATCGGCCGTCCGCGTTACGACCAGCTGCAGGGCGGCCTGTCGCTCGGCACCATCGTCAACTACTTCACCGGCGGCACCGCTTCGGTCGGCAATCCTGCGCTGAAACCGGTCAAGTCGAAGAATCTGGACTTGTCGTGGGAATGGTATTACGACCAGCAAAGCGTGTTCTCGCTGGCCGCTTTCCACAAGAAGATGGACAACTACGCGGGCCAGACGCTGGTGACGCAGAACCTGTACAACCTGCACACGCCGAAGGGCGGCGCCTACTACAACAAGGCGCTGGCGTCCGGTTGCACGGTGGCTGACACCAACTGCATCCGCAACTACATCCTGGGCAACTTCGACGGCCAGCCTGGCGTCGTGAAGACCGGCGTCAAGGCCGACGGCAATCTGAACGGTAACATCACCGGCCTGCCGACCGATCCGCTGGTCGACTTCGTCACCACCACCTACGCCAACCAGAAGGCTGCCACCGTCAAGGGCGCCGAGATCAACGTGCAGCACATGTTTGGCCGCAGCGGTTTCGGCGTCCAGGCCAACTACACCTACGTGAGCTCGCCGACCAAGTACGACAACGGCAACACCAACGACCAGTTCGCCATTCTGGGCCTGAGCAATTCGGCCAACTTGGTGGGTATCTATGAAGATGCCAAGTGGTCGGTGCGCGTGGCCTACAACTGGCGCGACAGCTTCCTGGCCTCGACGGTGGATGGCGGCGGCCGTGCGGCGCCGGTGTACACCGACAAGTATGGTCAGACCGACGTCAGCATTGGTTACAATTACACGCCTAACCTGAGCTTCCAGGTCGAGGCGATCAATTTGACCAATTCGACCCAGCGCCAGTTCGGTCGTACCGAGCGCTCGACCCTGAACGTGACGCAAGCCGGTCCGCGTTACATGGTCGGTGCACGCTACAAGTTCTAATGTAATGTAAGGTGCAGTACCGCAGGCCGTCGCCGAGGCGACGGCCTGTTTTCTTGAGAGAATTCATGTCGCCGAACGTAGCAGCCATAGCAGAGATCACGTGCGAGAGCGGCCAGACGCTGCCCGACGAGATCCTGGCCTCGCCGGTGCCGCTGGTGTTGCGCGGCCTGGTGGCGCACTGGCCCCTGGTGCACGCCGCGCGCCGTTCGCCGCGCGACGCCGACGCCTATCTGCGCCGCTTCCACCGCGACGCCACCGTGCTGGCCAGCCACAGCCCGCCCGGCACGGACGGCCGCATTTTTTACAACGATGACCTGAGCGGTTTCAATTTCAGTTCGCAGATGGTGCGCTTCGACCAGGTGCTCGATGCCCTGGCCGCGCACCTCGACGATCCGAAGCCGCCGACCCTGTATGTGGGTTCGACCACGGTCGACACCTGCCTGCCCGGCATGCGCGCCGAGAACGATCTCGACTTCGGCGAGCGCGACCCGCTGGCCAGCATCTGGATCGGCAACCGCACCCGCATCCCGGCCCATTACGATGTGCCGGACAACCTGGCCTGCGTGGCGGCCGGGCGGCGGCGCTTTACCCTGTTCCCGCCGGAACAGCTGAAGAATTTGTATGTCGGCCCGCTCGATTTCACGCCGGCCGGCCAGTCGGTCAGCATGGTCGACCTGGCGCAGCCGGACCTGGCGCGCTTCCCGTTGTTCGCCGAGGCGCTGGCGCATGCGCAGTCGGCCACGCTGGAAGCGGGCGACGCGCTGTTCATTCCCAGCATGTGGTGGCACCACGTGGAGGGGCTGGAGGCGTTCAATATTTTGATCAATTACTGGTGGCGGCAGTCGCCGGCCTGGATGGATACGCCGTTCAACGCGCTGTTGCTGGGCCTGATGACCATGCGCGACCTGCCGCCGGCCCAGCGCGCGGCGTGGCAGGAGTTGTTCCGCCACTACGTGTTCGAGGCCGACGGCGGCGCGGCGCAACACATCGCGCCGGGCGCGCGCGGCGTGCTGGCGCCGCTGGACGAGGCCGGCGCGCGCATGCTGCGGGCCCAGTTGCTGAACCGGCTGAACCGCTAGCCGCCGCCGCAAGGTTTTTACAGTCTCTGCAGTACTGAGAGGGGGAGGGGCGGGTCGTGCCGCCCCGACACTTGCACAGGCCGCGCCGTTCCGGCGGCCTGTTTTTTTTCGCCATAAAACAACAGAAATGCGAAATAAAGTTGTAATTGCAATAAAGAACGTGACTTTTTCCTTTGTGTGACTATCCATGTTGTGCGAAATTCCAGCCTCGGCGTTAAAAGTGAGGGTTCCACGTAGATGGCCCCGCTAAGAAGCGAGTTACAGGAATAGCAATCAGGGAGTAGTTTTGAAACAAGAGCAGTTCTTTAAAAAGAGCGCGCTGTCGTTGGCGCTCGCCATGGCATTCGCCCACCAAGCCTCCGCACAGCAAGCGGTAGAAGAAAAAATCCAACGCGTTGAAATCACCGGTTCCAGCATCAAGCGCACCGCCGCTGAAGCCGCCGGTTCGATCCAGGTCCTGGGCCGCGAAGATATCGAGCGCACCGGTGAAACCACCGCGCTGGGCATCCTCAGCTCGTCGGCCGCCATGGGCACCGACATCAGCTCGTCCAACAGCAGCTCGGGCAGCTTCGCCACCGGTTCCTCGGCCGCCTCGATGCGCGGCCTGAGCAAGGTCGCCACCCTGGTGCTGGTCAACGGCCGCCGCATTGCGCAGTACGGCCTGTCCGACGGCGCCCAGCAAAGCTTCACCAACCTGGACGCGATCCCGGCCGCCGCCATCGACCGCATCGAGATCCTGAAAGACGGCGCCTCGGCCATCTACGGTTCCGACGCGATTGCCGGCGTGATCAACATCATCCTGCTGAAGGACTTCCAGGGCGCCAAGCTGAGCACCAACTACCGCGAAGCGGACGGCTTCCGCGACCTGCGCAACCGCAGCGTCTCCGGCATCGTCGGCTACGGCGACATCGACGACAACGGCTTCAACACCTACCTGACCTATGAAGCCTACAAGAGCGACGGCTACACCACCGACGACCTGCGCAGCCACGTGCCGGACTGGCACCGCCTGACCCCGGGCCGTTCGAGCTGGGATGCCCGCAGCGCGTTCTCGCCGACCGGCAACTACTTCCTGAGCGCCACCAATCTCGTCGCCGCACCGGGCTGCCCGGACGGTGCGATCGATCCGGCCGACAAGCAATGCAAGGCCGATCTGCTGCCGTACGCCGGCCAGACCACCGACGCCAAGCGTTACGCCATGGCCAGCAATACCCACTTCCGCATCGGCAAGGCGATCGACGCCAACTTCGAGCTGACCTACGCCAGCGCCGCCAACGATTACCTGGTGGCCCCGCTGCGCACCAGCAACGGCAGCACCACCGCCGCCACCAGCATCTGGTACAACGTCTACGCCGGCAAGATGGTCGGCCCGTTCAGCTATCCTAAGCTGCCGGTCGGCCACCCGAACAATCCGTACTCGGTGCCGGTGGAATACCGCGCCAGCCTGATGGACACCGGCAACGGCTTCAACTTCAACCGTACCGAATCCGACCAGTACCGCGCCATGCTGAACCTGACCGGTGAAATCGCCGGCTTCGACTGGAAATCGGCCTTCGGCCACATGGAGTCGACCGCTTCCAAGGCCACCCGCGCCGTCAGCGCCACCGGCTACACCAACGCCATTGTCACCGGCGCCTACAAGTTCGGCCAGCAGAACGATCCGGCGCTGCTGGAAAAAATGTTCCCGGTCCGCACCACCGATGGCAAATCGAAGGTCACCTTCTTCGACGTCACCGTGTCGGGCGAACTGATGCAACTGCCGGCCGGTCCGCTGTCGATCGCCGTCGGCACCGACATCCGCCGCGAAGCGTATGAAATGAAGAGCTCGGACAACGTGCTGAACGGCGAGCTGGTCGGCATCTTCGGCCTGCAGGTGAAAGACTCGGTCGATCACTACGCCGTGTTCACCGAAGCCACCATTCCGGTGGTGAAGAAGGTGGAACTGAGCGCCGCGCTGCGCGCCGACAAATCGACCGGCAGCGAAGCCCACATGTCGCCGAAGCTCGGTCTGCGCTACACCGTGACCGACAGCCTGCTGCTGCGCGCCACCGCCGCCGGCGGTTTCCGCGCACCGAACATCGTCGAGTCCGGCAACGGCCTGGGCCGCAGCTCGGTCGCCACCTCGGTGGAAGATCCACGCCGCTGCCCGATCGCCAACCAGCTGAACAACGTGGTGCAGAACTCGCCGACCGCTACCGCAGGCGACAAGGTGCTGGCCAACAACTACCGCCTCAGCGATTGCGTCGGTTCGCTGCCTAGCTTCGTCGCGTCCAACCCGGACCTGAAGCCGGAAACCTCGCGTTCGCTGACCGCCGGCTTCGTGATCGAGCCAGTCAAGAACTGGACCGCCGCGATCGACTACTTCTTCATCGAGCGCCGCAACGAAATCGGCACCCGCGCCACCACCGACATCCTCAAGGGCGAAGCCAGCTTGCCGGCCGGTCAGCTGGTGCGCGTGGACAACGCCGCAACCGACGCCGAGTTCATCGCATTGGCCAACAAGTACGCGCCTGGCACCACCACCAACTTCGGCGGCGTGGGCAAACTGGGCCTGGCGTACAACCCGTACGTCAACAGCGGCCGCACCCGCGTGTCGGGCTTCGACTTCGACGCATCGGGCCGCTTCAACACCGAGCTGGGCCAAGTGCGCTTGAAACTGGAAGGCGCTTACCTGTGGAAATACCAGACCTACTCGGTCGCGGACGGCGCCTACGGCCCGAACACCGCAGGTATGTACGCTGCCGGTAACAACACCTTCTCCAGTGGCTACCTGGGCCAGTCGCGCCTGAACGCCAAGTTCCGCATGTCGCTCAAGAACGGCGCGTGGGACCACGGTGCGACGGTCAACTACCGCAGCGGCTACAGCAACAACGACGAAGGTTCGCCGAACTACTGCGTGACGCAGAAAGTGGCCGCCGCCTACATGGACACTTGCGGTCGCACCGGCAGCAACACCACCGTCGACTACAACCTGACCTTCAGCGGCATCAACCACATCAAGCTGAACCTGTACATCAACAACATCTTCGAGCAGGATGCACCGGTGCAGTGGCGTGATGGCTACCAGCCGCAGTTCCGCACGATCGGCCTGGGCGCAAGCTACAAGTTCTGATCTGTTTGACTAGCTGAGCCTTGGGGCCGGCCCGCCGCAGCAATGCGGTCGGCCGGCCCTGTTTGCATTTGGACACGCTACAATGGCCCGATGCAGAATCCTCCCAAGACCATCCTCATTGTTGAAGACGAGCAGGCGATTGCCGACAGCATCGCCTATGCCTTGCGCACCGACGGCTTCACGCCGCTGCATGTGACCTTGGGCGAGCAGGCGCTGGTGGCCATGCGCGCCGTGCCGGCGCCGTTGCTGGTGGTGCTGGACGTCGGCCTGCCGGACATGAGCGGGTTGGAAGTGTGTCGCCGGCTGCGCCAGTTTTCCGATGCGCCCATCATGTTCCTGACCGCGCGCAGCGACGAGATCGACCGCATCGTCGGGCTGGAGATCGGCGCCGACGATTACGTGACCAAACCGTTCTCGCCGCGCGAACTGGTGGCGCGCATCCGCGTGATCCTGCGTCGCATGACGCCGGCCGCCACGGCCGCAGCAACTGCCCTACCGCATACCGCCGCAACAGGCGCAACAGCCGCAATCGCCGGTGCGCCTGCCGCCTCCGCCACCGGCGCCGCTTCCGCCTTCGAGCACCGCGCGCTGGAAGCCCGCATCCTGTTCCGCGGCCAGCCGCTCGACCTCACGCGCTACGAATACCTGTTGCTGAAGACGCTCCTGGAACATCCGGCCCACGTGCTCTCTCGCGCCCAGTTGATGGACCGCGTCTGGACCGACGCCCCGGACACGCTGGAGCGCACCGTCGACGCCCACATCAAGTCGCTGCGCGCCAAGCTGCGCCTGATCGACGCCGATGCCGATCCCATCCTCACCCATCGCGGCATGGGTTACAGCCTGTCCGCATGAAGATCGGCCTGCGCATCCTGCTCGGCTACTTCCTGGTGGTCGGCCTGGCCGCATGGTTCCTGCTGAACGTCTTCATGGCGGAGGTTAAGCCCGGCGTGCGCGCCACCCAGGAGGACACGCTGGTCGGCACTGCGCACATGCTGGCGGCGGCGGTGGCCGGCGACATGCAGGCCGGCACCTTGCTGTCGTCGGGCGTGCTGGAGCGTGTGCAGGCGGCCTTGCGCGGCCCGATCCGCGCCAACGTCAGCGGCATCGACCGCGAACGGCTCGACTACCGCTTCTATATCACCGACGCCAACGGCGTCGTGCTGTTCGACAGCGACGGCCGCGACGCCGGCAAGGACTACTCACGCTGGAACGACGTCTACCTGACCCTGCGCGGCAAGTACGGCGCGCGCAGCACCCGCTCCAATCCGGACGACGAGGCCAGCACCGTCATGCACGTGGCGGCGCCTATCCTGGCCAACGGCAAGCTGATCGGCGTGCTGACCGTGGCCAAGCCCAACGCCAGCGTGCAGGCCTTCGTCGAGCGCAGCCAGCAAAGCATCCTGCGCGCCGGTGTGCTGCTGCTGGTGCTATCACTGCTGATCGGGCTGGGCTTCGCCTGGTGGCTGGCGCGCTCGCTGCGCCAACTGATGCACTACGTGTCGGAAGTGGAGGCCGGCCGTAAGGCGGTGCCGCCGTCGCTCGGCAACAACGAGATCGGCACGCTGGCGCGCGCGCTGCACGCCATGCGCACGCGGCTCGAAGGCAAGGAATACGCCGAGCAGCTGATGCACACATTGGCGCATGAACTGAAAAGCCCGATCGCCGCCATCCAGGGTTCGGCCGAGCTGCTGTCCGAGGATATGCCGCCGCAGGAGTTCCGTCACTTCCTCGGTAACATCCTGAGCCAGAACGCGCGTCAGAAGCAGCTGATCGACAAGCTGCTGGCGCTGGTGCGCGTCGAGCAGCAGCAGGGCCTGGAGGCGGCCGAGACGGTGACGCTGGGCGCGCTGCTCAAGCTGGTGGTGGCCGACGCCGCCGGCCCGCTCGGAGCGCGCTCCCTATCGGTGCGGATCGATGTGCCGGAGGCGCCGGTGCAGGTGCGCGGCGACGCGCTGTTACTGCGCCAGGCGCTCGGCAACCTGCTCGACAACGCCATCGGCTTCGCGCCGCTGGGTAGCGAGTTGCTGCTGGCGCTGCAGGTCGCTGACGGCTGCGCGGTGGTGAGCCTGACCGATCGCGGCCCAGGTATTCCCGTCTATGCACAGGAGCGCCTGTTCGAGCGCTTCTATTCACTGCCGCGTCCCGGCGGCAGCAAGAGCACCGGCCTGGGCTTGCCGTTCGTGCGCGAAGTGGCCGCGCTGCATGGCGGCACGGTCAGCGTCGGCAATGCGGAGCAGGGAGGCTGCCGCGCCGAACTGCGCCTGCCATTGCCATTGATTCTTTGACTTCACACAGAACGCATCAAGAACACACATTGCTTTTCTAGACTGGTTGCACTTTCAACCAGAGGAATCGCCATGCAAAAGAAGCTGCTCTATAAATGCCTGATCATCGTCGCGCTGATGCTGCTGATCGGGGTGCCGTTGATCATGATCGACGGCACCATCAACGAGCGCATGCGCTTTCACCAGCAGGCCGTGGAAAGCATCGCCGCCGACTCCGTGCGCGAGCAAACCGTGATCGGCCCGGTGCTGGTGCTGCCCTACACCGAGGAAATCCGTGACGGCGACAAGCTGCGCACCGTCGCGCATCGCAAGCTGGTGTTCCCGAATGAGCTGCGGATCGCCGGCCGCATCAATGCCGAGCGGCGCTATCGCGGCATCCACCAGGTGCTGATGTTCAAGGGTGGCCACAGTGTCGCCGGCGACTTCAGCCTGCCGTCGGCGGCCGAGCTGGCGCGCGAGAGCGGCGCTTCGCAGCTGGTGATGGGCAAGCCTTATATCTCGCTGGCGGTGACGGACGTGCGCGGTATCCGCGACATTCCGAACATGCTGGTGGCGGGGCAGAGCCATCGCTTCGAGCATGGCGCCCGTCTGCCGGGCTACGCCAATGGCATGCACGTGCCGCTGGAACTGCCCGAGCTGAAGGCGGCCGGCGGCTCGATCCCGTTCGGCTTCACCCTGTACCTGTCGGGCACGGAGCGGCAGAATTTTGTGCCGGTCGGTGCCAATAACGTGGTCACGATTGAATCGAACTGGCCGCATCCGCAGTTTGCCGGTTCCTTCCTGCCGGAGTCGCGCAGCATCGACGACAGCGGCTTCAAGGCCACTTGGCGCATCTCGGCCATGGCCAGCGGCGCCCAGCAGCAGTTGCAGGCCATGGACGGCGCGTCACCGGCGCAGGCGGCCGAAGCGCGGGTCAAGCTCGACAGTTTTGGCATGGGCTTCATCGAACCGGTCAACGTCTATGCCCAGGCCGACCGTGCCACCAAATATGGCTTGCTGTTCGTGGCGTTGACCTTTGCCGCCTTCTTCGTGTTCGAAATCCTCAAGGCGCTGCCGATCCACCCGATCCAGTACTTATTAGTAGGGCTGGCGCTGATCATGTTCTTTCTACTGCTGGTCAGCCTGTCCGAGCATCTCGACTTTCTGGTGTCGTACCTGATCGCCAGCGCGGCTTGTATCGCCCTGATCACCTTCTACCTGAGCGCGGTGCTGCGCAGCCGCGCCCGCGCCGCCGGCTTCGGCGCCGGGCTGGTGCTGCTGTACTCGGCCCTGTATGGCCTGCTCAGCTCGGAGAACAACGCCCTGGTGCTCGGCACGCTACTGCTGTTCACCGCCCTTGGCGCCGTCATGATCGCCACCCGCAAGGTCGACTGGTACGGCGTCGGCAAGATGGACGAATCGCTACCGTTTGCATAGGCCCGAGCTCCGCGCCAGCCCGCATGGGGGCTGGTTTTGGCGGGGATCGGCGGAAGCTGTCGTTTGGCGCGCGAAAAAGCTGACATACCTCGTACTAAGTTGTTGCGTCAACCCCCAAATCACGATACACTAGCCGGCTTCGGTATGGATTCGACTTTTTATTGGTCCGTACTAATTTTAGTAGTTCAACATATCCCCGCCCAATCGTAGGTGGGAATTGGAGAAAAAATGAGCCTTGGCCTCCTCGGTCGCAAGGTTGGTATGATGCGCATCTTCACCGATGACGGGGATTCGATCCCAGTCACCGTTGTCGACGTATCGAACAACCGTGTTGCGCAAATCAAAACCCCTGAAACTGATGGTTACACTGCAGTTCAGGTCGCATTCGGTCAACGTCGCGCCTCCCGCGTGACCAAAGCCGTTGCTGGTCACCACGCTAAAGCAGGTGTTGAAGCCGGTACTCTGTTGAAAGAGTTTATCGTCGACGCCGCTAAAGCTGCCGAACTGAAAGCTGGCGACGTTGTTGCCGTTTCCCTGTTCGAAGTCGGTCAGAAGATCGACGTTCAAGGTGTTTCGATCGGTAAAGGCTACGCCGGTACCATCAAGCGTCACAACTTCGCTTCGGGTCGTGCAACCCACGGTAACTCGCGTTCGCACAACGTCCCAGGTTCGATCGGTATGGCGCAAGATCCAGGCCGCGTGTTCCCTGGTAAACGCATGACCGGTCACATGGGTGATGTCACCACGACCGTGCAGAACCTCGAAATCGCCCGTATCGACGCCGACCGTCAGCTGCTGCTGGTCAAAGGTGCGATCCCTGGCGCCAAAAACGGCCAGGTAGTGGTTTCGCCTGCTGTCAAAGTTAAAGCAAAGAAGGGAGCTTAAACGATGGAACTCAAGCTCTTGAACGCTCAAGGTCAAGCCGCCTCTAACGTAGCAGCCGCCGATACCGTCTTCGGTCGCGACTACAACGAAGCCCTGATCCACCAGATCGTCGTTGCTTACCAAGCCAATGCTCGCAGCGGCAACCGTAAACAAAAAGACCGCGAAGAAGTCCACCACACGACCAAGAAGCCATGGCGCCAAAAAGGCACCGGCCGCGCTCGTGCTGGTATGTCGTCGTCGCCACTGTGGCGCGGCGGTGGTCGCATCTTCCCGAACTCGCCTGACGAGAACTTCACCCACAAAGTGAACAAGAAGATGTACCGCGCTGGTCTGTGCTCGATTCTGTCGCAGCTGGCCCGTGAAGACCGTCTGGTCGTGATCGAAGATCTGTCGATCGAAGCTCCAAAAACCAAGCTGCTGTCGCAAAAGCTGACCGGCCTGGGTTTTGACTCGGTTCTGATCATCACCGACACCGCCAACGAAAACCTGGAACTGGCTTCCCGCAACCTGCCGAACGTGCTGGTTGTCGAGCCACGTCACGCCGATCCGATGTCGCTGGTCTTCTACAAAAAGATCCTGGTGACCAAGGCCGCGCTGGCGAAGATTGAGGAGATGCTGGCATGAGCGCATTGAAATTTAGCGAAGAGCGCCTGCTGAAGGTGCTGGTAGCTCCAGTGATTTCCGAGAAGGCCACCATGGTCGCGGAAAAGAACGAGCAGATCGTGTTCCGTGTCACCACCGACGCGACCAAGCCAGAAATCAAGGCTGCCGTTGAACTGCTGTTCAAAGTGCAAGTGGAATCGGTGCAAACCGTGAACCGCGAAGGTAAGCAGAAGCGTTCCGGCGCCCACATCGGCCGTCGCAACCACACCAAGCGTGCTTTCGTGTGCCTGAAGCCAGGCCAGGAAATCAATTTCACCGAGGAGGCTAAATAATGGCACTCGTTAAGATGAAGCCAACCTCCCCAGGCCGTCGCGGCATGGTGAAAGTTGTGAACAAGGACCTGTTCAAAGGTCGTCCGTTCGCAGCCCTGGTTGAGAAAAAATCGAAGACTGCTGGCCGTAACAACAACGGTCACATCACCACCCGCCACATCGGCGGCGGTCACAAGCAGCACTATCGCCTGATCGACTTCAAGCGCAACAGCAAGGATGGCATCCCGGCGAAAGTGGAACGTATCGAATACGATCCAAACCGCACGGCGCACATCGCGCTGCTGTGCTACGCCGACGGCGCGCGCACCTACATCATCGCCACCAAGGGCATGGCTGTGGGCGACGCCGTGATGACCGGTTCGGAAGCGCCGATCAAGTCGGGCAACTGCCTGCCGATCCGCAACATTCCAGTCGGTACCGTCATGAACTGCGTTGAAATGCTGCCAGGTAAGGGTGCCCAGATGGCCCGTACCGCCGGCGCCGGCGTGGTCCTGATGGCGCGTGACGGCACCTACGCTCAAGTGCGTCTGCGCTCGGGTGAAGTGCGTCGCGTGCACATCGAGTGCCGTGCAACCGTGGGTGAAGTCGGCAATGCCGAACACAGCCTGCGCAAGATCGGTAAAGCTGGCGCGATGCGCTGGCGCGGTGTTCGTCCTACCGTTCGCGGTGTGGTCATGAACCCGGTCGATCACCCGCACGGTGGTGGTGAAGGTAAAACGGCAGCTGGTCGTCATCCTGTGTCGCCATGGGGCCAACAGACCAAGGGCAAGAAGACTCGCAGCAACAAGCGTACTTCTTCGATGATCGTCTCGCGCCGCGGCAAGAAATAAGGATAAATCATGACTCGTTCATTGAAAAAAGGGCCGTTCTGTGACGCCCACCTGGTGAAAAAAGTCGAAGCCGCGCAAGCGACCAAAGACAAAAAGCCAATTAAAACCTGGTCCCGTCGCTCGACCATCATGCCTGACTTCATCGGCCTGACGATCGCTGTTCACAACGGCAAGCTGCACGTGCCAGTGTACGTCTCCGAGAACATGGTAGGTCACAAGCTCGGCGAATTCGCGCTGACCCGCACGTTCAAAGGCCATGCCGCTGACAAGAAGGCGAAGAAATAATGGAAACCAAAGCTATCCTCAAAGGCGTGCGCCTGTCGGACCAAAAGGGCCGTCTGGTTGCTGACCTGATCCGTGGCAAGAAAGTTGACGCAGCACTCAACATTCTGCAGTTCAGCCCGAAAAAAGGCGCAACCATCATCAAGAAAGTGCTGGAGTCGGCTATCGCCAACGCCGAGCACAATGATGGCGCCGACATCGACGAACTGTTCGTGAAAACGATCTACGTTGAAAAGGGCCCGATCCTGAAGCGCTTCACCGCGCGTGCAAAAGGTCGTGGCGATCGTATTTCGAAACAATCGTGTCACATTTATGTGACCGTAGGCAACTAAGGAGCCAAGATGGGTCAGAAAATTCATCCAACTGGTTTCCGCCTGGCGGTTACCCGTAACTGGGCTTCGCGTTGGTATGCAGGCAATGGTAACTTTGCCGCCATGCTGAACGAAGACTTGAAAGCACGTACCTACCTGAAAGCCAAGCTGAAGAACGCTTCGGTCGGCCGCATCGTCATCGAGCGTCCAGCCAAGAACGCGCGCTTCACGATCTACAGCTCGCGTCCAGGCGTGGTCATTGGTAAAAAAGGCGAAGACATCGAAGTACTGAAGTCGGCGCTGACCAAGATCATGGGTGTGCCGGTGCACGTGAACATCGAAGAGATCCGCAAGCCAGAGATCGATTCGCAGCTGATCGCCGACTCGATCGCTCAACAGCTCGAAAAACGCATCATGTTCCGCCGCGCCATGAAACGCGCGATGCAGAACGCCATGCGTCTGGGCGCCCTGGGCATCAAGATCATGTCGTCGGGTCGTCTGAACGGTATCGAAATCGCTCGTAAAGAGTGGTACCGCGAAGGCCGTGTGCCACTGCACACCCTGCGCGCCGATATCGACTACGGCACCAGCGAAGCTTCGACCACCTACGGCATCATCGGTGTCAAGGTGTGGGTATACAAAGGTGACCGCGCGCCAAACGGCGATGCACCAGTCATCGATACCCCACCGGACGAGAAGAAGCCACGTGGCCCACGTCGTGACGACGGCAAACCAGCTGGCCGTCCACGCCCAGCCGGTCCAGGCGGCGCCCGCCGTGCTGCCGCTAAACCGGCCGAGAAAGCAGGAGAATAATCATGCTGCAACCAGCACGCAGAAAGTATCGTAAAGAGCAGAAAGGCCGTAACACCGGCATTTCGCACAGCGCCGGCACTTCGGTGTCGTTCGGTGAATTCGGTCTGAAAGCGGTTGTCCGTGGTCGTATCACGGCACGTCAGATCGAAGCCGCACGTCGCGCCATGACCCGTCACATCAAACGTGGCGGTCGTATCTGGATCCGCGTTTTCCCGGACAAGCCGATTTCGAACAAGCCAGCTGAAGTTCGTATGGGTAACGGTAAAGGTAATCCGGAGTACTACGTCGCTGAAATCCGTCCGGGCAAAGTCCTGTACGAAATGGACGGCGTCGCCGAAGAACTGGCGCGCGAAGCATTCCGCCTGGCCGCTGCCAAACTGCCACTGGCGACCACTTTCGTGGTCCGCCAAGTTGGCCAATAACAGGAGTGAAATATGAAAGCATCTGAACTCCGCGGCAAAGACCAGGCAGCTCTGCAAAAAGAGCTGAATGACCTGTTGAAGGCGCAATTCGGCCTGCGTATGCAAACCGCTACGCAACAGCTGAGCAACACCTCGCAGCTCAAGAAGGTACGTCGCGATATCGCACGCGTAAAAACGGTATTGAACACGAAGGAAGCAAAATGACCGAGCAAGTAAAGCTGAAGCGCACGCTGATCGGTAAAGTTGTGTCCGACAAGATGGACAAGACCGTTACCGTTCTGATCGAACGTCACGTGAAACACCCTCTGTATGGCAAGATCATCGTCCGCAGCGCCAAGTACCACGCGCACGACGAGACCAACCAGGTGAAAGCCGGTGACACGGTGGAAATCGTGGAAGGTCGCCCGATCTCCAAAACGAAGGCATGGACCGTGACTCGTGTGGTGCAAGCCGCACAAATCGTTTAATTGAATTTGTCGCCTCCGATCCACGGATCGGGGGCGATTTTCAATTAGTTCTTGCAAGCCCGCAAAAGGTATGTAATACTTGCGGGCTTCGTTCATGTAACGCCGCAAAGTGTCTGGCCACAGACGCTGAACCGTGCGGTCAGTGCAGTACGAAGGTCAAGCACCCAAACAGTGGGCTCTTCATGAGCGCTCTGGCGGGACCAAGACTGACCGCAGGTCCGCATTGTGTGGATTCTTCGGCTTAAGTTGGGAAAGAGAATACTATGATTCAAACTGAAAGCCGGCTCGAAGTGGCCGACAACACCGGTGCCAAGGAAGTAATGTGCATCAAGGTGTTGGGCGGCTCCAAGCGCCGTTATGCTGGCATTGGCGACGTGATCAAGGTAACCGTTAAGGTTGCTGCGCCACGTGGTCGTGTCAAAAAAGGTGAAATTTATAACGCCGTGGTAGTGCGCACCGCTAAAGGTGTACGCCGCCAAGACGGTTCCCTGGTGAAGTTCGACGGCAATGCCGCCGTACTGTTGAACGCCAAGCTGGAACCGATCGGTACCCGTATCTTCGGACCAGTGACGCGCGAACTGCGCACTGAAAAGTTCATGAAGATCGTGTCCCTGGCACCTGAAGTTCTGTAAGGAGTCAGCAATGGATAAGATTCGTAAAAACGACGAAGTCATCGTTCTGGCCGGTAAAGACAAGGGCAAACGCGGCGTCGTTTCGCGTCGCGTAGACGCAGAACACGTAGTGGTTGAAGGCGTCAACGTCGCTAAAAAAGCGACCAAGCCTAACCCAATGACTGGCGTTCAAGGTGGTATCGTCGACAAGACTATGCCGATTCACGTGTCCAACGTTGCATTGTTCAATGCAGCGACTGGCAAGGCAGACCGCGTAGGTTTCAAAGATGTCGACGGCAAAAAAGTCCGCGTCTTTAAATCGTCCGGCGAAGTAGTGAAGGCTTAAGAAATCATGGCACGTCTCCAAGAATTCTATAAAGAAAAAGTCGTCGCTGACCTGACCGAGAAATTCGGTTACAAGTCGGTGATGGAAGTTCCGCGTCTGACCAAGATCACCCTGAACATGGGTGTTGGTGAAGCGATTGCTGACAAAAAAGTGCTCGAGCACGCTGTCGGCGACCTGACCAAGATCGCTGGCCAGAAGCCGGTGACCACCAAATCGCGTAAGGCTATTGCGGGTTTCAAAATCCGTGAAGGCTACCCGATCGGTACCATGGTCACCCTGCGCGGCGCCCGTATGTACGAGTTCCTCGACCGCTTCATCACCGTGGCCCTGCCGCGCGTGCGTGACTTCCGCGGTGTGAATGGTCGCTCGTTCGATGGTCGCGGCAACTACAACATCGGTGTTAAAGAGCAGATCATCTTCCCTGAGATCGAGTACGACAAGATCGATGCGCTGCGTGGTATGAACATTTCGATCACCACCACCGCTAAGACCGACGACGAAGCGAAAGCTCTGCTCGCCGCCTTCAAATTCCCGTTCAGGAACTAAGAGATCATGGCAAAACTCGCACTGATTAACCGTGAAGCAAAACGCGTAGCCCTGGCGAACAAATTCGCCGGCAAACGCGCCGCGCTCAAGGCCATCATTGATGACCAGTCGAAGTCGGAAGAAGAACGTTACGAAGCGCGCCTGAAGCTGCAGACGCTGCCACGTAACTCGGCTCCGACCCGCCAGCGTAACCGCTGCGCCGTCACCGGTCGTCCACGCGGCACCTTCCGTAAATTCGGTCTGGGCCGTATCAAGCTCCGTGAATTCGCCATGCGTGGTGAGATCCCGGGTATGACTAAAGCAAGCTGGTAATAGGAGAATATGCAATGAGTATGAGCGATCCTATCGCCGATATGCTGACCCGCATTCGTAACGCCCAGGGCGTGCAAAAAACGACCGTGGCCATGCCATCGTCGAAAGTCAAAATTGCGATTGCCAACGTCCTCAAGGACGAGGGTTACATTGAAGATTTCGCCGTAGCCGAAGCTGGTGGCAAAGCGGAACTGAAAATCGGTTTGAAGTATTATGTTGGCCGTCCCGTCATTGAGCGCCTCGAGCGCGTGTCCCGTCCAGGCCTGCGCGTCTACAAGGGCAAAGACGAGATCCCTACTGTGATGAATGGCTTGGGTGTGGCGATCGTGTCGACTCCGCAAGGCGTCATGACTGACCGCAAAGCACGCGCTACCGGTGTCGGCGGCGAAGTTATTTGCTACGTCGCATAAGGAGTTACACATGTCCCGAGTAGCTAAAATGCCTATCGCTGTGCCAGCTGGCGCTGAAGTCGCCATCTCCGCAGCAGCGATCACCGTCAAGGGCCCGCTGGGCGTCTTGACCCAGGCCCTGAACGGCCAGGTAAAAGTTGAAAACAACGCTGGTACCCTGAGCTTTGAGCCGTCGAACGACAGCCGCGAAGCGAACGCCATGTCCGGTACGCTGCGCGCACTGGTCAACAACATGGTCAACGGTGTGACCAAGGGCTTCGAGAAAAAGCTGAACCTGGTTGGCGTGGGCTACAAAGCCCAGGCCGCCGGCGACAAGCTGAACCTGTCCCTGGGTTTCTCGCACCCGGTCGTGCACGCCATGCCAGAAGGCGTGACCGTGACCACCGCCACCCCGACCGAGATCGTCATCAAAGGCATCGATCGTCAAAAGGTGGGTCAGGTTGCTGCAGAAGTTCGTGCTTACCGCGCTCCGGAGCCTTACAAAGGCAAGGGCGTCCGTTATTCGGACGAAGTGGTTAAGATCAAAGAAACCAAGAAGAAGTAATTAGGGGCTGACGATGGATAAAAAAGAATCTCGTCTGCGTCGCGGACGTCAAACCCGGATCAAGATCGCACAACTGAAAGTGAACCGCCTGTCGGTGCACCGCACTAACCTGCACATTTATGCGAACCTGATCAGCCCGGAAGCCAAAGTACTGGTTTCGGCATCGACCGTTGAAGCGGAAGTACGCGCTGAACTGGCCGGCCAATCGGGCAAGGGTGGCAACGCCGCTGCCGCCGCACTGGTGGGCAAGCGCGTAGCAGAAAAAGCACTGAAAGCCGGTATCACCGAAGTCGCCTTCGACCGTTCCGGTTTCCGTTATCACGGCCGTGTGAAGGCGCTGGCAGAAGCCGCGCGTGAAGCCGGTCTGAAGTTCTAAGGAACGATCATGGCAAAAATGCAAGCAAAAATGGCAAGCGACAAGCCGGACGACGGCATGCGCGAAAAAATGATCGCGATCAACCGCGTGACCAAAGTGGTCAAGGGTGGTCGTATCATGGGTTTCGCCGCGCTGACCGTGGTTGGTGACGGCGATGGCCGCATCGGCATGGGCAAGGGCAAGTCGAAAGAGGTACCGGTTGGTGTGCAGAAGGCAATGGAAGAAGCCCGTCGCAACCTGATCAAAGTACCACTGAAAAACGGCACGCTGCACCACACCGTCCTGGGTCGCCACGGCGCCTCGAAAGTAATGATGTCGCCTGCTAAACCAGGTACCGGCGTCATTGCAGGCGGCGCGATGCGCGCAATCTTCGAAGTGATGGGCGTGACCGATGTGGTCGCTAAATCCACCGGTTCGAGCAACCCGTACAACCTGGTTCGCGCCACGCTGGACGGCCTGGCTAAACTGAGCACTCCTTCCGACATCGCCGCCAAACGCGGCAAGTCGGTAGAAGAGATCCTGGGTTAAGGTGAACGACATGACTACGAAAACCGTCAAAGTACAACTGGTCAAGGGCCTGATTGGCACTCGTCAAGATCACCGTGCCACCGTTCGCGGTCTGGGCCTGCGTCGCGTCAACTCGGTCGCCGAGTTGCAAGACACCCCATCCGTACGCGGCATGATCAACAAAGTGTCGTATCTCGTTAAAGTAGTTGCGTAAGCCCCGGCTTACTCACGGAGAAATCATGGAACTGAATACCATTCAACCAGCCGATGGCGCTAAGCACTACAAGCGTCGCGTCGGCCGCGGTATCGGCTCTGGCCTGGGTAAAACCGCAGGTCGTGGCCACAAGGGTCAGAAATCGCGTTCGGGCGGCTTCCACAAAGTCGGCTTCGAAGGCGGTCAAATGCCTCTGCAACGTCGTCTGCCTAAGCGCGGTTTCAAGTCGCTCAACGCCACCTTCAAAGCTGAAGTGCGTCTGTCCGACCTGAACAACCTGGCGGTCGGCGATGTCGACATCCTGGTGCTGAAACAAGCTGGCGTACTGAGCGTGCTGGCACGCGACGTGCGCGTCATTCTGTCCGGCGAGATCACCAAAGCGGTGAACCTCAAAGGCCTGAAAGTGACCGCTGGCGCGAAAGCGGCCATCGAAGCAGCCGGCGGCTCGGTAGCCTGAGCCCCGCACACAGCTTGATCGGAGCGAAAATTGGCGACTAATCCACAATTGGCAAAAAGTGCAGCAGCTGGTTTCCCTTGGGGCCGGCTCTGGTTCCTGCTTGGCGCACTGGTGGTTTATCGTATCGGCGCTCACATCCCGGTTCCCGGGATCGATCCGGTACAATTGGCCGCGCTGTTCAAGTCGCAAGAGGGCGGCATCCTGGGCATGTTGAACATGTTCAGTGGTGGCGCGCTCGCGCGCTTCACAGTCTTTGCGCTGGGCATCACGCCGTACATCTCGGCCTCGATCATCATGCAGTTGGTGTCGATCGTCTCGCCGCAGATGGAAGCGTTGAAGAAGGAAGGCGAAGCAGGCCGACGCAAGATCACCCAGTACACCCGTTACTTCACGGTGGTGCTGGCGACGTTCCAGGCGCTCGGTATTGCAGTTGCTTTAGAGTCGCAGGCAGGTCTGGTGCTGGATCCAGGCTATGCTTTCCGTTTCGTGACGGTCGTTACGCTGTTGACCGGCACCATGTTCGTGATGTGGTTGGGCGAGCAGATTACCGAGCGTGGTCTCGGTAATGGCATCTCGATCATCATTTTCGCAGGTATCGCTGCCGGTCTGCCGGGCGCGCTGGGTGGCCTCGGCCAGTCGGTGAGCAACGGTTCGATTGGTGCGCTGTCGGCGATCATCATCATGATCCTGGTGGTTGCGGTGACGTTCCTGGTGGTATTCGTGGAACGTGGCCAACGCAAAATTCTGGTCAACTACGCGAAACGCCAGGTGGGTAACAAGATTTACGGTGGACAAACGTCGCACCTGCCATTGAAGTTGAATATGGCCGGCGTGATCCCACCGATCTTCGCTTCGTCGATTATCTTGTTCCCAGCAACGATCGTGAGCTGGTTTACGACGGGCGCCGACACGGCCAACCCGGCGGTCCGGTTCCTGAAAGATTTGGCAGCATCGATGGGGCCAGGCGAGCCCATCCACGCACTGTTGTATGCCATTGCGATCGTGTTTTTCTGTTTCTTCTATACAGCGCTGGTCTTCAACAGCAAGGAAACAGCGGATAACTTGAAGAAGAGCGGGGCCTTTGTGCCAGGGATTCGTCCCGGTGAGCAGACTGCCCGTTACATCGACAAGATCCTGACGCGATTGACACTGGCTGGCGCCATCTACATCACTTTGGTGTGTTTGTTGCCGGAATTCATGGTAGCCGAGTGGAAAGTACCATTCTATTTTGGCGGTACTTCTCTGTTGATTATTGTGGTTGTTACCATGGATTTCATGGCGCAAGTACAAAACTACGTCATGTCGCAGCAATATGAATCGCTGCTGCGCAAGGCAAACTTCAAAGGCGGAATTCCGACGCGATAAGCGCGGTTTCAACATACCGAATGGCAAAAGACGACGTCATACAGATGCAGGGTGAGATCTTAGAAAATCTCCCTAATGCAACATTTCGAGTAAAGCTGGAAAACGGACACGTGGTGCTCGGGCATATTTCAGGTAAAATGCGGATGAACTATATCCGCATCCTGCCTGGCGATAAGGTGACGGTCGAACTGACACCTTACGACCTGTCCCGTGCCCGCATCGTGTTCCGGACCAAGTAAATTTAGATAATCGAACCTTTTAGAAGAGAGTTCATAATGAAAGTTAACGCCTCAGTCAAGCGGATCTGCCGCAACTGCAAGATCATCAAGCGCAAGGGCGTTGTTCGCGTAATCTGCGTCGAACCACGTCACAAGCAGCGTCAAGGTTAATAACCGTTATTTATCGAGGAATAACGAATGGCACGTATTGCAGGGGTTAATATCCCAAATCATCAGCACACCGTTATCGGCCTGACGGCCATCTACGGTGTAGGCCGCCCACGCGCAAAGTTCATCTGCGCGCAGACGGGTATTGCGACCAATAAAAAGGTCAAAGACCTGGACGACAGCGAACTGGAAAAGCTGCGCGATGAAGTAGCAAAATTCATCGTCGAAGGCGATCTGCGTCGCGAACTGTCCATGAACATCAAGCGTTTGATGGATCTGGGTTGCTACCGCGGTATGCGTCACCGTAAGGGCCTGCCGGTCCGCGGTCAGCGTACCCGCACCAATGCACGTACCCGCAAGGGCCCGCGCAAAGCCGCTCAATCGCTCAAGAAATAATCTAGGGAAATCACATGGCTAAGCAACAAAGCAGCGCAGCAGCAGCTCGCGTACGCAAGAAGGTCAAGAAGAACGTTGCCGAAGGTATCGCACACGTTCACGCTTCCTTCAACAACACCATCATCACCATCACCGACCGTCAGGGCAACGCTCTGTCGTGGGCGACCTCCGGTGGTGCTGGCTTCAAGGGTTCGCGTAAATCGACCCCGTTCGCAGCGCAGGTTGCTGCTGAAGCCGCTGGTAAAGTCGCGATCGAATGCGGCGTGAAGAACCTGGAAGTGCGTATCAAGGGCCCAGGCCCAGGCCGTGAATCGGCTGTGCGCGCGCTGAACAATCTGGGCATCAAGATCACCGAGATCCAGGACGTGACGCCAGTTCCACACAACGGCTGCCGCCCTCCAAAGCGTCGTCGTATCTAATGGCTAGACCGGCCTCGCCGGTTTCGCTGTTACACAATTCAGCTGGTGCAGGCAACCGGTAACGGTTATACTGCCCGGCTATTGTCGTCTGCCGCTTGCGGCGGACTTAAGCCACGTCTGGCTCACCCGCAGACCAGACTAGCGTTCAACCACGCGTGTGGTTGGAACGTCATCATTTTAAAAAGGAAGTACCGTGGCACGTTATATCGGACCTAAAGCAAAACTCTCCCGCCGTGAAGGCACTGATCTGTTCCTGAAGAGCGCACGTCGCTCGCTGGACAGCAAATGCAAACTGGACGTCAAACCAGGTCAGCACGGCGTTAAGTCGGGCGCTCGTACCTCGGACTACGGCAACCAGCTGCGCGAAAAGCAAAAAGTTAAACGCATGTACGGCGTGCTGGAACGTCAGTTCCGTCGCTACTTCGCAGAAGCCGACCGTCGCAAAGGCAACACCGGCGAAACCCTGCTGAAACTGCTGGAAGCCCGTCTGGACAACGTCGCCTACCGTATGGGCTTCGGTTCGACCCGCGCTGAAGCACGTCAGCTGGTCTCGCACAAAGCCTTCACCGTGAACGGCCAGGTTGTGAACATCGCTTCGTATTCGGTCAAAATCGGCGACGTCATCGCCGTGCGCGAAAAAGCCAAGAAACAAGTGCGTATCGTTGAAGCGCTGTCGCTGGCCGAACAAGGCGGCATGCCAGCCTGGGTGTCGGTCGATGCCAAGAAAATGGAAGGCACCTTCAAGTCCCTGCCAGAGCGCAACGAGATCGCCAACGACGTCAACGAATCGCTGATCGTCGAACTGTACTCGCGTTAATCTGTAGCCTAAGTAGCACCAAAACCCGCCCGCTCCTCTGAGCGGGCGTTTTCACTAATGCCATCAGCCTTATCGGCTTAACGCGCCGAGGGTATTGAAAAGGACATTTCATGCAAAACAGTTTGTTGAAACCACGTATTATCGATGTAGAAGCCCTGGGCGCCGGTCACGCTAAAGTCGTGATGGAGCCATTCGAGCGCGGCTACGGCCACACCCTGGGCAACGCGCTGCGTCGCGTGCTGCTGTCGTCGATGGTCGGCTACGCGCCTACCGAAGTGACGATCGCCGGCGTGGTGCACGAGTACTCGTCCCTGGACGGCGTGCAAGAAGACGTGGTCGACCTGTTGCTGAACCTGAAGGGCGTTGTGTTCAAAGTGCACAACCGTGACTCCGTCACCCTGACCCTGAAAAAGGAAGGCGAAGGCGCCGTCCTGGCTTCGGATATCGATCTGCCACACGATGTGGAACTGATCAACCCGGACCACGTGATCGCCCACCTGACCGCCGGCGGCAAACTGGACATGCAGATCAAGGTCGAAAAAGGCCGTGGCTATGTACCAGGCAACGTGCGTCGCCTGTCGGAAGACACCAACAAGACCATCGGCCGCATCATTCTGGACGCGTCGTTCTCGCCAGTGCGCCGCGTGTCGTACTTCGTGGAATCGGCCCGTGTTGAACAGCGTACCGACCTGGACAAGCTGATCATCAACATCGAAACCAACGGCGTGATTTCGCCGGAAGAAGCGATCCGTCAATCGGCCCGCGTGCTGGTTGATCAACTGAACGTGTTCGCCGCCCTGGAAGGCACCGAAGCCGCTGCTGAAGCGCCTTCGCGCGCACCGCTGGTCGATCCGATCCTGCTGCGTCCAGTCGACGACCTGGAACTGACCGTGCGTTCGGCCAACTGCCTGAAAGCAGAAAACATCTACTACATCGGCGACCTGATCCAGCGTTCGGAAAACGAACTGTTGAAGACGCCGAATCTGGGCCGCAAGTCCCTGAACGAGATCAAGGAAGTCCTGGCTTCCCGTGGTCTGACCCTGGGCATGAAGCTGGAAAACTGGCCGCCTGCTGGTCTGGAGAAGTAATTTTTGAGCCGTCGCTCCCGTGCAAGCGGGAGTCCATACTGAGCATGCTCGGCATGGATCCCCGCCTGCGCGGGGACGACGGATGCAGTACCGCCCTGGCATGTTGCTGAGGCGTTAATCACTAAAAACCGGTCCGCGCTCATGTTGAGCGATCGAAGAACTCGGATATAAACATCGAAAGGAAGTACCATGCGTCACCGTCACGGCCTCCGTAAACTGAACCGTACCTCGTCCCACCGTCTGGCAATGCTGCGCAACATGACCGTTTCGCTGCTGCGTCATGAAGCCATCAAGACCACGCTGCCAAAAGCTAAAGAGCTGCGTCGCGTTGTTGAGCCGATCCTGACCCTGGGCAAGACCGACACCCTGGCAAACAAGCGTCTGGCATTCGCCCGTCTGCGCGACCGCGAAATCGTAGGCAAACTGTTCTCGGAACTGGGCCCACGTTACGCTGCACGTAACGGCGGCTACCTGCGCATCCTGAAAATGGGTTTCCGCGTTGGCGACAACGCTCCAATGGCTTACGTTGAGCTGCTGGACCGTCCAGAAGTCACCGCCATCGAAGACGCACCAACCGCTGAGTAATCAGCCGTTGTCAGCAGTACTGAAAAGCCAGGCCTAGCCTGGCTTTTTTTTCGCCCTTTTACATTGCTCCCGATTGACTTTAGAATGAGAATAGTTATCATTCGTGTTTCTACAAAAAGTCGATACTGGGGAATAGATGGACAAGCAATTCAAGATGACGCGTCTGGCCACACTGGTCAGCCTGGCCATGCCGCTGCTGGCGCAGGCGCAAAGCGGCGACGCCGACCAGAACACGGCGGTGCTGCCGTCGGTGCAGGTCTCGGCGCAGAAGCTCGACACCAGCTACACGGCCGCCAAGGCCAAGGGCGGCACGCCGCTGGACCTGTCGCTGCGTGACACGCCGCAGTCGGTCACCGTGGTGACGCAGCAGCGCATCGAAGACCAGGGCCTGCAGACCGTCACCGACGTCGTCAACAACGTCATCGGCATCTCCGTCAACCAGTATGAAACCAACCGCGCCGGCTTCACCGCGCGCGGCTTCGACATCGACAACATCCAGATCGACGGCGTGCCGACCACCTGGGAGCAATCGTGGAGCTCGGGCGAAGTCGCCAGCAGCCTGGCGCTGTACGAGCGCGTGGAAGTGGTGCGCGGCGCCACTGGTCTGATGACCGGCGCCGGCAACCCGTCGGCAGCCATCAACCTGGTGCGCAAGCGCGCCACCGCCAAGGAATTCACCGGCAGCGCCGAAGTGGGCATCGGCCGCTGGAACGAGCGCCGTGGCCAGATCGACCTGTCGACGCCGTTGAGCCAGGACGGCTCGGTGCGCGGCCGCGTGGTCGGCGAATACAGCGAGGGCGACAGCTGGGTCAATCTGCTGACCAGCAAAAGCAAAACCGTGTACGCCACCGTGGAAGCGGACCTGACGCCGAAGACCGTGCTGGCCGTGGGCTTCAGCCGCCAGGAAACCGATCCGACCGGCTCGATGTGGGGCGGCCTGCCGTTCTGGTACACCAACGGCGCGCTGACCAACTGGGACGTCTCCAAAACCTCGGCCGCCGGCTGGACGCGCTGGGAGACTTCGTACAACAACGCCTTCGTCAACCTCGACCACAGCTTCGACAACGGCTGGACGCTGCGCGCCAGCGCCGTCCATGGCGACCGTCGCGGCGACTCGCACCTGCTGTACCTGTCGGGCGTGCCTGACCAGGCGACGGGCCTCGGCATGTCCGCGTTCGCCGGCTCCTACATCACCCAGACCAAGCAGGACAACGCCAACCTGCAGCTGAGCGGCCCGTTCGAGCTGGGCGGCCGCAAGCATGAGGCGGCGTTCGGCTATATGTACTCGAAGGCGGACTTCACCTCCAACAGCCGCGCCGGCACGGCCACCGAGGTGGGCAACTTCAACACCTACAACCCGTCCGCCTATCCGGAACCGGTATGGGGCGCGCCAAGCTTCTACGAAGAGAGCGAAACCAAGCAGGAAGCCCTGTACGGCGTGGCCCGCTTCTCGCTCGCCGATCCGCTCAAGCTGATCGTCGGCGCCCGCGTAACCAACTACAAGAAAACCGGCCACGGCGTGTGGACGGCCGCGTATGAACTGAAGAACGACAACGAAATCACGCCATATGCCGGCCTGATCTACGACATCAACCACACTTACTCCGCCTACGCCAGCTACACCAGCATCTTCCAGCCGCAAAACCTGAAGGACAAGGGCGGCAAGACGCTGGACCCGGTGGAAGGCAAGAGCAGCGAAGTCGGCATCAAGGGCGAATTCCTGGACGGCAAGGTGAACGCCTCGCTGGGCCTGTTCCACATCAAGCAGGACAACCTGGGCCAGTTCGGCGGCAAGGTCCCCAACGGCAGCGGCATTCCACAGGACTTTTACATCGCTTCCGAAGGCGCCACCAGCCGTGGCTTCGAAGCGGAAGTGTCGGGTGAACTGGCGCGCGGCTGGAATGCCAGCGCCGGCTACAGCCTGTTCCGCGCCAAGGACGCGGCCGGTGCGGACATCAACAGCATCTACCCGCGCAAGCTGTTCCGCGTGTTCACCACCTACAACCTGCCGGGCGACCTCAGCAAGTTGACCGTGGGCGGCGGCGTCAACTTCGAAAGCCGCACCTACACGGCCGATCCGAACGCGCCGGCGACTGCGCTGGCGGCCAATGGCGGCCTGATCGAGCAGAAAGGATTCGCCCTGGTCGACCTGATGGCGCGCTACGACATCAGCGACAAGCTGTCGGCCCAGCTGAACGTCAAGAACGCCTTCGATAAGACGCACTTCGGCATGTTTGCCGCCTATGGCGCCATCACGTACGCCGCGCCACGCAGCACCTCGCTGACGCTGAAGTACAAGTTCTAAACGGAGACAGACATGCGCGCCTTCTGGACACTGATCCACCGCTACCTCGGCCTGCTGACGGCCGGCTTCCTGTTTATCAGCGGCGTGACGGGCGCCATCATTTCGTGGGACCACGAGCTGGACGACGTGCTCAACCCGCACCTGATGGAAGCCCACACGCCGGGCAAGCCGCAGCCGACCCTGGAGCTGGCCAGGCAACTGGAGGCGCGCTATCCGCAGGTGAGCGTATCGTTCATGCCGCTGCAGGTCATGCCGGGAGAATCGATTGCCTTCGGCGTGACGCCACGCGTTAATCCCGCTACGCAAAAGCTATATGAGCCAGGTTTTAATCAGGTATTTGTAGATCCGGTCAGCGGTGCGGAATTGGGCAAACGGGAATGGGGCGCGGTCTGGCCGATTACCAAGGAAACGTTTGTATCGTTCCTGTATCGCTTGCATTACACCCTGCATATTCCCGAAATGTGGGGAATCGACCGCTGGGGATTATGGCTGATGGGTGGTATCGCCATTATCTGGGTAATCGACAGCTTCGTCGGTTTTTACCTCACCCTGCCATTGCGCCGGGAAGGCGCAAGCAAGCCGTGGATGCAGCGCTGGAAACCGGCCTGGAAAATCCGCTGGAATGGCGGCGGCAGCAAACTGAATTTCGACCTGCATCGCGCTTTCAGTTTATGGACCTGGATATTATTGTTTATTCTAGCCTTCACTGCGTTCTCGTTAAATCTGTACAACGAAGTATTTTATCCTGTGATGAGCAAAATATCGAAGGTAACGCCAACGCCATTCGATACACGTCCGATGGCCGCCATCCACAAACCATATACTGCTAACGTGGAATATGCCACGGTGATTCAAACAGCGGCCGAGGAGGCGACGAAACGGGAATGGAAAGAACCGGTCGGCAGCGTGTTTTATACCAGCGCATTTGATGTCTATGGCATCAGCTTTTATAAACCGGGCGACGACCATGGCGCGGGCGGCGTAGGCCCGGCGTATTTATATTATGACGGCGCAGGTAAATTGCTGGGCGAGCGTTTGCCATGGAAAGGCACGGCGGCGGATATCTTCGTGCAGGCGCAATTCCCCCTGCATTCCGGTCGTATATTAGGACTGCCGGGACGCATCCTGATTTCGTTCATGGGTGTGGTGGTGGCGATGCTGAGCGTCACCGGCGTCATCATCTGGTGGCGCAAACGCGCCTCCCGCCGTGTAACAGCGGTGCGGCGCGCAGGGGAACTGGCGCAAGCATAAGGAAGTACATGCCAGAATTTGGCATGTACAAACCATTTTTGAGTCCAATCCGGGGTCGCAATCCGGGGTCAGGTCCTCCATTGCTACACGGGCTCAGTCGTTGCGTTCGCAAAGGCTGAGCCCGTGTAGCAATGGAGGACCTGACCCCGGATTTTTATTTCAGGCGCTTGTCGCCGGCGGCTTTGAATTCGGAGCCGGCGTTCCAGGTGGGCGTGACGCCTTGGGCGATGTCGAGGCCGACCTGGAATAACAGTTGAATATCTTGTACGCCGCCGCTGAAGTCCCAGTCGGTGCGCACGCCATCCGTTGGTTGGTGGTAGTCGTGCGTGAAATAGTTGTCGACTACTTCTTTTGCATAGTTTTCAGGTTTTTCCAAATAACGGCTGCGGGCTTTGGTATATAAAACCGGGACGCCGGCACGCGCAAATTCCAGTTGGTCGGCGCGGTAGAAACTGCCCAGCTCGGAGCGGCTGTCTTTTTCCATCAGGCGGCCTTGGGTTTTCGCGTATTTTTCCAGCAGGCCATCGATGCTTGAATGTCCCGACGTGACGTTTTCGATTTGCGCTGTTTTACCCCAAGCGTTGATCCCATCGATATTTATATTGGCGATGGTTTGCTTGAGCGGATAGAGCGGATGCGCAGCATAATATTTCGCGCCGAGCAGACCTTTTTCTTCCGCAGTCGTTGCGATGAACAGAATCGTACGCTTTGGCGCCTTCGGCAGCGCTTTATAGGCTTTTGCCAGCTCCATTAACGCTGCGACGCCGGAGGCATTATCCAGCGCGCCATGATAAATCTGTTTGTTGCGCTCGCCGGGCAATTGTTCATCGATGCCCAGATGGTCCCAGTGGGCGCTGTAAATCACATATTCATTTTTCAGCTTGGGATCGCTGCCTTCGATTTTCGCCACCACGTTTTTCGAATTCACGGTGCGGGCGTTATTTTCGATTTTAAAATCGGCCGTGCCTTTCAGGCTGACCGGTTTGAATTCCTTGGTCAGCGCCTGTTTTTTCAGCGTGTCGAAATCGTAGCCGGCGGCGGCCATCATGGCCTTGGCTTTATCCAGCTGGATCCAGCCCGGCACCGTCGGCGCGTCCGGATCATCGCCGCTACGCAACAGGCTGAAGTGTTCGGCGACGCCGCCGCTGCGCACCACGTCCCACGGATAGGCGGCCGGTTTTGTTTCATGAATGATAATGGCTGCGGCCGCGCCCAGCTTGGCGGCGATTTCGTATTTGTAGGTCCAGCGGCCATAGTAGGTCATGGCCTTGCCCTTGAACATGGCCGGGTCCAGCTGGTCCGGATTGGACGGATCGACCACGGCCGGGTCGTTGATCAGCATCAGGATGGTCTTGCCGCGCACATCGACGCCCTTGTAATCGTCCCAGCCGTATTCCGGCGCCTGCACGCCGTAGCCGACAAACACGATTTCCGAGTTGTTGACGTTGACGCTGGTCGGTTGGCTGGTCGAATGCGCAACATAGTCATTCGGGAAACTCAGCGCCACTTTCTGGCCGCCGATGGTGTAGCTGAAGCTCGGCGTCGGCTTTTGCCCGCGCATCGGCACCGCTTGCACCCAGCTGCCGTCCGGATTGCCTGGCTTGAGGCCCAGTTTCCTGAATTCCTGCTGGATGTAGGCCACTGTTTTGGTTTCGCCGGCCGTCCCTGGGGCGCGGCCTTCGAAGTCGTCGGACGCGAGCGTTTGGATGTGCTCCAGCAGATCCTTGGCCGAGATGGCGTTCAGGGCTTTGGCCGGCGCTTGCGCCAGCGCGGGGAGGGCGCTCAGGGCGAGAGCGGACAACAGCAGGGGACGGAATGAAGACATGCGGGACTCCAGTGGCTTGAAAAAGCCGAGTTTCGCATGAAACAAGCTTTTAAGGCCGTGCTCAGGCGGGAAAAGCGCGCTCGGTGTACTATGCTGTTGCTTCAACGACCACTCCCTCCGAGAGAAGATTTTTCATGTCCCGATTCGCTCCCTACACCCGCTTTGCCCGCTTGATCGCGCCCCTGCTGGCGTTGATCGCGCTCTTGTTGCAGCCCGCCCGTGCCGAGGATTTCCTCGATCCGTCCGAGGCCTTCAAGTTCTCGGCGCGCATGGTCGACGGGCATACCGTGGCCGTGAATTTCCAGATCGCCGATGGCTATTACATGTACCGCGAGCGCTTCAAGTTCAGCGCCGTCGGCGCCAAGCTGGGCGTGCCGCAGATCCCGCCGGGCAAGGTGCACTACGACGAGACTTTCGCCAAGGATGTGGAGACGTATCGCAAGGGCCTGACCATCACGATACCGGTGGACGTCAACGGTCCGTTCACCTTGCAGGTGAGCGGGCAGGGCTGTTCGGAAAAAGGGCTGTGCTATTCGCCGCAGGACTACAAGGCGTCGCTGACCGGTAGCGGCTCGGTGCCTTTGCCCGCCGTACCCGCGACTGCCACGGCTGCAACCGCTGCAACCGCCGCCACCGCATCAACCTCCGCCGCCGCAGCCGCGCCCGCCGCGCCAGCCGCCGTCGGCGAAGGCAAGCCGGCCGCCGTCACGCCGGGCGTCAACATCTACACCGTGCCGACGCCGACCGCCACCGACACCACGCCGCCGGCGCCGGTCGCCGCGCCGGTAGTCGCCGCGCCGGCCAGCGAATCCGGCCGTCTGGAAGCGGCTTTGAAAAGCGGCAAGCTACTGGTGATCCTGCCGCTGTTCGCCTTGCTGGGCCTGGGCCTGTCGTTCACGCCTTGCGTGCTGCCGATGGTGCCTATCCTGTCGTCGATCATCGTCGGCGAAGGCGCGGGCAGCAGCCGCAGTCGCGGCCTGATCCTGTCGGTCACCTACGCGCTCGGCATGGCCCTGGTCTACACCGCGCTGGGCGTGGCTGCCGGCCTGGCCGGCGAAGGACTGGCCAGCGCGCTGCAAAATCCGTGGGTGCTGGGCGCCTTCGCCCTGTTGATGGCCTTGTTGTCGCTGTCGATGTTCGGCTTCTACGAGCTGCAGGTGCCGGCCGCGCTGCAAAACAAACTGAGCACCGTCTCCAACCGCCAGTCCTCCGGCAAGCTGGCCGGCGTGTTCGTGATGGGCGCGATTTCGGCCTTGATCGTGGGCCCTTGCGTGGCCGCGCCGCTGGCCGCCGCGCTGGTCTACATCAGCCAGTCGCGCGACATCGTCATCGGCGGCAGCGCGCTGTTCGCCATGGCGGTGGGCATGAGCGTGCCGCTGATCCTGGTGGGCGTGTCGGCCGGCACGCTGCTGCCGAAGGCCGGCATGTGGATGGATTCCGTGAAGCGCTTCTTCGGCGTGCTGATGCTGGCGGTGGGCTGGTGGCTGGTGTCGCCGGTGCTGCCCGGCGCCGTGCAGATGATGGGCTGGGCCGCGCTGCTGGTCGGCTATGGCATGTACCTGCTGCTGAATTCCGGCCAGTGGGTGGCCAAGTCGGTCGGCGTGATCGTTGCCGTGCTGGGCGTCGCGCAACTGGTGGGCGTGGTCAGCGGCGGACGCGATCCGTTGGCGCCGCTGTCGCATCTGGCCGGCGCCAAGGCCGCGCACGAAGCGCCGCTGGCTTTCCAGCGCATCAAGACCGTGCAGCAGCTGGACGCCGTGCTGGCCCAGACCGGCGGCAAGACCGCCATGCTGGACTTCTACGCCGACTGGTGCGTGTCCTGCAAGGAGATGGAGAAGCTGACTTTCGTCGATCCGCAAGTGCGCGCCAAGCTGGCGAACAGCGTGCTGCTGCAAGTCGACGTGACCGCCAACGACGCCGACGACAAGGCCATGCTGAAACGCTTCGGCCTGTTCGGCCCGCCGGGCATCATCCTGTTCGACAAGCAGGGCAAGGAAATCCCCAACGCGCGCGTGATCGGCTATCAGGATGCGGCGAAGTTCACCGCATCCCTGGGCGCGCTGAACTAATCAGCTGCGCTGGCCGCCACGGTCACCATGGCCGAAGCGGCCGTGACGACCACGCTGTCCCCACTGGCCGCGCATGCCGTGCTCATCGAACAGCGTTTGCTGCGCCGGGCTCAGTTGGCCGTAAAACGCGGTCACGGCCTGCAGGCGGGTTTCCAGCATCGCTTCGCGCTTCTTGGTCATATCCAGCGCTAACGTCAGGCGTTGCGGAGCGGTCAGCTTCTCGCCGCGTTTGTGCTCCATGCGCTTGCCGTCGAAGGCCGGCTTGATGGCCGCCTGGTAGTTGGCCCACGCCGCTTCCTGCTGCGCGCTCAGTTTCAGCAAGTCGTGCAAGCGCGCCTGGCGCTTGGCGTACATGTCGGCCATGCGGGCCTGCATCTGTTCCTTGGTCGGATGGGTGTCGCGGCCGGTCTGGGTATCCTGGGCATGCGCTGCGGCCATGCCCAGTACGGTGAAACCGATCAATATGCTTTTGCGTAAGATGTTCATGGTCGTTCCTTCATGGTTGAGAGTTTATTCATCGCCGCGTTTCCGCGCTTGATACCATGTTGGCGTTCCAAGGTTGCTGTGACGTTGCGCCGGCCGAAGTTTTTGTATCCAGATGTTTCCCCGGCGAGAAGCCCCTACAGCCTTATACAAGACGATACAATAGCCGGATGGTCTTGCATGGATAATGGGCGCATGGAACCGACATCTACTATATTAATCGTCGACGACGATCGCGACATCCGCACCCTGCTCGCAGACTACCTCGAATCGAACGGCTATCGCGCCCTGTGCGCGGCCGACGGCGCCGGCATGTGGAAGCAGCTCGACGAGGGTCGCCCTGAGCTGGTGGTGCTCGATCTCAACCTGCCCGGCGACGACGGCCTGACCCTGTGCCGCAAGCTGCGCGCCCACTCGACCCTGCCGGTCATCATGCTCACCGCCCGCAACGAACCGCTGGACCGCATCCTCGGCCTGGAAATGGGCGCGGACGACTACTTGCCCAAGCCCTTCGAGCCGCGCGAGCTGCTGGCGCGCATCCGCAGCGTTCTACGTCGTAGCAACGCCATGCCGGTCGGCAGCGGCGCCGACAAGGCGCAGCAGATGAAATTCTCCGGTTGGACGCTGGACCTGACCGCGCGCCACCTGCTCAATCCGGACGGCATCGTCATCATGCTGTCGGGCGCTGAGTTTCGCCTGCTCAAGGTCTTCCTTGAACATCCGAACCGCGTGCTGAACCGCGACCAGCTGCTGAACCTCACCCAAGGCCGCGACGCCGATCCGTTCGACCGCTCGATCGACATCCAGATCAGCCGCCTGCGCCAGAAGCTCGGCGAAGACGCGCGCATGCCGCAAATCATCAAGACCGTGCGCAACGGCGGCTACGTGCTGGCCGGCCAGGTGACCGTGGAGCCGCAGGCGTGAAAGTCTTCTTCGGCTCCATGACCGGGCGTGTGTTCCTGGTGCTGTTGCTGGGCATCGTCGCTTCGGCGGCGCTGACCCAGTGGCTGGCCGTCAACGAACGCACGCGCGCACTGGAGCGCTACCGCGACTTCCACGCGCTGGAACGGGCCGAACAACTGATCACCACCGCCGACGTCATGCCGGAAAGCGCGCGCCCGACCTTCCTGGCGGTCGCCAACCGTGGCACGGTGCGACTGGAAATGAGCGACACGCCGCAAGCGCAGCGCCTGGCGCCGACCGAATTCTCTACCCAATTGCAACAACGCCTGGGCGAGCGCTACAAGCTGGGTCCACTGGCCGAGCACCCGGCCGCCTGCGACCTGCCGCGCCAGACCACCAGCATGTTCGCCTCGACCCAGTGGCGCGGCACCTGCGAGACCATGAACGTGCAACTGCACGACGGCCAGATGCTCAAGCTGTCCGTGCTGCCGCCGCGCCAGCCGCCGCCGGCCGGCCAGAGCGAGCTGCTGTCGCTGCTGCCGTTCCTGCTCAGCATTGCCTTCCTGGCCTACCTGGTGGCACGCATGACCATCCGTCCGCTCAAGCGCCTGGCGCAGGCCGCCAAGGACCTGGGCAACGACATCAATCACCCGCCGGTGGTGCTCAGCGGCGCATCCGAGATCCGCCAGGCCAGCGCCGCCTTCAACGCCATGCAGGCGCGCATCCGCCAGCACATCACGCAACGCACCCAGATGCTGGCCGCCATCACCCACGACCTGCAAACGCCGCTCACGCGCCTGCGCCTGCGCCTGGAAAAAGTCGGCGACGCCGACCTCAAGCAGCGCCTGGTCGACGACCTCTCGGCCATGCAGGAAATGGTCAAGGAAGGGCTGGACCTGGCGCGCAGCATGGACTCGACCGAATCGATGCAGGCGCTCGACCTCGACGCGCTGCTCGACAGCGTCTGCAGCGACGCCACCGACGTCGGCCAGCAGGTCGATCTGCGCGGCCGCGCGGCCATGGCGTTGATGGGCCGGCCGATGGCGATCCGCCGCTGCCTGGTCAACCTGATCGACAACGCCGTCAAGTACGGCCACTACGCCCATGTCACAGTGGAGCGCATGGCCGGCGCGGCGCGCATCAGCATCCGCGACGGCGGCCCCGGCATCGCGCCGGACCAGATGGCGCGCGTGTTCGAGCCGTTTTACCGCATCGAAACCTCGCGCTCGCGCGCCTCGGGCGGCACCGGACTGGGGCTGACCATCGCCCGCAATATCGCCGAGCAGCACGGCGCCAACGTCACCCTGTCCAACCATAAAGACGGCGGCCTGGAAGTGACGCTGGTAGTGCCCGAGTACTACACCGGCCACTAACCAATACTCGCGCAGAAAAAACTGCCCGGCGGTAATACTGTTGCAGTTTTTCTCGTACATACTATGCGACAATATTTCGCCTTATTCAGGGCGGCAATGTTTCTGATGTAAAAATTATTATTAGAAAAATGAAAAAATCTTCCTTAGCACTCCTGGTAGGCGCGGTACTCGTAATCGGCGGCGGCGTTTGGTATCTGATGCCCCACGGTGCGACGCCGGCCGCCGGCGGTAAAATGAACGGCCCACAAGGCCCGACCACGGTCAGCATCGTCGCCCCGAAACGCCAGGATGTACCGGTAGTCTTGCAGGCGAATGGCACCGTGACCCCGATCAGCACCGTCGACCTGCACCCGCAGACCACCGCCACCATCGCCAAGGTGCACATCAAGGAAGGCCAGTTTGTTAAATCCGGTGAGCTGATGTTCACACTGGACGATCGCAGCGAGCGCGCCAACGTGGACAAGGCGCAGGCCCAGGTCGAGCGCGACCGCGCCGCGCTGGCCGACTACGAGCGCCAGTACAAGCGCGCGCAGGAACTGCTGGAGCAGAAATTCATCGCCCAGAACGCCGTCGACACGCTCAAGAGCCAGGTCGATTCGGCCCGCGCGCTGCTCAACGCCGACATCGCCGCCGCCCGTTCGGCCAGCGTCGACGCCAGCTACACCGCGATCCGCGCGCCGATGACCGGCCGCGTCGGCGCCATCAACGTTTATCCGGGCAGTCTGGTGCAGATGACCACCTTGCTGACTTCGGTCACCCAGCTCGATCCGATCACGGTCGCCTTCACGCTGCCGGAAACCGCGCTGGCCGGCCTGATGGCGGCCCAGCGCGAAGGCGCGGTGCCGGTGCAGGTCAAGCTCGACAACTCGACCTTGGCCGTGAACGGCAAGCTCAGCTTCATCGACAACACGGTCGATCCGGTGGCCGGCGTGATCCGGGTGAAAGCCCAGTTCGACAACAAGGACACCAGCCTGTGGCCGGGCCAGTACGTCAACACCCAGCTCATTTCGCACGTCATAAAAGATGCGACGGTGATCCCGCAAAACGCTATCATTAGCAACACCCGGGGCACCTTCGTCTATGCGGTCGACAAGGACCAATCCGCCAAGGTGGTGAATATCAAGCGCTTGCACGCGTTTGGCGAAAGCGCCGCCGTGACCGGGCTCAATGGCGATGAACAGGTCATCGTTGACGGCAAGCAGAACCTGCGGCCGGGCGGCAAGGTGCGCATCGCCACCGCCGATGGTACTAAGCAGAAAGGCTAATCAATGAACCTTTCCGAATTGTGCATCCGCCGTCCCGTGATGGTGGTGCTGCTGTCGGCCTCGCTGATCCTGGCCGGCGTGCTGTCGTACTTCTACATCCCGGTAGCGGCGCTGCCCAGCTATAACACGCCGGTCATCAACGTCTCGGCCGACTTGCCGGGCGCTTCGCCGGACACCATGGCGTCTTCGGTGGCGCTGCCGCTGGAGAAACAGTTTTCCACCATCGCCGGCCTGGCGCTGATCACCTCCACCAACACGCTCGGCAATTCCTCGCTGACCCTGGAGTTCGATCCGAGCGTCAACGTCAACGAAGCGGCGGTCGACGTGCAGGCGGCGCTGTTGCGCGCCCAGCGCCAGTTGCCGGTCGAGATGACCGACCTGCCGTCCTACCGCAAGGTCAACCCTGCCGATGCGCCGGTGCTGTTCATGACCATGAATTCGCCATCGCTGACCCTGTCGGAGCTGAACGACTACGCGGAAAACCTGATCGCCCCCAGCCTGTCGACCCTGCCGGGCGTAGCCCAGGTATCGGTCAACGGCCAGAAGCGTTTCGCCGTGCGCATCCGCGCCAAGTCGGACCTGATGAACGCGCGCAACCTCACGCTGGACGAGTTGCAGCAGGCGATCAAATCGGCCAACGCCAACACCCCGCTCGGCATCCTGGACGGCCCGAGCCAGACGCTGACCATCACCGGCAACGCCCAGCTGATGAAGGCCTCCGACTACGCCAACCTGATCATCGCCCAGCGCAACGGCGAATCGGTGCGCCTGCGCGACGTGGCCGACGTACAGGATAGCTTCCAGTCGACCAAGGCCGCCGGCAGCTACAACGGCGAGCGCTCCATCGTGCTGCTGGTGCAGCGCCAGCCGGACGCCAACACCGTGCAGGTGGTGGATGGCGTGCGCCGCCTGCTGCCGCAGTTCAAGGCCCAGTTGCCAGCGTCGATCAACATCAACCTGGTCAACGACCGCTCGGTGTCGATCCGCGAAGCGATTCACGACGTCAACCTGACCCTGCTGCTGACGGTGGGCCTGGTGGTGATGGTGATTTTCCTGTTCCTGCGCCGCGCCGCCGCCACCTTCATTCCGGCCATCACCATGCCGATCTCGCTGCTCGGTGCGCTTGCGCTGCTGTATGCCTTCGGCTACTCGCTGGACAACGTCTCGCTGCTCGGCATCACGCTGGCCGTGGGCCTGGTGGTCGATGACGCCATCGTGGTGCTGGAAAACATCGTGCGCCACATCGAGATGGGCAAGCGGCCGCTGGAGGCCTCGCTGGTGGGCGCCAAGGAAATGGGCTTCACCATCATCTCGATTTCCGTCTCGCTGGTGGCGGTGTTCATTCCGATCTTCTTCATGCCGGGCGTGATCGGCCTGATGTTCCACGAATTCGCCGTGGTGGTGGCGCTGTCGGTGCTGGTGTCGGCGGCGGTGTCGCTGATGCTGGTGCCGATGCTGGCCAGCCGCCTGCTGCCGGCCGACGCCATCGACCCTGAGCACGACAAGGGCAACTTCATCGGCCGCTGGTTCGAAGCCGGTTTCGGTGCACTGCGCAACTTCTACGCCCGCACGCTGGATACGGCGCTGCGCTTCCGCTTCATCGTGCTGCTGGCCGCGCTGGGCACCTTCGTGCTGACGGTGGTGTTGTACATCACGATTCCAAAAGGCTTTTTCCCGGAGGAAGACCTGGGCCAGATCCGCGTCAACACCGAGGCCTCGGAAGACATTTCCTCGGCCGCGCTGCTGGAGCTGCAGGAAAAGGTGGCCGCCGTCATCAAGGCCGACCCGAACGTGCAGGACGTCACTTCCTTCGTCGGCGGCGGCAACACCGGCCGCATGTTCATGGTGCTCAAGCCGCGCAACCAGCGCCAGAAAATGCCGCAGGTGCTCGACAGCCTGCGCAAGGCCACCAAGCAGGTGCCCGGCATCTCGGTCTACCTGAGCCCGGTGCAGAACTTGCAGCTCGGCGGCCGCCAGTCCAAGAGCCGCTACCAGTACACGCTGCAATCGGTCAGCCCCGGCGCGCTCAATGAGTGGGCCGAGAAGTACATGGACCGCATGCGCGCCGATCCGGACTTCCGCGACGTCACCAGCGATTCGCAGAACAAAGGCCTGCAGGCTTCGCTGAAGATCGACCGCGACAAGGCCAACAGCCTGGGCGTGGCCATCAGCGACATCCGCACCGCGCTCTACCTGGCCTTTGGCGAGCGCCAGGTGTCGACCATCTATTCGCCGGCCGCCAGCTATTACGTGATCCTGGAAGCGGCCGACGCTGATCGCCAGTTCGACAGCGCGCTGACCAAAATCTCGGTGCGCAACAAGACCGGCCAGCTGGTGCAGCTGTCCAGCTTTGCCACCGTGGAGCGCACCATCGGCCCGACCGCCGTCAATCACCAGGGCCAGCTGCAGGCGATCACGCTGTCGTTCAACCTGGCGCCGGACGTGCCACTGGGCACCGCCACCGGCAAGATCGACGCCTGGGCCGCCGACATGCACCTGCCGCCGTCCATCATCACCAACTACGGCGGCGACGCGGCGGTGTTCCAGAGTTCGCAAGGCAGCCAGCTGATCCTGATCCTGGCCGCGCTGGGCGTGATCTACGTGCTGCTGGGTGTGTTGTACGAGAGCTACATCCACCCGCTGACCATCCTGGCCGGCCTGCCGTCGGCGGCGGTGGGCGCGCTGATCACGCTGCGCCTGTTCAATCTGGACCTGACCATGATCGCCATCATCGGTATTTTGATGCTGATCGGTATCGTCAAGAAGAACGCCATCATGATGATCGACTTCGCGCTGCACGCGCAGCGCAACCAGGGCATGACGCCGGAGCAGGCGATCCGCGAGGCCTGCATCCTGCGCTTCCGCCCGATCATGATGACCACCATGGCCGCGCTGATGGGCGCCTTGCCGATCGCCCTCGGCCTGGGCGCCGGCGCCGAGCTGCGCCAGCCGCTGGGCCTGGCGGTGGTGGGCGGCCTGATCTTCTCGCAAGTGATCACGCTGTACATCACGCCCGTGATTTACTTGTTCCTCGATAAGTACAGTGGCACCGGCCCGATGCTGGATGCGGAAATCGACGCCGACAAGGCCATTCCGCCGGTCCAGCACGAGGCCGTGCACGCGGTTCCGCTGAAGGCCGTGAACAAGCATTGAGCGGTGACAAGTTGATTTGAAGTCGTCTCTTTATCATGAGCAAGTTGTTCATGATAAAGAGGCGATCAGATGAAACGCACCAGTATCACCATCATCGGCATGGGCCCGCGCGGACTCAGCGTTTTTGAGCGTCTGGCCGCCGTGGCTGCGGCCCGCCAACTCCTGCTCGACATCACCCTCATCGATCCCGGCGACTGCGGCGCTGGCGTGCACGCCGCACGCCAGCCGCAGCATTTGCTGATCAACACGCTGGCCAGCCAGGTCACCATGTTTCCGGCCCCCAGCGCCGTGCGCTACGCGCCGGTGTGCCCAGCGCCCTCCCTGACGGCCTGGGCGCGGCAGATGGGTTATCGCCGCGTAGGCGAGCGCTACTACCGCTTGGGCGGCCATGGCGGCTACGACATCACGGACGGCGACTACCTGCCACGCAGCCTGCTGGGCGAATACTTGGCCTGGGTCTACCAGCAGGTCGCGGCGGCGCTGCCTGCTGGCGTCTCGCTCACCCATCACCGCCTGCGCGCGGTGGACCTGCGCCGCCAGCCGGACGGCGGCTTCGTGGTCGAGCTGGAGACCGGCTACATCGTCTGCAGCGATTTCGTTTTCCTGACCACTGGCCACGGCGCCAACCTGCCCAGCGACCTGGACGCCTGGCTGGCCAAGTTCGCGCAGGATCACGCGCGCTACAACAGCAAGCTGGCCTTCGTGCGCCAGGTCTATCCGGTGGAGCAGCTGTCGCGCATCGGCGCCGGCGCCCGGGTGGCGATCCAGGGCCTGGGCCTGAGCGCGCACGACGTCATCGCCGACCTGACGGTGGGGCGGGGCGGCGAATTCATTTCGGACGGCGAGGGGCTGCGCTACCAGCCTTCGGGGCGCGAACCGCAGTTGACGTTGTGTTCGCGCAACTGCTTGCCGTATGCGGCGCGCGGCGTGAACCAGAAGGGCGTGGACGGCCGCCACCAGCCGCGCTGGTTCACGCCGGACGCGGTGGCGGCGCTGCGGCGCCAGGCGCTGATGACGCGTGGCAGCCCACAGCTCGATTTCGATCGCGAGCTGCTGCCCCTGCTCAAGCGCGAGATGGCCGAGGTCTATCACGCCACGCCGGGCGCCGTCGCCATCGATGAGGACACGCTGTTCGCCACGCTGTTGTTTCCCTTGCAGGACCGGCAATTCGCCTCGCTGGCCGAATTCAGCGCCTACTTCCGCGACTGGCTTCGCGACGATCTGGCGCAGGCGCGGCAAGGCAATCTTGCCAGTCCGGCCAAGGCCGCCACCGACGTGCTGCGCGACGTGCGCGCCACCTTGCAGGCGGCCATCGAGCATGGCGGGCTAACGCCGGGCTCGCACCGCAAATTCCTCAACGTCTACCACCCGGCCATCAACCGCGCCGCGTTCGGGCCGCCGCTGCGGCGCAACCAGGAGTTGCTGGCGCTGCTGGACGCCGGCGTGGTGGCGATCCGTTCCGGCCCCGGCAGCCGCATCGAAATCGATGAAAACGACTCGACCTATGTGTTGAGCACCAAATTTGCGGGCGGCGTGGAAAACCAGCCGGTCGACGTGGTCGTTATTGCAAGATTGGACGGATTTTTCCCCGAAACCGATACATCATTACTTATCCGTAATATGTTAAAACGCGGGCTGTTCCGGCCTTATTACAACGGCGTGTTCCATCCGGGCGGCATCGACATCAACCGCGACGGCCAGCCGCTCGACCGCCAGGGGGAGGTGCTGTCGAATCTGTGGGCGCTGGGCTACCCGGTCGAGGGCGCGCATTACTACACCTATGCGCTGCCCCGGCCGCTGATGCGGTCGCGGCAGGTGCTCGATGCGGACCGTTGCGTGGCCATGATGGTGGCGCAGATGGCGCAAAATCCGCGTCGCGCCGGGCGTCGCCGCAAGGGGCCGGATACATACGGTAACACCCATCAAGACGGGGAACTTGTAAAGTGAATACCCTGGTGCTGGTATCATGCTGTGGCATCGGTTCCCAAAATAGCGGGACTCTGGCACTATTGCCCCATTTTGACGAATTCAGCGCTTCCCAAGGTCTGCATCTTGCATCACGACTCCCACATTCTTACGGCAAATTCCGAATACTGCGAAACCTGCGGCCAGCGCCTGCCGTCGGCGCAGGACGGTTACGCCGTTTGGGAACGCAAGTCGAAAAACAACCGCATCGGCATCGGTATCTCGATCGGCCTGCACTTGCTGGGCGTGCTGTACTACCTGCTGGTGCCGTCGCCGGCGCCGACCAAGTCGGCCCCGCCCAAGGGCGGCCAGATGGTCTACATCGCGCCCTTGCCTGAGAAGAAAGTCCCCAACAAGCCGGTCACCAAGCCTCAACCGGCCACGGCCGCCAAACCGCCGCCGCGCAAGCAGGTGGTGTCGAAGGACACGCCGCAGGCCGTGCGGCCCAAGCTGGAAACCTATGTGCCGCCGGTGCAGGCCACCATGACGCCGCCGCCCGAGCAGGATATGTCGGAAATGATCGCCAAGCGCCGCGCCGCACGTGAATCGCAGAACCCGCAACCGGCGCCGCCGGCCCCGGTGGAGAGCGACGCCGAGCGCGCCAACCGCATCGCCAAGGCCAACATCGCGCGCTCCAACGGCGCCGGCCAGAGCAGCGGCGCCGACAAGGACGATACCGGCGGGGTATTCCAGGTCAACAAGAGCTTCCGTAGCGCCGAGGTGAAATTCCGTGGCTGGAACACCAACTTCAAGCGCAACTGGCTGCAGCAGATTCACGTGGAGCAGGGCGCCGAGCAGGATATCGAGACGGCGGTGGCCAAGGAAATGATCAAGATCATCCGCAAGGAAAAGCAGGGCGACTTCCAGTGGGAATCGCGCCGCCTGGGCAAGGTCGTGACGCTGAGCGCGCGTCCGGAAGACGAAAAAGAATTGATGGCCTTCCTGCTCAAGGAAATGTTCCCCGAATACACCCGGGGCGGCTCGCGCTGACCGGCGCCTAGCCGGCCTCCAGGTAGCGGTCGCGGCCTTCGGCCTTGGCGCGGTACAGCGCCGCATCGGCGCGCTGCAGCAGGCAGGTCATGGTTTCATTCGGCCGGCTGTAGGCCACCCCGGCCGAGCAGGTGTAGCGCATGGCGGGATCGGCCTCCAGCGGTGCGCTGGCGCGTACCGCCGCCAGCAGCCGGTCCAGCAGCTGGCCCGCCACCTCCGGCGTGGCGCCCGGCATCACCAACAGGAATTCCTCCCCGCCCAGGCGGCCGGCCAGGTCATCGCGCCGGGCATGGGTCTGCAACTGGCCGGCGAAATGCTTGAGGATCAGGTCGCCGACGTCGTGGCCGCGGCTGTCGTTGATGCGCTTGAAGAAATCGAGATCCAGTATCGCCAGCGCGGCGGCGGCGCCGCCGTCCAGCAAGGCTTCGGTTTTTTGCGTCAGGTAGCGCCGGTTGCTCAGGCCGGTCAGGGGATCGGACATGGCGTCCTTCAGCGCGGTGTCGCGCTGCTGGCGCAGCTGCCGCCAGTCGGTCGACAGCTCGCTGACGTCGGTGATTACGCACAGCATCGAGCCGCCCGGCAGCGTGGTTTCCGTGGTCACCACTTTGCGGCCGTCGAACATCTCGGTCTCGATCATGCGGTAGGGAAGCTTGCCGCGCCGCGAGCGCGCCGAGGTCAGCCAGGTCTCGAAGTCGCAGGTGTCGATCATGGTCCCGTGCGAGCGCGCATAGCCCTGGCGCATCAGCTCGACCCAGCTTGGATAGGCGTCCGCTTCCAGGCCCAGCGTGGTGCGGAAGGCGGCGTTGGCGTAGCACAACGTGTCGGTGACATCGAACAGGCCGAAGCCTTGTTGCGAGACGCCGACCAGCGTCATCAGTTGTGCCGCAAGCTGATGCTCAGGCAGGTTGTTGGGCACATCGTCGGGCATTGCCATGGTCTCATAAATATTTCCTGAGGTTATTCTATGATTCCCGCTGGCGCCCGACATTAAACTAGTTGAATCGTGCCGGCGCTCACGCCCCCTTGAGCTTGCGGGCGACGTCGAGCGCGAAGTAGGTCAGCACGCCGTCGGCGCCGGCGCGCTTGAAGGCCAGCAGCGATTCCATCATCACCTTGTCATGATCGAGCCAGCCGTTTTGCGCGGCCGCCTTGATCATCGCGTATTCGCCGCTGACCTGGTAGGCGAAGGTCGGCACCTTGAATTCGTCCTTCACGCGGCGCACGATGTCGAGGTAGGGCATGCCCGGCTTGACCATCACCATGTCCGCGCCTTCGGCCAGGTCCAGGCCCACTTCGCGCAGTGCTTCGTCGCCGTTGGCCGGGTCCATCTGGTACTGGTTCTTGTCGCCCTTGCCCAAGTTGGCGGCCGAGCCGACCGCGTCGCGGAACGGGCCGTAGAAGGCCGACGCGTACTTGGCCGAGTAAGCCATGATGCGCGTGTGGATGTGGCCCGCCGCTTCCAGCGCGGCGCGGATGGCGCCGATGCGGCCGTCCATCATGTCCGACGGCGCCACCACGTCCACGCCCGCTTCCGCATGGCACAGTGCCTGGCGGATCAGCATGTCGGTGGTGATGTCGTTGATGACGTAACCGTTGTCGTCGATCAGGCCGTCCTGGCCGTGGCTGGTGTACGGATCGAGCGCGATGTCGGTCAGCACGCCCAGCTCGGGGAAGGCTTGTTTCAAAGTGCGCACCGCGCGCGGCACCAGGCCTTCCGGATTGGTCGCCTCGATGCCGTCCGGCGTTTTCTTCGCCACGTCGATCACCGGGAACAGCGCCAGCACCGGAATGCCGAGCGCCACGCATTCCTCCGCCACCTTCAGCAGCAGGTCCACCGACACCCGCTCCACGCCCGGCATCGACGCCACCGCTTCGCGCTGGTGCGTGCCCTCCAGGATGAAGACCGGGTAGATCAGGTCGGCCGGGGTGACGATGTTTTCGCGCATCAGCGCGCGCGAAAACGGATCACGGCGCATGCGGCGCATGCGGATGGCGGGAAATTGTGCGGCGTGCTTACTCATTCGTTTCGCTTCCTACGTCAGGGGCCGGGGTGTCGTCGGCCTCGTCGTCGATCAGGCCGGCCAGTTCCAGGATTTTGTCGTTGGCTTCGTCGATGCCCACGCGCTTCATGGCGGAGAACAATTGCACCGTGAACGGGAAGCCTTCGCCGTCTTCGTCGACGTAGCTTTCCAGCTTGGCTTTCGCCTGGCGCAGCACGTTGATCGATTCGTTGCGGTTCAACTTGTCAACCTTGGTCAGGATGCAATGAATCGGTTTGCCGGTCGGGGCGAACCATTCCAGCATCTGCACGTCGAGGTCGGTGAACGGGCGGCGCGAGTCCATGATCAGGATCAGCGCGGCCAACTGGTCGCGGCGTTGGACGTAGTCGCCCAGCAGGCGCTGCCAGTGCAGCTTTGCCGAGCCCGACACTTCGGCGTAGCCGTAGCCGGGCAAGTCCACCAGCAGGCACTGGATTTCGTCGACGATGGTCGGGTCCTTGCGGTGCTGCGCCACGTGCGCGCCACCGATGGAGAAGAAGTTGATGTGCTGGGTACGGCCAGGTGTCTTGGAGGCGAACGCCAAGCCTTTCTGATTACATAAAATATTGATGGCGGTCGATTTACCGGCATTGGAGCGACCTGCAAACGCGATCTCCGGCACCTGGGTGTCGGGGAGTTCGCGTAGTTGGTTTACGGTCGTGAAAAAACGGGCTTGCCAGAGTTTGGACATGGGGATTGGGGAAAAAGCAACAGTTTAAAGCAGGAATTTTTTTAAGCTATTGTACAATGAGTGGTTACCGAGTGCTTCTATGCACGGTTTGGTGCTTGCCGCGGGACACTTTGGTGCATAACTTTTTAGACTCCTTCTAGGGTGCTTTAATGAATAGTGTGTTTTCACCGTTAGTAAAATCCCTGTTTGTCGCATTGTTGGCCGTGTCGGCCACCGCTTCCGCTGAAGACAAGAAGCCGGCCCAGCCAGCCGCTGCGAAAATCGATCCCGCCAAAGGCGCCTCGCTGTACACCGATGGCGACAACGCCCGTGGTCTGCCGGCCTGCGTGTCCTGTCACGGCGCAGGTGGCAACTCCACCATCGCCGTCAATCCAAGGCTGGCGGGCCAGCACGAAGGCTATCTGTACAAGCAGCTGGTGAACTTCACCACCGCCGACCGCAACCAGCCGGTAATGACCACCTACGCCAAGATGCTGACCGACGAGGAAAAGCACAACGTGGCGGCGTGGCTGGTGACGCAGGCGCCTAAGCCGGGCGCAGCCAAGAACAAGGATACGATCGAGCTGGGTAAGAAGATCTATCGTGGCGGCATCGCCGAGAAGAGCGTACCGGCCTGCGCCAGCTGTCACGGCGCCACCGGCGGCGGCATTCCGGCGCAATATCCACGCCTGTCGGGCCAGCACCAGGACTACACGGTCGCCCAGCTCGGCCTGTTCAAGGCCGGCAGCCGCAAGAGCGCGGAGATGGCCACCATCGCCAAGCGCATGTCCGACGAGGAAATGAAGGCCGTGGCCGATTACGTGGCGGGCCTGAAATAAACTCAGTGCCAGTGAGCGATTGAAAGAAGAGGGCGGCTGCAGGTGCGGGCTGCCCTTTTTGTTGGTATGCTGCCGCTGCCACTATATTTTTGAGAATCCGAGTCCGCATGAGTAGCCCCAGCACCACCGGCATCCAGCTGAACACGCGTCGTCCCCTCGTCGGTGAAGTCGTTGAACTGATTTCCTCCATGCGCTTCGCCATCGCCCTGCTGGCGATGATCGCCATCGCCGCCGTGATCGGCACGGTGATGAAGCAGGGCGAGGCCAGCACCAACTACATCAACCAGTTCGGCCCGTTCTGGTACGAGGTGTTCCGCAAGATCGGCCTGTACGGCGTGTACTCGGCCTGGTGGTTCCTGCTGCTGATGGGCGCGCTGGTGACCTCGACCACGCTGTGCATCGTGCGCAACGCGCCCAAGATGATGAAGGACATGCGCAGCTGGCGCGAGAACGTGCGCGAGCAGTCGCTGCTGAACTTCCACCACAAGATGCAATGGCGGTCGCCGCTGGCGCGCGCCGCGCTGGCGCAGCAGAGCGCCGCGCGCCTGAAGGACGCCGGCTACCAGGTCAAGCTGGTGGAGAAGGACCACGGCACGCTGGTGGCCGCCAAGCAGGGCGCGGCCAACAAGTTCGGCTACATCTTCGCCCACTCGGCGATCGTGATCATCTGCCTGGGCGGCCTGCTTGATTCGGACATCCCGATCCGCCTGCAGGAATGGTTCCTCGGCAAGACGCCGTTCAACGGCAGCGGCCTGATCGCGCAAATCCCGGCGCAGCACCGCCTCGGCACCAGCAATCCCACCTTCCGTGGCAACACCATGATTCCGGAAGGGCAGAACAGCAACACCGCCATCCTGAGCCGTCCCGACGGCGTGCTGATCCAGGAACTGCCGTTCACCATCAACCTGAAAAAATTCACCATCGACTTCTACAGCACCGGCATGCCCAAGCTGTTCGCCAGCGATGTCGAGGTGCGCGACAGCGAAACCGGCGAAACGGTCAAGGCCACCATCGAGGTCAATAAGCCGCTGATCTTCAAGGGCGTGGCCATCTACCAGTCCAGCTTTGAAGACGGCGGCAGCAAGCTCAGGATGACCGGCTTCCCCATGGCCGGCACCGACAGCAAGCGCTTCGAACTGGCCGGCGAAGTCGGCAGCACTACGCCGCTGAACGAGGCCTACACCGTCGAGTGGTCGGGCTTCCGTCCGTTCAACGTGGAAAACGTCGGCCCGACCGAAGATCCGCGCGCGGTGAAGAAGGGCAAGAGCCTGCAGGAAGAACTGGGCCAGCACATGGGTTCGGCCGGCAAGAACGCCAACAACAAAGACCTGAAGAACGTCGGCCCGAGCGTCAGCTACAAGCTGCGCGACAAAACCGGCCAGGCGCGCGAATACCAGAACTACATGCAGCCGGTAACGGTGGACGGCGCCACCGTGTTCCTGGCCGGCATGCGCGCCAACCCTTCGGACAATTTCAGCTACCTGCGCATTCCTGCCGACGACGCCCACGGCGTGACCGAATGGATGCGCCTGCGCGCGGCGTTGCAAGACCCGGCCCTGCGCACCGCCGCCGCCCAACGTTACGCCGAGCGCGCCACGCCGCAGTCGGCCAAGGGCGACGCCCTGCGCACGCAACTGCAGGCCTCGGCCGAGAAGAGCCTGTCGATCTTCGCCGGCAGCGAGAAATCGGCCGGCTTCGTGGCCATTTCGCAGTTCCTTGAGAAGATCCCGGCGGCCGAGCAGGAAAAGGCTGCCGACGTGGTCATGAAGATCCTCAACGGCAGCCTGTGGGACCTGTGGCAGGCGGCCCGCGCCAAGGATGGCCTGGACCCGGTGACCGAGGACGAAGGCCATGCCCGCTTCCTGCAACTGGCCACCAACGCCCTGTCGGACGCGTTCTTCTACGGCGCGCCGGTCTATTTGCAACTTGAAGATTTCATCCACGTGCAGGCCTCGGTGTTCCAGGTGACCCGCTCGCCGGGCAAGAACGTGGTTTACCTCGGCTGCCTGTTCCTGGTGCTGGGCGTGTTTGCCATGTTCTACATCCGCGAGCGCCGCCTGTGGATCTGGATCAAGGACGAGGCCGGCGGCGCCAGCGAGGCGCTGATGGCCATGAGCACCCAGCGCAAAACGTTGGACTTCGAGCGTGAATTCGCCACACTGAAAGAAAAGCTGCCACAATCGGCTTAAGCAGGAGAAACTATGGAACTGACCCAATCCCAGCAAACCTATCAGCAGGCGCCCGGCTACTTCAAGCGCCTGACCGTGACCGACTGGCTGTTCGCGCTGGCCCTCCTGGCCGGCTCGGTCTACGGCCTGAACCGCTACGGCCACTTCATGGACGTCTACGAGCAGGCCATCCTGCTGCTGGCCGCGCCGACCTTCGCCACGCTGGGCTGGCACTGGAAGCCGGTGCGCTGGCTGATGCCGCTGATCGCCTTGCTGTCGCTGTGGGCCATCTTCATGTACGCCGGCCAGCTCGACAACGGCAGCAAGAAATTCTGGCTGCGCATGATGCTGTCGAGCCAGTCGGCGGTGCTATGGATGAGCGTGATGTTCGTGATCTCCACCGTGTTCTACTGGATCGGCTTTGCCGGCCGCTCGGCTGCGGCGTCGAGCATCGGCTCCAAGTTGGCCTGGGCCGGCGTGGTGCTGGGCTGGACCGCGATGATGGTGCGCTGGTTCGAGTCCTACCTGATCGGCGCCGACGTCGGCCATATCCCGGTCTCGAACCTGTACGAAGTGTTCATCCTGTTCTCGCTGATCACCGCCATGTTCTACCTGTACTTCGAGCAGCGCTACGCCACCCGCCAGATGGGTCCGTTCGTGTTGTTGATCATCTCGGCGGCCATCGGTTTCCTGATGTGGTACACCACTTCGCGCAACGCGGCCGACATCCAGCCGCTGCTGCCGGCGCTGCAAAGCTGGTGGATGAAAATCCACGTACCAGCCAACTTCATCGGTTACGGCAACTTCGCGTTGGCGGCCATGGTGGCTTCGGCCTACCTGCTGAAAACCTCGGGCTACCTGAAGGACCGCCTGCCGTCGGAAGAAGTGCTGGACGACGTGATGTACAAGGCCATCTCGGCCGGCTTCGCCTTCTTCACCATCGCCACCATCCTGGGTGCGCTGTGGGCGGCGGAAGCGTGGGGTGGCTACTGGTCGTGGGATCCGAAGGAAACCTGGGCCCTGATCGTCTGGCTCAATTACGCAGCCTGGCTGCACATGCGCCTGATGAATGGCCTGCGCGGCCGTCCGGCGGCGTGGTGGGCGCTGGTGGGCCTGCTGGTGACGACGTTTGCCTTCCTGGGTGTGAACATGTTCCTGTCCGGCCTGCACTCCTACGGTAAGTTGTAAACGGAAGTTTAATATTCGTTCCCGGAGATTGGTGTAAGGTTCAGCCTTAGACCAATCTTCTGGAGCCGACATGCTGATCAAGCGCAGTGCCAATGGCATCGACCTGCCATATTCCTCGGAAATCACGCCGCGCGAAGTGTACGAGTCGCGCCGCAGCTTCATGAAACAGATCGCCATGGGCGCGATCGGCAGCGCGGCGCTGCTGGAGATGGCCAACCGCGAAGCCTTCGCGCAAACCGGCGCCAAGCTGCCGGCCAAGCTCAACCCGGCCTATTCGGCGCTGGACAAGCAGACGCCGTTCAAGGACGCCACCAACTACAACAACTTCTACGAATTCGGCACCGACAAGAGCGAGCCTGCCATGAACGCGGGCACGCTGAAGACGCGGCCGTGGACGGTCACCATCGAGGGCGAGGTCAAGAAGCCGATGACGCTCGACATCGATGCGCTGCTCAAGCTGGCGCCGCTGGAAGAGCGCGTCTACCGCCTGCGCTGCGTGGAGGGCTGGTCGATGGTGATTCCGTGGATCGGCTACTCGTTCTCCGAGATCATCAAGAAGGTCGAGCCGACCGGCAACGCCAAGTACGTGGAATTCATCACCCTGGCCGACAAGAAGCAGATGCCGGGCGTGGGCAGCCGCGTGCTGCAATGGCCGTACACCGAAGGCCTGCGCATCGACGAAGCCAACCATTCGCTGGCGCTGCTGACCTTCGGCATGTACGGCGACGTGCTGCCGAACCAGAACGGCGCACCGGTACGCATGGTGCTGCCGTGGAAATACGGCTTCAAGTCGGCCAAGTCCATCGTCAAGATCCGCTTCGTGAAAGACCAGCCGCGCACCTCGTGGAACCTGTCGGCGCCAAGCGAGTACGGCTTCTATTCGAACGTGAATCCGGACGTGGACCACCCGCGCTGGTCGCAGGCTTCCGAACGCCGCATCGGCGAGGACGGCTTCCTGGCGCGCAAACGCAAGACCCTGATGTTCAACGGCTACAACGACGTCGCGCCGCTGTACGCCGGCATGGACCTGAAGAAGTTCTACTGATGCTGAGCGCCAAACAGGTCAGCTGGCTGAAGGGCGCCGTCTTCGCGCTGGCGCTGGTTCCCTTGCTGCGCATGGTGTACCTGACGGTGACCGACCAACTGGTCGATCCGCTGGAATTCATCACGCGCGGCACGGGCGACTGGACCTTGTACTTCCTGTGCATCACGCTGGCGGTGACGCCGCTGCGCAAGCTGAGCGGCTGGAACTGGCTGATCAAGCTGCGCCGCATGCTGGGCCTGTACACCTTCTTCTACGGCCTGCTGCACTTCACGACTTTCCTGTGGTTCGACCATTTCTTCGATGTGCAGGCGATGTGGAAGGATGTCTTGAAGCGGCCCTTCATCACGGTCGGCTTCATCGCCTTCGTGCTGCTGATCCCGCTGGCGCTGACCAGCACCAACGGCATGATCAAGCGCCTGGGCGGCAAGCGCTGGCAATGGCTGCACCGCCTGATCTACGTGATCGCCCCATTGGCCATCCTGCACTTCTGGTGGATGAAAGCGGGCAAGCACAACTTCACCCAGCCTATCATCTTCGGCACGGTGCTCGGTGTGTTGTTGTTGGCACGTCTCTACTGGTGGGTGACAACGCGGCGCAACATGGCATAGACTGCATTCATGCAGTCTTCTTACAAGTCGAATCCTCTGCCGCGCCGCAGCATGCTGCTGGCGCTGGCATCGCTGGCGCTGGGCGCACGGCCTGCGCACGCGGCGGCCCCGGTCATGGCCTACCGTTACTGGGACTGGGGGCGCACGCCCCGACGCGACGATTACCAGGCCGCGGCGCTGACGCTGGCGCTGGAAAAGACCATATCCAGCCATGGGCCATTTTCCCTCATCCGCGTGACGGACACCATGAGCACCACGCGCGTGCATCGCGAAATCCACGAGGGCCAGCGCCTGAATGTGCATGCCGGTCCCTGGCGCGATGTGAAGGCCGATGAGCCGCAAGCGCGCGGCATCCTGATCGACACCCCCATCCTGTCCGGCTTGCTCGGCTATCGTTTTCTGCTGGTGCGCAACGGCGAGTTGCCGGCCTTCAAAGCGATCACGGAGGCGGCCCAGCTCAAGCGGCTGGTGGCGGGTATGGGACGGGGCTGGGTCGACGCCACGATCTTGCGCCACAACGGTTACAAGGTGGAGGACAGCGGCAACGTGGCGACGCTGGTGGACATGCTGGTCAACAAACGCTTCGACTACCTGCCACTCAGCGCGACCGAGGCCGGTTCCATGTTGACGCCGGAGTTGGCGCTGGTGCCGGATCTGGTGATGTACTATCCGCTGCCGAGCTTCTTCTACGTCAGCGCCAGCGAACCCCGGCTGGCCGCGCGGCTAGCTAAAGGCATGGCCATGGCCAAGCGCGACGGTTCGCTCGACGAACTGACCGCGCGCCACTTTCAGAAAGAAATCAAACAGCTTAAATCCAGCACCATGCGTTGCCTGGTGCTGGCCAATCCCACCCTGCCGAAAGCCTACGCGGCGGAACCGCCCCTGCTGCTGCGCAAGCCGTAGCGCAGCGGGGCAGGGGGATTACTTGATGATGGATTCCAGCGCGTAGAGATCGGCTGGGTTTTCGCGCTGTCGCACCAGGTGTGGCACGGTGCCGTCGACGATCACCTCGGCCGCGCGGCCACGGGTGTTGTAGTTGGAGGCCATGGTCATGCCGTAGGCGCCGGCCGTGTGCATCACCAGCAGGTCGCCGGCTTCCACCGCCAGCGTGCGGTCGCGTGCCAGCCAGTCGCCCGATTCGCAGATCGGGCCGACCACGTCGTATTCCGCGCCGGCCTTGCCTTGCACCACCGGCTGCATGTCCATCCAGGCCTGGTACAGGGCCGGACGCGCCATGTCGTTCATCGCCGCGTCGACGATGCAGAAGTTCTTCTCTTCGCCGTGCTTGAGGAACTCCACCTTGGTCAGCAGCACGCCGGTGTCGCCGACGATCGAGCGGCCCGGTTCGAAGATGACCTTGATCGGCTTGCCGTCATGGCGTTCCGCACGCCAGGCGTCGATGCGCGCGAACACGCGGGCCAGGTAGGTGCCGACCGGCACCGGCTCGGATTCACCAGCCTCGCGGTAGTCGATGCCGATGCCGCCGCCCATGTCCAGGTGGTGCAGCTCGATGCCTTCCGCGCCGAGCGCGTCGATCAGCTCGATCAGGCGGTCCAGCGCTTCCAGCAGCGGCGCGTCGTCCAGCAGCTGCGAGCCGATGTGGCAGTCGATGCCGGCCACGTCCAGGTGCGGCAGGCTGGCGGCGGTGCGGTAGGTGGCCAGCGCATCGTCGAAGGCCACGCCGAACTTGCTGGCCTTGAGGCCGGTGGCGATGTACGGGTGGGTCTTCGGATCGACGTTCGGGTTCACGCGCAGCGAGATGCTGGCTTTCTTGCCCATGGCGCCTGCCACTTCGTTCAGGCGGTGCAGTTCCGGGATCGATTCGACGTTGAAGCACAGGATGTCGTGCGACAGCGCCAGGCGCATTTCTTCCACGCTCTTGCCCACGCCCGAGAAGATCACCTTGCGCGGGTCGCCGCCGGCCGCCAGCACGCGCAGCAGTTCGCCGCCGGAGACGATGTCGAAGCCGGCGCCCTGGCGTGCCAGCAGGTCCAGGATGGCCAGGTTGGAGTTGGCCTTCATGGCGTAGCACACCAGCGCGTCGCGGCCCTGGCAGGCGTCGGCGTAGGAGGCGAAGTTGCTCAGCAGCGCGGACTTGGAGTAGACATAGGTCGGCGTGCCGAATTGTTCGGCGATGGCGCTCAGCGCGACGCCTTCGGCGTGCAGCACGCCGTCTTTATACGAAAATTGCGACATAAGGATGAATTATTGTTGAGGAGCAGCGGTTTCGGAGGTGGGGGCAGGGGCATTCCCGCTCTTGGCAGGCTTGGCCGCTGGAGGCTTGGGCAGGTACAGCGGGCCGGGTTGGCCGCAGCCGCTCAGCAATACGCTCAGGATAATCAAACGGAGAGAGGACTTCACGATAAAATCACGGTTTATTTGAGATTAGATACTGGAGTGTAGCATGGGCGAATCAGAATTCCTGGCGCAGGCGGAAGCCACCCTCAACGCCATCGAGGCCGAACTGGACCGGTTGAACGACGAAGACGTGGTCGACGTCGAGTGCAGCCGCAGCGGCAATGTGCTGGAAGTCGAGTTCCTCGACAACGGCAGCAAGATCATCATCAACAGCCAGTCGGCCATGAAGGAGCTGTGGGTGGCCTCGCGTTCGGGCGGCTACCACTACAAGCAGATCGACGGCCGCTGGATCAACGGCCGTGACAACACCGAGCTGTACGCCTCCCTGTCCGAGATGGTCTCGGCCCAGGGCGGCGCCAAGGTCAAGCTCGGCTGACGTCATTCCCGCGCAAGCGGGAATCCATGCTGAGCGTGTGCCACCGGCGTTCCATAGGTTCCCGCCTGCGCGGGAACGACGGGCTTAGAACAGCTCGTTCTTGACGGCGTCCTTGGCCTTTTCCTCGGCCGGGGTGCCGTGCCCCGGCGCGTCGAGGTTGTTGACCCCGGCGCCCGGCGGATTTTCCGCATAGTAGTACTCATCCCCCACCAGCATCACGCCGTCCGGCACCGCCCGTTCCTCGATCGGGATGTTCTTCAGCGCCTTCTGCATGTAACCGATCCAGATCGGCAGCGCCAGGCCGCCGCCGGTTTCTCGGTTGCCCAGGTTCTTCGGCTGGTCGTAGCCGATCCAGGCGATGCCCACCAGCTTGGCCTGGTAGCCGGCGAACCAGGCGTCGATCGAATCGTTGGTGGTGCCGGTCTTGCCGGCGATGTCGCGCCGGCCCAGCACATTGGCCTTGGCCGCCGTGCCGAAGCGCACCACGTCCTTCATCATGCTGTCCATCAGGAAGGCGTTGCGCTCGTCGATCACGCGGTTCTTCTCGTCGCCCGCCACGTCCGGGTGCGCCTGCGACAGGATCTTGCCGTCGGCGTCGGTCACCTTGGAGATCAGGTAGGGCGTGACCTTGTAGCCGCCGTTGGCGAACACCGCGTAGGCGCCGGCCATCTGCAGCGGCGTCACGTTGCCCGCGCCCAGCGCCAGGGTCAGGTAGGGCGGGTTCTTGTCGGCGTCGAAGCCGAAGCGGGTGGCGTATTCCTGGCCGTACTTGGCGCCGATGCGGTGCAGGATGCGGATCGAGATCATGTTCTTGGACTTGGTCAAGCCCTTGCGCATGGTCATCGGGCCTTCATACTTGCCGTCGTAGTTCTTCGGTTCCCACGCCTGGCCGCCGGTCTGGCCGGCGTCGAACGAGATCGGCGCGTCGTTGATGACGGTGGCCGGCGACAGGCCGCGCTCCAGCGAAGCCGAATAGATGAAGGGCTTGAACGACGAGCCCGGCTGACGCCAGGCCTGGGTCACGTGGTTGAACTTGTTGCGGTTGTAGTCGAAGCCGCCGACCATGGCCTTGATGGCGCCGTCGGTGGTGCTGGCCGCAACGAAGGCCGATTCGATTTCCGGCATCTGCGCCACCAGCCAGTCCTTGCCTTCCTGCATGACGCGGATCACGGCGCCACGACGGATGCGTTTGTTCGGCGGGTTCTTGTCGCCCAGCCACGAGCGGCCCATCTCCAGGCCGGCGCCGCTGATCTTGATTTCTTCGCCCGAGGCGGTGACGGCGGTGATCAGCTGCGGCGTGGCGGCCAGCACCACGGCGGCGATGATGTCGTCGTTGTCCGGATGCTCGGCCAGCACGGTCTCGATGGCTTCGTCGGCGTCCTCTTTCCTGGCCGGGATGTCGATATACGCTTCCGGGCCGCGATAGGCGTGGCGGCGCTCGTAGTCCATCACGCCCTTGCGCAGCGCCAGGTAGGCGGCGTCCTGGTCGGCCTTGGTGATGGTGGTGAACACGTTCAGGCCGCGCGTGTAGGTGTCTTCCTTGAACTGCTCGTACACCAGCTGGCGGGCCAGCTCGGCCACGTACTCGGCGTGCACGCCGAACTCGCTGCTGTCGGTCTTGACCTTGAGCTCCTCGGCCTTGGCGGTTTCGAACTGTTTGTCGCTGATGTAGCCGAGCTGGTGCATGCGCTGCAGGATGTACTGCTGGCGCGTGCGTGCGCGCTTCGGATTGACCACCGGGTTGTAGGCCGACGGCGCTTTCGGCAGGCCGGCCAGCATGGCCGCCTCGGCCACGCTAATGTCGCGCAGATTTTTGCCGAAATAGATTTGGGCGGCCGACGAAAAACCGTAGGCGCGCTGGCCCAGGTAGATCTGGTTCATATAGACCTCGAGAATCTGGTCCTTGCTCAGGTTCTTCTCGATCTTCCAGGCCAGCAGCATTTCGTAGACCTTGCGCTTGATGGTCTGCTCGCTCGACAGGAAGAAGTTGCGCGCCACCTGCTGGGTGATGGTCGAAGCGCCCTGGCGGCCGCCGCCGCCGACGGCGTTGTGCACGGCCGCGCGCAGGATGCCCATGTAGTCGACGCCGCCGTGCTCGTAGAAGCGGTCGTCCTCGATGGCCAGCACGGCTTTCTTCATGACGTCGGGGATGTCCTTGATGCGCGCCAGGTTGCGGCGCTCTTCGCCGAACTCGCCGATCAGCACGTTATCGGCGGAGAAGATCCGCAGCGGCATCTTGGGACGGTAGTCGGTCAGTGTGTCGAGTTCGGGCAGGTTGGGGTAGGCCATCGCCAGGCCGAACACCACCAGCAGCACGCCGGTCAGCCCCAGTCCGGCCACCGACAGGCCGGCCATCAGCAGCAGGCGGCGTCCCTTGCGTGGTTTTTTGTCCGTTTTTTCCGACGGATTCGATGGAGGGGGTGTCGAATTGGAAGAGGCCATGCAGTGCGATCTTTCTATTGAATGTGCGGACCATTATAAGCCAGTGGCCCGGCGTTCCCTATGGCAGGAATATTTCCGCATGACCAACAAAACAACTCAGTTGTTTTGTTGGTCATGCGAGGGAAAATAAGTGTGGCGAAACCCTCACACCGCGTCAATTGTGCACAGTAGAAATATCTTTACACTTAAATAGACCCGTTTTAATGTACAGGCTGATATAAGTAATCTAAACGCTGGTTTTATAACGAGTTTCCTTTTATGCAAACAGTTCGACAGTGTGTTCGGATCCACTGCAAGACAGGCGCCAGCCATGGCGCCGGAGGACTCGTATGATCGATCTGAAGGCCCTGCTGGGCCAAGGCAACCCACCGTTGGTGGGCATCGACATCAGCACTTCCAGCGTGCGCCTGGTGGAGCTGGCGCAGGGCGCCAAGGGCGAGATCCGGCTGGAGCGCTACGCCGCCGAACCGCTGCCGCGCAACGCCGTCACCGACGGCAATATCGAAAACATGGACCAGGTGGTGGAAGCGGTGCGCCGGGTCTGGAAGAAAAGCGGCACCCGCGCCAGGCACGCCGCGCTGGGCATGCCGCCGGCTTCCGTCATCACCAAGAAAATCATCCTGCCCGCCGGCCTGCCGGAAGACCAGCTCGAAGTGCAGGTCGAATCCGAGGCCAGCCAGTACATCCCGTTCGCACTCGATGAAGTGAGCCTGGACTTCGACGTCATCGGTCCGGCCGCCAATTCGGCCGAGGATATCGAAGTCATGCTGGCCGCCTCGCGCCGCGAAAAGGTCGAGGACCGCGTGGCCATCGCCGAAGCCTCCGGCCTGAAAGCGACCGTGATGGACATTGAATCCTACGCCGCCCGCGCCGCGCTGGACCGCGTCACCGCGCAGTTGCCGGAAGCCGGTGCCGGCCAGGTGATCGCGCTGTTCCAGATCGGCGCCCAAGTGACCCATATTTCCGTTATGCTGGACGGCGTCACCGTCTACGAGCGCGAGCAGCCATTCGGCGGCAATACGCTGACCCAGGACATCGTGCGCAGCTACGGCCTGTCCTTCGACGAAGCCGAGGCGCGCAAGAAGACCGGCGACCTGCCGGAGAACTACCAGGCCGAACTGCTGATGCCGTTCCTGGAAAGCGCGGCGCTGGAAGTTACGCGCGCGATCCAGTTCTTCTACACCTCCACGCCCTACACGCGGGTCGACCAGCTGTTCCTGGCCGGCGGCTGCGCGCTGATCCCCGGCCTGCTGGAACTGGTGGCCAGCCGCACGCGCATTTCCAGCGCCGTGATCTCGCCGTTCAAAGGCATGCAGATCGGCGCCGCCGTGCGCGAATCGCAGCTGCGGCTGGACGCGCCGGCCTACCTTGTGGCCTGCGGCCTGGCCCTGCGGAGGTTCGACTGATGATACGGATTAACCTGCTGCCGCACCGCGAGGCCAGGCGCAAGCAAAAGAAGCAAGCCTTCTTCGCCATGCTGGCGCTGGGCGGCGTGGTGGGCATCGGCGTCGTGCTGCTGGTGGGCGGCTACAACGCGCGCGCCATCTCGATCCAGGAAGAACGCAACCAGGTGCTGAAGACGGCCATCGTCGGCCTTGATAAAAAAATCGCCGAGATCGCCACGCTGAAGCAGGAAATCGAAGCGCTGAAAGCGCGCCAGCAGGCGGTGGAGGATTTGCAGGGCGACCGCAACCAGCCGGTCTACCTGCTCGACGAACTGGTGCTGCAAACGCCGCCGGGCGTGTACCTGAAAGCCTTCAAGCAGGACGGCCAGAAGGTGGCCGTCAACGGCTATGCGCAGTCGCAGGAGCGCGTGTCCGAATTCCTGCGCAACCTGGCCGGCGTGTCGCCGTGGCTGGAGCGGCCCGACCTGGTGGAGGTCAAGTCGACCGGGCTGGGACAGGGCAAGACCGCGCGCAAGGTGGTGGAGTTCAACCTCAACGTCTTCATCAAGCGTCCGCGCGACAAGGACAAGCCGGAAGAGGGCGCCAAGGGCAAGCCGCCCGCCGCGCCCGGCTCAACCCCCGCCGCCGGCCTGCCGCCGGCCCGCGCCTAGGAGCCCATGCGATGGCCAAGGCTAATTCCAATCTCAATCTCAAGCTGCTGTTCGCGCAGTTCGCCGACCAGTTCCGCGACCTCGGTGGCCGCCATCCTGGCCAATGGCCGCTGGCGCCGCGCATGCTGTGCGCGCTGGGCGTGACGGCGGCGGTGTGCGCGGCCGGCTATTTCGCTTACTGGAGCTCGCAGTTCGAGGAACAGGACGCCGGCGCCCAGGTCGAGCTCAAGCTGCGCGACGAATACAAGTTCAAGACCGCGCAGGCGATCAACCTGGATGCGCTGCGCGCGCAAAAGGCGCAGGTCGACCAGTATGTGGACCGCTTGCAGAAGCAACTGCCGAGCAAGGCCGAGATGGCCGCGCTGCTGACCGACATCAACCAGGCCGGCGCCGGGCGCGGCCTGCAGTTCGAACTGTTCAAGCCGCAGCAGGTGGTGGTCAAGGATTATTACGCCGAGCTGCCGATCGACATCAAGATCAGCGGCAGCTACCACGACATCGGCGCCTTCACCGGCGACATCGCCAACCTGCCGCGCATCGTCACGCTCAACAACCTGCAGCTGAGCACCAGCAAGGACGGCGGGCTGACCCTGGAGGCGGTGGCCAAGACCTTCCGCTACCTCGATCCGGACGAAGTGGCGGCGCAGCGCAAGGCCGCCGCCGACAAGAAGAAGGCGGCGAAAAAATCATGAAGACGCTGACCGCTTTGTTGTTGCTGCTGTTGCTGGCCGGTTGCGGCGACAGCGACGTGCAGGAAGTGCGCACCTGGATGAAGGAGGTCGACGCCCAGACCAAGGTGCAGGTGCCGCCGCTGGCTGCGCCCAAGACCTTCATTCCCTTCGCCTACGCGCACAAGGATGAGCAGGACCCGTTCAATCCCAACAAGCTGCTGGCCGAACTGGCCAAGCTGGCCGCCGCCGGCGGCGTCAGCGGCCTGCGTCCCGACACCGAGCGCCGCAAGGAATTGCTGGAGACCTATCCGCTCGATACCATCCAGATGGTCGGCACCATCGAGAAAAAAGGCGTGATCTACGCCGTGCTGCAAGTCGACCGCGCCGTGCATCAGGTGGTGGTGGGCCAGCACCTGGGCCAGAACTTCGGCCGCATCACCCGCATCGACGACACCACCGTCAGCCTCAAGGAAATCGTCCAGGACGCCACCGGCGACTGGGTCGAGCGCCTGTCCAAGTTGGAACTGCAGGAAAGCAAGGAGACCACCAAATGAACGCTCAACACACGGCCCGGCACGCCCTGGCCGCCGCCACTTGGGCGCTGGCCTTGCAATTCGCCTGCGTGACCCCGGCCCAGGCCCAGGCTGGCGAAACGCCGGCCGCCGCTTCGGCGTCGGCGGTCAACGCCATCGAATCGATCAGCGCCAACCAGCAGGGCGCCAACCTGATCGTCAAGATCGGCCTGAAGAACGCGCCCGACAAGCTGCCGATCAATTTCGCCATCACCAACCCGCCACGCATCGCCCTCGATTTCGGCGCCACCGTCAACGCCACCGGCAAGACCGTGCTGGAGCTGAACCAGGGCGAACTGCGCGGCGTGAACGTGGTGCAGGCCGGCGAACGTTCGCGCCTGGTGTTCAACCTCAAGCGCACGCTCAACTATGCCACCGCCATCGACGGCAAGTCCGTGATTCTGACCATCGACGGTTCCGGCGGCCTAGCCACGGCGGTCGACGCCAGCGGCCTGCCGGTCGCCAAGACGCCCGCGCCAGCGGCGTCGGCCGCGCGCCAGATGTTGCGCGACCTCGATTTCCGGCGCGGCGCCAACGGCGAAGGCCGGGTGGTGGTGGACTTGCCCAACAACCAGGTGGCGGTCGACGTGCGGCAGACGCCGACCGGCGTGATGGTCGATTTCCTCAAGACCGGGGTGCCGGAAAACCTGCGCCGCCGGCTCGACGTCGGCGACTTCGGCACGCCGGTGGCGCTGGTCACCACCGTGCCCCAGGGCGAGAACACGCGCCTGGTGATCGAGGCGCGCGGCCTGTGGGAACAGACCGTGTACCAGAGCGATACCCAGCTGGTGATCGACGTCAAGCCGATCAAGGAAGATCCGAACAAGCTGACCCAGGGCTCGCAAGGCTATCGCGGCGAGAAGCTGTCCTTCAATTTCCAGAACGTGGAAGTGCGCGCGGCGCTGCAAGCCATCGCCGATATCTCGGGCCTGAACATCATCACCAGCGACAGCGTCAGCGGCAACCTGACCCTGCGCCTGAAGGAAGTGCCGTGGGACCAGGCGCTGGACGTGATCCTGCAAGCCAAGGGCCTGGACATGCGCAAGAACGGCTCGGTGATCTGGATCGCGCCGAAAGAGGAATTGCTGACCAAGGAAAAGCTGGAACTGGAGCAGCGCGCGCAGATCGCCGACCTGGAACCGCTGAAGTCGGAAATCTTCCAGCTCAACTACCAGAAGGCGGAAGCCTTCAAGACCGTGTTCGGGCTGGAGGGGAGCGACACCAAGAACCGCATCCTGTCCAAGCGCGGCAGCGCCATCATCGAGCCGCGCACCAACCAGCTGTTCGTCACCGACGTCGCCTCCAAGCTGGAGGATGTGCGCCGCTTGATCTCCAAGACCGACGTCGCCACCAAGCAGGTGCTGATCGAGGCCCGCATCGTCGAGGCCAGCGACACCTTCACCCGCAACCTCGGCGCCAAGCTCGGCTTCACCGACCTGCGCACCATCCGCGGCGGCGACGCCGGCTACCAGCTCGGCAACGGCAACACCCGGCTCGGCATCGCCGGCAACATGACCGGCATCGGCGAGGTGACCGGCCAGGTCAAGCTGACCGACTCCACCTACAACAACACCCAGTTCGTCAACCTGCCGGCCTCCAGCATCAACGGCGCCCAGGCCGGCAACCTGGCGATCAGCCTGTTCTCGTCTGCCGCCAACCGCTTCCTCAACCTGGAACTGTCGGCGCTGGAGGAAGACGGCACCGGCAAGATCATCTCCAGCCCGCGCGTGATCACCGCCGACAAGTCGATGGCGCTGATCGAGCAGGGCATCGAACTGCCGTACCAGGTGGCCACCAGCAGCGGCGCCACTTCGATCATGTTCCGCAAGGCCAACCTGCGGCTGGAAGTGACGCCGCAGATTACGCCGGACGGCAACGTCGTCATCGACGTCGACGTCAACAAGGACAGCGTGGGGCAGGAGACCCGCTCCGGTTTTGCCATCGACACCAAGCACGTCAAGACGCAGGTGATGGTCGACAACGGCGGCACGGTGGTCCTGGGCGGCATCTACCAGCAGACCGAGCGCAGCACCACCGACAAGGTGCCGCTGCTGGGCGACGTGCCCATCCTCGGCTACCTGTTCCGCAGCAACACCCGCACCAACGACAAGACCGAGCTGCTGGTCTTCATCACGCCGAAGATCGTGGCCGAGCGTTTGTCGACGGCGCGCTGATGCAACGGATTTTGATTCGACAGATTTTGATTCGGCAGACTTTGATACACCTAGACTGGGATGGACGTTTCATGAAAAAATTCTCTGCATGGCTGACGGTGCTGGCCTGTGCCGGCTTGTTCTCCGCGTGCGGCGGCGGCGGCGGCTCGCCCGGCAGCAACGGTTCCGGCATCACGCCGTCCAAGGTGGCCAGCGTGACGCTGACTTCCAGCGCGACCACCATCGCCTCGTCCGGCCTGGACGGCACCGAGGTGACGCTGACGGCCATCGTCAAGGACGCCGGCGGCAATGCGCTGCCCAATGAGACTGTCAATTTCACCACCAGCTCGGGCGCCATCAGCAGCGCCAACCGCATCAGCGACACCGCCGGCCGGGTGGTGGAAAAGCTCAGCGTCAAGGGCGACAGCACGCCGCGCACCATCACCGTGACCGCCAACGTCGGCGCGGCCACCTCGGCGGCGATCAAGATCGACGTGGTGACCGCCGTACCGGTGCTGTCGCTGACCACCGACTCCGGCACCTTGGGCTCGGCCGGCAGCGCCGGCAGTGAAGTCACCGTCACCGCGCTGGTGCGCGACGCCAACAACACCGTCATGCCGGGCGTGGTGGTGGACCTGAAGTCCGATTCCGGCAGCCTCACGCTGACCAACCGCACCACCAACGCGCAGGGCATCGTGTCGGAGAAACTGGGCACCGGCGGCGACCCGACTTCGCGCACCATCAAGATCACGGCCACCGTGCCGGGCGCGGCGTCGGTGACCACCGTCATCAACGTCAGCGGCAACCGCCTCACCATCAACGCGGCGCCGACCATCAACGCCGGCGCCAGCGCCGACGTCACCCTCAAGCTGGTGGACTCGGCCGGCAACGCGCTGGTCGGCAAGCCGGTCACCTTCAGTTCCAACGCCAACTCGCTGACTGTCAAGGGCGGCGGCGCGGCGGTGACCAACGCCGGCGGCCAGCTGACGCTGACCTACGCCGCCAGCGGCGGCTCGGCCGACGTGATCACCGTTCGTTCGATGGGCGAGATCGCCTCGGTCGGGATCTCCATCAATTCCTCGACCTTCGCCATGCGCGTGCTCGACAGCATCGGCAACCCGGAGGCCACGGCGCCCATCGGCGGTTGCCAGCAGGTGTCGGTGGTGAACGCGCCGGGTACCAGCGTCATCATCAGCAGCTCGCGCGGCACCATCTACGGCAACGCCAACTGCACCACGGTGCTGGGCGCGGCGCTGCCGCTGTCGGGCGGCGCCGCCTCGGCCTATATCGACGCCACCAGCCCCGGCGTGGCCACCCTGACCGCGAACGCCGGCGGCCAGACCACCCAGACCGATCTGGAATTCGTAGTGCCGGTGACGGCCCTGACCACCATTTCGGTGCAGGCCGATCCGGCCGTGGTGGGCGTCAACACGCCGGGCAGCAACAGCCAGCAAACCACGTTGCGCGCCATCGTGCGCGACGGCACGGCGCAGAACAACCTGGTCAAGAACGCCACCGTGGCCTTTTCCATCATCAGCGATCCGAGCGGCGGCTCCCTGACCCAGCCGGCGGTGGTCGCCACCGGTTCCGACGGCGTGGCGACCACCAGCTTCATCGCCGGCACCGCCGCCACCGCCACCGATGGCGTGCAGATCCAGGCCAAGCTGATCGGCGGCTCCGGTCCGTCGGCCATCGCCAGGCTGACGGTGGGGGCGAAGTCGCTGTTCATCAGCGCCGGCACCGGCAACACCGTTGGCGTGCCGAGCAGCGCGACCTACCAGATGGACTACGCGGTGATCGTCACCGATGCCGCCGGCAACGCCGTGCCCGGCATCAAGCTGACCGCCTCGGTGCTACCGGTGCAGTATTTCAAGGGCAACCTGGAGTACAAGCTGCCGGCCGGCCCATGGGCGCCGGCCGTGCGCGTGGGCTGCAATAACGAGGACGTCAACAACAACGGCATCCTCGATCTGGGCGAGGATTACAACCTCAACAAAGCGCTCGATCCCGGCATCCCGGTCACCGTCACGCCGAATGTGACCACCGATGTCAGCGGCCGCGCCATGGTCTCGCTGGTCTACCCGAAAGACCGGGTTTACTGGCTCGATGTGAACCTGACGATACGCGGTCAGGCCAGCGGCACGGAGTCCAGCTACACCGCTCTGGTACACTTGACGGGATTAAGCACCGATTACGCTACCCAGACCATCAGCCCGCCGGGCGTGCTGAGTCCATACGGGGTCGTGCCGGAGTGCAGTAACACCTTCTAATGTGGATGTTGAATGCAGCAAAACGTGTATTTAGTCGGCCTGATGGGGGCAGGAAAAACCACCATCGGCCGCATCCTGGCGCGCAAGCTGGGGCTGAAGTTTGTTGATTCCGACCATGAGATCGAGGCGCGCACCGGCGCCTCGATCCCGTGGATCTTTGAAATCGAGGGCGAGGCCAGCTTCCGCCGGCGCGAGGCCGACGTCATCCGCGAGCTGACCGGCCAGTCCGGGCTGGTGCTGGCCACCGGCGGCGGCGCCATCCTCAATCCCGACAACCGCGCCTATCTCAAGGCGCGCGGCACCGTGATCTACCTGCGCGCCACCGTCAACAGCATCCTGCAGCGCACCGCGCACGACAAGAACCGGCCCCTGCTGCAAACCGCCGATCCGCGCAAAAAGCTCGACGAGCTGATGGCCGTGCGTGATCCGCTGTACATGGAAATTGCCGATTTGATCATCGATACCGGCCGTCCTAACGTACAATCGATGGTTCAGACCATTTTGACCCAGCTGGACGCCCTCGCTTGCGAAGCCTCGCCCAACTGCGTCACTCACGCCGAACCATCGATGAACGACCAATCCAACATCCTCCTGAACGTAGACTTGGGCGAGCGCAGCTACCCGATTTCCATCGGCCCGTCGTTGCTCGACGACGGCGCACTGCTGGCGCGCCATGTGCATGGCGCCAAGGTCGCCATCATCAGCAACACCACCGTGGCACCGCTGTATCTCGAACGCATCGAGGCCGGCCTGCGTGATGCCGGCAAGCAAGTAACCACCGTGATCCTGCCGGACGGCGAAGAGTTCAAGAACTGGACCAGCCTGATGCAGATCTTCGACACCCTGCTGGAAACCAAGGCCGACCGCAAGACCACGCTGGTCGCCCTGGGCGGCGGCGTGATCGGCGACCTGACCGGCTATGCGGCGGCCAGCTATATGCGCGGCATCGACTTCATCCAAGTGCCGACCACGCTGCTGTCGCAGGTCGATTCCTCGGTGGGCGGCAAGACCGGCATCAACCATCCGCTGGGCAAGAACATGATCGGCGCCTTCTACCAGCCGCGCGCGGTGATCGCCGATACCTCGACCCTGGAAACCCTGGCGGCGCGCGAGCTGTCGGCCGGCCTGGCCGAGGTGATCAAGTACGGCGCCGTGATCGACCTGGCGTTCTTCGAATGGATCGAAGCCAATATCGAGAAGCTGATGGCGCGCGACAAGGGCGCCCTGGCCTACGCCATCGCCCGTTCGTGCGAAATCAAGGCCGACGTGGTGCGCCAGGATGAGCGCGAGGGCGGCCTGCGCGCCATCCTCAACTTCGGCCACACCTTCGGCCACGCCATCGAGGCGGGCATGGGCTACGGCGCCTGGCTGCACGGCGAAGCCGTCGGCTGCGGCATGGTGATGGCGGCCGACCTGTCGCACCGCATGGGCCTGATCGATGCAGCCACGGTGGAGCGCGTGCGCACGCTGATCGCCGCCGCCGGCCTGCCGGTCAAGGCGCCTGACCTGGGCGTGGACCGCTGGCTGGAAGCGATGGAAGTGGACAAGAAGAACGAGGGCGGCGCCATCAAGTTCATCCTGATGAATCCGCTCGGTTCGCCGAAGATCACCAACGCGCCGCAGGAATTGCTGCTGGCGACGCTGGCGGCCTGCGTTTAAGCCCATGCTGCCGGAAGAGTTCCTCGCCCCCTACGCCGCCCATTCGGAGGGCGGTGCGGGACGACTCTATCCTGAAACCGCGCACGCCTCGCGCAGCCAGTTCCAGCGCGACCGCGACCGCATCATCCACTCCTCGGCCTTCCGCCGGCTGGAGTACAAAACCCAGGTGTTCCTCAACCATGAAGGCGATTTGTTCCGCACCCGGCTGACGCACAGCCTGGAGGTGGCGCAGATTGGCCGCTCGCTGGCGCGCAACCTGCGCCTGAACGAGGATCTGGTGGAAGCCATTTCGCTGGCGCACGACCTCGGTCACACGCCGTTCGGCCACGTGGGGCAGGACGTGCTCAACGAATGCATGAAGGACCACGGCGGCTTCGAGCACAATCTGCAAAGCCTGCGCGTGGTCGACGAGCTGGAAGAGCATTACGGCGCCTACGACGGCCTGAACCTGATGTTCGAGACGCGCGAGGGCATCCTCAAGCACTGCTCGCTGAACAATGCGCGGGTGCTGGGGCCGGTGGCGCAGCGCTTCATCGACCGCACCCAGCCGTCGCTGGAGGCGCAGCTGACCAATCTCGCGGACGAGATCGCCTACAACAGCCATGACATCGACGACGGCCTGCGTTCCGGCCTGATCACCATCGAGCAGCTGGAGCAGGTGGATTTCTTCGCGCGCCTGTGGCGCGACGTGCAGCAGACTTTCCCCGGCCTGTCGGGCCGCCGGGCGATTTATGAAACCTTGCGCCGGCTGATCACGGCGCTGGCGGACGACCTGATCGTCACCTCCAGCGCGCGCATCGCCGACGCCGCGCCCAAGCATATCGACGACGTGCGCGCGGCGGCGCCGCTGATCCGCTTTTCGGATGGCATGCGCAAGGATGCCACCGAGCTCAAGCGTTTCCTGTATGCGAATCTGTACCGGCATTACAAGGTCAACCGCATGCGGGTGAAGGCCAGCCGCATCGTGCGCGAATTGTTCGACGCCTTCATGACCGATCCGGTGTTGCTGCCGCCCGATTACCAGGACAATTCAGGCGACCTCAACAAGCAGGCCCGCAAGATCGCCGACTACATCGCCGGCATGACCGACCGTTACGCCATCCGCGAACACCGCCGCCTGTTCTCGCTCGACGAGCTTTGACCGGGCGCAAGCAGCGCAAGCGTCCAGCTTGACGGCGCCGCTTGCGCGGCCGATGATGAAAGCACTTCATCGGAGGCCGCCATGGAGAGCGAGGTCATGGACTTCATCAAGCAGTTCAGGGAAGAAATGCGGAACACCTACGCCACCAAGGTTGAGCTGCTGGCGTTCCGCGAGGATGTCGCCGTGCAATTCGGCAAAGTGCATGTGGAGATCGCCAGCACGCATACCCTGATCGCCAAGCTTGAAGCGCGTATCATCAAGTGGTTCGTCGCCACGGCAATCGCCATCGCCGGCGTGGTGTTCGCGATGGCGCGCTACCTGCCTTGAGACATGTAGAGAGGCGATCATGGACCAGCAAATCGGTACGGAATTTTCAAAAGTCCACGCCAAGATTGACCTCGTGCATGCAGAACTCTCCAGCCAGATGGACACTGGATTTGCCCGAATCGAAGCGAAAGTCGAGCGTTCAAACACCATGCTGCTGAAGTGGATGTTCGGCTCGCAGATCAGCGTTGCGGCAATATTTATCGCTGCGATCAAATACCTTTAGAACATGCGCTGCTGCGCGGCGCTGCGGTCGCCCACCAGTTCCAGTAGCAGTTTTTTCACCGGCGCCGGCAGCGCGGCGTCGGCGATGTCGGCGGCATCCAGCCAGACGTGGCCGGACTCGGCAGCCAACGCCAGCCGCCGCGCCAGCGTCACCCGGTGCGGCGCAATGTGCAGCTTGTAGTGCGTGAACACATGCGTCACAGTCGACAGGCGCTCGTAAGACTCCATCTCGCCAAATTTCCCCACCGCGCGCATTAGCGCATCGTGATCGGCCGGCTCCACGTCATCGTCCTCGGCCGCCACATGGCCATCCAGCTCCGGCAGCGACAACAGCCCGCCCCAGATGCCGCTCGGCGGACGCTGCTCCAGCAGCACCTGACCGCCGTCCACAATCACCAGCATCACCGCGTGCTTCTCGGGCGTGGCTTTCTTCGGCTTGCGCACCGGCAGATCCTTGGTGCGGCTGGTGGCGAAGGCCACGCAGCGCGGCTGCATCGGGCAGCGCTCGCATGACGGACTGCTGCGCGTGCACAGCGTCGCGCCCATGTCCATCAAGCCTTGCGTGTACGACTCGATGCCAACTTCCGGCAACAACGCCTCCGCGCGCCGCCACATGGCTTCCTCGGTCTTCCGCTCGCCGGGATAGGTATCGATGCCGAACACCCGCGCGAACACGCGCTTGACGTTGCCGTCCATGATGGCGGCACGCCGGCCGCTGGAAAACGCCGCGATCGCCGCCGCCGTCGAACGGCCGATGCCCGGCAATTCCGCCAGCAGCACGGGATCGGAAGGGAACACGCCATCGTACTCGGCCACCACGCGCTGCGCGCACTTGTGCAGGTTGCGCGCCCGCGTGTAGTAACCGAGGCCGCTCCACTGCGCCATCACATCCTCCACCGGCGCGGCGGCGAGGTCGCGCAGGGTAGGGAAGCGTTCGAGGAAACGCGCGTAGTAGCCGAGCACGGCGGAGACCTGGGTCTGCTGCAGCATGATTTCCGACAGCCAGATCAGGTAGGCGTCGCGGGTGTTCTGCCACGGCAGCACATGGCGGCCATGGACTTTTTGCCAGCCGATCAGGTCGGCCGAGAAACTGGGATCGGCAAAATTCTCTACTGCTACAACTTTCATTCTGTTCCTAAATTCAGGCAGCGGCGTCCAGCGCCACAAATTCCGCGTTGATGGCGATGCTGATGGCACCGGCCAATTCATTCAGACGCGCCTTCTGCGCTTCCAGTTCTTGCTGGCTGCGCTCGAACGCGTCGATCTTCTGTTCCAGGCTGTCGGTCGCATCGTGGATGCGCTGGATCGATCCCAGCCGGTGTTTCAACTGATCCTTGTGCTGGCGGATCTGAGCTTCCAGCGGCGCCATGATCACCTTCAGCCACGCCTCCGCATCGTTGTTGGCCGACTTGAAGCACCCGCGCACGCGCGAGGCGATGGTGTCGAAGAACTTCTCCATCAAGGTCACGCGGCTGGTGGTCAGCAGCGTCGCCGTGCCGAAGGTCTTGGCGTAGATGGCCTCGATGCTGGCCAGCTCGTCGCGGTAGGCCGCCAGAGAAAACGGCAGCGGCAGGGCCAGCGTCAGGCCGTGCTCGCTGGAGAAGCGGCGGTACATCACGCCCATCATCTCGGTGATCTCGATGGTCTTGCCTTCGGCCGCATCGAGGTTGGCGCGGGTACGCTCGAAATAGCCGCGCACTGCCTCGCGCACGCCGGTGAAGAAGCGGCTGCGCTGCATCTGCTCGCGCACCAGGTCGATATCGTCGCGCACGATATCCATGCCCATGCAGGTGTACAGCTCGGTCGACAGGCGCGTGAACACGGCGCGCGTGGCCTGCAACTTGAACAGGCTGGCGTCGAACTCCTTTTTCTCCACGTCGATGCGGCGCATCATGTGCGCCACCACGCTCTGGTTCTTGCCGCGCAAGCTTTTCAGCTCGTGCAGTTGCTCGACGATGCCGCGTATGCGCGCATTCAGCATGCCCAGCTGCGCCGTGCTCAGCGCCTGCAATTCATCGCTGAGCTGCTTGCGCACGATTTCCTTCTTGGCCGGAATCAGCTCGTTGAACAGCGCGCCTTCCAGTGCGTGCAGGCGGCTACGCGCCTGCAGTGCCACGTCCTGGTTGATCTTGCCCACCAGCGCCTTCTGCGCCGACACCGGAAACACCTGGCTCGGCTCCAGGGCCAGCACATGGGCCACGCTGGCCTGCTGGCGCTCGATCTCGGCGTTGATGTCGTCCTCGCTGCGCAGCTCGTCCCACATGCTGTCGATCTTGTTCAGCACCACCAGCCGGCCGGCGCTGGCGCCGATGTGGTTGCGCCAGACTTCGATGTCGCTCTTGGTCACGCCGGTGTCGGCGGCCAGGATGAACAGAACCGCATGCGCGTTCGGAATCAGGTTCAGCGTCAGTTCCGGCTCGGTGCCGATGGCGTTCAGGCCCGGCGTGTCGAGAATCACCAGCCCCTGCTTGAGCAGCGGATGCGGGAAGTTGATGATGGCGTGGCGCCAGAACGAAATCTCCACCTGGCCGTGCTCGTCCAGCGTGACCGGCATGTCCGGATCGTCCTCGTCGTACAGGCCGTAGCGCTTGGCTTCCTCGACCGGCACGTAGCGCGTCTTGCTGACCTGCTTGAAGGCTTCGTGCATTTCGGCGCCGGCCTCCAGGTTCAGCGGCAGCACGGTCCAGGCGGCCGGCTGTTCGCGGTAGTCGCTGGTGGACAGGTTCTCGGCCCGCGTTTCGATCGGCAGCAGGCGGATCGATGGCGCGTAACCCGGGTCCCACAGCAGCTCGGTCGGGCACATGGTGGTGCGGCCGGCGGCGGAGGGCAGGATGCGCTGGCCGTAGTCGGCAAAGAAAATCGCGTTGATCAGTTCCGATTTGCCGCGCGAGAATTCGGCCACGAAGGCCACCGACAGCTTGTCGTCCTCCAGCCGCGCCAGGTTGCGCACGATGCGCTGCTCGGTGGCGGCGTCGGTCAGGGACGCGCCGGCCACCCACGCCTGGTAGTTACGCAGCGCGGTGACCACGCCTTGCCGCCAGGCGCTGTATTGTTCGAAATCCCTGACCATCATCTGCCTGCCCTTATTTTTGGCAATTCACACAATAGAACGTGGAGCGCTGCCCCTGCTTGATCTGCCGTACCGGGGCCGCGCACACGCGGCAAGGCACGCCGGTTCGATCATAGACGAAATAGGTCTGCTGGAAATACCCGGATTGCCCGTTGACGCTAATAAAGTCGCGCAACGTGCTGCCGCCCTGGACAATGGCTTCGGCCAGGATCTCGCGCACGGCCTGCGCCAGTTTCTCATAGCGGGCCAGGCTGATGCGCTTGGCCGGGGTCTTCGGGTTGATGCCTGCGCGAAACAGGCTTTCCGACGCATAGATATTGCCCACGCCGACCACGATATCGCCCGCCAGCAGCACCTGCTTGACCGGCGCGCTGCGCTGCCGGGTTTGATCGTACAGCAATTTGCCGCTGAAGCCCGGTTCCAGCGGCTCCACGCCCAGGCCGCGCAGCAGCACGTGATGCTCCAGTTCGCCGTCGGCGGCGTCATGCCACAGCACGGCGCCGAAGCGGCGCGGGTCTTTCATGCGCAGCACCTGCGGGCCTTGGCCGTCCGCGCCCTCGACTTCGAGATCGAAATGGTCGTGTTTTTCCGGATCAATGCCCGGCGCCAGCACGCGTAGATGGCCGGACATGCCGAGGTGGATGATCAGCGTGCCGTGCTCGAAATGTATCAGCAAGTATTTGCCGCGACGGCCGGTGCGCAGCACCAGCCGGCCGGCCAGCAGTTCGGGCAGGGCGGGCGGGAAAGGCCAGCGCAGGCCCTCGCGCCGCAGCACCACCGCGCGCACGATGCGGCCCTCGATATGGGGCGCTACACCGCGCCGGGTGACTTCAACTTCTGGTAATTCTGGCATCGATGTGGCTCTAACGGAATATTTGGTTACACTAGTCAAACTCCGCGCGTGTTACGAACGGCGTAAAATCTGACTGACTTTGCTGACCTGCCAGGATTTCTCTTGAAAAACGCTTTCGCCATTGTAACTCTCTCCGCCTTGATGTCCGCGTGCGCCGTGGCGCCGCAAAAGCCGGCCGAGTCCGTCGCCACGCCGCCGGCTGAGGCCGAGGCCGCCCCTGTGGCCGAGGCGCCGGCGCCGGTCCCGGAGGTGTTGCCCAATACCGAGCTGACCGGCGACCTGCTGTTCCGCCTCACCAAGGCTGAACTGGAGTTCAAACAGGGCCAGTGGCAGGGGCCCTACATCACCATGATGGCGCTGGCGCAGCAAACCCGCGATCCGCGCCTGGCGCGGCGCGCCGTCGAAATGGCGCTCACCGCCAGGCAGAACGGCGAGGCGCTGTCGGCCATCCGCCTGTGGCGCAGCCTGGCGCCGGACTCGGACGAGGCGACCCAGTACTTCCTCGGCTTCGCCGTGGTGGCCGATAGCCTCGACGAAGCCGAAGTCGTTTTCGAGCAGCGCCTGAAGGAGGCGCCGCCGGCCGCCCGGCCGCTGGCCATGTTCCAGATGCAGCAATTCCTGCTGCGCGCCAAGGACAAGGCCGCCGCCTTCAAGCTGGAGGAGCGCGTGCTGATGCCCTATGAGGGCACGCTGGAGGCGCACCTGATCCTGGCGCAAGGCGCGTTCGGCCTCAACGACCTGGCCCGTGCCCGCGAGGAGGCCGCCAAGGCCATGGCCATCAAGCCTGATTCCGAGCTGGCCATCCTGACCACGGCGCAGGTGTCCGGCGATATCGAGGCGGCCATGAAGATGCTGACCGGCTTCCTGGGAAAATACCCGAACGCACGCGAGGTGCGCGCCGCCTACGCCCGCATCCTGGTCGACAACAAGCAGTTCGACGACGCCCGCAAACAATTCCTGATCCTGCTGAAAGACCAGCCGGACAATATCGCCACCCTGTACGCGCTGGGCGTGATGGGCATGCAGAACAACGACCTGCCGGAAGCGGAGAAGTATTTCACCCGCTTTGTGGGCGCGCTGGAGGACCATCCGAACGACGAGCGCGATCCGGCCAAGGCGCTGATGATCCTGTCGCAAATCGCCGAGCAGCGCGGCGACGTGGACCAGGCCTACAACTGGCTGGAAAAGATCGAAGGCGGCGATGAAAAAATCTACCTGGCGGCGCGCATGAAAATGGCGGTGCTGCTGGCCCGCAAAGGCAATGTCGACCAGGCCCGCCAGCAATTGGCCGAGCTCAAGCCGACCGATCCGGCCGACCAGGCGCAGGTGTTCCAGACCGATGCGCAACTGCTGCGCGACGCCGGCGATCACCGCGCCGCCTATGTGGTGCTGGAAAACGCCATCAAGCGCTATCCGGACAATCCCGACCTGCTGTACGACTTCGCGCTGGTGGCGGAAAAGCTCGGCCAGCTGGAGCTGATGGAAAAATCCCTGCGCCAGGTGATGATCGCCGCGCCGGACAACCAGCACGCCTACAACGCGCTGGGCTACTCGCTGGCCGAACGCAACGAGCGCCTGCCGGAAGCCCACGCGCTGATCGACAAGGCCATGCAGATGGCGCCGGGCGATCCCTTCATCATGGACAGCATGGGCTGGGTGCAGTTCCGCATGGGTAACCTGAACGAGGCCGAATCCTTCCTGCGCCGCGCCTACGCGCTGCGCAACGATCCCGAGATCGCCGTGCACCTGGGCGAGGTGCTGCACGCCAAGGGCGACCTGGAAGGCGCGCAAAAGATGTGGAAGGAAGCCCAGGCCAAGGATCCGAAAAACGACGCGCTGAAAAGCACGCTGGCGCGTCTCAAGCAAAGTTTATAAATGACCCGATATACGCTCGCACGCCCCTTCCTGATCGCCGTTGCCGCCGCTGTACTTGCCGGTTGCGCCACCATGTCCGCCGCGCCGCGTTCGTCCGCCGCCGTGGCGCCGTACCGCGACAGCGTGGACCTGGCCGGCCGCATCGCCATCAACTACAGCCGCGACGGCAAGAAGGAATCGCTGAACGGCAAGTTCACCTGGCAGCAGACCAAGGCCAACACCGACGTCAGCCTGATCTCGCCGACCGGCCAGACGGTGGCAGTGATCAACGTCACGCCGACCTCGGCCACGCTGAAGGAAAGCGGCAAGGCGCCGCGCACCGCACCCGACCTCGACACGCTGACCCAGCAGGCGCTGGGCTGGACGCTGCCGGTGTCCGGCCTGCGCGACTGGCTGCAAGGCTACGCCATCGACAGCGAGGGCAAACGCTTCGTCGCCACGCCGGCCAACGACAACGTCATCACGCGCGACGGCTGGAAGCTGGAGTACATGAGCTGGCAAGATGACACCGCCGCCGTGCCGCAGCCCAAGCGCATCGACGTCACCCGCATCGCGCTGGGCCAGGCCGTGGACGACATGGCGATCCGCATCGTCATCGATCCTGCCGCGCAGTAAAATGCCGGCATGAACGAACTTCTCGACTGTCCGGCTCCGGCCAAGCTCAATTTATTCCTGCACGTGAACGGCCGCCGTGCCGACGGCTATCACCTGCTGCAGACCGTGTTCCAGCTGATCGACCACGGCGACAAGCTGCACTTCACGCTGCGCGACGACCAGGCGCTGCGCCGCGTGACCGACTTGCCCGGCGTGCCGGAAGAGAGCGACCTGATTATTCGCGCGGCCAAGCTACTGCAGGCTGAAGTGTTGCGCCGCACCGGTGCGCTACCGCGCGGCGTCGATATCGCCATCGACAAGCTGCTGCCCATGGGCGGCGGCGTCGGCGGCGGCTCGTCCGATGCGGCCACCGCGTTGATGGCGCTGAACAAGCTGTGGAACGCCGGACTAAGCAAGCAGGAACTGATGGACCTGGGCCTGCCGCTGGGCGCCGACATCCCGTTCTTCATCTTCGGCGAGACCGCGTTTGCCGAAGGGGTAGGGGAGGCGCTGCAGCCGGTGAACGCGCCGGAATGTTGGTATGTCGTCATCGAACCGGGCGTGATGGTGCCCACCGCTGCAATTTTTGGTTCAGAACATTTGACAAGGGACACGCCGGCCGTTAATATAGCGGACTTTTCCAGCCACTCTAAAATATCAGGGTTTGGAAAGAACGACTTGCAACAGGTAGCAACGAAGTTATTCCCGCCGGTAGCAGAAGCGGTAGAATGGCTCAGTGCTTACGGTGATGCCAGGATGACTGGCTCCGGTGCATGTGTGTTCAGTGCGGTAGCAACCGAGGCGGACGCCGACGCGGTACTTGCAAAAGTGCCTGCCAAGTGGACAGCCTGGAGGGCAAAAGCGCTGAAACAGCATCCGATCATCGCGAAGTTGTGAAGCGGCAAAAAAGAATTTGCGAAGCGTGAAAAAGGCTAGTACAATACTGGCCTGTAACGACAAGCAGTCAGTTGCGTAGGGGAATCGCCAAGCTGGTTAAGGCACTGGATTTTGATTCCAGCATACCAAGGTTCGAATCCTTGTTCCCCTGCCATTCGTTTGTATCTGGATCCGTCGAGGCGCTAGTCTCCGGCCAGGTAAAGCAAAAAGTGAGGCGCACGATGCGCCTCATTCTACTTAGTTCAGTGCCACGCGGTTTCCGCTGGCGTCTTTCAAAAACTTCTACGACATCTCTGGGACTCCCATGGCTTACGAAAACCTGATGGTTTTTACCGGCAACGCTAATCCTGCGTTGGCAGAAGGAGTCGCAAAAAATCTCGGCATCCCTCTCGGCAAGGCAAACGTTTCGAAATTCTCGGACGGCGAGGTAATGGTCGAGATTAACGAAAACGTCCGCGGTAAAGACGTGTTCGTCCTGCAATCGACCTGCGCTCCGACCAACGACAACCTGATGGAACTGATCCTGATGGTTGACGCCCTGAAACGCGCATCGGCCGGCCGCATCACCGCCGCCATCCCTTACTTTGGTTACGCCCGTCAAGACCGCCGCCCACGTTCGGCGCGCGTTGCGATCTCGGCCAAAGTCGTCGCGAACATGCTGGAAGAAGCCGGTGTCGAGCGCGTCCTGATCATGGATCTGCACGCAGACCAGATCCAGGGCTTCTTCGATATCCCGGTCGACAATATTTACGCTTCGCCGATTCTGCTGGGCGACCTGCAGAAAAAGCACAACGAAGACCTGCTGGTGGTGTCCCCGGACGTCGGCGGTGTGGTGCGTGCGCGCGCCCTGGCGAAACGCCTGGGCTGCGACCTGGCCATCATCGACAAGCGTCGTCCGAAGGCCAACGTGTCCGAAGTGATGAACATCATCGGTGAAGTTGAAGGCCGTAACTGCGTGATCATGGATGACATGGTCGACACCGCAGGTACCCTGGTCAAGGCGGCGGAAGTGCTGAAAGAGCGCGGCGCCAAGAAAGTGGTGGCGTATTGCACCCACGCTGTGCTGTCCGGTCCGGCGATCGACCGCATCAACAACTCGTCGCTGGATGAGCTGGTGGTGACCGATACGATTCCGCTGTCGGACGCCGCCAAGGGCTGCGCCAAGATCCGTCAACTGACCTGCGCACCGCTGCTGGCAGAGACCTTCAAACGCATCATCAAGGGCGATTCCGTGATCTCCCTGTTTATCGACTAAGCCTCGATAGACAAGCAAAGTTTTTGAGCGGCGCGCCCGGTTTTCAACCGGGCGCGCCGTTTTTCCCGAAGCGCGCCTGGTCGCGGGGCGCTTCATAACACGGGGCGCAAGCCCTGTTATATATTGGAGTATCACATGAAAGTAGTTGCATTCAAACGCGAATTGCAAGGTTCCGGAGCGAGCCGCCGCCTGCGCAATTCGGGCCAAACCCCTGGCATCATCTACGGCGGTACCGAGCCAGCAGTGAACATCGCCCTGGACCACAACGCCCTGTACCACGCGCTGAAAAAAGAAGCGTTCCACTCGTCGATCCTGGACCTGGAAATCGACGGCAAAGCACAGAAAGTGCTGCTGCGCGACTTCCAGATGCACGCGTTCAAGCAACTGGTTCTGCACGCTGACTTCCAGCGCGTTGATGCCAACAAGAAGATCCACATGAAAGTGGCTCTGCACTTCGCCAATGCTGAAGTTTCGCCAGCTGTTAAGCTGCACGGCGCAACCATCAGCCACGTTGCCAACGAAATCGAAATCGAATGCCTGCCAGCAGACCTGCCAGAATTCATCACCGTCGACCTGACCAACGTTGACGTTGGCCACTCGGTTCACGTTGCTGACCTGACCCTGCCAAAAGGCGTGACCGCTGTCACCCACGGCAACAACCTGACCATCGCTACCGCATCGGTACCAGCTGGCCACGTTGCTGCTGAAGCTGCTGCAACCGCAGAAGAAGCCAAGAAGTAATTCTTGCCTACTTAGAAGAAACCCGCCGCTGGCGGGTTTTTTTTCGTCATAATCAACACATCAATCATATCGTCGCCTCCTCATGCCTATCCGTCTCATCGTTGGCCTCGGCAATCCCGGCCCTGAATACGAACAAACCCGCCACAACGCCGGCTTCTGGCTGGTGGACAACCTCGCCAACGACGTCGGCGCGCGCCTGCAGCGCGAATCCAAGTACAACGCCATGTTCGCCAAGGCCTCCATCGCCGGCCAGGAAGTGTATCTGCTGGAACCGCTGACCTATATGAACCGCTCCGGCCAGTCGGTCGGCGCGCTGTGTCGCTTCTTCAAGATCAACGCCGACGAAGTACTGGTCGTGCACGACGAGCTGGACCTGATGCCCGGCACCGTGCGCCTGAAAAAAGGCGGCTCCTCGGGCGGCCACAACGGCCTGAAAGACATCACCGCCGCGCTCGGCACGCAAGATTACTGGCGGCTGCGCCTGGGCATCGGTCATCCGCGCACCTTGAACCTGGCGCAGCAGGTGGCCGACTTCGTGCTGCACCGTCCGCGCCGCGAAGACCAGGAACTGATCGAACGCTGCATTGAAAAATCCCTGCTACACCTGCCGCAGATCGTCAAAGGCGAATTCCCCGCCGCCACCACCAAGTTGCACACCGACTGAAAGGAAAGTCCACCGATGAAATTCTTACCGATCGTCGCACTACTGGCCGCCGTCACCACCGGCGCGCAGGCGCAGGACGCCGGCGCCGTCATCAACGGCATCTATCCGCAACTGGAAGTGATATACAAGGATCTGCACGCGAACCCTGAAATCGCCTTCGAGGAAGTGCGCACGGCCGCAAAGCTGGCGGCGGAAATGCGCAAGATCGGTTTTGAAGTCACGGAAAAAGTCGGCAAGACCGGCGTGGTGGCCATCTACAAAAACGGCCCAGGCCCGCTGGTGCTGGTGCGCACCGAACTGGACGGTCTGCCGATGGATGAAAAATCCGGCCTGCCATACGCCAGCAAGAACGGCGCCTCCCACAGCTGCGGCCACGACGTCCACATGACGGCCTGGCTGGGCGCGGCGCGCGCGCTGGTGACCCTGAAATCGCAGTGGAAAGGCACGCTGATGTTCATCGGCCAGCCGGCCGAGGAAACCGTGTCCGGCGCCAAGGCCATGCTGGCCGACGGCCTGTTCAAGCGTTTCGGCAAGCCGGACTACGCTTTCGCGCTGCATTCGTGGCCGCTGGCCTACGGCACCATCGGCTACAACAGCGGCGCGGTGTCGTCGAATTCGGACGCCATCGAAATCACCTTCAAGGGACGCGGCGGCCACGGCTCCGCGCCGGACAAGGCGCTCGACCCGATCACCATCGCCGCGCGCTTCGTGGTGGACGTGCAGACCGTGATCAGCCGCGAAAAAGATCCGAAGGAATTCGGAGTGGTTACCATCGGCGCCATCAACGGCGGCACGGTCGGCAACATCATTCCGGACTCGGTGAAAGTGCGCGGCACCATCCGCACCTACAGCCCGGCCGTGCGCGAAAAAATCCTGGCCGGCGTGCGCCGCATCGCCAACGCCTCCGCCGCCATGGCCGACGCGCCGGCGCCGGACGTCGAGCTGATTCCGGGCGGTGTCGCCATCGACAACAACGACGCGCTGGTGACCCGCACCGAGGGCGTGCTCAAACAAACCTTCGGCGATGCCAACGTCTTGCGCATGCCGGCCATGACCGCCAGCGAAGACTTCTCGCAATACGTGATGCAGGGCGTGCCGGGCATGTTCTTCTTCACCGGCGTGTACGACCCGAAAGTGTTGGCGGCGGCGGAGAAGGGCGGCAAGCCGATCGCCTTCAACCACTCGCCGTACTACGCGCCGGTGCCGGAGCCGTCGATCAAAACCGCCGCCCAGGCTATGACGCTGGCGGTGATGAACGTGATGAGCGCACCAGCCGCCAAACCATAAAGCCCAGCACCGCCACGCCCAGCAGCAGCACGCCCCACAAGGCGATCAGCCGTTGCTGCGCCGAGGCGCTCGCTTCCTGATCGGCGGCGCTGTCGCGGCCGGCGCTGCCTTCCTGCGCGCGCACCGGTCCGACGCTGGCGTATTCCAGTTTTTGCAGCTCGGCTTCCGTAAAGCCCGGCGCCACCTGCTCGATGCTGCTGGCCGCCGGCGCCGCGCGCGGGCGTCCCACCGCCAGCTGATAAGGTCCGTTGCCATTGCCCAGCCAGACCAGCGTGCCGGGCTGCCAGTTCAGGCGCAGCTGCGGCTTGACGGCGGCCGGTTTCGTGGTCCGCAGCACCCATTGCGCCGCATGCACGGGCGACACGTCGAGGTCGCCGGAACTGCGCACCTGCTCGCCTTGCGTGATGCGGTAGAAGGTGGTGTTGAGCAGCGGATCGAAACGCCAGCCGGCCTGCCCGACATGGCGTGGCGGGACGTCGCGGTAGACGCCCAGCTGGCCTGCCAGCACCACATTGGCCTCGCCGAATTGCAGCCCGACCTTGTTCGGGGCGATGCCGACCGGTACGTTGTACATCAGGTCTTCCGGCTGGCGGCCTGCCACCGGCGCCAGCAGCAGTTGATCACCGGCCGGCGTGGTGTCGGTGCGGATCGGCTGTTCGGCCGTGATGGCGGCGAACTGCAGCGGCGTGCCGTTGCGCCAGCTCAGGCGGGCGTAGCGGAAGTCGCGCGGCGCGAAGTCGAGCCGGTCGTTGACCAGTGTCTGCGCGTCGCGGTTGACCAGCCAGTTCAGCTCGGCCGCGCCGATGGTCTCCCAGCGCTTCATATCGCTGCTGACTTCAAGCCATACCTGCGCGCTGTATTCGCGCTGGTCCGGCGGCAGGGTGAAGCGCAGGGCGCCGATCTGCGTGGCTTCCTTGCCCAGGTCCATTACCAGTCCGGACAGGCGCGGCGGATGCGCAGCGTCCTCGCCAAGGTCGGGCTTGACCTTGACCGACAGCAGGCGGCCGTCGGCGGTGGCGTCGACGTCCAGATTCAGTTGCGAGGCCGGGCCGCCCTTGCTCATCAAGGGGAATATTTTCAGCGCCAGGTCGCGGTGACTGAGCTGCGATTCCACCGGCGGCGAGCGCAGTGCAAACGGCAACGCCGCGCCACTGGCGTCAAACACGCGCAAGTCGTTCAGCATGGGCGAGCGCGCGTGCAGATAGACTTCCTTGGGCAGGCGCACTTGCAGCACGCCTTGCTGCGCGCCGGCCGTCAGCGGCAGTACGTGGGTGTAATCCTGCGGCGCATCGCTGGGCGCGGCGGCGGCCCATGCGGACACGGTCCACGCGGCGATCAGTACTTTCTTCATGCATTCTCCTTCTGCGCCGGGAACGGCGCGATATAGCCTATGCCCACCATCAACGCGCCGACGCCGAGGAAGGATACGATGCGCTCGACCCCGCCCACGTTCGACAAATCGACCAGGAACAGTTTGGCTACAACCAACGCCAGCAAGGCCGCGCCGCCTATCCACACCGGACGTAGCGCGCGCCGCGCGGCGTAACGCATCAGCAGCAGCGCGCTCACGCTCCATACCAGCGACAGCATGGCCTGCACAAACTGCGAGGCGAACAGGTCGTCAAAGCTATACGGTATCGCCATGTAGTTGGAGACGGCGCGCAGCAAGGCCAGGTTGAACCAGGCGTACGCCGTGAGCGCGCCGGCCAGTAGCAGGCGCGGCGCTTGCGCGGCGACGGTCGCGCCTTGCAGGCGGTAGCAGCTCCACGCCAGCAGCATGGCAAAGCAGGTCGTCAGGTCGAGCGGATTGACCAGCGGAACGTAAGGCAGCGGCGCCATGGCGCCATTCTGCGTCAGGTTCCACACCGCCACCAGCAGCAGCGCCCAGCCGCAGGCGAGCGGGATCAGGCGGCGTTGATACCACTCGGCCAGCGGCGACACCGGCCAGCCGCCGGCGCGGCTGCGCTGCATCAGCCAGCCGATGGCCGCCATCATCAGCCAGGCCGGGATAAAGCGCACCCAGCTGGCGCTGGTATCCCAGTTTTCGAGGCTGCCGTCGCCGTGCAGCCAGCGCGCGATCCAGTGCGCCGCCATCGGCCAGATCATCAGCCACAGGCCGCCGGTGCGGACGATGTGCAGCAGCCGCAGCGGCACCGCGCCGAGCGGCCAGCCGTAGGCTTGCCAGGTGCGCATCAACCATTCGCCCGCCAGCCATAGCGCCGCGTACGCCAGCCAGGCCGCCGCGCGCGGCAGCTGGTTGTCGAGATAGGAAGCGGCCAGCAGCATCAGCGTGGCGGCCGTCAGCGCAAACCACACCGGCGTCGCCAGCGTGCGCAGCGAGGTCCATTGCAGCCGGCGCGCCAGCCATGCCACCAGCAGCGCGCTGGCGGCGACCAGCATGCCGTAGCAGGACATGCTCAGCACGGCGTCGGCATGCCATTCGACGCCGGACAACAGCTGGTAGCGCACGCCCAGCCATCCCGCCACGTCCGGCATGACGACGACATACCACCACAGGCCGGCCCACAGCGTCATCAGGCGCGACAGGCCATAGCTGTTGTTGCCCGGCGCGTCGCCGCCGTTGCGCATCAGCGCCCAGCCGCTGAACAGGGCGCCGGCGCAGATCAGGAAGGCGCCCAGCACCGGCTTGTCGAACAGCAACGGCGATACCTCGTTCCAGTTCCATTGTTGCAGTGCCAGCACGGCCAGCATGACGCCCGCCACGCCTTGCGCGGCCAGTGCCAACATGCCGGCCAGGCGCCACGCCATTTTGCGGGCGATGTAGTACAGCGCCATGGCGGCCGCCAGCGCGCTGATGGTCAGCAGGTTGGCTTGCGCGGCGCCGTCCGTGCGCAGGAAAATTTCGGTCCAGGCGCCGGCGATCAGCCACACGCTGGCGAACGCCAGGAACAGCGAGGCCAGCACGGCAAATTTCTTGCCCTGCTCGCCTTCTGCCCGGAAGCGCGTCGCCATCAGGAAGGCGGTAATGGCGAGCAGGATAAAGCCCAGCCACAGGTTCGATTCGACGGCGGTTTGCGGCGACAGCCCGCTGACGGTGCCCAGGAACGACAGCCACGCGCCGGCCTGCACCAGCAGCCCGAATATCCATGCCATCTTCTGTTTTTGCCGCAGCCCGATCCAGACGATGCCGGCGCCTTCCAGCGCCCATGCGGCCGAGGTCCAGCGGCCGTCGAGCGCGAACGGAATGGCCAGCGTGCCGAACACCACGCCCAGCGCGAGGAAGGCGTCGGACAGCAGTGCCAGCGTCGGCTTGCGGCGCAAGGCGGTCGCCAGGCCGATGTAGAACAGGCCCAGCGCCAACGCGGAAAACGCCACGCCGAAGGGCGTGTCGTGCACCAGGCTGAACTGGAGGCCGAAGCCCAGCATCGGCGTGCCGAACACCAGCGTGCCATCGACATAGGTTTTCAGTTTGACGGCTTGCTGGCGCGCGTAGGCCAGCGGTATCGAGACGTAGAACACGAAGAACAGCAGCAGGAACAGTTGCACCGACAGGTAGTTTTCCGGCGCATAGCGCAGCACGCCCCAGGAGGTGCCGATGACGAAGGTGAAGGCGAAGCCGAGCAGGTTCAGCAAGCGCCACGAGCGCTGCAGCGCGAGCGCCAGCACGCCGGCGTTGAGCACCGCGTAATAGGTGAACAGGCCGATGTGGCTGCCGCCGCCGCTGGAGGCGAGGATCGGCGTGGCGAAGCCGCCGACGATGCCGAAGATGGCCAGCCACATGGCGTCCTGCAATACCGCCAGCACGCAGGTGAAGACGGTCAGCACCAGCAGCAGGGCGAACGCCATGCCGCCGGGGATCAGGTGGTAGAGACGGAAGGCGCCAAAGGTGACCAGCATCAGCACGGCCAGCGCCGCTCCTTGCACCGGCAGGCTGATGCTGGGCCGGCTCAGGCGGATGCGCCAGGCCCAGGCCAGCAGGGCGATATCGGCCAGCACGATGCCGGCCAGGCGGAATTCGATCGGCACGCTGACGCGCGCGGCGGTGTACTTGAGCAGGAAGCTGACGCCGATGAACAGGATCAGGAGGCCCAGCTTGGCAACCAGGTTGCCGCCGAACAGCCAGGCCTTGGCGGCCAGCAGCCAGCGCGGCGGCTGGGATGCAGGCGCAGGCCGGCGCGGAGGAGGCGCTTCGAGGGCTGGCGCGGCCGACACGGCCGGCGTGACCTGCGCCACCGGAGCGATAGGCGCCGGCATCGGCACTGCGGGCATGGCTGAAATAATGGGCGCCGTCATTGGCGGCTTCGGCCGCTCGGGCTGCATCGGCGGGGCGTCCGCTGCCGGCGCCTTGGCCGGCGCATCCTGCCAAACGCGCTGCCTGGCCCAGTCTTCGCGCAGCGCGGCCAGCTCGCGTTTCAGTTCATCCGCAATCTTCCTCGACTGGCGCGCATCGCTGCGCGCACGCCAGGCGACGCTCAGCGTAAACAGGCCCAGCACAAACAAAAGGAATTCCATGGAACGGCTCCCTTGTGGCAATCCTGCAAGCTATCATATTTGCAACATTGCCACAATCGGAAGCGTTAAAGCCCGTCAACTCACTTTGCGTTGGCGATCCAGCGGTCGACGCGTTGCTCCAGGATCGGCATCGGCAGCGTGCCATCGCCTATCACCACCTCGTGGAATTTCTGGTAGCTGAACTTGTCGCCCAACGCTTGTTGTGCGCGGGCGCGCAGTTCCAGGATCTTCAGCGAGCCGACCTTGTAGCTCAGCGCCTGCGCCGGCAGCACCATGTAGCGCTCGATCTGGTTACGCGCGCGCGGCTCGCTCCAGCCCAGCACGTCCATCAGATAGCTGATGGCCTGCTCGCGCGTCCAGCCCTTGGCGTGGATGCCGGTGTCGACCACCAGCCGCGCGGCGCGCAGCATCTCGGCGTTCAGGTGGCCGTAGTAGGCCACCGGATCTTCATACAAGCCCAACTCCTTGCCCAGCGTTTCCGAATACAAGGCCCAACCCTCGGTGAACGCCGCGCTGTTCGGATTCTCGGTGCTGAACTTGCGGAAGTCCGGCAGCTCGATTTCCTTCAGCAGCGCCGCGTGCAAATGGTGGCCCGGGATGCCTTCATGCAGGAACAGGCTGACCATGTCGACCCGGCTATAAGTTTTTGGATCATTCACTACCGGCCAGAACACGCCCGGATACGAACCGTCCGCCGCCGATGGCGTGTAGTGGTCCGAGGCGGTGGCGCGCGTCAGCTCCGGTTCCAGCACCAGTTCCAGCTTGGCTTTCGGCACCAGGCTGAAGTAGGCCGGCAGCTTGGTCTGCACTTGCGCGTAGATGGCGCGGTAGGCGTCCAGCACCTGCTCGTCGCTGGTGAAGATGTTGTAGCTGGCTTGCGCGCTCACCCATTGCGGCAATTGCTTGGCCGGGCCGTCATAGCCGAGCTTGGGCGCGAGTTCGGTGAACTGCTGCTGGATGCGCGCCACTTCCTTCAGACCCAGCGCGTGCACGGCGTCCGGCGTCAGCGGCAGGTTGGTACTGTCGCGGATGTGCGCGGCGTACCAGGCCGCGCCGTTCGGCAGGGCGCTGAAGCCGCTGCTGGCGCGGCCGGCCGGCAGGTATTGGCGTTCCAGGAAATCGACCAAGCGGGTCAGGGCCGGCGCGATCTTGCTGTCCACCGTTTTCAGGTAGGCGGCTGCGAGTTTCTTTTTATCGGCGTCGGAGAAGTCGGCGGGGAAGCGCGTCGCCGGCGAGTAGTAGATGCTCGCTTCCGGCGTGGCCGCGCGCAGGTTCTGGATCTGCGGCAGCATCGCCACCGTGATCGTCTTCGGCAGCACCACGCCGGTGCGCATGCCTTCCTTCATGTTGGCGATGGCCTGGTCTATCCACGCCGGCAGCTGGTTCAGGCGGTTCAGATAGGCCTGGTACTGCTTGACCGTCTTCAGCGGCTGCGAGCCGGCGCCGTTGGCGTAGTTGGCGAGGGTGCTCGGCACGTTGTCCATCTGGTTCAGCGGCAGCAGGTGGTCGGGGAAGGACTCCATCTGCATCGCGTTGTTCAGTTCATAGCTCAACAGATCGTAGGTCAGCTGGTCCTGGTCGCCGAGCTGGTCGCGGCGCACCGTCATCAGCTGCTTTTGCAGCGCGCGGTACTGGATGAACTGCGCGGCGCGCACCTTGGGCGAAATCGCCAAGCCGATCTGATCGTTGTAGCGGCTGTCGCCGTTGGCGGTGCCGAACAGCAGCGGATCGAACTTGCAGCGCGCCGTATGGAACGCCGCCGCCAGCTTCGCCAGCTGCTTCTGCGCCTGCGTGGCCTTGGCCGCAGTCACGGCGGGCGCCGCCTGTACCGGCAAAGTGTAAGCACCGGCCAGCATCAGGCTGGCGATCAGAACGGAAGTACGCAGACGGGACATGGGCATAAAGATTTCCTGACCTGAAGAAGAGTTGTTCGGGCGATAGTAAAAAGAGTCTAGCACCAAACAAGTCATTCAAGGGTGGTCAGGATGGCCCGCACATTGGCCGGGATCGGCACCGAGCGGTTGCTGCTGCGCTCGACGTAGACGTGGACGAAGTGGCCGGCGGCGGCGGGCAGGGTGTCGTCGTTGCGGTACAGGGCGATCTCGTAGCGCACGCTGGAGTTGCCCAGCTTGGCCACGCGGATGCCGGCGTGCACCAGGTCCGGAAACGCGATCGGGCTGAAGTAGGCGCAGCCGCTGTCCACCACGAAGCCCACCACCTCGCCCTGGTGGATATCGAGCACGCCGCGTTCGATCAGGAACTGGTTCACCGCCGTGTCGAAATACGAGTAATAGACAACATTGTTCACGTGTCCATAAATATCGTTGTCCATCCACCGCGTGGGGATGGAAAGGAAGTGGCGGAACTGTTCCCGGGTTGCGTCGCGCATGGTCATGCGGTCTCCTGTTTTTTGAAGTGTGAGGCCAACAAAGGTACAATGGACCCCTTCACGCTGTAAATAGCAGCACATCCATACTGTAAAGGTTTTTCATGAGTCTCCAATGCGGCATCGTCGGCCTGCCCAACGTCGGCAAGTCCACCCTGTTCAACGCCCTGACCAAGGCCGGCATCCCGGCCGAGAATTATCCGTTCTGCACCATCGAGCCGAACGTCGGCGTGGTCGAAGTGCCGGACCCGCGCATGGGCGCGCTGGCCGACATCGTCAAGCCTGAGCGCATGGTCAACGCCATCGTCGAATTCGTCGACATCGCCGGCCTGGTGGCCGGCGCCTCGCAGGGCGAAGGCCTGGGCAACCAGTTCCTGTCGCACATCCGCGAAACCGACGCCATCGTCAACGTGGTGCGCTGCTTTGAAGACGACAACGTGATCCACGTGGCCGGCAAGGTCAGCCCGCTGGACGACATCGAAGTGATCCAGACCGAGCTGGCGCTGGCCGACCTCGGCACCGTGGAAAAAGCCATCCACCGCGAGAACAAGAAAGCCCGTTCCGGCGACAAGGACGCCGCCAAGCTGCTGGCCATCATGGAGCGCATCGTGCCGCACCTGAACGAAGCCAAGCCGGTGCGCGCCATGGGCCTGGACGCCGACGAAATGGCCCTGATCAAGCCGCTGTGCCTGATCACCGCCAAGCCGGCCATGTACGTGGCCAACGTGTCCGACACCGGCTTCACCAACAACCCGCTGCTGGACCAGCTGACCGCCTACGCCGCCACCCAGAACGCGCCGATCGTCGCCATCTGCGCCTCGATCGAAGCGGAAATCGCCGACCTGGACGACGCCGACAAGAGCGCCTTCCTGGCCGACATGGGCATGCAGGAGCCGGGCCTGGACCGTCTGATCCGCGCCGCCTACAAGCTGCTGGGCCTGCAAACCTACTTCACCGCCGGCGTGAAGGAAGTGCGCGCCTGGACCATCCACATCGGCGACACCGCCCCGCAAGCGGCCGGCGTGATCCACACCGACTTCGAGCGCGGCTTCATCCGCGCCCAAACCATCGCCTACGACGACTACATCCAGTACAAGGGCGAGGCCGGCGCGAAAGAAGTCGGCAAGATGCGCGCCGAGGGCAAGGAATACGTGGTCAAGGATGGCGACGTGCTGAACTTCCTGTTCAACGTCTAAGCTTTCTGCGCCCCATAAAATCCGCGAGCGATCGCGGATTTTTTTTTGCGTCATCACAAACGCCGGTGCGTGGACAATGGTGAGAATTTTCCTTTTGGCAATGTGGTAGCATTGCGCATTGATAAAAAACCATGCAAATATTCTTAATAGAAATAGTTAATATTTCTTAATAAACTAGGAGTTGCTGCAGATATTTGGGGAACCACCGCAAAATGCCGAGCTACGCGCGCGAAGTACAAAAACTCTATGTTGAATATCTCGGCCGTCCAGCCGATCCTGCGGGACTGGCTTATTGGACCGGTGTCCTGGCGCAAAACACGGTCACCCTCAGCGCAATCAAAACCAATCTTGCCGCGACGGCGGAATTCACTTCGGCATTTGCAGGCCTGTCGTTCGCTGAAATTGTCGATAAAGTCTATGTGAATCTGTTTGCCCATGCGGCCGAGGAGGCGGGTCGTACGTTCTGGAGCAATCAACTTCAGAGCGGCAATTTAACCATAGGCGCCATGATCGGCATCATTGGCGATGCCGCCCAGGAAAGCGACTTGGTTGTTCTGTTCAATAAAATCACGGCGGCCGAAGCGTTCACTGCCGCGCTGGACAGGGATGCCGAGAAAAGCGCCTACAGCAATGCGGCGGCGGCCGACCTGGCCAAGGCGTTCGTCGCGGCGGTGACCGACAATGCGTCGCTGGACGCCGCGCTTGCGGTCCTGCCTGAAACCATCGCGCAGATCACCGGTGTGCCATTGGATAACGCCCCCACAGGCGCCGTCAGCATCAGTGGCACGGCCATCGAAGGCCAGCTGCTGACCGCATCCAATACCCTTGCCGACGACGATGGCACCGGCGTCATCGCTTACCAATGGCAGGCCGGCGGCGTCAACATCGCCGGCGCGAACAGCGCGACGTTCACGCTGACGGCAGCCCAGGTCGGCAAGCCGATCACGCTCGTCGCCAGCTTCGTCGATGGCTTGGGCGCCCACGAATCCTTCACCAGCAATACCATCGCCTCGGGCAACGACACCCTCAAGGGCAGCGCCGGCGCGGACCAACTGGCCGGTGGCGTGGGCGACGACACCTACATCGTCAATGTGAGCGGCGACGTGGTTGTCGAAAAAGCCGGCGAGGGCGTGGACCAGGTCAATGTCGCCTATACGGCGGCTGGCGTCCACACGCTGGCGGCCAACGTGGAAAACGCGACGGTGACGTCGGCGGCCAACGTCGCCGTCGGCCTGACCGGCAATGCCCTGGATAATGTGCTCACCGGCAATGGCGCCGCCAACACGCTGACCGGCGGCGGCGGCAACGACACGCTGGACGGCGGCGTCGGCGCCGACAAACTCATCGGCGGCACCGGCGACGACGTCTACATGGTCGACAACACGGGCGACGTGGTGACCGAAGCGCTGAACGAGGGCAGCGACACGGTGCGCACCTCGCTGGCCAACTACACGCTGGCGGCCAACGTCGAAACCCTGGTGTATACCGGCACGGCCGCTTTCAGCGCCACCGGGAATGCGCTCGACAACGCCATCGTCGGCGGCAATGCCGGCAACAAGCTCGACGGCGGCGCCGGCAACGACAGCCTGATCGGCGGCAGCGGCAACGACAGTCTGCTCGGCGGCCTCGGCAACGACACTTTCGTCGGCGCCGCCGCCAAGGACACCATCGACGGCGGCGACGGCGCCGATGTGCTACGCGGCCTGGGCAACTACGCCGACTACACCATCACCCGTCCCACCGCCGCCGACACGGTGTTGTCCGACACCGCCGGCAACGTCTTGACGGTGCGCGGCGTGGAGAAATTCGTATTCGCCAGCGGCGTCGAGAAAACATTGGATGAGCTGCAATCCAATATCGCCAGCATCGGCAACGACAAGCTGTCCGGCGGCGTGGGCGCCGACACCCTCAACGGCGGCCTGGGCGCGGACACGCTCAGCGGCGGAGAGGGCAACGACACCTACGTGATCGATAATGTGGGCGACGTCATCATTGAGCAATTCGAGGCAGGCGATGACCTGGCGCAAGTGGCGCTGACTGCGGCAGGCACCTACAAGCTGGCCGACAACGTCGAGCACGCGACGGTGACGTCGGCGGCCACCGTCGCGGTCAACCTGACCGGCAACGACGGCAACAACGCCTTGACCGGCAACGCCGCCGCCAACACGCTGACCGGCGGCGCCGGCAACGATACGCTCGATGGCGGCGCCGGCGCCGACAAACTGATCGGCGGCAGCGGCGACGACAGCTATCGGGTCGACAATGCCGGCGACGTCATCACCGAACTGCCGAACGAAGGCACGGACAGCGTCAGCACCGCGCTGGCCAGCTACACGCTGGGCGCCAATCTGGAGAACCTGACCTACACCGGCGTGGCGGCCTTCACCGCCGTCGGCAACTTGCTCGACAACGTCATCACCGGCGGCAACGGCGGCGGCAAACTCGACGGCGGCGCCGGCCATGACAGCCTGACTGGCGGCAGCGGCAACGACAGCCTGGTGGGCGGTATCGGCAACGATACGTTCACCGGCGCCGTCGGCAAGGACACCATCGATGGCGGCGAGGGCAACGATGTGCTGCAAGGCCTGGGCAAGTTTGCCGACTACGGCTTCAGCCGCCCGAACGCCACCGACACGGTGCTGACCGACAAGGCCGGCAACCAGCTGACGCTGCGTGGCGTGGAAACGTTCGTCTTCAGCGATGGCGTCAAGTTGCTGGCCGACCTGCAATTCAACGTGGCCAGCGTCGGCAATGACAGCCTGACCGGGACCGGCGGCGCCGACCGCCTCGACGGCGGCCTCGGCATCGACACCTTGGCCGGCGGCAAGGGGGACGACACCTATGTGGTCGACGATGCGGCCGACGTGGTGGAGGAACTCGGTGCGGGCGGCAAAGACTTGGTGCAAGTGGCCTTCACCGCCGCAGGCACCTACAAGCTGGGCGACAATGTGGAAAACGCCACCGTCACGGCGGCGGCCACGTTGGCGGTCAGCCTCACCGGCAACGATCTCGACAACGCGCTCACCGGCAACGCCGCCGCCAACAACCTCACCGGCGGCGCCGGCAACGACACGCTCGACGGCGGCGCCGGCGCCGACAAGCTGCTGGGCGGCCTCGATGACGACGTCTACATCGTCGACAATGCAGGCGACGTCATCGCCGAGAACCTGTCGGAAGGCTATGACACGGTGCGCACCACGCTGGCCAGCTACACGCTGGGGGCCAACCTCGAAGAACTGCGCTACACCGGCAGCGCCGCCTTCACCGGCAACGGCAACAAGGATGACAACACCCTGGTCGGCGGCAACGGCGGCAACAAGCTGGACGGCGGCGCCGGCGCCGACCTGCTGGTCGGCGGTGCCGGGGCCGACAGCCTGCTCGGCGGCCTTGGCGACGACACCTTCACCGGCACCGCCGGCAAGGACACCGTCGATGGCGGCGTCGACCAGGATACGCTCACGCTGGCCGGCAATTTCGCCGGCTATACCGTCAGCCGCGCCAGCGCCGTCGATACCGTCCTGACCGACAAGTCCGGCAACGCGGTCACGGTGCGCAACGTCGAAGTGTTCAGCTTTGCCGACGGCAACCTATCGCTGGAGCAAGTGCAGTACAACGTTGCCAGCGCGTTCAACGACACGCTCACCGGCGGCAGCGGCGATGACTTGATCAACGGCCTGGCCGGCGCCGACACCATGATGGGCGGGCTCGGCAACGACACCTATGTGATCGACAACTTCGGCGATGTGGTGCTGGAGAGCGACGACGGCGCCATCGACACGTTGCAGCTGGCGCTGACTGCGGCCGGCACCTACACCATGGCGGATCTGGTGGACAACGCCACCGTGACGGCGGCGGCGACGGTGGCGGTCAACGTCAACGGCAATGGCTGGGACAATCGGATCACCGGCAATGCCGCCGCCAATACCCTGCGCGGCGACTGGGGCAACGACACCCTCGACGGCGGCGCCGGCAGCGACAAACTGATCGGCGGCGGCGGCGACGATGTCTACGTGGTGGGCGAGGCCGGCGACGTCGTCACCGAATTGCAGGACGAAGGCGACGACAGCGTGCGCGTGTCGGTGGCCAGCTACACCTTGACGGCCAACGTCGAGCGGCTCGAGTACACCGGCACCACGGCCTTCACCGGCACCGGCAATGCGCTCGACAACGTGCTCCGGGGCGGCAATGGCGGCGCCAAGCTCGATGGCGGCGCCGGCAGCGACATGCTGTACGGCGGCAATGGCAACGACAGCCTGCAAGGCGGCCTGGGCGATGATACCTTGCAGGGCGGCGCCGGCAAGGACACCGTGGACGGCGGCGCCGACTATGACGTCGTTCACCTCGGCGGCGAGTTTGCCGACTACACCGTCAGCCGCAGCAGCGCCACCGACACGGTATTGACCGACAAGGCCGGCAATGTGCTCACGGTGCGCAACGTCGAAGTATTCCGCTTTGCCGATGGCGACAAGATGCCGGCCGAGGTGCAGTTCAACGTCGTCAGCGCTTACGATGACGTGCTGACCGGTTCCAGCGGCAATGATTTGATCAACGGCCTGGCCGGCGCCGACACCATGATGGGCGGGCTCGGCAACGACACCTATGTGATCGACAACCTCGGCGACGTGGTGCTGGAGAGCGACGATGGCATCGACACGGTGCAGCTGGCGCTGACTGCGGCCGGCACCTACACCATGGCGGATCTGGTGGAAAACGCCACCGTGACGGCGGCGGCGACGGTGGCGGTCAACGTCAACGGCAATGGCTGGGACAACCGGATCACCGGCAATGCCGCCGCCAATACCCTGAGCGGCGACTGGGGCAACGACACCCTCGACGGTGGCGCCGGTAACGACAAGCTGATCGGCGGCGGCGGCGACGATGTCTATGTGGTGGGCGAGGCCGGCGACGTCGTCACCGAGCTGCAGGACGAAGGCGACGACAGCGTGCGCGTGTCGATGACCAGCTACACCTTGACAGCCAACGTCGAGCGGCTCGAGTACACCGGCACGATGGCCTTCACCGGCACCGGCAATGCGCTGGACAACGTGATCCGCGGCGGCAATGGCGGCGCCAAGCTGGACGGTGGCGCGGGCAACGACACGCTGTACGGCGGCAATGGCAACGATAGCCTGCAAGGCGGCATCGGCGATGACCTGTTGCAAGCCGGCGGCGGCAAGGACACGCTCGACGGCGGCGCCGGCGACGACACCGCGCTAGTGCTGGGCAATGTGGCCGATTACAAGATCACGCGTCCCAACAGCGCCGACGTGCTGCTCACCGACAAGGCCGGCAATGTACTGACCTTGCACACCAATGTCGAATGGGTGGCCTTTGCCGATGACACGCGTTTCCTGGCGGACCTGCTGGTGAATGTGGCCAGCCCGGGCGCCGACCTGATGATCGGCGCCGAAGACAACGACACGCTCGATGGCGGCGCCGGCGCCGACACCCTGCGCGGCGGCGGCGGCGACGATACCTACCTGATCGACAACGCCGGCGACGTGGTCGAGGAGGATGGGGGCGCCGGCACCGATACGGCACGGGTCGGCGTGACCACCGCCATCACCTTCAAGCTGGCCGACAATCTTGAAAACGCCATCGTCACCTCCACCGCCGCCGTCAACCTGACCGGCAACGACGGTGACAACCTGTTGACCGGCAACCTGGCCGTCAACACGCTGGCCGGCGGCGCCGGCAACGATACGCTCGACGGCGGCGCCGGCAGCGACAAGCTGCTGGGCGGCGCCGGTGACGATCTCTATCTCCTCGGCGATGCGGACCTGGTCACCGAAGGCGTGGAGGAAGGCTACGACACCGTGAAGACCACGCTGGCCAGCTACACCTTGCCCGCCAACGTCGAGGCGCTGATCTACGTCGGCGGCGGCGCCTTCAGTGGCACCGGCAATGCGCAAGCCAACGTCATCACGGGCGGCAATGGCGGCAACAAGCTCGATGGCGGCGACGGCGCCGACCAGGTGAGCGGCGGCAGCGGCAACGACCTGCTGCTCGGTGGCGCCGGCGACGACACCCTGCTCGGCCAGGGCGGCAACGACACCCTGGACGGCGGCGCCGGCCAGGACGAGGCCGTGCTCCAGATGGTGCGCGAGCAGGTGACGGTGGTGCGCACCACCGCCACCGACACCCGCATTACCGACCTCGCCGGCAATGCGGTCACGCTGCGCAATGTCGAGACCGTGACGTTCATCGATGGCGTCGCCAGCATCGACGAGTTGCAGTACAACCTGGCCAGCCCGGGCAACGACCATCTGGTCGGCACCGATGGTGTCGACGTGCTCAACGGCGGCGCCGGCGTCGACACGCTGGAGGGCTACGGCGGCGACGACACCTACGTGATCAGCGACAAGGCCAGTGTCATCCTCGAAGGCGTGGACGCCGGCAAGGACACGGTGCAGGTGGCCTTGACCGCCGCCGCCACCTATGCGCTGGCGGACAATGTGGAAAACGCCGTGATCAAGGCGGCGGCCTCGGTCGCCATCAACCTCACCGGCAACGCGCTCGACAACAAGCTGGTCGGCAACGCCGCCGCCAACACCCTGAACGGCGGCCTCGGCGACGACACGCTGGATGGCGGCGCCGGCGCCGATAAATTGGCCGGCGGCCTGGGCGACGACGTCTACATCGTGAACGACAGCGGCGACACCGTCACCGAACTGGCGAACGAGGGCCTCGATACGGTGGAGACCCTGCTCAGCAGTTACACCCTGGGCGCCAATGTGGAATCCCTGGTGTACAAGGGCAACGGCGCGTTTTCCGGCACCGGCAATGCGGAGGACAACCTGCTGGGCGGCGGCGATGGCGGCGCCAAGCTCGACGGCGGCGCCGGCAATGACTACGTGATCGGTGGCTACGGCAATGACAGCCTGCAAGGTGGTGCGGGCGACGATATGCTCTACGCACTGTATGGCAAGGATACGGTCGATGGCGGCACCGGCACCGATCTGCTGGGCGTGCTGGGCGACCGCGGCTATTACAGCGTCGAGCGCCTGAATAACGCCGACACCAAGATTCGCTTTGCCAATGGCGACAGCATCGTGGTGCGCAACGTCGAGTTCTTCAACTTCAACGGCAACTACAAAACGCTGGACCAGCTGTTGATGTATAGCGTCGGTCCCGGCAGCGATACGATATTCGGCGGAACCGAGGATAACTTCATGAATGGCGGCGCCGGCGACGACCTGATGTACGGCGGCGCCGGTGACGACTTCTACATCCTGTCGTCGCTGGGCGATGTGGTGGCGGAGGGCGCAGGTTACGGCATCGACGGCGTCCGGCTGGAATTCAGCTCGGCCGCTACCTACACGCTGGCTTACTCCGTCGAATACGCTATCGTGAGCACGGACAACACGCTGGCGATCAACGTCATCGGCAACGAACTCGACAACTACCTGTGGGGCAATGGCGGCGCCAACAACCTGAGCGGCGGCATCGGCAACGATACGCTGAACGGCGGCGCCGGCAATGACACGCTGGTGGGCGGCGTCGGCGACGATCAGTATATAGTCGGCGAGAGTGGCGACATCATCAAGGAAAACGCCAACGAAGGCTTCGAGACGGTGTTTGTCGCCGCCGCCTCCTACACCCTGTCGGCCAACCTGGAAGACATGGTGTTCAACGGCAGCGGCGCCTTCAGCGGTACCGGCAACGACGGCAACAACCGCCTGTTCTCCGGCAGCGCCAGCAGCGCCAAGCTGGACGGCGGCGCCGGCAACGACCTCCTGGTCGGCAACGGCGGCAACGACAGCATGCTGGGCGGCGTCGGCGACGACTCGATCGAGGCCAGCGGCGGCAACGACACCATCGATGGCGGCGCCGGCAACGACATCTTCTACAACCTGGGCGCGCGCGCCAATTACGCCGTCTCCCGCGCCAACGCCACCGACGTCGTGCTGACCGGCCGCGACGGCACGGTGCACACGGTGCGTGGGGTGGAGACCTTCTACTTCGGCGGCGAGAAATTGACGCTGGCCCAGCTGCAGGCCAACACCTTCGGCGCCGCCAACGACAGCGTGGCCGGCACGTCAGGGGACGACATGCTGGATGGCGGCCCCGGCGCCGACACGCTGGCCGGCGGCGCGGGCGACGATATCTATGTGGTCGACAATATCGGCGACCGCATCGTCGAACTCAGCGGCGGTGGCCACGACCAGATCAAGTTGAGCTTGGCGACAGCCGGCAGCTATGTGATGGACAGCGAGGTGGAAGACTTGCAGGTGACCTCGCCGGCGTCGCTGGCCGTGAGTGTCACGGGTAACGGACTGGGCAACAACATTCTCGGCAACGCCGCCGCCAACAAGCTGGCCGGCGGCGCCGGCGCGGATACGCTGGATGGCGGCGCCGGCAACGACACGCTGACCGGTGGCGCCGATGCCGACCTGTTCGTGATCTCCAGCGTGACCGGCAGCAAGACCATCACCGACTTCGTCTCCGGCACGGATCAGATCGCGCTGGCCCTGGACGTGTCGTATTATGGCAGCGAGGTGCACACCGGCGCGGCCGATTTTGACCCTTTCAATAGCCTGGTGCTGTTCACGGAGAAGATGGCGACAGCCAGCACGGCGAACGCGGCGGCCATCATCGGCTCGGCCAATTTCCCTTACATGACCGGGTATACCGCGCTGTTCGCACTATCGACCACCACCGCTACCACGCTGTATTGGTTCGTTTCGAGCGGCGAAGACGCGTTGGTGTCGGCCAACGAACTGACCGAGCTGGTGACACTCACCGGCACCCCGGACACCAAGTTGGGGGACTATGTGTTCATGTGATGCCGGGGGGCGGGGTCACTCCCCGGCGGGCTGAGCGAAGCGCAGCAGCGCCGGCATGCAGTGCTGCTGCATGTCGTAGCGCTCGATGATGGTCTGGCGGGCGGCGTCGCGCAGGTGTTGCAGTTCTGCGCGGCGCGCCAGCGCGTCGGCCACCGTGGCGGCGAAGGCTTGCGGGTCGAAGAAATCGACCAGCAGGCCGTTGCGGCCGTGCTCGATCACTTCCTCCACCGGCGCCGTCTTCGACGCCACGATCAGGCAGCCGCAGCTCATCGCCTCCATCAGCGACCACGACAGCACGAACGGGTAGGTGAGGTAGGTGTACACCGCCGCCACCTGCATCAGCTGCGTCAGCACCGTGTGCGGCACCTTGCCGACGAAGTGGATGCGGCGCATGTCGATCCGGTCCTTCACCTCATCCAGGAAGATTTGTTTCCAGCTCTTGCCTGGCGGCGGCGCCGCGCCGTAGCTGACGCCATCGCCGCCGACGATCACCACGCGCGCATGGGGCCGCTGCTGCATCAGCGCCGGCAGCGCGCGCATGAAGGTGTGATAGCCGCGATACGGTTCCAGCTGGCGCGCCACAAACACGATCACTTCATCGCCCGGCCGCAGGGTCACGCCGGCCGACTGCAGCTGCACGTAGGCTTTTGGATCGGGGCGGAAGCGCTGGGTGTCGATGCCGTCGTGAACCACGGTGATGCGGTCGCGGAACCAGGCCGGATGGCGGTCGCGCTGGAATGCGGTCGGCGACAGCGCGCCGTCGGCCACCGACATGGCGTGCAGCAAATGCGTGTTGCGTAGCCGCAGGCGCTGCAGGCCGGCGCTGCTGGGCTGGGAGAATTCCGGGTCGAAAAAGGCGTCGCCGCCTTCGGCGCCGTAGTAGTACTCGGCGTAGATCAGCAGCCTGGCCTTGGGGAAGACGTCGCGCACGTACAGCGCTTCGCCCCAGCCGGGATGGACGAACACCACGTCCGGTTCGAAACCCTGTTCCTTCAGCCATTCCAGCCGCGCCGCCGCCGACTCGCCGCGCAGCACCTTGCCGTACAAGTCCTTGAGCTGCGCCGGCGGACGCGGTCCGTGGGCGGCGTGATTGACGTCGTGGCGGAAGTAGCGCACGCCGGGCAGGGGCAAGGCGGGCTCGTTCATGCCGAGGCCGATGACTTCGTGGCCTTGTGCGGCCAGGGCCGGGGCCAGGTGCTTGAACTGTCCGGGGAAGTTCTGATGGATGAACAGGTATCGGGTGCGCTTGCTCAAGGGATGCTCTTTCGGATGCTCTTGCTATTGCCAGGAAAGTCATTGTGCCTCAGCAACGTTCTCGCCCGCAAACGATATATTCGGCCTGCTGTGGCGGCTGTGCCGCGCCAGTTGGGTATAATCGCCGGATTGCCCGCCTCACCCCTACTCTAGAAAATACTCTTCATGGCTTCTTCCAACGAAAACGTCAGCATGGCGCTGTTCTGCGATTTTGAGAACGTGGCGCTCGGCGTACGCGACGCAAACTACGACAAATTCGATATCAAGCCTGTGCTGGAGCGCCTGCTGCTCAAGGGCAGCATTGTGGTCAAGAAAGCTTATTGCGACTGGGATCGCTATAAATCCTTCAAAGCCCCGATGCACGAGGCCAATTTCGAACTGATCGAGATTCCGCACGTGCGCCAGTCGGGCAAGAATTCCGCCGACATCCGCATGGTGGTCGATGCGCTCGATCTGTGCTACACCAAGTCGCACGTGGACACCTTCGTCATCATCTCCGGCGATTCCGATTTTTCGCCGCTGGTGTCGAAGCTGCGCGAGAACGCCAAGAAGGTGATCGGCGTGGGCGTCAAGCAGTCGACTTCCGATCTGCTGGTGGCCAACTGCGATGAATTCATTTTCTACGACGACCTGGTGCGCGAGAGCCGCCGCGTGCGCCGCGAAGCCAGCCCGGACAAGGCGCCGGTCAAGCGTTCGCCGGAAGAGGAACGCGTGCGCCGCGAAGAGATGGACAAGCGCCGCAACCAGGCCGTGGAAATCGCCGTCAACACTTTCGAGGCGCTGGTGCTCGAACGCGGCGACAGCGGCAAGATCTGGGCGTCGGTGCTGAAGGAAGCGATCAAGCGCCGCAAGCCGGATTTCAGCGAGTCGTACTACGGCTTCCGCACCTTCGGCAATCTGATCGAGGAATGCAAGGCGCGCGGTCATCTGGAATTCGGCCGCGATGAAAAGTCCGGTGCTTACGTTTATCGTGGCAATGGCGTGCCGTCCGCAGTTGCGCCGCAAGGCGATGCAGCGACGGTGGAGGGCGCTGCCGCGCCGGCCGAAGGCGGCCAGCAGGAATCGCGCCGCAGCCGTAACCGTGGCCGTACCGCCGCTGAACGCTTTGCCGAACGTCAGGCGCAGCGTCGTGGCGGTCAGGGATCGGCCGAGACCGAAGTGGCTGTCGATGTGTATGCCGAGGCGGCGCAAGCCGTTGCCGAGCGCGCGCCGGCCGTAGCGGAGGAGGCCGCGCCGGTGGAAGTTGCGCCAGCGCCGCAGCAGGTCGCCAGCGAACAGCCGCAGCAGCAGAAGAAAAAGAACGGCCCCAAGCCGCCAGCGCGCAAGCTGAAGAACGAGGCCAAGAAGGGCCGTGGCCCGGCCGACGCAGCGGCAGTCCCTGCCGCCGGCGCGTCCGCCGGCGCAGCGTCGGATTCCGCGCCTGCCGCAGTCGCAAATAGCGCCGTCGCCGCGCCTGCAGCCGCCAACTCGTCGGCGGCCAGCGCTTCCGACGCCGGTGCCGCATCGCCAGCGGGCGTGCCAGCCGCCGGCGCACCAGCCGCCGATCCGAAACCGGTCGCCGCCGGGCGCAACGATGCGCCAGCCGGTGCTCGGGGCGAACGCTCGGGACGTCGTCCCGCCAAGCAGAACTCCGGCCGCCAGAATGCCGCCAAGCCTGACGGCAAACCGGAAGCCGCACCTGCACCTGCACCTGAACCGGTCGCCGACGCCGCACCGCAAGCCGACAAGCCTGCCAAGTCCGCACGCGGCAAGCCGAAGGCCAAGCCTGCCGCCGACAAGCTGGTTGTAGACAAACCGGCCGTCGACCAGCAAGCGGCTGACAAGCCAGTCGCCGACAAGCCAGCCCGCAAGCCCGCCGCCGCGCGCACGCCGCGTCCGCCGAAGGCCAAGCCTGCCGCCCCAGCCGAGGAGTAATCATGCCCACGTTGTCCGCCATCACGCTTTACCCGATCAAATCCTGCGCCGGCCTCTCGCTGGAGGAAGCCACGCTGACCCAGCAAGGCCTGATGTCGGCGCAGATTTATGATCGTGAATGGATGGTGGTGGACAGCAACGGCATCTGCCTGACCCAGCGTGAGCATCCCCGCATGGCGCTGATCAGGCCGTCCTTGAAGGGCGACACGCTGGAACTGCAGGCGCCCGGCATGCTGCGCCTGGAAATTCCGCTCGGCCTGCCGGACCCGGAAACGGCGCCGACTCTGGTCACCCAGGTCTGGGACAACACCGTGCTGGCCTACGACTGCGACGCCCTGACCGCCGAATGGTTCACCAAGGCCATCGGCGTGCCATGCCGCCTGGCGCGCTTCCACGCCAACGCGCAGCGGCTGGTCAGCACCAAGTGGACCGACGGTCTGCAGGCCATCACCATGTTCTCCGACGGCTACCCGATCCTGGTGGCCGGCGCCGCCTCGCTGGACGACCTGAATCAGAAGCTGGTGGCCGCCGGCCGCCAGGCGCTGCCGATGAACCGCTTCCGCCCGAACCTGGTCATCGACGGCATCGAAGCGTTCGAAGAGGACTATGCCGAATCGTTCCAGCTCGGCGAAGTGATACTCAAACCGGTCAAGCCGTGCCCGCGTTGCCCGATGCCGTCGGTCGACCAGGCCACCGGCGAATTCGGTCCGGACCCGCTGGACATCATGCAAAGCTACCGCGCCAAGCCGGAGCTGGAGGGCGCTTTGTGCTTCGGCATGAACAGCATCCTGATCGCCGGCGAGGACCAGCGCGTGCGCGTAGGGCAGGAAATCGCGGTTACACTGGCATTTTAAGCAAACCGGGCATTCCCAACCGGGCCGACTTGGCGTAATGTGGGAATACGCAAGAAAGGGCCACTATGACGCAGATCGCACCAGGTAAATCTCCGGTTTCCACGGATCACGCCGAGCAGGCGCACGATCTGGCGGCCGAGAACCGGGCATTGCGGGCGCGTATGGCTTACCTGCTGGAGCAGGCGGAACGCAATCACTCCATCATGACCCGGCACCAGGCGTTCGACCTGGACATCGTCAGCGCCGGCAATTTCCCCGATCTGGTGGGCACCATCTTCCGCGTGCTGCCGGTCATCTCTGAACTCGATAGCGTGACCCTGACCCTGATCGACGAAGACGCCGACATCCGCACCGTCATGCTCAAGCTCGATGTGGTGTTTGAAGACTTCCCCGGCCTGATTTTTGTCGAAACGCTGGACGAGCTGGGCTTCGACCTGGGGCGCCGCAACGCCTATTCGCCCGTGCCCCGGCCGCTGCTGGGCATGTACGAGCGCCAGCGTCATGCCGCGTCCTTCCCGAACGCGCCGGCCGGGCTGCAAAGCGTGGCGCAGGTGCCGCTGCTGCGCAACAAGCGCATCATCGGCAGCCTGAACCTGGGCAGCTGCGACCCGACGCGCTTCACGCCCAGCCTGGGCACGGACTTCATCGAGCACATGGCGTCGATCATCGCGATCTGCCTGGAAAACGTGATCAGCAATGAAATGCTGAAATACATCGGGCTGACCGATTCGCTGACCGGCGTCTACAACCGGCGCTACATCGACCGCCGGCTGCTGGAAGAAATCGCCCGTGCGCGTCGCCAGCAGTATCCGATTTCGTTCATGTACATCGACATCGACCACTTCAAGCGCGTCAACGACACGGTTGGCCACGGCGGTGGCGACGAGGTGTTGCGGGAGGTGGCGGGGCGGATCAAGAATGAGCTGCGGACCTCGGATGCGCTGGCGCGTTTCGGCGGCGAGGAATTCGTGGTGCTGCTGATAGACGCCAATCTGGAAAGCGCCGCCTTCGTGGCGGAGCGCATCCGCGCCAGCGTGGCGGGCAGCATGATCGCGCTGTCGCCGGAGCTGCAGCTATCGGTGACGGTATCGATCGGCGTGGCCTGCCTGGAGGTGGGCACGGCGGAAGGCGAGCCGGAAGCCATCGCCCGCGCCCTGATCGAGCGCGCCGACGAGCTGCTGTACTACGCCAAAGACCACGGCCGCAACCGCGTCGTCAGCACCCGCTAGATCCGGGGTCAGGTCCTCCATTGCTACACGAGCTCTGCCGTGGCCTCGGCCACGGCAGAGCTCGTGTAGCAATGGAGGACCTGACCCCGGATTATCGGGATTATCGCGTCAGGCGCTGTTCGGCGCGGTTGACGGCGTCGGCGCCGCCGCGCAGTACTACTACGTCGCCGGCTTCCAGGGTCGTGTCGGGCGTGACTTCCACGCCGCTCTTGCCGCGCCGGATGCTGGCCACTTCGGCGCCCGAGGCCGACACGTCCAGCGCGCCCAGCGAACGGCCCACGCACGGCGCGTTGCCGCTCAGCGTGACCGAATGCAGGCGCTCCATGTCCGCTTCCTCGTCGACGTCGCTCATGCCGTGGAAGTAGCCGCGCAACGAGGCGTAGCGTTCTTCGCGCGCCGCCTGCACCCGGTGCACCACGCGCCGCAACGGCACGCCCAGCATCACCAGTGCGTGCGAGGCCAGCATCAGGCTGCCTTCGAGCAGCTCCGGCACCACTTCCGCCGCGCCGGCTTTTTTCAGTTGATCCAGATCGGTGTCGTCGTGCGAGCGCACGATGACCGGCAGCGACGGCGTCAGTTCGTGCACCTGGTGCAGCACCCGCAGCGCCGAGCGTGTGTCGGCGTAGGTGATGACGATGGCGCTGGCGCGGTAGATGCCGGCCGCCACCAGGCTCTCACGCCGCGCCGCGTCGCCATACGAGACGCTGGCGCCGGCCGCCTGCGCTTCCTGCACCCGCTCCGGATCGAGGTCCAGCGCGTGGTAGTCGATCTTTTCCTCGGTCAGCAGGGTGGCCAGGCTCTGGCCGCTGCGGCCGAAGCCGCATACGATCACGTGCTTGTTGGTGGACATGGTGCGGCTGGCGATCTTGGTCAGCTGCAGCGATTGCATCATCCATTCGTTGCTGGAGAACTTCATGACGATGTTGTCCGACTGCGCGATGATGAACGGCGCCAGCAGCATCGACAGCACCATCGAGGCCAGCACCACCTGCACCACGTAGGAGTCCATCAGGTTGTGCCCGGCCGCCAGGTTCAGCAGCACGAAGCCGAACTCGCCGGCCTGCGCCAGCGCCAGGCCGGTGCGCATGGAGACGCCGTCGGAAGCGCCGAACAGCTTGGCCAGCCCGGCGATCAGGGCGAATTTCATCAACACCGGCGCGCACAGCAGCAACAGCACCAGCCACCAGTTGGCCGCCACCAGCGTGATATTGAGCAGCATGCCGATGGTGATGAAGAACAGCCCCAGCAGCACGTCGCGGAAGGGCTTGATGTCTTCTTCCACTTGGTGACGGTACTCGGTTTCGGAAATCAGCATGCCGGCCACGAAGGCGCCCAGGGCCAGCGACAGGCCGGCGCGCTCGGTGATCCAGGCCGCGCCCAGGGTCACCAGCAGCAGGTTGAGCATGAACAGTTCCTGCGAGCGGCGCTTGACCACGATGGTGAACCAGCCGCGCATCAGCTTGTGGCCGGCCGCCAGCAGCAGCGCCAGCACGATCACGGCCTTCAGGCCGGCCCAGGCCAGCGTTTCCATCAGCTTGTCCGGCGCTTCGCCCAGCGAGGGGATCAAAATCAGCAGCGGCACCACCGCCAGATCCTGGAACAGCAGGATGCCGATGATTTTGCGGCCATGCTCGCTTTCCAGCTCCAGCCGCTCGGTCAGCATCTTGACCACGATGGCGGTCGAGGACATGGCCAGCGCGCCGCCCAGCGCGAACGAGGCCTGCCAGCTGATGCGCAGCGCCGGCGGCAGCTGGGTGGCGATGGTCCAGCCAAATATCATGGTGGCGACGATAGTGAGTACTACCTGCGCCATGCCCAGCCCGAACACGATGCGGCTCATGGCCTTGAGTTTGGGCAGGGAAAATTCCAGGCCGATGGAGAACATCAGGAACACCACGCCGAATTCGGCCAGGCCGTGGGTGGTTTCGCTTTGCTCGGCCAGGCCCAGCGCGTGGGGGCCGATCAGGATGCCGACGGCCAGGTAGCCGAGCATCGGCGGCAGATGCATCATGCGGAAAGCGACCACGCCAAGCACGGCGCTGCCCAGCAGCAAGAGGGTGAGTTCCAGGGGTGAAAACGTCATTTCAACATCGCCAGTGAGTAAAGTTCGTTGTTTGTGGGGTGGCGAGCACGTTATGTTTTGACTGGCAAGTTTTTTGCTTTCTCAATTCGGCTATACTTGGGCATGAGTGTAACCCATGAAAAAACAATGCTGAAAGTTTTTGATGCAAAAACGGCACTGCGCCTTGCCCGCGACACCCTGCAAAACGAAGCAGATGCCATTCATGCCCTGAACGCCCGTCTGGAAAACGACGATAGCGTGGTGCAGGCCATCTCGCTGCTGCTCAATTGCAGCGGCCGCGTGGTGGTGTCCGGCATCGGCAAGTCCGGCCATATCGGCCGCAAGATCGCCGCCACCCTGGCTTCGACCGGCACGCCGGCGCTGTTCGTGCACCCGGCCGAAGCGGCCCACGGCGACCTCGGCATGGTCACCGCCGACGATGCCTTCATCGCCATTTCCTATTCCGGCGAGAGCGCGGAACTGATGACCATCCTGCCGGTCGTAAAACGCATGGGCAGCAAAGTCATTTCGATCACCGGCAAGCCAGGCTCCAGCCTGGCCACCATCGCCGACGTCCACCTGAACGTGGCCGTGGCCAAGGAGGCTTGCCCGATGAACCTGGCGCCGACCACCTCGACCACCGTCACGCTGGCGCTGGGCGACGCCCTGGCCGTGGCGCTGCTGGACCTGCGCGGCTTCAAGGAAGAAGATTTCGCCCGCTCGCACCCCGGTGGCGCGCTGGGCCGCCGCCTGCTGACCCACGTGCGCGACGTGATGCGCAGCGGCGACGCCGTGCCGAAGGTGCCGGCCGACGTCAAGCTGACCGACGCCCTGCTGGAAATCACCCAGAAGGGCATGGGCATGACCGCCATCGTCGATGCCGACGACAAGCCGATCGGCGTGTTCACCGACGGCGACCTGCGCCGCATGATCGAAAAGGTCCAGGATTTCAGCAAGGTCGTCATCAAGGACGTGATGCACGCCAATCCGCGCAGCATTTCGCCGGAGAAGCTGGCGGTCGACGCCGTGGCCGTGATGGAACAGTTCCGCATCAACCAGATGCTGGTGACCGATGCCGACGGCAAACTGGTCGGCGCGCTGCACATTCATGATCTGACCCGTGCCAAGGTGATTTGATGCTGACTTACGTGGAACGCGCCGCGCGCGTCAAGCTGATGATTTTCGACGTCGACGGCGTGCTCACCGACGGCAGCCTGCATTACGGCGCCGACGGCGAGGCCCTGAAGACCTTCAACGTGCAGGACGGCCTGGGCATCAAGCTGATCCAGGAAGCCGGCATCCAGACCGCCATCATCAGCGCGCGCACCTCGCCGCAGGTGATCAAGCGCGCGGCCGACCTGGGCATCAGCCATTTGCACCAGGGCGGCCACGACAAGCTGACGCCGTTCAACGCGTTGCTGGAAAAGACCGGCCTCACGGCCGAGCAGGTTGGTTTCATCGGCGACGACGTGGTCGATCTGCCGATTTTGTCGCGGGTCGGCTTCGCCGTCGCCGTGCCGAACGGCCGCAAGGAAGTGCTGGAGCGCGCCCACCACACCACCGTCGCCCATGGCGGGCGCGGCGCCGTCCGCGAGGTGTGCGAGCTGGTGCTGCACGCCCAGGGCCTGTACGAGCGCGTGATGGCGCAGTTCCTGGTTTGATGGGGGCAAACATGCGTAAGAGAACAGCACACCGCTGGCAGCTGACCATGATCATCATGGTCGGCGTGTTTGTGGCCGCCGGCAGTTTCTGGCTGGTGCAGGTGGTCAACCAGTCCGGGCAGGAGGCGCAGGCCGACCGCTTCCGCGACGAGCCGGACTACATCATCGACCGCTTCAGCACGGTACGCATGAACAAGGAAGGCCAGCCTTCCTACATTATTTCCGGCGACAAGCTGACCCATCGCCCGATCGATGATTCTTCGCTGATCGACAAGCCCTTCGTACACGGCCTGTCGAGCGGCCAGCCGCCGATGGATATCCATGCGCAGACCGCGTATGTCGATCAGGGCAATACGCGCGTGCGGCTGAATGGTAATGTGGACGTGATGCGGCCGGCCACGCCGCAGGCGCAGGGACTGCGCTTGCAGACCAGCACGCTGACCGTGTACCCGGACGAAGAACGCATGGAAACCGATGCCAAGGTGGAGATGCAGGCCGGCCAGGCCACCGCCAGCGGCACCGGCATGAAAGCCAACAACGCCACCCGCCAGATCGCACTGGGCGGGCGCGGAACGATGACGATACCGCCACGCGCGGGACAATGAAGGAACGACACATGAACATGAAACGATTAATCCTGTCGGCGGCGCTGATGCTGCTGGCCTGCGTTGCGCAGGCCGAGAAGGCCGATTCCAGCAAGCCGACCCAGATCACCTTCGACCAGCTCGATGCCGATGACGTCAAGCAGGTCAAGACCTTCACCGGCAATGTGGTGCTGACGCGCGGCACGCTGCTGATGAAGTCGCCCAAGGCGGTGGTGACCGAAGATCCGGAAGGCTACCAGTTCGTGGTGCTGACCAGCGGCCCGGGCGTGCAAGCCACCTTCCGCCAGAAGATGGACGGCGTCGGCGACCAGTGGGTCGAAGGCCAGGCCGACCGCATCGAATACGACAACAAGACCGAGCTGGTGAAGCTGTACGCCAAGGCGCAGATCAAGAAACTGGAAGGCGGCAAGCCGGCCAGCCAGGTCGACGGCGAATTCATTTCCTACGACAGCCGCAAGGAATTCTTCGCCGTGAAGAATACCGCCACCGGCGAGAGCAAGCCGGGCGCCGGCCGCAGCACCATGGTGATCCAGCCGTCGACCAAGCTGGTCTCGCCTGCGACGCCGGCCGTACCGACCACGCAGCCTGCGCCGGGGAAATAAGATGGAAGCAAACTGCGGTAGCACCCTGATCGTCAAAGGCCTGCAAAAGACCTACGGCAAGCGCCAGGTGGTGCATGACGTGTCCCTGCAGGTCGAGTGCGGCGAAGTGGTGGGCCTGCTCGGCCCCAACGGCGCCGGCAAGACCACCTCGTTCTACATGATCGTCGGCCTGGTGCCGTCGGACGCCGGCAGCATCGACATCAGCGGCACCGACATCTCCTCGCTGCCGATCCACCGCCGCGCTTCGCTCGGCCTGTCCTACCTGCCACAGGAAGCGTCGGTGTTCCGCAAGCTGACCGTGGAAGAGAATATCCGCGCCGTCCTCGAAATTCAGAAAGTGGACGGCAAGCCTTTATCCAAGGCTGCCATTGATGAACGGCTGAATACCCTGTTGGCCGATTTGCAAATCGAAAAGCTGCGCGAGAACCAGGCGCTGTCGCTCTCCGGGGGCGAACGCCGCCGGGTGGAGATTGCGCGCGCCCTGGCCACCAATCCGCGCTTCGTGCTGCTCGATGAACCATTCGCCGGGGTCGACCCGATTGCCGTGATTGAGATCCAGCGCATCGTGCGCTTCCTCAAGGAACGCGGCATCGGCGTCCTCATTACCGATCACAATGTGCGCGAGACGCTGGGCATCTGCGACCGCGCATATATCATCAACCAGGGAACGGTGCTGGCCTCCGGCCGTCCGGACGACATCATCGCCAACGAATCGGTGCGTCGTGTCTACCTGGGTGAACATTTCCGCATGTAACCCTCAATGAAACAGTCTTTGCAACTGCGCACGTCGCAGCACTTAGCGTTGACGCCCCAGTTGCAGCAGTCGATCCGGCTGCTGCAACTGTCGACGCTGGAGCTGCACCAGGAACTCGAACAGCTGCTGACCGATAACCCGCTGCTGGAACGTCTCGACGATCCGCTCGACCACTCGCTGCGGCTGCTGTCCGATGGCGCCATCAACCAGCAGGCGCCGGTCGGCGAAGCGCCGCCCGAAGGTCCGCCCAACGAAGCACCGGCCGCCGAGGCCGACGCCTACGACGGCCCGGCCGCCGACACCGAGAGCACCACCGCCGAAGCCGATATGGACTGGGGCGACGCCGGCCGCAGCAAGAACAGCGACGACGAGGAATCGCGTCCGCAACTCGAAGCCCATCACTGCACGCTGCGCGAGCACCTGATGGAGCAGATGCGCGTGACGGTGCTGGAAATGCGCGACCGCGCGCTGGTCGAACTGATCATCGATGCGCTCGACGAGAACGGCTACCTGGAGGAAGCGTTGGAAGAAATCCACGCGCGCCTGCCGGAAGAACTGGAAGTCGAGATCGAGGAACTGCAGACGGCCCTGAGCCTGCTGCAAAGCTTCGATCCGATGGGCGTGGGCGCGCGCAACGCGTCCGAATGCCTGGCGCTGCAAATCAAGCGCTTGCCGGGCGTGCCGATGGTGACGCGGCGCATGGCGCTGGCCATCGTCGAGAACCACCTGACCTGGTTCGCGCAGCGCGATTTCAACAAGCTGAAAAAGACCCTGCTGTGCGACGATGAAGACTTGCGTGAAGCGCAGGCCGTGATCCGCCAGTGCAATCCGCATCCGGGCGCGGCCTTCGCGTCCGACGTGTCGGACTATGTGGTGCCGGACGTGATCGTGAAGAAATCGCGCAACGGCTGGCAGGTCAGCCTGAACAACGACGTCATGCCGCGCCTGCGCGTGAACGCCATGTACGCCAACTTGCTCAAGCAGGGCAAGGGCGAGGGCGCCATGGGCGCGCAATTGCAAGAGGCCAAGTGGCTGATCAAGAATATGCGCCAGCGCTTCGATACGATCCTGCGGGTGGCGCAAGCGATAGTAGAAAGACAAAAGAACTTTTTCTCGCATGGCGCGGTTGCCATGCGGCCCCTTGTGCTTCGCGAAATTGCTGATACACTGGGTTTACACGAGAGTACTATTTCTCGGGTAACAACTCAGAAATATATGCTGACCCCGCATGGCATGTTTGAGTTGAAATATTTCTTTGGTAGCCATGTCGCCACCGAAGCGGGGGGTGAAGCAAGTTCGACGGCGATACGTGCATTGATCGTGCAACTGACAGGAGCAGAAGACCCGAAAAATCCTTTATCCGACAGTAAGATTGCGGACATGCTGGGAGAACAAGGCATGGTGATTGCGCGGCGAACTGTTGCCAAATATCGCGAAGCTCTCAAAATCCCACCAGTCAGCCTCCGTAAATCTTTGTAGTTACTTGGTTCCTGCGCGCCCGGTAGCAAAGGGCACCGCACTAACCGTTAGAAGCGACATTATCTTTAGGAGTGTGTATGAATCTCACCATCAGTGGACATCATCTCGAAGTGACCTCGGCTATTCGCGAGTACGTGCAGAATAAACTGGAACGTGTCACCCGCCACTTTGATCAAGTGATTGATATTGCTGTCATCCTGACCGTAGATAACCTTAAAGAGAAAGATAAACGCCAGAAGGCTGAAATCAACCTGCGCATGTCGGGTAAAACCGTCTACGTGGAAAGCCTGTCGCAAGACCTGTACGCCGCCATCGATACCCTGATCGACAAGCTGGATCGGCAGGTCATGAAGTACAAGAACAAAGTTCAATCGCACGGGCACGATGCCATCAAGCATATCCCGGATAGCTACGAACCCGCTGCCGCCGCCCTATAACAACGGCCCCGGCACACCAAACGAAGGGCGCAAGAGGGCGCCCTTTTTTGCAATCGTGAAGTTAAACGTTTAACTTGCATTGGGAGTTCCATGAAATCATTGTGTACCGCAGCGGCACTGGCACTGGCATTGACATCGAATCTGGCCCACGCCTGCGAGGCGCCGCCGCCGGCGCGCAGCGACATCGACGCCAACAGCTACTACTCGGACAAGAACCATTCGGTGGTCGATCCCGTGCTGCGGGCGCGCAACATCGCCAACACCAAACCGATCGAGGATTTCCTGTCGCAGGTGGCGCGTGACGCCAACGCCGGCACGCGCGACGATGCCGCCTGCGCGTTGACCTGGCTGGCCGATTGGGCCGGCCAGAAAGCCATGCTGGGCACGATGTCGAGCGAGCAGGCCTATTACGTGCGCAAGTGGACCTTGAGCGGCATGGCGCTCAACTATGCGCGCATCAAGCAGCACGCCACGCCGGCACAGCGCGCGCAGATCGAGGGCTGGTTCAAGCAGCTGGCCGACGCCACCATGGCGCACTCGGACGCCAAGACGGGTGTGCGCAACAATCACTATTACTGGGAAGGGCTGGCCGTGACGGCGGTGGGCGGCGTGACCGGCGACACGCGTTACCTGCACTGGGGCCGCAAGGTGATCGAGCATGCGCTGGGCCAGATGGAGGCGGACGGTTCGCTGCCGGCCGAGATGGCGCGCGGTGTCAAGGCGCTGCACTATCAGGTGTATGCGGCCACGCCGCTGGTGTTCATCGCCTCCATCCTGGACGTGCGCGATGCGCGGCTGGATCAGCTGGTGGCGTTCACGGCGGCGGCATCGGCCGATCCGTCCGGCATCGCCAAACGCACCGGCTTCGAGCAGGAGCCGGTGGGCAGCCGCGAGGTCACCACGATTTACAACCGTCACCAGGGCAAGGCGCCGCCGCCGGCCGGCAAGGCGTTGTGGCAACCGCGCATGGGCGGTTCGCTGGACGTGCCCAATCCGCTGGAGCATCTGAAGTAGAATTGGAGGCATGAGCGAATACATCCACACCAGCATTAGCAACGGCACCGGCCTGATCGTCCTGGACCGGCCCAAGGCCCTCAACTCCCTGTCGCTGGACATGGTGCGGGCGATTACGCAGGCGCTGCTGGCTTGGCGTGATGACGCGGCGGTGGCCGCCGTGGTCATCCGTAGCGGCAGCGAGAAGGCCTTCTGCGCCGGCGGCGATATCCGCTTCTTCTACGACGCAGGCCGCGCCTCGCCGCAGGCCGGCAGCGCGCTGGTGGAGGATTTCTTCACCGAGGAGTACGCGCTCAACCATCTGGTGCATTTCTATCCCAAGCCCTATATCGCGCTGATGGACGGCGTGGTGATGGGCGGCGGCATGGGCATCGCGCAGGCGGGGCCTGGTGCGCGCGTGCGCATCGTCACCGACAAGACCAAGATGGCTATGCCGGAAGTGAACATCGGCCTGTTCCCGGACGTGGGCGGCAGTTATTTCCTGCCGCGCGCACCGGGTGCGCTGGGCTACTACCTGGGTGTCACCGGGGTCACCATCAACGCCGCCGACGCGCTGTATGCCGGCCTGGCCGACCACTACGCGCCGCTGGCGGACCGCGCGGCGCTCGACGCGCTGCTGGCCGCCACGCCGGGCGCCGAGTTGCCGCGCGCGCTGTCTGGCTACGCCGCCGCGCACCACGCCGGCGACAGCGCATTGGCCGCCGAGCGCGACGCCATCGACCGCCACTTCAGCGCCGGCTCGGTAGCCGCCATCGTCGCCTCGCTGAAGACCGACGGCAGCGCCTTCGCCGCCAAAACGCTGGAACTGATGGCTACCCGTTCGCCCTTGATGATGTGCGTCACCCACGAACTGATCCAGCGCGGCGCGGCGCTCGACGTGGCGGACTGCCTGCGCATGGAGCGCGCACTGGTGCGCCGCAACTTTGAAAATGGTGAGGTCATCGAAGGCGTGCGCGCGCTGGTCATCGACAAGGACAACGCGCCACAGTGGCAACCCGCCACACTGGAAGCCGTCACGGAAGAAATGGTGCAAGCCATGTTCCAACCAGTCTGGCCGGCCTACGCCCATCCGCTAGGGCACTTGGCTTGAAGGTAAGTAGCTTGAACTAAGAGGCTTGGGGTGCCTTGCGAAGAGTTTCGGGTGCTAACTCTATCGGCTCTGTCAATTGGTGTATTTTTTTCGCGCGTGCGGCGATACTGCGGGCGAGGGCAATGTAGTTGTCGTCGCCTGACTCAAGTGCTTTTGCCAAGAAAATTTCGATTACTTCTTTGCTATCCAGGGCTTCTGCAGGATCAAAAGGAATAAACTTTTCAGCCATGATCTAACCTCCACTTGCGGGCCATTCGTTCAACTTGGCGAATATCTCTCGCTTGAGAGCTCTTGTCCCCAGCGCAGAGTAAAACGATGATAGCCATTCCTTCTTGAAGATAATAGATGCGGTAACCGGGGCCCGAATGGATACGCATTTCGCTGATGCCATCACCTACTGATTTGCTGTCTCCCGCATCACCACATTGCAAACGCACGATACGGTCGACGATCACGGCCTTGGATTGCAAGTCACGCAGTTTGGCCAGCCATTTGCTGAACGTCTTGGATTGGATGATCTCTGTCATCCCACAATCGTAGTTTAGCCGCTACGGCGTGGTTTGACAGAGATCTTGCTTACTGCTCGCGGTGGCGCAGGACGACGCGTTCGTTGGGGCTGAAGTAGGCGGCGAGTTTTTCGGCCATATAGACCGAGCGGTGCTGGCCGCCGGTGCAGCCCAACGCCACCGTCAGGTAGCTGCGGTTGTCGCCCTTGAAGGACGGCAGCCATTTCTCCACGAAGGCGCGGATGTCGTTCAGCATTTCGCCGGCGCTGGCCTGGGCGTCGAGGAAGTCGATCACCGGCGCATCGCGGCCCGTCAGCGGACGCAGGGTCAGGTCGTAGTAGGGATTCGGCAGCGCCCGCACGTCGAACACGAAGTCCGCGTCCATCGGCACGCCGAGCTTGAAGGCGAACGATTCGAAGAACAAGGTCAGCGGCGCATGCTCGGTCATCACCAGGTCCTTGACCCAGCAACGCAGCTTGTTGGCGCTGAGCTCGGAGGTGTCGATCACGTGGCCGAGGTTTTCGATGGCCGAGAGGCGCTCGCGCTCTTCCAGGATGCATTCGATCAGCGTGCGTCGCGCCGCCGGGTTTTGGCCAGGCCGCAGTTCGTGCGACAGCGGATGGCTGCGCCGCGTTTCCGAGAAGCGTGCCACCAGCGAGTGGGTGTTGGCCGTGAGGAACATCACCTTGACGTCGTGCCCCTCGGCGCGCAGGCGGTGCACGTCGGCCGGCAGCGAGGCCAGCGACTCGGCGCTGCGGGCGTCGACCGCCACCGCCAAAGCCTGCAGGCCTTCCTCCGTCAGGGTCTTGACCAGGCTGGAAAGCAGGGCGGGCGGCAGGTTGTCCACACAGTAGTGCCCCGAATCTTCGAGGACATTCAGTGCGACGGATTTGCCGGAGCCGGAGATACCAGTGATAAGTACGATGCGCATAGTGGAGATCATACCATCGCGCGTTAGTCGCCGCTCATGGCTTGTCGTTGGCGGTGCAGCAGGGACTTCGTGGAGCGCAGCTCCGCGCCTGCGGAACGGATGCGCCTTGCAAGGCGCATCTCCTAGTCGCCACTCATTGCTTGTCTCTGGCGGTGCAGCAGGGACTTCGTGGAGCGCAGCTCCGCGCCTGCGGAACGGATGCGCCTTGCAAGGCGCATCTCCTAGTCGCCACTCATTGCTTGTCTCTGGCGCTCCATGAATTCCTGCAGTGTGTCGATGCCGCGCAGTTGCAGGATGGTGTTGCGCACTGCGGCTTCCAGCAGCACCGCGATGTTGCGGCCGGCCGCCACCGGGATCACCACTTTGCGGATCGGCAGGCCCAGCACGTCCTCGGTCGGGAACTGGAACGGCAGGCGTTCCACTTCCTCATCGGCGGCGCCACGGCGCACCAGGTGCACGATCAGCTTCAGGCGCATTTTGCGGCGCACCGCCGTCTCGCCGAAGATGGCCTTGATGTCGAGCAGGCCCAGGCCGCGCACTTCCAGCAGATTCTGCAGCAGCGCCGGGCAGCGGCCCTCGATCATGTTCGGCGCGATGCGCGAGAATTCCACTGCATCATCGGCCACCAGGCCATGCGAGCGCGAAATCAGTTCCAGGCCCAGCTCGCTCTTGCCGAGGCCGGAGTCGCCGGTGATCAGCACGCCCACGCCCAGCACGTCCATGAACACGCCGTGCATGATGATGCGTTGCGCCAGCTTCTTGGACAGGTAGACGCGCAGGAAGTCGATCACCTGCGCCGCCGGCAGCGGCGTGGAAAACAGCGGGATGTTCTTTTCGTCGCAGATGGCGAGGATGTCGGGCGGCGTTTCCAGGCCTTGGGCGATGATCAGCGCCGGCGGGCCGCCCGCGATCAGCTCGCCGATGACGTGGGCGCGCGTGAGCGACTTGAGGCGCTGGTAGTAGTTGATTTCCTGATGCCCGAAGACCTGGATGCGGCCCGGGTGGATGGTGTTCAAGTGGCCGACCTGGTCGGCGGCCGAGGCGACGTCGCCGGAAATCAGGCGCTCGCCGCCGGGGAAGCCGGCGAACCAGCCGAGCTGCAAACTTTCGCGATTATCGTCGTACAGTCTTTGTATCGTCAGCGGCGTTTGCAGCATGGGGCGTCTTTATCGAATAGGTTGAACTGTCCTTAGTTTAACCTATTGTCCGACGTCAGCCAGCGGCTTGGAGGCTGGGCTGCCAGTTGATGATGCGCGAATGCACCGATTTCGGTTCCGGGTCCGTGCTCAACGCGGTGCGGAAGGCGTCGTCGGAGAACATCTCGGCGATTTCGGACAGGATCTCCAGGTGCTGCTGGGTGACGTGATCAGGAATCAGGAGGAAGAACAGCAGATTGACCGGCTTGCCGTCCGGCGACTCGAACGGGATCGGCTCGGCCAGGCGCACGAAGGCCGCCAGCGGCGATTTCAGGCTCTTCATGCCCTTGATGCGGCCGTGCGGCACGGCGACACCATGCCCCAGTCCGGTCGAACCGAGGCGCTCGCGCGCGAACAGGTTGTCCGAGACGGTGGAGCGGGCGATGCCGCAGTTGTTTTCGAAGATCAGTCCTGCTTGCTCGAATGCGCGCTTTTTACTGGAAACTTCCAGGTCCAGCTGCACATTTTCCAGAGAGAGTATTTTGCTAAGGTTGTTCATAGTACGACGTCAAATGTTGCAACGCACAAGGGTGGCACGCGAGCAGAATTATAGGCTTGTTTCTGCGCCGTGTAACATGAAATCGCTCTGCCACCGTTGTATTGGCGTTGGACGATGCGCTACCAAAAATGCATTCTAGAAAGGAATCGCTATTTCCGCACCGTATTCGTCGAAAACACCGGTATTTGCTTGGAAACCGGGCCGTTTTTCCGTTTTTTTACGCGTTTAGCGGCCGGGCTGGCCGTGGAACGTGAGACACCACGTTTGCCTACCTATGATACGCCCTTTTTTTCGCGCTTTGATTGAAAAAATCATTACAGTTATTGACGTGCGCCACGCAGGTTGGCCGGTTTTTGTGCTGTGCTGAAGTTGCTGCGCCAAGGGTTGATGTCGAGTCCGCCACGGCGGGTGTAGCGCGCGTACACGGCCAGTTGCTGGGGCTGGCACTGGCGCAGGATGTCGACAAAGATGCGTTCGACGCACTGCTCGTGGAATTCGTTGTGCTCGCGGAAGCCGATCAGGTAGCGCAGCAGGCTTTCCTGGTCGATCTGCGGGCCGCTGTAATGGATCTGCACGCTGGCCCAGTCTGGCTGGCCGGTGACCAGGCAGTTCGACTTGAGCAGGTGCGACAGCAGCTTTTCTTCCACCGGCTCTTCGTCCAGCGCGGCTTTCAGGAGTTCCGGCGACGGGCTGTAGTGGTCGACCTCGATGTCCAGGCGGTCCAGCAGCAGGCCGTCCAGTTCTCCCATCTCGACCATGCCGAACTCCTCCGGCTGGGTGAGGATGATGTGGACGTTGGCGCCGGCGGCGGCCGACAAGTCCTGCTGCAGCAGCGCCTTCAGGGCCACCACGCTGTCGAGGCGGGTCTGGTTGAAGGAGTTCAGGTACAGCTTGAAGGACTTGGACTCGATGATGTTCGGGCTGTCGGCCGGGAAGGTGATGCGGGCGATCGCGACCTGCGGCTTGCCGCGCTGGTTCAGCCATGAAATCTCATAAGCGTTCCAGATATCGACGCCGAAGAAGGGCATGGTGCCCGACAAGCCCAGCTCGTCGCGCTTGCCCTGGCGCGGAATCGGGAACAGCAGCTCCGGCGCGTAATCGGTGCGGTAGGCGGAGGTTTTCCCCAGCGGGGACTGGTCGGCGGAATTGGTCATGGCGGTAATGAAATGCAGTGAAGGACGGCATGGTAACGCAAAACCATGCCGTCCTGCCCGGATTAGCCCAGGAACAGTTTGTAGACCGGATTCTGGCTTTCATCCCAGTAACGGTAACCCAGCGTCGCCAGGAACTGGGCGAAGTCGCCCATTTCTTCCGGCGGCACTTGCAGGCCGATCACGATGCGGCCGACGTCGCCGCCCTGGCTACGGTAGTGGCACAGCGAGATATTCCAGTTCGGCGCCATCGAATCGAGGAAGCGCATCAGCGCGCCCGGACGCTCGGGGAACTCGAAGCGGTACAGCAGCTCGTTGTCGGCCAGCACGCTCTTGCCGCCCACCAGGTGGCGCAAGTGGGTCTTGGCCAGTTCGTCGTGGGTCAGGTCGAGCGCCTTGAAGCCGTGTTCCTCGAAGCGGCGGGTCAACGCGCCGGACTCGTTGCGGTCGGCGATCTGCACGCCGCAGAACACGTGGGCGTCGTCCTTGTCGCTGATGCGGTAGGTGAACTCGGTGACGTTGCGTCCGCCCACCAGCTGGCACAGGCGCTTGAAGCTGCCGCGCTGCTCCGGCAAGGTCACCGCGAACAGCGCTTCGCGCGCTTCGCCCAGCTCGGCGCGTTCGGCCACGAAACGCAGGCGGTCGAAGTTCATATTGGCGCCGCAGGCGATGGTGATCAGGGTTTCGTTCTTGATCGGGTCCTTGGTCAGCGCGGCGCGCTCGACATAGGCCTTGGCGCCGGCGATGGCCAGTGCGCCGGCCGGTTCCAGGATGCTGCGGGTGTCGGTGAAGACATCCTTGATGGCGGCGCTGATGGCGTCGGTATCGACGATGATGATGTCATCGACGTACTGCTGCGTCAGGCGGAAGGTTTCCTCGCCCACCAGGCGCACGGCGGTGCCGTCCGAGAACAGGCCGACATCGGTCAGCGTCACGCGTTCGCCGGCCTTGATGCTGCGCGCCATGGCGTCGGAATCGAAGGTCTGCACGCCGATGATCTTGATGTCGGGGCGGATCGCCTTGACGTAGGCAGCCACCCCGGAGATCAGGCCGCCGCCGCCGATGGCGACGAAGATGGCGTGGATCGGGCCGGAATGCTGGCGCAGGATTTCCATGCCGATGGTGCCCTGGCCGGCGATGACGTCCGGATCATCGAACGGGTGGACGAAGGTCAGCGCCTGTTCCTTTTCCAGGGTCAGGGCGTGGTTGTAGGCGTCGGTGTAGGACTCGCCGTGCAGCACCACTTCGACGTCGGCGCCGCCGCGCGCCTTGACCGCGTCGATCTTGACCTGCGGCGTGGTGGTCGGCATGACGATCAGGGCGCGGCAGCCGAGCTTGGCCGCCGACAGCGCCACGCCCTGGGCGTGGTTGCCGGCCGAGGCGCAAATCACGCCGCGCTTGCGTTGCGCGTCGCTCAAGTGGGCCATCTTGTTATAGGCGCCGCGAATCTTGAAGCTGAACACGCTCTGCATGTCCTCGCGCTTGAAATAAATTCGGTTCTCGAAACGCTGCGACAGGGTCGGCGCGAGTTCCAGCGGGGTTTCATCAGCCACGTCGTAGACGCGGGCGGTCAGGATTTTCTTCAGATAGTCGGTGGTCATGGTATGCAAGCAAAGTGGTTCGGAGGGGCTTCGATGCTAACTATCCGGCGGGTGACCGGGTGGAGCAGGGGCGCAGATCCTGGCGGGTGGGCCGGGATCGGACTGTTCAATCGTGCGGTGTGGGAATCATTATAATGGCTGCTTTCCTATCCCGCGCACTTAACGATGATCGAATCCGCAATTAGCTGGCTGCTGCTGGTGCTGGCCGCGCCTGCGGTGGGCCTGACGTCGGTCTTCGTCATCGCCCTGGTTTCGGCCACCTTGGTGCCGTTGGGCTCTGAACCGGCGGTGTTTGCCGTCATCAAGGCCAACCCGGCCATGTTCTGGAGCGCCATCTTTGTCGCCACCATCGGCAACACGCTGGGCGGCGCCATCGACTACTACATCGGCTGGCAGGCCAAGCAGAGCTTTTCCAAGGAGCGCAAGAGCCGCTGGTTCCACTGGCTGGAGCGCTACGGCGCCAAGACCATGCTGCTGGCCTGGCTGCCGGGCGTGGGCGATCCGCTGTGCACGCTGGGCGGCTGGCTCAAGCTGCCGTTCTGGCCCAGCCTTGGCTATATGGCGATCGGAAAGTTCCTGCGCTACCTCACCATGACCTCGCTGCTGTTGTACGTGCCGGACGGCGTGTGGCGCCGTATCGGGCAGTTGATGAGCTAATTTGGTGCAAGTGATACTATTGCCGCATAAGCTTATGCATAAATTTAATTCAATTTGGCCCGGCCGTTGCGCAGGATATTGCCGCTGAACGCCAGTATTTTCGAATATCCGCTTGGTTTTGCGTTCCGGTAGAGTCCCTCGGCGGCCTAAGGCTGTTCCCGCGTGGTGCGCCGCAATAGGCTAGAATGACCCTCCCGGTGTCTGTCTAAAGTCCCTGCATAATGAACGCCCCTGCACAAATTCAAGCTCTGCTGGCGGAAACGCCTCACGGTCCGGAGGCCACGCGCCTGCGGGAAATTCCTTATAACTACACGTCGTTTTCCGATCGCGAGATCGTCATCCGGCTGCTGGGCGAGGAATCGTGGAGTTTGCTCGACGTGCTGCGCGGCGCCCGCCAGACCGGCCGTTCGGCGCGCATGCTGTATGAAGTGCTGGGCGATATCTGGGCCGTGCGCCGCAATCCCTATCTGCAGGACGACCTGCTGGATAACCCGAAACGCCGCCAGGAACTGATCAACGCGCTGCACCACCGCCTGGCCGAGGTGGACAAGCGCCGCCTGACGGTGGACGACAGCGGCGCCGAAACCGATGAAGCCGCGCGCCTGCGCAGCGCCAACGTGGCCAAGCTGCTGCGTGCCGCCAGCAAGGCCGTGGCCGACTTCGGCGAAGAATTCAAGCAGGTCTACGATCTGCGCAAGCGCACCACCAAGATCCTCGGCCGCTACACCGACAAGCACAACGTCTGCTTCGACGGCATGAAGCGCATCTCGCACGTGACCGACGCCACCGACTGGCGCGTCGAGTATCCGTTCGTGGTGCTGACCCCGGATACGGAAGAAGAAATGGCCGGCTTGGTCAAGGGCTGTATCGAACTGGGGCTGACCATCATCCCGCGCGGCGGCGGCACCGGCTACACCGGCGGCGCCATTCCGCTGACGCCGATGTCGGCCGTCATCAACACCGAGAAGCTGCTGAACATGGGCGCGGTGGAGATGAAAGTGCTGCCGGGCCTGGACCGCGAATACGCGACCATCTACACCGGCGCCGGCGTCATCACCAATAAAGTCTCCGAAGCGGCCGAGAAGGCCGGCTTCGTGTTCGCGGTCGACCCGACCTCGGCCCACGCTTCCTGCATCGGCGGCAATATCGCCATGAATGCGGGCGGCAAGAAGGCCGTGCTGTGGGGCACGGCGCTGGACAACCTGGCCTCGTGGCGCATGGTCGATCCGCAGGGCGACTGGCTGGAAGTCACGCGCCTGGACCACAACCTGTCCAAGATCCACGACACGCCGCTGGCCCGCTTCAAGCTGGAATGGACCCATCCGACCGCCAAGGGCGAGTCGAAGGGTGCGCCATTCAAGACCGAGATCCTAGAAATCGAAGGCCGCAAGTTCCGCAAGGAAGGCCTGGGCAAGGACGTGACCGACAAGTTTCTGTCCGGCCTGCCGGGCATCCAGAAAGAGGGCTGCGACGGCCTGATCACGTCGGGCCGCTGGATTCTGCACAAGATGCCGAAGTTCACCCGCACCGTCTGCCTGGAGTTCTTCGGCCAGGCGCGCGATGCGATTCCATCGATCGTGGAAATCAAGGATTACCTGGACGGCTTGCCGGCCAAGGGCGAGCAGTTCGCCTCGCTGCGCCTGGCCGGCCTGGAGCACCTGGACGAGCGCTATCTGCGTGCGGTCGGCTACGCCACCAAATCGAAACGCGGCGTGCTGCCGAAGATGGCGTTGTTCGGCGACATCGTCGGCGACGATGAAAACGCCGTGGCGCAAGCCGCCTCGGAAGTGGTGCGCATCGCCAACACCCGCGTGGGCGAGGGATTTGTCGCCGTCAGCCCGGAAACGCGCAAGAAATTCTGGCTGGACCGCGCCCGTACCGCCGCCATCGCCAAGCACACCAACGCCTTCAAGATCAACGAAGACGTGGTGATTCCGCTGAACCGCATGGGCGAGTACACCGACGGCATCGAGCGCATCAACATCGAACTGTCGATCAAGAACAAGCTGCAACTGGTGGATGAGCTGCAGGCCTTCTTCGCCGCCGGCAATCTGCCGATCGGCAAGAGCGACGATGCCGACGACAGCGTGGGCGACGCCGAAATGCTGGGCGACCGCCAGCAACAGGCCGAAGCGCTGCTGGCGCAAGTGCATGCGCGCTGGACCTATCTGCTGGCCGAGTTGGACAAGCCGCTGGTGTCGATCACCGCGCAACTGGCCGAGCAGGGCCTGGACCGCCTGCTGCCGGTGTTTGAAGAACGCTTGAAAACCCAGCCGGACGCCACCCTGTTCGACGTGGTGCAGGACCGTACCATCCGCGTCACCTGGAAACAGGAAATCCGCGCCCAGCTGCGTCAGATCTTCAACGGCGCCGCCTACAAGCTGATCCTGGACGAAGCGACCGCCATCCACAAGCGCGTGCTGCGCGGCCGCGTGTTCGTGGCGCTGCACATGCACGCCGGCGACGGCAACGTGCACACCAACTTGCCGGTCAACTCGGATCACTACGAGATGCTGCAACTGGCGCACAAGGCCGTGGCGCGCATCATGACCTTGGCCCGTTCGCTGAACGGCGTGATCTCGGGCGAGCACGGCATCGGCATCACCAAGCTGGAGTTCCTGAACGAGGATGAAATCGGCCCGTTCCGCGAATACAAGCTGCGCGTCGATCCGGAAGGCCGCTTCAACAAGGGCAAGCTGCTGAACCTGGACGGCATGGAAGCCGACTTGCGCAACGCCTACACGCCGTCGTTCGGCCTGATGGGCCACGAATCGCTGATCATGCAGCAGAGCGATATCGGCGAGATCGCCAACAGCGTCAAGGACTGCCTGCGCTGCGGCAAGTGCAAACCGGTGTGCTCGACCCACGTGCCGCGCGCCAATCTGCTGTACTCGCCGCGCGACAAGATCCTGGCGACCTCGTCGCTGATCGAAGCCTTCCTGTACGAAGAGCAGACCCGTCGTGGCATCTCGATCAAGCATTGGGAAGAATTCGAGGACGTGGCCGATCACTGCACCGTCTGTCACAAGTGCGTGACTCCCTGTCCGGTCAACATCGACTTCGGCGACGTGTCGATGAATATGCGCAACCTGCTGCGCAAGATGGATAAGCGCTCCTTCAATCCGGGCAAGGCGGCGGCCATGTTTTACCTGAACGCCACCGACCCGGCCACCATCAACGCCACCCGCGCGGCGATGGTCGGTCTCGGCTACAAGGCGCAGCGCCTGGGCAATGACTTGCTGAAGAAGTTCGCCAAGAAGCAGACCAAGGCGCCACCGCCAAGCGTGGGCAAGCCGAAGGTGCGCGAGCAGGTGATCCACTTCATCAACAAGAAGATGCCGGGCAACCTGCCGAAGAAAACCGCGCGCGCGCTGCTGGATATCGAGGACGACAAGGTCATCCCTATCATCCGCAATCCGAAGACGACCACGGCCGATACGGAAGCGGTGTTCTACTTCCCGGGCTGCGGTTCGGAGCGTTTGTTCTCGCAGGTTGGTCTGGCGACCCAGGCCATGCTGTGGGAAGTGGGCGTGCAGACCGTGCTGCCGCCGGGCTATCTGTGCTGCGGTTATCCGCAACGCGGCGCCGGCCAGTACGACAAGGCCGACAAGATGATGACGGACAATCGCGTGCTGTTCCATCGCATGGCGAATACGCTCAACTATCTGGACATCAAGACCGTGCTGGTTTCCTGCGGTACCTGCTACGACCAGCTGGCGACCTATGAGTTCGACAAGATCTTCCCTGGCTGCCGCATCATGGACATCCATGAGTACCTGAACGAGAAACAGGTCAAGCTGGAAGGCGTGACCGGCACGCGCTATATGTACCACGAGCCGTGCCACACGCCGATGAAGATGCAGGAAGCGACCAAGACCGTCAACTCGCTGATCCAGACGCACGACAACGTCAAGATCGAGAAGAACGACCGCTGCTGCGGCGATTCGGGCACGCTGATGGTGGCGCGCCCGGACATTTCGACGCAGGTGCGCTTCCGCAAGGAAGAGGAAGTCATCAAGGGCGCGGACAAGCTGCGCGCCGACGGCTTCGACGGCGAAGTGAAGATCCTGACCAGCTGCCCGGCCTGCCTGGGCGGCGTGTCGCGCTACAGCGAAGATGCCGGCACCACCGCCGATTACATCGTGGTGGAGATCGCCAAGCATCTGCTGGGCGAGAACTGGATGCCGGAGTATGTGCAGCGCGCCAATGAAGGCGGCATCGAGCGGGTGCTGGTGTAATGGCCTGCGATCTGTGCAACTTGCTCGCTGCTCCGGGAGCGGCGTTGATCTGGGGCGATGACCGCGTGTCGGTGGTCGCCGTGGACGAGGCAGAATACCCGGGCTTTACGCGCGTGGTGTGGAATGCGCACGTCAAGGAAATGACCGATCTATCGCCGGCCGAGCGCGTGCGCGTGATGGACGTGGTGTGGGCAGTGGAGTCGGCCCAGCGCGAGGTGATGGCGCCGGAAAAAATCAATCTGGCCAGTTTTGGTAATATGACGCCGCACGTGCATTGGCACGTTATCCCGCGTTACCGCGACGATGCGCACTTCCCGAACCCGACCTGGGCGACGGCTCAGCGTGCTTCGTCGGCGGAGGTGTTGGCGGAGCGCAGCGCGCTGTTGCCGGCATTGCACGCAGCCATCGTCGAGAAAGTGAAAGCATTATGAGCAGCAAACCTGTCCCAACCGGCCTGACGGTCCACAACAAATCCAAGGTGTTGGATGTGGAATTCAATGATGGCCAATCGTTTTCGATTCCGTTCGAACTGCTGCGCGTGTATTCGCCGTCGGCGGAGGTGATGGGACATGGCCCGGGGCAGGAAGTGCTGCAGGTCGGCAAGCGCGAAGTGGGCATTGCCGGCATTGAACCGGTCGGCAACTACGCGGTGCAGCCGACGTTCTCGGATGGCCACAACACCGGCATCTTCACCTGGGAATACCTGTACAAGCTGGGCAGCCAGAAAGATGTGCTGTGGGCGACCTATATGGACCGCCTGCACGCCTCCGGCTTCGAAGGCGACAGTGGCCGCGAAGCCGGCGTCTCGCTCACCGGCCCATCGACCGCGCATCAGCACGGTGGTGGCGGTTGCGGCAGCGGCGGCTGCAAGCACTAAGCCTCACGGCGTCACCTGATCGCGCATCACATACAAACCTCTACTTCGGTTGCCAGGTCCAGACACGGCTGGCGATGTTGACGGCTTTGGGGATCAGTTTTTGCTGATAGAACAGGTCAGCCACGCGCTGCTGGTTGGCGGCGATGTCCGGCGTAACCGGCGTGGCGCCGAAGTGCGTGCGTTGCATCCAGGTGGCGATGATGTCCGTCGGTACGCCGGTCTGCTGCGCTAGCAGGGCGCTCACTTCTTTTTGATGCGCGCTGGCCCACTGTCCGGTCAGCCGCACCTGCTCCAGCAAGCTCGATACCAGTTGCGGCGACTGCTCCACGAATTTGCGCGAGGCGAGGTAGAAGCCGTTGGCTTGCGGCAGTCCGGTGTAGTCGCTCAGTACGCGCACCTGATAGGCCTTCTGCGCCGAGGCGAAGTAGGGATCCCACACCACCCACGCATCGATGCCGCCGCTGACAAACGCCGCCCGCGCATCGGACGGCGATAAATAAATCGGCGTGATGTCGCTGAACTTCAAGCCGGCCTTCTGCAACGCGGAAGCGAGCAGGAAGTGCGAGCCGGAACCCTTCTGGAACGCCACCCGTTTGCCCTTCAAATCGGCCACCGTGCGCACCGGTGAATCCTTGGGCACGAACAGCGCTTCGCTGTTCACCGGCGCCGGCTCCGCGCCCACGTACAGCAAGTCCACGCCGCCCGCCTGCGCAAACACCGGCGGCGGTGCGCCCGTGCTGCCGAAATCGATGCTGCCGGCGTTGAGCGCCTCCAGCATCTGCGGGCCCGCTGGGAATTCGATCCACTTGATCGTATGGCCAGGCAAAGACAGGCCTTGCGTCTTCATCATGCTCAGCAAGCCGGCGCTTTTCTGAAAGCCGATCTTGATCTCCGCCGCCTGCGACAGCAGCGGAAGCGCGAACAGTATGTAAATCCATTTTTTCATCATGAGTCCTTATGCGCTTTCGCGCTCTATCAATTCGCAGGCCAGCAGGTTCAGACGCGAGTCCTGTGTCGATGCGGGCAGCACGCCCAGTTGTTCCAATATGCGCAGCGCGGCGATCTCGCCGATTTCGCGTCCCGGCGGGCGAATGGTGGTCAGGCTGGGCAACAGCAGCGGCGAAAACGCGTAGTCGCCAAAGCCCACGATCGCGCATTGCTGCGGGATCTTCAGGCCGGCCCGTTGGCCTGCCAGCAAAGCGCCCGCCGCCAGATTGTCGTTGGCGAAGATGATGGCTTCGGCCGGCCGCGCGCGCCGCGCCGGCGACAAGGCCAACGCTTCAATCGCCTGCTTGCCGGCGTCGAACGGCGCTTCCGCCGTGGGCGCGTAAATGATCGGCTCCAGGCCATGCTCTCGCATCACCGCCGCGTAACCGTCGCTGCGGTCCACTGCGCTCAAGTCGCCTTTCAGGCTGTTTTGCACAAACGCGATGCGGCGGTAGCCCTTGGCGTACAAGTAGCGCGCCGCCTGCTCGCCCACCGCGTTGTTGGAGTAGCCGACCTGTATCGGCTTGCGGCGCGGCTGGTAGTCCCAGGTTTCGACCACAGGAATGCCGGCCGTGGACAGCAGCTTCTCTGTGGCGCGGTTGTGGAAGCGGCCCACCAACGCCAGCGCGGCCGGCTTCCAGCCGAGGAAGGCGCGCACCGCGTTCTCCTCCTGCTTGGCCGAGAAGTAGCTGGAGGCCAGCAGCAACTGGTAGCCGTGGTGGTTCAAGGTGTCGCTGAAGGTCTGGATGGTGTTGGCGAAGATCGGCCCGGAGATGTTGGGGATCACCATGCCCACCACACGTCCATGTGCGGACGCCAGGCCGCTTGCCGCCAGGTTGGGCACATAGCCCAACTCCTTCACAGCCGCCGCGATGCGCGCACTGCGCGCGGCCGCCACGCGTCCCGGCTCGGTGAAGTAGCGCGACACGGTGATCGACCCGACCTCCGCCAGCCGCGCCACATCGTGGATGGTGGCGCGGCCCGAGCCACGTCGTTTTCTTGGTGCTGTTGGTTCGCTCATTTGCGCTTATTCCGAAATAACATATCGATGATTTTTTTAATTCTTTGACTTCAATCCAGCCCGCCGCGACACTAAAAAAAGGGTACCGGTACCACTTTTATTGTAGCGAACCACTTCTCGCACACTAAGCTGGTTCTTCGCCGATCAAAGCAGGTTTTCCGTATATGGCGCAAAGGGCGCTTTCAAATCAAGGGACAGCATGAAGAGCAATAAGAAAATTTTTGGCGCGCTGACCATCGGCGCTTTGCTGGTGTCAACGGCATATGCGGGCGCGGAGGAGAGCGATGCAACGCCCATCAAGGACCGCGACGACAGCGCCTCCGTGCCCAGCGTGACGGTCAGCGCCACGCGCCGCAACGCTTCGCTGCAGTCGGTGCCGGTGGCGGTATCGGTGCTCGATGGCGATGCGCTGACCCAGGCCAACCGCACCAGCATCGACACCATCGTGCAGGAAGTGCCGAGCGTGACCTTCCGCCAGCAGGGCGGCAACAAGGACACGACCATCTTCGTGCGCGGTATCGGTACCATTTCCACGTCGCCGGGCGTGGAGCCGACCGTGTCGACTGTGATCGACGGCGTGGTGTACGCGCGTCCCGGCCAGGCCACGCTGGACCTGCTGGACATCGAACACATTGAAATCCTGCGCGGCCCGCAGGGCACGCTGTTCGGCAAGAATGCATCGTCCGGCGTGCTGAATGTGATCGGCCGCAAATCGTCCGAGCAGACCACGGGCTTCGTCGATGCGTCCTGGTACGAGGGCAATGAAAAGCGCGTGCGCGCCGGCGTGTCCGGCGCGATTCAGCCGGGCGTGGTGAGCGCCTCCGTCACCGGCCTGTATGCGGACTTCAACGGCAATATCGATAACGTGCACACCGGCGGCGGCAAGCTGAACGGCTACGACCGCAAAGGCGTGCGCACCCGCGTCGACATAACGCCGAACAAGGATCTGGATATCGCGCTGATTGCCGACTACGTGCGCTCGAAAGCATCACCGAGCTTCACTGCCTACAAATCGACCGCTCCCGCCTTCAACGCCGGCATCGCGCCGGTGGTCGCCGGGCCGGAGAACCGCCAGGTCAACGCCGACATTCCAAGCGATATCCGCGACAAGAACAAGGGCCTGTCGGCGCAGGTGGACTACCGTTTCAACGGCTACACGCTGACGTCCATCACGGCGGTGCGCGACTGGGACAACACCCAGTACACCAGCACCTCGGCCATCGGCAACGCGGCGGAAGTGGCGCGCATCACGGCGGCCTTCCCGGCCACGCGCGACATCGGCACGGTGGAATTCAGTCAGGTCTCGCAGGAGCTGCGCCTGGCTTCACCGAAGGGCGAGTTTGCCGAGTACGTGGCCGGCGCCTTCCACTTGCACGGCAAGGACCGCGAGACCTACCAGCGCATCGTCAACAACGGCGCGGCCATCAACTCCGGCCGCGCAGATTATGGCGTCAAGAGCGACAGCTACTCGCTGTTCGGCGAGAGCACGCTGAACTTCTCGCCGGTATGGCGCGCCATCGCCGGCGCGCGCTGGACCAAGGACGAGCTGTTCTACGACCACGCGCGCACCTCGACCCAGACCGTGGCCTTCCCCGGCGTGCAACCTGCGGTGCAGAATGCCGGCTCCACCAGCGAGGATGGATTCTCGGGCCGCGTGGGCCTGCAGTACGACATCTCGCGTGACGTGAACGCCTACGCCACCTATTCGCGCGGCTACAAGGGACCGGCCTACAACGTCTTCTTCAACATGCTGAGCCGCGACACGCTGGCGCTGAAACCGGAAACCTCCGATTCGTTTGAACTGGGCCTGAAAGCCAGCGCCTTCGACCGCAAGCTGACCGCCAACCTGGCCGTGTTCAACACCAAGTACGCCAACTACCAGGCCAATTTTTATGACACCGTGGCCGGCGCCGTCGTGACGCGCCTGATCAACGCCGGTGATGTATCGACCAAGGGCGTGGAGCTGGACCTGAACGCCCGTCCAACGCGCGCGCTGACCTTGAGCGCATCGCTGGCCTACACCGACGCCACCATCGACAGCTTCAACTGCCCGCCGGCCGCCGCCGCGTCGTGCAACCTGAATGGCAAGCCGCTGCCGTTCTCGCCGAAGTGGAAGTCCTTCACCCGCGCCAATTACGCGCTGCCGCTGGAGAGCGGCTTGATCGTCGACCTGTCGGCCGACTACAGCTGGCAGGCCAAGACCCAGTACGACCTGTTCCAGTCGGTCGATGCGATCCAGGGCGCGTATGGCGTGATCAACGCCGGCGTGGCGCTGTCATCGCCGGTGGGCGGCTGGCGCGTGGCGCTGGTGGGCAAGAACCTGGCGAACAAGTCCTACGCCACCAACCTGGTCACCTCGACCGGCTATGTCACGCGTGGCGTGCCGCGTGACGACGAGCGCTACTTCGGCATCACCGCGCGCAAGGAGTTCTGATGTCGCGCAAGTTGAGTATCGCCGCATTCATGATGCGTTACGGCCACCACGTTGCGGCGTGGCGGCATCCGGAGACGGACCTGCTGTCGAATCCTTTCAAGGTATTCCGCGAGCAGGTACGCGCGGCGGAGCGTGCCTGCCTGGACGCGGTGTTCTTTGCCGACAGCGTGGCGCTGACCGGTGCGCCGTCGCTGGAGCCTTTGACGCTGCTGTCGGCGCTGGCCGCATCGACCGAACATATCGGCTTGATCGGCACCGCCACCACCACCTACAACGAGCCGTACACGGTGGCGCGGCAGTTCGCGTCGCTGGATCTGTTGTCGGACGGACGGGCAGGGTGGAACCTGGTCACGTCCGACAACGCGGCGGAAGCGGCCAACTTCGGCCGCAAGCAGCACGTGGCCCACGCCGACCGCTATGCGCGGGCGCGGGAATTTCATCAAGTTGTCACAGGACTGTGGAATAGTTGGGACCCCGATGCGCTGCTGGACGATAAAGGCGGTTCACAGCCATACGATCCGGCCAAGCTGCACAAGCTGAATCATCGCGGCGAGCATTTCGGCGTGGCGGGTCCGTTGAACGTGGTGCGCAGTCCGCAGGGGCGGCCGGTGGTGGTGCAGGCCGGCGGTTCCGAGACCGGGCGTGATCTGGCGGCCGGCACGGCGGAGGTGGTGTTCACCGCCCAGCCCACGCTGGCCAAGGCGCAGGCCTTTTACCGCGATATCAAGGATCGCGTGGCGGCGAAAGGCCGCAGCCGGGATTCGGTGAAAATCATGCCGGGATTATTCGCGGTGGTCGGCCGCACGCAGGCGGAAGCCGATGCGAAGTTCGCCGAGTTGCAGGCGCTGATCGAACCGAAGGCTGGCCTGGCGCTGCTGGGCCGCATGATCGGCAACTTCGATCTGTCGGCCTATCCGCTCGATGGTCCGCTGCCGGAGCTGCCGCAGACCGAGGACGGCCAGCGTAGCCGCCAGCAGTTGCTGACCGATCTGGCGCAGGGCGAGAATTTGACGATACGCCAGCTGTACGAACGCATCGCCGGCGGACGCGGTCACTTCACTGTGGTCGGCACGGCGGAGGTGGTGGCGGATCAGATGCAGCAGTGGTTTGAACAGGGCGCGGCGGACGGCTTCAACTTCATGGCGCCGGCGCTGCCGGGCGGATTGGATGATTTCCTCATGCTGGTGATACCCGAACTGCAGCGGCGCGGCTTGTTCCGCACCGCCTACGAGGGCGGCACTTTGCGTGGGCATTTGGGTTTATAGGAGAAGGCATGTTCGGCAGGATGTTGGTACTGGTTGCGGCGCTGGCCGCAGCGCCGTTGGGGGGCGCGCAGGAATACTTTGGCGATGCGCGTCCGGATGCGCCGGAGCTGGCTGCGCGCGGTCCGCTGCAAGTGGGCGTGCGCACGCTGGTCGCCGAGCACAAGGACCAACTCGATATCCTGAAGGCCAGCGCAGGTACGCCCAATCCACGCTACACGCGCAAGCTGACGCTGGAGGTGTGGTATCCGGCGCGGCTGGCGGCGGGGCAAACGGAGCATACGGTTTATACCGATGTCCTGGGCTCCGGCCCGAATGATGCCAAGCGTCCCAACACGCCGTTCCAGTTCAACGGCCGCGCCGCGCGCGATGCCATGCCGCTCCCGCCGGCGCCGGCGCCCGCGCAGGCCGGTGCTTCGGCATCGGCGGCGGGCGGCATCCGCTATCCGCTGGTGATCGTCTCGCACGGCTATCCGGGCTCGCGGCTGCAAATGAGCTACCTCACCGAGAACCTCGCGTCCAAAGGCTATGTGGTGGTCGCCATCGACCATCCCGAGTCCACGCGCGCCGACAAGGCGGGCTTCCCTAGCACGCTGCTGAACCGCCGCCTGGACGACCTGTTCGTGCTGGACACTGTGGCTGCGTGGTCGAAGCCGGGCAGCGGCCACTTCCTGGCCGGTGTGGTGAATGCGGACAATGTCGCGCTGGTCGGCTATTCGATGGGCGGCTACGGCGCGCTGAACACGGTCGGCGCTGGCATCAGCGCCTCGGCGGCGGCGTTTGTCCCCGGCGGTAAGCTGGCGGTCAACCAGCAGGGCAACCAGCAATACGAATCGGCGCGCGATCCGCGCATCAAGGCCGTGGTGGCCTTCGCGCCGTGGGGCGGTGAGCAAAAAGTATGGGATGCCGCCGGACTGGCCGGCGTTCGCACGCCAACCCTGTTCATCACCGGCGACCAGGACGATGTCGCTGGCTACCAGGACGGCGTGCTCAAGCTGTTCGAAGGCGCCGTCAACGCCGACCGCCAACTGCTGACCTATGTCGGCGGCCGCCACAACTCGGCGCCGAATCCGCCATCGCCGGCCCACTGGAGCAATCCCGACGATTTCCAGTCCTATTCCGAGCCGGTATGGGACAGCCGCCGCATCAACAACATCAACCAGCACTTCGTGACCGCCTTCCTCGGCGTGCACCTGAAAAAGCAGCCGCTGCAAACTTATCTGCAATTGTCGCCGCACGCGAACGACGATTGGAAGGGTTTCTCAAAGCGCGCCGCGCTGGGGCTGACGTGGCGCCATCAGCCGGCGCAGTGATTAATTCAGCTTGCTGTTTTGGCAGCCGGCGCTACTGCACTCGCGCACGCGGTCCTGCAGAAACTGTGAGCGCTTGATGGTGGTATTTGTAGCGCAATCCAGATTGACGTAGAAGGCGCTGCCTTCGCGCTTGGAGCAGGTGTCGTTGCGATTCTTGATCCAGGCCAGTTGCCCATCCTTCAGCGACTTCTTGCCGCCAGCATCGAGCTTGCCGCTCAGGGCCTGGTAATTGGTGTTCAGTTCCTTGTCGGCTTCCTGATAGACCTTGTTCAGGCAATACAGGCCGTCGAAGTCATTTTTTGGCACGTCGCAGGCGGAATTGGCAAAGGCCGCGCCAGAGGCGCAGAACAGCAGGGCTGCAACGATTTTCTTCATTGTGACACTCCCAAGTGATGTTGAGTTGTTAAGTCTGCCATGTTTCCTGAGGGCCTACAAGGCTGTCAGCTTGTATAATGCGGTCAAACTTAACAGGCCTGCATACCATGACCAATACCACTCACTTCGGTTACAAGACCGTCGCGGAAGAAGATAAAGTTCGCGAAGTTGCCAAGGTTTTCCATTCCGTCGCCGCCAAGTACGACATCATGAATGACGTCATGTCGGCCGGCCTGCATCGCCTGTGGAAGACCTTCACCATCGCCAACGCGGCCGTGCGCCCGGGTTTCAAGTGCCTGGACATCGCCGGCGGCACGGGCGACCTGGCCAAGGTCTTCGCCAAGCAGGCCGGCCCCACCGGCGAGGTCTGGCTGACCGACATCAACGAATCGATGCTGCGCGTGGGACGCGATCGCCTCTTGAATCGCGGCCTGTTGACCCCCACATTGTTGTGCGATGCCGAAAAGCTGCCGTTCCCGGACAATTATTTCGACCGCGTCAGCGTGGCCTTCGGCCTGCGCAACATGACGCACAAGGATCAGGCGCTGAAGGAAATGCACCGCGTGCTCAAGCCGGGCGGCAAGCTGCTGGTGCTGGAGTTCTCCAAGGTGGCGGCGCCGTTGCAAAAACCGTATGATGTCTATTCGTTCAAGATTTTGCCATGGATGGGCGAGAAGATCGCCAACGACGCCGAGAGCTACCGCTATCTGGCCGAATCGATCCGCATGCATCCGGACCAGGACACCCTGAAGTCGATGATGGAAGAGGCGGGCCTGGAACGCGTAACGTATTACAACCTGACGGCAGGTGTGGCCGCTTTACACACCGGTATCAAAATGTAATGACTGGAATTACCATGAACATGAAAAAAATCCTGATTGGCGCTGTAATTGCCATCTCCGCCATGTCGATGCTGGCCGAAGCGACCGCGCGCCCTGCCGGCGGCGGACGCTCGATCGGCCGCCAGTCGCAGAACGTCAACCGCATGCCAGCCCAGCAAGCGCCGCAAGCCGCACCGCGCCAGGCCGCGCCTGCGCAGGCGCCGAATGCGCCGCAAGCACCGGCGCCTAAGCCGAGCATGTGGAAGGGTATCCTCGGCGGTGCGCTGCTGGGCTTGGGCCTGGGCGCCTTGTTCTCGCACTTCGGCCTCGGCGGTGCATTGGGCGGCGCGATTGGTTCGATCATCATGCTGGCCCTGCTGGCCGGCGTGGTGTTCTTCATCTTCCGCCTGATCCGCAGCAAGTCGCAGCCAGCCGCTGCGCCGGCTGCGTTCGGCGGTAACCAGAACGTGTATTCAATGCCGCCGCAAGGTGGTTCGGCCACGCCGGAAATCGGTTCGCGCCTGCAATCGGCGCCGGTGCAGCAAGCTGCGCCTGTCGCCCACACCCCTTGGGGCGTGCCGGCCGATTTCGACGCGGTGAGCTTCCTGCGCGTGGCGAAGAGTAATTTCATTCGCCTGCAAGCGGCGTGGGATAAAGGCGATGTGGCCGATATCCGCGAATTCACCACCCCGGAAGTGTTTGCCGAGATGAAGCTGCAGATCAGCGAGCGCACCCAGGCCGATTACACCGATGTGGTGAGTATCGACGCTGAGTTGCTGGGGATTGAAACCAGCGCCACCGAGTACCTGGCGAGCGTCAAGTTCACCGGCATGATCAAGCCTGCGCCGGACGCGCTGGCCGAGCCGTACCACGAGGTGTGGAACCTGGTGAAACCGATCAACGGTGCGAGCGGTTGGCTGCTGGGCGGTATTCAGCAACTGGCGTAAGCAACACCGGATTCGTCCGGTAAACTGGTAAGATCGAAGCCGCCCGTATTTCCGGGCGGTTTTGTTTTGAACGGCTAGAACATGATTTCATTGAATCCCGGTAGTTTCTCTGCGGCGCCGGCTAGTGCCGCCATTAACCATTTGCTGGCGCAGGAGCCGTGGGCGCGCCAAGAGTTGCAACGCCACGCCGGCAAGATCGCCTGCATCGACGCCGGCTCGGTTGCGCTGCGCCTGCGCGTGACCGCTGACGGCTATCTTGAGGCCGCCCCGGAAGACGAGCCGGCGCGCGTGACCATCCGCGTGAAATTGTCGGACCTGCCGCTGATCGCGCAAAACCGCGAGCGCGCTTTTTCCTATGTGCAGATCGAGGGCGATGCCGAATTCGCCAACGCCATCTCCAACCTCAGCAAATCGCTGCGCTGGGAAGCCGAGCATGACCTGGAAAAAGTGATCGGCCCGATCGCCGCCGTGCGCGCCGTCTCCGGCGCCAAGGCCGCTTTCGCCGCCATCAGGAACGGCCACCAGAAGCTGGCCGAAAACGTCGCCGAGTTCCTGCTCGACGAAAAACAGGTGCTGGTGCGCCCCCACACCGTGGAAGCCTACTCGGCCGACGTGACGCGCCTGCGCGACGACGTCGAGCGCGCCGCCAAGCGCCTGGCGAAGTTGGAACAAAAGCTGGAACAGAAACTGGGATCCCAATAAATGATGCTGAAATTCTTGCGCCTGCTGAAAATCCTGCGGGTATCGGTGCGTTACGGCCTCGATGAAATTGCCATCTCCGGTTTGAAGAAACCGCGTATTACCAAGCTGATCGATACGGTGTTTTTCTGGCGCGACCTGTCGGCCCCGCGCGGCGTGCGCTTGCGCATGGCGTTGGAGGAGCTGGGGCCTATCTTCGTCAAGTTCGGTCAGGTGCTGTCGACCCGTAGCGACCTGATTCCCGCCGACCTGGTGATCGAGCTGGCGCGCCTGCAGGACCGCGTGCCGCCTTTCGATTCCGACTTGGCCATCGCGCAGATCCGCAAGTCGCTGGGCGCTCATCCGGACCAGCTGTTCGCCGCCTTCGAGCGTACGCCGGTGGCCTCGGCCTCGATCGCGCAAGTGCACTTCGCCACCCTCAAGGATGGCCGTCAGGTGGCGGTCAAGGTGCTGCGTCCCGGCATGAAGAAGTCGATCGACGACGACGTCGCGCTGATGCACATCGCCGCCGACTGGATCAGCAACCTGTGGGCCGACAGCAAGCGCCTCAAGCCGCGCGAGGTGGTGGCCGAGTTCGACAAATACCTGCACGATGAGCTGGACCTGATGCGCGAAGCGGCCAACGCCAGCCAGCTGCGCCGCAACTTCGCCGATTCCAAGCTGCTGCTGGTGCCGGAGATGCATTGGGACTACTGCTCGTCCAGCGTGATCGTGATGGAGCGCATGTACGGCATTCCGGTGTCGCAGATCGACCGCCTGGAAGCGGCCGGCGTGGACCTGAAAAAGCTGTCCAGCGACGGCGTGGAGATCTTCTTCACCCAGGTGTTCCGCGACGGCTTCTTCCACGCCGATATGCATCCGGGGAACATCCTGGTATCGGTGGAGCCGGAGACCTTCGGCCGTTACATCGCGCTCGACTTCGGCATCGTCGGCACGCTCAACGATTTCGACAAGGACTACCTGTCACAGAACTTCCTGGCCTTCTTCCGCCGCGACTACAAGCGCGTGGCCGAAGCCCATATCGAATCCGGCTGGGCCCCGAAAGAGACCCGCGTGGACGAGCTGGAATCGGCCGTGCGCGCTTGCTGCGAACCGATCTTCGACCGGCCGCTGAAAGACATCTCGTTCGGCCAGATCCTGCTGCGCCTGTTCCAGACCTCGCGCCGCTTCAACGTGGAAGTGCAGCCGCAACTGGTGCTGCTGCAAAAGACGCTGCTGAATATCGAAGGCCTGGGCCGCCAGCTCGATCCCGACCTGGACCTGTGGAAGACCGCCAAGCCGTACCTGGAAAACTGGATGGCCGAGCAGGTCGGCGTGACCGGCTTCATGCAGCGCTTGAAGGCGGAAGCGCCGCGCTACGCGCACATCTTCCCGCAGCTACCGCGCCTGGTGCATCAGGCGCTGGAGCGCCATGCGGAGCGTCCGTCCGATAACAGCGAGCTGCTCAAAGTCTTGATCAGCGAACAGCAGCGCACCAACCGCCTGCTGGCCTTGGTGATCTACGTCGCCGGCGCGGTCGGGCTGGGCGTTGCGGCCTTTCAGCTGTATCTGCGCTACCACCATCTGCTGTAACGGCCATGACGGACTTCCAGCAGCGCGATCCATTGTCGCCGGCGTTCTGGGATGAGCGCTTCGAGCGCCACTTCACGCCCTGGGACCAGGGCGGCGTGCCGCAGGCGTTGCGCAACTTCGCCGCCGCCACCGGACCGCTGACGACGCTGATTCCGGGCTGTGGCGCGGCCTATGAGTTGGCGTTTTTGGCGGAATTGGGTTGGGATGCGACCGCCATCGATTTCTCGCCGGCCGCAGTGGCGCAGGCGAGGGCGGCCGTGGGTGTGCATGCGGCGCGGGTGGTCGAGGCAGATTTTTTCGCGTGGCAGCCAGCGGCGCCGCTGCAATTGATCTACGAGCGGGCCTTCCTGTGCGCCATGCCGCGCGCGATGTGGCCGCAGGTGGCGGCGCGCTGGGCGCAACTGCTGGCGCCCGGTGCGCTGCTGGCAGGGTATTTTTTCTTCGACGACGCGCCCAAGGGGCCGCCTTTCGGCATCGCCCGCGCGCAGCTCGACGAACTGCTGCAGGCCGATTTCGAATGTATCGCCGACCAGGCGCCCAGCGACTCCATCCCCATTTTCGCGGGCAAGGAGCGCTGGATGATCTGGCGGCGGCGCTAGGATTTAATCGCGGCGCGGGTTGTTGGGGTGGTCGTCGCGGCCGTTCGGCACGCCGTCATGGTCGCTGTCGCGACGGGCCCAGTTCCCACGTTGCATTTCCCAGTGACCGTTGCGCTCCACCCACGCCGGCTGGTGATAGACGTAGCCACGGCGCTCGCGCTCCCAGTGGCCGCGAACCCAGACGTGGCGGCTGTTGCGCCAGTCCCAGTAGCCGGGCGCCCAGACGTAGCCGCGGCGCGGCGCAGGCGCCACTTCATCACGCGGGGCAGGTGGCGCGGTTTGCACCACGATCACGGCAGCCGAGGCTGGAACGGTCACAGTACCGGCGGATGCCGCCAGGGCGGCCGCAAACAGAATTTTCCTGATCATGTTGAGCTCCTCTTTGTAAGGTTGTACTTACGTTATACGGAGCTTGGCCGCACCGATCTGTGCGTGCGGCCGCATAATCCTAGATGTGGTTCGACATGGCGCTATGGGGCAGGGGCGGACGGTGCCGGCAGGCGTGTAGGCATACCACCACTGCGACGCACAGCAGGATGGCGCGACGGTGCAGCGGCTCTTCCGGCGTTTGTGCGGCGAATTTATTGGCGGCCATGGCTGGCGCGGCGAGGGTGGCGCTCAGGAGCGCGGCGTATGCGTATTTTTTCATGATATTTCCCAAAGAATCAAAGAGTTGGCGCGTCGTCGATCGAGGACAGCAAAACCAGGCGCGATTCAGGGGTTGGGAAATCTACGCGTTACAGGCAGCATTAAATCATGCCTAGCATCAATATGCGAATAGATTTTTGCTATGAAATCGATTACCCCCAAGCTGTGGGTTTCAGGAAACAGTCAGGTAGGCCGCAAAAGGCTTTATAATTCAGGGTTTTGATGATTTTTGCGGAGTAATTGATGCCGATCTACGCGTACCGCTGCGAGGCATGTGGTTTTGCCAAGGATGTTTTGCAGAAGATGTCCGACCCGCAGCTGACTGTTTGCCCCGAGTGCGGCAAGGAGTCGTTTAAAAAGCAAGTGACCGCCGCCGGCTTCCAGCTCAAGGGCTCGGGCTGGTATGTGACCGATTTCCGTGGCGGCACGCCGCCGGCGACCGGCACCGCGACCGGTCCGGCCAAGAGCGACGCCGCGCCTGCCGCCGCGCCTTCGGCCGCCCCCACGCCTAAGCCATCGGGCGGTTCCAGCGACAACTGAAAGCACTCCATCCACCACCCTAGGAATTCGATGCGTAAATACTTCATTACCGGCCTGCTGATTCTGGTGCCCCTGGCGATTACCGCCTGGGTGCTGAATCTGGTCATCAGCACCATGGACCAGTCCCTGCTGTTCGTGCCGGAGCGCTGGCAGCCGCGTACCCTGGTGGGCTTCGATATCCCGGGCCTGGGCACGCTGCTGACCATCCTCATCGTGTTCCTGACCGGCCTGCTGACCAACAACCTGGTCGGCAACTACGTGGTCAAGCTGTGGGAAAAACTGCTGACCCGCATTCCGGTGGTCAGCTCGCTGTATTCGAGTGTCAAGCAGGTGTCGGACACGCTGTTCTCGTCGTCCGGCAACGCCTTCCGCAAGGCGGTGCTGATTCCGTACCCGCACCAGAATTCGTGGACCATCGCCTTCCTGACCGGCGCGCCGGGCGGTGACGTGAAGAACCACCTGGTCGGCGACTTCGTCAGCGTGTACGTGCCGACCACGCCGAATCCGACCTCGGGCTTTTTCCTGATGCTGGCCAAGAAGGATGTGGTCGAACTCGACATGAGTGTCGACGCGGCCCTGAAGTACATTGTTTCGATGGGGGTGGTGGCGCCTGAAGATGCGCCCAAAGTCATCCTCCAAGAAACCAAGATTAACTGAGTAACACTAACCTGAACCGAGAAATAAACATGTCCTCAATGCGTACTCATTACTGCGGCCTCACCACTGAAGCGCTGCTTGGCCAAACCGTCAGCCTGTGCGGCTGGGTACATCGTCGCCGCGACCACGGCGGTGTGATCTTCATCGACCTGCGCGACCGCGAAGGCCTGGTGCAGGTAGTGTGCAATCCGGAACAGGCTGAAGTGTTCAAAGCCGCCGAAGCCGTGCGCAACGAGTTCTGCCTGCGCGTGACCGGTGTGGTCAAGGATCGCCTGGCCGGCACCGTCAACAACAACCTGAAATCGGGCAAGATCGAAGTGGTGTGCTCGCAACTGGAAGTGCTGAACGCCTCCGTGGCCGTGCCGTTCCAGCTGGACGACGACAACCTGTCGGAAACCACCCGCCTGACCCACCGCGTGCTGGACCTGCGTCGTCCACAGATGCAGAACAACCTGCGCCTGCGCTACAAGGTCACCATGGAAGTGCGCAAGTACCTCGACGACCTGGGCTTCATCGACATCGAAACCCCGATGCTGACCAAGTCGACCCCGGAAGGCGCGCGCGACTACCTGGTGCCGTCGCGCGTCAACGCCGGCAGCTTCTTCGCGCTGCCGCAGTCGCCGCAGCTGTTCAAGCAGCTGCTGATGGTGGCCAACTTCGACCGCTACTACCAGATCACCAAGTGCTTCCGCGACGAAGACCTGCGCGCCGACCGCCAGCCGGAATTCACCCAAATCGACTGCGAAACCTCGTTCCTGACCGAACAGGAAATCCGCGACCTGTTCGAAGACATGATCCGCAAAACGTTCAAGAACACCATGGACGTCGACCTGCCTAACCCATTCCCGGTGATGAACTTCTCGGAAGCCATGGGCAGCTACGGTTCGGACAAACCGGACATGCGCGTCAAGCTGCAGTTCACCGAACTGACCGACGTGGTCAAGAACGTCGAGTTCAAGATCTTCAACAGCGCCGCCAACCTGCCGAACGGCCGCGTGGTCGGCCTGCGCGTGCCGAAAGGCGGCTCGATGCCGCGTTCGGAAATCGACGCCTACACCCAGTTCGTCGCCATCTACGGCGCGCGCGGCCTGGCTTACATCAAGGTCAACGAGAAAGCCAAGGGCCGTGACGGCCTGCAATCGCCGATCGTCAAGTCGATCGACGACGCCACCCTGGCCACCATCCTGGAACTGACCGGCGCCGAAGACGGCGACCTGATCTTCTTCGGTGCGGACAAGGCCAAGGTCGTCAACGACGCCATCGGCGCGCTGCGCGTGAAGATCGGCCACTCGGAATTCGGCAAGGCCGCCGGCCTGTTCGACGACGTCTGGGCGCCGCTGTGGGTGATCGACTTCCCGATGTTCGAATACGACGAAGAGGCGGATCGCTGGACCGCGACCCACCACCCGTTCACCGCGCCGAAAGACGGCCACGAAGACTGGCTGGAAACCAATCCGGGCGCCTGCATCGCCAAGGCCTACGACATGGTGCTGAACGGCTGGGAACTGGGTGGCGGTTCGATCCGTATCCACCGCGAAGACGTACAGTCGAAAGTGTTCCGCGCGCTGAAGATCGATGCCGACGAAGCCCGCCTGAAGTTCGGCTTCCTGCTCGACGCGCTGCAATATGGCGCGCCGCCGCACGGTGGCCTGGCATTCGGCCTGGACCGCATCGTGACCCTGATGACCAAGTCCGATTCGATCCGCGACGTGATCGCCTTCCCGAAAACCCAGCGCGCGCAGGATCTGTTGACCCACGCGCCGTCGGAAGTGGACGAGAAGCAGCTCAAAGAACTGCACATCCGTCTGCGCGCCGCCGAGCCTAAAGTGGCTGGCTAATGTAGCAATGGAAAAGGCGCCTCGGCGCCTTTTCTTTTATCGGACTTATGAAGCCCTACAAGATTCCTGAATCGGTGCTGGTGGTGATCCACAGCGCCGACCTGCAAGTGCTGCTGATCGAGCGCGCCGACAAGCCGGGCTTCTGGCAGTCGGTGACCGGCTCGCTGGACGCGGTCGACGAGCCGCTGCTGACCACGGCCACCCGCGAGCTATTCGAAGAAACCGGCATCGTCGCCGACGGCGAGCGCATCGTGCTGCGCGACTGGCAGCTGGCCAACATCTACACCATCTACCCGGTCTGGCGCCACCGCTACGCGCCGGGCGTGACGGAAAACACCGAGCACGTCTTCAGCGTCGAAGTGCCGCGCGACATCGCCATCACGCTCAGCCCGCGCGAACACCTGAATTACGCCTGGCTGCCCTACCTCGAAGCGGCCGACCAATGCTTCTCCTCCTCCAACGCCGAAGCCATCCTCCAGCTCCCCCGGCAGCTGCGCTAAACGCAGCGCGATGCTATGTGCGCAGCCGCACACCGGGATGGGCGATCTCGGGGGTAGAATGGTTGCATGAAAATCCGAGTCGCTACCTACAATATTCATAAGGGCGTGTCCTCCATCCGCGCCGAGCCGCGCGTGTTGGCGCTGAAACAGGCGATCGGCATGTTCGATGCCGATGTGGTTTTTTTGCAAGAGGTACAGGGCAAACACGACCTGAAGGCCGCCAAATACGGGGCCGAGCACCTCGGGCACCGGCATTGGCCCGCTGCGGCGCAGCATGAGTATTTCGCCGGCGAGTCGCGCCACCTGCATGCCGCCTACGGCATGAACGCGGTGTACGACCACGGCCACCACGGCAACGCGCTGCTCAGTGCTTTCCCGATCGCCAGTCAGGTCAACCGCGACGTATCCGACCACGCCTACGAGCAACGCGGCATCCTCCATTGCGTGCTGCACACGCCGCATGGGCCGGTGCATTGCTACGTGGTGCATCTGGGCCTGTTCGAGAGCGGTCGCCGGCGCCAGACGCAGGCGCTGATTTCGGCGGTGCAGGAAACCGCGCCCAACGGCGAACCGGTGGTGATCGCCGGCGACTTCAACGACTGGCGCAACACCCTGAGCGCGGAACTGCGCAACGCCCTCGGCGTGCGCGAGGCCTTCGATGAAATCGAGGGCAACTCGGCGCTCGACGAGATCCTGCGCAAGCTGCGCCGCAAGGCCAGCGTGGCGCCGGCCCGCACCTTCCCGGCCGGCCTGCCGTTCTTCCGCCTCGATCGCATTTATGTGCGCGGCTTCAAGGTGGAGACGGCGGAGGTAATGCATGGTAGCCTGTGGGCCAAGCTCTCGGACCACGCTCCCATCGTCGCCTCGCTGACGCTGTCATGAACCACTTACTATGCGCACCACCGTCAATTTTTTAGCCGATAACGAAGTCAAGCTGCTTCACACCGGCACCGATTACTTCCCTGCGCTGATCGAGGCCATCGAGAGCGCGCAGTACGAAGTCTATTTCGAGACCTATATCTTCGCCGGCGACGACACCGGCCAGAAAGTGCTGGCCGCCCTGATCGGCGCGGCCCAGCGCGGCGTGCAGGTGCGCGCGATCACCGATTGGTGGGGCACCGGCCGCCGCCAGGTCAACAGCATGCACGAGCAGCTTGCGGCCGGCGGCGTCGAGCACCGCATGTTCAATCCCTGGTTCCGGCGCGGCGTCACGCGCACCCACCGCAAGATCTGCGTGGTGGACCGCCAGGTGGCCTTCGTCGGCGGCATCAACATCAACGACGACATGTTCTGCGACTATGACCATAGCAAGGCGCTGTCGGCGCCGCGCTGGGATTTCGCGGTGCAGGTGCGCGGCCCGCTGGTGGTCGATATCCAGACGGAAGCGGTGACGCAATGGCGCCGCCTCGGCAAGCTCAGCATCATGAAGCGCATCGGCCTGTACCGCGACATGCGCAAGGTGGAGAAGATCGCCGCCAGCCACGCCGTGCAGGCCGGCTTCGTGGTGCGCGACAACCTGCGCAACCGCAGGACCATCCAGCGCGCCTATCTGCAGGCGCTGGGCCGTGCGCGCAAGAGCGTGCTGCTGGCCAATCCCTATTTCGCGCCCGGCCGCAAGTTCCGCCAGGCGCTGGCCTCGGCCGCCGAGCGCGGCGTCGAGGTGGTGCTCTTGATCGGCGTCGGCGAAATCTGGCTGCAGGACGCGGTGGCGCACTCGTTCTACCCGAAGCTGCTTGCGGCCGGCGTCAAAGTGGTGGAATATCACAAGACGCAGCTGCACGCCAAGGTGGCCGTGATCGACGACGACTGGGCCACGGTCGGCTCCAGCAATGTCGACGGCCTGAGCCTGTTCCTGAACCAGGAAGCCAACGTGGTCATCAAGGATGCGGCGTTTGCGCAAAGCCTGCGCCAGCACATCGAACAGGCGGTTGCCGACGGCAAGGTCATCACTTATGATGACTTCGAGCACGTCGGTCATGTGCGCCGCATCGGCTACGAGATCGCGTTTGTGTTTTACAAGATATTGATGAGAGTTTTCGCTGTGGGGAAATACGCGTGAGCGAAGGTGTACGACTGGACAAATGGCTGTGGGCGGCGCGCTTCTTCAAGACGCGCTCGCTGGCGACGGATGCGGTGGATCGCGGCAAGGTCACCGTCAATGGCGACCGCGTCAAGCCGGCGCGCGCTGTGCGCATCGGCGACGTGCTGGAAATCGACAACGGCTCGGACCGCTGGGAAGTGGATGTGATGGGCCTGTCGGACGTGCGCGCCGCCGCGCCGATCGCCCGCAACCTGTACGAGGAAACCGACGTCAGCGTGGCGCGTCGCGCCGCCGTGGCGGAAAACCGCCGCATGTTCCGCGAGCCGAGCGCCGATTTCAAGGGCCGTCCGACCAAGCGCGACCGCCGCCAGTTGGGCAAAATGTAAAGAAGTTTCTGGCCTGCATGACTGCTTCTATTGCTGCGGCGCAGCAATAGAACGCCACCTCTAACGGTACTGTTTGACATTCACCCCCAAGTGGATAATAGTACGAGCGTTCGCAATTCTTTTCACACAGAGTAAATTTAAGTGGAGCAGAATATTCCTTTCTCTCCAATGATTCATTTACTTTGGGATGCAATCTTATTAATACCTCAACTAAATTTATGCGCAAAGGCGAGCTAACCCGCGCTGCAATCCTGGACATGGCCCTTGATCTGGCCAGTCGCGACGGTCTTGAAGGCCTGACCATCGGATTGCTCGCAGATAAGATGAACATGAGCAAATCCGGCGTGTTCGCGCATTTCGGGTCGCGGGAAGATTTGCAGTTGGAAGTGCTGAAGCTGTATCACCACCGTTTCGAGCAGGAAGTGTTCTTCCCCAGCGTCAAAGAGCCGCGCGGCATCGCCCGCCTCAAGGCCATGTTTGCGCGCTGGGTCAAACGCGTCAGCGTGGAGGTGGCCTCGGGCTGCATCTACATCAGCGGCGCGGTCGAATACGACGACCGTCCAGGTCCGATCCGCGAAGAGCTGATGGCGATGGTCGGCGCCTGGCAGGGCGCGTTGTTGCGCTGCGTGAAGCAGTCGGTCGAATGCGGCGATCTGAAAGCCGACACCGACCCGCAGCAGCTGGTCTACGAGATGTACGGCCTGATCCTGGCCCTGCACCACGATGCGCGCTTCCTGCGCATTCCGGGCAGCCTGGAGCGGGCGGGCAAGGGCTTCGAGCGCCTGGTCGAAACGTATCGCAATCCGCAGTCGCCGGCAGCGGTGCTGGCACAGCAAAACTAAACGAATTCATTCAAACACTAAAGTAGTCATCAGGAGAAAACCATGGGTCAATACGTCGCGCCAATCCGGGATATGCAATTCGTTCTGCACGAGCTGCTGAAAGTGGAAGATGAGCTGAAAACGCTGCCGAACTATAGCGAAATCGATGCCGACATCATCAACCAGGTGCTGGAAGAGGGCGGCAAGTTCACCTCGGAAGTGCTGTTCCCGCTGAACCACTCCGGCGACCGCGAAGGCTGCAAGCACGACGCCGCGACCCACACCGTGACCACTCCGAAGGGCTTCAAGGAAGCGTACAAGCAGTACGTCGAAGGCGGCTGGGCAGCGCTGGCTTGCGATCCTGAATACGGCGGCCAAGGCCTGCCCGTCGTCATGAACAACTCGTTCTACGAAATGCTGAACTCGGCCAACCAGGCCTGGACCATGTACCCTGGCCTGTCGCACGGCGCCTACGAGTGCCTGAAAGAACACGGCACCGACCACCAGAAGAAAGTCTACCTGCCGAAGCTGGTTTCCGGCGAATGGACCGGCACCATGTGCCTGACCGAACCGCACTGCGGCACCGACCTGGGCATGCTGCGCTCGAAAGCGCTGCCACAGGAAGACGGCTCGTGGCTGATCACCGGCAACAAGATCTTCATCTCGGCCGGCGAACACGACATGGCCGAAAACATCCTGCACCTGGTGCTGGCCCGCGTGCCGGACGCACCGGAAGGCTCGAAAGGCATTTCGCTGTTCCTGGTGCCGAAGTACCGGCCGAAAGAAGACGGCTCGGTCGGCGAACGCAACCCGATCACCTGCGGCGCCATCGAAGAAAAAATGGGCATCCACGGCAACTCGACCTGCCAGATGAATCTGGACGGCGCCCGTGGCTGGATCATCGGCCAGCCGAACAAAGGCCTGAACGCCATGTTCGTGTTCATGAACGCGGCCCGCCTGGGCGTGGGCATGCAGTCGCTGGGCCTGACCGAAGTCGCTTACCAGAACGCGCTGATCTACGCCAAGGACCGCATCCAGATGCGCTCGCTGACCGGCCCGAAAAATCCTGAGAAGCCAGCCGATCCGATCATCGTGCACCCGGACGTCCGTCGCATGCTGCTGACCGGCAAAGCCTACGCTGAAGGCGCGCGCGCCTTCACCTCGTACGTGGCGCTGCAGATCGACCGCGAACTGCACCACCCTGACGAAGATGTGCGCAAGGAAGCCGCCGACGAAGTCGCGCTGCTGACCCCGATCATCAAAGCCTTCATCACCGACAACGCCTGGATCGCCACCTCGGAAGCCATGCAAGTGTTCGGCGGCCACGGCTACATCAGCGAGTGGGGCATGGAGCAGTACGTGCGCGACGCCCGTATCAACCTGATCTACGAAGGCACCAACACCATCCAGTCGCTGGACCTGCTGGGTCGCAAGATCCTGGGCGACAACGGCGCCAAGCTGCGCAAGTTCGGCGAGAAGATCAAATCGTTCGTGGAAGAAAACGGCCTGGACGAGAACCTGAGCGAATTCATCACCCCACTGGGCGAGCTGGGCGACAAAGTCACCAAGCTGACCATGGAAATCGGCATGAAGGCCTTCCAGAACGCCGACGAAGTGGGCGCCGCCGCCGTGCCTTACCTGCGCGTGGTCGGTCACTTGGTGTACAGCTACTTCTTCGCGCAAATGGCGAAGATCGCGCTGGAAAAGCAAGACAGCACCGATACCTTCTACAAAGCCAAGCTGGCGACCGCGCGTTTCTACTTCGCCCGCCTGCAGCCGGAAACCGCAACCCTGATCCGTCAGGCGCGCTCGGGCTCCGCCAACCTGATGGCACTCGACGCCGACCTGTTCTAAGCAACCAGAGGAAACGACATGACCAATTTCATCGTTAAAAAAGTAGCCGTGCTGGGCGCCGGCGTGATGGGCGCGCAAATCGCTGCCCATTGCATCAACGCCAAAGTGCCAGTCGTTCTGTTCGACCTGCCGGGGAAAGAAGGCACGCCGAAGAACGGCATCGTACTGAAAGCCATCGAAGGCCTGAAAAAACTGTCGCCTGCACCGCTGGGCAACAAGGAACACGCGGCGCTGATCGAAGTGGCCAACTACGAAGACGACCTGGCCAAGCTGGCCGAGTGCGACCTGATCATCGAAGCCATCGCCGAGCGCATGGACTGGAAGCACGACCTGTACAAAAAGGTCGCGCCGCACATCGCTCCTAGCGCCATCTTCGCCTCGAACACCTCGGGCCTGTCGATCACCAAGCTGTCGGAAGGTTTCGACGCGGATCTGAAATCGCGCTACTGCGGCGTGCACTTCTTCAACCCGCCGCGCTATATGCACCTGGTTGAAATCATCCCGACCGAGTTCACCAAGCCGGAAATCAGCGACCAGCTGGAAGGCTTCCTGACCTCGACCCTGGGCAAGGGCGTGGTCCGCGCCAAGGACACCCCGAACTTCATCGCTAACCGCGTTGGCGTGTTCGGCATCCTGGCCATCGTGCACGAAGCCGAGAAATTCGGCCTGTCGGTGGACGTGGTCGACGACCTGACCGGCGCCAAGCTGGGCCGCGCCAAGTCGGGCACCTTCCGCACTGCGGACGTGGTCGGCCTGGACACCATGGGCCATGTAATCAAAACCATGCAAGACTACCTGCCGAACGATCCGTTCGCAGCCGTCTACAAAACCCCGGCCGTACTGGCCAAGCTGGTAGAGAAGGGCGCGCTGGGCCAGAAGACCGGCGCCGGTTTCTACAAAAAAGTAGGTAAAGAGATTCAACGCCTGGACTTCGCCACCGGTGAATACGTCGCCGGCGGCGCCAAGGCAGCCGACATCGTCGCCCGCATCCTGAAAGAAAAGGATCCGGTCAAGAAGATGAAGGCCATGCGCGAATCGACCAACCCACAAGCGCAATTCCTGTGGGCGATCTTCCGCGACGCTTTCCACTACATCGCCGTGCACCTGGACACCGTGGCCGACAACGCCCGCGACATCGACTTCGCCATGCGTTGGGGCTTCGGCTGGAACGTCGGTCCGTTCGAAACCTGGCAAGCCTCCGGCTGGACCCAGGTGGCCCAGTGGGTCAAGGAAGACATCGACGCCGGCCACGCACTGTGCAACGCACCGCTGCCAGCCTGGGTATTCGAAGGTCCGGTCGCTGAAAAAGGCGGCGTCCACACGCCGGAAGGTTCGTGGTCGGCGGTATCGCAATCGTTTGTGCCACGTTCGGAACTGGCCGTGTACAAGCGCCAGGAATTCCGCGCCCCGGTACTGGGTTCGGGCGAACTGGACGGCCGCAAAGCCGGCACCACCGTGCATGAAGACGACGACGTGCGCCTGTGGCACTCGGGCGACGACGTGCTGGTCATCTCGCTGAAAACCAAGCTGCACGTGATCAGTCCAGGCGTCATCGCCGGCTTCCGTAAAGCACTGGCCGAAGCTGAGAAAAACTTCAAGGGACTGGTGATCTGGAGCGCGGACGCGGCCGACGGCGGCGCCTTCTCGGCCGGCGCCGACCTGCAATCGGCACTGCCAGCCTTCATGAGCGGCGGCGCCAAAGCGGTGGACCCGATCATCAAGGAACTGCAAGACACCTTCATGGCGATGAAATACTCGAACGTGCCGGTGGTGGCTGCGGTTGCTGGCCTGGCACTGGGCGGCGGCTGCGAAATGGCCCTGCACGCATCGAAGCGCGTAGCGTCGATCGAGTCGTACATCGGTCTGGTGGAAGTGGGCGTGGGCCTGATTCCTGCCGGCGGCGGCCTGAAAGAAGCGGCCGCACGCGCGGCCAAGGAAGCCAAGGGCACCGACATCCTGCAATTCCTGAAAACCGGCTTCACCAACGCGGCTACCGCCAACGTGTCGAAATCGGCTCTGGAAGCACAGGCCATGGGTTACCTGAAAGAAGACGACGTGATCGTGTTCAACCCGTACGAACTGCTGCACGTGGCGAAAACCGAAGCACGCGCCATGTTCGACAAGGGCTACCGCGCGCCGCTGAAGGCGCCGATCCAGGTGACCGGCCGTTACGGCTGGGGCACCATCAAGGCGCAACTGGTCAATATGCGCGACGGCGGCTTCATCTCGGCGCACGATTTCAAACTGGGCGACATGATCGCGCAGATCGTCAGCGGTGGTGATATCGACCAAGGCTCCTTCGTGAGCGAGCAGTGGCTGCTGGATATGGAACGCAAGGCTTTCCTGGAGCTGCTGAACCATCCGAAGACCCAGGAACGCATCATGGGCATGCTGCAAACCGGTAAGCCAGTCCGCAACTAAGGAAAAGACAATGAGCAAACAAGTTCAAGACGCATACATCGTCGCCGCTACCCGTACGCCAATCGGCAAAGCGCCGCGCGGCATGTTCAACAAAACCCGCCCGGACGATCTGCTGGTGCGCGTGATCCAGTCGGCCCTGGCGCAAGCGCCTGGCCTGGATCCGGCCCTGATCACCGACGCCATCATCGGCTGCTCGTTCCCGGAAGCGGAACAAGGCTTCAACATCGCCCGTCAAGCGGTCCTGCTGGCAGGCCTGCCGAAGACCGTCGGCGGCGTGACCATCAACCGTTACTGCGCTTCGGGCATTACCGCCCTGGCCATGGCGGCTGACCGCATCCGCGTTGGCGAATGCGATGCCATGCTGGCTGGCGGCGTCGAGTCGATGTCGATGGTTCCAATGATGGGTCACCACCCTTCGATGAACCTGAATATGTTCACCGACGAAAACGTCGGCATGGCATACGGCATGGGTCTGACCGCCGAGAAAGTGGCGGAACAGTGGAAAGTCTCGCGTGAAGCGCAGGACGCGTTCTCGGTGGAATCGCACCGCCGCGCCATCGCCGCGCAGCAAGCCGGCTTCTTCAAGGACGAAACCACGCCGGTCGAGATCATCACCCGCACGCCGGACCTGGCGACCGGCGAGATCAAGGTCAAGACCCGCACCGTCGATACCGACGAAGGCGCGCGTCCAGAGACCAGCATGGAAACCCTGGGCAAGCTGAAGCCGGTGTTCGCGGCCAAAGGTTCGGTCACCGCCGGCAACAGCTCGCAGATGTCCGACGGCGCCGGCGCGCTGCTGGTGGTCTCCGAGAAATTCCTGCGCGAGCACAACCTGACGCCGCTGGCCAAGTTCTCGTCGTTCGCCGTTAAAGGCGTGCCACCGGAAATCATGGGCATCGGTCCTAAGTTCGCGATTCCAGAGGCGTGCAAAGCCGCCGGCATCACCCAGGACCAACTGGACTGGATCGAACTGAACGAAGCGTTTGCCGCGCAGGCGCTGGCCGTCATCGGCGACCTGGGCCTGGATCCAGCGAAAGTGAACCCGATGGGCGGCGCAATCGCCCTGGGCCATCCGCTGGGCGCAACCGGCGCGATCCGTGCAGCCACCGTGGTGCACGCACTGCGTCGCAACAACCTGAAGTACGGCATGGTCACCATGTGCGTAGGCGCAGGCATGGGCGCAGCAGGCATCATCGAACGCGTGTAATCACGACATTGCAATAAAAAAGGGCGCTGAGGTTTTTACCCAGCGCCCTTTCAATTTGGAGACAAGCATGGAAATTTTGAGCAGCATTACCGACGGCATCCTGACCCTGGAATTCAATCGTCCGGAACGCAAGAACGCGATCACCGCCGCCATGTACCAGACCATGGCCGACGCCCTGACCGACGCCGAAGGCGACGCCTCGGTACGCGCCATCCTGATCGTCGGCAAGCCGGAGATTTTCACGGCCGGCAACGACCTGGAAGACTTCATGAAAACCGCTCCCGCAGGCGGCGCGATCGAAGACCGTTCCGTGTACAAATTCATGATGGCCCTGAGCGGTTCGAGCAAGCCGGTGGTGGCCGCCGTATCGGGCAATGCGGTTGGCATCGGCACCACGCTGCTGATGCACTGCGACCTGGTTTACGCCGCCGACAACGCCAAGTTCTCGATGCCGTTCGTGCAGTTGGGCCTGTGCCCTGAATTCGGTTCCAGCCTGCTGCTGACGCAAATCGCCGGCTACCCGCGCGCGGCTGAAAAGCTGATGCTGGGTGAAGCCTTCGGCGCGCAGGAAGCGCTGGAGATGGGCCTGATTTCGAAAGTGCTGCCGGTGGAAGAACTGCGCGCGTTTGCAGAAGGCCAGGCCGCCAAGCTGGTCGCTTTGCCGGCGAGCTCGATCCGCGCCACCAAGCAACTAATGAAAGCTGCCCGCACCGCGCCAGTGGCCGACGCCATCGCCGCCGAAAACACCCACTTCGGCAACATGCTCACCGCCCCGGAAGCAAAAGAAGCCTTCATGGCCTTCTTCCAGAAACGCAAGCCGGACTTCAAGCAATTCGCCTGAGTCGTTGAGTAGGTAAATAGGAAGTGCAAGCCCGCCTTTGGCGGGTTTTTTTTCCTCGACTGATTTCTGAGGCACCTCTGCCGATATGGCTTATCGGCTGGGCGACGCTTTGGGGACCACTCCGGACCTTTGGGCTGGCATTCAGCTGGAGTACGATTTATACCAAGCCAGTCAATTACAGCGGCCAAAGATTGAGCGCCTTTCGCCGACTGCCAGGGCGGCGTAGTTCGGCGAATGAAATTCACAATTATTTTGATGACCGCCGCTGCGATAGAATAAATTGTTCCAGATCCTTGCTGGCATGCTCGATGTGGCGCTTGAGCAGTGCTGCGGCGGCGCGGACTTCGCCGGTGCGGCACAGGTTCACCAGTTCTTCGTGTTCCTGTTGCGCCTGGCGGATGCTGTCGGCGCTTAACGACAGTTGCATGCGGGTGTAGCGGTCGGTTTGTTGCAGCAGCGTGGCGACGATCGCCGCAGTGCGTGGTTGCTCTGCGCGTGACAGCAGCAAATCGTGCAGGCGCGTGTTCAGCTCGCCCCAGCGGGTCGTATGCTGGGCATGCAATTCCACCTTGTATTCCGCCAGAATGGCGTCCAGTTCGGCGAAATCTTCCGCCGTCAGCTTGGGCGCGGATTTCTTTAGCAGCACCGGCTCCAGCAGGCTGCGCAGCATGAACAGTTCGCTGATTTCGTCGATCGACAGCCCGGACACCACCGCGCCCTTGTGCGCGATAATCTTCACCAGTCCTTCACCCTCCAGCTGCACCAGCGCCTCGCGCACCGGAATCCGGCTGATGCCGAACTCGGCCGCGAGGGCGTCCTGCCGCAGCGAAAAGCCTTCCGGCAGTTCGCCCGACATGATCTTGCGGCGCAGGGCGTCCGCCGCCTGCTCGGCGACGGTGGTCACTGCAAAGCCGATACCTTTCACGCGTTTACTTCTTTCGACCAGTTGGCGTACCAACTGCGGAACAGCGCATATTGCGTTTCTGCGTAGACGCGCTGGCTGGCGCTGAGCGCGTCGGTGGCATTGAAGTGCAGCGTGTATTCCGTGTCGCCGTTCAGCACCATCAGGTATTTGTAGAACAGCACCAGGTCGGTGCCTTCGTCGAACGAGGACAGCACCAGCAGCGCAGCCTCCAGCTCACGCGCCTGACGACGAGCCACAGCATCGCCCGCCGCCGCTTTGCGCGACAGGGAAACCAGATGCAGCACTTCGCGCGGCAGCGCATTGCCGATGCCGGTGATCGCGCCGGTCGCGCCGCAGTTGACGAAGCCGTGGAACACTTGCGTGTCCACACCCACCATCAGCGTGACCTGGTCGTCCTGGCTGGTGATGTGCTCGGCCGCGTAACGCAGGTCGGCCGCGCCGCCGAATTCCTTGAAGCCGATCAGGTTGGGATGCTTGGCGCGCAGTTCGAAGAACAGGTCGGCGCGCGTGGCGAAGCCGTAGTACGGGCTGTTGTAGATCACCGCCGGCAAGCTTGGCGCGGCTTCCAGGATGGCCGAGAAGTGCGCCTTCTGCGCCGCCGGCGACGAGCCGCGCGACAGCAGGCGTGGAATCACCATCAGGCCCTGGGCGCCGACCTTGGCCGCGTGCGCCGCGTGCGATACCGCTTCCTGCGAGTTGACCGCGCCGGTGCCGACGATGGTCGGTACGCCGGCAGCCACCAGGCGGGCGACGCCTTCCTGGCGCTGCGCTTCGGTCAGCAGCGGCCAGTCGCCCATCGAACCGCAATACACCACGGCGCTCATGCCGGCATCAATCAGTTCGCGGCCTTTTTTGACCAGGGCGTCGAAATCGGGCGTGCGCTCTGCGGTGCAGGGCGTCATCAGGGCTGGAATGGTGCCGGTGAAAATGTTGTCGCTCATGGTGTTTCCTTCGGGCTGCGTTGGATGGAGGGGGAGTGCAGCGATCATACCTATTTTGGATATTTTATACAATCTGAAAATTTCGCAGGGGTTGGCGGGATGTATGGTATCGTTAACTTAATGTCTATGATGGATCGATGCCATGAGCAAATTGAGCTGGGTAGTCTTGATCGCTGCATTCAAATTGGGCGCGGCCAGCGCCGCCGAAGCACCTGTGGTGCAGGTCGATTGTTCCGGCGCCAGCGCCGCGCCGGTGGTGGGCGGCTTGGCGCAATTGAACGCCATGCGCTTCGCGCCCGGCACGCGGATTTTGTTCAGGCGCGGTGTGACCTGCTACGGCAGCTTCGTGCCGCAGGCGGGCAGCTCCGGCGTGGCGGGCCAGCCGATTGTGGTGGGCAGCTATGGCGACCGCGCGGCGGGCAGGGCGGCGATTGCGGCCGGCTGCCGCGAGGGGGTGGCCGATCACGATCAGGCCATCACGCGGGCGGCGCGCACGGCGCGCGGCATCAGTCCCTACCGTTCGCTATGCCGCAGCGATGGCGGTACGGTCGCGCGGGCGGCGATTCATTTGCGCAACCTTCAGCATTGGGAGATCGAAGGGCTGGAGCTGACCAATGACGGCCTCAGCGAAGGCGCGCGCGTTGGCCTGCTGGTGCAGCTGGAGGACTTTGGCGTCGGCAGCCACTATCGCGTGCGCGATGTGTATGTGCACCATGTGCGCGGCTATCTGAAGGATGCGCCGGGCAGCGAGCATGTCTACAAGGAGACTGGCGGCATCCTGTTCAATATCACGCGTCACGGCGTCAATCAGCGCAAGACGCGCTTTGACGATGTGCTGGTGGAGAACAGCGAAATTTTCCACGTGGACGCCATCGGCCTGTCGACGCGCTCGGCGTGGATGTGCCGCATCGGCGGTGCGCCGTGTGGTGACTATGCTCCGTACAAGAGCAAGGAGGTGGCGCTGAGCGCGGCGGCGGCCGACGATTACACGCCGTCCAGCAACATCGTGTTCCGCAACAATCACATCCACGACATCGGCGGCGACGGCATTGTGGTGCGCACGGCGAGCAAGCCGCTGGTCGAGGCCAATCTGATGCACGACATCTGGCTGCGCGCCGCCGGCAACAGCGCCGGCGCCTGGGCCATCAACACCGACGGCGCGCGCTTCCAGTACAACGAAATCCATCACGTGCGCTACCAGCAACCATGGGAGCCGGGCGATGGCATGGCTTTCGACGCCGACCTCGGCACGCGCGACACGCAAGTCGTCGCCAACTACAGTCACGACAACGAAGGCGGCTTCATGCTGTTTTGCGGTTGCGGCGACGATGGTCTGGGCAATCCGGCGCAATCGTCCGGCACGGTGGTGGAGAATAACCTGAGCATCAACGACGGCCGCCGCGTTATCGTGTTTGCCGGCTCGCAGAGCGCCATCGTGCGCGGTAATCTGCTGCTGAACTCGCAGCCGGGATTGGTGTCGCCGGCGGCCGAGAACACCGGCATGGGCAGCATGAACGCCGGCGATATCCGCAACAATGTGTTCTATCACGGCGGCAATGCGGGCACCTTGTTCCGCGTGATGAACCCGGCGCTGCGCCACAACGACATCCGCTGGAGCGGCAACCGCTTCTACGGCTACCAGTCCACCAGCGAATTCAAGGCCGCGCAGTTTGTTGAGGGCGATGCCGCCAATATCGTCCAGCCCGCAGCCAGCTTCGATCCTGAAGCCGCCGCCCGCAACTGGTTCGCAACGACGGGTTTCGCGGAGCGCAGCTACCGGCGCTGAGTACGGTCAGGCGGCCGCTTGTGGCGCAGGCAGCGGCATCGGCGCCGAACGCTGCCGCCGCTCCAGCAGCACCGACACGCCCAGCACCACGATGCCGCCCAAGGCCAGCAGCGCGCCCACCGGGCCGGTCGATTGCAAGCTCATGCCGTGGGCGATGGCCATGCCGCCGCACCAGGCGCCGGCGGCGTTGGCGCAGTTGAAGGCCGAGTGGTTGAGCGCGGCCGCCACGGTCTGCGCATCGCCCGCCACGTCCATCAGACGCGTTTGCACGGCAGGGCAGACGGCGATGCCGCAGCCGATGGCGAACAGATTCAGCGCCACCGCCCAGACATTGCTGCTGGTGTAGTAGAACGCCGCCAGCGCGGTCGCATTCCACACCAGCGCGCCGAAGATGGTCCACAGGCGCGAGCGGTCGGCAAACCAGCCGCCCACCAGGTTTCCCACCGTCATGCCCACGCCCATCAGGGCCAGCAACACCGGCAGCATGGCCGGCGACACCTTGGTCACTTCCAGCAGCGTCGGCGTGACGTAGGTGTAGACGGCAAACAGGCCGCCGAAGCCGACCGACACCATCAGCAGCGTCACCCACACCTGCAAGCGGCGGAATACGCCCAGTTCGCGGCGCGGACTGGCGTTGCCGGCGGCAATGTAAGGCACGTAGCGGCTCACCATGAAGGCGGTGATCGCACCCAGCACGCCCACCACCAGGAAGGTCGAACGCCAGCCGAAGCCCTGGCTCACCCAGGTGGCCAGCGGCACGCCGAACACGTTGGCGATGGTCAGGCCCAGCAGCACGCGCGACACCGCCTGCGCGCGCTTTTCCGGCACCGCCATGGCGGCTGCCACCAGCGCGGCCACGCCGAAGTAGGCGCCGTGCGGAATGCCGGCGATGAAGCGTGCCACGATCAGCGAGCCGTAGCCCGGCGCGGCGGCGCTCAGCAGGTTGCCCACCGCGTACAGCGACATCAGCATGATCAGCATGGCGCGGCGCGGCATGCGGGCCAGGAAGATGGTGATCAGCGGCGCGCCGAACACCACACCCAGCGCGTAGGCGCTGATCATGTGGCCCATGTCGGGCAGGCTGACGTGCAGGTCGCCGGCGACCACCGGCAGGATGGTCATCGAGGCAAATTCACCGGTGCCGATGGCCAGGCCGCCGATGGCCAACGCCAGGTTGGCCAAGCCGGCGCCGTGCGGCGCGGTGATGAGGGGAGTGTCGGAAATCTGTTCGTGGTGCATGGTAAGTGACGCAAAACTGCGGGCAAAAGGGGTCAACCTTAGCATGTTTGAGCAACTGCCGTCGGGGACGGTACAACCCAGCTTGTTAAAGGGCGTAAATCTAGGCAAAACGGCAACGCCGGGTGAGTTTTTCGCTGAATGCTTGGCTAAAGTTCGCTTTCCTTACATTTGGAGAAAGCGCATGACGCACATCTCGAACCGGGCGCTTGCCGTCTACGCCACTTCCCTGTCGCTGCTGCTGTCGGGCTGCAGCGGCAGTTCGGATCCGAACACCTCGACCACTGCCGCCACCAGCACCAGCGGCCTCGCCATCAGCCTGCAGCCGGCTTCCGCGACCATTGCCGCCGGTTCCAACAGCGTGCTGTCGGTGGTGGCTGAGGGTAGCGGCCTCAGCTATCAGTGGTATCTGGGTGGCACTGCCATTGCCGGCGCGACCGCCGCCAACTACACCGCCACCGAAGCCGGCACCTACTATGTGGTGACGACTTCGTCGGCCGGTTCCGTTACCAGCGCGAATGCCGTGATCACGGTCATCAGCGCGCCGGTGATCACCGCGCAGCCTTCCGGCGCAACCATCCTCACCGGCACCAGCCAGACCTTGTCCGTGACGGCGGACGGTCTGGAAATGGGCTATCAGTGGTACAAGGACGGCAGCGCCATCGACGGCGCCACCCATCCGAGCTACGCGGCATCGGCGGCGGGCAGTTATACCGTGGCGGTCACCAACACCGCCGGCGCCACCACCAGTTCGGCGGCCGTGATTGCGGTGTCGTCGTCGGTAACGGCGCCGGCCATCAATGTGCAGCCGGTGGCGCAGACCGTCAACGCCGGCGCCGGTGCCACCTTGTGGGTGGCGGTGAATGGTGTCAGTCTTTCGTATCAGTGGTATCGCAATGACGTGGCGCTTGCCGGCGCGACCGAGCGCATCTACAAGATCAATACCGCCAACGCCAACAGCGCGGGCAACTACAAGGTGGTGGTCAGCAATACCGCCGGCACGGCCACCAGCTCCAGCGTGGCGCTGACGGTCAATGTGGTCAGCGCCGGCGCCAATACGCCGGCGGTGGTGAATGCGGCCAACGCTTTCCTGGCGACGCTGGCGGCGGATCAGAAGACGGTGGCGACTTCCGCCACCTCGTCGACCACCGTGCTGTTCGACTATGCGCTGGCGAATGCCAACCAGTGGACCAACCTGCCGGGCTCGCGCCATGGGCTGCGGTTGAATACTACTACCCTGAGCGCGGCCCAGCTGGCGGCGGCCAATACCGTCATCGCCAAGGCGCTGAGCGCCAGTGGCATCACGCTGCTGAACGAGCTGCGCGCGGCGGACCAGGTGCTGGCGGGTGGCATGGCGAGCGGCGGTGGTGCAGGTGGCGGCGGCGGGGGAACACCGCCGGCTGACGGCACGTTCACGCCGCCAACGGATGGCACCTTCACGCCACCGGCCGACGGCGCCGGCGCTGCGCCGGGCGGTGGTGCGGGCACAATGCCGGGCGGCGGCGCAGGTGCAGGGGCGGGCGGCACCGGCTTCGCGCTGGACTACGGCACCGACCTGTATTCGATCGCCTTCGTCGGCACGCCGTCGGCGACCTCGCCTTGGATCTTGCAGATCGCCGGCCACCATCTGGCCTACAACATCACCTACAACACCGGCAAGGTCAGCGCCACGCCGAACTTCGTCGGCGTCGAGCCGCCCAACTGGACGGTGGGCGCCGACGGCACGGTGAACGTCAAAGCCAACGCCGGCAGCGCCGGCAAGCAGCATGCGCCGATGGAGAAGCAGCGCGCCGCCGTCTACAACCTGGCCGAAGCGATCTACGCCGACAGCGCCAGTGCGGCAGCGGCCAAACTGCCAGGCACCTTTACCGATGTGATCATGGGCGCATCCGGCAACAGCGATGGCAACTTCAAATCGCTGGTGTATCCGACCAGCGGCCGTGGCCTGCAATACTCGGCCATGAACGCCAAGCAGCAGACCTATGTGCGGACGGCGATTGAAGCGTGGGTCAACACGCAGGCCTCCGATGTCGCCGCCGCCTTGCTGGGCGCCTACCTGGCTGACGATGCGCTGGCCGCCACCTATGTTGGTTACGGCGTCGGCCAGAACGGCGTGAAGGCCGACTTCAGCGCGTATCCGAATTCGCTGGCGTCGCCGCTGGAAGCGCAGCGTTCGTATATCCGCATCGACGGCCCGCGCGTGTGGATCGAGTTCGTGGTGCAGCAGGGCATCGTTTACGGCACCGACGTCCACTATCACACCATCTGGCGCGACAAGACCAACGACTATGGCGGCAGTTTCTAAGCGCCTGATCGCGGCCTGCATCCTGCTGTGGGCCGGCGTGTGGACTGCGGCAGTGGCGCATCCGTCGCCGCAGTCGGAAGTGTTGCTGGAAAGCGGCCAGGACTTCATTCGCGCCGAGCTGGTGCTACCGCTGGATGAACTGAAGCTGGCGCTGCCCGGCGGCCTGCCGAAAGCCTACGCGCAGGGCGATGCCGACATGGCCGCCTACCTCGCGGCCCATATCCGTCCGGTGGCGCCGGACGGGCGGGCGTGGGTGGTCAAGGTGGAACGCCTGCGCTGGATGTTGTCGCAGCAACCGGCCGATCTGCTGGCGACCATGACGCTGCGGCCGCCAGCCGGCGCTCCACTGGACCGCTTCACCTTCGGCGACGACGCCATCGCGCACCAGGTGCCCAGCCATCTGACCGTGGTGGCCTTGCGCAGCGGGCCGGATGCGCCGTCGCACGTGCTGGGCACGCTGCACTACGGCCAGCGCAGCCTGGAAGTGCGCGGCGCCGATCCACGCTGGTGGAGTGGTGTTGGCGACTTGTTCCAACTGGGCATGAACCATATCGCCGAAGGCACCGACCATCTGCTGTTCCTGCTGACGCTGTTGCTGCCGGCCGCCTTGCTGGTCAAGGATGGCAACTGGGCCGGTTACGGCGGCGCGCGCCATCTGCTGGTCTACCTGCTGAAAGTGGTCACCGCATTCACGCTGGGCCACTCGATCACCTTGATGCTGGGCGCGCTGGGCACCATCCAGTTGCCGGAACAGCCGGTGGAATTTGCGATTGCACTGTCGATCCTGTTTTCGGCGGTACATGCATGGCGGCCGATCTTCCCGCGTCGCGAAGCCTGGATCGCCTTCGGCTTCGGCCTGGTGCACGGGCAGGCGTTCGCCACAGCCATCCGCGAGCTGCAGCTGAATGGCGCGCGGCTGGTGGCCGGCGTGTTGTCGTTCAACCTCGGCATCGAAGCGATGCAGACCTTGATCATCCTGCTGGCCGCACCGTTGCTGATATTGCTGGCGCGCCGGCCATCCTACCGGCGCGTGCGGCAGGCGGCCGCGCTGCTGTCGGCGGCCATGGCCGTGATCTGGATGGCGCAGCGCGTGTGAGTGCGTCACACCACAGACGCGCGGAGCGGGCAGGGCGAAGATGGGGCGAGCCACCCAACAAGGACGCCCCATGGATTTCCCTACCCGCCACTTGCACCAACCCCTGTCATACGACCCGTCGTATGAAGTACCGGAAGAAGACGAGGCCGAAACGGTCACCGGCCTGATCGAGGCCATGCATCACATCGCCGCCACCGTCGACGACGACACCGGCCACGCCCATCGCGGCGTGCACGCCAAGAGCCACGGCATCCTGCGCGGCGAGCTGCGCGTGCTCGACAACCTGCCGCCCGATTACGCGCAAGGGCTGTTCAGCCATGCCGGCGCCGCCTGGCCGGTGGTGATGCGGCTCTCGACCACGCCCGGCGACATGCTGGACGATAAAGTCTCGACCCCACGCGGCATGGCGATCAAGATCGTCGGCGTGCCGGGCGCACGCCTGGAGGACGGCGAAGGTGATGTCACGCAGGACTTTGTGATGGTCAACGGCCCGATCTTCCAGGCGCCCACGGCCAAGAAATTCCTCGGCAGCGTCAAGCTGCTGGCCTCCACCACCGACAAGGCCCCCGGCCTGAAGAAGGCGTTGTCGGCCGCCTTGCGTGGCGTGGAAAAAGTGGTGGAGGCGGTCGGCGGCGAGAGCGCCACGCTGAAAGGCCTGGGCGGCCACGCCGAAACCAATATCCTCGGCGAGACCTTCTTTACCGTGGTGCCGATCCTGTACGGTCGCCACATGGCCAAGTTGTCGTTGGTGCCGGTATCGCCGGCACTGCGCGCGCTCAAAGACCAGCCGGTCGATCTGGAACACAAGCCCAACGGCGTGCGCGCGGCCGTGGTCGATTTCATGACCGAGCACAGCGCCGAGTGGGAGCTGCGCGTGCAGCTATGCACCGACCTGGCCGCCATGCCGATCGAAGACCCCACAGTGGAGTGGACCAGCGACTGGGTGACCGTGGCGCGCCTGAGCGCTCCCGCGCAAGCCGGCTGGACGCATGGCCTGTCGGTGCTGGTCGACGATGGCATGCAGTTCAATCCCTGGCACTGCATTGCCGCGCACCGGCCGCTCGGCTCCATCATGCGGGTGCGGCGCGCCGTGTATGCCGCCTCGGCCCGCTTCCGCGCCGAGCGCAACCGCGCACCGGTGGCCGAGCCGCACAACCTCGACCAGTGGCGCGAACACTGAGCCGCTGACTACGGCTCGCCATAGCGGCTGCGAATCGCGCCCAGCACGCCCTGGTGTTCAAGGCGGGTGATGGCGGCGTTGATGCGGTCGAGTTCCGCCTGGGTGGTGCTGGCTTTGTTCAGCATCAGATGCACCGGGGCGCGCATCGCCACCAACGGCAGCGCGCTGATCGTGATGCCTTGCGCCTTGGCCTCGTGGCGCAGGGCGCCGCTGTCGCCCAGGATCAGGTCGGCCCGGCCGGCGTCCAGCATGCGCAATCCCTGTTGAAAATTGGTGAAGGTGCTGAGCTTGCCTTGCACGGCCAGACCGGGCTGCGCGCGCGCATAGCCGGCGCCGTACCAGCCCACCTTGGGCGCCAGCAGCGACAGCTGGTCCTTGATCAGCACGTCGAAGCTGTTGACGTGCTGGTAGCGGCGCTGCGCGTTGCCGCGCGAGAATACGCCCACGGTCTCGTGCCGGTAGGCGATGCTGAACCGCGCGTAGCGGCGCCGTTCGGCGGTGTGCGAGGCGGATAGCATGAGGTCCAGCTTGCCCTGTTCGAACAGGCGCTGGCGGCGCGCGGTCGGCAGTTCCGGCCGCAACTCGAGCGTACAGCCCGCTTCCTTGAAAATGGCCTGGGCCAGTTCCCAATCCAGCCCCGCCGGCGCGGCGTTCGGCTGGGTGTACAGGTAGGGCGGCCATTGCTCCAGCGCCATGCTGAGCTGACATGCCGAGGCCTGCGCGGCCATGCCGAACACGGCAATGGCGGATAACACGTAACGCGCTTGCATGGCGCAACCCTTTCTTGATCTATGGCTACAATTTGCCAGATGTGCGCGGAATGTCAAGCGTACAGAGATTTCCTACCGGACAGACACCTATTGTGCGCCGCCGTACGGTACAGTTGATAGTATCTGACTTTCAATCTTGGAAAAATCTCTATGCTGGCCCAGTCTGTCACGCCGTGCTCCACCTCGCCACGCTTCATCGGCAGCGGCACCCCCATGCGCGAGATGGTGCAGGCGCATCGCTGGGACGACACGCCGCTGGGCGCCATCGACGGCTGGCCGGCCTCGCTGCGCAGCGCCGTCAGCGTGGTGATGCACGCGGTGAACCCGATGTTCCTGTGGTGGGGCGAGGAGCTGACGCAGATTTATAACGATGCCTACGTGCCGTGCTTCGGCCTTGGCAAGCATCCGGCGGCGCTGGGGCAGGCCGGGCGTGCGTGCTGGCCGGAGATCTGGCCCATCATCGGCCCGCAGATCGCCGACGTGCGCAGCGGCGGCGAGGCGCGCTGGTATGAAAATAACCTGGTGCCCATTTACCGCAACGGCCGCATCGAAGACGTATTCTGGAGCTACACCTACACCCCCGTGTTCAACGAACTGGACGAAGTCGGCGGCGTGCTGGTGGTGTGCACCGAAACCACCGCGCAGGTGCTGGCCGAGCGCCGCCGTCACACGCTTGACCTGCTGGGGCGTCGTCTGCTCGACTGCCGCTGCGAGCAGGACGTGCACGGCGTGGTGCAGCTGTCGGTCGGCGACAATCCCGGCGACCTGCTCGGCATCCGCCTGCTGCAAGGCGAAGCGGCGCTGGCGCGCGCGGCGGGCGGCCTGGGCGGCGTCGGCGAGGTGCTGGTGATCCGTGGCGCCGAGCTGCAACTATGCGCCGAGCTGGCGCTGGCCTTCGAAGTCTCGCCGCGCCTGCCGCTGGATGATGCTTATCGTCAGTTCCTGGAACAATACACGGCCACCGTGTGCGGCGCCCTGAGCCGCCTGCAAAGCGACCGCGCGCTGGCCGAGGCCATGGCTGAGAGCGAACGCCTGAACGTCGACCTGAACCTGAGCTCGCGCACCAAGGATGAATTCCTGGCCATGCTGGGCCATGAGCTGCGCAATCCGCTGGCGCCCATCGTCACCGCGCTCAAGCTGATGAAGCTGCGCGGCGCCGGCGGCGACACCGTGCAGGAGCAGGCCGTGATCCAGCGCCAGGTCGACCATCTGGTGCGGCTGGTGGACGACCTGCTCGATGTCTCGCGCATCGCCAGCGGCAAGGTCGAGCTGCGCAAGGAAACGTTGCCGCTGGCCGATGTGCTCAACAAGGCCATCGAAATGGCCAGCCCGCTGCTGGAGCAGAAGCAGCACCGGCTGCTGGTCGACGTGCCCACCGTGCGCTGGCACGGCGATCCGGCGCGGCTGGCGCAGGTGGTGTCCAACCTGCTGAGCAACGCGGCGCGCTACACGCCGGCCGGCGGCCACGTCACGCTGGGCACGCGCATCAAGGGCAATACGGTGCAGATCCAGGTCACCGACGACGGCAACGGCATCGCGCCGGCGCTGTTGCCGCATATTTTCGATCTGTTCGTGCAGGGCAACCGCCAGCTGGACCGCGCCAAGGGCGGCCTCGGCATCGGGCTGGCGCTGGTGCGCAACCTGGTGCAGATGCACGGCGGCGAAGTCAGCGCCTACAGCGCCGGCGAAGGGCGCGGCAGCACCTTCACCCTCACCCTGCCGGATTCGGTGGTGGGCGAGGCGTCGGCGCCGGTGGTGCACACCAACGCCGCGCCGCCGGAGCAGGGCGCCGGCCTGCGCGTGCTGGTGGTGGACGACAACCAGGATGCGGCCGACTCGCTGGCCGACCTGCTGGGCGCGCTCGGCTACCGGCCCACCGTGGCCTACGATCCGGCCCAGGCGATCGCGCTGGCCGCCGCCGGCATGCCGGAGGTGGCCATCCTCGACATCGGTCTGCCCGGCATGGACGGCTTCGAACTGGCCGGCCACCTGCGCAAGCTGCCGGACGGTCCCGGCCTCAAACTGGTGGCCCTGTCCGGCTACGGCCAGGAGCACGACAAGACGCGCAGCCGCGAGGCCGGCTTTGCTGCCCACCTGGTGAAACCGATCAATATCGCGGATTTACAAATTTCGTTGTCATAAAGAGTTGCATTTTTCGTAAATTGACGATTAGAATAGCTTCCGGGAAACTTTTACCGCGCCGGGAGCCGCATGAATCTGATCTACAGGAATGAAAACACGCTGTTCGGCATCATGGCGGCCCTGTCGCTGCTGATCTGGGCGGCGCTGGTGATCTTCACGGCCGGCATGGCGCTGCTGTACCTGCTGCTGTTCTTCATCAGCTACTGCTTCGCGCAATCGGCGCTGGTGTCCTACCTCAAGGGCACGGCGGTGCAGATCACGCCGGCGCAATTTCCCGACCTGCATCAGCGCATCGAAGCGTGCTGCCAGCGCCTGGGCCTGGAGCAAGTGCCGGAAGCCTACCTGCTGCAGATGGGCGGCGCCTTCAACGCCTTTGCCACGCGCTTCCTCGGCACCAATTTCATCGTCCTGTATTCCGACGTGGTCGATGCGCTGGAAGACCGTCCGGACGCCATCAATTTCTACATCGGCCACGAGATCGGCCACATCAAGCGCAACCACCTGCGCTGGTCGGCGCTGCTGGCGCCGGCGGCGGTGTTGCCGTTGCTGGGCGCGGCCTATGCGCGCGCCCGCGAGTACACCTGCGACCGTCATGGTTTCCACGCCTGCGACGACCTGAAAAGTGCGCAGGTCGGGCTGGCCGCGCTGGCGGCCGGCGGTAAGCGCTGGCGCCAGCTGAGCGTGAGCAACTACACCGCACAGGCGCAGCAGAGCAGCGGCTTCTGGATGTCGTTCCACGAACTGGTGGGTGACTACCCGTGGCTGGTCAAGCGCATGGCGGTGGTGCGCGCGCTGGCGCAGGGCAACGAGGCGCCGGCGCCGGGACGCCACGGCCTGGCCTACCTGCTGGCGCTGTGCGTGCCGCGCCTGGGCGTCGGCGGTGCCGGTTCGGTGTTGGCGCTGGTGGCCTTGATCGGCGTGCTGGCGGCGGTGGCGGTGCCGGCCTACGGCGAATACACGGCCAAGGCGCGCATGGCGCAGGCGGTCAGCGTGGGACACGGAGCGACGGCGGCGGTGGAGCGCTATTTCTACGCCAACGGCCGCGGCCCGGCCACGCTGGAGCAGGCCGGCTATGCCATGGATGATCCCAGCCATGTGGTGCAGGACATCACCGTCGATGCCGGTAACGGCATGGTGCGGGTGTTCCCATCCGACCTCAATTATCGCGGCAAGGCCATCGCGTTCAAGCCCAGCGTGGATGAGAACAAGCGCGTGGTCTGGCAATGCGCCAGCGACGAGATCCCCGCGCGCGTGCTGCCGGCCGAGTGCCGGCGCGACCTCAATTAAGTTTCCCCACTAAGCTTTCTTGTGGATGGCGTGGCGGTAGGCGGTGGGCGTCACGCCCATGCGTTCGCGGAAGGCGGTGGCGAAATTTCCTGCGTTGTTGAAACCGATCAGCAGCGCGATGTCCTGCACGTCGATATCGGTGTCCTTCAATAATTCCTCGCCGCGACGGATGCGTTCCTCGCGGATGAAGCCGAACACCGTCATGCCGGTTTGTTCGCGGAACACCTGCGACAGTTTTTCCCGGTAGGTGCCGACGCTGCGGGCGATTTCCGCCAGCCCCGGCAGCGCCGCCAGGTTGTCGGTGATCAGGCGCTTGACGGCGTTGACCAGCACCGCGTCAGGATCGCTTTCGGCTTCCAGTGGTTGTTCATCGTCGGCCTCGGTGGCGGGCGCCTGCTGCTGGCGCTTGGCCAAGTTCAGGTGCACCTGGATGCGCGCCGCCAGTTCGCCCGGCGAGAAGGGCTTGGAGACGTAGTCGACGCCGCCAATCGACAGGCCGAGGATGCGGTCGTCGTCGGCGTCGGCGCCGCTGAGGAAGATCACCGGGATGTCCTCGGTCACCGGATTGGCTTTGAGCAGGCGGCAGGCCGTGTATCCGTCCATATTCGGCATGCGCACGTCAAGCAGGATCAGGTCCGGCCGGTTGGCCACAGCCAGTTGGTAGCCCTGCAGCCCGTTGAAGGCGACCGACACCTTGTACGGCAGCTCACTGAGCAGGTCCACCAGCATGCGCTGCTCAAACGCGGAATCATCCACGATGAGAATTTTGGCACGGTTGTGTTCTAGGGTAGTCGGCATGGCGCCCCCGGCGGCTGGTTAATAAAATTTTATCACTTCCTGTTGTTGTTTATTACGCCTATCCTGGAAATATTTTTGATAGTTTTCTACGCTTGCAAAATAGTTGTCTCTTCCACCAAAAGCATGATTTTTTCAGATCACTAATAATGGAACCGAGTTGAGCGAGGGCAACCTTGGAGGCCGGATGACTGGGGCACGCGCATGGATCGCAGGGCTGATGATGGCACAAGTGCTGGCGTGGCCGGCGCTCGCTGCGAATTTGCAGATTTCGCCGGTGATGATCAACCTGCGCGCCGGACAGGGCGCGGCCGGCATCAATATGCAAAACCTGGGCGAGACGCCGGTGTACGGCCAGGTGCGGGTCTACCAGTGGGAGCAGAAGGACGGCGACGACGTGCTGACGCCGACCCAGGACGTGGTGGCCAGCCCGCCGATCATCCAGATCGCGCCGAAGACCAGCCAGGTGATCCGGCTGGTGCGGCGCAGCGACCAGCTGCCGGTCAGCGAGCTGTGCTACCGCATCCTGATCGATGAAATTCCCAAGGAAGAGAACACGCCGGGCAGCGGCGTCGATATCCGCTTGCGCTACTCGGTGCCGCTGTTCGTGCTGCCGGCGGACGACCGCGCGGCGCCGGCGCTGGCCTGGGCGGTGTACCGGAAAGAAGGTGGTTGGATGTTGCGGGTCCGTAATAGCGGCACCCAGCGCGCACAGATCGGCGCGCTGGAACTGAGCAACGCCGCCGGGCAGCAGTTTGTGATTGCGCCGGGCTTGTTTGGGTATGTGCTGGCGGGAAAGGTGCGTGAATGGCGCTTGCCCACGCCTGGCGATGCCGATCTGAACGGGACATTGGCGGTGAAAGCCAACATCAATGCCCGGCCGTCGAGCGCCAGTACCGTGTCCAGGGTGGACTAAGCCCGGATGGCGCGGCGCTGGTTCTGCCTATGGTGTTGGACATGGATGTTCATGAGTGGCGTGCTGGCGCAGACGCCGCCGGCGCCGCCACCGCAAGAGGAAGAGCTTTTTCTGGAGGTAGTCTTGAACGGCGAATCGACCGGCCTGATACTGCGTTTTACCCGTGGCAAGAGCTCGGGGCTGCGCAGTTCCGTGCAGAATCTGCGCGATCTCGAGCTCGATCCCAAGCTGTTCGGCGTGGAGCAGCTGGAGCAGTTCGACCTCGACGGCATCAAGGGCCTGAGCTACGCCTACGACGCCGCGCGCCAGAGCATTGCGCTGCGCATCGACGACGCCTTGCGCGCGCCGCTGGCCTTGTCCGGGCGCAGCGTGCGCAAGCCCGACGTCGCCACGGTGACGCCGGGCGCGGTGCTCAACTATGACGCCTTCAGCGTGCTGGGCCGCAACCGCAGCAGCGTGATCAGCCACGAGCTGCGCTACTTCAACGCCAACGGCGTGCTGACCAGCACCGGCACCGTCAACCTCAGCCGCCAGCTGCGCCAGTACGTGCGCTTCGATACGGCCTGGGTGCACGCCGATCCCGACACCCTGGAAACCTGGACCGTGGGCGACCTGATCTCCTCCTCGCTGACCTGGTCGCGCTCGCTGCGCATGGGCGGCGTGCAGTGGAAGCGCAGCTTCGACCTGCGGCCCGACCTGCTGACCTTCCCGGCCGCCGCGCTGTCCGGTTCGGCCGTGGTGCCGAGCGCGGTCACGCTCTACATCAACGGCGTGCGCCAGGTGGAGACGGCGGTGCCGTCCGGTCCCTTCATCATCAACCAGGTGGCCGGCATCAACGGCGCCGGCCAGGCCACGCTGGTCACGCGCGATCCGGCCGGGCGCGCCATCAGCACCACCTTGCCGCTGTACGTCGATACCCGCATGCTGGCCGAGGGCTTGACCGATTACTCGGTCGAGCTGGGCGTGCTGCGGCGGCGTTACACCACCGATTCCTTCGGCTATGCGCGCACGCCGGTGGTCAGCGGTTCGCTGCGTCACGGCGTCGGCGACAGCCTGACGGTGGAGACGCACGGCGAGGGCGGCAACGGCCTGATCAATGGTGGCGGCGGCCTGCTGTGGCGGCTGGGGCAGGCCGGCGTGGTCAGCGCCTCGCTGGCCGGCAGCGGCGGCGACGGCAACGGCGCCAGCCGGCGCGGCGGCCAGGCCACGCTCGGCTACCAATATCTGAGCCCGCGCTTCAGCATCGACCTGCAGTCGCTGCGCGCCAGCGCCGGCTACAGCGACCTCGGCACGCTGGACGGCGCCGCCGGCGTGCGCGCCAGCGACCGCGTGACGCTGAACCTGTCGCTGTTCGCCGGGCACGGCCTGGGCCTGAGCATGATCAACCTGCGCTCGCCGCTGGTACCGCCGGCGCGGGTGAGGGCGTTGTCGTACTCGGCCAGCCTGGGCTGGGGCTTGTTCTTCAGCGTGAGCGCCTTCCGCGATGCCCTCGACGACAAGGCGCGCGGCGTGTTCTTCAGCGTCAGCGGCAGCTTCGGCGACCGCGTTTCCGCCAGCGTCAGCCGCAGCCGCCAAAACGATGTGCGCAGCACCACCACCACCATAGGGCGCTCGGCCGGTTATGGTGGCGGCTTCGGCTGGGGCCTGCAGTCCCTCAACAACAACGGCGCCACCTTGCGCGCGGCGCAGGGCACGTATCTGGGCAACTACGGCCAGGTCACCGCGCTGGTGCAGGAGACCGGCGGCCGGCGCAACACCTCGCTCGATGTCACCGGCGCGCTGGTGATGATGGATGGCAGCGTGCACGCGGCACGCCAGGTCGGCGGCGGCTTCGCGCTGGTGTCGACCGACGGCGTCGGCGGCGTGCCGGTGCTGCAGGAAAACCAGGTGATCGGCAAGACCAGCAGCGCCGGCTATCTGCTGGTGCCCAACCTGAATCCCTACCTGAGCAACCAGATCGGCATCGATCCGAGCAAGCTGCCGCTCGACGCCCGCATCGCCAGCACCGGCCGCGGCGTGGTGCCGGCGCGCGGCTCGGGCGTGCTGGTGCGCTTCCCGGTGGAGACCTACTCGGCCGCCAGCGTGATTCTGCATGACGGCGCCGGCAAGCCGCTGGCGGCCGGCGTGTCGGTGCTGCACGTGGAAAGCGGCGACAGCACGGTGGTCGGCTACGACGGCGTGGCCTTCATCGACCATCTGCAGCCGCTCAACCATCTGCGCCTGGAGCTGGACGGCAAGCCGTGCCTGATCGAGTTTCCCTATGTCGCGGTCAAGGGCAACGCGATGCCGACGCTGGGCCCGTACAGCTGCCGGGGCGTGCAATGATGGCGCGCCGCTGGACCATGCTGCTGGGCCTGTTGCTGGCGCTGCTGGCCGGCCAGGCGCGCGCCGACAATTGCACCATCACGCCCAGCGACATCGTGTTTCCCAACGTCAGCTCGATTTCCTCCAGCGACGTGTTCGCCAGTTCGGTCAACATGACCGTCACCTGCACCTGGACCAACTTCCTCACCAATCTGCTGACGCCGAACGTGACGGTGTGCCTGTACCTGGGCGCTGGCAGCAATTCCTCCACCACGGTGACGGCGCCGCGCCAGATCGGCAACGGCGCGATCAAGGCCAACTACAACATCTACACCGACGCCACCTATGCGGCGTCCAAGATCTGGGGCGGCTGGGTCGGCACCAGCACGGCGTCCACGCCGATCACCTTTTCCATGACCAAGACCGGCGGTGTCGGCGCGCTGTCGCAGGTGATTCCGCTGTACGGCAAACTGACCGCCGACGCCACCCTGTCGGCCAACGCGGTGGGCGCGGACGACCTGACGCTGACTTCGGATTTCGGCAGCGGCAGCGGGCTGATGCAGTACATCTTCTTTATCGGCGCGACGCAGGCCTGTGCGCTGGGACCGACGGTGGCGATTCCGTTCCAGGTGCGCGGCCGGGTGATCAACGATTGCAACATCAGCGTCGGCGCGCTGACCTTCCCCGACGCCAGCCTGCTGACCAGCACCCTGCGTTCGACCGCGAACATGAACATCCGCTGCAGCAACAGCACGGCTTACCGGATCTTGCTGTCGTATGGCGACAATGCCGGCTCGACGACGGCGCGCAAGATGAAAAAGCTGAGCAATGCGGAAACCGTGTCCTACCAGCTCTCCAACACGCTCGATGGGACGAACTGGGGCGATGGCGGCAGCGGGACGGTGGTGGTGACGGGGACGGGAGACGGCAGCAGCGCGACGGTGAAGGTGTTCGGCCGGGTGCCGTCGCAAACCACGCCGTCGCCGGGGGATTACAAGGACACGATTACGGCGACGGTGCAGTTTTGAACACCGCCGTCATTCCCGCGAAAGCGGGAATCCAGGCGGCATTTGCGGGACAAGCTCAACATGGGTTCCCGCCTGCGCGGGAACGACGGAGCTTAATTGAGCGGGATTTGAATCAGAAGTACAGGGTCCACTCGCCGGGAGCGGCTTCCTGGCGGATGGCGCCGGCTTTGGCGTCGGTGGCGGCAGCGGCGGCCGGTGCGGCATCGCGCAGCTGGTAAGGGGTCTTGAGCTGGCAGGTGACTGCTGGCGCGGCCTTGGCGGCTTTGTCGGCGGTCTGGACGGTGCAGGATTCCTTGACCTCAAAGCTCACCTGCATGGCGGCGCTGGAGGATTTACCGGCGGCATTGGCCAGCAGCGGCAGGCTGCACAGCGTGATTGCGATGATTTGAGTGAAAGTTTTCATATTTACACACGTTTTTGAGGTGCGCGGCATTTTGTTTAGGTGCTTACGTCGTTGAGGTAATCACCAGCCGCGAAAGTTAATCTACAGGAAGAATCTTATCCTGAAAGAACACTCTCGCGAATGTTCACATTCTACACAGAAATTTACTTGTGGAAACAAAGTGATTTTCGGAGAGATTTCGGGGCCGTTTCGAGCCTCAGTTGAGCCAGTCTGAAAAGTGCCAAAAACCGGGAGTTTTCATAGGAGAAATATGTCAAACCGCAGGACAAAAGAGGAGACCAAATTGACGCTCAAATATACACACATTGTCACGCAGGTCGCATCACCTAAAAAAGTCACACTTTATTGCATCTAACTTGCAAGTAACCCCCCGAGCACCCTTTGAGGAGTAGAAAAATGAAACATACCGACTTTGGCAGCATGCCGTGTCCGATCGCTCGCAGCCTGGGTAAAGTAGGCGAGTGGTGGAGCATCCTGATCCTGCGCGACGCCTTCTATGGACTGACCCGCTTCGACGAGTTCGAAAAGAGCCTGAAGATCGCCCCGAACATGCTGACGCGCCGCCTGGCCGGGCTGGTCGAAGGCGGGCTGATGGAGCGCCGCCAGTACAGCGCGCGGCCGCCACGCTATGAATACCTGCTGACCAAGGCCGGCCGTGACTTCAAGCCGGTGCTGCTGGCCTTCGTCGCTTGGGGCAACGACCACCTGGCGCCGGAAGGCGCCAGCCTGCTGGTGGTGAGCCGCGAGACCGGCAAGCCGGCCGACCAGGTGCTGGTGGACGCCAACAGCGGCCTGGCCATCAACGACGAGGACTATATGTTCGCACCGGGCCCGGCCGCCACGGAGGGAATGCGGACCCGCCTGGTGCAGATCAACCGTCCGGCCGGCACCTGAGCACCGTCGCCGCCTTGCCAAAACGATCATTGGCAAGGCGGCGCTTGGTGTTGCTTTCGTTAAACAAGTTTCTAACGGGAACTAAAAACGCTTTGATATCAGGCACTTAAGGGAGGCCGTCAGGCCTCTCTGCAAACTGTGGAATAATGCGGTAACGGCGCGAGGCGCGCTGCTGCAACACAGTAGAGGAAAGTCACTTGGTGGACATGTTCGCGCTCAACGACGAGTTGGCGCAATGGAATGCAATATTGCTGGAAGTGCAAGGCCCGGAGCGGCCCCGGCTGCTGACGGCGCTGGCCTGGCATTTGCGCCAGCGCGACCCTGCGCGCGCCGCGCAATTATCCACCGACGTGATCGCGCTGCTGGACCTGCTGCCCCCGGCCGAGGTGGCGCTGCAACGCGCCCGCCTGCGACTGATCGGCGCCGAGCAGGAATGGCTGCGCGGCGAACTCGACACCGCCCAATACCATCTTGAACAGGCGCTGCTGCTGTGCGAACAGGCGGCACCGGTGGCGTCCGCCGTGGCGGTGGCCGCCTGCCGCGCCGACACCTGCTGGACCCTGGCCTGGGTGGCCAACGACCGTGGCGACAGCGCCGCCGGCGACAGCTGGCTGCGCCAGGCCGCCGCCGCCGCCCGCGTGGCGCAGGACCCGATGCGCATCGACGTGATCGACGCCGCCTCCGGCATCTGCGACGCCTTCGGCGACTGGCAGGCCGCGCAGCAACGCTGGCAGGGCCGCTTCGGCGCCGACCTGAGTAATACGCCGGCGATCGCGGCCGGCTGGATCAGCGATTTCTTCGGCACCTGCGCGTTCCAGCGCAGCGAATACGGCCGCGCCATCGGCCACCTGATGCTGAGCTTTGAAACGGCGCTGGCCACCGGCCAGATCCGCCGCGCCATCATCGTCGCCACCAATATCGGCAACGGCTTCACCAGCCTGAACGCGCACGAAGCGGCGCTGGACTGGATGCAGCGCGGGCTGGACCTGGCGCGTCCGACCGGCTGGCCGCTGAGCATCGGCATGTGCCTGATGCAGACCGCCGAAACTCTGCGCCAGCTGGGCCAGCGCGACGCCGCGCAAAGCCTGCTGCGCGAGGCGCTCAACACGCTGGCGCCGCTGTCCGGATCGCGCGCCTACGCGGTGGCGCTGGAGTACCAGGGCGACCTGGCGCTGGACCTGGGCAACCACGTGGCGGCGCTGGACAGCTTCACCCGCCTGGCCGCGCGCGGCGACGCCCTGTGCCAGAGCGACTTCCAGAGCAGCGCGCGGCGCGGCCAGGCGCACGCGCTGTCGCACCTGGCGCGTCCGGACGAGGCGCTGGCCGCCGCCCAGGGCGCGCTGGTGCTGGCGCGCGACCACGGCGACGCCTCGAGCCAGATCGCCGCGCTCAACGTGCTGGCCGACATCCACGCGCGCCACGACCTGCCGGCGCCGGCGCCGCTGATGGCGCCCAACGCCGTGCTGCATTACCTGCAGCTGGCGCTGGAGATCGCCGCCACCATCGAAGGCTACACCGTGCCGGGCGCGCTGCTCGACGCGGCGGCGCGCGAGTATGCCGCCATCGGCGACCACCAGCAGGCCTACACCATCGCTCTGCGCGCCAATGCCGCGCGCGACCAGACCCACAGCAAGGAAGCCACCAACCGCGCCATCGCCATGCAGGTGCAGTACCAGACCGAGCGCGCGCAGACCGAGGGCGAGCATCACCGTCAGCTGGCGGCGGCCGAGGCGCAGCGCGCCGAGGTGCTGCAACAGACCAGCGCCACGCTGGAGCACTTGAGCGCTATCGGCCAGGAGATCACCGCCCACCTGGATGCGGCGGCTGTATTCCGCGCGCTGGACCGCCACGTGCACGGCCTGTTGGACGCCACTCACTTCTCGATCTTCCTGCTGGAGCCGGACGGCGAGACGCTGGTGTGCGCCTTCGGCGTGGAGGCGGGCAAGGCGCTGCTGCCGATCCGTATTCCGTTGGCCACCTCCGGCGCCAATTCGGCGCGCTGCGTGCGCGAGCAGCGCGAGATCCTGATCGAGCTTGATGAGCAGGGCGTCACGCCCAACCTGATCCCCGGCACCTTGCCGACACTGAGCCTGCTGTTTGCGCCGCTGCGCGTGGGCACGCGGGTGCTCGGCGCGATGACGGTGCAGTCGCTGCAGGCGCGCTCCTACGGCGAGCGCGAACGCCTGATCTTCCGCACGCTGTGCGCGTACGGCGCCATCGCGCTGGACAACGCGCGCGCCTACCAGCAAGTGGCGGCGACGCAGGCGCAGCTGCTGGAAAAGAACGTGGAACTGGAACAGGCCTACAAGGCGCTGGAGGAAGTCAGCCTGACCGACCAGCTGACCGGCTTGCGCAACCGCCGCTTCTTCCTGCAGAACGTCGATGCCGACGTCGCCATGAGCCTGCGCGGCTACGAGGCCGGCCAGCACCGCGAGCTGACCGAATGCGATATGCAGACGCCGAAGGATCTGGTGTTCTTCATGGTCGACCTGGACCACTTCAAGGAAGTGAACGACCGCTATGGCCATGCCGCCGGCGATTCGATCCTGGTGCAGATGCAGGAGCGCCTGCGCGAGGTGTTCCGCGAATCGGATTATGTGATTCGCTGGGGCGGCGAGGAATTCCTGGTGCTGGCGCGCGCCACCCATCGCGACGAGGCGGCCGGCGTGGCCGAACGCATGCGCCGCGCGGTGGCCGAGCGCGACTTCGAGCTGCCGGACGGCGGCCGTTTGTCCAAGACCTGCTCGATCGGCTTCGCCTGCTTCCCCTTCCTGCCGGAGCAACCGCGCCTGTTGTCCTGGTCGCAGGTGGTGGAGCTGGCCGACCAGGGCCTGTATATCGCCAAGCGTTCCGGCCGCGACGCGTGGGCGGCGCTGTACAGCACTGCTGCCACGCGCGCCGACGGTGTGTTCCCGCGCTTGATGCAGCGCCTCGACCAGGCGGTGGCCGACGGCGAGGTGCGCGTGGTGAGTAATTTGACCGGCCCGCTGGTGCTGGGCGGCGAGCGTCGCCGCATCGGTTTGTCCAGCGACCTGGAACTTGGTTGAGACCATGGAAAAGACACGCTGCAGTTGGGCCAATCCGGCCAATCCCCTGTATCTGGAATATCACGACACCGAGTGGGGCGTGCCGTGTCACGACGAACGCCGCCTGTTCGAGATGCTCAATCTTGAAGGAGCGCAGGCCGGCTTGAGTTGGGAGACCATCCTCAATAAGCGCGAGAACTACCGCGCGGCGTTCGACCAGTGGGATGCGAAGAAGATCGCGGCGTATGGGCCGGAGAAGGTGGCGGAGCTGCTGGCCAACGCCGGCATCGTGCGCAATCGCTTGAAGGTGGCGGCGGCGATCACCAACGCGCAGGCTTACCTGCGGCTGGTGGAGGGGGGCGGCAGTCTGGATCAGCTGCTTTGGTCGTATGTCGGCGGCAAGCCGATGGTGCGCGGCAAGGAGCCGCGTCCGGCCAAGACGGAGCTGTCGGACCGGATCTCCAAGGATCTGGCCAAGCTGGGATTCAAGTTTGTCGGTTCGACGATTATTTACGCGTATATGCAGGGCATCGGCATGGTGGATGATCATGCGCCTGATTGTTTTTGCAGGAAGAAGCGCAAGTGAATACGCGCGTGGTGCTCGACACGGAGTTTGGTGAAGAGCGCTTTGCGGCGGCGCGCGCGCAAGGCGGGCGTTTGCACTACATCGGCATGCTGGCGGACCTGCCGCCGGCCGAGGCGATTGCCGACGCCGGGTTGCGCGCCGCGTGGCCGCTGAATGTGCCTGGCTTCCATCGCATCATTTTGAACGACGATGTCACGCTTGACCTGCTGGTCGGCGCTGTCGATGCCACGCTGCCGCAGATCATGGCGCGCGTGGACCAATACCACATCTCAGCCGGCACCACGCCGGCATCGGCGCGCACGTTCGCAAGGCTTGCAGTACAAGGTGCCGAGCTGCACGCACGCGCGGCCGACGAGGCGCTGGTGTGGGCGCTCACGGCAGCAGGATTCGTTTGCCGGCTCGCAGACGACGAGATAGACGATGCGGCTGGTGCGCCGGACGTCGCGGCGGTCTATCGTGGCCGCAGGCAGAAGCCGGCGATGGCGATGCCGACGGCAATGGCCTCGCAGCCGGACCGGCGCGCGGTGGTGATTGGCGCTGGACTGGCCGGCGCATCGGCGGCGCATCGGCTGTGCGCGCGCGGCTGGCAGGTGACGCTGATCGAGCGTCACGCCCAGCCGGCGCAGGAGGCGTCTGGCAATCTGGCCGGCATCTTCATGCCGCTGCTGTCCAAGGACGACAACATTCCCACGCGCCTGAGCCGCGCCGCCTACTTGTTCGCGCTACACGAGTGGCGTCGTCTTGGTGGTGTTGGAAGCGCGTTTGAAGGTCAAGCGTGTGGCGTGCTGCAACTGGCGCGCGACGAGCGCCATGCGGCCGTGCAGCAGGAAGCGCTGGCCACATGGAACTACCCGACGGAATTTTCCCGCTGGGCCGACGCGCAGGAAGCCAGCACCTTGATCGGCGCGGCTACGCCACACGGCGGCTGGCTGTTCGAGCAGGGTGGCTGGGTGCGACCGTCGTCCTTGTGCGAAGCGATGCTGGCGGCATGCGGCGACCGCTTGCAGCGCGTGTTCAACACCGAGGCACTGAGCCTGCAGCGCGTCGGCGACGAGTGGCACGTGCATGGCGCGCGCGGCGCATCCATCGCCGCAGCGCCGACCATCATCGTCGCCTGTGGCACCAGCGCAGGCGGGCTTGCGCAGGCGGCGGCGTTGCCGCTGTCCGCCCTGCGCGGCCAGGTCACGCACCTTGCGCTGGACGCCACGCAGCCGCCGCCCGTGCTGCCGCTGGTGGTCTGCCGCGAAGCCTATGTCACGCCGCCGTCGCATGGCATCGTCTGCGCCGGCGCCACCTACGACAACGACAGCGATCCCGCCCTGCGCGCCGACAGCCAGATGGAAAACCTCACGCGCCTGGCCGAGATCATCCCCGGCGACGCCGTTGCCGCGCTGGCCCACAGCGCGCCGCTGGCGGGCCGCGTCGGCTTCCGCTGCGCCGCGCCGGACCGCCTGCCGCTGGCCGGCGCGCTGCCAGACTACGACCACACTGGCCGCATCGAATTCCTCAACGAAGTCCCGCGCCATCCGGGCCTGCACTGCCTGCTGGGCTACGCCTCCCGAGGTCTGATCTGGGCGCCGCTGATGGCCGAACTGCTGGTGTCCCGGCTCGAAGGCACGCCGCCACCGCTGGAAGCAACGCTGGTCGACGCCCTCGACCCAGGCCGCTTCCTGCTCAAACAACGCCGCCGCAGCCAATAAGCCTGTTGCGTTCACGCACACGCCCTGCATTGGCGACCCAAGGGCCTACAGGCTATAATCGAGCCGTCGATGGAGAGGCCCCGCAATGGATGAACAAGAAGCGCCCCAGCACGAAGGCTCGCCGGAACTGTTCATGTTCCTGGCATCGACCGTGCACGATATGAAGAACTCCATCAGCGTCCTCAGTGGCACGTTGGAGAACCTGATTTCCGCCCATCCCTCCAGCAGCGATCCGCAGTACGGCCAGATGTCGCACATGCTGTACCAGACCAAGCGCCTCAACGACAACCTGATCCAGCTGCTGGCGCTCTACAAGGACGTCGGCAAACCCGGCTACCCATTCGATCCCGCTCCGCGCAGCGTGCGCGAACTGGTGGAGCAGGTCTCGGGCCAGGCCCGCACGCTGCTGCAATCGCGCGGCATCACCCTGGACGTGGAATTCCCGCAGCACGCCATCTGGACGCTGGACGAAGACCTGGTCATCGGTGTGCTGGTCCACGCCATCAACAACGCCATCCGCTACACGCGCGACCGCGTGCGCCTGGCCATCAGCGTCGACGGCGACTACCTGGAACTGCGGGTCGAGGACAACGGCAGCGGCTTCCCGGCCGCGCTGCTCGAAGCGGGCATCAGCGCCATGGACCCGCAACGCGCACACATCGACTTCCTCAGCAACAGCAGCGGCCTTGGCCTGTACTTCTCCAGCGAAGTGGCGAAGATGCACAAGCACCGCCAACGCCAGGGCGGCATCGTGCTGGAAAACGGCGGCACGCTGGGCGGCGGCTGCTTCGTACTGCGCCTGCCATGACCATGAGCGGAGCCCTGGAAATCATGAGCAATTCCGCCAATCCTGCCGCCAGCGGCATCGATTGGGCTGAAAAGCGCTACCTGATCATCGACGACTTCGTCGGCATCCGCCAGTTGCTGCGCGAATCGCTACGCAACCTCGGCGCCAAGCATATCGACCAGGCCTCCAGCGGTGGTGAAGCCATGGTGCTGCTGTCGAAGACCCGCTACGACGTGGTGCTGTGCGATTACAACCTCGGCGACGGCAAGAACGGCCAGCAGGTGCTGGAGGAAGCGCGTATCCGCAACCTGATGCTGCCTTCCAGCGTATGGCTGATGGTCTCCGCCGAAAAAAGCGTGGAGTCGGTGATGGGCGCGGCCGAGCACCAGCCGGACGCCTACATCATCAAGCCGATCACCGAAGGCGTGCTGCTCACGCGCCTGAACCGCGTATGGGTGCGCAAGCAGATCTTCCGCGAAATCGACCAGGCCTTCGCCGACAAGGACTACCTGCGCGCGGCCAAGCTGTGCGAAGAGCAGATCGCCCATCACCCGCTGCACGCCATCGACCTGCAACGCATGCGCGCCACGCTGCTGCTCAAGAGCGGCGATCCCGATCGCGCCGGCGTGGTCTACGAGGATGTGCTGCAGGAGCGCGAGTACAACTGGGCGCGCTGCGGCCTGGGCAAGATCCGCATGGCCAACGGCGACCTCGATGCGGCGCGCCTGATGTTCCAGGCCGTGATCGCCGACAACCGCTTTTACATCGATGCTTTCGACCAGTTGGCCGAATCGTTCCAGCTGCAAGGCAAGACCGAGGAAGCCTTCGACGTGCTGCAGAAGGCTGCCAAGCTGTCGCCCAATTCCGTGCCGCGCCAGCGCGCGCTGGGCCAGGCCGCGCTCAAGCTGGAGAACATTCCGGTGGCGGAAAAGGCCTTCCGCAAGTGCATCGAGATCGGCGAATTCTCGGTGCGTAAAACCGTGGACGCCTACCTCGGCCTGGCGCGCGTGTGTGGCCAGAAGAACGACACCAAGGAAGCGATCCGCCTGCTCAATGCGGCGGTCCACCAGTTCGGCGGCGACCAGGTGACGCTGCGCGCCAAGATCACCGAGGGCCTGGTGTATCACGAGAGCGGCGACTTCCGCCGCGCGCGCAAGTCCGGCGACGAGCTGGAAGCCATGCTGGCCGACGAAGACCGCCAGCGTCCGGACACCGACACCTGCCTCGACATGGCGACCCTGCTGTTCGCGGTGGGCGTCAAGGAAGCGCCGGTCAACCTGCTGTGCTACGTCACCCGCAACAACCACGACAACGCGCCGTTGCTGGACGACGTGCAGAAGATCTTCGACAAGGCGCGCATGACCGAAGAGGGGCAGGAGCTGATCAAGAACTCGCGCCAGGAAGCGGCGGACTTGATGAACAAGGGCGTGCTGCTGTGGAAGACCGGCAAACTGCCGGAAGCGGTGGTGTGGATGCGCGACGCGCGCAAGAAGCTGCCGCACAATATGCGCATCCTCTTCAATTCGGCGCAGATCCTGATCTCCCATTTGCAGGAAATGGGCTACGACAAACCGTTGGCCGACGAAGCCATTACGGTGCTGATGCATGTCGACGCCATCGCGCCCGGACAGCAGCGCTTTGCGCAGCTGATGGAGCAGCTGGCGCTCCTGGCGCCGGTGTCCGGCGCGGTGGCCGCCGCTGCCGCCAGCGAGTACGAGGCCGCCAACGGCCCGGTGCCGGAGCCGCGCTGGAGCGGCGGCTGAGCAGTACACCTGCAGATACGAAAACTGACGGCGCCACGCAACAGCGCGCTTGTTTCAACCACGCCAAATGATTACACTGATTTCAGCGCAGTCCCGTCTGCGCTTGATTCGCTGTCAATATTGAGGGCAAATTAAGGGCACAAAAAATATGCGCGACATCGCCAGGGAAGTGTATAAAAAAATGAAGGTTGGCAGCGTGGCCTGGATCCGTCCGGTCGCCGCCAAGGGTGATACGATGGACAGTTTCCAGTCCGCGCACGACAGCGCCAGGCAGCTTGAAGATGAGGGCCTGATCGATATCGAGAAAGTGCAGCGTCAGGCCGACGGCCTGATCGACGCCATCCGCATACAGCGGCTGGCGTAGTTTCCCCTACGGTTTTTGCGGGTCCGGCTTGGCTGCGGCTTTTTTCGCGGCCGGCTTTTTGGCGGCCGGCTTCTTTACCGGCGCGGCCTTGGCCGCTGCCGGCGTTACCGGAGCGGCTGCTGGTTTCGCGGCGGCGCCGGTGGCCGCTGCCGCAAACTTGACGGCGGCGTCGGTCATCATGGATTCGGACGCCATGGCCGTGGACACGGCCTGCTTGAACTGGTCCTGCAGCATATTCCACCAGGCGTTCGGCTGGGCGGCGGCGCCAGCGCCGGCGGCCGGCTTGGGCGCCTCGGGCTTGGGCTCGGGCGCAGGCGGCGCCTTGGCTTCGGCCGCAGGTGGCGGTGGCGGCGCGGCCTTGGTCTTGTCGGCCTCGCGGGCATGGTGGAAGAAGGCCGAGGCGTAAGGATTGGCGTCGAAGATCGACTTGTCGTTCACGCCGGTGTTGACGGCGGAGGCCAGGCTGGCACCCACCGATTTCAAGGTGGCGATGGTGCCGCGCTGGACTTCCAGCGCCTGGATGGTCCCGCGCAGCATGCTCATATTCAGGTTGAGCCAGGACTCGACGGCTTTCAGGTCGTTGATTTTCTTGTCCAGCTCCTCCACCGACAGGGTGGGCGCGGTCAGCCCCGGCACGCTCATGCTGCCCCACAGGTTCTTGACGAAGTCCAGAGTGTCGTTCATCACTCCAGCGCCAGGGATGTTCGGCATTTGTGGTTGCGGCATGAGATTCTCCTGTGGGATGTGCGGTTAGCGTAGCAGATATTTGTTTTGCATTCAAAAGGTTTTGACAACATTCCACAGTGGTCGCGCCGATATTGCCGATCCCGTTTACACTAGCGGCCATGACGATTGCTTCCTTCCTTGCCCGACAGCGGCGTGTCCTGGTGTTGTGCGCCGCTACGCTGGCGCTGCACTATGCCGCCATCGACTGGGTGGGAGGCCGCCTGAGCGCGCAGACGCATCGCGCTTCCGAGCTGCCGCCGTCGCTGATGAGCGCGCAGTTGCGGCTGGCGTTGCCCAAGCGGGTCGAGAGCAAGCCGGTGGAGGAGGTGCAGCCGCTGGCTGCCGCGCCGCGCCGGCCGGCCGCCCGCCGCAAGCCGCAGTCGGTGCTGGAGCCGGTGGCCGCAAGGCCGGCGGTGGATGTGGGCGGCGCCGGCGATCCGTCCGCCGCCGGCGCGTCGACCGTGGTGGAACAAGTGGCGTCGGAAGTCGGCGCAGCGCTGGACAAGGTACAGCAGGCCGGGGCCGAGCAGGCGCAAACCGGCACGCCGCCACCGGCGATGGCGCAGGGCGAGACGCCGGCCGTGGCCGTGCCGGAAGCCGCGCCGCGCCAGGCCGGCCGCCGCTACAAGGTCAATCTGCCGCCATCGGCCATCTTCGAGATGACGGTCGACCGGGTCGACGCCGACGGCACCAAATGGACGGGGGCCGCGACCATGACGTGGCATACTGACGGCAGCCGCTACAAGGCTTCGGTGGAGGCGGGCGTGAGCCTGCTGGTCACGCGTATCAACCTGCTGGTGCTGCGCAGCGAGGGCGAAATCGACGACTACGGCATCGCCCCCATCACCGCCACCGAAAAGCGCGCGCGCCGTCCCGAAACCGCGACCCATTTCAATCGCGACGCCGGCACCATCAGCTTCTCGGCATCGGAACGCAGCTACCCGCTGTTGATTGGCGCGCAGGACAAGGCCACGGTGCCGTTCCAGCTGGGCGGCATCGGCCGCGCCGATTTGAATCAGTTCGGCGGCGACATCGACATCCAGGTGGGCGAGGAAAAGGAAGCCACCATGTTCCGCTTCCAGCTGGTGGGCGAGGAAGAAATCGATACGAAGACGGGCAAGCTGCTGACCTGGCATTTGAGCCGGCCGCCCAAGCCGGGCAGCTATTCCTCGAAACTGGACATCTGGCTGGCGCCGGGCATGAACTGGTACCCGGTCCAGATCCGCAACACGGAGGCCAGCGGTGCGCTGACCACGCAGACCGTCTCCACTATTAAATTGACCGATAAATGAAGAAGTTCACCACCCTATGCGCCGCCATGATGCTGGCCACAACCGTTCACGCGGCGGAAGCCGAGCATCCGAGCGTCAAGCGCGCGACCAATCCGCCGCCGTCGGCGGACTTGAGCTACAACCTGAAGATCAAGCAAGGCGGCCTGTCGCTGAATGGCGTGGCGACCGTGCAGTGGCGTGCCGGTGACGGCAAGTATTCCATCGCCACCGAAAGCCGCGCCGCCATCTTCGGCAAGGTGGTGGAAAACCACAGCGAAGGCGGCGTGGACGAATACGGCCTGGCGCCGGTCACCTTCAATGAAAAGCGCATCCGCAAGGAGCCCTACACCACCAGCTTCAAGCGCGACGCCAAGGCCATTGCGTTCACTGAAAGCGCCACCACCTATCCCATTCTGGGGGGAGAGCAGGACCGCAGCAGCGCGCAATGGCAGTTGGCGTCGATGGCGCGCGCCGCGCCGGACAAGTTCAAGCCGGGCAGCGAATGGCAGTTGTTCGTGGCCGGCCGCAAGGATGCCGAGGTGTGGAGCTTCAAAGTCGTCAAGGGCGAGACGCTGCAGATCGCCGGCGCCGAGGTCAGCGCGGTCCATCTGGTGAAGGCGCCGCCGCCCGATGCGCCGGGCCAGCAGGTCGATCTGTGGCTGGCGCCGTCGATGGACTGGTACCCGGTACGGGTGCGCTTTAACGACGCCGACGGCGACTTCGTCGACCAGACGCTGGAAAAGGTCGTGAAAAAGTAGGCTCCTGCTATACTGACGCCCCCGCGAAAAAATGACGAGTTGTTTCATTTTTACTAATTCAGCGGAGTACAGAATGGCAAAGAATGATCGAACCTATAATTAGTGAAGCCGCATCGGACCCGCAGGTACAAGACAGCCTGCAGGCCCACTTCCAGCCGCACATATCCGCCGATGAAATCGAGCAGGTCTACCACCTGAAGCGCGCGCAGCCGCTGCTGCAGGTGTTTACCGCCCTGTTCCACGGCGGTTTCGACGGCGTGCTGGTACGCCTGCTGGTCTTGCGCGAGCTGGCCGCCGATACGGCCGCCACCAGCTTCACGCGCGGCGACATCAACACCCGCCTCGGCTACCTGCTGCCCGAATCGCTGGAGACGGTGCTGATGCGCCTGCGCTCCAACCAGCTGCTGGCCTGGGACGCGCAGCAAGCCGTGTACCGCGTCACGCCGGTGGCGCGCAACGTGCTGTCGGCCATCGACGGCCTGCTGGCGCTGGGCAAAGAGGAAGACGGCGCCGACATGGGCTTCCTGCTGTCGCAGGTGGCCGGCGCCCAGGTGATGGGCGGCGTCACGGTCGACCAGCTGAATCACTTGCTGGGCCGTCTGGTGGAGCTGACCGAGGAATTCTCGGACGCCATCGCCTCCGGCTCCGAATTCCGCCTGCGCGCCTCGCAGGCCAAGTGGCACATGGCTTGCGACTGGGTTGAGAAGGGCTCGGAGATCCTGCGCGCCATCACCACCGACGAAAACGCCGACAGCGCCACCCACAAGGCGGCGCAGGCCATCGGCCGCGCGCAATCGGCGCTGCTGAACATGCAGGGCATGTTCTCGCGCGCGTTGAACCAGATCGAGCGCCAGCGCGTGCACCTGGGCCAGTCCGGCCTGTCCACCACCGACATCAAGCGCTGGCTGCTGGAGCATGACGACCTGGCCTCGCTGGCGGTGGACGCCATCGACCAGCCGGTGGTCCCGCTGTTCATCACCCCCGCAGAAATGATCGACGTAGCAGAAACTGAATTAATGGCCGACCGCGCAAACACCATCGTATCCAACGGCCTGCCCACCGGCACCGACGCCCCGACCACCATCAGCGAAGGCCCGGCCATGCAGCAGGAGCTGGACGAGTGGCTGGCGCGCCTGTCCGACTTCGCCGCGCTGGGGAATTTCCCCAGCATCGCCGACGAAGGCCCGAAACAGATCCAGGCGCACGAATCGCTGCTGCCGGCGACTTTCGCCGTGGCCTCGTACCGCGCCTCGCTGCTGCCGCTGCTGGGCGATGCCGACGAAGCGCGCCTGCAAGGCGCCACCGCCGAACTGGCGCGCCTGCCGGTGACCTTCTCGCCGCAGGACGAAATGGTGCAGCTGCCCGACCTCGAAGTAGCCGCCATGTCCCTAGCCTCCCTCTCACTGTCTTTGAATCCGGAAGGCGACAAGTCTGATGAATGACGATTCCCAAATCCTGATCGCGCGCCTGCTGTCGCACCAGACCCTGCGCCGCGACGACAAACTGGTCAAGCGCGTGCTGTCGGACGAACAGTTCCGCACCGAAGTCGACGCCCGCCTGCTGGCCGTCGGCCTCAAGCTGCTCGACAACGTCTATGCCGACCACGTGACGCTGGCCCTGCACCGCGCCATCGAACCGAAGATCTTCGGCGCCAAGGACATCTGGCAAAACAATAACTTCGGCCTGTCGCGCGACGGCGTGGCCCTGCTGGTGGTGCTGTGGGCGCAGATCATCCTGCCCAAGCGCGAGCGCCAGGAGACCCACCAGCACGCGGAGGACGACCAGAACGACATGTTCGGCGTCGACAAGCCGCTGCCGCGCGCTGAAGACACTTCGATCGGCATCGCCTACAAGGCGCTGCTGGCCGACTTCGGCGACAAGCTGGGCAAGAAGACCCGCCTCGACATGAACCTCGGCATCCTGTCCAAGCTGGGCTTCATCGAGCGCCGTGGCGACATCATCGTCGAAGGCCCGCTGCTGGACCTGCTGATGGATACCGACGTGCTGAAAGAGCGCATCGTCAACGGCGCGCTGGCCGACGTCTTCAAGCGCGCGCCGGCGCAGATCATCCCGGTGCCGCGCAGCGCGCCGCCGATCGCCGCCAACGACGAGCCGGAAGAAGAAATCCTGCCCGCCTTCGACGCGCCGCCGCCCGCACCGATCGACCTCCCAGAGGACGACGAAACTCCAGCCAAGGACTAAGCCATGTTTCATATCAAATCGCTAGAACTGGTCCACTGGGATTACTGGCAACGCATCAAGAACATCCCGCTGGACGCCAAGATCATCACCATCGCGGGCCAGAACGGTTCCGGCAAGACCACCTTGCTGGATGCCCTGCGCACCCTGTTCGGCCTCGATTGCTCGATGGGCCGCACCTACAAACACTACGCGCGCCACAGCGGCCAGCAAACCGCCTGGCTGCGCGCCGTGGTGGACAACAAGCCGATGGGTCGCCAGCTGTCCAACCGTCCGTTCCGCAGCTCCGGCTTCTTCAGCGACGACGAAGTCACGCTGTTCTGCCAGATCCAGAAGAACGGCGGCGACTGGAAGCGCCAGTACCTGATGCGTCCCGGTAACGTGCAGATCGAAGACATCGGCGAAGCCGGCAGCGATTGGCTGGGCGTGGAAAACTACCGCAAGCGCCTGGCCAACGCCGGCCTGTCGCCCGCCATGGCCAAGGTGCTGGCCCTGGAGCAGGGCGAGACCGACAAGCTGTGCGAATACGCGCCGCGCCAGTTGCTGGACCTGGTGTTCCAGGTCTTCGGCGACAAGGAAGTGCTGGACGCCTACGACGAAGCCAAGCGCCACCAGCGCGACACCGAAACGGAGCTGAAGCGCTTCGAGAGCGAACTGGAAGCTTCCCGCACCAACCTGGAAGGCCTGCGCCTGCGCGTGGCCAACTACCACCAGTGGGAAGACCTGAACAAGGAACGACGCAACCTGCAGGAAGAAGTGCTGCCGTCGCTGGAGTACCATGAGGCGCGCGAGAAGCACGCCAACCTGAGTCGCCAGCTGCGCGAAGCGCGCAAGCCGCTGATGCAGGCCGACGCCCAACTGGCCGACAAACGCAATATGCTGGCCGCGCAGGCCAAGGCGCTGTCGGACGCGCAAAGCCACGAGACGGTGCTGGAGCAGGAATCGACCTCGCTGCAGACCCGCCTGACGCACGTCAACGGCAAACTGAAGCCGCTGGAAAGCCTGCTGGAACAGAAAGCGCGCCTGGAAAAGCTGGCCTCGGACTCCGGTTCGGACCTGGCCGAAGTGGCCAAGACGCTGCAGGAAAAGGAAATCGAGCTGGCACGCCAGCGCACCGCGCGCGACGCGGTGGCGGCCAAGATCGCCGGCGAACTGTCGACCATCTCGGCGCTGCAGGGCAAGACCGCCATGCCGGAGCCGGAAGTGCAGCGCACCATGCGCCGCGCGCTGAACGACGCCGGCATCAGCCACGCCATGCTGTCCGATATCGTCGAAGTGACGGACCCGAAATGGCAAGGCGCGATCGAAGGCGTGCTGGGTGGTTACGCCTCCGTGGTGCTGCTGGATAAATCGTCCGACGCCGCTGCGGCCTACCGCCTGGCGGAGAAGGAACGCTATCGCCACTTCATCGTGCCGGACCTGGTGCATGCGCCGACGGTCAAGGACGACACGCTGATGTCGGTGGTGAAGTTCTCGGCCAAGGTGCCGGCATGGCTGGTGGAACAGCTGTCGCGCATCACCCGCGTGGACAGCGTGGACCAGGGCGCGAAGATGGGCAGCCACGAAGAGTGGATCACGCCGGAGGCCTACCACCGCGAACGTCGCGGTGGCCGCTCGCTGTTCGTGGAAGCCTCGCGCTACCGCTTCGGCTCCGCCGGCCGCACGCAGCGCATGGAAGCGATCCAGAAATCGCTGCCGGCGCTGGAAGCGCAGGAAGACCAGCTGACGCTGATGGTGTCCAAGCTGGCCACCGAAATCAGTTCGCTGAAAACCCGCTTGGCCGGCGTCGACGCCGCCAAGGAACTGGCGGCCCGCGCAGAGGAGTTCGACGAAGCCGCACGCAACGCCGTGCCGCTGCGCGCCGAACGCACCGAAGTGGGCGCGCGCCTGGGCGAGCTGCAAAACCTGATCAAGACCGCCGTGGTCACGCGCACCCGCGCCGACACCACCTGGCAGAACGCCCGCTTCGCCCTGTCGGAAGCGGAAGCCGGCATGCGCCTGAACCACAAGCGTCAACTGGAGCAGCGCAGCGATCATGGCAAGGCCTTGCTGGCCCTGCGCAAGAGCTGGCGTCACCTGCCGCAAGGCTGGCGTCGTCCCGCGCGCCGCGCCGCGCTGGTCAAGGAACACCAGAATGCGCACCAGGTCACCCTGCGCGTGCACAGCCTGGAAGCCAGCCTGGCGCGCAGCGACTGGGAACTGGACGCCACCGTGATCGACCAGTACCAGCGCCTGAACGACCAGCTGCATTCGCGCCAGTCGGAAACCGAGGAGCGCCGTTACCAGAACAACCGCGCCATCGAGGCTACCGGCAATGCGCGCGGCGCCTACATCGAGCGCCTGCGCTACACCATCAAGACCTACGCGGCCAACATCAAGGAGCTGGGCCAGCTGGCCGGCATCGAGGTGCATGCCGACCCGGTCAAGCTGGAGAACGACGATGTGCAGCTGTCGCAGGCAGGCCTGCACGTGCGCTTCAAGTTCGACGGCAAGGGTGTGATCGGCATGAACGACGGCGAAGCGTCCGGCGGCCAGCAGGTGATGAAATCGCTGGTGCTGCTGATTGGTTTGCTGAAGTCGGAAGACGGTTCCGGCGGCTTCGTGTTCATCGACGAACCGTTTGCCCACCTGGATATCCGCAACATCCAGCTGGTCGGCGAGTTCCTGAAGAACACCGACGCCCAGTACCTGATGACGACGCCGCTGACGCACAACACCGACGTCTACGATCCTTCGGAACTGACGCTCATCACGAGCAAAAAGAAGAAGGACACGGAATGGGCTGCGCCGATCTTCGTGCTACAGCGCCGCAAGGCCGAAGCAGAGAAGGCCGCCGCTTAAGCGTTAAGCAGTTGGTCGAGTTGTTGGGCAAGAAGGGTCGCGGTATCGCGGCCCTTTGCTTTTTGCACGGCCTGAACGTAGGGATCGCGTAGCTGGCGCAGTTCATCCACCGAGGCGGCTTTTTCCACCTTCATTTGCAGCGGAAAGCCGCGCAGGCCCATGGTGCTCTTGATGGTTTTGTTATAGAAGTCGTACACGGAGCGGAATTGCTGCACCTGATCCGCAACGGGAGCAGGCGGCGCGGTGACTTCAGGTGCCGGCTCCGGCAGCGAGGCGTAGCTGGCGGCCAGCAGGATGTAGCCCTGGTCCAGTAGCTCCTGCAAGGCGCTGGAAGTCAGGCCCAGTCCCGCCACATTGCGCAGCAGTTCATCCTCGGCCCGATGGCCATCCACCAACACCAGCAAGGCACGCAGACGCGACGCAAGCTGGAACTTGCGGGTCGCAATCTCCTCCCTGCCTTTGGCGGTCTTGTCGTAAATTGAGGTGTTCATAGCAGCGCAATCTTGTTGCCGTGCGGATAGATTCAGAATACCACCAAATCACCCGCGCACGGCGTACTTAAGATAGCACTGTCGCTTTATTTGATGTCGAAAATATCAACCGGACGCGGCACCGGTTTTTGCGTGCGGCGCCACGCGATCAGGCGCCAGGCGTACAGGCCGTAGAAGCCGCCCAGCAGGCCAAACAGCCAGGCCGAAATCGGATTGCCCAGGTAGTCGGGATCGAGCGGCAGGCCGTTGTGCATGTGCAGATAGGCCTCGAACAGGCGGTAGATCAGGCGGCTGATGAACAGCATGATGACCAGCAGGCCGAGCTTGCGGTTCTGCGTGTAGAAGAATCCGTCCGGACGGTTCTCCAGGCGCGTCAGCTTCATGCTGCGCTGGCCGAGCAGGGCGCCCACCACGGCGCCGGCCAGCAGCGCCGCCAGCGCAACCCAGTTGCCGATATTGTGGATGGCCACGCCCAGCACCATTACCGCCATCACCGCCAGCGTGGCGTAGTGGCGCCACAGTTCCGACTTGGTGCGGCCCAGCAGTATCCGCAGGCGCGAATAGATGCGCCATACGGCCAGCGGCACCAGCAGCAGGAGTACGAGTGTGGTCATTTCCATAATCTGTCCAAAAGCGAAATCTGAAAACGTGATTGTACGGCACCGATTGACAATAGCGGATAGCATAAGCAAACTGAACCGCAGCAGCCCTCGCTTCTGGACCGAAAGGATATCCATGAACAAACCGTTACCCGTGCTGCCTTTGACTCTCGGCCTGATGGCCGCCTCGCCGCAAGCCGGCGCCCAGCAGGGCGGTTACCGCCTGCCGCCGGCCGCGCTGCAAGCCATCGTCGACGCGCCGCGTGCACCGGCGCTGAGCCTGAGCCCCCAACGCAACCTGGTCGCCGTCGTGCAAACGCCGCCGCTGCCCGGAATCGCCGAAGTGGCGCAACCGGAATTGAAACTGGCCGGCCTGCGCATCAATCCGCGCACCTGTTCCTCGTCGCGCTTTTCGTTCGGCACCGACCTGTCGCTGCTGGACGTCGGCACGCGCAAGGAGAGCAAGTTGCGCGGCCTGCCGCGCAATCTGCGGCTGGCGGACCTGAGCTGGTCACCCGACCAGCGCCACCTCGCCTTCACGCACGTGGCCTTGCAGGGCGATCACGGCGCGGTGGAGTTGTGGGTGCTCGATATCGCCGAACGCAAGGCGCGCAAGCTGTCGCCGCAGCCTTTGTCGGCGGTGCTCACGCGCGGTTTCAACTGGCTGCCCGACAGCAGCGGGCTGCTGGTGCACTGGCGTCCTGCCGGCATCGGCAAGGCGCCTGTGTCGGACGGCATTCCCACCGGGCCGATAGAGCAGGACAGCACGGCCGACGGCCATGTGCGCCAGCTGCGCACCTATCAGGATTTGCTGAAGAACGAGGACGACGCGCGCCTGTTCGAATACTACGTCACGGTGCAGATGGCGATTGTCGACCTGCAGGGCAAGACGCGCCTGGTCGGCGGGCCCGGACAATATTCGCGCACCTCGATCGCGCCGGGCGGCGAACATCTGCTCACGCAAAGCATCACGCGGCCGTATTCCTACATCGTGCCGGCGTCGAGTTTCGGCGAACGGGTGGAAGTGCGCGACCTGCGCGGCGAAGTGCTGCACCTGGTGACCGACCTGCCGCTGGAAGAAGGCCTGCCGCCGGGGAACGACGCGGTGTCGGCCGGCGTGCGCCATGTGTCGTGGCGCGCCGATGCGCCGGCCAGCCTGGTATGGACCGAGGCGCAGGATGGCGGCGACCCCGCGCGCGAAGTCATCGACGGCATTCGCGACCTGGTGCTGCTGCACGCGGCGCCGTTCCGCGAACCGCCGCTGGTGCTGGCGCGCCTGACCATGCGCTACGCCGGCATCGCTTGGGGGCGCGAAGACGTCGCCCTGATCAATGAGCGCTGGCACAAGACGCGCGACTACAAGCAGTGGATGATCGCACCCGCCCATTTGTCTTCGCCGCCGGAACTGATATACGCCGGCTCCTACGAGGACCGCTACAGCAGCCCCGGTTCGCCGGTGATGCGCGCCGACGTCAACGGCTTCCCGCGCCTGCTGATCGGTCCCGGCACCACCGTGCTGCTGGACGGCGCCGGCGCCACGCCGGAAGGCGACCGTCCCTTCCTCGATCGCCTGAGCCTGACCACGCGGCAGAAGGAGCGCCTGTTCCAGAGCGCCGCGCCGTATTTCGAGAACGTGGCGGCGGTGCTCAATGACGACGGCACGCTGCTGCTCACCACGCGCGAGTCGCCGACCGAGCGGCCCAATTACTACCTGCGCGATCTGACCAAGCCGGAAGGCGAGCAGTTGACGGCGCTGACCAGCTATCCGCATCCAACGCCGCAGCTGAAGGATGTGATCAAGGAGCAGATCCGCTATCCGCGCGCGGACGGCGTGGAGATGACCGCCACCCTGATGCTGCCGCCCGCCTACGATGCGGCGCGCGACGGCCCGCTGCCGATGCTGATGTGGGCCTATCCGCAGGAATTCAAGTCGGCCGGCGCGGCCAGCCAGATGACCGGTTCGCCGTACCGCTTCAATGCGGTCAGCTACTGGGGGCCGGCGGTGTTCCTGGCGATGGGCTATGCGGTGCTGGACAATCCATCCTTCCCCATCGTCGGCGGCGGCGAGGATGAACCGAACGATACCTATCTGCCGCAGTTGGTGGCGTCTGCCGAGGCGGCGGTGGAGGAGGTGGTGCGGCGCGGCGTGGCCGACCGTCATCGTATCGCCATTGGTGGGCATTCGTATGGCGCGTTCATGACCGGCAACCTGCTGGCGCATACACGCCTGTTCCGCGCCGGGATAGCGCGCAGCGGCGCCTATAACCGCACCTTGACGCCATTCGGCTTCCAGTCCGAGGAGCGGCCGTACTGGCAGGCGCCGCAGGTGTATCAGGCCATGTCACCGTTCAATAACGCCGACAAGATCAAGGACGCCATGCTGCTGATACACGGCGCGGAAGACAGCAACTCCGGCACCTTCCCGCTGCAAAGCGAGCGCATGTTCCAGGCCATCAAGGGTTTGGGTGGCACGGCGCGACTGGTGATGCTGCCCAACGAATCGCACGCCTACCGCGCGCGCGAATCGATCATGCAGATGCTGTACGAGACCAATGCCTGGCTGGAGAAATACGTGAAAAACGCAACGGCGTAGAATGGGCTCTTCGACAGGAGAGCCCACCATGAAACTTTTCCACCGCGCACCCGATCCCGTTGTCCCCGTGGACGATCCCGCACCGCCGAACGTGCCGCATCCGGCGCAGGACGATCCGGTGCCGGACCATAATCCGAGTTAGTCGAACGCCCAGTTGTAGAGGATGTCGAGCGCGTTGTTGGTGCCGGTCTGGAATTGCAGGGTGATGCGCGGATTGAGCTTGTATTTGAGCTTGACCAGGCTGGTGGCGGTGCCGGCGCCCTGCTCGAAACTCAGGTAGGCGCGCGACGAGATGCGCTTGCCCACCGTGACCACGGTGTTCTGCAAGCCGGTGGCCGCGCCGGCGGTCGAGGTGCCGGCCGCCTGTCCCACGCCCAATTCATCCACGCCCAGCGCGTTGGCCAGCTTGCCCTGGCCGGCGCCGCCGAACAGCGCGCCGGCGGCGGTGCCGAGCAAGGCCATGTCGTTGCCGGCCGTGTTCTCGATGCCGTGGCCCAGCACCAGCCAGGCCAGCTTGTCGCTGTCGGAGACGGCCGGCGTCGACACCAGCTTGGCCTGCGGCGCCAGCGCCGTGCCGCGTACTTCCACGCCAGCTTCCACATTGGTTTCGCTGAGCGCCTCGCCTTCGGGACGGCGGCGCACGGCCAGGATGTTCAGGCCGGGATTGTCGTAAGCGCCGGTGAAGTTGATGACGCCGCGTTCGATCGCCAGCTTCTGGCCATAGGCCGCATAGGTGCCGCTGACCACGCGGATGCTGCCGTTGACGCGCGGCGGCCGGCGGTCGGCGACGCGGATGCGCAGCGTGCCCGCCAGTTCCGCATCGAGCCCTTTGCCTTTGAGCTTGAAGTTGTCGCCCAGGTCCGCTTCGACGTCGATATTCAGCGGCATGCCTTGCGCCGTCTTGACCGGCGCCTTGCCCTTGCCGACGATGACCACGTCGTCGCTCAAGGTCGGCGTGTCGGCGCCGGCCAGTTCGATGTTGGCGCGGTCGGCGCGGAATTTGCCGTCCAGCTGGAAGTGCTTGGCGTCGCGCGTCAGGCTGCTGGTGCCGCTGATGACCAGGATGCGGTCGGGGCGCGACAGCATCTCCAGCTTGTCGGCGCTGAGCTTGAGCTGCATGGTCGCCTCGTTGGCGGCGTAACGTATCCAGCCGTCGGCCTGGGCGCGGCCTTGGGCGCCGTCGAAGGCCAGTTTTTGCAGTTGCAGCTGGTCGCCGGTCAGGTGGGCTTGCAGCTGGCCGTTGCGCAGCTTGATGCCCTGGTCCAGCCAGTTGACGCTTAGTTTGTCGCCGGTGATGTCGCCGTTCAGCTGCGGTGCGCTTATGGTGCCGGTGCCGCCGACGGCCATCTTCAGCGTGCCGTCGATCTCCAGGCCCGGTTGGCCGGCCAGCGGCGCCAGCCAGGCCAGGGAACCCATGTTGGCGCTGCCGGTGAAGTTGAAGGTGCTGTCATCGGCCAGGCGGCCGTCGATCAGTTGCGCGCTGCCGTCAAGTTTGGCCTGGCCGGCGCGCGTGCCGTCGATGTTGAGTTGTACGCGCAGCGTGCCGTCGGTGACGTCGGCGCGGGCGTCGAGCGTGCGCAGGCCGAGCGCCTGCGGCAGGTCGGCGCCGATGATGGTGAGGTCGCCCTGTTCGCGGTAGACGTGGACCATGCCGGCCAGCGTGCGGGTAGCCGCTTGCAGGTTCAGGCCCCATTCGGCGCCGATGGTCATGTTGCTGCGGACGTTGTCGCGCCAGGCTTCGGAGAGTTGGGCCAGGTAGTTGGCCGGCACGCCGGCGGCTTGGCCTTTGCTGCGCCAGGTGGCGCCGGCTTTTTCCAGGTAGTCTATGCGCACGGAGCCCGACGGCAGCTGGATGGTGGTGGCGCCCAGCGCGATCTGTTCAGGCTTGAGCAGGCCGGCGACGCCGGTGTCGTCGGGGGCCACCAGTTTCAGCGGCGCCGGGGCGGTGAGGGTGAGGGCGAAGCGGCCTTTGTTTTGCAGGGTGTCGATGGCGCCGGTCCAGGTGTCGTTGGCCCAGCCGCCTTTGACGCGCAGGGCGGCGTCGAAGTCGGGATTGCTGGCGTTGAGCTGGATGATGTGCGCCGAGCGCGTGCCGCTGGTTTGCAGGCGCGCCTTGTCGAGCGAGATGGCGGGCGATACGTAGCGCGTGATCTCGATGTCGCTCACCAGCGGCACGTCGGCCATTACGTCGGATGCCGCGCCGCCCGCCGGCGTTCCGCGCCCAGCGCTGCCGCGCGCCGTTCCGCGTCCGGCGCCGCCTTGCGCCGCGCCTGCCGGGGTGCCGCTCGCCATGGCGATGGTGTTGCCCAGCGTGGCGCTGCCTTTGATGGCGCCGATTTCCTGTTGGCCTGGCGTGCGGATCTTGCTGCCGTCGAGCGCGATTGCGACGGCTGGTCGCGCGCTGGTGCCGGACAGCGTGCCGCTGGCGCGCAGCGTGCCGCCGAACTGCGGCCCGAGCGCGCCAAGCTGCGGCGCGTCGAGTTTCCATTCCAGCTTGTCGAGCGCGCTGCCGAAGCTGCCCTTGGCCTGCAGGCTGTTGGTCGCCAGCCGCAGATCGACATCGGCATTGCTGATGCTGCCCTTGGCCGCCGTCAGTTTGGCATAGCCGGACAGCGGCGCGTTGGCGAAAGTCGATGGCTGCAAGGTCAGGTTCACGGCCGCGCGCCAGTCGGCGGCCAGGTGGGCGTCGCCGCTGAAACTGGCGTTGATGGCGCCTGCCTGCGCCGCGCCGAAGCTCGCTGGATTCAGTCGCTGTATGGTGCCGTTCAATTTCAACTCCGGCGTGCCCTTGATGACCGCCACTTCGCCGGCCGCGTGGATCAGGCTATCGCCAGGCCGCTTGGCCGAGGCCAGGGCCAGGCCGCGCGCGTCCGCGTCGAAGCTGCTGCGCGGCGCTTCCATGCTGCCGGTGACCACGCCGCTGGCGGCGATCGCGCCCAGCAAATCGCTGCTGACGGCGGACAGCTGTTTCGCATCGACCTTCCAGCGCAACTGCTCGCCCGGTGCGCCGAAATTGCCGCTGATGTCGGCGGTGTTTTGCGCCATGGCCAGGTGGGCGTCGACGCCGCTGATATGGCGGGCGTCGGCATTCAGCTTGCCGTTGCCGGTCAGCGTTTGGCCCATCAACTTGCTGGCCTTGATCTGGAAGCCGGCCGCCACTTGCCATGCCGGCGACAGCGCGCCGTTGGCGTTGATGTCCGCGTTCAGGTCCGCGATCGGGTAACGGGTGCCCAGTGCGGAGGGATCGAAGTGGTCGAGGGTGAGCTTGGCGCTGAAGGGCTGCTTGTCTTTCAGGCTGGCCTGGCCGGTGGCGGTGATGCTGCCTTTCTTCGCTAGCAGGCGTGCCTGGTGCAGTTGCAGCAGGGCGTCGGCCAGTGTGGCTTGCAGGTCGAGGCGCAGGCCTTTCTCGGCCAGGGTGGCGTTCAGGGCTTGCTGCTTCGGCGTGCTGGTGACGGCGATGTCGCCTGCGACGGCGGTTTTGTTGATGCTGGTGTGGATGTTCTTCAGGTCGAAGCGGTCGGTATGCAGCTTGAAGTTGGCGGCGTCGATGCCGGCGTCCGGGCCGCTGCGCTGCACCTTGCCGCTACCGGTGAATTTGCCGGCGGGGCCGAAGTCGAGCAGGACGTTGTCCAGTAGGGCGGCGGTAAGGGTGCCGTCCAGGCGGCCGCTGAAGGTTTGCAGCGGCAGGCCGTTCTGGTCGAGCGGCGCGGCCTTGCCCTGGTTGAGCAGGGCGAATTGGCCGGAGAGTTGTTGGTCTTTGGTGATGTTTGCCGACAGCTTCAGACTGAGCTTCGCTTGCGGCCAGGCGGCGTTGTAGCTGGCGGGATCGAGATCGCGGCCGGTCAGGTCGATGGCGCGCAGGATGATGGCGTCGAACGGCGCCAGCGCCAGCGTGGCTTCGCCGCTGGCGCCATTGGCTGCGCCTTGCGACTTCAGTTTAAGCAGCGCCAGGTCGCCGCCTGCTTGCAGGGCCAGCCGCGCCTGACTCGGGCCCGCCGCGCCGTAGACCAGCGACGCCTTGGCTTGCAGCGCAAACGGTTTGGCGCCTGCGATGGTGCCTTCCGCCGTGACGTCGCCAAACGCGGTGTGTGCCGAGGCTTGGCGCAGCTGCCACGCGCTGCGGTCGCCGTCCAGCTGGAAGCGCAGGCGGTCGATCACCGTGCTGCTTACTTTGCCGCCGGCGTCGGCTCCGGTCAGCGTCAGTTTGTCCAGCCGTCCGTCGGCGATGCTGAGCTTAATCGGCGAGGCCAGCGACTCCGGCATCTTCGCCGGCTCCGACGGCCCGGTACTCTGCACCAGCAGGCTGCGCGCATGCAGCTCGCTGATGGTCAGCCCTTCGGAAAAATACTGCAGCGGCGACCAGTTGATGTCGATCTGCTCCGCCGTCACCACACTATCCTTGCTGCGATAGACCAGCTTATCGATGTGCATGCGGTGGTATAGCGATCCGCTCACGCCGCTGACGGTAATCTGTCCGCCGCTGGCGGCGGCCACGCGCTGCACCAACTGCTGCAACGTAGACTCGCGGCCCAATAGCCAGAACGCGCCGAGCAGCAGCAACGCCACGGCGGCCACGCCGATCGCCACGCGGCGCGGCCAGCGTCGGCGCGCCGGCGGCGTATCAGATTGTGGAGTTTGGTCTTGGTCAGCCATCAGAAAGTGAATCCCAGCGAGAAGTGCAAACGATATTTGCGGACCGCGTGCCCATACGCCGCATCGACGTTGATCGGCCCCACAGGACTCTTCCAGCGTGCGCCGATGCCGTAACCCGATTTCGGATGCAGGGCGCTGAAACTGTCGCCGGCATTGCCCGCGTCATAGAAAACCGCCGCGCCATACTGCGGCTTGAACCAATACTGGTATTCGGCGCTGGCCGTGGCCAGGTAGCGGCCGCCGGTGATCGCGCCATCGACCGGCACGCCCAACTCCTGATACGCATAGCCGCGCACCGACTGGTCGCCGCCGGCGCGGAACAGGTACACGGCCGGCACGCCGTTCTTCTCGCGCGATGCCAGCGCGCCAGCCTCGCCACGGAAGATCGCGTTGGAACTCACGCCCAACGGCAGATAGGCCACGCCGCGCAGATAGCCGCGCACGAAGGCTTCGTCGGTCAGGATCGGCAGCAGCGCGCCGCCCAGCTGCGCGTTCAGCGCATAGCCCTTGGTCGGGAACAGCAGGTTATCGAGCTTGCGCCAGGTGACGCCGTAGGTCAGCGGCAAACTTTTGCTCTGGCTGGACGGGATGCCGCCCACCGTCTTGGTCTCGCTCAGCAGCTCCAGCGTGATGTTGCGCTCCTGGAGCGGCGTGCCCCATGCGCGCTTGGCGGCCACGCTGGAGACGCTGGTGACTTCGCCGGAAATGTCGCTGCGCTCGAACGACGCGCCGATGCTGTCGTTGTAGCCTTCCGGCGTCACCGGGAAATAGAAGCTGCCGGTGGCGGTTTGCTTCTTGGTCTCCAGCGTCAGCGCGCTTTTCAGGCGCAGGCCGAACACCGACAAGTCGTCATAGGTCACCGAAGTGCGGTTGCCGGTATTGGTCGAATAACCGACACCGGCGCTGACGTTCTTGCGCTTGTTCTCCACCACGCGCACCAGCAGCGGCAAGGGCGCCATGGCGGTGGCCGCGTTCTGCTCCGGCGTCATGCTGGCGGCGTCGAGCTGCTCGTTGAGGATGGCGCTCATGTCGGCGCTCACGTCCACGCTGGCGAAGTAGCCGGTGTCCTGCAGGCGCGATTGATACGATTGCAGCGCCGCCTCGCTGTAGTAGTCGCCGGGATCGATCTCATTGAGATTGCGCACCACCGATGCCGGGTAGCGTTGCAGGCCCTCGATGCGTAGTTCGCCGAAGCGCATCTCCGGGCCGCTGTCGATCACCACCCGCAGCAGGGCAATGTGCGATTCCGGGTCCACCGTGGCCTGGCTTTCCACCAGCTGCGCGCGCGGATAGCGGGTCTGCACCACCGAGCGCAGGATGCCGCGCTTGGCGCTTTCCCATGCGTCCTGGCGGAACACCGCGCCTTTTTTCAGCGGCCACGCGGCCTTCAGCGCATTCACGTCGAACTGCTTGTCGGGTGGTTGGTCGGGATGGGCGGCAAAGCCCTGCAGCTGCAGATCGACTTCGCCCACCCGCACCGGTTCACCCGGCGTGACCTTGATGTTGACCAGCGGCGTGCCGGTTTCGCGGTCCAGCTGCGCGCTCACCACCGGCGAATAGTAGCCGTCGGTCGCCACCAGCGTGCGGATCTGCTCCGGCGCCACCCGCACCAGCCGTTGCAGCTGTTCGCGGTCGATGCGGTCGTTGCCGCGAAAGCGCACCACGTCCAGGTTTTTCTCCAGCAGTTCGCGCACGTCGCCGGGCGCGTCGATGCGGACCTCGTAGTTGAAGCCATCGGCCGCCTGCGCCGCCATCGCCAGCACGGCCGCGCCGAGGCAGGCCGACCCTTTTGCCACAACTTGTGCCAAAATTCGTGATCCTGCCCGTTTTTTTGCTGGTGATGCCGGTAACATGAGACTCCATAAGGTGTACGCTAATGAGCATGTTACCGGATTGCCCAGAAAGATGGCGTACTAATAATATTGCTTCATCTGGAAAGAACTATGCTGCCTACCGATACCGCCCTGGTCCTGTTTAGCGGAGGCCAGGACTCCACCACTTGTCTCGCCTGGGCGCTGAAACATTATGCCCGCGTCGAAACCATCGGCTTCGATTACGGCCAGCGCCACGCCGTCGAACTGACGGTGCGCCCGGCGCTGCTGGAGAGCCTGCGCGGCCAGTCCGCCGAGTGGAACGCCAAGCTGGGCGAAGACCACATGATCGACCTGTCGCTGATCTCGGCCATTTCGCACACCGCCATGACCCACGACATCGCCATCGAAACCCAGGCCAACGGCCTGCCCAACACCTTCGTCCCCGGCCGCAACCTGCTGTTCATGACGGTGGCCGCCACGGTGGCGTATCGGCGCGGCCTGACGGTGCTGGTCGGCGGCATGTGCGAGACCGATTTCTCCGGCTATCCGGACTGCCGCGACGACACCATGAAGGCGCTGCAGGTGGCGCTCAACCTCGGCATGGACACGCGCCTCAAGCTGGAAACGCCGCTGATGTGGCGCGATAAAAAACAAACCTGGGAACTGGCCATGGAACTGGGCGGCCAGCGCCTGGTGGACCTGATCCGCGACGGCACCCACACCTGCTACCTGGGTGAGCGCGGCGCGCTGCACGATTGGGGCTACGGCTGCGGCACCTGTCCGGCGTGCGCCTTGCGCGCCCGGGGCTACCACCAGTTCGTCGGCGCCGAGGTGTAGATGCCCTCCGACATCCAGGCACGGCTGCGCCGCCTGCTGCAGGACTTGCTCGCACCGGGCGTCCTGCCGGCACTGGTGCTCAGCGGCTGCCTGGGTGTGACGGCGGTGTTGTGGCGCGGCGCCGCCGCCGACGCCGAGCAGGATGCGCAGGCCGACTTCGACGGCCGCGTGCGCGAACTGGTCAACAATCTCGATCAGCGCATGCAAACCTATGTGCAGGTGCTGTACGGCGTGCAGGGCCTGTTCGCCAGCTCCCAGCAGGTGGACCGCGAGGAATTCCAGACCTACCTCGCCGGCCAGGACCTGAACCGCCATTTCCCCGGCGTGCACGGCGTCGGCTACATGCAACTGGTGGGCGCGCAGCAGATCGAGGTGCACCAGGCCATCGTGCGGCGCGGCGGCCATCCCGACTACCGCGTGTTCCCGCCGGGCCAGCGCGACTGGTACTCGCCCATCATCTACCTCGAACCGTTCACCGACAACAACCGCCTGGCGTTCGGCTTCGATCCCGCTTCGGAGGCGCGCCGCCGCGCCGCGCTGGAGCAGGCGCGTGACTCCGGCCTGCCGGCCATGAGCGCGAGCATCAAGCTGGTACAGGAAATCGCCGGCACGCCGGAGCAGGCCGGTTTCCTGATCGTGCTGCCGGTGTATAACCATCCGCAGCCGATCGCCACGCTGGCGCAGCGCCGCGCCGCCATCAACGGCTGGGTGTATGCGCCGTTCCGCGTCGGCGACCTGATGGCGGGACTGGGCGGGCCGCGCGCGGCCGCGCTGGACGTGGAGATCTACGACGGCGATGCTGTGGCGCCGGAGGCGCTGATGTACGACAGCGCGCCGCAGGCAAAGGCCGGCGACGGCCTGCGCTCCACGCGCCAGCAGATCAGCATCGCCAGCCACCGCTGGACGCTGCGCATTTCCATGCTGCCGGCGCCGTCCGTGCGCAGCGACAAGGCGCAGCAGATCGCCGGCTTCGGCGGGGCGATCAGCGTGCTGCTGGCCGGGCTGACCTGGCTGCTGGCGCGCGGCCGCCGGCAAGCGCGGCAAGGCCAGCAGCGCAGCCACGCGCTGGCCGAGGAACTGAAGGAAGGCCAGCACGCGCTGATGGTGTTGGCCGACAGCGCGCAGCGCAGCCAGGCGATGTTGCGCAGCATCCTGGACTCCACCGTCGACGGCATCCTGGTCGACGACCTGAAAGGCACGGTGCTCAACTCCAACCGCCGTTTCCGCGAGTTGTGGAACGTGCCCGAGCAGCTGGATTGGCAGGGCGACGGCGCCGTGCTGATGGCCCACATGTGCGCGCAGCTGCGCCATCCCGAATGTGGCCTGCGGCTGGACGAACCGGCGCAGCTGGTGCTGCCCGGCGTGCAGCGCGGCGCGGCGCTGGCGGAGGAGCACGAGGTGTTGCTCCTGAAGGACGGCCGCGTGATCGAGAAGCACACGCGCGCGCTGCAGATGGGCAGCGAACCGGCGCGGCTCTGGTCCTTCCGCGACATCACCGAGCGCACCAGCATCGAACAGCGCGAGCAGGCCCGCCGCCACGTGCTGGAGCTGCTGGCCACCGGCGCGCCGCTGCAGACCATCCTGGAGAGCGTGGTGCTGGGTGTCGAAGCGGCCAACGAGGACATGTTGTGCAGCATCCTGCTGCTCGATGAAAGCGGCGAGCATCTGCTGGTGGGGGCGGCGCCCAGCCTGCCGGCCTTCTTCAACGCCGCCTTGCACGGCAAGTCGATCCACAGCGGGCTTGGCGCCTGCGGCCAGGCCATCCTCACGCGCAGCCGCGTGATCGTGGAGGATATCCGCAGCGCGCCGTCGTGGGCCGAATACCGCGACCAGGCCCTGCAGGCCGGGCTGGGGTCGTGCTGGTCCGATCCCATCATCAGCACCAGCGGCGCGGTGCTCGGCACCTTCGCCATCTACCACCGCGACGCGCGCCTGCCCAGCATGGCCAACATCGCCCTGATCGAACAGGGCGCGCGGGTGGCCGGCATCGCCATCGAGCAGGCGCAGGCGGCGGTGGCGCTGCGCGCCGGCGAAGCGCGCTTCCGCAGCCTGTACGACCACGCGCCGGTGGCGCTGTGGGAGCAGGACTGGTCGGCGGTGCGCAATGCGCTGGCGGAGTTCGAAAGTTCCGGCATCGACGACCTGGAGGCCTACCTGCAGGCCAATCCGAGCCAGCTGCGGCGGCTGGCGTCGCTGGTGCGCATCCTGGACGTCAACGCCGCCGCGCTGGAGCAGGTGGCGGCGCCGCCGGGCCGCAAGGATCTGGCCGAGCTGACGCTGGCGCAGAACTTCGACGCCGCCGCCATGCCGAACTTCGCCCAGGCCGTGACGGCGCTGGCGCAGGGCCGCCACTTCTTCGCCTGCGAAGGCAGTTTCGAGCGGCTCGACGGCGTGGCCCGCCTCAACGAACTGACCCTGCTGGTGATGCCGGGCCACACCCACAGCCTCGACTTCGTGATCGTCTCGACGCTTGACATCACCGAACGGCGCCGCATGGACGACGAGCTGCGCGTGCTGGCCACCACCGACTTCCTCACCGGCCTGCCGAACCGGCGCGAATTCATGCGCCGGCTGCACGAAGAGCAGGGGCGTCTGCAGCGCGATATCGGCGCCGGCGCGGCGGTGCTGTTGCTTGACATCGACCATTTCAAGCGCATCAACGACGAGCACGGCCACGCGGCCGGCGATGCCGTGCTGCGCCAGCTGGCTGAGCTGATGCGCGAAGGCCAGCGCAAGATCGACATGCTGGGCCGCATCGGCGGCGAGGAATTCGCGGTGTTGTTGCCGGGGACCGACCTGGATGCGGCGGCGGTGTTTGCCGAGCGCTTGCGGCTGAAGGTGGAGCAGACGCCGATGGTGCTCGATGATGGCCGGACGCTGGCGATTACGGTCAGCATCGGCATCGCGGCGATGGGCGGCAAGACGCCCGCTGGCGACCCGGCCCTGATCCGCGCCGATCAGGCTTTGTATTGCGCCAAGCGTGGCGGGCGCAACCGGGTGGAACTGATGGATGTCGAGGCGGATCGGCCGGGGCTTCAAGTCCCGGCCGCTTCCGGTTGAAACTTTACACTGGCTGTTGCATGGTCGCTTGCAGGCGTTGCTTGCGTGGGCGGCTGACCAGGAACCAGTAGAGACCGAACGGGATCAGCAGCGGCAGCAACAGGGGCGACACCGCCGCCATCGCCACCACGGCCGCCAGGCCGACGCCGAACACGGCCAGGATGCCGAGGCTGGCGAACAGGATGCACAGGAAGATCGCCACGCAGGTCAGCACCACGCCGGCCAGCAGCATGCCGGCGCCGCCGAACACCACCGCCAGCAACGCCCCCAGCGGGCCGTCGATTTCATCGCCGTCGAAGTTGACGGACATGCCGTCGCCAAACGTCGATTGGCAGACAGCAACCACCATCAGGAAGATCACGGCGGCGAAGATCAGTTTTTTGGCTTTGGTGTTCATGGCGTTACCTCGTGTAGTGTGTGTCAGCGATGTTGTCGTTACTTGTTAATGCCGTTTGGCATGGTTGAACTGTACCGGCGACGCCCCGCGCCAGCCATCGGATTGCGACAGACCGGCGGATTTGCAGGATGGAACGCATCAGGGCCACGACGAACAGCCGTATTCGACCTTGATTTAAAGATATGCTGATCTAAACTGATAATCTCACTTCCTTCTGGAGGGCATTAACATGGCTTGGCTAGCAATGAGCGAAGGGCAATCGATCCCTTCGGTATGCAACTACACGCGGCGCCAGCGTAGCGCCCTGCGCCTGTCCGGCGGCGGCCCGAAAGGCCCCCCTTCGGCGCCTCCCACGATACCGCCGATTATCATCACGCCGTTCAGCTACGAGATGCCGGAGCCGGCCATCGATCCGCGCGTCACGCCGCTGAAACCGCCGATCATCGAGCGGCGCCCCTGCATGACCTGCTGAGGTCGCAACATCCGAATACAAAAAAGCCCGCATGCGTTGCGGGCTTTTGCGCTGGTCTTTCCGCCTCGGGACGGCCCTAGAAGTTGTGGCGCAGCCCGGCCGCCAGGCCCTTCAGGGTGGCCCCCGGGCGGGCGCCCAGGCTGTTAATGGCGAAGTCCACCACGCCGTTGCGCTGGTTCGACAGGTGGCTGTAGTAGGCGTACACGGCGCTGCGCGGCGACAGGGTGTAGTCGTAGCCTGCCGTGTAGTGGCTGGCACCGGTGTCCGCGCCCTTGCGGACGAAGCCGATGGTGGCGCCGTCCGGCGCGCTGCCGCCACCGTCGCCGGCGTGGCCGGCGCTGGCCTTGAAGGCATGGCGGCCGACCTGGTGAGTGACGGCGACGAAGGCGTCGTTGCGCGTCAGCGTGCCGGTCGCCGTTTCATAGCGCAAGCGCTCGGCCACCAGCGCCACGCGGGTGGCGCCGAAGCGGTAGGCCGCGCCCAGCCGGGCGGCGCTGTCGTCCAGGCCCGGTCCCTGGTAGGCGCGATGGCGTTCGTAGGCGGCGCTGGCGTACCACGGTCCCTGTTCGTAGACCAGCGCGCCCGAGCTCAGGGAAGGCTTGGCGCCGCTGGCCGGACGCTCTTCGCTCAGGCCGTGGGCCAGGCGCAGCTGCAGGCCGTTCCAGGCCGGGCTCCAGTAGTGCACGCTGTTCTGCTGGCGGCGGTCGAAGGAGGCGGTGTCGCTGGTGTTGCTGACGCTGGCCGCCGCGCCGTTGCCCATGATGCTCATGTAGCCGGCGGTGGTCGGGTAATAGGGATCGAGGCCGGCGGTGGCGCCGTTGTAGGGCGTGACCCAGTTGCCGGCGAACAGCGTGCCGGCCGCGCCCTGGATGCCGATCCGGGTGTCGCGCGCGGCCGGGCTGCCGGCGCCGGTGTCCGGCGACAACGTGCCTTCGATCTGGAACAGGATGCGGACGCCGCCGCCGACGTCCTCGGTGCCGCGAAAGCCCAGCACCGAGCGGTTGTTGCTCAGTCGCGTGACGCGCGCGCCGTCGTTTTGCAGGCTTTCCAGCGCGACGTTGAGGCGGCCGTAAATCTGCACCTCGCTCTGGGCGTGGGCGCCGCCGCAGGCGGCGGCGAGCAGGAGGGGGAAAATCTTGCGCATGGTGCCGGGTTCCTATTGTTGTTACGCTGCGAGGGGCTTATTATTCCACCCCCACTTTCATTTCGAAACGACCATAAGTATGAGTAACGATTACCCCGATGCGGATGAGAACGCCCTGGTACAGGAAGACCGCCTGTGGCAAGGCAACGGCTGGACCGCCCGCGTGATCAAGAACGACGACGACGACGGCTGGGCCGTGGCCATGATCAAGGACGGTGAACCAGAGCCGGCGCTGGTGGGGCCGTGGACCATGGGCCGCGACAAGAAAAATCCCAAGCCGCTGGACGTCAACGCCTTCAACACCCTGGTCAAGACCGCCAACGAAGTGCTCCGTCGCCACGAACAGCAGCTGCACGCCCAACTGCACAAGAACGTGACGGTCGGCACCGACGACGGCCCGGTCAAGGTATGCCTCGACATCACGCCCGACGAGGACGACCCCTACGCCACCCTGAGCGCCTTCGACCAGTACGGCGAAGAACTGGCCCGCGTGCGCGTGGCGCCGACCTTCAAACTGAGCGCCACCTCGGCCTCGGCGTGGATAGAAAACAGTTATAAAAAACCCTAAAGTCACTTCAGTTATGCAAGCTTGTGTGCCTTTGAAGAATTAAGATTTCGTTAAATAAACGTGTAAGGGGATGTAACACTCTATCGTGCGCGCCCGGTTTGAGCGAGCTCGGCTGATACATTTTGGACCTCCTGAGCGGTGTATTTCGTACGCCGTTTTTTTTTGTTAGCCCAAGGAGGATTACCTATGAAATCAGCAAAACGCATTGCCAGCGCCATCGCCGTAGCCAGCGCAGCATTCATGGCGCAGGGCGCCATGGCGGCCGACATCAGCCACGTGGACACCGCGCTGGACCTGACCGCCGGCGCCGACATTTTCGGCCAGCATTTCACCGGCAACAACGCTGCCAACACCTTCGCCGAGCGTTACAACTTCACGCTGACGACCGCCGGCTCCATCTTCGCCGACACCTTCTCGTCGTCGGGCAATGAAAAGAACGGCCTGGATATCCTGGGTCTGAGCCTGTTCAATGCCGATGGCCTGGTGCTGAAAGGCACGCAGTTGTCGACCGGCAAAACCGACCAGTGGGAACTGAGCTCGGCCCCGCTGGCCGCAGGCAGCTACTTCCTGCTGGTGAGCGGCACCGTGCTGTCCAAAGCCGCCGGCACCTACACCGGTAGCGCCACCGTGAGCGCAGTGCCCGAGCCAGCCACCTACGGCATGCTGCTGGGAGGCCTGGGTCTGGTCGGCGCGCTGGCCGTGCGACGACAGCGTAAATCCTCGGACGTTGCATAAGTAGACGTTCCGCGCGCAAGCGCACAGCCGGGCGGCGCGTTGCGCGGCCCGGCACAACATCATCAAGGCGCTGGCCCTGGAGGGGCAGTACCTGCTAGTATTTCCTATGCGCATGTACCTCATGGCCGCAATCCCGGTCACAACATAGGAAATCTGATGGAAAGTCGCCTCACCCGGCTGGAAGCCGTTCAAACCGTGCTGCTCGAAATCGGGCGTAAATCCAGCAGCTGTACCGATATCAGCGAATTCCTGCAGGCCGTGCATTCGGCACTTGGCCGCATCATGTATGCCGCCAACTTCTTCGTCGCGCTCAGCGATCACGAGCGGCCGGCCAATATGGTGCGTTTCGTGTACTACGTCGACGAGGTCGACGAGGCGCCGGACCGCGATGAATTGTTCGAGCTGGTGGCCGGTGAGTCGCCGACGGCGGCCGTGATCCTGAGCCGCGAAACCATCGTCATGACGGCGGCCGAGCACCACTCCAAGCGCGAGGACAACGCCGGCTTCGGTATCGGCACCGTGGCCGAGCACTGGATGGGTTGCCCGCTGCTGGACCAGAGCCACCAGGCGGTGGGCGCCGTGGTGATCCAGAGCTACGACAAGGAACACACCTTCAGCGATGAAGACCAGGCGCTGTTCGCGCTGATCGCCAATCACGTGTCGAGCGCGCTGCAAGGCCTGCAGAGCATGGACCGGCTGGAACGCGCGGTGCTGGAACGCACGGCCCAGCTGCAGCACGAGGTGGCCGAGCGCCGCCGCGCCGAGAACATCCAGCGCGGCCTGTACGAGCTGGCCAACCTGTCGGCCACGGCCACCGGCGGCAGCCGCCTGAACATGCGCCTGCACCAGATCATCAGCGAGCTGGTGCCCGCCAAGAACTTCCTGATGGCGCTGTACCACCCGGACACCCAGGAAATCAGCATCCCGTATTTTGTCGACGAGAAGGACGAGCACGCGCCCGTCAAGCGCTTCGACTACGGCGTCGGCATGTCGTCCTATGTGCTGCAGCGCAAGCAGGCCATGCTGCTCGACCGCGACGGCTTCCGCGCGCTGGTCGACAGCGGCGAGATGGAGCACCCGCTGGGCCACGTCGGCATCGCCAGCTGGATGGGCGCGCCCATGCTGCTGGGCGACCAGGCCTACGGCGTGATCATCGTGCAAAGCTACGACGACACGGTGCAATACACCCAGGCCGACCTCGACATCCTGGCCTTCATGGCCAGCCACGTGGCGGTGGCCATCGCGCGCATGCAGGCCGACCGCCAGATCCGCATGTCCAAGGAGCAGCTGGAAGAGCAGAACGCCGCGCTGGAAAGCGCGCTGACCTCGCTCAAGGACGCGCAGGGCGAACTGGTGCGGCAGGAGAAGCTGGCCTCGCTGGGCCGCCTGGTGGCCGGCGTGGCGCACGAGATCAACACGCCGTTGGGCATCTGCGTGACCGCCACCAGCCACCTGGTGGAAGAACTCAAGCTGACGCGCGAAGACATGGCCAACGGCGTGCTCGACGAGGACGGCCTGAACCAGTTCTTCGACATCATCGACCAGTCGCTGAAGATCATGACCACCAACACCCAACGCGCGGCGGCCCTGGTGCGCAGCTTCAAGCAGGTGGCGGTGGACCAGTCTTCTGACGATATCCGCAGCTTCAACCTGCGCAAGTACCTGGACGAGGTGCTGCTGTCGCTGCAGCCCAAGCTCAAGGGCAAGCCGATCCAGATCGAGATCAACTGCGAAGACCACATCAACATGGCCAGCTTCCCCGGCGCGATTTCGCAGATCGTCACCAATATGGTGGTCAACTCTCTGGTGCACGGCTTCGAGGACGGGCAGTCGGGCAAGATCACCATCAGCGGCAAGGTGGACGGCGACTTCGTCGACTTCGACTACAGCGACGATGGCGCCGGCATGGACAGCAGCACGCTGGGGCAGCTGTTCGACCCCTTCTTCACCACCAAGCGTGGTTCGGGCGGCAGCGGGCTGGGCGCCCACATCCTGTTCAACCTGGTGACCGGCGCGCTGGGCGGCACGGTCAAAGTGGTGAGCGCGCCGGGCATGGGCTTGCATTACAAGTTGCGCTTCCCCAAGATCAAGCGCAAGTAAGTTTAACGAAAGTGCTGGTCACGTCGCCTGTATAGATAGACCAGCCTCTCGTGGGACTTTCCTATGTTTGCCATACCATCATCCTCCAGCGCCGGCTTTAATAGCGACGCCTATCAAGACCTGCTGCAAAAACAGCTCGATATTGCCAAGAAGAACGCTGCGACAGTCGATGGACTGTCCATGCGCGCCGATCAGGACCAGAAGGCCCAGGCGCGCGACCGCGTGATCGAGATCAAGAAGCAGATTGAAGCGCTGCGCCGCATGTTGCTGTTGTTTGGCGGCAAGGACGCCAAGGCGGTGTTGCAGCAATTGAAAACGCTGGCCGCCCAGCTGAAACAGGCGGCCGGCGTGTTGAAGACCGCGTCCGACAGCGGCCTGCCGGACGTGAGCGCCGTGGCGTCGGACGCCGGCGTCCCTTCGGCCGAGGCGGAAACCTCCGATGCCTATTCGGAAGGCCGCAGCGCCTACGCCGAGCAGCAGGCCTCGGTCGAGGCCGAAGCCTCCGGCTCCTACTCGCCGCCCGCCGCGCCCTTCGATGCGCAGCGCGCGGAAGACGAGAAGCTGTTGGAATATGTGACCCAGGCGCTCAAGTCGCTGCGTTCAACGACTGAGCGGCTGGTGAAACAGCAGGAAAATTCACGCTAGGTCGTCAACGCCAGATCACTTCCTGGCTTTACTGATTTCCACTTCCCAATCCACGCCCGAGTCGATCTTGTACTTGGCGGCGTAGTTGCCCTGGCTGGTGGCCAGCGCCACGTCGAGCAGGCTGTTCAGGTAAACCAGCGGCTTGCCTTTCGCCACGCCGCCAAAAGTGTGCTCGAACGGCGCCACCACCTTGTTGACCTCTTTGCCCTTGTGCAGGATGCGCACTTGCACCTTGTCGTGCAGGCCGATCTTCAATTCTTCAAACAGTGCCTTTGGCACATTGGTCCAGACGTTGCCGTACTTGACGTCCAGCACCGGGATGATGCCGCGTATGGTGTCGCCGCTGCGTACCGCCTTTTGATACGGGATCTTGACCACGGAATCGACCGGCAGCACCGGACCGACCTGCTCGTAGCCGATGGCGCCCGAAGCCAGGCGCGCGCCGACGTAGGCGTACACGTCGCGGCCGTGGAAGGTGTAGGACTCGCCGGAGCCGGCCAGGCGATTGACCGACTCGTCGATCTCGCGCAGCTCGGCCACGCCGTCGCGCTCGGCGATCAGGGTGAACTGGCCGTTGTCCGGACCGACGAAGTAGCGGCCGCCCTTGGTTTTCAGCACCACCGACTTGCGCGTGGTGCCCACGCCCGGATCGATCACCGAGACAAACACCGTGCCTTCCGGCCAGTAGTTTGCGGTCTGGAACAGGCGGTAGCCGCCGACCCAGATGTCGTAGTCGGGAATGTTGTGGGTCAGGTCGGCCACGGTCAGCTTGGCGTCGACGCCATAGGCCACGCCGCGCATCGCGGAGACGGCGCCGTCGGAGGTGCCGAAGTCGGTCTGCAACACCAGCGCATGCTGGGCAAAGGCCGGGGCGGCCAGCGCGGCGCCGAGGGCGAGGGCGGTAATCAAATTTTTCATGGTGTCCTTTAGAAGGTGTAGCGCAGGCGGCCGTAGAAGTATGCGCCGTTGACGCCGATCGGATTGATAAAGTTGTAGGGCAGGGCGCCGCCATACGTGGCGTTGTTGGTTTCGCGCACGCGCTGCGGATAGCGGTCGAGCAGGTTGTCCGCGCCCACGGCCAGCGTCAGCTGCTTGGTCAGCTTGTATTGCGCCTCCAGGTCCAGCGTCCAGACGGCGCCGAAGCGCTGCGCATGCACGCCGTCGATGATTTCGGCGTCTTCATCGTAGGAAAAATCTTTCAGCGGACCGAAGCGGGTGGCGCGCGCCAGCAGGCTCCATTGCGCGGCTTGCCAATCGGCGCTCAACACCAGCTTGTTCCTGGGCGAGGCATTGCGGATGCGGAACAGGCTGGTGTCGGTCAGCACGGTGAGCTCGGGATCGATTTTGGCCAGCGCCGCCGAGCTTTGGTGGACCAGGTCGATGCGGGTCTTGTTCAGGTTGAGCGCGGCGCTCAGGTTGAGCTTGCCGCCGGCGAGCGCCAGGTCGTGGTTCAGCACGGCGTCCAGGCCGGTGGTGGTGGTGTCCAGCAGGTTGGCCAGGTAGGCCACGGACTGGATGTCGCTGCGGCCGATGCCGGCCAGGTAGGCGGTGGCGGCGTCGCTTTGCAGATCGCTGGTGCGGGTGATGCGGTCCTTGATCTTGATGCGGTAACCGTCCAGCGTGAAGCTGGTGTTGCGCGCCGGTTTCCACGCCAGGCCCAGCGACAGGTTGGTCGACTTCTCGGGTTTCAAGGCCTGGGCGCCGAAGGCGCGCGCCAGCGGATCGCTGGCCGGCAGCAGCGAGGCGGTCTGCAAGGCGCTGCCGTCGCTGTTGAAGTTGAGCGTGGAGAAGCGGAAGCCGGTCTGCACCAGCGCCGGTGCACGGAAGCTGTTCGACAGCGAGCCGCGCAGCAGGAATTGCTCGGTGAACTTGTAGCGCGCCGACAGCTTGCCGGTGCTGGCGCTGCCGAAATCGCTGTAGTCCGAGTAGCGCGCGGCCGCGCCCACCAGCAGCTGCTTGGTGATGTCGCTTTCGATGTCGGCGTAGACCGAGCCGATGTTGCGGCTGCCGTCGAACGCGTCCTGCGGGCGCAGGCCGGGGCCGGCTTGCGCGCCGGGCGGCGCATCGGAGACGGCGCCGGCGGCGTAGGAGGCGGCGTCGCCCGGCGAGCTGGTGTAAGTCTCGCGGATGTACTCGGCGCCCAGCGCCAGGTTGATCGGCACGCCGAAGTCGAATTCGCGCGTGACGTCGGCGTTGACCGCGTTCTGGCGATAGTCGAAGGTGGCGAGGTGGAAGCTGGTCGGGCTTTGCGCGCCCAGCGAAGCGTTGGCCGAGTTGCTCAGGTCGTAGTGGAAGATGTTGCTGCCGTGACGGGCGCTGAGATCCCAGTTCCAGGCGCCGCTGCTCACGCGCAGGCCGGCCACCACGCTGAGGTCGCTGGCTTCGCCGTGCGTCACCGGGCGGTAGCCGTTCGGGTACAGCGCCGCCACGTTGGACGGATCGCCCGGATAGCGGAAATAGGCGCTACCGTCCGACTGGCGCTGGTTGGCGGTGGCGAAGGAGTAGGCGTCCACGCCTTCGGTCAGCGGCAGCAGGGCGTTGTAGAACAGGTAGTTGTTGTGCGACTGCGAGTCGCCGGATTTGAAGACCACCTTGCCGTCCAGCGCCAGGTCGGCCGGCGTGGCATTCCACGAAGTCCAGCCGGCGTCGCTGAAGCCGGCGCGCTGGGTCGGATTGCGGCTGCGGCTCTCGGCGCCGAAGCGGAAGAAGCCGGCGTCGCCCAGCGGAATGCCGTAGTCGGCATTGACGATCTTGGTCTGGCCGTCGGTTTTCTTTTCCCTGGTCGGCTCGAAGTCGGTGTGGTTGGCGCCGTAGCTGACCGAGGCCGAGCCGCCCGTGCGCTGCTGCTTGAGAACGATGTTGATGACGCCGGCCACGGCATCGCTGCCGTATTGCGCGCCGGCGCCGTCGCGCAGGATCTCGATGTGGTCGATGGCGCCCGGCGGAATCGCGTTGACGTCCACCGGCACGGTGCCGGCAAAGCTGCTCTCGGTGTCCAGCACGGCGCTGGCGTGACGGCGCTTGCCGTTGATCAGCACCAGCACCTGATCCGGCGCCAGGCCGCGCAGCTGCACGCCGCGCACGGAGTCGGCCGCGCCGCTCGATTCGATGCGTGGGAAGTTGATGGACGGCGCCAACGCCTGCAGGGCGGCGCCGACTTCGCCGCTGGAGAGGGCGTTCTCCACCTCGCGCGCGCCAAAGCGGTCGATCGGCACGGCGCTGTCGAACACGGTGCGGTTGCGGGCGCGCGAGCCGACGATGGTGACTTCGTCGATGGCGGCGCTTTCCTGCGCGTGAACGGTGTGCAGCGCGGCCGGCAAGGCGGCCAGCAGCATCAGTGGTGGGAGTACATGTTTGTGCATCGTAAGATCCTGGTCTGAAGACAGACTACGATCTTACGAGCTAGGAAATGTAGTTCCTACGAACAATTGCTAATATGCTTATGCAGTTAGTCCGGCAGGCGTTCGTTGATGGCCATGGCCTGGTCGATGTTCTTGATCAGCAGGTCCACATACACCGGGTCCAGATGGTGGCCGGCGACTTCGCGCAGGTGTTCGATGACCTTGGCGATCGGCCAGGCTTCCTTGTAGCAGCGCTTGTGCATCAGCGCGTCGAACACGTCGGCCACGGCGACGATGCGCGCGTACAGGTGGATCTGCTCACCTTTCAAGCCCTGCGGATAGCCGCTGCCGTCGAATTTCTCGTGGTGCTGGTGGGCGATCACGGCGGCCGCCTTCAAGATCGGGCGCTGCGAACCGTCGAGGATGGACAGGCCGACCGTCGGGTGCTGCTTCATGATTTCCCACTCGGCCGCGTCGAGCTTGCCCGGTTTCAGCAGCACGGCGTCCGGCGTGGCGATCTTGCCGATGTCGTGCATCGGCGCGGCGTGGCGCAGCACGGCCACTTCGTCTTCCGGCATGCCCGAGGCCTTCGCCAGCAGGTGGCACACTTCCGACATGCGGCGCACGTGGTTGCCGGCCTCGTTCGAGCGCGACTCCACCACGTCGCCAAGGCGCAGGATCAGTTCGGCCTGGGTGTCGGTGATTTCCTGGTTCAAGAGGATGTTGTCGAAGGCGATGGCCACGCCCGAGCAGAACACTTCCAGCAGCTTGGTGTCGATCTCCGAGATTTCCGCCACGCCCTTGAGCACCAGCAGCGAAGCCTTGCCGCTGTTGTTGGGGAAGTAGCCGATGTAGGTGTCGCCTTCCACGCGCGAGATCTTGTTGCTCTTGGCGGCGTCCAGCTGGGCGATCACGTCCGGGGTCAGCAGGCTGCCTTGCTCGTCGCCGATCTGGGCCAGGATTTCATACTCGTGTTCGCCGCTGATGGCGGTGGCGCCGCGCAGGCGCAGCAGCATGCTGTGTTCCAGGCGCAGCAGCGCCACCACTTGCTGCAGCAGGCCGTTGGCGAAGTCTTTCAGGTTGCGTTGCTGGAAGATGTGGGCCGAGGCGGCGATCACGCGCTCCAGGCCTTCGCGGTAGTTCAGCTGGGCGCGGTGGGCTTCCTCCACCTTCATGATGTCGCGGTAGGCGCGCAGCGCGGCGAAGGTGGTGGTGAACAGCTTGGTGCGGTCGAGCTCGGTCTTTTCCTTGTAATCGTTGATGTCGTAGTTGACGATCACGCGTTCTTCCGGCGCCTGGCCGGGCTGGCCGGTGCGCAGCACGATGCGGGTGAACTGGTTGTCGAGGTCTTCGCGCATCCAACGCGCCACTTCCAGGCCGCTGTCTTCCTTCTCCATCACCACGTCGAGGAACACCAGCGCGATATCGGTTTCGCGCGCCAGCACTTCCTTGGCTTCGGCGCCGCTGTAGGCGTGCAAAAAGGTCAGCGCGCGGCCGTCGAGACGGAAGCGGCTCAGGGTCAGTTTGGTGATGTCATGAATGTCTGGTTCGTCGTCGACCAACAGAACTTTCCACGGTGCTAACTTGGGCGCAGCAGAGGACAAAAAAGACATATGAACGAGTTCCGCAAAGTGACACGACAGAGTGAATTTTCCGATTGTAGACCGACCCACAGCCATTAACAACAGGCAATAAAAATTCCCGTTGCTGTGCACAACACTTGGGGTGAAATTATTGTACGCCAAGCAAAATTTTGACGGCGCAATGCTGGTCAGGTCGTCCCATCTGCGCGCCGATAACAATACTTCGTTTTTGGCAATATTGCTATCATTAAACAAAGATTTTTAAACGCTAGTGTTGTTTTGCTCACGGCAGAGGGACGCTCAGCAGGCGGTCGTCGCCGGGCTTGGGCGTGCCACGGCCGTCGGTGTTGTTGGTGAGCAGGTAGAGCCGGCCGCCGGGCGCGGCCACCACGTCGCGCAGGCGGCCGTATTCGCGGACATAGAATTCGGTGGCGGTGCCGGGGGCCGCCAGCGGCACTTTGCGCAGCCGCTCGCCGCGCAGGTTGGCGATGTAGATGTTGGCGCCGCTGATGGCGATGCCGCTCGGGCTGGCGTCGGCGGTGGCCCATTGCTGCAGCGGATCGGTGTACTTGCTGTTGGCGGCCTTGCCCTCGACATCCGGCCAGCCGTAGTTGGCGCCCGCCTTGATCTGGTTCAGTTCGTCCCAGGTGTTCTGGCCGAATTCGGACGCGTACATGCTGCCGTCTGCGGCCCAGGCCAGGCCCTGCACATTGCGGTGGCCGTAGCTGTAGACGTAGGAGCCGGGGAAAGGGTTGTCCGAAGGCACGCGGCCGTCCGCCGTCATGCGCAGGATTTTGCCGCCCAGCGAGTCCAGATTCTGCGAGCGGCTGCTGGTGCCGGCATCGCCGGTGGCGGCGTACAGCATGCCGTCGGGGCCGAAGGCGATGCGCCCGCCGTTGTGGTTGCTGCCCGACGGGATGCCGCCGAGCAGCGCCTGCGCGGCGCCCAGCCGCGTGGCGGAGCCCGCGCCGGTAAGCGGGTAGCGCACGATGCGGTTCTCGACGCCGGCGGTGAAGTAGGCATACAGGAAATTGTCGCGCACGGCGATGCCGAGCAGGCCGCCTTCACCGGTACCGTTGACGCCGGCAATGGTGGCGATGGTGGTCAATGTGCCGCTAGTGTCCACCGCCTGGATGCGCGCCGTGCCGCGTTCGCTGATGAGCGGCGTACTGCCGTGAAACGCGACCGACCACGGGATTTGCAGGCCGGAGGCCAGCACGGTCGGGCCGGCGGGCGTGGGAGGGGGGGGTGTCGGCGGCGGCGTCACGTCGACGGCAGAGCCGCCGCTGCCGGAACTGCCGCCGCAGCCGGCTATACCCAACGACATCATGAACGCCCAAACGGCCGCTGCCGACGCTGTGCTTTTCAGCATGATCGCTCTCCTTGAACAGGCTAGCCACATTATCGGTCTGATCGGAGGGCGTGCGCCGCACGGTAGGCGGCCATAAAAAAACCCGCGTAGCGCCGGAGCGCTCGCGGGTTGTGAATTCCCTAAGGAGGAAAACGGTTAGAAGCTCAGCGCCGGGAAGCCGGTGATGTAGCCGACCGCCGCGCCGAAGCGGTCGCGGTAGTTGGCGCGGATCAGCGGGTCGAGCGTGGTCTGCACCTTGCTGTGCAGCGCCGCTTCCCAATCGCCTGGGTGCTGGAAGTTGCTCATGATGTAGGCGAAGCCGTTGATGTCGTCCACCGCGTGCAGGCCGGTCGATTCCGCGCCCGACGGCGTCGACAGGATGCGCGTGAGCGCCTTGGTGTCGACGTTGTAGGCCCACAGGAAGTTGTTGACGTGGGTGCCGCTGTCTTCGCCCACAAACAGGGTGCGCAGTTTTTCCGAGAACTTGATGTTGTCCGGATTGGCGACCTTGTCCGGGTTGGCCAGGTTGCCCAGCGCGTCGGCGGTCTTCAGGTCTTCGCTGACCAGCGCTGGCACGGCGGCCATGTCGACCGGCACCCATTCGCTGTTGATGGCGGCGGCGCCGAGGTCGATCTGGCCGGCCTTCATGTTCAGCGCGTACACGGCGCCGGCGCTCGGACCCTTGATCGCGATGCCGCCCGAACCGTTGGTCATGGCCGAACCAATGGCGGCGATGGCCGAGTAGGCGATCTTGTCCTTGGCGTTGACGGTGGTGCCTTCCATCTTGGTGAAGCCCATGCTGCCACCCTTGAACGCGGCGTAGCGGTGGGTTTCCAGGAAGGCGGCGGCCTTCTCCATGCCCGGCATGATCTTGATCCAGTTGAACTTGCCGTTGAACGGGATCTTGGTGTACGAGGCGTCCGCCGGATCGGCCGTTTTCACGTCCATGATGTCGGCCGCTTTCAGCGTGTCGGCCAGGGCCTTGATCTCGGCCGAGGTGGCGCTGCCCAGCTTGATCCACGACAGCGTGGCCGAGCCGCCGTTGTCGGTGGTGGTCTGGTTCCACTTGGCCACGTACAGGGTGCCGCTCGACAGGTCCTTGGCCTTGTCGGCCACGAACATGAACAGGCCGCCGTTGGTGGCGTCGTCGCCCATCAGCGCGGTGCGTTCGTCCGGCATCACCTGCACCAGCTCGTGCGAGATGCGGCCCATGCAGTAGTGCTTCTTACAGCTGCCGGTGCCGTCCGGGTTGACCGTGATTTCCGGCATGTGGCCGTAGTGGTAGGGATTGGCCTTGGTGGCGTCGCCGTACAGGTTGGTGCTGAAGTTGGCGAACTGGGTGTTGCTGGCGATGACGGTCGCATCCGGTTCGTATTCTTCGCTCGACAGGTGGGTGTTCCACGGCGAGCGGCTGGCGCCGCAGGTGATCCACAGGCCGTTGGCCGGGCTGGTGTCGACGTTGTGGTACTTCACCAGCGTCAGCGCGCCGGTGGTCTTGTCCTGGTCCAGCGTCAGGATGGCGATCGGCGACGGCAGCATGCCGTACACCGAGTCACCCTTGACGTTGCGGGTGGTGTATTCGAACTGCACCACGGCGAACACGGCGTTGCCCTTGATGTTGGGCACGGTGGTCGAGGCCAGTTTCAGCAGCGAGGTGCCGTCCGGCGCGTCGGAGAAGAACTGGCGCGAGTTCGCATCGGTCTTGTCCAGGATGGGCTTGTTGTTGATGTCCCAGTAGCCGCCGGCCAGGGTGGTGCCGCCGCTGCCGTTCGGCACTTGCGCGCCGGTGATGAAGAAGGTCTGGTATGCCAGATTGTACGGCACGGTCTTGCCGTCCGAATACAGCGCCTGCATGGCCGAGGCCACGGTGGTGGTGGCCATTTTCGGCGCGTCGGCCAGCGATGGCGCGGCCATGCCGGAGAAGCTCACCGACATCAGTTGTGCGGGCGGGGTCGAGGCGTCGCCGCCGCCGCAGGCGGCCAGCAAGGCGGCGGTGGCGCTGCCGCCGGCCAGCGGCAGCAAGGGTGCGCCGGACAGGAATTTGAGGAGGCTGCGACGGGATGAATCTAATTGCTCGGTCATGGAGGGTTACCTTGAGTAGTGGGTGGCCGGGCGCAATATTATCGAGAAGGTATGACAGGACTGTGACAAGCTTCCTGCAAGCCGATTGGTAACAAACTTATTCAGCGCGGGCGCGGCCCGGCGAAAAGGTCTATATTGGCTTTGTTGGATATATGAATTTCATTGAAGGAGATGCATCATGCGCCTGTTGAAACAAACCGTGCTGGCCGCCGTAGCGGCGTTGCTGGCTTCCAGCGCCGTGATGGCGCAAGTCTCGGTGACGTACGTCAAACCGGAGGACTTCAGCGATGTGCCGCGTGGCGTGATCGACCGCGATCGCACGCTCAAGGATTTCACCGACTATTTCAAGTCGCTGGACAAGAAGCTGCCGCCCGGACAGCAACTGAAAATAGAAGTGCTTGATATCGACCTGGCCGGGCGCCTGTATCCGCGCCGCGCCGCCGACGACATCCGCGTCATGAACGGCGGCGCAGACTGGCCGCGCATGCAGCTGAAGTACACGTTGGAGCAGGACGGCCAGGTGCTGCGCAGCGGCGAGGAGCAGCTGTCGAATATGAACTACCAGCAGGGCCGGCTGGGCGGCTACTTCGACAGCGATCCGCTGCGCTACGAGAAGCAGATGCTGGACGACTGGTTCAACAAGTCGATCGTGCCGAAGGTGGCGAAGCGCTGACGCATTGATGCTTAATACTTAATCGAGCCGGTTCACTTTCGGGAACTTGGCCAGGAATTCCGGCGGCATCGGCGTGACTTGGCTGCTTTTGTAGTTGAAGAAGACGAAGCCGTACTTGGCCATGGCCACCAGCCTGGCGTCGCGCGGGCGGGTGATGCGGAAGATGATGTCGCCGCCGTACTGGTTGAAGTCCATCACGCCGACCTCGAACACCAGCTGGTCGCGCGCATGGGCTTCGGCGCGGTAGGTGGTGGCCAGGTCGGTGACGATGATGCCGGTGCCGTCCTGGCCCGTCTCCGGCACGCCGTGTTCATACAGGAAGCGCGCCCGCGCTTCCGAGATCATCGAGATCATCGAGTCGTTGCCCAGGTGGTTGGCGCCGTTGATGTCGGTCACGCGCACCGTCAGCTGCGTGGAAAAAATAAACAACTCGTCCGGGAAATCCAGTTTCAGGCGGGCCATGATGCGATCCTCGTTAATGATCCCGCCATTCTAACGCAGTCCGCAATAGCCCTTTAGTGGTAAGACCGCACTGCCGATAGTGTGTACGATCAGCTCATCTTTTACGAAAGGATGCGCCATGATCTACGGACTTACCACCCTCGGAGTGATCCACACCCTGATCAGCCTGGTCGCGGTGGCGGCGGCGCTGATCGCCTTCGCGCGCGACAAGGGCATCGTCGGCCCCAGCACGCTCGGCAAGGTATACGTCTGGACCACGGTCCTGACCTGCCTGACCGGCTTCGGCATTTTCCAGCATGGCGGTTTCGGCAAGCCGCACGTGCTGGGCATCTTGACCTTGCTGGTGCTGGGCGTGGCCTGGCTGGCCGACCAGCGCAAGCTCGGCGCGGCCTCGGCCAAGGTCGCCGTCATCAGCTATTCGCTGACGTTTTTCTTCCACATGATTCCGGCCGTGACCGAAACCAGCACCCGCCTGCCGCTGGGCGCGCCTCTGTTGCCGAGCCCCGAAGCGCCCGAGTTGAAGGCCATCACCGGCGTGATGTTGCTGCTGCTCCTGGCCGGCGTGACATTGCAGCTACGGCGCCTGAAAGCACAGGGAAAATAGATGCAATAAGCACATTTTTATGTCACCATGGGAGCTAGCCTTTGCAGGGAGCGCGCATGGAAAGCAGCACCTTACAGGAGCCAGAGGCCGAGCAACGACGCCTGGCCGAACTGTCCCGCTATGCCATTACGCTCGATGAATCCGACCCCAAGCTGGACCTGATCACTTCGCTGGCGATCAAGTCGGTGGGGGCGGACATCGGCGGCATCAGCATCGTGTACCAGTCGCAGATCTGGCTGCCGTCGCGGGTGGGCATGGAGGCGCGCCACGTGCCGCGCTCGGGGTCGTTTTGCACCTGGGTCGTGGGCGCCGCCACCGAGGCCGATTTTTTCGAGGTGGAGGACGCCAGCGCCGACGCGCGCTTCCAGCACAATCCGCTGGTCACGCACGCCCCCCATTACCATCATTACGCCGCCGTGCCGCTGCTGGGCGCGCGCGGCTATCTGCTGGGCACCCTGTGGGTGATGGGCGCGCGTTCGCGCCGTCTCGATCCCGAACAGGTGATGATGTTGCAGGGCATGGCGCGGCTGGTGGTCGATACGCTGGAGCTGCGCTATTGCGACGAAGTGACCGGCATGTCCAACCGCCATGTGTTCCTGCACCACCTGCAGCTGGGCCTGGAGCAGACCACGCGTCCGCACGTGGCGGTGGGCTTTGTCGACCTGGCCAATTTCCGCCGCCTCAACGAGGCTTTCGGCCGGGCACAGGGCGATCTGGTGCTGCGTGAAATGGGCGAGCGCCTGGCCGTGTGGGCCGGCGCGGAAAACCTGGTCGGCCATCTGGGCGGCGACCGTTTTGCCTTCGCCCTGTTCGGCGAGCGCGAAGAACACGCGGCCTTGCTGGATCAGCTGCGCGAGGTGATCAGCCGGCCGCTGCCGCTGGGGCAGGGCGGCGCCCATGTGCTGCATGCGCGGGTCGGCATCGAGCATCACGACACGCCCTACAGCGGTTCGGCGGTGGCGCTGCTGGATGCGGCCGACACGGCCTCGTCGTCCATCGCCGGCCATCTGCAGCGCACCACCGTCAAGGAATACGGCGCCGAATTGCTGACGCGCTCGCACATGGTGTTCGAGCTGCAGGGCGCGCTCGACGGCGAGGACCGGCACGGCGCGCTGGTGGCGCACTACCAGCCGCAGGTCGATTACACGCGCGGCATCCTGATCGGGCTGGAGGCGCTGGTGCGCTGGCAGCATCCGGCGCGCGGCATGGTGTTCCCCAACAGTTTCATTCCGCTGGCCGAAAGCACCGACAAGATCTACCAGCTCGACATGGTGGTGCTGGCGCAGGTGTGCCGCGACATGCGCGCCTGGCTGGACGCCGGGCTGCCGGTGGTGCCGGTGTCGCTGAATTTTTCGCGCCGTTCACTGCTGCACCCGCAGGTGATCGGCGACCTCACGCGGCTGCTGGCGCGCTACGAGATCCCCGGCGACATGCTGGAGTTCGAAGTGACCGAGAGCCAGCTGCTGGAAACCGTGGAGCTGGTGGCGCCGCGTGTAGCGGAGTTCCGCGCGCTCGGTGCGCGCATCGCGGTCGATGATTTCGGCACCGGCTATTCCAATCTGGATGCGATCAGCAGCTTCCCGTTCGACCGGCTCAAGGTGGACCGGCAGTTCGTTAATGGCGTGGCGGGAAGCGAGAAGGTGGCCGGCCTGTTCCATCTGATCCAGGGGATCGCGGAACTGTTCAAGGCCGAGCTGCTGTGCGAGGGGCTGGAGGAAGAGGACGACCTGCAATGGCTGGCGCAGCGTGGCGCCGACCGCGTGCAGGGCTGGTACTTCAGCGCGGCGCGCACGCCGGAAGCCATCGTGCGCATCCTGACGCAGCTGCGCGACCGCGCGGCCGATGCGCAGCCGCTGACGGTGGCGCAGCTGCGCGCCTTGCTGCGGACTTAGCATGGCCTCCCGCCGTCATTCCCGCGCAAGCGGGCATCCATGCCGAGCTGGCAATCACGCGGTCTGTGGATTCCCGCGTGCGCGGGAATGACGGAGCTGACTACAGCTGCTCGCCGAGGAACAACAGCGAGTTGCCGTGCGCCTGGGCGGCGGCACGCTGGTTGTAGGCGCTGCGGTGGTTGCAGTTGAAGCCGTGCTCGGCGCCGTCGTAGACGTGGATCTCGACTTCCTCATTGCTGTCGAAGGCTTCGGCGATGCTCTTCACGGCGTCGAGCGGGATGTGGCTGTCGGCCGCGCCGAAGTGCATCACCATCGGCACCTTGATTTCCGGCGCGCGCTGCAGCGCGTTCTGGATGCCGCCGCCGTAGTAGCAGACGGCGGCGTCGACCAGGCCGTTGGCGGCGGCGTGGAAGGACAGGCGGCCGCCGAAGCAGTAGCCGATCGAGGCGACCTTCTGGCCGGCCGCGCCGTCCAGGCCGCGCAGCACCTTGATGGTGGCGGCGATGTCGGCTTGGGCCTTGGCGAAGTCGGTGGCCTGCATCAATTCCACGGCGCGCTTCCAGCTGGCGTCGTCGTAACCCAGTTCGATGCGGGCGCCTTCGCGCCAGAACAGATCCGGCGCCAGCACCACGTAGCCGTCGGCGGCGTACTGGTCGGCGACGTTGCGGATGTGCTGGTTGACGCCGAAGATTTCCTGCAGCAGCACGATGGCCGGGCCCTTGCCGCCGCGCGGCAGCGACAGGTAGGCGCCGAACTTGCCATCGGCCGTTTCAATATCGATCCACTGTGCGTTGGTTTCCATGGTGTCCTTTGGTCTGAAATTCGCAAAGCGGCCATCGTAACCCGAAACGCGCCGCCTTGCAGCGCGCCTCAATACACTTCGCGCGTGTAGATCACCGGGCCGGAACGGTAGACGCCGAAGGTCGCGCGGCCGCTCGTCGAGGGCAGTCCGGGGATCAGGTCGACCGGCGTGGTGCCGTTGAGCCTGCTCAGGTTGACCTCGACCGAGCCGATTTTCGTCAAGGTCGGTGTAGGCGCCGCAAGCCGGAAGTTGCCTTTGCCGGCGCTCAGCGTCAGCACCGCATCGGCGGCGTGCAGTGTGCTGTCGCCCGGGCAGTTGCCGCCGCCTGTATCCAAACCACCTTGGCATTTTTTGAAGTTGACCGTCGCGCTGATTTTGAGCGTGCTGGTTTCGTTGACTTGCGGATTGAAGACGTAGCCGGCCTGGGTGTAGTACTCGGCCCTGACCGGCATCGGCAGCGCTGCGGTAGGCGAGCCGTGCGCGTTGCCCAGGTTCAGGCGGCCGCTGACCACGGTCATGGGCGCTTGCACCGAAGCGCTGGCGGTCGTGCGTAGCGAACTCGCCAGGTCCGCGTCGACGGCGCGCAGGTAGATCGTGGTTGGCTTGGTGTCTGCCTGCGGGTAGGGATAGGCGAACTTGAACACTGGCAGGTTGTAGTTGAGCGGCCCCGGAAAGGCCAGCGCGCCGACCCCCTTGGTGAAGGTGTAGCGCGCTGGCTTGGGGGTGTTCGCCTCCCCGGTCCAGCTGACGGCGTCTGCCGCAGGATTGACCAGCGTGCCCCCATCGTTCGCGGTCCAGGCGCTCAGGGTGATTTCCTTGGCGAGCGAGCCCATGTAATTGAGGGTCGGCTGCGGCGGCGACTCGCCGTTGTAGGCGCTTACCACGACGAAGAAGGGCTGCTGGGCATTGATGAAAGTGTCGGTCAGGGTGCCGCTGGCGTAGTCGCAAGGGCTTCTGCCGACGGCGAGGCTGCATTTCATGGCGCGGCCTGCTTTGATGGTGGGATCGATTGCAGTGATTTCCGCATCGGTCAGCAGCACCGTGTCGAAGTGATCGGGAATGAAGCGTCCCACATATTGCGCAATGCCCTGCGGCTGGAATTCGGCGGACTGATAGCCCATGTAGTAGGTCGCCGCCAGCGACGGCGTCAGCATGATGGAACCCACGTCGCTGAAGCTGGTTTGCGCGTTCAGCGTTTTGGAGGCGGTGGAATAGCCGAAGGCGTCGACCGTCAGCGCACCTTTGTTGTTGCTGTCCGCCGGGTTGACCACGGAAAGGGCGATGGCCACGTCCGCGAGCGGACTTTCCTTACCGAAGCTGGGCGTGATGGCGCCGGTGTAGCCGGTGGCGACGACGCCGAGGGTGAACTTTTCGCTGGCCTTGGCAAACACCGTGGTGGGCGATGAGGTCAGGGACGGCGATACGTCGATGGTGGTGCGTGCGCTGATGGCCCGCAATTGCAAGCGGGCAGGTGCGGCGATAAAAACTCCGGTGCCGGTGGCGGTAGCGGTCGACGTCGTGATACTGGCGCCCAGCCCGACCTGGCCGACGTCGGGATATTGCAGCGCCGTTGTCGCCAGGCCGGCGCCGTTGAAGGTAAATGGCACGCTGACGGTCGCCCCCGCCTGGCCGCTGCCGCAGATCGTGTCCTGTGTGCCGATTTTGACTTTCGCACCGGTCGCATTGACGGGGTTCTTGAAGCTGCAGCTCATGTCGACGTTGACGGTCTTGTTGGTCACCAGCGGTACGCAGCTCTGGTTGCCGGCCGAGGCGGTCAGCGCTTCGACCGTCACCAGCGCGCCCGGCTTCATCGAGATGTGGTTGGTGCCGCTGACCTTCAGGCCGGTGGTCTTGAAATCCATATCGCAGGCTGCGCCGCTGCCGCTGTTGACGCACGTGCTGGCGTTGCTGGCGCCGCTGGCCGACAGGGTGGAGATGCCCGGCGATTTGTTCTCCACCGTGGCGGCGGTGTTGACGCCGCCGCTGATGGTGAAGACTTTGCCGCCCGGCTGCAGCGTGGCGTCGATGTTGCCGGTGTAGTGCGGCGCGGTGCAGTTGGCGTTGGCGCAGGCGGTCACGGTCACGGTCTGCGGCTGGCAGGTCAGGGCGGTGCCGCTGTGGCTGATCTGGAAGTGGTGCGGCAAACTGGGCGGCGGCGAGCCACAGGTCGGGTTGTAGCTGGAGTCGGCCTTGGTCACGCAGCTGCAACCCACGGCGCCGGGACCGGTGCAGGTGATGGTCTTGGTGACGGCCGCGCCCCAGTCCAGGTAGATGGCGTTGACCGCCGCGTTGCCGTTGATGGTGGCGTTGCTCGATCGGGTGTTGACGTTGCGCGCCGACAGGTCGCCGTTGATGGTGGTGCCCGAGCCCATGTCGACGTCGCCGGTCATGGTGACGCTGCCGTTGATCACCGCGCCGGAAGCGCGCATGGTCAGCGTACCGCCCTTGACGGTGCCGGTGACGGTGTTGCCGCTGCCGATGTCGAGCGAGGTGCTGGCGGTGATATTGCCTTTGACCGTGGAACTGGAGGGACTCAGCGTGACCACCGGCGAAGTGATGTTGCCGTTCACCGTGCTGCCCGAGGCCAGCGTGAACGAGGTGCTGGCCGTGACGCTGCCATTGACCGTGACCGGCGACGTCGAGGTGATGGTGGTGCCGCTGACGTTGCCGCCCACCGTCAGGCCCGAGCCCATGGCGACGGTGGTGGTGGCGACGATGGCGCCGCCGATGGTGCCGGGCGAATTGGTCTGGACCGCGTTGGCGGTGACGTTGCCATTGACCTTGATGGCCGAGCCCAGGTCCGCCAAGCCGCTGACGGTGACCGAACCGGTGATGGTAACGCCCGAGTTGGTGCTGATGCTGGCCGCAACGATCGAGCCGTTGATGGTGACGCTGGAGCCCAGCTTGAAGCTGCCGCCCGCCGTGAGGGTGCTGCCGCCGGTGCTGACGCTGGCCGGATTGATGCCCGAGAGGTCGAGGTTGCCGCTGGTTTGCAGCGCGCCGGTGCCGCTGATCGTCAGGCCCTGGTTGTAGCTGGGCGTGAAACTGGTCATGACCACCGTGTAACCGCCGGCGATGACGACGACGTCGGTGGCGCCCATGGTAAAACCGTTGTTGCAGTTATAGGTGCTGCCGCTCAGCGTGCAGTGGGCGACGGCGCCGCCGTTGAAATCGACATTGACCGCAGACGCCGGCGCGGTCGCCAGCAACGTGGTTAAAACGATAAGCCATCCGAAAATTGATTTCATTCGATCACCTGAGCATGCCTGCCCGAATTATAGGCGGACATGCCCGGCCACCGTGCAATTAACGCTTGATCTTGCCGAAAGCGTCGCCTGCCTTCCACGTTTGCATCTTCGGCGCGTTGGCCACGTGGTAGCCCAGGTTGAGCGTGAACTGCGCTTGCTGCACCATGCCCGACAGGTCCCAGTCGGCGTGGTATTCGTCGCTCGGCTGGTGGTAGTCCTGCTTGAAGGCCACCAGGCGGGCGCGGTTGCGCTCCAGGTTGTCGGTGAAGTCGAAGTAGCCGTCGCCCGAGAACACGGCCGAGCCGACGTTGAACGCCGGCACACCGGCCTTGGCGAAGCTGAAGTGGTCGGCGCGGAAGTAGGCGCCCGACAGGTCGGGAATGGCCGGCGCCAGCTTCAGGCCCATTTGCCTGGCCACCACCTCGGCCGCCGCGTACAGGCTGCTGCGTTCGGCGCCGGCGACGCCGATGTCGCGCGTCTTGCCGACGAAGTTCATGGAGTCGAGGTTGAGGTCGGCCGAGGTTTTGTCCAGCGGCCAGGCCGGGTTGCGGATGTAGGCGATGCTGCCGAGGAAGCCGGTTTCTTCGCCGGCCGGCCACAGGAACACCTGGCTGCGCTTGGCCGGATGCTTGACCGCCTCCTGCGCCATGGCCAGCAGGGCGGCCACGCCGGAGCCGTTGTCGATGGCGCCGTTCCAGATATTGTCACCCTGCTTGCTGGTGTCAATGCCCAGGTGGTCCCAGTGCGCCGAGTAGACCACGGCTTCCGATTTCAGCTTGGCGTCGGTGCCGGGCACGATGCCGACCACGTTGTATTGCTCGATCTGGCGGATCTTGCTCTTCACCTCGGCGCGCAGCTTGAGCTTGAGGTCGACCGGGCGGAAGTCGCTGCGCTCGGCGTCGGCGCGCAGCTTGTCGAGGTCGAAGCCGCCGGCGGCGAACAGGGCGCGCGCGGTGTCTTCCTGCAGCCAGCCTTCCAGCGGATTGCCGCTGCCGGCCAGGTGGAAGCGCTCGTGCGCGAAGCTGGTGGCGGGCACGCTCCAGCCGTAGGAGGCGGACGGCGTGGTGTGGATCAGCAGCACGCCGGCCGCGCCCTGGCGCACCGCTTCTTCATACTTGTACATCCAGCGGCCATAGTAGGTGTAGGCCTTGCCGGCGAAGCGGTTCGGCTCGGCGGCGGTCGGCTGCGGATCGTTCACCATCATCACCAGCAGCTTGCCCTTCATGTCGGCACCCTTGTAGTCGTCCCATTTTTCTTCCGGGGCGATGGCGCCGTAGCCGACGAACACCACCGGCGCATCGACCGTGATGTCTTCCTTGCCGCCCATGGTGCCGATCAGGATTTCGGTGCCGATGGCCGGCGTCAGCACCTTGCCGTTATCGGCGGTGACGCGCACGAAGCTGCCGGGCAGCAGCTTGCTGCCTTCGGCCTTGACCAGCTGGCGGTAGGTGCCGTCGGCCAGCGGCTTGAGGCCGAGCACCGCCGCCTGCGTTTCCAGGTAGCGCACCGTGAGATCGCCGCCGCGCTGGCCGGTGCCGCGGCCTTCGAGCAGGTCGTCGGCCAGGAAGGACAGGTGGGCGCGCAGCGGCGCTTCGGCGACGATCGGTTGCTGGGCGTGGGCCTGCAAGGCCAGGCCGGCGGCGAGGGCGATAACTGGAAGACGCATATTTACTCCATGGTTTGGTACGGAAGGCGGTAATCTTACTGTAAATCGACCAATCAAGGAGACCTATGAAAACCATCATCATCACCGGCGCATCGGACGGCATCGGCGCGGAAGTCGCGCGGCAACTGGCGCGCAGGCATGGTGCGCAAGTGGCGCTGGTGCTGGCGGCGCGCAACGCCGCCATGCTGGAGCAGGTGGCGGCGCAGTGCGCGGCGGCGGGCGCGCAAACGCTGGTGGTGGCCACCGACGTCTCGGTGCAGGCGCAGTGTGTGGCGTTGGTCGACGCCTGCGTGGCGCGCTTCGGCCGCATCGACGCGTTGATCAACAACGCCGGGCGCTCGGCGCATGCGCTGTTCTCGGAGGTGGAGAACCTGGCCTGGTACGAAGAACTGATGCGGATTAATTTGTGGGGCAGCGTATGGTGCACGCACGCCGCGCTGCCTTACCTGAAAAAGGCGCGCGGCAGCATCGTCGCGGTGTCGTCGCTGGCCGGGCTGGTGGGCGTGCCGGGACGCACGGCCTACAGCGCCACCAAGTTCGCCATGGGTGGCTTCTTCGAAGCGCTGCGCGCGGAGCTGAAGCCGTTCGGCGTGAGCGTGACCACCGCCTATCCGGGCGTGGTGGCGACGCAGATCCGCCATCGCGGCTTCAACGCCGCCGGCGGTGCGCTGGGCAGCAGCAGCCTGAAGGAAGACAAGGCCATGCCGGTGGAGGAGTGCGCGTCGCTGATCGTCGACGGCATGGAAGCACGCAAGCGCGAGGTGGTGATGTCGGCCAAGGGCAAGCTGGGACGCTGGATGAAACTTATCGCGCCGGGGCTGGTGGAGAAGATGGCGCTGGCGGCGCTCAAGGATGATGTGAAACCTTGATTGTAAGCATTTGTAATGTCCGTCAACTCATCCATTACAGGCCGCGTTTTTTGCTCATGCGAGACGGGAATTGTCCCGACGCCGAACTCCGAAAAGGAAAACCACCATGACCAAAGTAATCGCTTCTCTGATCGCCGGCCTGTTCGCAACCGCAGCCTTCGCTCAAACGCCTGCGACCACTCCTACGGCGCCTGCAAGCAAGCCGGCAGTGGAAAAAAACGAAGCGAAACCGGCCGCCAAGCAGGAAGTGCAGCTGGCCAAAGAATCCAAGCCGGCGGAGGCCACAGCGGTCGCCGCGCCGGCAGCACCAGCAGCTCCAGCAGCACCTTCGGCACCAGCCAAGTAATTAACGATATAAACCGTATAAACTAAAGAGGATTAAATCATGAAAAAAGTAATCGCCACCCTGATCGCCGGCCTGTTCGCTTCCGCTGCCTTCGCACAAGCTCCAGCCGCTTCCGCCTCGGCTTCGGCCGCCGCATCGATGCCGGCCGCTTCGGCACCAGCAGCTTCGGCACCGGCCGCTTCGGCGCCGGTGGTCAAGAAAGCCGCACACAAGAAAGCTCACCACAAAGCCAGTGCATCGGCTTCGGCATCGGCCGCAGCGTCGGCGCCAGCACCGGCAGCAGCAGCGCCGGCAGCCAGCAAGTAAGTGTAGTGGCCTGACGTGCCGCCCCGGACCCGCAGGGCCTGGGCGGCGCAAGAGGAAAGACGGATTCCAACTCCGTCTTTTCTGCGTTTAGCGATTCAACTCCTCCAGCAGCGTGCGATGGAAGGCCATTGGGTCTTCCATCTGTGGCGCGTGCCCCATGCCTTTGAATTCCACCAGCCGCGCGCCTGGTATCTTCTTCGCGGTTTCCTTGCCCAGCACATCGTAGCGGCCAATCTTCGCTTTGACTTCCTGCGGCGCAACGTCCTTGCCGATGGCCGTGGTGTCGGCGTCGCCGATCAGCAGCGTGGTCGGTACTTTCAGCAGCGGGAATTCGTACACCACCGGTTGCGTGAAGATCATGTCGTAGATCAGCGCCGAATTCCATGCCACGACTTTCTTGCCGGGACCGTTGTTGAGACCGGCCAGCATGTCGACCCATTTTTCATATTCCGGCTTCCAGTTGCCGCTGTAGTAGGTGGCGCGCTCATACGCGCGCACGCTGTCGGCGCTGAGCTTGAGTTCGCGCGCATACCACTGGTCCACGCTTTGCGACGGCACGCCCAGCGCCTTCCAGTCTTCCAGCCCGATCGGGTTGACCAATACCAGCCGCGCCACCGCGTCCGGGTAGCTCAGCGCGTAGCGCGTGGCCAGCATGCCGCCGGTCGAGTGGCCGACCAGGACGGCTTGCTTGACGCCGAGGTGTTTCAACAGCCCGTCGGTGTTGGCCGCCAGTTGCTGGAAGGTGTATTGATAGTGCTCGGGCTTGGTGGAGGCGCAAAAACCGATCTGGTCCGGGGCGACCACGCGGTAGCCGGCCTGGCTCAGCGCCGTGATGGTCTGCTCCCAAGTCGCGCCGCAGAAGTTTTTGCCGTGCAGGAGCACCGCCGTCTTGCCGTTGGCCGCGCCGGTCGGCGCCACGTCCATGTAGGCCATCTGCAGGTTCAGCCCCTGGGAGGCGAAACTGTACTTGTGGAGCGGGTGCGGATAGGCGAAACCTTCGAGCTGCGGGCCATAGGGGGCGGCAGACGCGGAGCCTGCAAGCAGGGCGGTGAAAAGCAGGGTGCGCATGGCGAATTTCTCCGGAAAAGCGTGCAAGTTGAGCCTAATTATTGCAAAAAACAGCTGGTTCGGCCCAGACAGAGTAAACTACGCACAAATTTCTTTCGCAATTCGGCGATTCGAACAATCTTTTTGAGTGACGCCATGTCTGAAACTCCAGTCTCCCCTATTGCCCTTTTTTCCGACCTTGATCTTGGCGCTCCGCTGCTGAAGGCGTTGAGCGACGTCGGTTACGAGTCGCCTTCGCCGATCCAGGCCGCGACCATCCCGCTGCTGCTGAACAACCAGGACGTGCTGGGCCAGGCCCAGACCGGCACCGGCAAGACCGCCGCTTTCGCGCTGCCGATCCTGGCGCGCATCGATATCAAACAGACCACGCCGCAGGCGCTGGTGCTGGCGCCGACCCGCGAACTGGCGATCCAGGTCGCCGAGGCGTTCCAGACCTACGCCAAGCATATTCCTGGCTTCCACGTGCTGCCGATCTACGGCGGCCAGAGCTACGGCCCGCAACTGTCGGCCCTGCGCCGCGGCGTGCACGTGGTGGTCGGCACTCCGGGCCGCGTGATCGATCACCTGGACAAGGGTTCGCTCGACCTGTCCAAGCTGAAAACCCTGGTGCTGGACGAAGCCGACGAAATGCTGCGCATGGGCTTCATCGACGACGTCGAGCGCATCCTGCAGGAAACCCCTGAGTCGCGCCAGACCACGTTGTTCTCGGCCACCATGCCGTCGGCCATCCGCCGCATCGCCAACACCTACCTGCGCCAGCCGAAGGAAGTGACCGTTGCCGCCAAGACCGGCACCAACGAAAACATCCGCCAGCGCTACTGGCTGGTTTCGGGCATGCACAAGCTCGACGCGCTAACCCGCATCCTGGAAGCCGAGAACTTCGACGGCATGATCATCTTCTCGCGCACCAAGCTTGGCACCGAGGAACTGGCGCAGAAGCTGCAGGCGCGCGGCTTCTCGGCCGCCGCCATCAACGGCGACATCCAGCAGGCCCAGCGCGAGCGCACCATCGCCCAGTTGAAGGACGGCAAGATCGACATCCTGGTGGCGACCGACGTCGCCGCCCGTGGCCTGGACGTGGAACGCATCTCGCACGTGGTCAACTACGACGTGCCGCACGATCCGGAAAGCTACACCCACCGCATCGGCCGCACCGGCCGCGCCGGCCGCAGCGGCGAAGCCATCCTGTTCATCACGCCGCGCGAAAAAGGCTTGCTGAAGATGATCGAACGTTCGACCCGCCAGCCGATCGGCCAGCTCGAACTGCCGACCATCCAGGCCGTCAACGACGTGCGTATCGCCAAGTTCAAGCAGCAGATCACCGAGACCTTGGCCGAAGGCGGCCTGGAGCAGTTCCAGGCGCTGATCGAGGACTTCGAGCAGGAGCAGAACATTCCAGCGGTGGAAATCGCCGCCGCGCTGGCCAAGCTGGCCCGTGGCGATGTGCCGCTGCTGCTGGACAAGAAGCAGGTCACCCAGTGGGAAGAGCGTCCGGCCCGCGCCGCCTCGTTCGACCGTCCTGAACGCAGCGACCGCTTCGACCGTGGCGACCGCCCGGAGCGCGGCGACCGTTTCGATCGCGGCGACCGTCCAGAGCGCAATTTCCCGAAAAAAGAACGCATCGTGCGCGAATCGGAACCGGGCATGCGCACCTACCGCATTGAAGTCGGTTACCAGCACGGCGTCAAGCCGGGCAATATCGTCGGCGCCATCGCCAACGAAGGCGGCATCGATTCCAAGAACATCGGCCGCATCGAGATCTACGACGACTACGCCGTGCTCGACATGCCGGACACCCTGAGCAAGGATGCGCTGGACCTGATGGCCGGCATCCGTGTGGCCGGCCAGGCGCTGCGCATCAGCATCGACGGCCAGGGCCCGGCCCCAGCGTCGGCGCCGTCGCAGTCGTTCGCCAAGCCGGCGCGCGCCGAGAAGCCGGTGCGTGCCGAAGCGCCGGCCCGTGCGGAACCGCAGGAGCGTCCGGCCAAGCCGGCCGCGTCGTCGCTGGACCAGACCGTGCGCGCGGCCGCTGTCGATAGCGACAGCGATGCCCCGGCCAAGAAGAAAAAGGAAAAGCCGGGCAAGGTAACGGTGCCGATGTCGGCCTTCCGCGTGGAAGTCGGTCGCGAGAACGAGATCACCCCGGCCAATATCGTCGGCGCCATCGCCAACGAGACCGGCCTGGAAGCCAAGTACATCGGCCGCATCGAGATCTTCGACAAGCACACCATGCTGGAACTGCCGGACGGCATGCCGGACGATATGTTCAAGAGCCTGGGCAAGGTCTGGGTCGGCGGCGCGCAGCTGAAGATCAGCCAGATCGACCGCATGCCGCCGGAGTCGGTCAAGCACACGCCACCGAAGAAGCCGGCGCCGGGCGCCAAGCCGAAGTCCAAGAAATACTAAGTCAATACAACGGGGCCGCAAGGCCCCGTTTTTCATTGGGCGCGCACTGCACAGTTCCTGTGCTGCATTGCACCAAAACAAAGCTTAAGAAAGATCAAATAGTGACACGCTCATATTGTTGTCATAGTAGAAGGTCGCTGGCCCGTTTATTGCATATGTGATAGCACATCGTGATAAAAGGCGGCAACGAAGCCCCTTAACCTGGAGACGTTGGGCATGGGAGCTTGGCAATGACTTCATTCAGGAAACTGTGGACGACCTTGGTTGACGCGATTACGCCGCAGGCAGCACGCGCGGTTCCTTCCGCAGACCGGCATGTATTCCATGTCGATACGCGGCCTTTCAACGTCGCCAATTTCCAGGAGCGGTAAATGCTGCTGCGGAACGATTTGTTGCAATATACGGATCCGTCGCCGCGCACTGTCCGCATTCTGTGGATTGCTCCCGACCAAAGCCACGCCTATGCCTTCGACGTGGCGACCTCTACGGTCGATGTGGAGCTGATCCAGCTGCCGGCGGTGCTCGCCGACATTCGTGCCGGCCGCGCCAGCGTGCTGCCGGCCGATCCCTATCTGATGGTGGTCAGCCAGGAGCTGCTGCCGGCGAAACACCTGCAACTGCGCGCGCGGGCCTGGGAGATCATCGAAGGCCTGGTGGCGCAGGAGCCGCAGATCTACGAGCCGCGCCTGCGCGGCCAGCTGGTGGCGCAGGCCACGGCGCGGCACCAGGTGTCGCATCCCACCATTTACCGCTACCTGCGCCGCTACTGGCAGCGCGGCCAGACCCCCAACGCGCTGCTGCCCGATTACAGCAATTCCGGCGCGCGCGGCAAGGTGCGCCAGTCCTCGGACGGCGTCAAGCGCGGCAGGCCGCGTAAAAACGCCGCTGACGCCGGCGCCGGACTGAATGCCGACGAGGACATCCGCCGCACCTTCCGCGTCGCCACGGCCCGCTACGCGGCCGCCAACCCCAAGTTCTCGCGCCTGGGCGCCTACCAGCAAATGCTGACCGACTTCTTTGTCGAGCGCCGTATCGATCCCGACTCCGGCCGGGTGCTGACCATGCCGGCTCCGGTGCAGGCCTTGCCGACCTTCGGCCAATTCAACTATTGGCTCGACCACGACGACGACCGGCCGCCGGAAGTGGGGCGACGCGCGCCCAGCGTGCTGCCGGCCAGCTTGCAGGTCGCACCGCCGTCGCTGCCGGCGACCGCACTGCCGCCGGGCCGCCCCGGCGCCGGCTTCTACCTGGACGCGGTGCGCGCCGAGGTGCAGCTGGTGTCGCGAGCGGACCGCAACCAGGCCATCGGCCGGCCGCTGGTCTACCTGGTGACCGATTGCTTCAGCCACATGGTGTGTGGCGTGTACGTCGCCCTGGGCGAGGTGCAGTGGACACACGGCATGCTGGCCCTGGCCAATTGCAGCGCCGACAAGCAGCGCTTCAGCCAGCAGTTCGGCCGCCGCATCGAGGCCGAGCAGTGGCCCTGCCGCCACCTGCCCGAGGCGCTGTTCGCCAACGCGGCGCTGACGCTGGGCTGGAGCGGCGACACCTTGCTCAACAACTTCAATCTGCGCTGCGTGGCGGCGGACAGCGGTCCCGACGACTGGCGCGCCGTGCTGGAAAAACGCTTTCGCCTGCTGGCGCCGGCGCAGGCCGGTGCGCCGGGGCGGCTCGACGGCGTGCTCGATATCGAGCAGTTCACCCGCATCGTGGTCGACTGTATTTTGTACTACAACAGCCGCCTGCAATGCGCCCACGCCAGCGGCGCCACGCCCTTGCAGTTGTGGGACTGGGGCCGCGAGCATCGCGGCGGCGGCTTGAAGATCTATCCCGAACACTTGATCCGCTGCAGCCTGATGCCGGTGGCCCAGGCCACCGTCACCAGCCAGGGCATCGCGCTGTTCGACAGTCTTTATTGCTGCACGCGCGCCATCGACGAGCGCTGGTTCGAACGGGCGCGCACGCGCGGTCCATGGCCGGTGCGGGTGGCCTACGATCCGGCCAACCTGGATACGATCTACTTCCTCGATCCGGCCGCGCCGCTGCAGTTCCACGCCTGCCACCTGGCCGACGCCAGCGCGGCGCACCAGCACTTGTCGGCGGCCGAGATCGCGCGCCTGCCACGCACCCAAATGGCGCTTGCCGCAACGGCGCTACGTAGCACTACGCAGAGCCCGCGCAGCCTGGTCGCCTGACCGTCCTTCAAATAAAGTCTGTTCACCGCCGCCGTCCGGTCACGCATTTCCGCGTGTCCGGACGGCGGCGCTGACACGTGTGAACAAACATTGTTTTATATTGTTTATCTAGTTTCGTAAGGGAAGCCCTGAGCTGCGAAACGTCTTTATTTTCTGGTCATGCTGTGGCACGCCAATTGCTAGATGGGAACTATGGGATAGCAAGTCGCCCAAGGATCTTTCAGCAGACTGGTGAGGAAGCAGATGGATAGTAAAAACGTAAAACAGTATAAATCGTTTAGCTCATTTACGAGGAGGGACTTCCTGTATCGCGCGGCAGCTGTCGGCGGTACGGGATTGCTGTTGAATACCATGAGCGCGTGGGGCATGGGCATCGAATCCACCGCCTCGGCGCCGCCGGCCCTGAGCGGCAGCGGCAAGGGCAAGAAGGTGCTGATCCTGGGCGCCGGGCTGGCCGGGCTGACCGCCGCCTTCGAGCTGGAGAAGCTGGGCTACAAGGTGCAGATCCTGGAGGCGCGCGCCTTCGCCGGCGGCCGCTGCCAGACCGCCCGCAAGGGCTTCAGCCTGACCGAACTCGGTGGCGAAAAGCAGACCTGCGCCTTCGACGACGGCCACTACATCAACCACGGTCCATGGCGCATTCCGTTGCACCACCAGTCGACGCTGCACTACACCAAGCTGTTCGAGGTGCCGCTGGAGGTGATGGTCAACGATAACGACCACGCCTATGTCTACTCCGAGAACGCCGGGCCGTTCGCCGGCAAGCGCATGCGCGTCAAGGAGATCAAGGCCGACATGCGCGGCCACGTGGCCGAACTGCTGGCCAAGTCGGTCAAGAATCATGCGCTGGACCAGGAGCTCACCGCCGACGACCAGCGCCTGCTGCTCGACTACCTGGCGCGCGAAGGCGCGCTGACGCCGGGCGAGCTGCAATACAAGGGCCGCAGCGGCCGTGGTTTCACGGTCAATCCGGGCGCCGGCCTGTCGCCGGGACCGGGCACGCCGTCCGATCCGCTGGGCTTCAAGGACCTGCTGGCCTCGAAGCTGGGCAATGTCTACACCGCCGTGCACGACTTTCCGATGCAGGCCACCATGTTCCAGCCGGTCGGCGGCATGGACGCGATTCCGAAGGCGTTTGAAAAACGCGTCGGCAAGAACATCCGCTACAAGGCGGAAGTACAGACCCTGCGCCAGGACGGCAAGGGCGTGACGGTGACCTACAAGGACACCGGCACCAACCAGCTCGGCACCATCAAGGCCGACTACTGCCTGTGTACCATTCCCCTGTCGGTGCTGCGCCAGCTCGACACCGATTTCTCGGACAAATTCAAGCAGGCCGTGGCCTCCGTGGCGTATGCGCCGGTGGGCAAGATCGGCCTGCAGATGAAGCGCCGCTTCTGGGAAGAGGACGACCATATCTACGGCGGTCACATCATGACCGACCTGAAAGGCATCAACACCATTTCCGTGCCGTCCTACGGCTTCCAGAAGAAGAAGGGCGTGCTGCTCGGCTATTACCAGTATCAGACGCAGGCGATTGAAATCAGCGCCTTGTCGCCGCAGGAGCGCGCGCAGTTCGCGCTGGAGGCCGGACAGAAGATCTTCCCGCAGTACAAGGAGAGCTTCGAGACGGCGTTCTCAGTGGCGTGGCACCGCGTGCAGTACAACCTGGGCGGCTGGGCCGAGTGGACCGACAAGACCCGCGCCGCCGCCTACCCGACGCTGGTAGAGGGCGAGGGCCGCGTGCTGCTGGCCGGCGAGCACCTGAGCTACCTGACCGGCTGGCAGGCCGGCGCCATCGAATCGGCGTGGCAGCAGATCGCCAAGATCCATGAAAGGGCCAGCGCATGAAGGTCGTATTGATCAAGGCGGCGATGGTGGTGGTGGCGGCGTTCGCGGCGGCGGCCAGTTCGCCCTTGCGGGCGCAGGAGGCGGCCGTCGACGGCAAGGCGCTGTTCCAGAAAAACTGCGCGGCTTGCCACCAGGCCGGCGGCAAGGGCATCCCGGGCGCCTTCCCGGCGCTGGCCAACAGCAAGTTCGTGCAGGGCAAAGGCACCGAGGTGGCCGCCGTCCTGCTCAAGGGACGCGGCGGCATGCCGGACTTCAGCGACTCGCTGAGCGACCGCGATATCGCCACCGTGCTGACGTTCGTGCGCTCGAACTGGGGCAACAAGGCCGATGGCCTGAGCGAGGCGGACGTGGGCTCGCTGCGCGCCACGCTGGGCATCGACCCGTTCGGTAATTCCGTGATGTCGAATAAACACTGAGCCAACACTGAAAATTTTAAGAGAGACCATGACCATGAAAAAAGCACTTGCCGCCCTGTCGATCTGCGCCGCTTTCGGCAGCGCCCACGCCGCAGCCCCCAAGGCCGACATCGTGCGCCATAAGATTCCGGGTTCGGACTTCCCGATCGCGCTGGCGGTGACGATTCCGCCGACGGCCACCATCCACTTCATCAGCGGCCAGGTGCCGGGGGTGGTCAACAAGGACGTGGCGGGCGACACCCTGGAAGCCTTCGGCGACACCAAGACCCAGACCGAAACGGTGCTCAAGAAGATCAAGGAAATCCTGCAGGGCATGAAGCTGGACATGTCGGACGTGGTGAAGATGCAGGTGTTCCTGGTCGGCGATCCGGCCAAGGGCGGCAAGGCCGACACCAAGGGCTTCATGGAGGCTTACACCCAGTACTTCGGCGCCACCGCCCAACCTGCTCCCCAGCTCAACCTGCCGGCGCGCGCCGTGGTGCAGGTGGCGGGACTGAGCAATCCGGGCTGGCTGGTGGAGATCGAGGTGGTCGCCGCTAAAAAATAATTTGTTCGTGCTTCAGGTCTTAACTTTTTTCATTCAAAAACGGGGAATATAAATATGCATAAGGCCACACTAAAGATCGGCGTCGCAGCCGTGTTGTCCACGCTGGCATTCGGTGTTTTTGCTGAAGATGACGTCGCCGCAGCGGCCGACGCGGGCGCCACGCCCAACGTCGGCGCGGTGATCGTGACGGGTACGCGCACCAGCGGCATCAAGGTGGAGAACAGCGCCTCGCCGATCCAGGTGCTCGATGCGGCATCGCTGCAGCGCACCGGCCAGCCGGACCTGATCCAGGCGCTGGCGCAGAACCTGCCGTCGTTCACGGCGCAGGCCTTCGGCGGCGACACCGCCAACCTGACGCTGTCGGCCCGCCTGCGCGGCCTGAGCCCGAACAACACCCTGGTCCTGATCAACGGCAAGCGCCGTCACGGCACCTCGAACCTGGCGGTGCTGGGCGGACCATACCAGGGCGGCGCAGCGGCCGACCTGAACTTCATTCCCGTTTCGGCCATCGACCACATTGAAGTGCTGCAGGATGGCGCGGCCGCCCAATATGGCTCGGACGCGATCGCCGGCGTGGTCAACATCATCCTGAAATCGAACAACCACGGCGGCACCGCCACCGCCAACGCCGGCGGCTACGTCGACGGCGGCGGCCGCACCCTGGGCGCCTCGGCCAACATCGGCACCGAGCCGTTCACGGACGCCTTTCTGAGCCTGACGGCCGAATCGAAGTACCACGGCTACAGCGACCGTGGCGGCATCGACCCGCGCGTGATCACGCCGGCCAACCAGGCCGCTTACCCCGGCATGTTCCAGCAGCCCGGCTACCCGCACGTCAACCACATTTCCGGCGACGCGCAGTACCACCTGAGCATCTTCGCCGCCAACTTCGGCTGGGACATCTCGCCGGACACGCAGCTGTACGCGATCGCCACGGCCGGCCGCAAGGAAGCGCGCGCGTTCGAGAACTACCGCCTGCCGAGCCGCCTGCCGAAGATCTATCCGACCGGCTTCTCGCCGAAGGAAACCATCCGCGAGGAAGACATGGGCCTGACCGCCGGCCTGAAAGGCAAGGCCGCCGGCTGGAACCTGGACCTGAGCACCACCTACGGCCGCGACAAGTCGCGCATCGGCGTCGAGGATTCGGGCAACGTCTCGCTGTTCAACGACACCGGCTACACGCCGACCGTGTTCAAGGCCGGCACCTTCATCGCCAGCCAGCTGACCACCACGCTGGAGGCGAGCAAGGAGTTCGACATCGGCTGGAGCAAGCCGCTGAACATCGCCGGCGGTATCGAGCACCGCATCGACAAGTACGAGATCGAAGCCGGCGACCCTGCTTCGCGCTACAAGGAAGGTTCGCAGTCCTATCCCGGCTTCTCGCTGACCGACGCCGGCAGCCATCGCCGCACCAACCAGGCGGCCTACCTCGACTTCGCCGGCAGCCCGATCGCCGACCTGACGGTCGACCTGGCCGGACGCTATGAGCACTTCAGCGATTTCGGCAACGCCAAGGTCGGCAAGCTGACCAGCCGCTACGACTTCTCGCCGGTGGTGGCGCTGCGCGGCACCTTCTCCAACGGCTTCCGCGCGCCGACGCTGGCCGAGTCCTACTACTCGGCCACCAACGTCGGCCCGACCTCGGCCTTCGTGCAGCTGGCGCCGAATTCGGCCGGCGCCAAGCTGGTGGGCGTGGATGGCCTGAAACCTGAACGTTCGACCAACTTCAGCATGGGCCTGGTGCTCAACCCGGCCAGCAACGTGGCCGTGACGATGGACGTGTACCAGATCTCGATCCGCGACCGCATCGTCGGTTCGGGCGCGCTGTACGGTTCGGGCGGCGGCACCAACTCGCCGGCCGTGATCGCGGCGATCAAGGCCAACGGCAACGTGCTGGATAGCACCGTGAGCCAGACCGGTATCAACATCTTCTCGAACGCGGTCAACACCCGTAGCCGCGGCCTGGAGTTCGTGACCACGGTGAACTCCAACTACGGCACCGCCGGCAAGGTGGACTGGTCGATCGCGGCCAACTACAACAAGGTTGAAGTCACCAAGATCAACCAGGCGCCGGCGCAGTTGCTGCCGCAAACGCTGCTCGACAAGACCGCGATTTCGGATCTGGAAACCGCATCGCCGAAGATGCGCGTCAACCTGGGTGCGTTGTGGAAGATCGGTAACTGGACCGTCAACCTGCGCGAAGCGATCTACGGCAAGGCATCGGAGTACGGCAGCGAAGACGGCTCGGTGTATCACCTGACGGAGATCAAGCCGAAGGCCATCACCGATCTGGAAGTGGGCTACAAGATCAGCAACGCGTGGTCGGTGGCGGTGGGTGCGAACAACCTGTTCAACATCTATCCTAACGGCGTCAATCCTGCGCTGCTGGCCGACCAGCGCGCGGCGGGCGACAACGCGGCGGTGCACGTGCTGGCGACGTTCTCGCCGTTCGGTATCAACGGCGGCTACTACTACGCACGCGCCAACTACAAGTTCTAAGCGGGGGCGTTTAGTTTGGGCCACCCTGTTTCAGGGTGGCCTTTTTTTATTTGTGGTGTAGCATGCGGGATCGATCAAGGAGTGATGCATGCTGAAGAAAATGCGCAGGACTTTGCTGGCTGCGGCCATCGCCGGTGGTGTGGGTGGTGTCGCCGCCGCGCCTATGACTTTGCAGGATTACCTGGCCTTGAACGGCCCGGCTCCCACGCGGCATGTGGCCTACGGCGCTGCGCCGTCGCAGTTTGCGGAGCTGTTCCAACCGGCCGGCGAGGGCTTGTTCCCGGTGGCCGTGATCATCCACGGCGGCTGCTGGACCAAGGAGTTCGGCGGCATCACGCAGATGCGCAATATGGCCGGCGACCTTGCCGCCCAAGGCATCGCGGTGTGGAACGTGGAGTATCGCCGCTACGATGAAGAGGGCGGCGGCTACCCCGGCATGTACCGCGATGTGGCCAGCGCCATGGACCGGCTGCGCACCCTGGCGCCTGAACACAAGCTCGATCTGTCGCGCATTGTGCTGATCGGTCATTCTGCCGGCGGACACCTGGCGCAGTGGGCCGGCTCGCGCGCCAGGCTGCCGCGCAGCAGTCCCCTTTACGTGGCCGATCCGCTGCCGGTGCCGGCGGTGATCAGCCTTGGCGGCCTGGCCGACCTGCGCAACGAGCAGGCGCTGATCAAGAGCAGCTGCGACCGCGACATGACGCAACTGGCCGGCGTGGCCAGCGCCGCGCGTCCCGACATCTTCAGCGACACCTCGCCGGCCGAACTGCTGCCGGCCGGCGTGCGCACGGTATTGATCCACGGAGAGCACGACACCATCTCGCCGCTGCGCGTGGGCCAGGATTACGCGCGCCGCGCACAAGCCGCCGGCGATACCGCCGAGGTGCTGGTGCTCCCCGGTGGCAGTCACTACGACGAAGTGGCCGCCACCTCGCCGTCATGGACCATCGTCTCCGCACAAATCCGCAAGGCGCTGGGCTTGTAAAAACCTTAAGCGCTCCCATTTGCGTTTTCACCAACAACAATGGGGAAATACGATGCTCGTTCCGAAAGCGCCGCGGTCAGTGCACGACTCGCGTCCGGTGGCTGTACAGGTGGTCAAGCAGCAGAAATCCGGCGCCGTCGACAAGCATGTGCTGATCGTCGACGATCGGAAGAAGAAGCCCGAGCCGCCCAAGGTCAAGTAAGCGTGGAGCCTTGTCCCGGCGGGTATTTGATGGCGTTGAGGGCCATTTTTTCGACGGCGGCGGCGTGCAGGTCGACGTCCAGCTTGTCGGCCAGCTGCACCAGGTAGAGCAGCACGTCGGCCAGTTCGTGGCGCACGGCGGCGCGGGTGGCGGCATCGAGTTCGTCGCCGGCGCCCGTTTGCAGCCACTGGAAGTGTTCCGCCACTTCGGCCACTTCCACCGACATGGCCATGGCCAGGTTTTTCGGCGTGTGGTAGGGCGCCCAGTTGCGCTCGCGGGCGAATTGGCGCGTGCGTTCGCGCAGGTCGTTCAGATCAGAGGTTTTCATGCCCGCTATGGTAGCACCGGCGTTTGCGCGTTTCATCCACGATTTTCTACCGTTCGTCGCACGGCCCCGGTGAGCGCCGGCGCTGCTGGCTATAGTGGCGCTACTTTAAACTCACAGGACACCCATCATGCGCCGCACTTCCATCGCTCTCGCCACCATCGCCGCCTTTTCCATCCTCGCCGGCTGCGCCGTGATCGTGGTGCCGGACAACGGCGACGGCAGCGTCAATTTCAAGTCCGCCTTCAGCGCCGATGCGGTGCAGGGCAATGGCCAAAGCGCCGTCGAGAACCGCCAGATCGCCACGCTCGACGGCGTCGATATCAACGGCCCGATGCAGGTCGAGATCCGCGTCGGCCAGGCCGCTACACTGCAGGTGGAAGGCGACAGCAATATCCTGCCGCTGCTGCGCACCGATGCCAGCGGCGGCACGCTGCGCGTGTGGGTCGAAGGGAATGTGCGCACCGTGAATCCGCTGCGCGTGACCTACACCACGCCGTCGCTGCGCCATCTGGAAACCAACGGTTCCGGCTCGCTGTCGGTCAATGGCTTGAATGGCGGTCCGCTGGAGCTGTCGCTCAACGGCTCGCGCTCGGTGCGCCTGCACGGCAGCGTGGAACGCCTGGACGTGCGCCTCAACGGTTCCGGCGGGCTGAATGCTTCCGGCCTGCGCAGCGGCGCCACCGTGGCGCGCCTGAACAGCTCCGGACGACTGGACCTGGGCCAGATCAACGGCGATACGCTCAACCTGGACCTGCGCGGCTCCGGCGGCGCCAACGCCAGCGGCAATGTGCGTAATATGACAGTGCGCGTGAACGGTTCCGGCAGCGCCGACCTGGTGAGCCTGAGCAGCCAGAGCGCGGACCTGAGCAGCAACGGCTCGGGTAGCATCGCCGCCACCGTGACGCAGTCGCTGGTGGCCAACACCAACGGCTCCGGCGGCGTGACCGTCTACGGCAATCCGTCGCAGCGCAATGTCAGCGGCAAGCGCGTGACCGTTGTGAATTAACCGGCCGCCGCCAAGGCGGCTTTTTCGGTTATCTGCGCGATCATGGCCGCCAGCGGCATCGGCCGGGCGTACAGATAACCTTGCATGCAGTTGCAGTCGTGGGCGATCAGGAAATCGGCCTGCGCCTGCGTCTCCACGCCTTCGGCCACGACGCGCAGGCCCAGGTGGCCCGCCATCGCCAGGATGGATTGCACCAGCGCCTTGCTGTTGGCGTCTTCCGGCGTGTCCATGATGAAGCTGCGGTCGATCTTCAGCTCGTACAACGGCATCTTCTTCAGGTAGGCCATGCTGGAATAGCCGGTGCCGAAATCGTCGATCGAGAAGCGCAGGCCCATCGCCGTCAGCTGGTGCATGCGGGCGATGGTGTCGTCCATCTTGTCGATCAACAGTCCCTCGGTCACCTCCAGCACCAGCAGCCGCGCCGGCGCGCCGGTGTCGGCCAGCGTGCGCTGCACCTGCTCGACAAAGTCGGCCTGGCGGAACTGGGTCGGGCTGACATTGACCGATAGCGGCATCTCCAGTCCCGCCGCCTGCAGCCGCAGCACGGCCTCGCAGGCCTGGCGCAGGGCCCAGGCGCCCAACTCCACGATCAGCCCCGATTCCTCGGCCACCGGAATGAAGACGTTCGGCGGCACCATGCCGCCGCCGGCCTGCGGCCAGCGCATCAGCAATTCGCCGCCGACGGCGCGGCCGTTGCGGTCCACCTGCGCCTGCACATGCATCTGCAGGTCGCCGGCGGCCAGCGCGGCGGCCAGGTCGCGCTCGATGGTCAGGCGCCGCTCGACGTCGGCCTGCATCGCCGCTTCGAAGAAGGCCACGCCGTTGCGGCCGTCGGACTTGGCGCGGTACATGGCGGTGTCGGCTTCGCGCAGCAGGTCGTGTGCGCTCTGGCTTTCGGCGGCGGCGCCGGCCTTGGGCAGCATGGTCACGCCGATGCTGGCGGTGGAGGTGTAGCTCTGGCCCTCGATCTCGAAATCCTGGCCGATGGCGTGGCGGATTTTTTCGGCCACCGTCTGCGCCGCGTGGGTGGCGCCGGGCAGCTCGTGCGACAGGTGGCCGAGCAGCACCACGAATTCGTCGCCGCCGATGCGCGCCACGGTGTCGGCCTTGCGCATCAATTTGCTGAGGCGGGCGGCGGCGTTGCACAGCAGGGCGTCGCCGATGGCATGGCCGCGCGCGTCGTTGATGGTTTTGAAGCGGTCAAGATCGATGAACATCACGGCGCTGTAGGTGCCGCCGCGTTCCGAACTGGCCAGCAGCTTGTCGATGCGGTCCATCAGCAGGCGGCGGTTGGGCAGGCCGGTGAGCACGTCGAAGAAGGCCAGGCGGTGGATGTCGTCCTGCGATTTCTTGCGCTCGGTGATATCGCGTTCGACCGCCACCCAGTGGGTGTTGACGCCGCCCTCGTCGGCGAAGGGCACCAGTTCGGTCTCGACCCAGTAGGCCTCGCCGCCCTTGGTGTAGTTGAGCAGCTCGGCGCGCACCGGTTCGCTGCGCGCCATGTGGCGTTCGATGTCGTCGACCACGGACGACTCGGTGTCCGGCCCGCGCAGCATGCGCAGGTTCTGGCCCAGCACCTCGGCGCGCGTGTAGCCGGTGCGGCGCTCGAAGGCTTCGTTGACGAAGATGATGTGCTGCGCGGTTTCCGGCGTGGTGGAGTCCTTGTCGACTTCGGCGATCAGCACCATGTCGTTGAGGCGGGCCACGGCGGCGGCGGTCAGGCGCAGTTCGGCGTTGAGCTCGGACAGCTTGTCGAGCGAGCGCTCCAGGTGCTGCAGCAGCACCGCGCATGACAGCGTCAGCACCGCTGTCATGAACATGAAGTTGATGGAGATGATGGCGGCCTTCAGGAAGCCGTAGTCCGGCAGGCCTTCCATATGCAGGCTGGCGTTGTCCTCGAAGCCCAGCACCATGACGGCCAGGCCGGCCAGGGCCAGGGTCCACAACGCCGGGCGCAGGCCGAGCAGCAGCGCGGCCAGCACCGGCACCGCCATCAGGTAGATCTGGCTGACCGGCCCCACCTTGAGCAGCAACGCCAAGCCGACCACGAAGGCTACGGCCAGGAAGTTGATCACGCGTACGGTGTAGGCCAGGCTGCGCCAGCGCCAGATCACGCCTATCCATACCAGCGCCACGCTGTCGACGACGGCGATCGACCACATGCCCTCGCTGACGGCCAGCAGCACGCTGGGCACCGCCGTGAATAGTCCGAGCAGGAACACGACCAGCAGCAGCTTGGCGAAGATCTGCGCGCGCCAGTGCGCTATGTCGTTTGCCACAGCCACGGGGAAAAACCTCCAGATGCGTTATGTTCTTATGGAACTTATAGTACCTGCATTCGCACTTCGTGTCACCGTGGCAATTAAGTACCTCAGTCGCCGGCGCGCACGTTGCCGATGCCGGAGACGTCCTTGTTCACGGTTTTCGGCTTGCCGTAATACGTCAGGCCGCCGATGCCCTTGGCCACCGCGTTCAGCAGCTCCGAGGCGTAGACGCTGACATTGCCCACGCCCTCGAACTGGACATCGACCCGCTCGGCGCGCAGCTTGCTGGTATCGACCTCGCCCACGCCCTTGGCGTTCAGGCGCAGGTATTTGACCTTGCCGTCGGCGGCCAGGTGGCCAGCGCCCAGGTAGCTGATGTCGAGGCGGTCGGAGTTGACCTTGCTGAGCAGGGTTTCGCCGGCGCCTTCCACCTTGACCCGGCTCAGCGAGGGCATGGTGATGGTGATGGTCGGCGCTCCCTTGCTGCCGCTGAACTGTTTCTCCGGCAGGATGACCTGCAGCTCGTTGTCGACCACCTCGGTCCTGAGGGCGGCGACGAACTTGTCCTCGCCGCTGATCACCACCGACTGCGCCTTGCCCACCTCGACCTTCATGGCGAAGGCGCCCTTGGCGTTGATGGCGATGAAGCCGGGCAGCGTGCGGGTGGATTCGGCCGCGTGGGCATGGACGGCGAACAGGGCAGGGATCAGGACGGCGACAGCAGTACGGCGCATGAGAATTCCTCGGTAAAGTTAACAAATCCTACAATATTAATTTTACTGAACTTATTGTCATGCGCCGACAAGTTTACGACGAACTGCGTAAATCCGGGGCTGTGTTGCGCCCGGACTACGAGCTTCAGCCGCGCAGGCGGGCGAACAGGCGCTCGACATCGAGTTCCTGGATCAGCAGCGCGCCGCCGTTGGCCTGGATCAGGCGCGGCGCCAGGGTGTCCTCGCCGCCGCCCAGCGGCGAGGCAGTGAGGTCGGCGGCGTCGAACTGCTGCACCGCATGCAGGTCGTCGACCAGCAGGCCGATGGTGGCCTGGCCCAGGCGCACCAGCATCACCTGGCTGTTGTCGCCGGCCACGGCGGCGCGGCCGGCCGTCAGCTGCGTCAGGTCGAAGACCCAGACGAAATGCTTGTGGCCGCGGGCCAGGGCCACGTCCAGCATGCCGATGCGGGCCGCTGCCGCACCGGCACCGGCGCTGCTGGTGCGCTGCACCTTGACGAACGGCACCGCTTCCTGGATGTGGGACGCGCGCAGCGCCATCAGCGCGCCGCCGGCGCTGAAGATGGCGTAGTCCGGGCCGCTGTCGCGCAGCCGCTCGATGCGCACGCCGGCCGGCGCCGGCAGGCTGTCGCGCAGCGGGCCGAAGGCTTGCAGCAGCACGGCGATCACCGGCTGCTCGACGCCGTCGGCGGCGCGGAATTCGCGGTAGCCGGCGGCGCGGGTGCAGGCGGCGATCACGTACTGGCCGTCGTGGCGCAGGATGCGCGTGACGCTCGGCGCGTCGCTGCCGGCGGCGGCGGTTTGTTCGAGCAGGCCGTCGTCCAGTTGCAGCAGATCGCCCGGCGCGCAGGCGTCGTCGGTGCTGGCCAGCACGTGGCCGTCCGGTGTCACGAAGTACGCGCGCAGATTGGGGCGGCCGGCCACGCCGCTGTTGAGCATGTTGCGCAGCTCGGGCTCGGCGTCGAACACGATGCCGATGCCGCCCACCACGTTGGCGCTGTGCTCCGGATGACGGATCGCCGCGTGGTAGATGAAGGTGTGGCGGCCGTCGTACAGCGGCGACGGCGCGAACGGCTCCGGGTAGTGATCGAGTTCGCTGCGCAGGGCCAGCACCCGGGCCAGCGTTTCGGCGTCGACGCTGGCGCCCAGCGCCTGCTGGTCGCCGCTGCTGGCGATGATGCGGCCGCTGCGGTCGTAGACGAACAGCCGTGCGTACACCGTGTACAGGCGGTTGATGTAGCGCAGCACGGAGGCGATGTCCGCGTATTGCTGTTCCGATGGCTGCGCCAGCCCGCGCCGCAGCTGGGCCGACAGCGCCCACCAGCGGCAGTCGTTGGCGCGCTCGTACAGATTGCGGTCGAGCATGTCGACCAGCAGCTGCGAGGTCAGTCCCGCTTCGCTCAGGCTGGAGGCCAGCACGGTCTGGTACAGGTCGCGGATCGAGTGCGAGAACAGGGCGTCGCTGCGTTCGCCCGTTTCGGTGATCTGGTCGAGCACGGTGTTGAGCTTGTTGGTTCCGCCTTGGCCCCCATCATTGGCGGCGCTGGTGACCTTGCCGTTCCAGACGATGCGCTCGATGGTGCGGGTGGTACGCGTGACGGAATTCATCAGCTCGTGCAGCGCGGGGCTGAACGCTTGCGCGTGCGACAGCAGGCCCTGCATCAGCGCCGGCTCGACGTCGGACAGCGCCTGCTCGCCGCCGGTGCGGAAGGCCAGGTCGACCGGCACCATCAGCTGCGCCTTCCAGCCGGCCGGGCCGGGATAGCCCTGGTAGCCGGCCGATCCGAAGGTGCGCACCAGGTATTCGCGGCCGCCGAACATCAGCAAATGCGGTTCGCCGCCGGTGTTGACCGGCACCCGCACTCCGGCCGGTATCCAGAGCGGATCGGCGCTGCTGATCACGCAATCCTGCGCATCGAGCAGCAGCATGTTGGCGCGTTGCGACGGGTCGCGGTAGGCGGCGAAGATGGCGTCCATCTCCTGCTCGAAATTGAAGCACAGGCACAGCACGCCGGCCGGGGCGCCCGTCTCCGGATGCAGCATGCGGTGCGAGTACACCAGAGCGCGGGATTTGCCGGGACGCAGGTCGGTGGCGCGGAAGGTTTCCAGGTAGCCGTCGGCGTCCAGCGTCTGCGCCAGCAGCGGGTCGCGGCTATGCGTCAGCGGCGTGGCCGGATCGGCCTGCACAAGCACGCGGCCGGCGGTGTCGAGCAGCACGATTTCATCGTAGACGGTGTACTTGTCGCGGTAGTCGGACAGGCGCCGGCGTGCGGCCTCGCGGGCCGGCTCGCCGTCGTCGAGGCCGGCCACGAAGCGGCACAGTTCCACGTCGGTGGCGAGGAAGCCGACATCGGCGGTGCGCTCGAACAGGTTGCGCACCAGGATGTCGATGGCGTAGCGCGCCTGGGTGCCGAGTTCGGCCAGCACCTGGCGCACCTTCTCTTGCACCAGATTGGCCACCAGCGCCTGTTCCAGGTGCGCGAAACCGGTGCGCGTGGCCACCATGGCCGGTAACAGCAGGCGCGCCTCGGCCGGGCAATTCATTTTGGCGGACGACTCGATAAGTCGCCACATTTGGTTCAATTCCCGCAGGGATAATTCGCAGCGGGCAACGTCAGGCATATGGGGTAGGAACATGCCAGCGTTGGCTACTTGGTAAGTGCTCATCGCTCGTTTTCGCTAAAACAAAGTGTTTAAGCAAATCATGTGCCAAGAGAAATATTGCCGTTCATGGAAAACGCCGCCCTTGGGCGGCGTCGGCCGGAGATATGCGCGGCGTTATTTGTTGCTCAGGCATTCCTTCATGAAGGCCTTGCGCTCATCACCTTTTTTGCCGGTGGCGTCCGCATTACATTTTTTCATTTTGTCCTGCTGCGTCATCTTCGGCGCTTCGGCCGGCTTGGCGGTCAGGCACTCTTTCATGAAGGCCTTGCGCTCGTCGCCTTTTTTGCCGGCGGCGTCGGCGTTACAGGTTTTCATCTTGTTCTGCTGCGCGGTCGGTTCGGCCGCAAACACGGCGCCGCACAGGGAGAGCATCAGGCTGGCTACGAACAGTTTTTTCATGGTCACTCCAAAGGGTTGGACAACAGCTTTACTATACGGCTTTGTGCGGCCATCGTCACTAGCCGCCGTAGACTGTGTACTCGAAGCCGTTGCCGATGGTGCCGATCAGGGCGGCCTGATTCTCGGCGCTTTCGCTGAACGAGGCCAGCACGCCGGCGCGGCTGACACCGTCGTGCATGGCGCCGAGCCAGTAATCCTTGCCGGCGGCGTCGGGATCGCGGTGCAGCACGTTGTTGTAGAGCAGCGTGAGGAAAGCATCGTCGTTCGGCGCGCTGCCGTAGCGGTTGCTGAATTCGGTGCTGGCGATGAAATCCTTGGCCGCCTGGTGCAGGCTGACGCCGTGGTCCATGGCGTCGATCCAGTAGCCGAGGCCGGCCTGGTCCGGCGTGCGGTTGAAGGCCGCCTGGTACAGCCGGTAGGCCTGGCCGCCATTGCCGTCGATGTCGAGGGCGTAGGCGCTGTCCCTGAACAACAGGCGCTCGACACCGTCCAGCAGATCGGTGCCAGGCGTCGCGCCGAAGGAATACCTTACTTCCGTCTGGCTGCCGTTGCGCAGGATGTAGAACAAAAGGCCGTCTTCTTTGTAGAGCACGGTGTCGATGCCGGCGCCGCCGTGCAGCGTGGCGCCGTTGTGCGCGCCGACGAGGAGGTCGTTGCCATCGGTGGCGGCCGCTGCCGCCGACGCGGTGGTGAAGGTGTAGCGCTGCAAGCCGGCGAACTGGTGGCCGGCCGCGTCGACAATCGCGCCGGCGGCGATGTTGAGCGTGTAGGTGGTGTCCGGTGCCAGAGTCCAGCTCGGATTGATCGTCAGGTGGGAGTTCAGTGGATTGTTGGACGAAAACCCGCCGAAGCCCAGTTGTTGGCCGCTTGCATCGAACAGCCGGATGCCGCTGGAATCGGCTACGCGTACCTGCTGATTGAAATCGAGCAGGATGTTGTCGCTGACCCGATGCAGGCCGGGGACGCCGGACGTCGGTCCCTGTAGCAGCGGGACCGGGCTGAGCGTTGTCGCCTGCAGCGCGTAGCTGCCGATGGCGTAGATGCTGGCGGAGGGCGAGCCGACCGCGAGGTAGTAATCACCGCTGTCGGTAGCGGTATAGCCCAGTGTGGTGCCGCTGCGTCCCAAGCCGTCGTAGATCTGGGCGCCATTGGCGGCGTACAGCTTCAGGCCCGCGCTGTTGCCGGGTAAGGTGCCCTGGCCGTCGCCCTTGTCCAGTAGATCGAACTGATAGGACTGACCCGCCGTCAGCGCCAGCTTGACCATGTCGATGTCGTCGGCATAGCCGAGCGTGCCGCGCAGTGTGCCGCCGATGGGCAGTACAGCCGTGGTGTTTCGGTTGCCCACATAGTCATCGGCGCCCAGCGAGGTCGCGCTCAACTGGTAGCCGAGCGCCGGATCGCCGTAGCGTTCGTTTATCTTGAGATACAGCTCGCCGTCCTTGCTGGCGGTGTACAGCAATGATTCGCCGCCACTGGTGCCGCTGTTGCCGCTCACGCTGCGCAGGTAGACGGTGCCGCCGCTGTCGGACGCGGTCAGGTCGACGTCCGCCCATTGACCGGCCAGCAGGGCGCTGGCGCTGAACTGGATCGCATAGGTGTGGCCGGCCGTCACGCTTAGCTTGTACATATCGATGTCGCTGCTGACCTCCAGCACGCCCTTGGTGGGCACGTTGTCGGTCAGCAGCGTGGCGCTGGCGGTCGTGTCGCCGACGACGTCGCGGGGGACGCTGCTGGCGCTCAGCTGGTATTTGAAGTTGTTTGGATAGCCGTAGGTGGAGGCGATCTCGACGTAGTAAGTGCCGGCCTGCTCCGCAGTGTAGGCCAGCAAGGGCGCGGTACCGCCGTTGCCGCTGGTCACGGTGGACAGCACTTGGCCCTGCGCGTTGAGAATGTTGAGCTTGACCGCCTGTTCCAGGTAGCCGGAGGCCGGCGCAGTATCGGTCGGCGCCTTCTGCAGCGCGATCGCATAGGTTTCGCCGGCGCCGATGTCGAGCGCGAACCTGTCGCGGTCGCCGCCGCCTGTCTCCAGGGTGCCGGTGACGCTGGCGCCGAGCGCCAGGCGGCCGGCCTTGGCGCTGTTGGCGCCCCAGTCGTCGACGGCCTCGACATGCGTCAACTGGTAGTGGGCGGCGCCGTTGGCCTTGATGCTGGCATAGTAGTAGCCGGTGGCCGACGGCGTGTAGGTGTACTCCGAGCCGCCGCCGTTGATGTTGCCCAGCTTGACGCCGTCGGCGCCGGACAGGGTGAGACTGCTCAGCAGCTGGGTTTCACCGGCGTCGGGCTGTAGCTGCAGCGCGTAGGTGGTGCCGGCCGACAGCAGCAGCTTGACCACATCGGTGTCGCCCTTATAGGTGTTGACGCCGTGGATGGTGGCGCCGAGCGCCACCGTCGTGGCCTTGTCCGGCGTATCGCCGAAATCATCGACCACGCCGGCGCTGGCGTTCAGTGTGTAAGCGCGGTGCAGGGTCAGGCTGGCGCTGCTGGCGCTGACCAGCACCGAATAGGTGCCGCTGGCGGCGGCGGTGAAGCCGACGGTGCGTACACCGTCGTAGTTGTACTGCTCGCCGAGACGGTCGATGACTTTGCCGGCCTCGTCGTAGAGCTCGAATTGTAGCGTGCGCAAGTCCACCGTGCTGCCGGCCAGTTGCAGCGTGTAGATCTTGCCGGCCTCGACGTCCAGCGTGAAGCGGTCCACGTCGACAGCATACTGGATCTCGCCGCTGATTGAAGCGCCTGGCCGCAGCACGCCTGGTGAGCTCTGGTTCTGCGAATAGTCGTCCTCCAGCACTGTTGCCTTCAGATTGTAGTCACCCGGCCGGTAGCCGCTGACGCCAACGAAGTAGTCGCCGGCCGTGGCCGATTCCAGTACGGTCCCGTCCAAGGCCTTGCCGCTGGCGTCGTAGAGTTGGAAACCGTTGACGGAGGTGGTGGCGCCGTCCTTCGGCACGGTAAAGCCGTAGTGCTTTCCCGCCTCCACATGGATCTTGTACCAGTCCGTGTCGCCCGCCACTTCGAACACGCCGCGCACGGTTTCGCCTACGTTCAGCACGCCGGTGGTGTGGATGTCGCTGCCAATCGGATCGGGTGGCTTGATGGCGCCGCTCACGATATAGCCGCCGGTGGCGCCGTACCAGGAATGCACGCTCAGGTAGTATTGGCCGCTGGTGGCGGGCGTGAACTCGAACGCCGGCCCGGTGCTGGGATAGAGCCCGTCTGCTTTGGCCACGATACTTTGCGAGTCGCTGAGGAGCAGCCCCACCGCTTCAGCCAGGCCTTGGTAAGGCATGCTGTCGGCCAGCGAGAACATATAGCTCACGCCCGCCTGCAGCCATACCTTGATCGTGTCCTGGTCGTAGCTGTAGTCGAGCTTGCCGTTGATGGTGCCGCCGATGACGAGTTCGCCGGTGGTGGAGGAATCGTTGCTGTAGTCGTCGTCGAGAGGCGGCATGGAGACGGGGGAAGATGTGGGAGCTGCAGCATAGCATTGTTGCTTAGCTGGAAAACTCACACATCCTCACATCTACTCCGCTAGTCGTTGCGCCCGTCTTTTTCCACCAGCACCGCCGTCGTACGCGGCGGGATGGTGAAGCTGCCGCTGGCGCTGACGTAGCTGGCGCTGTCTAGCTTGCGTTGCAGCTTGTGCCCGGCCAGCTTGCGGCCGGCCAACTCCGGCACCACCACCGTCTGCGCAGTCTTGGTCACGTTGAACAGCGTCACCACCGACTTGTACTTGGCGTCCGCATACCCGCGCCCATCGATGCTCATCACGATCACCCCTGGCACCTGCGCCGGTCCGGTGTTGTGGAAGCGCAGGCGCTGGCTCACGTCCTGCGCCGTGCGCAGGCGGAACAGGCTGCTGTCCTGGCGGATCGCCAGCAGCTCGTTCATGGCGTTGCGTGCGGTGATGATGGAGCGGGTGTCCGGCTTGATCAGCGGGTTGGCCAGGATCGGCGCCATCAGCGGCCAGTTGCCCTGGTTGACGGCCGCCAGCGGCAGGCCGACGCCGAAGTTGTTCGACTGGTAGCTGTAGTCGAGCTTGTTGAACCAGTCGCTGGCGTCATAGCTGTCGCGGTCCATCGACTTCGAACGCAGGATTTCCTGGCCCGCGTGCAGGAAGGGCAGGCCCTGCGACAGCACGGTGAAGGCCGCGCCCAGGTTCTGCACGCGCACGCGGTCCGCTGCGCTGGTGTTCGGCGGCAGCTTGTAGGCGTTCAGGTCGAACAGGGTCTGGTTGTCGTGCGCCTCGACGTAGTTGATGGTCTCCGACGGCTGCGCCGCGAAGCCGGCCTGCTGGCCGAAGTAATCGATCTCCGAGTTCTTGCGTTGCACGCCGAAGCGGTCGGTGAAGCGGTAGTCGCGCAAGGTGCCGGACAGAGCCACCTTGGCCAGGTCGCCCAGGCGCAGCAGGTCGTCCTTGGTCTGGGTCGAGCGGCCGTTCGGGTCGTAGTAGACGCCGTTGATCAGGCCTTGCTGGGTGAGCAGGGCATCGCCGCTGTCGCAGCAACCGCCGCCGCGCATGGTGTCGCGGATGCGGTCGTTGAACGAGCCGATGCCGCTGCCGTACATATTGGCCTGGCGCGCCTGCACGAAGCGGCTGTCGTTGGCGACGGCGCCGAAGTTCCAGGCTTCGCCGTACAGGTAGATGTCGCGCCCGGCGGCCTGGTTGACGGCCGTTTGCAACTGCTGCATCACCGCCAGCGGCGTGAAGCCCATGATGTCGAAGCGGAAGCCGTCGACCCGGTAGTCGCGCGCCCAGGTGCTGGTGGAGTCGATCATCAGCTTGGCCATCATGACGTTTTCCGAGGCGGTGTCGGCGCAGCAGCTGTCGTTGGTGATGCCGCCGCCGGCGTTCAGGCGGTAGTAGTAGGCCGGCACGATCTTGTCGAGCACCGACAGCGGGCCCTGCTGCGAGCTGCTGGTGTGGTTGTAGACCACGTCCATCACCACCCGCAGGCCCTGCTTGTGCAAGCCTTGCACCATGGCGCGGAATTCGCGCACGCGCACCGCGCCGTCGGCGGCGTTGGACGAGTAGCTGCCTTCCGGCGCCGTGTAGTGCACCGGATCGTAACCCCAGTTGAAGCAGTCGGTGCCGCGCGCCGCTTCGACGGCGGCCTGCTGCTCGGTGCCGTTGGCGGCCGCGTTCGGCACCGTCGGCGTGCCGCAGCCGGTTTCGTTGACGCTGGCGATGTCGAACGCCGGCAGCAGGTGGATGTGGCTCAGGCCGGCCTTTTGCATGTCGCTCAAGTGGCGCATGCCATTCGAGTTGTCATCGGTGAAGGCCAGGTATTTGCCGCGATGGGCCGGCGGCACGCTGCTGTCGTTGACGCTGAAATCACGGATGTGCAGCTCGTACAGCGAGATGTCGGTGGCATGCGCGAGGCGCGGCAGCGGGTGGTGGTCCCAGCCGTCCGGCTTGAGCTCGCGGCTGTCGAGGTTGGCGACGAAGCTGCGCTGGCTGTTGGCGCTCAGGCTCAGCGAATAGGGATCGGTCACCGTGTTGTTGACCAACATGTTATTGGCCCAGCGCGACAGCACCTGCACGTTGTAGGTGTAGTAGTAGCGGTTGACCCAGCTGGCGTCCGGCGCGGTGTAGCTCCACACACCGCTGGCCGCATCTTTGCTCATGGCGCGCGTGGCGGTGGCGGCGCTGCTGGCGTCCGGGTACAGGTTGAGGCTGACCGACTTGGCGGTCGGCGCCCATACGCGGAAGGTCGGTGCGCCGTTGCGCGCATAGCTCAGCCCTAGCGTGGCGTTGCGGGCGGCGCCGGCGAATACGCTGTCGAGCATGCCGCCGGTTTGCAGCGAAGTCACCTGCACCAGCTTGCCCGCCGCGTCGAATTGGGCGATGGCGAACTGATGGCTGGCCTTGGCGGCGATGCTGTTGCTGTCGGCGTCCGACATGGCGAGCGCGGTGGCGCCGGCCAGGTGCGGGTACTTTTGCTGCAGGGCTGCGGGCAGGGCGGCCGCGCTGGTGAGCACGATGCTGCCGTCGGCGCCGCTGATGCCGTCGACGCCGGAGCCGAGGCCGCCATTGGCGGCGTAGTACAGCTTGTAGCTGGCGCCGCTGGCCGGCACGCCGGGCCAGGCCAGGGTGGAGGCGCTCAGCCAGTGGGCGTTGGCGCTGTTGAGGTTGCCGAAGCTGATGGCCGGCTGGCTGTTGTAGACGGTGCAATCGCCTTCCAGCATCCAGACTTCCTGGCCGGCGGTGGCGATGTTGCCGCTGAAGGCGGCGGACTGGTCGTTGCCGCAGTTTTTATTGCCGCTGCCGTCGGTGACCAGGAACCAGATCGCCGATTTGCCGGTGTCGACCGGGATGTCGACGTAGCCGCCGAAGCTGTCGCTCTGCGTCATCATGAAGCGGCCACTGATCCAGGCCGGGCTCGGGTTGACCGGGCCGTCCCACGAGTACACGCCCCACTGGGCGGCGTCGCCCTGGGTGCGGTGGAAGTGCATGCGGATGTTGCCGGCCGTGACCGGGGCGGCGGCGATGGCGGCGGCGGGGCCGCCCTGGATGCGGTTGCCGAGCGACTTGACGGCCGGCGTCTCGACGGCGGCGTCGCTGCCGCCGCAAGCGGCCAGCACGGCGAGAGTGCCGGTGGCCAGGGCGAGTTTCAGCCCTGAAACTAAACTACAGTTGAGTTTCATAATTGTCTCCGTGTTGTTGTAGTGATTTAGCCTCCAGCTTCTCGTGACTGGATGGGTTTGTAATATTACTACTTAAAAAATAGGAAAATGCTAAATATTTTTCTGGAGTGTGGCGTGTCGGGCACAAGGGTGTGACAATGGCTTTTTTAACCACTTCTTGAAATGGAGCGTGCGATGAAACGTATTTCGACTACAGCCGGCGTGCTGGCCGCCATCCTGGCATGGATGACCTTGGGCGTGGCGCAGGCGGCGCCGTTGACTGCCGACGTGGTGCTGAAACCGACGCAGGGCAGCGCCACCGCCGGCAGCGTGCGCTTCACGCAGCAGGATGGCAAATTGCAGATCGATGCGGACATCGCCGGCTTGTCGCCGGGCGTCCATGGTTTCCATTTGCACGAGAAAGGCGATTGCAGCGCGCCGGACGGCACCAGCGCCGGCGGTCACTTCAATCCGGCCGGGCTGCAGCATGGCGGGCCTGAGCATGGCGCGCGTCATGGCGGCGACTTCGGCAACATCACGGCCGACGCCAACGGCAAGGCCTCGCTGCGCCTGAGCGTGCCGACCAGCCAGATCACGCTGGAAACCGGCGTGGCCAACAGCATCATCGGGCGCGGCATCATCGTGCATGCCGATCCCGACGATTTCGTCACCCAGCCGACCGGCAACGCCGGCAAGCGCGTGGCTTGCGGCGTGGTGGTGGCAGGGAAGTAAGCGCTTGCGCGCGACCGGAACGATCCAGCATTTGTACTTGAAGCCGGCGCGCGGCAAACCGATGCAAGCGGTTGGCGCCGGCGAGTTTGTGGCGTGCGTGGCGGGCTATGGCCTGCTCGGCGATGTGCACGCCAACCGCCTCAGCCCGCGCCAGGTGCTGGTGACTCTGGCCGGCGAGCTCGATGCGCTGCGCATTGCGCCCGGCGCGCTGCTGGAAAATATCGTGATTGCTTGCGATGAGCCGGCGCTGTTCCAGCCGGGGGCGGCCATCGTCACGGCGTCCGGCGTGGAGATCCGTCTGACCATGTTTTGCGAGCCTTGCCAGCGCATTGCCGCTGTCGGCCACAAGCTGTCCACGCTGCTGCGCAGGCGCGGTGTGCTGGGCGTGATTGCAACCGGCGGCGAACTGCGGCCGGGCGAGCGTATCGAGTTGATCGCCGACAAATATCCGGCGCTGCCGGAATCGCCGTATCAGAAATTCCTGGAGTTCCTGCCGACGGTGCCGCCGGGGCGGGTGGTGCGCTATCGCGACATCACCATCGCCATCGGCGCGGCAGACAGTTTTGTGCGGGCTCTGCCCGGCTATATCAAGCGCAGCGGCGGCATGGGCCTGCCGTTGCACCGCATCGTCAACGCGCGGGGAGAACTGCTGCCGCTGTTGCCGGAGCAGGCCGCGCGATTGCGCGCCGAAGGCGTGCAGTTGCGCAGCGACCACCCTGCTGTCGATCTGACGCGCTATCTGTGGAACGGGAGTGCGGCCTAGGAGCCCGCTTGTTTGTACCGCGAAAACCGTCATTCCCGCGCATGCGGGAATCCATAGGCCGCGTGCGTGCTGCTTCGGCATGGGTTCCCGCTTGCGCGGGAACGACGGAGTTGGGTTATGCCGCCTTGGCGCCGGCGTCCGGGCGGCCGCAGTAGCGTTGGACGTAGGCCTGGTGCGTCGGCAGCTGCACCACCGTGCGGTCGATGCGGCCTTTGATGCCGCCGAGGAAGGCCTTCAATTCCTCGTCGCCCATCAGGTCGGCGGTCTGGTGGTGCGACTTCGGCATGATGCCCTGGCCCAGCATCACCTGGATCCATGAGTTTTCCGCGAACAGTTCGTTCGGAATGCGGAACACGCGGCCGGTTTCCTTGAACAGGTCGATGCGGTGCTTGAGCGAGGCCGGGATGCTCATCTCGCGCGCGTCGATCCAGAACTGCGAGTCGGTGCGGTTGTTGACGTGGTAGTGCAGGATGATGAAGTCGCGGATGTGGTCGATCTCGCGGTTGCACTGGTCGTTGTATTCGTCGATCTCGGCCTGCTGGATGCCGTCCGCCGGGAACGATTGCATCAGGCGGATCACGCTGCGCTGGATCAGGTGGATGCTGGTCGATTCGATCGGCTCCAGGAAACCGCTGGCCAGGCCGATCGCCACCACGTTGCCCTTCCAGGTCTGGCGGCGCTGGCACGGCTTGAACTTGATCACGCGCGGCGTGATCAGGGTCTTGCCTTCGACGTTGGCCAGCAGCTGCTTGTGCGCCGTTTCTTCATCCATGTGGCGGCTGGAAAACACGATGCCGTTGCCGACCCGGTGCTGCAGCGGAATGCGCCACTGCCAGCCGGCCTGGTGCGCCATGGAGCGCGTCAGCGGCACGGCGTCGCCCACCGACGAGGTCTGCACCGCGATGGCGCGGTCGCAGAACAGCCATTCCGACCAATCCTCCACCTCTTCCTGCATGGCGTCGCCGATCAGCAGCGCGCGGAAGCCGGTGCAGTCGATGAACAGGTCGCCTTCGATTTCCACGCCCGATTCCAGCACCACCGAACGCACGTCGCCATTGTCGTGCTTGGTGTAGCGCACGATCTTGCCTTCGAGGCGCTGCACGCCGCGCGGTTCGCTCAGGCGGCGCAGGTATTTGGCGTAGCGGCTGGCGTCCAGGTGGTAGGCGTAGTTCATGCCGTTGTTGGGCAAGTGGGCGAAGCGGTTTTCCATCGACGCCTTCAGCTCCAGGCAGTAGTCGCCGTAGTCGCCGGCCACGCCGCGCTCCACGCCCTTGTGCCAGAAGTGCTGGAAGCCGGCGGTCCAGTGGTCGGTACCGGTGACGCCGAACGAGTGGATGTAGTCTTCCTTGACGTTGCGCCAGGCTTCGAAGCTGATGCCGAGCTTGAAGGTGGCCTGGGTCTCGGCCATGAATTCCTGCTCGTTGATCTCCAGCACGTTGTGGAAGTTCATCAACGTCGGGATGGTGGCTTCGCCCACGCCCACGGTGCCAATTTCCTCCGACTCGATCAGCTTGATGTCGAGCAGTTTGCCGAGCACCTTGGAAATGCCGGCCGCCGCCATCCAGCCGGCGGTGCCGCCGCCGCAGATGACGACGCGGCGGATGGGTTTGCGATTGTTCGGGTCACGCATGGTTCTGTCTCCTTAGCGGTTTAGTCTTTTGAGCAGCTGGCCGCGCAGGGCGCGGGCGCCGGCTTCGTTCAGCGGCGCCATGACGCCGCGCGCGTGCGGCGCGATGTGCGCGGCCGTGGCGTCGTCGGCTTCGAATATGTAGTGGCGGAAGATTTCCTGCCAGGCCTTGCGCTGCGCCGGCGGCAGGTCGCGCACGGCGAGGAAGGCCGCCATCAGCGCGTTGGTCGGCGTGTCCATGTAGTCCGGCGACTGCCGCCACCAGTAGTTGACCAGTACGTTGAACGGATCGAGCGCCTCGATGTGGTGCCACCACATGCTGGGGATGAACAGGGCATCGCCCGGTCCCAGCTCGGCGGTCTGCGCGTTCTCGAGCGCTTCTTTGAATTTCGGGAAGCGGTCGAAATCGGGATTCTGGAAATCGACCAGGCTGATGGCCTGGCCGGCCGGCGTGAAGTCGACCGGACCGACGTACAGGTTTTGCAGCTGCTCCGGTGGGAACAGCGTGAAGCGCCGATGGCCGGCCGCCACCACCGCCAGGTTGTCCGGCAGGTCGTAGTGGGCGGCGATGCGGGTACGGTTGCCGATCCAGATGCTGGCCAGGGCGTCGCGCTCACCCAACTGAATATCGTTGAATTCGCGGAAGCCGGGCAGGCAGGTGTCGATGGTGGTCGAGCCGACGTAGATGGTCGGCGCCGGGTTCATCTCGCGCTTGGCGTCGATTTCTTCCAGCACGCCGCTCAGCTTGGTGCGCACGGCCTGGAAGTTGAAGCCGCTCATGTCGCTGTTGTAGAAGAAGCGGCCGCCCGCGTCCGCCGGACTCAGCATGGCGCCGACGGTGGCGTCCTGGTAGTGGCTGCGCAGGTAGGCGAGGCCGACGCGATCGGATTCGCGCGCGGCCTGCACCATCGGCCAACTGGACGCCAGGCCGCGCAACACCAGCGGCGTGGTGGCGGCCAGGATCTCGTTGGTCAGATCAGCCGGCCCCAGGCCGCCGACTTCGCGGATCGTTTTAGCCATGGAGCGTGGCGTTCTTGCGGTCGATCAGGGCGCGGAAGTTGGACAGCGAAGCCAGCACCAGGTAGATCGACTGCAGGTAGCCGGCGCGGTGCAGCTTGACCACGGCCTCGTCGCCCAGCGCCTGCAGGCGGTCTTCGTTGATGGTGTACAGGCCGACCAGCTGGTTCTGCGAACCGTCGTTCAGTTCCACTTCCAGCACGAAGCTTTCCAGCAGCTCGTGCTCCAGCAGCGCGGCCAGGAAGCCCGGCATGGCTTGCAGGCCGTTGTGGATGGTGAACAGCAGCGAGTTGCTGCGTTCCAGGAATTCGCTGTTGCCGCCGTGCGGCTTGAACACTTGCTCGCCTTCGGTGAGGCTCACGCGCGGGTGGTTGATGTCGATGTTGATCATCAGCTCTTCGCCGTTGAGGCCGATCAGGAAAGGCTGGCGCTCGACCATCATCGGCAGGTAGGACGCATCCCAGCGGTCGCCGTTGAGGAACAGGTTCTCGCCTTCCTGCAGGCCGAACAGGGCGATCGATTCGAAGCCCAGGCCGTCCACGGTCTTGCGGAACACGATCGGGTAGCAGGCCTGGACGTCGCGGAACTCGGCCGGGAAGGTCGGGGCCGCCATGACGCGGTCGCCGAATTCCGCGCCACGGCGGGTGATGACGCGCACGTCGCGGTGTTCGAGGTTGTTCAGTAAAACTGGTTTAGGCATCTCTGTCTCTCGTTCTAGATTTTTTGCAAGCCGTGAAGCTTGATGTGGTTGATGAGGGCGCGGTTGTCGGGCAAGGCGCCCAGCATTTTCCTGGTGATTGCTGCAGCTTCCTGGAAATAGTTGTCGGCCATGGCGGCCTCCTGCGGCTTGGGTGCGCGGCTGAAGTCGCTGCGGAAGCCCATGCCGTACAGGATGTATTGATAGCTGGCCGAGGGGAACACTTCCTCGATGCGGTTGAAGTCGCTGCGCGAGGGCGCGCGGTGCTGCCACAGGGTCAGCAGCTCGCGCAGGCGCTCGGGCACGGCCTCGGGCGCGGTGTTGTCGCGCCAGTAGGCGGTGTCGCGGCGGCGGCTCAGCACGTAGTGCAGCTTGAGGAAATCGATCACCCGTTCCCAGCGGTAGGTGAAGGCTTCGTTGAAGCGTTTGGCGACAATGTCCATCGCTGCGCGCGAGGCCGGCATGTCGTCGCTGACCATGGCGGCCGACATTTCAACGATGGCCAGCGCCGATGCCTCCAGCGGTTCGATGAAGCCGGCCGACAGGCCGATGGCGACGCAGTTGCGGTGCCAGAATTGCTCGCGGTAGCCGGGCTGGAAGCTCAGCTTGCGCGGCTGCGGGATGTCGGCCGGGCCGCCGGTCTGCACGATGTAGGCGCGCAGTTCCGCTTCGGCCTGGTCGTCGCTGATGTAGCGGCCGGCGTAGACGTGGCCGACGCCGCGCCGGGTCGGCAGGCCTATGTCCCAGATCCAGCCCGCGCTTTGCGCGGTGGAGGAGGTTTGCGAGGCGATCGGGTAGTGCTCGTCCGGATACGGGATCTGCACCGCCAGCGCCGAGTCGTTGTACAGCACGTGATGCTGCGGGATCAGCGGAATGCCGTAGTGCTTGCCCAGCAGCAGCGACTGCATGCCGGTGCAATCGATGAACAGGTCGCCCTCGAGCGCGCCGTGCGTGCGCGTTTGCAGCGAGGCGATGTCGCCGTTGGCATGGCTGTTGATGGTGTCCACGTGGTCCGGCACGTACTGCACGCCCAGATGCTCCAGGCAGTGCTTGCGCAGGAACACGCCAAACTTGCCGGCGTCCAGGTGGTAGCCGTAGTTGGCCACGGAGGCGTACTCGGGCGTGACCACCTGCTTGGGCGCGCGGCCCTGCACGCACAGGTGCGGCTGGAAGCTGACCAGGTCGGCGAACGGCACGCCCGGATGCTGGGCCTGCCATTGTTCGGGCAGGTTGACTTCGCCATAGCCCTGCGGCAGCGAGAATGGATGGAAATAGCAGTCGGCGTCGCCGCCGTCGACCCATCGGTTGAAGCGCGAGCCCTGCTTGAAGGAGGCGTCGCACTCGCGGAAAAAGTCCGATTCGGACACGCCGATGCGGCGCAGCGTGTCGCGCATGCTGGGCCAGGTCCCTTCGCCGACGCCGATGGTCGGCACGTCCGGCGATTCGATCAGCGTGACCTGCAGGGCGCGATGCTCCGCAGCGATCAGGCCTGCGGTCATCCAGCCGGCAGAACCGCCGCCTACGATCACGATGCGTCTCAACATGTTTTTTTATTTTATTACGTAATGGGTTACACAAAGTTTAACCGAAAAAAGGCCGCTGACGGAACAGCGGCCTTTTCGTGGCGTTCTTACAACGTTTTTACCGCATTAGAACTTGTAGCGGGCGCCTATCATGTAACGCGGACCGGCCTGGGTCACCGATTCCAGCTGGTTCTTAGTGCGGCTATGCACGCGCTGGATTTCGTCGGTGACGTTGATGGCTTCGAGCTGGAAGCTCAGGTTTTCGTTGAACTGATAACCGAGGCTGATGTCGACCTGGCCATACGACTCCACGTATTGCGGGTTCGGACCGGAACCGTCGAAGGTCGAGGACAGGAACTTGCCGCGCCAGTTGTAGGCCACGCGGGCATTGAACTTCTTGTCTTCGTAGATACCGACCACGTTCGACGAGTTCGACAGGCCAACCAGCGCGAACTGCTCGCCCAGCTTGGCGTCGTCGTACTTCAGGCCCGAGTTGACGTAGGTGTAGTTGGTCGACACGCCGAAGCCGCTGTTGCCGAACATGTGCTGCAGGTTGACCTCCAGGCCGTCCAGGCTGGCCTTCTTCTGGTTGGAGAAGGAGTTGATGCGGAACTGGGCCACCGGATCGCCAGGCTGGCCGATGATGTTGCCGGTGGCGTTGCCGACCTGGTCGGTGCCGGTCATGGTCACGCCCGCCGTGCCGTTGTACTTGCGCAGGATGAAGTTGCGGATGCAAGTGGTGTCGGCCTTGGCGCAACCGCTAGACAGCGCTTCGTTCCAGAACGCGCCGCCCACCGGGGTGTGCAGGTTGAACGGGGTGGCGTTGATCTGGGTCTGGCCAGCGTAGTTCTCCAGGTTCTTGCGGAAGTAGCCCAGCGAAATGAAGTTCTGCTGGCCGTAGTACCACTCGTAGGACAGGTCCAGATTCTTGGACTTGACCGGTTTCAGCGCCGGATTGCCCTGCGAACCGGTGCCGCCGTCGACGCGCACCAGGCGGTCGAGCGTCTGGCCGCCCTGGATCTGGTCGTAGCGCGGACGGCCGATGGTTTCGCCCAGGCTGAAGCGCACCTTCTGGCTCGGCGTCAGCTCGATGTCGGAGTCGAAGCTCGGCAGCAGGTGGTGGTAGGAACCGGTCAGCGTGGTGAAGGTCGGGGTGCCGAACTCGATCGGGAACTCATTCTGCGAACCCCAGTTGATGGCGGTGGCCGACGGCACCAGCGCGGTCGAGACCACGTCGGTTTTCTCGTAGCGCACGCCGATGGCGGTGCGGATCGGCAGCGCGGTATCCCAGTCGGTGTTGAACTGGAGGTAGCCGGCCTTCGACTTCTCGCCGGTGCGGGCGTCGTTGTCGAAGGTGGACTTCGGCATGTACAGGCCCGGCAGGCCCGAAGCGGCCGCCACCAGCTTGCGCACCTCGTCGAAGTTGAAGGTGTAGAAGGTGTTGAACATGGCAGGGTTGTCGCTGCCGCTGATGTTGTCGAAGTACTGGCGGATGCTGTCCTTGTGCCAGACGCTGCTTGGGTAGTCGGACGGCTTGGTGGCGCCGCCCCAGCTGTCGCGCTGGTTGTTCGAGAAGGCCGAGCGGTTGTCGACCTTGCTGTAGTTGAGGCCGAACTTCAGCTCGGACGCTTCCAGCACTTTCCATGCGCCTTTTACCTGGTGCTGGTCGACTTCGCCGCGCATGTACGAATTGGTGAAGACCGAGCCGGTGACCTGCTGGCCGGCGCGCACGAAGTCGGCGCCTTCGATGATCAGCACCGGGAAGTCCTTGCTGAAATCGGCGGTGGTGTTGCCGCGGCTGAAGCTGGCGGTGGCCAGGGTGTTGCTCGAACCGAATGGGCTGTCGGCGCCGGAGGTGGCGGTCGAGTGGTGGCTATCGACTTCGAAGCGCAGGTCGGCCGATGGTTTCCACACGGCGTTGAAGCCCAGCGATTTGTTCTGCGTCTTGGTGGCGAAGTTGGCGCCGCCCATGGCGATGTCACCCGAACCGCCCGGCAGGAATTCGGTGTAGCTGAGCGGGCTGTTGACCTTGCCCGTGGTCCAAGAGCTCTTCGAATCGCCGTGGTTGAACCAGGCCGAGATGTCGTTGCGCTTGGTCTGGATCTTGTTTTCCGAATAGGTGTAGTCCAGCGTGGTGACCAGGGTGGTGCTCGGCTTGTACTGCAGGGTCAGCTGGGCGTTGGTGCGCTGGCGCTGTACGCCGTTGAAGTTGTAGTTCAGATTCTGCGGCAGCGAGTACAGGTCGGTCGGGCCGGGACGGTTGGTGGCGCCGGTGGCCGGCAGCGGGCCGGCGTTGCCGAGGTAAGGGCCTTTCCAGCCGTTGGAGACGGCGGCCGTGTTGTAGCCCAGGTTGCGTTCCTGGTAGCTGCCGGTCAGCGCCACGCCGAAGGTGTTGTCGGCGAAGGTGTTGCTGTACAGACCGGAAACTTCAGGCGTCAGCGAGCTGCTGGACTTGACGTCGCCCGGCAGGTTGCCGTTCGAGGTGTCGTACACGCCCTTGACGCCGACGCTCGAGTGCAGGCCCGGACGGTCGAACGGACGCGCGGTCATGACGTTGACGGTGGCGCCGATGCCGCCGGTGGCGGTTTCAGCGCGGCTGGTCTTGTACACCTGCAGCTGGGAGATCGCTTCCGACGCCAGGTTGGCGAAGTCGAAGGCGCGGCCATTCAGGTCGCCCAGGTTGGAGGTCGGCATCTGGCGGCCGTTCAGCAGCACCATGTTGAAGTCGGGGCCGACGCCGCGCACGGTGATTTTCGAACCTTCGCCGATCGAGCGGTCGATCGACACGCCCGAGATGCGCTGCAGCGACTCGGCCAGGTTGGTGTCCGGGAATTTGCCGATGTCTTCGGCGACGATGCCGTCGACGATACCGTCGGAATTGCGCTTCAGGTTCATCGACGAGAACAGCGAGGCGCGCAGGCCGGTAACGACCACGCTTTGCACCGGAACGTCTTCACCGGCTTTGATCTGGGTTTCCTGGGCGAAGGCCGGAAGGGCCGCCGTGGCGCAGGCACTGGCGACCGCCAGGCTCATGAGTGTTTGTCGTGCCTTTGGATAATGCATGTTATCTCCTGTGTTTTTGTAAATAACTCCGACTGCCTACCGCTTGGAAAACTAGTTGGAAAGCTTTCCAATAATGTGATGAATATAGCATTCATCAAAAATCAAAGTCAATTCGCAGCGCAGCAGTTTGGTCGTAAACCGTGGGAAGTGACGCTAATTGGCAACGTTTCCAATTTCGGTCCGGCGTTGACACAGGGGGAAGCCGGTGCCATTATCTGGGAACGTTTCCAAACGAGAGACCCGGATGACACTACGCACCTGCTTTACCCTGGCAGCGATGTTGATGGCGCCGCACCTGGCCGCCGCCGATGTGAGTTTCCCTTGGCCCCAAGGCGCGCGCGCCGCCGTCAGCCTGGCCTACGACGACGCGCTCGACTCGCAGCTCGACGTTGCCATTCCGACCCTGGACAAATACGGCCTGAAGGGCAGCTTCTACCTGCAGATGTCGAATCCGGCGGTGGACCAGCGCATGGACGGCTGGCGCCGCGCGGCGGCCAACGGCCACGAGCTAGGCAACCACAGCCTGTTCCACCAGTGTTCGCGCAAGGCGCCGGGGCACGACTGGGTGCAGCCGCACCGCGACCTCGACACCACCACGGCGGCGCAGATGCGCGACCAGGTGCTGCTGGCCAATACCATGCTGTACGCCATCGACGGCAAGCGCGAGCGCACCTACACGGCGCCGTGCGGCGACCTGCTGGCGGCAGGCGCGCCGTATCTGCCGCTGCTGCGCGACAGCGTGGCCGCGATCAAGGTCGGCGGCGCGGCCGTCACGCCGTCGATGCGGGCGCTCGATCCGTATGCGGTAGGGGTGGCGGCGCCGGAGGGCTTGAGCGGACAGCAGCTGATCGCCATGGTCAAGCAGGCGGGCGAGCAGGGCACCATGGTCAACTTCACCTTCCACGGCGTCGGCGGCGATTACCTGAGCACCAGCGCACAGGCGCATGAGGAACTGGTACAGTATCTGGCTGCGAACCGGCAGCTTTATTGGACCGATACTTTCCTCAACATCATGACTTACGTGAAAAAACAACGTGGCGACCATTAAAGACGTGGCCCGCCTGGCGGGCGTGGGACTGGGCACGGCGTCGCGCGTGGTCAGCGGCAAGGGTTCCGTGTCGCCGGCGACGCTGGCCAAGGTGCGGGCCGCCATCGACGAACTGGGCTTCCGGCCGTCGCATGCGGCGCGCACCCTATTGTCCGGCAACAGCAAGATGATCGGCGTCTACATCCCTGTGCTGAGCGGCACCTTCTACACGCCGATCCTGCAGATCATCGATACCGAGTTGCGGGCGGCGGGGCTGCACATGGTGGTGGCTTTCGGCGCCGGCCTGGGCGGCGCGCGCCAGCAGGCGATCGAAGGGCTGGCCTTCCTGGTCGAGCGCGGCTGCGACGGCTTGATCCTGATGAGCAATGTGCTGCTGGAGGAAGACATCGCCGCGCTGGGGCCGAGGCCGACGCCGATGGTGGTGCTCAACCACGCTTTCGACAGCATCGCCGCACAATGCTTCACGGTCGACCACACGCTGGGCGGCACCATCGCCGCGCGCACCCTGCTGGACCACGGCCACCGCGACATCGCGCTGGTGTCCGGCCCGGCCAGCCTGCCCGACAACGTCGAGCGGGTGGAAGCGTTCAAGCGCGCGCTGGCGGCGGGCGGCGTCGATACCGGCAAGATGTGGATGGTGGAAAAGGACTTCTCGCCGGCGGGCGGCTGGTCGGCAGCCAAGGAGCTGGTGGAATCGGGCCGGCGCTGCACGGCCATGTTCTGCGCCAACGATGAAATGGCGGCCGGTGCGCTGTCGTATCTGCAGGAGGCCGGCATCCGCGTGCCGCACGAGTTGTCGGTGATCGGCTACGACGATACGCCGAGCGCTGAATTCTCGGCCCCGCGCTTGAGCACGGTGCACATGCCGTGGCGCGAGATGACGCAGAACGGCGTGAGCGAACTGCTCAACCGCTGCTACGGCCTGCAGCGCCCTGTCACCCGCAACTACCCGGTAACAATGACCCTGCGCGCCTCGCTGGCCCGGGCCGATCAGGCCTGAGCCAGCTTCACTGCGACGCTTACTTCAACGCTTCCACCAAACCCGGCGCGAATTCGGCGCCGTGCTTGACTTGGGCGGTGGAGGCTTTCAGTGCGCCGCCGATCGGTTCGGCGCGGCCGCCCAGGCATTTGGCCAGGAAGTTTTCCGTCACTGCATTGAAGGCGATGTTGTTGACCGGACGCGCGAAGCCGTGGCCTTCGTCGGGGAATACCACGTAGGTCACCGGTATGTTCTTGGCCGCCATCGCATCGACGATCTGTTCCGATTCACGCACGTTGACGCGCGGGTCGTTGGCGCCCTGGCCGATCAGCAGCGGACGCTGGATGTTGGCGGCGAAGTTGAGCGGCGAGCGTTCCTTCAGCAGCGCCTTGCCGTCGTCCGTGGTCGGGTCGCCCATGCGCTTGTAGAACTGCTGCTTGCCCGCTTCCCAATACGCCGGAATCGTTTGCAGCAAGGTGAACAGGTTGGATGGGCCAACGATGTCGACGCCGCAGGCGAAGCTGGTGGGCGTGAAGGCCATGCCCGCCAGCGTGGCGTAACCGCCGTAGGAACCACCCATGATGGCGACCTGGTCGGCGTTGGTGACGCCGCTCTTGACCGCCCATTGCACCGCGTCCAGCAAGTCGTCATGCATCTTGCGGCCCCATTGCAGGTCGCCGGCCGAGATGAAGTTTTTGCCGAAGCCGGTCGAACCACGGAAATTCACCGACAGCACGGCGTAGCCGCGATTGGCCAGCCACTGGTGGTAGCTGTTGTAGCCGAAGCTGTCGCGCGCCCACGGGCCGCCGTGCACCAGCAGCACCATCGGCACCGGCTTGGCGGCCTTGCCGCTGCCGCCCGCGTCCACCGATTTCGGCAGGGTCAGGTAGGACACCAGCGTCAGGCCGTCGCGCGTCTTGATTTCCTGTGGATGCATGGCCGCCAGCGGCGCGCCTTCCAGTTCCGGCCGGCTGACGTAGAGCTGGGTCAGCTTCTTGGCCTTGCGGTCGTACAGCCAAGTCGAGGCCGGCGCGGTGACCGGATCGACCGCCACCAGCCACTTGTCGTCTGCCTCGGTGCGCGAGGTGACGGTGAACTTGCCCTTGGTGTTTTGCTTGAGGAAGGCGAGATCGGCCTTGAGGTCGTTGGTCAGCGGGATGTATTCCTGCTTGAGGTATTCGACGCTGTAGGCCTGCACGCGGCCGGTGCGCTTGTCGAACAGGGTGTCGCCGATGTCGGCGCGCGCGTCCTCGGCCACCACGGTGGTCTTGCCGGTGGCGACGTCCTGGGCCACCAGCGCGGCGGTGTTGCGGTTGCGCGAGTCGGTCCAGTACAGGGTGCTGCCGTCCACCGTGAAGGCCCACGGGCTGGTGGTCTGGGAATCGTCCAGGCCGACTTCGACCAGCGGCGTGGCTTCGATCTTGCCGTCGCTCATGCGGAAGTAGCTGGTGCCGCCGTCGCTGCGCGGCTTTTCGGCGATGCGCAGCTTGAGCTGATCGTCGGCCAGGAAACCGCCGTAGCCGTCGTTCTGCTGCACCAGGGTCAGCTTGCCGCTGGCTAGGTCGAGGCTGTAGACGTCGTGCCAGCGCGGATCGCGGTTGTTGACGCCGACCAGGATGCGGTCCTTGATCTTGCTGCTGATGTGCAGCACGGCGGCGCGGGTTTTTTCAAACGGCGTGTAGTTGGTTTGCTTGCCGCTGACCACATCCACGCCGTACAGCAGGAAGTTTTCATCGCCGCCCTTGTCCTGGATGAACAGCACGTATTTGGAGTCGGGCGACCAGAAGCTGTTGCGCAGCGGGCGGGCTTTTTCCTCGGTCAGCGCACGCGCCTTGGAGAGGTCGCCGGCCGGCGCCACCCACACGTTGAGCACGCCGTCGCGCGGCGCGATCCAGGACAGCCACTTGCCGTCCGGGCTGAGCTTGGCGCCGGTCTTGCTGGGATTGCCGAAGATCTTGGCGCGCTCGATCAGCGGCACATCGGCGGCGGGAGATTGGGCTTGGGCCGGCAGAACACTGGCAAGCAGCAGGGCGGGCAGAGCGTAGCGGATCATGGAGACCTCGAGGTTGATGTAAGAGGAACCAGCATAGCAATTTTGCATCTTCCAGTCCGATTGCCGCGACAGACTGCCATCGGCTGCGACGAATTGCGGCTTTGGTGCAACAGGCCGTGGGGCGCCGCCTGAGGTGTGCGCTGGCGGCGTTGATTGCTATTGCCTCACGGCAATTTCATGCGCTATCGTGTGGGCTGTCTTTTACCGGAGTCCGCAATGACCGCAGCCAAACTGGAAATCCCCGAACCACTCGTCGCCGCCCTGGGCGACTGGGTACAACAGATGGCGGAGGAAGCGGGCGCCGGTCCGCGCGCGGCGCTGGCGCGCACCGAGGAGGAACTGGCCGCCGCGCGCGGCGAGCTGGCGGAGGCCAGCAGCGCGCGTGACGCCGCGCGGACGCAGGCGGCCGAGCGGCAGGAGGAAATCGACCAGCTGATGGCCGAACTGCGCAACGCCCGCAGCATCGCCACCGACGCCCTGGTCGGCAAGGCCAAGGACCAGCTGGCCATCGAGGGCAAGGACGCCCAACTGGCCGACCTGCGCGCGCAGATCGAGCGCAACGTGGCCGCCGCCGCCGCGCTGTCCGACGCCCGCCTGGCGGCCGAGATGGAGCTGGTGGGCGCCGTCACCGCGCGCGACAATTACGCGGACGAACTCAAAGTGTTGCGCGCCCGCCTCGCCAGCCGTCAAACCGAACGCGCCTGAGCGCTCGACGCCGACGCCGGCGAGAGTCGCTCAGTAGTCGATGACGATCAGTGACACCGCCTGGCGCGGCAACTGCATCTTCACGCTGGCCTTGCCGTCCGGCGTGGCCAGCGTGGCCGGCTGGCCCAGCTGGGCCAGTTCGCTCGCTTGCTGCAGTTCGGCGATCTGGGCGGCGCTCGGCCTGGCCGGTGAACCCATGCGTTTCCAGGCGTTGTAGGAATTGCTGGTGTCGTTGTCGACCCGGAAATGGCGCAGCCGCGCCTGCCTGGCCGGGATGCCGGCGATCTGCAGTTCGACCGGCGCGCCGGCGTCGATCACATCGTCGTCGTGATAGTTCCACACCATGACGGCAATGCTGTGCTGGTCGCGGCTGGCCAGGGCGTTGATGTCGGTCTGCGCACCGCGCACGCCTTGCGCCAAGATGCGCGCCGCATCGTAGGCGCGCTCGCCGCTGACGGCCACGCGCTCGCCGCGCATCATGCCGAACATGCGGAATACGTTCAGCACCGGCTTGTTGATGCCGTTGGTGGCGAGGTCGCGGAAGCCGGCGAACCAGGGCTGGTCTTCAAACTCGAACGACCAGTTGACGGCGCCGATCAGGTTGACGCCGCGCTTGCTGGCCAGCTCGTATTCGCGCGCGATGGAGGCGGCGGTGTAGCTGGAGTACAGCGTGCCGTTGCGATAGGCGTTCTCTGGATTGGTCTGCATGCCGCAGGCGGCGCAGCCTTCGGGATCGGACTCGCCGATGATGACGGGCATGCCTTTGAGCTCCGGATACTTGGCGACGATGGCGAAGCCCTCGTCGAGGCGCTTGAAGTGGGTGTCCATGCCCATGCGCACCACGCCGTCGACCACCTTGGGCGCGCCCTTGGCGTGGAAGGCGACGAAGTCCAGCGGCGAACCGGTCTTGCCGGTGGCGTAGTTTTGGCCGTGCAGGACGTGCTGCAGGAAGTCGTCCATGAAGCGGCCGGCGCCGGCCGTGTGCGGGCCGCCCATGCGCGCGGTCGGCAGCGCGCGCTTGACGGCGTCGGCGGCGTAGTCGTACATCTTGAAGTATTCGAGCTTGGTGTCGGGGGCGATCAGGTAGAAGCCGTCCGGCTCGTTCCACACTTCCCAGTACCAGCTCTCCACCTCTTCGCGGCCGTAGCGCGCCACGCTGTGCTTGACCCATTGGTAGATCAGCTCGGCCCATTTGTCGTAGTTGTTGGGCGGCGTGGCCCAGCCTGTCATGATGTCCTGGTAGGGCGTGCCGGGCTTCCATTGATGCTGATACGGTTGCGGCCGTTGCGACAGCGCCTGCGGCATGAAGCCGATCTGCGCCAGCGGCTTCATCTTGCGCTCGACGTAGGTATCGAAGATCTGGTCGACGATGGTCCAGTTGTAGACCGGCTTGCCGTCCTTGTCCTCGCTGTACATGCCGGTCGAACCCCATTTGAGGGCGTAGCTGCCGTCGCCGGAGGTCATCAGGTTGTGGGCGCGCACGTACACCGGCACCGGGCTGAGCGCGGCGATGTCGCTGAGCAGCTTCTTGCCGTTGGGGGCGGTGGTGTAGTTGGGTTCGTCGTAGCCGAACCAGGCCCAGATCGGGGTCATCGGCCCCTGCACCTGGGTGGCGTCGACGTTGAGCTTGACGGGCGCCGGCGTGGCGGCCAGGCACAGTTGCGCGCTGGCGAGCAGGCACAGGGAGGAAAGCAGTCTCTTCATTATTTTTTCTCGTAGAACGGGGAGCCGTTGCTGCGACAGTAGGCCGATACGCTACCGTGGTCTAATGAATTTTCTTGTGGTTAGTATATCGAAGTGAATATCGGAGTTACATTACACTCTGAATCAAGGATCAGGAGGACATCATGGCGATACTGACGGTTACAGCACGTGGACAGGTCACTTTGAGAAAAGAAGTGCTGGAGCACTTAGGCATCAAGCCTGGCGGCAAGGTTGAAATCGACTTGCTGCCGGATGCCAGAGGCATGCTGAGAGCTGCTCCGCCCGGTGCCACCATAGATGGTTTTATCGGTTTGCTCGCAGGGCGAACCGCGAAGGTCGCTACTTTGGACGAAATCAACGAGGCGGCGGAGTTGGGATGGGCAGGTGAAGAGGCCGGCGGTTGCTGCGGGGCTGGCGATGCTGGATGAGGGAGGGGATTTTGCAGATGGTGTGATTGCCTATGAAGGGCAATGCCTCGGCGGAGAAACGTTTATGTCTTTTGATAAAAAGGCCGTTGCGCGACTTGTTCGACTAGGTCAATCGGCGCGCTTGTTGTAAGTCAAAAGCGCCACTTGGAGATAAGTGGCGCTTTTATGCGTCAGATGTCAGTGCGGTTTCATGGGTAACTATGCTCGCGCCTGGATCATCTTCCAGCCATTGCCCGAAGGATCGCGGAAGCCGGCGTCCACCGTGCCGTAGCGGTCCACCGGTTCCTGGGTGAATTCAACGCCGCGCTTGTGCAAAGTTTCAAAGGCGGCGCGGCAGTCGTCCACTTGCAGCACCAGCGGTGGCATCGCGCCCTTGGCCACCATCTGCTGCAGAGTCTGCGCGGTGGCGGCGTCATGCACCGGCGGTCCGGGTTTGAACAGGCCGAGCTGAATTGCGGGCTGGTCCGGATGCTGCACCGTTAGCCAGCGGTAGTCGCCGTTGCGCACGTCGGTGTGGACTACGAAGCCCAGCTTGTCCACATAGAACGCCAGCGCCTCGTCCTGGTCGCGTACGTAAATTCCTGCCACATTGATACCTTGAGTCATATCGCCTCCTTGAGTAGAGATTACAGTGTGCCAGCGGCCTTGCGGCGGCGCTTCTCCAAAACTGCGATATTGAGGTCGGGACGTTGCGCGCCACGCGCGACGCATTCGGGAATATGGGCCGCCGCCGGCGCCGGCGCCGGCGCCGGCTCGCCCGCCTGCTCGCGCAGCTCGCTCGGGCTGGCGCCGGTGATGTCGCGGAAGATGCGGCCGAAGGTGCCGATGCTGGTCCAGCCGGTCTGCAGCGCGATGTCGGTGATGGAGAGGTCGGTGTCGCGCAGCAGCGCGCTGGCGCGTTCGATGCGGCGCGTGAGCAGGTAGCGATGGGGCGGCAGGCCGAAAGCTTGCTTGAACTCGCGCGCGAAGTAGGCGGGCGAGACCGCACTCACTTCGGCCAGCCGCTGGACTGGCCACTCCTCGTGCGGAGCGGCGTCCATTTTATCTTTTGCCCGCAACAGGCGGCGTAGCATCGGTGGGCTTTGCGCCATATGCGTCGACCTGCAAGTGGATATTATGGCTTGTTGCTTCCATTTGATACAGAAAACCATTTTTCATGAATTCTGGAGTAACTGCCATCTTTTTTTATCGAATCTAAAGTCGCTTGCCACTGCTTAACAATTGTATCCGGAACGTCTAGAGAAAAAGCGAGAAAGCTGGATGGCGATTGTACGGTTAAAATGGGTACCACTGTGCTCTTGGGGATTGCCTCCTCCCGCAACAAGGCATCGAGCTGAATGCTTTCAAGGACCATGGCCGGCGCTCGATCTGCCGTCAGCATGTGGAGCATGCTTTTGGGATCTTTGACCGGATAAAGATTTTGGAAACCATTTGCTGAGAGATGGTGATGGGAGTACGACTCACGGAGCACAAGTATGGTCGAAAGCTGTTTGGCATCTTCAAGCCGGTGAAGAGTAAGATGAGATTCAGCTTTGGTATAAATGGCCGTCTTTGCAGTGAGTAGCGGACCCACCCAGTGAAACAGCTGCTCTCGCTCCAGGGATCGCTTGGGACATACGAGTACCGTGTTGCGTCCCTCTTGCGCTAGTCTATACGCACGCGCCCAGGGCAGTACTTCGATCGAAAAATCGCGGCCCAGGCGACGTTGAATTTCATCGACAATCTCCACACAGAAACCGCTTATTTTTCCATCCTTTATGAAGGCAAGCGGCGGGACTTCCGTGGTGAGAATACGTAGCGGCTCTGCACGCGAGTTGGTTGTTACTGCAAAGACCAATGCGGCCAGGGCAATTCGTCGACCGAGCATCATGTGATGACTTTCTATTTCCTGGCGGGAGCCGGTCTTGATTTTATACCTTCTGGCGCGTCAGGACACCATCGCTGCGGCTTTTTGGTTTATCAAGCCCTCAGCTTGGAGCACCCAGGGAAGAAATCCCGGGCACTCCTTTTTTGCTATTCAATGGCTATTCGGCCTTTTTTGTGCCGGCGTCGTTGTTGCCGGCGGTGTTGCCACTCGCCGTACCCTGGGTCGCGCCATTGCCGTTTGCCGTCAACTGCGGCTGGACGGAGGTGGCACGCGCCGCACTGGCGATCTGGCGCGCATTGCCGGCGGCATTCGTCTGGCCGACGGTGTCTTGGGCATTCGCGCCGCTTGCCTGGGCGAAGGAGCGGGTGGTTTCCGCCTGCGTGCGCGCACCCTGGCGCGTGGCTTGCGCCGCGCTGCCGGCAGCCTGCCCGGCGCTGCCGAGTGCGCCCGCTCCACCGCTCGTCTCCAGGCCCAGGCCGGCGCTGCCGCTGCCGTTGCCCGATGCTCCAGCGCTGCTTGTTGCACCGCCAGCGGTGGTGTCACCGCTGGTGCTGGCCGATTTGCGTACGCTGTTACGGGTGATCTCGGCGGCGCCATTGGCGTCGCCCATGATGCCGCCGCGTCCCGACATCTGGGTCGCCTGATCCAGCCGGCCCATGCCGCCGAAGCTGCCGGCGCCACTGCCGCCGATCATGCCGCCGATGGGGCCGCCACGGCCGCCGAGCAATTGGGCGTGGGCTGAGAAGGCCAGACCGATGGTGGCGATCAGGGTCAGTTGCTTGGCGATGTAGATGGCTTTCATGTTCGTTCTCCTTGTTGATTACCGCAGACAATCTGCAGTGCTTACAAGGAGAACGCTCGGGCGACGCCGGTTAATCCATGCTCGCAAAAATATTTTTTCAATCGCGGAAGGCGGATGGATCATTGCGGAACGCGGCCCCGAGCACGCCGCGTCCGATTTCATTGCTGGCGCCATTCGCCGGCACGCCGGTCGCCTGCCGCGCCAGCGTGTCGATCGCCTGCCTTGCGGCCTGCGGCTCTGGCTTGCCCAGCTCGCCGGCCAGCATCGCTGCGACGATGGGCGCGGCAAAGGAGGTGCCACGCACCACGCGGTACGGCGGGCTGCCCAGGGCCGCGCTCACCATCTGATTGCCCGGCGCGGCAAACATCACCTGCGGTCCGCGCGCCGCTTCCGGCAAGGGCCGGCCATTGCGGTCGACGCCGCTCACCCCGACCACGCCCGGATAGCTGGCCGGATACAGCGGCGCGGCGGCCGGGCCGTCGTTGCCCACTGCCGCCACCAGCACATGGCCCCGCCGCACCAGCGCAGCAACGGTGCGCTCAAGCATCAGGTTCGGCGGGCCGACCAGGCTGATATTAATCACGGCGACTTGTTGTCTGGCCAGCCAGCCAAACGCTGCGGCGATGCGTTCGACCGCGCCGCCGACCGGCGATTGGCAATATACATCGGCCGCGTACAGTGCCGCATCCGGCGCCACGCCGCGAAAGCGGGGCGAGTGGCCGACCATCAGGGCCGCCACCGCCGTGCCGTGCGCATCGGCAACCACTTTGCCCTCGCAGCCCCAGCGCGTGATCGTCGCTTCGCTAAAGACCGGGTGGTTGTCGGCCACGCCGCCATCGATGAGGCCAATGCGCGCGGCCTGTTGCGGGGGCGGAGCGGGCGAGGCCGGGGTACTGCCCGGCGCCGACAGCGCTTGGGGCCGGGAGGCGCTGGCGGTATAGACGTGGTTGAAGTCATACTGGCCGTCCGGATCAAGTGCGCGCAATTGTTCCAGCATGGCGGTGGTGCTGATGCCGGCCGGCACCTCCAGCACGACGATGGTCTCGCCCAGATCGTCCAATGCGCTGACCTTGATGACCTTCAGCCCTGCCGCCTCGGCGGCCTGCAGGCTGGCCGGACTGGGCGACCAGGCCAGAATCTGGCTGCGCACCACCGGCTCGCCGCGCAGGTCCGGTTCCAGCACGTCGCGGTGGCGGCGCAGCAGCTCGTTCACCTGCAGCAGGCGCAGATCACCCAATGCGCGCGTATCGACCCCGGCCAGCAGGCGCGCGCCACGGTCGCGCAGCGTGTCGGTGCCGATCAAGCCCTGCGTCTGCGGCAAGGGCAGGTTCAATGATGGCAGGCGCAACTGGGCCTGCGCCGGCGCCGCGCCGAGCAGCAGCAACATACACAGGGAGAAGGGATAGGGTTTCATACGGGCTTGGCCATATAATGGTTTGAAATTTCTATAGGGTAAAACGTCTGAGACAGGGATTAAAGTCCCACCGCGAAACGTTCTATAACTACGATGACTTCTGCCGCTACTCCGCTTCACGGCGAAATCGCCGACCTGCTGCCAAGGCTGCGCCGCTTCGCCCGCACCATTGTATATAACCGCGAGGATGCCGACGATCTGGTTCAGGTCGCTGTCGAGCGGGCGCTGAACCGCAGTATGCAGTGGGAGCCGGGCACGCGGCTGGACAGCTGGATGTTCCGCATCATGAAGAACGCCTGGATCGACGAGGTGCGTGCGCGCATCCGGCGCGACAATATTTTTGCGCCGGAGGAGGCGGGTGAGCATGTCGGCGACGGCTTTGCCGAAGCCCACCAGCAGCGCATGGCCATCCAGCAGGCCATCAGCCTGCTCTCGGAAGACCATCGGATGGTGGTCGGCCTGGTGCTGGTGGACGGCATGGCGTATCAGGAGGCCGCAGATGTGTTGGATTTACCCTTGGGCACGTTGATGAGCCGTCTGGCGCGTGCGCGCGCAGCGTTGCAAGCGTCTTTATCCGATCAAACGAGGAAGGCATGAACAGTATTTCCGATGAAACCTTGATGGCCTACGCCGATGGCGAGCTCGATGAAGAGGCCGGCGCCGCCGTCGCCCTGGCGATTGCCGCCGACGCCGAGCTGGCTGCCCGCGTGCGCCAACACCAGGCCTTGCGCGGCGACGTGTTCGCCGCTTTCGCCCCGATTCTCGACGAGCCGGTGCCGGCACGCCTGAACGCGGCGGCGGCCGGTGTGGTCGACCTGGGGGCGGCGCGCGCAGCCCGGTTGAATTCCGTTGCGCCGCCCCGGCGCTGGGCATGGCCGGAATGGGGCGCCATGGCCGCGACCTTGCTGGTGGGCGTGCTGGCCGGCAGCGTCGGCAGCCTGAGCTTGAAGGGCGGCGAGGCGCCGGCATCGATCGCCGGTGTGGATGGTGCGCTGTATGCGGACGGGGTGCTGGCGACCGCCTTGTCGGAGCAACTTGCCGCTGCAGGTCCGTCGGCGCAGGGGATACGCATCGGTGTGAGCTTTGTCGGCAGCGACGGACATTACTGCCGCAGCTTCATCATGGGGCAGGGTGCCGGCCTGGCTTGCCGCCAGGGCAATCGCTGGCAATTGCCCGTGATGACGCAGGCCGACAAGCAGGCCGGTGGCGCCTACCAGCAAGCAGGCAGCGCCATGCCGCCCGCCGTCAGCGACGCCATCGATGCGCGCATCGCCGGCCAGACGCTCGATGCCCCAGCCGAACAACTCGCCCGAACCAAGGGGTGGCAACGCTGAAAAGTATCAGCCGAAAAGTTTTCCGCGCAGAAGGTTCAGGCCTTGCGCCAGCAATTCGTTTTGCGGCACCTGGCCATCCGGTGTGAGTTTGTCGATGATTTGAGGCAGCAACTGGGCCAGTCCTGTCGCCGCGTGTTCGGGTTCAACCCCGGCGTGCTGGGCGATCTGCGTTATCTGTTCCGCGCCCAAGGCCTCCGAGATCTGGTTTCCGGACACCGGTTGGTTCTCTCCGGTACTTATCCATGACATCACTTGATCCGCGATGCCACTGGATTGCAGCTGCTGCAACAGCCCTTGCACGCCGCCAGCGCTGTTGATCAAGTTCATCACGCCGCCGAGCAAATCGGTTTGCGACACGGGATCCTGCTTCTGCGCGCCTAGTGAACCGATGACTTGTCCTGCCAGTTGATCTAGTAGTCCCATCTTGTGCTCCCGGTGGTGGTGGTTGGAAAACGGTGACATACCCATACTACTTCGACCTGCAAGTAGGGCACAAGCACTCGCTTGCCGATTTTACGAGGCGCTTCGGCGCCGGGGGATCAACTAACTGAAGAACGCAAACAAAAACGCCAGGGCGTGGGGTGATACACTGCGCCCTTACACTCCAAAGGCTCTGCCATGACCAACAAAAAACAGCCTCCTTCCAAACAGCCAGCCGAGGCGCCCGCCGGGCGGGTGGGAAACCCCTTCCTGAACGCAGAGTTCTACAACCGTATGCGTGACTACACCGAACGTGACGCCGCCTTTTCGAAGGAGTTGGCAGCGATCGCCGCCGCCGGTGCGGGCAAGCAAAGTACCGACATGCGCACGGCGCCGTCGCTGCAATTGCTGCGTGCAGTCGTGAAAAAGGGCCAGTCGCTGGAGGTCATGTTGGGACGCATTGTGCAAGGCGTGGAGCTGGGTTTGTGGGAGCCGTGGATGAGCGCTTTCGGCATCGAGATCCGCGGCGTCAATTACGCCAAGCCAGAGCAGCGTAACGCCCGCCTGGCGCTCGACATGAGCCTGGCGTGCAAGGTCAATTCAGTGTTCGCCAATGCGGGCATCGCCAACTGGCGCAGCTTGGTGGCTGAAGACTGCGCGCAGATTCAGATTGAGAAACCGACCGAAAAATCCGGTGCCAAGGTCTACGCCATCTTCTACCTGGATGCGCCGGGAAAGTGACCCCGCATCGCGCGTCGGTGATCGCTGTATTGCAAACACAAGGATTTTCAATCCTTGAGCTCAATGATGTATCTCGGTGGCGGCCGATGGGCGGCCCGTCTGCCCCGGCTGGAACGCCCGTTCGCTTGCCGCCGTGTCGTAATACGCCTCAAACCGTGCCACCTTGCCGTCGCGCAAAGTGAACACATGAACCCAAGGGCTGTCGTAGGTGCGGCCGCTTGGCTTGGCTAGCCAGCTCGCATCGCCAGTGACGACCACCCTATCGCCCTCGGCGATGAACTGTTTGGGTTCAAACCGGAGGGGCTGCACGGAGTCGTTGAGCTTGGCGAAGAATTCGGCGATGCCTGACTTGCCATGGAAGTTGCCGGAAAAAGGCACCACGTCTGATTCCGGCGTGCTCCATTCGGCGTCGTCGTGATAGCGGTCCAGCAATTGCTGGATATTGCCGCTTTGGAAATCCTGGTAGCCTTCCGCCACCACTTGCTTGTTTTGCTGCGTGTTCATGATGCCTCCAGATGATATCGGTTGACCGGTGGCCGCCGACGGCGGAGCCGGGCGGATGTTCTGGTTGGTGCGGAACAGATTGTCGGGATCGTATTGTTGCTTTATCTGCGCCAGGCGCTGATAGTTGGCGCCATACGCATCGGCGGTGCGCTCGCTCTCATCCTGGGTCAGGAAATTGACATAGACGCTGCCGGTGGCATAGGGCGCGGCGGCGCTGAAAAAGTCGCGTGCCCATTGGATGCAGCGGGCGTCGTCGGCCGGATCTTCCCAGCGCGTGTGCACGTTCAAGACGTACAGCGCATCGCGATGCGGATAGGCCATGTCGCTGGATGCCGGCCGACCGGCCTGCCCACCCAGCAGCCCGAGGAAGATCTCGCATTGCGGCGTCGGCAGCTCGCCGGCGTAGCGGATGACGGTGTCGATGGCCGGATCGCTAATCTGCGTGAAGTTATGCGATTTCCAGTAGTTGCGTGCGCCCGGGGTGAGCAGCGGGTCGAACATTTGTTGCCAGGCGAGGTAGGGCATGGCGCCGACGTGCATGCCCAGCGGCTCGCCGAAACAGGTGATGCGATCGATCGCATCTTGAACGGCATCGGGTGACAGGCGCGAAAAGATGGGCAGCACCAGCACGTCCTGTCCATGCACATCCGGCGGCAGGAAGGGGAGCGGTGGCGCCTTGCGCAAGACGGCCCAGACCGTCAGGTCATCGGGCATCTGGTCGACGAAAGCGCGGTACTGCGCCAGGACGGCCTTGGCCTGGGCCAAGGGGAAAACGATCAACCCGGCGGTGATGCTGGGGCCGACCGGATGCAGTTGGAATTCAAACCGGGTGACCACGCCGAAGTTGCCGCCACCGCCCCGTATCGCCCAGAATAGCTCGGGGTGTTCGGTGGCGCTGACGTGCAGGCGCTGGCCGTCGGCCGTGATCAGGTCTGCCGCCAGCAGATTGTCCACCGCCAGGCCCAGCGTTCGGCTGAGCCAACCGAATCCGCCGCCGAGCGTCAACCCCGCGACGCCAGTGGTCGAGTTGATCCCCAGCGGCGTGGCCAGCCCGTAGGCTTGCGCTTCGTGATCGAAGTCGTGGAGCGTGGCGCCGCTTTCGACGTAGGCGCTGCGCTGCGCCGGATCGATCTGGACCGACTTCATGGCCGAAAGATCGATCACCAGTCCATCGTCGCACAACGCGCTGCCGGCGATGTTGTGGCCGCCGCTGCGCACGGCAAGGCGCAAGCCATGGTCGCGCGCAAAAGCCAGCGCGGTGCGGACGTCGGCTGTGCCCGCGCAACGCACGACAACGGCCGGTCGGCGGTCTATCATCCCATTCCAGATCGTGCGCGCAGCGTCATAGTCCGCATCGCCGGCTTGGAATAGTTGTCCCCTAAGCGAGGTTCGAAGTTCATTGAGCTGATCGTTCGTTACAGTATTCATAGGGCATCTCCAAGTGACTGCTGACGATGAAGAAAATCGTTGGGCCAGGCTTGGTTGTCGACGCGCAGCCAGCACTGACAAGATTTGGTGGGGCGTGATTCATGATAGGAAGCCGGTGCGCGTTCACGCAAGCACAGGCGCTCACGGAGATGGACCGGAGCCGAAGGCTGCGTATCCCAGAAACGACAACGCCCACTGGCAGGAGTGGGCGTTGCGTGAAGTATGTTCTTGGTGGCCCGGGGCGGAATCGAACCACCGACACAAGGATTTTCAATCCTCTGCTCTACCAACTGAGCTACCAGGCCAAGGGCCGCAATTATAGCGACCACTTCCATAGTTTGGCAAGTCCCTGAATCCATTTTATTGACAGCAATATGGTCGAGGTATAAATTTGACCGATTGTGCAATCTCATCAGAACAAGGACGATATGAAGAAGGCAACTTGGTTGTTGGCGGGACTGGCAGTGGCGGGCGCTGCGCACGGCGCGGAGTTGACGCCGGTGCAAAAGCAGATGCGGGCGATTTATCAGGAGCTGGTGGAAACCAATACCACCAATTCGGTCGGCTCCTGCACCGTGGCTGCGGAACGCATGGCCAAGCGCCTGAAAGCCGGCGGCTTCAAGGATAGCGAGCTACAGATCATCGTGCCGCCCGGCGGCCCGAAAAAAGGCAACCTCGTGGCGCGCCTGAAGGGCGACGGCAGCAAGAAGCCACTGCTGTTGCTGGCCCATATCGATGTGGTCGAGGCCAACCGCGAGGACTGGGAGCGCGATCCGTTCAAGCTGGTCGAGGAAAACGGCATGTTTTACGCGCGCGGCGCGTCCGACGACAAGGCCATGGCGTCGTCCTTCGTCAACAATATGCTGCTGTACAAGAAAGAAAAGCTGCCGCTCAAGCGCGACATCGTCATGGCGCTGACCTGCGATGAAGAGCTGGTGCCGTCCAAGTTCGATGGCGCCGAGTACTTGGTCACCCACCACCGCGCGCTGGTCGATGCGGAGATCGTGCTGAACGAAGGCGGCGGCGGCCTGCTGGACAAGGAAGGCAAACCGGTGCGTCACGGTATCCAGGCCGGCGAGAAGATTTACCAGAGTTTCCAGCTGGAGGTGACCAATCCGGGCGGCCACAGCTCGGCGCCGCCGAAGGACAATGCGATCTACCAATTGTCCGAAGGCTTGTCGCGCCTGGGCCAGTTCTCGTTCCCGTTCAAGTTGTCGCCGGTGACGCGCACCTTCTACGAGCGCATGTCCACGGTTGAAAAAGGCCAGGTGGCGGCGGACATGAAGGCGATCCTGCAAGATCCGCCGGACCAGGCCGCGCTCGATCGCCTGTACGCGGTGAGCCCGGTGCACAATTCCACCGTGCGCACCACCTGCGTGGCGACCAAGGTCGATGCCGGCCATGCCGACAACGCGCTGCCGCAGCGCGCCCGCGCCACCGTCAACTGCCGCATCCTGCCGGGCGAGCCGATCGCCGAAGTGCAGGCGACGCTGCAGCGCGTGGTGGCCAATGACAAGATCAAGATCACCCGCGTGGGCGACGGCGTGGACGGCGCGATGCCGCCGATGACGCCGGCGCTGCTCAAGGCGGTGGAGGAGATCAGCAACGATATGTGGCCTGGCGTGCCGGTGATTCCGACCATGTCGACCGGCGGCACCGATGGCCGCTTCTTGAATAACGCCGGTATCTGGACCTATGGCATCAGCGGCATGTTCCATGGCCCTGAAGGCAGCGGCGCGCATGGCTTGAACGAGCACATCCGCGTGAAGTCGCTGTACGACGGTCAGGAATACCTGTACCGCCTCGGCAAGCGCCTCGCCACCGAGTAAACCTCAGGGCTTGATGCTGATGGTGAAGCTGCGGAACTTCTTGCGGGCGGCTGGCGTTTTCTTGTCTTTGCAGAATTCGTCGCCGTCGTCGCTGAGCAGCGTGTAACGCACACCGTCAGCCCGCGCGAACATGGCTTCCGGCCGCATGCCGGCAGGCAGGGTGAAGGCCAGCGCCTCGGGCGCGGCCGATGCCTGGCCCGACCATGCGTAGAGCTTGAAGTCGCCGGCGCCGCCATTCGGCCCGGCCACGATCAGGTAGGCTTTCAACGCTGGCGCATATTCCATGCTGCGGATGCCCTTGCCGCCCAGTTGTAGCGTGATCGGCGCGGCAAAGCGCGGCGCCGGCGTTGGGCTGGTGAGCGTGGCCGGATTTTCCAGCGTCATGATGAGCGCCTTGCCATCGATGAGCGGCCCGCGAAAGCCGATCAGCAGGTGGCCGTCCGGCGAGGCCGCCAGCGCCTCGATGCTGACGCCATTGTCCTTTTCCGGCACGCGTTTCGAGGCGTCGAGCAGCGTGTTGCGGCCGATGCCGGGCACGGCGTTCATGGCCTCCAGCAAGCCGGTGTAGCGGCCCGCCCAGGTGACGGTGAGCTTGCCTTGCGCTTCGCCCAGGTCGGTGGCGAAGATCTGCTGCCGCTTGGGCCGTGCCTCGCCGTCGGCGTTGGTGCCGTGCGAGCCGATCCAGTAGACGCGCTGGCCGATCTGCGCCGCGCCTTCGATATCGACTTCCCATTTCTCTTTTTGGCCGGCCAGTTGCAGCATGGCCGACAGGTCGTAGCGTTCCAGCTCGGCGCCGGAGCGCTCGCTGTCGTACAGGCGCAGGATGTTGTCCTCGTCGTCGGCCACCAGGAAGCGGTTGGCGCCGACGGCGACGGCGGCCGAGGCGTTGCAGATGCCGGCGTGCTCCAGCGGCGCGGCATCGGCCAGCAGGGTGGCGCACATCAGCGAGGCGCCGGCGATGCCGCGCGGGCCGCTCATGGCGTGGTCGGCACGACGATGCGCCAGCGCCACGGCTTGAGGTAGGCCTGGCCTTCGTCGCCGGCCAGCTTGTATTTCTGCAGCTGGCCGGTGGGGTTGACGATGACGCGTACATTGTCCGCGCCTTGCTGGCGCTTGAAGGCGAACAGCTGGTCGTTGCCGACCTCCAGCAATTGCACCGCGCCGCCGGCCGTGCCGTTGGACAGCGACGGGTGGCGTTTCTTCAAGGTGTTGAGGCCGGCGTAGAAGCCCACCAGCTCCTCGTTGCTCCAGTCGATCGGATCTTTCTCGAAGAAGGCCAGCTTCTTGTCCAGCTTGGCTTCCTGGCCGTTGTAGATCAGCGGGATGCCGGGCAGGGTGTAGCTCAGCACCGCCATGGCGCCGCGCGCCGGGCCGTACAGTTCGTTGTCCGTGCCTTCCCACGAGTTGATGTCGTGGTTGCTGGTGAATTGCAGGCGGTAGGCGTCGCGCGGGTAGGTCTTGGCGGGGCTGCTGACGTAGGCGCGCAGTTCGGCGGCGCCGGCCTGGCCCTTGCCGATCTTCTTCATGATGCCGTTCAGCGTCCAGTCGTAGCTGGCGTCGAAGGCTTTGTCGTGCAGGTCGGTGGCGTCCGCTTCGGCCAGCATGAACACTGGCTTGATCTTGTCCAGCTGGGTGCGCGCCTGGTTCCAGAATTCGGTCGGCACCATGCTGGCGGCGTCGGCGCGGAAGCCGTCCACGCCCACGTCCTTGACCCAGAACGCCATCGCCGCCGTCATGGCCGGCCACAGTTCCTTGTTGCCGTAATCGAGGCCGATGACGTCGGCCCATTCCTCGGTTTCGCCGGCGCCGTTCTTGAAGCTGACGGAGGCGATTTCACCCTTGTCGTTTTTCTTGTACCAGTCCGGATGCTGTTCGGCCCATGGATGGTCCCAGGCCGTGTGGTTGCCCACCCAGTCGAGGATCACGTGCATGCCCAGCGCGTGCGCCTGCTTGACCAGCTTGCGCACGTCGTCGAGGTTGCCGAATTCCGGATTGACGGCGCTGTAGTCCTTCACCGCGTAGTAGCTGCCCAGCGTGCCTTTCATGTTCTTCTGGCCGATGGGGTGGATCGGCATCAGCCAGATGATGTCCACGCCCATAGCCTTGAGGCGCGGCAGGCCGTCGCTGAAGGCGTTCAGCGTGCCTTCCTTGCTGTACTGGCGCAGGTTGACTTCATACACATTGGAACTGCGCGACCAGGCCGGGTGTTTCGGCTCGGCGTGGGCGGCGGTGAACAAGGTCGCCAGTATCAGCGAGGCGGCAAGCTTTTTCATAACTCTCCTGTTTATTGTTTCAGGGTGCGTTCAAACAGCTGGTAGATGCGGCGGTATTCGTCGTACCACGCTTCCGGATGGACGAAGCCGTGGCGCTCCAGCGGATACGAGGCCAGTTCCCAGTTATCCTTCTTCAGTTCGATGAAGCGCTGGGCCATGCGCACCGAATCCTGGTAGAACACGTTATCGTCGATCATACCGTGGGCGATCAGGATATGGCCTTTCAGTTTGTCGGCGTATTCGATCGGCGACGATACCTTGTAGGCTTGCGGGTCCAGCTCCGGCGAGTTCAGAATGTTGGCGGTGTACTCGTGGTTGTAGGTGGTCCAGTCGGTGACGGGACGCAGCGCCGCGCCGGCCTTGAACTGTTCCGGTGCGCGCAGCAGCGCCATGAAGGTCATGAAGCCGCCGTAGCTACCGCCGTAGATGCCGACATTCTTGGCATCACCCTGGTGATTGGCGACCATCCAGTTCAGACCGTCGACGTAGTCTTCCAGTTCCGGGTGGCCCATCTGGCGGTAGATGGCGGTGCGCCAGTTGCGGCCGTAGCCCAGCGAGGCGCGGTAGTCCATGTCCAGCACGATGTAGCCTTTTTCCACCAGCAGGTTGTGGAACATCTGCTCGCGGAAGTAGACCGGGTAGCGCTTGGTGACGTTTTGCAGGTAGCCGGCGCCGTGCACGAACATCACGACCGGATATTTCTTGCCCGGTTCCAGCGTGGCAGGGCGGTACAGCTTGGCCCAGACCGGATCGGCGCCGTGGGTCGATGGCACGGCGACGAGCTCCGGCTGGACCCACTCGCGTGCCTTGAAGTCGGCGCTGCGGGTGTCGGTCAGTTGGGTGACGGCGCCGCCGGTGCTGGCGACGGTGCCGATCTGCGTCGGCATGTAGGCGGTGGAGTAGCGCACCAGCAGCTTGCGGCCGTCCGGCGACAGCGCGAAGCTTTCCACGCCGCCCAGGGAGGTCAGCTCTTTCAGCGCGCCGTCCTTGGTGTTGGTGGAGCAGACTTCATAGGTGCCCGGCAGTTTCGGGTTGCACATGAAGTAGGCGGTCTGGCCGTCGCCCGACCAGGTGACGTTCGATTCTTCCCACTTGCCCGAGGTCAGCGCGCGCGCTTTGCCGTCGGCGGCTTGCAGGTACAGGTGCGAGTAGCCGCTTTCTTCCGATTCGAACCACAAGGTGCTGTTGTCCGGCTGCCAGCCGAAGTCGTTGCCACGGTTGTTGACCCAGGCGGTGTCGCTCAGGCGGTGCAGCGGCTGTAGCTTGGCGGCGCCCAGGTCGACGCTGGCGATCCAGCGGTCCTTGTTGTCGATGGCTTGCGCCATCACGGCCACGCGGGCGCCGTTGGCGCTCCAGCGGATCGATTCCTCGCGGCCTTCAAAGCGCACGGCGCGGTTGCCTTTCAGGGCGTCGAGTTTTTGCGCGGCGCGCATCTCGGCCAGCGGGTCGGTCTTGATGCCGGGCAGGTCGTCCAGCGACAGTTCGGTGACCTTGCGGGTGGCGACTTCGATCAGCTTCAATTGCTGCTGCAGCGGGCCGGCTTCGCTCACGCGCTTGCGCTCGTCGTCGGTTTCTTCGTAGCCCGATTCGGTGACGTAGCGCGGCATCTTGCCGACGCGGCGCTTGTCGCCGTCCTTGACGGCGGTAACCACCAGCAGGTAGCGGCCGTCCGGCGACAGCGAGCTGGTTTCGATGGTGACTTTTTCGCCCAGGTAGATCGGCTGCGGCGCGCGGGTGGCGTCGGCGGCACGCTCGGCGTTGCGCTGGTCGCGGGTTTCATCCTTTTCCTGCTTGAGGCGCGCCAGCGTGGACATCAGGCGCAGCTGCATGTCGCGGCGGAAGTCGGCGTCCGGTGCGGCGTCTGGATCTTTAGCGGTACGCAGCAGGGCGACCGGCGACACCAAGCGCTCGCTGCGGCTCCAGCTGAACCAGTCGCTGCCCGAGCGGAATTGCACGTGGTTGCCGTCGGCTGCATATTGCGGGTCGGCGGCCGGGGTGGTGCCGCGCACGATTTGCGTCAGCGCGCCGGTCTTCAGGTCGCGCTCGAACAGGTCGCCGTTGCGCAGCACGATGGCGCGCGTGCGTTCGCGGTTGTAGACCAGGTCCGCGCTATCGAGGTTGGCCAGCTGTTTTTCTTCGACCCGCTTGGCGGCGGCGCCGGCGATCTGCCAGGTGTCGCGCACCACGGAGCCGCTGCGCTTTTGCTTGAAGTAGACCTGGCGGCTGTCCCAGCCCCACCAGGCGGATTCCACCGGGTTACCGATCCAGTCGGGATTGGCCATGGCCTGGTCGAGGGTGATGGGCGTTGGCGCTGAGGTGGCAGCCGTGGCGCTGGCCGCGACGGCGGCGGCTAGGAGAGGCAATACAAAACGCATCGGTAGGTTCGCTTGTAGGTTGGGTGAACAGGAGCGCCGGATCGCGGCGCGTCCCAGATTCTAGCCCAACAGCTAGTTGCGAGCCATCTTGTCGGATTGGCCATGGCCGGCGTCGGGGCCGCCCCGGCGTGGCGCCAGCTTCCACGCCCACAGCAGGATGGCGCCGGCTGCCAGCGACAGCACGGTCAGCGCGGCCAGCATGCCGGCGCTGCCGCCCCATTGCAGCATGCGCTCGCTGAACGCCGGCGCGGCGGCGCCGCCCAGCAGGCCGATGCTGGTCACCAGCGCGATGCCGGTGGCGGCGCGGCGGCGGTCGAGCATGGCGCTGAGGATGGCGAACAGCAGCGGCATGGCGGCGGCCATGCCCAGCGTCGCCAGCGTCAGGCCGGTCAGCGACCAGGCCAGCAGGTCGTCGGCGGCCATGGCCAACGCCAGGCCGCCGGCGGTCAGCACCACGCTTGCGATGAAGTGGCCGCGCCGTTCGCGGCGGCGGTCGGAGTCGTAGCAGATCAGGACCATGCCGATGGCGCCGACCAGGTTGGGAATGGCGGTCAGCAGGCCCAGCTCCATGTGCTGGCCCGCGCTCCAGTGCTGCATCAACTGCGGCGCGCGGTGCGCCAGCGCGTAGCCGGCGCCGGTCAGCAGCAGGTTGGCCACGGCCAGCAGGGCGAAGGATGGCTGGCGCAGCAGCGCCCAGACGGTGGCCAGCGGCGAGGGCGGCTCGTGTTCTTGCTTGTCCTCGTGCGTCGGGTCGCCGGCCGGGCGCAGCGCGTCTTCGTCGCGTTCGAGGTCCTGCTCGACCATCTGCTGTTCGAAGGACGACAGCCAGCGCGCGTCGTCCGGCTTGTCGTCGAGGTAGAACCAGGCGAATACGCCGAGCAGCACGACGGGCAGGCCTTGCGTCACCAACATCCATTGCCAGCCATCGAGCACGCCGTAATCGCGCAGGTGGCGCAGCGTGGCGCCGCATAGCGGGCCGGCCAGCACGCCCGCCAGCAGCACGGCGGCGGCGAAGATGGCAAACACGCGCGCGCGCCGCGCGGCCGGATACCACCAGGTCAGGTAGAGAATCACGCCGGGGAAGAAACCCGCTTCGAACACGCCGATCAGAAAGCGCAGCACGTAAAATTCCAGCGGCTCGCGCACGAAGGCACAGGCGGCGCTGGTCGCGCCCCAGCCCAGCATCAGGCGCAGCAGGGTTTTGCGCGCGCCGATTTTTTCAAGCAGCAGATTGGCGGGGAGGGCGCACAGGCAGTAGCCGATGAAGAAGACGGCCGCGCCGATGACGTAAATGTGTTCGCTGAAATCGAGACTGGCGCCCATCTGCAGCTTGGCGTAGCCGACGTTGACGCGGTCCAGATAAGCCGCCGCGTAGCACAGCATCAGCAGCGGCAGCAGGCGCCAGCTGATTTTTCGATAGATGGCGTCCATGCCGGCGGCGCCACGTAGATGCAATATCCTGGCGCCGTGGTTCATGATGCCTTCTTCCCCGGCAGCGGGTGCACAGCGAGCGGTGCAAGGTCGGTGGCGGAATGGGTCTGCATATGGCCGATATTAGCCGCCCGTTTTGGCTTAGGCAAGCATTAGAGTCATGCGCGGCAAAATCAAAACAACAGTGGTCAAATGCGGCGAATTCCCGCACCATTGTGGCGCATTTAATAAGGGGAACAATGAAAAAATTACTACACGCGATGATGCTGGGTGCGGCACTGGCCGCCAACTCCGGTGTGTGTGCCGCCGCTGCCGACGAGGCGTTGCTGGAAGCCGCGCGCCGCCACGAAGCGCCGCTGCTGGCCACGCTCAAGGAGCTGGTGCTGATCGAATCGGGCAGCAGCGACATCGCCGGCCTGGCGCGCATGGGCGACTACACCGAGCGCCGCCTGAAGGAGCTGGGCGCGGCGCTCGAGCGCAAGGACGGCATCGTCACCGCGCGCTTCAAGGGCACGGGCGTCCGCAAGCTGATGCTGATGGCGCACATGGACACGGTGTACCAGCCCGGCATCCTGGCGAGCCAGCCCTACCGCGTGGACGGCAACCGCGTGTATGGTCCCGGCATCGCCGACGACAAGAGCGGCATCGCCTTGATCCTGCATACGCTGGCCGTGCTGCGCACCGCCGGCTGGCGCGATTACGCACAGCTGACGGTGGTGTTCAATTCGGACGAGGAGATCGGCTCGCGCGCTTCCGGCGACTGGATCGCCGCGCAGGCCGGCGAGCACGACTTCGTGTTGTCATGCGAGCCGCACGGCGCGCAACTGGACGGCATCCTGCTCAGCGCCAGCGGCATCGCCACCGCCACCATGACGGTGCAGGGCCGCGCCTCGCACGCCGGGGTGGCGGCCAAGGCTGGCCGCAATGCGCTGATCGAGCTGTCGCACCAGCTGCTGCAGACCAAGGACATCGAGGTGCCGGGCACGCAGCTGAACTGGACGCGCGCCAACGTCGGCATGGTGACCAACCAGATTCCGGCCAGCGCCACCGCGCTCGGCGATGTGCGCCTGAGCGCGCCCGACGGCGTGCAGCGCCTGCAACAGGCCTTGCGCGAGAAAGTGGCGACGCCGCTGGTGCCGGACACCTTCACCACGGTCGAGTTGAAGGCGGGGCGGCCGGCGTATCTGGCGACGGAAGCGGGGCGCATGTGGGCGGCGAAGGCGCAGGGCATCTACGCCGAGATCGGACGCGAGCTGGCGCTGTATCCGGGCTCGGGCGGCGGCACGGACGCCGGTTACGCCAGCCGTTCCGGCAAGGCCATCGTGCTGGAGTCGTTCGGGCTGGGCGGCGATGGCGTGCACGGCAACGACGAGTACATCACGCTCGACTCGGTGCTGCCGCGCCTCTACCTGCTGAGCCGCATGTTGCAGGAGGCCGGCGCCTCGCGCTAGGCGGAAACGTGGCCGTGGCTTTGGTGCGGATAAGCGCGGCTCGGACGCAGTTCCGGGCGCGACGCCGCATCGTCGTCGTCCTGCGCCAGGAACTTGCTGCCGATCTCGAACCACTCCTCGCTGGAAATGACGCGCTGCGCCAGCGGCAGCAATTCCTGTTCTTCCTTGTCGAGGCGCTTGAGCAGGTTGTTGCAATACAGGTCGACCGTCTTGCACAGGAAGCGTCCCTGTGACGCGCTGCGGCGCATGGCGCGATGCAGGCAGCGGTAGACGGCCTTGAGCATGGCGCTACCATGCTTGCTCAGCGATTCGAGGTCGTTCATGAGCGGCGTGCAATTGGGTGCGGCGGCGCGCACGGCAGGCATCAGGCAGGCCTCGACCTTGCGTTGGTGGCGCGCTTCGGCAAAGCTGGTCAACTCCTTGAGTTGGGACTCGATGAACACAGGATCGATTTCCTGTGGACGGCGCGCGATCGACTGCACGTATTGCAGCAGACGCGAAATAAAATGGCGTTCCTTTTTTTGTTCGATAGACAGCGTCAACAAGACGTAGGTGGCAGTAAGCATAGCGTTTCCCGTATTCCGTGAGACTTCGGCTGCGCGGAGGTCATCGCAGAGGAGCCCGCACGCCCCGAGGTAAGACTTCTACCTTAGCGTGCGCGGCGGGCTCATACAACGCCCGGTTACAATTGTTCACAACTAGTTGTGAGGCAATACAAAACGGAGCATTACCGGCGGGGAAAATGACTTGTGCGCACGTCAAGCCGGCTGCAACGTGCGCTTTTTCACTTGGCTGAGTCAACGATTATGCCTTTTTTCGGCGCCTGAAAATACGCGATTTATTGCATGCGCCCACAATTATCTCTATCGCTTCCCGCTTCGGGGTCAGTTCCGACAATCGGACACGAGCCCAACCGTAGCAGGCGCTACGGTTGGGCTCGTGTCCGATTGTCGGAACTGACCCCGAATCTTGAGCTTGCTAGCGTGGTTCGCCGAGGTAGGCGGCGCGCGGGGCGGAGAAGCCGGCTTTGACTTGCTGCGAGATGGCGTCGGTCAGCACTTCGTCTTCGTTCGCTTGCAGCGCGTTCACGATCGCGGCGGCGATGTCGGCCGGCGCCGATTTCGGCGCGTCGATGCCGGCCGTCATGTCGGTGTCCATGTAGCCCATGTGCGCGCCCAGCACGTGCGTGTTTTGCGCGCGCAGTTCGCCGCGCAGGCCGTTGGTCAGCGCCCAGGCCGCCGCTTTGGAGGCGCTGTAGGTGCCGGTGCTCGGCAGGCTGATCCAGGTCAGCGCCGACAGCACGTTGATGATGGCGCCGCCGCCGTTGCGGCCCAGGACCGGGGCGAAGGCGTGGCTCAACGCCAGCGGTGCGAAGAAGTTGGTTTCCAGCTCGGCGCGCGCGGCCGTCAGCGCATCGGGCGTGGTGACGCCGGCGCCGGTGGAGATGCCGGCGTTGTTGACCAGGATCGTCAGGTCAGGGATCGCTTGCACCGCCGCGGCGATGTCGGCCGCGTTGGTCACATCCAGCTTGATCGACGTAACGCCGGCGATGTCCACCGTGTCCGGGTTGCGGGCGGCGGCGTAGACTTTGCGCGCGCCGGCGGCGATGGCGGCCTGCGCCAGGGCTTTGCCCAAGCCACGGTTGGCGCCGGTAACGAGGACGACGGAGTCTTTGAAGTTCATGATGTTTCCTTTCAGGTTGGTGTTGTTAATTTGACTGCAATATGACCGGTCGTCTTAAAAACGGCCGAAAAAAAATCAGGCCAGGACGCGGCCCAATACGATACGGGTGAAACGGTCCAGCGGTTCACGGCTTTGCTCGGCCTTGGCGCGCAGCACGGCGCCTTGCCAGGCGTCGTTGACGAAGCCGGCCAGTTCCTCGGCCGGCGCGCCGGCATGGATGCTGCCGTCCTGCTGGCCTTCGGCGATCACCGCCGCCAGCACGCCGGTCGAGCCGCCGAATGCGTCGCGCATGGCGCTGCGCACGGCCGGGATCTGGTTCGATAGTTCGGTGCTGAAATTGCCCAGCAGGCAGCCATGGTTGAATTCATTGGCGGCGTTGCCGTCGATCATGCGGGCAAAATATTGTTGCAGGCGTTGCAGCGGCGCCAGGGAGCGGTCCTTCAGCACGGCCGTCAACTGGCCCACGCTGTCGATGTAGCGCTGCACGACCTCCAGCCCCAGCGCTTCCTTGCTGGTGAAGTGGTTGTAGAACGAGCCTTTCGGCACTCCCGCTGCGTCGGTAATATCCTGCACGCTGGTGGCGTTGAAGCCCTTGCTGTGCAGTAGCTGCAAGCTGGTGGTGACGATCTGCTCTTTGACGTTTGCTTTGCCCATGACTGTAATATGACCGGTCGTCTTAATTAAGTCAAGAACTTTTTTGTGCGGCGCGATAAACTCAGCGTTGTCAACAATGAAAGGAGGCCGCCGTGCGCCGGATTCTGCTGTCGCTGCTGCTGTGTGTTCCGCTATCGGTGCTGGCCGCGCCGCTGGAGTTGAAGATGTGCGTCTTCGACCATCCTTTTCCGCCGATGACCAATCCCGACGGCTCCGGCCAGGCGCAGGAAGTGCTGCGCCGCGCCTCGCACCTGGCGCCGGTGCAGATCCAGACCGTGGTGGCGCCGCGCTTCCAGTGCATGGAGCAGGTGCGCACCGGCCAGGTCCATGCGATGCTGGCGGCGTTCATCGAGGACCGCACCTCGTATAGCGCGTTTCCGATGAAGGATTCGCAGGCCGATGCCGGCCGCGCCGTCGGCGAGCTGAATTTTTCCGTGTCGCGCCGGCGCGGCGGCACGGTGGAGTGGGACGGCAAGCAGTTCATCAACCTGGGCCGGCAGCCGGTGGGCACCCAGCCCGGCCTGCTGCATGTGGCGCTGCTGCGCCAGCTCAACGTGGTGATCGACGACAGCGCGTCCAGCCCCGAGCAGGCGTTTTCCATGCTGGCGCAGAACCGGGTGGCGGCGGTCGTCACGCAGCAGGGCGAGGGCGAGCAGATCATCAGCCGCAAGTACAAGGGCGAGATCGAGATGCTGCCGACGCCGCTGGTCGTCACGCCCATGTATTTGATCGTCAACAAGGCCTTCTATCAGAAGCACCAGGCGCAGATCGATGGCTATTGGGAGGCGATCCGCCAGGTGCGCTCGGCCAAATAGGTCCGTAAGTAACAGCAACGTAACAACTTCCGCCGCGCCCGTCTCTCTTGGTATCATGTCCGATGCCCGGCCACCAGCCGGTAACTTTCTTATAACATCGGAGATCCCCGAATGAGATTCCCCCTGCTGCTGCTGGGCGCCGCGATGGCGTCCAGCGCGATGGCCGCGCCGCGCGGCTTTACCGTTGAAGACATGGTGAAGATGGAGCGCGTCGGCAGCCCGGCGCTGTCGCCGGACGCCAGCCGCGTGGTGTACACCGTGCGCGCCACCGACATGGACAAGAACCGTGGCAACACCCAACTCTGCTTGCTGGACCTGCGCAATCCGAAAGCGGCGCCGCTGCGACTGACCCAGGCCGCCGCCAGCGCCACCGATCCGGAATGGTCGCCGAACGGCGACGCCATCTATTTCCTGTCGGGCCGCTCCGGTTCGTCGCAGGTGTGGCGCCTGCCGCTGAGTGGCGGCGAGGCCGTCAAGGTCACCGACCTGCCGCTCGACGTTGACAACTTCCGCCTGTCGCCGCAGGGCGACCGCTTGCTGTTCAGCATGGCCGTCTACCGCGATTGCGCCGACCTGGCGTGCAGCAAGCAGCGCCTCGACGAGCAGGCCAAGAACAAGGCCAGCGGCAAGGTCTACGACAAGCTGTTCGTGCGCCACTGGGATACCTGGGCCGACGGCCGCAACAACGTGCTGTACTCGGCGCCGATCGACGCCAGCGGCAAGGTCAGCGCGCAGCCGGTCAGCCTGAGCGGCAAGCTCGATGGCGACGTGCCGTCCAAGCCGTTCGGCGACCACGACGAGTATCACTTCAGCCCGGACGGCAAGACCGTGGCCTTCTCGGCCCGCATCGCCGGCCGCACCGAAGCGTGGTCGACCAACTTCGACATCTACACCGTGGCGGCCAGCGGCGGCGAGCCGAAGAACCTGACCGCCGACAACAAGGCCTGGGACACCAAGGCCATCTATTCGCCGGACGGCAAGACCTTGGCCTACGTGGCGATGGACAAGCCGACCTTCGAGGCCGACCGCTTCCACCTGGTGTTGATCGACGTCGCCAGCGGCAAGCAGCGCACCGTGGCCGACAGCTGGGACCGCTCCATCGCGGACTTCCGCTGGACCCCGGACAGCAAGACCATCCTGGCCACCGCGGACGATATCGGCCAGCACCGCCTGTTCGCCATCGACGCCGCCAGCGGCAAGGTGAGCGCGCTGAGCGGCAAGGGTTATGTCAGCGCCTTCGACGTCGTCAAGGACACCGTGGTGATGGCGCAAGCCAACCTGGCCTCGGGCGCGCAGCTGTACAAGTTCAAGCTGGGCACTTCCGGTGAGAAGGCCGAGCAGCTGACCCGCCTGAACGAGGCCGCGCTGGCCGACGTCAAGTTCGGCGAGTACGAGCAGTTCTCGTTTGCCGGCGCCAACGGCGAGACGGTGTACGGCCACGTGATGAAGCCATGGAACGCGCAGCCGGGCCAGAAATATCCGGTGGCCTTCCTGGTGCACGGCGGCCCGCAGGGCAGCTTCGGCAACTCGTGGAGCTATCGCTGGAATCCGCAGGTGTACGCGGGCGCCGGCTATGCGACCGTGTTCATCGACTTCCACGGTTCGACCGGCTACGGCCAGAAGTTCACCGACGCCATCAGCGGCGACTGGGGCGGCAAGCCGCTGGAAGATCTGCAAAAAGGCCTGGCGGCCGCAGTGCAGAAATTCCCGTGGCTGGACCGCGAGAACAGCTGCGCGCTGGGCGCCTCCTACGGCGGTTTCATGATGAACTGGATCCAGGGTAACTGGTCCGACGGTTTCAAGTGCATCGTCAATCACGACGGTGTGTTCGACACGCGCGGCATGGCTTACTCGACCGAAGAAATCTGGTTCACGGAATGGGAAAACGGCGGTCCTTACTACGACGTGCCGGAACAGCATGAGAAGTTCAATCCGGCACTGAAGGTGAAGAATTGGAAGACGCCGATGCTGGTGGTGCAGGGCGACCTCGATTACCGCATTCCGACCGCGCAGGGCCTGGGCACCTTCACCGCGCTGCAGCGCCAGGGCATTCCGAGCAAGTTCCTGTTCTTCCCGGATGAGAACCACTGGGTGCTGAAGCCGGCCAACTCGGTGTTGTGGCATCACACGGTGATCGACTGGCTCGATACCTACATCAAGAAGTAATTGGAAGCGACAATTGTTAAATTCAAAAAATTTCCGAAGGGAACGCAACATTCCTTTATGGCAATAAAAAGGATGGCGAACGTTTCGTTGCTGTCAAGAAAGTAATGACAATATTTTAATCGGAAAGTTGTCGTACCACATTAGGCCAGCCTTTCGCGCTGGCCTTTTTTACGCTTATCTGAAGAAATTTTTGCACAATTACAACGAAAATGAGGGGTTTTTAACCCATTTGGGTGACCGCGTCATGACATGGCTGTCATAGCGCAAGCAAGATTAAATTTGGTTTTTGAAAACATAAATTAATAATAAACGTTACCATTTCGTTACTTTGGTCACGGGGTTTAGCTATATTGATTGTTACTTTTTAAGAAAAGTAATCAGGGTCCAGTCAGGCGGATCGACCGGGCGGGCCATGGCTCCATCCCTTAACCACAAGGCAGAGAAATGAACGACTTCATGCAATTCCAGGCACCGTCTACGCCGGGCCTGAAAAAAATGGTTGCCGCCGCCGTTGGCGCCCTGGCACTGATGGGCGCCGCGCCCGCCATGGCCGATACCATCGACTTTGACTCCCTGGACCCGAACATCTACAACGGCCTCGAAACCTTCGACGCCGGCGCCTATCACTTCCAGATCATCGACACCCCGGCCTCGGGTCCGGATGGCACCGGCTTTGCCGGCGCCATCGGCAACGGCAGCGATCCTTTCCTGTGCCAGATCGCCGCCTGCCCGACCGGCAATGGCAGCTTCTACTACCTCGGCGTGAACGACGGCAGCGTGAAAATTTCGCGCGGCGACAGCAAGGCCTTCCGCCTGGGCAGCGTGGACTTCGCGTTCCTGGCGCCGCTGGACAATCTGCCCAGCTATTCCTATGGCCAATTGACGGTCAGCGCCACCAAGGCCGGCGGCGGCACGGTCAGCTACGCCTTCGATTTCCCTGAGTTGGATGGCGGCGCTTCGCCATTTATCACGGCCGACCTGCACGGCAAGTTCGGCAACGCCCTGTTCAGCAACGTCACCATCAGCTCCTGCATCTTCGACGGCAACGATTGCCTCAACCCCTATGGCAACCAGGCCCAGTTTGCGTTCGACAACCTGACCCTGGCGCCGGTGCCGGAGCCGACCACCTACGCCATGATGGGCATGGGGCTGGCGGTGATGAGCCTGGTAGCGCGTCGTCGCGCCAAGAAAAACCACAACGTTTAAGCGGGGAGACCACACCATGAAACTCAAACTTCGTCCTGTCTCCACCGCCGTGCTGCTGATGCTGGCGGCCATGAGCGCCACTGCCCACGCTGAAGCGGAGCGCCGTTCCTATATCGTGCAGTTGGTCGACAAGCCGGCCGCCACCTACACCGGCCAGGTCAGCGGCTTGGCCGCCACCATGCCGCAGCAGGGCCAGCGCCTGAATGTGGACGCCGCCGACGTGCAGGCCTACATCAGCTACCTGGACGGCAAAAAAAATGACGTCATCAGCACCGTCGCCAACGCCGAAGTGACCCACAAGTACGACGTGGTGTTCAACGGCTTCGCCGCCCTGCTGACCGACGATGAAGTGCGTGCGCTGAAGAAAAACAGCGGCGTGGCGGCGGTGACCGCCGACTCCATCATGCAGCTCGACGACAGCTACGTGAATTCGTTCATCGGCCTGGACAAGGCCGGCGGCCTGTGGGAGCAGCTCGGCGGCAAGGGTTCCTCCGGCGAAGACATCGTGATCGGCATCGTCGACGGCGGCATCTGGCCGGAAAATGCCAGCTACGCCGATCGCGTGGACGACAGCGGCAACCCGAGCCACAGCGGCTCGACCCTGGCCTACGGCGCGCCGCCGGCCAACTGGAAGGGCGGCTGCGACAGCGGCGAAGGTTTCAGCGTGGCCAACTGCAACAACAAGCTGATCGGCGCGCGCTTCTACAAGCAGCCATCGCAGACCCTGCACTGGACCGAGTTCAACTCGGCACGCGACTCGGTGGCCGGCACTGAAGGCTCCGGCGGCCACGGCAGCCACACCTCGAGCACCGCCGGCGGCAACGCCAACACGGCGGTGCTGACGGGCGGCCTGAACCTGGGCCGCACCGCCGGCGTGGCGCCGCGCGCCCGCATCGCCGCGTACAAGGTGTGCTGGACCGACGGCGTGACCGCCAAGAATGGCTGCGCCACCGCCAATAGCGTGGCGGCGATCGACCAGGCGGTCAAGGATGGCGTCAACGTCATCAACTTCTCGATCGGCCCGAGCAGCGGCGGCGGCCAGTTCAACGAAGCGACCGAGCAAGCCTTCCTCGGCGCGGCGGCGGCCGGCGTGTTCGTGGCGGCATCGGCAGGCAACTCCGGCCCGACCGCAGCGGCGCCGGCGCCCGTAGCCCATATCAGCCCATGGCTGACCACCGTCGGCAACTCGACCCACAACCGTCTGTACCTGGCCGACGCCCTGCTGGCCAACGGCGCCAGCGTGACCGGTGTGTCGAGCAACGCCAACACGCCGTCGGCGCCGCTGATCCTGTCGTCCAACGCCGGCCTGCCGGGCGCCAATCCGGCCCAGCTGGCGCAGTGCTTCGGCCCCGCCGACTCCACCGTCGCCGTACCCGTGGGCCAACTGCTCGATCCGGCCAAGGTGGCCGGCAAGGTGCTGGTCTGCGATCGCGGCAACAACGTGCTGGTCAACAAGAGCGCCAACGGTGCGACCGCCGGCGCGGTGGGCGTGATCATCGCCAACGTGGAAGGCGGCGCGACCACCACGCTGACCCAGGCGCACACCATCTCGACCATCCACATCACCAAGGAAAACGGCAAGATCGTCAAGGACTACGTGCTGGCCGATGCGTCGGCCAAGGGCGCACTGGCCAATCTGCGCGCCACCGTCGACACCAGCGTGCGGGCGCCGATCATGAACGGTTCGTCGTCGCGCGGCCCGAACGTGGCCAGCGCCAACATCCTGAAACCCGACCTGACCGCACCCGGCACCGACATCCTGGCCGCCGTGACCGCCGGCCTGACCAAGGACCAGCGCAACGCCGTGGCGGCAGGCGGCGTGGCGCCGGTGACCGACTGGGCGTTCTACACCGGCACCTCGATGGCTTCGCCGCACGTGGCGGGCGTGGCGGCGCTGCTCAAGCAGCGTCACCCGGACTGGACCCCGGCCGCCATCAAGTCGGCGCTGATGACCACCGCCTACGACACCTACACCGACGGCCTGGCCAGCGGCGTGGCGTGGGACGCGACCGCCAAGAACACCGGCACGCTGCCATGGGCACAGGGCGCCGGCCACGTCGCGCCGAGCACCGCCGCCGATCCCGGCCTGGTGTACGACATCGCCCCGGTGGACTACGCACGCTTCCTGTGCGGCCAGGGCCTGATCTACACGACCGCGCAGTGCGCCGGCTTCGGTGGCTCGCTGGCCGCGCAGAACCTGAACCTGGCTTCGCTGACCGCAGGCAATGTGCTCGGTTCGCTGACCATGACCCGCACCGTGACCAACGTCGGCGACACTGCGGCGACCTACAACGCCGTAGCCGCCGTGCCTGGCTACTCGGTGGTGGTTTCGCCGTCGCAGCTGGTGCTGGCATCGGGCGCCAAGGGCACCTTCACGGTCAAGGTCACGCGTACCGACGCGCCGATCGATACCTGGGTGTACGGCAAGCTGACCTGGAGCGACGGCACCCACGTGGTACGTAGTCCGCTGACCGTGCGCGGCAGCGCGTTGGCGGCCGCATCGAGCGTGTACAGCGAAGCGACCAGCGGCGCCAAGGTCATCACCGTGGGCACCGGCTTTGCCGGCGCCATGAGCACGGTGAAGGGCGGCCTGGTTCCAGCCACCAAGGAAACCCGCACCGTGGTGCAGGGCAGCAGCCTGTCGACCGCCAATGCGCAGTGCGCGGCCGGTGGTGCGGCCGGCGTCAATCTGCACAGCGTGACCATCCCAAGCGGCACGCTGACCGCGCGCTTCGCGCTGTATGACGACGAAGTGCAGGGTGCGACTGCGGGCCTGAGCGACCTCGATCTGGTGGTCATCAAGGGCACGACCGTGGTGGCCAGCAGCGGTGGCGACACGGCCAACGAATCGGCGCAACTGGTCAATCCGGCTGCCGGCGAGTACAAGGTGTGCGTGATCGGCTATGCGCCACGCGGCGGTTCGGCGAGCTATGCGCTGTCGAGCTGGCTGGTGAATTCGAGCTCGACGGGCGGCAACTTCAAGGTTTCCGCACCAAGCTCGGCGACGGTTGGCGGCACCGCCAGCGTGGGCTTCAGCTGGTCTGGCCTGGCGGTTGGCAAGCGTTACGTCGGCGCGGTGAATTACCTGCTGAGCGGCGTCAAGCAAGGCACCACCGTGATCGATGTCGACACCACCGATCCGCTGCCGCTGTTCCAGAACTCCCGCGCGAAGGAAGCGCTGGCATTCTGATCGCGATAGCGTCAGCAACAAAAACCCCGCGTGCAGGTTGACGCGGGGTTTTTTTATTGGGCGTTGGGCTGGCCGCCGGAACCGAAGGGCGAGCGTGGATTGAGGGTGCAAGTGCCGGCGCGGCAGCTGGCGCCTGGATCGCTGACGATGGAGCAGGTCGACATCATGCCGAGCCGTTTGTCCTCGGCGCGGCGGGCGGCGGAATGTTGTTCCACCAGCGCCTTCAACTGCGCGCCGTCGCTGTTCTTGCTGGACCAGGCGAGGTAGTTCTCCGGTCCGCCGCAGGCCTTGGAGCCGACGCCGATGCTGTGGCATTGGCTGTTGTCGTCGCAGGCGAGGTTGGTGTTGGCGGCCTGGATTTTTTGCCACAGGCCGGCCGTTTCCGAGGTCGGCGCAGGCGGGCGCGCGCCGGCGCAGGCGGTGAGGATCAGCAGGCTGGCGGCGGCCAGGCGCAGGGAGTGGGATAGGTTGTTCATGGTTTGATGATGATCCAAGGTGAGGACAATTACAAGAAGGACGGCGATTCAAATTCCAGCAGGGTGTCGTTGGACCAGCTGCGGTCCCAGATCGGCGCGTAATAGCTGCGGTCGAGCAACACCTGGCAGTCGCAATACGGCAGCGTGGCCGGCGTCTGCGTGCCGCCCGCATGGAGCATCGTCGGCGGCAGGTTGGCGCTGCGGTTGCCGTCGTACAGGGTCACGCCCAACAACGGACGCTCGGCAAAGAACAGGTAGTTGCCATCGGGCGCATTGCACACGCGCTCCGGGCTGGTAAACAGCTCGCCGAGCCAGGCGAACAGCTGTGCATTATTCGACAGCAATCCGGCCTCGACGCCGACCAGGCATTCGAGCCGCAGGTCGCCCAGGCGGCGTTTGCCTTCCGGCACATTGGGACTGCGGACCTGGGCCCGCCAAGTCAGGGTGGTGGTCTTGCGGCTGGCGATCAGGGCCGCGTCTTCCTTCAACGCCTGCTGGTTGCGTTCCAGCGTGAAGGTGTGATCGGGCGCCACCGGCACCGGCAGCGAGACGGTGTCGCCGGCCACGCGCAGGTGATGCCGTCGAGCTGCGTATCGGGCAGGCGCGGCAGCAGCTGGAAGCGCAAGGTGGCTTGCGGCGCCAGCGCGCGGTGGCGCTCAAAGATCTCCATGCCGGCGATCATCTTGCGGTAGGATTTGTCGACCGGATCGCGCGTGGCCTTTACCGTGACGCTGGGTGCGTTCTGGGCTGCCGCGCAACTTGCGGCCAGCAGCGTTGCCACCATCAGGAGAGTCGGGATGCGCATGGTTGCCGATGGTAAGGCAAGCCTGCCGCCGGCGGCGCACCGTTCAGGCGGCGGGCTGGGCCTCGATCCAGCGCACCAGGTCGCGCCCGAAGACGCGGGTGCGGGCGGTGTCGATCTGGCGCTTCTTGTAGGCATCGTGGCTGGCCGGGCCGCTCAGGCTGCGCTGGTAGCTGGCTTCGTCCATCAGCTGGATTTCGTACTCGAAAAAGAAGCCGACGTCGTAGTCCAGTTCGGGCGCGGCGTCGAGTTGCTGTACGTGGATCATCTTGCGCACCGTCACCTGGATGCTGTTGAAGCCGACGCCGCTGTGCGGATTGTCGCAACGCGTTTGCGGCTGCGCGATCTCGGCCAGCTCGGCATCCATGGCGCGCAGCAAGTCGAGCGGATAGTCCTTGCTGTGCTCCAGCTGCGCGCGGTACTTGCAGAACACCTGCTTGGCCGCGTCCAGATCCAGCAGGGTGTTGCGGGTGCGTTCGGCGTCGACGTTGGTGACCGACAGCAAGTGCGCGCGCTGCAGCGTGCGCAGCGCGAGCAGGCATTCGCAGCGGGTGGCGAATACCAGCCGCACGCCCAGGTGGTCGAAGATGTCGGCCGCCAGGTAGGCGGCTTTTTGCAGCAGCTTGAGCAGGATGCTGTTGCGGCCCTTGTTGTCCTTGCGGTCGTAGTGCAGCAGCGGCAGACAGACTTCGCCGTCGGTGAGGAAATGTTGATCGCCGTCGTGGCGGATCACTTCGTCCAGTGTGCCGAACACCTGGGCGCGGATGGCGTGGAAGTGGCGCAGCTTGAGGTTGTTGTCGATGTAGAAGATCCCGTGCATCACCTTCAGCACCGCGCACGACCACATGCGCCGCGCGTCCACGTGCTGGCCGCGCAGGGAGGCGAACACCAGCAGTTGCAGCGGGTCGTCCGGTTCGGCCACTTCGGCGGGGATCAGTGCTGCCTGCTCCGGCGTCAGAAAGGAGCAGCGGATGAAGGCCACCGCTTCCGCATGGGCGCGACGGATCAGCGCGGCAGCGGCCGGCTGGTCGAGGTCAAAGCCATACTCGCGCACAAACTGGCGCGCATCGTGCAGGTTGCGCAAGGCCAGCGCCCCCAGGTCGATCGCCGAGATACCATTGGCGATCGCGTTGAGATAGCTCCAGTTGAGCGACAACTTGCCTTCGCTTTTGAGCGAAGCGTGCAGTTCCGTCATGTCTCCTCCACCGCATTACTTTTCTAATAATTGCTTGTCGGTTGGAACTATAATAGCGCCTTTGCCCGCCACCACCCCTCTTATTCGCATCATGACCCTACCCCGCACCACGCGCATCGCCATTCTGGTGCCTTGTTACAACGAGGCGCTGACGATCGCCGCCATCGTGCGCGATTTCCAGACGTATTTGCCGCAGGCGCAAGTCTATGTGTTCGACAATAACTCGACCGACGACACCGTGCTGATTGCGCGCGAGGCCGGCGCCATCGTGCGACACGTACCGGCGCAGGGCAAGGGCAGCGTGGTGCGGCGCATGTTCGCCGACATCGAGGCCGATGCCTATGTGATGGTCGACGGCGACGATACCTATGACGCCAGCGTGGCGTCGCAGCTGGTGGCGCGGCTGGTGGAAGAGGGGCTGGACATGGTGGTCGGCAACCGCATCAGCACCGAGCAGGCGGCTTATCGTCCCGGCCACCGTTTCGGCAACGCCATGCTGACCGGTTTCGTGTCGTCGATTTTCGGGCGTACTTTTACCGACATCCTGTCCGGCTACCGCGTGTTCTCGCGCCGCTACGTCAAGTCGTTCGCGGCGCACTCGGCCGGTTTCGAGATCGAGACCGAGCTGACGGTGCACGCGCTGGCGCTGCGCATGCCGGTGGCCGAAGTGCCGACCGTGTACAAGGCGCGTCCGGAAGGTTCGGTCAGCAAGCTCAATACCTATCGCGATGGTTTCCGCATCCTCGGCACCATCCTGCGCCTGTTCAAGTCCGAGCGGCCGCTGGCGTTTTATTCGATCTTCGCGGCGTTGAGCGCGCTGCTGTCGCTGGCCTTGGCCGAGCCCATCGTGCAGACCTATCTCGATACCGGCCTGGTGCCGCGCCTGCCGACCGCCACGCTGTGCGCAGCGCTGATGCTGTTGGGCGTGATCCTGCTGGTGTGCGGCATCGTGCTGGACGCGGTCACCAAGGGCCGCACCGAGCAGAAGCGATTTGCCTACCTGGCCCAGCCCGGACCGGGCGCATCTGCCGATGAGTGATCGCCTTGCCGTCGGCCTGCTGGCCCGCCTCGACGCACGTCTGGCGGCGCCCTGCGCATGGCTGGCGCGCCGTACCGCTTTTCTCAACCATCCGCACGCCGGCTGGTGGGCCATGCTGCTGGTGCCGGCGCTGCTGGGCTTGCTGTCTTTGGCCAGCGGCCAGGACGACGGCTGGGACATGCGCAACTATCACCTGTACAACGTCCACGCGCTGCTGAATGGCCGCATCGGATTCGACCTGTCGCCGGCCGGCTTCCAGAGCTATTTCAATCCGACGCTGGATTTGCCGTATTACTACCTGAACCAGTGGCTGCCGCCGCGCGCGGTCGGTTTCGTGCTGGGCGCGTTGCACGGCCTGGCGTTCGTGCTGCTGTACGGTATTGCGCGCCAGCTGTTGGGCGTTGCCGCGCCGCGTCGGGTGGTGGTGTTGCTGGCTGCCGCCGGCCTGTGCGCGCCGGGCTTCCTCAGCGAGCTGGGCAACACCATGGGCGACAACCTGAGCGCGCTGCCGGTGCTGGCCTCGCTGTATCTGGTGCTGCGCGGATGGGACACGTTGGCGCAACGGAGCGCGCCGACGTCGCCGGCTTTGTCGCTGCTGCCGGCCCTGCGGGTGCTGCTGGCGGCAGGCGTGGCGATGGGGCTGGGCGCGGGACTCAAGCTGACCAATGCGCTGTATGCGGTGGCGCTGTGCGCGACCTTGCTGAGCGTGCCGCTGCCATGGTGGCAGCGTCTGCGGTTGTCGCTGCTGTTCGGCATCGGTGTGCTGGGCGGCATGGCTGTCAGCGGCGGCTGGTGGTTCCTCAAGATGTGGCAGACCTTCGGCAACCCGGTGTTTCCGCAATTCAACAACATCTTCCGCAGCCCGCTGGCGCCGGAGCAGGGCGTGATCGACGTTTTCTTCCGTCCGCAGGGCGTGTTGGAAAACCTGCTGTGGCCGTTTATCTTCATGTTCAACACGCGCCGCGTGTCGGAGATTCCGCTCAAACTGGCCGTGTGGCCGCTCCTGTATCTGGCGTTGCTGGCGGTGGCGGCGGTGTGGCTGCTGCGCCGACGAAGCGCCAATCTGACGCCAACGCCAACGCCAACGCTGGCGCCGCGCAGCGGCTTCCTCCTGCTGTTCGTGGCGCTGGCCTATCTGGTATGGATGCGCATGTTCAGCATCTACCGCTACCTGGTGCCGCTGGAGTTGCTGGCGCCGCTGGCGATCTGGCTGGCATGGCGCTACATCGCACCGCAGGCGCAGCGTCTGGCCGTCCTGGTGCTGGCCGCGCTGGCCCTCGGCGTGTTCCCGATGGCCAACTGGGGCCACGCGGCATGGGCCGACCAGTCCTTCAGCGCCGAACTGCCGCCGATCGCCAAGCCGGCCGACAGCATCGTCTTCTTCGCCCAGCCCGATCCGCCGTCGGGCTGGATGGCCACTTTCCTGCCGCCGGAAGTGCGCGTGATCGCGCTAGGCACCGGCATGCCGGAAGCGCCTGCTTGGCGCGCGCGCCAACTGGCGGCCATCGCCGAACGCTCCGGCCCACACTACCTGCTGCTGAGCGCCGCCCGCAACGACCGCGACGGCACGCGCCTGCGCAAGCTGGCGGTGGCGCAGTGGCTGGGCCTGACCGGCGACGCGGCCGGCTGCGACAAGCTGGACAGCCTGATGCAGCGCGTGCGCGTGCGCCTGCAAGTGGAGTTGCGTCGCCTGCCGACGGGCGGCTGCACCTTCGACCTGCTGCCGCAACACCGCGTCGACCTGGCCGCGCAGGACCGCGCCACCATCGCGGCGGCCGCACAGCGTCTGCAGGAATACGGCCTGCAACTGGACGTCGCCGCCTGCGGCACGCACCGCGCGGCAGTGGGCGCCGAGCCGCGTCCTTTCCTATGGTGCCCGGTGACGCGCCAGCCCTAGCACAGACTGGCTGCTTTGCCCATCCGCCATGCGGCCACCTGCGCGACTCCGCTCCCGCTACTGAGCAGCATCGGCAGGCGACAAGCTCTACAATGGAGACAAATCAACTTGTCCCCGGAGACGGCATGTCCTTCCTGATCGTCCTTGCAGCGCTGGTATTTTTGATGCTTGCCGCGTATCGCGGCTACAGCGTCATCCTGTTCGCCCCCATCGCCGCGCTGGGTGCGGTACTACTGACCGACCCTGGCGCCGTGGCGCCGGTGTTCAGCGGCATCTTCATGGACAAGATGGTCGGCTTCATCAAGCTCTACTTCCCGGTATTCCTGCTGGGCGCCGTGTTCGGCAAACTGATCGAACTGTCCGGCTTTTCCGAATCGATCGTGGTGGCGGCCATCAAATACATCGGCCGCTCGCGCGCCAACGCCGTGATCGTGCTGGTGTGCGCCTTGCTCACCTACGGCGGTGTGTCGCTGTTCGTGGTGGTGTTCGCCGTGTATCCGTTCGCCGCCGAGCTCTACCGGCAAAGCAACATCCCCAAGCGCCTGATGCCGGGCGCCATCGCGCTGGGCGCGTTCTCGTTCACCATGGATACCCTGCCGGGCACGCCGCAGATCCAGAACATCATCCCGACCACCTTCTTCAAGACCACCGGCTGGGCCGCGCCGTGGCTGGGCGTGATCGGCTCCATCGTCACGCTGGCGGCCGGGCTGGCCTTCCTTGAGTGGCGCCGTCGTACGGCTATGGCCACCGGTGAAGGCTACGGTGCCGACGCCGGCAAGGACGCCGCCAAAGCCGCCGGCGACGATGCCGCAGCCACGCGCGGCAAGCTGCCGCATCCGCTGCTGTCGGTGGCGCCGCTGTTGCTGGTCGGCGTGGCCAACTTCGCACTGACCAAAATGATTCCCGGCTGGTACGGCGACACCTACGCGCTCACGGCCGACGCCTTGCCCGGCCTGCACGCGCCGGTCAGCCTGCCGATAAAGTCGGTGATCGGCATCTGGGCAGTGGAAGGCGCGCTGCTGCTGGGCATCCTGCTGACGGTGGCGACCGCCTTCGGCCGCATCCGCCTGACGTTCGCCGACGGTACCAAGGCGGCGGTGGGCGGCGCGCTGCTGGCGGCCATGAACACGGCGTCCGAATATGGCTTCGGTGGCGTGATCGCGGCGCTGCCGGGCTTCCTGTCGGTCAGCCATGCCCTGCGTAGCGTGCCCGATCCGCTGGTCAATGCGGCGGTGTCGGTGACCTCGCTGGCGGGAATCACCGGTTCGGCCTCGGGCGGCATGAGCATAGCGCTCGCGGCCATGTCGGACCAGTTCATCAAGGCGGCCGAGGCGGCGCAGATTCCGCTTGAAGTAATGCACCGCGTGGTGGCCATGGCCAGCGGCGGCATGGACACGCTGCCGCACAACGGCGCGGTGATCACCTTGCTGGCCGTCACCGGCCTGACGCACCGTCAGTCCTACCGCGACATCTTCGGCATCACCGTCATCAAGACGCTGGCTGTGTTCGTGGTGATTGCGGTCTATTACCTGACCGGGCTGGTTTAGCCTTGGGCTGCAGCGCCGGCGGGTACTGCTTCTGGCACTGCGTGCAGAAGAAGCTGCGCCGGCGCGTCTTGCCCAGGTGTCCCTTGTGGAAGGGAATGTCGCAACGCGGGCAGATGCGTTTGGTGTGGGCCAGCCAGTGCTGCTTGAGCACGAAGGCCTTCTTCCACTTGAGGAAATCGAAACTGTACTCGCGCGCCTGTGCCACCAGCTCGCGCAGCTTGGCGGCCGGCAGTGCGCCCACCGTCGATAGCGGATGGACGCGGATGCGGAACAGCACCTCGTTCTTGATGATGTTGCCGACACCGGCAAAGATATCCTGATCGAGCAGGGCGTCGCACACCAGCGTGTCCGGCGCGGCGCGCAGCTTCTTCAGCGCCAGCCTGGGCTCCCACAGGTCGGACATCACATCGCCGCGCCAGTCGTAGGTGTCGTCCAGGTCGGGCGGCAACTGTTTGATCGAGCAGGTGTAGAAATTGAATTCATCGCCGTCGTCGAACTGCAGGCTCAGACGCGGCTCGGCATCTTTGCGTTCGTTGATGCGGTAACTGCCGAACATCAGCAAATGGATGCGCAGCGCCAAGGTCGGCAACTGGATCAGGAAATGCTTGCCCCAGCTGCGCAGCGCCACGATAGGCTGTCCTTCGAGCGCGGCGAAGTCGATACCCTTGCTATTGCCACTGGCGCGCGCGATGGTGCGGCCGGCGAAGCCCTCCGCCTGCTCGCGCAAAATAACAATCGATGGACCTTCCGGCATGATCAGCCTCCGCGTACGGTGAGCTGACAGTGTGGCTGCGCACCGCGCGCCGGACTGTACGTTAGCTCACCGAGCCGCCCAGCATCTCATGAATGTTGTAGCTCATCATGGCAAGGAAGGCCACCAGGCCGAGGTACATCACGCCGTAGTTGATGCGGGTGTCGCGTGGCACTTCATAGTAGGTGGCGGACTTGGCCGGATTGCCCCAGATCGCTTCCTTCAGTTGTGGATAGGCCAGTACCGCCACCAGAATCAACATCGGACTCGGATGGTAGAAGAACAGCGCCGCCAGTAGCGGCACGCCGGCCAGCCAAACCTTGGGGGAGATGATGGCCGTGATGCGGCCACCGTCCAGCGGCGAGATCGGAATCAGATTGAAGAGGTTGAGCATGCAACCGGCGTAGGCCAGGGCCAGCAGCAGGTTGCTGTCGTGATCGCGCGCGACAAAGTAACAGGCCACCGACGCCAGCGTGCCGGCCAGCGGCCCTGCAAAGCCGATGTAGGCTTCGGTCTCCACATCGTGCGGCAGTTCCTTGAGTTCGATCCAGGCGCCGACAAAGGGAATGAATGTCGGCGCTCCGACGTCCAGCCCGCGCTGGCGCGCGGCAGCGTAGTGACCCATCTCGTGGACGAAGATCAGCGCCACGAAGCCGGCCGCGTAACGCCAGCCGTAGATCCAGCTGTAGGCGATCACCGATAGCAACATGGTGCCGCAGGTCATCAGCAGCTTGCCCATTTTGCCCGCCGCCAGCAGCCAGATGATCAGCTTGCCCATGACTTACTCCGGCTTGCTCAGATCGACCGTGCTTGCCGCTTGGGCTTGTTCGGCCTGCTCGGCTTTTTCGGCTTTCTTGCGGCCCAGCAGCTTGTAGACCCAGCTGCCCACGGCGGCCACGCCGATCAGGATGATTTTCTTGAACGCCAGCAGCAGCGCAAAGATCTTGCCGAAGAAGCCCAGCTTGGCCGCGACGCCGCCGGCCACCAGCGCGGCCAGGCCGTACTCGGCCACCTTGTCGGTGCTGGCGTTGAAGTCGGTGTAGCGGTTGCCCGGCGTGAAATCGGTGAACGCTGTTACGTTCTTCATTTCTTGCCGTACCTGCGCGATCTGGTCCATGCCGGCTACCGCGTTGAGCACCAGCACGCCTTCGCGGCCCAGCACGCGGATGTTGTAGTTCAAGCCATTGTATTGGTCTCCTTCGCTGCGCAGCTCCTTGGCCCAGTACAGCTTGTGCTGGGCCTTGTTGTAGCTCGGTTGTTCGGCCCAGCCCACCAGGGTCATGGGCGCATAGCCTTGTTCCTTGCGCGCCTTATTGTTTTCTTCCATGCCTTCCTGCATGTCCTTGAGCAGGTCGGTGTAGTTGATCTTGTCGGCATCGTCGTCCTTGACGTGGCCATCCTTATCGTAGGTGACCACCACGCCCCAGCCGGCAGAACTGAGTGGATTGACGTCGGCCGGCACGATCATGCCCAGCGTTTTGGCGCCCGGCGGATTGCCCCAGCCCTCGCTCAGCAGCTTGCCGGTGTCGGCCGGATCCAGGTAGCGGAAGTTGGACGGAAGATCCAGCGTGGCGATCTGGCCCGGCAGCTGGATTTTGCCGTCGCGGAAAGTTAGCGATGCCAGCAATTGCTCGGCGCTCAGCTTGGGGGCGGCGCCGGTCGCTGCGGCAGTGGCGGTGGCCGGCAGACCGGCGATCAGGATCAGGCTCAGCAGAGCGGCAAAAAAGCGGGGCATGCATTCTCCTTGTATAAAGTTAGTATCCTACAGGAAATAGTTGCGCATTTGGTAATTACTTATGGCATTGTCGGCAAGGTTGATTCGTGGCAGTATGTCCGGTCAATACAAGGGGGATGAATGCGACTTCAGAGCAAGCTGGCCGGTGTGGCCCTGGTTTTCAGCGCCGCCGCGATGGCGCAGACGCCGTCCGCCGAAGTGCGCAAGTTCATCCAGTACGACCAGCCGCTGATCGCCCTCACGCACGTGCGTGTGATCGACGGCACCGGCGCTGCGGCGCAGGAAGACCGCACCATCGTGCTGCGCAATGGCCGCATCGAGGCCATCACCGACGCCCGCAGCGCGCCGCCCAAGGGCGCGCATGTGATCGATCTGACCGGCCGCAGCGTCATCCCCGGCCTGGTCGGCATGCACAACCACCTGATGTACGTGGAGTCGATCAACCGCGACGAAGACGGCAAGACGCCGCCGCCCGGCGTGTTCGTCACCGAGATCGCCTTCAGCGCGCCGCGCATGTATCTGGCGGCCGGCGTCACCACCATGCGCACCACCGGCAGCGTGGAGCCGTACACCGACCTGAATATCCGCCGCCAGATCGACGACTTCAAGATCCCCGGCCCGCACATCGACGTCACCGGTCCTTACCTCGAAGGCACGGACAGCTTCTTCCCGCAGATGGCGATGCTGACCGAGACCGAACACGCGCGCAAGACCGTCGACTTCTGGGCCGGCGAGGGCGCGACGTCGTTCAAGGCCTACATGAAGATCTCCAGCGCGGTGCTGGGCGCGGCCATCGACCAGGCCCACAAGCACGGCCTGAAAGTGACCGGCCACCTGTGCGCGGTCGATTACCGCCAGGCCGCAGCACTCGGCATCGACAACCTGGAACACGGCCCGGTGTTCACCGACACCGGCTTCGTCGCCGACCGCAAGCCCGACGAATGTCCTGCCGGCGGGGCGGTGGCCGCTTCGTGGGAGAAGCGCGAGATCGACAGCCCGGAAGTGCGCTCGTTGATCACCGAACTGGTGGCGCGCAAAGTCGCCATCACCTCCACGCTGCCGGTGTTCGAGGCCTTTGTGCCAACGCGCCCGCTGTTGTCGCGCAAGCAGATGGCGATGATGTCGCCCGAGGCGCTGCGCAGCCATCTGGAAGCGCGCGCGTTGACGGCCGCCGTGCCGGGTTACGCCGCGCGCCAGGAAGCGCTGTTGAAAAAAGAGATGGCCTTCGAGTTGGCCTTCGTGCGCGCCGGCGGCCTGCTGATCGCCGGTCCCGACCCGACCGGCAACGGCGGTACCTTGCCCGGCTTCGGCGACCAGCGCGAAGTGCAGCTGCTGGTGGAAGCGGGCTTCACGCCGGTGGAGGCGATCCGCATCGCCACGCTGAACGGCGCGCAGTACCTGGGCCGGCAGGACAGCATCGGCAGCATCGCGCCCGGCAAGCACGCCGACCTGGTGGTGCTCAAGGGTGATCCGACACGGCGCATCGCCGATGTCGAAAACGTGGAAATCGTGTTCAAGGACGGCTACGGCTACGACCCGGTCAAGCTGAACGCGTCCGTTCGCGGCATGGTCGGCATACGCTGACCGTTTTTTATGTAACCAAGGGAGAGTAGCTTGAAAAAAACCATGCTTGTAATGTCGCTGATCGCGGCGTTTTCGGCGGTCGCCGCGCAGGCGGCAAACGGTCCTGAGTTCGACGCAAAACGTCTGTCGCAGGATGTGAAAGTGCTGTCGTCCGACGAATTCGAAGGCCGTGGCCCGAACACTGCCGGCGAAGTGAAAACCGTCGACTACCTGATCGCCCAGTTCAAGGCCGCCGGCCTGCAGCCGGGCGGTGACCTGATCAAGGGCCAGCGCGCCTGGACCCAGGACGTGCCGCTGGGGCGCTTTGAAATCAAAGGTCCGGTCAAGCTGACCGTCAACGACGGCAAGACCACGCAGGAACTGAAGCAGGGCGATGACTTGGCCGTGCGCGCGTCGATGAACGGCTCCAAGCTGGTCGACTTCAAGAACGCGCCGCTGGTGTTCGTTGGTTACGGCGTCACCGCGCCGGAGCGCAAGTGGGACGACTTCAAGGGCCAGGACCTGAAGGGCAAGCTGGCCGTGGTGCTGATCAATGATCCGGACTTCGAAACCGGCGCCGGTGAATTCGGCGGCAAGGCCATGACCTACTACGGCCGCTGGACCTATAAGTATGAAGAGATGGCGCGTCGCGGCGCGCTGGGCACCATCATCGTGCACGAAACCGCGCCGGCCTCCTACGGCTGGGCGACGGTGAAGAACTCCAACACCAACGTCATGTACGACATCGTGCGCAAGAAGCCGACCGAGGCGCATGCGCCGATGGAAGCCTGGATTCAGCGCGACCTGGCGGTGGATCTGTTCAAGCGCGGCGGCCTCGATTTCGAAGCGCTGAAGAAGCAGGCGCAGACGCGCGACTTCAAGCCGGCGCTGCTCAAGGGTGTGACGCTGTCGGCCAACTACGCAGTCGATGCGCAGGTGATCACGTCGAAAAACGTGGTGGCACGCGTGGTCGGCGCCAAGAAGCCTGATGAAACCGTGATCTACAGCGGTCACTGGGACCATCTGGGCGTAGGCCTGCCGGATGCCAAGGGCGACAAGATCTACAACGGCGCGATCGACAACGGCACCGGCATCGCCGCGCTGCTGGAACTGGCGCGCGCTTATGGCAAGGCATCTGCGCCTGCGCGCAGCGTGGTGTTCCTGGCGGTGACGGCTGAAGAAAAAGGCTTGCTCGGTTCTGAGTACTACTCGGCCAATCCTGTGTATCCGCTGGCGACCACCGTTGGCGTGATCAACATGGATGCGCTGAGCGCGACCGGCATCGCCCGCAACTTCACCATTTCGGGCAGCGCCAAGCTGGATCTGCTGGATCAGCTGATCGCCAAGGCCAAGCAGTACAACCTGGCCTACACGCCGGATCCGCTGCCGGAAGCGGGCCACTTCTTCCGCTCGGACCACTTCCCGTTCGCCAAGCGCGGCGTGCCGGCCATCTCGTATGGCTCGGGTAACGATCTGGTCGAAGGTGGCGAGGCAGCCGGCCGCAAGGCGGAGGAGGCCTACACCACCAACAACTACCATCAACCGTCCGACGAGTGGAGCGCCGACTGGAGCTTTGCCGGCATGTCGCACGACCTGGGCATGTTGTATTCGCTGGGCCGCGACCTGGCCGACTCGAAGGCTTGGCCTAACTGGTCCAAGGACGCCGAGTTCCGCGCGGCGCGTGACGCCAGCGCTGCCAAGCGCAAGTAGGGTTGCTGCCGCGCGATGACGTTACAGGCCCACGATCTATGCTGCGTTCGCGGAGAACGCCGCCTGTTCAAGGGCTTGTCGTTGTCGCTGGCGGCGGGACAGGCGCTGCGCGTGCGCGGCGCCAACGGCAGCGGCAAGACCACCTTGCTGCGCACCCTGGCCGGCCTGGCGCAAGCCGAGTCGGGCGAGGTGCGCTGGCAGGGACGTGCTATTGCCGCCTGCCGCGATGAATATCATAGCCGGATGATTTATCTGGGCCATGCGGCGGCGGTGAAGGATGAACTGCTGGCATGGGAAAACCTGGTCTACGCCGCGCGCCTGAACGGGCGGCTGCTGGATCGCGAAGATGCCGAGCGTTCGCTGGCCGCGCTGGGACTGGGCCGCGCGGCGCAACTGCCGGCGCGCGCGCTGTCGCAAGGGCAGCGCAAGCGTCTGGCGCTGGCGCGCTTGCACGGCGCCGAGGGCGAGGCCGCACCACTTTGGATTCTGGATGAACCTTTCAATGCGCTGGACCAGGATGCGGTTGCCGTCCTGTGTGGCGCGCTTGATCAGCACTTCGCCCGTGGCGGCATGCTGGTCTACACCACGCACACCGACCTGCCACTGCATCCCGCGCAGGCGCTGGAGCTAAACCTGGACCGCGCCACCGCGCCCGCCGGTGCTGACCGCGCCGATGCGTCGCCGCAGGCCGGCGCCGGGCCGAAAGCACCTCCATGCTGATCGCCTTCCTTGGCATCCTGCGCCGTGACCTGCTGCTGGCGCTGCGCAACCGCGCGGACGTGCTGTCGTCGCTATTCTTCTTCGTGATCGTCGCCGCACTTGCGCCGTTGGGCCTTGGCCCCGAGCCGGCCATGCTGCGCGCCATCGGCCCCGGCATGCTGTGGATCGCCGCCTTGCTGGCCTCCATGCTGGCGCTGGGCCGCCTGTTCGCGCAGGACTACGCCGACGGCACGCTCGAACAAATGCTGCTATCGCCCGAACCGCTCACGCTACTGGTGGCCGGCAAAATCCTCGCGCACTGGCTCAGCACCGGCGTGCCGCTGATCCTGCTTTCGCCGCTGCTCGCACTGCAATTCGGCCTGCCCGCCGAGCAAATGGGCATATTGATGGCCAGCCTGCTGCTCGGCACCCCCATCCTCAGCCTGATCGGCGCCATCGGCGCGGCGCTCACGCTCGGCCTGCGCGGCGGCGGCGTGCTGATTGCGTTATTGGTTTTGCCATTGTACGTACCCGTACTGATTTTCGGCGCCGGTGCGGCTGTGGCGTCAGATCCACAATCGCATCTCTATTTACTGGGCGGCCTGCTGGCGGGCGCTGTGGCGCTGGCGCCGTGGGCCACGGCGGCGGCTTTGCGCATTGCACTGGAGTGATGGACGTTGATACAATGTCATCCTCATGAAAATCCAGCTTAACCGTCGGCTGTTCAGCTACGCGTCCCCGCAGCACTTCTATCCGTTGGCAGGCAAACTGGTTCCCTGGTTCGCCGCATTGGCGGTATTGCTGACGGCCGCCGGTTTGTACGTCGGCCTGGTACGCGCGCCGACCGATTGGCAGCAGGGCGACTCCTACCGCATCATCTACGTCCACGTGCCTGCCGCCTGGATGTCCATGGTGATCTATCTGGCGATGGCCTTCTGGGCCGGCCTGGGACTGGTGCTGAACACACGCCTGTCCTCGATGATGGCCAGCGCGCTGGCGCCGACCGGCGCCATGTTCACCGTGCTGGCGCTGTGGACCGGCGCCCTGTGGGGCAAGCCGACGTGGGGCGCCTGGTGGGTGTGGGACGCGCGCCTGACCTCCGAACTGATACTGCTGTTCCTCTACATCGGCTTCATGACGCTGCAATCGGCCATCACCGATCCGCGCCGCGCGGATCGCGCCGGCGCCGTGCTGGCGCTGGTGGGCGTGGTCAACATCCCGATCATCTACTTCTCCGTCAAATGGTGGAACACCCTGCACCAGGGCGCATCCGTCAGCCTGACCGCCGCGCCCAGCATGGCCGCCGTGATGTTGACCGGGATGCTGCTGGTGACGCTGGGCGCCTGGGCCTACACTTTCGCCGCCGCGTTGTCGCGGGTACGCAGCATCATCCTCGAACGCGAGCGGCGCAGCCCCTGGCTAAAGGAAGCAGCATGAGCGAATGGCTGCACATGGGCGGCTACGCCCTCTACGTATGGGGTTCGATCGGCGCGGCGCTGCTGCTGCCGGTCTGCGAAAGCGTGGCCCTGCGGCTGCGCCGGCGCGCCGCGCTGGAACAGCTGAAACATCAACAGGATCACGATGAAACCTAGACAAAAGCGCCTGGCGCTGGTGGCGGCGGGCCTGGCCCTGCTGGCGCTGGCGGCCTGGCTGATCTCGTCCGCCTTCCAGAAAAACCTGGTGTTCTCGGTGACGCCGACCGAGGTGCTGGCAAGCCATGACCGCGCGCGCAGCCTGCGCATGGGCGGCCTGGTGGAGAAGGGCAGCTTGCGCCGGGACGGCGACGGCGTCACCGTCGAATTCTTCATCACCGACCTGGCGCAGCGCGTGCCGGTGCGCTACAGCGGCATCCTGCCCGACCTGTTCAAGGAAGGCAAAGGCGCGGTCGTGCAGGGCAAGCTGGATGACAAGGGCGTCTTCATCGCCACCGAAGTGCTGGCCAAGCACGACGAAAACTACATGCCGCCGGATGCCGCGCGTGCACTCAAAGAGGCCGCCGAGGCCAAGGAAAAGAAATGATCGCTGAATTGGGTTCCTTCGCGCTGATGGTGGCGTTTTGTGTCGCGCTGCTGCAGGGCGTGGCGCCACTGGCGGCGTCGCTGGGCAAGCCCACGCCCGCCGCCGCGCGCTGGATGGCGCTGGCACGGCCGGCCGCCTACGCGCAATTCGGGCTGGTGACGTTCGCCTTCCTGTGCCTGGTGCAGGCCTTCGTGGTCAACGACTTCTCGGTGCTGTACGTGGCCTCGCATTCGAACACGCTGCTGCCGCTGCACTACCGCATCTCCGCCGTGTGGGGCGGCCACGAAGGCTCGCTGCTGTTGTGGATCCAGATCCTGGTGGTGTGGACCGCCGCTGTGGCGGCGCTGAGCCGCCAACTGCCGGCCGAGATGGTGGCGCGCGTGCTGGGCGTGATGGGCCTGATCAGCGTCGGTTTCCTGGCCTTCACGCTGTGGACCTCGAATCCGTTCGAGCGCCTGCTGCCGGCCGCCGTGGAAGGGCGTGACCTGAACCCGCTGCTGCAGGATATCGGCATGATCGCGCATCCGCCGCTGCTTTACATGGGCTACGTCGGCTTCTCGGTGGCGTTTGCGTTCGCCATCGCGGCGCTGATCGGCGGCCAGCTTGATGCCGCGTGGGCGCGCTGGTCGCGTCCATGGACGCTGGTGGCGTGGACCTTCATGACCTTGGGGATTTTCCTCGGCAGCTTCTGGGCGTATTACGAATTGGGCTGGGGCGGCTGGTGGTTCTGGGACGCGGTGGAAAACGCCTCCTTCATGCCATGGCTGGTCGGCACGGCGCTGATCCACTCGCTGTCGGTGACGGAAAAGCGCGGCAGCTTCAAGAACTGGACCGTGCTGCTGGCGATCATGGCGTTCGCGCTGTCGCTGCTGGGTACTTTCCTGGTGCGTTCGGGCGTGCTGACGTCGGTCCACGCCTTCGCCACCGATCCCGCGCGCGGCCTGTTCATCCTGGTGTTCCTGGCCATCGTGGTCGGCGGCTCGTTGCTGCTGTACGCGTGGCGCGCACCGCAAGTGGGCGTGGGCGGGCGCTTCGCCGTGTTCTCGCGCGAGTCGCTGCTGCTGATGAATAACCTGCTGCTGGTGGCCGCCGCCGGCACCGTGCTGCTTGGCACGCTGTACCCGCTGTTCCTCGATGCGCTGGACATGGGCAAGATCTCGGTCGGCCCGCCGTATTTCGAAACCGTGTTCGTGCCGCTGATGGCGCCGATGCTGTTGTTGCTGGCCGCCGGGCCGTTCCTGCGCTGGAAGCAGGCCGGCTTCAAGGATGTGCGCAGCTTGCGCTGGGTGGGCGTGGCCGCCTTGCTGTGCGCGATCGCTGCCGCTGTTGCGGTGGGCGCCTCGCCGCTGCTGGTGATGGGGCTGACCCTGGCCGCCTGGATTTTGCTGGCCTCCGTGTGGCACCTGCTGCAGCGCCTGCGCGTGTTTGAAGACAACCGCACGCGCTTGAGCCATCGCCTTTCCACGCTGCCGAGCAGCTATTGGGGCATGCTGATCGCGCACGCCGGCATCGGCGTGTTCGTGATCGGCGTGACGCTGGTGAAGGGGCGCGAGATTTCGCATGACGTGCCGATGCAGAGCGGCGACATCCATCACGTTGGCGGCTACGACTTCCGCTTTGTCGGTCTGCAGAACGTGCAGGGGCCGAACTACACGGCGGTGCGCGGCACCTTCGATGTGACGCGTGACGGCAAGCATATCGCCACGCTGCTGCCGGAGAAGCGTCAGTTCGCCTCCGGCGGCATGCCGATGACGGAAGCGGCGATCAATCGCGGCCTGTCGCGCGACCTGTATCTGGCGCTGGGTGAAGAGGTCAAGTCGGGCAACTGGATTGTGCGCATTCAGCACAAGCCGTTCGTCGCGTGGATCTGGGCTGGTGCTTTGCTGATTGCGTTCGGCGGTTTGCTGGCGGCGTTGGACAAGCGCTACCGCCTGAAGAAGGGCAAGGCATGAAGCGCTTTATCGTACCGCTGGGCGTATTCATTGCGCTGCTGGGATTCCTGTGGGTGGGCCTGCGGTTGAATCCGCGCGAGGTGCCGTCGCCATTGATCGGCAAGCCGGCGCCGGCGTTCGCGCTGGCACAGTTGCATTTGCCCGAGCGCCGCATCGGCACGGGCGATATGGCGGGGCAGGTGTGGATATTGAATGTGTGGGCTTCGTGGTGCGTAGCTTGCCGCCAGGAGCATCCGCTGCTGATGGAAATGGCGCGCATGAAGCTGGCGCCCATCGTCGGGCTGAATTACAAGGACGGGCGTGATGACGCCATCGCCAACTTGCAGCAGGCTGGCGATCCTTATGTGGTGTCGGCGTTCGATCAGGACGGCCGGGTCGGCATCGACTATGGCGTGTATGGCGTGCCGGAGACTTTCGTGATCGACAAGCGCGGCGTGATCCGTCATAAGCAGATCGGAATTTTGACGCCGGAGGTGATGACTCGCACCATCGTGCCGCTGATTGAAAAGTTGAACAAGGAGAGCGGCAATGGTTAAGTGGATTGCTGCTTTGCTGATGGTGTTGGCTTGCGGCGCGCAGGCCAATGAGGATCTGGACAAGCGTGCGGCGGCGCTGGAGGAAGAGTTGCGCTGTCTGGTGTGTCAGAACCAGACCATCGCCGATTCGCATGCCGGCCTGGCTGCCGACTTGCGGCGCGAGGTGCGCGAGCAGCTGGCGCAGGGCAAGTCGGAGCAGGAGGTGCTGGATTTCATGGTGCAGCGGTATGGCGATTTCGTGCTATATCGGCCGCCGGTGAAGAGCAGCACCTGGTTGCTGTGGTTCGGGCCTTTCCTGTTGGTGGCGGCCGGCGCGCTGCTGCTGATTTCGCGCTTGCGCGCGGCGCGGACGCGCGTGGCCGGCGTGCAGCCGTCCGAAGAACAATTGCAACGCGCCCGCGCGCTGCTGGATAACGACAAGGAGCAGCCATGAACGGCTTCGTATTCGCCGCCGCTGTGATTTGCGCGCCGGTTCTGTGGCTGATTTTGCGTCCGCTGCTGTCGCGCCGCGACATGGCCGCCGCGCCGCAGGCCGATCAACTGAATCTGGCCGTCCTGCGCGATCAATTGCGCGAGCTGGATGCGGACCGCGAGCAGGGCAGCATCGATCCCGAGGCCTACGCCGCCGCCCGTCGCGAACTCGAACAGCGCGTCGCCGAAGACGTGCATCCGGCCGCGCGACCTGCCGCAGCAGCGTCGCCGGCTCTGCGCTGGCAGGCTGCCGTGGTTTCGGTCGCGCTGGTCGCCGGTGCGGCTGGTCTGTACGGCTTTCTCGGCACGCCAGGAGCTCTGGTCACGCCCGACGCCGCGCCTGCGGTCGCCGCCCAAGGCCTCGATCCGCACACCAGCACCGAAGCCGAAGCCATGGTCGCCAAGCTGGCCGAGCGCATGGCGCGCGAGCCGCAGGACCCGAACGGCTGGGCGCTGCTGGCCCGCTCTTACAGCGCGATGGGCCGCTTCGTTGCCGCCAGTGGCGCCTACGCGCGTCTGGTCGCCCTGATCCCCGACGACGCCCAGATCCTGGCCGACTACGCCGACGTCCTGGCCATGACGCAGAACCAGAAGCTGGACGGCGAGCCGGAACGCCTGCTGGCGCGCGCCCTGGCCGCCGATCCGAAAAACGTCAAAGCCCTGATCCTGTCCGGCGACGCCGCCTTCAGCCGCCAGGATAACGCCACCGCCGCGCTGCGCTGGCAAGCCGCCCTGGCCAACGCCACTCCCGGCTCGGAATTTGCCCAGATGGCCCGCGACAACCTGGCCCACCTTGGTGCGCCAAGCGAAGGCCCGGCATCAGCGACGGCCGCGCCAATCGCCGCCATGCCGCCCAGCCATCCGGCTGCGGCCAACGCCGCCGTCAGCGGCAGCCTCGAACTCGATCCCGCGCTGCGCGCCCAGGTATCCGACACCGACACCGTCTTCATCGTCGCGAAAGCCGCCGATGGCCCGCGTTTCCCGCTCGCCGTGCTGCGCAAACAGGTACGCGACCTGCCCATGCAATTCACGCTGGACGACAGCATGGGCATGATGCCCGACGTGAAACTGTCGCAGTTCGACAAGCTGATCATCACCGCCCGCATCTCCAAATCCGGCAATGCCATCGCCGCGCCGGGCGATTTGGAATCGACTCCACAGCCCGCGAAACCGGGCGACACGTCGATACAGTTGCGTATACGCGCCAAATGACGATATCTCAAAATTTCCCAAGTCTAATAGTGTTAGACTGCAAGAACATAGTTAACTATTTGTAATCATAGTTAAATAATCTGACACCAGCCTACAGCCAGAAGTCGCACTTATGTTGCAAGAGAATTTCATGTCATTCCAGCGCTTTCGCTATGCCAAGTGGGCCATTGTCCTGCTGGTGGCTTGCATCGCGCTATACGCCGTCGACAATCCGCCGATCAAACCAGGCGGCGGCACCATCCTCGGTTACGTGCTCGGCACCTTGGGCGCGCTGCTGATCCTGTTCCTGCTGCTGCTCGGCGTGCGCAAACGCGCTTACGCCTCGCGCATGGGCACACTGCGCGGCTGGCTGTCGGCCCACGTCTACCTCGGCCTGGCGCTGGCGGTGGTGGCGACGCTGCACAGCGGCTTTGAATTCGGCTGGAACATCCACACCTTCGCCTATGCACTGACCATGGCCGTCATCATCAGCGGCATCTGGGGCGTGGTGCTGTACCTGTACCACCCGTCGCTGATGGGCGACCTGCTCGACGGCCGCACGCTGGACCAGATCGCGCAAGACCTGCGCGACCTCGACGACCGCTGCCGCATGCTGGCGCAAGGCCGTCCGCCGATGCTGCTGGCGCTGGTGGAGGAATCGGCCGCCTGCGCGATCTTCAACAAACGCCGCCAGCGCCTGACTGGCCGCAACCGCCAATGCGCCACCGCGCGCGTGCTGACGCGCCTGCGCGAAGTGGGCGATCAGGCCGACCCGAACGCGAACGAAATCTACACCCTGCAATTCCGCCGCCTGCAACAGCTCAAACGCATCCGCTCCTTCGTGCGACTGCGCACGCTGACGGAAATCTGGCTCCTGTTCCATGTACCGATGTCGATCGCACTGCTGGTCGCGCTGGCCGCGCACATCGTCTCGGTTTTCTTCTACTGGTAATCGCTTATGCAATCTCGCAACAACGATAAGCTCCAGACGGAGATCGATGCACTTCAACGTCCGCTGGTCGGACGCCGGGGCATGTCATGGCTGCTGTTCGTGCTGGTGCTGCTGGGCGCCCTGGTGCTGCCGGTGCTGGCGTCGGTATGGCCGGACGTCTTCCATCCGGTGGAGGAGACGGCCGTCAAGCTGCGCAAGACGCCGGCGCCGGCGCCGGTGCTCAACCACGCTTATGTGCGCGCCTCGCCGACGGCGCTGGGACTGGACGCGCAATGGAATCCGGGCACGCTGTCTTCGTCGCACCAGCCGTTTGGGCTGGACTGCAAGTCCTGCCACTCCAAGCCGTTCCAGCAGGTGCAGGATAAGGACTGCCTCGCGTGCCATCGCGGCATCGGCAATCACGTGGCCGACAAAGTCGCGTCGATGCCGGCCCTGCACGAAACGCGCTGCGCCACTTGCCACCGCGATCATCAGGGTCCGGAGGGATTGGTGTCGCAGAACCGCCGTTACATTGGCGCCGGTTGCGCGTCCTGCCATGCGGACCTGGAAAGCAAGCTGCCGGGCACGCAGGTGGCGAACGTCAAGGACTTCGCCAAGGCGCACCCGCAATTCCGCGTGCAGGTGGCGGCGTCCGACACCACCTTCGTGCGACTGCGTCAGGGCAGCCAGGCCGTCGGCCAGGCTAACACGCTCAAGTTCCCGCATGATAAACACCTGGCCGTGGGCGGCATCGCCGGGCCGGAGGGCAAGACCAGGCTGGAATGCGCAAGCTGCCATCGTCCAACCCAGAGCGGTGTCGGTTTCGAGCGCGTGAGCATGCAGCGCGACTGCCAGTCCTGCCACGCGCTGGCGTTTGAGCCGGCGCTATCGCAGCGCCAGGTGCCGCATGGTGCGCCGTCCGAGGTGCTGTCCACGCTGCGCGAGTTTTATGGCTACGTTAGTGGCAGCAAGGTTGCCATCGATGCGCCGCCGGCCGGTGGGCCGGTGTTCACGGTACGTCCCGGCATGCCGGAGCGTGCGGCCGCCAGCTTCGTGCAAGGCCCTGACGATGCGCGTGCACGCGCCGCTGCTGCCGCGACTGAGCTGTTTGAGAAGACTTCGTGCATCACCTGTCATGAAGTGAGCCGCGTGTCCGGTCCGGGCAAGGCGGGGACGCCGGGTGCGGATCTGCCGCAGTGGAAGATCGCGCCGGTTACGCCGTCGCATCCGTGGATGCCGAAGGCTGGATTCGATCATGCAGCACACCGGCAGGCGCCATGCGCCGATTGCCATCTGGCGGCCAAGTCCAGCAAGTCCAGCGATGTGCTGATGCCGACCATTAAAGAGTGCCGCGATTGTCATGGCGGCACGGAGCCGGTGGTAGGCAAGGTGAAGTCGGATTGCGCGATGTGCCACGGTTATCACATGCCGGACCTGCACACGGGCGCCAAGCCTGCCAAGGCGATGAAGCCATGAGTGCGCGCACACACATATCGTTCCTGATGATGGCTGCCGCGCTGGCTGCGTGCAGCGGCGGTGGCTCCAATGCTGTATCGCCCGGCACGGGTGGCGGCAGCACGCCAGGCTCCGGCTCCGGCAGTTGCTTCACGCCTGCCACCACGGCGCAGTCGATTACGGCGGCCGAAGTGGAACAGGTGCTAGCACAAGGCGCGGAAGCCGCGTCCAAATTGGGCGCCAAGGCCACCTTCGCCGTGGTGGACCGCGCCGGCAACGTGCTGGCCGTGTACCGCATGACCGGCGCCGGCACGACCGTGAATATCCTGAGCGGCAGCGGCAAGAACAGCGCTGACAGCCCGCAAGGCCTCGATGGCCTGAGCGGTTTGATCGGCTCCGACCTGGCGGCCGTGGCCAAGGCGCTGACCGGCGCCTACCTGTCCTCGTCCGGCAACGCCTTCAGCACCCGCACCGCCAGCCTCATCGTGCAGGAGCATTTCGTTCCGGGCATCGCGCAGACCGCAGGCGGCCCGCTGTTCGGCGTGCAGTTCAGTCAACTGCCTTGCGGCGATCTGGTTCAGCGTGGCGCCGGTATTGGCATCGGACCAAAACGTTCGCCACTGGGACTGTCGGCCGATCCGGGCGGCTTTCCCTTGTATAAAAACGGCCGCGTGGTTGGAGGTATCGGCGTGATCGCGGACGGTGTGTATGGACTCGATCCGAGTCCAACCACCAGCGGTGCGGACCTCGACGAACGCATCGCCCTGTCGGCGCAAAGCGGCTTCGCCGCGCCGGACTGCATCCGTGCGGACCGCATCACGGCGGGCGGCGTGACGCTGACTTACGCGAACGCGGCTTCCGCACCGGTGGCGGTGACGGCCAAGCGCATCGGCGATCTGGCTGCCGGCGACCTGCTGGCGGTGGACGGCTACTACGACGGCACGGCCATCCTGGCCGGCGTCGCGTTCGGCGAGCCGGCCTCCGGTTTCGTCGCGCAGGGCAGCACGCAGATACTGGTCAACGCGACGCAGGGCAATCGCTATCCGGCCAGCGCTTCGCTGTCGCCGGCGCCGGTGGCTTCCGGCGGCGCGGGCATGAGCGCGGCCGAGGTGCAGGAGTTGTTGTCGCAGGCTTTGGGCGTGGCCGCACAGGCGCGCGCGCAGATTCGGATACCGGTAGGTTCGGCGGCCGAGGTGACGGTGTCCGTGGTGGATACGGGCGGCCATGTATTGGGCCTGGCGCGCAGCGGCGACGGTCCGGTGTTCGGCGTGGATGTGTCCTTGCAGAAGGCGCGCACGGCGGCGTTCTTCTCGTCGACCGGGGCGTCGGCATCGTTGTCGTCCTTGCCGCAGCTGGGCTACTTCAATGGTTCGCTCAAGCAGGGCGCTTTGTTCGGTATCGATGGCTATATGGCTGGTTCGCGCAGCTTCTTCGCCAATGGGGCGGCGTTCAGCGATGGCGTGGCGTTTTCGGCGCGCGCGATCGGCAATATCGCGCGGCCCAATTTCCCGGACGGGATAGATGGTAATCCGGCAGGGCCGTTGTCCAAGCCTGCCGCCACCTGGAGTCCTTTCAACGTCGGCTTGCAGCTGGATCTGGTGTATCCGTCGCTGGTGGGAGCGATCCTGGCGCCGGCGTCGGCCAATCGCAGCTGCACGGGCAATGCCATCGGGCTGGAAAACGGCATGCAGACTTTCCCTGGCGGTTTCCCGATTTATCGCGGTGCTACCTTGATCGGCGCGATCGGCGTGTCCGGCGACGGCGTGGACCAGGATGACATGATCGGCATGCTGGGCGTGTCGCGCGCGGCGACTGCGCTGAAGACCGGCATCGGCCATGCGCCGGCCGCGCGCCGCGCCGACACGCTGGCGCCGCAGGGCCGCCACCTGCGCTATGCCCAGTGCCCGCAGGCGCCGTTCAACAACAGTACAGAGCAGAGCGTGTGTGATGGCATATAGAACCGCATTCGCTCTCGGCGCGGCCACGGTCCTAGTTGCCGTCGCCGCGCAAGCCGCACCTCTGCAACAGCTGCAAGTGCTCGCCGTCACCTTACCGGTGCGCGCCGAGCCGTCGGTCCGCGCTTTGCCTCTGGCCGAGTTGTCGCGCGGCGCGGTGGTCGCCATTCTTGAACAGCGCGGCGACTGGTACAAGGTCGCGGTGGACGGCCAGCGTGCCGGTTGGGTACAAATGGTGCCCGCCGAATATGATGAAATGACCATCGAGGTATTCAACGCGCCCGCCGGCGCTGCGCTTGCCGCCGCCGCTGGTGCGGACGGCGATGGTGTCGGCCAGTCCGGCATCACGCCCGCGCGTCCCGGCGCGACAGCCGGCGTGCCGCAACTGGCCGTGGTTCCGACCATCGATCCCTTGCAAGTGCCGCCGCCGCAAGCGCACTTGCCGCGCGAGTCCATCTCCGTGCCGGACCGCTGGCGGCTGATGCAAACCCTGGGCTTCAAATTCCCATGGTACGACCCATACAACCAGAACGCCTTGAAGGCGGACCTGCCCGTACTGCGGCAGTACGCTCCGGACCTGTTCTTCAACGTCGGCGTGGTCTCGGACTCGCTGCTGGAACTGCGACGCCTGCCAACACCGGTGTCCGGCCAGATAGGCATCGCGCCCGGCGCGAACGACATCTTCGGCCGTGGCCAGCAAACGATCATGGTGCAGAATCTGATCCTGAACCTGGGCCTGAGCAAAGGCGACACCACCTTCCGACCGCCGGACTACGAATTCCGCTTCGTCCCGGTGTTCAACTTCAACCGCGTGATGGTGGAGGAGGCGGGCGCGCTGCGCATCGACCCATCGCTGGGCAGGCGCCGCAACGACAACTTCGTCGGCGTCCAGGAACTGTTCGCGGATATCCACCTGCGCAACGTCTCCGACCGCTACGACTTCGACAGCCTGCGCGTGGGCGTGCAGCCGTTCACCAACGACTTCCGTGGTTTCCTGTTCCAGGACTCGCCGTTCGGCGTGCGCCTGTTCGGCAACCGCGACAACAACCGCTGGCAGTACAACATCGCCGCCTTCGCGCGCTTTGAAAAGGACAGCAACAGCGGCTTGAACGCCGTCGGCAAAGGCCTGCGCCACGACCAGATCTACCTGGCCAATCTATACCGCCAGGACTGGCCATTTATTGGCTTCACCTCGCAGGCCAGCGTGGTCCACAACCGCAACTCGGAAACCGAGAAGACCTACGACACCAACGGCTTCCTGGTGCGCCCGGCCTTCCTCGGCGACCTGCGTTCGCACCGCTACCACGTCACTTATCTCGGCTACAGCGGCGACGGCCATATCGGCGAGTGGAACCTGGCCACGTCGACTTATCTGGCGCTGGGCCACAATGAACACGATCCGCTGGCGCACACGGCGCAGAAAATCCGCGCCGGCTTCCACGCCAGCGAACTGTCGCGCGACTTCAGCTGGATACGCGCGCGCGCCTCGTTGGTGCTGGCCTCCGGCGACAAAGACCCTTACGACAACAAGTCCACCGGCTACGACGCCATCTTGGAAAACCCGCAGATCGCCGGTTCGGACACCAGCTTCTCGATCCGCCAGAACCTGCCTTTGATCGGCGGCGGCGGAGTGGCGCTGTCGGGTCGCAACGGCATCCTGCCGTCGCTGCGTTCGTCCAAGGACGAAGGCCAGTCCAACTTCGTCAATCCCGGCCTGGCATTGATCGGCGTGGGTGCGGACCTGGACCTGGCGCCGGAGCTGCGCGTGTTCGGCAACGTATCGTATTTGCGCTTCATGGACACCCGCGTGCTGGAAGTGCTGCGCGCGCAGGCATTGCCCTCGAAAGAGATGGGCATCGATTTCTCGGCCGGCATGCATTGGCGGCCTTTCTACAACCAGAACGTAATCATCAACAGCTCCGTCGCCGCCCTGCGGCCCGGCAAAGCGCTCAAAGCCCTGTATGGCCAGAAGCAGGGCACGCTGTATTCCGTTTTATTCAACATGGTACTGAGTTTCTGACATGAAGGCGTTCAAACACATCCTCGCACTGGCGCTGTTGCTGATGGCCGCAGCGGCGGTCTCGCTGGTGAGCGCCAATTCCACGGCGGTCGTGAGCCTGCGCCAGTACATCATGGCGCCTGCCGCACCCGCCGCGCAAAGCGAGCAGCAGGCCGACGCCAAAACCTCGGGATGCCTGAGCTGCCACACCACGACCGACCGTCACACCATGCACGCCAATCCCGGCGTGGTGCTGGGCTGTACCGACTGCCACGGCGGCAATGCCTCCGTGGTCGGCGAAGGCAAACCGGATAGCCCGGCTTACCGCTCGGCGCAAGACGCCGCGCACATCCTGCCGCGCAACGAGAAGTATTGGCAGTATCCGTCGTCGGCCAATCCACAGGGCTCCTATGCCAAGCTGAATCAGGAGCATCCTGCCTACGTGCGCTTCATCAATCCCGGCGATCTGCGGGTGGCGCGCGATGCTTGCGGCGCCTGCCACCTGCCGATCATCCAGGCGCAGGAGCGCAGCCTGATGGCGACGTCCGCCATGCTGTGGGGCGGCGCCAGCTACAACAACGGCATCCTGCCGTACAAGCGCTACATCCTTGGCGAGTCCTACACGCCGGAAGGCGCGGCGGCGGCCATCGTCAATCCACTGCGTGTGGACCAGCAGCTGTTTGTCGAGAAGGGCATTCTGGATCGCCTGTATCCGCTGCCGGCGTGGGAGACCATCGCCCCGGCCGACGTGTTCCGCGTGTTCGAGCGCGGCGGCCGCGTGATCGGCAGCCAGTTCCCGGAAGTCGGTTTGCCGAACAGCTCCGGCACGCTGCAAAAGCTCGATGAACCGGGGCGTCCGGACATCCACCAGTCGAACCGTGGCCCTGGCACCGGCGGCCGCATCGCCGTCCCGGCCATCAATATCACCAAGACGCGCTTGAACGATCCGCACCTGTGGTTCCTCGGCACCAACGAGCAGCCGGGCGATTACCGTTCTTCCGGTTGCACCGCCTGCCACACCATCTACGCCAACGACCGCGATCCGCTGCACTCCGGTCCTTACGCGGCGGCCGGCAACAGCGGCATGAGCAAAACCGTCGATCCGACCATACCGAAAAACCGTTCCGGCCATCCGATCAAGCACGAATTCACCCGCGCGATTCCATCGTCGCAGTGCATGACTTGCCATATGCACCAGCCGAACATCTTCGTGAACTCGTTCTACGGCTACACCATGTGGGACTACGAATCGGATGCGCCGTCGATGTGGCCGAAGAAGCAGAAGTATCCGACCGACGCCGAGATCCGCGCCATCCAGGCGCGCAACCCGGAAGAGGCGGCGATACGCGGCAACTGGAGCGATCCGGAGTTCCTGAAGAACGTCTCCAAGCTGAATCCGACCCTGAAGGACACCCAGTTCGCCGACTACCACGGCCACGGCTGGAACTTCCGCGCCATCTACAAGCGTGACCGCAAGGGCGCGCTGCTGGACAAGACCGGCAACATCATCGACGACAACGATCCGGACAAATTCAAGAAGACTGTGCACCTGGCTTCCATCCACATGGAGAAGGGCATGCAGTGCGTGGATTGCCACTTCTCGCAGGATGCGCACGGCAATGGCCACATTTATGGCGAAGTGGCTGCAGCCATCGAGGTCGATTGCATCGATTGCCACGGCAGCGCCTCCAAGTACCCGACCTTGCGCACCAGCGGCCCGGCTGCCAAGCCGGGCGGCATGGACATGTCGCTGTTGAAAACTCAGGACGGCCGCCAGCGCTTCGAATGGCGCGAAGGCCGCTTGTTCCAGCGCGCCGCCACCGATCCGAAGAAGGAATGGGAAGTCAGCCTGGTGAAGGATTCCGTCAATCCGGCCAATCCGCATTACAACGAGAAGGCCGCGCGCGCCAAGTTGATGAGCGCCGGGCCGGAAGGCCAGCAGGGCAAGTGGGGACCGGGCGTCGGCAAGCTGGCGCACGACAACGACAAGATGAGCTGTCACAGCTGCCACCTGTCCTGGACCACCAGCTGCGCCGGTTGCCATTTGCCGATCCAGGCCAACTGGAAGACGGAACGCCTGCACTACGAGGGCGGCGAGTCGCGCAACTACGCTTCCTACAATCCGCAGGTGGCGCGCGATGACATGTTCCAGCTGGGCGTGGCCGGTCCGGTCAAGGGCTCGAAGATCACGCCGGTGCGTTCCAGCTCCGCGCTGGTGCTGTCGTCGGTGAACGCCAATCGCGAGAAGATCTACATCCAGCAGCCGCCGATTGCCGCCAGCGGCTTCTCGTCGCAGGCCTTCGCGCCGCACTATCCGCACACGGAGCGCAAGGAAGAGACCAAGACCTGCTCCGACTGCCACGTCTCCAAGGCCAACGACAACAACGCCATCATGGCGCAGTTGCTGCTGCAAGGGACCAACTTCGTCAACTTCGTCGGCTACAACGCCTGGATCGGCGAGGCCGGCCACGTGGAAGCGGCCACCGTCACCGAGTGGGACGAGCCGCAGGCGGTGAAGGGCAGCTACCTGCAGCGCTACGCCTATCCGGACTGGTACGAGCAGCACAAGGACCGCAAGATGGAGCTGACCGAAACGCACTCGCATCCGGCCGATGGCGCGGCCAACTGCCTGCAGCTGCGCGGCGAGTACCTGTTCACTGCGGAGGGCAAGGGCGGCCTGCGCGTGTACGACGTGGCCAGCATCGCCAACAAAGGCATCTCGCAGCGCATCGTCACCGCGCCGTATTCGCCGCTGGGCCAGAACACGCAAGTGAAGTCGAAGGACGCGACCTGCATGGCGCTGCCGACCAACCAGCCGATCGCGCCGACCCGCAACACCGGCGACTTGATGCGGGTGACCAATCAGGAGCAGGCCTTCCATCCGATCTATCACTACGCCGCCATCAGCGATGCGCAGGAGGGCCTGATCCTGGTGAACGTGGACACGTTGGCCGACGGCGAGGCGCGCAACAACTTCCTCAAGCGCGCACTGACGTGGAATCCGAACGGCCTGCTGAACGGCGCGCAGCACATCGTCCTCGGCGGCCATATCGCCTACATCGCCGCCGATGCCGGCATGGTGATCGTCGACCTGGACGACCCGCTCAAGCCGCGTCACCTGGCCACCATCGCGCTGAACGGCGCGCGCGCCTCGGCGCTGCAGTTCCGCTACCTGTTCGTGACCGACAAGAGCGGCCTGCGCGTGATCGACGTAACGCTGCCGGCCAAGCCGGTGCTGCTGCCGGGTGGCGTAGCGCTGGCCGATGCGCGCAAGGTCTACCTGGCGCGCACCTACGCCTACGTGGCGGCGGGCAAGCAGGGCCTGGCCATCATCGATATCGAGAAGCCGGCCGCACCCAAGGTGTACCAGATGTTCGACGCCGATGGCCAATTGAACGATGCGCGCGACGTCATCGTCGGTTCCACCAATGCCTCGCTGTTCGGCTACGTGGCGGACGGCGCCAATGGACTGAAGGTGCTGCAACTGACCGCACCAGATACGCAGCCGCGCTTCTACGGCTTCTCGCCGGAACCGAAGCCGCAGCTGATCGCGTGGAGCCGCACGCGCTCGCCGGCGCTGGCGTTGTCCAAGGGATTGGACCGCGATCGCGCGGTTGATGAAACGGGTGGCCAGATCGCCGTGTTCGGCCGTATCGGTTCGCGTCCGTTCAACGCCGCCGAGATGGCGAAACTGTATTTGCGGCCGGATTCACAGGTATGGACTGTGAGCGACCAGGGTGTGCCCGGTGACTATGTGCCGCGCACCCAGAAAGGAAAGAAATGAAAAGGATGCTGTCCGCCTGCCTGATGCTGGCCTGCGGGCTGGTGCTGGCCGCCAGTTCGTCCACCACGCCGGTGCTGCCCAACGCTTCGCCGCACCAGTCGGTGGGCACGGTCAACTGCGCCAGCAGCACCTGCCACGGCGCCGTCGCGCCATGGACCGGTTCCAATGTGCAGCAGAACGAGTACACCACCTGGCTGCGGCTGGACAAGCACGCCAAGGCCTATGCCATCCTGCTGAACGCGCAGTCGCGCTCCATCGCCGCCAAGCTGGGGCTCAAGCAGGGCGCCGAGAACGCGCAGGAATGCCTGGACTGCCACGCGCATACGCCGCCGCCGGCGCAACGCGGCGAGCGCCACATGGTGACGGACGGCGTGGGCTGCGAAGCCTGCCACGGCCCGGCCGATAAATGGATACGCTCGCACACCGCACCCGGCGCCACCCATGCCGACAACGTCGCCAAGGGCATGTACCCAACCGAGAAGCCGGTGGAGCAGGCGAAGTTGTGCCTGTCCTGTCACGTGGGCGACAGCAGCCGTTTCGTTTCGCACCGCCTGATGGGCGCGGGCCACCCGCGCCTGAGCTTTGAGCTGGACACCTTCGCCCAACTGGCGCCCGCACACTACAAGGTCGATGACGACTGGCGCAAGCGTAAGGGCGACTACGACAGCGTGCGCCTGTGGGCCATCGGCCAGGCGCTGGCGTCGAAGAACCAGCTGGACGCGTTGACCGATCCGAAACGCGGCCGCGATGGCCTCTTCCCGGAACTGGCGCTGTTCGACTGCCACTCCTGCCATCACCCGATGAGCGAGAAGAAGTGGACGCCGCGCCTCGGCGTGGGGCCGGGCCGCATGCGCCTGAACGATAGCAACCTGCTGATGCTGCGCGCCATCGTGCGCGCCACCGATCCATCCGGCGCGAATGCGTTCAGCGACCAGGTGGCCAAGCTGCACATGGCGGTGTCGGGTAATCCGGGCGATGCCGGTCGCGGCGCCGATCCGCTGGCGCTGGCCGCCGCGCTGTCGGCCAATATTCAGCGCTACATCGGCAAGCTGGAACAGCAGCGCTTCACGCCGGCCTTGCAGCGCGCCGTGCTGGCGGGCTTGATCGATGAAGCCAAACGCCAGCAATTCTCCGACTATGCCGGCGCCGAACAGGCTTATATGGCGATTTCCAGCGTGTCGTCGTCGCTGGCGCGCGAGGGGGCGCTGGGCGGCCCGGCCGGCGCGGCCGAGATGAACCGCAAGCTGGCCGCGCTGCGCGCGTCGCTGGCCAACGAAGACGCGTTCAAGCCGGACGTATTTGCGAAAGGCCTGCAAGGCCTGTCGCGCACCATTTCACTGCAGGCGAATTAATCATGGACGCTACTGAACTGTACGAGATCGTTATCGTCGGCTCCGGGCCGGCCGGCCTGTCGGCCGCCGCCCGCGCCGAGGCGCTGGGCGTGCGCCACGTGCTGCTGGAAGCACAGCCGCATTTATCCGACACCATCTACCAGTACCAGAAGGGCAAGCACGTGATGGCCGAACCGGGCATCCTGCCGCTGCGCAGCGACCTCAGTTTCGGCGCCGGCAAGCGCGAGATGCTGCTCTCGACCTGGAACGAGGAGATGGGCAGCCAGGACGTCAACGTGGTGAACGGCCAGCGCGTCAGCGCCATCGTGCGCGACGCCGACACTGGCATCTTCACCTTGACCACGCAGAGCAACGGCGGCGGTGCGCTGACGTGGCGTTCGAAGGCGGTGATCCTGGCCATCGGCCTGCAAGGGAATATCCGCAAGCTGGGCGTGCCGGGCGAAGACCTGCCGCAGGTGCAGTACACGCTGTCCGATCCGGACGAGTACTCGGGCGAGACCATCGTGGTGGTCGGCGCGGGCGACGCCGGCATCGAGAACGCGCTGGCGCTGGCCGAGAAGAATACCGTCTATATCCTGAACCGCCAGGAGGAATTCGCCACCTGCAAGGAAGGCAACCGGGTGCTGATCACGGCCGCTGAACGCAGCGGCAAGATCAAGGTGCGCTACAGCGCTTCCACCAAGTACATCGAGACGGCGGACGATACGCCTCTGCTGTTTGTCTTCAACGGCAAGCACGGCGAGGAATCGGTGCATGCGCACCGCGTGATCGCACGCCTTGGCGCGACGCCGCCGCGCAAGTTGATCGAAAGTTTCGGCGTGGTGTTCCCGAACGCGAATCCAGCGTCCACGCCGGCGCTGTCGGACTCCTATGAATCCAACGTGCCGGGGCTGTACATCGTCGGTGCGCTGGGCGGCTACCCGCTGATCAAGCAGGCCATGAACCAGGGCTACGAGGTGGTGCAGACCATCGTCGGCAAGCCGGTGCAACCGGTGGACGAAGACCTGCTGCGCGCGAAGCTGGCGCCCTGGCGTCCGAACACGCAGGTGTCGCAGGTGATCGACGAGATCAAGGCCGGCGTGCCGCTGTTTAACCAGGTGACCACGCTGCAGCTGCGCGAGTTCATGCTCGATTCGACTTTGCTGACGCCGAAGAAGGGCGACATCATTTTCCGCAAGTTCGACTACACCAACACCTTCTATTCGATTTTGGATGGCACGGTGGAGATCGAACTGACCGGCAACGACGGCAAGGTGCGCCAGATTAAACTCGACAAGGGGCAGTATTTCGGCGAGATGGGCCTGATCTCCGGCCGTCGCCGTACCGCCACCATCCGCGCCGGCCAGGGTTGCGTGCTGATGGAAACGCCGCGCCGCACCATGCTCAAGCTGATCGCTTCGGTGGACGATGTGCGCAAGCGCATGGACATGGTCTTCGTGCGCAACGCGATCTACAACTACCTTGGCAATATGCTGTCGCGCACCGCCATCGATGCGCTGGTGGCCGGCGGCGTGACGGTGAAACGCTACGAGGCCAAACAGGTGCTGTTCAAGGAAGGCGACAGCGCGGACGGCATGTATCTGATCCGCCGCGGCTCGGTGACGGTATCGCGCAAGGACGATGTGCGCGGCGGCGAGCGTATCCTGTCGTATGTCGCCGCTGGCAATTACGTCGGCGAGATGGCGCTCCTACGCGATGCGCCGCGCAGCGCCACCGTGACGGCCACGGTGCTGACCGAAGCGCTGGTGCTGGATGCGGAGACGGTGCGCGACCAGCTGATCGCCAATCCAAGCTGGCGCAAGTCGGTCGAGGACCAGGTGATCTCGCGCACGGAGCAGAACGTGCTGCTGGAGCACACCAAGAGCCGCGACGGCGAGTTGATGCAGTTCCTGCTGGGGCAGGGCGTGGGCGAGGCGTCCGACGTCCTGCTGATCAACGAGACCATGTGCATCCAGTGTAATAACTGCGAGACGGCGTGTGCGGAAACGCATAACGGTACGTCGCGGTTGAAACGCGCGCTGGGTCCGACCTTCGCCAACATCCACCTGCCGACCGCCTGTCGACACTGCGAGAACCCGCACTGTATGAAGGACTGCCCGCCGGACGCCATCGGCCGTTCGCTGCAAGGGGAAGTGTTCATCAGCGACGCCTGCATCGGCTGCGGCAACTGTGAGCGCAATTGCCCTTACGGCGTGATCCAGATGGCGGTGGACAAGCCGCCCAAGCGCGGCGGCGGCTTATCGTGGCTGCTGTTCGGCCTCGGCGCCACGCCGGGCGAGCGCCAGGCCGATTACGATCCGGCGGTGCAGAAGAAGGCCGTCAAGTGCGATCTGTGCAAGGATCTGAAAGGCGGCCCGTCCTGCGTGCGCGCCTGCCCGACCGGCGCCGCCATCCGCATCTCGCCGGAGAAGTTCTTCAAGAACCAGGCGTAGCGGCGCCGAGATGCTTGCCGAGGAAGGCCTCGATGCGCCGCCACAGATCGATGCTGTTGCCCTGGGTCTTCCAGTCTTCCACGCTCGGCGTGTATTCCAGCCATTCCACTTGCGGGTTGGTCGCGGATAGCGCCTGGTAAAACTTGCGGCCATCGCTGAACGGCACCCGGCCATCTTCCTTGCCGTAGGCGAGCAGCACCGGCTGTTTGATGCGGGCGGCGTTGTGCAGCGGCGAGGTGGCTTGGAACTGCTCGGCATCGGCCTTGGGATCGCCCACCATCGCGCGTAGCTGCGACAGCGCGAGAGATCCCGCCGTATCTTTCCAGTCGCGGTTGAACATGGAGGTGATGTCGGTGATACCGGACCAGCTGACGCCACACTTGAACAGCGCCGGGTCGCGGATCAATCCCATCATGGCCGCATAGCCGCCGTAGCCCGTGCCGGCAATGCAGACGCGCGCGGGATCGGTGTGACCCTGCGCCACCGACCATTTGACGGCATCGGCGATATCGTCCTGCATCGCCAGGCCCCATTGCTTGGCGCCCGCCGCTTCGTGCGCGCGGCCGAAGCCGGGCATGCCGCGTGTCTGCGGCTGCAGCACGGCGTAGCCGCGCGAGGCCAGGAACTGCACTTCGGCATTCCATTGCCAACGGTCGGTGCGCTGCCATTGCGGATCGCTGACCAGCACGATGGTGGGCAGGGATTTTTTCGGTCCGCCGGCCGGCAGGGTGAGGTAGGCGGGAATCTGCAGGCCGTCGCGCGCCGGGTAGCGCACCATGGCCATGCGCGACATCCGCGTCGCATCGAGGCCGGGGCGCGCTTCGCCGAGGTTCAGTATCTTCTTGGTGTCGCGGTTGAACAGCAGGTAGAGATGACCCTGGGTGTCGTTGTAGGTATCGATCAGCACATGCGGTGTTTCGCTGTGCGCGCCGTAGCTGATGATGTTGACGTCGCCGGGCAGCAGGGCATCGACTTCGCGCTGCAGCGCTTTCATGGATTCGTCGAACCAGATGGTGGTTTCGGAACCCGCATCGACGCGAAAGCCGAGTGCCTTGACGTCATTGACGGTGAAGTATCCTTCGGCGTCGTAGCCGGGCACTGTGATCACCGGCTGTTCGCCCAGCTTGTTGGTGGTCACGTCGTACAGATAGATGGATGATTCGTTCTTGCCGTTGAAGGCCCGCACATACAATTTGCCGTCCTCATACAGCAATGGTTGCAGGCGGCCGGCGGAGTCGGGGTCGAACGAGGCCAGTTCGCGCCAGCCTCCCTCGTCCTTGAAGTGCATGACGTCCTTGCCGTTGATGCGGGTGACGGCGACACGAATGTCGCCGTTCGGATCGGACAGCCAGCGGTAGGTCCTGCGTGGCGCGTGCACGGGAAAAATCCTGCCGTCGTGCGTGCCGATGAGCGCCAGAGAGACTTCGTCGTCGGTGTTGGCGATCACGAACATGGATTCGGATTTCCGGTACGGGAAGCCGTTGATGGTGGGCGCGGACAGGTAGTTGCTGCCGCCGCGGTAGCCGTCGGCGAAAGAGCGCTGGCGTTCGATGGTGCGCGACAAGGTCTTGAAACGCTTGCCGTCGCGGTCCACAGCGTACAGGCCGGGATTGCCGATGTCGCCGCCGTGATCGACATTGACGGTACTGTAGATGAGCCGCTGATCGCTCTGCCAGTAAAACATGTCGACGTCGGCGTTGCGGAAATTGGCGACGATTTTCTGCGTGCGCGCGTCGGCGTCGATCACGTTCAACATGCTGCGTCCCGCCGGTGAGGTCATGCGCAGCGCGACGTGCCGGCCGTCGGGCGAGATGCTGGCGCCGGTCACTGCGGGCTTGTTGAAGAATTGCTCGACCGGGATGGGCGCGGTGTGGGCCGCCTGCGCAGCGCCGGCGGCGAGGAGGCAAGCGAGGAAAATGCTAGCTAGTTTCATACAAGCCACCGTTGCTTAAAAAATAACGATAGCGCAGATGCCCGATACTGTCCAGCGGAATGGTATGCTATCGCCTTCGTTTATAAGGAGTGGCAACATGGGACTGGCAGATCAGTTGTTAAAAGCCGGTTTGGTCGACAAGAACAAAGTCAAAGTCGCCAATCAGAACAAGAGCAAGCAGAAAAAAGAAGAGCGCCGCAGCGGCACGGAGACCGTGGACGAGGCGCGCCTGGCCGCGCTGGAACTGCAGCGCGTCAATGCCGAGAAGGCGCGCCTGGCCAACGCCCAGCGCGACGCCGCCGCGCAGCAGAAGGCCATCGCCGCGCAGATCACGCAGATGGTGCAGCAGAATAAGCAGAGCAAGGGCCACAACGGCGACATCGCCTACAACTTCACCTTCGGCACCAAGATCGAACGCATTTACGTGACCGCCGCCGTGCGCGAGCACCTGGTGGCGGGACGTCTGGTGATCGTCGGCGACGGCGGCAGCTACGAGCTGGTGCCGCGCGTGTTCGCCGACAAGATCGCCCAGCGCAATCCGGACATCGTGGTGCGCGTCAAGCAGGCCACCACCGAGGTGGAGGAGGATGATCCTTACGCCGACTTCAAGATCCCTGATGACCTGATGTGGTAATCAGTGGCGGGCATCACTGCCAGCGCAGGATGCCCGCCGCCGCCAGCCGTTCGAAGTGGGCGGCCAGCAGCGCCTGCGGCACCGGCGCATAACGGCCGCTGAGGATGTCGCGGATGTCGCCGACGCTGCGGCGGCCGTCGGCCAGGTTCATGGCTTCGTACAGCAGCAGGCCGGTGTCGCCGTCGTAGGCCGGTAGCGGCGCGGCGCTGAGACCGCGCGCCTTTTCCATTTCTTCCACATGATCGTAGTAGTAGACGCCCAGCGGGCCTTGTATGGCCGGCGACGGCAGCGGCACGCGCGTATCGCGCTGGTTCCCTTTTACCGGCAGCGGCAGGGCCGCTTGCTGCACCTTGATCTGTTCCGTCAGCGCACGCGTGGCGGCGGCTGTCGAGGGCCAGCGCCGCGCCAGCGATTGCAGGCTGGCGGCATTCATCGCCAGCGTTTCGCGCACGGCCAGCGCGCCGTCGCGGGCGTCGTCGTCCAGCGCAGCGCGCAGGCGCGCTTGCGCCAGCTGCTGCTCGCCCTGATAGCGATTGACCGCCAACAGGCGCGGCGCCTCCGTCTCCGGCAGCGCCGCCAGCGTGTAGGCGATGCCGGCGCCGAGATAGGTCACGCGTCCCAGCTTGGTGGCGTCCAGGTTTTCCGGCTGGTCCTTGTTGGTGTGGATGGTGACGTCCGGCCAGTCGTGAAAGTACAGCATCGGCACGCCCCAGCCGGCGGACTGGAATACTTCATGATCGCTGCCCAGTTCCACGTTGCGCACATCGCCGAGGAACAGGTCGCGCGAGGCGCCCGGCGTGACGAAGCCGGCGTAGCCGTCGCCGCCGCGCTCCGCGTAGCGCGCCGAGGCGGTGCTGACCTGCTCGAAGAAGGCCTGGCCGATATCGTTGAGCACATGCGGCAGCGTTTGCGCGGTGCGCGACAGGTGGAAGGTGCTGTGCGTGGCGCCCAGCAGCGCACCCACCATGTCCATGTGGATGCCGCCGACGATGCGGCCCTTGAGTTCCGGATGGCGTGCCAGCCACGCTTGCGAACCGGCGATCTCCGGCGTCCACAAAAAGCGGATGCTCAAACGCGGACGGGCGATGGCGCCGGACTGGATGGCCTGGTTGAGCGTGCGCGCCACCTGCAGGATGGCGGCGCTGCCGGAGGCGTTGTCGTTGGCGCCGGCCGACTGGTGGCACAGGTGCGCGGTCAGTATCACTTCGCCGGCATCGGGATCGGTGCCGGGAATGGTGGCGCTGACGACGTCGAAAGTGGCGGGCTTCATGCTGGCGCGTACCTGCGCATGCAGCGTGATGGCTTCGCCGGCGGCCAGGCGCGCACGGTAGGCATTGGCCTGGCGCTTGGATAGCATGAAGGCGAAGCGGTTCTGCTTCTGGTAGGGCGACAGGTGGCCCCAGCGCACCAGGTCCGTATCGTCGCCGGACCAGGCGCTGGTCTGGTTCGGATAATCGGACAGGATGCCGAGCGCGCCGCGTTCCTCCACCGCCAGCCGATGCACCAAGGCCAGCGGGCCGCTGGCCAGCACCAGCCTGCCCTTGACTTCCTTGCCCTCGTAATCCTGGGCGGCGGCGCCTGCGCCCACGCCGACCAGCTGCGCCTTGACGTCGGCGTCCTGGCTGTAGTCGGCCAGCGCGACCGGCAGTTGCGGGAAGCGGGCCACGGGCCGCGCCTGCGGCGAGATTTCATCGAGCCGTGCATCCTGCGCATCCCAACCGAGATAGCTGCGGAAGTGCGCGTACTGCGTGCTGCCGTCGGCGGGGAAGTGTTCGACCGTGGCGTCGCGCATGCCGGCGGCGCGGGCCTGTTCCTGCATCCACTGCGCGGCGGCGGCGTAGCCCGGCGAACCGTGCACGCGATGGAAGCGGCCCAGCGCGCGCACGCTTTCCAGCGCGGCCTGGCCGTCTACTGCGGCGTGTATCGCCTCCGGCACGGCGTTCGGCCAGAAGGGGATGTGGCGCTCTGCGGCGGAGGAGGTGGCGGCGACAAAGAGCAGGGCAAGCAGCGGCGGTAGTTTGGACAAGGCGGCTCCTGGGCGGTAATCGTGCAGCCCATTCTACAGCCGGTTCTGGGCCGCGCCGCTTAAGCTGGTTGCAGTTCGCCGTACAGCGCCAGATATTCCTGGCTCAGTTTATGGCTGCGGTCGAGGTGAATCATCGGCAGGTTGCGCTCGTGCGATTCGCGGATGCGGATCGAACTCGATAGCTTGTTGTCGAACACCGGCAAGCCTTCTTCCTTCAGTTGATCGACCATGCGCTGCGGCAGCAGGGCGCGCGGCTGGAACTGGTTGACCACGATGCCTTCGATGGCCAGGTCGGCGTTGTGATCGGCCTTGATTTCCTTGACGTTGTTGATCAGGGTGTACAGGGCCTGGCGCGAAAAATCGTCGCAGTCGAAGGGGATCAGGCAGCTGTCGGCCGCGATCAGGGCGGACTGGCTGAAGAAGTTGTAGGCGGGCGGGGTGTCGACGAAGATTTCGTCGTATTCCTTGGCCAGCTCCCGCAGCAGGTCGCGCAGCTTGTAGATCTTGTTGCGCGATTCCAGCTTGGACTGCAGGTCGCCCAGTTCGGGATGAGACACGATGACGGACAGGTTTTCAAACGGCGTCGCATGGACGTAGTAGCTGGCCGGCTGGGCAAACATGCTGAAGCTGAGCACCTGCTCGAAGTAGGCGCCCAGCGTCGGCACGGCCTCCTGCGCCGCCGCGCCCAGCAGATAGCGGCTGGAATTGCACTGCGGGTCGATGTCGATCAAGAGGGTGCGTTTGCCCTGGCTGGCAGCGATGGCCGCCAGGTTGACCGCAATGGTCGATTTGCCCACGCCACCTTTTTGATTGAAGATTACCCGTTTCATAGCTTGCCCATCTCATGATGAAAATACAACCATTCTAGATGATGTGGGCCAGCCCGGGATACAAAAATTGTGCGATGCACAAACAAAAGCGGCAGCGTGGTTTTTTGGAGACTCAGCCTTTCTTTTGACCGGCGATCCAGCGGTCCACCGCAGCATCGAGCACGTCCAGCGGCACCGATCCGTGCGACAGAACCTCGTTGTGGAAGGCGCGCAGGTCGAAGCCTTTGCCCAGCGCTTTTTCCGCACGCGCACGCAGTTCGCGCAGCTTCAGCTCGCCGATCTTGTAGCTCAGGGCCTGGCCCGGCACCGCGATGTAGCGCTCGACTTCCTGCACCGCCGTCACCTCGTCCTGCGGCACGTTGTCCTTGAAGTAGGCGATGGCCTGCTCGCGCGTCCAGCCTTTCGAATGGATGCCGGTGTCGACCACCAGGCGCACGCCGCGCCAGATTTCCGCCGTCAGGCGACCGACCCACTGCCACGGATCGTCATACATGCCGATCTCCTGGCCCAGCATTTCGCTGTACAGTCCCCAGCCTTCGGAGAACGCGGTGCTGCTGCCGAAGCGGCGGAAGGCCGGCAGGCCGGCCGTTTCCTGCGCCAGGCTGCGCTCGAAGTGGTGGCCCGGAATCGCTTCGTGCAGGAAGAAGGCGGTGGTGGTGAAGCGCGTGCGCGTTTCCGGCTTGTAGGCGTTGAAGTAGAACACGCCGGGACGCTTGCCATCGACCGAGCCGCGCTGGTAGGAGGCCGGCGCGGCGCTCACTTCGCGGAACGCCTCGACCGGACGGATTTCGAACGGCGCCTTCGGCACGCTGGCGAACAGCAGGCCGACCTTGGCTTCCACGCGCGGGCGCATGGCTTCATACGCGGCCTGGATTTCGTCGCGCGACTTGAAGCGCAGCTCGGGCGCGGTGTTCAGATACGTGAAGAATTCCTTGAGCGTGCCCTTGAAGCCGACCTTGACCTTGGCTTCCTCGAACTGCGCACGGATGCGCGCCACTTCGTGCAGGCCGATGTCGTGGATTTCCGCCGGCGTCAGCGCGGTGGTGGTCGAGCGGCGCGCCAGGAAGGCATACCAGTCCTGGCCGCCGGGCAGGGCGCCGATGCCGGCGGTGTCGCGGCCGGCCGGCAGGTAGGTGTCGCGCATGAAGGCCAGCAGCTTGCGGTTGGCGGGCGCCAGCTGTTCGCGCACCAGCTTGCCGTAGGCGTCGGTCAGGCGCGCTTTGTCGGCGTCGCTGAAGGAGGCCGGGAATTTCTTGACCGGTCCCATGTAGGTGCTTTTTTCCAGGTCGTCGGTGCCGACGTTTTCCAGCTGCGGCAGCACGCGGCTGATCAGCGCCTTCGGCATCACCACGCCCTGGGCGATGCCGGTGCGCATGTCGACCATCATGGCGTCCACCGCCGGGGCGTAGCCGGCAGCGCGCTGCAGCCAGTTGTCGTAGTCCTGCACGGTCTGGAACGGCTGCGCCGAGGTGCCGGAACCGAGCTGGGCCAGCGTCAGGTGCAGGCCGGAGAACTGGTCCACCGGCGCCAGGTCGGTCGGGAAGCGCAGGCCATTCAGCACTTCCTGCAGTCGGTAGCGCAGCAGGTCATAGCTGATGCGGTCTTCCGGCGGCAGCGGCGCGGGATCGAACTGGGCGCTGCGCGCCAGGTATTTTTCCGCCAGCGCGCGGCTTTGCGCGCGCTGCTCGGCCGAGGTGACGGCGCCGAAGCGGTTGTTGTAGCGCTGGTCGCCGTTGAAGGTGGCGGCGATCGGATTGTCGCGCAGGTAGTCTTCCCAATAATCGGCGTACAGCTGGTTCATCTTTTCCTGCGTGGCCGGTTCCTTGGCTTGAGCGAAGGCGGGCAGGGCGGCGCACAGCAGGGTGCACAGCAGGAGTGGGAGGGAGCGGGTCATGTTTTCCTTTGGTGGTGAAAGCAAGAAAAAAGCATAGCATGGCGTCCGCCGTTGCAAGGATTTTCAAGCGCTTGATTAATAATTAAGTTGCGATACTAAAACACAGTATGATTCCTTGTCATTCATCTATTCAATGGAGGAACGCGTGCAAGGAGATCTGCTTTCATCGGTGCTGCTGCCGCTGTCGCTGGCGCTGATCATGTTCTCGCTGGGGCTGGGCCTGACGCCGGCCGACTTTGCGCGCATCGTGCGCCAGCCGCGCGCCCTGCTGGTGGGGGTGGTGTGCCATTTCATCCTGCTGCCGCTGGTGTGCTTCGCGATGATCAAGGTGAGTGGCATGGCCGGCGTGTTCGCGGTCGGCTTCATGATCCTGGCGGCCAGTCCCACCGGCACCACCTCCAATCTGCTGACCTACCTGGCGCGCGGCGACGTGGCGCTGGCGCTGAGCTTTACCGCCGTGGCCAGCGTGCTCACCATTTTCACCCTGCCGCTGATCGTCTCGTTCGCGCTGGATCATTTCGCCGGCGCCAGCCAGACGGTGCGCGCGCCGGTGGGCATGATGATGGGGCAGATCTTCGTGATGCTGGGCCTGCCGGTGGCGCTGGGCATGATCGTGCGCCGGATGTGGACTGCGCACGCCTTGCGCATCGAGCCGGTGGCGACCAGGATCGCCACGGTGCTGTTTGTCGTGATCGTGCTGGGTGCGGTGCTGAAGAACTGGGCGGCGCTGCGCGATAATTTCGCCACGCTGGCGCCGTTCGCCATCGCGCTGAACCTGCTGATGCTGGCGGTCGGCTTCGGCATGGCGCGGCTCGCGCGCCTGTCGCGCCAGCAGTCGGTCACGCTCGGTATCGAGACCTCGGTGCAGAACGCAACCCTGGCCATGGTCATCGCCAGCACCGTGCTGCAGCAGGACCAGATGGCGGTGCCGGGCGCCCTGTATGGCGTACTGATGTATGCCGGCGGCTTGCTGTTCGCCTGGCTGATGCGGCGGCAGGCCGGAGGCGCTGAGCAGTGATTTTCAGTTCTTTTCGGCAACAGCCGCGCTGGCCTTGGCCGCGTACATGGCCTGATCCGCATGCGACACCAGTGCCTGCCGATTGTCGCCATGCACGGGATAATGCGCCAGGCCGATGCTGACCGAGGTCTGTAGTTGGCAGCCTGCGGCAACCTCGATGGGCGCCCTCAGTGCCAGGTGAATCTTGGCCATCACCAGTTCGGCATCCGAGGGGATGGCGATTTCCTCCAGCAGCACGACGAATTCATCGCCGCCCAGGCGCGCCAGCGTGTCGCTGGTGCGCAGGCACGACGCGATGCGCAGCGCGACCTGCTGCAGTAGCCGGTCGCCGCATACGTGGCCGTAGCGGTCATTGACGCGTTTGAAGCCGTTGAGGTCGATGAACAGCACGGACATGCCCTCGTGATGGCGCTTGGCGCGGACGAGGGCGGTGTCGAAGCGGTCGTGGAACAGGCGCCGGTTCGGCAGGCGCGTCAGTTCATCGTGCATGGCCATGAAGCGCATTTGCGCGTGCAGCCGCTTGCGCTGGATGGTGGCGGCGAGCTGGTCCGCGACGAACAGCAACAGGGCGCGCTCGCGCGTCAGGTCGTCGGCGTCGAGGGTGCCGGTGCGCAGCACGATGGCGCCGACGATGCCTTCGGAAGTCGTCAAGGGCACCGCCAGCGCCGTCCCGGCCATGGCGTTCGCCGCAGCCTGCAAGTGCGCCGCCAGGCCTTCGGTGGCGCCGGTCAGCAGCAGCAGCGGCGCAGCGCGCTGCACCGCCTCCGCGCACAGCAGCTGCATGAGGGCGGCGTCGGGCACCGGGCCGTGGTCGGCGTAATAGGTCAGATTCAGGTGCTGGCTGGCGGCGTCGTGCAGGGCGACGCCGAAGCCGGAGGCCGGCAGCAGCTCGCCGAGGATGGCGTGGCTGCGCTGAAACAGGTCCGCCAGGTCATCGCTGGCATTCGCCGCCTCGGAGATGGCGTACAGCACCGCCTGCATGGTCTGGGCTTGCTTCAGGGCCGTGACGTCGCGCGCGACCGCGACGCGCAGCTGATCGGGCTCGGACCAGCGCGCCGACCACATGATGTGGGCGATGCTGCCGTCCTTGCGCAGGTAGCGGTTTTCGAAATTGATATGGGAATTGCCATTCATGATGTTCTGCGCCGCCGCCAGGGTGCGCGCACGGTCTGCGGGCGCGACGAAATTGATCATGGCCTGGCCGATCATTTCCTGTTGGGTATAGCCAAACACGCGTTCGCAGGCGGCGCTGACGAACACGAAGCGTCCATGGATATCGACCATGCAGACGGCGTCGAGCAGGAGGTCGGTAAAATTGGCCACGGGGGCGGCTATGCGGGAGTCCATGTGGTTATTCTAACGGGCAATTGCTTGAAGAGGATGGAATCGGGGGGCGAACCGCTAAACAAGTGTGATCAAGTATGATCGTGCCTTTCGCCTCAACGATTGGATACACCATGGTCATAGTCACTCACAGCGGCAAGTTCCACGCGGACGATGCTTGGGCCTGCGCGGTGCTGCATATCTTGTTTCCCGATGCGGAACTGGTCCGGACGCGCGAGCCGGCGGTTATCGAGGCGGCCGATTTCGCGATCGACGTCGGCGGCGTCTACGATCCGCCCACCGGCCGTTTCGACCATCACCAGAAGGGTTTCGATGTCGCCCGGCAGACCGGTGTTCCTTACGCCAGTGCTGGCCTGGTGTGGCGCGAGTATGGCGCGCGCTGCGTGATGGCGCTGGCCACCGCGCAGCTTGGGCAGGTGGTTCCTGAAGACAAGGCGCGCGATATTGCCTACGCCATCGATGCCGACATCGTGCAATACCTGGATTTGTCCGACGTCGGCGCGGCGAAAAGCGCGCCCGGCGGCTATGGGCTGTCGGCCGTGGTTTCGGGCTTCAATACGAACTGGCTCGATGAGCAAAGGCTGGGCTATGGCGAGGCGGCCGACACCTACCGCCTGGACCAGTTCCGCATGGCGATGGCCATGCTGACCAATGTCCTGGTCAACGCGGTAAGGTACCGGCTGGGCGCGATGCTGGCGGTCGAGCAAGTCCGTCAATCGGAAGCGCTGGCGGACGGCAAGCTGCTGTTCCTGAAGAACGGCGCGCTGCCGTGGGGCCAAGTGGTCCGCAAGGAAATGCCCAAGGTGCTGTTCGTCATCAGCCACAACCTCGCCGAGCAGCGTTACATGCTGCACACCGTGCCCACCAGCACGGAGAATTTCATCGCACGGGCCGACTTGCCCGAAGCCTGGGCGGGACTGCGCGATGCCGAGCTGGCAGCCGTTACCGGCGTGGCCGATGCCGGTTTCTGCCACAACGGCAGGTTTATCGCGTCCGCCAAGTCCTACGACGGCATCCGCGCCATGGCGGACCTGGCGCTGCAGGCAGTGGACGCTTAGGCATTTAGCGCCTGTCGATATGAGAGTCACCCTGCTTTAGATCGAAGTTTTTATTGTTTGTTTCACTTGTCTGTAGGTTGTAACTTCTTCCTGGCACATTTTTGCACCACCGTCCGGAGAACAAGACAAGTGAATCAAGTGAACAAAATGAAATACAGCGTCGGCGCCGCCTTGTGGCTGGCTGCCGGCGTTACCCAAGCAGCGGACGCAGCCGCCGCAGACGAAACGCTGGTCGGCGCCACGGTCGTGGTCGCAGGCAAGTCGCAAAGCGCGTCCGACAAGGCCAAAGCCCGGCTCGACGAGATTGCCGGGACCGTCAGCATCGTGAACAACGCCGACGTGGAGCGCGGCCGCGCGGCCAATGCGGAAGATGTGCTGGCCTATCAGCCCGGCGTGTTTGCCGCCGCCACCAGCGGCAACGGCGCCAACAAGATTTCCATCCGTGGCTCGGGGCTGAATGCCTTCTATCAGGGCTATTCGCTCGGCATCAAATACCTTTACGACGGCCTGCCGATCACCGGCCCCGGCGGCACGCAGGAAGACCTGCTGACCTTGAACGGGCTCGATTACACCGAGATCCTGAACGGCGCCAACGCTTTTTCGTATGCGGCATTGTCGCTCGGCGGCGCCATCAACTTTGTCACGCACACCGGCCGTTCGTCGCCGGGCAGTGCGGTCGGCGTTGAAGCCGGCAGCTTCGGCTATCGTAAATACGCGCTCAGCACCGGCGGCGTATCGGCCGACAACAATACCGATTATTACCTGGCTTACTTCCGCAACGAACGCAATGGTTTTCAGCGAGATACGCCCAACAGCGGCAACGAATATGTCGCCAATTTCGGCCACCGTTTCAGCGACCGCGTGCAGACGCGTTTGACCATACGCCATCGCAATGAGGAACTGCGTAACGGCAGCACGATCACCCTGGCCCAGCTGGAGGCCGATCCGCAGCAGAGCAACGCGACCACCAGCGCGCGGCGGAAAAAGGGCACCACGCTCATCACCAGCAAGACCACGTTCGCGCTGGACGACCGCGCCAAGCTGGAGTTGGGCCTCGCCTACAATAACTATCCGCTGGACAACGGCTGGCGTTATTCGACCACGCCGCAGGATTGGCGTTCGACCGACGGTTCCGTGTCGCTGCGCTACCTGCGCACCGGCGACACCTTGTTCGGCAAGCCCAGCGACACCACCATCGCCTTCAGCGATACGCGCCTGCTGAAGGGCGATGTCACGGCCTACAACCAGAACATCGTGACCGCCGTTCGCTCGAACGAACGCCAGTACGCCGTCTACTCGGGATCGCGCGACACGGTGCTGTCGTTCGCCAATGAGTTGCGTTGGAGCGAGCAGTTCACCTTGTCGTCCGGCCTGTCGTTCATCGAAGTTGACCGCGATGCGCATATCGACCGCACCATCCTGACCACGACGGAGCTGTTCCCGCGCGCCGTGCGCTACAACGAACACGCCATCGCGCCGCGCCTCGGCTTCCGCTATCAGGCCACGCCCGAACTGGCGGTGTTCGGCAACGTATCGCGGTCGATCGATCCACCGGTGACGTGGCAGATGGGCAGTACCGGCGTTCCGTATATCCGTCCGCTCAAGCCGCAGAAGGCCAACACGGCGGAACTGGGTCTGCGGGCCGGCAACTACAATCATGAAGGGACGTTGTCGGTCTACCGTTCCTATCTGCACGATGAATTGCTGTCGACGGTGGTGCGGCAGGCCAGTGCGGGTGTCGATGCGCTGATTGCCAATTCAAACGCCAGCAAGACCATCCATCAAGGGATCGAAGCGGCGTTGACGTCCAAGTTGTGGGAAAGCGGTGCAGGGGATCGCCTGAGCTATCGCCAGGCCTACACCTTCAGCGATTTCTACTACCGGGGTGATGCGCGCTACGGCACGAATGAACTGCCAAGCTTGCCGCGTCAGGTGTATCAGGGCGAGTTGCTGTTGCAGCGGGCTGGCGGTTTTTATGCGGGCATCAGCACCCGCGCGCTGTCGGGCTATTACGTCGACTATGCCAACAGCCTGAAAGCGCCGTCGGCCGTGATCTGGGCCGCCAAGCTAGGCTATGAGGAACCGGGCAAGAAGTGGAAAGCCTACCTTGATCTGCGCAATCTCGGCGATAAACACTATGCCTCCGCCGCCAGCACGGTCGATAACGCCAGGGGACTGGACTCCGCCAACTTCTATCCGGGGGATGGTTTCTCGGTGTACGGCGGTGTCGTGTATCGGTTCTAAACAAGACTGCGGCCGGCGCGCTAGCCGCTCACGCCGCCAATGCTTGGCCGTTGTCGCCACCGGCGTTGCGCGGCTTGATCTCATCGACGATTTTGTGCATGGCCTGTCTGGTGGCCACTTTCAGATCGTAGGCTTGTTGCAGGTTGAGCCAGGACTGCGGATCGCCACCGAAGTAGCGAGCGAGCCGCAGCGCGGTATCTGCGGTTACGCCACGCTTTTCGTTGACGATGTCATGGACGCGCGACGGCGTGACGTGAAGCGCCTTCGATAGCGCGTGTGGCGTCATCCCCAACGGGGCAAGAAACTCCTCCCGTAAGATCTCACCGGGATGGATGGGCCGCATTTCATTCTTCATCATTCGCAGCTTCGATCAGTTAGTGATAGTCCGTGATTTCCACGTCTTGCGGCCCGTTCGCTGTCCAGACAAAGCAGATTCTGAACTGCGCATTTATGCGAATGCTGTACTCCCCTTGGCGCTTGCCGCTGAGCGCTTCCAGATGATTTCCGGACGGAACGCGTAACAACTCCAAGGTGGTTGCACTGTCCAGCAGTTGAAGCTTACGTTCCGCGCTGGCTCGAAAGCTAGCGAACCGCGGCACGGCCTTTCCTTCGAACAGCTTTTTGGTCTGCTTGCACCGAAAGGACTGTATGGCCATATTGTATGCCGTTTATCAAAGTGCGGTAAGCAAGCATAGCACCCGCCTAGTACGGTACGAATGAGCTCGGTCATTGATCGCTTGGGTATGCGTCCAGCACTAAAGTTCCTCACCCTCTTTGCCGAAGCGAAGCCGAGTTAAATCGGTTGGCTGGAGCTCCTTTTAGGCCTTCATGCGTCGTCCCGCCATTTTTCAACAGCGGACTTCATGTGAGTGAACTGGGCATCTGCGTGGCACCTTTGTCGTGCTCAGCAATTTGTTTCAGACACTTCTTCGAATTTGCAGCGATTGAGTACGCGACGAGTTTCTGTTGCTGGGTCTTAGTTCGGCCCGCAGACGTTGCCAGCAAGCAAAGAAAATGAATCAAATCGTTGTGATGCTTGCCCTCTCCAAGGGAGTTCGTGAAAGTGCGATTCTAGCGCTGTGGCTTGATTGCTTTTTGACGGGGACACCGCAGATGACGCTGCTCTATCGGGGCGGAGGGCAAAATCGAATAAGTTGATCCTGCCTTCTTCTTGCATGCTTACGTCGCCAGGAGGAGTGCAGGAATATCTGGATGGCAGAATGAGGTCTTGAATTAGTCGGGCTTGGCCGAGCTTGGCGATTCTTTCTTGCGATTGCTGGTCCGCTGCCCCCCTGAAAAAGCCTGCCCATTTCTTTGGGCTGCTTTCTCTAAGGCCGCTTGCCGCTCGTTGCCCACCGCGATTAAATTCAAATATTCCGCCCGTTGTTGATCCATCTTAGCTTCTGCCCGTTTTGCATTTTCGATCGCTTCTGCCTTAGCGTTTGCGGCATCTGCTTTGCTGTCTACATAGAGCCAGACACCCCAAGTGAATGGAACAGTGAACGCAATAACTGTCGTCCAAAAGCTGGCCCTTGTGTAGAACAAGCCGGATGCGGCAAGCTGTTTGGACTCCCCAGAATCAATTTTAGCTTCCACCTTGTCTACCTCTGCTTTGGCAGCTTCTTCTTTTTGATGTGCTAGTAGATTTCTCACCAACTCATTTGTCTTGTGGATCGGATTCGTGGCTATATGGAAGGCTGGAGGCGTAAAACGTTCCATGTGGCTTTCAGTCGGGAGTGCTTGGTTGCTTGCTAGCGTTGGAAGTGAACCCATAGCGGCAGCCATGCTCGCTTCAGAGGCCAAACCACCGCCAAAGGATTTCGAGTAAAAATCCAGGTTCTTGATCGCCGATGTTCCGAAGTCATATCCTTGGCTTGCTTGCATATCCCGTACGGCAAACGATCCGCCCATTGCATTGACCATCATCGCTCTCAAAGATAATGCATCGGCGGCGAGAGCATCTGCGCCGAAAATACCGTTGCCAGGTCCCACAAAGGCCCCGATCGCTAACCGCCTTTGTTCTTCCGCGCGCTTAATGTCCTCCACGATTTGAAGTCCGAATCCCGCAGTTGCGTCATGCCGCGCCGCTTTCATCATTTCTTCGGTGCGTAAAAAATCGTTCAGGGCTCGTTGCGTGGCGGCCTCACCGCCGATCAAGCCTTGATAGTCGCGTTTTAAGATGGCCTCGATGTTAGAGGCCTCGGTTAGGCTTTTTTTGATGGAGTCCGTCATTTTCTTTCTGGCCGCTCGCTTGGCAACGATAGCGATACTCATCGCGCTGGCGAGTCCTTCGCACCCTGATGGAGTTTGCTTATCAGCTGTATCTGGAGCCTTGGTGCCGCGAAGCCGGAGAATCAGGTGATTGCAAAATGCGTCCAGTTCATCGACCGGTACGCCTGACACCTCGTCGTCTGTCAGTGTCGGGCCGGCGCACTCGGCATCTACTGTCTCGTCGCCAGTGAGCCTGTGCGCTACAGACTGGAACACGCGTCGCGCAAATTCGATGCTGTCAATGGAGTTGGCCTTGATTCGCTCCTCGAACTCAGCAAAAGTCGTCACCACGTCCAAGCTGGCACAGCGGATGGGACCCAGCGTTGCGGAATCTAGATCAAAGTCCCACTTGCGCAAAAGAAGTCGAATGTCTGTAGGCATAGATATGATTCTCGCGCTGGTTTGTTGTTGAGCTTTAAAGTAATCTTACTCGATCTCACTGTGCCCATGGGGAGAGGGCTGGGATTCCTATGCTTCACTAAGCATGTGAGGGTGAGGGTGAGGGTGAGGCTTGCGCGACGCCCGGGCGCGACACTGCAGACCCTGCTAGGAGCACCTCAGCTCATATAGTTTTAAATAAGCCTCATTCTTACTTTTAAAGATTTTCCTTGCATGATTGAAAAATGCAGGTTTATACTTGCATTTCAATGAAGCGTAAGGATTTTTATGAAAAAGCCTGCATTCCCATCTCTTGTAAGTTCACCAGCGAAAGCGAAGCCGGCAGCGAAGGCGCTGGCAAAACCGGTAGCTAAGCCAGCGACAAAGCCAGTAGCGAAGCCCGCGACAAAGCTGATAGCTAAGATAGCGACAAAACCGGTAGCTAAGCCCGCGACAAAGCCGGTAGTTAAGGTAGCGACAAAGCCGGTAGCTAAGTCGGCGGGAAAGCCACTAGAGAAGCCAGTGGCGCAAGGGAAAGCCAAAGGTGGGGTGGCGCGTGCCGCTAAGCTCAGTACCGCCGAACTTAAAGAAATTTCGAGAAAAGGCGTAGAAGCAAAAAGGTTGCTTTCGTCCTTGCCCAAGGCAACGCATGGCTCAGTCGATCGACCATTGAAGATTGGTGATGTTGAAATCCCTTGCTACGTGCTGGAGGACGGGACCCGGGTTCTTTCGCAGCGGGGGTTAATTGCTGGTATAGGAATGAGTACTGGCTCAACGAATACCGGCGATGCGCGACACGTCGCATTCTTTGAGTCGGATGCCATAAAACCATTTGAAATCAATAACTTAACGGCGGTGCTGAGGGCTCCGATTCAGTTCCGTCCGCAGCACGGTGGTCGTGCAGCATATGGTTACCCAGCGATTATTTTGGCGGATATTTGCGAAACGGTGTTGGCGGCCCGTCGTGCCGGCAAACTTCCATCACGTCAGACGGCGATCGCGGATCAATGCGAAATTCTCGTACGCGCGTTTGCTCGAGTCGGAATTATAGCCTTAGTCGATGAGGCTACAGGCTATCAGAAAGATCGAGCTCGCGATGCGTTGGCGAAGATTTTGGAGGCATTCGTGGCCAAAGAGCTTCAACCATATGTCAAGAAATTTCCAGCCAGTTTCTATGAAGAGATGTTTAGATTACGAGGACTTCCATTTGATCCCACATCGGTAAAGCGGCCTCCATATTTTGGACATCTCACAAATGACATTATTTATCGCCGATTGGCTCCTGGGGTGTGGCTGGAATTAAAAGCGAAAGCCAAGAAAAATGCAGAAGGACGTCCTACTCATCAGTTACACCGACTGTTGAGTCCAGATGTTGGCGATCCACGTCTAAAGGATTTGATTACCCGTGTTACTACAGTTATGCAGCTCAGCGAGAAATGGGTGGATTTCAAAACTAAGCTGGACCGTATTGCACCAGCCTATGATGAGACTCTCCAATTACCGTTTGAACTAGAGGGGGATGATGGCGAAGGGATGTAGGCATGTTGCGACGTTAATCAATACGTGGAGACGGTCTGATCGTTCGCAGATGAGATCGACGGCAGCACACGATAAGAAAACGCCATTATGTTAAGGATAAAACGCCGCGCTAAGACTTGGTTTGCCCCTTATCCATGCCGCCTGCATGGATAAGGGTTACCGTCTCCCGAAGTCCCCACATTTGCGGAAATAGGAGTGCGTTCGCAGACATAAGATAGCAAAGAGCTGTTGACCTTACTTCCGCCGGGTCCTGACATTGACCTTTCGGCCATCGATCTCAATTCCCTGTAATGCCTTCACTAGGGCGCGTTCAGGGCTTTTCACCACCTCAATTGTCACAAAGGCAAAGCCACGATTGCGCCCCGGTGTAGTGCTTTCCGGCAAATCGACAGATAAGACACTATATTTTTCTTCAAGAATCCCGCAAATCGATTCTACTGTCGAGTTAAAATTCAAATTACTAAAATACAGCTGAGCTTCCACGGACGATGGAGCAGTTGCCCCCAATTCATCGATGGAGGCCTCGTCGATCATGGTTGACGCGTCAGCAGGCTTGGCGGTGACCTTGAACATCGGCACAGAGCGTTTCGGGATCTTTCTCGCTTTTGATATAGACATAGCTTTGGTGTCATTTTTTGTGCGTATGACAAGCTTCAGTTGACGCAGTGGTGTCAGAATTTCTCTAACTTGATCGGTGTCCACAATACCTAGACGGTCAATGATGTCTTGAGTCGAAAATTCCTTGCCTTCAAAACCTAACGCCAGCACGGCTGTTTGATTTTCTGATAATTTGAATTCTTCGAAGAGGGACAACCAGAGTTTTACACGTGGATCATACAGTGATCGATGGAAAAGCGTTACGGTGAAATTGTCGTCATTGCTTTGTATGTCTGGTTCGGCCAGCGCATTGCTCCGCATGACATCATAGATGCGGCGAATGCCTTCGCCCATTTCACGAACATATCCCACCTCGCGTAATACCCTTGCAATCAACGGATTTCGCGATTCATGTGCCCCACGTAGTTTTCGAATATCGTCCAGTGATATAGTAGAAAGCACCCTGCCTGGACTTGCGATTTCTAATCGGTCGGAGAAAATGCTGATTTCAATGCCGCGGCCTTGAATGGCGTAGTTACGATGAACGATGGCGTTGATTAGTGCCTCTCTGCAAGCGATCTGAGGGTAGGAATAGCTTTGTTTGAAGCGCGCTTGGTCACTTAAGGAGGTGTGCATTGTCAGCGCATAGCTGACGCGCTCCCATGCACTTTCGACCAACTTGAGCACATTGTCCGATACGATGTCGTCTTTCATGACGTTGAAAGCACCACCTGATCGCCGTTCCTTGCCGCCAATCGTAAAAATACGAACGAAGCAGCCTGGATGAAAATTCCGAACGTCTTTTGCAAACAGCAATAGTGCAGCTGCTTTTAGTTTTAATCCTGACGGGGTAAATTCGGCGAGACCAAGGTGTTGCAAACATTTCTCCGCCGTTACGCCGTATGCAACCTGATTGGATACTTGTTGTAAGAGGGGGAGATCCAAATTGTCGAGCGTTGCGGAGTGCTCAATGGCGCGATCCCAAGTGCGGGACGTAAGTTCTAGCCGTTCTGCCTGAATTTTCTCGGCTCCGACAGGTACAGATTCCAAATCAAGTCGTTTTAGACATTTGCCATCAGACGTTAGGTATGCGAAATCATTGCCCTTTGAAATGGAGAAGTAAAGGACCGTTTTGTCGTTGATTGCCACGAGGCTGATCTGGGGGCGTGGCAGGGGCGTGTCGCCATGCACATGGCTTTTATATGCACCCTGAAGCAATTCAATTTCGGCGGGAGTGTGCAGTAGCCCAGAGATCGTTCCGTCGTCTTCTATGCCGACATAAAGTTCGCCTCCATCGGAGTTGGCAAACGCAACTAGCGTTTTTGCGATATCGGCACAAATATCCTTCGGAGGCCGCTTTCTTTTGGATTCTGGCGGTCCTTCAACAGCGCTTTTGAACTCGCGATAATGACTTTCGCCGATGCGCGTGGCCAAGTCAATTCGCTCTTGTAGCACCAGTACTTCGTCCATGCAAATCCCCCCAAAGTTAACTCACCCGCCGACGCCAATGCAGATGTCTGAACACCGTACCCGAGTATAGTTCAGCGGAGAGGATTTGAGTATCTGCAGCGAAACATTGACGAGCGCTGCACAGCTCTGACAAGCGTTTTAAGGCTTAAACGAGAGGCGGGCGGAATACTACAAGGAGCTCTGGGTTCAAGGCTTAGCTCTGGTGGGCATGGTTATATGTCGCCCGCATTTGATTGATCGAATTGCTGCATAGGTCGGCACCTCGGCTGGGTACGGAGTGAAGGGAGGCATATGAAGGCTAGAGAGGGCTGTTGCCTGTCTGACGCCTACCAATCTTTCCCGTCGTGTGTGTCTTTTCACTCGGGCCAGTTTAACTTGAAGCGATATTTGAGGGGGAGGGGGGGGGGGCTCGACTCGGGAATGGGCCGATACAAGGACTATCGACACAAGGACTATGTGTCGTAGAAACAAAAACGCCACCCGAAGGTGGCGTTTTTTTATATTCTTGGTGGCCCGGGGCGGAATCGAACCACCGACACAAGGATTTTCAATCCTCTGCTCTACCAACTGAGCTACCAGGCCAAGGAGCAGAATTATAGCATCTGCCGGAAAAAGCGCAAGGGGCAAATTCTGTTTCCTACAAACGCTATAATGGCCGGATGAATAAGCCCACCTCTCCCGCTGCGCTGCGCGTGATCGAAAGTGATATTTGCATCGTTGGCAATGGCGCGATTGCCAAGACCGCTGCGCTGGGCCTGGCCCAGGCCGGCCTGAGTGTGACTTTGCTCGGGCCGACGGCGCCGCCGCCGTCGCTACAGCAGCAGGCCGGCGAGCCGGGGTGGGATGCGCGCGTCTACGCGCTCAATCACACCGCACATCATCTGTTGTCGTCCCTGCGGGTCTGGGATGCGCTCGATCACTCCCGCGTGGCGCCGGTCGATGCGATGATCGTCCAGGGCGACGGCCCTCACGCCGGCGCGCTGGCCTTCGACGCCTACGGCGCCCACACCAATGCGTTGACCTGGATCCTGGAAGACCGCAACCTGAACCAGGCGCTCGACGCCGCGCTGCGCTTCGCCCAGAACGTGAAGCTGGTCAGCGGCCGCGCCACTGGCTTGCTGCGCGCCGACGACAGCGCCAGCATCCACCTCGACGACGGCACCAGCATCAAGGCCGCACTGGTGGTCGGCGCCGACGGCGCCCAGTCCTGGGTGCGCGGCCAGTGCGACATCGGCCTCGATTACCGCAGCTATAACCAGTGCGCCGTGGTCTCCAACTTCGCATGCGAACTGCCGCACCACGGCGCCGCTTACCAGTGGTTCACCGGCGCAGAAGGCATCGTGGCGCTGCTGCCGCTGCCCGGTAATAAAGTGTCGCTGGTGTGGTCCGCGCCGGAACAACTGGCCGATACACTGCGCACCGAATCGGCCGCGCAGATCGCCGCCCGCCTGGCCGTCTACGCGCAGGAGAAGCTGGGCGCGCTGACGCCGCTGCAGCCGGAACTGGTGCGCGATTTCCCATTGCGCCTGGTGCGCCCGCACAGCATGATCGCGCCGCGCGTTGCCCTGATCGGCGACGCCGCCCACGTGGTCCATCCGCTGGCCGGCCATGGCATGAACCTCGGCTTCGCCGATGTGGCGCAACTTGTCAAGACGCTGTCCGAGCGCGAACCGCAGCGCGGCATCGGCGACGACCGCGTGCTGGCCCGCTACGAACGCGCGCGCAAGGAGGACGTGCTGTTGATGCAGCTGACCACCGACGGCCTGGCGCGCTTGTTCGAGACCGATATCGAGCCCCTGCGCGTGGTGCGCAATTTGGGATTAAACTTGTTGAATAAATTACCTGTGCTGAAGCGCCGCCTCATCTCCCACGCGATGGGCAAGTAATCGGCAGTTGAAACAGCAGTTACCGGAGAAGTCATGAGAAAGAGTAAGTTCGCGTTGTTGTCCTTGTCCGTGCTGATGGCGTCCTGCGTCGGCGCACAAACCCCGCCCAGCACCGAGGCGATCAAGAAGCTGATCGAGCCGCGCCTGGGCGTGAACGTCAAGGTCGATTCGGTCAAGGAAACGCCGTACAGCGGCCTGTATGAAGTGCGCATCGGCAGCGACATCCTGTACACCGACAAAACCGCCACCTACCTGATCAACGGCCATATCTTCAACCTAACCACCGGCGCCGACCTGACGCGCGAGCGCATCGAGGAAATCTCGAAGATCAAGTTCTCCGATCTGCCGCTGGATAAATCCATCAAGACCGTCAAGGGCGACGGCTCGCGCGTGATCGCGGTGTTCGAAGATCCGAACTGCGGCTATTGCAAGCGCCTGCGCCAGACCACGCTGAAGGAAATCGACAACGTCACCATCTACACCTTCATGTATAACATCCTGTCGGACGATTCGTTCGCCAAGTCGAAGAACATCTGGTGCTCGGCGGATCGCGGCAAGGCCTGGGACGACTGGATGATCGGCGGTAAAGCCGCTCCGGCCGCCGCCGCGTCGTGCGAGTCGCCGAACGATGAAGTGCTGGCGCTGGGCCGCAAGCTGGGCGTGCAGGGGACGCCGGCGATTTTCTTCGCCGACGGCTCGCGCGTGCCGGGCGCCATCGACACCAAGACGCTGGAAGAGAAGTTCAGCAAGGTTAAGCAATAACAATCGTAGCCAAACCAGGGAGACATGCATGATCACTTTGAACGTCAATGGTAAAGATGTACAGGTGGACGCCGATCCGTCGACGCCTATCCTGTGGGCCCTGCGTGATAACCTGAATATGACAGGCACCAAGTTTGGCTGCGGCATGGCGCTGTGCGGCGCCTGCACCGTGCATCTGGACGGCCAGCCGACCCGCTCCTGCGTGACGCCGATTTCGGCCGTCGCCGGGCAGAAGATCACCACCATCGAAGCGATGGAAACCGACAAAGTCGGCAAGGCCGTGCAGGATGCGTGGGTCAAGATCGACGTGCCGCAGTGCGGCTACTGCCAGAGCGGCCAGATCATGAGCGCCACCGCGCTGCTGCGCACGAATAAAAATCCTTCGGATGCCGATATCGATAACGCCATGAGCGGCAATATCTGCCGATGCGGCACCTATCAGCGCATTCGCTCCGCCATCAAAGACGCCGCCAAATCCATCGCCTGAGGAAAACACCATGCGTATCGAATGGTTTAATCAAGGCGCGATGGTGAGCGCGTCCGCATCCGCCTCCGGCCTGTCGCGCCGCAGCTTCATGAAAACCGGCGCAGTGGCCGGCGGTGGTCTGGTGCTGGGCTTCTTCCTGCCCGGCGCCGGCCGTTTCGCCAATGCGCAGCAGGCGCCGGCCACGGTGCACCAGCCCAACGCCTTCCTGCGGATTGCGCCGGACAACCGCGTGACGGTGCAGGTCAATCGCCTGGAGTTCGGGCAGGGCGTGCAGACTTCGCTGCCGATGCTGATCGCCGAAGAGCTGGAGGCCGATTGGTCGCTGGTGGACGGCGCGCTGGCGCCGGCAGGTGATCAGTACAAGGACCCGCTGTTCGGCATCCAGATCACCGGCGGCTCGGGCAGCGTGGCGCATTCGTTCATCCAGTACCGCGAAATCGGCGCCAGGGCGCGCATGATGCTGATCGCGGCGGCGGCCGAACAATGGAAGGTTCCGGCCGACCAGATCAAAGCCGTCAAGAGCACACTGATCGGACCTGCGGGGCAGCGGGCCACTTACGGTTCGCTGGCCGATGCAGCCATGAAGCAGCCGGTGCCCGCCACCGTCAAGCTGAAGGACCCGAAGGACTTCACCATCATCGGCAAGCCGGTCAAGCGGCTCGATGCGCGCGCCAAGTCCAGCGGCAAGCAGCAGTTCGGCATCGACTTCAAGGCGCCCGATAGCAAGGTCGCCGTGGTGGCGCGTCCGCCGGTGTTCGGCGCCAAAGTGGCCAAGTTCGACGCCAGCAAGGCCAAGGCCATCAAGGGCTTGATCGACGTGCTGGAAGTGAAGACCGACCGTGGCGGCAGCGGCGTGGTGGTGATCGCCGACGGTTACTGGCCGGCCAAGAGCGGCCGCGAAGCGCTGGCCATCGATTGGGACACCAGCGCCGTCGAGAAAGTCAGCAGCGACAAGCAGCTGGCCGAGTACAAGGCGCTGGCGCAAAAGCCGGGGAATCCCGTGCGCAAGGCCGACACGTCCAAGCTGGCCGGCGCGGCGAAGAAAATCTCGGCCGTCTATGAATTCCCTTATCTGGCGCACGCGCCGATGGAGCCGTTGAACTGCGTGGTCGACCTGCGCAAGGACGGTTGCACCGTGTGGGCCGGCTCGCAGTTCCAGACCGTGGACCAGGGCGCGATCGCCGCCACCGCCGGTTTGAAGCCGGAGCAGGTGACGCTGAATACGATGATGGCCGGTGGCGGTTTCGGCCGCCGCGCGGTGCCGACCTCCGACTATCTGGTGGAAGCGGTCAACATCGCCAAGGTGTGGCAGGCCGCAGGCCACAAGGAGCCGATTAAAGTCGTCTGGAGCCGCGAGGACGACATCAAGGGCGGCTACTACCGTCCGTCGCACGTGCACCGCGCCGACATCGGCATCGATGCCAAGGGCGAGATCGTGGCGTGGGATCACGTCATTGTCGGCCAATCCATCGTCACCGGCACGCCGTTCGAGCCGATGATGGTCAAGGACGGCGTCGACGCCACCATGGTCGAAGGCATGGGCGAGCCGTATGAAGTACCGCTGAATCTGAGCGCACACTCGGTCAAGGCCAATGTGCCGGTGCTGTGGTGGCGTTCCGTCGGCTCGACCCACACCGCCTTTGTGATGGAAACCCTGATCGACGAAGCCGCGCACGCGGCCAAGATGGATCCGGTGGCCTACCGCAAAAAGCTGATGGGCGAGAAGGGCAAGCGCCACATGGCCGCGCTGGACCTGGCCGTGGCCAAATCCGGCTACGGCAAGAAGGCGCTGCCGAAAGGCCAGGCCTACGGCGTGGCGGTGCATGAATCATTCAATACCGTGATCGCCTATGTGGTGGTGGCCTCGGTGAAGAATGGCCAGCCCAAGCTGCACAAGGTCACGGCCGGCGTCCACTGCAACACGGCTGTCAATCCCTTGACCATCGAAGCGCAGATCCAGGGCGCGGCGCTGATGGGCCTCGGCATGACCTTGCCGGGCGCCGCCATCACGCTGAAGGACGGCGTGGTGGAGCAGCAGAACTTCAGCGACTACACCGTGGCGCGCATGACCGACATGCCGAAGATCGACGTTCACATCGTGCCGTCGAACGATCCGCCTACCGGCATGGGCGAACCGGGCCTGCCGCCGCTGGCGCCGGCCTTCGCCAATGCCCTGTTCAAGTTGACCGGCAAGCGCCTGCGCAAACTGCCGTTCGACCTGGCCAGCGCCAAGGCGTAATCAAGCGGATGGCTTTAACCGGCATCCTGCTCGCAGCCGGACGCGGTCGACGCTTCGACCCGTCCGGCGTACAAAACAAACTGCTTCAAACCATGGCGGACGGCGAGATCGTCGTTGCCGCCAGCGCCAGGAATATGCTGGCCGTGCTGCCCCGCGTGGTGGCTGTGGTGCGCGAGGGCGACGACAAGGTCGCCGCGCTGCTGGGCCGTCTCGGTTGCGAAGTGCGCGTCTGCGTCGATGCGGACCTGGGCATGGCCGAATCGCTGATCACCGCCATCGAACACACCAGGGGCGCCGAAGGGTGGCTGATCGGCCTGGGCGACATGCCGCGCGTGCGGCCCGACACCATGCGCGCCCTGGTCGCTACAATAGAGCGTGGCGCCCGCATCGCCGCACCGGTGTTTGCAGGGCGGCGCGGCAATCCGGTCGCCTTCAGTTTCTATCACCTGCCGTTGCTGCTGGCGCTGGAAGGAGACCAGGGAGCGCGCGCGATTTTAAAAAGCCACGCTGTCAGCGAAGTGGCGGTCGACGATGAAGGCGTGGTGCGCGACATCGACACGCCGAGCGATCTATAACAGGATTTATGATGAAAAAACCGAGCAAAACTCTCCCTTCTATCGCCTACACCATCGCCGGCCATGATCTGGCCGCGCACTTGTTCCATGTTTCGGTCACGGTGGCCGCACCGGCCGAAGGCGGCCAGATTTTCGCGTTGCCGGCGTGGATCCCGGGCAGTTACATGATTCGTGAGTTTTCCCGCAATATTGTGCGCATCCGCGCCGAATCCCGGAGCGAGCCGGTCGAACTGACCAAGCTCGATAAGCACTCGTGGCAGGCCGCGCCGCTGGCCGACCGCAGTGCGCCGCTGACCGTCCACTACGAGGTGTACGCCTGGGATCTGTCGGTACGCGCCGCCCACCTGGACCAGCATCACGGCTTTTTCAACGGCACCAGCGTATTCCTGCGCGTGCTCGGGCAGGAAGAACGGCCGCACGTGGTGGACATCCAGCGGCCGGCCGACGAAGCGGCGCAGAACTGGCGCGTGGCCACCTCGCTGCCGGAGCTGAAAGCGAAACGTTATGGTTTTGGCACCTACATCGCGTCGAATTACGATGAGCTGATCGACCACCCTGTGGAGCAGGGCGACTTTGCGCTGGCCACCTTCAAGGCCCACGGTGTGCCGCACGACATCGTCATCACCGGCCGCGTGCCGAACCTGGACCTGGCCCGCCTGAGCGCCGACCTGAAAAAAATCTGCGAAACCCAGATAGCCTTCTTCGAACCGAAGACCAAAAAAGCGCCGATGGACCGATATGTGTTCATGACCATGGCGGTGGGCGACGGCTACGGTGGCCTGGAGCACCGCGCCTCGACCGCGCTGATCTGCAACCGTGGCGACCTGCCGACCACCTCCGCCAAGAGCACCGAGATCAGCGACGGCTACCTGCAATACCTCGGCCTGTGCAGCCATGAATACTTCCACAGCTGGAATGTGAAGCGCATCAAGCCGGCCGCCTTTGCGCCATATAACCTGCAGGTCGAGAATTATTCGCCGCTGCTGTGGTTATTCGAAGGTTTCACCAGTTATTACGACGACTTAATGCTGGTACGTGCGGGACTGATCGCCGAACCGGCGTATTTCAAATTGCTGGGTAAAACCGTCGGCAGCGTATTGCGCGGCAGTGGTCGCACCAAGCAAAGCGTCGCCGATTCAAGTTTCGACGCCTGGGGTAAATATTATCGCCAGGATGAAAATGCGCCGAATGCGATTATCAGCTATTACACCAAGGGTTCTTTAATCGGTCTGGCGTTGGATTTAAGCATCCGCGCCAAAACCGGCGGCAAGAAATCGCTGGATGACGTGATGCGTGCATTGTGGCAGCGTTATGGCAGCGATTTTTATAATGGTGGCGGCCGTGGCGTAACGCCGGCCGAAGCCGAGGCATTATTTGATGAAATCAGCGGTGGCCGATTCAAGGCATTCTTCGATAAATATATCCGTGACACGGAAGATCTGCCGTTGGCTAAATTGCTGGCCCCATTCGGCGTTAAATATAGCGACGAACGTAAATCGGCCAAACCGAGTTTCGATGCCAATCTCGGCCGGGATGGCAATGATTGCAAGCTGTCGGCGGTGCATGAAAATGGCGCTGCCCATCAGGCTGGATTATCGGCCGGCGATATTCTGATTGCCGTCGATGGCCTGCGCGTCACCGCCACCAATCTGGATAATCTGCTGTCGCGTTATGCGGTGGGCGATACGGTGGAAGTCCACGCATTCCGCCGTGACGAACTGATGACCGTTCATCTGACCTTGCAAGGCGACCGTGTTCCGGGAATTACTTTGGCGCTCGATTCCTCGGCCAAAAAGCCGGCTGGTCCGCTGCGACCAAGTGCCAGCAGATAATTAATTATCAATAATTCAGCCGCGCCCCTATGGCGCGGCTTTTTTTTAAGCTACACTTATGCTAATTTTTAGCACGTAAAAGCTCAATTCTGGCGTATATAGTGACTTTGCTCGATCCTCTTACCGTTGTAGTGATGGGCACGCTGATGGCCGCCGCGATGAGCGTGGTCCTGTATTCCGCCCATCTGAATTTCCCCAAGGAGATTCAAGGCTTGCGCGATTGGGCGATGGGCCTGGTATTGCTGGTGCTTGGTGCGGGATTATTCGGCCTGCGTGATCTATCGCCGATCATGCCGATTTGCGCTAATTCCTTGTTGATTTGGGGCGTGGGATTAACCATGATCGGCACCGAGCGGTTTTATGCCGTGCGCCCCTCTTGGTGGATATTCAATCTGGTGTGGGGCATGGCGGTGGCGGGAATTATATTCTGGCTGCTGGTGATGCCGAGTTTCAGCGCACGGGTAGCCACTTTCTCATTTCTTGCATTCGTGTTTTATTCCAGGCAGGTTTTCCTTATCTGGAAATACGGCGATACCCATTCCAGCTCCCAGTTTTTCGGCGTTTTAATGATTATTCAATCCGCAGTCGTTTTAACGCGCGGATTATTGGCCGTCATATATGGCAGCGCTAAAGTTAATCTGATGATCGCCGGCCCATTCCCCAGTATTTACCTGGCCGTCGGCCATTTCATGATATTGCTGATGACCGTAGGCTTTATGACGGTGTGCACGCGTCGTCTGCAAACCACCCTGGAGCGCCGCTCCACGCTCGATCCCCTGACCGAAGTTCTAAATCGTCGCGGCTTTGCCGATATTTACGCCAAGGAGCACGCATTGATGCGCCGCGAATGCACCTGCATGACGATGCTGAGTATCGATATCGATTACTTTAAAAAGATTAACGACGGCCACGGCCACGCCGTTGGCGACCGGGTATTAATCGATGTGGCCCAGGTTATTTCCAAAGCGCTGCGCGCGTCGGATCACGTGGCCCGTTTCGGTGGCGAGGAATTTGTCGTGCTGCTGCCGGCCACCGGATTGGACCGGGCGCTGCATGTTACCGAACGCATTCAGGCTGCCTTGCGCGCGTCGCGTACCGAGGTGCCGCCGTACACCGTCAGTTTCGGCGTGGCGTGCCAAACCAGCGCGGACGAAAGCCTGGAAGGCGTTCTGATCCGCGCGGACAAGGCATTGTATTGCGCTAAGGAAAGAGGGCGCGACCGTTACGAGATCGCGCCGGACGCCGGCCTGACGCTGCCGGCGCGTACGGGATTGATGGCTTAGTCGAACAGTCGGGCCAGTTCGGCGCCCGGGTCCTGGGCGCGCATGAAAGCCTCGCCGACCAGGAAAGCGTGCACATTGGCGTCGCGCATGCGTTTGACGTCGGCCGGGGTCAGGATGCCGGATTCGGTGATAACCATTTTCTCCGGCGGCATGCGGTCCAGCAGGGCCAGCGTATTTTCCAGCGACACTTCGAAGGTCCGCAGATTGCGGTTGTTGACGCCCACCAGTTTGGTATTCAGCTTGAGGGCGGCGGTCAGCTCGTCGCCGTCGTGGGTTTCCACCAGCACGTCCATGCCCAATTCCTGGGCAACGGCTTCCATTTCCGCCATCAGGCCGTGATCGAGCGCCGAGACGATAAGCAGGATCGCATCCGCTCCCATCGCGCGTGCCTCGTAGATCTGATAGATGTCGACCATGAAGTCCTTGCGCAGCACCGGCAGCGCGCAGGCGCCGCGCGCCTGCTGCAGGTAGGCCACGGAGCCCTGGAAGAACTGCTCGTCGGTCAACACCGACAGGCACGCGGAGCCGTTGGATTCGTAGCTGGCGGCGATATCGGCAGGGCGGAAGTCCGCGCGCAGCACACCTTTGGACGGCGAGGCCTTTTTGATTTCGGTGATGACGCCAGCCTTGCCGGCGGCGATCTTGGCGCGCAGGCTGGCTTCAAAGCCGCGCAGGCCGGCGCGCAGTTCGGCGTTGGACTCCACCTCGTCGCGCAGGCTGGTCAAGCTGCGGTACTTCTTGGCGGCGGCCACTTCGTCGGCTTTCACCGCCAGGATTTTGTTCAGGATGTCAGACATTAACGTTGCTCCGAAAGGGCGAGGCGCACGCCGAGGGCCAGGAACAGGCCGCCCATGGTGCGGTTCAGCCACAGCGACACCAGCGGCTTGATGTTCAAGCGCGCGCTGGCAAAGGCGGTGAAGATGGCCAGGCCGTGGCAATACAGCATGCCATTGAAATTAAAAATCGTGCCCAGGATGATGAATGCCAGCGGCTTGCTGCCGGCATCGGCTGCAATAAACTGCGGCACAAACGCCAGGAAGAACAGCGCCACCTTGGGATTCAGTACATTGGTCAGGAAGCCCTGGAAGAAGATCTTGCGCCATGCCAGCGGCTTGGCCGCTTGCGCGACGAGTGTCGCCGCGCAAGCGTCGTCTTCCTCGCGCAGCTTCGCGCGCAGCATGCCGATACCCATGTAGACGATATAGGCGGCGCCCACCCACTTCACCACCGTGAAGGCGGTGGCGGAAGTCGACAGCAGGGCCGACAGGCCCAATGCCGCCGCCAGCACGTGCACCATGGTGCCGGCGCCGATGCCCAGCGCGGCGGCCGAACCGGCACGCCAGCCTTGCGTGGCGCTGCGCGTCATGATGAGCAGATTGTCGGGACCGGGCATGACATTCAACAGCAGGCCCGAGATGATGAACAGCGTCAGGTCGTGAATGCCGAACATGCTCAGTTCCCCCGGCCGAGGACTTGCGTGACTTCGACGAACTGCTCGATCTTGCGCAGCGCGTCGCCGGAATGGATCGCGGCGCGTGCGCGCTTCAGGCCATCCTCGATCGAGCTGGCCACGCCGGCCGCGTACAGCGCCGTGCCGGCATTCAGCGAGACGATGTCGTAGGCCGCACCCGGCTCGCCGCGCAGCGCTTCCATCATGCGCGCTTTCGATTCGGTGGAATCGGCCACGCGCAGGTTGCGGCTGGCGATCATCTGCATGCCGAAATCCTCCGGGTGGATTTCATACTCGCGGATTTCGCCGTCTATCAGTTCACCGACCATGGTGGAGGCGCCCAGCGACACTTCATCCATATTGTCTTTGCCGTACACCACGATGGCGTGCTGCGCACCGAGGCGCTGCAGCACGCGCACCTGGATACCGACCAAGTCCGCATGGAACACGCCCATCAGGATATTCGGCGCACCGGCCGGATTGGTCAGCGGTCCCAGGATGTTGAAGATGGAACGCACTCCCAGCTCGCGGCGCACCGGCGCCACGTGTTTCATGGCCGCGTGGTGGTTCGGTGCGAACATGAAGCCGATGCCGGTCTGCGCGATCGATTGCGCGATTTGTTCCGGCTTCAGGTTGATGTTGGCGCCCAGCGATTCGATCACGTCCGCGCTGCCCGACGACGACGACACACTGCGGCCGCCGTGCTTGGCCACGCGCGCGCCCGCCGCTGCGGCCACGAACATCGCGGTGGTGGAGATGTTGAAGGTGTGGGCGCCGTCGCCGCCGGTGCCGACGATGTCCAGCAGGCCGGTGGTGTCGGCCATCGGCACCTTGGTGGAGAACTCGCGCATCACGGTGGCGGCGGCGGCGATTTCGCCGATGGTTTCTTTTTTCACGCGCAGGCCCATGGTCAGGGCCGCGACCATGGTCGGCGACATTTCGCCCGACATGATCTGGCGGAACAGGTGCAGCATCTCGTCGTGGAAGATTTCGCGGTGTTCGATGCAGCGCAGCAGTGCTTCTTGATGGGTGATAGGCATGGCTATTCCTTCTTTAATCAGCGGACGAGAAAGTTCTTCAACAGTTGATGGCCGTGTTCGGACAGGATGGACTCGGGGTGGAACTGCACGCCCTCGATGTCGTAGTCCTTGTGCCGCACGCCCATGATTTCACCGTCGTCGGTCCATGCCGTCACTTCCAGGCAGGACGGCAGCGAGCTGCGCTCGATGGCCAACGAGTGATATCGGATCACCGTGAAGGGAGACGGGAGGTCTTTGAAGACGCCCACGCCCGTATGCGCGATTAAAGAAGTTTTGCCATGCATGACCTGCTTGGCGCGTATGACCTTGCCGCCGAACGCTTCGCCGATGGCCTGGTGGCCAAGGCACACGCCCAGGATCGGCTTCTTGCCGGCGAAGTGCTTGAGCACCGCGATCGAAATGCCTGCCTGCGACGGGTCTTTCGGTCCCGGCGAAATGCAGATGTGGTCCGGATTGAGCGCCTCGATCTCCGCGATGGTGATTTCATCGTTGCGGAAAACGCGCACGTCTTCACCCAGCTCGCCGAAGTACTGCACGATGTTGTAGGTGAAGGAGTCGTAGTTGTCGATCATTAGCAGCATATTAGTACTCCCCATCCAGGCCATCTTGCACTTGCTCGGCGGCGCGCAGCACGGCGCGCGCCTTGTGTTCAGTTTCCTGCCATTCCATCTCGGCGATGGAGTCGGCGACGATGCCGGCGGCGGCCTGCACGTACAGATTGCCGTCCTTGATCACGCCGGTGCGGATCGCAATCGCCACGTCCATCTCGCCGCCGAACGACAGGTAGCCGCAGGCGCCGCCGTAGATGCCGCGCTTGGAGATTTCCAGTTCGTCGATGACTTCCATGGCGCGCACTTTCGGTGCACCGGTCAGCGTGCCGGCCGGGAAGGTGGCGCGCAGCACGTCCAGGTTGGACAGGCCGTCTTTCAGCTTGCCCTCGACGTTGGAGACGATGTGCTGCACATGCGAGTATTTTTCGATGACCAGGCGGTCGGTCACTTTGACGCTGCCGATCTCGGAGATGCGGCCCAGGTCATTGCGCGCCAGGTCGATCAGCATCACGTGTTCGGCGATTTCCTTCTGGTCGGCTAGCAGTTCCTTGGCCAGTTCCACGTCACGTTCCGGCGTGGCGCCGCGCGGACGGGTGCCGGCGATCGGGCGCAGCGTGACTTTCTTCTCGCCGTCCGGCAGGGTCTCGTTGCGCACCAAAATTTCCGGCGAAGCGCCGACGATCTGCATGTCGCCGAAATTGTAGAAGTACATATACGGCGACGGGTTCAGCGAACGCAGCGCGCGGTACAGGCTCAAAGGCGAATCGACGTAAGGCTTGCGGATGCGCTGGCCGATCTGCACCTGCATCAAGTCGCCGGCCATCACGTATTCGTGCGCCTTGGCGACCGCCTTCAGGTACTCTTCTTTCGGGAATTCGCGCACCGCTTCCGTGCGCACCGAGGCGCTGGTGACCGGCGCTTCAACGCCACGGCGCAGCATCACGCGCAGGTCTTTCAGGCGCTGGCGCGCTTTGGAATACGATTCCGGTTGCGTGGTGTCGGCGTAGACGATCAGATACAGCTTGCCGCTCAGGTTATCGATGACGGCCAGTTCCTCGGTCACCATCAGCTGGATGTCGGGCAGGTTCAGGTCATCCTTCGGCTGCGTGTGGGCCAGCGTTTTCTCGATGTGGCGCACGGTGTCGTAGCCGAAGTAGCCGGCCAGGCCGCCGCAGAAGCGCGGCATGCCGGGACGCACGGCAACCTTGAAACGCTTCTGGTAAGTCTCGATGAAGTCGAGCGGATTGCCTTCGTGCGTTTCGATCACGGCGCCGTTCTTGACGATTTCCGTGCGGTTGCCGAAGGTGCGCAGCAGCGTGGTGGCCGGCAGGCCGATGAAGGAGAAGCGGCCGAAACGCTCGCCGCCCACCACCGACTCCAGCAGGAAGGTGTTCTTGCCGGCATTCTGGGTTTGCGCCAGTTTCAGGTAGAGGGTCAGCGGGGTTTCGAGGTCGGCGAAGGCTTCCGCGATCAGTGGGATGCGGTTGTAGCCGTCGTTGGCCAACGATTTGAATTCGAGTTCGGTCATGTCTTCTCTCCATGCCGCCGGAATGAGGGAGTGCCGGCGGTGGTGTGTTCAAAAAACCTGTCGCGCATGAAAATGCGGACGACAGCAATCAATTCGGCTTAGTTATGCCAGGATTGCCAGCGTCGCCAAAGCCAGGCCTCAATCGAGCCTGTTTGGTTGACGGTGTGTTTTTTGGTGAGAGACATTTCGGTCAGGTTAGTTCAGCTAATGGTTAATTACGCGAACGGATCAGGCTAGCCGCTTCTAGCAGCGTGGCTACTATACCATCGGAATCGGTTTCGTGTATAGACTCTCCGTGGTTATAACCATATGGCACCGTCAGCACCGGACAACCGGCCGCGCGCGCCGCTTGCGCGTCGTTCGAGGAGTCGCCGATGGCCACCACCTGCGCCGGCTGCAGGCCGAAATCGGCGCACACGGTTTGCAGCGGCAGAGGGTCCGGTTTCTTGCGCGGCAGCGAGTCGCCGCCGTAGACCACCTCGAAGAAACCGTCCAGGCCTTTGAGCTTGAGCAGCGGCGTGGTGAAGGCGATCGGCTTGTTGGTCACGCAGGCCAGGCGCAGGCCTTGCGCCTTGAGCGCGGTCAGGCCGGCGATCACGTCCGGGTAGAGGGCGCTGTGCTGGCCGTTGATGCTCAGGTAGTGGCGCTGGTAGGCGTCCATCGCTTGCGCGAACGCGGCCTCGATGCGGTCCGCGTCCCAATCCAGCGCCAGGACGGAGCGGATCAGGTTTTCCGAACCTTTGCCGACCATCAGGGCGATTTGCTCCTGCGTGATCGGGCCCAGGCCCAGTTCCGCGCGCATGCCGTTGATCGCGACGTGGAAGTCGGGAATCGTGTCCAGCATGGTGCCGTCAAGGTCGATGATCGCGGCGCGCACGCCTGCCAGTACGCTCATCGGCTTATACCTTGGCCAGGTTGGCGCGCATGGCGTCGATCACGGCCTTGTAGTCCGGCTGGCCGAAGATGGCCGAACCGGCGACAAAGGTGTCGGCGCCGGCGGCTGCGGCGGCGGCGATGTTGTCGATCTTGATGCCGCCGTCCACTTCCAGCAGGATGTCGCGGCCGGAGTCGTCGATCAGGCGGCGCGCCTCGGCGATTTTCTTCAGCGCTTGCGGAATGAAGGACTGGCCGCCGAAGCCCGGATTGACCGACATGATCAGGATCATGTCGATCTTGTCCATCACGTGTTCCAGGTAGCTCAGCGGAGTGGCCGGGTTGAACACCAGGCCGGCCTTGCAGCCGTGGTCGCGGATCAGTTGCAGCGAGCGGTCGATGTGGTCCGATGCTTCCGGGTGGAAGGTGATGATGTTGGCGCCGGCCTTGGCGAAGTCGGGGATGATGCGGTCCACCGGCTTGACCATCAGGTGCACATCGATCGGCACATCCACGTGCGGACGGATCGCCTGGCACACCAGCGGGCCGATGGTCAGGTTGGGAACATAATGGTTGTCCATCACGTCAAAGTGGATGATGTCCGCGCCGGCGGTAACGACGTTGCGGACCTCTTCACCCAGGCGGGCGAAGTCGGCGGAGAGGATGCTGGGAGCGATGCGGTAGGTGGTCATGGCGTAGGGCTAGCGTAGAAAAAGATGCGCTATTTTACGCTGGTCCGCATGCTTGCGCCCGTTTTCAGGCGCGTCGTCCTTGCATACGGGGCCGATTTGCGGTGCAATGGGCGTTTGGCGATATACAATCGCCAAGCTTGCATTTTAGAGGAATGTTGATGTCGAATTATGAATTTACCGTGTCGGTCAGAACCCAGTACCTGCCGGAACAGTCGGACCCGGAGCGCACGAATTTCGTGTTTACGTACTCGATCACGATCAAAAATACCGGCGCGGTGGCCGCGCAGCTGATTTCACGCCATTGGGTCATCACGGACGCCAACAATCACGTCGAACAAGTGCGCGGGCTGGGCGTGGTCGGCCACCAGCCGCTGCTGCAGCCGGGCGAGCAGTTCGAGTACACCAGCGGCGCCGCGCTGCAAACCCAGCAGGGCTCGATGGTGGGCGAATACTTCTGCGTGGCCGAGGACGGCCACCAGTTCGAGGTCAAGATCCCGGAATTCGTGCTGTCGCTGCCGCGCACGTTGCACTAATTCGCTGTTCTTATTATTTCTTGCCCTTCATGGTCCACCAGACGATGAAGACCAGCAAAAAGAACGCCACACCCGCTTCCACCATTAATATCCACATACTCAGCCTTTATGTTATCTCCACGCCGTAGTCTACTCGTTCCGACGGGCGCCGTTGCGTTCGCGCTTGCGCTGGCCGCCTGCACCACCACGCCGCTGCCGCCGGACAAGGCGCCTGCGCCACCGGCGCCGTCACAGCCTCCCGCGCCGCCGACGCCGGCCACGCCGCCGACTTCGCCAGCCCAGCCGCCCAAGCCGGCCGCCCTGCAAATGGTGCCGGCCACCTTTGCCGCGCTGCCGGGCTGGGACAAGGACGACCTGCGTGCGGCCTGGCCGGCGTTCACCTCCTCGTGCTCGGTGCTGGTCAAGCAGCCGACTTGGAAAGAGGTCTGCACCATCGGCCGCAGCGTCAACGCCAGCGACGAGGGCGCCATCCGCACCTTCTTTGAGACCTTCTTCGAGCCGCAGCAGGTCATCGCACCGGACGGCGCCGCCGAAGGCCTGGTCACCGGCTATTACGAGCCGTTGCTGCACGGCTCGCGCAAAAAGGGTGGCGCGTACCAGACGCCGCTCTATAAAGTACCGGACGACATGCTGACCATCGACTTAGGCAGCGTCTATCCCGAACTGAAGAACATGCGCCTGCGCGGCAAGCTGGTGGGCAAGAAGGTGGTGCCTTACTCCACCCGCGCCGATATCGAAGCGGCCAACTTCAGCGGCAAGGAGCTGCTGTGGGTGGATGATCCGGTGGAGTCGTTCTTCCTGCAGGTGCAGGGTTCGGGCCGCGTGCAACTGAGCGAAACCGGTGAAACCGTGCGCGTGGCCTATGCCGACCAGAATGGACATCCCTACAAATCGATCGGCAAATACCTGGTGGAGAAGGGTGAGCTGACGCTGGAGCAGGCGTCCGCGCAGGGCATCAAGGCATGGATCTCCGGTCATCCGACGCGCATGCAGGAGCTGTTCAATGTGAACCCGAGCTATGTGTTCTTCCGCGAAGAGCGCCTGCCGGACCCGAAAGTCGGTCCGAAAGGCTCGCTGGGCGTGCCGTTGACGCCGCAGCGTTCGGTCGCCATCGACGCCACCCAGTTGCCGCAGGGCGCGCCGGTGTTCCTGGCCACCACCCAGCCGAACAGCGACATTCCCATGCAGCGGCTGGTGATGGCGCAGGACACGGGCGGCGCCATCCGTGGCGCCATCCGCGTCGACTACTTCTTCGGCTTTGGTGCGGAAGCGGCGGAAAACGCCGGCCGCATGAAGCAGCGCGGCAGCGTCTGGGTGCTGCTGCCTAAAAAGTTTTAACGCAATACCAGCACGGGCAGCGTGGTGTGCGCCAGCACGCTTTGGGTTTCGCTGCCCATTAACAGCTTGCTCAGGCCGGTGCGGCCGTGCGAGGCCATCATGATCAGGTCGGCCCCGTATTTCTCGGCCGCGCTGACGATTTCATCGGACGGCTTGGCCGACATCGCAATCACTCCCTCGAACGGAATGCCGCCCGCAGCGGCGGCCGCCGCCACCTTGGCGATGTGGGCGCGCGCGGCGTCCTGCATCTGCGTTTCGTACTCGCCGGCTTCCAGCACGGCGCCGCCGTCGCCTAGCGTGGGCAGCAGCATGGGCTGGATCACGGCGACAGCGGTGATGCGCGCCTGGTGCAGGCGGGCGAATTCGACGGCGATGGCGGTGGCTTTGTCCGACAGGTCGGAACCGTCGGTGGGTAACAGAATGGATTTGAACATGGCGGGCTCCCGGTAATGGACTGGAACCAGCCTACTGTCTACCTAGTTTTTCTGGCGCACGGATGGGGACCAGGCCAGCAACAGCATCAGCGCGATGCTGCCGGCCGCTACGCAAGCCAGGCCGGTACGCACGCCGAAGTGCTCGCCCAGGTAGCCGGCCGTCAGCGCGCCGAGCGGCGCAATCGCCACCGTCAGGAAGCGCATGGTGGAAATCATGCGGCCCAGGTATTCGTCCGGCGTGACCTTCTGGCGCATGGTGGTGTAGGGCATCAGGAACAGCATCACGCCGCAATCGAGGAACAGCGACAGGGCGGCGCAGGCGATCGCGCTGGCCAGCGGGTAGCCAAACAGGTTGGCCGGGATCAGCGCATTGACGGTGTACGCGAAGGTGCACAGGCCGACGCCGATCAACATGGTGCCGGCCGAGCCGAAGCGCTGGGACAGCGGTTTCAGCAGCATGGAACTGACCAGCACGCCGATGCCGCCTATCATCTGCGCCACGCCCAGCATGCCGGGGCTCATGCCGAGTTCGCGGGTGCAGAAAATCATCTGCAGGGCGGCGAAACCATAGAACAGCAGGTGCCACAGGGCTGAAGTCCAGGCCAGCGTGCGCAGCAGCGGCTGGCTCCAGATAAAACGGAAGCCGTCCTGGATATCTCGTAAGGGATGCTTGGCCGAGGGCGGCGGCTTGGGATCGTTGGCCTTCATCTTGCGCAGCAGGGCAATCGAGACCACGAAGCTGCAGGCGTTGAGGAGGATCGCATAGGGCGCGCTCAGCCACTGAACCAGCAGGCCGGCCAGGCCGGGCGCCAGCAGGCGCGAGCCGGAGTCAGTGGCGGCAAACTTGGACTGGGCGTCGGTCAGCCTGTCGCGGCCGATCAGGTTGGTGAGGAACACCACCTCGGCGCCGCCGCCGATCACGCCGCAGGCGCCGGTGATGAAGGAGACCGCATACATCCAAGGTATCGTCAGCAGGCCCAGCCACCACGCCAGCGGAATGCTGGCCAGCGTCACCGCCTGGATGGCTTTGCTCGCCAGCAGGATGGGCAGCTTGCGGTTGCGGTCGAGGATCACGCCGGCCGGCAGGGCCAGCAGGGCGAACGGCAGCGCGGCCATGGCGCCCATCATGCCCATCTGCGCGGGCGAGGCTTTCAACAGCAGCACCGAGCACAGTGGAAGCGCCAGCGCGCTGACATAGCTGCCGAAACCGTTGAGGATGGCGCTGGACCAATAGCGGCGGAAATCGCCGTTGCGCAGCAGCTCGTCACCGGCCAGCGCCTTGCGGAAAGAGGTAAGAATGGGATGCTCTGAATGCTAATTGCCGAATTTCAATAATACCAGTGCCGAGGTTAGGCGCTACAATCGCCCGGTAAAATATTCCACTTGGAGGAACACATGCAATACGAAGACCTGATCGTCGAAGTGCACGGCAAAGTCGCACTGATCCGCCTGAACCGCCCAAAAGCCCTGAATGCACTGAACGACCGCATGATGAATGAGCTTGGCGAAGCGTTATATATGTACGACGCCGATCCGGCCATCGGCTGCATCGTGCTGACCGGCAGCGAGAAAGCCTTTGCCGCCGGCGCCGACATTGCCGCCATGGTGGACTACACCTACCCGGATACTTATCGCGACAACTACATCGGACGCAACTGGGAGCACGTGCTGCGCGTGCGCAAGCCGGTGATCGGCGCCGTCGCCGGCTTCGCGCTGGGCGGTGGCTGCGAGCTGGCCATGATGTGCGACTTCCTGGTGGCGGCGGACAACGCCAAGTTCGGCCAGCCTGAGATCAAGGTCGGCGTGGTGCCGGGCGCCGGCGGCACCCAGCGCCTGCCGCGCGCCATCGGCAAGGCCAAGGCCATGGACATGCTGCTGACCGCGCGCATGATCGACGCCGCCGAGGCGGAACGCATCGGCCTGGTGTCGCGCGTGATCCCGGCGGACAAGCTGATCGAAGAAGTGCTGGCCATCGCCACGCAGATCGCCTCGATGTCGACTTCGGTAGCCATGCAGATCAAGGATTCCGTCAATCGCGCCTTTGAAACCACGCTGTCGGAAGGCGTTACTTATGAGCGCCGTTTGTTCCAGGCTGCCTTCGGTACGCCAGCCCAGAAAGAGGGCATGAAGGCTTTCCTCGAAAAGCGCTTGCCAAACTTCGAGGGTCTTTGATATGATTCTGTCCCTCGCAAGACACAGCATGCAAATGCAGCGTTAAGCGGGGTGAAAAAGAAGGTTGACGAAATGCTGAAAACGCTTCATACTCTTCCTTCTTCGCTGAGAACAAAACGCTTCTTCAGCTAGCAACACAAGATGATCTTTAAAAATATACAGTTGATAAGTGTGGGCGTTTAGTGCTGCAACAAAAAGCATTAAATGCTCAACAAAGAAATATTCAGTAGAAATACTGTCAGTATTTTGAGTGAGCGAACCATGGCCAGAAATGGCCATAAAACAGAGATTAAACTAAAGAGTTTGATCCTGGCTCAGATTGAACGCTGGCGGCATGCCTTACACATGCAAGTCGAACGGCAGCACGGGGCAACCTGGTGGCGAGTGGCGAACGGGTGAGTAATATATCGGAACGTACCCAAGAGTGGGGGATAACGTAGCGAAAGTTACGCTAATACCGCATACGATCCAAGGATGAAAGCAGGGGACCGCAAGGCCTTGTGCTCCTGGAGCGGCCGATATCTGATTAGCTAGTTGGTAGGGTAAAAGCCTACCAAGGCATCGATCAGTAGCTGGTCTGAGAGGACGACCAGCCACACTGGAACTGAGACACGGTCCAGACTCCTACGGGAGGCAGCAGTGGGGAATTTTGGACAATGGGCGCAAGCCTGATCCAGCAATGCCGCGTGAGTGAAGAAGGCCTTCGGGTTGTAAAGCTCTTTTGTCAGGGAAGAAAAGGTTACGGATAATACCCGTGGCTCATGACGGTACCTGAAGAATAAGCACCGGCTAACTACGTGCCAGCAGCCGCGGTAATACGTAGGGTGCAAGCGTTAATCGGAATTACTGGGCGTAAAGCGTGCGCAGGCGGTTTTGTAAGTCTGTTGTGAAATCCCCGGGCTCAACCTGGGAATGGCAATGGAGACTGCAAGGCTAGAGTTTGGCAGAGGGGGGTAGAATTCCACGTGTAGCAGTGAAATGCGTAGATATGTGGAGGAACACCGATGGCGAAGGCAGCCCCCTGGGTCAAAACTGACGCTCATGCACGAAAGCGTGGGGAGCAAACAGGATTAGATACCCTGGTAGTCCACGCCCTAAACGATGTCTACTAGTTGTCGGGTCTTAATTGACTTGGTAACGCAGCTAACGCGTGAAGTAGACCGCCTGGGGAGTACGGTCGCAAGATTAAAACTCAAAGGAATTGACGGGGACCCGCACAAGCGGTGGATGATGTGGATTAATTCGATGCAACGCGAAAAACCTTACCTACCCTTGACATGGATGGAATTCCGGAGAGATTTGGAAGTGCCCGAAAGGGAACCATTACACAGGTGCTGCATGGCTGTCGTCAGCTCGTGTCGTGAGATGTTGGGTTAAGTCCCGCAACGAGCGCAACCCTTGTCATTAGTTGCTACGAAAGAGCACTCTAATGAGACTGCCGGTGACAAACCGGAGGAAGGTGGGGATGACGTCAAGTCCTCATGGCCCTTATGGGTAGGGCTTCACACGTCATACAATGGTACATACAGAGGGCCGCCAACCCGCGAGGGGGAGCTAATCCCAGAAAGTGTATCGTAGTCCGGATTGTAGTCTGCAACTCGACTGCATGAAGTTGGAATCGCTAGTAATCGCGGATCAGCATGTCGCGGTGAATACGTTCCCGGGTCTTGTACACACCGCCCGTCACACCATGGGAGCGGGTTTTACCAGAAGTAGGTAGCTTAACCGCAAGGAGGGCGCTTACCACGGTAGGATTCGTGACTGGGGTGAAGTCGTAACAAGGTAGCCGTATCGGAAGGTGCGGCTGGATCACCTCCTTTCTAGAGTTTGCAGGATTCTTCGGAATCACTACTAAGCGCTCACACTTATCTGCTGTAACGTTCTTTAACAATCTGGAAGAAGTAAAGTTTTATTAAGCGTGTATCGACAGATACATGCTTGGGTAGTAAAACTCATCATCACAAAGTAGTAAATGCTTAGACTATAGCCGTCAAGGTTATAGGGACAAGTGAATAAGTGCACATGGTGGATGCCTTGGCGATTACAGGCGATGAAGGACGTAGTAGCTTGCGATAAGCTGCGGGGAGCTAGCAAACAAGCTTTGATCCGCAGATTTCCGAATGGGGAAACCCGGCCTTTTAGGTCATCGTACACTGAATACATAGGTGTACGAAGCGAACGCGGCGAACTGAAACATCTAAGTAGCTGCAGGAAAAGAAATCAACCGAGATTCCCAAAGTAGTGGCGAGCGAAATGGGAAGAGCCTGCACGTGATAGTCGGACTGATAATGGAATGCTCTGGAAATGGCAGCCATAGCGGGTGATAGCCCCGTACATGAAATCAGACCGGTGGTACTAAGCGTGCGACAAGTAGGGCGGGACACGAGAAATCCTGTCTGAATATGGGGGGACCATCCTCCAAGGCTAAATACTCGTAATCGACCGATAGTGAACCAGTACCGTGAGGGAAAGGCGAAAAGAACCCCGGGAGGGGAGTGAAATAGATCCTGAAACCGTGTGCATACAAACAGTAGGAGCCTCCTTGTGGGGTGACTGCGTACCTTTTGTATAATGGGTCAGCGACTTACATTCAGTGGCAAGGTTAACCGAATAGGGAAGCCGTAGAGAAATCGAGTCCGAACAGGGCGATAGTCGCTGGGTGTAGACCCGAAACCAAGTGATCTACTCATGGCCAGGATGAAGGTGCGGTAACACGCACTGGAGGTCCGAACCCACTAATGTTGAAAAATTAGGGGATGAGCTGTGGGTAGGGGTGAAAGGCTAAACAAACTTGGAAATAGCTGGTTCTCTCCGAAAACTATTTAGGTAGTGCCTCAAGTATCACCATCGGGGGTAGAGCACTGTTATGGCTAGGGGGTCATCGCGACTTACCAAACCATTGCAAACTCCGAATACCGATGAGTGCGAGCTTGGGAGACAGACGTCGGGTGCTAACGTCCGGCGTCAAGAGGGAAACAACCCAGACCGCCAGCTAAGGTCCCAAAGATTGGCTAAGTGGAAAACGAAGTGGGAAGGCTAAAACAGTCAGGATGTTGGCTTAGAAGCAGCCATCATTTAAAGAAAGCGTAATAGCTCACTGATCGAGTCGTCCTGCGCGGAAGATGTAACGGGGCTAAGCCAGTCACCGAAGCTGCGGATATGCGTAAGCATATGGTAGGAGAGCGTTCTGTAAGCCTGCGAAGGTGTCTTGTAAAGGATGCTGGAGGTATCAGAAGTGCGAATGCTGACATGAGTAGCGATAATGGGGGTGAAAAGCCCCCACGCCGTAAGCCCAAGGTTTCCTGTTCAACGTTCATCGGAGCAGGGTGAGTCGGCCCCTAAGGCGAGGCAGAGATGCGTAGCTGATGGGAAGCAGGTTAATATTCCTGCACCGTCGTATGATGCGATGGGGGGACGGATCGCGGAAGGTTGTCTGACTGTTGGAATAGTCAGTTTCTGCTTCATAGAAGGTGCTTAGGCAAATCCGGGCACGTAATTCAAGGGAGTGGGACGAGTGTACTTGTACACGTAGCAATCGGAAGTGGTTCCAAGAAAAGCCTCTAAGCTTCAGTCATACGAGACCGTACCGCAAACCGACACAGGTGGGCGAGATGAGTATTCTAAGGCGCTTGAGAGAACTCGGGAGAAGGAACTCGGCAAATTGGTACCGTAACTTCGGGAAAAGGTACGCCTCGGTAGCTTGGTCACTTTACTGTGATAGGGCGAAAAGGTTGCAATAAAATGGTGGCTGCGACTGTTTAATAAAAACACAGCACTCTGCAAACACGAAAGTGGACGTATAGGGTGTGACGCCTGCCCGGTGCTGGAAGATTAAATGATGGGGTGCAAGCTCTTGATTGAAGTCCCAGTAAACGGCGGCCGTAACTATAACGGTCCTAAGGTAGCGAAATTCCTTGTCGGGTAAGTTCCGACCTGCACGAATGGCGTAACGATGGCCACACTGTCTCCTCCCGAGACTCAGCGAAGTTGAAATGTTTGTGATGATGCAATCTACCCGCGGCTAGACGGAAAGACCCCATGAACCTTTACTGTAGCTTTGCATTGGACTTTGAACCAATCTGTGTAGGATAGGTGGGAGGCTTTGAAGCGTGGACGCCAGTCTGCGTGGAGCCAACCTTGAAATACCACCCTGGTTTGTTTGAGGTTCTAACCTTGGTCCGTTATCCGGATCGGGGACAGTGCATGGTAGGCAGTTTGACTGGGGCGGTCTCCTCCTAAAGTGTAACGGAGGAGTTCGAAGGTACGCTAATTACGGTCGGACATCGTGATGATAGTGCAATGGCATAAGCGTGCTTAACTGCGAGACCGACAAGTCGAGCAGGTACGAAAGTAGGACATAGTGATCCGGTGGTTCTGTATGGAAGGGCCATCGCTCAACGGATAAAAGGTACTCTGGGGATAACAGGCTGATTCCTCCCAAGAGTTCATATCGACGGGGGAGTTTGGCACCTCGATGTCGGCTCATCACATCCTGGGGCTGTAGCCGGTCCCAAGGGTATGGCTGTTCGCCATTTAAAGTGGTACGTGAGCTGGGTTTAAAACGTCGTGAGACAGTTTGGTCCCTATCTGCCGTGGGCGTTGGAAATTTGAAGGGGGCTGCTCCTAGTACGAGAGGACCGGAGTGGACGAACCTCTGGTGTACCGGTTGTCACGCCAGTGGCATTGCCGGGTAGCTAAGTTCGGAAGAGATAACCGCTGAAAGCATCTAAGCGGGAAACTTGCCTTGAGATGAGATTTCCCAGAGCCTTGAGCTCTTTGAAGGGTCGTTCGAGACCAGGACGTTGATAGGTCAGGTGTGGAAGTGCAGTAATGCATTAAGCTAACTGATACTAATTGCCCGTACGGCTTGTCCCTATAACCTTGACGGTTATACGCATTTACTCTGATGATGAGTGTGCTACCCCAACCAAAACTTTACTTCTCCCAGATTCGCTGTGGCGCCGTCGGCGCCACAGCATACAAGTCAAAGCTTGATGACCATAGTAAGTCGGTCCCACCCCTTCCCATCCCGAACAGGACCGTGAAACGACTCTACGCCGATGATAGTGCTGCAACCAGTGTGAAAGTAGGTTATCGTCAAGCTAGTTATTAAGTGAGAGGGCCCGGTCTATGACCGGGCCTTTTTGCGTTGTGCTTTATACTCTGCGCATGAATGAATCTACTGCGAGAGACGTCGTCCTGGTCCGTGCCATCGAGACCGCCGACCAACAAAAAGAAATCCTCAGCGACGACGATCGCAAATATGCCAGCCGCAGCGCGCGCGAGCTGGCCCAATGGCGCGCCGCCGACCGCAAGACCGAAGTCACCGGCGACGATTTTCTGCACCAACGCGCCGAACAACTGCTGAAGCGCCTGGCTGAACGCCATTCCTCCTTTGCCTCTTTTCTGAAGCAGCGCTCGCCCTTGCAGCCATTGGCGTGGGCTTTGCCGTTGATAGCACTGCTGCTTGGCGCCGGGCTGGATCGCATTACCGATCCGCACCGCGTCGATTTGCTGTCGGCACCGCTGCTGCTCATCATCGGCTGGAACCTGCTGGTTTATCTGGGCTTGCTGGTCTGGCTGTTCCTTCCATCGAAACCGCGCGTGCCGCACCGTTTGAAGGCGCCGCGCAAACTGCCGTCCGTGCTGTCGGCAGCGGTGCTGAACTTCCTGCGTGAATGGTCCGAGCTCAGCGCCAAACTGAATGCCGCGCGACTGGGCCGCGCGGTGCATCTAAGCGCCGCCGCATTTGCCGTCGGCGCGCTGGCTTCGCTGTATGCGCGCGGCCTGCTGTCGCAATACGCGGCCGGATGGGAGAGCACTTTCCTGAATGCCGCGCAAGTCCATGGCTTGTTGTCGGCTTTGTTCGCACCGGCCGTGGCGCTGTTCCATCTTCAAGAATTTACGCTGGCGGAAATCGAAGTGCTGCGCTTCCCCACCATCACACCTGCCGCCGGCGCGCGCTGGGTACATTTGTATGCGGCCACTATTCTCTTGCTGGTGGTGGCGCCGCGCCTGCTGCTGGCTGCCTTCGCGCATTGGCGTGCTGCGCGCTTGTCGCGCCATTTTGCGCTCGATCTGGAGCAGCCGTATTTCCGCAAGCTTAACGACACCATGGGCATGGCGAAAGGCGGAACGCTGCGCGTGCTGCCGTATAGTTTTACCGTCGATGAACGACGTCATCGGGGCATGGAAGCGGTGGCCATCAAGCTGTTGGGCGAGCAAGGCCGGCTGATGTTGCGGCCTTCGATAGCGTATGGCGAGACGCCGCAGGATTTGCAGGGCGAGGCCGCCATCACGGCCGCGCTGTTCAATCTGACCGCCACGCCGGAACAGGAAAATCATGGCGCGCTTCTCGATCAACTGGTGAAGGCGGCGCCGCCCGGCTTCATGGTGCTGCTTGACGAGTCGGCCTATCTGGAACGCATGGGCGCCGAGCGCCTGGCTGAACGCGTGGCCTTGTGGCAGGAGTTCTGCCGCTTCCATCACGCCACCGCCAGCGTGGTGAATCTGCTGGAGCCGCAATGAGCAGCACGATCCAACTGGCGCTGATCTCGCACACCAACAACGGCAAGACCACGCTGGCGCGCACGCTGACCGGCATCGATGTCGGTGAAGTACGCGACGCCGCGCACGTGACCATCCGTTCCGAATCGCACACGCTGCTGACCACGCCGGAAGGCGATCGCCTGCTACTGTGGGATACGCCGGGCTTTGGCGATTCCGTGCGTTTGCAACGGCGCTTGGCGCAGGCCGGTAACCCGATCGGCTGGTTCCTGCGCGAAGTGCTGGACCGCTATCGCGACCGGCCGTTTTGGCTGAGCCAGCAAGCCTTGCGCGCCGCGCGCGATGACGCCGATGTGGTGCTGTATCTGGTGAACGCGGCCGAAGATCCGCAGGACACAGGCTATGTCCCGGCCGAGATGAAAATCCTGGAATGGCTGGGCAAACCGGTGATCGTGCTGCTCAACCAGACCGGGCCGGCGCGGCCGCAGGCGGACCTGGCCGAGCAAGCGCGTTGGCGCGATCATCTGCGCCAATATGCCGTGGTGCGCGAGGTGCTGGCACTGGATGCGTTCGGCCGTTGCTGGGTGCATGAGCGCGTGTTTTATGACGCCATCGGCAAGCAGCTCGACGCCGCGTTGCGGCCGGCCTATGCGCGTTTGTTCGCGGCATGGGAAGCGCGCAACGCCGCGCGCTACGAACAAGCGATGCAGTTGCTGGCAACGCAGCTGCATAGCGCCGCGCGCGACAGCGTCGCCATGCCGGAGTCGGATGGCGGCCTGTTGAAGACGGCGTTGAAAGCGGTGGGCATCGGCAAGAGCGCAGCGCAGCAGCGCCAGGATCAGGCGATGAGCGAGTTGGTCGCTCGTCTCAACCAGGGCGTAACGGAACTGACGCGCGAGCTATTGATTCTGCATCAGCTCGATCCTGCGCAGGCCGCCACCATCAATGCGCAAGTGCGCGATTATTTTGCCGTGCGTGCGCCCATCGACAAGGCACAGGCCGGGCTGTTGGGGGCAATGATTTCCGGCGCGGCCACCGGCTTGTCGGCAGACCTGATGGCGGGCGGCTTGACCCTCGGCGGCGGCGCGTTGCTGGGCGGTGTGGTGGGCGCGCTAACGTTCGCCGGTGCGGCCTGGGGCTTCAATGCCGGCACCGACCGCAAACAGCCCACCATGCAGTTCACCGATGCCTTCATGCGCTCGTTGGTGGTGGCCGGGATTCTGCGTTATCTGACGGTGGCGCATTTCGGACGCGGGCGCGGCGGCTTTGTTGAAAGCGAGGCGCCGGCATTCTGGCAAAGCGCGGTGGAGCAGGCGGTGGCGCGGGAAGAGGCCGCGTTGCCCGCCCTGTGGCAAGCCGCGCGCCGTGGTGAAGCGGCGCCGGCGTTGCAAGCGTTGATGCAGCGGATGAGCAGCGCTACGCTGGCGCAGCTTTATCCAAGTGTCGCAGCCGATCAGAACTGATAGCGCACGCCAAAGGTGAGCAGCGTGACTTCGGTCTTGGTCAGGTAGCTGCCTTCGAGATTGAGCGACCAGTTGCGGTTGAAGTTATAACCGGCGCCGACGCCGACGATAGGATCGGTCTCGTCGCGGCCACCCAGCGAGCTGCGGTTGGCGCGCATACTGGTGCGGCCGATGCCGGCGCGGCCGTACAAGGAAAAATGCTGGTCCAGGTGGGCGGTGCCCAGCACGGCGATGCCGTAGTGGGAGTCGGGATAGTAGCCCGCCTCGGCGAAGGCGCCACGGAAGGGATTGAGGCTCAGTCCGCGCGTATAGATTTCAAAGCCGAGCGCGGGCGTGTATTGATAGCCGATGGCGGCGCTCAAGGTGGCGTCGCCGCTGTTGTCGACGTATTTGGATGAGATCGAGGCGCGGCCGATATCGGTCGACAGGTAGACGCCAGGTTGGAAGTTGGACTGGGCAAAAGCAGGGACGGCGGCCAGCAGGCCGAGTACGACAGCGCTGAGCTTGAATCGCATGGAAACTCCGGATTAAAGTGGTACGACGAAACGCAGCATTTGTTTATTTTGCAATGCTGCCCTGCGCGCATAGTACCTCTTCATTATCTTTAAAGCAATCTTGATGCGGCCATGAGGTGATAATATGATAATTATCATTTCAACCATGAGGGGTTTCATCATGCATGCTCGCTCGTTTCTTCCTTTCGCCTTCGGGCTTGTGCTGGCCAGCTCCGCGCTCGGGCAGGATCAAAGCGGCAAGCTCGACGCCGACACGCCGCTGATCGCCGGTGCCAACAGCATCAACGGCGCCCGTGACTGGCTGGTCCAGCGCGAGCAGGGCATGCTGATCCTGACCGCGCCGGAAGGCGATTCACGGTTGGTGCTGGTGGAGGTTGGCGCGGACAACGCGGAAGCGGCGACGGCGGCGGCATGGCAAAGATATCAGCCCGGCTTCAAGCGCACCATCCGGCTGTCGACCAAGCGGGAGGCTAGCAACGGCTGGCAGGAACATACCGGCACTGACTACGAGACTACGCCTGCTGAAAAGCGCTGGATCGAGGCGCGCGCACTGCTCAACGGTAAGAAGTGGACGGTGCTGCTGGTGGACGGCAGCGAGCAAACACTGAGCAAGCGCGAGGCCGCTTACCGGCTGGCCTTGCAAAGCGTGCAGCCGAAGGACTATGTGCGTGAATCGTTCGCCGGCCGCACGCCACGGCCACTGGATGCGGCGCGCCAGCAGGAGATGCGCACCTTCCTGCTCGACGCCATGAAAACGCTGGGCATCCCCGGCCTCTCTTACGCGCTGATGGATCACGGCAAGATTGTGTTTGAAGGCGGCCTCGGCGTGCGTGAGGTGGGCAAGCCGGCGCCGGTCGATGGCAACACGTTGTTCATGGCGGCCTCCAACACCAAGGGCATGAGCACGCTGATGCTGTCGACCCTGGTCGACGAAGGCAAGCTGCAGTGGGATCAGCCGGTGGTGCAGGTCTATCCGGAATTCAAGCTCGGCAGCGCCGAGACGACGGCCAAGGTATTGGTCAAGCACCTGGTGTGTGCCTGCACCGGCTTGCCGCGGCAGGATCTGGAATGGATTTTTGAATTCAAGAACGCCACGCCCGAAGATTCCCTGAAACTGCTGGCCACCAATAGCCCGACCAGCGGCTTCGGCGAGGTCTTCCAATACAATAATCTGATGGCGTCGGCCGCCGGTTATATCGGTGGCCACATCGCCTACCCGGACAAGCCGCTCGGCCCCGCGTATGACGAGGCCATGCAAAAACGCATCCTCACGCCGCTGGGCATGAATGCCAGCACCTTCGACATGGCGCGAGCGCTGCGCTCGAACCATGCCAGCCCGCATGCGACCGCGCTCAACGGCAAAGTCGAGGTGCTGCCGATGGGATTCAATTACTCGGTGGTGCCGCACCGGCCTGCCGGCGGCATCTGGACCTCGGCGCACGATTTGATCCGTTACGTTCAGCTGGAAGCCAACGAGGGCAAGCTGCCCGATGGCCGTCAGATGGTCTCGGCCCAGGCCTTGCTGGCCCGCCGCGTACCGCAGGTGTCGGAAGGCGAGAACCGCAACTACGGCATGGGCTTGACGGTGGAAACCGCGTGGGGCGTGCCGGCTGTGTATCACGGCGGCAGCATGTTCGGTTACAAGAGCAATATCTACCTGCTGCCCGACAGCGGCATCGGCGCTGTGCTGTTGACCAATTCCGACCAGGGCGGCATGTTGCTGCGGCCGATGCTGCGTCGCTTGATGGAGATCGTTTATGACGGCAAGCCGGAAGCGGCCGACGGCGTGCGCCAGGCGGCGCAGCGCGATGCTGCCGAACTGAAGGCGGAGCTGCATCGCTCCAAACCGGATGCGGCGGCCGCAGCCAAGCTGGCGCCGCGCTATCGCAGCACCGAACTGGGCGAGCTGACGGTGCGTCGCCAGGGCCGACAACTGACGTTTGATTTTGGCGAGTGGCGCTCGCCGATGGGCGTGCGCAAGAACGAAGACGGTACGACTTCATTCGTGACCACCAACGCGGCGTTATGGGGCTTGGAGTTTCTCGTCGGCGACAAGGCGGGCAAGCGCACCCTGACCATCCGCGATGGACAGCACGAGTACGCGTTTGCTGAAATTTGAAATTTGAAAACGACGGCGCGCTACAGCAATCTTGATGGCTCGGCCGGCTGCACGGTCAGGAAGCGGCGCATGGCGTGCACTTCCTCGCTCGGGCTGCGGCCGAAGTAGCGCTTGAACTCGCGGCTGAACTGCGACGGGCTTTCATAGCCCACCTGCGCCGAGGCCGATTGCGCCGTGATGTCGCTGCGCGCCATCAGCAACCGCGCCTGGTGCAGCCGCGCCGATTTCAGGTATTGAATCGGCGAGCAGTGCGTCACCGATTTGAAGTGGACGTGGAAGGCCGGCACGCTCATATTGGCTTCCGCAGCCAGCATGCCGACGTCGATGTCGGCCGCATAATCTGCGTGGATGCGGCGCAAGGCCTTGGCGATGCGACCGAACTGGCCCTGGCTGGTCAGCGCCGCGCGCATGGCCGCGCCTTGTTCGCCCATCAGCACGCGATAGCAGATCTCCCTCACGATGCCCGGTCCCAGCACGCGCGCCTCCAGTGGTGAGTTCAGTGTTTCCAGCAGGCGCTGCACGGTGTTGCGCAGGCGTTCATCCATGCGCGTGGTCATCATCCCCTTGGGCATGGCCGGCACTTCGTTGTCGGTTTGATCGATGGCGAACATCAGGTCGGCCAGTGTGGTGCGGTCGACGCGGATCGAAATACCCAGGAAAGGATTTTCTTCCGACGCCTCCGTGGTGGCGGTGAACGGCATCGGCACGGCGACCACCAGATAGTGGTCGGCGTCGAACTGCAGAATGTCGTTGCCGAAGTAGGTGCGCTTGCGGCCCTGCAGGGCTATGGCGATGCACGGATCGTACATGGCGGGCGACTTGGTGGCGCTTTGCGTCGAGCGTGTCAGGCGCACGTCGTCGACCAGCGTTTCGGTATAGCCGTCGGTACGTGCCAGCTGGTTGTGCAGGGCAATCATGCGTTCCACGCTTCACTCCTTGTTGATTGTGGTGAGGAATAGGAATGATCCATGATTCCCGCCTGCTTCGCTATGCTTGCTGCTGCGATCCATAGGATTAGGCAAGAACTACATAGGCATGTGCATTCGCAGCATAGCGCTAATTCCGTAAGATGCAGCCTCGTGTTAATGGCTTTGAAAGGACGGCATCATGAATCAAACCCATCGCAAAGTTATTCTGATTGCCGGCGCCAGCCGGGGTAGCGGTCCGGCGACCGCGCGCCAGCTGGCCGGCGAGGGACACCATGTGGTGCTGGGCGCGCGCCGCTCCAGCAAGTTGCATGCGCTGGTGACCGAAATCCGCAAGGCCGGCGGCTCGGCCGAATGGTATGCGCTGGACGTGAACCAGCCCGAGGAAATGCGCGAGTTCCTGGCCTTCGCAGAAGATGTGCACAAGCGCGTCGATGTGGTGATCAACAACGCCTGAAATTCAGGCCTTGCCAAACCAGATTCCCCTTGGTATGATTCTGTCCCTCGCAAGACAACACATGTAAATGTGAAGTTAGCGAGAAAAAGAAGAGCTTGACGAAATGTTTGAAACACTTCATAATCTTGCCTCTTCGCTGATGAACAAAACGCTTCTTCAGCTAGCAACACAAGATGATCTTTAAAAATATACAGTTGATAAGTGTGGGCGTTTAGTGCTGCAACAAAAAGCATTAAATGCTCAACAAAGAAATATTCAGTAGAAATACTGTCAGTATTTTGAGTGAGCGAACCATGGCCAGAAATGGTCATAAAACAGAGATTAAACTAAAGAGTTTGATCCTGGCTCAGATTGAACGCTGGCGGCATGCCTTACACATGCAAGTCGAACGGCAGCACGGGGCAACCTGGTGGCGAGTGGCGAACGGGTGAGTAATATATCGGAACGTACCCAAGAGTGGGGGATAACGTAGCGAAAGTTACGCTAATACCGCATACGATCCAAGGATGAAAGCAGGGGACCGCAAGGCCTTGTGCTCCTGGAGCGGCCGATATCTGATTAGCTAGTTGGTAGGGTAAAAGCCTACCAAGGCATCGATCAGTAGCTGGTCTGAGAGGACGACCAGCCACACTGGAACTGAGACACGGTCCAGACTCCTACGGGAGGCAGCAGTGGGGAATTTTGGACAATGGGCGCAAGCCTGATCCAGCAATGCCGCGTGAGTGAAGAAGGCCTTCGGGTTGTAAAGCTCTTTTGTCAGGGAAGAAAAGGTTACGGATAATACCCGTGGCTCATGACGGTACCTGAAGAATAAGCACCGGCTAACTACGTGCCAGCAGCCGCGGTAATACGTAGGGTGCAAGCGTTAATCGGAATTACTGGGCGTAAAGCGTGCGCAGGCGGTTTTGTAAGTCTGTTGTGAAATCCCCGGGCTCAACCTGGGAATGGCAATGGAGACTGCAAGGCTAGAGTTTGGCAGAGGGGGGTAGAATTCCACGTGTAGCAGTGAAATGCGTAGATATGTGGAGGAACACCGATGGCGAAGGCAGCCCCCTGGGTCAAAACTGACGCTCATGCACGAAAGCGTGGGGAGCAAACAGGATTAGATACCCTGGTAGTCCACGCCCTAAACGATGTCTACTAGTTGTCGGGTCTTAATTGACTTGGTAACGCAGCTAACGCGTGAAGTAGACCGCCTGGGGAGTACGGTCGCAAGATTAAAACTCAAAGGAATTGACGGGGACCCGCACAAGCGGTGGATGATGTGGATTAATTCGATGCAACGCGAAAAACCTTACCTACCCTTGACATGGATGGAATTCCGGAGAGATTTGGAAGTGCCCGAAAGGGAACCATTACACAGGTGCTGCATGGCTGTCGTCAGCTCGTGTCGTGAGATGTTGGGTTAAGTCCCGCAACGAGCGCAACCCTTGTCATTAGTTGCTACGAAAGAGCACTCTAATGAGACTGCCGGTGACAAACCGGAGGAAGGTGGGGATGACGTCAAGTCCTCATGGCCCTTATGGGTAGGGCTTCACACGTCATACAATGGTACATACAGAGGGCCGCCAACCCGCGAGGGGGAGCTAATCCCAGAAAGTGTATCGTAGTCCGGATTGTAGTCTGCAACTCGACTGCATGAAGTTGGAATCGCTAGTAATCGCGGATCAGCATGTCGCGGTGAATACGTTCCCGGGTCTTGTACACACCGCCCGTCACACCATGGGAGCGGGTTTTACCAGAAGTAGGTAGCTTAACCGCAAGGAGGGCGCTTACCACGGTAGGATTCGTGACTGGGGTGAAGTCGTAACAAGGTAGCCGTATCGGAAGGTGCGGCTGGATCACCTCCTTTCTAGAGTTTGCAGGATTCTTCGGAATCACTACTAAGCGCTCACACTTATCTGCTGTAACGTTCTTTAACAATCTGGAAGAAGTAAAGTTTTATTAAGCGTGTATCGACAGATACATGCTTGGGTAGTAAAACTCATCATCACAAAGTAGTAAATGCTTAGACTATAGCCGTCAAGGTTATAGGGACAAGTGAATAAGTGCACATGGTGGATGCCTTGGCGATTACAGGCGATGAAGGACGTAGTAGCTTGCGATAAGCTGCGGGGAGCTAGCAAACAAGCTTTGATCCGCAGATTTCCGAATGGGGAAACCCGGCCTTTTAGGTCATCGTACACTGAATACATAGGTGTACGAAGCGAACGCGGCGAACTGAAACATCTAAGTAGCTGCAGGAAAAGAAATCAACCGAGATTCCCAAAGTAGTGGCGAGCGAAATGGGAAGAGCCTGCACGTGATAGTCGGACTGATAATGGAATGCTCTGGAAATGGCAGCCATAGCGGGTGATAGCCCCGTACATGAAATCAGACCGGTGGTACTAAGCGTGCGACAAGTAGGGCGGGACACGAGAAATCCTGTCTGAATATGGGGGGACCATCCTCCAAGGCTAAATACTCGTAATCGACCGATAGTGAACCAGTACCGTGAGGGAAAGGCGAAAAGAACCCCGGGAGGGGAGTGAAATAGATCCTGAAACCGTGTGCATACAAACAGTAGGAGCCTCTTCGTGGGGTGACTGCGTACCTTTTGTATAATGGGTCAGCGACTTACATTCAGTGGCAAGGTTAACCGAATAGGGAAGCCGTAGAGAAATCGAGTCCGAACAGGGCGATAGTCGCTGGGTGTAGACCCGAAACCAAGTGATCTACTCATGGCCAGGATGAAGGTGCGGTAACACGCACTGGAGGTCCGAACCCACTAATGTTGAAAAATTAGGGGATGAGCTGTGGGTAGGGGTGAAAGGCTAAACAAACTTGGAAATAGCTGGTTCTCTCCGAAAACTATTTAGGTAGTGCCTCAAGTATCACCATCGGGGGTAGAGCACTGTTATGGCTAGGGGGTCATCGCGACTTACCAAACCATTGCAAACTCCGAATACCGATGAGTGCGAGCTTGGGAGACAGACGTCGGGTGCTAACGTCCGGCGTCAAGAGGGAAACAACCCAGACCGCCAGCTAAGGTCCCAAAGATTGGCTAAGTGGAAAACGAAGTGGGAAGGCTAAAACAGTCAGGATGTTGGCTTAGAAGCAGCCATCATTTAAAGAAAGCGTAATAGCTCACTGATCGAGTCGTCCTGCGCGGAAGATGTAACGGGGCTAAGCCAGTCACCGAAGCTGCGGATATGCGTAAGCATATGGTAGGAGAGCGTTCTGTAAGCCTGCGAAGGTGTCTTGTAAAGGATGCTGGAGGTATCAGAAGTGCGAATGCTGACATGAGTAGCGATAATGGGGGTGAAAAGCCCCCACGCCGTAAGCCCAAGGTTTCCTGTTCAACGTTCATCGGAGCAGGGTGAGTCGGCCCCTAAGGCGAGGCAGAGATGCGTAGCTGATGGGAAGCAGGTTAATATTCCTGCACCGTCGTATGATGCGATGGGGGGACGGATCGCGGAAGGTTGTCTGACTGTTGGAATAGTCAGTTTCTGCTTCATAGAAGGCGCTTAGGCAAATCCGGGCGCGTAATTCAAGGGAGTGGGACGAGTGCACTTGTGCACGTAGCAATCGGAAGTGGTTCCAAGAAAAGCCTCTAAGCTTCAGTCATACGAGACCGTACCGCAAACCGACACAGGTGGGCGAGATGAGTATTCTAAGGCGCTTGAGAGAACTCGGGAGAAGGAACTCGGCAAATTGGTACCGTAACTTCGGGAAAAGGTACGCCTCGGTAGCTTGGTCACTTTACTGTGATAGGGCGAAAAGGTTGCAATAAAATGGTGGCTGCGACTGTTTAATAAAAACACAGCACTCTGCAAACACGAAAGTGGACGTATAGGGTGTGACGCCTGCCCGGTGCTGGAAGATTAAATGATGGGGTGCAAGCTCTTGATTGAAGTCCCAGTAAACGGCGGCCGTAACTATAACGGTCCTAAGGTAGCGAAATTCCTTGTCGGGTAAGTTCCGACCTGCACGAATGGCGTAACGATGGCCACACTGTCTCCTCCCGAGACTCAGCGAAGTTGAAATGTTTGTGATGATGCAATCTACCCGCGGCTAGACGGAAAGACCCCATGAACCTTTACTGTAGCTTTGCATTGGACTTTGAACCAATCTGTGTAGGATAGGTGGGAGGCTTTGAAGCAGGAACGCCAGTTTCTGTGGAGCCAACCTTGAAATACCACCCTGGTTTGTTTGAGGTTCTAACCTTGGTCCGTTATCCGGATCGGGGACAGTGCATGGTAGGCAGTTTGACTGGGGCGGTCTCCTCCTAAAGTGTAACGGAGGAGTTCGAAGGTACGCTAATTACGGTCGGACATCGTGATGATAGTGCAATGGCATAAGCGTGCTTAACTGCGAGACCGACAAGTCGAGCAGGTACGAAAGTAGGACATAGTGATCCGGTGGTTCTGTATGGAAGGGCCATCGCTCAACGGATAAAAGGTACTCTGGGGATAACAGGCTGATTCCTCCCAAGAGTTCATATCGACGGGGGAGTTTGGCACCTCGATGTCGGCTCATCACATCCTGGGGCTGTAGCCGGTCCCAAGGGTATGGCTGTTCGCCATTTAAAGTGGTACGTGAGCTGGGTTTAAAACGTCGTGAGACAGTTTGGTCCCTATCTGCCGTGGGCGTTGGAAATTTGAAGGGGGCTGCTCCTAGTACGAGAGGACCGGAGTGGACGAACCTCTGGTGTACCGGTTGTCACGCCAGTGGCATTGCCGGGTAGCTAAGTTCGGAAGAGATAACCGCTGAAAGCATCTAAGCGGGAAACTTGCCTTGAGATGAGATTTCCCAGAGCCTTGAGCTCTTTGAAGGGTCGTTCGAGACCAGGACGTTGATAGGTCAGGTGTGGAAGTGCAGTAATGCATTAAGCTAACTGATACTAATTGCCCGTAAGGCTTGTCCCTATAACCTTGACGGTTATACGCATTTACTCTGATGATGAGTGTGCTACCCCAACTTTACTTCTTCCAGATTCGCTGTGGCGCCGTTGGCGCCAGAGCATACAAGTCAAAGCTTGATGACCATAGTAAGTCGGTCCCACCCCTTCCCATCCCGAACAGGACCGTGAAACGACTCTACGCCGATGATAGTGCTGCAACCAGTGTGAAAGTAGGTTATCGTCAAGCTAGTTATTAAGTGAGAAGGCCCGTTCAATGTGAACGGGCCTTTTTGCGTTCTGTCATCAACATGTAACGCCGCCTCGTTAAGCTTGTCCCTTTTCAAATATTAGGGACAAGTCAACATGAAAAAATTCTCCTTGGTGTCGCTCGCCGTATTTTCCGTCTTGGCCGGTTGCGGCGGTAGCGATAGCGCGCCCGAAGTGGTCAAGACGCCGATGAGCGGCGTCTTCCTGGACGGCGCGGTGGAAAACCTGGACTACGTGGCCGGTACCGCCGCCAAAGCCAGCACCAGCGCCAAGGGCGAATTCACCTGCTACGCCGGCGATACCGTCAGCTTCAGCATTGGCGGCATCGCGCTGGGCAGCGCCGCTTGCGCCGCCACCATCACGCCGCTGCAACTGGCCGGCGTCACCGACGTCAAGGATGCCAAAGTGGTTAACCGCCTGCTGGCCCTGCAACTGCTGGATGACGACAGCGATCCTTCGAACGGCATCAAGCTCAACGCCGATGTCAAAACCGCGCTGGCCACCAAAACCGCCGACTTCAACACCGCCGCCGACGTCTTCAACACCGCCCTCGGCGCCAACCTGACCGCCGCCGGCGCCAAGTACGCCGCCCGCAGCGTCGACGACAGCCGCCGCGCGCTGGTGCGCGAACACTTCGAAGACACGCTGGCTTCCAAGGTCGGCACACCGGTCAACGAAACCTTCAACCAGACCACGCCGCTGGGCGCAGTGTCTGTGACGGTAACCCGCTATCAGGTGCAGGCCGCCGCCAGCTATTACATCCCTTACGAAGGCGCGAATGCCAAAGTGAAGGAAGACTTCCCGCAAGGTTTCCTGCCATCCTACGGTTCCTCGATCGCCTTCAAGGGCACCAATGCCAATGGCGAGCTGGAGTTCTACGGCCTGACCGATCGCGGCCCGAACGGCGACGGTCCCAACCTGCCGGCGCTGACCGGCGCCGGTGTGATCGGCGCCAAGATTTTCCCGTCGCCGAGCTTCGCGCCGGCGTTCGGCGTGATCACCGTCGGCAAGTCCGGCGCGGTGCTGTCCTCGTCCACGCCGATCAAGGCGTCGGCCACGGTGAAGACCAGCGGCCTGGCCGTGCCTCCTGGCGCGGTGGGCAATTCGGCTGAAGTGCCGGTGATGGATGCGATGAAGTACGACGCCAACAGTAAAGCCACGTTTGACGCCAACGGCATCGATACTGAAGCCATCGTCGTCGATAAGAAGCGTAACGTGCTGTGGGTCTCGGACGAGTACGGTCCGTTCATCATGAAGATCGATCCCGCCACCGGCATCATTTTGAACAAGTACGCGCCGGGCACCGGCCTGCCGGACATCTTCCTGAAACGTCGCGCCAATCGCGGAATGGAAGGCCTGGCGCTGGATACCACCACCGACAAGCTGCACGGTTTCCTGCAAAGCCCGCTGACCGATGGCAGCGCGCCGTACTCTGTCACCGGCAAGAGCGAGCAGATCGAACGCTTTGCGCGCTTCACCCGCTGGACCGAGTTCGATCCAACCACCGGCAAGGCCGGCAAGATGTACGCGTACCCGCTGGACGGCGCCGATTACCAGGATGGCCGTACCGGCAATGCCAAGCTCGGCGATGTGGTCGCGCTGGGCAACGGTAAGTTCATCGTGATCGAGCAGGGCGCCGCGCCAAACGGCAAGGTATTCAACAAGCTGATGCTGATCGAGATCGGCACGGCCACCGATATTTCGGCAACCGCCTTCAACGCCACGACTTCCGACCTGGAAAAGAGCAGCATGGGCGGCGTGGCGGTCAACGGCGCCGACTGGAAAACGGTCACCACGCTGAAGAAAACCTTGCTGCTGGACCTGAACGCCATCGGCTGGCTGGCCGAGAAGGCGGAAGGCTTGACCATCGTTGACGCCAACACCCTGGCGCTGGCCAATGACAACGACTTCGGCATGAAGACCAAGGTGTACGACGCCAACGGCAAGGCGATCGAGGATGCCGATGTCACCAAGTGCAATATCGACGCCAACGGTGTGATCATCACCAGTACTGCGGCCGGCTGCAACGCCGCCAACAGCATCCGCGTGGCACGCGGCGCGGATTCGGAGCGTCCAAGCCGCTTGTGGCTGATCAAGTTCGGCAAAGCGTTGACCGCGTTCTGATGTGATGTAGCGTCATGGTGGTGTCATAAGCTTGTCATACGGTTATGGGATATTAATCGTTTGCTCATAACGACAAGGGGACACCACCATGCCGATCGCACTGCCGAAATCATCTTCCGCCATTCAATTCCTGCTGCTGGCAGCGTCCATGGGCGCTGCCAGTGCAGCGGATTTCACCATCACCGGCAACAGCAGCGCCGCGCAAACGCTGAACGCTAGCCAGACCGGCAATGTCACCGCCACCGGCAGCCTGAGCGTGAGCGGGGCCAGCGCCATCGCCGTGACCATCGGCGGCAGCAACACCACGCTGAACAATCTGGGCACGATCCAGCAAACCGGCGCCGGCCGCGTGATCCGCGACAATGTCGGCGCGAAGAAGCTGGTCATCAACAACGGCAGCGCAAGCAACAGCACCGCGCTGCTGCAGGCCGCCGATGCCGATGTGATCCAGATGAACAAAGCCGACGCCACCGTCGAGCTGAACAACTACGGTTCCCTGATTTCGCTGAACGCCAGCGCGGGCGGCGCCCAGGCGGTGGATTTCAACGCCGTGACCGGCGCCAACGTCGTCAACAATTTCAGCACCGGCCTGCTGAAAGCCACCGATGCCGATGCGGTGCGTCCCGGCCTCAATGGCGTGGTGAACAACAGCGGCAAGATCCGCTCGAATATCGTCGACAAGATCAATGGCAGCGGCAGCGACGGCGTCGATGCGCAAAAGAATACCGGCGTACAGATTTTCAACCTGGCCGGCGGCTGGATCGAAGGCGGCCGCCACGGCATCACCGGCGAGTAGGCCGATGCGGCGACCAACTTCAAGATCAGCGTAACCAATAGCGCCGGCGGCGAGATTCGCGGCCTGAACGGTTCCGGCATCAATCTGGACGGCGTCAACGCCAAGCAGACCGCCACCATCATCAATCACGGTCTAATCAGTGGCTTTGGCGGCACCGGCGACGGCGACGGCATCGATGCGGACGGCATCGCCAATATTACCAATACCGGCTTCATCCGTTCGCTGAATGCGGTCGGCACTGCCAGTAGCCTGGCTTTCAGCGAAGGCATCAGCGTGGGCGGCGGCTCCATCACCAACTCCGGCACGATTGAAGGCCTGGTCAGCGCGGGCAATACCACCGCCGTCGGACGTGGCATCACGCTGGCCGGCATCGACATCGAAAGCGGCCCGCTGGCCGGCACCCGTCAAGGCTTGTACGCCGACGCCACCATCACCAACCAGAGCGGCGGCTTGATCTACGGCCAGAGCGATTCGGCCATCGTTACCGTGGGCGCGGCCAGCGGCCATGTGGTGACCATCTACAACAACGCCGGCGCCAGCATCATCGGCGGCGGCAGCGTCAACGCCGCCATCAAGACGGTTGTCGACAATACGGTGATCGTGACCGGCGGCACCATCAATGGTTCCAGCAGCGGCAAGGCGATCGAACTGGGCAGCGGCGTCAACAGCGTGACCGTCACCGGCGGCACGATCAGCGGCAGCATCAACGGCGGCAGCGGCAGTCAGAATACCCTGGTGTTTGCGCCCGGCGCAGGCAACGGCTTCAGCTACGCCGGCGCGATCTCCAACTTCAGCAAGGTGGAAGTGCAGAGCGGCGACGTGCGCTTTTCCGGAGTGAGCAGCTACGGCGGCGCCACCCAACTGAGCGGCGGCATGCTGACGCTGGACGGCGCGCAACGCCTGTCCGCCGACAGTGCGCTGATCCTCAACGGCGGCACCCTGCGCCTGACCAACGCCGGTGCCGATGGCCAGACCTTCGCCAGCCTGACGCTGAGCGGCGATTCGTCGGTGCTACTGGGCGGCTCGGCGCTGACCTTTGGCGCCCTCGGCGCCGTGACTGACGGTAAAACGCTGACCTTCACTGAAGCCGGGGCCGGCGCCTACGCCTTCCGCCTGCTCGGCGACTATTCGGCCGACGCCGGCTTCCTGGTGTTGTTGGGCGCAACCCACATCAACGGCCAGGGCGCGAGCTACGCTTTCGACGGCACCTACACCAAGGTGTTGGCCGCCGTGCCGGAGCCGTCGACCTACGCCATGCTGTTTGCCGGCTTGGCGCTGGTCGGCGCAATCGCACGCCGTCGCACCAAGGTTTAGGCTACATCAAAGCGGACCGACTCCCGGATTGTTACCTTCTCAGAGGTGACTCTGGGAGGAAAGCCCGATGGAATATGCGCAGCTGAAACCCGGCCGCAGTTTTGCCCCGCTCCACAGCCTGTTGTATTACAGCCAGCGCCTGGTGACGCGCCCGTCGCTGCGGCGGCTCGTGGTGCGCGCGCTGAGCGCGGCGTTGCGGCTGCGCCAGGGCTCGGGCCGGGAGCTGACTGCGGCCACCCCCGCCGAAGAAGCAGCTTTGCTCGATTTACGCCTCAGCGGCTATGCGCCGCTCGGCAACTTGCTGAACAGTGCGCAATGCGACGACATCCGCGACTGGCTCAGCGATAAATTGCTGATCGACCGCGATCAGGACCGGCCCGGCTTTACGCTGGCGCAGCGCAAGGACGCGGTGCGCGTGGCCGATTATCATCTGCGCGACGTGATTTCCTGTCCGCACATTCTGGCGCTGGCCAACAGTCCGGAATTGCTGGGTTTGGCGGCGCGCTACATGGATTGCAAGCCGACCATCTCCGCGTTGGGCCTGCGCTGGTCGTTTCCGGTGGCGGGGGACAGCAGCGCCTTGCAGGCCTTCCACCGCGATTCCGAAGACTGGCGCTACCTGAAGGTGCTGGTCTACCTGACCGACGTGGATGATGGCGCCGGGCCGCATGTGTATCTGCACGGCAGCCATCTGACGCGGGCGCCGGTGCGTCTGCGCTTCTATAGCGACAGCGAAATCACCGGTGCGCACAGCGCCGACATGCTGCTGACCGCCATCGGCACGCGCGGCTTCTGCTTTGCGGTCGATACGGCCGGTATTCACAAGGGCACCGCGCCGTCCCTGTATCCGCGCCTGATGTTGCAGATCCAGTATTCGCTGCTGCCCAGCTATGCCTATCGCTACACGCCGGAGCGCTACGACGGGCCGCTGGAGCTCGATCCCTACGTCAATCGGCTACTGATTCGTCCGGACGTTTAGCCTGGCTGATGGTTTCGCCGTCGGTCTTGCGCAGGGTGCGGAAGGTGAACGCCGATAGCACGGTGAGGACCGCCAGCGTGATGAAGGCGTAGTGCAGCGCGGAGGTCAGCGCCACGCGGTTCGACTGCGGCAGGTCGCCGAGGAACCAGCCGGTCACTAGCGAGCCGGCGGCCAGGCCGAAACTCATCGACAACTGCTGCATCGAGCTGGCCATGGTGCTGGCCATGCTGGAATTGCTGCTGTCCACGTCCGCGTAGGCGATGCTGTTCATGCTGGAGAACTGCAGCGAATTGAAAAAGCCCAGGCACAGGCTGATCGCCACGATCACGTACAGCGGCGTGCCTTCCCTTACGAATGCGAACATGCTGATGGTGGCGCCGATCAGCAGCGTGTTCACGGTCAGCACCTGGCGATAGCCGAAGCGCGCCAGCACCCGCGACGAAATCACTTTCATGCCCATGGCCGCAGCGGCGGACGGCATCATCAGCAGGCCCGATTGCCAGGCAGGCAGGCCGAGGCCCAGCTGGTACAGCAGCGGCAGCAGGAAGGGCAGACCGCCGACGCCGATGCGCGTGACGAAGCCGCCCAGCACCGAGACGCGAAAGGTGCGGATCTTGAACAGCGACAGCCGCAGCAGCGGGAAACGCGCATCCTTGGCGTGCCACACATACGCCGTCAGCAGCGCGATCGAAATAAACAGCAGCACCGAGGCCGAGGTCACGTCGAGCTTGTGTTCACCGAATACCTCCAGCAGCCATGAGAGCAGCGCCACGCCGGTACCGAACAGCACAAAGCCGATCAGGTCCAGCGGCCGGGGCGCGTCGCCGTGGTAGTCCGGCATGTAGCGGTGGGCGAGGAAGATGGCCGCCAGTCCCACCGGCACGTTGATGAAGAAGATGTCGCGCCAGGTCAGCCAGTGCACGATCAGGCCGCCCACGGTGGGGCCGAGCAAAGGGCCGATCAGCGCCGGGATGATGACGAAGTTCATGGCCGCCAGCAGTTCGTGCTTGGGGAAGGTGCGGATGATGGCGATGCGCCCGACCGGCATCATCATCGCCGCGCCGAATCCCTGCAGCAGCCGCGCCGCCACCAGCATCGGCGAATTGATCGCCAGCCCACACAGCACCGAGGCGATGGTAAAGATGGCGATGGCCGTCATGAACACGCGGCGCGTGCCGAAGCGGTCCGCCATCCAGCCGCTGATCGGAATCGAGACGGCGAGGCTGAGGATGTAGCTGGTGACCACCGCCTTCAGGCTCAGTGGCGTGACTTGCAGGCTGGCCGCCATCGCGGGGATGGCGGTGTTGACCACGGTGGAATCCAGCTGTTCCATGAACAGGGTGGTGGCGACTACCCAGGGCAGGTAGCGTTTGGCGGCGTCGGCATTCATAGAGAGATTGTCACACAAAACAAACCGAACGGTCATAGGCGTGTCACTTACCGGGCGTAAGGTCCGGTCATCGCCATGCCAGGAGGGAGAACATCATGGAAGGACGCCGCACTTTTATTCGCCACATGGCCGCGTCGACCGCGCTGCTGGGCGTGGCCGGTTGCACCAGTACCGCTGGCGGCATGGGCGACAGCACAGTTGCGACGACGGCAGGTTTCCGCCACGGCGTGGCCAGCGGTGATCCGCTCGCCGACCGCGTGATCCTGTGGACGCGGGTGACGCCGCCGCAGGGCAGCGGCGACGCCGGCGACATCATGGTGCGCTGGCAGTTGGCGACCGATCCGGCCATGCGGCAGGTGATCGCGCACGGCAGCGTGGCCACTTCGGCGCGGCAGGACTACACCGTCAAGGTCGATCCCGCCGGGCTGCTGCCGGGGCATGTCTACTATTACCAGTTTGCGGTGGACGGCGAGAAGTCGGTGGTCGGTCGCACCAAGACGCTGGCGCGTGGCGATGCCAGGCAAGTGCGGCTGGCGGTGTTCTCCTGCTCGAATTATCCGGCCGGGTACTTCAACGTCTACGCCGACGCCGCGCGCCAGGATGGCATCGACGCCGCGCTGCATATCGGCGACTACCTCTACGAATACGAAAGTACCGGCTACGCCAGCGGCAACGCGGAGGCTTTGGGCCGCGTGTCGGAACCGCGCGGCGTGCTGCTGCACCTCGAGGACTATCGCCGCCGCTACGCGCAGTACCGCTCCGATCCCGATCTGCAGGCCGTGCATGCGGCCATGCCCTTCATCGCCGTGTGGGACGACCACGAAATCGCCGACGACACCTGGCGCGACGGCTCCGTCGATCACAAGCCGGGCAGGGATGGTCCATTCGAGCTGCGCAAGCTGGCGGCGTTGGCCGCCTATCACGAGTGGATGCCGATCCGCGTGCCGGATATGGCGTCGCCGGACAAGATCTATCGCTCCTTCGATTTCGGCGGCATCGTCTCGCTGCATATGCTGGATACGCGCCTGATCGGCCGCGACCAGCAGTTGATGCTGTCCTCTTATTACGACGAACACCGGCACTTCGACGCGGAGAAGTACAAACAGGATGTGTGCTCGTCGCGCCGGCAGATGCTGGGCCGCGAGCAGATGGCGTGGCTGGAGGGGCAGGTGAGCCGCTCGACCGCGCGTTGGCAGATGCTGGGCCAGCAGGTGCTGATGGCGCGCATGGAGTTTCCCACCGCCGTGGTGATGGGCGAATGCAGCAGTACCGCTTATTCCGCGCTGAAGAAGCGCGCCGCCGCCGATCCGTCGTGCGTTACGCCGAAGGAGCAGGGCTGGCTGTCGGCGCAGACCTTGCCGTGCTACCTGGATTCGTGGGACGGCTATCAGGCCGACCGCGAGCAGGTGTTCGAGATGATGCAGAAGCACCGCAAGAACCTGGTGGTGCTGGCTGGTGATACGCACAACGCCTGGGCCAGCGATCTGCGCGATGCGCAGGGCCGGCAGGCCGGCGTGGAGTTTGCGACGGCGTCGGTGTCGTCGCCCGGCATGGAAGGGAAGTATCCAGACCGTGATCCGGAGGACGTGGCGGGCATGATGGTGGACCTGATCGAGCCGCTGTACTACGCGCAGACCAGCAAGCGTGGATACATGATCGTCACCGCCAGCCATGAGCAGGTGCGTTGCGACTGGCGCTTTGTCGATACGGTGTTCAAGCACGAGTTCACGGCGGCCACGGAGCGCAGCCTGCGTGTGCTGCCGGGGCCGGGCAATCGGCGCATCGAGGAATGCCAGGGCAGTTAGCCTGCCTTGGCCTGGGGCGGCTGGTCCCAGCGGTTTTCGAACAGGATTTCGTCGAGCGGGCGGCGCTGGTCCCACTTTTCCAGTTCCAGCATGGGCGCGGTATAGAACTCGTGGACCTGGCCCACGCATAGCACGGCGATAGGCTGGCTGCCTTCCGGCATGCCGACGATGTCGCGCAGGCACTGCGGATCGAACATCGATACCCAGCCTGCGCCTATGCCTTCGGCGCGCGCGGCCAGCCAGAAGTTCTGCAGCGCGCAGGCGGCGGAGGCCAAGTCCATCTCCGGCATGGTGCGGCGGCCGAAGACGTATTGGTCGCGCTTGTCGGTCAGGCCTACCACCAGCACTTCCGCGCATTGCAGTATGCCTTCCACCTTGAGCTTCATGAACTCTTCCGCGCGCTGGCCCAGCGCTTCGGCGGTCTTGATGCGTTCTTCATTCACGTGCTGGTGGATGCTGGCGCGCAGTGAGACGTCGGTGATGCGGACGAAGCGCCACGGCTGCATGTAGCCGACGCTCGGACCGTTGTGGGCGGCGCCGAGGAAGCGTTCCAGCTGGCCCGGTTCGAGCGGGCCGCGCTTGAAGTGGCGCACGTCGCGGCGTTCGCGGATGGCGCGGTAGACGCCGGCGATTTCGGCGTCCGTGTAGGCGTGCTGGTTCATGCTGATGCTTGCTGCGGTTTGAGTGCGATCAGCGCGTCCAGCAGCGGCTGGGTGGCGTCGGCGATGCGATCCAGGCTGGCTTCGCGCAGGGCGGAGGTGTCCACCGTGTTGTCCGAGTTCAGGTCGGCCCAGCGCAGCAGGGCGCTGATGGCTTGCGGCGTATCGAACAGGCCATGCAGGTAGGTGCCGAGGATCTGGCCGTCCGCCGACATGGCGCCTTCGGGACGGCCGTCGATGATGAAGGCTGGGTTGGCGAGCGCGCCGCCGGTGGATACGCCCATATGGATTTCGTAGCCGATCACCGGCGCCTGGTCCGGATCGAAGGCACATACGCCCTGCACCTGCATCAGGCGTTTGTCCGGGCTCATTTCGGTGCACATGTCGAGCAGGCCGAGGGCTGGCGATGCGCCGGCCTTGCCTTCCATGCCCAGCGGGTCGGTCACGCTTTGTCCCAGCATCTGGAAGCCGCCGCATACGCCAATCACCTTGCCGCCGTAGCGCAGGTGGCGCGCGATCTGTTCCGGCCAGCCTTGGGCGCGCAGCCATTCCAGGTCGCCGCGCGTGTTCTTGCTGCCGGGGAGGATGATCAGGTCGGCCGCAGGTATCGGTTCGCCCTGGCGCACGAAGTGCAGGTCGACGTCGGGATGCGCGCGCAGCGCATCGAAGTCGGTGTGGTTGCTCATGCGCGGCAGACTGGGAACCACCACGCGGAAGGCGCCGCGCGAGGCTTGCACCGGTTGTACCGCATCCTCGGCGTCGAGGAACAGGCCGTGCAGGTAGGGTAGCACCGCCAGCACCGGCTTGCCGGTTTGCTGCTCCAGCCATTCCAGGCCCGGCTCCAGCAGCTTGATGTCGCCCCGAAAGCGGTTGATGACGAAGCCGATGGTGCGCGCGCGTTCGCTCTCCGACAGGCATGACAGCGTGCCGACGATGTGGGCGAACACGCCGCCACGGTCGATGTCAGCCACCAGCACCACCGGGCAATCGACTTTTTCGGCGAAGCCCATGTTGGCGATGTCGCGGTCGCGCAGGTTGATTTCGGCAGGGCTGCCGGCGCCTTCCACCACCACGCATTCGTATTGGTTCAGCAGTCGTTCGTGCGATTCCAGCACCGCCTGCATGGCGATGGTCTTGTACTGGTGGTAGTCGCGCGCGTTCATTTCGGCGCGCACCTTGCCGTGGATGATGACTTGCGCGCCGATGTCGCTCGATGGCTTGAGCAGGACCGGGTTCATGTCGGTGTGCGGCGGCACGCCGGCGGCGATGGCTTGCAGCGCCTGGGCGCGGCCGATCTCGCCGCCGTCCGCCGTGACGGCGCTGTTGAGCGCCATGTTCTGCGGCTTGAACGGGACCACGCGCACGCCCTGCCGCTTGAGGAGGCGGCACAGGGCGGCAACGATGGTGCTCTTGCCTGCGTCCGAAGTGGTGCCTTGCACCATGAGGGTAGTGTAGGGGAATGACATATCAGTTCTTGCGGTGCTGGCGGGCTTCTTCGATTTTTTCGCACAGGGCCTTGGTGCCGACCACCATGCGCGGGCCGGCGCGGTTGAGCAGGTCGCCCTGCAGGCGGAACAGGTTCTCGTTCTTCACCGCCAGCAGCGTGGCGTAAGGCTTCCACAGGTCGACGCTGCCGTAGTCTTTTTCGCTGGTGCCGAAGATGGCTTCGGGATTCGCCTGCAGCACCGCTTCCATGCTGATGATCGGCGCGGTGACTTTCTGGTCGGCGAAGATGTTGACGCCGCCGCACAGGCGGATGGCGTCGCTGACAATGGATTTGCCGTTCAGGGTGTAGAGCGGCTTGTCCCACACCTGGTAGAACAGGCGCACCGGTGGGCGGGCGGAATACTGTTTCGCCATGCTGGCGAATTGCTGGCGGATGTCGGCGGCGGCGGCGTTGGCGACGGTGTCGGTGCCCATCAACTGGCCCAGGCGTTCGACGTTTTCGGCGATGCCTTCAAGCTTGGTCGGTTCGCTGTGGTAGAGCGGGATGCCAAGCTTGCGCAGGGCTTCGATCTGGCGTTCGAAGCCGCCGTGCAGCCAGATCACGATCAGGTCGGGCTTCATGGCGGCCACACGTTCCAGGTCGATCAGGCGGTTGTCGCCGACACGCGGGATTTTCTTTGCGGCTTCCGGGTAGTCGCTGTAGGTGACCGCGCCGACGATCTTGTCGCCCGCGCCGGCCGTGAACAGCAGCTCAGTGACATGCGGAGCCATGGCGATGACGCGCTGGGCAGGCTTTTGCAGCGTGACGACATTGCCGTCGTCGTCGCGCACGGTGATGGGGGCGGCGCCGGCTGCGGTGACGGAGGTGACTGAAGCCAGCAATGCTGCGGCGATGATGGTATTTTTCATTTGTTGGTCCATTCCGTGAGTGCTGTGTGCAGGCGCTGCCAGCTTGCTTCGTCCGGCGGCAGGCCAAGGCGGATGCCGCGTGCGGCTTGCGTAAAGAGTCGTACCCAGATGCCGCGTTCCGCCATGTGCTGCCAGAATTGTTCCGCCTGCGGCTCGGCCCACCACTGGAACAGCGGCGTGCCGCTGGAGTTGATGCCGTGCGCGGCAAGCAGGGCGTGCAGGCGTTCGCCGCTTGCTTGCAATTGCGTGCGGGTGCTGGCCTGCCACGCCTGGTCGTTCAGCGCGGACAGGGCGATCTGCTGCGCCGGGCCGCTGATGGTCCAAGGTCCGAGCTGGTCGGCCAGTTCGCGCAGCAGGTCCGCGTGCGCGGCGACAAAGCCGAGCCGGATGCCGGCCAGGCCGAAGAACTTGCCGACCGAGCGCAGAACGATCAGGCCGGGATGCGCCGTGTGCGCCGCCACGCTGTTGTGCTGTTCGGTGTCGCCGAAGGCTTCGTCCACCACCAGCCAGCCGCCGCGCGCGGCCAACTGAGCCGCCCATTGCAGCAACTGCGCCGCCGGCACTACCGCGCCGGTGGGATTGTTAGGATTGACCACCACCACCACGTCGTTGTGTTCGACGGCGTGGTCCAGCTGGTCGTATGGCGTGAGCGTCAAGGTGTGGCCGTGGCCGGCCCAGTGGTGTGCGTGTTCCGCATACGAGGGCGCGCTTACCGCCACGCGTGACGGCTTGCGCAAGCGAGGCAAGGCTTGTATGGCGGCCTGCGTGCCGGCCACCGGCAGCATGTGGGGCGCGTCGTAGAAAGCTTCGGCCGCCGCCAGCAACGCGGGATCGGGTTCCGGCAGACGGTGCCACGCGTTGCCGTCCAGCGCGGGCGCTGGATACCAGCGCGGGTTGATGCCGGTCGAAAGGTCGATCCAGTCGTCGCGGCCGAAGCGCTTTGCGGCGTCGCGCAGATTACCGCCGTGTTCAAGCATGTGCTATCTCCATGAATGCCGCGACGGTGCAGGCGACCGCGATCCAGAGCGCGGTGGTGCGCATCACCAGCCGCCACGCGCGGTTGATATCCGCACCGGTGGCCGGCCGGCCCGCACCCAGCGTCGGGCGTTGTTCAAGTTCGCCGTGGTAGATGGCGGCGCCGCCCAGCTGCACGCCGAGCGCGCCGGCGCCGCTGGACATCACGGGGCCGGCGTTCGGGCTGTCCCATGCCGGCGCTTGCGCGCGCCAGCATTGCCACGCGCGGCGCTTGCCTTCAAGGCCGGGCGCCAGCAGGACGTAGGACAGCGCGGTCAGGCGGGCCGGCAGGTAGTTCAGGGCATCGTCGATGCGCGCAGCCGCGCAGCCGAATTGCAGCAGGCGCGGGGTGCGGTAGCCCCACATCGCATCCAGCGTGTTCGCCATGCGGAACAACACCGCGCCGGGACCGCCGGCGATCATGAACCAGAATAGTGTGCCGAAGACGGCGTCGTTGCCGTTTTCCAGCAGCGATTCTGCGCTGGCCTTGGTCAGTTCTATTTCGCTGGCGCTGGTGGTATCGCGGCTGACGATGCGGGAGGTCAGCAGGCGGGCATTCGGCAAATCGTTTTGCGCCAGCGCGTCGGCGATGGGCAGGTTGTGGTCGCGCAGGCTGCGCAGGCCGAGGCAGAAGTACAGCATGAGCGCATGCAGTGCCGCCGTCGTTGCTGCCGCTGCTGCGGGGATCAGCAGCGTCATGGCCCAGATCAGCAGCGCGGCAATGGCGGTCAGCGGCAGCACGGCCAGCACCCACGCCAGCACGCCGCGCGCGAAACGCAGACTGCCTTGGTTGAAGCGGCGCTCCAGCGCAATCGCCAGATTGCCAAAGCCGACCAGCGGATGCCAGCGGCGCACCTCGCCCCACCACAGGTCCAGCAGCACGCCGGCCGCCATCAGCAGGGCGATGGCGGGGAAGCTTAGACCACTTAGCACGGCGCGCCTTTTAACACCAGCGGCAGGCCGGCGGCGACAAACACCGCGCGGTCGCAGATGGCGGCGACCGACTGGTTCAGGCGTCCCTGTTCATCCATGAAGCAGCGCGAGACGGCGCCCATCGGCATGATGCCCAGGCCGACTTCGTTCGACACCAGCACCACGTCGCTGGTGCATTTGGTCAATGCGCTGGCCAGCATGTCCTGCTGCTCATGGAACAGCGCCGGCAACACGATCTCGCCGACGTCCGGATATTCCTGGCCACCGCTGAACAGCAGGTTGCTGAGCCAGAGCGTCAGGCAGTCGACCATGATCAGGCGTTCCGGCGAGGACCAGCGCAGCAGCTGGTTGCCCAGTGCCAGCGGCTCTTCGACCGTAATCCATTCATGGGGACGGCCGGCGCGGTGATGCGCGATGCGCGCCGCCATTTCCTCGTCGCCCGGCGTGGCGGTGGCGATGTAGACCACTTCCTTGCCCGAGTCGGCGGCCAGGCGTTCGGCGTAGGCGCTTTTGCCGGAACGCGCTCCGCCCAGCACCAGTGTTCGTGTCATGTCGCACTCCTCAAGAACAGGGCGGCGCTTGCCGCCGGATTGGATGCAAAGTAGGCGTGGAAATACGACGCCGATAACGACCCCGCGCGATACCAGGCCTCGCCCTGTATAGCGGAGGGATGCTTGATGGTGTACGCGGCAGGTTCCAGCGTGGTCGCCAGTTTGGAGTAGTGGAAGGTGTGGCCGCGCAGGACGCCCTGCGCCGTCGGCAGACCCTGCGAACCGAGACCGGCCAGGCGCGCCTGCATGGAGACGGCCCCCGGCAGCAGCCCGGCCATCTGCCACACCGCACCAGCTTTGTCGGCCAGGGTATCGGCCAGCGCCATCATGCCGCCGCATTCGGCCACGATGGGCGTGCCTCCGGCGTGGGCGGCGCGGATCGAGGCGTTCCAGTTGGCGGCTTGCGACAGCGCTTCTGCGTGCAGCTCGGGATAACCGCCGGGCAGGTACACCGCGTCGGCGTCGGTCGGCACGGCTTCATCGGCCAGCGGCGAGAAGAACTTCAGCGTCGCGCCGAGTGCGCGCAGCGTATCCAGGTTGGCCGGGTAGAGGAACATGAAGGCCGGGTCGCGCGCGATGGCGATGGTTTTCCCGGCCAGCAGCGCTTCCTGCGCAGGGGCGGCCGGCGGTGTCTCGATGTGCACGTCGCGCAGATGATCCCAGGCTTCCTGGTCGAACGCCAGCTGGTCGGCCAATTGGTCCAGCAGCGCATCGATATCCTGCACTTCATCCGGCAGCACTAGCCCGAGATGACGTTCCGGCAGTGACCTGGCCTGGCGCGGCAAGGTCGCGAACAGCGGAATGTCGCGCAGCGAGGAGGCCACCATCTTCGCATGGCCTTCGCTGGCGACCCGGTTGGCGATCACGCCGGCCATCTCCACCGGGCCGTAGTCGCGCAGGCCGTGCACCAGCGCGCCGGCGGTTTGCGCCATGGCGGAGGCGTCGATCACCGCCATCACCGGCACGCCGAATTCGCGCGCCAGGTCGGCCGAGGAGGGCGTACCGTCGTACAGTCCCATCACGCCTTCGATCAGGATCACATCCGCTTCGGCCGCCGCCTGCGCCAGCTGTTGGCTGCACAGCTCTTTGCCGACCATCCACAGATCGAGCGAGCGCACCGACGCACCGCTGGCGCGTTCCAGCAGCATCGGGTCGATGAAGTCAGGACCGCACTTGAACACGCGAACGCGCTTGCCCAGGCGGACCAGCTTGCGCGCCAGCGCGGCGGTGACGGTGGTCTTGCCCTGTCCGGAGGAGACGGCGGCAACCAGCAGCGCCTTTACCATTCGGTCCCCGCTTGCGCGCCGATGCCGGCCTTGAAGGCGTGCTTGACCACTTCCATCTCCGTCACGGTGTCGGCGATCTCGATCAGCTCAGGCGGGGCGCCACGGCCGGTGATCACCACGTGCTGCATGGGCGGACGCGCCAGCAGGTCGTTGATGACGGTTTCCACGTCCAGATATTTGTATTTCAGGGCGATGTTCAGCTCATCGAACACCACCAGCCCGATTTCCGGATCGGCTAAAAACAGCTTGGCCTGTTCCCACGCCAGCTGCGCCTTGGCGATATCGCGCTCGCGGTTCTGGGTCTCCCAGGTGTAGCCCTCGCCCATGGCGTGGAAGCTGATCTCTTCCGGGAAGCGGCGCAGGAAGCGTTCCTCGCCGGTTTGCATCGCGCCCTTGATGAACTGCACCACGCCCACCTTCATGCCGTGCCCCATGGCGCGGATCGCCATGCCGAAACCGCTGGAGCTCTTGCCCTTGCCGTTGCCGGTGTTGACGATGATGATGCCGATCTGCTTGTCGGCAGCGGCGATCTTGGCGTCGATGATGGCCTTCTTGCGCTCCATGCGCACGCGGTGACGTTCGTTGATATCGTCGCTCATTAGGTTTCCTGGTTGGGGATAAAGATGCTGCGCTTGCCGTGCTGGATGACTTCAATCGGGTGGCCGAGATAATCGCTGAGGATATCGGCCTGCATCACGTCGGCCGTGGCGCCGGCCAGCCAGCGGCCGTCGCCCTTCAGCAGCAGCGCATGGGTGGAGACGCTGTGCGCCAGCGTCAGGTCGTGGCCGATCATGACGGCGGTCTTGCCCTGCTCGCGGCATAGCCGCGCCAGGATGCTCATCACGCTGACCTGGTGCGCCAGGTCCAGGGCGTTGGCCGGCTCGTCGAGCAGCAGCAACGGGGTGTCCTGTGCCAGCATGGCGGCAATGGCCACGCGCTGGCGCTCGCCGCCGGACAAGGTGCGCACGTCGCGCGCGGACAGGTCGGCCACTTCCATCGCTTCCAGCGATTTGACGGCGATCGCGTGGTCGTCGCTGTCTTCCCAGTAGCGGTTGTCGTGATAGGGATGGCGTGCCGACAGCACGGTTTCGATCACGCTGTAGGCGAAGGCGTCGCTGCGGCTTTGCGCCAGGAAGGCGCGCTGGCGTGCCAGTTCGGCCAGCGGCCATTCGGGCAGCGCGCGGCCGTTCAGCGTCACGTGCCCGGCTTCCGGCTCGCGCAGTCCGGCCAGTGCGCGCATCAGCGTGCTCTTGCCGGCGCCGTTGCGGCCGATGATGCTCCAGCATTCGCCGGCGTTCACTTGCCAGTCGAGGTCCGACACCAGCTGGCGCTGGCCGACGCTCAGATACAGTTTGTGTGTGCCGATCATCGTCATTTGCGCAGGCGGTGCAGTTGATACAGGAAGACAGGCGCGCCGATCAGCGCGGTCACCACGCCCACCGGCAGCTGTTGCGGCGCGATGGCGGTGCGGGCCAGCGTGTCGGCCAGCAGCAGGAAGGTGCCGCCGGCCAGTGTGGCGGCCGGAATCAGGATGCGGTGGTCGGGACCGACCGCGAAGCGGCAGGCATGCGGCACGATCAGGCCAACGAAGCCGATGCTGCCGGCGCTGGTGACGGCGCTGGCGGTCAGCAGGCCGGAGACGAAGAACAGGCCCTTGCGCAGCGCGCCGACGCGGATGCCCAGCGTGGCGGCGGCTTCCGCGTGCAGCGCCATCACGTTCATGGCGCGGGCGCTGCGCAGCGCGAAGGCCAGCGCGGCGAACAGCACGATCCACGGCAGCCAGCGCACCTGGGTGCCGGACAGGTCGCCGATCATCCAGAACACCATGCTGCGCAGGCGGCTCTCGGGGGCGATGGACAGCATCAGCGTCACCAGCGCCATGCAGGCGGAGGACAGGATGGCGCCGGTCAGCAGCAACAGCGAGGTGCCGCCTTCGGCCGCCGTGCCTCCGCGCAGGTCGCGCCGGGCCAGCACATACAACATCATGGAGACGGCGACCGCGCCGCCGAAAGCGGCGGCATCGACCATCCAGGCGGCGCACATGAACAGCAGCGCGGCCAGCGCGCCGACGGAGGCGCCGGCCGACAGGCCAAGCACATAAGGATCGGCCAGGGGATTGCGCAACAGCGCCTGCATCATCACGCCGGCCAGCGACAGCGCGGCGCCGGTGACGAAGGCGGAGACCGCGCGGCTGACACGCAAGTCAAGCAGGGTGGCGGCCAGCGTCGAGGCCTGGCCGTGCAGCAGCTCGTTGAGCGCCGGAGGAATATCGGAAAGAGGAATGGCGACCGAACCGGTCATGCCCGAGAAAACCAGGCTGGCAAACGCGAACAGCAGCAGGCCGGCCAGGGTGATGGCGGCGCGTTGTCGCAGATTGCGGGAGAAAGAATGCATGCACTGCTTTCAAAAAAACTGCCGGGGACGGAAGCTAGTCCCCGGCAGGTTACACCATTATTTGTAGCCGTAACGGATGCCGGCAAACACGTTCGAGCCAGGCGTCGCATAGTTGCGGGCCAGGTCGTACTGCTTGTCGGCGATGTTGTTCCAGCGGACCAGCGCCGACCAGTCGGAGCTGATGGCGTAGGTCGCGTACAGGTTCACCAGGCCATAGCCGCCCAGGCGGTTCTTGTTGGCCGCATCGTCGAAGCGGTCGCCGGAGAAGGTCAGTTCCGCACCCAGCTTGAACGAGCGGATGCTGTAGTCCGCCGTCACGTTGCCGTGCTTTTTGGAGCGGCGCGCGAGACGCTTGTTGGCAGTTTCGTCCTGCGGGTCTTGCAGGTCGATGCTGGCGGTCAGGTTAACGCCGGCCAGTTTGGTGGCGCCGGCGATGGTCACGCCTTCCAGCAGCGCCTTGCTGACGTTGTACGCGCAGCCGAAGGAGTAGCCGGGGTATGGGCATGGCGTGGTGTTGACCAGCAGGTCGGTCAGCTTGTTGTGATAGTAGCTGGCGCTGAGGGCATTGACACCGTCATCCCAGCGCACGCCGATCTCCGCGTTCTTGCCCACTTCCGGTTTGTTGGCCGCGTTGCCGTAGCCTGGGTAGTACAACTCGTTGTAGGTCGGCGCGCGGAAGCTGGTGCCGTAGCTGGCGGTAGCGCGCAGCTGCGAGGTGAAGTCATAGCCCAGGCCTACCGAGCCGGTGGTCTTACCGCCGTAGACCGATTTGTCGCGACGCACGGCGGCGTTCAACAGGCTGGCGCCACGGCGGGCATTATACGAAGCAGCCCAGGAATTGGTGGTGCGGGTAGGGTCATCCAGCTTGAAGCCGTTGGTGTCCACTTCTTCTTCGCGGTGGTCGTACAGCACCTGTAGCACATCTTCGCCGATGCGCACGTCGTTCTGCAGGGTGATGTCGGTCTGTTTGGAGTCGATGCGCGAGTAGCTGGAGGCGCTGCTCCAGTTTTGGCTGTTGTCCTTGCTCTGCGAGTACTGCAGCAGGGTGTCGACGCCTTGCACGAACCTGGCCTTGCCGTAGACGGCTGCGGTCTGCAGCTTGTTGGTGCTGCGGACATCGAACGCCGATGCGCCGCCGTCGTACTGCGAATCGAGTTTGCTATACAAGAACAGGGCGCCGGCTTCGTAGCCTGGCGCCAGTTGCAGGCTGAATTGGCCGGAGGCGTTGTCCTTGTCGTAGCCGTCGCGGTCGGCGTTGTACGAAGCGCTGCCTGGGCGGGTGGCCGAGAAGCCGTCCGATTTTTCCTTGCCGGCGCTGACGGCGTAGCTGAAGCTGTGCTCACCGCCGGTGGCGCCGGACACGGTGGCATCGGCTTCGCGCGTTTTGTCGCTGCCGTAGCCGACGAAGGCGCTGACCGACGGTGCGCCTTTACCTTTTTTGGTGAAGATCTGGATCACGCCGCCGATGGCGTCGGCGCCGTACAGGGAGCTCAGTGGGCCGTAGACGATTTCGATATGGTCGATGGCGGTCAGCGGAATGGCGCTCCAGCTGGCCGCGCCGGTGGTCGAGGAGCCGATACGGGCGCCGTCGACCAGCACCAGGGTCTGGTTGCTGTTGGAGCCGCGCAGGTAGACGCTGGACGAGGTGCCGGCGCCGCCGTTGCGGGCGATCTCGATGCCGCGCTGGCGCTGCAGCAGGTCGACGATGGAGACGGCGCCGGATTCCGAAATCTGTTCGGCGGCGATGGTGACGGTGTCGCTGATGACGTTGGCCAGCGGCTGCGGTGTGCGGGTGGCGGTGACGACCACGGTGTCGGCTGGCGCAGCAGCAGGTGCGGATTCGGCATACGCATAGCAGGATGCCATGGCGAGCGCCAGCGACGTCATTGCCGCAGGACGGGAGATACGGAGGGTCATGATAGTTTTTCTGTTAGTAGCAACCGGCCGACGTCCCCGTAGGCCAATTGTGAACAGAAGCGGGGCGTACCCGCTTCCACCTGATTTGGCCGGTATCCGGGCTTACAAGTGGAACCGCCTAACCTTCCCATGCCCAGGCACAGTGGTTGTCAGAGGCGATTTGTCGCGCTTCGCTGCGACACTTGCTTACCGTTGCGGGGGCAGCACACGTTGGCCGGCGAGCGGCTTCGTGTTTCCCGTTTAACTACGCGCCTGGACAGGCGCGCGAGCACCAAAACCCGCACATTATACGGGTTTAAAGGGTCAAGGTGGAGCCGTAGGGGATTTGATGGGCGGTTTGCGCGGCCTGCAGAGCCATGTCGGCGGGCGTCAGTCCGGCGTGGCGGGCGGCCAGCAGACGCATGGCGCCGGCGTGGCAGATGATGATGGCGTCGCCGTCCAACTGCTGGTAGAAGGCGCTGATGCGTTCGGCCATCTGCAGCACGTTCTCGCCGTTGCCGGGACGGTAGTGGACCATGTCGGCGGCCCAGGCATCAATGGCGGCGCGGGAGATGGCGTCCCACGGCTGCATCTCCCAGTCGCCGAAGTGCATCTCGGCCAGGCGCGCGTCGTAGCGGGGCGAGGGCGAAATGCGTGCCGCCAGTTCGGCGCAGCGGCGCAATGGGCTGGAATAGACGGGTAGGCCGGCGGGCAGGCGCAGCGCGGCCAAGGTCTGTTCCAGCTGGTCGGGCGCCACCGCCAGGTCGGTGCTGCCGTAGCAGATGCCCGGCGCGACCAGGGGCTGCGGATGGCGGACCAGTATCAGCTTCATCATCGGCCTCAGTACGTCAGGCTGGCCAGCGCGCACAGGTAGAACATGACTTCGGCCACCTGCTGCACGGCGCCCAGGCAATCGCCGGTATAGCCGCCGATGCGGCGCACGCATTTGCGCGCCAGCCAGAAGGTGGCGATGACGGCGGCCGGCACGCCGGCAAGCAGCGCGGCGGGCGGCAGCCAATTCAGCGCAAGCACCAGCGGCACGGGCAGGGCGGCGCAAATGGCGGCGAGCAGGAACTCGGTGCCGCTCATCTTGTGCGCCAGCGGCTTGGCCTTGCCTTCGGCGCGCGCGTAGTCGAGGCGCCAGATCAGCGAAGTAGCCATCAGGCGCGATAGTGGATGCGCCACCAGCAGCGCGCCGATGGCGGCCAGCGGCGGCAGCATCGCCAGCGCGGTCAGCTTCAGCGCCAGCATGCAGATGGTGCCGATCGCACCGTAAGCACCGATGCGTGAATCCTTCATGATCTCCAGCACGCGCTCCGGCGTCATGCCGCCGCCGAAGCCGTCGCACATGTCGGCAAAGCCGTCTTCATGAAACGCGCCGGTGGCGTAGATGCCGATGGCGGTGGAGATGATGGCGGCGACCGGCGGCGGCAGCACTTGCACCGCCAGCGCGTAGGCGGCGGCGGTGATCAGCGCCACCACCACGCCCACCAGCGGGAAGTAGCGCGACGCCTGGTTCAGCCACGCCGGATCAAAGCCCACCCAGCCGGGTATCGGCAGGCGGGTGAAGAACTGCAGCGCGGTGAAGAACAGGCGGAGCTGATGCATCATTCCGACTTTTCGCTGACCTGCGCCGATTCGAAGGTCGCCATCTGGTTCAGGAAGTTGACGGCCGCATGCAGCAGCGGCAGCGCCAGCGCGCAGCCGGTGCCTTCGCCCAGGCGCAGGCCGAGATTCAGCAGCGGCGTCGCGCCCAGTGCGGGCAGCATTTGCTGGTGGCCGCTTTCATTGGAGCAGTGGGCGAACACGCAGTAGTCGAGAATGGCGGGCTGCATGCGCGCCGCCACCAGCAGGGCGCTGGTGACGATGAAGCCGTCGATCAGCAAGACTTTGCGCAGTTCGGCGGCTTTCAGCATGGCGCCGGCCATCATGGCGATTTCCAGGCCGCCGAAGGTGGCCAGCACGTCCAACGGCTCGGTGGCGTCAGCGTGTTTGGCGACGGCCGCCTCGATCACGCGCTGCTTGTGGAGCACGCCTTCTGCCGACAAGCCGGTGCCGGCGCCTACGCATTGCGCCACCGGAATGCCGGTGAGCTTGTGCATCAGCGCGGCGGCGGCGGTGGTATTGCCGATGCCCATTTCGCCGAAGCCGACGACATTGCCTTCCAGCTCGGCGGCCAGCGCCATGCCGGCGGCCAGGGCGGTCTGGCACAGATCGTGGCTCATGGCCGGTTCCTGTGAGAAGTTGCGGGTGCCGTGGGCCAGCTTGCGGTCGGTCAGGCCGTCGCGCGGGCCGAAGTCGTGATTGACGCCGGCGTCGATGACGCGCAGCGCGCAGTTGTTCTGCGCCGCGAACACATTGATGGCGGCGCCGCCGGCGAGGAAGTTTTCCACCATCTGCCAGGTCACGTCCTGCGGATAGGCGGAGACGCCTTCGGCGACGATGCCATGGTCGGCGGCGAACACTAATATAGAAGGTTGACGCAGCGCGATGTCGCGGGTGTTCTGGATCAGGCCGATCTGGCGGGCCAGCGTCTCCAGCACGCCCAGGCTGCCCAGCGGCTTGGTCTTGTTATTAATAGCGCGGTCGAGTTCGGCGGCCAGCGCAGCGTTATGAGTAGGGGAGATGGACATGGGCAGTGTGGTGAATCGAAGAATTTAATATTCTACCCTTGCCAGACGCGGCGGCCCTTGTTATGATTCTGTCCCTCGCAAGACAACACATGTAAGTGTGAAGTTAGCGAGAAAAAGAAGAGCTTGACGAGATGTGCGAAACGCCTCATAATCTTGCCTCTTCGCTGAAGAACAAAACGCTTCTCAGCATGCAGTACAGATCTTTAAAAATTTACAGTCGATAAATGTGGGCGTTTGATGCTGCAACAAAAAGCATTAAATGCTCAACAAAGAAATATTCAGTAGAAATACTGTCAGTATTTTGAGTGAGCGAACCATGGCCAGAAATGGTCATAAAACAGAGATTAAACTAAAGAGTTTGATCCTGGCTCAGATTGAACGCTGGCGGCATGCCTTACACATGCAAGTCGAACGGCAGCACGGGGCAACCTGGTGGCGAGTGGCGAACGGGTGAGTAATATATCGGAACGTACCCAAGAGTGGGGGATAACGTAGCGAAAGTTACGCTAATACCGCATACGATCCAAGGATGAAAGCAGGGGACCGCAAGGCCTTGTGCTCCTGGAGCGGCCGATATCTGATTAGCTAGTTGGTAGGGTAAAAGCCTACCAAGGCATCGATCAGTAGCTGGTCTGAGAGGACGACCAGCCACACTGGAACTGAGACACGGTCCAGACTCCTACGGGAGGCAGCAGTGGGGAATTTTGGACAATGGGCGCAAGCCTGATCCAGCAATGCCGCGTGAGTGAAGAAGGCCTTCGGGTTGTAAAGCTCTTTTGTCAGGGAAGAAAAGGTTACGAATAATACTCGTGGCTCATGACGGTACCTGAAGAATAAGCACCGGCTAACTACGTGCCAGCAGCCGCGGTAATACGTAGGGTGCAAGCGTTAATCGGAATTACTGGGCGTAAAGCGTGCGCAGGCGGTTTTGTAAGTCTGTTGTGAAATCCCCGGGCTCAACCTGGGAATGGCAATGGAGACTGCAAGGCTAGAGTTTGGCAGAGGGGGGTAGAATTCCACGTGTAGCAGTGAAATGCGTAGATATGTGGAGGAACACCGATGGCGAAGGCAGCCCCCTGGGTCAAAACTGACGCTCATGCACGAAAGCGTGGGGAGCAAACAGGATTAGATACCCTGGTAGTCCACGCCCTAAACGATGTCTACTAGTTGTCGGGTCTTAATTGACTTGGTAACGCAGCTAACGCGTGAAGTAGACCGCCTGGGGAGTACGGTCGCAAGATTAAAACTCAAAGGAATTGACGGGGACCCGCACAAGCGGTGGATGATGTGGATTAATTCGATGCAACGCGAAAAACCTTACCTACCCTTGACATGGATGGAATTCCGGAGAGATTTGGAAGTGCCCGAAAGGGAACCATTACACAGGTGCTGCATGGCTGTCGTCAGCTCGTGTCGTGAGATGTTGGGTTAAGTCCCGCAACGAGCGCAACCCTTGTCATTAGTTGCTACGAAAGAGCACTCTAATGAGACTGCCGGTGACAAACCGGAGGAAGGTGGGGATGACGTCAAGTCCTCATGGCCCTTATGGGTAGGGCTTCACACGTCATACAATGGTACATACAGAGGGCCGCCAACCCGCGAGGGGGAGCTAATCCCAGAAAGTGTATCGTAGTCCGGATTGTAGTCTGCAACTCGACTGCATGAAGTTGGAATCGCTAGTAATCGCGGATCAGCATGTCGCGGTGAATACGTTCCCGGGTCTTGTACACACCGCCCGTCACACCATGGGAGCGGGTTTTACCAGAAGTAGGTAGCTTAACCGCAAGGAGGGCGCTTACCACGGTAGGATTCGTGACTGGGGTGAAGTCGTAACAAGGTAGCCGTATCGGAAGGTGCGGCTGGATCACCTCCTTTCTAGAGTTTGCAGGGTTCTTCGGAACCACTTTCAAGCGCTCACACTTATCGACTGTAATGAATAGAGAACAGCAAATATTGGGGCTGTAGCTCAGCTGGTTAGAGCACCGTGTTGATAACGCGGGGGTCGTTGGTTCGAGTCCAACCAGCCCTACCAGTTGCACCATATTGGGGGATTAGCTCAGCTGGGAGAGCACCTGCTTTGCAAGCAGGGGGTCGTCGGTTCGATCCCGTCATCCTCCACCAATACCTGCTTTTACGTAAGCCAGCCTAGTGCTCGGGTTTAGGTAAAAGTAGTATCGTTCTTTAACAATCTGGAAGAAGTAAAGTTTTATTAAGCGTGTATCGACAGATACATGCTTGGGTAGTAAAACTCATCATCACAAAGTAGTAAATGCTTAGACTTATAGCCGTCAAGGTTATAGGGACAAGTGAATAAGTGCACATGGTGGATGCCTTGGCGATTACAGGCGATGAAGGACGTAGTAGCTTGCGATAAGCTGCGGGGAGCTAGCAAACAAGCTTTGATCCGCAGATTTCCGAATGGGGAAACCCGGCCTTTTAGGTCATCGTACACTGAATACATAGGTGTACGAAGCGAACGCGGCGAACTGAAACATCTAAGTAGCTGCAGGAAAAGAAATCAACCGAGATTCCCAAAGTAGTGGCGAGCGAAATGGGAAGAGCCTGCACGTGATAGTCGGACTGATAATGGAATGCTCTGGAAATGGCAGCCATAGCGGGTGATAGCCCCGTACATGAAATCAGACCGGTGGTACTAAGCGTGCGACAAGTAGGGCGGGACACGAGAAATCCTGTCTGAATATGGGGGGACCATCCTCCAAGGCTAAATACTCGTAATCGACCGATAGTGAACCAGTACCGTGAGGGAAAGGCGAAAAGAACCCCGGGAGGGGAGTGAAATAGATCCTGAAACCGTGTGCATACAAACAGTAGGAGCCTCCTTGTGGGGTGACTGCGTACCTTTTGTATAATGGGTCAGCGACTTACATTCAGTGGCAAGGTTAACCGAATAGGGAAGCCGTAGAGAAATCGAGTCCGAACAGGGCGATAGTCGCTGGGTGTAGACCCGAAACCAAGTGATCTACTCATGGCCAGGATGAAGGTGCGGTAACACGCACTGGAGGTCCGAACCCACTAATGTTGAAAAATTAGGGGATGAGCTGTGGGTAGGGGTGAAAGGCTAAACAAACTTGGAAATAGCTGGTTCTCTCCGAAAACTATTTAGGTAGTGCCTCAAGTATCACCATCGGGGGTAGAGCACTGTTATGGCTAGGGGGTCATCGCGACTTACCAAACCATTGCAAACTCCGAATACCGATGAGTGCGAGCTTGGGAGACAGACGTCGGGTGCTAACGTCCGGCGTCAAGAGGGAAACAACCCAGACCGCCAGCTAAGGTCCCAAAGATTGGCTAAGTGGAAAACGAAGTGGGAAGGCTAAAACAGTCAGGATGTTGGCTTAGAAGCAGCCATCATTTAAAGAAAGCGTAATAGCTCACTGATCGAGTCGTCCTGCGCGGAAGATGTAACGGGGCTAAGCCAGTCACCGAAGCTGCGGATATCCGTAAGGATATGGTAGGAGAGCGTTCTGTAAGCCTGCGAAGGTGTCTTGTAAAGGATGCTGGAGGTATCAGAAGTGCGAATGCTGACATGAGTAGCGATAATGGGGGTGAAAAGCCCCCACGCCGTAAGCCCAAGGTTTCCTGTTCAACGTTCATCGGAGCAGGGTGAGTCGGCCCCTAAGGCGAGGCAGAGATGCGTAGCTGATGGGAAGCAGGTTAATATTCCTGCACCGTCGTATGATGCGATGGGGGGACGGATCGCGGAAGGTTGTCTGACTGTTGGAATAGTCAGTTTCTGCTTCATAGAAGGCGCTTAGGCAAATCCGGGCGCGTAATTCAAGGGAGTGGGACGAGTGCACTTGTGCACGTAGCAATCGGAAGTGGTTCCAAGAAAAGCCTCTAAGCTTCAGTCATACGAGACCGTACCGCAAACCGACACAGGTGGGCGAGATGAGTATTCTAAGGCGCTTGAGAGAACTCGGGAGAAGGAACTCGGCAAATTGGTACCGTAACTTCGGGAAAAGGTACGCCTCGGTAGCTTGGTCACTTTACTGTGATAGGGCGAAAAGGTTGCAATAAAATGGTGGCTGCGACTGTTTAATAAAAACACAGCACTCTGCAAACACGAAAGTGGACGTATAGGGTGTGACGCCTGCCCGGTGCTGGAAGATTAAATGATGGGGTGCAAGCTCTTGATTGAAGTCCCAGTAAACGGCGGCCGTAACTATAACGGTCCTAAGGTAGCGAAATTCCTTGTCGGGTAAGTTCCGACCTGCACGAATGGCGTAACGATGGCCACACTGTCTCCTCCCGAGACTCAGCGAAGTTGAAATGTTTGTGATGATGCAATCTACCCGCGGCTAGACGGAAAGACCCCATGAACCTTTACTGTAGCTTTGCATTGGACTTTGAACCAATCTGTGTAGGATAGGTGGGAGGCTTTGAAGCGTGGACGCCAGTCTGCGTGGAGCCAACCTTGAAATACCACCCTGGTTTGTTTGAGGTTCTAACCTTGGTCCGTTATCCGGATCGGGGACAGTGCATGGTAGGCAGTTTGACTGGGGCGGTCTCCTCCTAAAGTGTAACGGAGGAGTTCGAAGGTACGCTAATTACGGTCGGACATCGTGATGATAGTGCAATGGCATAAGCGTGCTTAACTGCGAGACCGACAAGTCGAGCAGGTACGAAAGTAGGACATAGTGATCCGGTGGTTCTGTATGGAAGGGCCATCGCTCAACGGATAAAAGGTACTCTGGGGATAACAGGCTGATTCCTCCCAAGAGTTCATATCGACGGGGGAGTTTGGCACCTCGATGTCGGCTCATCACATCCTGGGGCTGTAGCCGGTCCCAAGGGTATGGCTGTTCGCCATTTAAAGTGGTACGTGAGCTGGGTTTAAAACGTCGTGAGACAGTTTGGTCCCTATCTGCCGTGGGCGTTGGAAATTTGAAGGGGGCTGCTCCTAGTACGAGAGGACCGGAGTGGACGAACCTCTGGTGTACCGGTTGTCACGCCAGTGGCATTGCCGGGTAGCTAAGTTCGGAAGAGATAACCGCTGAAAGCATCTAAGCGGGAAACTTGCCTTGAGATGAGATTTCCCAGAGCCTTGAGCTCTTTGAAGGGTCGTTCGAGACCAGGACGTTGATAGGTCAGGTGTGGAAGTGCAGTAATGCATTAAGCTAACTGATACTAATTGCCCGTACGGCTTGTCCCTATAACCTTGACGGTTATACGCATTTACTCTGATGATGAGTGTGCTACCCCAACCAAAACTTTACTTCTCCCAGATTCGCTGTGGCGCCGTCGGCGCCACAGCATACAAGTCAAAGCTTGATGACCATAGTAAGTCGGTCCCACCCCTTCCCATCCCGAACAGGACCGTGAAACGACTCTACGCCGATGATAGTGCTGCAACCAGTGTGAAAGTAGGTTATCGTCAAGCTAGTTATTAGAAAAAGCCCCTTCCAGGAGAAATCCGGTTGGGGCTTTTTTGCTTTTGTGCATTAAAATGGCTTGCATATCGGAGATGCGACCTTATGCGTGTTGTTCTTGTTTGTGCTCTGCTGTTGATGGCGTTGTGCTCACCGGCACAGGCGGCGCCGCTGTCGTTGCGCTTTGAGCGCCTTGGTGTGGAACAGGGACTGACGCAGGAGTCGGTCGCCAGCGTCATCCAGGACAAACACGGCTATATGTGGCTCGGCACCCAGGCCGGCCTGAACCGCTACGACGGTTATCGCGTCACCACCTTCAAGAACGATCCCGCCAGCCCCCTCAGCCTGCAAGATAATTATGTGCAGGCTTTGTACGAGGATGACGCCGGCCGGCTGTGGGTCGGCAACAAGGGCGGGCTTGATCGCTACGATCCGGTGAGCCAGGGTTTTGCCCATGTGCTGTCCAAGATTTCCGTGCTGGCCATCGTCGGCGACGGCAAGCAGGGCTTGTGGTTGGCCACCAGCGAAGGCTTGCAGCATCTGGATACCGCCAGCGGCCGTGTGCAGATCCTGCGTCACACCGATGCCGACGCCAACAGCCTCAACGACGATCACGTCAACGCGCTCGCGCTCGACAAGCACGGTAATCTTTGGCTGGGCACGGGGCGCGGGCTGGAGTTGCTGCCTGCCGGCGGCAAGGAGTTCCGTCATTTCGGCAACCAGAATCGCCGGCTGGAAAATCACATCATGGCGCTGTCGATCGGCGAGGATGGCGTGCTGTGGAGCGGCGCCATACGCGGTCTGCAGGCGTGGCGCTTGAATGGCCTGTCGGCCGAGCCGATGGCGGTTGCCGTGCCGGCCGAACTGGCCGGGCTGCGCGTGAACAAGCTATTGCATGACCGCGATGGCACGCTGTGGCTGGGCACGTTTACGGATGGCCTGCGGCGGCGCGATCCGGTCAGCGGGCGCTTTTACCACTATGAACGCGATACGCTGAACCGCTATGGCATCAGCGACAACCAGATCACCGCGCTGTACCAGGACCGTACCGGCACGCTGTGGATCGGCAACTGGTACGCGGGCGTCGATCGCGTCGACCTGAACAGCGGTGGTTTCGAGCGTTACACCGAGCGCGCCGGCGTGCTGCCGAGCATCGGCAGCAGCAAGGTGCGGGCGATTGCCGGCGCACCCGGCGGCAAGATCTGGCTGGGCACCGGCACCGGCCTGGCGCTGCTCGATCCGGCGCAGGGCAAGGTCGAGTTCGAGTCCAACGAAGAGCCGCATCCCGGTTCGCTGCCGGCCGACCAGCTGATGGCGCTGGCGCCGGATCTGCAAGGCCGCCTGTGGGTGGGCACCATCAGCGGCTTGTCGTGGCGCGATCCGGCGAGCGGGCGCTATACGCCGATGTGGCTGGGCGACGAGCCGGCGGCGCGCTCGGTGCAGCGCATGATGGTGGGACGCGACGGCACGATCTGGGTCGGGACGCGCCAGGGCCTGCATCGCATCGATCCGCACACGCTGGCCATGCAGACCTACCGCGTCGATACGGCCGATCCCGAGCGCCTGGCCGGCCGCGTCTACGCGCTGCTGGAAGACCGGCGCGGCAATCTGTGGGCCGGCACTGAGAACGGCCTGGATCGTTTCGATCCGGCCACCGGCAAGTTCCAGCATTACCGTCACGATCCCCAGCAGTCCGATAGCCTGAGCCACAACCGCGTGCACTATCTGTATCAGGATGAGCAGGAGCGCATCTGGATCGGCACGGCGGCCGGCCTGTGCATGGCGACCATGGGCAAGGATGGCAAGCTGCATTTCCGCTTTTATCCGCCGGCCAACGGTCGTTCGCCGGATCCCGTCGGAGCGATCCTGGGCGATGAGCAGGGGCGCTTGTGGATCAGCAGCACGGCCGGCGTTTCGCTGTTCAATCCGGCCAACGGCAGCTTCAAGAACTACACTTCCAAGGATGGCCTGATCGATGGTTCCTACTTCATCGGCTCGGGCTACCGCGCGCAGGACGGCACGTTGTACTTCGGCGGCCTGGAGGGCGTGACGGCGTTCAAGCCGGCCGCCATCCATGACAATCCGTATGCGCCGCCGGTGTCGATCACCGATTTTTCCATTTTCAACCAATCGATTCTGGACGGCGCGGCGCGGCCGGATGTGTTGGCGCAAGGGCCGGTCGATCAGGCCAAGGCGCTGGCGCTGTCGTATCGCGATGCGGTGTTTTCGTTCGAGTTCGCCGGCATGCATTACGCCGATCCGCAGCGCAACCGCTATGCCTACCAGCTGGAGGGCTTCGATCCGAGCTGGGTGACGGCCGATGCCGGCAAGCGCTTCGCCACCTACACCAATCTCGATCCGGGCCGTTATGTGTTCCGCGTGAAGGCGGCCAACAAGGACGGCGTGTGGAGCAGCGAGCCGGTGTCGCTGGAGCTGACGATTGCGCCGCCGGTGTGGAAGACGTGGTGGTTCCGCCTGTTGATGGTGGCGCTGGTGGTGGGCGGCGCCTATCTGCTGTTCCGCATCCGCGTGCGCTTGCTGATGCGCCAGAAGCAGGAGCTGGAGCAGGAAGTCGGCACCCGCACGCGCGAGCTGGTGCAGCAGAAGGAATCGATCGAGCGCGAGAAGGAAAACGTCGAGGCGGCCCATCGGAATATTTCGCTGCTGTCCGACATCGGGCGGCGCATCACGGCCAACCTCGACAGCGAGGCCATCATGTCCTTGCTGTACCAGCAGGTGCATGCGCTGATGGACGCCAGCGTGTTCGGCATCGGCATCTACCGCGCCGAGCAGGAGCTGATCGAGTACCCGTTCGCGATGGAGCGCGGCAAGCGCTATACGCCGTACACGCGCAGCATGCGCGAGCCGAACCAGCTGGCCGTGTGGTGTATCAACCATGCGCAGGAAGTGTTCATCAACGATCTGGAGCAGGAGTATCACCGCTACATCGCCAGCCTGGACCTGGTGTCCGGCGCCGAGGACATGGGCACGCTGGAGGATGGCACGCTGCCGACCGAGCCGCGTTCGCTGATCTATGTGCCGATCTCGGTGAGCGGCCAGGTGCGCGGCGTGATCACCGTGCACAGTTACCGCGCCAACGCCTATCACCGCATCGACCTCGACATGCTGACCACGCTGGCGTCGTACGTGGCGGTGGCGTTCGCCAATGCCGATTCGTATCGCCAGTTGCAGGACACCCAGCAGCAACTGGTGGAGCGCGAGAAGCTGGCGGCGCTGGGATCGCTGGTGGCCGGCGTCGCGCATGAATTGAATACGCCGATCGGCAACAGCCTGGTGATCGCCAGCACGCTGGAGGACAAGACCACCGAGATCGAAGGCCTGAACAAGGCCAGCACCTTGCGCCGCTCGGATCTGCAGAGCTTTATCGATGCCGCGCGCGAGGCGTCGACCTTGCTGATGCGCAGCCTGCGCAACGCGGCGGAGCTGGTGAACAGCTTCAAGCAGGTGGCGGTGGACCAGGCCAGCGCCAAGCGGCGCCGCTTCAATCTGTCGCAGGCCAGCCAGGAAATCGTGATGACGATGAAGAACCAGGTGCGCAAGGCCGGGCATCAGATCGTGGTGGAGATGCCGGACGATATCGAGATGGATAGCTTCCCCGGGCCGTATAGCCAGGTCATCATCAATCTAATCAACAACGCGTTGCTGCATGCGTTTGAAGACCGCACCGGCGGCGAGATCCGCATGTGGGCGGTGCTGCTGGGATCGGAGCGGGTGCGCATCGTGTTCCAGGATGACGGCAAGGGCATCCAGATCGAACATCAGGCGCGCATCTTCGATCCCTTCTTCACCACCAAGCTGGGGCAGGGCGGCAATGGCCTGGGCTTGAGCATCACCTACAATATCGTGACGTCACTGCTGGACGGCAGCATACGTGTCGATAGCGCGGTCGGCGTCGGCACGCGCTTCACCATCGACTTGCCGTTGAAGGCCTCGCTGGCCGGCGACTAGCGCCGGCGCGCGATCAGCTTCCCCTCAGACGCCCCACATGATGGGCTGGTTTTCGGCTTTGGCGGTGCGCAGCATTTCCAGCAGCGGGAAGGCGCGCGCTGAGAAGTCGACGCGCTGGGCTTCGGCGTGCTCCTTGGTTTCGCCTTCTTCCTGTTCGTGCGCGTGGATGTCGTGCTCGATGGTGGCTTCCGGATGCAGCTTGCTCTCGGCGACTTCGTTCTCCAGGATGGACAACGCTTGCGCCGCTTCGGTGGCGGTGATGACGCCACGGGTGGGATTTTTGTGCAGCAGGTCCAGGATGCGCTGTGCGTGCTCCTGATACATCAGGACTTCAGGGCTGGATTTGGATTTGAAGGCGATTAACATAAGCGTTCTTTCTTGGTTTTATTGATGAATGGTCTGTTTCTAAAACTCTATGCCTATGCCATGCACTTTACAAGCCTCTGGACAGCCTGTCTGAGCGGTGACGCACACCAATTAAGTCGCGCCTAAGCGTCGCCAGCGTTTTTAATTCAATTTAAAGGAAGTCAGGAAGGTGTCGACCGGTTCGGCACTGATTTCCTGTGCCGGGCCGACCACCACCACCTGGTAGACGCGCTTGTCCTTGGCGAGGAAGCGGCCCACCATGCGCATGGCCTGACCGTTGCCGCCGCCGCTGCCGCTGGCGTCGACTTCCTGGGCGCCGTTGGGCAGCGTTTTGATGCTGTTGATGGTGGCGTTGATGTTTTTCACCATCGCGGTTTTCATGGCTTCGACGGCGGCCGGGGCCTGCGCGGCGTCGGCCAGCTGCACGCTGCCGACGGCGAACACCACGCCGTCGATGTCGGCGGCGCTCATGGTCATGTTCACGTCCAGCTGGTCGAGCTTGATGCTGCGCGTCTGCGTGTCCGGCTTGCCGGGGAACAGGACGGCGTAGGGCGCGTCGCTGCTGCGGAAGTCGCGCCAGTCGTATTTGGGGCTGCAGGCGGACAGGCTCAGTGCCAGCAGGATAGCCGGCGGTAGTTTGCGCATCATTTCTTGGCCTTCTTTTTCTGGTCTTCGATGGCTTTCCATTCATCGATGTGGTGTTGCTGGCGCAGCACGCGCGATTGCGGATCGATGGTGACCGTGGCGTTCGGCGGCAGCGGCAGTTCGCCGTGGCCGTCGCCCATGGCCAGGCGCTCGGTGCGGCCGTTGATGCGCACCTCGACCGGCATGGGGAAGGCGCCGCCGTCCTTCAGTTGCCAGCGCAGCGTGAGTTTGTCGGCGCTGCGCTCGGCCACCAGCTCCGGCAGGGCGGCGTGGTACAGGTAGGCGTCGAAGAACCAGTTCAGGTCGCGGCCGCTGGCTTCGTTGGCGAACTGGATGAATTCCTTGGTGCTGCCCCAGCGCGGCTGGAAGTTGCCCGGCGCCGGCGTGGCGGTGCCGTAAACCATGCGGCGCGTGGCGGTGAAGAAGGCGTCGTCGCCGATCAGCTCGCGCAAGGTGTGCAGGATCAGCGCGCCCTTGACGTAGATGTCCAGCGCGGGGCCGCCGCGCTCGGCTTCGTAGACGTCCTGGATGCGCATGCTCTTGCCGCTGACCACCGGCGCCTTGTTGCTCAGCTGCTTGCGGAAATCGAACAGCAGCCACTGGAATTCCATTTCGCCGCGCAGCGCTTCCATGTACAGCGGCTGCATGTAGGAGCCGAAGCCCTCGTGCAGCCACATGTCGTCCCAGTCGGCGTTGGTGAGCTGGTTGCCGAACCATTCGTGCGACAGCTCGTGGTGCAGCAGCCAGTCGTAGCCGAGGGCGGCCTTGACATAGCCGTTGCCGTAGGCGTTGATGGTCTGGTGCTCCATGCCGAGGTGCGGGGTTTCGACCACGCCCATTTTTTCGTCGCCGAACGGATAGGGGCCGATGCGGCTCTCGAAGAAATCGAGCATGGGTTTGAATTCGCTGAACAGGCCTTGCGCGTCCTTGTCGTGGCCTTTCAGGTACCACAGGCGCAGGGGGATGGTGTTGCCGTAGCGGCTGGCGTAGTCGGCCGACAGCATTTCATAGGGGCCGATGTTGAGGGCGACGCCGTAGGTGCTGGGATGTTTGGCGCGCCAGTGGTAGGTGCGCCAGCCGTCCTTTTCTTCCATGCCGGTGGCGACGCCGTTGCCGGCCACCACCAGCGGCGCCGGCACCGTGATGTGCAGGTCGATCAGCTGCGGCTTGCCTGTGGGATGGTCGATGCAGGGCCAGAACAGGTCGCAGCCTTCGCCTTCGACGGTGGTGGCGATCCAGGGCTGGCCGTCGGCGGTCTGGCTCCAGGTGAAGCCGCCGTCCCATGGGGCGCGCTTGGCGATGGTCGGCTGGCCGTGGTACTGGATGCGCACGGTGGTGCGGGCGCCGGCCTGCAGCGGCGTTGGCAGCGTCAGGTAGAGGCGGCCTTCCGGGTTGCTGATGGCCGAGGGGGCGAGCGCGACGCCGTCCACGCTGGCGCCGTCGACCGGCAGGTTGCGGTCCAGTTCGACGGCGATGCGGGTCAGCGGCTCTTTCAGCAGGAAGATGAGGGCGGCGTCGCCGCGGATGCTTTTGGTGGCCGGATCGACGCGCAGCGCGAGGTCGACTTTTTCAAACGTCACGGCCAGTTGCTCGGGCGCGCGCGGGGCGCCGGAGTTGATGGTGAAATCGGTGGGCGCAGGCGGTGTCGAAGCACAGCCGGCCAGCGCAATGGCGGCTGCGGCGGCGAGGTGGAGGGGCAAGCGGGTCATGGTGGTCCTGGCGTCTATAACTCAAAGCAATATATCAGCAAGCGCACCGGACTTGGTATGTTGATGACTTTATATTGGTGCAGTTTATTCGGCGAGCGCGCGGCGGTACTGGATCGCTTCCTTGATGTGCGGCAGCGCGATGCTGGTGGCGCCGGCCAGGTCGGCGATGGTGCGGGCCACGCGCAGGATGCGGTGGTAGGCGCGGCCCGACCATTTGAACTGTTCCATGCTGTGTTTGAGCTTGGCCTTGCTCGGCCGGTCGAGCTTGCAGTGGTGGTCGATTTCGCGCGGGGTCAGGTATTGGTTGCGCTTGCCCTGGCGTAGGAGTTGCCGGTTGGCCGCCGCTTGCACGCGGGCGGCGATCACGGCGGACGGCTCGCCGTCGGCCCCGGCGGCCAGGATGTCGGGATGCATCGAGCCGACTTCCATCTGAATGTCGATCCGGTCCAGCAGCGGGCCGGAGATGCGGTTGACGTAGCGCAGCCGCACGTCCGGCGAGCAGCGGCAGCCGACGCTCTGGTGGCCGAAGTAGCCGCAAGGGCAGGGGTTCATGGCGGCGATCAATTGGAAGTGCGCGGGAAAGTCGGCTTGGCGCGCCGCGCGCGAGATGGTGATGCGGCCCGACTCCATCGGCTCGCGCAGCACGTCGAGCACGCGCCGGTCGAACTCCGGCAATTCATCCAGGAACAGCACGCCGCGATGGGCCAGGGAAATCTCGCCGGGACGCGGCACGCTGCCGCCGCCGACCAGCGCGGCGCCGGAGGAGGTGTGGTGCGGCGCGCGGAACGGCCGCTGCTTCCAGTGCTCGATGCGGAAACTGCCGGTCAGCGACTGCACGGCCGCCGCTTCCAGCGCCTCTTCATCGCTCATTTCCGGCAGCAGGCCGGCAAAGCGCGAGGCCAGCATGGTCTTGCCCGAGCCGGGCGGGCCGACCAGCAGGATCGAATGGGTGCCGGCCGCCGCCACCTCCAGCGCGCGCTTGACCATCACCTGTCCCTTGACGTCGGCGAAGTCTGGATACTCGGGGGCTGCAGCCAGCGGCGCCGCTTCGTGGCGCGACAGCATGGTCTCGACCGACTTGCCGGAGAAGTGGTGGCACACCTGCAGCAGCGAGTGGGCCGGGTAGATGGCGGCGCTGGAGACCAGCGCCGCTTCGTCGGCATTGGCCAGCGGCAGGATGAAGGCCAGGCAGCCGCCGTCGCGCCGCGTCGCCAGCGACATCGCCAGCGCGCCGCGTATCGGCCGCAGTTCGCCGGACAGGGACAGCTCGCCGGCAAACTCGTATTGATGCAGGCGGCGCGAGGGGATTTGTTTTGAGGCGGCCAGGATGCCGAGCGCGATCGGCAGGTCGAAGCGGCCGGACTCCTTGGGCAGGTCGGCCGGCGCCAGGTTGACGGTGATGCGTTGGGCGGGGAATTCGAAGCCGCCGTTCTGGATGGCGGCGCGCACGCGGTCCTTGGCTTCCTTCACTTCCGTATCGGCCAGGCCGACGATGGTGAAGGCCGGCAAGCCGTTCGCCAAGTGCACTTCGACGCTGACTTCCTGCGCCTCCATGCCGGCCAGGGCGCGGCTTTTGAGTACGGCGAGTGACATGGCTGGACAAAGGAACAGATGGAGGAGGGACCAGTCGCCAGCGTAGCCCCTGTGCGGCCGCGCCCCTTTGCGGCAGGTCAAACGCGGCGTATGAATTCCCGCATCTTGATTGGCGTAGGGGGTAGCGGTGCTCCTTCAGAGTAAATGCCTCGTTTTGTCTCGTTTTGCCTCGCAAAAAGCCTCGTTTTATAAGGCGTGTCTCGAACTTCCCTCTGAGGCAGCGGTCTAAATGTAACAAACGAGGCATTCGGGGAGGCAAAATGAGTACAAACGAGGCATTTGCCGTGGAGGTGCACCCAAGGGTATATATGGAACTGTGCGATGCGCTATGGACGCAGCGCGACTTGCGCGCGCCGGGCGATATTGCCACCATCGCCATCAAGGAATGGCTGGCCCGCAATACTGGCCGACCAGTCGAACGTGGCTATCAATGGAAACAGCTATTCTTGCCGCACGGCACCCGCCTGCGCATCACCCACGCGCGCGTTTGCCGCTACGCCCAGGTGGAAGGCGACCTGCTGATCGCCGAAGGGAAAATCGTCACGCCGCGAGGCTGGGCCAACGAGGTTTGCGGCGGCGTGCGCAACGCCTGGCGTGATGTCTGGATCAAGCGCCACTATACCGAACTGTGGATGCGCGCCAGTGACTGGCGTACTGGCGACCAGGCTAATCCGCGCCGTCCGGCGCTGGAACGCAGGCAGCGTGCCCGCCGCCGCCTCGACTGATTTGCTTATTGGTTAATCTTGCCTTCCAGCTCGGCCAGGCGGGTTTCCAGCGCTTCCAGCTTGGCGCGGGTCTTGGCCAGAACCTGGGTCTGGATGTCGAATTCCTCGCGCGTCACCAGGTCCAGTTTGGCGAAACCCTGCGTCATCATGGACTTGACGTTCTTCTCAATGTCCTTTGCTGGTGAGTTTTCGATGGCTTGGCTGATCTTGTTTTGCAAATCGTTGAAAAAATTGTTCTTATCCATAATATTCCTTGATCTGGTTAGTCCATCATTGCACCATTACGGTGCGAGTCGGCGTTAATCTGGTGCGAAACCGCCGAAATCCCTCTTCACGCTCGTGACGATTCTCACTTTGGGGCGATGCCGCCCGTTGTCAACCATGATACGGCACCTGACGGCCGGACAACATTAGCTGGCACACATTCTGCTAAAGAAGGCTATGACAGAATTTTAAACCGCAACTGCTAATGAAGTTCAACTCTAGGAAAACAATTATGAAAATGGCCAAGAACCTTACCCTGATCGCTGCGTTGACCTTAGCATTCGCGTCCATGGCGCAGGCCCAGGAAGCGGCACCCGCTCCTGAAGCCAAACCCGATAACGAAGTCAGCTACAACGTTGCCTTCGTCAGCGATTACCGTTACCGCGGTATCTCGCAAACTCGCCTGAAGCCAGCCCTGCAAGGCGGCGCGGATTACGTGAACAACCCGACCGGCTTCTACGCCGGCACCTGGCTGACCAACATCAAGTGGGTCAAGGACGGCGGCGGCGACGGCTCGGTCGAATGGGACATCTACGCCGGCAAGCGCGGCGCCATCAGCGATGTCATCAGCTACGACGTCGGCGGCCTGTACTACTACTACCCGTCGAACAAGCTGAGCCCAAGCGCCAACACCTTCGAATTGTACGGCCAGCTCAGCGCCGGCCCGTTCTCGCTCAAATACTCGCGCTCGACCACCAACCTGTTCGGCTTCGCCGACAGCAAGAACTCGGGCTATATCGACGCCCAGATCAACCAGGAAGTGGCCGATGGCTACGTCATCAACCTGCACCTGGGTCGCCAGAACGTGAAGAACAACGACGCCGCCAGCTACAACGATTACAAGATCGGCGTCACCAAAGATTTCGGCGTAGTGAGTGTTTCCTTGGCGGCGGTCTCTGCAAACACGAATGCCTACACCGGAAAAGGGAAAGACCTGGGTAAAACCGGCGCCGTCCTGACCATTTCCAAAATCTTCTAAGCGAGGCCAGTATGAAAATGATTACCGCCATTATCAAGCCGTTCAAGCTTGACGAGGTGCGTGAAGCGCTCTCGGCGATTAACGTGCAGGGCATCACCGTGACCGAAGTCAAAGGCTTCGGCCGTCAGAAGGGCCACACCGAGCTGTATCGCGGTGCCGAGTATGTCGTCGACTTCCTGCCCAAGACCAAGATCGAAGCGGCCGTGGACGACTCCATCGTCGAGCAGGCGATCGAAGCGATCGAAGGCGCCGCCCGCACCGGCAAGATCGGCGACGGCAAGATCTTCGTGTACAACCTGGAACAAGTGATCCGCATTCGTACCGGTGAAACCGGCAACGAAGCTCTCTAAGAGGACGATGAGAATGAAGAAAACTATAACAAGCTTGCTAGCTGGGGTATCCATCCTGTTTGCGCTGGCCGCACCTGTGTACGCCCAAGACGCCAAGCCGGCGGAAGCCCCAGCCGCTGCTGCCACCGCGCCAGCCGCCGCTGCTCCTGAAGCGCCTGCCGCCGCCCCGGCCGCCGCCGCTCCAGCTGCCGCCGCGCCAGCCGAAGCCGCGCCCGCCGCGCCTGCGCCGACACCGCAAAAGGGCGACACCGCCTGGATGATGGTCTCGACCCTGCTGGTAATCCTGATGACGATACCCGGCCTGGCGCTGTTCTACGGCGGCCTGGTCCGCTCCAAGAACATGCTGTCGATCCTGATGCAAGTGTTCATGGTGTTCGCCCTGATCATCGTGCTGTGGTGCATCTACGGTTACTCGCTGGCTTTCACCGAAGGCAATGCCTTCTTCGGCAACCTGCATGACCGCACCTTCCTGAACAACATCTGGGATCCGGCCAAGGGCGCGTTCGCCTACGCCGCCACCTTCAGCAAGGGCGTGGTGATTCCGGAGTTCGTGTTCGTGGCCTTCCAGGGCACGTTCGCGGCGATCACCTGCGGCCTGATCATCGGCGCCTTCGCCGAGCGCGCCAAGTTCACCGCCGTGCTGGCCTTCATCGTGATCTGGTTCACCTTCGCCTACCTGCCGATGGCCCACATGGTCTGGTTCTGGACCGGCCCTGACGCGATCAAGGATGCCGCCACCCTGGCCACCGAAACCGCCAAAGCCGGCTTCCTGTTCCAAAAAGGCGCGCTGGACTTCGCCGGCGGCACCGTGGTGCACATCAACGCCGCAGTGGCCGGCCTGGTGGGCGCCTTCATGATCGGCAAACGCGTCGGCTACGGCCGCGAATCGATGGCGCCGCACTCGGTGACCATGACCATGATCGGCGCGTCGCTGCTGTGGGTCGGCTGGTTCGGTTTCAACGCCGGTTCGTCGCTGGAAGCGGGCGACATCGCTGGCCTGGCCTTCATCAACACCCTGCTGGCGACCGCTGCCGCGACCGTGGCCTGGGTCTTCGCTGAATGGATCTTCAAAGGCAAACCATCGATGCTGGGCGGCGCTTCGGGCGCAGTGGCTGGCCTGGTGGCCATCACCCCGGCCTGCGGCTTCGTCGGCCCGATGGGCGCCCTGATCATCGGCCTGCTGGCCGGCGTAATCTGCCTGTGGGGCGTGAACGGTCTGAAACGCCTGCTGGGCGCGGACGACTCGCTGGACGTATTCGGCGTGCACGGCGTCGGCGGCATCCTGGGCGCGATCCTGACCGGTGTGTTCGCTGCACCGTCGCTGGGCGGCCAGGGCATCTTCGACTACGTTGCCAACAAGGCATCGCCTGACTACTCGATCGCTGCGCAAGTGATGGTGCAGGCGACCGGCGTCGGCGTCACCATCCTGTGGTCGGCCGTGGTCTCGGTCATCGCCTACAAGCTGGTCGACATCGTCATCGGCCTGCGCGTACCGGAAGAAGAAGAGCGCGAAGGCCTGGACATCACCACCCACGGCGAGTCGGCCTACCACGCTTAATCTAATTCCTAATTAACAACGTTGCATCCGAAAAGCGCCCCCCGGGGCGCTTTTTTTATTGCCTGCCTTTAAAATAGGGGATTCGCCCTCATTTGGCATAGTCCGCACGGTAATAAGGATGTACACATGGTTCCCCACCTCGTCACGGCCCTGAGCGGACCCCTGCTCGACCTGGAAGAAAAAATCCTGGCCGCCACCCCCGCCATCGAGCGCTGGTTCCGCCTCGAATGGCAGGAACACACCCCGCCGTTTTATTGCTCGGTCGATATGCGGAACGCCGGCTACAAGCTGGCGCCGGTGGACACCAATCTGTTCCCCGGCGGCTTCAACATGCTGGCCACCGAAATGCTGCCGCTGTCGGTGCAGGCCGCCATGGCCGCGATCGACAAGTATTGTCCTGACGCCCGCAACCTGCTGCTGATCCCGGAAATCACCCAGCGCCACCCGACCTACTGGCAAAACGTCGCCCGCCTGATGCAGATCTTCCGCCAGACCGGCCTGCACGTGCGTCTCGGCTCGCTGTCGCCGGAAGTCACCCAGCCGACCCCGCTGCCTCTGCCGGACGGCAATATGCTGGTGGTCGAACCGCTGGTGCGCTCGCCCAACGGCCGCCGCGTCGGCCTCAAGGACTTCGATCCGTGCACGATTTTGCTCAACAACGACCTGTCGGCCGGCATCCCCGACATCCTGCAAAACATCCACGAGCAAAGCCTGCTGCCGCCGCTGCACGCCGGCTGGGCGCTGCGCCGCAAGAGCAACCACCTGAACGCCTACGATGAAGTGGTGAAAAAGTTCGGCAAGCTGATCGGCGTCGACCCGTGGATGCTCAACCCCTTCCACGCCAAGTGCGACGCCGTCAACTTCCGCACCGGCGAAGGCTACGAATGCCTGGCCGCCAACGTCGACACGCTGCTGGCCAAGATCAAGAAAAAGTACAAGGAATACGGCATCAAGGACCACAAGCCGTTCGTGATCGTCAAGCCCGACGCCGGCACCTACGGCACCAGCATCCTGACCATCAAGGATTCCAGCGAGATCAAGGACCTGACCCAGGCCCAGCGCGACAAGATGATTGTCATCAAGGATGGCAAGGAAGTGACCGACTTCATCATCCAGGAAGGCGTGCCGACCTTCGAGAGCATCGACAGCGCGGTGGCCGAGCCGGTGGTGTACATGATCGACCGCTACGTGGTGGGCGGCTTCTACCGCGTGCACGCCGAAAAGGGCGTCGACCAGAACCTCAACGCACCCGGCTCGCAGTACGTGCCGCTGGCGTTCGCCCAGCAGCACGCGGTGCCGGACCTCAAGGCCAAGCCGGGCACGGCGGCGCCGAACCGCTTCTACGTCTATGGCGTGGTGGCGCGACTGGCGCTGCTGGCGGCCTCGCTGGAAATGGAACGCACTGATCCGAATCCGGAAGTGTACTAAAATCCATCATTACCTCTACTGGACGCTTCATGAAAATCGCCTTCCTCGCCGACCCGCTGTCGAGCTTCAAGACCTACAAGGACTCCACCTACGCCATGATGGTGGAAGCCGGCCGGCGCGGTCACACCGTCTACGCCTTCGAACAGAAGGACATGGCGGTCGAGCAGGGCGTGGTGACGGCCAAGGTGGCCGCAGTCACCCTCACCGGCGACAGCAACGACTGGTACCGCGCCGGCGCGCCGGCCGAAACCAACCTCGGCGAATTCGACGCCATCATCCAGCGCAAGGATCCGCCGTTCGACATGGAGTACGTGTACGGCACCTACCTGCTGGAACTGGCCGAAAAGCAGGGCGCCATGGTGTTCAACAAGCCGTCCGCGATCCGCGACCACAATGAAAAACTGGCCATCACCCAGTTCAGCCAGTTCACCTCGCCGACCCTGGTGACGGCCGACGAAGCGCGCATCCGCGCCTTCCAGCAGCAGCACGGCGACATCATCCTCAAGCCGCTGGACGGCATGGGCGGCGCCGGCATCTTCCGCGTTACGCCGGACGGCATGAACCTCGGCTCCATCATCGAAACCCTGACCCGCCACGGCCAGGAAACCATCATGGTCCAGCGCTACATCCCGGACATCGTCAAGGGCGACAAGCGCATCCTGGTGATCGGCGGCAAGCCGGTGCCGTACGCGCTGGCGCGCATCCCGCAGAACGGCGAAGTGCGCGGCAACCTGGCGGCCGGCGGCATCGGCGTGGCCCAGCCGCTCACCGAGCGCGACTATGAAATCGCCAACGCCCTCGGCCCGATATTGGCCGCACGCGGCCTGTTGCTGGTAGGATTAGACGTGATTGGTGATTTTTTAACGGAGGTAAACGTCACCAGCCCGACCTGCTTCCAGGAGATCACGCAGCAAGCCGGCTTCCCGGTGGCGGCGACTTTCATCGATGCGGTCGAGGCGGCGGTGGCCCTGGGACGATGACAAGAATTTATTCATTACTCACTGGCGGTTTAACCATATGGTAGGCATACTGCTTATGACGCACGCCCCGCTGGGCGCGGCCTTTCTGGCCGCCTGCGCCCACGTGTTCCGTGGCCCGACCGAGCACTTGGAAGCGATCGACGTGATCGCCGACCAGGACCTCGGCCAGGTCCAGGAGCTGGCGGCGGCGGCGATCAAGCGTCTCGACAGCGGCGACGGTGTGCTGGTCATCACCGACGTCAAGGGCGGCACGCCCGCCAATTGCTGCAACCGGCTGGCCGACGCGGGCCGGGTGGAGGTCATCGCGGGCATCAGTTTGCCGATGCTGCTGCGCGCCATCACCTACCGCCGCGACACGTTGGATGTGGTGGTCGAGATGGCCCTGGCCGGCGCGCAAAGTGGAGCAGTGCGCGTCGACAACCGGATCCGCGTCGGGGAAGCCTGACGCCTTTTTTGCGATGCGCACACTGATTGAGAAAAAAGAAAAATGATTCAGCAAGAACTTGAAATTATCAACAAGCTTGGACTGCATGCGCGTGCCTCCGCCAAATTCACCCAACTGGCAGCAAAATACAAAAGCGATGTCTGGCTGACGCGCAACGCGCGCCGCATCAACGCCAAATCCATCATGGGCGTGATGATGCTGGCCGCCGGCAAGGGCGCCAAAGTCCTGCTGGAGGCCGACGGCGACGACGAAGGCGATTGCATCGCCGCCCTGAGCGCCCTGGTCAACGACAAGTTCGGCGAAGGCGAGTAATGCCTGCGGAACGCAACCGCCCCCGCTTCCCCGCAGGCCAGCCCATGGCCTCGTTCACCCTGCATGGCATCCCGGTCTCGCGCGGCATCGCCATCGGCCGCGCCCACCTGCTGGCGCCGGCCGCGCTCGACGTCAAGCACTACCTGGTGGCCGAAGAGCAGGTCGAGGCCGAAGTGGCGCGCCTGCAGCAGGCGCTGGCCCAGGTCCACAAGGAGCTGCAAACCCTGTGGAACGAGCTGCCGAAGGACGCGCCGACCGAGCTGGGCGCCTTCATCGACGTCCACGCCCTGATCCTGTCCGACCCGATGATCTCGGAAGCGCCGCTCGACATCATCCGCACCCGCCACTACAACGCCGAATGGGCGCTGCTGACCCAGATCGACGAGCTGTCGGCGCAGTTCGACGAAATCGAAGACCTGTACCTGCGCGAGCGCAAGGCCGACATCCAGCAGGTGGCCGAGCGCGTGCTCAAGGTCCTGCTGGGCACCGAGCAAATCCTGCCCAAGGCCAGCGGCGGCGAGGATGAAGCGCAGCCGCAGATGATCATCGTCGCCCACGACATCTCGCCGGCCGACATGCTGCAGTTCCGCGACCGCTCCTTCATCGGCTTCGTCACCGACGTCGGCGGCCAGAACTCGCACACCGCCATCGTCGCCCGTTCGCTCGACATCCCGGCGGCGGTCGGCATGTCCGGCGCCTCCACCCTGATCGAGCAGGACGACTGGCTGATCATCGACGGCGACGCCGGCGTGGTGATCGCCAATCCGAGCGCGCTGGTGCTGGAGCAGTACCGCGAACGCCAGAACGCCGCCGCGCGCGCCCGCAAGAAGCTGCAGAAGCTGAAAAAGACCCCGGCCATCACCAAGGACGGCACCCAGATCACGCTGCTGGCCAACATCGAACTGCCGGACGACTGCCCGGCCGCGATGGAGGCCGGCGCCAACGGCGTCGGCCTGTTCCGCTCCGAATTCCTGTTCATGGGCCGCAACAGCAAGATCCCGTCCGAGGACGAGCAGTTCGAGCAGTACAAGAAAGCCGTGGTGGCGATGAAGGGCCGCCCGGTCACCATCCGCACGCTCGACATCGGCGCCGACAAGCCGCTCGACCAGAGCGAGCAGACCGCGCTCAATCCGGCGCTGGGCCTGCGCGCGATCCGCTACTGCCTGGCCGAGCCGCAGATCTTCCTGACCCAGCTGCGCGCCATCCTGCGTGCCTCGGCCTTCGGCAAGGTGCGCATCCTGATCCCGATGCTGGCGCACGCCTTCGAGATCGACCAGTCGCTGGCCATGGTGGCGCAGGCCAAGGCCGAACTGCGCGAGAAAAACATCAAGTTCGACGACAGCGTCGACGTCGGCGCCATGATCGAAATCCCGGCGGCGGCGCTGGCCCTGCCCATGTTCGTCAAGCGCATGGACTTCCTGTCGATCGGCACCAATGACCTGATCCAGTACACGCTGGCGATCGACCGGGTTGATTATGAGGTCGCACACCTTTACAATCCGCTGCATCCGGCTGTGCTGCAATTGATCTCGATGACGATTGCGGCCGGGCATAAAGCCGGGATCGACGTCGCCGTGTGCGGCGAAATGGCCGGCGACGTCAAGCTGACGCGCCTGCTGCTGGGCATGGGGCTGCGGGAATTCTCCATGCATCCGGCCCAACTGCTCTCGGTCAAGCAGGAAATCCTGAACAGCGACCTGGCGCGCATCATGCCGCAGACGCGCAAGATCATGCGCTCGATGGAACCCAACGTAATTGCAGACGCGGTCGAACAATTACAGTTGATGTGAACTGGCGGGACCCACCATTCGCGGTCCCGCCTTGATAGATGGCCCGTGGGGCCGCCCCAATAAAAACTAAATCAACGATGTCATCCCTGGGATACGTTAAGCCGCAAACCATGCATTTTGCCGAGCCGCTGGTTCTGCAAAGCGGCGCGTCGCTGCGCGACTATATGCTGATGTACGAAACCTACGGCACCCTGAACGCCGACAAATCCAACGCGGTGCTGGTCTGCCACGCACTGAACGCCTCGCACCACGTGGCCGGCGAATACGAAGGCCAGCCGAAAAGCACCGGCTGGTGGGACAATATGGTCGGTCCGGGCAAGCCGCTCGACACCGACAAGTTCTTCGTCATCGGCGTCAACAACCTCGGCTCCTGCTTCGGCTCGACCGGCCCGATGCACACCAATCCGGCCACCGGCAAGCCCTATGGCGCGGCCTTCCCGGTGGTGACGGTGGAAGACTGGGTCAGCGCCCAGGCGCGCCTGGCCGACGCCTTGGGCATCCGGCAGTTCGCCGCCATCATGGGCGGTTCGCTGGGCGGCATGCAGGCGCTGTCGTGGTCCATCAACTACCCGGACCGCCTGCGCCACTGCGTGGTGATCGCCTCGACCGCCAAGCTGTCGGCGCAGAACATCGCCTTCAACGACGTCGCCCGCCAGGCCATCCTGTCCGATCCCGACTACCACGGCGGCGACTTCTACGCCCACGGCGTGGTACCGAAGAACGGCCTGCGCGTGGCGCGCATGGTCGGCCACATCACCTACCTGTCGGACGACGACATGGCCGAGAAGTTCGGCCGCAAGCTGCGCGCCGCTGTGGACGGCGCCGACGGGCAGGCCGCCAATGGTGAGTACAAGTTCGGCTTCGGCGTCGACTTCGAGATCGAATCCTACCTGCGCTACCAGGGCGACAAGTTCAGCGAATACTTCGACGCCAACACCTACCTGTTGATCACCAAGGCATTGGACTACTTCGACCCGGCCCGCCTGCACAACGGCGACCTGGCCAAAACGCTGGCCGGCACCCGGGCCAAGTTCTTCCTGGCCTCCTTCACCACCGACTGGCGCTTCTCGCCGGAGCGCAGCCAGGAGATCGTGCAGGCGTTGATCAGCAACCGCCGCCAGGTCACCTACGCCGAGATCGACGCGCCGCACGGCCACGACGCCTTCCTGCTGGAAGACCCGCGCTACATGAACATGGTGCGCGCCTACTATGGCCAGGTGTGGAAAGAGATCGGAGAGACAGCATGAACTTCAACGAATTGAGCGCGGCGCGGCCGGACCTGGCCTTCATCGCCCACTGGATCGGCAACCAGGCCCATGTGCTGGACGTCGGCTGCGGCGACGGCGTGATGATGGACTATCTGCAAAGCGACAAGCAATGCAGCGGCTACGGCATCGAAATCGCCGACGACAAGGTCCTGGCCAGCACCCAGCGCGGCGTGCAGGTGGTGCAGCAGGACATGGAGAAGGGCCTCGGCCTGTTCGGCGACAACAGCTTCGACACGGTGCTGTGCCTGTCCTCGCTGCAGATGATGCAGCACGTGGAAGCGCTGCTGCGCGACATCGTCCGCGTCGGCAAGGAAGCCATCGTCTCCTTCCCCAACTTCGCCTACTGGCCGCACCGCGTGGCCTTGCTCAAGGGCCGCATGCCGGTGTCGGAATCGCTGCCCTACGAGTGGTACGACACGCCCAACGTGCGCTGCGCCACCATCACCGATTTCCGCGACCTGGCGGTCGAATGCGGGCTGGAAGTGATGGAATGTGTAGCGCTGGCCGAGGGCAAGCGTGTATCCTTCCTGCCTAACCTGCGCGGCGATCTCGCCGTGTTCCGACTACGAAAAAAATAAACCTCAATGAGCGACACCCGGCCCTGGCATAGCTACATCAACGGACGCACCGTTTCCATCCTGTTCCTGGGCTTCAGTTCCGGGCTGCCGCTCTACACGCTGATCTACCTGATGCAGGCCTGGCTGGCCAAGTCGGGGCTGGACGTCAAGGCGCTGGGCCTGTTCGGGCTGGCGATGTTCCCCTACACCTTCAAGTTCCTGTGGGCGCCGCTGATGGACCGCTACAGCATCGGCCCGCTGGGCCGGCGCCGTGGCTGGATGGCGTTGACGCAGCTGGCGCTGTTCGTCTTCATCGGCGGCCTGGGCATGCTCGACCCGAAGCTGGAGCTGTCGCTGATCGCGGTCACGGTGTTCGTGATCGCCTTCCTGTCGGCCAGCCAGGACGTGGTGATCGACGCCTACCGCCGCGAGATCCTGGCCGAGGAAGAGCAGGGCCTGGGCGCGGCCATCGTCGTCAACGCCTACAAGGCGGCCAGCCTGATCCCCAGCGCGCTGGGCCTGGTGATGGCCGACAGCCAGCCGTGGCAAATCGTGTTCTGGACCGTGGCCGCCTTCATGCTGCCGGGCTTCATCTGCACGCTGCTGGCGAAAGAACCGGTGGTGTACGGCGAGCCGCCGAAGAACCTGCAGGAGGCGGTGGTGCTGCCGTTCCAGGAATTCGTGCGGCGCGACGGTATGAAGCAGGCGCTGTTCATCATCGCCTTCGTGCTGCTGTACAAAATCGGCGACACCATGACCACCGCGTTGTCGACCAAGTTCTTCCTCGACATCGGCTTTTCCACCAAGGACATCGGCCTGGCGGCCAACGCCACCGGCTGGTGGGCCAGCCTGGCCGGCGGCGCCGTCGGCGGCATCTGGATGATCAAGCTGGGCATCAACCGCGCGCTGTGGGTGTTCGGCGTGCTGCAGGCGATCGCCATCCTGGGCTTCGCCTGGCTGGCGCAGGTGGGGCCGGACCGGCTGCTGCTGAGCGCCGTGTTCGGCTTCGAAGCCTTCGCCAGCCTGGGGCTGGGCTCGGCGGCGCTGGTGGCCTTCATGTCGCGCGCCACCGATCCGCGTTACACCGCCACCCAATATGCGCTGTTTTCCAGCCTGGCTGCGGTGCCGCGCACATTCATTAATTCTTCGGTGGGGTATATTGTTGCTGAAACTGGATGGTTCTGGTTCTTTATCGTGTGCTTTATCCTGGCGTTTCCGGCCATGATGATGCTGCCGAAAATCGCACCATGGAATAGTAGAAATGAAAAAGCTTAAATTGAAGAGTGTTCTGTTGGCGGTGGTGCTGTGCACCAGCGCGCTGTCGCTGCACGCCCAGAACGACGGCATTCCCGTCACCAGCATGTCGCGCCTGCGCGGCCTGGGCGGCGACGCGGCACAGTTCGACCAGCAATCGAAGCTGCAATACAACCAGATGCTGAGCGAGGCGCACAAAAAGGACGCCGTCGCCACCGAGCGCAATCCGCAGCTGATCCGCCTGCGCGCCATCGCCAAGCGCCTGATCCCCTACACCGCGCGCTGGAATCCGGACGCCGCCAAATGGCAGTGGGAAGTCAACCTGCTCAATTCGCCGACCGTCAACGCCTTCTGCATGCCGGGTGGTCGCATCGCCTTCTACAACGGCATCCTGACCAAGCTGAATCTGACCGACGACGAAGTGGCGATGGTGATGGGCCACGAAATCGCCCACGCGCTGCGCGAGCACGCGCGCGAGCAGGCCGGCAAGAACACCGCCACCTCGCTGGTGGCGCGCCTCGCCGGCGCCGCCGGCGCGGCCTACTTCGGGCTCGATCCGCGCCTGGGCGACGCGGTCGGCGGCGGCGCCGCCAAGGTGGCCTCGCTCAGCTACTCGCGCAGCGACGAAACCGAGGCCGACCTGGTCGGCATGGACCTGGCCGCGCGCGCCGGCTTCGACCCGCGCGCCGGCATCGCGCTGTGGGAGAAGATGGGCGCCGTCAATACCGCGCAACCGATGCCCTTCCTGTCGACCCACCCGACCGGCAAGAACCGCATCAACGAAATGAACAAGAATATGCACCTGGTGCTGCCGGTGTTCGCCCGCGCCAAGGGCCTGGACGCCAACAGGCTGCCGCCCTACCATTCGCTGGCGCTGCCACGCTCCTGACATGCAGCCTGCAACGCCCCGTGCTCCGCTGCCGATGCGCGACGGTGTCGCGCCCAGCTATCTGTATCTGCCGGAAGGGCAGTGGCCGGACCTGATCACCTTTCTGGTGGCGCGCTTTCCCGATGTGGCGGAAGCGTCGTGGCGCCAGCGCATGGCGCGCAATGAAGTGGTGGACGGCGACGGCAAGGTGCTGGCGCCGCACAGCGCGTTCAAGCGCGGCCTGCGCATCTTCTACTACCGCGAGCTGGAGGCCGAGACGCCGATCCCGTTCCAGGAGGAGATCCTGTACATGGACCAGCACCTGGTGGTGGTCGACAAGCCGCACTTCCTGCCGGTGATTCCGACCGGCCGCTTCCTGCACGAGACGCTGCTGGTGCGCCTGCGCAAAGCGCTGGGCGAAGAAGACCTGGTGCCGATCCACCGGCTGGACCGGGAGACCGCCGGCGTGGTGATTTTCTCGCGCAATGCCGCCAGCCGTGGCGTCTACCAGTCGATGTTCCAGAAACGCGTGATCGACAAGGAATACGAAGCGCTGGCGCCGCGCCTGGAAGGCGTGACCTTCCCGTTCACCTACCGCAGCCGCATGGTCGAGGGCGACAAATTCTTCGTCATGAAGGAAGAGCCGGGCGAGCCGAATTCGGAAACGCTGATCGACGTCATCGAGCAGCGCGGCGCGCTGGCCTTGTACCGCCTGTATCCGCACACGGGGCGCCAGCACCAGCTGCGCGTGCACCTGTCCGCGCTCGGCATCCCGATCGTCAACGACGCCTTCTATCCGGTGGCGCTGCCGTGCAAGCAGGACGACGTCTCGCAGCCCCTGCAGCTGCTGGCGCGCGCCGTCAGCTTCATCGATCCGCTCAACGGCGACTGGCGCGAGTTCCGCTCGCGCCGCGCGCTGTGAGGGCGGTCAGGCAGTCAGGTCGACCAGGTTGACGGTGATGTTCGTACCGATCAGCAGCACCACCGAGCCGCTGCCCAGACCGTCGTGGTAGGCCATGTAGCTGCCCTGGCTGACGCCCGTGCCCCACACATTGTTGTCCAGCGTGATGCTGGTGCCGCTGCCGCTGCTGATGATGGTCAGCTGGTTGCCGCCGGCGAATCCCTGCACCACGGCGCCGGTGGTGATGCTCATGGCGTTGCTGCCGCTGCCGGCGAAAAGCAGTTTCTCGACGCCGGTGATGTCCAGGCTGCTCATGAGCATCGGCGTGCCGGATTGCGTCACGGTCAAGAGGTCGTCGCCGCCGCCGGCCTGGATATGGCCTCCCTCGATATTGGTGCAGGAGATGACGTCGTCGCCGCTGCCGGTGTGAACGGTGGCGCCGAAGCCGGTGGTGACGATATTGCTGCCGTTGCCGGTGGTGATGTATGAATCGTTGCCGACGATGATCACGGCGTCGTCTCCGGTGGTGATTATGTCACCGTAACCGCCGCCGCCGCTGACCACGGCGCGATCGCCGAGCGTGATGGAGTCGAGGCCGCCGGTGTCCACCACGATGATGTCGTCGTATTCCGGGTGGATGTAGCTGCTGTCGCGCGAACTCAGGTAGTAGATGGTCTTGGTCACGTTGCCGGCGCTGTCGGACAGGCGCAGGCCGTATGCCTCCTCCGCGCTCATGTCGGCGCTGAGGCTGAAGGTGGCGTTCGTGGCGCTGGTCGGGGTCAGCGTGGCAGCCTGCCAGCTCGCTCCGTGGTCGAGCGTCACTTCGACGATCTGGTCCGACAGCGCGGCGTCGGCGCTCAAGGAGCCCGTGATGCTGGTACTGTTCTCGGTGAAACCGCCGCCGGCCAAGGTGTCATCGTTGAAGGCCTCGGTGTCGACAGTAACGTCGTGGCTGATGGTGCCGACATCGCTGGTGACGCCGTTCACCGTTTGCCGGACCTCGATGTGGCCTGCCTGGTAGACGCCATCGGGCAGCGTCAGGGCGGTGTCGCCCGGCAGCCAGTCGCCGGAGCCGTTCAGCCGATATTCCCAGGTGCCGGTTTGGTCCAGCCCTTCGATACGCACCTGATTGTCCTTGGTGACGTGATCGCTATCCAGCGAGCTGTCCGTGGCCGGCGTCGTATCGACGATGGAGAGGGACGGTGTGGCCGGAACGTCGCCACCGCCACCACCGCTCCAGCTGCCGCCGCCATCGTAGGTGCCGTCGGTGGTGAAGTACAGCATGTCGTCGTCGCCGGTGAAGGCATCGTTGCCGGCCAGGTCGAACACGTTCAAGCCCGACACGGTATATTCGGTGCCGTGGGTAAGCGCGTCTTCCAGGGTGATGGTCAAGACCTTGCCGCTCACTGCGCTGCTCGATAACTGCAGCATCTGGACGTTGTCAGGATTGTGATCGTCGGTGATATAGATATAGCTGCCGTCTTCGATCAAAATGTTTTCGTTGAAAGTGAAGGTCAGCGTGGTCAGTGAGTCGGCATCGACCGCAGTGGCGTCTGCCGCCGGGGACGAGCTGGAGACCGTCGGCGCCAGCGAGTCGTACTTGACGGTGGTGGTGGCGCTGGCGACGCCGAAGTTGCCGGCCACGTCGACGACGCGCGCGGCCAGCACGTGGGTGCCCTGGGTCAGCGAATCGAGGGAGATGTTCTTCAAGTCGGTTGGCTGCGACAAAAACGGGTGGTTGCTGAAATAGTCGTCGCCGTAATACAGGTCGGCCGCCTGGATCACATAGCTGCCCACCACCGCCGAATTGTTGCTGGTGTCGACGATCTGGATCGTATCGCCGGCGTGCACGCCGTGCAGGCCGGCCACGTTCAGCGTCATGCCGGAGGCGCTCGAGGTGACGCCGTCGGTGGACGAAACGCCGTTGTCGCTGCCTTCCTGCAGCGTCAGCGCGCGGCCGCTCAAAGACACTGGCACGGTGGTGTCGAGTAGGTAGCTGGCGGATGCCGTCGGGCTGGTGTTGCCCGCTGCGTCGACCACCCGGGCCATGACGCTGTGGCTGCCGCTAAGCAGGGTGACGGTCCCGGTGGTGTGCCACAGGCCATCGCTGGCGGTCGCATCGACCCAGGTGGTGCCGCCGTTGACCGATACCTGCACGGTCTGGCCGCTGGCCAGGAAGCCGCTGTAGCCGCCGCGAACGGTCTGGGCGGCGGTCTTGGTGATCAGGTCGAAGTCACTGCTGCCGGTGTCGGCGGAAAACCGGATGCCCTCGCCGCTGATGAAGATTTCGATCGGCTGATTGCTATAGGTGTATTCGTGGCTGGCGCTGGCGCTGCTGCCGCCGGCGTTGTTGCTGACGCGCGCCAGCAGCACGCCATACGTGCCGCCTTCGCCTTCGAGCAGGTTGTCTTCATCGACATGCTCGCTGTAGCTCCAGGTCTTGCTGCCGGTGTTCACGCTGGCCTTGTGCCAGCTGGCGCCGTTGTCCAGCGATACCTGGACGAAGTCGTTCGTGCCCAGGGTGCCGGTGTAGGTGCCAGTGATGGTCTGGTCCAGCGTGGCGGTGATGTAGTCGCTGGCGTTGGTGCCGGTATCGGTGAAGTGCAGGGTGGCGCCGACCACCGCGCTCGGCGTGGCGATGGTGGGGGCGCTGCCGGAGGCCACGAAATTGAAGAATTTCGGCGAGCTGATCGCGTCGTTGCCGGCGCTCTCGTTGTTGCTGTCGGTCACCGCGTCGCTTTCCATGGTCACGCTGTAGCTCAGGCCGCTCTTGAGCGGGCTGGTCAGAGTGATGGTGACGTCCATGCCGTTGTAGCTGACGTGGCTGTCGTCCGCAGCGATCACATGCTTGTCGGTGGCGCCGACGATGCGGGTGCTCAGGCCATTGCTGCCGCTATAGGTCTGGCCGTAGCCGTCGCTGATCACGATATTGGCGTCGCCGGCCACCACCGCGCGGTCGAAGTGCAGCACGATGGTGGTATTGGACGAGACGGAGACGGTCTTCAGTACGGGGGCGGTCATGGCGGTTCCAGCTTATCTTTAGTCAAGCGCTAATCATAACAATGAAACACACCCATTTCTAATTAGTAAATTTCATGAAGCACAATTTGTGCAGCGAAACAACGCTCCACCACCCCCGTTTTGACCGGGGGCGGCGAAGTGGGCGCTTACATTGCGCCATACTCAATGGTCAGCGGCGCGTGGTCCGAGAATTTTTCATCCTTGTAGATGGCCACGGCGGTGGCTTTGGCGGCGATGCCGGGGGTTGCCACGTGGTAATCGATGCGCCAGCCGACGTTCTTGGCGTAGGCCTGGCCGCGGTTGCTCCACCAGGTGTACTGCTCTTCGCGCGGGTCGAGGCCGCGGTGCACGTCGACGTAGCCGACTTCGTCGAAGATGCGGGTCATCCACTCGCGCTCCTCGGGCAGGAAGCCGGAGTTTTTCTTGTTGCCCTTCCAGTTCTTCAGGTCGATTTCCTTGTGGGCGATGTTCCAGTCGCCGCAGATGACCACTTCGCGGCCCTGCGCGTGCAGTTGCTGCAGGTGCGGCAGGAACAGGTCCATGAAGCGGAACTTGGCTTCCTGGCGTTCCGGGCCGGACGAGCCGGACGGGCAGTACACGGAAATCACGGTCAGGTTGCCGAAGTCGCACTGCACGTAGCGGCCTTCCGCGTCGAACTCGGGCGAGCCGAAGCCGATCACCACGCGGTCCGGCTCGATTTTGCTGTAGACGCCGGTGCCGGAATAGCCTTTTTTCTCGGCGTAGTGGAAGTGGCCGTGGTAGCCGCCCGGATTGAGGAATTCGAGCGTCATGTCGGGCGCCTGCGCCTTTAGTTCCTGCACGCAGACGAAGTCGGCGTCCTGCTTGGCCAGCCAGGTGAAGAAGCCTTTGGAGGAGGCGGAGCGGATGCCGTTGAGGTTGGCGGAAATGATTTTTGGCATAGGGATCGAGGGCAAAAAATTCGGAATGCGCTAGTGTAGCGGTAAAATACCGGCACTTTAAAGAAATGAGGCACTATGAACAACTTACGTCAGGAATTTATCGCGTTTTCGGTCCAAGCGGGCGTGCTGCGCTTCGGCGAGTTCACCACCAAGGCCGGCCGCCAGTCGCCGTACTTCTTCAACGCCGGCCTGTTCCATGACGGCGCCACGCTGGCGCAGACCGCGCACTTCTACGCGCAAACGCTGCTCGATTCCGGCGTCGAGTTCGACATGCTGTTCGGCCCGGCCTACAAGGGCATCACGCTGGCCTCGGCCACCGCCGTGGCGCTGTCGGCCAAGGGCCGCAATACCTCGTTCGCCTTCAACCGCAAGGAAGCCAAGGACCACGGCGAAGGCGGCACCATCGTCGGCGCCAAGCTGCAGGGCAAGGTCGTCATCATCGACGACGTGATCTCTGCCGGCACCTCGGTGCGCGAATCGGTGGAGATGATCCGCGCCGCCGGCGCCGAGCCGTGCGCCGTGCTGATCGCGCTCGACCGCATGGAGCGCGCCGGAAAAGACGGACAACTGTCAGACTTGTCGGCAGTGCAGGAAGTGACAGAGAAATATGGCATACCGGTGATCTCGATCGGCAATCTGGACGACCTGTTCGGCTTCCTGAACGGCGCCGGCGCCGATCCGCAACTGGCCCAGTACAAGGACGCCGTGGCTGCCTACCGCAGCCGCTATGGCATTGTTTAATAGGCTATATTGCTAGACATTGATATTTCTATGGTGTAACCTTCTTGCGGTTGGAGACCAATAAAGGTAGACCATGAATATTGCAACACTGAAGGTGCACGGCGATTCCGTCGGCCTGGCGGACATCCGCGACGGCCTGCCCACCGAGCCGCATGGCGACTGGGAAAAGGGCGACGTCAAGCCCGATGGCCGGGTGCGCATCGACTCCGGCTTTTACGTCGCCATCGGCACGGAGCAGAGCCCGACCGAGCTGCTCAAGCAGATCCGCTTCTACCTGGGCGAATGCAAGGCGCGCGGCATCCACTTCGAGCGTTCCGACGTCGAAGCCGAGCTGCGCGTGTCCTTCCCCTGCGAGCAGGGCGCGGCCACGCCGGCGCTGGACTTCTCGCTGGCCGACATGACCACCCTGGTCGAGATGGGGATCAACCTCAGCATCACCGCCTGATGCGTTTTTCCGAGGACCGGCTCACGGACTTCGCCGCCGCCAACGGCGCGCAGCGCCGGGTCCACGTGTGGGCGCCGGACGCGCCGCGCGCGGTGATCCTTGCCATCCACGGCGGCATGGCGCACGGCGGCGACTACGTCACCCCGGCGCTGTATTGCCGCCAGCACGGCATCGCCACCGTGGCCTACGACTTGTGCGGCCACCAGGACGCGCGCCGCGTCGACATTCCCGCTTTCGATATCTTCCTCGACGACAGCCTGCTGTTCCTGCAATGGGTGAAGCAGCAGTATCCGGGCCTGCCGGTGTACGTGATGGGCCACTCGATGGGCGCGTTGATCGCCACCCATCTGGCGCTCGGCCGCTTTGCCGGCGACGCTGCGGTGCGCGGCTACATCCTGTCCTCGCCGTATTACGTGAATGCGATCAAGGTGTCGCCGGTGCTGCTGGCGCTGGCCGGCGTGCTCGGTGCGCTGGCGCCGCGCATGAAAGTGCCGCTGGCGTCGCTGACCGACCAGCTCACCCACGACAGCGCCATCACTGCGCGCCATCACGCCGATGAGCGCGACGGCATCCGCGCCACCGAAATCACGGTCCGCTTCGGCAACGCGCTGACCAAGGCGCAGCAAGGGCTGGCCGCGCGCATGCCGGCGTGGAGCCAGCCGCTGTTTGCGGTGGTGGCCGGCGCCGACCAACTGGCCGACGCCGATGCGGCCGAAGCCATGCTGAAGTCCGTGCCGGCGCCGCTGCTGACTTACCGCCGCTATCCGCAGAACTTCCACGAAAACTTCAACGAACTCAATCGCGAGCAGATCTTCGCCGATATCCTGGCGTGGATGGAGGCTATAACACCACCGTGAAGCGCGCGCCGCCCAGCGGCGAGCTGTCCACCGCAATGGCGCCGCCGTGCAGGCGGATCGCCTTGGCGCTGATGGCCAGTCCCAGGCCGTAGCCGCCGGCCGCGTGATCCTCGTCGCGCGCGAGCCGGTAGAACGGTTCGAACACCTGTTCACGTGCTTCCTCAGGAATGCCGGGACCATCGTCTTCCACCACGATATGCAGGCGCTCGCCGCGCGTCGCCGTCAGCGCGATGCGGCTGCGCGCGTACTTGGCGGCGTTGCCGAGCAGGTTGTTGATGGCGCGCGCTAGCAGGCGCGCGTCGCCTTGCAACTGTCCCAGGTCGTCGGCGATGCTGGCGCTGAACTCCTGCGCGCCCGGCGGGTGGCAGCCGCGCAGCAGCGGCGCTACGTCGAACGGCTGCATCGGCATGGCTTGTGCGTGATCGAGCTGCGTCAGGCTAAGCAGCTCGTTGACCAGCGCCTTGAGTTCATCGACATCGGTCTCCATGGCGGCCAGGCGCTTGAGCAGCGCCGGATCGTTTGTGGCATGGCGCTCGCGCAGCAGCTCCATGCCGAACTCCAGCCGCGCGATGGGCGTGCGCAGTTCGTGCGATACCGAGTGCAGCAAATGCTTGCGCGCCTCCAGCAGCGCGCCGATGCGGCCGGCCATGTCGTTGATGCGTGCCGCCAGCGGCGCGATGCTGGCGCTTGGGGCGATGTCGGCGCGCGCCGCCAGGTCGCCACGTCCGAAATCATCGGCCACCTTGGATAGCGCCTGCAGGCCGCGCCAGTGCGCGCGCGACCACCAGCCGATCGGCACCAGCAGGAACAGGGCGATCACGGCAAAGCGTATCGCCTCCATGCCCAGCGCCTCGCCGATATCGACCGGCAGGTGCTGGGCGTGGATCACGTCGTCCTCGCTGCCGATGTAGCGCGCGCCGCTGGTGTCGACGCGGCGGTAGTAGGCCTTGCCCGCAACGTCCATCACCACCTCGCCGCGCAGCAGCGCGTCGCGCCGGCGGGCCGGCAGTGCGGCCAGCGCGGCTTGCAGCGGTTGCAGTTCCAGCGTGACGTCGGATACTTCGCGCACCTTGTTCAGGCGCGGCAGCCATTCATCGGCGGGCGCCTGGTCGATATACTGCTCCAGCAGGAAAATCTGGCCGGCGGCCTGGCGGCGCGCGATCTGCTCCAGCGGATCGCCGAACAGCAGCAGGAAGGTGGCGTAGATGGCGCAGCTGGCCAGCGTGATCGCCAGCAGCACCAGCACCGCAAAGCGCCGGAAGAGACGATTCATTCCCACGCCGATGGGCTGAACAGATAGCCTTCGCCCCAGACGGTCTTGATGCGCTCCGCGCCGCCGTCTCCGAACTTGCGGCGCAGGCGCGAGATGCAGTTGTCGATGCTGCGATCGAGTCCGTCGAATTCGATGCCGCGCATTTTCACCAGGATATCGTTGCGCGACATGACCTTGCCGGAGGCATCGGCCAGGATCAGGAACAGCTTGAATTCGGCGCTGTTCATCGGCACTTCCTGCGCGCGCCAGTAGACGGCGCGGTTCTCGCGCGAGATGCGCAGCTGGCCGATGACGATGTCGCTGCCGGCGATGCTGGCGCCGCGCCGTTGCAGGGCGCGCAGGCGGGCCAGCAGCACGCGCGGCTGCACCGGTTTGTTGACGTAGTCGTCGGCGCCTTGCTCCAGGCCCGAGACTTCGTCGAAGCTGTCTTCGCGCGCGGTCAGGATCAGGATCGGCACGGCGGATAGCTGGCGCAGCTGGCGGCACACCACCAGGCCATCGATGCCGGGCAGGGTCAGGTCGAGGATGACGATGTCGGGCTGCGTGTCGCGGAAGCGGTCCAGCGCCAGGTCGCCCCGGCTCACGACATCGACCCGGTAGTCGTAGCCGTCGAGGTATTCCTTGACCAGCGCGGCCAGCCGCGCATCGTCTTCCACCAGCATTACACGCTGCATCGCTTCTCCTGTTTGAGCGCCATTGTAGTGGAGCGCGCGGCGAAAGTGGCGATTTCGACAATCAGGTACAACCGCGTACACTTTTTATACAAATGCGGCCTACAAATTGAGGACAATTCAACGACAGTTCGCGGCGGATTGCGGCCGGGCGCATCCCTAACATGGAGGCTCCTACTTCAACCGGATATCCGACATGAACAAATTCTTGTGCAGCACCCTGATCGCCCTTGCCGCAAGCCCGCTGGCGCATGCTGAAGATCTCTACATCGGCGCCGGCTTCAGCTCCGCCGACAAAGGCCACATCCGCTATACCGGCAGCGGCGGCGTGGAGCATGACAGCGAGGCCAAACGCAGCGGCGTCGCGGCGGGCGTCTTCGTGGGCTATGTGCTGTCGCCGTCGTGGGCGTTGGAGGTGGGTTATCGCGGCATCAGCAACACGCAGAAGTTCGATCTCGATCGCGGCTACCAGATGGAGGTGCGCACCAGCGTGAGCTATCTGGCGGTGCGCAATACCTGGCGGCTGAGCGAGGACTGGGCGCTGTACGGCAAGCTGGGTGTGGCGCAGGGGCGCTTGAAGGCTGGCGTCTCCGGCAAGGACGCGCCGCAGGAAGAGACGGTGAAAAAGAACGGCGCGTATCTTGGCCTCGGCGCGGCCTATGCGATCAATCAGAACGTATCGCTGCAGGTCGAGTTGGAACACACGCACAAACTAAAGCTGGACGGGCTGAACGCCTCGATGGATAAATTCTCGCTCGGCGTCCGCGTCGGTTTTTAAGGAACACATGAACAAGCTATTCCCACTCTTGCTGCTGCCGCTGTGCGGATTGGCTCTCGCCGAAGACAACGACATTGCGATGATGCCGGACGGTAGCCGCGACATGTATGTGGGGATGGCCTTGACCAGCCGCAGTGCGGCCGAGGCGGGAGAACCGCACCGGCTATCGCTGCGGCCTTTGTTGCAAGTGGAGTGGAGCAACGGGATCTTTGTGTCGGCCAACGGCGTGGTCGGCATGCACCTGTCGAACGGAGGCCCGGTGGCTTATGGGCCGCTGCTGGCGGCCAGCAATTCCCGCGATCCCAACGAAAGCCGGCGCCTGCGCGGCTCGCACGCAATTGATGGCTCGGTGGACGCGGGCGGCTACTTCGACTACTACCTCGGTTACAACACGCGGCTCGGTTCCAGCATCATGTACGACCGCAGCGCGCGCGGCTGGCGCGGCGAGTTCGGTGTGCAGAAAAGCTGGAATGACCTGGCGCCGCATCATACGTTGTCGGTGTCGGCCGGCGTGTCGCTGGCCGACGATGCGGTGATGCGCGAGCGCTACGAGGTGTCGCGTGCCGCAGGCGGCGCGCGCGATTACACGCCTTCCGGCGGGCTGGCTTCGGCCGGTGTTGGCCTGCATTGGAATTACGCCTTGAGCAGCAAGTGGCTGCTGTCCAGTTCCGCATCGGCGACGCGTCTCGGCGGCGAGGCGGCGGCCAGCCCCGTCGTGGAGCGCCGCAATTTCTTCACCATCTCCAGCGGCCTGGCGTACCGGTTCTGACATGCTGCGCGCTGCGTTCCTGCTCAGTTTAGCCTTGCTCCCGGCCTGCGCCGACGCTCAGGAGGAGACGGACTGGATCGCCTATCGCGACGCCTATCGCCAGATGATCTGGTTTGAAAAATACGGCAAGCCGAAACAGTTTTTGCAAAATCACTTCCGCCTGCGGCCGCGCGACAAGAGCGTGTCGATGGACGGGCTGCGGCTGGCGCTGAACAGCAGGACCGCGCAAGTGTCCTTGGCGCTCGATGCGCTGGGCCGCGCGGTGCTGCCGTTTTCCAAGGCCGCGTATGACGACAACGCGGAGCTGGTCATCAACCGCAAGGCCGGCCAGTTCAAGGCGGGCCCCTGGGTCTCGATCGTCACGCGGCCGGACGGCGTGTATGCGGCGGCGGACTTGCGCGCCGCCTGCGAGCAGCTATTGGCCTATCTACGCCACGGCGGCGAGGCCAGTGGCAAGCGCTGCGTGGGCGTGCAATTTAGCTATCTGAAGAACGATGCGGCGCAGCTGCAGTTCCAGGCCGCAGGCGGCGCCGTGAGCGCGCTGGCGGCGAAAGAAGGGCCGGCGTTCGAGGGCGATGTGGTGCAGGGCTTTCGGGTGTTCGCCTATCGCTTCGCGGCGCTGCCGGAAGCGGGACAGATCGTCACCAGCAGCACGCCGCTGGCGATAGCGGCGCTGCTGGAGTAGGGCGGGACTTTATTCCAGGATCCAGGCGTACTGCATTTGGGTCCAGGATTCGACTGCCTTGCCGGCCTTGGTCGCCGGCTTGAAGGTGCACTTCTCGATGGCGGTGCGCGAGGCTTCGTCCAGGTCGGCGTGGCCGCTGGTTTTCTCCACCTTCGAGTTCTTTACCTTGCCGCTGGCGGAGACCAGGAAACCCAGATGGACCGTGCCGGTGCGCGATTCCTTGATCGCCGCCTCCGGGTAATGAGGCTTGGCGCAGCTGGTGAAGTCAGCTACCGCCGGCCTCTTGCCGGACGCGCTTTTGTCGGCGGCCGTGGCTTCGGTGTAGATCGACAGGCAGGCCAGCGCCATGCCCAGCATGGCGACTGCGGCCTTCCAGTTCATGGCCTGCGGGGCAGGGCGCAGCAGGTGTTGAATACGCATCATCAGGTTTCCTCCGTTGGCCGCTTGGACCAGTTGGTGATTGGAGAACTGGAGTCTTTCCAGTTCGGATAGTGCAAGGGCCAGGCGCCGCGGTTCGCCGAGCTGTCTTGCTGCGACATCGTCTGCAATCAGTTCGCGCTCGATACGGATGCGGTTCGAGATCCACCAGACGGCAGGGTGGTAGAACAGCAGCGTTTCGATCACGTTCTGCAGCAGGTTAATCAGGTAATCGTGGCGCTTGATGTGCGCCATTTCGTGCGCCAGCAAGGCTTCCAGCAGCTGCGGCGGCATGCCGCCCACCAGCGAGGCCGGTACCAGCACCACGGGACGCCACCAGCCGGCGGTGATGGGACTCTTGAGCGTGTCGACCACGCGCAGGCGCACTTCACGGGTGATGCCGAAGCGTTGCGCCAGTCGGGTCAGGTCGCTCCCCAGGTCCGCCTGCCAGCGCAGCTGGTCGTGGCGCTCGCAGGTACTGTGCTCGCGGCTGAAGCGGTCTATCCACAGCAGGCCGGCCACCATGCGCAGCGCCAGCGCGGCGGCGCACAGCGCCCACAGGCCGACGATGCCGCGCAGCGAATCGCGCAGGTTGAACCAGCCGTCTTCTTCATCGAAGCTGGACGGCGCCCAAGGCAGGCCGTTGAAGCTGGCGCCGGCGGCCGAAGCATCGCTGGCGAGGCGCTGCCACAGTTCCAGCGCCGGCCAGCACAGGCAGGCCAGCATGGCGCTGCAGGCGACCAGGTAGCGGTACTCGGCGCGGCTGTTACGCAGCAGGGTGAGGGCGGCGGCGGTGGCGCAACCGAGCAGCAGGCCTTGCCACAGGAAGTGCATCAAGGTCATGCCGAGGGCGAAGACGAAGGCGCTCATTTCTTGCCATCCTTGTCTTCCTTGAGCAGCTTTTCGATTTCCTCGCGCTCTTTTTTGGAGATGCCGCTGCGTAGCGCGGCCAGCACCAGCGCCTTGGCCGAGCCGGCGAAGGCTTTCTGCATCAAGTCCTTGAGCAGGCTCGATTGCAGCGTGGCTTGCGCCTCCGCCGGCGCGTAGATGTGCGAGCGCTGGCTTTCGTCGCGCAGCAGGATGCCCTTGGTGTGCATGATCTGCATCAGGCGCAGCACGGTGCCGTAGGCCAGCTCCGGTTTATCGGACAGCATGGCCTCGTGCACCTGCTTGGCGGTGGCCGGGCCAAGAGGCCACAGGGCTTGCAGAAGTTCGAGTTCTGCGGCGGTCGGTTTTGGAATACTCATGGACGTCTCCGTGAATGCGGTAGACGTAGAATATTCTATCTAGACAAAAGTGTATACTTTAATTTGATCCTAATTTTTGCCGGCCTATGATCCAGCTGTGCGGCGCCATTGTGACGTCTTCGGCGTGCCAGCCGGAGGCGTGGAGCGGCTCGATCTGCGCCAGTTCGGCGGGCAGCGTCAGCGTGGCTGGCGACAGGTTGGCCAGCACCACGAGGTGTTCGCTGGCGTCGCTGCGGGTGAAGCCGATGGCGCCGGGCGGCAGGCCGTCCAGGAACGTGGTGGCGCCGGTGCGCAAGGCTGGGTGACGACGGCGCAGGGCGATCAGGGACTGATAGTGCGCGTACAGGTCGGCGTCGAAGCTGTTCCATTCTAGGTGATACGGCTCGAACAGCACCGGCCAGCCGGTCCATGTCGGTTCGCCGAATTCCTGCCCCATCAGGATGTGCGGCACGCCGTCCATGGCCAACAGCACGGCGGCCGCTGCGCGGTGGACGGCCTGGCCGAGGAAGGTGGAGATGCGTCCCTGCTCCTTGTCTTCCAGCCAGCGCATTCGCAGCGCGCCGCGCGGGAAGCTGTAGGTGGACTCGTTCCAGTAGCGGGCGAAGGCTGCGTTGTCCGCTTTTCCGTTCACGCAGCGATGAAGCATTTCGCGCGTGCCGCCTTCGTAGGTGAGGTCGCAGGCGGCCAGGTGGTGGAACTCGTCGTAGGACTGCGAGATGAGGGCGATGTCGGGACGCAGCGTGGCCAGGTCGGCGCGGATCTCGTCGAGGAAATCGCGGGGCGTGATGTCGGAATCGTCGAAGCGCAGGCCGTCGAAGTCGAAGCGTGTGATCCACTCGCGCATGCTGGCGATCAGGTAGCGCCGCAGATCGCGATCGCCGAAGTCGAAGCCGGCAAAGTAGTCGCGGTTGGGAACGGCGTAGTAGATGCTGCCATCGGCACGTTGTGTGTACCAGTGCGGATGCGTGCGCGTGAAGGGATGGTCGGCGCTGCTGCGGTTCAGCGTCCAATCCATGATGACGCGCATGCCGCGCGCGTGCGCCGCGTCCACCAGCGTGCGCAGCGCGGCGGCGTCGCCCAGTGCGGGATCGATGGCGTCGAAGTCGCGCACGGCGTAAGGATCGCCCAGCGTGCCGCGCCGTCCTTCGATGCCGACAGGATGGAAGGGCATGATCCACAGCACGTCCGCACCCAGTTCGCTGAGGTAGGAGAGTTTGGCGCGGATGCCGTCGAAGTCGCCGCCGAAGGCGGGCACCGACAGCTGGTAGATCACGCCGTCGCGCAGCCAGTCCGGGCTGGCCAGCGCGGAGCGGGCGTGCAGCGGGCCGGGAGCGGCGGCGCTCAGGCTTTGTTGGCGCATCAGTACTGCGCCGGTTTCATCGACCGTCAGGCAGGAGTTGTTTTGGCCGTCTTCCGAAATCCAGGGATTGGCGGGATCGGGTATCCAGTCCCTGTCGTCGATGACGAACTTGTAGAGATGCCGTCCGGCCGGTACTGGCAGCGTGGTTTGCCAGCGTGTGGATGACATGCGTTCGAGCATGCAGACGTCGCCCGCCCAGCAGTTGAAGGTGCCGGCCAGTGCGACACTGTGCGTGTCTGGCGCGGCATCGAAAATAAAGCGCACGCCGCCTGCGACTGCGTGTGGCAACAGGGCCGGGTCGGCGTTGAATTGCAACTCCATCGTCATCCTTTTCGAGGCGGTTAAAATTAACCATATGATAAGGCGCAGAAAGGGAACAGTGTGTGAGTAAACGATTGATAGCGTTTGGCGTGGCCGGTGTGGTCATTGCGCTGAGCGGATTTCTGGCAGCAGGACAGACAGGACGCATCGTGCTGGCCTGGGCGCAGTCGACCAGGGACTTCACGCAGTGTGCGGCCGACCCGCGCATCTGGTGCGAGCCGGGCGCGGAGGAGTACGCGCGGGCGATGGCGCAGTTTGTCGCAGCCGCGATGGTCGTGGTGGAGCGCGCGCATTACGGGCCGTTCCCGCAGTTGGTGCGGATACAGGTGTATCGCTCGCGCGAGAGCTTCGCCCTGCATTCGGCGGTGTCGCCCCAGGCTTACGGCGCCACCGGCATGGGTACGGTGCACCTGTCGCCGCGTGTCGCGCAAGGGCCTGAGGCGCTGCGCGGATCCATCCTCGCGCACGAATTGTCGCACCTGCATTTGCAGCAGCAGGCCGGCAACCTGGCAGTGGCGCGCTTGCCAAACTGGTTCATGGAAGGGCTGCCGACCGCCGTGTCGAACGGCGGCGGTGCCGAGAAGATTTCGCGCGATCAGGCGGTGTTCGCGCTGGTGCACGGCCTGCACTTCGAGGCGGAGGACGAAGGCTCGCTGTGGTTCCCCAAGCGCGCCGCTGAGTATCAGCTGTCCTGGCCGATGTACTACCGCCAGACGTCCATGATGGTGGATTACATGAAGCAGCGCGATGGCGCCGCCTTCGAACGCATGATCAAGGACGTCGCTGCAGGCAAGGCGCTCGGCGCGTCGGTGCAGGCGGCGTATGGCCGGCCGCTGTCGCTGCTGTGGTCCGACTTTCGCGCGGAGCTGAGCCGCGATCCGGCCGCCGCGTGGCCGAAAAAAACGCCTCGCAGGCATAAGCCGGCGAGGCGTTTTTCAAGACGGCGGTGATTAGCCGGCTAGCTTGGCTTTCAGCAGCTCGGTCAGCTGCGCCGGGTTGGCTTTGCCGCGCGAGGCTTTCATGGCCTGGCCGATCAGCGCATTGATGGCCGCTTCCTTGCCGGCGCGGTACTGCTCCACCGATTTCTCGTTGTTGGCAATGACCTCGTTGACGATGGCTTCCAGCGCGCCGGTGTCGGAGATCTGTTTCAGGCCTTTCGATTCGATCAGCGCGTCGACCAGATTGTCGTCATCCGACTTGGCGGCCCACATGTCGCCGAACAGTTCCTTGGCGGTCTTGTTGTTGATGGTGCCGTCGGCGATACGCTTCAGCATCAGCGCCAGTTGCGCAGGCTTGACCGGCGCGTCGGCGATGTCCACGCCTTCGCGGTTCAGGGTCGACGAGACGTCGCCCATCAGCCAGTTGGCGGCGGCCTTGGCGTTTTCCTTGCCGGCGGCATCCACCACGGACACGAAGTAGTTGGCCATGGCTTTCGATGCGGTCAGCACCAGCGAGTCATATTCCGGCAGGGCGTATTCGCTGACGAAGCGCGCGCGCATGGCGGCCGGCAGTTCCGGCATGGCCGCTTTCACCTGGTCGATCCAGGCGTTGGAGATCATCAGCGGCGGCAGGTCCGGGTCCGGGAAGTAGCGGTAGTCCTGCGCGTCTTCCTTGCTGCGCATTTCGCGCGTTTCCTTGCGGTCCGGATCGTACAGGCGGGTCGCTTGCACTACCTTGCCGCCGTCTTCGATCAGTTCGATCTGGCGGCGTACTTCCACGTGCACGGCTTCCTCGATGAAGCGGAAGGAGTTCAGGTTCTTGATTTCGCAGCGGGTGCCGAATTCGGTCTGGCCTTTCGGACGCACGGAGACGTTGATGTCGCAGCGGAACGAGCCTTCCTGCATATTGCCGTCGCAGACGCCCAGCCACATCACCAGCGAGTGCAGGGCCTTGCAGTAGGCCACCGCTTCGGCGGCGCTGCGCAGTTCCGGCTCGGAGACGATTTCCAGCAGCGGCGTGCCGGCGCGATTCAGGTCGATGCCCGACATGCCAGCATAGTCTTCATGCAGCGATTTGCCGGCGTCTTCTTCCAGGTGGGCGCGCGTCAGGTTGACGGTTTTGGTGACGAATTCGCCGTCCTTCTCGTAGCCGAAAGTGACCGCGCCGCCGATGACCACGGGGTCTTCGAATTGGCTGATCTGATAGCCTTTCGGCAGGTCTGGATAGAAGTAGTTTTTGCGGGCGAAGATCGAGGCCGGCGCGATCTTCGCGCCCACGGCCAGGCCGAAGCGGATCGCGCGATCCACCGCCTGCTTGTTCATGACCGGCAGCACGCCAGGCAGCGCCAGGTCGACCGGGCTGGCTTGGGTGTTGGCTTCGGCGCCGAAGGTGGTCGGCGAGCCGCTGAAGATTTTTGATGCGGTAGTGAGCTGCACGTGGTTCTCAATACCGATGACGACTTCCCATTCCATATGATTCTCGCTTAGTGACCCGTCGTTCCCGCGTAGGCGGGAACCCATACTCAGCATGGATTCCCGCTTGCGCGGGAATGACGGCGGTTGTTCTGTTAGATGCCGGCCGGAGCGCGGGTGTGCCAGTCGGTCGCTTGCTGATAAGCGTGGGCGACGTTCAGCAGCTTGGCTTCACCGAAGTGCTTGCCGATGATCTGCAGGCCCACGGGGCGATTCTTGGCGCCGAAACCCACCGGGATCGACATGCCGGGCAAACCGGCGAGGCTGGTCGACAGGGTGTAGATGTCGGCCAGGTAGGCGGCCACTGGATCGTCCGACTTGTCGCCCAGGTCCCAGGCCACGGTTGGTGCCACCGGTCCCATGATGACGTCGCAGACGGCGTCCGGGCCGTTCAGCACTTTTTCGAAATCCTGCGCGATCAGGCGGCGGATCTTCTGCGCCTTGAGGTAGTAGGCGTCGTAGTAGCCGTGGCACAGCACATAGGTGCCGACCATGATGCGGCGCTTGACTTCGGCGCCGAAGCCTTCGGCGCGGGTCTTGCGGTACATGTCTTGCAGGTCCTTGTAGCCGTCGGCGCGGTGGCCGAAGCGCACGCCGTCGAAGCGCGACAGGTTGGACGAGGCTTCCGCCGGGGCGATCATGTAGTAGGCCGGGATCGACAGCGCGGTATTCGGCAGCGAGATGTCGACCAGGGTCGCGCCCAGTTCCACGTACTTGGCCAGCGCGGCGCGCACGGCGTCTTCCACGTCTTTCGACAAGCCTTCGCCGAAGTATTCCTTCGGCACGCCGATGCGCAGGCCGGTCAGCGGCTGGCCCAGCTCGCGGGTGTAGTCTTCGTCCACGCCGCCCAGTTCCGGCGTCAGCGAGGTCGAGTCGCGTTCGTCGAAGCCGGCCATGGCGTTCAGCAGCAGGGCGCAGTCTTCGGCGGTTTGCGCCATCGGGCCGCCCTGGTCCAGCGACGAGGCGAAGGCGATCATGCCGTAGCGCGATACGCGGCCGTAGGTTGGCTTGATGCCGGTGATGCCGCAGAAGGCGGCCGGCTGGCGGATCGAGCCGCCGGTGTCGGTGCCGGTGACGGCCGGCGCCAGGCGCGCGGCCACTGCGGCGGCCGAGCCGCCCGACGAGCCGCCCGGCACGGCGGTTTTATCCCACGGGTTTTTCACCGCGCCGAAGGCCGAGTTCTCGTTGGCCGAGCCCATGGCGAATTCGTCGCAGTTCAGTTTGCCCAGCGTGACCATGCCGGCCTTCTGGAACTTCTCGACCACGGTGGCGTCGAATGGGCTGACGTAGTTGGCCAGCATTTTCGAGCCGGCGGTCGAGCGCCAGCCCTTGGTGACGAAGATGTCCTTGTGGGCGATCGGCACGCCGGTCAGCGGCGTGGCGGTGCCGGCGGCGATGCGGGCGTCGGCCTCGGCGGCCTGCGCCAGGGTCAGCGCGCGGTCCACGTGCAGGAAGGCGTTCAGGTCGCTTTTCTCGATGCGGTCGAGGTATTGCGTGGCCAGTTCGGTGGCGGTAATCGCTTTGCTTTGCAGGAGGGCGGACAGCTCTTTAATGGTTTTGGTGTGCATGGCGTTTCAATTATTCGTTACGTCGTCCCCGCGCAGGCGGGGACCCATAGGACGCTGGCCCGATCGGCTCAGCATGGGCTCCCGCTTGCGCGGGAGCGACGGGGCTGTTACTCGATCACCTTCGGCACCAGGTACAGGCCGTCCTGGGTCTTGGGCGCTACCGTTTGATAGTCGTCGCGGCGATTCGGTTCGCTGGCCACGTCTTCGCGCAGGCGCAGGGCGATGTTGTTCATGTGCGCGGCCAGCGGGTGGCTCAGCGGGGCGACGCCGTCGGTATCAACCGCCTGCATCTGCCCGGCCAGCGCGAAAATGCCATTCAATTGCTCCAAAGCGGTAGCGCTCTGCTGCTCGCTCATCTCAAGTTGGGCCAGTTTGGCAATGCGGGTTACGTCGGATAAGGTCAGGGACATGGCGGGGAGGTTAATTGTAATATTGATAAAAAACTTGAATTTCTGCCTATTCGCCCTCAAACATCAAGGAATGCCGCCTAAATCGCGGTCTCAGGCCCCACACTTTTGCGTGGATTTTCGATAAATCACAGTCAAATTATAAGGTAGAATGGCGGGTTGATGCGTTGTCGGCGCTGAATCATTGCTGCCGCCGCATTTTACAGGACACGGATTTCTCTCTAACGGATTACGCGCACGCTGGTGGCGCCACAGGACACACATGTTTGGTTTTTTACGTCGTTATATTTCCTCTGACCTGGCCATTGACTTGGGCACGGCCAACACCCTGATCTACGTTCGCGGCCAGGGCATCGTACTGGATGAACCATCGGTCGTAGCAATCCGCCAGGAAGGCGGCCCGAATGGTAAGAAGACCATCCAGGCAGTGGGTAAGGAAGCAAAGCAGATGCTGGGTAAAGTACCTGGCAATATCGAGGCGATCCGCCCGATGAAAGACGGCGTGATCGCCGACTTCACCGTCACCGAACAGATGCTGAAGCAGTTCATCCGCATGGTGCACGACTCCAAATTCTTCCGCCCTTCGCCACGCATCATCATTTGCGTACCGTGCGGCTCGACCCAGGTTGAGCGCCGCGCGATCCGCGAATCGGCGCTCGGCGCCGGCGCCTCGCAGGTGTACCTGATCGAAGAACCAATGGCAGCGGCCATCGGCGCCGGCCTGCCGGTGTCGGATGCGACCGGTTCGATGGTGGTCGACATCGGCGGCGGCACCACTGAGGTGGGCATCATCTCGCTGGGCGGCATGGTGTACAAAGGTTCGGTGCGCGTGGGCGGCGACAAGTTCGATGAAGCCATTGTCAACTACATCCGCCGCAACTACGGCATGCTGATCGGCGAACAGACCGCCGAGGCGATCAAGAAGGCCATCGGTTCGGCTTTCCCTGGCTCCGAAGTCAAGGAAATGGAAGTCAAGGGCCGCAACCTGTCCGAAGGTATTCCACGCTCGTTCACGATTTCGTCCAACGAGATCCTGGAAGCGCTGACCGACCCGCTGAACAACATCGTCTCCGCCGTGAAGAACGCGCTGGAACAAACCCCGCCGGAATTGGGCGCGGACATCGCCGAAAAAGGTATGATGCTGACCGGCGGCGGCGCGCTGCTGCGCGATCTGGATCGCCTCCTGATGGAAGAAACCGGCTTGCCGGTGCTGGTGGCGGAAGATCCGCTGACCTGCGTGGTGCGCGGCTCCGGCATGGCGCTGGAGCGGATGGACCAACTGGGTTCGATCTTCTCCTACGAATGATCTGACTAAACGGGGCCGCCACACAGCGGCCCCGATGCTTATTGGAAGTCATGGAATACAGTCCTCCGCCACTCTTCAAGCAAGGCGCCTCGGCCCGGGTCAAGATGATGGTGTTCGCGTGCATATCGATTGCGCTGCTGCTGGCCGATTCGCATATGCGGGTGCTGGCGATGGTGCGCACCGCTGCGGGCACCGTGCTGTACCCCCTGCAAATGGCGGCCTTGATGCCGCGCGACGCCATCTACGGCGTCGGCGATTATTTCTCCACTTTGTCGTCCATGGAAAAGCAGGTGCGCGAATTGCGCCGCCAGCAGATCCTCAGCTCGCAGGCTTTGCAGCAGGCGCAGCTCCAGGCCACCGAGAACGCCCAGCTGCGCCGCCTGCTCGATGCGCGCGAGCGCCTGCCGGTGAAGTCGATGCTGGCCGACGTGCTGTATGACGCCCGCGATGTCAACAGCCGCAAGATCATTCTCGATCGCGGCACCCGTCACGACGTCACGCTCGGTTTGCCGGTGATCGACAACCAGGGCGTGGTCGGCCAGGTGACGCGGGTGTTCCCGTTCACCTCCGAAGTGACGCTGTTGTCCGATAAGGAGCAGGCGATTCCGGTGCAACTGCTGCGCAACGGCTTACGCAGCGTGGCTTATGGCCGCGGCAAGTCGGGCAACCTGGAACTGCGCTTCACGGCGCCCAATGCGGATATCCAGGTCGGCGATATCGTGGTCACCTCGGGCCTGGACGGCGTGTATCCGGCGGGGCTGGCGGTGGCGCGCGTGTCGCAGGTGGAAAACAGCGCCGGCGGTTCCTTCGGCGGCGTGATCTGCCAGCCGCTGGCCGGCATCATGAACAATACGCAGCTGCTGATCCTGATGTCGACGCCGGAGATGCCTGCGCGTCCGGCCGACGAGGAGCCGCGTGCGCTGCGCAAGCACAATAACAAGATGGCGCCGATCAAGGACGCGCCGAAGGACGGCGCGGAAGGGCAACCTGCCGCCGCTGCCGCCGGCACGGCTGCGGCGGGCGTCGCGCCTGCCGCCGGCGCCCCCGGCCTGATTCCCGTGATGCCGCCACCAGCGCCCAAGCCGGCCGCCACCGGCGCTGCCGCCACTACCGGCGCCAACGCTGCCGCCGCCAACGCCGCGCCTGCGACCACTACGCCAGCCGTCACACCGCCTGCCGCGACCGCGCCTGCGGCGCCGCGCCCGGCGCCGGCCGCCGTCACACCACCCAAGGAGCCGGCACGATGAATCGTCCGCACTACATCCTGCTGCCGGTCAGCCCGCTGTTCATCGCCTTCAGCCTGTTCTGCGCGTTTCTCCTGAACCTGCTCCCTTGGGGGAACTTCGTTGGCGTGCCTGATTGCGTGGCGCTGGTGCTGGTGTTCTGGGGCGTGCACCAGCCGCGCAAGGTCGGCATCGGCACCGCCTTCTTCCTCGGCCTGCTGATGGACGTGCATGACTCCACCCTGCTGGGCGAGAATGCGCTGTCGTACACGCTGCTGTCCTACTTCGCCATCATGATGCACCGCCGGATGCTGTGGTTCCCGATCTGGACCCAGGCCATGCACGTGTTCCCGCTGCTGCTGATGGCGCAGTCGGTGCAGCTGGTGGTGCGCTTCTTCGTGTCCGGTAAATTCCCCGGCTGGTTCTACTTTATCGAAAGTGTGGTGGCATCGGTCCTGTGGCCGCTGACGACCTGGCTGCTGCTGGCACCCCAGCGCCGCGCGGTGGACCGCGACCACACCCGCCCGATCTGACGCCGCGATTCAAGCATGACTGAAATTAAGGACAACCAGCGCGAACTGCAGCAGTTCCGCATGCGCCTGACGGTGCTGGGCGGGATGGTGTTTTTTTGCTTCGCCTTGCTGCTGCTGCGCTTCATCTGGCTGCAGGTGGTCAAGTACAGCGACTTCGCCGTCAAGGCCGAAGAGAACCGCATCGCCGTCGTGCCCATCGTGCCGAACCGGGGCCTGATCCTGGACCGCAACGGCGTGGTCCTGGCGCGCAACTACTCGGCCTTCACGCTGGAGATCACGCCGTCCAAGCTGCACACCACGCTCGATGAAGCCATCGACGAGCTGGCGAAGCTGGTGACGGTGGACGTCAAGGACCGCAAGCGCTTCAAGAAGCTGCTCGATGAGTCCAAGGGCTTCTCCAGCGTGCCGCTGCGCACCCGCCTCACCGACGAGGAAGTGGCGCGCTTCACCGCGCAGCGCTTCCGCTTTCCCGGCGTCGAGGTGCAGGCGCGCCTGTTCCGCCAGTATCCGCTGGGCGAGACGGCGTCGCACGTGATCGGCTTCATCGGCCGCATCAACCAGTCCGAGGTCAAGGCCATCGAGGCCACCGACGACGGCCCGAATTACAAGGGCACCGACCATATCGGCAAGGAAGGCCTGGAGAAGAGCTACGAGAAGCAGCTGCACGGCCAGACCGGCTACGAGGAAGTGGAAGTGTCGGCCGGCGGCCGCGCCATCCGCACCTTGTCGCGCACGGCCGCCACGCCGGGCAATAACCTGATCCTGTCGATCGACATCGAACTGCAGAAGGTGGTGGAAGAAGCCTTCGGCGAATGGCGCGGCGCCTTCGTCGCCATCGAGCCGGAAACCGGCGACATCCTGGCCTACGTCTCGCGGCCCGGCTACGATCCCAACCTGTTCGTCGACGGCATCGATTCGCAAAGCTGGAATGAACTGAATACCTCGCTGGACCGGCCGATGGTGAACCGTCCGCTGTCCGGCACCTACGCGCCCGGTTCCACCTTCAAGCCCTTCATGGCGCTGGCCGCGCTGGAACTGGGCAAGCGCAACGCGGCGCAAGCCTATCCCGATCCCGGCTTCTTCTACCTCGGCGGCCACAAGTTCCGCGACGATAAAGTGGGCGGCCACGGCAACGTCGACCTGCGCCGTTCCGTCATCGTCTCCTGCAATACCTACTACTACCAGCTCGGCAACGACATGGGCATCGACGCGATCACCCAGTTCATGCAGCCGTTCGGCTTCGGCCAGAAGACCGGCATCGACCTCGATAACGAAAAGACCGGCGTGCTGCCGTCCAAGGAATGGAAGCGCAAGCGCTTCAAGGGCAATGCCGGCAAGTGGGTGGGCGGCGACACCATCTCGGTCAGCAACGGCTCGGGCTACAACTCCTACACGCCGCTGCAGATCGCGCACGCCATGGCCAACCTGGCCAACAACGGCATCGTGATGAAGCCGCACCTGGTCAAGATCGTCGAAGACGGCGGCACCCGCGCGCGCAAGCTCACCGTGCCGAGCGAAAGCTATCGCATCGCGCTCAAGCAGGAAAACATCGACATCATCAAGAGCGCCATGGTGGGCGTGAACAGCGAGCAGGGTGGCACAGCGTTCCGCGCCTTCGCCAACGCCGGCTACACCTCCGGCGGCAAGACCGGCACGGCGCAGGTGGTGGGCATCAAGGCCAACGAGAAGTACAACGCCTCGGCGCTGGCCGAACGCCTGCGCGACAACGCGCTGTACACCGCCTTCGCGCCGGCCGACAAGCCGAAGATCGTGGTCGCTATGGTGGTGGAAAACGCCGGCTGGGGCGCCGAGATCGCCGCGCCGATCGCGCGCAAGGCGCTCGACTTCTACCTGCTGGGCAAACGCCCGGTCGACAAGGAAACCACCAAGGTGCCGAAGGAAGACGCCGAAAGCTTCGTGCCGATCGAAGATCCGGAAGCCGCCGAAGCCGCAGCCGCCGCAGCCGAAGCGCTGCGCGCCAACGCGCCGGCACAAGCTCCCGGCCCGACGCCTGCGCCGACGCCAACGCCGGCGGCACCGGTACCCGCCACGCAGGCGCCGCAGCCAACGGCGCCGGTGCGGAAGAAACAATAAGGACTACCCAACATGCGCATACATGAAAGACGTTCGCTGTGGCGTCGCATGCGGCCATACTTCACCGTATTCGACGGCCCGCTGACGGCCATCATCATCATGCTGCTGACGGTCAGCATGATCACGCTGTACTCGGCCAGCATCGGCATTCCGGGCAAGATCGAAGACCAAGTGCGCAACATCTGCCTGTGCTTCTTCGTGATGTGGCTGGTGGCTAACATCTCGCCGCAAATGATGATGCGGATCGCCGTGCCGGCCTACGCCTTTGGCGTGTTCCTGCTGGTGTGCGTGGCGCTGTTCGGCACCATCAAGCTGGGCGCGCGGCGCTGGCTGCACATCGGCGTGGTCGACATCCAGCCGTCCGAATTCATGAAGATCGTCACGCCCCTGATGCTGGCGTGGTACTTCCAGAGCCGCGCCGGCCAGCTGACCTGGAAATCGTATGCGGTGGCGGCGCTGCTGCTGGCGGTGCCGATGGGATTGATCGTGCGCCAGCCCGATTTGGGCACGGCGCTGCTGGTGGTGGCCGCCGGTTTCTGCGTGATCTTCCTGGCCGGCCTGTCGTGGAAAGCCCTGGCGGGATTGCTGGTGGCCGGAGCGGCCGCCTTGCCGGTGATCTGGTCGGTGCTGCACGACTACCAGCGGCAGCGCGTGATGACGCTGATCGATCCGACCTCGGACCCGCTGGGCAAGGGCTTCCACATCATCCAGTCGACCATCGCGGTAGGCTCGGGCGGCGTCACCGGCAAGGGCTGGACCCACGGTACGCAGGCCCACCTTGAATTCATCCCCGAACGCACCACCGACTTTATCTTCGCCGTGTATTCCGAGGAGTTCGGCCTGGTCGGCAACCTGGTGCTGATGGTGCTGTACCTGATGCTGATCGGCCGTGGCCTGATGATCGCCGGGAACGCGCCCAACTTCTTCACGCGCCTGCTGGCCGGCGCCGTTACCATGATTTACTTCACCTACGCTTTCGTCAACATGGGCATGGTGAGCGGCATCCTGCCGGTGGTGGGTGTGCCGCTGCCGTTCATGAGCTACGGCGGCACCGCGCTGCTGACGCTGGGCATCGGCGCCGGCATCCTGATGAGCATTCAGCGGCACCGCAAACTGGTGCAGACCTGATGGCCTTCGCCGAGCGGCGCTCCTGGTGGCGGCGCTTGCGTCCCTATGTGATGGTGTTCGATGCGCCGCTGGCGCTGATCATTGCGGCGCTGCTGTCGGTCGGCCTGATTACGCTGCATTCGGCCGGCATGGCGATTCCCGGCAAGGTATGGGATCAGCTGCGCAATATTGCGGCGGCGGTGCTGGTGATGTGGCTGGTGGCGAATATTCCGCCGCAGACCATGATGCGGCTGGCGGTGCCGATGTACGTGCTGGGCGTGGCGCTGCTGGTGGCGGTGGCGCTGTTCGGCATCATCAAGGGCGGCTCGCGCCGCTGGCTGTATGTCGGCGTGCAGATCCAGCCTTCCGAATTGATGAAGATCGCCATGCCGCTGATGCTGGCCTGGTTCTTCCAGCGCGAGCAGGGACATTTGCGTTGGCAGTCCTACGCGGTGGCGGCGCTGCTGCTGGCGATACCGGCCGGCCTGATCGCGCGCCAGCCGGACCTGGGCACGGCCATGCTGGTGACGGCGGCCGGCGCCTGTGTGATTTTCCTCGGCGGCTTGTCGTGGAAAGCCGTGGCGGCATTGGGCGCCGCCGGCGCCGCCGGCCTGCCGCTGCTGTGGGCCGTGATGCACGACTACCAGCGCGACCGCGTGCTGACGCTGATCGATCCCTATCACGACCCGCTGGGCAAGGGCTTCCACATCATCCAGTCGATGATCGCCATCGGCTCCGGCGGCGTGACCGGCAAGGGCTGGACCCACGGCACGCAGGCCCACCTTGAATTCATCCCGGAACGCACCACCGACTTTATCTTTGCCGTGTTCTCCGAGGAGTTCGGCCTGGCCGGCAACCTGGTGCTGATGGTCTTGTACCTGCTGCTGATCTGGCGCGGCATGGCCATCGCGCAGAACGCGCCGACGCTGTTTACACGCCTGCTGGCCGGCGCCATCACCATGATTTTCTTCACCTACGCCTTCGTCAACATGGGCATGGTGAGCGGCATCGTGCCGGTGGTGGGCGTGCCGCTGCCGTTCATGAGTTACGGCGGAACGGCGCTGATGACCCTCGGTCTCGCTGGCGGTATCTTGATGAGTATTCAGCGGCATCGATGATACTATCTCGGCCTATGCGTTTACACAGTCATCATTACTACAAGCTTTCCATAATTGCCACAGCGCTGGCGCTGGCCGGCTGCGGCACTGCGCCGGTAGATACCCAGCCGGCGCCGCGCCCGGTGCAGACCACCGGCCCGGTGATCAAATCGCCGTCCGGCCACAAGGCCGATCCTTCGCTGCCGGTGCTGCCGCCGGCGAATTCCGGACGCGGCGGCTACTACCAGGACGACGGTCCGGGCGACGCGCCGCCGCCCAACCTGGCCGATACGCCGGACGCCGACGTGCGCAACGATCCGCTGCTGCCACGCTCCAATCGGCCCTACGTCGTCTTCGGCAAGACCTACACGCCGATCACCGACGAGCAGCCGTTTACGCAGATCGGCGTCGGCAGCTGGTACGGCAAAAAATTCCACGGCCAGCGCACCTCGTCCGGTGAGCTGTACGACATGTACAAGATGACCGCCGCCCATCCCACGCTGCCGATTCCATCCTATGCGCGGCTGAGCAATTTGCTGAGTGGTGCCACGGTGATCGTGCGCATCAACGATCGCGGGCCGTTCCACGCCAACCGCGTGATCGACGTTTCTTATACGGCGGCGCTGAAACTGGGCCTGTTGGGCAAGGGCAGCCACGAACTGAAGATCGAACGCATCCTGCCCGATGAAGTGGACCGCATTCTGGCGACCCGCGAGGGCGTCTCCGGCACCACCAAGGCGCGCTTGACGCCGCAACTGAAGGACCGTCTGGTGCAGGCATCGAATGCACCGACCGCGAAGGTTACCGCCACCATGATCGATCAGCCGCTGGTGCTGACACCGTCAGCGCCGGCCGGCCCGTCGAAGGAGATCGAAGCGCTGATGCTGGCCGACCGCGCACCGGCCGGCTACGCCGCGCCCACGCCGGCGTCGGCAGCGGCGGGCGGTTTCTATTTGCAGCTGGGCGCCTATTCGCGCGCGGAGAATGCGGAAACCGTGCGTGCGCGGCTGACCGGAAAATTCGATGCGATGGAAGTGGTGCAGGGCGGTGCGGTGTTCCGCCTGTTCGGCGGTCCGTTCGCCACGCGCCAGGAAGCGCAGCAAGCGGCGCAAGGGCTGCCGCCGGCGCTGGGCCTCAAGCCCATCGTCGTGCAGCGCTGAACTGCGCTTATTTGCAGTTACGGATGTCGGCGTTCGGGAAGCCGGCGCGGATTTTTTCCAGTTTGGTTTTGAGCGCGGCGTCGACGTCGCGGAACTGGTAGGCCAGCAGTTTGCTGCCGCTCATGCGCGGCGTGATGCGCGCGCTGCGCACACCTTGCTTCATCAATGCGGCCAGCTGGTTTTGCGCCGCGCCTTCGGTCTTGAACACGCCCAGCGAAATCCCCCAGCGCAGCGGTGAATTGTCGGACATGACGAAGTAGTTGGTCACGCCCAGCGCGCGCAGTTCGCCGGCTTTCTTGTCGGCGCCTTCCTTGCTGCCCTGTGGCGGAATGTGGACGATGTAGCCCGACACTTCGTTGCCCGGCAGGTTGTGGCGCGACTGGCGGTCGCCCAGCTTCAGTGCTTCGAGCTGGTTTTCAAAGCGGCGGCCGTCGGCCAGTGCGAAGCTGCCGATTTCCAGGCAGGCCTGTACTTCCGGCGCGGCCTCGGTGGCGGTTGCGCTGGCTGCACCGGCTGTATTGACGGCGTTGGCCTTCTCGGCCGGGATGATGGTCAGCTTGTCGGCGTTGAGCTGCTTGAGCAGGCGCTCCGGTTCGTGCTCGTTGCCGCTGAAGTGGCCCAGGTAGCCGCGTCCATACGCGAACAGCGCGGCGTTCACGGCAAGCAGGGACCAGAAAATAAACTTCAGCACGGGCTATCCTTGTTCTGCGCTGCGCACGACCGCTTGCAGGCCGACCAGCACAATGTTCTCGACGATCCGGTACGGCACCTTGAGCATCGGCGCGATGTAGGGCGCGGCGCCGCCGGAGATGATGCATTCGGCGGCTTGATGCTGGGCGCAGGCGTGTTCGATGGCGCCGCTCTGCGCGGCCAGTATGCCGCTCAGGATCGCGTCGTCGGTGTTGTCCGCGAATCCATCCGCCAGCTTACCGTCTTGGGCGATCTGCGGCAACTGCGCGGTGTTGCGCGCCAGCGAACTGGCCATCAGGCCCAGGCCCGGCAGGATCATCCCGCCGAGGAAGACGCCGTCCGGCGTGACGGCATCGATGGTGGTGGCGGTGCCGCAGTTGACCACGATGATAGGCACGTCCGGCGCCAGCGTATGGCCGGCGATTGCGGCGGCGAAACGGTCGCAGCCCAGTTGCGCCGGATTGCGGTAGCCGTTGGTCAGGCCGGCCAGCACCGGCAGCGAAGCAAACCATTCGGCCTGCATCTCCGGCATGCAGCGCTGCAGCACATACTCCAGCTGCACGCGCAGTGCGTTGCCGGCGACGTTGGCGATCAGCACGCGGTCCACGCCGTGGCTGGCCGCCGCCTCGCACCACGCCAGTTCCAGTTGCGGCATGTCGGCGTGGGCGACGGCGCCGTAAGCGGTCCATTCGCCAGGTGCGTTCACTGCATCCACCAGCGCCCATTTGACGCGCGTGTTGCCGGCGTCGATCAGTAGAATCATGCTTGGTCTCCGGATAAGCGTAGCGAGATATCGCCGGACAAAACTTCCACCCGCCCCTGCGGTGTGTCGAGCAGCAGGCGGCCGATGGCGTCCACGCCGGCGGCGCGGCCCTGCTGCAGCACGGCGCCGTCGTCGAGCAGGACCACGTCCTTGCCCTGCCAGGCGTGCAATGCATTCCAGCGCTCGACGAAGGGCGCGAAGCCGGTGTCGTCGAATTCCGCCAGCACGGCGGCCAGGCGGCTGAGCAGCGCGGCCATCAGCTGGTTGCGGTCCATCTGCGCCAGCCACGGCGCGGCGGCGACCTCGCGGCCGATCTGCGCTTCCAGTTCGTCCGGCATGAGGAGGTTGATGCCGGCGCCGATCACGGCCCAGATGGCGCCGTCGTTTTTATCGGTCTGCGTCTCGACCAGGATGCCGGCCAGCTTGGCGCCGTCGCGCAGCAAATCGTTGGGCCACTTGATCTGCACCGGCACGCCGAGCGAGCAGATGGTTTCAGCCAGCGCCACGCCGACCGCCATCGGCAGGCCGCTCATATTGTGCAGCGGACCCTTGAAGCGCCACGCCAGCGAGAACATCAGCGCGGCGCCGGGCGCGGACAGCCAGGAACGGCCGGCGCGGCCGCGTCCCGCCGTCTGGTTTTCGGCGATGCGCAGCAGCGGGCCTGTCAGGCTGTCGATGCGGGCCAGCAGGTCGGCGTTGGTGGAGCCGGTTTCGGCCACCACTTCAATGGCGACGTGGCTGGCCGAGGTGGCGCAATACGCGCTGATGGCGGGCGCGGACAAATGGTTCATGATGCTTGTTTTCGTGGCTTGTGCGGAGCCTTGCTGAAGGCCCAGTCGTAGACGGTGTTCGGCAACAGGCGCAGCACCTTGGCGACGATGCCCATCTGCCAGGGGATGACGGCGTAGCTGCGGCCGGCCGCGATCACCTGCACCGCGCTGTTGGCGAATTTTTCCGGCGCCATCAGGAACGGCATCGGATAGGGATTGGCCTGCGTCATGGGCGTGTCGATGTAGCCGGGGCAGATGGTGACCACGCGGATGCCGTAGGGCTGCATCTCCAGCCGCAGCGATTCGCAGTAGCTGATGACGGCGGCCTTGGATGCACTGTAGGCTTCCGCGCCGGGCAGGCCGCGTATGCCGGCCACGCTGCCGATGCCCACCAGCCGGCCCGGCGTGCGCTGTGCGCGCATGGCGGCGATGAAGGGCGCGAAGGTGGCGGCGGTGGCGACCACGTTGGTGGCGATGATGTCGGAGAAGACCGCCAGGTCTTCGGCGAATTCGGTGAGCGTGCCGGCCGAGACGCCGGCGTTGGCGATCACCACGTCGACGCCGCCCGCATGTGCGAGGAACTGCTGCGCGGCGTTGGCGATGGCGGCGTGATCGAGCACGTCCACCGCGTAGGCGCGGTGCTGTGGCGGATTGGGGAGCGTGGCGATCAGGGCGGCGAGGGTTTCACCGCGCCGGGCCAGGAGGCCCAGCGTGGCGCCCTGCGCCGCATAGCGGCGGGCCAGGGCGGCGCCCAAGCCGCTGGAGGCGCCGGTGATGAAGACGCGCAAAGGCGTCATGCTTATTTCTTCTCTGCTTTGGCTTTGGCGACCAGCACGTCCAGCACTTGCGCGACTTTCTCGTGCAGCTGCGCTTCGGTGGTGGACGATTGCTTTTCAGCGTCGGCCATGGTCGGGGAGGTCATGTACTTGCCGTCCACCGCCAGCATCGGCCACGAATCGACGGTGTAGGCGTCCATCATGGAGACCGATTTGCGCACGCGGCCGGCCACGCCGAAGCCGCGATAGGTATCGATGAATTTCTGCTTGTCGATGCCTTGTTTGGCGATGAATTCGAACACTTGTTCATCGCGGCGCATCGGGTTGCGGTTGACGTGGATTTCGTTGAAGGCCTTGGTGTGCAGGTCTTGCGTCAGCAAACCCATGGCTTCCAGCGTGAAGTACATTTTCTGCTGCGGCAGGTCGGTGCCGGAGCGCGAGATGTGCATGCGCTTGAAGACGATGTTGTCGCCCTGTTTCTTGACCCAGGCGTTCAGCGATTCGTCGTAGTGCGCGCAGTGCGGGCAGGCGTAGTCGAAGAACTCGATGATCTCCACTTTCTTACCGGTGTCCACAGGCTGCGGCGCGGCCAGCGTTTTGTATTCGACACCGTTTTTCGGATCGGCGGGCGATGCCGTGGCGCTCAGCGCAATGGCGCCGGCCAGCGTGGCGGTCAGGATGAACTTCAGAATACGCATCGATGCTCCTTATTTTTGGTTACGTACAACGGCGACGTCGATGCCGTTTTCGGACAGTTTGCTACGGACCTTGTTCATCGCTTCGACCTGGTTGTATGGGCCGAGGCGCACGCGGTGCAGCACGCCGGTGTCGGTCGAACGGTCCGAGATGTTGGCTTCAAAGCCCAGCAACGCCAGCTTGGCGCGCGCGCTTTCGGCGTCGCCCACTTCGCGGAAGGCGCCGGCCTGCAGGTAGTAGATGAATTTCTCGTCGCCGGCGGCCGCCGGTTGCGGCGCGATGTTGGCGGCGTTCGGCGCTGCCGCCGCTGCTGGCGGCGTGGTTGGCTTGGCAGGAGCAGGCGTGGTTGGCGTGCCCTGGATCTTGTCCACCACCGCTTGCAGCTGGTCGGCCGCAGGCTTGGCCGGCGCCGCCGGAGCGGCAGCAGCAGGGCTGGCGGGAGCAGCCTGCTGCTGGTCGCGGGCGAAGTCCTTGGCCGCTTCGCGCGCCGCTTCCTTGTTGCCGTACATTGGCTTGTTCGGATCGGCGATCTGTCCCGCCGTCGGTTCCGCTGTCTTGCCTGCATGGCCCTTGTCCGTGAACGGCGTCGCGCCCTTGGTGATCATCAGCGCCACGACCACTGCGATACTCAGGCCGATGACCAGACCGATGATGATGCCGACGAAGGTGTTGCCTTGTTGTCGCGTACGAGGAATGAAGCTGGAGCGGCTGGAACGGAAATTCATTGTGCGGGATGTCCTTCGCAATTACATTTTGTTGGGAGCCGAGACGCCGATCAGCGCCAGGCCGTTGCGCAGCACCTGGCGGGTGGCCACCATCAGTGCGATACGCGCGGCCTTGAGCGCTTCGTCGTCGACCAGCACGCGTTCGGCAAAGTAGAAGCTGTGCAGGTTGGCGGCCAGGTCGCGCAGGTAGAACGCGATCTGGTGCGGGCCCAGTTCCGCTTGCGCGCGCGCCAGCGTTTCCGGATACGCGGCCAGCGTGGCCAGCAGGGTCGCTTCGGTCGGCGCGGTCAGCGGCGACAGGTCGACGTTGGCCAGGTCGGCTTCGTTGCCGGTCCACTGTTCCAGCATGCGGCAGATGCGCGCGTGGGCGTACTGCACGTAATAGACCGGGTTCTCGTCCGAGGTTTTCAGCGCGACGTCGACGTCGAACACGAATTCGGTGTCGGCCTTGCGCGAGATGAGGAAGAAGCGCACGGCGTCGCGGCCCTTGGTGATGTCGCCGCCGCCCGACCATTCGATCAGGTCGCGCACGGTAACGTAGGAGCCGGCGCGCTTGGAGATCTTGACCTCTTCGCCGCCTTTCATGACGGTGACCATCTTGTGCAGCACGTAGTCCGGGAAGCCTTGCGGCACGCCGACGTTGACCGCCTGCAGGCCGGCGCGCACGCGCGCGATGGTGCCGTGGTGATCGGAGCCCTGGACGTTGATGGCCTGCTGGAAGCCGCGCTGGAACTTGACGATGTGGTAGGCCACGTCCGGCACGAAGTAGGTGTAGGTGCCGTCCTTCTTGCGCATGACGCGGTTCTTGTCGTCGCCGTAGTCTTCGGTGCGCAGCCACAGCGCGCCTTCTTCTTCGTAGGTCTTGCCGGATTTGTTCAGCATGTCGACGGCGGCGTCCACCTTGCCGTCGGCGTACAGCGACGATTCGAGGTAGTAGTTGTCGAACTTGACGCCGAAGGCCTGCAGGTCGATGTCCTGCTCGTTGCGCAGGTAGGTTACGGCGAAGGCGCGGATCGATTCGATGTCTTCGACGTCGCCGGAGGCGGTGGCCGGCGAGCCGTCCGAGGCCGACACGGTTTTCTTCTGCGTGAAGTCGGCGGCGATGTCGGCGATATAGTCGCCGTTGTAGGCCGATTCCGGCCAGGCGGCGTCGCCCGGCTTATGGCCTTGCAGGCGTGCCTGCACCGAGTTGGCCAGGGTCTGGATCTGCACGCCGGCGTCGTTGTAGTAGAACTCGCGGGTGACGTCGTAGCCTTGCGAGACGAACAGCGACGACAGCGCGTCGCCCAGCGCCGCCTGGCGGCCGTGGCCCACGTGCAGCGGGCCGGTCGGGTTGGCGGAGACGAATTCGATGATGACTTTCTTGCCGTTGCCGGCGCTGGCGGTGCCGAAGGCGGCGCCTTGCGCCAGCACGGCCTTGACCACGGCCTGCTTGGCGGCCGCGCTCACGCGCAGGTTGATGAAGCCCGGGCCGGCGATGTCGGCCGACTCCACCAGGCCCTTGCCGGCCGGGTTGGCCAGCAGCGCGTCGACCAGTTTGGTGGCCAGTTCGCGCGGGTTCATTTTCAGCTGCTTGGCCAGCTGCATGGCGATATTACAAGCGACATCGCCGTGCGACGGGTCGCGCGGGCGCTCCAGCACGACGTTGGCAACCACTTCGGTGCCGGCGAGGATAGGGGCGAGGGCGTCCTGGAACAGGGCGGTGATATCTTGTTTTTGTTGGGCTAGCATGCGCTTAAAAATTCATCAGATAGTGGAAACGGCGGGCGCGCGGGCGCCGGCCAAACAGCGGTAATTATACTGTGTTGCCGGCGGTGAGGGGCGACAGTAGGGGCGCGCAGCTACTTGCTTAATGAACAAACTTGGCGGCGAGGAAGGCCAGGCTGGTGGAGAGGCTCACCAAGGTAACAGCCGTGCCGATAAACCATTTGATGAGCCGGCTCTCCATTTGCATGATCAATTTATGCGTTTCGGCGATAGATATGTGCGTCTCGGCGATGGAAATGTGCGTCTTGGCGATGTCTTCCTTGGTCGCGTAGTTCGATTTGATGATGGCGACATCGACCTCCACGGCGCGCAGCCGGGTGTCCACAGCGCGCAACTGGGTGCCAAGGTCGTTGAGTTCCTCAACCACCTGATCGATAACGGACTCGGATTGTGCCGGGATAGCCATGCGCCAATGGTACGCCCAAAAACGCCGCGATGTTTGAGGCGAATCATGGCGGCGGATACAAGTGTTTACATCTCTCGTAATCGCCTTGTCATAAGCGCTGCTGTATACTGCGCGATCACGGCCGTCACCCACTCTGGAATTATCATATGAACAAGCGTCCAACGCTCTCTTTAAAGTCGCCCGTCAAGTCCAAGCCGGCAGCGCCGAAACTGCGCTCCAGCCATGCGCGCGACCTCAAACCAGCGTTGCAGACCAGTTTCCAGACCGGCCTCAAGTCCGATTCGCTGGCATTCAGCCTGATCGGCGCCGCCGGCGCCATCGCCCAGGTCAAAACCGGCACCAACCTGCCGCAGGCGCTGGCCCAGGTCTGGAGCCGCCAGGAAACCACGCCGCAGGCGCGCGGCGCCATGCAGGACATCGCCTACCGCGCCATGCGCCAGCTCGGCCAGAGCGAGGCGCTGATCGCCCTGATGGCGCCCAAGGCGCCCGAGCCGCTGGTGGCGGCCCTGCTGTCGTGCGCGCTGGCGCTGATGACCGCGCCGGACGACACCCCGCCCTACGAAGAATTCACCGTGGTCGACCAGACCGTGACGGCGGCCGACGCCCACCCGGACACCGCCCGCGCCAAGGGCATGGTCAACGCCGTGCTGCGCCGCTTCCTGCGTGAACGCAAGGCCCTGCTGGACGCGGTGCTGCTGCAACCGGTAGCAAAATGGAATTATCCGCAATGGTGGATCGACGCCGTCAAGGCCGCCTGGCCACAGGAATGGCAAGACGTGCTGGCCACCGGCAACAAACCGCCGCCGCTGACCCTGCGCATCAACGCCCGCAAAACCAGCATGGAACAATACCTGGCCACGTTGGCCGAGGCCGGCATGGTCGCCGAGCAGATCGGCCCCTACGCCGTGCGCCTGGAGAAACCGCTGGGCGTGCACCTGATCCCCGGCTTCGACCAGGGCTTGGTATCGGTGCAGGACGCCGGCGCCCAACTGGCGGCGCCGCTGCTGGACGTGCACGACGGCATGCGCGTGCTGGACGCCTGCGCCGCGCCCGGCGGCAAGACCTGCCACATCCTGGAACTGGCCGACGCCCAGGTGACTGCGCTGGACGCCGACGCCAAGCGCCTGACCCGCGTCGGCGAGAATCTGGAACGCCTGCAACTGCAAGCCACGCTCAAGCCGGCCGAAGCTCAGGCCAGCGGCTGGTGGGATGGCCAGCCCTTCGATCGCATCCTGGCCGACGTGCCGTGCACCGCCTCCGGCATCGTGCGCCGCCACCCGGATATCCGCTGGCTGCGCCGCAAGGGCGACACGCTCCAACTTGCAACACTTTCGGGCAAAATCCTCGACAACCTTTGGCAGATGCTAGCGCCGGGTGGTAAATTGCTGTTCGTGACATGTTCCTTGTGGCCGCAGGAATCCGAGGCGCAGGCGGCCGCTTTTGCAGTACGCAATCAGGCTGTCCGACTGGATGCGCCCGGTCAATTGCTCCCCGCCGGCGGCTCCGGGCAGGATCACGATGGTTTGTTTTACGCGCTGTTCCAGAAAAATGCGTAACCACTTGAGTACTTGCCCACCCGTGACGCTACGATTTTTTCGACTCCTGATCGCACCATTGCTGCTGATGCTGGCGCTGCTGCCGCAGCCGTCGCAAGCGTCCGAGGGCGTCGAAATCCGTCGTTCGCTGGTGGAGGCGACCGAAGACGGCTACCGCCTCTCGGCCACCTACGGCTTCGAACTGAGCCGCGAGATGGAAGACGCCCTGCAGTACGGCAAGACCCTGTATTTCTACACCGAAATCGAATTCACCCGCCCGCGCTGGTACTGGTTCGATGAAAAAGCCATCACCGCGCGCCAGACCATCAGCCTGTCGTACAACGTCCTGACCCGCCAATACAACGTGGCCATCAGCGGCAATGTGCACCAGAGTTTCTCCTCGCTCGACGATGCGCTGTTCCTGATCCGCCGCCCCAACCGCTGGCTGGTGGCGCCGCGCGGCGCGCTCAAGGTGGGCGAGACCTACACCGTGCGCCTGAGCATGGGCCTCGACCCCAACTACGTGCCCAAGCCGCTCAAGGTCAACGCCCTCAACAACAACGAGTGGCGCCTGGCGTCCGACAAGAAATCCTTCCAGTACAGGGCCGAGTAAGTGAAGACGGCCTTGCGGTATTTTTCGGTCGTTGGCGGCGGCATCGTCAGTATTCTGTTGTTCATGCTGGCTTCGGCCTCCGACAATTCCGGCTTCTTCGACCGCTACTACGGCTGGCTGCTGGGCCTGAACGCGGCGGTGGCGGTGGCGCTGCTGCTGCTGGTCGCGGTGTCCCTGTTCCGCCTGTATGCGCGCTTCAAGGCCGGCAAGTTCGGCTCCAAGCTGATGTCGCGGCTGGTGATGCTGTTTGCCGCCATCGGCGTGCTGCCGGGGCTGGTGATCTTCCTGGTCTCCGTGCAGTTCGTTTCCCATTCGATTGAATCGTGGTTCAACGTGCCGGTGGAAGAGGCGCTGGAATCGGGTATCAACCTCAGCCGTGCCGGCCTGGACCGCGCGGTCGGCGAGCTGACCGTCACCGCCACCCAGACCGTGCAGGAGCTGGCCGATCGCCCGTTCGGCACCGAGCGCGCCACCTTGGCCAATCTGGTCAAGAACCAGAACGGCATGCAGAACGCCATCATCGTCGACGGCGAAGGCGGGCTGGTGGTCAGTGCCCGGGCCAGCCGCAGCGGCAACCTCAGCGCCGACCTGCCGACCCGCGACATGATGGCCAAGGTGCGCAAGGGCGAGGTGTACGGAGCGCCCGAGGGCGGCAACGAGCTGCACAGCGACCTGGTCAATGCACCGCTGCCGGCCGAAGCCGTCAACAAGCTGCGCCTGCGCGTGCTGATCGCCATTCCCGACCATGTGCAGCCCAACGGCACCCACCTGGCGCCGCGCTACCTGCAATTGCTGCAACTGGCGCCGTCGCAGCTGGCGGCCGACGGCGAAACCATCCGCGCCGCCTACGCCGACTACAAGGAGCGCTTCGACGCCCGCGAAGGCCTGCGCAAGATGTACATCGTGACCTTGACGCTGACCCTGCTGCTGGCCGTGTTCGGCGCCATCGCCAGCGCTTTCCTGATCGCCAGCGATCTGGCCCAGCCGCTGCTGCTGCTGGCCGAGGGCACGCGCGCGGTGGCCGAGGGCGACCTGTCGCCGCGCCCGATCGTCGCCACCTCGGACGAGCTGGGCACGCTGACGCAATCGTTCAACACCATGACGCGCCAGCTGTCGGACGCCCGCAGCGCCGTCGAGCGCAACCGCGCGGCGCTGCAAAACGCCAAGGCCCACCTGGAATCGGTGCTGGCCAATATGTCGGCCGGGGTGATGGTGCTGGACCATGAATTCCACCTGATCAGCTGCAACGACTCGGTCGAACGCATCCTGCAGCAGGCCGGCGTGACCATGATCGGCCAGAAGCTCGACGAGATCGAAGGCTTGCAGGAATTCGGCGGCGCCATCGTGACCGCGTTTGCGGCGCAGAGCGCGCAGTCGGCGGCCGGCCGCAATATCGCGCGCCTGCACTGGCAGCGCCAGCTGGAAGTGCCGCGCCGCGCCGCCAGCATCGAAGGCGGCGACCTGACCCTGCTGACGCGCGGCTCGCGCCTGCCGATCGAGGGCGGCAGCGGCTACCTGGTGGTGTTCGACGATATCTCGGACGTGATCTCGGCCCAGCGCTCGATCGCCTGGGGCGAGGTGGCGCGGCGCCTGGCGCACGAGATCAAGAATCCGCTGACGCCGATCCAGCTGTCGGCCGAGCGCATGCAGATGAAGCTCGAAGACAAGCTGATGCCGTCCGACGCCGAGCTGCTCAACCGTGGCACGGCCACCATCGTCAACCAGGTGGCGGCCATGAAGCGCATGGTCGACGACTTCCGCGACTACGCCAAAACGCCGCCGGCCGTGCTGGAGCCGCTGGACCTGAACGCACTGCTGGACGAGATCCTGCACCTGTACATCAGCGGCGAAGGTAACGACATTATTCATCTTCAGCTGGGCGCCGGTTTGCCGCTGGTGATGGGCGATCCGACCCAGTTGCGCCAGGTCATCCACAACCTGCTGCAGAACGCGCAGGACGCCATGGCCGAGCTGGCGGACGGCGCACCGCAGGCGCGCATTGACGTGATCACCGAAGCCATTCATTATCAGGGCGCGGATGGTAACCAGCGCACAGCGGTGCGCCTGGCGATCTCCGATAATGGACCAGGATTTGCACCAAAAATATTGGCCAAGGCCTTCGAACCCTACGTCACGTCGAAGGCGCGCGGCACCGGTCTGGGACTGGCGATGGTGAAAAAAATTATCGAGGAACATGGGGGACGGATCGATATCCAGAACCATGTCGATAGAAGTGGCGCGTCGGTGTTGATTTTGCTGTTAAAGTTAGCTCCGGCGTCGCAAAATAGCTAAAATGCTATGACTACAAAAATCATTGCCGCCTACAGGTGGTGAAATGAGGACAAGGGAAGATGGCAAACATTCTGGTGGTTGACGATGAAATGGGTATCCGCGAGTTGCTCTCGGAAATCTTGAGCGACGAGGGACATGCAATACAACTGGCGGAAAATGCCCAACAGGCGCGGGAAGCACGCGCCCAGGGTGCGCCGGACCTGGTGCTGCTCGATATCTGGATGCCGGATACGGACGGCGTGACCCTGCTCAAGGAATGGCAGCGCGACGGCCTGCTCACCATGCCGGTGATCATGATGTCTGGCCACGCGACAATCGACACGGCGGTCGAAGCCACCCGCATCGGCGCCTTGAATTTCCTGGAAAAACCGATCGCCCTGCAAAAGCTGTTGAAAGCCGTGCAGGCCGGCCTGACCCGTGCGCAGGAAAGCGTGCGCGCACCGGCGCTGGCGCCGCGTCCGATCACCACGGCACAGCCGGAAGAATCGATCTCGCAAGGCTTCGCGCAGCCGACCGCCTCGGCGGCAATCGCCGTGCGCGGCGGCGCCACCGTGGCAGGCGCCGACAACCACATGTTCAACCTGTCGTTCGACCTGCCGCTGCGCGAAGCACGCGATGCGTTCGAGCGCATGTACTTCGAGCACCATCTGGGCCGCGAAGGCGGCAGCATGACGCGCGTGGCCGAAAAGACCGGCCTGGAGCGCACCCACTTGTATCGCAAGCTCAAGCAGCTAGGCGTGGAGCCGGGCAAGCTGGCCAAGAAGAACGCGTAATCCCCATGGGCAGTCCAGACACCGGCGCCGTCCATCACCGGCCGCCGGTGCCCACCTGGCTGGTCACAGGCCCCCGCGCCGGCGCGCGCGAGGCGGCCATCGCGGCCCATCTGCCGAAAGAGGGGGGCAGCGTCATCATTCTGGAGGGTTTGTCGGACGGCGGTTCGGCCTTATCCTTTTACGAAGCAGATGGCCCTTTCCCCTACGAAATTGTTCCTGTTGTGTTACGGATCGCACCAGGCTGCCTTCATTGCAGCGGTAATCTCATTTTGCGAGTAACATTAAACCGTGTGCTGCGCCGTCCCCCCGCGCAGCTCTACATCAGCTTGGCCTCCGCCGAGCACCTGGAGCAGCTGCGTTCCTGGCTGTCCGAGGCGCCCTACGGGGCCTTGCTGGATTTGCAAGACGACATCGCGGCCTAGCCCCAGCCCGCTGATTGGCCTTGAAATGGCCCGCTTTCGGCCCCAAGTGGGTCTGGAGGCGGAAACGAAAGGTGTTTCGCCCCTTGTGAAAGGAAGCAAAATGAACCTGATCTACAACAGCGAGCAATACAGTGTTGTCGAATTCGGCGCCGACCGCAGCCTGGACGCATTGCGCTTCGGTGGCTACGAAATCGTCGACAAAGGCGGTAAGCGGGAAATCTTTATCGCCGGCATACTGGCCCAGCATTTCCGGCGCGACGTCAACGAACTGATCGCCGGCGAACCCACGATGGCGGAAATCGACGAGTTCCTGGGCAGCTACGATGCGCTGATGAGTCAGCCGGTGCTGCTGCATTAAACTTCACGGCGGTTGGCGCGTGGTGGTTATAATCACGCCATGTGCCAACTTCTAGGAATGAACTGCAATGTCCCGACCGACATTGTGTTCAGCTTTACCGGCTTCGCCATGCGCGGCGGCCACACCGACACCCACCACGACGGCTGGGGCATCGCCTTTTTCGAAGGCGCCGGCGTGCGTCACTTCGTCGATCACCAGGCCGCCATCGCCTCGCCGATCGCCGAGCTGATCAAGCGCTATCCAATCAAATCCACCAACGTCATCGCCCATATCCGCAAGGCCACGCAGGGCAAGGTTGCGCTGGAGAACTGCCATCCCTTCGTGCGCGAGCTATGGGGGCAGTATTGGGTGTTCGCCCATAACGGCGACCTCAAGGAATTCAATCCGCTGCTCAACGGTGCTTTCCGGCCGGTCGGCACCACCGACAGCGAGTTGGCGTTCTGTTACATCCTGCAACAGTTGCGCGCCCGCTTCGGCGAACAGCGCCCGCCGCTGGACCAGCTGCGCTCCGTGCTGGCCTCGCTCGTGCACGAGATCGCCACCCACGGCACCTTCAATATGATGTTGTCTTCGGGCGGCGAATTGTTCGCCCATTGTTCAACCAATCTGTTCTATCTGGTGCGCCAGCACCCGTTTGATACGGCAAAACTGTCCGATGAGGATGTCAGTGTCGATTTCGCCCAAGTCACCACGCCCAACGACCGGGTCGCCATCATCGTCACCCAGCCCCTCACCACCAACGAACAGTGGACGGCCTTCCTGCCGGGCGAACTGAAACTATTCATAGACGGGATCCCGCAAGCGGGAGATTGAGCTAAATTCGCAAGACATGGCCGCGCATTGCTGTCAAAATAGTCAAATGATCGATCTAAGCCTACATGACATTAGTCCCCGCAGCTTGCGCGTGCGTGAGTTCTATCTGGGCCGCCAGCCCATTTTGGACCGCAACCAGGCTTTGTTCGGCTATGAGTTGCTGTTCCGCAACGCTCCGGTGGGGCCTGCGCTGATCAGCAACGATTTGACGGCCACGGCGGCGGTGATCGCCCACGCCTCCCAGCTGGGCATGGAAAAAACCATCGGCGACGCCTTGGGCTTCGTCAACGTCGACGCCGACGTCATCATGAGCGACATCTTCCCCTTCCTGCCGCGCGAGAAGGTGGTGCTGGAGATTATCAACACCACCAAGGCCACGCCGCAGCTGCTGGCCCGCATCCAGGAGCTGGTCGGCCACGGCTTCAGCTTTGCGCTGGACGATATCACCGGCGAAAATGCCGACGTGCTGGAGTTGCTGCCGCTGGTCGACTACGTCAAGATGGACATGCGCAACACGCCGCTGTCGACGCTGATGAAGCTGGCGCCGCGCTTCCGCCAGGACAAGAAAAAGCTGGTGGCCGAGAAGGTCGAAACGCGCGAAGAATTCAAGAACTGCCTGGATCTGGGTTTCGACTACTTCCAGGGCTATTACTTCTCCAAGCCGGTCATCATGAGCGGCAAGAAGCTGTCGCCGTCGCAGCTGGCCGTGATGGAGTTGATGACCCTGGTCACCTCGGATGCCGACAACCAGGAAATCGAGCGCGCCATCAAGCGCGACGTGTCGCTGGCGCTGAACCTGCTGCGTCTGGTGAACACGCCGGCGGTGGGCGCGCGCCAGCGCATCGATTCGCTGAGCCAGGCCGTCACCATCCTCGGCCGCCGCCAACTGCAGCGCTGGCTGCAGATCATGCTGTACGCCGAGCCGAGCAAGCGCGGTCACAGCATGACGCCGCTGCTGATGCTGGCCACCACGCGCGGCCGCTTGATGGAACTGCTGGCCGGCAAGCTGCGGCCCAGCCAGCGCGAATCGGCCGATATCGCCTTCACGGTCGGCATCATGTCGCTGATGGATACGCTGTTCGGCATTACGATGCCGGAAATCCTGGAACAGGTGCCGGTCGGCGACGAGGTGCGCCAGGCGCTGCTGCTGCGCGACGGCTTCTTCGGCGACCTGCTCAAGCTGGTCGAGTGCATCGAGCGCATCGAGGAAATGGACGACCACATCGTGCCGACGCTGCGCGACCTCGCCATGTCCACCGATGACCTGGTGGAGCTGGAAATGGCCGCCTTCGAATGGAGCGACAACGTGGTGCGCTACGCCCTGTAACGCACCACGCCAGCGGTTTCAGGTTGCATGGCCTGCGCCCGGCCAATGCTTGACCAGTTCCGGATCGGTGCGCATTTCCCACAGCGCCAGCACCGCCACGGCAATGCCGACCACCAGCGAGTTCCATAGCAGTTCGGTGTTGTCGGCCATGCGCAGCACCCACGGCGACACCGCCACCCAGATCCCCACCAGCAGGTTGAGCACCACGGCCCAGAAGTAGGTCTTGTACAGGTCGCAGGCGGCCAGCACGACCATCACCGCGCCCGAGATGAACGCGGTCCAGGCCTGGAGGGAAGGGATCGGATAGCCGAAGACCCACGGCGTGATGAAGAACCACAGGCCCAGCAGCAAGATCAGCTGGTCTTGCCAGCGTTTGACGGACGGATTGTTTGCCATATTGCCTCCCAAATAGTGACGCCGCCGACTGGCGGCGTTCCTACTTAGTCAGGCCAGACCGGTGAAAGTTCACGGCCTCAGGAGAGGTTGGGGGCGAGCCAGCGCTCCATGTCGGCCTTGTCGGCGCCACGGCGCTTGACCATGTCGTTCAACTGGTCGTCGCCGATCTTGCCGACCACGAAGTACTTCGACTCCGGGTGCGCGAAGTAGAAGCCGGACACCGCCGCGCCTGGATACATGGCGAAGGAGTCGGTCAGCACCATGCCGATGTGTTCGGCCTGCATGGTGTTGAACATCTCGCGCTTGACGGTGTGCTCCGGGCAGGCAGGGTAGCCGGGCGCCGGACGGATGCCGACGTATTTCTCGCCGATCAGCTCTTCGTTGCTCAGCGTCTCGTTGGCGACGTAGCCCCACAGGTCGGTGCGCACGCGCTCGTGCAGGTATTCGGCGAAGGCTTCGGCCAGGCGGTCGGCCAGCGACTTGAGCATGATGGACGAGTAGTCGTCGTGCGCGTCTTCAAAGCGTTGTTCGTGCTTCTCGATGCCGAGACCGGCGGTGACGGCAAACATGCCGATGTAATCCTTGATGCCGGATTCCTTCGGGGCGATGAAGTCGGACAGGCACTGGTTCGGACGCTGCACGCCGTCCACCACCGGCTTGACGCCTTGCTGGCGCAGGCCGTAATAGGTGAAGTCCACGGTGCTGCGGGTGTCGTCGGTGTAGATCTCGATGTCGTCGTCGTTGACGGTGTTGGCCGGCAGCAGCGAAATGACGCCGTTGGCGGTCAGCCAGCGGCCGTCGATCAGCTTCTTCAGCATGGCCTGGCCTTCTTCGTACACCTTGCTGGCGGCTTCGCCCACCACTTCATCGGTGAGGATGGCGGGGAAGGGGCCGGCCAGGTCCCAGGTCTGGAAGAACGGACCCCAGTCGATGTACTTGGCGATAGTGGCGAGGTCGACGTTCTTGAACTCGCGGCGGCCGATGAACTTCGGCTTGACCGGGGCAAATTCCAGCTTCATCTTGTTGGCGCGGGCGTCGGCCAGCGACAGGATCGGCAGCGCCTTCTTGTTGGCGTGCTGCTCGCGGATGCGTTCGTAGTCCTGCGCCAGGTCGGTGATGTACTGGTCGCGCGATTCGGGCGTCAGCAGCGATTGCGCCACCGATACCGAGCGCGACGCATCCGGCACGTAGACCACCGGGCCGTCGTAGTTGTGGGCGATCTTCACCGCCGTGTGGGCGCGGCTGGTGGTGGCGCCGCCGATCAGCAGCGGGATCTTGAGCATGCGGAAGTGTTCGTCGCGCTGCATTTCCTTGGCCACGTGGGCCATCTCTTCCAGCGACGGCGTGATCAGGCCGGACAGGCCGATGATGTCGGCGTTCTCCACCTTGGCGCGCGCCAGGATCTCGGAGGCCGGCACCATCACGCCCATGTTGACCACTTCAAAGTTATTACATTGCAGGACCACCGACACGATGTTCTTGCCGATGTCGTGCACGTCGCCCTTGACGGTGGCGATGACGATCTTGCCCTTCGGCTTGGCGACGATGCCGGTGCGCGCTTCCTCGGCTTTCTTCTCTTCCTCGATGTAGGGGATCAGGTGGGCCACGGCCTGCTTCATCACGCGCGCCGATTTGACCACCTGCGGCAGGAACATCTTGCCCTGGCCGAACAGGTCGCCGACGATGTTCATGCCATCCATCAGCGGGCCTTCGATCACGTGGATAGGACGGCCGTTGGCGGCGGCGACCTGCGCGCGCATCTCTTCGGTGTCGTCGGTGATGAACTGGGTGATGCCGTGCACCAGCGCGTGCGCCAGGCGCTTCTCGACCGGGGCGTTGCGCCATTCGAGGTTGGCGGCGTCCTGCTTGCCGGCGCCGGCTTTCAGCGTGCCGGCGATTTCGATCATGCGTTCGGTGGCGTCGTCGCGGCGGTTCAGCACCACGTCTTCCACGCGTTCGCGCAGTTCGGCCGGCAGGTCGTCGTAGACGCCGACCATGCCGGCGTTGACGATGCCCATGGTCATGCCGGCTTTGATGGCGTGGTACAGGAACACGGTGTGGATCGCTTCGCGCGCCGGGTCGTTGCCGCGGAACGAGAACGAGACGTTGGACACGCCGCCGGAAATCTTCGCGTGCGGCAGGTTGTCCTTGATCCAGCGGGTGGCGTTGATGAAGTCGACCGCGTAGTTGTTGTGCTCTTCGATGCCGGTGGCGATGGCGAAGATGTTCGGGTCGAAGATGATGTCTTCCGGCGGGAAGCCGACGCTGTTCACGAGCAGCTTGTAGGCGCGTTCGCAGATTTCGATCTTGCGCTCGAAGGTGTCGGCCTGGCCTTTTTCATCGAAGGCCATGACGATCACGGCGGCGCCGTAGCTCAGGCACAGCTTGGCCTGGCGGATGAATTCTTCTTCGCCTTCCTTCATCGAAATGGAGTTGACGATGGACTTGCCCTGCACGCATTTCAGGCCCGCTTCGATCACCGACCATTTCGACGAGTCGATCATGATCGGCACGCGCGAGATGTCCGGTTCCGAGGCGATCAGGTTGAGGAAGCGGGTCATCGCCGCTTGCGAGTCCAGCATGGCCTCGTCCATGTTGATGTCGATGACCTGGGCGCCGTTTTCCACCTGCTGACGCGCCACGCTCAGGGCTTCGTCGTACTGCTCGTTCAGGATCATGCGGGCGAAGGCCTTGGAGCCGGTGACGTTGGTGCGCTCGCCGACGTTGACGAACAGCGAGTCGTCGTCGATGGTGAACGGCTCCAGGCCCGACAGGCGCTGCGCCACCGGCACGTGCGGCACGGCGCGCGGCGTCACCGGCGACAGGATCTCGCCGATGGCCTGGATGTGGTCGGGCGTGGTGCCGCAGCAGCCGCCGGCGACGTTGATGAAGCCCGCTTCGGCGAACTCCTTCAGCAGCGCCGAGGTGTCGGCCGGCAGTTCGTCGAAGCCGGTGTCGCTCATCGGGTTGGGCAGGCCGGCGTTGGGGTAGATGCAGACGTAGGTGTCGGCGATCTGCGACAGCTCTTCGGCGTAGGGGCGCATCAGCGCCGCGCCGAGCGCGCAGTTCAGGCCGATGGTCAGCGGCTTGGCGTGGCGCACCGAATTCCAGAAGGCCGGCACGGTCTGGCCGGACAGGATGCGGCCGGAGGCGTCGGTCACGGTGCCGGAGATCATCAGCGGCAGGCGTTCCTGTTGCGGGTGCTCGGCGTAGAACTTGTCGATGGCGAACAGCGCGGCCTTGCAGTTCAGCGTGTCGAAGATGGTTTCCACCAGCAGCAGGTCGACGCCGCCTGCGATCAGGCCCTTGGTTTGTTCAAAGTAGGCGTCCACCAGTTGGTCGAAGGTGACATTGCGGGCGGCCGGGTCGTTGACGTCGGGCGAGATCGAGGCGGTCTTCGGCGTCGGGCCGAGGGCGCCGGCGACGAAGCGCGGCTTGTCCGGCGTGCTGTACTTGGCGGTGGCGGCGCGCGCCAGCTTGGCCGCCTGCACGTTCATCTCATAGGCCAGCTCGCCCATGTAGTAATCGTCCTGGGCGATCGAGGTGGCGCCGAAGGTGTTGGTCTCGATGATGTCGGCGCCGCCGGCCAGGTAGCGCTCATGGATCTCCTGGATCACGTGCGGCTGGGTCAGCGTCAGCAGCTCGTTGTTCCCTTTGACGAACAGCTCGCGCGCGCCGCTGTTGGCGGGGGCGGCGAAGTCGATGAAGCGGCCGGACGGGCCGCCGCGATACGCGGTTTCATCGAGTTTGTACTGTTGAATAATGGTGCCCATGGCGCCGTCGAGGATCATGATGCGGCGCGCGAGGATCTCGCGCAGCTGCGCATCGGTCTTGGACATGACGGTATGGGACACGGTGTTATTCATTTGTTATCTCTAAGGTCGTGGAGAGGCGCGCCCCGTAGCAGAGGGCGGTCTAAGATTATACGGCATCCCTGAATAAGCTTCAGCCAAGCGCTGCATCGCCGCAACAATCTGCCCTTTGCACCGCTCAGGTGCGGGCGGCGAGGGCGAGGGCGTCAGTCAGGCGGTCGTTGCCCCAGTACATTTCGGGGCCGACGAAGAAGGTGGGGGCGCCGAAGATGTGGAGGGTGCGGGCTTCGTCGGTGCGGGCGCGCAGGCGTTCCTTGTTGTCGGCCGACTGCGCCGCCCTCAGGATGGCGTGCGCCTCCAGCCCGATGCCGGTGAGGATGGCGGCGATGCAGTCTTCGTTGCCGATGTCCTCGTCATGCTCGAAGTTGGCCAGCATGACGCGCGCGCAAAACTCCGCCATCCACGGCTGGTGCTCGCCCAGCAGCGCCACGCGCGCCGCCAGCAGCGAACGGCGCGGGAACTCGGACGGCTGGCGCCACGGCAAATCGTATTTGGCGCATTCGCGTGGCATGTCCAGCCACACATAGTCGCCCTTGTTCTTTTGCAGCACGAACGGCGAGTTGTCCCAGCCCTGTTCCTTGAAGATAGGTCCTAGCAGAAACGGTTTCCACTGCACCGCCACCTCGTGCTGCCGCGCCAGCCGCAGCACGCTCAGGTAGCTGTAATTGCTGGCGAAGTCGAACCAGCAGGTGAGTTCCGGCCGCGACATCAGCGCGCCTGGCTCAGTTGCAGCGGTTTGCCGCGCAACTTCGGCGGCGCAGACAGTCGCGGACCGCTGTTGTCGTCCAGCTTGAAGATGCTCATCGACGCCACCAGCGCCTGCGCCTGTTCCTGCAGGCTGGCCGAAGCCGCCGCAGTCTGCTCCACCAGCGCGGCGTTCTGCTGCGTCATGTCGTCCATCTGCGTGACGGCCTGGTTGACCTGCTCGATGCCGGCGCCCTGTTCGGCCGAGGCGGTGGCGATGTCGCTCATGATGTGGGTGATGCGCTCGACGCTGGCGACCACTTCGCCGATGGCCTTGCCGGCCTGCTCGGCCAGCAGGTTGCCGGCATCTACCTTTTCCACGCTGGCGCCGATCAGGTCCTTGATCTCCTTGGCCGCCGCCGCCGAGCGTTGCGCCAGGTTGCGCACTTCGCTGGCCACCACCGCGAAGCCACGGCCCTGTTCGCCGGCGCGCGCCGCTTCCACCGCCGCGTTCAGGGCCAGGATGTTGGTCTGGAAGGCGATGCCGTCGATGACCCCGATGATGTCGACGATGCGGTGCGAGCTGGCGTTGATCTCGCCCATGGTCCGCACCACCTGCGCCACCACGTCGCCGCCCTTGGTCGCCACGGTCGAGGCGTCGCCCACCAGCAGATTGGCCTGGCGCGCATTCTCGGCGTTCTGCTTGACGGTGGAGGTCAGCTCCTCCATCGAGGAGGCGGTTTCTTCCAGGTTGGACGCCTGCGACTCCAACCGGCTGGAGACGTCGGCGTTGCCGCTGGCGATGTCGCGGGTGGCGGCGTCGATGTTGTCGATGCTGCTGCGCACGTCGCGCACGATGGTGCGCAGGCTGTCGTTCATCTCGCGCAGCGCGCGCAGCATTTGCCCGACCTCGTTCGGCGCGCCGACGTCGAAGTCCGACACCAGGTCGCCGCGCGCCACGCTTTGCGCCACCGTGATGGCGTTTTGCAGCGGCACCGTGACCGAGCGCGAAATCATGCGCGCCACCAGCCCGGCCAGCGCCAGCAACGCGGCCATGCAGCCCAGCATCAGCCAACGCGTGCGGTGGAAGGCGGCGATCTTGTCGCTCATCATGACCATCAGTTCAGCGTTGGCTGCGCTGTTGAGCTTGAATTGCAGGTCGATGGTCTGGGTCGCCAGCGTGACGTAGTCGGGCGCCGGATAGTCCAGCGTTTCCTTGGCCAGGATTTGCTCGCCGGCCAGCCGTGTCAACGCCGAGGCCGCCGCGTTTGCTTCCACCATCAGCGGCCCGAGCAGCTTGGTGATGGCGGGATTGTAGTTGCCGGCCTTGTCGAAGGCGGTGCGGGTTTGGTCCAACCGGTCGTTGATGCGGCCGAGCGTGGACGACAGGGCGATGCGCTCCTCCGAGGTGGCGGCCTTGCGCGCCAGCAAGCCGGCGCCGAGCGCGCGCGTGCGGCCCAGCTCTTCCGTCAGATAGGGCAGCTGGTAGTACATGGATTGGATCAGCTGGTAGCTGTCGCGGTCGGGGTCGAGGCTGAGGCCGAAGTGGTCGCCCACCCGGTCGTTCAGCTTGAGCAGTTGCGGCACCAGCGCGCTGTGCGCGGTGAAGCTTTGCGCCGCCGTCAGGCTCTTGCCGCTGACGCCGGCGCGCAAGCTTTCCCAGTCGCGCCGGGCCTTGCTCCAGATTTCATCGACGGCCGGATTCTGCATGGCCTTCACCAGCGCATCGACCTTGGCGTAGGCCTGGTCGGCCTCGGCCTGCTTGGTTTGCCGCTTGTCGTCGCTGCCGGCCACGCCGCCCAGCGTCAGTGCCGACAGGCCGCGATGCTGCTGGGTCAACTGAATGGTTTTCAAGACCTCGGCAACCTGGGGCAATCCTTGTTGCTCGCTTTCGTAGGCGTCCAGGCCTTTGGCGGCCTCCCGCACGTAGAAGAAGGTCGGGATGCTGGCCAGCAGCAGGGCGATGACGCTGAGGATCAGAAACTTGTGCGCCAGACGCAGCTGGCTGAGAAAGGAATAGCTGTTCATTGCGAATCTCCTGAAGAGCGGCAAGCTGGATTCATCATATGCCTGAACCGGTGAGAATCGGAGAGATTTCTTTCTATGCGCCACCTTTTTGTGGCGTAAAATTCCTCATTTACCGAGCTGAGGAAGTGTTGATGAAATTCCAATTACGTTTGATCGTCGGCGTCGCCGCCCTGGGTCTGGCCTTGGGCGCGCAGGCGGAAAGCTTTGCCTCGTCGGCGTCGAGCGCCGGCTCCGCGTCCAGCGGTAGCGTGTCCGATTCCTTGTCGGGCTCCAGCAACAGCTCGAAAAACGACCGCAAGGTGGCCGACGGCGACTACCGCATCATCCAGATCGCCGCCACGCCGGAGCGCGCCGGCCGCACCCGCCTCACCCTGGCGACCCAGGAGCAGGGCGCGGAACAGCGCGTCGTGCTCGACCTGCCGCACGCGACCTTCGAGCAGCAGCAACTGGCCGTAGGCGACGCGATTCATGCGCGCAACCGCGTCTACGGGCTGGAGTTCGCCCGCGTCGACAATCGCCAGCCGTTCTACCTGGTGCTGGCCGATGAGTGGTACGGCGAACTGGCTTCCCGTCCGCTGAGCCTTTGAAGCGATTCGGCGCGCCGGCCTTGTGCCTGGCCCTGCTGCTGCCGTTGCTGCTGGTGACGGCGGGCGAGGCCAGCGCATCGTCGGCGCGCTTTTGCGACCGCTCGCAGGAACTGAGCGCCGCCGAGCAGAGCCGCCTGCTGCGCTTTGCCGCCGTGCTGCGCGACGAGCTGGCCGCCAGCGACGACAGCGTGGCGCTGGTCAGCCGCTCCGGACTGGACCTGTCGCGCTTCAACATCCGCTATTCGCACGCCGCCCTGGCCTGGCGTTCGGAGCAGGGCCTGTGGTCGGCACGCCAGCTGTACTACGCCTGCGATGAAGGCCGCCCGCGCATCTACGACCAGGGCTTGGCCGGTTTCGCCATGGGCACCGACGATCCGGCGCTTGGCTACCTGAGCATCGTGCGGCTGCCGCCGCAGGCGGTGCTGGCGCTGCGGCCGGCGCTGCTCGACACGCCGCGTGCGCTGCATCTGCTGGCGGCGCAATACAGCGCCAACGCCTATGCGTACAGCCTGCGCTACCAGAACTGCAATCAATGGCTGATGGAGATGCTGGCCGCCGGCTGGGGCGACCTGGCCGATGGCGAGGATTTGCGGCAGCGCGCGCAAGCCTGGTTGCGCGATGCCGGCTATGCGCCGCCGCCGGTGCAGGTCGGCTCGCGTTTCTGGATGCTGGCGTCCTATTTTGTGCCGCTGCTGCACCTTAACGACCATCCTGATGAAGACCGTGCCGCGCTCAAGCTGCACGTCAGTCTGCCAGCCACCATCGAAGAATTTGTTCGCGCCCGCTTTCCGCAAAGCGAGCGTGTTGAGCTGTGCCACGACGATCAGCAGGTCGTCATCCATCGCGGCTGGACGCCGATTGCCGAGGGCTGCAAGCCCACCGAGGGCGACCGCGTCATATCCCTGGCCGATTAAGCCCTGCCCGCCACGCCGAGCTGCGTGCATGCAGGCCGGGAAACGCCGCTGAGCGGACATAGCAATCGTCGATGAACACCGCTGTTACGAAGATGTAGCCACGCGCTTCCAGGAAGCGCCGGATGGCCAGCCGCGCCGGCTGATGGTTGTGTTCGACGGTGATGACGTTGAAGGTATGTCGCGCGAACGGAAAACTTTTCAACAGCCGCAGTTCGCTGCCTTCGGTGTCGAGGCTCCAGTAATCGATGACCGGCGGCGCCTTCGATAACGAGAGTGCGGTCTCCAGCGTCATGGTGCGCTTGGTGACCAGGGGCGGCATGCCATCGGCATCGAGCGGCAGGCGCTGGTTGTTGACGGCATGGGCCAGCTGCTCGCGGCTGAAGGCGTCGATCAGGCCGCCGAGCGTGCCGGCCGCCTCCAGGAACGGCAGGTCGGCCACGCGGTCGAACAGGCAGGCGTTCAGGCAAGCGCAGTTGCGCGCGCGGATCAGCTTTTGATAGAAGCGCGTGTTGGGCTCGACGCACAGGCCGCGCCAACCGAAGTCGCGCTCCAGTAGTTGCGTATTGCTGCTTCGAATGCCGTCGGCCGCGCCGGTGTCGAGAAAGAAGCCATCGCGCTTGCCGTTCAACAGCTGCAGCACCAGGCGGTCCTGGCCGAATTGCGAGGGCATGTCGTACCTCAGGCCAGGTGGCGGCTGAAGGCGTGCGAGCGCCACGCGCTGGCCTGCCTGCTCCAGCGCGATGCAAGGTCCGGCCGGCTGGACAGCGAGCGATGAAGATCGTCGTGCTCGCGGTGGCCGTACAGCATGGTGACGTTGATGCGGTGGTGTTCGAATCCCGGCTTGAAATGCACGGCGTGCGTGCCATGGAACAGGTCGGAGTTGAACATCACGCAGCGGTTCTGCCGGTAGGGGATATAGGTTTCCTGCGCGCGGTTCTCGCGCAGAAAGGCTTTGATGATGTCGGTCCGGCCGTTGTAGGTGTGGAAGTCCCATGACTGCGGCGCATCGACGTCGTAGATCTTCATGCCGCCGGTGGCGGGATCAAGGTTGCTGGCCTCGGGTGTCAGCCAGAAATTGACGTTGACGGCGGCAAAGTCGGCGTGCAGGTTGACGTCCGCCGGCAGGTCGCCGGCATTCTTGAAGCCCCAGATCTGGCGCAGCGGATAGCGCGGCGTGATCACGCGCGGCAGCGCTGCGCGCAGCTCTTCGGCGATCTGTAGCAGCAGCGCGCAGTTGAAGCCGTCCTGGAAGAAGGCGCCGAAGCGATCGTAGGCGTAGCGGATGCCGGTCCAGACGGTGGCCTGCATGGCGAAGCTGTGCAGGGCCGTCAGCGCTTCCGGCGTCAGGAAGTTGTCGATGACTACCAGTCCTTCGCCACGGTCGAGGAAGCGTTCCTCGATTTCGCGTGGACGCCATTCGGGCGACAGTGCGCGTGACACACAGCCGGCCTCGGGCAAGTGGATGATGCGGTTGTAGACATTGCCGATCAGGGCGCGTTCGGCGCCGCGCAATGGTTTGCGCGCGTCGGCCTGGCCGCTGGCGCAGAGCCGTTCGGCGAGCGCGGTGTAGGCGGCGATGGTCGCGTCAAAGCGCGCATCCAGCACGCCGATGCTGCGCAGGTAGCCGAATTGGCCGGCGTCGTGGCGCAGCTTGCTGACGGTCAGGATATCGCGCGGCACACGCGGCAAGGCCGCATCTTCGTCGATGCGATGCGGGTAGAACCGGCTGTGCCAGCGGTAGGCCATCAGCTTGCCCAGTTGTTCCATCAGCTTGAAGTTGCTGCGCTCCATCGCGCGTTCCAGCTCCTGCTGCGCCCAGCGGAAGGCGGGCTGGCCGGTCGCCAGTTCGCGGCGCCAGGCTTCGTGGGCGAGGTCGATGTGTCCGGCGTTCAGCAGCTCCAGGATGCGGCTGCGCTGGTCTTGCGTGCCGGCGCCGTTTTCTGGAAGCAGGTCGGCAAGGTTCATGGCCGTTCGCCGCCGATTTCGGACCAGAACGCGTCCAGGGCGCCGGCGCGGATCAATTGCCGCGCGTAGGCGGTCAATGCTTCGAGGGTGATCACCACGTGACTGGTGCCCAGGAAACGTTCGGTGTTGAGCGTGGTGGCCGTGGTGATTGGCGAGCGTGTCATGCCGGTGTGCGTGAACGGCGTGGTGCTGGATTGCGTTTGGGAGGTGCTTTGGGTGATGTAGGTTTTCCAGGTGACGGCAGTCAGCGTGCCGCTGAGATCGGTGGCGTCGGTCGCATCCGTGGCATCGGTGGCGTCCGTCCCGGTCGTGTCGGTGCCGGTGCTATCGGTTCCGGTGGAGTCCGTGCCTGTGGAATCTGTGCCGGTGCTGTCGGTGGCGTCGGTGCCGGTGCTATCAGTGGCGTCATCGGTGCTATCGTCAGTGGCGTCGTCGGTGCCGGTGCTATCGGTTGCGTCATCGGTGCCGTCTTCGCCGATGTGGTGCCAGTGGCCGAAGATCGCTTGCAGCCAGTCGTTGTCGAGACGGACGCGCACGCCGTCGTTCAAGGCGAAGTGCGACAGCGCGGAGACGACGTGGTGGGCCCGCTGCTCGATGACGGCGATGGAAAAATCCTTGACGAACGATTCCCGCGTAATCGGCTTGTCGCCACGGCGCATGGAATAGTCCCGGAACCAGGAGATCAGGTAGTTGTTGGCCAGGCAGGAGTAGATCAGGTAGTTCATCGCCGCCGCTTCGTCGGGCGCGATGCGCTTGCCGTTGATGTATTCCGAAGTGATCTGCGCCGGGTCGGTGATGAATTGCTCGCGCAGCAGGAAGTCCGACGCGAGCGCGCGGAACAAGGCATCGAGGCGCCGCTGCAACGCCAGCTGTTTCCTTGAGCCAGTAATGTTGGCAATCATGATGCCTCCTCAACGATATTGATGGAGGATCAATTCTGGATCTTTGAATGTTGAGTGAGTTTGATCTATCCCAAGCGTGCGCGTGGCAAGCGGGAGAAAACGGCCGCGCGGTGCTCCGGCGGCCGTGTCGGCATCAAGCCAGTTCGGTCACGAACTTGTCGCGTGGACGGCGCACTTTTTTCAGGTTGACCAGCCAGTCGCCTTCTTCTTCGCGATAGCCGATCGGCAGGATCACCACGCTGCGCAGATTGCGCTCCTGCAGCGACAGGATCTGGTCGACGGCGGCTGGGTCGAAGCCTTCCATCGGCGTCGCGTCCACGCCTTCAAACGCCGCCGCCACCATGCCCACGCCCAGGGCGATGTAAGCCTGACGTGCAGCGGCATCGAAGTTGGCGGCGTCGCCGCGCGCGGCGACGATGCCGATCAGCTGCTTGCGGTAGGCTTCCCAGCCTTCGTTGATGAAGCCGCGCACTTCGTTGGTCAGGTCGAACATCATGTTGATGCGTTCCGGCGTGATGTTGTCCCATGCCGCGAACACCAGCAGGTGCGAAGCGTCGGTCACTTGCGACTGGCCCCACGCCACTTCGCGGATCTTGGCGCGCAGTTCGGGATTTTTCACCACGAACACTTCAAACGGCTGCAGACCGCTGGAGGTCGGCGCCAGGCGCACCGCTTCCAGGATGCGCTCCAGCGTCGCTTCGTCCACTTTTTTGGCGGGATTGTATTTCTTGGTGGCGTAGCGCCAGTTCAGCTTGTCGATTACTGCGGTCATATTCGCTCCGGTTGGTTTGGGCCCCGCACCAGGCGGGCGGGGCAGCAAACCATCATAGCGAATCTGCCGGAAACGTGCAGGCGACGGCCGATTTTCAGGAGAAGTTCAGGCCTTCGAGCGGGAAGCCCTTGATGAACTCGGCCGCAGGCAGGCGCTTGCCACCCGGTTTTTGCAACTGGGTCAGGCGCAGCGCGCCGGTGCCGCAGGCGACCACGATGCCGTGCTGCGCATCGGCCGACAGCACTGTGCCGGCCGGCGCGTTGCCGCCGTCGAGCACTTCCGCGCCCCACAGCTTGACGTGCACGCCGTTGACGGTGCCGTAGGCGCCGGGGAAGGGATTGAAGGCGCGGATCTTGCGGCCGATATCCACCGCCGATTGCGTGAAGTCCAGCGCCGCTTCTTCCTTGCTGATCTTGGCCGCGTAGTTGACGCCTTCTTCCGGCTGCACCACGGCTTCCAGCTGGTTGTGCTGCAGCTTGTTCAGCGCGTCGACGATCATCTTGCCGCCCAGCGCGGCCAGCTTGTCGTGCAGGCTGCCGGTGGTGTCGCCGTCTTCAATGGCGACGCGCTCGATCAGCAGCATCGGGCCGGTGTCCAGGCCTTCTTCCATCTCCATGATGGTGATGCCGGTCTCGGTATCGCCCGCTTCGATGGCGCGGTGGATCGGCGCGGCGCCGCGCCAGCGCGGCAACAGCGAACCGTGGATGTTCAGGCAAGGCTTGATGTCGAGCGTGCTGCGCGGCAGGATCAGGCCGTAGGCCGCCACCACCATCACATCGTAAGGCGTCGACAGCAGGCGCTGGTGCGCGGCCAGGGCTTCCTCGGCGCGCTGCGGGTCTTTGCTGTCCATGCGCAGCGACAGCGGCTGCAGCACTTCAATGCCTTTCGACAGCGCGTATTGCTTCACTGCGGAAGGCTGCAGTTGCATGCCGCGACCGGCAGGGCGATCCGGCTGGGTCAGCACCAGCGGGATCTCGAAGCCGGCCTCATGCAGTGCTTGCAGGGCCGTGGCGGCAAATTCCGGCGTGCCGGCGAAGATGACTTTCATGACTTAGAAACGACGACCCTGGGCGCGCAGCTGGGCTTCGCGTTCCATGCCGCGTTCTTCCTTCTGCAGCTTGGTCTTGATGCGGTTGCGCTTCAGCGGCGACAGGTATTCAACGAAGACCTTGCCCTTCAGGTGGTCCATCTCGTGCTGGATGCACACGGCCAGCAGGCCGTCGGCGTCCACTTCGAACGGCTGGCCCTTGACGTCAAAGGCGCGCACTTTTACTTTGGATGGACGCTCGACGCCATCGTACACGCCCGGCACCGACAGGCAGCCTTCGTCGTAGACTTGCTTGTCGTCGCTGCTCCAGAGAATTTCCGGATTGATGTAGGCGACCAGCGCGTTCTTTTCTTCGGTGATGTCGATCACCACCACTTGCTCGTGCACATCGACCTGCGACGCGGCCAGGCCGATGCCCGGCGCTTCGTACATGGTCTCGGCCATGTCGGCGACCAGCTTCTCCAGACGCTCGTCGAACACGGTGACTGGCGCCGCAACCTTGTGCAGGCGCGGATCGGGGTAACGCAAAATATTTAAGATAGCCATGATAACTAAGTGAAAACTATGTGATTGCCCTGCTAATTAAAGCGACAACGGCGCCAGTGACGGTACGCGGTTTCGCTTGCTAGTTCAGGGTTTTATGGGCAGAATTTGATTCAATTTGGCAAGCTTTCCTGCTTCGCTGCCGTGTGCTTGCGGCGCACTTACTGGATCTATTAATGAAAAATTTTAGCACAGTCAGTACCCGCTTAGCATTGGCCGCCTTGTTTAGCGTCGCTGCGGCGGCCTCGGCCGCGCCACTGAAATGCGAATTCCGGCCCGACGCGCCGGACAAACACGTGGTGGTCAAGGGCGACACCCTGTGGGACATTTCCGGCGCCTTTCTGCGCCAGCCCTGGTGCTGGCCGACCGTGTGGGGCATGAACCGCGACGAAATCGCCAACCCGCACTGGATTTATCCGGGCCAGGTGATCTGGTTCGACCGCGCCGCTGGCCGCCTGCGGCTGGGCACGCAGTTGAACGACGGCCTCAACGATCCGTCGACCACGCAAAAGCTGGAACCGCGCGTGCGCACCGAAGGCCTGGGCAAGGACGCCGTGCCGTCGATCCCGCCCGGCGTGATCGAACCCTTCCTGACCCAGCCTTTGATTATCGAGGATGACGAACTGAAGAGCGCCCCGCGCATCATCGCCACGCAGGAGGGCCGCGTGTTCCTGGGCAAGGGCGACAAGGCCTATGTGCGCGGCGACCTGAAAGGCAACAGTTCCTTCCAGGTGTTCCGTCCTGGCGCGCCGCTCAAGGACCCCGTCACCAAACAGGTGATCGGCTACGAAGCCTTCTATTTAGGCACGCTGAAATTGCAGGCTGAGGCCAAGCCCGGCGTGGGCAGCGACGTGCACACCTTCAGCGTCTCCACCGCCAACCAGGAAATGGGCAAGGGCGACCAGCTGCGCGCCGTGCCGCCGACACCGATGCAGAACTACGCGCCGCATCCGCCCGGCAAGGCGGTCGATGCACGGGTGGTGGCGGTCTACGGCGGCGTCACGCACGCCGGCCAGAACCAGGTGGTGAGCATTAATCGCGGAAAGCTTGACGGACTCGATATCGGCTCCGTGCTGCAGCTGTACCATGCGGGAAGAACTGTGAGCGATTCCACCGGCCAGAAAAGCTGGTTGGGGCGCGAGCAGCAGGTCAAGCTGCCGGATGAGGAAGTGGGCAGCTTGTTTATCTTCCGCGTGTTCAACCATATTTCCTACGGCTTGATCATGCAGGTGACGGCGCCGGTTGAGGTGGGCGACGTCGCCAAGTCGCCGGAGTAAACCGTGCCGTGCAAGCCACGGAATCCATTGCCGAATTGACCAGGCCAGCGCTGGCGGGCTGGCTGCGTCTGCAACAGACCGGCGGCGTCGGCCTGTTGACCGCGCACAAGCTGCTGGACGCGCTCGGCACCCCGCAAGCCATCTTCGAAGCCAGCCGCACCCGCCTGCTGGACATCGTCACGCCGCGCCAGGCCGACGCCTTGCTGGCGCCGCCGGCAGCGGCGCTCGAGGCGCAACTGGACGCCGTGCAGGCCTGGCAGGCGCTACCCGGCAACCGCCTGTTGCCGCTCGACCATCCCGATTATCCCAACGAACTGCGCGAGATCGTCGCCGCGCCGCTGATGCTGTACCTCAAGGGCCGGGCCGAACTGCTGCCGCGCCGCTCGGTGGCGGTGGTCGGTTCGCGCAACGCCAGCCGCCAGGGCGTGCTGAACGCCCAGCACATGGCGCAAACCCTGTCCGACGCCGGCCTGGTGATCGTCTCCGGGCTGGCGCTGGGCATCGATGCGGCGGCCCACGAAGGCGCGCTCGGCGGCCCCGGCGGCACCATCGCCGTGCTGGGCACCGGCATTGACCGCATCTACCCGGCCCGCAACGGCGCGCTGGCGCGCCGCATCGCCGAGGAGGGCTGCGTGGTCAGCGAATACGCGCTGGGCACGCCGCCCACGCGCGACAACTTCCCGCGCCGCAACCGCATCATCAGCGGCCTGGCGCGCGGCGTGCTGGTGGTGGAGGCGGCCGCCAAATCCGGTTCCCTGATCACCGCGCGGCTGGCGGTGGCTCAGGGCCGCGATGTGTACGCCGTCCCCGGATCGATTCATGCGACACTAGCCAAAGGTTGTCACCAATTGATCAGGGAAGGCGCCAGGCTGGTGGAATCCGGCGCCGACGTGCTGGCCGAGTTGCAGATGCTGGCCGATGGCCAGGCCGGCGCGCGCGCCGCGCTGGACGACAGTTTCGTCGATCGCGTGCTGGAGGCCATGGGCGCCGATCCGGTGCAAGCCGACGTGCTGGCCGTGCATCTGAACGAAACGGCCGGTGAGTTGCAAGGCCAGTTGCTGGCGCTGGAACTGGCCGGGCTGCTGGAACGTTTGCCAGGGGGAATGTTTCAACGCCTGCGGGCATGAACAGTACTTGTCTCCGATTCGTTTTAACTGATAGAGTAGAGCCATGTTCGACGTCCTTGTTTATCTCTACGAGACCTATTACCGCCCCGATGCCTGTCCTGAACCGGCCGCATTGGCCAAGAAGCTGTCGGCCGTCGGTTTTGACGACGTCGAGATCTCCGAGGCGCTGGTGTGGTTGACCGACCTGACGGCCATCGCCGGCGAGGAGCAGGCGCTGACGGCGTCTTCCACCGGCACGCGCTTTTATGTCGAAGAGGAAACCGACGCCCTCGGCTCGGCCGCCATCGGTTTCATCCAGTTCCTGGAATCGGCCAAGGTGCTGTCGCCGCTGCAACGCGAAATCGTCATCGAACGCGCGCTGGCGCTGGAAGAGATGCCGGTCTCGCTGGGCAAACTCAAGGTGATCGTCCTGATGTTGCTGTGGAGCCAGGGCAAGGAGCCCGACGCGCTCATGTTCGACGACCTGTTCGGTTCGGACGAAGACCAGGCGCCCCGCCTGTTGCATTAATGTCCGACTGGACTTCCCTATAAGCAATTTATCGGGCCATAATCGGCCCTATGCCGCATGGCGCTTGCAGTCGGCCAAACAATCCGCTTATTATTGGCGCTTTGACAAGACTGTGACGCAAACATGTAGATTGCGGCGCGATCCATGTATGATGCGCATGCTAATCCCCACCAAGTGTTAAAAACGAGATACTAAAATATGAGCAAAACCCTCATCATCGCCGAAAAACCGTCTGTCGCGAATGACATCGCGAAGACGCTGGGCGGCTTCACCAAGCACGATGAGTACTTTGAATCCGACGAGTACGTGTTGTCCTCCGCCGTCGGTCACCTGCTGGAAATCGCCGTCCCCGAAGAACACGACGTCAAGCGCGGCAAATGGAGTTTCGCGCACCTGCCGATGATCCCGCCGTACTTCGCGCTGAACCCGATCGCCAAGACCGAAGCGCGCCTCAAGGTGCTGAACAAGCTGATCAAGCGCAAGGACGTCACCGGCCTGATCAACGCATGTGACGCGGGCCGCGAAGGAGAACTGATCTTCCGCCTGATCGCCCAGAACGCCAAGGCCAAGCAACCGGTCCAGCGCCTGTGGCTGCAGTCGATGACGCCGGCCGCGATCCGCGACGGCTTCACCCACCTGCGCAGCGACGAAGACATGATGCCGCTGGCCGACGCCGCGCGCTGCCGCTCGGAAGCGGACTGGCTGATCGGCATCAACGGCACCCGCGCCATGACCGCCTTCAACTCGAAAGAGGGCGGCTTCTACCTGACCACCGTGGGCCGCGTGCAAACGCCGACCCTGTCGATCGTGGTCGAGCGCGAAGAAAAGATCAAGAAATTCGTCTCGCGCGACTTCTGGGAAGTGCGCGCCGAATTCGTCTGCGCCGCCGGCGTGTACGAAGGCCGCTGGCTCGACACCAAGTTCAAGAAGGACGAGACCGACCCTGAAAAACGCGCCGAGCGCCTGTGGAGCAAGGCTGCGGCCGACTCCATCGCGCTGGCCGTGCGCGGCAAGCAGGGCGTGGTCACCGAAGAAGCGAAGCCGACCACCTCGATGGCGCCGGGCCTGTTCGACCTGACCAGCCTGCAGCGCGAAGCCAACTCGCGCTTCGGCTTCTCGGCCAAGAACACGCTGGGCCTGGCCCAGGCGCTGTACGAAAAGCACAAAGTGCTGACCTACCCGCGTACCGATTCGCGCCACCTGCCGGAAGATTACATCCCGACCGTGCTGCAGGCGCTGGAAGTGGTCAAGGAAAATCCGAACTACCACCAGTTCGCCAAGCAGATCATCGACAAGAAGTGGGTCAAGCCGAACAAGCGCATCTTCGACAACAGCAAGATCTCGGATCACTTTGCGATTATTCCGACCACCATCGCGCCGAAGAACCTGTCCGAGCCGGAACAGAAACTGTACGACCTGGTGACGCGCCGCTTCATGGCGGTGTTCTTCCCGCCGGCGGAATTCCAGGTCACCACCCGTTACACGGAAGTGTCCGGCCATCAGTTCAAGACTGAAGGCAAGGTCATGACCAATCCGGGCTGGCTGGCGATCTACGGCAAGGAAGCTTCGACCGACGACGACAAGGAAGGCAATGCCAACGGCAACCTGGTGCCGGTCGCCAAGGGCGAGAAGGTCTTGACCGATACCGTCAACCCGAACGGCCTGGTCACCAAGCCGCCTGCACGCTACACCGAGGCGACGCTGCTGTCCGCCATGGAAGGCGCGGGCAAGCTGGTGGAAGACGACGAGCTGCGCGACGCCATGGCCGGCAAGGGCCTGGGCACGCCGGCAACGCGCGCCGCCACCATCGAGGGCCTGCTGAGCGAGAAGTATCTGCTGCGCGAAGGCCGCGAGCTGATGCCGACCGCCAAAGCGTTCCAGCTGATGACGCTGCTGCGCGGCCTGGGCGTGAACGAACTGACCGCGCCCGAGCTGACCGGCGAGTGGGAATACAAGCTGTCGCAGATGGAGAAGGGCAAGATCTCGCGTGAGGAATTCATGCGCGAGATCGCGCAAATGACGCAGATCATCGTCAAGCGCGCCAAGGAATACAACAACGATACGATTCCCGGTGACTACCACACCATGGTCACTCCGTGCCCGAATTGCGGCGGCGTGGTCAAGGAAAACTATCGCCGCTTCGCCTGCACCAAGTGCGAATTCTCGATGAGCAAAACGCCGGGTGGCCGCCAGTTCGAAATCGAGGAAGTGGAACAGTTGCTGAAGGACCGCACCATCGGCCCGCTGCAAGGCTTCCGCTCGAAGATGGGCCGTCCATTCGCGGCGATCCTGCGCATCGTGCGTGACGAGGACATCAAGAACTTCAAGCTGGAGTTCGACTTCGGCCAGAACGATGATTCGGAAGATTCGGAACCGGTCGACTTCACCGGCCAGACGGCCTTGGGGCCTTGCCCCAAGTGCGCCGCGGGCGTGTACGAAATGGGTCTGGCGTATGTTTGCGAGCACAGCATGGCCAAGCCGAAGACGTGCGATTTCCGCAGCGGCCGCATCATCCTGCAACAGGAGATTTTGCCTGAGCAGATGGCCAAGCTGCTCAACGACGGCAAGACCGACCTGCTGCCGGGCTTCGTCTCACAGCGCACCCGTCGTCCGTTCAAGGCCTTCCTGGTGAAGGGCAAGGACGGCAAGATCAGCTTCGAGTTCGAAGAACGCAAAGCCAAAGCGCCGGCCAAAGGCAAGGCTGCAGCGGCGGATGCCGACGACGGCGCGGAAGAGAAAAAAGCCCCGGTGAAAAAAGCCGCAGCGGTGAAAAAGCCGGCGGCCAAAAAAGCCGCAGCGAAGAAGCCGGCGGCCAAGAAAGCAGCCCCTAAAAAGGCTGCCGCCACGGCAGAGTAAAAAACGGGACCTTCGGGTCCCGTTTTTTATTATGACTTCGATCGACGTCTTGCTGAAGCGAGGATTACCAGACCGCAAATGAGCATGGCGTAAGTTTCAGGCTCAGGCACCGGCGCTGCGAAGCTTTGGCCTGCGGCGCTGACGAAGAGACCGAGTCGGCCATCCAGTTGGGAATCGCCAGAGCTAAATGTTACGTTGAGCACTTTGCTTTGATTGCGGTCGTAGTAGGCGAAAATGCTATCGTCGAGATAAGTCTCATACAGGTCGCCAGGGTTGGTTTTGTACGCGGCAAAGAGCTGAGCGTAGGCGTCCATCGCCACACCAGGTTTGTCTTCTGCATTGATGCTGCCGTAGCCCATGATGACTGCGGCTGTGTTTGGCGTCAGTGCGAAGTTCCATTGAACAATCGCGTCAGAGGAAAAGCGTGGCGACAGGCCACTGACGTTGGTCACTGCCGACGCCGTCTTGCCATCGTAACCGGAAGTCGCGTTACCGGTGGCATTCCCGACATGGGCGGTTCCCGCGTAATTGATAATGTCGACAGGATCTGGATAACCGGACCCATCCGGGTATGCTGCGGTAGCGATCCAATAGTGGGAATTGGTCAGTGTTAGGCTCGGCGTGATGCCATCATTGAGGTCAAGATCAATCAGGGTATAAGTGAAGCTGGACAGCGTAGCGGAGGCAGTACCTTGAGCATGACTTGCCGACATGGCTGCAGTGGCGAGCAAGCCCAAACCTGCGATACCGGCGATTTTTTTCCAATCCATATGAATCCCCTAATAATATTGAATTTTTTTTAATAGCAACCACAATATTGCAGAAAATCATTTAGTTGTCAAAAAATATGGTGTTTGCCTATATATCGCTATTTCAAGTCGTCGGTATAGAAGTAGATGGTGCCGTTGATGGAGTCGGGCTTGGTGTGGAGGGCGGTGGCCAGTTCGGCGGGGCTGGGCTGGCGCAGGGCTTGTTTGATGACAGTGATGGGATCGGTCGATGCGCCGGGGACCGTGCGGTAGGCGAGGATGTGATCGTAGTCTGGGCGGCTGTCGATTTGTTTCACCAGATAGCGGTGCCGGCCGCTGCCGATTTGTGCGTACGTCGCGGTGCCGCTGGTGCTGGTGTTCGGCGAGAGTTTGCGGAACATGAGCACTTTGTCGACCACGATAGTGGAAGCTGCGTACTGCGTCTTGCCGCCTTGCTCGAAATGGCCCAGCACCAGATCTGCCTTGAACTGCTTGAGTGGCGACGCAGCTTGTGGCGCCAGGCGCGAGAGTTCGAACTTTTCCGGCGCGATGGTCCACAAGGCGGTCTTACCGTCGAGGCGCTGGCGCAGTGCGGCGTCGGTCGCCGCATCGGCCACGTGCACCTGAAGGATCACCTGATAGTCGTGCGGTGCATGGAACATCGGCAGGTGCGATGCGTACAAGCCATCCTTGCCGCCGAACAGCGCCATGCCATGTTCGCCGTAGGTGACGTCGGTGGCACCCAGCGCCAGGGCTGCGATCAGGCCTATCATGCGCGCACCAGCAGTTTGCCGCGATGGTCGCCGGTGAACAGCGAATTCAGCGCGGAGGGCAGTTGCTCGAAGCCGTCGATCACGGTTTCTTCAAACACGATCTCGCCCGCCTTCGCCCACGGCGCGACGATGCGGATCATCTCGTCCATGCGATGCAGATAGTCGCGCGCCAGCATGCCCTGGATGGTGGCGCGCTGGTACAGCATGTGGTGCAGCAGGCGCGGCCCCAGTTCCGGCGTCTCCAGGCCGCCGCTGTATTGGCTGATCTGGCCGCAAATCACGATACGCGCGCGGCGGTTGATCAAGGGAATAACGGCGTCGGTCACCATGCCGCCGACGTTGTCGAAGTAGACGTCCACGCCGCCGGTCAGGCGTTTGATTTCCGCGCTCAAGGCATCGGCGCTGTCGAAGGCCTTGTAGTCGATGGCCCAATCGGCGTGCAGCGTGTCGCGCAGCCAGTCGCATTTGGCCGCGCCGCCGGCGATGCCGAGCACGCGCGCGCCATGGCGCTTGGCGAACTGCACGACCAGCGATCCCACCGCGCCGGCCGCGCCGGACACCACCACCACCTCACCCGCGTGCGGCTTGCCCGATTCCGTCAGGCCGAACCACGCGGTGCGGCCCGGCATGCCGAGCACCCCCAGCGCAGTGGTGACCGGCGCCAGGTCGGGATCGATGCGTTTCAAGGCGCTGGCGTGCACGCGTGCATGGGTCTGCCAGCCGGTGTAGCTTTGCACCCAGTCGCCTTCGGCAAAGCCGGCCGCGTTCGAGGCCAGCACCTGCGCCACCACCGCGCCTTGCTGCACGGTGTCGAGCGGATGCGGATCGGCATCGTAGGTCGGCTTGCTCGACTGGCCGATGCGCATGTAGGGATCGACGCTGAAATAGCGCGCGGCGATCAGCACTTCGCCGTCGCTCAGCGTGGTGTCGAGTGCCTGCTCGAACAATTCGTAATGGTCGGTCGTGATCTGGCCCGTCGGCTGGCGGCGGTAGATCCATTGTTTTTGTGGGATGGTCTTCATGGTCGGGAATGGTATGATGCCGGTCGTATCTAGTAAAGCAACTTAAATTCACTTTTTGTATCCCGTCAGGACATCATGAACCTCAGCGACTTGCGCATCTTCGTCAGCGCCGCGCGCCGCCCCTCGCTGGGTGCGGCGGCGCAGGAGATGCATTTGACACCGTCGGCGGTGTCCAAGGCGCTGCGGCGGCTTGAGGACGTGCTGGGCAAGCCGCTGTTCGACCGCAGCAGCAAGCAGCTGGTGCTCAACGACAGCGGCCAGTTGCTGCTGAGCCGCGCCCAGACCCTGCTGGCGCTGGCCGACCAGGCCAAGGCCGACCTGATGGGCGAGCAGGCCGCCATCGACAGCCGCATCGGCGGCCCGGCGATCCTGCTGTGGCGGCACGGCGGGATGCTGTCGCAGACGCTGCAGGCCTATCCCGAGGCCAGCCTGCGCATGCAGGCCATGTTCGAGGACGAGGCGCTGGCGGCGCTGGCGCGCGGCGACATCAACGCCGCCATCGTCACCGGCGATGTGATCGACGGCCGGGGCGAGCACTGGAGCGAGGAGTGGCAAGTCACGCCGCTGGGCAGCGTCACGCTGCACCTGATGGCCGGCAAGCAGCATCCGCTGGTCCAGGCGCGCAAGCTGACGGTGAACACGGCCGAAGTGCTGCAGCACGACTTCGCCTGCCCATCGCGCTCGCTGTTCTGCGGCGCGCAGCGCGGCGCCCATTCCGACGGCTGGCGCGACGACCAGCTGCCGCGCAAGATCCGCTACTGGACCGACGACCTGCAACTGCTACTGACGCTGGTGAAAGCAGGGCAGGCGCTGGCCTATCTGCCGGACTTCGCGCTGGCCGATACCGAGCTGCGCCGAATCGAAGTCGCCGACTGCGCCTTCGAGTGCGTGGAACAGGTGGCGCTGGTCTGGAACCGGGCGCAGGCGAGCACTTGGCAGTGCCAACTGGCGGCGGCTTTGGCGGCCGGCATGAGCATCAAATAATTTACTGTGATAAACTTATAGTTCTTTAGGGTAATGTAATTTCATCTATCCGAATCGCAGTTTCAATAGTGGTAACACTTCTTTAATTCCAGCTGCCTTCGCGGGCACACTCAACATGAAAAATTTGACTATCGGCACGCGCCTTGCGGCGGGCTTTGGCTTGGTATTGGCGTTGATGATCCTGATGACCGTCATCGGCATCGGTCACATGAGCACGGTGGCCACGGCCACGCGCGACATGATGCAGCAACCGCTGGCAAAGGAACGCATGATTTCGGACTGGTATCGCCTGATCCACACCAGCGTGCGCCGTACTTCGGCCATTTCCAAGAGTTCGGACCCGTCGCTGGGACCGTTCTTTGCCGAAGAGACGGCGTCCTCCACGGCCGAAGTCAACGGCTTGCAGAAGAAGGTCGAGCCGCTGCTGGAAAGCGATGAGGAAAAAGCCCTGTTCAAGGGTATGATGGAAAACCGCAAACGCTATCTGTCCTCGCGCGACGCCATCGTCGCGTTGAAAAAGGAAGGCAAGTTCGAAGAAGCGGCGCAGGTGCTGGACCAGCGCTTCACGCCGGACGGCAAGGCTTACCTGACCTCGCTGAGCAGCCTGCTGGACCTGCAGCGCAAGAGCATAGACGCCAACGCCGAGCGCATTGAAACCCTATACGAAAGCAATCGCAGCTTCATGGTGGGCTTGGGCCTGATGGTGCTGACGCTGGGCGTGGTGTGCGCATGGCGCCTGACGCGCGGCATCACCGTGCCGCTGAACCAGGCGGTGGAGATCGCCGTGGCCGTGGCGCGCAAAGACCTGACCTCGCATATCGAAGTCACCAGCAAGGATGAAACCGGTCGCCTGCTGCAAGCCTTGCAGACCATGAACGACGGCCTGATCGGCATCGTCACCGAAGTGCGCAACGGCACCGAAAGCATCTCGACCGCATCGAGCCAGATCGCGGCGGGCAACCTGGACCTGTCGGGCCGTACCGAAGAGCAGGCTTCCAGCCTGGAGGAAACCGCCTCGTCGATGGAGGAGCTGACCTCCACCGTCAAGCAGAACGCCGACAATGCGCGCCAGGCCAACCAGCTGGCGGTGAAAGCGTCGGAAGTCGCGCAGCGCGGCGGCGGCGTGGTGTCGGAAGTGGTGAGCACCATGGAAGCGATCACGGGCTCGTCGCGCAAGATTGCCGACATCATCAGCGTGATCGACGGCATCGCCTTCCAGACCAATATTCTGGCGCTGAACGCTGCGGTGGAAGCGGCGCGTGCGGGCGAGCAGGGCCGTGGTTTCGCGGTGGTGGCGTCGGAGGTGCGCAACCTGGCGCAGCGCAGCGCGGCGGCGGCCAAGGAAATCAAGACGCTGATCGACGACTCGCTGGAGAAGGTCAACGCCGGCAGCACGTTGGTGACGCAGGCCGGCAGCACCATGAGCGAAGTCGTGATCAGCATCCAACGCGTGACAGACATCGTGGGCGAAATCACCACGGCCTCGCTGGAGCAGAGCAGCGGCATCGAGCAGGTGAACCAGGCCATCGGCCAGATGGACCAGGTCACGCAGCAAAACGCCGCGCTGGTGGAAGAAGCGGCCGCAGCCGCGTCGTCGCTGCACGATCAGGCCGACACGCTGACCGCCATCGTCTCGGTCTTCAAGCTCCGCTAACAATCCGGGGTCAGGTCCTCCATTGCTACACGGGCTCTGCCGTAGCAGTCGCTACGGCAGAGCCCGTGTAGCAATGGAGGACCTGACCCCGGATTTTATTGCGCCTGCAGCTCGACGTTGATCAGGTTGTCGTCGGGCTTGCGGTCGATGAGTTTGTTGTCCGGATCGATGCCCGCTTTCGCCGGACGGCCGTTGATGATGACCGTGTAGCGGTTTTCTTTTTGCTCGATCAGCTTGCGCTCGCGGAACAGGCTGTTGCCTTCCTTGTCGTCGATGCCGATGTCGATCCAGTCTTTTAACGGCGCATCCTTTTCCTCGCCTTGCTCGCCGGCCCGCACCTTGGCGGCGCTGACCGCGAAGCTGACTTCGTAGCGGCCGTCGTTGAGCTTGCGCGCCGTCGCCGAGATGGCGTGGTTTTCGTACAGTACGATGTGGTTGAACAGGTCGTCGATCAGGTAAGCCTGGTCTGCCGGCGTGACCTTGCGCAGCGCGTCCACCAACACCGTCACGCTCGGATACGGCCCCGACTTGCGGCCGTACTGGTTCAGGATTTCCTTCAGCGCGGCGTTGACCTTGTCCTCGCCCAGCATGTCCTGCAGCTGGTACATCGCCAGGCTGCCCTTGCGGTACTGGATGTAGTTCTGGTTTTCATTGTCGGCCAGCGGCAGTTCCTTCTTGCGCTCCAGCGCGCGGCCCATCAGGTACTGGTCCAGGTCGTAGTGCAGGAAGCGCCGCATCTTGTTGGGACCGAAGCTTTTCTTCATCACCATCAGCGCCGAGTATTCGGCCAGCGTTTCGCTCAGCACCGTGCCGCCGCGCGTATTGCCGCCCACCAGCTGGTGGCCCCACCACTGGTGCGCCACTTCGTGCGCCGTGATGTAGAACGGGTAGTCGATGTCCTTCGGATTCTTGTCGTTGACCTTGGCGATGAAGCCCACCGATTCCGAATACGGAATGGTGTTCGGATACGATTGCGCAAACTGCGCGTAGCGCGGGAATTCGACGATCCGCACCAGCTTGTGCTGGTACGGCCCGAAGTTCTTGGTGTAGTAGTCCAGCGATTCCTTGATGCCCTTGTTCATGCGATCGAGGTTGTATTCGTGGCCCGGATGGTAGTACAGCTCGATGCCGACGTCCTGCCACCAGTCGCGCTTGACCAGGTAGCGCGCCGACTGGAAAGCGTACATGTTCAGCATCGGCTGGTCCACCTTGTAGTGGAAGTAGCGGCGGCCCTTGCTGACCCAGTCCTTGACCAGCATGCCCGGCGCGATCGCGGTCTGGTCGGCGCTGGTGCCGACGGTGGCGTCGAAGGTGATCCAGTCGGCGTCGTTGCCGGTGATGTTGTTGGCCAGGCCGGCCGGGTCGTCGCGCGGCAGCATGCGTTCGCGCGCCACCAACTGGTGTTTCTTGCGGTCGCGTGCGTCGCTCAGTTCCCAGTCCTGCTGGTAGCCGATGTGCGGCATCACGCCGTTGTTGAAGAAGGTGCCGTTGCCGACCACCGGCGTGTCGCGTCCCAGCCCCAGGATGCCTTGCGGCGTGTAGCTGATGTCAAACTCCATCGCCAGCTGCGCGCCCGGCGCCAGCGGCTGCGCCAGCTTGTAGCTGTAGAAGCCGAGCTCGCCGTCCTGCACGCCGTTGCGCACCGCCTGGCTGAAGCGCACCTTGAATTGCGCGACGTTGTTGTCCTGCGAGACGATGATGTCGCTGACCGGCAGCGTGCTCTTGTTTTGCAGCAGGTAGCGGCCCTTGACCATCAGCGCGCGCTGGTCCGGCATGATCTCGACGTTCATCTTGACGTCGGTGATGCGCGGCTGCGGCAGCACGGCGTATTGCTTGTACTTGCGCTCGTAGTCGGCCTTTTCCGATTCCTTGTGGTAGGCCGACTTGAAGCAGTTCGCCACGTATTGGTTGTAGAACAGCACGCCGCCGGTGGAGGCGAAGATCAGCACACCCACCGCGATGGTGGTCAGCACCGGCATGGTCAGCGCGTGGCGCGCCAGTTGCAGGCGCTGGCGCCAGTCGTCGTTGGTGCCGCGCGCCCAGAACAGCAGCGACAGCACGATCAGCAGCAGCGCCGCGCCGCCCCAGTAGGCTTCATACCAGCGCTCGCGCACCAGGAAGTGGCCGTAGCCGTTCATGGCCGAATAAGTGATGGACGGCAGGTTACCGTAGATGAGCATGGGGTTGTCGATGCCGATGCTCTCGGCCGTGATGCTGATGATGTAGTACACGATCATCGCGAAGTAAGCGATGTAGCGCTGGTTGATCAGCACCTGCAGCGTGATCGCCAGCACCGCCGTCAGCGCATAGCCCGGCATCTGCACCAGGAACAGGTGGTGCAGGTAGAGCCCCGGTTCGAGCAGGAAGTAGCCCTGGAAGATCTGCACCGCCATGCCGGTCAGCATGATGACCACCATCAGCAGCACTTGCAGTCCAATCAGCGCGAACAGCTTGGCCAGCAACGGCAGCCAGCTCGGCACCGGCAGCGCGTCGAGCATCTGGTTCATGCGCGCTTCGCGCTCACGCCAGATCAGTTCGCCCGCGTAGAAGGTGGTGATCACCATCATGAACAGCGCAAAGGTGCTGCTGACCACTTCCAGCACCTGGTAGGTGACCGGATAGGTGTTGGTGCCGTACAGCGAGCCGAGGTCGAGCGAGGCGGCGCCCATCATCAGCACGCCGGCCAGCACGATCACCAGGAAGTAGATGTTCTTGGTGGTCTCGCGCAGGTTCAGCCAGCTGGATTTGAGCAGCAGCCAGCCCAGGCTGCGCGCCTGGAAGTCCGGCTTCTCTTGCGTGTTGGTCGAGGTGTGCGACAGGTGTTGCGGAATCTCGCCTTCGCCGGTGCTGGTGCGCTTGCCGTGGCCGCTGTCGGCGGTGGCGATGAAGTGGAAGCGCCAGTAGCCGACCATCAGGCCGGCCAGCGCCGCCGAGGCCCAGATCACGCGGTTCAGCAGGTACACGCCTTCGGGCAGGAACATGCGGCTGTTGCGCTCGATGATGGGCCAGTATTCGGTCAGGCGGATCACGGCGGTGGTGCCGAACGGGTCGATCAGGGCGGCGAAATTTTTGTAGTCGAGGTCGCGCGCCAGGCCCGGCGCCACCATGTAGCCGATCAGCATCACCACGCTGGAGATGTAGACCGGCAGCATGCGCCGCGTCAGCGCGGCCAGGATGAAGAACACGGCGCCGAAGATGAAGATGTTGGGCAGGATGACGATCAGGTAGGGAATCAGGTAGGCCATCACGCCCGCGTGCGCCAGCCGCTCGGGATCGATGCCGGGGACGAAGCTGCCCAGCCATGCGCCCAGCAGGATGCTGGTGAAGATCACCGCCAGCGTCAGGTAGGCGCCGAGGAAGCGGCCGAACATGTACTGGTGCTTCTTGATCGGCGCGCTGAAGAAGAAGTGCTGCATGTCGTACTCGAAGTCCTGCTGCACCGAGCGCCCCATCATGGCGGCGATTACGATCACGCCGATCGAGCCGAGGAAGCTGGTGGTGAACATGAGCGAGCGCGGCGAGTCGATCAACTGGCTGCCGAAGGTGACCGAGGCGCCTTTGAAGAAGCCGCCGGCGGCGGCCATCCACAGCACGGTCAGGGCCAGGAAGCCGAAGAAGTACACCCAGGTCGACAGCAGCTTGAGGCGCTGGCGCGCTTCAAAGAGGGCGATGGCTAACATGATGCGCCCTTAATCGCAGGTGTTCGCGGCGCGATGGCGGCCGGCGATGGTGGCGAAATAGACATCTTCGAGATCGCCGATGGCTTCCTCGAAGCCGTCGCCGGGATCGGTGTCGCTGTAGACGTGGATCAGCGTGCGGCCCGACAGCAGGCGCGACGAGATCACCGGATGGCGCAGCTGGAACGATTGCAGGTCGCGCTTGTCGATGAAGCGGGCCCAGATCTTGTCGCTCACTTCGTGGATCAGTTCCTGGGTCGGCCCGCACAGCAGCAAATGGCCCTTGTTGATGATGGCCATGTTGGCGCACAGGTCGGCCACGTCGGAGACGATGTGGGTGGACAGGATCACGGTCTTGTCCTCGCCGATGTCGGACAGCAGGTTGTGGAAGCGCACGCGCTCCTGCGGGTCGAGGCCGGCGGTCGGCTCGTCGACGATGATCAGCTTGGGATCGCCGAGCAGCGCCTGGGCGATGCCGAAGCGCTGGCGCATGCCGCCCGAGAAACCGCCCAGGCGCTGGTGGCGCACCTCGAACAGATTGGTTTGCTGCAACAGGCCGTCGACCACCTCGCGGCGGCGGTGGCGGTTGCTCAGGCCTTTCAACACGGCAAAGTGGTCGAGCAGTTCGTAAGCGGTCACCTTCGGATAGACGCCGAAATCCTGCGGCAGGTAGCCGAGCAGGCGTCGCAGCTCATCTTTTTCGTCCAGCACGTCCAGGTCGCCGAAGAAGACCGAGCCGGAATCGCATTCCTGCAAGGTGGCGAGGGTGCGCATCAGCGTCGATTTGCCGGCGCCGTTCGGGCCGAGCAAGCCGAACATCCCGGTGGGGATTGTGAGCGAAATATTGTCCAGCGCCACGACACCGTTGCCGTAAGTCTTGGACAAGTTGCTGATGCTTAATTCCATGCTAACTCCTGATTCTGTACGACCACACACTTTTCACATGATGGCATTGTATTGAATTTGATCCACACCAGGGGCGCCATTGCGACGGGCGGCAAAATGACGCGCCAGAGTGCAAAAATGGCGGAACAGGCCGCCGGCACTCAGCCGTGGTTGAATAGACAACTTAATCAATTCCTGAACAAAACCTGCTCGCGGTTGAACCACCAGCGGCACACCAGCAACAGCAGGCCGGCGGTTAGCGTGGTGGACAGTAATATCACTGAAAACATGCGATAGTCCATCGTGCCTTTGACCAGTTCCTTCATCGCCAGCGAAACGTTGGTGAGCGGCACCATGGCCCATTTCCAGTTCAGCTCCACGCCCGGCAGCAGCGCGGCCAAGGTCGGCAGGATGGTGACGATCATCAACGGCGAGATCAGGCCGGCCGCCTCCTTGTAGCTTTTTGCGTAGACCGAGATCGACAGCAGGATGGCGGCGAAGATGGCGGCGGTCGGCACCAACATCAGCGCCACCATGGCCAGGTCCAGCAGGCCGATGGCGCGCACCATCTGCACCATGTCGCCGCCGATGGCGGGCCCGAAGAAATGCAGCAGCACGCCGACGCTGACGATCATCAACAGCGCCGAGGTCAGGCCGACCGTGAACAGCATCAGGAACTTGGCCAGCACGATGGCGCTGCGCGACACCGGCGCCAGCAGCAGGGTTTCCAGCGTGCCGCGTTCCTTCTCGCCGGCGCCGGTGTCGATGGCCGGATACATGGCCGCCATCAGGCACACCATCAGCAAGATATAGGGCAGCATGCCGCCGATCACCGCGCCCATCTGTTCGCGCTTGTCGGCGGTGGAGTGGTCTTCCAGCGCGATCGGATCGAGCGCGAACGCCAGCTGCTGCTTGCTCAGCTTCAGGGCCGAAAGGGCATGTTCGCGGCGCTCGCTGTTCTCGCTGCCGATCACCGACATCACGCGCTTGCGGGTCAGGTCGATGGCGGCGGCGCTGTTGTAGTGCAGCTGGATCACGCCTTGGCGCTGAGCGCCCAGCTGCTCGTTGAGGCCGGCCGGAATCACCAGCGCGAACTTGATGCGGTCGGCGGCGATGGCGCTGCGGATGTCATCCGGGCTGGCCAGCGCGATGGCCTTGAAGCCTTTTTCCCTGGCGAAGCGCGCGGCCAGCTGCGGCGCGTGTTCCTGGCCGAAGATGGCGTAGGCCATGTCGGCCGTGCTGGCCTGTTTGAACATGCTGGACGACAGAAAACCGAAGCCGGCGAAAATCAGCGGCATGGCGAATACCGGGATGAACACGGTGAAGAAAAAGGTGCGGCGGTCGCGCGCCAGTTCCAGCAATTCCTTGAAGTAGATGGTCCACATGGCTCAGGCGTCCCGGTTGATGACGCCGACGAAGGCGTCGTACAGATCGGCGCTGCCGCCGAGGTGGCGCAGTTCGTCCACCGTGCCGTGGAAGGCGGTTCGGCCGTGGTTGATGATGCAGACGCGGTCGCATAGTTTCTCCACCTCGTGCAGGTGGTGGGTGGAGAAGATCAGCGGCACGCGCAGCGCCTTGTAGCTGGCGATGAAGTCCAGCAAAATCTTGGCCGCCATCACATCGAGGCCGGTGGTGGGCTCGTCGAGAATCACGATCTGCGGTTCGTGCACCACGGTGCGGGCGATGGCGCATTTCTGCTTCATGCCGGTCGACAGCTGGTCGGCGCGCTTGTTACCGAACTCTTGCATTTGCAACAGTTCGAACAATTCGTCGCAACGGCGCTTCAGGTGTGCCGGGCTCATGCCGTGCAGGCGGCCGAAGTATTCGATGTTTTCGCGCGCCGTCAGGCGGCCGTACAGGCCGGTCGAGCCGGATAAAAAGCCGATGTGCTGGCGCGCGGCCAGGGGATTTTCCAGCAGGTCGATGCCGCTGGCGTTGATGCTGCCGGCGTCGGGGGCGAGGGCGGTCGAGAGCAGGCGCAGGGTGGTGGTCTTGCCGGCGCCGTTGGGGCCGAGCAGACCCAGCACCTCGCCGGGCGCGCAGCGGAAACTGACGTCGCGCACCGCGTGGAACCAGCCGTCGTGGTCGCGCGGATCGCGCTTGGAGGTGGCTTTGGCGCCGCGCGTGGGCAGCCGAAAGCGTTTGGCCAGGCTCCTTACCTCGATCATTGTGCTTGCCTTAAATTTAAATGTTTCAAGAGTAGCATGTGAAAATTCTTGCACGCAAGCTACTAGATGGTGAAGCTCTGGTGATAATCTTGCTATAGTCGCACAAGGGAGGCTGGCGAAAAGATGAATCCGCAACTCAAGGAAAAAATACTGTTCGTGATGCAGAGCGGCGTCGACCGCGACGAGGCCACCGGTTTCTTCCGCGTGGCGCTGGGACTGTATTACCTGGCGGGCCTGATGACCAAGGAAACCCTCGACTTCACGCAGCTGGACCGCGAGTTCAACCGCTTCATCTATCACTCGATCGGCAAGGGCCACAGCATCACCAGCATCCTGCAGTACATGAGCGGCGAGAAGGTGGTGAAAGTGGTGGAGTCGAAGCGCTTCCTGAAAGCCTTCGGCGAATGCTGCACCGAGGTGCCACTGGAAAACATCCCCTTCCTGCTGGGCCTGAACCTGGGCGTGGCGAAAGACATCTCCAAGATCGACGTGCGCGGCCCGGTGGCCGACTACATCGAGCGCCAGCGCCAGTTGCGCGAAGCGGCCGACGCCCCTTGATGGATGGTCCCTTATAATGGGACTTTCCATTTGAACACACGGGTTTGCTCATGGCCGCACATCATCACCACAACCCCCTGGACCGCTTCATCGCCGGCGCCGACAAGGCGCTGCGCGTGGTCACAGGCGTCGCCTCGGCCTCGCGACCGAGCCCTGCGGTCCATGCGCCGGATGCGGAGATGAGTGAGGAAGAATGCCGCCACGCGGCCGGGCTGATGCGCGTGAACCACGTCGGCGAAGTGTGCGCGCAAGCGCTGTACAACGCCCAGGCGCGCTTTGCCCGCACCGAAGCGATTCGCGAACAGTTCGAGCATTCGAGCCGGGAAGAGGAAGATCACCTGGCGTGGACCGCGCAGCGCTTGGGCGAGCTGAACTCGCACATCAGCGTGCTGAATCCCTTGTTCTACGCCGGTGCGTATGCGCTGGGCACGGTGGCCGCCGTGCTGGGCGACGCGCGCAGCCTGGGCTTTGTGGTGGAAACGGAGCGCCAGGTGGAAGCGCACCTGGAAAGCCATCTGGACCGCCTGCCGCCGCAGGACGCCAAATCGCGCGCCATCGTCGACCAGATGCGCATCGACGAGATCGAACACGGCGCCGCCGCCGCCAAGCTGGGCGCGGTGCAGGTGCCGGCGCCGGTACAGCAGGTGATGTCGGCCATGGGCAAAGTCATGACCAGCACCGCCTACTACATTTAAGCTTCGACGATTTCGAAGGAGTGGGTGATTTCGGCGGTCTTGCCCAGCATGATGGAGGCCGAGCAGTATTTGTCGTGCGACAGGGTGATCGCGCGTTCCACCGCTTCCGGCTTCAGGCCCTTGCCGGTGACGACGAAGTGGAAGTTGATCTTGGTGAAGACCTTCGGTTCGGTCTCAGCGCGCTCGGCCTTGAGTGTGCATTCGCAGCCACGGATGTCGGCCCGGCCTTTTTTCAGGATCAGCACCACGTCATAGGCGGTGCAGCCGCCGGTGCCGAGCAGGACCATTTCCATCGGCCGCGCCGCCAGGTTGTGGCCGCCGCCCTCGGGCGCGCCGTCCATGTTGACCAGATGGCCGGAGCCGGTCTGGGCCAGGAAACTCATGCCCGACGGGCCGTTCCAGCTCACTTTGCATTCCATTGCATTCTCCGTGTAAAAAACTTTGTCCATATTGTAATGGACCGCGCAAACCCTGTGTTTTCAAGGCCCGCAAGCCAATCCGTACTTGACGCCAGCAGGCTTGACCGCTTATACTTGTCGGCTTTCCATTCGCTCAGGAAAGTAAATAAAAAGGCCGAGTCCGCTGAAACAATAGCGGAACCACCATATGAGCGGTAATTTCTATCTACAGAAAGTCATCACATGAAAACTTTTTCCGCTAAAGGACATGAAGTCCAGCGCGACTGGTTCGTGATTGACGCGACGGACAAAGTCCTCGGACGTGTTGCCAGCGAAGTGGCACTCCGACTGCGCGGCAAGCACAAACCTGAGTTCACCCCTCACGTCGATACCGGCGATTTCATCGTCATCATCAACGCAGGCAAACTGCGCGTGACCGGCACCAAAGCAACCGAGAAGACCTACTACCGTCACTCGGGCTACCCAGGTGGCATCTACGAGACCAACTTCCTGAAAATGCAACAGCGTTTCCCAGGTCGCGCTCTGGAAAAAGCCGTCAAGGGCATGCTGCCAAAAGGCCCACTGGGCTACGCAATGATCAAGAAGCTGAAAGTGTACGCCGAAGGTTCGCACCCGCACGCTGCCCAGCAACCTAAAGCACTCGAAATCTAAGGAACTGACATGATCGGTAACTACAATTACGGCACCGGCCGTCGCAAGAGTGCAGTAGCTCGTGTGTTCATCAAAGCTGGCACCGGCCAGATCATCGTAAATGGCAAGCCAGCGTCGGAATACTTCTCGCGCGAAACCGGCCTGATGGTGATTCGTCAACCTCTGGAACTGACCGGCAACGTTGAACGTTTTGACATCAAAGTCAACGTCCACGGCGGCGGCGAGTCCGGCCAGGCAGGTGCAGTTCGTCACGGCATCACCCGCGCTCTGATCGATTACGATTCGGGCCTGAAAGGTGACCTGGCACGCGCTGGCTTCGTAACCCGCGATGCACGTGAAGTTGAACGTAAAAAAGTTGGTCTGCGCAAAGCACGTCGCGCAAAACAATTCTCGAAGCGTTAATTTTTACGCTCTGGTGCGCTGCTTGCGGCGCACTGCAGAAAAAGCCGCCGGCCTTGTGTCGGGCGGCTTTTTTACTATTGGGCTGCGCTTCTTACAGACGTAATACGCCTGTAGCCGTTGCCTGATAAAATGGCACCTCACTTTAATTTTCAAGGAAGAACAATGATCAAAGTTGGCATCGTCGGCGGCACCGGATACACCGGGGTAGAACTGCTGCGTTTGTTGGCAGTCCACCCGGATGTGGAACTGACGGCAATCACCTCGCGCAAAGAGGACGGCTTGCCAGTCGCTGATATGTTCCCTTCGTTGCGCGGCCGCGTGAACATCGCTTTCTCGTCGCCGGACAAGGCCGACCTGAGCAAGTGCGACGTCGTTTTCTTCGCCACCCCGCACGGCGTGGCCATGGCGCAAGCGCCCGAGCTGCTGAAAGCCGGCGTCAAGGTCATCGACCTGGCGGCCGATTTCCGCATCAAGGACAAGGCCGTCTTTGAAAAATGGTACAAGATCGACCACACCTGCCCGGACCTGCTGGAAGAAGCAGCCTACGGCCTGGCCGAACTGAACCGCGACAACATCAAGAACGCCCGCCTGGTGGCCAATCCGGGTTGCTATCCGACCACCATGCAGCTGGGCTACTACCCGTTGCTGAAGAATGGCCTGGTTGACGCCGGCTCGCTGATCGCCGATTGCAAGTCGGGCGTGTCGGGCGCCGGCCGCAAGGCGGAAATCGGCACCCTGTTCTCGGAATCGTCGGACAACTTCAAGGCCTATGGCGTGGCCGGTCACCGCCACACGCCGGAAACCTCGGCCCAGCTGCAGAAGTTCACCGCCGACAAGGTCGGCCTGATCTTCACGCCGCACCTGGTGCCGATGATTCGCGGCATGCATTCGACCCTGTACGCGCGCCTGACCAAAGAGATCAGCAACGAAGACTTGCAGAAACTGTTCGAGGACCAATATAAGGACAGCGCCTTCGTCGACGTGATGCCGTTCGGCTCGCATCCTGAAACCCGCTCGACCCGTGGTTCGAACATGCTGCGCCTGGCGCTGCACCGTCCGGACAACGGCAACACCGTGATCGTGCTGGTGGTGCAGGACAACCTGGTCAAGGGCGCATCGGGCCAGGCCGTGCAGTGTATGAACCTGATGTTTGGCCTGGAAGAGACGACCGGCTTGACCCAAATCGCCTTGTTGCCGTAAAACCCGCTGTTTTTGCGGGGTCCGGAGCATAAATTACACCAAGGGTCTATAATGGACCCTAATTGTTTTCTCGTAGGAGTATGAAATGAATGCTGTTGCCGAAATGCCAGCACCTATCGTTTTTACCGATAGCGCTGCTGATAAGGTCGCCCAACTGATCGAAGAGGAAGGCAATCCGGACTTGAAACTGCGCGTATTCGTGCAGGGCGGCGGCTGCTCCGGCTTCCAGTATGGTTTCACCTTCGACGAAATCGTCAATGAAGACGACACCACCATGGTCAAGAACGGCGTCCAGCTGTTGATCGATTCGATGAGCTACCAGTACCTGGTCGGCGCGGAAATCGACTACAAGGATGACCTCGAAGGCGCCCAGTTCGTGATCAAGAACCCGAGCGCAACCTCGACCTGCGGCTGCGGTTCGTCGTTCTCGGTATAAGCACCTGATCTTCGCAAGAAGCGGCGGCCTACGGGCCGCCGTTTTTTTTAGGTGTCTTTGCGCCCGATCACCTGGCCGCGCAGGGCGCGATCGTAGACTGGAGGGATGTCGACACCTGTCTATCCCGCCCGTTACGATATCCCCTGGAAGGCTACGCTAGCGCATGCATTCCGCGACTTCATGTCGTTCTTTTTCAGCGAACTGTGCATCCAGATCGACTGGTCGAAACGCCCGCGCTTTCTGGATAAGGAGTTGGCGGGCATCGGTTTTGGCGCGCTCGGGCGACGCATGCTCGACTACAACTATCGTATTTTTAAAGAGTGCGAACGGCCAGTGGCCAGCCTGGCGCTGCTCGCCGATGAAGACCCGTACTGGCGTCCAAACTCTTTTCAAAGCGAAGCGCTGGGGACGGTGCTGCACTTCTCTTTCCCAATCGCGAAGTTGCTTGATTACGCCGCCCAGAGTGATGCCTTGCTTGCCTCGCACAATCCATTTGCCTGGTTGACGTTGGCGCACCTGCGAACGCAACAGGCCCGGCATGACCCGGATGAACTCTATGCGGCCAAGTGGCAGATGACGCGGCAACTGTATCAACATGGCTGGCGCAAGGAGCGCATAATTGTTTTGTTCAAGGTGATTAACTGGATGATGGCCTTACCGCGATCCCATCAGGAACGTTACTGGCAGGCCACCCTCCAATTGGACAAGGAGCATAAAATGGAATTACTTAATCCATTGGAGCAGATGTTTTTCGATAACGGTATGAAAAAAGGTTTGGAGCAAGGCTTGGAACAAGGGCGGAAGGAAGGCGCGGTAACCTTACTTGAACGCTTGCTTGAGCGTCGCTTCGGGCCGCTTTCGAAGACTGCGCGCAACAAGCTGACCAAGGCCAGTGTGGAGCAGCTGGAAATCTGGAGCGATGCGCTCCAGGAGGCACAATCCCTGAAACAAATACTTGGCTAGAAGGCCTGCCGCTCGACAGCCACTTCACGTCATTGGCTGAACATGTTCACCAGGCTGAGCGGGGATTGCTCGCCGTAGAGGATGTCGTGCAGCTCCTCCGCCTCGGCGGCGGCCTTGGCGCTGCGCGGGAATAGTTCGGTCTCATATGCCGTCAGGGCGGCTTCCGGATCATCCGGATGAGCGACGATGGCCTTGGCGAGTTCGGCGCCGTCGTACATGGCGAGGTTGGCGCCTTCGCCCGAGGGCGCCATCAGGTGCGCCGCGTCGCCCACCAATGTCACGCCCGGCACGCGCTTCCAGCGGTGTTCCTTCGGCAGGGAGTGGATGGCGCGCAGCGCCGGTGTGGTGTCGCTTTCGGTGATGAGCGCGGTCAGTGCAGGCGACCAGCCATCAAATTCTGCGACGATGCGGGCTGGATCAGCGGGATCGTTCTCCGCCAGCCATTCCTCGGACTTATTCAGCGCCACATAGGCATGCACCGTGCCGCCCGGCTCGCGGTGCGACAGAATGCCTCGTCCCGGCGCCAGCGCAAACATGGAGCCGCCGCCCGCTGCCGCCGCGCTGGCCGGCTGACGATGCTCGCAATCGTACAGCCAGGTCTCGATCAGCGCCGTGCCGACGTACTCTGGCTTGGCATCGGACAGTAGGGGACGCACGCGCGACCACGCGCCGTCCGCGCCCACCAGCAGGGTGCAGATAGTGGTCGAGCCGTCGGCAAAGTGCAGCTGATGCCTGCCGCCGCCCAGCGCAGCCACCAGCGTCAGCTTGCGGCCCCACTGCACGGCGCTTTCCGGCAGCGATTCCAGCAGGATGCGGCGCAGTTCGCCACGCTGGACTTCGGGCCGGCCGCCGCTGCCGTCGTCGGTTTGTTCGAACAGCGTATTGCCGTGCTTGTCCAGCACACGCGTGGCTTGGCCGCCGTGATGGATCAACGCGGTAAATTCCTCGAACAAGCCGGCATCCTTGAGCGCCAGTTGGCCGTTGAAATCGTGGATGTCCAGCAGGCCGCCTTGAGCGCGCGCGGCGGCCGAGGCTTCGCCTTCGTAGACGGTCGCGGCGATGCCGTGCACATGGAGAACGCGGGCCAGCATCAGCCCACCCAGCCCTGCGCCGATGATGGCAATTGAAGTATTTTTCATGATTTTTCGATAATGGAACACTGTTCCATAGGGATTTTGCGGCAAGCCGGGAGGTATGTCAAGATAGCGGCCATGATGAAAAACACACCGCGCCGTGAAGAGGGCCTGTCCCGCGAGCGCATTATTGAAGAGTCGATTGCGTTGTTGGACTGCAGCGGCGAGAGTGGTTTGACGTTCCGCGCCCTGGCCGAGCGTCTGGCGACGGGCGCTGGCGCTATCTACTGGCACGTCGCCAACAAGAGCGATTTGATGACCGCCGCATGTGATGCGATCGTCGCTCGCACGTTGGGCATGCCTGCGGCGCAGGCGGCACTGCCGCAGGACGCCATCCGGGCACTGGCGCTCGGCATGTTCGACGCCATCGATGAACATCCATGGGTAGGTTCGGCGCTCACGCGCGGGCCGTGGCAGCAGCCGATGATGCGCCTGTTGGAAGCGTTGGGCAGGCAGGTCTGCGCGATGGGCGTGCCGCAGGCAGCGCAGTTTGCGACAGCGTCCGCGCTGCTGAGCTACATTCTTGGCGTGAGCGGGCAGAACGCGGCCAATGCGCAACTGGGCCGCGCGCTTGGTGGCGACCGCAGCGCGATCCTGGCGGAAGTTGCCAGCGCCTGGTCGCAGCTTGATGAGGCCGAGTATCCGTTCACGCGCAGCATGGCGGTGGTCTTGCGCGAGCATGACGACCGCGCCGATTTCCTGGCGGGGATAGACCTTATTCTTCGCGGGATACAAACGTCAGGCTGACCGCCGCCGGCGCCGCAGCCGACTCGCCGGTGTTCGCCAGCAGGCCGCTGGCGCGATCGACGCTGAACACGTTGACGCTGTTGCTGCGCTGGTGCGCCACCAGCAGCCATTTGCCGGAAGCGTGGATCGCCATGCTCCACGGCACCTCACCGCCCGAGGCGATGCGCTGCACGAAGGTCAGCTCGCCGCTGGCGGCGTTGACGCGATAGACCACCAGGCTGCGCTCGCCGCGATCCTCCACGTAGATGAAACGGCCGTCAGGGCTGAGGACGATCTCCGCGCCGCTGCGCGCGCCAGTAAATTCCGCGCTGCTGGTCTGCAGCGTTTGTACCGGCGTCAGGCGACCTTGCTGCGCGTTCCAGCGCAGCGTGGTCACCTCGGCCGTCAACTCGTTGAGCAGCCAGACAAAGCGGCCATCGGCGCTAAAGACCAGATGGCGCGGCCCGCTGCCCGGTGGCGCAATGTATGAGCGGCCAGCCTCGTCTGGAGAAAGCGTGTGCGCGGCGCGGTCCAGCGGGTAAACGAATACGCGGTCGGCGCCAAGATCCGGCACCAGCGCATAGCGGCCCGATGGATCGACCGCCGCGCTGTGTGCATGCGGACTGGTTTGCCGACGATGTGGCCCTGAGCCAGTGGCCTTGATGGTGGACACCAGCGCACCCAGGCCGCCATCCGCGCGCAGCGCGATACTCGACGCCGAGCCGCCGCCAAAGTTAGCTACCAACAGCGTATTCGATGGCGCATCCAACCACAGATAGGTTGCGCCCGCGCCGCCGCTGGGCGCGTCGTTCAATTTGCTCAGCGCGCCAGTCGCGCGGTTGATGGCAAACGCGGTGATCGCTCCTTCCTTGCCAGGCTGATCATCCACCGCATACAGCACCGGCAAGCGTGGATGTGCGACGGTCCACGTCGGCCGCAGTCCTTCCGCCGCAGGGCCGATAACGGCCAGCTTGCCGCTGTCCGCATCAAAACTCAGCGCATGGAGCTGGTTGCCCTGCGAGCCCACATACACCCAATCCGCCCGCGCCACTCCTGCGGTCAAGATCATGAGAACAGCCACCAGTAAATGCTTCATTGTTTCGCTCCAGGGTGAACAGGGATTGTAGAACCGATCAGCCGGTCACGGTGCAGCAGATCGGGAAACAGCCGCGCCCACCATGCGGCTATCAGCACCGTCGCCACGCCGCCGGCCAGCAGCGCGCCGGCCGGTCCCAGCCACTCCGCCGCTGCACCGGCGCGGAACTGGCCCAGCTGGTTGCTGGCGGCGATGCTGGTGGCGTGCACCGCGCCCACCCGTCCGCGCAAGGAGTCCTCGGTATCGATCTGCACCACCGAATGGCGCAACACCGTGCTGACGATGTCGGCCGCGCCCATCAACGCCAACACCAGCAAGGCCGTCAGCAAGGTGGTGCAGAAGGCAAAGCCGATGGTTATCAGCCCATAGGCGAATACCGCGCCGAACATGCGCCTGCCGATGTGGTGCTGCAGCGGCCAGCGCGTCATCAGCGCCGTCATGACCAGGCCGCCGACCGCCGGCGCCGCCCGCAGCAGGCCCAAGCCCCATGGCCCGGTATGCAGGATATCCTTGGCCACCATCGGCAGCAACGGCATGCCGCCGCCGAGCAAGGTGGCGAACATGTCGAGCGACATGGCACCTAGTAGCACCGGGCTGTTGCGGATGAAGCCGATGCCGGCAAACATCGCCCCCCAAGTGACGGCTTCGCGCGCGCGGACCACGGCCGGCGCGGTAATCATCAGCGCCAGCACGGCGCCGGCGAGGAAGGCCGCAGCGCACACGCCGTACACCAGCACCGGCCCGCCCGTGTACAGGAAACCGCCGAGCGCCGGGCCGCTCACCATCGCCAGCTTGTTGATCGTGGCGTTCACCGCCAGCGCATGCGGCAAGCCCGCAGCCGGCACCAGTGCCGGTATCAAGGCTTGCTGCGCCGGCAGTTGCAGCGAGCGCGCCACGCCGATCAGCACGCACACGGCGAGAATCGCCTGTGGCCCGGCCCAGCCAGCGTGACTGCCCCAGGCCAGCACCGCCGAGGCGGCGAACTGCAGGGCCAGGCTGATGGCAAACACCACGCGGCGGTCGACCGAATCGACCAGCAGCCCGGCCGGCACCGTCAGCAGCAGCGCCGGTATGAATTGCACCAGCCCCACCAGTCCCAGGTACCAGGCGCTGCCGGTCAGGTCGTAGATTTGCCAGCCCAGCGCCACGGCGATGATGTTATTGCCCATCACGCCCAGAAAGCGTGCGGCCAGGTAGCGTCTCACAGAATCTCCGCCCCTTGCTTGAACACTGTCACCGCCATCACCAGCCGCGCGGCCTGGCCTTTCAGGCTGGCGGCGGCTTCCGCGCTTTCATCGACCAGCACCGCGTTCTGCTGGGTCACGCGGTCCATCTGCGCCACCGCCTGACCGATCTGGCCGACGCTGCTGCTTTGCTCGGCGCTGGCCGAACTGATGTCGGCCACAATGGCCGTTACGCGGCCGATGGCGGCGACGATCTCGTCCATGGTGGCGCCGGCCGCGCTCACCAGCGCGCTGCCTTGTTCGGACTGCGCCACGCTGGCGCCGATCAGGCTCTTGATCTCGTGCGCCGCCGTGGCGCTGCGCTGGGCCAGGTTGCGCACTTCGGACGCGACCACGGCAAAGCCGCGTCCCTGTTCGCCGGCGCGCGCTGCTTCCACCGCCGCGTTCAGCGCCAGGATGTTGGTCTGGAAGGCGATGCCATCGATGACGCCGATGATCTCGGCGATGCGCGCCGCGCTATCCTGTATGCCCTTCATGGTCTCGACGACTTGCGCAACCACCGCGCCGCCGCGCGCCGCCACGGCCGAGGCGCCCAGCGCAAGCTGCTTGGCCTGCACCGCGCTGTCGGCATTGGTGCGCACCGTCGCGCCCAGTTGCTCCATGGTGGCGGCGGTTTGCTGCAGGGCGCTTGCTTGTTCCTCGGTGCGCAGGCTCAGCGCCTGGCTGCCGTTGGCGATATCGGCGCTGGCGGTCGCCACGCTTACCGAATTGCTGCGCACGTTCGACACCACTTTCGTCAACGCACCCTGCATGTCGTTGAGCGCGGCCAGCAACGGCGAAAACTCATCGTGCGCGGTGTCGTGCACGACAACGGACAGATCACCGTCGCGCACGCGTTCGGCCACGGCGCACGAGATCGCCACGCGGCGCCTGAGCGCGGTAGTGACATACCACGACAGCAAGCCCAGCCCGGCGATCGATACGCCAGCCAGCACCACCAGCACGGTCAAGGTGCGCTGCGCCTCGGCCACCACCTCGCTCAGCTCGTCGCGCAGCGCGCCTTCCTGCGACTTGACGGCGCCGCGCAGGGCCGCCAGCAGCTCGGTGCGGGCCGGTACGGTCTTGTCGATCAGGAAGGCCAGCGCATCCTCCTTCTGGCCGGCCAGGATCAACCGGGTATCTTCGGCGGCAACGGCCCAGAAGGTATCGAGCAAGGCCGGCACCTTGGCGAAGCGCGCGCGTTCCTCGTCGTTGAGCAGGCTTTGCTGGTAGGCTTGCATGGTGGCACTGATCTGCTGGCGCTTGTCGCCGATGCCGTCGAGCTGGCGCTTGAGCTCTTTCTCGTTGCGCGCCAGGATGGACTGGCGCAGCAACAGCAGCACACGCGTCACCTCCAGCTCGGTGGTCGACACGCGCTGCAACTGCGGCACCCGCAAGCTTTCGGTCTGCTGCGCCAACTGGGTGACGTGGGTCAGGTTGAAATACGCGAACACGGCAACGCCGGCAAACGCCAGCGACAGCCCGCCGCAGACCAGGTGCAGGCGTCGTGCAATGCCGATGCCTTTATAGGATGGATGTCTCATGCGCCGAGAATAGTGGATGGCCGGGCGGTCGTCTCTGTACAAAAATGACATTCACCGGCACTTTTATCGCCTGCGGCAAGCAAAAAGTACCAGCGAAGTTCACTTTTGTTTAAGGACAGGGGGGATTGCGCCCACCATACTGTCTGGCATGGTCGGCAAATGTGACCGACCACATAACAATATCAGGAGCACACATGGATCGCAGAAAAGTCCTTCGCTTGTTCGGTACGGCGGCCGTGGCGGCGCAGTTGCCGCTGGCCGCCATTGCCCGGGCGGCGGAAGTGAAGAAGAAAGGCGTGATGCTGATGAACCGCATCGCCCCTTCGGTATCGGAACTCTATATCGCCAACCTGGACGGCAGCTCGGAACGCAAGCTGCTGGGCGAGGCCGGCGCCTTCGATTACAACGCCACGCTGAACAAGGGCTGGATCACGTTCACCTCCGAGCGCCGCGCCGATGGCCAATCCGACATCTACCGCGCCCGTGCCGACGGCAGCGGCATCGAGGCGCTGGTCAACAGCGATTCTATGGAGGACGCCGCCGTGCTGTCGCCGGACGGCAAAACCCTGGCCTACGTCTCCACCGCCAACGGCTACCGCGCCAACATCTGGGTGCGCGACATGGCCACCGGCAAGAGCAAGCAGATCACCGGCCTCGGCAAGCTCAAAGGCAAGGACGGCAAGCCGGATTGCTACTTCCGCCCGACCTGGTCGCCGGACGGCAAATGGATCGCCTTCTCCAGCGACCGCGATACCGAATGGACCGGCCACGACCACGGCCAAGGCTGGGAGCACACGCAGGAACTGAGCATCTACATCATCCGTCCGGACGGCACGGGCTTCCGCAAGGTCGTCTCCAAGCAGGGCTACTGCCTCGGCTCGCCGCAATGGTCGCCCGACGGCAAGCGCATCGTGTTCTATGAAATGACGGTGGAAGCGACCTGGGGGGCGCGCCGTCCCAACTACATCGGCAAGGCCTATTCGCAGATCGTCTCGGTGGACGTGGCGACCGGCAAGGACCGCACCGAGCACACCACCGGCACCGACCTCAAGTTGCAACCGCAGTACCTCGGCGCGACGGAAATCGGCTACCTGATCAAGTATGGCCCGAATGAAGGCCTGGCCTACACCTCGGGCCGCGCGCCGGTCAAGCAAGCCTTCATCCGCTCGCCGAGCTGGACGGCGGACGGCAAGTCGGTCATCTACGAAAAAGTATCGTTCAAGCCGGTGCGTCCGGTGCTCAAGCCGCTGTTCAGCTGGGACCCGGAATATGACTACCTCCACACCGACGTCTACCCGCTGATGTCGCGCGACGGCTGGATCGTCTACACCGCCAAGCAGACCGGCAACAGCTCGATCTGGGTCATGCGTCCGGATGGCTCGGAAAAGCGCAAGGTATTCGAATCGAGCGGTCGCGGCCTGGATGAAACCAAGGTGCGCATGGGCCTGGCCGGCGCCTTCCAGCCAGGCTGGTCGCCGGATGGCGAATGGATCGCCTTCGGCCTTGGCTACTGGTTCGCCGAGCGCAACACCATGACCGCCGCACTGTGGCGCGTGCGTCGCGATGGCAGCGGCGCCGAGCAGTTGACGGACGGCACGCTGCACTCGGGCTTCCCGAGCTACTCGGCGGATGGCAAGGAACTGGTGTACCGCGTGTGGAGCGAGAAGGAAAAGGGCCTGCGCATCCTCAACCTGGAAACGCGTCAGATCCGCGTGCTGACCGAAGGCATCGACAATCTGCCGGGCTGGTCGCCGGATGGCAAGCGCATCGTGTTCACCCGCCGGCGTGAGGATGGCAACTACGACGTCTACACCATCCGTCCGGACGGAAGCGACTTGTTCCGCGCCACCGATCATGAGTCGAGCGATGGCCATGCGGTATGGTCGGCCGATGGCCGCATCATGTGGAGCGGCTCGCAGCACGGCTTCCGCGACGAAGCGGCGCTGTACGAGCAAACCTTCCAGCAATACGGCCAGATCTACGTGATGAACGCCGACGGCAGCAACAAGCGCCTGCTCACCGACAGCAAATGGGAAGACTCGATGCCGCTGTACCTGCCGTCAAATTAATTCTTTGCGGTAGTCCGAAACTGGCTGGGCGTTTGCCCGACTTCGCGGCGGAAGAAGCGGGTGAAATACGCCGCGTCGTCGAAGCCCAGCCGGAAGGCGATCTGCTCCACCGGCAGGTCGCTGAAGATCAGGCTGCGCTTGGCCTCGGTCACGATGCGCGAGTGAATCAGCTTGGTCGGGCTCTGGCCCAGCGCGGAGGAACACACCGAGCGCAACTGCGATACCGATACCGCCATCATCGACGCATATTCCTGCAGCCGTAAATTCTTCCCATAGTGTTGATTGACCAGATCGCGGAAACGCTCCGCTTGGCGCACAGAGACCGGATTTGCGCCCTCATGTTCCAGCTGCCCGTTGGGCACGGCGCGGATCAGCGTAATCAGCAGCAAGGTCAGCAACGCCTCCAGCGCCGCCGAACGGGCCACCGCGCCGGCCAGCATTTCCTGCTCCAACCGGCGTATCAGCTGATACGACTCGCGTTCCACTTCCGGTGTGTACGACAGGGGAATGATGCGTGAGCCCGACCACAGCTGCGTGAACTCCGGCAGCTTGCGATTGATCTGCGCCAGGTAACTGACTTCAATGGTGACCACCCAGCGGTCCAGGTCGACCTCGTAGTCGAGGCCATGCACGCAGTCGGTCGGCAGCAGCAGGGCGCAGGGACCGGCGAACGGCACCTGGGTGCCTTCCAGTTCGATCACGCCGCGCCCTTCGCGCACGAAAATCAGCTGCCCATATTCCGGATGCGTGTGCGGCTCGATGCGCCAGCGGCCGCGATTGGCGACGTGGCCGACGTGGACGAACCAGCTTTCGTCCAGCTGGTGTTCCACGTACAGGCGCAGCCGTGGTACGAGCGTCATGATCAGGAGGCGCGTTTCAGCTCGGCTTCCGGCAGCTTCTGCGCCGCCGGCACTTGCGCCGACGGCTTGAGCAGGAAGTGCGCCAGCGCCGGCAGCAATACCAGCGCGCCGATCATATTCACGATGAACATGAACGCCAGCAACACACCCATATCTGCTTGGAACTTGATCGGCGACAGCGCCCACGTCGCCACGCCGAGCGCCAGCGTCACGCCGGTCAGCATCACCACGCGGCCGGTGAAAAGCAGCGCGCGGTGATAAGCCTGCGCCAGCGACAAGCCCATGCGCATCTGCTGCAGCATGATACTGAGCACATACAGCGCGTAGTCGATGCCGATGCCCACGCCCAGCGCCACCACCGGCAGCGTCGCCACTTTCAGGCCGATGTTCAGCCACACCATCAGGGCTTCCGCCAGCACCGAGGTCAGCATCAGCGGGAGGATGGCGCAGGCCACCGCGCGCCAGGAGCGGAAAGTCACGTAGGCCAGGATCAGCACGGCCGCATACACCAGCAACAGCATTTCGTGATTGGCTTTCTCGACCACGGCGTTGGTGGCCGCTTCGAAACCGGCATTGCCGGCGGCCAGCAGGAACTGTGCGTCGTCGCTATTGTTCTCGCTGGCGAAGGCTTCTACTTCGGCGGCCACGCGGCGCAGGGTGGCGGCCTTGTGGTCGGTCAGATAGACCTGCAACTGCAGCAGCGAAAAGTCCGAGTTGACCAGGCTGCGCGGGGCACGCGAGCTGGCGGTGTTGAGCGCGGCCTGGTTCGGTTGTAGTTCGTACCAGCGCGGATTGCCTTCGTTCATGCCAACCGCCGTTTGCCGCGCCAGCGAAGCGACCGATTGCGTGGTTTCCACGCCTTCCACCTGCCGCAGCCGCCATTCCAGGTCGTCCACGCGTTCCAGCACCGGCAGCTTCATGGCGCCTTGCACCGGCGTGCGCACCATCACCACCAGCACGTCGCTGCTGGTGCTGTAGTGCTGGGTGAGATAGCTGTTGTCGAGGTTGTAGCGCGATTGCGGCCGCAATTCCGGTGCGCCGGCATCCAGGTCGCCCACCTGCAACGAGCGGCTGGCGTGCAGGCCGTATGCGCCCAGCAGGACGGCGATCACGATGGTGCCGAGCGCCCAGCGCGGTTCGGTGAATTTGCACAGCCAGGTCCACAGTGTGCGGCGTTCGTCGGCTTCGTTGTCAGCGAGCGCGGCGCGCTTGGCCGCCTTGACGCTGACGCCGGTGTAGCTGAGCAGCACCGGCAGCAGGATCAGGTTGGTGATGACCAGGATCGCCACGCCAAGGCTGGCGGTGATGGCAAGGCGGCGGATGGACTGGATGTCCAGCATCATCAGCACGGCGAAGCCGACGGCGTCGCAGGCGAGCGCAGTGAAGCCGGCCATGAACAGGCGGCGGAAGGTGAAGCGCGCGGCCACCAGGCGATGCATGCCGCGTCCGATGTCCTGCATGATGCCGTTCATCTTCTGCGCGCCGTGGCTCATACCGATGGCGAACACCAGGAACGGCACCAGCACAGCATACGGGTCGAGCGCGTAGCCGAGCAGGGGCAGCAGGCCAAGTTGCCAGACCACGGCCACCAGCGAGCACGTCACCACCAGCAGCGTGCTGCGCAGGCAGCGGGTGTACCAGTAGACGATGGCGGTGACGATGGCGGCGGCCAGCGCGAAGAAGGCCAGCACTTGCACCAGGCCTTCGAGCAGGTCGCCGGCCACTTTGGCGAAGCCGGTGATGCGGATGTCGATGCTGTCGGAGTGGTATTTGGCGCGCAGTTTTTCCAGCGCCTGCGAGAGGGCGGCGTAGTCGAGTTCCTTACCGTTTTCGTCGCGTTCCGCCAGCGGCACGATCAGGGCGCTGGACTGGAAGTCGCGCGCCACCAGTTGGCCGACTTCGCCGGAGCGTTCGATGTTGAGGCGCACGCGGGCCAGCGAGGCCGGCGTGCCGTCGTAGTCGTCGGGGATGACGGTGCCGCCTTCGAAGCCGCGCTCGGTGACGGCGGTCCAGCGGGTCGATGGCGTCCACAGCGATTTGAGCTGGCCGCGCACCACGCCGGGCAGCAGGAATACGTCGTCGTTGAAGTGACGCAGGGTATCGAGGTATTCCTTGTCGAGGATGCTGCCGTTGCCCTTGTGCTCGACCACGATGCGCAGGCTGTTGGCTTGCGATACCAGCTTCTTGCGCTCCGCAAGATAGTTTTGCAGGTAGGGGTGGTTCATCGGCAGCATGCCGTCGAAGCTGGCGTTGGGCACGATGCGGCTGGCCTGCCAGCCGAGCAGCACCGTCACCAGCAGGCAGAACGCCAGCAGTGCGCGGCGGTAGCCGAACACGAAGCGTTCCAGCCGGTTGCCGGAGTTGGGATCGAAGGGGGCTTGGTTTTGATGCGAGGAGATCATGGCTTGGCTGCTTTGGGATTGTTGGCTGGCGGTGCGCTTCCCGCTTCGGCGTTCAGGCTGGCGGCGGGCAGGCGCAGCAGGCCGCGCGTGCCGGTGACGATGAGCGTGCCGTCCGGGGCGACGGTGGCGCCGGTGAACGGGAAGCGGTTCTTCAGCGGCAGCGCGGTAAAGCTTTGCCCGTCGTCGCGGCTGGCGACGATCTGGCCGGCGGAGCCGAGCAGCAGCACCGTGTTGTCCGGCAGTTGCAGCCCGGTGATGAGCGAGGCGTCGACCGGTGTTTGCACTTCGGTCCAGGGCGCGCTGGCTTGGGCGCTGCGGTAGACCTTGCCGCGCAGGCCGTACAGCATCAGCGCGCCTTGCCGCGTGGTGAGGCCGCCAAAAAGACTGCCGCTGGCGGGCGAGGCTTGCGCGGTGAAGGTGGCGGCGAGGGCCGGAGCGGCTGGCGCGGACGGCACTGCCGACGCCGACGAGGCGCCGGTTGCGGTCGCGCCAGCGCGCAACAGCACGCCTTGTTCGCCGAACAGGTATTGCTCCTGCTGGCGTTCGGCGATGCCGTAGTAGGTGGCACCGTTTGGATTCGGCAGATTCTTCATCTGGGCTTGCCAGGTCTTGCCGCCGTCGGTGGTGGTGTAGGCCAGGCCGTAGGCGCCGACCACCAGCACCGAACCGTTGGCTTGCAGGCGCAGGTCGAGGAAGGGCTTGTCCGCGCCTTCGTCCACCAGGCGGTGGGCATCTTCCAGCAGCAGATTGAGCGGGTGATCGGCGTCGTTTGGATCGGGCTTGGCGGCGTCCCATGCGGCTTGGGCCGCTTGCTCGGCGAGGGCGGCGGCTTGCTTGCCGTCGAACACACGTTGCCAGCTGGCGCCGCCATCGGTGCTGCGCAGGACTGCGCCCATGTTGCCGACCGCCCAGCCGTCGTGTTCATTGGCGAAGCGCAGGGCGGTCAGCGTGATGCTGACGGGAACCTGCGCTTGAGTCCAGTGTTGGCCGGAGTCGTCGGAGTAGATGATGAGGCCGCGCTCGCCGGCGGCGACCAGGCGTTTGCCTGCGCGGACCACGGCCATCAGATTGGCCTGCTCCGGCCGCGCCGCCTTCAGCGCGGGACGCAGCAGGGCGGCCGGGAGCGCGGACGCAGCCGGCGCTGGCGCGGCAGCGTAGACCGCGCCGCAACAGCCGGCGGTGCAAGCCGCCAGCCCGGCGGCTGCTAGCAGCCGCTGTTGGATGCTGAACGGCTTCATATCAACGCACGCCGCCGCTGGCCAGCGCGCTGGAGGTGAACTTGGTCAGCTGCTTGGCGTCGTAGTCCTGATACGACACGCCGCCGGTTTCGTTGATCGCCGCCGCATACACCCAGCCGCCCGACAGCAGGTCGTACCAGGTGTAGCTCAGGGTGCTCGCCGAAGGCTCATCGCCCGCCAGCAAGGTGAAGGCCTGGCCGGTCTTCCACAGCTTGCCCTGCGCATCCCAGGTATCGGCCAGCACGGCCTGCCAGGTATCTTCATCCAGATACAGACGACGCTTGGCGGCCACGTTGCGCTTGTCCTTGGCCAGCGACGCTTCCAGCACCCACACGCGATGCAGCTCCCAGCGCACGGCGTCCGCATTCAGCGTGCCCTTGCCGATCACCGCATTCACCGGCTTGCGGAACAAACCGTTGTTGTTGTACGGGATGTAGATCTCCTTCTTGCCGATCAGCTTCACCTCGTAACGATCCTGCGCACCGATGAACAGGTTTACATCGTCGAAGTTGGCCAGGCCCGCAGCCGAGGCATCCGGCGTGTCGTACACCAGCGACGGCGACTTGCGCACGCGACGCTGGCCCGGCACATACTGCCAGCCATCCTTAGGCTTGCTGAAGTTGTCGACATAGTCGATGGTCATCAGCGCCTGTCCGGCGTTGGCCGGTGGCTCGGTCACGTCCAGACGCGCACGCGCCCATTCGCCGCTGAAGCCTTCCGGCTTGCCTTTCGGATCGTAGTAGGGATAGGCCAGGTTGGTGCGCTGGCGGTTGGTCAGCACGCGGTCGCCGTTGGCGGTCATCACGTATTTGTCGGCGGTGAAGGTGGTCAGCTGGCCGCGATAGCTCAGCATGTGGTTCCACAGCGCTTCATGACCGTTCTTCGGCACCGGGAAAGGAATGCCGCCGTAAGCGCCTTCCACCGTCAGGCCGCCGTTGGTCAGCTTGGCGCGCGTAGCGTTGGCGGCCACGGCATCGTAGATCGCCTGCGAGAACACCGCGCTGCGGTGCGATGGATAAACATCGATGCGCATGCCCGGCGCCTTCGCCAGCAAGGCCTTGGTGCCGTCGCTCAGCTTGTCGGCGTGTTGCGCCACGTTGGCGGCGGTGATCGACAGCAGCGGCTTTTCAGCGGCGTACGGGTCTGGACGCTTGTTGTCGGCGCCGGGCTTGGTGTCGACCGCCTTGCCGTCCCACGCGGGGATGGTGCCGTCCTTGTTGGCCGCGCGTTCCGCGCCCATCGGCGTCAGTGCGCCGGATTTCAGGTTGGGCGCCTGCGCCGAAGCGGTGGCGACGATGGAGGCCAGGCCGAGCGCCAGCCAGGTGTTGGTATGTTTTTTCATCTGTATGTCTCCTAGATCAGAAGCTGGTTTGCAGGCTGAAACGCACGTAGTCGCGATCCAGCAGCGGCTGGCTGGTGGCCTTGCCGCGATAGTTGATGAAGGTCAGGTTGGCGATGTAGCGGGTCAGGTAGGTGCCGGTGACGCCGGCCGCGATCTCGCCGCCCTTGTCCGGGCTGCCGGAGAAGGGGAAGGCGGTGTCGATGATCGAGCGGCCCTTGAACGACCAGCCGATATTTAGCGGCACGCTCAGGTCGAGGCCGGACGTTACCTGGTACCAGGTCGGCGTGACCACGATGCGGCCGCCGTAGCTGGTCTTGTTGTAAGCCGTATCAACCTTGGCGGCGTTCTCCTTCACGCTGTTCAAATGGTTGGCCGACAGTTCGCCGACCACGGCCAACCCATCCCATGCGCCGGTGGCGCCGCTGATCAGGGTGGTCGACAGGTTCAGGTGCGAGGTGCGGCCGGTTGGATATGGCGTGTTGTCGTTCAGCCAGGCGGCGGTCTGGCCGACCGGCAGCACCACCGTGCCCTGCTTGGCGATCAACGGCTGGCCGTCGCGCACCGACGCTTCCAGGCCGACGTTGGCGCTGCCCACCAGGCGTGAGATGCTGGCGCCGAAGGCTTTCACGCCGTTCGGCACGGCCATGTAGTAGCGCCGCGTGGCGGCCTGCGTGACCACTTGCGTCGAGGTGTCGTTGTAGCGGCTGGCGTAGAAGCCAAGGTCGGCGTCCAGCGTTTCGCTGCGGGTGTTGACGGCGAAGCCGAAGTTGTTCGGCAGGTCGCCTTTCACCAGGCCGGCGTTCTGCAGCTTCAGCGGGCCGGCCCAGATCGACTCGGCACCGTCGCCCAGCATGTCGGTGGCGCTCAGGTAGCTGCCGGCCGGATGCAGGCGGGTCGGGCGGTATTTGAACTGCACATAGGCTTCCACGCTGGTGTCATTGGTCAGCTGCAGTGTGCTGGACAACTGCGGCACGGGAATCGTGGTTTCCTTGGCCTGGGTGCCGGGGATCGACAGCTTGTACAGGTCGATCGGCGCCATGCCCTTGGCGATGCCGTTCATGCCGAAGAACAGCGTGGTGCCCCAGATCAGCGAGTGCTGGCCCAGGCGGTAGGACAGGGTGGCGTCGCCGATCTGGTTGCGGCCGAATACGAACCAGTCCAGCATCTCGGCGTTGCGGCCGGCGATGCGCGCGGTCTCCGGCGAGAACCAGTTGGACGGCCGGCTGATGTTGTTGGTGGTGGCGGCCGAGCCGTTGGAGGTGGTCTGGTTGTACACCGAGTCGTACCAGGCGGCGCCGCTCAGGCGCAGGCCGAAGCCGTCCTTCTGGATGTCGAACTCTGTCAGCAGGTCATAGCGGCTGGAGATCAGGCCGGTGCTGAAGTTGCGGTCGCCGTCGTCGTTGTTGACCTTGGCCGCGCCGGTGGTCAACGCCGGCAGCGCCGATTCCACGCGCGCGCCGGCGCTGTATTTCAGCGTATTGTCCCAGCGGATTTGCCAGTCGCCGCCGGGATTGAGATCCGCCGCGCAGGCCGTACCGCCGGCCATCAGGGCGATGGCCGATGCGATTGCTAGTTTTTTCATTTTGTCTCCGTTGTTGTAATTTTGAACTCGTCATTCCCGCGTAGGCGGGAATCCATGCTGAGCGTCCATGCAGGCGTTCTATGGATTCCCGCTTTTGCGGGAATGACGTTTATCCGAGACTGCCGGTGATGTCGTCGAACAGTTCATCGACAGACAAACGTCGCGGGATAATCTTTTGGTCGATCGCCCAGTCGATCGCCAGCTGGATGCCCTTGCGGTTGGCTTCCAGGCCTATCGGCGGGTAGATGGCCGGCACGCCGCCCTCGGCCTGCTGGCGGCCGGCGATCAGCATGCGATAGATTTCGCGCACCACGTCCGGGTTGTTCTTCGATACGTCCGCGTGCACCACGAAGAAGTGATTGACCGGTACCACGTTTTCGCGCTCGAACCATTTCAATGCGGCGTTGTGCGCGTCCGGCACCAGGGTGCGCACGCGGTCGTCCTTCGGCATGTCCTCGCCCAGCAGGGCGGCGGCCAGTTCGCCTTTCATCATCATGTCGGGAATCGAGGAGCCGGCCGGCAGGCGCACGCAGTTCGATGGATCGCTGTACTCGGCCAGGTGGCCGTCGTTCAGCGTGCGCCAGATCACCTTGTCCAGGTCGACGCCGTATTCGTGGCGCAGGATGCCGCGTATCCACAGCGCGGTGGTTTGCGTATAGGTACGCACGCCGACTTCCTTGCCTTCGATGTCTTTCGGATCGAGGTGGCCGAAGTCGATATTGAAACCGGCGCAGTGGTGCTGGAAGCGGCCCGAGATCGGCGCCGGCAGCAGCACGTAAGGCTTGCCGTAGGCCTTGGCCTGCAGGAAGGTGACGATGGCCAGTTCGCCGGCGTCGAATTTATTCTCGCGCACCATGGCCTTGAAGCCGTTGTGCGCGGGCGTCGGGCCGCAGAAGTCCAGCTTGACGATGTCGGACGAAACGCGGCCATCCAGCAGAGCCTTGGTTACTTTGTATTCGGACAGATTGGTACGCAGTACGGTAGTCATAACGGTTCCTTGTTGATTAATACAGGCGGACCTCGATCAGCGTCGGGCCCTGCTCGCGTGCGGAATTCACCATGGCCTTGTGGAAGCCTTCGGCGCTGTCGACCGATACCGCCGGCACACCCATGCTTCTGGCCATCGCCAGCCAGTCGATGCGTGGCTTGTCGATGTCGATCATGGCCAGCGCCTGCGGGCCTGGTGCGCCGGCGCCCATGTTGGCGTATTCGGCTTTCAGGATGGCGTAGCTGTTGTTGGCGAAGATGATGGTGGTGACGTTCAGGCCTTCGCGCGCCTGGGTCCACAGCGACTGGATGGTGTACATGGCGCTGCCGTCGCCCACCATGCAGAACACGCGGCGGTCCGGGCAGGCCAGTGCGGCGCCGGTGGCGACCGGCGTGCCATAGCCGATCGAGCCGCCCATGTTGTTGATCAAATCGTGCGGCGCTGCGCCGACGGTGAGGCCCATGGTTTCGCGGCCGGTGGTCAGCGATTCGTCGACCAGGATGCAGTTCTCCGGCAGCGCGGCGGCCAGCGCGGCGGCGATGCTGGCCGGCGTCAGCGCGCCTTGCGGAATCACGGCTTCCGCGCGGGCTTGCAGCACCGCCTTGGAGCCGCCTGCTTCCAGCGCGAACAACAGCATTTCCAGCGCGGCGGCGCTGTCTTCATCGTTCTCGCTCAGCGTGTGGACCACCGTGCCGGGTGCTTTCAGCAGGCTCGGTTTGTCCGGATAGCTGAAGAAGGCGATCGGCTCCTTGGTTTCCAACGTGATGATGTGCTTGAAGCCCTTGAGGAATTCCAGCGCCTGCGGCACGGCGTAGGGAATGCGTTCCATGGTCACGCGGCCGGCGCCGCGTTCGATGCGCGAGGTGAAGAACTGCGTCGCCAGTCGGCAACCGGTGGCGGCCTTCAACTTGCCGGCCAGTTCCACGGCGCGGCCACGGGTGGCGCGGTTGGCCAGGATCACCAGTGTCGGCTCGCCCGAGCGCAGAACCTTGGCGATGGCTTCGACGCGCGACGGTTCCGGCAGTTTGATTTGCGGCGCGGCCAGTGGCGGGATGACCGGCTCGCCGGCTTCCTGCCACGAAGTGTCGCCCGGCAGCAGCAGGGTGGCGATCTGGCCCGGATGCTCGCTGGCCTTGGCGATGGCGGTGGAGACGTCCCACGCCACGGCGGCCGAGCTTTCCGAACGGCGCACCCAATGGCTCAGGGGACGCGCCAGGCCTTCGATGTCCGACATCAGAGGCGGGTCATACTTCAAATGCGACGCCGAATGCTCGCCCACGATGTTGACCATGCCCGACGAAGCGCGCTTGGCGTTGTGGATATTCGCCAGGCCGTTGGCCAGTCCCGGTCCCAGATGCAGCAGGGTGGAGGCGGGCGTGCCCTTCATGCGGTAGTAGCCGTCCGCCGCGCCGGTGCACACGCCCTCGAACAGGCACAGCACACTCTTCATGCGCGGATTCTCCAGCGCCTTCAGGAAGTGCATTTCCGAGGTGCCGGGATTGGCGAAGCAGATATCGACACCCTGGTCGGTCAGGGTCTTGACCAGGCTTTCGGCGCCGTTCATCTTAGTACCCCGCCATTTCGCGCGCCTTGCCGATCACGCCGTAGCTGCGCTGCGGCGCCGACATCAGGAAGCTGTAGCCTTCCTTGAGCAGGCGCTCGTAGTTGGCGGCGGTGACGTGCGGGTTGCCGACCTTGACGCCGTGCTTGTGGCAGGTCGCCACGATCTGGCCCATGGCGGCCAGCACTTCCGGGTGGTCGTATTGACGCGCCAGGCCCAGTTCCTGCGACAGGTCGCCTTCGCCGATCAGCACGAAGCCGATGCCCGGCACGTTGGCCAGCATGTCGTCCAGGTTCTCGATCGCCTGGGTCGATTCGATCATCAGGCCACACAGGATTTCGCCTTGCGGCGCCAGCGGCCAGACGTCGGCCTTGGCATAGTATTCCTGCTGGGTCAGGCCCCAGTAGCGCGAAGCGTTCATCGGCCCGTCGCCGCGCACGCCTTTCGGTTCGTACAGCGGCGCATTCTTCGGACGCGCATAGCGGCACGAAGCCACCGCGTTGTAGGCCTGCTCCACGGTCGCCACGTGCGGCGTGATCACGCCGTACACGCCGCGATCCAGCACCTGCTTGGCGAACGATTGATTCATCTCCACGCCGTTGGCGGGAATGCGCGCCAGCGGCGTCACTTGCGGCGCCAGCGAACCGGAAGTGACGATCTGCTTGCGGTTCAACAGGTACTGCAGCGAATCGCCCAGCGCCGATACGTCGTAGGGATTGTGCTCCATCTCGAAGACGATGCCGTCATACGGCGCGTCGCTCATGTCGATGGCGGATTGCTTGTCGATCTTGGAGAAAGCGGTGAATGCGACTTTGCCCTGTTCCCAGGCGCGGATGATGCCGTTCAGACGTGTATTGCTCATGATATTCCTCGTTTATTTGCTTGCTGGTTTCTCGGCGTTCCAGTACATGAAACCCATGCCCTCGCCGGTGCCGGCGGCGGTGCGCCAGCAGGGGACGTAATCGACCAGGGTCATCTCGGCGCCGGTTTCTTCGACGGCCTTCATCACGCTGACGTAGAGCTTGATTTCGGAAGTGCCGGACTGGTAGTAGCCGTCCGGGACTTCGGCCAGGCCGTCGTAGTCGTACTCGCCCAGCATCTTCATGACCTTCATGTCGAATTCTTCGTCGTTGACGAAGTGCGACAGGCCGCCGGAGGCGAAGATGCCGACGCGGACGTCTTCAGGCCAGGCCTTGACCGCATCGCGCAGCACGCGGCCGAACTCGATGCAGCGCGCCATCGACGGTTGGGTCGGCGGGTAGAAGCAGTTCATGATGACCGGCACGTGCGGTGGCGGGTTGTCGTCCATGATCTGGTGGTAGACGAAGCTGTAGGCGTGCGGCGCGACCGGATACTCGGGCAGCGGTTTCATCCACACGTTGTCCGGCCACTTGAACAGGTCGGTCAGGTCGAAGCCTTCTTTCTGGAAGGCGTCGATCAGGTGCTTGGCCAGGCCTGGATGGCATGGGTGGGTGACGTGGTGGTCCGGCGCATACACCGAGCGCTGCGGCGGGCCGTTGTGCACTTCTTCACCGGTGTAGATGGCGATCGACGGCGAGAAGTCGAGGAAGATTTCCTTCTGGTCCTTGCCGAGGATGATGGCGACATCGATCTTGGCTTCGCGGTAGGCCTCGGCCATCTTGTCGAGCGCGGCGCGGCAGCGGGCTGCGCGTACGGTGCGTTCTTCGATGGTCAGGTATTTTTCAAACGCCGCGCCGCGATGCGCTTCCAGTTCCGGATAAGTCCAGGTGCGGTTCTGGAACCACAGTTCGGGATTGTTGCGGTCGCGCTCACCGTTGGTCAGCCAGTCTTCCGGCTTCTGGCCCAGCATGCCGCTGTGCGGTACGGCCATGCCGAATACGATTTTTGCCATGGAGGTTTCCTCTTTCGTTTTTTTAGTGTCAGGCGGCGCTCTTGTGCGCGCCTTCTTTGGGTGCGTTGGCTGGTGCGGTCGGTTCGGTCACCTTGGGCGCCCATTCGGGGCGGAACAGGATCGCGGTGGCGACAGCGCCAATGATCAGGAAGACGAAAATCACCATCATCGGCAGGTCATAGCTGCCGCTGATGTGCAGCAGCCATCCGGACAGGCTGGCCGCCACGCCGCCGGCCAGCGACGTAGCGACTTGCTGCACGCCGGTGACGGCGCCGATGGCTTGTTTCGGAATCAGCGTCAGGCGTGACAAGGCCAGGTTGTTGGCCGTGGCCAGGCCCAGCAGCGACAGCGACAGCACGTTCCAGAACAGCGCCATCTCCAGCGTTTCGGCGTAGGCGCCCAGCAGCACGGTGCAGCCGCCGATGAAGCCGGCGATGATGAAGGCCTTGCGTACGAACACAGCGTTGCCGCCACGGGCGATCACCCGGTCCGCCGCCCAGCCGGCGATGGCGGCGACGATGGCGATGCCGGCAAAGCTGAAGAAGGTGTACAGCCCCGACTTGGCCAGCGACAAACCGCGCTGCTCGACCAGGTAGGCCGGCATCCAGCTCATGCAGTAAAAGGTGAAGTAGCCGTAGCAGAAGTTGGTGATCATGCCGCCCCACACGACCGGGCTGGACAGGATGGCGCCGAACGTCACCGACGAGGCCTTGCGCTTGGCCGTGGCCAGCTGTTCCTTGTTGGGGAAGTCGTTGCGCACCAGGCCCAGCCACGGCGCCAGCCACAGCAGGCCGGCGATGCCGGTGGCGATGAACATCACGTTCCACGAGTAGTTGACGATCAACCAGGCGCCGACCGGCGCGCCGATGGCCGGACCGAACTTGTTGCCCATCGCCAGGATGCCGACCGCGAGACCGTTCTGGCTCTCGTCGAAGTTGTTGCGGATCCAGCGGTAGCTGGCCGGAATCACGATGGCCTCGGTGGCGCCGATGATCAGGCGCATCACTACCAGGGCGGACAGGGCCGTGACAGCGCCCATGGCCGCCGTCGCCAGGCACCACGCCGCGAAGCAGATGGCGTAGGGCCACTTGACGCCGTAACGGTCCGCCACCACGCCCATCGGAATCTGGAACAGGCCGTAGGACCAGAAGAAGGCCGCGTTGACCCAGCCCCGGTCCACGCTCGACAGGTTGAACTCGCGCACGAAGTTGTGGTCCGCCAGCGCCGACGAAATGCTGGTGCGGTCGATGAAGGAAATCAGGACGCCGAGCGCCAGCAGCCCGAGGATGGTCCAGCGGCTGGCGTTGCCGTGTTTGTTCGTCTCCATATTTTTATCTTTCTTGGCGCTCAGGCGAGGCCTGGGTACAGCTGTTTGGCGGTCTTCTCGAAGATCCAGGCGCGGTCCTCATCGCTCAGCGAAGCCAGGCCGGCTTGCGCGGTGGCCAGGATTTCCGACAGCGAGCCGGGCGAGGTGGGGAAGTTCGAGCCCCACGCCAGGCGCTGCGCACCGAACTCTTTGACCACCGCCGGGAAGAAGGTGGCGGCGCTGGCTTTCTCCTTCTTCACGTCGCCGAAAATGCGCGGGGTCAGCTTGAAGTAGATGTTCTCCAGCGGCGCCAGATCGAACATCGATTTGGCGTTGGCGTAGGGAGGACCGTCGAGCACGTCCGGACGGCCCAGGTGGTCGAGGATGATCTTCACTTTCGGGAAGCGCTTGGCCAGCGCGGTCACCTGCGGCAGGCCGATCGGGCCGGTCTGGATGCACATGGTGATGCCCAGTTCGCTGCACAGTTCCCAGGCCGGATACGAGCGCGGATCTTCCAGTTCGCTTGGATCGAATTCCTTGGTGCTGCCGCCGGTGAACAGGCGCAGGCCGGCTAGGCCACGCTCCTTCCATTCGAGGATGGTTTTCGGCGCATCCGGCTGCAGCACGTCGACCGAGCCGACCGCCACCAGGCGGTCCTTGTATTGGTTGCAGCCGTCGACCACATAGCTGTTGTCGAAGCCGTAGGTGGTGGAGGAGTGCACCACGGCGGCTTTCGCCACACCGGCGGCGTCCATGGCGGCGATCAGCGCTTCCACGGTGCTGGGGCGTTCCTGCGACCAGTCCGAGCGCTTGCCGAACAGCGGCGCCGGTGGGTACGCCTGTTCGTCGTCCGAGATGATGTGCGGGTGGATATCTACGATGGAGGTCATGATTATTTACCTTGTGCTTTCAGGCGTTTGTCCAGGCGTGGGAACACGCGGCGGGCATTGCCTTCAAAGATTTTCTGGCGGTCTTCGGCGGTCAGCGAGGCGATGCCGTCGACGTAGCGCTTGGTGTCGTCGAAGTAGTGGCCGGTGCAAGGATCTTTGCCGCGCACCGCACCGATCATTTCGGAGCCGAACAGCACGTTGTCGGCGGGGATGACCTTGGTCAGCAGTTCCACGCCCGGCTGGTGGTAGACGCAGGTGTCGAAGAAGATGTTGTTGAGCAGGCCTTCCAGCGGACGGTCCATCATCTCCAGCGACATGCCACGGTAACGGCCCCAGTGGTAAGGCACGGCGCCGCCGCCATGCGGAATGATCAGGCGCAGGGTAGGGAAGTCCTTGAACAGGTCCGATTGCAGGATCTGCATGAAGGCCGTGGTGTCGGCGTTCAGGTAGTGGGCGCCGGTGCCGTGGAAGCATGGGTTGCACGAGGCGGCCACGTGGATCATGGCCGGCACGTCGAGGTCGCACAGCGCTTCGAAAATCGGATACCACTCGCGGTCGGTGATCGGCGTGCCGGTCCAGTAGCCGCCGGTCGGATCGGGATTCAGGTTGGCGCCGACGAAGCCCAGCTCTTCCACGCAGCGGCGCAGTTCGGGCACGCTGTTCTTCGGTGGCGCCAGCGGCGATTGCGGCAGCTGGCACACCGGCGCGAAATTCTCCGGATACATTTCGGTGACGCGGTAGACCAGGTCGTTCGAAATCTCGGCCCACTCCAGGCTGGTGCGTTCGTTGCCCAGATGGTGGCTCATCAGGCCGGCGATCGGCGAGAACAGGGTCAGGTCGCCGCCGCGTTCCTGTTGCAGCTTGAGCTGGCCGCCGCCGACCGCTTCGCGGATCTGGTCGTCGGAGACGAAGGCTTCGTCGCGCGACGGGCCGTTTGCCGGATCGTTGGCGAATTCAACCTGCTTGGCGCGGAAGTCGCGGAAGGATTTGGGGACGGTCGTGAAGTGGCCGTGGCAATCGATAATCATGGTGTCTCTCTTATTGGTTTGCGTTTGGATCAACGAACAGTTCGTTCAGCGTCATGCGGCGTGGCGTCAGGCCTTGCTTGAAGGCGGTGGCTTCCAGCGTTTCGATGGTCTTCAGGTTTTCGGCGATGCCGTATGGCAGCGGGTCGTGGCCGACGATTTCTTGCAGGGCCTGGTATTTCTTGTCGGTGATTTCGCCCGAGTCCAGCTTGGCCAGCCATTCCTTCTTGGCCTGGTCGAAGGCGTTGTAGAGCGACTTGGCGATCCATGGGTGCTCGGCCAGGATGGCGTCCTTGACCACGATGGTGCCGTGCATCGGATACACGCCGGTGCGGGCGTAGTATTCCTTTTCGATTTCGGCGGCGTTCGGCAGCAGGTCCGGATAGTCGGCTTCCACTTCCTGCCAGCCGCCGGTCGGCGCACCGGTGCGGCCGATGCCTGCCGCGCCTTCGTTGCCGGCCACCAGTTCGCCCTTGGCCATCATGTCGGCCAGCGAGGTGTCGGCGGCGGCGTGGATCACGTTGGCCGGCAGTTTCAGTTGCGTCACGTGTTCTTCATCGTCGACCACCCAGGTGACCTTCGATGCATCGAGGCCGAATTCGTCGATCAGCACCTGGCGGTTCCACACGCCGGTGGTGACCGAGTAGGCGCGCACGCCGACCTTCTTGCCTTCCAGGTCTTTCGGATGCTTGATGTTGGCGTCCGGGCGCACCAGCAAGCCGCCGTGGTGGAAGCGGCGCACCACGAAGATCGGCAGCGCGACGAACGGCGCACCGTAGGCGCGGGCGATGATATAGGTGGTCGGGGCCAGTTCGCAGACATCGAACTCGACGTCGCGCACCATGCGGCGGAAGGCGCCGATCTGTGGCTTGACGGTGACGAATTCCGCATCCACGCCTTCGATGGGGATGGAGCCGTTCTTGATCGCGATGGTGTGCGGGTGATCGGCAATGGCGATTTTGAGTTTTACTTTGGTGGCCAACTTCATTCTCCTTTGATTTGATGTTGCAAGAATAGGAGTTGGGCCTATGGGAGTCTCTACACAAAAATTACATTCGCTGGCACTTTTGTTTTCGCGTATTGCTACTGTCTGTAGGCAGGGCTATAGTGTTTGACAGGAGGCGACAATGACTTCAAATGCGATGACAAAGTATCAACGCGATGCCAACGGCAAACCCCAGCTGACCACCGTTCCCAAGGTGCGTCTGTATGTGGAAAATCCGGAGGAGCAGGAAAACTGGTTCGTGAACATCGGCCACGTGACGGAACGCGGGCGCTGGCGCACTGCGCCGCACGCGCACCCGCATTATGGGCAGGTGATCTTCGTGCGCAACGGCCGCGGCGTGATGAATCTGGAAGGGCACAGCGTACCGTTCGAAGCGCCGTGCGCGCTGCTGCTGCCGAATGAATCGGTGCACGGACTCGATTACGAAGTGGACGTGGACCGTTGGGTGGTCACCATCGAGGTAGCGTATCTGCAGCAGATCAACGGCAAGCTGCAGGACTTCATCAAGCTGTGGGCGTCGCCGCGCGTGATTCCGCTGTCGTACGCGGCCGAGTCGGCGGAGGAGTTCTTCAGCGTGATCGGCAAGCTGGCGCAGGAAGTGTCGGCCAAGACCATCGGCCACGTGGTGGGCACGGAAGCCTTGCTCACTTCATTGCTGTTGATGCTGGTGCGCGGCGCGCATATGGATGAACTGGAAAGCAAGGTCGCCAGCGGCAGCGAGGTGCGCCTGGCCGACCGCTTCCGCGAATTGATCGACCAGCATTACCGCGAGAATCTGCAACTGCAGAATTACGCCTCGATGATGGGCGTGTCGCTGGTGCAGTTGCGCGCGGCGTGCGCCGCGGCGGTGGGACAGAGCCCGACCAAGATGATCCACGCCCGCGTGATCACCGAGGCCAAGCGCAACCTGATCTTCGGCGACATGACGATGGAGCAGATCGCCTACTGGCTGGGTTTCACCGACGCCGCCTACTTCACGCGCTTCTTCCGCAAGGAAGTGGGGCAGACGCCGAGCCAGTTCCGCATCGCCGCCCGCAGGTCGTAGCGCAGTGGGTGGGAATTAACGCGGGTAGAGGGCACCCAGCACGCGGTCGCCTCGCGCGCCGGTGACCGAGGGCAGATTGCCAGCCAGCCGTTCGCTGAAGCGATGGCCCAGCCAGGCAAATGCCAGCGCTTCCACGCGGTTGGGCGCGACGCCCAGTGCTTGCGTGGAAGCCAGCAGGACTTGATTGCCCAGCGCTTGTCCCAGCGCTTCCATCAACACGCTGTTGTAGGCGCCGCCGCCGCAGATGTAGACCGCGTCCGCGCCGCCGCCGTGCGCGCGGATGGCGTCGGCCAGCGTCACGGCCGTGTATGCCGTCAGCGTGCGCTGCACGTCTTCCGGCGTGGCCGGCTGGTGCACGGCCAGGCGCGCATCGAGCCAATCCATGTGGAACAGATCGCGGCCCGTGCTTTTCGGCGCCGGCAGGGCCAGGTAGGGTTCCTTCAGCAGTTCGGCCAGCAATTCGGGGATGACTTTGCCGCCGGCCGCCCAGGCGCCGTCGGCGTCGTATTCCTGCTGGCGGTGGCGGTGGATCCAGCCGTCCATCAGCACGTTGCCGGGGCCGGTGTCGAAACCGATCACGCGGCCGTCGCCGCTCAAGACGCTGATGTTGGAGATGCCGCCGATATTGGCCACCACGCGGGCCTGTCCTTCCTTGCCGAACAGGGCCTGGTGGAAGGCCGGCACCAGCGGTGCGCCCTGGCCGCCGGCGGCGATGTCGCGGCTGCGGAAATCGGCGACCACGTCGATGCCGCACAGCTCGGCCAGCAGGGCGGGGTTGTTGGTCTGGCGCGTGAAGCCCAGTTCCGGGCGGTGGCGGATGGTTTGTCCATGCACGGCGACGGCACGCACGTCCTGCGCCGGCGTGGCCGATTCACGCAACAGGGCGGCCACGCATTGCGCGTAGTGCTGCGCCAGCTGGTTGGCCGCCAGCGCTTCGCGTTCGATCTCGTTGGCGCCGCTGGCTTGTAGCGCCATCAGCTCGGCGCGTAGCGACGGCGGGAAGGCGACGTAGGACGCGGCGATGGTGGTGATGGCGTCGCCATCGCATTGCGCCAGCGCGCCGTCCACGCCATCCAGGCTGGTGCCCGACATTAAACCGATGTACAAAGCCATAGCATTCCCCTTGTTGTGGGCGAAATTATAGTTCAGTAGGCCAGCTTGCCGGGCACGGTTAGCGTGACCGTGGTGCCCTTGCCCGGCGCACTGTCGATGTCCAGGCTGGCGCCGATGCCGTTGGCGCGCTCGCGCATGCCCGACAGGCCCCAGTGGCCGGGGCGTTCTCCGGCGGCGAGGACCGCCTCGTCCAGTCCCCGGCCGTTGTCGATGACGCGCACGCTGAAGGCGCTGCGGCCGTACACCATCTCCAGTTGGATGCGGGTGGCGCCGGCGTAGCGCGAGGCGTTGAACAGGGCTTCGCGCGCCACGGCGTAGGCTTCCACGTGCACCTTCGGCTGTAGCTGCCGCATCATGCCGCTGGTCCTGGCCTCGAACAGATGGGCGCGGTGTTCGGCCAGGCCCTTGCCGAACTGCTCCAAGGTCAGCGGCAGCGCTTCCGGCGTGGCGGTGGCGCGCAGGTCCATGATCTGGTCGCGGCCTTCCACCAGCAGTTGCTCCGCCAGGTTGAGCGTCTGGTCGAGCCGCTCGCGTTCGCGCGTGCCTTCCTGCAAATGCCGGCGGTGGGCGTCGAAGGACAGCAGCAGCGCCTGCACGCTTTGCAGCAAGGTGTCGTGCAGGGTGCGGGCGATGCGGGTGCGCTCGTCCAGGCGCTCCTGCAGGCGTTCATGCATGCGCCGGGTGAGGTAGCGGATGCGCAGCGCGTAGGCGGCGTACAGCAGCAAGATGCCCAGCGCCGCCAGCAGCAGCTTGAACCAGATGCTTTGCACAAAGGTCGGCGGAATATCGAACTCCAGCACGGCGCCTTGCTGGTTCCAGATGTTGTCCTCGTTGGAGGCGATCACTTCGAAGCGGTATTTGCCGGGCGCCAGGTTGGTGTAATAGGCTTGCCGCCGGCCCACCGGCTCCTGCCATGCACGGTCCATGCCCAGCAGGCGGTAGCGCAGGCGCACGCGCTCGGGCAGCGACAGGCTCAAGGCCGTGTAGTCGATCTGGATGTCGCGCGTGCCTTGCGGCAGGCCGAGTTCCGCGCCGCGCGGGATGGCGTGGCGTTCGCCGTCGGCCAGCAGGCCGGTGATTTCGACCGGTGGCGGCAGTCGGTTGCGCAGGATGTTGGCCGGGTCGATGGCGCCGACCGAGCCGGTGGTGGCGTACCACAGCAGGCCGTCGCCGTCGCGCCGCAGCGAGGGCAGCGGGCGCAGCTGGGCGGCGTGGCCCTGCATGCCGTCCTGCGCATCGAAGCGTTCGAAGGCGACGCCGGTGCGGGCGTCGTTCAGCCATTTGTCCAGTTCGGCGGCGGCGATGCGGTACAGGCCGTCGGCGCCATGCAGCCACAGGTCGCCGCCGGGCAGCCGCACCAGGCCGGAGACGCCGCGAAAACGTTCGTTGCGTTCGCCGCGCAGGGCGGTGAAGCGGCCGTTGCGGTACAGCGCCACGCCGTCTTCGCCGCCGGTCCACATGCCGGCCTGGTCTTCCAGCAGGGACAGCACGGTGCCCAGCTGCAGGCCCTGTGCCGCGCCGAGCGTGCGCACCGCGCCATCCTTGATCAGGGTGATCTGGCTGCGCATGTGCGCCAGCCACAGCTGGTCCTGGCGATCGAGCGTCATGGTGGTGGTCAGCATGTCGGGCACGCCTCGCAGGCCGCCGGATTTGGTCCAGGCGCCGTCGCTGAACCGGTACACACCTTTGCCGGTGGAGAACGAGGCCCACAGGCCGCCTTGGCGGTCCTGCTGCAGGGCGTGGACGCGCAGGCTTTTGACTTCCGCCGGATAACTGATCGTGGTGATGGCGCCGTTGCGGTCGCGCCGCAGCAGGTTTTGCGTGCCGCCCAGCCACAGCACGCCGTCCGCCGTGGTGTGGCTGGCCGTGACCTGACCCCTGGCCTCCAGGCTGATGCGGCCGTCGGGGCCGTAGCGCCAGACATCGGCGTCGCCGTAGTCGCCCACCCACATCTCACCGTCCGGGCCGGCCACCAGCGCCGGGTAGGCGAGTTCCTTGGGCACCGGTGCGGTGCGCAGGCGGTTCGGACGCAAACGGTCGACGCCGCGCGAGGTGCCGATCCACAGATTGCCTTCGCGGTCTTCGAAGTGCGCGCCCAGCATCGGGCCGCTGAGGCCGTCGGTCTTGGCCACCTGCTGCTCGGCGACGGCGGGGCCGGGCTGCAGCTTGCGTTCCAAACTGTAGGCGTGGGTGACCCACATCGTGCCGCGCCGGTCGAAGCGGACGGCGTTGCCTTCGAATTCCGAAACCGGCGGCTGGCCGCCGGCGGGCGGCGTGGTGCGGATCTTGTGGTTGCCGCCGTTGAAGTCGTTGGCCCAGAGCGTGCCGTCCGGCGCTTCGGCCAGCGCCACCAGTGCGCCGTGCGGCCAGGCTTGGGTGAAGCGTGCTTCGCCCGGCCGGCGGAACCAGGCGCCCTGGTTGGTGCCGATCCAGGTGGTGCCGTCGCGCGCGAACAGGATCTGGAACACGCCCAGCGTCGGCAGGCCGACTTCTTCGCCGAGCCGCACGAAGCGCTTGGCGCCGGGCGGCAGCACGGCCACGCCGTCGCGCATGGCGACCCAGACCGCGCCGTCCTGTGCTATTTCGATGTGCATGGCGCCCACCGGTTGCAGGCCTTCGGCTTCGGCATAGCTGTGGCTGCCGTCCTTGCTGAAGACGGCCACGCCGCCGACGCGGTAGCCGACCCAGACCGCGCCGTCCGGCGTGGTGCTCACAGCCGTCAGATTGCTGGAGCCGAGCGGGTGACCGTAGACGGTGTCGCTGCGCTGGAAACGCACGCCGTCGAAGCGGTACAGGCCGGTGGGCGAGGCGATCCACAGCCAGCCGTCACGGCCCTGGGCGAATTTGGTGGCGCCGGCCGGTGCGCCGTCGCGTTCGGTCCAGGCGGTGTGGGTGTAGTCGGTCAACAACGGGCGCGCAGGCGCGGCCCAGGCGGAGAGGCAGCAGTTCAGGAACAGCAGTAGAAGGGCGGTGCGTGCGCGTAAGCTCATGGGCTGGAAAAAAACAGGCCAGTCTGAGCTGGCCTGTGGTGCTTATTTCGCGGCTACGCGGGTCGCCGCGCCGCCACCGCCCGCCGGGCGCAACAGCGCGAAACGGTGGGTCATGTCGGTGGCGTAGACCTTGAAGCGCGACATCTCCGCGGCCGTCAGCGGCGCTTGCGGTTGCACGTTCAGCTTGCCTGGATCCTTGGCTTCGCCGCCGACGCGGAATTCGTAGTGCAGGTGGGCGCCGGTCGACCAGCCGGTGCTGCCGACGTAGCCGATCACATCACCCTGGCGGACCTTGGCGCCTTTTTTCATGCCCGTACCGAAGCGGCTCATGTGGGCATAGGCGGTGGTGTAGTTGTTCCAGTGCTTGATCAGGATGAAGTTGCCGTAGCCGTTCATGGTGCCGGCGAAATCGATGGTGCCATCGCCGGCGGCGCGGATCGGGGTGCCGGTCGGCGCCGGGAAGTCGATGCCCTTGTGGGCTTTCCACTGGCCCGAGATCGGGTGCACGCGCATCGAGAAGCCGGACGAAATACGCGAGAACTCCACCGGCGATTTCAGGAAGGCTTTTTTCAGCGATTTGCCGTCGAAGCTGTAGTAGCCGCCGCCTTGCTTGGTCTGTGGATCTTCAAACCACACGGACTGGAAGGTGGTGCCCTTGTTGGTGAACTCGCCCGCCAGCACGCGGCCGGCGCGCACGAACTCGCCGTCCTGCCAGAAGGTTTCGTACACCACGTTGAAGCTGTCGCCGCGCTTGACGTCGCCGCGGAAGTCGATGTTGGTCGAGAACATCTCGATGATTTGCTTGACGATGGTGTCCGGCAGCTTGGCGCCGTCTTCGCTGGAGTCGGTGGCCGCGTACAGCGTCGAGGAGATGGTGCGGGCATGCATTTCGACGCGGCGTTCCAGCTTGGCTGGCTCGGCGGTGGCGATGAAACCGTCGCCCTTGCGGGTGACCTTGATGTTGGTGACTGGATCGTCCTTGCCGTCGACCACGGTGGCGCGCAGCCACTGCAGATTGCCGTCGTCGTCGGTTTGCGCTTGCACACGCTTGCCGGTCTTGAGCTGCATCACGCCTTTCGCAACTTTATCTTTTTTGATAAAGTTCTCGGCCGCATCGTCATCCACGCCGAGGCGGGTCAACAAGGTGGCCAGGGTGTCGCCGGCGCGGATCTTCTCTTCGTGGACGAAATGCTCGCTGGAGGACTGTTGTTCCAGCACATTGATCTGTGCGCTCAGGTCGGGCGCGGCCACGGTTTCCTGGACAGTTTTCACCGGCAGATCGGACGCATCAGGGGCAAGCGGCGCTACGCCGGCCGCACCAAAAGCACATACTGCAAGAAACAATGCAGACGCGCTGATGATGCGCGATTTGCGCGTAGAACCTAGCAGACTGAACAAGCGTGAGCTTGTGAATTTATGTATTTGGTTCATGCAATCAGTTAAAATTTGCCGCTTGAACTATTCAGGAACGTTTTATTTCTTCTAATTATGTGTTTGGATAGTTTTCGTGCGGCAAGATTGATCGATCGAGGATTATATCAAACTCCTGAAGCTGCTTACCTTTTTCTGAAAAATACGCTAAAAAATCATGACTACTTCTTCTTCGATACCGCAGGCTCCCTCTAAAGCAGCGTTGCCCTTATCCGACAACGTACAAGAGGCGCTCGCCATCACCAAACGCGGTGTCGACGAGTTGCTGATTGAAAGCGAGTTCGCCCAAAAGCTGGCGCGCTCGGAACAAAGCGGCGTGCCGCTGCGCATCAAGCTGGGCCTGGATCCGACCGCGCCCGACCTGCATCTCGGCCACACCGTGGTGCTGAACAAGATGCGCCAGCTGCAGGACCTCGGCCACCAGGTGATCTTCTTGATCGGCGACTTCACTTCCATGATCGGCGACCCGTCTGGCCGCAACGCCACCCGTCCGCCGCTGACCAAGGAGCAGGTCGAGCAGAACGCGATGACCTATTTCAAGCAGGCCTCGCTGGTGCTGGACCCGGCCAAAACTGAAATCCGCTACAACTCCGAGTGGTGTGATCCGCTGGGGGCGCGCGGCCTGATCCAGCTGGCCTCGCGTTACACCGTCGCCCGCATGATGGAACGCGACGACTTCACCAAGCGCTTTAAAAACGGCACGCCGATCGCAGTGCACGAATTCCTGTATCCATTAATGCAAGGTTACGACTCGGTGGCCCTGAAGGCCGACCTGGAACTTGGCGGCACCGACCAGAAATTCAACCTGCTGGTGGGCCGCGAACTGCAAAAGGACTACAACCAGGAGCCTCAGTGCATTTTGACCATGCCGCTGCTGGAAGGTTTGGACGGTGTTGAAAAAATGTCCAAGTCGAAGAACAACTACATCGGCATCACCGAGCCGGGCAACAGCATGTTCGCCAAGATCATGAGCATCTCGGACGAGATGATGTGGAAGTACTTCGACCTGCTGTCGTTCCGCTCGCTGGCCGACGTGGCCGCCTTGAAGGCCGAGATCGCCGGCGGCCGCAACCCGCGCGACGCCAAGGTCGCCATCGCCCAGGAAATCGTGGCGCGCTTCCACTCGCAGCAGGCGGCGGAAGATGCATTGGCCGACTTCGTCAACCGCTCGAAGGGCGGCATTCCGGACGACATTCCGGAAGTGACGCTGGGCGGCGCACCGCTGGGCGTGGCGCAACTGCTGAAGGCGGCGGGCCTGTGCGCTTCCACCTCGGAAGCGATGCGCATGGTCGAGCAGGGCGGCGTGCGCCTGGACGGCACGGTGATCAGCGACAAGGGCTTGCAGGTCGAAGCCGGCACCTTCGTGCTGCAGGTCGGCAAGCGCAAATTTGCGCGCGTGACCCTGTCCGCATGATAGGGCTGCTGCAACGCGTCAGCAGCGCCAGTGTGGTGGTGGATGGCGCTATGATAGGCACTATCGACGCTGGCTTGATGGTGCTGGTGTGCGCCGAGCGCAACGATACGGAAAAGGACGCGGATGCGCTGCTGACCAAGCTGCTTGGTTACCGCGTGTTCGCCGACGATGCCGGCAAGATGAACCGCAGCGTGACCGACACCAACGGCGGCCTGTTGCTGGTGCCGCAATTCACGCTGGCGGCCGACACCAAGTCCGGCACCCGTCCATCGTTCACGCCGGCGGCCGCACCGGCCGACGGGCTGCGCCTGTTCAATTACTTTGTCGAACAGGCACGCCTGAAGCACCCGACCGTGCAGACGGGGCAATTCGGCGCCGATATGAAGGTGTCATTGACCAACGACGGGCCGGTGACGTTCTGGCTGCAGACGAACGCGAAGTAAGTTGAAATTCAGATGAAGCTCTTCAGCGACAGTTTCCTTGACGGCGGCGCCCTCCCGGCGTCCGGCAACCCGCAGCTGAGCTGGAGCGAGGTGCCGGCCGGTGTCGGTTCGCTGGCGCTGCTGTGCATGGATGCCGACGCCTCGGCTGACTTCTTCCTGTGGAGCGTGGTCGATATTCCACCGGCGATGTCGGCCATCTCCGCCGACCACCGCATGCCGCTGCGCCAGGGCCTGAACGATTTTCACGCGGTCGGGTATCATGGCCCCTTGCCGCCGCCAAACGGCACGCATCATTATATTTTTCGCATCTACGCGCTGGACGTGCAGCAACTGGCCTTGCCGCAGCGCTTTACCGGCGCCGATGTGCTGAATGCGATTTACGGCCATATCGTCGACGAAGCGCAACTGATCGGCACCTACACAAGAACTTGGTAATGAACAACACCACTATTTTGCTGATCCGCCACGGCGAGACGGCCTGGAATGCCGTGCGCCGCCTGCAGGGCCACATCGATATTCCGCTGAATCCGGAAGGCGAGCGCCAGGCCGCTGCGCTGGCGCGCGCGCTGGCCGCCGAGAAGCTGGACGCCATCGTCTCCAGCGACCTGCAGCGCGCCATGCAGACCGCCCAGGCCGTGGCCGGCCTGCACGCCCGCCTGAGTCTGCAGACCGACGCCCGGCTGCGCGAGCGCGCCTACGGCGTGTTCGAGGGCATGTTGTACCAGGATATCCAGCAGCAATACCCGGACGACTTCACCCGCTGGCAGGCGCGCGATGTGGAGGCCGTGATGCCGGCCGGCGGCCGCGTGGCGGAAAGTTTCCATCAATTCTACGACCGCGCCATCGGCGGTCTCCTTGCCGTGGCCGCCAGCCATGCCGGCCAAACCGTGGCCGTGGTCGCCCACGGCGGCGTGCTGGAGTGCGCCTACCGCGCCGCGCGCGGCATCCAGCTGGACAGTCCACGCGACTTCCAGGTCAAGAATGCCAGTATTAACCGTTTTACCATGGTGGACGGCAAACTTGTGCTGGACAGCTGGGGCGAAGTCGAGCACCTGGCGCTGGCCGCCATGGACGATGTGGTGTAGCCCAACCTTACGACCGTGCTTAAAATTTACGCACGGAAATACCCTCTCATAACGGGCAAGCTGCACATTTGCCGAATTCATAAAAAATAGTGCTTATTATTTGAGCAGTCCTTCGGTTAAAATAGAAGGTTCCTTCTCCCCCTTTCAGGTATTGCCAGTGCAAATCGGCCCTCACTTACTGCGTAACAACGTTTTCGTTGCCCCCATGGCCGGGGTTACGGATCGTCCATTCCGCCAGCTTTGCAAAGAGCTCGGGGCGGGGTACGCGGTGTCTGAAATGGCCGCCTCCAATCCGCGCCTGTGGGCCACGGAAAAGAGCTCGCGCCGTACCGACCACACGGGGGAAATGGAGCCGAAAGCGGTGCAGATCGCCGGCGCCGACCCGCAGGACCTGGCCGATTGCGCCCGTTTCAACGTCGAGCGCGGCGCCCAGATCATCGACATCAACATGGGTTGTCCGGTCAAGAAAGTATGCAACGCCTGGTGCGGTTCGGCGCTGCTGCAGGACGAGGAACTGGTCAAGCGCATCGTCGATGCGGTGGTGGGCGCGGTGGACGTGCCGGTCACCCTGAAGTTCCGCACCGGCTGGGACCGCGAGAATAAAAACGCCCTGAACATCGCGCGCATTGCGGAAGACGCCGGCATCGCCATGCTGACGCTGCACGGCCGCACCCGTGCCGACGGCTACAAGGGCGACGCCGAGTACGACATGATTGCCGCCGTCAAGAAATCGGTTTCCATTCCGGTGGTCGCCAATGGCGACATCACCACGCCGGAAAAGGCCCGCTTCGTGCTCGACTACACCGGCGCCGACGCCGTCATGGTGGGCCGCGCCGCGCAAGGCCGTCCGTGGATCTTCCGCGAGATCGACCATTACCTGCGCACCGGCAAGCACATGCCGGCGCCGTACGTGGACGAAGTACGCGCGCTGATGGATGAACATTTGCGCGCCCACTACGCCTTCTACGGCGACTACCTGGGCGTGCGCACCGCACGCAAGCACATCGGCTGGTATGTGCGCGACTTGCAGGGCGGCGAGGAATTCCGGCAACGGATGAACCTGCTGGAGTCCGTTGAAGAACAACTCCTTGCTGTAGACCAATTCTTCGAATCCCAGTGGAGTTACGGCGAGCGGTTACAATACCGCCTCGCCGAGGAATTGCAGACCGTTTGAGCAGCGCGAAGAGCGTACTAAAAAAGTCACAATATCAGAAGGGTAAACGTTTCCAGCCACGAGCCGAAGCGATTTGCCAGCGTCAACAGATTAATAAGCGAATGACAAAATGAGCAAAGAAAGTATCCAGGAAGTAGTCCAGAAGAGTCTAGAAGAGTACTTCGCAGACCTGGGCGAGCAACAGGCATCGAACATCTACGACATGGTCGTGCTGACCGTTGAAAAACCGATACTGGAAGTGGTCATGACGCGCGCCGACGGCAACCAGTCGCACGCGGCGCAGATGCTGGGCATCAACCGCAATACCTTGCGCAAGAAGTTACAAGAGCACGGCCTGCTGTAAAGCGCCCGATCCATCCGGCAATGAAAGTGGCTGGGGACGGCCGCTGTTGCCGGCCGCAATCCCCCATACTCAACCACTAGTCTATTCATCGCCATGATTAAACAAGCTCTCATCTCCGTATCCGACAAAACCGGTGTGCTGGACTTCGCGCGCGCGCTGTCCGCCATGGGCGTCAACATCCTGTCGACCGGCGGCACCGCCAAACTGCTGGCCGACAACGGCGTCGCCGTGACCGAAGTTGCCGACTACACCGGTTTCCCGGAGATGCTGGACGGCCGCGTCAAGACGCTGCACCCGAAAGTGCACGGCGGCATCCTGGCCCGTCGCGATTTCCCTGAGCACGTGGTCAAGTTGGAAGAGCACAACATTCCGACCATCGACATGGTGGTGGTCAACCTATACCCGTTCCAGGCTACTGTCGCCAAGGATGACTGCACGCTGGACGACGCCATCGAGAACATCGACATCGGCGGCCCGGCCATGCTGCGTTCGGCGGCCAAGAACCACAAGGACGTGGTGGTGATCTGCGATCCGTCGGACTACGGCGTGGTGCTGGCGGAAATGAAGACCACCGACAACGCTCCTGGCTACGTCAGCTACGACACCCGCTTCACGCTGGCCACCAAGGTCTACGCGCACACCGCGCAGTACGACGGCGCCATCGCCAACTACCTGACCAGCCTGGACGCCACCCGCGCCCACGCCAGCCGCAGCGCCTATCCGAAGACCCTGAACGTGGCCTTCGAAAAAGTGCAGGACATGCGCTACGGCGAGAACCCGCACCAGTCGGCGGCGTTCTACCGCGACGTAGCCGCCACCGAAGGCGCACTGGCCAACTACAAGCAGCTGCAAGGCAAGGAACTGTCGTTCAACAACATCGCCGACGCCGATGCGGCCTGGGAATGCGTGAAGAGCATGGGTGGTTTCGACCAGTCGGCCGCCTGCGTGATCGTCAAGCACGCCAATCCGTGCGGCGTGGCGCTGGGCGCCGATGCTGCCGATGCGTACAAGCGCGCGCTGCAGACCGATCCGACCTCGGCGTTCGGCGGCATCATCGCCTTCAACGTGGAAGTGGACGCCGCCGCTGCGACCGAACTGGCCAAGCTGTTCGTCGAAGTGCTGATCGCGCCTACCTTCAGCGCTGAAGCCAAGCAGATCCTGTCGGCGAAACAAAACGTGCGCCTGCTGGAAATCCCGCTGGGCAATGGCGTGAACGGCATGGACTTCAAGCGCGTGGGCGGTGGCCTGCTGGTGCAATCGGCCGACTCCAAAAACGTGTTGCTGGCCGACGTGCGCGTCGTCAGCAAGAAACAGCCTACGCAGCAGGAACTGCAGGACATGATGTTTGCGTGGCGCGTTGCCAAGTACGTCAAGTCGAACGCCATCGTCTTCTGCGGCAATAACATGACGCTGGGCGTTGGCGCAGGCCAGATGAGCCGTATCGATTCGGCCCGCATCGCTTCGATCAAGGCGCAGAATGCCGGCCTGTCGCTGGCGAACTCGGTCGTGGCGTCGGACGCCTTCTTCCCGTTCCGTGATGGCCTGGACGTGGTGGTGGATGCCGGCGCGACCTGCGTGATCCATCCAGGTGGCTCGATGCGCGACCAGGAAGTGATCGATGCAGCGGATGAGCGCGGCGTGGTGATGGTCTACACCGGCACCCGTCACTTCCGTCACTAATCGGTCGCTGAAACGCGGTCGCAGCTTCGTTGCAGCGCCTCGCCGTGCATTCGCACTGTCTTCGGCGCCGCGCCTCGCTGCGACCACGTTTCAGCAACCTCATTGAAAGCTAAAAAGCCCGCAAGCTTGCGGGCTTTTTCTTTACTGCATACAATCCATCAATGATTATTCTCGGCATCGACCCCGGCTTGCGGACTACCGGCTTTGGCGTCATCCACAAGCAGGGCAGCAAGCTGCGCTACATCGCCTCCGGCACCATCAAGAGTGGCGAGGGCGATCTGCCGACGCGGCTCAAGGTGATCCTGGACGGCGTGGGCGAAGTGGCCCGCACCTACAGCCCGGATTGTTCCGCCATCGAACAAGTCTTCGTCAACGTCAATCCCCAATCGACTTTGCTGCTGGGCCAGGCCCGTGGCGCGGCGATCTGCGCGCTGGTGTCGGCCGACCTGAGCGTGGCCGAGTATTCGCCGACGCAAATCAAGCAAGCCGTGGTGGGCACCGGACGCGCAGTGAAATCGCAGATGCAGGACATGGTCGCGCGCCTCTTATCGCTGCCGGGCCTGCCGGGCACCGATGCGGCCGATGCGCTGGGCATCGCCATCTGCCACGCGCACAGCCGCGAAACGCTGGCGATCATCGCCGGCGGCACCAATTCAACCGCGAACGGACCACTGGCCGGCTTGCGCATGCGCCGTGGCCGTTTGGTCGGCTAAACTTTTAAAGGTAAAAAATGATCGGACGTCTTTCCGGTACTCTGCTTGAAAAAAATCCACCGCAACTACTGGTGGACGTTGCTGGCGTCGGCTACGAAGTCGACGTGCCGATGAGCACCTTCTACAACCTGCCAGGCGTGGGCGAGAAAGTGGTGCTGTTCACCCACCAGGCCATCCGCGAAGACGCGCATCTGCTGTTCGGCTTCGGCAATGCCGAAGAGCGGGCGGTGTTCCGCCAGCTGATCAAAATCACCGGCGTGGGTGCGCGCACCGCGCTGTCGATTCTGTCGGGCATGTCGATTCCCGACCTGGCGCAGGCGGTCACGCTGCAAGAGGCTGGCCGCCTGGTCAAAGTGCCGGGCATCGGCAAGAAAACCGCCGAACGCCTGCTGCTGGAACTGAAGGGCAAGCTGGGCGCGGACATCGGCGCCAGCGGCGCACACGCCGTGCCGGACGCGCAATCGGACATCCTCAACGCCCTGCTGGCGCTGGGCTACTCCGACAAGGAAGCCCTGCTGGCCCTGAAAACCGTCCCCGCCGGCGCCACCGTCTCCGACGGCATCAAGCAAGCCCTCAAAGCCCTCTCCAAAGGCTAAAGTCAGGGTCAGCTCTGTCATTTGGACAAGCAGCGCACAAGCTTGATATGGCTCAAGACGTGCGATGCCGCCTATCACTGAAGAAGGTGCTTGAAGTATTGAGATTGCTCAAAGATCATGCGCGCTTGTCCGAATGACAGAGCTGACCCCGAATTTACGGATGACTCGGGCTAGTTCGGCGAACAGGGGCTGGATGCGCTCGGTGGGGACGGCGGCGTAGCCTAGCATTAGGCCGGGGCGGGCTGTTGCTGGCTCTGCGTAGTAGGCGGAGAGCGGGCGTGTCAGGATGCCGCGTGCTTTTGCGGCTAGACTGATGGCGACGTCGTCGGTTCCGGCCGGCAGGCTCAGCGCCAGGTGCAGGCCGGCGTCGCTGCCTGAGATTACCGCCGCGTCACCCAGCTCGATGCGGATCGCCGCTTGCAGGCAGGCCAGCCGCTTCGCGTACAACTGCCGCATCTTGCGCACGTGCGAGGAGAAGTGGCCTTCGTTCATGAAGTCCGCCAGCACCGCATGCAGGAAGCTCTGGCCGTCGCGGAACAGTTCTGCGTTGGCGCGCGCGAAGCGGGAGGCCAGCGCCGGCGGCACCACCATGAAGCCGATGCGCAAGCCAGGAAATAAAGTCTTGCTGAATGTGCCCAGGTAGATCACGCGCTGGTGGTTATCCAAGCCCTGCAGCGACGCCAGCGGCGGACCGCTGTAGCGGAACTCGGAGTCGTAATCATCCTCCACCACCCACACATTGTGCCGCGCCGCGTATTCCAGCAGGAGGCGCCGGCGCGCCAGGCTCATCACCGGCCCCAGCGGGTACTGGTGCGAGGGCGTGACGAAGATGAAACGCGGCGGCGTGCGTAGCGCTTCCTCCGGCATCTGCATCCCTTCCTCGTCCACCGGCAACGGCAGCGGCGTCAGGCCGCTGGAGCGGATCACGTTGCGCGTGCCCCAGTAGCACGGATCTTCCACCCATGCCGTGTCGCCCATCTCGCCCAGCAAGGTCGAAGCCAGTTGAATCGACTGGTGCGTGCCCGATGTCACGATCACCTGCTCGGCCGTACAGTTGACCGCACGCGCCGTGCGCAGATGGCTGGCGATGGCTTCGCGCAGCGGCTGGTAGCCGGCGCCGTCGCCATAGGTCAGCAACCCAGGCGCCACGCGCCGCCAGTGCCGCGCCTGCAATTTGCTCCACACCGCGTTTGGAAACAGCGTGATGTCTGGAATGCCCGGCATGAACGCGCCCCATTGCGCCGAACTGGCGCCGGTGCCCGATAGTAGCCGTTCGCCGCGTCCGCTCAGCGGCGAGGCCGCGCCGGCCGCAGCGGCGGCAACGACTGGCGGCGCGGCGGCCAGGCGCGCCATGTCCGGCTCGGTGTCGGCCACATAGGTGCCGTCTCCAGTGCGCGCCTCCAGATAGCCTTCCGCGATAAGCTGATCGTAGGCGTACGTCACGGTATTGCGCGACACCGCCAGATCCGCCGCCAGTGCGCGCGATGGCGGCACCTGCAAGCCCGGCAAAATCGCTCCGCCCAGGATGCCGTCGCGCAGCAGGCTGTAGAGCTGACGGTTCATCGGCACGGCGCCGCCGCGCTCCAGGTGGGTTTGCAGATAGTCGGAAATCGAGACTTCGCTCATGGAATTGGCTCTATCAAATAAACGGGAATGGATCTATGTCATGAGTCCGCCGTATTTTACAGTGGTCACACTCAAAACACCTACGGGAGACCCAAATGAAGAACGCCGACCTGCAAGTCCGTAAAAACGCCGCTACCCCACGCGGCGTGGGAGTGATGTGCGACTTTTACGCCCAGCGCGCCAAAAACGCCGAGCTGTGGGACGTCGAAGGCCGCCGCTTCATCGATTTCGGCAGCGGCATCGCCGTGCTGAACACCGGCCACTGCCATCCGCGCCTGGTCGCCGCCATCCAGGAGCAATTGCAGCACTTCACCCACACCGCCTACCAGATCGTGCCGTACGAAAGCTATGTCAGCCTGGCCGAGCGTATCAACGCGCTGGCGGCCGGCGACTTCGCCAAGAAAACCGCGCTGTTCTCGACCGGCGCCGAAGCGGTGGAAAACGCCATCAAGATCGCCCGCGCCCACACCGGCCGCAGCGGCGTGATCGCTTTCAGCGGCGGCTTCCACGGCCGCACCATGATGGGCATGGCGCTGACCGGCAAGGTGGTCCCGTATAAAGTCGGCTTCGGTCCCTTCCCTGGTGAGACCTACCACGTGCCGTTCCCGATCGAAGCGCACGGCGTGACCGTGCAGGATGCGCTGGACGGCATCGCCCAGCTGTTCCGCGCCGATATCGATCCCAAGCGCGTCGCCGCCATCATCATCGAGCCGGTGCAAGGCGAGGGCGGTTTCTACATCGCGCCGCCGGAGCTGATGCGCGCGCTGCGCAAGATCTGCGACGAGCACGGCATCCTGCTGATCGCGGACGAAGTGCAAACCGGCTTCGCCCGCACCGGCAAGATGTTCGCCATGCAGCACTACGACGTGGCGCCGGACTTGACCACCATGGCCAAGAGCCTGGCCGGCGGCATGCCGCTGGCAGCCGTCTGCGGCCGCGCAGAGGTGATGGATGCGCCGGCGCCGGGCGGCCTGGGCGGCACTTATGCCGGCAATCCGCTGGCGGTGGCCTCGGCGCACGCCGTGTTGGATGTGATTCACGACGAGAAGTTGCTGGAGCGCTCCAACCGTCTCGGCGACCAGCTGCAAGCCATGCTGGGCGAGATGAAAACCAGCGTGCCGCACATCGCCGACGTGCGCGGCCTCGGCTCGATGGTCGCAGTTGAATTCAACGATCCGTCCACCGGCAAGCCGGACCAGGACTTCACCAAGAAGGTCCAGCGCGTGGCGCTGGAAAAAGGCCTGCTGCTGCTGACCTGCGGCGTGCACGGCAACGTGGTGCGCGTCCTGTTCCCGCTCACCATTGAAGACAACGTCATGACCGAAGCGCTGGCGATCCTGGACGCCGCCCTGCGCGCATAACCTCAAGGAGTTCACCATGCTACAACTGAAAGACAGCAGCCTGCTCAAGCAGCAAGCCTTTATCGACGGCGCCTTTTGCGATGCGCAGGACGGCGCCATTGTGGAAGTGCACAATCCCGCCACCGGCGAATTCCTCGGCACGGTGCCGAAGATGGGTGTGGCCGATACCCAGCGCGCCATCGCCGCCGCCGACCGCGCCTGGGCCGGCTGGAAAGCCAAGACCGCCAAGCAGCGCGCCAATCTGCTGCGCACCTGGTACAACCTGATCATGGCCAACACCGACGACCTGGCCGCGATCATGACGGCCGAGCAGGGCAAGCCGCTGGCCGAAGCCACCGGCGAAATCGCTTACGCCGCATCGTTCATCGAATGGTTTGCGGAAGAAGCCAAGCGCGTGTCCGGCGACACCTTGCCGTCGCCATGGGAAGACCGCCGCATCGTGGTGACCAAGGAAGCGATCGGCGTGTGCGCCGCCATCACGCCGTGGAACTTCCCGGCGGCGATGATCACTCGCAAAGTCGGCCCGGCGCTGGCGGCCGGCTGCCCGATCGTGGTCAAGCCGTCGGAAGCGACGCCGTTCACCGCGCTGGCGCTGGCGGAATTGGCGCAGCGCGCCGGCCTGCCGCAAGGTTTGCTGAACATCGTCACCGGCGACGCCCGCGCCATCGGCGGCGAGCTGTGCGCCAATCCGCTGGTGCGCAAGCTGAGCTTCACCGGCTCCACCGCCGTCGGCAAGCTGCTGATGCAGCAGTGCGCGCCCACAGTCAAGAAAGTTTCACTCGAACTGGGCGGCAACGCGCCTTTCATCGTGTTCGACGATGCCGATCTGGACGCGGCGGTGCAGGGCGCGCTGGCCTCCAAGTTCCGCAACGCCGGCCAGACCTGCGTCTGCGCCAACCGCCTATACGTGCAGGACGGCGTGTACGATGCGTTCGCCGCCAAGCTGGCGGCCGCCGTGGAAGCGCTCAAGGTCGGCAATGGCATGGAGAAGGACGTTACGCAGGGACCGCTGATCGATCAGAAGGCCGTGCGCAAGGTGGAAGAGCACGTGGCCGACGCGCTGGCCAAGGGCGCGCGCCTGGTCACCGGCGGCGCGCGTCACGCGCTGGGCGGCTCCTTCTTCCAGCCGACCGTGCTGGCCGATGTGACGCAGGAGATGCAGGTGGCAAGCGAAGAAACCTTCGGCCCGCTGGCACCGTTGTTCCGTTTCCACACCGAGGCTGAAGTTATTCAGCATGCCAACGCCACCGAATTCGGCCTGGCCAGCTACTTCTACTCGCGTGATATCGGCCGCGTGTGGCGCGTTGCCGAGGCGCTGGAATGTGGCATGGTAGGCGTCAATACCGGCATTATCTCGAATGAAGTGGCGCCGTTTGGCGGGGTCAAGCAGTCCGGCCTGGGACGAGAAGGATCGAAGTACGGCATCGAAGATTACCTGGTGGTGAAGTACATCTGTCTCGGCATCCAGTAATACCTTGGCCGCCATCAATGTTTAGATAGTCACGGCGTTATTTTTCGCTGGTGGCGGCCCGGATAGACTGGATTCACTGGAGACAAAGAAGGACGCCGTGATGTCGGATCATATTAAAAAAAGTTTTAAAGACGTAAAACTGTTTCCCTACTGGCTGGACAACGCAGCCGCCCCCGCAGTGGAACGCGAACTGATCGGTTCCACCACTGCCGACCTGCTGATCGTCGGCGGCGGCTTCACCGGCCTGTGGGCTGCGGTGCAGGCCAAGGAATTGATGCCTCACCTCGATGTGGTCGTGATCGAAGCCGGCAAGGTGGCCTACGGCGCTTCCGGCCGCGCCGGCGGCATCATCTCCACCTCGGTCATGCACGGCCTGCCGAACGCCACCCGCGTATTCCCGAAAGACCTGGACGTCCTGGAACAATTCGGCCACGAGAACCTGGACGGCTTCAAGGCAACCGTGGCGCGCTACGGCATCGACGCCGATCTCGAATGGAACGGCGAAATGACGGTGGCCGTGGAAGACCGCCATGTGCCGCACCTGCAGGAAGACTTCGAGCTGCACAAGCAGCACGGCCACAACGTGGTGATGCTCACCCATGAACAGGCGCAGGAACAACTGGGCTCGCCGTTGTACGCCGGCGCCATGTGGTCGCGCGACCGCAGCGGCATCGTCCATCCGGCCAAGATGGCCTGGGGCCTGAAGGCCGCCGCGCTCAAGCTCGGCGTGCGCCTGTACGAAATGACGCCGCTCACCAAATGGGAAGACTGCGGCGACCACATGATCGTGCACACGCAAGCCGGCCGCATCACCACGCCGCGCGTGCTGCTGGGCACCGGCACCGCCTCTGTCGGCATCCCCGACATCAACCGCCGCGTGATGCAGGTGCGCGACCACGTGCTGGCCACGCAGCCGCTGACCGACGAACAACTGGCCCGCATCGGCTGGAAGAACCGCCAGGGCATCTACGACACGCGCACCCAGCTCAATTACTACCGCCTTACCAAGGACAACCGCATCATCTTCGGCGGCCTGGTCAGCTATCACTTCAAGGGCGACAACAACCCCGCCGCCGACCACGACGAAGCCACCTACTACAAGCTGGGCGAGGTGTTCTACAAAACCTTCCCGCAACTGCGCGACGTCGGCTTCTCACACGCCTGGGGCGGTCCGATCGACTACTGCTCGCGCGGCGCCGTGTTCGCACGTCGCTACTTCAACGAGAAAGTGGTGTACGTGGCCGGCTACACCGGCTTCGGCGTGGCGGGCAGCCGTTTCGGCGCGCTGATGGGCCTGAACATCCTGTTCGACCGCAACACGCCTGAGCGCAAGCTCGACATCTCCACGCAAGGCCCCAACTGGATTCCTCCCGAGCCGCTGCGCTGGGCCGGCGCCAAGATCACCTTCCACGCTTTCGACGGCGCGGACGATCAGGGCGGCTGGAAACGCGCCTGGATCAACGGCATCAAGAAGCTCGGCTTCCCGATGTAACCAATTAGAAAGTAGAGACATGCAAGAACAATTCACCAACAATCAGCCGTTGGGTGGCAACGTCATGCCCCGCAGCGGCGGTATCGCCACCATGATGCGCCTGCCGCACGCGGAAACGGCCAAAGGACTGGACGTTTGTTTCGTCGGCGTGCCGTTCGATCTGGGCACTTCCAACCGCAGCGGCGCGCGCTTCGGCCCGCGCCAGGTGCGCAGCGAATCGTCGCTGCTGCGTCCGTACAACATGGCGACCCGCGCCGCGCCGTTCGATTCGCTGCAAGTGGCGGACATCGGCGACGTCGCCATCAATCCGTACAACCTGGCCGATTCCATAGTCCGCATCGAGCAGGCCTATGACGCCATACTCGAACACGATTGCATCCCGATCTCGCTGGGCGGCGACCACACGATCACCTTGCCGATCCTGCGCGCCATCGCCAAGAAGCACGGCCCGGTGGCGCTGGTGCACGTCGATGCGCACGCCGACGTCAACGACACCATGTTCGGCGAAAAGATCGCTCACGGCACGCCGTTCCGCCGCGCGGTGGAAGAGGGCCTGCTGCAATGCGAATACGTGACCCAGATCGGCCTGCGCGGCACCGGCTACGCGGCCGAGGACTTCGACTGGTGCCGCGAGCAGGGCTTCCACGTGGTGCAGGTTGAGGAATGTTGGAACCGCTCGCTGGCGCCGCTGGCGGAGCAGATCGCGGCGCGCGTGGGTGACCGTCCGGTCTACCTGACCTTCGACGTCGATGGCATCGATCCGGCCTTCGCACCGGGCACCGGCACGCCGGAAATCGGCGGCCTGAGCGTGTCGCAGGGCCTGGAACTGATACGCGGCCTGCGCGGCCTGAACGTCGTCGGCGCCGATGTGGTGGAAGTGGCGCCGCCCTACGACAACGCCGGCGTGACATCGTTGCTGGCGGCCAACCTGGCGTTCGAAATGCTGTGCGTGCTGCCTGGAGTGAAATACCGATGAAAACCTACGACTACCCAACCGCGCCCGCCGACTTGGCCGCCGCACTGGCCAGCGGCGCCGCGCTGGTGCTGCCCGGCGCGCTGATCGCCGGCTCGTTCGAGTCCGGCCGTGGCGAGCAACACATCGTCCTGAACCCGGCCACCGGCGGCGCGATCTGCGAGTTCAATGCCGCCACCACCACGCAGGTAGAACGCGCCGTGCAGGCCGCGCATCAAGCGCTGCCGGGCTGGAAGACGCGCAACCGCCTGGAGCGCGCCCGCGTGCTGCGCGCCATCGCCGACCGTATCGAGGAAGCGCACGACACGCTGGCCGCGCTGCAAGTGGTCAACAACGGCAAGCCGTCCGGCGAGGCGGATCTCGATGTGCTGGACGTGATCAACACCTTCCGTTACTACGGCGACCTGTGCGCCACCATGAAGAACCTGCAAGCGGACGAACTGGACATCGGCGTCACCAGCTACAGCGCGCAAATGCATTACGAAGCCTGCGGCGTGGCCGGCCTGATCGTGCCGTGGAACTTCCCCATGGTTACCACTGCCTGGAAAGTGGCGGCGGCATTGGCGGCCGGCTGCACCATCGTGCTCAAGCCGAGCGAGCTGACGCCGGTGGCGGAGCTGGCGCTGGCCAGCCTGATCCACGAAGCCGGCTTGCCGCCGGGCGTGCTGAACCTGGTGTTCGGCGCCGCCGACACCGGCCGCGCGCTGGTGCAACATCCGGGCGTGGCGAAAGTGTCGTTCACCGGCAGCACCGAAACCGGCAGCGCCGTGATGCGCGACTGCGCCCAGCGCATTGCTCGCGTCAGTCTGGAGCTGGGCGGCAAGTCGGCGTTGATCGTGTGTTCCGACGCCAATTTGCAACTGGCGGTGGACCTGGCCATCGGCGGCGCGTTCTGCAACGCCGGCCAGATGTGCTCCGCCACCTCGCGCATTCTGGTGCACGACAGCGTGTACGCGGCCTTCATGCAGCGCATGCAGGAAGCGGTGGCGGCCATCAAGGTCGGCGGCCCGCAGCATGCCGGCGCCAACATGGGACCGATCATCAGCGCGCGCCAGCAGGAGAAGGTGCAGTCCTTCATCCAACAAGCGCGCGAGGATGGCTTGAAGCCTGCCGCCGTCGGCAGCCTGCCGGATGACGCCAGCCACGGCTACTTCGTGGCGCCGCACCTGTATGCCGACGTGCCGCTCAGCCATCCGCTATGGAACGAGGAAATCTTCGGCCCGGTGGCGTGCGTGCGCCGCTTCAGCACCAACGAACAGGCCGTGCAAATCGCCAACCAGAGCGAGTACGGCCTGGTCGCCACCGTGGTGACCGAAGACAGCGCGGCGGCCGCCGCCATGTCGGACGCGCTGCAAACGGGACTGGTGTGGATCAACACGCCGCAAATCATTTTCCCCGGCACGTCCTGGGGAGGATTCAAGCGCAGCGGCATCGGCCGCGAGCTGGGCGTCGCCGGTGTGCGCGCCTACCAAGAAATGAAACAAATTTTAAAAAACGCCTAAACAAATCGGGAGAGCATCATGACTAAAACGGTAGCAGACATCATCGCCATCAACGGCGGCATCGCACAATTCCAGAAACTGGACTACGGCATGGACGAAGCCGACTGGCGCGCCAGCAGCGGCAGCAACAGCGCCTACGGCGTCGGCCTGTGGGAAGGCAAACCGGGCGAAGTGGAATTTCCGGCCATGCCGTATGACGAGGCATGCTGGATCATCGAAGGCCAGGTGGCATTGATCGACGAGCAGGGCGGCCGCAAGGAATTCGGCGCCGGCCAGGGCTACATCTTGCCCAAGGGTTTCGCCGGCCGCTGGATCACGCTGTCGGAAGCGAAGAAGTTCTACGTGACGCTGGAATAACGCCGTCGCCTAACGCTGTTTGCTCGAAATACCCACCAGGAGACACCCAATGGAAGCGAAGCAATCGAACACCCCCCGACGTAACGCATGGCGCACCGTCATGCTGGCCGCAACGACGGCGCTGGCGCTGACCGGCGTTGCGCGGGCGGATGAAGAAAAAGTCCTCAATATCTACAACTGGGCCGAGTACATCGCGCCGGAAGTCATCACCAACTTCGAGAAGGAAACCGGTATCAAGGTGCGTTACGACATCTTCGATACCAACGAAGTACTGCACGCCAAGCTGGTCGGCGGCAAGACCGGTTATGACATCGTGGTGCCGTCCTCCACCTGGGCCAAGATGCAGATCGCCGGCGGCCTGATGCAGAAGGTCGAGAAGGGCCTGCTGCCCAACCTGAAGAACCTGGACCCGGTGATCCAGGCGCAGATGGCGCAGGTCGATCCGGGTAACAACTACCTGGTGAGCTGGCTGTGGGGCTTCACCACGGTTGGCATCAACGTCGACAAGGTCAAGGCTGCGCTGGGCAATACGCCGATGCCGGAGAATGCTTGGGATCTGGTGTTCAAGCCGGAGTATGTATCCAAGCTGAAATCCTGCGGTGTCTCGATTCTCGATTCCGCTTCCGAACTGTTCCCCGCCGCCCTGCATGCCATGGGCAAGAATCCTTACAGCAAAAGTCCGGCCGACTATCAGGAAGCCTACACCCACCTGCAACAGATCCGTCCTTACGTGACGCTGTTCTCCACCACCGGCTACATCAACGACATGGCCAACGGTTCGATCTGCGTGGCGGTGGGGTGGTCCGGCGACTTCAACGTAGCCCGCCAACGCGCCATCGACAACAAGACCGGCCAGCGCATCGAAGCACTGATCCCGCGCAACGGCGGCATCCTGACCTTCGAATCGATGGCGATTCCGGCCGACGCGCCGCATCCACAAAATGCCCACTTGTGGATGAACTACATCCTGCGTCCGGAAGTGCATGCGGCCATCACCAACAAGGTGTTGTACGCCAACGCCAACAAGGAATCGCTGAAGTTCGTCAAGCCGCAGCTGGTGCAGAACAAGACCGTGTTCCTCGATGCTGAAGACACCAAACGCATGATCGCGCCCGACGCCGTCGGCGCCGACGTTCGTCGCACCGTCACCCGCCTGTACACCAAGTTCAAGACCGGCATTTAAACGCCACCGTCGTCCCCGCGCAAGCGGGGATCCATGAGGAGAATTTTTATGGCTGCAATAAGCCAGGGCAGTGCTTTGCCCAACGATGAACAATTCCTGTCGATCAAAGGCATTTCCAAGGTCTTCGACAACGGCACGACGGCGGTGAACAACATCAGCCTGAAGGTAAAAAAGGGCGAGATCTTCGCCCTGCTGGGCAGCTCCGGCTGCGGCAAGTCGACCTTGCTGCGCATGTTGGCCGGCTTCGAATCGCCAAGCTCCGGCAGCATCCGCCTGGCCGGCAAGGACATCACCGCGCTGCCGCCGTACGAGCGGCCGATCAACATGATGTTCCAGTCCTACGCGCTGTTCCCGCACATGACGGTGTGGGACAACGTGGCCTTCGGCCTGCGCCGCGACGGCATGCCGGCCAAGCAGATCGCCGAGCTGGTCGAGCAGAACTTGCGTCTGGTGCAGCTGGAAAAATTCGCCACCCGCAAGCCGCACCAATTGTCCGGCGGCCAGCAGCAGCGCGTGGCGCTGGCCCGTTCGCTGGCCAAGCGTCCTCAACTGCTGTTGCTGGACGAACCGCTCGGTGCGCTCGACAAGAAGCTGCGGGAGCAAACCCAACTGGAACTGGTGAACATCATCCAGCGCGTCGGCGTCACCTGTGTGATGGTCACCCACGACCAGGAAGAAGCCATGACCATGGCCTCGCGCATCGCCATCATGAGCGAAGGCCAGTTCCTGCAAGTGGGCACGCCGGAAGACATCTACGAATCGCCGAACTGCCGTTTCGTGGCCGACTTCATCGGCAGCGTCAACCTGCTGGAAGGCACGGTGGTGGAAGACCATGCCGACCACACGGTGATCGATACCCAGAGCGGCCCGATCTACGTCGGTCGCGGCGTGGCGGCGCCGCGCGGCACGCAAGCCGGCGTGGCGCTGCGGCCCGAGAAGATTTCCATCTCGCGCCAGCCGGTCGCCAAGGACTACAACACCATGGCCGGCGCGGTCGAGGAGCTGTCCTACTACGGCAACCTGACCGTGTTCCATGTGCGCCTGAACGACGGCCAGCGCATCAAGGTCACACACCTGAACCATTACCGCCATGACGACCTCGGCTTCAACGCGGGTGACCAGGTGTATCTGCACTGGAGCGACGACGCCATGGTCGTCGTGACGCGCTAAGGAGGCTCTATGCTCACTCAACGTTTGCAACGCCTCCGAAGCGAGGCCGGCCGCCGGCTGGTGCTCGGCGTGCCGTATTCCTGGCTGCTGCTGATGACGGCCATTCCGGCCCTGATCATCCTGCAGTTCAGCATTTCGCAGCTCGATGTGGCCACGCTGACGCGGCCATGGTCGATGGTGGAGGGCGTGCTGAATATCCGCATCGACCTGAACAAGTATTTGTTCTTGTTCACCGATTCGCTGTACATCGCCGCCTATCTGTCTTCGCTCAAGTACGCGCTGCTCAACACGGTGCTGTGCCTGGGCATCGCCTATCCCTTCGCCTACTTCATGGCGCGCTCGCCGGAATCGGTGCGGCCGTCGCTGTTGATGGCGGTGATGCTGCCGTTCTGGACGTCCTTCCTGGTGCGCATCTATTCCTGGAAAGGGCTGCTGGCCGCCAACGGCGTGTTCAACAATGTCTTGATCAGTGTGGGCGTGATTCATGAACCGCTGCATCTGCTGAACACGCCGTTCTCGCTGACGCTGGGCATGGTCTACACCTATTTGCCGTTCATGATTCTGCCGCTGTACACCACGCTGGCCAAGCTGGATGGCCGTTTGCTGGAAGCGGCGCTCGACCTCGGCGCCACGCCGTGGCAAGCGTTCTGGCGCATCACCGTGCCGTTGTCGGTCAACGGCATTGTGGCCGGTTCGATGCTGGTGTTCATTCCATCGATCGGCGAGTACGTGATTCCCGAGCTGCTGGGTGGCCCGGAAACGCTGATGATCGGCCGCGTGCTGTGGGATGAATTTTTCGGTAATAACGACTGGGCCATGGCCTCGGCCGTTGCCGCCGTGATGATCCTGCTGATCCTTGGCCCAATGGCGATCTTCAATAAATACCAGAGGGCGAAATGATGACGAAATGGTTTTCCCGTGGCTGGATGAGCGCGGTCTACATCTTCCTCTACCTGCCCATCGTGTCACTGGTGGTGTTTTCCTTTAACGAATCCACGCTGGTGACGGTGTGGTCGCAGTTCTCGTTCAAGTGGTATCAGGCGCTGGTGCACGACCAGGAGCTGATCGACGGCCTGCTGCTGTCGCTGCGCATCGCCTTCCTGTGCGCGCTGTCGTCGGTGGTGTTGGGCACGATGGCGGCGATGGTGGTGGTGCGCTACAAGAAGTTCCGTGGCCGCATGCTGTTCGAGAGCATGTTGAACATGCCGTTGGTGATGCCGGAAGTAATCATGGCGCTGTCCGTGATGCTGCTGCTGGTGATGGTGCAAGATCTGACCGGCCTGGGCGGGCGCGACATGAAGACCATCCTGCTCGGTCATACCCAGTTGGGTATGGCGTATGCGGCGGTGGTGATCATGTCGCGGCTGCGCGAGCTGGACATCTCGCTGGAAGAGGCAGCGCAGGATCTGGGCGCGCGTCCGCTGGCGGTGTTCTGGCATGTGACCTTGCCGCTGATCGTGCCGTCGCTGATTTCGGCCTTCCTGCTGACCTTTACGCTGTCGTTTGACGATGTGGTGATTTCCGCCTTCCTGGCCGGTCCCGGTGCGACCACTTTGCCGGTGGTGATTTTCTCGCGCGCCAAGTTCGGCCTGAATCCGAACGTCAACGCCGCCGCAGCCGCCACCATCTTCGTGGTGACTGCCTGCGTGATCCTGTCCGCCTTTTACGAAGCACGGCTGCGCCGTCGCCGCCTGCGCGAATCGCGCCAGCGTGATGTGCAGCCTGCGGCGGAGGCCATCAAGCCGCCCGTCAAACCAATTACCCCATCTGTCGAACAAAAACATACCATCAAGGAGGAGTCATGAAACGCAATCATCTGGCTATGGCCATCGTCTGCGCACTGCCGTTGCTGGCCGCGGCTCAGGACAAGAGCGACGTCGAACAACTGCGCGCCGACATCGCCCGTCTGCAAGTGAAGCTGGACGCCATGGAAACGGCGCACACCGACTCCGGTTTCTCGGGCCTGAAGATCAGCGGCATGATCGATCCGACCTTCATCGCCAGCGGCAACCGCCGCAGCGCCGGTTTCAATTTCCTGAATAATTTCGATGGCGCCGACCGCAGCGCGGCCGGGCAGGATTCGACCTACGCCTTCGACAATTCCTTCTTCGGCATGGCGCTGCTGCAGTTCGACAAGGAGATGGAGAACGGCACCAAGTTCAAGCTGCAACTGGTGCCGCACAAGAGCGCCAGTTCGGCCATGAACCTGAACTCCATCATTCACGAAGCGACGGTCACCATTCCATTGGAAGACAAGAATGTGCGTGTGCTGGCCGGCCAGTTTGCCGACTTCACCGGCTATGAGTACTTCCTGTCGCACCAGACCAAGCTAGTGACGCACAACCTGCTGTTCGACTTCACGCAGCCGAGCTACTACGTGGGCGCCGGCGTGGAAACGGTGGTCGATGCCTGGACCACCAAGGTGCTGGTGGCGAATATGAACAAATCCAGCCATGCCGACCGCGCGCACGATCCGATGCTGGTGTTCCGCACGGACTACCTGAATTCGGAATTCAGCGGCTTCGGCATCACCGGCCAGTTCGGCAAGTACTTCGGCCAGCGCCTGAGCATGCTGTCGAGCGACGCTTACTACACGCGCGGCGCCTGGTCGCTGAACGGCCAGGTCAACGTCGGCCAGTGGCGCAATATGGCTTTCAACGGCGGCGATGCGCGCTGGGCCGGTGTGTCGCTGCAATCGGCATACAAAGTCACGCCGCGTCTTGAACTGGTGGCGCGCGGCGATTATCTGAAGAACGACAAGAACGGCGGCGGCACCATTGCCACCGTGTTCAGCGAGGATGCGGGCGATTACCGCAACGGCCTGGGTCCATCGCCGGAAGCCTTGGCGGCGGCGGACACGCTGCGCGGCGCCAACCGCTCGGCGCTGACGCTGGGCGGCAACTACGCCTGGAACGAGAACGTGGTGTTCAAGTTCGAAGCCCGCTATGACCGCGCGAACCAGAACGTGTTCCTGAAACCGGACACCGACCAGTATCGGAAAGGCAATTCGTTGTTTGCGACGTCATTAGTTGCAACCTTCTAAGCATAAGAATTGACGCCCGCGACGCCGCTGAATGACAATGCAGTCCATGCTGACCAATCTATCCGATCTCGACCTCAGGTTGATCCGTGTGTTCCTCGCCGTGGTGGACGCGGGCGGCCTGTCGCTGGCGCAGGCGGTGCTGAATGTGAACCAGTCCACCATCAGCACCCAGCTCTCCACCCTGGAGGCCCGGCTGGGCTTCCGGTTGTGCGAGCGGGGACGCAGCGGCTTCCGTCTCACGCCCAAGGGCGAACGCTTCGCCCAGGCGGCGCGGCGTATGCTGGACGTGGTCAATGACTTTTGCGAGGAAGCGCGCAATATCGAGAAAAAGCTCAGCGGCTCGCTGCGCGTCGGCTTGATCGGCCATACCGACCCGGAACAGAACGCCAAGCTGGGACAGGCGATTTCCGCTTTCCGCAAGCGTGACGAGGCGGTGCGCTTCCATATCTTCAACCGCGCACCGAACGAGCTGGAAGAGCAGATGCTGGCCGGCGAGCTGGATCTGGGCATCGGCTATTTCTGGCATCAACTGCCGGAGTTGGAGTATGTGCCGCTGTATGTGGAGAAGCAGATTGCGTATTGCGGCCAGGGCCACTCGCTGTTCGGCACGGCCGACCAGATCAGCGCGCCCGATGTGGGCAACTACGAGTGGATAGGGCGCAGCTATCCGGTGCCGGAGTTTGAGTCGCGCTTCGGGCAGAAGAACTATGGCGCGCGGGCGGACAATATGGAGGCTGTGGCCATCCTGCTGATGTCCGGGCGCTATTGCGGCTTCCTGCCGTCGCACTTTGCCGAGCCGTATGTGCGGCAAGGGCTGTTGCAGGCGTTGAATGAGGAGGAGCTGTCCTACCGCGTGACCATCCACACCTGCACGCGCCGCGCCAGCCGCCGCAGCGACATCATCGAGGCTTTCATGAGCGATCTGCGCGCTATCATGCAATAGCGCGTCGTGCCCGCGCAGGCGGGCATCCATACTGAGTTGGCGGCTCCTGCTCCGCATGGGCTCCCGCGTGCGCGGGAGCGACGGGGCGGGTCAGGCAGGGTAAAATGGCGCTATGAGCATCCAGACCGACAACTTTACCGAACAACGCATCATCGATGCCGCGCCGTCCTCTCCGAATGAAGAGGCGATCGAGCGCGCCTTGCGCCCCAAGCATCTCGATGAATATGTCGGGCAGTCCAAGATCCGCGACCAGCTGGAAATCTTCATTGCCGCCGCCCGCAACCGCAAGGAAGCGCTGGATCATACCTTGCTGTTCGGTCCTCCCGGTCTCGGTAAAACCACGCTGGCCAACATCATCGCGCGCGAAATGGGCGTCAACCTGCGCCAAACTTCCGGCCCGGTGCTGGAGCGTCCGGGCGACCTGGCCGCCATCCTGACCAACCTGGAAGCCAACGACGTCCTGTTCATCGACGAAATCCATCGCCTGTCTCCAGTCGTGGAAGAGATTTTGTACCCGGCGCTGGAGGATTACCAGATCGACATCATGATCGGTGAAGGTCCGGCCGCGCGCTCGGTCAAACTGGACCTGCAACCATTCACGCTGGTCGGCGCCACCACCCGCGCCGGCATGTTGACCAATCCGCTGCGCGACCGCTTCGGCATTGTCGCCCGCCTGGAGTTCTACAATACCTCCGAGTTGACGCAGATCGTCACCCGCAGCGCTGCGCTGCTGAAAGCCGTCATCGATCCGGAAGGCGCACACGAAATCGCCCGCCGAGCGCGCGGCACGCCGCGTATCGCCAACCGCCTGCTGCGCCGCGTGCGCGATTACGCCGAAGTGAAGAGCAACGGCGAAATCACCAAGGCCACGGCCGATGCGGCGCTGGTCATGCTGGACGTCGACACCGTGGGCTTCGACGTCATGGACCGCAAGCTGCTGGAAGCGGTGCTGTACAAATTCGGCGGCGGCCCGGTCGGCATCGGCAATTTGGCGGCGGCCATCGGCGAAGCGGCCGACACCATTGAAGACGTGCTGGAACCGTACCTTATCCAGCAAGGCTTCCTGCAACGCACGCCGCGTGGCCGCGTCGCTACGCCGGCCGCGTACAAGCACTTCGGCGTGACGCCGCCGCGCACCAATCCCAACGGCGAACTGTGGGATCTGTGATGCAGATCTGGGTCGATGCCGACGCTTGTCCTGCGGTCGTTAAAGAAATCCTCTACCGCGTGGCGGACCGTGTGCAGATGCAGGTGACGCTGGTGGCCAACCAGCTGCTGCGCGTGCCGCCGTCGCGCTTTATACGCTCGGTGCAAGTGCCGTCCGGCGCCGACGTGGCGGACCAGGAAATCGTGCGCCTGCTGGAGCCGGGCGATCTGGTGATCACCGGCGACATTCCGCTGGCCTCCGACGTGTTGAAGAAGGGCGGCTTCGCCCTCAACCCGCGCGGCGAGTTCTACACCAACGATAACATCGCGCAAATGCTGACCATGCGCGCCTTCATGGACGAGCTGCGCGGCAGCGGCGTCGACACCGGCGGCCCGGCCGCCTTCAGCCAGTCCGACCGCCAGAGCTTCGCCAACAGCCTGGACCGGCATCTGGCCAAGCACAAACGCGCCAACAATGGATGAACTGCGCGCCATCTCGACCTTTATCAAGGCCGCCGAACTAGGCAGCTTCAACAAGGTCGCGGAGGCGCAGGGCACTACACCGCAAGCCGTCAGCAAGACCATCCGCCAGTTTGAACAACACCTCGGCGTGCGCCTGTTCCACCGCACCACACGCAACAGCTCGCTGACCGAGGAAGGCCAGCGCCTGCTGGAGTCCATCAAGCCCAGCATGGACGGCGTGATCGGTGCACTGGCCCGCGCCCGCAGCGCCGCGCGCGAAGATGAGGGCACGATACGCGTCGCCGCCTCAGGCTCCATGGGCCGCCGCATCCTGATGCCTTTGTTGGCCGAGTTCCAGCTGAAATATCCCAACATCCAGATCGACCTGATCCAGGAAGACGGCTTCAGCGACCTGGTGCATGACCGCATCGACGTCGGCTTCCGGGGCGGTAACGCGCCCGACGCGCAGATCGTCAGCCGCCGCTTGTTCCCGGTGCAGCAGATCGTTTGCGCCGCGCCGTCCTACCTGGAACGCCACGGTGCGCCGCTCACCTTACAGGATCTGCAGTTGCACCGCTGCACCGCCTATCGCCAGCCCGGCAGCGGGCGGCCGATGGCGTGGGAATTCGAGATCGATGGCGACACCGTGTTCCACCACGTCACGCCTGTCCTGCTCAGCAACGATCCGGATACGGAGATGCACGCCGTGCTGGCCGGTATCGGCATCGGCCAGATCGACAGCATCAACGCCACCGCCGCCATCCGTGCCGGGCTGCTGAAACCGCTGCTGACCGATTACGTCAGCGAGCGCATGGGCTTTTACCTGTACTTCCCGCAGCGGACCGACATGCCGGGGCGCGTGCGGCACTTCATCGACTTCATCGTCGAGCGCCTGCTCGATAGCGAGGAGTTCTGTATCAACTTTAAGTTGTCACTGTAACGGCTTATTGCCACTACTTTGGTTGTGGTTGCGAGCCTATAGTTCACCTGTCGCCGGCACTTCCGGCATTAACCAAACAGGAGAACTACCATGAACAATCGCGTTGCTGTTATTACCGGTGCTTCGAGCGGCATCGGCCTTTCCACTGCAAAACTGCTGGCTGCACGTGGCGCCAAAGTCGCGCTGCTGGCGCGTCGTAAAGAGGTGCTGGACCGGGCCGTGGAAGAAATCCGCGCTGCCGGCGGCGAAGCCTTGGCGCTGGAAGTGGATGTGACCGACCAAGCCTCGGTCGATGCGGCCGCCGCTGCGGTGGAAGCGGCCTACGGCCCGGCCAATCTGGTCTTCAACAACGCCGGCGTGATGCTGCCGGGCGCCATCGAAGCGCGCGAGACCGCCGCCTGGGAACACCAGATCGACCTCAACGTCACCGGCGTGATGCGCGTGATTTCGGCCTTCGTGCCGCAGCTGGTCAAGCGCGCGGAGCAGGGCGATACGGTGGACTTGATCAATACCTCGTCGATCGCCGCGCAGAATATTTATCCCTACTTCGCGGTCTACAGCGGCACCAAGGCTTACGTCAGCCACCTGAGCCGCCACCTGCGCGCCGAGCTGGGCCCGAAGAACATCCGCGTGTCACTGATCGAACCGGGCATCACCGAGACCGAGCTGCAAGGCCACTGGACCTTCCAGGGCGCCAAGGAGTGGATCGCCGGCGCGGCCCAGAGCATGGAGTTCCTGCAGCCGCAGGACGTGGCCGAAGTGGTCGGCTTCCTGGCCGACCAGCCCAAGCACGTGAACCTGCAGCAGGTGGTGGTGATGCCGACCAAGCAGGCTAGCTAATCACCAGCTGTGATGGACGTACTGCGCGATGCGCTTGGCGTAGATATCGCGCAGTGCGGCCATGGTCTCTTCCGACAGCGCCGGTGCATCGCTGGCGCGGCTGTTGGACTGGGCCTGCTGGGCGTTGCGCGCGCCGGGAATCACGGTGCTGACGGCGTCTTCCATCAAAATCCAGCGCAGCGCGAATTCGGCCATGGACTGCTGTTCCGGCACCAGGCGACGGATTTCCTCCACCACTTCCAGCGCCACGTCGTATGGCACGCCGGAGAAGGTCTCGCCCTTGTCGAACGCTTCGCCGTTGCGGTTGAAGGCGCGGTGGTCGTCGGCCGCGAAGGCGGTGCCGGCATTCATCTTCCCGGTCAGCAGGCCCGACGCCAGCGGCACGCGCGCGATGACGCCGACCTGGCGCTTTTTCGCCTCCGCGAAAAACAGGTCGGCAGGACGCTGGCGGAAGATGTTGTAGATGATCTGGATCGACTGCACGTTGGGGAATTCGATGGCCTTCAGCGCTTCCTCGACTTTTTCAACCGACACGCCGTAGTGACGGATCTTGCCGGCGGTGACCAGGTCGTCCATGAAGCCGAACACTTCCTGCTGGTAGTAGACGGCCGGCGGCGGGCAGTGCAATTGAATCAGGTCCAGGCAGTCGGTCTGAAGGTTGACCAGCGAGCGTTCGACGAAAGCCGTCAGGGTCTCGCGGGTGAAGCCTTCGGCCACGTGTGGCGACACGCGGCGGCCCAGCTTGGTTGCAACGTAGGGCTTCTCGCCGCCGCGTTCCTTCAGCACCTCGGCGATCAACTGTTCCGAGCGGCCGTCGCCGTAGACATCGGCGGTATCGATGAAGGTGGTGCCAGCGTCCAGCGACGCGTGCAGCGCGGCCTTGGCGTCGTCCTTGGAGACGTCGCCCCAGGCGCCGCCGATGGCCCAGGCACCGAAGCCGATTTCCGATACGGTTTTGCCGGTGCGGCCGAATGTTCTCTGCTTCATCTTAGTCTCGCCTTGCGTGTGTATAAAGTCAGCAGTTATAACAAGCTTCGCGCGCGCGTGGTAGGATTTAAAGATGATTCATATTCATCGTTAGATTGAGTCGCATTCATCATGTCCATATTCGACCGGGTCGACCTGACCGACTTGCGGGTGTTCCTCACCATCATGCGTACCGGCAGTTTCAAGGGCGCGGCGATCCAGCTCGGTTTGACGCCGTCGGCGGTAAGCCATGCCATGCGCCGGCTGGAGGAGCGGCTTGCCGTCAAGCTGTTGAACCGTTCCAGCCGGGCCGTCTCGGCGACCGATGTCGGCCGCGACCTGGCGCAGCGCCTGGAGCTCGGCTTTGACAAGATCGGCGACGCCCTGGCCGAACTTGATGCGCCGGGCAGCGGCCGCTACGGCGAACTGCGCATCAATGTGTTTTCCGATGCGGCCCACCTGCTGATCGCGCCGGCCATGCCGGAGTTCGCGCGCGCGTGCCCGGAGGTGCGGCTGACGGTGGTGGTCGAGGACCGGCCGATCGACATCGTGGCCGAGGGCTACGATGCCGGCATCCGCTACGGCCACTACGTGCCGGAAGACATGATCGCCGTGCCGCTGAGCGGCGCGCTGCGCTGGGTGATCGCCGCCGCGCCTTCCTACCTGAAGCAGCATCCGCCGCTCACGCATACGGACGACTTGGCCAGTCACACTTGTTTGCAGTTGCTGCTCGGGGATAATTCAAGCTACAAATGGGAGCTGGGCCGTGGCCGGGCGAAAACGCGCATCCGCGTGCCCGGCGCCATCACCATCAACGACACCGCCACCACGATTGCCGCCGCCAAGGCCGGCATGGGGCTGGCGTATCTGCTGGAGCAGCGCATTGCCGCCGAATTGGAGGAGGGTAGCCTGCGCATCGTGCTGCCGGAGTACGCCGCCAAGGGCGAGCCCTTCCACATGTACTACAGCAGCCGGCGCCACAATCATCCCGCGTTGCGCACGCTGATGAACATCATCCGCACCCAGCAGTCACTCGCCCGGCTTCGGTAGCGATTTCGGCTGGATAGGCATCGTGGGAACGAAGCGCGTCAGGTAAATGGTGACGCAGCAGCCGACCGTCACGATCAGCAGGCGCGCCCACAGGTGGTCGGTGCGCCAGATCGAATAGCTCATCGAACCCCACATGAAGATCAGAATCCACACCTTGCCGCGCAGCGGGATGCCGCTGCCGTTTTCGTAGTCGCGCAGGTATTTGCCGAACACACGGTTGGTGCGCAGCATATTGTGCAGGCGCGGCGAGGCGCGGGCAAAGCAGGCCGAGGCCAGCAGCAGGAACGGCGTGGTCGGCAGCAACGGCAAAAAGATGCCCAGCACGCCCAGGAATACCGACAGCAAACCGATGAAGTTGAGAATTATTTTCATTTAGCCAAATCGTATCACCTTGGGTTAGACTATGACGAAATGTTAGCGCTAACTTAAATGGAGGAGACAATGAAAAAAATCATGCTGGCCGCCGTGGCCGGCTTAGTGATGGCGTCCAACGCCTGGGCCGATACGCAGTACAAGATCCTGGTGCTGGCCATGCCGAGCAAATACCACTACGAATACATTCCGATTGCGCGCGAAAGCTTCGAGCGTCTGGGCAAGCTGCACGCGTTCGAGATGACGTACACCAACAAGCCGGAAGTGTTCGACGGCGACCTCAAGCAGTACGCCGCCGTGATGTTCCTGAACACGCCGCCAGAGGAGCTGAACGAAGCGCGCCGCAAGAAGTTCGAGGACTACATGAAGGGCGGCGGCAACGCCATGCTGGTGCACCGCTCGCTGATTATTCCGGCCAACACGTGGGTCTGGTATGAAAAGCTGATCGGCCGCCACACCGGCGTCCATCCCATGCTGCAAACGGGCGTGGCCGACGTGGTCGACAAAAAACACCCGGCCACGTTCGGCTTGCCTGACCACTGGATCTGGAGCGATGAATGGTATGTGTTCGACGATCCGTACAAGATCAAGATCAACCCGGTGCTGAACGTCGATGAGAGCAGCTACGACCCGACCAAGATCTGGCCGGGGCAGGTGTCTTACGGCATGGGCAAGGAGCATCCGGTGAGCTGGTATCACTACGTGGAGAAGGGCCGCGTATTCGTTACGGCTCTCGGTCACGATGGGAATATGTACAAGGACCCGCAGTACATGGCGCATTTGATGGGTGGCATCTACTGGACTGCCACCGGCAAAGGCATGAAACAGTAGCGGCTTATTTCCGGACGTCGCGTGTGCCGACCACTTCGACGGTCACGCGGCGATTCCTGGCGCGGCCCTCGGCTGTGGTGTTGTCGGCCAACGGCTGGGTCTCACCCTTGCCTTCGGTGTAGACGCGCGAGGTGTCCACCCCTTTGCTCACCAGATAGGCCTTGACCGCTTCGGCACGGCGCAGCGACAGTTTCTGGTTGTAGTCGTTGGAGCCGACCGAGTCGGTATGGCCGACCGTCACCATCACCTCGGTGTTCATGCCTTGCAGTTTGAGCAGCAGCTCATCCAGCGCCGCCTTGCCATCCGGCTTGACGGCCGACTTGTCGAAATCGAACAGCGTTTCAGCGGCGAACGAGATCTTTTCCGAAGTCGGCTCCGGCGCTTTCGGCGGCGGTGGCGGTGGCATCGGCGCCGCTACCGGCGGCGGTGCGGGCTGCGCCACCGGCGGCGGCACATAGACCGGTGCGCTGTGGGCAGGTCGACCAAGTTTATACACCAGGCCGACCGACAGCAGATCGACGTCGCCGCGATTGCCGATGGCGTCGTTGACGCGATAGCGCTCGACCTCGCCGCGCAGCGCCAGGGCTTCGGTCAGTTTGTATTCCAGCCCCAGGCCGGCCTTGGCGTTGAGCTTCCGCTCGCTATGGTTGGGACCGGTCACCGCCAGCAGGCGATTGCCGCTGAAATGGGTGCTGGCCTTGGCGTAGTTGGCGCCTACCCGGCCCAATACCGACAGCCGCTCGCTCAGTGGCAACTGCGCCAGCAGGTCGAGGTTGGCCCCACGGAAACCGGCCTCGCCGTTGAAGGCGCCGTTGCCCGAGGTGGTGGCGTTGAAATTGAATTTGCCGAGGTCGAAGTAGCCGAACTCCAGCGCCAGATAGCGGTTCAGTTGTTTGCCGACGAACAGCTTGTAGCCGGTGTCGCGTTCGTCCTTGCCGAAGGCGCTGACGGTGGCGCCGTTGGCGCTCAGGCTGCTGCGCAGGCGCTGCTCGTCGATGGTGGCGCGCGCGCGGCCGACGCCGGCGCCGACGTACCAGGCGCTGTTGGCCCAGTCCGGATTGATGAAGGGTTCTTCCGCGTGCGCCAGTTGTATGGCGAGCATGGCGCAGGTGAGCGCGCTCAGTGTTCCGAGTGTCTTGGCGATAGTCATGATCTGGTCCTTGAAAGGTGAGCGTTTATTTGGTGATCTGGTTGTTGCGCAGCGTGACCGCCGCAGCAGTCAGCACGCGGCCGTTCAACAGCGTCGTGTTGTCGCCCACCGTGATCGCGGCCGATTGGCCGAGGATGCTGCCCTTGAAGACGCTGTTGGCGCCGAGCGTGGTCGGACCGACCGGCAGCCAGCTGACGTTGGCCGCAGTGGCGCCATTGGTCAGCGCGACGATCGAGTTGGCCGCCGAGTTGAGCGTGAGCGCGGTGCGGAAGATGTACACGCCTGGGCCGCTCAGCTTCAGGGTGCCGGTGATGCTGATCGCTCCGGCGTAGCAATACACGCCCGGCGCCAGGGTCTGGCCGCCGAGGTCGATATCGCCGGCAAAGCTGACGTCGCAGCTGCGGCCGTTGGCGTTGCTGATGGCGGTTTGCAGGTCGGCCAGCGCGCCGGCCAGGATGGCGCCGGATTTATAGTTGGTGAAGCCGGCGGCCAGCGTCGGATCGGTGGTTTGCGATGGCGAACCGACATCGCCCCGGATCAGCGTAGTGCCGCCGGCATTGTTGGTCAGCGCGGTGCCGGCCAGTACCGCGAAGTTGGCGGCGCTGCCCAGTGGCACCGGCTGCAGCTGCGGTGGCGTCGGCGTTGGCGTGGTGGTTGGTGGCTCGACGGCGACAACGGTGAGCGCGGCGCTGCCCGATCGGGCGCCGACCGTGGCGCTGATGGTGGTGCTGCCTGCGGCACGGCCGGTCGCGAGGCCGGTGGCGGCCACGGTGCCGATGGTCGGGCTGGTGGAGCTCCACACAGCGGTGTTGGTGACAAACGCGGTGGTGTTATCCGAATAGGTAGCGGTGGCGATGTATTGCTGCTGGCCGTCGATCAACACCGTCGAGGTGGATGGCGTGACGCTGATGCTGCTCAGCGTTGCGGCTGGCACCGTGACAGTGGTGCTGGCGTTCTTGCCGCCGTTGCTGGCCGTGACCACGGAGGTGCCCAGTGCCATGCCGGTGACCAGGCCGTCGCTGTTGACGATGGCGCTGGCCGGGGTGGCCGACACGAAGGTCGAGCTGGCCGTCAGGTCCTGGGTGGTCGCGTCCGAGTAGGTGCCGATCACGGCGAGCTGGCGCGTGGCGGCGATCAGTACGGTGGGCGCTTGCGGCGTGACGGCAATCGACAGCAGCACGGCCGGGGTGACGGTCAGCGTGGCCGAGGCGGTCTTGCCGTTGTAGGCTGCGCTGATCACGCTATTGCCGACGCTGACGCCGCTGGCCAGGCCGGTGGCCGAAGCAACGGTGGCGACGGCCGGCGTGGCCGAAGTCCAGGCGGCGGCCACCGTTTGAGTGGAATTGTCGCTATAAGTGGCGGTCGCGGTGAACTGTTGGGTGGTGCCCGCAGCGACGCTGGCTGTGGCCGGTGTGACCGCCAACGCCACGAGCGTCGCGGCTGGCACGCCAAGAATGGCATCGCGGCCCTGGTCGCCGCCGCCGCAGCCGGCCAGCAAGGTGGCGGCGAGGAAGCCGATGGAACAAGACAACGTCTTGGTATATCTCTGCAAAGCATTCATGGTGTTTCCTTTGTGCTCAAACCGGTGGAACTTCTAGTGGCTCGCGCATTTTTGCGCAAGCCAGCAGATCACCATGTCACGCCCAGGCGGGCCGGTATGTGCGCCAGCGCGCACAGCACATTGAAACTAGGAAACTTTGTGGAGATTAAACGTCAGACGCCGCGATAGCGGCTTAGTCCTGGCGCACCCAGGTCTGCGAGCGGCCCAGCATCGGTACGCCGATGTAGCCGCGCACGTTGAGCTTCTTGCCGCCGTCGGCCAGGCGCAGCTTGCTCTTGTAGACCTTGCCGTTGTTCGGATCGAGGATCTCGCCGCCGGCGTATTCCTCGCCGTCCTTCTTCAGGCCGGACAGGATGGTCATGCCAATGATAGGCTGGTCCTTGCGCGCGCCTTCGCACTTGTCGCACTTGGGATTCTGGTCTTCATTGGCGTCGCGGAAGATCTTCTCGATCTGGCCGGTCAGCACGCCGTTGCTCTCGGTGATGCGGATCAGCGCTTTCGGCTTGCCGGTCTCGTCGTCGATGTTTTTCCACAGGCCGGTCGGCGAGGTGGTGTCGGCGAAGGCCGGGGCGATGGACAGCGCGACGGCTGCGATCAATGCGAGGAATTTCATATGCGTCTCCTTTGTTTTAGTGCAGCGATGATCGCATATCATGCGCACCGCAAATTAGAGGCTATCGTCCAAAATTCCTACACGGGCGCGCGCTTGGCGCTGATGGCGGCCGGGGCCGGAGATCGCTAGCATGGTGGCTCATCAAGGAGAAACATCATGACACAACATGACCAATCGATCGGCGGCCCCGGCACCGTGGACGGTATCGCCGGCACCCGCTCCGGCACGGAAGGGGCCACCAGCGGCGCCGGCGTGGACAAGGGCAAGGGCGAACCGCAAAAGGATGAATCCCGGCAACGCCAGGGCTCACGCGTGCAAAATCCCGTCGACAGCAAGTCAAAACCGGGCTGATTACACAAAAATTCTAAAATAAGATAATATGTTCAGATGGAAAAAACATCTGAACACCACAACTTGCTTGCACAGATGCAGCAAGTGGCCGAAGGTCTCGGCAGGACGTTGGCGCCGTTTTGCGAAGTGGTGCTGCACGACCTGACCGAGCCGGAGCACGCCATCCTGGCGATCCACAACAACCTGTCCGGCCGCAGCGTCGGCGCCCCGGCCACCGAGCTGGGGCTGGCGCGCGCGGCCGATCCGGCGTTCGAGCAGGTGATCGCCAACTATCCCAACACCTTCCCCGACGGCCGTCTGGCCAAGAGCACGTCCATCGGCATCAAGGACAGCGAGGGCCGTTATGTGGCGGCGCTGTGCATGAACGTGGACCTGACCGTGTTCCGCAGCCTGAATACCATGCTGACCCAGTTCGGCAGCGTGGACACGGCCGCCGCCGTCAGCGAAACCATGGCGCCGGCCGGCGCCGATGCCATCCGCCTGCGCATCGATCAATTCGCCGCCCGCTTGGGCAGCACGCCGCGCGCGCTGAAGGCCGACGAGCGCAAGGCCTTGATGCGCGAGCTGAAGGAAGCCGGCCTGAGCGATGTGCGCCGGGCCATGGACATCGTCGCCGCCTATCTCAACGTCTCCCGCGCCACCGTCTACAACGACGCGCGCTAATCCACTACAGGAATCATCATGAGCGAACTGAAACTCCCTACCTTTGCCGACGTGGTTGCCGCGTCGGAGCGCATTGCCGGCGTAGCGCATCGCGCGCCGGTGCTGACGTCCAGCACCGCCAATGCGGAGCTGGGTGCGGAAGTGTATTTCAAGTGTGAGAACTTCCAGCGCATGGGCGCGTTCAAGTTCCGTGGCAGCTACAACGCGCTGATGAAGTTTTCGCCGGCGCAGCGCAAGGCGGGCGTGGTGGCGTTTTCGTCAGGGAACCACGCGCAGGGCATCGCCTTGTCGGCCAAGCTGCTGGGCATTCCGGCCACCATCGTCATGCCGCACGATGCGCCGGCGGCCAAGGTGGCGGCCACGCGCGGCTACGGCGCGCAGGTGGTGATCTACGACCGCTACAAGGAAGACCGCGAACAGATCGGCCGCGACCTGGCAGCCAAGCACGGCCTGACCCTGATTCCGCCATACGACCATGAAGATGTGATCGCAGGACAGGGCACGGCGGCCAAGGAGTTGTTCGAAGAGGTGGGATTGCTGGACTATGTATTCGCCCCCTTGGGCGGCGGCGGGCTGCTGAGCGGCACGGCGCTGGCGACGCGTGCCTTGTCGCCTAGCGCCAAGCTGTACGGCGTGGAGCCGGAAGCGGGCAACGACGGCCAGCAATCGTTCCGCAGCGGCAGCATCGTGCATATCGAGACGCCGAAGACGATTGCGGACGGTGCGCAAACCCAGCATCTGGGCAATCTGACCTTCCCGATTATCCAGCGCGATGTGGACGACATCCTCACCGCCAGCGACGAACAATTGCGCGCCGAAATGCGGTTCTTTGCGGAGCGCATGAAGATGGTGGTGGAACCCACGGGCTGCCTGGGCCTGGCGGCTGCGCGGGCGATGAAAACCCAACTGCAAGGCAAGCGTGTAGGCATCATCATCAGCGGGGGAAATATCGACATTCCCCGCTACGCCGAATTGCTGGCCTGAGACCCGCAACCTAATTCAATCGAGGAGCTCATGAATCGCTTGCGCATCTGTTTTCTCTCTCTCATCGTCCTGCATGCTCACTCGGCGTTTGCAGAGTGCCTGCTTGACCCAGAACATTTTGAGCGTGAGGCCAAGGCCCTGGCAAGTCGTCATGCCGGCGCCGAATACCTCAGCGAGGAGCTCGCGGTCCGCTGGCATTCCAAGGACCTCGGCAAAATCTCAGTCACCGTTGGCGGATGTGAGCATTTTCTACTGCAGACCATCTCCGAGCGAAGCGTCGCACAGCCTTCATCGCGCGATGTCATTTTGGCGGTGGCCAAGCGTCTCGCCCTTGTGGGTTGGCCTAAGCCATACGGAAGTGAAGCCGGAGCGATTTTGTCGCGCAAGCCGATTGCCATCACGCGCGAAGCCGGCGAAGTGACGTTTGAATATGCCCATCCCGACTATGATGAGTTTATGGTGTCGCAGTCGTTTTCGGCTGGTGTGGAAACAATCTCTGTCAGGGCAATCCATGTGCAGTAGTTCGTGCGGTGCGCCGGGTGTCCAGAAGTGAAAAAAGCCGCGCGGTTTGCACCGGGCGGCTTTTTGATTGACGACTGATGCTATCAGGCGGCTGGCAGCTTGGTGAATTGCTCGCGCATCTTGTCCAGCGTCGCACTGAAGTTGGCAACGCGTTCCTTCTCCTGCGCCACCACCTCAGCCGGCGCGCGCGCCACGAAGCTTTCGTTCGACAGCTTGCCATTGGCCTTGTTGATCTCGCCTTCCAGGCGGGTGATCTCTTTCGACAAACGCTCGCGCTCGGCCTTGACGTCGATCTCGACCTTCAGCATCAGCTTGGTGGTGCCAACGATGGACACGGCCGCCGGCGATTCCGGCAACGCATCCACAATCTGCACTTCCGACAGCTTGCCCAGCGACTGCACGTAGGCTGCGAAGCCTTCCATTGCTGCCTTCTCGGCCGCATTGCCCGGCTCGACGATCAGCGGCACGCGCAGCGATGGCGCCAGTTGCATCTCACCGCGCAGGTTACGCGTCGCATCGGTCAGCGCCTTCAGCTGCTGCATCCAGGCTTCGGCCGCTTCATCGATGTTGGCGGTGTTGGCGATCGGGTACGGCTGCATCATGATCGAATCACCAGTCTTGCCGGCCAGCGGGGCAATCGCTTGCCACAGCGCTTCGGTCACGAACGGAATCACTGGATGCGCCAGGCGCAGCACCACTTCCAGTACGCGCAGCAGCGTGTGACGGGTGGCGCGTTGCTGGCCTTCGGTGCCGTGCTGGACCTGCACCTTGGCGACTTCCAGATACCAGTCGCAATACTCATCCCATACGAATTTGTAGATGGTCGAGGCGATGTTGTCGAAGCGGAAGTCTTCGAAGCCCTTGGCCACGTCCAGCTCGGCTTTTTGCAGCAGCGAGATGATCCACTTGTCGGCGTTCGACAGGTCGGCTTCGGAAGCGGAGCAGTCCTTCTCTTCCGTGTTCATCATCACGAAACGGGTGGCGTTCCACAGCTTGTTGCAGAAGTTGCGGTAGCCTTCGGCGCGGCCCAGGTCGAAGTTGATGTTGCGGCCCAGCGAGGCGTACGACGCCATGGTGAAGCGCACGGCGTCGGTGCCGTAGGCGGCGATGCCTTCCGGGAATTCCTTGCGGGTGGCCTTGGCGATCTTCTCGGCCGCTTTCGGGTTCATCAGGCCGGTGGTGCGTTTCTCCACCAGCGCATCGATGCCGATGCCGTCGATCAGGTCGATCGGGTCCAGCGTGTTGCCCTTGGACTTGGACATCTTCTGGCCCTGCGAGTCGCGCACCAGGCCGTGCACGTACACGGTTTCGAACGGCACCTTGCCGGTGAAGTGCGCGGTCATCATGACCATGCGCGCCACCCAGAAGAAGATGATGTCGAAGCCGGTCACCAGCACCGACGATGGCAGGAAGGCCTTGATGTCCGGCGTTTCTTCCGGCCAGCCCAGGGTCGAGAACGGCACCAGCGCGGACGAGAACCAGGTGTCGAGCACGTCGTTGTCGCGGCGCAGCGGCGTGGTGATGCCCTTGGCGGCCGCTTGCGCGACGGCTTCGGCTTCGGTTTTGGCGACGAAGATGTTGCCGGCGTCGTCGTACCATGCCGGGATCTGGTGGCCCCACCACAGTTGACGCGAAATGCACCAGTCCTGGATGTTGTTCAGCCACTGGTTGTAGGTGGTGGTCCAGTTTTCCGGCACGAACTTGATTTCGCCGTTGGCGACTTTTTCCAGCGCGGTTTCGGCGATCGATTTGCCTGGGAAGAAAGTGCCTTCCGGTGCCGGCTTGCTCATGGCGACGAACCATTGGTCGGTCAGCATCGGCTCGATGATGACGCCGGTACGGTCGCCGCGCGGCACCATCAGCTTGTGCGGCTTGACCTGTTCCAGCAGGCCTTGCGCTTCCAGGTCGGCGACGATTTGTTTGCGGGCCACGAAGCGGTCCAGGCCGCGATAGGCTTCCGGTGCGTCGTCGATGATCTTCGCTTCCAGCGTCATGATGGTTAGCAGCGGAAGCTTGTGGCGCTGGCCGACGGCGTAGTCGTTCAGGTCGTGCGCAGGGGTGATCTTCACGCAGCCGGTGCCGAAAGCTTTGTCGACGTATTCGTCGGCGATGATCGGGATTTCGCGGCCGACCAGCGGCAGTGTCAGCATCTTGCCGACCAGGGCGGTGTAGCGTTCGTCGGTCGGGTCCACGGCCACGGCGACGTCGCCCAGCATGGTTTCAGGCCGGGTGGTGGCCACAGTCAGGAAGCCGCTGCCATCGGCCAGCGGGTACTTGATGTACCACATCGAGCCGTCTTCCTCTTCCGACACCACTTCCAGGTCGGAGACGGCGGTGCCCAGCACCGGGTCCCAGTTGACCAGGCGCTTGCCGCGGTAGATCAGGCCTTGCTCGTGCAGGCGCACGAAGACGTCGGTCACCACTTTCGAGCGCGGCTCGTCCATGGTGAAGTATTCGCGTTTCCAGTCCGGCGAGGCGCCCAGGCGGCGCATCTGGCCGGTGATGATGGAGCCGGATTTCTCTTTCCACTCCCACACCTTCTTGATGAATTCTTCGCGGCCGAGGTCGTGGCGCGAGATTTTCTGCGCGTCGAGCTGGCGCTCCACCACGATCTGGGTGGCGATGCCGGCGTGGTCGGTGCCCGGAATCCAGGCGGTGTTGTGGCCCAGCATGCGATGGTAGCGGGTCAGGCCATCCATGATGGTCTGGTTGAAGGCATGGCCCATGTGCAGGGTGCCGGTGACGTTCGGCGGCGGCAGCTGGATGCTGAAAGAAGGCTTACCGGCGTCGATGGAGGCGGTGTAGTAACCGCGCGATTCCCACTCGTTGCGCCAGAACTGTTCAATGTCGGCAGGCTCGAAAGACTTGGCTAATTCCATGATTTGGTTGAGTATTCTATAAATGCGTTTGCGGAAACAGCCATTATAGATGACGCGGCCCCTGCTGCGCATTATTGTGGCAGCTAGAATAGGGCATCAACTGAGAGGAGAATGCTATGGCCATGACCTTGTCGGAGATAGAGGCTGGTATTAAATTGCTAAGTCTGCAGGAGAAAAGGCAGGTGCTGCAGTCCTTGCTACGGGAAGTTGCTGATACGGCATCCGACTTGCGAGACTTGCTGACGCTCGAAGCTATGGATGATATCGATAACGGTCATTTTGTTGACCATCAGGATGTCAAGGTGTGGGCAGAGAGCCTCGGGACCGCGTCACCGCTTCCCTTGCCGGTGCCGGCAAAAAAATGAAACTGCATTGGAGCAAAAAAGCGCTCTCCGACCTGCAACGCCTGCACGAATTTTTGGAACGCGGAGATGCGAACGCGGCTGCCAGGACGATTCGCGCCCTGATTGAAGCGCCCGAGGTATTGCTGGCCAATCCCAGAATAGGCGAGCCGCTAGGCCAGTTCTTGCCGCGCGATGTGCGCAGGATACTTGTGCGCCGCTATGAAATACGCTACGAAATTAAAAACTCAACCATCGATGTTCTACGTATCTGGCACACCAAAGAGCATCGTTAATAATATGGAGACCTGCATGCCCGATTTTGAGACCTTGACTGTGAGTGTCGAAGACCACATCGCGACGGTGCGGCTGAACCGGCCGGAGAAGTTGAATGCGATGAATGCGGCGATGTGGAATGAGATTCGCAGCGCGTTTCGCTATGTCGATGAGACGCCGGAGATACGGGTGGCGGTTCTGGAAGGCGAGGGTAAGGCTTTCACCGCCGGCATCGATCTGCAGATGATGTTGGGCGTCGGCGCCCAGGTGCGCGATGATTGCGACGGCCGCACGCGCGAAAACTTGCGCCGGGTGATTCTCGATCTGCAGGATACGCTGACCAGCCTGGAACGCTGCCGCAAGCCGGTGCTGGCCGCAGTGCACGGCGCTTGCGTCGGCGGCGGCATAGACCTGATCGCTTGCGCCGACATGCGCTACTGCTCGTCCGACGCGTGGTTCACCATCAAGGAAATCGATATCGGCATGGTGGCGGACGTGGGCACGCTGCAACGCCTGCCGCGCCTGATCGGCGAAGGCATGGCGCGCGAACTGGCCTACACCGCCCGCAAGTTCGATGCCGCCGAGGCGAAAGACATGCGCCTGGTGAACCGCGTGTTCGAATCGCTGGAAGCCTTGCGCGCCGGCGTGCGCGAGATCGCCGCGCAGATCGCCGCCAAGTCGCCACTGTCGGTGCGCGGCGTGAAGGAGATGATCACCTACGCCCGCGATCATTCCGTGGCCGATGGCCTGAACTACGTCGCCACCTGGAACGCCGCCATGCTGATGTCGGCCGACCTGCAAGCGGCCATGATGGCCGGCATGAGCAAATCCACCCCGCAGTTCAAGGACTAGCGCATGCACGGGGGCACGGGGCGCTAATGGCGCAGGATTTTTTCCATCGCCTTTCCTTTGGCGAGTTCGTCGATTAGCTTGTCCAGTTGGCGGATCTTGTGCATGAGCGGATCTTCAACATCTTCGACGCGGACGCCGCAGACCAGGCCTGTGATGAGCGCACTGTTTGGATGCATGGCCGGCGCCTCGTCGAAGAAAGCCTGAAAATCAATCCCCAGTTCGATTTGCCGGCGCAGCCCGGCATCGTCGTAGCCCGTCAACCAGCAGATGATCTGATCGACTTCTGCCTGCGTGCGTCCCTTGCGCTCGGCCTTCTGTACGTACAGCGGATATACCTTCGCAAACGCGGTCGTGAAAATGCGATGAGCCGACATGATTTGTCCCCTGTGCGGATTTCCGGCTAGGGTACTACGAAACCGGTTGGTGAAATTGAAAGGTTGGGCCTATAATTCCATCCGCTGCCGCAAGGTGGCACACGCTAGGGGTCCTGCGTCGCATTCTGCGGCGCGGGTGAGAAATACCCTCCGAACCTGATCTGGATAATGCCAGCGAAGGGAAGCTTAGGATGCCGCCGCTACTCCTGATTCATGTACGCGGGCTGTCGTCCAACCTCCTTTGCTGGCTCCTGTAGCCGAACAAAGGAGCCAAATGAACGCCAACGCCAAATTCCTCTCCGCCACCGCCACGGTGGACGAGGCAGCCATCAAGCCTTTACCCAATTCACGCAAAGTCTACGTCCAGGGCAGCCGCCCCGACATTCGCGTGCCGATGCGCGAGATCACCCAGTCCGACACGCCCGCATCGTTCGGCTTCGAAGCCAATCCGCCGATCTACGTCTACGACACCTCCGGCCCGTACACCGATCCGGAAGCAGCGATCGATATCCGCTCCGGCCTGGCCGCGACGCCGCGCCTGCCGTGGATACTGGAGCGCGGCGATACCGAGGAGCTGGACGGCCCGACCTCCGAGTATGGCCAGCAGCGTCTGGCCGATCCGCAACTGGCCGAACTGCGCTTCAACCTGCACCGCAAACCGCGCCGCGCGCGCGAAGGCCGCAACGTGACGCAGATGCACTACGCGCGGCAGGGCATCATCACGCCGGAGATGGAGTTCGTCGCCATCCGCGAGAACCTGCGCCGCCGGGAGTATCTGGAAAACCTGAAGAATTCTGGGCCGATGGGTCAGCGCCTGGCCGATTTGATGGGCCGCCAGCATCCGGGACAATCGTTCGGCGCCAGCATCCCGGCCGAGATCACGCCGGAATTCGTGCGCGAGGAAATCGCCCGTGGACGCGCCATCATTCCGGCCAATATCAATCACCCGGAAATCGAGCCGATGATCATCGGCCGCAATTTCCTGGTCAAGATCAACGCCAACATCGGCAACTCGGCGGTGACGTCGTCCATCGGCGAGGAAGTCGAGAAGATGACCTGGGCCATCCGCTGGGGCGGCGACAACGTCATGGATCTCTCCACCGGCAAGCATATACACGAAACGCGCGAGTGGATCATCCGTAACAGCCCCGTACCTATCGGCACCGTGCCGATTTACCAGGCGCTGGAGAAGGTCAACGGCAAGGCCGAAGATCTGACCTGGGAGATTTATCGCGATACGCTGATCGAACAGGCGGAGCAGGGTGTCGATTACTTCACCATCCATGCCGGTGTGCTGCTGCGCTATGTGCCGCTGACGGCCAAGCGCCTGACCGGCATCGTTTCGCGCGGCGGTTCGATCATGGCCAAGTGGTGCCTGGCGCATCACAAGGAGTCGTTCCTGTACACGCACTTCGAGGAGATCTGCCAGATCATGAAGGCGTATGACGTGTCGTTCTCGCTGGGCGACGGTTTGCGTCCAGGCTCGATTTATGACGCCAACGATGAGGCACAGCTGGGAGAACTGAAAACGCTGGGCGAGCTGACGCAGATCGCCTGGAAGCACGACGTGCAGGTGATGATCGAAGGCCCGGGCCACGTGCCGATGCAGCTGATCAAGGAGAATATGGATCTGCAGCTGGAGCAGTGCCATGAGGCGCCGTTCTACACGCTGGGACCACTGACCACCGATATCGCGCCGGGCTATGACCACATCACCTCCGGCATCGGCGCGGCGCAGATAGGCTGGTATGGCACGGCGATGCTGTGCTATGTGACGCCGAAGGAACATCTGGGCTTGCCGGACAAGAACGACGTCAAGGACGGCATCATCACGTACAAGATCGCGGCGCATGCGGCCGATCTGGCGAAGGGCCATCCAGGTGCACAGATCCGCGACAACGCGCTGTCCAAGGCGCGCTTTGAGTTCCGTTGGGATGACCAGTTCAATATCGGCCTGGATCCGGACAAGGCGCGCGAGTTCCACGACGAGACCCTGCCCAAGGATTCGGCCAAGGTGGCGCATTTCTGCTCCATGTGCGGGCCGCATTTCTGTTCGATGAAGATTACGCAGGAGGTGCGCGCGTATGCTGAGAACGGCATGCAGGTGAAGGCGGTGGAGTTCATGAAGAACGGCGCCGAGCTGTATTCCAAGGCGTGATCGATCATGATCGAGATTGAGTTGAATGGGGCGCGGCGCCAGGTGCCGTCGCAGCAGACGCTGGATCAGTTGATCGATGCGCTGGAGTTGACCGGGCAGGCGCTGGCGCTGGCGGTCAACCGCAATGTGGTGCCGCGCCAGCAGTGGCGGGAGCACGTCCTGCAGGCGCAGGACAAAGTGGATATCGTGCGCGCCATCGGCGGCGGTTAAATCGGAGACGGAAATGAGTGATGTATTAAAAATCGCAGGCAAGGAATATCGTTCGCGCCTGCTGGTCGGTAGTGGGAAGTATAAAGATCTGCAGCAGACGCGCGAAGCGACCGATGCAGCGGAGGCGGAGATTATTACGGTGGCGATCCGCCGCGTGAATATCGGCCAGGATCCGAAGGCGCCCAGTTTGCTCGATGTGTTGCCGCCTTCGCAGTACACGATACTGCCGAATACCGCCGGCTGCTATACGGCGAAGGATGCGGTCTACACTTTGCAGATGGCGCGCGAGCTGCTCAATGGCCACAAGCTGGTGAAGCTGGAGGTGCTGGGCGATGAGAAGACCTTGTTCCCGAATATGCCGGAGACGCTGGTCGCGGCCCGTGAACTGGTCAAGGATGGTTTCGATGTGATGGTCTACTGCAGCGACGATCCGATCCAGGCACGCATGCTGGAGGATATCGGTTGTGTGGCGGTGATGCCGCTGGCTTCCCTGATCGGCTCCGGCATGGGTATCCTGAATCCCTGGAACCTGTCGCTGATTATCGAGCAGGCCAAGGTGCCGGTGCTGGTCGATGCCGGCGTGGGTACGGCGTCCGATGCGGCCATCGCCATGGAGCTTGGTTGCGACGGTGTGCTGATGAACACCGCCATCGCCGGTGCGCAGGATCCGGTGCGCATGGCGCGCGCCATGAAGCTGGGCGTGCAGGCTGGGCGTGAGGCTTATCTGGCCGGGCGCATTCCGCGCAAGTTCGCGGCGTCGCCGTCGTCGCCGATGGCGGGCCGGCTGGCATGAGGGGTGGCTTGGCCACAGCCGGCAGCACGCGGCCATGCGTACTGGTGTTCGCCGGACTCGATCCGTCCGGCGGCGCCGGGCTGTCGGCCGATCTGCAGGCGCTGGCAGGGCAGGGCGTGCATGCGCTCACGGTCTGCACGGCGCTGACGGTGCAGGACAACGACCGCGTCTACGGCGTGCAGCCGGCGGAGGCGGAGTTGGTGCTGCGTCAGGCGCAGGCCTTGATCGACAAGATCGCCATCAGCGCGGTGAAGATCGGGATCACCGGCAGTGCTGCCAATGCGCTGGCGATTGCGCAGGTCATTGCGTGCCTGCGCGAGCGTCAGCCGGAGCTGCCGGTGGTGCTTGATCCGGTACTGGCCAGCGGTCATGGCGACCTGTTGTCGCGCGATGACGCGGTGCAGGCGCTGGCGCCGTTGCTGCCGCTGGCGACCGTCATCACGCCCAACGGCCCAGAGGCGCAGTCGCTGACCGACGCCACGCTGCCGAACGCGCAAGCGCAGCTGCTGCGCGCGCGCGGCGGCCGCCATGTTCTCATCACGGGCGGCCACGGCGACGGCGATGAAGTCGTCAACCGCTGGTACGGCCCGGGCGCGGAGCAGCCGTCGCGCGCCTGGCGCTGGACGCGGCTGGCGGGCGAGTTTCATGGCAGCGGTTGCACGCTGGCTTCCGCCATCGCCGGCCAACTGGCGCTGGGCCTGCCGACCGCCGTCGCGCTGGAGCACGCCCAGCAATACACCTATCACGCGCTGCGCGATGCTTACGCCATCGCCGCCGGCCAGCGCATTCCGCTGCGCTAACCAAGGAAAAATCATGCAAGGACTCTACCTCGTCACCCCCAACTGGGACGACACCAGCCGCCTGCTGCAATTGAGCGAACAGGCCATGCTGGCCGCGCCCATCGCGCTGCTGCAATACCGCCACAAGGAAGTCGGCCCGGTGCTGCGCCGTGAGCAGGCCACCGCGCTGCTGGCCCTGTGCCGCCGCCACCGCGTGCCCTTCATCGTAAACGACCACGTCGACCTGTGCATTGAGCTCGATGCCGACGGCGTCCATCTCGGCGGCACCGACGCCGAAGTGGCGCAGGTGCGCGCCCGCCTCGGCAAGAACAAGATCATCGGCGCCTCCTGCTACGGCGACATGCCGCGCGCGCTGAGCGCGCAGGAGGCCGGCGCCAGCTACGTCGCCTTCGGCGGTTTCTACCCGTCGCGCGTGAAAAAGTACGCGGTCACCACGCAGCCGGCCATCCTCGACCAGGCGCGCGACGTGATCCGCGTGCCGACCGTGGTGATCGGCGGCATGACGCCGGAAAACGCCGCACCGCTGGTGGCGCGCGGCGCCAGCATGGTGGCGGCCATCAGCAGCGTCTACCAAGCTGAAAGTGTGGCCCAGGCGGTGGGGGAATTCCAATCGCTTTTCGCACAGCAATAAAATCGCTTGGAGTGTGGGGGGATTTCGGTCATATAATGAGGCGTTAGTATTAGCCTAAGGTTTCCGCTCATGACTGCATCTACTCCCACTCCGAAGCGCTCGATTCTCATCGTCGACGACGATCCTCTGCTGCTCGACTTCCTCGGGGAAGTGCTGGGCCATGCCGGTTACGAAGTCGTCAAGGCGTCTTCCGCCGAACAAGCCCTGCAAGCCATCGCCCAGCGCGAGCCGGACCTGGCCCTGCTGGACATCCACATGCCCGGCATGAACGGCCTGGAGCTGGCCAAGCAACTGCACGCCACCAGTTCGGTGCCGTTCATGTTCCTGTCCGGCCGTGGCGACGCCGACGCCGGCAAGCAGGCCGCCTCCTACGGCGCGGTCGGCTTCCTGGTCAAGCCGGTCGATGAAAAACACCTGATGCCGGCGTTTGCCGCCGGTCTGGCGCGCGCCGATGAAATCCGTCAGCTGCGCCGCACCGAGCTGAATTTGAACGCGGCCCTGGCCGCCGGTCGCGAAACCAGCCTGGCCGTGGGCTTGCTAATGTGCAAATTCCAGACCGACCGCAACACCGCCTTCGAGGTGCTGCGCGACCACGCCCGCTCGAACCGGCGCAAGGTCAACGAGGTGGCCGACCAGTTGCTGGCCGCCGAGGAAACATTGAACAGCTTGCATACCGCGTTCAGCAACCGTCTGAAAAAGTAAACGGAAGGGGCAATTTTCCTTGCTCTAAATCATTTCTGATATACACTATCGTCTGAGCGGCGGATAAAGCTTATCCGTCCGCCTCACCAGCGGCAGGACCTAAAACTGCATCTGCCGCGTCATTGGCCGCCTGCACCCTGCGCCACGCCCTACATTTCGGCCCAACTCCGCCGAGCTTGCACTTAGCTTCCAGCGGAGACCGATATGACCAATGATTTGCCTACCAGTACCTATCGTCCATTCACCGAAGACAGCGGTGGCGCCATCGGCTTTTCGATTTTTGCATCCGCCCCGCGCGTGCTGCATGTCGATAGCGACCACGATGCGGCGCTGGTGCTGGCGGCGCTGCTGGTGCCGGAAACCCAGGTGACCCATGTGCCGACCTTGGCCGCAGCGCAGGAGCTGCTGCAAAAAGAGAAATTCGCGCTGGTGGTGCTGGACCCGGATCTGCCGGACGGCGATGGCCTCGACCTGCTGGCCGAGCTGCGCCGCGAGCAAGCCGACGCGCGCGTGCTGATGTACTCGGCCCGCCATCCGGAACACCACCAGGCCGGCAACGCCTTTCTGCCCAAGCCGTGGACTTCGCCGCGCCAGCTGTGGCGCACGGTGTCGGACCTGCTGGGCGTCGGTACTGCGATGCCGGTTGAACCCCAATAATCGCAATATTGATAATAAATACTCGGTGACGCCGGTCCGCGCTTGTTGCGCGCTTGGCTGAGGTGATAGGCTGCATGATTCGCCAGAATCAACTCAATCAGGAAAGAACGGAATGACGTCACCTATCAAACTCGCCATCGTCGGCGTGGGCAAAATCGTTTACGACCAACACTTGCCGGCGATCCGCGCCAATGCCGATTACGCGCTGGTCGCCACGGCCAGCCGCAACAACACCATCGACAACGTCCCCAGCTTCCCGACCATCGAGGCGATGCTGGCGGCCGATCCGTCCATCGAAGCCGTTTCGCTGTGCATGCCGCCGCAGTACCGCTACGCCGCCGCGCGCAAGGCGCTGGCCGCCGGCAAGCACGTGTTCATGGAAAAGCCGCCCGGCGCCACCCTGTCGGAAGTGGCCGACCTGGAATCCTACGCCGCCGAACAGGGCGTGAGCCTGTTCGCCAGCTGGCACTCGCGCTATGCGCCGGGCGTGCAGCCGGCCAAGGCCCACCTGGCCGCCAACGCGCCGACCGCGATGCACGTGATCTGGAAGGAAGACGTGCGCCAGTGGCACCCGAACCAGGACTGGATCTGGCAGGCCGGCGGCCTGGGCGTGTTCGATCCGGGCATCAACGCGCTGTCGATCGTCACCGAGATCCTGCCGTCGGCGGTGTTCCTGACCCAGGCCGCGCTGGAGTTCCCTGAAAACCGCGACGCGCCGATCGGCGCCGACCTGCATTTCCAGAACGCCGACGGCGTCAAGGTGCACGCGGAATTCGACTGGCGCCAGACCGGCAAGCAAAGCTGGGACATCATCGTCACCACCGCCAAGGGCGAGCTGCGCCTGGCCGATGGCGGCGCGCGCCTGTGGATCGACGGCGCCGAGCAGGCGCTGGAGAAAGAGGCCGAGTACCCGTCGCTGTACCAGCGTTTCGCCGAGATCGTCCGCGCCGGCAAGTCCGACGTCGACGTGGCGCCGCTGCGCCATGTGGCCGATGCTTTCATGCTGGGGAAACGTAAAGTGGTGGACGCGTTCCACGATTGATTTTGTTATCATGATGTTCCAACGCGAAAGGAACATCATGAAAACCAAAGCAGCCGTTGCCTGGCAAGCGGGCAAGCCCCTGACGATTGAAGAAGTCGAATTGGGCGGCCCGCGCGAAGGCGAAGTGCTGGTCGAAATCAAGGCCACCGGCATCTGCCACACCGATTACTACACCCTGTCCGGCGCCGATCCGGAAGGGATTTTCCCGGCCATCCTGGGCCACGAAGGCGCAGGCATCGTGGTCGATGTCGGCCCCGGCGTCAAATCGCTGAAGAAGGACGACCACGTCATTCCGCTGTACACGCCGGAATGCCGCCAGTGCAAATTCTGCCTGTCCCAAAAGACCAATCTGTGCCAGTCGATCCGCTCGACCCAGGGCCGTGGCCTGATGCCGGATGCGACCAGCCGTTTCTCCATCGACGGCAAGCCGATCTACCACTACATGGGCACGTCCACCTTCTCCAACTACATCGTGGTGCCGGAGATTGCGCTGGCCAAAATCCGCGAAGACGCGCCGTTCGATAAAGTTTGCTACATCGGTTGCGGCGTCACCACCGGCGTGGGCGCCGTGCTGTTCACCGCCAAGGTGGAAGCGGGCGCCAACGTGGTGGTGTTCGGCCTGGGCGGCATCGGCCTGAACGTGATCCAGGCGGCCAAGATGGTTGGCGCGGACAAGATCATTGGCGTCGACATCAATCCGGGCCGTGAAGCGATGGCGCGCAAGTTCGGCATGACGCACTTCGTCAATCCGAACGAGGTGGAAAATGTGGTTGACCACATCATCCAGCTGACTGACGGCGGCGCCGACTACAGCTTCGAGTGCGTCGGCAACACCACCCTGATGCGCCAGGCGCTGGAGTGCTGCCACAAGGGTTGGGGCAAGTCGATCATCATCGGCGTGGCGGCGGCGGGGCAGGAGATCTCCACCCGTCCGTTCCAGCTGGTGACGGGACGCGAGTGGAAGGGTTCGGCCTTCGGCGGCGCACGCGGCCGCACCGACGTGCCGAAGATCGTCGACTGGTACATGGATGGCAAGCTCAACATCGATGACCTGATCACCCACCGCCTCAAGCTGGAAGACATCAATCAGGGCTTCGACCTGATGAAGAGCGGCGAATCGATCCGCTCGGTCGTGCTGTACTAAAAGCCTGCCCCGTTGGATGTAGAAAAAAAGTTCTAGACATGGCGATCTAGATAATTTATTCTACATCCAACAATCGGGAGCGCGGCAATGGAATCACAACTTACTACTATGTTGTCGGCACTGGTGCCCGCCATCGGTTGGGCGCTGCTGCACTTCGTCTGGCAAGGTCTGCTGGTCGGCTGGGCGGTGACCTTGGCGATGTATCTGCTGCGCAAGGCGCGTCCGCAAACGCGTTATGCGGTCGCTTGCGGCGGCTTGCTGTTGTGCGCGGTGTTGCCGCTGTCGGGCATCCTGCTGCAGCTGGCCGAGTCGCGCATTGTTGCCGGCCCGATCATCAACGTGTTCAGCGTCGGCGATGGCGCCACCTGGACCTCCGTTCTCACCGAAAGCCGCACCGAAAACCCCAACCTGACCGCGCTGCGCGACCTGCTGCGCCGGCAACTGCCGTGGATCGTCGGCCTGTGGCTGCTGGGCGCCGCGCTGATGGCGCTGCGGCTGGCGATCGGCCTGAAATGGGTGGCGGACCACACGCGGGCGGACGAATACACCAGCAATCCTTACTGGCAGCGCCGCTTGTCCGAGCTGGCGCGCCGTTTCGGCATCGAGATGCATGTGCGTCTCGGCGTGGCCGACAAACTCGATAGTCCGATCACCGCCGGCTGCTGGAAGCCGATCGTGCTGGTGCCGGCCGCGCTGGTCACCGGCATGCCGGCCGATTTGCTGGAAGCGCTGCTGGCGCACGAACTGGCGCACATCAAGCGCAACGACTATCTGGTCAACCTCATACAAAGCGCGATCGAGATCGTGCTGTTCTATCACCCTAGTGTTTGGGCTATATCGCGCAGGATACGGATCGAGCGGGAACAAATCGCCGACGACCTGGCAGTGGGTATGCTCGGCCAGCCACAAAAGCTGGCGCAAGCCCTGTCGCAACTGGATCGCTTTCAGTTCGACACTACACAACTAGCCCATGCGGCTCACGGAGGAAATCTCATGTCTCGTATCAAACGCCTGCTGCGTCCCGATGTTGAACCTGTCAGCTGGAAGATGGCGGTGCCGCTGGCCGGCCTGCTGGCGGCCGGCGCGGTCTTGTATGCCCACGCTGCGCCGCAGCTGCCCGAACCGCCCGCACCGCCGGAACCACCGGCCCTGATCGAACCGGCCGAGCCGGTGCCGCCGCCGGCGATACCGGCAGCGCCGGCGCGCGTTGCGCAAGCCGCGCCGGTGGCGCCGATCGCACCAATTGCTCCTGCCGCTCCCGTTGCGCCGAAGGCTCCAGCCCCGGTGCCAGCCTTGCCTGCGGTGCCAGCCATTCCAGCCGTGCAAGCTGTGCCAGCCACGCCGGCCATGCCGGCGCAGCCGGCCCGCGTCAAGTTCGACCACATGACCGTCAACGAAGGCCCGAACCAGCGCAGCGCCTATGCCATCGTCCACGGCAACAAAGAAGCGATCACGGTCTCTGCCTCCACCAAGGACATCCGCAAGGTTTCCGAACTGCGTGGCGCTGTGAAGGGTGACTTCCTCTGGTTCCGCGACGGCGACAAGACCTACCTGGTGCAAGACCCGGCGGTCATCGCCCGTATCGACAGCGCTTGGGCGCCGGTCGACAGCATCGGCGGCCAGATGGAAGCCCAAGGCAAGAAGATGGAAGCGCAGGGCAAGATCATGAACGCCATCGGCGAACAGATGAACACCGTGGGCCACGACTACGGCCGTCAGATCGAGCGCGACATGGATGTGCAACAACGCCAGATGGAACTGGTGGCGCGCGCCCAGGAAAAAGTCGCCCGCCGCATGGACCTGGCTGCGCGTGAACTGCAGCAGGACAACAGCCAGGAAAAAGTGCGCGCATTCCAGGAAAAGATGAGCGGCCTGCAAGCCGAAATGGCGCCGCTGCAAAAACAGATGGCCGAGTACCAGCGCGAACTGGCGCCCAAGCTCGCCAAGCTGCACGAGCAGAATGCGCCGATGAAAGCGTTGCAACAGAAAATGGCGGAAGCCAGCCGTCCGATGGGCGACCTGAACGTGCGCATGGGCGAACTCAACCTGAAACACAGCGAGGCCGTGCGTGAAGCCGAGCGCGTGATCAAATCGCTGATGCAAGAAAGCTTACAGAACGGCAAAGCCGTCCCTGCACCATCCGTCTAAAATCCGGGGTCAGGTCCTCCATTGCTACACGGGCTGTACCGTAGCGATCGCTACGGTACAGCCCGTGTAGCAATGGAGGACCTGACCCCGGAGTATGAGCCGGTATAATCACGGGATGCAAAATCTTCTCCATAACCTCAACGACGAACAGCTTGCCGCTGTTACCTTGCCCGCGCAGAGCGCACTGATTCTGGCGGGGGCCGGTTCTGGTAAAACCCGCGTTCTGACTACCCGTATCGCCTGGCTGGTGCAAACCGGCCAGGTGTCGCCTTCCGGCATCCTGGCCGTGACCTTTACCAACAAGGCCGCCAAGGAGATGCTGACCCGCCTCTCCGCCATGTTGCCGATTAATACGCGCGGCATGTGGATCGGTACCTTCCACGGCCTGTGCAACCGCCTGCTGCGCACCCATCACCGCGACGCCGCGCTGCCGCAGACGTTCCAGATTCTCGATTCCCAGGATCAGCTGTCGGCCATCAAGCGCCTGCTGAAGGCGAACAACGTCGACGACGAGAAGTTCCCGCCCAAGGACATCATGTACTTCATCAACGGCGCCAAGGACCAGGGCCTGCGCGCCGACAAGATCGACCCGTACAACGCCGATGAGCGCAAAAAGGTCGAGCTGTACCAGCTTTACGACGACCAGTGCCAGCGCGAAGGCGTGGTCGATTTCGCCGAGCTGCTGCTGCGCACCTACGAGCTGCTGAGCCGCAACCAGCCGCTGCGCGAGCATTACCAGCAGCGCTTCCAGCACATCCTGGTCGACGAGTTCCAGGACACCAATGACCTGCAATACAAATGGCTGAAGCTGATGTCCGGCCACGGCACCCAGCAGGGCGGCGCGCTGTTCGCCGTTGGCGACGATGACCAGAGTATTTATGCCTTCCGTGGCGCCAACGTCGGCAATATGAGCGCCTTCGAGCGCGAATACCACGTCAAGAATCTGATCAAGCTGGAGCAGAACTACCGCTCGCACGGTCACATCCTGGACGCCGCCAACGTGCTGATCGCCAATAACAGCAAGCGCCTGGGCAAGAATCTGCGCACCGATGCCGGCCATGGCGAACAGGTGCGCGTCTACGAAGCCAACTCGGACCTGTCCGAAGCGTCGTGGATTATCGAGGAAACCAAGAACCTGATCCACGACGGCGCCTCGCGCAGCGAGATCGCCGTGCTGTACCGCTCCAACGCGCAGTCGCGCGTGATCGAGCATGCGCTGTTCTCGGCCGGCATTCCGTACCACGTGTACGGCGGCCTGCGCTACTTCCAGCGCGCCGAGGTCAAGCATGCCATCGCCTATTTGCAACTGATGGACAATCCGCACAACGATTCCGCCTTCCTGCGCGTGGTCAATTTCCCGGCGCGCGGCATCGGCGTGCGGTCGATCGAGACCCTGCAGGCGGCCGCCGACCAGTACGGCATTTCGCTGTACGCGGCCGTGCCGTATGTGACCGGCAAGGCCGGCACCCTGCTGTCCGGCTTCGTCAAGCTGATCGAGGGTACGCGTTTTGAAACGCAGCAGATGGCGTTGCCGGAACTGGTGCGCGTGGTGCTGGAGCAATCGACCCTGCTGAATCACTACGCCACCGAAAAAGAAGGCGCCGACCGCATCGAGAACTTGGAGCAGATGGTCAGCGCGGCCACCCAGTTCGTGTCGGAAGAGGGCTACGGCCAGGGCGCGCCCGCGCATCTCGGCCCGCAGTCGCAGGCGCAGTCCGGCGCGGCGGTGGTGAACCAGGATGGCTTCGAGATCCTCGACGCCGATGCGCCGCTGTCGACCGTGATGTCGCCGCTGTCGGCCTTCTTGTCGCATGCCTCGCTGGAGGCCGGCGACAACCAGGCCACCGTCGGCCAGCAAGCGGTGCAGATGATGACGGTGCACTCGGCCAAGGGCCTGGAGTTCAACAACGTCTTCATCACCGGGCTGGAAGAGGGCTTGTTCCCGCATGAGAGCAGCTCGCGCGAACACGACGGCGTGGAAGAGGAACGGCGCCTGATGTACGTGGCGATCACCCGCGCGCGCGAACGCCTGTACCTGAGCTTTGCCCAGACCCGCATGCTGCACGGCCAGACCCGCTACAACCTGAAGTCGCGTTTCTTCGAAGAGTTGCCGGAAGACGCACTGAAGTGGCTGACGCCCAAGGTGCAGGGCGGCGGCTGGTTCGCGGCCAAGAAGTCGGCCTGGGATGAGGCGCCGCTGGTCGGCTCGGACAAGGCGCTGGCGCAGAAGATGGCCAGCAAGTCGATCGAAGCCGGTTCAGGCTGGCGTTTGGGGCAGTCGGTGGTGCACGCCAAGTTCGGCGAAGGCGTGATCGTCAACATCGAGGGCAGCGGCAACAATGCCCGCGCCCAGATCAACTTCGGCAGCGCCGGCATGAAGGTGCTCGACTTGAGTATCGCCAAGCTGGAGAAGATTTAAGGCTTGTCGAGATCGACCGTAGCAGGCGCCGAAGGCGGCGTTTGCGGCGGGCCGAAGATTTGCGCGTAGGCCGCGTACAGCATGCAATGCACCAGCACCAGCGAAATCAGGAACAGCGTGAAGATGCCGGCCACGCTCAGCTGCGACACGCCCAGCACCAGCACAATGATCTGGATGCCGAAGAAGTAGAACAGGTGCAGGATCAGCACCGCGCTGACCAGCGGCCGGATGGCCCGCAGCACCGACACCACGCTGAAGAACAGCGCCTTGCTGAACGCCATTTTCTGCCAGAAAATCAACGGCGCCGTCATCGACGTCAGCAGCCAGCCCACCATGTAGATGGCCGAACCCGTCAGCATGCCGCCGAACAGGCCTTCCACGTCCTCCGGCTTGAGGCTGCCGCGCGCCTGCGCCGTGCGCAAGCCTTCCATGGCCTCGCCCGAGATGCCGTAGATGGCCAACATGGCCAGCAACATCAGCAGCAGGTTCAGCAGGCCCATGCCCAGCAGATGCTTGCGCATCGGCGACTGGACGCCGGCCAGCAGGAATTGCGGCAGGGCGCGACGGCCCTGGTCGATTTCGGCGCAGCCTTGCAGCAGGGCGATGGTGAACATCGGCATCAGCAAGGCCCACAGGATTTGCCCCAGCACGGGCAGCAGCATGATGATCAACGAGGCGAACATGCAGACGAACAGGAGCGCCATCATGCCGCCGGGCTGTTTGCGGAACAGCGTCCAGCCTTGCTTGATCCAATGCCAACCTACGCGTGCGGGTAATTTTTCCATCAGTACAGTCCAGGCGCCGGCGTGGCGATGCGTTCGCGCAGAATGCGCTCAAAGTGGGTGGGGTCGTGAGGCGTCAACATCTCCGCCTCGCGCGGGCAGTAGTAATCATATAGGCGCGACAGCCAGAAGCGCAGGGCGCCGGCGCGCAGCATGGTTTGCCAAGCGTGCGTTTCGGCTTCCGTGAACGGGCGCACGGCGTGGTAGGCGTCCAGCATGGCGCGCACGCGCGCTTCGTCCAGCACGCCCGTTTCCAGGTCGATGCACCAGTCGTTGACGGTGACCGCCACGTCGAACAGCCAGGTGTCGCAGCCGGCGAAGTAGAAGTCGAAGAAGCCGGTGACTTGCTCGCCCTTGAACATCACGTTGTTGCGGAACAGGTCGGCGTGCACCGGCCCCACCTGCAACTGCTTGTAGTGATCGCAGGCGGCAAAGGTTTCCTGGTAGTGCACCTCGGACTTGAGCAAATGTGCCTTGTCTTCGGGAATGTAGGGCAGCACCAGCGGCGTGGTTTCATGCCACCATTCCAGACCGCGCAGGTTCGGCTGCTTCAGTTCGTAATCGAGACCGGCCAGGTGCATTTGCGCCAGCATGCCGCCCACCTGGGCGCAATGCACGGGCTGCGGTTCCATCTGCGAGCGGCCTTCGAGTTTGGTGACGATCGAGGCCGGCTTGCCGTGCAGCGCGGTGATCAGGCCGCCCTGGTCGTTGGCCACCGGCGCCGGCACCAGCACGCCACGGTCGGCCAGGTGGCGCATCAGGTTGAGGTAAAACGGCAGTTGTTCAAACGACAGGTTCTCGAAGATGGTGAGCACGTACTCGCCGCGCTCGGTCGTCAGGAAGAAGTTGCTGTTCTCGATGCCGGAACTGATGCCTTTGAGCTCAAGCACTTTGCCGAGCGGGAATTGGGTGATCCACTGGGTGACATCTTCCAGCGATACCGGGGTAAAGACTGCCATGAGAAGTTAGATGAGTTCGGTGACGCTGCCGGCGGGCCGGCAGGGGTGTCTGGTTATTTAACGGCGGGCGGAGGTGGCGGCGGGGTGTTGTCCTGCGCTGCTTCCTCGTCCGTGGTTTTCTTTTTCTTCTTACCAATGTCGAACTCCAGCACTGTCCACTGCGGGCCGCGATTGTTGCCGCTCATTGCGTCGCCCGGCTGGGCGGTGCCGACCGGGTGGTTGGGACGCAGGGTGTAGGTGCTTGGACCGCTTTTGACGGTCGCCTCGGTGACATTGCCGCTGTTGTCGCGTTTTTCGGTAATCTTGCCTTCTGTGCTCGGCTTGGCGGTGACCGTGATCGGGTCTTCGGCGATTTCCTCGATTTTTTCCAGTTTGGGCGGCGCCTGGCTAGGCGTCGACTGCGCAAATGCCGTGTGGGCGAGCAACGTCAGGAGGAGGAGGGAAATGCGCTTCATGATGGATCGCCTATAGCAGTGTAAAAGCCGCAGAATTTTTATGTATGATCCATTGTAACAAACCGACACGCTTCCTGTGCTTTCCGCCCTGTATTGCGGTTGGGCCGTCGCCAAAACCTGCGATAATGTTGCATTCGTCGCCATGCGCCTCCATCTTCGTACCTATGCAAAATACCCTGTTGTTAGTAGACGGCTCCAGCTATCTTTACCGCGCCTTCCACGCGCTGCCCGACCTGCGCAGCCCGGACGGCCATCCGACCGGCGCCATGCACGGCATGGTCAACATGCTGCGCCGCCTGCGCGCGGATTACCCTGCCGCTTACATCGCCTGCGTGTTCGACGCCAAGGGGAAAACTTTCCGTGATGACATGTATCCGGAATACAAGGCCACCCGCGCTTCGATGCCGGACGACCTGCGTTTGCAGATCGAGCCTATTCACGAGGCGGTCAAGGCCATGGGCTGGCCGATCCTGATGGTTGAAGGCGTCGAGGCTGACGACGTGATCGGTACGCTGTCGCTGGACGCAGCCAAGGCCGGCATGAACGTGGTGGTGTCCACCGGCGACAAGGATCTGGCGCAGCTGGTCAACGACAAGGTCATGCTGATCAACACCATGACCAACGAAAAGATGGACGAGGCCGGCGTGCTGGCCAAGTTCGGCGTGCCGCCGAACCGCATCATCGATTACCTGACCCTGATCGGCGACACCGTCGACAACGTGCCGGGCGTGTCCAAGTGCGGCCCGAAGACCGCGCTCAAGTGGCTGAGCGCCTACGACTCGCTGGACGGCGTGATCGCCAATGCCGCCAATATCAGCGGCGCCGTCGGCCAGAACCTGCGCGATGCGCTGGAATGGCTGCCGAGGGGCCGGGAGCTGATTACCGTCAAATTGGACTGCGACCTGTCCGCCCACATGGTGTCGATCAACGAATCGCTGACCGCGCGTGAAGAGGACAAGGAAGCGCTGCTGGCCTTCTTTGCCAAGTACGGCTTCAAGACCCTGCTGCGCGATTTGAGCGTTGCCGGTTCCGCGCCTGCCGCCGTAGCCAAGCCGTCGATGGACGCGCCGGTGGGCGGCGCTGCCTCCGCCAACGGCGACCTGTTCGCCGAAGCGGTCGCCACCAACTACGAAACCGTGTTCACCGACGAACAGCTGGACAAGTGGATCGCGCTGATCGACGCCGCCGAACTGACCGCCGTCGATACCGAAACCACTTCGCTGGAGCCGATGACGGCGCAGCTGGTCGGCATTTCGCTGGCGGTGAAGGCGGGCGAGGCCTGCTACATCCCGGTCGCGCACTCCTACCAGGGCGTGCCGCAGCAGCTGGAGCGCGAGCACGTGCTGGCCAAGCTCAAGCCGTGGCTGGAAGACGCCACCAAGCTCAAGGTCGGCCAGAACCTGAAATACGACAGCCACATCTTCGCCAACCACGGCGTGTCGCTGCAGGGCATTCATCACGACACGCTGCTGGAATCGTATGTGTTTGAATCGCACCGCACCCACGACATGGACAGCCTGGCGCTGCGCCACCTGAACCACACCACGATTCCATTCTCGGACGTGTGCGGCAAGGGCGCCAGCATGATCACCTTCGACAAGGTGGAAATCCAGTGCGCCACCAATTACGCGGCGGAAGACGCCGACATCACGCTGCGCCTGCACCAGAACATGATCGGCGAAGTGGAGAAGGACGAGAAGCTCAACTTCATCTACCGCAATATCGAGCTGCCGACCGCCGTGGTGCTGCAGAAGATCGAGCGCAACGGCGTGCAGATCGACGCCGCGCTGCTGGAGCAGCAATCGTCCGAGCTGGGCGCGCGCATCGTGGAGCTGGAAGCCAAGGCGCACGAGCTGGCCGAGCAGCCGTTCAACCTCGGTTCGCCGAAGCAGATCGGCGAAATCTTCTTTGAGAAGCTGAAGCTGCCGGTGGTGAAGAAAACGCCGAGCGGTGCGCCATCGACCGATGAGGAAGTGCTGCAAAAGCTGGCCGAAGACTATCCGCTGCCGAAAGTGCTGCTGGAGTACCGCAGCCTGTCCAAGCTGAAGTCGACCTACACCGACAAGCTGCCGAAAGGTATCAACAAGCAGACCGGCCGCGTGCACACCAACTACGCGCAGGCGGTGGCGGTGACGGGCCGTCTGGCGTCCAACGACCCCAATCTGCAGAACATTCCGATCCGCACCAAGGAAGGCCGCCGCATCCGCGAAGCCTTCGTGGCGCCGGCCGGTTCGCACATCGTGTCGGCCGACTATTCGCAGATCGAACTGCGCATCATGGCGCACATTTCGGAAGACGCGAACATGCTGCGCGCGTTTGCCGAAGGCGTCGACATCCACCGCGCCACCGCCGCCGAGATCTTCGGCGTGGCGCCGGAGTCGGTCGAGAACGAGCAACGCCGTTACGCCAAGGTCATCAACTTCGGTCTGATCTACGGCATGAGCGCCTTCGGCCTGGCCGTCAACCTGGGCATCGAGCGCGGCGCGGCGCAAAGCTATATCGAGCGCTACTTCGCGCGCTTCTCGGGCGTGAAGCAGTACATGGACGACACGCGCCTGCAGGCCAAGGCGCGCGGCTACGTGGAAACGGTGTTCGGCCGCCGCCTGTGGCTGCCGGAGATCAATTCGCCGAACGGCCCGCGCCGCCAGGGTGCGGAACGCGCGGCGATCAATGCGCCGATGCAGGGCACGGCCGCCGACCTGATCAAGCTGGCCATGGTGGCGGTGCAGGACTGGCTGGAAGCGGAAAAGCTGGGCACGCGCATGATCATGCAAGTGCACGATGAACTGGTGCTGGAAGTGCCGGACGCCGAGCTGGAGCTGATCAAGCGCAAGCTGCCGGAACTGATGGCCGGCGTGGCGCAACTGAAAGTGCCGTTGATTGCCGAAGTCGGCGTCGGTAATAACTGGGATCAGGCACATTAACCCCCCGTCGTCCCCGCGCAAGCGGGGATCCATGCTGAGCATGGATTGCCGCGTGCGCGGCAATGACGGTTCTTCTGACGGAGGATATGGATGGATGATTTGACGCGGGACGCAGAGAGTTTGCTGGGCAAAACGAGTTTGTCGGACGGCGTCGACCGCCGCGACTTCCTGAAGGTGGCGCTGGGCACCGGCTTCGCCGCCGCCACCCTGCCGGTGTCGGCGCAGAACGTCATCAAGACCGACACCGCCGGCCTCACCGCCGGCACCATCACCATCAACGTCGCCGGCCAGAACGTGCCGGTGTACCGCGCCCAGCCGGAAGGCAAGACCAACCTGCCGGTGGTGCTGGTGATCTCGGAAATCTTCGGCGTGCACGAGCACATCGCCGACGTCGCGCGCCGCTTCGCCAAGCAAGGCTACCTGGCGTTGGCGCCGGACCTGTTTATCCGCCAGGGCGACCCGACCAAGGTGGCCTCGATCGCCGACCTGCAGCGCGACATCATCGCCAAAACCCCGGACGCGCAAGTGTTCACCGACCTGGACGCCGTGGTGGCCTGGGCCAAGGCCAACAACGGCAATGGCGACAAGCTGGCCATCACCGGCTTCTGCTGGGGCGGCCGCATCACCTGGCTGTACGCCGCGCACAATCCTTCCATCAAAGCCGGCGTGGCCTGGTATGGGCGCTTGAAGGGGGACCTGAACGCCAACTTTCCCAGGCACCCAATCGATGTTGCTGGCACTCTGACCGTGCCCGTCCTCGGCCTGTACGGCGCCAAGGACACCGGCATCCCGCTGGAAACGGTGGACATCATGAAGGCATCGCTGGCGCAGGGGCCGAACAAGTCCACTTTCGTGATCTATCCGAACTCCGGCCACGCCTTCCACGCCGACTATCGCCCGAGCTACAACGAGGCCGACGCCAAGGACGGCTGGGGCCGCACGCTGGCCTGGTTCAAGCAAAACGGCGTGATTTGAGCGGTTTTTAAGCAGAAAAGCATGCCGGGGAGTAAAATAACGCCCCGGCGTGCGCGGCAGCGCGCGCGGCTCCAGGTACCAGAGGCTATAACATCGATCCCGTACTCGTTTCAATCATACTGGCAACAACACTAGCTGGCGTAGTGAGCATCACTGCGGCGGCCGTGTTCTCGTTTACGCTGCTGTCCAAGCTGGTCGAGCGCATGGTCAGCCTGTCGGTCGGCATCATGTTGTCGACCTCGCTCCTGCACGCCTTGCCGGAAGCCTTCGAATCGTCGGCCAGCGCGCGCAGCCTGTTCGCCACCCTGCTGGGCGGCCTGCTGGCGTTCTTCCTGCTTGAGAAATTGGCCATCCTGCGCCATTCGCACCATCACGAGCATGACGGTCACCACCATCACCACGGCCACGACAAGCGCGAGGCGGGCAAGGCCGGCTGGATGATCCTGGTCGGCGACGGCATGCACAATTTCACCGACGGCATTTTGATCGCAGCCGCATTCATGGCCGATCCGCAACTGGGCCTGATCACCGGCCTGGCCATCATCGCCCACGAAATTCCGCAGGAAATCGGCGACTTCATCGTGCTGCTCAACGCCGGCTTCTCGCGCACCCGCGCCTATGTCTACAACCTGCTGTGCAGCCTGCTGGCGATTGCCGGCGGCCTGCTCGGTTATTACACGCTGGACCGCGCCAGCAGCCTGATTCCGTATGTGCTGGTGTTCGCCTCATCCGGCTTCATCTACATCGCCGTGAGCGACCTGATGCCGCAGATGCAGCGCCGGGCCACCCTGCGCGAGTCGATTCCCCAAGTCCTGCTGATCGCCGCCGGCGTGGCGATCGTACTGTTCCTCACCGGCGGCGAGCACAATCACTAAGCTGCTTACTTCTCCGTGTTGATGCGTTTGGCGTAGGCGACGCCGGTGGCAGGCGTGACGTCACGCGTGTCGATGTTGATCTCGGTGACCGACGTCATGCCGCCTTCCGGATTGGCCAGCTTCACGCCGCCCAGGTAGTGCTTGCCTTGCTCCAGGCCGCTCCAGGTGACGCCCACCGTCGAGGTGCCGCCGACCTTCACCGTCGACGGCAGGGACAGTTTTACATTGCCCTTGGTGTCGTTGGGAATCGCGGTGGCGTACGACAGCGTGAAGTTGGCGCTGGCGCCGTTCTTCAGCTTGTAGCCCACCACGCAGGCCTTGATCACGCCCATCGGCGGCGAGATCAGGGTCACGCTTTCGTTCGAGTCGGTGTGCGCGCTGGCGGCCAGCAGGCGGTTCCATTGGTCGAGCAGGATCAGGTCCAGGTCGTCGTCGGCGCCGCCCGAGGTTTCGTGGTTGGTCAGTTCAAAGCGCGCCACCACGGTCTTGTTGGGGATGGCCAGCGTGGTCGCCTTGACGCCGGGACCGCGCGCGATGCAGGCGTTCACCACATCTTCCGTCGCGTCCACCGAACCCTTGGCCGCTTGCGTCACGGTCTGCGCCAGGCGGGTGTACTCGCGCAAGCCGCCACGGTCGACCGCCAGCGTGCCGTCGAAGCCGGTCTGCACCTCGAACTGGCGGGTGCCGCTGGTGCTGGTGGCGGAAACCACCTCCGGTCCTTCCACGCCGTTGTTGTAGCGCGCCTGCAATGGGCTGCGCACATTGTGCTCGCTGTCATTCCACACCACTTCGCCCATTTGCCAGATGCCCGGCATGGCGCTGGTGCGGGTCAGGCTGACGCTGTAGCTTTGCGTTTCACCCGGCGCCAGTTGCAGGGTGGAAGGCGTGACGGCGATATCGAAACCGTCGATGCGGCTGCTGGCCGTGTAGATGGCCGGCTTGTCGCCGACGTTGGTGACGCTGCGGCTGACGGTCTTGACGCCCACCACGCCCGGCACAGTGATCGAGGCCAGGTTCAGCGCATAGCCATTGAGCGCGCCTTGTCCGCAGAAGCTGGTGTCGTTGGTCACGCCGCACAGGTATTTCTGATAGTCGGCGCCCGTCATGTCGTACACCAGGCCGGGATCGGCGGCGCCGTTGGGCAGTACCAGTCCTGCGCCCTGGCCCCACGGTAGGGTGCCGTCCTGGTCGCCGCTGAGGTCGGTCGGCAGCACGCTGCGGGTGGCGGTCATCAGCGCCGATTTGATGGCGGCCGGCGACCAGCCTGGATGGCGCTGCTTGAGCAGCGCGGCCAGGCCGGCCACGTGCGGCGTCGCCATCGAGGTGCCCGACATATAGGCGGACTGGCTGTAGGCCGGGGCGCTGCCGGCGATTACGGCGCTGCGCTGGGCCGCGCTCAGGCTCGGCGCAATGCCGGCCAGGATGTCGACGCCGGGCGCCGCCATGTCCGGCTTGAGCACGCCCGGATCGAAGCGGTTCGGGCCGCGCGACGAGAACGCCGCCAGGGTCGGGCCGTAGGTCGGCACTTGTTCGCTGGCCGACAGGGCGGCGGTGGCGCCGCTGTTGGTGGCATAGGCGAGGATGGCCTGGCCATCGGCCTGGTCGACGTGGATGGTCGGCACGCTGTACATGTCGATCAGCGGGCCGTTGCCGTCGTCCAGCATGATCATGCCGATGCCGCCGGCGGCCTTGACGGCGTCGGCCTTGTCGGCGCGCGGGTTGTTGCCGCGCTGGCAGGCGACGATCTTGCCGGCGACCTTGGCCGGGTCGAGATGGGTGGTGCCGGAGTAGGCCTTGCTCAGGCATAGTTCGGCGAAACCGGTGCTACCACCCGCCGTCACTGCCGCGCCGCCGTAGATCAGGGCGCTGGCCGGCAGCGGTTTCGAGTTGATCGAAATGCCGCTGTAATTCTGGCCGTTGCCCAGTGTGACGGTGGCGCGCTGAGTCTTGTCGTGGGCTGCTGCGGCTACCGTGGTCAGCCAGGGTGCGATGTGGTTGACCTGGTTGGACGGGCCGTCGTTGCCGCCGGCGGCAGCCACGAACACGCCCGCTTCCACCGCGTGGCGGAAGGCCAGTTCGACCGGTTCCAGCGGGCTTTCGCCGCCGCTGATCGAGAAGTTCAGGACATCGACGCCGTCCGCCACGGCAGCTTCGATGGCGGCCACGCTGTCGCTGTTGAAGCAGGTGTTCTTGACGCCGTTGTCGCCCGGATTGAAGCTCCAGCACACCTTGTAGACGGCCAGCCGCGCGCGCGGCGCCATACCGGTGCGCACGCCGAGCTTGTCGCCATTGCCGCCCACCGCCGGCACTTTGGCGTTGCCGACAGCGGTGCTGGAGGTGTGCGTGCCGTGGCCGCCTTCGCCGGCCGGCCAGCTCAGCGAATCGCGCGGCGAGCGGAATTCGCTCCAGTGGATCGGCAAACCGCTGGAACGGAAGCCCTGGTCGAAGTAGCGCGCGCCGATCAGCTTGTTGTTGCAGTCATCGGCGTTGAAGCCTTCGCCGGCCTGGCACACGCCTTTCCAGCGTGCCGGCGGGGCGCCGTAGGCGAGGGTGCCGCTGCTGTCGAAGGTCGGCTGATCGTCGCCGTTGACGCGGTCGCCATAGGACAGGTTTTCCGGCCACACGCCGGTGTCGATCACGCCGACGATGATGTCTTCGCCGGCCTTGTCCTTGCCGCCCAGTTGTTCCCACAGGCCGCCCGGCTGATCCAGGCCGAGGAAGGTCGGGGTGTAGTTGGTGACCACTTCGTGGCGTTCGTCCGGCGTGATGCTGGCGACTTTGCCGCTGGACTTGAGCAGGCGCACTTCGGTTTCGCTGAGGCGTGCGGCAAAGCCGTTGAGCACCAGCTGGTACTGGTGGGTGACGTTGGCGGCCGGCAGCAGCGCTTTGGCTTGTGCTTGCCGGGTTTCGAGGTAGCTGCGGTAGGAGCGCGCGGCGGCGCTGTTGGGATCGAAACGCTGGCCGGGAGCGGCCTTGGTGGCGCGCATGCCGCTGACATTGCCGGCATAGGCGGCCAGCGGCTGGTCGGTCAACTGAACGATGTAGGACCGGCGGCCATCGTCGGCGTGCGCGTGGGCGGTGAATGCAAATGTTATCGCTAACACAAGTGGAGTAAGTCGATACTGCCGTGCTGAGTTCGATGCCATGGAACGCTCCCGGGGAAGAGGTGGATGTGACTTTTTAAAAATAGTAGAGGTTTAAACTATAGCAACGTCGTCAACTGTGTGATCATAAATTTAATTAAAGTCATTACGTAGTCACATTAATACAACGGATGAACAATATATTTAAGTCAACAAAATACGCGTGAGAATTGGCGAGTTTCATAGGGAAAGTATGCTTCGTCGCAGGGTTTGAAATGGCGAATTTTTTACCACTTGTCAAAATTAAAAAAATTTTGACTGTATAGACGACCCCAGTCGGGCTGTGCATACTTGGCTACTTGTTAACCCAAGGGAGGAACAATGAAACTCGTACGCACAGCATTGGCTGCCGCTTGTCTGGCGGTGGCCGCCGGCCCGGTTTTCGCGGATGCCCACAGCACCGCAACGTTCGGCAATCTGAAGATAACCATCATCGATCTTGACCTAAATGACGGCATCTCCGCCGGCATCACGTTCATGCCGGATCCGCGAAAGTACTACGACGGCGCGTATGTCAGGGGCGAAGCGGAAACTTGGACCCAACCCGGCGGATACGACGACCTGCATGACGAAAAGATGGAAAAGACGGCCGCTAGAGGTAGCGCTAACATCAGCGGGAGCGCGAATACTGCGTTGGCAACGATGTCCGCCAGCGTGAAGGCGGCTGCGGATGGCCGTGGCTTCAATGCCGCCAACCTGGCGGGGACGGCGCAGGCCTCGGCGGGTCATCTCAGTTATTTCAACGGTGACTTTGGTGTGCCGGGCAGCGATTTACGCTATTTCAGTTTGACGGCCAATACACAGGTGGTGTTTTCGGTCGATACGACCATGAGTGTCAGTACTGGTTTTACAGCCGTTTCCGGTGAGCTGCGCAACGAAATGGCGTTTGCACGGGCGTCGTTGCTGGTGATGGGGCTGGATGTCGATGGCTTCACTCCACTGGTAGACCAGCAGCAGCACATTTTGAGCGTCGGCTATCCCGGTGATGCGCTCCCGAGCGGCAGTTCCGACAGCTGGAGCGGCATACTCTCGTCCAGTTTCAGCAATCTCGGTAGTGTATCGGCCGAGGGCGGCTTCTGGGCCGGCGGCACGATCGAGGGCGCCTCGCTGATCTCGGCAGTGCCGGAGCCGTCGACCTATGGCATGCTGCTCGGCGGCCTGGGGCTGCTGGGTGCTGTAGCGCGCCGTCGCCGCAAGGCGCTGGCCGCCGCCTGTCTGGCCGCTGCGGTCGGCCCGGCGTTTGCCACCGCCACCAGCAGTGCGCTCATCGGCAATATGACCATCACCTTGGGCGACTTGAATCCGACCGATAGCGCTACGCCGTGGCTGTCGTTCACGCCGAGCAACCCGGCCACCGTGCATAACGAAGTAAAAGGTTGGGGCGATGAGTATGAGCACTACACCACCGACGACTACGTGGCTTCGGCGAAACAGGATGGCGTGTTGTCGCGCCTGCGCGCGACCGAGTGGTCGAGCGCCGAAGGCAGCCTGACCACCGCCGCCAACGCCGCCGGCTACACCGCGATGTCGTCGCAGGGCAGGGCGGACAGTGGGCTGGATGAGTTCGGCAAGTATTTCAACATCGTCGCGAACGGCGGCGGCGGCACCAACTTCCTGCTGTCGGCCAACACCAGTATCACCTTCAGCGTGACGGCGGATCTGAAGGCCTTCACCAGCATGGGCTATAACCTCGACGGCGACATGGACGAGTTCGCCTATGCGCGCACGCTGCTGAATGTGGGCGGCAAGGTGAATGGCATGGATCAGTTCGATTTTCAGGAGCGCAGCGTCATCGCCCAGTATTACGTCAATGACGACAACACCGTGTCCGGCGTCAGCGACAGCTGGTCCGGCACCATGTCGGTGACGTTCTACAATTTCGGATCGACTGCAACCGATGTCTGGCTGCAGGCCTATGCGATGAGCGAAGGCTATTCCGCCGTGTGGGACGGCGTGACGCCGGTGCCGGAACCATCCACCTACGTCATGCTGCTGGGCGGGCTGGCGCTACTCGGCGCCACCCGCCGCCGTCAACTGCGCGCGTGATCTTGCAGCGGGAGTCCCATCGCATGATGGGCTCTCGCATGGGGATTTTAGTTGGGGCCGGTAGCGACGGGGCGGGCGGTGTCGGCGCACCATTCGCTCCACGAGCCCGGATACAGGGCGGCGCCGGGCAGGCCGGCGATTTCCAGGGCCAGCAGGTTGTGGCAGGCGGTGACGCCGGAGCCGCATTGCATGATGGCTTGCGGCGCGCTGTCGAACAGCGGCGCGAAGTCGGCCTTCAGCTGCGCGGCGTCCTTGAAGCGGCCTTCGGCCGTCAGGTTGTCCTTGAAGAAGCGGTTTTTGGCGCCGGGGATATGGCCGCCCACCGGATCGATGGTTTCGTTTTCGCCGCGATAGCGGTCGGCCGCGCGGGCGTCGACCACGGTGCGCGCCTGCGTCGACAGGTTGGCGACCACTTCGTCCACCGATACCGTCGCCACCAGCGATGGCTGGTCGCCGATCGCCCCCGGCGCGCGTGCTTCGTTCGACGTCACCATGGCCAGTCCGGCCGACTGCCACGCGGCCAGGCCGCCATCAAGCACGGCCACCGTTGGATGTCCCACCCAGCGCAGCAGCCACCACAGACGCGCCGCGAACATGCCACCGTGCGCATCGTAAGCCACCACTTGCGTGTCGTCGTTGATGCCCCAGCTGCGCAGGGTGGCGATCAAGGCCGCCCGTTCCGGCAGCGGGTGACGGCCGCGAAACGCGCCGTCCGCACCCATCTTGGCGCCCGACAGGTCCGTATCCACATTGGCGAACTGCGCGCCGGCGATGTGGCCGATGGCGAAGCCGTCACGGCCCGCGTTCGGATTCATCAAGTCATGACGGCAATCGAGGATGACCCAGTTCGGGTCTTGCAGATGCTGGGACAGGGTGGCGGCGTCGATCAGGGTGGTGTGCATGATGCTCCTTATACTTCGCTGGCGATGGGATCGGTATTGGCGATGGCCTTACCGCGTTCGGTATTGCGCGTATTGTAGAACGTCGCGGCCATGCCCGACGCAAGAATGATGGCGATGCCGGCCCAGCTGTGCCAATCGAACACGTCGCCGAACACCAGCACGCCCCACACGCTGGAGAACACGATGCCGGTGTACTGCAGGTTGGCCACCACCAGCGTATTGCCCAGGCGGTAGGCGCGCGTCATGGCGATCTGCGCGCTGGTGGCGCACACGCCGATGGCCAGCAACAGCAGGCCGCTGCGCCAGTTGGTGATCGGATGCCACGCCGGGCCGTCGCTGCCGCCGGTGAGGAACACGCCGACGATGCCGGCCAGCAGATTCATCACGGTGAAGTAGAACACCACGCGGTTTTCGGGCTCGCCGGCCAGGCCCAGCTTGCGCACCTGCATATACGCCATGGCGGTGATCATGCTGGAACCGAGCGCGATCAGCGCCGGCGTCAGCAGGTTGGCGTCGAAGGCGGGGCGCAACAGCAGGGTGACGCCGATGAAGCTGCAGCCGACGGCCAGTATCAGCGGCCACTTGACGTCGCCCTTGGCGTGCCACCAACCCATGGCGAACAGCCAGGCGGCGATCCAGATCGGCGACATGTAGTTGAGGGTCATGGCGGTGGCCAGCGGCAGTTCGCCGATGGAGTAGTACCACAGCCAGAGGGAGATCACGCCGATGACGCCGCGCCACAGGTGGGCGCCCGGCATGCTGGTGCGGAAGCTGCCGCCCTGCATTTTGATCAGGGTGGCCAGCGTAATCACGCCGACCACCCCGCGATACAGCACCAGTTCGGATGTCGAGAATTCCACCGAGGCCAGCTTGACGCAGACACCCATCACGGCAAACATAAAACTCGCAAACAACATCCACAGTGACTGCATCGTTAAACCTTATAAAGCCATCTTGCGACTGTACCACTCGTGGAAGTGCTGCATGCCGTCTTCCATCGGTGACTGATATGGTCCGCCGTCGGTCTCGCCGCGTTGCATCAGCACCTTGCGGCCGGCGTCCATGCGCAGGGCGATCTCGTCGTCCTCGACACAGGTTTCCATATAGGCGGCGCGTTCGGCTTCGACGAATTCGCGCTCGAACAGCACGATTTCCTCGGGATAGTAGAACTCCACCACGTTCTTGGTGCGCTGCGGGCCTTCCGGCCACAGGGTCGACACCACCAGCACGTGCGGATACCACTCGACCATGATGTTCGGGTAGAGCGTCAGCCAGATCGCGCCGTACGGCGGCGGTTCGCCGCCACGGAACTTGAGCACCTGCTCCTGCCAGTGCTTGTAGACTTCCGAGCCGGATTTCTGCAGGCCCTTGTGCACGCCCACGGTCTGCACGCTGTAGTCGCGGCCGAATTCCCATCGCAGGTCGTCGCAGGCGACAAAGCTGCCCAGGCCGGGGTGGAAGGGCTCGACGTGATAATCCTCCAGATAGACCTCGATGAAGGTCTTCCAGTTGTAGTCGCAATGGTGCACTTCCACGTGGTCCAGCATGTAGCCGCTGAAATCGAGGTCCTTGGTCACCGACAGCTGGTTCAGCGTTTCCATGACGTTGTAGCCGTTTTGCTCGAACAGCAGGCCGTTCCAGCTTTGCAGCTGGGTCTTCGGCAGGTTTAGGCATGGCGTTTCGGGGAAGTGCGGCGCACCGAGCAACTCACCCTTGAGGTCATAGGTCCAGCGGTGCAGCGGACAGACAATGTTATTCGCATTGCCACGGCCATTGAACATCAGCGCCTGGCGGTGACGGCAGACGTTGGACAACAGCTCCAGCCCATTGGCGTTACGCACCAACATGCGGCCTTCGTTCTCGGCGGCGAGGGTTGCGTAATCGCCGACGTTCGGCACCATCAGCTCGTGTCCGACATAACGCGGACCGGCCTTAAATAATTGCTGCATTTCGCGCTGTAACAGCGCTTCGTCAAAATAGACGTTAACCGGAAGTTGCGCAGTTGGTCGCGCTAGCTTGGCGTGGGTACCCAGATCGGACATCCAAACCCCCCTTAATCAATGATTCAAACCAAGAAGAGACAGAATCCGTAAAGACGACCCGCATTCTTATGCGTTGAGGTGGTATTTAGGACAGAACCGGCGATTATACCGTCTTTTATGCTCGACCGACAGCCTGCTGTGCTCGTTTTTCGTGCAAAAACTTGCGTTTCATGCATGGTTGTACGGCAAATGGGGGCGATTGCGATAAAATCCATGGTCCGCCGCTAATGTCCCACGGGATAAGGTGGTTTGTTCTAAAATAACGGGCTACACTGCGCTGGCACGAGCTTTGCCTTGAAAACTGAATGACTATGCCTAAGAAATTAACTGCCGACGCGACCGACGCTGTTCCCGCTCCCGCTTCATTTGAAGAAGCGATGGCCGAACTGGCGCAACTGGTTGCGCAAATGGAGGCAGGCCAACTGCCGCTGGAAGCTTCGGTGGCCGCCTATGCGCGCGGCTCGGAGCTGGTGAAGTTCTGCGCCGCCCAGCTGGAAAAAGTCGAATCCCAAGTCAAGGTGCTGGAAGGCGAGATGCTCAAGCCGTTCGTGGAATCCGGCGAGGCGGAGCAATGAGCGCCGCCTTCGACGATTGGATGAAAACCGTGCAGGCCGGATCGGAAAACGATTTATCCGGTTTCCTGCCGTCGGCAGACGCGATCCCGACCAAGCTGCACGCCGCCATGCGCTACGCGCTGCTGGGCGGCGGCAAGCGCGTGCGCCCGCTGCTGGTGTATGCGGCCGGCGCGCTGTTCGGGGCCGACGCGGCCACCCTGAGCCGCGCGGCGGCGGCGGTGGAAATGATCCACGCTTACTCGCTGGTGCACGACGATATGCCGTGCATGGACGACGATGCACTGCGTCGCGGCAAACCGACCGTCCACGTGGCCTACGACGAAGCGACCGCGCTGCTGGTCGGCGACGCGCTGCAATCGCAGGCTTTCCTGGTGCTGTCGGAAGCGACCACGATACCGCCGGCGCGCCAGGTGGCGATGCTGCGTTTGCTGGCGCACGCCTCCGGCTCGGCCGGCATGTGCGGCGGCCAGGCCATCGATCTCGATAGCGTCGGCATCAGCCTGACGCTGGAACAGCTGGAGCAGATGCACCAGCTGAAAACCGGCGCCTTGCTGCGCGCGTCCGTGGTGCTGGGCGCATTGGCCGGCAAGGATCTGGACGAGAATGAATTGAACGCGCTGAATGTGTATGCGCGCGCCATCGGCCTGGCGTTCCAGGTGGTGGACGATGTGCTCGACGCGACGGCCGATTCGGCCACGCTGGGCAAGACCGCCGGCAAGGACGCCGCCGACAACAAGCCGACCTATGTATCAATACTGGGTCTTGCGCCGTCGCGCGCGCTGGCGGAAAAATTGCGGCTCGATGCGCACGCAGCGCTCGCACCGTTTGGAGAAAAAGCTCTGCGATTACGCGAACTCGCGGATCTGATCGTGCAGCGGAAGGCTTAAATGAACTTGCTCGAAAAAATACAATCCCCGGCCGATGTGCGCAAACTGGCGTACACCCAACTGACGCCGCTGGCGCACGAACTGCGTGCCTACCTGCTCGATTCCGTCTCCAAGACGGGCGGCCATTTGTCGTCGAATCTCGGTACGGTCGAACTGACGGTGGCGCTGCACTACGTGTTCAACACGCCGCACGACCGCATCGTCTGGGACGTCGGCCATCAGACCTACTCGCACAAGATCCTCACCGGTCGCCGCGATCGCATGCACACGCTGCGTCAGCTGAACGGCATCTCGGGCTTCCCTAAGCGCGATGAAAGCGAATACGACACCTTCGGCACCGCGCACTCGTCGACCTCCATTTCGGCGGCGCTGGGCATGGCGCAGGCGGCCAAGATCAAGGGCGAGCATCGCCACGCGATCGCCGTGATCGGCGACGGCTCGATGACGGCCGGTATGGCGTTCGAGGCGCTGAACAACGCCGGCGTGCAGGAAGACGTCAACCTGCTGGTGATCCTGAACGACAACGACATGTCGATCTCGCCGCCGGTGGGCGCGTTGAACCGCTACCTGGCGCGTTTGATGTCGGGCCAGTTCTACGCGGCCGCCAAGAATGTCGGCAAGTCGGTGCTGCCTGGTCCCGTGCTGGAACTGGCCAAGCGCCTGGAAGAACATGCGAAAGGCATGGTGGTTCCGGCCACCATGTTCGAGGAATTCGGCTTCAACTACATTGGCCCGATCGACGGCCATGACCTGGACTCGCTGATTCCGACGCTGCAGAACATCAAGCAGCTCAAGGGCCCGCAGTTTCTGCACGTGGTGACCAAGAAGGGCCAGGGCTACAAGCTGGCCGAGGCGGAACCTGTGCTGTACCACGGCACGCCGAAATTCGATCCGGCCGAAGGCATCAAGCCGTCCGTCGCGCCGTCGAAGAAGACCTACACCGAAGTGTTCGGCGACTGGCTGTGCGACATGGCCGCCGCCGACAAGAAGCTGGTCGGCATCACGCCAGCCATGCGCGAAGGCTCGGGCATGGTGCGCTTCGACCAGGAATATCCTGATCGTTACTTCGACGTCGGCATCGCCGAGCAGCACTCGGTGACCTTCGGCGCCGGCCTGGCGTGCGAAGGTCTGAAGCCGGTGGTGGCGATCTATTCGACCTTCCTGCAGCGCGGCTACGATCAACTGATCCACGACGTGGCGCTGCAAAACCTGGACGTGACGTTTGCGCTGGACCGCGCAGGCCTGGTCGGCGCCGACGGCGCTACCCACGCCGGTAATTATGACCTGGCCTACCTGCGCTGCATCCCGAACATGGTGGTGATGGCGGCATCGGACGAAAACGAATGCCGCCAGATGCTGACCACCGGCTACCAGTACAACGGTCCGGCGGCGATCCGCTATCCGCGCGGCGCCGGCATCGGTGCCGTCATCAAGCCGGAGCTGACCTCGATCGAGATCGGCAAGGGCGAGATCAAGCGCGCGGGCCAGAAGATCGCCATCCTGGCCTTCGGCTCGATGGTGGCGCCGTCGCTGGCGGCCGGCGAAACGCTGAACGCCACGGTGGCCAATATGCGCTTCGTCAAACCGCTGGATGTGGAACTAGTGAAGCAGCTGGCCGCCGATCACGATTACTTCGTGACGGTGGAAGAGGGCTGCATTATGGGCGGCGCCGGTGCGGCGGTAGCGGAAGCGCTGGCGGCGGCGGGCTTGTCCAAGCCGATGCTGATGCTTGGCCTGCCGGACAAATTCATCGACCACGGCGACCCGGCCAAGCTGCTGGCCAGCGTCGGCCTGGACGCCGCCGGCATCACCGCCTCCATCAAACAACGCTACCTAAGCGACGAACCGCGCCTGGTCGTTAATAACGGCTGATCAGGCCCGCCAGTCCGGCGGCCATCGCTTCGTATCCGGCATCGCCGGGATGCAGATGGTCGCCGCTGTCGTAGCGCGGCTGCATGCGCGCCGGCCTCGCCGGGTCGCGCAGCAGCGCTTCCGTATCGGCCACTGCGTCGAACTCTCCGCTTTCCCTGATCCATTGGTTGACCTGCCTGCGCACCGCGTCCTTGGCCGGCGTGTAGTAGCCTTCGATGCCGGCGCCTTCGAACGGCAGCAGCGTCGCGCCGATGATGCGCACCTTGCGCGCGTGTGCTTGCGCTATCAGCTGGCGGTAGACGGCGATCATGCGTTCGGCCGTCATCGGCGCTTCCTGCGGTGCGAAGATGGATTGCGGCCAGCCGATATCGTTTATCCCCATCAGCACGATGGCCGTGTGCACGCCCGGTTGCGCCAGCACGTCTTGTTCGAAGCGCGCGGCGGCGTTGGCGCCCATGCGGTCGCCCAGCAGACGCGCGCCGGAGATGCCGGCGTTGACCACCGCCACGCCACTGGCCGCCAGCCGCGCCGCCAGATAGTCCGGCCAGCGCCGATCGGTATCCGGCGTGGAGCCATTGCCGTCGGTGATGGAATCGCCAAACGCAACCACCGCCGGCGTGGGCGCGGTCGCGTCGACCCAGATTCCGCTCAGCAGGGCGCGGCCGTGGAGCCGCTGTGTGTTGGGCAGCGCGGCCGAGGCGGTGACATTGCCGCTGGCGATGGTGCCGGTTTGCTGCGCGCCCCAGTGGAAAGTCGCCAGTGGTGTGTGCTGCGGCAGGTAGATACTGACCGCCAGCTTTTCAAGCGCCGCCACGGGCATGTCGATGGCGTCGCTCACCATTGGCGCGCCGGGTGGAATGGCAACGCTGCGCTGGCCGCCAAATGTCAACATGAGCGGCGCGCCGCCGTTGCGAGCCACGCTGGCCTCGCCGATCTGCATCGGTTGCGTGCCGTAGCGGTTCGACAGCACTACGCGCACGCGTCGCCCGCCGACGCTGATGCGCGCCGTCTCGCGCACGGTCTGGCGTTCCAGTGCTGCCGGCACGCCGGTCGGCAACGCAAACTCCTGTGCCGCCCAAGCCGCGTGCGGGCTGGCCTGCCAGGTCGCTACCCAGTTGTCCGCCGCCTTTAGCGGCGTGGCGACGATGGCTGCCAATGCGGCAGCTGCAATATAACGTTTCATGATGCTCTCCTTGCTCAGAAAAGCCCACGATAAGTTATTCGTTCGGTGCGCGGAAGTAGCCTGAATTGACTATACTTAATTCGAATATGGAATGAAGGACAGATGGACACTATCCGATCTTTACGCTGTTTCGTGCGCGCTGTGGAATTGGGCAGCCTGTCCGCCGTCGCGCGCGAAGAGGGCACAACACAACCTACGGTCAGTAAATTGATGGCGGCGCTGGAGCACGAACTCGGCGTGCGGCTGCTGGAACGCAGCACCACCAGCCTGCAGCCGACGCCTCAGGGCAGCCGCTTCTATCAACGTGCGCTTGGCGTGCTGGCCGAGTATCAGGAGGCCGTCGCCGAGGCGCGCGGCCAGACCGAAACGCCGGCTGGACTGATCCGCCTGAACGCGCCCGCCGCCTTCGGCCAGTTCCGTCTGAACGCCTTGCTGGCGCCATTCCTCGTGCTACACCCGCAAGTGGATATCGAACTGATACTCGACGACCGCATGGTCGACCTGGTGAAGGAAGGCGTCGACATCGCCCTGCGCCAGGGCCGCGAGCTGCCTCCGGATGCCGTGGCGCGACTGGCCGGCGTGTCGCCGCGTCAACTGGTGGCGGCTCCGGACTACCTGCGCGCGCATGGCAAGCCGAAACAGCCACAGGATCTGGCGCGCTTCGACTACATCCGCTTCGCCTGGCTGGCCGACGGCGATCTGCTGACGCTGCATAACGGCGAGCACACTGAAACCGTGCAGACCCAAGGCCGCTATCGCGTCAACAATGCGCTGGCGATCCGCGAAAGCCTGGCGGCAGGCGGCGGCATCGGCCTTTGCCCCTTGTGGCTGGTGCAGGATTTGCTCGACAGTGGCGAATTGGTGCGGGTGTTGTCACGCTGGCACGGCCAGCCGCAACCTCTGCACCTGTTGTCGCCATCGCGCCGCTACCAGCCGGTGCGCGCACGCCTGTTACTGGATTACCTATCGCAGCAAATACCGCTGCTGCCGGGATACAACGCCGCCTGATTTTCCTTGCCTCTGCCGCTGGTTGGCCTATATTGATATAAACAGTTTATATCAGAGGCCGAGATGAAGCTGATTGCAAGTCTGATCATGTTGGTCCTGGCGGCAAGCGCCACGGCGCAGGTGCCGGAGTCCGGCCGGACGCAGGAGCTTCGCTTCAGCGCCGAGGAGGTGGATGCCAGCATGGCCGACCGCTATATCGACCGCACGGTGGATCTGGCGGCGGTCGGCAAGCTCGATGAGGATCGCCGTCTGCTGACGCGGCTGCGTTACATCAGCGAGGAACTGGTGCGTGTCGCCGTCGAGCTCAGGCCCGAGGCGGCGCAATGGTCGTGGGAAGTCCACACCACCAGCGATCCGGAAGTGGACGCCATCTGCATGGCCGGCGGGAAGATCCTGGTCGGCAGCGCCTTCGTGCGCCGGCTGTCGTTGACGGACGGTGAACTGGCCGTGCTGCTGGCGCACGAGGTGGCGCACGTCGTCGCCGAACATGCGCGCGAAACCTTTTCCGAAGCTTTGCTGCTGAATCGCCTGCCCGCCGTGCCGCTCGACGTGGTGATGGCGCGGCTGGACAGCGACCTGTCGCTGCAAATCCGCTTGTCGAAGTTATCGAGCCTGCAGGAATCCGAGGCCGATCAGTTGGGGATGTTGCTGGCGCACCGCGCCGGATGGGCGGCGGCCGATATGGTGGGGTTCTACCGCAAGCTGGCGGATGGCGAACAGGTGGCGCTGATCTCCAGCGCCTATCCCGCCACCGCGTCGCGCCTCAGCATGGCCAAGGGCATGGCGCGCTTGTTCGACGATTAAGTCCCGCTTAGCCGCGCTTGCGCTCGTGCTGCCACAGCACGTCGCTGCCGCCGGCGTAGCGGTTCAACACGCGCGACAGCACAAACAGCAAATCCGACAAACGATTTACATACTGGCGTGGATGCTCGTGGATGGTTTCCGCCTTGCCCAGCGTGACGATGGCGCGTTCGGCGCGGCGGCACACGGTGCGGCAGACGTGCGCTTGCGACGCCGCGCGCGAGCCGGCCGGCAGGATGAATTCCGTCAGCGGCGGCAGGGTGGCGTTGTATTTGGCCAGCAGCTGATCCAGGCGCTCGACGTGCGCTTCCTTGATCATCTGGTAGCCGGGGATGCACAACTCGCCGCCCAGGTCGAACAAGTCGTGCTGGATGGTGATCAGTTCCTCGCGCAGATCGGTCGGCATGTCTTCGCACAGCAGCAGGCCGATATGCGAATTCAGTTCGTCCACCTCGCCGATGGAATCGATGCGCACGCTATCCTTGTCGGTGCGGCTGCCGTCACCGAGGCCGGTGGTGCCGCCGTCGCCGGTGCGGGTGGCGATTTTAGAGAGTCGGTTGCCCATGATGTTCAGCCCTTGGTGGCGATGCTGGCGCGGCGCGGATTGTAGGGATCGAAGCCGGGCGTGTTCCAGAATTCCTGCAGGCCCTTGGATTCGTACAGCGGCACTTCTTCGTCGTACATCGGGAACAGGCCGGCCAGGAATATGGTGCGGTCGGGCAGTTCGAACTTGATCTGCTCTTCGTTCATGTATTGCGGACGATAGACGAAGCAGGCGTTCATGGCGCTGTCCTTGGACATCGGCTGGTCGATCTTGAACGAGGCCTGGTAGTGGAATGAGCTGTCGTTAAAGAAGGACTGCGCGATGTAGGCGGCGGCGCTGCCCCAGCCGGTGTCCTTGGTGTGCAGCGTGAAGCTCAGTTCCGGCTTGCCGTGGACCCAGTTCGGATGGTTGGCGTTGGACAGGCCGGCCGTCACTGCGGTGAGCATGCCCTCTGCCGGGAAGTTCTCAAAATAGTAGATCAGCATGCGCGGACGGTTATCCAGCGCCACCTGACCGATCCTGGCCTGCACGCCGAACCGTTCTTCCAGCGCCAGGAGCCAAGTTTGTTCGAAATTGTGTTCCATACTCTATTCCAGTAGTTGTAGTAGCTGCGCCCGAAAGAATACAACAAATCGACGTTTGTGCTTACAATCGTGGCTCAATCTGTGTTTTCAGGCGCTTAACCCATGAACACTGTCACCGATCTTAACGCCCGCCGGGCGCAGGTTGCTGCTGCTTTGCAGCAGGTACTGCCGGCGCGGGCAGTGCTTTCTGCCGTGGAGGACACGCGTCCATATGAATGCGACGGCCTGGCCGCGTACCGCCAGTTGCCGATGATCGTGGTGCTGCCCGATAGCGAGGCGCAGGTGGTGGCCGTGCTGAAGGTGTGCCGCGAGCTGGTCGTGCCGGTGGTGCCGCGCGGCGCCGGCACCGGCCTGTCCGGCGGCGCGATGCCGATCGCCGATGGCGTGGTGCTGTCGACCGCGCGCCTCAACCGCATCGTGCGCATGGATGCGTATTCGCGCACGGCGGTCGTGCAGCCCGGTGTGCGCAATCTCGCCATCTCGGAAGCGGCGGCGCAGTATGGCTTGTACTATGCGCCCGATCCGTCGTCGCAGATCGCCTGCACCATCGGCGGCAACGTGGCCGAGAATTCGGGCGGCGTGCATTGCCTGAAATACGGCCTGACCGTGCACAACGTGCTGCGCGTGCGCATGGTGACCATCGATGGCGATCTGGTGGAGCTGGGCGGCGAGGCGCTCGATGCTCCGGGGCTCGATCTGCTGTCGGTATTTATTGGTTCGGAAGGCATGCTGGGCATCGTGACGGAAGTGACGGTCAAGCTGGTGCCCAAGCCTGCCATCGCGCGCGTCATCATGGCGTCGTTCGATGAGGTGGTGAAGGGTTGTCACGCCGTGGCGGCGCTGATCGCGGCGGGCATCATTCCGGCGGGACTGGAGATGATGGACCAGACGTCTTCGCGCATGGTGGAGCCGTTCGTGAAGGCCGGCTACGACATCGATGCCGCCGCCATCCTGCTGTGCGAGGCCGACGGCACCATCGAAGAGGTGGAAGAGGAGATCGCACGCATGTCGGCGGTGCTGAACACGGCCGGCGCGATCGCGATAGCCGTGTCGCAGACCGAGGCCGAGCGCCTGAAGTTCTGGTCCGGCCGCAAGAACGCGTTTCCGGCCGCCGGCCGCATTTCGCCGGACTACTACTGCATGGACGGCACCATTCCGCGCAAGCGTTTGGGCGAGGTCTTGTCCGGCATCGCGGCGATGGAGGTCAAGTACGGCCTGCGCTGCGCCAATGTGTTCCATGCCGGCGACGGCAATCTGCATCCGCTGATCCTGTTCAACGCCAATATCCCGGACGAGTTCCACCGCGCCGAAGCCTTTGGCGCGGAGATCCTGGCGCTGTGCGTGGAAGTCGGCGGCACCATCACCGGCGAGCATGGCGTGGGCATCGAGAAGATCGATTCCATGTGCGTGCAGTTCAAGCCCGCCGAGCTGGAGGCCTTCTTCTCGGTCAAGCGCAGCTTCGATCCGGCCGGCCTGCTCAATCCCGACAAGGCCATTCCCACGCTGAACCGCTGCGCCGAATTCGGCAAGATGCGCGTCAGCGGCGGCGTGCTGCCGTTCTCCAACCTTCCGCGGTTTTAAAGATGACTGTCTACGACGATTTCGCCGCCCGCATCCGCGCCGCCAGCGCAAACAGCACGCCGTTACGCATACGCGGCGGCGGCACCAAGGACTGGTACGGCCGGGCGTTCGATGGCGAGCTGCTGGACACGCGCGTCAACAGCGGCGTTATTGCCTATGAGCCGACGGAGCTGGTGATTACCGCGCGTTGCGGCACGCCGCTGGCGGAGATTGAGGCGCTGCTGGCGCAGCATGGGCAGATGCTGGCGTTCGAGCCGCCGCGCTTCGGTGCTGTTTCGACTATCGGCGGCGTGGTCGCCAGCGCATTGTCCGGTCCTCGTCGCGCCAGTGCCGGTGCGGTGCGCGACTTCGTGCTTGGCGCGGTGCTGATGGATGGTCGTGGCGAGCAGCTTCGCTTCGGCGGGCAGGTGATGAAGAATGTGGCCGGCTACGATGTGTCGCGTTTGCTGGCGGGCTCGCTGGGGACGCTTGGATTGATACTTGAGGTGTCGCTCAAGGTGCTGCCGGTGCCGTTACGCACTGCCAGTCTGCGGTTCGAGTTGAGCGAGATCGATGCGCTCACGCGCCTGAACGAGTGGGCCGGGCAGCCGTTGCCGATTTCGGCCAGCTGCTGGCATAGCGGCGTGCTGACCTTGCGTTTGTCCGGCGCCGGCGCGGCGGTGATGGCGGCCCAGCAGCGCTTGGGCGGGCAGGTGTTGGAAGAGGGCGAAACCGATGCGTTCTGGACGTCCTTGCGCGATCAGACGCATGACTACTTCAACGCCGACAGCTTGTGGCGCATGTCGGTGCCGTCGCATGCCAGTGCGATTATTTTGCGCGGCGAGCAGTTGATCGAGTGGGGCGGCGCGCAGCGCTGGCTCAAGGTGGATTCCGCTGCGCAGGCGGACAGCATCCGGCGCACTGTGGCGGCGGCCGGCGGTCACGCTACGCTGTATCGCGGCGGGGACAAGAGCGTGGGCGTGTTTCATCCGCTGGCGCCGGCCGTGGCGAAGATTCATGAGCGTCTCAAGCAGTCTTTCGATCCCGCCGGGATCTTCAACCCTGGGCGGATGTACTGAACCATGCAAACCAATCTCGCTGATTTCATCAAGAACACGCGCGAAGGCGACGAGGCCGAGGCGATCCTGCGCGCCTGCGTGCATTGCGGTTTTTGCACCGCCACCTGTCCCACCTATCAACTGCTGGGCGATGAGCTGGATGGGCCGCGTGGCCGCATTTATCTGATTAAGCAGGTGCTGGAAGGTGCGCCGGTGACCACCAAGACTCAGACGCATCTGGATCGCTGTCTCACCTGCCGCAATTGCGAGACCACCTGTCCGTCCGGTGTGAAGTATGGACGGCTGGTCGATATCGGCCGGCAGGTGGTGGAACAGCGCGTGGAGCGGCCGCTGGGGGAGCGTATCAAGCGCAAGCTGCTGGTGGAAGGGCTGACGCGTCCAATGGTGTTCAAGACGGCGCTGCGGGCGGGCCAGTTATTCCGTCCGTTGCTGTCGCCGGCTTTGCAGGACAAGGTGCCGCAGCGGCAGCGTGCCGGCGTGTGGCCTGCGCGCGAACATGCGCGCAAGATGCTGGTGCTGGAGGGCTGCGCGCAGCCGGGCATGGCGCCCAACATCAACACCGCCACGGCGCGCGTGCTCGATGCGTTGGGCGTGCAACTGATCGTCGCGCCGAAGGCTGGCTGCTGCGGTGCGCTGCGCCACCATATGAACGAGCAGGAGGCGGCGCTGGATGATATGCGCCGCAATATCGATGCGTGGTGGCCATACGTGCAGCCGGGCGGCGCCGTCGAGGCTATCGTCATGACTGCGTCGGGCTGCGGAGTCACGGTGAAGGAATACGGCCACCTGCTGGCGCACGACAGCGCCTATGCGGAAAAGGCGCGACGCATCTCTGAGTTGACGCGCGACCTGAGTGAAATCATGCCGCAATTCGAGGTGCAGCTTGCGCAACTGGTACGTGCTGGCGCGCCGGCGACGGGCCGCGTCGCCTACCATCCTCCCTGCACGCTGCAACACGGCCAGCAGATACGCGGCAAGGTCGAAGGTGTGTTGCGCGCGGTCGGCGTGGACGTGGTGTTGTGCGCCGACAGCCACTTGTGCTGCGGATCGGCCGGCAGCTACTCCCTGCTGCAACCGGAACTGTCGCTGCAACTGCGTGACCGCAAACTCGCCAACCTGGAAGACACCGGCGCAACGACCATCGTATCGGCCAATGTCGGCTGCAGCGCCCATCTGCAATCCGGAACGCAAACGCCGGTCATGCACTGGATAGAACTGATCGACAAAGCCTTAAAGTAAAGCCATCTGCGCCGTGCCGGCAGCCGGCTCGCTGTGCAGGTTGACGATCAACGGCAGGCTGGCGGCGGCCTGCCACACCGAGGCCGTATCGAAGCTGGCGACCCACGACAGCACATCGTCGGCCGGCATCGGCCGCGCGATGCCATAGCCCTGCACCAGATCGCAACCAAGCCGCATCAGCATGGCGCCATGCTCGATGGTCTCCACGCCTTCCGCAATCACGCCCAGGCCGAACGAGCGCGCCAGTCCGATCACCGCGCTCACCAGGTGAAGGTCGTCCCGGTCCACCAGCATATTGCGCACAAAGCTCTGGTCGATCTTGAGGATATCCGCCGGCAACCGCTTCAAATAGGACATGGACGAATAGCCGGTGCCGAAATCATCAAGCGCGAAGCTGATGCCCAGCGCCTGGCAGTCCAGCATGATGCCGCGCACATGCGCGATATCGCTCAACGCCGACGACTCCAGTATCTCCAGCTCCAGCATATGTGGCGGAACATCGGGGAACTCGGCCAGGATCGCCTTCAGCCGCTCGACGAAATCGTGGCGCTGGAAATGCCGTGCCGCGATGTTCACACTGATGACCCAATTGGCATCGAACGCGCGCCAGGTCTGCAACTGGCGCAAGGCCTCGCGCAGCACCCACTCGCCGATATCGATGATCACATCGCTATGCTCCACGATGGGCAGGAAATCTCCCGGCCCGATGATGCCGCGCAGTGGATGCTCCCAGCGCACCAGCGCCTCCATGCCGACGATGCGGCCGTTGCGCATGTCGAGCTTGGGCTGGTAGTACAGCACCAGCTCATTGGCGCGCACCGCCGCGCGCACTTCGGTGCGGCGGTTGTGATGCGTGCGCACCTGCTCATCCAGATCGGCGTCGAAGAAATGATAGCGGTTGCGGCCCATGATCTTGGCCTGGTACAGCGCCTGGTCCGCATGGCGCAGCAGGCTGTCGGCGCTGATGTCGGTGCCGGTGTAGACCGCGATGCCGGCGCTGGCCGACATGCTCACCGCATCGCCATCGCAAATATAGTCGCGCGACAGGGCCGCCATCAGCTTGCCCATGGCATCGTCGATGGCGGCGCGGTCGTTCAGTTCCGGCAGCAGCAGTACGAATTCATCGCCGCCCAGGCGCGCGACGTAGTGGCGCTGTCCGGCGAAATCGTGCAGGCGGCTGGCGGCCTGCTTCAGGATCTCGTCGCCCACGGCCTGGCCCAGCGACTGGTTCACGTGCTGGAAGTGATCGAGATCGAACAGGCAAACGGCCAGCAAGTGATTGTGCTCACGCGCGCGCGTCACCTCCTGCTCGAAGCGCTGCGCCAGCGCGCTGCGGTTGGGCAGGCCGGTGAGGAGATCGTGATGGCTCTGCCACGAGATCTGCTGCATCAGCTGACGGCGTTCGGTCACGTCGCGGAACACCAGCACCGAGCCTTGCACCGTGCCGCGCCGGGTGCGGATGGCGTTGGCCGTGTACTCCACGGTGCAGGTTTCGCCCAGGCGATTGCGCAGGCTCTGGTTGCCGACCTTGACCACTTCGCCGCCGGCATAAATGGCCTTCATTGATTTAAGCAGCGAATGCTGGCCGAAATTATTCGCCAGGATGAACACCTGATGCAGCTCCATGCCACGCGCGCGCGACTCGGACCAGCCGGTGAGCTGCTGTGCCACTTCGTTGATGGTTTCGATGCGTCCGGTCAGGTCGGTGGTGATGACGGCGTCGCCGATGGACGCCAGCGTCACCTCGATGCGATCCTTCTCCACCTGCAGCTGCTGCTGCGCCAGCAGGGTGCGCGCCAGTTGGGCGCTCAGGTCGTTCTGGCTTTGCTGCAGCTTGTGCACCAGCGCCTGCACGCGCTGCGCCATGTTGTTGAAGGTGGACGCCAGCATGCGCGCTTCCAGCGTGCCCCTGACCGGCAGGCGCGCATCGTGCTCACCGTTCTGGAAACGGTTGGTCGCATCGTTCAGGCGGTGCAGCATGCGCTTGTTGGCGAAGATGAGCATCGCCAGCAGCGTGTAGATGACGACGATGTTCACCAGCGAAATCACGGCCTGCTGCTTGACGCTGCGCCAGACCTGCGTGAGCGGCGCCGTCGGTTCAAAGCTGAGCGACAGCGTGGCGTCGCCGACGACGATGTTCTGGTCGATCGGCGCAATGGGATTCAGGCGCGGGAACCAGTCCGGATAGGCCGATTCCGCGCGGTTGCTGCGCAGGGCTTCCAGGTGGCCGCCCGGATAGTCCAGCCGCGCGGCCATCAGGTCGGCGTTGAGCAGCAGGGCGGAGGACAGCGCCGCATCCAGGCTGCCGCGGTCGGGCAGGGCCAATGCCGGCCGCAAGGCCTTGAGCACGTAAGCCGCCAGCTCGCCGGCGTCTTTCTCGTAGCGGGTCTGGGCATAGCTGGTTTCCGACTTCAGCATCAGGTGATAGCGCACGCCGACCACCAGCGCGATGATCACGAAGATCGGCAGGAACAACCGCGAGTAGGTCCCCATGCGCAGCCACGGCGAGAGTAGTTTTCCCAGCAACGGCATCACTTATTCGGCCAGCAGCTTTTCAATGTCCGCGATCAGCTCTTCCGGCTTGGTGGCCGGAGCGTAGCGGTTGAAGACGGTACCGTCTTTGCGGATCAGGAATTTGGTGAAGTTCCATTTGATGCTCTCGGTGCCCAGGATGCCCGGTGCGTCCTTCTTCAGCTTCTGGAACAGCGGGTGGGCATGGTCGCCGTTGACGTCGATCTTGGCGAACAGCGGGAAGGTCACGCCGTAGTTCTTTTCGCAGAAGGCGCCGATTTCCTCGGCCTGGCCGGGTTCCTGCGCACCGAACTGGTTGCAGGGGAAGCCCAGCACTTCCACGCCCTTGTCCTTGAACTGCTGGTAGACCGCCTCCAGCCCCTTGTACTGCGGCGTGAAGCCGCATTTGCTGGCGGTGTTGACGATCAATAGAACCTTGCCCTGGTACTGGGCCAGGTTGACGGGCTGGCCGGACAGGCTGTCGGCGGAGAGGTCGAAAATAGTGCTCATCAGATGATTCCCAAATGTTCGGTGCCGGCCGACAAATCGCGGTTCTTGGCGGCCTTGCCTTCCAGCTTGATGGCCAGGCGCAGGTCGTTGACGGAGTCGGCGTTGCGCAGGGCGTCTTCGTAGGTGATCAAGTCGGCTTCATGCAATTCGAACAGCGACTGGTCGAAGGTCTGCATGCCGAGCTCGCGCGATTTCTTCATCAGCTCCTTGATTTCGTGCACCTGGCCCTTGAAGATCAGGTCGGAAATCAGCGGCGAATTGAGCATGATCTCGATCGCCACCGCGCGGCCCTTGGATTCCTTCTTTGGAATCAGGCGCTGTGAAATCATGCCTTTCAGGTTGAGCGACAAATCCATCAGCAACTGCTGGCGGCGCTCTTCCGGGAAGAAGTTGATGATGCGGTCCAGCGCCTGGTTGGCGCTGTTGGCGTGCAGCGTGGCCAGGCACAGGTGGCCGGTTTCGGCGAAGGCGATGGCGTGGTCCATGGTTTCGCGGTCGCGGATCTCGCCGATCTGGATCACGTCGGGCGCCTGGCGCAGGGTGTTCTTCAGCGCTACTTCCCAGTCGTCGGTATCGACGCCGACCTCGCGCTGGGTGACGATGCAGTTCTTGTGCGGGTGGACGTACTCGACCGGATCTTCGATGGTGATGATGTGGCCGTAGCTGTTCTCGTTGCGGTAGCCGAGCATGGCGGCCAGCGTGGTCGACTTGCCGGAGCCGGTGGCGCCGACCATGATCACCAGGCCGCGCTTGGACATCACGACATCCTTGAGCACTTCGGGCAGGCCGAGGTCTTCCAGCTTGGGGATCTCGGAGGTGATGGTCCGCAGCACCATGCCGACCGAGCTCATCTGCACAAAGGCAGAGACGCGGAAGCGGCCGATATCACCAGGGCTGATGGCGAAGTTGGCCTCCTTGGTCAGCTCGAAGTTGGCGGCCTGCTTATCGTTCATGATGGAACGGGCCAGGTCGAGCGTATGGGCGGAGGTCAGCATCTGCGAGGACACCGGCGTCATCTTGCCGTCGATCTTGACGGCAGGCGGGAAGCCGGCGGTGATGAACAAATCCGAGCCCTTCTTGGCCAACATCAGGCGCAGCAGGTCGAACATGAATTTAGAGGCCTGATCGCGTTCCATAATGAATCCTTGAATTCAGGGTCAGCTCTGTCAAATGGACATTTTGTCCATTTGACAGAGCTGACCCTGGTTTTAGCCCGGAAAGTTTTCGGGGGTTTTGGCGGCGTTGCGGGCGGCGGCGCTGCTGATGATGTTGCGGCGGACCAGGTCCGTCAGGTTCTGGTCCAGCGTCTGCATGCCGACGCCGCTGCCGGTCTGGATCGCCGAGTACATCTGGGCGATCTTGGCTTCGCGGATCAGGTTGCGGATCGCAGGGGTGGCGACCATGATTTCGTGCGCGGCCACGCGGCCGGCGCCGTCCTTGGTCTTCAGCAGCGTTTGCGAGATGACCGCCTGCAGCGATTCCGACAGCATGGCGCGGACCATTTCCTTTTCATCGGCCGGGAAGACGTCGACGATGCGGTCGATGGTCTTGGCCGCCGACGAGGTGTGCAGCGTGCCGAACACCAGGTGGCCGGTCTCCGCCGCCGACAGCGCCAGGCGGATGGTTTCCAGGTCGCGCAGCTCGCCGACCAGGATGCAGTCCGGGTCTTCGCGCAACGCCGAACGCAGCGCGTTGTTGAACGACAGCGTGTGCGGTCCCACTTCGCGCTGGTTGATCAGGCATTTCTTGGATTCGTGCACGAATTCGATCGGGTCTTCAATTGTCAGGATGTGGCCGTATTCGTTTTCGTTGAGGTGGTTGACCATGGCCGCCAGCGTGGTCGATTTGCCGGAGCCGGTCGGGCCCGTCACCAGCACCAGCCCGCGCGGCTTGAGTGCGAAGTCGGCGAAGATCTTGGGCGCGTTCAGGTCTTCCAGCGACAGGATCTTGGACGGAATCGTCCGCAGCACCGCCGAGGCGCCGCGCTCCTGGTTGTAGGCGTTGACGCGGAAGCGCGCCAGGCCGGGGATGGCAAATGAGAAGTCGACCTCCAGCATCTCTTCGTAGGCCTTGCGCTGGCCGTCGTTCATGATGTCATAGATCATGCCGTGCACGTCCTTGTGCTCCAGCGGCGGCAGGTTGATGCGCCGCACGTCGCCGTGCACCCGGATCATCGGCGGCAGGCCGGCCGAGAGGTGCAGGTCCGAGGCCTTGTTCTTGACAGAGAATGCGAGTAGTTCGGAGATGTCCATTTATAATCCCTGCTGAATGTTGCCTTAGTGTTCGCTATGGCCGGTTTTAACGCCCTATTACTAGATGATTATGTCCCTGATCCGCCAGAACTTGCAAGCAATCACCGCGACAATTGTTGCCTCGGCCCAAGAATCCGGGCGGCCGGCGGACGCCGCGCGGTTGTTGGCCGTGTCCAAGACCTTCGGCCCGGAGGCGGTGCTGGAGGCGGTGGAGGCCGGCCAGCGCGCCTTCGGCGAGAACTATCTGCAGGAGGGACTGGACAAGATCCAGGCGGTACAAGCGGCGGGCGCGCCGGCGCTGGAATGGCATTTCATCGGCCCGATCCAGAGCAACAAGACGCGTCCGATCGCGGAAAACTTCGCCTGGGTGCACACGGTCGAGCGCGAGAAGATCGCGCAGCGGCTGTCCGAGCAGCGTCCGGCCGGGTTGCCGCCGCTGCAGATCTGCCTGCAGGTGAATATCAGCGGCGAGGCCAGCAAGAGCGGCGTCGCCCCGGAAGAACTGGCGGCGCTGGCCCACAAGGTCGCGGCGCTGCCCAATCTGAGCTTGCGCGGCCTGATGGCGATCCCCGAGCCGGCCGTGGAATTCGAGCAGCAGCGCGCGGCCTTCGCCCGCCTGCGCGTATTGTATGAACAACTGCGGGCCGATGGGCTGGCGCTCGATACGCTGTCGATGGGCATGTCGGCCGACATGCGGGCGGCGATCTTCGAAGGCGCAACCATCGTCCGCGTCGGCAGCGCCATTTTTGGCGCACGCAACTACACCAAGGCTTAATACATGAAAATCGCATTTATCGGCGGCGGCAATATGGCTGCAGCCCTGATCGCCGGATTGGCCAACAAGCTGACCGCCGGCGCCAACATCCACGTCATTGATCCCAACGCGGAGCCGCTCGCGCGCCTGCACCAGCTGTACGGCGTGACCACGGCGCCGACCAGCGACGCGGCGCTGTCGGCGGCCGACGTGATCGTGCTGGCGGTGAAGCCGCAGAATATGCGCGAGGTGGCGGCGCAGCTGCTGCCGTTTATCGACCCGGCGCGGCAGCCGTTGGTGGTGTCGATCGCCGCCGGCATTCGTAGCGTCGACCTGTCGCGCTGGCTGGGCGGCTACGGCGCCATCGTGCGCTGCATGCCGAACACGCCGGCACTGATCGGCATGGGCATCACCGGCATGGTGGCGATGCGGGGCGTGAGCCCGCAGCACATCAAGGCGGCCGACGATATCCTGCGCGCGGTCGGCCCGACCGTGTGGCTGGACGACGAGAGCAAGATCGATGCGGTGACGGCGGTTTCCGGCAGCGGGCCGGCCTATGTGTTCTACTTCATCGAGGCGATGCAGCAGGCGGCGTTGGAAATGGGACTGAGCACGGAGCAGGGCACGCAGCTGGCGCTGGCTACCTTCGCCGGCGCAGCGCAGTTGGCCAATCGTTCGTCGGAGCCGGTGTCGCTGCTGCGCGAGCGCGTCACGTCCAAGGGCGGCACCACCTACGCCGCGCTGACGAGCATGGAAAGCAGCGGCGTCAAGGCCTCCATCGTGACCGCCTTGAAAGCGGCCGCCGCGCGCGGCAAGGAACTGGGCGACGAACTGGGCGCCACCAACTAGATAGACCGAAAGGCTGCATGATGCCGGTAACCCGATACTTACCCTTGATTGCAGCCTTCGCCGTTTCCCAGGCCGGTGCTGTGGCCATCGTCGACGAAACGCTGCAGCGCCCCGAAGGCATGCGCCACTATCTGCTGGCCAAGCCTGCGCAGGCAACGGCCGGCAAGCGGCCGCTGGTGATTCTGCTGCACGGCCATTCATCGTCCGCCGAGCTGACGCTGGGACGCGGCAAGATTGACGATCCGGCTTCCGCCTGGCTGGACGTTGCCGACCGCGAGGGACTGCTGGTCATCGCCCCGGATGGCTGGAAGGGCAGCGACGACAAGCAAGGCTGGAACGATTGCCGCGCCGATGCGTCCACCAGTCCCAAGACCGACGATATCGGCTTTCTCGCCGCCGTGATCGACCAGGCGGTGGCGCGCTACGACGCCGATCCTTCCCGTATTTATGTTTCCGGCATGTCCAACGGCGGCGGCATGGCCTACCGCGCGGCGGTCGAGTTGGGGCCGCGCCTGGCGGCGGTGGCGGTCACCAGCATGTTGATGCCGGTGCGCTCCATCTGCACCGCGCCGAAGCGCGCGTTGCCGATGCTGGTGGCGCAGGGCACGGCCGACAAGATCGTGCCGTATGCCGGCGGTGAAGTCGGCGGCTGGCTGCTGAAGGGACGCGGCTCGGTGCTGAGCGCGGACGACACGGTGAAGTTCTGGCGCGAACTGGCGAAGCTGCCCGCCGCGCCGGTGATGAGCAAGGTGCCGCAACGCGACCCGTCGGCCCCGACCTCGCTGGTGCGCTACGTCTGGGGCGGCGATCCGAAGCAGGTGCAGGTCGAATTCCTGAAGATGGAAAACGCCGGCCACGTCCAGCCCAGCATCAGCCACACACTGCCGTGGTGGCTGCGCGCGCTGCTGGGCAAACAAAACGCCGACCTCGAATTCGCCGACGAGAGCTGGTCCTTCTTCAAGGACAAGCGCTTGCCGTAACGGCGTATCACTTGGTGTCGCAGCCTTCCTTCATAGCGGCGATCCATTCGCGGATCAGGGCCACGCCTTCCTTGTGGGCCGAGCCGCGACCCAGTTCCGGCATCATGATGCCGGTTTCGGCCGAGGCCAGGCGGTACAGCATGATGGAGTCGTCCGGCTTGCCGGGGGCGATGTCGTAGTTGCGCCCGCCGGTGCCGGCGCCCGCCGCCACTGGCGGCTTGCACAGACCCAGGTGCAGATTGGCCGGTGCGCCCATGTTCAGGTGCAGTGCCGTGGTGTTGGCCGCGCCCTTGTCGTTGTGGCAGTGGGCGCAGTTGATGTCGAGGTAGGCGCGCGCCCGCGCATCGATCGCCAGCTTGCTGTCGCTCCAGTCGGCGTTGCGCGGCGCGGCCGTGGCGGCGTTGGCCGGCAGGCCGCTCAAGTAGCCTATCTTCGCCAGGTGTTCCAGCTGGTTGGTACTGACGCCTTCATACGTGTAGTCGCGGTTCAGGTGGCGCGCTTTCGGGCCGATGGGCTCGAACTGGCGCGACTTGACGTCGGCCACGTGGCACGACGCGCACTGGTTCACATTGGGCACCACGTAGGTCAGCTTGCTGCTGCTCTTGTCTTCGTGCACCACGTCCAGCGGAATCTGGTCGCCGGTGCGCGACAGCACGGCTTCGGTCTGGTCGGCGTTCCACACATAGGGCAGGGCGATCCAGCCGCCGGCGCGCTTCACCAGCAAGCGCGTTTCGATCAGGCGCATGCTGGCCAGGTCGAGGCGGTCGCCGTCCTTGGCGCCGCCGTCAATGTTATTTCCGTTGCCCGTGGTGGCCAGCACGGTCTTGCCGTCGCCGCCCTTGGGATAGTAGAAGGTCTTGCTGATGATGGTGCCGACCGGGAAGTCGAAGGTGGTGTCGGCCTTGTAGGCCGCGCTTTGGCCTTTCGGCATCCACACCGTGCGCAGCTTGTGAGCGTAGTCGGTGAACAGCGGCGTGTTCAGGTCGTACGGCACCACGTCCTTGTTGAGGTTGAGCTTGCCGCCAGCGACCGCCATCAAATGCCAGTCGCTGAGTTTTTCCGGGTTGCCTTCGGCGATAAAGCTGACCGGCGGCTGATTTTGCGTGCACGCCGCGAGGACGAGCGCGCACGCCGCCGCCAGCAGCGGACGAGTTGCGAGTTTAAGCATCATGACTGGGCGGCGAGTTGGGCGATGGTGACAGGTGGCAGTTTGGCCAGTTCGCAGCGGAACGGTGCGTCTTCCTTGCTCGGGTTCTTGTACTTGTTCGGACCGTCGGCGTTGAGCACGGCCGCATCCTTCTGGATGCAGATGCGGTGCTCAGGCGGCAGCACGCCCTTGACCATCAGCTTGGTGTCGACGTAGCCGTCCCACAGCACGTCCGGCAAGTGGCCGGTCAGGCCGTACATGGCGATCTTCAGTGCTTTCAGGTCGAAGCCGTCCGGCGAATCGCCGCCGCCCTTGAAGCGGTTGCCGTAGACGTAGATGGCTTTCGGGTAGGGATCGTAGCCGGCGGCCACGCCTTTTTCCGTGAAGTAGCCGGTCGAGTGGTAGCTGGAGATGATGACGTTGGCGGTCTGGTTGTCGCTCACGTCGTTGTCGAAGATCTCCACCTTGGAGTTGGAGTTGATGACGATGCCGGAGCCGGCCGGCACGCTGGCCACGGCCGTGCCCTTGGCGGCGAAGTTGCCCAGGTTGTTCTTCTCGACCTTGTTCTTGTACACGCGGGTGCTGTGGCCGGGCTGCGACAAGTTGGGCATGTTGAACACCAGGATGCCGCCGGTGTTGTTGGTGGCGACGTTGTCGTAGACGTCGGCGTTGACGGTGTTCTCGATCTCGATGCCGGCCACATTGCCTTCGGCGCGCGAGCGGCGCACGATCACGCCATTGGACTGGCCGACGTAGATGCCGGCGTCGGAAGCGCCGATCGCCACGCTGTCCTCGATCAGCACGTTCTTGGTTTTAACCGGGTAGATGCCGTAGGCGCCGTTGGTCACTTTCGGGCCGCCGGTCCACTGCACCTTGACCTTGCGCACGGTGATGGTGTCGCCGTCGTTTATCTTCAGGCCGTCGCCCTTGGAATCTTCGATGGTGAGGTTTTCGATGGTGAAGCCGTTGCCGTAGACCAGCATGCCTTCCGGTCCGGTGACCTGGCTCTTGAAGGAGAGGATGGTTTTTTCCATGCCCGCGCCGCGCACGGTAACGCCGTCGCCGCGCAGGGTCAGGCCGGAGGTGAGGTGGTAGGTGCCGGCGGGAATCTCGATCACGCTGCCGGGCTTGGCGTCCAGCAGCTGCTCCTGCAGCTTCTTCTGGAAGGCGGCGTCGGAGCTGACTTTCTCCGCCGACGGCGCCGGACCGTCGGTCTTGGTGCAGGCGTTCAACAGCACGCCCATGGAACCGCACAATGCAATGACCCGTAACGCTCTGTTCATCTGCTGTCTCCCGATTTTTGTTTTATAAGGATATTTTTATAGTACACATTGTACGATTTAGTATAGCAGCATGTTTTCTCTGAATTCTTCAACTACATGGTGTTCATCCGGCTGCGTTTGAGGTCGAGCGCGAGGGCCGCTTCGCGCAGGCGGCGGTGGCGGCGCAGGTAGCTGAAGGCGCCGCGCGTGTCATACATTAGCTGGTAGTGGAAATAGTTGATCTGCTCGGCCACCACCAGAGCGAGAACGCAGCCCGACCACCACAAATCTTCCGTGGTGACGGCCGCGTAGCGGGTGGCGACCAGCAGCATCAGCGCGGCGATGAGCATCACGTTGATGTACTTGAAAGCGTTGTAAAGATGTCGGAAGTAGTCGGGCAAAGGCTGGTGCAGCGTGAAGCTGCGCAGCTTCAGATGCCAGTACAGTGCGCCTTGCAGCAGGATGAAGCTCATCATCGCGGTGGTGGCGATGCGCAGGTCCCACGCCACCGGGCCTTCGGTTTTGCGCCAGTCCAGCCAGAAGATCAGGGGCAGGAAAAACGCGCAGAAGGCCTCGGCCGTGCGCAGGTATTTCATCCGGCCTTGTATCGATTGCATGCGAACATCCTCGTCGTGGTGGTGCGGACGAGGATAGCATATTGGCAATGCGCTGGAACAGCGCCGCCGCTTATTTCCGCGCGATCAGCACGCCGAGCAGCACGCCCACGGCGGCGCCGATGCTGGCCGCGCGCCATGGATTGTCGCGCACATAGGTGTCGACGCTGGCGGCGGTGTCGCGGCTGTAGGCCAGGAAGCTGTCTTCGAGCTTGTGCAGGTCGCTCTTGGCGGTGCGCAGGCTGTCGTCGAAGCGGGCGCGCGCTTCGCTGCTGATGCCGGGTTCGTCGCCGACGCTGTCGGCCAGCCACTGCTCCGCTTCATCGATGACGTGCTGCATGTCGTCCATCAGCCGCTCGCGCACCTTGCCGCTGGCGGCCTTGGCGTCGGCGATGGGGCTGTTGCCATTTGCCGGAGTTGATTCCATGGTGACCTCGCTTATCTGGATAGGGGAAAGAATGCCAGTGTAAGTATCGGCGAAGTCGCCATCTTGCGTCTGCTCAATTGTGTGCGGCCATTATCGCAGCGCGTAGTCGAGCGCCACGCCAGCGAAAATCACGCCGCCCAGCCAGTTGTTGTGGCGGAAGGCGTAGAAGCAGGCGTCGCGCTCGCGGTGGCGGATCAGGGTGTAGTGGTAGCAGGCGATGCCGGCCGCGACGGCCAGTCCGGCCACGAACCAGAAGCGCAGTCCCTGCTGCCAGCCGCACACCAGCAGGATGGCCAAGTGCAGCGCGTAGCACAGCATGATGATGGCAACGTCGTAGCGGCCGAAGGTGATGGCCGAGGTCTTGATGCCGATCTTTAGGTCGTCGTCGCGGTCGACCATGGCGTATTCGGTGTCGTAGGCCAGGGTCCAGAACACGTTGCCGATCAACAGCAGCCAGGCCAACGGCGGCACCTGGTTCTGGATCGCCGCGAAGGCCATCGGAATGCCGAAGCCGAAGGCAATGCCGAGGTAGGCTTGCGGAATGGCGAAGAAGCGCTTGAAGTAGGGATAGGTGCCGGCAATGATGACGGCCGCCACCGACAGCTGCTTGGTCAGCGCGTTGAGCGGCAGGATCAGGCAGAAGGCGATGATGGCCAGGATGGCGGCGATCGCCAGCGCTTCCTTGCCGCTGATGCGGCCGCTGGTGAGCGGGCGCTGCGCGGTGCGCTTGACGTGCTTGTCAATGTCCTGATCGGCGTAGTCGTTGATTGCGCAGCCGGCTGAGCGCATCAGGAAGGTTCCGAGCGTGAAGATGAGCAGCAGGCGCCAGTCCGGCACGCCGTCGGCCGCCAGCCACATCGCGTACAGCGTGGGCCACAGCAGCAGCACGGTGCCGATGGGTTTGTCGAGCCTGATCAGGCGGAAGTAGAGCGCCAGCTTGTTCGTCATGTGCGACATATGCGACTTCGGGTAACGGGAAAGCGGTGATTATCGCAAATCCCGGGCGGGAAGGCACTCAGGCGTCTGTCAGGCAGCGTCGCAGAGGGTGGTGATGCCGGGCAGGTTGCAGGCGGAAACCACTTCGCACACGGCGTCGATGGCGGCCTTGCGGGTGAAGCTTTTACGCCACACGATGACCACGCGGCGCGACGGCGCCGGCTCGTCGAAGGGACGGTATTGCAGCATGCCTTCCTTGGTGTCCATGTCCGGCACCGAGGCGCGCGGCAGCACGGTCAGGCCGATGCCGCTGGCCACCATGTGGCGGATGGTTTCCAGCGATGAGCCCTCGAAAGTCCGTTGCATGCCATTGCCCGGCGTGGAGAAGCGCGCCATCTCGGGACAGACTTCCAGCACCTGGTCGCGGAAGCAGTGGCCGTTGCCGAGCAGGAGCATGTTCTCGGTCTTGAGGTCTTCGGACGGAATCGACTTGCGCTTGTTCCACGGATGCTGGGACGGCATGGCGACCACGAACGGTTCGTCGTACAGCACCTGCATGGCCATGCCGTGCTCGGGCAGCGGCAGCGCCATGATGGCGGCGTCGAGTTCGCCCTGGCGCAGCATCTCCAGCAGCTTGACGGTGAAGTTCTCCTGCAGGATCAAGGGCATCTGCGGCACCTTGTCGATCATGCCTTTGACCAGCGGCGGCAGCAGGTAAGGGCCGATGGTGTAGATCACGCCCAAGCGCAGCGGACCGGCCAGCGGGTCCTTGTTCTGTTTGGCGAGTTCCTTGATGGCGGCGGTTTGTTCCAGCACGCGCTCGGCCTGGGCGACGATCTGCGCACCCAGCGGGGTGACCGAAATCTCGGCGCCGCCCCGTTCGAACAGGACCACGCCCAATTCATCTTCCAGTTTCTTGATGGCGACCGACAGCGTCGGCTGGGCGACGTAGCACGCCTCGGCCGCATGTCCGAAGTGCTTTGCGCGGGCGACGGCCACGATGTATTTCAGTTCGGTCAGTGTCATAAATGTATTTGAACACAGGCGATGCTGGGATGCAATAAGGAAGGCCAAGTTGCGCTATTGTAGCGGAATGGTGTCGATATAATGCAGCGTAATCTCGAAAGGAGATGTATGTCCTCCACATTTGGCCCGGAAGAAGCGCAGGCCTATCTGCACAAGTTGCTCAAGGTGATGCATCACACCGGCGGCTCCGACTTGTTCATCTCGGCCGACTTCCCTCCAAGCATGAAGTCGCAAGGTGCGATGAAGCCGCTGAGCCAGCAGAAGCTGACCGGCGGCGTGACGCGCGCGCTGGCGCTGTCGATCATGAACGAGAAGCAGCAGGCCGAGTTCGAGGCCGAGCTGGAATGCAACTTTGCCATTTCGCTACCGGACGTGTGCCGCTTCCGCGTCAACGTCTTCGTGCAGCAGCAGAACGTGGCGATGGTGATCCGCACCATCGCCTCCGAGATTCCAACGCTGGAAAAACTGGAGCTGCCGGAGGTACTCAAGGACATCATCATGACCAAGCGTGGGCTGGTGCTGGTGGTGGGCGGCACCGGCTCGGGCAAGTCGACCACGCTGGCGGCGATGATCGACTACCGCAACGCCAACACGGCCGGCCACATCATCACGGTGGAAGACCCGGTCGAGTACGTGCACAAGAACAAGGGCTGCCTGATTACGCACCGCGAAGTGGGCGTGGACACGCGCTCCTGGCACAACGCGCTGAAGAACACGCTGCGCCAGGCGCCGGACGTGATTTTGATCGGCGAGATCCGCGACACCGAAACCATGGAGCACGCGATCGCGTTCGCCGAGACCGGCCACCTGTGCCTGGGTACGCTGCACGCGAACAACGCCAACCAGACCATGGACCGCATCATCAACTTCTTTCCGGAGGAGCGCCGCAACCAGTTGCTGATGGATCTGTCGTCCAACCTGCGCGCCATCGTCTCGCAGCGGCTGATCCGCACCGAAGACGGCAAGGGACGCAAGGCTGCCATCGAAATCCTGCTGAATACGCCGACCATCGCCGAGATGATCTTCAAGGGGAACTTCCAGGCGATCAAGGAAATCATGCACAAGTCGCGCGAGCTGGGCATGTGCACCTTCGACCAGGCGCTGTACGAACTTTATAATAAGGGCTACATCGCCTACGAAGAGGCGCTGCGCAACGCCGACTCGGCCAACGGCCTGCGCCTGCAGATCAAGCTGCACGGCGGCCGGCCGGAGCCGGGCGAGGGCGGCGGCGCGTTCGGCGCGCTGAGCATCGAAGAAGAAACACCCGAAGACGACGAACCGAAAACCTAGAAAGAATCGAGAAAACATCGCATGCCGCAATTTGAAGACAAGATCTGCACCCGCGCACAACTGGCCGCACGCGTGGCCGCATTGCCGAAACCGGTAGTGCTGACCAACGGCGTATTCGACATCCTGCATCGCGGCCACGTGACCTACCTGGCGCAGGCGCGCGCGCTGGGCGCCTCGCTGGTGGTGGCGGCCAACACCGACGCCTCGGTCAAGCGCCTGGGCAAGGGCGACGACCGCCCCCTGAATAATTGCGGCGACCGCATGGCGGTGCTGGCGGCGCTGGAGTCGGTCAGCCTGGTGGTCGACTTCGACGAGGCCACGGCGCTGGAAGTGGTGCAGGAAGCGCGTCCGGAAATCTACGCCAAGGGCGGCGACTACCAGATGGACGCCATCCCCGAAGGCAAGGCGGTGATCGCCTACGGTGGCGAAGCGGTGGCGATCGACTTCGAGCACGACCGGTCGACCAGCAAGCTGCTGGCCAAGGTGCGATCCTTCAAATGAGGATCATCCTGATCCTGGTGGCGGTGCTGGCGTTTCTGCTGGCGCTGTGGGGGCCGCCGCTGATGGTGGCGCGCAAATACTGGCTGCGCGGGAATCCGTGGGCCTTCCGCAATTTACGCTTCGTGCTACCGGCGCAGCTGGTGGCGGCGGTCACGCTGGCCTTCGCGGCCGAATTCTCCGGCTGGCGCAATCCGGCCGCCATCATGGCCGGCACCACCCTCCTGGTCGGCCTGCTGGGTTCGGGCCTGCTGGCGCTGCTCGCGGTGTGGGCGGCGCGGCGCTGATCGATTACACTGGCTGGCATGGGCTCAACCGAAATCGACCTGCGCAGCTACGACGCTCCGTTCTCGGACACGCATGATCACGCCCAGATGGTGCTGCCGCTCAAGGGCCGGCTGACGCTGGACATCAATGGCAGCGGCGCGTTGCTGCATCCGCTGCGCGCCGCCTTCATCGCACCGGGCTTGGTGCACACGCAGTTTTCCCACGAACCGAATCAATCGCTGATTCTCGACTTCGACCTCGCAGCCGTGGCGCCGGAAACCGCCGTCCTGCTGGCCGAGCGTCCGTTCGCGCCGGTGGGCGCGGCCACCGCCAAGCTGATCGACTTCATGGGCATGATGCAGGAACAGGGCGCGGCCAGCGCGGGCGTGCTGGCCAACTGGACGCCGCTGCTGCTGGAGTCGCTCACGCGCCAGCCGGTGCGTCCCGCCTCGCGCCTGCAGGCGGCCTTGACGCAGTTCGAGGCAGCGCCCGGCCAGCCATGGGATACCACCAGCATGGCCAAGTCGGCCTGCCTGAGCGTGAGCCGGCTGCACCGCGTGTTCCGCGAGGAGCTCGACACCACGCCGCGGGCCTGGCTGAACGCCATGCGCCTGCGTTTCGTCTGCCGTCAACTGGCGCAGTCCTCGCTGCCGATCGCGCAGCTGGCCACGCTGGCCGGCTACGCCGACCAGAGCGCGCTGACCCACGCCATGCGCCGCGCCATGGACATCACGCCGCTGGCGTATCGTAAGCAGAACCAGACAAAAATCCGCTAGTCCCACACAATCCTTGCGCCGCGCGCGCCGCCACACTGTCGCTCAAAAGGAGAGTGCTATGTGGTATGGAGTGATGTGCGGCCTGGCGGCCGGAGCCTTCTGGGGCATGATATTCGTAATGCCGCGCTGGCTGGCGGCGTTCTCGCCGGTGGAGCTGGCGTTGGGGCGCTACCTGGCGTATGGACTGATCACCTTGCTGCTATTGCTGCCGCGCTTGAGCGGACTGCTGCGCCGCCTGACGCGCAGCGATTGCCGGGTGCTGCTGCGGCATGCGCTGGCCGGCAATATTGTCTACTACCTGCTGTTGTCGACGGGCGTGCAACTGGCCGGGGTGGCGGCGGCCTCGCTGATCATCGGCCTGCTGCCGCTGAGCGTGACTTTGCTGGGCCGGCGCGACGACGGTGCGCTGCCGTTGGCGCAGCTGGCGTGGCCGCTGGCGGCGGTGGTGGCCGGCATCGTCTGCATCAACGTCGATGTATTCCAGCACGCGGCGGCGCGGCGGCAGGCGTGGGGCGCGGTGGCGCTGGGCATGCTGTGCGCGTTTGGTGCGCTGCTGTGCTGGACCTGGTACGCGGTGGACAACGCGCGCTTCCTCAAGCGTAATCCACAGTACAGCGGTGCGGAGTGGTCGGGGCTGTATGGACTGAGCACCGGCGTGGTGGCGCTGGTGATGGGCGTGGTCGCCTATGGCGGCGGCTGGGCCGGTAGCGCGGGTCAGGACGGCGCGCTGCGCGACTGGCTGTATTTCTGGAGCGTGATCTCGATGGTGGCGCTGGGCGCCTCGGTGATCGGCAACCAGTTATGGAACATCGCCAGCCGGCGCGTGCCGGTCACCTTGTCGGGGCAACTGCTGCTGTTCGAAACCTTGTTCGGCCTGCTGTACGGCTTCATCCACCAGCACCAGGCACCACGCCCGCTGGAGATCGTCGCCATTGCCCTGCTGATCGCCGGCGTGGCCGGCTCGGTGTGGCTGCATGCCATCCCCAAATCCGGGGTCAGGTCCTCCATTGCTACACGGGCTCTGCCCTAGCGATCGCTAGGGCAGAGCCCGTGTAGCAATGGAGGACCTGACCCCGGATTTCAGGCGCCGCCGGCGTAGCCGTTTTGGCGCCAGGCTTCGAAGACGACTACGGCGACCGTGTTCGACAGGTTCATGCTGCGGTTGTCGGGACGCATCGGCAGGCGGATGCGCTGGGCCGGCGGGAAGGTTTCGCGCAGCGCCGGTGGCAGGCCGGCCGTTTCGGAGCCGAATACGAAGACGTCGCCCGGCTGGAAGCTGGCTTGCGCGAACGGCGAGCTGCCGTGCGTGGTCATGGCGTACATGCGCGCCGGGTCCGGCTGGGTGTCGGCCAGGAAGGCGTCCCAGTCCTTGTGCACTTTCATGCGCGCGTATTCGTGGTAGTCGAGGCCGGCGCGCTTGAGCTTGGAGTCTTCCAGCGGGAAGCCCAGCGGTTCGATCAGGTGCAGCTGCGCACCGGTGTTGGCGCACAGGCGGATGACGTTGCCCGTGTTGGGCGGGATTTCCGGGTGGACCAGGACGACGTGGAACATGCGTTTTTTTCCTTTTCTAATTAGTGTGGCGGCGTGCGGGCAAACACCAGGTTGCTCACGCGCGCGGCGCCGTGGCGCTTCAATGTGGCCGCCACTTCGTTCAGGGTGCAGCCGCTGGTCATGACGTCGTCGACGACGCCGATGTGGCGGCCTGCCACCAGGGCGGCGTCCGGCACCGCGAAGGCACCGGCGATGTTTTGCCGGCGCTGCTCTGGCGCGACGCTGCTCTGGGCGGCGGTGTCGTGGACGCGGACGAGCAGCTGCGCTTCCAGCGCGATGCCGAGGCCGCGCGCCAGCGGCCGGGCGATTTCCAGCGCCTGGTTGTAGCCACGTCCTGCCAGGCGGCGCGGTCCCAGGGGCACCGCGCAGAGCAGGGCGGGCCGCTGGTATTCCGCTTGCGACCGCACGGCGTCGCGCAGCAGGCCGGCGCACAGCGGGGCCAGCGCCAGGCGGTGGCCGAATTTCAGTTGCAGCACCAGCTGGTCGACCGGCAAGGCGTAGTCGGCAGCGACCAAGGTGTGGTCGAAGGCCGGCCGGTGCGTCAGGCAGGCGCCGCACAGCAGGCCGGCCGCCGACACCGGGTTGGCGCAGCAGTGGCAACGGGCGATGGCGGCGGACGGGCCGAAGAACTGGGCCGCGCAGCCGCGACAGAGCGCGGCGTCGCTGTCGCCGCCGCACAGGGCGCAGGCGTTGGGCAGCAGGTGCCGCAGCAGCGCGCTACCCCAGCGCTGCAACAGCGCGCCCAGCGGCGGGGTGCCGGCCGCCGCGCTGCGTTCCGGCGAAGCTCCGGCCGCGTCGCGCCGCTTCGGCGTTGTCGTCTGTTCTATCTTGCCATTCATGCCACGCTCCCGCGCTGAAAACCTGCCCGGTCGTCGTCGCGATGGCGTGCAACCATGTACACTGCCGACATTATCGCATTACATCGACTCATCACCATGCAAGTCCCTGCTAATCCACCCAAACTCAGCGCCCCGATCGACCTGGAGCGCGTCCGCAAACTGTTTTCCCGCCCTGAACGCATCGCGACCGCCGATTTCCTGCGTCGTGAAGTATCTTCGCGCATGTTCGACCGGCTGGAATTGATCAAAATTGCACCGCAGCGCGTTTTGGACGCCGGTTGCGGCGCCGGCGCCGATCTGCCTTTGTTGCAAAAATCATATCCCGCTGCCCAGATCCTCGGCATCGATGCCGCCGACGCCATGCTGCGCTCGGCCCAGGCGCCGGGCGCCAAGTCCTCGTCGCTGAACCAGCTGCTGAGCAAGCTGCTGCCGTCCAAGAGCGGCGTCGACCTGCTGTGCGGCGATTTCGCCGAGCTGCCGCTGGGACCGAACACCCTGGATCTGGTCTGGTCCAACCTGGCCCTGCACTGGCATCCGCAGCCGGACCGCGTGTTTGCCGAGTGGCGCCGCGTGCTGCGCGTGAACAGCCTGCTGATGTTTTCCACCTTCGGCCCCGATTCGCTGCGCGAACTGCGCACCGCCTTCGCCGAAGCCGACCTGGCGCCGCACGTTTTACCCTTCGTCGACATGCACGATTTCGGCGATCAGCTGGTCGAAGCGGGCTTTTCCACCCCCGTGCTGGACATGGAAACCATCACCGTGACCTACGAAACGACACAAGCGTTGTTGTCCGACGTGCGCGCTTTGGGCGGGAATCCGCTCACAACGTTGCGCCGCAGCATGATGGGCAAGCAGGCATGGCAACGCATGCTCGACACCCTCGAACGCGGTCGTCGTTCCGACGGGAAACTCGGCCTGACCTTTGAAGTTATCTACGGTCACGCCTTCCGCCCTGCACCCAAGGTCACTTCCAAGGGCGAAGCCATTATCCGCTTCGATCCGCCGCGCAAGCCACGCTAGGGGCGGCGTCCATGTTGCCATGCGGCGTGTCGCCCTGTGGCACAGCATAGTTGTGAAATCGATTATTTCTTGATGCTGCCGGATTTTGTTCTATATAATCATTCACTAATTTTGCCAGCCAGTCACGTCGCCAGCTATAAATCAGCGACCCAAGGCAAAAGCAGGTTAATACGAGCACGATCGAGCAGTTGAATTAAGCAGAATCGAGCGTCGGCGTTGTTTCGCGGCAGGTTGCGGGGTCATGCTGGCGTCAGTTGTTTAAGGAGCGTCGCCGGTTCTTTTCACCGATCAGCCGGTCAGACGTTAAAAAAATATTTTAATTTCTTGGGCAGTTGGGGAAAACATGAAACATGTGAAGCGACTTCAAGCGTTGATGCTCGGACTGTCGATGCTGGCAGCCGGTATGCCAGCGTGGGCAGCTGAGACCGCAGCAGGCACAGCGGCAGGTACCGCAGTCGGGACCTACACCGCCGCGACTGGCGGCACCGGCGGACCGATCGCCGGGGAATTGAATCTGCAACCACCCGCCACCCAGATCGCTGCCGAAGTCTACAGCCTGCACAACTGGATGATGGGCGTCTGCCTGGTCATCTTCGTCGCAGTCTTCGGCGTGATGTTCTACTCCATCTTTAAACACCGCAAGTCACTCGGCCACAAACCGGCCACCTTCCACGAATCCACCGCCGTCGAAATCGCCTGGACCATCGTGCCGTTCCTGATCGTCATCGGCATGGCGCTGCCAGCCACCCGCACCGTGGTCGGCATGAAGGACACTTCCAACGCCGACATCACCATCAAGGTCACCGGCATGCAGTGGAAGTGGGGCTACGATTACCTGAAAGGCGAGGGCGAGGGGATTTCCTTCCTGTCCAACCTGTCCACCCCGCGCGCCCAAGTGGGCGCACCGGGCTTCGAACCGACCGAAAAGCGCGGCGACAACTACCTGATGGAAGTCGACAATGAAGTCGTGGTGCCGGTGCACCGCAAGATCCGCATGATCACCACCGCCAACGACGTGATCCACTCGTGGTCGATCCCGGCCTTCGCCGTCAAGCAGGATGCGATTCCCGGCTTCGTGCGCGACGCCTGGTTCAAGGCCGAGCACACCGGCACCTTCCGCGGCTACTGCTCGGAACTGTGCGGCAAGGAGCACGCCTTCATGCCGATCGTGGTGCGCGTGGTCACCGACGCCGAGTACTCGGCCTGGGTGGGCGGCAAGAAGAAGGAAATGGCCGCGCTGGCCGATGATCCGACCAAGACCTGGACCATCGACGAGCTGAAGACCAAGGGCGAAAAAGTCTACAACACCAACTGCGTGGTCTGCCACCAGGCCAACGGCAAGGGCACGCCGGGCGCGTTCGCCCCGCTGGACGGCTCGGAAGTGGTGAATGGTCCGAAAGCGGAACAGATCAACGTGCTGCTGCACGGTAAGAAGAGCGGGAAATATCCTGCCGAGATGCCAGCCTGGAAGCAACTGTCGGACACGGATATCGCGGCTGTGATTACCTACACCCGCAACAGCTGGTCGAACAAGGCCGCCGAAAACATCGTTCAACCAGCCGAAGTCCTGGCTGCACGCAAGTAATCAGGAGCGTTACAACATGAGCACAAGCACTTTGGATCACGCACACGACCACGACCATGCGCACGACCATCCGCATGGCCTGTCGCGCTGGCTGTTCGCTACCAACCACAAGGATATCGGCACGCTGTACCTGTGGTTCTCCTTCGTCATGCTGCTGTCCGGCGGCGTGCTGGCGCTGGGCATCCGCACCGAGCTGTTCCAGCCCGGCCTGCAGTTCTTCCAGCCTGAGTTCTTCAACCAGCTGACCACTATGCACGGCCTGGTGATGGTGTTCGGCGCCATCATGCCGGCCTTCGTCGGCTTCGCCAACTGGATGATCCCGCTGCAGATCGGCGCCTCGGACATGGCGTTCGCCCGCATGAACAACTTCTCGTTCTGGCTGCTGCCGCCTGCGGCGCTGCTGCTGGCGACCTCGTTCCTGGTACCGGGCGGCGCCACCGCCGCCGGCTGGACCCTGTACGCGCCGCTGTCGACCCAGATGGGCGCCGGCATGGACATGGGTATCTTCGCCATGCACTTGATGGGCGCTTCGTCGATCATGGGTTCGATCAACATCATCGTCACCATCCTCAACATGCGCGCCCCTGGCATGACCTTGATGAAAATGCCGATGTTCTGCTGGACTTGGCTGATCACCGCCTACCTGCTGATCGCCGTGATGCCGGTTCTGGCCGGCGCCATCACCATGACGCTGACCGACCGCCACTTCGGCACCACCTTCTTCAACGCGGCCGCCGGCGGCGACCCGGTCATGTACCAGCACATCTTCTGGTTCTTCGGCCACCCGGAGGTGTACATCATGATTCTGCCGGCGTTCGGCATCGTCTCGCAGATCCTGCCGGCCTTCGCCCGCAAGCAGCTGTTCGGCTACGCCTCGATGGTGTACGCCACCGCGTCGATCGCGATCCTGTCGTTCATCGTCTGGGCCCACCACATGTTCACCACCGGCATGCCGGTGACCTCGCAGCTGTTCTTCATGTACGCCACGATGCTGATCGCGGTGCCGACCGGCGTGAAAGTGTTTAACTGGATCGCCACCATGTGGCGCGGTTCGATGACGTTTGAAACCCCGATGCTGTTCGCGGTCGGCTTCATCTTCGTGTTCACCATCGGCGGCTTCACCGGTCTGATCCTGGCGGTCACCCCGATCGACATCCAGCTGCAGGACACCTACTACGTGGTGGCGCACTTCCACTACGTGCTGGTGGCCGGTTCGCTGTTCGCCCTGTTCGCCGGTTTCTACTACTGGTCGCCGAAATGGACCGGCCACATGTACAACGAGTTCATGGGCAAGACCCACTTCTGGGCCTCGCTGATCACGTTTAACATCACCTTCTTCCCGATGCACTTCCTGGGCCTGGCCGGCATGCCGCGCCGCTACGCCGACTACTCGGCGCAGTTCACGGACTTCAACATGATCGCCACCATCGGCGCCTTCGGTTTCGGCCTGTCGCAGGTGTTCTTCCTGTTCGGCGTGATCATCCCGACCATCCGTGGCGGCAAGCAGGCGCCTGCCAAGCCATGGGACGGTGCGGAAGGCCTGGAGTGGACCGTGCCGTCGCCGGCGCCGTTCCACACCTTCGAAACGCCACCGCAGTTCAAGTAATCATGGCCGGACAGAACAAGCCGAACAACCTGCGCACCGCCCTGATCCTGGGCGGGCTGGTGCTGTTCTTTTTCGCCTCGGTGTTCGTCAAACGCATCTGGTTGAGCTGAGATGGGCAGCAACCGCGTCCTGCTGCGCAAGCTGCTCATCATCGCGGTGGTGATGTTCGGCTTTGCGTATGCGCTCAACCCGTTCTACCGCCAGATCTGCGAGGCGCTCGGCTTGAACGTGCTGACGCAGAAGGATGGCACGGTCGAGTACGACAAGAACACGCAGGTCGACGCCAGCCGCAGCATCACCGTGGAGCTGGACGGCAACGCCCAGGGTCCATGGCGCTTCCGGCCGACGACCAGCAGCGTGACCGTGCATCCGGGCGAGCTGACCACGGTGATGTATGAAGTGGTCAACACGCAAAAGCGCGAGATGAATGCGCAGGCGATACCAAGCTACGCGCCGCAAAGCGCGACGCCGTATTTCCTGAAAGTGGAATGCTTCTGTTTCAAGCAGCAGACCTTGAAGGCCAACGAGGCGCGGCAGATGCCGGTGGTGTTCTACATCGACCCCAAGCTGCCGCGCGAAGTGAAGACCATTACGCTGTCGTACACCTTCTTTGAAGTCGGCGGCGGCCTGGTGGCCAAGCATGAATAAGAAACGCGGCTTTCTGTACACCGTGAAGGCCGTGCTGTGGTCGTTTGTAGGCCTGCGCCGCAAGCGCGATTTCGATGAGGACCAGGAGGGTTTGAACCCGTTCCACATCATCATCGCGGCTGTGTTGGCGGTGGCCGTGTTCATTGCAATACTGATATCGATCGTCAAGCTCGTGGTAGCTCAATAAAAGTTGATTAAAGTTAGGGAGATGAAGATGAGTTCACATAATGCCGCAGCGCCGTACTACTTCGTGCCGGGGCCTTCGCGCTGGCCATTGCTGGCTGGCATGTCGATGCTGGTGACCATGGCCGGTGCATCGGGCTGGGTCAACGACGCGCCGTGGGGCCCGGTCGCCAACCTGGCCGGCATCGTCGCCACGCTGGTGGTGCTGTACTTCTGGTTCGGCCAGGCCATCAAGGAATCGGAAGGCGGCTTGTACAGCCAGCGCATCGATCACTCCTACCGCTGGTCGATGGGCTGGTTCATCTTCTCGGAGGTGATGTTCTTCGGCGCCTTCTTCGGCGCGCTGTTCTACGCGCGCACCATCTCGATGCCGTGGCTGGGCGACCTGGACCACAAATTCATCTGGCCGGACTTCGCCGCGCATTGGGGCGGCGCCAGCCCGGCCGGCACGGTGGAAGAGTTCCGCACCATGGGCCCGTTCCCTATCCCGACCATCAACACCGCGCTGCTGCTGACCTCGGGCGTGACCTTGACCCTGTCGCACCACGCATTGCGCGCCGGCCACCGCGCGCAGACGGCCATCTGGCTGTTCGCGACCATCCTGCTGGGCGCCGTGTTCATGGGCTTCCAGGCGTATGAGTACATCCATGCGTACACCGAACTGAACCTGAAGCTGACCTCGGGCATCTACGGTTCCACCTTCTTCATGCTGACCGGCTTCCACGGCTTCCACGTGACGATGGGCGCGATCATGCTGTCGGTGGTGCTGTACCGCGTGTTGCGCGGGCACTTCACGGCGGAGAACCACTTCGCCTTCGAGGGCGCGGCCTGGTACTGGCACTTCGTCGACGTGGTTTGGCTGGGCCTGTACATCGTGGTCTACTGGTTATAATATCCAGAGACACCAAAGCCGCACTCCGGTGCGGCTTTTTTTTATCCCGCGCGGATGCCGGTAGGGTGGATGTAGCCGAGCCGGTAGGCCAGCAGGATCAGCAGGAACAGGGTGATCGACAGGGCCACGCGCAGCGCCAGCGCATGCACGGTGTTGTTGCTGCGGCCCTTGTCGCGCATCAGGAAGAAAAATGCCGCACCGAGGCTGCCGATGATCAGGATGAACGCGATGGCGACGGCAATTTTCATGGCATTGAGGAGTGGCGATTTGATCGAGGTTCCATTGTAATGGCGTTCCGCTTTAAATTGATTCCTTTCGTGGCCACGGTGCTGGTGGTGGCCTTGGGCATCCAACTGGGGAACTGGCAGACGCGCCGCGCCGAGCAGAAAATCGCCGTGCAGGAGAAGCTGGCGCAGGGCGCCCAGGCCGTCCCCGTGGCGCTCGATGGCGCTCCTCTCGCGGCGGACGCCGTGGCATGGCGCCGCGTCACTGTCAGCGGCGAATTCGTGCGCAACTGGCCGGTGTATCTCGACAACCGCCCGTATCAGGGGCGGGCCGGCTTCTATCTGCTGATGCCGTTTAAAATATCGGGTTCGAACATGCACGTGCTGGTGGCGCGCGGCTGGCTGCCGCGCGACCCGGCGGTGCGCGAGCGCCTGCCGGCCTACGCCACGCCCGAGGGCACGGTGACGCTGCAGGGCGTGGCGCGGCTGAACGCGGGCCATGTGATGCAGCTGGGGACGGCGGCGCCGCTGGCGCCCAACGCCATCGTGCAGAACGCCGATCCGCTGCAACTGGCCAAGGACAGCGGCCTGACCATGCAGCCTTTCGTGCTGGAGCAGGCCGCGCCGGCCCCCGGCGACGATACGCAGCTGGTGCGCGACTGGCCGGCGCCGGCGCTGGGCGTGGAAAAACATCAGGGCTATGCCTTCCAGTGGTATGCACTGTCGGCCATGGCGGTTATCTTTTTTGTAGTGAACGGATTCAGACGTGGAAAAACCAAATAACCCAGGGCGCGGCCGCTGGAAGCTGATCGCCGTGCTGGCCGTGTGCGCCGCGCCGCTGATTGCGTCATACTTCACCTATTACGTGGTCAAGCCCAAGGGCGGTGTAACCAATTACGGCACGCTGATCGATCCGCGCCTGCATCCGATTCCGGCCATGGCCAGCACCACGCTGGACGGCAAGCCGGCCAAGCTGGAGGATTACAAGGGCAAGTGGATCATGCTCAAGGTCGGCCCGTCCGACTGCGCGCAGGAATGCCAGGACCAGCTGTTCGCCATGCGCCAGCTGCGCACCATGCAGGGCAAGGGCATGGAGCGGGTCGAGCGGGTGTGGATGATTACCGACGACCAGCCGCTCGATACCATGCTGCTGCGGGTGAACGACGGCACCCACATGCTGCGCGCGCCGGCGGCGGTGGTGGAGAAGTGGCTGCCGCTGGAAGCCGGCGCGCCCGACCGCGCCTCCGACCACGTCTATTTGATCGACCCGCTGGGCAACCTGATGATGCGCTTCCCGAAAGGCGCGGTGTCGAGCGACATCGAGAAGGTCAAGCGGGTCAATAAGGACATCGCAAAATTGTTGAAAGCTTCGGCGATAGGGTAGTCATGCATCTCACACTCGCGCAAATGGCCATCACGGCGCTGTTGATCGCGCTGCTGCCGGCCGCCATCGTCTGGACCTCGTCGGACGCCAATAAATACCGCAAGCTGGTGTGGGTCAGTGTGTTCCTCACGTTCGACCTGATCGTGTTCGGCGCCTTCACGCGCCTGACCGATTCCGGCCTCGGCTGCCCGGACTGGCCGGGCTGCTACGGCGCCGCCAATCCCTTCCTGGCGCACGAGCAGATCGTTGCCGCCGAAACGCTGATGCCGACCGGGCCGGTGACCGTGGTCAAGGCCTGGATCGAAATGATCCACCGCTACCTGGCCATGTGCATCGGCGTGCTGATCACGGCGATGCTGGCGCAGTCCTGGTATCAATGGCGCAAGTCGAAAGGCACGCGGCCCGAGTACCGGCCGTGGCTGCCGACGGCGCTGTTCTTCTTCGTCTGCCTGCAGGGCGCGTTCGGCGCGTGGACCGTGACGCTCAAGCTGCAGCCGGTGATCGTCACCATCCACCTGCTGCTGGGCATGGGCCTGCTGGCGCTGCTGGTGTGGTACGGCGGCCGCCAGAATCATTTGAGCGCGCCGCGCACGCTGGTCAGCGCCTCGCCGCCGGCCATGCGCAACATCCGCATCCTGGCGGCGCTGGCGGCCGGGCTGTTGCTGGTGCAGCTGGCGCTGGGCGGCTGGGTCAGCACCAACTACGCGACCCTGGCCTGCACCGATTTCCCGCTGTGCGGCGGCAAGCTGGTGCCGGAGATGGATTTCGAACACGGCTACACGCTGTGGCGCGAGCTGGGCAAGACCGCCGCCGGCCACTACCTGCCGTTCGCGGCGCTGACGGCGATCCACTGGGTACACCGCAATTTCGGCTTCATCGTGGCGCTGGCGGCCGGCTACGTGGCGTGGCGCGCATGGGGCCACGACGTGCTGCACAAAACCGCGCGCGGCATCGCGTTGACCTTGGCGGCGCAGATCCTCACCGGGGTGGCCACCATCTATCTGAGCTTCCCGCTGACCATCGCCGTGCTGCACAACGCCGGCGCGGCACTGCTGGTCCTTTTGCTGACCATGTTAAACTACAAGGCTAAGTACCAGTACGACATTGCAAAGAAAGCAGCATATAGCGCTTCGCATCCCCCGACGTCGACGGTACGGCATTGATTAAGTACCTCTCATGACCACGCAAACCGCAAGCAGCAAATCCTCAAGCCGCGCCTCGCAATTCTGGGCGCTGACCAAACCGCGCGTCACCATGCTGGCGGTGTTTTGTGCCATCATCGGCATGTTCCTGGCCGTCCCTTACGGGCTGCCGGACTGGCGGCTGGTGCTGTATGCGACCGTGGGCATCTGGCTGCTGACGGGCGCGGCGTTTGCCGTCAACTGCCTGGCCGAGCGCGAGATCGACGCGCGCATGGCGCGCACCGCGCGCCGTCCGATGGCGCTGGGCGACATTTCGGTGCCGGAAACGGTGGTGTTCGCGCTGGTGATCGGCGGCGCCGGCATGTGGGTGCTGTACACCCTGGTCAATCCGCTGACCATGTGGCTGACCTTTGTCACCTTCCTCGGCTACGCCATCATCTACACCATGATTCTGAAGCCGTCGACGCCCCAAAACATCGTCATCGGCGGGCTGTCGGGCGCGATGCCGCCGGCGCTGGGCTGGGCCGCCGTGGCCAACGACGTGCCGATGGAGGCATGGCTGCTGGTGCTGATCATCTTTGTCTGGACGCCGCCGCATTTCTGGGCGCTGGCGCTGTACCGCCGCGACGACTACGCCCGTTCCGGCCTGCCGATGCTGCCGGTCACGCACGGCATGAAGTTCACCCAATTCCACGTCTGGCTGTACTCGATCGCGCTGGCGGCCACGACGCTGCTGCCGTTCGCGGTGCAGATGAGCGGCCTGATCTACCTCCTCAGCGCCATCATCCTGAACGCCGTCTTCCTGCGCCACGCCTGGAAGATCTACCGTCACTACACCGACCTGATCGCCCGCAAAGCCTTCACCTGGTCGATCATTTACCTCGGCCTGCTATTCCTGGCCCTGCTGGTGGACCACTACATCAAACTCTAATTTGCGGAGTGGACCGGCATGCTTTCTTATGAGATCGGCTCCTCCGCTGGAGGGTACGTCCCGAAAGCCTTTCCCTCTGCCTTGTCGTCGCAAGCTGCCAGCATCGCGAAGTTAGTTCCAGATCATTCACATCGCTTGCGGGGTTACGACGTACTGCTCAATGGTGAAACGCTGGAAATACCGGTCAGATTATATTTTCCTAAGGTGATTTTGCGGACGCCGTGGTGCGATGACACCATGCTGCTGTGTCTCGGCACCCGCCATCATGATGGGTTTGTTCGACAAGAATGTGTGATGCAACTGCTGCAGCGGAGCGACGACTGGGCCATCCCGTACATTGTGCAACTACTGGGCGAGTACGTGGTTGAAATTGCCCAAGTCATCAACGACGCGCTGCCGCTTTTGGATCAGGCACCCTATCAGCGCTTCATCGCAGAGAACGCTAGCTATATCGCCACGACGGAGCGCAGGATCAGAAGCTACTGGTCGTGCTACTACCGCGACGCCTATCCTGATATTAAGTCCTATCCGCCTTACATCGCCTTAACGCACCTCATGTCGTAACAGGCGACTCATTCTGACATCGACTTGGGTTGCGGACTTGGGACGGTAGCTGACTTTGAGATCATCGCCTGTAACGTTGTTGGGGCGCTGAGGCCAATTGAGAAAGCCAAAAGTGGGCGTAGCGTAGATCCGTCTACGATATATAGCCAGGCTAAGCCAGCTCCTGCCAGCGGCCAGAAGATGAAGAAAGCCCAGAATGCAAAATTCTTCTGCGTGCGATCGGTCTTTGGCTTTTTACTGTCTTCCCATAGATTCATCATATCCAAGACGAAACCTCCCGCGCCAGCAATCATGACGAGTTGCATGGTTGTGACGGGTTCGAGAGAAGTCATACTAAACTCCGACTTTATTGGTGACTGCATCGAGCAATTTCTGTGTCCAGGGCGCGTCGGTGCGATATTTTTCTGCTGTTGTGTAGAGTCTTTCGCCCGTTGGATTCGGTCTGTATGCGCGCAGAAAGCCATCCGCCGTGTCGAGAATTTGCAAAACGGCTTCTTCTGCTATCCCGGTGTCAGCTGAGATGCCTCGCACCGTGCGCCATACGTCGCTGGATTCGCGGATCGCGGCACGGATTTTTTCTTTCACGTCGCTTTCGTTCACGATTGCCTCCTGAGCGGTATCATGCTGCTTAGACCCGTTTTAGCTCAAACAAGTTCAACCGAAAGACCAACGCTGATGAAAAAAGTTCTCGCCTTTGCAATGATCGCTGTTTCCTTGTTGGCCGGCTGCGGCGAGAAGCCGGCGGTGGAGGCGCCCAAGGCGGCGTTCCAGAATACCGATCTGACCGGCGCCTCGTTCGCCAAGGACTTCGCGCTGACCGACCATACCGGCAAGCCGCGCACCATGGCCGATTTCAAGGGCAAGGTGGTGGTGATGTTCTTCGGCTATACCCAATGCCCCGACGTCTGCCCGACCACCATGGCGGAAATGACCGAGGTGCTCAAGCAGCTCGGCCCGCAGGCCGATCAGGTGCAGGTGCTGTTCGTCACCGTCGATCCCGAGCGCGATACGCAGCAATTGCTGGCCGAGTACGTGCCGGCCTTCGACAAGCGCTTCATCGGCCTGTACGGCACGTCCGAGCAGACCGCCGCCGTCGGCAAGGAGTTCAAGGTGATGTTCGCCAAGGTGCCGGGCAGCACCAAGGGCAGCTACACCATGGACCACACCGCCGCCAGCTATGTGTTCGACAAGCAGGGCAAACTGCGCCTGCTGATCCGCTCCGGCCAGCCGGCCGCCGCCGCCGTGCATGACATCAAACTGTTGTTGTCGTGAGCGGGGGCGCCATGCAGCAGCGCTTCCAGCCTTTTACCCGCCTCGCCGCCATCATCCTGCTGGTGATCGGCTGCCTGGTCGTGCTGCGGCCGTTCGTGGCCGCCATCCTGTTCGCGGCAGCCATCACCATTTCCAGCTGGCCTCTGTACCTGCGCCTGCTGGCGCGCTTGAAACAGCGCCGCACCATCGCCGCGCTGGTGATGAGCATCGGCCTGACGCTGCTCATCATCGTGCCGCTGACGCTGGTGACCTGGAACATCGCCGACAACGCCTCCGATTTCTATGACCAGATCAAGGCCGGCCTCGGCAGCGGCACGCTCGATCCGCCGCTGTGGTTGAAGGACCTGCCGCTGGTGGGCGACGCCGTCTACACCTATCTCGGCAATCTGCTGCACAGCCGCGAGGAACTGCTGCTCGCCGCCCGCAACCTGCTGGAACCGGCCCGCCGCGTCCTGCTCGGCGGCGGCCTGGTGCTGGGCAGCGGCGTGGCGCAGGTCAGCCTGGCCGTGTTTGTCAGCTTCTTCCTGTACCGCGACGGCCAGACCATGCTGCAGGCGCTCGCCAACGGCATGGACAAGCTGATCGGTGAACAAAGCGTGAGCGTGGCCGACACCGTTAGCCGCACCGTGCGCGGCGTGATGTACGGCATCCTCGGCACCGCGCTGGCGCAGGCGGTGGTGGCGGCGGTCGGTTTCCTGATCGCCGGCGTGCCGGCCGTGGCGCTGTTGTCGGTGGCCACCTTCCTGTTCTCGCTGATTCCGGTCGGCCCGCCCCTGATCTGGGGCGGCGCCACCATCTGGCTGTTCAACCAGGGCAGCACCGGCTGGGCCGTCTTCATGCTGATCTGGGGACTGCTGGTGATCAGCGGCGTCGACAACGTGGTCAAGCCGATGCTGATCTCGCGCGGCAGCAGCCTGCCGTTCATCCTGGTGCTGCTCGGCGTGATGGGCGGCGTGCTGGCGTTCGGCTTCGTCGGCCTGTTCATCGGCCCGACCCTGCTGGCGGTGGCTCTGGGCCTGTTGCGCAACTGGACCGCCGACAAGGTTTAGAAATGCAGCAGCCGTGAGGCCAGTTCGGCGTCCAGGTGGCGCTCGAAGATGCGCCGCAGCGTGCCATCCTCGCGCATGGCGCGGATGGTGTGGCTGATGCGCGTCGCCAGCGCTTCATCGACGCGCTGGCGCGACAGGATCAGGCCGCCCACCAGCACGTCCTTGGGCGGCGCCCAGTCCATGATGCGGTAGTTGCCGCTCATCTGGTCCTGCTTGAGCAGCGGATACCAGCCGCTACTGATGGCCATCACGGCCTGCACCCGTCCCACCTTGAACAAGCGCAGCATGGCTTCGTAGTCGGGCGCCTCGTAGACGCGGCCCTGGGCGCGCAGGCGATCGAGCCAGACGTCGTAGGCTTTGCCGTGGCGGAAGGATTTGATGACGCCGATCTTGATGTTGGGATCGGCCAGGAAGTCGTCCATGCTGCGGATGCTGGTGCTGACGTCCTTGTGCAGCAACACATAATTGCGCTCGGCAAGGTAGGGCACCATGCGGGCGAACTTCTCGCGCTCCGGCGTCGACAGGGACGAGACCGACATGTCGACGGTGCCGCCATGCAGGCCGGCCCAGATGCGCACGCGCGAATCGGTGATGGCTTCGATGGTGCAGCCGAGGCGGCGCGCCACCTCGTCCACCACGTCCTTGTCGATGCCGGTCCAGCTGCCGTCGGCGGCCTTGTAGTAAAGTGCGCCGTATTCATAGAAGGCGCTGCGCAGGTGGCCGCAGGCGCGCTGGGGTTGGGCGACTGCCAGGCCGTTCAGGCCGAGCAGGACGCCGCACACGATAAGCCGGGCTAACATGTCTCCCCCCTGGCGCGCTGGCGCCGGTCAGTCCTGGTCGGCGTTGTCCTCGGTGTCGTCCCTCGGGATCACCTTGACCAGCAGGATGCGCGGACCGTTCATTTTCTTGGCGACGATATCGAATCCGCGGAAACTGATGCGTTGTCCCTGTTTCGGGATATCGCCGAGTTTCAGCATAATCAGGCCGCCTACCGATTCTACCTCTTCCAGGCCGAGTTCTTCGTTTTCTATATCGATGCCCAGCGTGCGTTCGAGCGAGAAGATGGGCAGGCTGGCCTTGCCGATCAGGGTGCCGTCCGGCTGCTTGAGCCAGTCGTTCTCGTTGAGGCGGAATTCGTCGTGGATTTCGCCGACCATGGCGCCGAGCAGGTTGTCGAGCGTGATGAAGCCGACCGGACGCTTGCCTTTTTCGCCGATCAGCGCGAAGTGCGGGGCGCCGTCGCGGAAGCGGCGGAACTGGTCCAGCGCGGCGGTGCGCGAGGAAATCGTCTCCACCGGGCGCAGGAAGGGCGCCAGGTCGTTGATCGGCTTGCCGGATTGCATGGCGAAGAACAAATCCTTCAGGTGCACCACGCCGAGCACGGTTTCGCCGTCCTTGTCGTAATACGGATAGCGGCTGAAGCGGTTGCGCAGCATGGTGTCGAGGTTGTCGCTGAGCGAGCGCGCCGCGTGCAGGCTGATCACTTCGTTGATCGGGCGCATCAGGTCCGACACCGACAGGTCGCTGAAATCCAGCGAGTGGGCCAGGATGTTGCGCTCGTCCTCGTTGAATTTCTCGCCGGGCTGGCTGGTGCGCAGGATCAGCTTCAGTTCATCGACCGAATAGTGGCTGTCGTGGCCGCCTTTGCCGGTCAAGCCCGCCAGGCCCAGCACCATGTTGGCGCTGGCGTTGAGCACATAGATGAAGGGGAACATGGCCCAGTAAAAGCCATACAGGGGCAGGGCCGCCCACAGGCCGACGGCCTCGGGCATGCGGATCGCCAGCGACTTCGGCGCCAGCTCGCCGACCACGATGTGCAGGAAAGAAATCACGCCGAAGGCGAACACGAAGGCGATGCCGTGCACCAGTTCGGGCGAGGTGATGCCGACGAAGGTCAGCACCGGTTCCAGCAGGCTGGCGAAAGCCGGCTCGCCGACCCAGCCCAAACCGAGCGAGGCGAGGGTGATGCCTAATTGGCAAGCCGACAGATAAGCGTCGAGTTCGCCGTGCACTTTGCCGAGGATGCGGCCCTTGAGTCCCTGCGTCTTGGCGATTGCGCGGACCCGCGTTTTTCGCAGTGTGACGATGCCGAATTCGGCCGCCACGAAGAAACCGTTAAGCGCGACCAGGAACAGGGCGAGCACGACAAGCAGGAAGTTTTGCATAGGGGCCGAGCGGCAATTTACGTAGTTGAAACCTCCATCTTAAACGAGTCGGCGCTGCTGCACTGCAAATGTGTCGAAACGGCAGCGTTATGTGTCTCGCCCCAGGGGCGTTTATGCGCCGAATCAGCGCATTGGATTGAGGAGTGCCGGCTGGCCGAATTCCACCAGTCGCGCATTGGATTGATGGAAATATTCGGCCCAGAACGCCTGAAGCGACTGCATCGTTTTAGGATCGCGATAGTTGTTGCCTTTGCTTTCATTCGGCAGCAGGCCGGCGCCGATGACATAGACACGCGCGCCGCCGAAATCGGCCAGCAGGTGATTGTCTTGGACAACGCGCAGTTCTCTGGCCGCTGAGATGTTGCGTACGGTCCTGCCTTGCTGGGCGTAAAAATTTGCTACTGAAGAATTCTCCAGCATGTCCGACACCACCAGCACCACTTTATCGGGCGCCGCCGACTGTCTGATAATGCTGGAAACCGCTTTCAGGCTGGCATAGATGTCAGACTTGGCGATATGGCTGCTGGTGCCTTGATAGGCTGCGCGCAGTGCTTGGTCGGCCGCTTGCGCGGCTTGCTGCGGCTGGCGCTTCTGGCACAAGTCCAGCTTGGCCAGCACAGGCTTGGCGATATCGTTGCGCAGTTCGTCGGGCAATCGTGCATCAAGTTTTCCGGAGGAAAGAATATCGGTGTAGTGCCCCTGTGTGTAAGCGGAGAACACGGCGATATTGAAGCGGTTGCCGGCCACCAGGAATGGTTTGATGTTGTTGGCCACCGCCTGTTGGAGCGCGGGGTTAAGCGGAGTGGTCTGGTCGATGATGATCAGCAGTTCGCGCGCTGTCGGTTGGAACGCCGGCAGTTGCTTGTCCTGGCAGCCGGTGACGGCCGCCGTATTGGCTGCCAGCGCAGTGCAGGCGCAACATAGTTGCAGCAGCAGGGGACTCCACTTCACAGCGAGTCCTCCAGCTTGGCCTGCCTGTCGTCTCCCATGGCCCGCAGTTGCGCCATGATGGCGGCGGCGTGCTGGCGTTCCTGCTGGCGTTCGGCCAGGTCGGCAATGCGGGTCTCCTGCACATAGTCGCGGAATGTTTTGCTCAGGTGCTTGCCGGCGGTGCCAACGTTGCTGTTGTTCTGCATGATGCGCTGCTGGAGCACGGCCAGCCGCGATTGCGCCGTATCGGCCACCCGCCGATAGGCTTCGCGCACGGCGGCGTAGCTGGAATAGCGGCCGCTACCGATGTCGCGGTAGGCTTCCGCGCTGTTCTCGCCGGCAAAGCCCCAACGGTAGCCGAAGATCACGCCCAGCAACTGCAGGACGACGAAAACGAAGGCAAGGATAATGAAGGTAGCCCAGCCGCCGTGACGGTCGATATCCGCCTCGTCGGCCAGAACTTTTTTGTCGGCGCTGTGGTCCGAGGCCACATCGGCATCGGGCAGGCGCAGGCTGGGCTTGCTCATGTCCATGCTGTCGGCGGCGTTCCGGCTGCCGCTGTCGATCTGCTGACTGGCCAGTGTCACGCGCGCCACCAGTTCTTTTTCCAGCACCTGGCCGCGCACATACGTTGCGGCGCCGGCGATCAGTAGCACGATAATCAGGGTGGAAATCGACACCACATAGGTCGCATGCGCGCCGACGCGATTGCACAGCTGGGTGTAAGGCCGCTCGCCATCGTCGCTGTTCTGCGGACGCGCCAGCGGGATGGTACCGGTAGTTAGCTTGTGCTCGTGTTTTTCGGGGATCCATTCGCGGCGCGCGTTCCTGATGCGGCCGGACTTGTACAGCTCATGGCCGGCAAAATGGGTGAACGCAACCAGGATCACCGAAATCAGGAAGGCGATGCCGTAGGCGCCCATCTGTTGCAGATTTTCGCTGGCGCCGGGAATCGTGTAGCCCGCCAGCACATAGGAAAAGCCCAGCGCCTCGACAAACACCATCGACACCGTCAGCAGCCAGATCCAGCCCGGCGTGTTGCGGCGGCCATTGTCGCCGGCTTTGGTCAGGTAGGTGATCTTTTCGTTGAAGTCATGCTCGTCCTGAAGGTGGACGAAGTTCTTGTATTCCTGGCATAGGGTGCGCTCGCCGTTGAACCAGCCGGGATGGGCGATATCTTCGCTGGCGTCGCGCGACAGGCTGGCGATGCGCCCGATCAGCGGGAAGTTGACCCAGGTGTTGAACCACCACCACTTCAGTTGTTGCCACAAGGCCGCAACAACGAGCAGCGCAAGCATGACGCTGACGATACTCCAGGCCAGCGCCGGAGAAGTGGAAATGAATTCCTTCATGTGCACACCTCGTTATTTTTGATGGATGCCGGGTTTGAAGTCGGCCGACATCAGCCGCGCGTTGCGCCAGTACACCAGGCTGCCTTTCTTGGCGACAGTGCCGCCATCGGTACTGAACACCACATCGACGCAGGACAGGCCGCCTCTGCCGTTCAGGAACAAGCGGTACAGCAAGCCTTTGTTGCCGAGGTAGGTGTTGACTTCCGGCGTGACGGACAGCGCCGGCATGGCGGTGGCGCCGCGCGCCGGGTCGTAGCTGGTGTAGACCTTGAATTCCGGGAGGTTGGCGGCGGCGCCTTCGCCGGCCAGTACCGCGACCTTGTTGAGCACGACCAGGTGGCCGTTGACCTGGTCGGCCCAGGTCTTGCCGTACAGGCCGGGCAGGTGTTCGCTAGTGCGGTAGGTTTTGCCGTCCGCCAGCGCCTTGACCCCATGTGCCGCGCGCGGACGGTCGCGCGAACAATCGGCGACGATCGGCGGCTCGTCGGCATACGCGCTGTTGATCAGAGAGAAGACAGAGCGCTTCTTCGCCACCAGTGGACCGATATCGGCAGTGCCTGCGACAAGCAGGGGACTGCCGCCGAAGTCGATGCCGTTCGCCGGGGACGGGGCGCTTGCCGGCGCCGATGGCCTGGGAGTGGGCGCCTGCGCTTCGCCGGGACGATAGAACTCGTAGCGAGGCTTGCGGTCGGCCAGGAACCGGTTGAAGGCATCGGCATTGGCCACTTCGACAATTTCCACCCGACGATTCTGCGTGCGGCCTTCTTCAGTGCTGTTGTCCGCGATCGGATAAGCCTCGCCTGCGCCCTGGAAATAAAGGGACTCTTGCGGGATGCCGCGGTTTTTCATGTAGTCGGCAACAGCACGGGCACGGCGTTCCGCCAGGTCGGCATTGAAGCGGGAAGGGCCGGTGTCGTCGGTATGACCAATCAGGAGGATTTTGCGTTTGCTGATCTGGGCAATGTATTCGGCCTTGGCTTTGGCATCATTGATATTGTTCGCCTGGACTCGCGAATTGTACGAATCGGCAATTGCGGCGAAATAGTGCTGAGCCTGTTCTGTCAATCGATCCGAATTGCTTTCGAAATGGCCGCCGCGTCCGGGCCGGTCGCGAATTTCCACCACCATGCCTACTGCGGTTTTCTGGATCTCGACAGCCTTCGGGTTATTTTTCAAGCTGCTGTCGGCAATCACTTCGCCGGTCGCGCTGACTGTCGAGGTTTGTAAATGCAGATCGTATTGCCTGGCGATCTTCCACAAGGCGCAGCGGCGGTCGTCCATGTCTTTGCCGATCAGTCCGCCGATGGTGGCGCCCGCCATTGCCCCCACAATGCGGGCGCGGTCCGAATGCTTGACTTGATTGGCCAGGATGGCGCCGGCGATCGCGCCGGTAACGATGCCGATGTTGCGGGCGTTGTCGGAGCACGGATCTTGGCTGGCGAACGTTTGCTTGAACGAGGGCTGGCCGCTGCGCGGGTCGGTGGCGCAAGCACCTATGAACGCGGTGCACACGGCCACCGTCAAGAACTTGAGGGCGAACCGTGCGGGCTGACGTCCCGCAGTAGGCTGGGTGTGCGCTGCTTTCAAGGGAGTCTCGCAGGAGATAATTGAACTTAAAGCAAGGTAAGTTCATTCTAGGCGAGCTGTTTCTCCTGGCGTTGCGCTAGCGCAGAGTAAGCGGCGATTAATCGTGCGTTGTCGCGGAGAAGGGGCCGCTGTGGACGGCTGCGAAGATGGCTTCAATTGCCGGGTGCCTGATTTTTCGCTCGTTCGAAATCGCATAGAATTGCTCGCGCAGCTCGGGCGCATGGCCCACCAGGACGGCGCTTAGTTGATCGTGGATGTCCTGTTCCAGCGCGGATGGCGCGAAAAACAGTCCCAGCCCGTTGCGGCCGAAGGTGTTGAGCATGGCGTTGTCCTCGAATTCGCCGACGATCTCCGGCCGCACCTTGTGTTGCACCAGCCAGGCGTCGATGCGGCCGCGTAGGGCATTGTTGCGGGTGGGCACCAGCAGGGGGGCGCCGTGCAGGCTTTGCGGGAAGTTGCGCTTGTATTTGCGCGCCAGGCGCGGCACGCCGAACAGTTTCATGTCGCTTTCACCCAGCAGGTGGCTGAATACCTTGAGGCTGCCACCGGCGCGCACCGTGCGGTCGGTCAGCACCACGTCCAGCTTGCCCAGCGCCAAGTCGGCCAACAGGTTTTCAAATTCGTCCTCCATGCAGACCAGTCGCACCCGCGTTGCCATCTGCTGCGTCGCCTGCAGCAGTCGGAACGCGATCAGCTTGGGCAGCGAGTCCGAAATGCCGACCGCCAGGCGCATCTTGTCGGTCTCCGCTTCCTCCAGCGCGTCCTGCAACTGGTCGCCCAGCAGGAAGATCTGCTCGCAATAGCTGAGCGCCAACTTGCCCGCTTCGGTCGGCACCAGGCGCCGTCCCTGCGGCTCCAGCAGCTGCTTGCCGATCGATTGTTCCAGCGACGCCAGCTGCATGCTGATGGTCTGCACCGCCAGGCCGAGACGCTCGGCCGCGCGCGTGACGCCGCCTTCCTTGGCCACCATCCAGAAGAAATACAAGTGCCTGAAATTCAATCCGCTGTTTTTCATTGTTCTGTTTTATCGAAGTAATACTTCAATTATCTTCTATTTTTCAAAGTGTCGAAATTCTTTACACTGCGTTCCATCGATTGATAACCACGAGAGAAAAAAATGAAACACTTCAGGATTTCATTCCTCATCAGTTTTATCTGCCTGGGCTTGGCAGGCTGGTGGGGATACGAGTTGGGGGGATGGGGCGGCGCGCTGTCGGCCTTTGGTGTGGCGCTGATTCTGGCCGCCATGGAAGTGTCGCTGTCCTTCGATAACGCGGTGGTGAACGCCTCCGTGCTGAAGACCTGGGACGAGTACTGGCAGAAGCTGTTCCTCGGCGTCGGCATCATCATCGCGGTGTTCGGCATGCGCCTGGTGTTCCCGCTGGTGATCGTGGCCGTGGCCGCCGATCTGAGCATCGCCGAGGTGTGGACGCTGGCGCTGAACGATCCGAAGACGTATTCGACCCACCTGACCAACCACCACGCGGAAGTGGCGGCATTCGGCGGCATGTTCCTGCTGCTGGTGTTCCTGAACTTCCTGCTGGATGCGGAGAAGGAAACGCACTGGCTCGGTAACTTCGAGAAGAAACTGGGCTCGCTGGGCAAGATGTCCTCGGTCTCGGTGATGATTTCGATCGCCGTGTTGCTCGGCTGTATGGGCCTGGTGCAAGAAGGCCAGAAGCTGGTGGTGCTGATTTCCGGCCTGTGGGGCATCCTGATCTACGTCGGTGTCGACGGCATCAGCAGCCTGCTGGAGAAGGAAGAAGAAGGCGGCGGCAACGTCGGCGACATGGTCAAGAAGGGCGGTATCGGCGGTTTCCTGTACCTGGAAGTGCTCGACGCTTCGTTCAGCTTCGACGGCGTGATCGGCGCGTTCGCGATCACCACCGACGTCGTGATCATCATGCTGGGCCTGGCGATCGGCGCGATGTTCGTGCGTTCGATGACGATTTACCTGGTGAAGAAAGGCACGCTGGATCAGTTCCTGTACCTGGAGCACGGCGCCCACTACGCGATCGGTATCCTGGCCGCGATCATGTTGGCGAGCATGAAGTTCCATGTGCCCGAGATCTTCACCGGCCTGATCGGCGTGGCCTTCATCGGCGCCTCGGTGTGGTCCTCGGTGCGGCACCGCCGCCAGCAGGCAGCACTGGCCGTGCCTGCATAAAGGTTTCAAGAATTCGGCGGGCCGTTTTATACGGACACGGCCCGCCGCCTGGTAGTACCCCAAGTCCGGTTTTCATTTAAGGAGCATCAAAATGGCAATCAGTCTGCAAAAAGGCGGCAACGTCAACCTGAGCAAAGAAGCACCCGGCCTGACCAAGATCGTGGTCGGCCTGGGCTGGGACGCCCGCACCACCGACGGCACCCCGTTCGATCTGGACGGCTCCGGCTTCCTGTTGAAAGTGGACGGCAAAGTGCGCAACGACAGCGACTTCATCTTCTACAACAACCTGAAATCGACCGACCAGTCGGTGGTCCACTCGGGTGACAACCGCACCGGCGACGGCGCCGGCGACGACGAAACCGTCACCATCGACCTGACCAAGGTGCCGGCCGATGTCGAGCGCATCGCCATCTGCGCCACCATCCACGAGGGCGACGCCCGCCGCCAGAACTTCGGCATGGTGCAGAAGGCTTACATCCGCACCGTCAACGCCGGCAGCAACACCGAGATCGCCCGCTACGACCTGTCGGAAGACAGCTCGACCGAGTCGGCCATGATCTTCGGCGAGGTGTATCGCAACGGCGGCGATTGGAAGTTCAAGGCCGTCGGCCAGGGCTTCAAGGGCGGCCTCGGTCCACTGGCCGGCTCGTTCGGCGTAGGCGTTTAATTCACACGGAAAGGACTCGACATCATGCCTGTATTTACGATCACCGGTGACTTCGACCCATTCCTGCATGTCTCGATGCGGCAGGGTGAAAAAATCTACTGCGAATCGAACGCGATGGTGATGATGGAAGCGGCGCTCGACCTCAAGGGCAAGATGACCGGCGGCATCGGCGCGGCGCTGATGCGGCGCTTTGCCAACGGCGAGTCCTTGTTCCAGCAGCACATCGAGGCGGTGCGCGGCGACGGCGATTGCCTGCTGGCGCCAACCCTGCCCGGTGCGCTGCAGATCCTCGACGTCGGCCAGCGCCAGTACATGCTGAGCGACGGCTGCTTCGTGGCCGCCACGTCCGGCGTCGAGCTCAAGGTGCGCACGCAGAGCGTCGGCAATGCGCTGTTCGCCCAGAGCGGCGGCTTCTTCATCACCGAAACCAACGGTGTGGGCCAGGTCGCGGTCTCCGGCTTCGGCGGAGTCCATGAACTGGAGGTGGAGCCGGGCCGCGACGTCATTATCGACAACGCGCACGTGGTGGCTTGGGATAGCGGTTTGCGCTATGAAATCTCGGTCACCACGGGCGGCAGCGGCGGGTTCCTCAGCAATCTGGTGAACAGCCAGACCAGCGGCGAGGGCATGGTGCTGCGCTTTTCGGGCAAGGGCAAGATTTTGATCTGCTCGCGCAACAGCGCCTCGCTGCAATCGTGGCTGATGCGTCAGCCCGCACAATAAATTTTAGGAGCAACTATGTCAGTCAATTTAAGCAAGGGCCAGAAGATCTCTCTGGAGAAGGAAGCCGGCGGCGCGCTTGGGCGCGTGACCATGGGCCTCGGTTGGGACGCCATCAAGAGCAAGGGCTTCCTCGGCTTCGGTTCCAAGTCGGAAGCGGTCGACCTGGACGCCTCGTGCGTGATGTTCGACGAAGGCCACCGTCCGGTGGACGTGATCTTCTTCCGTCAGCTGAAAAGCAAGGACGGCAGCGTGGTCCACAGCGGCGACAACCGCACCGGCGCCGGCGATGGCGACGATGAACAGATCAACGTCGATCTGAACGCCGTGCCGTCGACTATCAAGAGTTTGGTGTTCACGGTGAACAGCTTCACCGGCCAGACTTTCGCGCAGGTGGAGAATGCGTATTGCCGTTTGCTGGACGCCAGCAATGGCAAGGAAGTGGCGCGTTTCAACCTGTCGGTTCAAGGCCCGCACTCGGCGCAGATCATGGCCAAGCTGTATCGCCATAACGGCGAGTGGAAGATGCATGCGATCGGCGAGAACGGCAATGGCCGTACCTTCGACGACCTGCTGCCGCAGATCGCCACGCACCTGTAATATTTTTTAGCTGTAGTCTTTTAGCGGAGCACTGTACCGGCAGTGCTCCGCTTTTTTTGGTCAGAAGGCGTGACGCAGACCGAGGCTGAACATGGTGGTGCGGGCGTCGATGTTCTGGCCTGCGCCCGAGAACAGCGGCACTTCCTGCGTACCCAGCGGGATCAGGATGGCGCCAGGACCGCCAGCCAGCGGCAGCGGGGTGGCGCTGCTGACGACGACGTTGCCGCGCTTGTCCTTGATGCCGCCGAAGCGCGTGTAGAACGCGGTGCGCTTGGAGAAGTTGTAGTCCAGGCCCAGCATCAGGCCATTGTCCTTGCCGCGCGTGTAGTTGGTGAAGCGGGTGTTGAGAAACACTGCGGTCAGGTCGACGGCGCCGATCGGATGCTTGAGGGTCGCGGTCCAGGTGCGCACTTCAGGATCGGTATTGCCGCGCAGCGAGAACTGGGCGTTGTGGCCGGCCACCGCCAGCGAAGTGCCGACGCCTGGGATGGTGTACTTGACCGCCGCCATGAAGGAGGTGAAGCGCTCGCCGAAGAACAGTGGCACCAGGGTGGTGCCAGACACCACGCCGATCGGCACGTTGTCGAAGTTGTTGCGGTGGTAGGACGCCAGCGCGACCAGCGAATCGGTGCGGTAGGCAACCATGGCGCCGGTGGTCTTGCCGCGGCCGCTGGCGGTTTCGGCGCCGGCGGTCAGGCCGCCGACGATCTGGCCGGTGCTGCCGGTCGCCACCGGGGTCGACGAGGTGGCCACCGAGCGCGCCGCGCTGATGCCGCTGCCGATGCCGGAGTTGGTGGCGTAGGACGCGATCGCGGTCCATGGACCTTGCTTGATGGCGTAGCTGATCTGGTTGTCCTGCCAGGTTTGCACGGTGTTGACCACCAGGCCGGCGCCGAACAGGTCGGTGCTGCCCAGGGCTTCCGGCGTCACCAGGTAGTAGGAGATCAGCATCGGGCTGGCTTGACGGCCCAGTTTGACTTCGCCCACCGGCGTGGTCAGGCCGACGTAAGCCTGGCGGCCGAACAGGCGGCCGTCGTTGGCGAGGCCGCCGTTGTCGAGAGTGATGCCGCCTTCCAGCACGAACAGGCCGCGATAGCCGCCGCCCAGGTCTTCCACGCCACGGAAGCCGATATTGCTCTGGCGGGTGTGCGAAGGGCTGAGGCGGGTGGTCACGGTCGCCGGCGCGGCCAAGCGGTTCGGCACCGGAGTAGCACCACTGACGCCGAACACGGTGCCTTGCACATTGCCCTCGCTTTTATCGACGCGGTCGACGCCGACGTCCAGGGTGCCGTAAATGGTGACCGAGGATTGGGCGGCGGCGTGGCCCGAAAGCATGGCGAGCGCGGACAGGCAGGCTGCGTAGGCGGCAGTTCTCTTCATATTGGTGTCTCCGTTAATGTTGTGGTTGTTGTAGTTTTTAATTTCTAGTACGACTCTATAGCAGAGTGAAGAAATTGGCACGAGTGTTCGCATATTCCGTGGCAGGAAATACACACTTGCAATCTTGCAGCAACGCACGCGAATAAATAGTCAGCGTGCGGAAATCCGGCCCTTGGGGCAGAATGGCGCGACAGTTCAACGCGGCAAGGATGATGTATGCAGGGCAGCGCACAGTCGCCGGTCAACAGCAAGTGGCTCGCCCTGCTGGTGGCGGGCGCTTTTTTCATGGAGAACCTGGACGGCACGGTGATCACCACGGCGCTGCCGGACATCGCTCACTCGTTCGGCGTGGCGCCGCTGGCGCTGAACATCGGCGTCAGCGCCTATCTGCTGACGCTGGGCGTGTTCATTCCGATCAGCGGCTGGGTGGCCGAGCGTTACGGCACGCGCCGCGTGTTTGCGGCGGCGCTGGCGATCTTCACGCTGGCCTCGGTGCTGTGCGGGATGGCCGACAGCGTGGCCGAGTTCGTCGGGCTGCGCGTGCTGCAGGGCGCGGGTGGCGCCATGATGGTGCCGGTCGGCCGCCTGCTGGTGCTGAACAACACGCCCAAGGAAAAGCTGATCGCGGTGATCGCCACGCTGACCTGGCCGGCGCTGGTGGCGCCGGTGCTGGGACCGCCGGTGGGCGGCTTCATCGCCAGCCATGCCTCGTGGCGCTGGATCTTCTATCTGAACCTGCCGCTGGGCGTGATCGCGCTGGCGCTGGCCTGGTGGCTGGTGCCCGACCAGCGCGCCGCCACGCCGCGCCGCTTCGACTGGCCCGGCTTCCTGCTGAGCGGCAGCGCCGTGTTCCTGCTGACCTGGGGCGCGGAAACCATCGGCGGTGCGCAGCCCGACTGGCGTGAGGCGGGCGCCTGCCTGGTCGCCGGCGCCTTGCTGCTGGTGGCGCTGCGCCGGCATTTGCGGCGCGCGGCGGCGCCGCTGATCGACCTGTCGTCGTTTGCCATTCCAACGTTTGCCATCACCATCGTCGGCGGTTCGCTGTTCCGCATGGCCATCGGCGCCGTGCCCTTCCTGCTGCCGCTGATGTTCCAGCTCGGCTTCGGGCTGGACGCCTTCCATTCCGGGCTGCTGGTGATCGCCGTATTCGCCGGCAACCTGATGATGAAGCCGGCCACCACGCCCATCCTGCGCCGCTTCGGCTTCAAGCCGGTGATCCTGGTGAACGGCATCGCCAACGTGGCGGCGCTGGCCGCCTGCGCGCTGCTGACGCCGGCCACGCCGGTGTGGCTGATCGCGGCCGTGCTGTTCGTCGGCGGCCTGACGCGCTCCATGCAGTTCAGCGCGCTCAACACCATCGCCTTTGCCGACGTGCCGCAGCAGCGCATGGCGGCGGCCAACACCTTGTTCAGCACCGCCTTCCAGGTGGCGCTCGGCCTCGGCGTGGCGCTGGGCGCGAGCGGCGTGCGGCTGGGGCAGTGGGGCGCGCAGCAGCTGGGCATCTCGCACTGGGCGGCCATCGACTACCGGTTGGCCTTCCTGCTGGTGGCCCTGGTCAGCCTGCTCGGATTGGCCGATGCGTTGCGTCTTGACAGCAAAGCTGGCGAGCAAGTTGCAAGGGGCGCGGCCCAGTAAGGCTATAATGTTTCTATGGAAAAACTAAGAGACCTCTCGGAGATCGTCGCGCAGGCCAGCCGTGGCGAACTGGTGTTCCCCACCAGCGTGAACGCGGCCTTGCGCCTGCAACTGGCGCTGGCCGATCCCGACTGCGAGATGGACGATGTGATCCGCAAGGTGCTGGGCGAGCCGTTGCTGGCGGCGCGCACCGTGGCGCTGGCCAACGCGGCCGTGTTCAACCGCAGCGGCGTGCCGGTCACCAGCGTGCGCGCGGCGGTGCAGCGCGTGGGTTACCGCAATTTGTACAGCATGGCCGCCGCCATGGTGGTGCGCCAGTTCGGCGCCCGCATCCGCGATGAGCGCCTGCGCCGCCAGGCCGACCAGCTGTGGCGCCACACCGCGCACGTGGCGGCGCTGGCCCACGTGGTCGGCCGCAAGCTGACCTCCACCGATCCCGATACCGCGCTATTCGCCGGCATCGTGCACGAGGCCGCCGGTTTCTACCTGTTGTCGCGCGCCGACGACATGCCGGGGCTGCTGGAAGATGTGGGCGGGCTGATGGGCCCGGCGCAGGAAATCATCTCGCGCGAGTTGATGAAGAAGATGTGCATTCCCGAGCCGGTGAGCCAAGCCATCGTCTCGCTGCCCGGCGCCACGCTGACGCCGCCGCCGTTGGGCCTGCGCGACACGCTGCTGATCGCCAAGCGCCTGGCGCCGGTGCGCTCGCCGCTGGCGGCAGGGCAGGACAGCCCCTCGCTGGCCGGCTTCATCGACGACAACGCCCTGCTGGACCAGATCCTGCTCGAATCCGCCGACGAAGCCGCATCGATGAGCGCCGCCCTGCTGGTGTGATTTTGTCTATGCGTGTATCCTGACGTCGTCATACAACAGTCCAAAACCATGAATCAGACCGTATCGGCGCCTGCGCCCAAGAAAAAGCACCGCAACCTCGCCCAGGGCGTGGTGGAGGGCTTCACCACCAGTATCCAGGCAGGCACGCTGAAGCCGGGCGAAAAGCTGCCGACCGAGTCCGTCATCATGGAAATGCACGGCGTCAGCCGCACGGTGGTGCGCGAAGCGATTTCGCACCTGCAGGCGGCCGGGCTGGTGCAGACGCGCCACGGCATCGGCACCTTCGTGCTGGAGCCGCAGCCGGCCAATATCTTTTCATCCGACACCATCCGCACCATCGGCGATGTGCTGGCCATCCTGGAGCTGCGCATCAGCCTGGAGACCGAGGCTGCCTGGCTGGCCGCCACCCGCCGCACGGAAGAGCAGGTGGCCCTGATGGACGCGTCGCTCAAGCGCATCGTCGCCTCGCAGAACCGCTCCGGCGCGGTGGAGTCGGACAAGGCTTTCCACCTGCTGATCGCGCAGTCCACCGGCAACCGCTATTTCGTCGATATCCTGAGCGATCTCGGCAACACCATCATTCCGCGCGCGCGCCTCGACGCCGAGCAACTGGCCCACGACGATCCGGTGGCCTACCAGGAACGCGTCAACCGCGAGCACGACGATATTTACAACGCCATCCTGCGCAAGGATGCGGAAGCGGCGCGCGCCGCCATGCGCACCCACCTGAGCAACAGCCGCGAGCGCCTGCGCCGCGCGCAGCAAGAGGTGAGCCAATAGGTGACCAAATAAGCAACGCCTAGGACGGCGATTTGACGCTTTGCGTTAAATCGCTTGCGTCCAAACAGATCTAGTTGTACGATGTCATACAACACGGCGCCAGGGCGTCATCCCTCACCCCACAGACGTTAATATTGGAGACTGTAATGCATCCGAATGACCTGAAAAAAATCCTTTCCTCCGGCCTGCTGTCGTTCCCTATCACCGACTTCGATGCGGAAGGCAATTTCCGCAAGTCGACCTACATCCAGCGTCTGGAATGGCTGGCTCCTTACGGCGCGACCGCGCTGTTCGCCGCTGGCGGCACAGGCGAGTTCTTCTCGCTGACCCCGCAGGAATATCCAGAGATCATCAAGACCGCCGTCGACACCTGCCGTGGCCAGGTGCCGATTCTGGCCGGCGTCGGTGGTCCGACCCGCGTTGCCGCAGCCTACGCCAAGGAAGCCGAGAAGGCCGGCGCGCAAGGCCTGCTGCTGCTGCCGCACTACCTGACCGAAGCGTCGCAAGACGGCCTGATCGAACACGTGGCCGAAGTCTGCAAAGCCACCAACTTGGGCGTCGTGGTCTACAACCGCGCCAACTGCCGCCTGAGCCCGAACTCGCTGGCGATCCTGGCCGACCGTTGCCCTAACCTGATCGGCTTCAAGGACGGCATCGGCGACATCGAACTGATGGTCTCGATCTGGCGCAAGATGGGCGACCGCTTCAGCTACCTGGGCGGCCTGCCGACCGCTGAAGTCTACGCCGCCGCCTACAAGGCGCTGGGCACCCCGGTGTACTCGTCGGCCGTGTTCAACTTCATGCCGAAACTGGCGATGGACTTCTACCACGCCGTGGCCGCCGACAACCACGCCGAACAGAACCGCATGATCGACGAGTTCTTCCTGCCATACCTGGACATCCGCAACCGCAAGGCCGGTTACGCCGTGTCGATCGTCAAGGCAGGCGCCAAGCTGGCCGGCTACGACGCCGGTCCGGTGCGCGCACCGCTGACCGACCTGAACGCGGAAGAAATGGACATGCTGCACAAACTCATGCTCAAGCAAGGCGCGCAGTAATGCGTTAAGCTACCGCTAACATAAAACCAAGCGCGGCTTTGTCCGCGCTTTTCACACATCGGAGCCATAAAATGCAAGTAGTTGGAGAAATGATCATCGGCCGCAGCGCTGTCCTGGGCAAAGAAGGCGTTATCAAGGCCATCGACCCATCCCGCAACGCTGAAATCGAGCCGGCATTCGGCCTGGCCGGCGCCGCCGACCTGCAACGCGCCGTCGAACTGGCCAACGCGGCCTTCGACGTGTACCGCGAAACCAGCCTGGAAGTGCGCGCCAAGTTCCTGGAAACCATCGCTGACCGCATCCTGGACCTGGGCCCGACCCTGATCGAACGCGCCATGCAGGAAACCGGCCTGCCGCAAGCACGCCTGGAAGGCGAGCGCGGTCGTACCGTCGGCCAGCTGCGCCTGTTCGCGAAAGTGGTGCGCGATGGCCGCTTCCAATCCGCCACCCTGGACAGCGCGCTGCCGGACCGCGCACCTGCGCCACGTCCTGACCTGCGCCTGCGCAAAATCGGCCTGGGCCCGGTTGCCGTGTTCGGCGCTTCGAACTTCCCGCTGGCGTTCTCGGTGGCTGGTGGCGATACCGCCTCGGCGCTGGCAGCTGGTTGCCCGGTCATCGTGAAAGCCCACTCGGCTCACCTGGGTACCTCGGAACTGGTCGGCAAGGCTGTCGCCAAAGCCGCTGAAGAGTGCAACATGCCTGAAGGCGTGTTCTCGATGCTGATCGGCTCGGGCCAGACCATCGGTCAGAACCTGGTGGCGCATCCGTTCATCAAGGCCGTCGGCTTCACCGGCTCGCGCGCTGGTGGCGTGGCGCTGATGCACACCGCCGCTGCCCGTAAAGAGCCAATTCCTGTGTACGCCGAAATGAGCTCGATCAATCCGGTGTTCCTGCTGCCGGGCGCGCTGGACAATCCTAAGCTGCCGCAAGCGTTTGCCGATTCGCTGACCCTGGGCGCAGGCCAGTTCTGCACCAACCCTGGCCTGCTGATCGCACTGAAGTCGGACAAGCTGCAAGCCTTCGTCGACGCCGCCGCCGGCACCATCGGCGCCAAGCCTGCGCTGACCATGCTGACCCCAGGCATCCACAAAGCCTACAACAGCGGCGTCAAAGGCCTGGCTGGCGTGGACGGCGTGCAGCAGGTTGCCGTTGGCCAGACCAACGATCTGCCATGCGCGGCGCAAGCGTTCCTGTACCAGGTCGACGCCAAGCGCTTCCTGACCGACACCGCGCTGGAAGGCGAAATCTTTGGCCCAACCTCGCTGCTGGTCGTCGCTGAAACCGAAGAAGAGCTGCTGGCCGTGGCCGAGCACCTGGAAGGCCAGCTGACCGGCGCCGTGCACGCCACCGCCGACGACAAGGCGCTGGCCACCAAGCTGCTGCCTATCCTGGAACGCAAGGTTGGCCGCATCCTGTTCAACGGCTTCGGCACCGGCGTTGAAGTGGCGCACGCCATGGTTCACGGCGGCCCGTACCCATCGACGTCGGACAGCCGTTCGACTTCGGTAGGCGCGTCGGCGATCGACCGCTTCCTGCGTCCAGTGTCGTACCAGGACGTGCCTGCGTACCTGCTGCCTGAGTCGCTGGCCGATGCCAATCCACAGAAGATCCCGCGCGTAGTGAATGGCGATCTGGTATGGAACGCGTAAATGATGTGAGCTGCACGGTGGGCGAAAGCCCAACGTGGAGCGCGGCCGAAGGCGCCTGGTACTGGGTGGATATCCCGGCCAAGCGCGTTTGGCGCCTGGACGCCGCCAGCGGCACCAGCCGCTATTGGGACAACGCCGAGATGGTCGCCTGCGTGGCGGCCAAGGCCGGCGGTGGCCTGATCGCCGGCATGGAGACCGGTATCTTCAGCCTGGAGCTGGGCGCGGGTCAAACCGCGTCGGCGCTCAAGCTGGCGACGCCGGCTTCCGGACTGGGCGAGGGCATGCGCTTCAACGACGGTCGCTGCGACCGTCAGGGGCGCTTCCTGGCCGGCACTATGTTCATGGACATGGGCGCCGCCAAGGCGGTTGGGCAGCTGTATCGCTACGATGCGGCGCGCGGCATTTCGGCGCCGCTGGTGTCCGAGCTGCTGACGCAGAACGGCACGGCGTTTTCGCCGGACGGCCGCATCATGTACCTGTCGGATTCGCATCCGCAGCGGCGCATGGTGTGGGCGTACGACTACGACATCGCCGATGGTGTGCCGAGCAATCGCCGCGTGTTCGCCGACATGACGGGCCAGGCCGGCCGTCCCGACGGCGCTGCGGTCGATGCCGACGGCTGCTACTGGATCTGCGGTAACGACGGCGGCTACCTGCTGCGCTATACGCCGGACGGCAAGGTGGATCGCCGGGTCGAGGTGCCGATGCTCAAGCCATCCATGTGCGCCTTCGGCGGCAAGGATCTGGATACGCTGCTGGTCACTTCCATCGTCTCCGGCAAGCCGGAAGATGCGGAGTGGGGCGGTTCCGTGATCATGCTGCGGCCCGGTGTCAAGGGCGTGGCTGAAACCCCGTTCGGAGCGTGACGATGAGGCGGATACTTTTGCGGTGTCTGCCTTTTTTGTTTGCGGCCTGGCTCGCCGCGTGTGGCACCGCGCCTGTTGCGCAGTACCAGAACCCGATTCTTCATGCCGACTATTCGGACCCCGATGTGATCCGCGTCGGCGAGACCTATTACCTGGTTTCCTCAAGTTTCAACAGCGCGCCGGGATTGCCGCTGCTGCAGTCGCCCGACCTGGTCAACTGGACGCTGGTCGGCCACGCCTTGCCGCAGCAGGTGCCGCTCGATGTCTTCGCCAAGCCGCAGCACGGCAAGGGCGTGTGGGCGCCGTGCCTGCGCTACCACGACGGAAAATTCTGGATCTTCTATCCAGACCCGGACTTCGGCATCTACGTCATCACCGCCAAGGACTTCGCCGGGCCATGGAGCGCGCCGCGCCGGCTGGCTGCGGGCAAAGGCCTGATCGATCCCACCCCGCTGTGGGACGACGACGGCCAGGCCTGGCTGCTGCACGCATGGGCCAAGAGCCGCGCCGGTTTCAACAATGTGCTGACCTTGCGCCGCATGGCGCCGGACGCCAGCCGCCTGCTGGACGACGCGGGCAAGATCGTCATCGACGGGAACAAGCTGCCCAAGTACACCACGCTGGAAGGTCCGAAGCTTTACAAGCGCGATGGCTACTACTATGTGTTTGCGCCGGCCGGCGGTGTGGAATACGGCTGGCAGTCGGTGTTCCGCTCGCGCAGTATCGGCGGGCCGTACGAAGAGCGCATCGTCATGGCGCAGGGCGGTTCTGCGGTGAACGGTCCGCATCAAGGCGGATGGGTGCAGACGCCGCAAGGCGAGGACTGGTTCATCCACTTCCAGGACAAGCGGGCCTACGGCCGCGTGGTGCACTTGCAGCCGATGAAGTGGCGCGACGGCTGGCCTTTGATCGGCGAGGATGTCGGCGGCGCGGCCGGCCAGCCCGTGGCGAGCTACCGCATGCCGGTGGTCGGCAAGGCCACCGCAGCACCACCGACCAGCGATGAATTCAATGGCGCCGCACTCGGCCTGCAATGGCAATGGAACGCCAATTGGCAGCCGTCGTGGTACGCGCTGGGCGACGGCAAGCTGCGCCTGTTCGGCCAGCCGCGCGACAGCAATCTGTGGGACGTGCCGTCGTTGCTGCTGCAAAAACTGCCGGCGGAAACCTTCACCGTCACCGCCAAGGTGGACGCCGCAGGCCTTGCGGAAGCCGGCGTTGCAGGCCTGGTGATGTACGGCTCCGACTACGCCTGGCTAGGCACGCGCCGCAGCGACGGCGTGACCAGGCTGGCGCTGGTGAGCTGCTACAAAGCCGACGTGAAATGCCACGAGCAGCAGGAGGCCGGCGTCGATTTGCCGTCGCCGCAAATATGGCTGCGCATGCAGGTGCTGGCCGGCGGCGTGACGCAATTCTCGTACAGCCTCGATGGCGCGAAATACACGCCCATCGGCGCCCAGTTCACCGCCAAGATGGGGCGCTGGGTAGGCGCGCAAATGGGCCTCTTCAGCGCCGGCAATGCAGGCCACGCCGACATCGACTACTTCCGCGTTACCCCTTGATCCGTTTGGCTAATATCAAGGGAATGCACTGAATCCGCGCAGTACAATGGTTATTCACCATGCGGAGGTGTGCCATGAGAACGATGACTTTGAGCTTACCCGCGGAAATAGATGACTTTCTAACGGCTTTTGCTTACTCGCAGGGAGTCAGCAGGGGACGTGCGCTAAAAGGCGCGTTGAGCCTTCTGAAAATCGCATACGATCAGAAACAAAAAGGCGATGGCTCATCGCTAGGTCTGGTTCAGCGTATGCCAGATAACTCCTTGCGTGCGGTAGGTGTGGTGACAGGAATACGATGAGTGAGCCCAAGGATCATGGCGTCGATCTTTTGGATGACGCCTTTCCGCGTAGTCCAGACCCTTCGGTCAACGAGCGGGATCGTCTAATCTTTGCCAAGCAGGTCACGCTCGGGCTGGCGCTTATCAGTTCGGCAATCATGGCCGGGTATGCCTGCTACCCCGAGAATCGCGCGCTTGCGGCGTTGATTGAAATTATCAAAATCGGCATGCTGCCGATGGCAACGCTGGTGATCTCGTTCTATTTCACCAGCGGCACGAAGAAGTGACTACTGCTTCTTCAAAATCATCTTGAATTGCGTGACCCATTTGTCTTTGACGTACATTTCGCTGAAGGCTTCGTAGGAGTCGGCGTTCACGGTCCATTGCACGCGGTAGGGCAGGACCATGTTGCCGTTGATGTATTGCGTCTCGGGGAACTCCAGGCCGTTGGCGGTGGGCTTCATGGTGCCGCGACTGAATCCGCCGCTGTTTTCCACGTATAGGTAGGACACCAGCTTGGCCGCCGCGTCGTAGTAGTAGATGGTCTCGCCCACGTAGTCCGGCTTGCCCGGCGTGCGCACGGTGTGGACGTCGCGCAGCGCGTGGCCGTCCAGCGTCCATTGGAAGCAATGCTCGTCGGTCTGCTTCCCGCCCGGGAACTCGCCTTTCCAGCAGTGCCCCGCCAGGAACGCCATCGGCTTGAGTGCCTCGGCGGGCGCCGCCTGCACGACGGCGCCAGTGAAGACGGAGGACAACAGCAACAGCATCGGCAGTGGGCGCATGGCGTATCTCCGTATGAAAGTCCGGCCAGTATATGCCAAGGCCCACGCCATGCGGTTGCGCCGATACTACGCCATCAGGCCGACAGCGTGGTGTTGTGCACCTTGTCGCCAATGGTGACGTTCTTCAGCGTCAGCCCCTTGACGTTGTACAGATACCATGGTGCTTCGGCGTTGACTGGCGTGCCGAAATCGCAGTCGGTGATGGTCACGCCCGTGACCGGGAACACCGGCGGCATCGGGCCCGGGCCGTTGTAGTCCGATGCCACCGGGCCGAGGATCACGATCGCCTGGAAGCACGATGCGGTCTTGCCGTCTTTGTTGACGTTGCTGGCCTTGACGTTGGAGATGTGGATGTTCTCCACGATCGGCGGACGAATGCGCACGTTGTCGCTGATCGGCGCGTAGTCGCAGTCGAAGGTGACGATGGCGCCGGCCGCCGTGGCCACGGTCTTCGACTGGATCGGCGAACCTGGCAGCGAGGCGTAGAACGACGGCGAGATCTGCACGCCGTTCGGCACCGTGCAATCGCGCACGTAGAAATTGCGCAGGAAGCCGCCGCGATTCAGGTTGGTCTTCATGCGGATGGCCGTGTTGAGCGGATTGGTTTTCCAGTTGGCGTTTTCAAACACCAGCTTTTGCGCAAACACGTTCTGGATGCCGCCGGCCATCTCGCTGCCCAGCGTCACGCCGCCATGGCCGCTGTGCATGATGCAGTTCTGGATGACGATGTTCTGCGATGGGCCATATTGCGTGTCCTGGTCCTTGCCGGCCTTGATGGCGATGCAGTCGTCGCCGGTGTCGAAGGTGCAGTTCTCCACCAGCACGTGGTCGCAGGCTTCAGGATCGAAGCCGTCGCTGTTCGGGCCGTGGCTGTGCATCTCGACACCACGGATCACCAGGTTGCGGCAATGGACCGGGTGGTGCTGCCAGAACGGCGTGTTCTGCACGCGGTAACCCTGCAGCAGCACGTTGGTGCAGCCGATGATCTGGATCATCGGCGCGCGCAGGTAGTGGCCGATGCCGAAGATGCGCTTGGACAGCGGCACGCCGGCTTCCGACAGTGCCGGCAGGTATTGCGCATCCCAGCGCCACTTGTCGCCTTCGCCCTGGATCAGCAGGCGTTCCGCTTCCGTCAGGGCCGGCGCCACGGTGGCCAGCGACTGCGCGTTGAGCGGATTGACGGTGTTCTCCGACATGGTGCCGGCCTTGAAGTTGGGTGTGGTGCCCTGGCCGATGGAGTTGATGGTTTTCTGCTTGCCTTTCCAGGTCCACCAGCAATCGCCGGCGTCGTTGAACGGCACGCCGCCCTGGCCGTCCAGGATCGCGGTCCAGTCGTCACCGGTGAGGGCGATGTTGTCCTGGCCGTAGGCGTACACCATCGGCGAGTAGTTCAGGCAGTCGTTGCTCTGCCAGCGTGAGATGGTCAGCTTGCCGTGCTTGCCGCAGTCAATGTCGCCGTACTTGGCGTAGTCCGCCGGGTTGTGGCTGAAGTAGACGTGCGCGCCTTTGCTCAGGTGGACGTTCACGTTCGATAGCAGCACGATGGGGCCGGCCACGAACCAGTCGCCGGCCGGGATCAGCACACGGCCACCGCCGGCAGCGTTGCAGGCTTTGATGGCGGCCTTGATGGCGGCGTAGCAGTCGTGCGCGCGAGGCGCCGGCGTGCCCAGTTCCTCCATGCCCTCGTGCGAGACCCAGGCCTTCACCTTGGTCAGCTTGCAGGTCTTGGCGCCGTAGGCGGTGATGTTGAAGTCCTGCTTGCGGAACTTCAGTGGCTTGGACACATGATCGACGATGGCCTGCGCCTGCAGCCATGGATCCGGTGCTGTGGCGGCGGCGGCCGGCAGGCCGATCGACAGGCCGGCGGCTGGCAGGGCTTTCATCAGGGTGCGGCGGTGGGTATTGATGGTCATGCTGGTGTCCCTATTCATCTGAATTGTTGAACTCGCCGATAAAAATATCGGCCGGCGATGGTGCCTGGGCGTAGCCGAGATCCTTGACGGGATCGATGCCGGCTTTGAGCAGGTTGTTCCAGTGGTCGTCCGAGTTGTATTGCACCGGGCGATAAGAGATGGTGCCCTTCTTGTTCCAGTCCATCCACGGTTGCTGCTGGTTGATGTGCGCACCGATGCGCGAATTGAGCACCACCATCTTGCCGACCGCTTCCAGCGACACACGCGCCACGGTGCCGGTGGGCGCCTTGTAGCCGTTGAGCGGGCCGTAGGTGCAGCTGTAGCCCTCGATCGCCAGCGGCGCGTACGGCGTGCAGCGCGAGCTGTGGAACCATTGGCGCAGCAGATGGAAGCTGCCGGTCTTCGCGCCTTCATGCGTGAAGCGGGCGTTGTCGAAGACGAAGCCGTATCTGGTTTTGACGTGCGTGTCCGGTGCGGCGACGTAGGACACGCCACGGTCGCCCAGCGTGCGGATTTCGGTCTGGTGGAAGTAGGCGGTGCTGTCGCCGAAGATGAAATCGACATCGCCTTCGATGTAGGACTTGTTGAAGAAGCTGCGCACCGTGCTGCCGGGCTGCGGCGACTTGAGGTACAGCGTGTCCTGGAAGCCGATCAGGCGGATGTTCTCGAACTGCGCCTTGTCTGCGCTGTCCACGCTGAGCGCGATCGCCTGGTGGTGGACGTTATTGACGTTGGGGAGTTCCTCGGCGCGGGCGTTGCCGGTGTCCTTGTTGTAGCCGTTTTCAAAGGTCAGGTTGCGGGCCTGGAAGCCGTTGTTCTGCGCCCAGACGGTTTGCGTGCCGAAGGTGCCGATCTGCGCGCGGTCCTTGATGGTGGCGTACATGGCTTGCACCGCCAGCGCGGCCCTGGCGAATTGCGAGCCGTATTGCGCGTCGTAGGCGGCGCCGCTGACGGATGCGTCCAACCGGGCCGTGATGCGCGTGGCCGTTGCGTCCTTGCCGTCGCTGTACAGGGTGATCGGTGCGGCGCTGGCGGGGATGTAGACGAGTTCCTGGTACACGCCAGGTTTGACCAGCATGTACAGGCGTTTGGCCGGCCGCGCGGCGCTATCGAGCGTGGCGCGGCTGACGGCTTCCTGCACCGTGTTGAAGGTGCGGGCGCCGTCGGCCTTGATGGTCTTGTCGACGATGTAGTCGGGCGTGAAAGCTGCGCCCTTTGCCAGCGGATCGGCCAGCGGGTCCCACGGATCGACTTTTTCATTGCCAGCCTCGCCGACGTACTTCAGCACTTCGCTGTACGAAAACTGTTTGGCCTGTTCCAGCGTGAGCTGCGGTCGCGCGCTGCTGCCAGCGATGGCGGGGAAGGGCGCGAAGCGGATGGCGCAGGTGCTGTTGTCCTTGCGGGAGATGGCGTCGCCGGACAAGCGGGCGAATTCGATCTTGCGATCGGGCTTGCCGGCGATGCTGACGTCTTGCAGGCCGACCTGCGCCGGACGCTGTTCGTCGTAGCCCTGGATGATCACGCGCGCCGGCGTGACGCTGTGCACATCCTCGAAGGCGATGTTGGTGTAGACCGGCACCTGCGTGCCTTCGGCGCGGCTGTCGTAGCGGGCACCGATGTCGATCGGCGTTTTCACGTTGCGCAGGCAGACGTTCCGGTAGCGCACCTGGTCCACTGCGCCGCCGCGCGAGACGTCGCTCTTGATGCGCAGGCCCGAGGTGGCGCCGTCGATGCTCAAGTCTTCCACCAGCACGCGGCGCACGCCGCCATTGGTCTCGCTGCCGATGGACATGCCATGGCCGCTGTAGAAGCGGTTGTGCAGGATGGAGATGTTTTCGGTGATGCCGTTGTTGCCGGCTTTGATGGCGACGTTGTCGTCGCCGGTGCGGATATGGCTGTAGGCGATGGTGACGTTGCGCGAGGAGATGGGATCGATGCCGTCCGTGTTGCGCGCGGTGGCCGGCGTGTCGATGTTGACGCCCCAGGCGGTGAAGCCGTCCACCCTGTTCAGCGTGACGTGGAAGTTGGGCGAGTTGCGCAGCGTGATCTTGTGCAGCGTGATGTTCTGCGCATTGGTGATCTCGATCAGGCGCGGCACGTTCTGGCGTGCGTCTTCCTTCTGCGCGCGGCGTGCCAGCTGCCACCACGATTCCGTGCCGCCGTCGATGACGCGGCCGCCCTGGCCGTCGATCACGCCTTCGCCGTAGATGCCGCTGGCTTTGGCGTTGTCGATGGTGATGAAGGGCTTGCAGCCGCGCCCCTGGCTGTCGATGCTGCCGCAGGTGCCTGCGCCGCGATCATACAGTTTTGGATTGCTGCTGGCGGCCAGCGTGGCGCCTTGGTCGATCAGCAGGCTGACGCCGCTGCGCAGCTTGAGTGGGCCGGAGACGAAGCGCTGCTTGTCCACGCCCGCCGTCAGGCGCACGGCGCGGCCGGCAGGGCATTGGTCGATGGCGGCCTGGATGCGCGCGCTGTCATCGCTGCTGGCAGAGGAGGTGTTGGCTGCACCTGCAGTCAGCACGGTGCACGAGGGCGGTGGCGCCGGCTCGGTGACCTTGCGCGTGTCCTGTGCCTGTACGCCGCCGGCGGTCGCCAGCGCGACCAGCGTGAACAACGCGACCGATGCGGCCGATGCACCCCGCGCGGCAATCGGCGGCGTGCCCGGTGCGGCGGCGCGCGGAGTGCGCGGCGCCGTCACTGCTCGCTCTCCGGCTTGAACTGGCCGGCCAGATCCGGAATGGCGCGCTTGATTTCGTCCATCACCATGCGTGAGAAGTAGGCCGCTCCTTTGGCGCCAACGTGGGTGCGGTCGAAGGCGGACTTCGCGGCGCCCGCCACCTCCACCTTGCCGGCCGCCGGCGCGGCGCCGAAATCGGCCGGACGCGGCACCATGGCTAGCGTGTCGGCTTCGTCCTGGCCCATGGCTTGCACGGCTGCGTAGCTCTCGGCGTTCAGGTCCAGCAGCGGCGCCTGTTGCGCGGCGGCGGTGGCGCGGATCACGTCCGCCCACGGCGCCAGGTTGTTCTCAAGGACGCCGTCCTTGAAAGTGCGGCGCGTGAGTGGCGTCAGCAGCACGGGCACGCCGCCCAGCGCTTTCACCTGCTGCGCATAGCGCGCCATGTTGACGGGGAATTCGGTTTTCAAATCGGTGGAGCGGCCAGGCTTGCCCGGCTGGTCGTTGTGGCCGAACTGGATCAGCACATAGGTGGCGCGATAAGCGGCGGCGCCGCGCAGCAGGCCTTCCACTTCATCCCAACGGCCTTCGGCGCGGAAGCTGCCGGAGCTGCGGCCGCCCTTGGCCAGGTTGATGCAGGTGTTGGCGCGATTGACGCGCGCGCAGAAGGCGTCGCCATAGCCGCTGGTATTGGCCATGGTGGAGTCGCCGACCAGGATGAAGCGGATCGGCTTTGCAGGTGGAGGAGGTGACGCTTCGGCCGCGTGAGCGCCGCCGGCCAGCAAGATCGTTGCGGCGGCGATGCAGGTAATCAGGTGTTTCATGGCGAGTTCCGGGCAAAAAAAGGGCGCCGGCCGAGGTGTCGGTCCGGCGCCCCATACTCAAGCCTTCATTTAGAAGGTGTAGGTAGCACGTACGTTGTAGGCGCGGCCGATCGGGCTGGCTGCGCTGCTCAGGTAACCAAAGCTATACAGGCTGCTGTTGGTTGCCGGCGGTTCGGCGTTGAACAGATTGGTGATGCCGGCGGTGACCTGGATGTTCTTGAAACCACTGTAGGTGGTGGTCAGGTTCCACATCTTCATCGAGTTGATGTCGCGCCAGTATTGCGACGCCACCAGGTTCTGGTCGGTGTACTTCGAGTTGTAGTTCTGGGTCAGCGTGCTGTTCCAGTTACCCGATGCCCAGTTCAGGCGCAGCGTGTGCTTCCAGCGATAGGTGATGATCGGGAAGCTCGACGTGGTGCCGTTGCTGGCCAGGCCGAAGCGGCCGATGTTCGACACGAACGGGCTGCCGTCATACAGCTGGTTGTCGAACTGGGTCAGGTAGGTGCCGTCCAGCGAGACTTTGAAATCGCCGTAGCTGGTTTTCGGGAAGGCATACGAACCCGAGACGTCGATACCGGCCGCTTTCTGTCCACCCAGATTCATCGTGGTGTTGACGATGTAGTTGATGGTACGGTCAGGATTACGCACGAAGTACGATGCGTAGCCGACCGGGTCCAGGAAGTACACCTGCTCCGGCAGGTTGGCCAGCATGTCGGTCATGCGGATGTTCCAGTAGTCGAACGAGATCATGCCGTTCTTGACTGGTTCCATCACCACGCCCAGGGTGTAGCCCTTCGACTTTTCCGGTTTCAGGCCGGCGTTGGAGCCGGTCTGCTTCGGCAGGGTGGTGTTGCAGACGGTCGATGCGACGAAGCCTGGCAGCGCGGTGCCGGTGCCGGCCACGCCTGGCGTGCCGCCAGGGCACAGTACCGGATCGTCCCACTTGGCGGCGGTCAGGCCGGTGGCGCCTGGCAGGCGGTAGCCGTAGGCGTCGAACAGGGTCGGTGCGCGGAAGCCGGTGTTGGCCGAACCGCGGAACATCAACTGCTTGCTAGGCTCCCAGCGGAAGCTGATCTTCGGATTGATGGTGGTGCCGAAGTCGCTGAAACGGTCGGCGCGAACGGCGCCGTTCAGTTCCAGGGTCTTGGTGACCGGTGCGTTCACCTCGGCGAACAGCGCGGCGACGTTGCGGCCACCTTCGCCGTGCGATGGGCTGGTGTTGGCGTAGGTGACATCGCTGACGATGGCCAGCTTGGTGTCTTCGGTGGTGTCGCGGTGCAGGTCGGCGCCAAGGGCGACGGCCAACGAGCCGCCCGGCAGTTCCATCAGCGCGCGGCTGGCGGTAACGTCGATGCCGGTGTAGGTCGACTTCGACGTGCGGTTCTTGGCGCCGTCCACGCTGATCGAGGCCAGGTAGGCCTTGCCGTCGGCGTCCTGCAGGCCGAACGGATTGAGCTTGCCGTTTTTCAGGCCGTCGAGCAGGCCCTGGCCGGTGGCGTAGCCCTGGTCGTAGTAGTTGTCGCGTTCCGAGATGCCGACCACCAGGCCGGCCTTGTAGTCCCAGCCCGCCATCGTGCCTTCATCGCTGATGGCCAGGCGCTGGTTGACCTGCACGTCCTTGGTGACGGCCAGGCCCAGATCGGCCACGGCCCAGGTCAGGGTCAACGGTGCGTTGTTCAGGCCCGCCACGGCAGGCACGCCGCCGCTACCGCCCGGATACCACTTGCTGGTCGACGGCAGGGTGACCGGCACGCCTTTGACTGCCAGCGCGTTGGTCGGGTTGCGTGCGCCCTTGATGAATTCCTCGCCGCGTGCGTAGTCGATGTTGACCACGTGGTCTTCGCTCAGCTTCATGGCGCCACGGGCGTAGAAGGTGACCTGCTGGTTGGCGTGCAGCGCGGTGCCGTATTCATTGGCGTCCAGTACGCAGGTGCCCTTCTGGCCGACGATGGAGTAGGGGGCCAGGCAGCCGCTGGCGGCGTACGGGTTCTGCGCGTTCTTGTTGGTCGGCGTGGTGAAGTTGGCCGGGGTGGCGTTGCCGCCGGTGCCCAGCGTAGGAGGACGACCGAGCTCGGTCAGCTTGTCGGCGCTGCTCAGATAGGCGCGGTCGCGCGACGACAGACGGGTGCGCTGGTGCGCGTCGACGGTGGCGTAGAAGCTCCAGCCGTCGCGTTCCAGGTTGCCCTTGCCCCAGGTGGCGGTCAGGCGCTGTTCGTCGCCGCCGCCGTTGGCTTCCGGCTGCACGGCTTGCGCGGTCAGCTGGGTGCCTTCGAACTGGGTCTTGGTGATGAAGTTGACCACGCCGCCGATGGCGTCGGAGCCGTAGATCGAGGAGGCGCCATCGCGCAGCACTTCAACGCGCGCCACGGCGCTCATTGGAATGGTGTCCAGGTTGGCGTAGCCGTCGGCGATCGCCTCGTTGGCCAGGCGGCGGCCGTTCAGCAGCACCAGGGTGCGGTTCACGCCCAGGCCGCGCAGATTGATGTTGGTGCCGGAGCCGGCGTTCGACGGCGCCAGCGACGCCGATTGCGGCAGCGCCATCATGAAGTCGGCCAGGGTGGTCATGCCCTGCTTGACCAGGTCTTCCGCCTTCACGGTGGTGACAGGCAGCGATGCTTCGTTGGCGACGCGCTTGATGCTCGAACCGGTCACTTCGACGCGGGTCATGGTGGCATCGTCGCTTTGGGCGTATGCCTGGTTGGTCAGCGTCAGCACGGCCAGGCTGATGGCGGACAGCAGCAGGCGGGGTTGTGCGGAACGTTTCTGGACCGGGTGCTCGGACTTCATGGTGTTGTCTCCTTCGTCTCTTGAATAAAGTTATACGCAACGCTGGAAAGCGCCTGCGTGAGTGGAGCACCTCGCGTACTCCGTGCCGCTGGGACGAGGGCCGCACGCCGTGCATGGTGCAGAGGGCGGCCGAGGTCGAGACGGTCAATAACTTGATTACTTTATTTTCGCGGCCGGCTTCGAGGCCGGTCCTGCGGTGCTACTGAAATCGGGTACTGCCTTGCTTCATCCGCGCGAGAAGGTGCGGGTCACGCGTTCCAGGTGGGCGCGCATGGCTTTGCGCGCCGCCGCCGGATCGTGGGCGGCGATCGCCTCCAGGATGCGGCGATGGTCCTTCAGCGTTTCCTGGCGCAGTTCCTCGGTCTGGAAGTGTTCCTTGAGCTTGTGCCACAGACGTCCGCGCTGGTCCCACAGGTAGTTCAGCGATCCCACCAGGGCGCTGTTGCCGGTGGCGCGCGCGATGGCCAGGTGGAAGTTGCGGTCGGCCTGCTCGTTGCTTGAATAATTGGCGTGGTTCTTTTCCATCTCGATCACCGCCTGCAGGATGGCGTCGATCGCGCCGTCGGTGGCGACACGTGCGGCGATGGCGGCGATCTCGGATTCGATCAGGCGGCGCGCGGACAGCACTTCGAACGGGCCTGGACCGACTTCCGGCAGGTCGGCTTCGGCCGGTTCCGGCAGTTCGCTCACATAAACGCCGGAGCCGCCGCGCACTTCGATCACGCCGCCCAGTTCCAGGGCGATCAGCGCTTCACGCAGCGAGGCGCGGCTGACGCTCAACTTGGTGGCCAGGTCGCGCTCGGACGGCAGGCGTTCGCCGGCGCCGATGTTTTCGCTGCGGATCAGTTCCTGGATGCGGTCGGCCACGACGCGGTAGAGGCGCGGTTCGTGGGCGTTGCTGTCGGCAGGAGTGGTGGTCTTTTTCAGCATTGGTGTCTCGTCAGTATTTCGTGTGGCTTATTTTATTGCCATCTGGTCAGGCCATTCTAAGGTGGTCAGACCAAATGCGCAATGTGGACTAGCCAAATTAATTTTTAAATGGCATACTGAATTCATTGAGCAGCCGTCTGCACCCTATGTTTACAAGGGCTCTTCCCTAGGAAACATGCGGTTTTCAGACTGTGGCGCGCAGGCCACAATGCAGCACTGGCCGGCCGACAACAGAAGTGGTCAGGCCACTTCACGAGACCAAAAAACAACGTAGGAACGCCAGATGACCACACCGCCGAGCGCAAATACCCCGCGCTACATCCTCATGCACGACAACGATAACGTCGCGATTGTCGTCAACGACGGCGGCCTGCCGGCAGGCGCCGTTTTCCCGAATGGCTTAACGCTGCTGGAAGCGGTCCCGCAAGGCCACAAGGTGGCGCTGCGCGACCTGGCCAAGGGCGACCGCGTGATCCGCTACAACGTCACCATCGGCTTCGCGGTGTCGGACCTGAAAGCCGGCAGCTGGCTGGCGGAGCACAACGTGGAGATGCCGGCCGCGCGCGAGCTCGAAGGCCTGCCGATCGCCACCGTCAAGCCGCCGCCGATGGAGCCGCTGGAGGGCTACACCTTCCAGGGCTACCGCAATCCCGACGGCAGCGTCGGCACGCGCAACATCCTGGCCATCACCACCACTGTGCAGTGCGTATCGGGCGTGGTGGAGTTTGCGGTGGAGCGCATCAAGCAGGAACTGCTGCCGAAATACCCCAACGTCGACGACGTGGTGGGGCTGGAGCACACCTACGGCTGCGGCGTGGCGATCGATGCGCCGGGCGCCAATATCCCGATCCGCACCATCCGCAATATCGCGCTCAATCCGAATTTCGGCGGGCAGGCCATGGTGGTCAGCCTCGGTTGCGAGAAGCTGCAACCTACGCGCCTGTTCCCGAAAGGCTCGATCCCGATCCAGAACGCCGGCGGCGCCGATCCGGGCCTGGTGTGTCTGCAGGATGCGCAGCACGTCGGCTTTATGTCGATGATCGATTCGATCATGAAACAGGCCGAGACCAATCTGGCGGAACTGAACAAGCGCCAGCGCGAAACCGTGCCGGCCTCGGAGCTGGTGGTCGGCGTGCAGTGCGGCGGCAGCGATGCCTTCTCCGGCGTGACCGCCAATCCGGCCGTGGGCTTCGCCACCGACCTGCTGGTGCGCGCCGGCGCCACCGTGATGTTCTCGGAAGTGACCGAAGTCCGCGACGGCATCGATCAACTGACCTCGCGCGCCACCACGCCGGAAGTGGCGGAAGCCATGATCCGCGAGATGGCCTGGTACGACGCCTACCTGACGCGCGGCGGCGTAGACCGCAGCGCCAACACCACGCCGGGCAACAAGAAGGGCGGCCTGTCCAACATCGTGGAAAAGGCCATGGGCTCGATCGTCAAGTCGGGCAGCTCGCCGATTTCGGGCGTGCTGTCGCCGGGCGAAAAGCTGACGCAGAAAGGCCTGATCTACGCCGCCACGCCGGCCAGCGATTTCATTTGCGGCACGCTGCAGGTGGCGGCCGGCATGAACCTGCACATCTTCACCACCGGTCGCGGTACGCCTTACGGCCTGGCCGAAGTACCGGTGATTAAAGTCGCCACGCGCAACGACCTGGCGCGGCGCTGGCACGATCTGATGGACATCAACGCCGGGCGCATCGCCAGCGGCGAAGCCACCATCGCCGATGTCGGCTGGGAGATGTTCCAGATGCTGCTGGATGTCGCCAGCGGCAAGCAGACCTACGCCGAAAAATGGAAACTGCATAACGCACTGGTGCTGTTCAACCCGGCCCCGGTGACCTGAAAATAAATAAGTGAGACAAACATGGCAAAACCATTCAAACGATTGCTGCTGACCGGCGCCGCCGGCGGCCTGGGTAAAATTCTGCGCGAGCGCATCAAGCCGTGGGCCGATGTGGTGGTCCTGTCCGACATCGCCGACATGGGCGAAGCCGGCGAGGGCGAAGAGATCGTGCAATGCGACCTGGCCGACAAGGCTGCGGTGATGAAGCTGATGGAAGGCGTGGAGGCGGTGCTGCACTTCGGCGGCATCTCCACCGAGAACACCTTCGAGAACATCATGCAGGCGAATATCCTGGGCACGGCCAATTTGTACGAGGCCGCGCACAAGAAGGGCGTCAAGCGCATCATCTTCGCCAGTTCCAACCACACGGTGGGCTTCTACCGCAACACCGACTACATCGACGCCACCGCGCCGACCCGTCCCGATTCGTTCTACGGCGTGAGCAAATGCTTCGGCGAGCAGCTGGCTAGCTACTACTACGACCGCGTCGGCCTGGAGACGGTGTGCCTGCGCATCGGCTCCTCGTTCCCGGAACCGGTGGACCGTCGCATGATGGTGACGTGGCTGAGTTACGACGATCTGGTGGAAGCGCTGCACCGTTCGTTGTTCGCCACGCGCGTGGGCTTCACCATCCTGTTCGGCATGTCGAACAACGACGTGGCTTGGTGGGACAACAGCAAGGCCTCGCACCTGGGCTACAAGCCGAAGGACAGCTCCAGCCAGTTCGACGGCAAGTTCCCGGACAGCGGCGAATACCCTGACCGCAATGCCTCCGTCACCTACCACGGCGGCGGCTTCGCGTTGGCCGAGATCCGCTACAAGGACTGAGTTGCAGCCACCAACTCGTCTATCCACGCGATGAACACCCGCAGCTTGGCGCTGAGGTGACGGTTCTGCGGATAGGCGAGGTATAAAGGCATGGGAGCGAGCTGCCAGTCTTCAAACAGGCGTGTCAGCTCGCCGGCTGCGACATGCGGTTCGGCCATGTAAGTGGGCAGCCACAACACGCCCATGCCGGCCAGGCCTGCCGCCAGGTAGGCGTTGCCGTCGTCCGCCGCGACGACGTAGCGGCCTTTCAATTCCACCGATTCAGCACCGCGCCGCATGGGTATCGAAGCGATGCTGCCGCTGCTTGAGCGCAGGAAGCCTACGATGTGATAGGGCGCTTCATCCAGCTCGCGCGGATGCGCCGGCGTGCCCGTGCCGTGCAGGTAGGCCGGCGCCGCGTAGGCGCCAAGGCGCAAGTCGGCGACGCGGCGCGCGACCAGCGACGGCACGGTGATCTCGCCACCGCGCAGCACGCAGTCGACGTTCTCGCCGATGACGTCCACGTGGCGGTCGCTCACACCCATGATGACTTGTATGTCCGGATAGCGGCGGTGGAAGTCCGGCAGCGCCGGCATCAGCACCAGGCGCGCGAACGGGCTGGGGACATCGATGCGCAGGCGTCCGCGCGGCGCGGCCAGGTCGTCGGCCAGCACATTGTCGGCATCTTCCAGATCCGCCAGCAGGCGCACCACGCGCTCATAGTAGGCAGCGCCTTCGGGCGTTACCTTCACCTGCCGGGTGGTGCGGTTCAGCAGCTTGACGCGCAGGCGCGCTTCCAACTGCTGCACCAGTTGCGACACCGTGGTCTTGCTCATGTTGAGCGTTTGCGCCGCCTTGGTGAAGCTGCCGGCTTCCACCACGCGGGCAAAGGCTTGTAGCGTATCGAATCTGTCCATGGGCGTTGATTGTTTGTGATCGCCAAACAGTCATTGTACGTCTTGCCTGTTTATCGCCGGCCCGGATTTTTCTACAGTGTCTACTTCCATCACTGTAGGAGTTTGTCATGTCAGTACGCGACGTAGTCTTTCCCGCCGGCCGCCAGGAGCTGTATGAGCGCAACCGCTATTCGCCCGCCATCCGTTCCAACGGCTTCCTGTTCGTTTCGGGCCAGGTCGGCAGCCTGCCGGACGGTTCGCCGGAGCCGGAACTGGAAGCGCAAGTGCGGCTGGCGTTCCAGAACCTGAACGCCATTCTCGCCGCAGCGGGCAGCAGCTTTGACGACGTGATCGACGTTACCGTCTTCATCGTCGATCCGGCCAGCAGGTTCGAGCGGATCTGGTCCGTGGTTGGCGAGTTCTGGGGCGGTGCGCCACATCCCACCGTGACCGCCGTCGGCGTCACCTGGCTCTATGGTTTCGACTTCGAGATCAAGGTGATTGCGAAAACTGGAAACCCAGAATAGCGGCGTTGTAGGCCGCGTGGACCAGCATCGGCGCCAGCAGGGTTTTGCTGCGCTCATAGGCCCACGCGGTGCACAGGCCCAGCACGAACACCGGCAGCATCGACAGCGGCGGGTGCACCACCGCGAATACCGCAGCGCTCATCACCATGGCCGGCATGGCTTTCATCGAGCGGCGCAAGCCGCCGTAGATCAAGCCACGGAAAATGAATTCCTCGCACAGCGGTGCGGCCACCACGGTCAGCGCCAGTATCCAGCCGCGTGAACGGATCGTCGCCGCTGCCGCTTTCTGTATCTCCATCCACGCCGCCGTGTGCTGGATGGCCATCGTGTAGACTAATCCCACCGCGCATGCAACGACGGCGGCGATGGCAGCGCTGCGCAGCGAGACGCCGAAGTTAGCACCGCGCAGGATGGCCGGCACGCCGGCCGCCTTGCTGCGCCAGTACACTAGCCGCATCAGGCAATACACGGTCAGTCCCGCGATGCCGAAGGCGATGGTGATGGCCTGCATGTTCACCTTCTCGAAAAACAGCAGCGCGATGCCTTGCAGGATGAAGAAGGCGGTGGCGGCGATCAGGCCGTCGGACGTGGAGACGCGCGCCGGCGGCGCGGCGGCCGGGTCGAGCAGGTAGGGCAGCGAGTCGCGCGCCTTTTGCCACAAGGCCAACGCCAGCGAGGCGGTGAGCACCAGCACCACCAGCTTTTGTGACCACACGCTGCTGTAAATCGACCAGGTGTAGAAGCTGGCGAGCAGCATGTACAGGTAGACGTAGGTCGGCCGCACGCGGGTGCGAACGTCCACCGCTTGCGGATCACAGGCGAATACACCCAGCGACACAGCGATCATGGAATAGATCGGAATGCCGGCCACTACGGTCAGCGCCAGCACCAGCGTGTTCCAGTCGAACTGCGTGGTGTAGTAAGCGGTGAGGCTCAGCACCACGACGGGATAGGCCATGGTCAGCATGCCCCATAGCTGCGCCTTTTCCTTCAACACGCTTTCGATCGAGCGCGGCACCGTGTACAACAGCCACAGGACCTGGCCTTCGTTGTTCAGTGTCTGGAAGGCGGATAGCATCAGCACGTAGACGCCAAGGCCGAAGGCGATGGCGGCGGCCAGCGTGTGGTGTTCGCCCAGCTCCGCCATGCTATTCAGTTTGCCGTTGAAGACCATCTGGCTGCCGATGATGATGATCGGCAGCAGCAAGGTCTGGAACAGGAAATTTCGGTCGCGGCTCAGCAGGCGCAGTTCGCGGCGCTTGATGGGCGACAGCCAGCCGGCCAGGCCGCCGGTTGGTGTTGAAACAGCGGCAGGCGCACGTCGCACGCTTTCACGCGAGCCGGAATTGACCACGCCATGGCGCAGCTGGTGGCGCAGCAGCGCCATGCCGGCCCACATCAGCAGCGCGATTTCCGCCAGCAGCAGCGCGGCGTGCGCGACGAACTGCGTGAACTCGCGCGCCTGTATCGCTTGCATCACCAGGGCGGGCGGAGTCCAGCTTACCCAGGCAGGGAAATTACGCGCCCAGTCCATGGCGAAGCCGCTGGCCTGCGGCATGCCGAGCGCCATGACGAAGTAGATCAGCGGCAGGCTGAATAAGCCCGTCACCGCCTGCAGGTTGCGCAGTTGGGAAGCCGGGAGCCACATGCGCAGGCCTGTGTCGGCCAGCGTGTGCAGCATCGATGCCAGCGGCAGCAGCACCAGTGCGGCCAGCAGCGCGATCGGCAGCGCCGTCCAGGCATGGCCGGAATGCCAGGCGATCACGCCGTACACCGGTACAAACGCAAACCAGCCGGCGAAATTGCTGGCGCTGCGTTCCAGCACGCGCCCCCACAGCAGCGTGCTGCGCTTGACTGGCATGGTGACCAGCCACTCCAGGTCCCAGTCCGGCTGCGCCAATTCCTTGGTCCCCAGCGGCATCAGCACGGCGATCGTGAACAAGACCGCGAGCTCCGTCGTCAGCCCGCGCACCAGCGGTGCCGAGAACGGCGCTGTCGCCAGTTCCTCGACCGCCATTTGCTGGTTGACGTGGGCATCGCCTTCCTTGTCGACGTAGCGGCAGGCGCTGGCCGGGTCGAGGTGGCACTGCATGTTGACCAGCACATTGTGCGACATGCTGGTAAACGAGAAGGACATCAGCAACACCATCAGCGTGGTCAGGATCCACAGGTTGCTGCGCTTCGTGGCGATGCCATCGCGCGGCTTTTTCTTTTTGCGGCGGAACAGGTTATTGAACAGCATATTGCGCTGGCGCGTCAGGCGCATCCTGGTCATCAGCCAGATGGTTTGCAGCTCGGTCATTGCGCCGTCTCTTCCGCCGCTTCGTCGGTGATCTTCAGGAACACGTCTTCCAGCGAGCCGCTGGCCGAGGACTCGGCGCGGATTTCATCGAGCGTGCCGGTGGCAACCAGCTCGCCGCGATGGATGATGCCGACGCGGTCACACAGCTTTTCCGCCATGTCCAGCAGGTGGGTGGAGACGAAGATGGTGACGCCGCGCGCGGCCGCCGCCAGCAGGCGTTCCTGCACATCGCGCGAGGCGCGCGGATCGAGGCCGTTGATCGGTTCATCAAGGATCAGCACCGCCGGATCGTGGATCAGCGCGCAGGCCAGGCCGAGGCGCTTCTTCATGCCGAGCGAATAGTTGACGGCGTAGTCTTCGCCCGCTTCCTGCAGGCCGAATTCCGTCAGCAGGCGCGCGCTGCGCTCGGCCGCTTCGGCGCGCGCGTAGCCGTGCATCTCGCCGACGAATTGCAGGATCTCGCGGCCGCGCAGGTAGTCGTAGAAGATCGGTGTGTCGGGCAGGTAGCCGACGCGGCGCTTCACTTCGGCCGAGTCGCTGTGGCAGTCGAAGCCATCGATGATGACCTTGCCGCCGCTGGGTACCAGGATGCCCATCATCATGCGGATGGTGGTGGTCTTGCCGGCGCCGTTGGGGCCGAGGAAGCCGAACACTTCGCCGCGCCGCACGGTCAGCGTGAGCGGCTTGACGGCGTTGAAGTCGCCGTAGACTTTGGAAAGGCTTTGAAACTCGATCATGAAGGCACCGGCAATGTTATGAATTTACTACGCGATCATATCACCGCCGGCGCCTGCCTTCACCCTTTGTTTATTCCTTTGGATAGAGGCTCATGCCGAAGCGTTCGGTGCGCGGCATCCAGTTGCCGGTGATGTCGGCCGAGGCCAGCACGCGCTCGGCGCGGCCGATCAGCAGCGCGCGCGGCACCAGGCCGATGTAGCGCGAATCTTCGCTGTTGTCGCGGTTATCGCCCAGCATCATGTACTGGCCGGCCGGCACCACGACCGTGGAAAAATCGCGGCGCGCCTTTATCTGCGGGAGAAACTGGATGGCGTGGCTGCGCGGGCCGAGCGATTCGTCGACGCGCACCGAGGCCAGGTCGCCGACACCGTGGATGTTTTCCACGCCGTGGCTGATGGGCCCATAGCCGGCCGGCTGGCCGTTGATGATGAGCTGTTCATTGCGCATCTCGACGCGGTCGCCGGGCAGGGCGATCACGCGCTTGATGAGGCGCGTGCCGTTCACCGGCGAAGAGAAGGTGACGATGTCGCCGCGCTGCGGTTCGCCGGTGGGATGGATGACGATGTCGGTCAGCGGCACCTTGACGTTGTAGGCCAGGCGGTTGACGAACACCACGTCGCCTTCCAGCAGGTTGGGGTGCATGGAGGCCGAGGGGATCGGATTCCAGTCGGCGACGGCGGTACGGAAGATCCCGAACAGCATCAGGAACATCAGGAATCCTTTGTTGGCGCGCATCCAGTTCTTCATGTCTTCTCCCAAGTGGTTGATGGCGGGGCCGTGTGGCGAGCAGTATTATTGTTTCCAGATTCTTAATCATGGCTTAGCTGCCGGAGCGATCATGAAACTCAACGATCTGCCGTTCCCGCTTGTACCCCTTGCCGCACCTGGAGTTGATGCGTGTACGGCGCGCGATTGTGCTGAGCGCATTGGCCGCCGCCTGTGGCGCGGCGATCAGCTGGAGCGTTGGATGAAGTGTGTGCCGGAGCTGGCGCTGGCCGCCGCCGGCGCGGCGCACCTGTCGGCGCTGGTCTGCGAGGAAGCGGTGGGCTTGATCGCCAATACGCTGCTGGCGCTATCGCGTGAGCCGGAAGAGGCACGTAGCGGCAAGGACGATATCGAGACCTTGATGTGCGCCGTCATCCGATGCGATCCTCCACTGCGGAATGGGCGCAGCCTGATCACGTGCGATTGCGAGGCCAGCGCATGTTCGCACCATGCGCTGGCCTGCGCCCTGGCGGTTGGCGCCGTGCGCGGCATGCTGAGCGCCGTCAGCTGCCGCGCAGCGTCCCGCCTGCGCATCCCGTAATCAATCTAGTGCCCGCGCTTCTGTACCATCGCGCTGCCGACGCCGTGGCGCTGGCCTTCGCTGACGGCCGTCACCGTGCCGTCGGGATTGAACACCAGCGCATTGGCCGCGCCGATTTCCTCCGGCGTCTTGCTCCAGTGCTGGCCGGTTTTTTCCAACGCCAGCGCCTGCGCGCTGCCGGTGAAGCCCGGCTCCACATCGGTCGCCATGCCGTTGCGTTCGGACAGGCGCGGCGCGTTCAGCGCGTCCGGCATCGGCATACCGAGATCGACGTGATTGAAGATGGTTTGCAACACCGTGGTGATGATGGTGGCGCCGCCCGGACTACCGATGGTGAACGCCGGCTTGCCGTCCTTGAACACGATCGTGGGCGACATGCTGCTGCGTGGCCGCTTGCCCGCTTCCGGCACGTTTGGTGCAGGGCCGGAGAAGTCGAAGTCGGTCATCTCGTTATTCAGCAGGAAGCCGTAGCCCGGCACCACGATGCCGCTGCCGCCCCATGACTCGATGGTGTAGGTGTAGGAGACGATGTTGCCGTCCTTGTCCGACACGGTGAGGTGGGTGGTGTGCGCACCTTCGGCAATCAGCTTGTTGGCGTTGGGGCGCAGCGGCACGCTCTGGTCGTTCTGGAACGGGTACGGATCGCCGGCCGCAGCGTGGACGCTGGCTTGCTCGGGATTGATCAGCTCACGACGGCGCGCGGCGTAGTCCTTGCTCAGCAGGCCGGCCACCGGCGCTTCGACGAATTCCGGATCGGCCAGGTAGGCGTTGCGGTCGGCGAAGGCCAGGCGGCTTGCTTCCAGATACAGGTGTTCGGCTTTGGCGCGCGGCATGGATTTGAGGTCGTAGCCCTCCAGGATGTTGAGCGCCTCGGCCACCGCCACGCCGCCGCTGCTCGGCAGCGGCATGCCGTACAACTCATAGCCGCGATAGGTGCTGCGCACCGGCTGGCGCAGGCGCGCCTCGTAGTTGGCCAGGTCGGCCAGGGTCATGCTGCCGCCTTGCTTGTTGGTCTCGTCGACCAGCGCGCGCGCCATTTTCCCACTGTAGAACGCCTTGACGCCACCCGCTCCGAGTTCTCGGTAGGCCCTGGCCAGATCGGGATTGCGCAGCGTGGCACCGGCCGCGATGGCCTTGCCGTTCTTCAGGTACAGCGCGGCGGTGGCGGGGAATTTCGCGAACTTGCCTTCGTTCTCGCGCACCAGGTGCGAGAAGTTTTCGTTGACCTTGAAGCCCTGCGTGGCCAAGCCAATGGCTGGCGCCAGCACCTGCTTGAACGACATCGAACCATAGCGGTCCAGCGCTTCATGCCATCCGCGCACCGTGCCGGGCACGCCGACCGAGCGGCCGCTGGCGACCACTGTTTCAAAATCAAGCTCCTTGCCATCCTTCTGGAACACGGTCGGCGTGAAACTGGCGGGCGCCGTTTCGCGGTGGTCGAGCGTGATGACGCGCTTGTCCTTGGCCAGGTAAATCACCATCAGCCCGCCGCCGCCGATGCCGCAGCTGAACGGATCGGTCACGCCCAGCGTTGCCGCTGCGGCGACGGCCGCGTCGATGGCGTTGCCGCCCTGGTTGAGGATGGTGATCGCCGCTTGTGAAGCCGGCTCGCTGATGGTGGCCACGGCGCCGCCGGAGCCGGTGGCGACCGGAGTCTTGGCGGCGGCCGGCAGGGCCAGGGTGAGGATGATGGAGGAAACGAGAACGGTGCGGATGGGGGAAGAGCGGAGGACGATGGTCATGTGGGCAAGCTTCAAGGTGAGTTAATGTTGCTCACCTTTAAGCTTACCTGATAATCGGGTGCGGTTTCATCTTTTGCCGGCAACTGCTGGGGCTCGAATCCGGCCAGCGTAAAGTTCAGGCCGTTGCGCGTCACGCTTGGCGTGCCGTTGGGCATATTGTCCGAGAGGACGAAGCTGGTGGCTGTGCCGTCTGGGTGGCGCAGCGCGAAGCTGAAGCTGATGTAGCCGGCCCAGACGCACACGGCGCCGGCGCGGCAGCGGCTGTCGTTGACGCGTTCGAGGCGCACCACCGGCGCGGTCGCGGCCGTGCCCGCCGCAGCCATGGCCATGGTGGCGGCCGGGGTGATGACCGCGCTGCCGCCTTGGCGCAGCACATAGGTGTTGGAGAACGGCGCCGGCGCGGCCGCGCGCTGCGCACCGTTGGAATGGTTGATGTTGCCGCAGGCGTATAGCCCGGCCATGATGGCGGCCAGCAATGGCAACACTATGAGCTGGCGCAATATTGTTGTTTTCATCGGACTCTCCTGCATCTTTTGTCGGCAAGCTTAACAAAAAGACCACGATAGTGGCGCACGAACGGCACGCAGTCAGCGCCACGTCAAAGGAGGGACGAAAAAAAATGCCGCGCGGCGTGGACGCCGCGCGGCATTTCGGGAAGGGCGGTGACGGCTTACACGTAAGCGGCCAACGCACCCTTCATTTTCTTCAGTGCGGCAACCTCGATCTGACGGATGCGCTCGGCCGACACGCCGAACTCTGCGGCCAGCGTGTGCAGCGTGGCGCCGGAGCCGTCGTCGTTGGCCAGCCAGCGCGATTCGATGATGCGGCGCGAGCGGGCGTCCAGCTTGCCGAGGGCTTCTTCCAGGCCTTCGGACTGCATGCGGGTCACCTGTTCGGCTTCCAGCACGCGGGTCGGCTCGCTGGCTTCGGACGACAGGTAGGCGATAGGCGCGAACTTGTCGTCTTCGTCATCGGTCGGCGATTCCAGGGCGATGTCGCGGCCGCTCAGGCGCGTTTCCATCTCGATCACTTCTTCGCGCTTCACGTCCAGCGTTTTCGCCAGTTGGTCGATCTGGGCCGGGGTCATGGCGTCCAGGCCGGTCTTGTGGCTGCGCAGGTTGAAGAACAGCTTGCGCTGGGCCTTGGTGGTGGCCACTTTGACCAGGCGCCAGTTCTTCAGGATGTATTCGTGCATCTCGGCCTTGATCCAGTGCATGGCATAGGACACCAGGCGCACGCCTTGATCGGGGTCGAAGCGCTTGACCGCCTTCATCAGGCCGATATTGCCTTCCTGGATCAGGTCGCCGTGCGGCAGGCCGTAGCCCAGATAGCCGCGCGCGATCGACACCACCAGGCGCAGGTGCGACATCACGAGTTGCTGGGCGGCGCCCAGGTCGCTTTGTTCCTTGAGGCGCTTGGCCAGCGAGATTTCTTCGTCGTGCGTCAGCATCGGCAGGCGATTGACGGCCGAAATGTAGGCATCCAGGTTACCCAGGGTGCCAGTAAACCCGAGTTCCAGAGCACTGTTTTTTGCAGGTATCACGGACATCGTCGTCATTTTCGTTTCCTTCGCTTGAGATTGCTTTTGAGCACTTGTGTACCCTTTGGAACATATATTAGCACTCTCTGTCGATGAGTGCCAATCTTCCAAATTTTATGGGCCTGATAGCAAATCGCTATCAGGACTTCCGTTGTATTTAGAATGCTTGATGGATCTTAGGGAGGGCTTAACTATCAAAAGATGCTAGGCCTGTGCGGAAGCGCGTTCCGTGCGCGGACGCACGGAACGGCAGAGTCCCAACATCGGGGTCAGTTGAGGCGGGCGGTGTGGCGCTTGACTGAGAGGCGGGCGCCGATTAGGCCGAGGCCGGCCGAGAGGGCCAGCAGGCTGGCCATGGCCGGCGGCGCCAGCGGAGCCAGCTGGAATTCCGAGGCGTACAGTCTTGCGAATTCGGCAATCGCGGTGTTGAGCGGATTCAGCGCCAGCGTGACCGCGCCCAGGGCGACGCCGCCCGCGCACAGGCCCAGCACCGCGCCCGTGTAATAGAAGGGACGGTGGATGAAGCTGTCGGTGGCGCCGATCAGCTTGGAAACCAGGATTTCCTCCCGCTGCGTCAGCACCTGCAGGCGGATAGTGTTGAAGATGACCGCCACCACCACCGTGCCCAGCGTGGCCGCGAGCAGCAGCAGGGCCAGTCGCAGCACGTTCAGCAGCGCGGCCAGGCGCTTGACCCAGGCCGAATCGACCTGCACCGTGTCTACGCCCGGCAGCGCGCGGATCTGCTCGGCCAAGGCGTCGACGTCGCCGCCGGCCTGGGCGTTGCGGAAGGCGTCCAGCTTGAGCACGTAGCTGTCGGGCAGCGGGTTGTCGCCCAGTGTGGCCAGCACGTCGGCCAGGCCGTTCTTGTCTTTCAGGTTGTCCAGCGCCTTTTCGCGCGGCGTGAAGATGATCTTGGCTTGCTTGTCGTGCACGGTCTGGCGCAGCAGCACGGCCAGCCCTTCGGCCTGCTCGCGCGGCGTGTCCTGTTTCAGGAAAATGCTGATTTCCGGATCGACCGACAGGGTTTCCGACATCGGCCGCACGTTGTCGAGCAGGGTCACGCCCATGAAGGGCAGGGCCAGCGCGATCGCTACCACTAATATATTGAACAGGAAACCGCCCGGCGAGCGGCGCAGGTGCACCAGCGCGGCGGCCAGGGCGTAACGGTGTTGACGCAACCAGTAAGTCATTCCGGCACCTCCACCTGGCCTTGGTTGAGATGGATGACGCGCGCGGCCGAATCGAGCATCTGCTCGTCGTGGCTGGAAATCAAACAGGTCACGCCGACGGAGTTGAACGCTTTCAGGGCGTCCAGCACCTTGTTGGCGCTGGCGCGGTCCAGGTTGGCGGTCGGTTCGTCGGCCAGGATCACCTGCGGCCGGTTGACGATGGCGCGCGCGATCGAGACGCGCTGCTGCTCGCCGCCGGACAGGGCCAGCGGCTGGGCATTGGCGCGGTCGCCCAGGCCGACCTTGTCGAGCGCGGCGCGGGCGCGTTGCTCTGCTTGTTGATGCGAGGCGCCGGTCACCAGCAGCGGCAGCATGACGTTGGCCAGCACCGTGCGGTCGGTCAACAGGCGTTGCTGCTGGAAGATCAGGCCGAGGTTGCGCCGCAGGAAGGGCACGGCCGACGGTTTGATGCGGGCGATGTCCTGGCCGTTGACGATCACCTGCCCGGCGCTGGGGCGCTCCATGGCCGCGATCATTTTCATCAGGGTGGATTTGCCGGCGCCGGATGGGCCGGCCAGAAAGACCAGTTCGCCTTTTTCTACGGTCAGGGAGATGTCGCGCAGCGCCATCACATCGGAAGAATATTGTTTGGAGACGTTCCGGAATTCGATCATAGAGGTCTGATTAGCCTAGCAGTGCTTCGACAAACTCGGCAGCCACGAAGGGCTGCAGGTCTTCAATTTTTTCACCAACGCCGATGAAGTACACCGGCACCGGACGCGCGCGCGCGATGGCCGCCAGCACGCCGCCCTTGGCCGTGCCGTCCAGCTTGGTGATCACCAGGCCGGTCAGCTTGAGGGCGTCGTCGAAGGCTTTCACCTGCGCCAGCGCATTTTGCCCGGTATTGCCGTCGATAACCAGCAGCGTTTCGTGCGGTGCGCCCTCCAGGCCCTTGCCGAGCACGCGCTGGATCTTTTTCAGCTCTTCCATCAGGTGCAGCTGGGTCGGCAGGCGCCCGGCGGTGTCGATCATGACCACGTCCATGCCTTTGGCCTTGCCCGACTGCACGGCGTCAAACGAGACGGCGGCCGGGTCGCCCGAGGCTTGCGAAACCACGGTGATGTTGTTGCGCTGGCCCCAGACCATCAGCTGCTCGCGGGCGGCGGCGCGGAAGGTGTCGCCGGCGGCCAGCAGCACCGACTGGCCGTGGGTCTGCATGTGCTTGGCCAGCTTGCCGATGGTGGTGGTCTTGCCGGCGCCGTTGACGCCGGCGATCATCATTACGGTCGGGGTGTGGCGGCCCAGTTCGAACGGACGCTCCAGCGGCGACAGCAGGTCGAGCAGCAGCTGTTTCAGCGCGGCCTTGACGGCGGCCGCGTCCAGCAGCTTGTCGTCCTTGACCTTGCGCTTGAGGGCGTCGAGCAGGTAGGTGGTGGCGTCGACGCCGGCGTCGGCCATCAGCAGGGCCGATTCCAGCTCTTCATAGAGGTCGTCGTCGATCTTGGCGCCGACGAACAGCACCGACAGGTTGGACGAGGTTTTCGACAGGCCGGCCTTCAGGCGCGTCATCCACGATTGCTTCTGCGCCGGCTCTTCGATCGGCAGCAGGTCGGGCAAGTCGGGAAGATCGGGCGTGACGGGGGCGACGGGAGCAGGGGCGACGACAGACGCCGCAGGCGCTTCGGGAGCGACAGGTTTTTTCTTGAAGAAACTGAACATGGGTATGTAGTTGGGGTGCTGGCCAGCACAAAGTTTGCCTATTTTACCAGAGCGCTACCCCGCACTACGAACGCGGGGTCTGACCCAAGGGTCAGACCCCGCGGCGGACCGACGTGCGGGGTGCTTAGCCGGCCGCGCGAGCCCCGGCATGGCGCGCGCGCCAGGCGGCGATGGCGGCCGTAATCTCGGCCAGTTCAAACACCCGCACATACGACGGCCGCCGGCGTTTCAGGGCGGCGTTGCTGCCGCCGGCCCACAGTTCGGCGGCGCCGTTGAGGCGGGTGTGCAGTTCCGCCAGGCCGTCGACTGCTTGGCGCGGATTCATCGCCACCGAGAACGACAGGGCGATGATGTCGACATGCTGCACGCGCGCCGCCTCGACGATATCGGGCAACGGCGTCTGCACGCCCAGCGAGATGCATTGCGCGCCTTCGGCCACGCACATGGCTTCGGCCATCAGCAGGCCCAGGCCGTGGCGCTCCTGCGGCAGGGTGGTCAGCAGGATGCGCGGTGCGCCGATGTTGCTGGCGCTGGCCTGCGGCATGCCGAAGATGGCGCCGCGCATCATCACGGTGAGCGATTCGGTATATAGATGTTCTTCAAAGGTCGCCAGCTGGCCGCTGGCCCAGGCTTCGCCGATGAGCGTGGTCAGCGGCGCCACCAGATCGATCACGAAGCTTTTCAGGCCCATCATCATCAGCGCCTGCGACAGCTTGCGGCGCAGCGCCTCCATCTGATGGCTGGTGCACAAATCCAGATAGCTTTGCAGTTCCGGTCCCGGCGCGCCGACGCGGCTGCCACGGCCGCTGGCCGTGCTGGTCAGGGCTTGCAGTTCGTCGGTGCTGTACTGGATCACTTTGCCGGGACGGAAGCCGAGGTCGATCAGCCGCTTCACCAGGCGCAGCTTGTGCACCTGTTCGACGGGATAGACGCGTTCGCCGTTCGGATCGCGCATAGGCTGGGGGAAGGCGTACCGTCGCTCCCACACACGCAGGGTTTCCTTGGCCACGCCAGTATCGCGTTCGACGTCGCTGATCGTGCTGGAAACGGGTTGTGAGAGCGCTGTATTTGTCATCTGGAGTCTTCGGCGATTGCGGGTTTGGGCAAGCGCGACCTGCATTCTACCTTCGTTTTCCGCGTGAACACACAGCGACTGAACTCTCGTTCAGCGGCGCTAACTTAACGAAAACAGCTTGTCCACGACACACAGTTGACATCCGGAACTAATTAACTAAATATTGGTTTTGATCTATGATTGTCCAGGACAAAATTATTTCATTTGGTTGCAAAAATAGTGTTGTAAGGACATATTAGTCATTTGGCAGCGGTAATTAAAGGATGGAATGGCATGCGCGCCTGGTTGATCGCTTTATGCTTGTTGTGCGGGCCGCTAGTTGCTGCACCTGTTGCGCCGACATATGTCGGCCAGGAGCTGGGCGCGGCGCGCTTGAGCGGGCAGGGCAACTATACCTGGTTCGGCCTGAAGATCTACGCGGCTGAGTTGTGGCTCGGCCCGCAGGGCTATGCGGCCGACGGCGTGCCGCTGGTGCTGGAGCTGCGTTACGCGCGCGCGCTGAACGGTGCCAGGATCGCGGACGCCAGCGTGGAGCAGATGGCGCATATCGGCGCCGGCAGTCCGGCGCAGCGCAGCGCCTGGTTGGCGCAGATGAAGGCGATTTTCCCGGATGTGCAGGATGGCACGCGGCTGGCCGGCGTGTTGCTGCCGGGGCAGGGCATGCGGTTTTATCGCGACGGCCAGTTGCTGGCGACGGTGCCCGATCCAGCCTTCGCGCGGGCTTTCTTCGGTATCTGGCTCGACCCGGCCACCAGCGCGCCCAAGCTGCGCGAGGCCTTGTTGCGCGACGCAGCGGCGCGGCCGTGACGGGCGATTCCGCCTCTCCCGGCCGGTCCGTCCCCTCGGCCGCAGTCGCGCCGCTGCCGCTGCCGCTGGCGGCCATGACGGCATACGGCCTGTTCGGCATGCCGCTGGCGATGCTGGCCTTGCCCATCTATGTATACGTGCCGCAGTTTTATGCGCAGCGCGGCGGCCTGACGCTAGCGCTGATCGGCGCCGCGCTGTTGGCGGCGCGCACTGCGGCGGCGTTTGTCGATCCCTTGCTCGGCTGGTGGATTACGCGCTCGGGCGGTGCTTATCCGCGCTTCGTGGCAATGGCGCTGCCGTTGCTGCTGCTCGGTTATGGCGCGCTGTTCCATCCGCCGGCGCTGGCTGAAGCTGCCGAACTGGCGTGGTTTCTAGGCGCGTTGATGCTGGTGTATCTGGGCTTCGGCATGGCCACCATCGCCCACCAGAGCTGGGGCGCGGCGCTGACGCAGCGGCCGGGCGAGCGGGCGCGGCTGGCGGCGGTGCGCGAGGGCTGCGGCCTGCTCGGCGTGATGACCGCCGCCGCCGTGCCGGCCCTGGCCGGCTACAACGCGCTGAGCATCACTTTTGCCGCCATCCTGCTAATCGCCGCCGCCATCCTGCTATTCAAGGCGCCTCGCCCGGCAAGCGCCATCGCCGGCGCCGGCGGCGTCGCCAGCACGGCCGCAGCCGCCAACGCCGCCAATAAGGCGGTAACCATCGCCGTCACCACGTCCACCGCGATGCCGGTTGCGCCGGGCCTGTCCGAGATGCTCGCGCCATTCCGCCAGCGGCGCTTCCGCTGGCTGTTCGCGGTGCTGCTGGTGAACGGCGTCGCGGCGTCGATACCGGCCACGCTGTTCCTGTTCTTTGCCGAAGACCGCCTGCGGCTGGGCGCCAATGCCGGCTTGTTTCTGCTGCTGTACTTCGCCAGCGCCGCCGCCTCCATGGCGGCCTGGCCGGCCATCGCCGCGCGTGTGGGCGAGGCGCGCGCCTGGATGGGCAGCATGTTGCTGACGGCCGCCGTCTTCATCTGGGCCTACGGCCTGGGCGCGGGCGACGTCGTTTCCTACGGTGTGATCTGCGCCTTGTCCGGCTTGGCGCTGGGTGCCGACCTGGCACTGCCGCCGGCGCTGCTGGCGGCCACCATCGCCTATGCCGGCGACAGCGGCAAGCGCGAAGCGGCCTATGTCGGCGCCTGGAACTGGGGCGTGCAGATGACGCTGGCCCTGGCCGCCGGCGTGGCGCTGCCGGCGCTGGAGTGGCTGGGCTACCGGCCCGGCATGCAGCAGGGGCTGGCGGCGCTGTCGTTGGCCTACGCCTTGCTACCTTGCGCCCTTAAATTGCTGGCCGCCGCCTTGCTGTGGCGCGCTCCCCTGGGCGAATGATCGCGCATGCTGCGGGGTTTCGTGGTGCCTGATTGAAACAATTTCATACGATCAGGCGATCGCGCCCGTGCATTAGCTGCACTAAACCAGTGCGCTTGTGCAAGAAAATGCACTATTTTGTCTCGTAAATGCAACAGGTAGCAATTTCTTACAAATCGGTAACGGCATGCAAGCGACTGCTCTTTTGACAAAATTTACTACACAACTAAAGCTGTAATACGGGGTGCAAAGTTGGTTTACGGGCTATTTTGCTGGATAAAACTGCCGAACAAAGTCTGGGGTTGTTAGCTTATTACCATTTGGTAGAGGTGGTCGCGTGGAGGGTTCAGTATAAAATAGCGTCAGAAATAGCAATCTGGCTATTTTTACTTGGTCCGAAGAGCAGTGGTACATCAACCGTGTTCCTCGTGCGGAAACCCGGCCCGGTTCGCTTGATCGGCAGGAAATATTGCGATGCGGTAAAATGCCGGTGCTTTAGAAAATCACAAGCATGCAGACTGTTCACTATGAATGGTTTTACACTTGTTGAAGTTTCTTGGCATCAGTATAGTGCCGCCTCCGGCGCTCCATGAGAGCGCTGCGACAAAGCCGGCGTCGATTTATCGGCCGCAACATAGTGAACGCATCCCCAGGGATGCACAGTGGCAGCTGGGGAGTTTGCCCTCACGCACAAATGGTTCAGCCGAGAAGCACCGAACACGCCGTCGTACTACTGGCTCATTTTTACAGCAACACAACTGAAGGAAACACGTAATGAAAAAATCCCTTATCGCTATCGCCGTACTGGCAGCAACCAGCTCCGCAGCATTCGCCCAATCGAGCGTCACCATCTACGGTATCGTGGACGCAGGTATCGTCGCGGAACGCGGCGGCGCAGCTGGCAACGTCAGCAAAGTCACCAGCGGCGCAGCTTCGGCATCGCGCATCGGCTTCAAAGGCACCGAAGATCTGGGTGGCGGTCTGAGCGCAATCTTCAAGCTGGAAACCGGCGTGCGCGTCGATGACGGCACCCTGGACAACACCACCAGCACCCTGTTCAACCGCGAAGCCTATGTTGGCGTTTCTTCGAAGACCGCTGGTACCCTGACCCTGGGTCGTCAGTACACCCCTTACTACGAAACCCTGCGTGACGTAGGTGACCCGTTCGCAATGGGCTACGCTGGTACCGCTAAAAACCTGTTCCCAGTTGCCAGCTTCATGACCCGCAACTCGAACGCCGTGGTCTACAAATCGCCTAACCTGTCGGGCGTGACCGCTGCTGTATCGTACAGCCTGGGCGAAACCGCAGGCGACGCATCGGCTGCTCGTCAGATCGGCGCATCGCTGGGTTACAACAACGGTCCTCTGAACGTTGCTGTTGCTTACAACCACAAGAACAACGACACCGCAACCCTGAAGACCGCCGGCATCGGCCACAACGGTCTGATCGCTGCCAACTACGACTTCAAAGTAGTTAAAGTGTTCGCTGCTTACTCGCAAGACAAAGGCCTGAACAGCGCGCCTCTGAACGGTTCGGCAACCGCCTACGGCCCAACCTTCGCTGCTTCGCAAGACAGCAGCGATGCACTGATCGGCCTGCAAGCGCCAGTATCGACCGCCGGCACCGTGATGGCTTCGTTCATCCGCAAAAACGACAAGCAATCGGCTGACCGTGATGCAGATCAGTGGGCAATCGGCTACAGCTACGCTCTGTCGAAGCGCACCAGCACCTACATCGCTTACGCTAAAATCAAAAACAAAAACGGCGCAGGCTACACCGTTGGTAACAACACCGAAGCTGGTTCGGGCGACAAAGCCTTCAACCTGGGCCTGAAGCACTCGTTCTAATCTGATTATTCAGGTTTAGAATCCACAACGGCTGCCTGGTGCAGCCGTTGTTCTTTTCTGAAAGCGTATTGAGTATGACGACGACACGACGCGCGCTGTTTGCCGGCGCCATCCTGCTGGCCTCCTGCGCCGTGCTGGCCGCGCCCAAGGGCGGCAAGAAGCCGGGCGCGTTGCCGCGCCACGGCATGCTGGTGTTTTCCGATTTATGCATCCATCCCGGCAGCGGCGAATTCGGCGGCCAGCGCATCACGCTGCAGCGCTTCGATGAAGTCGATACCGTGCTGTACGAATACACGGCCGGCGGCTTGAGCTGGCCGGTGGTGGCCAGCGACGTGACCGTCGATCCGCGCGGCCAACAGTTTTACTTCACGGTGCGTCCGCCCGATGAAGAAGAGCGCATCATCAACGGCAAGCTGGCCGACAACGGCAAGACGCTGGTGCTTGAAGGCGGCTATTGCGAAGACCAGTCGGTGCCGATGCGGTTGCCGCTGGTGACCGATTTCAGCCGCAAGGCCGGCGTCTGCCGCGCCTGTCCGCCGCCGAAAACCAAGCCTGAGAAAGAAGAAGAGCCGGTGATCGACACCGGCTCCTCGCGCACCGCCGGCCTGTAGGCCGGCTCTTCCTCGCTTTTTACGTTGCCTACTTGGCGGCCTTGGCCGCCGCCGCCGTGGCGCGGATGGTTTCCAGCGTGGCGCCCGGCGTGATCAGGTTGCCGTCGTAGCGCAGTTCGATCAGGGCCGGCAGGTTTTTCTCGCGCGTGTGGGCCAGCGCGCGTTCCAGCGCCGGCGCGAATTCCTCGGTGCGCGTCACCACTTCACCGATGCCGCCATAGGCCGCCGACAGCGCGGCGAAATCAGGATTGTGCAAGGTGGTGCCGGACACGCGGCCCGGATACTCGCGCTCCTGGTGCATGCGGATGGTGCCGAACATGGCGTTGTTGAACACGATGATGACCACGCCGGCCTGGTACTGCACGGCGGTCGCCAGTTCCTGGCCGTTCATCATGAATTCGCCGTCGCCGGCGAAGGTGATCACGGTGCGCTCGGGATCGATGATCTTGGCGGCCACGCCGGCCGGCACGCTGTAGCCCATGGCGCCGCTGGTCGGCGCCAACTGGGTGCGCATGGCGCCGTAGCTGTGGAAGCGGTGCGCCCAGGTGGCGTAGTTGCCGGCGCCGTTGGTGATGATGGTGTCGTGCGGCGCCAGCTTTTCAATCTGCTGCACCACCTGCCACAGGTCGAGCGGGGCCTTGCCGTCCTTGAAGATGGCCGGCTGTTCCTTCCACGCCGCGTAGTCCGCGCGCGCTTCGGCCGCCGTGCTTTGCCAGGCCGAGGCATCGACCGGCTCCATGGCCGCCAGCATGGCCGCCACTTGCGGCATGCCGCTATTGATCATCAACTCGGCCTGATAGACGCTGCCCAGTTCCTCGGTATCGGCATGGACGTGGATCAGGCGCTGCGCCGGCACCGGCGCGGCGATGATGGCGTAGCCGCTGGTGGTCATCTCGCCCAGGCGCGGACCGATGGCCAGGATGACGTCGGCCTCGCGCACGCGCGCCGCCAGCTTGGGGTTGATGCCGATGCCGACGTCGCCGACGTAGTTCGGGTGTTCGTTGTCGAGCAGATCCTGGAAGCGGAAGGCGCACGACACCGGCAGCTGGTTGGCTTCGGCGAAGCGCTGCACATCGGCGCAGGCTTGCTCGTTCCATCCGCCGCCGCCGATCAGGACCAGCGGCTTTTTCGCCGACGCCAGCATGGCGCGCACGGTGTCGATCTGCGCGGCCGACGGTGCGGCCTGCACCGGCTGGTAGCTGCGGGTGTCGGCCACGGCGGCCTTGGTGATCAGCATATCCTCGGGCAGCGCCAGCACCACCGGGCCGGGACGGCCGCTGGTGGCGATCTGGAAGGCGCGCGCGATGTATTCCGGAATGCGGTCGGCGCGGTCGATCTGGGTGACCCACTTGGCCATCTGGCCGTACATGCGGCGGTAGTCGATTTCCTGGAACGCTTCGCGGTCGATGAAGTCGCTGCCGACCTGGCCGATGAACAGGATCATCGGGGTCGAATCCTGGAAGGCCGTGTGTACGCCGATCGACGCATTGGTGGCGCCCGGGCCGCGCGTGACGAAGCAGATGCCCGGCTTGCCCGTCATCTTGCCGTAGGCGTCGGCCATGAAGGCGGCGCCGCCTTCCTGGCGGTTGATGATGAAGCGGATATCGGAATCGTGCAGGGCGTCGAGTACGTCCAGGTAGCTTTCGCCGGGTACGCCGAAAGCGGTGTCTACGCCGTGGATCTTCAGGGCGTCGACCAGGATCTGGCCGCCGGTGCGGGATGGATGCGTCATTGTTGTGAGCCTTATACGGTGTCGGTATCCCGGTATTCTACGGCGGCGGCGGGAGGGCGGCTTTTGGAATGGCGACACCAAATTTCAGATTTGTCGGCATGGACTGGTACAATACCGCCTGAAGCAAGCCAGACAGCCGCTGGTCAGCGCGTAATGCCTGACGGGAGGAAGGTCCGGACTCCATAGAGCGGGGTGACGGTTAACGGCCGTCCGCCGAAAGCCTTTCGGGGTATAAGGCGAGGAATAGGGCCACAGAGACGAGCGTATTAAGTTACGGTGAAACGCGGTAACCTCCACCTGGTGCAATTCCAAATAGGCACGCGATGATGCTGCTCGCGGAGCGTGCGGGTAGGAAGCTTGAGCGCTGGAGTAATCCAGCGCCTAGAGGAATGGCTGTCATAGCGCAGGTTCGCCTGTGCCGTAACAAAATCCGGCCTATCGGCTTGCTTCAACTAACAACCGTTTTTTCGCTGCGGACGCGATGAAAAAATACATACTGTCCCTGGACCAGGGCACGACCAGTTCGCGCGCCATCCTGTTCGATCATCAAGGCCAGATCTGCGGCTGCGCGGCGCAGGAATTCCCTCAGCATTTCCCCCATCCCGGCTGGGTCGAGCACGACCCGATGGACATCTGGCACAGCCAGCTCAACGTCGCCCGCAAGGTGCTGGCCGATCATCACATCGATCCGCAGCAGATCCTGGCCATCGGCGTGACCAACCAGCGCGAGACCACCGTGGTGTGGGACCGCAAGACCGGCGAGCCGATCGCCCCGGCGATCGTCTGGCAGGACCGCCGCACCGCCGACCTGTGCGACGCCCTGCGCGCCGACGGCAAGGCCAAGAAAATCACCGACATCTCCGGTCTGGAACTGGACGCCTATTTTTCCGCCACCAAGCTCAAATGGCTGCTCGATAACGTGCCCGGCGCACGCGCGAAGGCCGAGCAGGGCGGGCTGGCGTTTGGCACCGTCGACAGCTGGCTGGTCTATAAGTTGACCGGGCAGCACGTGACCGACGTCAGCAACGCGTCGCGCACCATGCTGTTCAATATCCACCTGATGCGCTGGGACTACGACCTGCTGCACCTGTTCGGCATACCGGAGGCGGTGCTGCCGCAGATCGTGTCGTCGAGCGAGGAGGTGGGCGCCACGCACCACAGCCTGTTCGGCGCGGCCATTCCGGTGGCCGGCATCGCCGGCGACCAGCAGGCAGCCACTTTCGGCCAGGCTTGCCACCAGCCCGGCATGGTCAAGAATACCTACGGCACCGGCTGTTTCATGCTGATGCATCTCGGGCGCCACCCGGTGGCCTCGCACAACCGGCTGCTGACCACCGTGGGCTGGCGTATCGACGGCGAGACCGACTATCTGCTGGAGGGCAGCGTCTTCATGGGCGGCGCCACCGTGCAGTGGCTGCGGGACGGGCTGGGCATCATCCAATCCTCGGCCGAAGTGGAAGCGCTGGCGGCTAGCGTGCCCGACAGCGACGGCGTGTTCATGGTGCCGGCCTTCGTCGGCCTCGGTGCGCCGCACTGGGACGCCTACGCGCGCGGCTCGCTGTTCGGCCTGAGCCGGGGCAGCAACCGCGCCCACATCGCCCGCGCCGCGCTGGAGGCCATCGCCTACCAGAGCGCCGAGCTGATGGCGGCCATGCAGAAGGATGCGTCGACGCCGCTGATCGAAGTGCGCGCCGACGGCGGCGCCGCCCGCAACGACCTGCTGATGCAATTCCAGGCCGACTTGCTGGGCGTGCCGGTGGTCCGTCCCAAGGTCACCGAAACCACCGCCCTGGGCGCCGCCTACCTGGCCGGCCTGGCGGTCGGCTTCTGGGAGACGCAGGAAGAAATCGCCGCCCAATGGACCTGCGAACGCCGCTTCGAACCCACCATGTCCACCGACCGCCGCACCGAATTATTGGCCAAATGGGCCCGTGCCGTAGAGCGTTCGAAAGCGTGGGAGGGCGTATAATGGCGTCGATGCACCGTTTAATTTGTATAGACAAGTTGGCTTGACTTGCTTGCTTTGAAGTAATATTGAAGTTCGTTGTGATTGCTTTGTGAAGGTTCCTCATTCCGCTTGAGCGCGCTTCTGATGCGCTATGCCGGCGTTTTCCTCCTGATTACCTCGTTTTTTATCCCCATTTTCCTGTTGTCCATTTGATACCGCAATGTTGGCTCCTTGCAACTTTATGCTTTTATTTCAATTTTTTTATATAAGCATTTTCAGTATTAAACACATGGGTACAAGTGAGGTGACACCTTCACAACCTTTCATAAGTACTTAATTTATTGAGTTATTTTATTTCTAGCTGGCTTCAAGGAATCGCGCTAAGTCCTTAATTTCATTACTAAAATCCCTGTTTCGATTGGCTGAAACCGCTTGACCACCAATCTTGCATCCTCTAAAGTGGGCATCTGTGTGAAAAAGTGTCTTTTTGTGGGAAGTTTTGCCTGACTTAGCGGACAGGGGAGATGAAAAACGAATCGCCATGGCTTCATGCTCCGCTAACCATACTGAGGTAAAAAGGTAATCACGTGTTTCAAGGCGCGTCCGCAATCAATCTCGATGCCAAAGGCAGGATGTCCATCCCTGCCAAGCACCGTGACGCGCTTTCGATCCAATGCGAAGGCCGCCTCACCCTGACGCGCCATCCCGACGGCTGCGTCATGCTGTTCCCCCGTCCTGTGTGGGAACAACACCGTCAACAGATCTCCGCCTGGCCCATGCAAGCGCGCGCCTGGCAACGCATTTTCCTCGGTTACGCCACCGACGTGGAAATGGACACCGCCGGCCGCATCCTCATTTCGCCCGAACTCCGCGCCGCCGTCGGCCTGGACAAAGAGGTGATGATGATGGGCATGGGTTCCCACTTCGAGATCTGGGACGCCGCCAAGATGGCGGAAAAAGAGCAGCAGGCTTTGGAAGCCGGCACCCCCGATGTACTCGCCAATTTCTCCTTCTAAGGTTCCGCCATGACAACAACAGCGGTGCCTGAATTCCAGCATCGTACGGTGCTGCTAGACGAAGCGGTCGATGCGCTGGCGCTGGACGGCGCGCGCGCCAACGGCGTCTACGTCGACGGCACCTTCGGCCGCGGCGGCCACTCGCGTCTGATCCTGTCCAAGCTGGGTCCGAAGGCCCGCCTGATCGCGTTCGACAAGGACCCGCAAGCCATCGCCACCGCCGAACAAATCGACGACCCGCGCTTCACCATCGTGCACGACAGCTTCGCCACCATGCGCGAGGCGCTGGCGGCCAACGGCGTCGACCAGGTCGACGGCATCCTGCTCGACCTGGGCATCTCGTCGCCACAGGTGGACGACGCCGCGCGCGGCTTCAGCTTCCGTAACGACGGCCCGCTCGACATGCGCATGGACACCACGCGCGGCATGTCGGCGGCGCAGTGGCTCGCCACTGAAACCGAACAGACACTGGAAAAGGTGATAAAGGAATATGGGGAAGAACGGTTTGCTTTTCAGATTGCAAAGGCGATTGTTGCTCGCCGGGCAGTCGAGCCAATTTCAACCACACGACAGCTTGCCAGCCTCGTGGCAGGCGCGGTCAAGACTCGGGAAAAGGGCAAGGATCCGGCCACCCGCACCTTTCAGGCTATCCGGATTTTCATCAATAAAGAGCTTGAAGACCTTGAAGTCGGTCTGACGCAGGCCTACGCCAGCCTGGCGCCGGGCGCGATCATCGCCATCATCAGCTTCCACTCGCTGGAAGACCGCATGGTGAAGCGCTTCTTCGCGTCCAAGGCCAACGTCGAGCAGCCGGACCGCCGCCTGCCGATCCGCGCGATCGACTTGCCGCAGCCGGAGATCAAGCTGCTGTCCAAGATGAAGCCATCCGACCGCGAAGTCGATGAGAACCCGCGTTCCCGCTCGGCGGTGATGCGCGTGGCGCGCCGCCTGCCCATCCCCGCAACGCCGGAGGATGCATGAGCGGTAAGATCAACGCGTTCCTGACGATGTTGCTGGTCGCTTGCGGCCTGTCGCTGGTTAACGCCCAGTACCAGGCGCGCCACCTGTTCATCGAACTGGAACGCACGCAGTCGCAGGCGCGCCAGCTCGATATCGAATGGGCGCAGCTGCAGCTGGACCAATCGACGCTGGGCAAGCACGCCCGCATCGAGGACATCGCGCGCCGTGACCTGAACATGACGCCGCTGACCGCAGCGCGCACGCAGTACCTGACGCCGGAGCCGACAAAATGAGCCGCGGCAGCAATGTGAACACCTCTCGCGTGGCCGCCGCCAAAGGCGTGGCCTTCTCCAAGAGCCCAGTATTGGCGGTGCGTCTGCCAACCTGGCGCTCGCGCGTGGTGCTGTTCGTATTGTTTGCCGCCTTCGCGGCGTTGGCCGCGCGCGCCCTGTGGCTGCAAGGCCTGTCGACCCAGTTCCTGCAGAAGCAGGGCGAGATCCGCTACGCGCGCACGCTGGAACTGCCGGCCACGCGCGGCAAGATCACCGACCGTGACGGCCAGGTGTTGGCCTCCTCGGTGCCGGTGAAAGCCATCTGGGCGATCCCGGACGATGTGCAGGAAGCGCCGCCGGCCAAGCTGAAACAGCTGGCCAAACTGCTCGACATGAGCGACGCCGAGCTGCAAAAGAAACTCGATTCCGACCGCAGCTTCGTCTACCTTAAACGCCAGGTGGAGCAGGACGTGTCCGACCAGATCACCAAGCTTGGCATCGAAGGCATCCAGACCCGCAAGGAATACAAGCGCTTCTACCCGCAGGGCGAAGTGACGACCCACGTCGTCGGTTTCACCAACGTCGAAGACATGGGCCAGGAGTCGATGGAACTGGCGCAGCAGAAGACGCTGCAGGGCATCACCGGCAGCCGCCGCGTGATCAAGGACCGCCTGGGCCACATCGTTGAAGATATCGAGTCGGTGCGCGAGCCGCACGACGGCAAGGACCTGACCCTGTCGATCGACAGCAAGATCCAGTACATCGCCTTCACGCAGGTGAAGGACGCGGTCGAGAAATTCCAGGCCAAGGCCGGCGCCGCCGTGGTGCTGGACGTACACACCGGCGAAGTGCTGGCGCTGGCCAACTGGCCGACCTACAACCCGAACGACCGCTCCAAGCTGACCGGCGAACAGCTGCGCAACCGCGTCATGACCGACACCTTCGAGCCGGGATCGACGATGAAGCCGTTCCCTGTCGCGATGGCGCTGGACGCCAAGAAGATCACGCCGCACACCATGTTCGACACCGGCAACGGTTCGATGGTCATCGGCGACCGCGTGATCCACGATACGCATCCGCACTTCATGATCGACGTGCAGGGCATCATCCAGAAATCGTCCAACATCGGCACCACCAAGATCGCCATGGGCATGCCGGCGCAGGATCTGTGGGAGATGTTCACCAAGCTCGGTTTCGGCCAGCAGCCCAAGTGGGGCTTCCCCGGCGCCGTGGCCGGCCGCGTGCGTCCGTATAAATCGTGGCGTCCGGTGGAACACGCCAACATGAGCTTCGGCCAGGGTATCTCGGTATCGCTGATCCAGCTGGCGCGCGCCTACATGGTGCTGGCGCGCGGCGGCGACATCATTCCACTGTCGTTCCAGAAGGTGCACGAAGCGCCGCACGGCACCCAGGTCATCAGCGCCAAGACCGCCGCCGAAATGCGCGAGATGCTGGAAATGGTCACGCTGCCGGGCGGTTCCGCCGTCAAGGCGCAGGTACCGGGCTATCGCGTCGGCGGCAAGACCGGCACCGCGCAGAAGTTCATCGGCGGCCGCTACTCGCACACCAAATATATCGGCAACTTCGTCGGCATGGCGCCGATGTCGGACCCGCGCTTCATCATCGCCGTCATGATCGACGAACCGGGCGGCCCGCTGAAATACGGCGGCGACGTGGCCGGCCCTGTGTTCTCGGCCCTGGCGGCGCAGGCGCTGCGCGCCAAGAACGTGGCGCCGGACTCGGACCTGACCCATATCATCATTCCTGAATCTGCAGCACAGGGGAACATGTGACGACTTCTACTTTCGACCCATCGGCTGTCGCCGACGCGATCCGCAAGCTGGCGCCTACGGCGAACCTGGCTTCGGACTCGCGCCGCATCAAGCTGGGCGATGTGTTCTTTGCTTTCGCTCCGGATGCAGGCAATGCGGCCGATGGACGCAGCTTTATCGATGGCGCCATCGAGCAGGGCGCGGCGCTGGTGGTGCTCGATCCCGCCGGCTTTACCTGGAACGACAAGTGGGCCGTGCCTTACCTGACGGTTGATCAGCTGAAGCAGAACGCCGGCGCCATCGCGCATGCCTTCTATCAGCAGCCGGATGCCGCCATGTTCACCGTCGGCGTCACCGGCACCAACGGCAAGACCTCCAGCGCCGTGTGGCTGGGCCACGCGCTGTCGCGCGCCGGCGAACCGGCGGCGGTGATCGGCACGCTGGGCGTGGGCGTGTTCCGTCCGCGCGGCGAAGTGGAATACGACGTCACCGGCTACACCACGCCGGATGCGGTGCTGCTGGCACGCTCGCTGGCCGAACTGCGCGACAAAGGCGTGGCCTCGCTGGCGATCGAAGTGTCGTCCATCGGCCTGGCGCAGGGCCGCGTGTCGGGCATGCATTTCGACGTGGCGCTGTTCACCAACCTGACGCGCGACCATCTGGACTATCACGGCACCATGGAAGCCTACGAGGCGGCCAAGGTCAAGCTGTTCAACTGGCCGGGCCTGAAAACGGCGGTCGTCAACCTGGACGATCCGGCAGGCTTGCGCCTGATCGCGCATCTGCAGGCGAAGGCGCCACTGGCCGGCAACATCCCGCTGATCGGCTACACGCTGCGCGACTCCGCTGCGCAACCGGACATCGCCGGCGTGCTGATGCTGCGCGCCAGCCAGTTGCGCGCCGGCCGCAGCGGCGGCACCGAATTCCATCTCGATTGCCCGCTGGGCGTGGCGCTGGTGAAAACGCACCTGGTGGGCGGCTTCAATATCAGCAACGCGCTGGGCGTGATGGGCGCGATGCTGGCCAAGGGCCTGGGTCTGCGCGCCGCCATCGACGCGGTGGAGGCGCTGGAGTCCGCACCGGGCCGCATGCAGCAAGTGGGCGGCCACGACGCACCGCTGATCGTGATCGATTACGCGCACACGCCGGACGCGCTGGAAAAAACCCTGGCCGCGCTGCGTCCGGTGGCCAGCGACCGTGGCGGCCAGCTGTGGTGCGTGTTCGGCTGCGGCGGCGACCGCGATCCGGGCAAGCGTCCGCAAATGGGCAAGCTGGCGCAGGTGGCCGACCATGTGCTGGTCACCAGCGACAATCCGCGCAGCGAAGATCCGCATTCGATCATCGAGCAGATTTTGGCCGGCATGGACCAGAACAATCCGGCATCGACGGTGCAGGCGCTGGACGACCGCGCCGCCGCCATCTTGTCGGCGGTGAAGCACGCCGCCAAGCCGGACGTGATTCTGCTGGCCGGCAAAGGCCATGAGCCGTACCAGGAAATCAAAGGTAAGAAACTGCCATTCTCGGACGCCGATCACGCGCAACTGGCGCTGTCGGCACGTTTAACCATGATGAGGACGAATTAATGCGTGCAGCTGTCGCACAAATTCTGCCTTCCCTGACCGGCGCACGCTTAGTGAACGCCGGCGATGTCGTATTTGACGGCGTGTCGACCGACAGCCGTAGCGTAGCCGCAGGCGCCTTGTTCGTCGCCTTGCGCGGCGAGGTGTTCGACGCCCACAACTTCCTGCCGCAAGTGGCGGAGAAGGGCGTTGCCGCTGTCGTTGTTGAAGAACTGCCGGCCGGCTTTACGCTGCCGGCCATCGTTGTACCGGACACGCTGGTGGCCCTGGGCCAGATCGCCAACTGGTGGCGCAAGCAGTTCACCATGCCGGTGATTGGCGTCACCGGCAGTAACGGCAAGACCACTGTCAAAGAGATGATCTCCGCGATCCTGGTGGCGGCCCACGGCGAAGAAGGCCGCCTGGCCACGCGCGGCAATCTGAATAACGAGATCGGCGTGCCGCTGACGCTGTTCCGCATGGAAGACAAGCAGCAAGCGGCCGTGATCGAGATGGGCATGAACCATCCGGGAGAAATCGGCCGCCTGGCGTTGATCGCCGCTGCCGATATCGCCATGGTCAACAACGCCCAGCGCGAGCACCAGGAATTCATGCACACCGTGGAAGCGGTGGCGCGCGAGAACGGCTCCGTGTTGTCGGCGCTGCCGACCAACGGCGTGGCCGTGTTCCCGCATGGCGACGAGTTCACGCCGGTATGGGAAGAACTGTCGGCAGGCCGCCGCAAGCTGCGCTTCGGCCTGACCAAGGATGCGGAAGTGAGCTGCACCTACCGCGCCAGCGATTTCGAAAGCGAGATGTTCATCACCATCTGCGAGAGCGAGGCCGATACGCAGCAGTTCTTCGTGCGCCTGCAGGCGGCCGGTGAACACAATGTGCGCAATGCGCTGGCTGCGGTGGCATGCACCTACGCCGCCGGTATCGCGCTGGACCAGATCAAGCTGGGCCTGGACACGTTTGCGCCGGTCAGCGGCCGTTTGCAGAAGAAGCAGGCGGTCAATGGCGCGGTCGTCATCGACGATACCTACAACGCCAATCCGGATTCGGTGCGCGCCGCCATCGACGTGCTGGCGAAAGCCGCCGCACCGCGCGTGCTGGTGCTCGGCGATATGGGCGAAGTCGGCACCCAGGGCCGCGAGTTCCATGAAGAGATAGGCGCGTATGCGCAAAACAAGGGCATCGATACGGTGCTGGTAACGGGCGAACTGGCTGCGCATATCCAAGGTGCGAACGTTCGTCATTTTGAAAACTTTGGCGATTTGCTGTCTGCTGTCGAAGCGGCGGTATCGCCTGATGCAACTGTATTAATCAAGGGCTCCCGTTTCATGAAGATGGAGCGGGTCGTGCAGCATTTGATTGGGTCGCAACAAGCTAACAAGGAAGGTCACTAATCATGCTGCTCTGGCTCGCACAATTTTTTCAACAGGACGTCGGGATACTCCGGGTCTTCAACTTCATCACCTTCCGCGCGGTGTTCGCCACCGCGACGGCGTTGTTCATCGGCCTGGCCGCCGGCCCGTTCGTGATCCGCAAGCTGACCGCCATGAAGTACGGCCAGGCCGTGCGCACCGACGGTCCGCAGACCCACCTGAAAAAACACGGCACGCCAACCATGGGCGGCGTGCTGATTCTGCTGTCGATCGCGATTTCCACGCTGCTGTGGTGCGACCTGTCGAACCGCCTGATCTGGCCGGTGCTGATCGTGACGCTGGGCTTCGGCGCGGTGGGCTGGGTGGATGACTACCGCAAGGTGGTGTACCAGGACCCGGAAGGCATGCGCTCGCGCGAGAAGTATTTCTGGCAGTCGCTGGTCGGCATCGCCGCCGCGCTGTATCTGGCGTTCTCGGTGTCGGCGCCGAGCACCGGCCAGGTGTTTGAGCTGTTCTTCGCCTGGGTGCGTTCGGGCTTCGAGATGGATCTGCCGCCGAAGGCCGACTTGATAGTCCCGTTCTTCAAGACCATTAGCTATCCGCTGGGCGTGTGGGGCTTCATTGCTTTGACCTACTGTGTCATCGTGGGATCGTCCAACGCCGTTAACTTCACGGATGGTCTGGATGGCCTGGCGATCATGCCGACGATTATGGTCGGCTCGGCGCTTGGCCTGTTCGCTTACCTCACCGGTAGCGCCACGTATTCGAAGTATCTGTTCATTCCGCATATTCCTGGCGCGGGCGAGTTGATCATCTTCTGCGGCGCGCTGGCTGGCGCGGGCCTGGCCTTCCTGTGGTTTAACACGCATCCGGCTCAGGTGTTCATGGGCGACGTGGGCGCGTTGGCCTTGGGCGGCGCGTTGGGCACCATTGCCGTGATCGTGCGTCAGGAGATTGTGTTGTTCATCATGGGCGGCATCTTCGTTGCGGAGACGGTGTCGGTGATGATTCAGGTGAGCTGGTTCAAGTACACCAAGAAGCGCTACGGCACCGGCCGTCGCGTGTTCTTGATGGCGCCGCTGCACCACCATTTTGAACAAAAAGGCTGGAAAGAGACCCAGGTCGTCGTGCGCTTCTGGATTATCACGATGATTCTGGTACTGGTTGGACTTTCGACGTTGAAGCTGCGCTGATGATTTACGAAGGCAAAAACGCACTGGTATTGGGGCTGGGAGAATCCGGCCTGGCGATGGCGCTGTGGCTCGCCCGCAGCGGCGCGCGCGTGCGCGTTGCCGATACGCGTGAGTCGCCGGAGCGTTTGCCGGCATTGCGCGCGGCCGTGCCGGATGCGGAGTTTGTCGCTGGTGCGTTTGGCGCATCGTTGCTGGGGGGCGTGGACTTTGTGGCCGTCAGCCCTGGTCTGGCGCCGAACCGCGAGCTGGCCGAGATTGCGCCGGCCGCCGCTGCCGCCGGCATCGAGGTGTGGGGCGAGATCGAGTTGTTCGCGCAGGCGCTGGAGTCGTTGAAGACCGAGCGAGATTACCATCCGAAGATCATCGCCATCACCGGCACCAACGGCAAGACGACGGTGACCACGCTAGTCGGCCAGCTGTGCGAACGCGCCGGCAAGACCATGCGCGTGGCCGGCAACATCAGCCCAGCCGCGCTGGACGTCCTGCGCGAAGTGCTCGACGCCGCCCCGGCCATCGCGCCCGCCGCCGAAGCGCCCGCCGCCGCCGCGCCAGCCGCATCGCTGCCGGAAGTCTGGGTACTCGAACTCTCGTCCTTCCAACTGCAGACCACCTTTACGCTGGAAGCCGACGCCGCCACTGTATTGAACGTGACGCAAGACCACCTGGACTGGCACGGCGACATGCCATCCTACGCCGCCGCCAAGCACCGCATCTTCGCCGCCAACACCGTGCGCGTCCTGAACCGCGACGACGCCACCACCATGCGCATGGCCAGCGCCACCGGCCACAACGTCACCTTCGGCACCGACGCGCCAACCCTGCGCGACGACCTTGGCCTGAACAACGAACGCGGCGTGCTGTGGCTGGCCACCTCCGTCCCGGCCGAAGAAGAGGGCGAGCCGAAGAAACGCAAGAAGAACGATCCGCCGCCACCGCCGGTCGAATGCATGGTCAAGAATCTGATGCCCGCTGACGCCCTGCAAATCCGTGGCGTGCACAACGCCGCCAACGCGCTGGCCGCGCTGGCGCTGTGCCGCGCCATCGACCTGCCGCTGGCACCGTTGCTGCACGGCCTGCGCGACTATCGCGGCCAGCCGCACCGCGTGGAACTGGTCAGCGCCATCAACGAAGTCGAATACTACGACGACAGCAAAGGCACCAACGTCGGCGCCACCGTGGCCGCACTGAATGGCCTGGGCAAAGCTTTCACCGGCGCCAACCAGCGCCTGCTGGTCATCATGGGCGGTGACGGCAAAGGCCAGGACTTCGCACCGCTGGCCGAGCCAACCGGCCGCTACGCGCGCGCCGTGCTGCTGATCGGCCGCGACGCGCCGCAGATCCGCGCCGCATTGTCCGCGACAGGAATCACGCTGGAAGACTGCGGCACCGACCTGCCACAAGCGGTCAAGCGCGCCAGCGAACTGGCGCAAGCCGGCGACGCCGTGCTGCTCTCGCCGGCCTGCGCCAGCATGGACATGTTCAAGAACTACGCGCATCGCGCCCAGGTGTTCATCGACACCGTGCGCGAAATCGCCCTCGACGCCGGACAGGAGATCTGATGCCGCTCCAGCTGCCGTTCCGCTTTGGTTCCAACTCGGTTGAAACGCCGATGGAAAGTCGCGCGCGGCAGTCGAAGATGATGGAATACGACCAGCCGCTCGTCTGGGTCACGCTGTTGCTGATGCTGCTCGGGATGGTGATGGTTTACTCGGCCTCGATCTCGCTGCCGGACTCGCCGAAATTCGCCAACTACGTGCGCTGGCAGAACACCTACTTCCTGCAGCGCCAGGCGATGTTCATCATCGTTTCGCTGGTCGCCGGCCTGTTCGTGTTCCGCACCCGCATCGCCGACCTGCAAAAGGCCGCGCCGTATCTGTTCATCGGCACGCTGGTGCTGCTGGTGCTGGTGCTGATTCCCGGCGTCGGCGTGGTGGTCAACGGCGGCCGCCGCTGGCTGTCGCTCAAGGTATTCAACATCCAGCCGTCGGAACTGATGAAGGTGGTGGCCGTGCTGTACGCCGCCGACTACACCGTGCGCAAGCAGGAATACATGCACAAGCTGACCAAGGGCTTCATGCCGATGGCGGCGGCGGTCGGCTTCGTCGGCCTGTTGCTGCTGCTGGAGCCGGACCTCGGCGCCTTCGGCGTGATCGTCTGCATCGCCATGGGCATCCTGTTCCTGGGCGGGATCAACGCCATCTGGTTCGGCGGTATCGGCGTGGTGCTGGTGGCGATCTTCGGCACCATCATCGCTTTGTCCAAATTCCGCCGCGAGCGTTACTTCGCCTACCTCAATCCGTGGGAAGAGGACAACGCGCTGAACAAGGCTTACCAGCTGACCCACTCGCTGATCGCTTTCGGTCGCGGCGAGATCTTCGGCGTGGGCCTGGGCGGCAGCGTGGAAAAGCTGCACTACCTGCCGGAAGCGCACACCGACTTCCTGCTGGCCGTGATCGGCGAAGAACTGGGCCTGGCCGGCGTGCTGGTGGTGATCGCGCTGTTCTACTGGATCATCAAGCGCGCCTTCGATATCGGCCGCCAGGCCATCGCCATCGACCAGACCTTCGCCGGCCTCACCGCCAAAGGCATCGGCATCTGGATCGGCGTGCAGACCTTTATCAATATGGGCGTAAACCTTGGCTTGCTGCCTACCAAGGGCTTGACCCTGCCGCTGATGAGCTATGGCGGCACGGGCGTTGTAATTAACTGCATCGGACTCGCGATCCTGCTCCGGATCGATTACGAGAACCGGGTTCTGATGCGTGGTGGCAGACTATGAAACGACTAATGATTATGGCGGCCGGTACGGGCGGTCATATCTTCCCCGGCCTGGCGATCGCGCAAACCATGCGCGCACGCGGCTGGGAAGTGAGCTGGCTGGGCACTTCCACCGGCATGGAGCAGGACCTGGTGCCGAAGAGCGGCATCGCGATGGACAGCATCAATTTCACCGGCATGCGCGGCAAGGGCTTGAAGCACTCGCTGGACGGCGCCCTGAAGATGGTCAAGGCATTCAAGGATTGCTTCGGCTTTATCGGCAGCCGCAAGCCGGACGTGGTGATGGGCATGGGCGGCTACGTGACCGTGCCGGGCGGCCTGATGGCGCGCATGCGCGGCACGCCGTTGGTGCTGGTGAACGCCGACGCCGCGCTGCTGCTGTCGAATAAAACGCTGGTGCCGTTCGCCGACCGCGTGTGCTTCGGTTTCCCGGCCGATTTCGGCAAAGCCGCAGACAAGGCCGTGGTCACCGGTAACCCGGTGCGCAAGGAGATTTTGGACATGGCGTCGCCGGCCCAGCGTTTCGCCGGCCGCGAGGGGCCGCTGCGCATCCTGGTGGTGGGCGGCAGCCTGGGCGCCAAAGCGCTGAACGACGCGCTGCCGGCAGCGCTGGCGCTGATCCCGGAAGCACAGCGTCCATTGGTGACCCACCAGTCGGGCAAGAAGAACATCGATGCGTTGCGCGCGGCGTATCAGCAAGCCGGCGTATCCGCCAATGTGGTCGACTTCATCGACGACATGGCCAGCGCCTACAGCGTGGCGGACGTGGTGATTTGCCGCGCCGGCGCCATCACCGTGTCAGAACTGACGGCGGCGGGCGTGGCCAGCGTGCTGGTGCCGTTCGTGGCCTCGACCACCAGCCATCAGCGCGACAACGCCCAGTGGATGGCGAAGCAGAAGGCGGCGATCCACATGCCGCAATCGGAATTGAGCGCGCAGAGTGTGGCGACGCTGCTGGAAACGCTGACCCGCGCGGCTTGCCTGGCCATGGCCGGCGCGGCGCGCGAAGTAGGAAAACGCGACGCGAACGACGCGATCGCGCAGGTATTGGAAGCATTAGCATTGGATAAGCCGTGAAACATAAAGTACAGAACATACACTTCGTCGGCATCGGCGGCAGCGGCATGAGCGGCATCGCGGAAGTGCTGCTGACGCTGGGCTACAACGTGTCCGGCTCGGACCTGGGCAGCAACGCCGTCACCCAGCGCCTGGTCGACATGGGCGCGACCGTGTACCAGGGCCACGCGGAAATCCACATCGGCAAGGCCGATGCGGTCGTGACCTCGACCGCTGTACAGCAGGACAATCCTGAAGTCGTGGCGGCGCGCAGCCGCAAGATCCCTATCGTCCCGCGCGCGGTGATGCTGGGTGAGTTGATGCGCCTGAAGCGCGGCATCGCCATCGCCGGCACCCACGGCAAGACCACCACCACCAGCCTGGTGGCGTCCGTGCTGGCGCAGGGCGGCCTCGATCCGACCTTCGTCATCGGCGGCCGCCTGACCGCCGCCGGCGCCAACGCCAAGCTGGGCACCGGCGAATACCTGGTGGCCGAAGCCGATGAATCGGATGCATCGTTCCTGAACCTGACGCCGATGATCGAAGTCATTACGAACATCGACGCCGACCACATGGAAACCTACGAGCACGATTTCGAAAAGCTCAAGCAGGCCTTCGTCCACTTCACGCACCGCCTGCCGTTCTACGGCCGCGCCATGCTGTGCATCGACGATCCGCACGTGCGCTCGATCATCCCGCAGGTGACCAAGCCGGTCACCACCTACGGCTTTGCCGAAGACGCCGAAGTGCGCGCCGTGAACGCGCGCGCCGTCGGCGTGGAAATGCACTTCACCGTCCAGCAGGAAGGCTATCCCGACCTGGACGTGGTGCTGAACCAACCGGGCCTGCACAACGTGCAGAACGCCTGCTCCGCCGTGGCCATCGCCCGCGAGATTGGCATCGAAGACAGCGCAACGCAAGCCGGCCTGGCTGGCTTTGCCGGCGTGGGCCGCCGCTTCACCAAGTATGGCGACGTCGCCATTCCTGGCGGCGGCACGTTCACGCTGGTGGACGACTTCGGCCACCATCCGCTGGAAATGGACGTGACCATGGCCGCAGCGCGCGCCGCCTACCCGGGCCGCCGTCTGGTGCTGGCCTTCCAGCCGCACCGTTACAGCCGCACGCGCGATCTGTTTGAAGATTTCGTCAAGGTGCTGGGCGCACCTGACGTGCTGGTGTTGGGCGAAGTGTATGCCGCAGGCGAAGCGCCGATCGTGGCGGCCGACGGCCGCGCGCTGTCGCACGCGCTGCGCGCACGCGGCAAGACGGAACCGATTTTTGTTGAGGCAATCGGCGATATGCCGGAAACCATCATGGGCGTGGTGCGTGACGGCGATGTCGTCATGACCATGGGCGCAGGCTCGATCAGCGGCGTCCCGGCCAAACTGACTAATTATCCAAAGGTCTGAATCGTGAGTACCATCATTCATCCACAAAACGCACAAGACGCCAAGGCGTTCGGCAAGGTCGGCGTGCTGTTCGGCGGCCGTTCGGCGGAACGTGAAGTGTCCAATATGTCCGGCGCCGGCGTGCTGGCCGCGCTGCAAAGCCAAGGCATCGACGCCCATCCGTTCGATCCGGGCATGCGCTCGCTGGCAGAACTGGCGGCGGAAAAATTCGACCGCGTGTTCATTGCGCTGCACGGCCGCTTCGGCGAAGACGGCAGCCTGCAGGGCGCGCTGGAACTGCTGGGCATTCCATACACCGGCAGCGGCGTGATGGCCAGCTCGGTCGGCATGGACAAGATCACCACCAAGATCGTCTGGTTGAATGCCGGCCTGCCGACCCCGCGCTATGCTGTGCTGAATGCGCAGTCCGATCTGGCGGCGACCGCCGCCGATCTGGGCCTGCCGCTGATCGTCAAGCCGCCGCACGAAGGCTCGACCATCGGCATCACCAAGGTGAGCGAAGCGGGCGCCTTCCAGGCCGCCTACGACACCGCCGCCGCGCTGGACGACTCGGTGCTGGCGGAAGAATTTGTCACCGGCCGCGAGTTCACGGTCGCCATCCTGGGCGGCGGCGCCACTACGCGCGCGTTGCCTATCGTGGAGATCGTGGCACCGGAAGGCAATTACGATTATCAGAACAAGTACTTCACGGACGACACCAAGTACTTCTGCCCGGCCGTGCTGCCTGATGCACTGGCGGCGGAAATGCAGCGCATCGCCGTGGAAGCCTACCGCGCACTCGGTTGCGAGGGCTGGGGACGCGTCGACGTGCTGCTGCGCGAACGCGACCAGAAGCCCTTCCTGCTGGAAGTGAACACCTCGCCGGGCATGACCAGCCACTCGCTGGTGCCGATGGCGGCGCGCGCGGAAGGCATCAGTTATGAAGCGTTGTGCGTGGAAATCCTGCGCACCGCGCGCTTGAAGATGAAGGGCTGAGTGGTAGATGTGGCATGACGCGAAGGCTTTGAATGCAACCGCCAGCGGGCTGTTTGCGCTGACGTTGTTGGCATGCATAGCTTCCGGGGTGTGGTGGGTGTCGCAACGGCCGATGTTCAACCTGCGCACGATCCGAATCGAGAATATCGCTGACGAAGACCTGAAGCATGTGAACCATCTGACGCTGCGGAACAATGCGCTGGGCCGGATCAAGGGCAACTTCTTCACCACCAACCTGGATGCGGTCAGGCTGGCGTTTGAATCGGTGCCCTGGGTACGCCGCGCAACGGTGCGGCGCGAATGGCCGGACCAGCTGATCGTGGCGCTGGAAGAACACGAGGCGCTGGGCACGTGGGGCGAGGACGGCAGGCTGCTATCGACCAAGGGCGATGTGTTCACCGCCAACCTGGCCGAGGCGGAAGAGGATCACGCGCTGCCGGAGTTCGACGGGCCGGACGGCAGCGAGAAGGAAGTGTTGTCGCGTTACGCCGAGCTGCGCACATGGTTTGCGCCGCTCAAGCTGGCGCCGCAGGCGTTGTCGCTGTCCAGCCGCTACGCGTGGACGGTGAAGCTGGATAACGGAACGAGCGTGGCGCTGGGGCGGGAACAGACCAGCACCACGTTGAAGGAGCGGGTGGACCGGTTGGTGGGGATTTATCCGCAACTGGTGGAACACCTGCCGAATATAGAGACGATAGACATGCGGTACCAGAACGGTTTGGCGTTGAGCGCATCGGGATTGAAGATTCCGGCGGAAGGCGCGAAACCAAAACCAACGGCAAAGAAAACGGCCCCAAAGCATAACTAGCAGGCAGAGAAGAAATGACAAAAGACGCGAAAAACCTGATCGTCGGCCTCGATATCGGCACCTCCAAGGTGGTGGCCGTGGTGGCCGAGGTGATGGGCGATGGACGCCACGAAGTGATCGGCCTGGGCCAGCATGAGTCGCGAGGCTTGAAGAAGGGCGTGGTGGTCAACATCGAAGCGACCGTGGAATCGATCCAGCGCGCGCTGGAAGAAGCGGAGCTGATGGCCGACTGCAAGATCCGCAATGTCTACGCCGGCATCGCGGGCAGCCATATCCGCAGCTTCAATTCGAGCGGCATGGTGGCCATCAAGGACAAGGAAGTGACGGCCACCGACGTGGCGCGCGTCATCGAAACGGCAAAGGCGGTTAACATTCCGACCGACCAGCAATTGCTGCATACGGTACCGCAGGAATTCATCGTCGACAGCCAGGAAGATGTGCGCGAGCCGATCGGCATGAGCGGCATCCGCCTCGAAGTGAAAGTGCACATCGTGACCGGCGCGGTGTCGGCGGTGCAGAACATCGTCAAGTGCGTGCGCCGCTGCGGCCTGGAAGTATCGGACCTGATCCTGCAGCCGATGGCTTCCGCCGACGCGGTGCTGACGGTGGATGAAAAAGAACTCGGCGTGGTCCTGATCGACATCGGCGGCGGCACCACCGACGTTGCCGTGTTCTCGGACGGCGCGATCCGCCACACCGCCGTGATCCCGATCGCCGGCGACCAGATCACCAACGACATCGCCATGGCCTTGCGCACGCCGACCACCGAAGCGGAAGAGATCAAGATCCGCTACGGCGTGGCCAAGCAGGTGCTGGCCGATCCGGGCGAATCGCTGGAAGTGCCGGGACTGGGCGATCGTGGTCCGCGCAATCTGTCGCGCCAGGCGCTGGCCGCCGTGATCGAGCCGCGCGTGGAAGAGCTGTTCGCGATGGTGCACCAGGTGGTGCGCGAGTCGGGCTACGAAGGCGTGCTGTCGTCGGGCATCGTGCTCACCGGCGGCACCGCGATCATGCCGGGCATGGTCGAAATGGCGGAAGACATATTCCTCAAGCCGGCGCGTCTGGGCACGCCGGATTACCGTGGCCAGTTGGCCGACGTGGTGCGCAGCCCGCGCTACGCGACCGTGCTTGGCCTGTTGTTGGAAGCGAAAAAGCAGTACCTGCGTGGCCACATCGTCACGCGGCAGGATGGATCGGTTAAGGCAGTTTGGCAGCGCATGAAGGAATGGTTCCTCGGGAATTTCTGAGGCAGGGCAGGTACAAATTTTTTTATATTAAACCGCAGTTTTCAATCCCCAGTTCTCCTACAATTATGAGGACTGGCGCTTGAAAACCGCATTCTGATAGGGAGTTACATCATGGAGTTCGATATGGTCGATAACGCAGCTTTGGGTACCGTCATCAAGGTCGTCGGCGTCGGCGGTGCGGGTGGCAACGCGGTACAACACATGATCAATAAAGGCATGTCGGGCGTCGAGTTCATCGCCGCCAATACCGATGCCCAGGCACTGTCCACTTCCAAGGCGCACAACGTCATCCAGATCGGCGAGACCGGCCTGGGTGCGGGCATGAAGCCTGACGTCGGCCGCAAGCTGGCCGAAGAATCGCGCCAGCGCATCGAAGACTCGCTGCGCGGCGCGCACATGGTCTTCATCGCCGCCGGCATGGGCGGCGGCACCGGCACCGGCGCCGCACCGATCGTCGCTGAAGTGGCGAAGTCGCTGGGCGCGCTGACCGTGGCCGTGGTATCGAAGCCGTTCTCGCACGAAGGCCAGAAGTGCATGGACATCGCCGATGAAGGCCTGGAACAGTTGTCGGCCAACGTCGACTCGCTGATCGTGATCCTGAACGAGAAGCTGGAAGAGATCTACGAAGACGAATCGCTGATCGAATGGCTGCAACACGCCGACGATGTGCTGAACAACGCCGTTGCCGGTATCGCCGAGATCATCAACGTGCCGGGCCACATCAACGTCGACTTCAACGACGTGAAGACCATCATGGGCGAGCAGGGCAAGGCCATGATGGGCACCGCCACCGCTTCGGGCGTGGACCGTGCGCGCATCGCCGCCGAACAAGCCGTGGCTTCGCCGCTGCTGGACGGCGTGGACCTGTCGGGTGCACGCGGCGTGCTGGTGAACGTCACCGCGTCGCGCGGCCTGAAAGGTAAAGAGATCAAGGAAGTCATGGCCGCCGTGCGCGCCTTCGCGGCGCCGGACGCTTCGATCGCTCAAGGTATCGCCTACGACGACGACATGGGCGACAACATCCGCGTGACCGTGGTTGCCACCGGCCTGGGTAAAGCCAAGAAGCACGTGCAATTGGTGCCGCAGCAGATGCTGCGCACCGGCACCCACAACAGCCCGATGATGCCATCGGCTGCCATGGGCGGCGCGGCTGCTACGCAAGGTTTGTCGATGGGCGCTGCCGGCGGCATGGGCGGCGGCGCATCGCCAGCCTTCGACGGCATGAAGGCGCCGGCGGTATGGCGTCGCGAGTCGGCCTCGGAGCAGGTGCGTGCGATGGAGAAGAACGGCATGGAAACCTACGACATTCCTGCTTTCCTGCGCAAGCAAGCCGATTAAGGCATACTGCCGGTTCTATCCGGGCAAAAGCCGCGCCTTGGGGCGCGGCTTTTTATTTATTTTTATTAGGAGTCATCCATGACCATCAAAATCGGCGACCAACTGCCAGAAGGCACCCTGTCTGAATTCATCGAAACCGAAACCGAAGGCTGCTCGCTGGGCCCTAACACGTTCAACGTGCAGGATCTGGTCAAGGGCAAGAAGATCGCCATCTTCGGCCTGCCGGGCGCCTACACCCCAACCTGCTCGGCGCAGCACGTGCCGGGTTACGTCAAGCACGCCGATGAGCTGAAAGCCAAGGGCGTGGATGAGATCTGGTGCATCTCGGTCAACGACGCCTTCGTGATGGGCGCGTGGGGCCGCGACCAGAAAGCCACCGGCATCGTGCGCATGATGGCCGACGGTAACGCTGCTTACTCGAAAGCACTGGGCCTGGACGCCGACTTCAGCAAGTTCGGCATGGGCACCCGCTCGCAGCGCTACTCGCTGCTGGTCGACAACGGCGTGGTCACCCAGCTGAACATCGAGCAGGGCGGCAAGTTCGAAGTCTCCAATGCTGAAACCCTGCTGGGCCAGCTGTAATACATTAACGGCGCTTCGGCGCCGTTTCTTTTTGCGCGCACTATGAACCGCAGCTCCCTGTCCATACTGGTGGTGGAAGACCATGCGACGATCGCCCGTCAGATCGTCGAGTTCTTCGATGGGCTCAATTGGCAGGCCGACCATGCGGCCAACGGCGCGCTGGCGATCGAACTGGCCACGCGCGAGGTCTACGACGTGGTGCTGCTGGACCTGAACCTGCCCGATATGGATGGGCTGGAAGTATGTCGCGCCATCAAGGCGCGCGCCCCGCGCAATCTGCCGGTGCTGATGCTTACCGCGCGCGATGCCTTCGAAGACAAGGCGCGCGGCTTCAGCGAGGGTGCGGATGATTACCTGACCAAGCCTTTCGACCTGCGCGAACTGGCGCTGCGCTGTGAAGCACTGGCGCGGCGCGGGCAGCTGCACCTGGACCAGGAAATGCGCATCGGTCCTTTGACGCTGCTGTTGCGCGAAAAGCGCGCCGTCTACAACGATGTGCCGGTGGCGTTGACGCAGGCCGGCTTCAAGATCCTGCTGGCCATGTGCGGCGCGTATCCGCAGGCGGTGTCGCGCTCGGCGTTGTTGCATGCCTTGTGGGGCGCGGAGCCGCCGGACAGTGATGCGCTCAAGTCGCATGTCTATGCGCTGCGCAAGCAGCTGGAGCAGGTTGGCGCGCTGAAGATGATCGTCACCATTCCGCAACTGGGCTACCGGCTGGCGCTCGATGTTTAAATCGATCCGGCATGGCCTGTTTGCCGCACTGGCAGGATTCACGGTGCTGATTTGTCTCGGCTATACCGCGCTTGCATTGGTCATTTCCTATGTGACGGAAGACATGCTGGTGGACCGGCTGCTGGAGCGGGAAGCGGCCGCCGTCAGTGCACACTTTAGCCGGCATGGCGAGGTGCCGGCGCCGCGCGATGAACTGATCCGCATCTACCGCAGTGTGGACGCGCTGCCTGCGCCGGCGAGAGAGCAGGCGGCCGCCGGCCGCGAACGCGCCGAGATCTCCACCGACACGGGGCCGCACTATCACTTGCGTGCGCTGGACTTGCCCGGTCCACAGAGCATCTACCTGCTGGCCGATGTGCGTCCGCTGCTGGTGGTGTCCAAACTGTTCCAGGAGGTCGGCGGATTCCTGACCGCCGTTGCGTTGGGACTGATCGCGTTGGCACTGTTGCTGGCTTACTTGCTGTCGCGGCGCCTGGTGTCGCCGTTGCAGGTGCTGGCGGACGAAGTGCGCCGCAATGCATCCCCCGGCCCGGTCGCGTTCAGCGCCATGGCGCGGCAGGACGAAATCGGCTATCTCGCGCAGAAGTTAGGCGCCACGCTCACCGAACTCCACGCGGCGTTGAACCGCGAGCATGCCTTCACGCGCGATGTCGGCCATGAGCTGCGCACGCCGCTGACGGTGATGAATAACACGCTGCGGCAAGCCGCATCACGTCCTTTGGATGCTCAGGAAGTGGCGCAGCTGCAGGCAGGCTTGGCGGAGATGGGCAACACGGTTGATCTGCTGTTCGCGCTTGCACGTGCTGAGCACATCGCCGCCGAAACGTTCGACCTGCGCGGCTGCATCGAGGACAGCCTGCTGCGTCACTTGGACGAGGAAAGCGCCGGCGAGGACCGGCTGCTGCTGCAATTGCCGGAGCGGCTGGAGGTGACGGGCAACCGCCATCTGTGCACGCTGCTGATCAATAACTGCGTGGCCAATGCGGTGTTCCATGGCGGGCCGGTCGCGCGGCTGCGATTGACGTTCGCGGATGGTGTGCTTGTCGTCGGCAACTCCGTCGACCCCGATCACGCGGGAGCCATGCAGGGCTTCCAGCACGGCCAGCACCTTTTGTTGCGCATCGCCGATGCCATGCAATGGAAGATCAGCTTCCATGCCGGCGCGGTGACCTATCGCGTCGACATCGTGCCGCTGCGCCCGCGCTGAAAGACGACGGATTTCACCTGGATTTCACCGGCGGTTTTCTATGCTGTGTACTCTTCAACTTTGAACGGTACGCGTTATGAAAATCCTGATCACTCTCATCCTGTTGGCATGCACTTCCTTGCCGGCGTTCGCGCAGGTGAAGTCCCTGGTTCACAAGGAAGAAAAGCGGCGCTATCTGGTGTACACGCCGCCGTCTTACGACAGCCAGCCGCAGAAGGCCTTCCCGGTCGTCTTCAACTTTCACGGCAGCGGCATGACCATGGCCGAGCAAATGCTGTACACGCAGATGAACCGCGCGGCGGACCGCCACCAGTTCATCGTCGTCTACCCGCTGGGCATCAAGAATGATTGGAACGTCGGCTTCGGCATGTCCTACCTCGAAGGCAGCGACGACATCGGCTTCACCGAAGCGCTGCTCGCCAAGCTCAAACAGGACTATCGCGTAGACGGCCAGCGGGTGTATGCCACCGGACTGTCGCGCGGCGGCTTCTTCACGCTGCGCATCGCCGCCGAATTGCCGCAACTGTTCGCGGCGGTGGCGTCGGTCGGCGGGCCGATGCCGGAGCCGGTGGTGCAGCACCACGCCAAGCCCGGCAAGGTTGGCGTGCTCCTCATCCACGGCACGGCGGACAAGGTCGTGACTTACGACGGCAAGCAGGGCGGCTACCTGTCGGCACAGGACAGCTACGCCTACTGGCTGAAGCGCAACGACATCAGCGTGGCCGCCAGCCGCCGCACCATCAACCCGGACACCGGCGACGGCACGGACGTAAGCTGGATCGAACAAAGCAACGGCCAACAAACCGTGGCGCTGGCAACGGTGCGCGAAGGCGGCCACACCTGGCCCGGCGCCGACGCCTTCAACGTCGGCCTTCCCATCGGCAAAACCACCCGCGACATGGACGCCAATGAAGTCATCTGGCAGTTCTTCGAAAAGCACATCCGCTAAGGATTGTGGCAGGCGTAATATGGAGGTCTGGCACAGCATTAGCATGCGAATAGCGAAAGTGAATTTGGAGACGTCATGAAATTTTTAAATATCGCCGAGCTGCGGGCAGCCTATGCGTTGGGTGAAATTTCGTCCGTCACGCTATTTGCTGACGTTGATATATTTGAGATTCGAATCGTCACTGCGAAAGGTATGCTTCGACTCGCGTTGGAGCAGGGAGTGGCAGCTGGTTTTCGCGATCCAGGTGAAGCACTGCTCGTGCTGAGCGAGGCTGGGATTACGGAAGTCAATGTCGATACTGGAGCATGGCATCCGAATCTGAAATCGCCAACGCGCGACGAATGGCTGACTCGAAAAGTCGAGGCGTCGATGGCCGGACTGCAGGACGGCTCGAACCGCGTATTTTCAGAGGAAGAGTGGATGGCAATCCGCGCCGCCAAAAAAGCCAGCCACACTATCCCATGAAACGAGTGGTCCGGAGCGCGGGATATCTCGCTGATCTGGACGATATAGAACGCTACATCGCTCGCAGCAATCCGCTGGCCGCTGCGAGTCTTTTTGAGCGCATTGATGACCAAGTCAGCCAACTCGCCGATCCAAATTTTCCCCGCCGGCCCGGACGCGTTAAGGACACGTATGAACTTATAGAGCATAAGCACTACATTGTGATTTTCCTTGAGAATGCGACGACAGTCACCGCCTTAAATGTCGTTCACACCAGTCGCAACTATCCTTGACGACCGCCGTTTTTCCTTCATTCGGCGATCGTTAGCATCGCCGCCAGTACCCTTTAACGTAGGTGCCATTTTTTCGGGTATACCCATTGACCCAGCATTGCTTTACGACTACGGGCGGAATGACAATTGGCGTTTCTAGGACAATATCGTTTGCCTCACATGGCTTGCCGTCACGATCACGATCTAGATAGGTATGACCGGAAAGATAGAGAGCTTCGGCTTGGGATTTAGATAGCAAGGAACATTTATAGATCCCTGTGTCGGGAATTGGCACTACCTGCGCTGCTGATACAGTCACGGTGACTGTTGAAGGGCGACTGGTCAGCAGCCTGTCTTTTACCTCAAGTGAGAGCTTATATGTTCCCGCGACGTCAGGCACGAAGTAAGGTCTACTGGTCGATGCTGATGAAAGTGAGGCACTGCTTGTGCTCGGCTTTTCACTTAGCTGCCAGGAAAAATTCAGCAAATCGCCATTTGCATCTTTGCTTGCGCCGCCATCTAATGTTATCGTTAATTTTGTAGTTGTTTGGATGTCGGTTCCAGCACTAGCAACTGGCCTATAGTTGACACCATTTTGTGCATAGGCGATGCCGTTTTCTATGGCTGGAGCCAGTGCAGTTTTATTTTCTGTGCTTTCCGAAAACTCAATGAGCGCGCGTGCCTTTGAGAGCCCCTGCTGCATCGCATTTAACCAATAAGCCAGTCCAGCAGAATCTGGTGCGCGGTGGAGAACATTGTTGTACAGCTTGGTAAGAAACTGCGTGTCGCTGGGATTCACTCCATAAAGCTGTTGAAATTCAGTACTGGCGACAAAATTTTCTGCGATTGTTTCGAGCTCTACTTGCCCATCCATTACTTCCAACCAGTAGCCCAAGCCTGCCAGATCGGGTTTTCTGTCGAAGGCCGCTTGGTATAAGCGATATATCTTGCCGCTGTGTTCCAGGTCTAGTGCGAGTGATGTGTCTGCGAATTGAATTCGTCTAAGAACCTTTACATTACGGCTGTTACCATCATTCGGAATTGCGGTGATGATATATCCGCCTTCGGTACTAGTTATTAAGTACTGAGCGCGGTCATTCGGCAATGCGAGGTCATCATCTTCCTCTGCGATGGGGGCGCCTCCCTGAATCCTGGATCCAGACGCAATGCGATTGGATGATTCAAGCTGATCGCCCCCGCCGCAGCCGCTGATAGCCGCGAAAAGTATGATGGCAAGTAGGTTGATTGCTCGATGGCGCATAGCATGGTCTCTTATTTAATTGAAAACATGATACTGCATTTGTTTCCAAATAGATATTTTTAGAGATGCTATCAACGTTGGTTTTCCGTCGGCCATCGACCTAAATCTCATGTGGGGTGACGCTAGACGAATGCGCCTTCACTTTCAGGCCTAATGGTCGGCTGCAGCGCGCATCAGTAGATGTCGCCGAAGTCGTGCTTGGCTTTGAACAGGGTCGAGTCGATGGTGAGCGAGTCGTCGGACTGCACGGCGAAGTAGTCGCGCGTTTCTTGCGGGGCGCTGTGCAGCAGGCTGCGGATGGCGGTCACGCGCTCGGCCGGCGTGCGCATGCGTGCGGTCCATTCGTCGAATTTCATTTGCAGTTTCCAGTCGTTGACGCGCTCGGCCTTCAAGCCCGCATCGTCCAGCATGCGCAGCCATTCCGACGGCCGGTAGTCGCGCACGTGTGAGCCGTCGCGCAGCAGTTCCACTGCTTGCAAGGTAGTGTCGTGCAGCGGCGTTTCCGGCGCCGTGATGTCGATGATGACCACCACGCCGCGCGGCTTCAGCACGCGCTTGATTTCGCGCAGCGCGGCCGGCACGTCGAGCCAGTGGTGCGCCGAGAAGCGCGTGACCACCATGCAGAACGAGGCGTCCGCGAACGGCAGCTCGGCTACGTCCCCTTGCCGCGTAACGAGATTGTCCAGTCCGCGCTCGCGCGCCGCGCCCGCCACCACCGCCAGCATCTCGGGCGACAAATCATAGGCCGTCACCGATTCCGCCACCGGCGCCACCGCGAACCCGGCGTGACCGGCGCCGCAGCCCAGGTCCAGCACTACCGGCCGCTTGGGCAGCGCGGCGGCCATCTCGCGCAGCATGGCCAGGTCCGCGCCCTGCGCGTGGACACTGCTGGTGAGGTAGGCGCTGGCGGTATTGCCGAATTGCTGGGCGACGACGGCTTGCTGTTGCATGATGTTTTCTCCAAAAGTGGGATCAGTCAGGGCAGAATAGGCGTGTTTTTATCCTGTAACAAGACAAGGATTTATCCTGGTATCGGGAACTACCATGCACAGCAAACTCGGAGAATTCATCCGCGCCCATCGCGAGCGCACCACGCCGGCCAGTCTCGGCTTGCCCGCCGCCGGACGGCGCCGCACGCCCGGCCTGCGGCGCGAGGAATTGGCGCAGCTGTGCGACGTCAGCCCGACCTGGCTAACCTGGCTGGAGCAGGGCAGGGACGTGTCGGCCTCCGGCAAACTGCTGGCGCGCATGGCCGAAGTGCTGCACTTGACGGTGGCCGAGCGTGCCTATCTGTTCAGCCTGGCCGAACGGCTCGACCCGCAGCACGGGGTGGAAGAGGAAGGCGGCGGCGAAGCGCTGCAAGCGATGGTCGACGCCATCAATGCGCCGGCCTATATGCTGGACCGGCAATGGGACGCGGTGGCGTGGAACGACCACGCGCTGGCCTTGTTCGGCGGTTGGCTCGATGTGGAGGAGGCGGCGCCGGTGCGGCCCAACCTGCTGCGCTTCATGTTCCGCAGCGCCGCTGCGCGCGGCCTGATCGTCGATTGGGAAAACCGCGCGCGCCGCCTGGTGGCGGAGTTCCGCGCCGATGTTGGCAAGCACGCCGCCCAGCAGCCGCTGGCCGGGCTGATCGATGAACTGTCGCGTACCAGCGCCGAGTTCCGCGCGCTATGGACCCTGCAGGACGTGGTCAGCAGGGAAGGCGGCCTGCGCCTGTTCCAGCATCCCAGCATGGGCGAGCTCGGCTTCAACCAGGTGACTCTGCACCTGGCTCAGCGGCACGACCTCAAGCTGGTGATGCTGTTGCCGGGCGATTACTGCTTGGCGTAAGGAATGCCGTTGGCGATGGTCGGTGCGACCTGGGCCACGTTCTCCGCGCCTTCGGACATGTTGACGATGGCTTGCGCGCGCGAGGTGCCTTCTTTCAGGGCCTTGAGCCAGTAGTCCAGGCCGGCCTTGTCCGGTGCGCGGTGCAGCACGTTCTTGTACAGCTTGGTCATGAATTCCTTGTCCGACGGATTCTTGCCGTACAGGTCCTGGAATTCCTTGCTTTGCATGAACTGGGTGGCGACTTCTTCCAGCGGTGCGCCGCGTTCCACCGAGTGCAGCCAGAAGCCGAGGCCGGCCAGATCAGGTGTGCGGTTGAAGGTTGCCTGGTACAGGCGGTAGATGCGGCCCGACGATTCGATATCCAGTGCCAGCGACTGGTCGGTGAAGTGCACGCGCTTGAGATCGGCCGCGCCTTTGGTGACCACGCCGGTCTTGGTGTTCTTGATGGCGTAACCGTCAGCGGTTTTCTCTACGGTGTAGTTTTCGCGCGCTTCAGGCAGGGTCAGGTTGGTGGTGTCCGGTTTCGGCGCAGGGGCCGGTGCGGAGGCCGCCGGTTTTTCTACAGGGGCTTGTTCCTTGCCGCAGCCGGCCAGCAGGGCGGCACTAACGGTGAGCATTGCTGCCAGGGTAATTTTACGCATCGTTAAATCCTGAAAAATATTTAATTGCAGTATTGTAATCTATCGCCAATTTCACCGGTACTTCCGGCTTGCTATAATCGCAGCGATGCCCTCCCTCTCTTCCCGCACCGAAAACCTGCACAGCATCTACGCGATGCTGACCGCCGTCGCCATGTTCTCCTTCATGGACACCACCATGAAGCTGCTGTCCGCCCATTATCCGGCGATGCAGGTGACCGCCATGCGCTCGCTCAGTTCGTTGCCGCTGCTGTGCGGCTACATGCTGTATCGCGGCGCGTTCAAGGGCGTGCTGCGGGTGCGCTGGGGCATGCAGATTTTCCGCGCCGTGCTCGGCATCACCATGCTGACCACCTTTGCCTTCGGCCTGAAGTCGCTTTCGCTGGCCGAGGCGTATTCGATCTTCTTCATCGCGCCGGCGCTGATCACGGCACTGTCCGTGTGGCTGCTGAAGGAACACGTGGTGGCCGGGCAGTGGGTGGCGATCGCGGTCGGCCTGCTGGGCGTGCTGGTGGTGTTGCGTCCCGAAGGCACGGGCTTCCTGTCGCTGGGCGGGCTGGCCATCCTGGCCGCTGCCGCCTGCTACGCGGTGTCGGCCATCAGCGCACGCATCCTGGCGCGCACCGACAGCACCGAATCGATGATGTTCTGGCTGCTGACCATGATGGCAGCCGGCGCGGTGACGCTGTCCTGGCATATCTGGGTGCCGGTGCGGGCCGAACACGGCTGGATATTGGTGGCGCTGGCGCTGTCCGGTTTCTTCGGCCAGTTGGCCATCACCAAGGCCTTCAGCACCGGCAAGGCGTCGATCGTGGCGCCGTTCGAGTACACGGCGCTGGCCTGGGGCGTGGCGATCGACTGGCTGCTGTGGCAAACCCTGCCGGACGGCTATACGCTGCTGGGGGCCGGCATCATCATCGCCAGCGGCATCTATCTGGTGCGGCGCGAGGCGGTCCATGTGGAAGCCGAGCATCCTTAACCACAGTTCGTTATAATCGACGGATGTTAAAACAACGCACTATCAAAGAACTGGTCCGCACCACAGGTGTCGGCTTGCACTCCGGCACCAAGGTCGAGCTGACTTTGCGCCCGGCCCCGCCGGACACCGGCATCGTGTTCCGCCGCGTCGACCTGTCGCCGATGGTGGAGTTCCCGTCCAGCGCCATGGCGGTGGGCGACACCCGCATGGCGTCGGTGCTGGTCAAGGATGGCGCGCGCGTCTCCACCGTCGAGCACCTGATGTCGGCCTGCGCCGGCCTCGGCATTGATAATCTGTATATCGAAGTCAGCGCCGAGGAAATCCCGATCATGGATGGCTCGGCCTCGTCGTTCGTGTTCCTGCTGCAGCAGTCGGGCGTGCAGGAGCAGCCGGCGGCCAAGAAGTTCATCCGCGTGCTGAAGCCGGTCGAGATCCGCGAAGGCAAGGGCGACAAGGAAAAATGGGCTCGCCTGCTGCCGCACGACGGCTTCAAGCTCGACTTCTTCATTGAATTCAACCACCCGGCGGTGGATGGCACGCAACAGCGCGCTCACGTGGATTTCGGCGACGTCTCCTACGTGCACGACGTCGCGCGCGCCCGTACCTTCGGCTTCATGCAGGATGTGGAAATGTTGCGCGGTATCGGCTTGGCGCGTGGCGGCTCGCTGGAAAACGCCATCGTGATGGATGAATACCGCATCCTGAATTCGGACGGCCTGCGTTACGACGATGAATTCGTGCGCCATAAGATCCTCGACGCGATCGGCGACCTGTACCTGGTCGGCCACCCTCTGCTGGCTTCGTACGAAGCCCACAAATCCGGCCATGCGCTGAACAACCAGCTGCTGCTGGAACTGCTCAAGCATCCGGACGCCTATGAAATCGTCACCTTCGACAGCCTCGATGCGGCGCCGCAATCGTACGTGCGCCAGATGGCGCGCGAGTGGGCGCTAACTTGATCTAGCCGCCACCGGCGCGGCGGCGGGCCACCATGGCCTTCACCGCGTCGATCAGCGCGCTGTTCTGCTTGCTGTCCTCCAGCGAGGCGCTGAGCTGGTCGAAGGCCTCGACGGCGGCCGGCGGCAGCTCCAGCGAACGCATCTTCTCCTTGATCTCGGCCGGTTTGGTCATCTGCACCTTCAGCTTGACGTGCTGCACTTGCCAGCCGCGCACGGCCAACGTCTCCTGCAGCTTGGGGATTTGCTGCTTGAGCTTGGCCGCCAGCGAGGTGTTCGGCAGCGACAAGGTCAGTTGACCCTCCTCAAACGCCAAAATCTCGCAAAACTTGAACATGGGCGGCAAAATCGCCGCGCAGTCCTTTTGTAGGCGCGCCATGCGCTGAATGGCCGGCAAAAGCGTGGCCATTTTGTCATTGCGGCGCAGGAAATCGGTGGCTTCCACCGCTGTGGGGCGCTTGAGCGAGAGGTTGGAGGAGTTGAATCGCATGCGGCGAACCTTATCACAGCACCCAAAAATCGTCACCACCGGTTAAAATTGCTTGATTTTGTGACATTGTTCACAGTCGGGCTATTGTTATATAGGCCAATAACCCAATGTAGCTCCGGACGCGTGATAAAATCACCGTCTTTTGCCATAGTCGAATTCCGTGCAGTAAGGCGTTTTTCCCCTAAACAGGCTTTTTTTAACGGCGTTTTTTCAAGAATTCAAGCATGTCTTTACTGACCAAGATTTTCGGCAGCCGCAACCAGCGACTGCTCAAGCAATACCAAAAAACGGTACGCGAGATCAATGCGCTCGAGCCGGCGATGGAAAAACTGTCCGACGCCGAGCTGCAAGCCAAGACGCTCGCCTTTAAAGAACGTATCGCCAATGGCGAATCGCTGGACGCCCTGTTGCCTGAAGCCTTCGCCGTTTGCCGCGAAGCGTCCAAACGCGTGTTCAAGATGCGTCACTTCGACGTCCAGCTGATCGGCGGCATGGTTCTGCACTACGGCAAGATCGCCGAAATGGGCACGGGCGAGGGCAAGACCCTGACCGCGACCCTGCCGGCCTATCTGAATGCCTTGTCGGGCAAGGGCGTGCACATCGTCACCGTCAATGATTACCTGGCGCAGCGCGATGCGGAAACCATGGCCAAGCTGTACGGCTGGCTGGGCCTGAGCACCGGTATCAACCTGTCGCAGATGGAGCACTCGGCCAAGCAGTCGGCCTACGCCTCGGACATCACCTACGGCACCAACAACGAATTCGGTTTCGACTACCTGCGCGACAACATGGTGTTCGACGCCAAGGACCGCGTGCAGCGCGTGCTGAACTTCGGCATCGTCGATGAAGTCGACTCGATCCTGATCGACGAAGCCCGCACCCCGCTGATCATTTCCGGCCAGGCCGAGAACCACACCGACCTGTACTACAAGATCAATGAAGTGCCGGGCCTGCTGACCCTGCAAATCGGCGAGGAAACCTCGGACGGCAAGGGCAAGATCGAAGTGCCGGGCGACTACACCAAGGACGAGAAATCGCACCAGGTGTTGCTGACCGAAGCCGGCCACGAAAAAGCCGAAGCCATCCTGACCAAGATGGGCCTGCTGCCGGAAGGCGCCTCGCTGTACGACTCGGCCAACATCACGCTGGTGCACCACCTGTACGCGGCGCTGCGCGCGCACGCGCTGTACTTCAAGGATCAGCACTACGTGGTGCAGAACAATGAAGTAGTGATCGTCGATGAATTCACCGGCCGCCTGATGACGGGTCGCCGCTGGTCCGACGGCCTGCACCAGGCGGTGGAAGCGAAAGAGGGCGTGAAGATCCAGAACGAGAACCAGACCCTGGCCTCGATCACCTTCCAGAACTACTTCCGCATGTACGCCAAGCTGTCCGGCATGACCGGCACGGCCGATACCGAAGCCTACGAATTCCAGGAAATCTACGGCCTCGAAACCGTGGTGATTCCGCCGAACCGTCCGTCGGCGCGTAAAGACCGCCAGGACCAGGTGTACAAATCGGCGATCGAGAAATACAACGCCATGATGCTGGAAATCCGCGAATGCTACGACCGCGGCCAACCAGTGCTGGTCGGCACCACCTCGATTGAAAACTCCGAGCTGCTGTCGGGCATCCTGACCAAGGGCAACCTGCCGCACAACGTGCTGAACGCGAAACAGCACGCCCGTGAAGCGGAGATCATCGCCCAGGCCGGTTCGCCGAAAGCCATCACCATCGCCACCAACATGGCCGGTCGCGGTACCGACATCGTGTTGGGCGGTAACGTTGAAAAGCAGATCCAGTTCGTCGAAGCCAACCCTGACCTGAGCGACGCCGACAAGGCCGCCCAAGCCAAGGCCCTGCGCGACGGCTGGCAAGCGCTGCACGAACAAGTGGTGGCCGCTGGCGGCTTGCACATCGTCGGCACCGAACGCCACGAATCGCGCCGCGTCGACAACCAGCTGCGTGGCCGTGCCGCGCGCCAGGGTGACCCGGGCATGTCGCGCTTCTTCCTGTCGCTGGACGACCCGTTGCTGCGCATCTTCGCCGGCGACCGCGTGCGCGCCGTGATGGACCGCCTGAAAATGCCGGAAGGCGAACCGATCGAGGCGGGCATCGTTTCGCGCTCGATCGAATCGGCCCAGCGCAAGGTTGAGGCGCGCAACTTCGACATCCGCAAGCAATTGCTGGAATACGACGACGTCGCCAACGACCAGCGTAAAGTCATCTACCAGCAGCGTAACGAGCTGCTGGAAGCGACCGACATTTCGGAACTGATCCAGTCGCTGCGCCACGGCGCCTTCACCGACCTGGTGCGTGAATACGTGCCGGCCGAATCGGTGGAAGAGCAGTGGAACATCAAAGGCCTGGAAGCGGCGCTGGCCGCCGAATGGCAGATCGACCTGCCGCTGGCGGCCATGATCGAGAAAGAGCCGGACCTGAACGATGAAGAAATCGTCGAGCGCGTGCTGGCTGCGGCCGATGCGCTGTATCAGTCGAAAGTGGAGATCGTCGGCAAGGAATCGTTCGCTGGTTTCGAGCGCAATGTCATGCTGCAAAGCGTGGACAGCCACTGGCGCGAACACCTGGCGGCGCTGGACCACCTGCGTCAGGGTATCCACCTGCGCGGCTACGCCCAGAAGAATCCGAAGCAGGAATACAAGCGCGAAGCGTTCGAACTGTTCGGCCAGATGCTGGACATGATCAAGAACGAAGTCGTCAAGCTGATCATGACCGTGCGCATCCAGTCGCGTGAAGAAATCGACGCGGCGGAAGCGGAGATGCAGAAGTCGCACGTGGAAAACGTCAGCTACCAGCACGCCGACTTCAACCCGAACGCGGCGCCGGAAGAACTGCTGGCGCCATCGCAGTTCGGCGGCCTGCCACCGGAGCTGCAGAACCTGAGCGGCGAGCAGCTGATGGAACTGGGCCTGAAAGTCGGCCGCAACGATCCATGCCCATGCGGCAGCGGCAAGAAATACAAGGCTTGCCACGGCAAGCTGGCGTAAAACAAGAACGGAGCCTCGGCTCCGTTTTTTTATGTCGGAACTAGCGATATGACTATTCCTCTGATAACGCGCGCGCGCAACGATCTGCTCTGGACAGACAGCGGCCATGAGCTGATCGATCTCTTTTCCGCCTACGGCACCAACTGGCTGGGGCATTGCCGGCCCGAAGTGGTGGCCGCCATGAGCGCTCGTGTGACCGAGCCGTGGTCGCTTGGCGGTTTGCGTCACGCGGCCGGCGCAAGTGCCGAAGCCGCATTGCAGCCTTTCTGCGCACCGCATCTACGCAGCGCCGGCCTGTATTCGACCGGCATGGAAGTGGCCGAGTTCGCGATGCGGATCGCCCGTGCGCACACCGGCCGCAACGGCCTGATCGGTTTTGCGCGCAGCATGCATGGCAAGTCCACCGCCACTGCCGGCTTGAGCTGGGATAACGCGGATGGCCTGGTGCTGCCTCACCTGCATCGCTTGCCGTTCGTCGACACCCATGCCGAGGATGCGATTCTGGCCGAGGTGGAACAACGGCTGCGGGATGGCACGGTCGGAGCGGTCTACCTGGAGGTGTTGCAAGGATCAAATGGCGGTTGGGAAGCTTCCAGTGCTTTCTACGCCGGCCTCGCATTGTTGGTGCAACGGTATGGGGCCTTGCTGATCTGCGACGAAATCCTGACCGGGTTCTACAGAACCGGCCCTTGTTTCCGCTTCGAAGCGCATGGCTTGGTGCCAGATATTGTGCTGTTTGGTAAAGCCTGCGGCAATGGTTTTCCGGTCGCCGGACTGTTCGTCCGGACCGATATCGCCATCACCCCCAAGATGCTGCAGGGAAGCACCTTCTCCGGCAACCCGCTTGCCTGTGTCGCCGTGGAAAGCACGCTCGGCGTGCTTGGCACCCTGGACTGCAAGGCGATGGTGGCCGCCATCGCGGAACGCTTCGAGGCCCATCTGGGCTGGCTGCGCGGACGCCGCGACGTGGTGCTGCGTGGATGTGGCGCCTTATGGTTTGTCGAACTTCCCGACGCCGGCATGGCGGCTGAAATCGTGCGCCAAAGCTATCAGCGCGGTGTTTGCATTGGTTACTATGGCCGTTTTTTACGCTTGCTGCCGGCAATGACGATAGATACTGCCAATCTGGATCGCGCCTGCAGTGTGCTGGCCGCAGTGCTGGAACAGGAGTTGACCGGACATGGGTGAATCGATGCGACTGGAAGCCGGCTTGCATGCCTGGCTTGCCGGCGGGCGCCGCCTGCGTTTTTCGATGGGAGGCGTGGAGTTCACCCAATACGCCAAAGGCGATGGACTGGATCTGTTTGCCGTGCGCAACCATCCCAGTGTCCGCACTTTCATGCCGGACCCCAGTCCGCTCGATCTGGAGCGTCACCTTGCGTGGGCCGACGCCAATCTGGTCGGGGGCGAGACTTTGCTGTTTATCGTCCGTCGGCAGCAGCAGCCGCTCGGTTTTATCGTGCTGAAAAACCTGCCTGCGGCAGGCGAAATCGAGGTGGGCGTCATATTTATCGACCTTCAGCAACGAACCATCGTTCCGGCGCTGGCTTGCGTGGGGGCGGCTTATCTTGCGCTGGAGGTGTTTGGTGGCAAGGTGCTGGTAACGTATGCGAACCGAAGCCACGCACGGGCGTTGCGCCTCAACCGTGGCATGGGCTTGGTGGAAGGGGAATCCGACAAGCCGCACGAGGCGTGTTTTCGCACGCCGCGCGACGTCGTGCGCCGGGTGCCGGCTTATGTGCGTCACGCTGCGGCGGCGCGCGACAGCTTGCAAATTCTGGGATAGCCACGGTTGGATAATGTTGGCTCATGGCATCGGCTAATGTGAATATAGAACATTTTTATTTTCAAAAATGTAATCTCACTGTAGAATTATTAAATCGGCCTTAATTATTTCATCAAGGCAACTTTTATCTCCCCTGAAAGACTACTGTGAAAACTACGAAATTCCGTTTGTCGGTCCTGGCTGCCGCTCTTGCCCTCGGCACTTGCGCCAGTGCAAATGCCAATACCGTGTCCTTGAACGCTACCGGCTTGTCCAGCAGCTATCTGGCAGATGGCGTGTATAGCGGCCAGTTCAATGGCAGTTCCGTGTTGCCGGCACAATTTCAGATCAACAGCGCCAGTTTCTCGTTCTCCTTCAGCGACGATGTGGACGGCTTGGTCCAGCAGTCTTATTTGAATGTCGGCGGTGATAGTTCAGCTTATAACTTTGTCTCGTCTTCTTACAACAGCAGCATTGGTGGCACTGCGTATGTGTACGAGCGCACGGTTCATCAGTATTACACTCAACAGATGGTAGAGGCTGGCGAAAGCGTTCAGGTGACGCTCGGTGCAAACAATGCTGCTGGCGGACAAGGTTCGACGTCGGCCTCCACAAGTTACGTCAGCACTGAAATCAACAAAGGCCAAAGCCTGGACAGTCATTATGTTACCTCAGGCTATTACTATAGCTGCGGCAATCGCTGTACCGGCTACCAACCCGCCTACGAACAAACGTATTACGCAAACAACTTCGACAACATTACTACCACGGTCGTTCATTCCAATGGCTCGTTCGTGGTGTCGGGCATGATCACCGATGCAGACTTGCTGCAGCAATTGACCGGCTCCGGCGCACTCGGCTTTTCGCTGAACGTAGGGGGAGATCTGCTGTTGAACTCGGCGCAATTGGAACTCGACGTCACCCCGGTATCGTCGGTGCCTGAACCCGATAGCCTGCTGATGATGCTGGGCGGGCTCGGGATGCTCGGCTACGTTGCACGCCGCCGCAAGTCGGCGTGATGTTCCAGTGGACCATGCCAAGGCTGGCACTGGTCCTTGGCGTGCAGGGGAGCAAGCGTGACAAGTGATGATGTGCGGGCCATTGTGGAGGCGAGTCGCAGCAGCAGCGATCGCTTTCACCGTTTCGTTTTTGAGGGCCTGATCAGCGGTAGGTGGTTGCGGGATGCGCCGCGCCTCTCCGAGGCCGAGTCCGCAGAGCTCCTTCTTCAATTGCGCAACTGGGTTGCGCAAGCATCGATCAGCGACCCTCTCAGTCAATTGCGCTTGCTCGCGGTTCGCCGCGCCATCCGCTCCATTGCCAGTTGCCTGCATTGCGACCCGGTAGTATTTATCGCCGGCGCGCTCAAGCTCGCCGGGCCGGCGCCTTACACATCGGTCACGGCTTTACCTTACTGGAAACAGCGCAAGCTGGCTTTGCTGGCCGATGCTACCTGCGTCACGCCGGCAGCGTTGCAACAGTGGGCCGACAAGGACATGCAAACGGCCGCGCTGTTTGGCATCGTCGCGCTGGATGACGAGCCGATGGAGGCCGAGCGCGCCGCCAGCCTGAACCATCTGGCGGAGTGGGTCGTCCACTTGCCCCCAGTCGATTTCTTTCCAGGCATGTTGCAGCAGCTGCAAATGTCGGCGTTCGCCGTCAGCTATCTGAACACGGACGCCAAGCACCGCGCCAAGCGTGCGATCGTGGCGCAGGCCTCGCACATGCTGCGCCAGATTGTCCCACGGCCGGCGGCCATCGTGCCCGCTGCCGTCAAACCACGCCTGACCGTGGTATCCGAATTATTCTTTCCGCAGCATGCGATGTACCGCTGCTATGCGGAAGCGATCGCCGAGCTGCAAACGCGCTTCCACGTAACCCTGTTGGCCGACCTGCCTACCAGGTGCCCGGAACATGCGACGATTGCCGATGAAGTCAGCTATTTCCCGCCCGAAGAGCGCGACGTCGCCGTGCTGGCGCAGCTGGTGCAGGCGTCGCGTCCGGACGTCATCCTCTACCCGAGTGTGGGCATGTGCTTGTGGACGTTCTCGCTGTCGCTGTTGCGGCTGGCGCCGTTGCAACTGGCCTCGGTCGGACATCCATCGCCAGTCTGCAGCGACACCATCGACGGCACCGTGGTGTTCGACAAACTATTGCCCGATCCATCGGAAGGTTACGGTACGCTGATCACCTATGGCCGCCAGCCGCTGCCGGTGCCGCCTGCCGGCAGCCGCGTGCAGGATGCACAGGACGTGGGCACGGCGCCCGTGATTGGCGTCAATGCCGCCTTCATGAAGCTGAATGCGGATTTCCTCGACATGGTTGGGCAGATCCAAGCGGCCGCACCGGCGGGCACGACGCTGCGCTTCTTCCCCAATCTGCGTGGCGGCGCGAAAGTTGCGTTCGAATCGCGCCTGAAGCAAAAGTTCCCCGATGCGCTGGTGTTCGAAACGACGAGCTACGCCGACTATATGCGCGAGCTGGGCGAGTGCAGCCTGGTGTTGCAGAGCTTTCCGTTTGGCGGCACCAACACCGCCATGGATGCCTTGAGTCTCGGCGTGCCCCTGCTTTGCTACAAGGGCCGCGACCTGTCGGCGCTGGTCGATCCGTTGCTGCTGGAAACGGCGGGCCTGGCGGAGTTGTGCACCACCAGTCATGCGGACTACCGCGACACGGCCGTGCGGCTGCTGCACGATGCGGTCGGCTTGGCCCAGCTTGCGCTGCGTGTCAAACAAGCATTTGCCCTGCTCGATGTCGCCGCCAAGACGGGAGGCAGTTCGATGGCCGATGCGATCTACGACGCGTGGTCTGCCCGCAGTGGCGCCTGAGCACCGGCCATGTCCACTACCGCTTTTTATTCCCCTGGAGAATTTGCCTTCACGGCCGCGCTGGAGCACCATTGGGAGCGCATCTACGCGGAATTCCTGGCGGTTGAGCACCAGCTGAGCGACTATGTCGAGCGCAAGCTTTACGATGAGGGTTGGCAAGTGTTCGGGCTGTGGAACCTGCCGCACCGCGAGCCGCTGCAAGGTATGCAGAGTCGCTGCCCCTTCACCTATGCCTTGATTGAATCACTGATTCCTTCGCATGGTGCGGTGGCGTTTTCCGTATTACAGCCCGGCACGGTGATTAAGCCGCACACCGGTGCGCCGGGACAGTTCTTGCGCTGCCACCTTGGACTCGAAGTGCCGGACGGCGATTGCGCCCTGACGGTGGGCGGCGAAATCCGCGCCTGGGATGCCGGCCGCGCGCTGGTGTTCGACGACCGGCTCGAACACGCAGCCTGGAACCGCACTCCGGCGCGTCGGGTGGTCCTGCTCCTCGATTTTTTGCCATAAAAAATGCCGCTTGGCGTAAGTCGCGATGTCGGCAGATGAAAACCCGTAAGATGTAGGCCTTGCGGGGTTTTTTATGGTGGAGCGGGAGCGACTATGCTACAGACGTTGGATGTGGACATTGCGACGATAGAACAGATCAGCGCGGTGCCGACGATATTGCAGGCGGTGTCCGAACTGACCGGGCTGCGCTTTGTCTGCATCGCGCGGGTGACGGCCGACACCTGGCATACCTGCGCCGTGCTCGACAAGCTCGGCTTCGGGCTGAAGATCGGCGACGCGCTCGATGTGACCACCACGCTGTGCGAGGAGGTGCGCGACACGGACGCCGCCATCATCATCGATTCGGTGTGCGACAGCGAACGCTATCGCGACCATCACACGCCGAGGATCTACGGCTTTCAAAGTTATTTCTCGATTCCCTTGCACCGTCCCGGCGGCGAGTACTTCGGCACGCTGTGCGGACTCGATCCGGAAAAGGCCGAACTGACGCGTTCGGCCACGAGCAACACGCTGGTGCTGTTCGCGGAACTCATCAGCCGCCAGTTGGCGAGGGAGGTGGTGCTGGATGAAGCCCAGGCGGCGCTCAGCGATGAGATGAGGACGTCCAGGATGCGCGAGCAATTCATCGCCGTGCTGGGCCACGATATCCGAACGCCGCTGAGCACGCTCATGAACGGCACCCAGATCCTGCGCCACCACGCGCCGGCATCGCTCACGCCGCTGCTCGACACCATGCAGCGCAGCAGCCAGCGCATCGCCGCGCTGATCGACGATGTCACCGACTTCACGCGCGGCCGCATGGGCGGCGGCATCGCGCTCGACCTGCGTCATGAAAACCGTCTCGAACGGCCGCTGCAGCAGGCCATCGATGAGCTGCGCAACGTGCACCCGCAGCGCGAGATCATCGCCGACATGCCGACCGGCGTGGCGCTGCTGTGCGATGCGCCGCGCATGGTGCAGTTGCTGTCCAACCTGCTCAAGAACGCCATCGTGCACGGCAGTGCGTCGTCGCCCGTGGTCGTCAAGCTGAGCGTGTCGAACGGCATTGTCGAACTGTCCGTCACCAATACCGGGCAGCCGATTCCGGACGAGGTCCAGGCCCAGCTGTTCAAGCCGTTCTGGCGTTCGGACAGCAGCGGCGGCCAGGGTTTGGGGCTGGGGCTGTACATCGCTTCCGAAATCGCCATCTCCCACGGCGGCATGCTGGAAGTGGTGTCGTCCGACAGCGCCACCACCTTTAGCTACCGCGCCCGCACCGGCGACTTCATCGAACGCCGCGCGCTGGCGCGCTGATATCCTTTTCGATATCGATGAAGCTGAAAAAGTTATTGGTTTCTAGCTAATTACCGCACTACAGTCTCTGCACTGGCTAAATGTTATCGCAAACATTTTTAGCCGCTATAACATGGAGACTAACATGCGAGATGAAAAGACCGGCCGGACAGGTCGTGCTGGAAAATATTGCGCGTTGATGCTGGCGGCGGTTTTGCCGGTTTCTGCCGGCGCCGCCGAGGCGCCGCAGCAGGCCGAAACCGAGGCCCGGGCGCTGGTGGGCAAGCTGACGTTCGACGAAAAAATCGAGCAGTTGCTCAACGTGGCGCCGGCCGTGCCGCGTCTCGGCATTCCGGCCTACAACTGGTGGACCGAATCGCTGCACGGCGCGCTCGGGCCGGTGCCGACCACCAATTTCCCGGAACCGATAGGCCTGGCCGCCAGCTTCGACGCGCCGCTGGTGCAGCAGGTGGCCTCGGCCATCGGCGTCGAGGTGCGCGCGCTGCATACGCTGGGCCGCGCCACCGGGCATCTGGGCAAGATCGGCACCGGTCTCAACACCTGGTCGCCGAATATCAACATCTTCCGCGACCCGCGCTGGGGACGCGGCCAGGAAACCTACGGTGAAGATCCGAAACTGACGGCCGCGCTGGGCGTGGCCTTCATCCAGGGCATGCAGGGGCCGAATCCCGACCTGCCGCACGTGGTGGCAACACCCAAGCACTTCGCCGTGCACAGCGGCCCGGAATCGACGCGGCACTATGCCGACGTGTTCGTCACCCCGCATGACCTGGAAGACACTTATCTGCCGGCCTTCCGCGCCGCCATCGTCGACGCCAAGGCCGGTTCCATCATGTGCGCCTACAACCGCATCAACGGCCAGCCGGCCTGCGGCAGCGAGCTGCTGATGAAGCAGTACCTGCGCGGCGCCTGGGGCTTCAAGGGCTACGTGGTATCCGACTGCGACGCCGTCACCGACATCTCGGAACAGCACAAGTACGCGCCCGATCCGGCCGCCGCCGTGGCCGTCGCGCTCAAGGCCGGCACCGACAACGAGTGCAACACCAAGACCCTGGGCGACGTGCCCAACCTGAGCGCGCGCTATCGCGAAGCGTGGCAGCGCGGCCTGATCGGCATGGGCGATATCGACCAGGCGCTGGTTCGGCTATTCTCGGCGCGCTACCGCAACGGCGACCTGGCCGGTTTGCCGCAACGTGACGGCAAGCCGGTGCCGGTCAGCGCCATCGGCAACGCCAAGCACCAGGAGTTGGCGCTGGAGGCGGCCATCAAGAGCCTGGTGCTGCTGAAGAACGACGGCGTGCTGCCGCTCAAGCCGGGCCTGAAGCTGGCGGTGATCGGCCCGCTGGCCGACGCCACCCGCGTCCTGCGCGGCAATTACTCATCGACGCAATCGGCGCCGCCGGTGTCGGTAGTGGATGGCCTGCGCCGCGTGCTGCCGCAGGCGCAGGTGCGGCTGGTGGCGGCGGCGCCGTCGATCACCGACGGCGACCCGGTGCCCGCCACAGCCCTGCGCACGCCGGACGGCAAGCCCGGCCTGCGCACCGAATACTTCAACAGCAAGGATGGCAAGTACGACAGCAAGCCAGTGGTCACCAGCATCGAGCGTGGCCTGGAGTCGCATGCGCTTGAGCTGAAGGCGGTGGAGGACAAGCACAAGGTCGTCTGGAGCGGTTACCTGATGGCGCCGGAGAGCGGCATGTACCGGCTCGGCGTATCGGGTGTCAAAGGCAAGCTGTCCGTGGGCGGCAAGCCGGTGGTGGAGGCACTCAACTATTCGCAATGGGCCGAGCCGCTGCAGTTGAGTGACGTGCGGCTGGAGAAAGGCCAGCGTTATCCGCTGGAGTTTTATGTGGAAACCGGCGGCACCGGCGTGCCGGGCCTGTTCTGGAAGCGTGTGTCCACCAATGAGGAAGCCGACCTGAAGGCAGGCGCCGCCGATGCCGATGTGATCGTCGCCGTGGTGGGCCTGACCTCCGAGCTTGAAGGCGAGGAAATGGCGATCAAGGTGGAAGGCTTTTCCGGCGGCGACAAGACCTCGCTCGACCTGCCGGCCGACCAGCGCCGCCTGCTGGAGCGCGCCAAGGCGCTGGGCAAGCCGCTGGTGGTGGTGCTGATGAACGGCAGCGCGCTCGACCTGTCGTGGGCCAAGAACAACGCCTCGGCCATCGTGGAAGCGTGGTATCCGGGCCAGTCCGGCGGGCTGGCGGTGGCCAATGTGCTGACCGGCCGCGCCGATCCCGGCGGCCGCCTGCCGCTGACCTTCTACCGCAGCCTGGACGACCTGCCGCCGTTCGACGATTACACGATGAAGGGCCGCACCTACCGCTACTACAGCGGCACGCCGGTGTACGCCTTCGGCGCCGGCCTCAGCTACACGACCTTCAGCTACGCGCCGCTGCAGGTGGCGCCGGTGGATGGCGCGGCCGAAAACGGCGTGGTGGTCACCACCGAGATCAGCAACACCGGCAAGCGCGCCGGCGACGAAGTGGCCCAGCTCTACCTGACGCCGCCCGGCTTTGAAGGTGCGCCAAGGCTGGCGCTGCGCGGCTTCCAGCGCGTGTCGCTCAAGCCTGGCGAACGTCGGCAGATCAGCTTCCGTCTGCTGCCGCGCGACCTGAGCTTTGTCACCCGCGACGGCGCTCGGCAACTGATCCCCGGGCAGTACAAGCTGAGCGTGGGCTCGGGTCAACCGGGTGCGGGCGTGGCAGGGCAGGACGCCGTGCTGGTGCTCAATCGTAGTGTGGCGCTTGAACAATAACAGGAGGAGACCATGCAAAATAAACTAGCCATCGCGCTGGCAGTGTGTGCCCTGATCGGCACGCCCGCCATGGCGCAGAACGACAAGATGACGCCGATCGTGGCGCCGGCCCAGCCCAACGCCATCAAGCTGAACACCGGCGCGCTGCCCGGCGCCACGGTGCAGGAAAGCTGGCACAGCCAATACGGCAGCGTGTTCGCGCGCAACGTCACGGAGGCCACGCTGACGCCGTTCCTGCCCGATCCGGCCAAGGCCACCGGCGCGGCGGTGATCGTGGCGCCGGGCGGCGGCTTCCGCACACTGTCGATGAACAACGAAGGCTGGGATGTCGCCAAGGCGCTGGCCGACCGTGGCGTGGCCGCCTTCGTGCTCAAGTACCGCCTGGTGCAGACGCCGAAGGACATGGACGCCTTCAACCGCGCCATGGCCGAGATGTTTTCCGGCGGTGCGCGCGCCGCGCGCGAGCCGTCGAAGGAAAGCCCGGCGGTGACGTTCGCGCCGCAGATCGCCGACGCCCGTGCCGCCTTCGCGTTGGTGCGTGCGCGTGCCGCTGAATGGAAGGTGGACAGCGACCGCGTCGGCATGATCGGCTTTTCCGCCGGCGCCATGCTGACCATGGCGACCGCGCTGCACGGGCAGGACGCCAGGCCTGCCTTCATCGCCAACATCTACGGCCCGCTGGCGCCGGTCAAGGTGGAGGCCGATGCGCCGCCGCTGTTCGTGGCGCTGGCCGCCGACGATCCGCTGTTCGGCAACATCGAATACGGCCTGGTCGACAGCTGGCGCAAGGCCAAGCGGCCGGTGGAGTTCCACCTGTACGAGCAGGGCGGGCACGGCTTCGGTATGTATCCCAAGACCACCACCAGCACCGGTTGGTTCGACGCCTACGCCCGCTGGCTCGACATGCACGGCTACCTGAAGAAGAAAAGCTAACGTTGGGGCGCGGTGCGCGGCAGCAGCATGCGCACCGTGGCGCCGGCGCCGGGCGTGGAGTCGATGGTGATGCGGCCGCCCATGATGCCGGTGACGATGTTGTAGACGATGTTCATCCCCAGCCCGGTGCCGCCCTGGCCCATCTTGGTGGTGAAGAAGGGATCGAATACGCGCTTGAGCACATCCTCGCTCATGCCGCAGCCGTCGTCGCTGAAGACCAGCTCGATGGTGTCGCCGTCCACCGCGTCCGCGCGCACCGTGATGGCGCCGCCGGCCTGCTGTTCGAAGGCGTGGCTCAGGGTGTTGTTGATGAGGTTGTTGAGCACCTGGTACAGGCCGCCCGGATACGAGTCCAGGCTCATCTCGGCCGGGATCTGCAGCACCACTTCGCATGGCACGCGGCGCAGGCGCGGCATGTAGGTGGCGATGGTGTCGTGCACCGCCGACAGCAGGTTGAACACGCGCCGCTGGTCGTTGGTCTGGTCCACCGCGATCTGCTTGAACGAGGAGATCAGCTCGGCCGCCTTGTGCAGCGATCCGGAGATCAGTTCGCTGGCCATGCGTACTTCCTCCAGGTGCGCCGTCAGCTCGGAGCGGCGCAGCGCGCCGGCGACCACATGACGGTCGAACTCCTGCACGCGGTCGCGCAGCGCGGTCGAGGCCAGCAGGCTGTTGCCGATCGGCGTGTTCAGTTCGTGCGCGATGCCGGCCACCAGCGATCCAAGCGAGGCCATTTTCTCCGATGCCAGCAATTCATCCTGGGTGTGCTGCAGCGTTTGCAGCGCCGTGCTGAGGTCGGCGTTGGCGCGCTCCAGCGCCGCCGAGCGTTCACGCACCCGGCTTTCCAGCGAGACGTTGAGGTCTTTCAGTTCGCGCTTGGCGTTCAGTTCTTCGGTCAGGTCGAGCAGGGCCCAGATGATGGCGCCGTTGCCGTCCAACGTCAGCGAGGACGACCAGATCGCCACGCTGCCGACGCTGCCGTCCGGCAGCAGCACGCCGGCGATGGCGCCGTGCACCGCGCCCTCGTCGCGGTAGATGGCCCAGATGCGCTCGCGCTCCTGGGTGCTGGCCCAGAACGGCACTTCGTCGCTGCGCTTGCCGATCAGGCGGTCGGCGCCCTGACCGAAGGTGTGCGTCAGCGCGCGGTTGGCGGCGACGATGCGGCCGTCGCGGTCCGATACCGTCAGCGGCAACGGCGCCATGTCGAACAGGGTCTTGAAGCGCGCCTCCGATTCCGACAGGCGCTGCTGCGATTGCTCCAGCGCGGCGATGCGTTCGCGCAGCGCCGCGCTCATGGCGTTGAGCGCGCGCGTGAAGACCGCCAGTTCGTCGTCGCCGTGCACCGGCAGCGCCTTGCTGTAGTCGCCTAGCGCGATCTGCTCGGATTCTTCGGTGAGCGCCTCCAGCCGGCGGCCGATGCCGCGCGTGAAGACGTAGAACATGGCCATGGCGGCGCCGAAGCCGATCAGCGAGATGATGCCGGCCTGCAGCAGCACTTCGTCGCGCGCGCGCTTCAGGTCGGTGGTGGTGAGGCCGAAGTTGATGCTGCCGATGCGGTTGTCGGCCAGCAGCAGCGGCGAGCGCGCGTGCAGGGTGGCGTCGCTGATGATGGTGCGCACGCCCTTGAAGCTGGTGCCGCCGCCTTGCTTGAGGAGGGCCGGCAGCGCCATGTCGCGCTTGCCCACGGCGATGATGGGCTGGTCGTTTTCGTCGAGAATGGTGAGGTAGCGCAGGAAGCTGTCGTCTGGGTCGGACAGCATTTCGGCCAGGTAGCTGTTCAGCTCGGGCAGGCGGCCGCGTGTGGCGTAGGGACTGAGGGAGAGATTGAGCGTGACCGCGTATTCTTGCGCCACCCGCTCGGCGTTGGTGCCGACGGCGTGGTTCATCAGGCGCAGGCTGTTCCAGACCAGCAGGCCGACCACCAGCGCTTGAATAATGGCGCTGAGCAGCAGGAACTGCGCGCGTAACGAAAGACTCAAAACGTTCACTCCTTGTTGGCGAAGCCAGGAGCACACGCGCCTGCCGCGCGGCTGGCGCGGCAGGCTGGCAGGACGACCTGGATTAAGGCAGGGTCAAGATTACTTTGACGGTATCGTCAACTGCCGACTTGTCAATATACCCGATTGCTTTCGGATCGGCAGCAACTGCTTTCTTCACCTCGGCGCTGCTGGCGTACTCTTTCGGCGGCGTGGCTTTGCCGGTGAACACCAGCTTGGACCACAGCGCTTTGACCTGGGCCGCGTCCTTGTCCGCTACCTTGTGATAGAACTCGTTGCGGATGGCCGAGCCGTCGGCCTGGTCGACCGGCGTGAACAGGTTCGATTTACCGAGGAAGAATTGCGAAGCCTGTTCCGAGAACATGCGGGTCGCTGGATTCTTCTGGCTGACGATGACGACGATTTCGGCCGCCGAAGCGGGCAGGGCGGCAACAGCAAACGCGGCCAGCAGCAGGGTGGACATCAGATTTTTCATAGCGCCTCCCTAATCAGAATACGAAGTCGAGCGCAGCGCCGACGACGGTGACATTTTTCTTGATGCCGGCGGCCGGCGCGAAGATCAGCGCACCCGATTTGGTGCCCGGCTTGATGCGGTCGACCTGCACTTTCAGCGCCATCGACTTGGCGAAGTCCCAGCGCACGCCGATCAGGTCCGACTTCTGCTCGGCCGAAGCCAGCACGTTGTTGACGGTGGCCGCCAGTACGCCGGCTTTCGGGAAGGTGGCCGGCAGCGCGACCGAGTGGCCGGCATCGCTGTAGGCGGCGTGCGAGTAGTACGGCAGCACTTTGCCGATGCGGTAGCCGGCCATGGCGTACCAGGCGTTGGTGTCCGGGATGTAGACGGCTTCCTTGGCGCGGCGCTGGGCGTACTCGGCCTGCACCACGATGTTGTGCCAGTCCATGGTGGCGCCGAACGAGGTGAAGGCGATCTTCTTGCCCTGCACCAGGCTGATGTCGCTGGCCAGTTGCGTGAAGCCGATGCCGCGCAGGGTGTTGGTCAGGTTGTTGATCGGCGTCAGGTCGTTGGTCTTGAGGTCGGCGCGGGCATGGCTGATGCGGGCCGTGAACGGGCCGTATTCGCCGCTGAAGCTGATGCCGGCGGCCGGCGCGCGATAGGTGGCGACGGTGTTGCCGTTGGCCACGAACAGCTTGCCGCGGCTAGTGCCGATGAAGGCCTGGGTGGTGAAGTTGAAATCGCCGAAGGCGTGCTGGTAGTTGATGTCGGCGCCGTCGACGTTTTCAATCGGAGCCTGGGCGTACATCTCGATCGGCGGACGCATCATGGTGTTGGCGTAGCCGACGTTCTGGTAGTCCGAGATCAGGAAGATCGGCATGACGACGCGGCCGACGCGCACGCTGGTCTCGTCGTTGATGCGGGCTTTCAGGAAGGCCCAGGTCAGGTCGGTGGTGAAGGTCGGGCTGGTGTTCTTGCGGGTCAGCACCTGCGCGGTGCCGGACAGCCAGTCGTTGATTTTGTACGTTGCTTGCAAACCGAGGTTGCTATCGAGGCCGATGCGGGCCTTGTCGCCCACGCCTTCGGCCTGGTTGTAGCGCGCGAACTGGCCTTCGTCGAGGTTGCTCTTGGCCGCGCCCAGCGTGCCGAAGCCGCTGATGCTCAGGTTGCCGTCGTCCATGGCGCCGGCTTGCGCCTGCAGGGACGCGGTCGCAGCCAGTACGGCAGCTACTAAAAGTTGCTTTTTCATGTGTTCAGTCCTAGGGGAGTTATCGTTTGTCTGAAGTTTTGCCGTCTTTGCGGCTCTTGCAATGCAGGGATGGGGCATTCATTTATTAACATAGACGAATTTCCCCAGAGCATGAAATAGAAAAACGTTAAACCGTACGGTAGTGCTAATTATTGTGGTTTTTATGCAAAAAACCGTGCATAAACAGGGGGTTGTACGATATCCCTCCAGTGAATTTTTAATAAATTTACTGTTCTGTCATGGCTGCAACCGGCGGTATCAGGGATTACAATAGCGGCTCCTCTTTCCACCCACGAGATCACGAATATGGCCGTCAATTCCCCCCTGCCCATTGCCTCCGAACTGAAGCCGGTCTCCGGCGTCGAAATCGGCTTTGCCGAAGCCGGCGTCAAGAAGCCGAACCGCAAGGATGTGCTGGTGATGAAACTGGCGCCGACCGCCACCGTGTCCGGCGTGTTCACGCTCAACCGCTTCTGCGCCGCGCCGGTGCAAATCGCCAAGGCGCACCTGGCCGCCGCGCAAACCAGCGGCAAGCCGATCGCCGCGCTGCTGGTCAACACCGGCAACGCCAACGCCGGCACCGGCGAGCTGGGCCTGTCGCTGGCGAATGAAACCTGCGCCGCGCTGGCCGCGCAGCTGGGCGTGGATGCGGCGCAGATTTTGCCGTTCTCGACCGGCGTGATCCTGGAGCCGCTGCCGGCCGCCAAAGTCATCGCCGGCCTGCCGCAAGCCATCGCCGGCCTGAAAGCCGACAACTGGTACAACGCGGCCGAAGCCATCATGACCACCGACACGCAGCCGAAAGCCGGCTCGCGCACGGTGACCATCGGCGGCCACACGGTCACCATGACCGGCATCTCCAAGGGTGCCGGCATGATCAAGCCGAACATGGCCACCATGCTGGGCTACCTGGCGCTGGACGCCAAGGTGGCGCAACCGGTGCTGGACCAGCTGGTCAAGCACGCCGCCAACCAGTCGTTCAACTGCATCACCATCGACGGCGACACCTCGACCAACGATTCCTTCATGCTGATCGCCACCGGCGCCGGTTCGTTGGAGATCACCTCGGTCGACCAGCCTGAATACGCCGCCCTGCGCGACGCCGTGACCGAACTGTCGCTGTTCCTGGCACAAGCCATCGTGCGCGACGGCGAAGGCGCCACCAAGTTCATGAGCATCATCGTGGAAGAGGGCGCCAACGTGGATGAGTGCCGCAAGATCGCTTACTCGATCGGCCACTCGCCGCTGGTGAAGACCGCCTTCTTCGCTTCCGACCCTAACCTGGGCCGCATCCTGGCAGCGATCGGTTATGCCGACGTGGACGACCTCGACGTGTCGAAGCTGAACCTGTACCTGGACGACGTGTGGGTAGCCAAGAACGGCGGCCGCAATCCCGACTACAAGGAAGAAGACGGCCAGCGCGTGATGAAGCAGAGCGAGATCACCGTGCGCGTGAAGCTGGCGCGCGGCGCGGCGGCGGCTACCGTGTACACCTGCGACCTGTCGCACGACTACGTTTCGATCAACGCCGACTACCGTTCGTAAGATGGCGACGCCTCTTGAACAATTCCTGGTGCGCGCCGAGGCCTTGCTGGCGCGCGTGGAGGCGGTGCTGCCGCAAGCCCCGCGCGAACCGGACTGGAAACTGGGCTTCGCCTTCCGCTGGCGTCAACGCAGCAATGGCGCGAGCTATTTGCAGGCGGTGACGCACGTGTCGCAGATCGCGCTGGACGACTTGCAGCACATCGGCCCGCAGAAGGAGCAGATCGAGCAGAACACGCGCCAGTTCGTGCAGGGCAAGCCGGCCAACAACGTGCTGCTGACCGGCGCGCGCGGCACCGGCAAGTCTTCGCTGATCAAGGCTTGCCTGAACCAGTTCGGCAAGGACGGCCTGCGCCTGATCGAGGTGGACAAGGCCGACCTGGCCGAGCTGCCGGACATCGTCGACATCGTGGCCGGCCGGCCCGAGCGCTTCATCATCTTCTGCGACGACCTGTCGTTCGAGGAAGGCGAGAGCGGCTACAAGGCGCTGAAGGTGGCGCTGGACGGCAGCATCTCGGCGCAGTCGGACAATGTGCTGATCTACGCCACCTCCAACCGCCGCCACCTGCTGCCGGAACGCATGTCCGACAACATGAGCTACAAGCATGACGAAGACGGCGACCTGCATCCGGGCGAAACGGTGGAAGAGAAGATCTCGCTGTCGGAGCGCTTCGGCCTGTGGCTGACCTTCTATCCGTTCAAGCAGGACGACTACCTGGCCATCGTCGGCCACTGGCTGTCTTCGCTCGGCTGCACCGAAACGCAGATCGAGGCGGCGCGCGCCGACGCCTTGCGCTGGGCCTTGCAGCGCGGCTCGCGTTCGGGCCGCGTGGCGTGGCAGTTCGCCAAGGACTACGCAGGGAAGCTGGCATGACCAAGCCTGTCGATGTAGCAGTAGGCATCCTGGTTAAGCCGAATGGGGATGTGTTGCTGGGCCAACGTCCAGCAGGCAAACCGTATGACGGCTACTGGGAATTCCCCGGTGGCAAAGTCGATCCGGGCGAGACCATCCTGCAAGCCTTGAAGCGCGAGTTTGTCGAGGAGCTGGGCCTGACCATCCATAGCGCCGAGGAGTGGTGCGGCGTGGAGTACGTTTATCCACACGCGCATGTGCGGCTGCATTTCTACATCAGCCGCGACTGGTCGGGCGAGCCGCAGAGCCTGGAAGGGCAGGCCTTCGCCTGGCAGGGCACGGTCGGCGTCGAGCCGCTGCTGCCGGCCACCATTCCCCTACTGGAATGGCTGGAACAGGTGCGTTACCAGGCCTGAAAAAATATTTGCATCGCGCTGCATCCAAACGGCGCGCTGGCGGGTAGTACAGGTATCAGCCGCGATGTCGCGTGCTGATCCCTTACACCCGACCAGGAGTCCGTCATGCAAACATCCCAAACCACTGTTGTTGCCGCAGCCATTGCCACCGCGCTGATGCTGTCCGCTTGCGCCGGCATGTCGAAGTTCGACCAGCAAGGCTTGCCTGCCGCCGTGCAGGTGCCGACCGGCCATCGCGTTGCCATGGAAACCGTTGGCGCCGGCGACATCACCTATGAATGCAAAGCCAAGAAGGATGTTGCCGACCAGTTCGAGTGGACCTTCATCGGCCCGGATGCCGTGCTGAGCGACCGCAGCGGCAAGGCCGTCGGCAAATACTTCGGTCCACCGGCCACCTGGCAGAGCAACGACGGCTCCAAGCTGACCGCCACCCAGTTGGCCGTTGCGCCTGCTGGCGCCGGCAATATTCCGTATCAACTGGTGAAAGCCAATCCGTCGGTGGGCAGCGGCGAGATGTTCGGCATCAGCCACATTCAGCGCGTCGCCACCAAGGGCGGCGTGGCGCCGGCCGCACCGTGCGCCGCAGCCAATGCCGGCAGCAAGCAGAAGGTACAGTACCAGGCTGATTATATTTTCTGGAAGGCAGCATAACTGTCGCTATAATCGGCCGATGCCCAACGCGCCCGAGCTGTTCGACTACAACGCTGTGCTGGCCGCCTGTGCCTTGGGCGACCAGCAGGCCTTGCACCGCCTGTATCAACAGGACGGGCGACATCTGCTCGGCGTGGCGCTGCGCATCGTGCGCCGGCGCGATGTGGCGGAGGATGTGCTGCACGATGCGTTCGTCAGCATCTGGCACAAGGCCGCAAGCTTCGACTCGGCGCGCGGCGCCGGCCGTGGCTGGATCTACAGCGTGGTGCGGCATCAGGCGCTGAACGCCTTGCGCGGCAGCGAGCGCGAGGTGCAGGCCGATGCCGACATGCTGGATGCCTTGCAGGAGGAGCACGCCGATCCGGTGATGGAACAATTCGAACTGCAGGCCAGCATGGGACGCTTGCAGGATTGCCTCGAACATCTCGATAGCGCCAAGCGCAACAGCATCGTCTGCGCGTATGTCGACGGCTGCAGCCACAGCGAAATCGCGGCGCGCCTGAACGCGCCACTGGGCTCGGTCAAGGCCTGGCTCAAGCGGGGCCTGGTCGCATTGCGGGAGTGCATGGGATGAACGAAACGCCCGAACAATTACAGCAGTTGGCCGGCGAGTACGTGCTCGGCACGCTGCCGGCCAGCGCGCGGCGCGAGGTCGAGCAGCGGCTGGTGCGCGAGCCGCAGTTGCGTGCAGAGGTCGATGCGTGGGAAAGTCGCCTGCTGCCGCTGACGGCGCTGGCGCCGGAAGTGGAGCCGTCAGCACGCCTGTGGCCGCGCATCGCCGGCAGCGTGAGTGCTGCAGCCGCCCCCGCAGCCCCGACGTCCATGCTTGCGGCAGGCTGGCGTCGCTGGTGGGACGATCTGCGTCTGTGGCGCGGGCTGGCCGGTGGCGCGGTTGCTGCCAGCCTGGCGCTGGGCGTGACTTTGCTGATGCGGCCGCCCGCACCGCAGGCGGCGTATATGGTGGTGCTGGCCGCGCCGCAGGATCGCGGCGCCGGCTGGGTGGTGCAAGCCAGCATGAATCGCCAACTGACATTGACGCCGCTGCGCGGCACGGTGGTGCCCGACCGCAAGGCATTGCAGTTCTGGACCAAGGCGCCAGGATGGAGCGGGCCGGTATCGCTGGGACTGGTGGAATCCAACCGCTCGCTCAAGCTGGCGCTGGATACCTTGCCGCCGGTGGAAGAGGATCAGCTGTTCGAAATCACGCTGGAACCGGCAACCGGCTCGCCAACCGGCAAGCCGACCGGGCCGGTGCTGTACATCGGCAAGGCCGTGAAGGTGATGTAAGGCGGATTATTCCTCGTCGAGAGGATCTTTCGGCGGAGCGACCGGAATCACATACTTTTCCTCGGCCCAGGCGCCGAGGTCGATCTTCTTGCAGCGATCCGAGCAGAACGGGCGAAACTTGTTTTCCGGCTTCCACTCGACTTTGGCGGAGCAGGTAGGGCATTCAACTACAGTGGTCATGATGATTGGTCAGAAGTTACAAAGCGTGAGCTCGAATGGTACATCATCTTCCAAAGGCTTGGGTTTCAGGTCGCCGCCCTGCGAGGTGAAACGCACCCACAGCATGTACTTGTTGGCCGAAATCTCGGGGATCGCGCCCATCGATTCATCCAGCGTCAGGCGCAGCATCTGATACACCTTCCCCTGCAACATCTGCTGATAGCTGCCGGCCACGGCGATCATCTTGACCGGGCCGCCCGAATCGCGCAGCAGGCGCAGCACCAGGGCCAGCGCGTCGAACAGCGGCGCCAGCGGCGCGAACCAGGTGACGATGTCGTTGAAGCGCTGCTCGGCGGGACGCTGCTGCCAGGCGTAGTAGGACGGCAGGTCGAATTCGCAGGCGCCGCCCGGAATGATGGTGCGGCCGCGTATGCTCATCAGCCATTCGTTGTCGCGCACGTTCTGGCCGGTCTTGCCCTGGGCCGCGACCAGCGCGCCGCTGACGCCGTCCAACTCATTGAGGATGGCGTCCAGCGTTTCGGCCTGGACGTTGGGATTCATGCGGTAGCCCAGTAGCGTTTGGCGCTGGCGCTCCAGTTCTTGCAGCAGATCGGATTTTAAGTCGGCGCGGCCGGCAACTTCGAGCATGTCGAAAATAGTGGCCAGCGCAACGTGGTGTTGCATCGAATGTTCTTGATGCACAAAGAACTTGAATTTCTCGTACAAATCCTCCAGGCGCAGCAACGTGCGGATGCGCTCGTTGAAAGGATATTCGTAGACGATCAAAATAACATCCCTCTATAGATGGACTTGCAAAGAATTCTCGTGATTTTGAAGCAAGCGAAGCAAAATTACAAACGTTGCGAAGGCATTATTGCCTTTCTACGCCAAATTACCAGCGAATTTGCAGATAAATGGCGTGCAATCGATCCACTTGGGCTTCCAGCGCATCGATTCCTGCATTATTGACAATGACGTCATCGGCCGCCGCCAGACGCTCGGCCCGGCTGACCTGGGTCGCCATGATGGCGCGCACCTGGGCCTCGGGCAGATGGCTGCGCGCCATCACGCGGGCGATTTGCACGTCTTCTGGACAGTCTACTGCCAACAGGCGCGCCACGCGTGCACGCCAGGTGCCCGATTCGATCAGCAGCGGCACGGCATAGATGACGTAGCTGCCGGTGGCGGCCGCCCCGGCGGCAAGCGCGGCGTCGCGGATGCGCGGATGTAGGATGGCTTCCAGCCTGGCCTTGGCGCCGGCGTCGCTGAACACCAGCTGGCGCATGCGCGCGCGGTCCATGGCGCCGCTGGCGTCTGCGAACTCGGGGCCGAATTCGGCCACGATGGCCGGCATGGCGGGACCGTGCGGCGCCGTCATGCCGTGGGCGATCACGTCGGTATCGATGATGCTGGCGCCGCGCGCGGCAAACATGTCGGCCACGGTGCTCTTGCCGCTGCCGATACCGCCGGTCAGGCCGATGGCAAAGGGCTGCTTGCCGGCTGCGGTCATGGATGCATGATGCTGTTGGTGAAGGAGGACAACGGGCCGCCGTACAGCAGGGCGATCAGGCCGGCCGCCGCCAGGTAGGGGCCGAAAGGAATCGGGTTGTTGCGGCCGCGCTTGGCGAACACAATCAGGCAAATGCCGACCACCGCGCCCACCACCGAGGACAGCAGAATGATGGTCGGCAGCATGGCCCAGCCCATCCACGCGCCCAGCGCCGCCAGCAGCTTGAAGTCGCCGTAGCCCATGCCTTCCTTGCCGGTGGCCAGCTTGAACAGCCAGTAGACCGCCCACAGCACCAGGTAGCCGGCGGCGGCGCCGATCACCGCATCCTGCAGCGGCACGAAGGTGCCGTTCACGTTCAGCAGCAGGCCGGCCCACAGCAGGGGGAAGGTCAGGTCGTCGGGCAGCAATTGGGTATCGGCGTCGATGAAGGTCATGGCGACCAGGGAGTACAGGAAGAACAGCCCGGCCAGTCCGGCGTAGCCGCTGCCCAGTTTCCACACCACCAGCGCCGACAGCACGCCGGTCAGCAGCTCCACCGCCGGATAGCGCGGCGAGATCGGCGCCTTGCAGTTGCTGCACTTGCCGCGCAATACCAGCCAGCTGACCACCGGGATGTTTTCCGCCGCCGTGATCTGGTGCTGGCAATGCGGACAGGCCGAGCGCGGCACCACCAGGTTGTAGCGCTCCGTGTGCGGCTCCGGCTTGCCGCTTTCGGCGGCCACGTAGTTGTCCGACTCGCGCTGCATCATGATGGGCAGGCGGTGGATCACCACGTTCAGGAAACTGCCGAACAGCAGGCCGAACAATCCGGCGATCAGGCTGATGGCGAGGTCGCCGGCGGGGGCGAACAACAGGGTCGATTGCAGCATGGGCGTCGATAATCTTAAATAGTCACGGACTCATATTAAAGCATTACAGCAACATCGCGGCTGCTTTTTCCAATTGCACTATCCCGTCGGGGGGATAGCAAAAGCGTGATGACAATGGCAAGGTGAGTACTCGAAATCTTGCCCGGAGCCCGTCCTTGTCGTCGTTTCCCCAGACACCGTTGTTGTTGATGCTCGGGCTGTTGCTGGCATGCCTGGCATGCGTGGCACTGACGGCCACGTTTGTGCTGTGCCTGCGCCGCGTGCGGCGCGCCTATGGCGCCCGGCTGCGGCTGCTGGCCGAGCGCGAGCGAGTGGCCACCGGCCTGCACGACACCCTGCTGCAAAGCATGCAGGGCATGATCCTGCGCTTCCAGGGTGTGAGCCACCGGCTGGCGGCCGACAGCCCGGAGCGCGCCACCATCGAGCACATTCTGGACCAGGCCGACGAGGTGCTGGCCGAGGGCCGTCACCAGATCCTGGCGCTGCGCATGCCGGTGGTCTACGGCGACAACCTGAGCCAGGCGCTGGCCGCCATCGGGCAGTCGCTGCAGGAAAACTTCGACACCCGCTTTCGCATGGTGGTGAGCGGCGAGCAGGCCGCCATCAAAGGCGATCGGGGCGAAGAGATTTACGCCATCGTGCGCGAGGCGCTGTACAACGCCTTCCAGCACGCCCAGGCCGGCAACGTCGAGCTGGAGCTGGCGTATGGCTGCGAGTTTTTCGTGGTCTATGTGCGCGACGACGGCAAGGGCATGGAGCAGCCGCCGCGCGGCTTGGCCGGCATGCGCGAGCGCGCCGGGCGGCTGGCCGGCACGGTGGATGTGCTGAGTCTGCCGGAGCAGGGCACGGAAGTGATCCTCAAGGTGCCGGGCCAGATCTGTTACCAGGCGCCGTGCAGGCCGAGCCTGCGGCACCGGCTGCTGGCCTGGCTGGGCCGCACCGAAACCCAGGGCTAGCTGGCCAGCGGCCGCGACCGGCTGCGCACGCCGATGATGCCGCGACCGAGCGCGATCAGCACGGCGTGGGTGCGGTCGTTGGCCCGTAGTTTGGCCATCAGGTTCTTCATGTGGACTTTCACGGTTTCCTCGGCGATGCACAGCTGGCGGCCGATCAGGCGGTTGCTCTTGCCCAGCGAGGCCAGCTCCAGCACCTGAATCTCGCGTGGCGTCAGCGTATCGCCGGGCTGTTGGCGTGCCACCGCCTGCACCAGCAGCGGCGGCACGTGGCGGCGGCCGGCGTGGACGGCGCGCATGGTGTCGAGCATTTCCAGCCGCGCCGCGCTCTTCAGCAGGTAGCCGGCGGCGCCGGCCTTGATCGCGCGCATCACCAGCGCATCGCCTTCGTAGGTGGTCAGCACGATGATGGCGGCGTGCGGGAATTCGTTGCGGATGATCTGGGTGGCTTCCACGCCGTCCAGGTCCGGCATCTGGATATCCATCAGCACCAGCTGTGGCCGCAGGCTGCGGTACAGCGACACGGCCTCGCGTCCGCCGGGGGCCTCGGCCACCAGCCGGAACGCGGGATCGCTGGCCAACACGCTGGCGATGCCCTGGCGGAACACCGGGTGGTCGTCCGCCGTCATGACGGTGATCGGGGCCTGCTCCATAAGGTAGCGTTGCGGTGGAATGGAAAGCATTACAGTGCCACAGCAGGGGCGCTTTTGCTATAACTCCGTGGGGGTATAGGCAATTACCATCGTACAGGGATGGCAGGTGGGAAGCTGGCTATTAAGCTGCGGGTTCGCTCCTCCCACCGCAAAGGAAAGTCCATGTCCACCTCCGCTCCCCGCCGCGCCCTGGTCGTTATCGATGTGCAGAACGAATACATCAGCGGCAACTTCAAGATTGAATATCCAGACCCGCAATCGTCGCTGGCGCAGATCGGCAAGGCGATGGACGCGGCGCGCGCCCACGACATCCCGATCGCCATGGTGCAGCACGTGCTGCCGCCCGACGCGCCGATCTTCGCCAAGGGCGGCTTCGGCGTGGCCCTGCACCCGGTGGTGGGCGAACGGCCGTACGACAAGCTGATCACCAAGGACTTGCCATCGACCTTCGCCGGCACCGACTTCGGCCAGTGGCTCAAGGAAAAGCATATCGATACCGTGGTGATCGTCGGCTACATGACGCACAACTGCAACGACTCGACCATACGCCAGGCCATGCACGAGGGCTACGCGGTGGAGTTCCTGCACGACGCGGCCGGCTCACTGCCGTACCGCAACCGCATGGGCATGGCGACGGCGGCGGAAATCCACCGCGTCGAATGCATCGTCCTGGAGTCGTCGTTCGCGGCCGTGATCAGCACCGACGAATGGATCGCCAGCCTCGCCACCGGCAAGCCGGCGGCGCGCGACAACATTTATTTGTCGAACCAGCGCGCGGTGCTGGAACGCGCCTAGACGACAGAGCCCAGCTTGAAGATCGGCAGGTACATGGCCACCACCAGCCCGCCGATCAGCACGCCCAGGATGACCATGATGGCCGGTTCCATCAGGCTCGACAGCGAGGCCACGGCGTCGTCGACTTCCTCTTCATAGAAGTCGGCCACCTTGGCCAGCATGGCGTCGAGCGAGCCGGATTCCTCGCCGATGGAGACCATCTGCGTGACCATGTTGGGGAACACGTCGGCGTTCTGCATCGCCACCGTCAGGCTGGTGCCGGTGCTGACTTCGGTCTGGATCTTGCGCGTGGCATCGAGATAGACGGCGTTGCCGGCGGCGCCGCCCACCGAGTCGAGCGACTCCACCAGCGGCACGCCGGCCGCGAACATGGTCGACAGCGTGCGGGTCCAGCGCGCCACCGTGGCTTTGCGGATCACGTCGCCGAAGATCGGCAAGCGCAGCAGCAGCTTGTCCATGAAGCGCTGCATCTGCAAGGAGCGCTGCCAGGCGCGGAAGAAGAAGTAGATGGCCGCGAACAGGCCGCCGAAAATCAGCCACCACCAAGTCACGAAGAATTCCGACACCGCCATCACGAACAGGGTGGGCGCCGGCAGGTTGGCGCCGAAGCTGGTGAACACTTCCTTGAAGGCCGGCACCACCCAGATCATGATCACGGCCGTGACGATGAAGGCCACCGCCAGGATCGACACCGGATACATCAGCGCCGACTTGATCTTGGCCTTCATGGCCAGCGTTTTCTCTTTGTAGATCGCCAGCCGGGTCAGCAGGTCTTCCAGGATACCGGCCTGTTCGCCGGCGCCGACCAGGTTGCAGAACAGCGGATCGAAATAGAGCGGGAACTTGCGGAACGCCTGGTTCAGGCTGGTGCCGGTCTCGATATCGGCGCGCAGGTCCATCACCAGCTTGGAGACGGAGGGATTGGCGTGGCCCTTGCCGACGATGTCGAACGATTGCAGCAGCGGCACGCCGGCCTTCATCATGGTGGCCAGCTGGCGGGTGAACAGGGTGATGTCCTTGTCGGACACCTTCTTGCCCGAGCGGTAGGCTTTCTTCTTGACCTTGGTGACCATGATGCCCTGGCGGCGCAGGGTGACGTTGACCACCGCCTCGCCGCCGGCGCGCAGCTCGCCGCGCACGGTCTTGCCGGTTTTATCCTTGCCTTCCCAGGCGAAGACCGATTCCTTGACCTGATTGCCCGATGTTGCCATGATCGTTATCCTATTCGTTGGTACAGCCGAGCACTTCTTCCAGGCTGGTCATGCCGGCCTTGACCTTGACCAGGCCGGACTGGCGCAGCGACTTCACGCCTTCTTCCTCCGACTTGGCGGCGATATCCATGGCGTTGCCGTGGGCCAGGATCAGGGACTCGATGGCGGGCGTGATCGGCATGATCTGGTAGATGCCGACCCGGCCCTTGTAGCCGCCGCCGTTGCAGCGCTCACAGCCGACCGGGCCGTAGGGTTTCCAGCTGCCGTCCAGTTCCTCGGGCTTATAGCCGGCCTTGATCAAAAGTTCGGGAGCGATCTCGACCGGCTGCTTGCAGCTGCACAGGCGGCGTGCCAGGCGCTGGGCGGTAATCAGGATCACCGACGAGGCGATGTTGAACGGCGCCACGCCCATGTTCATCAGGCGCGTCAGCGTGGACGGCGCATCGTTGGTGTGCAGCGTGGAGAACACCATGTGGCCGGTTTGCGCCGCCTTGATGGCGATGTCGGCCGTTTCCAGGTCGCGGATCTCGCCGACCATGATGATGTCCGGGTCCTGGCGCAGGAAGGACTTCAGCGCCACCGGGAAGGTCAGGCCGGCGCGGTCGTTGACGTTGACCTGGTTCACGCCCGGCAGGTTGATCTCGGCCGGGTCTTCGGCGGTGGAGATGTTGATGCCGGGCTTGTTCAGAATGTTGAGGCAGGTGTACAGCGAGACCGTCTTGCCGGAACCGGTCGGGCCGGTCACCAGCACCATGCCGTAGGGGCGCTGAATGGCGTCGAGCAGCATTTCCTTCTGGTCGGGATCGTAGCCGAGGCTGTCGATGCCCATCTGTGCCTGGGTGGCGTCGAGAATCCGCATCACCGTCTTCTCGCCGAACAGGGTGGGCAGGGTCGAGATGCGCAGGTCGATGGTCTTGGTCGGCGAAACGATCAGGCGCATGCGGCCGTCCTGCGGCACGCGCTTTTCCGAGATGTCCAGCTTGGCCAGCACCTTGATGCGCGAGACCAGTTTTTCCTTGATCGAGATGGGCGGCTGGGCATGCTCGATCAGCACGCCGTCGACGCGGAAGCGGATGCGGTAGAACTTTTCAAACGGTTCGAAGTGCAAGTCCGAGGCGCCCATGTTGACGGCGTCCATCAGCATCTTGTTGAGGAAGCGCACCACCGGCGCGTCTTCGACTTCGTTGGCGGCGGCATCGGCGGCGGCCGCGCTGGCGGCGGACGGTTCTTCGTCCTCGGCGAACTGGATGTCGGCCTCGTCGCCGGCCAGGTCGGCGATGCTCTGTTCGCTGCTCTTGTTGAGGCGGGCCAGCAGTTGCAGCAGCGCGTCGTGCGCCACGATCACCGGTTCGACGGTGGATTCGGTCTGGAACTTGATCTGGTCCAGCGCCTGGATATTGGTGGGGTCGGAAATGGCCACCGACATCTTGTTGCCGCGCTTGGCCAAGGCGATCACGCGCTGCGCCTGCATCAGCTTGTTGTCGATGATCTTGGCCGGCAGCGCTTCAATGCTGAGGGCGCTGACATCGATCAGGGGATAGGCGAAGGTTTCGGCGCAGAAGACGGCCAGGGCTTTCGATTCGATTACGCCGCTCGACAGCAACACGTCGATGAAAGCCAGCTTCTCGGCGACGGATTTTTTTTGCAGGCTCTCGGCCTGCGTGGCGGACAGGCGTCCGGCTTGCATCAATGCCCTCGCCAACCCCGGCATTGGGGCGCCTGGCGCTGCGTTAGGAAGGACTGCTGCCATAGTCGCGTCTGTCAGGTTGGAGGAGGGCGATCAGGGAATGATGCTCTCAGGCATTACTTTTGTAAAGCCTTTGTCGCCGACAAGAAACGATTGTACTCCGCTCTGTTGCGTGCGCCCACGCGATTCAGGCCTGGCTGCCGCTCGGGCGACGCAGTTTGACAACTTTAATCGCCTGGTCGTGGACCTGGACCACTTCGATGATGCACTGGTCGACCTTGAGGCTGATCGGTGCGTCTGGAATTTCTTGCAACAATTCCAGCAACATGCCGTTCAGGGTTTTGGGACCGTCGAGCGGGAAGTTCAGGCCGAGGCGCTTGTTGACGTCGCGCAGGGGCGTGGTGCCGTCGAGGATGCATTCGCCGTGGGTGTCCCAGCCGAAGCTTTCGGCCTTGGAGGCGCCGGGGGTGGAGGTGGTGAACTCACCGATCATCTCTTCGATGATGTCGTCCAGCGTGACCAGGCCCTGCACTTCGCCGTATTCGTCGACGATGATGCCCAGGCGTTCCTTGTTCTCCTGGAAGTACTGGAGCTGGGTGAACAGGCGGGTTTCCTGCGGGATGAAATAGGGCTCGGTCAGGAGCGCGCGGAAGTGCTCTGTGGTCAGTTCCTCTTCCTGGTTCAGCAGCGCCACCGCCTTGCGCACGTGCAGGATGCCGACGATGCGGTTGATCTCGCCCTCGTAGACGGGCAGCTTGTTGTGGTAGCAGGTGGTCAGCTCGCGCTTGATTTCCTCGACTGGCGTTTCCAGGTTCAGCGCCTCGATCTGGGAGCGCGGCGTCATGATGTCTTCGACCGAAATGGTTTCCAGGTCCAGCAGGTTGAGCAGGATGGTCTTGTGCTTCTGCGGAATGAAGTTGCCGCCTTCTAGCACGATGGAGCGCAGCTCTTCCGGCGACACGCGCGGATCGTGGGCGTGCGAGCCGGCCGTGATGCCAAACACCTTGAGCAGCAACGACACGAACAAGTTGACGAACCAGATGATCGGCTTGGCCAGCGACATCAGTGGCTTGAGCACCATGCTGGTCGGCTTGGCGATTTTCTCGGGGAAGGTGGCGCCGATCACCTTGGGCGAAATTTCGGCGAACACGATCAGCAGGAAGGCGACGCCGCCGGTGGACAAGGTAATCACGTTATCGTCGTGGCCGAAGGCCTGGATGGCGATCGAGGTCACCAGGGCGGTGGCGGCGGCGTTGAACAGGGTATTGGCGATCAGCACCAGCGACAGCAATTTATCGGTGCGTTCGAGCAGCCACAGGGTAGTGATCGCGCGGCGGTTGCCGCGTTTGGCTTCATGGCGCAGGCGATAGCGATTGGCCGCCATCAAAGCGGTTTCCGCCATCGCGAAGAAGGCCGAGCAGAGGATCAGGATAAAGAGTGCAAGAAATTGCACCCAAAAGGGCACGGTATCCAAGGGTCACCGTAAAGAAACTTGCATGGGGATAGATGTTGGGGCAACAGCTTTGAATTCTAAGGCAATGATGAGTTGCACGCAAGTTTAGCGGTGTTGCCCTACCTTAAGTCGGGGTCAGCTCTGTCATTTGGACACGCAGCACTCTCCTTTGAGATAAATCAATACGCCTGTTTTTACGCCTTTGTCTGTGTGTGCATTTGATTGTATTGAGGCTTCAGCAAAAAGTTCCCAAATGTCCAAATGACAGAGCTGACCCTGAATTGCTGCTAGAACAGTTCGTCCAGTTGCTCGAAAAAGGTGCGCTTGGCGGAATCGTCTTGTCGGTCCAGGTTGGCCAGGAAAGCGTTAGCGGCTTTGGTGGAGATGTCTTCGCGCAGGTTGCGGTGGAGGAAGGCGATGTCCAGCCAGCGGTCGGCTTTGCCGGCGCGGCCGAGGTCGATGAAGTGGAGTTCGTCTTTGGCATCGACGAAGATGTTGCTGTCGCCGAGGTCGCCGTGCGAGAAGACCAGGTCTTCTGGCGGAATGGTGGCGTGCAGGCGGGCCAGCAGGTCTTGCGGTGTGCTCAGGCCTGGCCATTCGTCGAAGTCGTAGTCTTCGTCGATCAGGCCGTGGCTGACCAGGTATTCCAGCTCGCGCAGGCGGACGGCGGCGCCGGAGTCGAATGGGCAGTCGGCGATGGAGACCGACTGTATTTGCCGTAGCGCTTCGCGGCAGAGTTCCAGGACTGGGCGCTTGGCTTCGACTAACGTGGACAGCGGCACGCCGGGTACGGCGCGCGTGATCATGTATTCGCGTTCCTCGTCCTGCGCGGTGAGGATCAACTCGGGCACGCGCAGCTTGCCGGAGAGCCATTGCACCACGCTTGCTTCGCGCAACACGCTGTAGGTTGTGTCGGCGTAGATCGCCGGCGACGTTTTCAAAAAATAAAGTTCGTTCGCGCGCCGGAAGCTGTGCACTTCGCACGGCGATTCGCCGATTTCATCGCGCTGCAGGGCTGCGTCTGCAATAAAATTTTTGATCGGGCCTTGCATGGGATGTGGTCTATTTGCATAGCAGCAGCGCGTGCGCCGCGATCGGGGCACCGTTTTCCTGCCTCGCTTCCATCGCTTGCGTGGCGAGGATCCGGAAGCCGTGGTCGGCGGCCAGCCGTCGCAGGTACTCCAGCGAGTGGGCGTAGCGGTTGGTGGGGCGCAGCACGTAGTCGGCGCCATCGCCCGCTTCGACCGAGAAGCAGAAGCGGCCGCCCGGACGCAGCGCAGAGTGCACTGCGCTGAATACCGGTGCGAGGTCGCCGATGTAGACGAAGACGTCGGCGGCTACCGCCAAGTCCCATGCCGTCGGACGTTGGTTCAGATAGGTGAGCAAATCGGCGCAGGCCAGGCTGTCGTACACGGCGCGCTCGGCCGCCTTGTCCAGCATCTGCTGCGACAGGTCGACGCCGTGCAGCCGTTGCGAGTAGGCGCGCAAATAGGGACCGCACAAGCCGGTGCCGCAGCCCAGGTCCACCGTCGCCAGCTCGCTTGATGGCGCCACGTGGCGGATCAGCGCGTCCAGCACGGCCGGCGTTCTGTAGCCCAGCACTTCGGTCAGATGCTGGTCGAAGTGGTTGGCGTATTGGTCGAACAGCGAGCGCACGTAGTCGTTCGGCAGCGCGGCCGGTGTTTCGCCTTCGCCCACCGAGGCCAGTGCGAAGGCGATGGTTTCCGGATTGTCGCCATGCGCCAGCGCGGCGCGGTAGGCGGCGATGGCTTCCTCGCGCAAGTCCAGCGAACGCAGGGCGTTGCCGCGATGGTAGTGGGCCAGCGCGTAGTCGGGCCGGTGCTTCAGCGCCTGATTATAGCTGTCCACGGCCGCGCCAAACTCGCCCAGTCGGTGCAGCGCCATGCCTTGCGCGACATAAGCCTCGGCCCAGTCGGGACGCAAGTGGATGGCTCGGTCGAAGCTCTCCACCGCTTCCGGCAGATAGCGCAGACAATGCAGGGCGTTGCCGCGCGCCAGCCAGGCGTCGGCGTAGCGGTCCTTGAGATGGAGCGCATCCTCGGCCGCTCCCAGCGCGTCCAGATAGCGGCCCATGTCCTGCAGGACGATGGCGCGGTTGCAGTGGGCTTCGGCATATTGCGGCTGGATCTGCAGCGCGCGCTGGTAGCTGTCCAGCGCTTCATCCAGCCGCGCCAGCCGACGCAGGGCGTTGCCGCGATTGCTCCAGGCCAGCGCATAAGAAGGGTTAATCGCCAGCGCGCGTTCATGGCTGGCCAGCGCCTCTTCGGCGCGGCCGGCGTCGAGCAGGGCCACGCCGAGGTTGCAGTGGGGCGGCGCCTGCGTGCTGTCGACCGCCAGCGCGCGCGAAATCAGGCCGATGGCGCCGGCCGCGTCACCCTGCTGGCGCGCGATCACGCCCAGCAGGTGCAGCGCGTCGAATCGATGCGGGTCTAGTTCCAGAACCTGCCGGTACAGCGCCTGCGCCGGTTCCAGCCGTCCTTGCTGATGCAGTCCGACGGCTTGTTGAAGTAAGGATGCGGCCAAGGATTCAGTCATAGTGCCCGCATCTTATCAGATCAACTACCCCGATAAGTGGAGTAGGCCCAGGGCGACACCACCAGCGGCACGTGGTAATTCTGGTCCGCATGGGCGACGCCAAAGGCCAGCGTTACCTCATCGATAAAGCGCGGTTCCGGCAGTGCCACGCCCTGGGCGGCGAAATATTCGCCGGCGCTGAACACCAGTTCATATTTGCCCTGTTTCAGTGCGTCGCCCTCCAGCAGCGGCGTGGAGCAGCGGCCGTCGGCGTTGGTGACGTCGCTCTTCAGCAGTTGCCGGCCCTGCGCGTGCACCGCATAGAGAGCCACTTTGACGCCGGCGCCCGGCTTGCCCTGCGTGATGTCGAGAACGTGCGTACTGAGTTTGCCCATGATTGGTCCTATATTTGCTTGTAACAGGTATCTATTGTCTAAATCATATACTGCCACGCACGCAGGCATATATGATTAGAGATATATTCCCCATAGACTTGCCAGCGCCATGACCACTTACGACAATTATCCGCGCGACATGATCGGCTACGGCCCGAAGCCGCCGCACGCCCAGTGGCCCAACCAGGCCCGCATAGCCCTGCAATTCGTGCTGAATTACGAAGAGGGTGGCGAAAACAACGTGCTGCACGGCGACGCCGGTTCCGAGACCTTCCTGTCCGAGATCATCGGCGCGGCCTCGTTCAGCAACCGCCACATGAGCATGGAGTCGCTGTACGAATATGGTTCGCGCGCCGGTTTATGGCGTTTGCTGCGCATGTTCGAGGAGCGCAAGCTGCCGCTGACCATCTTTGGCGTGTCGATGGCGCTGAAGCGGCATCCGGAGGCGGTGGCCGCATTCAAGGATCTGGGTCACGAAATCGCCTGCCACGGCCTGCGCTGGATCACCTATCAAAACATGGACGAAGCCACCGAGCGCGCCCACATGAAGGAGGCGGTCGACATCATCCGCGAGCTGACCGGCAGCGCGCCGCAAGGCTGGTACACCGGCCGCGATTCGCCGCAGACCCGCAAGCTGGTGATGGAACACGGCGGCTTCCGTTACGACTCCGATCACTACGGCGACGACCTGCCGTTCTGGCAGAAGGTCGATTACACGGACAAGGAAGGCCGCGCCACCAGCGCGCCGCAACTGATCCTGCCGTACACGCTGGATACCAACGACATGCGTTTCGCCGCCGCCCAGGGCTTCAACTCCGGCACGCAGTTCTTCGATTACCTGAAGGATGCCTTCGACACGCTGTATGCCGAGGGCGATCCGAACGGCTTGAACCAGCCGAAGATGCTGAACATCGGCCTGCACTGCCGCATCGTCGGCCGTCCGGCGCGCGCGGCGTCGCTGGCGCGCTTCCTCGACTACGTGCAGCAGCACGACAACGTCTGGATCACGCGCCGCATCGATATCGCCGAACACTGGCGCAAAGTTCACCCATTTGCAGATTGAGATTGTGATGTCCGAACCGATTCGTTTTTACTTCCGTGGCGCGGTACAAGAGATCCACGACGCCGCACCTACCCGCACCGTGCTCCAGCACCTGCGCGAGGATCTGCATTGCACCGGCACCAAGGAAGGCTGCGCCGAAGGCGATTGCGGCGCCTGCACGGTGGTGGTGGGCAGCCTGAATGCCAGCGGCCAGCTGGAGATGAAGGCGGTGAACTCCTGTATCCAGTTCGCGCCCACGCTGGACGGCAAGGCGCTGTTCACGGTCGAGGACATGCAGCAGCCGGACGGCGCGCTGCATCCGGTGCAGCAGGCGATGGTGGAATGCCACGGTTCGCAATGCGGTTTCTGCACGCCCGGTTTCGTGATGTCCCTGTGGGGCATGTATCTGGATAAAGACGGCAAGCCGGCGCAGCGCAAGGAGATCGACGACTGCCTGTCCGGTAACCTGTGTCGCTGCACCGGCTACCGCCCGATCATCGATGCGGCTCACCGCATGACCGAACTGCCGAAAGTAGACTTCGACCGCGAGGAACTCACGCGCCAGCTGCAAGCCTTGCAGCGTGATGCCGGCGCAACCTACACGGCGCGCGGCCGCTCCTTCCACGCGCCGCGCACGCTGGATGAATTGGTGGCGCTGCGCGCAGCCCATCCGCAGGCGACGCTGTTGGCCGGCTCCACCGACATCGGCCTGTGGGTCACCAAGCAGATGCGCGAGCTGGGCGACATCATCTACCTCGGCCACGTCACCGCGCTGCAGTCCGTGCAGCAGAAGGGCGGCATGCTGGAAATCGGCGCAGGCGTATCGCTGAACGATGCGTACGCCGCGCTGTGCGAGCTGTATCCGGCGCAGCTGGGCGAGATGTGGCAGCGGTTTGCTTCGCTGCCGATCCGTAACGCCGGCACGCTGGGCGGCAACGTCGCCAACGGTTCGCCGATTGGCGATTCGATGCCGTGGATGATCGCGCTGGGCAGCGAAGTGGTGCTGCAAGCCCCGTCCGGTCAGCGCGTGCTGGCGCTGGAGGCCTTCTATCTCGATTATCAGAAAAAGGATCTGCAGGCCGATGAATTCGTGGCCGCCGTGCGCGTGCCGCTGCCGCGCGCGGACGTGCAGTTCCGTACCTATAAACTGGCCAAGCGCTTTGACCAGGACATCTCGGCCGTGTGCGCGGCGTTCGCCTTCACGCTGGATGGCGACAAGGTGGTCGATGCACGCATCGCGTTCGGTGGCATGGCGGCGACGCCGCGCCGCGCGCCACGCGCCGAAGCGGTGTTGACCGGCTTGGGCTGGAACGAAACCAATCTGCGCGTGGCGATGGACTTGCTGGCGCAGGACTTTGCACCGTTGTCGGACATGCGCGCGTCGAGCACTTACCGCATGCAGACGGCGCAGAACCTGTTGCGCCGCTTCTGGCTGGAGACGCGCGCCGATGCGCCGCTTGCGGCCGATGCCGTCAACGCTTTCGCTTGCCGCGCTTGAAAGGAGGCATCATGAATCAACCCGTTGCTCCCACCGCGATTGCGGAATCGGCGTGGAAAGCCGTCGGCGTCGCGCGTCCGCATGAATCGGCCGAGCTGCATGTGCTGGGCCAGGCCACTTACACCGACGATATCCCCGAACTGCAAGGCACGCTGCATGCGGCGCTGGGCCTGTCGTCGAAAGCGCATGCGCGCATCACCGCGATGGATCTGGAAGAAGTGCGCAGCGCGCCGGGCGTGGTGGCGGTGTACACCGCCGCCGATATCGTCGGCACCAATGACTGCGGCCCGATCATCCACGATGATCCTATCCTGTGCGAGGGTGAGGTGATGTATGTCGGCCAGCCGGTCTTCATCGTGGTGGCGGATACGCATGACAATGCACGCCGCGCCGCGCGCAAGGCGGCGGTGACGTATGAGGAGCTGCCTGCCATCTTCACGCCGCAGGAAGCCAAGGCCGCCAATTCCTACGTGCTGCCGCCAATGCAGCTGAAGCGCGGCGATTACCAGGCAGCCTTCGACATGGCGCCGCGCGTGGTGAAGGGCCAGCTGTTTGTCGGCGGCCAGGAGCAGTTCTACCTTGAAGGCCAGATCGCCTGCGCGATTCCGAAGGAAGACAACGGCATGCTGGTGCAGTGCTCAACGCAGCACCCGAGCGAGATGCAGCACGTGGTGGCGCATGCCATCGGGGTGCATTCGCACAAGGTGCAGGTGGAGTGCCGCCGCATGGGTGGTGGCTTCGGCGGCAAGGAGTCGCAGTCGGCCTTGTGGGCGGCGGCGGCGGGTATTGCTGCGGCCAAGTTGCGCCGTCCGGTCAAGCTGCGCGCTGATCGCGATGACGACATGCTGGTCACCGGCAAGCGTCACTGCTTCTTCTATGAGTATGAAGTCGGTTACGACGACAACGGCAAGATCCTTGCGGCCAAGGTCGACATGACTTTGCGCGCCGGCTATTCGGCGGATTTGTCCGGTCCCGTGGCGACGCGCGCGGTGTGCCACTTCGATAATACCTACTATCTGTCGGACGTGGATATCCGCGCCAGCTGCGGCAAGACCAATACGCAGTCGAATACGGCTTTCCGTGGCTTCGGCGGCCCGCAGGGGGCGATTGCGATCGAGTACGTGATCGATGAGATCGCGCGCAATCTGGGGCGTGATGCGCTGGATATCCGTCGTCTGAATTTCTATGGCACCACGGAGCGCAATGTCACGCCTTACGGTCAAGAGGTGGTCGACAATGTGATTGAGGCGTTGACGGCGGAGCTGGAGCAGACCAGCGAATACCGTGCGCGCCGCTCTGCTATCGCTGCGTATAACGCATCCAGCCCGGTGTTGAAGAAAGGCCTGGCGCTGACGCCGCTGAAGTTTGGCATCGCCTTCAATGTGACGCACTTGAACCAGGCGGGCGCGCTGGTGCATGTGTATGTGGATGGTTCGGTGCTGGTCAATCACGGCGGCACGGAGATGGGGCAGGGCATCAACACCAAGGTGATGCAGGTGGTGGCGCATGAACTGGGCGTGGACATGACCCATGTGCGCGCGACAGCGACCGATACCAGCAAGGTGTCGAATACCTCGGCGACGGCAGCATCCACCGGCGCGGACTTGAACGGCAAGGCGGCACAGGATGCGGCGCGGCAGATACGCGAGCGTCTCGCTGCGTATGCGGTCAAGCTGTACGGCGATGAGGATGGCCAGCCGGTGCGCTTCTTCGACAACCATGTGCACGTCAACGGCCACAAGGTGGCGTTCCCGGAGCTGGTGCAGAAGGCTTATCTGGCGCGGGTGCAGTTGTGGTCCGACGGTTTCTATGCCACGCCGGGCTTGCATTGGGATCCGAAGACCATGAATGGTCATCCGTTCTCCTACTATGCCTATGGCGCGGCGGTGTCCGAGGTGGTGGTCGATACCTTGACCGGCGAGTGGAAGCTGTTGCGCGCGGATGCCTTGTATGACGCGGGGCGTTCGCTGAATCCTGCCATCGATATTGGTCAGGTGGAGGGCGCTTTCATCCAGGGCATGGGCTGGTTGACGACGGAGCAGTTGTGGTGGAATGCGGCGGGCAAGTTGATGACGCATGCGCCGTCCACTTACAAGATTCCGGGGATCTCGGATTGTCCCGAGGACTTCCGCGTGCAGCTGTTCGACAACGGCAATGTGGAGGACAGCATTCATCGTTCCAAGGCTGTGGGCGAGCCGCCGTTGCTGTTGCCGTTCTCGGTGTTCTTTGCGATTCGCGATGCGATTTCGGCGGTGGGCGGGCATCGTGTGAATCCGCCGTTGAATGCGCCGGCCACCAGTGAAGAGATTTTGCGGGCGGTGTCCGCAGTGGAAATGGCGGCGTGATGAATGAGTGGCTGACAGCGCAGGTGTCGGAACCGGCGGTGCTTGTGACCGTGGCGATCGTGGAGGGCTCCGGCCCGCGCGAGCCCGGCGCCAGGATGCTGGTGACGGCGCGCGGCCAGCACGATACGATCGGTGGCGGACATCTGGAAATGTGCGCCATCGACCTGGCGCGCGAAATGCTGGAGAGCGCGGCCAGCGAGCGCGTGGCTGCGGACGCCGCGCCTGCGATCGGCGTTACGCGCGCCCGGCTGGAGCGATACGCGCTCGGGCCGACGCTGGGGCAGTGTTGCGGCGGCGTTGTGCACCTGGCGTTCGAAGTAGTCGACGCGGCGCTGGCCGCCGTGCTGGTGAGCCTCCGCGCGCGCCGCCGTGACGACAGTTGGCGGCTCAGCGCCATCGATGGCGAGCCGATATCGTTGCTGCTGGACGCATGCGGCGCGGTGGTCGCTGGCTCCGGGCATGGCGTGGCCGTCGCTAACGCAGGCTGTGCGCGCAATGGCGCGCGCAGCGTCGGCGATGCTTTCGGCCCGGCATTCCCACAGGTGGACCGCGCGCGCGGCACGCACATCCTGCGCGACACGGCTGGCCGTCGCTGGCTTGTCGATCCTTGCCTGGCGCCGCGTGCGCATCTGGTGCTGTTTGGCGCCGGCCACGTGGGCGCGGCCATCGTGCGCATGTTGGGCGAGCTGCCGTGCACCGTCACCTGGGTCGATGAGCGTGAAGACATGTTCCCTGCCAGCCTCCCGGCCAACGTCACCATGGAAGCCACCGACATGCCGGAAGCCGCAGTGGCCGACGCACCCGCCGGCGCCAGCTACCTCGTCATGACCCACAGCCACGCCCTCGATCAGCGACTGTGCGAAGCCATCCTCGCCCGTGAGGACGCTGGCTGGTTTGGCCTGATCGGCTCCCACACCAAGCGCGTGCAGTTCGAACGCCGCATGGCCACGCGCGGCCTGCCGCAGGACCGCATCGACAACATGGTCTGCCCCATCGGCCTGCCGGGCATCTCCAGTAAACTGCCCGCCGCCATCGCCGCCTCCGTGTGCGCGCAACTGCTGATGGTGTGGGAAGCGCAGCAGATCGCCGCGCTTAGCGTCGATGCCGCAGCCGCACCTGAGCGGCTGGTCGCCGTCCGCTAATATTCGAATTCAAGCTTAAGAAAGACCTTATGACCTCCAACCTGCAAGCCTACCGTGGCAGCTTGCTGCACTTCCTCGCCGATCCGGCCTTCAGCGACCAATCCCACGACTGGCATGAAGACGGCCTGCTGATCGTCGAAGATGGCAAAGTACGCGCCGCAGGCGACTACGCCGCGCTGCACGCCACGCTGCCGCCGGGGACCGTGGTGCACGACTACAGCGGCAAGCTGCTGATGCCCGGCTTTGTCGACACCCACATCCACTACCCTCAGACCGACATCATCGCCTCGCCGTCGGAAGGCCTGCTGCCTTGGCTGGAGACCTACACCTTCCCCTCCGAGCGCCAGTTCGAGGACGGCCGGCACGCTGCCGAGGTGGCGGACTTCTTCCTCGACGAGCTGCTACGTTGCGGCACCACCACCGCCATGGTCTACTGCACCGTGCACCCGCAATCGGTGGACGCCTTCTTCGCCGCCAGCGAACAGCGCGGCCTGCGCATGGTCGCTGGCAAGGTGATGATGGACCGGAACTGCCCCGACTTCCTGCGCGACACCGCCGAATCGAGCGCGCGCGACACCGAAGCCCTGATCCAGCGCTGGCACAAGCGCGGCCGCTCGCTGTACGCCATCACGCCGCGCTTCGCGCCCACGTCCACGGAAGAACAGCTGCACCTGGCCGGCGAACTGGCGCGCGCTTATCCGGACACCTTCATCCAGACCCACGTGTCGGAGAACGAAGCCGAATGTTCGTGGGTGCGTGAGCTGTTCCCCAACTCGCGCAGCTACATCGACGTCTACGACAGCTACGGCATGATGCGTCCGCGCGCCATGTACGGCCACTGCATCTGGCTCAATGAACGCGACCGCCAGCGCATGGCCGAAACGCAGTCCGCCGCCGCCATCTGCCCGACCTCCAACCTGTTCCTCGGCAGCGGCCTGTTCGACTTCGAGCGCGCCGACCAAGCGGGCGTGCTACTCTCGCTGGCGACCGACGTCGGCGGCGGCACTTCCTTCTCCATGTTGCAAACGATGAATGAAGCCTATAAAGTAGCGCGCTTGAAGGGCAGTTACCTGCCGGCCTTGCGCATGTTTTACCTGGCCACGCTGGGCGCCGCGCGCAGCATGCAGCTGGAAGGCACGATCGGCAATTTCAGCCAGGGTGCGGAGGCGGATTTTATCGTCATCGATCCGCAGGCCACGCCGCTGCTGCAGCGCCGGACCTCGCGCAGCGGCAGCCTGGAAGAACTGCTGTTCGCACTGGCGCTGCTGGGCGACGACCGCGCCATCGCCGCCACCTATGCCGCCGGCAAGCAGGTACATGCGCGTGAAACGACTTAATTAAGGAATCACTTAGATGAAGAACAACATCAAAGCCGTTGCCCTGGCCGCCGCCGTGTTCTGCGCCATGCCGCACGCGCAGGCCGCCAACGCCAACGAGGAGGCCACCAAGCGCCACCTCGCCGCGCTGCTGGCGCCGGGCAAAGATCCGAAACTGGCCGAGCTGACGATGTTCTTCACGCTGATGCCCAAGGGCGGCGATCTCCATCATCACTACTCCGGCGCGATCTACGCCGAGCAGTACCTGGAATGGGTGGACAAGGAAGGCTACTGCGTCAACAAGGGCAGCTACACCATCGAGAAGGCCAAGCCGGCCGGCACCTGTGTGTCCGGCCAGGACGTCATGAACGACAATACCCTGCTGGCCAACCTTCTGCAGCGCTGGTCGGACAAGGACTTCTACAACCACAGCGCCATCCAGTCGCCGCCGGACCGTCAGTTCTTCGACACCTTCGCCTATTTCGGCCCGGTGTCGTCGACCAATACCGCCGACGGCCTGCAACGCCTGAAGCAGCGCGCCATCCAGGAAAACCTGAGCTACATCGAAACCATCTTCGAGATCGCGCCGATCGGCCAGGACCTGGACTTCGACAAGAAAGCCAGCAGCGGCGGCGTGACCGAAGCCGACTTCGCCGCCTTGAGCGCCAAGCTGGATCACGACCAGGCCTTCCAGGGCTGGATCGGCGCCTACCTGCAAAACGTGAAAACCGCCGGCGCCGGCATCGACGACGCCAACTTCACGCTGCGCTACCAGCCGTTCGCGCTGCGCTTCCTGTCGCCGTCTCAGGTGTACTCGCAGATCGTGTCCAGCTTCAAGCTGGCCACCAGCAGCCCGCAGATCGTCGGCGTCAACATCGTCGGCCAGGAAAGCGTCAACGTGTCGATGCGCGACTACGCGCTGCACATGCAGATGTTTAAATACCTCAAGTCCAAATACCCACAGGTGAAACTGGCGCTGCACGCCGGCGAGCTGGCGCTGGGCATGGTGCCGCCGGAAGGCCTGACCTTCCATATCAAGGATGCGATCGACGTCGCCGGCGCCAGCCGCATCGGCCACGGCATGGATATCGCCCATGAGAGCAATCCGCTGGCCATCATGAAAAAAATGCGTGATCAGAAGATCGCGGTCGAGGTGAACCTGAGCAGCAACGACTTCATCCTGGGCATCAAGGACCAGGCGCACCCGGTCACCTTGTTCCGCAAATACGGCGTGCCGTATGTGTTGTCGACCGACGATGCCGGCGTGTCGCGCAATAACCTGTCGGGCGAGTACGTGCTGTACGCCGCGCGTTATCAGCCCGACTACGCGGAAGTGAAGAAGCTGTCGTACGACAGTATTCGTTATTCTTTCCTGGCTGATGTGGATAAACAACGACTTTTAAAAGCCCTGGATGGAAAATTCGCCAAATTTGAGGCGGATATCGCTGGCGCGCCGGTCCAGAACAAACGTTAATCTTTATCTCACCTTCAGCAAAGCCGGCGCTTTCCCCCGCCGGCTTTTCTTTTTGATAAAGTTGTGTTGCTTTTTCTGTCGCGGTTTTACTACATTTCTGAGAAATCATTCTAAATGTTGTCATGAACAAAATTCATTGACCGCGTAAGCTTTTATAATTCCGCCCATTCTCGCCTCTGCTGTTGTCTGAACTTGTTAAATAGTCAGCATTCCACGTTCATTTATATCTTTTTCCACTTAATTGCTTAGTAAAAACGTATTTGTCGCGGGTGTATGACCATGCAATAGTTATAGTCAGTTAGAGTAAATTGACAACTTTTATTGTCATACTGCGGTCATTTAGCTCAGATAAACTCTCACGTTGGTGCAGAGGTAAAACAGCTCTTCACATCAGATTTCGTTAGTTATTCACAGTTTTCACATAACACTCTTAAGGGGTTTTCAATGCAATCCAAACAATCTCCGGTCTTGCGCTTGAGCGTAATCGCCGTGGCGGCCCATCTGACTGCTCTGGCGGCCGGTTCCGCTTTTGCACAAGAGGCCGAAGCACCGGCCGCAGCGCCAGCCAAGTCCGAAGTGGTCATTACCGGTAAAAAACTCGGTATGGGCCTGATGGTGACGGAAGACGCGCCAAAAGCACGTTCGACCATCACCTCGGAAGAATTGGAAAAGCAGCGTCCAACCGGCAATGCTTATGAAGCCCTGGAGATGCTGCCAGCGGTCAACAGCTACAACTACGATGCGACCGGCCTGTTCGGCGGCGGCATGACCCTGCGCGGCTTCAACTCCGACCAGATCGGCGCCACCATCAACGGCGTGCCAGTGAATGACTCGGGTAACTTCGCCATCTACCCACAAGAATACGTTGACCAGGAAAACACCTGCTCGCAGTTCGTGACCCAGGGTTCGACCGACGTCGACTCGCCGCAAGTTGGCGCCACCGGCGGTAACTTCGGCATCAGCACCTGTGCACCGGAGAAGATCCAGCGCGTGCGCGCCATGCAGACCTTCGGTCAGTTGAACATGAACAAGACCTTCCTGCGCTACGACACCGGCGCGATCCTGGACGGCAAATTCACGGCCTTCATCTCCGCTTCGCACGCTGAAGCCGACAAGTGGAAGGGCAAGGGCGAAGCCAATCGTAACCACATCGACTTCGGTGCGAACTACGACTGGGACCGCTTCAACTACATCCACGCGACCATCCTGTACAACAAGGCCGTCAACAACAACATCAACAACCTGACCCTGGCCGAGATCAACGCCAACGGTTACTACTTCGACTACGCCGACACCTTCAAGGGTCACCTGACCCCGGTCAAGGGCACCGCGCAAGTGGAAACCACCCAGTCGCCGGCGTACTACGGCCTGGGCGTTAACCCGTTCAAGAACATCGTCGCTTCGGCAGTCAGCAAGTTCCGCCTGACCGAGAACCTGGACGTGGCCTTCACCCCATACATGTGGTACGGCTTCGGCAACGGCGGCGTGCAGCAGCGCGCCCAGTCGGAAAAAGGTTTCTACAACCCGGCCACCGGCAAGCGTGACCAGGCTGTCGACCTGAACGGCGACGGCGACACCCTGGACACGGTCTTGGTAGCCAACGCCAGCGTGACCCGCACCGTGCGTCCTGGCGCCAACCTGGCGTTCATCTACAACCTGGAAAACCACGAAATCAAGACCGGCGTATGGTGGGAACGCGCTCGTCACGAGCAGACCGGTCCGATGCTGGCCCTGGGCAACGACGGTAACCGCGCCGACGTTTGGCTGCAAGACGGCCAAATCCTGCGTCCGGACGGCCATGCCGCCAACAGCCGCGACTGGATCTCGATCTCGACCGCCTACCAGGCCTTCCTGCAAGACACCATCAGCCTGATGGACGACAAAGTAAAGATCAACGTCGGCGTGCGCACTCCGCACATCGAGCGTGACTTCACCAACTTCGGCGACGAAGCCAACAACGTCAAGCCTTACAGCTACAAGCTGAACTACAGCGAAGTGCTGCCGCAGTTCGGCGCGCGCTACCGCATCACCAACGACGACCAGGTCTTCACCTCGGTGGCCAAGAACATGAAGGCGCCGCCTAACTTCGTGTTCGGCAATATCGGCACCAGCGTGGTCGTGGATCCTGCCACCCTGAATCCGACGACCTTCGTTGACGTGACCCCGGAAACCTCGTGGAGCAGCGACCTGGGCTACCGTCACCAGGACAACAAGTTCATCGCCACCGTGACCGCGTTCTACACGGACTTCAAGAACAAGCAAGCCACCGCGTTCGATCCTGACACCGGTCGCAGCTTCTACCGCAACATCGGCCGTGAGAAGCATAGCGGTCTGGAGATCGAACTGGGTAACACCCCGATCAACGGCTGGGCATTCTACGGTTCGCTGGGCTTCCTGAAGTCGGAACTGAAAGACAACCTGCGTGGCAGCGCCACCGTGATCCTGCCGACCGCCGGCAAGGAAGCACCAAACGCACCAGCCCGCAAGGCCGGTCTGTCGGTGGAATACCAGGATGGTCCATTCTGGGTCCGCGTGAAGGCCCGTGCAACCAGCAAGCAGTACGCTTCGCTGCTGAACGACGAAGTCGCGCCTGGCTACACCACCTACGGTCTGGACGGCGGCTACACCTTCGCCAACTTCGGCTGGCTGAAGCGTCCTAAGCTGACCGTCAACGTCAGCAACCTGACCGACAAGCAGTACCGCAACCCGTCGTCGACCACCGTGGTCAACTCGCTGCCGTACCAGGGCGTGGCCGCTTCCGGCGCCACCCGCTACTACCTGGGCGCACCACGCTTCGCGTCGGTGACCCTGTCGGTAGACATCTAATCGACCTTCCCGGACGGGCCTGACGGCCCGTTCATGGATGGACGTAACACACCCTATAAGTTGCAAGGCTTATAGGGTGTTTTTCATGGAAAGCGCCTTTTGTAACGTACTATTTACCGCGCTGCGAGCGGCGGTTTGGACGTTACAATGGCCGATTCAACACAGGCACTACCGCAATGATTAAACATCCGAGTTCAGTTGCCGGCATCGCGCTGGCCGCTTCGTTGGCGACTGTATTGGCGGGCTGCGCATGGCGCCAGCCGCTGCCGCAAAATTCGAATCTGACCGAGATCCAGCTGGTGACGCTGAACGATTTCCACGGCAATCTCGAAGCGAGCAAGTACACCTGGGACAGCGCCGCCGGCGGCGGTGAGCGCGTGATCCAGGCCGGCGGCATCGACACGCTGGGCGCGGCGCTGCAGGCGTGGCGCAAACAAGATCCCGAGCTGCTGCTGGTCGGCGCCGGCGACTTGATCGGCGCCAGTCCCGCCATCTCCTCGATGTGGGCGGACGAACCGACCATCGGCGCCATGAACTTATTGGGCTTGCGCGCGACCTCGGTCGGCAATCACGAATTCGACCAGGGCCGCATCGAGTTGCTGCGTCAGCAGAAGGGCGGCTGCGTATCGCCGCGCGCCGACAGGGCCTGCAAATTCGAAGGCACTTATCAAGGCGCGCAGTTCCAGTACCTGGCCGCCAACGTCATCGACATGGTGACGCGCAAGCCGGTGCTGCCGGCCTACAAAATCGAGACCGCGCACGGTGTGAAGGTCGGCTTCATCGGCACCGTGCTGCGCGAGGCGGCCGAATCGGCGCTGGCCTCCGGTATCGCCGGCCTGGAGTTCGTCGACGAAGCGGACGCCATCAACCGCCAACTGCCGGAACTGCGCAAGCAGGGCGTGGGCGTGTTCGTCGTGCTGCTGCATCAAGGCGGCCGCACCACCGACAAATTCGACCAGCAGGAATGCGCCAATCTCACAGGCCCGATCACCAACGTGGTCAAGCGCCTGGACCCGGCGATCCGCCTGGTGATCAACGGCCACTCGCACCAGGGCTATCTGTGCAAGGTGGATGGCCGCCTGGTGACGCAGGCCGACATGGGCGGCCACGTCCTGTCGCGCATCAAGCTGACGGTGGACACCGAGACCAACACGGTGCGTGACCTCAGCGCCGCGCAGGAGGTGATGGTGCCGGGCACCTGGCCGGCCGATCCCGCGCTGACAGCCTACCTGAAGAAAAGCCGCGAACGCAGCACCACCGCGCTGGCGCAGCCGATCGCCACGCTGGCCGTGGCTAGCGTGAAGCGCGAAAAGGAAAGCGCGCGCGAATCGGCGCTGGGCGATCTGGTGGCCGATTCCATGCTGCACGCGGGGCGGCCGTTCGGCGCGCAGATCGCGCTGCAGAACCCGGGCGGCATCCGCCAGGATCTGGAAACGGCGGAAGGCAACCGTGTTACGCTCGGCCACGCGATGGCGGTCCTGCCGTTCGGGAACACCATGGTGGCGATGAATTTGCGCGGCGCGCAGATCGTCGATTTGCTGGAGCAGCAGTGGATCGGCGGCCGCGAGGCCAAGCGCGGCCTGCTGCAGGTGTCGGAAGGATTCTGGTACGAGTGGGACCCGGCGCTGCCGGAGGGCAGCCGGGTGCTGCCGGGCAGCGTGAAGCTGAACGGCGTGCCGCTGCAGATGGACAGCAGCTACCGCGTGGTGACCAACAACTTCCTGGCCGAAGGCGGCGACGGCTTCCCGGGCTTCACCAAGGGCAGCAACCGCGCGCCGACCAGCATCCGCGACATCGACGCGCTGACCAGCTATCTGATCAAGCGCGAGCAGGATAAGAAACCCGCCGGCGCCGCCGCGCCGGCCGTGCGCTACAAGAGCGCGCAATAAATAATCGACCAAACAAGCGAATTACAGGAGTGATCATGCGTCGCATACTACTTTCCGTGCTGGTGTCGGCTGCCGTTCTGGCGGCGCCGGCGCGGGCCGAATTTTCCATTCCCGGCTACGAGCTGGTGCAGACCGCACCGGTGGAAACCTCGCTGCACAGCGACGACCTGCGCAGCGCCGTGCAGGTGTGGAGCGAATTGTTCGACAACGCCAAAAGCGAAATCGTCATCGGCCAGTTCTACGCAGTGGTCAAGCCGGGCAGCGCGTTCGAGAAAGTGGTGGAGCGGCTGGAGGCGGCCGGCAAGCGCGGTGTGAAGATCCGCTTCCTGCTCGACCAGAAAGGCGTCGGCCTGTCCGAGCAGCCGACCATCGATCGCCTGAAGGCGATTCCCAACCTGGACTTCCGCGTCCTGGATTTCAACAAGCTGACCGGCAACGGCATCATCCACGCCAAGTACCTGGTGGTGGACGGCGCGACCGCCTTCATCGGCAGCCAGAACTTCGATTGGCGCTCGTTTGAGCACATCCACGAAACCGGCTTGCGCATCAGCGATCCGAAAGTGGTGGCGCAGGTGCTGGCCATCTTCAACCAGGACTGGCGCGCGCAGGCGCTGACTTCGGCCGGCCAGATCGCGCCGGTGCTGAACGTGCGCACGGCGATGGCCGATACCCGCCAGGGCGCCTTCCTTCTGGCTAGTCCCAACCAGTACAACCCGGCGGGCGTGGGTGATTCCGAGACCGGCCTGCCGGCGCTGCTGGCGGAAGCGAAGAGCGAAGTGCGCGTCCAGCTGCTGGACTACGCACCGCTGAGCTATGGCCCGAAAGGCACGCGCCCGTATTACGCGGTGGTCGACAACGCGGTGCGCGCGGCCGCCACGCGTGGCGTCAAGATCAAGCTGATGGTCTCCAACTGGAACCTGGAACAACCGGCGCAGGCGTATCTGAAAAGCCTGGCCATGTTGCCCAATGTGGAGATCCGCGTGGTGACGCTGCCGGTGGCGTCGACCGGTTTCATTCCGTTCGCGCGCGTCATCCACAGCAAGACCATGGTGATCGACGGCCAGGTGGCTTGGGTAGGCACCAGCAACTGGTCCGGCGGTTACTTCGACCTGTCGCGTAATCTGGAAGTGGTGATGCGCAACGAGAAAATGGCGCAGCGGCTGACGGCCATGCAGGAACAGATCTGGAACTCGTCCTACGCACAAGCGCTGGACATCAACAAACAATATCCCAAGCCATCGAAAGGCAGCCCTGAATGAAAAAGCTTGCATGCATCCTCGCGCTGAGCAGCGCGTTTGTCTCCTTTAACGCCCATGCATGGGGTAACGACGGCCACCGCGCGGTCGGTGCGATCGCCGATCAGCTGATCAAGGGCAGCAACGCCGAGAAGCAGGTGCAGGCCTTGCTGCTGCCGGGCGAAAGCCTGGCGAAAGTCGCCTCCTGGGCGGACTGCGTGAAGGGCACATACTGCGGCCCGCAAACGGAGGAGATGGTGGCTTACACCGCCGCCAATCCGAAGCATAGCGAGTACCACTACACCGACGTGCCGTTCCAGCTGTCGCACTATGAAGACAACGGCGTCGGCACGCACGGCCACGACATCGTGCAGACTTCGAAGCAGTGCATCGCGGTGTTGCAGGGGAAGGGCGATGCCACCACCAACCCGCACAACTTCACGCCGCGCCAGGCGCTGCTGATTTTGACGCACCTGAGTGGTGACATTGCGCAGCCGCTGCATGTGGGTGAAGGCTATGTCGGCAAGAACGGCGGCTTCGTGGTGGCGACGCAGAAGCAGCTGGATGACAAGGAAGCGTTTGGTACTTCGGGCGGGAATAATCTGCAGCTGGACGACATCAAGCTGACGGCCAATAGCACGCAGCTGATTCCGGCGGCGCCGGTGGAGGAAAAGCCGGCCACGCCGCCGCGCACGCCGCAGGCCACGCGCGCGTTCCACTCGTACTGGGATACCACGGTGGTGAACTACGCCTTCCGCCGTATCGGCGCGCGCTCGCCGGAGCAGTTCGCGCAGATGGTCATTGCGGAAAATCCTATGGTGGCGCCGAACAGCGGCGATCCGGTGACGTGGCCGTATCAGTGGGCCGACAAGACGCTGGTGGTGGCCAAGCTGGCCTACACCGACGTCACGCCGGGTGCGATGTCGCAGCAGACCAGCAAGACCACGGGTGAGGTGTACAACACCTGGACGCTGATGGTGCCGGACAGTTATCCCGTGCCATCGTCGGCGGCGGCCAGGTCGCAGCTGATTCAGGGCGGCTATCAGCTGGCGGCTGTGCTGAAGGCGATCTGGCCTTGACCCCCAAGCGTATTGGAGTCTGACCCTGCGGGTCAGACCCCGCTTGGCCGTGCGGGGTAAAGCAAGCGTTCCAGCGGCTCGTCGAGGCAGGCGAGCCGTCTGCCCGCACGCTTTCCTCCGCGACCCCGACGCATGGGGGCTACGCTTTGACTACCTCCACTCCCAAGCGCAATCCGATGCTATGTCATGGCGGCCAGCGCGTGCAGGCGTTCGCGTGCGTCCTGCTGCCAGTCGATCAGTTCTTCCGGCGGCATCGGCAGCGCCAGCAGATAGCCCTGCGCCTGTTCGCAGCCGAGCTGGCGCAGCAGCAGCCAGTCCGACTCGGTCTCCACGCCTTCGGCCACGGTGGTGGCTTTGAAGCGCTGTCCCAGTTCGATGGCCGAGCACAGCACCGCGCGCCGGTGCGGCCAGCGCGTGGCGCCGTCGACGAAAACGCGGTCGATTTTCAATTCCGTAAACGGGCAGCGGGCCAGTTGCCGCACCGACGAATAGCCGATGCCGAAATCGTCCATCGCCAGCCCGAAACCCATCAATCGCAGGCGTCCCAAGTTGATGAGCGTGGGCAGCGGCTGGCGCATCACCATGGTTTCCGACACCTCCCACACCAGCGTGGCGGGGGCGATGCCGGTGGACGCCGTCAGCGCAGCCAGGCGATCGACGAAGCGGCGTTCGCCCAGGATGCCGGCCGGCAGGTTGATCGACGCCGTCAAGCCGGGCAGCACCGTCCGCTGCCACTGGGCCAGCTGCACCAGCACCTGGCGGACGATGGCCAGGGTAAACTCGGCCAGCAGCGACGAGCCTTCCAGCGCCGCGATGAAGTGCTGCGGTTCCAGCAGGCCGCGCGTCGGGTGCCGCCAGCGCGCCAACGCCTCCACGCCTTTCAGTTCGCCGTCGCGCATGCCGATCCTGGGATGGAACCACGGTACAAACTGTCCTTGCTTCAGGGCCGCGCCCAGTTCCGCCTCCGTCACCTGCGGGATGTCGGGCGGCGCCAGCACGCCGGGCGGGGCGGGGCGCTGTTTCAGCAGCGCTTCCAGTGGCGCCAGTTGCACCGGCTTGGACAGCGCGCCGAGCAGGACGCCGCCGGCATCGGTGCGGCGCATGTTTTCAACCAGATCCAGAAGGCGCGTGTCTTGCGCGCTGACCACCACCAGCTTGGGCACCAGCTGGCGGTCGATCAACTGGCAACTCAGTTCGATGCCGTCCATGCCCGGCATCGCCAGGTCGCTCACCACCAGGAACACATCGTGTTCCGGCTGCTCCAGCAAGCGCAGCGCCTCGTAGCCGTCGCGCGCGCCCAGCACCAGGCCAAAGCCCAGCTGTTGCAGCAGCGAGGCCAGGTGGGCGCGCTGCGTCAGGCTGTCCTCGACCACCAGCGCGGTGGCGCCAGCCCAGGGCGGGAAAGGCCTGGCGTCGGCGGCTTGAAAAGCGGAAGATGGATATATCATGGCGGGTGGGTCAACTAGCGGAGCGGAATTGCGCGGCTGGCGCAGTGTATACAGGCCATCCATCGACCGAATTCAACTGACTGAACTTTTCCGGAGATATTTTTCTGCGCGTGATGAAGAACTGTAGACGATGGATGCTGCTCGCATTGTTGGTGGCGGGGCAGGCCGGTGCGGCCGGCGATGCCAAGCGGGGTGCGGTGCTGTTCCAGCGCTGCGCTTCCTGCCATGCGGTGGGGCCGTATGCCAGCGCCGGTTATGGGCCGCAGTTGAACGGCATCCTCGGGCGGCGCGCGGCGGTCACCAGGGACTTTAAATATTCCGAGGCGATGAGGAAGTCGGGACTGACGTGGGATGAGAAGACGCTGGCCGCTTATCTGCGCGCGCCGCACGACGTGGTGCCGGGGACGAGCATGCGGTTCTGGGGGATCAAGGATGAACAGCAGGTCGCCGACCTGCTGTCCTATTTGAAGACTTTTTAACGGGACTTCACGAACGGCGTGCCGAGTGCTTTCGGCGCCACCGATTTGGCCATCAGGCCGGCCAGCACGATCACCGTCAGCACGTACGGCACCATCTGGATCAGCGAACCAGGCAGGCGGCCCACCACCGGCAGTTCGACGCCTTCGATCTGGATCTGCACCGCCGCGAAGAAGCCGAACATCAGGCAACCGAGGAAGGTGTGCAGCGGACGCCAGTTACCGAACACCATGGCGGTCAGCGCCAGGTAGCCGGCGCCGGCCGACATGTCGCGCAGGAAGAAGCCGCTCTGCACGATCGCCAGGTAGGCGCCCGAGAACGAGCACAGTACGCCGGCGATCAGCATCGCCATGTAGCGCTGGCGCTCGACGCTGATACCGGCCGCATCGGCCGCGTGCGGATTCTCGCCGCAGGCGCGCAGGCGCAGGCCGAAGCGGCTGTGGTAGACCACCCAGTGCACCAGCGGCACCAGCGCGAACGCCAGGTACACCAGCACCGAGTGGCCGCCGATCAGGTGCGCATACACCCAGCCGATGAAGGGAATGCCTTCCAGCGCGGCGGAGCCGGGCAGCACCACGTCGAACAGGCGCGCCGCGCCCAGGTCAGGCGTGCGGCCGCCCTGCTGGAAGATGTACTGCGCCACCACGAAGGTCAGGCCGCTCATGGCGATGTTGATGGCGATGCCGGCCACCAGCTGGTTGCCCTTCTGGGTGATCGCCACGTAGGCTTGCAGGGTCGCCAGCAGCACCGATACCAGAATGCCGGCCATCACGCCGTACCACGGGTTCTGCGTGGTGAACGCAACGGCGGCCGAGACGAACGCCGAGGCCAGGATCTTGCCTTCCAGGCCGATGTCGATCACGCCCGAACGTTCGGCGAACAGGCCGGCCATGCCGGCGAAAATCAGCACCGGCGCATTGCGCACGGTGGACACCAGGATACTGCCGATATGCAGGTCGTCAAAAGTCATATCGTCCTCACTTCTTCAATTTGAGCAGCTTGGCGATCGCCGGGCCGTACAGGTTTTCCATCGCGCCGCAGAACAGGATGATCACACCCTGCACCAGTACCACCATCTCCGGCGGGATGTTCTGCTTTTCCAGCGACAGGTCGAAGCCACCTTGCGTCAGCGCGCCGAACAGCACCGCCGACAGGAAGATGCCGACCGGATGCTGGCGGCCCATCAGCGCAATCGCGATACCGATGAAGCCCGCGCCGCCGACGAAGTTCAGCGACAGGTAGTGGGTCGAACCCATGATCGAGTTGACCGAACCCAGGCCGGCCAGCGCGCCCGAGATCAGCATCACGGTGATGATCATCTTGCTGATGCGGATGCCGGCATAGTGCGCGGCATGCTTGTTCAAGCCCGTGGCGCGCAGCTTGAAGCCCCACGAGGAACGCGCCACCACCACGCCGTAAATCGCCAGCGCGAGGATCGCCAGGAAGAAGCTGACGTTGAGCGGCGTCTCGCCCAGGATCGGGAACCACTGGTTCAGGCGCGGCATTTCAGCGGCGGCCGAGAACACGCGGCTGGCCGGATTTTGCTCGCCCGGCGGCACCAGGTATTTCACGATCACGGTGTTCATCAGCGAACCGGCGATGTAGTTGAACATGATGGTGGTCACCACCACGTGGCTGCCGCGCTTCGCCTGCAGGTAGCCGGGCAGGAAGGCCCATAGCGCGCCGAACAGGGCCGCGCCCAGCATGGCGAGCGGGATCAGGAGCCAGAACGGCAGCGTGCTGTCGAAGGTTAGCATGGCCAAGGTCAGGCCCAAACCGGCGAAGTACATCTGGCCTTCGGCGCCGATGTTGAACAGGCCCGCCTGCATGGCGATCGATACCGCCAGGCCGGTGAAGATGAAGGTCGAGGCGTAGAACAGCGTGTAGCTCAGGCCTTCCGGATTGATCACGGCGCTGTTGACCAGGATCTGCAGCGATTCGATCGGGCTTTCGCCCAGCAGGTGGATCACCAGCGCGGTCACCAGCAGCGCCGACAGCAGGTTCAGGATGGGCATTACAAACGCTGTAGCCCAGCGTGGCAGGTCTTGGTTGTTCATGATTTATGCATGCCCCCCATCAGCAAGCCGATACGGGTGGTGTCGAATTCCTCAATTTTCAGTTCGCCGGTGATACGGCCGCCGCACATGACCAGGATACGGTCCGCCAGCGCGCGCACTTCTTCCAGCTCCACGGAGACCAGCAGGATGGCCACGCCTTCGTCGCGCAGCTTGAGCAGCTGGGTGTGGATGCTCTCGATGGTGCCGATGTCGACGCCGCGCGTCGGCTGGCCGACCAGCATCAGCTTCGGCTGCGCCAGCACTTCGCGCGCGATCACCACCTTCTGCTGGTTGCCGCCCGAGAGCAGGCCGATACGCAGGTCGTGGTTGTTGGGACGGACGTCGAAGCTCTTCATCAACGCGTCGCAGCGCGCGGCGATGGCCTTGAAGTCGAACAGGCCCCAGCGGCCTTTCAGCTTGTCCTGGTAGCCGAGGATGGTGTTGTGCATGACCGAGAAGGCCTTCACCACGCCGTCGCGCAGGCGGTCTTCCGGGATATGGGCGATGCCCAGGTCGCGGAAGGTGCGCGGCAGGCCGTCGGCATCCGAGCGGTTCTTGAACGGCAGTTCCTTGCCGAGGAATTCGAGCTTGCCGGACGACGGCAGGCGCATGCCCGACAGGATTTCCATCAACTCGCTCTGGCCGTTGCCGGAGACGCCGGCAATCGCCACGATCTCGCCGGCGCGCAGCGTGAAGCCGATGTCGGCCAGCAGCTTGACGCCCTGGTCGTCGAGCAGCTGCAGCTGCTCGACGTGCAGCACCGGCGCGCCCGGGTTGTAGGGCGCGCGCGGCAGGTTGTTTTCGATCGGACGGCCGACCATCATGTTGGCCAGGTCTTCCTTGGTGGTGCCGGCGGTCGGCACGGCGCCGATCACGCGACCGCCGCGCATCACCGTCACGGTGTCGGTGATGTCGAGGATCTCCTGCAGCTTGTGCGTGATCAGGATGATGGTCTTGCCCTGTTCCTTGAACAGGCGCAGGATTTCGAACAGCGACTCGGTCTCCTGTGCGGTCAGCACGGCGGTCGGCTCGTCCAGGATCAGGATGTTGGCGCTGCGGTAGATCTGCTTGAGGATCTCCACGCGCTGCTGCGCGCCCACCGACAAATCGTGGATGGTGGCCAGCGGATCGACGTCGAGGCGGTAGCGGGTGCAGATCTCGCGCAACTCCGCTTCCACCTTGGCGCGTTTGGACTTGAGCTTGAAGCCGCCTTCGCTGCCCAGCATCACGTTGTCGAGCACGGTCATGTTCTCGACCAGCATGAAGTGCTGGTGCACCATGCCGATGCCGAGGGCGATCGCCTCCTGGCTGTTGTGGATGCGACGCGCCTGGCCATCGAGCAGGATCTCCCCGCCGTCGGCGCGGTAGTATCCGTACAGGATGCTCATCAGGGTCGATTTGCCGGCGCCGTTCTCGCCCACCAGGCCGTGGATGGACCCCTTGGCGATGGTGAAGTTGACGTCCGTGTTCGCTTTTACAGCTCCGAAATGCTTGGAGATGCCGCGAAATTCTACTGCTGGCTGCATAGGATCGTTTTTTATTTAAGTAAAACGCGCCGCGCGGGGCTATCCCCGGCGGCGCGCTTCGTGTTCAAACAGGTTTTAGACCGGGCAGGCTGCGCCCGAACGAATATCGATGACCTTGACCGTGCCGTCGATAATGTCTTTGCGTGCGCCCAGCACGCGCTTCTCGATTTCAGGCGTGATCAGCTTGCGGTTGTGCTCGTCCAGCACCCAGTCCACGCCGCCTTCCTTCAGGCCCTTGGCGGTGACGCCGGCCTTCCAGGTGCCGTTCTTCATTTGCATGAAGGAGTCGTAGACGGCGTTGTCGACGCGCTTGACCATCGAGGTCAGGATGCTGCCCGGGTACAGGTGGTTTTGGTTGGAATCCACGCCGATGGCCAGCTTGCCTTTTTCCTTGGCGGTCTGCAGCGTGCCCAGGCCCGAACCACCGGCCACGGCAAACACCACGTCGACGCCGCGATCGAACTGCGAGCGCGCCAGTTCGCCGCCCTTGGCCGGGTTGTTCCACGAATCCGAGGAGGTGCCGACCATGTTCGAGGTCACTTCCACCTTCGGGTTGACGGCCTTGGCGCCCTGGGTGTAGCCGCAGGCGAAGGTGCGGATCAGCGGAATGTCGACGCCGCCGATGAAGCCCAGCTTCTTGGACTTGGAGGCCATGGCCGCAGCCACGCCGGCCAGGTAGGAGCCTTCTTCTTCCTTGAAGGTGATGGAGTTGACGTTGGCGCCTTGCGCCACGCCGTCGATCAGCACGAAATGGACTTTCGGGAATTCCTTGGCGACCTTTTGCACGGCGGCCTGCTGGGCAAAGCCGATGGCGGCGATCAGGTCGAGGTTTTTGCGGGCGAGGCCGCGCATCACCTGTTCAGCCTGGGTGTCGCTGGAGGCTTGCACCTCGATGAAACTGATATTGGTTTCCTTCTTGAAGCGCGTGGCGCCTTCAAAAGCGGACTGGTTGAACGACTTGTCGAACTTGCCGCCTGCGTCATACACGATGCCCAGCTTTGGGTCAGCCGCGGACGCGCTGGCAGCGATAAACAGTGCTGCAACCGTCAAACTAAGTTGTGAAAGTTTCATGAATAGGCTCCTGGAAGATCGATATTGTATATTTTTATTGGCCGAAACATATAATCCCGCCTCGTTTAATTCCTCTAAATCCCTGATTTCACTCGGTAAGTGCTAGCAACTTGCTAAAAGCTTGCTCGAATTGCTGCAGGCCGGCGGCCAGCAATTGCTGCCCGATTGTTTCCAGATCGATACCTTGGTGCGCCAGTTGCGCCAGCACGGCGCGTTCGGCGTCCACATTCGTGCCGAGCGCGACCTCGGCCACGCCGTGGTCGCGGAAGGCGGCCAGGGTGGCGTCCGGCACCGTGTTGATGGTGTCCGACCCGATCAGGCCCTCGACGTAGCGCACATCGCGCTCGGCGGCGGTCTTGGTGGCGGTGCTGGCCCACAGCAGCCACTGCGGCGTGGCGCCGAAGGCGGCGAACACGCCGAAGCCGCTGTCGTTCTTCCAGTCCGCATAGGCGATGCGGGCGGCGGCGATGGCGGCCTGGCCGCGCAGCGGATCGGCCGGCGCCAGCAGGGCGTCCACGGCGACGTCGATGCGGCTGATGAACACGCTGGCGACGCTGGCGATGCGCTGCACCGACAAAGTGTCTTGCAAGCGGCGTGCCAGGCCCCGGCGGTGGGCGGCGCGCACCGCCTGCACCTGGCTGGCGCTGAAAATCAGGGTCATGTTGACGTTGATGCCGGCGTAGGTCACTTCCTCCAGCGCGGCGATGCCGGCCGGCGTGGCCGGAATCTTGATCATGGCGTTGGGGCGGGCGATCAGCTTCCACAGGCGGCGGGCCTCGGTCACGGTGGCGCTGACGTCATGCGCCGGGCGCGGCGACACCTCAAAGCTGACAAAGCCGGCGCGGCCGTCGCTGTGATCGTACAGCGGCGCGAACAGGTCGCAGGCGCGCTGGACGTCGGGAATCACCAGCGCTTCGAAGCGCGCTTCCGGCGTGGCGTGCGCGGTGCGCAGCAGCGGCAGGGCGGCTCGGTAGGCGGCATCGTGCTGGATCGCCTGGTAAAAGATGGCCGGGTTGGACGTCAGGCCCTGGATGCCGTCGTTGGCGATCAGCGCGGCCAGCCGGCCGGAGGCGAACAGGTCGCGGCTCATGTTGTCGAGCCAGATTTGTTGTCCCAGGGCGCCGACTGCCTGCAGCCGGCTGTGTTCGAGCATGTTGTTCATCTACCGTTCCAAGAATGTATGTCGCACTGCAACAACACGGCCCGCCGAATTAAATTTTTTTATCTTGTTGCTTTTTTGTCCGTTTGGAAAAAAATACACGCAGTGGCGGGCCGCTGCTTGTGCCCTCTCCCATAGGGAAAGTGGCTTCCGCCCTAGGGTTCAGGGCAGTCCACTACTATGCCCTAGCGCCGATATGTAGGACAAATTCGTTTTTTCTTGGCTATTTATTCAAAATAGATATGAATCAAGATCCTTCCAAAGCTGGGTTTGCAGTCATTTTTTCCGTGCTAGCATGGTTGATAATTTGTATATCGATATGCTTTATCGTTCAGTTTCGATACACATTTAACAAGAAAAATCCAACTACACAATGACGGGAGCAGGACATATGAGCAAGCAACGCAGTTTCGCAGTGCGGTCGCTGATCGCACTGGCTGTCGCCAGCACTTTGCCGCTGGCATACGCGCAGGACACCGAAACCACTGGCAAAGACCAGCTGGAAACCGTGATCGTGACGGCGCAGCGCCGCGCGGAAAACATCAAGGACGTGCCGATGTCGATCGCCACCATCAAGGGCGACAAGCTGGACGCGCTGACTTCCGGCGCCGGCGACATCCGCGTGCTGTCCGGCCGTTCGCCGTCGCTGAACATCGAATCCGACTACGGCCGTGCCTTCCCGCGCTTCTACATTCGCGGCCTGGGCAACACCGACTTCGACCTGAACGCCTCGCAGCCGGTCGGCTACGTGATGGACGACATCGTCATGGAAAACGCCATGCTCAAGGGCTTCCCCGTGTTCGACGTCGACCAGGTCGAGGTGCTGCGCGGCCCGCAGGGCACGCTGTTCGGCCGCAACTCGCCGGCCGGCGTGATCAAGTTCGACTCGGCCAAGCCGGTCTTCAAGCAGGAAGGCTATCTGCAACTGGGCGTGGGCAACTACTCGGCCAAGACGGCGGAAGGCGCGTTCAACATCCCGGTCAGCGACACCGTGGCGCTGCGCTTCGCCGGCACCAGCCAGCACCGCGACAACCGCGTGCACAACACCAATCCGACCCCGAACAAGGGCACCCAGGACTTCGAAGGCTACGGCGACAACGCCTTCCGCCTGCAGGCGCTGGTCAAGCCGAACAAGGACTTCGACGCGCTGTTCAACTACCACCAGCGCAACTACCACGGCAGCGCCACGCTGTTCCGCGCCAATATCATGAAGCCTGGCAGCAACGGCCTGGCCGATGGTTTCGACTACGACTCCTACGCCAGCGACGGCATCAACTACCAGAAGCTCAAGACCCAGGGCGGCAGCGTCCGCCTGAAGTACAACCTGGCCGACATCACGCTGCACTCGATCACCGGCTACGAAAAACTGAAGTTCAACAGCCGCGCCGACGTCGACGGCGGCTATGGCGCCGTGTACGCGCCGCCGTATGGTCCGGGCCGGATTCCGTTCTCGCTGGAGACCGCCGACCTGCTGCCGAACCACAAGCAGTTCTCGCAGGAGTTCCGCGCCGAGTCGAACTACAGCGGCCCGCTGCAATGGATCGGCGGCCTGTACTACTTCAATGAAGCGATCCAGATCGACAGTATCCAGTTCGACTCGCTGGCGCCGGGCAATCCGCAAAAAATACCGTACGCCCAGCAATACCAGAAATCGAAATCCTGGGCGGCGTTCGGCTCGGTGAACTATGCCGTGTCCGACAAGCTGAAGCTGCGCGGCGGCATCCGTTACACCGACGACAAGAAGGACTTCCTGGCTGCGCGCACCGACTTCAACGCCAGCAACGTGCTGGTCACTCTGCCGCACTCCCTGAACAGCAAATCGACCAACGTCAGCTGGGATGCCAGCGGCACCTATGAGCTGAGCAAGGCCACCAACCTGTTCGCCCGCGCGGCGACCGGTTACCGCGCGCCGTCGATGCAGGGCCGCCTGGACAGCCTGGACAACCTGCCGTCGCAGGCCGGTGCGGAACGGGCCTTGTCGTTTGAAGCCGGCGTCAAGCAGGATCTGTTCGACCGCCGCGCGCGCCTGAGCGCGGCAGTGTTCCAGTACCGCGTCAAGGACAAGCAGTTGACCGCCGGTAGCGGCACGATCAACCTGAACAAGCTGCTGAATGCCGACAAGGTCACCGGCCAAGGTATCGAACTGGACCTGCAGGCCAACCTCGGCTCCGGCTTCAGCGGCAGCGTCGGTTACAGCTTCAACGATACCGAGATCAAGGACAAGAATGTCCGTATCGCCTACTGCGGCAACATCGCCAACAACGCCGGCCTGGGCTGCACGCCGACCGGCGCGCCGGCGGTCGGCTACCCTGGCTACTCGCTGATCGATGGCAACGACCTGCCGCGCGCACCGCGTCACCAGGCCAACTTCACGCTGAAGTACAGCACCGAAGTGGCCAACGGCGAACTGTACGCGCTGACCGACTGGAGCTACCGCAGCAAGTACAACTTCTTCCTGTACACCGCCACCGAGTACACCGCCAAGCCGCTGACCGAAGGCGGCGTGCGCGTCGGCTACAAGTGGGGCAACGGCAAGTATGAAGTGGCAGCCTTCGGCCGCAACATCACCAACGAAATCGTTCTGCTGAGCGCGATCGATTTCAACAACATGACCGGCATGCTGAACGAGCCACGCACCTACGGCGCAACCTTCAAGGTCAACTTCTAATCCGGACTTTGCTTTAGAATCCCCGCACGCCGCAAGGTGGGCGGGGATTTTTTTATTGGGGAGCCGGATTTGGAACACACCGTCGTCAACCTGTGGCCGCTGCTGGGCGTGGCCGTTATCATTCTTGGCTTCGCGCTGCGCGCGCACCCGGTGCTGGTGGTGATTGCCGCCTGCGTGGTCACCGGCATCACTGCCGCCATGCCGATGGAGCAGTTGCTGGCCACGCTGGGCACAGCCTTCATCAAGACCCGCAACCTGCCGCTGATCCTGCTGCTGCCGATCGCCGCCATCGGCTTGCTGGAGCGTCACGGCCTGAAGGAGCATGCGCAGGCGTCCATCGCGCGCATCCGTTCCGCCACCACCGGCCGCCTGTTGATCGTCTACCTGGCGATCCGTGAGCTCAGCGCCGCCTTCGGGCTGACCAGCATCGGCGGCCACGCCAGCATGGTGCGGCCGCTGATCGCACCGATGGCCGAAGGCGCGGCCGAGGTGCGCTATCCGAATGTGCCGCTGGAGATGCGCCACCGCATCCGCGCCATGGCCGCCGCCACCGACAACGTCGGCCTGTTCTTCGGCGAAGATATCTTCGTCGCCTTCGGCGCCATCGTGCTGATGCAAACCATCCTGCACGGCGAGGGCATCGATGTCGATCCGCTGCACATGGCGCTGTGGGGCATACCGACGGCCATCTGCGCCTTCGTCATCCACTCGTGGCGGCTGTACCGGCTCGACGCACAGATTGCCCGGAGCGCGGCATGATCGTCACGCTCGATTATTTCTACTATGTGCTGGGGGCGATGCTGCTGGTGGTCGCTTACATGGCGCTGCGCGACCAGCACAATCCCAAGCGCTACAGCAGCGCCTTGTTCTGGGGCCTGTACGCCGTGATCTACCTGGCCGGCGAGCAGTTGCCGCCGGTGGCGGCCGGCGTGCTGATGGTGGTGATGGCGCTGATCGCCGGCTTCGGCGGCGTGGCGCTGGGCCGCTACGGCGACCGCAGCGAGCAGGAGCGCCGCAGCAGCGCGCAGCGGCTCGGCAATAAACTGCTTATCCCGGCGCTGCTGATTCCCCTCACCACCGTGATCGGCTCCACGCTGTTCAAGGACGTCAAATGGGACGGCCTGTTCCTGCTCGACCCGAAAAATCTGACGCTGGTGAGCCTGGGCATCGGCTCGCTGTTCGCCGTCGCCACGGCCTGCTGGCTGACGCGCTCGACGCCGGTGCAAGCCATGCGCGAATCGCGCCGCCTGATCGACCATCTGGGCTGGGCGGTGGTGCTGCCGCACATGCTGGCGGTGCTGGGCCTGTTGTTCACCGAGGCCGGCATGGGCAAGGCGGTGGCGCACGTGGTGACCTCGTACATCAATATGGATATCCGGCTGGTGGCGGTGGCGGTGTACTGCGTCGGCATGGCGCTGTTCACCATCATCATGGGCAACGGCTTTGCGGCATTCCCGGTGATGGCCGGCGGCGTCGGCATTCCGGTGCTGGTCGGTGTGTACCACGCCAACCCGGCGGTGATGGCGGCGATCGGCATGTTCAGCGCCTACTGCGGCACCTTGATGACGCCGATGGCGGCCAACTTCAACATTGTTCCGGCGGCACTACTCGAACTGCCCGACAAGAACGCCGTGGTGAAAATTCAGGTGCCCACGGCGTTGCCGATATTGTTAGCAAATATTGCTTTGCTTTATTTTTTGATGAATATGTGAGACGCTCTCGCTTTGCTAGCACAGCATCACGGAGTAAGGCAAGATGAAAAAGATAATATTGTTAACGGGCTTCGAACCGTTTAACAAGGAGACGGTCAATCCCTCGTGGGAAGCGGTACGCCAGCTGGACGGCTGGCACGAGGGCGAATTCGTAGTGCACGCGCGCCAGCTGCCTTGCGTGTTCGGTCACGCGCTCAAGGTCATGCACCAGGCGGTGGAGGAACTGCAGCCGAGTATTGTGATCGCGGTGGGCCAGGCGGGCGGCCGCGTGGACATGTCGGTCGAGCGCATCGCCATCAACATCGACGATGCGCCGATACCGGACAACCAGCAACGCCAGCTGGTGGATCAGCCGATTGTGAACGGCGGCCCGGCGGCGTACTTCTCCACCTTGCCGATCAAGGCCATCGTGCACGAGTTGCGCGAAGCGGGCTTGCCGGCGTCGGTGTCGCAAACGGCCGGCACCTTCGTGTGCAACCATGTGTTCTACGGCCTGATGCACCAGGCGCACGAGTGGGGCACCACCATGCGCGCCGGCTTCATTCACATTCCGTATCTGCCGGAACAGGCGGCGGCCCATCCCGGCACCGCCAGCATGAAGCTGGAGGACGTGGTGGAAGGCTTGCGCATCGCGCTGCGCACCACGCTCGCGCATACCGTCGATATGCGCGAAGCGGGCGGGCTCACCCACTGATTACAGCAAGGTAATCGCCGCCTCGGCCAGCGTGGTGACGCCAACCAGCGTCACTTCGTGGCCGGCGCCAAGATCGATCACGAAGTTTTTCCCATCCACATGGCCCAGCGCCAGCACGTCGGCTGCGCTGTTCAGCGCCAGGCCGTTGTAGTCGTGCGCAAGCAGCAGGTGGTCGCCTCCGCTCACCGAGAAACCGCTCACCTTGATGGCGCCCGCCTGGCTGTTCAGCACAAAACTGTCGGCCGCGCCGGTGCCGGCCAGCGCCAGGCCGGTGGCGGCCGGATCGATGGTCAGGCTCAGCACGCTCGAAGCGGCCGACAGATTGCCCGCCACATCGGTGGCCTTGGCCGTCAGGCTGTGCGTGCCGCTGCCCAGTGATATCGTCGATGCAATCTTCCACGCGCCGCTGCTGTCGGCGATGGCGCTGCCGAGCAGCGTAGCGCCGTCGTACAGCGCAACGCCGGCGTTGGCTTCGGCCTTGCCGCTGATGGTCGGCGTGGTGATGGCGGTCTTGTTGTCGGTGTTGACGGCGCCGCTATCGTAAATGGCCAGCAGGTCGAGCGCGGTGGGCGCGCCTGGCGCCTTGTTGTCGACCGTCAGCGCCAGGGCCGGCGATGCGTTGGAGACATTGCCGGCGATATCGGTCACCTTCACCGTCAGCTTGTGCGCGGCCGCCGACAAGGCGGTGGAGGTGATGCTCCAGTTGCCGTCGTTGTCGGCCGTGGCGCGGCCGACCAGGGTGGCGCCGTCGTACAGCGCCACGCCGGCGCCGGCTTCGGTCACGCCGCTCACTTTCGGCGTGGTGATGTTGGTGACACCGTCGCTTGCCGAGCGGCCGCTGTCGGACTGCGCGTCCAGCAACGGCGCGCTCGCCACCAGCACCGCCTTGGTGTCGATGGTGAGCACCAGTTCATCCGACGCCGACGAGACATTGCCGGCCGCATCGGTGGCCTTGGCGCTCAGGTGGTGCTCGGCATCGGCCAGCTTGCTGCTGGTGATGCTCCACACGCCGCTGTTGTTGGCGGTGGCTTTGCCGAGCACGGTAGCGCCTTCGTACAGCGTGACCGTGGCGCCGGCTTCGGCCTTGCCCGTGACGACCGGCGTCGTCGCGTTGGTGATGTTGTCGCTCGCGGACGCGCCCTTGTCGGATGCCGCCGCGAGGTCCAGCGTGGTCTGCGCCGCCACCGTGGTGTCGATGGTGATCTTGAGCGCGGCCGCCGCCAGCGAGACATTGCCCGCCGCGTCGGTGGCCTTGGCGGTCAGGCTGTGTACGCCGTCCGCCAGCGTCGCGCCGGCGGTGATCTGCCAGTTGCCGCCGGCGTCGGCCTTGACCGTGCCGAGTGCGGTCGCGCCGTCATACAGCGTCACGCTGGCGTTGGCCTCGGCCTTGCCGGCGATGACGGGCTGGTTGGCATTGGTGAGGTTGTCCGTTTTGACGCCGCTGTCGCTGCCGGCCGGCAGGTCGAGCGCGGTGGGGGCGTTCGGTCCTTTGTTGTCGATGGTCAGCGCCAGCGCGGCCGAGGATGCCGAGACGTTGCCCGCCAGGTCCGTCACCTTGATGGTCAGCTTGTGCGCGGCGGCCGACAGGGCCTTGCTGGTGATGCTCCAGTCGCCCTTGCCGTCGGCCACGGTGCTGCCGACCAGCGCCGTGCCATCGTACAGCGCAACGGTGGCGCCGGCTTCGGTGGCGCCGCCCACGGTGGGGGTGACGATGTTGGTGATATTGTCGCTGCTGGAGTCACCGCTGTCCGACCCGGCGGCGAGTAGCGGCGCCGCCGCCACCGGCGCGCCGGTGTCGACGGTGACCGCCAGCGCGGCCGAAGCCGGCGAGACATTGCCCGCCAGGTCGGCGGCGATGGCGCTCAACTGGTGCACGCCGTCGGCCAGCTTGCTGCTGGTGATGCTCCACACGCCGGCGGCATTGGCCACGGCCTTGCCGATCTCGGTTGCGCCGTCGTACAGGATCACGCTGGCGCCGGCCGCCGCCTTGCCGCTGATGACCGGTGTGGCCAGGTTGGTCAGGTCGTCGCTGGCGGAGCCGCCCTTGTCGGAGGCGGCCGCCAGATCCAGCGCGCTGGGTGCGGCCGCCGTGGTGGCGATGGTCACGCTCAGCGCGGCCGATGCGGCCGACACATTGCCGGCCAGGTCGGTGGCGCGGGCGGTCAGCGCGTGCACGCCGTCGGCCAGCGCCGCGCCGGCGGTGATTTGCCATGCGCCCTTGCTGTCGGCGACGGCCGTGCCCAGCAGCGCGCCGCCGTCATACAGTTCGACGGTGGCGCCTGCCTCCGCCTTGCCGCCGACGACCGGATGGGTGTTGGACGTGATGTTGTCGGTGGCCGACGCGCCGTTGTCGGCGGCCGCCAGCAGGTCCAGGCCGGTTGGCGCCGGCGCCGCGTTCAAGTCCACCGTCACCGTCAACGGCGCCGACACCGGTGACCTGTTGCCGGCCTGGTCCTGCGCCACCACGGTCAGCGTGTGCACGCCGTGGCTCAGCTTGGACGTGGTGAAGCTCCAGTCGCTGTGCTCGTCCGGGTAGACGGTGCCGAGGTAGACGCCGGCGTCGTAGACCGACAGCTCCCACGCGCCGAGCGCCTTGCCGCTGAAGCTCAGTTGGGCAATGTTGGTGACGTGGTCGCCATCGGAGGCGCCGCTGTCCACGGCGGCCTGCAGCACCGGCGCTGCCGGCGCCGGCAGCGCCTCGGTGTCGATGGTCAGCACCAGGCCGCTGGACGGGGCCGACGGATTGCCGGCGGCATCGGTGGTGACGGCGGTCAGGTAGTGGGCGCCTTCGGCCAGCTTGCTGCTGGTGATCGACCAGGCGCCGCTGACATTGGCCACGCCCTTGCCGACCTGGACCTCGCCGTCGTACAGGATCACGGTGGCGCCGGCGGCGGCCTTGCCGTTGATGACCGGCGTGGTTTTGTTGGTCAGGTTGTCGAACGGCGCGCCGGAATCGGAATACAGCGTCAGCGCGGTCGGCGCGGCGCTGTCGCTGACGGTGCGCACCGTCACGTCCAGCGCGCCGGAGGCGGCCGCCGTGTTGCCGGCCACATCGGTCGCCACCGCCGTCAAGGCGTGGACGCCGTCGGCCAGCTTGCTGGTCGTGATGCTCCAGGCACCCTTGGCGTCGGCGATGGCGCTGCCGACGGCCAGCTCGCCGTCGTACAGGGTGACGCTGGCGCCGGCCTCGGTTTTGCCGGTGATGGTGGGCGTGGTGACGCTGGTCACGCGGTCGGTGGCCGAGCTGCCGCTGTCGGAGCCGGCGGCCAGAGCCAGGCCGCTGGCGACGGCGGGCGCCTTGGTGTCGACGGTGAAGCTCAGGGCCGGCGAGGCGGTCGAGACGTTTCCGGCCACGTCGGTGACCGCCACCGTCACGCTGTGCTTGCCGTCGGCGTAGGTGCGCACGATGCCGTAGTCCCACATGCCGTTGGCGTCGGTCTGGGCCTGGGTGTCCTGCAGCACGCCGTCGATGGTCACGCTGATGGTGGCGTAGGCCTCGGCCTTGCCGTAGAAGTGCAGGTTTTCGTTCTGGCCGGTGATGCCGTCGTTGTCCGAGCGGCCCGTGTCGCTGTAGGCCAGCAGCTGCGGCGCGGGCGCGGCGGCGGCGACGGTGTCGATGGTGATGGTCAGCGTGCCGGAGGCCGGCAGCGGATTGCCCTTGGCGTCGGTGACGACGCTGGTGATCTTGTGGATGCCGTCGCCCAGTTTGCCGGCGTCCACGTGCCAGTTGCCCAGCTTATCGGCCACGGCCGTGCCGATGACGGTGGCGCCGTCGTACAGCACCACGCTGGCGCCGGCTGCGGCGTTGCCGATGATGGTGGGCGTGGCGATGTTGGTGATCTGGTCGTCCCGGATCCAGGAGTCGCTGGCCAGGCGCGGCGCACCGGTATCGACGATGAAGGCCTGCACCGGCGAGTTGTTGGTGTTGCCGGCCACGTCGGCGATATGCAGGTAGACCTGGTAGTTACCGTCGTTGAGTTCGCGGGTGGTCACGGTCCAGTGGCCGTCGGCGTCGGCCACCGCCGTACCCAGCAGTTTATTCGCGTAGAACGGGTCGTAGGTCCACAGCTCGATGATGGCGCCGGCTTCGCTGGTGCCGCTGAAGGCGGGCGTGGCGTCGCTGGTCAGCAGGGCGTCGCCGCGCACGCCGTTGTCGCTCTCGGCCGCCAGTTGCGGCGCCGCCGGCTGGTCCGGCTTGACGGTGTCGATGGTCAGTACCACCGCAGCGGACGGCGCCGAGATATTGCCGTAGCGGTCTTCGATCTGCACCACGAAGCTGTGCGCGCCGTCGCTCAGCGGGAACATGGGATTGATGAGCCAGGCGCCGTCGTCGCCGGCCCAGGCCCAGGTCGTATCCTTGACGCCGTCGACAAACAGGCTGACCAGGGCGCCGGGCGTGGCCGTGCCGCTCAGTTGCGGGCGCGCCATGTTGACGATGCCGTCGCCGACGACGCCGGTGTCGGTGTGCGCCGGCAGGCCGATCACCGGCGTGTCGATATGGCTGACGACCTCCACCTGCTGCACCGCCGAATGCGGCGAAACGTTGCCGGCAGCGTCGGTGACCACCAGGGTCAGGTTGTGCATGCCTTCGCCGTCGAGGTTGACCTCGATTTGCCAGTTGCCCAGTTCGCTTACGATGCTGGCCACGGCGTGGTCGCCGTCGTACAGGGTGATGGTGGAGTTCTGCTCGGCCTCGCCGGTAAACCAGATGTAGCCGTCGTTAATCAACAGCACGCCGTTGCGCTCCGCCGTGTACATGCCGTTGCCCGGCTTGTCCGGCGTGGCGACCTTGGTGTCGTAGACGATGCCGAGCGGGTCGGAGGTGGCCGAATACTCGCCATCCTTGAGCGCATAGGCATACACCATGTGCAGCGCGCCCTTGTCGAGCAGGTCGCTGGTGAGCGACCAGTTGCCATCCTCGCCGACCTGCGTCTGGCCCAGCACATATTTGCCGTCCTTGACGTAGATGGTGGAGCCGGGCTCGCCGGTGCCGTCGAAGCTCAGGTGCGAAAGCTTGGTCACCTGGTCCGAATTGGACAGGCCGGTGTCGGAATCCGGCGACAGGGCGAGCGTCGGCGTGCTGGGGATAGGCATGTGGGCTCCTGGGTGCGGTTATTAAATCGGAAAAGTTAACATCTTTGGAAGATATTAACCCACCTCATGATAAATTGCACCAAGGAAATTGTAAATAAGGCTACACTCTTGCTAGTCGCTGCGCGCCGGCGGGTTCAGGATGTTGAGGAATGCCCGCACCACCGGCGCATCGTCGGTGGTGGTGTAGGTGATGTACAGATTGGCCGAGGGCGGGTTGGTGCGGATCGGTACGAACACCACGCCGGGCCAGCCGATGCGGCTGGTGGTTTCCGGGATCAGGGTCACGCCCAGTCCGGCGCCGACCATGGCCAGCAGGGTCTGCGGTTCGGACGCTTCCTGGAAAATCGTCGGCTGGAAGCCGGCCTTCACGCAGCACTGGATCAGGTAGCGCGGGAACGAGGACTTGTCGAGCGCCAGCGTCAGCATCGGTTCGTCGGCGATGTCGATCAGCTCGATGGCTTCCTGCTTGGCCAGCGGGTGGTGCTCGTTGAGCGCCACGCACACGTCTTCGCGGAAGCACAATTCCTGGCGCAGGTTGTCGTTCTTCAGGTCGTCCTCGTCCAGCCTGGGCTCGCGCCAGAAGCCGACGTCGATCTGCTTGGCGCGCAGCGCTTCGTATTGCAGCGTCGGGCCGAGCTCGTGCAGGGTCCAGGTCACGCGCGGGAACTTGGTCTGGAATTCCTCCAGCAGGCTGGGTATCGGTCCCCACATGGCGGAACCGACGATGCCCACGCGCAGCCGGCCCACCTCGCCGCGATCGATCTGGCGGATGGTGTCGATGGTCATGCGCATTTTTGCCAGCAGCTCGGAGGCTTCCGCCATCAGCGCCTTGCCGGCCACGGTCAGCTCGAAGGTGCGGGTGGTGCGGGCGAACAGTTTAACGCCCAGCTCGCTTTCGAGTTTCATGATCTGCTGGCTCAGCGGCGGCTGCGAGATGTGCAGCCGTTCGGCGGCGCGGCTGAAACTTTTTTCTTCAGCCACGGCGAGGAAGTACTTCAGTTGTTTCAGATCGATGGACATGGCGGCGGCTGTGGTTGGTTAGTGCGTGGTCTGCATGGCCACCGCCAGCGCGGCGCCGCAGCGGGCGTTGTTCTTCACCAGCGCGATATTGGTCGCCAGGCTGCGGCCCTCGGTCAGCGCCTTGATGCGGCCGAGCAGGAAAGGCGTGACGCGCTTGCCGGTGATGTCCTGCGCATCGGCTTCCTGCAAGGCCTGCGCGGTGATGCGGTCGATCTCGTCCTTCGGCATGGCCTCGGCGGCCGGCACCGGGTTGCTGACCACCACGCCGCCCTTCAGGCCCAGCTGCCACTTGGTGTGGATGAAGGCGGCCTGCTCGGCCGGGGTATCGAGCTGGAAGTCGGCGTCGAAACCGCTTTCCGTGGTGAAGAAGGCCGGGAAGCCGCGCTGGCCCACGCTCACCACCGGCACGCCGTAGGTTTCCAGGTATTCCAGCGTCAGGCCGATGTCGAGGATGGATTTGACGCCGGCGCAGACCACCGCCACCGAGGTGTGCGCCAGTTCCTGCAAGTCGGCCGAGATGTCGAAGCTGGTTTCGGCGCCGCGATGCACGCCGCCGATGCCGCCGGTGACAAACACCTGGATGCCGGCCAGCTCGGCGCAGATCATGGTGGCGGCCACGGTGGTCGCGCCCAGCTTGTTCTGCGACAGCACGAACGGCAGGTCGCGGCGGCTGACCTTCATGGCGTCCGGCGAAGTGCCCAGCAGTTCCAGCTGCTCGTCCGACAGGCCGATGCAGATCTTGCCGCCGATGATGGCGATGGTGGCCGGCACGGCGCCGCCGTCGCGGATGATCTGTTCCACTTCTCGCGCCATCTGCACGTTCTGCGGATACGGCATGCCGTGCGAGATGATGGTTGATTCCAGCGCGACGATGGCTTTGCCGGCGGCGCGGGCGGCGGCCACTTCCGGCGAGAACAATAGGTATTGGTGCATGGTTTTATCCTTTATTCGGGAACAGCGGAGCGTTCATATCAAAGTCGTGTATTTCGTCGAGGATGTCGGCGGCCAGCACCGGCGAGACGGTCTCCTGGCTTTCCAGCGTCATCGCGGCCACCTTCAGGCCGCGGCGGCAGGCCAGCGTCAGGTCGGCGCTGCCCTGGTAGAGCGACCAGCAGACGGCGGCTGAAAAGGCGTCGCCGGCGCCGGTGACGTCCACCACGTCCACCTGATGCGCGGCCAGCCAGGCCAGTTCGCCGTCACGCGTGTGGTACACGCCCTGGCTGCCGCAGGTGACGATGAGGTCCTGGGCGCCTTGGGCCTGCACCTCGCGGCAGGCGGCGCGCACGTCGGCTTCGGTCGGCAGGGCGCGGCCGGCGCGGGTTTCCAGCTCGCCGCGATTCAGGATCAGCAGGCGCAGGCCGCTCAGGTCTTGCGGCAGGCGCGCCATCTTCGGTTGCGAGACCGCCACGATCACCAAAGGCAGATTGTCGCTGCGCGCGCTCTCCAGCAAGATGGCGATGCTGGCGGCCGGCAGGTTGAGGTCGGCCACGGTCATGGCGGCGGCCGCGCGCTGCGGCTGGCGGCTGGCCAGGAATTCCGGCGTGATGCGGTCGTACAGCGCCATGTCGGCCAGCGCCACCACCAGTTCGCCCTTGTCGTCGAGGATGGCGGTATAGGTGCCGGTGGCCGCGTCCTGCAGTTTGAGGCTGCCGCGCGTGTCGATGCCGGCCGCTTCGGCGTGGTCCTGCAGGCTGCGGCCGGCGGCGTCGTCGCCGACGGCGGTGAGCAGGGCGGTGGGCAGGTTCAGGCGGGCCAGGTTCTCGGCGATGTTGCGCGCCACGCCGCCGTAGACTTCCTCGGCGGTGGCGGGATTGGAGGTGCCGAGCGCCATCGGCGCGATAGTGCGCAGCTTGCGGTCCAGGTTGGCGGCGCCGATGCACAGCACTGGGCGCTTGTCCGGCAGCACGTAGGCGCGGCCCAGCAGGCGGCGTTCACGGATCAGGCCGGCGATGTGGCCGGCCACGGCGGAGCGCGACAGGCGCAGCTCGACCGCCAGATCCTGCTGGGAGATGAAGGGGTTGGCGCGGATCAGCTGGTAGAGCTGTTCTTTTTTGGACGAATCGGACACGGTAGTGACCTCATAAACAATTGTCCTGCATGATAAACTTTTGTCCGAATCAAGTCAACGACACGGCGGCGGCTAAGTTTGCCTCGATTTATAATACCCTTCATTTATATCACTTTTATATAAATGGCTAAGAAAAATGGTATTTGCCATACATATGGACGATGATGCATAGTGTCAGCTTCCCCAGCCACATCAAAAAAACAGAGGATTTCCATGTCTAACAATTCCCCATTCCAGGCAGCTGACATCATTCGCGCCCGTCTTCCAGAAGGCTTCAAGCCGCGCGTGGCGATGATCCTCGGTTCGGGCCTGGGCGTGCTGGCGGAACAAATGACTGACGCCGTCACCATCGGCTACGACCAACTGCCGGGCTTCCCGATCTCCACCGTGCACGGCCACGCCGGCGAACTGGTGATCGGCACCCTGTCGGGCGTGCAGGTGGTGTGCATGAAGGGCCGCGGCCACGTCTACGAAGGTTACGGCCTGGGCGTGATGACCAGCGCCGTGCGCACCATGAAGCTGCTGGGCTGCGAAATGCTGTTCGTGACCAACGCGGCCGGTTCGCTGCGCACCGAAGTCGACGCCGGCGCGCTGGTGGCGCTGACCGATCATATCAACTACCTGCCGGGCACCCCGATGATGGGCCCGAACGATGAGCGTTTCGGTCCGCGCTTCTTCAGCATGGCCAACGCCTACGATGCCGACCTGCGCGCACTGCTGCATGCGTCGGCCAAAGAGAAAAACGTGCCCCTGCACGAAGGCGTGTACATCGCCTACGCCGGTCCTAACTTTGAAACGCCTGCGGAAATCCGCGCGTTCAAGACCTTGGGCGCGGACGTGGTGGGTATGTCGGTGGTGCCGGAAGTGGTGTCGGCGCGTCACTGCGGTTTGAAAGTGGTGGGCGTGTCGGCCATCACCAACCTGGCAGAAGGCCTGTCGCCGTTCCCGCTGTCGCATGACCAGACCTTGAAGTACGCCGCCATCGCAGCGACTTCGCTGATCGAAGTCATCCTGGGCTTCCTGGCCAACGTGGCTAAAACGCCGCAGGCGTAAGATACCCAAGGGGCGGCTGGTCCGCCCCTTTTGCATTTTAGGAGTACGTTATGAAACGCGCATTTATCCTGCTGCTCGATTCGTTCGGTCTGGGCGCCACGCCCGACGCGGCGAAGTACAACGACGTCGGCGCCAACACCTTCGGCCACATTGCCGCCACCGTCGCCAAAAGCGGCGCGCCGATGTCGCTGCCGACCATGGAAAAACTGGGCCTGACCGCCGCCGCTCATCTGGCCAGCGGCGAGTGGGCCACCGGCTTCACCCAGCGCGAAGGCTTCACCGCCGCCTACGGCGCGGCGCGCGAGCGTTCGACCGGCAAGGACACGCAGTCCGGCCACTGGGAAATCGCCGGCGTGCCGGTGGAATTCGACTGGGGCTACTTCCCGAAAACCGTGCCGTCGTTCCCGGCCGAGCTGACCGCCAAGCTGCAGGAGCTGACCGGCGTGCCGGGCTTCCTGGGCGACTGCCACGCATCGGGCACGGAGATCATCAACAAGCACGGTGACGAGCATGTCGCCACCGGCAAGCCTATCATCTACACCTCGGCCGACTCGGTGCTGCAGATCGCCGCGCACGAAGAATCGTTCGGCCTTGAGCGCCTGTATGAAGTGTGCGAGATCGCCTTCAAACTGGTGGAGCCGTACAACATCGGCCGCGTGATCGCGCGTCCGTTCACCGGTGCCAACGGCGACTACACCCGCACCAGCAACCGTCACGACTACGCCGTGGCGCCACCGGCGCCGACGCTGCTCGACCACGTGAAGAACGATGGCGGCGAAGTCATCGCGCTGGGTAAGATCAGCGACATCTTCGCGACGCAAGGCGTATCGCGCGTGGTGAAGGGCAAGGACAATATGGCGCTGTTCGACGCGCTGCTGAAAGTGGCCGACGAAGCGGGCGACAAGTCGCTGACCTTCGTCAACTTCGTCGACTTCGACCAGGCCTTCGGCCACCGCCGCGACGTCAAGGGCTACTCCAATGCGCTGCACGAAATGGATGCGCGCCTGCCGGAGTTCATCGCCAAGCTGCAACCGGACGACCTGGTGGTGATCACCGCCGACCATGGCTGCGACCCGACCTGGCCGGGCTCCGACCACACCCGTGAACACATTCCGATGATCTTCTTCGGTCCGGGCGTGAAAGCGCAGTCGCTGGGCATTTCCGAAACCTTCTCCGACATCGGCCAGACGCTGGCCCATCACCTCGGCGTCAAACCACTTTCGAACGGAACCAATCTGTTATGAGCGAATTTAAGCGCAACGAAGCCGTCCCCTTGGACCTGGGCTGGATCAACCACATCCACGTGAACAAGAGCGCCGCCGACCGCCGCGCCGCCAGCCTGGCGAACCGCCGCACGGTGAAGAAGGAATACCAGGCCGCCTGGCTGGTCAAGGCCATCGGCCTGATCGACCTGACCACGCTGTCGGGCGACGATACGCCGGGCCGCGTCGAGCGCCTGTGCCGCAAGGCGATCCGCCCGCTGCGCACCGACCTGGTGGAAGCACTGGGCCTGCAGGACATGAACCTGGCCACCGGCGCCGTCTGCGTGTACCACGAGATGATCAAGCCGGCGGTGGAAGTGCTGCGAGGCCGCCTGCCTATCGCTGCGGTGTCGACCGGCTTCCCGGCCGGCTTGACCAGCATGGAAACCAAGGTGCGCGAGATCGAACTATCGGTCGCCGCCGGTGCTTCCGAGATCGACATCGTCATCACCCGCCAGCACGTTTTGACGGGCAACTGGCAAGCGCTGTACGACGAAATGCTGGCTTACCGCAAAGCCTGCGGCGAAGCGCACGTGAAAGCGATTCTGGCGACCGGTGAACTGGTCACGCTGGAAAACGTGGCCAAGGCATCGTGGGTGTGCATGATGGCCGGCGCGGACTTCATCAAGACCTCGACCGGCAAAGAGCCGGTGAACGCCACGATCCCGGTATCGCTGACGATGGTGCGCGCGATCCGCGAGTACCACGAGCAGACCGGCTTCAAGATCGGCTACAAGCCTGCGGGCGGCGTCGGCACGGCCAAGGCCGCGCTGCAGTACCTGACCCTGATGAAGGAAGAACTGGGCAACGAGTGGCTGGAGCCGCACCTGTTCCGCATCGGCGCATCGAGCCTGCTGACCGACATCGAACGCCAGCTGGAGCACTATGTGACCGGCAACTACTCGGCCGCACATCGCCACGCGCAACCTTAATTACGGACACGTCATGCCAACCATCAAAGAGATCCTGAACACCATGGAATACGGCCCAGCACCGGAAAGCACCAAAGAAGCGCAAGCGTGGCTGGAACAGCGTAGCCGCCAATTCGGCCTGTTCATCAACAATGAATGGAGCGAAGCCGGTGAGCTGTTCGCTTCGACCAATCCGGCCGACGGCGCCAAGCTGGCCAACCTGACCCAGGGCACCGCCGCCGACGTCGACCGCGCGGTCGCCGCCGCGCGCGCCGCGCAGCCGGGCTGGCAGGCACTGGGCGGCCATGGCCGCGCCAAGATCATGTACTCGATCGCGCGCCTGATGCAAAAGCACGCGCGCCTGTTCGCCGTGCTGGAAACGCTGGACAACGGCAAGACCATCCGCGAAACGCGCGACGTCGATCTGCCGCTGGTGGCGCGTCACTTCTACTACCACGCAGGCTGGGCGCAACTGCAGGCCGAAGAATTCGCCGACTACCGCGCCGTGGGCGTGGTGGGCCAGATCGTGCCGTGGAACTTCCCGCTGCTGATGCTGGCGTGGAAAATCGCACCGGCGCTGGCCGCCGGTAACACCGTGGTGTTCAAGCCGGCCGAATTCACCTCGCTGACCGCGCTGCTGTTCGCCGACATCTGCGTGCAGGCCGGCGTGCCGGCCGGCGTGGTCAACATCATCACCGGCGACGGCCGCGTGGGCGAAGCCATCGTCAAGCACGAAGGCATCGACAAGATCGCCTTCACCGGTTCGACCGAAGTAGGCCGCTTGATCCGCCAGGCCACCGCAGGCAGCGGCAAGAAGCTGTCGCTGGAACTGGGCGGCAAATCGCCGTTCGTGGTGTTCGAAGATGCGGACCTGGACGCCGCCGTCGAAGGCCTGGTCGATTCGATCTGGTTCAACCAGGGCCAGGTGTGCTGCGCGGGTTCGCGCCTGCTGGTGCAGGAGTCGGTGCAGGAAAAATTCCTGGCCAAGCTGCGCGCCCGTATGGACAAACTGACCCTCGGTTCACCGCTGGACAAGTCGATGGACATCGGCGCGCTGGTCGATCCGGTGCAGAAGCAGCGCATCGAAGGCCTGGTGCAATCGGCACGCGACGAAGGTTGCACCGTGTACCAGCCGGCCTGCGAACTGCCGGCCGACGGCTCGTGGTTCCCACCGACCCTGATCACCGGCGCTTCGACCGCAGCCGCCGTGGCGCAGGCTGAAATCTTTGGACCGGTGCTGGTGGCGATGAGCTTCCGCACCCCGCCTGAAGCGGTACAGCTGGCGAACAACACCGTGTATGGCCTGGCCGCATGCGTGTGGACCGAGAACATCTCGCTGGCGCTGGATGTCGCGCCGCAGATCAAGGCCGGCGTGGTGTGGATTAACACCGCCAACCAGTTCGACGCCGCTTGCGGCTTCGGCGGCTACCGCGAATCCGGCTACGGCCGTGAAGGCGGCCGTGAAGGCATGTACGAGTACATGACCGCGCTGTCGGAAGATGCGCGTCCTGCGGCGCCGGTGGTGGAGCCTAAAGCCAAGGCTAAAGCTGCTGCGCCTGCAGCCGGTGGTTCGTTCGCCATCGACCGTACCGCCAAGCTGTACATCGGCGGCAAGCAAGCCCGCCCTGACGGCGCCTACAGCCGCGCCGTGCATGGCGCCGACGGTGCCTTCATCGCCGAAGTGGGCGAGGGCAATCGCAAGGACATCCGCAATGCGGTGGAAGCGGCGCACAAGGCCGGCGGCTGGACCAAGGCCACCTCGCACAACCGCGCGCAGGTGCTGTACTACATCGCCGAGAACCTGGCTGCGCGTGGCGAGGAATTCGCCGCCCGCATCGCCGCCATGACCGGCACCAAGAACGCCGTGAAGGAAGTGGAAGCGTCGATCGAGCGCCTGTTCTACTACGCTGCCTGGGCTGACAAGTACGACGGCCTGGCGCATCAGCCGCCGATGCACGGCATCACCGTGGCGCTGAACGAGCCGCTGGGTGTGATCGGCATCGTGTGCCCGAACGAAGCGCCGCTGCTGGGCTTCATCTCGCTGGTGGCGCCGGCGATCGCCCTGGGCAACCGCGTGGTGGTGGTGCCTTCGGAAGCGCATCCGTTGTCTGCGACCGATCTGTATCAGGTGTTCGATACGTCGGACCTGCCGGCTGGTGTGGTCAACATCATCACCGGTTCGGCCGATGAACTGGCGCGCACGCTGGCGACGCACAGCGACGTCGATGCCGTATGGCGCCACGATGGTTCGGCCGAAGGCTGCGCTGAAGTCGAGCGTCTGTCGGCCGCATCGCTGAAGCGTACCTGGGTTGGCGGCGCCAAAGGGCGCGACTGGTACAGCACCGCGCAATCGGGCGGCCGCGCAGTACTGGCGCATGCATCGCAGGTCAAGAATATCTGGATTCCTTACGGCGTTTGATCGGAGCATTGCATGTTTTTACCCCAAGAGATCATCCGCAAGAAGCGTGACGGCGGCGTGCTGTCGGCCGAGGAAATCAAGTTCTTCGTCGGTGGCATTACCTCCGGCGGCGTGACCGAAAGCCAGATCGCCGCGCTGGCCATGGCCGTCTACTTCAAGGACATGACCATGGACGAACGCGTGGCCTTCACCCTGGCCATGCGCGATTCCGGCGAAGTGCTGGACTGGCGCTCGCTGGACCTGAACGGCCCGGTGGTCGACAAGCACTCCACCGGCGGCGTCGGCGACGTGGTCTCGCTGCTGCTCGGCCCCATGGTCGCAGCCTGCGGCGGCTATGTGCCGATGATTTCCGGCCGTGGCCTCGGCCACACCGGCGGCACGCTGGACAAGTTCGATTCCATCCCCGGCTACTCCACGGTGCCGGACAACGCCTTGTTCCGCAAGGTGGTGAAGGAAGTCGGCGTGGCCATCATCGGCCAGACGTCGTCGCTGGCGCCGTCGGACAAGGTGTTCTACGGCGTGCGCGATGTGACGGCCACCGTGGAATCGGTCGCCATGATCACCGGCTCCATCCTGTCGAAGAAGCTGTCGGCCGGCCTGGACGCGCTGGCCATGGACGTGAAAGTCGGCAGCGGCGCCTTCATGCCGACCTACGATAAATCGGTGGAACTGGCCGAGAGCATCGTCAAGGTCGGCAACGGCGCCGGCATGATGACCTCCGCCATCCTGACCGATATGAACGAATCGCTGGCGCCATACGCCGGCAACGCCGTGGAAGTGCGCGGCGCGATCGATTACCTGAGCGGCAAATCGCGTCCTGCGCGCCTGCACGAGGTGACGATGGCGTTGTGCGCCGAGATGCTGGTGCTGGGCAAGCTGGCCGCGACCGAAGAGGAAGCGCGCGCCAAGCTGCAAGCCTCGCTCGACAGCGGCGAAGCGGCCGAGCGCTTTGCGCGCATGGTGGCGGCGTTGGGCGGTCCTGCGGACTTGATGGACAATCCGGACAAGTACCTGGAACGTTCGCCTATCATCGTGCCGGCGCCTGCGCTGGCGTCGGGCTACGCCGCATCGGCCAACTGCCGCGAAATCGGCCTGGCCGTGGTGTCGCTGGGTGGTGGACGCCGCCGGGCGGCCGACCCGATCGACTTCGCCGTCGGCCTGACCGATCTGGTGGGCCTGGGTGACAAGATCGAAGCCGGCCAGCCGCTGGCGATGGTGCACGCGCGCACGCAGCAGGCGGCCGAACAAGCCGTCCGCGAAATTCAGGCGGCGTATCAGATCGCCGCTGCCGCGCCTGCCGCCAATCCAGTCATCTACCGGACCATCAAGCCATGAACAAACAAGAACTGATCGCGGAAGCGACTGCCGCGCGCCTCAAGGCCTACACGCCGTACTCCAACTTCAAGGTTGGCGCTGCGCTGTTGACCAACGACGGTAAGGTCTTCCACGGCTGTAATGTGGAAAACGCGTCCTATGGCCTGTGCAACTGCGCCGAGCGCACCGCATTTTTCAGTGCTTTCGCCCACGGCTACAAACAGGGCGATTTCGAGCAACTGGTGGTCATCGGCGAAACCGATGGCCCCATCGCTCCGTGCGGCGCTTGCCGCCAGGTGATCCTGGAGCTGGGCGGCAATGAGCTGCCGGTGCTGCTGACCAATCTGAAGGGCGACATCTTCGAGACCACCGCGGCAGCACAGCTGCCGAACGCCTTCGGCGGCGCTGATCTCAAGAAGAAGTAATGGCGCTCAAGAAGACGATTGATGTGCAGGCGGCCGTCGCGATTGCGGCGGCCGAAGCCATCGCCGCCAAGACGCAGGGCACCTTCGGCGTCGGCGGCCTGATGCTCGACCAGCACGGCAACGTGCTGCAGTCGCTGCACAACAACGTCGTCAAGAACGGCCTGATCTTCGACCCCACCGCGCACGGCGAGCGCCAGCTGATCGACTGGTACTACGCCGAACGCGCCAAGGGCCGCGAACTGCCCGAGCCGCAGGACATCACCATCGTCACCTCGCTCGATCCCTGCTGCATGTGCAGCGGCGCGATCCTGTCGGGCGGCTTCAATGTGGTGGTGGCCGCGCCGGACAAGAATGCCGGCATCAACTACGACATCAGCGCCGTCTTCAGCGCGCTGCCGGCAACGCTGCGCGCGCAGGCCGCCGCCAGCTTCAGTTATCCCGCCATCCTCGGCGCTTCGCTGTACACGCGCGCCGCCACCGGCGCCGCGCCGAAGTCCTTCTTCATCGGCAAGACCATCGCCGAACCGACGCAGGCCTTGTGCTCGCTGGTGTTCGAGGCCACATCGGCCGAGGTGATGGAGATGTTCAACACCGATCCGCCGCAGGAGCTGCTGCAGGATCCAGCAACGCTGCCGGCCGACCATGCCATCGTGTCTGCGCTCAAGCAGCACTACCCGGACGCGCTGACCTACCGCTGCGCGCCGCGCCAGCCGGACGCCGGCCTCGCGCCGTTCCTTTTGCAGGCGATGGCGCGCGACCGCGAACACGGCGGCGCCGGCAACGCGGTGGCGCTGCTCGATTCCTTCGGCAATCTGCTGCTGTGCATGCCGGGACGGATGGCGCAGTCGGGCATCCGCAGCGCCTTCATGGAAACCACGCGCGCCTACGCGCAGCTGCGCTACAAGCTGATGAACGGCGCCACGCCGGAACAGCAGCACGAGGTGCGCCGCCATCTCGGCCATCCCAAGGATGGCACTTTCGTGTTTGCCCACGGCCCGGATGCCGGCGCGGTCAGCTTCATGGATCTGGGCGCCTACGGCTCGACCATGGAAGGCCCGCTGCCGCTGAAGAATCCGGCGCAGTTCCAGTACGTGCTGCCGATGCTGCCGGAGGCGGAGCTGAACGCCATCTGCGCCGCCATGCCGCCGCTGTACCGCAGCGTGATCCGCATCCGTCCCACCCAGGTGGCCGACGCCGGACTGGTACAGGCCCTCCGCGCCTAGTCCTCTCAGCTTTCCCAGAATCCCCGACGCAGCGCGATGGTCACTGCGTGGGTGCGGTCGCGCGCGTCGAGCTTGAGCAGGATGGCCTTCATGTGCGCCTTGATGGTGTCCTCGCGCAGTCCCAGTTCCACGCCCACCTTCTGGTTTGAATTGCCGGCCGCGACCAGCCGCAGCACTTCGACTTCGCGCTTGCTCAGCGACTCGGCGTGGAAGCTGCTGGCCAGGCTGCGCGCCACCTGCGTCGGCAGCAGCCGTTGTCCGGCGTGGATGGAAATCAGGTAGTCGCACAGGTCGGTGCGCGCCAGGTTTTTCAGGATGTAGCCGCTGGCGCCGGCGCGCAGGCTGCGCGTCACCTGCACGTCGCCGTTGAAGGTGGTGAGGATGATGATGAGCGCGCGCGGACTGATCTGGCGGATGGCCTGGGTCGCTTCGACGCCGTTCAGGCCCGGCATTTGCAGGTCCATCAGCGTGATGTCGGGCCGATGCAGCTCGAACTGTTCCACCGCCGCGTGGCCATCCTCCGCTTCCGCCACCACGGTGAAATGGGGATCGGAGGTGAGTACGGCGGCGATGCCGCTGCGGAGCAGGGGATGATCGTCGGCAATCAGGACACGGATGGGCTTGCTGGTATTCATTTCAATCTCGCTTTCAGCCGCAAATCTAACACCGGCGGCGTTTCGCTGCGTCACTCTAAAGGGTGTAGCCCGTTGCTGCGGTGCTTACCCGAAAGTGCATTGTTGCCAAATAGGTTGTGCGGAATAATGATCAAGCCGTATCCCGTCAGGAGTCAAGTATGGATCAGATCCACCTAATGAATGTGTTTGTCGTCGTCGGCGAAGGGGAAAGCTTTGCCGCCGCCGCCCGCCGGCTCGACCTTTCCCCTGCGGCCGTCACGCGCGCCATCTCCGGGCTGGAGGACCAGCTGGGCGTGGCCCTGCTGTTGCGCACCACCCGCAGCGTGCGGCTGACCCAGGCGGGCCGGCGTTACCTGGACGATTGCCGCAACATCCTGGCGAGCATCGCGGAGGCGAACCAGACGGTCGCCGCCGCCAACTCCGCGTCCAAGGGCAACCTGTCGGTGGCGGTGTCCGACGGCTTCGGCAAGGATCTCATCATGCCGTGCATCGTCCGCTTCCTGAACGAGTTTCCGGAGGTCGAGGTGTCTGCCTATTTCCTGGACCGGGTGGTGAACCTGGTGGAGGAGGAGATGGATGTGGCGGTGCGCATCGGTCATTTGCCGGACTCCAGCCTCAAGGCGCTGCGCGTGGGGCAGGTGCGGCCTATCCTGTGCGCCGCGCCCAGCTATCTGCTGCGGCATGGCGTGCCGCAGCATCCGGCCGACCTGTTGCGCCATACCGTGATCGCTTCCAGCGATGTGTCGCCGCGCGTTGAATGGAAGTTCGGCGGCGGCAATGATCCCATCGTGGTGCGCGTCAAGCCGCGCCTGATGGTCACCAGCAACGAGGCGGTGATCGACGCGGCGGTCGGCGGCCTGGGGATCTGCCGGCTGCTGTCGTGCCAGGTCGGCAATGAGCTGTGCGAGGGCCGGCTGCAGCCCATCCTGGCGGATTACGAAGGCGCACCGCTGCCGGTGCATGTGCTACACCGTGAAAGCAAGTTCGGCCCGTCCCGGGTGCGCAAGTTCATCGACATCCTGGTCGCCCATCTGCGCGCGCATGGTCACCTCAATACCAAGCCGGCCCTTGCCGGCGTCAAGGATCAACTGATCTGCGCATAGGCCAGGCTGCGGCTCACCGTCAGTTCGACCGTGGTGCCCTTGCCGGGCTTGCCGGTGACGGACAAGGTGGCGCCCATGCCCAGCGCGCGCTCGCGCATGCCGACCACGCCCCAGTGCTGCTCCTTGATGCGCGCCGCCAATTCCACGTCATCGATGCCGCGCCCGTCGTCGGCCACGCGCAACACTAGCAGCTCGGCGCCGTACTCCAGGCTTACCGTGACGGTGCTGGCCTGCGCATGCTGGAAGGCGTTGTGCATCGCTTCCTGGCCGATCGCGCACAGGTTGTCCTGCACCGAGGACTCCAGCGCATGGCGCGTGCCCTTCACCGCCAGGGTGTAGCCGGTGCCGGGATAGATGGCCGCCAGCATGTCGCCGGTGCGGCTCAGGCATTGTTCCATATCCGGGCCGTTGCGCAGCTGCTCCACCTGGCGCCGGCCTTCATCGATGGTCTCGTCGGCGTTCTGCAGGATCTGCTCCAGTTTGACGCGCGCATCGCTGCCCGGCGCCAGCCTGGCCGCCACATTGTGCACATGCAGGATCAGCGCCTGCACCGCTTGCAGGAAGGTGTCGTGCAAGGTGCGGGCGATGCGTTCGCGCTCCTCCTGGCGCACCCGCAGGTGGCGGGCGATGTTGTCGGTGGCGACCTTCAGCCGGTATTTGTACAGGCCGTACAGCAGCAGCGCGCCGGCGGCCAGGCAGGCGAGTTTGAACCACCAGGTCTGTGTGACGGTGGGCGCCACTTCCAGCTCCATGGAGGCGATGGTGTCGCTGACGATGCCGTCCTCGTTCACCGCGCGCGCCTGGAACACGTAGCTGCCCGGTTCGATGTTGTTGTAGTAGGCGGCGCGGCGCGTGCCGGCGTCCTGCCACTGCTGGTCCACGCCCTTGAGCTGGTACTGGAAGCGGATCGCCTCCGGCTTGCGCAGGCCCGGCGCGCTGTACTGGATATTGAAGTTGCGCGATTCCGGCGGCAGCAGCAGCCGGCCTTGCGCCGGATGGCTGCCTTGATCCGTGTTGACCCGCAACAGCCGCACCACGGGCTTGACGGTGTTGGGGCGCAGCGCCTTGGTATCGAGCTTGACGGTGCCGCCGGTGGCGCGGAACCACAGCTGGCCGTTGCCGGCGTTGAAGACCGAGTGCAGGCGGTTGATGATGGTGGCGCGGCCCGGGTAGCCCTCCAGCGCGTCGATTACTTCATACACCAGCGGAATCGACGGCTGGCGCACCGACGCTTCCCAGGCGTCGCGCCGGATGTGCACCACGCCGCGCGCGCCGTTCAGCCAGCGGTCGCCTTCCGGGGTGATGGCCATGCCGGTCACGTTGCGCAGCACGTCGGCATTGAGCGGCCCCAGCGCCGCGAATTGTTGCCCGCGCAGCACGGCGATGCCGCGCTCGCCGGCGACCACCATCTGCTGGCCGGGGAAGATGCCCGATTCCTGGCCCACCATGCCGATGTCGTAGCGGGTCAGCTTGTCGTTGTCGTACAGGCTGAGGAAGCCGTCGCTGTGGCTCAGCCACATTTGCCCGGTGCCGCCGGCCGCCGTCATGTTGATGCGCTTGGGCAGGTTGAATGCCGAGCGCGGTTTCCATTCGCCGTCGACCAGTCCCATCAGGCCGGTCTGGGCCGAGGCCATCCACAGCACCTTGCCGTCGTCGGTGATGCCGAGCACGTCCAGGTCGGCCGGCTTGCCGCCCGGCGCCGGCAGCGCGATGCGGCTGGAGCGGCCGTGGTGGATGCGTTCGATGTCGCGCTTGCCGGCCAGCAGCAGGGCGCCGTCGCGGCCGGTGATGATGGAGGTGACGCCGCGCCGCGCATCGGCCGTGATGGCGCCGTCCTCGGCGATGCGCGAGAGCTTGTCGCTTTCTTCCTCGCGTATCCACAACCGACCTTCGCTGTCCTTGACCATGGTGGAAATCACGGCGGGCGCGGGCAGCTGCAAGGGCTGCAGCTTGTTTTCGCGGAAGCGGTCCAGGCCGGAGGCGGTGACCACCCAGATATTGCCTTCGCGGTCTTCCAGCACTTGCGTGGTCGGCAAGGCGCTCAGTTGCCAGCTTTGATCGAGGCGGTCGGTGGCTTGCCGGGCGATGTCGATGGGCTGGGACGGCAGGTCGCCGGCGCGGGCCAGGCGGCACAGGCCGCGCGGGCAATGCGGCGCCCAGAAATTGCCGTCGCGGTCGAACTGGCCGGACCAGCGCGCTTGCAGGTGATTGAACTCGGGCGAGCGCGGCAGGCCGGCGCCTACCGCCGGCGCCGGCACCGGATACAGCTTGCCGTCCACGGTGGTCCAGATGCGGCCGTCGGGCGACTGGATCAGCGGCCCGGGCTTGCCGCCCTCCAGCCGGGTCCATTTGTTGCCTGTGCGGTCGTAGCTGTAGACCGCTTCGGCGTCGGTGTACCAGACCCGGTCGTATTGGTCGATCAGCACTTCGGCCAGCAGCGTCGACCAGCCGGGCGTGCCGCGCATCTGTTCCCACTTGCCCTGGCGGTGGCGGAACAGCCCGCGCGAGCTGACGGTCCAGACCGCGCCTTCGCGGTCGGCCATCATGCCGCTGAACATGCTCATGCGGAACACGTCTTCGTGGTTGGCCAGTTCGGTGACGCTGCCGTCCGGGTGCAGCGCGACCATGCCGTCCCAGGAAAAGGAGACCAGCAGGTCGCCGTTCGGCAGGGCGCTGAGGGCGTTGATACGGTTGGAGCGCAACGGCAGGCGCTCGAAGCTGACGCCGTCAAAGCGGTACAGGCCGTCCGTGGTGCCCAGCCATAGCCAGCCGTCGATGGTCTGCGCCATGCACTGGATGTCGGACGGCATGCCATCCTTCTCGCTCCAGCTGGCGTGGTTCAGGTGGGTGACCCGGATGGTTGGGTTGAGCGCGGACGCGGCTTGGCACGCCAGCAGCGATAGCGCGAGCGCCAGCTTGAAACCTGTGACCAGTGTGCTCCACCGCATGTATCCGCCTTGTGCCAGCAAATCCCTATTGTAATTTGCCGCCACCGATTCCCGCTCTTCCCTTAGGCGGAGACGCCGCGCGCATCATGAGTACGGATCGTAGGTGCCGATGCTCCAGACGTGGCCCTCGGGGTCGCTACAGGTGAAGCCGCGCCCGCCGTAGTCCTCGTCCTTGATTTCGAGCAGGATGCGGCCGCCGGCTTCGAGCACGCGACCGTGGACCAGGTCGGCGTCGTTGACCACCAGGTAGCTGCTTTGCGTGACGAAGCCGCCGATTTCGACGGGCTGCTTGAGCAGGCGCCCGTAGTCGGTGTCGAAGGCCGAGCCCAGCATGACCATGCTGTTGCCGAAGCTGAGCTGGGCGTGGGCGATGCTGCCGTCCTCGTTGGGCACCACGAACTGCACCGTGAAGCCGAGCGTGCTGCGCAGCCATTCGATGGCGCTCGCGGCGTCGCGGTAGCGCAGGCACGGTATGACGCCGCAGAGAGTATGCTTGGGTATGCTGGACATCATTCCCTCCCTTGGTCGAAGCTGTCCAGTATAGACCCATGCGGGGCCGCAGCACGTTACATTTGCTGGAATAAATGCGTGTGACCGCGGCTTACTTCCAACAGTTCCGGAAAGTTGCGGATGCGGACCATTTGCCGCCCGCGCAGATCGCGCGTGACCTCCTCGATGGCGTCCACCCGCACCAGCGTGGAACGGTGGATGCGCCAGAATTCATCGGGGTCGAGTTCATCGGCCAGTTCCTTGAGGGTCTTGCGGATCAATACCTCGGATTGCTCGGTCTGCACCCGCGTGTATTTTTCGTCGGCCTGGAAGAACAGCACCTCGCGGGTGGAGATCATGCGCAGGTTGGCGCCGACCACCGCCTGGATCCAGCGCAGGTATTCGCGCTTGGCCGGCACCGGCTTGCTGTGCTGCGAGAGCAACTGGCTCAGCTGGCGTTCGATATTGGTCGGCTGCTGGCCGATCAGTGCCTGCAGGCGCGCGCAAGTGGTCTTCAGGCGCTCGCCGCCGACCGGCTTGAGCAGGTAGTCCAGCGCACCCTGTTCGAACGCTTCGATGGCGTACTGGTCGTAGGCGGTGACGAACACCAAGTGGCAGCGGTTGAACAGCATGCGCGCCGCTTCGATGCCGGACATGCCCGGCATGCGGATGTCGAGGAAGACGATGTCCGGCTGGTGCTGGCCGGCCAGCGCCACAGCCTCAATGCCGTTGGCCGCTTCGGCCACGATCTCCAGCGCCGGCCAGGCGTCCTGCAGGCGGCTGCGCAGTTGCTGGCGCATGCCTTCCTCGTCGTCGGCGATGAGTGCGGTGGGGCGGTTCATTTGGCGCCTCCGGCGAAGATATCGGGAGCGTAGGGCACGCGGATGCTGGCGCGGGTGCCGCCGGTGAGCGGCGCTTCGATCACCAACTGGGCGCGGGCGCCGTACTGGATGCGCAGGCGCTCGCGCACATTGGCCAGGCCGAGGCCGTCGCTGGAAAAGGGATTGAAGCCGACGCCGTCGTCCACCACGTCCACCTGCAGCATCTGGCCGTCGACCGTGGCGCGGATGTCGATGCGGCCGCCGTCGATCTTCGGTTCCAGGCCATGCTTGATGGCGTTCTCGATAAGGATCTGCAGCATCATCACCGGGAAGGTGGCGCTGGCCATTTCCTCCGGCACGTCGATCGACACCGCCAGCCGCGAGCGCATGCGCGCCTGCATGATAGCCAGGTAGGCGCGCGACATTTCGATCTGCCGGCCCAGCGTGCCCGAACCCTTGGCACGCATCTGCGGCAGCGTGGCGCGCAGATAGTCGATCAGGTTCTGGTGGATACGCGCGGCCTGCGGCGGATCGGTTTCGATCAGCTGGCCGATCAGGGCCAGGGTGTTGAAAAGAAAGTGCGGCTCGACCTGCGCCTGCAGGGCGGCCATGCGCGCTTCGACCACGCGCCGTTCGATGCTTTCCTCGTCGGCGTGGGATTCGGCGTGACGCGCTTCCAGCTCGGCCTTGCGCTTGCCGCCGGCCAGCACCTTGAGGCCGAACGACACCAGGATGAAGCCCCAGGCCTGTTCGTTCACATGGAACAGCGAGGCCGACAGGATCAGCAACAGCAACCAGATGATGAGCAGCTTGCGCCACTCGACCTGGGCCAGCCAGTCGAAGAAGTGCCACCACACGCTGACGGCGGTTTCGCCGATCTCGCGGATGATGTCGAGCAGGCTCTTGGCGTTGTTGTAGCCGGCCTGGGCCAGCCGATTCTTTTTCATTCCGCATGCTCCTGGCGGCGGTTGGCGCGGCGGCTGCCGATCACGGTGGCGCCGACCACCAGTTTAATCAGCAGGAAGACCACGAACAACACCAGCGCCAACGGCAGGATCGAGCAGATAAAGGCCAGCACCAGCGCCGCGCCCAGCAGGGCCGGCGGCGACATGCGGCCGATCAGGCGTACGCCGTAGCGCAGCGTTTGCGCGAAGGCGCGGAAGATTTCCTCGATCAGGTCCAGCACTGCTTGTGTATTCATTTTGCTCATCTTGCTTCTCCATCAAAACGTGTTGCGATGGGATCACTTTAGCAAAGCCCCCTGCGCGGCCGTAGCGGATTCCGATCAACTGCGCTTTGGCGGGAACAGCCGGTTATTGCGCAGGATGAATGGCGGCCTGCCAGTCGCTGCGCAGCAGGCCGTAGATGACGCTGTCCGATACTTCGCCGCCGACGAACCAGCGCTCGCGCAGGCAGCCTTCGCGCTGGAAGTGCAGGCCTTCCAGGATGCGTTCCGAGGCAATGTTGTCGGGATGGATATCGGCCTCGATGCGGTGCAGTTCAAGCGGGCCGAAGCCGTGCGCGATCAGCGCCGGCAGGGCTTCCTGCATATAGCGCCGGCCCCAGTGGCCGCGCGCCAGCATGTAGCCGATCTGGCAACGGTGGTTGCGGCGGTCGAAGTCGTACAGGGTGACGGTGCCGATCAGTTCGCCGTCCGGCAGGACCATGGCCAGGCGCAGCGCGCTGCCGTCCTGGTAGGCCTTGAGGGTTTGTTCGATGTTGGCTTCGGCCTGCGCCATGTGCAGCCACGGCATGCTGCTCCAGTAGCGCAGCGCCTGGGGATCGGAAAACAGGCGGAACAGCGCGATCGCGTCCTCGTCAGCGCGCACGAAGCGCAGTTGCAGACGCGCGGTGCGCAGCTCGAACGGCGTGAAAACATCCATGGCCGCGCTCATTTGGCCGGCACGCTGATGGCCGCCAGCACCATGTCGACGATGACCTGCTCGGCGTCGTCGAAATCTTTTTTGGTCAGCTGTTTGCGGTTCAGCACCAGCGCCATCTGGGCCGAGAAGTCGGCATAGGACTGCGTCATCGCCCAGATCGCAAACAGCAGATGCGTCGCATTGATCGGCGCGATCTTGCCGGCGCTGATCCACTGTTCGAACACCTCGATATCCTTGCGCACCAGCGGCACCACGCGGCTCTGTATCTGGCCGCCGTAGAGCGGCGCGCCGCTGATCACTTCCATCGCATACACGCGCGACGCCCACGGATGCTCGCGCGAGAATTTCAGCTTGGCCTGCACGTAGGTGCGCAGCACTGCGCGCGGGTCCTGGTCGGCGTCGGCCAGGCTCTCCATGCGCGCCAGCCATTCGTCCAGCACTTCGTCCAGCACGCGCTGATACAGCGCCTGCTTGGTGGGGAAGTAGTACATCAGGTTTTGCTTGGACAGGCCGGCGTTCTCCGCCACGGTGGCGATGGAGGTGCCTTCGTAGCCGCATTCGGCGAAGACGCGCACCGCTTCGGCGGTGATTTCGGCTTCCAGCTTGTCGCGGTTCTGGACCCGGCGGTTGATTTTGGCGGGCGGTTTTACTGTCGGCATATGCGCCTCAGGAAGGTGTGCAGTTGCGGGTGGTCTGCGTAGGCTACGTTGAAACGGAACCAGATCGATTCCGGCGCGCGCAGCATGAAGAAATCGCACGGCGACAGCAGGATGCCGTGCTTGAGCGCCATGTCGGCGATGATCTTGCCGTTCCATTCCGGCGTCGGCGCATCCTGCCAGCCGGCGCTGACGAACATGCCGCCGCGCGGCCGCGCCAGCAGCGTCATGCCGGCTTCGCCCAGGCTGGCCGTGGCGCGTTCGCGGGCGGCGTCGAGCTGGGTGGTGAGCTTGTCCACCATGCGCTTGTAGGGACGCGCGGTGATGGCGTGGTAGACGGCGCGCTCGTTGATCTCGGAGGTGGTGAGGCCGGCCAGCATCTTCACGCGCAGCAGCTCGGGGATCAGCGAGGCCGAGGCGCAGATCGAGCCGACGCGCAGTACCGGCGACAGCGTTTTGGAAAAACTGCCGACGTGGATCACGCGCCGCAATCCGTCCATGGCGGCCAGCGAGGCTTCGCCGCGCGGCGCCAGTTCGCGGTAGATATCGTCCTCCACCAGCCAGAAATCGAACTGCTCGGCCAGGGCCAGCAAGCGGTGCGCCTGCGCCGCCGTGAGCGAAGTGCCGAGCGGATTTTGCAGCACCGTGTTGACGAACATGAGCTTGGGCTGCACCAGCGCCGCCTGCTGCGCCAGCACATCCAGATCCAGGCCGTTTTCCCTGCGCGGGATGCCGACCGCTATGCAGCCATGGTGGCGGATCAGCGACAACAGGTTGCTGTAGCCCGGATCTTCCACGAACACGGTGTCGCCCGGCTTGGTCAGGGTGCGCAGCGCCAGGTCGAAGGCGTGGGTGGCGCCGTGGGTCAGCAGGATTTGTTCGGCCTCCACCGGGAACAGCTCTTCGCTCAGCGTGGCGGCCATGTGCTGGCGCAGCGTGGGAAAGCCGAGCGGGTGGCCGTAGCCGCGCAGGCGGTTTGCAGGAATGCGCATGGCCTGGCGCACTGCGTCGAGGATGGTGTCTTCGCCATACCACTCGGGCGGCAGCCAGCCGGCACCCACCGGCAGCGCGTCCGAGACGCCGGAATACAGGTCGGGCGTGAGGGCATCGATGGCGCTGGGCGTGACGTGGGCGGCGGCCGGCAGCAGCGTCGCCGGCAGGTCCTGGCGTGCCACGAAGTAGCCGGAACCGCGCCGCGAGGACAGCAAGCCCAGGGTCACCAGCCGGTCGTAGGCTTCCACAACTGTAAAGGTGCTGACGCCATTACACTTGGCGAACTGCCGTACCGAAGGCATCTTGGTGCCCACGCGCAACTCCCGCCGCTCGACCATGGCGCTGATGGCGGCCACGATCTGCTCGACCAGGCTGCCTTTCTGTCGGCGTTCGATCGCCACGCAGGGCCAGTTTCCCGGTCCGGCGGTTTGATCGATCACAGGACTTGCTTGTTCCATCCTTGACTCCACGCAGCGAAAGTGAAACTGTAGTGTTTTTGTTGCCAGTACGGTTGGACAGTTTGATGAATTGTGTATCTGTGCCATAGTTGTTCTGCTGTCTATTATTGCATCATCATTTTGCCAACTGGTAAATTTTTTTACGGTCTGTCAAAAAAATCCGAAAGCAGTTGTTTCATAGGAGATGTGATGAACGAGTCTCGACCAGAATCGATGGCGTCCTTCTGGATGCCATTCACGAACAACCGCGATTTCAAGGCCAACCCGCGCCTGCTAGTGTCGGCGGAAGGCATGTACTACAAGGACGTGGACGGCCGCAGCATCCTGGACGGCACGGCCGGCCTGTGGTGCGTGCCGTGCGGCCACGCGCAGCCGAAGATCGTCGCCGCCGTGCGCGAGATGGTCGGCCAGCTCGATTTCGCGCCGACCTTCCAGATGGGCCATCCGGCCGCCTTCGACCTCGCTGAAAAGCTGATGGAGTACACCAACCATCGCTACGGCCATGTGTTCTACACCAACTCCGGTTCGGAAGCGGTGGACACGGCGCTGAAGATCGCGCTGGCGTACCACAAGGCGCGCGGTGAAGCCAGCCGCACCCGATTCATCGGCCGCGAACGCGGCTACCACGGCGTCGGCTTCGGCGGCATCTCGGTGGGCGGCATCGCCGGCAACCGCAAGCCGTATGGCGTGATGCTGCCCGGCGTCGACCACCTGCCGCACACCCACAATCTGGAGAAGAACGCCTACACGCGCGGCGAGCCGGAACACGGCGCCAACCTGGCCGATGAGCTGGAGCGCATCGTCGCGCTGCACGACGCCTCGACCATCGCGGCGGTGATCGTCGAGCCGGTGGCCGGTTCCACCGGCGTGCTGATACCACCGAAAGGATATTTGAAGCGACTGCGCGAGCTATGCACCAAGCACGGCATCCTGCTGATCTTCGATGAAGTGATCACCGGCTTCGGACGCTTGACCACGCCGTTCGCCGGCGACTACTTCGACGTCGAGCCGGACATGATGACCACCGCCAAGGGCCTGACCAACGGCACCATTCCGATGGGTGCGGTGTTCAGCAAACAGCACATCCACGACGCCTTCATGGATGCGCCGGCCGGGATTGAGCTGTTCCACGGTTATACCTACTCGGGCCACCCGGTGGCCTGCGCCGCTTCGCTGGCGACGCTGGAAGTCTTTAAAGAGCAGAAGATCCTTGAGCATGCAGCCGGCATGGCCGAGTACTGGGCCGACGCCGTGCATTCGTTGAAAGGTCTGCCGCACGTGATCGACATCCGCACCATCGGCCTGATCGCCGGTATCGAGCTGGCGCCGATCGCCGGCAAGCCGGGCGTGCGCGCCTTCACCGCCTTCAAGAAAGCCTTTGAGGACGGCATCCTGATCCGCACCACAGGCGACATCATCGCGCTGTCGCCGCCGCTGGTGCTGGAGAAAAAACACATCGATGAACTGTTTGGAAAACTGAAGGATGTGCTGAAAAACTTAGACTGAGGAGAACACCATGCTGGTAGGCGTCCCAAAAGAGATCAAAAACCAGGAGTCCCGCGTCGGCCTTACCCCGGCCAGCGTCAAGGAACTCATTTTGCGTGGTCATCAAGTACTGGTACAACAAAACGCCGGCGCGGCCATCGGCCTGACGGATGCGATGTATGAAGCATCCGGCGCCACCATCATCGACAACGCGGCCGATATTTTCGCCCGCGCCGACATGATCGTGAAAGTGAAGGAGCCGCAGCCGGAGGAATGCGCGATGCTGCGCAAGGGACAGATCCTGTACACCTATCTGCACCTGGCGCCGGACCCCGAGCAGACCAAGGCGCTGGTGGCTTCCGGCGCGGTGTGCATCGCCTACGAAACCATCACCGGCGCCAACGGCGGCTTGCCGTTGCTGGCGCCGATGAGTGAAGTGGCGGGACGCATGTCGATCCAGGCCGGCGCGGCGCACCTGGAAAAATCCAAGGGCGGCATGGGCTTGCTGCTGGGCGGCGTGCCGGGCGTGGCGCAGGGACATATCGCCATCATCGGCGCCGGCGTGGTCGGCACCAATGCCTTGCAGATGGCGGTGGGCATAGGCGCGCGGGTGACGGTGCTGGACAAGAATATCGACCGCCTGCGCCAGCTGGATCTTGTGTACGGCAACCGCATCTCCACCATGTATTCCAACGCGCACTCGATCGAGGAAGCGGTGCTGGATGCGGACCTGGTGATCGGCGGCGTGCTGGTGCCCGGCGCGGCGGCGCCCAAGCTGGTGACCAAGACCATGATCGCGCGCATGAAGCCGGGCGCGGTGGTGGTGGATGTGGCGATCGACCAGGGCGGCTGCTTTGAAACCTCGCACGCCACCACGCATGAGAAGCCGACCTATGTGGTGGACGGCGTGGTGCACTACTGCGTGGCCAACATGCCCGGCGCTGTGGCGCGCACTTCGACCTTCGCACTGAATAACGCAACGATAGGCCATGCGGTAGCGCTGGCCGACAAGGGTTGGCAGAAAGCGCTGAAAGCCAATCCGCATTTGAAGCACGGTTTGAATGTCTGCCTGGGCCAGGTCACCTACGAAGCGGTGGCGCACGGTCTTGGCTATACCTATGTAGACGCGGACAGCCTGCTGGGCTGAACGTTTTTTGAAAGAGCATCATGGATACCATCACCCATTACATCAACGGCGTTAACGTCGATACGCAAAGCGGCCGCCATGCCGACGTCTTCAATCCCGCCTTGGGCGAACCGGTAGCCAAAGTGGCCCTGGGCACGGCGGAGGATGTTGACGCCGCCGTGCGCGCGGCCGAACAGGCGTTTCCGTCGTGGTCCGCCACGCCGCCGCTGACGCGGGCGCGGGTGCTGTTCAAGTACCTGCAACTGTGCCAGCAGCATACCGACGAATTCGCGGCCATGATCACGCGCGAGCACGGCAAGACTTTCGCCGATGCGCAGGGCGAAGTGGCGCGCGGCATCGAGATGGTGGAGTTTGCGGTCGGCATACCGCAGATGCTGAAAGGCGAATTCACCGATCAGATTTCGCGCGGCATCGATGCGTGGTCGATGCGGCAGTCGCTGGGCGTGGTGGCAGGCATCACGCCGTTCAACTTCCCGGTGATGGTGCCGATGTGGATGTTCCCGGTCGCTATCGCGTGCGGTAACACCTTTATCCTGAAACCTTCCGAGCGTGATCCGTCGCCGTCGCTGCTGCATGCGCGCCTGTTGAAGGAAGCCGGTTTGCCGGACGGCGTGTTCAATGTGATCCAAGGCGACAAGGTGACCGTCGATGCGATCCTCGATCATCCGGTGATCCAGGCGGTGAGCTTTGTCGGCTCGACGCCGATTGCGGAATACATCTACTCGCGCGGCTGCGCGGCGGGCAAGCGCGTGCAGGCTTTGGGCGGCGCCAAGAACCACATGGTGGTGATGCCGGATGCGGACATGGAGATGACCGTCGATGCGCTGATGGGTGCCGCCTTCGGTTCCGCCGGCGAGCGCTGCATGGCGATCTCGGTGGTGGTGGCGGTCGGCGATGCGGGCGACAAGATCGTCGATGCACTGGCAAAGCGCACCGCCGCACTGAAAGTGCGCGACGGTATGGCCGGCGATGCGGAAATGGGACCGGTGGTGACCAGCGCCGCCAAGCAGCGTATCGAGCGCCTGATCGGCGAGGGCGTCGAGCAGGGGGCGAAACTGGTGGTCGATGGCCGCGATCTGAAAGTGCCCGGCCGCGAGAACGGCTTCTTTGTCGGCGGTACTTTGTTCGATCACGTGACGCCGGATATGACGATCTACAAGGAAGAGATTTTCGGGCCGGTGCTGTGCATGCTGCGCTCGCCGGATGTGGGCAGCGCGGTGGAGCTGATCAACCGTAACGAGTACGGCAACGGCGTGGCGATCTACACGCGCGACGGCGGCGTGGCGCGCGAGTTCGTGCGACAGATCCAGGTGGGCATGGTGGGCGTGAACGTGCCGCTGCCGGTGCCGATGGCGTTCAATAGTTTTGGTGGCTGGAAGCGCAGCCTGTTCGGCGATCATCACGCCTATGGTCCGGAAGGCGTGCGCTTCTACACGCGCCACAAGGCGGTGATGCAGCGCTGGCCGAACACCGCCAGCGCTGGCGCAGAATTTGCATTCCCTCAGATGAAGTAAGTAACACGCGTCATTCCCGCGAAGGCGGGAATCCATACTCAGCATGGGTTCCCGCTTGCGCGGGAACGACGATCAACTCAGCATACGCCAGGAAATGATCATGATCGAATCACTCAGCTACATGCCAAAGCCGAAGGAGTCCAGCGACTCGTTGGCGAAACACTTCACCGACCTGGCGCCGGCGCTGAATGCGCGGCAGGCTGCAATCGAAAGCTCGCGCTGCCTGTATTGCTACGACGCGCCATGCACGCGCATTTGCCCGTCAGATATCGATGTGGCGAGTTTTATCCGCAATATCCACGACGAGAATATCAACGGCGCCGCCGTCGGCATCCTGAAACAGAACATCCTGGGCGGCAGCTGCGCGCGCGTCTGTCCGACCGAAATCCTGTGCGAGGACGCCTGCGTGCGTAATCATGACGCGGAAGGCCAGCCGGTGAAAATCGGCCTGCTGCAGCGCTACGCCATCGACAATATGAAGCTCGAAGAACACCCGTTCAAGCGCGCGCCATCGACCGCGAAGAAAATCGCCGTGGTCGGCGCCGGCCCGGCCGGCCTGTCCTGCGCACACCGCCTGGCCATGCTGGGCAACGACGTGGTGATCTACGAGGCCAAAGAAAAATCCGGCGGCCTGAATGAATACGGCATCGCCAAGTACAAGCTGACCGATAACTTCGCGCAGAAGGAAGTGGACTTCCTGCTGCAGATCGGCGGCATCACTATCAAGCACGGGCAGGCGTTGGGCGTGAACGTGCAGCTCAAGGATTTGCATGCAAACTACGACGCCGTGTTCCTCGGCCTGGGCCTCGGCGCCAGCAAGCAGATGGGCCTGACCGGCGAGGACGCGCCCGGCCTGCTGGCCGCCGTGGACTACATCGCTGAGTTGCGCCAGTCGGATGACCTGAGCAAACTGCCGGTGCCGGCGCGCGCCATCGTCATCGGCGCGGGCAACACCGCCATCGACATGGCGGTGCAGATCCAGCGCCTCGGCGCGGAAGAGGTGACGCTGGTCTACCGTCGCGGCTTCGAGGCCATGAGCGCGACCGAACATGAACAGCACATCGCGAAAGAAAACCAAGTCCGCATGCGCACCTGGGCGCAGCCGCAGCAGGTGCTGCTGGACGACGCGGGCCGCGTGCGCGGCATGCGCTTTGAAAAAACGGTGGTGGTGAATGGCCGCCTGTCCGGCACCGGCGAGACCTTCGAGATTGCGGCAGACGCTATCTTCAAGGCCATCGGCCAGAGCATGGACGAAACGAGCATCAGCGATCCGCTGGCGAAAACGCTGAAACGCGACGGTGACAAAATCCACGTCGATGATCAGTTCCGCACCGTCCTGCCGCGCATCTACGCCGGCGGCGACTGTGTGGCGCCCGGGCAGGATCTGACCGTGCAGGCGGTCCAACACGGCAAGCTGGCGGCGCATGCCATCCACTTCGATATCAACGGTCTGAAGGAGGCTGCATAATGGCTGACCTGAGCATAGAATTCTGCGGCATCAAATCCATCAATCCGTTCTGGCTGGCCTCCGCGCCGCCAACGGACAAGGCTTACAACGTGGTGCGCGCATTTGAAGCGGGATGGGGCGGCGTGGTGTGGAAGACGCTGGGTGAAGATCCGGCGGCGGTCAACGTGTCGTCGCGCTATTCGGCGCACTACGGCAAAAACCGCGAAGTCCTCGGCTTCAACAACATCGAGCTGATTACCGACCGTTCGCTGGAAATCAATCTGCAGGAAATCACGCAGGTGAAGAAGGATTGGCCGGATCGCGTGATCATCGTGTCGCTGATGCTGCCTTGCGAAGAGCGGCTGTGGGCCGACATCCTGCCGCAGGTGGAAGCCACCGGTGCCGATGGCATCGAACTGAATTTCGGCTGCCCGCACGGCATGCCGGAGCGCGGCATGGGCGCGGCGGTGGGCCAGGTGCCCGAATACGTGGAGATGGTCACGCGCTGGTGCAAGCAGAATACCAGGCTGCCGGTGATCGTGAAGCTGACGCCGAACATCACCGACGTGCGGGCGCCGGCACGCGCGGCCAAGGCCGGCGGTGCGGATGCGGTGTCGCTGATTAACACCATCAACTCGATTACCCATCTGGACCTGGATCAGATGGTGGCGTTTCCGATTGTGGGCGGTGCCAGCACGCACGGCGGTTACTGCGGTTCGGCGGTGAAGCCGATCGCGCTGAACATGGTGGCGGAGATTGCGCGCGATCCGCAGACGGCGGGCTTGCCGATTTCCGGCATCGGCGGCATCGGCAACTGGCGCGATGCGGCGGAGTTCATGGCGCTGGGTTCGGGCTGTGTGCAGGTGTGTACTGCCGCCATGCTGCATGGCTTCCGCATCGTTGAAGAGATGAAGGACGGCCTGTCGCGCTGGATGGACGAGAAGGGCTACAAGAGCGTCGGCGAGTTCGTCGGCAAGGCGGTGCCGAATACCACGGACTGGAAATACCTGAACATGAATTATCAGGTGATCGCGCAGATCAACCAGGACGACTGCATCAAGTGCGGCCGCTGTTATGTGGCGTGCGAAGATACGTCGCACCAGTCGATCGCGCAGCTGATCGATGCGGCGACGGGCGTGCGTACCTATGAGGTGATCAAGGAGGAGTGCGTTGGGTGTAATCTGTGCGAGATCACCTGTCCGGTGCAGGGCTGCATTACCATGGTGCCGCAGGATACCGGCAAGCCGTACATGAACTGGACGCAGGACCCGCGTAATCCGCGCGCGGAAAACGTGAAGGTGGAACAAGCAGCATAGGTATGGAACTTGCATTGATAAAAGCATAAATCAACCTTTGTGGAGAACGCCTTGAGCATAGAACCATCCGGCAGCACGCAACTCTGGAACGAAGACCTTGCGCCGACGACGGCGGCGCAGCGTACGTGGCGCTGGTATCACTTCTCCGCGCTGTGGGTCGGCATGGTGATGTGCATTCCGGCGTACACCTTGTCCGCCAGTTTGATCGAGGGCGGCATGTCGGGTTACCAGGCGGTGCTGACGGTGTTCCTTGCCAACGCCATCGTGCTGCTGCCGATGCTGCTGATCGGTCACGCCGGCACCAAGTACGGCATTCCGTATGCGGTGCTGGCGCGCGCTTCCTTCGGTACTTCCGGCGCGCGGCTGCCGGCGCTGATGCGCGCCATCGTCGCCTGCGGCTGGTACGGCATCCAGACCTGGTTCGGCGGCTCCATGATCTACACCCTGCTGGGCGTGATGATGGGCGGCGAGATCGGCGGCGACAAGATCGCCGGCCTTGGCATCAACGGCGCGCAGCTGCTTTGCTTCCTCGCGTTCTGGGCCATCCAGTTCTACTACATCGTGCACGGCATGGATGCGATCCGCAAGCTGGAGACCTATACCGCGCCGCTCAAGATCGCCATCTGCTTCGTGCTGCTTGGCTGGGTGCACAGCAAGGCCGGCGGCTTCGGCGAGCTGCTGTCGGCGCCGTCGCAGTTTGTCGAAGGCGGCAAGAAGGCCGGCCAGTTCTGGTCCGTGTTCTGGCCATCGCTGACGGCCATGGTGGGCTTCTGGGCCACGCTGGCCTTGAACATTCCCGACTTCACCCGCTTCGCCAAGACCCAACGTGACCAGGTGATCGGCCAGACGGTCGGCTTGCCGCTTCCCATGGGACTGCTGGCGGCGATGGCGGTGATCGTGACGTCGGCCACGGTGGTCTTGTACGGCAAGGCGATCTGGGACCCGGTCGAACTATCTAGCCGCATGACCGGCGTGGCGGTGCTGGTGGCGCTGTTGATCCTGCTGATCGATACGGTATCGGTCAACCTGGCCGCCAACCTGGTCGGCCCGGCCTACGACTTCTCGGCGCTGGCGCCGAACAAGATCACCTACAAGACCGGCGGCTATATCACGGCGGGCATCGCGATCCTGATGATGCCCTGGAAGATACTGGAGTCCACGCAGGGCTATGTCTTCACCTGGCTGATCGGCTATTCTGCGCTGCTCGGCCCCATCGCCGGCATCCTGATCATCGACTACTACATGGTGCGCAAAACGGAACTGAACGTCGCCGAGCTGTATCGCGAAGACGGCCAGTACTCGTATGGCAAGGGCTGGAATATGGCGGCGCTGGTGGCCTTCGTGATCGGCGTGCTGCCGAATATTCCCGGTTTCCTCAACGCGGCGTTCCCGGCCTCCTTCCCGGATGTGTCGGAAACGTTTAAAACGATTTATACCTACGCCTGGTTCGTCGGCATCGCCATTTCGGCCGCGGTGTACGGGGTTATGATGAAAGGGAAGACGGCGCCCGCCATGCGCGCGCCGGCTCATCCCTAAGGAGACGCTTATGAAAACTATCATCCGTGGCGGCACGGTGGTCAACGCCGACCGCGCCTTCCGCGCCGATGTGCTGTGCGACGGCGACAAGATCGTCGCCGTTGGCGAGAATCTGGCGGTGCCGGCCGGCGCCAAGGTGATCGACGCCGGCGGCCAGTACGTCATTCCAGGCGGGATAGATCCGCACACGCATATGAACCTGCCCTTCATGGGCACGGTGACGCAGGACGACTTCTACACCGGCACCGCCGCCGGACTGGCCGGCGGCACCACCACCATCATCGATTTCGTGATTCCCGCACCGAAGCAGAACCTGATCGAAGCATATGCGCAGTGGCGCGAGTGGGCCAAGAAGTCGGCCGGCGATTACACCTTCCATGTGGCGATCACCTGGTGGGACGACAGCGTGCACCGCGATATGGAGACGCTGGTCCGGGATCATGGCGTCAACAGCTTCAAGCACTTCATGGCGTACAAGAACGCCATCATGGCCGACGATGAAACGCTGGTGAAGAGCTTCCGCCGCTGCCTGGAGCTGGGCGCGATGCCTACCGTGCATGCGGAGAACGGCGAACTGGTTTATCAGCTGCAGCAGGATTTGCTCAAGCGCGGCCTGACCGGGCCGAGTTCCCATCCGCTGTCGCGGCCTCCCGAGGTGGAAGCGGAAGCGGCCAACCGGGCGATTGCGATCGCCAATGTCATGAATACGCCGGTGTACATCGTGCACGTGTCCTGCGAAGAGTCGCTGGAGGCCATCAGCCGCGCACGCGCGCATGGGCAGCGCGTGTATGGCGAGGCGCTGGCCGGCCATCTGGTGATCGACGACAGCGTGTACCAGAGCGACGACCTTGAATTCGCGGCGGGCCATGTGATGAGTCCTCCGTTCCGCAGCAAGCACCATCAGAAGGCCTTGTGGCAAGGGCTGCGCGGCGGGAACCTGCACACCACCGCTACCGACCACTGTACCTTCTGCGCCGAGCAGAAGGCGGCCGGCAAGGACGACTTCACCAAGATTCCGAACGGCTGCGGCGGCGTTGAGGACCGCATGTCGGTGATCTGGGATGCGGGCGTGAACAGCGGCCTGCTGACGCCATCGGAGTTCGTTAAGGTGACGTCCACCAATGCGGCGCAGATCTTCAACATCTATCCGCGCAAGGGTGTGATCGCGCCGGGCGCGGATGCGGACGTGGTGGTGTGGGATCCGGAAGCCACGCGTACCATCTCCTCGTTGACGCAGTTCGCCAAGGGCGGTTTCAATGTCTTTGAAGGCCGCGTGGTGCGCGGCAACCCGAGCACCACGCTCGCCGCAGGCAATGTCGTGTTCCATCGCGGCGTGCTGATGGCGGTGGAGGGTGCCGGCCGATATATCAATCGCCCGGCGTTCAAAGCGACGTCGGCGCGCTAAGGTCATTCCCGCGCAAGCGGGAATCCATGCTGAGCGAACAATCACACGACCTATGGATTCCCGCGTGCGCGGGAATGACGGGAGGTAAAGGAGAAGAGGCATGAGCAATACGCGCATCAACGGCGACCGCCTATGGGCGGCTTTGATGGAACTGGCGAAAATCGGCGCGACGGAAAAGGGCGGCGTCAAGCGCCTGGCCCTGACCGACCTGGATAAGCAAGGGCGTGACCTGGTGGTCGGCTGGGGCAGGGAGGCCGGCATGTCGATCACCATCGACCAGATCGGCAACGTCTTCATGCGCCGCGATGGCACCAACAACGCGCTGCCGCCGGTGATGACCGGCAGCCATATCGACACCCAGCCGACCGGCGGCAAATTCGATGGCAACTACGGCGTGCTGGCCGGCCTGGAAGTGGTGCGCACGCTGAACGATTTGAACATCAAGACCGAAGCGCCGATCGAAGTGGCTTTCTGGACCAACGAGGAAGGCTCGCGCTTCGTGCCGGTGATGATGGGCTCCGGCGTGTTCTGCGGCGCGTTCTCGCTGGAGACCGCGTATGCGGCCAAGGATGTCGACGGCAAAACCGTCGGCGATGAATTGGAGCGCATCGGCTACAAAGGCCCGCAGGTGCCGGGCGACCATCCCATCGGCGCCTATTTCGAAACGCATATCGAACAAGGCCCGGTGCTGGAAGACGCCGACAAGGTGATCGGCGTGGTGCCGGCCGTGATGGGACTGTCGTGGTACGACTGCGTGGTGACCGGCATGGAGGCGCACGCCGGGCCAACGCCCATGGGCCTGCGCAAGGATGCGCTGCAGGTCTCCACCCGCATCATGCAGGAAGTGGTGGCCATCGCCAACCGCTATCCGCCGTATGGTCGCGGCACGGTGGGCATGGTGCAGGTGTTCCCGAACAGCCGCAACGTGATTCCGGGCGAAGTCAAATTCAGCATCGACCTGCGCAACGTGAACGATGAACTGCTCAACACCATGCACGAAGAGATGCTGGCCTTTATCGACAAGACCCGCAGCGAAAGCGGCTTGAAGATTTCGCTGGAGCGCGTGTCCTACTATCCGCCATGCCCGTTCCATCCCGAGTGCGTGGACGCGGTGCGCAACGCCACCGCCAAACTCGGATACTCGACCATGGACGTGGTGTCCGGCGCCGGCCACGACGCCATCTACGCCGCGCGCCTGGCGCCGGCCGGCATGATTTTCGTGCCGTGCAAGGATGGCATCAGCCACAATGAAATCGAGGACGCCAAGGCCGAGCATCTGGAAGCCGGCTGCAACGTGCTGCTGCACGCGATGCTGGAGCGCGCGGGGGTGGTTTAATGATGTAGTTTGACCGCAAAGCGGCCGGAGCGCATACTGCTTATCCAGATCAGAACGCAGGCGCCGCGCCGGCCGCTTTTATCATGCAAGCACCACAAGCTCCTCATACCGAAGCGCTGCACGCGGCCTGCCTGACCGCCACCCTCGAAAGTATTTCGGATGCCGTCCTGATGCTGGGCCATGGCTGGGAAATCCGCTACATGAACGGCAATGCCGAGCGCCTGCTGCAGGTGATTCGCGGCGATGTGGTTGGCCGTAGTGTGTGGGAGGTGTTCCCGGAGGCGGTCGGTGGTCCCTACCACCGCGCCTATCACCAGGCGGTGGAAACCAATATGCCGGTGACGTTCGAGGAGCATTACGCGCCGCTCGATCTGTGGACCGAGATCCGCGCCTATCCCTCGGAGGAGGGGCTCACCATCTACTTCCGCGACGTCAGCGAGCGCAAGGCCATCGAGGCGGAAATCAAGCGCCTGGCTTTCTACGACAAGTTGACCGGGCTGCCGAACCGCCAGCTGCTGCTGGACCGGATCGAACAGGCGTTGACGCAAGGGCAGGGCGGCGCGGTGCTGTTCATCGACCTGGATAACTTCAAGAGCATCAACGACACGCGCGGCCACGACAAGGGCGACCGGCTGCTGCAATTAGTGGCCGACCGGCTGAACGACACCGTGCGCAGTTGCGACACGGTGGCGCGTTTTGGCGGCGACGAATTCGTGGTGCTGATGGAGGAGCTGGGCGTGAGCGCGACGGACAGCGCGCGGGCCACGGCTACCCATTTGCTGCAGGCGTTTCGCGCGCCGTTCGAAGTCGACGGCGTTGAGCATTACAGCACGCCCAGCATCGGCGTGGCGCTGTTCGGCCGCGAATCGGCCGGCGTGGATGAGATCCTGAAGCGCGCCGACCTGGCGATGTACCAGGCCAAGGCCGCCGGCCGCAACAACTTCTCGTTCTTCGATCCGGCCATGCAGGCGCGCGTGTCGGCGCGCGCGCTGCTGGAAGCGGACTTGCGGCGTGCGCTGGTCAACGAGGAGTTCGAACTGCACTACCAGCCGCTGGCGGCGGTGGACGGCAAGCTGGCAGGGGTGGAGGCGCTGGTGCGCTGGCGTCATCCGCAGCGCGGCCTGGTGGCGCCGGGGGAGTTCATTCCGGTGGCGGAAGAGACCAATATGATCCTGCCCTTGGGACGCTGGGTGCTGGCGGAGGCTTGCCGTTTGCTGGCGCGGTGGGCGGGCGATGCGTCCACCAGCGCGTTGGAGATGTCGGTCAACGTCAGCACCGTGCAGTTTCATCGTCCCGATTTTGTCGAGCAGGTGCTGGAGGTGCTGGCGCAGACCGGTGCGCGGCCGCAGTTGCTGCGGCTGGAGTTGACGGAAAGCGTACTGCTCACCGAAGTGGAAAGCACCGCCGTGAAGATGCAGCGCCTGCGCGATGTCGGCGTGGGTTTTTCGCTGGACGATTTCGGCACCGGCTACTCGTCGCTGGCGTACCTGCACCGGCTGCCCTTGTCGCAGCTGAAGATAGACCGCTCGTTTATCTGGGGCGCGTTGAAGGAGGGCCATGGCGCCGCCATCGTGCGCATGATCGTGGCGCTGGGCCGGGCGATGGAGATGACGGTGTTGGCGGAGGGCGTTGAGACGCCGGAGCAGCTGGCGTTCGTCAGGGCCGAGGGCTGCCATTATTATCAAGGCTATTTGTTCAGCAAGCCGTTGCCGGAGCATGCGCTGGCGGCCTTTTTTTCACGCGATGCATAGCGATCCCCAGCAGGCTTATCTCGATGCGAACCACCTGATGGCGGCCGGCGACTTTGCCGCTGCGGAGGAGGCGTATCTGCAGGCGCTGGCCTTGCAGCCGTGGCATGCGGCAGCGCGGGCGAATCTGGGCTATCTGAAGGAGCTGCAGGGCGCGGCGGCGGAGGCGGAGTTTCACTATCGGCAGGCGATCGCCTTGATGCCTGATCACGCGCAGCTGCAGCAGAATCTGGGTGCGCTGCTGTTGAAGGAAAAGCGTTTCGCCGAGTCGGAAATCGCGATGCGCGCGGCGGTGGCGTTGGCGCCGGAGGGAGCGTCGGGGTGGAGCCAGCTTGGCGTGCTGCTGGTGTTCACGCATCGCGAGCCTGAAGGCGAGGTTTGTTATCGGCGGGCGTTGTCGCTGGAGCCGGAGCATGCGCGGGCGCGCTTCAATCTGGCGTATGTGCTGCTGCGGCAGGGACGTTTCGAAGAGGGCTGGCGCATGCTGGAGGCGCGCTGGGAGTTCGAGCGCTTTCCCTTGTCGTTCGATTGTCCGTTCTGGCAGGGAGAGGCGCTGGGGGGCAAGTCCATCGTGATCGGGCTGGAGGCGGGGCATGGCGATATGATTCACTTCTGCCGTTATGCATCCATGCTCAAGGCGCGCGGCGCGGCGCGGGTGGATGTGGTGTGCCATCCGGATTTGCGGCGGCTGCTTGCTACGCTGGCTGGAGTGGATCATGTGTATGCGCCGGACGATGTGCCGGCGGATGGATGGGATTATTGGACGCGGCCCATGCGCTTGCAGGGATTGTTCGGCACGGAGTTGACCAGCATTCCAGCCGCCGTGCCGTATCTTCATGCGCAGCCGGAGTTGGTGGCGCATTGGCGCGCGCTGCTACCGCAGCAGGGCTTGCGCGTTGGCCTGGCGTGGCGCGGCAATCCCAATTTCGAGAATGACGCGGACCGCTCGCTGCCCTCGCTGATGACGCTTGCGCCGCTCGGTGTTGCGGCCGCAGCGCATTTCGTCAGCCTGCAAAAAGGCAGCGGCGAGGCGGAGGCGTTGGCGCCGCCGGCGGGCATGACGTTGCTTCCGCTCGGTCCGCAGCTTGGTGATTTCGCCGACACGGCGGCCGTGATCGCCAATCTCGATCTGGTGATCAGCATCGACTCGGCGGTGGCGCATCTGGCCGGCGCAATGGGCAAGCCATGCTGGCTGCTGCTGCCTGACTATCGCTGCGACTGGCGCTGGATGACGGAGCGCGACGACACGCCATGGTATCCATCCATGCGCCTGTTCCGCCAGCCGCGCGGCGGCGGCTGGGCGTCGGTGATCGCCGAGGTTGCGGCGGCGTTGGTCAATCTTGGAAGTAGTGTAACTGCGCCAGATCAGCGATAAGCCCCGGCTCCTGCGGCTGCCAGTTCAATTGCTCGCGCGTTTGCGCTGCGGACGACGGGCAGTCCGCGCCGAAAAAGCGCGCCAGGAAGCCGAAGTGCGCTGGCGCTTCCTCCGCCGAAATGCTCACCAGCGGCAGCTTCAGTCCCTTGGCGATGGCCGCAGCGATGTCGCGCGTCGGCACACTTTCGTCGGCTATCGCGTGATAGCGCGCGCCAGCCACGCCATGTTCCAGCGCCATGCGATACAAGCGCGCGGCGTCGAAGCGATGCACGGCAGGCCAGCGGCTCTGGCCATCGACGATATACGCCGATACGCCCTTGTCGCGCGCGATGGCGATCAGGCGCGGCACGAAGCCGTAGTCGCCTTCGCCGTGGACTGAGCGCGACAGGCGCATCAGCATCGAGCGCACGCCGCGTTCCGCCAGCGCCACCGTCAGCACGTCGGAAGCGTTGCGGTGTCCGGCGGGACCGGTGGGATCGGCCGCATCGTTTTCGGTGGCTGTGCGACCGTGGTGCAGCAGCGGGATGCCGGATGTGGTGATGAGCGGTTTGCCGCTGCCGGCCAACACGTCGCCCATGGCCTCGATCGCGCGGCGGTCGGTTTCGCCGGCGGCGTTGACGTCTTTGAAGTCGTGGATGAAGGCGGTGTGAATCACGCCGTCGCAGGCGCGCGCGCCGGCAGCCAGTGTGTCCAGGACCGACAGTTCGCCGCGCTGCACCGCTATGCCACGGCTGGCCAGCAGCGCTGCCCCGGCGTCGCTGCGCGCCAGTCCCAGCACCTCATGGCCCGCGCCCAGCAGTTCCTGAATGATGGCGGAGCCCACCCAACCAGTGGCTCCCGTTACGAATACTCGCATATTCATCTCCTTGATTAGATGACGCCATGATAGGCAATGCAAGCCGGACGATCCATGCTATAGAATCCGTATTTTCTTCGCGATCGTCCGAAAATCATGGATCCACTCTCCGACGTACTTTCCCTGCTCAAGCCGCGCAGCTACGTGGCCGGCGGCTTCGACGCCAGCGGCGACTGGGCCTTGCAGTTCCATCGGCCCGAAGGCATCAAGTGTTACGCGGTGGTGAAAGGCCAGTGTTGGCTGGCGGTGGAGGACGTGGACGAGCCGGTCCTGCTAAAAACCGGCGATTGTTTTCTGCTGCCGCGCGGACGCGCATTCCGCATCGCCAGCGACCTGTCCCTGCCGCCGGTGGAGGCCCTGGACCTGTTGCGCAGGCGTCGCGTTGGTGGCATCGGCATCATCAACGACGGCGGCGAATGCATGATCGTCGGTGGCCACTTTGTATTCAGCGGCAAGCATACCGGCGTGTTGCTGGAAGCCTTGCCGCCCATTGCACATATCCACAAGGATGCGGACCGCGAAGCGCTGCGCTGGTCCTTGCAGCGGTTATCGATGGAATTGCGTGAGCAGCGGCCCGGTCATGCGCTGATCGCGCAGCACATGGCGCACATGATGCTGGTGCTGGCTTTGCGGCTGGTGCTGTCGGAGGAAGAGAGCCGTGGCGTGGGCTGGCTGTATGCCTTGTCCGATCCGCAGATCGGTACTGCGATAGGCGCGCTGCATGCGGAACCGGCGCAGCGCTGGACTCTGGAGATGCTGGCCCAGCATGTCGGCATGTCGCGGTCCACACTGGCGCTGAAGTTCAAGCAGACCGTGGGCGCTTCGCCGATGGAGTACCTGACGCGCTGGCGCATGCTGCTGGCCGGCGACCGGCTGGTGCATACCAGCCAGCCGGTGTCCGTGATCTCGCAAGCGCTGGGCTATGAATCGGACAGCGCCTTCAGCACCGCTTTCAAGCGCGTGATGGGCTGCTCGCCACGCCAGTACGTGCGCGGTCAGGCTTTGTAAGCGCGCAGGAAGTCCAGCAGCACGCGGGCGGCGATGTCGGCGTCGTCGGCGGTCATGGTCTCCAGTGGGTTGTGGCTGATGCCGCCGTTGCCGCAGCGCGTAAACAGCATGGCGACGTCGGTGATGGCCGCCATCGCCATGGCGTCGTGGCCGGCGCCCGACAGCAGGTCGAAGCGCGGCAGGCCTGCGCGTTCGATGGCGTCGCCGAACTGTTTCATCAGGCGCGGTGCGCACGGCGCAGCACTGGCGTTGACGATAGGCTGTAGCGCGTATTCAACCTGGCGGCGCGCGCAGATCGCGGCGATGCCATCCAATACATCCTTCACCGCAGCCAGGCGCACCGCATCGTCGGCGGCGCGGATGTCGAGCGAGAGCTTGCAGGCGCCGGGAATCACATTGACCGAACCGCCAGGCACTTGCAACTGCCCGACCGTGCCTACCAGCGATTCAGCCTGAGCGCAGCGCTGCTCCACCAGCAGCACGATTTCCGCCGCTGCCGCTGCGGCGTCCTTGCGCATCGTCATCGGGGTGGTGCCGGCGTGGCTGGCCAGGCCGGTGAGGTCGACCAGGTAGCGCGAGCTGCCGGCAATCGCCGTCACCACGCCCAGCGCCAGGTCGTGCTCCAGCAGCACCGGGCCTTGTTCGATATGGACTTCCACGAAGCCCAGCAGGTCGGCCGGATCGCGCGCGATGGCGGGGATGCGCGCCACGTCGTGGCCGGCGGCCAGCAGGGCATCACGCATGGTCACGCCGTCGGCGTCGGTCTGGTCCAGCAGCGACAGGTCGAAGCGGCCGGTGATGGCCGTGCTGCCAAGGAAGGTGCTTTTGAAGCGCACGCCTTCTTCTTCCGCAAAGCCGACGATCTCGAAGTGGAACGGCAGCTTTTCGCCGCGCTGGTGCAGGTGGCGCACGATGGCGATCGGCAGCAGGATGCCGAGGCGGCCGTCGTATTTGCCGCCATTGCGCACGGTATCGTAGTGCGAGCCGGTCATCAATGTTTTGGCGTTGGGCGAGTCGGAGCGGTAGACACCGGTGACGTTGCCGACCGCGTCGATGTGGGCTTCCATGCCGGCGTCGCGCATCCAGTCCAGGATCTGCGCGGCGGTCTGGCGGTGGGCCGGCGTCATGTAGGCGCAGGTCAGGCCAGATTCGTCGTCGCTCCACGCGCCGATGGTCTCGCACCAGTCCATGATGACCGGACCGAAGTCCAGCTGCACGGATAGCAGGTCGTTCAAGCGGATCTCGGCGATGCGCTTGATCTGGCGGAGGCATTCGGCGATTTCATCGGCGCGCTGGTTTTTCAGGCGGCGCGTGAAGGTGGCGATGACGCTCTGGCGCGTGAGCCCTTGTCCGGTCGGGCCTTTGACGGCCAGGATGAAGGGAAAGCCGAATTTGGCGTTGTAGTCCGCGTTCAGCTGGTGCAGCGTGGCGAATTCCTCGGCGCTGCACAGGTGCAGGCCGGACTTGGCTTGCTCGCTGGTCGATTCCGCCGTCAGCTCGCCGGCGACGGCGGCCTTGCCTGCCAGTTCGGGGTGGGCGCGGATCAGGCCCAGTTGTTCATCGAGCGTGGCGGCGCTGACCACCGACTGCAAGGCCAGCTTGAGGGCGGTGTCGTTGGCGAAGGGCCGCTGGGCGGCGGCGCGTTCTGGGATCCACGGCGAATGCTCGTAGATGCCGCGCAGGCGTTCAACGAAGGTGGCGGTGTCGCAGCTATTCAGGTCGGAGAGTGTCGTCATCATAGCGTCCATCATAACGCGCGGGCGTCGCCGCAATATATGCAGTATGGCCTAAGGTTTATATGACTGCGCTTACTTCTGCGACAGCGCCTTGGCCGCCGTGGTCACCTGTTCGCGCAGCCACTTGTGTTCTGGCGCCTGGTGCACGCGCTCGTGCCACAGCTGGTAGAAGCGCATGGCCGGGAATTTCACCGGCACGGCGTAGGTCTTCAGCGGCATCAGCTTTTCGTAGTGGCGCACGAACTGGCTGCCGGTGGTCAGCACCAAGTCGGTCTGCGCCAGCATGTGCGGGATCAGGCCGAAGTAGGCCGATTCCACCATCACGTTGCGTTGCAGGCCCTGGCGTTCGAGGTAGTCGTCGATGACGCCGTGGTAGCCGGGCAGGATCTGTGTCGGCGCCACGTGCGGCAGGGACAGGTAGTCGTCCATGGTCATCTTGTCGCTGGCGGTGCGCAGCGCATATGGACAGTCGGCGCGCATCACGCAGATGATCGGGTCTTCGAACAGCTTGGACATGTGCAGGTGCTCGGGCGGCTCGTCCCAGTTGGCGATGACCAGGTCCATGTCGCCGTCCGACAGCAGGCGCACGTAGTCCACGCCCGGTCCCAGGCCGTGGATCTTGACGCGGCTGTTGGGCGAGCCGCGCCGCAGCAGCGCCACCAGATTGGGCAGGAACTGGCTGTCCAGATAATCCGGCGCGGCCACGTGGAAGGTGCGCGCTTCCTCCTGTGGCACGAAAGGTGCCTTCTTGAGGAACAGGTTCTCGGTTTCGTCCAGAATGCGCTTTGCTGGTGCAAGCAGGCTTTCGCCGTGCTGGGTCGGCACCATGCCGCGCGCGCCGCGCACCAAAAGCGGATCGCCGGTCAGTTCGCGCAGTTTGCGCAGCGAAGCGGAGATCGAGGGCTGCGGCTGATTCAGCTTGAGGGCGACGCGGGAGACGTTTTTCTCGACCAGCAGCAGGTAGAGGATGCGGATCAGGTGAAGGTCCAGGTGTTGCGGCAAAGCGGACATGGGTGCAATCGGTTTATACGGAATCGGATATGTCTAATATACTCCATTGTTCATGTAGCAGGAATCAAATCCGTTTATCTTCTGTAAATTAGCCACATCTTTGACCCGATAAAAATACATGGAATACCTGATCCCCTACGGCCTTGAGTGGCTGAATCTCCTGGTGCGCTGGCTGCATATCATCACCGGCATCGCCTGGATAGGCGCCTCGTTCTACTTCGTCTGGCTGGACAATTCGATCCGTCCGCCGGCGCCGGGATCGGAGCTGGCGAAGAAGGGCGTGTCGGGCGAGCTGTGGGCGGTGCACGGCGGCGGTTTTTATAATCCGCAAAAATATCTGGTGGCGCCGGCCGAGCTGCCGAAGGATCTGCACTGGTTCAAGTGGGAAGCGTATTCCACCTGGCTGTCCGGCATCGCGCTGCTGACCATCGCCTACTACTTCAACGCGCAGGCCATGATGATCGATAAGTCGGTGGCGGACCTCACCAGCCTGCAGGCGGTGGGCGTCGGCATCGGCACCCTGGTGGTCGGCTGGACCGTGTATGACTTGTTGTGCCGCTCCCCGCTGGGCAAGCATGACCTGTGGTTCGGCGTGGTGACCTTCGCGCTGATCGTCGGCGCGGCATATGGCCTGACGCATGTGCTGAGCGGCCGCGCGGCCTACATCCACGTCGGTGCGCTGATCGGCACCATCATGGTCGGTAATGTGCTGATGCTGATTATTCCAGGCCAGCGCAAGATGGTGGAAGCCATGTCGGCCGGCCGCATGCCCGATCCGGTGCACGGCCAGAAGGCCAAGCAGCGCAGCGTCCACAATAATTACTTCACGCTGCCGGTGCTGTTCATCATGATCAGCAACCACTACGCGATGACCTACCGCCACGAGCGCGCATGGCTGGTGCTGGCGTTCATCATGGCGGCCGGTGTCTTCATCCGTCACTTCTTCAACCTGCGCCACAAAGGCCGGGTCGAGTGGCGTTATCCGGTCATCGGCGTGGCGCTGCTGGCCGCCGTGGCGGTGGCGATTGCGCCGGCCAAACCGGTGGCGTCCGCGCCTGCGGCCGATCCGGCCGCCGAATTCGCCAAGGTCAAAGCGGTGATCGACACGCGCTGCCTGGCGTGCCACGCGGCCCATCCTACGCAGCCGGGCTTCGCCGCCGCGCCGCTGGGCGTGGCCTTCGACACCGCCGCCGAGATCCATCAGAACGCGGAAAAAATCTACAAGCAGGTGGTGCAGACCAAGGCCATGCCGCTGGCTAACCTGACCAATATGACCGATGCCGAGCGCGCGCAGATCGCCGCCTGGTACGAGTCCGGCGCAAAATGAAGGAGCTGACATGAGCAACAAGGAACAACTGGCGCAATGGATCGACGCCCATTTTGATGAAGAAGTCGGCGTGCTGCAGCAACTGCTGCGCGTGCCGACCGACACGCCGCCCGGCAACAACGCGCCGCACGCGGAGCTGGTGGCCGATCTGGTGCAGGCCTATGGCTGGACCGCTGAAAAGCACGCGGTGCCGCAGCAGGAAGTGCGCGACTACGGCATGGAGAGCATCACCAACCTGATCGTGCGTCGTCCTTACGCGGCCGGTGGTCCGACCGTGGCGCTGAACGCGCACGGCGACGTGGTGCCGCCGGGTGACAACTGGACTTATCCTCCGTATGGCGGCGTGGTGGAGAACGGCTTTATCTACGGCCGCGCGGCGGCGGTGTCCAAGTGCGACTTCGCCACCTACATCTTCGCGGTGCGCGCGCTGGAAGCGCTGGGCGTGCCGCTCAAGGGCGGGCTGGAACTGCACTTCACCTACGACGAGGAATTCGGCGGCCTGCTGGGACCTGGCTGGCTGCTGGAGCAGAAGCTGACCAAGCCCGATTACGTGATCGCGGCGGGCTTTAGCTACAACATCGTCACCGCGCACAACGCCTGTTTGCAATTGGAGATTACGGTGCACGGCAAGTCCGGCCACGGCGCCATGCCGGAAACGGGCCATGACGCGCTGCAGGCGGCCACCCGCATCCTGAACGCGGTCTACGGCGAGCTGCCGGAGCTGAAGAAGATCAAATCGAAGATCGCCGGCATCGATTCGCCGACCATGCTGGTGGGCCGCATCGACGGCGGCACCAACACCAATGTGGTGCCGGGCAAAGTAACGCTGAAGATGGACCGCCGCATGATTCCGGAAGAAGATCCGGTGGCGGTGGAAGCGCAGGTGCGCGCGCTGATCGAGAACGCGGTGCAGGGCGTGCCCGGCATCACGCTGGAGATCAAGCGCCTGCTGCTGTCGCATGCGCTGCGCGAGCGTCCGGGAACGGAGACGCTGGTGGCCAGCCTGCAGCAGAACGCGCAAACCTTCATCGGCGAGAAGATCCCGGCGCAAGGCACGCCGTTGTACGCGGACGCCCGCCTGTACGGCGAGCATGGCATCCCGGCGGTGCTGTACGGCGCCGGCCCGCGCACCGTGCCGGAATCCAACGCCAAGAAGGCCGACGAGCGCCTCAATCTGGAAGACCTGCGCAAGGCGACCAAGGTGGTAGCATGCACCTTATTCGATTTCCTTGGAGCGTAAGATGTTTTCTAAAAAGCTGATGGCCGGTTGGGGCGATATGGACTTCAACAGCCATATGCGCAATACGGCTTTCCTTGACAAGTCCGGCGACGTGCGCATGCTGTTCCTGTCGGAGCATGGCTTTCCTATGAGTGAGTTCATGCGCCTGAATATCGGCCCGGTGGTGATGAAGGACGAGATTTCCTATTTCAAGGAAGTGCTGCTGCTGGAAGAGATCACCGTGACGCTCGGCCTGGCCGGGCTGGCGGAGGATGGCAGCCGCTGGATACTGCGTTCGGACATCATCCGTCCGGACGGCAAGCTGGCCGCACGCGTGAACAGCACCGGCGGTTGGCTGGACCTGGGGGCGCGCAAGTTGATCGCACCGCCGCCGGCGTTGATGGCCACCTGGCAGGTGCTGGAAAAGACGGATGACTTCCAGGAACTGCCGTCCAGCGTCAAGGCGAAATAAAGTACTTTCGGTGCAGCCGGGCCTTCAGGCCGTGTGCTGCCAGACGCCGGCCGGCGTCCGCCATGGCGTGCGCCAGCGCGGCATGGTCCTTTCCCAGGTAGATATACAGATTGAATTCATCGAGCTGCCTGCCGGTGCGTCCTTGCGGCAGCAGCGCCTTGGACGTTTTACTCAGGCTGCCGTCGTCGAACAGGCAGGCTTCGTCGCGGCCGTTGAGCACCATTTGCAGGCAGGCCGGCACGGACTGCACGTCATGCGGCTGTAGCTGCGGGCGTAGCGCCTCCAGCCGGCGCTGATAAATGAAGATGCCGCGCTTGTAGCTCACCGTGCGCGCATTGCGTTCCAGCTCTTCCCAGCTATTGATGTCCGGCTGGCCGGCGCGCGTGAAGACATGGCTGCGGGAGCTGACGAAGGGCTCTTCCACGCGCCTGTATTCGGGATGGCTTTCACCGTATTCGAGCACGCGGCCCATCTCGCCGGCGATGCTGCCGTCGGCCAGCATGGCGGAGCTGCGCCGTCCGGGCAGGCTTTGCAACTGGCAGCGCTGACGGATTTCCGCGCACAGCTGCTGCAGGTATTCGGTGGCGTAGCCGTAGATGGCGGAGTCGGATTCGTGGGTGGTGCCGAAGATCAGCGTGTCCGGGCCTTGCGCCGATGCGGAGCTGGGCGCGGACAGGGTAAGGGCGATGGCCAGAAGGGCGGGCCAACAGCGGGGCATGGGCTGTCTCCGGATTGAAATCGTGCTCTATGATAGCCGATGTATTATATGGACATGCATCGATACGATCTAATCAGCTGTCATGACTGCGGCGTGCTGCACCAGCGCCGCCCGGTGCGCCCGCGCGAGAAGGCGCGCTGCGTGCGTTGCCGCTCCGTTCTGTATCGCGGCATCCACTCCGACGCCAGCCGCATGGCCGCCATCACCCTGGCTGCGGTGATCACTTTCCTGATTGCGCAGTTCTTCCCCATCGTGCAGCTGGAGGTGGGCGGATACAGCACCAGCGCCACGCTGCTAGGCGCGATCCGCGTGTTATGGATGGAAAAGATGCAGGTGGTGGCGGCGGTGGTGTTCGTGCTCACCATGGTGCTGCCGGCGGTGGAACTGGCGTCCTTGACGTATGTGACGATGTCGCTGCGGCGCGGCGTGCGGCCGCCGGGTTTCGATCAGCTGCTGCGCATGGTCGGCCTGGCGCGGCGCTGGGGCATGACCGAGGTGCTGATGATCGGCATCCTGATCACCATCGTCAAGATGACCAGCCTGGCCCAGGTGGTGGTGCAACCGGGCTTGTACGCTTTCGGCGCGCTGACGCTGATGCTGGCCATCGTGGTGTCCTTCGATCCCAAGATCCTGTGGAATATCGGCGAGCACTTGCCGGCAAGGGGGCAGGGCCGCGTGGCGCAGAAACCTTTTCACTACGCGGCGCTGGCCAAGGGCGTGCCGCTGCTGGCCTGCCATAGCTGCGGGTTGGTGGAGTCCTTGAAGTACACGGTGCGCCACCAGTATTGCGCCCGCTGCGGCGCGCAGCTGCATCGTCGCCATCCGGACAGCGTAGGGCGCACCTGGGCCTTCTTGCTGGCGGCCGCCATCCTCTACATTCCGGCCAACCTGCTGCCGGTGATGTACACCCACTCGCTGTTCGGCAAGGAGGACGACACCATTATCAGCGGCGTGGTCTACTTCTGGACCAGCGGTTCACCCGCCCTGGCGGTGATCATTTTCATCGCCAGCATCGTGGTGCCGGTGCTGAAGCTGGCGGCGCTGGCCCTGCTGGCGTGGACCGCGCAGCGGCGCTCGCGCTGGCGGCCCTTGCAGCGCACGCTGTTGTATCGCATCGTGGAGTTTGTCGGCCGCTGGTCGATGCTCGATATTTTTGTCATTACCCTGACGGTGGCGCTGGTGCGCTTCCAGTCGCTGGCGGTGATCACGGCCGGCCCCGGCGCGCTGGCGTTTTGCGCGGTGGTGGTGCTGACCATGATCGCGTCGATGCAGTTCGATCCGCGCCTGATCTGGGACCCTGTCGATACACATGGAGAGAAGCATGTCTGAAAACGAGAGCGGCCCGCCGTCGCCATTGCCGTCGCCAACGTCGCCGCCATCGCCACAGTTGTCCGAGCCGGACGTGGAGAAGGCCAGCCGCTGGCTGCCGTCGCTGGTGTGGCTGATTCCCTTGCTGGCGGCGCTGATCGGCCTGACCCTGGTGGTCAAGTCGGTGCTCGACCAGGGACCGACGGTGGTGGTCAGCTTCCGCAGCGCGGACGGGCTGGAGCCGGGCAAGACCAAGGTTAAATACAAGGATGTCGATATCGGTTTGGTGCGTTCGATTTCGCTGGCCAAGGATTTGTCCAAGGTGCTGGTGACCATCGACATGAGCAAGGAAGCCAAGCGCTTCACGGCGACCGACACCCGTTTCTGGGTGGTGCGGCCGCGCATCGGCGCCAGCGGCGTATCGGGCCTGAACACCTTGCTGTCCGGGTCTTACATCGGGGTGGACGCCGGCAAGTCGGAAGAAACCAAGACCGATTTCGCGGGATTGGAAAAGCCCCCGCAGGTGGCGCGCGACGAGAAGGGCACGACTTATACGCTGCATGGCGACACGCTGGGCTCCATCGATGTGGGCTCGCCGATTTTCTACCGCCGCATCCAGGTGGGGCAGGTGACGGCTTTCGATCTCGAAGAGCAGGGGCGCGGCGTGAAAATGACGGTGTTCGTCAGCGCGCCATACGACCAGTACGTCGGGAAGAATACGCGCTGGTGGCATGCCAGCGGCGTCGATGTGCGGCTCGATTCCAGCGGCTTCAAGGTCAATACGCAATCGCTGGCGGCGCTGCTGGTGGGTGGTATCGCGTTCGAGTCGGTGAGCGGGCAGAAGCCTTTGGCCGTGGCGCCGGTGGGGACCGAGTTCCCGCTGGCGGCCGATCAGGCCAGCGCCCTGCGCGAGCCGGACGGCGTGCCGATTACCACGGTGCTGTATTTCGACCAGTCGCTGCGCGGCCTGTCGCCAGGTGCGCCGGTGGATTTCCGCGGCATCGTGATGGGCGAGGTGCGCTCGGTCGGTGTGGAGTTCGATCCGGTGAAGAAGAACTTCCGCATGCCGGTGACGGTGGACATGTATCCCGCGCGGCTGGGGCGCAGTTTTGCGCAGACCATCGCCAACGACCAGGAACGCAACGCCGGTCCGGCGCTGCTGGAGCGGCTGGTGGCGCGCGGCCTGCGCGGACAACTGCGCACCGGGAATCTGCTGACAGGGCAGCTGTACGTGGCGCTGGACTTCTTCCCGCACGCGGCGGCGGTCAAGATGGACATTACGCAGGAGCTGCCCGAGGTGCCGACGGTGCCGAATAGCCTGGACGAATTGCAGACGCAGATATCGAGCATCGCGCGCAAGCTGGATAAGGTGCCGTTCGAGGAAATCGGCAAGAACCTGCGCGATACGCTGAAGAGCGTGGAAGTGTTGATGAAGCAGCTCGAAAAGCAGGTGGTGCCGGAAATGAAGGACACCCTGGCTGCGGCCCGCAAGACTTTTAGCGAGGCCGACCAGCTGCTGCAGAAGGATTCGCCGGTGCAGTCGGACCTGCGCGAAGCCTTGCAGCAGTTGACGCAAACCTTGCAGTCGCTGAATGCGGTTTCGGATTATTTGGAGCGCCATCCCGAGTCGCTGATACGCGGCAAGCAGGAGAAAAAAGGAGAGCAGAAATGATGCGACGTGGAGGTGAGGCTGCGGTGGCTGCGGTGTTGGTGCTGGCCGGCTGCGCCAGCGCGCCGCCGGAGCGTTTCTACAGTTTGAGCAGCGGCATGGGCGTGCCGGCCGCGCCGGTTGCGCGGGCCGGCTACTACATCGAAGTACCGGCGGTGACGGTGCCGCAGCAGGTGGCGCGCAACCAGCTGGTGGTGACCACCGGCGCGGGGCGGGTGGATCTGCTGGAGCAGGAGCGCTGGGTGGCGCAGCCGGCGGCGGAGATCGGGCAGGCGTTGTCGCTGGCGATATCGGGCGAGCTGGGAACCATCGACGTGTTCCGCACGCCAACGCCGGAGAAGGCGCCGGTGTACCGCATCAGCACCAATGTGCAGCGCTTTGAATCGGCGCCGGGGCAGTATGCCTTGATCGACGCAGTGTGGAGCGTGAGGTTGGTCGGCGCCACGCAGGTGCTCACTTGCCGCAGCATGGCGCAGGAGACGGTGGGTGCCGGCTACGACGAGCTGGTGGCCGGCCATCGGCGTGCCGTGGCGCGCATCAGCGCGGACATGTCCAAGGCCGTGCGCAGCCTGGCGGCTGGCGGCAAGCCGGATTGCTAACGCGATTGCTGCATGGCTGCGCCAATCTGCCCGCGCAGCCAGACGTTGGCGGGGTCGCCGTCGACATTGGCATGCCAGTACAGGTAGACGTCCAGCGACGGCATCTCCAGCGGGATCGGCAAAATCTGGTTGTTGAACTGCTGGTTGACGATGCGCGCCAGGCGCTCCGGCATGGTCAGGGCCAGATCCGTCTCGCTCACCACCCGGCACGCAGCGAAGTAGTGCTGGCAGCGCAAACGGATGCGCCGCTGCAGCCCCTGCCTGCTCAGCTCCACATCCTCCAGCCCCGGCCCGCGCCGGCGCGAGCTGGTTTGAATGTGCTCCAGCGCCAGGTAATTCTCCAGCCCCCAGGTTTTCTTTTTCACCAGCGGGTGGCCGCGCCGTACCAGCACCACCGTCTTGTCGCCCGCCAGTTGCGTGCGGCGGATGTCGTTCGATAGCGGCAGCAGCACGTCGATGGCTGCGTCCAGCGTGCCGGCCGCCAGTTCGCTTTCCAGTTCGCGCCGGCTTACCTGCAGGGTGTTGAGGGTGGCCGCCGGCGCTTCGCGCGCGATGCCCGCCATCAGCGGCGGCAGCACGCTCGCTTCCAGCACGTCGCGCACCGCCAGCGAGAAACTGCGCTCGCTGCTGGCGGCGTCGAAGCGCGCCGCGCCGGTCAGCGTGACTTCGAAACCGCGCAGCGCGCGCCGCACCGGGTCGATGATGGAACGCGCCAGCGGCGTCGGCACCATCACGTGGCCCTGGCGTTCGAACAGCGGATCGTCGAACAGCTGCCGCAAGCGGTTCAGCGCGTGGCTGATGGCCGGCTGCGTCAGGTTCATTTTCAGGCTGGCGCGCGTAATGCTGCCTTCGGCGTAGATTGCCTCCAGCACGATGAACAGGTTGAGATCGACTTTTGATATATGCACGATACTTATCCGGGTGAATTAATTCTATTCATTTGATGAATTATAGGCCAGGCGCTAAGCTAGGGGTCTGAGGGAGAATCCGATATGGGACAAATTTTGCTGGTGCGCCACGGGCAGGCTTCGTTCGGCGCCGCCAATTACGACCAGCTGTCCGAGCTGGGCTACGAACAGGCACGCCTGCTGGGGCAGTGGTACGCCAACAGCCGCCAGTCCTTCCACAAGGTGGTCAACGGCGGTATGGCGCGCCACCGCCAGACCGCCGATACTTGCCTGGCCGAGCTGCCCAAGCCGCTGCTGGCCGATACCGAGTGGATCACCGATGAAGACTTCGCGGAGTTCGATCACCACGAGGTACTGCTGCGCCATTGCCCGGAGTACGCCGACGCCGTCGCCTTCAAGGCGCTGCTGGCCGGCCATGTCGATCCGCCGCGCGCGCTGGAGCATCTGTTCCGCGCCGCCATGCAGCGCTGGATGAGCGGCTGGCACGATAGCGACTACGCCGAGCCGTGGCCCGATTTCCGCCGCCGCTGCGTGCGTGCGCTGGAGCGGCTCGACAGTGAAGACCGCGAGCAGACCACCATCGTGTTCACTTCCGGCGGCGTGATCGCCACGCTGATGCAGCATCTGCTTGGCCTGCAGGATTACCAGGTGATGGACCTGAGCTGGACGCTGGCCAATTGCGCCGTCACCAAGCTGCTGCAGCGCCCCGGCCAGTTCACGCTCGGCTACCTGAATAACTACGCGCACCTGGAATGGCTCGGCCAACCGGGCAGCGTCACCTACCGATAAACGGAGACAGACAATGGATTTCGACTACTGCCCGAAAGTACAGCAACTGCAGGCACGCCTGACGGCCTTCATGGCTGAACACATCTATCCCAACGAAGCGCGCTTCCACGCCGAGATCGACGCCAACCGCGCCGCCGGCAACGCCTGGGTGGCGACCAGGATCATGGAGGAACTCAAGCTCAAGGCCCGCGCCGCCGGCTTGTGGAACCTGTTCCTGCCGGATTCCGAACACGGCGCCGGCCTGACCAACCTGGAATACGCGCCGCTGTGCGAAATCATGGGCCGCGTGCATTGGGCGCCGGAGGTGTTCAACTGCGCCGCGCCGGACACCGGCAATATGGAAGTGCTGGCGCGCTACGGCACGCCGGAACAGCAGAAGCAGTGGCTGGAACCGCTGCTCGATGGCCGCATCCGCTCCTGTTTCGGCATGACCGAGCCGGACGTGGCGTCGTCTGACGCCACCAACATCGCCAGCTCCATCGTGCGTGACGGCGATGACTATGTGATCAACGGCCGCAAGTGGTGGTCGTCCGGCGCCAACGATCCGCGCTGCGCGGTGTTCATCTTCATGGGCAAGAGCGATCCCGATAACGCCAGCCGCCACAAGCAGCAGTCGATGATTCTGGTGCCGCGCGATACGCCGGGCGTGAACATTCTGCGCCACCTGCCGGTGTTCGGCTTCGACGATGCGCCGCACGGCCACGCCGAAATCGTGTTCGACAACGTGCGCGTGCCGGCCGCCAACCTGCTGCTGGGCGAGGGGCGCGGTTTCGAGATCGCCCAGGGCCGCCTGGGACCGGGCCGCATCCACCATTGCATGCGCCTGATCGGCTTGGCCGAGCGTGCGCTGGAGCAGATGTGCCGGCGCAGCCTGTCGCGGGTTGCATTCGGCAAGCCGGTGGCGGAGCAGGGCGTGACGCTGGAGCGCATCGCCGAGGCCCGCATCATGATCGACCAGGCCCGCCTGCTGGTGCTGAACGCGGCCCACATGATGGACACGGTCGGCAACAAGGTGGCGGCCAAGGAAATCGCCATGATCAAGGTGGCCGCGCCGACCATGGCTTGTCAGGTGATCGATTGGGCCATCCAGGTACAGGGCGGGGGCGGCATGGCCGACCCGTTCCTGGCCCATGCCTACGCCAGCGCCCGCTCGCTGCGCCTGGCCGACGGCCCGGACGAGGTGCACCGCTCGCAGATCGGCAAGATGGAGTTGTCGCGCTATAAATAGCATTGTTTGTCAGTTTAAGGTAATCGTTTACCGCGAGAGTGTTGCGCGGTTTTCCCAAACGTATTGACTTATAAAGATGACTGGATTAATCTTTGTCGTCACTTAAGTTAAACGATTAACTAAAACTACAAGCAGGAGACAACCATGACGAAAACCATCAATCCGACGCCGATGGCGGCGGCCCTCGCCCTCGCGTTACTGTCCATGAACGCCCAGGCGCAACAGGAAGAATCGACCTCGAAACCCGGCCAACTGGAAACCGTAGTCGTTACCGCGAATAAACGCGTCGAGAAATTGGAAAGCGTTCCAATGGCGATTTCCGTGATGAGCGAACAGGAAATCCAGCGCACCAACATCCGTGAAATCGAAGACGTGGTGGCCATGATGCCGTCGCTGACGCTGAATTCGGGCACCACCGCCGCCAACAACGCCATCTTCATGCGCGGCATCGGCACCGTCTCGGTCGGCATCGGCGTCGAGTCGGACGTGGCCGTGATCATCGACGATATTCCTATCGCCACCCAGTTCCAGGCCTTCAAGGACCTGGCCGACGTGGCGCGCATCGAGGTGCTGAAAGGCCCGCAGAGCACGCTGTTCGGCAAGTCGGCCGTGGCCGGCGCCGTCAACATCGTCACCAAGCAGATCGCCGGCCCGATGGTGTATCGCGCCAGCACCTACCTGACCAACGATGAAGAATGGCGCGTCAACGCCTCGATCGGCGGCCAGATCAACGAAAAATTTGCCATGCGCCTGTACGGCGGCAAGACCCGCATGCCGGGCAACTTCCACAACCTGACCGACGGCAAGGACGTCAACGGTTCGGGCGGCAAGACCTTCATGGCCAAGCTGCAGTGGACGCCGCTGGAAAACCTGCAGATCGACCTGACGCCGCGCTACAACTTCCAGGAAAATTCGCGCGGCGTGACCGCCGTCAACGGCTTCTTCCTGCGCACCGGCTCGGCCGCCGCCGGCAACCTGGTGTCCACGCCGATCGGCCTGGACGGCGTCTACCTGAACGGCAATCCGCAGCTGCCGGCCTCGCAGATCATGAAGGGCATCAACGTCAACGATCCGGGCAACCGCAACGTGCGCCGCGATTTCCCGACCGGCCTGATCTCCAGCGACCGTGGCGTCGGCCTGAAGGTGTCGTGGACCCTGCCGAACGATGCGACGCTGATGTCGATCACCTCGTGGAGCAAATACCTGGCCAACGACTTCCGCGACCAGGATTTCACCGACGTGCCGACCATCGCCGCAGCCGGTTCGACCGTGCCGACCATCGGCAACTACCAGTTCGGCACCTACGACATCCGCTCCAAGACGCAGGAAATCCGCTACGTCTCGCCGGACACCGGCACCTTCAAGTACGTGGCCGGCCTGTGGGCGGCGCATAACGAGATCTACCGCCACTTCATTCGCGGCTACTGCGTGGCGCCGACCGCTTGCAACGCCAATTCGCCGTCGAGCCCGACCAACTACTACACCGACATCTACAACACCAACAAGGCGGTGTTCGGCCAGGCCTCGTGGGAATTCGTGCCGACCTGGACCCTGACGGCCGGCCTGCGCTTCAACGAGGAAATCTCGGGCTACCACTATAAGCGCAACTTCTACACCGACCAGCTGGACGAGGCGTCGTTCAAGCCGGGTCCGGTGGGCGTGGACCAGTTCAGCAGCATCGGCAACAGCGACCGGGCCACCACCGGCAAGGTCAGCATCCAGAAGCAGATCAATCCGGAGTGGATGGTCTATACCCAGGTCTCGACCGGCTACAAGGGCGAGGCGTATGACGTGACCTCGGGCCTGAAGGCGGCCGCCGCGTTCCCGATCAAACCGGAAACCAGCCAGAGTTTCGAGATCGGCACCAAGGCCAATCTGTTCAACAACCGCCTGTCGCTGGCGGCCACGTATTACAACTCGGACTTCTTCGGCTACCAGCAGAACGTGACTTACGTGCTGCCGAACGATCCGACCATCTACAGCCAGCTGAATTCGATTCCGCACATCCGCACCCACGGCTTCGAGATCGACGCCAATGCGCTGGTGGCCAAGGATCTGACGGTGAACGCGGCGCTGGCCTTCACGCTGCCGACCATCGAGAAGTGGTCCTACGGCCCGTGCTACAGCGATTCGACCAACGTCGCCGTGAACGGCACCAAATTGGCCGCCAACGGTTCGATCGCCGGCCAGAACTCGTCTTGCTTCCCGATCGCGCCGGGTTCGACCACCGGTGTGCAGAACCTGGACCATTCGGTGTTCCCGGGCACGCCTAAGATCAAGGCCAACATCGGCGCCACCTACGACTTCATGATCCCGACCATGCCGTTCAAGGGCTTCGTGAATGCCAATGTGCGTTATCAAAGCGACTACAGCACCAACATCAACAACGACCCGAACGCGCGCAACAAGGCTTACAGCATCACCGACCTGGGCTTCGGCATCCGGGCGGCGAACGACAGCTACAGGTTGAGCTTCCGCGTCAACAACCTGTTTGATCGCTTCTACATCCCGAACGCCAACGCCAGCGGCCCATCGTCGTTCCGCGCCGGCCCGACGGCCACCTCGCCGCAGGTGTCGGCCAACAGCTGGGTGCCGCCACGCGACGTGTTCCGCTACTTCAGCGTGAAGCTGGATGTGAAGTTCTAAGACGGTTATTCGTTTGGTGAATCTCTGGCATCAGAAAGATAAATTGGATTAATAGCTGAGGAAGGTTCATCATTCACCTGTCTCCTCTATCTCCTCCAAGGAAATAGATTTAGCCCGCTCCCGTAGCGGGCTTTTTTTTGCGCGGCCGCCACGCTGCGCAAACTGTATGTGCGTACAGTATAATCTTGGCATGACGCACACCGCACATACCGGCTTCATCCTGACCCGTCACTGGCGCGACACGCCCGGTGGGACGGAGATCGATTTTTGGCTGGCGACCGACGATGGCCCGAAGAAGGTTCGCCTGACGGGGCAGACGTCGGTGGCCTTTGCCGAGGCCTCGCTGCGCGGCGTGATCGAGGCGCAGATCGGGCAGGGCGCGGGCATCGAGCTGCGCGACCTGCAACTCAAGACCTTCGAGCAGCAGCCGGTGGTGGGCGTGTACGCGTCGCGCTACAAGCAGCTGACCGCGCTGGAACGCACGCTGCGCGAGCACGGCGTCAAGCTCTATGAGGCCGACATCCGCCCGCCCGAGCGCTATCTGATGGAGCGCTTCATCACCGCCACCGTGCACACCGAGGGAGGCCACGCCAGCGGCGCCGTCATCCACAACTGCAAGCTCAAGCCCGCGCCCGACTACCGGCCCACGCTCAATATGGTGTCGCTGGATATCGAAACCAGCGCTTACGAAGACCTGTACTCGATCGCGCTGGAGGGCTGCGGCCAGCGCCAGGTGTACATGCTGGGCGCGCCGCCGGCCGATGCCCCGGAGCTGGACTTCGACCTCGAATACTGCGCCACCCCGCGCCAGCTGATCGAGCGCCTGAACGCCTGGATGGTGCGCCACGATCCGGATGTGCTGATCGGCTGGAACGTGGTGCAGTTCGACCTGCGCGTGCTGCAGAAAAACGCCGACAAGTACAAGGTGCCGCTGGCGCTGGGCCGCGAAGGCAAGGCCATCGAGTGGCGCGAACATCCGGGCAAGCAGGGCTACCTGTTCGCGCCGGTGGTCGGCCGCATCGTCCTCGACGGCATCGACGCCTTGAAGGCGGCGTCGTGGATGTTCCCGTCCTTCAGCCTCGATAACGTCGCGCAGTCCATGCTGGGCGAGGGCAAGGACATCGGCAGCGACTACGACAAGATGGCCGAGATCGAGCGCCGCTTCCAGCATGACAAGCCGGCACTGGCGACCTACAACCTGAAGGACTGCGAGCTGGTCACGCGCATCTTCGACAAGGCCAACCTGCTGGCCTTCATGATCGAACGCGCCACCGTCACCGGCCTGCAGGCTGATCACCTGGGCGGATCGATCGCCGCCTTCTCGCACCACTACCTGCCGCGCATGCACCGCGAAGGCTATGTCGCACCCAACGTCGGCGACATCAGCGGCGGCGCCTCGCCGGGCGGTTTTGTGATGGACTCCAAGCCCGGCCTGTACGACTCGGTGGTGGTGCTGGATTATAAAAGCTTGTACCCGTCCATCATCCGCACCTTCCTGGTCGATCCGGTGGGGCTGGTGGAAGGCGAGGCGGCGCAAGATCCGGCCGAAGTGGTGGAGGGCGTCAACGGCACCGTGTTCTCGCGCGGGAAGCACTGTCTGCCCGCCATTACCACCGACATCTGGAAGCAGCGCGACGCCGCCAAGCGCGCCAAAAACGAACCGCTGTCGATCGCGTTGAAGTTGCTGATGAATTCCTTCTGCGGGGTGCTCGGTGCCACCGAATGCCGTTTCTTCAATCCGCGTCTGGTGTCCTCGGTCACGTTGCGCGGCCACCAGATGATGAAGCAGACCCGCGAACTGGTGGAGGCCGAAGGCTATGACGTGATCTACGGCGACACCGACTCGATCTTCATCTGGCTCAAGCGCGAATATCCGAACGACGAGGCATTGGCCATCGGCCAGCGGCTGGCCGACAACATCAACAACTGGTGGCGTACCATGCTGAAGGAAAAGCACGGCCTCGAATGCCACCTCGAAATCGAGTTCGACACGCACTATCAAAAATTCTTCATGCCGACCATACGCGGCACCGACATGGGCAGCAAGAAGCGCTATGCCGGCCTGACCATCAACGGCAAGGGCGAAGAGGAAGTGATCTATCGCGGCCTGGAAGTGGCGCGCAGCGACTGGACGCCGCTGGCGCAGCAGTTCCAGCAAGGCCTGTTCACACGCATCTTCAAGGACGAGCCGTACCAGGACTTCGTGCGCGACTACGCGCAGAAGACCCTGTCGGGCGACTACGACGAACTGCTGGTCTACCGCAAGCGCCTGCGCCAGCGGCTGGACGAATACAAGGTCAACGTGCCGCCTCAGGTGCGCGCCGCGCGCATCGCGGACGAATACAACCAGTCGCAGCACCGCCCGCTGCGTTACCAGAACGGCGGCTGGATCAGCTACGTGATGACCACCGGCGGGCCGGAACCGCTGGAAGTGATGCGCTCGAATATCGACTACGAACACTACCTGACCAAGCAGCTGCAGCCGATCGCCGATTCGATCCTGCTGCCGATGAACGACAGTTTCAACAGCCTGACGACGGCGCAAGCCAGTCTTTTCTAACTCAAGGAGACAGCATGAACGATTTCGCCAAACTGCACGACGGCAGCAAGCTGCTGCAACTGCCGAACGCCTGGGACGCAGGCAGCGCGCGCCTGTTCGAAAGCCTGGGCGCGACTGCCATCGCCACCACCAGCGCCGGCGTGGCGTGGGCGCAGGGCTATGCCGACAACGACCATCTGCCGGTCGACAACGCGATTGCGGTGGCGGCCAACATCGCGCGCGTGCTAACGGTGCCGCTGTCGGTTGATTTTGAAAACGGCTATTCGTCCGATCCGGAACAGGTGGCGCGCAACGTGCTGCGCCTGATCGACGCCGGCGTGGCCGGCATCAATCTCGAAGACGGCAACGACGCGCCGTCGCTGCTGGCCGCGAAGATCAGCGCCATCAAGGCGCTGGCTGCGCAGTCGGGCAAGGACATCTTCATCAACACCCGCACCGACGTCTACCTGCGCGGCCTGGCGCCGGAAGGCGAGCGCGTTGCGGAAGTGCTGAAGCGCGCCGCGCTGTACAAGCAAGCCGGTGCCAACGGCCTGTTCGTGCCGGGCATCTGCAAAGTGGAAGAGATCAAGGCGGTGGTGGCCGGCGCCGGCTTGCCGGTCAATGTGATGGACTGGCCGGGCGTGCCGCCGGTGGAGGAACTCCATCAACTGGGCGTGGCCCGCTTCAGCGCCGGCTCGGGAATCTCCCAAGCCCTGTGGGCCGTCGCCGCCGACATGGCGAAAAGCTTCCTCGCCACCGGCAACGCCGGCCCGCTGATCGCCACGGCCATGCCGTATGGCGATCTGCAGGCGCTGTTCGTCAAGCCTTAGTCTTGGCGTAGGCAACAACCTGCAGCAAGCCGCCGGCCATCGCGAAGTTCTTCAGCAGGTGGATGAGCTGATTCTGGTCGGCGATGTTGTTGTGGAAGGCCAGCGCGGTGACGATGGAGAACAGCGCCAGCACGGCCGCCACGATGCGGGTCTGGAAGCCGAAGGCCAGCGCCAGGCCTCCGCCCAGTTCCACCAGCACGGCGCCGGCGAAAGCCAGCGTGGCGAACGGCAGCCCGGAAGAGGCGATGTAGCCGATGGTCGCTTCCGGCGCCATCACCTTGCCGATGCCGCTGAAGACGAAGATGGTTGCCAGCAGTACGCGGCCGATGATAGCGATGGTGTTGTTGTTCATGATGTATTCCTTTTCAAAAATTCAGATCAAGTTCGCTGCGCGCAGCTGTTTGCCGATGCGCTGGATTTCGTTTTCGCCTTGTTCCAGCGCTGCTGCACTGGTGTGCACCGAGTAGTAGCCTGTGACCAGATCGTGCGGATGCTTGGCGGCCGAGCCGAGCACGAATTCCGTCTCGCCTTCCGCCACAAACTCGATCGCGCCTTCACCTTCTTCAAACACCGCCACTTCGCGGCCGATGGTGGTGCGGCCGGTGCGCAGCGCGCCGCTGGCCGGGGCCACCCACGCCACGTTGTGGCCTGCGGGCGGCGTGTAGGTCCAGCGTTCGCCATCCGCCAGTTTCACTTGCAGATAGGTCAGCGCGGCGCGCGGCTGGATGGCGCTGGCGGCATCGCCGTAGCGGCCGAGGATCACGCGCGCCGGACCGACGGACGGCACTTGGTCCGCAGACAGGTAGCGGCTTTCGTTCGGGCCGTTCTCGTCCTCCGGCGGCAGCGCCAGCCAGAGTTGGAAGCCGAGTGCGCCTTCGCCTTCGACCGGGCCGCCGTCATGCCAGACGCCGTTACCGGCGCTCATGAACTCCACGCCGCCGGTGCGCAGCACACCCTGGCTGCCGGTGGTTTCGCGGTATTCGATAGCGCCATCCAGCAGCACCGTTACTGTGGCGATGCCCGAATGCGGATGCATGCCCATGCGGCCGCCGCGTCCGGCCGGCATCTGGAAGCGGTCCAGGAAGACAAAAGGCTTGATCAGCTCACCGACATCGCCAGGGCTCACCAGCCGCGTGATCGCGCCACGGGTGCTGCCGGCGGTGCGATGTGCAAGATTACGTTGGTTCATTTGCTGCTCCAGGTTGGTTGATGGGCTTATCTTATGCCTACTGTATCCATCTGAATAGCCTATATAATTAGATGGATAATATACAGGGAGTAGATACATGCTTGACGCCATGTCCATCGACCAGTTGCGCACCTTCATCGCCGCTGCGGATGAGGGCAGCTTTTCCGCCGCCGGCCGCAAGCTGCGGCGCGCGCAGTCGGTGGTCAGCACCACGCTGGCCAATCTGGAGCAGCAGGTGGGCTTTGAATTGTTCGAACGCACCGGCCGCTATCCACGCCTGACCGAGGCCGGCGCCGCGTTGCTGGAGCAGGCGAGGGTGGCGGTTGATGGCATGAACGCCTTCAAAGCCCGCGCGCGTACTTTGGCCGAAGGGCTGGAACCGGAACTGGCGGTGGCGGTGGACGTCATGTTCCCGATCGCCACGCTGACGGCGACGGTGCAGGCCTTCCAGCAGCAATTCCCGGCCACGCCGCTGCGCCTATATGTGGAGGCGCTGGGCGCCGTGGTGCAGCCGCTATTGGACGGCAACTGCCGCGTGGCCATCATCGGCTCGCTGCCGGAAATTCCGGTGGGCTGCGCGTCGGAATTCCTGCTCAGCGTAGGCGCTGTCGCCGTGGTGGCGCCGTGCCATCCGCTGGCGGCGTACAAGGGCGCGATTCCGCAGCAGGAGGCGAGCGAGCACGTGCAACTGGTGCTGACCGACCGTTCCAGCCTGACGGCGGGCCGCAACTTCGGCGTCATGTCGAGCAAAACCTGGCGCCTGGCCGACCTCGGCGCCAAGCACGCCTTCCTCAAGGCCGGCCTGGGCTGGGGATATATGCCGCTGCACATGGTGGAAGACGACCTGCGCACCGGCAAGCTGGCGCGCATCGACATCGAACAGCACGCCGCCCTGGGCCCCGGCTTCTCCATGCACGCCATCCACATGAAAGACCACCCGCCAGGCCCGGCGGGCCGATGGTTCGTGAACCACCTGAAGCAGGCTTGAACCTGGTCTTGATCAATTTCGAAGCCGAAATTGACGAAATTCATACAAACACGGGCGCAGAAAACGGGTAGTCTCCTTGAGGGCGGCGCAGACGGCAAATCAAGGAGACGGAATGATGAAGCGATTGGGGGCGGTTGGGATATTCGCATGCGGTCTGGCGGCGTTGCCTGCGCATGCGGTCAAGGTCACGGGCGGCGAGATCGCCGGTGCGCAGGCGGACGGTGTGAAGTCGTATCTGGGCGTGCCGTATGCCGCGCCGCCGGTCGGTAAGCTGCGCTGGCGCGCGCCGCAAGCAGTGGAGGCATGGGAAGGCATCAAGCAAGCCACCAGCTACTCGCCCGCCTGCGCGCAAACCGCCGTGTGGATCACCGGTCCCAAAAGCGAAGACTGCCTTTACCTCAACCTGTGGGCGCCGGAGAAGGCGGCCAAGCTGCCGGTCCTGGTGTGGATACACGGCGGCGGCTACTACGGTGGCACCGGCTCGCAGCCGGGCTTCAATGGCGCCAATCTGGCGAAGCGCGGCGCCATCGTCGTCACCATCAACTACCGCCTCGGCATCTTCGGTTTCTTTGCGCATCCTGAATTGTCGGCCGAGTCGCCGCACCGCGCGTCCGGCAACCAGGGCATCCTCGACCAGATCGCGGCGCTGCAATGGGTGAAGGACAATATCGCAGCCTTCGGCGGCGACCCTTCGCGCGTCACCATCTTTGGCGAATCGGCCGGCGGCGAGTCGGTCGCGCTGCTGGTCGCCTCGCCGCTGGCGAAAGGCCTGTTCCAGCGCGCCATTGCGCAAAGCGGCAACGATGCACTGCCGCTCACCGCCGACGAAGCCGGCCGCTTCGACCGCAAGACGGCGGAAACCAACGGCGTCGCCTTCGCCAAGGCCGCCGGCGTGTCCAACCTCGCCAGCCTGCGCACGCTCACCGTGGCGGACGCACAGAAGCCGGCCTGGCTGCCGCGCACCATCGTCGACGGCCATGTGCTGCGCGAAGACCTCACAACCACCTATCGCAAGCACCGTCAGAACGACGTGCCGCTGCTGGTCGGCTGGAATGCGGAGGAGGGCAAGGACTTGGCGCCCGAGATACTGGAAACCGCCGACCTCACCGCCGCGAACCATCGCAAACTAGTGGCCAAGCTGCTGGGCCACGCACCATCCGATGCCGTGCTGGCCGCCTACCCTGGCGCCGACGACGCCCAAGCCAAGGCCTCCATCAACCAACTGACCACCGACTGGTGGGGCTGGCGCATGACGCAATGGGCTGCGCTGCAGGCCAAGCATGGCCGCGCCAAATCGTATGCCTACTTCTTCGCCCACCGCCCGGCGGAGCCGCTCACGCCCTGCGGCTACGGCTGCGGCGCCGGTCATGGCGCGGAGATCCAGTACGTGTTCGGCAACCTGGACGACCGCCCATGGACCAAGGCCGACCGCGACCTGTCCGAACGACTGGCCACCACCTGGGTCAACTTCGCCCGCACCGGCAACCCGACCGGCAAGGGACTGCCGGCATGGCCCGCATTCGACGGCTCGGCCGCCACCGTGCAGCACATCGGCGACGTGCAGCCGCCTATCAAGCGGTTGCCGGACTTCTCGCCGCCTAAGTGAACTGGATGCGCTTGCGGTTCTCGGTCGGCTGCATCACGTGATCGAGCGGCAGCTCGTGCGTGTGCTTGATCTTGCGTAGCGTGACCGTGGACTTCACCTGAGCCACGCCGGGAATGCGCAGGATCTTCTCGGTCATGAACTTCGATAGCGCGGCCAGGTCCGGCGCCACCACGCGCAGGTGGTAGTCGGCCCGGCCGGCCAGGGTGTAGCACTCGGTCACCTCCGGCAGGATCGCCACCTCCGTCTCGAAGCGCTCGCTGGCCGAGGGACTGTGATGGTCCAGCGTCACCTCGGTGAACGCCATCACATCCAGCCCCACCGCCACCGGGTCGATGATCGCCGCATAGTGGTCGATCACGCCGCCTTCCTGCAAGCGCAGCACGCGCCGGCTGACCTGCGAGGTCGATAAATGGATCTTGCCGCCCAGGGCGCTGTTGGTCGCCAGGCCATCGCGCTGTAGCTCTGTCAGCAACTGCAAATCGAACTTGTCGATGGTGGTGATCGTCATGTGCATGTCCTCGGCGATTTGTGGGAAATTTGTGCATGGATTATACAAAACACTGACAAAAGCGGTTACTTTTACCGTCTTTTGAGCGTTAAGCTCTTCCTGTTATCACCATAAAAAACAGGAGACCGGATGTTTCAGCATGTTGAAGCATTTGCGGGGGACCCCATCCTCACGCTGAACGAACAATTCGCCCACGATCCACGGCCGGGCAAGATCAACCTGAGCATCGGCGTGTACCTGAACGACGAGCAGCGCATCCCGCTGATGGGCGCCGTGGCCGCCGCCGAAGCGCGGCTGGCGCAATCGTTCCACCCGCATCCCTACCTGCCGATGGCCGGTTCGCCGGACTACCGCGAGCAGTCGCGCCGCCTGGTGTTCGGCGCGCAGGCCGGTGAGCCGCTGGCCGACCGCATCGCCACCATCCAGACCCTGGGCGGTTCCGGCGCCCTGAAAGTCGGCGCCGACTTCCTGAAAGCCTGGTTCCCGCAAGCCCGCGTCTGGGTCAGCGATCCGACCTGGGACAACCACAAGGGCATCTTCGGCGGCGCCGGCTTTGAAGTGGGCACTTACCCCTACTACTCGCGCGCCACCCACGGCGTCGCCTTCGAAGCCATGGTTGCCGCCCTGCGCGCGCTGCCGGCCGGCGACATCGTCGTGCTGCACGCCTGCTGCCACAACCCGAGCGGCGCGGACCTGAACCAGCAGCAGTGGCGCGAGCTGGCGCTGGTGGTCCAGGAGCGCGGCCTGCTGCCGTTCTTCGACATCGCCTACCAGGGCTTCGGCGAGGGCATCGCCGAAGACGCCTTCGCGATCCGCCACTTCGCCGCACAGAACATCCCGCTGCTGGTATCCGGCTCCTACTCCAAGAACTTCGCCATCTACGGTGAGCGCTGCGGTTCGCTGCACGTCACCTGCAAGCATCCGGAAGAAGCGGCCGTCGTGCTGGGCCAACTGCAGTCGGCGGTGCGCAAGAACTACTCCAGCCCACCGGCCTACGGCGCACGCGTGATCAGCACCGTGCTGCAAGACCAGGAATTGCGCGCACAATGGGAGGCCGAACTGACCGCCATGCGTGTGCGCATGAAGCAGATCCGCAGCGAGCTGCATACGCAACTGCAAGCCAGGCTGCCGGACGGCGATTTCGAGTACCTGCGCGTGCAGCAGGGTATGTTCAGCTTCACCGGCCTGCCGGTGGAGCAGATCCGCAAGCTGCGCGACGAACACGGCGTCTACCTGATCGACTCGGGCCGCGTATGTCTGGCCGCGCTGTCGAGTGCGGGCGTGGCGCCGGTGGCGCAGGCCATGGTGCAAGTAATGACGGAGACCTGAGATGAAAAAATTCGACCCTGCCGCGCTGCCGGAAAAACTGGCGGCCCTTCCTGCCTGGACCGCCGATGCGGCCCAACTGTCCATCACGCGCCACTTCGTGTTCGCCGGTTTCGTGGAAGCCTTCGCCTTCATGAGCGCGGTGGCCATCACCGCCGAGAGGCGCGACCACCATCCCGAGTGGAGCAACGTCTACAACACGGTGCGCGTCACCTGGACCACCCACGACGCCGGCGGCCTGACGCAGAAGGACATCGACATGGCGCAGTTCTGCGACACCCTCGCCCAGGGATTCGGCCATGCACCTGTCTGACCTGCCGCCGGGCCAGCGTGACGACTGGACCATCGACCAGCAATGGGAGCAGTACGCGCCCGAACAGCACCAGGTCTGGAAGACCCTGTTCGAGCGCCAGACCAAGCTGCTGGAAGGCCGCGCCTGCGACGAGTTCATCGCCGGCATGCGCGCGTTGCCGATCGCGCCGGACCGGATCCCCGACTTCCGCCAACTGAGCGAAGTGCTGATGCGGCACACCGGTTGGCAGGTGGTGGCCGTGCCCGGACTGGTGCCGGATGAAGTGTTCTTCGAACACCTGGCCAACCGCCGTTTCCCGGCCGGCCAGTTCATACGCGGCGCCGACCAGCTGGACTACCTGCAGGAACCAGACGTGTTCCACGACGTCTTCGGCCATGTGCCGCTGCTGATGAACCCCATCATCGCCGACTACATCCAGGCCTACGGCATGGGCGGCCTGCGCGCCAAGGAGAAGGGCGTGCTGGACCTGCTGGCGCGCGTCTACTGGTACACGGTGGAATTCGGCCTGGTGCAGCAAAAGGATGGCCTGCGCCTGTACGGCGCCGGCATCGTCTCCTCCTACACCGAATCGATCTTCGCGCTGGACGACGCCTCGCCCAACCGCGTGCGCTTCGACCTGGCGCGCGTGATGCAGACCGACTACCGCATCGACGACTTCCAGGAAACCTATTTTGTCATCCGCGATCTCGACGAACTGCTCCAGCTGGCGCAGACCGATTTCGCGCCGCTGTATGAACAAGTGCAGCAACGCCCGGTGCTTCAACCGGGCACCATCCTCGCCGAGGATGTGCTGGTCACGCGCGGCACCGGCAACTATCACAACGTTAAAAAGGAAAATAAAAATGGCTGATTTGTTTGAAAACCCAATGGGCCTGATGGGCTTTGAATTCGTCGAATTCGCATCGCCGGTGCCAGGCCTGCTGGAGAACGTGTTCGCCCAGCTGGGCTTCTCCAAGGTGGCGGTGCACCGCTCCAAGGACGTGACCCTGTACCGCCAGGGCGGCATCAACTTCATCATCAACAACGAACCAGGCAGCCCGGCCGCCTACTTCGCGGCCGAACACGGCCCGTCGGCTTGCGGCATGGCCTTCCGCGTGCGTAACTCGCACGAAGCCTACAAGCGTGCGCTGGAACTGGGCGCGCAGGCGATGGACATGCAAACCGGCGTGATGGAACTGCGCCTGCCGGCCATCAAGGGCATCGGCGGCGCGCCGCTGTACCTGATCGACCGCTTCGAAGACGGTGCCTCGATCTACGACATCGACTTCGAATTCATCGAAGGCGTGGACCGCAACCCGCCGGGCCACGGCCTGCAGATCATCGACCACCTGACCCACAACGTCTACCGTGGCCGCATGAGCTACTGGGCCTCGTTCTACGAGCGCCTGTTCAACTTCAAGGAAATCCGCTACTTCGACATCAAGGGCGAATACACCGGCCTGACCTCGCGCGCCATGACCGCGCCGGATGGCATGATCCGCATTCCGCTGAATGAAGAAGGCAAAGCGGGCGGCGGCCAGATCGAGGAATTCCTGATGAAGTTCAACGGCGAAGGCATCCAGCACATCGCGCTGCTGACCGAAGACCTGAAGACCACCGTCGACAGCCTGCGCGCCGCCGGCGTGCCGCTGATGACCGCGCCGCCGGAAACCTACTACGAAATGCTGGACGGCCGCGTGCCGGGCCACGGCGAAAACGTCGAAGAACTGAAATCGCGCGGCCTGCTGCTCGACGGTTCGGTGGCGGACGGCAAACCGCGCCTGCTGCTGCAGATCTTCTCCGAAACCCAACTGGGCCCGGTGTTCTTCGAATTCATCCAGCGCAAGGGCGACGACGGTTTCGGCGAAGGCAACTTCAAGGCCCTGTTCGAATCGATCGAGCGTGACCAGAAGCGCCGTGGCGTGATTTAAGCGGTCGCTATCCACAAATCGAGCTATCGTTATCACTAAAACTGGAATATCGAACTGAGATTTGCTTGGTTCTGAAACGCTAGTCGAAAGGATATGCTGGTCTTCTGCGCTATGCCGGAGAAGACCCTGTGAAAAAAAAGATACGCCTCAACGCGTTCAACATGAACTGCGTTGGACACATCCACCACGGTTTGTGGAAGCACCCGCGCGACAATTCCGTCGACTACAACAAACCGCAATACTGGACCGACCTCGCCAAGCTTCTTGAGCGAGGCCTGTTCGACGCGGTGTTCCTGGCCGATATCGTCGGCGTCTACGATGTACTGGGCGGCGGCATCGAGCACACCGCGCGCGAAGCGGTGCAACTGCCGGTCAACGATCCGCTGTACGTAGTGCCCATCATGGCGCTGGCCACCGAGCATCTCGGCTTCGGCGTCACCTGCAATCTCAGTTACGAACACCCCTACATCTTTGCGCGCCGCATGGCGACGCTCGACCACCTGACCTCCGGCCGTGTGGCCTGGAATATCGTCACCGGTTACCTGGACAGCGCCGCGCGCGGCGTCGGCCTGAAACAGCAGCAGGACCACGACGACCGCTACGACCGTGGCGACGACTTCATGGAAGCCTTCTACAAGCTGCTCGAAGGCAGCTGGGAAAACGACGCCGTGCTGGCCGACCGCGAACGCGGCATCTACGCCGATCCGAAGAAAATCCACCGCATCTTCCACGAAGGCCCGTACTACAAAGTGGACGGCGTTTACAACCTCAGCGAGCCGTCGCCGCAGCGCACGCCGGTGCTGTTCCAGGCCGGCGCCTCGCAGCGCGGCAACCAGTTCGCCGCGCGCCATGCGGAGTGCGTGTTCACCGGCGGCCCGGATCGCGCGGCCATCGGCAAGATCGTCGCCAACATCCGTGCCGAGGCGGTGCGGGCGGGGCGCGAGGAAGACGACATCAAGGTTTTCTCCGGCCTCACCGTCGTGACCGACCGCAGCGAGAAAGCCGCGCAGGAAAAATACGAGGACTACAAACAGTACGCCAGCGCGCAAGGCAGCATGGCGCACATGGTCAGCGGCATGGGAGTGGACCTGGAACGCTTCGGCCTGGACGAGGAGATCACGGAGGAAAAGCTGGAGGCCATGTATCCGGATCGCCTGCGCCGCGTTGGCGAAGCGCGCGGACGGCGTTTTGCGCCGGGCACCACGCGCCGCCAGTTGCTGGAGACGCGCCGCTTCGGCGTGCAGCATTCGGCCATCGTCGGCACGCCGTCGCAGGTGGCCGATGAAATCGAAAAACTGATGCGCGAGACGGACCTCGACGGCTTTAATCTCACCCGTACCGTGACGCCTGAGACCTTCACCGATTTCATCGACCTGATTATCCCCGAGCTGCAGGAGCGCGGTTTGTACAAGACCGCCTACGATGAGGGCACGCTGCGCCAGAAGCTGTTCAACCGCCGCAGCGCCCACCTGCCGGACAACCACACGGCCGCCGCGCACCGATTATGGAAATGACGTCCGCCCGGCACGCCGCCAACGACGCCACCAACGACGCCGCCGCGCTGCTGCGCATACGCGGGCTGGACGTCTGGTATCCGGACGGCGCTGCCGTCCGCGATTTCAGCCTGACCATCCACCGTAACGAAGTGGTGGCGCTGGTCGGCGAATCCGGTTGCGGTAAATCCACCATCGCCGCCGCCATCACCGGCCTGCTGTCACCCAAGGCGCGCGCCAGCGGCGAAGTGCTGCTGGACGGCCGCAACCTGCTCGGCGCACCGGAATCGCAGCTGCAGGCCGTGCGCGGCAACGACATCGCCATGATCTTCCAGGACCCGATGACCTCACTCAATCCGGTGCTGACCATCGGCTTGCAGATCATCGAAGTGCTGCACCGTCATCGCGGCCTGCGCGGCGCGGCGGCCCGCGCCCGCGCCATCGAACTGCTGGAACTGGTGAAAATTCCAGAGCCGGAACGCCGCATCGACGACTACCCGCACAACTTATCGGGCGGCCAGCGTCAGCGCGTCATGATCGCCATGGCCATCGCCTGCGAACCTCGCCTGCTGATCGCCGACGAACCAACCACCGCGCTCGACGCCACCATCCAGGCACAGGTGCTGGAACTACTGGACGAACTGCGCCAGAAACTGTCGATGTCACTGCTGCTGATCACCCACGACCTGGGCGTGGTCGGTCAGTGGGCCGACCGCGTGGCCGTAATGCGCCATGGCGTCAAAGTGGAAGAGGGCAGCTGCGCCGAAGTCTTCTTCGCCGCCAGCCATCCCTACACCCAAAACCTGCTGGACGCCACCCTGCACCTCACGCGCAACCGCGCACCGCTGCGCGCCGTGCAGCCAGTCGTCGCCGGCCAACCGGCCACGCCGGTGCTGGCAGTCCGCAAGCTGGTAGCCCAATACTCCACGCGCTACGGCACCATCTCCGCCGTAAAGGGCGTCTCCTTCGACATCGCGCGCGGCGAAACACTAGGCCTGGTCGGCGAATCCGGCTGCGGCAAGTCCACCCTCAGCAAAACCATCATCGGCCTCAATCCGGTGGTGGAGGGCGAAGTAGTGCTGGACGGCGTAGACATCGCCAGCCTGCGCGGCAGCAAGCTGCGTCCGCACCGCGCCAAGGTGCAACTGGTATTCCAGGACCCATACGCCTCGCTCAATCCCCGCCTGCGCATCGACGACATGCTCGACGAAGTACAGAAAGTACAGGGCCAGCGCGACCGCCACGAACGCCAGCGCCGCATCCGCGCCATGCTGGACGCCGTCGGCCTGCCAGCCGATGCCGCGAAACGCTACCCCCACGAATTCTCCGGCGGCCAACGCCAGCGCATCGGCATCGCCCGCGCGCTCATCCTGCAACCACTACTGCTGATCTGCGACGAGCCGGTATCCGCGCTGGACGTCTCGGTGCGCGCCCAGATCCTCAAACTATTCATCGACCTGAAACAGGAATTCGGCCTGTCCTACCTGTTCATCTCGCACGACCTGTCCGTCATCAACTACATGGCCGACCGCGTGATGGTCATGCAAAAAGGCGAGGTGGTGGAAACCATCGCCCGCGACCACCTGTTCACCGGCGCCTCCCATCCCTACACGCGCCAGCTGATCGCCGCCCATCCCGCATGGCCAGCGCCAAACGCCGATCCCGCCGTCCATGCTGCCGAGCGCCCCGCGCTGGCCCGCCGCGCCTAGGACCACCGCATGAAAACCTACCTCAAACGCCGACTGCTGCAATTCATTCCCATTGTGCTGGGCATCTGCGTGCTGAACTTCGCCCTGATCCAGCTGGCGCCCGGCGACCTGGCGCAAGTCATCGCCGGCGAGTCCGGCCAGGGCGACAACGCCGGCGGCACCGAAGCCCAATTGGCGGAACTGCGCAGCGCCTTCGGCCTCGACGTCCCGCTCTACATGCAGCTGCTGATCTACCTGAAGAAACTGCTGATTCTGGACCTCGGCTACTCCTACCGCTACGGCGAACCAGTGGCCCACCTGATCGGCGAACGCATCGGCGCCACGGCGCTGCTGGGCATCACCAGTCTGACGGTGGCCCTGTTGCTCGGCGTCAGTATCGGCATGCTGTGCGCGCGTTATCGCGGCGGCCTGCTGGACCGCGCCGTCTCCGCGCTGATGGCGCTGTGCTATTCGGTGCCCATGTTCTGGCTGGCGTTGATGCTGGTGGTGCTGTTCGGCGTGCAGCTGCAATGGCTGCCCATCGGCGGCATGCAGGAAGTGGAGGGCGCTGCCTTGACCGGCTGGGCCCACGTGCGCGACGTCGCCTGGCACCTGGTGCTGCCGGTGGCTACGCTGGCCGTGTACTCTTGCGCCGTGTACGCCCGCTTCACCCGCGCCGCCATGGTGGACGCGCTGCAGGAAGACTACGTGCGCACCGCGCGCGCCAAGGGCCTGTCCGAACGGCTGGTGTACTTCCGCCACGCCCTGCGCAACGCGCTGCTGCCGGTGGTCTCGCTGGCCGGCGCCAGCGTCGGCGAACTGCTGGGCGGCAGCATCGTCATCGAAACCGTATTCTCCTGGCCGGGCCTCGGCAAGCTGGCCTACGACGCCGTCGGCGCGCGCGACACCAGCCTGCTGCTGTCCATCCTGTTCCTCAGTTCCCTGCTCGTCATGCTGGCCAGCCTGCTGACCGATGTGCTGAGCGCGCGGCTGGACCCTCGCATCGAGCTCGCATGATGAAGACCACTTTCCAGGTCCGTCTCGGACTATTCATTCTGGCCGTGGTGCTGTTCTGCGCCCTGTTCGCGCCACTGCTGTTCCCCGGCGACCCGCAGGACATGGCGCTGTCGCCCTACCTGTGGCCGGGCCAGGACTGGAGCCATCCACTGGGCTCGGACCTCATGGGCCGCGACATCGCCGCCGGCCTGGCGCACGGCGCACGCGTATCGCTGCTGGTTGGCGTGGCCGCCGGCGCACTGACCCTGCTGCTGGGCGTCCTCACCGGCACCCTGGCCGGCTATTGCGGCGGCTGGGTCGACAATGTGCTGATGCGCCTGACCGACTTGTTCCAGATCGTGCCGCGCTTCCTGCTGGCCGCCATCATGGTGGCGCTGCTGTCGCCGTCGGTGTGGGTGGTGGTGCTGGCGTTGGCCGTCACCTCCTGGACCCACACCGCACGCGTGGTGCGCAGCGAAGTACTTGGCCTGCGCAACCGCGAATACGTGCAGGCCGGACTGGCGGCCGGCATGTCGCACGCGCGCATCGTGCTGCGCCACATCCTGCCGAATGCACTCACGCCCATCGTGGTCAGCACCTCCATCGTGGTGGCCGGCTGCATCCTGGCCGAATCGGGCCTGTCCTTCCTGGGACTGGGCGATCCGAACGCGGTCAGCTGGGGCGCCATGATCGGCACCGGCCGCGAAGCCATCCGCACCGGCTGGTACATGATCGCCATCCCCGGCGTCGCCGTCATGCTGACCGTGTGGTCGCTGAATGTACTGGGCGACTCACTCAATCACTACTTCAACCCCAAGCTGCGAGACTGAACATGAGCACAACCATCACATCCATTGGACCGGGCCGGGCCCACATCATCCGCGACGACGCCGAAGCATTGGAAGTCGCCGCCACGCTGGCCGCCGAATTCGCGCCCGGCGCCACACTGCGCGACCGCGAACGTCGCCTACCGGTGCAGGAACTCAAACGCCTGCGCCAGAGCGGATTGTGGGGCATCACCGTACCGAAGGAATACGGCGGCGCCGGCGTCTCCTACACCACGCTGGCGCGCGTGTTCGCGCTGCTGTCGGCGGCGGACGGCTCCATCGGCCAGATCCCGCAGAACCACTACTTCATCATCGAGATCATCCGCCACGAAGGCAGCGAGGCGCAGAAAGCCTTCTTCTTCGAGCGCGTGCTGGCCGGGGACCACTTCGGCAATGCGCTGGTGGAGCCTGATGTGCGCAAGGCGGAAGACCGCAAGACCAGCCTGTCCGCCGATGAAGACGGCGAAGGCTATCGCGTCAACGTGCGCAAATACTATTCGACCGGCGCGCTGTTCGCCGATTGGGTGCCGATCGCCGTGGCCGACGCCGAGCGCAATCACTTCCTGGCGATCTACCCGCGCACGCACGACGGCATCCGCGTGGTGGACGACTGGGCCTCGTTCGGCCAGCGCACCACCGCCAGCGGCACCGTGGTCGCAGACAACGCCTACCTCAAGCCGGAATGGCTGGTGCCGCACAGCGTCACGCCGGACCACGTCAAGCCGGTCGGTCCGGTGGGCCAGATCATGCACGCGGCCATCGACACCGGCCTGGCGCGCGCCGCCTTCGACGCCACCATCGCCTTCATCCGCCAGCGCAATCCCAAGGCCGACGACGCGCCGGCGGATGCGGTGTGGGAAGAGGACCAGTTGAGCATCCGCGAGCTGGGCGAGCTGGCCGTGTCGCTGCACGGCACGGAGGCGCTGTTGGAGCGCGCCGGCCTCGCCATCGACCGCGCCTACACCAGCAACCTGGCCGCCGACTGGACCCGCGCCGCCGTCGCGGTTTCCGAAGTGCGCGCCGCCAGCACCAGCAGCGCGCTGCTGTTGACCACCAAGCTGTTCGAACTGTCCGGCACCCGCTCGACCGCGCCTGACCATGGCCTGGACCGCCTGTGGCGCGACGCCCGCACGCACACGCTGCACGACCCGGTGCGCTGGCGCCTGTTCGACGTCGGCAACTACTACCTGAACGACAAGGTGCCGTTGCGCCGTCCGAAGCACCTGGGCGAAGACAAGCCGAAAGCCATGCCGGAAGGGCCGGAACCGGTCATCGGTGAACTGCCCGTGCCGCGCCTCGCCGCCGGCATCTGACAAGGAGCACGCCATGGATTCCAATTCCGTATTCGACAGCCTGGCCGCGCCACAGCGCCGCCGCCTGCTGCGCTGGGCCGGCGCGGCATTGGCCGGGGGGCTGCCGGTGGCCGCACACGCCAGCGGCGCCGCTGCCGTCGCCTTCATGGCTGCGGGCAGCGGCGCGGTAGCTGCCGGCGCCATCGGTGCAGCGGGTGTGGCGGCTGGCGTGCCGGCGAATGGCGGCGCGGCGGGATCGGCCGGCGCCCCGGTACGCGGCGGCACGCTGGTCGGCATCGCCTATCCCGAGCCGCCCACGCTGGCCACGCACCTGAACGGCGCCAATCCGATCTCGCTGATCACCTCCAAGATCTATGACCGCCTGTTCGTCGACAACGGGCAAGGCGGGCTGGAACCCCGGTTGGCGCTCAGCGCCAAGCCGTCGGAGGACGGCCGCACCATCACCATCAAGCTGCGTCCCAACGTGCGCTGGCACGATGGCCACGCCTTCGGCGCCGACGACGTCAAATATTCGCTGGACGTGATCTGGCCGCGCAGCGCCACCAACATCACCGCTGTCATCGACAAGGTCACCACGCCCGACCAACGGACCGTGCTGCTGCACCTGAAGCAGCGCTGGCCGGTGCTGATGCGCTACCTCGGCACCAACGGTGGTCAGATCCTGCCGCGCCACCTGTACGAAGGCAACGACCTCGCCACCAATCCCTACAACACCAAGCCGGTAGGCACCGGCCCCTTCGTGTTCAAGGAATGGCAGCGCGGCAGTCACATCGTGCTGGAGCGGAATCCGGACTACTACATTCCCGGCCTGCCGCACCTGGACCGCATCGTCTGGAAGGTCATCAACGACTCGGCCAGCCGCGCAGCCGCGCTGGAAACCGGCGCCGCCCATTTCGCGGTGCGCAACCCGATCACCTTCAGCGACGCCGCGCGCCTGCAAAAGTTGGATACCCTGGTGCTGGACACCAACCAGTACGAGCCCACCAGCTTCTGGCTGGAGTTCAACCTGCGCGATCCGGTGCTGGGCAAGCTGGAAGTGCGCCAGGCCATCGCCCACGCGGTGGATCGCGCCGCGCTGGTCAAGACGGTGTGGGGCGGGTACGGTGCGCCGCTGGACGGCCCGGTGCCCTCCGGCGTCAAGGAATACTTCACGCGCGACCTGCAGCAATATCCCTTCGACCCGGCCAAGGCCGAGAAGTTGCTCGACCAGGCCGGCCTGCCGCGCAAAGCGGATGGCTGGCGTTTCAAGCTGGTGCACGACTTCATTCCCTTCGGCGACGATTACCGCCGCACCGGCGAATTCGTGCGCCAAGCGCTGCGCCGCATCGGCATCGACGCCAGCCTGGGCGCCAAGGATTTGTCCACGTGGTCGCGCGACGTCTTCACCAACCGCCAGTTCCAGGTGATCAGCTCCTGGGGCGGCTGGACCGCCGACCCGCAGGCCAGCCTGGAAATCCGCTACGGCGCGCGCGGCGACCGGCCCGGCGTCCCGTGGAGCAAAGCCTCCGGCTATAGCAACAAGGAGGTCGACGCGCTGCTGGAGCAGAGCCGATCCGGAGAGAACCCGGCCCAGCGCGTGGTGAACTATAAGCGCCTGCAGCAGATCGTCACGGCGGACCTGCCGGTGCTGCCGCTGCTGGAAGTGAAGTGGTTCTCGGTGTACGCAAAACGGCTGCGCAATGTGGATGAATTCCCCTCGCAGACCCGCAACAATTTCGCCAATGTTTGGCTGAGCAAGGCATAAGGACCATCAATGAGCAAGGCAATCGAATACGAACAATTGGGCCGCAGCGGCGTGCAGGTATCGCGGCTGTGCCTCGGCACCATGATGTTTGGCGGCGCCACCGCCGAAAGCGACGCGCTGCACATTATCGATGACGCGCATGAACACGGCATCAACTTCATCGACACGGCGGACATCTACAACCACGGCGAATCGGAGCGTGTGGTGGGCCGCGCCATCGCCAGCCGGCGCGACAAATGGGTGCTGGCGACCAAGGTAGGCAATGCGGTCGGCACCTGGCCGAATGAGCGCGGCCTGTCGCGCCGCCGTGTGATCCAGGCGGTGGAGCAAAGCCTTCAGCGCCTCGGTACCGACTACATCGACATCTACTACCTGCACCGCCCGGATGCGGGCACGCCGTTGGAAGAGACGCTGCGCGCGCTGGGCGACCTGACGGCGCAAGGCAAGATCCGCTACTACGGCTTGTCCAATTTCAGCGGCTGGCAGGTGTCGGAAGTGGTGCACCTGAGCCGCCAGTTGGGCATCGGCGCGCCCATCGTCTCGCAGCCTTATTACAACGCGGCCAATCGCATGCCGGAGGTGGAGCATTTGCCGGCATGCGCGCACCACGGTTTGGGCGTGGTGCCATACAGCCCGTTGGCGCGCGGTGTCCTCACCGGAAAATACCAGCCCGGCACGCAACCGGATGCGAATAGCCGCATCGGCCGCAACGACCAGCGTGCGTTGCAGACCGAGTGGCGGCCGGAGTCGCTGTTGCTGGCGCAGCGATTGGCGACGGCGGCGCAGGAGCGCGGCGTCACCAGTGCGGAGCTGGCGCTGGCCTGGGTGCTGAACAACCGTCACGTCAGCGCGGTGATCGGCGGCCCGCGCACGCTGGAGCAGTGGCAGGGCTACCGCAAGGGACTGGCCTACCGCTTTACTGCGGAAGACGAGGCCTTGTTCGACAGCCTGGTCACGCCCGGCCATCCGAGCACGCCAGGCTACACCGATCCGGCTTATCCGGTCACCGGCCGGGTGGCGCGCGCATGAGCGAGACGTCCAATCGTCCAGTCCCGCCGCAGCATGCAGAAACCATCGACGTGCAGGCCATGCCGAAGATCCTGGGGCGGCTGGTGGTGCTCGCCGCGCGCTATCCGGGCCGCTGCGCGGCGGCGCTGTCTTGCGCGCTGGGCGCGGCCATCTTCAATCTGATCATGCCGCAACTGCTGGGCCGCGCGGTCGATCAGGCCGGCCACCTGCTGCCGCGCGCGACCGCCGCCACGACCGCCGCCACGAGCGCCGCCACGACCGCCACGACGGGCGGCGCCGAGCGGGCCTTGCTCATCACCGCCTTGCTGATCGTCGCCACCTGCGCGATACGCGGCGTGCTGACCGGCCTGCAGGGCTATTACGGCGAAACGCTGGCGCAGAAGGTCGGCTACGACCTGCGGCTGGCCTATTACGACAAGCTGCAGCAACTGAGCTTCAGCTACCATGACCGCATCCATACCGGCGAGCTGATAGCGCGCGGCATGCTGGACCTGGAGGGCGTGCGCGCCTTCCTCGAATTCGGCGTGCTGCGCGTGCTCACGCTGCTGCTGTTGCTGGGCATCGGCTCGTGGCGGCTGCTCAGCGTCGATGTTGGACTGGGCTTGCTGGCGCTGAGTTTTGCGCCGTATGTGCTGGTGAACGCCGTCACAGCCGGCCTGCGCTTGCGCGTCAGCTGGCAGCGCTTGCAGAAGATGATGGCCGAGCTGACGCTGCGCATGGAAGAGAACCTGCAGGGCGTGCGCGTGGTGCGCGCCTTCCACGCGGTGCGCGCCGAGATGTCGCGCTTCGACGAGATCTCCCAGCGTGCGCTGCGCCTGTCCAATGCCCGCATCACCACGCGCATGCGCTCCATGAGTTCCATGACGCTGGCGTATTATATTTCGATGGCGCTGGTGCTATGGGTAGGCGGCCAGCGCGTGGCGGCCGGCACCACCACGGTGGGCGAGCTGACCGAGTTCCTGACCTTCATCACCATCCTCCACCAGCCGCTGCGCCAGATCGGCATGGTGGTCAACGCCAGCGCCCGCGCCACCAGTTCCGGCGCACGGCTGTTCGACGTGCTGGATGCTCAGCCGGAGATCGGCGACCGCCCGGGCGCGGCAAAGCTCGCGCGGCGTGACGGCCCAGGTGCGGACGCGGTCGTCGGTGCCGATGCCGGCGCGCACGCCTCTGCCCGCGCGGGGGGCAACGTCGGCGTGCTGCGCTTCGAGCGTGTGGGCTTCGGCTATAGTCCTGGCGGACGCCGCGTACTGGAAGACATCAGCTTCGAGCTGCATCCGGGCCAGGTGCTGGGCATCGTCGGTGCGCCGGGTAGCGGCAAGTCGACGCTGGCGCATCTGATCCCGCGCTTCTACGACATCGGCGAAGGCCGCATCACGCTCGGTGGCCGCGACATCCGCGATATCGAACTGGCGTCGCTGCGGCGCGAGGTGGCGCTGGTGCAGCAGGAGAACTTCCTGTTCAACACCTCGGTCCACCACAACGTCGCCTACGCCGTGCCGGACGCCGGCCAGCCGCCGGTAATCGCCGCCGCGCAGGTCGCGCAAATTCACGACCACGTCGACCAGCTGCCGAAACAATACGGCACACAGGTCGGCGAACGCGGTGTGGCGCTATCCGGTGGACAGCGGCAGCGCATGACCATCGCCCGCGCCTTGCTCGACCATCCATCGGTGCTGGTGCTGGACGATTCCACCGCCGCCATCGACGCCGTTACCGAGCAGCGCGTGCGTGGCGCCATCAGCGAAGCGATGCGCCACGCGGCCACCATCATCATCGCCCACCGACTGAGCTCCCTGCACCACGCGGACCACATCCTCGTGCTGGACCACGGCCGCATCGTGGAACGCGGCAGCCATGCCGAATTGCTGGAGCGCGACGGCCCTTATGCCGAGCTATGGCGCCTGCAGCACCGCGCCGCCAAATCGGGCGCCGAACGCGCAGCGCCACCGCAGCAGCTGCAAGACGAAGACGAACAGGAATTGCAATCATGAGTATCCAGAAAGCCGACGCGGTCGAGGCGCTGCTGCGCGACCGTGGCGAAGAAGTATTCAAGCGCTTCGACCTAGGCGTCAGCGCGCGCCTGTGGCGCTTCATGCACCCGCAACGCTGGGCGTTTGCCGTGGTGCTGCTCACGGTGGCGCTGTACACGGCGGTACAAGTGGCGATCCCGGTGGCGGTGCGGCATGCGGTGGACAGCGCCCTGGGCCAGTCAAGCTTCAGCTTCCAGCTGGTGCTGGCCGGTTTCGCGCTGCTCATCGTGCTCAATGCAGGCCTGACCTTCCTGCAGGAGTGGCTGGCCGCGCGCCTGGCGCAAACCGTCATCTTCGACCTGCGCCGCGCCATGTTCGAGCATTTGCAGCGGCTGTCGCTGTCCATCATGGATCGCACCCAGGTGGGCCGGCTGATGTCCCGCCTCCAGGGCGATGTCAACTCGCTACAAGAGTTCATGGAAACCTCGGTCTCCGCGCTCAGCGATCTGTTCCTGCTGATCGGAATCATCGCGCTGCTGTTGACCATGAACGTGGAACTGGGCCTGCTCACGCTGTGCGTGTTGCCGGCACTGCTGCTGATACGGCTGGTGTGGTTGCCGTGGGCGCGCAAGGCCTTCACCCGCGCGCGCGAAGCATCGTCCAGCGTCAACGCGGCGCTGGCGGAAAACATCAACGGCATCCGCACCGTGCAGGAGAACCGCCGCGAGCAGGTCAACTTCGAGCGCTACACCGTGCGCGCCAAGGAAAACCTGGCGGCGCAGGTGGAATCCTCGCTGGCCTCGCAGGTGATGGTGCCCACCGTCGACATCCTGACCGGCGTGGCGATGGCCATCGTGGTGGTGGTCGGCGGCCGCGCCGTGGTGGCGGGCGAACTCGATGTCGGCGTGATCGTCGCCTTCATCTTCTGCGTACAGCGTTTCTTCGACCCGATCCGCACGCTGACCATGCAATACACCGTCATGCAGCGCGCCATGGCCTCCGCCCAGCGCATCTTCGAAGTGCTGGACGTTCCGGTCACGCTGTCGGACCGCGCGGATGCGCGGCCGCTATCCAGCGCACCGCCATCCATCACCTTCGAGCACGTCAATTTCGGCTACGTGCCGGGGCAGCCGGTGCTGCACGACCTGAACCTGCACATCGCGCCGTATCAGACCGTGGCCCTGGTCGGCGCCACGGGCTCCGGCAAGACCAGCATCGCCGCGCTGATCCACCGCTTCTACGACGTCTGGAGCGGCTCCGTGCGCGTGGCCGGCGACGACGTGCGCGAATTGACCCAGGAATCGCTGGGGCAGGGCGTGGGCATGGTGCTGCAGGAACCCTTCCTGTTCAGCGGCACGGTCGAGGAGAACGTGCGCTACGGCGTCGGCGGCGCCACGCACGAGCAGATCGTCGCCGCCTGCAAGGCGGTGCACGCGCACGACTTCATCGTCGCGCTGCCGCAGGGCTACGACACGCCACTGGGCCAACGCGGCCGCAACCTCTCGGTCGGCCAGCGCCAGTTGCTCAGTTTTGCGCGCGCCTTGCTGGCATCACCGAAGATCCTGATCCTGGACGAGGCCACCGCCAACATCGACAGCTTTACCGAGCTGAAAATCCAAAACGCACTGGAACTGCTGCGCAAGGGGCGTACCACCATCATCATCGCCCACCGTCTCGCCACCGTGCGCGACGCCGATTTGATCGTCGTGCTCAAGCACGGCCGCATCGCCGAACAGGGCAACCACCAGCAGCTGTTGGCGCGCAACGGCATCTACGCCGGCCTGCACGCCAGCAGCAGCGCATCGTTCGACGATCTTCCATCCACCTGATTAGAAAGTACGACATGACCACCATCCGCGACTACCGGCCCTTCGGCCGCACCGGCGTCAAGGTATCCCCGCTTGCGCTGGGCACCATGATGTTCGGCGGGAAGACCGAGTATGACGAATCAGCCCGCATCATCGACCTGGCGATCGAAGCCGGCATCAACCTGATCGACACCGCCAACGTGTATTCGCGCGGCCGCAGCGAAGAGTTCACCGGTAAGGCGCTCAAGCGCAACGGCCAGCGCCACAAGGTGTTCCTGGCCTCCAAGGTGCACCTGCCGATGCACGATACCGACGGCAATCTGCGCGGCAGTTCGCGCCGCCACATCATCGAACAGGCCGAGAACAGCCTGCGCCGGCTCGACACCGACTACCTGGACCTGTACCAGATCCACCGTCCCGCGCCGGATACCGCCATCGACGAAACCCTGCGCGCGCTGGACGACCTGGTACGCTCGGGCAAAGTGCGCTACATCGGCTCCAGCACCTTCGCCGGCTGGCAGGCGGTGGAAGCGCTGTGGGCTGCCAAGGAGCTGGGGCTGAACCGCTTCGTCTCCGAGCAGCCACCCTACAACCTGCTGGATCGCCGCATCGAACGCGAGTTGGTGCCGGTGGCGCAGACCTGGGGCCTGGCGCTGCTGCCGTGGAGTCCTATCGGCGGTGGACTTTTGTCGGGCAAGTACCGCAAGGACAGCAAGCCGGAACAGGGCCGCTATGTCGATCCGAGCCCGATGCAGGCGCGACGCCTGACGCCGCAGATCTACGACGTGATCGAACCGTTGACGCAACTGGCGGAAGAGAAGGGCGTGCCGCTGTCGCAACTGACCTTGGCGTGGACCGTGCAGCAGCCGGGCGTGACCAGCTCCATCATCGGCCCGCGCACGGTGGAACAGTTCGACGATGCGCTGGCGTCGCTGGCGGTGGAATTCAGCGCCGAAGACCTGAAACGCATCGACGCCATCATCGCGCCCGGCACCCACGTGGCGCCGTTCTACGAGGCCGATTTCTCGGCCAGTCGCTATCGCTGGTAATTAAGCCGACAGCCGGTCCAGCTGCAAGCCTGGCGCGAACATCTCGATGAAGCGGTAGGCGAAGCTGGGCAGGAATACGCTTTTGCGTACCGCCAGCATGGTGCTGCAGGTGCCGAACAATTGTCCCTGCGTCGGCAGCACCACCAGATCGTCGCGCTGCAAATCCTCCAGCGCCATCTCGGCCACGATGCCGATGCCCAGGCCGCGCCGCACGTAAGTCTTGATCACGTCCGCATCCATGGCGGTCAGGCGCAGGTCCGGCGTCAGGCCGGCCTGGCTGAAAGCCGCGTCCACGCATTTGCGGCCAGTGAACTGGTCGTTGTAGGTCACCAGCGGATACGCGGCGATCTGCTCCAGCGTCACCGGCGCCAGCGCCAGCAGCGGATGCCCGGCCGGCACCACCACCTGGTGATTCCAAGTGAAGCACGAATACGCACTCACCTCGCTCGCTTCGTTCAGCGCCTCGCTGGCGATGCCGATATCGGCTTCGCCATTGGCCAGCATGTCGGCGATCTGGCGCGGCGAACCCTGATGCAGCTCCAGCTTCACCTTGGGGAAGGCCTGGTTGAATTCCTCCACCACCTTGGGCAACGTGTAGCGCGCCTGCGTGTGGGTGGCGGCGATCACCAGGCGGCCGCTGTCCACGCCGGCGTACTGGCTGGCGTAGCGGCGCAGGTTTTCCGTCTCCTGCAGAATGCGGCCGACGATCTGCACCGCGCCGTCACCGGCGCGCGTGAGTCCCGTCAGGCGCTTGCCGCTGCGGACAAACAGCTCAATCCCCAATTCATCTTCCAGATCTTTGATTTGCTTGCTGACACCCGACTGGGAGGTGTAAAGCACTGCCGCAACCTCGGTGAGGTTGAGGTTATTCCTGATGGCTTCGCGCACAAAGCGCAGTTGCTGGAAGTTCATGCTGCTCCGATCCTGGCTGTAGAAACCAAATATGGTGATCAACTCTGCAACATGATAGATATTCCACGCCAGTTCACAACGAACACTTCCAAATATGCATATCCGAAGTACGTTGGTACGATAAAGCTTATATCGTCTTTCCTTCTATCGTTCGCATTTTTGATTGTTTGTGCGCGCCGCATTTGACATGTAACTTCCATCCCACTACTCAAAAACGCAACACGGGGAATGGCATGACACGCAAGCAGATGAGCATCGGGATGAACATACTGGGACTGGGCGGGCATAGCGCCGCCTGGCGCCTGGGCGAGGTACCGCCGTCGGCTTTGCTGGACGTGGACTACTTCACCAACATCGCCCGCATCTCCGAGCGCGGCACGCTGGACGCCATCTTTCTGGCCGACGGCCCGGCGCTGATCAGTGATGTCGCCAGCCAGCCCGGCGGCCGCATCGAACCGACCCTGTTGCTGACGGCGGTGGCGTTGGCCACGCGCCACATCGGCGTGATCGCCACCGCGTCGAGCACCTACAACGATCCGTACAACCTGGCGCGCCGCCTGGCGTCGCTGGACCACATCAGCGGCGGTCGCGCGGCATGGAATGTCGTCACCACCGCCGGCGATGTCGCCGCCCGCAACTTCGGCCTCGCCGGTGCGCCGCTGCACGCCGACCGCTATGGCCGCGCTGCCGAATTCATCGAAATCGCCAACAAGCTGTGGGACAGCTGGGAGGACGACGCCATTATCGCCGACCGCGAACGCGGCGTGTTCGCCGACGCCTCCCGCGTCCATGCCATCAACCACGACGGCGCACACTTCTCCGTGCACGGCGCGCTGAATGTGCCGCGCTCCCCGCAGGGCCGCCCGGTGCTGGTGCAGGCCGGATCGTCGGAAGGCGGCAAGGCGCTAGGCTCGCGCTACGCCGACGCCATCTTCACCACCCAAACCACGCTGGAAGACGGCATCGAGTTTTACAACGAGATGAAGGCCCGCGCCCGCGCCTGGGGTCGCGATCCGGAATCGCTGAAGATTATGCCCGGCCTGTCGACCGTGATCGGCTCCACCGAAGCGGAAGCCAACGCCCGCTGCGACCTGCTCGATTCCTATCAGGGCGAGCAAGGGCTGGCGGGACAGATCGCCCAGCGCATCGGCATCAACGTTGCGGAACTGGACCTGGACTCCGAACTGCCGTGGGACCGCATCGGCGACGTGCGCGACCTGACCACCGGCTCGCACGGCTTCTTCCAGGCGCAGATCAACCTGGCGCGCCGCGAAAAGCTGACCGTGCGCCAGCTCTCGCGCCGCATTCGCAGCGGCCACCGCCTGCTGGTCGGCACGCCGGATCAGGTGGCCGACAGCCTGGAACAATGGTTCCTGGCCGGCGCCGCCGACGGCTTCAACATCATGCCCGACGTGTTCCCGTCCGGCGCCGAGATTTTCGTCGACCACGTGGTGCCTTTGCTGCGCAAGCGCGGCATCTTCCGTCACGAGTACACCGGCAGCACGCTGCGCCATCACCTCGGCCTGGAACGGCCGGTGAGCCAGTACGCGGCGCAACGCGACAGCCGGTCGGCGGCCTGACCCATGAGCGACGCCGCACTAACCCAGGCAACGGGCGCTGTCCTTCCCGCCAGCCGGAACGGCCGCCGCCGCGCCGGCTGGCGCCCGGGGCTGGTGCTGGCCGCGCTGTTTGTCGGCTTGCTGGTGCTGGCCGCCGTGGCGCCAGGCCTGCTGGCCCATGGCGATCCTCTGGAAGGCAGCGCGCGCGACGCCTTCGGCCTGCCGTTCTCCGCTCAGCACCTGCTCGGCACCGACGAAAACGGCCGCGATGTGTGGACCCGGCTGGTGCACGGCGCACGCCCATCGCTGCTGATGGGCGTGGGTGCCACGCTGGTCGGCGTTATCTTCGGTGTAGGGCTGGGCCTCGCGGCCGGGCTGGGACAGAAATGGCTGGATACGGTGCTGATGCGCTTTGTCGATGTGCTGCTGGCGTTCCCTGATCTGCTGCTGGCGTTGGTGTTCATCGCCATCTGGGGCCAGGGCCTGGTGAACGCCACGCTGGCGGTGGGCGTGGCCAGTATCCCGCGCTATGCGCGGTTGGTGCGGGCGCAGACGGTGCAGGTACGCCAGTCAGGCTACGTCGAAGCGGCGCGCACGCTCGGCTGGCATCCGCTGGTCATCCTGTGGCGCCACGTGCTGCCGAATGCCGTACGCCCGGTGCTGCCGCTGGCCACCATCGGCATCGGCGCCAAGATCGCGCTCGGCGCCGCACTCAGTTTTCTCGGTTTCGGTTCACCGCCGCCATCGCCCGAATGGGGCGCCATGCTGGCACTGGGCCGCAACTTCATGTCGAACGCATGGTGGCTGGTTGCCATGCCCGGTATCACCATCACTCTCACCGTGGTCTCCATCACCACGCTGGGCCGCGAACTGCTGCTACGAAGCGAAGGGAAATCATCATGAACATGCCAGTATCGATACTGCACCAGATCAAACCTGTCCTGTTGTCCGTTGAGCAGCTGCGCGTCGCTTTCGCCGCCGGCGAAGTGGTGAAGGGTGTGTCGTTTGAGATCCGTCCCGGCGAATGCCTGGCCATCGTTGGTGAATCCGGCTCCGGCAAGAGCGTCACCGCTCGCGCCCTGCTGGGATTGGCCGGCCAGGATGCGCAAGTGAGCGCCGCCCGCCTGAGCTTCGGCGACGCCGACCTGCGCAACTACAGCGAACGCCAATGGCGCGGGCTGCGCGGCAACCAGGTCGGCTTTGTGATGCAGGATGCGCTCAATGCGCTCGATCCGCTGCGCACGCTGGGCCGCGAAGTGGGCGAACCGCTGGACCTGCACCGAGACCTCAATCGCGAGCAGCGCGCGGCCAAGGTGCTGGAGCTGTTGCAATCGGCCGGCATGGCCGATGCAGAACAGCGTATCGGCCTGTATCCGCACCAGTTGTCGGGTGGCCTGCGCCAGCGCGCGCTGATCGCTTCCGCCATCGCCTGCACGCCGCAGTTGCTGATCGCCGACGAACCGACCACCGCGCTGGATGCGGCGGTGCAGGCGCAGGTGCTGGAACTGCTACTGCAACTGCGCGGGCAGGGCATGGCCATGCTGCTGGTCAGCCACGATCTGGCGCTGGTGTCCAGGCTGGCCGACCGCGTGGCCGTCATGCTGAACGGCGAAATCGTCGAGCAGGGACCGGTGGAGCAGATCCTGCACGCGCCACAACATCCATATACCCGTTCGCTGTTGGCCGCCGCCGTGGCCGTGCACGGGCAAGTGCCGAAAGCGGGCGTGCAGGGTGCCGGAGCAGGTTTGGCCGGCGAGTCCGGCCAGGCCATCGCCGCGACGGAATCGGCGCTGCGCCGCATGGCGTCCGCGCGCCAGCATCCCTATGTGCTGCATGCGTCCGGACTGCAGAAAACCTATGCGGCGCCGGACGGCAAGCAACGCCACGCGCTGGCCGGCGTATCGATCGGGCTGCGGCGCGGTGAAACGCTGGGCATCGTCGGCGAATCCGGCTCCGGCAAGACCACGCTGAGCCGCATCCTGCTTGGCCTTGAAACGGCGGACAGCGGCAGCGTGCACTGGAACGGCCAGCCGTGGCAGTCGTTGTCGGCGGCGCAGAAACGCCAGCACCGCCGCCGCGTTCAGGTGGTGTTCCAGGACACGCTGGGCTGCTTCGATCCGCGCTACACCGTGGACCGCGTGCTGGATGAAGCGCTGGCTGCCGCCGGTGTAGCGCGCAGCGCGCGCCGCCAGCGCATCCTTGAATTGCTCGACCTGGTGCGGCTGGACGCCAGCTGTATCTCGCGCCGGCCGATCCAGCTCTCGGGCGGCCAGCGCCAACGTCTCGCCATCGCCCGCGCGCTGGCGGCCGAGCCGGAAGTGCTGGTGTGCGACGAACCGGTATCGGCGCTGGACGTTTCGGTGCAGGCGCAGGTGCTGGACCTGCTGGCGGACCTCAAGCAGCGGCTCGGCCTTTCCTGTCTGTTCATCTCGCACGACCTGGGCGTGGTGCGCCGCATCTGCGACCAGGTGGCGGTGATGAAGGACGGTGTGATCGTCGAGCAGGGCCCGGCCGACGAACTGTATGCGCAGCCGCGCCACCCTTATACGCGAATGCTGTTGGCCGCTCAGGCCAGCATGCCGCATCCCGATTTTTTATTCAATTCGATCACAGAAGAAAGTACCGGCAATGAAAAAGAAAGTGTTTTGGACGCAGCCTGACCATGCGAAGCGCAGCCGTTTATCCCTCACCCTGATCGCAGCCGCCGCCGCCGGCGCGCTGTGCATGCACAGTGCCTCGGCCGCAACCGCCGCCGCAGAAGCAGCAGCGGAAGCCTCCGCCGATCCGCAGGCCACCACAGTAGAAGCCAGTTCCTCCATCATCGGCGCCTCCGTCGTCATCAAAGGCAAAGCCCTCAACAACGCCGACCGCGCCCAGTTGCGCCTCGATGAAATCCCCGGCGGCACCAGCTTGATCAGCGCGGCGGAAGTGGAGAAGGGCCGCGTCTTCACCAACGAAGACGTGCTGGCGTACCAGCCCGGCGTGTATGCGCAAGCGGCCGGCGGCACCGACGGCATCAAGATCTCGATCCGTGGCTCGGCCATCAACCGTGGCACCAACTTCTTCCGCTCCGGCACCCTGTTCCTGTTCGACGGCCTGCCGGTCACAGGTCCGGGCGGCACGCCGTATGAACTGTTCGAGCCGCTCGGCCTGTCGCACACGGAAGTGCTGCGCGGCGCCAACGCCTTCGACCTCGGCGCGCTGATGCTCGGCGGCGCCATCAACTACGTCACCCGCACCGGCTATGAAGCCGCGCCGTTCGAAACGCGCGTGGAGGGCGGCAGCTTCGGCTACCGCAAGGTGGCCGTCAGCAGCGGCCAGGTGATCGGCGCGTGGGACTACTACGCGGCCGCCACCTATTCGGAGCGCAAGGGCTTCCAGACCTTGTCCAGCGGCGAATCGAAAGGCGTGATCGCCAACATCGGCTACAAATTCAGCCCGGACGTGCAAACGCGCTTCTACCTGCGCTACCGCGAGACCGACAACTACCAGCCGGGCGCACTGACCGTGGCGCAGATCGAAGCCAATCCGCGCCAGGCCAACCCGGTATCGGTGGCGCAGGACGCGCACCGCCACCAGCCCGGCTCCACCTGGATCGCCAACAAGACCACCTGGAATATCGACGCCAACTCCAAACTGGAAGCAGGCCTGGTGTACCACGACTATCCGATCGACCAGCAACTGGCGGTGAACGTCGGCGAGTGGGGCTTCCGCGACTATTCGGCCTCGCTGCAGTATCAGCGCAACGATACGCCGTGGGGCCTGCGCAGCGAAACCAAGGTCGGCGTGCTGACCACCAGTCACCTGAATGGCTGGCTCAATACCTACGTGCGGATTCCGGCCGCCGCCACGGCCGCGCTGCCGGTCGGCACCTTGATCCGCCGCGCGCGCTACGACGGCACCGACACCACCCTGCACGCCGGGAACGACCTGGAACTGGCGTCCAACCTGTGGCTGACCACCGGCTTGTCGGCCATCTGGACCAAGCGCTACACCGAGGTGACCTTCCCGTTCACCAATGAGCCGTACAACCGCAGCACCAACGCGCTGGCGCCGCGCGCCGGCCTGCGCTACACCTTCGACAACCAGGTGCAGGTGTACGGTAACGTCAGCCGTTCGATCGAACCGCCGAACAGCTGGGCGTTCCTGACGATTCCGCCGACCTTCACCAGCGGCCCGGCCACCGGCCTGTCGCGCCGTGGCCTGGATTTGAAGGACCAATCGGCCAACACGGTGGAAATCGGCACGCGCGGCCGCGCCTTCAACTCCAACTGGAGTCTGAGCCTGTACCGTTCCTCGGTGAAGAACGAGCTGCTGTCGGTCGAAGTGATTCCGGCCAGTGCCACCACGGCCGCCATCACCGCCGAATCGAACGCCACGCCGACCATCCACCAAGGTATCGAGGCGGGGCTGGAGTCGGAACTGTACAAGGATGCATCGGGCAAGCTGTCGGCGCGCCAGTCGTTCACGCTGAACGACTTCTACTTCCGCAACGACAAGCGCTTTGGCCACAACACGCTGCCGGGCATCCCGCGCCGCTACTACCAGGGCGAGCTGCAATATGAGCATGGCAGCGGCTTCTATGCCGGCGTCAGCGTGCAGGCCGCGTCGGCGATCGACGTCGATTACGCCAACTCCTTCCGCACCCACGGCTACGGCATCGTCGGCGCGAGTCTCGGCTACGATCACCCTAGCCAGGGCTGGAAAGTGTTCGTCGATTTCCGCAACCTGGCGGACAAGCACTACGTCTCCAGCGTGGCGCCGACCTACAACGACGCCGGCACCGACCAGCGCCGCTCCGCACCAGGTGACGGCCGTGGCGTGTATGCGGGCCTGAGCTTGAGCTTCCGTTAATCATGAAGCGCATCGTCTCCACTCTGGCCACCGGCGCCGCCGCGCTGTCGCTGCTGCTGTTCGCGGCGTGCGACAGCGCGCCCGCCGCCGGCGACGGCTCCAATCCCTCGGCAAGCCAACAAGGCCCAAGCCCGTTCCGCGCCGCCGACTACGCGGAAGCGGCGCCCGGCAAACCGGGCGGCACGCTGAAGATATCGACCTACGGCGATCCGACCTCGCTCGACCTGCATTCGATCTCGCACGCGAACGCGCAGTGGCTGGGCCGGATGATCTACGATAACCTGGTCTACCTCGACGCACAGGGCAAGATCGTGCCGTGGCTGGCCACGTCGTGGGACATCTCACCGGACGGCAAGATATACACCTTCCACCTGCGCGAGGGCGTCACCTTCAGCGACGGCTCGAAGTTCGACGCCGCCGCCGTCAAGGCCAACCTTGAGCACATGCGCGCACCGGCCACCAAATCGCCGCTGGCGGCGGCCTACATCGCACCGTACATCGATGGCCGCGTGGTGAGTGAGTACGTGTTCGAAGCCACGCTGCGCGAGCCGTACACGCCGTTCCTGCACGTGCTGGCGCAATCGTGGCTGTCGATGGAGTCGCCGCGCGCCATCAAGGAGCAACCGGAGAAGCTGGGCCAGTTCCCGGTCGGCTCCGGGCCGTTCATCGTGGAGAGCTACACGCGCCAGCAGGGCATACGGCTGGTGCGGCGCAAGGACTACAACTGGTCGCCGCCGCAGCTCAACCACAAGGGACCGGCTTACGTCGAGCGTATCGAAATCGACTTCGTACCCGAGCAGCTGATCCGCTACAACACGCTCTTGACCGGCCAGTACGACATCACCATGGACGCGCCGCCGCAGAACGCCGCCGCGATCCGCAACGATCCGGCGCTGGTGTTCGACACCCGCGTGCGCACCGGTTCGCCGATGCGCGGCCTGTCCTTCAATATCGACAAAGCGCCTTTCGACGACGTGCGCGTGCGGCGCGCGCTGGCCATCGGCCTGGACCGCGACGGCATCGCCAAGGTGGTCGGCTTCGGCGAGTACCAATCGAAGACCGACTTCCTGGCGGCGAATACGCGCTACTACGATCCCTCGTTCCAGGACGTCTTGCGCTACGATCCGGCACAGGCCAACAAGCTGCTCGACGAAGCCGGATGGACCGCGCGCGACGCCGCCGGCTATCGCACCAAGGACGGCAAGCGCCTGGGCGCCGAAGTGCTGCTGTCCACCAACCTGCAGCCGAGCCCCATGTACGCTGCCTTGCAAGCCGACGCGCGCAAGCTGGGCGTTGAGCTGACCGTGACCCAGCTGCCGACCGGCCAGATCACCGACCGCCGCGCCGCCGGCAATTACCAGGCCATGTTTGCCGGGGTCTGGCACACCAACACGCCGGATGCGCTCTTCATCAACTACCACAGCGGCGAAATCACCTCGCCCAAGCGCATCGGCCAGAACACCGCGCACCTGCGCGATGCGCAGCTGGATGAAGCGCTGGTGCAGGGCCGCACGGCGCAGGACAGCGAGGTGGCCAAGGCCGCCTACTCGAAAGCGCAGCAGCGCCTGACGGAGCTGGTGCCGGCGATACCGCTGTATGAAAACTATTCCTCGGTGGCGTACAGCAAACGGGTCAAGGGCGTGGTGTATGACACTTCGCACAACACGCTGTTCATCCCATCGCTCTGGCTGGAGGCAAAATGAACTGGTTGCGTACCTTGTTGGTGAAACTGCTGGGCGCCCTCGGCGTGATGCTGGGCGCCGCGTCGCTGGCGTTTGCGGCGATCAGCCTGACCGGCGGCGATACCGCGCTGGCCATCCTCGGCGGCGAGGATGCGCAACCGTCGCCGCAGGCCATCGCGCAGGTGCGTATCGACTACGGCCTCGATCAGCCCTTGCCGGTGCAGTACCTGCACTATGTCGGCCGCCTGCTGCATGGCGACCTTGGCACCTCCTACCGCCTCAACACGCCAGTGACGGAACTGATCTGGCAGCAGCTGGGCTACACCGTCACGCTGTCGCTGACGGCGGCCGGCGTCTCCGTGCTGCTGGCGGTGACGCTGGCGACGCTGACGGCGGGCCGTGGCCGCAGCCGCAACCGGCTGCGCCAGACCGTGTCCGGCATCGAACTGATACTCACCTCGGCGCCGGGCTTCGTGCTTGGCCTGCTGCTGTTGCTGCTGTTTTCATTCCGCCTGCACTGGCTGCCGGCCTCCGGCTCGGACGGCTGGCGCGCGCTGGTGCTGCCGGCGCTGACGCTGGCCCTTCCGATGACGCCATGGCTGGCGCAAATCCTGCGGCAGGAACTGGACGACATCCTCGAACAGCCCTTCATCGCCATGGCGCGGGCGCGTGGCATGGGCGAGGCGGCGGTGCGCCTGCGCCATGCGCTGCGCCACGCGCTGGTGTCGCTGGTCACGCTTTCCGGCTTCATCCTCGGCACGCTGCTGGCCGGTACGGCGGTGGTGGAGACCCTGTTCGCCCGGCGCGGCATCGGCCGCCTGATGGTGGAAGCCACCGCCGGCAAGGACATCCCGCTGGTGCTGGGCATCACGCTGCTGTCGGCCTTCCTGTATGCCGTTGTTCACATCCTGGTGGATGCAAGCTATGTCCTGATCGACCCGCGCCTGCGCCGCCCCAACACTTCGAACGCTTGAGACCATCATGAATCAACCATCCTTCTCGCAGCACATTCCTCCCACCGACGAGCAGCTTGCCGCACGCTTCCGGCCCATCTTCGAACGCATCGCCGCCGGCGCGGTGGAACGCGAACAGCAACGCAGCCTGCCATATGAAGAGGTGAGCTGGCTGCGCGAGGCCGGCTTCGGCGCGCTGCGCGTGCCGCAGCGCTACGGTGGCCTGGGTGCCACGCTGCCGCAGTTCTTCTCGCTGCTGCAGGAACTGGCGACGGCCGACTCCAACGTCTCGCACCTGCTGCGCGGCCACTTCGCCTTCCTGGAAAGCCGTTTGAATCAGGAAGAGGAAGAGAGCCGCGAATTCTGGTTCCCGAAAGTGGTGGAGGGCGCCTTGATCGGCTACGCCATGGCCGAGCGTACCGAAGTCACCGGCACCAGTGCCACCATCGTGCGCGCCGAAGACGAAGACCAAGGTGAAAAAGGCTGGCTGCTGAACGGGAAAAAATACTACAGCACCGGCACCATCTACGCCGACTGGATCGTGGCCTCGGTGGTGGATGGCGAGGAGCGCGTCAGCGTCGCCTTCCCGGCCACGCTGCCGGGCGTAACGCGGCTGGACGACTGGGACGGCTTCGGCCAGCGCATGACCGGCAGCGGCACCACGCTGTTCGAGAACGTGCGCCTGTCGGAGCAGCACATCGTGCGCCGTTTCAGCGCCAAGCCGCCCAGCTCCTACCAGAAGGCCTTCCTGCAGCTGATCCTGTTGACCAGCATCGCCGGCGTGGGCCGCGCGGTGCTGCGCGACGCCATCGCCTTCGTGCAGCCGCGCACGCGCGCCTTCGACGTGCTGGGTCATTCGAGTCCGCGCCAGGACCCGCTGGTGCAGCGCGTGGTCGGCCGCATCGCCAGCCTGTCGTATGCGGCGGACAGCCTGGTGCAAAGCGTGGCGCGCGCGCTGGAACACAACTGGCAGCAGGCGCAGGCCGGCCTGGCCGACGACGCGCTGTTCGTGCGCACCGAGATCGACGCGTTCCAGGCGCAGCAAGTGGTGATCGACCTGGTGCTGCAAGCCAGCACGCTGCTGTTTGAAGTGGGCGGCGCCTCCGCCACCAGCGAAACGCGCCGGCTGGACCGCCACTGGCGCAATGCCCGCACCGCCGCTTCCCACAATCCGGCGATTTTCCGCGAACGCGCCATCGGCGACTACTACCTGAACGGCACCGTGCCGGACTCCGGCTGGTGGAAGGATTTGCCGAAAGCTTAGTTCTCTTGATGTATCAATACTACATATAGGTCAACATTGGTACGGCGCTGCAACAGCAGCGCCGTCGCACTAAACCGTCTCTCCGCGCTGAAAAGTACCAGCGATTCTCATTTTTGTGTAAAGCCGCGCAGCAATTGAGCAGCTATTCTCCACACATGATGTTTGAAAACTACAAACGTCTACAACACAAAAAAAGATAAAGGGTTGCGACAGCAATCCGACAACGGAGATATTGCTATGCGAAGTGTCATCAGCCTTGTTACAACAGCGGCGGGCGTCGGTACGCTCGTCATCGGATCTGCGGCCCAGGCCCAATCCACACCGGACGCCGCATCGGCGCCCATGACCGAAGTACTGGTCACCGGCTCGCGCGTCAGCCTGGGTAGCCAGAGCCCCACACCTCTCACCTCGGTCACCACCGACGACCTGCTGACCAACAAACCAGGCAGCATCTCGGACGCGCTCAATGAGCTGCCGATCTTTGCCGGCTCGCGTGGACAGAACGGCAATCCCGGCAACGGCACCACCAACAACTCGGGCAACCTGCAGAACCTGCGCGGGCTTGGCTACCCACGCACCCTGATCCTGTGGGACGGCCACCGCCTGCCCGCCACCACGCAAGACCAGTTAATCGACACCGACATGATTCCGCAGATGCTGCTGCGCCGCGTCGACATCGTCACCGGCGGCGCCTCCGCCGTGTATGGTTCGGACGCGGTGGCCGGTGTGATCAACTTCGTCACCGACACCAAATTCAACGGCCTCAAAGTGCAGGGCATGCGCGGCGTCTCGACCTATGGCGACGGCAAGACCACCGATGTCGGCATCGCCGGCGGCACCGACTTGTTCGGCGGCCGTGGCCACGTCATCGCCAGCTATCAATACCGCGACGATCCCGGCGTGCTGTATCGCACCGACCGTCCATGGGGCGAGCACCAGTGGACCGTGCAGGGCGCGGGCACCGCAGCCAATCCCTATCACCTGGTCGACAACACCCGCATCGCCACCGCGACTTACGGCGGCCTGGTTCGCAACGGCCCGCTGGCCGGCATGAACTTCGCGCAGGACGGCGTGCTGAGTCCACTCAAGCACGGCACCGCCAGCGGCAACGCCACCTATGAAAGCGGCGGCGACGGCGCCTATTACAACGGTTCGCTGCGCGGCTCGATGCGCTCCAACCAGGCCTTCGTCCGCACCGACTACGACTTCACCGACACCGTGCACGGCTACCTCGAAGCCAGCGCCACCGACAACCGTACCGAAAACTTCGGCGCCTACAACGCTCTGCTCAACGGCGCCACGGTCAGCGCCAGCAATCCTTTCCTGGCGCAGTCGTATCGCGATCAACTGGCGGCGGCCAAGGTCACCAGCTTTAACGTGGCCAAGGTGTTCGCCGATGCGCCGCGCATCAACACCGTCGGCAAGAGCGACCAGTACTTCGTCGCCGGCGGCCTGAAAGGGGAGTTCAACGACAGCTGGAAATGGGACGTCTCCGGCACCAGCTCGAAAGCCAAACTGTTGACCCGCAACGACAACAACTGGAACACCCAGCGCCTGGCGGCGGCGCTCAATGCCGTGGTCAATCCGGCCAACGGCCAGATCGTGTGCGCGGCCTCGCTGACCAACAGTGCGTATTCCAACTGCGTTCCGTTGAACCTGTTCGGCCCTTCCGCCACCAGCGCCGATGCCATCAAATACATCACCCAGGCCACCTCGTTCGAAGTGGAGAACACGCTGAACGAAGTCGAAGCGACCATCTCCGGCTCGCCGTTCTCGACCTGGGCCGGCCCGGTGGACATGGCAATCACCGGTCAGTGGCGTCGCCAGACCTACGCCCTCACCAGCGACGCCGTGCCGACCGATAAAGCCAACTGCACCGGCATTACCTACAACTGCAGCGCCACCACTTTGCTGTATCCGAATCCGACGCTGGCGCCGCGTTCGAAAGTGGCGCAGACCGTCAAGGAACTGGCCAGTGAATTCGAAGTGCCGCTGGCGAACAATGCCAGCTTCGCCAAGAACCTCAACCTGAACCTCGCCGCCCGCTACACCGACTACGACACCAGCGGCCAGGCATGGACCTACAAGGCCGGCGCCGACTGGGACATCAACGACCAGGTCAAGCTGCGTTCCAGCTACTCGCGCGACATCCGCGCACCGAACCTGAACGACTTGTTCCAGGCCGGCACCACCAATGCCGGTTCCTTTACCGACATGCTGACCGGCCAAAGCCCGACCGTGCCGGTCACCGTCAGCGGCAACCCGAACCTGAAACCGGAAGTGGGCAAGACCATCGCCGCCGGTTTCGTGATCAAGCCTAAATTCATTCCAGGCTTCAGCGCCTCGCTCGACTACTTCAACATCAAGGTGCTGGACGCCATCACCAACATCCAGGGCACCAATCCATCGGTGCAGGCGGCCTGCTACGCCAGCGGCGGTTCCTCGCCATACTGCGCGCTGCAAACCCGTCCGCTGGGGTTCAGCAACACCAGCGCCGCCAATGCCGTGACGTCGTTCACCAACACCGTCATCAACATCGGCAGCATGACCACCCGTGGTTTCGACTTCGAGGCCAACTACCGCACCAAGCTGTTCGACAATCCGCTCGGCCTGCGTTTGCTGACCACCTACCAGCCGCACATCGTGTATCAAACGCCTGGCCTGGCCACGGTGGACATGGGCGGCGTCGGCTTCAGCTCCAACGCGCTGCAAGCGAGCGCCAAGATCCGCAGCACCTTCTTCATCAACTACAAGGTGCGCGACCTGTCGATCGACATCAGTGAGCGCTGGCGCAGCCGCCTGGCCTTCACCGGCGACCCGACACAGATCGTGTCCTCGCCTGATGCGCCGGCCATTGCCTACACCAACCTGAATCTGGGCTGGGACGTCAAGTTCAGCAACAACCACACGGCGCAGCTGTTCTTCAACGTGTCCAATCTGTTCAACCGCCAGCCGCCACCGATCGCCTTCCTCGGCGCGAACGGCGCGGTCGGTACCTTCGGCGGCTTCGCCCAGGGTGACGATCCGATGGGCCGCTACTTCACCATCGGCTTGCGCATGAAGATGTAAGGCAGGGATACGACGACCATGGCATTCAACACCGCCGATACTTCCTTTGTCCCTGCTGCCGGGGCAAAGGAGGACCTTCCCGACCTGCGCGTCTTTGTGTTTGCGCTGTTCTTCATCTTTGGCGGCATCACCAGCTTGAACGACGTGCTGATCCCCAAGCTGAAAAGCTTGTTCACGCTGTCGTATGCGGAGGCGATGCTGGTGCAGTCGGCGTTCTTCGCCGCCTACTTCATCGTCTCGCTGCCGGCTGCGGCGGTGGTGCGCCGCCTCGGTTATATGCGCACCGCCGTGGTGGGGCTGCTGACGATGACGGCAGGCTGCCTGCTGTTCATTCCCGCCTCATCGTCGGGCGTGTTCACGCTGTTTCTCGGCGCCTTGTTTGTCCTGGCGGCCGGCATCACCGTTGTGCAGGTGGTGGCCAATCCGCTGATATCGATGCTGGGTGCACCAGCCACGGCGTCCAGCCGGCTGACCTTTGCGCAGGCCTTCAACTCGCTGGGCACCACGGTGTTTCCCTACGTTGGTTCGCTGCTGATCCTCGGTTCGCTGGCGGCGATCGATCCGGCCACGCTGTCCGGCGCGGCGCTGGATGCGTTCCGCACGCAGGAAACCAATGTGATCGTGCATACCTACCTGGGCCTCGCCATCGCGCTGCTGGCGATCGCGGGACTGGTCTGGATGCGCCGTCACCGGCTGGTGGAAACGCCGGCGCCGGCCACCAGCATGGTGCAGGCCTTCGAGCTGCTCAAGCGTCCGCGCTTTGCCTTCGGCGCGCTGTGCATCTTCCTGTACGTGGGCGGCGAGGTGACCATCGGTTCCCTCATCGTCGACTATTTGATGCAGGCCGACGTATTCGGCGGCGGCGCGGTGGAAGCGGGCAAGCACGTGCCGCTGTACTGGGGCGGCGCCATGCTGGGCCGCTTCGCCGGCGCCTGGCTGCTGCGGGTGGCCGCGCCGGGCAAGGTGCTGGCGGTGGCCGCCGGCGCGGTGATCGCGCTGCTGCTGGTGTCTGCCAACAGCAGCGGCGCGGTCTCGGGCTGGTCGTTGCTGGCGATAGGCGTGTTCAACTCGATCATGTTTCCGACCATCTTCACGCTGGCCAGTGAAGGGCTGGGAACGCGCGCGGCGGAGGGCTCGGGGCTGATTTGCGTGGCCATCGTCGGCGGTGCCATCGTGCCGCTGATTACAGGCCTGGCCGCCGATGCCGGCGGATTGAAAATGTCCTTGCTGGTGCCGGCACTGTGCTACGCGGTGATCCTGTGCTTCGGGATGTACGCGCGCACGGTGGCGAAATGAGCGGGCCGCCATCCCGTTACGGCGCAGTGGCGCGCCTGTTCCACTGGCTGCTGGCGTTGATGATAGTCCTGGCGCTGGTGCTTGGCTGGTACATGACAGGCCTGCCGTTTTCGTCGGCGCGCGTCAAGCTGTTCAACTGGCACAAGTGGCTGGGAACCACCATCTTGCTGGGCTCCGCGCTGCGCCTGTTGTGGCGCCTGTGGCGTCCCGCGCCGCCGCTGCCGGTGTCGATGAAAAAATGGGAGCGCATGCTGGCCCATTCCAGCCATGCGCTGATGTACCTGATGTTTTTTGCCGTACCCCTGATCGGCTGGGCGCGCAGCAATGCCGCCGGTTTCCCGATCGTCTACCTCGGGCTGGTGCCGCTTCCCGACCTTGTCGGCAAGGATGTGGCGCTGGTGCAGTCGCTCAAGCCGGCCCACGCCGTGGCGGCTTATGGGCTGGCCGTGCTGGTGCTGCTGCACCTCGCTGCGGCCGTCAAGCACGCCGTGATTGACAGGGATGAAGTCTTGTCCCGCATGCAGCCGGGACCTGCCCGATAGTTTTGTAACGTCGTCTTTTCACCTTGAAGGAATCATGAAAGCACTTACTCTCATTGCGCTGGCAATCGCCTGCGGCTGCGCTACGGCCGCACCGGTCAAATACCGGATCGATCCCAGCCACACTTATCCAAGCTTCGAGGCCGACCACAAGGGCGGCCTGTCCATCTGGCGCGGCAAATTCAATAAAACCGGTGGCAGCATCACGCTGGACCGCGAAGCCAAGACCGGCACGGTCGACATTTCCATCGACACCGCCTCGGTGGACTTCGGCCACGCGGCCCTGAACACCCACGTGAAAGGGCCGGACATCCTGGACGCCACGCAGTTCCCGGCCGCTGTCTACAAGGGCAACATCATCTTCAACGGCGACACGCCGGCCGCCGTCGAAGGCTTGCTGACGCTGCACGGCGTCACCCGGCCAGTGCGCCTGGCCATCGACAGCTTCCTGTGCAAGGCCGATGGCCTGACCAAGGTGGAAGTCTGCGGCGCCGACGCGCAGGGCAGTTTCAACCGCGCCGACTTCGGCATCACGTTCGGCAAAGGCTTCAAGACAGAAACGCTGCTGCGCATCCAGGTGGAGGCTCAGAAGGAACAGTAATAGCGGTAGATTCAAAAATAAAAACTATACGGAGACACGATGAAAACAACGACTTTGAAACCGCTGGCCGCCGCAGTGATGCTGGCCTTCCCGCTGCTTGGCCTGGCGCAAACGGCCACCGATGCACCCATGGACTCGGTGGTGGTCACCGGCTCGCGCGTGATCATCAACGGCGACAACAGCCCGACGCCGGTAACCTCGGTGCGCGCGCAGGACTTGCTGGCCTTGCAGCCGACCACGATTGCCGATGCCTTGAATAGCCTGCCGGTGTTTTCCAGCCCGCGCAGCCAGACCTCCAATCCCAGCGGCGGCGCCAATGGCGTTTCCGGCGGCGGCAACCCGTCCGCCAACCAGCTGAACCTGCGCAACCTGGGCGCGGTGCGCACCCTGATCCTGTTCGACGGCCACCGCGTGGCGCCGACCACCGCCAACGGCACGGTCGATGTCGACATGATTCCGCAGATGCTGCTGCAACGGGTGGACGTGGTCACCGGCGGCGCTTCCGCCGTGTATGGCTCGGACGCCATCTCCGGTGTGGTCAACTTCGTCACCGACAAGGCCTTCAACGGCGTCAAGACCAATATCCAGACCGGCATGTCGGAGAAGGGCGATGGCGGCCAATCGCAATTCGGTGTGGCCTACGGCACGCGCATCGGCGAGCATGCGCACTTCATCGGCAGCTACGAGTTCCGCGACGACAAAGGCATCCTGTACCGCTCCTCGCGTCCGGCCACCGCGCTCACCACGATCCAGGGCGCAGGCACGGCGGCGTTGCCTTACTTCGTGGCCAACGATACGCGCCTGGCCACCACCTCGTTCGGCGGCTACATCCGCAATGGCGTGCTGGCGGGACAGCAGTTCGCCTCCAACGGTGTGCTCAGCACCTTCAACCAGGGCACGCGCACCGGCTTCAATCCCTCGGTGCCGACCCAGAGCGGCGGCGACGGCGCCTACTACGACGGCTCGCTCAAGGCGCCGCTGCGCAGCCAGCAGCTGTTCGGTCGCCTCGACTACGACTTCAGCGACACCACGCATGGTTATGTGGAAGTGGCCGGAAACCTCAAGCGCAACGAGTTCTTCGCCAACTGGCCGCTGCTCAACGGCGTGACCATCAGCCGCGACAACGCCTTCCTGCCGGCGGACTACCGCAACCAACTGCTGGCCGCCAACCAGAGCACCTTCACGCTCGGTAAGCTGATCCAGACCGCACCGCGCTTCAACCCGGTCGTCAATGAGCACCACCTGTTCCTGAACACCGGCCTGGATGGCGAAACCGCCGGCGGCTACAAGTGGGAAGTGGGCTACGTCCACAGCGTGTCGTCGATGGGCGTCACCAGCAAGAACAACTTGAACAACCTGCGCCTTGCGGCCGCGCTGGACGCGGTGCCCGGCCCGGGCGGCACGCCGGTGTGCAGCGTCACGCTGACCAACCCCAGCGCCTTCCCCGGCTGCGTGCCGCTGAACGTGTTCGGCCCCACTTCGGAAAGCGCCGCCGCATTGGGCTATGTCCTCGGCGATACGCACTTCAACACGCTGACCTTGCAGGACGATGCGTCGGCCAGCATCAGCGGTGCGCCGTTCAGCACCTGGGCCGGCCCGGTGACCGTCGCGGTGTCGGGCGACTGGCGCCGCCAGTCCTACCGTGCCGGCAGCGACGGCACGCCGTCCGACCCCGCCAACTTGTACAACTGCGCTGCGCTGGGATTGCCGCGCAATTGTTCGGCCGGCATGTCGCAGTGGGTGCAACCGTACGCCAACCGCTCGCGCGTGGCGCAGACGGTCAAGGAAGCCGCCGTCGAATTCGATGCGCCGCTGCTGAAGGATGCGCCGTGGGCCAAGTCCTTCAACCTGAATGGCGCGGTACGTTACACCAACTACGACACCAGCGGCAGCTACACCACCTGGAAGCTCGGCGTCGACTGGCACCTGAGCGACGAGATGCGCCTGCGCTCGACCCGCTCGCGCGACATCCGCGCACCGACGCTGGACGACCTGTTCGCGCCGACCACCACCGTCACCGGCGGCAACGCCACCGATAGCCTGCTGGGAGTGCAATCGACCGCGCCGAACACCGCGCGTTCCAATCCCAACCTGACGGCGGAGAAGGGCGACACCACCACCGTCGGCCTGGTCTACCGTCCCAGCCAGCTGAAAGGCTTCAGCCTGGCCGTGGATGCCTTCGACATCAAGGTCAGCGACGCCATCACGCTGGTACAGGGCACCAACTTCACCTACCAGGCGGCCTGCTACGCCAGCGGCGGCACCTCGCCGCTGTGCGCCACGCAGACCCGCGCGCTGGGGACGTTCGTGAATACACCGGCCAACGTGGTGACGCAGTGGTACAACTATCCGATCAACTTCGCCAAGGTGCATACCTGGGGCGCGGACTTCGAGGCCAACTATGCGACCTCGGTGCAGAACCGTCCGCTGACCCTGCGCGGCCTGCTGACGTGGCAGCCGCACATCAAGTACGAAACGCCCGGTTCGCCGACGCTGGACATGGGCGGTGTGGCCTACGGCGCCAACGGCCTGCAGGCCAGCCCGGAATGGCGGGCCACGGCGTTTGTGCGCTACACGCCAATCAAGGACTTGAACGTGGACGTGATGCAGCGCTGGCGTAGTTCGCTGGCCCTGAGCGCCGATCCTACCCAGGTGACCTCGGGCCGGGTGAAAGCCTTCAGCACCACCAACCTGAATATCGACTACACCATCAAGCGCGATTTCGGCACGGTCAACGTGTATGCCAACGTGCAGAACCTGTTCAACAAGACGCCGCCGGGCGCCAACTTCAGCGGCACCCAGCAGAACCCGGGCATGTTCGGCGGCTTCCCGATCGGCGACGATCCGGTGGGCCGTTACTTCGCCGCCGGCCTGCGCTTCAAATACTGATAGGAGAATGTCATGAAACGACTAATCACTTTGTTGATGTTGACGTTGTCCCTGTCCGCCTCGGCGCAAGAACCGGCGGAGCAGGTCTTGAAACTTGAAGACCAATGGACCGAAGCGCTGATCAAGGCGGATACGGCGGCGCTGGACCAGCTCTACACCGACGATATCGTCTACACCCACACCAACGGCACCGTGAACACCAAGGCGCAGTTCCTCGACTCGCTCAAGGCCGGCAAGGCCAAGTACTTCGCGGTCGAACGCAGCGACGTCAAGGTGCAGGCATACGGCGACACGGCCATCGTCACCTTCCGCGCCGTCATCAAGGTCAATGCCGTGACGCTGCCGTCGCGCATCATGCACGTCTTCGTGCGGCAGAACGGGCAGTGGCGCATGGCGGCCTACCAGTCGACCCGCCTGCCCGAGGATGTCAAATGATGCTGCGCAAAGCCCTGCTGTTGGCCCTCTCGGCCGGCATGCTGCACAGCGCCGCCGCAGCGGAGGGCGCGCTGCGCGCCGCTGCGGCGCGGGTGGATATCACGCCGCCTGTCGCCGAGCTGCCCAAGCCGTACAAGTCCGTCTACGATCATATCTACGTGCGCGTACTCTTGCTCGACAACGGCGCGGCGCGGGCGGCGGTGATCGTGGCCGACGTGCCGGCCATCCAGGCCGGCATCCACGCGGACCTGATCCGCCAAGTGGGCGCGCAGGCCGGCATCCCGCCGGAGAACATCCTGCTCGGCTCCAGCCACACGCATAATTCGATCCGCGTTGACAGCAGCAGTTCGGGCGGCATCATCACCGGCTCGGACGCTTTCACCAAGCGTGTGGTGGCGGCCACGCTGGAAGCGACGCGGCAAGCGGCGGCGGGCCTGCAACCGGTGCGCGCCGGCTATGCGGTGGGCAAAAGCCACCTGGTCGCCAACCGCAACGAGTGGTCGGCTCAACAGCGCCGCTATGTGGACGGCATCGACCGCAGCGGCACGCAGTTTGTCGATCCGTCGCTGGGCGTGTACAAGTTCGAGACGCTGTCCGGCGAGCTGGTGGCCATGCTGCTCAACTACGGCATCGAGCCGGTGGTCAACGAGGCGCAGCCGGGTGAGATCAGCGGCGATGTTCCCGGCGCGGCGGCCCGCTATGTCGAGGAGGCGTCGGGCGGCAAGGCAGTGGCGCTGTTCACCATCGCCCCGGCGGCCAGTCCGGCCTACCGCGTCTGGACCAAACCGGACAACGGCCCGCGCGACACGGCGCGCGCGCACGGCATCATGGCGGCCATGGGCACGCTGCTCGGCGAGGAAGCGCTGGCGACCGCGCGTGACATCACCCGCACCGCAACGCGGATGCAGATCGGCGGCGGACAGGATACGCTGACTTGTCCTGGCAAGGTCACCACGCCGCAGAACCTGGCGCGCGAGTGTTCCAACGCGCCCGGCGCCACGGTCCCCGCCTGCAATTTCAAGGACGCCGACGGCCCGCAGGTGGCGCTGCATTACGGCGTGCTGAAACTGGGCGACATCGCCATCGTGCATGCGGATGCCAACGTCGTGCCATCGGTAGGGGAAAAGCTGAAACGCGCTTTGCCGCTGGCGAACACCATGGTGGTGCTGGATAATTTCGGTCCGTTCCGCTTCCTGGTCGATGACGCCACCTATCCGCTCAACACCTACGAGGCCACCGCCACCCGCGCGAAACAGGGCTGCGGCGAGCAAGGCCTGATCGACGGCGTGCTGCGCCTGAACGAGCAGCTGCGGCCCGGCGCCGCGACGGCAGCGCGCCTGCAGGTGCAGGCGCCGCCGGTCGGCTACTCGGGCCAACTGCTGCGCTACAGCGACGACAGCGTGACGCTGGCAGACAAGGACGGCAAGGAAGTGCGCGTCGCCATGACGCCCGCATGGACTGTCTCGCGGCCGCACAGCGTGGTGTCCACCGCCATCAAGCAAGGCGACTTTGTGGCCAGCGCCAACAAGGTGATCGATGAACATAGCGGACAGTCGACCGAGCTGCGTATCATGGAGCCCGGCTATCGTCCGGAGTACGGCACCCACCTGATGGCGCAGGGCGGCAACGCCATGACCCACGGCACGGTCGGTAGCGCGCGGAAAACCGCAGCGGGCGTGGAGCTGGATGTCGACTATCCGGGCGGCGCACGGCACCTGCTGCTGCCAGGCGCGATGCAGATCACCGACTACCAGCTGCTGCCGCGCGATGTGCTGAAGCCGGGCCTTAAAGTGAATGCCGTCGCCCGCAAGGGCGAGGATGGCGTGCTGCGCGCCGGCCGGCTGACGCTGGACCCGTAAAGGATATACGATGATGAACCTAAAGGAACAAGCAATGGGCAGCAAACGCTACACCTGCAAGCTGGCGATGATCGCCGCCGCGATATTCCCGCTGGCCGCGCTGGCGCAAAGCGCGCCCGATGTCGGCCATGTGCCGGAACTGGCCGCCGCGCTGGCCAAGCCGGCATCGGCCAAGACGCTGAACGTCACCAGTCCGGCGTTCGCCAACGGCGGCCAGATCCCGCTCGACAACACGCAGTACGGCGCCAACCGCTTCCCCGGCCTGCGCTGGTCGGCCGGGCCGCGCGGCACCGTGTCGTATGCGGTGATCGTGCAGGGCGATCCGCGCGCGGACGGCAAGGCCGCCAAGACCTCGATCCATTTCACTGCCGTCAACCTGCCTGCCAAGACCACCAGCCTGGCCGCCGGCGTGAGCACGCTGCCGGCCGGCGCAAGTTATGGCCCGAATGTGCATGGCCTCGGCGAACGCTATGCCGGGCCGCACGCGCACACGGTGGAGCAGCAGCCTTACCACTTCCAGGTGTTCGCGCTGGATACCAGGCTGGCGCCTGATCCGGCGCTGACGTTCGACCAGGCTGTCGCCGCCATGCAGGGCCACGTGCTGGCCAGCGGTGACCTGGTCGGCATGTCGGCCAAGCCATCGGCCGAAGCCTACACCAAGGCGGTGCCGACCGAGTCGGGACTGGTGAGCGGCGCCGCAGGGCGCGATGCGTCAGTGACCGTTTACAAAGGCATCCCTTACGCGGCGCCGCCGGTGGGCGCCTTGCGCTGGCGCGCGCCGGCACCGGCGCAGGCCTGGTCCGGTGTCCGCAAGGCCGACAAGTTCGGCAATACCTGTCCACAGCCGGTGGATGCCGAGACCTCGGCGGACAGCATGAACGAAGACTGCCTGACGCTCAACGTCTGGACCGGCGCCGGCGCGGAGCGCGAACTGCGTCCAGTGCTGGTGTGGATTTATCCGGGCGGCTTCATCGCCGGCAGCGGCGCCCATCCCTTGTTCGATGGCGAAGGGCTGGCGCGCAAAGGCGTGGTGGTGGTCACCTTCAACTATCGCCTCGGCGCGCTGGGCTTCCTCGCCACGCCGGAGCTGAGCAAGGAGTCGGGCCACAACGCCTCCGGCAACTACGGCCTGCTGGACGATATCGCCGCGCTCAAATGGGTGCAGCGTAACATCGCCGCATTTGGCGGCGATCCCAAACGCGTGACGATCGCAGGCGAATCGGCGGGCGCAGGCTCGGTCGGCTTCCTGGCGGTGTCGCCGCTGGCCAAAGGCTTGTTCCGTCATGCGATCGCGGAAAGCCATGCGCGCGATCCGCGCGATCCGGAGTTGCGCTACCTGTCTGTGTCGTATCGCCAGCTGAAACCGGCGGAAGAGGCGGGCAAGCGCTTCGCCGAGAGCAAGGGCGTGCGAGACCTGGCGGCACTGCGCGCGCTGCCATGGCAGCAGATCGTCGAAGGCAGCAACACCATCGATCCCGGCATCGACACACTCAGCGCCGGCAAGCCGCCGCTGTTCCGTCCCGTGGTCGACGGCTGGGTAGTGCCGAAGACGTATAGCGCCACCTATGCCGCACATGCGCAGAACAAGGTGATCTTCGTCGCAGGCAGCAATCGCGACGAAACCGGCGCCGTGCCGGAAACCGCGTTCGCCGCGCTGCGTGCGCGTACCGGGCCGCCGCGCGCCGGCTCGCCGCAGGTGAATGTCACGCTGGAGGCTTTCCGGCAAAGCGCGCACGCCAAATTCGGCGCGCTGGCCGACGAATTCCTCAAGCTCTATCCGGCCGGCGACGACGAACAGGCGGCGCGCGCCAGCAACGACGCGGCGCGCGACAACTCCCGCATCTCCACCTGGTCGTGGGCGCGCACCTGGTCGCAAGGCTCGGGACATCCGGTGTACACCTATTTCTGGAACCATACGCCACCAGGACCGGATGCGCCCATGCGCGGCGCTTATCACGGATCGGAGATCAACTACGCCCTCGGCAACCTGTACGCAACCGACCGCCCGTGGACCGACGACGACCGCCGCATTGCCGACACCATGTCCTCGTACTGGGCCAACATCGTCAAGACCGGCAACCCGAACGGCGCCGGCCTGCCGGAGTGGCCTGCCTACGACGCCAGGGCCGGCGCAGTGATGCGGCTCGGCGACGACTGGGGCTTGATGCCGATCGCCACACCGGAACGCACCGACTTCTGGCTGCGTTTCTTCGCCACCCAAAAACCGTGGTAAGGGAATGAAGATGAAAGCACTACTCATTGCGGCGCTGGCCTACGGCTCCGCCGCCGCACAGACTTCGGCATCGATCGATACCACGCTGATCACACAGCCGGAAGCGCTGTCGCTGGCGCAAGCCGCGATCCAGGCGTGCAAGGCGCAAGGCATGTCGGTCAACGTGCAGGTGGCCGATGCCGATGGCCACCTGCGCGTGGCGCTCGCCAGCGAGAACGCCACGCTGGCGGGGTTGAACACGGCGCCGCAAAAGATCGCCGGCGTGCTGGCCTTCCACGTGTCGACGCGCGACCTGCAGACGCGCGTCGGCAGCGACCCGGCCTTTGCCGCGCAATACGGCAAGGACACGCGCTACCACTTTTCTCCCGGCGGCCTGCCGATCTACAAGGCAGGGAAGTTCGTGGCGGTGATCGCCGTCGGCGGCGGCCGCACCATCGACGAAAGCTGCGCCATTGAAGCGCTGAAGATTCTGCCGTGGGCCACGGTCAGCCCGTGAGGAGTATGATCGTGCGGAGGAAGTAGCGGAGACAGACGATGAAAATTTTGCTGGCGGAGGACGACGCGCAGCTAGCCGCCCAACTGACAAGAATGCTGCATGCCGAGAATTTCGTCGTCGATCACGCCGCCGACGGAGTCGATGCCTGTCACCTCGGCCTGACCGGCGATTATGATTCCGTCATCCTCGATCTCGGGCTGCCCGGCATGAAAGGCGAAGTCATTTTGCAGACATGGCGCGCGGCGCGGCGCGAGTTCCCCATCCTGGTGCTGACCGCGCGCGACGCCTGGGTCGACAAGGCGGCCGCCTTCGGCGCCGGCGCCGACGATTACCTGACCAAGCCATTCAATCCGCAGGAGCTGGTGGTGCGCCTGCGCGCGCTGGCACGGCGTGCCCGTGGACAGGCCGCACAGCCGGTGTATTGCGATGACCTGAGCTACCACCCCACCTCGGGCGAGTTCCGCCTGGCCGGCGAACCGCTCAAGCTGACCGCCTTCGAGCACCGCATCCTGTCCAAGCTATTCCAGTTCCAGGGCAGCGTGGTGGCGCGCGAGCGCCTGCTGGACGCCATCTACGGCGAGAACGATTTCGCACCGGACAACTCGCTGGAAGTGATGATCGGCCGCATACGCCGCAAGATCGGCGCCGACAAGCTGCTCACCCTGCGCGGCCAGGGCTACTCGCTGTGCAAGGGCGAACAGTGAGGTTGCCGCTTTCGCTGCACGCCCGCCTGGCCATCGGCGCGATCTTCCTGTCGATGTCGGCGCTGGCCCTCACCACCTATTCGATTCTCGACATCGTGATCGGCGTGGTCAGCGACAACACCGACCTGGCGTTCGACACGCAGATCCACCTGCTCGACCGGGCCGTGGACCAGGACGGCAATTTCAGGCAGGACCAGACGCCCGCCTTTCCCGAAATCGCCGGGCCGGACGCGCAGTGGGGCTGGCAGGTGACGGCGGCCGGCGGCAGATGGGAGAAGGGCGCGATGCCGGCCAGCGCCCACTTCCCGCTGCCACGCATCCACCAGCTGGAAGGCATCTACAGCGGTATCGGCGTGGCCAGGGATGGTTCGGAACTGCACATCCGCCGGCTGGAGACCCACAGGCAGGGCCGCCCGGTGGTGATTACCGTGATCGCCTCCTCGATCCTGATCGATGCGCCGCTGGCGCAGGCGCGGCATGCCATCTACCGCTCGCTGGCGCTGTTCGTGCTGGTGCTGGTGGTGACTTCCGTGGTGCAGCTGCGCTACGGCCTCAAGCCGCTGCGCCGGCTGGGCAAGGACCTGGTGCAGATCCGCAATGGCGAGGTGCAGCGCCTGCCGCCGGAACAGCCGGCCGAACTGGCGCCGCTGGCGGACCAGATCAATGAACTGATCACGCTGAACAATGCGGGGCTGGAGGCGGCGCGCATGAACGCCGCCAATCTGGCGCACTCGGTCAAGACGCCGCTGTCGTCGCTGGTGCTGCAGCTTGAGCACGAAGGCGCGAGCGCCGAAAGCCGCGCGCTGGTGGCCAGCATTGCGCAGCGCGTGGCGCACCATCTGAAGCGCGCCCGCAACGGCGCCGGCCGGCTGGGCACGCGCGTGCGCACCGACGCCTGGCCCCTGGTGGAAGCGATACGCCCGGTGCTGGCGTCGATACACCGCAACGATGCGGTGCGCATCGACAATCAGCTGCCGCAGCCGACCTATCTCGGCGTCGATCCGGAAGACCTGGGCGAGCTGCTGGGCAATCTGCTGGAGAACGCCTGCCGCTATGCGCGCGGCACGGTCATCGTCCGCGCCGAGGATAGCGGCGCCGAGCGCGCCATCGTCATCGAGGACGACGGCCCCGGCATTCCGGCGGCGGATCTGGCCAGGGTGTTGCAGGCCGGCGTACGGCTGGACGAAGTCACGCACGGCTACGGCTTCGGGCTGGCCATCGTGCGCGAACTGGTGGAACTGTACGGCGGCGCCTTGCAGCTGGGCCAGTCGCCGGCCCTGGGCGGCCTGTCGGCCACGTTGCGTTTTCCCAAATAAACGTATCCGGCCCGGTTTGTTTAGATTCGGTTTCGGTTGCTTTGATAACTTGTGTTCCAGGAGTCGGCGCTCGCCGCCGGCGCCATAAAACTAAAACCTGGAGACACTCATGAAGAACCAACGCCCGAGCCAGCCTGCGCTCAAGCTGACTTTGATCGCCGCCAGCATCCTGGCCATCCCTCTCGGCGCAGCGCAGGCTGCCCAAGCGGACGACAACCCGGCGGAGCCGGTGGTGGTGGTGACGGCGTTCAAGCGCTCGTCGACCCTGCTGAAAACGCCGGCCGCCCTCAGCGTGCTGTCCGGCGACAACCTGCGCGAACAGGGCGTGAACGACCTGACCAACATCCAGGACGTGATCCCCGGCCTGGTCATCGCCAACACCATCGACGGCGTGCAAGTGGCCATGCGCGGCGTGCAGGCCACCGACACATCCAGCAAGGGCGAGCAGGACATCGCCTTCAATGTCGACGGCGTCAACATCGGCCGCGGCAATGCCCGTGGCGGCGCGTTCTTCGATATCGACCGCATCGAGGTGCTGCGCGGCCCGCAGGGCACGCTGTACGGCCGCAGCTCGACCGGCGGCGCCATCAACGTCATCACCAACAAGCCGCAACTGGGCCAGACCTCGGGCTACGCCAAACTGGAGTTCGGCAACTTCAATGCCCAGCGCGCCGAGGCGGCTTTCAATATCCCACTTGGCGACATGCTGGCCTTCCGCGCCGCCGGCGTCTCCAACACGCGCGATGGCTATTCACGCCCGATCGACTACAGCACCAGCTACAACGGCAAGACCTATTACTTCCCGGCCGCCAGCAGCGACGCGAAGAATGACCAGCGCGACCGCGCCGGCCGCTTCTCGCTGCTGTTCAAGCCGGCCGCCGACACCTCGCTGCAGCTGACCGAGACGGTGGGCCACCAGGGCGGCACCGGCACCAGCCAGGCGCTGGACACGCAGCTCAAGGCGCACAACGACACCGGCACCGCCGCCCTGGGCGTGCTGGCCAATCCGGTGCCGGCCTTCCTCGATTCGCACACCAGCAATACGCAGGCGGTGTTCGAGACCAAGCTGGCCGAGGTGCAATGGCGGGTGCTCGGTTCGCACCAGTACCTGAACTACCGCCAGCAGCTGCCGAGCCCGCAGGATGTGTATGCGAATGGGCTGTATCGCATCCTGCCGTACTTCAGCCCGGACGCTTTCGGTCCGGCGTTCGCCTTCCGCCTCAATCATCACCAGGTCAAGACCGATCAGTTCGAGACCACCATCGCCAACACCGACGCCAGCAAGCTTGAGTATGTAGCCGGCGTCAACTGGTATCGGGAGAAGGCCGGCGAGAACGGCCAGAACTGGAATGCGCTGCTCGCCAGCCCGCTGGACAGTTCCACCTATCTGTCGCAGTCCGGCCCGGTCAACCTGACCACCCATGAATCGAGTTCGGTGTTCGGCCAGGCCACCTGGCACGCCACCGACACCATCGGCGTGGTCGGCGGCCTGCGCTACACGCGCAGCGAAGTGCGCCGCACCGGCACCTTCGCGCTGCCGTTCAACTTCGCCGCCGGCTTCCCGCCGCCGCCGTATGGCGACAACATGGGCAATGCGCTGTGCACCTATCCGAACAACTGCGTGGGTGGCGTCAACAACGGCATCGCCAAAGACAACAAGGTCACCTGGAAGGTCGGCCTCAACTACCAGATGACGCCGGAGCATCTGTTCTACACCTCGGTCGCGACCGGCTTCAAGGCGGGCGGTTTCAACGACTACGATCCGTCCACCAAGAGCATCGGCCAGTACTCGCCGTCGGCGCTCACCGCGTATGAAGTCGGCTACAAGGGCCGGCCGGCGCCGGCGCTCACGCTGTCGAGCTCCTTGTACTACTACGATTTCTCCAAGAACCAGATCACCAGCGTCACCAATTTCCTGGGTGGACAGGTCGCCATCTTCACCCAGGCTGTACCGACCAAAATCTCGGGCTGGGAAAACGAGCTGTCGTACAAGGTGGCGCGCGAAACCTCGGTATCGGCGTCGATGGCTTTGCTGCACACCAAATTTGTCCACTATGAAGCGGGCAAGAACGCCTTCGTCGGCAACCCGATCGACTTCTCCGGCCAGGAACTGGATTCCTCGCCCAAGATCACGGCCACGCTGGCCATCAACCACGCCATCAACCTGCCGAACAGCGCCAAGCTGAAGCTGCGCGCCAGCAGCAAGTACAGCGCCAGCTACCTGCTCAGCGACCTGGGCAACGGCGTGCGTTATCGCCAGCCTTCGTTCACCCGCAGCGAAGCCAGCGTGGCCTATGAGCCGGCCCAGTCCAGCGTCAAGGTGCAGCTGTTCGTGACCAATATCGAGAACAAGGTGCAGCGCACCGGCGCCCTGGCTGGCTACGAGGGCAGCAGCCAGCCGTATGGCGGTTCCGGCAGCACCACCTTTAGCGCGCTGCCGGCCAACAACCTGGCGTTCAACGTCAGCGAGCCGCGCATGTTCGGCCTGCGTGTGAGCACGGAGTTCTGAGCACCATGCAAACGCGGCGGCAGTTCATGAGGGCCGGGCTGGCCGGTTTGGCCTGGCCCGCCGTGCAGGGCAGGGCGCGCGCGGCCGATGGCGGCCCACTGCTGCAAGCCGGCGCAGGGCGGGCGGACGTGGTTTTTCCGGCGGCGCTGTATCCGCTGGATGGCTTCGTCGCCCAGCACGATCCGCTCGGTGCGCGGGTGCTGTTGCTGGACGACGGCGGCGTGCGCACCATGCTTGCCGTCATCGATATCACATCGATGGGCACGCAGCTGGTGGCCGCCATGAAGGCGCTGCTGGCCGGTGTGGCCGCCGTGCCGGTGGAGCGCATCATCATTTGCGCCAGCCATACTTTTTCGGCGCCGCACGTGGCGGCGGACGCGGCAAGCGACGATGCTGTCTGGCAGTGCTACGCAAGCGCCCTGAAGCAGGCGGCGGTGCAGGCGGTCGCTGGTTTGCAGGCGGCGACGCTGGGTTACGGCGAGGGTATCAGCCGCGTCGGAGTGAGCCGCGACGTGCCGACGCCGGGCGGCTGGTGGCTAGGCAGCAATGACGCCGGCTACAGCGATCCCGCCATCGGCGTGCTGCGCATCGATGGCCGCGATGGCATGCCGCTGGCGATCCTGTTGAATGCGGCGGTCCAGCCGTCGGTGATGGATGGCTCGCAGCGCGCCGCCGGCGGCAAACTGGTCAGCGCGGATCTGGCCGGTGCGGCGGCACGCCACATCGAGCAGCACTACGGCCAGGCTGCGGTGGCGTTCTTCCTGATCGGCGCGGCTGGAGACCAGGCGCCGCTGCTGCAAGCCAACCGCCATGTGCTGCGCGGCGATGGCGGCGTCGGCCGCATCGATCTGCACGAGGCCGGCTTTGCGCTGCTGGACCTGCTGGGGGAAAAGCTGGGCGGCGCGGCGCTGCGCGTCGCCGCCGGCGTCAAGCCCATGCCGTCGCCAACGGTGGCGCTGCGGCGGGACAGCCTGGAAGTGGAGGCGCGCGTCTACACCTCGCGCACACCGCCCGCCGGGCCGGTAGCCACCTTCGCTTACCAACCCAACGGCAAGACCGCTTTTCCGCTGGTACTGCTGCAGCTGGGGGAACTGGTGCTGGTCGGCGTGCAGCCGGAACTCTCCGCCAGCGTGGGCGCGCAGATCAGGGCCGATTCGCCGTACCGGCACACCATGGTGGCCACCATGGTCGACGGCGCCGCCAAGTACCTGCCGGATCGCCAGGGGTTTGAACGCTACACCTACGAAGCGCGCAGCTCGCCGTATGCGCCGGGCGCCGCCGAACTGGTGGCGCGCGCCATCACTGCGCGGCTGAAGTTGATGCACCACGAACACATCAAGGATTGAAATAATGAACTTTGCACCACTCCGGAAATGCGGACTGTTTGTACTGGCGCTGCTGGCTTCAAGTGCCGCGCTGGCCGACCAATGCACAGCGCTGGCGCGCTTGACGCTGCCCGATGTCACGCTCACCTCCGCACAGCACGTGGCCGCCGGCAAGCTGCCGCCGCTGCAAGGGGAAATGGCGTTCTTCGGCCAGTTCTCCGGCATGCACGTGGCGGGGCAGCCCAAGGAGACGGCTAGTCCGGCGTTTTGCCGCGTCGGCGGCACCATTCGTCCGAGCGCGGATTCGGAAATCAAGTTCGAAGTCTGGCTGCCGGCGCAAGGATGGAACGGCAAGTTCATGGCGGCCGGTAATTTCGGCTGGGGCGGCTCGCTGATGCTGTCGGCCATGCCGGGCGGCCTGGCGCAAGGCTACGCCGTGGCCAGCACCGACACCGGGCACGACAGCAGCGCGGAGCAGGGCAAGGGCGGCCGCTTCGCGCTCGGGCATCCGGAGAAACTGATCGATTACGCCTACCGCGCCGACCATCTGATGACGGTGCACGCCAAGGCCATCATCAAGGCCTTCTACGGCCGTGGACCGGAGCATTCGTACTGGGTCGGCTGCTCGCTGGGCGGACTGGAAGGGCTGATCGAGGCCAAGCGCTATCCGGACGACTACGATGGAATCGTGGTCGGCGCACCGCCCAATTCCCTGGTCGACTTCAACGCGGCGCAGCTATGGCCCGGCTGGCTGATCCAGCAGAATCCGGCCATGAAAATGTCCAAGGCCAAATTCGAGATGGTGAACCAGGCTGTGATCAAGGCATGCGCCGGCCCTGTCGGCCTACGGCAGGGCTTTATCGAGCAGCCCGATAAATGCGGCTTCGAGCCACGCCAGTTGCTGTGCACAGGCGAAGACAACGCGGATTGCCTGACCGCCGCGCAGGTACAGCTGATGGAGCAGATCTATCGCGGCCCGGTCAATCCGCGCACGGGCGCCGTGATCTTTCCCGGCCCGGCCAAGGGCAGCGAAGCCGAGCTTTTCGCGTTTGCCGGCGACAAGCCGTTCACCAACGCGCTGGACCTGTTCCGCTACGCCGTCTTTGAAGATCCGGCCTGGGACGGCAGGCAGATCGACTGGGAGCGCGACATCTCCCAGGCCAGGGCCCGCATCGGCGACCTGCTGAGCGTGGACGCCGACCTGCGGCCGTTCTTCGCACGCGGCGGAAAACTGCTGCTGTACATCGGCTGGAACGATTACCACAACCCCGCCGAGCTGATCGACTACTTCCAGGCACTGCGCCGCAATGGCGGAAGCGACGCGGTGCGCCTGTTCACGCTGCCCGGAGTGGGCCATTGCTTCGGTGGCCCCGGCTGCGACACCTTCGACAAACTCGGCGCGATCGACGCCTGGGTAAGCGCGGGCGCGGCGCCGGAGCGCCTGCTCGGCTCCAAGGTCAGCGACGGCAAGGTGGTGCGCACACGGCCGCTATGCAGCTACCCGCACACCGCGCAGTACCGGGGCAATGGCGACATCAACGAAGCATCGAGCTTCATCTGCGCTCAATAAAGGATCGCCTGCTTCATGAAACTTCTCAATGTACACCGCTGGATATCGATTGCCGTGGTGCTGGTGACACTATACCTCGCCGTCACCGGCACCTTCATTCAAGTGCTGGACCTCAAGGGGCTGCTGCTGGGCGGCTCTCCGTATGACGAAAACCTGCAGGCCATGCGCGGCGACGTCAATGGTCCCGGCGAATACGCGATGATCGGGCCGGCCTACTATCTCGCGCCGTCCTTGCCGCCGGCATTGGATTATCCCGCCATGTTCGGCAAGGCGCTGCAGGCTGCGCGTGCGGCCGCCGGCGACACGCCGCTGCGCTACCTGGAGCTGCGCCAGGATCGGGACCGCATCGTGGCGATCGCCCAGCTGGACCGGCCAGCGCCCGGCGGCCCCGCAGGCCGCGAGCAGCGCTACACCACGCTGGTGTTCGACGCCGCCAGCGGCGCACCGCTGCCGGGCGTGGAGGCGCCCCGGCACAATATGGAATCGCAGCAGTCGCTGCGCATCGTCGTCAAGTCGCTGCACCGAATGACCACCTTCGGCAATGGCGCGCTATGGATCAATGTGGTGGTCGGCAGCGGCTTGATCGTGCTGATTATCACCGGCGTCTGGATCTATGCGAAGCAGTACCGCGCCCGTTTCGGCATGGGCCGCAAGGCCGTGTTCTGGAAGGCGCAGGACTGGTGGCGCACCTTGCACCGCGCGGTGTCGGTCAGCTGCGCGGTGTTCCTGACCATACTTACCGTCAGTGGATTGTGGCTTGCGGTGGAGAGCCTGGCCTTCGGCTACTACATGGCCGATCAGATGGCGCAGGCCAAGGCCGGCGGCCAACCGCCGTTCGCGCGGCGCGACGTCATGAGCGCGTTGCCGCAGCCACTGGTTCCGCAACTGGCCAAGGTGACGCTGGATGCTTATCGCGCCGGGTATCCGGATCTGGCGCCACGCGCCGTGCGACTGCGCGTGTATGCCGGCTATGCACAGGGTGTGGTCATCAGCGGCGAGCGCGAAGCGCGCCAGCTGGTCTACAACGCACGCAGCGGCGCACCGATGACGCAGACCGAACCGGGCTATCCGGTCACCGGATTTCCCTTCGGCTGGCAGGCGCACCAATGGGCCAAGCAGGTCCACAACGGCAGCATGTTCAGCTTGACCGGGCGCGGCATGAACCTGCTGGCCGGGCTGGCGCTGTTCTACCTGTCGCTGTCCGGCATCGTGATGTACGTGAAGCTCTGGCGCCGCCGGGCCGGCAATGGCCGCAAGGCGCTGGTCTGGTGATGCGCTTCCATCCACTCACAAGGAGACTGGCCATGCGCCGTACTGCCCGAATATTTGCCGGCATCTTGATTGCCTGCCCGTTGGCCGCCATGGCGGCGGATCAACCGAACACGCCGGAGGCGCAACTGCTCGCCGCCGAGGATGCGCGCTTTCACGCCGTGCTGACCCACGACGCGGCGGCGCTGGAGCGTGCGATCGCCAGCGACGTGGTCTACAGCCACATGACCGGACGGCGCGAAAACAAGGCCGAAGTGATGCAGAGTTCCAGCCGCGCCACCTTCAGCAGCATCGAGCCGTCCGAACGCACCGTGCGTGTGATCGGCGCCATCGGCATCATACGCGGCAAGATTGAGCGCCGGCTTCCGGAGCGCACGCTGACCGACGGCTACCTGGCTGTCTACGAAAAACGCGAAGGCCGCTGGCAATTGCTGGAGTGGGTCTCCAGCGCACCGCCGCTGCAGGAGCAGGCCAAATGATGCACGTTGTGATTGCTGGCGCCGGCCATGCCGGCACTGCGGCGGCGGCCTTCCTGCGCCAGTACGGCTTCGATGGCGCATTGACCCTGGTTGGTGAAGAGGAGGTACTGCCGTATCAGCGACCGCCCTTGTCGAAGGGCTGGTTGCTGGGCGAGCTTGGGCACGACGACATTGCCCTGCGGCCCGCCGCCTTCTACGACGAGCACCGCATTGCCTTGCAACTGGGGCGCCGCATTCGGCAGCTCGACCGCGCGCAGCGCCAGCTCCATTTCGATACCGGCGCGGCGATCGGCTACGACAAGCTGATTCTCGCCACCGGTTGTTGTCCGATCGGGCCGCCGATTCCCGGCGCCGACAGCGACGGCGTGCTGATGCTGCGCAGCGTGCGCGACGCGGCGCGGCTGAAGGCGGCGCTGCATCCCGGCGCCAGCCTGGTGATTATCGGCGGCGGCTATATCGGGCTGGAAGTCGCCGCCTCGGCACGCCAGCTGGGCGCCAGCGTCACCATCGTCGAGCGCGCGCCGCGCGTGCTGGCGCGGGTGGCGCATCCGGAACTGTCGGCCTTCCTGAGCCGCGAGCATGCGCGCCACGGCGTGCAAATCGAAACCGGCCGTTGCGTGGCCCGCATCGACTCGGCCGCCGGCGTGGTGCGCCAGGCGGTGCTGGACGACGGCCGCGTGATCGCGTGCAGCGTGGTGCTGATCGGCGTCGGCGGCATGCCCAACGACGGGCTGGCGCGCGCCGCCGGCCTGGCGTGCGAGGACGGCATCGTGGTCGACTTGCAGGCGCAGACTTCCGATCCGCATATTTTCGCCATCGGCGATGTGACGCGCCGGCCGTTGCCGCTGTACGAGCGCACGGCGCGGCTGGAAAGTGTGCCGAACGCCAGCGAGCAGGCCAAGCAGGCGGCTTGCGCCATCACCGGCCGGCCGGCGCCGGCGCCCGAAGTGCCGTGGCAGTGGTCGGACCAGTACGGCCTGAAGATCCAGATCGCCGGCTATCCGTATGGCGCCGACGAGGTGGTGGTGCGCGCCCAGCCGCACACGTCATCGATGGCGCTGTTCCATTTCAGCGGCGAGCGCTTGCTGGCGGTGGAGGCGGTCAACGCGCCGGCCGAATTCATGGCGGGGCGCCAGCTGATCGGCCGCAAGGCCGGCCTCGATAAACAGAAACTGGTGGACATGTCGCTGACGATGAAGCAGCTGATGAACACGTAACAAGGGAGAGCAGCAATGGCAACAATCATTTTTATTCAGCCGGACGGCAAGCAGCAGGCGGTGCAGGGCATGGCCGGCAAGACGGTGATGGAGGCGGCGGTGCGCAACAATATTCCCGGCATCGATGCGGAATGCGGCGGCAGCTGTTCCTGTGGCACCTGCCATGTGCATGTGAAGGACGAGTGGGGCAGCCGCCTGCCGCTGAAAAGCGGCGACGAGGAAGCCACCCTCGATTGCGCTGCGGGCGTGCGGCACGACAGCCGCCTGTCCTGCCAGATTGTGTTCAGCGAAGCGCTGGATGGTTTGGTCGTCCACCTGTAGGCCGCTCATGTCCACTTATTCAAGGATTTTTTCCGGTGCGCTACTCGCGCTGGCGGCGGCCACCGCCCATGCCGCCGAATGCGGCACGGAGCGCCTCTACATCGGCACCCACCAGCAGGGCGGCGCGTCGTCCATCTTCACCACCACGTTCGACGTGAACACCGGCGTGCCCGCTGCGGCCCGCGCCGTGTCGACCATCGACCGGCCGACCTGGCTGGTGAAAGACGCTGCGCGGCCCATGCTGTACAGCGTCAGCGAAACCGGCAACGACGGGCTGTCGCACGGCAAGGTGTTCAGCCTGCGCATCGATCCTGTCACCGGCGCGCTGGAGGAAGCCGGCAGCGTGCAGTCGGGCGGCGGCGGTCCGACCCACCTGGCGCTGGATGAGCGCTCCAACACCATGTTCGTGGCCAACTATGGCACCGGCCAGGTCGCCGCGCTGGCGGTGCAGGCGTCGGGCATGCTGGGCGAGTCTGGTTCGGTGGTCAGCGACTACGGCACGGGGCCGACGCCCCGCCAACTGAGCCCGCATGCGCATGGCGTCACGCTGGACCCGTCGCGCAAGTTTGTGCTGGTGAGCGACCTCGGTGCGGACCGCGTGTTCGTCTACCGTTTTGTTGCGGGCGAGCGCCGGCTGCAGCCTGCCGATACGCCGTTCCTGCAACTGCCTCCCGGCTCCGGCCCGCGTCACCTGGTCTTCGGTCCGGATGGCCGCTACGCCTATCTGCTGAACGAGCTCACGGCCGATCTGAACGTGTACGCATGGGATGCCGGCAGCGGAACGCTAACGCCGCTACAGACATTGTCGACGCTGAGCGCCGGCTATCAGGGCAAGAAAAGCGCGGGCGAAATCCTGGTGTCGGCCGATGGCAAGCGGCTGTACCTGTCGAACCGGGGCGAGGATACCATCATCGCCTACGCGGTCGATGCGGCCTCCGGGCGCTTGTCGGAGCTGCAGCGGATAGGGTCCGGCGGCAAGCAGCCCTGGCACCTGGCGCTGTCGCCGGACGGCCGCTGGCTGCTGGCCGCGAACGAAGCGTCGAATGCGGTCAAGGTCTTCGCCGTCGACCGTAGCAGCGGGCGGCTGGCGGCAACGGCGGGGCAGCTGGATGTGGCGGCGCCGGTCAACATCGTGTTCGCCGGCGCGGCCTGTTCGACGCTGCGCGCCGGCGCCGTGCGGGTCGACATTACGCCGCCGCACCTGACTGCGCTCAATCCCATGGGCGGTTCGTTCAAGGCGGTGCATGACCCGATCTACCTGCGCGCGCTGGTGCTGGACGATGGCCGCCGCCGGGTGGCGCTGGTGTCGCTCGACTTGATCGAGGTCGGTGACACGGAAGCGGTACGCCAGCGCATCGCACGTGAGCTAGGCATCGCGTCCGACCACGTGCTGATCAGCCCAAGCCACAACCATAGCGCGCCGCGCCTCGGCCGCGTAACGCCGGGCGCGCTGGCGCACGACGGCGGTCCCGAGTCGGACGCCTACACGGCATGGGTCTACGACCGCATGCTGGCGGCGCTGCGCCAGGCCGGCGAGGCATTGCAGCCCGCGCGCCTGGGCAGCGGCCGTGGCCAGGTCGATGTCAACGTCAACCGCGACGCCTACAGCCCCGTACGCGGCTGGGGCCTTGGCTATGCCGCCGATGGGCCGTCGGACAAGACGCTCAGGGTGGTCAAGGTGGAAACCGCAGACGGTGCGCCGCTGGCGGTGCTGCTGAACTACGCTGTGCATTCGACCGTGACGCTGGGCGCCAATGAAATCTCCGGCGACCTGGCCGGTGCGGCTGAACGCTACGTCGAAGAGACGATCGGCCGGGGCGTGGTGGCGTTGTGGACGCCGGGCGCGCTGGGCGATCAGGCGCCGCGCGTATCGCGGCCGCGCGAGGTGGATGCGCAGCAGGCCAACGCCGCCGCCTACCGGGCGATGGATGCGCAGGGGCTGTTGCTCGGCGCCGAGGCGGTGCGCGTGGCGGCGGGGATCGACCAGCTGCAATCCAGCGTGCGGCTGGCCGCAGCCCAGCGCGTGCTGTCCTGCCCGGCCAAGGTCGGACGCAATGTGATGGCGACCATGAAACAGCAGCAAGTGGAGAGCGTGCCCTTGCGCCTTAGCCTGATCATGATCGACCGCGTGGCCGTGGCCGGCGTATCCGGCGAAGTGCTGAACGCCATCGGCGCGCGCCTGTATGCGGCCTCGCCGCTGACCGATACGCTGCTGGTTTCCATCGCCAATGACCGCATCGGCTACCTGCCGCCGGACGCCGCCTACGATCTGCCGCTGTTTGAAGTGAACGGCAGCCCGGTGGTGCGCGGCTGCGCCGAGAACGCCATCGTCGATGGCCTGAGCCAGATGATCCGCGCACACCAGCTATCGCGTTAGCGCATAGCTGATATCTGAATTCGCGTGTTGGGCTTTTGTACGTCCTCCGGTATCCTCTTTGGGTAAGTAAAACGTTTTACTCGGAGACGTACAATGAAAACAAGCTTGCTCAAGGCCACGCTGGCCATTTGCGGGGCGCTCAACGCCTGGACCCTGGCGGTGGCCGCGCCGCCTCAGCCGGAGCTCGGTGTGCGCAGCAAGGCGCTGCTCAAGGTCGACGGCCTGGCCTTCCGCGATGCCAACGGCAACGGCCAGCTCGATCCCTACGAAGACTGGCGCCTGCCGGTGCCGCAGCGGGTGGCCGACCTGGTGGGCCGCATGAACCTGCAGGACAAAGCCGGCATGATGTTGATCGATACGCTCAACGCCGGCTGCGGCGGTGCGCTGACGCCGCAGGCCCAGGCGCTGGTCGCGGGCGAGCACATGACGCGCTTCATCCTGCGCAACCTGGTCGTCGGCGAGGCCGGCGCCTGTCCAGCCGATGGCGGCGGCATGAACGGCGCTGCCGTCACGCCGGCCCAGCTGGCGAACTACGTCAACGCCGTGCAGGCGCTGGCCGAAGCGCAGCCGCTGGGCATCCCGGTACTCTTCAAGAGCAATCCGCGCAACCACGTGGAGACCGATCCGCGTTTCGGCATCGGCGGCGGGGCGGGGCTGCTCAGCGAATTTCCGAAGGAGCCGGGAATTGCGGCAGCGGTGCTGGGCAGCGGCGGCGTTGAACCCGCGCGCACGCTGGCGCGGGTCATGGGGCAGGAATGGCGCGCGCTCGGCCTGCGCGGCATGTACGGCTACCAGGCCGACCTGGCCACCGAGCCGCGCTGGCACCGCGTGCACGAAACCTTTGGCGAGAACGCCGACCTGAGCGCGGACATCATCAGCGCGCTGGTGGTGGGCTTGCAGGGCGAAGCGCTCAGCCCCGCGTCGGCGGTGGCGCTCACCATCAAGCACTTCCCCGGCGGCGGGCCGCAGGAGGATGGGCTGGACCCGCACTACTCGTTCGGCAAATCGCAGGTGTACCCGGCCGGCCAGTTCGGCGACGCGCTCAAGCCCTTCAAGGCGGCGATCAAGGCCGGCGTGTCGTCGATCATGCCGTACTACGGCGTGCCGCGCCGCCTGCGTCATGACGGCGTGGACTACCGCGAAATCGGCTTCGCCTTCAACGCGCAGGTGGTCAACGATTTGCTGCGCGGGCAGCTGGGTTTCAAGGGCAATGTCAATTCCGATACCGGCATCGTCAGCGACCGCGCCTGGGGGCTGGAGCAGCTGACCGTGCCCGAACGGATCGCGGCGGCGGTCAACGGCGGCACCGACGTGCTGTCCGGTTTCCGCCAGGCCGCCACGGTGTCCGACCTGGTCGGCGCGGGACTGGTGACGCGCGAGCGCATCGACCTGGCGGCCACCCGGCTGCTGACCGAACAATTCGAGCTTGGCTTGTTTGAGAATCCCTACGTCGATGCGGCGCGCGCCGGAGCCGTGGTAGGCAACGCCGCCAACCGCGCCGCCGGGCTGGAAGTGCAGCGGCAGTCGGTGGTGCTGCTGCAGAACGGTGCGCGCGACGGCAAGCCGCTGCTGCCGCTTAAGCCCGGCGCCGCGCTGTACACGATGGGCGTGGCCAAGGCCGAGGCGGAGCGCCACGGCTTCCGTGTCACCGACGGCACGGTGACCGCAGGTCAGCCGCGTCCGAGCGCCGCCGGCCATGATGTCGCCTTGATCCGCGTGCAGGTCAACAACGTCAACACCGGCGGCTACCGCACGCGCGGCGCCGACAGCGGCGCCGATCCGGCCCGCATCAACCCGCGTACCGGCAAGGTGTGGGGCGCGGAGGATGGATGCCAACTGGTCCCGGATCGCAATCCGCGCTGCGCCGACGATGCGGAGTTTGTGCCGGGCCGGCCGATGGGCTTGATCTTCGGCGGCGCGCTGCCGTGGGAGGCCAACAGCCTGTCGTTCACCACGATGGCGCAGGCGCAGTCGTGGCGCATCACGCCCTCGCTGTCGGAAATCCAGGCGGTGATGCGGGAAGTGGGCGCGGAGCGCACGGTGCTGGACATCTACTTCCGCAATCCCTACGTGCTGGACGACGCCAGCGGCATCAAATCGGCCGGCGCGCTGGTGGCGACCTTCGGCGTTTCCGACCAGGCGCTGCTCGATGTGCTGAGCGGCAGGGCGCGGCCCCTGGGCAAGCTGCCGTTCGCACTGGCCAACAAGCTGCAGGCCGTGATCGACAACGATCCGGACGCCCCGGGCTATCCGGCGGCGGACACTTTGTATCCGTTCGGGTTTGGCTTGCGCTATCGCTGAGCAAATGTTCTACAATGGCGCGCATCCCTTTTAGCGCAACGAGTTCCCCGTGATCCAGCATGCCGCCATCCGCCGGCCGAGAAAAGCACCGCAGGCAGAAGCCTTGCTGAAGGCCGCGTGCGCGATTGTCAGCGAGGGCGGCCTGGCCGGCCTGACGCTGCGGCCGCTGGCGCAGATGCTGGGGGTGTCGGTGACGGTGCTGAGCAGCCATTACGGCGCGCGGGTCGACGTCATCGCCGCGATCTGCGCCGCCGCCGCCGTGCAGGACGAGGCGCTGCTGGCGCGCTGGCGCAAGATGCTGGCATCGCTCGGCAGCCTGCCGCCCGCCACCGCCGCCGAACTGGCGGAGGCGATCATCGACGAACTCTCCACACGCCACCGCGCCGTCTCGATCCTGTACCTGGAACTGCTGCACGCCTGTACCTGGGATGTTTCGCTGCCGCCTGTCTTTGCGGCGTGGTCGGCGACCCGGCGCGGTTTCTGGAATGGCTTCGCCGAGGCGGCGGCAATGGCGTCGGGGTTGGTGGCGTGCGGTTGGTGGCACGGCTACATCGTCGCCGAGCTGGCGTACAGCACGGTATTGAGTGCGGAGCCAAGCTATCGCATGTTGCGGCGCTTGTGTTTGCGCCGTTTGTTCGCAGGGGGCGTGGCCGACACGCCCGATAGCGGCGACGGTGCGCTCTTTGCGCTGCTACTGGAACAGATGCAAGCGCCCAAGGCAGGCCTGTTGGCGGCGCCCGGCTTGGGCAGGTCCGCAGACTGGCAGGCGCAGGCCGCGCGCGTCTGCGGCATGCGGCTGGCGGCGCAGGGCGTGAACGGCCTGACGCACCGCACCGTCGCGGCCGACCTGGGCATTCCGCACACCACGCTCAGCAACCGCTATCCAACGCAGCGTGACCTGGTGATCGCCGGCCTGGAATCCATCATCGCGCACATCCTGTCGGCGATGGACGCCGCCAGCCTGGCCGAGCTGGAACGCCTGCGCACCGAAGGCGATGGCAAGAAGCTCGATCTGGCGCGCGCCAACTTCGCCGTGGCCCTCGCTGCCACGCGCATGCCGGAACTGCTGGCCTACACGGCTGACATGCGCAGCCGTCGCGGCAACAACCTGGTGAAAGTCTTCCGAAAATACCTGCCGGACGCGCAGGGGATCGATGCGCTGTGCGCGCAAGTGATGTCGATGGGCCTGACGGGTCTGACCAATACCGAACCGCCAGGCGAGGCATCGGATGAAACGGTAGCCGCAGCCTTCAAGGCTGCGGCAAAGTGGCTCAGCACGCGGGCACTACCTCACTCCGCGTAGCTCCACAAATCCACCAGCGTGTTGCCGCTGTAGGTCAGCAGGCGGAACACCGCTGGCGAATAATCCGCATCCACCACCAGATAGCCCTCCGACTGCGCAGGCAGGTCGCCGCAGCCCGATGCCGTGAGCGACGCTTTTAGCGCGTTCGGCAGCGAGCTGGCCGTCAACTTGCCGGACAGCTTGCAGCTGGTGGCGCCGGCCACGATGTCGCCGCTGCTGTTGACGGAGAACGCGGCCGCCGCGCCGCTGGCCAGACGCACGCTGTAGCTGCGGGCGACGCTGGTGATGTTCACCACGGTCGACGGTATCGCGTTGCTGTTCAGCAGATCCAGCTTGGTGTCCTGCGTCGGCGCCGGCGTCATTTGCCAGGCGGCGCTGCTGCCGGCGTCGCGGCGATACAGCGCGCCGGCTTGCTGGGCGCTGTTGTTGAGCACCAGCAGGCGCGCGCCGTCGGCCGCCGCATAGTATTTGCCGGCGGTGGGGGCGGCGGCATCGCCGCTGCCGACCGCGTAGACACCGGCGGCCAGCTCGGTCACGCTGACCTTGGCCGCGACCGGTGCGGCCGGTTCGTTATCGTGGCTGCTGCCGCAGGCTGCGAGCAGCAAGGGCATCAGGATGGCGGCGCAGCTTGGAACATTCAGTTTCATGGCGCGGCTCACTGTGCGAACAGGTCACGCAGACGCAGGCGCAGCCATTGCTGGGCGGCCGGACGCTGCTCGTAGCCCACCTGCATGGCGGTGACCGATACCTTGGTCTTGTAGACCAGCGCTTCGTCTTCCGCCTGCTCGGCGGTGGCGGCGGCAGGCGCTGAACCGCTCAAGCCCCACGGCGCGGCGCTGGAGAACTTCAGGTTGTAGGTGTCGTAGGTGCCCTGGCGCGTGAACGCGAACACATTGCTGGTGGACGGCGAGTCCGGAAAGTTGACGTTCAGCGCCACGCCCGCTGGCAGCAAGGCCGAGCTGCCGGCCTTGGCCTGCAGGGCTGCGATCAATTTCAGGGTCAGTTGCGCCACCACCTTGGACTTGGCGTTGGCCAGTCCGGCGTTGTCGGCGCTGTCCGCGCTGGCGCTCAGCGCGATCGATGGAATGCCACGGCCGGCGCTGAACTGCACGTTGCCGATGGTGCCGGAGTTGATCACCAGCTTGCCGACGTTCTGGCCTTCGTTCGGGCCGGACAGCACCAGATCGGGCGCCTTGCCCCAGCGTGCGGTGGCCAGCACGTCCAGGCCGTACATGGTGGACATCACCGGCGTGCCGTGCACGTAGTTGTAGTCGCCGCCGGTGTAACCGCTCTTGGTGAACTGGCCGACCGCCGGTGCGCCGGTAGGCGCGGCGCCGTTGTGGCAACCGCCTTCGGCGTCGATCTGGGTCTTGTCGTTGTCCGGGATGATGGTGGTGGTGCTGTACATCACGATGGCGCCGCTACGGCCGCTCTGGCCGGTGCACGGCACCGAGACGATGACCGAGTGGCCGGCGGCCTTCAGTTCGTCGTACAGCGCCTTGACGTTGCTGGTCAGGCCGTCATCGTTGGTCAGCACGATGTTCAGCGCGAACGCCGGGCTGGCGCACAGGGCGAGTCCTGCGCTCATCATCAATCGGTAGTTCATAAGTCCCCTTGCTTGGAAATGGATATGGAAGCCGGGATCTTATTGAATGTTTGTGACCACAATATGACATCTGTACTTTGTTAAACTACCTTAAAAACTGAATTCATCGCATAAAAAAGACGCGTGTACTTAATTTCGGTCGGGGCGTGCAGACGCGCGAGACTGACCGCGCGGCCGCCAAAGCCAAGGAAGCGGACTTGAACTACCATCTTGCACTCAGTGCCAGTGGCAAGCCGTTCAAGCTCATTCAATTTGTTCCGCAAATCGAAATCGTCTTTTTCGAGGTCGCTGGATTGCTGGAGGCCTGGTAATTTCGTCATGTATGATGGAACGATCGTTGACCAGGAGCGAAGGCCGGGAACATGAAAGTTGCGGTATTCAGTGCACGCCGATATGACAAGACCATGCTGACGCGGGCCAACGCCGAGGCCGGCCATGAGTTGCGTTTCCTGGAAGACCGCCTGAGCGCCACCAGCGCGCCGCTGGCGGCCGGCTGCGAGGCGGTGTGCGTGTTCGTCAACGACACCGTCGACGCCGAGGTGTTGGCGCTCCTGGCCGCGCAGGGCACGCGGCTGGTGGCCACCCGTTCCACCGGCTACAACCAGATCGACACCGCCGCCGCAGAACGGCTCGACATTGCCGTGGTGCGCGTGACCGATTACTCGCCGCATTCGGTGGCCGAGTTCGCCGTCGGCCTGCTGCTGGCCGTGAACCGCAAGATCGCCCGCGCCAGCGTGCGCACGCGCGAGGGCAACTTCGACCTCGACGGCCTGATGGGTTTCGACTTGCACGGCAAGACCGTGGGCGTGATCGGCACAGGCAAGATCGGCACCATCTTCGCGCGCATCATGGCCGGCTTCGGCTGCACGGTGATCGGCTACGATCGCTATCCGTCGGCCGCGTTCGAAGCCATCGGCCGCTATGTGCCGGTCGAGCAGTTGCTGGCCAGTAGCGATGTGGTGTCGCTGCATTGCCCGCTGACCGAGGAGACCCACCACATTGTCAACGCCGAAGCGCTGGCGCGCGCCAAGCGTGGCGCCATCCTGGTCAACACCAGCCGTGGCGGCCTGGTCGACACCAACGCGGCCATCGAGGCGCTGAAGACAGGCCAGTTGGGCGGCCTGGCCATCGACGTCTACGAGCAGGAGGCCAGCCTGTTCTTCCAGGATTTGTCCTCGACCATTATTTGCGACGACGTGATCCAGCGCCTGGTGTCCTTCCCCAACGTTATCGTCACCGGCCACCAGGCCTTCTTCACGGAAGAGGCCATCGGCCAGATCATGCAAACCACCATTGCCAGCATCAGCGCGTTCGAGCGCGGCGAAGCGCTGGTCAATCGGGTTCCGCCGCCACCGATGGCTTAGGCGCCAGCCTTTCAAGCAAGGCATGCAGGGCCGCGATATCCGTCTCCGCCTTGCGGATGCGATGGGCGTGGCCCTGTGCCGCCTCCAGGTCTTGGCGCGCCGCTGCCTGTCCCAACAGTTCCTGTTCGAGGCGGGCCCGTTCCTGCAAGGCCCGCACCGACGACCACAGCATGTTTTCCACGGCCTGGTCCTGCAACCGCGACAGCGCGCATGCCGAAAAGCTGTGGCCGGTATGGCAGCGGAAGCGCGGTGGCATCGCATCCTTGATTTGCCATAAAGCGCCATGGCATTCGGGACAGGTATACGCGGACGGCACGCCGATCTCCTGCAGCTGCGCGATGCCGGCGGCGCTGCGGATGTAGCGGTTTTCCACGGTGATCCAGTTCGGCCGATCGGCATCGCGCCGCGCTGGCGCCGCTTCCAACGCCAGCGTCGCCAGCAGCGGGCCGATTTTCGCCAGCGGCAGCACCCGGTCCACGCTGACATAGCTGAGTGCGCTTGTCGGCATGTCGGGCACCTGCGCATCGTTCGGATCCTGCACCACGGCGTAGCCGCCGCAGGCCTTAACCGCCTGCAGGCCTGCTGTGCCGTCGTCGAGATAACCGGTCAGCACGGTGGCGATCACATGGCCGTCGAAGGCTTCGGCGGCCGAGCGGAAAAGGGGGTCGATGGCCGGGCGCGTGTAGTTCTCCTTCGGGCCGTGCCACAGGCGTGCTCTCGGCTGTCCTTGGTATTGCTCCACCGTCAGGTGCAGGTCCGGCGGCGCGATCAAGACCTGACCCGGCAGCAGCAGCGCACAGTCTTCCGCGTGGCGCACCGGCAACGGGCACATTTTTTGAAGTATGTCGGGCAGCAGGCTGCGGCGCGCGCCGATGTGCATCACGATCAGCACCGTGGCCGGCAGGCTCGCCGGCAAGGCCGAGGTGATGCTGGTGAGGGCCTTGACACCGCCCGCCGATGCACCGATCAGGATAAGTTTCTGCATGATGGTGGTCTCCTTTCAGTGACCATGTTTGGCGAGTGTGCGCTTTTTTTCGGTACGCTGGCGCACATGCGCGGCATCGAATTTGCGGTGTAAAATTCCACTACGTTTTTTGCCGGACCTGCGGAAATGAACTCAACCGATCTGTCTTCTCAGAGCGTGCGAACTCCTCCGGAGAGCATCATGCGAAGTTCTCAGCAGTTCCCCATCGTCGGCATCGGCGCGTCGGCGGGGGGCATGGAGGCGCTGCTTTCATTCTTTGGCAATATGCCGCCCGACGCCGGCGCGGCGTACGTGGTGGTCATGCACCTGTCGCCCACGCACGAAAGCAATGCGGGGGCGATTCTGCAACGCGCGACGGCCATGCCGGTGCTTGCCGTCGCCAAGCCAACCCATGTGCAGCAGAACAGCGTCTACATCATCTCGCCCAGGCAGCACCTGGAAATGAACGATGGCTACCTACGCGTGCGCGAGCGCCAGCCCAACGGGCTGCCGGTGGCGATCGATCAGTTCATGCGCTCGCTGGCGCTGGCGCACGGACCCCACGCGGTGGCGGTGATACTCAGCGGCACCGGTGCCGACGGCATCAGCAGCCTGGCCACGATCAAGGAGCACGGCGGCCTGGTGATGGTGCAGGCGCCGGAGGAGGCCGGGCATCCGGGCATGCCGCGCGCCGCCATCGAAACCGGCCTGGCCGACTTCGTACTGCCGGCGGCGCAGATGCCGCACAAGCTGCATGAGTTCTGGCGCAATCTGCGCGAGATCCACCTGCCGGCGGCGGAGAGCACTGATGCGCCGGAGCCGGCGCTGTCCGCGCATCAGCAGGAGGAAACGCTGCGCGAGATCCTTGCCATCCTGCGCACCCGCTCGGGCCATGACTTCACCAAATACAAGCGCGCTACCGTGCTGCGCCGCATCGAGCGCCGTCTGCAGGTGCGCGACCTGCACGACCTGTCCGATTACCGCACGCTGCTGCGGCAGGATGCCTCCGAGAGTCAGGCCCTGCTGGCCGACATGCTGATCGGCGTCACCCAGTTCTTCCGCGACCGCGACGCCTTCGACTTGCTTGAGCGGGAAATCATCCCGGAATTGTTCAGCGAGCGCGAAGGCGAGGACATGGTGCGGGTATGGAGCGTGGGCTGTTCCACCGGCCAGGAAGCGTACTCGCTGGCGATGCTGCTGGCCGAGCACACCGAGCAGCTGCAGCTCGACTACCGCTTCCAGCTGTTCGGTTCGGACATCGACGAGCGCGCCATCGCGGTGGCGCGCGCCGGCCTCTATCCGCCCAGCATCGCGGAGGATGTGGGCGAGGTACGGCTCAAGCGCCATTTCCTGCAGGAGGACGGGCGCTACCGCATCCGCAAGCCGCTGCGCGACACCATCCTGTTCGCCCACCAGAACGTGCTGCGCGACCCGCCGTTTTCCCGGCTGGACCTGATCAGTTGCCGCAACCTGCTGATCTACCTGAACCGCGAGGCCCACGCGGAAGTGCTGGAAATGTTTCACTTCGCACTCAAGCCCAACGGCTATCTGTTGCTCGGCGGTTCGGAGTCGGCCGACACGATGGCGGAATTCTTCGTCCCGGTCGATAAAAAAAGCCGGCTGTACCGGGCCAAGCCGGCGCCGCGTTTTATCCGCGCCGCGATCCCGATGGCGGTGGCGCCGGTGCCGCGCGTCGCCGCACCCGCGCTGGCGCCGGCCGACAAGGGCAAGTTTTCCTACGCGGCGCTGCATCAGCGCGTGCTGGCCGAGTACGCGCCGCCGAGCGTGCTGGTCGACAGCGAGGCCAACATCGTGCACCTGTCGGAAGGCATCCACCCCTTCCTGCGCCACGCGGCCGGCGAGCCGTCGCGCAACCTGATCGCGCTGGTCGAGCCGGAACTGCGGCTGGAGCTGCGCACCGCACTGTTCCAAGCCGCGCAAAGCGGCAAGAGCGTGGAGACGCGGCGCATCGGCATGCGGCGCGGCGAGCGCGCGTTCCACGTCAACATGACGGCGCGGCCGGTGTACGACGCCAGCACCGGCACGGATTTCTTCTTGGTGCTGTTCCACAAAGTGGAGCAAACCACCGAGGGCCAGGAAGTCGCCGTGGAAGTGCTGCAGGAAGACGCCATTCTGACCGGCCTGGAAGAGGAATTGCGGCGCACCAAGGCCCAGCTGCAGGACACCATCGAGCACTCCGAAACCGCTACCGAGGAGTTGAAGGCCTCCAACGAAGAGCTGCAAGCCATCAACGAGGAACTGCGCTCGGCGACCGAGGAGCTGGAGACCAGCAAGGAGGAGCTGCAGTCCGTCAACGAGGAACTGGTCACCGTCAACTTCGAGCTGAAGAACAAGGTGGAGGAGGCCGGCAAGGTCAACGACGATTTGCAGAACCTGATCACCGCCACCGACATCGCCACTATCTTTGTCGACCGCAACCGGCGCATCAAGCGCTACACGCCGCACGCGGCCGGCTTGTTCAACCTGATTCCAGGCGACCTGGGCCGGCCGCTGCACGACATCACCCACCGGCTCGATTACCCGCAACTGGCCGACGACGCCACCGCTTCGTTCGAAACGCTGCAGGCGGTCGAGCGCGAAGTCAGCAGCAGCGACGGCCGCTGGTTCATCGCCCGCATCCTGCCCTACCGCACGGTGCAGGACCGGATCGAAGGCGCGGTGCTAACCTTCATCGACATTACCGGCCGCCGCCGCGCCGAGGAGCAGATGCGGCTCAACGAAAAGCGCATGCGCCTGGTGGCCGCCAGCACCAAGGACTACGCCATCCTGACCATGGACTGCGACGGCCGCATCACTAGCTTCAACAGCGGCGCCGAGCGCATCTTCGGCTACACGGAAGCGGAAATCCTGGGCCAGCCGGACAGCGTGATCTTCACGCCCGAGGACCAGGCCGCCGGCGTGCCGGCCAACGAAAAGCGCCGCGCCCGCGAGCATGGACGGGCGGAGGACGAACGCTGGCACCAGCGCAAGGACGGCAGCCGCTTGTTCTGTAGCGGGGTACTGGTGCCGCTGGCGGACGGCGAATTCTACGGCTACGCCAAGATCGGCCGCGACCTGACCGGGCGGTTGGAATACGACCGCCGGCGCACCGAGCAGCTGGCGAGGGAGCGCAGCCGGCGGGCCGAGGCGCAGACCGCCAACGCCCTCAAGGACGAGTTCCTGGCCGTCATGTCGCACGAACTCAAGCATCCCTTGAACCTGATCCACCTCAACGCCGACCTGATCTGCCGCATGCCGGACGTCGCCGCCCATCCCCAGTTGCAAAAAGCGGCCGTCGCGATCCGCGCCTCGACCGTGAGCCAGGCCAAGATCATCAACGACCTGCTGGACCTGTCGCGGCTGAAGACCGGCAAGATGACCGTGCACCGCCAGCGGGTCGACCTCAACCTCGTTACCCGCAGTATCGTCGACGTGGTGCGCGACGACCCGGCGGCGGCCAACCTGGCCATCGCGTTCGAGACGGCGGGCGAACCGCTGTGGCTGTACGCCGACCAGACCCGCATTGAACAGGTAATCTGGAACCTGCTCAGCAACGCCATCAAATTCACGCCGGCCGGCGGCTTGATCGAAGTGGGGCTGTCGGCCGAACCGCAGCGCGCCAGGCTGGAGGTGCGCGACAACGGCCAGGGCATCGTGGCCGAATACCTGCCGGCCATCTTCGACATGTTCGGCCAGGGCACGCCCAGCATCGTGCGCGGCACCAAGGGCCTGGGCATCGGACTGGCGATGGTCAAGCAAATCGTCGAACTGCACGACGGCCAGGTGCAGGCCGCCTCCGCCGGCAGTGGCCAAGGTGCGTGCTTCACCGTATGGCTGCCGCTCGACAACAGGCAGGCCGAGCGCGAAGCGCCGCCGCCGGAGGCGATCGCGGCGTCGCTGGGCGGTGTGCGCATCCTGGTGGTGGACGACAGCGCCGACGTGATGGAAGCGTTCAGCCAGTTGCTGCAGCTGACCGGCGCCATCGTCCGCGCCACCACCTCGCCGCACGAGGCCCTGGCGCTGCTGGCGACGGAGCAGTTCGATCTCTTGATTTCCGACATCGGCATGCCGGAGATGGACGGCTTCAGCTTCATCCGCGCGGTGCGGGACATGGAGCGCGGCCGCGACTTGCCGGCCATCGCCGTGACCGGTTTCGGGCGCAAGGGCGACGTACAAAATGCGCTGGCGGCCGGCTTCAACAGCCACGTCAACAAGCCGGTGGAAATCGACGAAGTGGAGCGATGCGCCCGGCAGTTGCTGAGCGGTATGTCGCAAAAAAAAGCGCGATAGAAAACTATCGCGCCCAAGGCGGCTTGCAATCGCCGCCAACGGATGAAAAATTTACGTCGCAACCATCTCAATTGTTGCGATACGGTAGCTGATACGCCTGATAGGTATGCGTCCAGCTGAACTGCTGGCCGGGCTGGATGTCGTAGCTGATGAACGGCTCGATCGAGAACACCGTGCGCATGCCCCAGATGACGGCGCGGTACAGCGGCTGGTCGGCCGTCATGCGCAGGCCTATGCCCAGGCCCTTGTGCTCGAAGCGGAAATCGTAGTCCCTGGCGTCACCGCCGAAGCCTGTCGGCAGGCTGCGTACGGATTCCTTGCCGGCCAGGGCGCGCGTGAAGCTGACGCTGCGGCCGTTGTAGGCCAGCGGCATGTCGCCGAGCGGCTCGGCCGGCTTGGGATCGTAGGCAAAGTGCATCGAGTAGTCAGGCCCAGGCGGCTGGTTGTCCCATCGCATGAAGTTGTGCTCGTACACGAAGCCGGTGATGGGCTTGATGCCGGTGTTGCGCAGCGTGTGCTCAATAACCAGTTCAGACTTGCCGGCGACGATGGCGACTTTCTTGGTGTAGGCGTAGCCGTAGCCGGAAGCGGCATCATTGACGGCCTGCTTGAAGGTGACGGCATCGGCGCCGGCCTGCACCTCCCACTTGTCGCCATCGACAATCTCATACTGGCGGAAATGGTCGTAGGGCTGGTCATCAGGCTTGCGCAAGATGCCGACGCCGATCTTGACGAAAGTGCCGCCAGGCCTGGCCGCTTCCCAACCGAAGGCCGTGCGTTCCGGCAGCGAGGCGAATTCTTCAGGCAATCCGATCATGGTCGTGGTGGTGCCGGTGGCGATTTTGTCGCCACGGTATTCGTAGTCGCTGACGGCGGGATCGTTGATGTCGGACCAAGGCGTGATGTAGTCGTGGCCCTTGTAGCGCAGGCTGGTGAGCACGCCCGACCAGTCGAAGCGGGTGCCGCGATAGTAGCCTTTGCGGGCGTCGGGCAGGGCGACGGTGGCGCTCAGCAGATCATTGCCGATGGTGACGCTTGGCGCTTGAGCGGCGGCGTCGTGGTGAACTCCCTCGGCGGCGGCCAACGCCAGGACTATGGCAGCGAACTTATTCATGAATGTCGATTCTCCCTGTTCAATTTGCTTGAACGATAAGCCACGGAAGTAAAACAATCAATGAAATCAGTAGCTTATGTTCACATTGAAATATTGCGTCGAGTTTGACACATTCAAGCCTTGCGCAGCACGACGCGCGCCTGCAGTCCGCGCGGCCGGCGATTGGCCAGCACCACTTCGCCGCCGTGCGCGCGCACGATGTCGTTGACGATGGCCAGGCCCAGGCCGACGTTGCCGGTGGCGCCGCCGCGCGCGACGTCGAGCCGGACGAAGGGTTCCAGCACATCCTTCAGGTGCGCTTCGGGTATGCCTGGCCCGTCGTCCATGACGTCGATCAGGATGGCGCCGTTCTGCTCCGCAGCTGCCACCACCACCGTTTCGCCGTGGCGCAGGGCGTTGTCGATCAGGTTCATGAAGACCCGCTGCATCGCATCCGGCCGGCAGAAGAAGCGCAGCTGGTCTGGGCCCAGGTAGCTGATCGCCGCGCCGCCTTCCTCGTACTCGTCGCACAGGGTGGCGACCAGCGCGCCGAGGTCCAGCCACTCCTTGTTCTCCAGCTCCGTGCCGGTGCGCAGGAAGGCCAGCGCCGAGGACAGCATGGTGCGCATCAGATCGATATCCTTGCGCAGCTTGTCGCGCATGATGCCGCTCGACGCGCCGTCGGCGTGGGTGTCGAGCTGCAGGCGCATGCGGGTCAACGGCGTGCGAAGGTCGTGGCTTACCGCCGCCAGCATGCGCGTGCGGTTGCGCAGCGACAGCGCGATGCGTTCCTGCATCAGGTTGAAGGCGCGCGCCACGCGACGTATCTCGCGCGGCCCTTCTTCCAGGATGGGCGCGGGCGCCAGATCGTGGCCGAAGGCGTCGGCCTTGTCCGCCAGCCTGCCCAGCGGCCGTACCACCCGCGCCACCGCCCACGACGACATGGCGATCACACCCACGAACAGGAAACCGAGCGCACCGAAGAACGGCACCGACATGCGTGTCTGCTCCAGCCAGGCGCCGTGCGAGCGCGCTTCCAGCAGCGTGCCGCCGATTTGCGCAAGCACCAGGATGTCGCTGCGCGGATCTTTTTGCACGCACGAGGTGACCTTCACCTGCGGTCCTTGCGGCAGTTCATAGGCGAACGCGCGCGCCAGTTCGTCGGTGTCCATGGTGACGATGGCACACGGCGCCGGCTTGTCGGTGACACGGAAAGTGATATCCGACTGCGCCATCGCCTCGGCCACCACCGCGCGTTCGGCGGGCGGCGTGCGTTCGATCACGCGGATCACGCTGGCGATGCGGAAGGTGGTCTGCCACGGCCACGGCACATTGGGCGGGCGGTTGGGATTGAACAGCAGCGCCAGGAACAGCAGGAAGGTGACCACCGAGGAGCAGGCGCAGATCAGCACGATCTGGCCCAGCGTCGAAGAAAACAGCTCGGGCATGCGCCATTTCATTTGAAGGTCACTTCGGGCTGGAAGGCGTAGCCGTCCGCGCGCACGGTGCGGATGGTTTCCGCGTGTGGCTTGTCGCCGGCCAGCTTGCGGCGCAAGCGGCTGACGACCAAGTCGACCGAGCGTGCCGAGATGGGGAAATTGTTGCCGCGCGTGTAGCCGATCAGCGCTTCACGCGACAGCACTTGCCTGCTGTGCTGGCAAAACACCAGCAGCAGATCCGTCTCAGCGCCGGTCAGCGGTATGCGGATGCCGGCCGGCGAGCGCACGAAGCGGCGGTACGGGAAGAAGCGGCAACCGGCGAAATGTAATTCGAGTTCGGCCGGTACCGCTTCCGCGCCGCCTGTGTCCGGTAGTTCGCCGGCGCCGGCAGCGGCGTCGGCCGGCGCGGTGCGGCGGCGCAGCGCGGTGCGGATGCGCGCCAGCAGTTCGCGCAGGTCGAAGGGTTTGGCCACGTAGTCGTCTGCGCCCAGTTCCAGGCCGATTACCTTGTCGGTCGGCTCGGCCAGCGCGCTGACCATGATGATGGCGGGGCCGCCGTCGGCGGCGCGCATGCGGCGGCACAGCTCCAGGCCATCCATGCCGGGCAGCATGACGTCCAGCAGCACCAGGTCCACCGGCTCGTGTTCCAGCAGGGACAAGGCCGCTTCCGCGCTGTCGGCCACATGGACCGGATAGCCTTTGCTGCGCAAGAAGCCGGAGAGCGGCGTGCTGATGTCGGGATCGTCTTCTACGAGCAGGATGGGGGCGAATGTCATGGTGTGCTGATTATGCCAGCGGCGTCTTCGCGATCGTGTGTCAATCCAGACATATTATTTCAATATGTATATAAGCCACTGATTTCATTGACCTTTTTTTCTCGCTCACATATCTTGCTAGCAACCCGGCTTGCCTAGGCATGACCGAGAATAATAAAGGAGACCTGCTTTGAATAAAAAAAGATTGTTGCGGTTGGCTTGCGCGCCGACCCTGGTGTTGATGCTGGCGTCGGCTCCGGCGATGGCGCAAGACGCGTCGGCGGTGCAAGCGACCCAACTGGCGTCGGTCGCGCAGCGTGCCGCCGTGGTGGCGCGCGCCTACGCCAAGCCCGACGCGGCGGCCAGCTTGGCCGACATCGCGCCCAAGGTGTACTTCGAAGCGGTCAATCCCGGCGAGCCTGCCGGCGACCGTCTTGGGGCTGCGCGACGCCTGGCGGCGGCCGTGGTGGCGCAGGATCTGCCGGCGCCGCGTTCGATCGTCGATGTCGGTTCCTTCACCGGCGAATTCCTCGAAGCGTTCATGCAGCGCTTCCCGCAGTCGCACGGACAGTGGACCGAACCGGTCACCGGCAACGAAGACAACGCCAGAATGCGCCTGGCGCGCTTCGGCAAGCAGGTCGACTACGTGATCGGCTGTCCTTCTCGCGACATCAGCCAGGGCTGCGTGCCGCGCAACGTCGATGTGCTGATTACGTCCTGGCTGTCGATCCACCAGAACCTCGATGGCATCCGCCGCTTCCATCGGGAGGCGGCGGCCAGGTTGCCGTCCGGCGGCTGGCTGGTGACGCTGGACCACGTGGGCGCCGCCGGCCCGGCGTGGACGCGCCGGCTGGAGGGCGCACGCGAAGAGCTGGCGTCGAGCGGCATCAACGCCATCGTCGAAGGTCCGCCGGTGCATCACGCCGACTATGCGACGCCGTCGCTGGCTAGTCAGCTCGCCAGCCTGAAGGATGCCGGCTTCACCGATGTCAGCGTGATCTGGCAGCGCCTCGACACGGTGCTGCTGCTGGCGCGCAAAAGTTCTGCGGAGGGCGGCCAGTGAGCCACGTCGTAATCGCCGGCGGCGGCCACGCGGGCGGCGCGGTGGCGGCCTTCCTGCGCCAGTACGGCTTCGACGGCGATATCACGCTGGTGGGCGAGGAGGAATTCCTGCCGTATCAGCGGCCGCCGCTGTCGAAAGGCTGGCTGCTTGAGCAGATGCAGGCGGAGCAGGTCGCACTGCGCCCGGCCGCGTTCTACCAGGAGAACCACATCGCGCTGCGGCTCGGCTGCCGCATCGTTGGCATCGACCGCGCCACAAGGCGCCTCCAACTCGACGATGGCGAGGCTATCGCTTACGACAGCCTGGTGCTGGCCACCGGCTGTAGCCCGCTGCTGCCGCCGATACCCGGCATCGACAGCGAAGGCGTGCTGACGCTGCGCGGCGTGCGCGATGCGGAGCGGTTGAAGGCTGCGATCCATGCCGGCGCCAAGGTGGTGATCGTCGGCGGCGGCTACATCGGCCTGGAGGTCGCGGCCGCCGCCAGCATGATCGGTGCGCAGGTCACCGTGGTCGAGCGGGCGCCGCGCGTGCTGGCCCGCGTCGCGCATCCGGCGCTGTCGGCGCTGCTGACCGGCGTACATGCCGGGCATGGCGTGCTGATCGAGACCGGGCGCTGCGTTGCGCGCATCGTCCCGCACGCGGGCAAGGTTGGCGCGGTGGTGCTGGACGACGGCCGCGATTTGGCCGCCGATGTGGTGCTGATCGGTGTCGGCGGCCGCCCCAACGACGGCCTGGCCAAAGCGGCGGGACTGGCGTGCGACGATGGCATTGTGGTCGGGCTGGATGCGCGCACCTCGGACCCGCACATCTACGCCATCGGCGACGTCACGCGGCGGCCGTTGCCGCTGTATGACTGCATGGCGCGGCTGGAGAGCGTGCCGAACGCCATGGAGCAGGCCAAACAAGCGGCCAGTGCGATCACCGGGCGCGCTGCGCCGGCGCCGGAAGTGCCGTGGCAGTGGTCCGATCAGTACGGACTGAAGATCCAGATCGCCGGTTACCCGATCGGCGCGGACAATGTCGTGCTGCGTGGCGATGCCGATAAGCAGATGCTGGCGCTGTTCCACTTCCAGGGCGAGCGCCTGCTGGCGGTGGAAGCGGTCAACGCGCCGGCGGAATTCATGGCAGGGCGCCAGCTGATCGGCCGCAGGGGCACGCTGGACAAGCAAAGACTGATGGACATGTCGCTGACGATGAAGCAGCTCATGTCGCAAGAATAGAGACCAAAACAAAAAAGCAAGGAGACAAGCATGACCAAGATTACTTTCATCCAGCCCGGCGGCAGAGAGCAGATGGTTGCGGCCCTGGAAGGCAAATCGCTGATGGAGACAGCGGTGCGCCACAACGTCGCCGGCATCGAAGCCGAGTGCGGCGGCAGCTGTTCCTGCGGCACCTGCCACGTGATCGTCGATGGCGCCTGGGCGAACCGCCTGCCGCGCAAGAATGCGGACGAGGAATCGACGCTGGACTACGCCTCCGGCCTGCAGGACAACAGCCGCCTGGCCTGCCAGATTATCGTCAACGCGGCGCTGGACGGCCTGGTCGTCCGCCTGCCTTGATCCGCAACGCTTTCAGAAAGAACCACCCGACATGCGTACCCTGCACCGTACTCTCGCAATTTTCGCCGCACTGCTGATGCTTTACCTGGGCGCCACCGGCACCCTGATCCAGTCGCTCGACCTTGCCGCTTTGCTTTCAAACGCGCCGGAAAGCGATCCGGTGATTCAGTCGATTGAGGAAGGCCGCTACGGCAACGGCGACTTCACCGTCATCTCGGCGCGCGATTTCGGCACCGCTAGCCTGCCGGCCGACGTCCTCCTTGGAACGGCCATGGACACGGCGCTGGCCGCTCTGGAGCGCACCGCGCCCGGCGCCGCGCCGCGCTTCGCCGAACTGCGCATGGTGGAGCAGCGCCTGGTCGGCCAATTCAAACTCGGCGACCAGGTACTGGGCTTTGACGCCGTCACCGGCGAGCCGGTAGCGGTGGCGCCGATCCCGCGCTTCACGCCGCTGCCGTACAGCCTGCGCCAGTACACCAAGGAGCTGCACCGTTTCTGGACCATGAGCGACAAGCCGGGCGTCTACTTCGAGCTGCTCAGCGGGATAGTGCTGTGGGTGCTGATCATCTCCGGTCTTTGGATGTACTACAAGCTGATGGCGGGACGCGTAAAGACCGGCCGCAGCGGACTGCTGTGGATGGGCGGTGGCATGTGGCGCAGCCTGCACCGCATCGTCTCGCTGCTGTCGGCGGTGTTCCTGATCGCCATCGCGTTCTCCGGCACTTTCCTCGGCTTTGAAAGCGTGTGGCACACCTTCGTCAAGGTCGACCACGGCTTCGACGCCAGCGCGCCGTTGCAGGCCGGGCAGGTGCGAGCGATCGCCGCCGCCGCGCTGGAGAACTTCCGCAAGACCGAGCCGTCCACACCGGTCAAGGTGGTGCGGGCTCGCATCTACGGCGGCATGCCGCAGGGCGTGATCGTCACCGGCGGCGCATCGACCCGGCAGGTGGTGTATGACGCCCGCAACGGTAACGTCGCAACGCTGTACGAGCCGGGCTACCCGGTCAGCGGCTTCCCCTTCGGTACCCAGGTGCACGAAGACATCAAGCACTTTCACTCCGGTGACATGTTCGGCCTGCCGGCCCGCGTCATGAACCTGCTGGGCGGGCTGGCGCTGGTGTACTTGTCGGTGTCCGGCATCGTCATGTACGTGCAGCTGTGGCTGCGCAGGAAGAAGAACGGCAAGTCCGCGCTCTTGTGGACCTGAAGGAACTCCGCATTCACTAAGGAATAACATGTCCAAGCAATCTGTGTTCAGGCTCGCGGCCCTTGCCGCCAGCCTGACGATGGCGGCGTTCGCCCCTCAAGTTCATGCAGGCCAGCTGTTGGCCGGCGCAGCCAAGATCTCGATCACCACGCCGGCGTCCGAATTTCCCTGGCGCGGCGGCAACGAAAAGCCGTTTGTCGGCGTGCACGACGATGTCTTCGTGCGCAGCCTGGCGTTCGACGACAGCGCCGGCCACCGTGCGCTGATCGTCAGCGTGGAAGTGACCACCATCCCGGAGCCGGGTGCCTTCGTGGCGGCGCTGGCGCAGGCCACCGGCCTGCCGGCGTCCAGCATCATGGTGCTGGCGACACATACGCACAGCGTGCCGCTGGTGTTCTTCCATAGCCAGCAGCCGAATCCCGCCGAGCGGCGCGAGATCGACCGCATTCGCGATGCCGCCGTGCAGGCCGCGCGGCAGGCGCTGGCCGTGCTGCAACCGGCCACGCTGCGCTTTGTGCGCGGACAGGCCCACGTCAACACCAACAACGGCGAGCAGGCCGGGCGCAAGGATTGGTACGACCCGGCCGGCTCGTCCGACAAGACGCTGGACCTGCTGCGGATCGACACGCTGGCCGGCAAGTCGCTCGGCCTGCTGCTCAACTATGCCAGCCACGCCGAAGTGATGTTCCGCAGCGTCAGCCGGGACGGCGGCTATGAGGTGACGGGAGATTTGCCCGGCGCCGTATCGCGCCTGCTGGAAACGCGGCCCGGCGGCGTGCCGGTGGCGCTGTTCACCAGCGGCGCCGAGGGCGACCAGCTGCCGCTGTTCAAGTCGCTGCAGCCGGAGGCCGGCCTGGCCGGCGCCGACATGGGCGCGGGCGGCTGGAGTCTGCTGGAACTGCAGGCACGCCGCCTGGCAGGCGCCGCGCTGGAGGCGCTGGCGACGGCGCCGGCCGGCGTTGCGCAGGTGCGGCTGACGGCCGGCGCGGCCGCCGTCAGCTGCCCCGGCCATCGTTACCAGGTGGACCGCGCCACGCGCCAGGTGCAGGGCATCACGCCCACCGGGCCGGTTGCGATTCCGATGGCGGTGCTGCGGCTGAACGACATCGTGCTGGCCGGCGTCGGCGCCGACATCGCCAGCGATATCGGCGTGGCGCTTAAGCGCGCCTCGCCGCTGGCCGAGACGTCGGTGATGACCATGCTGGCCGGCGCGGTCGGCTATGTGCTGAACGACGCCGCCTACCAATACCCGACCCACGGCGTCACCGGTTCGCCCGTGAAACCGGGGTGCGCCACGGGCGCGCTTTCCCAAGGCTTGCAGCAATTGCTGGCCCCATCTTCCAACCCATAAGGAAACGAGCAATGAGTACCTAGCAAGCGTTTGAGCAGCCCTGCATTCAGTCATAAAAAAAACTACTGAAACTTCGAGGAGACAACAACATGAACACGATTTCGAATTTATTGACGACCGGCGGCATGGTGGTCGGCTGCGTGGCGGCCGGCGGCGTGATGGCGCAAACAGCGGCGCCGGCCGATCTGTCCAAGGCGGCCGACAACGGCATGACGGAGGTGGTGATTACCGCCGAACGCACCGCCGGCGTGCCGTCCAAGACACCGATCGCGCTGAGCGTGGTGTCCGGCGAGATGCTGAAGGAGCAAGGCGTCTTCAACGCCGGCGATCTGCAGAACATTGTGCCGGCGGTGAACATCGGCAATCAGTCCCACGGCGTTAACATCAGCATACGCGGGGTCTCGACCACTGACTTGACCAGCAAGGGCGAGCAGGGCGTGTCCTTCAATCTGGACGGGGTGCCGATTTCGCGGCCGCAGATCATGGGCAACGCTTTCTTCGACCTGGAAAGGGTCGAGGTGCTGCGTGGGCCGCAGGGTACGCTGTACGGCAAGAGCAGCACCGGCGGCGCTATCAACGTGGTCACGGCCAAGCCGCAAAAGGAATTCGACGCCGCCGTCAGCGTCGAGCTCGGCAGTTTCAACGCCCGCCGTAGCGAGATGATGCTGAACGTGCCGGTGTCCGACAACCTGGCGCTCCGCGCCGCCGCCAGCGTGAATTCGCGCGACGGCTATCTGACCGAATCGATCAACAAGACCAGCAGCCTGGTCGCGCCCAAGCTCGATGATGAAAACAACCGCACGGCCCGCTTGTCGGCCTTGTGGGACATCTCCAAATCGGCCAGCCTGCTGGTGACCGGCACCTTCGGCCACATCGGCGGTTCCGGACCGGGCGGCGCGCTCTACGACTCCGTCCTGAACAAGGACGGCAAGGCCGCGCGCCAGGTCTACTTCAACCCCTACACGCCGGCCATCGACGACAACTTCACCGCCTTCAACACCGAGTTCAACCTCAACCTGGGCGCGGTGCACCTGACCTATGTCGGCGGCCACAGCAAGTTCAAGGCGCACGACATCATGGAGCCTTCCGTGATGGGCACGGCCACGCTGAACGGCAACAACTACACCTGGATCGACTACCGCGCCGACATCACCAACGACGCCCACGAGATCCGCCTCGCCAACGCCGCGCCACAGCAGCTTGAGTGGGTGGCTGGCATCAATTATCAGAAGGAACTCAACAACGAGAAGGACAACAACTGGATCTCCGACGCGCAATGCGCGCCGTCGCTGTCGGCCGCCTGCAATCTGCCCAACCCCGGCATCGTCGGGCCGACCCAGCACTCCGGCAAAAGCGTGTTCGGCCAGGTCAACTTCCACGCCACCGAGGCGCTGAAATACACGGCCGGCCTGCGCTATTCCAGCGACAGCATGTTCCGCAAGGCCACCATCGCCGCGGGCCCTGGACCTTTCCTTGACGCCTCCGGCGCGCCTTGTGCACCGCCGAATTCCTGCGTCAGCCCGTCCACCAACGACGACGGCAGCCAGTCGGCCAAGCGCCTGACCTGGCGCCTGGGTGCCGACTATACGCTGGCGCCGCGCCACATGGTGTATGGCTATGTGGCGTCCGGCTACAAGGGCGGCGGTTTCAACGACCTCGATCCTGCCACCGGCAAACCTGGTCCTTACGATCCGGAGAAAGTCATCGCCTACGAGGCCGGCTACAAGGCCCAGCTGACGCCTGCGCTGCAATACAACACCTCGCTGTACTACTACGACTACCAGAGCTTCCAGGTGACCAGCGCGACGTTCTTCGGTTTCGGTCCCGGCGGCCCGGTGATCCTGATCTACACCAAGGGTGCGGAAGCCAAGATGAAAGGCTGGGAGAACGAGCTGAACTGGAAGGCCACGCCGTATGACAAGTTCGGCCTCACGCTGGCGTTCGAACGGGCCCGCTATGGCGATCTCGGCGTCGGCTTCATTGCGGCCCATCCGGTCGATTTCTCGGGCAAGACCATGGACAACGCGCCTACCGTTTCCGGCGCGGTCTCCTACGAGCATCGCTGGGAACTGGCCAGCGGCAACCTCAGCCTGCGCTGGAATACCCGCTTCAACAGCGGTTACTACAAGAGCGACCTGGCCGGCGCCGGCCTGCCCGTATATGCCCGCTTGCCGGCGCAATACAAGCAGCCTGGCTTCACCCGCAGCGACTTGAGCCTCTCGTATGTTCCAGCTTCCGGCAAATTCGATTTGCACGCCTATGTGCGCAACATCGAGGACAAGCTGCAGTTGAACAGCCTGCAGCTGGGCACCAACAGCCCCGGCGTCGACAACGCGGCAACGGCCCGCGTGACCGCGCCGCGCACCTTCGGCCTGAGGCTGGCGATGCACTATTGATTTCAAACGCGGCAGCGGCCAGCTGCCGCCTCCATATTTTTACTTCATGAAGGAAACCCACGTGAGAAATTTCTCCCAGTTCTGTCGCCTTGCCGGCGCCGCAGCCATAATCTCCGGCGCAGTGCTGGCCCCGGCCCACGCGCAGTTTGAAACCGGCAAGCCGCTCGATCCATCGATCAAGGCGACCTTTGTGCACCTGGCTTCCGGCGTGCCGGCGGTGCTGTATCAACCTGTACAGGCCGGGCCAAAGAGCCATATCGGCTTGTTCGTCATGCACGCCGACGGCGACTACCTGGAGTTTTCCGCCTGTACCGAAATGTCCAAGCGCGGTTATGCAGTGCTGTGCGCGAACAACACCACCAGCAAATCGTTCCACTTCAACGACGGCATCCTCGACGATGTGCTGTTGCAGACCAAGGCCGGCGTGTCCTACCTGAGGAAAGCCGCCGGCATCGACAAGGTGGTGTTGTTCGGCCACAGCGGCGGCGCCACCATCATGACGGCTTACCAGGCGATCGCCGAGCATGGCGTGCAGTTCTGCCAGGACAGCGCCAAGATCCACAAGTGCCCGGACAAGCTGGCCGGCTTGCCGGCGGCGGACGGCGTGGTGCTGGCCGATGCCAACTGGGGCCAGGCGGAGATGGTGCTGCTCAGCATAGACCCGGCCGTGACCGATGAAACCAGCGGCATGAAGTCCAACCCTGCGCTGAGCGTGAAGAATCCGAAGAACGGCTACCGTCCGGAGGGCGCCAACTACAGCCCCGAGTTTGTCCGCACCTTCCAGGCCGCCCAGGGCCGCCGCGCCAACAAACTGCTGAAGATGGCGCAGGACCGCCTGGCCGCCATCGAAGCCGGCAAGGGCCGCTATGCCGACGATGAAGTGTTCATCGTGCCGGGCGCCTTCCTGGCGGCCAACAAGATGTTCCCCGAAGACCCGCGCTTCCTGTCGCGCTCGCGCAAGGCCTGGCCGCTGCTGCATGGCGACGGCTCGGTGACGAACGAAATCATCCGCTCGGTGCGCGTACCGGAAACGCCGCCGATGCAGCTGTCCTCGTTCAAGTTCGGCGCGCTGAAAACCACGGTGCGCAACTATCTGTCGAGCTATGCGATTCGCACCACGGCCGAATTCGGCTTTGATGAAGACACCATCCGTGGCGTCGAATGGAACTCGACTTATGCCAGTCCTCCCGGCAACGCCGAGGGCATCAGCGTGCCGTTCCTGGCGCTGGGCATGACGGGCCATTGGGAGGGACTGGCGGCGGAAATCATCTACGAGCGCGCCCGCAGCGCCGACAAGTCGCTAGCGTTTGTCGAAGGCGCCGACCACGTCTACATGCCTTGCACCAAATGCGAGAAGACGCCTGGCCAGTTCGGCGATACTGTCAAAACCACCTATGATTATGTCGATGGCTGGTTGAGTAAGGCCGGCCGCTTCTGAGCCGCACGACCACCTACAGGAGCCTGAATGAGCATCTATTCAAAATGGCGCATCGCCGCTGTTGCAGCAACTGCTGCTGCTGCTGCGATGGCGGCAACCGCGTCCGCCGCCGTCGCTGCGGATTGCGAGCGCATCTACATCGGCACCCACGCGCCGGGCGGTGCGCCATCGCTCTTCACCGCACAGTTCAACGGCAAAGACGGCAGCTTCGGCGCGGCGTCGGCGGTGGCCTCGATCGAACGGCCCACCTGGCTGGTGAAAGACCCGGCACGCGCGTTGCTGTACACGGTCAGTGAAACCGGCAATGACGGCGCGACGCATGGCAAGGTGTTCAGCCTGCGCATCGCCGCCGATGGCGCGCTGGCCGAGGTGGGCGCGGTGGCGTCGGGTGGCGGCGGTCCCACCCATCTGGCGCTGGACACGCGCGCCGGTACGCTGCTGGTGGCCAACTACGGCACCGGCCATGTGGCGGCGCTGGCGGTCGCCGCCGACGGCGCGCTGGCCGGACCGGTGTCGGTGGTGCAGGACCAGGGCAGCGGCCCGACCGCGCGCCAGCGCGCGCCGCATGCGCATGGCGTGACCATCGACCCGTCGGGCCGCTATGCGCTGGTGCCGGACCTGGGCGCGGACCGTGTCTTCGTTTTCCGCTACGATGCGGCGACGCGCCAACTTGCGCCGGCCGCCACGCCTTTCGTCCAGCTGCCGCCCGGTAGCGGTCCGCGCCATCTGGTATTCAGCGGGGATGGACGCCATGCCTATCTGGTGGCGGAGTTTACCGGCGAGCTGCTGGTCTACGCCTGGGATGCGGCCGCCGGCCGGCTGCAGGTGGTGCAGACCTTGTCCACGCTCAACGCCGGATATGGCGGCAAGATCAGCGCGGGGGAAATCATCGTCTCCGGCGGTGGCGGGCAGGTGTATGTCTCCAATCGCGGCGATCACACGGTGATTGTCTATCAGGTGGATAAGGCAAGTGGACGTCTGGCCGAACTTCAGCGTGTGCCGGCCGGCGGCGATCAGCCGTGGCACCTGGCCTTGTCGCCGGACGGGCGCTGGTTGCTGGCGTCGAACGAAGCGTCGAATGCGGTGAACGCTTTCCGCATTGCCGACGATGGCCGCCTGGCTGCGACGGCCAGCAAGCTGGATGTCGTCAAACCGTCGAGCGTGGTGTTTGCGGGCGCTTGCGCGGACGTGGCCGCTTCCGTCCAGGAGACCGCGATCCAGCTTGGCAACGGCATCCAGGGCACGCTGGTGTTGCCTCTGGGCGGCGCGCCGGCGCCGGTCGCGTTACTCGTGGCCGATGCTGGACCGTTTGATCGGGACGGTAACGGTCCTCGTGCCGGCAACGACAGCCTGCGTCAATTGGCGTGGGCCTTGGCGGCGCAAGGTATTGCCAGCGTGCGCTACGACAGGCGCGGCGTCGGCGCCAGCATCGGCGCTCCCGGCGCGGACCAGAAGGAGGCCGCACAGCATGCAGCCGACGCGGCGCAGTGGATTAAGCTTCTGAAGAAGGATAGCCGCTTCAACAAGGTGGTCGTCATCGGTCACGGTGGAGGCACGCTGGTGGGCCTGCTGGCCGCAAACGAGGTCGGCGCCAACGGCTTCGTGGCGTTGGCCGGCGGCGGCGAGCTGGCGGCGGCGGAATTCGGCAAGCTCAAAATGCACGCCCGCATTATTCGCGGCGACGCCGATCGCCAGTTCGGCGAAGAGCAGGTTCGCCAGTTGGAGCGCGCCCGTCCTGGCACGCCGATGGTCGTCATCGCAGGCATGACCCACATGCTGCAAGCCGGCGGCGATTTGCCGGTGGCGCCGGAACTGGTGACGGCCCTGGCCGGTTTCATCAACAAGCGCTGACTGGTCTGGCCAATTTCAACATTGGTCTTGCCACTTTGATGGCGCGGGGATATATTCGGGGCAGCAATGCCCGCAATATATCCTCGTGATGGTGGCTAGCCGGCCGCCTTCACGCCTGACAAGAGACCAGTGAAGGGAAGCGCAGCATGACAGACAACGACCTCGGGCCGAACAAGCGGCGCACCGTTTTGAAAGCCGCCAGCGCCGCCGGCATGATGCTGGCGACCGCCGCCTACGGCGCCACCGCCCGCAAACGTTATGTGGTGGTGGGCGTGGGATCGCGCGCGCGCATGTACTCGCGCGCCATCACCGGCAAGTACCGCGACCGCAACGAGATCGTCGCCGTCTGCGACCGCAACGCCGGCCGCGCCGCGCTGGCCGTCAAGCGCATTGCCGAAACCGGCGCCGGCACGCCGGCGGCTTACGCGGCGGCCGATTTCGACCGTATGCTGCGCGAGACCAAGCCGCAGTTCGTCATCGTCACCACCACCGACGCCAGCCACGACGATTACATCGTGCGTGCGCTCGACGCCGGCTGCGACGTCATCACCGAAAAGCCGATGACCACCACCGCCGAGAAGGCGCAGCGCATCCTCGACGCCGTCAAGCGCAGCGGGCGCCATATCCGCGTGACCTTCAACTACCGCTACTCGCCGCCGCGCACCCAGGTCAAGGACCTGCTGATGAGCGGCGAGATCGGCGAGGTGCTGTCGGTCGATTTCACCTGGCTGCTCAATACCGTGCACGGCGCCGACTACTTCCGCCGCTGGCACAGCAACAAGGCCAATTCCGGCGGCCTGATGGTGCACAAGGCCACCCACCATTTCGACCTGGTCAACTGGTGGCTGGGCGCGCAGCCCGAGCTGGTGCATGCCTTCGGCTCGCGCCAGTTTTACACGCCGGAGACGGCGAAGCGCATGGGCCTGCAGGGCGCGCACCAGCGCTGCCTGACCTGCACCGAGAAGGCCAAGTGCAATTTCTACTTCGACCTGGCGGCCGACCAAGGCTTGAAGGAACTTTACCTGGACAACGAGCAGCACGACGGCTACTTCCGCGACCAGTGCGTCTGGCGTCCCGAGATCAATATCGAGGACACGATGAGCGTGATGGTCCGCTACGACAACGGCGTGCTGCTCAATTACGGCCTGCAGGCCTACGACGCGTGGGAGGGCTACCGCATCGCCTTCAACGGCACCAAGGGACGGCTGGAGCACAGCATCATTGAATCGGCCGGGGTGGCCGGGGCCAACGCGGTGCAGAGCCGCAGCGACACGGTGAGCATCCGCGTGATTCCGCTGCGCGGCGCGGCGCGCGAGATCGCGCCGTGGACCGGCGCCGGCGGCCACGGCGGCGGCGACGATGTGATGCTGGAAGAGATCTTCGGCGAGGCCCAGGCCGACAAGTACAAGCGCGTTTCCGACGAGCGCGCAGGCGCCTATTCCTGCCTGGTCGGCATCGCGGCCAACCGCTGTTTCGAAAAGGGGACCTCGGTGCGCATCGCCGACCTGGTCACCGGCCTGACGCCGCCGGAGCGCGCGCCGATGCCGGACCGTGGCGCGCCGCTTGGCTATTTCTTGCAATCTTCAACTAGATAAATCCCCGTGCCGGCGACTGTCTCTACAATCCGCAGCACAATGCTTACTTCCCGTGGGAAAGGACGCATCCAATAAATTACTTATTCGATAGAAAATTATGATCACAACAAAAAAAATCGCCCTGGCTGCTGCGGTGCTGTGCGCTTCGTTCTCGGCCTTGGCTGCCGACGCGGAAATCAATCCTTCGTGGTACATCCAGCCTAGCGTCAACGCCATGCGCCAGGACCCGGACTGGAGCCCGGACCACCACGGCCACGGCCTCGGCTTGAAATTCGGTAAAGCGCTGTCGGAAGACTGGGACGTCCAGCTGGGCACCACCTACTCGCGCGCCCGCAAGGACGGCAACCGCTACCAGCAGAACCTGCTGGGCGCCGATGCCCTGTACATGTTCTCGCGCAGCGCGGTTCGTCCATTCCTGCTGATCGGCGGCGGCGCCCAGCGCGACCGCAACGATCCGGCTGGCTTGCCGAGCGATAAGCACACCTCGGCCTACGTGAATGTCGGCGCCGGTGTGCAAGGCTCACTGAACGACCAATGGTCGCTGCAGTTCGATGTACGCGACGTGCAAGGCCTGTCCAAGCGTTCGTCGGCCGACCGTCCGCACAACTTCTACCTGACCGCAGGCCTGAACTATGCGTTCGGCAAGCCAGCCCCGGCGCCGGCGCCCGCACCAGCACCGGCACCGGTCGCTGTGGTCGCGCCGCCGCCACCGCCGCCAGCCCCGCTGCCTCCGCCACCACCACCGGTGGCGCGCTTTGAAAAGGTGACGATGTCGGCCACCGAGCTGTTCGCCTTCGACAAGTCGGAGCTCAAGCCTGAGCAGCCTAAGCTGGACGACATTGCTACGCTGCTCAAGGCCAATCCGGGCGTCAGCAACATCGTCATCAGCGGCCACGCCGACCGTATCGGCAGCAGCAAGTACAACCAGGCGCTGTCGCTGCGTCGCGCCGACGCCGTCAAGGCTTATCTGGTGGGCAAGGGCGTTGCCGCCGACCGCCTGAGCACGGTGGGCAAGGGCGAGGACAGCCCGGTCGTCTCTTGCGACAACAAGAAGCGTGCTGACCTGATCAAGTGCCTGGAACCGAATCGCCGCGTCGAAGTCGAACAGATCACGGTGGAACGCCGCGTGCAATAAGCCGGCCGCATGAAGAAAGAATAAACCGCCTTCACGGCGGTTTTTCTTTTTATGCCTGCCGCTTGTCTTTGCGTCGGCGTGCCATGAATCCCATCAAACCCAGGCCGCTTGCCAGCATGGCATAGGTGGTCGGTTCCGGTACCGGCGTGGTGATGAGGCCATAGGCCCGGAAGTCGCTGATGCCGTGCGGCAGATTACCGATGGTGAAGGCGATATCACTTTGCAGGGGAGTATCCCAGTGGAACAGTAACTCGCCTTTGCCATAGTGAATCGCCGCGTAGCTGGTGCCGGCATTTAAGGTAAAGGTGTTGCCGACATTCCCGTAGCTAATCAGCGACAAGGAACCTGGACCGGTGTCCGGCAGGTTGAACTGGTGCTCGACCAGGTTTTCGATGGTGGCGGGATTCTGGTTCGCGATATTGGCGCCGTCATAGACCCAGACACTGCTGGCGGCAACCGGGCCGTACGTGACCTGTTTGGGACCATCGGTAAAACCGGCCATGCCTGGGTTGGCAATATAAACCCAGTCGGCCGCGTGGGTCGCTGGGGTAATCACAGCGGCCAGCGCGGCGATTGCGGCGATATATTTAAGTTTCATTTTGATTTCTCCAGTTAATTAAGTTTGGGCAATGTCAATGCCCGATAAGAAGATATCAATGCTTCGGGTAAATTACATTTAAATGCATGAATTATTGACAATTTTCTCATTAATATAACTTGGGAAAATAAAACATGACGCTGATGCTTGGGATTATTCCGCTTAATTTGGGAGTGGGAATTTAAGCACTTGAATAAAGTGGAATAAATTTAATTATTAATGAATGGATTTTATTTCAAGGAAAAAGTGAAATAGAATTTATTCCTTGAAACAAGTTATTTATCTTTTCTTGGAGGAAATGCAATGAAATCATATGGCGCAGAATTTCTGGGTACGTTTTGGCTGGTATTGGGCGGTTGCGGCAGCGCCGTGCTGGCGGCCGCTTTTCCCGGCTTGGGCATCGGCTTTGTCGGCGTCTCGCTGGCCTTCGGCCTGACCGTGCTGACGATGGCCTACGCCATCGGCCCGATCTCCGGTTGCCATCTCAATCCTGCGGTATCGGTCGGCTTGTGGGCGGGCGGCCGCTTCCCCGCCAATCAGTTGTTGCCCTACATCGTGGCCCAGGTGGCGGGCGGCATCGTTGCCGGCGGCGTGCTGTACCTGATCGCCAGCGGCAAGGCCGGCTTCGACCTGGCCGGCGGCTTCGCCAGCAACGGCTACGGCGAGCATTCCCCGGCCGGCTATTCGCTGACCGCCGCGCTGGTGTGTGAAGTGGTGATGACCATGATGTTCTTGGTCGTGATCCTGGGCGCCACCGACGCCCGCGCGCCGCGCGGCTTTGCGCCGCTGCCGATCGGCCTGTGCCTGACCCTGATCCACCTGATCAGCATCCCGGTCACCAACACCTCGGTCAATCCGGCGCGCAGCACCGCCGTGGCCGTCTATGTCGGCGGCTGGGCCGTCAACCAGTTGTGGCTGTTCTGGGTGGCGCCGATCGCCGGCGCCTGGCTGGGCGCGTTGTGCTACCGCCTGATCGCCGCCAGGGATTGACGCGGAAGACCCGTCACCCTCATTTCCATACTTACGGGTGGCGAGGAAGTTATTGCAATAATTTACGATTCATTTCCTTGTGTAAATTATCCGCACACCAAAATGACGACACTGGAGGGATTTAACGTGAACTGGAATAATCTGAGCATCCGCACGCGTTTGCGGCTGGGCTTCGGCACCGTGCTGGTATTGCTGCTGGCTTTGGCCATCATGGCCGCGAACCAGATGGGGCGCATACAACAACAGACGGAAATCATCGTCAGCGAGAACAACGCCAAGCTGGAAGCCGTCAATACCATGGTGGACAACGTGCGCAACGAGGCGATCAGCGTGCGCGACATGATTTTCCTGACGGACGAGCAGGCGATGCAGGCCGAGGAGCAAAAGATCGCGTCGTTCAAGGAGAAGTACCAGAAGAACCTGCAAGCCCTGACGGCGCTGACCAATACTCCGGAAGGTAAAACCCAGCTGGCCAGGATCAACGAGGCCCGCTCGCTGGCCTTGCCGGCGATCGTCAAAGCCCTGGCCCTGTCTCGCGCCAACAAGAACGAGGAATCGACCCGGGTGCTGTTGGAAGAGTCGCGGCCGCTGATGAACAAGTCGCTGGCCACGATGGACGAGATGGCGGCCTACGAGTCGCAGCAGGCCGGCCTGCGCGTGACCGAAGCGCGCGCCACCTATGATGCCGCGCGGCTGCTGATGGTGGTGCTGTCGGTGGTGGCGCTGGCGTGCGGCGTGGTGCTGGCGCGCATCGTGACGAATGGCATCGTCCATCCGCTGGAAGTGGCGGTACGGGTGGCGCAGACGGTCGCCGCCGGCGACTTGAGCAGCCACATCGACGTCCGCAGCACCGACGAGACCGGCCAGTTGCTGCAAGCGCTGAAGGACATGAACGCCTCGCTGGTCAAGATCGTCGGCGAAGTGCGGGTCGGCACCGAAGCGATTTCCACCGCCTCGGGCCAGATCGCCAGCGGCAACGCCGATCTGTCGACCCGCACTGAAAGCCAGGCCAGCTCGCTGGAGGAAACCGCCTCGTCGATGGAAGAACTGACCTCCACCGTGCGCCAGAACGCCGACAACGCCGGCACCGCCAACAAAATGGCGCTCAGCGCGTCGGAAGTGGCGATGCGCGGCGGCGACGTGGTGGCCCGCGTGGTCGACACCATGGGCGAGATCAACACGGCATCGCGCAAGATCGTCGACATCATCAGCGTGATCGACGGCATCGCGTTCCAGACCAATATCCTGGCCTTGAACGCGGCCGTGGAGGCGGCGCGGGCCGGCGAGCAGGGCCGGGGCTTTGCGGTGGTGGCCTCGGAAGTACGCAACCTGGCGCAGCGCAGCGCGTCGGCGGCCAAGGAAATCAAGGTGCTGATCGACGACTCGGTGGGCAAGATCGATACCGGCACCCAGCTGGTGGACCAGGCCGGCGACACCATGCGCGAGATCGTGCAGAACGTCCAGCGCGTATCCGACATCATGCGCGAGATCAGCTCGGCCAGCCTGGAGCAGAGCGCCGGCATCGAGCAGGTCAACCAGGCCATCGCTGAAATGGACAACACCACCCAGCAGAACGCGGCACTGGTGGAGGAGGCCTCGGCCGCCGCCGAAGCGATGCTGAACCAGGCGCAAGCCCTGACCGGCGTGGTCAGCGTGTTCAAGCTCGGCGGGCAGCAGCCGCAGCAGCAACAGGGCGCGGCATTGCGACTGGTGACGTCGGCGCGTCCGGTCGCCGGGCCGGCCAGGAACCGCAGCAGCAAGGCCGTCGGCGGCGAGTGGGGCGAGTTCTAAATAGTTCTAAATAAAAAAGCCGTTCAGCGCGAGCTGAACGGCAAATCCGCGGCCGGGGGCAAAGGAGATTACTCGGCCACAGAGGGAATCCGATTGCCAAACAGGGCGCTGACCAGCGGGTCGCGGTAGACCCGGTGTGGTTCGCCGGCCGGCGCCGTCCACGGCTGCACCGGCAGCTCGGCGGACTGGGCCGCCGCAGCGCGCGGCGCCAACTGCAGCAGCTCGGCCCAGCAGCGCCGCACCAAGGCCTGGTTGGTGCTCAATCGATAAACTTTTTCCATGCGCGCGGTGACTTCGGCATCCGGCAGCACCGCCTGCAGGATGCCGATGTCGCGCAGCTGGCGCGCATATTTGCGGGCGCCCGGGTGCGTCAGTCCCAGCAGGCTGGCGATTTCGCTCAGGCGCAGGGGATGCAGTTCCACTTCGCGCAGCAGCTTGACCAGATTGACGACGCGCCGCGCGCTGGCCGGCGACAACGATCGATCGCTCGGGAAAAACAAACCGGCTTCGTGGTGCGTGATACTTTCCATATTCCCTCCATGACAAGCTGTATGATGAGACCCAGTCTATGGCTGGCAAGAATGACTGTCTTTCAACTGTTTGAATCTTCTAACAATCTTCGCCACTGAAGTTGCGCTCCCACGCATCGATCGGCAGCGGCCGCCCGAACAGGTAGCCCTGGTAGTGCTGGCAGCCGTGCGCGGACAGGAAGGCGCGCTGCGCCGGCGTCTCCACGCCCTCGGCCACCACATCCAGGCCCAGCGCCTGGCTCATCACCAGGATGGCGCGCACGATGGCGGTGTCGCTGGCGTTGTCGATCACGTCGCGCACGAAGGACTGGTCGATTTTCAACTGGTCCAGCGGCAGGCGCTTGAGGTAGGACAGCGACGAGAAACCGGTGCCGAAGTCGTCCAGCGAAATGCGCACGCCGAGGGCGCGGATTTCATGCATGCGCTGCACCACCTCATCGACGCTGTCGAGCAGCGCGCTTTCGGTCAGTTCCAGTTTCAGCAGCGCCGGCCGCACCTGGTGGCGCGCGATGGCGTCGGTCACTTGCTGGACGAAGTCGCGTTGCCGGAACTGGCGCGCGCTGACGTTGATCGAGATGGTCAGCTGCGCGGTCTGCGGCTGCTGCGACCAGCGCTGCAACTGGGCGCAGGCCGTTTGCAGCACCCACAGCCCGATCGGCACGATCATGCCGTCCTGTTCCGCCAGCGGGATGAATTCCAGCGGCGACACGGGCGGGCCGCCGCCGGGGAGCCAGCGCAGCAAGCCCTCGGCACCGAGGATCTGGCCGTGCTGGCCGACCTGGGCCTGGTAGTAGAGCTGGAATTCGTCGCGGTGCACGGCGCCGGTCAGCGCCGTTTGCATGGCCGAGCGCGCCTCAAGCGTGGCCAGCATGTCCTCGTCGAACAGGCAGATGGTGTTGCGCTGCTCCTGCTTGGCGCGGGTGAGCGCCGTCTCGCCCTGCTGCAGCACGGCGTCGGCGCTGACTTCGCGGCCGAGGAAGGTGGTGGCGCCGATGCAGCAGGTGCTGTAGTGCGGTGCGCCGTTGTCGAGCGCATAGGGACGGCACAACTCGGCGCGGATGCGTTCGGCGCGGCTGTGGGTCAGGCGCAGCGCTTCCTGCGGGCAGCGTCCGAGGGTGGTCAGCAGCACGATGAAGTCGTCGGCGCCGACGCGCGCCACCGTGTCGTTGGCGCGCACGCTGGCGCGCAGGCGCTGCGCCACTTCCTGCAGCAGCCGGTCGCCGGCGTTGCGGCCTTCGATGTCGTTGAGCGCGCGGAAGTTGTCGAGGTTGATGAACAGCAGGGCGCCGTAGTGCTGGCCGTCGCCGGCGCGCGTCTGCGACAGCCGCTCCATCAGCAGGCGCCGGTTGGCGAGGCCGGTCAGGGTGTCGAAATACGCCAGCTGGCGGATCTGCTCCTCGGCGCGCTTGCGTTCGGTGATGTCGCGCATCATGACCTGCAGCACCACCTGCCGGTCCAGCGTGATGCTGCTCAGCAGGACCTCGCTGTGGAAGTGGGCGCCGCTGTCGAGGCGCTGGTGGACCCAGTCGAAGCGCACCTTGCCTTCGCGCTGCACCTGCTGCAGGCGCTCGCTGAACGTGCACTGCACGCTGCCGTCGGCCAGCGTGAGCGGCGCCAGCTGGTCCGGCGACATGGCCGTGAAGCCGGCCTTGCCGGCGCAGCCGAACAGGCGCAGCGTGGCGTTGTTGCATTCCAAAATGCGCCGCTCGTCGAGCAGCCAGACGGCGTCGCTGATCGATTCGTACAGCGTGCGGAAACGCGTTTCCGACACCGCCAGCAGCGCCTGGCTGAGCCGCAGCTCATCCATCGCCTGCAGTTCGGCGCGGCGCCGCAGATAGGCTTTGCGGCCTTGCAGGATGGTGGTGGCGGAGAAGCACAAGCCCATCGCCAGCATGGCGTACAGCTGCTGGCGCCAGGGCGCCAGGTAGTCGTCCGTGGCCAGTCCGACAAAGATGTACAGCGGATAGCTGCGGGCGCGGCGGTAGGCCATGTGGCGGTGGATGCTGTCGCGCGCGACCACGGTGTCGTAGTGGCCGGCGCCCGGCCGGGCGCCGATGTTGGCCAGGGTTTCCCACGAGACGGTGCGGTCGCCGACGCCGCCGTCGGCCTGGTTGGCGTAGTGCGGCGCGCGCGCCACCAGCGCCATGTCGGCCTGGCGCACGGAAATCACGCCGTGCGGCCCCACGTCCACCGAGCCGATCAGTTGCTGGAACCAGGCCAGCGGCAGTTCCGCGTAGACCACGCCGCCGAAGCCGCCGTCCGCTCGGTTGACGCGGCGCGCGGCGTACAGCAGCCAGGCGCCGTCGGTGGCGCTGCGCTGCGGGCGGCTCAGGATCAGTTCGGCGCGGGTGTCGGCCGCCGCGGCCAGCACGAAGTCGCGCTGGTCCATCCCCGGCGGCTGGGCGTCCGCATAGCCGAGCGCCCGCACTTCGGGCGCCTGCGGCAGCGCCGGCTGGCGCGCTTGCCGCGCCAGCCCATGCTCGCGCTCGGCCTGCAGCGACAGCAGCACCAGGTTGATGCGTTCCAGGCAGCCCGAAGCGTTTTCCTGCAGCGAGTAGGCCAGGTTCTGGACGCTCAGCGCGGCTTGCTGGCGGTGCTGCTGCAAGCTGCCATACAGGGCGGCGCCGGCCAGCATGTAGAACAGCAGGTTCAACAGGGCCACCCGCGTCACGGTGGGCATCTGGCGGTGGTCGGGCCGTTGCTCTGGCCGGTGGGCGGGGGTGGGCGGGGTCATCGCAGCGTCTCTCAGCGTACCGGCATGACGGCACCATTGAGCAGTTGCGACAGGTATTGCGGCGTGATTTCCAGGTAGGAGGCGATCACCTTTTGCGAGATGCGCGCTTCCAGGCCGGGGAAATCGTTGCGGAAGGTCGTCAGGCGGTCGCTGGCGCTGGCGGCGATGTGCATGTAGGAGCGGCGCGCCTCCTGCGGCAGCAGGTATTCCAGCGTCTTGGTGTGGTAGATACGCAGGGCTTTCTCGGTCTCCAGCAACAGGCTCAAGGCTTGCCAGTCGATGCGGAAGCCCTGCAACGCGGTCTCGGCAATGACGAAGTAGCGCGCCGGCTCGCCGTGGTTGGCGGCCAGCAGGTCGTGGTAGGGCGGCGCGCTGTGGCTCTCGACCGAAAAGGTGATGGTGATTTCAGTGCCGGTGCTGGTGGTGTAGCCGCTGCGGGCGACGCCGTCGGTGATCCAGTACAGGTAGCGCGCCACTTCGCCCGCATGCTGCAGGTACTCGCCCTTGCGGCGGACGAAGGGCACGGCCAGCGGCGCCACCAGGTGGCTGACGGCGTGATAGATTTCGGCATCGATATTGAAGCGTTCGCAGAGGACTTGCTGATACCTGCGGCGTTGGGCAAAAAAAGCGTTATTCTCGGTAGACATAGATTTCTGTGTGGTGATGGCGCTGGTCGTGCAGCAACAAGGGTTTCATGGTGGCGGCGGGCCGTCGCTGCCGGCGGCCTCGAACCGGGCCAGGTACAGCGCGATTTCCCGGCGCAGGTCGGACAGCGTGGCCATGCTGAGGATGAAGGCCAGGTAGCCGCGTAGCTGTTGGCGCTCGAGCGAAAAGGCGATGCGCAGCGTCAGCACCGGGGGATCGGTGCTGTCGTGGTGCGGATTGAGGATGTCCTCGCTGGTGCCGATGCGGTAGGTCGGCAGCGAGCCGCGCAACTCGTGGTGGAACATATTGGCCATGGTGCCGACGCAGGCGTTGAGCACGATGTTGCCGATTTCGCTCATGGCTTCGCGCTCCATCTCGCCCAGCTCCTCGATCGGCACCGCATCGCCCACCATCATGCGCACGATCTCGAAGCTGGCCGCTTCCGGGAACATCAGGATGGCTTCGGTGGCATAGGCGCCGGCATATTGCTGGCTGATACCGCACAGCGCGACCTTGTCGCCCAGTTCGCGCGCGGCCAGCGAGCGGCGGGCGAAGCGCAGGCTCGGCACCGACATGCACACTTCCTCGTGCACGATGGCGCTCATGGCGGCGGCGGCGTGGCCGACGCCGATGTTGAAGATTTCAACCAGGGCATCGGTTTCGGCCTCGGTCAGTTCGGTCAATTCATGCAGCATGGTGTCCACTGGTACGTTAAGGGTCGCGCGGCCAGCGTCGGGTATCGAGGTGGGGCGATGTATGTGCCGAATGGTATATTTCCCGGGCAACACTATTCACCATACTTAAGTTGGGAAATGCGCTGGCGCCGGCGTGCCAGCCAGGCGATCAGGGCGGCGCCGGACAGCAGCATGGCCCAGGCGTCGGGCTCGGGCACCGGGGCAAACACCGGCGGGCTGTCGGGCGTGCGGACGGGGAAGTGCGGGTTCCAATCCTCGTCCTCCGTCCCCTTCACCATCCGCAGCCAGGGCGGGATGGCGCCCATGCCGTCGCCGTCGCCATCGAGGCCGGCCAGGCCGTCGCCCCCGCCGTCGCTCAGCCAGGCCGGGAACACGATCTCCGGCACCGCCGGACCGCCCTCGTCGACCGGGCTGAAGGTCGCCGCTGGGGCCGCGACCACGGCCACCGGCGCTGCTTCCGGCCGCTGCGCCGGCGCACGGCGGGTGATGCGGCTGAGGTTGTTGCAGATGCGGGGGATGATCATGCACTGGTCTTGCTCGCAGTACACGGTGGCCGGCTCGACATGGTCGCTGCGCCACTGGCGGCGCGTGATGTTGCGGCACAGGGACGAGGCGCCGAAGTGCATGTCGCGGATTTCCGGCGCGTAGTCGGCCTTGGCGATGATGCGGTCGCGGCCGATGTCGACCACTTCATCGGCCTGGCCCTGGGCGATGCGGCGCTTGAGCGCGGCGCGGATGGCGGCCGGAATATCCTTGTAATGGTCGACCGCCTCGGCAACATTGCCCTGGAAGGGGTTGACGCCGGGGTGGTCCCACGAACATTCGGGAGCGATCCTGGTCAGCATGGCGGTGGTCAGCAGAAGAGCGGTTATCATGATCGTGGGGCTTTTGATGCCAGAAAGAATTTCTAATTAACAAACGGAAAGTGATGTAATTATTTTATGTTTGTGTCTTAGGGCTTAACATTCAACTGCCTGAACAAAGCCGGAAATAGACGAGCGCGGCCGTTAAATAGCCGATTGGGAAATGCTGGAGGGAAAGGAAGTGCAGTCCGGCCACATCGGGCGCGGACTGTCATTCAACTGCATGAAGGAAAAGCTACTGCTTGGGGAGGAGGCCTGCCTGGCGGGCATTGAACACGGCCTGGCTGCGATTGCTGGCGTCGAGCTTGCGGAAGATCTGGCCCATGTGCCATTTAACAGTGTTGACTGAGAGAAACAGCGCGTCGCCGACTTCCTTGTTGGTTTTGCCGTGCGCGACCATCGTCAGCAGCGCCGCCTCGGTTTGTGTCAACTCTTCGTACAGCGGGCTGGCCGGCGCCGGCACGTCCTGCAGCGACAGCAGATGCTCGAGGTGGCTCATGGCGGCCGCGCTCAGCACGTGGCGGGCACGGCCTTGCAGGCCGCGCAGCAGGGCCAGGGCGGGCTCGCCCTCGTCCAGGAAGCTGCGGATCAGGCCCGACTGCGCGCCTTGCGCCAGCGCGGCGGCCAGCACCGGCTCGGCCTCCTGCGGGCGGCCGCAGCGTTCGAGCGCGATCGCCAGCAGCAATTGCAGCCGCGTCGCGCGCCACACGCGGCGGTGCCGCTGCGCGTGATCGAGCAACTGGCGCAGCCGCTCCACCGCCGCCTCCGGCTGGGCGGTGTAGATCAGCAGGCGGGCCTGGGCGATGCCGCCGCCATCGATTTCGGTGCACGGCGCCAGATAGCTTTCCTGGCCTTCGCCATTGCCCAGCAGGCGCGCGTAGCCGACCGCCACGCCGGGCGCATCGTGCTGCGACGACAGGCGTGCCAGCTCGCTTTCGAGCACGCGCCGCGCCGGCGACGGCAATTGCTGGGCGCGGCCGGCGCCGACGATCTGCGCTTCCAGCCACTGGCGCGCCGCGTTCGGCCCCTGCTGCAGGGCGATCATGCGCGAGTGGATCAGCAGGATGCTGATATGCGATTCCCACGGCAGGCCGAACAGGATGATGCCGTCCACCGCCTGCAGCCGCAGCTTGATGGTGTCGAGCTGGTTGAGCTCGTATTTGACCAGCAGCATCAGGCCGCCGCCGAACAGGTGCAGCAGCATCGGCGGCACTTCCTCGCCGTATTGGCTGGCCACCTGCTCCAGCGCGGCCAGGCCGCGATCGGCGGCGCGCAGGTCGCCCTGGATCGCGTCGAGGTAGGCTTGCAGGAAGTGGACGATGCCGACCCCCATCAGGGACTTGGTGATGCCGCAGTCGCGGCGCGCCAGGATCATCAGGGCGGCGGCCTCGTCGAGGTCGCCGCGCCACAGGCAGGCGTAGACGTTGATGTAGGTCAGCGCCGAGCGGTCCAGCGCGTTGGCGTTCTGTTGCAGCGGCCAGTTCTGCGCGATCAGGCGCGTGGCTTCTTCGAAGTCGCCGTTCAGGAAGGCGCAGGTCGGGTCCAGGCCGCGCACCACTTCGCTGTAGTGGGGATCGGCGAACGGCTGTTCGCTGCTGCGGCGGCACAGCTCCAGCCGCTCGGCCAGTTCGCGGTGGCGCCCGGTGTAGACCATGCCGGCGACCACGGTGGCGGCCAGCGCCGGCCGCGATTGCACGATGTCCGGCGGCAGCTGGTCGGCCATCTGCACCACGGTGGCGATCTGGCCGCTCGAACGCAGCTGCAGCATGATCGATTCCAGGGTGTCGGTGGCGCGCTCGACGCGGTTGGCCTTGACGAAGTAGTCGAACGATTCGAGCTTGTGGTCATGGGCCGACAGCCACTCGGCGGTACGCAGGTACAGGGCCGGCGCCGGCCGCTGGCGCAGCACCACGTGCTCGGCGAACAGCGGGTGGTAGCGGAACCAGCCGCCCTGCAGCGGCTGGATCGGCAGGCCGGCGGCGCGGACGGCGTCGATCAGGGTGGCGCTGTCGGCGGCGCTGCGGGCGGCGTCGGCCAACGCGGCGTTGAACGAGGCCAGCGGGGTGGTCGCCACCAGGAAGTCCTGGACGGTGGCGGACTGGGCCTCGAACACTTCGTTGGCCAGGTATTCGCCGAGGTCGTGCAGGCTGTGCAGGCTGGGCAGGGCGGGCTGGGTCCGGCCCTGACGCCGCCGCCAGGCCAGCGCGATCAGTTCCACGGCCGCCGGCCAGCCTTCGCTGGCTTGCTGCAGCAGCGCCAGCTCGTCGCGCTGCAGGTCGAGCTTGGCATGGTGCAGGTAGTTGACGGTTTCGTCGTCGGTGAATTGCAGGTCCTGCATGTCGAGCTCGCGCAGCACACCCTTGGCTTTCAGGCCGGCGGTGCTGAAGCCGTGCAGGCTGCGGGCTCCCAGGAATACCCGCAGGCCGGGCGGCGAACCTTTCAGGATCAGCGAGAACAGCAGCTCGATGGCCGGGGTGTCGAGGCGCTCCACATCGTCGAGAAACAAATGGGTGCACTGCGATTGCTGCAGCGGCGCGAAGTTGTCCGGCGCGGGCGTGCTCGACAGCTTGAGCGCGGCCCGCAGTCCCAGCATCAGGCGGATCTGGTCGACGTCGGAGCCGTCCAGCGTCAGCCAGGCCGCCTGCTGGCCGCTCTGGTTGGCGCAGGCGTAAATCATGCGCAGCAGCGAGGTTTTGCCATAGCCGGCCGGCGCCCGCAGCAGGTTGATCTTGAATTCGCCTTCGCTGGCCAGGCGCTCCAGGATCTGGGAGCGCGACATCAGGGGCAACGCCGTCGACGGCGGCATCAGCTTGAGTTCCGAAAGGCTCACTGTGGCTCCTGAGCAGGATATGTACGCGTCATTGTGGCACGGAAGCCTGAGCAGTGACAATCGGGGGAAGCATAACCTCACTGCGGCGTGGTCCTCCGGTGTGGCGCGGCGATGGCCAGCGCGCGCCGGGGCGTCGCCGCCGGGTGCGCGGCGCCCAGCACGAACACGCTGACCGCCTGTTGCAGCCCTGCCGCCTGCGCGCGCAGGGCGTTGGCGGCCGAGGTGGCTTCCTCGACCAGGCTGGCGTTCTGCTGGGTGACGCTGTCGAGCTGGGTGATGGCCTCGTTGACCTGCTCGATGCCCACCGTCTGCTCGTCGCTGGCGCGGCTGATATCGCTCATGATATCGGTCACGCGTTGCACGCCGCTCACGATCTCCTGCATGGCGGCGCCGGCCTGGTTCACCAGGCTGTCGCCGGCATTGACGTTGGCGACCGAGTCGTTGATCAGGGTCTTGATTTCCTTGGCCGCCGCCGCCGAGCGGTGGGCCAGGGTGCGGACCTCGCCGGCGACCACCGCGAAGCCGCGTCCCTGGTCGCCGGCGCGGGCCGCTTCCACGGCGGCGTTGAGCGCCAGGATATTGGTCTGGAACGAGATGCCGTCGATTACGGTGATGATGTCGACGATGCGTCCCGAGCTCTCGCGTATCGTGCTCATGGTGGACACCACCTGGCCCACCACGTCGCCTCCCAGGCGCGCCGCGTCGGCCGCCTCCGACGCCAGCTGCTTGGCGTGGCGCGCGTTGTCGGCGTTCTGCTTGACGGTGGCGGTCAGCTGCTCCATCGAGGAGGCGGTCTGCTCCAGCGACGAGGCTTGTTCCTCGGTGCGCGAGGACAGGTCCAGGTTGCCGCGCGCCAGGTGTTCGACCGCATCGGCCATGGCATCGGTGCCGCTGCGCACCTGGGTGACGATGCCGGACAGGTTGCTGCGCATATCGCTGAGCGACTGGATCAGGCGCCCGGTTTCATCCTGGGCGTGGACGTCGATCTCGGCCGCCAGGTTGCCCTCGGCCACGCTGCGGGCGAAGCCCACCGCGCGGTTCAACGGCGTCGAAATCGACTGGATCACCCATATCGCCAGGGCGCTCGAACCGAGCACGCCGAGCGCGATGACGATGATCGACAGCAGGCGGCGCTGGTGGAAGTCGGTTTGCGAGCGCTCATACTCGGCCTTGGCTTCGCGCAGCTGCAAATCGAGCAGGGCCATCAGCGGCTTGCGCACTTCGAAGTAGGCGGTGGTGATGGGGCCGCGCAGCAGCGCCTCGGCGCTGGCGAGTTCCTGCTGGCGCAAGGCCGCCAGCGCCGGACGCAGCGCGCTGGCCTCGTACTGGACCAGCTCGCGCTGCACCGCCTTGGCCAGCTCCTGCTCCTCGGACGTCAGGTAGGTGGCGTTGTAGGCCTCCCAGTCCTGATGCAGGCCGGCGATGGTCTTATCGATCTCCTCGACCGGGACGCCCTGGTGGCTGGGCGAGACACTGAGCGCGATCTGCAGCTGGGTGCGCAGGAAGGCGCGCGATACGCGGTCGAGCTGGCCCAGCGCGACCAGGCGGTCGTCGTACACCGTTTTCAGTGAGCCGTTGACGTGGGCGATCCCCACCAGGCCGTAGATGCCGATCGCGATCAGCAGCAAGGACATCGACAGCACCAGATAGATCAGCCGTACACGAATGCTGAGATTTTTTAACATGGTTTCCCTTAAGCCGGCAGAAGGACGTGAAAACGTTTTCCCTGTAGAAAGAGTATCTATTGGGAAACTATTGGTCGTTCAGCCAGTTGAACGAATGGGAAAATAGGACATGATTGCAACACTGCCGGCGGAGGCCCCCGCCGGGGCTCAGGGCAGGTATTGGCGGAACACGCCGCGGCCGGCGTGCTTGGCCTGGTACAAGGCCTGGTCGGCGTTGCACATCAGCGCTTCGGGATCGTTGTGGGTGCGGTTGATGATGGCGATGCCGATGCTGGCGCCGATGTTGACGACGTGGCCGTCGAGTTCATAGGGCTGGCACAGGTCGTGGATGATGCGCTCCGCCAGCCCGTGGGTCTGCTCGGCCGAGACCAGTTGCCGCAGCAGGATGGCGAACTCGTCGCCGCCGAGCCGGGCCACGGTGTCGACTTCGCGCACGCAGGCCTTGAGCCGGGCGCTGACCTCGACCAGCAGGGCGTCGCCGACCGGATGGCCGAAGTTGTCGTTGACCGCCTTGAAGCGGTCCAGGTCGAGGCAGAACACGGCGCACAGTTCGCCGCGCCGCGCATGTTCCACCACGTTGAGCAGGCGCTCGCGGTACAGCGTGCGGTTGGGCAGGTCGGTCAGCGCATCGTAGCGCGCCATGTGCATGATGCGCGCGGTGGCCTGGTGGCTGGCGGTGATGTCGGCCATGGTGTCGAGGTAGCCGCCGTCTTCGATGCGGTTGCGGGCGATGGCCACCACCTGCTCGTCGGCCCAATGCTGTTCGAGGGCGGCGCCGAGCACCAGCGTCACGTGGGCTTCGCGCCGTTGCGCGGCCTCGGCCGGCGCCAGCCTGGCCAGCGCCTCGCTGTGCTGCAGGATGGCTTCCAGCGGCTGGCCGATCGGCTGGTAGCTGTCGGGCAGTCGGTACAGTTGCAGGAAGCGGCGGTTGCAGACCACCAGCCGGCCGTCGCGGTCGAACAGGCACAGGCTTTGCGACATATTGTCCAGCGCGGCCTGGAAGCGCAGGTTTTGCTGGGCGATGAGCGCCATCGATTGTTGCAACTGCGCGTACAGTTGGTCCAGCTCTTCGGCCATCAGCCCGGTTGAGCGATCGCTGCGGCGGCGTTCCTGGTCATGTTCGGCGTAGGCGTTGCCCACCAGTTCCAGCAAGGCCGGCAAGCCGGCTGTGCTATCGAGGTCGACCTTGGCCAACTGGCGTGCCAGCAGCTTATGCATGGCCGGGCTCCGTTTCGGCAAACAGCGTCAGCGTCATGGTCTGGTTGTGCAGGTCGCATATGCCGGAGTCCTGGTGCGGCGCGATCTCACCGTAGGAATAAAAGCCGATCTGTTCCACCCCGGCGCCCAGCACCTCGGCCACGCCGCGCACTTCCTCCTCGGTGCGCTGGCCCATCAGCAGACGGCGGCCGACGCAGCTGATGGTCAGGCACAGTTGCGGCGTCGCGCCGGGGCTGCGGGCCCGCATGGCGTCGAGCGCGTGCTGGGCGGCATCGCTGGCGCCGTCGATCAAGCCTTCGAGCCGGCCGCGCATCAGGCGCGCATGCCAGCCCTGCGGGATGTTGCCGGCGAAGCCCATCGAGCGGGCCTCGCGGTCGATCGCCGTCACCGTGCGCACCAGGCTGTGCCGTGGCCGTTCCACGTCCCAGATCTGCAGCGGATACAGCAAGGCGGAGGAGGGCAGGTCGGCCGCCTCGTCGCCCAGGTAGCGTTCGTACAAATCGAGTGCCGGCTTGTGGTCCAGCGACTGCAGCACCTGTCCGGTGGAGGCGGTCACGGTGCGGTTGGGGCCGAACACGTCCCAGCCGCCGACGCTGCCGTGCGTGATCTGGATGTGGGGACCGTAAAAGCCGATCGCGGCCACCAGCTGCGACTGCGGCGCACCGTCGGCGTGCACCAGCGTGCGGGCGAAGCGCGGACCGTCGCCGGCCAGGCCGCCGCTGATGGCCACCTCCTCGCCGACCTCGGCGCGCAAGCCGGCGATCAGCGCGCTGCCGTTGACGTGCAAGCCGTCGGACAGGATCAGCAGCGCCGACAGGTCGGCGGCGGCCAGGCGGGCGCCGAGCGCGCGGCCGGCCTCGAGGCTGTGTTCAGGGCTGAGGCAGGGATGGGTGGCCAGCCGCACCGGTGTATGGTCGAAACCCACCGCCAGCGCGGTCGCACTGTCGTCCGCCACGTGCTGGCCTTCGATGATAGTGCCGCTGCTGCAGCCGACGATCGGCGTGTCGGGAAAACGCTGGCGCAGCGATGCCAGTTGCGTGCCCTCCAGGGCCAGCTCGGTGGCTTCAAACAGGAAAATCAGGTCGGGCTGCCGGGTTGGTTGGTCGGCCTGTGAACGCTGGCTTGCGTCTACTCGTTGCGTCCACATCGCTGTCGCTCCTTTACTGCCTTGTGGGCAATTTATGTTTTTGGGGAAGAAGGATTATAGGAACTTCCCTGTAGCGCGACGTTAAACTGGTTGAGGATTTCTTGTAATAGGTGTGCGGCATTTCGCATACTTTGGCGGCGCGAAAAAGTATCCTGAATTTTCATTCGAACAGGAGAACGCCATGCCTACAGGAGCCAGCCCAAAGCGCGAACGCGAGTACAAAAAGATCGAACGCAAATTCAAGAAGGAAGGCCGATACGCTGGCAGGGAGGAGGAAGTTGCCGCGCGTATCGTCAACAAGCAGCGCGCGGAAGCAGGTGAGACCAAAACACGTCACCGGCCGCCGGCGCGATCGGCATCGCGTCGCAAGAGCAGTAGCGCGCGCACGGCGTCGCGCCGCCGGAAATCATCTTAGCTCACCGAGCCGCTCGTTGCGGTGAATCGCCTGTTGCGTCTTCGCGCGCTAAACAAATGCACTCTGCGGGCGAAGGTGCGGCAAGCGGTAGTCTGGATGCTAGTATTTAATGTCGAGATCCTGTCTCTAAATTATTTCTACCTCCGGACCTCCCCCTATGGCGAGAAGCTATTCCCGACGTCACTTCATGGTCCACAGCGTGGCCTTGATGTCGATCTACCGTTCGTCGTCTGCAGCGGAGCTTGTGACAAGCCGGACACCAATGCCGGCGATTCAGCCGGCCTTGCGCAGGTTCAGCTACAAACAGGTTCAATTGGGCGATAGCCGTTTGCTTGAGCAACTGTTGCACAATCGTAGCCTGTTCATGTCCATCAGTGACGATAAGCTGCTCAAGCCCTTCCGTGTGCGCGCCCGTCAGTCCGCTCCGGGCGAAGACATGGGCGGCTGGTATGACGCTTCGGATGATTTTCATATCGATCCCAACGACTACGGCAACGCCAACTGGCACGGCTACATACCGGGCCATAGTTTCGGACAGTATCTGTCTGGACTGTCCCGCTGCTATGCGGCGTCAGGGGATGCCGCGATTCAGCGTAAGATCCGGGATCTGGTGCAGAAATATGCGGCGACCATCCATCCGCTATTCTTTGCCGGCTACCCGCTGCCGGCCTACACCTACGACAAATTGGTGATCGGCCTGGTCGATGCCTATCAGTATGCCGGCGTCACGCTGGCGAAGCCGACCCTGGATCATCTGACCGATATCGTCATTCCCTTTCTGCCGGAAAAAGCCTTGACGCGTGAGGAGCGCAGGGCAAGGCCGTACACGCAAGAGGCTGAAATCTGGGATGAGCCCTACACCTTGCCCGAACACTTGTTTTTAGCCTGGCAGGCGGGCATGGGCGAGCGCTACAAACATCTCGCCGCGCGATACTTGCAAGATGAGGCCCTGTTTGACCCGCTCGCGCGCGGCCAAAGCCCGCTCAAAGGCAAGCATGCCTACAGCCATGTGAATGCCTTGAATTCCGCAGTTCAGGCTTACCTGGTTCAAGGCGACCGCAAATACCTGGACGCCGCGCGCAATGGCTTTGCCTTCGTGCAGGCGCAATCCTATGCCACCGGAGGCTGGGGACCGAACGAAGAACTCCTGGCGGCCGACGATACCGAAACCCTGCTGGCGTCGTTGAGCGAAACGCACCGCTCATTCGAAACACCATGCGGCGCCTACGGGCATTTCAAGATCGCCAGAAGTCTGCTGCAAATAACGAAGTCCAGTCACTACGGCGACAGCATGGAGCGGGTACTCTACAACACCGTCCTGGGCGCGCGACCAACGCTGGCCGACGGCAGCACTTTTTATTATGCGGACTACGCCGATTCCGCCCGCAAAGTATTTCGCGGCGAAGCGTGGCCGTGCTGCTCGGGCACCTTCATTCAGCTCGCCGCCGACTACGGGATCAGCGCCTACCTCCAGGCGGACCAGGCACTGTACGTGAATCTGTATGTGCCGTCCAGCGTGCAGATGGCGGTGGCCGGACAAACTGTCACGATCGAACAGAAGACTTCCTATCCGTTGACCAACACCAGCACGCTGACAGTGCGGGCTGCCAAGGCAAGCGAGTTTACCGTGCAGCTACGCATACCTGCCTGGGCCGGGCCGGATACCCGGATTCTCGTCAACGATGTGCAGGTCGCCCTGACGATTGCGCCGGGCGCTTTCCTCCCGCTCAGTAGAGTTTGGCAGCCAGGTGACCGTCTGCGGATCGACTTCGACATGCGCACGCGACTGGAACCGATCCATCCTGCGCATCCGGATGTGGTGTCGCTGCTGGTCGGCCCGCTGGTATTGTTCCCGCTACTGCCGGCGCCGGCGGTCTTGCACAGGGACCAGCTTCTGCAAGCGAAACGCGTTGCGCCGGCGCTGTGGAAAATCGATGCTGAAGGCGTCGTCATCACACTCAAACCATTCATGGAAATCGGCGACGAAGCTTATCGTCTGTACATGCGAGTCCGCGCATTGACGGTCTAGCTAGATCGGTCACGGCAGGCGCTTTTCACCGCTTGAAAAGAATATTGCTCACTGCTCTTACCCAAGGTGAGAGTAGGGCGGACGGCTGCGGGCAGGGTACCAGCTTCCAATCTGGCCAGTAGTGCTGCTAGTATGGAAAAGCCGAGCGAGCTCTCGATCAGCATAATTTCTATCAGCTATGTGTGGCGGTGCATGTGCATCGTCCATCAGCACTATGATAGGAGATATGAATGGCCGTGCGAACAGGTAGTGCATATTTAAAGGGGCTCGACGACCAAAGGTCGGTTTGGCTAGGCGATCGTGAAGTGTCGCCGCTTATTGAGCCGGCTTTCGCCGGTTCGTTACGGGGGTTAGCAGGCTATTTCGATTGGCAGCATAGATATGCCGACGACTGTGTGACGGTAGATCCTGAAACTGGTGAAACGATGAGCGCTAGTCTTTTGGTGCCCAAATCTCGCGAGGACCTCGCAATTCGTCATCGCTGCTTCGAACGGTTGGCCCGCTACTCGGTTGGCATGATGGGACGCACGCCAGATTATGTGAATGTCACCCTGGCGGGATACGTCGGGAGGTCCGATGTACTGTCCAGTAAAGGTGATCTTGAGCCGGCTCGGCGTTTGAAAAACTTTTACCGGGAAGTCGTTCGCGGTGATCTCGCGTTGACGCATTGCATTGTCCAGCCGGCTATCGACCGGAGTTGTGATGAGTTGAGCGGGATGAATGCCGACCTTTCACTACGTGTGGTGCGCCGTACGAAGACGGGAGTAGTTGTACGGGGGGCGAAGGTTCTCGCGACATTGGGGCCATTTGCGGACGAGATGTTTGTCTATCCATCCGCTCCGCTGCCACCGCATGCTGAGCCGGCGTGCGCGCTGATGTTTTCCATTCCCGTGGCGACCAAAGGTTTGATCCAGATTTGCCGCGACCACTATGGTGGTGGAAATGAAGAGGACCGGCCGTTCTCCTCGCGCTTTGATGAGCAGGATACGTTTGTGATTTTTGATGACGTCGAAATTCCATACGAACGTCTATTCATCGACGGCGATATCCCGGCATACAATGCATTGATTCGCGGCGGGTGGCTGGCCAATATCGCTCAGCAGACCAATCTGCGCGCCGCAGTCAAGCTGGAGTTCGCTTACGATCTGGCCTGCCGCATGGCCGAAACGATGAACGCGGTCAAGCGCCCGGAAGTGGCTCATGCGCTAGGAGAGCTGCTTGAATATGCTAGACTGACCCGCGCCGCCATTGCCGCTGGCGAAGCGCAGGCGCGTGACTGGGGAAACGGAACGTGGTTTATGGACGACAGTGCCACCAGGGCGACAAGGGCCTTCCTGCCGGTGTGGATGGTGCGTGCCAATGAAATCATCATCAATCTTGGCTCACACAATCTGCTGGCCACGCCCTCGATCGCGGCATTCGGGAATCCGAAGCTGTCGGCATTGATTGAACAGTATATGCCTGGCGCCGGAGGCTGTAGTGCCCAGGAGCGCGCGCGAATTTTCCGCACAGCCTGGGACTTCGTCGGGTCCGGACTCGGTAGTCGAAATGCCTTGTATGAGCGCTTTTATCTTGGCAGTAGTTTCAGGGCGATGTCAACAGACCACATGCAAACTTATGCGGGTAAGGGACCTGAAGAAAAGGGCCCTGTCGATGAGTTTCTGGCAGCAGTTTCGCGACGCGAGGACATTCATGGTAGAGCTGGATTTGGTTGAGGTAACGGAAACGCGCCGAAACAGTATGTGGCGGCAGTGGCATACAGGGCTTTTCCGGGACCGTATTCGCCTGGGGGGCGCTCCTGCACGACACCCGGATGGTGGCTACATCCGAGGTGTGCAGGCAGGACAGTTTGGCCTGTACCGAATTCGTACGGCATTTTCGCAGGTTCTGCATGGTGCGCCTGGATCAGGCGGTGGTGCCGCGGAGGGCAGTTACGCTGCGGTCCTGCTATTGAGCGGAAATTGCACCGTGTCGCAGGCCGGACGAGTCAATTCTCTAAGTGCCGGCGACATGGTTTTTCTGCATACTGGCCAAGCATTTCAGAAAGAAATGCAAATCGGTTCCGAATTGATGCTTTTCACCGCACCCTCGCGGTTGGCGAAGGCGCAGCTACCATCGGCCGGGCGGATGATCAGCCAGCGTTTTCGGCGCGAGCAGCCTGGTGTGCAGGCGTTATCACGGTTAATGCGAGATACGCTGGAGATCTGTCCGATGCTGAATGGCGACCAGTGCCAGCGGATGATGGCGATGCTCCTGGATGGCTTGCACCTGCCCGCACTTGATTCAGTTCATTCATCGACCCGCGACGAAAGCCGACTATATCGGGCTCTCCAGCATTTGGATTCGTCGGTGTTCGATTCGACCTTCAATACCGAGAAGTTGGCAGCCTATATGTGCGTCAGCCGTAGGCGACTTGATGAAATCTTCGTGAGCCATCTGGGTCATCCGGTGTCGCCGTTAATCTGGGAGCGCCGGCTTGAGCGCGCGGCCACGCTGCTTCGATCGCAAGCGGGCAACGAATCTACCGTAACCGATATCGCGTTCACCGTCGGTTTTGAAAACGTCTCACATTTTTCCCGTGTCTTCAAAAAACGCTTTGGTTGCACACCGCTTGCCTGGCGCAACGCGAAAACATAGAGAACATTTTCTCGCCAACCTGGAACAGCCTGGTCAGGCTGCCCGCAATATGATGCGATCTCCATCATGAATTCGGAGTCGCGCAATGTCAGAGTTTTCGTCCAACGATCTTCGCCGTGCGTTCGGCGCCTTTCCGACCGGGGTAACCGTGGTAACCACACGCACTGCGGACGGAGGGAATGTCGGCTTCACTGCCAATTCCTTCACTTCCGTTTCCATGTCACCGCCACTGGTGCTGGTATGTCTGGATCGGCGTGCGACTGTGCATTCCGCTTTTGCTGTCGCCTCGGGATTTGCTGTAAATATCCTGGCACACGACCAGAAGGAGATCGCCACTCGCTTTGCGTCGCGCGTGCCAGACCGTTTTGAAGGAGTGCGCTGGGAAGAGGGGGCGACGGGACTTCCGCTATTACATGGGCACGTCGCTTTCTTTGAGTGCGAGCTGGAGCAGGTCGTAGCTGCTGGCGACCACACTATATTCATCGGAAGGATTGTGGCGATGGATGTCAAGGATTTGCCGCCGCTCGGTTTCCACCGAGGTGCTTTCAGTGAACCATCGGCAAGCCGGGGCGTCTAGTCGGGGGCTGTGGTACGGCAGCTCTTTTTTGTGAGTGAGGCCGTTTACTTTTGTAAATTTGCGCTACCACGGCTTGGAGATGGGATGTTACGGCAAAGTGGTTGGCATGCCGGGACAGCGCGTGCGCGGCTTTCCGTGCATCCGCAGCTATCCGGTGGAGGAGCGTTACGGCTTTATCTGGGTCTGGGCCGGCGACAAGGAAATGGCCGATCCGGCGCTGATTCATCATCTTGAATGGGCAGAGCATCCAGAGTGGGCGTATGGCGGTGGCCTCTATCACATCGCCTGCGACTATCGACTGATGATCGACAATCTCATGGATCTGACGCACGAGACCTATGTGCACGCCTCCAATATCATGGCGCCGCCATTCTGGCACACTGCCTTGCGTAGCAACGGCTTGGCTGACGATGTGCCGGTTGATCGTTGGCAGGTGTGCCGCTTCACGCCGCCCAGCCATGTCATGATTGAGGTAGGTGTCGCCCACGCAGGTAAAGGCGGGTACGACGCGCCGGCGGAATGTAAAGCGTCCAGCATTGTCGTCGCAACTTCAAACTTGAAGACCAGACGCTGACTGACAGCATGCGTGAAGGTCAAGGCAAGATATTTGCCGAAGACCAGGATATGCTGGAGCAGCAACAGCAAAATGTCCTTCGCTATCCTGAACCGGATCCTCCCCGCGATAAATCAGGATTTTTGCTTAAACGCCTGAATGTTCAATTGACTTAGCTGGTCCCGATTTTGCACCACATAGGTGTAGGCCGGCGGCTGGGGCCATGAAGGCTGAGCCATAGCCTGCTCAAATGCGGCCAACGGTGCCTTCACCTTGTCGCCGTGTTTGAGAATCAGCTCTCCCAGCAGACGCTGTAAATGAGCGACGTCTTCATCGCTGATCCCGCTGACAAAATCGGTCGCAATCCTGGCAAGCTTAGGTTCGACACTCAGCAACACGTCCCGTCCCATCGGCGTAGCATAGTATCGCTTGCGGCTGCCGGCGGCATCAGGTTTTGTGGTAATCAAGCCTTTATCGCGCAGCAGATTGATCACCAGCGATGCGTTGGTAATTTCGTAGCCGAGCAGTTTGCGGATGGTTGCTTCGTTGATTCCGGGATGGCAGAACACCACATGCAACGCGCAGAATTGGCGCAAGCTGAGTCCAAACAAACCCGCTTCGTCGGACAGAAGTGCCTCCACCGCTTGCAGGCAACGGCGCATCAGCCAGGACATCGAACGCTGGTTGGCCGGCTGATCGGCCACACGCTGGAGCAGCTGGATTAACTGATCCTGCTCGCCCACGGGGAGTGCGCTGAGCATGATTTCCTCAGCCTGCAAGAGGCAGGCTTTGGCGATCGCCAATGCCCCCCGACCACTGTCCGTAATCCCGACATGCTTGCGGCGCCGGTCCTCCGGATCGGTCTCCCGTTCGACGGAATGCCGCTTTAAAAGATTTGTCAGGATAAGCCCCGCAGTGGACTTGTCAGTGCTGGCCAGATTGGACAGTTCAGTCTGCATCATCGGCCCGTGCTCGTCGAGCAGGCGAAGGACCTGTAGCTGCGCCGGCGTCACAGGAGAGGTGGTCTGTTGTTGCGCGAAAAGAGCCGTCACTATCTGGTAAGCGCGTTGAATTTGAAACGGAACCCGCGAGTAGAGATAGGCCAAGGATTCCAGGTTGAGCGGAATGTCGCGACTGACTTTGCTTGCTGTTGTGGAATTCACCCTGATAGAGCCCTCTGTTGTGCGATGCGCTTGGTTGAAGAGGATGAATTATATACTTAGCTAGTTTCTTCTCCATCATGAGGATATCGGAATATATTGCTTTTTTCCGGAATTCAGGCAAAAGTTCATAGGCTCCCATCGTTTTGTGGCACCGTGGACACGCTTAGTACATGGATGAAGAGCCAAAGCTTACAGCGCAGAGCTTGTTTAAGTGAGGATGTCTAACTAATTGACTTGCCCACTTTGTCGAGATAGTATGAGGACATCATACTCATAATATCGGAGACAGTTCCAATGCCCATCCCCCTTCCTGAAATAGGTGGAAACGTCAGGCGGTGCCGCCGCTGACGTCGTCCCTGCTCATCAAAAATTACAAGAATTCACCATAGTGAAACTGAGGTCGCTGATCCACGCCTGGCGTGCCGGCGTACGTTTGCTATCGCCGCCCGGAGCCGCATGCGCTCCAGGCGTTTTGTCACAGAGGAGATAAACATGTACGTGAAGAACTGCTGGTATGTCGCAGCATGGGATTATGAGATATCCGGGAAGACCTTGTTCAAATGTACGATCATCAACCAGCCGGTCGTTATTTATATCAAGGAGGATGGCGGGTACGTGGCGATGGAGGACAGATGCTGTCACCGTGCCTTGCCACTGTCTATGGGACGGCTGGAGGGCGATGAGTTGCGCTGCATGTACCACGGACTGAAATTTGCGCCGAACGGGCAATGTACCGAAATGCCCGGACAAGACCGTATCTCGCCGGGCGCCTGTGTCAAGGTTTTCCCCGTCGTTAAAGCGCATAACTGGATTTGGGTCTGGATGGGCGATCCGCAAAAGGCCGATCCTGTATTGATTCCGGCCTGCGTGGGACTCGATACACCAGGTCTTCAACATCGTACCGGCCACATTGAATATGACGCTTACTACGAACTGATCAACGATAATCTTTTGGATTTTTCGCATCTCGGTTACGTTCATCCAACTTCGTTCGGCACCAGTGAGGATTGGGCCTACACACGGCCGAAAATCACGCGCCTGGAGCGAGGTGTGCGCGTGCAGCGGTGGGTAAGCAATCAAGCGTCCCGTGTGGCTGGCCCTGGCAATAAGGTGGATATCTGGGGCACCTACGACTACATGCTGCCCGGCGTCATGATCATGAACATGCGCGTCACGCCCGCCGGCAGCGCCGAAGCGAACAACATGATGGCGCCTGATCTGGAGACGACGCCAACCATCTTCAGTCAATACTCCTGCCAGGCGGTTACCCCGATCACTGATACCCGCAGCCGCTATTCATTTTCGGTGTTGACCTCGGATGAGGACGCCCAGCGAGGTCTGCTCGACGCCTTCTGGCAAAACACGCGCCAGGCGTTTGAAGAGGACCGGTTGGTGATTGAAGCGCAGTCCAAGGCAATGGCATTGGAACCGCAGCGCAAGTTGATCCCGTCGGTGTACGACTCCGCTCTTGGACAATTTCACTGGTTGATCGAAAAGATGGCCGGTGACGAACAAAGAGAGAGTGCTGCAAGTGCAACACAGAATTGAGCAATAAAAATTATCGTACGAAATTTGCCGTGAAGGCGGCACACGTAAAGGGATAGCATGTCTGACTATATCATCATAGGTGCAGGATCCGCCGGATGCATTCTGGCAAACCGCTTGAGCAGCAATCCAGCCGTTCGCGTTACCTTGATCGAGGCCGGCGGGCGCGATCGCAGCCTGATGTATCGAATGCCCGCCGGGTACTTCGAGATCATGAAGTCGGGCATGGGGAACTGGAATTTTGAGACGATTCCCCAGGCCGGCCTGGGAGGGCGCACGATGTACGTCCCTCGTGGAAAGGTCCTCGGCGGATCGAGCTCCATCAACGGCATGGCCGTCTCGTGGGGCAATCCCGGCGACTACGACGATTGGGCGGAAATGGGGAACGCAGGATGGTCTTTTGACGATTGTCTTCCTTACTTCAAGAAGGTTGAAAGCTTTGCTGAGGGGGATGCTGCCTTGCGTGGGCATGATGGTCCGGTTGGCGTCACACGCATTTCGAAGCAGGGTCTGAATCGCATTTCGCAAGCGTGGATTCAGGCGGCGGTGGAGACAGGGCATAGCTTCAATCAAGACTACAATGCCCGCACGCCTGAAGGTGTCGCACATATGCAGGGTAACTTTGCCAAGGGGCTGCGCCAAAGTACCGCGCACTCTTATCTGCGCCCGGCGATGTCCCGTCCCAATTTGAAAATCATCACCGACGCGCTGGTGACTAAGGTCGTCATCAAAAATCGGCGTGCGGTGGGTGTCGAGTACGTCGACCGGACTGGCGCGCATACCTGCGAGGCGACGTGCGAAGTAATCCTGTCCGGGGGCGCTATCAATTCGCCGCAGCTGCTGCAGCTATCCGGTGTGGGCAATCCATTTGACCTGAAGCCGCATGGCATCGCTACCCTGCACGAACTACCGGGTGTGGGCCGCAATTTGCGCGATCACCTCTCCATTTCGCTCAAGCAGAAGATCACCAAGCCATATTCGGCGCTGTCCAGCCTGCGGCCGTGGGGGATGGCCAAATCCTTCGCTCAATACATGTTGTTCAAGAGTGGGTCCGCGGCGACCAATGGCATGGAAACCTGGGCCCATATGAAGACACAGCCCGAGCTGAAGTATCCGGATATCCAAGTCTATTGTTTGCCCCTGATGTTCAGCAATCATGGCCGGGATATCATCCAGAGCGAAGGCTTTATGGCGAGCGTCACAGGCAGCCGTCCGAAAAGCGCAGGCAGCGTGAAAATTCAAAGCGCAGATCCCCGGGTAGCGCCGGCAATCGACCCCGACTACCTGTCCCATCCCGACGACTTGCGGGTGCTGCGAGACGGGCTGCGGATGACGCGGGAGCTTATCGCCCAGAGGGCGTTCGAGCCGTTCAGGGGCGACGAGTTGGCGCCCGGCGCAATGGCCACGTCCGACAAGGACTTGGACCAGTACATCCGGGAACAAGCCCTGACCATCTATCACCATGTTGGAACCTGCAAGATGGGGACCGATGACAATGCGGTAGTCGATACTTCGCTGCGCGTACGCGGCTTGGATGGCTTGCGCGTAGTCGATGCTTCCGTGATGCCCGATATCTCAAGCGGAAACACCAATTTCCCGGTGATGATGCTGGCTGAAAAAGGGGCTGACATCATTTTGCGGCAGCAGGGTTAATCCGGCTGCGGATGGCGGCCGCAATTGCGATCATAATGTAAGTATTATTTATATAAAAAAATGTTATCTATGAGGGCGTTATGTCGGACTCGAATTTGGATTTACAGCTTTACATAGCAGGCGAATGGCTCGGTGTCGAAGGGCGTCAAGCAGAGGAGGTGCTCAATCCGGCAAGTGGTGGCGTGATCGGCTATCTTCCCCACGCGACGCCGGCCGACCTGGACCTCGCGCTGATATCGTCACAGGAAGCATTTGTACACTGGAGCGCGATGTCAGCGATCGATCGCAGCCAGATTCTTCGCAAGGCAGCGGAACTATTGCGTCAGCGGCAGAAGCAAATCGCTGCCAACATGTCCTTGGAGCAGGGTAAGCCGCTGGCCGAGTCGATGCTGGAGGTCATTATTTCAGCCGAGGTATTTGAGTGGGCGGCAGAAGAAGGGCGGCGCGCATATGGGCGCGTCGTCCCAGGCCGTAGTCCGGGGTGGCGCCATACGGTGCTCAAGCAGCCTATCGGCGTGACCGCTGCGTTCACTCCCTGGAATTTCCCCGCGCTGATTCCTGCGCGCAAAATCGCCGGAGCGCTGGGCGCTGGCTGCACGTGCATCATCAAGGCGGCGGAAGAAACCCCTGCGTCGACGCTTGCGCTTGCACGGGCCCTGCATGATGCCGGGCTCCCGAAAGGCGTCCTCAACGTCGTGTTTGGCACCCCGGCCCTGGTGTCGGAGCATCTGATTTCCTCTCCCATCGTCAGGAAGGTGTCATTCACCGGTAGTGTGGAGGTCGGCCGGCGGATCGCCGCTTTGGCGGCGGCCGGAGTCAAGCCTTGCACGCTTGAGTTGGGCGGGCATGCGCCGGTGCTGATATTTGACGACGTCGATGTTGCGCGCGTCGCGGCAATCGCCGTGGCGGCGAAGTTCCGCAACGCTGGCCAAGTGTGCGTGTCGCCCACTCGCTTCTATGTGCAGGAGCGGATCTATCCCGAATTTGTCGAAGCCATGTCGGCGCAGGCGTCGGCGTTGAAGCTGGGCTTCGGTCTCGAGCCGAACACCCGCATGGGGCCATTGGCCAATCCGCGACGTCTGGCGGCGATGAGCAGCCTGGTGGCGGACGCCGTTGCGAAGGGGGCGGTGGTGCAGACCGGCGGGAAGCGGGCTGACGAGTTGGGCTTCTTCTTCCAGCCGACGGTCCTTACCGGCTTGTCTGCGGACGCGCGGGTGATGACCGAAGAGCCGTTCGGGCCGCTTGCGATGGTCATGCCGTTCAGCTCCGAAGGCGAGGCGATCGCCTTGGCCAACGCCCTGCCATTCGGTCTTGCGGCCTATGCCTTCACTGCCAACGCAGACCGCATCACGCGACTATCCGAATCCATCGAGTCGGGGATGTTGGGTATAAACACCTTCCAGATCGCTGCCGCCGAAACACCATTTGGCGGCGTGAAGGACAGCGGTTATGGCGCGGAGGGCGGAACCGAAGGACTGGAAGCCTATCTGTGCGCCAAGTACGTCGCACAGGCGCCTGCGGCCTGATTCAGCCGGTAATTCTATGAGATGGCCGTGTTGCGGCCATCTCATTTTTACCCGAGCCTTGCCTTTTTTCGTTGACAATGTACTGCGACTTTATATAAAGTGACTTTATATCGACGTGGCGTGTGCTGTGTCGTTTTTTGAAGTAATCAATGTCAACCCAAAGGATTTACCATGAACAGCTCCAATGCAGTAACCCCGGCCGCAAGCAAACCTGTCCCTGGCGGCAAACTGGTTCTCGTTGAATTCGACAACGGCATCGCATGGGTGTCGATGAATCGCCCGGAAAAACGCAACGCGATCAGTCCAGCGCTTGCCTACGAAATGATTGAAGTGTTGAACGATCTGGAAATCGATGACCGTTGCGGTGTCGTTGTGCTGACCGGTAGCGGCGAGTCCTGGTCGGCAGGCATGGACTTGAAAGAGTATTTCCGTGCGACGGAAAAGCTGTCCTATGATGAGCGCATGCGCGTTTACCGTGCCAACGGCACCTGGCAGTGGAAAATGTTGCGAAGCTACGGCAAACCGACCATCGCGATGGTCAATGGCTGGTGTTTTGGCGGCGCATTCACGCCGATGATTGCCTGCGATCTGGCGATCGCCGCCGATGACGCCATTTTTGGCCTGTCCGAAATTAACTGGGGCATTATCCCGGCGGGCGTGGTGACCAAAGCTGTCGCCGATGTCATCGGTCAGCGTGATGCGTGCTACTACATCATGACCGGTCAAACCTTCGACGGCAAGCGCGCTGCGGAAATCAAACTGGTGAACGAATCTGTTCCAGCCGACAAGCTGCGTGAGCGCACAACTGAACTGGCTCGTACGCTGTTGTCGAAAAACCCGTTCGTGCTGCGCCAGGCAAAGTTGGCCTATCACGTGTCGCGCGATATGTCGTGGGAAACCGCTGCCGAGTACCTGACCGCCAAGGCCGATCAGACCCGGGCCCTGGATCCGGAAAAAGGCCAGGACAAAGGCATGGCGCAGTTCATCGACGAGAAAACCTATCGTCCTGGCTTGGGCGAGTACAGCCGGAATGCTTAAATGAGCGCTACCACCCAAAATTCAATTTCGCAGGCCGCCCTCGGCCGGCTGCTGCGGCCGCGATCAATCGCGCTCGTTGGCGTGTCGGCCGAACCGGGGTCTGCCGGCGGTGCGGTGCTCCGCAATCTGGAACGCTTCGGCTACGAAGGTGAAATTCATCTCGTTAGCCGTTCCCAGCGTGAAGTGAACGGACGTCTTTGTGTGGCCAGCATAGACGCCTTGCCCAAGCAGGTAGACGTCGCTGTGCTGGGGGTGCCGCAAGTTGCCATTCTCGATACCTTGCGCGCATGTGTCGAGCATGAGATTGGTGCAGCATTGGTATTTGCGTCGGGATTTGCGGAGACCGACGACGACGGCAAGCTGGCGCAGCAGGAACTCGGCGCGATTGCGCTGGAAAATGGGCTGCCGCTGCTGGGACCGAACTGCCTCGGCTTTGTCAATTACCTCGACAAAGTGCCGCTCACGTTCGAGGCAGTAGCCGTCTCGGCGGGCGGTGCGGGAGTGGCTGTGCTGGCTCAAAGTGGGGCCATGGCGGCGAACATTCGGATGGCAATGATTGCGCGCGGCTGTCCCGTTGCTTATGCCATCTCTACCGGCAATGAGGCCGTGGTCGCGATCGAAGATCTGTTGGAATGGCTGATCAACGACGAACATACGCGGGTGATCGCCTTGCTGGTGGAGCAGATACGCAGTCCCGTCCGCTTCCTGGCGCTGGCGTGCCGCGCCGCCAGCGTCGGCAAGCCGATTGTAATGCTGCATCCCGGCCGCAGCGAACGGGCGCGTGATGCTGCGTTGTCGCATACCGGGGCAATGGCCGGCAACTACAGCATCATGGCCGTCCTGGCGCGAGCCAATGGCGTGGTGCACGTCGAGACGCTGGACGAACTATTTGACGTGACGTTGTTGTTGAACCGGTTCCCGAATGGTATCGCGGGCGGCACAGGTATCCTCACCAATTCCGGCGCTTGCAAAGGTGTGGCGCTCGACTTTTGCGAGAGCATCGGGCTCGACCTGCCGCTGCTGGCGCCGCAAACCACCGCGACGCTGCAAGCGATCTTGCCGGCCTTTGCCAGCGCTGAAAATCCGCTCGATATCACCACCGCCGGCATGAAAGACGCCTCCATATTCGGCTCAGCCGCCACCGCGATGCTGGCGGATCCGGCGGTAGGTAGTCTGCTGGTCAGCGTGATGGGCGGATCGTCCGCGCAGCAGATGGCCAAAGCCCATGCGCTGCTACCCAGCCTGCAGGAATCGGGCAAACCTTTCGCCGTGGCGTATATGGGCGATGAGTCGCCGTTGGCCGAAGGCTTGCTTGACCTGATGCACGCCAGTGGGGTGCCATTCTTCCGTTCACCTGAACGTGCGATGCGGGCGCTGCGCGCCCTCGCCGACTACCATCGGCAAGTGGTGGCGCTCCCGGAGCGCGAACGTGGTCATCCCGGCGTCTCGCTGGGCGACGGGCGGCGCGGCCTGATCGCGGAGTACGATGCCAAGAATCTGCTGGCGCCGTTGGGCTTGCCTTTGCCGCGTGGCAGACTGGCACGCAACGCCAATGAGGCACTTGATATCGCCCGGGAAATCGGCTACCCGGTCGTGATGAAGGCCCAGGCTGCCGATTTGCCCCATAAGAGCGACGTTGGCGGTGTCGTCATTAACATCGCCGACGCCGCCGGCGTGCGTGCTGCGTGGGACAAGATCACGACCAGCGTGGGACAGGCACGCCCTGACTTGGCGCTGGACGGCTTGCTGGTCGAATCGATGGCGGCACCCGGCCTGGAGATGGTGGTCGGTGCGCGTCGCGATCCGGACTGGGGCGCCGTGGTGCTGGTGGGCCTGGGCGGTATCTGGATCGAGACCCTCAAGGACTTCCGACTGATACCGGTAGCGGCATCGCGCCGCGAAGTGCTGGCGGAAATCAACCAGCTGCGTGGCGCCGCTTTGTTGCATGGCTCACGCGGAGCCGCGCCGTTGGATATCGACGCCATCGCAGATACTATCGTCTTGCTGGCGTCCACCATGCAGGCCAACCCGGACTTGATGGAAATCGATATCAATCCGTTGATCGTGTATGAGGCGGGGAATGGCGTATTGGCGCTGGATGTGCTGATGGTAGCCAGGAGCTGATACGCCGTCTGGCTTGCCGTGCTCGAAAAACGGGCTCAATCTGATCGGGATTGAGCCCGTTTTCTTTATTCCGCGTAGCGTTGCTGCATCGCGCGGGCAATCACGATCTGCAGGATTTGGCTGGTACCTTCGTAAATGCGGAATGCGCGGGCGTCACGATACAGGCGCTCTACTGGATATTCCGCCATGTAGCCGTTCCCGCCCAGAATTTGCACGGCACGGTCGGCAACCCGACCCAGCATCTCGGAGCAGAAGTATTTCGCCGCAGCTGCCATGATACGGGTGTCCTCGCCATTTTGCAGTGCTTGCCCGACGCGCATAGCCAAAGCGTGGCCGGCGAGATATTCCGTCTCCGAATCGGCCAGCATGGCCTGGATCAACTGAAACTGTGCCAGCGGCTGGCCAAACTGCTTACGCTGCATGGCATAGCGTGCTGCTTCATCAATGAGGCGTTTTGCCGCACCTACCGCCGACGCGGCGACACTGGCCCGCCCGCTGTCCAATACCGCCATGGCGATTTTGAAGCCTTTGCCTTCAGCCGCAGGGCCGCCGACAATATTGCTTGCCGGTACGCGGACGTTTTCCAGGATGACGTCGGCAATCGGCGATCCCTTCTGCCCCATTTTGTGCTCGGGCTTGCCGATGGACAGGCCCGGCGTTTCGCGGTCGACGATGAACGCCGAAATGCCGTCGGCGCCAGGCTTATCCGGATTGCTGCGCGCCATGACGGTAAACACCTGGGCGCGCGTGGCATTGGAAATAAAGCGCTTGGTACCATTGAGGACATAGTGCTCGCCATCGCGCACGGCGGTGGTTTTCAGGCTGGCTGCATCGGAGCCCGCGTCCGGTTCCGTCAGGCAGAAGGCCGCAGGGATCTCTCCGGTTGCCATGCCTGGCAGGTACTGCTGTTTTTGTTCCGGGGTACCGGCGATCGCCAAGCCCTTGCTGCCGATGCCGACATTGGGCCAGAACACCATGCGGAACGCTTGCGACACCTGGCTGAACAGCATCTGCACCTGCATCTCCTGCACGATGTCGAGTTCATACCCACCGTATTCCTGGCCAATGCTCAGGCCGAAAAGGCCCATTTCGCGCATCTCGGCCACCACTTCCGGTGGGACCTGCTCGGTGCGCTCGACTTCACTCTCCAGTGGTAACAGGCGCTGGCGAACGAAGCGTTCAACCGAGTCCAGCAGTAGCTTAAAACTATCGTTATCAAATGCCGATGGCATATCGTCTCCTGAATTGAATCAAAAATTAATCACAGTTTGAAAATGCGTTCGGCGTTGAGCTGGAAGAACTTCTTCTTGTCATTATCCGTCATGTCCATGTTGTCCAGCGCAGACACCTCGGCCGGATCGTATTGGTATGGATAATCCATCGCATACATCACCTGATCGATGCCGAGAACCTGCTGCGAAAACTTGATGGCCGGCTCCCATGCCACGCCGCTGTTGGTGATGCAGACGTTGTCGCGCATGTAGTCGCTGATCTTGCGTTGCAGCGGGCGCATGCTGTCATAGCGATTCGATTTGACGGTGGCGTTGTGCATATAGTCCAGGCGGAAAAGCCAGAACGGCAACGCTTCACCCATATGCCCGATCACGAACTTCAATGTGGGGAAGCGATCGAATACCCCGGCGGTGATGATCCGCAGCATGTGCATACCGGTTTCAACGCCAAAACCGAAGATGGCGCCGTCCAGGCCGCGCTCCAGCAACGGGCCTATCATTCCCTTCGACGGGGTATTCGGGTGAAGATAAATGGGGATGTCCAGCGCCTCGGCAGCTTCGAAAATCGGCCAGAACTTGGGATCGTCGAGATACTCGTCGTGGGTGTGCGAGTTGATGATGACGCCCTTGAGTCCGAGCTTGCTGGCGGCGCGCTGAATTTCCTTCGCCGCTGCCGCCGGGTCCTGCGGCGCCACTGCCAGCAGGCCGGCATAGCGGGTTGGGTTCCTGGCGATTTCCTCCGCCAACTGGTCGTTGGCGCTGATCGCAAACGAGACGGCGGTGGCGCGGTCCATGATCTGCACACCGGGCGAGGTGAGCGCAAGAATCTGCTTGTCGATGCCGCTGGCATTCATGTGGCCCAGTCGCGTCTCGCCCAGGTCTTGAAGGGAGCTGATGATGTGACGAGCCCGCGCGCTGGTGCCGGACATGTAGAACCCCCACATGGTATTGAAGCCTGGATCATCGACGGACTTGTTGTCGATGATCTGGCGGTAGATCTTGAGCATCTCCGGTGGGCAATAGGCTTCTTCCGTGGCGATACGAAGGTAGTTTACTTTTGCGGCGGGGGTAGGTGTGGCTGACATCGGAATTCCTTTCAGGTAAGAGACGGATGCTGCGATTGCGGCGCAGTCAGGGCGCATCCGATTTTTCAGATAGTAACATGGGTTTATATAAAGGTATGTTGCATAAGTCTGAAAGCGTGTATTATTTCTCTGGACGCTGAAGGAGATGCGGCAGAGGACTCGATGATCGTCATGTAGATCCACTTCTTGACTTTGGCGGGTTACTTCAATAGAGTAAATAAGGTTTATATAAACAATAGTTCTTGGAGATCACGGTTCCCGTGGACTGTGGCGAATTGAGGAATCAAATGGACTACCCGAAAATTGCAATGTATATAGACGGCGAGTGGATTGACGCCGCCGACCGTGAGTCGCAGCCAGTAATTAATCCTGCAACTGGCAAGGAAATTGGCGTACTCCCACATGCCAGCCTGGATGATCTGGATCGCGCTCTGGAATCGTCGAGGCGCGGCTTTGTCCTGTGGCGCGCGACCCCCGCCCATGAGCGCTCGCTGGTTCTGCGGCGCGCGGCCGATTGGTTGCGCACGCGTATTGATGATGTGGCGCGGATAGCGACGATGGAGCAAGGAAAACCGCTCGCTGAAACGCGCATTGAGTTGCAGGCCGCCGCCGATTGCCTGGAATGGTATGGCGAAGAAGGGCGGCGTGCCTACGGCCGCGTGCTGCCGCGCCCACCGGGCGTGCGAACGCTGGTGGTCAAGGAGCCCATCGGTCCGGTGGCGGCGTTTGCGCCATGGAATTTCCCGCTCGGTAATCCTGCGCGGAAGCTTGGCGCGGCCATTGGCGCCGGATGTTCGGTGATTTTGAAACCACCAGAGGAGGCTCCGGCTTCAGCCATGATGGTTGCGCAAGCGCTGATCGAATCGGGGTTGCCGGTCGGGGTGATGAACATCGTCTATGGCGTTCCCGATACGGTGTCACGCCACCTGCTTGCGTCCCCGGTGATCCGCAAATTGTCGTTCACCGGTTCGACGATCGTTGGGAAGCACTTGATGAACCAAGCGGCCGAGCGTGGCATCCGGACGACGATGGAGCTGGGCGGCCACGCACCGGTGCTGGTATTCGATGACGCGGATATCGATCTGGCGTTGAATCTTACCGTCGCCAGCAAGTATCGCAATGCTGGCCAGGTGTGCGTCTCACCAACCCGGTTCTATATTCAAGAAGGGATCTACGAACGGTTTGTCGCGGAGTTCTCGCGCCGTGCCGCTGCGCTCCAGGTTGGCGATGGTTTGCTCGGCACTACGCGGATGGGGCCGATGGCGCATCCGAGGCGCCTCGATGCGATGGAAACGCTGATCCAGGATGCGCGCAGCGTTGGCGCCAAGCTGAATACCGGCGGAGAACAAATTGATCGAGCCGGTTATTTCTGGCAGCCGACGGTCTTGAGCGATGTGCCAAGCAATGCTCGGGTCATGAGCGAGGAGCCTTTCGGCCCGGTAGCGGTCATGTCCCCATTCAAAACCTTCGACGAGGCGATAGTGCAAGCGAATCGCCTCCCTTATGGTCTCGCCGCGTATGCCTTTACCACGTCGGCAAGGCAGGTGATGATGGTGGGCGATGCGATTGAGGCCGGCATGATTGGCATCAACACCACCATGATCGGAGCGGTGGATGCGCCGTTCGGCGGCGTGAAGGAAAGCGGGCATGGATCGGAAAACGCCATTGAGGGATTGGAGGCTTGCCTGGTAACCAAGCAGATCGCACAAGCTTAGACGTGGCGGTCCTGGCGCCGGCAGGCGTTGTCGGCGTCAGTGATCCAGGTTGATATAAACACGATTTACTTTATAATTATTCAGCTGTGGCGTCAGGCCGCACATTCCGACAGACTGAAAGCATGGGCGAAACCTTGGCGACGAAGAAAAAAAATCCTACAAAATCTGATGTCGAGGCTACTACCTTGTATATGCTGGCGGGCGCACACCACGGCACCCGGGCCCTGATTGAAGAAGCGTTGAAGCCGCTGGAACTCACACCCTTGCAATACACGGTCTTGGCGATCATCGACCACAAGCCGGGATTATCTTCCGCTGCTCTCGCGCGACGGTTTTATGTTACCCCGCAAAACATGGGGCAGCTGTTACTTGTTTTGGAAAAGCGGGGTTTGCTGACTCGCAATGAGAACGAGGAAAATCGCCGGCTGTTGACGATTAATCTGACTGATGAAGGCCGGCGCGTGCAGCAGGCCGGCGCCGGTGAAATGCAGGCCGTCGAGCGCGAAGTGCTGAAGAACGTTCCGAAAGAGGCTGTCCCGCTGCTGCGCGAAGCGTTGACAGCGATTATCACTACGCTGCGTTCCTGATCAGCAACGCTCCCTACTCCTCCCTGATGTAGCGCTTGCCGCTCGCGATTGATATCGGGAGCGGTGTCTGTGTTTGCCCATCTTGTTGCAAGCCTCTCCCGCCGCAATGCAGCATAAAATTTGTTTGACAACGATCTCGATTTTTATATAAAGTGTATTTATATAAGTTTGATTTATTGTTTTTGCCTCATCCTGCAACGGACGGAGAGATGGAAGATACCTTATGCCGGGAAGTCTGCGGCTTCCAGTTGTTGCCCCGTGCCAGGCGGCAGATTGACGACATGGAAATTCTGGCTGCCGCCCTGAGCAGTCGCGCCATGCAGGCGGAGGAAATAGCGACGCTGCTTGGCTATACCAAGAGTAAGACAAGGCTGCGGATTACAGAGTTGCTGCGCGCAGGCGCATTGGAAGTCACGCCGTCCCCGGACGCGTTGACAGGTCGTGTTGCCGGCGCGTTTTATCGTCTCATCAAGCCATCCCTTATGCGCTTGAGGGGACGTGAAGGGGGCGCCGGCTTTTGTTGCGACGGAGACTGTCAGCGACGCGCTTGGCGCGGGGCAGCCGGGCGCGAATGCGATCCCTTGGTGAGTGCTCTTTTCGGTGCAACGTAAGCCTTGAGGAAGCTGTATTACGATAGCTTAAGCATCATAAAACAACAAAATTGCAGTTGGTCATACTAAAAAATTATGTAGCAATTTTCTTTGCTAAATATTGCGATGCAGTGTTGCTAGCGCTGGCGTAGCTTGCGTGGGATGAACCGTTATGGTGCTCTGTCTCTTTTACAAATATAGGACATCAAACTAATTGACTTGAACTGCATAGTTCTTCAAAATGAGGACATAAAACAAATTGATACGGAGACGAATTTCATGCAACCCCATTTGCGACAACGCCTCGCGGCGCTCGGGAGTGCGATCACTCCCGACTTTATTGTCGGTACCTCCAAGCTGTTCGCCGCCGATGCCCCGCGTCCTGATCCGGATAGCAGTACAGTCTTGCGTGATGTGAGCTACGGGCCGCACGAACGTCACAAGGTGGACGTATTTATCCCTACCGAAGGCGCACGCAGCGGTATCGTGCTGCTGTTTGTTCATGGTGGTGGATTCACGATGGGGAGTAAAGGAGCGCCGACCGATGCGTTCTATAACCACATCGGTGCCTGGGCGGTGAAACAAGGATGGGTGGGCGTGACGATGAACTACCGCCTTGCGCCGGAAAGTGTTTGGCCGGCCGGATCGGATGACGTGCAGCTGGCTGCCCAGTGGCTGCACGAACGTGCCGGCAACTGGTTTGACGCATCCCCATCCGTAGTATTGATGGGGCAGTCGGCCGGCGCAGCGCATGTGGCCGGCTGCTTGGCGCGCTGGCCACACACGGCTCAGAAAAAACCGCAGGGCGCGATTCTGCTGAGCGGCCTATACGACCTCTCTACGCTGCAGCACAGCGAACGCGAAAATATCTATTACGGCACCGATGCGACGCAGTTTGCAGCCCGCTCCAGTTTGCCGGAGTTATTGGCGGCGGACTGGCCCTGCCTGTATACGGTATCGGAGTTGGATCCCGCTCCCTTTCAGCAACAAGCTGCGCGCGTCGTCTCCGAGTCGATGGTGCGGCATCGCCGTTGGCCTCAAATGATTTATCTCGACGGCCACAACCATTTGTCCAGTGTTCAACAGCTGGGCGGTCCCAATGACACGTTGGGAGGCACGCTTGCCGAATTCATTAACCGGATCTGTAGTCGCGAAGACTAAAGAATAAGTTTTATTCCTGAAGGCCGGATGCAAGCCCCTTATGCGCGGGCGGGGAGGCGCTCGGCCGTCGCTCAATGCCTTTCGTCGTTAGTCTCAATATAGGAGTTCTTATGAGTGAGCCGTTCCATGCCGTAGCAAGCTTTTACGGTGCCGAAACACCTTTGCGCTTTGAAGCGGATGTCCATGACTGTGAACTGATAGGCGCCATTCCAGCAGAACTGGAAGGCACCTTGTATCGCGCGGGGCCAGACACCCAGTTCCCGACCCTGGCCGGCGACGTGATCGTCAACGGCGACGGCGTAGTGTCCGCCTTCGATTTTCGTGGTGGCCGCGTTTCCTTTAAAAATCGCTATGTAACAACCGAACGCTATGCGAAAGAGCGTGAGGCGCGCCGCCGCCTGTATGGCAGCTACCGGAATAGTCATACCGATGCGCCTGAAACACAGGGCACGGATCGCGACAATACGGCCAATACCACCGCCTTCTTCCACGCCGGCCGCCTGTTGGCGCTGCGTGAAGATTCGATACCGCACCAGATCGACCTGGATACGCTGGAGACCTTACCGAAGGTCGACTTCGGCGGAAAATTGCAGAGCACGTCCTTGACCGCGCACCCGAAGCTGGACCCGGTTACCGGCGAATGGTGGTCGTATGGTTTCTACTGCCGTGGCACGCTGGACGCCGACATGTCGCTTCAGGTCATCGATGCCCGAGGAAACGTGGCGCGCGAAGAATTTTTCAAGGCGCCTTATGCGGGCTTGGCGCACGACTTTGGCGTGACACGCGAGCACGTCGTTTTCGCCGTGATGCCACTAACGACGGATGCAGCGCGCATCAAGGATGGTGGCGACTTCTATGCCTATGACCCCGAACTGGGATCGATGTGGGGCATCATGCGCCGCGATGCGGGTGTCGAGTCGATCCGCTGGTTCCGGCTGCATGAATGCTTTAGCGGTCACATCATGAACGCCTATACGGAAGGTAACGTGGTGCACATCGATGCCACCATCAGCCCCGGCAATGCGTTCGCTTTCTTCAAGGATGTGCACGGGCAGTCGACCGATCCGGCGCGCGGCGTGCCTATGATTACCCGCCTGAGCTTTGACTTGTCGAGCGCCGAAGACAAGGTCACGCGCACGCCGTTCCAGGGGGCGGTCGGTGAAATGCCGCGCTGCGACCCGCGCTATGCGATGTCGGAATACCGCTGGGGCTACATCAAGACGCGCGATGGCGTCGCCCGGCTCGACTGGAAGACCGGAGCGCTGGCGCTGCATGCTACGCCAGGCGGCAACACCCAGGAACCGGTATTCGTGCCGCGCAGCGCCACCAGCCCCGAAGGCGATGGTTTCCTGCTGTGCCTGGTCAACAAACCTGCCGAAGGCCGCGCCGAACTCTACATCCTCGATGCTTTGCGCATGGAGGAACCGCCGCTGGCCCGCGTCTGCCTGCCATTCAAACAGCCTATGGCGTTCCACGGAAATTTCGTTGCGCGCAGCGCGCGCGGCCAACGACGTTGATGTAGTGCCTTTCTCTCATAAAAATAAACGGAGACAAAAATGAAGAATACTCACCTCACGCAGTGCGTGCCGCAGGAACGAAAATGGCGGTCGATGCCGAGCTGCGCCGCATGGCTGCTGCTGTCGCTGCTGAGCCCTGCGGTACGGGCGACGCAGTTGATCGATGATCCTGAAACCGGCCTGAAGGTCAACTGGGACAACACGATCAAATACACCCTGGCTGCCAGGACGCAAGACCGCGACAGCGCCTTGACGTCGGCGATCAATCTCAACGACGGCGACAACAATTTCGGTAAGGGCGTCATTTCGAATCGCGTGGATTTCTTTACCGAGCTCGACGCTGTGTACAACAACGTTGGCGCCCGCGTCAGCGCGGCCGGATGGTATGACACCGTGTATAACCGGCACAACGATAATCCCGGGCCGCCCGGGGCGTTCGTCAACCAGTCGTCGGCACCGTATCACGAATTCACCGATGCCACACGCAGGCTGCATGGACGCAAGGCCGAGCTGATGGACGCCTTCCTGTTCGCCCGGACCACCATCGGACCGGGGAATTTCACTTTGCGGCTGGGGCAGCACTCGCTGCTGTGGGGGGAGAGCCTGTTCTTATCTGGCAATGCTATCGCCGGCGGCCAAATGCCGTTCAATGCTGCGCGCCTGATTTCGGTGCCAAATTCGCAGGCCAAGGAGTTCGTTCTGCCGGTGCCCCAGGCCTCCGCCGAATGGCAGTTGAGTGACACGGTATCGGTGGCTTCCTACTATCAGTTCCGTTACCGTGCGAACCGCTTGCCTGCGGTGGGAAGCTATTTCTCGCAATCGGACACCAATTTCGACGGCGCCGAGCGGCTGCTGTTGGGACCGGTGGCTGCGGTCTCGCGTGCCGCTGATCGGGACGCCAAGGACAGCGGGCAAGGGGGGCTGCAAGTGCGCTGGCGTGTTGGCGATACCGACCTCGGTTTCTACGCCCTGCGTTTCCACAGCAAGGCGTTTCAACAAGTCACGCTGCTTGCGCCGAGCCCGACCGGTCCAGTGCCGGCAGGGTATTACCTGACGCACCACGAGGGGATCAAGGCGTATGGTGCCAGTGCCAGCCATTCCTTCGGCGATGCCAATGTGGCGATTGAGGCTTCATTGCGCCGCAACCAGGATCTCGCCAGTGCCGGCGCGGCTGACGCGTCTGCCTTGGCGCCAGCGGGTGTGATACCGGCACCCAACAACAGCAATAATCCGGCCTACGCGGTCGGCCGTACCGCCCACGTCAATGCGTCGATACTGTGGACCTTGCCGAAGAACCCCTTGTTCGATGAGGGCAGTTTGGTTGCCGAGGTGGCCTGGAATCGCCTGCTGAGTTGCCAGGTGCAGTGCGCTCGCATCACGCCTACAGCAACGCGCGATGCGACTGCGATGCGGGTGGTCATGGAGCCGACCTACCGTCAGGTCGTGCCCGGACTGGACCTGGGCGTGCCGATCGGACTGGGCTTTACACCGAAAGGTTCGCGCTCAATGGCGCTTGGCCCCGGCGGCTTGCCGGCTGAAGGCGGCGGCGACGTCAACATCGGCTTGAACGGATTGTTCCGCAGCGTTTGGAAGGCGACGCTGACCTATACCCACTACTACGGATCCAGCGGTCCCTTCCTCAACAGTGTAAATGCCTACAGCTACAAACAGGCCCTGGCAGACCGCGACTTCGTCGTCTTCTCGCTGGCCCGTTCTTTCTGATACCGGAGAAAAAAATGCGTACCCCAATGAATATGAATATACGTGCCGTGCTGCTGGCGCCGGTCCTGTTCGCCGCGCTCGCCGCACACGCTGCCGTTACTGCCGACGAGGCGGCGAAGTTGAAAACCGAGTTGACGCCGCTTGGTGCGGAACGCGCCGGCAACAAGGATGGCTCGATCCCGGCCTGGACCGGTGGCTATACCAGCGCTATTCCAGGCGACAAGCCGGGCGGTCGTCGAGGCGATCCCTTTAAGGATGAAAAACCTGTCTTGTCGGTTACCAGCCGCAACATGGCGCAGTACGAGGACAAATTGAGCGATGGGCAGAAGGCGTTGCTGAAAAAGTATCCGGAGTATCGTGTCGACGTGTACAAAACGCACCGCACGGCGGCGGCGCCGCAGTGGGTATATGACAATACTCAGCGCAACGCTACCCGCGCCAGACTGGTGGAGGATATTCCCAGCAATGCGTTTGGCGGCATTCCATTTCCGATTCCGAAATCGGGCGCCGAGGTGATGTGGAACCATATGCTGCGCTGGCATGGCGTGGCATCGCAGATGAATAGCCATTCGTACCAGATGACGGCGGATGGACGCAGCATTCTCACCAACATCAACAAGGCCGAGTTGCAGATGCCTTACTACTTCCAGGATAGCTCGGCGGAAGATTTCAACAAGAGCGGCGACTATTGGACCATCCGCGTGGTCAGTGAAGGGCCGCCCATCCGCTCCGGGGAAGCGATGGTCGGGCGTCGCCAGTTTGACGGTGACAAGGACCAGGGCTGGATTTACCTGACGGGCCAGCGCCGCGTGCGCAAGTTACCGAATCCGTGCTGCGATACCCCGCATCCGTCGACGATGGGGTTGATGGCGTTCGACGAGATCGAAACCTGGTCCGGCCGTCTTGATCGCTTTGACTGGAAGCTGGTGGGCAAACGCGAGATGTACATCCCGTATAACGGCAATCGCCTGCTGCAGCCGGCCAACGAAACCGAGGTGCTGGGCAAGGGCTACCTGAATCCTGATTTCGTGCGCTGGGAATTGCACAGGGTGTGGGTGGTTGACGCGACGCTGCGCGATGGCAAGCGCCACGTCTCGCCGAAGGCGCGCTACTACTGCGAGGAAGATACCTGGCTGTGCGTCCTGGGTGACCGCTGGGATGCCAAGGGGCAGTTGTGGAAAACCATGTGGACCCAGACCTTCGTTGCGCCCGACCTTCCTGGCACTGTCAGCGGATCCTATGGATTCACCGATCTGCTTGCCGGCAATGGATTCGCAGGACAAATGCTGAACTCCAAATTGCCACAGCAGCTGTTCAAATCACGGTATCCGAGTTCAGTATTCACCCCCGAGGCGATGAGCAGCGATAGCGTGCGTTGAATGACATGGATATCTCTTTGATTTCCCATCCAGGGAACGGCGAGCCCGCTCGCCTGCGACGTCGCCTTTGCGCCGCGTTGGTGCTCTCCCCACTGCTGGCGCAGCAAGCGCGCGCGCGCGGCGGAGCCGGCGTGGTTGGCGACGTCTTGGATCAGGCTGCATTACCGGTGCAACAGCCGGGACGCACCGTGCTGTTGGATGCGGCGTATGCTGGCAGCGCGCTATTGGCCGTTGGCGAGCGCGGCATGATCGCGCGCTCGGTGAATGATGGCCGTAGCTGGCAGCAGATCCCGGCGCCAACGAGCACGACGTTGACGGCAGTCAGCTTCCAGGGCGACCAACGGGGCCTGGCTGTCGGTCATGGCGGCGTGGTGCTGGCCACCGAGGATGCTGGCCGTACCTGGCACAAGCGCCTTGACGGCCGGCGGATAGCCCAACTGGTGCTGCAGGCGGCTGAGCGTAGCGGCGCTGAGCGGGCGATCCTGCAAGCCAAGCGGATGGTGAGTGACGGTCCGGACAAACCGCTGCTGGCACTGCAATGGATAAGTTCCCGGCGCGTCCTGGCATTCGGTGCCTACAACATTGCACTGTACAGCGAGGATGGCGGTCGCAACTGGGCAGCGCTCGAGCAGCCGCTGGATAACCCTCTGTCCTTGCATATTTATGCGGCACGGGCCAGGCACAACCAGGTGCTGCTCGCGGGTGAGCAGGGGCTGGCTCTGCTTTCGGAGGATGGCGGAAAGAGCTTCCGACGCTTGTCCCAGCCCTATCGGGGAAGTTTTTTCAGCGCCGAGATTGCTGATGATGGCCAGCTGTGGCTGGCTGGCTTGCGTGGGAATGTATGGCACTCGGCGGATGCGGGAAAGGTTTGGCAGTCTGCCGGCACCCAATCCCAGGCCACGGTCACCAGTTCCGCGCTGGTCAATAGTCAGCTGATTTTGGGAACGGTGTCGGGACAGGTGTTGCGCCAGCGTGGAAACGAGCTGGCGCCCTTGCTGCGAACGGCACTGCCGCCTATTAACGCTATTTTGCCATTGCGCCAGGGTGGTTTGCTGGCATTGACTGTCGCCGGCGCCATCACCTTGCCGGCAGCTGCAATTGATCTTCCCGGAAATTCCGCATGACTACTTCTCTTTTCAAGCGCCCCCCAGCCGCGCAGCCGGATGATTTTGACCCGCACAGCGGTTCATGGCTGGAGCGGCTGCTGTTCAACCATCGTGGATGGGTGCTATTCCTGTGTCTGGTGGTGACACTCGTGCTGGGCTGGCAGGCTACGCGCCTCCAGCTGCAGGCTAGTTTCGACAAGACGATTCCGACACATCATCCTTACGTCGTGAATTACCTTGAGCATCGCAGCGAACTCACCGGCTTGGGCAATGCCTTGCGCATTGTCGTCGCCAATCCGCGTGGCGAGATTTACGACAAGGCGTACATGGAGACATTGCGGCGCTTCAGCGACGAGGTCTTTCTCTTGCCTGGTGTCGATAGGGCAAAAATGAAGTCGCTCTGGACGCCCGATACGCGTTGGATCGGCGTCACCGAGGATGGTCTTGACGATGGCCCTGTTATTCCTGACGGCTGGGATGGCGCTGCCGCCAGCCTGCAGCAACTGCGCATCAACGCGCAGCGGGCTGGCGAAATTGGACAGCTGGTTGCGCTCGACCAGCGTTCCAGCGTGATCTACGTGCCCCTGTTGGCACAGGATGCACAGGGCCACAGTCTTGATTACGGCGCGTTCGTACACAGCCTGGAAAAACTACGTGCCACCTATGCCGCAGAAGGCGTCGAGGTGCATGTGACCGGGTTCGCGCAGGTCATCGGCGACTTGATTGACGGCGTGAAAATGGTGCTGTTCTTCTTCGCCGCCGCCGTGCTGATTGTGACGGCCATGATCTATGCCTATACGCGTTGCGTGCGCTCGACCCTGCTGGTCGTGGCGGCGTCGCTGATCGCGGTCGTCTGGCAACTTGGATTGTTGCCGTGGATGGGGCAAGGACTGGATCCGTATTCGATATTGGTGCCTTTCCTGGTCTTTGCCATCGGAATGAGCCACGGCGCGCAAAAAATGAACGGCATCATGCAGGATATCGGCCGCGGCATGCACCGCCAGACTGCTGCCCGCATGACCTTCCGGCGCCTGTTCCTCGCCGGCCTGACCGCCTTGCTGGCCGATGCTGTGGGCTTTGCGGTCCTGATGGTGGTGCAGATTGAAGCGATCCGTGAGTTGGCCACTGCGGCCAGCGTCGGTGTGGCGGTTTTGATCTTCACCAATCTGATCCTGCTGCCGATCATGTTGAGCTACACCGGTGTGAGTCCTGCGGCAGCGGCACGCAGCCTGCGCGCGGAACAGGGCGGGGCGTTGAAGCGATTGTGGCTGGGCCTGACCAACCTCACGCGGCCTCGCCCGGCATTTGTCGTTGTGCTGCTGGCAGTCGCCTTGGGCGGTTTTGGATTCTGGCTCAGCACGGACCTGCAGATCGGCGATCTGGATCCTGGCGCACCGGAGCTGCGTGCCGACAGCCGCTACAACCGGGATATAGCGTACACCCGCGAACACTACGGCGCTTCCAGCGATGTGCTGGCGGTGATGGTGCGGACGACCGAGGGACATTGCTCCGGTTACGAGCCGGTCAACAAGGTGGATGCGCTCGAATGGCAGCTGCGGCAGCTTCCCGGCGTCGAAAGCACGCAATCCATCGCGCTGATGTCGCGTCGGCTGCTATCGGGCTTGAACGAAGCCAACCCGAAGTGGTATGACCTGCCGCGGAATCAGGAAATGCTCAACACGATTGCGGTGCGCCTGCCAAGGGGGTTGTTCAATGACCGCTGCGACCTGCTCACGCTGTACGTGTATTTGAGCGACCACAAGGCGGCGACGCTCGAGCGGGTCGTGCATCACGTTGAGGAATTCGCGCTGGCCAATAACACCAGCAATACCCGGTTCGTGCTGGCCGCCGGTTCGGCCGGCATCGAGGCGGCGACCAACCAAGTGGTCCACGCCGCCTGGCGCCAAATGTTGTGGCTGGTCTACGGGGCGGTTGCACTGCTGTGTTTTGTGACCTTCCGTTCCTGGCGCGCGGTCATCGTCGCCATCCTGCCGCTGATGCTGACGTCGATTCTGGCGGAGGCAATCATGGTTGTCATGGGAATGGGCGTCAAGGTGGCTACGCTACCGGTGATCGCCCTCGGCGTGGGAATCGGCGTCGATTACGCGCTGTATATCTTGAGTATCACATTGGCGGCATTGCGGTCTGGCGCTTCCTTGAAAGACGCCTACCACCGCGCGCTGCTATTTACCGGGAAGGTTGTCACGTTGACCGGACTGACGCTCGCTGTCGGCGTACTGACCTGGGTGTTCAGTCCGATCAAGTTCCAGGCCGACATGGGGCTGCTGCTGGCGTTTATGTTCGTCTGGAATATGGTCGGCGCCCTGGTGCTGGTGCCTGCGCTGGCCGCCTTGCTGCTGCGCTCCGATCAGGCGGTGCAGGGGACGGTGGCCGATGCCGAAGTTATCGCTGCCTCTGCCTGAGGTAGTGGTGGAAATTGCTTTTTAAATCAAATGTTGAAGGAAGACTTATGGATATGATGATTCAGCGCCTCCGCGCCAATACGCCGGTTGCCCATCCTGGATGGGGCGCATCGGAATACACGGGCTGGCAGGACGAACAGCTGTCGTGGAAGGAAAGCTGCTATATCGGGGACTGGTCCTTCCTTTGGGATATCGAAGTGGAGGGGCCGGACGCCTTGCGCTTTTTCAGCGAGACCAGCGTCAATAGCTTCGCCAAGTTCGATATTGGACAGGGTAAGCACCTGATCCAGTGCAGCACGCGCGGCAAAGTTATGGGTGAAGGCGTTTTGATGCGGCTCGATGAGCAAAAATTCCGTACCCAAGCCGGCCCCGCCACTTGGTCCGCCTTCCTGCTGGATAAGGGGAGCTACGACGCCACGTGGAAGCAGATCCATACCTTCCAGTTTCAGGTCTCCGGTCCCAAGGCGCTGGCCGTGTGCCAGCTGGCGACGGGAGCGTCGCTGACGGATGTCAAGTTCATGCACTTCATTCCGGTGACTGTTGCCGGGAAGTCTTGCTACGCGCTGCGTCAGGGCATGGCGGGGGAGATCGGCTTCGAGTTCCATGGCGATGCCGCCGATGCCCCGGCGGTGTATGCGGCGTTGCTGGCGGCCGGACAGGAATACGGCATCCGTCGCCTGGGCCGCCGAACAGCCATGATCAACCATTTGGAGGCGGCCTTCCCGACGATCACCTGGCACTACCTCAACGATATCTTCAGTCCCGATGCCCTCGGATTCCGCGAGTTCGTTCTGCAGAACTTCGACATGAAAGGTCTGGTGCCGGCGATCCGCGGCAGCTTCGAAGGCGCCGATATCAGTGAGTATTGCTACAGCCCGTTTGAGCTGGGTTGGGGCAAGAGCGTGAAATTCGACCACGAGTTTCGCGGCCGCGCGGCGCTGGAGGCGGAGGTTGCCGCCGGTCCGCGCCGGGTGCGCGTGACGCTGGAATTCAACGATGCCGATGTGGTCGATATCTATGCTTCGCTGTTTGGCGAAGAGGCGCCATATGAATTCCTGGATATTCCTCACCCGCAGCGCTGGATGGTGTGGGCCGACGCAGTGCAAATCAACGGAGAGACCGTCGGCGTATCCACCGGACCTGGCTATAGCTATCACTTCCGCAAGGTGCTGTCGCTGGCGTTCATCGATCCGAAGCTGGCCGAGCCGGGTACGCCTGTTCACATTCTGTGGGGCGCGCCAGGCTCGCGACAGAAACTGATTCGCGCCCGCGTCGCCAACGCGCCGTACAAACAGGACCGCCGTCGCGACGCGCTCTGATTTCTTGACCAATGCTGAAAACGTATTATGACTACTACACCAGAATACATTATCCGAATGGCCTGCACGAATCGTCCAGGCATCGTTGCGGCTGTAACGACCGCGTTGTTCGAGGCGGGATTCAACATCCTCGATTCCCAGCAGTTTGATGACAACACGAGCGACCGTTTCTTCGTGCGCATCCATTTCGCTCAAACCCATGCAGAGGCGACGGTGGATGTCGCGCGCCTGCTGGCGCCGGTGGTGGAACGCTTTGATATGCAGTATTCGCTGCATGACTGCCGCCAGGTGCGCAAGGTATTGATCATGGCTTCGAAGTTCGATCATTGCCTGGGGGACTTGCTGTACCGCTGGCGATCGGGCGACCTGACGATGGATATCGTCGGCATCGTGTCCAATCATCCACGCGAAACCTATGCGCGCTTGAATCTGGGGGACGTGCCGTTCCACTATCTGCCGGTCGACAAGTCCGCACCGCATGGCAAACAGGATCAGGAAGCACGTGTCTGGAATACGGTGCAGGAAAGCGGCGCCGATCTGGTGGTGCTGGCCCGCTACATGCAAATCCTGTCGGACGATCTCTCGGTGAAACTGGCCGGGCGTTGCATCAATATCCATCACAGCTTCCTGCCCGGGTTCAAAGGCGCCAAGCCATATCACCAGGCGCATGAACGCGGTGTCAAGCTGATCGGCGCCACCGCGCACTATGTCACCGGCGATCTTGACGAAGGACCGATTATCGAGCAGGACGTCGAACGCATCAGTCATCGTGATTCACCCGAACAGTTGGTGCGTAAAGGGCGCGATATTGAGCGCCGCGTGCTGGCGCGCGCGGTTCGCCTTCATCTGGAGGACCGGGTGCTGCTTAATGGCCATAAGACGGTTTTGTTCTCGGAGTGAGCGCCATGCTGATAGATGGTAAAGCGCATGCAGCGTCGCTGCGCGAGAAAGTGGCCGTCGCCGCAGAACGCTTCCGTGCGGAGCGGAGCCGCGCTGTCGGCTTGGCTGTTGTGCTGGTCGGCGCGGACCCTGCCAGCCAAGTGTATGTGGCGTCGAAAAATCGGGCAACGCTGGAGGCGAAAATGCAGAGCTTCGCGCATCACTTGCCGGCCACTGCTAGCCAGAATGACGTGCTGACCTTGCTGGAATGTTTGAATAAGGACGACACGGTCGATGGCATCCTCGTCCAACTACCCTTGCCGCCGCAAATTGACGCGGCGCTGGTGATCGGTGCCATTGACCCGGAAAAGGACGTCGATGGCTTCCACGTGGTGAACGCCGGCCGCCTGGTGGTCGGGCAAGCCGGAATGGTGCCGTGCACGCCGCTGGGTTGCCTGATGTTGCTGAGGGCCGCGCGCGGTACGTTGGCGGGCTTGCAGGCCGTGGTGGTTGGGCGCTCGAACATTGTCGGGCAGCCCATGGCTAGACTGCTGTTGGGCCAGGACTGCACCGTCACAATAGCGCACTCGCGTACCAAGGATCTGGAGGCGGTGGTGCGTGGCGCCGACATTCTGGTGGCTGCCATCGGGCGTCCGCGCGCTATTCCCGGTGCCTGGATAAAGCCCGGTGCGACCGTCATTGATGTTGGGATCAACCGCATCGAGGCAGATGATGGCGTGGGGAAGAAGACCCGTCTCGTCGGCGACGTTGATTTCGATAGCGCGGTCCAGGTCGCCGGTGCCATCACCCCCGTTCCTGGCGGAGTAGGGCCAATGACCATCGCGGTGCTACTGCGTAATACCGTGGTCGCGGCGCGGCGCAGAGCGGGGCTCCGGGCGGATCCAGAGCTTGCGTTGTGAGATCTTTGCCCGCGTATAGGTGGTGTTCACCATGAGCATGGACAAACCGCGCTGGGCGCGTCGCAAAGACGCACGCCCCAAAGAGTTGCTGGCCGCCGCGCTGGATCTATTCGAGGAACGGGGGTTTGCGTCGACACGGCTGGAAGATGTGGCACGGCGCGCGGGTGTCTCTAAGGGAACGCTGTATCTGTACTTTAGCAATAAAGAAGACCTTTTCGAAAAAGTCGTGCGGGATAGTCTGCGTGCTGCAATGGTCGATGCGGATGGCCACGCCGAAGATTCGTCCGTGCACAGTGCCGATCTCCTGTGCGAGGTGATGGTCAACTGGTGGCAAAGAATTCGTGCGAGCCGGATGTCATCCACATTGAAAGTGCTGGCGGCGGAAGCCAGAAATTTTCCCGAACTGGTCGCGTTGTACAACGATCAGGTACTCGAGCGCAGCGCCAGATTGATCGGCGGGGTTGTGGCGCGCGGTGTGCATTGCGGCGAATTTTCTGAAGTCGATCCGGAACAAACCGCGCACGTCCTTATTTCACCTTTGTTGGCGCTGATGTCATGTCAGCCGCATTTTTTTCCGTATAACCAGAGTGGCTTCGATTCGGACATCTTTCTTAGGTCCTTCTTGAGGCTGACCCTTCTGAAAATGCGTTCGCAAGTGCCGCAACCATTTTCCACTTACTCCGAAAGCTGACCATGAATGTGCGAGAAACAAGCGCAACGCCTTATGGCGAATTGAATCCAAGGATGATGCCAATGCGGACGGCATTCGACAGGCTGAAGGCGGCCAGCGAAGCAGATCGAACGCCATCATATGCAAAGCGCTTGGACCGGTTGCGCCGGCTGATGGCGCTGACGGAGCAACACCAAGATCGCATTGCGGAGGCTATCAGCATCGATTTTGGACATCGTTCGACGCACGAGACGCAGATCTCCGAGATTTTTGCGACGATGGCGTCGATCGGCCAAAATATGCGTCACCTGCGCGGCTGGATGAAGTCGCGCCGTGTCCCGACACCCGTGCATATGCTTCCAGGACGTAGCCGCTTGTTGCGACAGCCGCTGGGCGTGGTCGGTATTATCGCGCCCTGGAATTATCCGTTTCAACTGGCCTTTACGCCGGCGGCGGCGGCACTGGCTGCCGGCAATACCGTGTTGCTCAAGCCCAGTGATTTGACACCACGGTTTTCAGCCCTGTTGCTTGAGCTTGTGGCGCAGTATTTCTCCGCCGATGAAATGGTTGTTGTCACCGGCGATGTCGAGATCGGCGCCGCCTTCTCTGCGCTGCCGTTCGATCATTTGTTTTTCACTGGTTCCACCGCTGTCGGTCGCGCGGTGGCGACGGCTGCGGCACACAATCTGACGCCGGTGACCTTGGAGCTTGGGGGCAAGTCACCTGCCATCGTTGGTGAAGATTGTCGGTTTGCCGAAGCTGCTCCGCGTATCGCGTATGGAAAGTTTCTCAACGCAGGTCAAACCTGTGTGGCACCTGACTATGTTCTGGTGCCGCGGTGTCGCGTGGCGGAATTTACGACGGCGATGCAGCAGGCCGTGTCGCTACTGTACCCATCGGTGGCTGTAAATCCGGATTACACGAGCATCATTACGCCGCGCCACTATGAACGCTTATTGCGGCTGTTGGCGGACGCCGAGGGGAAAGGGGCTACGTTGATTTCGTTGACGAAGCAGGATGGCGCTGGGGTATGCGGAAGAAAGCTGACACCGGTACTGGTGGTCGATGCAACCCCCGCAATGGGGCTGATGCAAGAAGAGATTTTTGGCCCGGTATTGCCCGTCATCGCATATGACACGCTGGATGAAGCACTCGCATACATCAACCGTGGTGACCGTCCACTGGCATTGTACTGGTTTGGTCGTTCGGGCGCGGAGCGGGACCGGGTGCTGGCTGAGACCATTTCCGGCGGGGTAACCATCAATGACGTGGTGTGGCATGTGACGCAGGAGAATTTGCCATTTGGTGGTGTCGGTGCCAGTGGTATGGGCAGCTATCACGGCGAGCATGGCTTTCGGACTTTTAGCAAGGAGAAACCTGTTTTCATTCAAGCACGATGGAATTCGTTCGGCATTTTCCGTCCCCCATATGGTCGCCGAGTCGAACGCCTGCTGGCTGTGCTGAAATCCTTGCTTTAAATCTGCAGTTCTATCCGCCTTCTCAATACGCGAAAGCAGCGGAATAAAAAAATATAAGGAGACGTGCTGTATGAAAATCGGCAACATGACGATTGGCGCCCGCCTGCGCGCCGGATTCGCAACAGTGGTGGTATTGCTCATTGGTGTGACTGCATTGGGGATTGGCAGCATGGCTGCCAATCAGAACCGGATTAACGCCATTACCAAGGTCAATAGTGTCAAGAGCAAGCTGGTCATCACGATGCGAGACACCGTCCACGAGCGCATGGTGGCGCTGCGCAATCTTGCCTTGGTTAACTCGATGACCGACATGCAGCGCGAAATCGATCTTATCGACGCCGGTCGCTTCAAGTATGACGCTGCCGGCGGTCAGCTCGCGCGCATGCTGGCCGATGCTGACGTGGCCTCCGTACCCGAAAAACAGCTACTCGCTGAGATCCGGCGACAAGCTGCTGCCGCAGCCCCATTGATAGCTCGCGCCGCCGAACTTTCCCTGTCCGCTCAAACTGACAGGGTGTTCGAGCTGTTGGTCAATGAACTGTTGCCGGTTCAGTCAGCCTGGATGCAGACGTTGGGCCGCATGGCCGAACTGGAGGAACAACAGAGCACCAAAGCGACGCAGCAAGCGCAGGCGGCTTATGAGGAAGCTCGCCTGACCATGCTGGTTTTGGGCGGCGTCGCAGTGATGGTTGGCATAGCGCTCTCTTTTTTTCTGACGCGCAGTCTGCTATCGCAATTGGGCGGGGAGTTGAGCTATGCGGTGAGCATTGCCGGGCGCATAGCTGCCGGTGAACTCTCTGTGAACATCAATACGCAACCCGATGACCAGAGCAGCCTGCTAGCTGCGATGAGGACCATGCGCGACAATCTCGCCAATATTGTCGGCAACGTTCGTACCAATACTGACCAGATTTCCATCTCCACCTGTGAAATTGCTGCCGGCAATCTGGACTTGTCGCGACGGACAGAGTCTCAGGCCGAATCCCTGCGTCAAACGACTGTATTGATGGAGGAACTGACCAACACTATCAAGCAAAACGCACTTCATGCACACAATGCTCACGGTATGGTGGAGTCAGCGGCGACAGCTGCCAGTCTGGGGGGCGAAGTGGTGGCCAAGGTTGTAGGAACCATGAATTCAATCCACGAATCGGCTGTGAAAATAGTCGATATCATCAGCGTTATCGACGGCATCGCGTTTCAGACCAATATCTTGGCGCTGAACGCCGCAGTGGAGGCTGCCAGGGCAGGTGAGCAGGGGCGTGGTTTTGCAGTGGTAGCGTCGGAAGTGCGCAATTTGGCGCAGCGCTCTGCGGCGGCCGCGAAAGAAATAAAAATGCTGATCGGCGACTCCAGCGAGAAGGTCAATTCCGGCCGCTCGCTGGTGGGGCAGGCAGGAGCAACCATGAGCGATATAGTTGACAGAGTCCAGCGGGTTACTGGTGTTATGGCGGAAATCAGCGCAGCGAGCAATGCCCAACAGGTCAGTATTCAGCACGTCGGTGGCACCATCAATGAAATGGACCAGGTTACCCAGCAAAACGCCGCATTGGTCGAGGAAGCTGCGGCTGCGGCCGCCAGCCTGGAAGAACAGGCCACCCAGCTTTCACATGCGGTGAGTGTGTTCCGCTTGTCCGGGGCGCCAGTGGATTGCACAGAGGTTGTAGTGAGTTTGGTCGGGGCGAGAGGATTCGAACCTCCGGTCTCTACGTCCCGAACGTAGCGCTTTACCGGACTAAGCTACACCCCGACATTGGCGTTAATTACACCAGATTTTTTCGCCGTTTTCAACCGGCGTCGGCCGGGTAGATCACGCCGATCTGGCTGCGTATGGTGTCGAGCAAGGTCATCAGGTCCAGCGACTCGGCGTGGGTCATGCCGGGGCTTTCCAGCAGGCCCTCGCGCAGGCAGCGGCCGGCTTCGATGGCTTCGTGCACGTAGCCGTTACCGAGGTAGGGCGTGGCCACCGTTCGCGTGACGCCGCCGGCCAGCTTCACCGTCAGCGTTTGCGACAGGTGGAACATGCCCTCCATGCGCACGCTGCCCAGCGTGCCCGATACCGTCAGTTCGGACGGCGTGCGTGCGCGCAGCGAGCAGCTGTTGATCGACATGGCGCCGCCCGTATGCTTCATGGTGAAGCTGGTGGTCATGTCGACGCCGCCGTCGCTGAGAATGGCTTGCGCCTGCACCGATTCCACCGGCCCCAGCAATGCGCAGGCGATCGACAGCGGGTAGATGCCGAGGTCGAGCAGCGCGCCGCCGCCCAGCTCGCGCTTGTTGACGCGGTTTTCCGGATCGGTGGAGGCGACGAAGCCGAGGTCCGCATGCACCGAGTTGACCACGCCGATTTCGCCGGAGGCGATGATGCGGCGCACTTCGGCCAGCGCCGGCATGTAGCGCGTCCACATGGCTTCCATCAGGAACAGCTTGCGCTCGCGCGCCAGTGCGACCACTTGTTCCGCTTCGCGCCGGTTCATGGTGAACGGTTTTTCGCACAGCACGGCCTTGCCGCCGCGCAGTGCCAGCATGGCGTTCTCGGCGTGCATCGGATGCGGCGTGCCGATGTAGATGATGTCGATGCCCGGCGCTTCCGCCAGCTCCTGGTAGGAGCCGTAGGCGGCAGGCTGGCCGGCCGTGTCGCCGAATTCGCGGCCGAAGGCGGCCGCGCTTTCCACGCTGCGCGAGCCTACCGCCGCCAGCACCGCGCCGGGTGTGTCCTGCAGCGCCTTGGCGAAGTCGTGGGCGATGCGGCCGGTGCCGAGGATGCCCCAGCGGATGATGTCGGTCATGTGTGTTCCTGAGGTTTAAATGTTGGCGTCGATGTTGAGATGGGCTTTCAGCGCCGCCACCGCCATGGCGTGGTCTTCCCAACCCGGCAGGCCGCTGACGGTGAGGGTGCCGATGCGGCCCTTGCCTTTGATGACGATGGGGAAGGCGCCGCCGTGCGCGGCGAATTCGCGCATGTCCAGGCCGGGCAGGGCGTCGTAGTCACCGCCGGCGTTCTTCACTTCGGTGTGGGTGTAGAAGGAGCTGTGGCCGGTGCGGTTGACCAGGTTGCTCTTGCGGCGGATCCAGTTGGCGTTGTCGGCGTTGGTGCCCGGCATGCCGTGGTAGAACAGCATGGTGCCGTCCTGCGTGACGTTGACCGCCACCGACTTGCCGGCGGCGCGCGCCAGTTCGATGACCTTCATGCCCAGCGCCAGCGCGGTGTCGTTGTTGAAGCTGTCAAATTGCAGCAGCTCTTCCTGGCGGGCCAGCGTGGCCAGTTCGAATTTCGGTTCCATGCTTGCTCCGGTGGTGGTTTTGTTGACGGTCAGCTGGTCCAGCGCGGCCGAGACGTAGACCAGCGGCGCGTTCCAGTTGATGGCGATTTCGTTGCTGGCGTAGCTGCACACGTGGTCCAGGTAAGCGGTGGCGGGCAGCTTGTTCACGTAGTGCACCGGGCAGTCTTTCTCGTCCTGCCGGCCCGGCTGCGGGCCGCCGACCAGGAAGCCCGGCACCGGCGCCTCGATCTTGTCCGCTTCCGATGGGCGGTGGTGCGGATGCAGCGCCGGGCGCGCGCCGATGCCGGTGACGAAGGAGTAGCCGGTGGCGTTGCGGCCCAACACATAGTCGAGGCCCGATTGCGCCGCGCTCAGGTAGTCGGCCTTGCCGTTCAGGCGGTAGCCTTGCAGCAGCATCATGGATTGGTTGAGCGCCACGGCGCTGCTGCCCCAGACGAAGTCCTGCTCCTGCATGGGGACGCGGTAGGCGGAGTCCTTCCAGTTGGCGGCCAGGCTGGCGGCCAGGCCGTCGATGCGGCTGGCGATCAGTTTCTGGTCGGCCGCCGGCGTCAGGTGCGCGCGGTGCTGCGCCAGCGACATCCAGGCCAGGCCGCCGACGTCGCTCCAGTTCGGCGTGGTGGCCGGCAGTTGGTCGGCCTTGATGGCGCGGTAGTAGCTGTCCTTGCCGGTGCTGATGTAGAGCTCGGCGGCGGCCCAGGCGAATTCGTCCTGCAGCTTCTGGTCGCCGTATTCGCCGGTGTGGATGTCGGACGGGTTGCGGAAGGTGGCGCCCGGGTTGGCTTGCGCCCAGTTCCATGCCGATTCGGCGGCCGCCAGCATGCGCGCCGACAGGCCGGGACGCTGCTGTTCGTAGGCCTTGAGCACGCGGCTGGCGGTGGCCATGGTGGCCGCGAAATCGAGCGCGGCGGCGGTGCTTTTCTGCACCACGTAGCGCGGCGTGGGCTTGACCTGGTCCGGCATCTCCATGCCGTCGAAGGATTTGTTGGTCAACTTGTGATAGACGCCGCCGTCTTGCGGGTCTTGCATGGTCAGCATCCAGTCGAGGTTCCACAAGGCTTCGTTGAGGATGTCCGGCAGGCCGTTGCCCGATTCGGGGATGTTGAGGTTCTGCTTGGCGAAGTAGCCGGGGAAGTGTTCCAGCGCGGCCAGCAGGGTGTAGGTCGAGATGCCGGAGTTGACGATGTATTTGTTGTAGTCGCCGGCGTCGTACCAGCCCTTGCCGCTGGCGATCACGCTGCCTTCAGGACGCTGCTTGGAAGCGGCGGAGGCGTGCACCAGCACCTTGTCGTCCATGTGTCCGGCCGGGCGGGCGTAGACGCCGGCGTGTTGCGGCATCAGCGCGATGCTGGCGCGGTTCATGTAGTAGGCCTTGATGGCGGCGGCGTTGAGGTCGCGGTACGGCGTGGCGCGGATGGTGAAACGGTCGGAGACGGTTTTGCCGTCGAGCTTGATGCGGTAGTCGCCGGGCGCGGTCAGCGCCGAGAAGTCCGCCAGCCGCGCGCTTTCGAGCGAGGGCTTCCATACGGCCGGTGCGCTAAGCTTGCCGGTGAAGACGGTCTTGCCGGTGTCCGCGGCCACCACTTCGAAGTCGGTGGCCGCGTTGTCCGTCACCACGGCCTGCTTGGCGGCCTGCGGCGCGAAGCCGACCTGGTTGACGCGGATGGCGGCGGCCTGCGCACCGGAGCCGATGGCGGCAAGCATCAACAGCGCCAGCTTGATCCGCTTGGCGGGCTGGCCGTTGATAGCGGTAACACTGCTTGCTGATTTATGGATGAAAATAGTCAATTTGTCTCCGTATCGTTTTTATGAAAGCGTTTTCATGATACATCAAGCGCCGTTGCGATAATATCTGCGCTCACCTTTTATTTCGGAGTTCCGATGCGTATTCATACCGCCGCCTTGTCCGTCGCCGCCTGCTTTGCCACTTGCGCCAGCGCCGCGCCAACCCCGGTCGCCGTGCAGTGCGGGCAACTGCTGGATACGCAAAGCGGCAAGCTGCTGGGGGCGACTACGGTGCTCATCGATGGCAAGCGCATCACGCAGGTGATCGCCGGCCGCCAGGCGCCCGCCGGCGCCACCGTGATCGACCTGGCCGGCCAGACCTGCCTGCCGGGCCTGATCGACAGCCACACCCACCTGACCAGCCAGACCAGCGCCACCGGCTATTCCGACCAGTTCCGCTGGAACGTCGCCGACTACGCCATCCGCTCCACCAACTACGCGCGCGTGACGCTGCTGGCCGGCTTCACTACGGTGCGCAACCTGGGCGACATCGCCAACACCTCGATCGCGCTGCGCAACGCCATCAACGCCGGCGTGGTGCCCGGCCCGCGCATCTTCACCGCCGGCAAGGCGGTTGGTTCCACCGGCGGCCACGCCGACGATTCGGACGGCTACCGCGCCGACCTGATGGCCGACTACGGCGCCAAGGACGGCATCATCAATAGCGCCGCCGATGCGTGGAAGACGGTGCGCCAGCATTACAAGGATGGCGCGGACCTGATCAAGATCATGCCGTCCGGCGGCGTGCTCGATGAGAGCAAGAGCGCCGACAACGCGCAGATGACGATCGAGGAAATCAAGGCCGTGGTGGCCGCCGCGCGCGACTACGAAATGACGGTGGCGGCGCACGCGCACGGCGCCGAAGCGATCCGCCGCGCCGTCATCGGCGGCGTCGATTCGATCGAGCATGGCACCTACATGAACGAAGAGGACATGAAGCTGATGAAGGAGCACGGCACCTTCTACGTGCCGACCATCATCGCCGGCAAGTATGTCGAGGCCAAGGCCAAGGTGCCGGGTTACTTCCCGCCGCAGGTGGCGTTGAAGGCGGCCGCCATCGGCCCGCTGATCCAAGGCACGGCCGGCCGCGCCTACAAGGCCGGCGTGAAGATCGCCTTCGGCACCGACTCCGCCGTCTATCCGCACGGCGACAACGCCAAGGAATTCGGCTACATGGTGGAGGCGGGCATGCCGCCGCTGGCCGCGATCCAGGCCGCCACCACGCAGGCCGCCGCGCTGCTCAAGCAGGAGAAGGACCTGGGCAGCATCAGCGTCGGCAAGTTCGCCGACCTGGTGGCGGTGCCGGGCAATCCGCTGGCCGATATCAACCTGATGACCAAGGTCAGCTTCGTCATGAAGGAAGGTGTGGTCTACAAGCAGGCGGACCAGGCGCTGCCGTTCGTCGCCAGCGCCGATGAGCGCATGGCGCCGAAGGATGTCGACTACGGTCTGTGACCTGGCGCTTCAACTAGTTGTGGCTTGATACCAACGTCTTGGCAAAGTTCTTGCTTTGTTAAAAGATTAATATGGTTATTATAAGCAACTAGCCCGGAATGCATCATTCTGGGGCGCCAAGGAGAAGACCGCACATGGATATGCCACGCAAACTCATCGCCACCGCCGTCCTGGCGGCCTTCAGCGCCCCATTGTGGGCACAGCAGGCGCAGTCCTCGGACGAAATCGAGATCGTCAAGGTGACCGCGCAAAAGCGCAAGGAAGACCCGGCCAAGGTGGCGATGAGCATCAGCGCGGTGACCGGCGTGCAGCTGCAGGCCGAGCATGTGCGCGACATCACCGACCTCACGCGCGTGGTGCCGAATATCTCCTTCACCGCCGCCAGCGGCAACGGCGGCGCCGGGCCGGGCACCTCCAACGTGGAGATACGCGGCATCAGCTCCACGGCCGGTGCGGCCACGGTGGGCATCTACCTTGGCGACACGCCGGTCACCGTGGGCAACGTCTACACCATGGGGAATATTGAGCCCCGCTTCTTCGACATCGACCGGGTGGAAGTGCTGCGCGGGCCGCAGGCCACCTTGTACGGCGCCAGCTCCATGGGCGGCACCATCAAGTTCGTGCCGAACGAGCCGGATCTGAAGGAGCGCGAATTCACCACCTACACCGAGGGCTCCAACACCAAGGGCGGCAGCGCGAACTATGCAGCCAATGTGGTGGCCAACATCCCGCTGATCGCCGACGAACTGGCGCTGCGCATCGGCGTGCAGGCGCAGCACACGGGCGGCTACATCAACCAGGTGGACGGCGATGGCAAGACCATTGCGAACGACATCAACAAGATCAGCGACCAGGAATTCCGCGCCGCGCTGAAATGGAAGCCGACGCGCGCGCTGACCATCACGCCGTCCGTGTATTACCAGCGCATCGACGCCAAGGACATCGCGGCCTTCAACCTGGAGCTGCCGACCTACCAGGCGCAGAAGCAGGTGCGCGAGCCGTCGATTGATAAACTGCTGGCGCCGAGCGTGACCATCAACTGGGACCTGGGCGACTTCGACCTGACCTCGGCCACCAGCTACTTCCAGCGCAAGTTCGACCGCACGCAGAACGGTTCGGCCTACAACAGCTATTCGCTGTCGACCTTCCTGACCTCGACCGACGATGGCGGCAAGGCGCCGCCGGAGCTGATCGAAGCGATCGCCGGCCTGCCGTCGGCCGTGTACCTGAACAACCAGGTGCGGCAGGTATCGCAGGAATTCCGCCTGGCTTCGCGTCCGTATGACGAGAAGGTGTCGCCGTGGACCTGGCTGGCGGGCGTCTACGTCTCGCGCCAGCACACCAACATCATCGAGAACGATCCGATCTTCGGCGTGACCGACGTGTTCAAGCAGTTCGGCTTCGACATCGCCGACCCGGAGCTGCTGCCGGATGCGCGGCCCGGCCAATTCCCGAACGATAACTCGTTCGCCGGCGCTTTCCACTACCGTGAAAAGCAGGCCTCGGTGTTCGGCGAATTAAATTACTACTTCTCGCCGACGGTGCACGCCACGGTGGGTGCGCGCTACCTGAAGGCCAACACCACGCTGGAGCAACGCAACGGCAACTACCTGGCCGGCGCCGGCAACAACAGCAGCGCCGAGACTTCCTCCAGCGCCTTCACGCCGAAGTACGCGCTGACGTGGGAAGTGAGTCCCACCAACACCGTCTACACCAGCGTGGCCAAAGGCTTCCGCCTGGGCGGCGCCAACATCTACGTGCCGACCAGCACCTGCGGCCAGGACCTGGAAGCGAACGGCATCGAAGCGGGGCCGCCGTCGTATTCGCCGGACAGTTTGTGGAGCTATGAAGTGGGCAGCAAATCGCGCTTCCTGAACAACCGCGTGACGCTGAACGCCGACGTGTTTTACGTGAAGTGGAAAAACATCCAGCAGGGCGTGTACCTGCCGACCTGCGCCTACACCTACAACGCCAACGCGGGCGACGCCACCACGCGCGGCTTCGAGTTCGACATCAAGGCCAAGCCGCTGCCGGGCCTGACCTTGAGCGCATCGGGCGGCTATGTGAAGGCGGAGCTGTCGAACGACGCCGGCATCGAGAACGGCGTGGTGGGCGCGGTGGCCGGTGCGCAGATCCAGGGCGTGCCGAAATATAACGCGGCGGTCAACGCCACCTACAACTTCTCGGCGTGGGAGCGGCCGGCGTTCGTGATGGCGGGCATGCAGTGGGTAGGCTCCAGCAAAGGCTCGCTGGACCCGGAGCAGACCGACCATGATCGTCCGTCCTACCATACGGTCAACCTGAGCGGCGGCATGACCTTCGGCAGCTACGCCTTCACCGTGTTCGTAAAGAACGCGCTGGACGACGACACCATCATCCAGCACCCGCAGGTGGCGTCCATCGTGCAGGGATACCGGCTGGCGCCGCGCAGCATCGGCGTGAGCTTGGCGACCAAGTTTTAAGCGATAATGCTGCCTTTGGAATTCAGTGCAAGGGCGGCATCATGAGCATCACCATCTATCACAACACGGCCTGCGGCACCTCGCGCAAAACGCTGGAAGCGATCCGCGCGACTGGCGTGGAGCCGGAGATCATCGACTACGTCAAGAACCCGCCGTCGCGCGCGGTGTTGAAGGACTTGATCGCCAAGGCCGGCCTGAGCGTGCGCCAGGCCATGCGCAACAAGGGTGATCTGTATGTGGAGCTGGGATTGGCGGACCAAGCGCTGTCGGACGACGCGCTGCTGGACGCCATGACGGCGCATCCGATCCTGATCGAGCGTCCGCTGGTGGTCACGGCCAAAGGCGTGCGCCTGTGTCGTCCATCGGAGCTGGTGCTGGAGATCCTGTAACCCCGCGACCGTCGTTCCCGCGAAAGCGGGAACCCATAGCATGTGTGCTTCACAGATGCTGTGCATGGATTCCCGCTTTCGCGGGAATGACGGCGGTGACGTTAGTGGTTGCGGTGGACCGAGAAGTGGGCCAGTTGCAGCAGCGATTCTTTGTAGACGCTGTCCGGCAGGTCGGCGATGGCTTCCGAGGCGCGCTTGGCGGCGATGACAGCTTGCTCGCGCGTGTAGTCCAGCGCGCCGCTGCTGGTGATGGCGGCCAGGATGGTGTCGAAGTGCTGCTCGTCGCCCTGTTCGATGCACGAACGTACCAGCTCGCGCTGTTCGGCTGTGCCGTTTTCCATCAGGTAGATCAGCGGCAGGGTAGGCTTGCCTTCGCGCAGGTCGTCGCCGACGTTCTTGCCGATTTCGCTGGCGTCGCCGGCGTAGTCGAGCACATCGTCGATCAGCTGGAACGCCGTGCCCAGCGAGCGGCCGTATTCGCCGGCCGCCGCGATTTGCGTGTCATTCGCACCGGCCACCAGCGCGCCCAACTCGGCCGCCGCTTCGAACAGCTTGGCGGTTTTCGAGCGGATCACTTGCAGGTAGCGTTCTTGCGTTACGTCCGGGTCGTGCATGTTCAGCAGTTGCAGCACTTCGCCTTCGGCGATGACGTTGGTGGCGTCCGACAGGATCTGCATCACGCGCATATTGTTCAGGCCGACCATCATCTGGAAGGCGCGCGAGTACAGGAAGTCGCCGACCAGTACCGACGCGGCATTACCGAACAAGGCGTTGGCCGTGGCGCGGCCACGGCGCAGCGACGATTCGTCCACCACGTCGTCATGCAGCAGTGTGGCGGTGTGGATGAATTCCACCACCGCCGCGAGCTCGTGATGGGCCGCGCCCTTATAAGAGTAGGCATTGGCCACCAGCAGCACCAGCACTGGACGGATACGTTTGCCGCCCGCACTGATGATGTATTCGGCAATCTGATGGACCAGGCTCACCTCGGAATGCAGGCGTTGGCGGATCACCGCGTTGACCGCGTCCATATCGGCGGCGATGGTCTGGGTGATGTTGTTTTGGGTGGCGTTTTGGGTAGCGGCAGACAAGGCGAACCTGTGCAGTTAGACTATTGGTGGCAGGATTATACGCCATGGCCCCGCCCACAGGGGCGTAGACCCGCGTTTCGCGCAAGAGAATTGATTTATTACTAACCATCAATGCTTCAGCCAGGGGCAAAATTGTTTGACATACCACGCCCTCCCGCTTTTGTGAATACTTTTTGACGCAAATTCGCATCTTGTGTATAATCTGCGGTTCCCCTGTTTTCGGGGAATTTTCTTAACATTTTAAGAGGTTTCAAATCATGTACGCGGTCATAAAAACCGGTGGCAAACAATACAAAGTTGTCGCTGGCGAAAAACTCAAAATAGAACAGATACCGGCAGACATTGGTTCCGAACTCACTATCGATCAGGTCCTCGCCGTTGGCGAAGGCGAGAGCATCAAGTTTGGCGCTCCGCTGGTTGAAGGTGCTAAGGTACTGGTTACTGTTGTGGCACACGGTCGTCACGATAAGGTGAAGATTTTCAAGATGCGTCGTCGTAAGCACTACCAGAAGCATCAGGGCCATCGCCAGAATTACACCGAAATCCAAATCGTTTCGATCAACGGCTAATCCCCGGTTCGACACAATCCTAGTATTCAAGGAGCTTTAGCATGGCACACAAAAAAGGCGGCGGCACAACGCGAAATGGTCGTGACTCAGAATCAAAACGCCTGGGCGTTAAGGTTTACGGCGGTCAAACGATCAATGCAGGCGGCATCATCATTCGTCAACGCGGCACTCCAGTGCGCGCCGGCGAAGGTGTAGGCACCGGCAAAGACCACACCCTGTTCGCTCTGGTGAACGGCGTGGTTAAGTTCGTTAAAAAAGGTGAAGGCTCGAAACAGTTCGTCACCGTAGTAGCAGCAGCGTAAATTACGCTCCGGCCTCGTCAAGAGGCCGTTTGTAAGGCGCAAGCCTTCAATCGAAAGGCTCTGCCCATAGGTAGAGCCTTTTAGTTTTATGGCGGTACATCATGAAGTTTATCGACGAAGCAAAAATTGAAGTAATCGGTGGTGACGGCGGCAATGGCTGCTCGTCGTTTTGCCGTGAAAAATTCCGCCCGTTCGGCGGCCCTGACGGCGGCGACGGCGGCAAGGGTGGCTCGATCTGGGCCGTAGCGGACCGTAACATCAATACCTTGGTCGATTTCCGCTTCTCGAAAGTCCATCGCGGCGGCAACGGCGAAGCCGGCCGTGGCGCCGACTGCTATGGCCGCGGCGCCGACGACATGCATCTGCGCATGCCGCTGGGCACCCTGATCATCGATGACGTCTCCGGCGAAATCCTGGCCGACTTGAGCGAGCACGGTCAGATGGAACTGCTGGCCAAGGGCGGCGAAGGCGGCTGGGGTAACATCCACTTCAAGACCTCGACCAACCGCGCCCCGCGTCAAAAGACCCCGGGCAAAGAAGGCGAACAGCGCACGCTGCGCCTGGAGCTGAAGGTGCTGGCCGATGTGGGCCTGCTGGGCATGCCGAACGCCGGCAAGTCGACCTTCATCAGCGCCGTGTCGAACGCGCGCCCGAAGATCGCCGATTACCCGTTCACCACCTTGCACCCGAACCTGGGCGTGGTCCGCGTGTCGCACGAGAAGAGCTTTGTGATCGCCGACATTCCCGGCTTGATCGAAGGCGCCGCCGAAGGTGCTGGCCTGGGTCACCAGTTCCTGCGCCACCTGTCGCGCACCGGCCTGCTGCTGCACATCGTCGACCTGGCGCCGTTCGAAGCCACCGTCGATCCGGTCAAGGAAGCCAAGGCCCTGGTCAATGAACTGAAGAAGTACGACGAAGAGCTGGTCGACAAGCCACGCTGGCTGGTGCTCAATAAACTGGACATGGTTCCGGAAGAAGAGCGCGCCAAGAAGGTCAAGGACTTCATCAAGAAGTTCGGCTTCAAGGGTCCGGTGTTCGAGATCTCCGCGCTGAGCCACGACGGCACGCAGGAGCTGGTCAACGCCATCCAGAAGCACCTGGAAGAAACGCGCCACACCGAGCAGCGCGCGGAAGAAACCCAGATGACCGAAGAAGCGCGCGGCATTTCGTCCATCGATCCGGACGATCCTCGCTTCAAGATCCTCGACTAAACACTCGACGGATCGCCTGCATCACCGGCATAATCAGTTATCAGCTGATTATGTCTTTCCATCTCGGCGCCCGTCCCGCTCATCGCGGGGCCGGCGACTGTTAGCGGCAAAGCAGGGCAACCAGCCCGCCAAATCACAGCATATTTTTTTACGCTTGTTTTGAAGATTGTCGCCGCCATGAATTCCGTCATACAAAAATCACACCGCATCATCATCAAGGTTGGATCGTCGCTGGTCACCAATGATGGACGCGGTCTCGATCACGCCGCCATCGCGCGCTGGGCCGCGCAGATCGCCGGCTTGCGCGCCTTGGGCAAGCAGGTGGTGCTGGTGTCGTCCGGCGCCATCGCCGAAGGCATGCTACGCCTGGGCTTCGAGCAGCGCCCCACCGATATCCATGAACTGCAGGCCTGCGCCGCCGTGGGCCAGATGGGTCTTGCGCAGATCTACGAAACCAGCTTCCGCGCGCACCAGTTGGGCACCGCGCAGGTCTTGCTGACGCACGCCGACCTGGCGGACCGCGAGCGCTATCTGAATGCGCGTTCGACGCTCACCACCTTGCTGCGCTTGGGGATCGTCCCCATCATCAACGAGAACGATACGGTGGTCACCGATGAAATCAAGTTCGGCGATAACGACACGCTGGGCGCGCTGGTGGCGAATCTGATCGAGGCCGATGCCTTGATTATTCTCACCGACCAGAAGGGCTTGTTCAGCGCCGATCCGCGCAAGGATCCGTCGGCGGTGCTGATCCAGCATGGCCGCGCGGGCGATGCTGCGCTGGAGGCGATGGCCGGCGGCGCCGGCAGCAGCCTGGGTCGCGGCGGCATGCTGACCAAGATCCTGGCGGCCAAGCGCGCAGCCAAGTCGGGTGCGCATACGGTGATTGCTTATGGACGCGAGGATGAAGTGTTGGCGCGCCTGGCCAGTGGTGAGTTGATCGGCACGGAACTGGCGGCGCAGACCGGCCATCTGACGGCGCGCAAGCAGTGGATGGCGGATCATTTGCACACGGCGGGGCAGGTGGTGCTGGATGCGGGCGCGGTGCAGAAGCTGACCGGGGATGGCAAGTCGCTGCTGCCGATCGGGGTGGTGGAGGTGAAGGGTGAGTTCGGGCGCGGTGCGGTTATCACCTGCGTCAATGCGGAGGGGCAGGCGGTGGCGCGCGGGCTGTCGAATTACACCAGTGCCGAAACCCGCCGCATCATGCGCAAACCTTCAAGCGAGATCGAGTCCATCCTCGGCTTCGTTGAAGGCAAGGAGCTGATCCACCGCGATAATCTGGTGTTGGTCTAGAACCGGGGCCAGTTCTGCCATTGGTACATGAGCTCGTGTGCGATTGGCAGAACTGACCCCGGTTTAGGCGCCTGCTGGCGCGGCTGTTTTGGCGCGATAGTCGCACAGGTCGATTTGCATGCAGTTCCAGCATTCGGGTTTGCGGGCTTTGCAGGTGTAGCGGCCATGCAGGATCAGCCAGTGATGCGCGTCGTGCAAAAACTCCTTCGGCACGAACTTGAGCAGCTTCTGTTCGACGATATCCACATTCTTCCCCGGCGCCAGGCCGGTGCGGTTGGAGACGCGGAAGATGTGCGTGTCCACCGCCATCGTCGGCTGGCCGAAGGCCGTGTTCAATACCACGTTGGCGGTCTTGCGGCCCACGCCCGGCAAGGCTTCCAGCGACTCGCGGTCCTGCGGCACTTCGCCGCCATGCAGCTCCACCAGCATCTTGCAGGTGGCGATGACGTTCTTGCCCTTGGTCTTGTACAGGCCAATGGTTTGGATGTAGGTCTTCAGTTCCTCTTCGCCCAGATCCAATATCGCCTGCGGCGTGTTCGCCACCGGGTACAGCTTGCGCGTGGCCTTGTTCACGCCGACGTCGGTCGCTTGCGCTGATAGCAGCACCGCGATCAGCAGTTCGAACGGCGTGGTGTATTCAAGTTCGGTAACGGGTTTCGGATTGGCGGCGCGGAAGCGCACAAACATTTCGTAGCGTTTGGCTGCGTTCATTGACTGTCTTGTTCCTTTTTGATCCGCGCGCGCTCCATGGCGGCGGCGATGATGGCGCGCTTGCGCTCGAGCGCCGCTGCCGATTCGGCGTCGGCCGGATCGATGGCCTGCACGGCCGCCATCTTGGCTTCGGCCTTGGCGGCCAGGCGTGCATCGTTTTCCTGTTTTTCGCGTTTCAAGCGCATGGCGCGGAAGTCGTGGCGTTCGCGCGCCGCATCGGCGTCGGCCTGCGTCCACGCATCCCAGCCTGTGGTTTCCGTGATCGGGTACATGACGATGCAGTCGACCGGGCAGGGCGCCACGCACAGGTCGCAGCCTGTGCACAGCGACGGCACCACCGTGTGCATCAACTTGGCCGCGCCGACGATGGCGTCCACCGGGCAGGCTTGGATGCAGAGCGTGCAGCCGATGCACAAGGATTCGTCGATGTAGGCCACCGCGCGCGGGCGCTCCAGGCCGTTGACCGGGTTGAGCGGGATGACCTTGTGGCCGGTGACCGCCGACAGCCTGGCGATGCCTTCAGCGCCGCCGGGAGGGCATTGGTTGATCGCGGCCGCGCCGGAGGCGATCGCTTCCGCATACGGACGGCAGCCGTCAAAGCCGCACTTGGTGCATTGCGTTTGCGGCAGGACGTCTTCGATGCGGTCGGCGAGGGATTTGGAGGTGGGCACGGCTAGGCGGAGGGCTATAAAACGCCATTATAGTAGCTTCCTGTGCGCTGAGGCGGCCAAGGCCGCCTCACGGCCACATGGAAGATCAGCCGTGTTTCTTGATGAAGTCGGTGATCTTCGGACACACGATCTCGCGCCAGCGGCGGCCCGAGAAGATGCCGTAGTGGCCGGCGCCCGGCGTCACGTAGTCCTGCTGCATATCGGCCGGAATGCCGCTGCACAGGTCGTGCGCGGCCTGGGTCTGGCCGGCGCCAGAGATGTCGTCCAGCTCGCCTTCAACGGTGAACAGGGCCACGGTCTTGATGTCCTGCGGGCGCACCAGCTTGCCGCCTACCATCCATTCGCCCTTCGGCAGCGCGAAGTCCTGGAACACGGTCTTGATGGTGTCCAGATAGTATTCGGCCGGCATGTCGAGCACGGCGTTGTATTCGTCGTAGAACTTGCGGTGCGATTCGGCCGTTTCCTCGTCGCCTTCCACCAAGTGGTTGTAGAAGTCGCGGTGGCTTTGCGCGTGGCGGCCCGGGTTCATGGCGATGAAGCCGGCGTGCTGCAGGAAGCCTGGATAGACCTTGCGGCCGAAGCCCGGATAGTTGGCCGGCACCGAGTAGATCACGGTGTTTTCAAACCACGAGAATTTCTTTTCGGTGGCCAGGTCGTTCACCTGCGTCGGCGAGCGGCGCGGGTCGATCGGGCCGCCCATCATGGTCATGGTCTTCGGCAGTTTGGGATCGTTTTCAGACGCCATCAGCGAAATCGCCGCCAGCACCGGTACGGTCGGCTGGCATACCGAGATCACGTGGACGTCCGGACCCAGCTGGCGGATGAAGTCCTGCACGTAGAAGATGTAGTCGTCCAGGTGGAAGGCGCCTTCCGACAGCGGCACCATGCGGGCGTCGGTCCAGTCGGTGATGAAGACGTCGTGCTCGACCAGCAGGCCGCGCACGGTGTCGCGCAGCAGCGTCGAGTGGTGGCCGGACAGCGGCGCGACCAGCAGCACGGTCGGTTGTTTGAGTGCCTTGAACTTTTTGTCGTCCAGGTCTTTCTTGAAATGGATCAGGCGGCAGAACGGCTTGTTGATCGCCACGTGCTCGATGATGCCGACCGTTTCGCCTTTGAGGTCGACGCTGTCGATTTCAAACGCCGGTTTCTCGTAGTCCTTGCCCAATCGGTACATCAGCTCGTATCCGGCGGCGATGCGCTGCGAGAACGGTGTGTGCGCCAGCGGCGACACAGGATTGGTGAACAGCTTGGAGGAGGCGTCCGCCCATTGCATCAGGGGCGTCAGCAGCGAACGCTGCATTTCATGAAGGTGGTAGAGCATAGGGCAGTCCCGATCGGTGAGCTTGGTGCGATGCACCAATAACTATCATCATAAGCCAAATTATAAGGGCTGTGTTTTTGACGTAACGCATAATCTTATGCTGAGCTGCAAGACCAGGCGGCTGTCTACGTGAAATCCACAAGCAATCTTGTTATAAAGAGTAATACTTTTTCTGGAATAAAAAAAGCAGCCTGAAGGCTGCTTTCTTGTAGGACAGTAGCTTGTTGCGTTCTTAATCGAACACAGGCGTCTCAACACCCAGCACCTTGTGCAGTTTCGGCGAGGTGGTGGTGTACTGCATGTGGATCTTCTTGTCCGGGAAGATGTAGGGCGCGGCGCCGAAGGCGGCCAGCGCGGCTTCGTGGAAGCCCGACAGGATCAACTTTTTCTTGCCCGGATAGGTGTTGATGTCGCCCACCGCGAAGATGCCCGGGACGTTGGTCTCGAACTTCTCGGTGTTCTGCACTTTCAGCTGGCGGCGCTCGATGTCCAGGCCCCACTCGGCGATCGGGCCGAGTTTCGGCGACAGGCCGAAGAACACCAGCAGCATGTCCAGCGGTACGCGGCGGGTGACGCCGTCGGCGCCGGTCACCTTCAGGTGGTTCAGCACGCCGGCTTCATCGGCTTCGTAGCCGGTGGCCTGGCCGATGATCAGCTGCATTTCGTAGTCGTCGCACAGGGCTTTCATCTTGGCGACCGACGCCGGCGCGGCGCGGAAGTCCTCGCGGCGGTGCAGCAGCACCACCGATTCGGCCTTGCCGACGAAGTTCAGGGCCCAGTCCAGGGCGGAGTCGCCGCCGCCGCAGATGACCAGGTTCTTGCCTTCGAACTGCGCAGGGTCCTTGACCTTGTAGTGCAGCTGCGAGCCTTCGAACACTTCGATGCCGTCGACCTTCAGGGTGCGTGCCTGGAACGAACCGACGCCGGCAGCGATGAAGATGGTCTTGGTGATGAACTGCGTGCCCAGCGTGGTTTCGACGTCGAAGCGGCCGTCGTCGCGGCGCTCGACCTTGGTCACTTCCTGACCCAGGTGGAAAGTCGGCTCGAACGGTTCGATCTGTTTCAGCAGGTTGTCGGTCAGTTCCTGGCCGGTGCACGACGGCACGGCCGGGATGTCGTAGATCGGTTTGTCAGGATACAGTTCCACGCACTGTCCACCCACGGCGTTCAGCGAATCGATCACATGGGCCTTGATTTCCAGCAGGCCGAGTTCGAAGACCTGGAACAAGCCGACCGGGCCGGCGCCAATGATGACGGCATCGGCTTCGATGACGCCAGTAGGTGTTACGGTGCTATTCATACATGCTTTCCTGTGATTTCAATGATGGCGCGGCTTAGCGCGCCAGCAGTTGCAGTTTTTCTTTGACGTCCTTGAACTGGTCCGCGTCCGGCAGCGGCGAGACGGTCTTGGTAATCGAAGGCCATTTACGTGCCAGATCAACGTTGAGCTTGATGAATTGCTGTTGATCGCCGGGGACGTCTTCTTCGGCGTAGATCGCATTGACCGGGCATTCGGCGACGCAGACGGCGCAGTCGATGCACTCGTCGGGATCGATGGCGAGGAAGTTCGGGCCTTGGCGGAAACAATCTACCGGGCAAACATCGACGCAGTCCGTGTAACGGCAGGCGATGCAAGATTCGGTGACAACGTGGGTCATAACAGTCCTATCAATGTTGGTGTGCAGCGGCGTCGGCGGCGGGGGAGTGCCTGGCTAACCTCGGCAAAGCACTGTATTTTAAGGTAATTCGCTATTTCTCACAAACTGCGCTTATATACAATACATATAAGCAAATTCATTCCCACCCTGTGTGCACTGGCGTGGCACCGGCGCAACTGGCATCATGTCGCCTTTATTTATACACAGCAGGGGGATCCGCATGGCGGACATCAACATCGTCCAGGCGCACAGCCTGGCGCCGGAACAGGCCCGCGCGGCCGCCCAACAAGTGGCCGACAAGCTGGCCGAACAGTTCGAACTGGCCTGCCGCTGGGACGGCGACGTGTTGCGTTTCGAGCGCAGCGGCGTCAACGGCGCGCTGACCTTGTTGCCGAACCAGGCGCAGCTGAAGATCGCGCTGGGCTTCCCGATCAGCATGATGGCCGCCATGGTCGAGGCCAAGGTCAGCGAGAAGATGCGCAAGGTATTTGTTTCCTAAAGATAATTTTAATTGCAATTATAAAATTTCAATTGCATAAAAGAATGGCATCGGTATAATTGCAGACTATTGATGCAATTTACCTAATCACTCTTTTACTATCTTAAGGATTCCGCCATGCGCTTCATGCCTGCGATTGCCGCTGTTGTTGCCGCCGCCTTCGCCCTGCCAGCTTCGGCTGCCGTGATCGATCTGTCGACGTTGAACCGCGCAGGCATCGCGAAGTACGTGGACGGCGCCTTGCAGCTGACCCAGAACACCGATGAGCACCATCCTGAGGGCTTGGCGGGCGCGGGCTGGCTGACCCAAGGCCTCTCGACCACCCAGTCGTTCAGCACCAGCTTCTCGTTCTCGCTCACGGGCGACAACAAGAGCAAGATGGCCGACGGCATCACGCTGGCGTTCCAGAACATCGGCAACAACATCACCGGCGTCGGTGGTGGCGATGTGGGTTACTGGAACCTGGGCGGCCACGGTGCGTCGGCGGTCGGTTCGGTGATCCTGTCGTGGGACAAGAACGACTACGGCCTGAGCATCGACGGCAAGGTGCAGAATCTGAAGGATGCGCCGTTCAGCCTGGGTGCGTCGAACAACGTGACTGGCTCGCAGACCGTCAGCTACAACGCGGCGACCCACGAGTTGACCATGACCGGCACTTTCAATGACCTCAGCAGCGGCCTGTCGTACGCGGTCAGCGATTCCAAGATCGTCGACCTGAACGCCAAGTTCGGCAGCACCATGTATGTGGGCTTCACCGGCGGCACCGGCGGTGCCGATGCCGACCAGCGCATCACGTCGTTCAGCGTGTCGGCCGTGCCGGAACCGGAAACCTACGCCATGATGCTGGCCGGCCTGGGCCTGGTGGGCTTCGCTGCACGCCGCCGCAAGGCTTGAGCTGTACAGGACAACCAAAACTAAAAAGGCCCGCAAGGGCCTTTTTTTATTTCAGATCTTCGATCAGATCGATGTACAGCTGTTTCGCTTCGTCCTGGGTTTTGCCTTTGAGCTCGGCCCATGCGTCGTACTTGGCGCGGGCGACGAAGTCGGTCATGCCTGGACGCTCGCCGCTGGCGTCGCCGCTGGACGCCTGTTTGAACAGCGCGTAAATCTTCAGCAGCGTCATGTTGTCCGGACGTTCCGGCAGGTTCTTCGAGTCCGCCTGGGCCTGATCAAATTGTTCTTGCAAACTCATACCGCGCTCCTTGTTGTTTGATGGGTTGACGCACCATCATAACCGCAGCGCCGGCAAAAGCCGCTAGAGGAGGCGCTCCAAAAACAGAATGGCGGCCATGCCGGGAATGCTCCCGTACATGAACCGCCGTTTCCTGTGCCCTCACGGACACCTGCTAAAACTCCGGGGAAGAATTACTTCTTCTTCGTCGGGTTGACTGCCGATTTCAGCGTGGCGCCAGCCGAGAATTTTGGGGTTTTCGACGCTGCGATTTTGATCGCTTCGCCGGTTGCGGGATTGCGGCCTTTGCGTGCAGCGCGTTTGGCTACGGAGAAGGTGCCGAAGCCGGTGATGCCTACCGTGTCGCCTTTTTTCAGACGCTCGGTGATGATGGCGATCAGCGTGTTCACTGCGCCGTTGGCGGCAGCAGCGGACAGCTCGGTGCGTTTCGCAAATTCTGCAATCAGTTCGCCTTTTTTCATTACTACCTCCTTGGTTATTGGAGCGCGCAGATTAGCATAAATATTGTCAAATGTAATGGTTTCTGTACGAAGCGCGCCTTATATTTGCTGTCTCGCTGCGGTGCAGCGCAAATAAAGCCTTGTATTTAAAGGGCTTACGCGTTTTTAGCGAATCCGCATCCGGCCAAAAAAAGGTTTATGATGGAACGCGTTAAAGGACAGGACCATGAGCTTTTCAGACGAAACCCTGATGGCGTATGCCGACGGCGAACTGGACGATGCAACCCGCCTGGAGGTGGAAGCGGCCATGCGTCTGGACAGCAGCATCGCGCGCCGGGTGGCGCGCCTGCGCGCCGCGCGCGATGAGGATGTCTACCTCGACCGCAAGCATCCATCGCACCTGCGCGCCGGCCGTGGCGCCAACGCCAACGCCAATGTAGTCCAGCTGGCGGCGGTGCGGGCGCAGCGCCTGGCCACGCAGCAGGCGGCGCGCAAGGCGACCCGGCGCCATTGGGGCTGGCTGGAATGGACCGCGCTGGCGCTGGTGATGGTGATGGGCCTGGCGGCCGGCAAGTTCGGCTTGTCGCAGTGGCAGCCGGAGTGGATGGCCGGGTCGTCCACGCCGCCGAGCGAGGTGGCCAGCCGCAACGGGCTGCTGGTGGCGCAGGGCCGGCTGGCGGTGGCGTTGAGCCAGCAACTGGGCAGCGCCGCGCCGTCCGATGGCGAGGTGCGCGTGGGCTTGAGTTTCCTGTCCAACGAAGGCGGCTACTGCCGCAGCTTTACGCTGGTGGGGGCGGTGCAGGAGTTGGTGGGGATTGCGTGCCGCGCCAACGAGGAGTGGCGCATACCGGTGCTGGTGCACACGGCCCGGCCGACGCCGGCCAAGGGAACGGAGATGCCGACGGCGCTGCTGGAAGCGATCGACCAGCGCATCGTCGGCGGCATGCTCGACACGCGAGCAGAAGTTGAAGCTTTGCGCCGCAACTGGCAGCGCTAGCGTCAACTATTAAATGGTTTAAACGCCCAGCAGTTCAACGTCAAAGATCAGGGTGGCGTTCGGTGGAATGACGCCGCCGGCGCCGCGCGAGCCGTAGCCCAGGTCGGCCGGGATGATCAGCTGGCGGGTGCCGCCGATCTTCATGCCTTGCACGCCTTCGTCCCAACCACGGATCACCATGCCGGCGCCCAGGGCGAATTCGAATGGATCGTTGCGGTCTTTGCTCGAATCGAACTTGGCACCCTTGGTGCCGTCGTCGTTGCGCAGCCAACCGGTGTAATGCACGGTGACGTTTTGACCGGCTTTGGCTTCGGCGCCTTCGCCTTCGGTCAGTTCAATGTACTGCAGGCCCGATGGAGTGGTGATGGTGGACATGGTCTTCCTTTCATTAGAAACAGGCCGGAATTGTAGCAGGGCCACAGCAGCCTTGAAGTTTTGTGGCGGATTGCCTTGTCTGTTGCCCATTTGCACGTAAAATAAGGTTTTGCCTCTATAGCGATCCTTTTCATGTTCCGCAGTTTCCGCCGTGTCGTCCTTTCCTGTGTTTTGCTGGCTGTCGGCAGCGCGCAAGCCAATGTCGTGGTCGTGCTCAATTCGCGCGACGCCAGCGTGCAGTTGCTGGACCAGGCGACCTTCAAGGACCTGGTCACCATCGCGGTCGGAAAGGAGCCGCACCACCTGATGGCGACGCCGGACAACAAGTCGTTGATCGTCGCCAGCTCGGTGGGCAACGAGCTGATTTTCCTGGACCCGAAATCGGGCCAGGTCCAGCGCACCATCAAGAATATTCCCGACCCGTACCAGATCGGCTTTTCGCCGGACCAGAAGTGGTTCGTGTCGAACTCGCTGCGGCTGGACCGCGTGGACCTGTATAAGTACGACGGCGCCAACATGACGCTGGCCAAGCGCATCGCCTTGCCCAAGCTGCCGAGCCACATGGCCTTCAATGCGGCCAGCAATATGGCTTTCATCACGCAGCAGGGCAGCGACCAGGTCAGCGCCATCGACCTCGCCACGCAGACGCTGAAGTGGACCGTCCCGGTGGGCAAACTGCCGGCCGGCATTGCGATGACACCGGACGACAAGCATCTGCTGGTGGGCATCATGGGCAGCGATTATGTCGAGGTGATCGACTGGCGCGCGCAGAAGACCGTCAAGCGCATCAAGACCGGGCAGGGCGCGCACAACTTCCGTTCGGCCGGCGATGGGCGCTACACCTATGTGTCGAATCGTGTTTCCAATTCGATCAACATCATTGATCAGACGACATTGGAGAATGTCGGCCAGATCAATGTGCCGGGTGGGCCGGATTGCATGGAGGTGTCGGATGACGGCAAGACCATGTGGGTGACGCTGCGTTGGGTGAAGAAGGTGGCGGTGATTGATTTGAAATCCCGCAAGGTCATCAAGACGATACCGGTGGGGCGCTCGCCGCACGGTGTGTTCTTCTTTAACTCAGCGCAGCGCTGATGAAGACCGCCGCCGCACTGACCTTGTTGGCGCTGGCGGTGACGCCGGCCGTGCCCGTCCATGCGGCCGCGCCTGCGGCGGAGCCGGCCAAGTCGGTCAACGAGGGCGCGCGCGACCTCAACGCCGCAGCCCGCGCCGCCAACGCTCAGGCGCGCGAACGCAATGGCCCGGCGCGGCGCGCAGCCGAGGCCAAGGCCGCCGGCGCGGCTGCCGCCTCCGGAACGCCTGCCGCCACCCCGATTGCAAACGTTGCTGTCGCCGCCCCGGTCGCCGCTGGCGCCGCGCTGCGGCCTGCTGCCGGCGCTGCCGTTGCCAAACCCGCAGCCGGCTGCAAAGGCACCATCTACCTGACTTTCGACACCGGCAGCCAGGCGCAGGCCGAACTGATCGCCGACACGCTGAACCGCCACAAGATCAAAGCCACCTTTTTCCTGGCCAACGAGAAAACCGTGCGTGGCGATTATTCGCTCGATCCATCCTGGTCGGCCTACTGGAAAGCCCGCGTCGCCGAAGGCCACGCCATCGGCTCGCACACCTTCGACCACGGCGTGTTCATCAAGGACGGCGCCGACGGCAAGGTGGTGCTCAAGCCCGGCTTCGGCGAGCAGGCCGGCAAGCAGGTCAGCCTGAGCTCCCAGCAGTATTGCGAAGAAATCCGCCGCGTCGACCAGCGCTTCGTCGAACTGACCGGCAAACACCTCGACCCGATCTGGCGCGCGCCGGCCGGGCGCACCTCGCCGCGCCTGCTGGAGATGGGGCAGGCCTGCGGCTACGCCCACGTGGGCTGGTCGCCGGCCGGCTTCTCCGGCGATGAACTGTCCAGCTCCGCCTACCCGAACGACGTCCTGTTGAAAAAATCCCTGCGCGATTTGCGCGGAGGAGATATCGTGCTCATCCACATGGGCATCTGGTCGCGCAAGGACCCTTGGGCGCCGGCCAACCTGGAACCGCTGATCAGCGGCCTGGAAAAAAAAGACATGTGCTTCGCCACCCTGCGCGAGCATCCCGATTACCTGGCTCGATTCAAAAAATGATAGACACCTTCTCCGACTGGCTGGGCCTGGCCCAAGGCTGGTTGTTCGAAACCGTGGTCCAACCGCTGGTCTTCCGCTTCGGCTTTGGCGAATTCATCGAAGACGCGTTCGAGGGCACCGAGTGGCTGTTGATCGGTGGGCTGGAGCTGGCGCTGCTGTTCCTGGTGCTGCGGCCGCTGGAATCGATGATTCCGGCGCAGGCCATGTCCGACCGGCGTGCGCGCTGGAACGACTTCCTCTACACCTTGCTGCACCGTATCGGCCTGTTCCCGGTGCTGGTGTTCTTCACGCTCGACCCGCTGATGGACAGCGTGGCCGGCGCACTGCGCTACGACGGCTTCCAGCCCTTCAACCTGGAGGCGCTGTGGCCTGGCATTAGCCCGTTGGGCAGCTTCTTCGTCTACTTCGTGGTGCTGGACTTCTTCGATTACTGGTATCACCGCGCCTCGCACACATTCAACTGGTGGTGGGGACTACACGGCCTGCACCACAGCCAGCAGAACATGAACCTGTGGAGCGACAACCGCAACCACCTGCTGGACGACCTGCTGCGCGACGTCTACATGGGCGTGATCGCGCTCGGCATCGGCGTCGAACCGGCGCAGTATGTGATGCTGGTGTCGGTGTCGCGCATCGTGCAAAGCTTGCAGCACGCCAACGTGCGCATCCACTTCGGCTGGCTGGGCGAGCGCCTGCTGGTGTCGCCGCGCTACCACCGCATGCACCACGCCATCGGCGTCGGCCATGAAGGCGGGCAGGGCGCAGGCACGCTGGGCGGCTGCAATTTCGCCGTGCTGCTGCCGGTGTGGGACATCGTGTTCCGCACCGCGAACTTCACGCCGGCGTTTGTCGCCACCGGCATCCGCGACCAGTTGCCCAGCACCGACGCCAACGGCGTGCTGCGGCCCGGCCGCGAATACGGCCAGGGCTTCTGGTCACAACACTGGCTGGGCCTGAAACGCATGGTCGAATATGCCCGCAAGGAGGTGGTGTAATGAGCAGCGTGCTGCGCGCGTGGGGCCGCGCTTTCCTGTCCCAATGGCACGGCAAGCTGCTGTTGATGAGCATCGCGCCTTTCCTGCTGGCGCTGGGCGTCTGGGCCGTGCTGCTGTACCTGTACCTGCAGCCGCTGGTGGACCAGCTGCACGCGCTGTTCAGCGAGCACAATCTTTTCCCGACCAGCACCAGCTGGCTGCGCAGCGTCGGCCTCGGCACATTGACGTCGGTGGTGCCGCCGCTGATCGCCATGCTGGCGCTGCTGCCGCTGATGATTTTGACCGCGCTGATTTTCATCGGCGTGGTGGCGATGCCGGTGATCGGCCGTCACGTCGGCCTGCGCCATTATCCGCAGCTGGAACAGCGCAAGGGCGGCACCATCCTTGGCAGCATCGGGCTGGCGCTGGGCGGCATGGCCATCTTCATCGGCCTGTGGATCGTCACGCTGCCGCTGTACGTGTTCCCGCCGCTGGCGGTGCTGGTGCAGGCGCTGCTGTGGGGCTGGCTGACCTGCCGCGTGATGGTGTACGACGTGCTGGCCGATTACGCCAGCGCCGACGAGCGCCGCGAGATCCTGCGCCAGCACCGCTGGCGCCTGCTGGTGATCGGCGTGGTGTCCGGCGCCGCCGGCGCGCTGCCGGGCGCGATCTGGCTGGGCGGCGTGATGGCGGTGGTGCTGTTCCCCTTCCTGGCGGCGGCCTCGATCTGGCTGTACATTTTGATATTTATCTTTACCGGTTTGTGGTTCGCGTACTATTGCATGGATGCGCTGGCGCAGTTGCGCGCGCAGGAAGTCATCATTAAGGAGTAGGCATGGCATTCGGACTTATCATTATTGGCGACGAAATCCTGTCCGGCCGGCGCGTCGACCAGCATTTCCCCAAGGTCGTGCAGATGCTGGCGGCGCGCGGACTGCAGCTGACCTGGGCCGAGGTGCTGCCGGACGATCCGGCGCGCATCACCGCTACCCTCAAGCGCACCTTCGCCGGCGACGACGTGGTGTTCTGCTGCGGCGGCATCGGCGCCACGCCGGACGACCACACGCGCCAGGCCGCCGCCGACGCGCTGGGCAAGCCGCTGGTGCTGCACGCGCAGGGCAAGATCAACATCCAGCAGCGCATCGTGCAGATGGCGCAGGAAGCCGGCCAGACCGCCGATCTGGATTCGGCCGAGAACCTGCACCGCCTGAAGATGGCCGAGTTCGCCGAAGGCGCGGCGCTGATCCCCAACCCGTACAACAACATCGCCGGCTTCGCGCTGCACAAGCATTACTTCGTGCCGGGCTTCCCGGTGATGGCCTGGCCGATGCTGGAGTGGGTGCTGGACAACCACTATGCCGACCTGTTCAACCGCGAGTCGCGCATGGAGCGCTCGGTGCTGGTGTACGAGGCCGCCGAGTCGGCGCTGACGCCGCTGATGGTGGTGATCGAACAGCAGTACCCGCGCGTGAAGGTGTTCAGCCTGCCCAGCGTGGGCGACGCCAACACGCGCCGCCACATCGAGCTGGGCGTGAAGGGTGAGGTGGTGCAAACCGCCGCCGCCTTCGAACAATTGTGCGACGAGCTACGCAAGCTCAATGTAGAGTTCAGCAACATTTAGTGCGCGCTGTCATCAAGCAGTTGAACGGCGTTCCTCCCAACGGTAGAGCGCCGTTGTTTTTTTGCGAAAAATAAACGGCCCATAGCGATTATTGTGCGTACGCTCCGGTCAGCGGCGCTGCGATGTGGTGCAATGGAAGCTAGCAAGTGCAGTCTGTAAGTTCTACTGAAACATGACCGGTTTGAATCATATGTTAAGCAATCGCCGTTTCCGCCGGCCCCGTCTTGTTGCGCGCGCAGTACGCAAATTGCGTGCAGGCGCGGCAGCATTTGGCTATCGCCGCAAGCGCCACCTGAAGGTGGTGCCGCCCCCCACTCCCGAACAAACCGAAGCCCATCTGGCGCAGGCGCAAATGGACCCGCCGCTGCCGCCGGAGTCCGGTGCGCCGAAAAAAAGCAAGCGTTCGCGTAACGCCTTTTTGCTGGTGCTGCTGATCGGTGTATCGTTTGCCGCGTACTGGGGTTATCGTGAATCGCTGACCTCGTCGCTGCAGGCGCGCATCTTCACCGACATGACCAGCAAGATGACGTACAAGATGGAGAAGGGGCCGAGCAAGGCGATCCGCTTCCCGCACGACAGCCCCTACGATGAACGCCTGGGCTACGCCAGCCTGCCGGACTACATCGGCAAGCTGAGCGCGCGCGACTACCAGATCGCGGCGCAGGCGCGCATCTCGCCGAAGATGGCGGAGCTGGCCGACATGGGCATCTTCGCCACCTACCGCGAAAAGACCAAGACCGGCCTGACCATCGTCGACTGCCGCGCGCAGGAACTGTTCGCCGCCAGCTACCCGGAACGCATCTACGCGAAGTTCGAGCAGGCGCCGATGGCGCTGATTAACAGCCTGCTGTTCATCGAGAACCGCGAGCTGCTCGACAACACCTATCCGAAACGCAATCCGGCCGTGGAGTGGGACCGCCTGGCCAAGGCGGTGCTGGAGAAAAGCGTGAGCGCCGTCGCCGGCGGCCACCGCGCGGCCGGCGGCAGCACGCTGGCCACGCAGATCGAGAAGTACCGCCACTCGCCGGAAGGGCGCACCAGCTCGATGACCGACAAGCTGCAGCAGATGGTCTCGGCCAGCCTGCGTTCCTACCAGGACGGCCCGGACACCACCAAGGCGCGGCGCCGCATCGTGCTTGAATACCTGAACACGGTGCCGCTGTCGGCCAAGCCCGGCTATGGCGAAGTGAACGGCATCGGCGACGGCATGTGGGTGTGGTACGGCCGTCCGTTCGAGGAGGTCAACCGCCTGCTGACCGGCAAGCTCGACAATCCAGACGCGCACACCGCGCTGGTCTACAAGGAGGCGCTGAGCCTGATGATCGCGCAGCGCCGCCCCAGCTATTACCTGGGTGACGGCTCGGCCGACCTGGAAGTGCTGGCCAACAGCCACCTGCGCATCCTGGTCAACGACGGCGCCATCACGCCGGCCATGCGCGACATGGCGCTCAAGCAGGTGCTGCATCCGGCCACCGGCAACGGCCTGCAATCGGCGCCGCCGCAGACCTTCGTCAGCCGCAAGGCCTCGAACGCGATCCGCAACCACCTGGCCAACCTGCTGGGCGACAACCGCATGTACAACCTGGACCGCCTCGACCTGCGCGTCACCAGCACGCTCGATGCGCAGGCGCAGACCGCCGTCACGCAGGTGCTGCGCGATTTGCGCGATCCTGAGAAGGCGCAAGCCGCCGGCCTGACCGGCAAGGGCATGCTGGGCAATGGCGACCCAGCCAATGTGGTGTACAGCTTCACCTTGCTGGAGAAGGGCGAGCAGAACAACCTGCTGCGCCTGCAGACCGACAACTTCGACCAGCCGCTGGACATCAACGAAGGCGCCAAGCTGGACCTGGGCTCGACCGCCAAGCTGCGCACCCTGATCACCTACCTGGACATCGTCGACCAGCTGCACAAGAAGTACAGCGGCATGGACGCGGCGGCGCTGGGGCAGGTCAAGGTCGATCCGCAGGACAAGCTGTCGCAGTGGGCGCTGGACTACCTCAAGCCGTTGGCGATGGACCAGCGCGGCCTGACGCCGATGCTGAATGCGGCCATGGAGCGCAAGTATTCGGGCAATCCGGGCGAAGGCTTCTTCACCGGCGGCGGCCTGCATTACTTCGGCAACTTCTCCAAGGAAGACAACGGCAAGATCCTCACCGTGACCGAAGCGCTGCGCCATTCGACCAACCTGGTGTTCGTGCGCTTGATGCGCGACGTCGCCAAGTTCTACATGTTCCAGACGCCGGGCTCGTCCGCCTCGCTGCTGGCCGACGCCGACGACCCGCGCCGCGCCGGCTACCTGGCGCGCTTCGCGGACAAGGAAGGCAAGGAATTCCTGGGCCGCTTCTACGCCAAGTACAAGGGCAAGCCGGCGAACGAGCTGGACAAGATCCTGCTGGCCAATATCCGCAGCACGCCGGTGCGGCTGGCGGTGATCCACCGCACCATCTATCCGCTGGCGACGCTGGAGCAGTTCTCGGTCTTCCTGAAGGACAACCTGCCATCGCAGAACGAAGTATCGGACGAGCGCGCGGCCAAGCTGTACGAGCAGTATGCCATCGGCAACTGGTCGCTGGCCGACCGCGGCTACCTGGCCAGCGTGCACCCGTTGGAATTGTGGATGGCGGCCTACCAGCGCCTGCATCCGAAGGCGACGCTGTCGGAAATGACGGCGGCCAGCGAGAAGGAGCGGCAGGAAGTGTACCAATGGCTGTTCAAGACGCACCGCAAGCACGCGCAGGACAAGCGTATCGCCGGCCTGCTGGAGATGGAAGGCTTCATGGAAATCCACAAGCAGTGGAAGAAGATGGGCTATCCGTTCGAATCGCTGGTGCCGTCGTATGCGACCACGCTGGGCGCGTCGGCCGACCGTCCGGCGGCGCTGGCGGAGATGATGGGGATCGTGGTGAATGGCGGCGTGCGCAAGAGTTCGCAGCGTGTGACTTCGCTGCACTTCGCCAAGGGTACGCCGTATGAAACCCTGGTGACCAAGGCGCCGCCGACCACCAACGAGCAGGTGTTGTCGCCGGAAGTGGCACGGGTGGTGGCCGATGCGATCCGTGGCGTGGTGTCGGATGGTACGGCCAAGCGGGTCAAGGCAGCCTTCGTGGCGGCCGATGGTTCGATCATTCCGGTGGGCGGCAAGACCGGTACGGGTGACCAGCGCTTCGACGTGTATGGCGGCGGCGGGCGCTTGATCGAATCGCGTTATGTGAACCGGTCGGCGACGTTTGTGTTCAATATCGGCGAACGCTTCTTTGGCTCGATGACGGCGTATGTGCATGGGCCGGAGTCGAAGCACTACGACTTTACCAGTGCCTTGCCGGTGCAGCTGCTGGTGGTGCTGGCGCCTAGCTTGATGCCGCTGATCGAACCCAACGCCGCGCCGAAACCCGGCGCGACGCCGCCGGTGATCGTGAAAACCGGCGGCGTGGCGCCGGAAGCGGCGAAGCCGGCGCTGCAGGCGTGTGGAGGATAAACGCGTTTCCCTTGCATAGTTGCTTAATTGTTGGCAATGTGTGAGCCCATGAAACCTATGCGCCACCACATGTCCAAGATACTCAAGTTCACGCAATTTTCCGTGCGGGATCTGATCGTTGCCTCAGCGCCCACGGTGCTGGCCATCGTCGGCGTTTGCCTGCTGGCTTACTGGGTGGTGGACCCCGCCCCGCCGCGCACGGTGCGGCTGGGCAGCGGCCAGGAAAACTCGGCCTACGAGGAATTCGGCAAGAAATACGCCGCCGCACTGGCCAAGCACGGCGTCAAGGTGACGATGGTGCCCTCGGCCGGTTCCAGCGAAAACCTGCGTAACTTAAAAGAAGGCAAGGTCGACATCGCCTTCGTCCAAAGCGGCTCCACCAATGAAGAAGCGGCCGAGCGCGAAGGCCTGTCGTCGCTGGGCAGCCTGTTCGTTGAGCCGCTGTGGCTGTTCCTACGGGAAGAAAAGGGCAAGCCGCCCATCACCACACTGACCCAGTTGCGCGGCAAGAAGATCAACTACGGTCCCAAGGGCGCCGGCTCGCCGCGCCTGTTCCGCCAGGTGCTGGAACTGAACGGTGTCGAAAAAGGCGAAGTCGAGCGGTTTTCGCTGGCGAACACGCCGGCCACGGTGGAATTGCTGGAAGGGCGCATCGACGGCCTGGTGTTCACCTCGGCGCCGGAGGCGCCGCTGATCCAGATGCTGCTGCAAACGCCGGGCATCAAGCTGTTCAACTTCAGCCAAGCCGAAGCCTACGCGCGCAAGCTGCCTTTCCTCACGCACGTCACGCTGCCGCAGGGCATCGTCGACCTGGGCCGCAACCTGCCGGCCGAGGACTACAACCTGATCGCGCCGACCGCCACGCTGGTGGCGCGTGAAGACCTGCATCCGGCGCTGGTGGACCTGTTCGTGCAAGCAGCGTCGGGCATCCACAGCGGCGCCGGCTGGTTCCAGCAGCAGGGGCAATTCCCGTCGGCCAAGTACAGCGAAATTCCGGTGGATACGGAAGCGGCCAAGTTCTACAAGAGCGGCCCGCCGTTCCTGCAGCGCTACATGACCTTCTGGCTGGCCAACTTCTTCGACCGCATGTGGGTGGTGGTGGTGGCGCTGGGCGCGCTGATCCTGCCGCTGTCGAAGGTGATCCCGCCGCTGTACGTGTGGCGCATCCGCTCGCGCGTGTACCGCTGGTACGGGCAGCTGCGGGCGGTGGAACAAAAGGTGGAGGAAGCGCAGGAAGCGCCGGAGGAGGCGCGCACGCAGGTCTATGAAGCCCAGCTCAAGCGCCTCAACGAGATCGAAGACCTGGTCAACCAGGTATCGATCCCGTTATCGTTTGCGGACGGCCTGTACGGCCTGCGCAGCCACATCCAGTTCGTGCGCAAGCGTATCCAGTTCCTGATGGGCGAGGGCACGCCTGCGCTCACCGACGCCGTGCCGATCTAAATTCGGGGTCAGTTCCGACATTCGGACACGAGCCCAACCGTAGCGGCCGCTACGGCTGGGCTCGTGTCCGAATGTCGGAACTGACCCCGAATCTTTTAGGCGCCGATCCAGGGCAGGCCGGCCTTGCACCAGCCGTTGATGTTCTTGCGGTGGCCGTGGTCGTCGCGCTCGCCTTCGAAACCTTCGAGGATGTCGAAGCAGTGCTGGTAGCCGTGCTCGCTCGCCAGGGTCGCTGCACCACGCGAGCGCACGCCCGAGCGGCACAGGAAGAGGATCACCTGGTCCTTGCGCGCCACCGAGTTCAACTGTTCGATAAATTCGTGGTTGGCCACGCCGCCCGGATAGATGTTCCATTGCACCGCACCATGTTGGGCTTCGGGGATGGCCACCCGGCCCACCCAGTCGCGCTCGGCATTGGTGCGCACGTCCACCAGCTTGACCGCGTTCTCCAGGCTCAGCAACTCATACGCTTCGGCCGGCGTCACCGCCCCCTCATAGGCCCAGTCCTTGCGGCGGCCGCGCGCCACGGCCAGAATCTCATCTATTTTGCTCATAGGGTGTTCCCGAAATAAGTTTGAGTTTATTATATGGCGTCCGTGTAAGTCCGCGACTGCAATGCACCAAAACCATGCGCTTTTCAGAAAAAAATTCAAAATGCACCCACAAGGTGCAAATTGAGATGAATGCACCAAATAGGTGCGCTATCATAGACGTTGCTGACATATAGAAAGTCGTATTTTGGGCTGGCATGGATACTGCTTAGTAAGGCCTCACGAGTTCCACATATTCCTTTAGGAGAGACGCATGGCAATGACAGCCGCAGAAGTTCTGAAAATGGTCCAGGAAAACGAAGTTAAATTCGTTGATTTCCGTTTCGCTGATACCCGTGGTAAAGAACAGCACGTTACCGTGCCAGTGTCGCACTTCGACATCGACAAGTTCGAATCGGGTCACGCTTTCGACGGTTCCTCGATCGCCGGCTGGAAAGGTATTGAAGCATCGGACATGATCCTGCTGCCTGATCCAAACACCGCGAACATCGACCCGTTCATGGAAGAAACCACCCTGTTCATGCAGTGCGACGTGATCGAGCCTGCGGACGGTAAAGGTTACGACCGTGACCCACGCTCCATCGCCAAGCGCGCTGAAGCCTACCTGAAATCGTCGGGCCTGGGCGACACCGCCTACTTCGGTCCTGAGCCAGAATTCTTCATCTTCGACAGCGTGCGCTGGAAGATCGACATGTCCGGTTGCTTCGTCAAGATCGATTCGGACGAAGCTTCGTGGTCGACCGACAAGGAAATCGAAGGCGGCAACAGCGGCCATCGTCCTACCGTCAAAGGCGGCTACTTCCCAGTGCCACCAGTGGACAGCTTCCAGGACATGCGTTCGGAAATGTGCCTGATCCTGGAATCGCTGGGCATCCCGGTTGAAGTGCACCACCACGAAGTGGCCGGCGCCGGCCAGAACGAAATCGGTACCAAGTTCTCGACCCTGGTCGAGCGCGCCGACTGGACCCAGAACCTGAAATACGTGGTCTGGAACGTGGCCCACAGCTACGGCAAGACCGCCACCTTCATGCCAAAACCTATCGTTGGCGACAACGGTTCGGGCATGCACGTGCACCAGTCGATCTGGAAAGACGGCGTCAACCTGTTCGCCGGCGACGGCTATGCCGGCCTGTCCGACACCGCGCTGTACTACATCGGCGGTATCATCAAGCACGCCAAGGCACTGAACGCGATCACCAACCCAGGCACCAACTCGTACAAGCGTCTGGTTCCAGGCTTCGAAGCGCCAGTGAAACTGGCGTACTCGGCTAAAAACCGTTCGGCTTCGATCCGTATTCCACACGTGGCCAATCCAAAAGGCCGCCGTATCGAAACCCGCTTCCCGGATCCACTGGCCAACGTCTACCTGTGCTTCTCGGCTCTGCTGATGGCTGGTCTGGACGGTATCCAGAACAAGATCCATCCAGGCGAAGCAGCATCGAAAGATCTGTACCACCTGCCGCCGGAAGAAGATGCACTGATCCCAACCGTGTGCGCATCGCTGGAAGAAGCCCTGGACGCCCTGAACAAAGACCGCGAGTTCCTGACCCGTGGCGGCGTGTTCAGCGACTCCATGATCGATGCCTACATCGAACTGAAAATGCAGGACGTTCAGCGCATGCGCATGACGACTCACCCTGCCGAGTTCGACATGTACTACTCGCTGTAATCTACGGCGCCGGCCAGTCCGGCGCGTTGATGTAGCTAAAAACGCGGGGCGAGCATGCTTTCCCCGCGTTTTTCTTTGGATGGAGTATATTCGGCATGGAATGTTTCCACCCACGGATAATGAATGACCATGAGTTTTAAATTGAGTGCGTTGCTGGCGCTGTTCGTCTCCGCCGCCGCGCATGGACAAATCTACAAGTGCCAGCCGCCCGGCGGCAGCGTGGAGTTCACCGACATCAATCGCGGCAGCTACTGCAAGCTGATGGACCTGCCCGGCGTGACGGTGCCGGCGCCGCCACGCCGCGTGGCACCGTCGCCGCGCAATGCCCAGCCTGCAGCGCCGACGTCCACGCCAGGCGAGTTCCCGCGCGTCGACAGCGCCGAACAGCGCGCGCGCGACGCCGACCGGCGCGGCATCCTTGAAGATGAACTGAAAAACGAAACGCTGAAGCTCGCCGAGCTGCGCCGCGAATTCAACGGCGGCGAACCGGAACGGCGCGGCGACGAACGCAATTACGCGAAATACCAGGAACGGGTGGCCTCGATGCGCGACAGCATCAGCCGCTCGGAAAAGAATGTCGATGCCTTGAAACGTGAGATCGCGAATATCCGATGAGCCTAGTCAGTAATATCGCGGCCCGTGCGGCCGCCGCCATCAACCGCCCGCCGTCATTGGCCGGGCTGGAGTTGCTGGCCTCCGCCGTGGTGCTGCTCGATGGCGAGGGGCGCATCGCCTACGCCAACGCCGCCGCCGAGAACCTGCTGGAAAGCTCGCTCAAGGCGCTGTCGCGCCAGACGCTGAGCGCGCAGTTCCTCAATGCCGATGAGCTGGACAATATCTGCGACCAGGCGCGCGAACACAAGTTCTCCGACCTGCGCCAGGACCTGACGCTGGAACGCGCCGGCCGCGAGCCGCTGCATGTGCACAGCATCGTCTCGGCCGTGGACGAGCCGGCCGGCGGCGTGCTGATCGAGCTGCGCGAAAACCAGCAGCACCTCAAGCTGGACCGCGAGGAGCGCATCCTCGACCAGAGCCAGGTCAACAAGGAGCTGATCCGCAACCTGGCGCACGAGATCAAGAACCCGCTGGGCGGCATTCGTGGCGCCGCGCAGCTGCTGGAGATGGAGCTGCCGGCGCTGCACGCGGTGCAGCTGCGCGAATACACGCAGGTCATCATCAAGGAAGCGGACCGCCTGCAAACGCTGGTGGACCGCCTGCTGGCGCCGCACCGCCGTCCGCACATCGTGGGCGACGTCAACATCCACGAAGTGCTGGAGCGCGTGCGCAGCCTGATGCTGGCCGAGTTCCCGTCCGGCCTGACCATCCTGCGCGATTACGACGCCTCGATTCCCGAGTTCCGGGGCGACAAGGAACAGCTGATCCAGACCGTGCTCAACATCGCGCACAACGCCGCGCAAGCGCTGGCGGCGCAGATCGAAGCGGGCGGCGCGCAGATCGTTTTGAAGACGCGCGTGGCGCGTCAGGTCACGTTGGCCAAGGTCCGCTACGGGCTGGCATTAGACTTGCATATCATTGACAATGGACCGGGTATCGCACCGCAGATCCGCGACCGCATCTTCTACCCATTGGTATCAGGCAGGGAGGGAGGCAGTGGCCTGGGATTGACCCTGGCACAGACCTTCGTGCAACAGCACATGGGCGTGATCGAGTGCGAGAGCCGGCCTGGATTTACGGATTTCCGTATTCTGCTGCCGTTGCCATAAGCCGTGGTGAGTAGTGCGGACCGAGTCCCTTGATTGACGATCCATCGCGGAATACACACAACACATGAAGCCAATCTGGATAGTAGACGACGACGAATCGATCCGCTGGGTACTGGAAAAAGCACTCGCCAGGGAAAACCTGGCCACGAAGAGTTTTGCCAACGCGCGCGACGCCATCGCCGCACTGGAGTTCGAGACGCCGCAAGTGCTGGTGTCCGATATCCGCATGCCGGGCGATTCCGGCCTGGACCTGCTGCAGCTGGTGAAGTCGCGCCTGCCCGGCCTGCCGGTCATCATCATCACCGCCTTCTCCGACCTGGACTCCGCCGTGGCGGCGTTCCAGGGCGGCGCCTTTGAATACCTCGCCAAGCCGTTCGACATCGACAAGGCTGTCGAGCTGATCCGGCGCGCGCTCGACGAGAGCCTGCGCGAAACCAGCGTCGAATCGGGACCGACCGAAACGCCGGAAATCCTCGGCCAGGCACCGGCGATGCAGGAAGTGTTCCGCGCCATCGGCCGCCTGTCGCAGTCGAATGTGACGGTGCTGATCACCGGCGAATCGGGCTCGGGCAAGGAGCTGGTGGCGCGCGCGCTGCACAAGCACAGCCCGCGCGCATCGCAGCCTTTCATCGCTTTGAATACGGCGGCGATTCCGAAGGACTTGCTGGAGTCGGAACTGTTCGGTCACGAGCGCGGCGCCTTCACCGGCGCGCAGACCACGCGGCGCGGCCGCTTCGAGCAGGCCGAGAACGGCACGCTGTTCCTCGACGAGATCGGCGACATGCCGTTCGATTTGCAGACGCGTTTGTTGCGCGTGCTGTCGGACGGGCACTTCTATCGCGTCGGCGGTCATCAGCCGCTGAAGGCCAACGTACGCGTGATCACCGCCACGCACCAAAATCTGGAGCAGCGCGTGCGCGAGGGTTTGTTCCGCGAAGACTTGTATCACCGTCTGAACGTGATTCGCCTGCGCCTGCCCAGTTTGAGGGAGCGGCGCGAGGATATCCCCCTTTTGGTGCGCCACTTCCTGGTGCAAAGCGCCAAGCAGCTAGGCGTGGAAGCCAAGCGCATGAGCGACGCGGCGCTGCAGTTCCTGTGCGGCCTGGAGTTGCCGGGCAATGTGCGCCAGCTGGAAAACCTGTGCAACTGGATCACCGTGATGGCGCCGGGGCAGACCGTGGAGATCAAGGATCTGCCGCTGGAGCTGTCGCAGGAAAAAGGTGGTGCGAGTTCGGCGCCGCCGGTGGCTGCGGCTGCGCCTGGCGCGGCGCCGGAGAGTTATAGCGCGCCTGTGCACCACGGCATGGTGACGCCTGTGGCCGATGTCGGGGCAGGCGCCGGTTCGCCGGATGCATGGTTGACCTTGCTGGAGGCGCAGGCCGCCAGCATGCTGAGTGGCGGTCAGCAGGAAGTGATGGCGGTGCTGGGCCGGCAGTTCGAGTCGGCGCTGATCCGCACCGCGCTCAAGCACACGCACGGCCGCAAGAACGATGCGGCGGTGCGCCTGGGTATCGGCCGCAACACCATCACCCGCAAGATCGCCGAGCTCGGCATCGACGGCGCCAAGGACGACTAAGTTCCGGCCCGTGCGGCGCGCTTGATCGCTTGCGGCGGCATGCCGTAGGCGCGGATGAAGGCGCGGCGCATGCGTTCGGGATCGTCGAATCCCACCTCCCGGGCAACCACGTCGATGGCGTGGTTGCCTTCTTCAATCATGGTGCGCGCCGCTTCCACGCGCAAGGTTTCCACCGCCTTGGCCGGCGATTGCCCGGTCTCCAATCTGAACGCACGCGTGAACTGGCGCCGGCTCAGCGTGGCCGCGTCCGCCAGCTCGTCCACCGACAAGGCCTTGCGCAAGTTACGTTTGGCGTAGGTGAGGGCGGTCTGGATGCGGTCCGACTTCGGCTCCAGCTCCAGCAGTGCGGAAAACTGCGACTGCCCGCCGGTGCGCCGGTGGTACACCACCATCTTGCGCGCCACCGCGCGCGCCAGTTCCACGCCGTAGTCGGCTTCCACCAGGGCCAGCGACAGGTCGATGCAGGCCGTCATGCCGGCCGAACTCCAGATCCGCTCGTCTTCGATAAAGATGCGGTCTTCTTCCACTTTCGTTTTCGGATACAGCCGCTGCAGCTCGCGCGCCATGGCCCAATGCGTGGTGACGCGGCGGCCGTCAAGCAGTCCGGCCTGCGCCAGCTGGAAGGCGCCGGTGCAGATGCTGGCGGTGCGGCGCGACGCCTGGCTCGCTTCGCGCAGGAAGGCGGTGAACGGCGGCATCGGGGGCGTTGCCTCGCTGCTGCCAGCCACCATGATGGTATCGAAGCCCGGCGCAGCGAAGCGCTCGGTCATCACCGACACGCCGGAGGAACTGCGCACCGGGCCGCCCGCTTCGGACAGCATGGTCATTTCATAGTAAGGCCCGCCCGGCATGGCGTTGGCCGTCTCGAATACGGCCACCACCGCCATGTCGATGATCTGAAAATCGGGGAACAGCATCAAAGCTATGGATTTTTTCATGATGGCCTGAAATGAGGTTTCTACGTCACACGGGCCTCAGTTTGCGCCGATACACTGGTGCTGTCAATTCAACGAAAGGAAGCAGCAAGATGAAAACCGCATTGATTACCGGCGCATCCTCGGGCATAGGCGCCATCTACGCAGACCGCCTGGCGCGCCGTGGCTACGACCTGATCCTGACCGGGCGCGACGCCGCCAAACTGTCCGCACTGGCGGCCCGATTGGAGGCCGACACCGGCCGCAAGGTCGACACCATCGCCGCCGATCTGGCCGTGAAGGCCGATCTGCGCCGCGTCGAGCAGCGCCTGGCCAGCGACGCCAGCATCAGCATGCTGGTGAATAACGCCGGCCTCGGCGCGGTCAAGCCGCTGGTCGATTCCACGCCGGAAGAACTGGACGCGCTGATCGATGTCAACGTCACCGCACTGACCCGCCTGACCCGCGCCGTGGCGCCGGGCCTGGTGGCGCGCGGCGAGGGCGCCATCATCAACGTGTCGTCGATCGTGGCGCTCAAGCCGGAACTGCTGAACGGCACTTACGGCGGCAGCAAGGCTTTCGTGCTGGCGCTGACGCAGTCGCTGCATCACGAGCTGGGCGGCAAGGGTATCCAGGTGCAGGCCGTGCTGCCGGGTGCGACCGCCACGCCGTTCTGGGACCGCGCCGGCCACGCCGTCTCCAACCTGCCGACCGACTGGGTGATGACGCCGGAAGACCTGGTCGACGCCGCCCTGGTCGGCTTCGACCAGCGCGAGCTGGTGACCGTGCCGCCGTTGCCGGATCTGGAGGACTTCAACCGTATGGAGGAAGCGCGCCACGCCATGGCGGGCAAGCTGTCCAATACCAAGCCGGCCGCACGCTATCTGCCAGAAACGTAATCTTGCTCGGTGGTAGTTTGAGGTAAGCTCTTGGCTGACAAGCCAGGAGCTTTTTTTTATGGAAATCGTATGCTGATTAATTGTGTGGCCTATCAGGACGGGAACAAGCTGGCCGACATCCCGGTCGAGGATATCAGCGACTACATCGAGAAGCCGGAGACCTTTGTGTGGGTAGCCTTGCGCGCCGCCGAGCCGGATGAGCTGGCGGCGATGCAGCATGAATTCGGCCTGCACGAGCTGGCGGTGGAAGACGCCAGTCGCGGCCATCAACGGCCCAAGATCGAGGAGTACGGCGACTCGCTGTTCGTGGTGGTGAAGACCATCGAATGCCGCGACGGCGAGGTGGCGCTGGGCGAGGTCGATATTTTCGTCGGCCAGAACTATGTGCTGTCTTCGCGCGACGGCGACAGCCAGCAGGGCTTCCTCGGCGTGCGTGCGCGCGCCGAGCGCGAGCCGCACATGCTGCGCCTCGGCCCGGCCTTCGTGCTGTATGCCTTGATGGATGCTGTGGTGGACCGCTACTTCCCGGTGCTCGACATGCTGGAGAGCGAGCTGGAAAAAATCGAGGATCTGATCTTTACGCAGGGCCGGCAGCGCGACAATATCCAGCGTCTGTATGAGCTGAAGAGCAAGGTGACGCTGGTGCGCCACGCGGTGGCGCCGCTGATGGAAGCGGTGGGGCGGCTGCACGGCGGCCGCGTGCCGTCGATCTGCCTGGACACGCAGGAATACTTCCGCGATGTGCACGATCACTTGCACCGCATCAGCGGTTCGCTGGATGGCATTCGCGACACCATCGCCACGGCGATCCAGGTCAACCTGTCGATGACGGCGATCGAGGAGAGTGAAGTGAACAAGCGGCTGGCGGCGTGGGCGGCGATCTTCGCGATCGTGACCGCGTTTGCCGGGCTATGGGGCATGAATTTCAAATACATGCCGGAGCTGGAATGGAAGTATGGCTATCCGATGGCGGTGGCCATCATGGTTGGCGTGTGCCTGTATCTATACCGGCGCTTTAAAAGATCTGGATGGTTATAAGAAAAAAATCCCCGACAGCCTGAACGCGCTCAAGATCGCGCTCAGGGCAGTCGGGGATTTTTTTTACCTCAACTTCTGATTAGAAGTTGTAGGTTGCGCGCACGTAGGCGGTGCGGCCGGTTGGATCGGTGTAGCGTGGATCGTAGCCAGCCTGGAACACGGCGCTCTGGTACGACAGCGGTGGTACGCGGTCGAACAGGTTGCGCACGCCGGCGGTCAGGGTCAGGCCCTTGATCGCTTCCCATGCTGCGTAGGTGTCCCAGGTGGTGTAGGACGCTACGCGGTGGCCTGGATGATCTTCAACTTCCTGATCCTGGTAGCCCGACTTGTAGTGACCGGTCAGACCGGCGGCGTACTTGCCTTTGCTCCAGCCCAGGTTCAGCGTGTTCTGCCAGCGGAAGATCACCTGGTTGCCCGAGAATGCGCCAACGTTCTGGTGCATCGAGTCGCCGATGAAGTTCTGGTACTCGTACTTGTGCACCCAGGTCGCGTTGTCGGCGATGGTGAAGTTGCCGTAGTCCTTGGTGCGCAGACGGTAGGTTGCCGACAGGTCGACGCCGTTGGTGTTCAGGTCGCCCAGATTCTGGTAACGGGTATCGATGTAACCGCAGGTGATCGGGTTAGGGCACTGCGAACCATCGGTGGCCAGATCGCCGGACGGATTGCGGTGGTAGTACGACGCGAACGTTTTCGGATCGGTCAGGATGTCGAAGTCCTGCAGCGTGCTGATCTGCTGGGTCAGACGGATCGACCACCAGTCGGCCGTCACGGTCAGGTTGTTGACCGGTTCCAGCACGACGCCGAGGCTGCCGTTTTTCGAACGTTCAGGTTGCAGGTTGACGTTACCGCCGTTCAGCACCTGGAACTGCTGCTTGCAGTTGGCCGCGGCCGACTTGCCCGGGATCGGCGTGCCGCCTGGGCAGTTGATCGGATCGTTCAGGGTGTTGCCGGAGTTGGTGTACGCTTCCGACATGTTCAGCTCATACAGCGAAGGCGCGCGGAAGCCCTTCGAGTACGAACCGCGCAGCAGCACCGCGGTCGCTGGACGGTAGGTGAAGCCGAACTTCGGATTGGCGGTGTGGCCGAAGTCGCTGTACTTGTCGTAACGCACGGCGGCGGTGACGTCCAGGTTCTTCAGCAGCGGCAGGTTCAGTTCCGAGAAGAAGGCCGACACGTTGCGCTTGCCGACGTTCAGGGTGTTCGGATCGATACCGGTCGAGGCGATCACCTTGGCGGCGTACTCGGTGTTGGCGGCGCTGTAGAACTCTTGCTGTTCGTATTGCGCGCCGACGGCCAGGGCGGCCTGGTGGCCGGTGTTCAGCCAGTCGCCGATTTCGCGGCTCATCTTGAAGTCCGCGCCACGGGTTTTGCCGGTCGCGTTCATGATGTTGCCGTCCAGAGCTGCCGAGTTCAGCAGCGCGGTGCCGGCGGCATCCTGGGCGCCGAAGACGTTGATCACGCCGTCCAGCACGCCTTTGGTGATCAGGTCACCATCGCTGTAGCCGTACAGGTTTTCCTTCAGCTTGTTCTTGTTGTAGGTCAGGGCGGTCTGGTAGTCCCAGCCTGCCATGGTGCCTTTCAGCTCGACCACCAGGCGTTCCTGGCGGTTGATGTTTTCGTCGGCACGCGAACCGTTCGGCAGGTCGCGCCATTTGGCGTGCACGAAGCCTGGCTTGACGCCGGCGGTGTTGTCGCCGCCGATGTCGGTGTAGTTCGGATCCAGCGTCACCGAGGCAGGGATGCTGCCGTTGCCCGGGAAGTAAGGATTGAGCGAGCCGTCAGGACGCTGACGGTTGATGTACAGGCCGCCGTATGGCACCGGCGCGATGCCGCTCTGGATCTTGCTTTCGGTCGACAGGTATTCCACGCCGAGTTCGTGGTTCTCGTTCAGCTTGAAGGTACCCTTGATCAGGCCGGTGTTGCGCTTGCTCTTAGGGATGTAGTCGACGAAGCTGGAGGTGGTCATCAGGCAGGAGCCGTCGCCCGCCGGAATCAGGTTGGTGCCGGTGGTGCAGCCAGGGCCGGACGGGTTGGCGCTAACTTCCTGGTAGTAGTTGGCTGGGCTGGTCGAGCCCGACAGGCCGCCTGGATAGCGGGTGTTGAAATCACGCTGCATGCCGCCGATGCGCTGTTGCGACTGGTGGTCGAACATGGCGAAGATGTTGAAGCCATCCTTGTCCAGATCGCCGTAGCCGAAGCCGAAGTTGGCGTTCTTGGAGAAGCCGCCGTCGTGCTGCGGGCTGTCGGCGCCCACGGTGACGGTGCCGCCCTGGTAGTCTTTTTTGGTGATGAAGTTGATCACACCGCCGACGGCGTCGGAGCCGTACAGGGACGAGGCGCCATCGCGCAACACTTCCACGCGCTCGAGCGCGGCGAACGGGATCATGTTCAGGTCGGGTGCCGAGCTGTCGAGGGCGTTGTTCGCCAGGCGACGGCCGTTCAGCAGGATCAGGGTCTTGTTGGCGCCGATGCCGCGCAGGTCGGCGAACGACGCGCCGCCGGTGCCGGAACCGACCACCTGGCTGGTGCCTTGCGACGATTGCGAGACGCTCAGATTGGCCAGAACTTGCTCAACGGTGGTGATGCCTTCCTTCTTCAGGTCGGCCATTTTCACTACGGTCACAGGGACGGCGGTCTCAGCGTCGATACGCTTGATTGCCGAACCGGTAATTTCAACGCGCTGGATAGGCGCATCCTGGGCGAATGCTGGTTGTGCCAGCATCAGTGCGGCGCTGCCCGCGAACATCACGCGCAGCGAGCGCGACAAAACAGTTTCCATCATCATTAACGAACTCCTTCGGGGGTGTTTCTTGACTCTTTATTATTGAAAATTACACTATGAATATTCTATAAATGAATTTATTCAGTGCAGGTCATGAAACCACCGCGCGCCGCGCACGGTCAATTAGCGCTCTGTAACAACATTGAAATAAACAACACTTCCTTCGGTTTTTACCGAAAAATACGCGTTTTTTACACAAGAATACAAAGTTTTTGGCTGATTATGGCTGCGGTATGCTAGGAGTGATGCAAACCTGAAGCCAGGTTTACGCAGATAAATAACGATACAATCGAGGTCTACATTCGGGGTCAGATACCGTCTTGAATAGCAAGCCCTTTCGCTGAGTAATTGGCGTCAAAGGGCTTGCCCGTTTTGATGACCCCGTAAATCAGATGTGCAAGTTTGTGCATGACGGCGCCGATCACAGCCTTTTTTGCCATGCCAGTTGTGGCCAAGCGCTGCGCAAATTTGTTGAGCAATGGATTATGGCGGCTTGCCACCAGGCCAGGCATGTAGAGCGCCGCACGTATCGCCGTGTTACCACTCCGGCTCATTATCGTACGGCCTTTTATTGAAGTGCCGGAGCTGCGCTGTCTCGGCGTTACGCCCAGAAAGGCTGCTAATCGTTTGGCGCTGCCAAAGCGCCGAATATCACCCAGCTGCCCCAACAAACGCGCCGCTGTCGTGGTGCCGATACCAGGAATGCTGGTGATCAGTTCAGCGTCGTGCTTGAGGCCCGGATGACGGTCGATGTGGTCATCCACGTCATCCTCAAGTTGTTTTATCTCAGCGTCAAACCATGCAATAAGCGAGCGCGCATGCGCGGCCACTTCGATCATGCCGCTGATCACATAGCTTTCCAGCCGGTTTTGCTCCTGCTGGCGCATATCCTTCAATGCCTGGATCCGCTGCGACCATGCCCGCAGTTGCCGCTGCTCCAACGGTGGCGGCGCCCAAGCCGTTGGCGCCATGGCCGCGCAGTAACGTGCAATCAATGCCGCGTCGGCCTTGTCCGTCTTATTGCGCAGGCTTTCACTCCGACCAAAGCCTTTGATGCACCCCGGGTTGACTACGCTGACCGTCATCCCGGCATCATGAAGTGAGGTCGCGACAGCCTCAAAATACACACCGGTAGCTTCCATGCACACGTGCAAGGCGTTCTTGGGCACTTTGGACTTGCCCAGCCACTCCAAAAGTGCTTGATGGCCAGCAGCGGTGTTTTCAACCACTTTGGCTTTGATCTTGCCGTCCACTAGCAACGCGACGTCAAGCTTCTTTTTGCTAACGTCGATTCCCACCACCCCATTTGACTCGTTCATTTTTGACCTCTCTCGTATGCGGGCTTACGCGCGAGGCGATGGCCCAAGATACCGTTCGGACTTATAAAATGAAACAAGCAGGGGCGCCTATCTGACCCACGGGTTCAACTACCCAAATTCCGATCGGCATCACCCTGCTTGACCGCTTCACCTTCCACATTATCCGAGGGCGAGGCGGTAAGTTCAATATACGAGTTCCGACATTCGGACACGAGCCCAGCCGTAGCGACTGCTACGGCTGGGCTCGTGTCCGAATGTCGGAACTGACCCCGAATTTTTAGGCGCGCTTGGCGGCCATGGAGAGGGCGACCGCTTCGGCCACCTTGATGCCGTCAACGCCGGCCGAGAGGATGCCGCCCGCGTAGCCGGCGCCTTCGCCGGCCGGGAACAGGCCTTTGGTGTTGAGGCTTTGCAGCGTGTCGTCGCGGCGCTTGATGCGGATCGGCGACGAGGTGCGCGTCTCCAGCCCGGTCAGCACGGCGTCGTGCTTGAAGTAGCCCTTGATCTGCTTGTCGAAAGCCGGGAAGGCTTCACGCAGCGCCGTCACCGCGAACTCCGGCAGGATCTGCGCCAGGTCGGTCAGCGTGATGCCCGGCTTGTACGACGGCACCACCGCGCCGAAGTCGGTCGAGGCGCGGCCGGCCACGAAGTCGCCCATCAGCTGGCCAGGCGCGTTGTAGCTGCCGCCGCCCAGGTGGAAGGCTTTTTCTTCGAGCTCGCGCTGGAACGCCATGCCCGCCAGCGGGTGGCCCGGATAGTCTTCCTCCGGCGAGATGCTGACCACGATGGCGCTGTTGGCGTTGCGCTCGTTGCGCGAGTATTGGCTCATGCCGTTGGTGACCACGCGGCCCGGCTCGGACGCCGCCGCCACCACCGTGCCGCCCGGGCACATGCAGAAGCTGTACACCGCGCGGCCGTTGCTGGCGTGGTGCACCAACTTGTAGTCGGCCGCACCGAGGATGGGGTGGCCGGCGTTGGGGCCGAAGCGGCAGGCGTCGATCAGCGATTGCGGGTGCTCCACCCGGAAGCCGATCGAGAACGGCTTGGCTTCAATATAGACGCCGCGTTCGTACAGCATCTCGAAGGTGTCGCGCGCGCTGTGGCCGATGGCCAGGATCACGTGGTCGGTGACGATCTTTTCGCCGCTTTCCAGCATGATGCCGCGCATCTGGCGGCCGTCCGCCGTTTCCTCGACGTCGATGTCGGTGACCTTGCTGCTGAAGCGGTATTCCCCGCCCAGCGCTTCGATGTTCTCGCGCATCGCTTCCACCATCTTCACCAAGCGGAAGGTGCCGATGTGCGGTTTGCTGACGTAGATGATTTCCTCGGGCGCGCCGGCCTTGACGAACTCGGTCAGCACCTTGCGGCCGTAGTGTTTCGGGTCCTTGATCTGGCTGTACAGCTTGCCGTCCGAGAAGGTGCCGGCGCCGCCTTCGCCGAACTGCACGTTCGATTCCGGATTGAGCTTGCGCTGGCGCCAGAAGCCGAAGGTGTCGACCGTGCGTTCGCGCACGATCTTGCCGCGTTCGACGATGATCGGCCGCAGGCCCATTTGCGCCAGGATCAGCGCCGCCAGCAGGCCGCACGGGCCGATGCCGATCACCACCGGCCGCTGGAAGTCCGGCTGCGCCGCCAGCGCGGCGCCGTCGGCCACGAATTGATAGGCGGTGTCCGGCGACGGCACGATGTGCATATCGTTGTGGTGGCGCTGCAGCGCGGCGGCTTCGTCCTTGAGCTCGATATCGAGCGCGTAGATCAGGACGATGGCGGATTTCTTGCGCGCGTCGTAGCTGCGCTTGTAGATGGTAAAGCCGAGCAGTTCGTCAGCGGCGATGCCTAGGCGCGCGATGATGGCGGCCGGCAGGTCGGCTTCCGCATGGTCCAGCGGGAGCTTGAGTTCGTTTAGTCTCAACATGATGGGTTCCAACAGGTGACAGGGCTCCGTAGCTAGCGGAGAGTGGTGCGGCCATCCCCCTCGGGCAGCGGCCGCAGGCGCTATTTTACCTGCTGTTAGCGGCAGATGCCCGGAAAAGGCCCGCCGCCAGCGGCGATCCGGATGAATATATCGGCCGCAGCGGCCATCCTATTTAAATGCACGCCGCTTATTAATTCAGTTTTAAATGGTCAAATTAATGAAATGACTAAAAAGTTTATAAAACGAAAATTGCATATCGATATGCACCAAATTAGCCATGCCCGCACTAAAAATGTGCGTTGCGGAAAAACAACGGTGGTTCCATTTTGCAACTTTTCGGACGGGGCGCATTTCGGACTGTGAAATGGGTCTTGTCACACTTTTGTATACACTAAGATACACTACTCATGCTGCATCGCACCAATATTGCGCTTTGATCAACTCATGCATTGCAATATGAATGCAAAAATTTTCGTAAATTTACCTTATTTAATTCATTTTTTAACGAATTTACCTGAATAAAAGTATTGTTACATCTTGAATTGGTAGATGAATAATGAAAATCCTCGCGCCGCAGCAAAAAACTCTTCGTAAAGTACTTGCATTGTTGCGAGGGTTGGTCCTCGTTGTTTTCATGAAACATTGCGCGACCGTGGTTGACAGTTTTGCCAAGCAAATGGTTTCATGCAATGCGCCTGCAAAACACAACTTTGCCAGGTGTTAATAAATGAGATTCAGTACCATGATAATCCCGGAGGCTTTACCGCCTCGGCGGAAATATCTCCAAGGTTTAAAGAATCCACCACGTTGGGCCAATAAAAAATGTGCCGGGGCTTTTAAATAAAGCCCTGCGTGTATTTGGTTACGTTTCTCTCGACAAGAGAGTTCAATAATGGGAGTTTTACAATGATTCAAGAGAAGATGATGTCGCGTACCTTGCGCACCGTGTTCGCTGGCTCGATGCTGGTTGGCATGACCGCAATGATGCACAACGCCGTAGCACAGGACGCAGCACCGCAAAAAATCGAATCGGTGCAAGTGACCGGTACCCGTATCACCTCGCCTGGCATGCAATCGACCAGCCCGATCGCTTCGGTGACCGCAGAGGAAATGAAATCTTCCCAGCCAGTGGCGGTTGAAGAATTCATCAAGACCCTGCCGGTGGCTGTGGCCTCGATCGGTCCTGGCACCAACAACGGTTCGGCCGGCGGCGCGACCATCGACTTGCGCGGTCTGGGCGCCAACCGTACCCTGGTGATGATCAATGGTCGTCGCATGGTACCGTTCAGCCTGAACGGCACGGTTGACACCAACGCGATTCCTATCGCCCTGCTGAGCCGCGTCGACCTGCTGACCGGTGGCGCTTCGGTGGTGTACGGCGCCGACGCGGTTGCCGGTGTCATCAACTTCAACTTGAAGAAAAACTTCCAGGGCTTCGACGCCACCACCTCCTACGGCGGCACCACCGAACATCACGACGGCAAGCGCAAGCGCACCGACCTGACCTGGGGCGCCAACCTGGAAGACGGCCGCGGCAACGTGGTTCTGAGCGTCGGCAAAGCCACCTCGGATCCAGTGACCCAAGGTTCGCGTTCCTACGGTATCACCAGCCTGAGCTCGACCACGGGTCTGGGCACCGGTTCCGGCACCACCATTCCTTCGGCCTTCTCGGTACCACGCCTGGGCACCGGTCCAAACAGCGGCGTCCTGTCGGGCGCATGGCAGATCGATCCAGCCAGCGGCAAGCTGGTGCAGCCGGTTGTTCCATACAACACCAACCCGCTGAACTACTACGCCACCGGCCTGGAACGCACCCAAGCCACCTCGATGGCCAACTACAAGATCAACGACCATGCCGACGTCTACACCGAGGTGTTCTACACGACGTCGAACGTCGCGTCGACGCTGGCGGAGTCGGGCACTTTCGGTAACGTCTTCGACGTACCCGTCGGCAACCCGTACATCCCGGCAGCGGCCCGTCAGCAGATCTGCGAACGCCGCAGCATCGCCGCAGCCGATTGCGTCGTCGGCAATCCGACCCTGGTACCGATGACGGTGAACCGCCGCTTCGTCGAAATGGGCCCGCGTATCAACGCCTTCGAAAACAAAACCCTGCAGTACACCATGGGCGTCAAAGGCGATGTGGCCTTCGACTGGACCTACGATGCGTACTACACCAAGGGCACCGCAGACCAGACCCAGCTGAAGCAAAACTGGGGTTCGCTGGCGAAAGTGGGCCAAGCGCTGAACGCCCTGAACACCACCTCGTGCGTGAACACCGCCAACGGTTGCGTACCGCTGAACGTGTTCGGCGGCGCCGGCAGCATCACGCCTGCGCAACTGGCCTTCATCAACCAGAGCACCATCCAGCGCGTCAACGTGACCCAGACCGTGGCCGCACTGTCGCTGTCCGGCGACCTGGGCAACAAGCTGGTGAGCCCATGGGCCGGCCAGGCGGTCAACCTGGCGTTGAATGCTGAAGAGCGCAAAGTGTCGGCACAGACCCGCGCCGATGCACCGTCGCAGATCCAGGGTGAAGTACTGGGTTCGGGCGCGCCTGCGGTCGATAGCCAAGGTGCTTTCAAGCTGCGTGAATACTCGGCTGAATCGATCATCCCGTTGGTCAAGGACAAGGCTTTCATGAAAGCCCTGAACGCCGAGATCGGTTATCGTCGCACCGAGTTCACCAACTCGGGCACCGAAAACAGCTACGGCAGCTGGAAGATCGGCGGCGAATGGCAGCCTATCAACTCGCTGCGTTTCCGTACCAACCTGCAGAAGGCAACCCGCGCACCTAACGTGAGCGAACTGTACTCGCCGCTGGTGACCGGCCTGTCGAACCTGTCGGAAGATCCTTGCCAACTGGCCAAGATCAACGTGGCCGACGCCAACAAGGCAGGCACGCTGTCGAACCTGTGCCGCCTGACCGGTGTGCCAGTGTCGGAAATCGGCTCGCTGCCGGCGCCGTCGTCGAACCAGATCAACAACCAGACCGGCGGCAATCCTAAGCTGGGCCCTGAGGAAGCGAAAACCAAGACCATCGGTTTCGTGTGGGAACCACTGCCTAAGCTGGCGATCTCGGTTGACTACTACAAGATCACCATCGACAAGGCGGTATCGAGCAAGTCGACCACCGACGTGCTGGATGGCTGCTACAAAAACAACCCAAGCTTCGAGTTCAATGCAGATTGCGCTCTGGTCGGTCGTCACCCAGCCAACGGTACCTTCAACGGCGCCCTGGCTAAAGGTGTGGCAACGCCACAGTCGAACCTGGGTTACCAGTCGACCGGCGGTTTCGATCTGAACGTGGCCTACAAGCTGAGCGCGAAGACCCTGAATATCGATCCGAAATTCGGTTCCTTCGACCTGAACTTCGCGTTCAACCAGGTCAACGAGTTCAAGTTCAAGGCGACTCCAACGGCGGCCTCCGCCCGCGATTGCCTGGGTTACTACTCGACCGCCTGCGCCAACATCGGCGGCACCACCGCGCCAGTGTACAAGCGTAAGTTCGGTCAGCGTACCACTTGGAACGTTGGTCAGTTCGCCCTGGGCTACAACTGGCGTTACCAGAGCGCAGTGGATGTCGAGCCAGGCTCGGGCACCTTCCTGAAGCAGTTCTCGCACATTCCAGCGTACAACTATGTTGACCTGTCGGGTGTTTGGAACTACAGCAAGAACCTGCGTCTGAACCTGAGCATCAACAACGCTGCTAACAAGAAACCACCTATCGTGGGCGCCGGCGTATCGTCGACCTCGATGGACAGTGGCAACACCTTCCCGCAAGCATATGACGCCATCGGCCGTTATGTGACTTTCGGTGCCAGCCTGAAGTTCTAAGCTTCAGCGCTGCCTGAAAAACCCCGCTTGGCCGCAAGGCCAAGCGGGGTTTTTTTACGGCCTCGCAGGTTGACACCTACAACCGGTATATGGTCTTATGTAACCAACTCTAACATGCAGTAACAGCGTTAGGTTTCAGCCCCGGAAGGGGAGTCCAATATCGGGAGTTTTTAGATGATTCAAGAAAAAAAGATGTCGCGCGTTTTGCGCAGGACATTTGCCGGTTCCATGCTGGTGGGCATGAGCGCCATGATGCACAACGCCGTGGCACAGGAAGCTGCAACCAAGATCGAATCGGTGCAGGTGACCGGCACCCGCATCACCGCACCGGGCACCACCTCCACCAGCCCGATCTCCTCGATCAGCGCGGAAGACATCAAACAGTCCCAGCCTGTTGCGGTGGAAGAGTTCATCAAGAGCCTGCCGGCGGCGCTGCCGTCGATCGGCCCCGGCACCAACAACGGCACCGGTGGCGGCGCCACCGTGGACCTGCGCGGCCTGGGCGCCAACCGCACCCTGGTGCTGATCAACGGCCGCCGCATGGTGCCGTTCAACTGAACGGCACGGTCGATACCAACTCGATCCCGATCGCGCTGCTGAGCCGCGTCGATCTGCTGACCGGCGGCGCCTCGGTGGCCTACGGCGCCGACGCCGTCGCCGGCGTGATCAACTTCAACCTGAAACGCAACTTCACCGGCATCGACATCTCGTCCTCGTACGGCGGCACCACCGAGTACCACGACGGCAAGAAGAAGCGCACCGACCTGACCATGGGCGCCAGCCTGGACGACGGCCGCGGCAACGTCGTGCTGAGCATCGGCAAGACCACCACCGACGCCGTGACCCAGGGCTCGCGTCCGTTCGGCATCACCAGCCTGAGTTCGACCACCGGCAAGCCGACCGGCTCCGAGACCGCGATCCCGGCCACCTTCGGCATCGGCCAAGCCACCGGCGTGGTGGGCGGCATCAACGGCACCACCCAGATCAACCCGGCCACCGGCCTTCTGTCGAGCACGGTCAATCTGTACAACACCAACCCGCTGAACTACTACCAGACCGGCCTCGATCGCACCCAAGCCACCTCGCTGGCCAACTACAAGATCAACGAGCACGCCAACGTCTACGCCGAAGTGTTCTACACCACCAGCAAAGTGGCGTCGACGCTGGCGGAATCGGGCACCTTCCAGAACACCTACAACGTCCCGATCGGCAACCCGTACATTCCTGAAGGGGCGCGCCAGCAGATTTGCCAGCAACGCGGCATCAGCGCCGCCAATTGCGTGGCCGGCAACGCCACCATGGTGCCGATGAGCATCGGCCGCCGCTTCGTCGAACTCGGCCCGCGCATCAACGCCTTCGACAACAAGACACTGCAGTACACCATCGGCGCCAAGGGCGACATCGCCTTCGACTGGACCTACGACGCGTCGTGGACGCGCGGCACCTCCGACCAGGTGCAGGTCAAGCAGAACTGGGGCTCGCTGTCGAAAGTGTCGCAGGCGCTGAACGCGCTGAGCACCACCGCCTGCGTCGACCCGGCCAACAACTGCGTGCCCTTGAACGTGTTCGGCGCGGCCGGCTCGATCACGCCGGCGCAGCTGGCGTTCATCAACTCCAGCGCCATCTCGATGCAGCACGTGGAACAGGACGTGGCGTCGTTGTCGGTGCAGGGCGATTTCGGCGACAAGTTCGTCAGTCCGCTGGCCGGCCAGCCGATCACCATGGCGATCACCGGCGAACATCGCCGCGTGCAGGCAGGAAACCAGTCCGACGCGGCCACCCAGTTGCCGGGCGAAGTGCTGGGCTCGGGCGCACCGACCCCGGACCGCAGCGGTATCTTCAGCCTGCGCGAGCTGGCGGTGGAATCGAGCATCCCGCTGATCAAGGATAAGCCGTTCATCCGTTCCCTGAACGCCGACGTCGGCTACCGCGAAACCGAATTCAAAACCAATACCCAGTCGAAAAGTTACAACAGCTGGAAGATCGGTGGCGATTGGGAGCCGGTGAAGTCGTTCCGCGTGCGCGGCATGGTGCAGAAAGCCACCCGCGCGCCGAACGTGAACGAATTGTTCTCGCCGTTGGTGACCGGCCTGTCGAACCTGTCGGCCGATCCTTGCGCCGGTACCGCCATCAATGCCGGCCAAGCCAACGCGGCCGGCACGCTGTCGAACCTGTGCCGCCTGACCGGCGTGCCGCTGAGCCGTTTCGGCGTGCTGTCGCAGCCATCGTCGGGCCAGATCAACAACCTGACCGGCGGCAATCCTGAACTGAATCCGGAGAAAGCCAAGACCAAGACCCTGGGCTTCGTCTGGGAGCCGCTGCCGAAGCTGGCGATCTCGCTCGACTACTACCAGATCAAGATCGTCGACGCGATTTCGAGCCTGAGCACCACCGACGTGCTCAACGGTTGCTACAGCACCAAGTACAACCCGACCCTGGCCATGAACGAGTACTGCGCCATCGTCGGCCGCGACCCGGCCACCGGCGGCTTCAATGGCAACGGTTCGAAGGGCGTGCAAACGCCGCTGTCGAACGCCGGCAAGCAGAGCACCAGCGGCTACGACTTGGGCGTGCAGTACAAGCTGCAGGCCAAGAGCTTGAACCTGGATCCGAAGTACGGCAACCTCGACCTGGGCTTCAACTTCACCCAGGTGCAGAGCTACCAGTTCCAGGCGGCGCCGGCCACCGACAACCGCGATTGCCTCGGCTACTACTCGGTCGCCTGCGGCAACGTCGCCAACGCGCCGGTGTTCAAGCGCAAATTCGTCCAGCGCAGCACCTGGAACGTGGGCGACTTCGCGGTCGGCTACAACTGGCGTTACACCAGCGCGGTCGACTATGAGCCGGCGTCGCAACAGGCCGCCCGCGTGAAGATCCTGGACCACTACACCCACATCAAGGCCTACAGCTATGTCGACCTGTCGGGCGTGTACAACTTCTCGAAGAGCCTGCGTTTCAACCTGAGCGTCAACAACGTGGCGAACAAGAAACCGCCTATCGTCGGCGCCAACGTCGGCACCACGTCGATGGATAGCGGCAATACCTTCCCGCAAACCTACGATGCGCTCGGCCGTTATGTGACCTTCGGTGTCAACCTGAAATTCTAATTTCGGTTGAGCATGAAAAGCCCCGCGCGGCCGCAAAGCCGGGCGGGGCTTTTTTACGCCTGTTGTTTTTACGGTGAACAGTTCATCTATAAAATTGACAGCTACTTATGGTATACGTTCTGATGCTACTTGTGCTCGTTAGTCATTGAGTGCACACACCCAAACAGGACGACTTTACCCGGCCGTCCTCAAGAAACAGGCAAACGCCCATAAGGAGCTTTCTCACATGAAGTTGCGTATCAAACCTATGCCAGTTGCAATTCTGCAGGTCATTGCAAGTGGTGCTTTCTCGGTTGCCGCCATCGCCCCGGCGATGGCGCAACAGGCCGCCGGCGCCGAGCCGGTACAACGCGTGGTCGTCACCGGCTCCCTGATCAGCCGCACCGATACCGAAACCCCGACGCCGATCCAGGTCATCAGCGCGCAGGACATCCAGCGCAGCGGTAAATCCTCGATCGCCGAGTTGCTCAGCGACCTGGCCGCCAATGGCGCCGGCACCCTGGGCACCGGCTTCTCCGGCGCGTTCGCCAACGGCGCTTCCGGCGTGTCGCTGCGCGGCCTGACTGTGGGCTCGACCCTGGTGCTGATCGACGGCCACCGCATGTCGCCGTACGCCATCGGCGACGACTCGCAACGCTCCTTCGTCGACGTCTCCAACATCCCGTTCGACGCCATCGACAGCATCGAAATCCTGAAGAGCGGCGCCTCGTCGCTGTACGGTTCGGACGCGGTGGCCGGCGTGGTCAACATCAAGCTGAAAAAGAATTTCACGGGCACCCGTTTCGCGGCTGAAAGCGGCGACACCCAGCACGGCGGCGGCAAGACCCACCGCGCATCGCTGAGCTCCGGCATCGGCGATATTGATACCGATGGTTACAATGCCTTCTTCACGGCCGAATGGCGCCGCCAAGGCGCGATCAAGGTCGACGACCGCAAGCAATTCGCCTGGGACGACCTGGACTGGAGCAAGCGCGGCGGCCAGAACCTGCAATACGGCGTGCCGACCGCCCGCAACGGTTATCTGACCCCGGCCAGCTCGCCGTTCCTGTACAACCCGAGCGGCACCGGCGGCGCCCAGAACGCGGCCAACTTCGTGTTCCTCGACCCGAAATGTAATTACACCCTGTACCGCGCCGGCGGCTGCGCCGTCAACGACACCTACGGCTTCATCCAGCCGAAGACGGAAAACATCAACCTGCTGGTCGGCGTCACCAAGAAGCTGGGTCAGGACTGGGAACTGGCGTTCAAGGGCTCGGTCTTCCAGCGCGATAGCCTGAACAACCGTGGCATGCCGCCGATCTACTCCAGCACTTCGTTCGCCGGCACCAACGTCAACAATAACGGCGTGCTGACCCCGGGCTTCGGCGCCCTGGCCACCACCTTCGCGCCGGGCGCCCAGGTCGGCGCCAATGTGGTCAACACGCTCGGCGGTACCGCCCGCCTGTACGGCTACATTCCCGGCGCCGACGGCACCTCGCAAGCGCAGAACCGCGGCACCACCAGCCGCTTCGCGGTGGACCTGACCGGCCGCGCGCTGGGCTGGGATCTCACCTTGGCCGGCGGCCTGACCAAGTCCAAGGTCGATGTCGACTACAGCGGTTTCGTCGATCGCACCGCGCTGTACAAGCTGCTGCGCGCCGGCACCTGGAACGCGCTGGGCGGCAATTCGCAAGCCCTGCAGGACCAGGTTTCGCCGCACTTCTCGAATACCCTGGAGTCGAAGCTCAACTACTTCGACCTGATCGGTTCGCGCGAACTGATGCAACTGGGCGCCGGCCCGCTGGCACTGGCTGCCGGCGTGCATTGGCACAAGCGCACCTGGGATGCGCCGCCGTCGTCGCTGACCGCCAACGGCCAGGTCGGTTCGACCTCGGCCTTCGTGTTCGGCGAAGAGACCAACAGCGCGGTGTTCGCCGAGCTGCAGGCGACCCCGGTCAAGGATCTGGAACTGCACGTATCGAGCCGTTACGATCACTTCGACAACAACAACTCGTTCACGCCGGCCGCCAGCGCCAAGTGGTCGCCGACCAGGCAGTTCGCGCTGCGCGGCACGTTTGCACGCGGCTTCCGCTCGCCGAATCCTGCCGAGACCGGCAACTCCGGTTCGTTCTTCCTGTTCAACGGCATCAACGATCCGATCCTGTGCCCGACCGGCAACCAGAACGCGGCCGGCACTGTGCCGACCTCGTGCGGCATCAACCCGACCTACGTGCAGCGTCCGAATCCTAACCTGTCGCCTGAGAAGTCGAAGTCGTACACCCTGGGCGTGGTGCTGGAGCCATTCAAAGGCTTGAACGCCACCCTGGACTACTTCAACATCGAAGTGAAGAACCAGATCGTGACGGCCGCCGGCAACGATTCGACCTACAAGCCGACCTTCGTGCGCGGCCCGGCCGTGCCGGTCGATATCTCGACCGGTGTAGGCGAGAACGTGGCGGTGGGCGTGCCATCCGTCGGTCCTATCCTGTTCGCCGAATCGCAGTACATCAACGGCGGCAGCACCAAGACCACCGGCCTGGAAGGCGACATCGGCTACCGCTGGAACCTGGGCGAGATGGGCGTGTTCCGCGCCAACTTGAGCGCGGCGCACACCTTCGGCTACGAGCAGACCGTGGCCGGCGTGACCTACCAGCTGGCCGGCACCCAAGGCCCGTCGGTGGTGTCGGGCGCGACCGGTTCGCCGAAGAACCGCGCGCAGCTGAGCCTGGGCTGGGCCCGTGGTCCGCTGGACGTCAACACCACCTTCAACTACACCAGCAGCTTCTCGGCGCTGGACCCATCGGTTGAAGGCGGCGACGATTGCGCCCATGCGGCACAGAACATCGCCAACCGCCTGTACTTCCAGAACTTTACCCAGCCGATGGTGTACTGCCGCGTGAACTCGTTCACCGCAGCCAACCTGAACGTGCAGTACAAGGTCAACGCCAACCTGACCCTGAAAGGTTCGATCCTGAACCTGTTCGACCGTCAGCCACCGTTCGACCTGAGCACCTACGGCAACGCCACCTCGCAGACCTCGTACAACGCTTCGTTGCACCAGGCCGGCGCGGTTGGCCGCTTCTTCAGCATGGGCCTGGTGTACACCTTCTGATCAGCGTCGTCGTTCCCGCGCAAGCGGGAACCCATGCCGAAGCAGCAAGTAAGCGGTGTATGGATTCCCGCCTGCGCGGGAACGACGTTTTCGAAGTGTAGCCTCAGATGCCGCCCCAGGCGGCACTGAGGATGGAGGCGGCGGCCAGCGCCGCCGTCTCGGTGCGCAGGATGCGTGGACCCATGGCCAGGGGCAGGGCGCCATGGCGCAAGGCCAGGTCTTCCTCCTGCTCGCTGAGGCCGCCCTCGGGGCCGACCACCAGGGTCACCGCCTGCGGCGAGTGATGGCGCGACCAGTCCGCCAGCGACTGCTCGGCGCGCGGCGTCAGGATGATGCGGCGATGCATGTCCTGCTGGGTAATCCACTGTTTATAGTCCTGCGGCGGCGCCAGCTGCGCCAGCCGGTTGCGGCCGCTTTGCTCGGAGGCCGAAACGATGATGCCGCGCCAGTGCTCGAGTTTTTTTTCGGCGCGCTCGGCCGACAGCTTGACCACGCAGCGCTGCGCCGCCAGCGGCTGGAAGCCCGACACCCCCAATTCAATGGCTTTTTCGATTATCCAATCCATTTTGCTGCCCTCGGGCAGGGCCTGGGCCAGCGTGACGGCGAACGGCAGTTCGATCTCGCGCGGTGTGTGGGCCTTGATTTCGGCGGTCACACTGCGGCGCGCGATCTCGCTCAGGCTGGCCGTGTACTCGCCGCCCTCGCCATTGAACAGCGTGATCAAGCCACCCTGCGCCAGGCGCAGCACCTGGATATGGTGGGCGACCGCCTCGGGCAGGGCGACGATCTGGCCGATGGCCAGCGGCTGGGGGCAAAAGAAGCGAGGCATAACGTGGCATCCAGGGTAAGTAGAAGTGCAATTTTAAATGGTGGATGTCTTCGTCTGGTAAAATAATGGGCTCTGCAAGCGCCGCTCTTGCTCACAGTTTCCATACTTCCGTGATACCTACGATGACTTCTACGCTCCCAACCACCCAAATGGCTAACGCGATTCGCGCGCTGGCAATGGACGCCGTCCAGAAGGCCAACTCCGGCCACCCAGGTATGCCTATGGGCATGGCTGAAATCGCTGTTGCGCTGTGGTCCGGCCATTACAGCCACAACCCGGCCAACCCGAAATGGGTGAACCGCGACCGTTTCCTGCTGTCGAACGGCCACGGCTCGATGCTGCACTACGCGCTGCTGCACCTGTCCGGCTACGCCGTGACCATGGACGACATCAAATCCTTCCGCCAGATGCATTCGAAGACCCCGGGCCACCCGGAAGTCGGCTACACCCCGGGCGTGGAAACCACCACCGGCCCGCTGGGCCAGGGCATCGCCAACGCGGTCGGCATGGCGCTGGCTGAATGGCTGCTGGCAAGCGAGTTCAACAAGCCAGGCTACGATGTTGTCAATCACTACACCTACGCCTTCCTGGGCGACGGCTGCCTGATGGAAGGCATTTCGCACGAAGTATGCGCGCTGGCCGGCACCCTGGGCCTGAACAAGCTGATCGCCCTGTACGACGACAACGGCATCTCGATCGACGGCAAGGTCGAAGGCTGGTTCACCGACGACACCCCGGCCCGTTTCGAAGCCTACGGCTGGAACGTGATCCGCGCCGTCGACGGCCATGACGTGGCCGCCGTGGCCGCCGCCATCGCCGCCGCCAAGAGCGCCGACAAGCCGACCCTGATCTGCTGCAAGACCGTGATCGGCAAGGGTTCGCCTAACCTGCAAGGCGGCGACAAGGTGCACGGCGCCGCGCTGGGCGACAAGGAAGTGGCTGCTGTTCGCGAATACATCGGCTGGAGCGCCGCGCCGTTCGAAATCCCTGCCGACATCTACAGCGCATGGGATGGCAAAGCCGCCGGCGCCAAGCTGGAAGCCGAATGGGCCGCCAAGTTCGCCGAGTACAGCGCCAAGTTCCCGGCCGAAGCCGCTGAACTGACGCGCCGCATGGCTGGCGAACTGCCGGGCAACTTCGATGCGGCGCTGGCCGCCGGCGTCGCTTCGACCGTCGAGAAGAAAGAAAACATCGCCACCCGCAAGGCCAGCCAGAACGCCATCCAGGCGCTGGCGCCGGTGCTGCCGGAATTCCTGGGCGGTTCGGCCGACCTGACCGGTTCCAACCTGACCAACTGGAAAGAAATCGTTCCAGTGCGTTCGGGCCAGCCGGGCAACCACATCAACTACGGCGTGCGCGAGTTCGGCATGTCGGCCATCATGAACGGCGTCGCCCTGCACGGCGGCTACATCCCGTTCGGCGCCACCTTCCTGACCTTCGCCGACTACAGCCGCAACGCGCTGCGCATGGCTGCGCTGATGAAGCAGCGTTCGCTGTTCGTGTTCACCCACGACTCGATCGGCCTGGGCGAAGACGGCCCGACCCACCAGTCGGTCGAGCACATCTCGTCGCTGCGCCTGATTCCCAACCTGGACAACTGGCGTCCATGCGACACCACCGAATCGATGGTGGCATGGGGCGCGGCGGTCAAGCGCAACGATGGCCCGTCGACCCTGATCTTCTCGCGCCAGAACCTGCCGTACCAGGAACGCACCGATGCGCAGATCGCCGACATCGCCCGTGGCGGCTACGTGCTGCGCGAAGCGGCCGACGCCAAGGTCACCCTGATCGCCACCGGTTCGGAAATCGAACTGGCGCAAGCGGCCGCCTCGGCGCTGGCCGCCGAAGGCATCACCGCGCGCGTGGTGTCGATGCCGTCGACCGATGTATTTGACCGTCAGGACGCCGCCTACAAGGCCAGCGTATTGACCAAAGGCGTGCCACGTGTGGCAATCGAAGCCGGCGTAACCGATTTCTGGTACAAATACGTTGGTCTGGAAGGCGCTGTTGTCGGCATCGATACCTTCGGTGAGTCGGCTCCGGCAGGCGTGCTGTTCAAGCACTTCGGCTTCACGGTAGAAAACGTGGTGGCGAAAGTCAAATCTGTCATTGCTTAATCTATAATTGCTTGTTGAACTACCTATATTTCTAATCAGGAGCAAAGTATGACGATCAAAGTTGCAATCAATGGCTATGGCCGCATCGGCCGCAATGTACTGCGTGCTTTCTACGAAGGCGGCAAGAAACAAGACATCCAGATCGTGGCGATTAACGATCTGGGCGACGCCAAGTCGAATGCCCACCTGACCCGCTACGACACCGCCCACGGCAAGTTCCCTGGCACCGTGGAAGTAGACGGCGACAACATGATCGTGAACGGCGACGTGATCCGCGTATTCGCCCAGCGCAATCCGGCTGAAATCCCATGGGGCGACCTGGGCGTGGACGTGGTGCTCGAGTGCACCGGCTTCTTTACCACCAAGGAAAAGGCTTCGGCCCACCTGAAGGGCGGCGCCAAGAAAGTCATCATCTCGGCACCGGGCGGCAAGGATGTGGACGCGACCATCGTGTTCGGCGTCAACCAGCAAGTGCTGAAAGCCACCGACACCGTGATCTCGAACGCTTCGTGCACCACCAATTGCCTGGCCCCGCTGGTCAAGCCGCTGAACGACGCCATCGGCGTGGAAACCGGCCTGATGACCACCGTGCACGCCTACACCAACGACCAGGTGCTGAGCGACGTGATGCATGAAGACCTGCGCCGCGCCCGGTCGGCCACCATGAGCATGATCCCGACCAAGACCGGCGCCGCCGCTGCGGTCGGCCTGGTGCTGCCTGAGCTGAACGGCAAGCTGGACGGCTTCGCGATCCGCGTGCCGACCATCAACGTCTCGCTGGTCGACCTGTCCTTCATCGCCAAGCGCGACACCACCGTGGACGAAGTCAACGCGCTGATGAAAGCCGCTGCCGAAGGCGCGCTGAAAGAAGTGCTGACCTACCAGACCGAACCACTGGTCTCGATCGACTTCAACCACAACCCGGCATCGTCGAACTTCGATTCGACCCTGACCAAGGTGTCGGGCCGCCTGGTGAAAGTCTCGTCGTGGTACGACAATGAGTGGGGCTTCTCGAACCGCATGCTGGACACCACCGTGGCACTGATGAACGCCAAGTAAGTCAAAGACCTCTTCACAGAAACCTCCCGGCGCAAGCCGTGGAGGTTTTTTTTATGCTTGCGGGGATGCTAAATTGGACGCAGTATCGAATCAATTTTGATGATGAGGCGCTGATGCGTATCACCGTAACCATTGATGATGAGTTGTACCAGAAAGCACTGGAGGTCGCTGATCCCGCGATGAACAAGGCGAACTTGTTCCGCGAGGCCATCGAGACTTTCGTCCGGGTTCGCGCCGCGCAGCGTCTCGCTGCGCTTGGAGGCACGGCTTCAGGCACGCCCGATATTCCGCGTGGCGCATCTCGCGGCGCCATGAAAAAAGCCCGCCGGGCGTGAACCCGGCGGGCTTCAGGCAACTGCCCCGAAGGGCAGGTTGCTGAGGTGGATTACAGCGAAACGCGCAGACCCAGGTAGTAGCGGCGGCCGATTGCATCGTAAGCCGATGCGTCGGTCTCGGTACCGGTGGTGTTGCCTGGCAGGCCGCTGATGATCGGAGGCGCCTTGCGGTCGAAGGCGTTGTCCATACCGAAGTACAGCTGGTAGTTCTTCTTGACGTCGTAGGTAAGCTGGAAGTCGGTCGTGGTGTAAGCACCGATCTTAGGCGTGTCCTGCGGATTGTCGAAGGCCGATGCGATGAACTGATCGTCCAGTGCCACGCGACCGGTGTAGGTCGTGGTGGTGCTGAGGCCGAAGTTGCCCCACTTGTAGGCCAGGGCCAGCACGGCCTTGTTGCGTGGCGATTCCACTTCACCAGCCGACTCGTCTTTGTCCTCGCCTTTCAGCGGAACGTCCCACAGGGTCTTCAGGTAGGTGTACGACACTTTGGCGCTCAGGCGGCCTGGACCAACTTTGTCGGCCCACGATGCGGTCAAGTCGATACCTTCGGTGCCCTTGCCGCCGCTGTTCGATACGCCGGTGTCGGAGTATTTGATCGAGCCGGCGCTGTTCGAACCTTCAGCCGTCGGACGACGGGTGATGAACGAGCAGTACGAGGTGTTGCCGCCGCCGTAGCACTGTTCGAAGGTGAACTGGCGTGGGGTCGACACGATCGCGTCCGAGATCTTGATGTTGAAGTAGTCAGCCGTGAAGGTGAACTTGCTCAGCATTGGGATCGAGGTTGGGGTGATGACCACGCCCACGGTGCTCGAACGACCTTTTTCCGAGGTCAGCAGCGGGTTGCCGCGGTTGTAGCCCGAGATACCTTGCTTGTCGGCCTGGTTCAGGGTGAACACGCCGCCGTTGGCTGCGATGTTGGCTGCTACGCCTGGTGCTGCGCGGCAAGCAACGCTCTTCGCGTCGGAGGCGGTGGCGGTTACGCCTTCGCATGGGTCAACCAGACCCGATGGGAAGTCCTGGCTCGGTGGCGAGTACAGTTCGTTGATGTTAGGTGCGCGGGTCGACACGGCGCGGGTACCGCGGAACTTGATGTCCGCGATCGGCGCCCACTCCAGGCCGGCATTCCAGCTGTTGGTGCTGCCAACGGTGCTGTAGTCGCCGTGACGGAACGAACCACGGAAGTCCAGGTTCTTGGCGAAGGCCACGTCCTTCAGCAGCGGCACGCGGGTTTCCACGAATTCTTCACGGACGATGAAGCTGCCGTAGGTTGGAGGAATCGCGTTACCGGCGTTCAGGCCGGCCTGGGTCAGTGGATCAGGCACGGCTTCCGAATCTTCGCTGCGCCATTCGTAACCGGCTGCTACGCCGATCTTACCTGCTGGCAGGCCCCATGGCAGTTCACCGGAGATGGTGCCGCCGGCGATCTTCTGGGTGATGGCGGTTTCCAGCGAGCCAGGTGCGGTCACGTATTTGAGTGCTTCCGGGGTGACGGCGCCTAAGCCGAACACGTTGATCGGTACGCAACCTTCTTCGCGGGCGTGCTGGTCGGCGCACATCACGCCGCCATTGCCGTTAGGGATGGCTTGCAGCGCGTTACGCATGCTCATCACGTTGACCTGGCCGGTCGAGCTTTGCGACTCGGTGGTGCGGCCATAGCTCATGAAGGCTTCATAGTTCCAGTCGGTGGTGAACGGCAGGGTGCCTTTCAGACCGGTGGCCAGACGCAGGGTGCCACGGTTGACGGTCGAGTGGCGCGGGCCAAACTCCGACAGGCGGCGGGTGAAGCGGTAGTCTTTCAGGCCATCTTCGTCGGCATCGCCGATACGGTCCCACAGGTACTGAGGCACCAGCGGATTGCGTACGTTGACGCCGCCGACCAGCACTTCAGCTGGCACGACGCCGCCGGTGGCCGGGAAGATGCTGGCCGAATCCAGTGGGTACGGCTCGATGTTGGTGTCAACCTTGGTCTGGGCGTAGGTACCTTCGAAGAACGCATTGTGGTTGTCGTTCAGTTTCAGGGTGCCGTTGGTGGCGAACAAGTAACGCTCGGTCGGCACAGCGATGGTACGGTATTCCGAGCGGTTGAAGCCGGTTGCACCGACACCGCCGGCGCCGCCGTTGGTCGACCATGGAATCTCTTTGCCGGCCTTGTCGTAGGTGTAGCTGCCGGTCGAGGTGAAGAAGCGGCCTTGTGGCGCGAAGCTCGAGTAGAACGGTGCGGTGGCGGTGAACGCGTCCTTGGCGTCGCCGGTCACGCCTGCGCCCAGCGAGTACTGGTCGACTGCGGCGCCCAGGCCTGGACGGTCTTTCGACATTACCGAACCCTGCTTCGAATAGCCGAAGTGACCCATGATGTTGCTGCCGCCGTCGGCCGAGGTGGTGCCGAAGGTGATGGCCAGTTTTTTCTTGAAGTCGTCGTTCTTGTTGCTCTTGCCGGTCGAGGCATCGACGGTCAGGCCTTCGAAGTTGCGCTTCAGGATGATGTTGACCACACCAGCCACAGCGTCCGAACCGTAGGTGGCCGATGCGCCACCGGTCAACAGTTCGACGCGTTCGATGAAGTCCACCGGAATGGTGTTCAAGTCGACTGCGGTGTCACCCGGCACGCCGGAGACGAAGCGACGGCCATTGACCAGCACCAGGGTACGCGATTCGCCCAGGTTACGCAGGTTGACGGTCGAAACACCGCCGCCGGAGGTCAGGAAGTTCGAGTTGGTGCGGCTCAGGCCTGGCGTACCCATGGTTGGGTTTTTTTGCAGCAGGTCTTGCAGATTGACTGCGCCCGACGCGGCGATGTCGGCCGAGGTCAGCACCTGCAGCGGGGTTGGCGACTCGGCGCTAGGCGAGAGCAGGCGCGAACCGGTAATTTGTACTTTCTGTACGGCTTCTGCTGGTGCCGCTTCTTGTGCGAATGCTACTTGCGCGCTCATCGCCATGCCAGCTACGCAGATCATGCGCACGGAACGGGACAAAACTGTTTCCTTCATCATTGCGGAACTCCTTAGGGTGTATTGAAACAACTCTCCGTTTATTTTTTGTTAAATTTCTTGGTTTAACTGACCAACTTTAACGACTTCGGCGTCATGTTGTAAACGTAAATGGCCGTAAAAAATCCAACATTCGCAAAAAAGCAACAGCACCACAAGTGTAACGAAATGTGTCTGGTTGATGGAGGGAAATAAAACTGGTTTCATGCTCTCCCGATAGTAAGAGGCGGAACGGGAGATAAGATTTGAATAAAAAATGCCACTGCGCGGAGTTAATATCCGGCGGTGCAAGATAGCGGCGTGCGGCGCGGCGCGGGTATGTGGATCACGTAGGGGGATTTTCGTCAAAAACCTCGGATATAACCGCTGCCAAATACAGGCGATTACAAATTTTTGGCGGGTGTATCTTGAGAAATGACATATTTTGAATGCCGCCGCACCGGCATGAAGCAAGCCAGTGCGCAGGGGGAAACCCGGTCCGGGCGGACCGGGAGACGCCTTATTTGTAAATGCCGGAGCCGACCAGGATGTCGTCGACGCGTTCGACGTAACCGGACTTTGATTCAACCGCCTTGGTCACCGGATTAGGCCATTTAAAATCAACCCAGCCCTTTCCTTTATTCTTCGCGGTATCGACCATTTCTTTAATCATGGCCTTGCCTTCATTATCTTTTAAACCAATCAGCGGCTTGCCCACCATTTTAGGGTTATTACCGTGGGCGACCGCCACGCCATTCAAGTCATATACATAAATATACAAGTCGCGATCATGGAAGGACGTGTTGGCCGGGTCGGCGATGGCGGCGAAGGCCTTCTCCTTGCCGTCCGACTTGATCAGGGCCACTGCCCGTTTCACCATGGCAACGGCCTCGTCGGCCGTCCCCTTGTCCGCCGCCAGCACGTTGCCGGCGCTTCCCAGCAAGCTCAGGGTGAGGGCGGCGGCGCCGAATAGTGCTCTCATATCGATCTCCTTATGTAGTGAAACCAACGAATGAAACCAACGCCAAGTATGGCATCTTTTTAGCCAGCAACTTCCTCGCCGAAAATCGCCTGCCACAGCGCCGAGACCTGGGCCGCGTGCTGCTGCACCAGCGCCGGGTCGATGCGCGCCAGGTCCTGCCCCTGCAGCCGCAGCTGGTGCTGCAGCTTGCGGTATTTGCGGTAGGCGTCGGCCACGCTGGCGGCCAGGCCGGCGTCGATCAGGCCGAGGTCGGCGCACATGTGCAGCAGCGCGATGTTGCCGAAGTTTGCCGTCAATTGCGGATAGGCCGCCGCGTGCTGCAGGACCAGGAACTGCACGATGAACTCGATGTCGATCATGCCGCCCGGGTCCTGCTTGAGATCGAACAGGGCGCTGGCGTTGGGCTTGGCGTCGACCATGCGTTTGCGCATGGCAATCACTTCCTGCCTGAGCGGGCCGTCGGCCGGGCGCTCCTTGCGCAGCACGGCTTCGCGGATCTGCTCGAAGCGTTGGCCGATGGCGAGGTCGCCCGCGCAGTAGCGGGCGCGGGTCAGCGCCTGGTGCTCCCACACCCAGGCCGAGTTGCCCTGGTATTTTTCAAACGAGGACACGCTCGACACCAGCATGCCGCTGGCGCCGTCCGGGCGCAGGGCGGTGTCGATGTCGAACAGGATACCGGCCGAGGTGTGTGAGGTCATCCAGGTAATGAAGCGCTGCGCCAGCTTGGCGTACTGGGCCGGCGCGTCCTGGTCGGGATCGTCGTACAGGAAGATGACGTCGAGATCGGAGACGTAGCCGAGTTCCTTGCCGCCCAGCTTGCCGTAGGCGATGACGGTGAACAGCGGCACCTCGCGGTGGCGCGTGGCCACCGTCTGCCACACCGCCTTGATGGTGGCGGCGACGATGGTGTCGGCCAGCGCCGACAGGTGGTCGGCCAGCTTCTCGACGGTGAGGTCGCCGGCCAGGTCCTGGGCCAGCAGGTGGAACAGCTGGGCGTGGTGGATCTCGCGCAGGATGTCCATCTGGCGCTCGGTGTCGCCGGGCGCGGCGGCCAGCTGGAGGTCGATGTCGGCCGCCAGCGCCACCGGGTCGAACACGGCGTTGCGCACCCGGTCGTCGAGCAGCTCGTCCAGCAGGATCGGGTGCTGGCTGAGGAATTGCGCGGCCCAGCCGCTGGCGTGCACCATGCGGATCACCCGCGCCAGGGTGTGCGGATACTCGGTCAGCAAGGACAGATAGGCCGAGCGGCGGCCGATGGCTTCCAGGAAGTCGAGCAGCCGGCCCAAGGTCGCCAGCTGGTTGCCGCCGCTCGATTCGGCGGCCGCCTGCACGATCAGCGGCAGCGCCGTGTTGATCAGCCCCTGCAGCCGGTTGCGGCTGGCCTCGGGCATCGATTGCAGGCGCGGCGCCTGCCAGGTGGCGATCAGGCGCTTGGTGGCGGCTTCCGGATCGGCGAAGCCGAGCGCGGTGAAGCGCGCCACCATGGCTTCGCGGTTGTCGGGATCGGCGCATTCGTTGCTCGATTGCAGATCGATGTCGTGCTCGCTGGTTTCGGTCTTGTCCGAGAACATTTCGTCGAACTGGCCGGCCACGAACTGGCGGTGGGCGTCAAGCTGGGCCAGCAGAGTGGCCACGTCGGCCAGGCCCATCATTTCGGCCACGGTCTGACGGTCGGCGTCGTTGGCCGGCAGGGTGTGGGTCTGGGCGTCGTCCAGGTATTGCAGGCGATGCTCCAGATTGCGCAGGAAGGTGTAGGAAGCCAGCAGTTGATAGACGATGGCGTGGCTCAGCAAGCCTTTCTCGGCGATGATGCGCAGCGTGGTGCGGGTCGAGCGGTCGCGCAGGGCGGCGTCGCGGCCGCCACGGATCAGCTGGAACACCTGGGCCAGGAACTCGATTTCGCGGATGCCGCCGCGCCCCAGTTTGACGTTGTTGCTGCGGTCCGGGTGCAGCCGCTCCTGGCGGTTGACCTCGGCGCGGATCTGCGCATGCATATTGCGGATGGCGTCAATCACGCCAAAGTCCAGGTAGCGGCGGAAGCAGAACGGCCGCACAATGCCATCCAGCGCGGCGATATCTTCGGCGCGTCCGGTGACAGCGCGCGCCTTTACCCAGGCGTAGCGCTCCCACTCTCTTCCCTGCACGATCAGATAGTTTTCCACCATGCCCAGGCTGGCGGCCAGCGGGCCGGAGCCGCCGTTCGGCCGCAAGGCCATATCGACGCGGAAGGTGTAGCCATCTTCGGTGATCTCCGCCAGCGCGGCGATCAGCTTCTTACCCAGGCGGACGAAGAATTCATGGTTGGACAGGCTGCGCTGGCCCGAGCCCGCGACGGCGGCGGTGTCGCCGTCCTCGGGATAGACGAAGATCAGATCGATGTCGGAAGAAACGTTGAGTTCGCCGCCGCCTTGCTTGCCCATGGCCAGCACGATCATTTCCTGCGCCACGCCGGAATCGCGGCCGATCGGCACGCCGTGGGCGGCTACCAGGTCGGCGTACACCTCGGCCAAATGGCGCTGGATGGCGAAATCGGCAAAGCGGGTCATGGTTTCCACCACCTCGGCCAGGTTGGCCTTGCCTTCGAGGTCGCGCCGGATGAGGGTGCAGACCAGCAGGTTGCGCAAGCGGCGCATCGAGCGCACCAGCGGTAGCCCGCCTTCTGCTTCTTTTTGTAAATATTCTTCCAGATCGATCTGGGCAAGCGATAATTGCGCCAGCTGGTCGATCTTGGCGCTGCGGTCGGGTGCGGCGGCCAGCCAGCGCTGGTAGAAACGGGAGTCGGACGGTGAACTCATAGAGGGATAAGGTAGAATTGCTCCGGAGACCGAGTTTAGCGCGACTTTAGACAATATTCGAACGTATGGCCTGATTTATTAGCGTATTAATGCAAAAACCAGAGGAGGAGAGCGTGACAGGCGAGGGCCCATTGGCCGCGCGCTGGCATCGGCTTCGTGCTGCCTACCGCATCTGCAACCTGGCTACCCACCACGTGCTCGGCTTCACCGTGAAGCTGGCGCTGCTGCTCTACTTTGCCTTCACCATCCTGTTCCTGACGCTGCGTTACGCGGTGCTGCCGAATATCGACCACTACAAGGGCGATATCGAGCGCGTCGCCAGCGACGCCGTCGGCAACCGCGTCACCATTTCCCGCGTGTATGCCTCCTGGAGCGGCTTCCGTCCCAACCTGTTCCTCGGCGACGTGGTGCTGCACGACCAGCAGGGCCGCCCGGCGCTGAGCCTGCCGAGCGTGTCGGCCACGCTGTCGTGGTGGACCGTGGTCAGCGCCAAGCTGCGCTTCCATGCGCTGGAGCTGAACCGTCCCGACCTGTCCATCCTGCGCGAGGCCGACGGCCGCCTGGTGGTGGCCGGCATCGCCATCGACCCCAAGCAGCCGAGCGACGGCAAGGGCCTGGAGTGGCTGCTGCTACAGCGCGACATCGTGATCCGCGAAGGCCGCTTGCAATGGACCGACCGCCAGCGCGCCGCCGCGCCGCTGGCGCTCGACAACGTGACGGTGGTGCTGCGCAACCAGTGGCTGCATCATCAACTGGCCGTGCGCGCCACGCCGCCGGCCGCGTTGGCGGCGCCGCTCGACGTGCGCGCCGACTTCAGCCATCCCGCCTTCGGCGCCCGCATTTCCAATTTGTCGATGTGGAAGGGCGAGCTCTACGCCGACATCCGCAACACCGACCTGCTGGCCTGGAAGGCCTGGGTCGACTATCCGTTCGAACTGAGCCGTGGCACGGGCTCGCTGCGCGCCTGGGTCGGCATCGACCAGTCGCGCCTGACCGGCTTTACCGCCGATGTCGGCCTGGCCGACGTCACCGCCGTGCTCGGCAAAGAACTGCCGCTGCTGGACTTGCAGCAGCTGAGCGGCCGCATCGCCGCCCGCGAAGACATCCGCCCGCCGGCGGCGCGCAAGGGCGCCGTCACGCCGGGCTTCGGCGCGCTGGCCCACAGCGTCGAACTGCAGAACCTGACCCTGACCACGCGCGACGGCCTGGTGATGGCGCCGACCTCGCTGTCGGAAAGCTATGTGGCGGCGGCCGGCGCCAAGGCCGAAAAAGTCACGCTGCGCGCGCGCCAGCTCGATCTGCAAACCCTGGCCGGCCTGGCCGAGCGCCTGCCGCTGACCGAGCGCCAGCACAAGATGGTGGCCGGCTTCGCGCCGCGCGGCCTGCTGCAAAACTTTTCCGCCGAATGGCAGGGCGCTTTCCCGGCCTTGCAGAGCTACCGTGTCAAGGGCGAGCTGGTCGGCCTCGGCCTGAAGCCGCAGCCGCCGCGCCTGGCGCAGCCCAAGTCCGGCAAGACCCCGGCCATCGCCGGCATGCCGGCGCTGCCGGGCTTCGACAACCTGAGCGGATCGATCGACGCCACCGAAAAGGGCGGCAGCTTCAACCTGCAGTCGCAGCAACTGGTGCTGCAGATGCCCGATTATTTCGCCGAAGCGTCGATGCCGTTCGACCACCTCAACCTGAAGGCGCGCTGGTCGTTTGAAGCGGATAACCAGTTGCTGCTGCAGGTCGACAGCATGGACTTCGAGCAGGAAGGCCTGAGCGGCACGCTGCAAGGCACGCATACCATTTCGCTGGCGGGCAAGGGCCCGGGCACGGCCGACCTGAACGGCACGCTGACCGGCTTCCAGGTCAACCGCATCGGCCGCTACCTGCCGATGCAGACGCCGCCCCATTTGCAGCAATGGCTGACCGGCGCGCTGGAAGGCGGCGTGGCCAGCGACGTCACGGTGCGCCTGCGCGGCGACCTGGCGCATTTCCCCTTCCACGGCGACAGCAGCGCCGACAAGGCGCGCGGCGAATTCCGCGTGGCCGGCAAGCTGACCGACGCCAAACTGAATTACCAGCCCGGGCATTTCCTGCGCGACGGCAAGGAACTGGGCAAGGACGGCAAGCCGCTGCCGCTGTGGCCGCAAGCTGAGCACATCAAGGGCAGCTTCGTGTTCGAGCGCGCGCGCATGGAAATCCGGGGCGACACGGCCACCACCGGCGGTGTGGCGCTGAGCAATGTGAAAGCCGTGATCCCGGACCTGACCATCCACGATTCCATGCTGGAGATCGACGGCAGCGCCGCCGGGCCGATGCAGGAATTCCTCAAGTATGTGGCGGTCAGCCCGGTGCTGGAATGGATCTCGCACTTCACCGATGAAACCCAGGCCAGCGGCAACACCAAGCTGGGGCTGAGCCTGCGCATTCCGCTGGCGCACGCCATCGACACCAAGGTGCAGGGCGCGCTGCAATTGCAGAACAACGACATCGTCCTGATGAACGACCTGCCGGTGGTGCAGGCGGCGCAGGGCAAGATCGAATTCAACGAACACGGCGTCAACCTGAACCAGCTGTCGGGCAACTTCCTCGGCGGTCCGGTGGCCATCAGCGGCGGCACGCAGAAGGACAACGCCATCATCGTCAAGCTGGGCGGGATGATGACGGCCGACGGCTTCCGCCAGACCTACGCGGCGCCGGCCATGCAGCGCCTGGCCGATCACTTCTCGGGCGCCACCCGCTACAACGGCACCATCACCGTGCGCGATCATCAGGTGGTGGTGGCGGTCGACTCCAGCCTGACCGGGCTGGGGCTGGAACTGCCGGCGCCGGTCAGGAAAGCCGCCGTCGAGGCCATGCCGCTGCACTTCGTGCTGACCAGCGGCCTGACGCCGGACGCCGGCGGCCTGCTGCACGACGACATCCGCATCGCCCTCGGCAACGGCATCACCGCGCGCTACCAGCGCCAGAAACAAAGCAAGCAGCACTGGAAACTGGTGCGCGGCGGCATCGGCGTCAACACCCCGGCGCCGGAGCCGGACAGCGGGCTGGCCTTCAACATCAGCATGAACCAGCTGAACGTGGACAACTGGCTGGACTTCGGCGACGCCGTGGCCGGCAAGGGCGGCACGCCGGCATCGGCGACGACCTCGGCGGACGGCTCGGATTTCACGCAATACGTGATCCCCGACGCCATCGCCGCGCGCGCCAGCGAACTGATCGTCGGCGACCGCAAGCTGGAAAACATCGTGGTCGGCGTCAGCCATCAAAAAGGCATGTGGCAGGCCAACATCGATTCGGCGCAGGCCAACGGCCACCTGACCTGGGCCGAGCCGTCCACCGGCGCCGGCCTGGGCAAGGTGACGGCGCGCCTGTCCTCGCTGGTGATTCCGGAATCGGCCAGCAGCGACGTCCAGGCACTGATGGACGGCAAGAGCGCGGCCGCCACCATTCCCGCGCTCGATGTGGTGGTCGATCGCTTCGAACTGTTCAACAAACCGCTCGGCCGCCTGGAACTGCAGGCCAACAATGTACAACTGCCCGGCGCGCGCGAATGGCGCGTCAACAAGCTGTCGCTGGTCAACGCCGACGGCGCGCTGAACGGCGCCGGCAAATGGGTCAGCAAGGACGGCGTGCACAACACCACGCTGAACTTCAATCTCGACATCGCCGACGCCGGCAAGCTGCTCGACCGCTTCGGCTTCATCGGCACGCTCAAGGGCGGCAAGGGCGCGCTGAAAGGCGACATCGCCTGGAAGGGCTTGCCGTATTCGCTGGACCTGCCCAGCTTGTCCGGCCAGATCGCCATGAATGTCGAGAAGGGCCAGTTCCTCAAGCAGGATCCGGGCGCGGCCAAGCTGCTGGGCGTGCTCAGCCTGCAAGCCTTGCCGCGCCTGCTCAAGCTCGACTTCCATGATGTGTTCTCGGAGGGACTGGCGTTCGACGGCATCTCGGCCAACGCCAGCATCAACCACGGCATCGCCAAGACCGATAACTTGAAAATGCACGGCGTCGCCGCCACCGTATTGATGGACGGCAGCGCCGACATCGCCAACGAAACCACCAACCTGCACGTGGTGGTGATCCCGGAAGTGAACCTGGGCACGGCGCCGCTGGTGTATGCGCTGGCCGTCAATCCCGTGATCGGGCTGGGCAGTTTCCTGGCGCAGCTGTTCCTCAGTGCACCAATGATGAAGGCATTGACCTATCATATGCAGGTGACCGGCCCGTGGAAAGCACCGGTGGTCACCAAGCTGGACGCCGCCAAAATCGAACCGCCCGCCACACCGAAAGGATAATCATGCACACCGTCGCCGCCATCCAAATGATCTCCTCGCCGTCCGTGCCGGACAACATCGCCACCGCGCGCCGGCTCGTGACGCAGGCCGCGCAAGGCGGCGCGCAACTGGTGCTGCTGCCGGAATACTGGGCCATCATGGGCCTGGCCGATAGCGACAAGGTCAAGGTTGCCGAGCCGCTCGGCAGCGGGCCGATCCAGGACTTCATGGCGGGCCTGGCGCGCGAGCTGGGCGTGTGGCTGATCGGCGGCACCTTGCCGCTGGCGTCGGACGATCCTGAAAAAGTCATCAACACCACGCTGGTGTACAACCCGCAGGGCGAGCACGTGGGCCGCTACGACAAGATCCACCTGTTCGGCTTCACCAAGGGCACCGAGTCGTACAACGAATCGAAGACCATCGTGCCGGGCCAGAACGTGGGCGTGTTCGAGGCGCCGTTCGGCAAGGTCGGCATGTCGGTGTGCTACGACCTGCGCTTCCCGGAACTGTACCGCGCCATGGGGCCGGTCTCGCTGATCGTGGTGCCGGCCGCGTTCACCTACACCACGGGCATGGCGCATTGGGAAATCCTGCTGCGCGCGCGGGCCATCGAGAACCAGTGCTACGTGCTGGCGGCGGCGCAGGGCGGCACCCATCCGAACGGCCGCCGCACCTGGGGCCACAGCATGCTGATCGACCCGTGGGGCGCGGTCAAGTCGGTGCTGGCCGAAGGCGAGGGCGTGGTGGCCGGCGAGATCGACCCGGCCTACATGCAAGGCGTGCGCGACAGCCTGCCGGCGCTGAAACACCGGACCATGTGATATCTACTACAATGCCGGTAACACCTAACAGAAAGCATCACCATGAAGCCATTTGAACCGAATCTGTCCACCCTGGCCGTAGCGCGCGATATCCTGCTGACGCCGTTCGGGCTGGACGAAGGCAAGCTCATCAAGACGCTGGGCGCGATGTTCACCCACAAGGTCGACTATGCCGACCTGTATTTCCAGTTCACCAAGAATGAGGGCTGGAGCCTGGAAGAGGGCATCGTCAAGACCGGCAGTTTCTCGATCGACCAGGGCGTGGGCGTGCGCGCCGTGTCCGGCGACAAAACGGCGTTTTCGTACTCGGATGAAATCTCCGAAGCGGCGCTGCTGGACGCTGCCGCCGCCACCCGCACCATCGCGCGTGCCGGCTCCGGCAAGATCAAGGTGGCCGGCGCCATGAACCATGTGGGCGGCCGCTCGCTGTACCTGCCGCACGACCCGCTGGTATCGCTGGACGCCACCGCCAAGGTCAAGCTGCTGGAGCGCATCGAGAAGATGGCGCGCGCCAAAGACCCGCGCGTGGTGCAGGTGATGGCCAGCCTGGCCGGCGAATACGACGTGGTGCTGGTGGTGCGCAGCGACGGCGTGCTGGCGGCCGACATTCGTCCGCTGGTACGGGTGTCGCTGACCGTGATCGTGGAACAGAACGGCCGCCGCGAAGTCGGCTCGTCGGGCGGCGGTGGCCGCTACGACTACGGCTACTTCAGCGATGCGCTGCTGGAAGAATACGCCACCGACGCGGTCAATTCCGCGCTGGTGAATCTGGATGCGCGTCCGGCGCCGGCCGGTCCGATGACCGTGGTGCTCGGACCTGGCTGGCCGGGCATCCTGCTGCACGAAGCGATCGGCCACGGCCTGGAGGGCGACTTCAACCGCAAGGGTTCCTCGACCTTCGCCGGCCGCATCGGCGATCGTGTGGCGGCCAAGGGCGTGACCGTGGTGGATGACGGCACGCTGGCGGATCGTCGCGGCTCGTTGAACATCGACGACGAAGGCAATCCGACCCAGTGCACCACGCTGATCGAAGACGGTATTTTGAAAGGCTACATCCAGGACACCATGAACGCGCGCCTGATGAAGATGCCGGTGACCGGCAACGCCCGCCGCGAATCGTTCGCGCACCTGCCGATGCCGCGCATGACCAACACCTACATGCTCGGTGGCGATAAAGATCCGGGCGAGATCCTGGCGTCGGTGAAGAATGGTTTGTACGCGGTGAATTTCGGCGGCGGCCAGGTCGATATCACCAACGGCAAGTTCGTGTTCTCGGCCAGCGAGGCCTACATGATCGAAAACGGCAAGATCACCTATCCGGTCAAAGGCGCGACCCTGATCGGCAACGGTCCGGAAGTGCTGAACCGCGTGTCGATGATCGGCAACGACATGAAGCTCGATCCGGGCGTAGGCGTGTGCGGCAAGGAAGGCCAGAGCGTGCCGGTGGGCGTGGGCCAACCGACCCTGCGCATCGACGGCGTCACCGTCGGCGGCACCGCCTAAAATCCGGGGTCAGGTCCTCCATTGCTACACGGGCTCTGCCGTAGGCAAGCCTACGGCAGAGCCCGTGTAGCAATGGAGGACCTGACCCCGGATTGGTTTTAGAACTTGTAGGTCGCTTTCACGTAGAAGGTGCGGCCCAGCGGGTCCGTGTAGCGTGGATCGTAACCGCTCTGGAACGTCGTGCCCTGGTTGGTGTACGGCGGCGCGGTGTCGAACAGGTTCTTGATGCCGGCCGTCAGCTCCGTGTTCTTGAAGCCCGTGTAGCCGCCCGACAGCGAGTACGTCGAGTACGCACGCACCTTGTTGCGATAGGCGTCGTCGACGTCGTTCTCATCCACATATCCGCTCAGGTATTTGTTGGAGAAGCTCGCACTCCACACACCTTTTTTCCAGTTGATGGTGGCGTTGTGCTTCCAGCGGAATACCGGCGCGTTGTCGCCGTACACGCCGACATTCTCAACAAACTCGCCGCCCGTTTCGTTCTGGTACTTGTAGCTGTGCACCCAGGTGCCGTCGAACTGGAAGCTGAAGTCGCCGGCCGCGCTGCGCGGCAGTTTCCAGCGCAGGCTGGTGTCGATGCCTGACGTCTTTACCTCACCCAGATTGTCCAACACCGCGTTCACGTACTGCAGCGTCTTGCCGTCGGCCGAGTAGACGAAGTAGCTCTTGTACTTCTCGTAGTTGTCGAAGATGGTGGACTCCGCCACCGTGCCGATCGAGTCGCGGATCTTGATGTTGAAGTAGTCCAGCGAAATGCTGACCGCATTGGTCGGCTCGAACACCGCACCCAGCGCGAAGGTCTTGGATTTCTCCGGCTTCAGGTTGGCGTTGCCGCCGCTGCGGATGTATTGCTGCTGGTTGCAGGCCACGTTCGGATTGGCGCCGGTCGCCGCCGCGCCGCCCGGGCACAGCACCGGATCGTCGTAGGCATTGCTGGTGAAGGTGGAGGTGGCCGGACCGTGCAGGTCGTACAGCGTCGGCGCGCGGAAGCCGGTGTTGTACGAGGTGCGGAACATCAATTGCTTGCCGGCCTCCCAGCGCAGGCCGAGCTTGGGATTGAAGCTGCCGCCGACGTCGTTGTAGTGGTCGTAGCGGGCCGCCGCCGACAGTTCCAGCGACTTGGTCAGCGGCACGCTCAGCTCGCTGTACAGCGCGGCGATGTTGCGCTGGCCGGACTGGTCCTTGGCGTCGGCATAGCCGGAGCTGGAGGCCTGCGAGGCCAGCGCCGTATTGATGTCGTAGACGGCTTTGTCGTGACGGAACTCGCTGCCGATGGCGAAGCCGACGCCGCCCGCCGGCAGCTGATAGATCTCGCGGCTGACCTTGCCGTCGACGCCGATGCTGGTCATCTTGGCGGCCAGGTATTCGCCGCGCAGTTGCGCCGCATCGATGTAGGCCAGGCCGGCCGCCGATTGCTCGCCGAATGGATTCAGCACGCCGCTCAACACGCCCGCTTTCATCAGCGAGTCGTTGGTGTAGCCGCCGGCGAAGGCGCTGCTGGCCTTGCTGATGCCGTAGGTCAGGCCGACGTTGTAGTCCCAGCCGGCCACCAGACCTTCCGAGGCCAGCACCAAGCGGTCGGAGATCGAGGTGTCGTAGCCCTGGCGCTTGCCGGCGGCGACCGTGCGCCAGTTGATGGTGAGGTTTTCACCGGTCAGGCCGGCCACGGCCGGCACGCCGGCGCTGCCGCCCGGATAGTAGGGACTGGCCGAGGTCATGGTGATGCCGGTCAGCGGCGACGGCGCGATGGCGCTGGCGTTGGTCGAGCGGCTGTGCAGGTATTCCACCGTGGCGATGTTGTCCGCGCTCAGTTTGAAGCTGGCCTTGCCGAGGAAGGATTCCTGCTGCGTCTTCGGAATGTCCAGGATGTAGGCGATGGTGTCGGTGCGGCAGGTGCCGTTGGCAGTGTTGCGGATCAGGCCTTTGCCGGCGCAGCCGCTGGCGTAGTAGGGGTTGCCGGTGATGCCGTTGGCCGAGTAGAAGTTGCCCGGCTGCGAGGTGCCGCTGCTGTTGTTGATGCCACGGTCGGCGCGCACGCTGGTGCTGGAGAAGTCGCGGTCCACCGCATCGAGCGCGGTCTGCTTGTGCAGGTCGATTACGCCGAAGACGTTCCAGCCGTCCTGGTCCAGGTCGCCGTAGCCGCCCGACAGGTTGAGGCGCGATTCGCCGCCGGCGCCGCTGGCCTGCGGCTGGTAGCGCTCGACGCTGACCGTGCCGCCCTGGACCGAACGCTTGGTGATGAAGTTGATCACGCCGCCGATGGCGTCGGTGCCGTAGATGGCCGAGGCGCCATCACGCAGCACTTCCACGCGGTCCAGCGCCGAGAGCGGGATGATGTTGAGGTCGACCGAGGAACCGTTGAACGGATGGCTGGCCAGGCGGCGGCCGTTGAGCAGCACCAAGGTCTTGTTGCTGCCCAGGCCGCGCAGGTCGGCGGTGGCGATGCCGCCGGTGCCGGAACCGACCGACTGGCTGCTGCCGGTCGAGCTCTGGTTCATCGACAGCGTGTTCATCACTTCGGCGGCCGTGGTCAGGCCTTGCTTGGCGAAGTCCGAGGCCTTGATGCTGGTGATCGGCAAGGCCGTTTCGCTGGCCAGGCGCTTGATGCTGGACCCGGTTACTTCCACGCGCTGGATGGCGCCGTCGTCGGTTTGGGCAACGGCTGCCTGCATGCCAACGGCTAGGCCGCCGGCGAACATTACACGCAGAGTTCGGGTAAGAGCTCTTTCTATCATCATGGGTGTGTCACTCCTGATTTTGTTTTGTGGTTGGGGAAAACCATCAAAACATTCAGTGACTATCCAAACAATGACCGAAAGATAATTGTGTGTATACCCAACAGTAGCAAATAAAAGCACATGTAAAGACGCGCCTTTGCATAAAGCGGCCGGCGGGTCGCCGGACCGCATTCCGCCGTCGCGGCGGCTTTACATCTGGACACAATGGATAAGATGTAAAGACAACTGCGGAGGGTGTAAAGTTTTGTTGGGAGGCGGTCTGACCGAAAAAAAATTGCTTGCCAAGCCCGGAACTATGGCGTTATAGTCAACCCATGACCAAATTCTTCTTTACCGGCTGGTTTTACTTTAGCTTTCCAACCCCTAGGCGGTGGATGAGCGGCCGGTGCACGTAGAAGCAGAAAACGAGTCCCAGCAAATTCCTAAAAAACCGCCTCCCTAGGCGGTTTTTTTTTACCCGTAATTTTTTAGATTAACTGGAGAACAGCATGCCCCGTACCGATGATTTGCGCATCCGCGAGATGAAGGAACTGACGCCACCGTCCCACCTGATCCGTGAGTACGCGTGCACCGACGCTGCGGAGCAGACTGCCGCCAACGCCCGCGTGGCGCTGCACCGCATCCTGCACGGCCAGGACGACCGCCTGATGGTGGTGATCGGCCCGTGCTCGATCCACGACACCAAGGCCGCCATGGAGTACGCGCGCCGCCTGGCGCCGCTGCGCAAGGAGCTGGCCGGCGACCTGGAAATCGTGATGCGCGTGTACTTCGAAAAGCCGCGCACCACGGTGGGCTGGAAGGGCCTGATCAACGATCCGTACATGGACAACAGCTTCCGCATCAACGACGGCCTGCGCATGGCGCGCGAGCTGCTGCGCGACATCAACGAGCTGGGCCTGCCGGCCGGCACCGAGTTCCTCGACGTTATCAGCCCGCAGTACATCGCCGACCTGATCTCCTGGGGCGCGATCGGCGCCCGCACCACGGAATCGCAGGTGCACCGCGAGTTGGCTTCCGGCCTGTCGTGCCCGGTCGGCTTCAAGAACGGCACCGACGGCAACGTGCGCATCGCGGTCGACGCCATCAAGGCCGCTTCGCAGCCGCACCATTTCCTGTCGGTGACCAAGGGCGGCCATTCGGCCATCGTGTCGACCAACGGCAACGAGGACTGCCACATCATCCTGCGCGGCGGCAAGGCGCCGAACTATGACGCCGCCAGCGTGGAGGAGGCCTGCAAGGCCATCGCCGCGCAAGGCCTGGCGCCGCGCCTGATGATCGACGCTTCCCACGCCAACAGCTCGAAGAAGCCGGAAAACCAGGTGCCTGTGTGCGCCGACATCGCCGGCCAGGTGGCCGGCGGCGAAAGCCGCATCGTCGGCGTGATGGTGGAATCGCACCTGGTGGCGGGCCGCCAGGATCTGGTGCCGGGCAAGGAATTGACCTATGGCCAGTCCGTCACCGACGGCTGCATCGACTGGGACAGCAGCGTGCAAGTGCTGCAAGGCCTGGCCGCCGCCGTGCGCCAGCGCCGCCTGGCCACGCAGGCGCGCGAGGCTGCCGCAAAGTAAGCACTAACTAGACTCTTCTGTAGGCCCCAATGTCGCGTTGGGGCCTTTTTTTTGCGCCCGACTAGCATGGCTGTTGTAAGGACGCCAAAATTGCATGGGGTTCGATTGACAGTTAATTCGCTGCCATGTTGATATATAAAACATGGCCGGTGTCGTTGAACACCTTCCTAGCGTAGTTCCCCACAAGTGAACCGAATTCCCGTCTGCAGCCTACCCGGCTACGGTCGTTGGATAGTTGCATCCTAAAAAAATTACCCCGGAGGTTAGTCATGATTCAAGAAAGAGTGCTGTCCCGTAGCTTACGCCTGATGTTCTCGGGCAGTATGGTTGCCAGCCTGGGCATGCTGGCGCTGCCCGCCATCGCGCAAGAGGTGGCGCCCGACCAGCCGATACAACGCGTGGAGATCACCGGTTCGTCGATCAAGCGCATCCAGAAAGAGGGCTCGCTGCCGGTGCAGGTGCTGACCGCCGCCGAAATCAAGGCGACCGGCGCCTCTTCCGCCACCGATCTGATCCAGATGCTGCCGTCGATGCAGGGTTTCGTGCCGTCGTCGAGTTCGGTCAACGGCGGCGGCGCCGGCGTCACCACGGCCTCGCTGCACTCGCTGCCGTCGAAGTACACGCTGGTGCTGCTTGATGGCCAGCGCGTGGCACCGAGCGCCATCGGCTCCGGCCAAGGCGGCGGCTACGCGGTCAACCTGTCCAGCATTCCGCTGGAAGCGGTGGAGCGGGTCGAGATCCTGACCGACGGCGCCTCGGCGCTGTACGGCTCGGACGCGATTGCCGGCGTGGTCAACTTCATCCTGAAGAAAAACATGACCAAGGGCGAGGCGTACGCCACCTACGGCCAGCCGAAGAAAAACGGCGGCAAATGGAGCAGCGCCGGCATCACCAAGGGTTGGGGCGACCTGGAAACCAATGGCTGGAACGTGCTCGCCTCGTACAGCCATGAGGAATTGGAGCGCATCACCGCGCTGCAGCGCGACTTCTCGGCCAAGGGCGCGTTCTTCAAGTTTGGCGCCAACGGCAAGCAGTACTACTTCGACCAGCGCACCGGCAACACCGAGCCGGCCAATATCACCTTCAACGCCCGTCCGATCGGTTCGAACGCCGACACCACCGGCTACGCCATCAATCCCTACCTGGCTGCCAACGGCAATTGCGGCAGCGCACTGGCCGGACCGCTGGGCACGCAATGCCGCTTCAACTATGCCGCCACAGTGGAAGACGTGCCGGGCAGCCATCGCGACAGCGGCCTGCTGAAAGGCACGTTCAAGATCAATGAAGACACCACGGCCTGGGCCGAGCTGGTGCTGTCGCAATATGCGATGACCGCGCAATTCGCACCGTCGGCGCAGCCTATGGGCGTCAATTCCACCACGCGCTTCCCGGCGCTGTACGCCAAATACGTCCAGTCTTACCTGGCGGCGAACGGCCTGGAAAATCCGACCAATGACGCCACGCTGGGCTACCGCTCGGTGCTGATCGGCGGCCGCGCCGATGAGTACCAAACCACTGCGCGCCACTTCGCCACCGGCATCGACGGTTCGGCATTCGGCTGGACCTACAATGGGTCGCTGATCCTGTCGCAGGCCAAGCTGAAGGACACGGCGGCCGGCGGCTATTCCGACTTCACCATGCTGGAAAACCTGGTGGCGGCCGGCAAGTACGATCCGGTCACCGGCCAGGGCGCCGACCAGCTGCAGGGCGCGCTGCTCAACGGCCACGTCTTCTCGCGCACCAAGTCGACGCTGAACACCGTGCACGCGGGCGCGCAGCACGACCTGTTCGCGCTGCCGGGCGGCACCTCCATCATCTCCCTGGGCGGCGACTATTCGAAGACCAAGTACGAGATCGACTACAGCTCGCTGATTCTGTCCAACTCGGGCTTCTCGACCCAGCCGGCTTCGCCGAATTATCCAGTGGGCGGCAGCTACGGCCAGGTGCCGTTTGGCGCCAAGCGCGACAACTGGGGTGTGTTCACCGAGGTGCTGCTGCCGGTCACCAAGACCTTCGAGGCGACCGTGTCCGGCCGTTACGACAGCTATGACAAGGTACACAGCGATTACATCTTCGCCTCGGTGCCGGACGCCTCCGGCCTGATCCCGCGCCTGGGCAGCGGCGACATCGGCAACACCTCCAGCGCCGGCACCTACAAGGTCAGCGTGAAGTGGACCCCGGTCGACACCGTGCTGTTGCGCGCCGCCTACGGTACCGGCTTCAAGGCGCCCAACCTGAACGACATCGCCGGCGCCAACACCTTCAACGGCAGCACGGCCGGCAGTTATGCGTGCCCGTTCCCCGGTTCGCCGGGTTGCCAGGTCGGCCAGGCGCAGTACGACTTGCTGACCGGCCCGAACGGCCAGAGCGGCGATGCCGGCCTGCAGCCGGAGAAGTCCAAGCAATGGACCCTGGGCGGCCGGGTCGAACCGCTGCGCGGCCTGTCGCTGGGGCTGGATTTGTGGAATGTGCAGATCCGCAACCAGGTGCTGTCGGCCGGCGTGCCGGAGCAGGTGGGCTTCGCCAATCCGCAGACCTACAAAAACCTGTTCGTCAATCCGTATCCTGATCCGGCCGGCTACACCACCATTGCTTACCTGCTGGCGCCGATCAACGGCGGTGTCGCCAACTACCGCGGCATCGACTGGGACTTCAGCTACCGCAACAAGACCGCCATCGGCGATCTGCGCGCGGCGTGGAACGGCACCTACATGCTCAAGCAAAACTACACCACCAGCGCGGGCGGCGTGGTGCAGTCCAACCTGGGCGCATTTGGTCCGGACAATGGCGTGGTGTTCCGCGTGCAGAGCAATGTCAGCCTGAGCCTGACCAACGGCAAGCTGACCAACACCCTGACCGCGCACTACAAGTCGGGCTACCACGACCAGGCCTATCCGGTCGACACCGCCGTGTTTGCGGTCAATCCGGACGGCAGCGTGGGCGACTCGGTGGCGTTTGGCGGGCTGTGGACGCCGTCGTACACCACCTTCGACTGGCAGGGCAAGTATGACTTCGGCAAGTTCGCGCTGACGGCCGGCATCAAGAACCTGCTCGACCGCGATCCACCGTTCACCTTGCAGAACGCCGGCGGCGGTAATCAGATCGGCTATGACGGTCGCTACGCCGATCCGGCGGGACGTTCGTTCTACATTACCGGCAACTACAAGTTCTAAGCCAGGTGACCGCCCAGGAGTTGCACATCAACTCCTGGGTTTTTCTTACACCGCCAGATTGCTGGCACTGCATTTTTCATTTAAAGCCTTTCTCTGCAAGGAATTGCGCGACGTGATTGGCAATTTCCGTATTATTCAAATCGGACATCAGGAAATGGGTGTTGCCGCGTATGCCGATCTCAGGCAGATGCACCAGCCGCGCATCGCCGCCGTGGCGGTTGATGGCGGCTACCCACAGCCGCGCCATCGCCAGCCGCACTCGCCAATTGTCTTGCCCGCGTTCGGTCGTGGCTTGCTCGGGGAAGTTATCGCCGTAGTAGATGACGATGGGCATCCGCGTGAGCTTCTGGAAATCGGACAACTCCACGGCTTCGGGCGACAGCGTGCCCGCCGCGCTCGGCATCGGCGCCGGCAGTTCGCCTTGCGGGAAAATGAAACCGCTGCCCGGTTCAAACGCCACGATGGCTTTGACGTTGGGATTCTTGATCGCGGTCAGCCAGCCAGGTCCGCCCCCTTGCGAATGGGTGAACAGGATGGCGGGACCAGTCTTGCTCAGCAGCGCCGACAAGGCATCCGAGATGACGCCGGCATCGTATGGGCCGGTGTTGGGCGTCACCGAACGCAGGAACTGGTTGAGGGTTTCGGCCTTGCGGTCGAACTGTACGTTGTCGAAGTAGTCCGGCCATTTGCCAAGACGGAATTGGTCGAAGAACAGCTGGTCGTTGGGCGTCGGCTCAATCGTCGCTCCGACGGTGCTGTTGCCCGCGCGGCCACGACGCGGCTGGTCAACCAGGTAGACCGGGAAGCCGCGGCGTAGGAACAAGGTCTGGAATCCCTCGCGGCCATCGGCGGTGGTCTCCCAACTGCGCGCCGACTGCAAGGCGCCGTGCAGCATGACGATGGGCAGGCCCTTGGCGTTGTGTGGCACCTGGTAGAAGGCATACAGGTGGTCGCCGCGCAGGCTCTGTCCCGTGGCTGTCGGCTGATTGTTGTTGTAGTTGCCCGCAGTGCGGATCTCGCTCCCGCCTGCGCTGAAGCTGCCTTGTTCGCGGATTTGCAGCGCAGCCGGCGCGGCGTCCTTCACCAGCGATATCGCACTCTCCACCTGTGCCGCGCTCAAGCCCACCCGCAAGGAGGCCTGCATGTGGGAGCGCAATTGCGGCTCGGTGCCGGGCATGGCCGACAATGCACCGAGGGTCGCCAGTTCACGGCTTTCCCAGTCGAGATTGTCGCGCTCGAAGATATCGCCGAACAAATGCGCTTGCAGATACTGGTTGATGACGGGCGCAAACTCGACCACCGCGCCTTGCACCGGGCCGCCGGAAATTTTCGTCTGGTTTGCCGTTCCGATTGCAAGCAGTCGTTCGCCAGTCGGAATTGCCTTGCCCGGTCCGCGGCCGGGCGCGTCCTTGATGCCGCGCTGCTTGCGCGCCTCGACTACTCTCATCAGTTCGCCTAGCGCGTTCAGGCTTTTCGGAAAACCTGCGTAGGCGTACAGCTGGACCAGAATCTCCTTGGCTTCGCTGATGCTCAGTCCTGCGTCCAGTCCACGGTTCAAGGCGGCGTTGAGTTTGGGCATATCGCTACTGGCCGCGAATGCAGCGATCAGCGGGATCGCCTGCTGCCGCTGCGACAGGCTTGAGGAAGTCGGCGCCGCAAGCGTTGTGATTTGCGCGAGACCAGCGGCGCTCAGCGCTGCCTCGTATTCCTGCTCGCCGACTTTGCTTTGCCATGACACCGAATTGCCGTCCAATTTCTCGGCGATGGCGATATGCGTCATCGCGCCGTCCGGACCGGCGCCGTGCCAGTGGCGCACGTTGGCCGGAATCGTGACCGTGTCGCCGGCACGGATCACGAGCGCCTGCCGGCCTTCCTGCTGCATCAGGCCAACGCCGGCGGTAACGATCAATGTCTGGCCCAGCGGATGGCTGTGCCATGCGGTGCGGGCGCGTGGCGCGAAGGTCACGGTAGCGCCGGCCGCGCGGCCGGGCGCCTGCGCCTGGAACGGCGCATCGATGCGGACGGTGCCGCTGAAGTTTTCGGGCGAACCGGTGACGCCGGGCTGGGGCGCCGCATGCGCGACAGTGACCGCCGCGAAAACGTACAAGGCGAAGAGCAATGGTTTTCGCATCGGATCAGATGTCCAGTTTGCGTTCGGACATCCATTTGACGATGGCCGGATCGCGGTGTGAGAAGAAGCTGCTGGTATTGGTATCGAGCGCTTCGATGCGCGCCATGTCCGCCGCATCGAGTTCAAAGTCGAAGATAGCGAGGTTCTCCGCCATGCGCTCCTTGCGCACCGACTTGGCCAACGAAGCGATGCCACGCTGCAGCAGCCAGCGCAGTACCACCTGGCCGGTCGTCTTGCCATGACGCGAGGCGATGGCCAGCAGCGTTTCGTTTTGGAACAGGCCGTTGCGGCCTTCGGCGAACGGCGCCCACGCTTGCGCTTGCACGCCGATCTCGCGCATGAAGGGCGCGTTTTCCCGCTGTTGCTGGAACGGGTTCACTTCGATCTGATTGACGGCGGGCGCGATCTCGTTGAACGCCGTGATATCCATCAAGCGGTCCGGATGGAAATTGCTGACGCCGATGGCGCGCAGCTTGCCGGCGCGGTAGGCGTCTTGCATCGCGCGCCATGAACCATGGACGTCGCCAAACGGCTGGTGGATCAAGTACAGGTCGAGGTAGTCGAGCTGCAAGCGGCGCAGCGATTTGTCGATGGCTTGCATGGTAGGTTCGTAGCCGGTTTCCTGTACCCACAGCTTGCTGGTCACGAACAGTTCCTCACGTGCGACGCCGCTGGCGCGCAGGCCAAGTCCGACGGCTTCTTCATTCATGTAGGAGGCCGCCGTGTCGATCAGACGGTAGCCGGTTTCAATCGCGTCGATGACGCTGCGCCGGCACTCGCCGGCATCGGCAATCTGGAACACGCCATAGCCGGCGAGGGGCATTTGTACTTGGTTGTTGAGGGTGACGTATTGCATGGTTGGATACCTTTTGATGGTTGGTCAGGAACCACTTTAGGCCAAGGACTGACATCTGAATAGTGACAAACCAGTTGTTTTATCCGCATAAAATTGATGATAATCTGCGCGGGAGGAGACCCGTATGGCTATCAATGAACTGCGTTCTATCACGACCTTCATCAAGGCGGCGGAGCTGGGCAGCCTGCGCAAGGCGGCGCAGGATCTGGGCATCAGCCCGCAGGCGGCCAGCAAGGCGCTGGCGCAACTGGAGGCGCACCTGGACGCCCGGCTATTCCATCGCACCACACGTGTGATGTCCTTGACCGACGCCGGACAGCGCCTGCTGGAAGACGTGCAGCCTTCCGTGCTCGGCATGCAGCGCGCTTTGCTGAAGGCCCGCACCGCAAAGGACGAATTCGCCGGACCGCTGCGTATTGCCGGACCGCGCACCACGTTCCAGCCGATACTCTGGCGACTGGTGGAGGAGTTCTGCGCGCTGCATCCCGGTATCCGGCCCGATGTCTTGCTGGAGGATCGCGTGGGCAACTGGGTGGAGGACCGGATCGATGTCGGATTCCGGCTGGGACCGTCGCCGCACGAAGGCGTGATTGCGCGCCGGCTGTTTCCGCTGCAGCTGGTGATGTGCGGCGCGCCGGCCTATTTCAAGCAGCACGGGGTGCCGGACTCGCTGGCGGCGCTGGCGTCGCATCAGTGCAGCGCCTTCCGCAGTCCCGGCACCGGCAAGGTGGTGCCCTGGCATGTGAAGCTGGGAGAGGAGAACGTCGACCAGCCGGTGGTGCCGGCGATTTGCAGTAACGATGAAACGTTCGAATTGCAGGCCGTCCTGGCGGGCAAGGTGCTGGGGCAGTTGGCCGGCGTGACGGCGGCGCCGTACATTCGCTCCGGACAGTTGCTGCCGATTTTGGTCGACCACATGCCGGACATCGCCAGCTACTTCGTCTACTTCGGCAGCAAAACGTCGCAGCCCGCCCGTGCGCGCGCCTTCATCGACCTGGCGGTGCAACGCCTGGCGGACAATCCAGACTATCTGCTGAGCGAGGCGGAATTGCGCGGCAAGCAAAAGCGCCGCCCATACAAAAAGGGCTGAGCCCTGTGCAAGACAGAGCTCAGCCCTAGCGGGCATGCTACGATTTAGAAGCTGTAGCTGCCGCGCAGGTACAGCGAGCGGCCGACTGGATCCGTGTAGCGTGGATCGTAGCCTTTCTGGAACAGCGTGCCCTGGTTCGAGAACGGCGGCTCCTTGTCCAGCAGGTTCTTCACGCCGGCGGTCAGGGTCACGCCCTTGAAGCCGGTATAGGTGCCCGACAGATTCCACAGCGCATACGACGGCACCTCGTTCAGGTACTGCGTTGCCACGCCCAGGTTCTGGTCGGTGTAGCCGGTCTTGAACGACTGCGCCAGGGTGGCGGCGAAGTCGCCCATGCGCCAGTTCAGCGCCAGGTTGTGCTTCCAGCGGAACACCGGATTGTTGGCGGCGTAGCGGCCGACGTTCTGGATGAACGGACCATCGCGTTCGTCCTGGTACTCATACTTGTGCACGTAGGTGCCGTCCAGGGTCAGCGTGAAGTTGCCGGCCTGGGTGGCGCCCGAACGCAGGGTCAGGCTGACGTCGACGCCGTCGGTGTTGACCTTGCCCAGGTTTTCCTTCAAGTCCAGGATCGCGTACGGCGAACCGTCGGCATTGCGCAGGAAGCGCGCCTGGTATTTCGCGTAGTCGCCATAGATGGCTTCTTCCGGCAGCGCGTTGATCTTGTCCTTGAGCTTGATGTTCCAGTAGTCGACCGCCAGGGTCGCTTGTGGAATCGGCTCCAGCACGATGCCGACCGAGAAGGTCTTCGATTTCTCAGGGCTCAGGTTCTGGTTGCCGCCCTGCAGTTTGAACTGTTGCAGGTCGCAATCGCGCAGCGGGTTGGCGATCGGGTTGGACGACAGCACGCCGCCCGGGCACAGCACCGGATCGTTGTACGAGTTGTTGGTGTCGTTCTTCGATTGCGGCGCGTTCTTTTCAAACAGGGTCGGCGCGCGGAAGCCGGTCGAGGCCGAGCCGCGCAGCAGCACCTGCTTGGTCGGCTGGTAGCGCACGCCCAGTTTCGGGTTGGTGGTGCTGCCGACGTCGCTGTAGTCATCGTAGCGGGCCGCCAGGTTGACTTCCAGGTCGGTGAGCAGCGGCAGGTTGACTTCGCCGAACACGGCCTTGATGGTGCGCGCGCCGTCGGTCGACTGCGAACCCGACAGGCCGGACGACGAGGCCTGGCCGGCGATGTCGCGGTTGACGAAGAAGTCGGCTTCTTCGCGGCGCAGTTCGGCGCCGATGGCCACTGCCAGCTTGCCGCCGGCCAGGTCCATCAGCTCGCGGCTGGCCTTGGCGTCGATGCCGGTGTTGCGGGTCTTGCCGTTCTGTACCTGGCCGCGCAGCGCGGTGCTGTCGAGGTAGGTCTTGCCGGCCGCGTCCTGCTTGCCGAACGGGTTCAGGATGCCGTTGGCCACGCCGGCGGCGAACTTGGCGTCGTTGACGTAGCCGCCGGTGAAGTATTCCGCCGAGCGGCTTTCCGACAGGGTGAAGCCGGCCTTGTAGTCCCAGCTCTTGAACAGGCCTTCGGCCGTGAAGGCCAGGCGGTCGGCCGCGCCCTTGGAGTTGATCTCGCGCATGCCGGCTTCAGTCGGACGCCAGTTGACCGACAGCGGATCGCCCGACAGGCCAGCCATGGCCGGCACGCCGCCCGAATTGCCCGGATAGTATTTGCTCGACTTCGGCAGGATCAGGCCGGTTTGCGGCGGCGGCGCGGTGTGCGACACCACGTCGTTTTCCGAGTGCAGGTATTCGACCGACGCCAGGTGGTCGCCGTTCAGCTTGAAGGTGGCCTTGCCGAAGAACGAGGTCTGTTTCTGTTCCGGCAGGTTGTCGATCTGGCGCGTGTAGTCCTGGCGGCAGGTGTTGCCGCCGCCGATAGGCAGCGAGTTCGGCGCGTCGCAACCGGTGGCGTAGCCCGGGTTGCCGGAGACGCCCGAGGTCGGATCGAAGAAGTTGCCGGGGAAGGTGGTGCCCGAGGTCAGGCTCAGGCCGCGCGACGGGATCACGCCGGTCTTGGAGAACTCGCGCTGCTGCGAGGTCAGGATGTCGATCTTGTGGTAGTCGAACACGCCGAACACGTTGTAGCCGTCTTCGTCCAGGTTGCCGAAGCCGCTCGAGACGTTGACGCGTTTTTCGTCGCCGCCGTCCTTGCGCGGCAGGATCGCTTCGCCGGTGATGGTGGTGGTCTGCACCGAGCGCTTGGTGATGAAGTTGATCACGCCGCCGATGGCGTCGGTGCCGTAGATGGCCGAGGCGCCGTCGCGCAGCACTTCCACGCGTTCCAGGGCCGAGATCGGGATGATGTTCAGGTCGACGCTGGCGCCATCGTAAGGATGGTTGGCGATGCGGCGGCCGTTCAGCAGCACCAGGGTTTTGTCGCCGCCGAGGCCGCGCAAGTCGGCGCTGGCCTGGCCGCCGGTCGGCAGGCCGGAGCTGTTGCCGCCGACTACGTTGCCGGAGCTGAAGCTGGAGCTGTTGGACGGAATGCGGTCGAGCACTTCCTGGGCGGTGGTCAGGCCCTGCTTGACGAAGTCATCGGCCTTGATCACGGTCAACGGGTTGGCCGTCTCCGACACCAGGCGTTTGATCGACGAACCAGTCACTTCCACCCGCTGCATCGGCGCTTCGGTCTGCGCCTGTGCGCCGGTGGCGATCAGACCCAGGCCCAGCAGGCCGCCCGCATAGATGCGGCGCAGGGAATGGGACAGAATTGTTTCTTTCATCATTGCTCTCAGCTCCCAAAAACGACATGAACATTGTTGTATATCGATTTCCTGATAGGAAATCGAAAGGCTATTTTGACCGCCGGTTACGATGGTCAGGGCCACGATAATTTCACTAGACGGGATGAGGTGTCAATTGTGTAACATTGTCTGTTGATATAAAACAACAGTTGGTTACAGATGTATAGACGAAAAAAAACTCCCGGCATGCCGGGAGTTTTCTATGCAACTGAGTGAAAGCCGAGGGCTACATCAGAAGCGGTACTGGGCGGTGATGTAGAAGGTGCGGCCCAGTGGATCGGCGTAACGGCCGTCGTAGCCCACCTGGTTACCACCACCCGAGTTACGGATGGAGAACGGTGGATCGCGGTCCAGCAGGTTGCGCACGCCGCCGGTCACGGTCAGGTTCTTGATGTAGTTGACCTTGGCTTGCCAGTCGAGCGTGGTGTACGAGCTGACGTCGCGTTCCATGCCGACCACGCCACCGATGGTGCCGTCGGCGTTGACTACGCGTACTGCTGCGTCGTCGGCGGTCAGCGGCTTATCCTGGTAGCCCGAACGGTAGTTCAGGGTCAGCGAGTTCGACAGCTTTTCCGAAGTCTTCAGGGTGAAGATCATGCGGCTGACCACGCGGAACACCACGTTGTCATAGGAGTCGAAGCGGCCGATCGATTTCTCGGTGCCGACGAACGGTGCATCCTGCTCCGCTTTCAGCATGTAGGTACCGGTCCAGTTGATGCTGGCCTTGCCGATCGGGGTCGCGCTGCGGAAGGTGGTGTCCCAGTCGATACCCTGGAAGTGCGACGACGCCAGATTCAGCGGGGTACGTACGGCCACCAGCACGTTGCTCTTCTGGATAGGATCGGCGTAGACGGCGATGTATTGCTTGGCCAGCGCCGAATCTTTTTCAAACAGCTGATCCTGCGAGAAGGTGCGGATCTGGTTTTTCAGCTTCACATCCCACCAGTCCAGGCCAATCGACAGCGCGGTGGTCGGCTCGATGCGGAAGCCCAGGGTCGACTGTTTCGAGGTTTCGGCTTTCAGCGCCTTGTCGCCGGTGGCCGGGTTGCCGGTGTCCAGCAGGCCGTATTCCGACGAGCCAGGACGGCAGTATTTCGAACGTGGATCCGAGGCGGCCGTGATCGGGCATGGGAACGGGTTCGACGAACCGGCGTTTTTCAGCGGGTCGGCGATGTTGTTCAGGGTCGGCGCCTTGAAGCCGGTACCGTAGGAACCGCGCACCAGCATCGATTGGATCGGGGTCCAGCGTGCCGCCAGCTTGTAGGTGGCTTTGGCGACGTCTTCACCCAGTTTGCCCGATGGCGATGCCTTGCCTGCGGTGTCGTAGCTGGTGTTTTTCTTTTCCACGGCGTCGTAGCTGTCGTAACGCACAGCAGCGGTGGCTTCCAGGGTTTTAACGACCGGCATCAGCAACTCGGCGAACGCGCCCCAGTTCTGGCGGCTGGCGTCCAGCGCCTGCGAACCGGTGCCGCCACCGATCTGGGTGTCGGTGAAACCTGGGTTGCCTGGTCCTGGGCCCATGGCGATCTGGGACGGATTGTCCTTGTAGGTTTGCTTGGTGAAGTCGGCGCCCAGACCCAGGCCGGCGGTGCCGCCCGGCAGTTCGAACACTTCACGCGAAGCCTTGACGCTGGCGATGTCGAGCTTCGACTTGATCACGCCCAGGTCCTGGTGCAGCACGGCTGGCGCCAGGGTGGCGGCGGCGCCGGTGGCGGAGACGAACGGGTTGTACTTGCCGGTGCGGATCAGCTCTTCAAATTTGTTGGCGCTCATGTAGCCGGCCAGCGCTTTGTCGGTCTGCTCGTTTTGCGAGTGGGTGAACGATGCGCCCATGTCCCAACCAGCGTAGCTGGTGTCCACGCCCACCACGAAGTGCAGCGCGTCGGTGCGGTACTCGTCGGTACGGCCGCCGGCGTCGGCGCCACGGTAGTAGAAGAAGGCATCGGTGACGTCGGCGGCGTTGACGCCCTGGCTGGCCAGCAGCGGTGCGACCGAGCTGTTGTAAGCGCCGATGTAGCTGTTGTTGACGGTTTTAACGCCGGTGTCGGCATCGGTGCTGAACACGGTCAGCGGCTGGGCGGCCGGCGCGTAGCGCGCGGTGTTGGTGAACTTGGAAACCACCAGTTCGCTGTACGCGGTGGTGTCCTTGCCCAGTTTCAGCGAGCCGTTGGCGAAGACGCTGTCGCGCTTCAGTTCCGGCAGCAGCTGCACGGTGGCGGCGTAGTCGAAACGGCAGGCGCCGCTGCGCGAGAAGGTGTTCGCCTGGGTGCAACCGTTTTTGGTCAGCAGGTCGGTGTTCAGGACGATGTCGTCGTTGGCGGTGACCACTTCGACGTTGGCCGGGGTCGAGTTGATCGAGGTCTGCCAGGTGGCGTATTTCTTGCCGTCCTTGCTGAACTGGTGCACGCCGGACTTGGCGAAGTCGCGCTGGTTGGCGTTCAGTTCTTTCTGTTCGTCGTGGCTGTACGACACTTGCACGTTGAAGCCGTCGGCTTCCAGGTTGCCCCAGCCTTTGCTGATCGAGAAGTTGCTGCTCTTGCCGCCTTTTTCCGATGGTGCGTTGTAAGTGCCTTCGACCACCAGGTCGGTCTGGTTTTTCTTCAGGATGAAGTTGATCACGCCGGCGATGGCGTCCGAGCCGTACAGGGTCGAGGCGCCGTCGGTCAGGATCTCGACGCGCTCAACGGCGGCCAGAGGGATGCTGGCCAGGTTGACCGCGCTGCCGGTGCCGTACGGCGCCATGCGGCGGCCGTTCAGCAGCACCAGGGTGTATTGGGTGCCGATGGCGTGGATCGAGGCGGTTTGCACGCCGCCGCCGCCGCCGTTGACCGAGGCCGACGAGGTGATGAAACCTTGCATCGACGGCAGTTGGGCGACCAGGTCGGCCACGTTCTGCACGCCGCTTTGCTCGATGTCGGCACGGGTCAGGGTTTGTACCGGCAGCGAACCTTCTTTGGCGATACGTTTGATCGACGAACCGGTGATTTCGACACGGGCGACGACATCGGTGTCGGCGGCCTGCTGCGCCATGGCCGATGCGTGCATGCCAAGCGCCAGACCACCGGCGCAGATGATACGGACGGATCGGGCCATTACTGTTTCAACCATCATTATGTAGCTCCCAATTAAAACGAATGAACAACGGGTATGTGTAGTTATTTTTTGTCGGCATTTCGCCGTGAAAAAAACATGATCGTTTTTTCCATATAGTCATCAAATCACTTGGGCCAAATTGCTGTCAACGTGGAAACCCTTACGACCGTGCAGAAAAATCATCGTTTCCGTCGGGACACAATAGCGCCAAGAATGCCCAAAAAAACGCTCTAATTTGGTGCATATAGGCATGAAAGCAATGGAAAGATTGATTTCACATCAAAAAAAACGCGTTTATATGGCTGAGTTGATCGTGCAATGCACCAATTTGGTGTTTTGCAATGTCAGTGAACCTGCTTTAAGGACGTAACAGAACGTTACATTTATGCGACAAAAAAAAGCCCGGAAATGCCGTGTGGCAAGTCCGGGCTGAAACTGCTTTAAAGCGGGCTTAGAACTTGTACGAGCCGCTCAGGTAGAAAGTGCGGCCGAGGGCGCTGGAGTACGACGGGTTGTAGCCGATCTGGTGCGAACCGGTATTACGCAGCGAGAACGGCGGGTTGCGGTCGAACAGATTGTTGGCGCCGGCCGTGATTTCCACGTTCTTGAGCGGACGGAAGGCCGTCTGCAGGTCGAAGGTGGTGTAGCTCGGCACTTCCAGCGTGATGTCGTAGCAGGACTGGGCCGCGTCGGCCGTGGTCACCGCGCAGTCTTCCGCGTTCTGGTGCTTGTCGGTGTAGCCGTTGCGGTAGTTCGCGCTCAGGGTGTGGGTCCACTTGGCGTTTTCCCACGAGCTGCTGGCCTTGATGATGTTGCGGAAGCTGACCTTGTCGTTCGAACCATAGCGGTTCAGGCTGGTTTCCCACTGGTCGTCGGTGCCCGGCGTGGTGTAGCGCGAGCGCAGCAGGTAGGTGCCGGCCAGGCGGTTGGTCAGGCGGCCGTCGAACAGCTTGGTCTTTTGGGTGAAGTCGTAGTCGATGCCACGGTTTTCCACCTTGCCGATGTTAATCGGCAGCAGCTTGATGGCCAGCACGTCCAGGCCGGTCGAACCGATGTGCTTGGTCGTGAACAGATTGGCGTACTTGGCCGGGTTCTGGAAGATCAGACCTTCCGAGACCGAGGTCACCTGGTCGCGGATTTCCACGTTCCACAGGTCGATCGCCACGCTGGTGGTGCTGGTCGGCTCCCACACGGCGCCGATTGACCATTGCTTGGATTTCTCCGGCTTCAGGTCGGGATTGCCGCCCTGGAACACTTCAAACTGGCCACGGCCGGACTCGCAGTAGCGGGCCAGCGGATGGCCGCCCAGGCCGTTGGCGGCGGTCAGCGGGCAGTTGTAGGTGCCGCCGGTAACGCCGAACTCTTCCAGCGGGCCGGCGATTTCCTGCATGCTGGCGGCGCGGAAGCCGGTGCCGGTGGCGGCGCGCAGCATCAGGTTCTTGGCGGCCGAGTACTTGGTCGACACTTTGTAGGTGCCGGCGCTGGCCGAATCGCCCACTTCATGGCCTGCCAGCTGGTCCTTGACCGCGCCGATGTTGTCGAAGCGGCCCGACACGGTGGCTTCCCACTGCTTGGAGATCGGCAGCAGCAGCTCGGCGAAGGCGCCGGTGTTGGCGCGCTTGTAGTGGTTGTCGTAGACGGCGCTGTCGAACAGGATCAGGGCTTTTTCGGCCACGTCTTCCTGTTCGGTGCTGAAGCTGGTGACGCGGTAGTCCGCGCCCACGCTGATCATGGCGGCGCCGCCCGGCAGGTCGAACACCGGACGCGAGGCGTGGGCGTCGGCGCCCTTCATGACCACGGTCTGGGTGTTGTACAGGCCGGTGAAGCCGGTGGCGTTCAGTTGGTCGCGCATGGTTTGCGGCATGGCGCCCTGGGCGTAGGCGAACGGGTCGAAGCTGCCGCTGTTGAGCAGGGCGTCGAATTTGTCGGCCAGCGGGAAGCCGGACAGGTATTTCTGTTCCTGCTGGTTGCGCGACCAGGTCAGGGCGCCGTTGATGTCCCAGCCGAAGGCGGCGCCGTCGATGCCGGCCACCAGGTGGGTGGCCTTGGTGCCGTACTCGTAGCCACGGTTGCCCATTTCGTACAGGCGGTATTTGACGGCCACCGAGCTGACGCCGGCGCGTTGTTCAGGCGTCAGGTAAGGCGACAGGTATTTGCTGAACAGCGGCGAGCTGGTCGACAGCGAGAAGTCGGCCGGGTACGGCGCGATGCGCGCGGTGATCTTGGCTTCGGTGTAGGCGGCGTCGAAGAAGGCCTTGAAGCCGCTGCTGCCCAGTTTCAGGCTGCCCGAGCTGAAGATCGAATCGCGGCTCGATTCCGGATTGATCTCGATGGTCGAGGTGTAATCGTAGTAGCACTGGCCGTCGCCGAAGGCGTCGACGTTGTTGGTGGCGCACTTGCCGTTGATCAGGGCGTACGGGTTCAGGTTGACGGTTTGCGTCTCGCCTGCGGCGTCCTTGTACTTGACGGCGGCGTTGGCCGGAATGGCGCGCGAGGAGCCGTTCAGGAATTGCAGCGCCTTGCCGGTTTTCGGGTCGGTGAAGTTGATCATGCCGGTCTTGGCGAAGTCACGCTGCGAGGCTTTCAGCTGCTTTTGCTCGTCGTGGCTCAGGGAGACGAACACGCTGTAGCCGTCGTCCTCGAGGTCGCCGAAGCCTTTGCTCAGGCTGATCGAGTTGCTCTTGCCGCCGGCTTTTTCAGGCGAGCTGTACTTGGCGTTGATTTCCCACGGCGCGGCGCCTTTTTTCAGGATGAAGTTGACCACGCCGGCGATGGCGTCGGCGCCGTACAGGGCCGAGGCGCCGTCGGTCAGCACTTCCACGCGTTCGATGGCCGACAGCGGGATCGAATTCAGGTCGATGGTGGTGCCGGAGTTGGCCGGGGCGATGCGGCGGCCGTTCAGCAGCACCAGGGTGTAGGAGGCGCCGATGTCGTGGATCGACGCGGTGGTCACGCCGCCGCCGCCGCCGCCGACCGAGTCGGCCGCCACGGAGAAGCCCTGCATGGCCGGCAGTTGCTGGATGAAGTCGGTGACGGTGGTGACGCCGGACTTCTTGATGTCTTTCTGGCTGAACGATTGCACCGGCAGCGAGGATTCGGCGGCGATGCGTTTGATGCTGGAGCCGGTGATTTCGACCCGTTGCATCGGTTGTTCAGTTGCTTCCTGGGCGAAGGCATGGCCCAGGGTCATGGCCAGTCCGCTGGCGAACATGACGCGCAGGGAACGGGACAGGATGGTTTCTTTGATCATTGTGCTGTGTGCTCTCTCAAGTGGTTCAAACTTGTGAGGATGGATTGTCACCAATTCTCACAAGGGCCGATATGAAACCACTTAAAGACCACTCTTGTCAAATTTTATGCGGGTTTTTGTAAGTTTCGAATGGGTTTATGCTAAGAATAACGTGCTATTGCATTAATTATATTTAGTTAAGTTTGCAATTCGGGCTAATCTTCCTGCCAAGCAAAAAGTGCGGTATTGTTAATCCACTTCAAGGGATAAAGATGCTGGCTTATAGTGTGCGCCGCCTGTGGCAGATGCTGCCGACCATGCTGGGTGTGGTGGTGCTGGTGTTCGTGCTGTTTAACTGGGTGGGTGGTGATCCGGCCTATATTTTGGCCGGCAAGATGGCCGACGCCGACAGCATCGCCAATATCCGCCGCCAGTTGGGCGTCGATCGGCCGATTTATGTGCAGTTGTGGATCTTTATCCAGCAGATCGCCACCGGCGATTTCGGCCTGAGCTGGGCGACTAGCGAGCCGGTGTCCCATATCATTGCCACGCGACTGGGACCGTCGCTGACGGTGCTGGTGCCGTTGACGCTGCTTGAAACCGTGATCGGTATTGCACTGGCCTTGGCGGTGGCTTTCGTGCGCGGTTCCTTGACCGACAGGGTGGTGATGATCGCCTGCACGGTGGGCATGTCGGTCAGCATTCTGGTGTACATCATTGCGTTTCAATATGGGCTGGCGTATCGGCTGGGCTGGTTTCCGGTGCAGGGCTGGGGCGAGCATGTCGGTGAGAACCTGTTGCGCTATGCGGCCTTGCCGATCCTGATCGGCCTGGCGGTATCGATCGCGCCGACCTTGCGGCTGTTCCGCAGTTTCGTGCTGGATGAGGTGGGGCAAGATTATGTGCGTACCGCGCGCGCCAAGGGCCTGAGCGAGCGGCGCGTGATGTGGGTGCATGTGCTGCGCAATGCGGCCATTCCGATCCTGACGCATGTGATGTCGAATCTGCCGGCCTTGCTGATTGGTGCGTTCCTGCTGGAGCGGTTCTTCGGCATTCCCGGCATCGGGCGCGAGGTGATTCTGGCGGTGGAGCGTAGCGATTTTCCGGTGATTAAGGCGATTACGGTCTACGTGGCGGCGGCTACCATGGTGTTCAATCTGCTGACCGATCTGCTGTATCAGGCGGTGGATCCAAGGGTGAAGCTGGCATGAGGGCGCAGGGCTTGTGGGCTTTGGCGTGGCGACGCTTGCGCGCGGATCGGGTGGCGATGTGGTCGCTGGCCGTGGTGGTGGCGTTTCTGGTGCTCGTGGTGCTGTCGGCCACCGGACTGGTTGCGGCCGATTGGGAGGCGGAAGTCGGCGTGAGCTACGCGCCGCCGACGTTTGCCGCCGCCACCCCGGCCGCCACCGCTTCGGCGGGCCTCCCGGCTGCTGCTTCCGCGCAGGCCTTGCCAGACAATCCTTTCGATCCCATCGCCGACGACATACGTGCGCTGCGCGCCGGCCGCGGCATGGGCGCGGAGCAGGTCGCGGCACGGCAGCCGACCCTGCCGTTCGGCGCCGACAAATGGGGCCACGACGTCATCAAGAAAACTATCAAGGCCGGCGAGACCTCCATCGTGGTCGGTCTGGTGGCCGCCTCGCTGGCAGTCGGGCTGGGCGTCCTGTTCGGCGCGCTGTCCGGCTATTGCGGCGGCGTGGTCGACGATTTCTTCACCTGGTTCTACAGCGTCTTCACGGCCATTCCCTCCGTGCTGATGATCCTGGCCGTGGCGGCCGTGCTGCAGCAGAAGGGCGTGCTGACCATCGTGCTGATCCTCGGCCTGACCGGCTGGACCGGCCCCTACCGCCTGATCCGCTCCGAGTACATCCGCCACAAGGCGCGCGAGTACGTGCTGGCCGCCGACGCCATCGGCGCCTCCCACTGGCGCCGCATGTTCAGCCATATTTTCCCGAACGTCAGCCACGTGGCGCTGGTGCAGCTGTCGATCCTGGTGGTCGGCTTTATCAAGGCCGAGGTCATCCTGAGCTTCCTCGGCTTCGGCGTGCCGGTCGGTGTGGTGTCATGGGGCAGCATACTGAACGAAGCGCAGGGCGAACTCATCCTCGGACGATGGTGGCAACTGAGCGCCGCCACCATCGCCATGGCGCTGCTGGTGACGGCCTTCTCCTTATTCACCGACGCCCTGCGCGACGCCCTCGACCCCAAGGTGAAGCAATGACATTACTGGACGTCCGCAACCTCCGCATCGCCTTCCGGGGCGAGCGCAACACCACCAGCGAGGCGGTCAAAGGCATCAGCTTTACCGTGCCGCGCAACGCCACCGTGGCGCTGGTGGGCGAGTCGGGCAGTGGCAAGTCGGTCAGCTCGCTGGCTGTGATGGGGCTGCTCGACCCGGCGGCGGCCATCGTCGATCCGGCCAGCAGCATCCGCTTCGATGGCCGCGAGTTGCTGGCGCTGGACGGCAAGGCACGCCGCGCGCTGTGCGGCAAGGACATCGCCATGATTTTCCAGGAGCCGATGTCGTCGCTGAACCCGGTGTTCACGGTCGGCGCGCAGATCGCCGAGGTGCTCAGGTTGCACCTGAAGATGAGCGCCGCCCAGGCACGCCGCCGCACGCTGGAGTTGCTGGAGGAGGTCGGCCTGCCCGAGCCAGCCGTTCGCATCGACGCTTATCCGAGCCAGCTTTCCGGCGGCCAGCAGCAGCGCGTGATGATCGCCATGGCCATCGCCTGCGAGCCCAAGCTACTGATCGCCGACGAGCCGACCACGGCGCTGGACGTCACCATTCAGAAGCAGATTCTGGAGCTGATCGCGGGCCTGCAAAAGCGGCACGCGATGTCGGTGCTATTTATTACCCACGACCTGGCGCTGGTGGCCGAGATTGCCGATCAGGTGATTGTGATGCGCAACGGCGAAATACGCGAAGCCGGCCTGGCGCGAGAAGTGCTGACCGCGCCCGCCGACGCCTACACCCGTGCGCTGCTGGCGTGTCGGCCGAGGCTGGACGCGCGGCCATGGCGGCTGCCGGTGATTGCCGACTATCTCGATGACGGGGCGCCGACACCGCAGACGCAGCGCCAGCGTGGCTCCCGGCCGGACGACCAGCCGCTGCTGGAAGTGCGCAAGCTGAGCAAAAGCTTCAGCTCGCGCCACGGCTGGTTCGGCAGGCGCGAGTTCCACGCCGTCAAGGACGTCTCGTTCACGCTGGCGCGCGGCAAGACCCTCGGCGTGGTGGGCGAATCCGGCTCCGGTAAAACCACCGTTGGCCTGACCCTGCTGCGGCTGCACCAGGCCACCAGCGGCAGCGTGCTGTTCGAAGGCCGCGACCTGCTCGCCATGCCGGCACGCGAATTCCAGGCCTACAAGCGGCGCATCCAGATCATCTTCCAGAATCCCTACGCCGCGCTCAACCCGCGCTTCACCGTCGGCGACATCCTGCTGGAACCGATGCGCATCCACCGCATCGGCGCCGACGACCGCGAGCGCACCGCCATGGCGCTGGCGCTGCTGGACAAAGTCGGCCTGCCGGCGTCCGCCCTCCATCGCTACCCGCACGAGTTCTCCGGCGGCCAGCGGCAACGCATCGCCATCGCCCGCTGCCTGGCCCTGCAGCCGGAAATCCTGGTGTGCGACGAATCGGTCTCCGCGCTGGACGTGTCGGTGCAAGCCCAGGTGCTCAACCTTTTGAAGGATTTACAGGACGAGCTCGGCCTGTCATACATCTTTATTTCGCACGACCTGTCGGTAGTGAAGTACATGGCCGATCAAGTGATGGTGATGCGTCAAGGCGGAGTGGTGGAAATGGCCGATGCGGACGAGCTGTACCGCAACCCGCAGCAGCCCTACACCAAGGCCTTGCTGGCGGCCATCCCGCAAAGCGGTTAAGCGATTTTTAAGTTAAGATATCTGTATGGCGAATTTAATCCTCCTGCTTCAAGAATATGGCGTACTGATCGTGTTTGCGATCGTGCTGATCGAGCAGATCGGCATGCCGATTCCTGCCTTCCCGGTACTGATCGTGGCCGGCGCCATGTCGGTGGATGGCGGCAGTCACTGGTCTGCGGTGCTGGCGGTGGCCATGCTGGCCTGCCTCATCAGCGACAGTTTCTGGTTCCGCGCAGGGCGCTTCTATGGCAAGCGCATCCTCAAGCTGCTGTGCAAAATTTCGCTGTCGCCCGACTACTGCGTCAGCCAGACCGAAGACAACTTCAACCGCTGGGGACCGAAGGCGCTGATCGTCGCCAAATTCATTCCGGGCTTTAACGTCATCGCGCCGCCGCTGGCCGGCGCCATGGGCACCAGCCGCAATAAATTCCTGTGCTTCAGCGTGATGGGCAGCTTCCTGTGGGCCGGCACCGGCATCGCCATCGGTTCCTTCTTCCATACCAGCGTGGACCAGCTGCTCGATATCCTGAGCACCATGGGCACCACCGCGCTGATCGTGCTGGGTGTGCTGCTGGCCCTGTTCGTGGCATTCAAATATGTGGAGCGCAAGCGGTTCCGCCAGTCGGTGGAAATCGAACGCATCACCGTCGACGACTTGAAAGGGCTGCTGGAGCAGGGGCAGGAGCCGGTGCTGGTGGATGCGCGCAGCGTCACCGCGCAAATGCTGGATCCGGCCGTGCCGGGCGCGCTGCTGTTCAACGGCGGCGATCCGACGGTCGACCTGATCTCGCTGGACAAGGGTCGCCACATCATCGTTTATTGCAGCTGCCCGAACGACGTCACCGCCGCCCATGTGGCCAAGGCGCTGATCGGCAAGGGTTACCACCGCGCCCGTCCGCTACACGGCGGGCTGGAGGCATGGAACGCGGCGTTCCGTCCCGGCGAGGAGAATCTGCGCGAAGACCACGCCGCTTCCGCCTGAATTATCGCGCCGCTTTTGCGGCGCTTTTTCAGGCGATGATTGGAATCGTTTCCATATTAAAATGGGTAGTCATACTACGGAGCAAACATCTCGTATTGCAAACTTGTGTGGCAAACTGTACTAAAACTACAAACTCCGCTTGCCTGTCATAGGCAATATACTTTAAGCTTAGGCCTCAACTAATTTCGATCCATCATGACAGCTCAGTCCGTACAAACGCCTCCCTCCCTGACCACCGTCTTCCCTGGTGGCCCGCGTCTGCTGGCGGACATCGGCGGCACCAATGCGCGCTTTGCGCTGGAAACCGCTCCGGGCACGATTGAAGCGATCGAAGTGCTGGCCTGCGCCGCCTACCCGACCTTGGCCGCCGCCCTGGTCGCGTATCTAGCCTCGCCAACCGTCGCCCAGGCCGGCGTTACCGGCATCCGGAATGGCGCCATTGCGATTGCCAATCCGGTCACCGGCGACATGGTGCGCATGACCAACCACCACTGGGCATTCTCGATCGAGGCGCTGCGCCGCGAAGTCAATTTCGACACCCTGGTGGTGGTGAACGACTTTACCGCGCTGGCCAGCTCGCTGCCGCAGTTGTCGGCAACGCAGAAACACCAGGTGGGTGGTGGCGTCGGCATTCCCGACACGCCGCTGGGCCTGATCGGCGCGGGCACGGGTCTCGGTGTTTCCGGCCTGATTCCAGGCAAGGATGGCTGGACCGCGCTGCTGAGCGAGGGCGGCCACGTGACGTTCTCGCCGGCCAATGCCACCGAAGTGGCGATCCTGCAGTTCGCCTGGAAAGAATTCGAACACGTTTCGGCTGAGCGCCTGATGTCCGGCGCCGGTATCGAACTGATCTATCGCGCACTGGCCGACCACACCGGCCAGGCGGCTGAAAAGCTGAGCGCCGCCGAGATCTCGCGCCGCGCGCTGAGCGGTGAATGCAAGCTGTGCGACGAAGTCATCGAGGCCTTCTGCTGCATGCTGGGCACCATCGCCGGTAATATTGCCGTGACCTTGGGTGCGCAGGGCGGCATCTATATAGGTGGCGGCATCGTGCCGAAACTGGGTGACCGTTTCGACCGTTCCGGCTTCCGTGCACGCTTTGAAGCCAAGGGTCGTTTCGACAAATATCTGGCCGCCGTGCCGACTTGGGTGATCACCGCCGAGTACCCGGCCTTCGTTGGCGTTTCGGCAATTTTATCCGACAGGCTTTCCGCAGCGTAAGTTGAGTTACTGAGTCAGTTACATTTCAATGACAGCGAAATGCGCGTTTTGTGCTTTTATCAGGTACAATTCGCGGTGTTGAATGAAACGTCTGGCTTCCTGCCCACGTTTCACGTAGAAAGCAGCGGTCTTGGCCGCTGTCGGCATGTCCCTCTCTCCCGCCAGGTGCGCATAGACCTTGGCGTCGGAAAAGCAGCTTCAGCGAGTACTCCCACCAGCCTCACTGAATGTGATTGATTTCTTTCGATTTTGCTTATGGATAATCTTGAGGCTAAAAAAGTCCTCGAAACCGCCTTGCTATGCGCTCGTGAGCCGTTGTCGATTCACAGTCTGAAAAAGCTGTTTGTCGAGCTGGATGACCAGGACCGGCCGCGCGGCCCCGGCGTAGGCGCCGATACGATCAAGGAATTGCTGGAAGAACTGCGGCTCGATTGGGCCGGCAAGGGCGTTGAAGTCATCAGCCTGTCGACCGGCTGGCGCCTCCAGAGCCGCCCCGAGATGAAGCTGTATCTGGAGCGAATGAATCCGGAAAAGCCGCCCAGGTATTCGCGGGCCACGCTGGAAACGCTGGCGATCATCGCGTATCGCCAACCGGTAACGCGCGGCGATATCGAGGAGATACGCGGCGTCGCCGTCAATTCGCAGACGATCAAGATGCTGGAAGACCGTGGCTGGGTGGACGCCATCGGTTACCGCGATGTGGTTGGCCGCCCGGCCTTGCTGGGCACGACCAAGCAGTTTTTGGATGATTTGGGATTGAATTCGCTGTCCCAGTTGCCGCCGTTGCAGCAAATCAGCGATGGTCAGAACGCCATGGAAACCCTGGAAGCGGCTCTGCAAGAGAACTTTGAAAAAGCCGCGCAGCAGGACCATGCTGAGCAAGCCACCGAGCAAGATATTGAGCACGAAACAGGCCCCGCGCCAGATTTAACGGTTGACGCTGAGCACAACCAAGAAACGAATAATGAACAAACCTAATACCCCAGAGACTGTCAACGACGCCACCGCTCCTGAAGTGGCCGCCAAGCCCAAGCGCCGCACCAAAGCCCAGATCGAAGCTGCAGGCGAGGCGTCCGCGCCGGCCGCAGCCCCGGCTGATGACGCACCGGTCGCCAAGCCGAAGCGCAAGACCAAGGCTGCAGCCGAAGGCGAGGCGATTACGCCAGCCGCCGACGCTCCAGTCGCAGTGAAGAAACCGCGCGCCAAGAAGGCCGACGCAGTTGCAGTTGCTGCCGATGCGCCAGCGCCAAGCGCCGCACCGGTGGTTGCTGCAGCTGCCGAAACGCCTGCCGCCAAGCCGGTCAAGCCGCGCGCCAAGAAGGCTGCGCCAGCCGCCGAGCCGGTTGCAGCAGTGGCCGGCGATGCGCCTGCCGCAGTAGCACCTGCCGCAGCCGATGCCGCAGCGCCAGCCGCCGGCGAGCGTGGCGAACGTCAACAGCGTCCGCGCGGTCCGCGTCAGATGCGTGAGCAACGCGCACTGCGCGAAGCCAGCATGCCGCGTCCTGAGCCTGTCGCAGCTGTCGAGGGTGGCGAAAGCGCCGCCGCACCAGCGGAAGAGGGCGCAGCGCCAGTGGTTCTCGGCCGCGACGGCAAGCCGCGCCACGAGCGCACCGGTCCGCGCAATGATCAGCGCAACGGCAAGCCGGCGCATGCCGGCAAAGGCAAGAACGGCAGGCCGCGCAACGGCCAGAACGCCGGCGGCAAAGGCAACGATGCCGACGCCGCGTTCTCCTACGTCACCTCGGACGCCTTCGACAGCGAAGACGGCAAGGGCCGCCAGCCGGCCAAGGCCGTGCGCCGCGACCTGACCTCGGACGACGACGCGCCAAAACTGCACAAGGTGCTGGCCGAAGCCGGTCTCGGTTCGCGCCGCGACATGGAAGACCTGATCGTTGCCGGCCGCGTGTCGGTCAACGGCGAGCCGGCCCACATCGGCCAGCGCATCCTGCCGACCGATGCCGTGCGCATCAATGGCAAGCTGATCCAGCGCCGCGTGAGCAAGAAGCCGCCACGCGTGCTGGTCTATCACAAGCCAGCCGGCGAGATCGTCTCCATGGACGATCCGGATGGCCGTCCATCGGTGTTCGACCGCCTGCCGACCATGAAGGCCGGCAAATGGCTGGCCGTTGGCCGCCTGGACTTCAACACCGAAGGCCTGCTGTTGTTTACCACTTCCGGTGACCTGGCCAACCGCCTGATGCACCCGCGCTACGGCATCGACCGTGAATACGCGGTGCGCACCCTGGGCGAGCTGGAAGAGGGCATGCGTCAGAAGCTGTTGGCCGGCGTTGAGCTGGAAGACGGCGTGGCGCAGTTTTCCAAGATCGCCGACGGCGGCGGCGAAGGCATCAACAAGTGGTACCGCGTGATCATCGGCGAAGGCCGTAACCGCGAGGTGCGCCGCATGTTCGAGGCCATCGGCCTGACCGTGTCGCGCCTGATTCGTACCCGTTACGGTGCGATGACCCTGCCAAGCAGCCTGAAACGCGGCCGTTGGGAAGAAATGGAAGAAAATGCAGTGCGCGGCCTGATGGCGGCGTACAGCATCGAGAAAAAAGGCGGCGCCGACGCGCCTGCGCCGGCAACTGCTGCGGTAGGCGCCGGCGGTGCTGCGCGCGGCAAAGGTCAGCAGCAAGCCAAGCCGGCCCAGAACAAAGGTCCGGAAAAGCGCGGCCGCAATGCCAATGGTCCGGTGTACGCCGAGCGCGGCAACCAGCGTGACGAGCGCGACTTCGACGATGATGACGAAGACGACGAAAACGAGCCGAACTTCAATCGTGCCGACACCAGCAACGCCAATGCGCTGCCATTCGCCAAGCAGCCGCGCGGCAATGGCCGTGGCCAGGGTGGTTTCGGCGGTGGTAACGGTGGTGGCGGTGGCGCCGGCAACCGTGGCGGCAAAGGCCGTCCGGGTGGTCCAGGCGGTGCCGGCGGCCAGGGTTCGACGTCCAGCCGTCCGGGCGGTCGCCCGCAAGGTATTGGTGCTTATGCCGGCGGTCGTCCGCTGGGCGAAGCTCCAGGTCCGCGCGCGCAGGGCCAGGGTGGTCGTCCGCAAGGTCAGGGCGGCCAGGGTGGTCAAGGTGGTCAAGGCCAGGGTCAAGGTCGTAGCCAGCAGTCCAAGGGCCCGGCCCGTGGTCCGCGCCAGCCTGATCCGCTGCAGACGACCTTCGGTTTCGGCGCTGCCGGTGGTGCGCCGCGTCGCGGTCAGCCGCCGCGTGGTGGTGCTGCCGATCACGGCATGCCGCGTCGTCGCAAGGGCTAAATTAAAGTATCTTTGACCTTGTTGTAAGTCTGCCATGCCGCCCGTGCGGCGTTGCGGCAAACTTCATATAAGGTTATAATATCCAGCCTAGTAGAAGTTCCAGTTTGCACAACTGCTCCGGAACTCTTCATCTGGCTGGGTGTTTTAGAAAGATGGGCAGATGCCCATTTTTTTTTGTTGAACCGTTTTGATCGGTCTGTTTTTGCAACGCATAAACAGGCCTTGAACTGGAGAATTTTCTTGCAGCTGCTGGAACTGATTGAAAAGACCGTCGCCGGTCTGGGCTACGAGCTGGTTGATGTCGAACGGGCCGAGCGCGGACTGCTGCGCGTGTTTATCGATTTCACCGCCGAAGATGCCGAAGAAAAAGGTCCGATCACCGTAGAAGATTGCGCCACGGTCAGTCACCAATTGTCGCACGTGCTGACGGTCGAGAACGTTCCTTACGAACGCCTCGAAATCTCGTCGCCGGGCCTCGACCGTCCGCTGCGCAAACTCGCGGATTTTGCACGTTTTGCCGGCTGTGAAGTAGTCATTAAACTGCGCACAGCCATGCCGGGTACGAACAACCGGAAATCGTTCACGGGCGTCCTGCTGGAGCCTGAAGGCGAGAATTTGTCGTTGGAATTTGAAAGCAAGGAAGGTCCGGCGCAGTTGGATTTTACGCTCGCCGATGTGGATAAGGCACGCTTGGTGCCGCAGGTGGATTTTAAGGGACGCAAAGCATGAGTCGCGAAGTTTTGTTATTGGTAGACGCGCTGGCGCGTGAGAAGAACGTCGATAAAGATGTCGTTTTCGGCGCACTGGAGTTCGCGTTGGCGCAAGCCACGAAGAAACGTTATGAGGGTGAAGTGGACATCCGCGTTTCGATCGACCGCGAGTCGGGTGAGTTCGAATCCTTCCGCCGCTGGCACGTGGTGCCTGACGAGGCAGGCCTGCAATTGCCGGACCAGGAAATCCTGCACTTCGAAGCCAAAGAACAGATCGCTGACATCGAAGTGGACGACCACATCGAAGAGCCGATTGAATCGGTGGAATTCGGCCGCCGCTTCGCGCAGGACACCAAGCAAGTGGTGCTGCAGCGCGTGCGCGACGCCGAGCGTGAACAGATTCTGGCCGACTTCCTGGAACGCGGCGATTCGCTGGTCACCGGCACCATCAAGCGCATGGAACGTGGCGACGCCATCGTTGAATCGGGCAAGATCGAAGCCCGCCTGCCACGCGACCAGATGATCCCGAAAGAGAACCTGCGTATCGGCGACCGCGTCCGTGCCTACATCCTGCGCGTGGACCGCAATATGCGCGGCCCGCAAGTGATCCTGTCTCGCACCGCGCCGGAATTCATCATGAAGCTGTTCGAACTGGAAGTTCCGGAAATCGAGCAAGGCATGCTGGAAATTAAATCAGCAGCACGCGACGCCGGCGTTCGCGCCAAGATCGCCGTGTACACCGCCGACAAACGCATCGACCCGATCGGCACCTGCGTCGGCATGCGCGGTTCGCGCGTGCAGGCAGTCACCGGTGAACTGGGCGGCGAGCGCGTCGACATCGTGCTGTGGTCGGAAGATCCGGCGCAGTTCGTCATCGGCGCCCTGGCTCCGGCCAACGTGTCCTCGATCGTCGTCGACGAAGAGAAGCACGCCATGGACGTGGTGGTGGACGAAGAAAACCTGGCGATCGCCATCGGCCGCTCCGGCCAGAACGTGCGCCTGGCTTCCGACCTGACCGGCTGGAAGATCAACATCATGACGGCCGAGGAATCGGCCGACAAGGCAGCCCAGGAAACGGCCGCGATCCGCGCCCTGTTCATGGAAAAACTGGACGTCGACCAAGAAGTGGCCGACATCCTGGTGGAAGAAGGCTTTGCCAGCCTGGAAGAAATCGCTTACGTGCCGATCTCCGAAATGCTGGAAATCGAATCGTTCGACGAAGATACCGTCAACGAACTGCGCACCCGCGCCCGTGACGCCCTGGTCACCGAAGCGATCGCTTCGGAAGAAGGCCTGGAAGGCATGGACGAGGCGCTGGTCGGTCTGGAAGGCATGGACCGTATCACCGCCGGCAAGCTGGGCTTGTCTGGTATCAAAACGGTAGAAGCTTTTGCCGCTCTGGCTTATGACGAATTCGGCGCCATTCTGGCTCTGTCGTCCGACCGGGCACGAGCACTGATTACGAGTGAATTTGAAGATGTGACCGACGATGAGATGAAGTTGGTTGACGCGAAATATGATGACCGTGCCAAGGCCCTGCAAGCCAAGGCCTGGAGTCTGACTGAATCCGCAAAGGCTTAATTTGAGTATCTTTATCATCTCCGCGACACATAGAAAAGAGGACTGAATGGCGAGTAACAACGTAGCCCAATTTGCCACCGAACTGAAGATGCCTGCAGATTTGCTGCTGACGCAGCTGCGTTCTGCCGGCGTCGAAAAAAGTTCGACGTCAGATCCATTGTCGAAAGATGATAAGGATAAGCTACTCGATCACCTGCGCCGTACCCACGGCGCCGGTGCTGAAGAGAAGAAAAAGATTACGCTGACGCGCAAGGAAACCACCGAGATCAAGCAGGCCGATGCCAATGGCAAGGCCCGCACGATTCAGGTCGCCGTCAAGAAAACCCGCACCTTCGTCCAGCGCGACGAGCCGGTGGCCGCCGCCCCTGCCGCTCCGGCAGCACCGGTGATCGACCCGGCTGAAGTTGCACGCCGCGAAGAAGAAGTGCGTAAGCAAGCGGAACTGATCGCACGTCAGGAAGCGGAACTGCGCGAGAAGCAGGAACGCCTGGCCAAGCTGGAAGCCGACAAGGCCGCGCAGGACAAGGCTACGGCCGAAGCCGCCGCAGCAGCCAAGAAGGAAGCCGACGCGGAAGCCAAGAAAGCCGCTGCCGCCAAGGCCGCCGCTGCCGCCGCGCCTGCCGCCGAGCCGGTCGTGCAGACCGCCGACAGCGCTGCCGAGGAAGCCAAGAAAAAAGCCGCCGCCGACGAAGCCAAGAAAAAGGCTGCTGCCGTCGCCAAGGAAGCCGCTGATCAAGCCGCTGCCACGGAGCGCGCACGCCAGGCCGTCGCCGACGAAGTCGCCCAGATCAAGGCCATGATGAACGCGCCACGCCGCGCCATCAAAGCCCCTGAGCCAGCACCGGCACCGGTCAAGCCGAAAGTTGCCGAAGGCACGCTGCACAAGCCGGCCACCGCCGCCAATGCCGCCAATGCCGCCAAGCCAGGCGACAAGAAGCCAGCGGTGGCCGGGGCGGACAAGAAGTCGATCAAATCGGCCAATGTCTCGTCGACCTGGTCGGACGACGCCAAGAAGCGCGGCGCACCGGGCGCACCGAAGGGCCGTTCCGGTCCGGGTTCCTCCACCGGCCGCGACAGCTGGCGTGGTGGCAAGGGCGGTGGTCGCCGTCATCATCAAGCCGATGATCGCGAGACCAACTTCCAGGCCCCGACCGAAGCCGTCATCAAAGACGTGCACGTACCGGAGACCATCACCGTGGCCGAACTGGCGCACAAGATGTCCGTCAAGGCATCCGAGGTCATCAAGCAGCTGATGAAGCTGGGCCAGATGTGCACCATCAACCAGGTGCTGGACCAGGAAACCGCGATGATCGTGGTCGAGGAAATGGGCCACAAAGCCCACCCGGCCGAAATGGACGATCCGGAAGCAATTCTGGCCGACCAGGGCGAGCACGCGCACTTCGAAGCCAAGCCGCGCGCACCGGTGGTCACCGTCATGGGTCACGTCGACCACGGCAAGACCTCGCTGCTGGATTACATCCGCCGCGCCAAAGTGGCGTCGGGCGAAGCTGGTGGCATTACCCAGCACATCGGCGCCTACCACGTGGAAACCCCACGCGGCATCGTCACCTTCCTGGATACGCCGGGTCACGAAGCCTTTACGGCGATGCGTGCCCGCGGTGCGAAAGCCACCGACATCGTGATTCTGGTGGTGGCGGCGGACGACGGCGTGATGCCACAAACCAAGGAAGCGATCGCTCACGCGAAAGCGGCCGGCGTGCCTCTGGTGGTGGCGATCAACAAGATCGACAAACCGGGCGGCAACGTGGACCGTGTCACGCAAGAGCTGGTTGCCGAGAGCGTGGTGCCGGAAGAATACGGTGGCGAATCGCCATTCGTGCCGGTGTCGGCCAAGACCGGCGAAGGCATCGACGCGTTGCTGGAGCAAGTGCTGCTGCAAGCCGAAGTGCTGGAACTGAAAGCACCGATCGATTCCCCGGCCCGTGGCCTGGTGGTTGAAGGTCGCCTGGATAAAGGTAAGGGTCCCGTGGCCACCGTGCTGGTGCAATCCGGTACGCTGCGTCGCGGCGACGTGATCCTGGCGGGTTCCTCGTATGGCCGCGTGCGCGCCATGCTGGACGAGAACGGCAAGCCGATCACCGAAGCCGGCCCATCGATCCCGGTCGAAATCCAGGGTCTGACCGAAGTGCCGCAAGCCGGTGAAGAAGTCATGGTCATGGCCGACGAGCGTAAAGCACGTGAAATCGGTCTGTTCCGTCAAGGTAAGTTCCGCGACGTGAAACTGGCCAAGCAGCAAGCGGCGAAACTGGAAAACATGTTCGACCAGATGGCCGAAGGCGAAGTGAAGAACCTGCCGCTGATCATCAAGACCGACGTGCAGGGTTCGCAGGAAGCGCTGGTTGGCTCGCTGCAGAAACTGTCGACCTCGGAAGTGCGCGTACAGATCGTGCACGCAGCGGTCGGCGGCATCACCGAGTCGGACGTCAACCTGGCGGTGGCCTCGAAAGCGGTCATCATCGGCTTCAACGCCCGTGCCGATGCACAGGCGCGCAAGCTGGCCGAGTCGAACGGCGTGGACATTCGCTACTACAACATCATTTACGATGCGATCGACGAGATCAAGTCGGCGTTGTCGGGCATGTTGGCGCCGGAGAAGCGCGAGACCGTTATCGGTCAGGTCGAAGTACGCCAGGTTATCCTGGTGTCCAAAGTCGGCGCCATCGCCGGCTGCCTGGTTACCGATGGCGTGGTCAAGCGTTCGTCTTCCGTCCGTCTGCTGCGCAACAACATCGTGGTGTGGACCGGCGAGATCGACTCGCTCAAACGCTTCAAGGACGATGCGAAAGAAGTCCGCGCCGGTCTGGAGTGCGGCCTGTCGCTGAAGAACTACAACGACATCCAAGTGGGTGATACGCTGGAAGTGTTCGAAGTGCAGGAAATCGCGCGTACCCTGTAATTTACGGGTAGCACAGCAGTATCTGGTAAAGTGGACGGGCCTTCCCGTCCACTTGCCGTTTATGGAATCATCATGGCAAAACATAGCAAAAACATCCCGCAACGCGGTCAACGCGTGGCCGATCAGATCCAGAAAGACCTGTCCGAGCTGATCGTATTTGAATTGAAAGACCCACGCGTCGGCATGATCACGCTGGCCGAAGTGCAACTGACGCCGGACTACGCGCACGCCAAGATCTACTTCACCATGCTGAAGGACGACGCGGAAACCGTGAAGAACACGCTGGCCGGCCTGCATGCCGCCGCCGGTTACCTGCGCAACCAGCTGGGCAAGCGTTTGCACATCCACACGCTGCCGCAGCTGCACTTCGTGCACGACACCTCGGCCGCGCGCGGTATGGCGATGTCGGCCCTGATCGACCAGGCCAACAGCACCCGCTCGCTGGATGACGGCACCGACGGCGCAGAGTCCGAGTAAATGAATCAAGCCCGTACCAAGCGCGTCCGCGATCTAGTGGACGGCGTGCTGCTGCTCGACAAGCCGGTCGGCTTTTCCAGCAACGACGCGCTGATCAAAGCCAAGCGCATGCTCAACGCCAAAAAGGCCGGCCACACCGGCACCCTCGACCCGTTCGCCACCGGCCTGTTGCCGCTGTGCTTTGGCGAGGCCACCAAGTTCTCGCAGGACTTGCTGGAAGCCGACAAGACCTATGACACCACAGTGCACCTGGGCCAGACCACCGACACCGGCGACACCGAAGGCGAAGTCATCGATACCCGCGACGTCAATGTCACGCTGGAGCAGATCCACGCCGTGCTGGAACAGTTCCGTGGCCCGATCGCGCAAGTGCCGCCGATGTACTCGGCCTTGAAGCGCGACGGCAAGCCGCTGTACGAATACGCCCGCGCCGGCATCACGCTGGAGCGCGAAGCGCGCAACGTCATCATCCACAAGCTGGAGCTGATTTCGTATGAGGCGCCGTTCCTCAAGCTGTCGGTCACCTGCAGCAAGGGCACCTACATCCGCGTGCTGGGCCAGGACATCGGCGAAGCGCTCGGCTGCGGCGCCCATCTGAACGCGCTGCGCCGCACCCAGGTCGGCGCCCTGACCACCGAGCACATGATCACGCTCGATGAACTGGTGGCCCATGCAGCGCCGCACAGCCTGCTGTCGCGGGTCGACGCGCTGCTGTCGAGCTTCCCGGCCGTGCAGCTGAACGCCGAGCTGGCGAAACGTTTCCTGAATGGCCAGCGCCTGGCGCTGGGCAAAGAGCAAATCGCCGTGCCGGCGGAGCAGGGCAGGGTGCGCGTCTACCTGGACGACAAGCTGCTCGGCACCGCCCACCTCGGCGAGTACAGCATCCTCGCCCCTGAACGATTAATCGCATTTGTGGCGCAATAAAGAGATAAAGTTGCGCCGCAACATGCTATACTTGCCGGCTTTACGTACCTCCTGTACGTACACCCGCAGTTTTTCCCCAAGATAACGACTATGTCTACTACTAAACGCGCAATTCGCAATATTGCAATCATCGCCCACGTTGACCACGGCAAAACCACGCTGGTTGACCAGCTGCTGCGCCAGTCCGGCACCTTCCGCGAAAACCAAGCGGTCGATACCCGCGTCATGGACTCGAACGACCTCGAAAAAGAGCGCGGTATTACGATTCTGTCGAAGAACTGCGCGGTTGAGTACGAAGGCACCCACATCAACATCGTCGACACCCCAGGCCACGCCGACTTCGGCGGCGAAGTGGAACGTGTTCTGTCGATGGTTGACTCGGTTCTGCTGCTGGTGGATGCCCAAGAAGGCCCAATGCCACAGACCCGTTTCGTTACCCGTAAAGCACTGGCCCTGGGCCTGAAGCCGATCGTGGTGGTCAACAAGGTCGACCGTCCTGGCGCACGCGCCGACTGGGCGATCAACCAGACTTTCGAACTGTTCGACAAGCTGGGCGCTACCGATGAGCAGCTGGACTTCCCTATCGTTTACGCTTCGGGCCTGAACGGCTACGCCGGCCTGACCGAAGACGTACGTGATGGCGACATGAAGCCGCTGTTCGACGCCATCCTGGAACACGTGCCAGTGCGCGATGACAATCCAGAAGGCCCGCTGCAGATGCAAATCACCTCGCTGGACTACTCGTCCTACGTGGGCAAGATCGGCATTGGCCGCGTTAACCGCGGCACCGTCAAGGTCGGCCAGGACGTTCTGGTCATCAACGGCCCAGGCGCCACCCCGATCAAAGGCCGCATCAACCAGGTGCTGAACTTCAAGGGCCTGGAGCGCGTGCTGGTTGACGAAGCTGTTGCCGGCGACATCTGCCTGATCAACGGTATCGACGAAATCGGCATCGGTTCGACCCTGTGCGCACCGGACACCCCGGAAGCGCTGCCTATGCTGACCGTCGACGAGCCGACCCTGACCATGAACTTCATGGTCAACAACTCGCCGCTGGCTGGCCGCGAAGGCAAGTTCGTGACCTCGCGTCAACTGCGCGATCGTCTGGACAAAGAACTGAAAGCCAACGTTGCTCTGCGCGTTGCTGCAACCGACGACGACACCACCTTCGAAGTTTCGGGTCGCGGCGAACTGCACCTGACCATTCTGATCGAAAACATGCGTCGCGAAGGTTTCGAGATGGCTGTATCGCGTCCACGCGTGGTGTTCAAAATGGTTGATGGCGTGCGCCATGAGCCGTTCGAACAACTGTCGGTTGACGTTGAAGAAGCCAACCAGGGCGGCGTGATGGAAGAACTGGGCCGTCGTCGTGGCGACCTGCAGAACATGGAATCGGACGGCAAAGGCCGTGTGCGTCTGGAATACCGTATTCCAGCACGTGGCCTGATCGGCTTCCAGGGCGAATTCATGACCCTGACCCGTGGTACCGGCCTGATGTCGCACGTGTTTGATGCCTACGCTCCAGTAGACAACACCAAAGGCGAACTGGGCGGCCGTCGCAACGGCGTGCTGATTTCGCAGGATGACGGCGCCGCCGTTGCCTACGCCATCTGGAAACTGCAAGATCGCGGCCGTATGTTCGTGGTCCACAACGACCCAGTGTACGAAGGCATGATCATCGGTATCCACTCGCGTGACAACGATCTGGTGGTTAACCCGATCAAGGGCAAGCAGCTGACCAACGTGCGTTCGTCGGGTACCGACGAAGCCGTGCGCCTGGTGCCGCCGATCCAGATGTCGCTGGAATACGCAGTCGAATTCATCGACGACGACGAACTGGTGGAAATCACCCCGAAATCGATCCGTCTGCGCAAGCGCTTCCTGAAAGAGCACGAGCGTAAAAAAGCATCGCGCGAAGCGTAATACTGAAAACCACCCCACGGGGTGGTTTTTTTATGGGCCGGGGGATTGGTGCGACAGGAAGTAGGCCGGGCTGGCCAGCAGCACCGAGACCAGGTCGGCCTGGCGGCTGGTGCCGGTCTTGGCGAAGATGCTTTTGAGCTGGGTGCGCACCGTGTTGAGCGAGGTGCCGCGTTCGACGCTGGCCGCTTCCGGCGTCAGGCCGCTGCAGATGGCCACCGCCAGCTGCGCCTCCGCCTCGCTGAGGCCGAACAGGCGCTGTACCAGCTCGGTGCGGATGTGCGGCGCCGCTTCCGGGTCGAACACGAACAGCAGGGCGCCGCTGCGCACCTCGGGCCGCGCCGCCATGCGCATCGGCGAGATCAGCACCATCAGGTCGCGCTGCCCCACGCGCGGCACCAGCACCACGCCGGGGATGTCGCCGGCCGTGCCCTGGCTGGCGTGGATGGCCTTGGTGATTTCCAGGTTCAGCTGCTGGGTGACGGTGCCGCTGCGGCAAAACAGGTGGGATTCTTCCAGCCACAGGTCGCGCCGGCCCTGCAGCAGCACGCCGGCGGCGCGGTTGCAATGGGCCACGCGGCAGAATTCGTCGATCAGGATGGCCGGCATGGCGATCACGTCGAGGCCGCTGATCAGCAGGTTCTGCCCCAGTTGCAGTTCGGCGAAGCGCTGCCGCATCTGGAGCGCCCGCTGCAAGTGCGGCATGAGCAGGTTGAACAGGTCCAGTTCCTCGCGCGCGAACGGTGGTTGTTGCGGCGTCCGTTGCAACATCATTTGCGTCAGCCACGGCCCCTCGTGTAGCACGATGGCGCCGCTGGCCCATGCCACGCCCTGCGGTTCCACCCACTCGCGATAGAAGCGGGTGTCCTGCACTTGCCCGGCGGGCAGGTCAAGGTTGCTGGCGTAGAAGGTGGCGATCGGGGAGCTGTGGATGTGGTGCGCCAGCACGTCTTCGGCCGCGTATTCCATCGCATACATGGTCATCCATTTTTCCTGCAGGCCTTCCATCCACAAGCCCTTGACCTCCTGGGTCTGGCGGTTCACCGTCAGCAGCATGGCCGCTTTCAACTGGAACAGGTCGATGAAGGCGCCGACGAAGCGCTGGAAGCCGTCGGGCGCCAGGACGGATTCGTAGAGGTGGGTTAGCAAGGTATCGATGCGATTTGGGCTCATGAGTTGATTATTGCGCAATGGTCAATCTATTACAAATTTAATAAAGAACTGGGCAAGAAACCGGGCTGGAGCGTGTGGTTTTTTCGTTTGCGTTTTTTCGGTCGCTGCGGTACTTTGGTGCGAGGCAGCATTAACGCAACGGAGGAACACGGTGAGCGACGACAAGAGCAACCCCTGGCTGAACTGGCCCGGCAATCCCTTCAACCTGGCCCAGCAGGCAACCGATTACTGGATCGATGCGGCCCAGCGATCCATCCTGTTCATGGACGTGCTGCGCGAGCGCGGCGACGAGCGCAACCATCGCGCCGAACAAACCGCCCCCCACGTGCTGAGTTTTAAATTCGAGGTCGTCATGGACGGCCGCCATCTTGAGCGGCCGGTCAACTACGGCCTGCTGCACATCCTGCAGCCGGACGGCATCGAGCCCGATCCCACCAAGCGTCCCTTCATCGTGTTCGACCCGCGGGCCGGCCACGGCCCAGGCATCGGCGGCATGAAGCACGACAGCGAAATCGGCGTGGTGCTCAAGGCCGGCCATCCGTGCTACTTCGTCGGCTTCCTGCCGCATCCCTGTCCCGGCCAGACCATTGAAGACGTGTGCCGTGCCGAAGCGCAGTTCATCGCCATGGTGGCGGCGCAGCATCCGCACGCCGACGGCAAGCCGGCCTTGATCGGCAATTGCCAGGCCGGCTGGCAGATCATGATGACCAGCGCCCTCAATCCCGACCTGGTCGGGCCGCTGGTGCTGGCCGGTGCGCCGCTGTCCTATTGGGCCGGCGTGCGCGGCAAGAACCCCTTGCGCTACCTGGGCGGCGTGCTCGGCGGCACCTGGATGACGGCGCTCGCGGGCGACCTCGGCAACGGCATTTTCGACGGCGCCCAGCTGGTCGAAAACTTCGAGAAGATGAATCCGTCCAATACGCTTTGGAGCAAGAACTACAACGTCTACTCCAAGATCGACACCGAGGCACAGCGCTTCCTGGAGTTTGAAAAATGGTGGGGCAACCCGGTGCTGCTGAACGCCGGCGAAATGCAGTACATCGCCGACTCGCTGTTCGTCGGCAACCGCCTGAGCGACGCCGCGCTGATGGACAGCAACGGCCACCGCATCGACCTGCGCAACATCAAGTCGCCGATCGTGGTGTTCTGCTCGTGGGGCGACGACATCACGCCGCCGCAGCAGGCGCTGGGTTGGGTGCTCGATCTGTACGAGGACGACGCGGCGCTGGTGGCCGGCGGCCAGACCATCATCTACTCCATGCACCAGAGCATAGGCCACCTGGGTATCTTTGTTTCGGCGTCGGTGGCGAACAAGGAGCACGAGGAATTCACGGCGGCGATGGACATGATCGACATCATGCCGCCGGGCTTGTATGAAGCGGTGTTCCTCGACAAGGACGAGGAAATGCTGCAGGCGGAAATCGCCGCCGGCGACCTGGCCGCAGGCGACTACGTGATGCGCTTCGAGCGCCGCAACCTGGAGTCGCTGCGCGAGCTGGGCGGCAACGACGTCGAGGATGAGCGCCGCTTCGCTACCGTGGCGCGGTTGTCGGAAATCAACAAAGGCTTGTACCAGACTTTCGCCAGTCCGCTGGTGAAAGGCTTGGTGACCGAAGCAAGCGCCGAGCGTCTGCGCGAATCGCATCCGCTGCGCATGCGCTACACGGCGTTCTCCAGCAAGAACCCGCTGCTGAACAGCATTCCGGCGCTGGCCGAGAAGGTGCGCGCGGAGCGCCGGCCGGTGGCCAAGGACAATGTGTTCCTGCAAATGCAGGAGGCATGGTCCAAGCAGATCGTCGACGCCCTGGACCGTTATCGCGATGCGCGCGACCAGGCCACCGAGAATATCTTCCTCGGTGTGTATGGCTCGCCGCTGCTGCAGGCGCTGGTGGGCCTGAGCACCGATGGCGGCAAGCCGCGCCGCATCGGCCGCGACATCGCACGCGAGGCGGCCAGCAGCGCCACCCGCGCCGCGCTGGCGCTGCGCACGAAAGAGGGCGGTGTCACCGAGGGCATCATCCGCGCCCTGCTGTACATCTTCCGCAGCCCGGAAATGAGCGCGGCGGACGAGCGCGCCTTTGCCGCCATGCGCCAGCTGCGCCTGCGCACTTCGGACGACAAGGAGATGAGCCTGACGCTGCTGAAGACCATCCTGCGCGAGCAGTACCTGATGTTGCAGGTGGACGAGGAAGCGGCGCTGGCCGATCTGCCTCTGCTGCTGCCGGAAGAGCCGGAGGCGCGCGCGACGGCGCTGGGCATCGTGCGCCAGGTGGCGGGCGCCACCGGCACGCTGACCGGCGAGGCGGCCGTGCGGCTGGAGCGCGTCGCCACTATCTTCGGCCCGCAGGCGCCGACGCTGGCGGTGGTGCGCAAGAAAAAAGGTGCACCCTCGGCGGCGTAGAGCGTGATGAGTACCAGCCCTTCATCGCCGCCGCCGCTGCCTACCGGTGAGCTGGAAAAACGCCGGCACCAGGTGTATCCGGTGCTCGGCGCATCGGATCTGCGCCATGCGCGCCGGTTTGGTACCGAGCGCCATTTTGCCGATGGCGAGAAGGTTTTCTGCGCGGGCGATGCCGCGCCCGGCGCCTTGTTCGTGCTGAGCGGCGCCATTGCGCTGTATCGCCACGATGGCTTCGACAATGCCTACCGCATCGCCACCCTGGGGCCGGGACAGTTCAGCGGCGAGGTGGGGCAGCTATCGGGCCGTCCGGCCATGTACGACGGCTTTGCCGAAGGCGCGCTGACGGTGCTGATGTTGCCGGCGGCCGCGCTGCGCACGCTGGTGGTCGAACATGCCGAACTGGGCGAGCGCCTGATCCGCACGCTGATCCTGCGCACCGTGGCGCTGTTGGCGGATAACTCCGGCGGGCCGGTGATCATCGGTCCGCGCGGGCATGACCGCATCCATGGTTTGCAAAGCTTCCTGACGGCGAATGCGCATCCGCATACGATTCTTGATCCGGCCGACGATGCGCGCGCGGCCGGGCTGGTGGCGCTGCATCGGCCCACGCCGGCGGAGTTGCCGCTGGTGCTGTGTCCCGGTAGCGGCATGAGGAAAAATCCTTCGGTGGTGGAGTTGGGCCGCTGCGTCGGCATGCTCAGGGAACTGAGCGAGGATACGCTGTGGGATGTGATCGTGGTCGGCGGCGGCCCGGCGGGACTGGCGACGGCGGTGTATGCCGGCTCGGAGGGCCTGTCGGTGCTGGTGCTGGAAACGCGCGCTTATGGCGGGCAGGCAGGCGCCAGCGCGCGGATCGAAAACTATCTGGGTTTCCCGACCGGCATATCGGGCGGTGCGCTGACCGGCCGCGCCTACGTGCAGGCGGAAAAGTTCGGTGTCGAGATCGCCATTCCGGCGCCGGCCGGCCGCCTGCTCGGCTGCAGCGATCATGCGCTGCGCGTGGAGCTGTGCGGCAGCCTGTTGCAACTCAAGGCGCGCAGCGTGGTGCTGGCCTGCGGCGCCCGTTATCGCCGCCCGGCGTTGGCCAATCTGAAGCAGTTTGAAGGCAAGGGCGTCTACTATTGGGCTTCGCCGGTCGAGGCGCAGCTATGCAAGGACCAGGACGTGATCCTGGTCGGCGGCGGCAATTCGGCCGGGCAGGCGGCGGTGTACCTGGCGGCCCATGCGCGCAAGGTGCACATGCTGATCCGCAAGGACAGTCTGGCGTCGAGCATGTCGAGCTATCTGATCGAGCGCATCGCGGCAAACGCCAACATCGAACTGCATACCCACTCGGAGATCGTGGCGCTGGAGGGCGATGACGACGGCTTGCGGCAAGTGCGCGTCCATCACGCGCAGCGCGGCGACGAGGTGCTGTACGACGTGTGTCGGCTGTTCCTGTTCATCGGCGCCGATCCCAACACCGGCTGGTTGGACGGCTCAGGCGTCAAGGTCGACCAGCACCGCTTTATCCGCACCGGGCCGGACGAAACCGGCATACGTTCGGCCTTGCAAACCAGTGTGGCCGGCGTGTACGCGATCGGCGATGTGCGTTCCGGCTCCACCAAGCGGGTGGCGGCGGCGGTGGGCGAGGGCGCGGCTGTGGTGGCGCAGATTCACGCCTTCCTGGCGGGCTCGCCTTTCGGTTAATTCAGCGGCTTGCGCATGAACACGCTGAGCGGATCGTCCGGGTAGTCGCCGTAGGGGCCGCAGCGTTCGAAGCCGTGGCGCGCGTATAGCGTCAGCGCCTCGTGCATGTCGGGGCCGGTTTCCAGCATCAGCTGCGGGCAGCCGGCGCTGCGCGCGGTCTGTTCCAGCAGCGCCATCAACTGGCGCGCGGTGCCGGCGCCGCGCGCGGCGGGACGCACATACATGCGCTTGATCTCGCCGTATTCGTTGGTCAGCACGATGGCGGCGCAGCCGATGGCCGCGCCGGCCGCATCGCGCGCCACGGCGAACTGGATATTCGGCTGCAGCAGCGCCTGCACATCCAGCGAGTACACCGATTCCGGCGGATACAGGCCGAGCAGGTATTCATCCAGCTCGGTGATCAGCGCGTAGACTTCGGGCTGGTCGGGCGTTTCAAAGGCGATAGGCATGGCGCGTCATTTTGTTGGATGACAAATCCAGTATAATGGATTTCATGGACATCAATCAACTCATTGCCAGCCGCGTGCTGAGTTTGCGCAATGCGCGCGGGCTGTCGCTGGCGGCGCTGGCCGAACGCAGCGGCGTCAGCCGCTCCAACATTTCCCTGATCGAACGCGGCGAAAGCAGCGCCACCGCCACCGTGTTGGACAAGCTGGCCGGCGCGCTGGGCGTGACCATGGCCTCGCTGTTCGCGGCGCAGGACCCGGCGCCGTCGCCGCTGAGCACGCGTGCCGAACAGGCCGTGTGGACCGATCCCGCCTCCGGCTACACGCGGCGCCAGCTATCGCCGGGCGTGCGCTCGCCGATGCAACTGGTGGAAGTGGAATTTCCGCCCGGCCGGCGGGTCGCCTACGACCAATCGCCGCACGGCGCCGACATCCACCAGCAAGTATGGCTGCTGGCAGGCGAGATCATCGTCACCGCCGGCGACCAGCAATGGCGCCTGCAAGCAGGCGACTGCGTCGCCTTCCGCGAAGGCCAATCCATCGCCTACGAAAACCCCGGCGCGACCCCGGCCCGCTACCTGGTCGGCCTGGTCACGCTGCCATTTACGCCATAAAAGGCGTTTGACCATTTTCGGTTAACTGTGCATACTGTGTATATGAAGAGCGGCTTTGTATTTTCCCAAGCAGACACCAGCCCCATGTATCAGCAGATCATGGAGCAGATCAAGCAGCGCATCGCTGTGGGGGATTGGCCGCCTCAAACGCCGTTGCCATCGGTACGGGAGCTGGCCAGCGAGATCAAGGTGAGCATCATCACGATCAAGCGCGCCTACCTGGAACTGGGCCGTGAGGGCGTCATCATTACCCAGCAGGGCAAAGGCAGCTGGGTCAGCGATGCGCTCGACATGAAGCTGCTTCAGCGGCAGGAGTTGATGCAGCATCTGGAGCAGGCCGGCAAGCTGGCGAAATCTCTGTCCCTGTCGGAAGAGAAAGTACTGCAGATGCTCAAGCCACACATGGAATAGGGGACCGGAATGGATTTGCCATTGGCAGTAGAGTGCACGGGAATCAGCAAGCGCTATCCGCATTTCGCGCTGGAGGCGGCCGACCTGGCTGTCGAACAGGGCACCGTGATGGGCCTGGTCGGTCCCAACGGCGCCGGCAAGTCGACCATCCTGCGCATGGTGATGGGACTGCTGGCGCCGGATGCCGGTACGGTCAAGGTGCTGGGCTACGCCATGCCGGAACAGCAGGTGGCCGCCAAGCGCAATATCGGCTTCATCGCCGAGGACATGCGGCTGTACGAAAGCGAAACCATCGGCTTTCACATGGCCTTCATCAAGTCCATCTTCGCCAGCTGGGACGCGGACTACGCCAGCCTGCTGCTGCGTCGCTTCGACCTGAATCAAAACCAGAAGGTCAAAGGCCTGTCGCACGGCCAGCGCGTCAAGGCCACGCTGTTGCTGGCGCTCGCGCGTCGGCCGTCACTGCTGGTGTTCGACGAACCGACCACCGGCCTCGATCCCGCCGTGCGCAAGGAAGTGCTCGATGAAATGATGTCCGCCATGGCGGACGAGACGCGCTCGATCCTGTTCTCGTCGCACAACACGGCGGATGTGGAACAGATTTCCGATTACATCACCTTCATCTACGGCGGCCGCATCGTCGAAAGCCGCAACAAGGAAGATTTCATCGATGGCTGGCGCAGGCTGCGCCTGACCCGGCGACCGGACCAGCCCTTGCCGGAGCTGGCCAACATCAAGGATGTCCAGCAGAGCGGGCGGCTGTGCGCGGTCACCGTCAATGAGTACGATGACGCCATTGCCGCGCGCTTTACCGGCGCCGGCCTGGCCGTCAGCGCGGTGGAACGGTTGACGCTGGAAGAAATCTTCCTTGCCAACGTCAAGTGCGCCAAGGCGAACACCTTGATGGAGTTGACGTCATGAGTACCTCGATCATCCCGCAACTGGTGCGCAAGGATCTGCGCCTGGTGCGCGGCGTCATCCTGACTTTCGGCCTGGTGAGTCTGGCCGCCATGCTGGTCGTGCCGCTGCTGCACGGACACATACCGGACTGGGCACTGATCAATCTCGGCTTCGTCCTGCTGATCGGCCCCGCCGCCACCTGCGGCATCGTGCTGGCGATGAAGACCAATGTCTTCGAAAGGGAAAGGTCGACCCAGGCCTTCATCATGAGTCTGCCGGTGACGATGCGCGAATTCACACGCGCCAAGCTGCTGGTCAACCTGCCGGTGTTTGCCGTGTTCTGGCTGGCGGTCAGCGCGGTGGCGTTCTACCTGGCTTTCGGCCTCGGGCTATTTCCGCGCGGCGCGGCGCCGTTCATCACCATGGTTTTCCTTGGCGTGTTTGTGGCCTACTGCTGCATCCTGAGCGCCAGCCTGGTATTCCAGTCGCTGGGGGCGACGGTGCTATCGATCCTGCTGCTCGAGCTGGCCACTTCGGCGTATTTGTGGAGCGTCGCCTACAGCGAGCCGATCGCGCGCCATGTCTACGGCGCGACGGCAACCTGGAATGCAACGGCGCTGTCCATCGTGGCGGCGCAGTTGGTGGTGGCGGTTGCCGTCATCGCGGCAACGGTGCATATTCAAGGGGCGAAGCGGGACTTCATCTGATTCGCTGTATAATGACGGCCCCCAATCGTTTCCCGTAGTGGCCACTCCATGACCATCATCACCTCGCCGACTGCCGACCAAGCACCTGTAGTGCCTAGCCGCCGCCTGTCCGTGGCGCCGATGATGGATTGGTCGGATCGCCATTGCCGCATGTTCCATCGCCATATCAGCAAGCACACCTGGCTGTACACGGAGATGGTGACCACCGGCGCGCTGGTTTACGGCGACGTCGAACGCCACCTGCGTTTCAACGAGGAAGAGCATCCGGTTGCCCTGCAACTGGGCGGCAGCGATCCCACCGACCTCGCCACCAGCGCCAAGCTGGGCGAGAAGTGGGGCTATGACGAGATCAACCTGAACTGCGGCTGCCCGTCCGAGCGCGTGCAGAAGGGCGCGTTCGGCGCCTGCCTGATGGCCGAGCCGCAACTGGTGGCCGATTGCGTGAAGGCCATGCGCGACGCCGTCTCCATCGACGTCACCGTCAAGCACCGCATCGGCATCGACGATGTGCAAAGCTACGACTTCGTGCGCGACTTCGTGGGCAAGGTGGCGGATGCCGGTTGCACTACTTTCATCGTGCACGCGCGCAACGCCATCCTGAAGGGCCTGTCGCCCAAGGAAAACCGCGAAATCCCGCCGCTGAAGTACGAATACGCCTACCAGCTCAAGCGCGATTTCCCTGACTTCGAAATCATTATCAACGGCGGCATCAAGACCGAAGCCGAAATCGACGAGCATTTGCTGCATCTGGACGGCGTGATGCTGGGGCGCGAGGCATACCACAATCCGTTCGTGATGGCCAACTTCGACCAGCGCTACTACGGCGACAAGAGCGCGCCAAAGACCCGCGAACAGGTGCTCGAAGCCATGATTCCCTACATCCAGGCGCAACTGGTCCAGTATGGCCCGCTCGGCATGAAGCTCAATTCCATCACCCGCCACATGCTCGGCATCATGACCGGCCTGCCCGGCGCCCGTGCCTTCCGTCAGACTTTGTCCGACTCCAAAAAGCTCGCCCTCGGCGACGCCAATTTGCTCCTCGAAGCCGCAGCCCGCCTGCGTATTGCTGCTTAGAAATACCAATTTTGACGAACTTTCAACGGGTGTGGTGAAATTTCCACGCAGAAAGTTCGCTTGCGTATTTTTGAGGCAGTAATTGCTTGCTTTGAGGCAAAATTTGCATCTATAATTCCGTAATATACACACATATCCACCGACCTTCGTTGTGTGTTGCGGCCCAAAAAACTACATGCGAGCTGCTGGTGGAGCGTCAAATTTTGCATTCGCAGTCATTGTTTGCTACTGTCATAGCTTATTACTTAGCAGCAAGGGTTTTGTTTGAATGACGCGACCACAAGACGTGTTATTCGGGGCAACTTCTATCAACGGTGTCACTTAAGAAGACGACGAAATGAATTTAGCAAAAATGAAAGTCGGTACGCGCCTGGGCCTTGGATTCGCCCTGGTGTTGCTGTTCCTGGTGGCAGTGACTGCCGTGGGTATCGTGCGCATGGCGCAGATCCAGGACCGCCTGGATCACGTGATTAGTGTGAACAACGTCGTGTCGCGTCTGGTCGTCGACATGCGCAACAACGTCAGCGAGCGTGTCAATTCGCTGAAAGTCCTGACCATGATCGCCGACCCGGCCGACATGGAAACCGACATGAACCGCATCAAGGAACTGGCCGGCAAGTATGCCGAAGCCCAGGGCAAGCTGAGCGCACAGTTCGCGCTGGAAGCCACGCCTGAAGAAAAAGCCCTGCTGGCGACCGTCAAGGAAAGCGAAGCGATCGCCATGCCGGCCATCGCCAAGGCGTCGGAATTGTGGCTGGCGGCCAAGCCTGAAGAGGCGACCCGCGTGCTGGTCAAGGAAATCCGCCCAGCGCAGAAAAAATGGATGACCGCCCTGGATCAACTGGGCGCGCTGGAAGACAAGATGAATGCGCAGATGCAGGTTGACGCCGCCGCCGGCTTCTCCAGCGCCCGCAACTTCATGATCATCATGGGCCTGCTGGCCGTGGCGATTTCGGTGGCCGCCGCACTGGTGATCACCCGTGGCCTGCTGAAGCAGCTGGGCGGCGAGCCGGATTACACCGCCTCGATCGCCGGTTCGATCGCCAACGGCGACCTGTCGATCTCGATCAACACCACCGGCGCCGCACCGGACAGCCTGGTGTCGGAAATGCGTGAAATGCGCAACAGCCTGCGCGACATCGTCAGCCAGGTGCGCACCGGCACCGAAACCATCGGCACCGCCTCGCGTGAAATCGCCGCCGGCAACGTCGACCTGTCGTCGCGTACCGAAATGCAGGCATCGTCGCTGGAAAAAACCGCGTCGGCCATGGATCAGCTGACCTCGACCGTTAAGCAGAACGCCGACAACGCCCGTGAAGCCAACCAGCTGGCATCGGCCGCATCGGACGTCGCCGTCAAGGGCGGCCAGGTGGTGTCGCAAGTGGTTGACACCATGAGCTCGATCGACGCATCGGCCAAGAAGATTGTGGACATCATCGGCGTGATCGATGGCATCGCCTTCCAGACCAACATCCTGGCGCTGAACGCTGCGGTTGAAGCAGCCCGTGCCGGCGAACAAGGCCGCGGCTTCGCCGTGGTGGCGTCGGAAGTGCGCAACCTGGCCCAGCGTTCGGCCGGTGCCGCCAAAGAAATCAAGATGCTGATCGACGACTCGGTGGAAAAAGTCGGCGCCGGCACCAAGCTGGTCGGCCAGGCCGGCGTGACCATGGAAGAAGTGGTGTCCTCGGTCCGTCGCGTAACCGACATCATGAGCGAAATCGCCAACGCCAGCCAGGAACAGAGCGCTGGTATCGCCCAGGTCAACCAGTCCATCATCGAGATGGACAGCATGACCCAACAGAATGCCGCGCTGGTGGAAGAAGCCGCCGCAGCAGCACAAAGCTTGCAGGATCAGGCTGGCGAGTTGTCTCGCGTGGTCAGCATCTTCAAGCTGGTGGAAGGTGAAGAGCGCGCAGCAGTCGCCGCGCCTGCATTCGCCACCAAGGCAGCCGTGGTCAAGCCGATCGCAGCCGCCCGCGCTCCAGTGAAGAAACTGGCTGCCCAGCCAGCGGCCGCACCGGCAGCCAAACCGAAGAAAGTCGCCGCAGCCAGCACCGCCGGCAGCGACGAGTGGGAAGAGTTCTAAGTCGTCTTGAAAATTTTATTGCCGCAGTCTGCCGTCCGCTTTTGTGGACGAATGGTCCGCTGTGGAGTTCGTTTAACCAGTCGTTAATAACAATTCATTGGGAAATCGCATTATGAACAAGTCTGTATTCGCCGCCGTCCTCCTGTCCGCCGCCACCTCGGCTTTCGCCGCTGAAGTGCCAGCCTCGCTGAACGACAAAAACTGCAAAGCAGAGTATCCAAAAGCCTCGCTGATGAACGAAGAGCAAGGCGATGTCACCATGGCCTTCCTGGTCGGCGCCGACGGCAACGTGGTCGAGTCGAAAGTCGAGAAGTCGAGCGGCTTCAAAAACCTGGACAAGGCAGCCCTGAAAGCCCTGAGCGCCTGCAAGTTCAAGCCGGGCACCAAGGATGGTTCCGTGGCTCAGACCTGGACCAAGGTCGACTATAGCTGGAAGCTGTAATCAGTCGCATATAGGCCGTGCGCGAGCACGGCCGGCAAAGCCGGATAGATACTACACTTTTGGGGAAATCAGATGTCTACAAATAAGCGTTGGTTGAGTGTGTTCGCAGCAGTGCTCGTGTCGAGCGCCCCGGCAGTTTTTGCAGCCGAAGTACCAGCTAGTTTCGATGCGAAAAATTGCAAGGCTGAATACCCGAAAGCGTCCCTGATGAATGAAGAGCAGGGTACGGTCTCGATGTCCTTCCTGGTCAAGCCGGACGGCAGCGTGGCCGATTCCAAAGTGGACAAGAGCAGCGGCTTCAAGAATCTGGACAAGGCGGCCGTCAAAGCCCTGAGCGCTTGCAAGTTCAAGCCGGGCACCAAGGACGGCGCACCTGCCGAAACCTGGACCAAGGTCGACTACGCCTGGAAGCTGGACTGATCCGCTTGTGCCACAGCAAAAAGGAACCGCGTGCGGTTCCTTTTTTTTCGGCTGTCACAACGGTTGTAATAAACTGTAATGGCGAGCGAAACGTGCCGGACTTCCTTATATAGTACGATCTGGATAGAGGAGAATCGCCATGAAAACCATCGTTGTTGCAGTTGCCGCCCTGGCGGCGTTGACCGGCTGCGCGACGCAGCGTCCGAATTACTACGCGCCCGCCGCCGTGCAAGACCCTTACCAGTGGCACACCGTAGCCGTGATGCCGTCCGGTTCGGAAACGCGCTCGGGCACCTGGACCGAGGAGTTGCCGGCCCAGCAACCTGCGCGCGTGGCGTATGGCAGCCAGCCGGTCTACACCACCACCTACGTGGCGCCACCGGCTTACTACGCGCCGGCGCCCGTGTATTACGCGCCAACGCCGTCTTACTACTACCCGCCGATCGCGCTGGGCCTGAACTTCTCGTTCGGCCGCTGGTGCTGCGGTGGCCGTGGCGGACGCGGCTACTATCGCCACCGCTGAGCGGTCGGCAAGCGCCAATAAAAAATCCCGCTGTCGCCTGAAGAGGTGACAGCGGGATTTTTTTATGGGAACGGCTTAACGCAGCACGTAGATGGAAGCGGTGTGCAGCACGTTCTCGGAGCAGAGTTCGTAAGCGGAGGCGCCCGCAACGGTGATCAGGAAAGCGCCAAATGCGATATGAAGATAGCGTGCCATGACGTGCTCCTGAAAAGAAAGGGTTGGGGAACTGGAATGACTCCAGAATAGTCCACAGCCTGTCTTTCCGGCATCAGCCAAATGTCCATCGCAGTGTAGGACAACTGCTTGTCTTCTATCCTTTCAACAACTTTATTTGGTTTTCCAGAGCGTGATCGGGCTGACCGGCGCGGTGTCGAGCGCGTTGGCGGTTTCCAGCCATTGCTGCAGGCGTTCCGGCTGCTTGAGGTGGATGCCCATGCCGTCGATGACGCCGACCTGTTCCAGCATGCCGGCGTTGATTTTGGCTTTGGACACGGTGGGTGCGCCCATCACCATGCGGTCGTAGGCCTTGCGCGCCTTGTTCTCCCACTTGTGCAGGCTGCTGTCTTCGAAGCGGTTGCTTTCGAAGTACACGGTCAGCGTGCCGTCGGGATTGCCGAAGCCGACGATGCCCGCACCCATGCGGATGTTGGCGTTGGTGCCGGCGTCGAAGGTTGGGGTAGGGACGAAGACGGCCGCGCGGCCGTCGATGTCAGGGCGACCGATGGGCGTATCTTTGCCATAGGTGCTGACTTCGGTGATGGTTTTTTCTGATGACATGACTTCTTGGATTCAGGAGAGGCAGGCAGGGTGCTGCGGCTTTGCATGGGAATGCAAACAATGATTCCATTGTAGCGTTAACCTAGTTCCAACGGGCAATAGCAGGAGTTAAAAAGTTGTAACGATCGGCCCAGGCCTTGCGCTATAGTTTGGAGAGGATAGTCAGTGGAGGATCGCATGCCAACACACCAGCCATTGCGCGTTTTCATTATCGACGACAACGAGATGACCCGGGGCCTGCTGCGGGTCATCATTCAGGGTGACGACTATGACGTCGTCGGCGACGCCGGCACGGCCGAAGCCGCGCGCCTGCGGCTACGCTCGCAGCGCGCCGACATCATCTGCCTGGATGTGGTGATGCCAGACGGCGACGGCTTGACCCTGCTGAACTGGATAGGGGGCAAGCAGCCGCAAGCGGCCGTGCTGATGGTCACGGCCAGCACCGACCGCAGCACGGTGGAGCAATCGTTGCGCAGCGGCGCCAAAGGCTACATCGTCAAGCCGTTCACGCCGGGCGCGGTGATGGACACACTGGACAAGATCGCCGCCCAAATCAAAGCCCAACGCACCGGCCAGGCTTAGAGAAAGCGCGCAAAGGCGAAGCCGGCGCTGAGGAGGAGGGCGGTGAACCCGGCCATACGCCACGTGAGCTGATACACCGCATTTGAAAGCTCCGCCTTGGTGGCGAAGGTCTGCAGCGCATGGGTTTGAAACGCTAGCTGGTTGGCGGCGAGGACATCCAGCTTGCCGACAAGCAGGGCTATCTCCTCCTTGGTCACATAGTTGGACTTGATGACCTCGACTGCGGTATACAGTTCGTTCATGGTCGCGGTCGTTGCTGTCGAAGGTGGAGGGCCATCTTCCGGTTGCTCGGAATCGATGTCAAGCAGGCTCTTATTTGCCATGATGGCCTCCGCTTTCAAAGAAAGCGCGCGAAGGCGAAGCCGGCGCTGAGGAGCAGGCTGCCGAATGCGGCCATGCGCCAGGTTTGGAGGTTGATGGCGGTGGCCAGTTCTTCCTTGGTGGCGAAGACTTTGTACATCATCTCGGTATGCGTCTTGAAGGCCTGATCGATGTGGGTCTTGAGGGCGAGTTCGATTTGGGCGGGCATCGCATCCAGCTTGCCAGCCAATACGTTGACCGTGCCATTCAAGGTGGCCAGTTCTTCCTTGGTGGCATAGTTGGACGCCATGACCTTCACCGTAAGCGTGAGCTCATTGAGTGCTGCGTTATCGGATTCAGATTGGGGAGTCATGGCTTTATCCTCCGATTGCTTCATTTGGTTGTCAAGCAAGCTCATGGGGCGCATGGCGGCCTCCTCGCTGGGTATTCAGGCAGCGTAGCTGTGCGATGGCGAGGGCGGCTAGAGGTGGATCAAACGTGCGGGGCCTGAAACGCAAAAAGCCCAGTCAGAGACTGGGCTTTTCACTTCATTCTTTGGGGTGGCTGATGGGGCTCGAACCCACCTCGCCAAAAAACCTCTTGAAACCCGCGCCAATGCTCACTCTCGCAAAATCCAGCGGTTAAAAAAGTGGTGTCAAGTGGATGACAAAAGTGGATGACACCGGCAGCAGTATAGCGCGGGCCGACCTAGAGCGTGCCAACATTGTCAACACGCCCACGAACGGGTCTTTTTGCCATTCTTTGCCCAGCCAACCGCCACCAGCACCCACCCCACAGGCACCCCGCAGAACCCCGCCAAAATCCCGCAAAGAGCACGCAAGGAGAGCGCAGCGCGAGCGCGATCTAGCGCAAAAGAGGAGAGGGGACGGCGCAGCGCCATCCCCTCCCACTCAACAGCCCGCCGCCGTCACGTCTTGGGCGGCTCGCTCGGCGGCGCCTTCGACGGCTCGCTGGCCTGTGCGGGCTTTTCCGCCTTCTCCTGCATCGCGTTGGCCTTGGCGTCCGCTGCCGGTGACGCCTCCCCCGGCGCGCCTCGCGTGGGCGCCTGTCGCTGGCGGGCCGCCGATGCGGTCATGCCCTGCAACGCTTTACCCGCACTGTCGCCGACGTGTCGGCTCGCAGAGTCCGCGCCAGCCCCGCCAGTCTTCGACAGTCCGCTCGCGGCCTCGCCGAGCTGCTCGCGCCCGCCACCGATCCACCGGAGAATCTTGTCGGGGATGACGGAGACGGCGGAGAAGCAGAAATGGAACAAGAACACCATCGAGGCGAAGTAGATGGCGACCATGGCGAAGCTCGTCCCCAGCCCGACCACGCTCCCGGCCATCGCCATCTTGAACGCAGGGAAAAATATCCCGTTGAAGCCCTGGACGACAATGTTGAGCAGCGACAGCGACACGATGAAGCCGAGCACGATCAACGCTGGCCGCATCACTACGCCAACGAGGAGCATGTAGCCTTGGCGCGCGCCTCCGGAAATCCCATCGCCACCGGGAAGCAGGTGCATTACGCCCCACAGCGGCGCCGCGATGATGGCCTCTGCGCACAGCAGCAGCCAACCCACGAAAGCCCCGAAGAACAGCAGGAACGGGGCAAACGGCAGGTAGACCGCAATCCCCGCAGCGAAGACGAGCAGCGTCGAGCAGAAGGCGACGAGCAGCCATCCCACAGTAGACATTGCGCCCGATGCAGCGCCCGCTGCGGCGGTGGCGGTCCCGACGCTGACGACGTTCGCAAGCTGGCCGAGCACGCTGCCATTTTCCGCGCGAACCGCCTCCGCGCCCGCCGTCATGAGCACGCCACCGGCCAAGCCCGCCTCGGCGCCGGTCATCAAGTAGTCGCCGAAGTCCTTGACGCTCATGAGTGCATTTCGGTCGGTGTCCGCTTGCACAACTTTCGCAATCCAGTCGCCGCCAAAAATCCAATTCATCACCTTCTGAGCGCCTTGGGCCAGCGGGTCGCCCGTGTTGCCAAGCTGCGCCGCCGCGTTGGCCGTCGCCTCGCTCGTCGTTTGCGTGAACACGCCGCGCCGCTGCAACTGGTCGAGCGTCGCAAAGTATGGCGCCATATCGGCGGCGACGCCGCCAAGCGTGCCTTGCGCCCGCACCGCCGTGGGCGTGTGCGCGACCGCTTGGGAGACGGCATCTTGCAACTGCACAGCTTTCAAAAAAAGCGTCCCGGCCAGCGCCCAGCCGTCCGACTTCGCGGCCTCCAAAACCGTGCTCATCGCCTCGTCGTTGCCAAACACGCTCGACGCCGAGGCCGCCACGCTGGCTTGATAGGCCAAGATCGCCGCTTGCATGTCGCCCGCCACATCGGGCGCCGAGCCGCCGCTCTTGGTGAACGCGACGACCTTTTGAGCTGTCCCCGCAAGCTTCGACTCCATCGCGCCGAGGGCCGCGATGTGGGCTTGCTCCAATGACGACAACGCGGCGGGGCTGAAACTCGTGGCCCCGGTCACGCTGCCGCCACCGACCTCCATTTTTTGATAGTTCACGCCGCCGCATTCGCTGCCGCCGTTGAGTCCGTAGACGCGAGCGCCTGGCCCCATCGCGGTCGCCGCCATGTCGCCATTGCTGATCGCGGTCGCGTCCTTCATCAACTCATTGTAGGCTGACATGCAAACCTCGGATTGCAAGATGCTCAACGCGAGCGCGGTGACGTTGGGCAAGCGCGACTTGGGCGCCAACCCCTGCGGCGTGGTGTATGCCGCCAAGTATGTGTTCCAAACATTGTCCGCCAAGCCAACGCTCTGCGAAATCAGGAAGCCGACGAGGAGCTGGGCGACGCAGTAGCCGCCCGACACCGGCACCACAAGGCCGACGCCGAGAATCGTGCGGATGGGGAGCCACAGGCTTGACCACTGCCGCCCGAGGACTTCGCCATCGTGCGCCGTTTGCATCGTGCCAGCTACCAGCGTATAGGCCGCAAGCAGGCCGCCGAGCGTCAGAGCGCCCGCGTTGAAAATGCCAATCGCTTGCTCCAACGGGCCGCCGCTGCCGCCGCACTGGGAGAACAGTGAGCCGAAGATTGGCACGAGGTAGTCGCTCATCGACTTGTCGGAACAAGACACCTCAAACAACTGCGGGGCGGCGCTTGCAAGGCCGGGGGAGAGCAGGGCGGCCAGCGCGCCAAGCCATGCGAACGCCCGCGAAATTTTTTTGGTCTTCATTTCGCGGCCCCCTCGTCGTTGGCGCTCGCCCGGTCGGTGCGAGTCAACTGCCAAAGCCGCTCTTGCCGCTCCTCCTCCGCCTTGGCCTCTGCGCGGGCGCGCAGCCAAGCGGCCTTGCGCTTGGCGCGGTCCTCCGCATCCTCCCGCATAAATCGCTGCGTAGGGCGGCAATAAAACTCCCACTCGAGCGGGCTGGCGTGCCATAGCTTCACCAGCGCGAGCGCGCCAAACAGCGACAGCGGGACGACAAGCCAAACGCCGTCAAAGCGCAGGCGGTCGCTGGGGATCAAGCTCACAGCGAGCGAGAAGGCCACGAACGAGGCGAAAAGCGAATCGCGCAGAACCGACCACGGGGCCGCGCGGGTCTCCCTGATGATGTTGCCGACGAGGTTGCGATACGTCTCCATTTTTTCCTCCGCTTGTTTGAAATTCCTACGAAATTTCTAACAAAGCGAAGGCCGGGGAACAACGAAAGCACCTCGACAATTCGACCGACGGGGAGCAATCCGAGGGGCGGCAAGGCGTCAGCAAAAAAGGCGCAGGCCACGCGCCGAACGGACGCGCAAAAACGCTTGGAGAGCCTTTACAGCACTGCGCGGCGCTGAGAAGCTGAACGCAAGAACAACAACAAAGAGAGGCCGCGCCATGGAACTTTTGGAAATCGTCACCGCCGAGAACCTCGCGACGGGGCGCGCATTCTTGCGCGTCCCTTACGAAATCCGGCAGAACTTTAAAGACACTTTTGCAACGTGGAAGTGGCACCCGGACGAAAAGCTTTGGAGCGTGGACGACAGCGAGCGCGAGAAGCTGGCAAGCTGGTCGCAGCTCGTCAAGCCGCTGGCGGTCGAGTCGGCGGACAACACGCGCCGCCACTTGACTGCAAAGCAGATCGAGCGAGCCGAAGTAGAGGCCGCCGCAGCGCTGGAAAAACTGACCGCGCTCAGAGGCGAGCAAGACACCTTGGCCGCGCTAAAAGTCAAGCTCGCGCAAAGCCTGATGGTCTTGCAGCAGCGAGCGGAGGAGGTGGACGCAGTGGAGGCGGGGCTAGACTTCGAGCGCCAGGAGCAGGCTCGCCACCAAGCCGACATTAACGCGACCCTTGGGCGGTTGATCGACTTGCAGGCGCTGCGCAAGGCGGTAGACGCAATGACGTTGTTGGAGGCGTCAACGAACCGCAGGGATATGGAAGAATGGCGGATGGCCCAGCTTCAAATCGTCATCGCTCGAAACGTTATGGCCGAGGCCGGAATCCGCTTGGAGGCGCTTGACTTCCTCGCCGAGTCGCGCGAACCTATTCGCAAGATGGCGCCGGGGGCTTGGTTTAACCTCACGCGGTCGAGGGCTTGACGTCTCCGAAGTTGAAGCAGCAGCACGGCAGCAAAAGCAGCGGCATTTGGAAGTTGGGGAAAGAGAAGGGCCGCGCAAGCGGCCCTTTTCCATTCAGGTGTTGGCAATCAGTGGCGAATGGGCGGGCAAACTCGCGCCAACTCCTCACGCTCATGCAGTGACGCAGCCGCCGCGCGGATGCTCGCGGCAATGTCCGCATGCCCGAACTCCTCGGCGATCCGCTCCGCCGACGCCCCGGCCTCGTTCACGGCGCCAAGGTCGCTCATCGGAATCAGCAAATCGACAAGGGCGGCGGCCCCGATGCGCGCGGCGAACATGAGGGCTGTCCAACCCCTCCGGCCCCGCCATTCCCGCATGTCCTCGCCGCTCTCGATCATGCGCCGAACCCAGCGGCCCGCAAGCCCCGGCACGTCGGCCCCGCTGCCACGCCACTCCGAGCGCAGCGAGAGGGCGGCAAGAACGTCATAGCGCACCGGCTTGCCCGAGAGCGCCCGGAAGCTCGCGCCGACTTGAAGCGTCTCGACAAGCTGCGCGGCCTCGTCCGTGCCACCCCCGAGCAGCGCCCGAAGCGTCGCCTCTGTTGCCATTCCCGTTCCTCCGAAATCGAGCGCAGCCAGGCCACGCAAAAAAGATGAATAATTAATTATGCCTTTTGGCAACGCTTTGTGCTAGAGGCTTGCGGCCCTCCTGCATCGCTCTGGCAACTTGTCAATCCCGCCCAGCAGGCTCCGGCACTATTGACAGCTTACACGGGAAAAAATTATTAAATTAATCTCGAAATGGATAATTAGGCGTAATTAACTCACCCCATCAAACCCTCCGCAATGCCAGCGAAAAGACCACAACAAAGCGGGCGAAAATCAGCAAATAAACCGTAGTCAATTGTAGACAGCTTTTTGCAATTTCCTCCGAATTTTTCCCCGCAGGAAAAACGACGGAACAGAGAGGGCGATTAGGGCGAAAACGTCGTAAGGGTCTCTCTGAGCGCGTTCGTTTTCATGTAATACGACAAAACGCCATCTTTTGAAAATCTCGCAATCAATAGCAAAAATCGACCGCCCGTCGGCTCGCCTTGAAAATAAATCGTAGACGGCTTGCGCTTTGTCTCCGATTTGAGAAGGTGAAGGCATCAACAACACAACGACGAGGGGAGACGAAATGGCACAACAGAAAAATCCACACTTCGCGGAATTCGAGGCCGCTAGCCTGCCGCTGCGCTTCGCTTCTCAGTCTGGTGGCCGCTCGCGCGTCTACTGCGGCGCCGACTTCGTTGAGTTCTTCGGCAACAAGTGCAACGCCCGCACGCTGGCAAAAAAAGCCGAGACGGTAGGGGAGTGGACACACCTCGGGCGGGCCTTGGCAGAGCTGGCGGCGCAGCGCAGCATGGCCGAGAGGCTCGCGCAGAAGGAAAGCGCGGAGCTTTGGTCGGTCGCGCTCGCGCCCTGCGGCCAAGGCATGAGCTTCGCGACAGGCTTTCGCCTCTAATCCGACACTAACAGCGGCGCCACGGAGCTCCGCCAAATTCACAAAACAGGAGGCAACATGGCACGCAGCAAAAAAATCGAAGTGAAGTTTAAAGACGGCACGCCGATGAAGATGGACGACTCGGGCTTTGCTCGCTTCTTCGCGACGAACTCCGAAGCCGCTGCAAATCATGGCGCGGCCCGCTCGATTCTTAGCCAGAGCATCAACCGCTTGGCGTGGCGCGGAGATTCCGCAGTCCCGCCAGGATCGCCCGCCGCCGACATTCTCGAAGCGTTCCGCAAGCATACGAACATGCCGCTCGAACTGCCCTGGGCCTGCTTCCTTTTCTACCTCTCGACCTATCTGCACAACGAGGGCGTGCGGCTCAAAATCAAGACGCCAAACGGCGGCGGCTTCAATGTGACTCCTGAGGTTTGGTCGGTAGCGCTCGCCCCCAGCGGCTCAGGCAAATCCTTCGCGCTCCGGCACGTCAGCCACGGCGCGCCCTTCGGCGAAACCATCTCGGGCATTGCCAGCGGCGCCGCGCTCATCTCCGAAATGGCGAAGAACGAGGACGCGGGCAAAGCCAACGCGATGCTGGTCGATGAGTTCGCGCAGCCGCTCAAAGCGATGGAGGAGAAAAATTCGCACTTGGCCGACGCGAAAAAATATTTGCTGCTTGCCTACGACGGTGGAAAGATCGATAGGACGACGAAGGCCGAAACGATCATCTTGGAAAATTCGCGCATGCCGTTCCTTGGCTTGAACGTGGACGAGACTTTTTTCCTCGCGCTCTCGTTCGAGTCTCTGCTAGACGGCTTCGCGCAGCGCTTCATCTATTTTATCGCCAAGCCGGACCCCGAGCGCCCATTCTACGAGTTTCCATTTTACGACGAGGACAGCTTGCAGGCGGCGTCGGAGGGCGCTTGGGCGAGAATCTTGGCGACACCGCTGCATGACGAATACACCTACTCGCCTGGCGCGCTGGAAGCCTACAGCGAGGAGTTCCGGGCGCTGGGCAAGCTCATGCACGACGATGGCTTGGTCAATGCGTCATTTTTCCGCCGGATCATGCAAGCAACCCACAAATTCGCGCTTCTCATGCACATCATTATGGGCGATGGCTCGGCGGAAGTCTCGAAGATGGCGATGGGCTACGCCATTCGGCAGACGCGCTTAAACCTCATCGACGCGGCCACGCTGATCGCGGCAAAGTCTCCGAAGGCCACGGAAATCATGTCTTCCATTGACGACTTGGCCGAGCGCTTGGCGGCGAAGGGGGAGAGCTTGACCCCTCGCACAATTCGCCAATACGTCCGCGACGCTCGCGATGAGCCGGGGCTTGCCGAGACGCTGATGGCCGCCCACTCGAACGGGCGCGGGCAGACCGTCAACCCCAGGCGACGCGGGAGGCCAACCAAGGCGGAGGCCGCCGCAAGAAAAGCTGCAGCGGGTGGCGCTGTCTCCGATTGATTGAGCGCAGGGATGCCGCAACCGGCCCGCCAAATTCCATTGATCGGATTAATTCGTAGACAGCTTGCGTTTTGTCTACGGTATGAGAATGTAGAAGCAGCCAAACAAAAACACCACGAGGAGGGAGCACAAAATGGACGACAAGAAGCCGCAGGACTCGAAAGAGGGGGGCGAGTATTTGGCCGCAACGCTCACGCAAATGACCGGCTACCCGCCAGAATTTTGGATCGCGCTCAATGCTCTGGTTTCACCCGAGCACTTCCCGCGAAGCCACTACGAGGGCCAGCTTGGAAAGCTGCGCGAGTTTGGCTTGTGCGAGCAGGGCAGCGAGAGGGCCACGCCCGCCGCCGCTTTTGCCGCGTCGCTCGGTCGCGCATTGCTTTGGAGCGAGATGGAGCGGCGCATCGCAATGCGGGCCGGAATTGAGGGTGGGATGTTGATGATGTGACGACCATGCGGCGCTCCGGTGCCGCCCGATTCACGCCCCACAAAAACAACAACAACAGGGAGCCACTACCATGCCACTCACGCTCGACGAACTCGAAGCGCTCGAAATCTGCACCGCCGTCAGCGCGGCCACCTGGAACGCCTTGGCCGAACTCTGCCGCCCGCTGGCCGGAGCGCCCATCCCCATCCCCGACGCCGCTTGGGCCGAGCTGCGCACCATGGATTGGGCCGACATTGACGACGCCGACGGCATCGCCGCCACGGAGGAGGGCGCGCACGCCCTAGCCGTCGCTCGCGGCATGCTAGTGGCGGTGCTCGCGCTGCACGAAGCCGAGGAGCTGGCCGGAGTCTGCGCGGCGGGGCGAGAGCGGCGGGCTTTGAGCCGAGAACCACAAACAGGGAGACGACATGGAAGCGAAAGCGAAGAAGCCAAGGGCGAAGGCGATTAACAAGCATTGGGCGGCAATGGAGGCGGCTGGCCTGCGCTTTGTCATGCAGCAAGCCGGAAACCAATACGAAGCGGGGTGTCCAGTCTGCTACGGGCCGAGCGACGATTGCGACGTCAGCTTGCACTGCCTTTTTTCAAGCTCCTATTGTCGGACACTTCACGGCCAAGACGAACTCCTCGCGGCGGCCAAATATAGACAAGCGCCACCCGGCTCGCGACATGACAAGCAAATGGGCGAAATTCTCGCGAACTGTCACAATCTGCAAGTCGCACTGGCCGCAACCGAGGCCGCAGCGCTGGCCGCAGCCACCCCCGAGACAGCCCTCCCAGCGCCCCGCCAAAGGGGCAGGCTTTGAACCGCAAAACCACAACGAAAGGAGACGACATGGAAGGCAGGAAGATCACGCAAGGAATCGCAGCAGCCGACGGAAAGGGCCGCAACGTCTTATCCGTCCAAGACTGGGAGCGGGCCAAAGAACTCTATAGCGAGCACCTCGCGACACTTCCCCTTTCCGCTGCTTCTCTCAAAATCATCGTGCGGAAAGCCGCCGAACAAATTGAGCAGCCGCCCCGCAAGAGCCGCAAGCTTTGACCCCAACAACACACCCAAGAAGGCAATCATGGAATGCAGAGGAATCACGCGAGGAATCGCCACAACGGACGGCAAGGGCCGCCGCATCGTCTACGTCGAGCAAGAATGGGCCGCCGTCCACCGCTGCCCCGCATGCGACGAAGCGAGGGCGGCGGCGGAGTCGGCGAGGCGGTTGGATGCCGCCAAGGAGGCGAAGGCCGCCGCACCGCTCTCCCGCTGGAACCTCGCTGGGGCGGGCGTGGTGGTGGCGTTGATGGGCGTCTATGCTTGCTTGCTGCTGCGGTGACTGCGGGCGAGGACGAAAAAAAGGCCGCGTTTGCGGCCTTTTGTTTTGGTGCTTGCGGGAGGCTTACTTCTTGCCAGCGACCGCCGCCGCCGCTTGGACGATTGGATTGCCCGCACCCGCCGCCCCGGCTCCTTTTGCTGCCGGAACAGCATGCGGCCCCGACGGCGCTGCCGCTGGCGCCTTTTTCGCAAAGTATGCGCGGACCATGCCATCGCTAACCGTCCAGCCCTTGCCGTTTTTGTTGATGACCTCTGCGATCTGCGCGGTGGTCCAGCCCTTGGCCTTCAGTGTGTCGAGACTCTTGCCGAAGTCGCGCTCGAGGATGCCAGCTTTCGTCAGAGCAGCGGGCGGCCCCGACAGTTCCGCCGCAGCGAGGCCCTCGCTAATAGCTTTCATCACATCGTCGCTGTATTCGGTTGCCGCTGCCACTTGCTCCGGGGTCGGTTTTTTTGCCATTTCGTTTTCTCCGTTGAGTTATTGGACTGCGCCCTAAATATAGCGCGCAGTTCCATTTCTAACAACAATCATTTGGCGCAAGCGATGCTCACTTGAGCGGTGGCGGTCGCCAGATTGTTGTCAGTGAGCGTGCAGAGCGCGACCCATCCATTGGTGTTCGAGCCTGCCGCGCAGTTGCCGTCGGCGCCCGCCTGTGCTCCGCCGAGCGGGGCGATGGTGTATTGCGACACGTCCACGGGGGAGGACATCATCTTGTTGATTAGCGTCAGGTCGCAAGCGTTCGCGGTGTTGACGGGGACGGCGTTGGTCGGCGTGCCGTTGGCGGCGGAACTCATGCGCCCGGCGAAGTTGATGGCCGACGCGCTGGAAATCGCGCCTGCCGTCGCCTTGGCGGAGGCCGTCCGCGCGTCGTCGCTGATGCTGACGAACTTGGGTAGCGCGATGGCCGACAGGACTCCGAGGATAACGATGACCATGACCAGCTCAATGAGCGTAAAGCCTCCTTGGTCGGCCATTTTTTTCAGCGATGGGCGGGCGTTTTTCTTGTTCATTTTTGAGTCTCCTTGGGATGTTGGTGGAACGCTTTTAGCCTCGCGCAATGCCCGCAGCCGCGCAACGGGACGCCCTCGCCACCGGGCGGAAAGATTTTTTTTTCAACTCCAAACGTGCTTTTGCGAGTGTCGTGATGCGAATAATTGAAGCGAGCCAAGGCATTCGCCACGGCCACCACCAAGGAGCCTCAAATATGAGCAAGACCACCACCCCTTACCGCTGCGACTTGCAGCGCCGTCCCGTCATCGTCGTCCGTCTCTACCAAGAGGCGGGCGGCATAGGGGAGGACGACATTGCCCAGGTGCTCGTCGGCGCGCGGTGCTCGCATGCCCCGGCCTGTCCCGACCGGCATCGCTGCCCGCTGCGGGACGAGTGAGCCGGCGCCGGCTCGCCCAGGTCGGCACCGCCAGGCAGCACCAGGCGGACTCGAGCGATTGGAGCCTGGGCGGTGGTCGGCCACCTCGGCGGCGATTTTCGCGCCATGCCTGAGGGGCTGCTGCGGACAGCCTGCGGACACCCTGCGCCGGGCTTGCGGATCAACGACAGCCCCCCCGCCCCGGAGGGGAGCGATTCGCCATCTGTCGTCAGGGGCCGGGGAGGAGAAGCCACACCACCCCGGCCCCATCCTCTGAGCGTCTGGCGCTGCGGCGACCGTCAAGGGCTTTCGCGGCATATCCTCGCCCCGATGGGGCTGCGGTATTCCACGTCCATTGACAGCCGCCTACGCTCGAAGGGCAGAACACAGAGGCCACGGCCAAGGCCAGAGCGAAGCGAGGGCCGAGGCACGGGGCGCGGGCTGGCCGATGGCCGCCCGCTGACCCCGCAGAAGCAGAGGCAGAGACTTGGACACAAGACCCACCTGAGGGTGAATGCGAAACGCGCGACAAACCCAACACGCGCGCCACAATTGCACGACGCACCGCCCAGGCGAAAACCCGCAGCCCGCCCGCGTTTGCTGGGCGTTGTGCTCCGTTTGTATGACAAGCCACGCCGCCGCGAAAAGCGTCATACGCCGATGCGCTACAAACGGCAAGGAAAAACACTGGCAAAGCGTTGCCCCGTGCGGCTTTGCGGGCGTGTTACGGCCAAAACGTAACACCGCAATACGCCGTGTATCGGATTTGTAGCGCGCCGGAATTGACGTTGCCGCGACCCTCTGAGAAGAATAAGACAGCGAAAAAGTGAGAGGGAAAAGGCGTAGCAAACCCGACGAATGCAAAAGCCGGGGTTTGCGTTACAGAAAAGCCGATCCCCACGGGTAAAGCGCCGACGCGAGAAGCTTCAAGCCACGAGCAGGAGGGAGAGCAATGAGCACGACCGAAATTATTCAAACCAGAATCAGCCGCCGCCTTGGGGTTGAAATTGACGCCGCCGCTAAGCGCGAAGGCAAGACCCGATCCGCGATTATGCGGGAGGCCGCCGAGCAATATCTGAGCGACTCGCGGCTTGCCGCGCAGATCGCCAAGGGCCAAACAGATCTCGCGGTGCGGCTGGCTTCGCTGGGGACGATGCTCGAAACGATGGGGTTGCAGGTCTCCGATATTCACGAACTAACGAGGGGCGGGCAATGATTGAGAAGAACATTGGCGACAGCTACGACGCGGAAAGCCTCGAAGAAATTGACACGTTCGAATCACTGGCGAGCGCGGTCCTTGAGCGGGACTACTACGCCGAAAAGCTGGAAATGTTGCTGGAAAAGCTTGGCGGGGTGATTCTCGAATTGCGGGACGACGAACCCCGCCAGCGGCAGCTCTTGCGCATATTTTTTGCGGCAGACGAAGCCAAAGCCAACGCCTTTTGGATGCGGAACTTTGCGGCAAAAAAATGAGGAGGGCGCGGAATGGAATCGGAAAAGCCTGCTGTCTGGTGCTTGGGAACTGACATAAATTTAGCGAACGACGTGCGGCGAATTTACCCGACTCGCTTCGCCGGAGTGTTCGCCATTGTCTTTCTTTTTGTCGGCGCCGTCGCGTTCGCCGCGCTGTCCAAAATTCCTCCGAGCGCGATGGCCGAGCCGCCCGCCCGCATCGCCGTCGCCGCCCTGCAAATCGTCGCTTGGAAACTCAGCGGCGGCCATCTCTGGCCCATCGCCGTCCCTGGCGTGCTGCGAGCGCTGGCCCCGGCTGGCGCTGTCGCTGTGGTGGCGGCCAAGGCGATCTTGGCGGCCTGCCTTGGAACGTGGGCGGCGTGGAAACTCGCACGCGGAGCGCTAACCCCGAGGGACGGTTATCGCCACATTCGCGGGAGCCGCATCTACAAAGGTGAGGAGGCTAAGCGGATTCTCGCGGACCAGCTTCGCCTTAAAAATTGAGGAGCACGGAATAATGAGATTGCGTGCACCGATCCGCAAGCCCATCCGTTTCATCCACCCCGATTTTAAGAGTGTGGCCCGGTCGCAGCTCGGCAACGGAATGCTTGTGTTTGGAAGCCCCGGCAGCGGCAAAACCTCCATCATTCTTCCCTACGTCCGACAACTGATCGAGGACGGGGAGAAACTTCTAACGCTCGACGTTAAAGCTGAGCAGCGCCAAAAGCTTGGCATCCCGTTCCTCGCGCCCTGGCTGCGCGGGTCGCTTGTGCTTGACATTGGCAACACGATCACGACCAAGCCACAGGCACAGATGCTCGCCAACCAGCTTATTGCGGTGAACGAGAGCGACAAAAATAAGGTGTGGCAGAAGGCGGCTAACAGCGTTGGAGCGTCACTAATTTTCGATCTTGTCGAGAAAATGCCGGGGCGTTGGGGCTGGTCCGACCTCGCGGATCAACTTGAATTGAGCGTGGAGCAGTGGGCCGCGCTGATGGCGAGGGTTGCGCCGGAAAGTGCGAAAATTTTGGAGGGCGCTGCGGAGACTTCGGCAAGCGTCGCGTTTAACGTTGTCACCAGCTTGCGCAACCTTCGCACTGTCGCTGACCAGTTCGCCGAGGCCAAAAAATTTGGCGGCAAGACGTTCAGCCTCGCGGGCTGGCTGCGGGAAAAAGACTACCCCATCCGCCAAGTGATTTTGCAAGTTGATGAGGAATACGCTGCGAGCATGGGCTTTATTGTCCCGTTCATCATCGAATATATTGCGAGCCAAATCAGCGGACTCCCGAACAACATCAGTGATCCCAAATACATCTTCTTGGACGAGTTCGCGCAGCTCCCGGCGATGCTGTCGCTTCGTGTGCTCTACGAAATCGGGCGGAGTAAAGGCTTTTATCTGCTGCTTGCTTTGCAAGACTGGGCGCAAGTCAAAGAGCGCTACGGCGAGCACATCGCCGCAATCCTCTTTTCCGCCGCCTCGCTCAAAATTATCGCGCAGACGGGCATCGGACACAGCCAAGCCGAACTGGCGAATTTGATGGGGACGCAAGAGGTTGCATCAGTCAACGTTTCGCAAAGCCATGGCGGGCATTCGCTCGGCGCCGCGCCGAGCACCTCCACAACGTTCGCGAACACCATCCGGCCTCTGCTGCTTCCGAGTGAGCTTATGAGCACCATTGGGCCAGGCGACTACATCCCAAACCCGATCCCAGGTGGCGACAGAATTCCGACCATAATCCGCGCCTACTTCCAAGCCATGAGCGGGGACTTATTTCTTCTAGACTGGCCCGTTGTTCACTTCCCCGAGAAGGCCAGGGCGGCGCAAAAGCTTCCCGGCCAGCACCCTCGCGCGGAGTTCCTGCGGGCGTTCATGCGCGACGAAAGCAAGAGGCCGTCGGAGCGCATTCGGGCGGCGGTCGGCTGCAAAGACCTTGGAATGACGTGGCAAGACGTGGCGGGCCTGCTGTTCTCAGATGAGTGGCTGACGGATGACGAGTGGGCAAAGCGCGATCCGAAAGCGCCGCGCGTGGCTGTCGAGAGCGCCATGGCCGCGATGGACGCGCGAGGCGAGCCGGTGAGGATCAAGCGGCAACGCTCGCAAGCGGTCGCGGCAGTTCTCCCGACCGAGCCGAGCGAAGAACCAAAGAAAATGGCGAGCACGGCGCAAGCCTCTGGCGGCTTCGACATTGACGACCTGATCCGCGACCACCGCGACGAGCGCGGGCAAAAGGTCTACACCGGCACCGGGACAACGCTGCGGTTTGAGGGGTTGCAGCGTGAGGCGGCCGCCCCAACGCACGAGGCCGCCGAGGCCGTCGAAAAGCTGGCGCATATGGCCGAGGCGGCGGGCCACTTGCTGCCACACGCCGCCGAGGCCGCGCACGGCCTTGGGCTGGTTCATCACGCCCTCGAGGTCGTTGAGGCGCTCGAACCGAAGGCCACCCCGGCGCCAATCATGACGCCCACCGCAACGAGCGAGAGCGACGAGAAGCAGCGCAGGGCAAACCCGTTGCTTGCGGCGGCGCGGGCGAGAAAACAATCGACACCGAAGGCCGAGCAGTGAGGAGTAGCGCGACATGATGAGCAAGCCATACACGATCAAGAAGGGCGGCAATACTGTCGAATACCTCAAAGCGACCGAGTATTTTATCAACGCCGACGGCACCCAGCGCGACGCATCGCACTGGCAGGGAGCCGGGGCCGAGGCGCTGGGAATCGCAGGCAAAGCGGTGGACGCGGAAGCCTTCGAGCGCGTGCTAGATGGCTTCGCGCCCGATGGCTCGCGACTGACAAAGAACGCGGGAAGCGAGCGGCGCGAAAAGGTCGGCTTTGATTGCGTCAACAGCCCACCCAAGTCCGTCTCCCTGGCCATGGCCTACGCTTCGCCGGAACTGCGCGACGCGATCATTAAAGCGAGCGAGCAGGCCAACGCCGAAAGCGTCAAATACTTGCAGGACAATTTGACGATCCGAACGGGCAAGGGCGGAGCGCACTTGGAGCCGTGCGCGGGCCTCGCCGTCGCCACGTTCACGCACATGACGAGCCGAGCGCTGGACCCGCAAATGCACCACCACAACGCCATGGCGGCCATGGCGATGCGGCAGGATGGGAGCTGGGGCAGCATCGACGGCGCGGAGCTGCTCGCGCACTACAAAACAGCAGGAGCGATCTACCAAGCTCAACTGGCGAAGAACTTGAACGCCATGGGCTTCCAGATCGTCCCGGACCAAAAGAGCGATTTTGCTTTCGAAGTGGCGGGCTTTACCGACGAGGCCAAGGGCGAGTTTTCGCAAGGGCGTAAAAAGGTCTTGGACTATCTCAAAGCGCGCAACCTCGATCCCAAGAACCGGGACGCGTGCGACCGGGCGGCGAAAGCTGTGCGGGAAGAAAAGCACGAACCGGCCTTCGGCGATCTTCTCGCGGTGTGGAGGGCGCGCGGCGAGCCGCACGGCCTTGACGCCACTGCCATCGACGGCCTGCGCACCGGCATCAAGCAGACGCCGACCATCGACGGCGCGGCGATCCTCGCCGAGCTGACGGAGCAGCAATCCGTTTTCGAGCGCAAGGACGTGCTGCAAGCCGTCGCCATCGCGGCGGGCCGTAGTGGCGGAATGACGCGCGCGGAAATCGAGGCGGCGACCGACAAAATCCTTTTTGGCGACGCCTTCGCGCTTGGCGAGCACGTCAAGAAAAGCGACCGCATTACGAGCGGCTTGCTTGCCTCCGCACCTGTCAAGCTTGGGACATACCACCCCGAACAAGCCAATATCGGCAGGCCGCCGCAGAAGCTCAAAACGCGCCACCTCTACACCACGCCCGAGGCCATCCGCGAGGAACTTGGGCTTATGCTCGACTTCCGCGCGGCGAGCGAAGACAAGATGCACGACCGGACGGCGGGGCAGGTCGCGGAGGCGCGCGCGAAATACGAGGCCGAAATGTCGGAAAAGATCGGCAAGCCTGTGAGCATGAAAGCGGAGCAGGTCACAGCCCTGGAACACGTCGCGACCGCTGGCCGCCATGTCCTCATCAACGGGCTTAGCGGCACCGGCAAGAGCTTTACGATGGGCGCAGTCCGAGCCATGGAAGAAGCGGCAGGCCAGCGAGTCATCGGCGTCGCGCTCGCAGGCAACGCAGCGGCGGGACTCAAAGAAGGCGCGGGCATTGCGGAAGGCGGCACGCTCGCCAAACTTCTCAGCGACGCGCGGCGCGGCAAGATCACGCTCGACGCAAAAACGACCATCATCCTTGACGAAGCCGCGATGGTTGGCGCTCGCCAGTTCCGGCAACTGCAACGCCTTGCGCCGGAATCCAAAATCGTCATCCTCGGCGACCGTCTCCAATATCAGAACATCGAGCGCGGGGCGTGGATGGGTGGATTGCAGGATTTGGGTTTCAAAGTCGCGGAGCTAAACGACATTGAGCGCCAAAAAATCGACTGGCACCGCAACGCGGTCTTGAACCTCAAAGACGGGCGCGGGGCGGAAGCCTTGGAGGCATTTCGCGCCAACGGCCAAATGATTTTTGAGAACTCGACCGACGAGGCGCTCAAACGCATGGCGCGCGACATTGCCGACGACTCGACGGACTGGACGCAGAAAATCGGCATCGTCCCGACGCACGAAAAGGCGGGCATCGTCAACGATGAAGTCCGCCGCCTGCGGATCGAGCGCGGCGAGCTTAGCGACGAGGCGCATTGGGTCGAACTCCAAACCTCGCAGAACGCGCCCAAGGTCTTGCGGGAGCTGCGCGAGGGCGAGCGCTTGCAGTTCAAGAAGACGAGCGCGGTCCTCGGCGTGAACAATGGCGAGGAGGCTACGCTAACCGGCATCACCCGCCACCGAAACACGGGCGACGCAGTTTTGCACTTGCTGCGCGACGACGGCAAGCAGATCGCTATGGCGTTGAGTGAATACGACGCCTTTACATACGGCTACGCAGGGACCGGCAACAGCAAGCAGGGCGCGAGCAAACACCACGCCTACACCTTCCTCGACCCCGACAGCTTGAACAAGCAGGCGGCTTACGTCATCGCGTCGCGGAGCAAGCAAGAGACTTGGCTTTACGGGACGACGGCGGATTGCGAGGACACCGCCGACGCGCTCGCCAACCTTGGCCGAGCGATGAGCCGAGACGGCTCGAAGGACTGGACGCTTGACTATTTGACGCCAGAGCAGCGGGAGAGCTTCGGCGCCAAGCTGGACGCCAAGGCCGCGACCGCCACGGCGGCGCCGACCATCCCCGCGCCAGGTCAACGCCAGGCGACGCCGGAGCCAAAGGCGTCCACGGTGGCCGCTCCGACGACGCCCGCGCCTCGCATGGTGGCCCGCATGTGAGCCGCTTGACGGCGTGGCGGAGGGCCGAGCGCGGCGATAGGCTGGAAGCATCAACAACAGGAAAGGAGGGCCGGAAAATGTTTGGGTATCGGACGCTTGTGCGGCGCTGGCGCAACAACATGGATTGGGAAGAACTGTTGGAGGGGCGGGCGGAGTTCGACCGCGTGATCTGGGAGCACCGTCGCCGCATCGCCAAGAAGCGGGAGCGGCGCGAGCGCGAGCGCTTCGCCGCCCAGCTCCTCAAGCGGGCGGAGGGCGACCCCGACGAGCTGGCCCGCTCATTGAGCTGGCACCCCTGGCTCGCGGAATTCATCGAAGCCGAACGCGCCCGGCGCGACAACTGACGGAGGCGGCCATGGGCGTGTTTTCGCTTCTCGATTTTTTCTTTATGGCGCTAGGCGTGCTGTTCGCCTTCGCGCTCATTCGCCTCGCCATCGTTGCCGAGCTGCGGCCCGCCGACGTGCTCCCAGTGCTGCAAGTCGCCGCCCGCTCTTGGCGAGAGTCGGCGCGCGAGCTGCTGGGCAATCATCTCTTGCACCGATGCGACAACGATGCGGAGAGGATTAGGGCGACGTTGGCCGAGCGTCCATGGTTGCGCGACATGCTCGCAACCGAAGGGCATTGGCTGCGCCTGGAGCACCCCGGCGCCTGCGAGCTGATGGGCAACGACTGACGACAACAAAGGAGGGCAAGAGATGGATGGAATGGACTGGTTTTGGTGGGCGCTGGTGGCCGCGTTTGCGGTCGGCTTGCTCATCGGTGTGCGGGCCTACATCGCGAGCGCGATGCGTCTGCGCGAGGTCATGCCGGAGCAGCGGCGGCAGGAGGCGGCATGGCTGCGCAGCATCGTGGGAGGCAAATGATGGCACTCGACAACCACCCCCGGCTACCCCGCGAAGACCAATGGCGGCCCATCTACGTCGAAGACCCGCCAGCGAGGCCCGACCTTGTTGCGGCGATCTATTTGCAGCGAGGGAGCGGCCCCGATGTGGAGATTTTCAGCGGCGTCAAGGCGGACAGCAATCCGTCGCCGGAGCTGCTCGATTATTGGTTTTTCAGAACGTTCGAGCGAGCAATGGCGGCAGCCCACAGCAAGACCATCGCAGAGCAGAAGGCGCAGGCGGCGACCGGCCTGCGCTGGTGATGCGGGCGAGTCCGCAGACGACGAGGGCCGCAATCGCGGCCCTTGTTTGTCTCATGGCGAAGTCGGTTAGGTGTGCTCGACCACGATTCGCTCTGCTGCATTGGCTGGCCCTTGGGTTTCCAAAATCGTGAGGCTTTCAAGTTGACCAACGAGGTTCACAAGGTCTTGAAACATGGCCGACTCGCCATCGCCTTCTTTGGCGACAAAGACATAGGTGTTGATCCTGTCGCCCGGCTCAACATCATGGCAGTTGGAGCCCTCCAGCAACGAGGATACGACCGTAAATTGATCTTTGACCATGCCCACAACGTTCTTGTGCGAGATCGGCAACGCCAGATCGCCGAGCCGTTGCGTTGCGATTGCCTTGATGGTGGCGACAAGAGGCGACGCCGAAAACGTGACCGCATCGCCGTAGGTCGCCATCCAGTCGAAATCATTTTCGCCGATATTGCGGCTAACCAGCTTTGGCTCCTCGCTCTCGCCCTGGTAGTTGATGGAGACCCCCAACGCTTGAATTATTGGGCCGGTGACGCTCCAATCTGTCGTGTATGCTCGCTCCACGCCCTCAAAGAGCGCGGCGCCGACAACATCAAAAGCGCTGTCTTTGAGGTCTTCCATGGTGACGGATATTTGCAGCATGTTCGCCTTTCGGTGAGGTTATAGGTTGTTGGTGTGCAGCTTATTTTAACGTCTCCGATTTGCGGGCGTTCGCGGCTTCTCGCTCCGCAATTCGCTTCGCGATCACTGGCAAGAAAGCATCGGCGGGAAGCTTCAACGCGGAAAGCCGCAAGCTCTCGTATTTGAGCTTGTTGATCGCTGTTTGCAGCTCGGGGACGGTCAGCTTGTCAATGTGCGTGTAATCGACATGGGCATCTGTCACGGTGAAAATGTCATGGCCCACCATCGCCCGCTTTAATCCCTCGTTCACGCCCTTGCCCGTCAACGCAGTGACGACGGTGTGGCGGAACGAGTGGAACACCTTCAACGGGTCAACAATGTCAACGCGCGGATGGTCGAGGTAGTTCCCGAACGTCCTGCACATATTTTTTTTGTAGCCGTTCTTGCCGTCTTGCAGATGGGGGAACAGCTTTTTATAGCCCGCGACGCGCAAGCAATCAACGTAGTCCAAGAAGCCCAGCGCGATCAACTCATCGTGTATCGGAATGCGCCGCACGGCGTTGGCGGTCTTGCCTTTTAAAATATTGATGATCCACACGCCTTTGACCGCTTTGATTTGAGCAAGGTCCAAGCTCGCAATCTCCTCGGCCCTTGCGCCCGAAAAAAGCGCGAGCAGCGGCCCCCAATACAGATCGGGCTGTCTCATTTTTCGGAGGTATAGCGTCGGCTCGAACATTTTCCGAAGCTCGTCATCGTCGAACGGCTTATAGGACTCCGCCAAGTTGGCCGCGCCCTCGATGTGCAACTTCGCTGCGGGGTTGACCATGTTCGCCTGCTTGTTGTTTATGCAGTATTCAAAAAAATTATGGAGGATGGTTATCTGGTCGTTGATCGTCGTGGCCGCGCGTTCATCTTCAAGCAGTCTAGATTTAAACGTCGCAACGTCCTCGGGCCGAACCATCGCAACATCGACATTCCCCTTGAACGCGATAAACGCTTTGAGCACTCCCCGATGTTTGGCGAGCGTGGACGCCGCAAGCGTCGATTTTTTTTCCAGTTCGTAATCTGCCTTGGCGACTGCGAGGGTTGTCCCGCACCGCGACGAGGGCAGCACATCGACCGCTTGCGTTGCGAGTGCTCGCATTTTTGCGTGGTCTGCGACGATGGCCCGCGCGGCCCTCGCCTCCTCGGGCGTGTCTGTCTCTACGTGCATTTCCCCATTAGGGAAGTAGCGGACAAGCATTTTGTGCACGGTGCTATCGTGCATGAATGCGAGCAGCTCCTCGCCCTGCTTGTCGAGCAAAGTTTGCTCTTTTGCGGCGGCTTTGGACTTTGCCATAAAAATCTCCAGTTGAGCGGAAAGCAGCAGGGCGGCATGGCGAGCCGTGTTGGCGTCCTTGGTCCGCAAGCTGCGACGGATTTCTTTTTTCTGAATGGTAACACGCCATGCCAAAGGGACAATATAGCGAAAATAGAACACGCCGCAGCGGTCGCGAATGAGGCGGGGGGTCTTGATGCTCATAGCTCTAGCTCCTCGAGAGTGGGGGAGCTGGATGAGCGAAGTGGATGATGGCAAAACAAAAAGCGGCCTGGAGGCCGCATTCTGACTGAATCTAAGAGATTTGGGGTGGCTGATGGGGCTCGAACCCACGACAACAGGAATCACAATCCTGGACTCTACCAACTGAGCTACAGCCACCACTGTCTTACTTCCGCTTTTCAACTAGTGCTGAACAACGAGCCAGAATTATACAAGCCGTTGTGCAATCCTGCAAATTTAAATTGAAGATTTTTTTCGTTTGCCTAAACGGCAATTTTTTCCACCGGCGTGGACAAGCCCAGCAAGCTGGCAAACGCCCGTGTCAGTGCTTCCACGTCGCCGCTGGTGTAGCCTTTCAGCGTAGCCGCATCGCCATCCGCCGGCTGCAGCAAGCCGCCGGCCTCCAGCAGGCGACCCAGCTGACGCGCGACAGCGTCGCCGGTATCGATCAAGGTCACGTCGCTGCGCTCATGCTCGCGCAGCACGCGCTCGATGCCGTTGCGGACGAAAGGGTAGTGGGTGCAGCCCAGCACCAGCGTATCGGCGCCCTGGTCCAGCAGCGGCGCCACGTAGCGCTCCAGCATGGCGCCGATCTCCGGCGCTTCCAGGTCACCCTTCTCGATCTCATCGACCAGGCCCACCGCCGGCTGCAACAGGAACTCGGCCCGCGTGGCCGCGCTGATCTGCTCGCGCAGTTGCAGGAACTTCTCGCCCTTGAGCGTGCGCGCCGTCGCCAGCACGCCGACCTTGCCGTTGCGCGAGGCCGCAGCAGCCGGCTTGAGGCCAGGCTCTACGCCCACCACCGGCAATTCCGGATAGCGCGCCCGTACCGCCTTGATGGCGGCCACCGTGGCCGTATTGCAGGCCACCACCAGCGCCTTGGCGCCTTGCGTCAGCAGATACTCCGTCACCGCCAGCGCGCGGTCCACCACATACTGCTCGGTCTTGTCGCCATACGGCGCATGGCCGGAATCGGCGAAGTACAGCAAATCCTCATTCGGCAACTGCGCCCGGATATGGCGCAGCACCGACAGCCCGCCCACACCGGAATCGAAAACCCCGATGGGCGATGCGGGTGAGCGGGCGATCTGCATCAGACGGTAACGACAGGCACGTTCAGCTGCTCGATGCGCGTCTTCCATTCCGCAGGACCGGTGTTGTGCACCGAGGTACCAGCGGAATCGACGGCCACGGTCACCGGCATATCGACCACGTCGAACTCGTAGATCGCTTCCATACCCATGTCGGCAAAGCCCAGCACGCGCGATTGCTTGATCGCCTTCGACACCAGGTAGGCCGAACCGCCGACCGCCATCAGGTAGGCCGACTTGTGCTTCTGGATCGACTCGATGGCGGTAGGCCCGCGTTCGGCTTTACCGATCATCGCGATCAGGCCGGTCTTCTCCAGCATCATGTCGGTGAACTTGTCCATGCGGGTGGCGGTGGTCGGGCCGGCTGGGCCGACGACTTCATCACGCACCGGATCGACCGGGCCGACGTAGTAGATCACGCGGTTCTTGAAGTCCACCGGCAGCTCTTCGCCCTTGGCCAGCATGTCCTGGATGCGCTTGTGCGCGGCGTCGCGGCCGGTCAGCATTTTGCCGTTCAGCAGCAGGGTCTGGCCCGGCTTCCACGAAGCGACTTCTTCCTTGGTTAGCGTGTTCAGATCGACGCGCTTGGACTTCTCGGTATCCGGCGCCCACGATACGTCAGGCCAGGTCGACAGCGGTGGCGGCGTCATGTAGGCAGGACCGGAACCGTCCAGCACGAAGTGACCGTGGCGGGTGGCGGCGCAATTCGGGATCATGGCGACCGGTTTCGATGCGGCGTGGGTCGGATGCATCATGATCTTCACGTCCAACACGGTGGTCAAGCCGCCCAGGCCTTGCGCGCCGATGCCCAGGGCATTGATCTTGTCGCACAGTTCGATACGCAGTTCTTCCAGCTTGTTCTGCGGGCCGCGCTGCTTCAGTTCGAACATATCGATGTCTTCCATCAGCACTTCCTTGGCCATCAGCATGGCTTTCTCGGCGGTGCCGCCGATGCCGATGCCCAGCATGCCAGGCGGGCACCAGCCGGCGCCCATGGTCGGCACGGTCTTCAGTACCCAGTCGATCAGCGAATCGGAAGGATTCATCATGATCATCTTCGACTTGTTCTCCGAGCCGCCGCCTTTGGCAGCCACCTTGACGTCGACGGTATCGCCTTCCACCAGCTCCATGTGGACCACGGCAGGCGTGTTGTCCTTGGTGTTCTTGCGGTCGAAATGCGGATCGGCGACGATCGACGCGCGCAGCTTGTTGTCGTCGAAGTTGTACGCGCGGCGCACGCCTTCGTTGACGGCGTCGGTCACGGTGCCAGTGAAGCCTTCGAAACGCACTCCCATGCCGATCTTCAGGAAGACGTTGACGATGCCGGTATCCTGGCAGATCGGACGCTTGCCCTCGGCGCACATGCGCGAGTTGGTCAGGATCTGCGCGATGGCGTCCTTGGCGGCCGGGCTCTGCTCGTGTTCATAGGCGCGGGCCAGGTGCTCGATGTAATCGGCCGGATGGTAATAGCTGATGTACTGAAGCGCGGCGGCAACGGATTCGATCAGGTCTTCTTGCTTTATGATGGTCATGATGTTCTCGCGGGGGTTAGTGGGATTCGTTGTGCGTCATCGTGGTGATGCGGTCGGTGTAAGAGATGGCCAGCGCCGACAGCAGGAATACGACGTGGATCACCGTTTGCGCGACCAGCGCTTTCTCGCTGTAGTTGTCGGCGTTGATAAAGGTCTTCAGCAAATGGATGGACGAAATGCCGATGATCGCCATCGCCAGCTTGGTCTTCAGCACGGAAGCGTTCACGTGCGACAGCCACTCCGGCTGGTCCGGATGGGTATCGAGGTTCATGCGGGAGATAAAGGTCTCGTAGCCACCGATGATCACCATCACCAGCAGATTGGAGATCATGACCACGTCGATCAGGCCGAGCACCACCAGCATAATGGTGGTTTCATTGAGTTTTTCCGGCAGCGGTGCGCCTGGCACGGCCACCGCTTGCAGGATGTGCTGCAGCGCCGCCTCGTTGCCGAGCGCGGCGCCAATCAGGTCTTTGAGTTCGACCCAGAAATGGAATACATAGACGCACTGCGCCAGTATCAAGCCGAGGTACAGCGGCAGTTGCAGCCAGCGGGTCATGAAAATAAAAGCGGGCAGAGGGCGCAGCTTCTGATTTGGCTCGGTCATTAGGGCAAAACTCCAGGAAATGAGGCAGACTATGAAGACTGCCGACATTTTACACGTGCTGTCGGGCGACCGCATCGGTAGGCTGCATTGAAAGATTGGTAAAATTGTCGTGCATGCCATCCTCCGCCGGGGAAGGGCAGGGCTGTAAGGGCACAGTAAGCGATCACGTTTATGTTTGATAGCAAACGACTACTACAAAATGGAGACACCATGAGCAGCACGACAACCCAAGGACCACAAGAATCCCACGTCTTCGCACCCTCGGCCGACTTTGCCGGCCAGGCCACCGTATCCGGGATGGATGCCTACAACGCGCTGTGCGCAGAGGCGGCGGCCGACTACGAAGGCTTCTGGTCGCGCCTGGCGAAAGAACACCTGGACTGGCAAACGCCATTCACCAAAACCCTGAACGAAGACAACGCGCCGTTCTACAAATGGTTCGAAGACGGCAAGCTCAACGTCTCGTACAACTGCCTCGACCGCAATCTGCAGAACGGCAACGCCGACAAGACCGCCATCATCTTCGAAGCGGACGACGGCAAGGCTACGCACGTCAGCTACAAAGAGCTGCACGAAAAAGTCTGCAAATTCGCCAACGGCCTGAAAGCGCGCGGCATCAAGAAAGGCGACCGCGTCATCATCTACATGAGCATGTCGGTGGAAGGCGTGGCCGCCATGCAAGCGTGTGCGCGCATCGGCGCCACGCACTCGGTGGTGTTTGGCGGCTTCTCGGCCAAATCGCTGCAGGAGCGCATCATCGACGCCGGCGCGGTGGCCGTCATCACCGCCGACGAACAACTGCGCGGCGGCAAACACCTGCCGTTGAAAGCCATCGTCGACGAAGCGCTGGCGCTGGGCGGTTGCGACACCATCAAAGACGTCATCGTCTACAAGCGCACGGGCGGCGCGATCGCCTTCAAGGAAGGCCGCGACCTGTGGCTGCACGAACTGGTGGAAAACCAATCGGCCGACTGCGAACCGGAATGGGTCGACGCCGAGCACCCGCTGTTCATCCTCTACACCTCCGGCTCGACCGGCACGCCGAAGGGCGTGCAACACTCCAGCGGCGGCTACCTGCTGTGGGCGGCGCTGACCATGAAATGGTCGTTCGACATCAAGCCGAGCGACGTCTACTGGTGCACGGCCGACATCGGCTGGGTAACGGGCCACAGCTACATCGCCTACGGTCCGACGGCGGTGGGCGCGACGCAGGTCGTGTTCGAAGGCATCCCGACCTACCCGAATGCGGGCCGCTTCTGGGAAACCGTCGCCAAGCACAAGGTCAACATCTTCTACACCGCGCCGACGGCGATCCGCTCGCTGATCAAGGCATCGGACGTCGATCCGAAAGTGCACCCGAAAAACTACGACCTGTCGTCGCTGCGTTTGCTGGGCACGGTGGGCGAGCCGATCAATCCGGAAGCGTGGATGTGGTACTACACGCAAGTGGGCGGCGAGAAGTGTCCTATCGTCGACACCTTCTGGCAGACCGAAACGGGCGGCCACATGATCACCCCGTTGCCGGGCGCAACCCCCATGGTGCCGGGCTCGTGCACGCTGCCGCTGCCGGGCATCATGGCCGCGATCGTGGACGAGGCTGGTGTGGATGTGCCGAACGGGCAGGGCGGTATTTTGGTGGTCAAGCGTCCGTGGCCGTCGATGATCCGCACGATCTGGAACAACCCGGAGCGCTTCAAGACTTCCTACTTCCCGGAGGAACTGGGTGGCCGCATGTATCTGGCGGGCGATGGCGCGATTCGCAACAAGGATACGGGCTACTTCACCATCACCGGTCGTATCGATGACGTGTTGAACGTCTCGGGCCACCGCATGGGCACGATGGAGATTGAATCGGCGCTGGTGGCGAATCCGCTGGTGGCCGAAGCGGCCGTGGTGGGCAAGCCGGATGACACGACGGGCGAATCGATCTGCGCGTTCGTGGTGTTGAAGCAGGCGCGGCCGACGGGTGAGGATGCCAAGAAGCTGGCGCTGGAGTTGCGCAACTGGGTCGCCAAGGAGATTGGTCCGATCGCCAAGCCGAAGGAGATTCGGTTTGGGGATAATCTGCCGAAGACACGCTCGGGCAAGATCATGCGTCGTTTGCTGAGGGTGTTGGCCAAGGGCGAGGTGATTACGCAGGATGTGTCGACGTTGGAGAATCCGGCGATTCTGGAGCAGTTGAAAGAGGCTTCGTAGCGTCGTCGTTCCCGCGAAAGCGGGAACCCATGCAGAGGTGATGACGTAGCGGCAAATAATGTTGGTACTCGTCGGAATCTTTGCTATAATTCGGCGCTTCCCGAGGTTTGGGAAATGCAGGAGAGGTGGATGAGCGGTTGAAGTCGCACGCCTGGAAAGCGTGTATAGGGTCAAACCTATCGGGGGTTCGAATCCCCCTCTCTCCGCCAAGAACATGTAGTAAGAAGTCCAAAGAAGTCCAGAAACCCGCGATACTCCCTCTGAGATCGCGGGTTTTTCATTTCAGGCGGTCCAATATGGTCCATTGAAATCCAGCAACTTTGACAGTATCTTTGACGGTATCGTTCTTATCCGTCAAAACAGATACCGTCACATGCCAAAGCTTGCTGTCCCTCTCACTGATATCCAACCCCGAACCGCTAAACCAAAAGATAAGCCATACAAGCTGTCGGACGGCGGCGGCCTTTATCTTCTTGTCAACACCGATGGTGCTAAGTATTGGCGCATGGACTACAGGTATGGCGACCTGCGCCGCACCCTGGCCTTTGGCAAATACCCGGAAGTCACCCTGGCGGACGCGCGTAACAGGCGGTTGGCAGCTCGCAAGCTGCTCGACCAGGGAATCGACCCCAGCCAAGACAGGAAGGAGCGCCAGCGTGAATTGGTCGAAGCTAACGCCAACACATTCGAGAAGTTGGCGCGCGAATGGCACGCGAACAAGTTGTCTACCTGGAGCGAATCTACAGCCAGAGACACCCTCAGACGACTGGAAATCGACATCTTCCCGGAAATCGGTTCTATGCCGGTTGGTGCGATCAAGCATCAGCACATGATCGCCGCGCTGCGCAAGATCGAGGGCCGAGGCGCGCACGAGATCGCGCACCGCATCAAGGCGACCTGCGCGCGCGTGTTCAGTTACGCGAACCAGCACGGTATCGAAAACCGTAATCCTGCTGCGGATATGAAGGACGTTTTGAAGCCGGTCAAGGCGGGGCATTTTGCGGCCATTACCGCCGACGAGCTTCCGGCATTCCTGGCCGCGATGGACAAGAATGACGCGCGCTTGTTCAAACCCACCAGGATTGCTCTGCGCTTGATGATGCTGGTATTCGTTCGGACATCAGAACTGATTGAAACACCGTGGAGCGAAATCGACCTGGAAAAGGGTGAGTGGGTCATCCCGTGGCATCGCATGAAACGCGGCAAGCTGACCGTGAACCCCGACACGACCGATCATCACGTTTGCCTGTCTCGGCAAGCGCTGGAGCTGCTGCGCGAACTGCACCAGCTTACAGGCGGCGGCGAGTACCTTTTTCCAAACCAGCGTGACCATGAGAAGCCAATGAGCAACGGCGCAATCCTGGCGGCACTTAAGCGCATGGGTTACAAGAACAAAATGACCGGCCACGGCTTCCGCGCCTTGGCGATGTCAACCATCAAGGAGCGCTTGGGCTATCGGCATGAGGTGGTGGATCGCCAGTTGGCACATGCACAGAAGGATAAGGTGGCGGCAGCATACGACCGCGCAAAGTTTCTGGCCGAGCGCCGCGTGATGATGCAGGACTGGGCCGACTTTATTGACGGCGTGGCAAGCGGCAAGGTTGTTGCTGGCGCATTTGGAAGGAGGGTCGCTTGAAGGATGAACATGCCAAGTACGCCGAACTCACTGATGAAGACTTGGACGATTTGACGCACCGAATCGACGACAGCCTCTTGGTTCCGCGAATGAAGAATGTGGTCATGGGAGATGTTCATTCAGATCCCGAAGGGGAAACGGTCGATGAACAATCGCGGTTGATACTCGCAACAATACTCAGGCAATTGCAGGCAAACAGCCCATCGCGCGCAGCTTTAGGCTATTTGAGTTATTGCTTGCAACGTCACCTGAGCGGCGAAGTTGCCTCCTTAGATGAGGCGTTCAACTTGAAGCAGAAGCGACGCGCTGGAGGACAGCACGTTTCGGAAGAAGTTGAGCGCCGAACTGTAACCGCCTATATGCGAGTTATCCGCAAGCATACTTGGCACTTTGATTCTGAGTTCGGCTGTGAAACATATTCCGTTCCCTCAAAGGCTGTCAAACGCGAAGCTTGTCAGGCCGCATTTGAGGCGTATCGCGATGCGGTGGGTAAGGACAACGACGAATTCAATGACCCGGAAAAGAAAATAAACCAAACGATCAAGCCGCTATTGCGCCGAAAAGGAGTGCTTAGGTAGGAAATACTCGAAATGGTTCTGTTGCCATTTCGATTTTTTATTGGATCAGGTGGTCGCAGAATGTGGACTTCTTCAACGCGATTAGGAGTTACACAATGATGAATGGACAACCCTACAACCTGCCCTTGACCGGCTTTGTCCGCCTGTCTAGCGTACTGGCCGCTTTCCCCGTCAGCAAATCTACATGGTGGGCCGGAGTGAAATCTGGCCGCTACCCCATTGGGCATAAGTTGTCGCCGCGCGTGACCGCTTGGCGCGGGAGGACATTCGCGCTTTGATTGAGCGAGGTATGGCATGAACATGCACACGCATAGCCTGCTCAGCGCCCAGCACTTCCACGCCGTCGATACAGCGACGCTCCGGCAAACGCTGGCGGAGTCGCAGCTCGAATACTCCATCGACATGGGGGGCTTCACGGTCCACCACGGCACCCGCTACGGCGCGCCAATTGTCATCGCTGAGAACCACGGCGACGTAGCTGACGCGCTGCACGGCGTATGGTTTGACGACAACCAATAATCCAAGAATGAAAGGCATCACCATGACCAACGTCAAACTGACCCTGAACCCTGAAACCGCCGCCATCTTCGACAAGATGACAGACCTCACCGGCCTGAACGGCAGCGAGATCATTCGCCGCCGTCTCGCCCAAATCGAGATGGAGTGCGTTGAGTTGCTGGCGCTGGCGGAATCCTATCCTGGGCTGCGAAACGAGGCCGCCAATCTGATGATTAGCTACGGCCCTGAATCGATCCTGGACGGCATCCGGCGCATCGCACCTTCTGGCTACCTGACTTTGGCCGCGCGCTTCGAGTGTGACTTGCAGGCCGCCTTGGGCGCGCCATCCGCAGCGCATTGATGGCCGCCGAAGTATCAGGCACCGAAGCCCGCGAGGGCTTCACGGTCCAGGCCTCCGTTGCGCAACCCGCAGCTAGCCTTGAATCTCTCGCCACCCTGATGCGCCAAGTATCGCTGTTCACTTTGATGGAAGCGCAAAGCCGCCTTGTCTCAGTCCCGCGAGACGAGTTGATCGAGCGGTTCCGACGGGCATTCATGGCTGGCAAGCGCGCCAGCGCCTATGTGCTTGCTACAGCCCTTACGCGCATCAATGTGCCGCCCTGCTTCCGTCATGACTGGCGCTCCTCGGCCGACTTTAGTGCGGAACGGCAGGCGGATCTTGTCGTGTTCGATCTTGAGTGGCTGCGGCATCGGCATCGCAATCACGCAAGTGCCGTGAAACATCGCCGCTGCCTGAAAGTATTCAATGGCACGGAAGGCCAGTTCTTGTCCGAAGCAGCCTACATGGCGAACGGCGGCAAGCGCGAGCCGTGGAAGGTAGCGAAGTCGCTCTCGCTCACGGAGGAGCAACAGCTTGAGCTTTTCTGGTTGAAATCAGCACCGATCAAGCGTCGGCAGATGGCGATTCAGGAAATGCGCGCTCGCGTATTCGGCAAGTTGAAGTGCGACGTGGACGGAGTTCGGAGGACAAGCACGTTCACCGATGCCGACGCCACATCAACGCTTCTCCGTAGGCATCGCCTCTGGCTTGCGCAGGCTCATACCACCGGAGGCCCAGCAGAGGCCGCGCGCCGGTATGAACAGCTCACGGGGCTGGCAATCGACCGCAAAGTTGCCGCGCGCCAGCTTGCGATTGTTGCCGATGTTTTGAAGAGATCGGCGTTGCGGGAAAGAGATGGAGTGTGACTGGAAAATGGACTGTGCCCCCCTGCCTCTCAAGACAAAGTCTTGAGGGTGTTTCGACACGGGCGCGGAGCCTTATGTGATAGGGGTTCCGGGCTGTGTCGCACCTTCGATCCAATACCCTGTTCTCCGACCTGTTCCGTGACACAAGTCAATCTTATACCGACGACACAGGTCAATCCGAGAAAACGACACAGGCCAATCTGTACGGTGAGGATTGATTCGGCAATCAATAGGAGAAAAAGGTTTATGTAAATAGTAACTCAGAGAGCAATTCCAATGACCGCCCAGTGGATGCAGCGGCGGCCCCTAGCAACTTGAACAGAAACATACCTATGCGAAAAATCACCATCGGCGAACTGGCCGACATCTTGGAAGTTATGACCATCAAGCACAGCATCGACAGCGGCTTCGCAATCGCCCACCACGGCGACATCGAGGGCCGCCCCATCATCGCTATTTCCACGTGGCGTGGCAGTGGGGATTGCTACATCTTGGACTGACGCCACTGCGGAAATCTTGCTCAAATAACGCTGCCCCATCCGGCTCGAAAAAAGCAAAGTCCTAGAATATAAGGGTTGCCGCAATGGGGCAGCGCTCATCAACTTTGAGATTTTCGACGCCAAACCTTATACACCTGGGTTCTGGAATGTGCTGAGGGTGGATCACCAGCAAAGATCTAACCCTAGCTGATTTGCCCTCAATCTTGTACTCTGTAAATCAGGCTCTATCCAATCTGACTTCCGAAGCAACGGTTGACCAGAAATATCTACGCCCGGAACAGAAGTCATGGTGTTTTCTTATTTTTAAGATCAATCTCAACACTGGAAATATTCGATGTTTAATCCAACCGAAGCCGAAACCTACTCAGCTCTCTTAGAACTTCGAGATGTTAAGGAAAGTGGTCGCCCAATTATTTTATGGATTGGTGCGGGTGCTGGTCGTTGGGCGGGCTATCCAGGATGGGAGGATTTGGCAAGTCAGTTTCACAGTAAATTTCTGAGACTTGAAACAGGATATGATCGCATTGGAGGTGCGGCTGCTATGGCGGAAAAAGATTTCCCCAAAGTATTCTCCCTCTGTAAGTCCATAAATTCTAGCCGATACTATACACTTCTCTCGGAATCTCTTAGCTTAAGGCAACCAAGCCCAATCTATGTTCGGATGATTAATGCTTTGAAAGCAATGGATCCATTGCAAATAGTTACGACAAACATTGATATGAGTCTGGACAAGAATTTGGATCTAATTTCCTCTATTGATCGGGGCGGTATTGAATTTGCAAGAAAAGAAATGTCTCAGGGCAAGTCGTTTATCTACCATGTTCACGGATCATGCAGCGACATCACTTCGAGTATTTGGACTGTTGAAGACTATCAAGAGTTAATTGAAACCCCTTCGTTTCTGAGTAATCTTGGAAAGATGCTTGACCAAGCTTCAGTGGTGTTCTTGGGTTATGGTTTGCGCGATAAATATATCTTGGATCTACTTGAAGAGAACAATAAGAATACCCCAGTTCTTGGTTCGGGTCCTCATTTCTTCGTGACTTCGGACATAAATACTGACACACCACCGCAGGGTGTTCGGATGATCAAATACCTAACATCGGAGCACGGGGATCATCGCGGTGCTTTGAATGTGCTCGATCTTCTACGCACGCCTGTTCGGAAAGAGAAAGATAAGATTGAAGTGGAACCCTCTAAGCGTACCAGTGCGATTTATATCCCAGATTATTTATCTACTGGCACCTTTCAAAGTTCTCAGACATTTACTTTCGAAGACGAGCTTCACGTGCCTGTAGGGCACGCTTCAGTGGGGATGGGGTTTATTCAAGAAGAATTACCTAACTTGGTTAGCACAGCATTGCATGATCTTGTAGTCGGTTTAATGTGTTTTGACCGTATTTATTTTCCTGTTTTTGGGATTGGCAAACTTTTTTCAGATCTAGGGGAAGATATTTTTTATAGTCTCATGGATTCTGATGCATTCCGCTTTGTTTGGAAAACCAGCTCGCTAGGAGTTGTGTTTAGCAAAGACTCTGTATCTGATGGTGCTTTAGTGTGCGTCAATCCTCGATCGGCGGCTGGCCCCGAGAATGAACGAACACTAGAGGAAATATTGCAAAACCAGTTTCCAGCGCAATTCGATACTGATAAGGCGGCGAAGATTTTAAATTTGATCACGCCGTTATGTAGAAAGTTTGACGACACAATTCTCGGACGTCACCCTGTTTTGGCTCAGGGGACGTTGTTATCACCCAATTTACGGAAATGCCTTGGAATTAGTGACGGGGTTTCGCCGATAAAAATCCCTGAATGGCTTATGTTCCCCGCATTGAGGGTCGCAACTGTAGTTCAAGATGCAGAGATTTGTCGGCATCTGGGGGCGTCAGCTGCGAAGATGCCCTTTGGATCTGATGCATTGGCAGATGTAACTTATGGAATTGGCATCTCAAAGTTTTCTGCAAGCCACTACGCGAGCTACGTCATAGCTGGTCAATTTAATGCAAATCTGGGCGAGTTAGTTCTTAAGAATAAGAACTTGTTATCGAACGTATTGAAATTCCGGGATTCTCACACGGGAACGTTATTTAGAGAGGAGATCCAGGAACTCCTGCAGTCCGATAGCGGCAGTGAGTTTGTTGCATCTGTAAATGGACGTTTGCGTGAGGCGGTATCTCCAGAAATCTTAGATCAAGTTCGCCAAAGCTTTGTCGATGCGCGCTTTGCACCTGGATGTGTTCCCGTTTTGTCTCATGCAACTCGTGACAACGATCCTTTTAAGCTTTGGCGAAAGCGCTCTTTGGGAATGTTGAAAGCTGTTTGTGACACTCGAAAGATCCTCCCTTACGACCTCTGCCCTTGCGGCTCAGGAGATAAGCTGCGGTTTTGCTGCAAAGCCTCTCTCGAAGCATGTTTTTTGCATTGAGCGAGCTGGGGTTGTGGTTGAGTGAACGCATCATGCTTCGGTGCCCAGCCTGACTGTGTTTTTGACGGTATTGGTGACGGTATTTTTAAATTAATGATTGGTGAATCATAGTGTATATGCGGGTTTTAGGGCATGATTCGACTTCCCCTCTCCACACAAAGCAAAAAGCCACCCTCGGGTGGCTTTTTTGTTTTGTGGCTTTGGCGGAGAGAAGCAAGCTCCCTGCGGAGCTTGCGCGGGGGATTCGAAGGGCTGGGCGTACTCGCCCAGCCCTCTCCGAATCGTCCATCTGCCACCGCTGCGCGGTGGCGCGCCGGAGGCGCAGCGCGCAGCGCCAAAAATTCCACCAAGAACTATTTTCAATTCAACATCTCAGTCTTTAGCGCGGCGAAGTCCTGACTCAGCGCGATGCTGGTGGATGTCCGGCTGAAGCATGCGCCTCAGCCAAGGACTCGCCTAAAACTATCAGGACTGGTTCATTTGACCAATAACGCTTGCCACCTTGGTGGTGATCATATCGACCGCCGGGCCATTGGCGCCGTGCGGAATGATGACATCGGCGTTGCGCTTGGTTGGCTCGATGAACTGCTTGTGCATCGGACGTACCGTTTCCAGATACTGGCCAATGACACTCTCCACCGAACGGCCACGTTCGGTGATATCACGTTGCATACGGCGGATGAAGCGGATGTCGGAGGCTGTGTCGACATAGATCTTCAGCGACATTAGGTCACACAAGGCCGGGTCATACAGGGCGAACAAACCTTCGATCACGATGACCGGTGCCGGCTTGACTGGAATGGTCCGGTCGGAGCGGTTGTGGATCGTGAAGTCGTACTCCGGCATTTCGATCGCATTGCCATTGCGCAAAGCTTGCACATGTTGCACCAGTAAGGACCACTCGAAAGCCTGCGGATGGTCGTAGTTGGTCTGGCTGCGGACTTCAGGGGTGAGGTGGGTTTGGTCGCAGTAGTAGTCGTCTTGCATCACGACCGAAACCATATCGCTGCCGAACGCAGCGAGCACTTTCTGGGACACAGTGGACTTGCCACTGCCGCTACCGCCTGCGACGCCAATAATAAACGGTTGGAAAGAAATCGTATTCATGCCGAATGATACCGGAACTCCGACCGAACCAACAGTTGGCGCCTGGCTTGGCAAGAAGTAAGCCGAGGCGGCTTAAGTGAGAAATCGCGACAATTCAAGGTCTTTTTCCGTATAACATTGAAGAATTGCAACTTCCAAATATTAGCTATGCCGTTACCTATCGAGTTCTACCACGAAGGCAAACCTGCGTCAGCCAATGGCAGCTGGAATGAAAAAAAGCAGTGGAAATTGGATATTGCTAAGGCTACAAATGACGCCCTGGTAAAAAAATTCCTTCCCAATCCTGTGCCAAAGCCGCACCTCACGAAAAAAGGTGTCGCAAAGGCTTACGGCGGTCAGGCAACGATCAAGGTCTTCTTTTTTCCGCACAGTAATCAGTACATTGATATCGATAACGGCTTGAAGTACACCATCGATGGTATTGCGGAGAGCCTGATGACCAACGACAAATATGTCACGCGGATCATCTCCGAGCGTTTCCTGCCAATGCCGGGGACGAGCGTCGTGGCACCGCTTGCCAGACTGAATGTGCTGACTACTGCGCTCAGCCTCGCAAACACGCCCACCTTGATGGCCGGCGGAGGTGTCACGCCCGCACCGGATGTGACCGCGATAAAAATTGAAACTTATCAGTCCAATGGGGGAAAGTATTGGTGATGCATGATTACGAACTATATCAACTTCGTCTCATCTTGGCCGAGTACGAGGCCAACGGCTACACGGTAATAAAAACTGAGAGTGTCAAGGACGGGCTCGGGGGAATTTTGCTTGATGGACTCGTGGAGCGTAGCGACCCACCATCCACAGTCATCATCGAGCTGGTCAACGCCCACAGGTTGGATAAGGGTAAGCTGGCCGAAAGGGCTGAGCTCATTCAGCGGCTTTTCGGCAATAGGCAGAACGTTTCGGTCGATTTTCGATATATCGACAACCGGACGCCTCTCGCAGCCGAGCAGGCCAATCATTCGTTTGGGAAAACATCGCCTAACATCGGCACGTATCTAAAAGCAGCATCCCCTGGTACCGAGGTCGAAGAACGCAAAGACCCGGCCAGCGCTATGCTATTGCAATGGCATCTGATCGCCGGTCTGATTCGTGTATTCGCAAAAAATCATTTGCCGCATGCCGCGTCCTTATCTGTACTTGAAATCTACAACATGCTGCTCATGTCGCCATTTAACTTCAAGCCGGCAGAGAGGTTCATGAGATCTAAAATAAAGAAAAACCTTTTTGACCTGCGCGCCGAGGTAGATCTTTTACTTGAAGGCGGAACGGTAGGCCAGGAATCGGTACGACAGTTGGCAACGCACTTGAAATCGCTGCAAGATCAGATGTCTGCCGTGAGATCGGAACCTACCCAGAAAAATGATGGAGGGTAGAGCTGCTTGACGATGTCGCGGGCTCTGTTCGGCGAGCTATGGGTTCCCGCTTTCGCGGGAACGACGGACACAGAAACACATTGGGGTAGAATCATGCGCTAATTACAACTACCCAGCGAGCCTCCCTTGATCGACAGTCCTCCGGTACGCGCCTTGCGCGCCGCCCTGCACCGGCATACAGAGATGCTGGAAGACGGCGACCAGGACCTGCAGGGCTGGCGCAACCGGCTGCTCGATGGCCTGTGCGCCGTGGCGTTCTGGCTCGGCCTGCTTGTGGTGGTGCCCAGCATGTGGGGCGGCGCGCGGCAGGGACATTGGCCGCTGGTGGCGACCGACCTCATCGCTCTGGCCGGCACCGGCTGGCTGCACTACCGTCGCGACATCGCCTATGCATCGCGGGCGCTGGGGTTGGTGGGCATCGCTTACCTGCTCGCCGTGGTGTTGCTGTTTTCGCTCGGCCCGCTGTCGCAGATTTATCTACTGGCCGTGCCCGTGTTGTGCACGGTGCTGATCGGCAGCGCCGCCGCCGTGCTGGCCCTGCTGTGCTGCGCGGCCACCTTATTCCTGGCCGGCTATGTCGGCGGCATCCAACCGGGCATGGAGGTGGTGGCGGTCAGCCCGCTGGCGCACTGGGCCATCCTGAGCGTGAATTTCCTGCTGGTGTCGACCGTGCTGACCTTGTCCTGCACCTATTTGCTGCATGGGCTGGTCGGTGCGCTGGCGCGTCAGCGCGCCACGCATGCGCGCAGTCACGACAACGAAGTGCGCTACCGGCAGACGCTGGAAGCCCAGATCGCCACCCTGCATGCGCGCGAGGCGGATTTGCGGGCCTCGCAGGCCAGTCATGCGGAGTCGCTGGCGGCGCAGCGCGCGGCGGAGGTGTCCAACCAGCTCAAGAGTGATTTCCTGGCGATGATCAGCCACGAAGTGCGCACGCCGCTCGGCGGCGTGATCGGCATGCTGCGCTCGGCGCTGAAGGAGCGCGGCCTGGCGCTTGAGACGCGCAACAAGCTTCAGCTCAGCCTGAACAACGCCGAGGTGCTGCTGCAAATCATCAACGACATTCTCGACTTTTCGCGCCTGGAGGCGGGCAAGATGCCGCTGGAGTCGCTCGATTTCGATCTGCCCGCATTGCTGCGCGATGTGACAGGCTTGCTGGCGGAACGCGCCGAGGCCAAGGGCATCGCCGTGCTCACCGAGGTCGACGCGGCGCTGCCAGTCTGGTGGCGCGGCGATCCGACGCGCTTGCGGCAGGTGGTGGTCAACCTGCTGGGCAACGGCATCAAGTTCACCGAGCGCGGCGAGGTGCGCGTGAGCGTGGCGGCAGACGGCGAGCAGGGCATCGTCCTCACCGTGCGTGACACCGGCATCGGCATCGAGGTCGATGCCATCGGCCGGCTGTTCCAGAAGTTCGAACAGGCCGATGCGGCCATTGCGCGCAAGTACGGCGGCACAGGCCTGGGGCTGGCGATCTGCAAGCACATCGTCGCGGCGATGGGCGGGCAGATCGAGGCCAGCAGCGAGCCCGGCGTGGGCAGCGTGTTCCGCGTGCATTTGCCGCTGGCGCACGGCGTGCCTGTGCCGGTGCGCATGCTGGAGGATTGCCGTCCGCATGCGGCGCGCCTGGCCGTGCTGTGCGCGGAGGATGGCAGTACCAATCAAGTGATCTTGCGCGAGCTGCTGGGCAATATGGGCCATGCCGTCACGATGGTCGAGGACGGTCAGGCCGCGCTGGAGCAATTGGCGGCGCGCGATTTCGATCTGGTGATCATGGATGGCCGCATGCCGCGCATGGATGGCTTGGCGGCCCTGCAGCGTCTGCGCGCCGGGCTGGACGACGTGCGCAATGCCGCCGTGCCGGTGATCGCGCTGACGGCCAACGCGGCCGCCGAGGATCGGCAACGTTTCCTGATGGCCGGCGCCAGTGCCTTCCTGGCCAAGCCGATTGATGAAGTCGCGTTGCATGCGGAGATTGCGCGCCAGCTCGACGCGCTGCTGGCGCAGGGCCGGCTGCTGATCGGCGAGCAGCAAGCCATGGCGGCGGGCGCACCGGCGCTGGCCGAGCTGGACGCCATGTTCGGCGTGGATGCGCTGGCACCGTTCGGCACGCGGCGTTCGGAACCGGCCGAAATGACAGGCGAGGGCGACAAGCTGTTCCGCGCCATGCGGTCGGCGTTCCTGGTCGAAGGGCCGCGCCTGCTGGCGGTGGCGCGGCAGGGCGCGCGGGACGGCAACGCGCTGGCCGTGGCGCTGGCCGCGCATAGCCTGATGGGCGCGGCGGCCTTCCTTGGCGCGGATACGCTGCACGCGTGCTGCGCCCGCATCGAGAAGCTGGCCGACGCCGGCGAGCTGGAGGCCATCGCGCCGCACTTGGCGGCGCTGCGGTTGGAGCTGGCGCACACCCTGGCGGAGATGACGCCTGCTTGACACCCATGTAGGGTATTTGTAACAGCCGCCGCGACATTCGCTGGATTTTCTATTTGACAACACGTACAGTCAGAATGGGATATAGCCAACGCGATTGGAACGGCAATGTACGAGGGCTTGGGCGATAAGGCGATTAACTGGATCACGGCCATCGGCGCCTTGGTGTCGCTGGCCTGCGGCTGCATCCTGCTGATATCGCAAATCTATCCGGTCTCGATGTACGCCGACCTCGGCGCGGGCTTGCTGCTGACGGCGGTCTACCTCCTGCGCAAAAAAATCCCTGCCCGCAAGCGCCTGGCCCTGATCGTGCTGATCGGCATGGTGGTGGGGGTGATCGCCATCGTGCAAAGCCCGGTCGCGGCCGACGGGCTGATGGTGCTGGCGGCCGTGATGACGGTGTCGTTCACCAACTGGTCCGGCGTGCGCTCGCTGATTTTTCCCGTGCTGTGCCTGCTGTCGCTGGTGGGCATCGCCATCGCCGTCAGCATGGGCGTGCTGATCTTCGACAACCAGGAAATCATCAACCTCAACACCGGCGAGCTGTGGCTGATTTCGGCCATGACGCTGGCGCTGCTGGGCACCACGCTGGGCGGCTCCATCCACGATCTGAAGACCAAGCTGTTCAAGAAGCTCAATGAGCTGGAAGTGGTCAACGCCAAGCTGTTCAACGTGGCCTACACGGACAGCGTGACCGGTCTGGCCAACCGCCAGAGCCTGGCGCTGAAGGTGGACGAGCATCTGGCCGCCGGCGGGCAGGGCGTGCTGCTGGTGATCGACGTCATCAAGTTCCGCCTGTTCAATGCACTCAACGGCAACATCGCCGGCGACAAGCTGCTGTGCGACCTCAGCGCCGTGCTCAAGCGCCTGTGCAACGGCTGCTTCATCGCCCGCCTGCCCGGCGCGCAATTCGCCGCCTGGATGCCGAATGCCACCGAGCCGCGCGTGCAGCAGTTCTTTGCCGACCTGCAGGACGACGCCCACCACCAGCCCAGCAGCGAAGTCCGCAGCGTGCGCTTTGCCGCCGCCTTCGCGCGCGCGCCGCTGAACGGCGACGATTGCCACGAGCTGGTGAAGAACGTCGACGTGGCCCTGACCATCGCGCGCAAGGCGCCGCCCGGCCCGGCGCTGGAGTTCACGCCGGACATGGCGAGCCAGATCCGCAGCTACAACCTGCTCAAGCAGACCGTGCATCAGGCGATGGAGAACGGTGGTTTTTATCCGGTCTATCAAACCAAGATCAATCCGCGCACCGGCCAGGTCCACGGCGCCGAAGGCCTGGCGCGCATGAAGAGCGTGGACGGCGACACGCCGCCCGGTCCCGCGCAGTTCATCCCCATCGTGCACGAGGAGGGCTGGATGATGAGCTTTGGCGCCACGATGCTGCGCGCCATCATCAACGACATTCCCCTGCTGGTGCAGGCGCTGGGGCAAGACACCAAAATCTCCGCCAACGTGTCGCCGCCGCTGTTCCTGGCGCCGCATTTCCTGGAGGAGGTGCAGACCGCGCTGAGTGTGGCGCAGGTCGATCCACGCCACCTGGTGATCGAGATTACCGAGGAGGTGTTTGCCGCCGACCTGGCGCAGATCGTCGCCGTGACGGGTGAGCTGCGCAGCCTGGGTGTGGGCATTTCGCTGGACGACTTCGGCGCCGGCTTTTCGTCGCTGAGCTACCTGCGGCTGGTGACGTTTGATGAAATCAAGATCGACCGCTCCTTCATCAAGGATATCGCCACCGATGAAGTGAGCCTGCTGCTGTTCCGCTCCATGTGCCAGCTGGGTCGCGACCTGGGCAGCGTGGTGGTGGCCGAAGGCGTGGAGGACGAGGCGCAACTGGCCAAGGTGTGCGAACACGGCTGCGATCTGGTGCAGGGCTTCTACTATTCGCGTCCGCTGCCGCTGGATTCCCTGCAGGCCGCGCGGGAAAGCGCCAGCGCAACCAGCTAGGTTGCGCAATCATTTGCACCAATATTGTGCTATCGTTGCGATCCCGTAATGAGATGATTGCGCAAACATGATAGCTTCAAAGATCCGGGGACTACGCTGGTGGATGATCAGTCTGATCATGCTGGGCGCGGTCATCAACTACCTCACCCGTAGCACGCTGGCGGTGGCGGCACCGACGCTGCTCACCGACCTTGGCATCACGACCAAGGAATACTCGTACATCACCGCTGCGTTCCAGGGCGCCATCATGTTGCAGCCGCTGTGCGGCTATGTGCTCGACGTGATCGGTTTGAAGTACGGCTTCGCCATCTTTGCGACGGCGTGGTCGGTGGTGTGCATGTTCCATGGCATGGCGACCAACTGGCAGACCCTGGCCGTGCTGCGCGGCATGCTGGGGCTGGCCGAGGGTTCGGCCAATCCGGCCGGCATGAAGGCGGTGTCGGAATGGTTCCCGGCCAAGGAGCGCGGCATGGCGGGCGGCATCTTCAATATCGGTGCATCGTTCGGCTCGATGCTGGCGCCGCCGCTGGTGGTGTGGGCCATCCTGCATTACAACTGGCAGTCGGCGTTTGTGATCACGGGCGCGCTCGGCCTGGTGTGGGTGGCGGCCTGGCTGCTGCTGTACGACGCACCGGCGCGTCATCGCCGTTTGTCGGCTGAAGAGGCGCAGCATATCGCGGCCGGGCAGGAGCAGCATCTGGACGGCGGCGGCAAGCGTCCTTCCATTATCAGCATACTCAAGATGCGCAATTTCTGGGGTATTGCGCTGCCGCGCTTCCTGGCAGATCCGGCGTGGGGCACGCTGGCGTTCTGGGTGCCGCTGTACCTGACCACGGTGCGGCATTTCGACCTGGCGCAGATTGCGATGTTCGCCTGGCTGCCGTTCCTGGCGGCCGACCTCGGTTGCCTGTTCGGCCCGGCCGTGGTACTGGCGCTGCAAAAGCGCGGCGTGCGCTTGATCAATGCGCGGCGCGGCGCGTTCACGCTGGGTGCCTGCATGATGATGGGCGTGGCGTTTGTCGGCTTTGTCGAGAGCCCGTATGCGGCGATCGCCTTGCTCAGCCTGGCCGGCTTTGCGCACCAGACCTTGTCGGTCACCGTCATCACCATGTCGTCGGACCTGTTCCGCCGCAACGAGGTGGCCACGGTGGCCGGCATGTGCGGCACCTTCGGCAACCTCGGCCTCCTGATCTTCTCGTTGATGATCGGCGGCCTGATGGCGAGCGTGGGCTATACGCCGTTCTTTATCAGCCTGGCCGTGCTGGACCTGGTGGCGGCCGCCTTGCTTTGGATTTTGGTACGAGAGAAAACAGCATGATTCAAAACCCTATCCTGACCGGTTTCAATCCCGATCCTTCCATCGTCCGCGTGGGCGATGACTACTACATCGCCACTTCCACCTTCGAGTGGTTTCCCGGCGTGCAGATTCATCATTCGCGCGACCTGGTGAACTGGCGTTTGCTGACGCGTCCGCTCACGCGCGCCAGCCAGCTCAATATGCTCGGTGCGCCGGATTCCTGCGGCGTGTGGGCGCCTTGCCTGACTTATGCGGACGGCTTGTTCTGGCTGATCTACACGGACGTCAAGCGCTACGGTCGCACCTCGACCGGCGGCGCTACCGGCAGCGCCTCGCTGCGCGATTTCCACAACTATCTGGTGACCAGCCCGAGCATTGAAGGGCCGTGGTCCGATCCGGTGTATCTGAACAGCAGCGGCTTCGATCCGTCGCTGTTCCATGACGATGACGGCCGCAAGTATCTGCTCAACCAGCTGTGGGATCACCGCCCTGGCAGCAACCGCTTTGCCGGCATCGTGGCGCAGGAGTATTCGGTGCAGGAGGGCCGGCTGGTCGGCAAGCGCGAGAATATCTTCAAGGGCACGGCGCATGGCTTGACCGAGGCGCCGCATCTGTACAAGCGCGACGGCTACTACTACCTGCTCACCGCCGAGGGCGGCACCGGCTGGAATCACGGCGTGACGATGGCGCGCTCACGCAGCCTGAGCGGGCCGTATGAGCTGCATCCGGAGCAGACGATCCTCAGCTCGCGCCATCGTCCCGATGCGGCGCTGCAAAGGGCTGGGCATGCGGATCTGGTGGAAACGCCGGATGGGCAGACCTACATGGTCTACCTGTGCGGTCGGCCATTGCGCAATCGCGGCACCTGCACGCTGGGGCGCGAGACGGCGATCCAGCCGATGGTGTGGAGCGAGGATGGCTGGCTGCGCACCACCGATGGCACCGGAGCCGCGCAGTTGACGGCGCCCGCGCCGGGCTTGCCCGAACATCGCTTCGAGGCCGAGCCGGAGCGCGCGGAATTCGATGCACCGCAGCTGCCGCTGGCGTTCCAGTGGCTGCGCACGCCGTGGCCGGAGGAGTTGTTCAGCCTGTCCGCACGGGCGGGGCATCTGCGCTTGTATGGCCGCGAAACCTTGGGCAGCCAGTTCCGTCAGGCGCTAGTGGCGCGGCGTCAGCAATCGCACTGCTACAGCGCATCGACGGTGGTGGAGTTCGAGCCTGAGCATTACCAGCAGCAGGCCGGGCTGGTGTGCTACTACGGCGGCGCCAAGTTCCACTATCTGTACATCACGCATGCTGAGGAAGTGGGCAGGCATCTGCGCGTGATGACCAGCCTGCCGAACCACGTGCAGACCGACACCTTCACGGCGCCAATCGCGTTGCCGTCCGGCGTGCCGGTGCAGTTGCGCGTGGAGGTGGATGAGGAGCGCCTGTACTTCGCTTATCGAGTCGATGATGGCGAGTGGCAATGGCTGCCGCAGCAATTCGACGCCAGCATCCTGTCGGACGAAGCCAACGCCCCCGGCCAGCCCAACTTCACAGGCGCGTTTGTCGGCATGGCCTGCCAGGACATGGCCGGCACCGGCCTGCACGCCGACTTCGATTACTTCGAATACCGCGAGCGTCCGTACTGCATCAACCCTCGCTAGGCTGCTGGCGGCGGCGGGCGGCGAAGCCTAGCAGGCCCAGGCCGGCCAGCAGCATCGCTGCGGTGGTCGGTTCCGGCACCGGGGTGCTGATCACTGGCGCCGTGGCCGAGTAGGTGCGGAAGGTGTAGTCGTATTGCGCGAAGGCCGTGTAGTCGTTGGCGTAGGCCATGCCGTACTGGTAGCTGTCGGTGGAGCCGGCCAGGACGTGGTAGGGGATGTCGCTGGTGAAGACCAGGAAGTAGGTTTTGCCTGCGACCGCCGTTACCGGCGACCAGAAGGTGTCTACCCAGGTCGAACCTATGCCACGGGCCACGCCTTCGGCCAGCTTGGTGCCGCCTTGCGAGGGCAGTGCGTCCCACAGGGCGATGACCAGGGGGCCGGCCTCTTCGGTTTGGCGCAGCTGGACGCCGGCGCCGGTGATGGTGTCCGCGGCGGTCTGGAAGGATTGCGCCAGGCCGCTGGCGTACAGGCCGGCCATGGGCAGCAAGTTGTCGGTCTGGCTCTGGTCGATGGTGTTTTGGGCCAAGGCCAGCGGTGCGGTAAGCGCAAAGCAGCTGGCAAGCAGGCAGGAAGGCATAAGCGAGCGCATGGCGTTCTCCTCGTGTAAAGCCGGGCATATGGAAGCTGCGCTATGCTCGCCGGACAACACGGCAGCGCGCTATGGTTGTTGAGTCACTATCGTTTGTTTCTTTATTGCAGTTGGAGTCATTGTATTGAGCTTGAGGCCGCCAGAATGTGCGCGCACGCACGCAGGCGGTCGCGGCTGGATTTAATATCATTGCGTTGATTGGTGAATTTCGTAATTGCCCTGCGTGACTGGTGACAGCACAATGGTGCCCATAAAAAATAAGTGAGACATCCCATGCATATCCGCCTTGCCGCCATCCTGGCCGTGTTGTCTTCTTCCGCTTTCGCGGCCGCTCCCCAAGACTTGAACGTGTATGCCGGCCGTCCGTTGGCCTCCTGGCACATCAGCGTTTCCGACTTTGAAACCAGTAAGACTCTGAGCGGCGACAAGGTGGCAATCGCCGGCCAGCCCAAGGTGCCGGAAAGCGTGGTGGCGGTCAGCAAGTCCACCAAGGCTAGGCAGAAGGATGCGCTGACCCTGGATTTCAACAAAGCCTGGTACGCCAGCCTGCGCGTCGATGGCGGCAAGCCGGTCGACCTGCGGCCCTACGTGGCGCAAGGCGTGCTGGCGCTGGACGTCAATGTGCACGAACTGTCCGACGGCGGCATCACCTTCAAGCTGCGCTGTGGCAAGGAATGCGAACGCAGCGTGCCTTACCTGATTTCCGCGCGCGAGATGGCCGGCAAGGGCTGGCAGCACCTGGTGTTTTCGATGAGCTGCTTCTACCGTGAAGGCGACGACTTCAGCGCCATCACTCAGCCGTTCGCGCTGGACGGCAGCGGCGTCGGCAAGGTCTCCATCGCCAACGTCAAGTATCAGATGCGCGGCACGCCCAACGCCGCCTGCCCTGATTACAAGACCGTCTCCGTCACGCCTGATAAACTCAACGAGTCGTGGTCGATCAAGTGGTGGACTCCGCGCCACGAGAAGAAGCTGGCGGAAGCCAAGCAGCTGGGCAAGAGCGCGCAAGTGGTGTTCATCGGCGATTCCATCACCGAGGGCTGGGAGAAGGACGGTGCGCCGGTCTGGGAGCGTTATTACAAGCCGCTCAACGGCCTGGCGCTCGGCTTCGGTGGCGACCGCACCGAGAACGTGCTGTGGCGCCTGCTGCACGGCGAGGTAGACGAGATCGCGCCCAAGGTCGCTGTGTTGATGTTCGGCACCAACAACACCGGCCATCGCCAGGAAGATCCGAAGACCACGGCCATCGGCATCAAGCGCAATATCGACGAGCTGCAGAAGCGCCTGCCGGACACCAAGATCCTGCTGCTGGCAATCTTCCCGCGCGGCGAAAAGCCGAGCGACCAGCTGCGCCAGATTAACGAGCAGGTGAACACCATCATCGCCGGCTATGCCGACAATCAGAAGGTGTTCTTCGCCAACATCAATCAGGCCTTCCTGCAGCCGGATGGCACGCTGTTGCGCGACATCATGCCGGACCTGCTGCACCCGAACCAGAAGGGCTACGAGATCTGGGCCAAGGCCATGGCGCCGGAACTGAAGAAGCTTCTGCCGGCGGCCGAGCAGTACGCCTGGGATAACGTCGCCATCGGCGGCAGCGGCTTCGTTTCCGGCCTGGTCACCAGCAAGACTGAGAAGGACTTGATCTACGCCCGCACCGATGTCGGCGGCGCCTATCGCTGGGACGTAAAAAAAAACGCTGGATTCCCCTGATGGATTGGGTGTCCGATAAGGACACCGGCCTGCTTGGCATCGAATCGCTGGCGATCGACCCATCTTCGCCCAACAAGCTGTACCTCACCACCGGCATCGCCTACCTCAACGGCGGTGCCAGCACCATTCTCAAGTCGGACGACTACGGCCGCAGCTTCAAGCGCATCGACGTCACCAGCCAGTTCAAGATCCACGGCAACGGCATGGGACGCGGCAACGGCGAGAAGCTGCAGGTCGATCCCAACAACGGCAAGATTCTTTACCTCGGCACGCGCGCCAACGGACTGTTCCGCAGCACCGACGAGGGCCTGAGCTGGCATCGCCTGGACGCGCTCGACGTCACCACCACCAACAACAACAACGGCATCAGCTTCGTGCTGCTCGACGGCGGCAAGATATTCGTCGGCGTCTCGCGCTTCGGCACCGTGGGCGAGAATATGTATGTGTCGGCCGACGGCGGCGCCAGCTTCCAGGCCATGAAGGGCGGCCCGCAGCAGCTGATGCCGCACCGTGCCGTGGTCGCCAACGGCAAGCTGGTGGTGACTTTCGCCAAAGGCGCAGGCCCGCATGCGGACAAGGCCAAGGGCGAGGGCCTGGAGGAGGGCGGCGTGTGGCAGTACGACATCGCCGGCCGCCAGTGGCGCGACATTTCGCCGCCGTTGAACCGCGCCTACGCCGGCATCACGGTCGATCCGCGCAATCCGCTGCGCATGGTGGTGTCCACCATTTCGCACTACCAGATGCGCGGCGGCATCGGCGACCAGTTCTATGAAACGCTGGACGGCGGCAAAAGCTGGAACAGCATCGTCGCCAATGGCGTGACCATCGATTCCAACGGCGTCAGCTGGATCGCCGGCAGCTTCATCCACTGGACCGCCAGCATCGAGTTCGATCCCTTCGACAGCCGCCGCTTGATGGCGGTGTCGGGCAACGGCGTGTTCGTCTCCAATGAGATCCATGGCGACAAGCCGGTGTGGAAATTCGAGGACCGGGGCCTGGAGGAATCGGTGCCGCTGAACCTTGTGAGCATCCCGGGCGGGCCGTTGATTTCCGCCATCGGCGACTACGACGGCTTCCGCCATACCGACGTGACCGAGTATTCGCCCATCCACACGCCGACCATGGGCACCACCTGGGGCCTGGACTACGCCGCGCGCGATCCAAACGTGGTGGTGCGGGCCGGCACGGCGATGTACATCTCGCGCGACATGGCCCTGACCTGGAAGAAAACCGCCAGCATGCACGGCGTGAAGGGCCAATTGGCGGTCAGCGCCGACGGCAAGGTGATCGTGCACTGCCCTGAAAAGTCCACCACCTGCCACCGCAGCGCCGACGATGGCGCGACCTGGGCCGAGGTCAAGGGCCTGAACACGCAGCGCGGCCGCGCCGTGGCCGATCCGGTCGATGCGCACAAGTTCTACGCGCTGGTTGAAGACCGCCTGCTGGTCAGCACCGACGCCGGCGCCAGCTTTGCGCCGACGGCGGCCAAGCTGGCCTCGCCGCGCGGCTCGAAGGCGGTGCGCGCCGTGCCCGGCCGCGAGGGCGACCTGTGGGTGGCGCTGTACGACGGCGGCCTGGCGCGCTCCACCGATTCCGGCGCCAGCTTCACGGCGCTGCCGCAGGTGCGTTACGCGGCGGCGGTGGGCTTCGGCAAGGCAGCGCCGGGCGCCGGCTTCCCCGCGGTCTATATCTGGGGCGAGGTTGGCGGCGTGCGCGGCGTGTTCCGCTCCACCGACAGCGGCGCCAGCTGGCTGCGCATCAACGACGACCAGCACCAATACGGCGGTCCCGGCGACGCCCAGTTCGTCGTCGGCGACATGAATACCTTCGGCGTGGTCTACATGAGCACGGCGGGCCGGGGCATTGTCTACGGCAAGCCCGTGGCGCCCTGAAGATGTATAAAACGTAATTGCTTAAAGGTATTTAGTGAAATTCGTTATGGAAGAAGCGAAATTTTTCATATCTGCACCATATATGCCCCGTGTGACAATGATAAAAAGGCCACATACGTCTCGGATCGGGGTAGTCGAAATGCAGATGAAGTCACACCGGATTGCGCTGCTGTTTAACGCGAACAAGATATTCGACCGCGAAGTCATCGCGGGCGTCGCCGCGTACCTGAGTTCCACGCGGGCCACCTGGGACTTGTTCCTGGAGGAGGATTTTCGCCTGCGCCTGCCCGGCATCGAGCGTTGGCAGGGCGACGGCATCATCGCCGACTTCGACGATCCGGCCGTTGCGGCGGCCCTGACGCGCAGCCGCGTGCCGGTGGTGGCGGTGGGCGGCTCGTATGAAAACCAGGCGGCCTATCCGGAGGACGTGCCCTACGTCGCCACCGACAACTTCAAACTGATCAAGATGGCGCGCGATCACCTGATCGAGGCCGGCCTGCGCCATTTCGCCATGTTCTCGCTGCCGGAAGCGCAGGAGAACCGCTGGGCGCAGGAGCGCGAGCACGCCTTCCGTTCGCTGATGGACAAGGACAAGATGGAGCCGCACATCTATCGCGGCCAGGGCACCAGCGCGCCGTCGTGGGATGAGGCGGTGGAACAGCAGATCCAGTGGCTGCACAGTCTTCCCAAGCCGGTCGGCATCATCGCCGTCACCGACGCCCGCGCGCGCCAGCTGATGCAGGCTTGTATCATGGCCGGCATCGCGGTGCCGGAGCAGGTGGCGCTGATCGGCATCGACAACGACCCGCTGGCGCGCATGCTGACCCGCATTCCGCTCAGCTCCGTGATCCAGGGCGCGCAGGAGATGGGCCGCACCGCCGCCCATTTGCTGGACCAGATGCTGCACGGCGTGCGCATGAGCGGCACGCGCGTGCTGGTGCCGCCGGTCGGCATCAACGTGCTGGCTTCGACCCAGCACGAGGCGCCCAAGCACCCGCACGTGATGCGCGCGCGCCACTTCATCCGCCAGTACGCCTGCCAGGGCATCAAGACGCACCAGGTGGCGGAGTATGTGGGGATTTCGCGGTCCTCGCTGGAGTCCTATTTCCGGCAGGAGCTCAACTGTAGCGTGCATGACGTGATCCTGCGTTTCAAGCTCGATGCCGCTACCTCCATGCTGGCGCGCGGAGAGCGCAGCATCGCCGATGTGGCGCTGTGCTGCGGCTTCACGTCCGTGCAGTATATGCACGCGGTGTTCAAGCGCGAACTCGGATGCACGCCGCGCACCTACCAGGATCGCGCCATGCTGGGCATCGTCGACGACGGCTCGGCGCTGCCGCCGCCGGTGCTGGCAGCGTAAATTATGAGTGGGATTGGTGATTTTCATAATTGCCACTAAACTGTAGGCCGGTCAAAATCGTCCAGCACCTTTGGAGATCAGACCTTGACTACACCCTACAACACGCCGCGCGAGCAGGCGATCTATCCCAGCCTGGCAGGCAAGCGCGTGGTCATCACCGGCGGCGGCAGCGGCATCGGCGCCGGCATCGTGGAAGCCTTTGCGCGCCAGGGCGCGCACGTCACCTTCCTCGACATCGCAGTCGATGATTCGCGTGCATTGCAGGCCGGCCTGTCAACGCTGCCGGCGCCGCCGGCGTTCATCCAGTGCGACCTGACCAATCTTGAAAAAGTGGCGGCCGTGTTTGCGGAGATCGGCGCGGTCGATATCCTCATCAACAACGCAGCCAACGACGACCGCCATGTCATCGGCGACGTTACGCCGGCGTACTGGGAAAACCGCATGGCGGTCAACCTGCGCCACCTGTACTTCTGCGCGCAGGCCGTGGTGCCGGGCATGCGGGCCGCAGGCGGTGGTGTGATCCTGAATTTCAGCTCCATCTCATGGCACCTCGCCTTGCCGGAGTTGACCTTGTACATGACGGCCAAAGCCGGCATCGAAGGCATGACGCGCGGCATGGCGCGCGATCTGGGACGCGACAATATCCGCGTCAACGCCGTGATTCCGGGCGGCGTGCGCACGCCGCGCCAGGAGGCGCTGTGGCACACGCCGGAGGAGGAAGCGCGCATTCTGGCCGGCCAATGCCTGCCGCAGCGCGTGGAGATCGCCGACGTGGCGGCACTGACGCTGTTCCTCGCGTCAGATAGTGCGGCACGCTGCTCCGGCCGCGAGTACTATGTGGACGCGGGCTGGTACGGCGCCTGAGGTACCATAGCGGCGCGGCACGCATCACCCCAAATAAAACTGGAGACTTGAGACGATGAAGAAATTACTGAGCACGGCGGCAATCGCCGTGATGATGGCTTTCGCAGGCGGCAACGCCATGGCCGATGCCAAGAACCCGAAGATCGGCTTCTCGATCGACGACCTGCGCCTGGAGCGCTGGGCGCGCGACCGCGACTACTTCGTCGCCGCCGCCGAAGCGCAGGGCGCCAAGGTGTTCGTGCAGTCGGCCGACGCCAGCGAGCAGCGCCAGATCGCCCAGATCGAGAACCTGATCTCGCGCGGCGTGGACGTGCTGGTGATTGTGCCCTACAACGCCACGGTGCTGACCAATGCCATCCGCGAGGCGAAGAAGGCCAAGATCAAAGTCATCTCGTATGACCGCCTGATTCTCAACGCCGACATCGACGCCTACATCTCGTTCGACAACAATATGGTGGGTCAGCTGCAAGCGCAGGGCGTGCTGGCGGTTAAACCGAAGGGCAACTTCTACCTGCTGGGCGGCGCACCGACCGATAGCAACGCCAAGATGCTGCGCGACGGCCAGCTGAAGGTGCTGCAGCCGCTGATCGACAAGGGCGACATCAAGGTGGTGGGCAAGCAGTGGGTGAAGGACTGGAGCCCGTCGGAAGCGATGTCCATCGTTGAAAACGCGCTGACCGCCAACGGCAACAAGATCGACGCCGTAGTGGCCTCCAACGACGCCACCGCTGGTGGTGCGATCCAGGCGCTGGCCTCGCAGAAGCTCGACGGCAAAGTAGCCGTATCGGGCCAGGATTCCGATCTGGCGGCGGTCAAGCGCGTGATCGCAGGCACGCAGACGCTGACGGTCTACAAGCCATTGAAGCTGATCGCATCGGAAGCGGCCAAGCTGTCGGTGCAGCTGGTGCGCGGCGAGAAGCCGGCCTTCAACGCCAAGTACAACAACGGCTTCAAGGAAGTGGACTCGGTGTTCCTGAAGCCGATCGCGCTGACCAAAGCTAATATCGATGTTGTGATCAAAGACGGTTTTTACACCCAGGCCCAACTCTCGGGCAAGTAAGCGCCAACACGTCGCGCAGGTTCTGTGGGATCTGCGCGACGATTGCTTATTATCATTCGGCCGATTGGTGAATTTCGCAATTGCCGCCAAATAGTCAAACTTGCACAATGCTTCAAAGTCGCGCGCACTGGCACCCCGCCAGTTTTGCAGCAGCGATAAAAAATACTCAGCGAGCGAGACGACATCAATGACGACCAGACGATTGCGCTTTTCAGCGCCGGCGGGATAGCTCGCCCTGAATTTCCCGAATACCCCACAGACGATATATAAATAATCAATAGCCAAAGAGCTATGAAAAATTCGTACAACTTTGGAGAACGCAGATGAAACACCTCAAGAAAACGGCCATCGCACTGGGCCTGGCCCAGATGACGATGATGCTGAGTGGCGTCGCCGCAGCCCAGACAACCGCTGCACCTAAAACCGATGCGCCGGCCGGCGAACCGGTCGCCGTGATCGTGACCGGCCAGCGCGCAGCGCTGCAGTCGGCCCAGAAGATCAAACAGAACTCCGACGAAATCGTCGATTCCATCGTCGCCGAAGACATGGGCAAGCTGCCCGACCGCTCGGTGACCGAAGTGCTGCAACGCGTGGTCGGCGTCACCATCGACCGCACCATGTCCAAGGGCGACCCGGAGCACTTCTCGGTCGAAGGCTCGGGCGTGTCGATCCGCGGCTTGAGCTACGTGCGCTCCGAACTGAATGGCCGCGATTCGTTCTCGGCCAACGGCGGCCGCTCGCTGAACTTCGAAGACGTGCCGCCGGAGCTGATGGCCGGCGTCGACATCTACAAGAACCCATCGGCGGAACAGGTCGAGGGCGCCGTCGGCGGCTTGATCAACCTGCGCACCGCCATGCCTTTCGATTACAAGGGCTTCAAGGCTTCGGTGTCGGCCGACCGCACCTGGTCGGAACTGAAGAAGGGCAAGACCTCGCCATCGTATTCCGGCCTGGTGTCGGACCGCTGGAAAACCCCGATCGGTGAATTCGGCGCCCTGGTGGATCTGGCCAGTTCGGAAAGCGGCACCCGCACCGATGCCTTCCAGGTCGAGCCTTACTATCCGCTGAAGGACGCCAAGGGCAATACCGTCTACGTGCCGAAGGGCGCGCAGTGGCGCACCCTGGAATTCAACCGCAAGCGCGAAGGCGCCTACGGCGCGCTGCAATGGAAGAAGGACGACTGGTCCAGCTCCCTGACCTACTTCAAATCGAAGTACCGGATGCAGTGGGACGAGCAGGCCATCTTCGCTCAGTCCAGCCCTTACAACATCAAGGTGTCGCCTGACTCCACCTTCGGCTCCAACGGCCAGCTGCTGACCGGCACCCTGACCGATCCGTCCGACGGCGGCATCAACTTCGGCGACGATACCCGCACCTCGTGGCGCAAGTCTGAAACCACCGACGTGGCGTGGAACCTGCGCTGGCGCCATGACAACTGGACCGTCACCACCGACCTCCAGCACATCAAGGCCACCACCCGCAGCGTCGACTCCACCGTCGCCACCGGCGTGACCATGCCGAGCGAAACGCTGGACCTGCGCGGCAACGTGCCGAAGATTCTGTTCACGGACGCTGACCGCGCCTACCTGGCCGACCCGAAGAACTACTACTGGGCGTTCACCATGGAACACCTGGACCAGAGCAAGGCCACGGAAACCGCATGGCGCACCGATGCGAAGTATGACTTCGACCATCCAGTGCTGCGCGACTTCCGTTTCGGCGTGCGCCTGACCGACCGCGATGCGGTGACCCAGAACTCCAACCCGAGCTACAACTGGTCCGCCATCACGCAGCCTTGGCAAGTGGGCTGGGACATCAGCAAGCTGGCGTCGCTGGGTGATCCGCGCTTCAGCGGCAACACCAACGTCCATTCGTTCAACAACTTCTTCAACGGCGGCGTGTCCGTGCCGGCCGTGGTGTTCCCGAACGTCTCGCTGGCGCAAGGCTTCCCGGACAGCTATGCACAGCTGCACACCTACCACGACATCCTGTGCAAGGAACAGAATCCGACCGGCACCTGCGCACCATGGCAAGCCGCCACGTTCGGCCCGACCAACTACGCCGGCACCAACGACCAGGCCGAGAAAACCAAGGCGCTGTACGGCCAGTTGCGCTTCGGCTGGGACAAGCTGGAATATCCGATCGATGGTAACGTCGGCCTGCGTTACGTGAAGACCGATTCGAGCGCACGCGGCTACACCGTGTTCACGTCGACCGCGCCGAATGGCGGCAATCAGGTCGGCGTGCCGGTGCCTATCATCCGTCCATTCTCCGAGGGCAAGAACTACGAGAACAACTACCATAATGCCTTGCCTAGCCTGAACCTGCGCCTGAAGGTCAACGAGCAGCTGCAGTTCCGCTTCGCCGCCGCGGCAGCACTGTCGCGTCCCGACTTCACGCAGCTGCAGGGTTACACCGTGCTGTCGGAAACCGCCGACACCACCACCAACCCAGTCACCGGCGTCACCACCGTCAATAGCGTCAGCCTGACCGGCAGCGGCGACGGCAATCCGAACCTGCGTCCGACCACCTCCAAGCAGGTCGACCTGACCATGGAATGGTACTTCGCGCCTTCCGGTTCGTTCACCGCCGCCGTGTTCAACAAGCGCCTGAAAGATGTCATCATCAAGCAGGTGTACACCAAGCAGCTGGCGGACGTGAACGGCAAGATGCATGACTTCACCGTCACTGGCCCGATCAACGGCGCCCGTGGCCATGCGCGCGGCTTCGAACTGGCGTTCCAGCAGTACTTCGATAAACTGCCGGGTGCCTTGTCGGGCCTGGGCGTGCAAGCCAACTTCACCTTCGTGGACAGCGAGCGCAAACTGTACAGCCCTGTGTATGCGAAGTACTGCACCGGCGGCGACAACGCGGCCAACCTGAATCTGAACCTGAACGGCTGCGACACCAACGGCACCACCTTCGGCAATCTGCCGCTGGAAAACCTGTCCCGCCAGTCGTATAACCTGGCTCTGTTGTACGATAAAGGCCTATGGTCGGCGCGCGTGGCGTACAACTGGCGTTCGAAGGCGCTGCAGGCGGTCAACGTCAACGGCACCAAGGGTTCGGACGGCACGGACACCAATCCGGCCAGCCCGACCTTCGGCCAGACCAACGTCGCATGGGCGCTGCCTACCTGGTCGGACGACTACGGCCAGCTGGACGCATCGGTGTCCTTCAAGTTCAGCGACAAGGTGCAACTGGGCCTGCAAGCGCAGAACTTGACCGACGCGACCTACAAGCAGCTGATGCAGCAAAATATCGGTATGATGGGCCGCGCATGGTTCAAGACCGGCCGCCGCGTGGTTGCTAAACTGAGCTACGACTTTTAATAGAAAGGTATTACGCAATATGAAGCGATCGACCCGCCAGCTTGTAGTTTCCCTCAGTTTGATGATGGCCGCAGCTGGCGCGGCGGCCGCTTCGGAAATACCGCAGATCGTGAAGAAGGACGGCCGTTTCGCCTTGATCGTGGACGGCGCGCCCTTCGTCATCCTCGGCGGCCAGGCCCAGAACTCCAGCAATTATCCGCTGGCGCTGAACAAGGTCTGGGCCGCGATCAAGGACATGAACGCCAACACCCTCGAAATCCCGGTGGCCTGGGAACAGATCGAGCAGGTGGAAGGCAAGTTCGATTTCAGCTACGTCGATACGCTGGTGGCCGAAGCGCGCAAGAATAAAGTGAAGCTGGTGCTGCTGTGGTTCGGCACCTGGAAGAACACCGGCCCGAATTACGTGCCGGAGTGGGTCAAGTTCAACAACGCGCGCTTCCCGCGCATGCTGGACAAGGACGGCAAGAACATCTACTGCCTGTCGCCGCAAGGCGAAGAAACGCTGAAGGCCGACAAGAAGGCCTTCGTGGCGCTGATGGCCCACATCAAGAAGATCGACGAGGCGCAGCGCACCGTCATCATGATGCAGGTCGAGAATGAAGTCGGCACCTACGGCTTCGCGCGCGACTACGCGCCGAAGGCCGAGGCGCAGTTCAATCAGCCGGTGCCGCAGGCGGTGCTCGATTATAAAAAATCCCCGGTGGCGCTGGCCAAGAGCGGCACTTGGAAGCAGGTCTACGGCGACTACGCCGACGAATACTTCCACGCCTATTCCATCGCCAGCTACATCGAGGAAATCGCCAAGGCCGGCCGCGCCGTCTACAACCTGCCGATGTTTGTCAACAACGCGCTGCGCGACTCGCTGGAAAGCCCGGTCAAGCCGTGGAAGGAAAACTTCGCCAGCGGTGGCCCGACCTACGACGTGATCGATATCTACCGCGCCGCCGCGCCGCATATCGATTTCGCCGGCCCTGACGTCTACGGCCCGGATTCGAAGAAGTTCACCGCCACGCTGGACCACTTCCAGCGCAAGGACAATCCGCTGATGGTGCCGGAGATCAGCAACGCGCCCGAGTACGTGCGTTACACCTTCCAGGTGCTGGGACGCGGCGCCATCGGCTTCTCGCCGTTCGGCATCGACTATGCGGACTACAGCAATTTCCCGCTCGGTCACAAGGCCACCGACAAGACCATGACGGAACCGTTCGGCAAAATCTACGCCGCCTTCCGTCCGATGGAGCGCCAGTGGGCCAAGTGGGCGTTCGAAGGCCGTACCTACGGCATCGCCGAAGGCGACGACCGCCAGCCGCAGACCGTGGACATGAAGGGCTGGAAGGCCACCATCTCCTTCCGCGAATGGCAGTTCGGCGAACAGAAATATTTCAAGGACGTGAAGGATGTGCCGGCCGGTACCGAGAAGCCCAATGGCGGCGTGGCCATCGCGCAGATCGGCGAGAATGAATTCATCATCATCGGCCAGCGCGCGCGCGTGAAGATCGACCATGCCGCAGGCAAGCCGTCGATGTGGGCGCGGGTGGAGGAGGGGCGTTACGACGCCGCCGGCAAATGGATCATGGAACGTAACTGGAACGGCGACCAGACCGACTATGGCCTCAACCTCACTGGCAATCCGGTGGTGTTGAAGGTTAAACTCGGTACATATTAAAAAAACGGAGACAAAATGCGTATCAAAACCATCGCTCACGCGGCGTCCTGCCTGGCCGTGATGATGTCCGGCCACGCCGTGGCCGGCACCTTTGAAAAGACCGCCACCGGCGTGGTGGTCAAGCCTGACAATGGCGCCGCAAAAGAAGTGCGGCTGGAGGTCATGGCCGATAACATCATCCACGTGGTGAAGCTGGACCAGGCGGGCAAGTCGCTGACGCCGTCGATGATGACTATTGCCGCTCCTGTTAGCGGTAACTTCAGCGTTGCCGCTTCGGGCAAGGACAGCGTCACGCTGAAGGCAAAAAAGATTTCGGTGGCGGTGTCGCTGGCCACTGGCCAGGTGCAGTTCTTCAACGCTGCCGGCAAGGCCTTCCTGACGCAGCAGGCCGAGAGCATGGCGCCGACGGACGTCGACGGCAAGCCGTTCCTGGCGGTGAAGCAGGGCTTCAACCACGGCACCAAAGACGCCTTCTATGGCTTGGGTCAGCACCAGAACAACCAGATGAACCTGAACGGCGAAGACGTGCTGCTGATGCAGCACAATATGGCGATCGCCGTGCCGTTCGTGGTCTCGGATAAAAACTACGGCGTCCTGTGGGACAACAACTCGATCTCGCGCTTCGGCGACGCCAAGCCGTATGCGTGGCTGAGCCGCGACCTGCAGCTGACCGATGCCGACGGCAAGGCCGGTGGCCTGACCGCGCGCTACTACGCCGGCGACAAGCTGCTGTTCACGCGCCAGGAAAAGGATATCGCCTATCAGTACCTGAAGGACGTGGCGGAAAACTGGCCGAAGGAGGCCGGCGATCCGAAGGCCGCTAACCTGAAGGTGGTGTGGGAAGGCACGATGTCGTCGCCGAAAGCCGGCGTGCACAAGATGCAGCTGTATTCGTCGGACTACGCGAAGCTGAGCGTCGACGGCAAGGAGATCATGGATGTCTGGCGCCAGGGCTGGAATCCCTGGTATCACAACTTTGAAGTGAAGTTCGAAGCGAACAAGCCGGTCAAGCTGCACCTGGAGTGGAAGCCGAGCGGCGGCATGGTGGCGATGACCCACAACGATCCGCTGCCGGATGCGGAACGCCATTCGCTGACCTTCTCGTCCGAAGTCGCGCAGAGCATCAACTATTACGTGATCAACGGCGAGAACATGGACAAGGTCATCGCCGGCTACCATCACCTGACGGGCCAGGCGCCGATGATGCCGAAGTGGGCCTACGGTTTCTGGCAGTCGCGCCAGCGCTACGAAACCCAGGAGCAGTTGCTGGGCGTGCTGCGTGAGTACCGCAAGCAGGGCTGGCCGGTCGATAACATGGTGCAGGACTGGTTCTACTGGCCGGAAAACGGCTGGGGTTCGCACGACTTCGACAAGGCTCGTTTCCCGGATGCGAAAGCCATGGTGGATGAAGTCCACAAGGCCAATGCGCGCATCATGATTTCGATCTGGGGCAAGTTCTACGCCAATACCGACAACTACAAGGAACTCACGGCCAAGGGCCACATGTGGACCAAGAACGTCGAAGACGGCGCGCTGGACTGGGTCGGCCCTGGCTACAAGAACAGCCACTACTCGCCGTATGCGCCTGAAGCGCGCGACATCTACTATCGCCAGATGAAGTCCAAGCTGGTGGACCTGGGCTTCGACGCCTGGTGGATGGATAACACCGAGCCTGACGTGCTGTCCAACACCCGTCCGGCCGATTTCAAGAAGCTGATCGGCCCGACCATTTATGGCGGAGGCGAGATCACTTTCAATCCGTATAGCCTGGTGCATACGGAAGGCTTCTACGGCCACCTGAAGAAAGACCAGCCGGAGAAGCGCCAGTTCATCCTGTCGCGTTCCGGTTTCGCTGGCATCCAGCGCAACGCCACCGCCGTGTGGAGCGGCGATACGGCCAGCCGCTGGAACAATCTGTACGACCAGATCTCGGCCGGCGTGAGCGTGTCGATGTCGGGCATCGCCAACTGGACGCACGATATCGGCGGCTATGCGCAGGAGACGCGCTTCCAGCTGGGCGAAGTCGGTTCGGCGCAGGAAAACCGCAGCACCGGCATCAAGCAGGGCAATCCGGAAGACCTGAAGGAATGGCGCGAGCTGAATCTGCGCTGGTTCCAGTTCGGCGCATTCTCGCCGCTGTTCCGTTCCCACGGCGAAGTGGTGAAGCGCGAGATCCATGAGATTTCGCCGGCTGGTTCGCCGATGCGTGAATCGATGGTCTGGTACGACCAGCTGCGTTACCGCCTGATGCCGTACATTTACTCGGCCGCCGCCGACATCCACTACGAGTCCGGCGCCATCATGCGCGGCCTGGTGCTGGACTTCCCGAACGATGAAGCGGTGAAGAACATCAAGGATCAATACCTGTTCGGCCGCAGCATGCTGGTGGCGCCGGTCAGCGTGTACGGTGCGCGCGAGCGTAGCGTCTACATGCCGAAGGGCGCGAACTGGTATGACTTCTATACCGGCGAGTTGCATAAGGGCGGCACCACGGCGAGCATCAAGGCGCCGGAAACGCGCATGCCGCTGTTGGTGAAGGCCGGCGCGATCCTGCCTATCGGTCCTGTGACGCAGTATGTGGATGAGAAACCGGATGCGCCGATCACGCTGAATGTGTACACCGGCGCGGACGGAAAATTCAGCCTGTACGAGGATGATGGCGTGAGCAACGGCTACCTGCGCGGTGAAGCCAGCCGTATTCCGTTCAGCTACAACGACAAGACCGGCGTCGTCACCATCGGTGACCGCACGGGCCAGTTCAAGGGCATGCAGGCCAAGCGCCAGTTCAAGGTGCGCTTCATCAAGCCTGGCGTGTCGACCTCGGACAACTTCGATGCGGCCGATAAGGTGGTCAGCTATGAAGGCAAGTCGCTGACGGTGAAACGCTGATGAAGAAGCCGACCGCTTTGTTGATGTTGTTGCTGGCGGGTGCTGCCAGCGCCGCCGATGTGCGTCACATCGTGGTGGACGCCGCCGCGTCCACCACGCCGCGTGACCGTTTCGCCGACCTGTCGGTGGGCTCGGATTATCCGGGCACGCTGATTCGCGAGGACAGCCTGGCGCAGTTGAAGACCGCCAAGGACGAACTGGGCTTCCGCTACATCCGCTTCCACGCCATCTTCCACGACGTGCTGGGCACGTACAAGGAAGTGGACGGCAAGCCGGTGTACGACTGGACCAAGCTCGATTACCTCTACGACCGTCTGCTGAAGATGGGCGTGAAGCCGTTCGTGGAGCTGGGCTTTACGCCGCTCGCCATGCGCAGCTCGGACCTGAGCATCTTCTACTGGAAGGGCAACACCTCCCATCCCGATCCGAAGAAGTGGGCGGGGCTGGTCGATGCGTTCGTGCGCCACGCGCAGGAGCGCTACGGCAAGGAAGAAGTGCGCAGCTGGTTCTTCGAAGTGTGGAATGAGCCGAACCTGGACGGCTTCTGGGAGAAGGCGGACCAGAAGGTGTACTTCGAGCTGTTCGACATCACCTCGCGCACCATCAAGGCCATCGATCCGGCGCTGCGCGTGGGTGGCCCTTCGACCGCAGGCGCTGCCTGGGTGCCGGAGTTCCTGGCGCATGCCAAGGCCAGTGGTTCGGTGGTGGACTTCGTCACCACGCATACCTATGGCGTGGATGGTGGCTTCCTCGACGAGAACGGCAAGGATGATACCAAGCTGTCGCCGTCGCCGGACGCCGTGGTGGGCGATGTGCGCAAGGTGCGCAATGAGATGAAGGCGGCCGGCCATCCGGACATGCCGCTGTATTTCACCGAGTGGAGCACCAGCTACACGCCGCGCGATCCGGTGCATGATTCGTACATCAGCGCGCCGTACATCCTGAGCAAGCTGAAAGCGACCGAGGGCATTGTGCAGGGCATGAGTTATTGGACCTATAGCGATTTGTTCGAGGAGCCCGGTCCGCCGACCGCGCCGTTCGAAGGTGGCTTCGGTTTGATGAATCCGCAGGGCATACGCAAGCCTTCGTGGTTCGCCTACAAGTACCTGAACCAGCTGGGCGACGCCGCCATCAAGACCGCCGATGCGCAAAGCTATGCGGCTAGGGATGGCCGTGGCGTTCAGGTTCTGGCGTGGGACTTCCAGACGCCTCAACAGGGACGCAGCAATCGCGGCTTCTACACCACCGTGCAGCCGACGCGCGATGGTGCGCCGGTGAGCGTGGACCTGAAAGGCTTGAAGCCTGGCGCCTATACGGTGAATGTGTATCGCACCGGTTTCGAGGCCAATGATGCGCACACGGCTTACCTGAAAATGGGTTCGCCGAAAACGCTGACGCCGAAGGAGATCGAGCGCCTGCAAGCCCTGACCAAGGACCGGCCGCAAACCAGCACGGTGCGCGTGCCGGCATCGGGTGCGGCTTCCGTGAAGGTGAAGATGCGCGTGAATGATGTTGTGCTGATCAAGATTAATCCGCAATGAAACCTTTGCTGCTTGTAGTGGCGTTTGTGGCGGCGAATGCCGCCGCCGCGCCGGATTTGACCTTGCGTTATTCCCAGCCCGCGCCGGATACGGCGGCGGGCTGGGAGAAGGAAGCGCTCCCTATTGGTAATGGCCGCATCGGCGCGATGATCTTCGGGCAGCTGGCGCGCGAGCGCCTGCAGTTCAACGACATCACGCTGTGGACCGGCGATGACAAGGCGATGGGGGCGTTCCAGCCGTTTGGCGATGTGTATATCAATTTGCCTGGGCATGAGAAGGCTTCTTCTTATGCGCGTCAGCTGGATATTGCGCGCAGCCGGCACACGGTGAGTTATGTGCACAACGGCGTGAAGTTCAAGCGCGAGGCGCTGGCCAGCTTTCCTGCTCAGGTGATTGCGGTGCGGTTGAGTGCTGGCAAGCGCGGGCAGTACACCGGGTCCATCGAGCTGACCGATATGCATGATGCGCAGATCAGCGCGCAGGGCGATCGTATCACCGCCGTCGGCGCGCTGCCGAATGCGATGAAGTACGCCAGCCAGGTGCAGGTGCTCAACGAGGGCGGCAAGCTGGCCGTGGAGGGCAACAGGATCACCTTCACCGGCAGCGATGCGATTACACTGATCCTTGGCGCTGGCACCAGCTACGCCAACGACGCCGCGCGCCGCTTTCAGGGCGAAGCGCCGCTGCCGCGCGTGACGGCGCAAGTGGCTGCCGCCTCGGACGCCGCCGCTGGCGCCGGGCGCAACGCTGCCGCCGGGGCCGGCGCGCCGGCGCGCGCTGCTTCCGCATGGTCCGCTTTGGCGGCTGCGCACGAACGCGATTATGGCGCGCAGTTCAAGCGCGTCGGCGTGGACTTCGGCGCTGCATCCGCCGCGCGCCGCGCGCTCACCACCGACAAGCGCATCGAGGCTTACACGGCGGAGGGCAACGATCCCGAACTGGAGGCGCAGTTCTTCCAATTCGGCCGCTATCTGTTGATCTCCAGTTCGCGCGGCTCGCTGCCGGCCAATCTGCAAGGCCTGTGGAACAACAGCCTCACGCCGCCGTGGAACTCGGACTACCACACCAACATCAACGTGCAGATGAACTACTGGCCCGCCGAACCGGCCAACCTGTCCGAACACGCCAAGCCGTTCTTCGACTTCGTGCAGGGCATGGCGCCGGTCTACCGCAAGCTGGTGGCCGACACCGCCGCCAAGGCCATCGCCGATCCCGCATCGGTGCAGATGTCGCAGCCGGACCTGAGCGGCGAAGCGGTACAGCGCGAAGAAACCTTCGTCGCCAAATCCGGCAAGCCGGTACGCGGCTGGACGGTGCGCACCGAGTCGAATCCCTTCGGCGCCATGGGCTACGTCTGGAACAAGACCGGCAACGCCTGGTACATGCAGCACTTCTGGGAACACTACGCGTACACGCAGGACAAGACCTTCCTGCGCAACACAGCCTATCCGATGATGCAGGAAGCCGTGGCGTTCTGGGAGGACTACCTGAAGGAGCTGCCGGACGGCCGCCTGGTTGCGCCGCTCGGCTGGTCGCCGGAACACGGCCCGATCGAGGATGGCGTGAGCTATGACCAGGAAATCATCTGGGACCTGTTCAACAACACCGTGGAAGCCGCCGAAGCGCTGAGCGACACGCCATACCGCAACCGTATCGCCGCCATGCGCGACAAGCTGGCGACGCCGGGCATCGGCAGCTGGGGCCAACTGCTGGAGTGGATGGACGAGAAGAAGGGCAAAGACAAGGACAAAATGCTGGATACGCCGGGCGATACACATCGCCACGTCTCGCACCTGTTTGGCCTGTTCCCCGGCCGCCAGATCTCGCCAACCAAGACCCCGGCGCTGGCCGCCGCCGCACGCAAGTCGCTGGAGGCACGCGGCGACGCCGGCACCGGCTGGTCGATGGCTTGGAAGACGGCCTACTGGGCACGTCTGCTGGACGGCGATCACGCGTACAAAATGCTGCGTGGTCAATTGGCCAAACCCGGCGCGCGCGCTGCGCAGCAGAGCAGCCAAGGCACGGAGAGCAACAACGCCGGCGGCACCTATGCAAACATGTTCGACGCCCATCCGCCATTCCAGATCGACGGTAACTTCGGCGCGACGGCGGCGATCTGCGAAATGCTGTTGCAATCGCAGACCGGTGAAATCCATCTGTTGCCTGCCTTGCCTTCCGCATGGGGCAGCGGTTCGGTGAAAGGCTTGCGTGCACGCGGTGGCTATGAGGTCGACGTGAGCTGGGCCAACGGCAAGCTGACTTCCGCCACGGTGCGCCGCATCGCCGGCGACGGCGCGGGCCAGGTGCGCTATGGCGACAAGGTCGTGCCGCTGAATCTGAAAGCGGGCGAGAGCAAACAATTTGGAGGGAGTCTGTGATGCGTTGGCTGCTGAGTGCTTTTTTACTGGCGCTGAGCAGCCAGTGTGTTGCGGTTCCCACGCAGGTCCAGTACCTGAGCGGCACCGATAAGGATCACCGGGTCGAGTGGGACTTCCAGGTGAATGGCGGCCGCAATAGCGGCGTGTGGAAGAAGATTCCCGTGCCGTCCAATTGGGAGATGGAGGGCTTCGGCACCTACCGCTACTACAACGACTGGCAGAAAGATCCTGCGCCGGACAGCACCGGCGTGTATCGCCACCAGTTCAATGTGCCCGCCGAATGGCGCGGCAAGCGGATCGAGATTGTGTTCGGTGCGGCCATGACCGATACGCTGGTCAAGATCAACGGCCAGCCTGCCGGCCCGGTGCACCAGGGCGGCTTCTACGAATTCCGTTACGACGTATCGCGCTTGCTCAAGGTTGGCGAAAGCAACCAGCTTGAAGTGAAGGTGAACCGCTACTCGGCCAATGAGTCGGTGAACCGCGCCGAGCGCAGTGCGGACTTCTGGCTGTTCAGCGGCATCTATCGGCCTGTGTGGCTGGAGGCCAAGCCGTTGGCGAACATCGAGCGAGTGAGTCTCGATGCGCGCCATACCGGCGAGTTTGACGCTGACGTGTTCCTGGGCGGCGCCAGCAGCGGCAAGGTCAGCGCGCGCATTACCACGCTGGCCGGCGCTCCGTTGGGCAAAGAGATGGTGGCCGACGTCGTTGGCGGCAAGGCGCATCTGCGCGGCCGCGTTGAACGCATCGTGCCTTGGTCGGCGGAGCATCCGCAGCGCTATCAGGTGCGTTTCCAGTTACGCGACGGCGGCGGCATCGTGCATGAAGTCAGCAAGACGATAGGTTTCCGCACCATGGAGTTGCGTCCGCACGATGGCGTGTACGTCAACGGCAGCAAGGTGCGCTTGAAGGGTTCCAATCGGCATTCGATCTGGCCGACTTCGGGCCGCACCACCAGCAAGGCGTTGAGTTATCAGGACGCTAAGCTGATGAAGGAAATGAACATGAACGCGGTGCGCATGTCGCACTATCCGCCCGATCCGCATTTCCTCGACGTGGCCGATGAAGTGGGCTTGTATGTGATCGACGAGTTGACCGGCTGGCAGAAGGCTTACGATACCGACGTCTCGACGCCGCTGGTGAAGGAACTGGTTCAGCGCGACCAGCACCATCCGTCCATCATTTTCTGGGCCAACGGCAATGAGGGCGGTTTCAATCGCGACCTGGATAAGTTGTATGCCGACTGGGATGTGCAGAAGCGGCCGGTGATTCATCCGTGGGAAAACTTCGGCGGTATCGATACGGCGCACTATCCGACCTTTAACTGCTGTGCGACTTCGCTGTTCAATGGCCGCGACGTGTTCATGCCGACGGAGTTCCTGCATGGACTGTATGACGGCGGTGCTGGTGCGAGCCTGAACGACTGGTGGAATGCCATGCTGGCCAATCCGCTGAGCGCGGGCGGATTTATCTGGGCTTTTGCGGATGAAGGCATTGTGCGCGAGGACAAGGGCGGTGCGATCGACGTGGCGGGCAACCTGGCGCCGGACGGCATTGTAGGGCCGTACCGCGAGAAGGAGGGTAGCTTCTTTGCGGTGAGGAAGATCTGGTCGCCGGTGTATTTGCCGTTGTCGGAAATGGCCTCGTTGCCGCCGACGTTTGATGGCCGGGTGACGCTGGAGAATCGTTACGACTTCACGAATTTGAATAAGGTAAAACTGCGCTGGCAGCTGGTGCGGTTTGGGCGCGAGGCCGGGCACGCTGTGGTGGCACAGGGCAGTGTGAAGTCGCCCGATGTCGCAGCCGGCATGCGCGGTGTCGCCAACATCGCCTTGCCGCGCGACTGGAGCAAGCAGGATGCGCTTTACCTCACCGCCACCGGGCCCGATGGGAATGAGATCTACACCTGGTCGTGGATGATCGCCAGTCCGCAGCAGGTGGCGGAGCGGATGCGCGTCGCCGCAGCCGCGCAAGCCGCGCCGGCGACGCTGGCCGAGATGGCCGATGGCTATCGCCTGAACGCCGGCGCGTTGAGCGTCGTAATCGACAAGGCTACCGGCTATTTGCGGGAGCTGAAGAAAGGCGACGTCATCGCGCCGCTGACCAACGGTCCCCGTCTGGTCGCCGGCAAGGCTGAACTGAAACGCATCTCGGCTACTCGCGACGGTGGTGACGTGGTGGTATCGGCCGAATACTCCGGCAACCTGCGCAAGGTTAATTGGCGGCTGAGCGCCGACGGGCGATTGAGCGTGAACTACGCCTATCAAATGGAAGGCAGCCGCTACGTCGACGCGCTGGGCGTCACCTTCGACTATCCTGAAAGCGAAGTGAAATCCATGCGCTGGCTGGGACGAGGTCCTTACCGCGTATGGAAGAATCGCACGCAAGGCGTGGAGTTCGACGTTTGGCAGAAGGACTACAACGACACCGTCACCGGCCTGTCATGGAACTACCCGGAATTCAAAGGCTTCCACGACAAGGTCTACTGGGCGCAGCTGAGCACCAAGGGCCTGCCGGTCACCTTCATCAACCATGCCGACGACATCGCGCTGCGCGTGTTCACTCCGAAGCAGGCCAGCGGCGAAGGCTTCGAGCCGAAAGGCACGCAGATGGATTTCCCGCCGGGTGATATCTCCTTCCTCAACGCCATCCTGCCGATCGGCACCAAGTTCAACCCGCCTGGCGAACTTGGACCATCGGCGCAGCAGGCGCGCACGCCCAACCTCGGCATCTGGCTGGAGAACACCATCGATATCGTGGTTGGCGATTCAGGCCGCTGAAGTCAGCCACTGGCGGTAGCGGCGTGTGAGCAGCTTCACGCGTAGCTGGTCGGTGATCAGCGTCCACAGCGGATTGAGGCTGCTGCTATTGCCGCCTTGTGCGAGCGTCCGCAGGCGCCGCCGCACCAGCGCCATGGTGGCGATACTGGCCAGGGTCTTGTCCTTCCAGTTCACCGGCGCCGCCGACGCGTCCAGTGCACGACCGGCACGCCATTGCAGCGGCAGGTCCGGCGCCACCGACAGCGCGGTGGCGATGCCCACTACGGCCACGCCGCTCGCCAGCACCTGTTCCGCAATCGCCGGCCGCGCGATGCCGCCGGTGGTCATCACCGGCATGCGCGCCACGGCGGCCAGCGCCGTCGCGAATTCCAGGAAGTAGGCCTCGCGCGCCAGCGTGCGGCCGTCGGCGGTGCGGCCTTGCATGGCCGGACTCTCGTAGCTGCCGCCCGACAGTTCGATCAGATCGACCTGCAGTTCGTTCAACAGCAGCACGACCTGGCGCGCATCATCTTCCGAAAAGCCGCCGCGCTGGAAGTCGGCGGAATTGAGTTTGACCGCCACGCTGAATCCGGCCGATACGCGCGAACGCACCGCGCGCACCACTTCCAGCAGCAGGCGCGCGCGGTTCTCCAGTGTGCCGCCCCATTCGTCCTGGCGCTGATTGGTCAGCGGCGACAGGAACTGCGACAGCAGGTAGCCATGCGCCGCGTGGATCTGCACGCCGTTGAAGCCTGCCTCCTCGGCCGCATGCGCGGTATCGGCAAAGCGCTGGATCACTTCCGCGATATTTGCCGCGCTCATGGCCACCGGCTGCGCGAACAACTTACTGTGCTTGCCCAGGTCCAGCGCTACAGCGGACGGTGCCCACGCCAAGCCACCCATGTTCGCCATCACCTGCCGGCCAGGATGGTTGATCTGCATCCAGACCTGCGCACCATGCGAGCGCGCGGCCTGCGCCCAGGCCTTGAAAGGCGCCAGCGGCGTGGCGGCTTCCAGCGCAATGGTGCCGGGGCCGGTGAGCGCGCGGCTGTCCACCATCACGTTACCGGTGATGAGCAGGCCCGTGCCGCCTTCCGCCCAGCGCCGGTACAGGCGAAGAATGGCGGGGCCGGGCAATTGGCCGGCGTCCGCCATGCTTTCTTCCATGGCGGCCTTGGCGAGACGGTTGGGCAGGGTGCTGCGGTTGGGCAGAGTCAGTGGTGTGAACAGCATGGCGTTTTCCTGATTGGTGGAGGAGATACGCCATGCTAAGCTTAAAGCCAACTTGAAGGTCAAGCGAAATCAGCGTTTGAAGATCTGCTTGGGCAGCATGGCATGGACGCCAACGTTGCCGTCCACGAGCTGCGTGATTTCCATGTCCACCGCCACGCTGGAGAGCATGTAGGCGTCGTCGCGGCTCAATTTCCGTTCCGTGACGAGGTAGTCGATCATGTCGCGCAGTGCGTGTTCGGTGGCGGTCTTCAGGTCGGGACTGAAGCCCATGGTGATGATGTGGGTCGGCGTTTCGGCGCGGGGCCACAGCAGGCGCTTGTTCTTGTGGACGATGAAGCGGAAGCTGCCGCTCAAATAGGTCTCCAGCGCGGTGATGTCCACTTCGCCGTTGCCTTGCGCCGCGTGGCCGTCGCCGGCCTGGAACAGGGCGCCCTTGGCGGCGACCGGGATGTACAGCGTGGTGCCGGCCACCAGGTGCTTGTTGTCCATGTTCCCGGCGTGGACGAAGGGCGGCGCGCTGTCAATCTTGCCGCCGGCCGGGGCCAGGCCCATGCTGCCGAAGAAGGGACGCAGCGGAATCTCGATGCCGGGCGCGAAATGGCCGATCATCTTCTGCCGGTCCAGCGGCACGATCTTGAAGCGGCTGTAGGGATACTCCATCGGCAGGAAGCCTTTGCCGACGCTGAAGGCATTGCAGGCGAAGTTGGCGTCCAGGTCCACTTTCAGGATCTGCACTTCGAGCACGTCTCCCGGTTCCGCTTCGGCGATGGCGACAGGGCCGGTGAGGATATGGCCGCCGGGTCCCTTGTCCTTCACCTGGTCGTAGATCGGCGCGGTGTAGGGCGGGATGTCCTCCGGCTTGACGCCGGCGGCGATCATGCGTTCCGGCGTGCCGCAGGTGGACAGGCTTTGCATGCGCACCGTGTCGCCGCTGTGCACCGTCAGCACCGGCTTGGACTGGCCGGAGTAGTAGCCCCAGGCCACCGTGTCCGGCCGCGCCGGCAGGTCGTACTCCGCCGCTGTCGCAGCGGCATGGAAGGTCAGGAGACTTAGCAGCAGGACAGGGAGGCGCATGGGATGACTTTCGTTAGTCGGCGGTGACTTCGGCGCCGCTGAGGAAAGCGGCGATGGCTGGGTTGACTACATCTGCATGGGTGATAGGGCCCATGTGCGCGCCGCGCGTCTGCATGGCGCTGGCGTTGGGCAGCGAGCGGCCCAGCTGCTCCACCAGCAAACGCGTGGAGGCTGGGCTGCGCTCGCCGGCCATCACCAGCGATGGCATGGTCAACATGGACAAATCATCCAACGTTGCCTGTTCGCCCAACAGCGCCTGGAAGTCCAGTCGCACCTTGGCGATCTGCGCGATCATTTTGTCCTGCGCGCCGGCCGCTGCGTCGTCGAAGGCACCAGGGCGGTTCCAGTAATCGATGAAGATGCGGGTGGCATCGCGGTCCGATGCGCTGGCGGCGATGCCGGCCACCACGCTGGTGATTTCAACCTTGGCCGGATGCTGGTCTGCCAAAAGGTGGAAGGCCACCGGCTCGAACAGCGTGAGCGACAGCACGCGCTCCGGTATGCGGCGCGCCATGTGCAGCGCGCAGGCGCCGCCGAAGGAGTGGCCGACCAGGTGGAACGCTTCGCCCGGTTCCAGTTCCATGGCGATGGAGGCGATCACCGCGTCAACCTCGTGCGCCAGCGTATGGATATAATCTTCACCGGCGTCGGCGGCGGCCGGGAAGGGCGATGCGCCATACCCCAGCAGGTCCACCGGCAGGAAACGATAGGCGTCGCCCAGGTGCGCTTTCAGCGACAGCCATTGGGACTTGGAACTCATGGAGCTATGCAGCAGGACGACGGCAGGTTTCATTGTCAGCTTGGTATGAAAAAAGCGAAGCGCAGATTATACCGTCATGTGTGGTCTACACCACGCCGCCGTCACTTTGCGGCTGCAAAAAAGCAGGATAAGAGTACAGTAGAGATATGAACAACTCAAAAAAATTCGCGGGATTGGCAGGGCTCGCCAGCGTGCTCTGGATGGGTTTGACGGCAGCGGTGGCGGCTAACCAGAAACGCTTGCTGTTCAACCCATTGGGCAGCCGGCGCGAAGTGCTCAAGCCTTACAGCAGCGGCCACCGCACCCGTCCCATCGTGGTGCGCGCCAAGGATGGCACGCGGCTATCCGGCTGGCTGATGACGCCGCGCGTCGCCGGCCAGCATCCGGGCGTGGTGTACTTCGGCGGCCGTTCGGAGGAAGTCTCGTGGGTCGCGCGCGACGCCGGCAAGCTGTTCCCTGGCATGGCCGTGCTGGCGGTGAACTATCGCGGCTATGGCGATTCGCATGGCGATCCGGCGGAAGAACATTTCATCGATGACGGCCGCATGCTGTACGACTGGCTCAGCGAACGCCATCACGTCGACCCGAAACGCATCGCCGTGGTTGGCCGCAGCCTGGGTTCGGGCGTGGCGGTGCAGGTGGCGATGGAGCGCGACGCCAATTCCATCGTGCTGATCACGCCTTACGATTCCATCCTTGCCATCGCCAAGCGTAAGTTCCGGGCGATCCCGGTGGAGTATGTGCTCAAGCATAAATTCGAGTCGATCAAGTATGCGCACCAGCTCAAGGCGCCGACCTATGTGCTGCGCGCGGCGGTCGATGACATCGTGCCGCATTCGCATACCGACCTGCTGGTGCAGAAACTGGGCACGCTGCATGCGGACGAAATCGTGCCCGATTCCGACCACATCAACATCCCCTACCTGGAATCGACGCAGACGCGTATCGCCAGTTTCCTCTCCAGCCGCTTCAATGCTTAGCGTCGCCCGATAACTGGTGGTGCAGGCGGCGTAGGCCCAGCCACACGGCGCCGATTACCAGCGGCACGGCGATGCCGGTCATCATGTCCGGGTTGACCGGCACGCTGCTGGCCTTCAGCGCCTTGCCCACGTAGCCCACCAATCCCAGCGTGTAGTACGAGATGGCCGCGACCGACAGGCCTTCCACCGCCTGCTGCAAGCGTAGCTGCTGGGCCGCGCGCGCGTCCAGCGATTGCAGGATTTTGCGGTTCTGCAGCTCCTGCTCGATGCCGACGCGCGTGCGCAGCAGGTCGTTGGTGCGGGCGATACGTTTCGCCAGTCCTTCCTGCCGCTGCGCCACCGAGGTGCAGGTGTTCATGGCCGGCGCCAGGCGGCGGCCCATGAACTCGGCCAGCGTCGGCGTGCCGGGAATGCGCACCTCGCGCAGTTCCTGGATGCGCGACTGCACCAGGTTGAAGTAGGCCTGCGAGGCGGCGAAACGGTAGCTGTTGTTGACCGAGATTTTCTCCAACTGCGCGGCCAGGCTGGTGATCCGGTGCAGCATGTCCTGGTCGCCGTTGGCCTGGTTTTTCACCAGCGTGGCCGTGAGTTCCGCCAGTTCGTTCTCGATGCCGTTCAGCGCCGGCTGCGTGGCTTCGGCCTGCGGCAACCCAAGCAGCGTCATGGTGCGGTAGGTTTCGATTTCCAGCATACGGCCGACCAGGCGGCCGGGCTGGTATTCGCGCAGGTTCTGGTCGCGCACCACGAAGCGGCTGAAGCCATCCGGATGGATCAGGAAATCGGTCCACACTTCGGCGTTGCCTCCGCCGCTGCTACCCACCAGCGAGCGGCCCTGATACAGTTCGCGGATGCTGGCGGCGAAGCTGCCGTCGTCCGACGCGTCCTTGCACAGCAGGACGTGGGCGGCGACGATGATCTTGCCGTGCAGGCCGGCCAGCCATTCTTGCGGCACGTGCTGCACCGGCATGCGCGCGAAAGCGGTGTGGAAGTCCACGCCCGCTTCGCTGCGCTCGACGAAGGTGTAGGTGGCGAACTCGGTGTGGCATTCCCACTTCAGGCGGAAGCGGCCGAAGTCATGGAAGAAGTAGCGCGCCTGCTCGTGCGGGCCGGCCACGCCGTAGTGCAGGCAAAGCTGCTCCAGTATCTGGTGCTGGCTGCTGCGGTGGTTCTGGCGCGAGGGCTGGTCCTGCTGAAGGTACAGCGCGAAGTGGGTGATGCTTTCGGGAGACTGCAGTTGCAAGAAAGGGCGGGAGTGGATTTCGGCCGATAGCGGCACGCGCATCGGGTGATTCAGTTTGGCGAAATCGGCGGTTGCACGATAGGCGAGCGACATGAACTTCCTTAATGACTAATTGACGAATTAACTAGGTGATGAGTCCGGTACCCACAGCAGCAGATCGGTGACGCCGATGTCGATGCCCGCCTGCGATAGCAGCGTGCTGGCTTGTCCCCGATGGTGCGTCTGGTGATTGAAGAAGTGCAGCAGCACGCTGCCGAAGTGCTTGCGATAGACATCGCCGCGCGTGCTGCGGTATTCGAAGGTGTGCGCCAGGTCCGCTTCCGTCAGCTGCGGCGCCAAAGCGCTGATGATGGCGTCCAACTGCTCGCGGTGGACGCGCAGCGCTGGCAGGGTGTCGCCGAAGGAGTGCGTCAGGCCGCTGGGCTGTGCGATCGCCTGCATGGGCTGCAGCGCCGGGAAGCCTGCCGGATGGGTGCTGAAGCGCTTGAGCCAGATGGTGTCGCCCGCCAGCAGGTGGCTCAGCGTTCCGCATAGCGATCCGAAGAAGGCCTTGCGGTCGGCGGTGAAGTCTGCCGGCGGCAGCTGGGCCGCCGCGTCGTACAGCTTGCGGTTCATGTCGGCGTTGTAGCGCGCCAGTAGGGCGAAGTAATCGAGTGTGCTCATGCAGTTATGCCGCGATGGCGTCCGGATTGGAGATCAGGAAGATCCGCTGGTTCAGTACCGCCAGCGCCTGCGGGTCTTCGGCCTCGTTCAGCTCTTTCAGCAGGTCGCGCGTGCTGGCCTTGCCGGACGGCGTGGTGTGGTCTTCCTGTAGCTTGCCCAGCGTGTATTTCAACACGCGGCTGGATTGGTGGGCCTGCATTTCCAGCGTGGCCTTGGCCAGCACGCCCTCGTCGTAGGCGATGGTGGTGGTGGTGCTGGCCGAGTCGTTGATCATGTGGTACTTGTAGTTCTGCGACTGCGGCTCCAGGTCCAGCGCCAGTTGCGCGTCGGCCGATACCGGCGCGTGGAAGCGCGCCTTCAGGTGCGACTCCTGTTGCTGCGTGATGCCACGGTCCATCCGCGAGGCGCCGCTGAGGGTGGTCTTTTGCGACACATCGTAGGCGAAGCTGTCCTTTTCCGTCACCTTCGCCGGATTGGACGACACCTCGGTTTGCGCGAACGAGGCCTTGAAGTCGGCCAGCCCGGTGGACATGGCGCGATCGCGGTCGGTCAGGCCGGTGCTGAGCGGCGCCACGGCCGGCGTGCCGTAGTCGCTGTTCATGTCGGTGAAGGCATCCTTGAACATGGCGATCATGGTGGCGTTGCCCTGGCCGCGCAGGCCGGCCTGGTCGACCTGCTGCATGTAGTTGTTCAGCGCCTTGGCCTGCTGCGCCTTGCTGCCCCAGGCGGCGGGCTGGCTCAGGTCCACGTCTATCTTCGCGCTGCCGGCGGGGCCGCTGAAATTGACCGAACGCTGGCTGGCGTCGGCGTGGAATTCCAGGTGCTGAGTTTCCTTCGGATTGATCTTGATGCTGCCTTTCAGGTCCACCGACGCCAAGGCGTTCTTGTTGAACTGCGTCAGTCCGGACAAGTCGATGCGCGGCGGGTCTTCGGTCAGGCCGTCGATCGATTTCTGGAACGCTTCGGACAGTTCGCCCAGCGCCTTGCGCTCGGCCTCATTCAGCTTGCCGTCGCTGTGCGCCTCGATGGCGATGCTATTGTCCCCGGCGTCCAGCGTGAGATCCACTTTGACGCCGCTGCGCGTGGTGATGCTCAGCGAGATCTGGTTGTCGCCCATGCCGTGCTGCGATACCTGCGATGGCGACACCAGCATGTCGTAGGTGTCGGCGTACACGCCGTTGGGCGCCTGCTGCACCGACTGCGAGAAGTCCTCGCCGTCGTAGGCCACCTGCTTGAGCAGTTCGCCGCCCAGGCCTTTCAGGCGTCCGGCCGCCGGCTGGTCGTTGAAGTTCTGCGCCATCATGCTGGCGGCGGTGCTGCGGGTGCGGTTTTCCCACACCAGCGCCTTGGGCAGCGATCCGTCGGCCGTGCCGCCCAGCGATACCACGGTGGAAGCGCCTCCATTGGATGCAGCGGCGCTGCTGGCGGAAGCATAGGTGGACGCAGAAGCGCCGGCAGCCGCCGTGGAGGCGACCGCCGGAGTGGTCCGGTTCAGGGAGGAAATCGTCGTCATGACCTTATTATAGGCCGGTTTTATCGGTGTAACCTCACCGGCGGCAGTACCCGCGCCCGCAGCCAGTCGGCCAGGGTATGCGTCAGCATCGGCACGGTGCCGTGCAGCTGCAGCAGGTGCTTCTGATACATCATCTGGTACAGCACGCGCGCCGCCGCGCCGCCGACCCGGTACCGCTTGCCGCTGACCGGGCCGGTGAGGGCGCCGACCGCCGCGTGCTGACCCAGCGAGACCAGCGAACCGTAGTCGTGATAGCGGAACTCCGGACGCGGCGTATCGTCGCGGCGGGCCAGCAGGTTGGCCAGGAACATGGCTTGCTGATGCGCCACCTGTGCGCGTGGCGGCGCCGCACCCTTGATGGGGCAAACGTAGTTGGCGCAGTCGCCCAGCGCGTAGATGCGGCTGTCATTGGCCGAACGCAGGCTGGAGTCGACCAGGATTTTCCGCAGGTGGTTGACGCTCAGACCCAGCGTGGCGCACAGCTGCGGCGCTTCCACGCCGGCCGCCCACAAGGTCAGGTCGGCCGCATGGCGCTGGCCTTCGGTGTCGGTCACCGCATCGGCGTCCACGCTAGCAACGCTGGTCGAGGTCAGTACCTCGATGCCGAGCGAGCGCAGATGGTGTGCGGCGCGCTGCGCCTGCAGCGGTTCCAGTTGCGGCAGCAGGTGCTCGCCGCGTTCGATGACGGTGATGCGGATATCCTGCTCAGGATCGAGATCGTGCACGCGGTAGGCCGCCAGCGTGCGCGCCGTGTTGCTCAGTTCCGCCGCCAGCTCGACGCCGGTGGCGCCGCCGCCGACGATCACCACGTTCACCGGAATTTTCTGTTCGCCGGCGCGGATGCAGGTGTCGAAGAAGCGCCGGCGGAAGGCTTCCGCATCGGCCACGCTGTCGAGCGTGAGCGCATGTTGCTCCGCGCCCGGCACGCCGAAGAAGTTGGTGACGGAGCCCAGCGCCAGTACCAGCTTGTCGTAGGCGATCACGCGGCAGGCGCCGTCGCCGCCGTCGCGCGGCGACAGGGTGATAGTCTGGTGCGCGCGGTCCATGCACAGCATGTCGCCCTGGACGAATTCGAAGTCGTGATCGCACGCCTGCGCGCTGAACGAAAGTTCGGTGACCTGTGGATCGCATTTGCCGGAAGCGACCGTGTGCAGCAGCGGCTTCCAGAAGTGGCCCGGCCAGCGGTCCACCAGCAGCACGCGTGCCCGCTTGCTTGCGCCCAGCGTGTCTCCAAGACGGGTGGCGAGTTCGAGCCCGCCCGCACCGCCGCCGACGATGACGATGGTTTCCATGATGCGCCTCCTGTAAGGATTGAAAAGCTATGCTGCCTGGTGTATCCCCAGCCTTGGTCCCGTTGTGGGGCGCTGCTGGTCCGGCGTGTAGGGGCTGGCCTGCAAGTCGTGCAGGGCGTCGAAGGTGATGAACTGGCGCGGACGCACCACGTCCGTGCCGTAGGGCGCGACCGAGACGGTCCACAGCCCTGCCGCCGCTGCGGCGCTCAGGGCCGGCACGGCGGTGTCGATGGCGATGGCGTGGTGGGCGTCGGCGCCGATGGCGTTGAGCGCGTGGGCATACGGCCCGGCGCCTGAGGCGCTGTCGAAACTCACGCCGCCCGCGACTACGCTGAACAAGCTGGTGACGTCGGCGCCGAAGTGGCGCTCCAGCAGGGCGGCGGTGGCCGGCGCCGGTAGGTCGGTGAGGATGCAGATCTTGCAGCCGGCGGCGCTGGCGTCTTCAATCAGCACCAGCGCGGCGGCTTGCGCCTGCGGTGGCTGCGCGAGGATGGAGTGGTGGAACTGGTGCTGCTTGTCCTCCAGCAGTTCTGCCACGCGGCGTTTGTCGCGCGACAGCGGCGGCGTGGAGACGGCCGAGCCGATGGCGTTGGCATAACCGTGGCTGGCGGCAGCGGCGCGCAGCGCCGGCAAGGTCCAGCGCAGCGACAGGCCGGCATTGGCGAAGGCCGCATTGCAGGCCGCCAGGTGTAGCGCCTCGGTGTCGAACAACACGCCGTCCAGTCCCAGGAAGATCACGTCTATGCTCATGTCGGTCTCGCTCAACGATGTCAGATGATTATCAATATAGGGGTAGAATGAACAAAAGAAAAATTAAAGATTTTGGATAATCGATAAGGATTGCTTATGTATCATGCGAGTTTTCGCCAGCTACAGTCGCTGGTATTGGTGGCGCGCCACGAGAGCGTGTCGCGCGCGGCGGACGCCATGCACCTGACGCAGCCTGCGGTATCGTTGCAAATCCGCACACTGGAGGAAATCGCAGGCATCGCGCTGACGCGCAAGGTGGGCCGCAACATCCAGCTGACGGCGGCCGGTGAGGTGATGGCGGAATTTTCCGAGCGCATCCTGCGGCTGTGGGAGCAGGCGACCGACGAACTGGCGGCGCTGCAAGGCGTCACCTCCGGTACGCTGCGCATCGGCGCGGTGACCACGGCCGAGCACTTGCTGCCGCCGATGCTGGTTCCGTTCACGCTGGAGCGGCCGGACGTGCGCCTCAAGCTCCAGGTGGGCAATCGCACGGAGATCATTCAGATGCTGGCGCGGCACGAGATCGAGCTGGCCATCATGGGCACGCCGCCGCGCGAGCTGCGCACCAATGCCGCCAAGTTCGCGCGCCATCCGATGGCCTTTGTCGCCAGTCCTTCGCACCCGCTGATGAAGAAGAAAAAGATCACGCTCAACGACGTGATGGCGGCCAACCTGCTGGTGCGCGAGCGCGGCTCCGGCACCCGCACGGCGGTGGAAAAACTACTGCGCGAGGAGGGCCACGCCGCGGAATTCGGCTCCGAAGTATCGAGCAACGAGGCGATCAAGCGCATGGTGTCGGCCGGCCTGGGCGTGGGTTTTTTGTCGGTGCACGCCTGCGGGCTGGAATTCGAAGCCGGCCTGCTGGCGACTTTGCCGGTGGCGCCGGTGGAAGCGGACTGGCACATCATGCACTTGAGCGACCATCCCATTCCGAAAGTGGCCGCAGCGTTCCAGGACTTCGTGATCGAAAACGGTCAGGACCTGATCCGCCGCGAGCTGGAAGGCTTCTACAAGCAGCTGGGCCGCAAGAGCAAGTCGTATCGGTAGATTCGCCTATACAGTGGTGGAGACTGTTTGCAAAAGTGTACTGGTACGCGCCAGTACACTTGACCGTACAATGAATGCACACTTCAACACCGGATACCGCCATGTCGCTCGAATTGCTGCTGCCACTGTGCACCTTTGCCGCCATCAGTTCCATCACGCCCGGCCCGAACAACACCATGATCCTGGCCTCGGGCCTGAATTACGGCTTCGTGCGTTCGCTGCCGCATTTGTTCGGCATCACCTGCGGTTTCACCTTCATGATTTTCGCCACCGGGCTGGGATTGCACACGGTGTTCGAGCAGGTGCCGATGCTGCAGACCATCCTCAAATACGGCGGCGCCATCTACCTGCTTTGGCTGGCGTGGAAGCTGGCGCACGCGGCGCCGATGAGTGGCGAGCAGGCCAGCCTGTCCAAGCCGATGGGCTTCTGGAGCGCGGCGGCCTTCCAGTGGATTAATCCGAAGGCGTGGGTGATGTCTTTGAGCGCGCTGACCACCTATCTGCCCGAGGGCTTCAAGGTGGCCGACGTGGCCTTGCTGGCCGGGGTATTCGGCTTGATCGGTGTCTTCTGCGTGGGCTCGTGGGCCTTGTTCGGCGTGGCGATGCGCCGCCTGCTGCAAGACCCGCGCTCGGTACGTATCTTCAACGTGGTGATGGCGCTGGCCCTGGTGGCCACGCTGTATCCGATGCTGGCCTAGTTCCTGATGCGCGGCAGCCGCAACGCATGCAGGCGGCTGCGGATCGCATCGAGGTCGGCCGGTTGCGTGGTCTGCTGCGCCAGCAGATAGCCGCGCGCGAACTGGATCGCGCCGGCGGACTGCGGATGCTGCTGCGCCAGTTCCTGCAGCAGCGTGCCCGCCACCGCCAGGTCGTTGCGCTGGCCCAGTTCTTCCTGCACGGCGGCCAGCGCTTTCAGATAGGTGTGCGTGCCCTTGTCGCGGTACAGCGAATGGAAGAACTCCAGCGCGTAGCGGGCGCGCTTGGCGGCGATGCGCGTGCGGTGGGCGCTGGCGGGATCGTCCGGCTGCATGCGGTTGGCGCGCTTCATCAGGGACTTGTGCAGCTGCTGCATGCTCTGGCGCGAGAACTGCGCGGCCGAGCCGTTCAGCAGTGCTGCCGCCTGCAGCATCCATGAACCCATGGTCAGCATCAGGTGTGTGTAGCGCGGCGACAGCAAGGCTTGCGCCGCCTCGCGCCGTTTGGCCTGCGCGGTTTCCAGCGCCAAGGCCTGCAACTCCAGCTGCGGCGTATCGATGCGCGCCAATGTCGACGACAGCATCACATCCCAGTCGCGCGCGGCGCCCAGCTCCGCGCCCAGCCAGTTGACGTCTTCCAGCAGCGCCGGCGGGCAGGGCGCGACCGCGTCGAACAGCTTGAGCGCGGAACGCAGGCGGCGCACGCCGACGCGCATCTGGTGCAGCGTTTCGGGGTCTTGTCCCTCGACCACCGCCACTTCGTTGTGCTGGATGTGTTCCAGGCAGTTACCGAGGATGGCCGGCAGCGCATCGGCCAGCGTGGCGTCAGCATCGAGCGTGACGGCCTGCGCGCGATACGGCGCGTGGCCGGTTTCGCGCACCAGCATGTAGCCGCGCTGCGCCTTGTTGATGTTGCTGAGGCGGAGGGGAATGTCTTCCAGCAGCTGCAGCGCAAACGCGTACAGGCCGGCGGGATCGCCTTCTTTCAGTTCCAGCTCGATTTCGTTGACCGGCACCTTGTGCCCCTTGCGCTCGATATGGCCGATGTCGAGCGCTACTTCGATGCGGTTGCCGCCGGTTTCAATTTCCCACAGATGACGTTCGACGTCGACCAGGAACAGCGGCTCCAGGCGGTCTTTCAGATCCGGCAGATCGAGTAGCGCCAGCCATTCCTGGTCGTCCTCTTCGTCGCCGATCAGCTTGCGCAGCCTGGCCAGGCGCGGCCAACTGCGGTCGACCGGGCCTTCCCACTCGTTGCGGCGATGTAGGCCGCTTTGTACGCTGCCACCGGCTTTCATGGTTTGCGTCCAGACGCCGTCCACCTTGCGCACGCGCAGGCCGGCGCCATGGCGCATCAGGTGCAGGTCCGGCGTATCGAAGTAGCGCGCCGCCAACTGCTGTACGCGCACCGGCGCGTCGAGCAGCGGGTGCTGCAGCAGCTTGTCGTTGTCTTCGGGCGCGAGCAGGAGTTTGAGTTCGATTTCCATCACGTCAGTGTAGAGAAAAACGCGGCGCTGCGGCGCACGGCCTCAGTTCCCGCGCGGCAGGGTCTGTAGCAGTTGCGCCCATGCAGGAACGGCAGCGCGCCAGAAGGCATCGATAGTTTCCGCCTGCACATCCAGTCCGAGGAAACGAGCGGCCGGCAGCAGGGCGCTGCGCAACAGCTGCTGCGGGTCGCCGCCGTCGTCGAAGGCGATGGCGCCGTTTTGCTTGGACAACTTGTCGCCCACTTCGTTGAGCACCACCGGCACATGCAGATAGGTCGGTTGCGGCAGGCCGAGCGCCTGCTGCAGATACAGCTGGCGCGGCGTGGAGTCGATCAGGTCGACGCCGCGCACGATGTCGGTGACGCCCTGGGCGCCATCGTCCACCACCACCGCCAGTTGATAGGCCCAGAAGCCGTCGGCGCGCAGGATGACGAAGTCGCCCGCCTCGGCGGTGATGTCCTGGCTGTAGTGGCCGAACCAGCGGTCCTCGAAGGACATCACGCAGTGCGGCGCCTGCGGCACCTTCAGGCGCAATGCGCGGCCCACCTTGCCGGCGGCCAGGCCGTTGCGGCAGGTGCCGGGATAAACCGGAGTCTGGTTCGGGCCGACGGCTTGGTTGATTTGCGAATCGGCGATTTCGCGGCGCGAGCAGCCGCATGGATAGACCAGCTGGCCCAGCTGCTCCACCGCCTGCTGGTACAAGGCGTAGCGTTGCGTTTGCCAGGTGACTTCGCCATCCCAGGCCATGCCGCAGCGTTGCAGCGAAGCCAGGATGTGCTGGTCGGCGCCGGCCACGTTGCGGCCGACGTCGACGTCCTCGATGCGCACCAGCCACTGGCCGTCATGCGCCTTGGCGTCCAGGTAGCTGGCCATGGCCGCCACCAGCGAGCCGATGTGCAAAGGGCCGGTGGGCGATGGGGCGAAGCGGCCGATGTAGGGTGGGCGGTCAGTCATGACCGTCATTTTAACGCGGCGGCGGCATGCTGCGCTGCGCAATGGACGGCGGCCAGCGGCCAGGGCAGATCGCATACAATGTTCGCGCGGAAAAACCGCATCGACCACACTACGCTTCAGGACATCATGCAAAAAATGACGAAATCCTTAGTTGCCTCCGCGCTGGCCATGAGCTTTGCGCTGGCATTCCCGGCCCATGCAGACGCGGGCAAGACCGCCGTTGTGCAGGAAGCGCCGCTGCGCGCCCACCTGGCCTTCCTCGCCAGCGACCTGCTGGAAGGACGCGGCACCGGCCAGCGCGGCGGCGACCTGACTGTTGCCTACCTGGAAGCGCAAGCGATGGCGCTGGGCCTCAAGCCGGGCAATGGCGACAGCTTCCGTCAGGCGGTGCAGATCGCCGGCGTGAAGACCCAGCCGGCCGAGAGCACGCTGAAGCTGGAAGCGGGCGGCAAGGCGCTGGATATCGCGTTCGGCAAGGATTGGGTGTTTGCGCCGGGCGATGCGACCGCCGCGCACAATTTCAATGCGGACCTGGTGTTCGTGGGCTACGGCATCGACGCGCCGGATGAGCAGTGGAACGACTTCAAGGGCGTGGACCTGAAGGGCAAGATTCTGGTCATGATGGTCAACGACCCGCAGCCGACCGCCGAGCAGCCGAACCGCTTCAACGGCAAGGGCCTGACCTACTACGGCCGCTGGACCTACAAGTTTGAATCGGCCAAGCGCCAGGGCGCGGCCGGCGTGCTGCTGATCCACACCACGCCGACGGCGTCGTATGGCTGGAGCGTGATCCAGAACAGCTGGTCGGGCGTGGAGCGCTTCCAACTGGCGGCGGGCACGCTGGGCACCGAGCTGCAAGGCTGGATCACCGACGACACGGCACGCGCCTTGTTCAGCGCGGCAGGCCAGGATCTGGATGCGCTGCGCGCGGCAGCCGAGAAGAAGGATTTCAAGCCGGTGCCGCTGGCCGCCAAGTTGAATGGCGAGATGAAGGCCGCCGTGCGCAAGGTGGAACAGTTCAACGTGGCGGCGGTGGTGCCGGGCACCGATCCCAAGCTGAAGGATGAAGTGGTGATCTACAGTGCGCACTGGGATCACCTCGGCAAGCAGGGCGATACCGGAGACACGATATTCAACGGCGCGGTGGACAATGCGTCGGGTTCGGCGGCCCTTCTGGCGATGGCGCAGCAGGCCAAGCTGGCGCCGGCCAAGCGCAGCCAGATGTTCCTGTGGGTAGCGGCCGAAGAACAGGGTTTGCTGGGCAGCGCGGCGTATGCCTCGTCGCCGTTGTGGCCGATGGCGAAGACGGCGGCCAACCTGAATCTGGACAGCCTGAATTTCGTCGGCGCCACGCGCGACATCGGCACGCAAGGCAGCGAGCGCACCGAGCTGGGCAAGCTGGCCGAGACGGCGGCGAAAGAAATGGGCATGAAGATCGCACCGGCCAAGCCGGACCTGGCGGGTGGATACTTCCGTAGCGATCACTTCAACTTTGCCAAGAACGGCGTGCCGGCGTTTTCGATTTCATCGGGCCGTGATTACATCAAGGACCCGGCGGCGGCCAAGGTGAAGGCGGAGGCCTATGGTCCGCGCTACCACCAGGCCGGCGATGAGTACGATCCGAGCTGGGATCTGTCGGGCATGGTGCAGACGGCGCAATACACGCTGAACCTGGGCCGCCTGATCGCCAACGGCGCCAAGCTGCCCGAGTGGAAGGCGGGGGATGCGTTCGCGGTCCCGCGCAACAAGTAAGGTTGTTGCCGCTTAACCCCGCAGTTTGCGGGGTTCGGTGGCGAAGATACACAGGGCGATCAGCGGAAACGCGAGCCCTGTCCACAGCACCCCCGTCCACCCGTGCGCGGCAAACATCCAGCCGCCCAGCGATGAACCTATCGCGCCTCCCATGAAGAACAAGGCCATGTACAGGCCGTTCAGCCTGCTGCGGATTTCTGCCGGCAAGGCGAAGATCGCGCGCTGGCCCGTCACCAGGTTGGCCGATACGCCCATGTCCAAGATAATCGAGGTCGCCACCAGCACGCCCAGGTCCACCAGCCGGCTGCCGTGGATGGACAGCGGCATGATGAAGGCCAACGCACCCAGCAGCAGCGCCGCCAGCGTGGTCGAACGGCTCTTGCCCTGGTCCGCGCGATGCCCGGCGATTGGCGAGGCGATCGCTCCCGCCACACCCACCAGTGCGAAGATCGCCACGCCGGTCTGGCTGATCTGGAAATACGGCCCGGTCAGCTCCAGCGACACGCAGGTCCAGAACAGGCTGAACGCGCCGAACATGCAAGCCTGGTAGGCCGCGCGCCGGCGCAGGATGGGCGTGGTTTTCAACAGATGCCACATCGAAGCCAGCAAGGCGAAGTAGTGCATGCCGCCTTGCGGCTGGCGCTGCGGCAGCTTGGCGCGCAGCAGGAAGGCCAGCGCCGCCGTCGTGACGGCCGACAGCACGAAGATGGCGTGCCATCCGAACGCATCCGCCACCACGCTCGATACCGGCCGCGCCAGCATGATGCCCATCAGCAGGCCGCTCATGACCTTGCCCACCGTCTTGCCGCGCGTTTCCGGATTCGACAGGTGGGCGGCGAACGGCACCACAATCTGCGCCGCCACCGAACCGAGCCCGATGCACAGCGCGGCAAACAGGAACAGCTTGGCGCTGCTGGTGACCGAGGCGGCCAGCAAGGCCAGCGCCGTGGTCAGCAGGGCGATGAAGATCAGGCGCCGGTTTTCCAGCAAATCCCCCAGCGGCACGATGAACAGCAGGCCGATGCAATAACCGATCTGCGTCAGTGTCACGATCAGCCCGGCCGCGCCGGGATCGAGCCCCGTGGCTTTGCTGATCGGGCCGATCAGGGTTTGCGCGTAGTAGAGGTTGGCGACGATCAGGCCGGTGGCAATGGCGAACAGCCAGACCATGCCTGGCGAAATATCCTTCTTTGACGCCCCCACCTTACAGCCCCGCTTGCGCGCGCACCAGCGACTGGCGGACTTCGGCGGTGATTTCGTAGGAGCGCAGGCGCTGCGCGTGGTCGTAGATTTGCGAGGTGACCATCAGCTCGTCGGCGCCGGTGCGGGCGATGAATTCCTGAAGCTGGCGGCTGACGGTGTCGGCCGCACCGATGGCGGTGCAGGACAGCACCGAATCCAACATGGCGCGCTCCGGCAGGCCCAGCGATTCCAGGTAGCCGGCCTTGGGCGGTAGCAGTTGCGAAGGGCGGCCGGTGCGCAGGTTGACGAAGGCTTGCTGCATGGAGGTGGCGCGGAAATGCGCTTCCTCGTCGCTGTCGGCCGCAAACACGTTGAAGCCGAGCATGACGTAAGGCTTGCTCAGCTGCGCCGACGGCTGGAAGTTGGCGCGGTACAGCGACAGCGCCTGTAACATCATCTGCGGCGCGAAGTGCGAGGCGAACGCGAACGGCAGGCCCAGGTGCGCGGCCAGTTGCGCGCCGAAGGTGCTCGAACCAAGTATCCACAGCGGCACCTTGGCGCCTTTGCCGGGCACGGCCAGCACGCGCTGGCGTGGGCTGTCGGACATGTAGTCCTGCAATTCCAGCACGTCCTGCGGGAAGGCGTCGGCGTCGCTCTCCAGGTTGCGGCGCAGGGCGCGCGCGGTGGTCTGGTCGGAACCGGGCGCGCGGCCCAGGCCGAGGTCGATACGGCCGGGGAACAGCGCTTCCAGCGTGCCGAACTGCTCGGCGATCACCAGTGGCGAATGGTTCGGCAGCATAATGCCGCCGGCACCCACGCGGATGGTGCTGGTGCCGCCGGCGACGTGGGCCATCACGACCGCCGTCGCCGCACTGGCGATGCCCGGCATGCCGTGGTGCTCGGCCAGCCAGTAGCGCTGGTAGCCCCAGCGCTCGCCGTGCTGCGCCAGGTCCAGCGTGTTGCGGAACGAGGTGGACGGATCGCTGCCTTCGGCGATGAGGGAGAGGTCAAGTATGGAAAATGGGGTCATGTCGCTATCTAATCTGTAGTGGTCTGCAAGCCCATTGAAAGGGTATGGGTATAATCTTTCGAAATGGATCGACAAGCATACACAGATTGGATCAAGCGTGCAGGCGGGGCGCTGGTTTTGGCCCTGACGGGATTGCAAGCTGCCGCAGCGCCGCCGCTGGTGGTGCTCGTCGATACCGGCACCGAAATGCCGATGGCCGGGTTTCGCGATGGCCGGCTGGCCGAGGGCTTCCACAAGGACCTGGGCGCGGCGCTGGCGGCCAGGCTGGGCCGTGAGGCGGATTTCCTGCTGCTGCCGCGCAAGCGCATCGCCATGGCGCTGGAAGCGGGGCAGGCCGACGTACTCTGCCTGTATCTGCCGCCTTGGCTGCCGGGCAAATTCCAGTGGACGCGCGGCTTTTTCCCGGTGTCCGAAGTGGTGGTCACCGATACCTCGGTGGCGCAACCGCATAATCTCCGCGATTTAAATGGCAAGCCGGTGGCAACAGTATTGGGTTATTACTATCCCGAATTGGAAAAAGCCATGGGCGATGGTTTTGTCCGTGATGATGGTCATTCGTCATCGGGTAATCTGCGCAAAATGGCGGCCGGGCGTTTGCATCATGCTATTACCCAGCAAAGCACGCTTGATTATTATCTCAAGGTTGGCGAGAAACTATCGTTATATCCGCCTTTGGTGGTAAAACATTACAAGGCCCAGTGCGCCGTCTCGCCGCAGGGGAGCGTGAGTGTCAATGAAGTTAATAAGGCAATAGAACAGATCGTAAAAGACGGAAGTGTGAGCAAAATAATCAGTAATTATCAAACTCGCCTTAAATAATGTTTTATTTTGCCGACGGTTTTTAAAAATAGTTTATTCCGGCCCATAGTCATGATTTACCATTGGAAACTCCAATGTAAATACCTGATGCAATGGCCCGCTCAATTCTCCTCGCTTTGTTACTGGCTTGCTGCCAGTCCGTTTTTGCCGCCGGCCAGTTGTACCGGGTTACCCACGAGGGCAATACCAGTTACTTGTACGGCACCGTGCACGTCGGCCGCGACGGCACCTATCCGCTCAACGAAGTCGCCACGCGCGCGCTGCTTGACTCCAAGGCGCTGGTGATCGAGCTCGACATCCGTGAGGACAAGGCGTTCCAGATCGCGCTGGCGCGCCACGCCCGCTATCCGGAGGGCGACACCATCCAGCGCCATCTGACGCCGCAAACCTTCCAGCAACTGACGCAGGCGCTCACGCGCGCCGGCATTTCGCTGGCCTCGGTGCAGCAGTACAAACCGTGGCTGCTCGCCAACCTGCTGGTGGGCGCCGAGCTGACTCAGCACGGCTACCAGCGCAGCCAGGCGGTGGAGTACGCGCTGCTGGCCGCCGCGCAAAAACAGGACAAGACGGTGCGCGAACTGGAAAGCGCCGATTACCAACTGGGCCTGTTCGACAGCCTGGATGAACACCAGCAGGAGAAATACCTGCTGGAGAACCTGGCGGCGCTGGCCGATGGCGATGCGTTGAAAAAATCGCAGGCGCTGATCGAAGCCTGGCGTGTCGGCGACGGCGCCGGCATCAACGCCGCCTGGCAATCCGCCACCAGCGGCGACAGCGTTTCCGCCGGCTTCATGAGCCGCGTGCTGCTGGGCAAGCGCAATCCGGAGATGGCGGCCAATATCGAACGCATCATGCAGCAGGACCGGACCGCCTTCGTTGGCGTCGGCATGCTGCATCTGGTGGGCGACGATGGTCTGCCGCAATTGCTCAAGCGGCGCGGCTACCAGGTCGAGCAACTGGACTGAAGGCGGAGTCCAATGTTGATGTACATCAATTGAAAGATGCTAGCGAGGAGCAATAATTGATCGGTATCACTTTTAAGGACACCGATATGTTGACACGCGTGACAGACACTATGATCGAAGAGTTAATTGATGCCACTTGCAGCGACACCCGCAGCCGGCACTTTTACCTTCACGCCTTGCATGCCCTGGTTCGCGTGGCCAGGGCCGAGCAGCTCCAGGAAATGCGGCGCGACGTGAGGCGGGCGACTGATCCCGTCAGTTTGCCGGAAGGATGCGATACCGGCTCCATAGAGCCCACATGAACGCCGAGGCCAGCACGGCGGCGTTGCAATCCACCAGCCAATCCGACACCGCGCCATGACGGTAAGGGAAGAAACTTTGCACATACTCGTCCAGCGCGCCCATCAGCGCGATGGTCAGCACGGCCTTGGCCGCGCGTTGCGCCAGGCTGCCGGTGCTGCCGGTGAAAATCAGGAAGGCCAGGCCGGCGTAGGCGATCGAATGCAATATGACGCCGGTGGCGACTTCGCCGATGTCCTTGCGCGCCCCCGGTATCGAGCCCAGCACCAGTATCAGTAGATACAGCACGATGGCGGTCCAGTAGCGCAGGCGGGCGTGGGCGGAGGTGAGGAGGAGTAGTTTCAGCATGAGGCAGACGATACCACGCACGGCCTGTAAACGGGAGCGGCGCACCGGTTCCCGGCGCGCCTTGTCTTCAGTCATGCCTATCGGTTGCATGTACTTAAGATGTAGCCAGTATAGGCAGCGTTTGTTACGCTGTTATGACAGCGCGCAAAAAAAAAGCCCGCTAACTGGAGCGGGCTTAAAACTATTTTCTTGGAGGAGAATAGTGGAGACAGATGCATTATGCTGCGTCGCCAGATATGTGTCTAATTGTTCTTTCAGATACCAGACATCAGGCTAGCGCATATCTCTCTCAATTGACGGGGACGGTGTAGTTCAGCGCCAGGCGGCCGCCGTCGACGTACAGGGTCTGGCCGGTCATGTAGCTGGCATCGTCGCTGGCGAGGAAGGCGGCGATCGACGCCACTTCCTCCGGCTCGCCGCAGCGGCCCATCGGCGTGCGCGACAGAATGGTGTGGCGCGCTTCCGGGCTGGCCATCACGGCCTGCTTGGCCAGTTCGGTCAGGATGGTGCCGGGGCCGATGCCGTTCACGCGGATGCCGTGCGACACCAGGTTCAGCGACATCACCTTGGTCAGCTGGTTGATGGCGCCCTTGGAGACCACGTAAGGTACCTGGTTCGGGATGGCCAGCTCGGCGTTCACGCTCGACATATTGATGATGGAACCGCTCTGCTGCTTGACCATCACGCGCGCCACGGCCTGGCCGCACAGGAACATGGACTTCAGGTTGATGCGCATCACGCGGTCGAAATCCTCCTCGCAAACGTCGAGGAAGTTGGCGGCGTGGGTGACGCCGGCGTTGTTGATCAGGATATCGACGCGGCCGAAGGCGGCCAGGGTAGCGGCCAGCATGGCGTCGACGTCGGCCTTCTGGCTGACGTCGGCGGCGAAGAAGCGGGCGTTCTCGCCCAGCGCGGTGGCGGCTGCGGCGCCTTCCGGCTTGATGTCCACCAGCATGACCTTGGCGCCTTCGGCGATCATGCGCTGGGCGCAGGCCAGGCCGATGCCTTGGGTGGCGCCGGTCACGATCGCGACTTTTTGGGATAATTTCATGGGAATGAGCTTTCTGAGATGGCGATCCCAAATTTTAACAGGCCCCTGCGGGCGGGTTACAATAGAGGGTTTGCAATATTCTTTAGGGGGCCGCCGTGACTTTTATCAACAAATTATCCGCCGCCTGGACGGCCAACGACTCCCTGTTATGCGTCGGCCTGGACCCGGACCTGGGCAAGCTGCCGTCCCAGTTCCAGAACGACCCGCAAGGCATTTATCACTTCTGCCGCGAGATCATCGACGCGACCGCCGACCTGGCGTGCTCGTTCAAGCCGCAGATCGCCTACTTCGCCGCATTGAGCGCGGAAGACCAGTTGCAGCAGATCTGCGACTACGTGCGCGCGAACTATCCGCACATCCCGCTGATCCTGGACGCCAAGCGCGGCGACATCGGCGCCACCGCGCGCCAGTACGCGCGTGAAGCCTACGACCGCTACGGTGCGGATGCGGTGACGGTGAACCCGTACATGGGCTTCGACTCGGTCGAGCCCTACATGGAGTGGGCCGATCGCGGCGTGATCATTCTGTGCCGCACCTCGAACGCGGGTGGCTCGGATCTGCAATTCCTGGACGTGGGCGGCAAGCCGTTGTATCAGCACGTGGCGCGTCTGGTGGCGGAGAAGTGGAATGCCAACGGCCAATGCGCGCTGGTGGTGGGCGCCACCTTCCCGGAGGAACTGGCGCAGGTGCGTGCGATTGTGGGCGACATGCCGCTGCTGGTGCCGGGCATCGGCGCGCAGGGCGGGGACATTGCGGCGACGGTGAAATCGGGCCGCACGGCGAACGGTGCGGGGATGATGATCAACTCGTCGCGCGCGATTTTGTACGCGACCCCAACGGCGGGGGAAGATTTCGCGATGGCGGCGCGGCGCGTCGCGTTGGAAACCCGGGACGCAATCAACCAGTATCGCGTCTAAAATCCGGGGTCAGGTCCTCCATTGCTACACGAGCTCAGCCCTAGCGAACGCTAGGGCTGAGCTCGTGTAGCAATGGAGGACCTGACCCCGGATTTACTGAGCTGGGGCCACCAGCTCAGCGTACTCGTAGAGGTCGGCCAGGATTTGCTCCGCGCGTTCGTCAGCGTGCTGCTGCAATTCGTCGATCTGCGCGAAGAAGTCGTCGATGGTGCGGGCGCCGCCTTCGCCTTCATAAAAGCGCGCCGCGCGGTGCTGTTCCCAGTGCTCCATCTCGCTTTCCGACAGCGTTTCCGGGAAGTTGCGGGCGCGGTAGCGGAACAGCAGCTCGCCCAGGCGCGCGTCGCTGAACGACGGCGATGCCACCGCCAGCCGCGCCGGCGATTCGCGCCGCAGGCTGTCCAGCAGGCGACGATCATCCTTGCTGATGAAGCCGTTGTACAGGTCCTCGTCCACATCCAGCGCCGCCGCCGCCGGACGATGGAAAACTTCTTCCCATACCGCCGCCAGATCGCGCCCGGCCGCAGCCAGCGCCGCGTGGGCCTTGCCTTGTTCCAGGTCGATGCCCCATTTGGCCGCCATCGCCGGCGACAAGGTCTTCAGGTTCGAGACCAGCATCGGCGATTTGTTCAGGTGGATGCTCTTGATCGGCAGCCGCGTCACGCCCTCGGGCAGCGCGTCGCTGCGCGTGAAGATGCGCATGCGGATGGTGTCCGCATCCAGCGTGAACAGCTCGCTCGGGTCGTAGGTGCAATCCCAGACGATGATTTCATTCTTGTTGGTCGGATGTCCGCCCAGCGGGTAGACCAGCGCCATGCAGCCGCGCTCGGCCGGGAACATGCCGGTCACGTGCAGGAAGGGCTGGCGCAAGGCCGGCGCCAGGTGCATGCCGATTTCGTCGGCCACGCGGTCCTTCTTGTGCAGCGCGAAGCAGAAGTCGAACAGTTTCGGCTGGTGCTGCTTGATCAGCCGCGCCAGCGCGATCGTCGCGCGCACGTCCGACAGCGCATCGTGCGCCGATTCGTGCAGCAGGCCGTTGGCCTTGGCCAGGTCCTCCAGGCGGAAGCTGGGCTTGCCGTCTTCCTTGGTCGGCCACTGGATGCCGTCCGGGCGCAGCGCGTAGGTCATGCGCACCACGTCCAGCAAATCCCAACGGCCGCACTGGTTTTGCCATTCGCGCGCATACGGGTCGATCAGGTTGCGCCAGAACATGAAGCGGGTGATTTCGTCGTCGAAACGGATGGTGTTGTAGCCGACGCCGATGGTGGCCGGCTGCGAGAACGCCTGCTCGATGGTGGCGGCGAACTGGTGCTCGGGCACGCCCCATTCCAGGCATTGCTGCGGCGTAATGCCGGTGATCAGGCACGATTGCGGGTCCGGCAGGAAGTCATTGGCCGGCTTGCAATACAGCATGATCGGGTCGCCGATTTCGTTGAGGTCGGCGTCGGTGCGGATCGCGGCGAATTGCGCCGGGCGATCGCGGCGCGTGACGGCGCCAAAGGTTTCGTAGTCGTGCCAGAGAAAGGTCTGATTGGTCATAGGTGCTACAGTTATTTTAAATTCTGCCGATAATTCAGGCATGTTCATCGAGGAGCAACATCATGGCCACTCCAGTATCGCTTACGTCGGGCAATGCCGCCGCCCCGGTCCAGGGCAAGGACGAGCGGCCGATGTCCGCCGTCGCCAAGGCCAAGGCCGACTTAAACGTGTCTATCGTACAAGCTTCCCTGACGGTATCGCTAAATTCTTCCAACGAGCCGCTGTCGGTGGTGCTGAAAACCGCGCTGACCGGCATCAATGAAGAGCTTAAGGCCGACTTTGGCGACAACGCGATCCAGAATGCCGTGTCGCAGGATAATACGCCCGAGGGCACCGCGAGCCGCATTGTATCGTTGTCCACCGCTTTTTACGAAGCCTACAAGCAGCAGCACGCCGGCGAGGATGAGAGCGAGGTGCTCGACAATTTCGTCAATACGCTCAAAAAAGGCGTGGACCAGGGCTTCAAGGAGGCGCGCCAGGTGCTGGACGGCCTGAAAGTGCTGAACGGCGATATCGCCAGCAACATCGACAAGACCTACGACCTGGTGCAGCAGGGCTACGCCGATTTCATCAGCGCCCACCAATCCAAGCCGCAGGAAGCTCAGGCGGCGACCTGATTCCTGCCAAGTTCCTTGGCACGGTAGAGCGCGGCGTCGGCAAGGGCGATCAGTTCCTGCTCGCTTTGCTGCGGCTGCAGGATGGCCACGCCGAACGAGGCCGTAATATGGGGAAGCGGCCGCTGTATGCCGCCTACGCGTACGTCCGCAAACACCTTGGCCTGGCGCATGCGTTCGCATAGCCGCTCGGCCACCGACACCGCGACCTTGGCGTTGGTGTCCGGCAGTAGCACCATCATTTCCTCGCCGCCGTAACGTACGGCAAAGTCGGTCGGGCGCAGCGCGCCGCTGAGCACTTGCGCGGCCGTGCGCAGGGCTTCGTCGCCGGCCTGGTGACCGTGGCTGTCGTTGAATTTCTTGAAGTGGTCCAGATCGATCATGATCAACGCCAGCGGCGCGTTCGAGCCGTGCGCCGTCGCCACCATGGTCGGCAGCAGGTCGTTCAGCCAGGCGCGGTTGTACAAGCCCGTCAGGCCGTCGATCATCGACAGCTGGCGATAGAACTCGCCCAGCTTCTGGCGCCGCCGCAGCTGTGCATTGGCGGCGCGGATGCGGAACGACAGCAGGCGCAGCAGGTTGCGCGCCAGCACGTTCGATTCATCGATCAACTGCCACACCAGATCGGCCTCGATCACCAGCACTTCGCTTTGTTCGAGCGCGGTGATGTGGGCCAGGTTGGTTTCCTCGTCCAGCACCGATTGCTCGCCCACGCTTTCGCCCGGCAGGATCTTGCTGATCGTGCCGTCGGCCATGCCGGTGCGGGTGTCGTTGGTGACCGACAGCGCGCCACGCAGCAGGATGTACAGCCGCGCGCGGCCCGATTCGGCCACCGCTTCGTCCGGCGCCAGCTGCATGATGGGGCAGTGCGCCAGCATTTTGGCGACCGCGGCGTCATCGTCGGAGTTGCGCAGCAGTTGCAGGTCGCTGACCCGGTAGTTCGAAGAGCCGAATGTGCTGATGTGTTTCAAGGCGTTCTTTCAGGATGCCAAAAGGCAATCAATCGTGGCTACAATCATAGCTGAAAGGATGTTGGCAGGTCACGCTTTGTACTGGACGGGAAGTGTAAATTTTCCACAGCTTGTGGTTCAATACCGGCATCGCAATCTTTATGGACACACCATGGCCTTCCTCGACGCGCTGGGCACCGAGCATCAACCCGACCCGCAGGCGCGCATCGTCTCGCTGGTGCCTTCGATCACCGAGCTGCTGTGCGACCTCGGCCTGGCGGCGCAGGTGGTGGGGCGCACCGGCTTCTGCATCCATCCGTGGGACACGGTGCAGGGCATTCCCAAAGTGGGCGGCACCAAGGATGTGAACCTGGAAAAGATCCGCAAGCTGGCGCCCACCCACGTGGTGCTGAATATCGATGAGAACGAAAAGCCGACCGCCGATGCGCTGGCCGAGTTCGTGCCGAACATCGTGGTCACGCATCCGCTGCGCCCGCGCGACAACCTGGAGCTGGCGCGCTTGATGGGCGGCGTGTTTTGCCGCGAGCGCGAAGCCGCCGCATGGTGCGCCGCTTTCGAGGCCGAGTACGCGTTGCTGCAGGCCACGCCGAAAGGGCCGCCGCAAACCATGTTGTACTGCATCTGGCAAGACCCGTGGATGAGCATTTCGCAGGACACCTACATCGCGCGCATGCTGGAGGAAATCGGCTGGAGCGTGCCGGACCTGGGCGACTCGCGCTATCCGGAATTCCGCTGGTCTTCGGAGCTGATCCATAGCGTGGACGGCGTGTTGCTGTCGAGCGAGCCTTACCGCTTCACGGAGGCGCATGCGGACGTGCTGGAGCGACAGATCGGCAAGCCGGTGCTGCTGGTCGATGGGGAGATGATGTCGTGGTATGGCAGCAGGTCGCTGCAAGGCTTGCGTTACTTGCGGGAGCTGGCGCAACGTTAGATCAACGCTGGCTGCCCCCGCGGCGGGATTACTCTTCTTCGACGTTGGCGACCACCGCAGCCGAGGCGGCGCCGACACCTTCGGCATGGCGTTTGTGATCATGTAGCTTGCCGACTGCCGTTTCGATCGAGCGTTTCAGCTTGTCAGTGGCGCCGCTGATGGCCTGGTGCAGCGTGGCAGCATGGTCGCTGACGGCGATCGGTTGCAGGCCGGTGAGGCGGGCTTCCATCAGGCAGCGATTGTCGCCGTCGGCCGATTTCTGGCCCAGGTTGTCGCTCAGATGGACTTCGACGCGGGTGATTTGTTCGCCGAAACGGTGGAGGGCGTTGCTCACGACAGATTGCACATGTTCGTCCAGACCGGAATGACGATCGATGGTTTTGTCAGTGTTAATTTGGATTTGCATAAGCTTGCTCCTGTTGTTGGACTGCGTAATCATATTACTCCTTCCAGGCTTAAGCACGCGTTAATTTCCTAACGTTATCCGTTAATCAGGGAGGCGGCGATGTTGATCGACAGGCCGAGGATCGCCAGGTTGTAGAAGAAGCACAGCACCGATTGCCCCAGCACCACCTTGCGCAGGCTGCGGCTGCGCACCGTGACGTCCGAGGTCTGCACCGCCACGCAAATCGTGAACGAGAAGTAGAGGAAGTCCCAGTAGTTCGGTGTGAGCTGGCTGTCCGGGAAACCGAGCGGCTTGTCGCCGGTTTCCTCTATGTAGTAGAGGTGCGCGTAATGCGAGCAGAACATCACGCCCACCATGAACCAGGAGCCGATCAAGGTCAGCACACCCAACGCATAGCGCAGCGCGAGTTCGGCGCCGGACAAGTCCTTCACCGTGGCCAGCTGCGAGACGATGGCCGCCAGGCTGACCAGCACCGCCAGCGACAGCACGGCCAGGATCACCGGCCCCCGTTCATCCTGGCGGCAGGCGGCGCGCTTGATGTCATGGTGGTCGGCTTTCATCATCATCCACGCCATCGTCAGCAGATAGGTCCAGACCACGATGTCCCAGCACGCCAGCAGCCGCGTCATCCACGGCCAGGTGGTGGGCAGCAGCGGGGCGGCCGCCAGGCCCAGCGCGATGGCCAGGCTCAGGTGCGGACGGCTGTGGATGATGGACGGCAGCGCCAGTGTCGGCTTCATTTTTTATCCTCGTGCGGGAAGCGGTCCATGCGTGACAATGCCGGGAACAGGAAGGTCCAGGCGCCCACCACGGCCAATGTTGCCGCGCCGCCGAACAGGACGGCGCGCGTCAACCCCAGCCAGCCGGCGGTGATGCCCGATTCAAATTCGCCCAGCTCGTTCGAGGCGCCGATGAACACCGAGTTGACCGCGCTGACGCGGCCACGGATTTCATCCGGCGTTTCGTATTGCACCAGCAGGTGGCGCACGTAGACGCTGATCATGTCGCCGGCGCCCATCAGGAACAGGGCCACCAGCGCGACGATGAAGCTGGTGGTCGCACCCAGCACCAGCGTGCCGACGCCGAACACGGCCACGCCGCCCAGCATCCATGCGCCCACCCGGCGCGTGACGGGGAAGAAGGCGAGGGCGATCGAGCACAGCGCCGCGCCCGCGCCCGGCGCCGTGCGCAGCGCGCCCAGTCCGCTCGGGCCGATGTGCAGCACGTCGTGCGCCAGCGCCGGCAGCAGGGCGGTAGCGCCGCCGAACAGCACGGCGAACAGGTCGAGCGAGATGGCGCCCAGCACGATCTTGCGCGACCACACGAAGCGCAGGCCTTCCAGCACCGTGTGCCAGGAAGCCGGCCCGCTGGCGCTGGGCTGCTTGACCGATTTCACCATCGCCATCATCACCACCGAGGCCAGCAGCAGGACGGAGGAAACCATATATACCGTTTTCGGTCCGGCCAGGTAGAACAGGCCGCCCAGCGTCGGTCCCACGATCACGGCCACGTGGAAGCTGGAGGAGCTCAGCGCCACCGCTTTGCTGAAGCTTTCCTGCGGCACCAGGTTGACCAGGATGGCCTGCGTGGCCGGTCCCATGAAGGCGCGTGCGCTGCCGTACAGCACCAGCACCGCGAACACCGGCCACACGGCCGTCAGCCCGGTGTAGGTGTAGCCGAGCAGCATCAGGCCGCATAGCAGCTGGGCGCCGAGCGAGAGTGTGATCAGGGTGCGGCGGTCGTAGCGGTCGGCGGCGTGGCCGGCGATCAGGATCAGCAGCAGGAACGGCAGGAACTGCGCCAGGCCGATCAGGCCGAGGTCGAACAGGTTGTGCGTCATCGAATAGACTTGCCAGCCGATGGCGACGTTTTGCATTTGGACGGCCAGGGTGGCCAGGGTGCGGGCGGAGAGGTAGAGCGTGAAGTTGCGGTGGCGCAGGACGCTGAAACCGTTGGAGGAGGAATTACTGGATGACATTAGCGCTTTCGGGGAGCAGAGCCTTGGGGACTCTGCGTCCCCGGAAGCCCTGCTGTTGGGTGGGGTGCTGTTACTGGTGGATATCGGCCTCGGTGGTGAAGGCGTCCGCGTAGAACTCTTCATCCGGCAAACCGCATTGGGCGACGAAATCCTTCTTCGCCGATTCCACCATGATCGGCGCGCCGCAGGCGTAGACTTGGTGGCCGGACAGGTCGGGCAGGTCGGTCATCACGGCCTGGTGGACGAAGCCGCTGCGGCCGTCCCAGTTGTCTTCCGCCAGCGCGCCGGAGATCACCGGCACGTAGCTGAAGTTCGGCAGCGTGGCGGCCCACTCGCGGCACAGCGCGTCCATGTACAAGTCCTGCGGGCGGCGGCCGCCCCAGTACAGGGTCATGGCGCGCTCGGAACCCTGGGCGCGCAGGTGCTCGACGATGGCCTTGATCGGCGCGAAGCCGGTGCCCGAGGCCAGCAGCACCATCGGCTTGTCGGAATCCTCTCGCACGAAGAAGGTGCCCATCGGGCCTTCGAAGCGCAGGATGTCGCGTTCCTTCATGGTGCTGAACACCTGGTCGGTGAACAGGCCGCCCGGCAGGTGGCGGATGTGCAGGGCCAGCGGCTGGTCCTGGTCCGGCGGCGAGGCGATGCTGTAGCTGCGGCGTTTGCCGTCGCGCAGCATGAATTCGATGTACTGGCCGGCGCGGAATTTCAGCGTTTCATTGGCCGGCAGTTGCAGCGTGATGACGATGACGTCCGGCGCCAGTTTTTCCAGCGTCGCCACGCGCGAGGGCATCTTGCGGATCGGGTACTCGTCGCTGCCGGCCACTTCGCGCGCTTCGATCACCAGGTCGCCCTGGGTGGTGGCGCAGCACAGCAGCGAGAAACCAGCCGCTTCCTCTTCCTTGGTCAGGGCCCGTTCCTGGTGCGATTTGTGGGTGACCGAGCCGGAAACGATTTTGCCTTTGCAGGAGCTGCAGGCGCCGTTCTTGCAGCCGTAAGGCAGGCCGACGCCGGCGCGCATGGCCGCCGCCAGGATGGTTTCGTCCGCCTCGCAGCTGAATTGATGGCCGCTGGGCTGTACAGTTATTTGAAACGTCATACAATCTTTCAGATGAAAAACCTTAAAAATCACAAAATCGACCGCCCCCGGCTGCTGATCGTCGGCTGCGGCGATGTCGGCATGCGCCTGTTGCCGCTGTTGCGCGGGCGTTTCCGCGTGTTCGCCACCACCAGCCAGCCGGAACGCTGCGCCGAACTGCGCGCCGCCGGCGCCGTGCCGCTGGTGGCCAACCTGGACGATCCGGCCAGCTTGCGCCGCCTGACCGGGCTGGCGCAGTGGGTGATCCACCTGGCGCCGCCGCCGGCTGATGGCGTGCTCGATAGCCGCACCCGTCATTTGACCGCTATTTTACCCGAGCAAGCACGCTTGGTTTATGTCAGCACCACCGGTGTCTATGGCGACTGCGGCGGCGCGCTGTTCGACGAGAGCCGCCCGGTGGCGCCGCGCAACGCCCGCGCGCTGCGCCGGGTCGATGCCGAGCGCACCCTGCGGCGCTGGGCCACCCGCAGCGGCGCGGCGCTGTCCATCCTGCGCGTGCCCGGCATTTATGCCGACGACCGCCTGCCGCTCAAGCGTTTGCAGCAGGGTACGCCGGCGCTGATCGAGGCCGATGACGTGTACACCAACCACATCCACGCGGACGACCTGGCCGCCATCATCATCCGCGCGCTGTTTGGTGCGCTACCGAACCGTGTCTATCATGCGGTGGATGACAGCGACATGAAGATGGCGCACTATTTCGATGCGGTGGCCGACGCCTTCCAGTTGTCCCGGCCGCCGCGCCTGCCGCGTGCCGCGTTGCAGCAGGTGGTCACGCCGGCGCTGTTGTCGTTCATGTCGGAATCGCGCCGCCTGCGCAACGGCCGCATCAAGCGCGAGCTCGGCGTGCGGCTGCGTTACCCCACGGTGGACAGTTTGCTGGCACTGTTGCGAAATCGGTAAATATATGTAAAGAAGTAAATATAGTTAAACTATTGCAACAGCCGCGTCGGCTTTTTATGCCAAAATTGCAAGCTGACGCGTTTGATCTATCTCAATAAATTCGCTGCGTGATACGATATTGTTAGCCATCTTCCTTTAAGGAGTGCGTCCATGGTCGCCAGTTTGCAGCCAACCAAGGAGCAGGTCCGGGCCTATATGCACCAGCGACAGCGCGAGTTTTGCCGCCGTCCGCCCCCCATGCCTGAAGAAATCCGCCGCCAGCTCGGCTGGCACTATAGCGCCGACAATACCGATCACCTCTCGACCACCACGTTGTTCCTCCCAGGCACGATCGCCCAACTGGCCGCCTTGATGGCCGTTGAATGGTGTTTCCTTGCCGCCGGCCTCGGCCGTCCAAGCTGATCTTTACATGGTTTGATACCCTTTTTTACAACAAAAAGTGCCATAGCATAAAAAATAGGGTTAGAATCTCTCTAAATCTCACCGAAATGTCTTGTGAGTTAGCCGTTTTGTAACGGAAGCGTGTATTATCTCGGTTAAGCACTAAAAACCGGCATAAATGTCAGTGTTTTGTAGTGCTTCAATGGTAATTGAGCTAAAAATTTTTCTTACCCATGTGTCGTTTTTTTACAAAAATTCGACAGCGAACCTACTTAAAACGCCATGTCTCTCAAAGAAATCACCGCGTCGCCGACGTACAACCCGAACCGCGTGCTGGACGCCATCATTGAAAAGCTGCAGCTGAAAAACGATGCAGCCCTGTCGCGCGCGCTGGAAGTGGCCCCACCGGTCATCTCGAAAATCCGCCACAACACGCTGCCTATCGGCGCGACCATCCTGATCCGCATGCACGAGATCAGCGATTTCAGCATCCGCGAACTGCGCGAGATGATGGCCTCCTGATTCAGGACACCCATGAAAAACGGCGCGTCACCGCAAGGTGACGCGCCGTTTTTCGTTGCACCGCGCGCTTCAGGCCGAGGTGCTGATGGTGGTGCCGATGCGCTGGCCGCTTGTGTTGACGGTCGGCGCCACGGCCGCCTGGGGTGGTGGTGGCGGCGGCGGTTGCTCGACGCGTTCGGCCGGCTTGTCCACCGCTTTCACCGGCTCAGGCTGGCGGGCTGGGATGGCTTGCTGAACGGCGGCGTTGTTGCTGGGGGCGACGGTATTGACGGCCATGATGTACTCCCATCTTCTTCTTCAGACCCCCGAGTATGCCACTTTTTTCAGCACGCTGCTGCTTTTTTCCGTCTCAGGCGGACAGCGGCAGGCGAGGACGCTGGCTGTAGAAACTCGACTGCTGGGCTGCCGCGATCGCCTTTGCGGTCTGCACCGTGCTGGCGCCGATCACGCCGGAATGGGCAAAGCTGGCGCCGATCACGCCCGAGTGCGCCGTTTTGGCGCCGATGACGCCGGAATGCGCGACCTTGGCGCCGACGACTCCGGAATGGGCGAACTGCACGCCCACCACGCCCGAGTGCGCGAAGCTGGCCGGGCCGGCCGCCACGCCCGAGTGCGCCGTATTCGCGGGCGCCGCGTCGCGCAGATATTCCTCGCCGAAGGTGTCTTCGTACAGCTCCTTCATGCGCATGCCGACTCGGATATGGGCCGCTTCGTCATCCTCGCCGCGCAAGCCGATGTAAGGGAAGTGGTGCAGGAAATGGCCGAACACGGCGTCGCAATCGGCTGCGTATTTCATGGTGTCGAGGATGTGGTAATGCCAGAAGGTGTCGACGTCCACCAGCGGCGCGGTTTGTTCGTTCGGGAACTTTTTCATCAGGATCAGGAAACGGCGGTATTCGAATTCCACAGCGTTGGCGCGTTCCAGCGTCCAACCTTCTCCCGACTCCTCGTGCATCAGCTTGACCTTGATCGGCTCCAGGTCGAGGGCGGCAATGGCTTGCATGGCTTGGGCATTCATCTCTTGCGCATTCATCAGGATTTCCTTTGAGGTATTGATACGGGTTTAAAAAAGCGGCGAACGCGTTTGATTTTGCCCCTAGGGGACTGCTGTTCCTTGATGTTGGTCAATATTTGAATGGAAATTAAATTCCGAGGTCAACCATTCCCATCAGGGGGGTACGCGCGGCGTTGGTGCCGACCGGCACCGTCACCGTCACCGTGGTGCCGGCGTTGGCGCTGCCCGTGATGGAGCAGGTGCCGCCCAACAGGCTGATGCGCTCCTCGATGCCCACCAGCCCGAAGGAGCCGGCCTTGTTGCGGCTGGCGTCGCGCACGCCGACGCCGTTGTCGTTGATGGTCATGCTCAACATGCCGTCGGCCTGTTGCAATTCCACCCGCACCAGGCTGGCGTGGGCGTGCTGCAGGATGTTGCTTAGCGACTCCTGCAGCACGCGGAAGAAGGCGGTGGCGCAATGGTCGTCGACGCGGATCTCGGTCTCGTGGTCGATCAGCTCGCACACGATGCCGGAGCGCGCGCGGAACTGGGCGATCTGCCATTCCACGGCCGCGTTCAGGCCGAGGTCGAGCACGGTGGGGCGCAGGTCGTTGATGATGTGGCGCACGCTCCTGATGCTGCTGTCGATCTGGCTCAGCATGCGCTGGGCGCGCGCGTGCAGGCGCGGGTGGCGGTGGCGGGTGCGGGTCGACAGCAGGTCTACGTCGATGCGCAACACCAGCAGGTTCTGGCCGAGGTCGTCGTGGATCTCGCGCGCGATGCGCTTGCGTTCGAGTTCCTTGATCTGGTCGGCGTGCGCGGCCAGCCGGCGCAGCTTGTGGTGCGACTGCTGCAGCTTGGCCTGGCTGTTGCGCAGTTCGCGTGTCATCTCCTTGGCCATTTTCACGGCCCGCATGCGCGACGACGCCATGGTGTGGAACAGCAGGAAGAACAGCAGCGCGCCGATGAAGCCGGAGGCCATCGCCAGCCACGGCAGCGAGGCGTCGAAGCGGCTGTACCAGCTGGCCTTGGGGGCGCTGAAGTGGGCGTTCCAGTGACGGTTGTTGAAATCGATCGGCAACACCACGCTGAACAGTTCGTTAGGGCGCAGGAAGGCGCTGCCGGGCTTGCTGTCGAACAGTTGCAGCGGCGGGCGGTGGCCGCCGTCCTGGCCGTCGCCGCTGTCGGACAGCACCAGGCGGGCGTCGCGCACCTGCATCTGCTCCAGCGCCGCCTGCATCAGGCGCGGCACGCTGAAGCCGATGCCCACCGAGCCGATGTAGGCGGCGCGGCGCTCGGCCAGCGTGTCCAGCGGCAGGTCCTTGCGGTAGACCGGCAGCCGCAGCGCCAGGCCGGCGCCCAGCGGCTGGTGCACGCTGTCGATCTGCATGCCGGACGCGCTCAGGCCGCCGGTGTCGCGGCCCTGCGCCAGCGCGCGCGCCACCGCCGGCCGATTGCCGATGTCGCGCCCGATCTTTTCGCTGAACTCGGCCAGCGGTTCGATCATCGTCAGCACCCAGTATTCGGGGCGCGCTTCCGGCGGCGAGATGGCGGTGGCCTCGGGATAGCCGAGCGCGGCGTCGCCGGGGCGCTGCCGCAGGCCGCGTTCGAAGGTGTCGCGTTCGCCGGCGGTGACATATTCCGCGTAATTGATGTTGTCGAGCGCCGGGAACTGGCGCGTGATGTTGAGGCCGTCGACGTAACGGTGGAAGCTGGCGCGGTCCACATGCTCGGCGGCGTGGAAGAAGCTGGCGGTGCCGCGCAGCACGTCGGTGTAGGCGTTGATGCGCGAATTGATGTTGTATTGCGCGTTCTGCGCCTGGTGCAGGAAGCGTTCTCCGGCGTCGTATTCGATGGTCTTGTGGGCGGCAAGGTAGAACAGCCCGCCTATTCCGAGGGCCAGCAGCACGCTGGCCCACCACACCGGCCGCGATGATGAGAGCAGCTGTCTCAATCCTGGAAAAGCGGTCACTGCCTGCCCTCTATGTGCCCATGGACTTTTGACTATAGGAAATAATGGCAGGACTCGTCAAGTAATTTTGCTTAAATGACAGCTGTACTGGACAAATTGTAAACAAACAAGGCGCCGCGAACGGCGCCCTGTTTAAGCTGCTTACTTCGCCGGAGCCCAGCTGTCCTTCAGCGTGACGATGCGGTTGAACACCGGCTTGCCTGGCTGCGAATCGACGCGGTCGGCGACGAAGTAGCCGTGGCGCTCGAACTGATAGCGCTGGTCGGCTTGCGCGGCGCTCATGCCCGGTTCCAGGTAGGCCGTGATGACTTCCTTGGCGTTCGGGTTCAGCAGGGACAGGAAGTCCTTGCCGCCGGCGTCCGGCTGGGCGTCGGAGAACAGACGGTCGTACAGGCGTACTTCGGCTTCCACGGCGACGGCGGCCGAGACCCAGTGGATGTTGCCCTTGACCTTGTAGGTGTCCGAGCCCGGCGTGCCCGATTTCGAGTCCTCGAAGTAGTTCACGTGGACGGCGATGATATTGCCGTTTTCATCCTTGTCGTAGCCCGTGCATTCGGTGACGAAGCCGTGGCGCAGGCGCACCCGGCTACCCGGGGCGTCGCCGATCGGCGGGTAGTAGCGGAAGTAGCCCTTGACCGGCGTTTCCATGAAGTCGTCGGCTTCGATCCACAGCTCGCGCGAGAACGGGAAGGTGCGCACGCCCATTTCCGGGTGGTGCGGGTGGACCGGCGAGGTGCATTCCTCGGTCTTGCCTTCCGGGTAGTTGTCGACGATCAGTTTCAGCGGGCGCAGCACGGCGGTGGCGCGCGGCGCCTTTGGATCCAGGTCTTCACGCACGCAGCCTTCCAGCGTGCTCATGTCGATCCAGCCGTCGGCCTTGGTCACGCCGATGCGTTCGCAGAACAGCTGGATCGCTTCCGGCGTGTAGCCACGGCGGCGCAGGCCGACGATGGTCGGCATGCGCGGGTCGTCCCAGCCGTCGACGATGTTTTCCTCGACCAGCTGACGCAGCTTGCGCTTGGAGGTCACCACGTATGTCAGGTTCAGGCGCGAGAATTCGTACTGGCGCGGCACCGGCAGCGTGAAGAAGCCGCCTTTGGACAGGGTTTCCAGCAGCCAGTCGTAGAATGGGCGGTGGTCCTGGAACTCCAGCGTGCAGATCGAGTGGGTGATGTTTTCCAGCGCGTCCGAAATCGGGTGCGTGTAGTCGTACATCGGGTAGATGCACCAGGCGTCGCCGGTGCGCACGTGGTGGGCATGGCGGATGCGGTAGATGGCCGGGTCGCGCATATTCATGTTCGGCGCCGCCATCGCGTCTTCGCTGATCTTGGCGCGCAGGATGTGTTCGCCGTCGGCGTATTTGCCGGCTTTCATGTCGCGGAAGATCTGCAGCGATTCCTCGCGCGGGCGGTTGCGGAACGGCGAGTTGGTGCCCGGCGTGCTGAAGTTGCCGCGGTTGGCCGCCATGTCCTCGGCCGACTGGCTGTCGACGTAGGCGTGGCCCTGTTCGATCAGGTACTCGGCCATGGCGTACAGCTGGTCGAAGTAGTCGGAGGCGTAGTGCAAGTGGTGCTCGACGCCGCCATCGGCCTTCGGATAGTCGTAGTCGAAGCCCAGCCATTTCACGCTGTCGATGATGGTGTCGACGTATTCCTGCTCTTCCTTGGCCGGGTTGGTGTCGTCGAAACGCAGGTTGCAACGGCCTTGATAATCGCGCGCCAGGCCAAAGTTAAGGCAGATGGACTTGGCGTGGCCGACGTGCAAATAACCGTTCGGCTCGGGCGGGAAGCGGGTGATGACGCTGGGCATGCCCTGGCGCACGTGGGTGCCGGCCGCCAGATCGTGTTCCACGATGGCGCGCAGGAAATTGGATGGAAGTGCTGGCGCTGGGTTGTTTTTATCGTTGCTCATCTGAGAAGTTTGGCTAGGCAAAAGTTCGTGTATCGTGCATTTTACCGTATCCCCTGCGAAATGCTGCGCTGCGGCCATGCGGGGTGGGCAGGTATAATGCTTGTTTATTGGTTAGACCAAGCGCCCGGAGTTTCCCAAATGGAAAATTATTACAATACACTGGGTATCGCGCCTAACGCCACGGAAGACGAGATCAAGAAGGTCTACCGTTCGCTGGCCATGCGTTTTCACCCCGACCGCAATCCCGCGCCCGGCGCCGACGCGCGCTTCAAGGCCGTGACCAAGGCCTACGAAATCCTGTCGGACCCGGCCAAGCGCGAGGAATACAACCAGAGCCTGAACCACCGCATCATCATCGATGCGGAAGCGGAAGCCTATCAGTTATGGCGTTCGGTGTTTGCCCTGCACGGCACCACGCTGCCGGTGGCGTAAGCCCCGGTTTAAGAAAAGAAAGCAAGCAATGAGAAAAGTACACCCGGAATTCGCCTATCAATCGCGCGAGCTGGAAGGCCAGATCGATGGCATCCTGGGCGATCCGCCGGACCGCAAGAACTACCAGCGCATGGTGGACGCGCTGGTGGGCGAGTACGCCGACGGCGGCGGCATCGAGGATGTCAACATGCTGGCCTTCGCGTTGGTCGACCACATCGAGTTCAACGACCCGAGGGGCCTGCTGGCCGAGGCCGAGGACTACGAGTTCGGCGACGCCGCGCGCGTGTTCGCCATGGCCTCCTGCAAGGGCGACGAAGCGGCCCGCATGTACGAGGCCATCGGCCAGAGCATGCCGGACCTGGCGCGCCAGGCCATCATCACCGCCTTCCTGCACAAGAATCCGCGCAAGTGGGACGATGACGACCAATCGCTGGATCAACTGTCCGCCAACGACGATGGCGACGATATCGAAGACGAAGACGGCGCGACCGACGACTTCGCGCAGATGTTCGACCAGGATGGAGAATAATCATGTCGGAAAAATCTAATCTGCCTGCGCTGAGCAAGCAAGTGACCGAGCTGGTCTTGGCCGGCTCGCTGAGCCACGCCGAGCAAGCCTTTGCCGAAGCCGCCGACCAGTACGGCGACCTGGCCGTGGTGGAAGTGCTCGACAACATTCCGCCGCAAGTGACGGCGCTGCACATGGCCGGCTTCGACGGCGGCAAGATGTCGCTGGCGACGCTGCTGGTGTCGCCCAAGGCCTGGGCCGACAGCCTGGCCTTCATCGCCGCCACCTGGCCGGACGACCAGATCGAGGACGATCCGGAACGCATCGCCGAGTCGCTGTTCGCCCACGTGCACGGCGTGGCCTTCGCCAACGACGACGACGAGCGCCGCAACGAACTGCTGGCGGCCGCCTCCGCCACCGACCACGGTTCGACCATCTTTGCCATCCTGTTCTCGCTGGCGCCGAAGGAAATCCTGGAAGTCGCCAGCGAAGTCATTTCCAAGGGGCCGTACCTGACCGGCCAGACCGCCTCCGACAGCGACGTGGTGCCGGTGGCGATCGCCCTGGCGCAGGCCTCGGAAGACGGCTGGGACCGCGCGCTGTTCGAGCTGTTCCCCGAGTTCCGCCACAGCGCCGACCTGGCCGACGCCGAGTACAACGACGATCCCGACGGCGAGCCGAACTTCCTGCAGCGCTCGACCAAGGAATTGCTGTACCGCCTGCGCAAGCAAGTGCCATCCACGCGCGTGGCCAAGACCTCGCGCCGCTCGGTCGGCACCAACATCTTCTCGTGATCGGTGCGCGCCAGATGTTGCCAGCAATCGTAGTAGAAACCCTGCCGCGCCTGACGCGCGCGATCCAGCAACTGGCGGCCCATCCGGACGATGACGCCGCCTACGCGCTGGCCGATGAACTGACCGGCATCACCGCCATGGTGGCCGAGAAGTTCACCAACGACCGCACCGCCGAGGGCATCCAGAAGGCCGTGCAGCTGACCACCGGCTGCGTCTCGCTAGGCCTCGACCATGAACTGGGCGACGCCGACGACTTGGCCGCGCTGGACGTGCTGATCGAGGAGGGCGCGGAACACGCGTTCCAGATCGGCTTCCGCATGATCAAGGACCTGGTGACCATGCCCGAGGATGCGCTGGTCGGCGAGTACGACACCGACCCGGTGTACGCGGCCCGGCGCCTGCGCGACAAGTTCGTCGACATCTGCCTGGCCGATCCGAACCAGAACTGGGACGGCAGCACGCGTTACGCCCTGCAGTTCCGGCAGCGCAAGGAAGTGCAGGCGGTGGTGCGGCTGGCCAACTGGCTGCGCCGCCACAACACCGAAGGCCCGGTCAGCGATGCCGACCTGAATGCCGAAGGCGTGATCGCGCTGGCCATCATCTTCGCGGTGGAGGGCGGCGGCATGATCGTCGCGCGCACCGGGCAGAAGGAGTTCGAGCGCTTCGTGAAATCGGTGCGCAAGAACAAGCCCGACTACGAGGCCGGCTGGGCCGCGCTGGTGGCCAAGGTGCCGGTGCAGCATCATCCGGTGCTGCTGGAGCGCATCGACAGTTATCGCCAGACCTGCACGGTGCTGCAGAACATCAAGGGCCGCACGGCCATGAAAACGCTGTTCGCGGAACTGGAAAACTACGCCGGCTCCGAGCTCGACGCGGACTACTCCTGATCGTCGCACCCGCGCACGCGGGTGCCCATACTAAGCCGGCTCAGCATGGATTGCCGCCTACGCGGCAATGACGGCGGCGGCTCCGGCGGCCTCCGTCGCCACCGCGATGAAGGCGGCCACCAGCGGCGACGCCGCCTCCTTGCGCCTGGCAAGGTAGAGCCCGGTCGTCGCCTCGGCATCGGCCATCGGCCGGTAACACACTCCGCTCATCCGGATGATGTCGAAGGAACTCGGCAGCACCGACACGCCGCAACCGGCCGCCACCAGGCCGATGATGGTGGAGGCTTCCCCGGCCTCCATGGCGATGGTCGGCTGGAAGCCGGCTTCGCGGCACAGGCGGTTGATCTGCGGATGGATGCCGGTGCCGGCGCTTTCCGGATACATCACCAGCGGCTCGCCCTTCAGATCGTTGATGGCGATGCTCTGCTTGCGCGCCAGCGGATGCGCCACCGGCAGCACCATCACCAGCGGATCGCGCCGCAAAATCGTCAACTCCACGGTATCGGGCAGGGTCAGCTCGGGCGGGCGCACCAGGCCCAGGTCCAGCTCGCGGTTGGCGATGGCCTCGATCTGGCCCAGCGTCGACATCTCCTTCATGGTCAGCAGCACGCCCGGCGACTGCTGGCGGTAGCGGTTGATCAGCGTGGCGAACAGCGGCGTCAGCGGGGTGGAAAAAGTGAAGCCCACGCGCAGTTCGCCGGCCTCGCCGCGTCCGGCCCGGCGCGCGGTCTGCATGGCTTGCTCGGACAGGGCCAGCACGCGGCGCGCATCGTCGAGGAACAGCTTGCCGGCCTCGGTCAGGCGCACCCAGCGCTTGCTGCGTTCGAGCAGCTGCGCGCCCACTTCGGCCTCCAGCAACTGGATCTGGTGGCTCAGCGGCGGCTGGCCGATGTGCAGGCGCGCGGCGGCGCGGGTAAAGCTCAGCTCTTCGGCGACGGCGACGAAGTAACGCAGGTGGCGCAGTTCCATTATCTTTTTAAAGTATGACTAACGACTTAAATATATATTGGACAGCTTACTGTGGCAATCCTAAGATGAAGTCATCGTACCTCGAAGGAATCGCAGCCATGCTCGTCGCCACCGCTCCACGCATCGCCCTCGGCAGCCCGGAATTCCGGCGCAGCAACCGCGCCATGTTCTTCGGCGGCTTCTCCGCCTTCGCGCTGCTGTACTGCGTGCAACCGCTGATGCCGCTGCTGTCGCACGAATTCACGCTGAGCGCGGCGCAGAGCAGCATGGTGCTGTCGATCTCGACCGGCGCGCTGGCGCTGTCGCTGGTGGCCTCGAGCGCCGTCTCCGAGCGCCTGGGCCGCAAGCCGCTGATGGTGGCGGCGATGGCGATCGCCGCCGTCATGACGTTGCTGTGCGCCTTCGCCGAAAGCTACCCGCAACTGCTGGCCATGCGCGCGCTGCTGGGCGTGGCGCTGGGCGGCATGCCGGCGATTGCCATGGCCTACCTGGGCGAGGAAATCGAACCGCAATCGCTGGGGCTGTCGATGGGCTTGTACATCAGCGGCAGCGCCTTCGGCGGCATGGCGGGGCGGGTGCTCACTTCGGTGCTGAGCGACCACGCCTCGTGGCGCCTGGCGCTGGCGGTGGTCGGCGTGGCCGGCATCGCGGCGGCGGTGGAATTCTGGCGCAGCCTGCCGGAATCGCGCCACTTCGCGGCCTCGCACGGCGGCTGGCGCGCGCTGCCGGCGGGCTTCAGGCAACACCTGACGGACGCCGGCATGCCGTGGCTGTTCGCGCTGGCCTTCCTGCTGATGGGCGCGTTTGTCAGCCTGTACAACTACATCGCCTACCGTCTGCTTGGGGCGCCGCTGGGCCTGAGCCAGAGCGTGGTGGGTGCGGTCTCGTTCTTCTACCTGCTGGGGATCTACAGTTCGGTCTGGGCGGGCCGGCTGGCCGACCGCTACGGGCGCAGCAATGTGCTATGGGTGATGGCGCTGATCATGCTGACCGGCCTGCTGCTGACCCTGTCAAACTGGCTGCCGCTGATCCTGCTGGGTGTGGCGGTGTTCACCTACGGCTTCTTCGCCACGCACTCGGTGGCCAGCAGCTGGGTGGGGCGACGCGCGCTGGGGCACAAGGCGCTGGCGTCGGCGTTGTACCTGTTCTTCTACTACCTCGGTTCCAGCGTGATCGGTTCCGCCACAGGCGTGATGTGGGGCCGCGCCGGCTGGCCGGGCGTGGTGGCCGTGCTGGCCGGCGCGCTGCTGCTGGCGCTGGCGATCGCACTCCACCTGCGCGTCAAGTTCGGGGTCAGTTCCGACATTCGGACACGAGCACAACCGTAGCGGCCGCTACGGTTGTGCTCGTGTCCGAATGTCGGAACTGACCCCGAATTGGTCGGCGAACGCTGCGGGGGGCAGCGGGCGGCTGAAGTGGTAGCCCTGCATTTCGTCGCATTCGTGCTGCCGCAGGTAGCTGAGCTGGTCCTGCGTTTCCACGCCTTCGGCAATCACCTTGAAGCCCAGGCTGTGGCCCAGCGCGATCACCGAGCGCACGATGGCCGCCACCTTGGGCTCGGCCAGCATGTCGCGCGTGAACGATTGGTCGATCTTCAGGTAGTCGACCGGGAATTGCTTGAGGTAGGCCAGGCTGGAATAGCCGGTGCCGAAGTCGTCGATCGATAGCGCCACGCCCAGTTCCTTGAGCTTGTCGATCACCGCCACCACGTCGTCGACGTTGTGCATCATCAGGCTTTCCGTCAGTTCCAGCTCCAGATACCTGGCTTCCAGCCCGCTGTCCTCCAGCGCGGCGCGGACCTCGCCCAGCAGGCCGTCGGCGCGGAACTGGCGTGCCGACAAATTCACCGCTACCCGCATCGGCGCCAGGCCCGCCTCTTGCCACGCCTTGTTCTGCGCGCAGGCGGTGCGCAGCACCCAGCGGCCGATGGCGACGATTAGCCCGGTCTCCTCGGCCACGCCGATGAAGCGCGCCGGCGATACCGCGCCCAGCGTCGGATGCTGCCAGCGCAGCAGCGCTTCCATGCCGCTGACCGCGCCGCTGCGCAGGTCCAGCTTGGGCTGATACACCAGGCTTAGTTGATTGCGCGCCAGCGCCTGCCGCAGTTCCGTTTCGATCGAGGCGCGTTCGGTCACGCGCTCATGCATCGCCGCTTCGTAGAACTGCACCTGGTTGCGCCCGGCTTCCTTGGCGCGGTGCATGGCGATGTCGGCGTGCTTGAGCAGTTGCTCGGCATCGCTGCCGTCCGCCGGAAACACGCTGACGCCGATGCTGCAGGTGAGGTCGACCGTCTGCTGTGTCAGCGTGACCGGCGCGGCCACCGCCTCCTGCACCAGTTGCAGCAGGCTCGACATCGGACGCTGGTTGGCGATCGGCAGCAGCAGCGCGAATTCGTCGCCGCTCAGCCGCGCCACCGTGTCGCCTTCGTTGGCGCAGGCGCGCAGGCGGTTGGCGATGGCGCACAGCAGTTCGTCGCCGACCTGGTGGCCGAGATGGTCGTTGATCAGCTTGAAGTTGTCGAGGTCGATGTACAGCACCCACAGGCTGTGCTTGAAGCGCTGCGAGAACGTCACGGCCTGCATCAGGCGATCGTTGAGCAGCACGCGGTTGGGCAGGCCGGTGAGGGCGTCGTGGTTGGCCTGGTGTTCCAGTTGTTCCTGGTATTCCATGATGGCCGTCATGTCGGTTAGCACGCAGACGTGGTGGTCGACCGCGCCTTCCGCACGGACCGGCGCCACGTGCAGCTGCGCCCACAGCAAGCTGCCGTCGCGGTGGCGCGGACGCAGCAGCAACGTCACTTCCTGCTGCGATTGCATGGCCGTGTGCAGCGCCTGGCGCTGTTCATCGTGTGGGTGCAGGTCCAGCAGCGTTTCCAGGCGCCGCCCCAGCACGCTGTCCAGCGTATGGTCGAACAGGCGCACGAAGGCGGGGTTGGCGTATTCGATCAGGTCGCCCTGCGCGCTGTGGGAGGTGATGGCGATGGCGTTGATGCTGGCTTCCAGCGCGCGCCCGCGCAGTTGCAGCGCCAGCTTCAATTGCTCGCGTTCGGTGATGTCGTGGGCGAAGACCAGCCGCGCCGGGCGGCCGGCGAGGGTGATGGCGTGCGATGAAATGTCCACCTGCACGCGGCTGCCGTCGCGCCGCACGTGGGTCCAGGCGCCCGAGTTTTCCGTACCCTTGGCCGGCGCCTCGGCCAGGTTGCGCGCCAGCCGCTCCAGGTGTTCCAGCGGCCGAATGTCGCGGATGGTCATTTGCAGGAACTCGGCTTCCGTGTGGCCGTACTGGGCCACGGCCGCCGCGTTCACCACCAGGAAGCGCAGCGTTTCCAGGTCGTACACCCACATCGGCTGCGGATGCGCCTCGAACAGGGACTTGAAGCGCAGGCGTGATTCATAAACATCGTAGTCGTCGATCGGGTAGGCCAGGCACAGGAAGGACGATTGTCGGGCGTCGGGACGCCATTCGATGGTGTGGGTGACCGGATGGTGGCTGCCGTCGCGTCCCAGCAGTTCCACTTCGCCGCGCCAGTAGCCGCGCACGCGGGCACAGGGCAGCGCTTCGTTCTGCAGCATCGGCAGCACCCAGGTGGCGTACAGGGAGCTGGCCGGAATGTCGTCCGCAAGCGGACCCAGCACGGAGCTGGCGTGGTTATTGATGCTGAGTAACTTTCCGGATTCGGCGATGGCGAAGGCAAAGTAGGGGCTGCGGCCGAACAGTTGGTCGAACGCCGGGGACTGCTGCTTGCCGCCCGCGCGCTGGCTGCGCCGGCTTTGCGGCGCGCGGCTGTAGACTGGCTGCGGAAGGTTGTCCATCGGGTGCCCGGGCTGTATCTGTCGTTCGATACTAGCAGAAGGTCTCAGCTGGCCGTCGCACGGCTAGCTCTTGCGTTTTGCTGCCCGGGCAGGGACGATCAGGCCGGTTGTTTCAGGGTCGTCATGTCGATCACGAAGCGGTATTTGACGTCGTTTTTGAGCAGGCGCTCCCAAGCCTGGTTGATGTCCTGGATGGCAATCATCTCGACGTCGCTGACGATGTTGTGCTCGGCGCAGAAGTCCATCATTTCCTGGGTCTCCTTGAGCCCGCCAATTGCCGAGCCCGCCACGGATTTGCGTCCCAGGATCAGGCCCATGCCCAGCGGCGGCGGGTCCAGTTCGGTCAGCACGCCGACCATGGCCATGGTGCGGTCGCGGCGCAGCAGGGCCAGGTAGCGGTTGATGTCGTGCGGCACCGGGATGGTGTTGAGCAGGAAATCGAAACTGTTGGCGGCGGCTCGCATGGCGTCGGCGTCGGTCGAGAGCAGCACGGCGTCGGCGCCAAGGCGCTGCGCGTCCTTGCCCTTGTCCGGCGAGGTGGTGATCATCACCACGTGCGCGCCCATGGCCTTGGCGAACTTGACGCCCATGTGGCCCAGCCCGCCCAGTCCGATCACGCCCACCTTCTGGCCAGGGCCGACCTTCCAGTGGCGCAGCGGCGAGTAGGTGGTGATGCCGGCGCAAAGCAGCGGCGCCACGGCTTTCAGGTCCAGCTTGTCGGACACCTTGATCACGAAGTGCTCGTCGACCACGATGAAATCGGAGTAGCCGCCGTAGGTGGGGGCGCCGCTGTCGCGTTCGCGCCCGTTGTAGGTGACGGTGAGGCCGCCTTCGCAATACTGTTCCAGGTCTTCCTCGCAGGCCGAGCAATGGCGGCAGGAGTCCACCAGACAGCCGACGCCGGCCAGGTCGCCGACCTTGAACTTGTGCACGCCGCTGCCGACTTCGATCACGCGGCCGATGATTTCGTGGCCCGGCACCATAGGATAAATGGAGCCGCCCCAGTCGTCGTGCGCCTGGTGCAAATCGGAGTGGCAGACGCCCGAGTACAGGATTTCGATCACCACGTCGGCGGCGCGCGGGGCGCGGCGTTCGAAGCTGAAGGGGACGAGATGGGAATGCTTGTCGTGGGCGGCGTAGCCGTGTGCCTGGGACATGAGGGACTCCTTCGATTGTTTACAGTTATTGCACTATAATTGTTGTGGTATGCAGCAAACAAGCGGGTTAATCTGCATGGTTTAAACAGGAAAATTGCACAATCATGCAGCTTGATAATCTGTCCCACCTGGCTGTGTTTGCCGCTGTAGCGCGCCACGGCAGCTTTCGCAAGGCGGCGGCCGAGCTGGCTTTATCGGCGTCGGCGGTCAGTTATGCGGTGCGCACGCTGGAGGACCGGCTCGGCGTCGGCCTGTTCAACCGCACCACGCGCAGCGTGGCGCTGACAGAGGCCGGCAAGCATTTGCTGGAGCGCCTGCAGCCGGCGCTCGGCGGCGTCAACACGGCGCTGGAGGAAATGAATATGTTCCGCGCCTCGCCGGCCGGCACCTTGCGCATCAACTGCTCGCGCGATGCGGCGGTGATGGTGATCGGTCCCCTGATCGACCGCTACCTGACGGCCTATCCCGACATCTCGCTCGACATCGTCAGCGACGACGGCATGGTCGATATCGTTGATCGCGGCTTCGACCTCGGCATACGCTACGCGGAGCACGTGCCGGAAGACATGATCGCCGTGCCGGTGTGGCCGGGCCAGCGCTTTCTGGTCGTGGGAGCGCCGTCCTATCTGGCGCGGCACGGCGTGCCGCAGCAACCAGACGATCTGATGCGGCACAACTGCGTGCGCTTCCGTTTCCCGCGCGGGAATTTCTACAAGTGGGAATTGGGCAAGGGCGAGGTCAAGCTGGAGCTCGATGTGCCGGGGCGCTTGTCGGTCGGCGATTCGCAACTGGCGCTGCGCGCTGCGCTGGACGGCGTGGCGCTGACCTTCCTGCCCGAGTTCCGGCTGCAACCGTATCTGGAGCAGGGGCGGCTGGTGCGCGTGCTGGAGGATTGGTGTCCTCCCAGCACGCGCCTGATGATGTACTACCCGCGCCAACGCCGCATGTCGTCGGCTCTGCGCGCCTTTGTCGACATGGCGCGCATTCCCGGCGAAAACCTTATTTGAACGCGGTCTGATCTGCATCAGTGCCGTGCTTGATAGGCGCAACTGTCGAGTCGCTCCTGCGGTCGAATCCTGATCTACGGAGGAGACCATCATGTTGCACACAAACGATATCGAACACCGGTTTTACTTTGTCGAACGGGCAGTCCGGCTGGCTGCGCAGGCCGCGTCGGCGGAGCCTGTGCTGCCGCGTGAATTGCGCGACTGTATCGAACGGATGGACAAGCACGCCGACAACGCGCGCGAGATCCTGCAATCGGCGGACGAACTGCGCATCCGCCGCCTGATCCGCGACATGGACCTGCTGGCCGAAAAGGCCAAGCGCGTCTGCACCTTCATCCCCACGCTATCCGCCCAGATCAAGGGCGCGGTGACGCATATGCACAGCCAGATCCAGGAACTAAAACGCGACGTCGGCGTGTGACGGCAACGAGCTGCCGCTACAGCACGCCTTTTGTGCGCAAGGCGGCGATGTCCTCGTCGCTGCGGCCCAGTAGATCGCGCAGCACGGTGTCGGTGTGCTGGCCCAGCAGCGGTGGGGCGACGGCGTTGTCGGTCGGCGTGGCGGACATGCGCATCGGGCTGCGCACCAGCTTGGTCGTGCCGGCGGTCGGGTGCGGCACTTCCATCACCACGCCGCGCGCCTGTACTTGCGGGTTCTTGTAGACCTCGTCCAGGTTGTTGATTGGGCCGCACGGCACGCCGACTTGCTCCAGCTTGTCGATCCAGAAATCGCGCGGTTGTTGCAGCACCATCTCGGCCAAAACAGGCACCAGCTCGTCGCGGTTTTTCACGCGCAGCGGATTGGTGGCGTAGCGCTCGTGGAAGGCCAGGTCGGCGCGGCCGCCGGCTTCCACGAACTTCTGGTATTGCCCGTCGTTGCCGGTGGCGACGATGATGTAGCCGTCCGCGCACTGGAAGGTTTGGTAGGGCACGATGTTCGGATGCGCATTGCCCCAGCGCTTGGGCGGCTTGCCGCTGTTGAGGTAGTTGCTGCCGGCGTTGGCCAGCATGGCCACCTGCACGTCGAGCAGGGCCATGTCGATGTACTGGCCTTCGCCGCTGCGGTCGCGATGCGTCAGCGCGGCCAGGATGGCGATGGTGGCGTACATGCCGGTCATCAGGTCGGTCAGCGCCACGCCGGCTTTCTGCGGACCGCCGCCCGGCAGGTCGTCGCGTTCGCCGGTGACGGACATCAGGCCGCCCATGCCCTGGATCAGGAAGTCGTAGCCGGCGCGGTGCGCGTAGGGGCCGTCCTGGCCGAAGCCGGTCACCGAGCAGTAGACCAGGTCCGGCTTGACGGCTTTCAGCGAGTCATAGTCGAGGCCGTAGCGCTTGAGTTGGCCGACCTTGTAGTTCTCCAGCACCACGTCGCTGTGCGCCGCCAGTTCGCGGATCAGCTGCTGGCCTTCGGCGCTGGCGATGTCCACCGTGACCGAGCGCTTGCCGCGATTGGCGGACAGGTAGTAGGCCGCTTCGGTGGTGTCCTTGCCGTCGGCGTCGCGCGCGTAGGGCGGCCCCCAGGCGCGGGTGTCGTCGCCGTTGCCGGGACGTTCGATCTTGATCACGTCCGCACCGAGATCGGCGAGGTTCTGCGAACACCACGGTCCTGCCAGCACGCGGCTCAGGTCGAGCACGCGGATATGGCCCAGCGCTTTTGGAGCTGTCATGATTTATCTAGCCTTTTGAGTAACAAAATCAGGCCGCTAGTGTAGTGGCTCAGTCGCTTGGCTGCACGTCATTTTTTTGCAAGCCGGCGGCCAGCGCCTGCGCCGCGCGCCAGCGTTGCGCAGGCGACGGATAGTCGGGCTTGCTGCGGCGCGGCCAGTCGCTGGCGCGCAGCATCTTGCGGAAGTAGCCGGCCAGACGCTCGGCCGGCCAGCCGGCGCGCCACGCCAGGCGCATGCCTTCGCGGTCGGCTTCTTCTTCCTGTGCGTAGTTGGTGGCGGCCAGCTTGCCGATCAGGGCCATGTCGTTGTCGACCGCGTATTCCAGTTCGATGAACGGGCGCTGCGCCCAGGCCGGTTCCAGCCGCAGCGCCGCCTCGTATTCCAGCAGGTTGTGGCGCAGGGCGGCGTGTTCGATTTCGTGCGCCAGCAGCATGGCCAACTCGGCGTCGCTGAGCGCCAGTCGCTCGACATAGGGCTGGCTGACCAGGATCTTGCCGCCGGCCATGCAGTCGGCGTTTTGGTCGGGATCGTCGGTGGTGTGGACTTCCCAGGCCCAGCCGGCGGTTTCCGGATAATCGCGCCGCGCCTGCGCGATCAACGCTTCGGCGATGGCACGCACGCGGGCTGTGAAGGCGGCGTTGGCGTCGATGGAGAGCACGGCCAGCCGATCGGCGTACATCACGGCCGCGCGCGCCACCACTTGCTCCTGCGTGGGTGCGGCATGGGCCAGCTGCGCCGCTAGCAGCAGGGCGGCGATTCGTGATAACGTTGCTATCCTTGCCATAACCACTCTCCGAGGCGTAGCCATGTGGCCGTATCCTAAAATTGTTGCACATCGCGGCGGCGGCACGCTGGCGCCGGAAAACACCGTGGCCGGCTTGCGCGCCGGACTGGCCTACGGCTTCCGCGCCGTCGAGTTCGACGTCATGCTGTCGCGCGACGACATCGGCATGGTGATGCACGACCCGGACTTCGGCCGCACGGTGGCCGGGCAGGGCAGCGTGGCCGGCACCGACGCGGCGGACCTGGCCGGCATGGACGCCGGCAGCTGGTTCGGCGCCGAGTTCCGCGACGAGCCGGTGCCGTACTACACGCAGTTTATCGATTACTGCAAGGCGCAGCGCATCTGGATGAATGTGGAAATCAAGCCGGCCGACGGTTTCGAGGCCGCCACCGGCGCCTGGGTGGCGAAAGTGACGCGCGACAGCTACGCCGCCGAACTGGCCGCCGGCGATCCGGCCGGCTATCCCTTGCTGTCCTCGTTCAGCTACGAGGCGCTGGCGGCCGCCCGCGACGCCGCCCCCGAGCTGCCGCGCGGCTACCTGCTGGATAAAATCCCCGACGACTGGCAGGCGCAAGCCGAGCGGCTGGGCGCGGTGGCCATCCACACCAACCAGAAGCATTTGACCCGCGAGCTGGCGTCCGCGATCAAGGCCGCCGGCTACGGCCTGTTCTGCTACACCGTCAACGATCCGGCGCGCGGCCGGGAAATCCTGTCCTGGGGCGTGGATGGTTTTTGCACCGACCGTATCGACCTGATCGGCCCGGCCTTCACCTGACTTGCATATCCAAGGCCGGTGCGGTGCGCTAAACTGGCTGGATCAAGAAACAGGGAAGGGCCGGAGATGCAGCTGGCGCTCACGTCCTATGCGGTCGCCTCTTGCCTGGACGCCGCGCTGGACCACATGGATATCGCGGTGTTCGTGGTGGATGCCGAGCTGCGCCTGCTCCACACCAACGCCGCTGCGCGTGAGCTGCTCCATCGCGATACAGCTTTGCGGCTGCACGGCGACAAACTGTTGCAGGACGCCGCCGGCGGCGACAAGTCGCTGGGGCAGACCGTTGCCGCCGTGCTCGCCGCGCCGGGCGCCGCCGCCCATGCGCTCAGCTTGCCGCGCCCGGACCGCCAGCCGCTGTTGCTGACCGTGGTGCCGTTCGCGCCTCCCACCTGTCCGGCCGAGCTGCCGGCCTGCGCCATCGTCATGGCAAGCGATCCCGACCACTACCGCCTGTCACCGCAGCTGCTGATGGAGCTGTTCGGCCTGACTCCGGCCGAAGCCGGCGTGGCGCAAGCGCTGGCGCGCGGCGAGGCGCTGGAGGACATCGCCGCCGCGCTCGACATCAGCCTGCACACCGTCAAAACCCATCTGCAGAAACTATTCCGCAAGACCGGCACGCGGCGCCAGGGCGAGCTGGTGTCCGTGCTGCACGGCGTGCCGGCCGCTGCCGTACGCTCCATCGTTTGAGTGATGTATCGGGCGTCGCCGCTGCCTAGACTGACAGGGCGCTGTCGTCTGACCGCGCACAACCCGAGATAGGGAGTATCCGTCATGAAAACACAATGGCTGTTGGGGATAGCGCTGTGCGGCGCGGGACTGGTGGCGCAGGCGCAGCAACAAGATGAATCGGTGACGGTCCAGGCCCCGCGCCTGACGATCGAGTTGCCGGAGCGGCCGTACAACATTGCGGCCAGCGAGTTGCGGGAATTTCGCGGATCTTATGAACTTGCCAACGGCCAGATCCTGCGCCTGAGCGGCGTCGGCAAGGCCATGTACGGCGAGATCGACCAGTTGGGCGAACACCGCCTGGTGCCGTCCAACCACAACACCTTTGTGGCGCTCGACCGCAAGCTGCAGGTGCGCATCGACCGCGAACAGTACGGCGAGCCCGGCGGCGAAGTGCTGATGGTGGTGCCGTCGCGGAACCTCGCCACCGGGGAAATCGTCGAGCAGGTGGTGAGGCTGGCGGCGCGTTAGTGGGGGATTCACGGGCTGGCTGTGGCATAATCGTTCTTTTGCACCAGCCGGCTATTTACCTCATAACGACATGAAATCATCTGAAATCCGCGAGAAGTTCCTCAAATTTTTTGAGTCCAAAGGTCACACGATTGTTCGTTCCAGCTCCCTGGTGCCTGGCAACGACCCAACCCTGCTGCTGACCAACAGCGGCATGGTGCAGTTCAAGGACGTGTTCACCGGCACCGACAGCCGCCCGTACAGCCGCGCCACTTCCGTGCAGCGCTGCGTGCGCGCCGGCGGCAAGCACAACGATCTGGAAAACGTCGGCTACACCGCGCGTCACCACACCTTCTTCGAAATGCTGGGCAACTTCAGCTTCGGCGACTACTTCAAGCGCGACGCCATCAACTTCGCCTGGGAACTGCTGACCAAGGTCTACCTGCTGCCGGCCGACAAGCTGACCGTCACCGTCTACCAGGAAGATGACGAAGCCTACGATATCTGGGCCAACGAAGTGGGCGTGCCGAAAGAGCGCATCATCCGCATCGGCGACAACAAGGGCGCGCGCTACGCCTCGGACAACTTCTGGCAGATGGCCGACACCGGCCCATGCGGCCCGTGCACCGAGATCTTCTACGACCACGGCGCCGACATCTGGGGCGGTCCGCCAGGCTCGCCGGACGAAGACGGCGACCGTTTCATCGAAATCTGGAACCTGGTGTTCATGCAGTTCAACCGCGACGAAGCCGGCGTGCTGCACAAGCTGCCGAAGCAGTCGGTCGACACCGGCATGGGCATGGAACGCCTGGCCGCCGTGCTGCAACACGTGCATTCGAACTACGAGATCGACCTGTTCCAGGCCCTGATCAAGGCCGCCGCGCGCGAAACCGGCGCCACCGACCTGGAAAACAAATCGCTGCGCGTGATCGCCGACCACATCCGTTCGGCCGCCTTCATGATCGTCGACGGCGTGATTCCGGGCAGCGAAGGCCGGGCCTATGTGCTGCGCCGCATCATCCGCCGCGCGCTGCGTCACGGCCACAAGCTGGGCCAGACCAAGCCGTTCTTCTACAAGCTGGTGGCCGACCTGGCGATCGAGATGGGCGGCGCCTATCCGGAGCTGGAAGAAGCCAAGGGCAACGTCGCCAATATGTTGAAAGCGGAAGAAGAGCGCTTCGGCGAAACGCTGGAAACCGGCATGAAAGTGCTGGAAGCGCAGCTGGCCAAGGACGCCACCGGCATCGACGGCGCCACCGCCTTCACGCTGTACGAAACCTACGGCTTCCCGCCGGACCTGACCGCCGACATCTGCCGCGAACGCAACATCACTTTCGACCAGGAAGGCTACGATGTCGCCCTGAAGGAAAGCCAGGAACTGTCGCGCAAGGGCGGCAAATCGGCCAAGGACAGCAAGGTTGAATATTCGGGCGAGAAGAACAAATTCGTCGGCTACGACAACTTGAGCCATGCCACCAGCAAGATCGTCGCGCTGTACGCGGCCGGCACCTCGGTGCAGGAATTGAAGGCCGGCCAGGCCGGCATCGTGGTGCTGGACACCACGCCGTTCTACGCCGAATCGGGCGGCCAGGTCGGCGACCAGGGCTTGATCAGCGCCGGCGCAGCATCGTTCAACGTCAGCGACACCCTCAAGGTGCAGGCGGATGTGTTCGGCCACCACGGCGTGCTGGCATCGGGCTCGCTGAAAGTGGGCGACGCGGTCAGCGCCGACGTCGACCAGGCCAAGCGCGCACGCACCATCCGCAACCACTCGGCCACCCACCTGATGCACAAGGCATTGCGTGAAGTACTGGGTTCGCACGTGGCGCAAAAAGGTTCGCTGGTCGATCCGGACAAAACCCGTTTCGACTTCAGCCACAACGCGCCGCTGACGGCCGAGCAGATCGCCGAAGTGGAAGCCAAGGTCAATAAAGAGATCCTGGAAAACCACGCCACCAAGGCCCAGCACATGTCGTTCGACGACGCCGTCAAGCATGGCGCCATGGCGCTGTTCGGCGAGAAGTACGGCGACGAAGTGCGCGTGCTCGACATCGGCACCTCGAAAGAGCTGTGCGGCGGCGTGCACGTGCAGCGCACCGGCGACATCGGCTTGTTCAAGATCATTTCGGAAGGCGGCGTTGCCGCCGGCATCCGCCGCGTGGAAGCCGTCACTGGCGAAGGCGCGTTGGCGCTGGTGCAGGGCATGGCCCGCAAGCTGAACGAAGCGGCCGCCGCGCTGAAATCGAATCCGGAAGAGCTGACCGTCAAGATCGGCGCCGTGCAGGACCAGGTGAAATCGCTGGAGAAGGAACTGGCGGCGCTGAAGTCCAAGCTGGCGTCGGGCCAGGGCGATGAGCTGGCCGGCCAGGCGGTCGACGTCAAGGGCATCAAGGTGCTGGCGGCCACGCTGGACGGCGCCGACGTGACCGCGCTGCGCGAAACCATGGACAAGCTGAAGGACAAGCTGAAAACCGCCGCCATCGTGCTGGCCGCCGTCAACGACGGCAAGGTCAGCCTGATCGCCGGCGTCACGGCGGACTCGACCTCCAAGGTCAAGGCCGGCGAGCTGGTCAACTTCGTCGCACAACAAGTGGGCGGCAAGGGCGGCGGACGCCCCGATATGGCGCAGGCCGGCGGCACCGATCCTAGCGGCCTGGCGGCGGCGCTGGCCGGCGTTTCGGCATGGGTGGGCGAGCGCGCTTAACACCTTCCATATTGCTGTAAAGCAGTGTTAATGCGGCCTGCGTGTGATTTTGCATCACACGCAGGCCGTTGTCGTATGGAGCGGACTGTTGTATACTTTCCAGTTCCCGTTGCAAACTTGCAACGTACAACGAACTATTTTGGTGCGGCGCGTCATCCCTCCAGAAAAGGAGTAGTATGGCTACACCTCCCCACAAACGAGCGGGTTTTTTGATGACCGAAACGATACTTGAAAACGAAATCATCGAATTCCACAAGGAACTCGACGCACGCGGCCTGAACTGCCCGCTGCCTATCCTCAAAGCCAAGAAGGCGCTGGCAGAGCTGCAGAGCGGCGAAGTGCTGCGCATCATGGCGACCGACCCGGGTTCCGTGCGCGACTTCCAGGCGTTCTGCAAACAGACCGGCAATGCCCTGTTGTCCCACGTCCAGATCGGCCGTGAGTTTGTCTTTTTGATGCAGCGCAAATAACAGCCGCTGTATTTTTCTTCCTAGAAATTCGTCTGAAACATTTATTTTTTAGACGATTTCTACTAGCTAAAAAACGCACGATCGTGCTTAAATTTCTTGTGCGGGCAGGATTTCTCATATAATCTAGCCCACATTATTTAGTCCCGAATTCAATTTTTCCCAAAGGCACAGCTATGAAAGTCTTGGTACCCGTCAAACGTGTGGTCGACTACAACGTCAAGGTGCGTGTGAAGTCCGATGGCACCGGTGTTGATATCGCCAACGTCAAAATGTCGATGAACCCGTTCGACGAAATCGCTGTCGAAGAAGCGACCCGTTTGAAAGAAGCCGGCAAGGTCACCGAAGTGATCGCCGTGTCCGCCGGCGTGACCCAGTGCCAGGAAACCCTGCGCACCGCCATGGCCATCGGCGCCGATCGCGGCATCCTGGTGGAAACCGCTGTTGAGCTGGAGCCGCTGGCCGTCGCCAAGCTGCTGAAAGCGCTGGCCGACAAGGAACAGCCACAGCTGATCATCCTGGGCAAGCAGGCCATCGACGACGACTCCAACCAGACCGGCCAGATGCTGGCTGCGCTGCTGGGCTGGCCGCAAGCGACCTTCGCCTCGAAAGTGGTGCTGGAAGACGGCAAAGTCACCGTCACCCGCGAAGTGGACGGCGGCCTGGAAACCCTGGCGCTGACCCTGCCGGCCATCATCACCACCGACCTGCGCCTGAACGAGCCGCGCTACGTGACCCTGCCGAACATCATGAAAGCGAAGAAGAAAACGCTGGACGTGACCAAGCCGGAAGACCTGGGCGTCGATGTGACCCCGCGCCTGAAAACCGTGAAAGTCGCCGAGCCTGCAAAACGCTCGGCCGGCATCAAAGTACCGGACGTCGCTACCTTGGTCGCAAAACTGCGCACCGAAGCTAAAGTCATCTAAAGGAAACCGAAAATGGTCGCATTAGTTATCGCAGAACACGACAACGCTAGCCTGAAGGCGAGCACCCTGCACACCGTTACCGCAGCCGCACAATGCGGCGGCGACGTGCACGTCCTGGTGGCCGGCTCCAACGCTGGCGCCGCCGCCACCGCTGCCGCCGCCATCGCCGGCGTCTCGAAAGTGATCGTTGCCGATGCAGCGCACTTCGCCGACGGCCTGGCCGAGAACGTGGCCGAGCAGGTGCTGGCAATCGCCGCCTCGTACAGCCACATCCTGGCCCCGGCCACCGCCTACGGCAAGAACATCCTGCCGCGCGTGGCCGCCAAGCTGGACGTGGCGCAGATTTCGGAAATCACCAAGGTCGACTCGCCGGATACTTTCGAGCGTCCTATCTACGCCGGCAACGCCATCGCCACCGTGCAGTCGAGCGACAAGATCAAGGTCATCACCGTGCGTTCGACCGGTTTCGACGCTGCTGCCGCCACCGGCGGTTCGGCTGCCACCGAAACCGCAGCCGCCGTGGCTGATTCGGGCAAGTCCTCGTTCGTCGGCCGCGAAGTGGCCAAGTCGGACCGTCCAGAGCTGACCGCCGCCAAGATCATCGTCTCCGGTGGTCGTGGCATGGGTTCGGGCGAAGCCTTCAAGATCCTGGAACCGCTGGCGGACAAGCTGAACGCCGCCATGGGCGCATCGCGCGCCGCGGTGGACGCGGGCTACGTGCCGAACGACTGGCAAGTCGGCCAGACCGGCAAGATCGTTGCGCCTAACCTGTACATCGCGGTCGGCATCTCCGGCGCGATCCAGCATCTGGCCGGCATGAAGGATTCGAAAACCATCGTCGCCATCAACAAAGATCCGGAAGCGCCGATCTTCTCCGTTGCCGACTACGGCATCGTAGGCGACCTGTTCGACATCGTGCCACAACTGGTTGCTGAACTGGGCTAAACCCACATAAAGAACCGCTCAGGCCACGCTGATCCGGAACGCCGGGTTGCCGTGGCCTTATTTTTAACTACGACACGTCGTCCCCGCGCACGCGGGGATCCATGCTGAGTATGGGCTCCCGCTTGCGCGGGAGCGACGGCGAAGGAGACATAAGATGCCGTATCAAGCACCGATCAAAGACATGCTGTTCGTGATGAACGAACTGGCCAACCTGCAAGCCGTGAGCGAACTGCCGGGCTGCGAGGACGCCACCCCGGAAACCGCCGAAGCCGTGCTGGAAGAAAGCGCGAAATTCGTCGCCAACGAAATCGCCCCGCTGAACCACGAAGGCGACAAGGAACCCAGCTACTGGACCAAGGACGGCGTGATCACCACCAAGGGCTTCAAGGAAGCCTTCCGCCAGTTCGCCGACGCCGGCTGGCAGGGCCTGCAGCACCCGACCGACTTCGGCGGCCAGGGCTTGCCCAAGCTGGTCGGCACGCCATGCGTGGAAATGCTGCACGGCGCCAACCTGGCCTTCGCGCTGTGCCCGCTGCTGTCGGACGGCGCCATCGAAGCGCTGCTGACCGCCGGCAGCGACGAGCAGAAAGCCACCTACCTGGAACCGCTGGTCACCGGCAAATGGACCGGCACCATGAACCTGACCGAGCCGCAAGCAGGCTCCGACCTGGCCGCCGTGCGCACCCGCGCCGAGCCGCAGGGCGACGGCACCTACAAAGTCTTCGGCACCAAGATCTTCATCACCTACGGTGACCACGACATGACCGAAAACATCGTCCACCTGGTGCTGGCGCGCACGCCGGACGCACCGGCGGGCGTGAAGGGCATCTCGCTGTTCATCGTGCCGAAGTTCATGGTCAACGCCGACGGCTCGCTGGGCGCGCGCAACGACGCGCACTGCGTCTCGCTCGAACACAAGCTCGGCATCAAGGCCAGCCCGACCGCCGTGCTGCAATTCGGCGACCACGGCGGCGCCATCGGCACGCTGGTGGGCGAAGAAAATCGCGGCCTGGAATACATGTTCATCATGATGAACGCGGCCCGCTTCGGTGTCGGCATGCAGGGCATCGGCCTGTCGGAGCACGCTTACCAGCACGCGCTGGCCTATGCCAAGGACCGCGTGCAGTCGCGCGACCTGAACGGCTCGCCGTCGGGCGTGGCCATCATCAACCATCCGGACGTGCGCCGTTTGCTGATGAACATGCGTTCGCAGACCGAGGCGGCGCGTGCGCTGGCCTACGTCGGCGCCGCGCTGTACGACGCCGCCCACCACAGCGAGGATGCCGGCGTGCGCGCGGAAAACCAGGCGGTGTACGAATACCTGGTGCCGATCATCAAAGGCTGGTCGACCGAACTGTCGCAAGACGTCACCCGCGACGGCGTGCAGATCCACGGCGGCATGGGCTTTATCGAAGAAACCGGCGCGGCGCAGCACTATCGCGACGCCAAGATCCTGACCATCTACGAAGGCACGACGGCGATCCAGGCCAACGACCTGATCGGCCGTAAAACCGTGCGCGACGCCGGCAAGGTCGCCAAGGGCCTGATCGCGCAAGTGCGCGCGACGGAAGCCGAACTGGCCAAGCTGGAAGGCGCCGACTTCGCCGCCATCCGCAAGCACCTGGCGCAGGGCGCGGCGGACCTGGAAGCGGTGGTGGACTACGTGGTGGCCAATATCAAATCCGACATCAAAGGCGTGTTCTCGGGCAGCGTGCCGTACCTGAAACTGGCCGGCATCGTGCTGGGCGGCTGGCAGATGGCGCGCGCGGCGGTGATCTCGCAGCAGAAACTGGACGCCGGTTCCGGCGACGCCAGCTTCTACAAAGCCAAGATCGGCACCACGCGCTTCTTCGCCGACCACTTCCTGAGCCAGTCTTCGGGCATCCGTACCTCGATCATCGAGGGTAGTACGGGCGTGCTGGCGCTGGATATCGAGCAGTTCTAAACTTCGGGGCTTCGGCCCCGATTTTTTTGAATCCGTTACGGGATGCGGTGCGTACAAGCTGGATATCCTTTGTGAGGCCAGCATGAGACCTATCTTTATTCGCACCGCTCCTATTTCCGACCGCAAGGCGTATGCCGTCGGGCGCATGAATGCGGCCGCGCAGCGGCTGCTGCATGCCGAGACCGTCGCGGAGGAGATCCAGGCCGGGCATTGGGTGCTGGCCTGGGCTGTTGCCGCCGGCGCCCGGCCTTCGTCACGCTCAGCCGTCCCTGGCGTGATTTCCTTCGGCTTGACTAACCTGCATTGAGGTCGATGATGGCCTGGTAGACGCGGATCGGTTCTTCGGCGATGCGGTTCAGTACGTAGAGGAAGTGTTCTTCGCCGAACACCGCGTACTCGCGCGTGGGGAAGCCGCTGGCTTGCAGGGCGTCGAGCTGCTCGGCGCCGAGTCCGATCAGCGATTCGAATTCGAACCAGCGCGGGTCGATGCGCTCCTGCACGATCAGGTCGACCAGGTTGGCCTGGATGCTGCGGTCGTGCGTGGCGATCGAGCATTTGTGGCCGCTCAGCAGCAGCTCTTGCGCGTAGCGGCGGTAGGCGGCCGCCAGCTCGGGGCTGTTGCGGCTGTGGGAGACGCTCTCCGGCTCCAGGAAGGCGCCTTTGACCAGGCGGATACGTCCCGGTACCTTCATCAGTTGCGGCAGGTCTTGCACGGTGCGGTGGCGCTTGGCCGGCACCGTGATGCCGACGTTGCGCAGGTCGTCTTCGCGGTGCAGGCGTGTGTAGATGGCGTAGATGTCGTCGCTGCGGTCGATGCCTTCCATCGAGATCATGACCTCGCGGTTGATTTCGGCGGCGGCCAGGGCGATGCGGCGCGCGTTGCGGTAGCCCAGTTCGCTGTCCACCAGCGAGCCCACGTGCGACAGGTCGAACGAGATCGAGCAGTTCAGGTTGCGTTGGCCGATGGCCTTCACCAGTTCCATGAAGACTTCCGTTTCGGCCATGGCGAAGGCTTCGTCACGTACGCTTTCGCCCATGTACTCGGCCGAGGCAGCATGGCCGCGCGCAATGATCTGCTCGACGCGCTGCAGCGCTTCCGTCACCGTTTGTCCGGCCACGTACCGCTGCGATACCTTGTGCATGAGCGGCCGCAACAGCGGCTCGTTGCAGAATTTTTCCTTGGCCGTTTCATCGAGCGCCAGCGCGCGCAAGGCGCCGGCGGCCTGGTCAACGAGTGCTTGCCATTCGGCGGGGAAGGTGGGTGCGGTCATGATGCCTTATCGACGGATGATGCTGCCGTTGGCGCCCTGCACGCGGTCGCCGCTCAGCATTTGTGGGTCGTGGTCGAAGTTGTAGGCGGCTTGGCGGCCGTCGTCGTATTTGACGTGCACGGTCCACTGTTTGCTCGACTTGGCCTGTTCTTCGATCTTTTTGCCGGCGTAGGCGCCGCCGGCTGCGCCGGCCACCGTCGCCAGCTTGCGGCCGCCGCCGCTGCCGACCTGGTTGCCGAGCAGGGCGCCCGCCACGCCGCCGGCGATCATGCCCAGCGCGCTGCCTTCGCCCGCCTTGTCGCTAACCACCACCTGGGTGACCTTGCCGCAGTCATTGCAGGCGCCCGGCTTGGTCGTGGCGGCCTGGTGCTGGGCCTTGGCCTGCGCCAGCGCTTTGTCGTGTTCGGTTTTGGAGTCGCGCAGGCATTGCATGCGCTGGCCGGAATCCTGCTCTTCCGCGCAGAGTTTTTTGTCCTCGGCGTAGCGGGTGGCGATGCGCTTGGTTTCGGCGTTATATTGTTCTTTGCTGTTTTGCGCCTGCACCGGGGAGGCCAGGGCGGCCAGGGTCAGTGCGGCGATGAGGGAGCGGTTGAACATGATGGTCTCCTTGTTGTTTTAACCGTAGGCGCCACCAGTGTACAACAAGTCAAACAGGCGGGAGATGGTGGCGATCAGCGAGCCGGTGCCGATCATCATGGTGGCCACCAGGATCACGGCCACCGGCCAGCGCGTGTCCGATTGCCGGCCCGAACCGGCGTTGTGGCGGGCATCCCATTTTTCGTCCGGCGTCAGCCCCAGCACCAGCGCCTGCAGGAAGCCGGCCAGGGCCGAGACCATGATCGGCAGCAGCTTGTAGAAAGCGTTGGCGTCCGGCGCCAGTTGCGTCACCACCCAGGCCGCCGGCAGGCAGCACAGGTGCAGCCACAGCCAGCGGTCGCGCCAGCCGCCTAGGTAGAGCCGGTGCAAGCCCAGGCCGCCCAGCAGAAAGGCCAGCAGGGTGGCGATTGTCTTGTTTTTGTGACGGGTCTGGTGCGAAACATGCATGGTTGTTCAGCAAAATAGTCGGTAAGCCACCAGTATCAGGCATAATACCGGCCCCGGCACGCCTTTTTTGCAAGCAAGCCTATTGCCCCAGGTGCCGGAACAAGGGATAATCTTCGATTACCCCAACATGCCCAATTATTTCATTAACGCTTGCTGCCTTGCGGCAAAGCGCGCTATAATTTGCGGCTTTTTCCGTCCTAGCACAAATTTTTTGGAAATATTATGGTCGTTATTCGTTTAGCTCGTGGTGGTGCCAAGAAGCGCCCTTTCTTCAACATCGTTGCAACTGATTCGCGCAATCGTCGCGATGGCCGTTTCATCGAGCGCATTGGTTTCTACAACCCAATGGCTTCGGGCCAGGAAGTTGCTCTGCGTATTACCGCTGACCGTCTGGCTCACTGGGAATCCGTCGGCGCACAACTGTCGCCTACCGTTGCTCGTCTGGTCGCCCAGAACAAAAAAGCAGCAGCCTAAGTTCAGGTTACCGGTTTGACCGATAAGAATGCATCCGGGGTGCAAGTCCCCGACGATTTGGCACAGGTAGGCTTTGTCTTCGGTGCTTTTGGCGTAGCAGGCTGGGTCAGGATTCGTCCTTTCTCGGAAGATGCGGATGCACTCCTCAAGGTTAAAACCTGGTGGCTCGATAAACCGGCGTTGCGCGATGTGGACGTCCAGCAGTGCAAACTGCATGGCGGCGATGTCGTAGCGCGTCTGGTTGGCGTGACTGACCGGAACCAGGCCGAAGCCCTCAAAGGCACCGGCGTGTTCATTCCGCAAAGCCGCTTCCCGGTCTTGACCGGCGATGAGTTTTACTGGACCGAGTTGATCGGTCTGGAAGTAGAAAATCTGCAAGGTGAGCACCTCGGTAAGGTGACTGACATGATGAGCAACGGTCCCCAGTCGATCCTGCGCATCACGCCAGCCGCGCCCGCAGGCGCTGTTCCCGAAGAAGTTGCGGCGCAAGAGCGCCTGATCCCATTTGTGGACGCGTTCATCATCAAGGTGGACAAGGAAGCCAAGAAGATCATCGTCGACTGGGGCCTTGATTACTAATACCAGCGCAACATTGAGGGCGGTTCGCCATGCAATTTGATGTCGTAACCCTGTTCCCGGAAATGTTTGCCGCCATAACGCAGTCGGGTGTGACCCGGCGCGCGTTTGATCAGAATAAATGTGGCCTGTCGCTGTGGAATCCGCGTGATTTCACCACCGACAATCACCGCACCGTGGACGATCGCCCGTACGGCGGCGGTCCCGGCATGGTGATGCTGGCCAAGCCGCTGGAAGCGACGCTGTCCGCAGCCAGGCAACGCCAGATCGACGCCGGTTTGCCGGCGCCGCGCGTGGTGTTTATGTCGCCCCAGGGCAAGCAGTTGACGCACGAACGTGTCATGCAGCTCAAGCAGGAAGCCGGTCTGGTGATCCTGTGCGGCCGCTACGAAGCGGTGGACCAGCGCCTGCTCGATCGTTGCGTGGATGAAGAAATCAGCCTTGGCGATTTCGTGCTGTCCGGCGGCGAGCTGCCGGCCATGGCCTTGATGGATGCGGTGATCCGCCAGATTCCCGGCGTGCTCAACACCGACGCCTCGGCCATCGAAGACAGCTTCGTCAACGGCCTGCTGGATTCGCCGCACTACACGCGGCCGGAAACGTATGAAGGTGTGGGCGTGCCGCCGGTACTGATGGGCGGCAACCATGCAGAGATTGAAAAATGGCGTCGCCAGCGCATGCTGGAGGCGACTTCGCGCAAGCGACCGGATTTGCTTGTCAAAGCGCGTGAGGCGGGACTGCTCACCAAGCACGACGAGCGATTTTTGGCGGGCCTTTAGTGTTTATTGGCCTGCTCGTTATAACCCCATCCTCTACTGGGCACGAGTTTTAACTCATAGCGCGCCAGCAAGATGGTTTTTGGAGTCTCAAAATGAACGTGATTCAACAACTCGAGCAAGAAGAAATCGCTCGCCTGGGCAAGAACATCCCTGACTTCGCTCCTGGCGATACCGTGGTGGTCAACGTTAACGTAGTCGAAGGCACCCGCAAGCGCGCCCAGGCATACGAAGGCGTGGTCATCTCCCGTCGTAACCGTGGCCTGAACTCGAACTTCATCGTTCGTAAAATCTCGTCCGGCGAAGGCGTTGAGCGTACCTTCCAGCTGTACTCCCCGCTGATCGCTTCGATCGAAGTGAAACGCCGCGGTGACGTACGTCGCGCTAAACTGTACTACCTGCGTGATCGTTCCGGTAAATCGGCACGTATCAAGGAAAAACTGCCAAACCGTCGCCCAGCGGCGAAAGCAGCCGTTTAATATCGGTTGTGTTTGGAGAGAGGGCGCCCGTAGGGCGCCCTTTTTTCTTCCCGAGGAGTGATATTGGCCAAGCCCCCATTCGACCCCCAACTGCTGCCGATTGACGCCATCGCCGGCGAACCCGCCGTTGCGCCGGAGCGCCTGGCGCCCGCGTGGCTGCGCGAACGCTTCGCCGTCGACCGCGCTTGGACGCCCGAGGGCAGCGAGCGCGTGATGCCCGACCGCGAAGGCCGTCCGCCGACCCCGGCCTCGGTGCTGATTCCGCTGGTGCGGCGCGCCACCGGCCTGACCGTGCTGCTGACCCAGCGCACCGCCCACCTGACCGATCACGGCGGCCAGATCAGCTTTCCCGGCGGCCGCGCCGAGGACTACGACCAGGACGCCGTCGACACCGCGCTGCGCGAGTCGGAAGAGGAGATCGGCCTGGCGCGCAGCCACGTCGAGATCCTGGGCGCGCTGCCCAAGTACCTGACCGGCACCGGCTACTGCGTCACCCCGGTGGTGGCGCTGGTGCAGCCGCCGTTCGAGGTCACCGCCGATCCGTCCGAAGTGGCCGCCATCTTCGAGGTGCCGCTGGCCTTCCTGATGGATGGCGCGAACCACCAACGCCTGTCGGTGGACCTGCCCAGTGGGCGCCGCAGCTTCTATGCCATGCCTTACGAGGGCTATTACATCTGGGGCGCCACGGCCGGCATGCTGCGCAATCTGTTCCATTTCTTGCGTGCAGAGTGAGAACTAGGCTATCGTAACGACCATTATGGGTAGGACGACACAAGGACATACATGACTTTTCTTTCCATCTTATGCGCGCTGTTGATCGAACAGATGAAACCGCTGCGCGCAGACAATCCGATTTACGCCGAGATCAAGAGCCTGGCGTTGCGGATGGAGACCTGGTTCAACGCCGGCCACTCTACCCACGGCCGCATGGGCTGGTTCCTGATGATGGCCATCCTGGTGGTGCCGACCGCCGCGATTTACTGGGTGCTGCGCCACTACGACTGGTTCCTGGCCGCGTTCGCATGGAACGTGCTGATCGTCTACCTGACGCTGGGCTTCCGCCACTATAGTCACTATTTCACTTCGATCCAGCTGGCCCTGAACGCCGGTGACGAGGCCGCTGCGCGCGCGCTGCTGGCCGAGTGGACCCGGCTCGATACCGTGGGCATGGAAGCGTCCGAAATCGCTCGTATCGCCGTCGAGAAGTCCCTGATCACCACCCACCGCAATGTGTTCGGCGTGTTCTTCTGGTTCCTGATGCCGCTGGGCCCTGCCGGCGCCGTGTTGTACCGCGTGGCCGAGCACCTGGCGCGCGCCTGGAACGAGCCCGAGCACATGCGCAACGAGGCCTTCGGCCAGTTCGCCGCACGCGCCTACTATTGGATCGACTGGATCCCGGTGCGCCTGACCGCCGTGGCGTTCGCCGTGGTCGGCAACTTCGAGGACGCGATCTACGCCTGGCGCAATTTCGCCCACCGCTGGTCGAACGAGGCCATCGGCATCATCCTGTCGGCAGGCGGCGGCGCCATGGGTGTGCGCCTCGGTTCGCCGGTGGAAAACGCCGTCAAGGCCCAGTTCGTCGACGCCACGACGGTCGACGTCGAAGTGGAGCCGGACGTGATGCCGGGCGAAGAGCCGAACATCCGCGCCCTGCAAAGCACGGTCGGCCTGGTCTGGCGCGCGCTGTTGTTGTGGATGATGTTGTTGCTGCTGCTGTCGAGCGCAGCCTGGCTCGGCGGATCGCCGTAATCGCGCGCAAACCCGGTACAATAGCGGTATTGCCTTGGTGCAGAAATATCACTTTCTGCACCAAAGTGGATTTTCCGATGAAAATTCCTTTGCGTATCAAGGACTTACTTATTTAGGTCTTCTATAAGATATAATACGTAAGATCCTTTCCTCCACGCATTCTTGTTACCAACAAGTATCCACGCAGAAGCAGCCGCGCCTATGTCAGTTCAAAAACCGGCAGAACAGCAAGATTCGTTCTTCATCCTTGGCCAAACCAGCAATGGCAGGCAGTTCCGTCCCAGCGACTGGGCTGAGCGCCTGTGCGGGGTGATGGCCTGCTTCAAGCCGGAAGGCTCCGGCGGCGGCCGCGATTCTCATCTGCAGTTCTCCCCCTACGTGACCCCGACCGTGGTCAACGGCATCAAGTCGGTGGTGGTCAACGGCAAGCTGCGCGCGCTGGAACCGATGGCGTATCACTTCGTGCTGTCCTTCGCCAAGGACAACGACCTGCAAGTGGTCGACGCCTGCCTCGTCCCCGAAAAAACTTAATTTATTGTATTAATTTTTACTTAAGTACCTACCCACGATAACGGCGTGGGCGTATGCTGCGTGTTCGTATCTTTTTTCGAGAGAGACCATGAACAACAGCCGTCTGAAACACGCCGCCGCCGCCAGCCTTCTGCTGTGCGGAATGTCCTTCGTAGCCACTGGAACCGCCTGGGCCGCCGCTGTCGTCAAGACCGCCGCGCCGGCGCTGCCGGCTGGCGTGGTGAAAGGTCCTTCGGTTGAAGGCATCACCGAATACCGGCTGCCGAATGGCCTGAAGGTGCTGCTGTTCCCGGACGCGTCCAAGCCCACCGTCACCGTCAACGTGACCTACCTGGTCGGCTCGCGTCACGAGAACTACGGCGAGACCGGCATGGCCCACCTGCTGGAGCACATGGTGTTCAAGGGCTCGCCGAAGAACAAGGCGATTCCCAAGGAATTCGCCGATCGCGGCATGGAGTACAACGGCACCACCTCCAACGACCGTACCAACTACTACGAAGTGTTCCAGGCCAGCCCGGAGAACCTGAAGTGGGCGCTGGAGATGGAAGCGGACCGCATGGTCAACTCCTACATCTCGCGCAAGGATCTCGATTCTGAAATGACCGTGGTGCGCAACGAGTACGAGTCGGGCGAGAACAGCCCGTTCGGTGTGCTGCTCAAGCGCATGCAGAGCATCGCCTACGACTGGCATGGCTACGGCCGCTCCACCATCGGCAACCGCAGCGACATCGAGAACGTCAAGATCGAGAACCTGCAGGCCTTCTACCGCACCTACTACCAGCCCGACAACGCGGTGCTGCTGGTGGCCGGCAAATTCGACCCGGCGCAGACGCTGGCGTGGATCGGCAAGTCCTTCGGCGCGATTCCAAAACCGAAGCGCGCGCTGCCACCATTCTGGACCGTCGAGCCGACCCAGGACGGCGAGCGCAGTTTCACCGTGCGCCGCAAGGGCGACGTGCAGATCGTCGCGCTGGGCTACAAGATTCCTAGCTCGCTGCAGGGCGATAGCGATGCGCTGAGTTTCATGTCGCAGATCCTCGGCGACGAGCCGACCGGCCGCTTGCACAAGCAGCTGGTGGAGAGCGGCAAGGCGGCGCAGGTGTTCAGCTTCGGCATGACCGGCTATGCGCCGGGCCTGCAGATCATCGGCGCGGTGGTCAAGTCCGGCGAGCCGCTGGAACCGGTGCGCGCCGCGCTGACCGAAGCGGTGGAGAGCTTCGCCAAAACGCCGCCGACCGAAGAAGAGATGGAGCGCACCCGCCGCAACTTCGCCAACTACATCGAGAAGTCGCTCAACGACCCGCAGCGCGTGGGCGTGACCTTGTCGGAAGAAGTGGCGCTGGGCGACTGGCGTTTGCTGTTCCTCGGCCGCGACAAGATCCCGAGCATCACCTCGCAGCAGGTGGCCGAGGTGGCGGGGCGCTACCTGAAGCGCGACAACCGCGTAGTCGGTGAATTCATCCCCGAAGACAATCCGCAGCGCGTGGATGTTCCCGCCGCGCCGAGCGTGGCCGAGGTGATGAAGGACTTCAAGGGCAAGGACAGCGTGCTGACCTCCGAGGTGTTCGATCCGACCCAGGACAACATCAACGCCCGCACCGAGATCAAAACCATCGGCGGCCTGAAAGTGGCGCTGCTGCCGAAGAAGAACCGTGGCGAAACCGTGGCCGTGAATCTGAGCCTGCATTGGGGCGATGAGAAAAACCTGGCCGGCACCTCGGTGGTCGGCGCCATCGCCAACGAGATGCTGTCGCGCGGTACCAGCAAGTACACGCGCGAGCAGCTGGCCGACGCCTTCTCGAAACTGAAGATCACCGGCTCGCCGTACAACTTCGAAACCACCGGCCCGAACCTGGACGCGTCGCTGCGCCTGGTGGCGCACGTGCTGAAGGAAGCCAGCTTCCCGCAGTCGGAATTCGAGCAGCTGCGTCAGCAGTGGATCGTCGGCCTGGAATACTCGCGCAGTGAGCCGCAGGTGCTGGCCAACGAGGCCATCGAGCAGCACTTCAACCACTATCCGAAGGGCGACATCCGCAACGCGCTGACCGTGGCCGAGCGCCTTGCGGCGATCAAGGCGCTGAAGCTGGAAGACGTGGTGGCTTACCATCGCAACTTCTACGGCGCCAATCACGGCGAGCTGTCCATCGTCGGCGATTTCGACAAGGCCGTCATCAGCAAGACCATCGATGAGAGCTTCAGCGGCTGGACCAGCAAGGCCTCGTATGCGCCTATCCTGGTCACCAATCCGGACAAGGCGCCGCTGCATGCGATGCTGAACGCGCCGGACAAGGAGAACGGCTCGTACAGCGCGCGCCTGCCGTTGGACCTGAACGTCAACGATCCGGATTATCCGCTGCTCGACCTGGGCAACTACATCTTCGGCGGCGGTGCGCTGAAATCGCGCCTGATGGACCGCATCCGCCAGAAGGACGGCCTGTCCTACGGCGGCGGCAGCGGCGTGCACGCGGGCGATGAAGACCGCGCCGGCTCCTTCGGCATGGGAGCCATCGCCGCGCCGCAGAACCTGAAGAAGCTGGAAGTGGCGATCCGCGAAGAACTGGACCGCGCGCTGAAGGACGGCTTCACCCAGGCGGAACTGGACGGCGCCAAATCGGGCCTGCTGCAACAGCGCGTGCAGAACCGCTCCAAGGACAACGTGGTGGCTTCGGGCTGGACGCGCAACCTGTACCTGGGCCGCACCTACAGCTGGAGCAAGGACTACGAGACCAAGCTGAAAGCGGCGACGCTTGCGCAGGTCAACGCAGCCTTCCGCAAGCACATCGACCCGGCCAAGGTGTCGGTGGCCATCGCCGGTGATGAAGCCAAGGCCGCTGCAGCCGCTGCCGCACCGGCCGCTGCGACCAAGAAGCCTTAAAACTTCGGCAGGCGATCCAGCGTGATCACGCGCTGGTCGTTGTAGACCTTGCGCTTGTGCGCATTGCTGTTGTGGTGTTCACCGGTCCAGAAGTTGTTTGGATCGGTGACGCCCGCTGGACCGGCGCCGTCGTTCCACGTCAGGAACCACAGCCAGCGCGGGCCTTCCTCCGGATCGGGGATATGGCCGGTTTCGCTCAGCGCCACCGGCTTGCCGTGCTGGCGCGTCTTGTTCCACGCCGCGTCGAAGGCGTTGTCGTAGACGTCGTAGCCGGTGATGTCCACCACATCGTCGCCCGGATACCAAGCCGGGTCCTGTCCATTCCACACCCAGATCAGATTGCGCAGGCCGTGCGTTTGCGTCAGGCGTTCGTGCATGTGGCGCCATAGCGCGATGTAGCCTTCGCGCGAGGTACCCCACCAGAACCAGCCGCCGGCCGCCTCGTGCAAGGGGCGCCACAGCACCGGCACGCCGGCCTCCTGCAGGCGCTTGAGTTCCAGCGCGATGCGGTCGATGGCTTCGTCGATCTTGCGGTAGTCGTTCGCGGGCAGTCGGAACGGCGTCTCCTTGGTGTAGAACTTGCCGTTCTCCATGCGCCAGTGCCAGTGGAAGGACACCAGGCCGCCCTTGGCGTGCCAGGCGATGGCTTCCTCGGTCTGGTGTCGGCCATCGCCTTCGGTGGCGTCGTAGTAGTTCATGAAGTCATAGCCCATCAGCGCGGGATACTTGCCGGTGTCGTCGTGGACGCGCTGCGCCATGTCGGTGCTGTCGCGCCACGTCAGGTCGGCCTGGCCGGCGAGGGTGCTCTTGCCCCAGATGCCGAGCAGGTAATCGTAGACCGCTTGCGTTTTATCGTCACGCGGCGCCGCGCTGGCAAGCGGCAGGGCAAAGGCCAGAAGAAGGATCAGGTATCTCATGCAGCCAATGTAGCGCCACTGCGAGCGGCGGGCAATGGCACGCGCTAGTTTAGCGCTGTTGCGTGCACGTTTTCTGATTATGTACTATCATTAGTTACATGAGACGAGACAGCAAACTTTCCTCCATCCTGCACGTGCTGCTTCACATGGCGCACGGCGACAGGCCTTACACCTCCGAAGAGCTGGCCGGCTTCCTGGGCACCAATCCCGTGCTGGTGCGGCGGGTGCTGGCGGGGCTGCGCGAGCGCGGCTACGTGGCTTCCGACAAGGGCCACGGCGGCGGCTGGAGCATCAGCTGCGACTTGCGCAAGGTGACGCTGCACGATATCTACGAGGCGCTCGGTTCACCCACCGTGTTCGCCATGGGGAACCGCGAGGAGCAGCCGCAGTGCCTGGTGGAGCGCGCCGTCAACGAAGCGTTGGGCAGCGCCTTCGACGAGGCGGAAGCCTTGTTGATCGCCCGCTTCAAGGACGTGACGCTGGCCGAACTGTCGGCCAGTTTCAATACCCATCACAAGGGAGTACATCATGAGCATCGCTGAATTTGACGTGATCGTGGTCGGTGGCAGCTATGCCGGCCTGTCGGCAGCCACGCAACTGGCGCGTGCGCGCCGCCGCGTGCTGGTGGTCGACGCCGGACAACGCCGCAACCGCTATGCGCGGCACTCGCACGGCTTCCTGGGGCAGGATGGCCGCGAGGCCGCCGCCATTGCCGCCGAGGCGCGCGCGCAATTGCTGAAGTATCCCACCGTGCGCTGGCTGGGAGGCTCGGTCACGCAGGCGCAGGCTGTGGAAGGCGACGGCGGCTTTGCCGTCACCCTGGCCGGCGGTGAACAATTCCATGCGCAGCGGCTGGTGCTGGCGACCGGCGTGGTCGATGAATTGCCGGCGGTGCCGGGCCTGGCCGAGCGCTGGGGCGGCAGCGTGTTCCATTGTCCGTACTGCCATGGCTATGAACTGGAGCAGGGGCGCATCGGCGTGCTGGCCACCAGCGCGCTATCTATGCACCACGCGCTGATGCTGCCGGATTGGGGCACGGTCACCTTGTTCCTCAACGGCGCCTTCGAACCGGACCAGGAGCAGACGGCCAAGCTGGCGCAACGCGGCGTGACGGTGGAGCGCACCTTGGTGCGCGCCGTCGGCGGCAAGGCCGCCGTCGAACTGGCGGATGGACGCGTGCTGGAGATGGATGGCTTGTTCGTGGTGAGCCGCCTGCATAGCGCCAGCCCGTTGGCCGAGCAGCTCGGCTGCGAGATGGAGGAGGGCGCGATGGGCAAGTATGTTCGCACCGATATGGTCAAGGCAACCAGCATCCCCGGCGTGTACGCCTGCGGCGACGCGGCGCGCATGGCCGGCAGCGTCGCGCTGGCCGTGGCCGACGGCGCCATGGCCGGCGTCGGCGCGCATCAGTCGCTGATCTTCGGCATGGCCGCCGCCGCATGAGCGGATAAAAAAAATCCCGCCAGGGCCGGGGAGCCGTGGCGGGGAACAGACTACACAATGAAGCGGTATGAAGCGGTATGAAGCAGTTATCGCGCCGCCGTTTGGCTCAACTCATTCAGTACGGTGCGATGGTCGCGGAAGTTGAGGGCGCAGCGGCGCATGAAGTCGTCCAGCGGCGCCAGTTTGTCTTCGCCGCCCGTCGCGGCGATCTCGGGGAAAGAGCCCATGCCGGCCAGCAGCGCATACCACGAACCGACCGGATAGTAACGCTCGATGTTCTGGCGGCGAATCTCCGCCGCCAGGTCGCGGCCTTCGATCCAGGTCTGGAAGATGTGCTTGAGCGAGTCCGATACGCTGCCCAGGTTCTCCGCGTTGGCGCGCCAGTACGGCGTGTCGCTGCGGCTGTTGGTCTTGTAGTGGGCCACGATGTAGTCGCGGTGGCCGTCGAAGTAGTCGTGGATTTCCTGGTTGTAGACGTCCTGCGCCTGCTCGCTCATGTCGCCTTTTTCCAGGAACAGCAGGAAGATCGCGGCCGTCATCTGGGTCAGGTACAGCGCAGTCGCTTCCAGCGGCTCCAGGAAGCCCTGCGACAGGCCTACGGCCAGCACATTGCGGTTCCAGTGCTTGCTGACGCGGCCCAGCTTCATCTTCAGGTGGCGCGCCTGCGTGTCCGATTCCAGCAGGCCCAGTTTGGCGCGCAGTTCGTGTTCGGCTTCGTCGACCGAGACGAAGGAGGAGCTGTACACATAGCCGTTGCCATAGCGGTTGGTGAGCGGGATTTTCCACGCCCAGCCATGCTTCATGGCGGTCGATACGGTCAACGTCGGAATCTTCTCGCCGATCTCGCTCGGCATGGCGATGGCGGAATCGTTGAACAGGTTGTCGGCGTAGCTGACGAACGGCGTCTCCAGCGTTTTGCCGATCAAGAGCGCCGAGAAGCCGGAGCAGTCGATGAAGAAGTCGGCTGCAATCTGTTCGCCTTCCTTGGTGGCGACGGCGGCGATGTCGCCGCGTTCATTCATCACCGCGTGCGTAACGTGGCAGCTCTTGTACTGCACGCCCAGCGCGGCTGCGCGCTGTTGCAGGAACTGGCCCAGCAGGGCGGCGTTGAAGTGGTAGCCGTAGGTGGTGAAAAAGGGGAAATTCTCGGACGCCTGCGGCGCCAGGCAGTCGTCCGCCAGGCGCGACGACAGGAAGTAACGGTTAGGACGAGCGTCGACGTCGGCGCCGCGTTGGCGCGCGTGGACGTTCTCCATAAAGTTCGGCAGGGTCAGGTTGTCGACCATGGTGGCGAACTGGTGGAAGTAGCTGTCGTATCCGGGTTTGGTGGACCAGCCGTCGAAGGTGATGCCGCTTTTGTAGGTGGCGTTACAGGCCGGCATCCATTCGGATTCGGCGATGCCCAGGCTGTCGAAGTAGCGCTTGAGCGCAGGGGTGGAGCCTTCGCCCACGCCGATCACGCCCACGGTGGGCGATTCGAGCACGGTGATCTCGACGCCTTTTTTAATCAGTGCTTCGCCGTACATCAGTGCCGTCATCCAGCCGGCGCTGCCGCCACCGACGATGACGATTTTCTTGGGAGGCATGGTCTGGTTCATGATGTGGACTCAATAAAAAAAACGGGGCGCGAACGCCCCGTTTTGACTACGTCTTAGTACTTGGCGTGCAAGGTCAGGTAGACCTGGCGACCATTCTTGTACAGCGAACCTGGCAGGTCCATCGCGCCGGCGGTGTGGATGATCGAACGCACCAGCGGGTTGTTCAGGTCCTTGCCGTCCAGCGTGATGCTGTAGCTGTCGTTGATCTGGTAAGCCAGCGACGCGGACAGCGTACCGATCGGCGCCTGGAAGGCGGCGCTGTTACGGCTGGTGCCGTTCAGGAAGCCCGAACGCCAGCTGTAGGTCAGACGCGCGCTCAGCTTGTCCTGCTCGTAGAACAGGCCGACGTTGTAGGCGTTCTTCGAGGTACCGATCAGGGTGCAATCCGGCGAGGTCAGGTTGCCGCATGGCGAACCTGGGGCCTTGCCGGTTTCCTTGCCCAGCGTGTAGGTGTAGTTGGCGTTGATGCCGAAGCCCTTAGGCAGCTCCTGCACATACGAGAACTCCAGGCCTTTGACTTCGGCCGTGGTGTTGACCGGGGTCGACACCTGGTACACCGTGTTTTTCTTCTCCAACTGGTTGTAGAAGGTGGCGGTGCTCGAACCGTAGGTCACGTAGCCATCCAGCGCCGAGTAGAACGCGCCGGCCGACACCAGCGATTTCGGTGCGAAGTACCACTCCAGACCCAGCTCGTAGTTGTTGGCGCGGATCGGACGCAGGTTCGGGTTACCGACGTTGCCGGTGCCCTGTACGTCGCGCAGGTCGACGCCGGCCATCATGCCCAGCTCAGGACGCGCCATGGTGCGGCTGGTGCCGAAGCGGGCCACCAGATCCTTTGTGACGTCCAGGCGGAAGTTCGCGCTTGGCAGGAAGTCGATGTAGCCGTTGCTGTACTGCTTAGGCTCGAAGCCGCCCGATGGGCCGATCTCGTAGCGGTTGACTTCTTCGGTGGTGTGCACCACGCGCAGACCGAAGTTACCCGACAGGCTGTCGGCGCCGAAGTTCGCCATCGCGTAGGCCGACTGGGTCGGTTCCTTGATGGTGAATTCATTCTGACGCAGGTTGCCCGAGTAGCTGCCGTACTTCGACAGCCAGCCGTTGACGGCGTCCTGCGAGAAGGTCCAGTAGCCGGCGCCGTTGGCGCCCAGGTCGTTGAAGTCGTTCGGGAACGAGGTCAGGCCCGACATCGGCAGGTTGGCCACGGAATCCAGGCCAGGCAAGGCGTTGATGCCGATGGCGGTCAGGTCGCGCTTGTGCTCCGCGACGCGTGCGCCGAATTGCAGCGAGCTGACTGCGCCCCATTCGGTGCGCAGGGTGCCGCTGACTTCACCGTAGGTTTCCTTGTCGTTCGCGGTGACGTGCGAACCGTAGGTGTACGGGGTGGCCTGCATGCCGCCGATCGAGAACTTGTCTGCGCCCGGGGTGTTGTAGATCACCGCCGAACCAGCGTCCTTGATGGTGTAGCTGCCGCCGGTCCATGGCATCCATACGCCCAGCGCGCCGCTGACGGTGTTGCCGACGCCTTTGGTGGTGCCGATGCGGCCCTTCATGGTCAGCTGGTCGTTGATGCGCCATTTGGCGTCGACATCGAAGAACTGCGATTTGCTTTCCGCCACAGGACGGCTGAACTCTTCCTGCACGGCGCTGGACATGGTGGCGCAGGCGGTGCAGTTGGCCGGCACGGTGCCGGTCAGCTGGGTGATGACGCCGTTGCTCAGGGTGCCCGATACTCCGCTGTTCGGGAAGTTGGTGGTGGCCCACGACGGCGCCAGGAAACGACCCAGCGACTGCATGAAGTTGTGGTTGATGTTCGGTGCGTCCAGGTGCGAGCGGAAGGCCGTCACGTCCAGGGTCAGGTCGCTGCTAGGCTTGATCTGCACGTCGATCAGGCCGCCCTTGCGGGTGCGTTCCTGTTCGAACCAGGCGGTGCCGCCCAGGTAGTTGGCCATGGCGCCGGCAGCGCCTGGAACCACGTTGGCGACCGGGCTGCCCGCTTCAACGCGGTCGTACCAGATCTGGTTTTCCTGGCCGACGCGGCTCAGGGTGCGCTTCTGGTGGAAGCCTTGCACCAGCACGCCCAGGGTGCCCTGGTCGTTCTTCCAGGCGACCATGGCGCTCAGTTGCGGATCGGTCTTGCCGGAGTTGGAGGAGTTGACGCCACCCAGGCTCACTTGCGCATTGAAGGTTTTCTTGAAGTCCAGCGGCTTGCGGGTCTCGATGTCGACCACGCCTTCGGCGCCGCCTTCGAGCAGGCTGGCTTGCGAGCCTTTATGCACGGTGACGCGGCCGATCAGTTCGGAAGGGAACAGCGAGAAGCTCACGCTGCGGCCACCGCCCAGGATGTTATCGGCGAACCAGTCGCCGCTCGATACCGAGTGGCCGTTCAGGGTGGTCAGGGTCAGGCCGAACGGGGTGCCGCGCAGTGCCACGCGGTCGTTCTCGCCGAACGAACCTTCGCCGCCGCCGGCTGCCGCCACGCTCACGCCAGGCAGGCGTTGCAGGGAGTCGGCCACGTTCTTGTCCGGCATCTTGCCGACGTCTTCAGCGGTAATCACTTCCACCAGCGTGTCGGAATTGCGCTTCTGGTTCAGCGATTGCTGCAGCGATGCGCGGATACCGGTCACGATCACCTGTGCCGGTTCTTCGGCCGCCTGCTGTGCCTGGGCCGTCATGCTGGCGCCCATGATCATCAGACCGACCGCAGTAGCGATAGGCGTCAGTTTGGACAGTTTGGTATTTTTCGAATGGTGTTGCATTTGTTCCCTCCCGTTGTTGAAGGCTCCGCCGAGCCAACCGATTGTTGATGTGCTGATGTATCTCTTCTTTTAAATCACGTTCAAAACCAATCCAACGCCAATATACCTGCGTTTTAATACCAGATCACTACCACTTTAAAATTCTTTTTTGTTATGTTGTATGCAGCATACAAAGTATCTTTTCAGCAACTAGCTAATACCGGATAGATGGTGGTATGGAAAGCCGATGTGCGCAGTTGCAACACGCAAAAAGCCTTTACCTAAAGGCTTTATGCGATCTGGTTGAAATTATTTATGGCTGTTGCGCGGCCGCGGGATTTGTGGTGGTCTTTTTTTGGTATTATCGTCGAACCAACAGAGAGGATAGGTCACCATCGTTATGAAAAGCGATCAAACGACACCACTGGTACACATTCGACAGCACCTCAATGAGACCAGTAACCTGCCTCTGTATCAACGCTTGCAGCGCGCCTTGCGCTCGGCGATCGAGCATCATTTTCTGAAGCCGGAGGATGCTTTGCCGGCCGAGCGCCAACTGGCCGCCGACCTGGAAATCTCTCGCATCACAGTGCGCAAGGCCATCGACGGCCTGGTGAGCGATGGTGTACTGGTGCGCCGGCCCGGCTCCGGCAACTTCATCAACACCCGCATTGAAAAGAACTTCGCCAAGCTGACCTCCTTTTCCGAAGACATGCGGGCGCGCGGGCGGACGCCGCGCAGCGTGTGGCTCAAGCGCTCGGAAGGCACGGTGACGCCGGACGAGGCGATGCGCCTGCGGCTCAGTCCCGGCTCCAAGGTGTACCGCTTCAACCGCATGCGCTATGCGGACGATGTGCCGATGTGCCTTGAATACGCGACCATCGTGGCGTCCTGTCTGCCGTCGCTGGAGGCGGTGGATCTGTCCATGTACGACGCGCTGGAGAAGGCGGGCAACCGCCCGGTGCGGGCCTTGCAGCGGCTCTCCGCGCTGCTGTTGAACGCGGAGCAGGCCATGCTGCTGCAGGCGAAGGAGGGCGATGCCGGCCTGGCGGTGGAACGGCTGGGCTTTTTACGCGACGGACGGGCGGTGGAATTCTGCCGCTCCTACTTCCGTGGCGATATGTATGACTTTGTGGCGGAACTCAATGCAAGCTAAATTACTTCCTCTTGTCGCCGCGTTGGCGGCGTCGATCCCCGTTCCCCACGCGGCAGCGTCCGAAGTGGTCGGTTACTACCCCGGCTGGAAACATGAATCCTTCCCGGTGTCCAAGGTCGATGCGTCGAAGCTGACCATGGCGCTGTATGCCTTCGTGGATCTGTGCTGGGACGGCAAGCACGGCAACCCCGAGCCGTCGGTGAACGATGTGGCGCCGTGCCAGGAGCCGCTGAACGGCGCACTGGCGTGGCGCGATGAAGCGTCCGATGCGGCCAACTTGCGCGCGCTGGCGGCGCTGAAAAAGCAGCATCCCAAGTTCAAGGTGGTGTTGTCGATCGGTGGCTGGAACTGGTCCAACCGGTTTTCAAACGTAGCGGCATCGGCGCCGGCGCGCGCCAACTTCATTGCGTCTTCGTTGAAGGCCATGCGCCGCTATGGGCTCGATGGCGTGGACCTCGATTGGGAATATCCAGGCGAGGCCGGCGTGCCTTGCGTGGCGGGCGAAGTGTGCGCGCGGCCTGAGGACCGGCAGAATTTCATCACCTGGGCGCGCGAGCTGCGTGCGGCTTTCGATGCGGCGGGCAAGCACGATGGCAAGCATTACCTCCTCACCATCGCGGCCGGCGCCAACGGCAATTACGTCGGCGATGGCGCGTGGGTGAAGGAGCTTGCACGTAGCCTGGACTGGATCAACATCATGGCCTACGACTACCATATGCCGTGGGAGAAGCGCACCGGCCATCACTCGGCATTGTTTGCGGATGCAGGCGACCCGGTGACGGCGGAAGGTTTTTATACATCGCGTTCAGTGCAGCGCTACCTGTCGGCAGGCGTGGCGGCGGACAAACTGGTGCTGGGCGTGCCGTTCTACGGCTACGGCTGGAAAGGCTGCGCGGCCGGGCCGCAGGGCGATGGGCAGTACCAGCTATGCCAGGGCGGCGTGAGCGACGGCATCAACGGCGGCAATTCATATGGCTATTGGCAGTTGCTGAAGAAGGATGCGGGCTACAAGCGCTATCGCAATGCGTCGGCGAGGGCGCCGTATATGTACAACGCGGCGGAGCAGGTGTGGATCACGTATGAAGATCCGACGTCGCTGCAGGACAAGGCCCGCTACATCAAGCAGCAGGGCCTGCGCGGCGCGATGTTCTGGGAGTTGAGCGCGGACGGCGAGGGCCAGTTGTTGCGGACCTTGTCGGAAGCCATGCAGTGATAAAAAAAGCCAGCTCGAAAGCTGGCTTTTTGATTACTTGGCTGCTGCCGGTGCTGCTGCCGGCGGGTTCTGATACATGATCCAGTAACGCGCCAGGTCGTTGCGGCCGTCGGTGCCGGTGATGGTGTTCAGCAGCGCGACCGATTCATCCTTCTTGCCGGCCATGGCCAGGGCGTAGCCCAGGCGCAGCTTGGCGTCGTCAGGATTCTTCGCTACGCCTTTGGCGATACCTTGCTTCATCAGGTCGATACCTTTGTCGAACTGACCCAGGGTCACATAGTTGTAACCCAGGTTGATCAGGCCAACGCCGTCTTTCGACTTCTGCGCAGCAGGGATGCCGCTGTCGATGTTTTTCGCATCGTCAGCTGCGCCCTTGTTGGCGCTGGCGCGGATCTTCTCCAGCGCGACTTTGTCCTTGCCGGCCGGGATGGCGCCTGGGAAGCCCTTGTCCATCGCGATCTTCGCTTCGGTGAAGAAGCCGCCCAACACGGCCAGTTCGGCCTGTTCCGCGTAGTCTTCAGGTTCCATCTTCGATGGCACGGCGACGGCTTTCAGACGCACCAGGTCCAGGTCGAAACGGTTGGAGTAGGTCTTTTTGCCGCGCGTGCGGTTCAGCAGGTCGTTCCAGTAGTCTTCGGTCGGGTAGTAGCGGGTCAGCTCTTCCACGGCGGTCAGATACAGTTCGGTATCCTTGGTCTTGATGCCGACGTTGCCCAGCAGGTTCAGGGTGTCCTTCGGTGGCACGACGCCGGTCTTCTTGGCCGCTTCCAGATCCTTCAATACTTCGGTCTTGGTGGTGGCGAAGTCGTTCTTCAGGAAGTACGAACGCACGATGAACTGGCGCTGCTTGACCTGGTCGCCCGATTCGGCGCCATAGCGCTCGAACCATTTGATGGCGTTGTCGAAGTCTTTCAGGCCGCTGTAGTAGATGGTGGCAATGGCGTCGATGAAGCGCAGTTTGTCTTCCGGCTTCAGACGGCCCGAATCGATCATCGCGGTCAAGCCCTTGATGGTCATCTCGTTGTTGCCCGATGCCTGGCCCAGTTGCACGCGCATCTGGTTCAGCACGAAGCTTTCGTACGGCGTGATGTTCTGCATCGCCGCAGCCTGGTCGATGCGGCTCTGGAATTCGGTGTAGTTCTTCGCATCCAGCAGCGGCTTGGTTTGCGCTGGGTCGATCAGCTTGTAGATCTCAGGACGGACGGCGTCTTTCGGCGGTTCCGGTGCTTTCTTTTCTTCGGCGGCGTGGACTGGCGCCATGCCCATGATGGCAGGGGCGGCGTTCAGGCCAATGGCGGCCAGGAGCAGGCTGATACGAGCAAGACGGGAATGGGACATGGTTATCCTTCTATCAAACGTATGGGTATGTAAACCCGCGTATTGTTACACAAAACCGGCCGAAACTCCGAATTCAAATGTGCTGCGGTGCACGAGGCAGCGCCCGGCCTTCGGAGTTAAAAAGCAGGCAACGCGACGGCGGCAGATGCACGCGGGCATGGCTGCCCGCGTGCAGCAGCGCCGCTTCGGCGCTCTGCTTTACGGCGATCATCTCGGGCAGGCCGTCCAGCGTGGTGTAGACGATGGACAGATCACCCAGGTACTCAACGTGGCCGACCCCCACTTGGATGACATTGTCTTCCTGCTGCGCTGCGGTGATGGACAGGTGTTCGGCGCGCACGCCCAGAGTGACGCGGTCGCCCGGTTGCGGCGCGGCGTCCGTGCCGGTGCAGGCTTCGACCTTGACGACGGCGCCGCCGGGCAGCAGCACCGACACGCTGTTGCCGCCGGCGGCGACCACCTGGCCGGGGATGAAATTCATCTTCGGCGTGCCGAGGAAGCCGGCCACGAACAGGTTGGCCGGCGCGTTATACAGTTCATGCGGCGTGCCCACCTGCTCGATGCGGCCACCGTTGAAGACCACGATGCGCTGGCCCAGCGTCATCGCCTCGACCTGGTCGTGGGTGACGTAGATCATGGTGGTTTTCAGTTCGTGGTGCAGGCGGCTGAGCTCCACCCGCATCTGCACGCGCAGGCTGGCGTCGAGATTCGACAGCGGTTCGTCGAACAGGAACACCTCCGGCTTGCGCACGATGGCGCGGCCGATGGCCACGCGCTGGCGCTGGCCGCCCGACAGTTCCTTCGGCTTGCGCTTGAGCAGCGGCGCAATCTGCAGGATGGCGGCGGCGCGTTCCACCGCCTCCTGCACCGCTGCCGGCTTGTGGCCGGCCAGCTTGAGGGCGAAGGCCATGTTCTCGTACACCGTCATGTGCGGGTACAGCGCATAGGACTGGAACACCATGGCGAGCTTGCGCTGCGCCGGCGCGATGTCGTTGGCCAGCGTGCCGCCGATATGCAGCGCGCCGCCGCTGATGGTTTCCAGGCCTGCGATCATGCGCAGCAGGGTGGACTTGCCGCAGCCGGAAGGTCCGACGAAGACCATGAATTCGCCGTCGGCGATATCGAGGTCGATGCCGTGGATGACCGGCGTATTATCGTAATGCTTGACGATGTTACTCAGACTGACACTGGCCATTGCTTATCCCGCGTGGGCGGCTTGCTGCACCGCCGGTTCTTCGTCCTTGGGCTGCGGGCGCGCGGTCATCGGAATCAGCTGCGACAGGATGGCGACCGGAATCGCGCAGATCATCACCCAGACGAAGAAGTGCTGGTAGCCCAGCGCGATCTGGATGTCGCCGCTGAATAGCTTGAACAGCACGAAGCCCAGCTGCATGATGCCGGTGGCGAAGGCGTAGTGCGCGGTCTGGTATTTGCCCGGCGCGACCACCTGCATCATGTACAGGATCAGGCCGACGAAGCCGAAGCCGTAGCCGAACATCTCCACGCTGAGCGCCGCGCCGATGATGGCGAGGTCGGTCGGCTGGAAGTAGGACAGCAGATAGAAGGCCACGTTCGGCAGGTTGACCGCCAGGATCAGCCACAGGATGGCGCGCTTGAGGCTCAGCCACGAAGTGAAATAACCGCCGGCGATGGAGCCGACCAGGAAGGCCACCGTTCCAACGGTGCCATACACCGCGCCCACTTCGGCGGTGGACAGGCCAAGGCCGCCGAGGTTGCGCGCTTCGCGCAGGAACAGCGGGCCGATGGACTGCACCTGCGCCTCGCCGGCGCGGAACAGGATAATGAAGATGATCGAGACCCAGATGCCGGGCTTCTTGAAGAACTCCACGATCACTTCGCGCAGCGTGCGGGCGATGGCGGCTGCGTTGGTGTCGGCGGTGACTTCGTTCTTCGCCAGCGGCAGCGCCCAGCCGTTGTAGAGGCCCAGCGCCACCATCATGCCACCGAGGATGCAGAAGCAGATGGTCCATGCGGGCACCACGCCGAGCGTCTTCTCGAAGTGGCCGGCCAGCAGCAGCAGGGCGCCGGTGGTGAAGAACTTGGCGGCGTTGAAGAAGGTGCCGGTCCAGCCGGCGTATTTGGCCTGGTCTTTTTCATCGAGGCTGGTGATGTACAAGCCGTCGCAGGCGATGTCGTGGGTGGCGGCCGATATGCCGACCAGCGCGAGCATGCCCATGCAGGCGGCAAACCAGAACGGCGCCTGCAAGGCCAGCGCAACGCCGCCCAGGCACAAGCCGCCGAACACCTGGAAGAAGGTGACCACCAGCTTCTTGCTGCTGACCAGTTCCAGGAAGGGACTCCATAAAGGCTTGAACACCCAGGCAAAACCGATCAAGCCGGTCCAGTGATTGAGCTCGTCGTTGGGCACGCCCATGCTCTTCAACATCTGGTTGGCGACGATGGCGACGGCGAAGAACGGCAGGCCCTGCGCCAGGTACAGGCTGGGCACCCAGAACTTCGGATTGCGGATTTGTTTGTTTTCCATGCTGTGTTATCTCCACCAGCTCGTCGTTCCCGCGCAAGCGGGAATCCATGCTGAGTATGGGTTCCCGCTTTCGCGGGAACGACGGTGTCGTTTTATTTATCGAATCCTGGAACCGGTGCGTTGCCGGTGGCTTGCAGTTGGCCGGACAGCCATGCGTTGACCGCTTCCAGCGCCGGCTGGGCGAAGCCGTAGGTCATCAGGGCCGGGGCCTCGATGTCCAGCGCCTGGTAGGGATTCCACAGCGCCAGGTGCAGGTCCGGACGCCAGGTGTCGCGCGCGTGCTGGCCGTAGCGCAGGCGCGAGGTGGAGGCCAGCATGGTGAAGCGGCCATCCTGCGGCAGCGCGTTCCAATCGAAGGTGTCGGCGTCGGCAAAGGTGACCAGCTCCACGTCGTACAGCTTGCGCAGCGTATCGGCCACCACGCCGGCCGGCACGCCGGCTTCGGACACGCCGTCGCTCACCACGTCCTGGCGCGCGACCAGGCGCACCTTGGCGCCGGCGGCCGGGCGCTGTGGCGCACCGTAGGCGGTCAGGCTGCGGCGCCATCCTTCTGCCATGACTTCACGGTCGGCCGCGTCTTCCTTGTACGAGCGCGGTTTGCATGGATAGGCTTTCGCCAGCGCCGCCAGGCGGTCCAGGCGATGCTGCACTTCCTCCTGCGACAGCGCGCCGGAGGCGAGAGCGGTGGCGATGGCGTTCAGCGTTTCTTCCTGCGTTTCGGTGGTGCCCAGCGCCATCACCATGTCGGCGCCGGCGGTCAGCGCACGCACTGCGGCGTTGCCGACGCCGTAGCGGCCGGCGATGGCGTGCATGTCCATGCCGTCGGTGATGATGATGCCCTGGTACTTCCACTCATCGCGCAGCAGGTCGTTGAGGATGCGGCGCGACATGGTCGCTGGATTCTCCGGATCGAGCGTCGGGTAGACGATGTGCGCGGTCATCATGGCCGGCGCCGCGCCGGAGGCGATGCGGAACGGCGCCAGTTCCAGGCGGTTCAGTTCTTCCACCGGCTTGTTCACGGTCGGCAGGTCGCGGTGCGAGTCGACGTTGGTGTCGCCGTGGCCGGGGAAGTGCTTGACGCAGCAGGCCACGCCTTCGGCATGACTGCCGGCCATCCACGCCATCGCCAGTTCGGCGGCGCGTTGTGGCTCGGCGCCGAAGGAGCGTTCGGCGATGACCGGATTGTGCGGATTGTTGTTCAGGTCCAGCACCGGCGCGAAGTTCCAGTTGAAGCCCAGCGCCTTGACGGCGCGCGCCACGGCGGCGCCGGTGCGGTAGGACAGTTCGGTGTCGTTGGCCGCGCCCAGGCCCATGGCGGCCGGCGGCGCCGGCACCCAGGTCGAACGCACCACGGCGCCGCCTTCCTGGTCGATGGCGATCAGCGATTCCGGGCCCATGGCGGCGCGCAGGTCGGCGGTCAGCTTGGCCAGTTGTTCGGAGTCGGTCATGTTCCCACGGAACAGGCAGACGGCGCGGATGCTGTTCGCTTTCAGGAAGTCGGCGGTGGCCGCATCCAGCACGGTGCCGGGGAAGCGGATCATGATGAGTTGGCCGGCGATTTTTCTGTAGTCGTTTTGAGTTGTCATTTCACTGCTCCGTCCATGCCGCGCATGAAGAATCGTTGGGTAAATAAGAAGGCTGCCAGCGTGGGCAGGATGGTTAGCACGGTGCCTGCGGCGATCACGCGCGTGCTGCTGCCGAAGGTGCCGCGCAAATACAGCACGCCCACCGACAGCGGGAATTCGTCCGGCTTGCTCATGACGATGGAGGGCCAGATGTATTCGTTCCATGCCTCGACCGCCGTCAGGATGCCGACGGTGGCCAGCCACGGGGCGATCAGCGGCAGCATGATTTTGCTGAAGATGATCCATTCGGACGCGCCGTCCACGCGGGCGGCGTCGATCAGGTCTTGCGGCACTTCTTCGAAGGCTTGCTTCAGCAGCAGGATGGCGACGGCGTTGACCACGTTGGGCAGGATCACGCCGGTGTAGGTGTCGACCAGGCTGAGTTTCGTGACGGTGATGAAGTTGACCAGGAAGTTGACTTCCGACGGCAGCACCAGCGTGGCGAGAATCAGGCCGAATACCAGCTTGCGGCCCTTGAACTGCATGCGCGCCAGCGGATACGCGGCGGCGGAGCAAAGCACCAGTTTCCAGAACACGGTGCAGAGGGCGATGAACACCGAGTTGCGGAAGAAGCTCCAGATCGGGATGGCGTTGAACACTTCGATGAAGTTGTCCAGCGACGGCTTCTGCGGCCAGAAGGTGGGCGGGTAAGCGAAGATGTTCCCTTCGGTGGACAGCGCGGTGACCAGCGTCCACCAGAACGGGAACACGCAGACCACGGCGATGGCGCACAGCAGCAGGTAGTGTGTGATGGTCTTCATCGATGCTTGGGCCGGATGTAGCGCAGGCAAAGCAGGGCGATGCCGACGCAGAAGATGGAGACCACGAAGCTGGCGGCCAATGCGCGCGGCAGCTTGAGGTGTTTGAGGCCCTGGTCGTAGGCGTAATACAGGCCGGTGAAGGTGGAATTCATTGGCCCGCCCTGCGTCAGCACGTCGACCTCCTGGTAGGCCTTGAGCGCGGCCAGCACGGACAGCACGGAACAGATCATGATGGTCGGTCGCAGCATCGGCACGGTGATTTTCCAGAAGCGCTGCCAGCGATTGGCGCCGTCGAGGATGGCGGCTTCCTGCATGTCGGCGGGGACGGCTTGCAATGCGGCGAGGTACATCACCATATACCAGCCCAGGCCGCGCCACAGAGTGACGAACATGATGGCGAAGAGAGCGATGGTGTCATTCGACAGCCAGCCGACCGGCGCATTCACCAGTTGCAGCGTTTGCAGCACGTAGTTGAGCGTACCCTGTTCGTGGAACATGAAGCCCCACATGATGCCGACCACCGACACAGTCGTCACCACCGGCACGTAGAACGCGGCGCGGAAGTAGCGGATGCCGGGCAGCTTGTTGTTCACCAGGACGGCCAGGCTCAGGGCGCCGATTTGCACGAAGGGCACCATCAGCAAAAACAGCAGGGAGTTTTTCAGGCCGGTGACGAACATCTCGTTGTCGAAGATGTAGCGGAAGTTATCCAGGCCGACCCAGTGCGTTTCGCGTATCAGGCTGTAGTCGGTGAATGCCAGCAGCGATCCGAAGGCCACGGGCCAGAACGAGAACACGGCCAGCAGAATCAGCGCGGGCGCGAGGAACAGCCAAGCCGTGATATTCAGGCGACGGCGTGCACTGTCGTCCTCGCGCATGCGGGGGCCCATACCGAGCGAACCGGGATGCTCAGCATGGGTTCCTGCGTGCGCAGGAACGACGGCGGCTTGTTCGGCGCTCATCTCAGTGACTCCGCTGCGTGGCGAGTTTTTTGTTCCAGATCGCGACCGCCTGGTCCAGCGCCTGCTGGATGTCCTGCTTGCCGGTGACGCCGGCTTCGACGGCTTTCACCAGGTAGCGGCGCAATTCGTCGTAGTCGGTGATGCCGGCGACGTAGAGCGTGTGCGCATGCGGCATCGATACGGCGCCCGCCGCCACGGCCTTTTCCGCCGCGCCGGCGCCTGGCGGCACGTTGGTGAAGAAGGGATCGTTGGCCGCCTGCGCCATCGCCGGGAACACGCTGGCCTGTTTGGCGAAGGCCAGCTGATTGGCGTCGTTGGTGAGATAGCGCGCGAACTTGCCGATGGCCGGCATCAGTTTCGGATCCACGTTCTTCGGCACGGCGTAGTGTATCAACCAGCCGCCATCGGCGATGCCGGTCGGGCCGAGCGGCGCCGGGGCGACGTCGGTGATGGCGTAGATGTCTTTGGCGTCGCTTTCGATGCGCTTGACCGCCGTTGGTGGTGCCAGTAGCATGCCGAGGCGGCCGCCCTTGTAGGCGTCGATCGCGGCGGGGAAGTTATCTTCGGCGAACAGCGCGTCCTTCAGCAGGCCGCCAGCCTTGTAGGTTTCGGCCAGCTTGCGGATCAGCGCCACGTGGCCGGGCGAGTTGAAGACTGCCTTGCCGTTGGTAATGACGGGCAGGCCTTGCTGCATCATCAGGCCGTCGATCTTGGACAGGGCGGGGCACAGGCCGGCCTTGCCGGTGCGCGCGGCGATCTGGCGGGCGAACAGCAGTTGCTCGTCGAGATTGCGCGGCGCGTGCGGGATGCCGGCGGCCTTGAAAATTTGTGTGTTGTAGGCTATGACGGCGACGTTGCTGTACATCGGGAAGCCGTAGGTCTTGCCGTTGAAGGTGAGATCCTCCAGCGTGCTGGCGATGTAGCGTGGGCGGGCGTCGGCCAGCAGGTTGTCGATGGGTGCGAGCAGGCCATCGCGGGCGAATTCGTCGGCCCATGGGACGTTGAGGTTGACCAGCGCGGGCGGCGTGCCGGCCACGATGCGGGTGACCAATTTGGTCTGGATGATATCCCAAGGGAAGTCCACCCACTCCACCTTCACGCCCGGATTCGCTGATTCGTAGTTTTTCACCAGCGTCTCGTAATAGGGCGTGAACTTGGGCTTCATGCTGAAGGTCCAGAACTCGATCTTGTCGGCGGCGAAAGCGCTCGCCGCCAGCAGCAGCGCCACCGTCATCCCGGCGAAGGCCGGGATCCATGCTGAGCGTGAGGGCACGCGTTCTATGGGTCCCGGCGTGCGCCGGGACGACGGCGGGCGAGCGAGCATGCTTAGTTAGTCTTGGTGACTTTGCTCAGGTGACGCGGCTGGTCCGGGTCCAGGCCGCGCGCGGCGGACAGCTGGGCCGCCATCACGTAGAACGCCTGGATCGCAACGATAGGGTCCAGATCCGGCGTCGCCGCAATCGGCAAGGTCAGGTCGCGTTCCGCCACGTCGGCCGGAGCGGCCAGCAGCACGCGTGCGCCACGGCCGCGCATTTCGCTCGCCAGCGCCAGCAGGCTGGCCTGGGTCGGGCCGCGCGTGGCGAAGATCACCAGCGGGTAGCCTTCTTCGATCAGCGCCATCGGACCATGCTTGATCTCCGCACCACTGAAGGCTTCCGCCTGCAGCGCCGAGGTTTCCTTGAACTTCAGCGACGCTTCCAGCGCCACCGGGAAGCTGATGCCGCGTCCCACCACCATGATGTTGCGGGCCGGCGTCAATACCTCGATCGCCTTCGACCAGTCCTCATTGGTCGCTGAGCGCAGCGATTCCGGCAGGGCTTCCAGGCCGGCCAGCAGCTCCGGATCGTTCTGCCATGCGGCCACCAGGCGTGCGCTCGCCACCAGGCTGGTGATGAAGCTCTTGGTCGCGGCCACGCTCTGCTCTTTGCCAGCGCGCAGCGGCATGGCGAATTCGGCGGCTTGCGCCAGCGGCGAATCGATGTCGTTCACCAGCGCGATGGTGGTGGCGCCGCCGTCGCGGAAGTAGCGGATCGGCTCGACCACGTCCGGGCTCTGGCCCGATTGCGAAATCGAGATCGCCAGCGTGTCACGCGTGATCAGCGGCGATTTGTTCAGGGTCACCAGCGACATCGGCAGCGACGCCACCACACGGCCGAGACGCGCCATGATCAGGTAGGCCGCATAGGCGCAGGCATGGTCCGAGCTGCCGCGCGCGATGGTCAGGGCGGTCGAGAAGGACGTGCTCCTCAATTTGCGGCCCAGCTCCGCGTAACGGTCGCCGTCGTTGGCCAGTTGCAGGGCGACGCAATCAGCTGCGGACAGGGCTTCTTTCAACATCATTGAGGTCACAACAATTCTCCTTCGATATAGACGGCTTTGAGGTTCAGGTCACGGTCGAGCACCACGAAGTCGGCGAAAGCGCCGGGGGCCAGGCGGCCCCGCTCGGAGAGGCCGAGGTAATCGGCCGCATACGTTGAGACCCGTGCCGAGGCGTCCGCCAGATCGAGGCCGAGTCCGACCAGGTTGCGCAGCGCCTGGTCCATGGTGAGGGTGCTGCCGGCCAGCGTGCCGTCGGGCAGGCGCACGCCGCCCATGCATTTCATGACGGTATGGCGGCCCAGCATATACTCGCCGTCCGGCATGCCGGTGGCGGAGGTCGAATCGGTAACGCAGTACAGGTGCGGAATGCAGCGCAGCGCGGTCTTGATGGCGCCTGGATGCACGTGCAGCAGGTCGGGAATGAATTCGGCAAAGCGCGCATGGGCCAGCGCCGCGCCGACCATGCCGGGCTCGCGATGATGCAGGCCGGTCATGGCGTTGAACAGGTGGGTGAAGCCGTGCGCGCCGTGCTCCAGCGCGGCCACGCCGTCCTCGTAGGTGCCGAGGGTGTGGCCGATCTGCACGCGCATGCCGGCTTCCGATAATTCCTTCACCAGCGCCAGGTGACCTTCGATTTCCGGCGCCACGGTGATCAGCTTGAGCGGCGCCAGTTCTTCCAGCTTGCGCACGTCGGCCAGCTTGGCCGAGCGCGCGTAGGGCGGCTGCGCACCGAGCTTGCCGGAGTTGATGAACGGGCCTTCCAGGTGGGCGCCGAGCACGCGCGCTTCGCCGACACCGCGCTGTGCCGCCGCTGCGCCGATGCCTTTCAATGCAAGGTCGATGTCCTCGGGCGGCGCGGTCATGGTGGTGGCCAGCATGCTGGTGGTGCCATGCTTGGCGTGGATGGCGGCGATGGTGCGCACGGAATCGCCGCCTTCCATCACGTCCTTGCCGCCGCCGCCGTGCACGTGCAGGTCGATAAACCCAGGCAGGATATAGACTTCCTCGTTCAGCGCGGGATCGGCGCCGGCGCCGATGACGGACGCGATACGCTCGTCGAAAGTGAGTTCACCGTGGATCCAGCCGGCCGGTGTCAGGATATTGCCTTTGATTGCATCGCTCATCTGCGCGACTCCGCTACGAATTCATAATAATCACTACGGCAAAACGAGTGGGTCAACTCCACTGCCGCGCCGTTGTCGAGGTAACTCACGCGGGTGATATGCAGCATCGCCGCACCCGCAGGAATATTGGCCAGGCGCGCTTGTTCCTCGCTGGCGTTGACGGCGCGGATATGCTGCAGCGCGCGCATCGGGATGGTGCCGTTGGCCTCCAGGTAGCCGTACAGCGAATCGGTCACGCTGTGCGGATTCGGCATGTACTGCGCCGGGATGGTGGTGGTTTCGATCGCCATCACCACATCGTCGGCGGTGCGCAGGCGTTTGAGGCGTGCCACCGGCATGTTCGGCGAGAGGCCAAGCGACAGCAGCTCCACCGGCGAAGCGATGCCGATGTCGCGCTGCAGCCAGCGCGAACCGGCCTTGAAGCCACGTTCGCGCAGCTCTTCTGAAAAGCTGGTCAGGCGCGACAAGGGTTGTTCGAGTTTCGGCGTGATGTAGGTGCCGGAGCCGCGCTTGCGGGTCAACATGCCGCGTTCGCACAGCATGTCGATGGCTTTGCGCGCGGTCACGCGCGAGATGTTGAGCATGTCCGACAGCACGCGCTCGGACGGCAGGGCCTCGTTGGCGCGCCAGTCGCCGCCGGCGATGCCGTCGGACAGCTTGTTCGCCAGCTGCATGTACAGCGGCGTGTCGCTGCCGGCGTCCGGTCTGAAGTCGCTCAACTGGGCTAGCACGGACTCACTCCTTCAAGCGGGTTTGGATCAGGCGCAGTGCGCCGGCGGCGGAGTCGCCATGCGGCGCGACCACGCGCTGCGACATCGACGACGGCAGGTAAGGGCGCATCGGCGCGGCCAGGCCGCCGCACAGCGCGATCGGCAGCGTGGCGCTGGCGTCGAGCGCATTGGCCATCAACTCCACTTCGCGGCCGGCGGCTTGCAGGATGGCGCGTGCGGTGTCGTTGCAGTCGCCGTGCTGGAGGACGATGCGCGCCAGTTGCGCGTAATTGGTCTGGGTGGCGCGCGCCAGCCAGTTCTGGATTTCGTTGCGCGTGCCACCGCAGGCATTGGCGACGTCGGTGGCGAAGGCGTTGGCCGGCATGCGGCCGTCGAGCACTTGCTGCACGTGGTTGATGGCGCGCAGGCCCATCCAGGCGCCGCTGGCTTCATCGCCGGCGGGGAAGCCCCAGCCGCCGACTTCGACGTGACGGCCATCGGCCAGTTTGATTTCGCCGACGCTGCCGGTGCCGAGCGCGATGATGGCGCCGGGCTGGCCCTGGTGCGCGCCGAGCACGGTGGTATGGCCGTCGCTTTCCAGCGCCACCTGGGCGTAGCCCGGATTGGCGGCGACGAATTCGGCGGCCCATTGTCTGTTGTGCACGCCGGCCAGGCCGAGGCCGATGGCGATGGTGCTTTTGTCGGGGAAGTCCAGGACGGCGGCGCGGAAGGCTTGCGCGGCGGCTTCTTCCACGGCGGCCCAGGCTTTGGCGATGCCGTGCATGAGGCCGGACGGACCACCGGCGCCTTCAGCGATTTCCACACCATCGGCGCGCGCCAGGCGCACCCGTGTGCCACTGCCGCCGCCGTCAACGCCGATGAAAAATTCGATCATGTTTACCTGAGAAAGCTGATGCCGGGATACCCCGCGATGAAGGGCACTATAGGGCGTGGCAAACCAGCTTGTCAACAGGTATTTAACTGGTATTAAAAAATATTGAAGTGGACTGGGGTTGTCGTCTTGGAATCGTTTTCTAAGTAATTGTTTTTAATGAATAAACTGTAAATTATCGGCCAGCAGTCCAATGTCGCATTTGAATGCCACTTCCGCAATCCGGGGTCAGGTCCTCCATTGCTACACGGGCTCTGCCGTAGGCGAGCCTACGGCAGAGCCCGTGTAGCAATGGAGGACCTGACCCCGGATTTAACGATGGTAGGTGACCAGGCGGGTGCGGCTGGCGTCGGCGTTCTCGGCGACCGTGACGACCGCGTTGCCGGGGCCGTGGACGGTGACGTCGGTTTGGCGCGTGCACAGCTGGCGCGCGTCGAGGTCGCCCGAGCCGCTCACTTGCGCATTCAGCACGGCGGTATTGCCGGACAGGACCATGTTGCCCGGACCGCTCAGCCGCGCACGCACGCTTTGCGCTTCCAGCCCGCGCACCGTCAGGTCGCCCGAACCGTGGACTTCGGCGTCGAGTTTCTTGATGTGGCCGGCAATGCACGCTTCGCCCGGACCGTGCAGCGTGGCGCTGGCCGTTTCGGCGCTCAGGGTGCAGGCGTCGAGGTCGCCCGAGCCGTGGACGTCGGCGCGGATTTCCTTGGCGCTGCCGTGCAGCGCCACCGAGCCGGGTCCATGCAGCGCGGCGTTGACACGGTTGGCGCGGATGTCGCCGATGTCGAGGTCGCCCGAACCGTTGACCACCAGGTTCAAGTCCTGCGTGACGCCGGCGATGTTGACGTCGCCCGGGCCGCCCATCTGCAGGTTGAGGTTGGCCGACGACAGTGCGCGCAGGTCGAGGTCGCCGCTGCCGTTGGAGGTGATGCTGAGGTCGCCCACCTTGCCGGTGGCGCGGATGTCGCCCGGGCCGTCCGACACCAAAGTCAGCGCCTTGCCCTGGAATTGCTGCAGGTCGACGTCGCCGCTGCCGGCGTTGCGCAGGCTTTTCAGGCTGGCTGCGCTGATGCGGATGGTCATCGGCGGCCGGCTTTCCTTGCCCCAGCTGAGGTTGAGCGTCCAGCCTTTTTGCTTGCGCGGCTGGCGCACGGTGAGCGTGTCGCCGCTGACCGAGGTTTCGATCTCGGCAAACTGGCGACGCAGGCCGGTCAGTTCCACCGCGTTGCCCGGTTGCGCGGTGACGATCACGCGGAACGGGCCGATGAGGTTGAGGTTGGTGAACGGCGCGACGGTGCGCGTTTCGCTGCCGTAGCTGTCGTCTTTGGTATCGGCGGCGCCAGCCATGGCCGTGGCCAGCAACAAGGTGGATGCCAGCGCTGCGTGTTTGATCGTCTGCTTCATATTGGTCTCGATTGTGGGAAGTGGCGAGAACTGGACGATATGACAAAACCGCGCCGCCGTCGCTGGCCATGGGATGGACGCGCGGAAGTGGGGGATCAACTGCAAAATTCCGGGGCTGAGCCGCAGCTCAACTTTGCCCGCGCGCCGCCGTTACCGATTGTGTGGCCCCGCTGCGGCCGTGATGTCATAATGGACGCATCAATAGGCGACGCGATCAGCCTGCGCAGCATAAAGGAGCGCATATGATTAAATACATGGGTACGAAAAACACCAGCGACGGTGGCGTGCTGTATATTTTTTTGATTAACGGCTTGCAGAAGGAAATCAAGGAGCATGCCTTGAAACAGTATCCGGGCTGCTACGAGGCACTGCCCGCCACGGCCAAGGCGCGCATCAGCGCCAACCGTGCGTGGTTGTCTAAAACCTAATGCGAACACGTTTTCGTCTGACTTCCGCAGCGCTGGCGCTGGCGTGTTGCTGCGGCACGGCGGCGGCGCAGTCGGTGCCGACCACCTTCGGCACCATCATCGGCAACGGCTTGCTGTGCCGCGACCATACCGATAATATCTACTTCTACAATTATTTGCTGCGGCATTTCGGCGCGGCCTACAAGCATGAGGGCGGCGCGTTCTGGTTCCGTACCGACGGCGCTTCGCTGTGGGGCCAGACCATTTCCGAGGTGATGGTCAGCGACGATACCAGTCCCTATATTTTCGTCGGCGCGGTGGCCGAGGCCACGCCGGAGAACCTGGAGCAGGCCATCATCCGGCAAGTGGGCACCCGCTATACCGTGATCGACACTTCCGCCTATCCGGTGCGCGAGGCCAAGCCGGCCAGCCGCATCGTGTATTTCGACACCAAGTCCAAGATTTACTGCGCCAAGTACAAGCCGCTGCCGCCGGTGCAGCCGCCGCCGGTCCGACAGCAGCTAAAATAGGCGACCGCGCATCCCCAGGGCTTTCATGTACACGCATTTTTTCAATCTGAAGCAATCGCCGTTTTCCATCGCGCCGGACCCGCGCTATCTGTTCATGAGCGAACGCCATCGCGAGGCGCTGGCGCATTTGCTGTATGGCGTGGGCAGCGGCGGCGGCTTCGTGCTGCTGACCGGCGAGATCGGCGCCGGCAAGACCACCGTGTGCCGCTGCTTCATGGAGCAGATTCCGGCCGACTGCAAGCTGGGCTATATCTTCAATCCCAAGCTGTCGGTGGAGGAGCTGCTGCTGTCCATTTGCGACGAGTTCGGCATCGAGCTGGCGCCGCAGGGCAGCGGCGCGGTCAGCGTGAAGGGCTATGTGGATGCGATCAATGCCTATCTGCTGGCTAGTCACGCGCAGTCGCGCAACAATGTGCTGATCATCGATGAGGCGCAGAATCTGTCGGCCGAGGTGCTGGAGCAGCTGCGCTTGCTGACCAATCTGGAAACCAGCGAGCGCAAGCTGCTGCAGATCATCCTGATCGGTCAGCCGGAGCTGCGCACCATGCTGGCGCGGCCGGAGCTGGAGCAACTGGCGCAGCGCGTGATCGCGCGTTATCACCTGGGATCGCTGTCGGAGGCGGAGACCGGCACCTACATCGAGCATCGCCTGACGGTGGCCGGCGCGACGGCGATTGCGCCGTTTCCGCGCAAGCTGATGGGCTTGATCCATGGCTTGACCAAGGGTGTGCCGCGCCGGATCAATTTGCTGTGCGACCGGGCGCTGCTGGGTGCGTATGTGGAAAATCAGCCGCTGGTGACGCGGACGATTTTGAAGCGGGCCGCCAGTGAGGTGTTTGCCGGGCAGGATGCGGTGGGCGCGGGGCAGGGCGCGCGCAGTGGGACGATGGCGCGCTGGCCGCTGGTGATGGCGGGTGTGCTGGGCGGCGTGGCGATCAGTGCGCTGGCCTGGCAATTGGTGTCGCGCGATGCGGCGCCGGTGGCGCAGGCGCAAGCGGCGGTGCAGTCTGCCGGGGCCGGAGCGGCGGCGGCCGGCACGGCGGGAGCGCTTCGTGCGGTTGGCGCATCCGGAGCACGTCCGGGCGCGGCGAATGCAGCGGCGCTCGTGCCAGCGTCGGGGCCGGCGCCAGCAGCTTCGGCGGCTGCCGGTGCCAGCTACGCCAAGCCGGGCGGCGACAGCGCATCGGCATTGCGTCAGCTGGCCGGCCTGTGGGGATTGACGCTGACCGATGGCGAGCCTTGTGCCACCGCTGCGCGCGCCAATCTGCGCTGCCTGCAAACCAAGGGCAGCCTGGACGAAGTGCGTCTGCTGGACCGTCCCGTGATGCTGAAGCTGAACGATGATCCCGTCGCGCCGAATTACGTGTTGCTGACCGCGCTGGACGAGCACCACGCCACCATCACCGCGCCCGGTGGCAAGTCGCAGAAGCTGAGTGTGGAAGCCTTGGTGGCGCGCTATGACGGCGAGTTCACTACTTACTGGCGTGCGCCACGCGCCTGGCGCGACGAAGTGCGCGGCGGCGATCGCGGCCCGGATGTGGATTGGCTGGCCAAGCGCCTGTCGCAAATCTACGAAATGGACAAGCCGCAGGAAAACCAGCCGCTGGACGCGCCATTGCGCAAGCGCCTGACCGAGTTCCAGAGCGCGCAGAACCTGAAGGCCGACGGCGTCGCCGGCCCCAAGACCTTCATCCGCCTGTATCAGCTGGGCGGCGTGCAGGAGCCGCGCCTGCGTTGATTACTTGGCGCGGCCGTCGTAGTGGTGGACCGGGATGGCGTTCAGGTCGATGTCCTCAAGGCAGCGCAGGTTGACGGCCGCCATCGCGTCGCCATTGGGCGACACGCCCTCGCCGAAGGGATGGATGCCGCAGGTGGCGCAGAAGTGGTGCTTGATGACGTGCTTGTTGAACAGGTAGGTGCTGAGCTTGGCCTCGGCTGTCAGCAGTTGCAGCTTATTGCGTGGAATGAACCACAGCAGAGATCCCTTCCGCTGGCACATCGAGCAGTTGCAGGCCAGGCCGCTGTCGATTTCGCCTTCCGCTTCAAATTTGATCTGCCCGCAATGGCAGCTGCCGGTGTATTTCATGCTGGGTCTCCGTCCGGTTGTTGTGACGTGTAAGATAGCGCGATATCTGATTTATTAAAAGCCATGTCCTATATTTTGGAAGCCTTGAAAAAGGCGCAAGCAGAACGTCAACTGGGTAGCTCGCCCACCATCCATGCGCCCACCTTGCATGCGGCCGATCGCGCGTCGCCGGTGGCGCGCGTCAGCAAACCGTTGTTGCTGTCGCTTGGCGGCATGGCTGCGGTGATTGGCGTGTTGCTGGTGCTGGTGTGGCGTTCGCCGGCCTCCACCCCGGCCCTGACACAGACGCAGCAGGCGCCGACGCCCGCCGTGGCTGCTGCGCCGCCGCAGCAGCAGTCCGCCGTTGCGGCAATGTCGTCGCCGCCGCAGCCCGCCGCCGTATCGTCACAACAGCAGCCCGCAGTCGCGGCCGTATCGCCAACGCCGCTCCCGGCGCCGGTGGCGGACTTGCCGCCGTCTGTAGCCAATCTTGCGCGCGCTTCAGCGTCGGCGCCTCAGCCCGTCGCGATGGCCGCGCCTGCGCCTGGCCTGGCCTCCGCCAAACCAGCCGCACCGCCAGAAGAACCGGTCGTCAACCTTCGCGACCTGCCAGAACCAATCCAACGCTCCATCCCGCAAGTCAGCGTGGGCGGCTACATCTACTCCCGTAACGCCGCCGACCGCGTATTGCTGATCGATAAGATACTGCGCCGCGAAGGCGACGAAGTCGCACCCGGCCTGATCCTGGAGAAGCTGCAGCCGAAAGAAGCCGTCTTCAATTTCAAAGGTTACCGCTACCGCGTTCCGTACTGAGTTGTCATTTCCATGTCATGAAAAAATGATATTTTTATATCATTGAAAACTCTGCATGGAACCCATCATGAAGCATCTGAAGTTTCTGCCTTTCCTGATCGCCGCCGTCTCGTACATGCCGCGCACCCATGCCGCCGAAGTGGTTCAGACCACCGAACCGAGCGGCTTCAGCTTGTTGGTTATCTGCCTCAGCCTGGTTGTTCTGGCCGGTACCGGCCACGCCCGCAGCGCCGTCATCAAGCCGGAACAATAAGCCGGCCCGCACCGTCAAATGTTGCTGCGTATAATGTTGGACATCATTGGACGGTGGAGAAGGGCAGGCGATGCAACAAGTTCTCGGTGTGGTCGGAACCTCCGGCAGCGGCAAAACCACGCTGTTGGAATTTCTGCTGGCGCAACTGGCGCAGCAGGGGCTGAAGGTCAATGTCATCAAACACAGCCACCACGACCTGCAATTCGAACCGCAACACAAGGATAGCGCGCGCCTGCGCATGGCCGGCGCGGCCGAGGTGATGGTGGCTTCGCCATTCCGCTACGCCATCATCCACGAGCTGCGCGGCGCGGCCGAACCGTCGCTGGAAGAACAGCTGGCGCGCATGGCGCCGGCCGATCTGACCTTGCTGGAGGGATTCAAGTCCTATCCCATCGACAAGCTGGAAGTCTATCGGGTGGAGGCCGGCCGTGCGCCGCTGTATCCACACGATGAGCACGTGCTGGCGGTGGCCGCCGACCATGCGCGGCCGGAAGGACTGCGCGCCAGCGTCGCCTGGCTCGACCTGAACCAGCCGCAGCAGGTGCTTGCCTGGTTGCTCACGCATCTGAAAAAAAATTCAGCGAATGGCTAAAAACGCCTAAAGTTCCCCGCGCAGCCGCCGTAAATGAGGTGATACCCCAAATTGGAGGACCCCATGGACGTTACCGGTATTGCTCAGACTGCAACCACGATTGCGGACACTGGCACCAAGCAGGCTGTCGGTATTGCCGTGCTGAAAAAAGCGCAAGACATCGCGGCCTCCAGCGCATCGGCCTTGATCGAGGCGATCCCGCCGGTGCCGAACCTGCCGGCCCACCTCGGCAACAACATCAACACCAAGGCCTGATCGGCTGGCGCGGCCCCTTGTCTGGCGGCCGCCACTTTCTCCGCGTGCCATTCGGCGCGCGGCGCGTACGCGCACACTCCCCAATGATTACTCGACAGGTGCGTATCGGCGTTATTGCTGGTACGCTGCGGGTGCTTTTCCATTTTTTCCACAGGAGACCAATATGAATAAACGTCAAGCCTTGATCGCCGCCGCCCTGGCCACCGTGTGCGCCACCCAGATGGGTACGGCCGCTGCCGCTGAAGAGAAAGAAAAATGCTACGGCGTCGCCAAGGCCGGCCAGAACGATTGCGGCACGGCCGCCCATTCCTGCTCGGGCCAGGCCAAGGCCGACAACGAGCCCGATGAGTGGAAGTTCGTTGCCAAGGGCACCTGCGAGAAAGCCGGCGGCAAGACCACGCCGCCTGCCAAGAAGTAATTGTTCTCAGGCGGAGCCGCAGCAATGACAGCATCGGGTGTCGGCGTCGGACTGCGGGCTCCGCATTACCGGCAGTTCATGCAGCAACGGCCGCGCGTGGCGTGGCTGGAAGTGCATAGCGAGAATTATCTCGACCGGGCTGGTTGGGACTGGCACGTGCTGCAAGAATTGCGGCGCGATTATCCGGTGAGCCTGCACGGCGTCGGCCTGGGACTGGGTTCGGCGCGCGGGTTTTCTGAAGCGCATCTGGCGCGCGTGCGCGAGCTGGTGCGGCAGGTGGAGCCGGTGCTGGTGTCCGAGCATTTGTGCTGGGGCGCGGTGGCGGATCGCCAACTTAATGATTTGTGGCCCATGACGCTGGATAGCGCGGCGCTGGTGCTGATGAGCGAACGTGTGGGCAGGGTGCAGGATGCGCTGGGGCGGCAGTTGTTGCTGGAGAATGTCTCCAGCTATGTGCGCTTTCATGCGGACGCCATGAGCGAGGCCGAGTTCATGGCCGCGCTGGCGGCGCGCACTGGTTGCGGGCTGCTGTTGGATATCAATAATTTGTACGTCAACCAATGCAATCACGGCGAGGATGCGCTGGCGGCCATCGCCGCGATCCAGCCCGGCATGGTGGGCGAGATGCATCTGGCTGGCCATCTGGTGACGCCGGAAGCGGTGATCGATCACCACGGCGACCGCGTGGCCGAGCCGGTGTGGCGTTTGTACGAAGCGGCGCTGGCGCGTTTCGGCGCGGTGCCGACCCTGATCGAGTGGGATACCGATATTCCGGCGCTGGACCTGCTGCTGGGCGAGGCAGCGAAAGCCGCCGCGCTGCACGCCCGCGCCGCGCCGCAGATCATCCAGTCGCTCTCCGCACGCCCGCAAGCGCCGGCATCGGCGCAGGATGCGCAAACGCTGGCCGCCGGCCAGCAGTTGTTCGCCGCAGCGCTGTTCGATGCGCAACTGGCGCCGCAGGTGCTGGCGCAATGCAAGGCCGGCAGCGGCGACACCGCCTACCGCTACGCGCTGTATCGTGGCAACCTCACCGAAACCTGGACCAAGACGCTGGCCGCCGCCTATCCCGTGGTGCTGGCGCTGCTCGGCGAGGAGTTCTTCGGCGGCCTGGCGCGCGCCTACGGCCGCGCCCATCCATCCGATGACGGCGACCTGAACCGCTTCGGCGCGCACTTCGCCACTTTCCTGCGCGACTTCCCGCACGTGGCCGACTTTCCCTACCTGCCGGACATGGCGACGCTCGAATGGCAAGTGCACCGCGCCCACTACGCGCCGCAGGCGCAAGCCCTGAGCGCCGCACAGCTGGCCGCCATCGCGCCGGACCAGATCGAGGCGGCGGTGTTCACGCTGCATCCGGCAGTGCAACTGCTGGCCTCGCCGTGGGCCGTGATCCCGCTCTGGCTCGCCCACCAGCCGGACAGCGGCGTTGACTTCCCTGAAGACATGGCCACGCCCAGCCACGGCGTGCTGGTGCGGCCGGCATGGCGCGTGGGCGTGCAGCCGCTGAGCGCGGCCAGCCATGTGGCCTTGCAAGTGCTACAGGATGGCGGGAATTTCGGCGCCGCACTGGATGCGGCGTTTGAACACGATGACAATTTCGACGTCGCCGCCAGCCTGCAGCACTGGCTGGCGCACGCGGTATTGGTGGACTCAGTCCTCGCGCCGGAAGGCGCGTAACAGCCTGGCTTCGCCGGTCAGGTCGCGGTGCAGCCGGCTGGCGATGGCGGTCAGTTCGATCATGCGGTCGATGTGCACGTTTTCGAAGCGTGCCAGTTCCTCGGTGGCGGCCAGCAGCGCTTCGGCCAGCTTGTTGCGGGCCGCCTGATACGGCGCACCATGATACTGGTCCGTATTCTTGAGCAGTTCTTCGGCGTTTTCGATCACCTGGCGCAGATCGTCCAGCAATCGTTCCTGGGTAGGGCTACCTGATGCAGGACCGTCCATGACGTCCCCCTGTGATCGGTCAAAAAAGTCAATATAACGGCACCTGCGCGCGCCGGTTTGCGCGCGATCAAACATCGCCTACGCCGCCACCACCATAATACGAACGTCGCCCAGGGTGACTTGCTGGCCGGCGCGGATTTTAGCGGTTTTGCGCAGCTCTTTCTTGCCGTCGACCTTGACGTCGCCACTGGCGACGATCATCTTGCCGGCGCCACCGCTGTCGCACAGCCCAACCAGTTTTAATAGTTGATTCAGTTCAACAAATTCACCGTTCAATTCGAAACTAACTTTCTGCATTTTATCCTCTGTTGCCATGATGTGAAATCGGCTGTCGGTCCGTCTTTTGGTAGTGTAGCGGCATTCCGACAGGCGCGCAGTTTACCTTATCCTCGAAAAGTAATTTGGATTGCTAGTGGGCAAAAGAAGGGCTATGCTGAACTAACTGCTGGCGTTTCAGGCAGGGCGGGACAAACCGTAGCGAGTAGCATCATGAATAAGCTTTCTCTGACTTTGGCGACATTCGGCTGGCTGGCCGCAGACGCCGCCGCATCCGATCCGTTTGCGTTCTCGCAGACTCCTCCCTTGTTTGAAAAGCGCGCCGACACGGCCCTGTTGTTCGGGGCGGCCGACCGTCAGGCGGCGCTGGCCGATTCCTTCGTCAACGACGGCGCGCGGCGCTACGCGCTGGTGGCCGGCACGCCGCGCCTGCGCTTCGGCGCGCTGCCGGACAATCTGGCGCTGCTCGATCCACTGGGACCGATGCTCAATGAGCGCGGCAAGCGTTTCCTCAGCAGTGCGGAATTCGAGCGGAAAATGGGACGCGGCACGGGCATCCTGACCATCGGCATGTTGCGCGAGGCGGGCGGTGCGCCGGGCACGCAGCACAGCATGGCGATGATGCTGAATACCCGTCCGACGACTACTTTCACTTCATTGTCGCTGGGCTATGCGATGTCGCCGCGCAGCGCCCTGATGGCGATGGCCTCGTATGGCCGCACCGCCGGCATCGGCTCGCCGGACAGCCTGTTGTCGCAGGTATCCTCGGTGCGCACGATGGCGTACAGCGTCGGTTATGTGCGGCGCCAGCTGTTCAGCGCCGACGACCGGCTTGCCTTCACCCTATCGATACCGGCCAAGGTGCGCAACGGCTCGCTGGAATTCAACGGCGCCTTGCCGCAAGCGGTCTCACCCGGTGCGGCGGCCTTCGGTACGCCCACCATCAACCTGCGCCCGACCGCCACCGAGCGCGACCTGGAATTCGGTTACACCCGGCTGCTCGGGCGTGATGGCAGCCAAGGCAGGGTGACCGGGGCGCTGATGTGGCGCATCAATCCCGGCCACGACGCCAACGCCAAGCCCGATGCGCTGATGGGCGTGCGCTACTCCTACGGTTTCTAACCCTTGGCGCCCGGCCGGGTCATGTCCAGCGGCACGATCCACTGTTCGAACTGCTCGGCCGTCACGTAGCCCAGCGCCAGCGCCGCTTCTTTCAAGGTCGTGCCTTCGTGCTGGGCTTGCTTGGCGATGGAGGCGGCCTTGTCGTAGCCGATGTGCGGCGCCAGCGCGGTGACCAGCATCAGCGAGCGCTCCATCAATTCCTCAATGCGGCCGCGATTCGGTTCGATGCCGTGCACGCAATGTTCCTCGAAGCTGCGCATGCCGTCGGCCAGCAGGCGCGCGCTCTGCAGGAAGTTGTGGGCGATCATCGGCTTGTACACGTTCAGTTCGAAGTTGCCGGAGGCGCCGCCCATGGTGATGGCGACGTCGTTGCCGAACACCTGGCAGGCCAGCATGGTCAGCGCTTCGCACTGCGTCGGATTGACCTTGCCCGGCATGATGGAACTGCCCGGTTCGTTTTCAGGGATGGTGATTTCGCCCAGGCCGGAGCGCGGGCCGGAGGCCATCCAGCGCACGTCGTTTGCGATTTTCATCAGCGCGGCGGCCAAGGTTTTCAGCGCGCCGTGGGCTGAGAGCAAGGCGTCGTGGCCGGCCAGCGCGGCGAACTTGTTGTCGGCGGTTTTGAACGGCAGGTGCAGCGCGTGCTCCAGTTCGGCTGCGATGCGGGTGGCGTATTCAGGGTGCGCGTTCAGGCCGGTGCCGACCGCCGTGCCGCCGGCCGCCAGTTGCAGCACGCCCGGCAGGGCGGCGTTGATGGCGTGTTCGGCGAAGTCCAGGTGGGCGACGTAGCCGGAGAATTCCTGGCCCAGCGTCAGCGGCGTGGCGTCCTGCAGGTGAGTGCGGCCGATCTTGACGATATCGGCGAAGGCCTGGGCCTTGGCGTGCAGGCTGTCGCGCAGCTGTTTCAGCGCCGGCAGCACGTTGTGGGCCAGCGCCAGCGCGGCGGCCACGTGGATCGCGGTGGGGAAGATGTCGTTCGACGATTGGCCTTTGTTGACGTCGTCGTTCGGATGCAGCACGCGGCGCTCGCCGCGCACGCCGCCCATCAGCTCGGAACCGCGGTTGGCCAGCACTTCGTTCATGTTCATGTTGGACTGGGTGCCGGAACCGGTTTGCCAGACGGCCAGTGGGAATTCGCTGGGGTGCTGGTTGGCCAGGATCTCGTCGGCGGCCTGGGTGATGGCGATGGCTTTCGGTCCTTCCAGCAGGCCGAGGTCGAGGTTGACGCGGGCGGCGGCGCGCTTGACGCTGGCCAGGGCGTGCACCAGTTCCAGCGGCATTTTCTCGGTGGAGATGCGGAAGTGCTCGAGGGAGCGCTGGGTTTGGGCGCCCCACAGTTGGTGGTCGGGGACGTCGATCGGGCCGAAACTGTCGCGTTCGCTACGGGTGCTCATGAGGAATCCTTTGCGGGGAATTGGGTGGTTTTAGTGTAGCGCAGTTCGGAAAAATTATCTGAGGGCTACAAAATCGGGAAAATTGGCCGTTATAGCAGTTACACTTCAGAAAATATCGCCTGACCTCGATTCATAAAATGATGCAGTACAAGCAATTAACCACTTCGCTGTGCACGTTGGCTCTGGCGTTCGGCTCCCTCGGGGCGTCGGCGGCGGAATTGGGGGACATCGCGCCGCGTTCGTATATCGGCCAGCCGCTGGCGGTCGATATCGACCTGATGTCGCTGACGCCGGAGGAGGTGGGCGGCTTGCAGGTGCGATTGGCGCAGGCGGATGTGTATCGCGGCGCCAATGTGAAGATGAATCCGGCGCTGGCGTCGGTGCAGATGGCGGTGGAGCGGCGCGGCGGCAAGCCGGTGCTGCATGTTTCCACCTCGCGGGTGGTGGATGCGGATTTTGTGCATCTGTATGTGGAGTTGGGTGTGCCGGGCAAGCAGGAGGTGCGCTTGGCGACCGTGTGGTTGCAGCGTGATCCGAATCCGCCGCCACCGCCGGCGCCTGTGGTGATGGCGGTGCCGGCTGCGCCAGCGGTGCCGCTGGCTAGCGCCATGACGCCGGCCCAAGCGGAGCAGATTGCTGCGCAGGCCAGGGCGGCGCGGGCGGCGGCAGCATCCGCTGGCACAACGCCGGTAGCTGCGGCGGCAACTAGTGCGGCGCCTGGGGCGGCAGGGCCTGTAGCGTCGACGTCGGCGACGTCGGCAGCGTCGGCAAGCGCCGCGCAGGTGGCGGCGCCAACGGCTCCGGCGCGGGATCGGATCAAGCCGGCGCCGTTGCCTTCCATGCATGAGGCGCAGGTTGGCGTGCCGGGCGAGGTGAAGGCGGCGGCGCGCAGGATTGCGGGCGTGATGGTGTCGGCGGATGGCAAGCCGATGAAACCGTCTGCCAGGGAAGAGTCTTCGGAGGTGCCGGTGGGTGTGGCGCAGGCTTTGTTGCCGCTTGCGCCGCTGCCGTTGCCCAAGGGCGTGAAGCGGCCCGCGCCGGCTTCGTGCGCGCCCACCGGGATGAGCGCCAAGGAGTGCGTGGCGCTGGATCAGCATAATGCGGAATTGTCCGGCAAGTTGGTCGAGCTGGAGGCAAGGCTGAAGGCCGTGCAAGGCGCAATCGGCGGCGCGGCGGCGAAGACCGGCGCTGCGAAGGCGACCGCTCCGGCGGCGGCAAGCGCAGCGCCAGCGTCGGTTCCCGCTCCGGCCTCGGCCCCGACTGCGGCTGCGACGCGGGCGGCGGCGGGGGCGGCGTCTTCGGCGCCCACCCCCGGCCACGCGGCGGCGGCCGCAGCCTCGGCGCCCGCAGCGGGCTCGGGCCACGCGTCGGCACTTGCTCCCGGACACGCGTCGGCGTCAGCTACAGCATCGGCGCCTGCGGCGGCTTCCGGCCACGCGTCGGCGTCGGCAGCGGCAGCGGCAGCGGGCTCCGCCCACGCGTCGGCAGCTTCGGCCTCGGCGCCAGCGAAGGCGGCTGGTGGTAAAGATGCTTCGTCCGCGCAGGCGTCGGCCAGTTTGTCGGCGCAAGGTGAGACGGAGTCGCACGCGGCGCAGGCGTCTTCCGGCGAGGCGGCGGCGAGTGGCGCGGCATCGGCTGCCTCGGCGGCATCCGTGCCGACCAAGCAGGTGCGCGTGCTGCCCAAGCTGAAGTACAAGAAGGAAAAGGAAAAACAGCCCGAGCAAGCGACCAACTACACCATCCCGCTGATCGCCGGCGGCGTCGGCCTGGTGGCGCTGCTGGGCGCCGGTTTGATCTTCTGGCATAAGAAGAGCGCCGGCCGTGGCCCGCTGAAAATCTGGCAAGGCTTCCGCAAGAAAAAAGTCGAAACGCCGAAAACCGAACCGGTCGCCGAAGACACACCCGAGGCCGCCGCATCCAACGCGTAATGCGCAATCCGAATAAGCATATAGCAGGAAGCTCTGAGTTCATTCTGGCAATATGGGGTATAGTATTTTCCCCACATTGAAAGAGCCCACCAATGAGCGCAGTAGACTACCAAGCACAATACCAAGCCTTCAAACAACTCGGCCTCAAGCTCGACATGTCGCGCGGCAAGCCGGCACCTGAGCAGCTGGATCTGTCCAACACGCTGCTGGATGCAGTGGACGGCTACACCGCCGCCGACGGCACGGACGGCCGCAACTACGGCGGCACCATCGGCCTGCCGGAAGCGCGCGCACTGTTTGGCCAGCTGCTGGATGTGCCTGCCGCGCAAGTGGTAGTCGACAGCAGCTCCAGCCTGTCGCTGATGCACGATGTGATCGTCTACGCGCTGCTGAACGGCGTGCCCGGTCATGCGCCGTGGGTGCAGAATCCTGTCACCTTCCTGTGCCCTGTGCCAGGCTATGACCGCCACTTCGCCATCTGCGAAGCGCGCGGCATCAAGATGATCAACGTGCCGATGAACGAAGACGGCCCGGACATGGACCTGGTGGAAAAACTGGTGGCCGAGGACGCCAGCATCAAAGGCATGTGGATCGTGCCGAAGTACAGCAATCCGGGCGGCGTCGTGTACTCGGACAAAACCGTGGCCCGTCTGGCGGCCATGAAAACCGCAGCGCCGGACTTCCGCCTGATGTGGGACGACGCCTATCGCTTCCACCATCTGGGCGAAGGCAAGCAAGCCGTGGCCAGCATTCTGGATGCGTGCGTCCAGGCCGGCAACCCGGACCGCGCGATCGTGTTTGCATCGTCGTCGAAGGTGAGCTGGGCCGGTTCGGGCGTAGCGGCGCTGGCGGGCTCGCCGGCCAATATCGCGTGGTGGACCAAGTATGCGGGCCTGCGCAGTATCGGCCCGGACAAGATCAACCAGCTGCGCCACGTGCGTTTCCTGAAAGACCTGCCGACCGTGGAAGCGTTAATGGAAAAACATCGCCAACTGCTCAAGCCGAAGTTTGATGCGGTGCTGGAACAGTTCGAGGCTTTGCTGGGTGACGTTGAAGGCGTGTCGTGGACCCGTCCTAAAGGCGGCTACTTCATCGATCTGGTGACCCCGGACGGCGCGGCCAAGCGCACGGTGGCGCTGGCGAAGGAAGCCGGCATCACGCTGACGCCGGCCGGCGCAGCCTTCCCATATGGCCTGGACCCGAAGGACCGTCACATCCGTATCGCCCCGAGCTTCCCGTCGCTGGACGAAATCAACAAAGCGGCGCAGGGCATCGCACTATCGCTGCGTCTGACGCTGACTGCCTAACCTTTTAGCAAGACGAAAAAAAAGCGCCGGATTCGGCGCTTTTATCTTTGGTGCTGCGGTTTTTATTGACGGGACATGCCAGGGATGTTGTTCATCCAAGGATCGGTAGCGTCGCGAATTTCGCGGTCGTTGGCCAGAATCTGTTTCAGCAGGTCGATCTTGCGCAGGCGCTGCGCACCGCCCAATGCCGGTACGCCGGTGCTCACCGCGCGCGCTTCAGCGGCGCACTGGGTTTCCAGCTGGCCCAGACTGTCCAAATCTCCCATGCGTGCAGCGGCCGCCATTTGATTGGTCAATCCGGCAATATTTTCGTACATCGAGAGAACTTCGGAAGAGGTCATAATTCCACCTGGCTTGGTTAAACGGATTACCGCATGTCCTGATTAACGTCGCCTTAAACGGGAACTTTAGGCCTTTTTGAAAAATAATTGAAAAAAGTCGAAAAAAAATCCGCCTGCAACCAAAAACAGGCGGATTCCGATGGTTTAAAACCAATCGTGTTTATTTGACCAGCTCTTCCAGGCCTGCAGACAGTTCGTCCGGCGATGGCATGTCGTCGATCAGGGCGTTGTCTTCCAGGCCCAGTTCTTCGGCCAGATCGGTCGGGTAGCAGGCGGCGATTTCGTCATCGTTCAGCTCGGCCAGCGCCACGCGCGCGCGCCAGGCCGCCAGCGACACCACGGCCGCCAAACGGTTCAGCTCGCCATTGTGGTGCGGCTCGGGGAAGGCCAGGATGGTTTCCGAGAAGGTGGTCGGGAACTTCCAGCGCTTGGCCAGTTCCGCGCCGACGTCGGCGAAGGTGTAGCCCAGCGAGGCCTGTTCCGCATCCAGACGGCGCGAGTCCAGCGGACCGGCCACTTTGTCGAGCGCCATGGCCTGTTCCGGCGCGGCCGAGTGGATCACCAGCTGGCCGATGGCGTGCATCATGCCGATGGTGAAGGCGAGGTCGGTGTTTTCCTTGGTTTTCTTGGCGATCCATTTAGCCGAGACGGCGGTGTACAGGCTGTACTTCCAGAATTGCTTCAGGTCGAGGCCGGGCACGGTCTTGAAACCGCTGACCAGGCCGGAGCTGATGACCAGCGTGCGGACGGTGACAAAACCGAGCATCAGCACGGCGTCTTCGACGGTGCCGATGCTGCGCGATACGTGATAGTACGCGGAATTGGCCAGACGCAGCAGCTTGGCGCTCAGCACCGGATCCGTCGACAATTTCTTTGCGATCTCTTCGGTCGAGACGCTGGCCTTGTCGAAACTGCTGATCAGCTCTTCCACGACTTTAGGCGCGGTGGGCAACGCAGTTGGATTCTGGAACAGGGCATCAAGTTTCATATTTATCTCCTCGTTGATAAGCGCGTTGCTATAGGCTAACTATATAGCGATTCCTCGCGTGACAGAAGAGATTTGGTGGGGAAGCGTCGCTTTTCAGTATGCGCCCACTTATACTGCGGCCATGAGCACCGAAAATATCGAAGACATTACCCAGACCACGCTGCGCCACTACGAGCAAACGGCCGAGCAATTCTTTGCCGGCACCATCGACCATGACGTGAGCCAGAACATCGCCGCCTTGCTTGATGCGATCGAGGTGGCGGCGCCGTTCCGCCTGCTGGACCTGGGCTGCGGGCCGGGCCGCGACTTGAAGGCGTTCACGGCCATGGGTCACGAGGCGGTCGGTATCGACGGCTCGGCGCGGTTCGTGGAAATGGCCCGTGCGTTCAGCGGTTGCGACGTGTGGCACCAGGATTTCGTCCAGCTCGATTTGCCGGCCGAATATTTTGATGGCGTCTACGCCAACGCCTCGCTGTTCCACGTGCCGAGCGCGGCCTTGCCGCACGTGCTGCGTGACTTGCATGCGACGCTGAAAACCGGCGGTGTGCTGTTCAGTTCCAATCCGCGCGGCGACAATCGCGAGGGATGGAACGGGCCGCGTTACGGCAGCTACTACGACTATGAAACCTGGAAGCGTTACTTGACCGCAGCAGGCTTTGTCGAAGTCCAACATTACTACCGTCCACCTGGTTTACCGTGCGACCAGCAGCCGTGGTTGGCCAGTGTTTGGCGTTGCGTACGGGACCGCACAGAAACGAAGTGATGAGTGGCCTATAGTGGAATCCATGCACACAGCACTGGGCTGAGTGACCATCCGCTACAAAGGAGTTCATCATGAACAAGGATCAAGTCGAAGGTAAACTGAAAGACGTCGGCGGTAAAATTCAGGAAGAAGCCGGCAAACTGGTTGGCAGCTCCGAACAGCAAGCCAAGGGCCTGAACAAACAGGCTGAAGGCAAAATCCAGAAGGGCTATGGCGACGCTAAAGAAGCCGTCAAGGACACCGTGAACGAAATCAACAAAGGCAACCGTTAATCGTTGCTGATGTTCGAAAAAGTTCGAAAAAAAAGCCGCTGATTTCAGCGGCTTTTTTCGTTTTTATTCACCTGGCTTCAGGTTCTTCTTGAAGAAGGCTTCGATGTTGCCGTACACATGGCGCTGCGGCGCGCGGCCGGAGATGCCGTGCTTGCCACCCGGGTAGGTCATCAGCTCGAAGTGCACATTGCGCTTGACCAGCGCGTCGATCATGCGCGTGGTGTTGGTGAACAGCACGTTGTCATCGGCCATGCCGTGCATCAGCAGCAGCGGCGACTTCAACCCATCCAGATGCGAATACACGCCGCTGTAGGCATAGCCTGCCGCATTGTCTTTCGGCGTGCCCATGAACTGCTCGGTGTAGTGGGTGTCGTACAGCGTCCAGTCGGTGACCGGCGCCACCGATACGCCCATGGCGATCTTGTCCGAAGCTTCCGCCAGCAGGCGCAAGGTCATGAAGCCGCCGTAGCTCCAGCCGAACACACCGATGCGCTTGGCGTCGACAAAGCTTTGCTGGCCCAGCCACTCGATGCCGGTCAACTGGTCTTCCACTTCCACGCGGCCCAGTTGCAGGTAGTTGGCGTCGGTGAAGGCGCGCTCGCGACGGTAGGAGCCACGGTTATCCAGGCGCCACACCACGAAGCCTTGCTGCGCCATGTACTGGTCGAAGAAGTTGCCCCACTTGCGCGAGACGTGCTGCGAATGCGGGCCGCCGTAGGTAGACAGGTAGACCGGGTATTTTTTCGAGGCGTCGAAGCCGCTCGGCTTGACGATCGAGTAGTACAGGGTCTGGCCGTCCTTGGCTTTCAGCGTGCCGTATTCGGTTTTCAGGTGCGCGTCCAGGTACTTGCCGTAAGGGTGGCTGGCGTTCAGTTCGTTGTGCTCCAGCCACTGGATCATGGCGCCGTCGGGACGGCGGATGCTCACTTGCGGCGGTGTGTCCGGGCTCGAATAGGTGTCGACAAACACTTCGCCGTTGCGGGCGAAGGAGGAATCGTGCCAGCCGTCGCCCTGGGTCAGGCGTACCGGCTTGTCGGCGCTGCCGCCGTCGAGTTTGAGCGCGTAGGTCTGGCTGTCGATCACCGCGTCGCGGTTCGATTGCACGTAGACGCGGCCGTTCTTTTCATCGAGCGCCAGCAGACGGTCGATGCCCCAGTTGCCGGCGCTGATGGCGTGCTTGAGCTTGCCGTTCATATCGTACAGGTACAGGTGCTTGCGGCCGCTGCGTTCCGAAGCCCAGATGAAGCCCTTGTTATCCGAGAGGAAGCGCAGGTCGTCGAAGATGCTGACCCAGGTCGGCGAGGTTTCGGTGATCAGTACTTTCTGCGCCAGGGTGGCGGCATCGACCGAGATCAGCTCCAGCTTCTTCTGGTCGCGGGTCTGGCGCTGGAACAGCAAGGCCTTGCTGTTGGCGCTCCAGTCGGCGCGCACCAGGTAGATATCCTGCTCGGCGCCCAGCGCCACGTCGCGGATTTCACCGGTGGTCGGCGAGACGATCTTCAGCTGCACCAGCACGTTCGGATCGCCGGCGGCAGGGTAGCGCTGCTCGACCACTTCGGTGCGGTCGGCGAAGATTTCAAAGCGGCGCACCACCGGCACCGGCGCTTCGTCGTAGCGCTTGTAGGCGATGGCGGAATCGTCCGGCGCCCAGTAGTAGCCGGTGGTCTGGCTCATTTCTTCCTGCGCCACGAACTCGGCTTCGGCGTTGTGGATGGTTCCCTTGCCGTCGGTGGTCAGTTGCTTTTCCTTACCGGTGGCCAGTTCGATCACGAACAGGTTCTGGTCGCGCACGAAGGACACGTAGCGGCCTTGCGGCGAAATCTTTGGATCGAGCACATTGCCCGAGGCGACCATGCGCGCTTCATCGGGCTTGGCGGCGTCGATCAGGTACAGGTTGCCGGCGATCGGCACCAGCAGGCGCTTGCCGTCCGGCGACCAGCTGTAGCTGAGGATGCCTTTCAGGCTGGCGGTGCGCTCGCGCTCGCGGCGTGCTTTTTCGGCATCGGACAGGTTTTCTTCCGGCACCAGAATCTTGGAATCGACCAGGCGGTGCGTAGTCTTGTCCTTCAGGTTGAATTCCCACAGATCCAGCTGGAACTGGTTGTCCTCGCGGCCGCGCAGGAAGGTCACGCGGGCGCCGTCCGGCGACACTTTCAGGCTGCGCACGCCGGGACCGCTCAGCGACGGGTCGCTGTGGATGCGGTCGAGCGTGAGTTTTTCAGCCGAGGCGGTGCCGGCCAGCAGGGCGAGGAAGCAAAGTATGAAGCGCATAGGTATCTTTCAGTTGCGGAATCCAAGACGATACCAGACCGACCCGCCTGTGGCGAGACGGCAAGATTCTGAATCCGCGCTAGAAAACCGTTTTTCCTTCGGCCACCTTGCGCCATGACAGCCGCTTAAGCGACCAGCTGAGCAGCACCGCCGCCACCGTCAGGCCGATGGTCAGGCCGATCCAGAAGCCGGCCGCCGCCATGTCGTGGCCGAGCCCCAGCCAGCAGCCCAGCGGCAGGGCAAAGCCCCAGAACGCCAGCAGCTGGATCTGCATCGGCTGGCGCGTGACCTTGTAACCGCGTATCGCGCTCGACGTCGCCACCTGGGTGGCGTCCGACAGCTGGAACAGGGCGGCGTACACCAGCAGGTAGGCGCACAGCACGCGCACCGCCGGATCGGAGGTGTAGGCGGCGGCGATCTGGTGGCGGAACAGCACCATCAGCAGCGCCGACAGCACGCCGAACGCCAGCGACATGCCGACCCCGACCCAGGCCACAAAGCGCGCCCGCACCGCGTCGCCTTCGCCCATGGACTGGCCGACGCGCGTGATCAAGGCGATGCCAAAGCTGAGCGGTACCATGAAGGTGAGCGAGCTGAAATTCAACGCGATCTGGTGCGCCGACACTTCCACCACGCCGTAACGCGCCACCAGCAGGCTGACCGCGCCGAAGGCGCTCACTTCGGCGAAGTAGGTCACGCCGATCGGCAGGCCGAGGCGCAGGGTGGAGCGGATCTCCGGCCAGTGCGGCCATTCCCAATGCGTGAACGGGTAGGTGGCGCGATAGGCCGGCGCGAAGCGTATCCACAGCAGCATGGCGGCCAGCATCAGCCACATGCACAAGCCGGTCGCCACCGCGCAGCCGACCCCGCCCATAGCCGGAAAGCCCCAGTTGCCGAACACCAGCAACCAGTTGACGAAGACATTGAAGATCAGGCCGAGCAGGGCGATCACCATCACCGGCTTGGTCTGGTTGATGCTGGTGCTGTAGCCGTACAGCGCGCGGTAGGCGGCCAGCGGCAACAGGCCGATGCTGATGATATGGACGAACAGCGAAGCCTGGTGGTGCACGTGCTCGGACAGGTAGAGGTAATCGAACACCAGCGTGGCGACGTTGGCCAACAGCGCCGACACCAGGCCGACGCCGAGGCTGGTCCACAGCGCCTGGCGCACCGTGTGCGGAACCTTCTCCAGCGCGCCGGCGCCGACGTCGTGGGCGACGATACTGTTGACCGCCATCATGATGCCGGTGACCGTCACCAGGATGATGCCCCACACCGAGGCGCCCAGCGACACGGCCGCCAGTTCGTCGGCGCTGGTGTGGCCGGTCATGGCGACGTCGGCAACGCCCATGCCGACATTGGCCAGCTGGCCGATCAGCACCGGCCACGCCAGCTTCCACAGGGAGGAGATTTCGCGGCGGACGTTGGGCAGGGTGAAGGTATGCGGCATGGGGGAATTGTATTGCGGAAACGGTCAATTTTACTATGTTGCTAATAGTCCGGCGTGCCTGTTCGATTTTCGTTAGACTGATGGCTAG